>CAWGVN010000003.1:0-60045 GCA_963826085.1 uncultured delta proteobacterium | reverse complement strand
GTGGGTGTGGTTCCCGTCCTGAGCAGTTTCACGCGGCATCGCAAACCCGCACCTTCACGTGACGCTGCCGCAACAGCACGTCCATCGCGTCGTCCCACCGGTCGCTCAGCGCCAGCGCTCGGAGATGGATGATGTGCTCGCCGGTGTCGTTCTTCCAACGTGCGCCGGCACGCTTCATGCGTTGTGCGACGAGCGACTTGCACGTCGCCTCGACGTTGCCGCTTCCGATGGGCAGACCCTGCTTGCGCGCGGCGGCGTAGTTCATGCGATGCCCGTTGTTTTCGATGTACGTGATCGCCTCGTGCACGGGCCGCTGGTCGCCGACGCGGACGTTCTCCTTTCCGCTCGCGGACAACTCGCGCAGGATCTGCCTCGCCGCGCCGCTCGTGTTGAGCAAGCGAAGCCGCCAGCGTTGCACGATGGCAGCCGACTGATCGCCGTGGATCACCTTCGCTGCTGCGGAGAGCTTCTCCAGGGCGTGCCAGATGTCGATCAGGTGCATCACCTTGCCGAAGTCGGGACCACGGAATTCGGCATCCAGCAAGTTCCACATCTCCGCTGCACCGTCGCACAGCAGGGAGACGGAGAGCTTCGGCTTGTGGGCAAGCAAGGCGAGCACGTCGCTCGCGAGCCCCATGCACAACGTCGGCGCGTCGCCTCCAGGCATCGTCCCGTACCGGATCGTCCGCAGCGCCTCGCCTTCGGCATCGTGGAGTGTGACGGTGCCGCAGTACGCCATGCGGTAGACGCGCGAGATGGGGTTTCGCGGCGCGTCTTTGGCCGGTCTACCCGCACTTCGCGGCCGGGGTTCCTCCATGGGCAACGAAACCCGGTCCAGCGACACGCTGACGCTGCGCGCCTTGCGCGGGATATCCACGCTCTCGATCAGCGTCTCCTCGATCTCTTGATGGCGTGGAAGGTAGAGCCGACCCACCTCGTGCCCCACGCGCTCGAAACTCGAGCGCGAGTACGGCAGCCGACCGAGCTGCCGCGCAGTCTGCTCCGCTTCGCGGGACGTGCCCTGCTGCAACAGGTACGCCATCGCGCGCGCCGCGCCGGGGAGCCAGCCGTCATCGAGGGCTCCACTACGAAGGCTCACGAGGTTGACGGTCTTGCCGTTCCGTTCCGCCGCGCTCCGATACAGCGAGCGCTCCACCACGACCTCGCCTGCCCCTGCCCGGTACGTTGCGGGATGGCGTCCCACGCGACGGAACAACTCCCCGTCGATCAGCACCTCCGCACCATCCACGTCCAGCGCCGCGAGACATGCCGCGTGGATGCCGCGCTCGACAGCTGCCACACGCTCGGCCGCCACTCCTTCAAAACGCTCGTAGTCGATCCGTCGCCCGCGCCGTGCGCGCTCGATCTGGTCGGACGCTGCGTCGACCAGCGCCTGCAGCGGCTCCTGCATCCCCTTGAGTTCCTCCGGTATCTCCAGCATCATCTTCGCCACGGGGCATCCTCCTTTCGTTGTCTTGCAACTCCGAGGGTACCGGCTCTGCCCCGTATTTTCCTGTGCGTGCTCACGCCTCCGGGAAACCAACGCGTGGTCGATCACTTGCGCGACGTTCTTGATGCAGTGCTTGCGCTACGCGGACGTGCTCAGCAATGGAACCACACCCAGCGCTGTCGTGTACGCAGCCAGATAGCGCCTCAGGATATCCAGCTTCTGCGTTGTCCAGCTGCCGCCAAACCGATGGCTCTTCCCGCCCGACCGTCCCCGCCTCGCCATGGCCAGAAACTGTACTTATGTTCAGCTGTCAGTCCAGCGAAATCTGGCCTGAAAGTGGGGGATTCCTGCGCGGGCTCGGGCCCGTGGCGTGGGGTTCGGTGTCCGGTCGGAAGCTGTGTCCATTAGTAACGGACACTGCCGGGAGCCGGACGCCCTTCGACGCCCCACGAACCAGCTCCCTACTCCGCCGCCACCCCCACGCCCACATCCACCCGCTCGCTCTCCACGTCCGTCCGCACCTGCGCCCAGAGCGGCAAATGGTCGCTCAGCTCGTACGTGAACTCCCGCTTCGTCATCCGGCAGCGGGGGAACAGGGGCTGGTGATCGCCGGCGTAGAAGTCGATGACGCCGCCGAGGCCGGTGAACGAATGGGTGAAGCGGGGGAGGTGGAGGATCTGGTCGTAGCGTTTGTTCTCGTCGAGGTTCGAGCCGTGCTGGCCGGCAAGCGCTCTGGGCATGCGCAGGCCGCGCGCGGCCAGCGCGGTGTACAGCGGGCTCTCCACCGACGGAATGTTGAAGTCGCCGACGACGACGAGGTCGTGGTCCGAATGCGCCGTCCCGTGCACTCGTCGTGAGACCCAGTCGGCGAGCAGCTGGATCTCCGGGAGGCGGGCTTTCTCCCCTGCCCCGCCGTCGCCGCCCCAGCGGATGTGGGCGGCGAGCAGCACGAAGTCGAAGCTGCCGGCGCGGAAGGACGCGAGGTACGGCGGGCGCCACCAGTCGGGCTCGGCGACGTAGTCGCCGCCGGCCTTCGCGCGCGGGGCGTGGATGTTGGAGGCGAGGCCGGTGAAGACGGCGGCCCGGCGGTCGTAGAGGAAGGCGATGCGCTCGTGGTTGCCGGCGTGGTCGGGGGTGAAGTCGGAGTAGAGGGCGCGCCAGTAGGGGCCGAGGTAGCCGAGCACGGTCGCGAGGTCGCGCGTGTCCTCGCGCAGCTCGACCACCGAGCACAGGTCGAACTGCCCGATGATTTCGCTGATGTAGTGGAGCGAGGCGCGCTTTCTGCGCCGCCGCCCGAACTCGCGGATGTTCCACGTGGCAATCGTCAGCGTCTCGTCGAGGCACGACGAGGGCACGTGCGCGCGGGCGATGCGCTGGCGGAGGACCTCGAGGCCCTTCGCGGTCGGCTGGCTGAGGCGGCCGTGGTGCATGCTTTCCCTCCTGTACAAAACGCCATCGCCCGCCCGCGGAGCACCGGGGCGGGCGATGGACGGGACCGCACCTTCCGCTAGTTCGCGGCGGGGGCGCCGTTGGTCGGAGCGGGTGCGGTGGCAGCGGGCTCTGCGCCGATGTCCTGCGTGCTGGCGCTGGCGGTGTCCGGGCGCATGAAGCCGAGCTGCCGCAGCAGCCGGTGATCCTTGATCGCGGCGCGCGCGATGCCGGACCACTCCAGGTACCAGTGCCACATCGCGTCTTCGGCGGCCTGCTGATCCTCGGGCGAGACCGCGGGGGCCGGCGGCTGCTTCGTGGAGATGCTGCCGGCGGCCTTCAGCATCTGCTGGGCCTCGTCGACGACGGCCTTGCCCAGCCCGCGCTCGACCAGGCGCTTGTGCGCGGCGGCGGCGTCCTTCACGTCCTTCTGCGAGGCGAGCTGGTTGAAGCGATCGACGAAGGTGCCGACGCTGACCAGCACGTCCACCCCGTCGGTCTGGTGCAGGTTGTTGAACAGCCAGGCGTACGCCTCGGGGAAATTGTACTCGAGCGAGGCCTCGGCAATGGGGAACCACATGTTCTCCCACTGGTCGACGCGGAGCAGGATGCTGGGATCCGCCGGGGGCGGCGGAACGTTGGCCAGACGGTTTTCCGTCAGGGCCTTGAGCAGCGCCCAGCCCTTGTCGAGATCCTTCTCCGTGAAGCCGTGGGCTGCGAGCAGCGAAGCGATGCGTGCGTTGCGCATGCCGAACAGGAGCTCCAGCACGCGCTGTGCCTTCTGACCAAGCGTGAAACTACTCATGGTTCTTCCTCTCCCTGGTGAACGCGCCGATAGAGCGCGCACGCGGGCGCGATGGCCCCCGCGTTCCCCGAGGCCGGCGACTGTCGCTCCATGGCTCGTGCCGCGCAACGCTGAACATGGACAACGTGGAATCCATGACTGCCAATCCGCCCGCAGGCAGAGTGTCAGTCGCAAATGCTTGTTGCCGATAGGCCCGGCGCCGTCACCCCGGCGCCGCGCGCTGGGCGACGCGGCGCTGCGCCGCGTCACGCATGTGCTGCGGCGTGGCGGCGCTGCTTTGCGGAGCTGTCACCCATGTGCCGAGGTGCTGCGCGGCTGCCGAGAGCAGCTGTCACCCATGTGCTGCGCGCCTCCGAGAGCGCGCAGGGCGCTCGCGCCACGCGGAAATCCGCTCCGGCGCGGCCGCGCGGAGCTCCCGCGACCAGAAAATGTGCTCCCTCGCGCTCGCGGACCGGCACGCCGCAATGCCTCCCCGCTCCCCGCGCCGTTTCCCCCGCTCCCCCGCCGTCGCTCCCCCACTCGCCGCCCGCCCTCCCCGACAAAAATCCGCCGCTCCCCGGCAAAAAGGTCGAGCTCCCCAGCAAAAATCCGTCGTTTTCCGCGGGGACCCATTGTCGGGAGCCGGGGAGGCCGATTTTCGCGGGAAGATGCGCGGCGCGCGCGCGACGCGGGGGGATCGCGGCGCGCGGGACGCGAGGGGCGGACGCGGGAGGGGCACGCGGGCATGGCGACGCCATCGACGCGGCGGTCAAGGAGAGCGAGCAGGCGAGAGGACTCGCTGCAGCGGAGCAAGAAGCTCCAATTCTCCGCCCGAAATGCAGGGCCTCGGAACGCTGGAGTGGAGCGAGGCCGTGCGTTCAGGGTAGAACACATGCAGGCGGGCGAAACATGGCGAAGGCGGACCAGATCAAGGCTCTCATCCGCAGTCATGCGGAGGGCGACGACGCGCGGTTCTATGCCGTCGCGATGCAGGTCGCCGCGCAGGCCGCGCGCAGCGGGCAGGGCAGGTTCGCCCAGGAGCTGCGTGCGCTCGTCGATCGGGCGAAGGAACGCGCCGGCTCGGCTCCGGCGCGTGGGCCGAGGCCGATCCCCATGGCGCAGCCGCGCGGCGAGCTCGCGGGGCTGCTCACGGTGGCGTACCCCAAGACACGGGTCGTCGACATGGCGCTCGAGGGCGATCTCCGCCAGCGCATCGACCGCGTGCTCGTCGAACAGCGCCAGCGAGAGCGCATTCGCGAGCATGGGTTCGCGCCGCTCCGCAAGCTGCTGCTGGTGGGACCGCCCGGCACGGGCAAGACCATGACCGCGGCTGCCCTGGCGGGCGAGCTCGGTCTGGCCCTGTTCACGATCCAGCTGGATGGGCTGATCACCAAGTACATGGGGGAGACGGCGGCGAAGCTGCGCCTGGTGTTCGACGCGATGCACGCGACGCGGGGCGTGTACCTGTTCGACGAGTTTGACGCCCTGGGAGGCCAGCGTGGCGGCGCCAACGACGTGGGGGAGATCCGGCGCGTGCTGAACTCGTTCCTCCAGTTCCTCGAAACGGACGAGTCGGACAGCCTCGTCATCGCTGCCACGAACCATGTGAAACTGCTTGACCGCGCGCTCTTCCGCCGGTTCGATTCCGTATTGGAATACAAACTGCCGTCGCAGCAGGTCGCGACCCAGGTGATGCGCGCCCGGCTCGGTCTGCTGGACACTTCACAGGTCGACTGGGCCGGCGCTGCGGCCGCGGCCGAGACGCTGAGCCATGCGGAAATCACCCACGCCTGCGAGCAAGCCGCGAAGAACGCGATCCTGGCGCACACCACCAGCATCCGGAACGAAGAGCTGCTCGGCGCGCTCCGGGAACGCCGTACGACCCACACCCACTCGTAGTCGAGTCGAGGGGGGCTGAGCGGTGGCAGCCCCGCGGAATCGGCGGCACATCATCGTTCCCGGCGAGCCGAGGGGCGAGAAGTACAGGCGCCACGGGCAGCGGATGAACCCGCCCAAGCCGCCAGCGCCAGCAAGCAGGCCCGCTCACGGCGCCGCACTGAAGCGATCCATCGAGCGGGCCGCCGAGGAGGCCACCGAACGACGGCAGGCTGCGGACCAGGCGGGGATCACGGTGCACGGCGCCGTGCCCGGACTCTACGTCGAGTTCACCAGCCAACCGGGCGTGCCGCTGAACCTGGAGAGCCTCGAGTACGCGCCCAGCGGCATCGAGCTGGTAGCAGTGACCGAGTCGCAGACCATCGACGCCAAACCGAAGCGTATCCAGCACGCGACGGTCTTCGTGCCGGACGGCAAGGTGAAACACTTCGTCTCGCGCTTCGAGAAGTACGCAAGCACCAGACCAAAGAAGAAGCGCGAGCCGCGCCACGAAGCGATGCTGGATCCCGTGGCCAGTCTGCGCCTGGCAACACTGCGCGCACTGTGGACGGACAGCGCCGAAGCGTATCCGCAGGACGACGAGACCATCTGGTGGGAAGTGTGGCTCCGCCGGCACGACGGCGACGAGCTATCGCGTTTGATGGAGTTTGCGAGCGTCCAGAAGCTGGACGTGAGCGCGCGCCGGCTCCAGTTCGAGGATCGCATCGTGACGCTCGTGAAGGCCACGACCCGCCAGCTCGCAAGCTCCATCGACGTGCTGAACGACATGGCCGAACTGCAGCGGGCGAAAGAAACGGCGGCGGTGTTCGTCGACATGGAACCAAGAGAGCAGACCGACTGGGCGAAGGAGCTGCGCGATCGGACCACACCCGCCGACGGCGATGCGCCCGCAGCCTGCATTCTGGATACGGGCATCACGCGAGCTCACCCACTACTGGAAGCGGCAGTGGCGCCGGATGACTGCACGGCGGTGGATCCGACATGGGGGCCTCACGATGACGGTGGCGGCCCGTTGATGGTGGGACACGGTACCGAGATGGCGGGCCTCGCTCTGTACGGTGATCTCGCTTCGGCTCTGGAGGGCTCCGGACCGGTCCGACTCCAGCATCGGCTCGAATCGGTGAAGATCCTCCCGCCGAAAGGAGCGAACAAGCCGGAACTGTACGGAACCATCACGGCGGAAGCTGCGAACCGGGCGGAGGCCCAAGCCCCGAAGCGCGGACGCTGTTTCGCGGTGGCCATCACCGCAATGGACGAGCGGGACCGCGGGCAGCCGACTTCGTGGTCATCGGCTGTCGACGCGCTAGCCGCCGGCCGCGTCTTCGACCAGACCACCCAGGGGTTAGTGTACCTCGACGAGGACGACGATGGTCCTGTCGAGCGCCGGCTGTTCGTGTTGAGCGCCGGGAACGTCGACGGCCACGCGCTCGCGACGGACCACCTCGAGCGCAGCGACACCGAGCCCGTGCACGATCCAGCCCAGGCCTGGAACGCCCTGACGGTCGGTGCGTACACCGAGCGCGTCTCGATCCGCGATCCGTCCTGGGAAGGGTGGAAGCCCGTCGCCGCAGCGGGTGATCTCTCGCCCTGGAGCACGACGTCGGTGACGTTCGCCAAGCAGTGGCCCCTCAAGCCCGACGTGGTGTTCGAGGGAGGGAACGTCGTTCACAACGACAAAGGGGAGATCAGTTTTCCGTGCGCCGACCTGTGCCTGCTCTCGACCTATTACAAGCCAGCCGAGAAGCCGTTCGTCGTTTCCTACGCGACGAGTGCCGCCACGGCGCAGGCAGCGCGCATGGCTGCGGTCATCAAGGCTCAGTATCCGGAGCTGTGCCCGGAGTCCGTCCGCGGACTTCTCGTGCACTCGGCCGAGTGGACGCGCACCATGCAGGCCAATTTCGGAAAAGCCGCCGGCAAACGAAAACGGCAGATGCTGGTCCGCCGGTACGGCTTCGGGGTGCCGAGCCTCGCGCGGGCGCTGCGGAGCGCGAACGATTCGCTGACGCTGATCGCGCAGGCCAGCATCCGGCCCTTTGGGCCTTCGCAAACGGATCCGAAACGGCGCACCATGGGTGAGATCCAGTTCTTCGAGCTGCCGTGGCCGAGTGAGGTCTTGCGGAGCCTGGGCGAGCAGTCCGTCCGGCTGCGCGTCACGCTTTCGTACTTCATCGAACCGAATCCCGGACGGCGCGGCTGGAAGAAACGACATGGGTACGCCTCGCACGGCCTGCGTTTCGACGTGAAGGGTCCGACCGAATCGCTGGACGAATTCCGCAAGCGCCTGAACCAGCAGGCGCTTGACGAGGAGGAACAGAAGCCAAGCGCCGAGGATTCCGACGACTGGTACCTCGGCCCGGAAGCGCGCAACCATGGCTCGATCCACTCCGACATCCTCACCGGGCTCGCTGTCGAGCTGGCAGAACGCGGCGTGGTCGGCGTCTACCCCATCGGGGGATGGTGGAAGGAGCAGCCCAAGCGCGACCGGAGCGACAAGGGCGCGCGCTACTCGCTGATCGTGTCCATCCAGACCGAGGCGGAGGATGTGGACATCTGGACGCCGGTGGCGAACGAGGTGGGGGTTCCGATCGCGACAGACGTGGAGGTGTAGAAGGTGCAGGCATGCGCGCTTCCGCCTGTGCGCTCCTACCTACCGTGGCACTTCTTGAACTTCTTGCCGCTTCCGCAATAGCAGGGATCGTTTCTTCCCAGATTCCTCTTCGGGGTCGGGTCGAAGTTGATGCGGATGCCGTGCACGCCGTGCGTCTTCGACGCTGTGATCTTCATTACCCCGTCCTCGGACTGCTCCACAGTGGACCCGATGGCCTCGATGCTACCGGGCACCGGTCGAGGCCCGCTGGTTGCATCGGAATAGGTCAAGACGGCGTCGTCTCCCATGGCCACGCCACCATCGGTAAGGTGAAAGCCGAACGGGGCATCCCGCACCAGGCGCTGCGCCTTGGGCATCACGACGGCAGCGCCGTGCGTCCTGAACGTGAACCCCGACTTCTCGTCGCCGCTGACGGTCTTTCCCCGGTAGTGCAGCTTGATCTTCTCGATCGCGACCCCGTACGGCGGCTCGACCCGCAGAACCAGGTCTAGCTGCCGCGGCCCGCTCCTCAGCTTGAATCTCCCACCGACTGTCTCGATGTCGAAGGTTTTCGCGGAACCGAGCCACTCGTTATCCTCTATGCTCGCTGCCTGGTTGCCCTTCCGGTCGAAGAGGTGGGCGGAGATCCGTGGCGGCTCACCTGGCGCCTGCGGTGGACGGATTGCCAAGATGTTCTGGTCATCGATCTTGATGATCGTTTCCACCCCAGCGAAGACCGTGCGACCGATGCGTACTCGGAACTGTTCCTCGGTCCCCACCTCCAGGCGGAACTTGGAACCAGCGCTGCCGTTCTTCAGGCAAAACGGATCGCGTCGGGCCTTCGCGATCGCCTCCGCAGAGTAGAACCCTCGTGTCTTCGGGTCATGGCATCCAGCGCAAAGCAGTGCGATGCCGTCCGGGTCGTGGGACTTGGCGTCCTCGAACGGCGGGTCGAAGTGCTCGTACTGGTAGACGGCGTTGCCGCACTTGACGCAGCCGAATCCACAAGCTTGCCGGACGGCTAGCTTGAGCGCGGCAGGAATCGCGCGACTTAGACCGTGCTGGTTGGTCTGATCCGTAGAGGCCATCGGGGAATTCTACATGGATCTTGAGCCGCGGCAGTCAGCGGCAGCGGACCCTGGCGCAGCGAGCGTGGACCCCGCTCACTCCCGACTTCTCGCGCTCTCAGACCAACGCTCGCCTTCGCGCTTGGTTTTCGGCCTCCTCAGTGCGATTATCGGTCCTGACCATGCCCTCCAAGCGCCAGATCCTCGACGCCCTCACCCGAGACGAGCTCCTCGACATCGTTCACGATTACCAACTGGAAGTCGCCGACCGCCGGAAGAAGAACCTCGTGCTCGGCGCGAGGGCGTTCCTGCGGTTCAGAGGAAGGCGAAGGTCAGGCGCCCGCGTTGTTGTCGAGATCGACAAACGACGCGAAGGGGTCGATGTTGTCGCGAAGTTTCAGCGCTCGCTGCGTTTCTTCGAATGCCGAGGCGAGACTTGAAGCATCGGACGAGCTCAGGCGCATGAAGTGCCTCCGCAATTCGTCTCGGATGCCGCACTTGCGACTACGCAGTACCCGGCCAACGCTCTCCCTGAAGCCTCTTTCCCGGCCGCACAGCGATTGCCCGTAGTCCACGACAAAATCCTGCATCTTGGACTTCGCGAGATATCGCAGGAACAGGCAGATAGCGAAGTACTTCAAGCGCGACGGTGCAGGGGCACCGGCTGCCGGTGACAGCCCCAGATCCTTCTTGAGAATCACCCCGATCACGTCGCTCAGGTTCTGGAGGAAGATGAGGAGCGTGGTCGAGTAGCACCGCTTGCGTTCGTCGAAGCAGCGCGCGTAGGCGGCATCGCTCTCGAATAGCTCTCCGGGGCGCTGAGCAAGCTTGACCTCCCCGGCGACGGCGGCTACCGCCCGCGCGAGGTCGACCATCTCTACCGCTCTACCCCTGGTATTCTCATATTCGTCTTGCAGGGCCTCTGGGGAGGTAGCCTCCAGATTCTCGAACGCACCTTGCTGTCGTTCGTAGAAGACACCGGCGTCCTTGAAGCGCTGCTCGAGCCGGATCTGGACCGGATCGTTCGCCCGAAGAGCCGCAAATGCGATCGCGTTCTGTCGATTGTTGTTGAGCGTGATCGCCCGAACGAGCGGCTCGTCGCGACTTTCGACGATCCGCACGGGAACCGAGATCCGATCCCACAGGGAGTCGTCAATCCGGTTGCGCAAGTTGTTGTCGTGCCTGAACAAGAAGGCGTTCTTGATGGTCTGGCACCCATTGAGCACGAAAGGATCGTACACGCGTGCCGTCTCGCCATCCGTTTTGAACCGCACCGCATGGATCGTGATTCCGTTGTGGTACAGAGCGAAGAGCTCGGGGTCGGCTTTCCTCTCCACACACATCCGCTTGAGCGACTCGCGCATGCGCCCAGCGGGTCCTTTCTCCACGTTCTTGCGAGATCTGAGGAAGTAGCGGACGTTTCGTGAAAACAGATGATCACGCCTGCTCTTGTAGATCTCGACGAGATCGGCAAGTCGACCGATTCCGTAGAGCATGCGGGCGTTGTTCCCACAGGTCACCGTGCCGCCTGCCAGGATCCGCATCGCGTAGTCATTCGGCGGAGCGACGATCTCGACGTTGTCGTGGCCCATTTGCGCGGGGCCGACGTCTCGGATCGTCACGGTGCGCTCCGGCAAAACGTTCTCTATCGCTTCACGCAGGCGGGTTCTCTTCTCGCGGGTCTTCTGGGCGAAGACGTTTGGGTCTTCTAGCGAGAGGTGCGTCAAGTGGAGCTCTAGTCGGAGGCGACCGCGTACTTCTTCGGGTAGGCGGTTGAGCGCGGCGCGCAGGTTTACGAGAACCTTGTTCTCGATGGGTACGCCCGACTCCATCCCGTCCAGCAAGTACTGCAGTGGCTGAAGGGCCTTCTCGAAGTCGCGGAAGCCACCGGCGATTGTCGAGAGGGACTCCGAGTACTTCGACTGAACAAGCACGAGTTCCGTTGGTTCGCTTGTTGTCGTGCTCCCGATGAAGAAGCCATCAATCCCGAAGTCATAGTTGCCGTCTGAGGACTGTTCCAGGGCCGCCGATTCGGAAATCTTGAAGTGGTGGTGGAGATACCAGGGCGCAAAGCAGTGCTCGATCGATGGCGAGTTGCCCGTCCGCTCGCGAAAGCCTTGAATCTCGGATCTCACAGACCGTAGTTCCATTCTCCTACCGCCTCGTCGTGCAGATCGCACGGTGTGGGTGTGGACTTCGCGTCCGCAGTGTATCGCCCATGCTGCCGATCGATCTACTGCACGGTGCCACAAACATCGGTGGACAGATTCATCTCGCGAGCGGTCCGCTTGTCGAGCTTCTTGATCGATGGCTTGCCACGGTTGGCGCGAAGCGCCGCGAGGACGGGGTTCATGTGGGTCTGGAAGACAGGGACGGTGTCCTGGTCGTTCGTCATGGCTGTCGCACCCGTGGGCTATCCACGCGGTACATGAACGGTCCGCTCGATTCGCCGCGACAAAGAACGTCTCACCCCGCGGGGTGAAGCACCCATCCGATTGTGTGGGTCGTGTGCCAGAACGCCGGCAAAATCGCGCTGCCAAGGGACCGTAAACGCACGCTCGCTGCCCGACGCTCATGCCACAGAAGCGCCTGGGCACTATGGGCTTGTTTGTGACCGCACGGTGGGTACGATGATGGACATGATCGACAAATTTCTCGCAAAGTGGGACAAGGATGCGGACGGTGCCGAAAAGGAGTTGAAGAGGTTTGAGGCGGCACGCACGAAACGTGACGCCCTATGGTCCCAACTTCGCGACGCCACGCGGGCGCCCGGTGACCTTAGTGCGCATTTCGCCCATCATGATCGGCCGTTCCGCAGCATCGTGATCACGTGTTCCGCGGCATCGTGATCGGAGCGAAGCGACGTTCGGCTGGCTCTTGGTCCTGGTTCTCCTTGGTTGGTTCGGGTCAGGGTATCGATCGCCCGGCCGCCGTTCAATCCGGTGCGGACGTACAGCGCTTCAGGGGCTCGCGGGCTTGCGGCGTGAGGGTCCCTTGAGTGCGAGCCGGTGCGCGGTGTGCAGCACGCGGTCGCAGATGGCGTCCGCGGTTGTCGGGTCGCTCAGGTAGTCGTGCCAGTGTTTGGGATCGATCTGGCTCGTGATGATCGTGGCGCGCGCCTCGTGCCGGTCTTCGAGGATCTCCAGCAGGTCGCGCCGCTCTGCGTCGGTGATCGGCGCGATGGCGAAGTCGTCGATCACGAGCACGTCGATGCGGGCAAAGCGTGCGAGCAATCTGGGGTAGCTGCCGTCGGCGCGCGCGAGGCGCAGTTCGTCGAAGAGGCGCGGTGCGCGCCGGTAGACAGCGCGGAATCCCGACCGGCACGCCTGCTGCGCGAGTGCGCACGCCAGGTACGTCTTGCCCGTGCCCGTCGCACCCGTGATCAACACGCCCTGGTGCTCACGCACCCAGCGGCAGCTGGCGAGCTGTCGCACGACCGCCTTGTCGAGCTCACGGCGCGCGCCGTACTGGATGTCTTCGATACAGGCCTGGCTCAAGCGCAGCTTTGCTTCCTTCAGCGCCCGCACGAGGCGCTTGTTCTCCCGCGCGCACCACTCCGCCTCGACCAGCAGTCCGAAGCGCTCGTCGAAGCCGAGCGCGACGATGTCGGGATTGCGTTCCTGTTCCTCCCAGGCAGTGACCATCGCTCCGAGCCGCAGCGCCTGGAGCTTCTCGATCGTGGGTTGTCTCAACATGCTCTTCCTCCGTCAGTGGTAGTAGTCGCGCCCGCGCACATTGCCGTGGACGATGCTGGATCCGCGCGGCGACACGTCGAGTGCCGGCGCGCGGTCGAGTCCGTGCTTCAGGATGGAATCGACGTGGCGGTAGGAGCGCGCGCCGGCGAGCAGAGCCCGCGCACAGGCAGCGTCGACGCGCGCGGCGTCGTACTTCTTCGCCAGCCGGAAGATACCGAGGCAGGACCGGTAGCCGTGCTGCGGATGCCGGCGCTCGTCGATGATCGCCTGCGCGAGCAGCGCGACATTCGGCCCCACCGTCTTGGCCCAGCCGAGGATCCGCGTGGGCGTCCACTCCACCTGCTCGCGGTGGGCGACGGGCATGTGAGCCGTGCAGGTCGTGTGTCGGCCGCGCAGAAAGCTCCGTGCGTGTCCGGCAACGCGGCTGTTGACGTGGAAGATCTCGACCGTCGCGGTGGTCGCGCGCACCCACAGCTCCTGATTGCGGTAGCGGTGCGGAGCCGAGTAGTAGTGGTGGTCGAATTCGGCGTGGTAGTCGATGTTGAGGTTGACCTTCTTCCACTCCGCGTACTGGTAGGGCTGGTCCGGCAGCGGCTGCAGCGCCGGCCGCTCGAGCCGCTCGAAGAGGTCACGCCGACTCGCGCCGTAGCTGCGCATCACGTAGTCGTTCAGCTCGCCCACCAGGTCGCGGATCCGCTCGTTCAGCTCCGCGAGCGAGAAGAAAACCTGGTTGCGGATGCGTCCAAGGATCCAGCGCTGGGCGATGCGCACGCCCCCTTCCACTTTGGCCTTGTCCCGCGGCTTGCCCGGACGCGCTGGGAAGATGGTCGTGCCGTAGTGCGTCGCCAGCTCGTCGTACGTCTTCTGGATGCCCGGCTCGTAACGGCACGGGATGGTCACCGCCGACTTGAGCTGGTCGGGCACGATCGCCGCCGGCACGCCTTCGAAGAAGGCCAGCGCCCGCACGTTGCTCGCGATCCAGTCCGGCAGCTGCTGCGTCCGCGTAGCCTCCGCGTACGTGTAGTTCGATGCGCCGAGCACCGCGACGAAAAGCTCGACCTCGACGAGCTCGCCGCTCTCGGGATCGACCACGTTCGGCTTCTTGCCCGAGTAGTCCACGAAGAGCTTGTCGCCGGCGATGTGCACCTGGCGCATCGACAGCCGCTGCCGCTCGCGAAACTCGCGGTACAGCCCGCAGAACGCCGTGTAGCGGTAGCCGTCCGGGTTCGCTTCGAGGTACTCGATGTGCAGCAGCTGCAACGTCACACCGGGACGCCGCAGCTCGGCATGCACGTACGCCAGGTCCGGCAGCGGACGCCCGCTGCGGCGGCCGCCCGTGGGTCCGTACATCCGCTCGTCGAGTGCGCTGTCGTCGAGCGCGCACACGTCTTCCCACGTGAGCCCGAGCAGCTTCGCTCGCGTCGTCGCCATCGCCACCGTGCCCGCGCTCACGCCCGCCGCGCGCGCAGCCACACGGTGGCTTCGCCCGAGCGCCAACTTCTGTCGCAGGATCTCCCGCAGGTTCCGCATCGCCAGTCGCTCCGTCGCCATCACGCCTCCAGCGGAGGCCGTGCTTGGGGACCACGAGCAGCCGGACGCCGACCTCGCGGGCGGACATCATTACCTGAACGCCCGCTCAGCGGTGATCAGCACGTCCGAAACGGGCGATCACGATGGCGAAACGGGTGATCACGATGCCGCGAAACGGGTGATCACGATGCCGCGAAATGGGTGATCACGATGCGCCGAAACGGGTGATCACGATGGCGCGCAGCACGCACTTAGAAAGATGAAGACCGCCACCGCGGCGTTCGAAGTCACGCGACGGATGGACGAGCTGCGCCGGGGGTTGGTCGCGGCGGTAGCTGAGACGACGAACTCGGTCTCGGCGGTCTTGCGGCTCGGCATGTGTCTATCCGATCTACAGCACTCCCTGGTCATGTACGCAGCGGGCCGGGTGCCGGCAGCATTCGCTGCCGACCCCAAGGCTGGGCTGGCGCTGAGCAAGCAGTATGAACAGCGACATCAGCGCGTGATGAAGATGATCGCGAGCTGGAACAAATTGTTGGCCTAGCCTGAGGTTCTCGCATCGTCGGCAGCGCTGCGGGTTGGGACGTGCTGTCTTCGCGCCGGGGGCTGGCTACATCCGGCTGCCGAAGCGGCGAGAGCCGCGACCAGGTCTGTCCACAAAGCTGCCGAACCCCGAGCGACCAAGCCCTACAGCGTTAGCGCGTACGAAAACCCCTGCCTCTTCGCGTCGTAGTCGTACACACGGATGGGCGCGCGCGCCTTCGGAAGAAGTGCCCGTCCCAGTTGCACCGCCAGCGAAACCGGAATGGCGGGAAACATGTGGAGGGTGCAATGCTCGCCGTGGCGGCTACGGATCCGGCTCATCAATGACTGGAATGTGGTCCCAAAGTCGCGCACGTCCTGCGGGGCTCTAACCAGCGTCGGAGACGGCTTCGGAGCCCGCAGAGCGTAGGCTGCGACTCGAATATCAGGCAGCGCAGCCCCAATTGCCGTCGCGGGAATGGCATCGCTGATGGAGAGCTCGATCGAGATGTCCCGGGCCCCCTCCCAGTCGCCGTCGGGCTCGACTGTCGAAATCGAAAGCGGCGCATACATTCCCGATGGCCAGGCCCAGCTTTGGGTGTCCCGGTGTCGCTGGTAGATGTCGGCCGCAGTCTTGTCGCCCAGCGCGCGGCCAAGGACCATAAGCAGCGGCATCGGTGCCAAGGCGAACACTGAGATGTGTTCCACGGACTGCCCGTTTTTCCACGCGACGCGGGTCTGCACCTGCCGCTCGATGTCTCGTGCGGACGTGTCCCAGAAGCCCGGGTCCTTCTCCGACAAGGCGCTAGTCGAAAGGTCGATCGTCAAGGGGTCGCGCAGGCCGTAATGCGCGGGAAGAACCGCAGACCGGATATTGTCCAGGGCAACATGACCCTTGTGGTCTCCAATGTTCGCCTGCAAGACGAGGAGTCGCGTTCGGCGCTCCACCTGGATGGCTGTCAACGTCTCGATCCGCGTCTCGTGCTCGGCTTTCATTTCAAGAAGCAGCGGTTCGGGATGCTCCGCGACCTGCTCCTTGTCGATCAGCCTGTGGTGGGTGTCGCAGAGCAACATGAGGTTCGACAAGTCCTTTGCCAGCATTTTCGAGCGCTGGGGATCGCCGCGCGGTCCGGTCGGCTCATCCGCCACGATGTGCGCCACGTAGGCGCGATTCATTTGCGCCAACGTCAGGTTGTCCTCCCAGAGCTCGTCGTTGCAGCCGCGGTATTCGCATCGCCCACCCGCTCGGACCCAAAGAGCTGTGGTGACCTTCGGCGGGATCTTGGTCTTTGACAAGGATATCCTATGCGGCCGCGATGGCCGCCCACCGCCCGCGCGCAGCAATACCAACGCGACGCCGAGGTAGCGTTCGGCCTCTGCTGTCGAACCACCTACCCAGGTCGTCATGCTGCGTTCGCAACGTCGCCCACGACCCGCGTGAAGCGTCGGCGATGACCGAGCCGCTTGGGATCCGATAGTTCACGGGAATGTTCATGCCTACCGCGACCGCGGCGGTGTTGCGGATCACCGTTTTTGCGCGCAGAGCCAACGAGCGGCTAGGGTTTCCGCCCGGTCGGCGGTCCGCTGCGCGACAATCGTAGTCGACCCATAGGATAACGACGGGCCGAGCAATCATGTTCGAGAATGCGCGGAAGCTTGCCTCCCGGCTGGCATCTGGCGCGAGTTCAAGCCGCGTTCGGTCGAAGGCTTGCAGGAGATCGACGCCGCTCGCGATGTGGGCCAGCAGGGCAGGCCTTACCAGGGGTGGCCAGAACGCGATCTTCGAAGCGACGAGATCGATGACCTGCTCGACGGGTTCAGGGCGTTCGCGGCGAGTTCTCCGGAGGACGCGGTTGTTCGCGGGATCTGGAACAAGTGTGTGGGCACTCTCGTGCCAGCCAGCGAACCATGCGCGATTTCGCCTCTCGCCGCGAGCGTCGACGAGTGCGAGGAACTTTCGGTTTGACCGCGCATCCTTGGTCGGCCGCCGAACGACGAGGGCTTCCGTGTCCGTCGCAAATTCGAACGACAGTTGCGCCGGAAGCCCACGCAGTTCCTCTGCGAATTCCGCCTGTACGGCCACGAGATCGTCATCGGAAGAGATTTGGACGATGTGCAGGCCCGCATGATGTTGGACGAGCTCCCCTAGCTCGTCGACGGTAGCGGGGTCATACCGGAGGTCCCGCAGCATTCCCTCGACACGGTCAACAACGACGGCGCGGATCGCATCTCCGAGCTCATGCTCCTGCTCGATTCCGAGCCCTCGCGCGATCACCTGAACGCCCGGGTCGGTGTCGATCGGGGACGCCTTCTTCACGTTTGCGTGTCCTCAAGCGCGTCAGCCACCGCTAGGACCTGTTCACGCGTCGGGACCCAGTGTCGTCCGTCCCGCGTGCGTCGAGCGACGATTCTCGCGAGGGCCTCAGCCACGTCTCTGGCCTTTCGATGGGTCCAACCCAACTCATCGGCGATCTGCGAAACGATCGGTACGCGCTGGAACGCGTCCACCTCGGGTTCCACGGGCGGGGCCTGACCTGTAAGTAGATAGTGCACGTTCACGTCCAGTGCCTCCGCGATCCTGACGTAGATGATCCCGCTTGCGACCGAGCGGCCACCTTCCAGCTCGCTTACGAAGCTCTTGCTTGCCGCTGCCCGCTCCGCCAGCAACTCCTGCGTGAGCCCCAGCTCCAACCTCCGGGCTTTGATCCGTCCGCCGATTTCCTGAGCCCGCTTTTCGTCGGCCTTTTCCATCCGGAGTATCGTATCGCGAACAAATTCGACGAACAAGTTCGCGATACGATACTTGACAGCTCCGATCGCGAACCCAAGCCTATGCGAGCCCTACGACCCCCAAGGGTGACCATGATTAACCTGTCTATCCGTTCAGATCTTCATTCTTGGATTTGCGCTTTTGTCGACTGGATCGCACCAGAGGCGGAGCGCGAAAACGCCATTCGCGAACAAGCCAACCAAGTACGGGCCCGAATCCGAGCACAGGCGGACGCCGATGGTCTGACGGTCCGCTCGACGCCCAACTCTGGTTCCTTCGCGAAGCGGACGGGACTCCGCCGCCACCAGCGGGGCAGCACGGTGGTGGAGGGACAGGACGTTCGACCTGCCGTTCGTGGTGTCCCCCACGACGGACGAGGACGAGAAGCTGAACTCGTTGCTCGATCGCTTTGATCGGTACGCGGCCGCATCGTATCCGGCGACCAAGAGGGACCGCACGAAGAGTTCCGTCGTACTCGATTTTTCTGGAACCGGCCTGCGGTACGATCTCGTGCCTATGCTCGCAATCCCGGGCACCGACACGGAGCAGATCCTCATTCGTCGCGACGGCGAGCGTCGGCGTACCTCGGTACAGCAGCACATCGAGTTCATCCGATCGCGTACCGCGCTTAGCCAGAACCAGCCAGGTCGAGTGAAGTTCAACGAATGCGTCCGCTTGATGAAATGGTGGCGCAGTGTTCGAGAGGGTGCCTCCAGTTCGGGCCTGGAGGCGCCATCGTTTTTGATCGACCTGCTCGCCGCGGCGGCGTTCGATCGTTGCGGAGTCGAGCCGACATACGCCGCGACGCTTGCGAAATGGTTCTCCTTTTTGGCGCACCTTGTCCGCACCCGCGCGTCCGTCATCTTCTCCGACTTCGCAAGGCCACCTCCGCAGCCGCCCGGCACCGCGTGGACGGTTCTCGACCCGGTGGCGGCGGGCAACAACGTTGTCTCAAGCTGGGCGGGCTACCAAATCGACGAGTTCGCGGAGTGGTTCGAGGAAGGCCGCGACTCGTGGGCCCGGGTCCTGCGTACGAGTGCGCAGCGTCAGGACTCGGCGTGCCTGAACGAACTTGAGGCGCTCTTTGGCTCGGCGTTCCGTACGCATTGTGGAGCGAGTTCGTGACCCAGTCATACGCTCGGTCCGCTGCAAACACCTACACCGAAGCGCGCGTTGCCTACGTAATGGACAAGGTTCAAGACGACCTCTACCTCGCGTGCGCACGCGGCTTCCTTAGATCGGATACTGCCGACGACTGGCGCCGTGACGTTGCTACACTGCTCAACCTACAGGCTATCGACTTCTTCGAGCTCCAATTCACCAAGCCCAATGGCCAGAGATGCGCTCTGCGCTATTCGGTCCAGAGCGACGGTCTGATTGTCGAAGATCGTCCGTCGGGTGGATTCGATCTCTACTTCCTGCCCGACGGCACGACGGCCGGGATCACGATTCGTCTCGTCAAGGAGCCAGAGCGCCGCCGGCGTGCTGCGCTTGAGTACCTCGAGTCGCATGACTGGTCGTTCGATGCTTCCATGGTCGAAGGGGAGGTAGTGGACGACGGTGTGTACTCGAAAGACGGCTATGGCGTGCGGAGGAAGAAGGTGGGGGCTTGGTCGTGACGGAACTCGAGCTGCTGGAGACGAGGCACCCCGACAAGGTGGCACAAGCTCGCTTCGACGAACTGGTCGGCATCGACGATCAGAAGCAGCAACTACTACAAGAACTGCGAATGCTCCTCCAACCGGAGGTTATCGCTGGATGGGAGAAACGGCATCATCCGAAAGGCCTGGACCTTGCGCGCCGGATGTCGCAGCGCTCACCACTTGTTCTGCTTGAGGGCGACGTTGGTTGTGGGAAAACGGCTCTCGCCGGGTCTATCGGCTCTCCGCTTGCATCAGCCCTTGGTGAGCGAGTGGTCGCTCTAGAGACGCCATCGAACATTCGCGGAACTGGGCTCGTGGGGGAATTGTCCGCGAGGATTACGGCTGCGTTTGGCCAGGCAAAGTCCCGTGTCCGCAACGGTCAAGGCCTGCTCATCATCGATGAAGGCGATGACCTCGCAACGCAGCGCGCGCAGATGCAGGCTCACCACGAGGACCGGGCCGGCCTCAACGTCTCTGATCAAGCAGATCGATCTGTTGCAGCGTGGCCACGCCAAGCTCGCGGTCATCCTGATCACCAACAGGGTCGATGTTCTCGACGCTGCTCTCGTGCGTCGGGCTTCGCTTCGTCTTCGTTTTGATCGCCCCGACGGATCCGCACGCCGCGCCCTGCTCCAGCAACTCCTCCGCGGACTGTCGCCGACGAAGCGGGAACTCGATCAGCTGGTCGAGCTAAGCGAGCGGGAACCCGCGTTCAGCTACTCGGACCTTGCCGTCAGGGTCGCTAGCGCCGCGTTCCGCCAGGCTGTTCGCGAGAACCGTGCAATGTCCGTTGAGCTCATCGGGGAGGCCATTCGCTGCACTGAGCCCTCGCCGCTTCTGGCCTCCAGTGCAGGGTAGGTAGGCTTTCCGTTGCAGATTTGAAGGGGCACTTCGTGCCGCTCTCGCTTCGGCCATCGCGCTCGATGCGCACCTAGGTCACGCTGGGCATGTCAGGAAAATCGCCTTCAATGGCGCCGGTCTCATCGGTTGGTCGCGAAGCGCGAGCGAGCGCCCAGCTTCCGTTCAAAGCGGCGCGCGGTATCGATGCGCAGCTTGCGCTGACGCACGCCGAGGGGATGACCGTCGTCGCCTTCACTCCGACAGCCGACGCACAACGACAGGACGACCAGCGTCTCAGCCCCAGGGGTGAAGAACCGATCCCCTCGCGTTCGTTCGGCGCGAAACGGACAGATCCGTTCTGCTGATCGAGGGCGAACCGCAGCTCGCCGCCCTCTAGATCCCGTCCCCTGTGAGGGGTACCCTGCGGCCTCTCCATGAGCGCAGACGCACACCCGGTCGGCAAGGAAAGCTCGAAGCCGCCCGCAGGTCCGCCCACTCCGGAAACCGTGCTTGCAGCGCTCTCGCAGGAGCGCCTACTGGACCTCAGCCGCACGTTCGGCATCGGCCTGAAGGGAAAGCGCGAGACTCGCGCGCTGATGGCTTCGCGCATCGCTCATCAGCTCGACGGTCGGCTGCCGACGGTGCTGCGGGAGCTGGGGCGGGACGAGCTGCGGATTATCTGCCGGCGGCACGGGTTGCCTGCAGACGAACGGAGCCGCAGCGCTCTTCAGACGCGCGTTCTGGAAGCTGCGGGGCTGGATCCTGCGAAGTCGATCCCGCCGCCGCCGGAGCATCATCTCGACGGGTTGCCGAAGCCGGGCCAGGTCGTTCAGGCACGCCACCGGCAGTGGATGGTGGAAGCGGTGGAGCCGGGCGGCGACGAGGACTCGGCGCGGATCAGCCTGGTCTGTCTCGATGACGATGCGCCGGGGGAGGGGCTGGACATCCTCTGGGACCTGGAGGTGGGGGCGCGGGTCATCGATCCGGCGGCGCAGGGGCTGGACCCGCGTGGGCGTCTGGATCCTCCGGGGCACTTCGGGGCTTACCTGCACGCGCTGAAGTGGAGCGCGGTGAGCGCGGCGGATGCGACGCGCTTCCAGGCGCCGTTCCGCGCGGGTATCAAGCTCATGAACCACCAGCTCACGCCGCTGATGAAGGCGCTGGAGCTGCCGCGCGCGAACCTGTTCATCGCCGACGACGTGGGCCTGGGCAAGACGATCGAGGCGGGGCTGGTCTTGCAGGAGCTGATCCTGCGCCAGCAGGCGGAGTTCGTGTTGGTCGCTTGCCCGGCTTCCATCTGCCTGCAGTGGCGCGACGAGATGCAGCGGCGCTTCGGTCTGCGCTTCGAGGTGATGACGCAGAAGTTCATTGCCTACCGCCGCCAGGAGCGCGGCTTCGGCGTGAATCCCTGGTCGACCCACAACCGCTTCATCGTCTCGCACCAGCTGCTGCGCCGTCCGGAGTACCTCGACCCGCTGCTGGCGCAGCTCGGGCCGCGCGCGCGCAAGAGCCTGCTGATCCTCGACGAGGCGCACGTGGCCGCGCCGGCCAGCCGCAGCAAGTACGCCGTCGACAGCGAAACGACGCTGACCGTCCGCACGCTCGCGCAGCGCTTCGACAACCGCCTGTTCCTGAGCGCCACGCCGCACAACGGGCATTCCAACTCGTTCAGCGCGCTGCTCGAGATCCTGGATCCGGTGCGCTTCACGCGCGGCGTGCCGATCACCGGGCCCGGGCAGCTCGCGCCGATCATGGTGCGCCGACTGAAGCGCGATCTGCGCAAGCTCGGCGTCGAGCGCTTCCCGCGTCGTATCCTGGTGCAGCTCGCGCTGGAGCACGACGGCAAGCAGTGGTCGTCGAGGGAGACGCGCTACGACGCGGAGACCCGCGCGCAGCAGACCGGCGACACGACGACCATCGCCGAAGCTCCGGCCACCGAGCTGGAGCTGGCCGAGAAGCTCGCTCGCTACACCGAGCTCTGCGCTCCGAAGAAGGGCCGGGGCCGGCTCACGTTCATCCGGCTTCAGCAGCGTCTGCTCTCGAGCCCGGAGGCCTTCGCCCGCACGCTGGAAGTGCACGCGCGGGCGGTAACGGCGCGCGGCGGACCGGTTGCGGCCGAAGCGGCGAAGGAAGAAGCGCTCGCGGAGCAGGCCGCCGAGAGTGAGGGCCCGGCGCAGACCGAGCTGGATCTCGGCTCGGACGCGGAGCTGCACGGCGTCGACGACGAAGCCGACGAGGCCGAGGACGCGGTGGCCGTGTCCAGGGACAGCGCGGCGCTGCCGAGTCCGAACGAGGAGGCGCGCGCCCTGCTTTCCGAGCTCCGCGCAGTGGCGGAGAAGGCGCGCCGCCGTCCCGACGCCAAGGTGCGCGCGCTGCTCGCCTGGATGCACGCCCACCAGTGCCCCGCCATCGGCCTGGACGGCGCGGGCAAGCTGGACCGCAAGTGGACCGATCGCCGCGTCATCATCTTCACCGAGTGGGGCGACACCAAGCGCTACCTGGTCGACCTGCTGACGCGTGCCGCCGCGGAGACTGATCGCGGCGACGAGCGCATCCTGGTGTTCCACGGCGGCATGGGCGACGACGCGCGCGACGAGGTGCAGCGCGCGTTCAACGCGAAGCCGGACGAGCACCCGGTGCGCATCCTGGTGGCGACGGACGCGGCGCGCGAAGGCATCAACCTCCAGGGGCACTGCGCCGATCTGTTCCACTTCGATCTGCCGTGGAACCCCGCGCGCCTCGAACAGCGCAACGGCCGCATCGACCGCACGCTGCAGGAAGCGCCGGAAGTCCGCTGCCACTACTTCCTCTACCCGCAGCGCAGCGAGGATCGCGTGCTCGACACGCTGGTGCGCAAGGTGCAGACCGTGCAAGACGAGCTCGGATCGCTGGGCGCCGTGCTGCTGCAGGACATCGAGAAGACGCTGGAGCCCGGCATCCACGACAAGACCGAGCAGCAGCTCGAGCTCATCGGGCTCGACGCGAACACCACCACGGTCGACGCCGAGCTCGAATCCGAGCGCAAGGACCAGGAGAAGCTCCGCGCCGAGGTCACCCGCGCCGGCCGCCGGCTCGACGCTTCCAGGAAGGCGCTCGAAGTCGAGCCCGACTCGCTGCGTGGTGTGGTCGAGGTCGGCCTGCGGCTCGCCGGCGTGGAGGGGCTCGAGGAAGGCAAGCCCACGCCGGAAGGCCGCCGCGTCTTCAGCCTGCCGGAGCTCGATCGCTCCTGGGACCGCACGCTCGACAGCCTGCGCCCGCCCCGCCGGCGGAGCGAGTCGTTCTGGGAGTGGCGGCAGCACGCGCCGCGCCCGGTGACGTTCGAGCCGCTCGCCCGCCTCAGCGACGAGACCGAGCAGCTGCACCTCGCGCACCCCGTCGTCAAACGCATCCTCGATCGCTTCCTGGCGCAGGGCTTCAGCGCGCACGACCTGAGCCGCGTCTCGGCGGTGATCGCGCCGGACGACAGCGTGATCCGCGTCGTGGCGTACGGCCGGCTGAGCTTGTTCGGTCCGGGCGCTGCGCGGCTGCACGACGAGATCATCGGCATCGCGGCGCCGTGGTCGGGTGGTGACGACACGGCCGCGCCCTACAAGGACGCCGCTACCGCGCAGAAGGCCATCGAATCGGTGGAGAAACTGGCGGCCCTCGGCGCGAAGACACCCGCTGCTGCCGTCCAGTCCCGCATCGCCGCGCACGCATCGCGGCTGTACGCGGGGCTGTGGCCGGCGCTCGAAGACGAAGCCGACGCGCGCGCGGTGGCCGCAAAGAACGGCCTCGCCCAGCGCGCCCGCCGCGAAGCCGACGAGCTGCGCGCACTGCTCCGCCGCCAGAAGCAGGCCATCGAGCAGCAGGCCAACATCGTCGCGCAGATGGACCTGTTCGCACGCGCCGACACCAAGACCGACCGCGAGCAGCAGCGCCAGCTCAAGCTCGACCACGACCACATGAAAGCGCGCTACGAGGCCATCGACGCCGAGCTGGAGACCGAGCCGGCGGCCATCGAGTCGCTGTACGAGGTGCGCATGACGCGCCTCTCGCCCGTCGGCCTCATCGTGAGCTGGCCGGAGGCGATGACGTGAGAGACGCCGACCAGAGGCTCAGCAAGCGACCGCCGGGGTACGCGGAGTGGCTCGCCGACCTGAAGGCGCAGATCCTCGCCGCGCAGCAGCGCGCGACCCTCGCCGTCAACCACGAGCTGCTCAGGCTGTACTGGCGCATCGGCCGGGATATTCTCGAGCGACAGCAGCGGGAAGGCTGGGGGGCGCATATCGTGGCGCAGGTTGCGGCCGACCTGCGCGCCGAGTTCCCCGGCATGAGGGGCTTTTCGAGGACAAATCTGCTGTATATGCGGGCGTTTGCGGAGGCCTGGCCGGACGAGGAGACAATCGTCCAACAGGCTGTTGGACGATTGCCCTGGGGCCACAACCTCGTGCTCCTCGCCAAGCTCAAGACGCCGGAGGCTCGTCTCGCGCACGCAGAGCGCGCCATCGAACATGGCTGGTCCCGCGCGGTGCTCACCCTTCACATCGAGCAGCGGACCCTGGAGCGAGAAGGCAAGGCACTCACGAACTTCGCGAAGCAGCTCCCGAAGCCCCAGTCGGATCTGGCTCGCGAGAGCTTGAAGGATCCCTACCGCTTCGACTTCCTGGGCGTGGGCCAGGAGGCGAGCGAGCGGGAGATCGAGGCGGCGCTCGTGCAGCAGATCACCCAGTTCCTGCTCGAGCTCGGTGCGGGATTCGCCTACGTGGGTCGTCAGGTTCACCTGGAAGTCGGCGGCGAGGACTTCTTCATCGACCTGCTCTTCTACCACCTGAAGCTTCGCGCCTACGTGGTCATCGAGCTCAAGGCGGGTGACTTCAAACCGGAGCACACCGGACAGCTCGGCTTCTATCTGACCGCTGTCGACGCGCAGATGAAAGCGCCGGACGACGCGCCAACGATCGGCTTGCTGCTCTGCAAGAGCAAGAACCGCGTGGTCGCCGAGTACGCGCTGCGTGATACCAACAAGCCCATGGGCGTTGCCGAGTACCAGCTCGTGGAGGCGCTGCCCAAGGCTCTCGAGGCGAACTTGCCGAGCGTCGAGCAGATCGAGCGGGAGCTGGAGGAAATCGAGGGAGCGACGCCCGGAGCAACCCCCGGCCCCGAAGAGGAGCCCCCGGAGGGGATCACGTGAAACGCCGCCCGCACGAAGAGCCAATTGTCCAACAGCGTGTTGGACAATTGCCGGAGGCGATGACGTGAGAGACGCCAACGTCCGGTTCCACGAGGAGTGGCTCGGCTTCGCGCAGCCGATCGAGGGGCTGGTGTTCTCCGTGCCCGCGCTGGCGGACGCGCAGATCGCCCCCAAGGTGCGCCCCGGGATCACCGCCGAGCTCGACGCGCACCTCGAAGACACCGACAAGGGGCCGGCGCTGCGCGATGTGCGCGCGTTCTTCGAGACCTTCCTCGGCTACTCGCGCCCCGGCATGCTCGTCGCGCGCGACGAGCTGCCGGCGGAACTGTCGTTCTACGCGCAGGAAGGCCGCCAGCAGATCCGTCCGAGCTTGGCCATCGCGCGCGGCCCGTTCGAGGCGCCGGACGACGATCCGTTTGCGAAGTTCGACGCAGCGGATGAACCGGAGCCGGCAGCAGACAGCGGCAAGACCGACGGCAAGGCATCGCCGTACATCGCGCTGGTCTGGGATCTGACGACGGACGCCGGCGACGCCGCGCTGGGCCTCGATCTCGACAAGCCCGAGGACGCCACCGGCCCCTGGCGCTACCCGCCCACGGCCAAGCTCGAACGCCTGCTCCGGCACACCGGCATCCCCATCGGCTTCATCTCGAACCGCCGGCAGCTCCGCATCCTGTACGCGCCCACCGGCGAATCGAGCGCGCACCTGACCTTCCGCTTCGACGACCTCGCCAAGGCGGCGGGCCGTCCGTTGGTTGCAGCGCTGGAGCTCATCTTCCACGCGCAGCGCACCTACGGCGCAGCGGCGGAGTTCACCTCCGAGGGGCTGCTGAAAGAGAGCCGCCTGCGCCAGGCCGACGTGACGAAGGATCTGGCCGCGCAGGTCTTCGAGGCGGTCGAGATCCTGCTCGAAGGCTTCGAGCACGCCGCGGCTCGCGACTGCGTCGGCGATCGCCCCGACTGGCTGCGCGCCGCGCTCGAAGAACCGGACGATCACTTCTACCAGGGCATTCTCAGCGTCGTCTTGCGGCTGGTCTTCACGCTGTACGCCGAGGACCAGAGCCTGGTGCCCGTGCAGCACCCGACCTACGCCGAGCACCTCAGCGTGCTCGGCCTCTACGAGCGTCTCGCCGACGACGCCGGCGCGCACCCCGAGTCCATGCACCTGCGCTTCGGTGCGTACGGCCGGCTCATCGCCCTGTTCCGCGCCATCTACCTCGGCATCTCGCACGACGATCTGCACCTGCCGCCCCGCCGCGGAAGGCTCTTCGACCCGAGCGCGTTCCCGTTCCTCGAAGGCGGCCTACCCGGCTGGACCGCGGCCATCGCCGTGCCGGAAGAGCGCGCCGCCGTGCAGCTCCCGAGCCTGGACGACGACACCATCTATCACGTGCTCCACCGCCTGGTCGTGTTCAAGGGCCAGCGCCTGAGCTACCGCTCGCTCGACGTCGAGCAGATCGGCGCCGTCTACGAGTCGCTGATGGGCTACCACGTGCTGCGCGTCACGAGCCCCGCCGTGCGCCTCGGCTCGAACCACGTCTGGGCCGAGACCGAAGCCGTGCGCGCGATGAAGCCCACCGACCGCAAGCGCTTCTGGAAGGAGATCTGCGGCTTCTCGAAGACCGCGCAGCAGAAGGCCGAAGCCGCCCTGAAGGGCGCCGCGGACGCAACCGAGCTCGCCGAACAGCTCGCCGAGCTGAGCTCCGGCGCGAAGTCCGAGAAGAGCCGCCACCGCGCAGCGCCGGGCCGCCTCGTGCTCCAACCCGGCGAAGAGCGCCGCCGCACCGGCAGCCACTACACCCCGCGCTGGCTGAGCGAAAAGGTCGTCCAGCGCACGCTCGAACCCATCCTCGCCTGCCTCGGCGAGGACCGCACACCAGAGCAGATCCTCAGCCTCAAGATCTGCGATCCCGCGATGGGCTCGGGAGCGTTCCTCGTCGCCGCGTGTCGCCTGCTCGCCGAGGACCTCGTCGCCGCCTGGGATCGCGCCGGCGAGGCCGCCGCGATCACCGAACAGCACGGCGACGCCCACCTGCACGCGCGCCGCCTCATCGCCCAGCGCTGCCTGTACGGCGTGGACAAGAACGCCGCCGCCGTCGAGCTCGCCAAGCTCTCGCTCTGGCTGGTCACGCTCTCGAAGGAGCTGCCCTTCACCTTCGTCGACCACGCCCTCCGCCACGGCGACTCGCTGGTCGGTCTCGACCTCGACCAGATCAAGAGCTTCCACTGGCAACCCAAGGACCAGCTCGAAACCTGCCGCCGCGCCCTCGACGACGCCCTGGAGCAAGCCCTCGAACACCGCGACCTCATCCTCGAGCTCGCCGAGAAGGAAGACCCGGTCTCGCAGCGCGAGAAGACCCGCCTACTCGAATACGCGGAGCAGGCCACGGGGCGGATCCGGATGATCGCGGACGTGTGCGTCGGCGCGTTCTTTGCCGAGGACAAGCCGAAGGGACGGGAGAAGGAGCGCGATCGGCGGCTCGATCTGGTGCGGCGGTTGCTCGACGGGGACGACGGTGTGCGTGCGGAGCTCGAGCAGATGGCCGCCGAGATCCGTGGGCGGCATGCGCCGTTTCACTGGATGATCGAATTTCCGGAGGTGTTCTATCTGGAGCGGCCGGATCCGCTCCAGAACGGAGCGCGTGACTATCCAGCGTACTTCGACGCCTTCATCGGGAATCCCCCGTTTCTGGGCTACAAGTTCATTTCTGGGACACTCGGCAACGGATACAAGGATTGGTTGAACGGTCTGCACGTCGGCGCCGGAGGGACAACCGATGTTTGCGCCCACTTCCTTCGCCGGGCCAAGGTCTTGCTCGACCATCATGGCGCGTTCGGCTTCGTGGCGACAAACAGCATCTCGGAAGGAGACACGCGCGCGGCCGGCCTCCAAGCTCTTGTGGCCGATGGTGGGTTGATTTTCTGCGCTGACACGAGCTTGCCCTGGGAAGGCACTGCGAACGTGGCGGTCACGCTGGTCCACATGGCGTTTGAACATGCCGGGCAAGCTGACCAAGAACCGTCGCTTGAACGGAATAGTCGTTCCTGCCATCAGCTCCCAGCTGCTGCCACGTGCTGAGCGGGGGGACCCCCAACGATTGACGGCGAATCGAGGCATTTGTTTCTTCGGTGCAACCATCCTTGGCACCGGCTTCTTGCTTGAGGAGGAGGAGTTTCAGGTGTTGGTCAACTCTGACGGGAGAAACCGGGAACGGATCTTTCCTTACATCGGTGGTGAGGATCTGAACACGAGCCCCACACAGGAGAACTCAAGATACGCGATCAGTTTCGGTGGCATGTCGCTGGAGGAGGCAGCGCGGTACCCCGAATTGCTCCAGATCGTGAGCGAACGAGTGCGGCCCGGTCGAGAGAAGCTTCGGAGAGACAACGCAGCGGCACAATACCGGCGCAAGCACTGGTGGAGGTATGCCGGGCAGGCTGATGATCTATACGCGAGTCTGCAGGGAAAGACTCGGTGCCTTGCGGTGGCGATGGTGACGAAGCACCTCGCGGTCGCGTTCCAGCCCAATGCACGAATCTTCTCGAACGCCCTCGTGGTTTTCTCCCTGGACAACGCGACGCACTTCGTCGTGCTCCAGTCGCGTCCGCACGATGCCTGGGCCAGATTCCGTTCGTCATCCCTCGAAAACCGCCTGCGGTACTCTGCAAGCGACTGCTTCGAAACCTTCCCCTTCCCGCAGCCCGACCCGCGCACCGTCATCCCCGAGCTCGAAGCCATCGGCGAGAACCTCTACGAATCCCGCGCCGCCTACATGGTCGACACCAACCAGGGCCTGACCAAGACCTACAACGCCCTGAAGGACCCGACCAACGACGAACCCCGCATCGTCGAGCTCCGCCTCCTCCACGAACAGATGGACCGCGCCGTCCTCGACGCCTACGGCTGGCCCGACATCCCCGTCCCCCCCTTCTGCCCCCGCACCCCCGAAGACAAAGCCGCCCTCCAATCCTTCGAAGACGAAGTAATCGACCGCTTGTACGTGCTAAACGCCGCCCGCGCCCGAGAAGAGGATCGGCTGGGGCTGCGCTCGAAGAAGGGCACCAAGAAGAAGACGCGCAAAAAGGAAGGCGCAGCGCCCGACACGCGCAAGGCGTGTCGGGCGGCTGAGCAGGTGGCGCTGCGGTTCGAGAATGGCGAGGGCACCGGCAAGTGAGTGGCCAACGCCACGCGTGCGGTGCGAAGCAGCAAGTCGCGATGCGGCTTCGAGACGGCGAGAGAGAGGGGAGGTGACGTCCGCGGACCGTCAACTCGAGCGCGGCGTCGAGTGGGAACCGCTGTCGACGCCGCTTCGGCTCGAGCATCTGCATCAGTTCAGGGCGGCGCTACCGGACCCGTTCGCCCCTGGTATCACCGAGCTCAACGTCTCGCGCGACGGAGATCTGCAACTGACGCTCGTCACGAGTGGCGTAGCCACCGACAGAGCATGGATTCAGAGAGCGGAACGCGCGAGCAGAGCGATCCCCCCAGGCAGATTCATTCCACTGCGCGACGTGTCGTTCGAGATCCATGGCGGGGCTCTGTCGTTCTGCCTGCACATGGATCCCGCCCCCTGCGCGCTTTCATCCGCGGGCGGTCGAACGACGTTCGAACAGAGGGGCACGGTACGGCGGGTGCTCCGAACATGGCCGAACAAGTGGGCCCTGTCGGCCGCCGGGGAGATGCCACATCTTGAGCCCGTTGGCGTTCCCGCTTGGAGGTCCGACTGGTACATCAACGGCCCCCGTGGCATTCGCTTCACGGGCAAGACCGAGCGGCGGCGGTTGCCTCGGTTCCACCGCGACCGGGACTTCAACAACGTTCGCCTCGACGAACTCCCCGATGGCGACACCTCGTGGGATCATGTCGTCGTCTCGGCAGGTTCTCTGCGTTTCGCGGTCTGCACCGTGCCGGCCGAGCACGCGCCGACCGAGCTGGGGGCGACCAGCTTGGAGTTTCTCGCTCCCTTCCCAGATCAGTCGACTCGAACGGCAGTCTCGGAGATCCTATCGTTCGTGCTGGGCCGGAGGCTCATGAGAATGGGCAGCACCGTATTCGATGCGAGTGGGGCTACGGTAGAGGAGGAGGCAGTCAATCCTTGGGCGTTCAACGTGTGCGACCTGTGCCTTTGGCCCGCTCGGCCTCCCCTGCCGTGGGGCGGGGACGGCGCTGTCCTTCAAGAACATGCTCGCGCGTCTGATTCCTGCCTATCTCCAGGCTCGTGAGCCGCTCGGCTTGGACCAAGCGCTGGAAACGTACTGGATCGCGTGCGAGTCACCGCCGTCGGTTGACTTGCCCATATTCGCATCGGCGGTCGAGGCGCTGAAGAGACGCTGGCTGGCTTCCACGCGCTCGAGCAGCCAAGGCCTGTACATGTCCCGCAACGACTTCCGGACGGCCGCTGGCGACCTGATAGGCGAGCTTCGCAAGCGCGGTCTGCCCGACGAAGTCGTCAAGAACGTCGAGGGAGCGAACCGGATGGGTCTCGGGTCCCAGATGCGAGCGTTTCTGAACGAGATTGAACTACCGATCGGCGAGTACGAACAGCGGGCCATGAAGGCTCGGCACCGCTCGGCGCACGGAGTCGAAGGCGCGGCGAGTGTCGAGCAACTGGTGCGCTTCGGGAACGCCTACGCAGTGCTGTTCGAGAGAGTCTTGCTCCGGCTCCTCGACTACGATGGCACGTACATCGATCGCACGACCGAGGGATGGCCCGAGCGTGCGTTGACGGAGCCAGCGGGTGGTCGTTGAGTGGGCCCCTGGTAGTCCGCGACGGTGGACCTAGCGTGTTTCGAGGACGGGGCGCGCAAAGCCTTAGCGCGCGCTGCCGCAGGTCGCCTGTCGGTTCTCGCGCATGGGGGCTCGACGCGGTGCGCTATCCGCACGTTCAGCCCAGCTGCGTGTGGGGTCAATCAGTTTCCGATGTTCAGCAGTATGCTGGAAATCCGAGTCTTCTCGACTGGATATCCGTACAGGCTGAACGTGATAGAAACAAAATGCCTGAGCGCGCTAGCAGGTTCTGCCGTCGGTGCTAGGTCCATCTCTTCGCTCGGGCTTCTGGGAGCGGAAGGAGGATCGCTTTGGACCGAAATGAGGAGTCACGGGGACGGCCGGAGCAGCTTGTTCTGGTTGCCGATGTCCAGAATCCAGGCGCTCCGAGCGCGACGGCAGCCAGGACCGTTGTAGCGTCGTCGGGGGCCGGAGCGCCGCTGGTGACGCCCAAGCTGCAGCGGGGACTTGGAAAGCTGTTCTGTCTGCTGCATAGCCTGCCCGCTGGCGCGCGGCTGACCCGCAGCGACATATTGCAGGGAACGGGTTGGAAGGAGGCGACCTTGCGTACCTACGAGCGCAAGAACAAGCTCGCCGGATTCCTGCGTCGGACCGCGGACGGGACTTACGAGGTCCTACTCGACGGTCCGAATCTCACCGAGGCGGACATCGTGAACGCTTTGAGCCAGGTGACGCCGGAGCCACTGCAACTGTTCGCCGGCGAGCGTTTGGTCGGGGAAGCGGACCAATACGTACTTCAACATCGCATGGACGCGGGCGCAGTCGGCCATGTGTGGCAGGCCAAGGCTAGCGGCGGCCAGGTCGTTGCGCTCAAGATCCTGAACCCGCGCGCTGACCTGCTTGAGCGGGCGCATTTCGACGACATCAAGCGGCGTTTCCGCCGCGAGGCGAGGAACGGGCTGAAGCTACGGCACGACGCGGTGGTACGCACAGTGGACGTCGGAGAGCACAGACGGCACCCGTTCTCCGTGATGGAGCTCGCGCAGAGATCTTTGAAGCAGATCCTGGCAACGAGCGGGCCGCTGTCGGTCGAGGACAGCAAGCGTGTGGTCGCCGCCTGCGCAAACGGTTTGTCGCATCTGCACGCGCACGGATGCGTTCATCGGGACATCAAGCCCGCGAATATCCTGGAGGTGGAGCGAGGCTTCGTGGTCGCCGACCTAGGCATCGTGAGGTGGGCCGATTTCGACGCCGCATTCACCAGCGCCGGCACGATCACCAAGGACGCTGTCCAGCTCGGCTCCTGGCACCACATGGCGCCGGAGCAGCACGAGGACGCGCACGACATCACACCGGCAGCGGACGTCTACGCCCTCGGAGTCACCTGGTACGAGATGCTGACTGGTCGAACACCGTCGCCCCAGGCGTTCGCCGCGGGGCGTTGCCCTCCGTCTTGCAGCGATCGGGAGATCTGCATGTTCATCGAACGCATGACGGCCTTTGATCCGCGCGACCGCCCGACGATTGCCGAGATACTGGCCATCGCCAGTGGGATGAAGCGCTGATGGCGCGCGCCTGTCCCGACACCGCGTGAGGTGCACGTGCTGTGACCGCGGACGCCTACACGCCGTATCCCAAGCGGTCGATCGACAATCTCGATCAAGCGCAGGCCGCACACGACCGCGCCGGGGCCAACAAGATTCTGGCCGAACTGCGCAGATACCGGCAGCCGCGCGAGGGGGATACGGTCGTTGGGGCGCGCCTCGAGGAAGCCATCGGCAGCGGCCAGTTTGCTCGGGTCTGGCGCGCCACGCGCGTCAGCGACGGCTTGCCGTGTGCCGTGAAGATCTTCCACGTCGACAAGCTGGAGCAGCCCCGGATGGCGCGCGAGTTTCGACAAGGTGTCGCGGCCATGCGGCGGCTGCGCGAGTTTGGCGCGCCGGACCACATCGTAAAGCTCTACGACGCGGATGAGGCGCACCTCGCATTCAGTATGGAGTACTTCCCCAGCGGGGACCTCAGCCAGCTTCCCCGGTTGGGATGGGATCTCAGCAAGAAGCTACAGGTCTTCCGGCGACTTTGCGAGGCCGTGAAGTTTGCTCACGAGAAGCAGGTCATCCATCGCGATCTGAAGCCCAAGAACGTGCTCCTCACTGACACGCATGAGCCCGTGCTCGCGGACTTCGACCTCGCTGACATGCTCACGCTTTCGACCATGACGACCCGCTCCGCGGGCACAATCGGCTATGCCGCGCCGGAGCAGGTCGAGGAGGGGTTCCTGCCCGCAGGCGCAAGGCGCCTGAAAGAGAGCGATGTCTTCGGCCTGGGCAAGGTCCTCTACTTCATCCTGACAGAGCGCGACCCGCCGAAGGTGTACAACCTGGACGTTCCGGGCGCTCCGGAGATCGAGCAGGTCGGGCTCGCGAGGATCGAGCGCCGGTGCACTTTGATAGATCCAGCGCGCCGATACGGATCGGTCAACGGTTTGCTGGCAGACTTGGATCTCTGGGACTCAAGGCCGCAAGAGGTCGGCATCGACGCGGAGACCGAGGCGGCTCCACACTCGGTGAATACCGTCGAGCCACAAAGCGTGACGGAGCCGAAGCCCGAAGCGCAGGGCGACGTGGTGATCGACCGCGCGCGCGGTCGTCGCGGCCTGAACTGGCCAGCGGTAAACGGCATCGGCTCGCTTTTGGGGGGCGGCGCCGCCTTGGTTACAGCAGTCGCGACGATTGCCGGACTCGCGTTTTGGGGGGTCCGGAGCCCGTCGCGGTCCGACACCGACGCGGGTGAGGTCGCTGCCACCGCGCCGCATGCGCGCGCGAGCGTGGCGACTACCATCGAACGCCCGGCCGTCGTACCCACTGCCGCGCCCGAGCCGGCTCGGTCAGGCGGATCCGATCGGTCGCGTGATGCAGGGACCAGCCTGCAAGAGAGCCCGCGCGACCGGCGCGCGAACGAGTGGCTTCAAAGAGGCATGGGCCGTATCGCGGGCGTTGGTCAGGCGCTTCCTCTACGCGACAGCCATCTCACGTTGGATCCAGACGAAGTTCAACTCGGAAGCTTCGCTTGCGTGTTGGGCTTCAACCGCCGGGGCGATCCCGACCGGGCAACCCACTGCGTGGGCCGTGGCGTGGCGCGCACAACCAAACCGTTCACGGTCAGGATCCTCTGCAGCTTGAGCGCGAAGCGCAGAGACGTTGCGTGCCAATCCGAGATGTTCACCTACAGCGTCAATGCCGCCACGCGTACGGGTCGGTTCGTCCTGTCGCTGGCGCTCCGGTAGACCCGAGGCGACAAACAAGGCCGGCGATCGTGGATTCTGCTTCCCGAGCGTCCATGCGGTATCCTAGGCTCATCGCGAGATCGGCATGGCTACCGCGGCACAAATCAAGGCTCTCATCGAAAGCCAGCTCGAGGGTGACGACCGTCAGTTCATGACGATCGCCATGCAGATTGCTGCGCACGCCGCGCGCAAAGGGCAGGGCCGCCTCGCGGAGGATATCCGTGCGCTGGTTGAGCAGGCTCGCGAGCGCGACGAACAATGGCGTTCACGCAAACCGGTGCCGCTCGTCGCTCCGCGTGGGGAGCTGGAGGGGTTGCTCGCCGTCTCGTATCCGGAGGCTCGGCTTTCGGAGCTCGTGCTGGATGGCAAGACGCGCCAGCGGCTCGACCGCATCGTTCGCGAGTACCGTGCGCGCGCCAGGTTGGAGGAGCACGCGCTGCGGCCGCGGCGCAAGCTGCTGCTGATCGGCCCGCCGGGCTCGGGCAAGACGTTCACGGCCTCCGCCCTCGCGGGAGAGTTGGGGATGCCGCTGCTTGTGATTCGCCTCGACGGGCTGATCACGAAGTTCATGGGTGAGACGTTGGCCAAGCTGCGACTGGTTTTCGATAGCATGCAGCGCACACGCGGCGTCTACCTCTTCGACGAGTTCGATTCGATTGGCAGTCATCGCGGTGAACGCGGCGACGTTGGAGAGATTCGGCGCGTGTTGAACTCCTTTCTCCAATTCATCGAGCACGACGACTCGGACAGCCTGATCGTCGCTGCCACAAACTTCGGGCCAGCGCTGGATCCGGCTCTGTTCCGTCGCTTCGACGACATCATCGAGTACCGGGAGCCAAGCGCACCGCAGGCCGAGGAGCTGCTCCGGGCGAGGCTATCGGCGTTCGACACGCGCGGGCTCGATTGGAATCGCGTCGTCGCCGAGGGCGTGGGGCTGAGCTACGCAGATCTCGCACGAGCCTGCACCGACGCAGCCAAGGACGCCGTGCTCGGCGGCGGAACCACCATCACGACCTCGCAGCTTCTGGCCACACTGTCGGAGCGCAAGGGCCTGTCAGTTTCTCGCTAGGCCGCGGGCATGCCGGACGACGACAGGCGCCGCCACGTCATTCTCGAGCAGAACGGTCGGGCCGAGCTGTTCACGTCTCCCCGGTCGGGACGCAACGGAGGTCCAAATCCACAGCCGGATCGACGGGCGCACGCGAGGACGCTGCTCGGACAGCTCGCCACCGTGAACCGGGCCATGGAACAGGTTGCTGCGGAGCGCGACGAGCGAGGAATCCGAGAGCAGGAGGGTCTGGTCGTGGAGTTCGAGGCCGTTCCCGGCTTCGAGCTGGCGCTCGACTCGCTGGACGCGCGACAGCAGGGCGTCGAGCTGCTCGCGGTCAGGGACGCGCCGGCGATGCGCGCCACGGCCTTCATCCCACACGGGAAGCTGGCGTGGCTCGAACGGCGCATCGAGCAGTTCCGCGATCGCGAGACGGACAGCGGTGCACCCAGAAACGCACGCCTCGTCTCGCGGCTGGCGGCTATCCGCGAAGCGGCACTGCACACCCTCTGGACCGATGACGACGCGTTGTTCCCAGCGGACGGAACGCCCATCTGGTGGGAGGTCTGGCTTCGCGCCGGTCGCGACCGCGAATCGATCCTCGACTCGTTCAGGCGCCATGCGGGCTCGCTCGGGTTGAAGCTGGAAGCCGACGCCGTTGTGAAGTTCATCGATCGATCGGTTGTCCTGGCCTGGGGGCCGTCCGAGGCCATGCGCGAGTCGGTGCACTTGCTGGACTGCATCGCTGAGCTCCGGAAGGCGAAGGAGCTAGCCGGTGAGTTTCTCGAGCTTCCAGGCGTCGACCAGCGCGAGTTCGCTGCCGATCTCATGCGCCGCGTCGTGACGACGCGAGGCGAGCGCGCTGCGGTCTGCCTCCTCGATAGTGGACTGAATGCGCACCCGTTGCTCGACGACTTCGTCACGCTGCGCGACACGGCCCTGGCACCATCGCTGGGCGTCGGCGACCGGCACGGCCACGGCACGCAAATGGCGGGCATTGCGCTTTTCGGTGACGCGCTCGCCTCGCATCTCATCGGTTCGACGCCCGTTGCGGTGGACAACGTGGTCGAATCCGTGAAGCTCTGGCATGACGGCGCGCCGACCGATCCCGTGTTGTACGGGCACGTGACTGCGCAGGCGGCATACGCCGCCGAGGCCAGCGCGCCGCGGCGTTCGCGCGCCTTCTGCCTTCCCGTGACCGCGAGAGACTCGCGTGATCGCGGCAAACCGTCGTCCTGGTCGGCGGCACTGGACACACTGATCGTCGAATCGATCCAGGACGAAGGGCACGCGCGCTTGGCCGCGGTCTCTGCCGGCAATGTCGCGGACGCGCTGTGGCGCCAGGGGCCTTACCCGGATGTGAATCTTGCCGATGGCGTGCACGATCCCGGACAGGCCTGGAACGCTCTGACGGTCGGCGGGTTCACCGAGCTCTGCGTTCTCGACCCGCAACGCTACCCGGGCTGGATGCCCGTGGCACCATCGGGTGCCCTCAGCCCCACGAGCACGACCAGTGTGACGTGGAACGACAGCTGGCCGGTGAAACCGGAGGTCGTGTTCGAGGGCGGAAATCTGGGTGTCGACCCTGCGAGTGGCAGCCGGGACAGCGTGGACGACGTCAGCCTTCTCACGACGTATCGCGATCCGGCGCTGCGCTGGTTCACGACGACGGGCGACACCAGTGCCGCGGCGGCGCAGGCCGCGAGGATGGCAGCGCTTCTGTGCGGCGAATACCCGGAGCTGTGGCCCGAAACCATCCGCGCCTTGGTGGTGCACTCGGCAGAGTGGACGGACGCCATGCTGGAGCGTGAGCTCCCCGAGAGGCTTCGGTGCTACGGCTACGGCGTGCCCGATCTCGAGCTGGCGATGTGGTCGGCGCGCGATCATCTCACGCTCGTCGTGCAGGACGAGCTTTCACCGTTCCGAAAGGACGGGTCGGACATCAAGACCAACCAGATGAACGTGCACGACCTGCCCTGGCCGCGCGACGTTCTAGAAGGGTTGGGCGAGACCTCGGTGGAGCTCCGGATCGCGCTCTCCTACTTCGTTGAACCCAATCCTGCTCGCCGGGGCTGGCGTTCTCGCTTCGTCTACCCGTCCCACCAGTTGCGGTTCGACGTGCGTCGGCCTCACGAGAGCAGCGCGGCGTTCCGGACGCGGATCAACAAGCAGGCTCGCGAAGACGGGTTCAAGCCCAAGCGCGGGTCGGATCCCGGCTGGGAACTGGGGTCGAACCTTCGCCACAAGGGCTCCATCCATCGGGACAGCTGGCGAGGCACAGCCGCAGATCTCGCCGCGCGTGGAATGGTGGCGGTGTATCCAGGCGCGACGGGTTGGTGGAGGTCACGTCCGGCCGAGAAGCGTTGGGACTACAAGGCGCGCTACGCACTGATCGTGTCGGTTCGCACTCCAGGCGTCGCAGCCGACATCGATGTATACACCCCGGTGGTGAACGCGGTCCGCGTGCCCGTGGTCGTCGAGAGCGGCTAGGCCAACTGGACTTTGCCTAATCAACTTGTTCTGTGTTGTGCCAATGATTCCGCGAGTTGTGGCATGCAAGCTGTGACGTGAACAGTCCGCCCGGCGACGATTCGCCGCTGGTGACAGCCGCCCATGGCCGAAGAAGATCGATCGTGACACGACGCCGAAAGTCAGACCCGGATAGCCGCACCGTGGTGCGCCAGCCAGAACAGTCGCTCGAGGAGCGTGTGCTCGACCTGGCGGCTCCGTTGATCGAGCGGCTCGGACCGGATCCTGCGCCGGACGATCTGCACCGGGCTGTCGAGCTCGCCGTGGCGTTCTGGAACGCGAGCTCCAACGCCTCGAATTTCTGGGGCGATCCGGACCCCAGGCAGCTCGGTGCGCTCAAGCGGAAGATGACCGCAAAGAAGGCTGCCCCCGGCGACGCGGAGCTCTTCGAGCTTCTCTCCGGGCGGTGGCGCGACAGAAAGCTCGACTTCGACCCGCGCCTTGTCGGAACGTGGTCGCTTGAGCCCGGTAGCGACGGCGAGCCCCGACTCTCCTGCGACATGGAGCTGCCGGACGGCGTGGAGCTCGAGGTCCCGCCGCCCCTCGAGCAGCGAGTGGCGATCGGCGGCAGGTTTCTCGACGAGGTGCGCATCCCGCTGACCGCGACCTCGCTGCTCAGCTTCCCTGTGCAGCAGCACCGCGGGACTCTCGACAGCGACGGCACTGCCACGGTTCACACCAAGATGCCGACCGCCGTGGCCTTGTTCGCGGAGGGCGTGCTGCCGCCGAAGGGGGGGCCAGCCGTCGAGATGATGATTCAGGGCAGGAAGCTCGGCGCGATGGTGCTCACGGCGGTCCGCTGCGAGGCAAACGGCGGGTACAACGACGTCGCCGAGCTCGTCTTCAAGCCGGCCAAGTGCGCCACGCTCTCGGCATAGCACGGGCATGGGTTGGGGGTTGAAAACGGCATTCAATGATAGAGTCGGACTTCCCCCAGAGCCGAAGCTAGCGCATGCCCGATCGCAACAAGGAACTCACCATCCGCCGCCGCCTGGTCGACGCCCTCCACGCCGATCTCGTCGGTCCGTTCGTCCCGCCCGATCACCCATCAGGCGGCGAAGAGATCCTGCCGCTGGCTCCGTCGCGCTGGTACCTGACCGGCTTTCTCGCGCCGCAGGGCGCGCGTATGCCGGACGTTGACGACCAGGAGTCGCAAGAGGGTGGGCCGAGCGACGAGGAGACGCAGGCGGAGGATGCGGGCAACACGGATCCGGCGCCGAAGCGGCCGATCCGGTTTCCGGCTTCGATGGGGCTCAGCGTGTTCCTTCCGCCGGGCGAGGGCGACCACCTCGAAGTGGACCTGCGCTTTGCCGACTACGACAAGATCGAGACGGCGGAGGACCACGAGAAGAAGAAGTCGTGGGGGTGGAAGCGCGTGCCGCACGAGGAGCGCGGCATCCGCATTCCGCTCCAGCGGGCGGCGCTCGAAAGTCGGGACGGCATCCCGGTGCCGAACACGAGCGGCCTCCGCTTCCGTGGCGAGCTGCAGACGACCGACATCGAAGGGCTGCCTCCCGGCACGCGGGTGCTGAGCCTGTTCCTGGTCAACGAACGGGCTGCGCTCGACGTGGATCGCGACCTGAACTTCGCGTTCCAGGTCCAGTTCACGCTGCGCTACGAGCGCGGCTTCCTCTCGCGCCCGAACCGTCGCGGCGAGGAGGGCGACGACGACGACCAGAAGGTCCTCGCGCTGAACTTTCGCGACAAGGTCGAGTGGGCGGTCGGCCACAACACCAGCGTGGCGTGCCCGGCGCCGGATGCGGACGGCAAGGTGCGCGAGCTGTCGACGACGCAGCTTCCGGAGTACGAGGTGCGGCGCGTCGAGCACGTGCTGTTCCCGAACGTGCTGACGCGCATGGCGGCGCTCGGCAAGCTTGACGACGGCACAGCGTTGGAGAACGCGCTGTCGCCTCTGGTCGAGGAGTACTCGCAGTGGATCGGCGAGCAGCGCGCCGAATCGCTCCCACGCCAGTCGCTCGCCGGCACGCAGGACGAGCTGATGAGCAAGGCGGCGCAGGCCCGCGACCGCATGCAGGAGGGCATCGCGCTCCTGAAGCGCGACGCCGAGGTGCGCGAGGCCTTCAAGCTGGCGAACCAGGCGATGTACGTGGCCGCGGCGCAAGCCGACAAGGTACGCGAAGATCGCCGCTACCAGGACGGGCGCGAGCCGGAGTGGCGTCCGTTCCAGCTGGCTTTCATCCTGATGAACCTGGCGTCGGTCGCAGACGCGACACATGCCGACCGGAAGGTCGCCGACCTCATCTACTTCCCGACCGGTGGCGGCAAGACGGAGGCGTACCTGGGACTGATCGCGTTCACGCTGCTGCTCAGGCGGCTGCGCGGAAAGAGCGAGCCGCACGAGGGGCGCGGCGTCGCGGTGATCCTCCGCTACACGCTGCGCCTGCTGACGCTCGACCAACTCGGCCGCGCAGCCACGCTGATGTGCGCGCTGGAGGAGATGCGGCGGCGCGATCCGAAGCGGCTCGGCAACGCGCGCTTCACGGTGGGCCTGTGGGTGGGCGCCGCCGCGACGGCCAATCGCCTGAAGGACGTGCACAAGGCGCTGCACGACTACACGCCCGGCCGGCAGGACTCGCCGTTCCCGCTCACGACCTGCCCCTGGTGCGGCGCGGACATCCGCATCCAGAACATCAAGCTGGTCGACGCCGCCGGCAAGCCCAGCAAGACGAAGTACACGCGCGCGGTCGTCTACTGCGACGACGACAAGTGCCGCTTCACCGAAGTCCAGCGACCCGGGCAGGGGCTGCCGGTGCTGTTCGTGGACGAGCAGATCTACCAGGAGCTGCCCGACTTCGTCGTGGCGACGGTCGACAAGTACGCGATGGTCCCCTGGCGCGGCGAGGCGGGCATGCTGTTCGGTCGGGCCACGCACCTCGACGAGCAGCGCGCCTACGGCGTGATGCACAAGCCGCCCTCCGGCGCGACGCCGCTGCCCGACGGGCTGCCGCCGCCGGAGCTGGTCGTGCAGGACGAGCTGCACCTGATCAGCGGCCCGCTCGGCACGATGGTGGGCCTGTACGAGGCGGCCATCGACTACCTGTGCGAGCGCGATCTCGACGGCGGGCGCTACGCGCCGAAGGTGATCTGCTCGACAGCGACCGTGCGCCGCGCGCGCGAGCAGATCCGCGCGCTGTTCGGACGCGACATGGCGCTGTTTCCGCCGCGGGGCATCAACGAGGGCGACAACTTCTTCTCCAGGCTCAAGACGGACGACTGGGGGCGGCTGTACGTGGGCATCGGTGCGCCGGGGCGCGCGCTGCGTGCGGTGTCGGTACGCGCCTACGCCACGCTGCTCGCCGCCGCGCAGGCGCACTTCGAGCCGAAGGGCGCGCCCCAGCAGCCGGCGGATCCGTACATGACGCTGGTCGGCTACTTCAACAGCCTGCGCGAGCTCGGCGGCATGCGGCGCCTGGTCGAGGACGAGGTGCGCAACCGCGTGTCGAACTTCGATCAGGGCAAGCGGCCGCAGAGCTTCCTCGGGCCGCATCCCTGGGCCGCCGACCGCAAGCTCAAGCTGCCGGCCGAGCTCACGTCGCGCGAGAGCACCGAGCGGGTGAAGGAGACCAAGCGGCGGCTCGCCGCCCGCCGCGTGAACGACGACCCGGAGCCGCTCGACGTGGTGCTCGCCTCGAACATGATCTCGGTGGGCCTCGATATCGACCGCCTGGGGCTGATGGTCGTGACGGGCCAGCCGAAGACGACGAGCGAGTACATCCAGGCGACGAGCCGCGTGGGGCGCGCGTACCCGGGGCTCGTCGTGACGTGCCTGAACGTGTTCCGCCCGCGCGACCGCTCGCACTACGAGCGCTTCGTCGGCTACCACGAGTCGTTCTATCGCGACGTTGAGGCGACCACCGTGACGCCGTTCAGCGGGCAGACGCTCGATCGCGGCCTGGTCGGCACGATGCTGACGATGATCCGGCACGGCGTCGCGGAGCTGGAGCCGCCCACGGGCGTGATGCAGATCCACTCGCAACGCTCGCGCGCCGAGCGGTTGCTCGAATGGCTGGTCGATCGGGCGCGACATCATCGCGACTGGCACGACAAGGAAGCCGAGGAGCGCATCGCGGATCTGGTGCGCCGGCGAGGCAAGAACTTCCTCGATTCGTGGGAGCGCGTGGTCGACAAGGCGCTGGCGGGGGCTGGCGCGCGCATCTACAGCCCTCTCGACCATGTGAAACACGAGGGCAAGGCGCTGATGTACACCGCGACCGACGAGCCGCCGGACGACCACGACGCCCAGCAGTTCGAGGCGCCGACCAGCATGCGCGACGTGGAGCCGAGCGTGCACGTGTGGCTGCGCTTCGCCCAGCTCGACGAGAGGACCTGATGGCAGCGTCGAAGAAGCCCCGCGAAAAGAAGCGCGTGCACCGCCCCGAGGGCCAGCTGCGTCAGAGCCAGCTGATCACCACCTTCGGACCGGGCGCGATGGTGGACCTGGTGGATCGCGCTGTCGTGATCGGCGGGCTCGAGCACTGGGGCTACGGCAAGGACGCGGCGGGAGAGCCGCTGGACGACCCGCGGTTGCGGCGTTCACTCATTCCACGCTTGAAGGCGCTGCACCCCGACCTCGATCTGGCGCGGGAGCACTACTTCAGAAAGCCGCCCGCGGGGGATCTGCGCGACCCATGGCCGAACATCGGCGTGCGCGCGCTGGAGTTCCCGCGTTGGTTCGTGTGCCAGGGCTGCCACCGGCTGGCGCGCGCCGCCGATCAGTTCGAGCGCAAGGGCGACCGCTACCGCCACCAATGCGAGCGCAACAAGTCGAGCCACGCCGTGCCCGTCCGCTTCGTCGCCGCGTGCCAGCGTGGGCATCTGACGGATTTCCCGTGGATCGCGTTCGCGCACCTCGACACCGAAGAGGGCCAGTGCGACCGGCCGGAACTGTACCTGTACGAGGGCGCTACCGGCGACTTCGGCAAGATCATCGTTCACTGCAACAACTGCAAGTCGCGCCAGCCAATGAATCGGGCCACCGCTGCGTTCCCGTTCGATTGCCACGGCGACCGGCCGTGGCTGGGTGGGCGCGCCGCCAATGATGACTGCGACCAGAAGCTGAAGCTGCTCGTCCGCACCGGGTCGGACGCGTACTTCTCGCAGGTCGTCAGCGCGCTGCGCCTGCCCGAAGCGGAGCCGGATCCGCTGCGGCAGCGCATCCGGCAGAAGAAGCTGTGGGACGTGCTGAAGGACGCGAAGGACGAGGCGGCCGTCCAGACGCTGCTCGGGATCATTGGGTTCCTGAAGGAGGCGCTCGGTGGATACTCCGCGGCCGACATCGCGAAGGCCGTGGCGCGTGAGCGCCAGGCAGAAGCCGGCATGGACGAACGCCCGCTCCGCACGGTGGAGTTCGAGCGCATCACGACCGCGCCGCTCGAACAACCAGGCGTCGTGCCGGACCCGGACGTTGAGTTCGCGGCCTACCGCGTGCCGGAGTCGCGCGTCGATCTCCCCGCCGGCGTCGCGGGGCTGATTGTCGTTCCCGAGCTACGCGAGGTGCGCGTCCAGGTCAGCTTCAGCCGCTTCGACTCGGTGAGCGCGGACCTGCAGGGCGAGTTCGACTTCGAACAGCAGCGCATCAAGCCCGCGCCGCTGACCATGCCCGGCGGCAACGAGAAGTGGCTGCCCGCCGCCGAGGTGCGCGGCGAGGGCATCTTCGTCCAGCTCGACGAAGACGCGGTACGCGCGTGGGAAAAGCTGCCGGCCGTGGTCGAGCGCGCGGAGAAGCTGCTGAAGGCCTACGAAGCGGATGGTCGTGGCGCGGCATTCCCGGGCGTCCGCTTCTACATGCTCCATTCGCTCTCGCACCTGCTGATGACGGCGATAAGCCTGGAGTGCGGCTACGCGGCGAGTGCGCTGAGCGAGCGCATCTACTGCAACCCGGCCGGCGCGGGCGAAGCGCCCATGGCCGCCATCCTCATCAGCACGGGAACGACGGGGAGCGAAGGCACGCTCGGCGGCCTGGTGGAAGAAGGGCGCCGCGTGCGGCGACACCTGCGGGAAGCGTGGGACATGGGGCGCCTCTGCTCGAACGACCCGGTGTGCGCGGCGCACGATCCGTCGAGCGACAGCAGCGACCGCCGCACCGAAGGCGCCGCCTGCCACGGCTGCCTCTACATCGCCGAGTGCTCCTGCGAGCGCTTCAACCGCTACCTCGACCGCGCGCTCGTCGTACCCACGATCGGTAACCCGAAAGAGCTCGCATTCTTCCAGGAGCGACCGTGACCACCGGCCGTTCGAGCCTGGCCGAGGTCAGCACCGCCGCGCTCGAACGCCTGCGCACCGCCCTCGCCAGCGGCACATTGGCAACGCCGCTCACTCGCGACAGCCTCGTCGGCTTCGGCATCCGCCATCAGCTCGACGCGCTGTCCGCCGCGCTCTCTGGCCACTCGCGCAACGCCTGCCTCGCCATCCTCGACGTGACCCTCGCCGAGCGGTCCGAGCACGACAGCCCCGCCCCCGAGCTCGTCTGGACCGGCCCCGAAGGCCACGGCGCCACCGCCCGCGACACCGCCATCGTCCTCCGCGAGCTCTTCGAAAGCGCGCGGGATCACGTCATCCTCGCCGGCTACAGCTTCACCCACGCCAAGAGCGTGCTGGCGCCGCTCCACACCACAATGAAGCAGCACGGCGTGCGCGCGACATTCTTCGTCGACATCACCCAGCCAAAGGTCGCGACGCAGCCTCCCGAAAGGCACGCGGAGTTGGCGCTGGGGGATTTCCTCTCCGCCAACTGGCCATTCGGCCCCCCGTACCCGAAGCTGTTCTACGACAAGCGCGCCATCGTGCCCCCGCCGCCGTATTCGATCCTCCACGCGAAGTGCGTCGTCATCGACAGCAAGAAGGCGTTCATCTCGAGCGCGAACTTCACCATGCAAGGGCAGGAGCGGAACATCGAGGCCGGAGTGCTCTTGCACGACGCACCGTTTGCGGGGCATCTGGCGCGGCAGTGGTTGTCGTTGATTGAGGCGGGGTTGGTGCGGGAGTATCGGGCCCGGTACGACGGCTGAGTTGTGGGACCGCGGAGCAAGTTCTCGCCGAAGGTGAAGGCACGTGCGGTCGGGCTTGTCGCCAAGAGCCTCGAAAGGTACGACTCGGAGTGGGGTGCGATTCAGGCCGTCGCAGTCAAGATTGGCTGCTCGCCGGACACCCTGCGCAGCTGGGTGCGGCAGAGCGAGGCAGAAGAAGACAAGCGGCTCGGCGTGACGCCGGCCGAGCGCCAGCGACGCAAGGACTTCTGGGCTGCGGTGCTGCGGCTGGTCGAACCGTTAATGAAGGTCGACCCGGACCAGGTCCTGCGCCGGCCAAAAACCGTCATGGAGCGCGTCGGGAAGCGGCTAGCCGAGGATCTCATCTCGCGCATCGGAGAACGCAGCGACGAGCAGATACTCCGCGATCTTGCCTGGTTGTGCGTCTGTCCGCGAGCGTGGGCGGCTTTGATCCGCCCCGCCGCGGCGAGCGTCAAGTCCTCTTGGTCAATGTCGTCAAAGCCACCTTGCTCTAGGGTGCTCGAGTAGTCCGCACCAACCCACCGGTTGCCAACCTTCTTGATGTCCCAGCCCAGGTGCGCGACGACATACTCTGCGAGTCGATCTTCGTTGTCGTGATAGCGCTTCGGCGGAACGACTTGCTCAAGCTGGTCCATTAGACTAGGACGTTGAATGCCTGCGCGTAGCTACCTTCCTCTGGAGCCCAGCCGTTGGCAGTCGTGTCCCACCTGAGCTCCCAGTTGGCGCGAATGTGCGACAGCGGCCTGACCACGAGGTAATCGGCGGCATCGCTCTGCGCGAAAAAGTCTCTTATCGCCATGATGAGCCTGCGCCGATAGTGTCGGCCCCACCATTCGAAACTCTGATACGAAGGCCCTCGGCAATCCTATCGACGCAAGCGCGCCGTCCGCCGTCAGTCTTCGCCGGACCGTTGGGCAACCTCACAGTTTTGCCTTGAGAGCAGCGGCCGTCCCCTGCAGGATCCTCGCGAGTGCCTGGGTTGTGCTCGAGACATAGTAGGGAAATGTCTGGGGAGCACCACGGAGACCGGTGTTTACGAAGACCCCATGGGTGATCCAGTTGCGTGTGCAGTAGATCAGAGTTGGTAGATCCAGGTCTGCAACTTGAATCTCCCCGTCGACGACTTTCTTCACGGCCTTCTCAACTTCCCCGAAGTTCTTGTAGCGGTCCGGCATGTACTTGTAGTGAATCACATCGATAACCCGAGTCGAGCCCTTGGGTTGCCAGGGAAAACGATTCGGGCTTCTAGGAAGCGCAAGCGTCTTGTGAAGCGGCCCGACCAAGGAGGCTTTATCCGCGTCCGAGAGCGCGGCCGCCTTGGCCAAGACCCTGAACCTCGCGAGTTCCTTCGACGGAGGCTTGTTCTTCGAGAGGCGAGAGAGCACGACGTCCCTGGAGAACAACGCGTTGGCCCCCGTCCACGCATACTGGAACCGCGTGGACTCTAGGAAGCTTTGTCTGCGCGGCCCGTTGCGCTTCAGCGCAGTTTTGAAGTCGATGTCCCGCAGGCTCGCCGCCCAGTGGAGCCAATCGCAGCAGGAACCCATCGCAATGAGCATCTCGACGTTGTCTTTGCTCGGCGCAGGCGGCTCCTTGCGCTTTGCTTTCGCTGCACAGCAACCGAATGCCTGGGCCGCGGTCTTGAGGTCAGTCTTTGTGTCGCTCACGATCAGCCTCTGGATTGTCTTTCTGCCGGTGGGGGGACGAGAAGGGCGCCACCAAGGCGCAGCACGATCTTCTCGGATACTATGCCGGCGCGCAGGACCGCGCCCGGGCGAGACGACAGTGAGCGACCTGCCGAGCGAGCGCCCGCCGCTCCTTGTTCTTGTCCGCCAAGACCGGTATCAGCCACGCCTCTTCACCGCTCGCCACGTAGTCCGGCACATCCGGGACGACACTGGTCGCCATGGGATCCCTCCAACGAGCAGGATACGGCCGGACGGGGGGCGGAGATAAGGGGTTTCCGGACACGGATGAGCGGCGCCGGCCCTCGGACGGGTCCAGCGAGGGCCTGCGCTTCCACATGGCACACGGCGGGAACGGGGGTAAGGGCGCGGAATCGCACGGGGTGGGGTGGAGCTATTCCAGATTCCGCGCGATCTCCCCTCGCTCCGATGCGCCGGCGCCAACTCGATCGGATGTTTCGGCCGGCCGCGGGCTGGCGTACATTCGGAAGGATGCGGGTGGGTCGAGCTCTGGTGTGGGTGGCGGGTCTGGCAACCGCGTCGTGCGTGGTGAACGTCAACGGGGACAACCAGGACGCCGGCGTCGGATCCACGGGTAACCAGAACGCGACGTGCCAGGCGGAGTCGTTCTCGGCGGCGAAGCGGAAGGCAATCTACCAGACCGCCGCGGATAACCTGACGGCGCAGGGCCAGCCGCTCGACAGGAAGGTCTGGAACGATCCCACCCGCTTCGGGGCGTACATCTCGGAGGTGTACAAGGTGGCGGGCTGCTCGCCGCCTTCCGGCGTCAAGCAGCAGCCCCTGAGCGGCAGCACCGGCAAGATCTACTACTGCGGTCCTGGCCATGGCACGGCGAAGCTCCAGCACCCGGCCGTCAGCGACTGCCTGAACAAGCTCTGCGAGATGCACGACGCCTGCTACGCGATGTGTTCGGCAAAGACGAGCCTGACGTGCATGTGGGACGACAACACGAGCCCGTGCGATGCGCCTTTCCTATCGAAGGCCGACAGCTGTCCGGACCAGCCAGGCACCACGCTCATGAGCGGTGCGATCGTGTTTCTCGCAAACCTGTTCGACACAGCCGGTTCGCTGTTCTCGTGCGGCAACATGACGTGCCCGGCCCTGGGCGAGCTTGGTGCCGGAGTCTGCTCCCAGAACCCGAGTGGACAGGACTGCACGAACTGCCTCACCTACACCGATCGCGGGAAGATGTGCCTCGACGAGGCGTGTGGTGGCTCGCTGTCCGATCCTATCTGCTACGCCGCAAACTGCCCCGAAGTCGCCGAGTGCTACGGCGGCTACGGCAAAGGCGTGCCGGGCGGCTTCACCCCGCCGACGCCCGTGAGCAACCCGGACGCGTACACCTGGACGCTGCACGTGCAGCGGGGAGAGATCCCGGCCACCAAGCCCGACGGCAGCGAGTGGGACGTGGATATCTTCGGCTGGACCCCGCCGGATCCCTATGCGGTCGTGACAGTGGGCAGCGCCACCGGCAGCACCGGCGTCGTGCAGGACACGTACACGCCGCTGTGGGACTCGGACGTGCTGACCGGCCTGTCGGCGGCCGATCTGCGCGCCGGCATCGACTTCAAGGTGTGGGACGCGGATCTCGTCGACGACGACCTGGTCGGAACCTGCCACTACGAGATGGGCAACGACACGTTCAACGCGCCCGCGTTGCTTGCGGGGTGCGATGTCGATGGCTTGATCGTGTCGTTCTATACGACGCCGGACACTCCGTAGTGGCTAGCCGGGGGAGGCGAGCGTTTTTCCAACTGCCTTCGTCGCCCGCACGGTCTCCGCCGCCCGCCACCATCTCCGCAGATACGCCGCGCGCACACTCTCCGGATGTTCCCGGACATAACCGAGGAACCACCCCGTTAGCCCGTCCCACTCCTCGAGCCGTCCTGGCTCGTGCAGCGTCCAGCCGAGCTCGTCGAGGGTCCAGTGCGCCTTGGCGGAGTTGTTGAGCTGCGTGGTGGTGACCTGGTTGTGCTCCTCGTCGGCGCCGCCGCGTGCGACGGGGACCACGTGGTCCAGCGTCGGGCAGAGGTCCCAGTACATGGGGTGGGTGGCGGAGAGCTTCCAGTTCTTGTGGTAGGGGAGCTCGCGCGGGAGCAGCTCCGAGAGCAGCCGCAGCGTGCCGGGGAACACCAGCCGCTCTCCCGAGTAGCGATCGATGAAGCCGTCGCGCACGAAGACGCGCATCATCTGCTGCGCGGTGTACTGGCGCTCCGTCGTGTCCGGCGGTGCGAAGGGATAGTCGCTGCGCGCGATGTCGGCGGCGGCAGCGCGGTCGCCTTGTGTCAGGGCCTGGCAGACGCGCTGGAGGGCGGCGGATTTCATGGTGCAGGCTAGCGTCCGCGCCCGCTACGTGCACCCACCGTGATGCGAGCAACACCCCCGATGACAATCCTGACACGTCGGCGACGTGGTTCCGTCGTTGCACGTGATGTTCTGCAGGGTCGGTACGCGGTCGACAGAGGCCTGGGCTCCGCCGGGCCACAGGACCAGGGACATCGCTCCGAGCATGAGTGCTGCGAGTGTCTTCTTGACCATCAGCGCCTCCTTCCACAGGTGACTTCGACGCCGGCGTGGGGCGCTACACCCCGGCCGGCGACGGCTCCGGATCTTCCCCTTCGCTGGTGGCGCGTTGCTCGGCGGGCGCGGCGCCATCGGGCTCTGTCGCCTCGGCATCGGGCGCCGACTTCGGAGCGGCGGCAGCGGCGCCGCTCTCCGCCCCCACAACCACCGCCTCCCCTTCCCGCTCCACCGCCTGGATCACCTTCGGCGGCGCTGCGACCCACGCGCGCAGTTGCTGGCCGATGTTCTCGTAGTACTGCGGGACGAAGTCCTCGAGGCCTTCGATGAAGGTCCTGGCGCCGCTGAACTTGCCGGCGAGGTCGCGGACCATGAGGACCTCGAAGGCGACGGGGGCGAGATTGGCGTTGTCGGCTTCGAGGCAGGCGGTGTTCTCGCGCGCGGCGGCGAGGCTCGCGTGCGTGTCCGGCGCGCGGCCGGGCCAGCTCGCCTTGATGAAGACGTTGGCCGGCTCCGCGCCGGCGAGCTGCTTGAGCAGCCAGTTGATGCGCGCCGAGGCGCGCTTCCTGTCCTTGGGCGCGTGCAGCGACATGGAGCAGGTGATGGTGCGGCGGCCGAGGTGCGCGGTGACGACGAGGGGCGCGGCCGCGTCGGGGATGTCGAGCGTGGAGGACAGGCTCTTCGTCGCGACGAGCTCGTCGCAGTCGTCGCGCAGGCGCTGCGCCTGGTCGCTGGTGTGCGCGCGCGACAGGCGGAGCCGCACCTCGCGGCCGATCTTGCGGGCCATGATCAGCGAGAGGTCGCGCTCTTCCTGGTGCCAGCTTGCGACCGAGTCCTCGACCTCGGGCATGTCGTGGCGCAGCGGCGCGTCGCTCTGCACCTTGACGACCAGATCCTTCCAGCTCGCGTTCATGCGGTCGAACTGGCTGACGCCGGCGCTCTCGTGGCGGAAGTGGCGCACGACCTCGCGCAGGATGTAGCGCTGGTCGGGCGAGTCGAACCCGTCGTCGTGCAGGAGCAGCGTGGCCTGGGTGAGCACGTGCATCCACGACCAGTGGAAGAGGTCGAGCCCCTTCACGAGCGCCCGCGGCAGCTGCACCGGGTGGTGCTCGGGCAGCGCGGTGAACTGGTTCGAGAGCGTGATGACCGCGTCGATGCCGTTCAGGCGCGCGAGCTCGGCGTAGGCCTTGAGCTGCTCCTCGTCGATCTCCGCCTTGCCGATCTTGGCCTCGAGGATGGCGCGCCAGGTCTTCCTGCCGGTGTTGACGACGACCAGGCCGTCGGGGCGGTGCTTCACCTCGCTCGGCACATCGCGGAACACGACCTCGGTGAAGCAGCGCACCTTGGCCCGCGCCCCGAGCCGCACCCCTACCCCGCCCAGCATCGCCGCCGCGAAGTCGTCCACCGCCGACAGCGTCGCCAGGAACACCGAAGCCGCCCGCCGCTCCCGGTTCTTGTCCGCCAGGACGGGTATCAACCGCGCCTCTTCACCGCTCGCCACGTAGTCCGGAACATCGGGGACGACACTGCTCGGCATGGGATCCCTCCAACGTGCAGGATACGGCCGGACGGGGGGCGGAGATAAGGGGCTTCCGGGCACAAATGAGCGGCGGTGGCCCTCGGATGGGTCCAGCGGGTGGGGCCCCCGGCCGGGCGCGAGCCCGGCCTTGGCGGGCCCGCGGCGCGCGCAGCGCGGCGCGACGCGTTGCGACGAGCCACGTGGGGGGCAGCCAGGCGCGTGAGCCTGTCAGTCCTCGGGCGTGTGCTCGCGGATGCGACCTGGTTCCACGATCCAGAGCTTGCCTGCCGCGCTCTGCTGGGCGACGGCGTGCACCAGCGTCTCCATGAGATCGTCGAGGTCGCGGAAGGTGGCTTGCGACGGCACGCGGAGCACGACGATTCCGGGGCCGCTGGCCGGATCGAAACGGAGCGGGTTGGCGAAGTCCAGATCGAGGCTGACGAGGCAGCGGTCTTCGCGCTGGCAGGCGTCGTACAGAGCCCGATCGCCGGACGAGGTCATGCCCTGCGCCGCCACGGTGCTGACATCGTGCCCGGCGCGCTGCAGCGGACCGACGCCCCGCGTGCCGAGGTTCTCGTCGAGCTTGAACTTCACGCCGATTTGTCGACGGGCACGTCCACGAAGCGTTCGCGAGCCATCTCCGCCCCGTAGGCGATGCACGCGAGGACGTTGGCTTCTTCGAGCCCGGGGTAGTTGTCGAGCACGCTCTGCACGCTCTCGCCGCTGGCGAGCAGATCCAGGATCATCGACACCCAAATCCGGTGCCCCCGGACACACGGCTTTCCAAAGCAGATCTCCGGATCGATCACGATCCGGTGGAGCAGCTCGTCGCGCGTCGCCATGGGTTCAAGATAGCACATCGCGGAGACGGTCCGCCCCCCGCCACCACTTCTGCAGATACCCCCCGCGCACCGCCTCCGGATGTTCCCCGACGTACGCCAGGAACCACCCCGTCAACCCGTCCCACTCCTCGAGCCGACCCGGCTCGTGCAGCGTCCAGCCGAGCTCGTCGAGGGTCCAGTGGGCCTTGGCGGAGTTGTTGAGCTGCGTGGTGGTGACCTGGTTGTGCTCGTCGTCGGCGCCGCCGCGGGCGACGGGGACGACGTGGTCGAGGGTGGGGCAGAGGTCCCAGTACATGGGGTGCGTGGCGGAGAGCTTCCAGTTCCTGTGGTAGGGGAGCTCGCGCGGGAGCAGCTCCGAGAGCAGCCGCAGCGTGCCGGGGAACACCAGCCGCTCTCCCGAGTAGCGATCGATGAAGCCGTCGCGCACGAAGACGCGCATCATCTGCTGCGCGGTGTACTGGCGCTCCGTCGTGTCCGGCGGTGCGAAGGGATAGTCGCTCCGCGCGATGTCGGCGGCGGCAGCGCGATCGCCTTGTGTCAGGGCCTGGCAGACGCGCTGGAGGGCGGCGGATTTCATGGGGACCAGGGTACGGGAGCGCCGGCTACCGCGCCCTCACGGCCACACGACCGGCGTCGGGATCATCTCCGCGCCGTAGCCCCAGCACTCAAGCGTCCCCGAGACCATCGCGCACGTTCGCGAGCCGCCGCAGCTGACTGCGGTCGCGCCCGATAGGTTCTGGACAGGGGTCGGCGAGGATGCGCACCCGCTGGATCCACAGGTTTCCGGTCCCGTGCTGTTCCCGATGCCCAGTTGGCCCGATTCGTTCGAGCCCCAGCACTCGACGGAACCACTCGACAGCAGCGCGCAGGTATTCTCGTCTCCGGTTGCGATGGCGGTGACCCCGGACAGGTTCGGCACAGCCGTGGCGGACGTTCGGGTCCCGCTGGTTGTGCCCAGGCCGAGGTCGCCCATGAGGTTGTCGCCCCAACATTCCACCGAGCTGTCCGACAACAGGACGCACGTGTGCGCCCAGGTCGCGCTGATCGCGGACACGCCGGTCAGGCCGGGCACTGGCGCCGCGGCGGAGCGGCTCGTCGTTGTTCCGTCGCCCAGCTGCCCCTTCGAGTTTGCTCCCCAGCAATCGACGGATCCGTCCGACAGCAAAGCGCAGCTGTAGCCGTCGCCGACAACAATCTGCTTCGCGTCCGTGACCCCGGGCACCTTTGTTGGCGTAGCCGAGTACGAGTATGTGCCAGATCCGACGATGATGCCGAGCGCTCCCAGGTAGTCCGAGCCCCAGCACATCACGGTGCCATCCGATAGAACGGCGCAGGCGTGCTCCAGCGAAGAGCCGCCCACAGCGACGCCGATTGCTCCCGATACGCCAACGACCGGTGCGGGCGACGTGCGAGTCGTCGTCGTGCCGTCGCCGAGCTGCCCCGACTCGTTTGAACCCCAGCAGTACACCGTGCCGTCCGCGACGACGGCGCATGTGGCGCGCTCGGCCAGCGCGATGGCGATCACATCGGCCAGCCCCTGCACGGGCGCGGAGGCTCCCAGGCGCTGCACCTGGCCGCTCGACAGTATGGCGTATGTGGCCGCAGCGATGGCCGTGACCTGTACGCACTGGCCGGCGTAACAGCCAACAGTGCAAGAGTGCCCGCACGCGCCGCAGTTGTCGCGTGTGGTCTGGAGGTCCATGCACTGCCCGCTGCACACGTCCTGCCCCGCTGGGCAGTGGCACTGGCCCTGGTCGCAGGCGGCGCCGGTCGGGCACTGCTTCCCGCAGCCGCCACAGTTGTGGAGATCGGTGTGCGGATCGACGCACGTGCCGTCGCACATCGCGCCGCAGGCGCACGCTCCGCTCGTGCAGACGTGGCCTGGGCCTAGCTTCTGGGCGCAGGCGCCGTCTGCTTCCGGTTCGTCGTCGACGACGCCATTGCAGTCGTCGTCTTTGCCGTCGCAGAGCTCCGCGGTCGCGGTGCATTGACAGACACCGGAGCCATGCAGCGGAAGCGGAGCGCACGTCCAGCCTGCGACGCAATCCGCCGTGGAAGTACAGGACGTGGTGCAGACGGAGCGCCCGCCGCCGACATCTACGCAGGCGGCACCAGAGCCGCAGCTAGCGTCGTTCACACAGGGGGTGCCGGTTGACTTGGGAAGCAGCGAGCAGGTCGAGACGCCACCGCTCGCGGTACACTCGAGGCCCGCGTTGCACGTCGAGCCCGTACAGCAGACTTCACCTTCGGCTCCGCAGGGCAGGTCGGCGTCCTGGGACCCGCTCTCGCCCGCGTCCGCTTCTCCCTGGACTCCAGCTGTCCCGCCGCCCGCGACGTCGACGCCCGAACCCGCGTCGCCTGGTCCGGGTGCCGACGCACGTCCGCCGCACGCAACCATGAGCGGCATCAGCCACAAGGTCCACTTCAAGAAGCCTCGCCCGTGCGACATCGGTCAGCCTTCGGGATTCTAGCATCCGTTGAACGGACATTGCCTGGTGTTTGTTGTGGTGCTCCGGCCGGCAGCATGAGATCCTGTTTCGTAGGCTCCCTATGGAACTCAGGAGTGCCATGCACGCGGCGGGCGTGCTGCTGTTGGCGGTCGCGCTGGGCTGCGCGATGGGCTGTGGAGGCGGGCGCACGCTATCGGCGGGGAGTCGTGATGCCGGCACGCGCGATGCCGTTGCCGACGGACAAGACGCTGCCACGAGCACGCCGGACGCTGCGCCGTGCCCGGTCGGACAGTTGCCGTGTGCCGGCGCGTGCAGGAGCACGCTTCTCGATCCGCAGAACTGCGGAAACTGCGGCGTGGTCTGCCCTCCCGGCCAGGTGTGTGCAGCCGGAGCCTGCGGTGCGAACTGCGGCGACGTCCTGTCGCTGTGCAATAGCGAAGCCGGGGCTCCCTACTGCGCGAACCTCCAGACGGACAACACGAATTGCGGCGCCTGTGGCACGACGTGCCCGGCGGGCCAGGTCTGCTCGGCGGGTGTCTGCAAGGCGACGTGCGGCGCGCCGCTCACGCAGTGTGGCTCGAGCTGCGTGGACACACGGAACGATCCAGCGAACTGCGGGGCGTGCAACGCGGTCTGCGGACCCTACGCGCATGCGTTGGCCGCCTGCGTCGATGGGGTGTGCCACGAAGTGTGTAATCCCCCGTATTTGGCCTGCAGCGGCACGGAGACGACCGGCTGCAACTACGACTCGCAGACGGACCCGTACCACTGTGGTGGCTGCACCGTTTGCCCCTCGTATCCGAACGCGACGCACACGTGCAACCTCGGCGTGTGTGGCTCCACCTGCAACGCGCCCTTCATCGACTGCGACCAGAACGTGTACAACGGGTGCGAAGTCGATCCCACAAGCGAGCACGATCACTGCGGAAGCTGCGGCAAGACGTGCCCGGTCGCGTGCGCGTCGGGCGCGTGTGCCACCGCCACTGCCGTTTCGTCACACCAATCGGTCACATGCGTTTTGCTTTCGTCCGGCAGTGTGGCGTGTTGGGGCCCATATACGTATGTGCCAGAGGTCGTCGACGGGCTTTCCAACGTCGAGGCTGTTGCCCGTGGCTACGAACACACCTGCGTCCTCGTGTCGGGGGGCACCGTACAATGCTGGGGGTCCAATGGCTCCGGCGCTCTGGGAGATGGCACAACGACCTATCGCTCATCCCCCACGCCGGTGCCGGGACTCTCAGGCGTCCAGGCCATCGCGGCAGGTGGCGCGCACACATGTGCTCTTCTCTCCGATGGGTCCGTGGACTGCTGGGGAGCAAACTACTACGGCGAGATTGGCGATGGCACGACGACCAATCGGCTGTCCCCGACGCCGGTGCCCGGCCTCTCGAACGTCACGGCGATTTCCGCCGGCAAGTACGACACGTGCGCGGTCGTCGGCGGGACAGGCGGGGTGATGTGCTGGGGTCAGAACACATACGGCGAGATCGGTGACGGTACGACCACGGATCGATATTCACCGACTCCGGTTATGGGACTGTCCGGGATGAAGCGTGTCGCTACCGGTGTCCACTACACGTGCGCAGCCGGAAACAGCGGCCCGATCATGTGCTGGGGGTCGAACGACTACGGTCAGTTCGGTGACGGTACGACCACTTCGTCCCTGACTCCAACGCCGGGGCCGTCGTTTTCCTCCCTTCAATCGCTCAGCGCAGGAGACGGGCACACGTGCGCCGTTGAGGGCGTGGTGCTGGACTGTTGGGGCTCGAACCAGTACGGGGAGGTCGGCGACGGCACCACCTACGAGCGGCGGAGCCCGATCGTGGTCATGACCGGGGTCGCGTCCGTTTCGGCCGAGCGCAAGCGCGCCACTTGCGCTGTGCGTTTGGACGGACAGATCATGTGCTGGGGCGCTGGCGTTCTGCCCACCAACACGAAGGTGCCAACCGCTGTCGTCTGGCCGTGAAGCACGTGCCGCCCCGCGAGCCCCGGGACCGGTCAGCGCCTACCTACACCCCCCGTGCCACGAGCAACACCCCCGATGACAATCCTGACACGTCGGCGACGTGGTTCCGTCGTTGCACGTGATGTTCTGCAGGGTCGGTACGCGGTCGACAGAGGCCTGGGCTCCGCCGGGCCACAGGACCAGGGACATCGCTCCGAGCATGAGTGCTGCGAGTGTCTTCTTGACCATCAGCGCCTCCTTCCACAGGTGACTTCGACGCCGGCGTGGGGCGCTACACCCCGGCCGGCGACGGCTCCGGATCTTCCGCCTCGCTGGTGGCGCGTTGCTCGCCGGGCGCGGCGCCGTCGGGCTCTGTCGCCTCGGCATCGGGCGCCGACTTTGGAGCGGCGGCAGCGGCGCCGCTCTCCGCCCCGACAACCACCGCCTCCCCCTCCCGCTCCACCGCCTGGATCACCTTCGGCGGTGCCGCCACCCACGCGCGGAGTTGCTGGCCGATGTTCTCGTAGTACTGCGGGACGAAGTCCTCGAGGCCTTCGATGAAGGTCCTGGCGCCGCTGAACTTGCCGGCGAGGTCGCGGACCATGAGGACCTCGAAGGCGACGGGGGCGAGATCGGCGTTGTCGGCTTCGAGGCAGGCGGTGTTCTCGCGCGCGGCGGCGAGGCTCGCGTGCGTGTCCGGCGCGCGGCCGGGCCAGCTCGCCTTGATGAAGACGTCGGCCGGCTCCGCGCCGGCGAGCTGCTTGAGCAGCCAGTTGATGCGCGCCGAGGCGCGCTTCCTGTCCTTGGGCGCGTGCAGCGACATGGAGCAGGTGATGGTGCGGCGGCCGAGGTGCGCGGTGACGACGAGGGGCGCGGCCGCGTCGGGGATGTCGAGCGTGGAGGACAGGCTCTTCGTCGCGACGAGCTCGTCGCAGTCGTCGCGCAGGCGCTGCGCCTGGTCGCTGGTGTGCGCGCGCGACAGGCGGAGCCGCACCTCGCGGCCGATCTTGCGGGCCATGATCAGCGAGAGGTCGCGCTCTTCCTGGTGCCAGCTTGCGACCGAGTCCTCGACCTCGGGCATGTCGTGGCGCAGGGGCGCGTCGCTCTGCACCTTGACGACCAGATCCTTCCAGCTCGCGTTCATGCGGTCGAACTGGCTGACGCCGGCGCTCTCGTGGCGGAAGTGGCGCACGACCTCGCGCAGGATGTAGCGCTGGTCGGGCGAGTCGAACCCGTCGTCGTGCAGGAGCAGCGTGGCCTGGGTGAGCACGTGCATCCACGACCAGTGGAAGAGGTCGAGCCCCTTCACGAGCGCCTTCGGCAGCTGCACCGGGTGGTGCTCGGGCAGCGCGGTGAACTGGTTCGAGAGCGTGATGACGGCGTCGATGCCGTTCAGGCGCGCGAGCTCGGCGTAGGCCTCGAGCTGCTCCTCGTCGATCTCCGCCTTGCCGATCTTGGCCTCGAGGATGGCGCGCCAGGTCTTCCTGCCGGTGTTGACGACGACCAGGCCGTCGGGGCGGTGCTTCACCTCGCTCGGCATGTCGCGGAACACGACCTCGGTGAAGCAGCGCACCTTGGCGCGCGTGCCGAGCCGCACCCCTACCCCGCCCAGCATCGCCGCCGCGAAGTCGTCGACCGCCGACAGCGTCGCCAGGAACACCGAAGCCGCCCGCCGCTCCCGGTTCTTGTCCGCCAGCACCGGTATGAGCCGCGCCTCTTCACCACTCGCCACGTAGTCCGGCACATCGGGGACGACACTGCTCGCCATGGGATCCCTCCAACGAGCAGGATACGGCCGGACGGGGGGCGGAGATAAGGGGCTTCCGGGCACAAATGAGCGGCGCCGGCCCTCGGATGGGTCCAGCAAGCAGCCTGCGCTTCCACATGGCGCACGGCAGGAACAAGGGTAAGGGCGCGGAATCGTGCGGGTTGGGTCGGAGGTATTCCAGGTTCCGCGGGAACTCGCCTCGTTCCGATGCGCCGACGCCAGGTCGATCGGATGCCGGTTGCTGCCAGGCGTGTTGCGAAATGCCATCGCGACCCGGATAGCGCTCTGCGACAATGGAGCGGTCGATGCTGCGTCTGGACCGCACTTCGGGTTTGCTTGTGGCTCTGGCTGTGATCGCCGGGCTTGGCTTGCCCGCGTGCGGCGACTCCACGTCGTCCATCACCACCAAGCCCAGCAAGGAGGCGGGGGGAACCGAAGGCGGAGTTCCCGACGCCGGAACCGACAACGGCGCGCCCGATACGAGCGCCGACGTGGAAGCGGCGGCTTGCCCCGGCGGTCAAGCGCTCTGCGCGGGCGTGTGCAGGGACACACAGGTCGACGGGCAGAACTGCGGCGGCTGCGGCATCGCGTGCGCGGGTGGCGAGGTGTGCTCGGGCGGTACCTGCGCCGTCACGTGCGGCGGCGGCACCTCGAAGTGCGCCGGTGACGCCGGCGCCTACTGCGCCAACCTGCGGACGGACAACGCGAACTGCGGCGGGTGCGGCAAGCTCTGCCCCTTCGGAAAGGTCTGCTCGGCTGGCGCATGTGCGACGACGTGCGACCCCCTGCTCAGCCTGTGTGTCGGACCCGATGGCGCTGTGCCGTACTGCGCCAACCTGCAGACGGACAACGCTAACTGCGGCGGGTGCGGCAACCTCTGCGTCGCCGGGCAGTCCTGTTCGAACGGCGCGTGCAAGACAACGTGTGGCAGCGGGCTGACCGTGTGTGCCGGCAGCGACGGGGGTGCGCCCTACTGCGCGAACCTGCAGACGGACAATGCGAACTGCGGGACGTGCGGAACGACGTGCGCCGCTGGGCAAGTGTGCTCGGGCGGCGCTTGCGCGACGACGTGCGGCCCGCCGCTCGTCCAATGCGGACAGAGCTGCGCCGACACGCAGCACGACCCGGATCATTGCGGCTCGTGTGGCACCGTGTGCGGCCCCTACGCGAATGCGGCACCCGCGTGCGTGAACGCATCGTGCGAGGAAGTCTGCAACGCCGGCTATCTCGACTGCAGCGGAACCGGCTCGGCAGGCTGCACGGTGGACTCGCAGACGGACGTGAACAACTGCGGCGGCTGCGGGGTGAAGTGCGCGCCGAGCTGGGCGGGCACGTGCAGCGCCGGACGCTGTCTCCTCGCGCTCGCCGCCGGACATGACCCGGCGGGCATCGCCGTCGACGCGACCAGCGTCTACTGGACGAACCGCTACAGCGGCACGGTGATGAAGGTCGCCAAGGGCGGCGGCACGCCGGTCACGCTTGCCTCGGGGCAAAGCCGCCCCTGGGGCATCGCTGTCGACGCGACCAGCGTGTACTGGACGAACGAGATGGCACCCAGCAGCGTGATGAAGGTCGCCAAGGGCGGCGGCACGCCGGTCACGCTCACCTCCGTACAAGGTACGTTTCTGGGCATCGCCGTCGATGCGACCAGCGTCTACTGGACGAACGAGGCGTACCCCGGCAGCGTGATGAAGGTTGCTCTGGGCGGCGGCACGCCGATCACGCTCGCTTCGGGGCAGGTTAGCGCGTGGGACATCGCCGTCGACGCGACGAGCGTCTACTGGACGACCAATGGTGCCGTGAGGAAGGTCGCCCTGGGCGGCGGGACACCGGTCGCGCTCGGCTTTGGAAACAATCCCAGGGGCATCGCCCTCGACGCGACCAGTGTCTACTGGACGAACTTCGGCGACGGCAACGTGATGAAGGTCGCCAAGGGCGGCGGGACACCGGTCACGCTCGCCTCGGGTCAAAACGGGCCCGAAGGTATCACCGTCGACGCGACCAGCGTCTACTGGACGAATTTCTTCAGCAGCAGCCATGACGTGGTGAAAGTCGCACTCGGCGGTGGCACGCCGGTGACACTCGCCTCGTGGCAGGCGGCCGAGGGCATCGCTGTGGACGCGACCAGCGTCTACTGGACGACCTCCGACCCCATGTACGGCACCGTGATGAAGCTCACGCCGAAGTAGTCGGGCGGAAGCAAGCGGCCTCGAATGAGCTAGATGTGCATTCAGCGCAGCTGGCCTGGGCAAGGGGGCTCGAGGAACTTCACCTCGTACACGCGGAAGCGT
>CAWGVN010000002.1:0-331564 GCA_963826085.1 uncultured delta proteobacterium | reverse complement strand
GCTCGACATGCGGTCCACTGGGGTCGGGGGATTTGGTTGCGTCGCGTACGTCGGTGGTTCACGAGGGAGCGTTCGCAAGCCGCGCCGCTTGGGGGCATAGCGCGACGCCGCCGACGGCGGGCGCACCGTGGGCGGTTTCGACGGCGCGCGACGGTGCGCGCGAGCGACCGTGATATGCTCGTGCAGACCCATGAAGCGCGCGTCGCGCTGTTGACACGGCTTCGCGCGCACGTCGATTCGGGAGCGCCACTGCTGCCATCGTTCCACGCGCGGCAGCCCACTGGGCTTCCGCGCAACCCCCGCCGTGGCGATTTCAATCGCGACGGCTTTCGGCCGGGCCCGGGTCGAGCCCGGGATAGCTTCCATCCGTGCGACGCTGAAGCCTTGGAGCAGGTAGGAGGCGACGCATGCTCCCGTATTTCGTGCACTATTTCACGAGCAAGGAGGTCGCCGGAGATCGTCGCCGGCTAGTTCGAGCAGGTGTCGTTTTCAGACCGGGCTTGCGGGATTGCGTTGGGCGGGCGAGGCAGCGGGTGGAGACCCCGCACAGCCGTGACCAGTTCGCACCCAGAAGACCGCCTTTGGGCGGCGAACGGGGGGCCTGTTCGCACTCGCAGCCCACACGCCGGAGCCCGTCGGCGGGCCTCGTCAGAACGCGAAATGGGGCGGCGCGGGGCCGAACGAGGTCCACTAGCCGGCGAGCGCATCAGCAATGCGCTCCGAAGCCCGTCCGTCGCCAAACACGTTTGTGGCTCGCGCCATCGCTGCGAAGTACTCGGAATCGTCTAGAAGCCGCGTTGCTTCGTCGAGGATGCACTGTTCGTTCGTGCCAACGATTTTGGCGACGCCTGCGTTGACGGCCTCCGGACGCTCAGTGGTATTGCGAAGCACCAGGGTGGGCTTACCGAGCACGCTAGCTTCTTCCTGGATGCCGCCCGAGTCGGTCAGAACGAGATGGGCATGCAGTAGTAGCCAGCTGAATACGGCGTAGTCGAGTGGCGGTGTTACGCGTACGTCTGAATCACCGAGGATCTCCGCCACAGCACTCTGGACGTTCGGGTTGGGATGCGCCGGGTACACGACGCGAATGTCCGGCCGCGACGCAAGCGTCCTAAGGGCGCGACATACGTTCCGGATCGGCTCGCCGAAGTTCTCACGGCGATGCCCGGTAACAAGTACGAGTCGCCCGCGGTCCAGCCCGTGCTCAGCGCTGAAAGCTTCGATGCGCTTCTTCCAATCCGGCTCGTCGAGCCGCCCACGAACCGCGAACAAAGCATCCACCACCGTGTTGCCCGTGACCACCACCGACGCCGGGGCGTAGCCCTCGCTAAGGAGATGTTGTCGAGCCTCCTCGGTGGGCGCGAACAACCAATCGCTCAACTCGTCGGTGAGCCGACGATTGCCCTCTTCGGGGAACGGCTGGAACTTGTCACCCGAGCGAAGGCCAGCCTCGACGTGCGCAACAGAGATCCTGTGGTAGTAGGCTGCGAGGCTGGCTGCGAATGTCGAGGTCGTGTCCCCCTGCGCCACGACGATGTCGGGGAGACATTTGGCATATGTTTCACCCAGCCGAAGCAGCGCCGTGCTCGTTACATCGATGAGGCCCTGGTCGGGTTTCATCAGGTCCAGATCGAAATCCGGCCTGACACCGAAGAGGTCCAGGACCTGGTCGAGCATCCCGCGGTGCTGACCGGTGGCGCAAACCAGCGTCTCGAAGTGGTCTGGCCGCCTCCGGAGCGCCTCGATGACCGGTGCCATCTTGATGGCCTCCGGACGCGTGCCGACAATGCAGAGTACGCGCTTTTTCATACTGGAGCGGCCTGACTTCCGGTGCGGGCGCAGCTGGAATCGTTCACGTCTAGTCGACGGCGCTCCCATCGGCAACCCCGCCAGAGGGCCGGCGCCACTTGAACACGCCCCCCCTTGGCCGCACCAAAACGGCCTGCGGGCCGCCGACCTGAAGCGAACGTCGGCCGAGCGATGCCCGCCGGTTGCGGCTGCCCCGCCTTTGGGCTACCCGGCTGTCCCTGACCCTCAAGGAGAACTCATGTCAGTCATTCTCGTAACCGGAGGTAGCGGTGCCGTAGGCGCGCCGCTGGTGGCAGAGCTGCGCCGGCGCGGCAACGAGGTCTGGGTAGCCGACCTGGCCCATGACAAAGGGCCCCACTACATCCGCTGTGACGTTGGAGAGCACCGGGAGCTCAAGCGGGCCCTGGACGCTGCCAAGTTCGACCTGGTGTACCACCTGGGGGCGGAGTTCGGCCGCTGGAACGGGGAGCACTTCTACGAGCGGCTCTGGCAGTCGAACGTCATCGGAACGAAGCACATGCTGCGGCTCCAGGAGGAGCGCAAGTTCCGGATGATTTTTGCCAGCAGCTCGGAGGTCTACGGCGACTACGACGGCGTGATGACGGAAGACGTCATGATGGAGCACCCCATCCGCCAGATGAACGACTACGCCATCACCAAATGGGTGAACGAGCTCCAGATCATGAATTCGACCGACCGGTTCGGCACGGAGACCGTGCGGGTGCGCCTTTTCAACACGTACGGTCCGGGCGAGCCCTTCTCGGAGTACCGCAGCGTGGTGTGCCAGTTCGTCTACAAGGCGCTGCACGACATGCCGTACACCGTCTATCTGAACCACCACCGGACGTTGACGTACATCGACGACTGTGTCAAAACGCTCGCGAACATCAGCGAACGTTTCAGGCCGGGCGAAGTCTACAACATCGCGGGCGACGACTATCACGACATCAAGACGCTGTCGGACATCATTCTCAAGCACCTGGGGAAGTCCGACAAACTCGTGAACTACGTCGAGACGGAAACGCACAACACGCGCGACAAGAAGACCAACCCTGCCAAGGCGAAGCAGGACCTCGGCCACGAGAACACCGTCAAGCTCGAGGAAGGCATCAGGCGGACCATCGCCTGGCAGAAGGAGCTGTACGGTGGCGCGTGAGGCTGCGCGCAAGAAGATCTGTGTTCTAGGGACAGGCTACGTCGGCCTGCCGGCGGCGCTTCTGCTCGCGCAGGCGGGTCACGAAGTCGTCGGTGTGGACATCGACGAGAACGTCGTGCGCGCCATCAACGAGGGCGTGCTGCATATCCAGGAAGATCGTCTACAAGCGATCATGAACGAGCCCGTGGTGCGCAGCAATCTCAGCGCACGGGCAACGCCATGCCCAGCCGACGTGTTCATCATTGCCGTGCCGACTCCGCTCGACAAGCGGCGAAAGATCGCCGACCTGTCGGCGGTCCAGGCGGCAGCCGAGTCGATCGTTCCCCACCTCCGCGCAGGCAATCTCGTCATCCTTGAGTCAACCGTTCCGCCGTTGACGTGCCGGGAGGTGCTGGCGCCCATCCTTGCCAAGAGCGGCCTTGAGATTGGAAAGGACCTGTTCCTCGCGCACTGTCCCGAGCGCATCCTCCCGGGCGAGGTGTTCCACGAGATTGTGCACAACGACCGGATCATCGGCGGCATGAACGCCGAGACGCGCCGACGCGCGAGCGAAGTCTATGCCAGCTTCGTCAAGGGCAAGCTCTACGAGACCGACGATCGCACAGCCGAGCTGTGCAAGCTGATGGAGAACACGTATCGCGACGTGAACATCGCCCTCGCCAATGAATTCGCCGCGGTCTGCGAGACGCTTGGAAGCGACGTCCACCAGGCCATAGAATTCGCGAACAAGCACCCTCGCGTCAACATCCTCAGCCCCGGGATCGGCGTGGGCGGGCACTGCATTCCCATCGATCCCTGGTTTATCAAGGAAGTGGACCCGTCGAACTCACGCCTGATCTTCGCGGCGCGCCTGGTCAACGACGAGATGCCGCACAAGATTGCCGAGAAGATTCGCCATGCGGTGCGCGACGTTGACAACCCGAAGATCGTCGCCATCGGTGCAGCGTACAAACCGAATGTGGAGGACCTTCGGGAGAGCCCCGCACTCGAGATTGTGCAGCTTCTGCGCGACGACGGATACGACGTAGCGCACTACGATCCCTTGATTCCAGAGTTCAGGTGGGAAACCTCGCTCGTGGAAGCCTGTAGGGGAGCCGATTGCCTCGCTGTGCTCGTCGAGCACGACGTGGTTCGAGAAGAGCTCGACGCGGTCGGCAACCACCTCGAAGAGGCGATGCGCCGCCGCCACATCCTGCGATTCTAGCCGACCGGACCCGCGTCGGTCACCGCGTCGCCCGACGCACCACCGCTGCAACGGCGTCGCCGATGCGCCCGATTTCCGCGTCCGACAGCGTCGGATGTACTGGAAACATCAGGCTCGTCTCACCGAGCTCCTTCGCATTGGCAAGGCGCGCTTCCGGCCTGAATCCAGTACCGTCGAACGCCTTCTCCAGATACACCTCCGGACATATCCCGCTGCCGCAGGGGATCCCTGCTTCGTCGAGCTCGTGCAGAATCCGATCCCGATCCCACCCACTGGCAAGCGCTTCGCCACGGACGAAGACGTAGTACTTGTAGTACGCGTGGCGTATCTCTGACGGTGGATTGCACACCCTGAGCGCGGAGAGTCTGGCAAACGATTCTGTCAGCTGGGACGCGTGAGCGCGCCGGCCATCGCTCCACGACTCCAGCCGCGCCAGCTGGATCCGCCCAATCGCGGCCTGCATTTCCGTAAGACGCCAGTTCGTTCCGAAGCTCTCGTGGAGCCACCGGAACCCTGGCGCATGTGATCGCTCGTAGACCGCTTCCCACGACTTGCCGTGGTCCTTGTACGACCATGACCGCAGCCAGATGCTCTCGTCGTTCGTCGTGAGCATCCCCCCTTCCCCGCCGGTGGTGATGATCTTGTCCTGACAGAACGACCACGCCGCAGCCGGCCCCATGCTCCCCACGGGGCGCCCCTTGTATCGTCCGCCGTGCGCCTGTGCGCAATCCTCCACCACAACGCAACCGTGCTGATCCGCCAACGCAAGAATCGGATCCATGTCACACGGCCATCCGGCAAGGTGAACGCATAGAATCGCGCGCGTCCGCGGTGTCAGCTTCGGTTCTATGGTAGCCGCCGTGATGTTCTGCGAATCCCGATCCACATCCGCAAAGACCGGTCGTGCTCCAGCGTTCGCCACGGCCGATACCGAAGCTATGAACGTGCGGGGCGTGACTATCACCTCGTCCCCGGGACCTATGCCGAGCGCGTGCAAAGCGAGATCCAGCGCCACGGTCCCGTTGGCCAACGCAACGGCGTACCGACACCCTGTAGCGGCAGCGAATTCCTGCTCGAACTCCCGCCCCTCCTGCCCTCCCCAATAGTTCACCCGATTCGAAAGCAGGACCCGCTTGACCGCATCGGCTTCCTCGATTGTGAAGGCCGGCCACGAGGCAAACTCACTGGGCATTGCGTACCTGGACTTTCATTTATCCGAACACCGTCTTGAGGATGTAGTAGATGTCCCTCACGAACGAGTAGTCCTCGACGTATTGTCGATTCAGGCGAACCTTGTCCGGAAAGATCACGTCGCGATTGTATGCTTCCGGATCGTCCTGCTCCGCCAACAACGCTTCTTCGTCCCGATACTTTAGCGATGCGGGACCGGTGATTCCAGGCCGGACGGAGAGCACGACCCTGTCCTCGCCTTCAAGCACATCGGCAAATCCGGGGACATCCGGCCTCGGTCCAACGAAGCTCATGTCGCCGAGAAGAACGTTGATCAACTGCGGAAGCTCGTCGATCTTGGTCCGCCGCAGCAACGCCCCCAGGCGCGTCACGCGCGGATCATCCCGGGTCGTGACGGTCGTCTGAAGGTGCCCGTCCGTCCGCATGGTGCGGAGCTTGATGACTCGAAAGAGCCGTCCGCCACGGCCTACCCGCGTCTGCGTGAAGAAGCCGTTGTCCCGGGTGTCGATGCTCGCCGCTATGAACGCCAATGCCACGAGCCAGCCCGTAGCCTGAAGTCCGACCGCGGCAACGATCACGTCGAACGCACGCTTGACCGAGGCGTCCCAGAGCCGCAATTGGCCGTCAGCTCGACCGATAGCCATAGCGATCCAGCGTCTCTCCTACGAGGGGCACCAGGCGCGCGATCGTAGCCTCTCCAAGCTCGCGCCTGCCCTTGCCGACGCTCGTGTCGGAAATCTCCCGAACAGCGTCGCCCACATTCCCACTGGCGATACCCAACTTCGCGACGAGCTCCGCGAATACCTCCTGTGGCGCACCAACGAGATCCTCGTACGAGACCTCGACAACCCGCTCCTTGGGCAGCGACGCGAGCTGCCCGGCCGCGGACTCGACGCATCGCTTCCACTGCAACGCGCAAACCTCTTCCAGGGGTCGAGCCCTCACCAGGTCTGCCATCCCGTCGATCCTGGGGCCCCAGAACGCGAGGCGACCTCGCGCCGAAACCTTCCTGTACAGCCGGTTCCAGACGTGCCGGGCGCCGTAGTACGGGATGTCGCTCAGCGGGACGAAGCGCGCTTTGCGCGCGAGATAGCTGAAGTCCGCGCTGCCGGTCCAGCGTTTGACTGCCGAGGAAATCGCGTCCAGACCGTCTCGTCGAATGAAGACATAGTGCGCGTCGGGGACGACCCTGTGCACGAAATCGACTCGCAGCGAGTTCGCGCATGTCTTCTCGACCACGGTCTCGAGCTGGTAGCGCCGCGCCACGCGGTCGAACGCGCGGCGCACGTAGCGCTGCACCGCGGGCCTGGCCATCTCCGCCGTGAACTCGTCCGACGGGTAGCGCACGTTCCCGTGCCGCCAGATGTAGTTGATCTCGTCACACGGCCAGGTGCCCACACCCGGCAGTCGAGTGAGCGCGTCTCGCAGCATGTTCGTGCCCGACCTTGGAGCACCTATGATGACGAGTTTCCTGGTCAACGCACGTCACCGGAGTCTAGCGTTTGAATGAGTCGAGACCACCGCGGCAAGACCGCCTCCTCGGAGAAACGGGCGAGCGCGACGCGCTTCGCTTCTACCCTCATTGCTGCGACTTGCTCCGGTTGGTTCGCGATCGCGGAGATGGCGGCAGCCAGAGCCTCCGGATCTCCCGGCGCCGCTGCTAGGCCGACACCGGTACTCCGGACGAATTCTGCCAGTTCGCTTTCCGGCTCCACCAAGGCGAGCACGGGGCATCCCTCTGCCAGATACGTCATCACTTTGCTCGGGTATGCGTAGCGGTAGATGTCTCGCGCAAGGCTCACGAGGCCCAGGTGCGCGTTAGCCATGATCCGCCGCGCGACGGCGACCGGCTGGTGCGGCACGAAATGAATCGTGTCCCCGACAAGCCGGCCCGCCCGTTCCCGCAGCGCCACGGCGGCCTTGCCCTCTCCCACCACCACCAGCTCGATGTCCGAACGGGATTCGAGGAGCCGCATGGCGTCGACGGCAGTTTCCAGTCCCTGGAACCGTCCGATGTTGCCGGCAAAGACGATCCGGAACCGCCCGCGATCCTCCAACGGTGAATCCGGCTCCGTGCTGGCGCTTGGCCCGGAAAGGTCGGGAAGGGCGAAGTTATTCACGATCTCCACGCGCGCGCGGTTCGCGGCGTTCGTTCGTGCGTCCACGCTCGCTGCCATGTCCGAGGAAAGCACGACCACGCGCGCTGCCTGCCGGCAAGTCCACATGTCGATCTTCTGCAGAATCCGGAACACCACCGGATTGGCGAACTCGCCGGACAGGCGCCCGATCTCCGGGTGTATGTCCATGCAGTGGTACACGAACTGTGCTCCGGTGAGCTTCGCCGCAACACACGCTGCCGCTCCGATAACTACTGGGGGAGCTGTCGAGGCGACGATCACGTCGAATGGGCCGCGCCGGACTGCGTGCTCCACGATGGCGGCGCCCATCAGCGCGGTATTGAGTATCCGCAGCACCGCCTTGCCACGCTCACCTGGTAGACGAATGCGCCTTACGCGCATGCCATCTACGTTCTCGAGTGCGGGTTGGCGACGCACCGCGACCCCCGGCTTGTATGACGGCTGTGTGGACAGGATCTCCACTTCGTGGCCGTCGTTCGCCCAGCGGCGGCCGATGACACGTAGCAGCGACGCGTACGGCGGCGTGTCCGGCCAGAAGTACCGATGGATGGCGAGGATCCGGGTTCGCGGCGAATCGGTATTGGCCGTCATGTGGCTTCGATGCCTACCGGCCACCGGCGCCTCGCCTGGCTTTCGGGGTGATCCAACCGTCCCCATCCGTCGCGCCGGCCACCGCAATAGCGCCTCTCCCTTCGAGCGTACTAGCGCTCTCCGCCTGACGCCGCAGCCAGGATTGGATCCTTCTTCCTGACGTTCGGATAGTTGATGAGGACCGCCCGGTAGCTCCCCTTGAACACGAACAAGCTGCCAGCTCCCGCGCCCACGACCCCGCACGCCGAGAACAGCGCCGCCATGTCCTGGAGCGACCCCGCTCCGCCGATCATCGTCAGAGGGACAGTGAGCACCTTCTTCATGTCCCCGGCGAGAGCGAGATCGTAGCCCTTCATCTGACCGTCGCGATCGACCGAATTGATGACTATCTCGCCAGCGCCCGCCTCCTGGATCTTCCTGGCGAACTCCAGCGCATCGATCTCGTGCAAGGTCTGAGCATTTCGCGTGCATATGCCGTACGCCCTCCCAGAAGAGCTCCGCCTCTCCCGGACGTTCCAGCACAACGACCACGCTCTGCCGCCCGACCAGCTCCGACATCCGCGTTACGACGCGCGGGTCCTCGACAGCCGCTGCACTCACCGCGACCTTTTCCACCCCGAGGCCAACGATTCTCTTGGCCTGCTCAGGCGTGCGGACGCCTCCGCCGTAGCAAAGCGGCATCCGGCACTCCACTGCCAGATCAGCAATCAGCTTGTAGTCAGGCTCGACGCCTTTGACCGTCGCGTCGATGTCGAGGACGACCAACTCGTCGGCCTCCTTCTCGTTGAAGATCTTGACCGCATTGATCGGATCTCCGACGTACTTCGGATTCTGGAACTGTACGGTCTTGACCAGCCCTCCCTGGTGCACCAACAAGACTGGAATTATTCTGGGACGCAGCACTCAGATCTCACCGAAATTCCGCAGCAGGGTCGCCCCCCAGTGATGACTCTTCTCCGGGTGGAACTGGACTCCAAACACCTTACCGTCGTGCACGACGCACGGGAACTCCAACCCGTACCGTGTCCGCGCCCCTACATACGCCTCGTCACACTGGAAGTAGTACGAGTGGAGAAAGTAGAAGCGGGCATCTCCCGCCGTTCCCTTGAAGAGCTCGGCACACGTTAGACCCTCCACGTCGTTCCACCCCATATGCGGCGTGGGGAGCGCACCAAAGGCCGGATCGCTCCGGAAAGCCAGCACCTCGCCTTCGATCCACCCGAGGCCGGGCAACTCGCCTTCCTCGCTCCGCGCGGCCAGCATCTGCATTCCGACGCACACCCCCAACACCGGCACGTCGCCCCTTTCCACGAGCTTCTCAAGCGGTTCCCGCATGCCGGAGGCGTTCAACAACGTCATCGCGTGATCGAACGCACCTACGCCGGGGACTATCACGTGCGTAACCCCTTCGAGCTCGGCCGGGTTCTCGACGACTGTGGCAGCGACACCCATGCGTCGGTACATGTTCAGGAATGCACCGACGTTTCCCAACCCGTAGTTGATGATTCCGATCATCGGAGCAAGGCTCTTCGAACGCCGACCGTCCGCAGCACGCTCGTCCCCAGCCTGATGAGCGCCCTATCGTTCTTGTAGTCGCGGAAACACTTCTTCGGTCCCTCGAGCAGTGCCCGCAACTCGTCCTGCTCGATCCCAAGCTTGGTCGCGACGTACTCGAAGTCCTGAGCCATCTGCTCTTCGCTACACGGCGGTTTCGACACGCGCTCCAAGGCCTCCTCCCGCGTCAATTGTCCAGTCAGGATCAGGCTCGAGAAATGCGCGCGCCGCTTGTCGTAGCCGAACTTCGTGGGGAGCCAGAATCCTTCGTAGAACCGCGTGAAGCGCGACTCGTAGTGCTTGTGCGAGTACTTCTGCCAACCGAATCGATCCTGCAACTCCTGCATCGCCGCGTCCTTGACATACGGCACGTAGTTCAACGGCTTCACGACTCGCACCCCCTTCACGAATCGGTAGTAGATCTTGAACTTGAAAATCCCAGCCAAGGGGAAGCTCTTCAGCGGTCGCTCGCCAAACCGACTGTGAATGTCCCTGAGCTGCCGGATATCGGACGCATGATAGTGCCACTCGATAGGCTCCCGCACGCATTCCGTCGAGTAGTTCGCGCCGGTCAATATGTATTTGACCTTGTTCTTTGCGGCGAAGTTGTACAGACCCGCAAAGAACGCATGGTCCTGCGGCGTGTCCAGATGGGGAACCCGTGCCTTGAAGAAGGCAAGCTGCAGGTCTCGCATCTCGGACCAGTCCACCACCTCCGTGAACAAGTCCAGGTCCAACCCGTCCACCAGCATCTCGATGTTGTTCACGGCTTGCTGCGAGTTCCAGCCTGCATCGACATGATAGAGGAGCGGGCGTAGACCGAACTTCTCCTTGGCCAGGTAGGTAACGTACGAGCTATCCACCCCGCCGCTGAGCCCGATCAGGCAGTCGTGGTCTCTGCCCTTCCCGTCACGTTTGATCTTCTCCATGATGGCCGTTATCTCGCGTTCGCCGCGATCGTCCGTATGCCAGTTCGGGAGAATATTGCTGTAATAATTATTGCAGTAATCGCATCGTCCGCGTTCATCAAACGTTATGTTTGAATCCGACGTATCCATGATGCAGTTGTTGCAGATCTGGTACTCGCGCATCGTTTGGCTCCGGACCTCGACGGTCTCAGGGGGTTCCTATCTCGGCAAAATCCTCCGGTAGAATGCCGCCGTCTGCGCGGCGGCGGCGTCGACACCCAGGCTCCGCGTCGCGACCATTCGAGCTGCCTTCCCCATGCTACTTCGCAGCTCTTCGTCCACGATCAGGCGCTGCACACACGACACGAGCTCTTTCACATCGCCGACCGGAACGATGAACCCGCTCACTCCGTGTTCGACATACTGGCGGACCGAACCTACATCGGTCGTCACAATCGGCTTTCCCATGGCCATCGCCTCCCAGATCGAGGTCGGGCTGGCTTCCGCTATCGACGTGAACACACAGATGTCCAGACCATGCAGAAAGGCAGGTACGTCGTCCACGAGCCCGAGGAAGTCAAGCTGATCGTCGCGCAGCCCCCGTGACTTGATTCTCCGCTGGATCGACCCGAAGTAAGATTTCTGGCTCTTGAGAATCGCGCCAGCGACAATGAACTTGAGATCCTGCCGTGTCGCCAGCAACGCCGCCGTCATGTCCACGAAAGACTCGAGCCCCTTGGTAGGAGTGATGCCAGACACGGTGCCGATGCGCAGGGTCTGGTTGCGGTCCGCCCGTTGACCGTTGAATCTTCGTGGGTCGAACACGTCGAGATTCACTGGAGCATGAATCTCTTCGCACGGCTTTCCTTCCAACGCCGTTCGTACGAGGTAGTAGCTCCGGACGCGCTTTCCGGCGACGATGAACCCCGTCGCGCATGCTTTCGCGACCAGCCCGAAGACCGACTTCACGGGTGCGGGCGTCGCCGTGTCATTCAAATGCCAGACGGTCGGTAGCCCCAGAAGCCGGGCTGCAATAGCCACTTTGAACTGATATGCGCCGTTGACGTGGACAATATCGCATTGTTCCCGGCTGAGGAGGAGACTGAGCTTCGCTATTTCCAGGGGAAATCTCAGGACGTATCGCGCCAGGATCTTCCTTTCGCGGCTCAATCTAGTGATGTCGAACTCGATCGAGTCGACACCGTGCTCCGCGATGTAGCGACCGAATCTGTCGGAATCCAGGCGCGGATAGACGACGGTCGTTTCGATGGCGCTGGCGCGCAAGGCCCTTGCGACTTGCACGATGCGCCTCTCGGGGCCGCCAAACCGGCCTTCTTCGTCGACGTTGCAGACTCTGATGACGTCCTCGCCGGCGGCCAGATCGCTGGGGTCGGCGGCCGGAACGTATCCTCCCGAAGGGCGTCGGCTTTTCTTGTCGAGGAACATCAGCCTCCTGGGTGCTTCGCAGCGGCCGGCGCGGTCGCCTTCGACGCCGCACGTTGCGCGACTTTCTCGAACTTGCCCAGGATGGCCACGGAAAGCGCCAGAACCGACCGACTGCCGGCGTCGACTCGCACGAGGTTGGTCCCCTTGCCGAGAAGCGGGGGATCAGCCACCTGGCCAGTGGCGAGGAGCTTGCCGTCGTGATCGAACACCCGCACGTCGGAGCCGCCGTCGTAGTCGGCATAGTCACCGGGATGCAGCTGCGTCGGGAGTTCGACTCGTGACTTTCCGAGACTCACTGCAACGCCTCGCGCAAGCGTCGGGCGTTCGGCGACAGCGCTAATCGATTCCAGCTTTACTTTCACGGCAGCGCTGGGAAATCTCATCCAACGCAGGTCCAGACCCATGATTCTGTCGTAGTCGAATGTATAGAGTGCGGCCTTCAGACGGTACGCGCCTCGGGCGGGGCGGTACTGACTGATGGTGCGAGCCGCATCGGGATTGTCGATGGTGATGGTGCGTCGGCCGCGGAAGTCCAGATCAATGAAGTAGTCGCGGTATCGCTTGCTGGTCGATTCCAGTTGCACGTTGAGAACGCCCGGCAGAGCACCAGGGGGATCCGGCGGGCCATCCACGTCGAGCGTCACCGCCAACGCCCGGTGAGACACGAGGTCCACGTGGTTCCGTTTGCCTATCGCCTTCGATCGCGCCACCGGCAGCTCATCCGGCTGTGGGCCAACTGCAAAAACTGCCCGCCCGGGCTCTGACGGCTGCTCCAGACGGGCCCGATACGCCAACGCGCCAGGCATGGCGGCCCCCACTGGCATACGAATGCCCATCGGACGCCCCGGTCGGAACAGCTTGACGTTGTCACTCGCCAACGGCGGCGCGAGGGAGGGCAGACATCGAAGCTGGAATCGAAGCGGTTGCACAGGGCCGTTGTTCGTTACTTCCAGCCGACCGGCTCCGTTGGTGCGCAGCGCAACCCAATGGACCGGAGCAAGACGCGTGGCCTGGTGCCCCGGGAGCAGGAGCCAATCGCCGGACCGGAGCTTCTCACGGAGGTCGGGCGGAACGGCGCCGCTGAGGCGCAACCGGTCATACCGCGCGATGGTCCGCAGGACTTCTTCCGAGCGTCCGTTCTTCTCCAGCTGGTCGAGTGTCGTCTCCACCGACAAAGGGGCATCCAGCGCGAGCATCCTCGCCCCGACTAGCTCGGCGTCCTCAGGCGTCGTGGCGGGATGAGAAGGCGTGCGCGTGAGAAGGCCCCACCAGCCAAGATCAGCAGCCATGAAATTCTTGTGCTGCGTCTCCCACCGGGGAATCTTCACGGAATCGAGGTACGCCCCCCTGCCCACCGCCGCGTAGTCGCCCGCGCACACCCGGGTAATGAGGTGCCAGTTGAGTTGGTAGCCCCCTCCGCCGAGCATGAACAGGGGCCGTTTGACCCGCTTCCAGATGGCAAGTTCCTCCTGACCCACCCAGTACCAGGCAGGGCCGTCCGCGGCATCCGCCTCGCCACCATCGAAGTGGATCATGTCGAAGCCGTCGCGGTTGATCAGCCCGGCTAGTCGCGTAGCTACCTGGTCCTTGAGGGAGGTATGCAGATCGACGAGATACTTCCCGAAGCGCTCCGCCAGATGCTCGATACGTGCTCCAGCTCGGTGCGGAGCTGCCTCCGTCCCAGCAAAGCCACGGGTGCAGTGCGAAAACGTGCGCGGATTGACAACGCCGACTTCCGGGCACTGGAGGATCTCGTCGTCAATCTGGATGTCTATGCCTTGCTTGCCGAACGAGTCGTAATACGAGGGCGAATGCGAAAAGCCGGTCAGGGGCCCCTCGGCCACCAACTGCGTCGCCTTGGCGTCGATATCTGCCTGTAGCCGCGCGGATGCGTCCTTCAGAAGCCGTGGGTCGGGTTTAGGGCGTACCAGCGGATCGTTCTTGCTGACCTCGCTCGTCAATATGTGCATCCCCACCTTCAACCCTGCAGCGTGGAGCTTCGCAATTGTGGCTTTCAAGCCAGCTTCCCCATCCGGATAGGAGTGAAGATTGATGGGATAGCTGCCAAGCGACGACGACCACGACCCGGAGTAGATGAGGACGTACTTGAAGTTCCCGAGCTTCGCGTAGCGGATGGTCTTGTCCGCGTTCGCCTGGGTCAGATCGGTCAGAAGGTAACCTGCGTCCGCTGCGGGCGAGCGCTTGGCCCAGACGCCGTCGATCTTCGGGGACGGCAATCCGAATGCAATCTCTAGATTGTGGACCTCATCCAGAAAGCCCTCTTTCCGTACACTGACAATCGCGACCGCGCGACCCTCCATTCCGAAGGCCGGGTATACGGAAGCGGTCATGGACCGGGCTCGACCGAGCTCGGTGTGCACGGAATCGTCGAGCGAGATGAGCGCGACCACCCGGTCTGGCCCCGAGCGCAACGTCAGCCAATGCCCTGCGGCGGTCTGCAGGGAAGGCGTCTCGATGTGGGCTATTTGCACCTGCTGGACGCGATCACCCCAGAGCTTGACGAGGCGAACAACAACCGCTCCGTTCGCCACCTTGATATCGAAGTCGGCGGAAACCCCGGATCCGTCGAACTCGGCTCGGTACGTGGCGCCATGCGCCATCAGCTTTGTGACGGAGTACCACCGCCCATCCCGCTTGACCGAGAAAAGCGGGACCCTTCGCGCAAGAGGAACGGTGCTCCCCACCGTGCTCTCGAGCGTGCCGGATGCAGAAATCGTGTACTGGGTGTCGCCGACGGTGACCTGGACTGGAACCACCGCGCTGGTCGCCGACATGCCGGCATGCCCGCCAGCTTGAGCGGAAGCGCTCGCCGGCGCAGGCGAGGTTCGGTTGGTGCAGCCCACAGCCGCCAAAGCAGCCAGCAGGATCAGGAATCGAGTGCGGCTTCGCCAGATGCTGTCCGTGACCACAATCGCCTCCTGTCCAGCCGGCGCTGCCTGCGGATGGCTCGACCTACGGCGAGTCCGGCCGATAGCCCTCACGACCGTAGTAGGCATAGTAGTAGTTGTCATAGTAGGCAGACCGAGCCGACAGATCGACAGAGTTCAGTACGCCGCCAACGACATTTGCCCCGACATCGTTGAGCGCCCGCATGGCCTGACGCGCCAGGTCCTTCGTCGTACGCGAGGAGCGAACCACGAGGACGGTGCCGTCGACCTTGGTGGAAAGCACGGCTGCGTCGGTCACGGGCACTACTGGCGGCGTGTCGATGATGACGCGTTTGTACCGCTTGCCCAACGCTCCCAAGAGTCTCGCAAATGCCTCGCTATGAAGGAGGTCCGCCGGGTTGGGTGGCAACGGTCCACTGGGCAGCACGTGAAGGTTCGGGACATCGGTCTGACTGATCGCGGAGTCCAGAGAATCGATGTCGAGCAGCGCAGTAGTCACGCCAGCGTCGTTCGACCTCCCGAAAATACGGTGCAAGCGTGGCCGTCGCATGTCACAGTCCAAGATCAACACGTCCTGCCCGGTCTGCGCCATCGCGATGGCAATCGCGCACGCCACTGTCGTCTTCCCTTCAGATGGCGCGGCACTCGTTACGGCGAGCATCGAGAAGGGATGGTCCGGCGACATGAAGAGCAGGTTCGTGCGGATAGCGCGCGCCGACTCTGCCAGGCCGCTCGCGGGATGCTGGTGCACAAGGAGCTCCACCGGCCCTTCGTGCCACTGCGCATCGTTCTTTGCCGTCTTCCGCCGTCGGCGCCGTCTCTTGCCGTAGGGCGTGGAGTCCGAGGATTCTTCGAGCTGCGGAAGGATTCCCAGGAACGAGAGTCCGACGTCGCGCTCGATGTCGACGGGGGACTTGATGCTGCGATCAACGAGCTCGCGACCCACGGCCGTTCCGACTCCAAGGAGAATGCCGCCCAGCAGGCCAAGTGCCAGATTCAAGGGCACACGTGGCTTGACAGGCTTCCGCGGCAATTCGGGACGATCGATGACGCGGATGTTGTTGACCCGCATCATCTGGGTGAGCTCGCTCTCCTTCGTCCGCTCCTGCACCAGCGAATAGAGCTTCTCGTTGTTGTCCTTCGTCCGTTCGAGACGGTTGTATTGAATTTCGAGCAAACTGAGCCCGAGAGCCTGCTTTCGGGCTGCGCTGAGCAGTTTCGACAGACCAGCGGCCTGTGTGGCCAGAGCGTCCAAATCCTTGTTCTCCGCACCCTTGATGTTCGCCACCTCGTCGAGGACGGCATCTTTCGTCGTCTCGAGGCGCGCATCTGCCGCGAGAACATTGGGGTGGTTCACCCCCTTGCCGCTGCTGAGCAACGCATCCCGATCGCGCTTCGCGCTCACGTAGTCCATGCGCATGCTCTGCAGCACCGGATCCTTGAGCAACTCGGTGGCGGGCAGCTCGCTGGGATCCTTGTCGCTGACCTTCGCGAGCTCAGCCTTCCGCGCCGCCACAGCCTCCCGCTGCGCCTGCACGTCCGTCAACGCGTCGTTCAGCTTGTTGATCTCACTGCGCAACATGTTCGATTGGTCGTCGTACGATACCGACAGGATGTTGTTGTCCTGCTTGTACCGATGCAGAGCCATCTCGCTGGACTCGAGATTCTCCTGCAGCGACTTCAGCTGCCCCTTGAGCCAATCCACCGCTGACGAGGTCGAGGCTACGGCGTAGTCCATGTTCTGCTCGACATAGGTGTCCACCAGCGTAGCCAGGATTTTTGCGCGCGGGCCTTGTCGGCATCATCGATCGCTACCGTCACCAGACGGCTGTTCGTGACAGGGGTCACAGTGAGCCGCCTCTTTAGGATCTCGGCCGCTTCGTTGACGTTGACCTCTTGCGGCTCCACCGTCTCGCCTGGCGGCGCATCGGCAAGGAACGCGGCGTCGGTGTTGAGGTGAAGTTGCTGTACTACGGCCGTCGCAACGCGATTGGAACTGATGATTGCGAACTGGGTCTGGTAGTATTCTTTATCACTCCAGAAATTGCCCGACCCCATGTCCACCACTTGTTGGACGTTGTTTCCGAGCGGGCTGGGCGGCTTCGGGTCGATCTGGATCGTCGCCTGGGACCGATAGATCTTCGTCTCACCGAGCGTGAAGAAGGTCGCCGCAAGAAGGATCGCCATCATTATGGCGAGCACCAGTACGCGATGCTTGCGTACGGCCCTCCATACCTGCAGTGGAGAGACGTAGGACTCCTGGTTCTCCTCGGAGGCTGGGCGGGGTTCGGGGCTCGATGACTGCATAGAGCGGCAAAGCTTTCGGTGCTTCCTCGACGGAAGCATTCACACGGGGCAATCCGGACGGCGCGGGATGCTAGCACTCGCCAGGGGATGCCCAACGAGCCGGAGGCCACCTCGACCGTGCACGGAGTAGGCCGACTGGCCGGTCTCGGACGCTGGGCCGCCCGAATGCGCGAGCAGCGTCCGGCAACTGACCTTGTCGACGGCCTTGCCGCACATCCCGCCCTGTGCCGGCGGGTTGCCGTGTCGGGGGTGAAGGTGCACGATCAGCCCCCCGTAGGCCGCAGAACTCTTCGCCATGCTCCGCGTGACCGCCAGAATCGCCCAGACCCTCCTCGATCTGGCGGTCCTTTCTGCGGCGTACTGGCTCGCCTTCCTGCTGCGCTTCGACTTCGCCGGCCATCTGCCGTTCCAGATGTTCAAGCGGCTGTTGTTTACGTGGCCGTATGTCGTGGGGTTCGAGTACTTCGTCCTGAGCCTGTTCGCGGTGCCCCGCTTTGCCTGGCGCTACGTCGGGCTTCGCGAAGCGGCAAAAGTGCTCTGGGCACTGTCGGTCGTGGCTCTGGCGCTGTTTGCCGCCCGCCTTGTCTCCGCGACGTATCAACAGCTGTGGCCGCACGCGCAGTACGCGCTCGTCCCGATCGGGGTCATCGCGGCCAATTTCGTCCTTGGATTCCTCGGCGTGACGGGCATCCGCGTCCTGCGCCGGCTGGTCGCCGAGCGCTCGTCGAGCCAGGAGCTGCAGAAGGTGCAGCGGGGCGCACCGGTCCCGACCCTTCTGCTGGGCGCGGGTCGCGGAGGTGTCATGGTGGCACGCGAGATCGCGGGCCGCCCGGATCTCGGCATCGACCCGGTGGGGTTCCTCGACGACGACAATACCAAGCTCGGCACGATTATCCACGGCGTCCCCGTCGTCGGACGACTGGATGACATTGCGCAGCGGGCAGAGGACCTCGGAGCTCGCCAGGCTCTCCTGACGATCGCCAACGTGCCTCGCACGGTGGTCCGGCGAATCGTCAACCTGTGCGAGAAGGCCGGGCTGCCGACGAAGATCGTGCCGGGGCTCTACGAGCTCATTGATGGCAAAGTGAGCCTCTCCCGCATTCGATCCGTCTCAATCGAGGATCTGCTGGGGCGGGAAACGGTCGCTCTGGACACTGATCGGATCGAAGCCTTCGTGACAGGCAAGCGTGTGCTGGTCACGGGTGCCGGCGGCTCGATCGGCTCGGAAATCTGCCGCCAGATCGCGCCCTTCAGACCTGCGCAACTCATCCTCGTCGAGCGTTCCGAATTCGCACTGTTCAGCATCCAGCAGGAACTGGTGGGGAGCTTCCCAGAGCTGAGGGTCACCCCTCGCATCTGCGACGTCTACGACGCGGACCGTGTGCGGAGCGTATTCGCCGGGGATCAGCCGCACGTCGTGTTCCATGCCGCCGCTCACAAGCACGTGCCGATGATGGAGCGGAATCCCGGAGAGGCGCTGAAGAACAACGTCTTTGGCACCAAGGTGGTCGCGGACGCGGCGAATGCCCAGGGCGCCGAGGCATTCGTGATGATCAGCACGGACAAGGCCGTCAATCCGTCCAGCATCATGGGAGCCACGAAGCGCGTAGCCGAGATGTACATCCAGGCGCTTTCCGGCGCATCGGCCACCAAGTTCGTGGCCGTCCGCTTCGGCAACGTGCTCGGTTCGACCGGATCGGTCATTCCGATCTTCAAGGCACAGATCGCTTCCGGTGGTCCCGTGACGGTCACCCACCCGGAAATGAAGCGCTACTTCATGACGATTCCGGAAGCGAGCCAGCTCGTCATGCAGGCTGCGGTCATGGGCAAGGGCGGCGAGATCTTCGTCCTCGACATGGGTGAGCCCGTGAAGATCGTCAATCTCGCGCATGAGCTCATCCGACTGAGCGGCTTCACGCCGGACGTGGATATCAAGGTCGAATTCTCCGGGGCGCGACCAGGCGAGAAGCTTTTCGAGGAGTTCGGCTTCGACGCCGAGTGCATGGAGAAGACGGCCCACCCGAGCATCTATGTCGGAACGCTCAAGCCCAGCGCGCTGGCCGATGTGGAGGCAGGCCTTTCGCAGCTCCGGCAACATTTCCACGCGACCTCGGCGCACGAAGTCCGAGCCGTTCTGCGTGATCTCGTCCCCGAAATGATACCCGAGGAACAACTCCCCGCCGTCATGGATCAAGGGGCATGCGCAGACAAGGTCTCGACCACACGCGTGGATGCTCCTGCGGCCAAGCCCTCGCCGCAGCTCTCGCCGGCATAGTCCGACAGGCGGGGCTCTCGATCCTCGCGACGCGGAGGGGCGACCGCAGCTGTCTATCGACCGTTCACGGTCCGGTCGGGTGTGGTTCCATTGCTGAGCACGTCCGCGTAGCGCAAGCACTGCATCAAGAACGTCGCGCAAGTGATCGACCACGCGTTGGTTTCCCGGAGGCGTGAGCACGCACAGGAAAATACGGGGCAGAGCCGGTACCCTCGGAGTTGCAAGACAACGAAAGGAGGATGCCCCGTGGCGAAGATGATGCTGGAGATACCGGAGGAACTCAAGGGGATGCAGGAGCCGCTGCAGGCGCTGGTCGACGCAGCGTCCGACCAGATCGAGCGCGCACGGCGCGGGCGACGGATCGACTACGAGCGTTTTGAAGGAGTGGCGGCCGAGCGTGTGGCAGCTGTCGAGCGCGGCATCCACGCGGCATGTCTCGCGGCGCTGGACGTGGATGGTGCGGAGGTGCTGATCGACGGGGAGTTGTTCCGTCGCGTGGGACGCCATCCCGCAACGTACCGGGCAGGGGCAGGCGAGGTCGTGGTGGAGCGCTCGCTGTATCGGAGCGCGGCGGAACGGAACGGCAAGACCGTCAACCTCGTGAGCCTTCGTAGTGGAGCCCTCGATGACGGCTGGCTCCCCGGCGCGGCGCGCGCGATGGCGTACCTGTTGCAGCAGGGCACGTCCCGCGAAGCGGAGCAGACTGCGCGGCAGCTCGGTCGGCTGCCGTACTCGCGCTCGAGTTTCGAGCGCGTGGGGCACGAGGTGGGTCGGCTCTACCTTCCACGCCATCAAGAGATCGAGGAGACGCTGATCGAGAGCGTGGATATCCCGCGCAAGGCGCGCAGCGTCAGCGTGTCGCTGGACCGGGTTTCGTTGCCCATGGAGGAACCCCGGCCGCGAAGTGCGGGTAGACCGGCCAAAGACGCGCCGCGAAACCCCATCTCGCGCGTCTACCGCATGGCGTACTGCGGCACCGTCACACTCCACGATGCCGAAGGCGAGGCGCTGCGGACGATCCGGTACGGGACGATGCCTGGAGGCGACGCGCCGACGTTGTGCATGGGGCTCGCGAGCGACGTGCTCGCCTTGCTTGCCCACAAGCCGAAGCTCTCCGTCTCCCTGCTGTGCGACGGTGCAGCGGAGATGTGGAACTTGCTGGATGCCGAATTCCGTGGTCCCGACTTCGGCAAGGTGATGCACCTGATCGACATCTGGCACGCCCTGGAGAAGCTCTCCGCAGCAGCGAAGGTGATCCACGGCGATCAGTCGGCTGCCATCGTGCAACGCTGGCGGCTTCGCTTGCTCAACACGAGCGGCGCGGCGAGGCAGATCCTGCGCGAGTTGTCCGCGAGCGGAAAGGAGAACGTCCGCGTCGGCGACCAGCGGCCCGTGCACGAGGCGATCACGTACATCGAAAACAACGGGCATCGCATGAACTACGCCGCCGCGCGCAAGCAGGGTCTGCCCATCGGAAGCGGCAACGTCGAGGCGACGTGCAAGTCGCTCGTCGCACAACGCATGAAGCGTGCCGGCGCACGTTGGAAGAACGACACCGGCGAGCACATCATCCATCTCCGAGCGCTGGCGCTGAGCGACCGGTGGGACGACGCGATGGACGTGCTGTTGCGGCAGCGTCACGTGAAGGTGCGGGTTTGCGATGCCGCGTGAAACTGCTCAGGACGGGAACCACACCCGTCCGGTCTGGGCGCTCAGGCAGTTGATACCCACAAACGTGCAATTGGGAAATAGCGTGTGCGGCGGCCGGCTACTCAACGCGTTCGCCGCCTACCCGGCCCACTCACCTGTGTATCCCGCATTCCTTGTGCTCCGGGCTCTCCCACCACCAGCGGCCCGCGCGGATGTCCTCGCCGCGGGCGATCGCGCGCGTACACGGAGCGCAGCCGATGCTGGGGTAGCCCTGGTGGTGGAGGCGGTTGACCGGCACGTTGTTTTCACGAATGTAGTGCCAGACCTGCTCGACGGTCCAGGTCGCCAGCGGGTTGATCTTCACGAGCTCTTTGGCCTCGTCCCACTCGAGGACCTCGACCTCGGCGCGGATCTCTGCCTGCTCCTTGCGGAGCCCCGTGAGCCAGCCCTTGATACCAGCGGTGGCGCGCCCCAGCGGCTCCACCTTGCGGATGCGGCAGCACTCTCGCCGATCGTCGACGCTGTTGCGGAACGAGTAGAACCCCTTCTTGCGCAGTAGCTCTTCTACGCCTACGCGGTCGGGGAAGTAGACTTCGATGTCCTTGCCGTAACGCTCGCGGATGCGCTCCATCACCTCGTAGGTCTCGTCGTTGAAACGTCCCGTATCGAGCGTGAAGATCGGGATCTGAGGCGCGACGTTGCTGATAATGTCGATCAGCACGCAGCCCTCGGCTCCGAACGCCGTTCCCATCTTGACCCCGGAACCGAAGGTCGCCGCGGCCCATGCCACGATCTCCTCGGGCGGTCGGCTCCTGTACCTGTCGTTCAGAGCAGGGATGTCCTCGCGTGTGGGCAGCGCCGCCATGACGTTACCTGATGTACTCCACCGGCTCGCGCGACCCGTCCCAATGGATGTCGGGGCGGAGGGCCTCGCGACGGGCATCGATGCGGCCCCGATACTTCATCAGGTCCTTGAACATGATCCGGAGCTCGCTGTCCATGTCCGTCGTCGGCTCGTAACCGAGGTCGTGCAGGTGCTTGTGGTCGGGGTTGTAGTAGTGCTCCTCCGCTTCGTTGCGCGGGTTTGCGACGTTGCGGATCGAGACATCGAGCCCGAACTCGGTCCCGACTTTGCGCACGTGCTCGGCCAGCTCGTTGACGCCGTAGACCTCCTCGAACTGGTTGAAGACGCGGTGCTCGCCCTGTTTGGCCGGGTTTTCGATAGCCAGCGTGAAGCACTGCATCGAGTCGCGCAGCGCCAGGAAGCCACGGCGCTGCTTGCCCGTGCCGAACGGTGTGAGCGGCTCGCCGACAACGGCCTGTGCGCAGAAGCGGTTGATGGCCGTGCCGAAGCACTGGTCGAAGTCGAAGCGCGTGAGCAGCCGTTCGTCGTCGCCCATCGCGTCGATCCGGGTGCCGTAGACCACGCCCTGCATGATGTCGGTCGCGCGCAGGCCCCACAGCCTGCAGGCCATGATGACGTTGTCGGTGTCGTGGACCTTCGTCTGGTGGTACCAGGAACCGGCCTGGCGCGGGAACAGCAGCGTGTCGGTGCGACCGCGGTATTCGATCGTGAAGTAACCCTCGGGGATGTCGAGGTTCGGCGTGCCGTACTCGCCCATGCTGCCGAGCTTGACCAGGTGGGCGCCGGGCGTGATGTCCTTCATCGCGAACAGCATGTTCAGCGTGCCGATCATGTTGTTCATGTGCGTGAAGGTGGCGTGGTGCACGTCGATCATCGAGTACGGCGCCGATGGCATCTCGCCCAGGTGCACGACGCAGTCCGGCTTCACGTGCCGGAAGATGTTCTGCACGAAGTGCGGGTCGGTGAGATTTCCGCGGAAGAACTGCAGGTTCTCGCCGAAGTTCTCGCGAAAGGCCTCGAGCCGATCCGTCATGCGCGGGATGGGCGTCGCGGACTGCGAGCCCACCTCCGCGACCCAGTCGCGCCTGAGGTAGCAATCGGCGCCGGCGACCTTGTGGCCGCGCTTCACGAGGTGCTGCGCCAGGACCCACCCCAGGTAGCCGTCCACGCCCGCAATGAAGACCTTCATTGTCCCGTTCCTCTAGGTAAAGAACACCATGGGGATCCCATGGCTCCTCACAGTCCGGCGGAGCTCCGCGGGCGCCTCGTTCACCATCGAGAGCACCGCATCCGGCTCGAGCTCGCCGAGCGCGTCCATTGAAATTTGACGCAGGCCGTATGCGGACGGACCGAGACGGCCGAGCACTTCCACGTGGCCCAGCAGCGCTAGGAGACCGAGCTCGAGCATCGGCCCCTCGCCGAACACGACGACGCTCTGGATACCTTGCGCAGTGAGCTGGCGGACCTTCTCGGCAACGTCGGCACGGACAACCTCGTAGATAGGCGTGGCCGAGAGCAGCAGCTCGTAGGCCAGCGCGCGCCGCTCGAGCTCGCCGGCGGCGGTCAGCGCGTAGCGGGTCTGCCTACCGGTCCCGCTGCAGTCGACGAGCCCGCCGACCCGCGCCCGCTTCACGAGCGGATTTACGACGGAAACGCTCACGCCCAGCGTCGCCGCAACACCCCGTTGCGAGATCCCGGGCCGCGAAAGCTGATGCAGAAGGGCCAGTTCGTGGAGCTTGTCGCCGAGGGCCATGTTCGCAATCCGAACGTTCTCCTTGAGAACGTTGCGTACGGATACCTTCGATGCGGCAGTCCCGTCAATAGTTCAGGCGGAGATTGACCCGAAATGTGCCTGATACCACGGCCAAAGGGCTGCAACGCCCTCGCGCAGTTCGACGCTTGGCTCGAACGCCAACTCCGTCCGCGCCTTGGAGATGTCGGAGAAGTTCCGGCTGATCTCCCCGGCTCTGGCCGGCGCGTCCTGGGTCACGATGTCCCTTCCGGTAGCCTTGCGAAGCACGTCCACAAGCTGGGAGGTGCTGGTCTCGACGCCCGTAGCGATCTGGTAGACCTGACCCGGGGTGCCACGCTCGGCGGCCTTTTCGATCGCCTGGACGATATCCGAGACGTGGATGTAATCGCGGGTAGGACGCCCGCCGTCGTAGAGCACCAGCGGCTCTCCCTTCAAGAGCCGCTTCATGAAGAGCGCGACCACGCTGCCCTTGTGCAGGCTGTACGGGCCGTACACGTTGGCAAAACGCAGACTTATCGCACGCAAGCCGTACGCCCCAGCGTAGCCGCTCGCCAGCGCCTCCCCGGCGAGCTTGCTTGCTCCATAGGGGCTAATGGGGTGCGGGACGACATCCTCGTGGACTGGCGGCGTAACCTCGCCCGCGGCAGCGTTCGACGACGCGATGATCACACTCTGGATGCCGTTCTGCCGCGCGGCTTCGAGCACGTTAAGCGTGCCCATCGCGTTGGTCTCGAAACAGTGCGTCGGAAGTTCGACGGAGTCGATGACGTTGGTGTGCGCTGCCAGGTGGACAATGGCCTGACAGCCGGCTGCACTCTCCGAGACACAGTCGGCGTCACGAACATCACCGGAGACAATCTCGAGCCGGGTGCCGGCCTGGTCGCGCAGCCCTTCGCCGTCGAGCATCCGGCCAAGGTCCTCCTCGCTTCCAGTCGAGAAATTGTCCAGCAAACGACACTCGTGACCTAGCGCCACGAGACTGCCGACGAGGTTGACCCCAACGAAGCCCAGGCCGCCCGTGATCAACCACTTCATCCGTCCAACCTCGCTCTCGCGCCTTCCGTCATACCGTCCGGTTTGGTCCCCCATAGCGATTCCAGCAACCGTTGCACTTCGACTTCGGGGCTGTGAACGGTCCGCACGTACTCGCGCGCGTTAGCGCCGACCTTTCGGCGCTCCTCCGCGTGCTCCGCTACGTAGCGCATCGTTGCTCCCAGGGCATCCAGATCCCCATACGGATAGAGCCAACCGGTCTCGCCATCGTTGATGATGTCGGGGATGCCTCCCACCGCGCTCGCGATGGACGGAATCGCGGCGGACCCCGCCTCGAGAATCGAGCGTGGCGTGCCTTCGTGCTCTGAGGACATGACGACGCAGTCGACTCTTTCCAGCAGCTCCGCCACCGGAGTCCATCCGCAGAACTCCACGTCGTCGACATCCAACGACCGCGCCAGATCCTTCAACGCCGACTCCGCGGGCCCATCTCCGAACACGAGCAGACGCACCGGGTGCGTCTTCGAGACCTCTGCAAATGCCCGCAGGATGTGATCTACGTGCTTCTCCCCATGCAGCCGACCGACGACGCCGAACACCGTCCCGGCTTCCACGGCAGACGATCCTCTGCCGGAAACCACCGTCTTGGCTTCCACGCTGATCGGGACCACGACGACCCTGCGTTCCTCCACGCCAAAGTCCCGGATGAGGTCGAGCTTCATCTGCTCGCTGATAGCCACGATCTGATCCGCACCACGGTACACACGCTTCAGCGCCGACTCGTAGATCGCGGCCTTCACACGGCCCACGTGCTCCGGAACGGGCTTTCCTGCACAGTGGCAGACGATCCGGATCTTCCTGCGAAGGAGCTTTTCCGCGAGCCGGATCACCGGAAATGCCAGGATCTCCGTGTCTGCGAGAACTGGCATCACGACATCGTACCTACCGGTCATGATCTCCTTGGCGAGCTCGGAAGCGGCCGCCAGGCGCAACGCTACCAGGCTCTTGAGCCATGGCTTCGTGACTTCGCGAAACCTGACGTTACGCGGCGCACCCAGCACGGCGCTGCAGTCTTGCCCCGGCGTCGGCGCGTACAGAAAGGTCACGTCGACCCCGTCGGGCATGTGAGCGAACCACAACCCCAATCGCCGAATGGTGCCTCCTCGGTGTCCAAGTCTGGCCGAGAACAACAGTATGTTCATGGATCCCCGTTCGGACATACGCCTCGTCCATGCTTCTCGGTCCCTTCGCCCCTTCTCGCCTCAAACTGCCGACCGCCCTGGCCGCACCGCTCTCTTCCCGCTGCTGTTTGCAACGATGGAGCGCAACACGTACCCCACGATCCAGACGACAGCGAAAACGCGCATCAGCGCCATCATCCTATTGGCAAGGTAGTCCGCGGACTCGAAAAGCATGCTCCCCCACCGCATCATCGAAAATACCAACGCCGTCGCGATGATACTCCGCCGTTTGAGCCCCCACGCTGCCAGAGCCGCCCAACCAATTCCAACGAGAAGCCCGCCGAACACGACTCCCATCCAGCCGAATTGCCAATACATGGTCGCGCCCCCCGAGTCCCACCCCGATGACTTGGGCCGGTCCAGAATCACGCCCACGATGAACGGCGGGCTCGCAAATGCCGTGCCATCCGCAGACAACGGGTACGGCTTGTCGGGATACAGGAAGCGCGGTATCTGGTTGGTGGGGAGCGTCTTGTACGTCGCGAACCCTGCGTGCCCGTGCTCCCGCGTGTACTGCACCATCGCCCCTCCGGTGATCGCAAGCTTATTGCTGATTGCCGCCTGCTGTACGATGGCATCCATTCCTACTCCACCTTCGTAGGTCTCGTCCGCGATGTACGACATCGAGACGTCGTCGGAGGGGTCCTGCCCCCTCCAGGCGACAATGATGGGGCTCGCGACGAGGCCTATCAACACCGCGGCTGCTGCGGCGCCGAGCGCTAGGCGCTGCCGTCCTGCTCCGAACAGCACGAAGGTAGCAAGAAGCACACCCTGGAAGATGAATCCGCGCTGCAACGTCTGAACACCGTTAACGCCCGCTGCGGCCGCCAAGGCAACCCACAGCACCAACCGCAACCTCTTCGCCGACACGCTTGTCCCTATGAGGTCAACCCTCCGCGCGTCGCGCAATTGATAGAGGAGAGCTGCAGCAGCCGGTGCGGCAATAGCCCGAAATACGAGCACCGGGCCCATGCTTGCAGCGTCGTCCTCCGCTTCAAGATACAGCTTCTGGCCGTAGGCATATCCCATTCCGCCAATAACGCCGTACGCCACCGCCGCGAGGCACAAAGCGAGCAGGATCAGCATGGCCGGCGTTTCCCCTTCACGCGGCGCTCCGCCCCGCTTGTCGCGCCCGAACCCAGCCCGTGTGGCGACAAGATAGCCGCCGATCCACATCGCGGCATACACCAGGTTGATCCCCACTCCCTTGACGACATCGCTCACGGCCAGCCCGTCGAACACAGTGCTGTCCCTGGTTGCGTAGAAGTACACGAGCCCAACGAGGTTCAACGCAACCGTCAACCCCGCACAAACGACTACTGGTAGGTAGTATACGGCGCCCTTGTGCCTAACCAGCACCCAGACGCCGAACACACCCAAGCACAGGTAGCCGACAATAAGTTGTTCGAGGGTACTCATCGCTTGCTGTCGAGTGTGTGGCTCATCGTGACGTTGGACTGCTGGCGCGCCCGACGGGTTTCGTCGTCACGGCGATAGATAGCCGCGCCTCTCGAGCATATCGCCGGCCACGCGCACGATTTCTTCCCGGTCCGCGTCGTCGAGTCGCTCGAAGCTCGACGCATTCCTGTTCTTGATCGCTGACGTCGCGCCTTGCACCGTCCACTCCTTCCCCGATACCTCCGCCGAGAAGGGCCGAACGCCGAGGAACTCCGTAATGCGCGAGAGAACCTTGGCGGGATCTTCGCACAGGTCCTCGTAGGTGATCGTGAGCAGCCGTTCCGTCCCGTTGCGCGCTTCCTCCACGACTTCCTCCGAACGCGCCCATTGCCGCGCGCAGAGGTCGATGGGATAGCCGTCCGGGTACCGAGTGGGGCCGCCCCACTTGCTGGGTACCGCCTTTCGCCTGATCCCCTCGGCAACTGCGAATCCGTTCCGGACGATGTGGACGAAATACGCTGGTCGGAAGTGCTTCTCAAGGAAGCCGATCCGGCAGACGTTGGCTACCGACTTCTCGACAAAGACCTCCGGACGCCGCTCCCGGGCGCAAGCGCCCCACTGTCGCTTGATGCGTTCCGCTCGTCGCGCGGCAGATGCACCCTCCGCGATCCGCATCTCGCGCTCGCATTTGATCCACATCCGGGTCCAACCAGAGTTTTCCGGCCACGGGAGTCCGTCCGTGTAGGCGACGCCCTCCGCGTCGAACCCAGCCGCCTGGGGATGTGACGCGAGAATCGAACCCAGAAGCGTGGTGCCGGAGTCGTAGCATCCAATCACGAACACCCACTTCTCCGGGCGCAGTGGTGCCGAATAGCGACCTTGAACCTCCCGCGCTAGCGTCGAGCGCCGCATGCGCCGCAGTACTCGTTCAACGACCTCGGCCATCCTGACTACCTTCTCTCCGCCCGGCTCCGGCGCTCACGCCACCGCCGCCGCACCGCCGCGACGCCGTACGAGAACCGTGGATACGACACTACCATCCGGAACTTGGCAAGCCCCCACGCCGGCTGGACGGTGATGCGCCGAAGGGCGAATGGATCGTCGCTTGCGTTGCAATAGCCCGGCACGCATGTCACGGCCGCCTCGAAATCCAGCTTCCTCAGGGTTGCTGTCGACGTGCCGCTGAAGTCCTCTTCGCGCCCATAGGGATAGGCGAACAGCTCGATCGAATCGTCCGACAAGGCACTCAGGTCCCCTCGGTTGGCGGCCAGGTCCGCAGCAAGTTCCGCGTCGCTCATCCGACTGGTTGCGAAATGCCAGCGCGTGTGAGCGCCGAGACGCATCCAGCCGCTCTTCACGGCTCTCCGGACCTGCTCGGGATCCGCAAAGTCGTTCTCTGAAGCGTGTCCGCCGGAAAGGGCTTCCTCTATCTCCTCTCGTTCCCCGGGCTTGCTGGCCCGAAGCAGCCGCGCCAAGGCGTGCACGCGCTGGGTGCCGTTCCCTTGCGCGTCCCACAGATCCTTCTCGGCCAGGACGGCGATCCCCTTCGCGATGGCCTCGTCGTCACACGTCTCCAGCACGTTCCACCACGGTATCCTTTCGCGGTGGAAGACATAGCCAGTGGACACGAACCAGGTTACCGGTACACGAAAGCGCTGGAACAGGTCGAGCCCAACTTCGATGTTGTCTGCGTAGCCGTCGTCGAACGTCACCGCAATCCTGGTGCCAGGCCGGCCCGGCTGTTCGACGATCTCGCGAAGATCGACGAAACTACCGATGCGCTTCAGCCATTTCAGCTGCTCGGCAAATCGCCGGTCGCTGATAGAGCCATTTGCGATCCGCCCGGACCGACCGTCGCGGTGTAGCCGGTGATAGCAGAGGATGATATCCCGGCTTCCCTTCACGCTGCCCCAGCTCGCTTGCTCAAGAAATATCGCACGCCGCCTATCACGCTAGGGTCGAACTGCACCCGTTTGATCGAACCCATCCACAACCCCAGGTTCCACACGAACATCGAGATCACGCTCGCGACGGCCGCTCCGACTGCACCGAAGTGCGGGATCAAGAGGACGTTCGAAACCACTGCCACAGCGAAGGCCACGACCAGGACGATCGCCGCGAACCGCTCGCCACCGGTCAATGTGTTCACGTATCCAACGGGCCCAAAGAACGCGTTGATCAACTGCCCTGCGAGGCGGATCACGACTATCTGGGCCGCCATCTCGAAGTCTTTCCCGAACACACGCAGCACCAGATGGCTCGCAAGCGCCAGAACCGTCGAACTCGCAAGTGTGACAGCGAACACGGCAATCGTCGCGCCTCCAACCAGCGCGGCACATGAACGGAGCTTGCCGCGCTTGAAGTAGTCGGAAATCGTCGGAGCCAGGACGGCATTCGACCCGTTCAGGAAGAACGCCATGACCGCGGTGATACGCACTGCCGCGCCGTAGGCGCCGAGCACCGCCGAGGACGGGAGGAGTGCGCCGAGCAAGAGGAGATCTGCGTACGTTCGCGCCCTCTGCATGAACGAGATGACCAGGAACATGCTGCCGCCGCGAAACATAGCTGGCAGCGTGCTGATGGCGCTCGCGAGGTTTCCGCTTGTCTTCCGGACCAGTCTTCGTTCGTAGAGATGGGTAGCAAGTAGAGTTGCCAGCAGAGCACAGCCTGTGAGGCCCGCTGCAACGGAAACGGACACGTGCACACCAAGCACGAGGGCCACGCCAATCAGGAAGGCGACGGCGACCGGCCTGAGCAGCTGGAAAGGAAGGAACGACGCCGCAGCGGACCGCAATCCCCGCAGGATGCCTTGCTTGAGGAAGATGAGGGCGTACAGCGGGATACATAGCAACAAGAGCGCGCCCAGCGGCCACATCCGGGACTCGAAGACCCAGCGCGAATGCGCACCCAGAAGGGCAACCGCGGTGAGAGCCATTACGGCCGCCGATGCGATCCACACAGCGGCCGAAGTCCGTCTGACGTAACTCCGCAGTGGCACTCCGGGGTCGTCGTCGCGGCGACGCGGTAGGTCGCGAACAACCAGCGCGTCGAGACCCGCAACGGCGGGCACCGAAAGAACCGCTACCCAGGAAAAGACATAGATATAGAGCCCATAGGAAGATACGCCCAGCACCCGCGCTAACAGGATGTGCATCCCGAGGATCGCAGCGGCGCCAAACGCCTGCGCGAGAATGGTACGAAGCGTTGACCTGGCCCATCTTCCGGCGGCGAGCGCTTTCAGCTGTCGCCAACCGAGGCCAGCCGCCTGCGTGCCTGGACTCGAGATATCAGCCATGTGGCGGATCGAAGGGCAGTCCCGACCTTTTTCGACGTGCGACGGGATCCCTCACGCCGGCTGCCGTCCGAGTCGCCGCCGGCCCCGACGGCGCAGCAACGTGAAGCCCAACAGGCCGGCCGCAATGAAGAGAAGCTGGTTCGGGTCGTTCGGCTGACCGCCGACCCGGCAACCGCACCCGCCACCCTGGACCGCTCCCGAGGGCGCGGTAGGCGCGGCGTCACCGGCTTCGGCACCCGCGTCCGCGTCCGCCGCCGCATCCGCCGCCGCGTCGCCCGCGGCGTCGGGTCCAGCGTCAACCCCTGCGTCGCCCGGAAAATGCACGGTCACACCGTCGCTCACCGCGTCGGGCGAAGCACTCGATCCCTTCAGCGCTACTACGGAAAACACGTAGCGCGCACCGTCAGTCAGCGGCAACCCGCTCACACTGGTCGCAGTGACATTGCCCACATCCTGCCAGGCCGGTGAAGTCACGTAGCCGGAGCCGTCCGCCGCCGCGATGGCGACCCGGTATCCGGTGGCGCCAGTCACGGCGCCCCACTTGGCACTGAGCTTGTCGGTGGTGACGATCTCGTCGACGTCCGTGTTCACGATGCCGGCGTCAGGATCGGTGTCGAAGACGAACGAAGACGCGGCGAGCGGCGGTTGGCGCAAGTCATACAGGTAGCCGTCCGCCACCGAGACGAGGATTTCGTCGAGACTGTCGCCATTCGTGTCCCCGAACGCGACCGAACCGACAGGCGACCCGAAGTCGACCGAGAAATCGAGCGTTCCGTCACACGGGTTGACAGCGTACAGCCAGCCATCGCTGGACCCCACGACTGCGGATGGGCGGCCGCTACCGGTCAAGTCGTCATGCACACTAACCGAAGTCAGCTGACCCAGCCGCGCTCCCGCGGCCTGGGCTGCCGCTTCGCTTGCGTACGACTTCCCTCCCGCGAGGACCACGTGGCTCGCAGTGCCCGCGCTCGCGCCGGACGTGTCCGTGGTGTCGAGTTGAGCAGAATCCTGCAAGGAACCTTCGACCAGACGTGGTGCCTTGCCGGCACAAGCTGCGATCGCGCCGTACGGGAAAGGTCGATTCGCGGGGCCCTGCCAGAGGGTCGTGGCCAGATCGTCGTCGAGCGTTCGGGCGACATCCAGAGTACCGCTCAGGGTTACCTCAAGCTTGCCGTCACCATCGACGTCGTAAAGCGTCGGCATGGCGTAGGCGACGGCATCGGAATGCGACTGGATCTCGTGCCCGTCAGCGCCAGACGCAACCCGGGTGCCGAAGAACTGGTACACGAGGTCGTCGAGGCCGTCGCCGTCCCAGTCCGTAACGGCGGCACCCGCTGGAGCCCGATTGATGCCGGCGGTCACGGCCTGGTTCCACAAGGTAGCCCCGCTCGCGCCCGAGATGGCTGTCGTGTGCAGGACGGTGTCCGTGCTGAGCCCCCATTGCAGGAAGAGATCGGGCACGCCATCGAGATTGGCGTCGCCAGAAACAAGCCCACCAAGCGGACGCGCCTGGCTCGGCACAATCCAGATGGCGCTACCGTCGGCGCGAAGCGCCGCGATCTGATACTTCTTCGGGTTGGTCTCGGGCTGCTGGACCTTCCAACATGCAATGCCTGGCTTTGAACCATCCAGCCCTGCCAGCACTAACGGCCCGGTCGTCTTGTCGCTCTCCCAGAGCTTGCTCGGTGGCACAGCGAAGGTCGCGTTGGTTGCATCGAGACGGAGGAGCGCGCCGCGGCTGTCGGTCACTACGACCGCCTGACCGCCGCCACCACCCAAGTCGGCAACCACGGGCTCCGAGTCGAGTTGCAGCCACGCGCCGCTTGCGTAGAAGCCGCCGAGCTGGATGCCCGGGTCGGAGGTGGCCTGCAACTGGTCGTCGAGTACCCTCAGGAAGCCATCGCTGCCAGCGAGCATGGGCTGCGAATAGGACCGATTGACCGGGGGCACGATCCAGCCTTCCAGTGGCTCAGCACCCGACGGGAAAGGATAGCTTCCGAGCGAGGTCGCGGTCCCACTAGGCGCCGAAAAGGCCTCGACGCTCGATGCCCCGGGTCCGAGCGTCTTCGTCAGGATATCGTCGAGGCCGTCCCCGGAAAGATCGCTCGCGACCACGACGTCCGAGATCCACGTCTTGCGCGTCAGGTTCCAATCCGGACTCGTCAGGAGCTCGTGGTCGGGAAGAGACCAGAGAAACGTCAGCGGCTGCGCGGCGCTGCGCAAGAACGACCATGCGGAGAGCGTCGTTCCGCTCACCGTCAGGACGAGATATTGCGATGGGCTCGTGAGCTTGGCCGCACCGACAACTTTCTGTCCGGGCAGCGTCCCGAGCGGTGCGCCCGTCGCAGCGTCGTAGACGTACGTGTTCGTCTTGCCGGAGGCCATCGTCCCGCTGACCGTCACCTCCAGTGAGCCGTCGCCCTCGAGGTCCGCGACCATCCCCGGCGCCCAGGAGAGCCCTCCATTCTTTTCTCCTACGCTCTGCTCCCAGACCAACGAGAGTGTCGGCGGAGAGCCCGCGGAGTAGTGCAGGAGAAAAACGCGGTGTCCGCTGTCATCCGCGACGTTGGACTTGCTCAGCGCGCAGACAAGTTCCTGTCCTGCCACGCCGTCGACATCTACCGGCAAGCACGCGGTGAACTGGATGCGGGTGCCGAGGGCGGGCGTCGTGGCAAGCGTCGCTCCCGTGGCGCCGTCGAGAACGCTGATCGTCGTGGCCGAGCCGAGCGTGAGCTCGGGATGGGAATCACCGTCGACATCCACCACGGTCATGGAGCGATATCCGCCGCCGGCCACCGACGGTGCGACCCAGAGCTGCTTTGCGGATGCAAACCCCGAAGCGAAAGCGTAGGCGAAGCCCGTCTTGTGGCTGTTGAGATTGCACGAGCCACATTCCTGCACGTAGATGTCTGGCAACCCATCCCGATCGAAATCCGCGATGCGAACGCCGCCGATAGTACCCATCTCACCCGCGGGCTCCGACCACTCGAGCTTTCCGGTCTTGGCGTTGACGATCAGGACCTGCTGGGTGGAATGCCCGATGATGTCCAGCGTCCCGTCGCCATCCACATCGACCGCTGCGTCGAGCTCGCTGATATCGATGAGCGCAGTCTCCCAGACTTGCGTATTGTCTGCCTTGCGCGCAAAGAGCCGACCGCCACCCACGAACACGATCTCGGCCTTTCCGTCCCCGTCAACGTCGACTCCCATGGCCCCTCGCGGGCTCACGGAACCGCCGAGGTAGGCCTTCCAGTAGGGAACAGGCTGGGTGATGTTGCTCGTCCCGGTCGCCGCGCCGGTCCGCTGCGCGTCCTGCCGCGCCATCGGCCAATCGGCCCGCGCCGGTCGCGCGAAAAACGTACCGCAGAAAACCCCGGCTGCAACTAGCAGGCACAAACGCTTCATGAAGCCACCCAACCCTTGTCCATCGCGAGAAAGCATACGCCCACGCCATACGCCGCGCCACCGACCCGCACACTTCTAATCCGACCCCACGCCCACCAGAGTCTGCGTCATCGACCGCCGCTCGCGTGCGATTCGTCGTTGGATGTCAGGTGTCAGGCCTCCAACTTGCTGGGCGTGCTCGAGTGCCTGCAAGGCCTTTGTGTGCGAACCGCTCTGTGACGCTGCGTTCGCTACTTTGACCCAACGCGCGGCAGTACCATCCGAGGTCGCAGCTTGCTCATAGTTCTCGAGAGCAAGGCCTGGCAAACCGCTCACCATGAGTACGTCGCCAGCGAAGTCATAGTTGCTGACACAAATCGCAGCGTTGTGGCATCCCCGCGTCAGGGTCTCGACCGCTTCGGATGTCGCCTTCCCGTCGCCCGCAGCCACTGCCGCCTTGAGCCACACACGCCCACACCGGCTTCTGTCCTGACGCTTCGGGCACTCGACCGTCATGAGGGCCACAGCTTCGCTCGGCCTCCCGAACGCCATCAGAAGCTGCGCCCGCAGGTCGATTGCGTCGGAACCGGCGGGGTCTAGCGTCGCAATCTGACCGATCTGCGTGAGCACTTGCTGTTGACAGGTGGCACGCCGCGCGCCCTGGCAGCTCGGTGCATTTGCGATGAGAGCACGAATGATATCGCTCGCCCACTCGACGCGACCCTGTACGTTGTCGGGATCGTGTTTGGACGCAGCCTCCAACAGAGATGTCCTGAGCTCTGCGTCGTCGGGGTCGCGCAGGTACTGCGCCATGTCTGTCAACAAGATTGCGGCGTCGCTTGGATCGTCCGGAATCAGCGACATGAGCCTGGCACGATCATGGGTCCATCTCGTGGCAGTTCGCGCGACCACTCCCTTGAGACTCCGATCGTCCGCAACCGCCAGTCTGAGCTCGAACAGTGCTTGTACCAGCCGCCCCCGCGATGCCACCACGTATGCCGCTGCCAAATGTGTCCTGCCGTTCATCGGATCGCGCTCAAGCGATCGGCTCAACCACGGAAGCGCGTTGTGCTGAGACGACCACGCAACCAGACCTCCTAGCAGCGGGAAGTACGGCTCCGCCGGGTGGCGAAGCATGGCAAGACGGAGCATCGAGAAGAACGCGCTGGTGGATGTGGCGTCAGACGCTTTGACTACTCCGTAGGCATCATGCAGGTCGACCCGGTCCGATAGGTCAGTGTGCCATCCCCAGGACACGGTCCCAACCAGCGCCGTAAGAGCAAGCGGCGCGGCGAGGGGGAGCCACCCGCGGCCTGGAGCGACGGGTGCAGTTGCCTTTCGGTCCGCCTTGCTTTCGGCAACTTGGTCAGGCGCTGCTCCGTACGCCGCGCCGAGCAACGTCGCCAGAGCGATGCAAACAGCTGGAACCTCAAGCCCAAGGTCGAAGAGATTCTGTCCCAGCAACGTCACTGACGCCGCAACTGCCCCCGCCGCGAGGACACTGTTCCGAACGCCGAGCCTGGTCGGTCTGAGGTACCAGCCGAATGCCAGCAGGGCCAGGATGGCAACAGGCAGGCCCCATTCCGCGGTCCACTCCATCGCGAAGTTCTCGATGTGCGTGAAGACCGTGTGACCCGGCGCCTGGCGGAAGGCCGCGAAGACGCTCTCACTCGCTCCGCGCCCGATGCCGAACCACGGGTGCTTCTTCACGAGGGGCCCCGCCCAGGCCACCATGGAAAGCTTCTCGAGACTGTTGTCGAAGAGCGCGTTCCAGGTGTCCGTGCTCGATCCGAAAATGGCCAGGACGAGGCCACCGAAGACAGCGGCGACGCTGACCCACCACAACCGGCGCGCCGTGCCGGAGCGCTGGACGCGGCGGTTCTTCCGGGCAAGGAGCCAGAAGACGAACACGCCGGCTGGTAGCGCGACAACGCCCGCGCGCGACGCGCAAACCACGCTGGTGCCAACTAGCGTGGCAATCCCGAACGCCACAAGCCAGCGCGGCACCGGGCAATCGCGGTCGAGCATGAGACCGAAGCCACAGAGTGCGCCCACATTGAGGTAGCCCGCCAAGTTGTTCGGGTTGAGCAGCGGACCAATCGCCCAGTGGAGGTGCGCGTACTGAGGCTCGTACAGCCCGAACACCTTTTCCGCCCCGACCAAGCCGTGCGCGATTGTCGTGAGGGCGGCGAGCACCGCCGCGCCGTAAACCAGCGTTACGGCCCAGCGCAGCCCCCGCCGCGCCGCCAGTACCGCGGCCGAGCCAAACACAGCAGCGTAGGCGATCCACTTGAGCCCCTCGCGCATCGATGCGCCAGGGTCGGCGGAGAGGCTCACGAGCTTCGGTCCCGGCTGGCCAAAGGGCAGGAGGCACCGCGACCAGATATCGGCAACGCCTGGCGAGAGGACTCTCAGCCAGGACATCGGCATCGGCACGGCCTGGAGCAGGCTGTAGGCCGACAGCAGGAGTAGCACAATGGCCGGCGGCACGAAGAGCCGCACGTTGTCCGCCTCGAGGCCGAAGACGAGCACCATGACTGGTAGCGCCAGCGCTGCGCACGCCACCGCGACCAACACCGGCACGTGGACGGTGCCGATCGCCATCAGTGAGCCGATCACCACGGCGCATTGCAGCCAGAGCACCCAACGCTCGGCGCGGTGGGGCTCGACGCGATGACGCCGATGGCGGCGCCTGCGGCGGCGCTTGCGGCCGCTGTCTTCCTGTGTGTCGCTCACGGCGGGGGTCATGCAGTGGCGGAGGTACGCGCGAGCGCCGCTTCCGGCGGCTCCGACACGGTGTGGGATTCGAAGCGCAGCACGCGATCGGCCACCCCGGCGATCGTTCTGTCGTGCGTCGCGATGAGCATGCGGCGGGACCTGGCGGCATCTCGGAGCGCGTCGGCGACGCGCTCGCGCGATTCCGGATCCAGGCTGGTCTCGGGCTCGTCCAGGACGAGCAACGTCTGCTTGCCGAGGAGCACGCGCGCCAGCGCAACCAGCCGGCGCTGACCGGCGGAAAGTCGCTCCATCGTGCGCTCCAACCAGGGGCCGTGGGTGGGCGTGCCGAGTAGACGACGCAGGAGCTCCGACGCGCGGTCATCCGGAACGTCCGGCACCACGAAGTGGATCGCATCCGCGACGGTCTCCGCGGGGTCGAAGTAGGGGTACTGGGCGAGGTAGCCCACGCGCCCGCGCAGGCTCGAGACGCCGGACGCGACCGTGATGCTGCCGGCGTCGGGCTCCAGCAGACCGACCAGGAGGCGGATGACCGTGGTCTTGCCTGCGCCGGAGGGGCCGACGAGAGCAATGCTCTCGCCGGGATGCCAGGTGAAGCTCGCGCCGACGCTCACGGCCGACTTGTCGCTCCGGAAATCGTGCCGCACGCCTTCGAGCGTGATGGCTCCGATATCCACGTCGGTGGACTGATCACCCGTGTCGCCAGCAACCGTCGCGGCACGCACGAAACCGGTCAACGCTTCCACGTCTGGGCGGAAGATGACGAGGTGGGCAAGATTCCGCGAGAGGCCGATCACCACCGGGAAAGCTGCTAGGGCGAATAGGCCACCGACCACGGCGTGCCGGTGGGGCGCCGTCACCATCAGGGCTGCCGCGTGCAGCGGCGCCTGTCCCAAGAGCGCTAGCGCCCCGAGGCCCAGGAGGACGGCCAGAAGCGGCAAGCTCCACGCACTGACCGATGCCTGCACGTTGGCGAGGCGATCGTGCCGGGACCAGGACTCGACCCGCTCGGAGAGGTGCCGATCGTACGCAGCACCCAGGCCGTGCACACGGAGCTCGCCTCTAGCCCGGATCCCGCGTTCCACGAGCCGCGCCACGTCCTGGTAGCCGCGCCATGCGCGTCGGGCCGCTGCGGTGGTACGCCAGGACGCCGCTCCCCCGATGGCCAGCGCGGTGGTCAGTCCCGCCGCCAATAGCAACGTCACGACAAGGCCAAAATGCAGGACGGCAAAGTAGGCGATGACCGGCAGCGCCAGGAGGTTGCCCAGAACCGCCGGAACCCACTGCGACACGCACGCCTCGAGGGAGGGTGTCGCCCTCGCGATCTCGGCTTCGAAGCGGGTGTGGGACGGCTCCCGGGCATCGATGGGGTAGTTTCGGGCCGCCGCGCCTAGGACGCCATAGATCGCTGGGCGAACGGCGTGGGTGGCACGATGGGTAGCGTACGCGCTCGCTGCGGCCAAACCAACGGACAGCACCACCAGTTGCAGCGCCGCCGAGCTGTGCGAAGCGCCGAGCAGAACCACCGCCGTCGGATAGACGAGGCGAAGCAGCGCCCCAGTCGCGACTGCCAAACCCGCCCACGCCAGGAACGGGCGTGGGAGTGGTCGGCCGAGCAACCGTGGCCCCCACGGATGGCTCTCCCTCATGTGCCCATCGGCCCCTTCACTCGCCACTTCATGGGAAGGATCGTAACATCCGGGTGTGTGCAGATTGCCCGCGCCGGATGTCATGCTGAAGACCGGTGGCGCTTGCATGCGTCCGTGGATCTGGCCCGGCGGAGAATTGGGCGTGCAGCGCTGCACGGTTTCCGAGCTGTGCGTGGGAGACATCGCAGTCTGGTTCGACGGACGGGAGCTCAGGTCGCACCGGGTGGTTGCGATCGATGATGCCGGGAGATTCCTCAGCCGTGGCGACCTGGGCGCGGGCAACGACCCGCCGGCCTCGGATGCCGAGCTTATGGGGCGAGCGGTCTCTTTCCAGATGCTGGGCTTGAGGTATCGCTTGGACCGGGGCCTACCGCACGCTGCCGGGGCAGCCATCGTGCGTGCGCCTTGGCTGGCAACTGCATTCAGGGTGGCGTACCTTCCGCCGCGACGCCTCATAGGCCAGTTCGCCGAACGGCTCTACACCGCCGGTCCCGTGCGACGCCTCCGCCGGCGCGCGCGCCAGCCGGACTGGCAACTCCGCGTCGACCGGAATCCACAAGGACTCCGCATCACGGCGCTGGACGGCCCCACTGTCCTGGGTCGGATCCACGTCCGGAGGGACGGATTAGTGGATCAGCTCTGGGTCAAGCGCTCTCAACGCGGACTAGGCTTGGGTGGCCTACTCGTGCGACGGGCGGTCGCCGACTCCCCGACGGCCCTTCGTTGCAAGTCCGCGATCCAGACAGGCAAAGCAAAGCGGTTGCTTGCGTCGTACGGCGCAAGCAAGCCACGCCGCGACTGAGACCCTCAGGGGGGGCCGCAGTTGAAGTCCGACCCGGTTCCGAATGCGACGGCGGGCTGCAGAAAGTCGTGGATCACCGGCTTCTCGTAACGACGCTTCCCGCTGGGCGTCGTTCCGCCGCCGTCCTGCTCGGACCTTGCGTCGGATTTCGGATGCTCATCCATGTTCGTCATATGTTGCTCCAGGGACTTACCAGAGGACCAGCACACGGCCGCTGTACGGTGTGGCCGGTGCCGCGAAATAGTACTCGCCGACGGCCACGTCGCCGTACCCGTCGCCGTTTAGATCCTTGATGACCGAGCTGCCCCCTGCGACGCCTCGCCAGTCGCCAGGCATGGCATAGGTGATGGACGCCGCAGAGGCCACGTCCGTCGTGGCCTGCGCTGTTGCGCCGACGTCCTGGGCAGTCAAGAAGTAGAGATTCGCCGGGTTGCCACCCTCGCGAATGCCACCGAGCACGACGTTGGGTTCACTGTCGCCGATGACTGAAGTGGTCGCCGCCGTACCATTGTACCCGCAACCCATGATGACATAACCGAACCCGTCGCTGGCGGTGGTCGCCGCCGAGTTCGTGTACGTGGCCGAGAGTGCCCCGAACGGACCCGCGCTGGCTGTGCCGAAGTACAGATGCGCCTCACCACCGATCTTGCTCGTGTACCACCGGCTTGCGCCGGCCCCGAGGTCGGGCGCGGCGGTACCGAAGATGTCACCCAGCGGCGAGAGCGGCCAGCCCATGAGGTAGTTCGCGCCGGGGCCGTCCTGTGTGTCGTCCGCCGAAGCGATGTCGATCACGCCGGAGCTTCCGCCCGTTTGACCACGGAAAGCGTACACACGGCCGGAGGCATTGCCGTTCGAGTTGGCCGAGGGCGCCGCCACGACCAGCGTATTCCCAACGGAGTTGTAGAACTTGCCGAGGCCCATGACGCTCACGCCGAGCGTACCGGTACCGAGCGCCGCGTCGCCATGGATGCTGATCGTGCGCGTGCCGTCGGACTGCGGCACCGAGGTCGCCGCCGGGAACGTGCTCCCGGAAGGAACGCCAAGCACGATCGTCACGCTGCCGACGTATCCGTTGTACCCGCGCGCACCGATGGCGAAGTCCGGCGCACCATCTCCGTTGAAGTCGCCCAGGCGAGCGATAGAGAAACCAAAGTTCGCGCCCGAGTAGTTCGTGTCCGCGGAGCTATCGACCGAGATCACGTAGTCGGGCTGGGTCACCGTGGCCGGCCAGTTGCTCCGGCCCTTGAAGATGTAGACCTTGCCGTCGCCATCGAGCGGCGCGCCGACCGCCACGTCGGGAAGACCGTCGCCGTCGATGTCTCCCACGACCGCAGCCGAGAAGCCGAAGAGCGTCCCCGCAGCGCCCTCGAAGGTTACGTCCGGCGTGGAACCAAACCCGGACGCATTGCCGAAGTACGCATAGGCATTGCTGCCGTTGGCGCTTGCCACGACGATGTCGCTCAGCGCGTCACCGTTGATGCTCGACGAACCGTCGATGCCGAAGCCGAAGCGCTCGTCGGTGACCGAGGACGACAACATCGTGGTGTTGAACGTCGCCTTCGTCGGCCCGACCGTCGCCAGCGCGCTGCGATTGCCGGCCTTGTCCAGCGCCTCGACGGCGAAGTAGTAGTCGGTCTCGATCATCTGGTCCGGCACGTCCACGCCATCCGGCTGACCCGAAGCTGCCGGAGTTCCGGTGTAGAGCACGGAGGTGGCCGAGCTGAAGTTGCCGGCGGTGATCGCCGACTTCGAGACGCGCACATCGTAGGTGTACGCCGGCTTGCCGCCATCGTCCGGCGCGGTCCAGGCCAGGTGGAATGTAGTCTGGCGACGGTCCTTGACCGTGGCCGCAAGGCCCGTCACAGGGCCCGGCGCCGACACGTCGACCGCCTTCGTGAGCGTGGCGGTCCCCACACCCCGGTTCGGGATGTTGCTGGTCGTCGCGATGATCTTGACCGGATCACCCTCGGGGATGGTCTGGTTCGCGAGCGACGCGTTGCCGGAAGCATTGATGTTCACCGGTGATCCCAGATTGGTCACCGTGCCGCCAATATCAGTCGAGAACTGGACGGTGCCGCCGCTGCCGCCAACGTCAGTATGCACGCTCAGTGTGCCCTGCCAGCCAGCGGTGCCCGAGTCACCGTCGGTTGCGGCGTTAAGCTGCGTGGCCGTGGTGGGCGCGGTCCAGGTCACGATGGGTGGGTTGCCCACCGTAACGGTGCACGAGGACGGCAGCGAGCCCATGTTGCCCGAAGGCTCTGTGGCCGCGGCAGCGACGTTGTTGTCTCCGACATCGAAGGTCACATCGCCACAGTCGACCCGTCCGTTGTTCAGTGTCGGGCAGGAGAAGTTGGTCGTGTTTCCGTTGTTGGTGATCGTTCCGCTTACCGGCGCCACCGTGGAGGTGAGCGTCAGGTTCTGCGTCACGGCAGAAGTCCCGGTAATCATCTTTCCGCACAGCGGATTGGGATTCCATGCGCCGATCGAAGGCGCCACCGCGTCGACCCATAGGTCCACCGCTGGGCTCGAGCCCTTTGCCGTAGAAGGAGCAGTCACGTCGACCTGGAGCTCGCTCGCCGTGTTCAAGCTGCCGTCACTGTTCTCGGAGCTCTTCGGAATCGTGACTTTGTTGAACTTCGCCACGTAGCCGAGGCCCGACGGGCAGTTGTCCGCAGCGGTTGCCGTGGCCACTGTAATCGGCGAGCCGAGCGCGGTCAGCGTTCCGCCGGCCAGGCCGGCCATGAGCTGCGCGCTGCCGCCTTGCGTGTCGGTGCAGGCGACCACCGTGTACTGGGCGCCCGGTGTCGCAGCATCCTGGTCGACGCGCGTGGTGTTCATGGACGCCGCGAGGATGTGGGTGTTCACGTCCGTGCCGGTGCCGTCGATCGGATCGATGATCTGCACGCTGGGCAGGTTCGAGGCGCAGGTAATGCCCGTGACCGCGGCGGTGGTCGGGTTGCCGGCGTCATCCGTAAGCGTGACGTTGATGTCGAACGCAGCGCCCCCCGGGCAGGTCATGGTGACACAGCCGCCATCTCCGGTGCCTGCACCGCCGGTCGTCGCCGCAACGCAGGTCGGGCTAGCGGTGCCGACGCCCGCGCAGAAGTTCTGCTGGCCCGTGCCGAGGCTCGCAGGCAGGTCGAGGGCGTCCGACGCCGTGGTGGTGCCGCAGACCTGGAACTGCAGGCCGGGGGTGTTCGGGTCGACGTCATCCGAGGGCCCGAAGAACTGGCCGTCCGTCGGCCCGACCATGGTCAGATCCGGAGGCGTCGAGTCGACGGGGAAGGTCTTGGCGGCCGAGGTGCCCACCTTGCCGTCGGCTCCGGTGCAGGTCGCAACCACAGTGTGATCGCCGTCCGGAGACAGCGTGATGCCCGCGAACTGCGCAACTCCGCCGTTCGCGGCGACCGTGGTCAGGGTGGTTGAGCCGTCGACGGAGATGCTCACGTGCTGGCCGTCGGCGATGTCCGTCGTGACTTCGAAGGCGGCCTGGTACGGGGCGCCGGCCGCGCTGACCATGTCGCCGCCCTGCGACACGGGAACGCCGTTGAGCTTGGGATGGGTCGGCGAGAGCGTCGGCTTGCTGATGCTGCACGAGGGGACAACGTTGGTGCAGCTCACCGTGAGCGTCGCGGTGATATCGCACGCCGGGTTGTTGTCGACGCGCAGCGTCAGCGTCGAGGACGTGCTGGTGTCGAGCTGGACAGCGCTGAACGTCGCCGACGCGCCGGACACCGTCGCGGTGCCGAGCGAGGCGCCGCCATCCAGAAGCTCGACGGCGGTGCCGTCGGGCGCCGCGACGGCGACCGTGATGTCGGTCGTGAATCCGTTGGAGCAGTCGTGATCGGTGTCGTTGCTCTCGTCTAGCGTCGCGCCGTCCTTGGGCGAGACGAATGACGACGCGTAGCACTGGCCACCGTCGGTCCCAGCCATGCCGCCGGTACCCGCGCCGCCCTCGGTGCCGGCCGTGCCGCCGGAGCCACCCGTATTGGACTCGCCATCGCCGCATCCAATGCCGAAACCGCCCGCTAGAACGAGCACGCAGAGTCCAAGTATAAGAAGTGTCCGTCGCATCTGAGGTGCCTCCCTCGGCTCAATCGAGGAGTCTACGTTCTTTGATTGGGGGTTGTCGATAGAGCAGTCGCGGCGCCCCTCGCCAGCCGAAGCTGGACGAGTTTCTGCCGGGCAGCTGCCCTTCCGCCAGGAGCCCGTTCGCCAATCGCGGACTCGGCCAATTCGCCCTGGCTGGGCCGGATCCACGGGAAACGGCGAACGCGCTCCTCGTCTTCGGGCGTGACCACGTCCGGGATGGGTACGAGGGTGGCGTCCGCCTCGATTCGGAACGGACCAACCGTCGGGTCCCGCCCGGACGCGCAGCCGGGGCCCGGGTCGCGGACCGTGGGGTTTCCAGTTTTGCGCGCGTGACGCGCCACGGCGACCTCGCACGCGGCGCGGTAGGGTGCCAGCAGATCGCCTACCTCCGCAAGCGCGCTAGCGTGGCAGCGGTGGCAGAGTGCGCGAAGATCGCAATCGCGGCAGCCATGGAGCTCACGCCAGCTCAGCGCGCGGAAGAAAGAAGCCACGTCACTCTCCTCCACGACGGTGCCCAGTCCGCCAGCGTCGTGGGCATCGCCGATCGGGAGCGACAGCATGTGGCATGGCGTGACTAGTCCGTCGGAGCGGACCGAGAGCCCGACCGAGCCCGCGCCGCACGGCGCGGTGTTGTCCGCGCTGGTCATGCCTTCCGAGCCGCAATCATCGACGCCGCCGGCTTCGAGCAGGGCAGCGACCCGTTCGGCGTGCTGCCTGGAAGCGACCGGGGCAAGGTTGCCGGCTTCCCCGGCGGCAACATGATCCCCTAGTGCGAACTCGCAGCCGAGGGCGCGCGCGAGCCCGGACATCCGTTCGATGGTGGCCGTCGAATGGCGAGTCGACACGTGCTTCAGGAGCACCGACACCCCCGAGCGCCTGAGCTCGCGGATTCCTTCCGTTGTGCGTTTCCAGGAGCCCTCGACCCGGGTCACGGCGTCATGCTCGGCCGGCACGTCCGAGTACACGCTGACGTGGACTCTCCAGACGCCCGCGGCAGCCACGCGCGCCGCGAGCTCCGGCGTCACCAGGTACGCGTTGGTGTACAGCTCCACGACCAGCCCGAGGTCGTGGGCTGCCTTGAGCAATTCGGGAAGGTCTGGACGCAGCGTGCTCTCTCCGCCCGTAAGCGCGAGCATGAATCCACCCGCTTCGCGGAAACTGCGGAAGACGTGAACCAGCTCGTCGAACGACAGCTCGCCTTTCAGTCCCTGCACCTGGTAGCAGTGCTCGCAGGTGTGGTTGCAGCGATCCGCGATGCGTACGCTCAGCGCACCGATGCCGGGCGTGCTCGCCGACAGGCGCCGGAGCACCTGCGCCGCCGTCTCTTGTCGCCGCGTCACGTGCGTTCCTCTCCCTCCTGCAACAGCTTGCGCTCGGCCAGCTCATCGAGAAACTCTTCGAGATCCTGCCTGAGCGCGTCCGGCTCCACGTCGAACTCGTCCAGCAGCACGTCCATGATCTGCTGGAAAGTGCGGCCATCGGCGAGCTCCCAGCAGCGGGCTCCCACACACGTCAGTGTATGCACCGACGACGACCATGGGGCGATGAGGGCGATCTCGTTGTCAAAGGCGCGCCACAGCACTCTGGCGTCACGCTGGATGGCGAAGTCGGGGCGGCGGGCCATGGTCATCCGTGGAGCCCGTGGAGAGCAGGGAGGAGCGGCCCCGTTGCCGCTGCCCGGAACGTGCCAACCGGGAGTACCGCGAGCTCCCCGACGAGATCCATCAAGGCCCGCGCGTAAGGCGGCGGCCCTGCTGGAACCATCAGTGACCCCAGCCAGAAACTGATGCTACGTCCGAGCGCGGGCTCGATGCGGGACTCGGTCGCGTTCTTTTCGAGACGGAATACGCCGCCAAGTGAGAACGTGGCCGCTGGCTCGTCCAGGGTCTTGAAGGCACGATCTCCAAAGAACGGGGTCACCCGCGGCGTCGTGCCGGGCTGAACAAAAATGGCGTCATCGGCGATCCGTGTCAGCCCCTCGTCAGCCAGCCGGTGCGCGGTGGTCGACTTGCCCGCACCAGAGTCGCCCAGGAAGAGCGTCACGCCGCCGTCGTGCAGCACAGCCGAGCCATGAGCGAGCAAACGGCGCTTGTGCACCACCGCTAGCATGACAGCGAGCATCTGCAACGCGTCCCGGAAGGCGGGCGCGTCGTCCGGGTCGAGGCACAGTTCGGCGTCCAGCGTTTGTTCGGCCTCGCCCGTCCAGCAGAGTGTCGCTTCCGCTCGCTGCATCTCGACGCGCGCGTAGGGGGGCTGCCACCAGTCAACCTCGACCGCGGAGGGCGCTCGATCGAGCCAGCGCTGGGCTGGCCGCGCCACCGCGACAACGCGGACCCGGGCCTGCGGCGCGCCTGCCCCGCCTATTGCAACGACGCGGGGCGATTGGCCGCGCAGCACGCGCTCCACCACGCCCGCCTCGGCCAGCAACGTCATGCGCAACCAGTCAGCAACGACCACATCGACGCTCGCCGCCGCAGCGCCGCCTTCCGCTATGGCGACCGCTTCGCTCAATGCACCGGCTCCAGCTCCGCAGGCGACACCGCCACGGAAAGGCTCCTACCCAACAAATCGATCGAGATCACGAGCCGGTGCGACCCACGCGCGTCCGCCATCACAACGCCCTGCGCCCCAGCCAGCGCGCCCGCCACGACCTTCACCCGCTGTCCCCGCACCAGCTTCCACAAGAGCTCCGGGCTCTGGTTCGACTCGAGTGCGCAGCGCACCGACTCGACCTGCCACTCGGGCACACTCACCGGCCCTCCGCCGAACCCGACCAGATGCATCACCCCCGGCGCTTTGAGCACTTCCACGCGATCGGCGTGGTCGAGCTGGAAACGGGCAAAGAAGTAGCCGGGAAAGAGCGGGCGGGCGATGACAGCGCGCCGATCACGGCGGCGGGAGCGGACCAGGAGCGTCGGCAGGTAGGCGTCGACGCCTTTGGCGAGCAGGCGCTGCACGGCGATGCGCTCGTGGTTCGAGCGGGTGCGCACGGCAAACCAGGGAGCGCTCGCGGGTTCGGCGACGAGCCGCGGCCCGGAGTCGGGCGCCTGGGAAGGCGGGGGGATGACTTGTACGGCTTGGCTCAAGGCAGGCTCCGCCCCCTTCGGTTACAGCGTGGGGCGCGCATAACCTATCGTGATCACGTTCAACTTCAAGGGGGCCCTTTAGCACGCCGGGGCGACCGGAGCCGCCACGACCGGGCTGTACGATCGTTGCTGGGCACTGGGTCGGAGTTCAGGGGTGGCGCGCGGAGGTGTTGGGCCCCCGGCCGGGCGCAGCCCGGACTTGGGGGCCCGCGGAGCGCGAAGCGCGGAGCTCGCGGAAGTGCGGCGGCGCGCGGAGCGCGGCGCTTGCTCGGGGGGCAGCCCCTTCAGGAGAGGTCACTCCGCGGCGGCAAATCCGCGGGCATTTGCGACCGCATGGTGAAGCTTGGACGGCAGAATGACCGGAAATCGGGCATTTGTGGCGGCAAGCTGAGGCTTGGAGGGCGAAATGACCGGATTCCGGGCATTTCGCGGCGCAAGACCCGCCTTGGAGGGCAAAATGACCGAATTCCGGGCATTTCGCGGCGCAAGCTGAGGCTTGGAGGGCGAAATGACCGGAAATCGGGCATTTCGCGGTGCAAGACGTGTCCTGGGCGGCAGAATGAACAGATTCCGCGCCGCCGCGCAGAGGCAAGCGGGGCGAAATGCACGTCTGGCATGCATTTCGGGTGCCTTGCTCGGGCAAGCGGGGGGAAATGCACGTCTGGCATGCATTTCGGGTGCCTTGCTCGGGCAAGCGGGGCGAAATGCACGTCTGGCATGCATTTCGGGTGCCTTGCCTCCGACGGTGGCCCCGCGCCGGCTCCGGCTCCGGCACCCGCTCCGGCTCCGGCTCCGGCTCCGGCTCCGTTGCCGGCTCCGGCTCCCACTCCGGCTCCGGCTCCCTGCTCCGCCCCCCCGCCTGAGCCCCCCCGGCTCCCGCTCCGGCTGCTCGCCGCGGCGTGCCCTCGCGGCAAGTCGGCGGCATGCTCGATCTCGATGAACGCCGACCGACTTCGCGCGGAAATTCTCGCGCTGCCTCCCGAGCAGCGCGCCGATCTCGCGCGGGCCCTGCTGGAGAGCCTGCACCAGGACGCGGACGAGGACGCGGACGCCGCCTGGGTCGCGGAGCTCGATCGCCGCGCACAAGCTGTCGCCGACGGAACCGCCAAGCTCGTCGACTGGGAGGACGCGCGCGACCGGATCACCGCGCGGCCAAGGGCACGCCGTGCGGCTCGCGCTCCTCGCTGAAGCCGAGGCGGAAATCGACAACGCCGCTGCCTGGTGCGATGACCAGCGCGACGGGCTCGGCGACGAGCTGCTGCGAGCCGTGCAGAACGCGCTGGATGCTATCGCCGAGGCGCCGGAAGCCCCCGTCCCCCGCTCCGTTCCCGGCTCCCGCTCCGGCACCGGCCCCCGCTCCGGCTCCGGCCGCAGCTCCGGCCGCAGCTCCGGCTCCGCAGCGTGCGCCGCCGCGCGTCCTGCCCAGGCCTGCGTGCTAGGTTTGATCTCGTGACGCAGCCGGCGCTCCATCACTTCACCTACGCCGAATACCTCGAGCTCGAGGAAGTCAGCACGGTGCGGCACGAGTTCCTCAATGGCGAGATCTACGCCATGGCGGGGGGGACGCCGAAGCATGGCGCGCTCGCGGTAGCAGTCGCGGCCGCAATACTTGGCGATCTACGCGGCGGGCCATGCCGCGTGCACAGCTCGGACCTGCGCGTGCGCGTCCTCGCGAACGGGCTGGCGACCTATCCCGACGTCACGGTCGTGTGCGGGCCCTATGCGTACGATCCCGAAAGCCGGACCACCGTCACCAACCCGAGGGTCGTCGTCGAGGTCACCAGCGACGGCACGGAGGAATACGACCGGGGCGAGAAGCTCGCGAGCTACAGGCTCGTGCCCGGCCTCGCGGCGATCGTGATCGTCGACCACCGCGAACGCCGCATCGAGCTTCACGAACGCGATCACGACGTGTCGTGGAAGCAGGTCACCGCGCACGCCGGCGAACAGGTCGCGTTGACGGACCCCGCCTTCCATCTAGCCGTCGACGCGATCTACGACGCCGCCGAGCCCCCCGCCTGAGGCCCCCGCTCCGGCTCCCTCGCAACTGGCGGTCGCCACCGGCGAAACGCGCCATCGCCATCCGCGCGCTGACCGCAAGTCGCGGGAATGATTCGCCGCGACCTGATGGCACGGCACCTGCTCGAGGCGAGCCCCGTGACAGCCACCGACCGCGCCTTCCGGGCCCTGGCCCGAGCCGACCCCGCTGCGGTGCTCGCCTTGCTGCGCGCTGCCTTGCCCGGTCTGCTGGCGGGTGCGCGGATCGACGCGACCTCGGTCGAGGATCCGGCGCTCGATCTGCCTCCACCCGTGGAGGCGGACCTCGTAGCCCGCGCGGGCTCGCGCCGGGCGCCGATGCCGCAGGGCGGACCGACGAACAGCTATGCCGGGCAGTGGCGAGGGCCCTGCGGGAGCAACACGCCGGCTGGCAGCGACTACTTCTCGCAGTGACCGTTGCCGCGGCCCAAGGAAGGTATGATGCTATGATCAGCGCAATGCAGCAGGAAGAGCTCGAGCCACCCATCATCGAGGATCTCGTACGCTTCGGCCGCGACCGCGGCATCGAGATCGGCCGCGGCGAGGGCATCGAGATCGGCCGTGGCGAGGGCATCGAGATCGGCCGCGGCGAGGGCATCGAGATCGGCCGTGACCAGGGACGCCACCAGGAGGCGCGCGACAACCTGCTCGAGATCCTTGCGCTGCGCGGCCTGACCGTGTCGACCGAAGAGCGTGCGCGCATCGAATCCGAAGCGTCGCTCGAGCAACTCCGCGTCTGGCTCCGGCGCGCCGTGCAGGCCGAGGCGACGCGCGAAGTGTTCGCCGGTTGATCGGCGGCTCCGGCTCCGGCTCCGGCTCCCGCTCCGGCACCGGCCCCCGCTCCGGCTCCCGCTCCGGCCCCCGCTCCGTTCCCGGCTCCCGCTCCGGCACCGGCCCCCGCTCCGGCTCCCGCTCCGCGAAGCGCGAAGCGCGGCCGCGCCGCACTACGGACGACCGGGCGTGTTGCGGCGCGTTGCGCCGATGTAGGAGGCAAGCGGGGCTAAATGCACGTCACACGTGCATTTCGGGTGGCTTGCCTGGGCAAACGGGGTGAAATGCACGCCAGACGTGCATTTCGGGTGGCTTGCCCATGCAGGCGCCAGGGAGAGACGGGATGTTGACGGAAGAGCTCGAAACGGCGCGGCGCGCGGTCACCCTGGCCTCGGCGGTGTGCGCGGAGGTGCAGCGGAGCCTGGATGTGGGGCGCTTGGACAAGAGCGACAAGTCGCCGGTGACGGTGGCGGACTTCGCCGCGCAGGCGGTCGTGGCCCGCGCCCTGGCGGAGGCGTTCCCCGACGATGCGCTAGTGGGCGAGGAAGGCTCGGCAGAGCTTCGCGATCGGGACAACCGCGCTCTGCTCGAGCGCGTGGCGGGCCTGTGCGACACGACCATGGAGAAGGCGCTCGAGTGGATCGACCGCGGTGAGGGCAAGCCCGCCAAGCGCTTCTGGACGCTGGATCCGATCGACGGCACCAAGGGCTTCCTGCGCGGCGAGCAGTACGCGGTCGCGCTGGGGTTGATCGTCGACGGCGAGGTCGTGCTTGGCGTGCTCGGGTGCCCGAACCTGTCGCTGTCGGGCGCGGACGCGTGCGAGCCGGGAGCGGGGACGATGCTCTGGGCGGTGCGCGGCTCGGCGCCGCAGCAGGCGCCGCTTGCGGGTGGAGCCGCGACGGCGATCCACGTGAGCGATCGCGCCACGCCACAAGAGTGGCGCGCGTGCGAGTCGGTCGAGGCGGGACACTCGCGCCACGACGTGGCGGCGGAGCTCGGGGAGAAGCTGGGCGTGGGCGGGTCGGTGCGCGTGGACAGCCAGGTGAAGTATGCGCTCGTCGCCCGCGGCGACGCGGAGATCTACTGGCGGCTGCCGACGCGCCCGGGCTACGAGGAGAAGATCTGGGACCACGCGGCGGGGAGCCTGATCGTCGAGGCGGCGGGCGGGCGCGTGACGGACGTGCACGGCCACCCGCTCGAGTTCGGTCACGGGCGCACGCTGTCGACGAACCGCGGCGTGCTCGCAACGCACGGCCCGCCGCACGACGCGCTTGTGGCGGAGACAGCCCGGCGATTTGCGGGGGCGTAGCGGCACCGCGTCTGGACGCGGCAAAGTGCGACGCGCGGAGCCGTTGTTCTGTCGGCGACCGCTCAGAGCTGCACGTCCGCCCACAGCGCGCCGAGCTCGAGCTCGATGGCGTCGAAGGGCTCGGCGCGCACACGCTCCCCGCCAGCCGCGACGCGGACGATCAGCCACTCGCGCCCCTGGCGGCGCAGCAGCTCGAGTGTTCGCTGCAACGGATCGACCAACCACACGTGCCCCACCTCCGCGCGCGCATAGATCGGCAGCTTGCGCGCGCGATCGGACGCCTCGGTGCCCGGCGACAGCACCTCGGACACCCAGTCCGGCGCCAGCGTGAAGTGCGGCTCCTCGTTGGTCATCACCGGCATGCGCTCGCGGCGCCAGCCGCCGAGATCGGGCACCAGCACGTCGCCACCCAGGTGCAGCTCGGGCTCGTCGAGCAGAATCCACCCGCCCGGCCCGCCGCGCCCGCGCTTGAACGGTGGACCCAGCTCTTCCCCCAGCGCCGTGGCTGCCGCCGTGTGCGGCTTCGCGGGCCGCGGCGACAGCGAGAGCTCCCCGTCGATGATCTCCGCGATCATGTGCTCGGGCGCGGCCAGCACATCCTCGTAGGTGGCGCGGCGCTTGGCGGGGTCGGCCATTGCCTTCAAGGGTAGCACGGGCGCTCGTGCGACGAGGATGCAGCCCCGTTTGGCCCCGCACTGCCCGGCCGTCCGCGCCTGGACGCTGCTGCGCGCGTAACGTATGCGACGGGCAGCCACGCAGTACCATCGCGCAACGATCAGGAAGAGCTCGCGGCCGTGCGGACGCACTGCCGCGGACCGCTGAGCAGCGCGATCTTGTGATCCTCGAAGGCCAGCTCCTCGATCAGAGGCTCCAGGTAACGACGGCGCATCGGCCAGATTTCGATCGATATGCCGTGGGGCCCCGGGCGGGCGCGGAGCGACCGGCCTTGGCGGGCCCGGCGTCGCGCGCAGCGACAGCGAGCACGGCGCCACCGTGGAGCGACGGGTAGCGCGCGGGGCACCCCACGAACGGGCATTTTGGTGGGCAACTTGAAGCTTGGGCGGTGAAATGCCCGGATTGCGGGCATTCTGGCCGCCAAGGTGAAGCTTGGGCGGTGAAATGCCCGGAATGCGGGCATTTTGGTGGGCAAGCTCACTGAAGCGGGGTCGAATGCCCGGAATACGGGCATTTCGGGCGCCAAGTTGACGCTTGGGCGGCGAAATGCCCGGATTGCGGGCATTTTGGTGCGCAACCTCACCCAAGCGGGGTGAAATGCCAGGAAAACGGGCATTCCGGGCGCCAAGTTGAAGCTTGGACGATGAAATGCCCGTCGGCGCGGGCGTCACGCGGCGTGGCAGGCGTTGTCCGGCGGGCCGGGGCCGAATATCGTCGCGCGCCCTGCACCGGACTCGCTCTGGATTAGCCGGCCCGCGCCGCCCCATCGCTCGACTCCCCAAAGAGAAACCTTCGGCTCTTCGGCCCTCTCATGATCCGCTACGCCTGGCAGCGCCGTCGTTATGCGTGGCTTGCCGCCGCTCTGGCGGGGCCGGCGCTGGGTGCGATCGCGCCGTTGCCGGCAGGGCTGACGCGGCCTGGTGCGATCTCGCTGGGCGTGTTTGCGATGGCGGTCGTGTTGTGGGTGTCGGGGGCGATCCCGCTGGCCGTCACGGGGCTGCTCATCCTGGCGGCGCTGCCGCTGTTCGGAGCGATGGCGCCGGCGGATGCATTCCCGCTGTTCGGCAATCCGGCGGTGTTCTTCATCCTGGGCGCGCTGGTGCTCGCCGCGGCGCTGATGACGACGGGGCTCAGCCGGCGCGTGTCGCTGTTCCTGCTCTTGCGCTTCGGGGGATCGGCGCGGCGGCTGGCGACGGGGATATTGCTCACGTGCGCGCTGCTGTCGTGCGTGATGCCCGAGCACGCGGTGGCGGCGATCGTGTTCCCGACGGTGTCGACGATCTCGCGCGCGCTGGGGCTCGAGCCGCGCAAGAGCCGCCTGGCTCCCCTGCTCTATCTGTCGATGGCGTGGGGCTGCATCGCGGGCGGCATCGCGACGCTGCTCGGCGGCGCGCGCGCGGCGCTGGCGATCGGTATCCTCAAGGAAACGACCGGGCGCGATCTCGATTTCGTGGGCTACAGCGCGGCGGCGCTGCCGGTGGCGCTGGTGCTCGTGGGCGTGGCGGTGCTGGTGCTGAACCTGTTCTACAAGCCGGAGATCGACGACGTGACGCGGGCGCGGGTGCAGCTCGAGCGCGAGATCGCGGAAGCGGGCGCGTGGAGCCGCAGCGAGATCAAGACGGCGGCGGTGACGGCGCTGTCGATCATCGCGTGGATTGCGCTCGGACACTCGGTCGGGCTCGCGACGCTGTCGCTGCTGTGCGCGGCGGCGCTGTTCGCGCTGGGCGTGGTGAGCTGGAACGAGGTGGAGCAGGCGGTGAACTGGGGCGTGTTCCTCTTGTACGGCGGCGCGATTGCGATGGGCAGCGCGCTCACCCGCACCGGCGCGACGAAGTGGCTGGCGGCCGAAGCGCTGGGCGGACTGCCAGCTTCGCCGTGGCTGGTGTTGGCGGTGCTCGGTGCGCTCACGCTCGTCTTGACGGAGTTCATCAGCAACGCGGCGGCGGTGGCGGTGCTGTTGCCGCTCGCTCTCAGCGTGACGCCGCGCTACGGGCTCGATCCGGTATTGGTGATGGTGTCGGTCGCGGTGCCGGCGGGGCTCGCGTACACGTTGCCGGTCGGCGCGCCGCCGAGCGCGATCGCGTTCTCGTCGGGGTACTACGAGGTGCGGCAGGTGGCGGTGCCCGGGGTCATCATGACGCTGGCTTCTTTTCTGGCGTTTGTCGCCGCGGCTTGGCTGCTGTGGCCGCATTTGCCATGGTTCGGATAGATGGAGACAGCGCGCGTCGTGATGGCGGTTTTTTCGGGCACCGAGCTCGACCGCGCGCTGTTCGAGCGGGCCTTCGAGCTGGCGCGCGGCGGTCGCCTGGTGCTCGCCGACGTGCGCCACCAGCACCAGGCCGAACGGCTCGCGCAGTCGCTCACCTCGCAGGCGTTCCTGCCACCGGCGGCGGTGGAGGCGTTGAAAGAGTCGGTCAAGCAGCAGCGCACGGAGACGATCCGCCGCTCGCTCGCCGCAATGGAGACGGAAGCGACGGCGGGCGGCGTCCCGGTCGTGGTGGTCGCGGAGAAGGGGGATCTCGCGGAGACGGTGCGGCGCCTGGCGGACGAGCACGGAGTGGACACTGTCGTGATCGACGCGCACAGCGCCGCGCTTGTCGGCGACGGGTACGAGGTGATCGGGCTGTGATCGAAGCGCGTTTCGGCGTGGGGCCCCGCGGGCGGCGCGCGGGGCAGCGCGCGATGCACGTCACGCGTGCATTTCCGCTCTCCCGGACGCCTGGCGCCGTCGAAATGCGCGCCACGCGTGCATTTCCGCTCTCCCAGACGCCTGGCGCCGTCGAAATGCACGCCACGCGTGCATTTCCGCCTTCCCGGACGCCTGGTGCCGTCGAAATGCGCGCCACGCGTGCATTTCCGCCTTCCCGGACGCCTGGTGCCGTCGAAATGCGCGCCACGCGTGCATTTCCGCTCTCCCGGACGCCTGGTGCCGTCGAAATGCGCGCCACGCGTGCATTTCCGCTCTCCCAGACGCCTGGCGGCGTCGAAATGCACGTCGAGCGCCGCGCGGAGATCGATGCAACCTGCCCGCGCCCATTCGCGGTGCCGCCGCTCCGCCGCGCTGCGGTGTTTGATCGCGCAGCCCACCCCGCGCACGCGAGGACAACAACGTGAGCCAGGGATTCGTATTGTGGTTCACCGGCCTTTCCGGCTCGGGCAAGAGCACGCTGTCGAGCCAGGTGGCCACGGAGCTGCGCAAGCGCGGCGTGCACGTCGAGCGGCTGGACGGCGACGACGTGCGGCGGAACCTCTCCAAGGGGCTTGGCTTCTCGCGCGAGGATCGCGACACGAACATCCGCCGCATCGGCTTCGTGGCGAAGCTCATCGCGCGGAGCGGCGCCTGCGCGATCGCCGCGGCCATCAGCCCGTACCGGAGCGTGCGCGACGAGGTGCGCGGCAGCATCGAGAACTTCTGCGAGATCTACGTGGAATGTCCGCTCGAGGTGCTCGCCGAGCGCGATCCGAAGGGGCTCTACAAGAAAGCGATGGCCGGCGAGATCCCGCACTTCACCGGCGTCAGCGATCCGTACGAGGCGCCGCTCTCGCCCGAGGTGCACATCCGCAGCGATCTCGAGAAGGCCGAAGAGAGCGTCGGGAAGATCCTCGCGAAGCTGGAAGAGCTCGGCTTCATCGGCGCGCACGCGGGCGGGCTCGTCTGGCCCTACGGGGGCGATCTGATGGAGGCGTGCATCGAGCGCGTCGACAGCGCATTGCCGACGATCGAGCTCGATGCCGCGACGGCGTTCGATTTCGCTCACCTGGCGAGCGGGGCGTACTCGCCGCTCACCGGCTTCATGAACGAGAAGGACTACCTGCGCGTGGTGCGCGAACAGCGGCTGGAGTCGGGCCTCCGCTGGCCGGTGCCGATCACGCTCACGGTCGATACGCCGCCCGCGCACGGACAAGCGGCGCTCCGCTCCGGCGGAACCGTGCTGGGCGTGATCGACGTCCACGACGTGTTCCGCGCCGGCGGCAAGCTGCACGTCGGCGGCGACGTGCGCGCGCTCGCCGTGGCGGAAGGTCCGCGCGCCGTTCGCGAGGAGATGAAAGCACGCGGCTGGCAGCGCGTCGTGGCGTGGCAACCGCGCACCCCTCCCCTGCTCGCCGACGAGCACGCCGCGCGCGCCGCGCTCGAGCTCGCCGACGGCCTGTTGATCCAGCCGCGCGATGCGCTGGTTGCCGCTGCTTGCCGCGTGCTCGCCGAGCGCTACTTCGCGCCCGACCGCACGCTGATCGCGCCGCTGCAGATGGCGCACGACTCGCCGGTGCTCGACGCCATCGTGGCGAGGAACCACGGCGCGAGCCATGTGCTGGTGAGCGGCGACGCGACGCTCGACGAGCTCGGCATCGAGCCGCTTTCGATGCGGCCGATGTTCGTGTCGGAGCGCGTCGGTGGACTGGCCAGCGCGCATACGGCGCCGGACGCGGGTACCGCGCGCACCTACGCGGAAGTGCGCGCCGCGCTCGAACGCGACGAAGCGACGCCGGAGCTCCGGCCGGAAGTCGCCGAGCTACTGCGCGCAGAGCGGCGGACGGCCTGACCGACGGCGCGCGACGCGCGTTCCCGCGCGAAACGGGCATTCGAGGGAGCAAGTTCGAACTTGGTTGGCAAAATGCCCGCGAAACGGGCATTTTCGGCAGCAAGCTTGAACTTGGCGGGCAAAATGCCCGCAAAACGGGCATTTCAGGGCGTAAGCTCATCCACAAGGGATGAAATGCCCGCAAGACGGGCATTTCCGTCGGCAAGCTTGAACTTGATCGGTAAAATGCCCGCGATACGGGCGTTTTCGTCAGCAAGCTCGAACTTGGTCGGCAAAATGCCCGACTGCGAGCGGCTGGACCGCGGATGTGCGCAGACAAACGAACCGCCCTCGTCAAGGATTCCATCCTTGCTACAGTAAGGACGTGTCCAAGGTGACCAGCAAGCTCCAGGTCACGGTGCCGAAGGCCATCGCCGACGAATACCGGATCAGGCCCGGCGACGACATCCTGTGGGTCGCGTCCGGAGAGAGTGTCCGCATCATTCCCGCGGGAGCGCAGGCGAGGCCCGACGTGGCCGACCGACTGAAGCTCTTCGACCAGGCGACGCGCCGCCAGGCCGAGCGCGATGCGCGTGCGCCGCGCCAGCGCGGCGGGGACCGCGGCTGGAGGCGACAGGATCTGTACACTCGTGGCCGCCCTCGTTGATACGAACATCCTCGTCTACCGCTTCGACGCACGCTTTCCGGAAAAGCAGGGGCGCGCGACGGAGCTGTTGCGCCGCGGCATTGTCGAGAACTCCGTCCGCGTACCGCATCAAGCTATCGTCGAGTTCGTCGCAGCGACGACGCGGCCGATCGACGGCGGCGCGTCGTTGCTCGAACCGGGCGACGCGCGGCGCGAGGCGGAAGAGATGCTGCGGCAGTTCACGATCCTGTACCCGGACGAGACGCTCGTCCGCACTGCGCTGCGCGGCATGGCCGCCTACGAGTTGTCGTGGTTCGACGCGCATCTCTGGGCGTACGCGGAACACTTCGGGGTCTCCGTGCTGTACTCCGAGGACTTCCAGCACGACCGCATGTACGGCACCGTCCGCGTCGAGAATCCCTTCGCAGAGATCGCTCACGGCTGATGGGACCCTCGCGGGCGCGCAGGGCGGCTCGTCGTCGGGCGCCGTGGAGCGACGGCCGCCCGAGCACCCGCTTGAGGGACCCGGACGCGCGGTAGCGCGGCCGGCGCCCCCGCGAGGTGAATCGACGGGGGAGCACCCATCGGCCAGTGGGCCGGCCCTGGATGAACGTCTTCGGGCCCAGGTGCCCCTAACGCGGGGGATCTGCTAGATCGCCCCCGGGGTCGCTTTGACTGCAACAACCGACGCGAAGTCCAGAACCAACGCCCTCGTCGACCGCCGCCTGACGCACCTCAGGCAGCTCGAGGCCGAGAGCATCCACATCATCCGCGAGGTCGCCGCCGAGTTCGACAACCCGGTGATGCTGTACTCGATCGGGAAAGACTCGTCCGTGATGGTGCACCTGGCCCGCAAGGCCTTCCATCCGGGCAAGCTCCCCTTCCCGCTCCTGCACATCGACACCACGTGGAAGTTCCGCGCGATGATCGAGTTCCGCGACCGCTTCTGCGCCGAGCACGGGCTGGAACTGGTCGTGTACACGAACCAGCAGGGCGTCAAAGACAACGTCAACCCGTTTGACTACGGCAGCCAGAAGTACACGACCATCATGAAGACGCACGCGCTTCTGCAGGCTCTGCAGAAGGGCGGCTACGACGCGGCCTTCGGCGGAGCGCGCCGCGACGAGGAGAAGTCGCGCGCCAAGGAGCGCATCTACTCGTTCCGCGACCGCTACGGTCAATGGGATCCCAAGAACCAGCGGCCCGAGCTGTGGGGCCTGTACAACGGCAAGATCACCAAGGGCGAGAGCATCCGCGCCTTCCCGCTGTCGAACTGGACCGAGCTCGACATCTGGCTCTACATCTACCTGGAGAACATTCCCATCGTGCCGCTGTACTACGCGGACAAGCGCCCGGTGGTGGAGCGCGAAGGCACGCTGGTGATGGTGGACGACGAGCGCATGCGGCTCGAGCCGGGCGAGAAGCCGAAGATGGAGACGGTGCGCTTCCGCACGCTGGGCTGCTATCCGCTGACCGGCGCGCTGCGCTCGCCGGCCGACACGCTGCCGGAGATCATCCGCGAGATGCTGCTGACCAAGCACTCGGAGCGCAGCGGACGCCTCATCGACTTCGACGAGGAAGGCTCGATGGAGACGAAGAAGCGCGAGGGGTACTTCTAGGATGGACGCCATCAAGGACATCCACGACTACCTCGAGAAGCACGAGACGAAGGAGCTCCTGCGCTTCGTCGCGGTCGGGTCGGTGGACGACGGCAAGAGCACGCTCATCGGGCGGCTGCTGCACGACACGCACGGCATCTACGAAGATCAGCTCTCGGCGGTGAAGCGCGCGTCGGGGCGCGCCGGCATGGAGATCGATTTTTCGCTCTTCACCGACGGGCTCAAGGCGGAGCGCGAGCAGGGCATCACCATCGATGTCGCGTACCGCTACTTCTCGACCGACAAGCGCAAGTTCATCATCGCCGACACGCCGGGCCACGTGCAGTACACGCGCAACATGGCGACCGGTGCGTCGACGGCGAACGTCGCCGTGATCCTCATCGATGCGCGCCTCGGCGTGCTGCAGCAGTCGCGACGCCACGCCTACATCGCCTCGCTGCTCGGCATCCCGCACCTCAGCGTGTGCGTGAACAAGATGGACCTGGAGAACTACAGCCAGGAGATCTACGAGCGCATCAAGAAGGACTTCTCCGAGTTCGCGGAGAAGCTCGGCTTCAAGGACGTGACGTTCATCCCGATCAGCGCGCTCAAGGGCGACAACATCGTCCACCGCAGCGACAGCACGCCCTGGTACACGGGCGGCACCTTCCTCGACTACCTGGAGACGGTGCCGATCTCGAGCGACCGGAACTTCGAGGACTTCCGCTACCCCGTGCAGTACGTGCTCCGGCCCGACTTGAACTACCGCGGCTTCGCCGGGCAGGTGGCTTCAGGCGTGGTGCGGAAGGGCGACCGCGTCATGGTGCTGCCGTCGCGCCGCGAGTCGACGGTGCGCGCCATCGACACCTTCGACGGCGAGCTCGAAGAGGCGTTCCCACCGCAGAGCGTGACGCTGCGCCTGGCGGACGAGATCGACATCAGTCGCGGCGACATGCTGGTGCATGCCGACAACGAGCCGCGCGCCGCGCGCCGCTTCGACGCGATGATGGTGTGGATGAGCGAGAAGCCGCTCGACCCGCAGAAGAGCTACTTCCTCAAGCACACCACGCAGATGGTGCGCGCCGAGGTAGCCCGCGTCGCCTTCACGACCAATCTGGAAACGCTGGAGAACATGCCCGCGCAGCGCCTGGAGCTGAACGACATCGGGCGCGTCACGATGTTCTGCCCCACGCCGGTCTACTGCGACGCCTACGCGGAAAACCGCCTGAGCGGCGCATTCATCCTGATCGACTCGCTCACGAACAACACCGTGGCGGCCGGCATGATCCTGCCGGAGAGCGACACGCTCGACGACGACGAGGAAGCGATCGACTCGAGCGTGGGCAACAACCCGCACTCGCAGGTGAGCCCGACCGAGCGGCGCGAGCTGGTGTCGCAGTCGGGCGCGACCATCTGGCTGACAGGGCTTCCCGCATCGGGCAAGAGCGAGATCGCCTACGCCGTCGAGCGGCGGCTGTTCGACCGCGGACGGCTCGCGATCGTGGTCGACCCGGACGACGGCCTGTCGAGCCGCGCGCGCCCCGACGGCTCCAGCCCGCGCTTCACGCCCGAGATGGCGCGGCGCATGACCGACTCCGGCGTGCTCACCATCTTCTCGTTCGCCTCCCCGCTCCGCGCCGACCGCAGCGTGGTGCGCGACACCGTCGGCGCCGACCGCTTCATCGAAGTCCACGTCGCCACCTCGCTGGACCTCTGCCGCGAGCGCGACACCCGCGGCAACTACGACACGGCGCACGCGCCGCCCAGCTACGAGGCCCCGCGCGAGCCGGACGTGTCCGTCAGGCTCGACGACATGAGCGTCGAAGACGCCGCCAAGGTGGTCGTCAAGGCGATCGAAGAGCGCGGGCTGCTGGACGAGTAGGGCGGCCGGAGGGATCCACACGAAGGCCGAAGGGCCGAAGGGTTTTCTGGGTCGAGTGCTGGGCGGCGACGCGCGGCTCATCCAGCGGATGTAGCGGCGGTTCAGCGCGCGTCGTGTCGGACCGGAGTTCGGAAGAGGCGGCGAAGCCCCTGCTTGATTGTCTCTGCGTGGAAGTTCACGAGTAGTCCTGCAGGTACGCCTGTCAGCTTGAGGTACGTGATGAGTTGTGCGTCGTGGACTGGAAGCAGTTGCTCGACGGCTTTGATCTCAAGGACGAGTTCGTCCTCGACTACGAAGTCCAAGCGATAGCCACACTCGAGCTCGACTCCCTTGTAGCTTACGGGAACGACCCGTTGTCGCGTGAAGCGTAGGCCTGCAATTTCGAGCTCCCGGGCTAGGCAATGCTCATATGCTGACTCTAGCAAGCCGGGGCCGAGCGCCTGATGGACCTCGATGCAGGCTCCGATGACGCGCCCAGAGCAGTCACCGAATCTTCGACCCGCTTCGCATTGCATCTCCCCTCGTCGACCGCGCGCACTGCCGGTTGCGCGATTTGCCTCGCGGCCCCGTCGGCCGTCGTGCAGACCGCCAACCGCCAAACGCCGCCCACCCTCTGGATGAGCCGCACTCCGCCGTCCCACCCCTCGACCCCAAAAAAACCTTCGGCCCTTCGGCCTTCGTGTGAATCCCCAAGCGCCAAGCGCCTCTACAACCCGACCACGTTCTCGCCCCCGCCGAGGCAGTCGCGCGTGTCGACGATCACGCGCGACTCGCGTCGCAGGCGCTCTTTGTCGAGCTCGGCGTGGTCGGTCACGATGACGACGGCGTCGTAGGGCGCGAAGCTCGAGGCGGGGTCGGCGCTGTGCAGCCCGCCGGGAATGGCCGGCACACGCGGATCCATATACGCGACTTCCGCGCCCCGCGCCGTGAGCCCGCCGATGATCTCGAACGCGGGCGACTCGCGTACGTCGCTGACGTTCGGCTTGTACGCCACGCCGTAGACGAGCACGCGCGCGCCGTGCAGGTCTCCGAGCACGTCCGCCACGCGCGAGACGACGTACGCCGGCATGCTGCGGTTCACCGCGTCGGCGACCTCGATGAAGCGCGCCTCGTACTTGAGCGTGCGGAGCTTCCACGAAAGGTACAGCGGGTCGCTCGGGATGCAATGTCCGCCGAGGCCGGGCCCCGGACGAAAGGGCATGTAGCCGAACGGCTTGGTGGCCGCGGCGCGGATCACCTCGTGCGGATCGATGCCGAGACGCCGGCTCATGAGCGCGATCTCGTTCACCAGCCCGATGTTGACGGCCCGGAAGGTGTTTTCGAGCAGCTTGGCCATCTCCGCGACTTCAGTGCTGGAGACGGGCACGAGCGTGTCGATGGCGCCCGAGTACAGCGCCGTGGCCATCTCCAGGCACGCGGGCGTCATGCCGCCGATGAGCTTGGGCGTGTTCCGCGTCGAGAACTCCGCGTTGCCCGGATCGGTCCGCTCGGGCGAAAACGCGACGAAAACCTGCTCGCCCAGCGCGAAGCGCTCGCAGAGCCGAGGCGCCACGACCTCGCGCGTCGTACCGGGATAGGTCGTCGATTCGAGCACGATCAGCATGCCCTCGTGCTGCAGCGCGGCGATCTCGTCGACTGCCTCGACGATGAAGCGCATGTCCGGATCGCGGCTCTTGGTCAGCGGCGTCGGCACGCAGACAACGACGGCGTCCGCTTCGCCCAGGACGTCGGGGTCGGTCGTCGCATCGAGCCGCCCCGCCGTCACGTGCGGCGCGAGCTGCCCGCTCGTCACATCGTCGATAGCCGACTCGCCCGCGTTCAAGAGCCGCACCTTGTCGGCGGCGCGCTCGAGCCCGGTGACCCGGAAACCCGCGCGCGACAGCTCCGCCGAAAGCGGCAACCCGACGTAGCCGATGCCCATGACGACCACGCGGGCGGTGCGGGCTTCGAGCTTGTCGCGGAGCGCGCTCACCCCAGCACTTCGGGATGCTCGCGCATCCACGCGTACGTCCGCGCAAGCCCCTCGTCGAGGCGCACACTGGCTTCGAACCCGAAACGCTCCTTCGCCCGCGACACGTCGAGCCGGCGGCGCGGCTGGCCATTGGGCTTGTCGGTATCCCAGACAATGCGGCCGGTGTAGCCGACGAGCTTGGAGATCTTTTCCGCGAGATCCTTGATCGAGATCTCCTCCCCAGAGCCCAGATTCACAGGATCGCTGGAGTCGTACCGTTCGGCGGCGATCAGCAGGCCCTCGGCGCAGTCTTCCGCGTACAAGAACTCGCGCGTCGCCGAGCCATCTCCCCACAACACGACTTCTTCCGCAGCCGCCTGGGTAGCCGCGTGGAATTTCCGCAGCATGGCAGGATAACGTGACTCGAGTGGAGATCGAAGTTGTCGCGCGGTCCGTAGTGGTTCCCCGGACAGACGACTGTCGAGTTGAAGCCGTACTGCTTCCGGTAGCCAGCGCTCTGAACGCCCAGTATTTTCTTCGCGATACCATAGGGCGCGTTCGTCTCCTCCGGATAGCCGTTCCAGATGTCGTCCTCCTTGAACGGCACCGGGCAGAACTTCGGGTAGGCGCACACGGTGCCCACGGCAACGAGCTTCTGCACGCCGGCCTGGTACGCCTCGTGGATGAGCTGGATGCCCATCATCGCATTCTCGTAGAAGAAGCGGCCCGGGTTGTCGCGGTTGGCGCCGATGCCGCCCACTGCCGCCGCAAGGTGCAGTACGAGATCGGGCTTCGTGTCGGCGAGCAACCGGCGTACATCGTCGCCCTTGACCAGGTCGCAGTCCCTCGAACGCGGGACGAAAATATCCCTGGCGCCGCGCTTCTCCAGCGCTTCCACCATATGGGTACCCAGGAAGCCTGCGCCACCGGTGACCACGACCCGGGCGCTCTTCCAGTCCATCTCGGTCATCGCCCGCTCATGCCCTTGTGCTCGACATCCTGCGCTCGAATCCCAGGCTCCGGTCCAATATTCGCTGGGTGGAAGCACGTTTCATCGTGCCCGGAATCTAGCCCAGCGGTAGGGACCTGACCCGCGTCCCGAACGTGATACCGTGGATTGCCTGCAGACGAATACCCGCAATGGCCCGCGCAACGCATCCTTGATCACGACGAGAGGAGGGCTTCAAATGAAGATGACGCGAAAGCAGTTCCTTGAGACGGCGCTGACCGGCTTCGGCGCCATGGTCGCGCTCGGTGCGGCCGGATGCAGCAGCAGCGACAACACGGGCGGGAAAGGCGGCGGCAACTGCAGCAAGAGCGCCGCGCTGGTCACCATCGGGAGCAACCATGGCCACGTCCTCAAGGTCACTTCCGCGGACGTGACGGCGGCGCAGAGCAAGACCTACCACATCCAGGGCAGCGCCACGCACGACCACACGGTGACTGTCGAAGCCTTCGACTTCCAGCAGCTCGCGCAGGGGAACACCGTCAACCTGATCTCCACCGAGACTCAGAACCACCAGCATCCGATCACGATCGTCTGCGGGTGATATCAGCGCAGTGCTGGGAGCGACGCTGACGCGCACCGGGCTTCCCGTCCTCCTCGCCCTGTTCCTCCTCCCCGCGTGCGACCACGCCCGCGCCGCTCCATCGCGGAAAAGTGCGCCGCCGCGCGCGGAGCCGGCGCGCCACGTCGATCCGCCGCCGAAGCCTGCTCTGCCGACGAAGCTCCGCCCGCGGAGCGTCCTCTTCATCACGATCGACGCGCTGCGCGCGGACATGCCGTGGGTCGGCTATCCGCGGCCCATCGCGCCGAACCTGACGGAGCTCGCGAAGCAGAGCGTCGTCTACACGCACGCCTACGCGCTGTCGAGCTACACGTCGATGTCGCTGGGCGGGCTCATGGCGGGGCGCTATCCGTCGGAGCTGCCGCGCGACGGGCACACGACCAGCCGCTTCCACGACGACGCGACGTTCCTCGCGGAAGTGCTGCACCAGGCCGGCGTGCGCACGATCGGCGTGCAGGGACACGTCTGGTTTGCGGGCGACACCGGCATCGACCAGGGCTTCGACGTGTGGCGCGTGCTCCCGCACGTCACGTCCAGACCCGCGCGCGAGGGCGCGGTCACCGACGACCAGCTGTCGAAGATGATGATCGCCGCGCTCGACGACAACGCGAAACAGCATCCACACGCGCGCTTCTTCGCCTGGGTGCACTTCATGGATCCGCACTTCAAGTACGTGCGCCACAAGGGCTACCCGCGCTTTTCCGGCTCGGCGTACAAGCCCGGCGCGCAGGTGGTGGCTCCTGGCGCACCGCTCGACGAGGTCGGCCAGAACCGCAGAAACCGCTACGACGGCGAGGTCGCGTTCACCGACGCGCAGATCGGCGAGCTCGTCCGGCACGTTCGCGAGGCGAAGTGGGGGCAGAACACGGCGATCGTCGTCACGGCCGATCACGGCGAGGCCTTCGGCGAGCACCCGAGCTACTTCGAGCACGGCTTCCGCCTCTACGACGTGACCACGCGCGTGCCGCTGCTGTTCGACATCCCCGGCGTGCGCCCCGCCCGCATCGACACGCGCCGCAGCCAGATCGATCTCGCACGCACGCTGCTCGACATCGAAGGCGTGAAGCCCGACCCGCACATGCGCGGCAAAAGCCTCGTCCCGGAGCTGCTCGGAGCGCGCCCACCCCAGCGCGACATCGTCATCGACCTGCCCTACACCGACGAGACCCCGCGCCGTCGCGCACTCATCCACGACGCCGACAAGATCGTCATCAGCGACGGCGATCCCAAGCTCCAGCTCTTCGACCTGGCCCACGACCCCGGCGAGCAGCGCGACCTCTCGAAGTCCAACGCGAAGCTGCTCGCCGGGATGCAGCGCCGCTGGCACACCGCCGACGCCGCCCTCCCCGACTACCCGGCGCCGCACCTCGTGAAGCACGTGTACTGAACCGGGCGGTCACGGCCCCGCCGCGATTGGCCCCGGCTCGCCGGGGTCAAGCTGCCCGTTGTGGTTCGCGTCGTAGTAGAGCGCCACGGCTTGCGGCACATTGGCGTCGAACGCCGTCAGCAGCGCCAGGTTGTCCGAGCTGTCGACCCGCGCCGTGCCGCTCGTGTCGAGCACAGCGCCCGCGAGATCCACCGACGCGAACAGTGCCGAAACGTCCACCACGACGATCAGCGCGTGCGCTCCGTCATCCACCGCGAAGCCATGCACCGAGGTCAGCGCGAGCGCGGGTGCCGTGTGGCTCACGACCACGAACGGCACGCCATCGCCGCGCTTTCCGCCGATCACCATCGTGGCACCTGCAAGCTCCAAGGGTGCGCCGGCGGGCAGCGGCGGCTGGGCGTGGGCGAGCGGCGCATCGAGCTCGCAGAACGGCCCGCCGTGCGGCGTGAACGTCCGCGGCGCCGGCGAGAGAAGATCCTCCGCAGCGGGACCGTGCAGGATCACCTGCGGTGTGCTGCCATGAGCGCAGTCGACCAGCGACAGCGCACCGAACGTCATCCAGGCCGTCGTCACGCCGAGCCCGCCCTGGCTCGCACCAATCGCCGCGACGCCGGGATTGCTCGCCTGTGCGGCCTGGGAGATCTGTCCGGTGACCGAGGGATTTCCCGTTTCCGTTCCCGAGCAACCGAGTAGAGCCAAAGCAGCCAGCAGCGTCGCAACAAGCTTCATGATCCGTCCTCCTCGCTGTCCGCCCGCGAGAGCGGAAAGAGCTGGAAGTTCACCTGGACGACCTGCCTCGGGTCGTCCTCCAACGTGGAGATCTCCAGAAGCTCGCGGCGGAAGCGCTGGATGCGTTCCTTGAGCAGGGCCAGCCCATCGGGACCGAGACACAGCGTGAGCGACGAGATGTCGCGCTCGGTCACCGCCACGTCGTCGATGGACCGCGCGGCGTGCTCCATCATCATGCGGTGGTAGTTGGCGATGTGCAGCCCGCGCGTCTCCCGCCCCGTGCTCAGGAGCGGCTCGCCTTGCGTGACGGCGCCGTCCTCGCCGCGCACCAGAAGCCCCAGCTCGAACAGCACCGTCAGCCCGCGCGCCGCCTCACCCTTCGAGATCGGCGGCCGGAGCATCCGCGCAACCCACGCCGGATCCTCGATGAAGTCGCGCCGCGCGGCCAGCTCGCGGATGGCCGGCAGGTACCACGTGGAGTGATACGCGGCGTGCTGGAGCTCGAGCGGCCGAGCCTTTCTGTAGCCGCGAAAGCCCGTGAGGCGCGCGTAGCTCGCGTTGCGTTCGGTGGTGCTGCGCGCCTGGTTGAAGCGCACCAGCTCCACGAAGTAGTCCGCCGCGTCGTCCTTCAAGCCCGCCGCCGCGGCAAAGCGACCGGCCATCTCGCTCGTCAGGTTGCGCGCCCCGTCGATCACCAGCTTCAGGTAGTTCGGCGAACGAAGCCCGGCGCGGCGCGAGAACCCCCGGTACGACAGCCCGCGGCGATCCTTCCGGTCGAGGTAGTAGTCACGCAGGAACGCCCGGTAGTCGAGGTAGTCGAAGACATCTATCTCTCCGGCGCGGGCCATCGGTTCACGTTCGCAAAACGTCGAGGCGCAGCCTCGCAAGGCGCAGCATGACGCCGGATCGTGCCGCGAGCCTGCGTGCAGCGCCACGTTCACAAGACCGGAATCGCATACAATCTGTATACACAATTTTGTAGTATCTAGCTTGATTTCTACACTCTAGCGTGTTTGTGATCTACATCTGAGTCTACACCGCAGCGTGCGGTGCCTTCACCCAGGGAGAGCTTTCGTGAAATCCAGCGGTCTCTTGGCGATATCGGTCCTGGTCCTCACCGCAGCGTGCGGATCGAACAACAGCAACTTCTCCGGCAGCGGCGGCGGCGCGGGCAGCGACGGCGGTGGCAGCGGCGGGACGGCGGGCGGCAGCTCGGGCGGTAGCGGCGGCACCGCAACCGGAGGCAGCGGCGGCACATCCGCAGGCGGAAGCGGGGGCATGTCCACGGGCGGCTCAAGCGGTGCCGGCGGCACTTCGACGGGCGGCAGCGGCGGCGCGGCAGGCAACGGCGGCAGCGCGGGCGACGGAGGCGCGGGCTGCCCCGGCGACGTGTACGGCAACTACACCGTTGTCGGCGCCGTAGGAACCTGCGGCGACATCAACACGAACGCGCCGCAGAAGATCGCCGGCACGCCGAGCGCGTGCTTCGGACACTTCGTGTCCGTCGTCGACGGCGGAACCGGCGCCGTCAACGGCGGCGTCAATCTCGACTCCAACGGCAACTTCGCCGGCGCGAAGCTCTATCTCGGCACCAACCAGCGCCAGCCGTGCACCGGCACCTGGAACGCCGCAACCAGCACCATGACCATCGCCTGCGGCGGCACCGGCGATCTCTGCACCGTCGTACTCAAGCACAACTGATCGGACGAATGGCGCGCCCCGGGGCGCCGATGTTCGCTCGCTAGTGGGGCCCCCGCGCGGCGCGGAGCGGCGCGCTTGGGGGCCCGCGGCGCGCGCAGGCCGGAGGCCGAGCACGCCGCGCCGCGGAGCGAGCGTGCGGGGCACCCCCACAAGACGGGCATTTCCACGGACAACTCGACGCTTGCGCAGCGAAATGACCGGATTGCGGGCATTTCCGGCCGCACGACCCACCTTGGACCTGGAAATGACCGCAAATCGGGCATTTCCACGGACAACTCGACGCTTGCGCAGCGAAATGACCGGATTGCGGGCATTTCCGGCCGCACGACCCACCTTGGACCTGGAAATGACCGCAAATCGGGCATTTCCACGGACAAGCCGATGCTTGCGCAGCGAGATGACCGGATTGCGGGCATTTCCGGCCGCATGACCCACCTTGGACCTGGAAATGACCGCAAATCGGGCATTTCCACGGACAACTCGACGCTTGCGCAGCGAAATGACCGGATTGCGGGCATTTCCGGCCGCACGACCCACCTTGGACCTGGAAATGACCGCAAATCGGGCATTTCCACGGACAAGTCGACGCTTGCGCGCTGGGATGACCGGCGTGGTCGGCGGTGCGGCCGGCACGCACGGACGGCGCCAACCGGTAGCGAGCAGGCAGCATCGACGCGACGCGGCGCCGCAAACGCGTCGCGGCGCCGCAAACGCGACGCGGCTCAGCGGCGCGGGCGTCGGGAAAAGTCGGGAACGTGGCGGAGACGGGCGTCGGCGAGGTGGAACGTGCCGAGCCGCAGCAGCGAGGCATCGGGGCGCTTCTTCAGGCGGCGCACCTGTTCAACGGAGAGGTCGCACGCCTTTGCGACGAGGCGCGTGTTGCGCCATCCCTGATGGAGAGCGAGCTGCACGAAGAGCTGGTGGCGGAGCGCCGCCCGTTGGGGGGCGGCCGAACGCGCCGCAGCGGCGATGTCCGCGAGCGCGACACCTGGAAGGCTCTGGGGAGCTGCGGGCATGGGCAGATGCGTTCCCTCCACGCGTACCGACGGGTCACCGGACACGTAGCTGTGGAACCAACGCGGGAAGTCGGCTTCACGGCGGCGGAGGAGCGCGGCGAGCCGTGCGGGCGACACCCACGGATCGAGCTCGAGCCCCACAGCGCCCCGATGCGTGGACCACGGCCAGCAAAGTGGGTCGTCCACGAGCCCCGCGCGACAGGGGTTGAGGTGCACGTAGCGGACCTGCCGCGCCAGGTGGTTCGCATCGCGAATGCGCACGGGATCCGGCACGCGCTGCCAGATGCGGCCTAGCCCGGCCTGTCGCGCAAACGCGGCAAGGCACTGCGCGAGCCTGCGCCGCGCCTCGTTGCGGTCCGCAGCCTCGATGATCAGGTGCACGTGATCCGGCATGAGCACGGCGGCCACGCTTTCCGGAAACCGCCGGCGCAGCGCTGCCCAGAGCCTGTTGCACGCCTCCGCCAGCTCAAGCGGGCGAGCGCCGGTGACGGCGTGCGCGGTGAAATGCCAGAGCACGAACGCCCCATCGGGCGGCGCCGGGTCCGGTTGCGCGCGGAGCCGGGCACTTCACCCGCCCAGCTTCAACTTGCGCCCGGGATGACCACTTTCGCGGCATTTCGCGCCGCCAGCCGCGACTTGCTCGCCGGAAATGGCCGTTGGGCGGGCATTTCGCCGCTCGAGCCGCGGCTTGCTCACCGAAATGACCGCTTTCCGGGCATTTCGCCGCTCGAGCCGCGGCTTGCTCACCGAAATGACCGCTTTCCGGGCTTCTTGGCCTCCAAGGTGCCTCTTGCACGCCGAAACGACCGTTTCCCGGCCATTTCCGCCACCAAGCTCGCGCTTGCCCATCGAGATGCCCGCGCAACGGCCATTTCCGCCACCAAGCTCGCGCTTGCCCACCGAGATGACCGCGCAAAGGCCATTTCCGCCACCAAGCTCGCGCTTGCCCACCGAGATGACCGTCCAGGGATGCCCCGCGCGCTACGCGTCCCTCCACGGCGCGCCGTGCTCGGCCCCATGGGCCTGCGCGCGACGCGGGCCCCCAAGCGCGGCGCGCCGCGCCGCGCGGGGGCCCCACGTCACATCACGACAGAGCGTCGCATCGCGACGGCCGTCACACGACGGCCGTCAGTTCCCGGACATCTTCGCGACCTCGGCCGCGAAGTCTTCGCCCTGGGGCTTCTCGACGCCTTCGCCGCGCTCGAAGCGGACGAACTTGACCAACTGCACGCCGTCGCCGAGGGCGGCGAGCTGCTTGGCGATGCTCTTGTCCGTTTCGATCACGCTCTGCTGCTCGAGCAGGCAGATCTCTTTCATCCACTTCGCGATCTTGCCCTCGATGATCTTGGGGCGGACCTTCTCGGGCTTGCCTTCCTCGGCGAGCTGCGCGTCGAAGATCTCCGACTGCTTCGCCTTGAGGTCAGCCGGCACCTCGCTGGTCGAGAGGTACTGCGGCGCCATCGCGGCGATCTGCATCGCCGTGTTGTCGGCAAACTCCTTGACCGCGGCCGGCACGTCGTCGGACGGAGTGCGCACCGCAAGCAGCACGCCAACCTTGCCCCCCAGGTGCACGTAGGACTGCACGAGCCCGGGGCCGTCGACCGCGACACGCGCCCAGCGCCGCACGGTGATGTTCTCGCCGAGCTTGCCGACCAGCGCCTTGCGGTTGTCCTCGATGCTGCCGCTGCCGCCGGGATAGGGCTGGGCGGACAGATCCGCGCCGTCCTTGGCGCCCGAAGCCGCCTCGACGACCTTCTTCACGAACGCGAGGTAGTCCTCGTTGCGCGCCGCGAAGTCGGTCTGGATGTTGACCTCGACGATCACGCCGCTCTTGCCGTCGGCGGCCACGCTCGCCTCGACCACGCCTTCCGAAGCGACCGCTCCGGCGCGCTTGGCGCTCTTGGCGAGCCCCTTCTTCAGGATGATCTCGACCGCCTTGTCCATGTCGCCCTCGGACTCGATGAGGGCGCCGCGGCAGTCGTTGAGCCCCGCCTGCGTGCGATCGCGCAGCTCCTTGACCTGCTGCATGTTGACCTGGGCCATGTGTGCTTCCTTCTTCAATTTGGGACAATGCCTGTCGAGCCCGCAGCGTCCCGACGGGATGCAGGCGAGCGCGGAAGGCGTGGAAATCAATTCTGGCGGCGGGGCGCCTGGTAGATGACCTGCGCTTCGGGCCCGCCGCGGCTCGGCGCGGCGCCACCGTCTCGCGATTGCGCGTGCTCGCGGCGGCGCGCGGTGCCGTACACGCACGCATCCGCGATCGCGCCGGTGAGCAGGCGGATGGAGCGGATGGCGTCGTCGTTGCCGGGGATCACGTACTGGATCAGATCCGGATCGCAGTTGGTATCGGTGATGGCGACGATCGGGATGTGGAGCTTGCGCGCTTCGTTGACCGCGATGGATTCCTGACCGGGATCGATGATGAACACCACCTGCGGCACCGAGCCCATGCCCTTGAGCCCGCCGATGTACTTCTCGAGCCGGGCGCGCTCCTTCTCGAGCTTGACCGTTTCCTTCTTCGGGATCTGCTCGTAGGTGCCGTCCTCGCGCATGCGCTCGATGGAGCGCAGCCGGTCGAGCCCCTGCTTCATGGTGCGGAAGTTCGTCAGCGTGCCGCCGAGCCAGCGGTTGGTGACGAAGAACATGCCTGCGCGCGACGCCTCTTCCCGCACGATCTCCTGCGCCTGGCGCTTGGTGCCGACGAAGAGCACGCTGCCGCCGCGGCTGACCGTATCGGAGACGAACTCGAACGCCTTTCTGAAGAGCTGCACCGTCTGATCGAGGTCGACGATGTGGATGCCGCTGCGCGAACCGTAGATGTACGGCCGCATCTTCGGGTTCCAGCGCTTGGTCTGGTGACCGAAGTGCACGCCAGCCTCGAACAGCTCGCGCACGCTCATCGGATCGGCGGGGTCGCGCGGCGGGCGCACCTGCTCCGACTCCTCGGCGGCGATGGCGCGCTCGGCGGCGAGCACCGCAGTGCGCGGCACCTCGGTGGCGTTCTCGGCTTGGGCCCCGGGCGCGGGTTGTCCGGCGGCGCCCTCGGTGGGCGTGATCTCGTCACTCATCGCGCTTCTCCTTCCGGTTGTATCCTCCGCTCCCCGCCGGGCTAGCCCCCTTCTCGGGAGCACCGGACCCGGTCGTCGCGCCGGGAGCGTGTGGCTTGTGGTTTTCCCGGGAAACTCCGGGGGCGCGGAACCTACTCCATGATCGGCCCTCGGTAAAGGGCTGCTGGGCGGGTTCTAGAGGCCGGAACCGGGCAGGCCGGACGGCGCGGCCGGGTGGTGCGCGGGCTGCTTCGGCGGGTGCTGCGACGCGGGCGCGGGTTTCGCGGTCGAAGCGGCTTTCTTCACGGTCGGCGCAGGCTTGACAGCGGGCTTGGCCACGGGCGCCGGCGGCTTCGGCGGCGGTGCCGGGCTCGCCGCCGGCGCTGCGGCGACGGAAACCGAGGGCGCCGGAGGACCGGACGAAGCCGCCTCTGCCGCCGACCGCGCGGGCCGGGGCTCGCTCTGCCGGACCACCGAGGCGGCCTCATGCGCCGACGGCTCGTCGCTCGGCGTGCTCGCGTCATGCGCCCCGAGCACTTTCCAGGCCCCCACCCCGAGAAGGCCGAGGCCGAGCAGCGCCACCAGCCCCAGCACCGCCGCCACAGCACCGCGGCGCGGAACAGCACCGTCCAGCGAGGGGGGCCGCTCGGACTCGACGGGCGGCGGCGTCTCGCCGCCCGGCGCCGCCACCGGGATGGCGGTGCGTGTCGGCGGGGGCTCGACGACCGGCCGCGGCTTCTCGCCCAGCTCCTCGAGCGTCAGCGTGCGGTCGGCCTCGGCGCGCTCGACCGACGCGGGCACCGCCGCCTGCCCTGCGCCTGGATGCCATTCGGGCAGTGCGGGTGATGTCGCGCCGTCGATGGCCGCGGGCGGAGCGACCGCCGGCGCAGCTTGTCGCGGCGGATCCGAGCGCCGGGCCTCCACCTCGTCCAGCCGCATTGTCCGCTTCGGATCGAGCACGGTCGTGTCGCCACCGGGAGGCGCGGACGGCACCGTCGCGTCGGCCGGCACGGACGGCACGGTTGCGTCCGGCGCCGGCCCCGACATCTGCATCGTGTTGTCGAACTGCGGCGACGCACGCGGCGACGCCGGCCGCGTCTGGTCCGCGGGCGGACCGGAAGGCCGCGCGGGCGGCACCGAGCCGTGCGGCGGATAGCTCGCCCTGGCCGGCGGCACCGCGCCGAGCCGCAGCGCGATCTGGCGCAGCGCTTCGGACACGCGCCGCGCGCTCGGTGGCCGCGAGCGCGGGTCCTTCTCGAGCAGGCTCGCCACGATCTGGTCGAGCTCCGGCGGGACACCCTCGGCGAGCGACGCCAGCCGCGGCGGAGCCTTCGACAGGTGCGCCAGCACCAGCTGGTTCGCGTCGGACACGTCGTCGAACGGCCCGCGCCCCGCGATCATCTCGAACAGGATCAAGCCCGCCGCGTACAGATCGGCGCGGCCATCCACGCGCTCTCCGCGCGCCTGCTCGGGCGACATGTAGCGCGGCGTACCGATGGCCACGCCGCGCGCCGTGATCACCTCCGCGCTCGAGGACGCGATCTTGGCGATGCCGAAGTCGAGCAGCTTCACGCCGCCCCCGGCGAGCACGAAGATGTTCGGCGGCTTGACGTCGCGGTGCACGATGCCGATCTCGTGCGCGGCGCTCAGCCCATCGAGCACGCCCGCGGCGACCATGAGCGCCTCCGGCGCGGGCAAGCGTCGCTCGCGCCGGAGCCGGTCGGAGAGCGTCTCGCCGTCCAGTCGCTCCATGACGTAGAACGGAACGCCGGTTGCGCTGGTGCCCGCGTCGGTGACGTTGACGATACAGGGGTGCTCGAGCCGTGCCAGCGCCCGCCATTCCTGCCGGAGGCGGGCGACCAGGTCCTTGCGCCGCGACAGCTCGCGCAGCAGCGCCTTGAGCACGAAGCGCTTGCCGAGCTCGGTGTGCTCGACCTCGTAGACCGAACCCATTCCGCCGGCGCCGATCATCCGGACCACGCGGTAGCGCGTTCCCGGCACCAGCTCGCCGTCGGCAAATTCGCGGATCAGCTCGCTTTCCACAGGCGCTCTTCCCTGTCACAGATTCCGCGCATGCCCCACATCCGGCGCCCGGTGAAGCCTATCTCCATTGGGGGGCATCGGGGGCCGATTTTCGACCGCTGGGCGCTCACATCTCGGTCGATGTTTCCGCTTCGGTGACGGTCCTGGCCGCGCCCGCGGCGAGCTCCTTCGGCAACAGCATGCGGCCCAGGAGCATGCCACCGACCCCCGCCGCCAGCGAGCCCACCAGGATGGCCAGCTTGGCCACGCCGAGCTGCGTCGCGTCGTGGAAGGCCAGCTGCGCGATGAACAGCGCCATCGTGAAGCCCACGCCGCCCACGGCACCTACCACCAGCAGGCCACGCCAGTCGACGCCACGCGGCAGCGCACACAGCCCGACCTTCACCGATACGAGGCTCGCGATCACGATGCCGATCGGCTTGCCGAACATCAGCCCCAGCGCGACGCCCGCTGCGATCGTCGTCGAGCCTTCGAGCCCGAAGTGCACCTGCCCCACCGTGACGCCGGCGTTCGCCAGCGCGAACAGCGGCATGATGCCGAAGGCGACCCAGGGGCTGAGCTGCGACTCGAGCGCCACCACCGGCGGCAGCGCCTCGCGGCTCGCCTTGTCCAGCCGCGCTAATGGGTTCACCAGGGCGTGTTTGTCGTGCGTGTTGCGCTGCGCCCGGTCGCGGAATTCGCTGAGCGCGTCGCTGGCCTCGTGCAGGAAGCCCTCCTCGCCGAACCACGATCGCGCCGGAGTGAGCAGACCGAGGATCACCCCCGCGATCGTGGGATGGACGCCCGCCACCAGCATGCCGACCCACACCACGCCCCCCGGCACGACGTAGGCGACCGCCTTCCGCACGCCGAATCGCTGCATCGCGATCACGCCGAGAACGCCTGCGCCCGCGATCAGGAGCCCCACGACCTTCACGCCGGCCGAATAGAAGAAGGCGATGACCAGGATGGCGCCGATGTCGTCGATGACCGCAAGCGCCAGCAGGAGCACGCGCAGCGCCGGCGGCACCCGCTTGCCCACCAGCGTCAACACGCCCACCGCAAAGGCGATGTCCGTCGCCACCGGGACGCCCCAGCCGTGGTGCGTGAGCTTCGTCGGGTTGAACGACAGATAGATAAGTGCGGGGACCAGCATGCCGCCCGCCGCAGCGGCGAGCGGCAGCGCAGCGCGCTTCAGATCGCTGAGCTCGCCCGAGTGGATCTCGCGCCGGATTTCCAGTCCGACGACGAAGAAGAAGATCACCATCAGCCCGTCGTTGATCCAGAAGTGCAGGTCCTTCCGGAACACCCAGCTGCCGATGCCGAAGCTGATGGGCGTGTGCCAGAGCGCCTCGTAGCTGTGTTGCCAGGGCGAATTCGCCCAGCTCATGGCGATCACCGCCATGATCAGCAGCACGATGCCGCTCGCTGCCTGGATCTGCAGGAAGCGCTCCAGCGGCCGCACCAGCTTCATCGCCGCATCTCGCGCCGGAGCCCACGCCTCGGGCGGCGGGCGCACGGTGGCCGGGTGACGCGTGTTGTTCGGCGTTTCGCTCATGCAAACGACTGCACCAGGAACAGCACCAACCACACCACGGACAGCAGCAGATTGACGGCCCCGAGGATGATCCCGGCGAGCGCCATGCCCTCGCCGCCCACGGTGGTGGGGTTCTCGCGCGCAGCCTTGCGCCCGATCACACCGGCAATGATGGCGGCGATGCCGGTGAGCGGGCCGAGGCAGAGCAGGAAGCCGCAGATGAGCGCGACCACCGCCGCCGTGCTCGCCGGCGGCTTCTCGCCGCGCGGAAGACCGGTCTGCGGATCGATCGTCGTTGCGTACATCGCCATCGTCTGCGGGCTGCCCGTCACCGGCCGACCGCCGCCCGGGGGAGGCGCGGGCGCGAATCCGCCGCCACCAGGTGGCGCCGCACCCGCAGGCGGATATCCGGGAGGCGCGCCTGGCGGCGGATAGCCTCCTCCCGGCGGACCAGGCGGCGGGTAGCCGCCCCCGGGAGGCGGCTGCCACCCGCCCCGGACTCCCTCGCGCGTGATGCCCGCCTCGGTCATGGGCACCTTCTAGACGACCGCCAGCATTTCCGAAACATCATCAAGCCCCGCCCTGCATAGGTCCGCCTCCGCGCCCCCGCCACGCCCGCCGAGCGCACCAGCCGCGGCCAGGACGGCCCCCCGTGCATTTCCACCGTCCTGGACGCCTGGCAGCGTCGAAACGCGCCCTGGACGTGCACTTTTCGTCTCCCGGACGCCCCGCGACCGCGAAATGCTCGTGCCAATTTCCGCCCTCCCGGACGCCCGGCGACCACGAAATGCACGTCCCACGTGCATTTCCGCCCTCCCGGACGCCCGGCGACCACGAAATGCACGCGGTGGGACCCTCGCGCGGGCGCAGGCCGGCGGGATCCGCGGCATGGCCGGGACACCGCCGCCCAGCGGAGGCCGGCCGAGCACCGCGCGTGAGGGACCCGGGCGCGCGCAGCGCGCACGGCGGCACGTGACCGCCAACGCGCCGGGGGAGCATCCCTCTGCGAATCGGCCGCAATCAGGCTCGTGGCTGCCCGATGGGAGCGCCATGCTCTGGCACGTCGCCGCGCACACTCTCGCGGGTCTCCGTCCCCTTTCGTCGGCGCAGGCGTGCTCGGCGCTGTTCGCGGCGCTGCGCCGCTGCTTCCCGCGGGTCGCCGCTGCCGTGCTGATGCCCAACCACCTGCACCTGCTCGTCGAGACGGACGATCCTGTGGCCGCCCGGCGCAAGCTCGCACGGTGTCTCGCCAACTATGCGCGCCGGACCGGCACACAACACATGTGGCAACCCGTGGCGGAGCCCGTACCGATCCGCGACGTGCACCACCTCGAGCGGCAGATCCGCTACGCGCATCTCAACCCACCTCGCGGCGGCCTGGTCTTCGACCCACTGTGCTGGGTGTGGTCCACGCATCGCGGTGCCATCGGCGCAGAGCTGGATCCGTGGGTCTCGCCGAGCGACATCGCGAGATATCTCGGCCGCAACGAAGCGGACGTGCCGCGGTGGCTTCACGACTACGTCTCGTGCGATCCGTCGGTCAACGTCACCGGAACGCCGTTCCCCGCCGCCGCTCCGGCGCGCGATGTCCCCGTCGTGGCACTTGCCGACGTCGTGGCTGCTGCAGCCGCCGCGGTGCCCTGCTGCGGTCCGCTGCAGCGGCGGCTGCTCGTACAGCTCGCCCATCACCAGGGCTGGCACGACGCCCGCCTGATCGCCAGCGCCGCGGGCATCACGTCCGGCCAGGTCCGCCGTCTTGCACAGCAAAGCGATCCACGGCTGCTGCGCGTGGGTACGCTCTACCTGGGCGACGCGCGGCTCCGGCACGTGCCCGATTTCCGCGGACGCCCGCGCTACTGAACCGCGGACAGCGCGGCCCGGCACCGCGACGCAAGCACGCCGCGGACCGCGGGCGGGCGCCGCGACACGCCGCGGGCGGGCGCCGCGAAAGCGCGCTGCGGGGTCGGGCGTGCATTTCCGCCCTCCCGGACGCCTGGCGGCTCCGAAATGCACGCCACGCGTGCATTTCCGCCGTCCCGGATACCTGGCGGTTCCCGAATGCACGTCCCACGTGCATTTCCCCCTTCCCGGATACCTGGCGGTTCCCGAATGCACGTCCCACGTGCATTTCGCCCTTCCCGGACGCCTGGCCACCACGAAATGCACGTCCCACGTGCATTTCCCCCTTCCCGGACGCCCGGCCACCACGAAATGCACGTCCCACGTGCATTTCCCCTTTCCCGGACGCCCGGCCACCACGAAATGCACGTCCCACGTGCATTTCCCCCTTCCCGGACGCCTGGCGGCTCCGAAATGCAGTCGCGAGCGCCATGAGCGCACCAGCACTCTGGATATGCAGAGAAACAGTTTTGAATCCAGGTATTTACATGCATTTTCTGCAGCGATACCTGATAGGGCTGCCCCCCACTTCAACCAGCACTTCACGTCGCGGCGTGCTTCGCTGCGCTGCGCGCGCCGCGGGCCCACCAAGGGCGGGCTCCGCCCGCCCGGGGGCCCCACGCCGCGACCGCGACCGCGCCCGTGACCGTGACCGGGCCCGCGCCCGCGCCCGTGACGGTGACCGCGACCGCGACCGCGACCGCGACCGCGCCCGTGACCGTGACCGCGCCCGTGACCGTGACCGCGACCGCGACCGCGCCCGCGCCCGTGACCGTGACCGTGACCGTGACCGCGACCGCGACCGCGACCGCGACCGCGTCCGTGACCGTGACCGCGTCCGCGACCGCGACCGTGACCGCGCCCGGCCCGGTGACCGTGACCGGGGGCGCGAAGGGGCGAGCGAGCTGACTGGCAGGGTCCGACCTCCTGTTCTAGTCTCCGCCGCCCGGCGATGGCGATCACGCGAGAGGACGTGCTGCACGTGGCGGAGCTGGCGCGGCTGGAGCTGCGCGAGGACGAGGTGGAGCGGATGATCCGCGACCTCGGCGGCATCCTGGAGTACGTGGCGGAGCTCGCCGCACTCGATACGAGCGACGTGCCGGCCACAGCCCACATCCCCGTGGAGGGCGCGCCGCTGAGGGCGGACGAGCCGGCGCAGGGGCTGGGGACGGACGAGGCGCTGGCGGAGGCGCCACGAACGAGCGACGGCAGCTTCGCGGTCCCGGCGTTCGTGGACGAATCGTGAGCGGGACGGCAGGGCGGTCATGAGCGAGCTCGCAGACCTCGGCATCGCCGAGGCGGCCCACGCGGTGGCAAGCGGCGAGATCAGCGCGGAGGAGCTGGCGCGCGCGAGCCTGGACGCGATCGACGCGGGCGCGGAGCTGGGCGCGTTCCTGCACGTGTCGCGCGATGCGGCGCTGGAAGCAGCGCGTGGCGTGGACGCGCGCCGGCGGCGCGGCGAGCGGCTGGGCCCACTCGCGGGCGTGCCGATCGCGGTGAAGGACGCGCTGTGCACGCGCGACGCGCCGACCACGGCCGGCTCGCGGATCCTGGCGCGCGGCGACGGGCGGGGCTGGCGGCCGCCCTACGACGCGACCGTGGTCGAACGGCTCAGGGCGGCCGATGCGCTGCTCGTCGGCAAGACGAACATGGACGAGTTCGCGATGGGCTCGTCCAACGAGAACAGCGCCTTCGGCCCCGCGAGAAATCCGTGGGATCCCAGCCGCATTCCCGGCGGCTCCAGCGGCGGCAGCGCGGTGGCCGTGGCGGCGGGCATGGTGCCGGGCGCGCTCGGCAGCGACACCGGCGGCTCGATCCGCCAGCCCGCAGCGCTGTGCGGCGTGGTGGGCGTCAAGCCGGGCTACGGGCGCGTGTCGCGCTACGGGCTGGTCGCGTTCGCGTCGAGCCTGGACCAGGTGGGCCCCATCGCGCGCGACGTGCGGAGCGCGGCGCGGCTGCTCGGCGCGATCGCCGGCGCCGATCCGCACGACTCGACCAGTGCGGCGCGCCAGGTCGACGACTACGAGGCAGCGTGCGGCCGCGACGTGAGGGGCCTCAGAATCGGCGTGCCGGAGGAGTACTTCGGGGAAGGGCTGGACCCGGACGTGGAGGCGAGCGTGCGCGACGCGATCGCTGCACTCGAGCGCGAGGGCTGCGAGGTCAAGCCGGTGGCGATGCCGCACACGCGCTACGGCGTGGCGACGTACTACATCGTGGCGACCGCGGAAGCGTCGAGCAATCTGGCGCGCTTCGACGGCGTGCGCTTCGGGCTGCGCGTGGAGGAGCCCGGCGGGGATCTCGCCGCGATGTACGGCGCGACGCGCGACGCGGGCTTCGGCGCGGAAGTGAAGCGCCGCATCCTGCTCGGCACCTACGTGCTGAGCGCGGGCTACTACGACGCGTACTACAAGAAGGCGCAGCGCGTCCGCACGCTGATCAAGCAGGATTTCGACCGCGCCTTCGCCGAGGTCGACGTGCTGGCCGCGCCGACCAGCCCGGTACCGGCCTTCAAGCTGGGCGAGCGCATGGAAGACCCGCTGGCGATGTATCTCGCGGACGTGTACACGCTTCCCGCAAGCCTGGCGGGCATCGCGGGGCTCAGCGTGCCGTGCAGGCCGGTGCCGGCGAAGGGCGATCGCCCGGAGCTACCCACGGGGCTGCAGCTGCTCGCACCCGCCTTCGCCGAGGAGCGACTCTTCACGCTCGCCTCGGCGTGGGAAGCGCTCTCGCCTCCCCGGAGGCCTGGAGCGTGAGCGCGCTGCTCGTGGAACAGGCGTCGAGCGAGCATGCGCAGGGCCTGGCAGAGCTGTTCGAGCGGAACGACTCGCCGTGCTTCTGCCGCTGGTGGCACTTCGAGGGTGAGAAGAACGCCTGGGAGGATCGCTGCGCCAACGCGCCCGGCGAAAGCCGCCGCGAGCTTTCCGGGCACCTCGCCGGGCGTTCGGACGAGGCCCGAGGTCTGGTGGCGCTGGCCGAGGGGCGCGTGGTGGGCTGGATGAAGCTCGCGCCGGCGCACGTCATGAAGAAGCTCTACGCGCAGCGGCTGTACCGGGGGCTCTCGTGTTTCGACGGCGAGCGCAGCGGCGTGTTCACGATCGGCTGCTTCCTCGTCGACGAGCCCTGGCGACGACGCGGCGTGGCCCGCGCGCTGGTCGAAGCCGCGATTGAGATCGCCCCGGGCTGGGGCGCGTGTGCCATCGAGGCCTTCCCCCGTCGCGGTGACGCCCTGTCGCCGCACGAGATGTGGACCGGCCCGGCTGACGTGCTGGTAGAAGCGGGCTTCCGGGAGGTGTACGAGTTCAAGCCCTACCCGGTCCTCCGGCTCGTTCTCGCGCCCGTGGCATCCGGTGACGAATCCGGATAACCTGGGATTTGCGCCACCGCGCGCGAGATCATGGCCGACCACCTCCGCCTCCGACGCCTCGAGTCCCTGCTCATCCTGGCGACGCGTCTTGCCGGCGAGTCGAGCGGCGGTGTGCTCGGAGACGCACTTGATCTGCTGCTCGACGCGTCGAACGCCGAGGCCGGAGCCGCGTTCACGGCGATTCACAACGACGAGCTCGACCAGGTTGCCGAGCGTGGCCTGGGCGCCACCGTGGGCGACCGAACGCGGATCCGCGCGCTCCTGCGCGTGATCGCCGGACGCGCCATGACCAACCGCCGACCGCTCTGGATCGACGACATCCGCAGCGACAAGGCCCAGCTCGCCGACGCCGGCGAGCTGACGGCCGTCGGCTACACCGCCGTGCTGGCCGTGCCGATCGAACACAGGCGCCAACCGCTGGGCACGCTGCTGCTCCTGTTCACCAGACGCTCCGCGCTCGACGACGAGGCCGCGGGCTTCGCGGAGACCGTCGCGCACATCCTGGCGCTGGCGCTCGACCGCGAGCGCCGCGTGGAGCGCGAGCGCTTCCAGCAGGAGGAGATGGAGGAAGCCGGGCGCATGGCCAGCCTTGGCCTGCTCACGGCGAGCGTCGCGCACGAGCTGCGCGGCCCAGTCGGCGCGCTCGTACTGCAACTCGAGGAGCAGCGGCGGCTGCTCGAGCAGCTCACGGTCCTGGGCGGCTCGAGCGATAGCGCAATCGGCGGGGCGGTCGCCGAGCTGGACGAGCTGACTACCGACGTCGACGCCGCAGTGGCGCGCGTTCGCGACACGACCGAGCAGCTCTCGACCCTGAGCCGCCGCGACAGTCAGCCCGAGGATCTGGACCTGAGCACCGTCGTGCGCGAGTCGCTCTCCGTCGCGCGGCCGCATCTCGAGCACCGAGGCATCACGCTCATCGAGCAACTCGACCCGGATTGCTTCACCACCGGACGCCGCGACAACCTGGGGCAGGTCGTGCTCAACCTGGTGTTCAATGCGGCCGATGCCTGCGAGCACGCCGGAGGCACGCATCCCCAGATCAGCGTGCGCGCCGCGCAGGAAGACGACCACGTCGTACTGATAGTCGAGGACACGGGTCCCGGAGTCCCGGACGACGCCGTCCGCATGATCTTCGAGCCCTTCTACAGCACCAAGCAACGCGGCAAGGGAACCGGGCTCGGTCTGAAGATCTGCAGCGACGTGGTCGCTGCACACGGCGGCCACATCGAAGTGCAGAATCGCCCGGAAGGTGGCGCCGTGTTCCGCGTGCTGTTGCCACGCAGCGACGACAGCAGCGGCGTGCATCCCGTGGCGGCGGTGCAACCGGAACCCGTGCGTTCCCCACTGCCTGCCGCGCCGCGGCGCGTGCTGGTGGTGGACGACGATCCGGTGTTCTCGCGCTCGATCCGTCGCGCACTCAAGCCCCACGATGTGCGTACGGCAGCCACCGCGTCCGAAGCCGAGTTCGCGCTGCTCGATCCCGAATGGACGCCCGACGTGGTCCTTTGCGATGTGTTCCTGCCGGGCGCCAACGGCAACGCGCTGCATGCGCGCATCGCCGCGTCGCGACCCGACCTGGCGCGGCGGTTCGTTTTCGTGACGGGTGGCGGGCTCAGCAAGACCGAAGCCGACTACATCAAACGCTCGGGCTGCCGCACCCTGTTCAAGCCCATCGGCATGGGCGATCTGCGCGAGAGCCTGGAGCCCGGGGCGGCCGATTCCACCCCGCCGAACTCCGTGCGGACGCTGACCCTCACGCCGCCCAGCAATCGGGCTGCCCGACCGACGCCGCCCCCCAAGTCACGCCCGTGAGTAAAGTGAGCGCTGGGGCTGACAGCCGCTAGGTGGCTGCCGCAAGAGCTGCAGCTACAGCGCGGATCGGACGCGCCAACCGGGCATGGCGACGAGTCCCGCCGACAGCCCGACGAACACGGCCCTGAGCGCCTGCTCCGGGGTGGCGACGCCGTCGGCTGCCAGCCGGGCGAGCAGCATCTCGAGCGACGGCGAGCCCGGGGCGAGCTCCAGCGCGCGGCGCTCCGCGATCGGCAGCGCCAGACGCGCCGGCGTGGTGCGCGCGCCGGGAATGCGCGCGATGGGCTCGGCGCGGAGCGGCCCGAGAAGCTGGACCAGCTCCCTCTCGCCGTAACCGGCCCGAACGGCTCGGGTCAGAAGCTCTGCCGACGAGGCCTGGGAGCGCAGGCGATCCTCGCCGGGCTGCTCGCCGCGGACGAACCACAGCTCGCCTTCCGTCCAGCGCAGCAGGTCATCGAACCGCGCCTCGACCTGCTCGACGAGCGCCCGGAGCAGCAACATCGGCCTGAGCACGCCGAGCTCGACCAGTGTCTCGCCCAGGTGCCCCTCGCCCGAGGTGGCCGCCTGGACCAGCGCGCGTTCCACGTCCGCCGGCGAGACCAGCCCGCCGTGGACCAGACGCGTTCCGAGCAACTCGCCGCGGTCCGTCGAGCTGATGAAGCGCACGGCGCCATCTTCGAAGTAGATGCGCTTCTGCCGGCGCCCATTCTTCGCCACCAGCACGCCGGTCTCGTTCCGGAGCACGAGATCGAAGAGCAGCGCCGGGAGCTGCGCCCGGTCCAGCTGGCTGTGCCAACGCGCGCTCGAGGGCTCCGGCAGCGTGAAGCGGTACGCGGGACGCGATGCGAGAACTGCCAGCGCCTCGATCTGCCGCGCGGGGCGGAACCCATCGCCGTCCTCGCTGACCAGCGTGTCGCGATCCAGGCGACCGGTGGCGACGAGCTCCAGCACCTGCGGCAGGCGGAGCGGACCGAGCAGCGCGCCGGCGCCCATGCGCACGTGATAGTGCGACGCTTCGTCCGCGGGGTCTTCGCGACGAATGGGCTCGCTCAGCTTGCGCACGGCCGCGAGCTTGGCGCTAGCCTGACGTGCAGCGTGCGCGATCCGGTTGGCCTTGAGGCGAGCGCGTTCCGGACTGATGCCGCCGGTCAGCGTCGTCGCCTCGTGCATCCCGCTCTGCGACGGCAGGACGCCCAGGCTCGAGAGCCACGGCACCAGATCCGCGTCGGTGAGCGCAACCCCCTGCCGCCGCGCGACCGCCCTGAGCGCGTCGGCGAATTCGCGCGCGGACTGGAAGCGCGCCGCGCGATCACGCGACAGCGCGGTGCGCAACATGTCGATGAGGTCCGCCGGCAGATTGGCCCCGTAGCGCTCCAGGACGCGCAGGTCGGCCTCGTGAATGCGCGTGAGGATGTCGAGCTCGTTGCGCCCGGGGAACAACGGGCGCGCAAGCAGCATCTCGGCCAGCACGATGCCAACCGCAAACAGATCACTGCGCGGGTCCACTTCCGCACCGATCACCTGCTCCGGCGACATGTAGCCCATCTTGCCCTTGAGCTCGCCGGGATACGTGCGGCGGTCGACGAACGCGCTGCGGACGATACCGAAGTCGGTCAGCTTCACCTCGCCCGCGCGACCGATCAGGATGTTACCGGGGGAAACGTCGCGATGCACGATGCCGAACGAGCGACCTTCCTCGTCGCGCGCCTCGTGCGCGAAGCCGAGCGCGCGCAACACCTCGTGTGCGACGAACAGCGCCGCCCCCAGCGGGAAGCGCTCGCCTCGCGAAGCGACAGTGCGAAGCAGCATCGCTCCCGAGATGCCGTCCACGTACTCCATCGCCATGAACAGCTCGCCGTCGTGCTCACCGAAATCGACGACCTGCACGATGTTCGGATGCGACAGCGCGGCGCAGATGCGCGCCTCGTCGCAGAACATCGCTACGAACCGCGAGTCGCGCGACAGCTGCGGCAGGATGCGCTTGATCGCAAAACGCTTGGCGAATCCGTGCGGTCCGGCGCGTCGTGCAACGTAGACCTCCGCCATGCCTCCAGCACCGAGGCGTTCGCCGAGCTCGTACGGACCGAGTCGGTGACCGGAGGCGACATAGAGACCGCCCATCTGCCACTACAATAGCGCAAAGGCACGGTCCCGGACAGGCACAACCCCTGGTGGTGTGTGTCGTCGTCGTCGACGGATTATGACAGGGCGACGGGGTCGCACCGTGACCTACATTGCCGCATCGCCCGCTCCCCGCCCGACCCCTGGGACCGCGATTTCCGGGCCCGCGCGGAGAGGGTCGACAATCGCCTTTCAATTTGGCTCGGGCTGTCATTACTTTCTCGGCGACCATGGCGAGCCGGCGAAAGGAAGAACCCGCCGAACCGGCGCAGGATTCGGGGAAACAGCCACGCGGATCGATTGCGCGGGAGGGCCGCGGACAGGTCAGCCGCGCGGGCGGCGGACGCGTCGTCGCCGTGACGGGAGCCAGCTCGTTCCTGGGCCAGAACCTGATCGGGCTTTTGGAAGAGGATCCGAGGATACGACGCATCGTGAGCCTCGACGTGAAGACGCCGCCGACGGCGGGGGCGAGCACGCGGCTCTACGACATGGATCTGACCCAGCCCGCCGCCGAGGAGCGTCTCGCCGAGGTCTTCGCGGCCGAGGGCGTGGACACGGTGGCGCATCTGGCGTTTCTGGAATCGCCCACGCATGCAACCGGGTGGGCCCACGAGCTGGAGAGCGTCGGCACGATGCACGTGCTGAACGCCTGCCGCCGGGCGCGCGTGCGGAAACTGGTCATGTGGAGCCAGACAGTGCTGTACGGCGCCCACCCGACCAACCCGAACTTCCTCACCGAGAAGCACCCGCTCAGGGCGCGCCGCGAAGAGCCATTTTTCGCGGACAAGATCGAAGCCGAGAACGACGCGCTGCGCTTCGGCCGACCCGGCAAGGGACGGGTGGTGACGATACTGAGAACGGCCCCGATTCTAGGTCCCACTGTAGACAACTATCTCACCCGGTATCTCGGCCGGCGTATCGTCCCCACCGTGCTCGGCTTCGACCCGCTGTGGCAATTCGTCCACGAGGCCGACGCCGTTACGGCGTTCAAGCTCGCCATCGATCGCGACACGCCCGGCATCTTCAACATCGTCGGCGAGGGCGTGCTGCCGCTCAGCACCACCATCAAGCTCGCGGGACGCGTCGGCATTCCGCTGCCGCGCTCGCTCTACCATCCCATTGCGAGCGCACTGTGGATCGCGCAGCTGGCGGAGGCGCCAGCTTCGTTCATCGACTACTTCCAGTATCTCTGCGTCGCGGACGGCGAGTCCGCGCGCAAGGTGATGGGATTTTCGCCGGTGTACACGACGCGCGAGGCGCTCATCGACTACGCCAGCGCGCAGCACCTGCGCGATGCCAAGCTGCTTTCGGAGACGCCAGCGTGACCCCGAAGCCAACAGACAAGGACAAGAAGCCGAAAGCCACGTCCGACGCGGACGCCGCGGACGGCCCCCGTCGCAGCATGCGCACCCGAGCGGCCCGCAAGCGCAGCACGCGCACGGTCGCCGAGGCGAAGGACAAGACCGCGACCGGGGCGAAGAAGACCGCGAGGAAGACAGCGAGCGGGGCAGCGAAGACGAGCAGCACGACAGCGAAGAAGGCAACCGCGAAGAGCACAAAGAAGCCCGTGAGGAAGACGACGCGCCGACGCACGGCGCGGAAGCCCGCAGCCGCGGACGAGATGCCCACGAGCGGCCGCAGGGAAACAGCGTCCATGAGCAGAACGGCGGCGCCGGCCGCGGGAAGCGAACGGCCGCAGGCAGGGCCTCTCTCGGGCCGAGCGCGTTTCGAGGACACGGAGGACCCGCACGCGCTGGGCATCGGCTCACGCGTCGTACCGCCGGTGATGGCGTACGAGGACGAGGGACCGCCCAGCGAGCATCCGGGCCCGCCCGGGACCGGCAGCTTCGATCTGACGCAAGAGGAGGTCGAGGCGCAGATCCGCGCTCTCGAGGCCCGGCTCGACGGCATGATCCGCCGCGCCGGCGGGCGGCACGACGAGGAGAGCGAGCCGCCTCCATCCATCCGCGAGCAGGTGGGCAGCGCCGCACGCGCAGTGGTCGACCGGCTGGCTTCGCCGCTGCCAATCGAGCGGCCTGGAACCGACGACGGCGGCGTAGTGGACACGGTCCGCGAGCTCGCTTCCAGCGACTACTACATCCGCCAGTGGGGGCGCATCGGCATGCGCAACCGCTCGGAGGAGGTCGACGACTTCGGGCTCGACCCCACCTACGAGAAGCGACTGCGGCCGCTGTTCGACTTCCTGTACGAACGCTACTTCCGCACGGAGACGCGCGGCATCGACCGCATTCCCCCCGAGGGGCGCTGCCTGATCGTCGCCAACCATTCCGGGACGGTACCGTTCGACGGCGTCATGCTGCGCACCGCCGTGCGTCTCGAGCACCCGGCTGCTCGCGAGATGCGCTGGCTGGCCGAGGATTTCATCTACTACCTGCCCTTCATGGGTGCGTTCATGAACCGCATCGGCGCCGTGCGCGCGTGCCAGGAGAACGCCGAGCGGCTGCTCAAGCAGGGACGCCTCGTCGGCGTGTTTCCCGAGGGCGTGAAGGGCGTCGGCAAGCTGTTCCGCGATCGCTACCGTCTGCAGCGCTTCGGGCGCGGCGGCTACATCCGGCTCTGCCTGCGCACGCAGACCCCGCTCGTCCCGTGCGCGATCGTCGGCGCCGAAGAGACCAATCCGATGCTCTACCGCGTCGAGTACCTGTCACGGGCGTTCGGCCTGCCGTACATCCCGGTCACGCCGATCTTCCCCTGGCTCGGTCCGCTGGGGCTCCTGCCGGCTCCGACCAAGTGGCGCATCCGCTTCGGCGAGCCCATCCGCTTCAACGAGTACGGACCGGAAGCCGCCGATGACCACGTCCTGGTCGGAAGGCTCTCGGAGCAGGTCCGCACCACCATCCAGCGCATGCTCGACAGTGCGCTCAGGGAACGGCAAAGCGTGTGGTTCGGCTGAATCCGTACCCCCGGAAGCGATGACCGACGGGGTCCTGGTCGTCGACAAGCCGCGGGGACCGACAAGCCAGCAGGTGGTCTCCCAGGCTCGCCGGTTGTTCGACATGCGTCGCGTCGGACACGCCGGAACCCTGGATCCGATGGCGACCGGCGTACTGCTCGTTCTCCTGGGGGAAGCGAGGAAGCTGTCGGGCTATCTGACGCTCGACGACAAGCGCTACCGCGCCGTGGTTGCTCTGGGGCGCAGCACCGACACGCTCGACGCCGAGGGGCGGACGACTCGGGAGTGGGAACCCGGCTCGCCGCTGCCGGACAGGGACACCGTGCTCGCCGCCCTCGCAGCGGAGAAGGAGCGCCGCGAGCAGCTTCCCCCCGCATTCAGCGCCATCAAGGTCGACGGGCAGCGCGCTCATCGAAAGAGCCGCCGAGGAGAAGCGGTGCGGCTGGAACCGCGCCCGACCCGGGTCGAAGAGCTCGAGCTTGTCGAGCTCGACGGCGCGAACCTGGTCCTCGAGATGACCGTTTCCAAGGGCTACTACGTACGCGCGCTGGCGCGTGACCTTGGCGAGCGACTGGGCGCGCCCGCACACCTGTCTGCGCTGCGGCGCCTGGCCAGCGGCCCCTTCCACATCGACGAAGCCGTTGCCTGGCCGCCGACGGGCGCGATTACGCCCATCTCCGTGGAGGACGCCGCTCGCCGCGCACTGCCTTGCCTGGAGCTCGGCGAACGCGGCGCACAGCGCGCGCGCCTGGGCCAGAAGCTCGAGGCGGGAGATTTCACCGGCGACGCCGCAGCGATCCACGGCGCACCCGGCAGCCGCGCCGTGGCGTGGCTCGACCGGGGCGGACAGCTGGTTGCACTCGGAGAGCGCCGCGACGAGACGCTGTACGCCGTGCTCCGTGGCTTCAACGCACGTTGAGCTCGACCAGATTGAACCCGCGGCCCTTGAACCGCTTCTCGAGCCGCTCGCGCCACACGTCCGCCGCGACCCCGGGCGGAAGCTCCACGTCGACCGACAGCGCCCCGTTGTCGCTCTCCACGACGATGGTCGCGCCGGCAAGCTCGCCCGCGCCAAGCTCGATGCGCGCGGCTCCACGTTCGCCGTCCCCTCCCCACGCGACCTTGCGCACGAGCTTCGTCATGATCTGGTCGAGGTGAACGAGTGTCGGCGGCGGCGCGGCCGGGGGCGGGGGCGCGGAGACATGGGAGAGCTGGCCGTGCGCGAAGCTGCGGACGAGCGGGTCGAGCAACGCGTTCGGTCGACCCGGGTCCTGGCCGTGGTGCGAGTGGCCCTGGCCCTGGCCATCGCGCCCGGGGTGCGAAAGCCGCGGCAGCGGGCTTGTGCCGTTGCCCTCCGGCGGATGGCCGGACAGGCCAGCGGCGGGAGCGGGCAGGCCGCCCTTCTTCCCGGGCAGCCGCCCGAGGGCCTTGCCGAAACCTGGACGCCCCTGGAGCAGGCGCGAGAAGCTGGCGGGATTGCTGCCCTTTCCGGCCGGCGGGTGGGCGCCGGACGGGCCACTGGCCGGCTTGTGCGGTGCGGCGGAGGCGGAACGTACGGAGCTGGACACGGCCGCTCGTCGGACACATCGCTGGGCGGGTTGCGCGTCCCGTCCCCCGGACGCTACGTTTGTGTTCCGGGGGATGGGTGCTGCCTGCACCCACTAAAGAATCCGTTGGACCCAGCTTCTCCACCAGAACCAATAGCTACCCACCTGGCTGTCGCCGTGTTGCCCGCTCTGGGCGCCGCCGTGTTCGCGGCGGCCAACGCGGCGCTCAGCGCGCTTTCGGGGGCCCGCAAGGCCGCGCTTCGCGACGCGCTGGAGGGACGATCGCGACAGGCGATAGGACGCTACCTCGAGCGCGGCGAGGCGATCGAGTCGCGCTGGCTCGTGCTGCGCGTGCTCGGCATCGCGGTAAGCGCGCTGCTCATCGGTCAGCTCCTGCCACACTCGCTGGGCGGGTGGTTGCCCGAGCTGGCCGCGCTGCTCGCTCTTCTGGCCTATGCGGTGCCGGCCGAGATCGGGCGCGTGATGGCGGCGCGCACCGCGGAACGCTCGGCGCCTTTGCTGCTGCGCCTGCTCTGGCCGCTGGAGATGGTCGTGGCGCCCCTGGCCGCGCCAATCGTGTGGCTGGGCGGCGTGTTCGGCCGGCTGCTGGCGCGCCCACCCAGCTCGCCGAAGATGACCGAGACGGAGGTCGAGATCATCGTGAACGAAGGCGAGCTCAACGGCTCGTTGGATCACGAACAGTCGGAGATGATCCGCAACGTGCTCGACTTTGGCGACCTCACCTCCGGCGAGCTGATGGTGCCGCGCACGCGCGTCACGGCCTTCGACATCGAGACGCCGACCGACGAGCTGTTGCGCCTGGTCGTGGAAAACGGCCACTCCCGCTACCCGGTGTTCCGCGAGCGCATCGACAACGTGGTCGGCATCCTGCACGTCAAGGATCTGATCAGCCACATGGCATCGGGTGATCTCGGCGAGCTCTCTTTCGAGGATATCGTGCGCGGCCCGGTCGTGTACGTCCCGGAGGGGCAGTCCGCTTCCAGCGTGCTCAAGGACATGCGCGCGATGCGCCAGCACATGGCGATCGTGATCGACGAGTTCGGCGGCATGTCGGGCATCGTGACGCTGGAGGACCTGATCGAGGAGATCGTCGGCGACATCCAGGACGAACACGACGAGGACGAGGCGCCGATCGTCGACCTTGGCGACGGCCGGCTGCTGGTCGATGCGAGTGTTCCGATCGACGACCTGAGCGACTACCTCGGCGCTGAATTCCCCGAGGACGGCGACTACAACTCCCTCGGCGGATTCATCGTCGATCGCCTCGGGCGCGTGCCGCGCGTCGGCGCCCGCCTGACGGCGCTGGGCCTCGACTTCCTGGTGCGCGAAGCCGACGAGCGCTGCGTGGCGCGCGTGGAGATCGTGCGCTCCGCGTCCAAGGAATCGCTGTCGCCCAGGTCGTCGCGCATGACAGCCGCATGACAAGCCGCGCTGCGGACACAGACGGAAGCATTCCGCTGGCACCGGGCGAGCGCCCCACATTGGTGTTGCACCCCGCCGCTGGCGACGAGAGCGACGAAGGCGGGCTGGAGCTTTCAAGAGTGCTCGCGGGCGAGCTGCCAGATCCCGCGACGCTGGCTCCCGGCAGCTGGGTCGCGCTGGACGCGGGCCCGGCCCCGCCGAAAAAGCTGTTCGGGCTGCTCGGAGGTCGCCGTAGAGGGGGCGTCCACCTCGCGGTTCGCTGCACTGCACTGCTCGCGCGCGGCTACACCGACATCTGCGCGGACGAATCCGGCATGGCCTTTGGCCGCGTGCCCCGGGACTGACGTCCAGCGGACCCCGCGGGGTATCAGGCGCCCGGCGCGCCGATGCCCTTGAGCTTCTCGAGCAGCGCCTTGCCGGTGTCGATCAGGCCCGCCTTCTCGTGACCGGGCGTCTTGTCGCCTTCCAGCGTCTGCTGCATGTCGCCGAGCTCGCGGGTCAGCTTGACCAGCACGTCGGACGGACAGACCGAGCCCTGCAACGTCGGGTCGACGGGGATGATCTTCGGATCGCCGCCGCCCTTCATCGGATCGCCATCGGTGTAGCGCTTGAGCGTGTAGGTCTTGCCGCTGTCGTTGATCTTGAAGTCGTCAGGCCACTTGAACTGCTTCTTGTCGTCCTTCGGCTTGTCGAACTGCTTGACCGGGAACGGCTTCGGTAGTGGCTGCATCACCGCCCAGCGGCCGTAGGGACCGTTCTGCATGTACACCGACCAGCGCACCTTGGGCTTGGCCTTCTGCGTGAGGAAGTCGGTGATGGCGGGCTTTGCTCCGCTCAGCACGGCGCCGATCTTGTCCTTCTGGTCGTTGGCCGAGGCCGCGCCGGAAGCGAACGTCAACAGCATCGTCACCACTTCCGGGTTGAAGCGTCCGATGCCCATGCCGACGAGATCGGTGCCGGTAAACGGGATGTCGATGCCGCCGAGCTTCTTGACCTCGTCTTCCGGGTACTTGTTGTCCGCCAGCTTCTGCTTGGCGGACTTGAGCACGTCGGAGAGCGCCTCCAGCTGCTGGTTGGCGTCGTCGACCTTCTTCACCAGCGTCTGCGCGCCGGCGATGGCCTTGTCCGCACCCTTGCCGCGCTCGACGCCGCTGCCGACGGCGAAGCCGATGCCGCCGCCCACGACGGCCGCCGCGACCGCCAGGACAATGATGCGCGCGCGTCCCTTCTTCTGCGCGGCGACCACCTCCTCGCTCATCTCGACCTTGATGGCCTGCGGCTCCGCGCGCGTCGGCGCGGAATCCGCCGAGATGGCGGCATAGGGGTCGGAGGCGTCTACTTTCGGCCCGGAAGGCCTGGAGCCGAACGGCGGTACAGGAACGCCGCCACCGGGCTTGGGGATGCCTACGGGAGGCGGAATGGAAGGCCCACCGGGCGCGGTGACCGTCTTCTTCCCGAGACGGGCCTTGAGATCGATTCTGGGCTTCTTTTCGTCGGCCATCGAGCTGCGTGTCCGCGGCGATTGTCGCACTGAAACGGCGACGTACCACGGCGATTGGGCGGCACAGTAGCGGTCGAACAACCAGCCGGCAAGATTGAATCGTTCGGGGTCGCCCCCCTTTGGACCCGGGGCGATGGCCTGCATTGGCTCCGTCGGCCGTCCGCCCGCCCTTGCCACCCGGGCCTCGACAGGCTTGGATGCCGCGCTCGGTATGCCCCCCCTCGAGGTCGAGACCCGCACCCTGGAGTCCGCGGATGGAACCAAGCTCGCGTACCACGACACCGGCGGCGACGGCCTGCCGGTCGTTCTGGCGAACGGGCTCGGGGGCTCGCTGACAGCCTGGCGACACCAGATCGACTATCTAAGAGGCCGCTACCGCATCGTCAGCTGGGACTACCGCGGCCTGTACGGCTCGTCCCGCCCGCCGGACGAACCGCCGCGCGTGGACGTGCCGGTGCAGGTCGACGACCTGGAGCAGGTCCTTGCCGCGACCGGCGTCGAACGCGCTGCCTTCATCGGCTGGAGCATGGGCGTCCAGGTGCTGCTGGAGCTGTACGCGCGCCATCCCGAACGGGTAAGCCACCTGGTGCTGATCAACGGCACCTTCGGCCGACCGCTGCACACGGTGGCGATCCCGATGGCGGCCCGGGTCATCCCAGCGGCGATCGAACAGGTGCGGCGCTTCCACGAGCTGGGCTCGGCGGTGCTTCGACGCGCGAGCCGCTGGCCCGAGACGGTGCTGTGGCTGAAGCGGCTCCGGTTGGCCGGAAGCACGCTCGACGAAGAGCTGTTTCGCGAGCTGGCGCAGGAATTCGCGACGCTCGACCTCGACCTGTATATGCGCACGCTGCGTTCACTCGGCGACCACGATGCCTCGGACGTGCTCGAACGCATCGAGGTGCCGACCCTGGTCATCACCGGCGACCGCGACGCGTTCACGCCCCGCCAGCTGGCGCAACAGATGGCGCGCCGCGTGCCCGGCGGCGAGATCCTGGTGGTGCGCGGCGCAACGCACTACGCGGCCGTGGAATACCCCGAGCTCGTGAACCTCCGCATCGAGAAGTTCTTCCGCGAGCACGGGTACTGAATTCCTAGCTCATCAGGTAGCGGTCGAGGCGCTCGCGGTCGCCGGCGTCGATGCCGACGAACTCGATCGCCTGGCGCGCTCCGCGCCGCCACACCCCACGAGCCCAGATCCACAGACTGTCCGCTTCGTCGTCGGGCAGCCGGAGCTCGAGGGGGAACGAGCCTCGCACCGTTCGCGGCTCGGCGAACGTCACGGCGAGCAGGCCGGCCCGTGACAGGTCCACGGAGCGACACAGGTACGGGTGCCCGTCGAGGAACTTGTTGAAGAACATATCGATGGGGCGGCGATAGGCGTGGCGACGGTCGAACATGGACCGGATCGTATCGGGCCCGGGCGACCATCCCCCACTTTCCGGGTCACATTGACCCGCCCCGGGGCCGATGACAGGCTCGGGGCGTGAAGAAGCGCGTCGTGGTCGTCGATAACTACGACTCGTTCACCTACAACCTGGTGCAGTACCTGGAGACGATCGGCGCGCGCTGTGACGTGCGCCTGAACGACCGCACGACCCCGGAGGCCATAGCCGCGGACCGCCCGGACGGCGTGCTGCTGTCGCCGGGACCGGGTACACCGGACGACGCGGGCATCACGCTGTCGACGATCGAAGCCCTGGCCGGAAAGGTGCCGCTTCTGGGCGTGTGTCTCGGCCACCAGGCGATCGCCCAGGCGTACGGCGGGCGGGTGGTGCGCGCCGCGCGGCTGATGCACGGCAAGACCTCCCCCATCGAGCACGACGGGCGCGGCGTGTTCGCCGGGCTCCCCTGCCCTTTCGAAGCGACGCGCTATCATTCGCTCATCGTGCAGCGACAGGACCTGCCCGGGTGTCTGGAGATCAGCGCCTGGACCAGCGAGGGGGAGATCATGGGGCTGAGACATCGCGAGCTGCCGGTGGAAGGCGTGCAGTTCCATCCCGAGTCGATCCTGACCGAGCACGGCATGAAGCTGCTCTCCAATTGGCTGGAGGCGTCGTGAGCGAAGCGCCGCGCTTTCCCGAGGTGTACGCCGAGCTCACCAGCGCATCGGGCATCTCGCCGCAGACGGTGCGGCGGGTGTTCGACGCGATCCTGGCCGGCGAGTGGACGCCGGTGCAGGTCGCCGGCTTCGCCGTCTCGCTCAGGCTGCGCGGCGAGACGGCGCCCGTCATCGCCGCTGCGGTGGAGTCGATGCGCGCGGCCATGCTCGGCGTGGACCACGGGCTCGCACGCGTGCTGGACACCTGCGGAACAGGCGGCGACGGGCTCGGGACGGTGAACCTGTCGACCGGCGCGGCGATCATCGTGGCCGCTACGGGCGTGCCGGTCGCGAAGCACGGCAATCGCGCCGTCTCGAGCCGCGCAGGCAGCGCCGACGTGCTGGAAGCGCTGGGCATTCCGCTCGACCTGCCTCCGCACGCGGCTGCCGACGTGTTGCGCGAAGCGAACATCGCGTTTCTGATGGCTCCGGCGCACCACCCTGCGATGCGACACGGCGGCGTGGCCCGCCGCGAGCTCGGCATCCGCACCATCTTCAACCTGCTCGGCCCGCTCGCGAATCCTGCGCTCGCCACGCACCAGCTGCTGGGCGCGTACGACGACAGCGTGCGGCCGCTCCTGGCCGAGACGCTGCACTCGCTCGGCGTCGAGCGGGCGTGGGTGGTCCGCGGCGAGGACGGGCTGGACGAGGTCAGTCCGTTCGGCGTGACGCGCGTCACCGAGCTGTCGGGCGGCTCGCTGACCGAGCAGCGCATCGCGCCGGAGGACTTCGGTCTCGGGCCGAGCTCCGCGGGCGCGGTCGCGGGCGGCGACGCCGCGTACAACGCGCGCGTCCTCGAAGACGTGTTGTCAGGCAGGCCCCACGCGGCCACCGACGCTTTCGTGCTGAACGCCGCTGCGGCACTGGTCGTTGCCGAACAGCTCGCACCGCGTGCAGCGGTCGACCGGGTACGGGAAGCGCTGGAAACCGGCAAAGCCGCAGACACGCTCGAGCGCTGGCGTGCCACCGCGGAAAAGCACCGCAGCGCGACGGATTGACGGTGCTCGAGCGCATTCTTTCCGTCAAGCAGAGGGAGGTCGCCGAGCTCCGCGGCTTTCATCTTCCGCCGGCGCCCACATCGCCTCGCGCCGTGGCTCTCTCGCGGGCGCCGCGCGACCCGCTGCGGCTCATCGCGGAGATCAAGCGTCGCTCGCCGTCCGCGGGCAAGCTGTCCACGCGCCTCGGCGTCGGGGAGCGCGCGGCGATCTACGAGCGCGCCGGAGCGCGGATGGTGAGCGTGCTGTGTGACCGGCAGTTCTTCGACGGAGCCTGGGAGCACCTCGCTGAAGCCCGCGCGGCCTGCACGCTGCCGATCCTGTGCAAGGAGTTCGTGATCGACGAGGCGCAGCTGGACGCCGCACGCGCGTTCGGAGCCGACGCGGTGCTGCTGATCGTACGCTGTGTTCCACCACGCAGACTGGCTCCCTTGGTGGAGGCTGCCCGCACCCGGCAGCTCGTACCCCTGGTGGAGGTGGTCAGCGAGGAGGAAGCCGCGCGCGCGCTCGACGCGGGCGCCGATCTCGTCGGAGTCAACGCGCGCAACCTGGATACGCTGGAAATGGACGCCGCGCGCGCCGCCCGCGTGCTGGCCTCGCTGCCCGGGACGGTGACGCGGGTGCACCTTTCGGGCATCGCGACGCCCGGGGACGTGGCGCGCATCGCCGCATCGCCGGCCGACGCAGCGCTCGTCGGCGAAACACTGATGCGCCAGGACGACCCGGAACGGCTGCTCCGCGAGCTCGTAGCGGCCGGCTGACCACCGCTCACGGTCGCGGTCGCGGTCACAGCCGGTCGCGGTCCCGGACGCGGGCGCGGTCACGGTCGCGGTCGCTTTCTGGCGTCCTCTCGGCCGGCTGGATACCCTGTAGCCCGTGACCCTCGACAGCCTCGTCGACCTCTTCCTCGACCATCTCCGCGTCGAGCGGGCGCTGTCGCCGCACACGGTCCAGGCCTACGCGCGAGATCTCGGCAAGCTTGTCGCATTCGCAGAATCGCGCGGCGCGACCACTCCGGCCGACCTCGATGCCGGAGTCATGAGCGCTTGGCTGGGGTCGCTGGCCCGGAGCGGGCTCGGGGCGCGCAGCACCGCGCGGCACCTGTCGGCAGCGCGCGGTCTGACACGCTTCCTGTTGCGCGAAGGCGTGCTGTCGGCCGATCCGACATCGCAGTCGGCACGGCCGCAGTTCGGCCGCCGGCTGCCGCACGCGTTGAGCGAGCACGACATGGTGCGTCTGATCGAGACACCCGACACGAGCACGCTGCGCGGCCTGCGCGACCGAGCCATGCTCAGCCTAGCGTACGCGGCGGGGTTGCGGGTGAGTGAGCTGTGCGGGCTCAAGCTGGGCGACGTTCGACACGCAACGCGGCGTGGTGGCCGCTTTCGGCAAGGGCGGCAAGCGCCGGCTGGTACCGCTCGGCGAGCTGGCGCTCGAACATCTGGATGCGTATCTCGCCGCGCGCACCGCGCGCGCGCGCCAGGCGGCCGAGCGCCAGGGCACCAGCGCGAAGGCCAGGGACGACGTGCTGTTCCTGTCGCCGCGCGGCGGTGCGCTCACGCGGCAGGCTTTCTGGAAGGCCGTCCGTCGCTACGCGCGCGCTGCCGGCATCCGCGGCGACATCCACCCCCACCAGCTCCGCCATTCGTTCGCCACGCATCTGCTCGCCGGCGGGGCCGATCTGCGGAGCGTGCAGACCCTGCTCGGCCACGCCGACGTGGCCACGACCGAGATCTACACGCACGTGACCCGGGACCACGTGCGCCGCGCGCACCAGCGCTCGCATCCGCGCGCCTAGGCGCCCAGGTCGCCCACAAGCGTGCTCCGGGCTGCGGCGACGGATGGAGCGGGCCTGCTCCGGTACCCGGTGGGGTGCCCCACAAGCCGCACGACGACAGCCAGGCGCCGGGACCTATGCTAGATCCCACGCCCGAGGTCTTTCGTGTTCTTTTCAGTACAGAAGCCCGAGGCCACCGAGATCCCCGTGGTGGTGGAGGTCCCGCACGCGGGGCTTCTCGTGGATCCGGTCTCGCTCGCAACGCTGGAAGCGCCGGCACGCGCGCTCGGGTTCGACGCAGATCTGTACGTCGACGAGCTGTACGCGCGGGCGCCGCTGGAAGGCGCGACGCTGCTCGTGTCGCACGTCAGCCGCTACGTCTGCGACCTGAACCGCGGCGAAGGCGACGTTGACGCGCAGACAGCTGAAGGAGGCACCGCGCGCTCGACACCGCACGGGTTGGTGTGGCGGACCACGACCGAGGCGTTGCCCGCGATTGCGGGTCCGCTGCCCCGGGCGGAGCTCGAACGCCGCCTGGAGCAGATCTATCGGCCGTATCACGCAACGCTGCGCGAGCTGCTCGAGGAGAAGCGCCGCCGCTTTGGTTTCGCGATCCTGCTGTGCGGCCACTCCATGCCGAGCCGGGGCCGGTCCGGCCACACCGACCCGGGCCGCACCCGGGCCGACGTTGTTCCAGGCAGCCGCGGGCGCACCTCGGCTGCGCCGGCGGTGATCCAGACGCCGGAGCTGGTGGCCGGGGAGCTCGGCTGGAGCGTGGCGCACGACGACCCCTATCGCGGTGGCTACAGCACGACCCACTACGGCCGCCCCGGGGAGAGCGTGCATGCGGTGCAGGTCGAGCTGGCGCGGAGGCTCTACATGGACGAGCAGACGCTAGCTAGAAATGTTCATGATTTCGAGAAGGTACAGTCCTTCTGCCGAACGCTGGTGGCACGCCTGGGGCAGCTGGCGCTAGCATGAACCCCTAGCGTCCCTAGCGTCAGCGAGCTCCCCTCCCTCTGATGGCATCGGAACCGTCGACCGCCCCAGCGCAGCGGGGCCCGACTTCGGGCGTCCACCAGGCGCTCTCCGCCACCGGGACCCCCAAGCCCCTGCTGGCGTCGGAGGTGCTGCGCGACGAGCTGGCTCCGGTGGAACCGGCGCGGCGGGCAGTGCGCGTCTGGCTGCTGGTGGTGGCCGCGATGCTGGTGCTGCTGGGGTTGGCCTTCCGCCATGGGGTCGGGATGCCCGCGCAGCGGCTGGATTCGGCGACGCTGTCGTTCTCGGCGGCCGGAGCTTTCGCGGCCCTGGCGCTGCTGCCGTTTCCGTACGCGCTCAGGGCGGGCGTCGCGTTCCTGCTGGGCGCCGCGCTGATGGCGCTGGGCTTCCGCAGTTCCGGGCCGCTTGCCGGCATCGCCGTCGACGGCAGCCTGCTCGAGAACCTGGCGCGGCTCGTCGCGATGACGGCGCTGCCGGCGGCGCTGCTGTTCCGCGCCCACTACCGCGCCTATCGCAGGGCCCGGGTGCTTCTGGCGTGGGCTCTGGTGCTGGCCCTGCCCCTGGTGGTTTTCCAGGTACTGCTGGCGATCAATAACGATGCCCCGCTGTCGGCCCGCATCGCGGCAGGAGCCGATATCGCGGTGGTGGGCTGCAGCCTGCTCGGCTTCATGGGCGAGGGCACCACCGGGGCCGGAACCGTTTGGGCGTCCCTGGTCCTGATGGTGCTCCCCCTGCAGGTCGGCCTGCGCCAGCTGACGCCCCTGGCGCACGCGGATACCGGCTGGCTGACCTACCCTGCCACCGCCGTGGGCATTCTGGCGGCGGCAATCCTGACCAGTCTGGGCCTGTTCCAGCTGCTGGCCGCCGCGCTGGCCGCGGACGCCCGGCGGGTTTCGAGCCCCATGCGCCTGGTCGACGAGGACGAATCGGCCCTTGAACAGGACGGGCCGGTGGGCTAGGTTCCCGCCCCCCATGGCCCGAAGCGAGATCACCGGCAAGCGTCGCCACAGTGCGCGCAACGTGTCGCACTCCAACATCAAGACGCCGCGCTGGCAGCACGTGAACGTGCAACGCCGCCGGCTGTGGGTGCCGGAGCTCGGCCGCTACGTCACGCTGAAGCTGACGACGCGCGACCTTCGCACCATCGACAAGATCGGCCTCGTCGAGTACGCGAAGCGCCACGGCGCCAAGATCGCTTAGTCAGGATCGCGTCGCTTCGGTCGCCTGCGTACGCGGGTCGCGCTTGACGCAGAGCAGCGGCTTCACATCGGCGGGATCGCCGAGGCGCATCGCGAGCGGGCCGGCCAGGACCTCGATCGGCGTTCCATCCGTGTCGCGGCGGATGGCGATGGGCGCGGGCGTCGGAATGCGCGCTCCAGGCGCGACGCGCGTTACGCCGCGCTCCACCGGGACAGCCGCGAGCGGTGCTTCCAGGTCCAGCTCGTCGATGGGCAGGCCGTCCGTCACGCGGCGGTAGCACAGCGCCGCGAAGACCCCGCGCACGTCGACGGCGCAAAGCGCGAAGCCGATGCCCAGCGATTCGTCTGCCTCGACGCTCGCGCCCTGTTCGGCCCAGGGCGGCTCGACAAGACTGCCGCCGCCCAGCTTGCGCTCGCTCGCGGCCTGATCGATGTCCGTTACCGCGCCGAAGTCGGAAGGCGTGACGAGGCCGCCCTGGCTCGGACCGGCGATCCTGAGCATCGGCCGCACGAAGCCGGCCTCGGTCAGCGCACCCGCGCCCGCGGATCGGATGCGCTTGAGCAGCGAGGCGCGCGCCTCGGCACCGCTGCGCTGCGCGCGCGAGATGCCGGGTTTGAGGATCGTGCCCAGACGCTGGCTGCCGTCGTAGGCGTGCGCGACGAGCGCCGCAGCAACGCCGGTCGGGATGGCAACGCGCGCCGAATCGGGAACGGCCTCGCCCGCCTTGAAGCCGCGCGGGCGCTTGGTCCCGAGACCTGGCTGGCGAAGCCGGCCGTCGAATGCGCGCGCGCCGACTCCCACGCCGCCGACCAGGATGCTGACTGGTCCCAAGAGGACTCCCGCATACGCCCCCGCCGCGGCGAAGAACCCGGTCAGCACGGCCCCGACGGCGGATCCACCTGAAGCGAGGAAGTCCTGGGCGGCTTCTTCGGCGATCGGGGCGTTCGCGATAACGGCGGCTCGAGTGGTCATGCGCGGTCGTCCAGCTCCTCGTCCGGGTCTTCTTCATCCGCCGGCACGTCGGAGTCGTCGTCCCACGCACCGTAATCGTCGTCGCCCCCTTCGTCACGCCCCTGTCGGCCTTCATCGGTCGTGCCGCACAGCTCATGCAGCATCTTCGCGGCCCTGGCGGCACCCCGCCCCTCGACCACGACCCAGGCCTCCTCGCGGCCGATCAGGCGATCGGCCAGCGCCTCGACAGCTCCGGAGCGGAGCTCTGACGCTTCGCCGAGCGCGAGCAGCCGTGTGTAGATCACGCCGCCCGCGGGCGGCTCGCGCCGCGTGAGATCCCGCACCAGGTGTGTCCCCAGCGACCCGGCGACGGCTTCCGCTTCGTCGTCCTCCCACACGCCGCGCGGTTCCCACGCGATCCGCCACGAGCCGGCGAGCTTGTCGACCAGCTCGGCCAGACGCCCCCGCGAGCGCACCGACGGCATCACCGAAGCCGGGGTCTGCAGAACCAGCCAGCTCGCTTCCAGAGCCCGCGCCCTTTCGAGCGCATAGGCGAGCGCCGTGTCGCGTGCTTCGCCTGGTTGGAGCGATGCCGCGGCGCGCGGAAGCATCACGCTGAAGCAGAACCCCTCCGGTACCTCGGCCCGCCAGCGCCGGAGGATCGCCGGGCGCGGCAGCCGCCCGGGCTCGGCGCGCAGCTCGAGCAGGTCGAAGCGACGCGCGTAGCGACCGATATCGCCGTGGAGCGCGGACTGGCCGATGTGTAGGCGCATGGTCGGTTGCTTTTGCCAAAGGCGGAGCCGGCGCGCCAGTCCAGATGCCCTGAAAGAAGCGCGAAGCCCGGGGCTAGTCGCCCGCGAAGTGAAACCATTGCGTCGGATGGGCGCGGATGAAGCGCTCCATCTCGAGCACCGCCCGCTCGGCGGCCTGGCGGATCTGCTCGGGTCCGGCCCGCCGGGGCAGCTCGATGGCCGGACTGATCGAGAACTCGTAGTCGAAATAGCCGACCCGACTCACAAACACCGGAAGCACCGGCGCGCCCACCAGGGCCGACAGCACGAACGGCCCCTCGGGCACCCGGAACGGCAGGCCGAACAGCTCGACGCAGAGCGAACGTTGGCCCGGATAGGAGCGGTCGATCTGCGCAGCGACGACTCCGCCGGACTTGAGATGCCGGAGCAGCGGCAGGCTGTCGAGCGGGTGCGCGCCGACGTGGACGACCCGCACTCCTTCGCTGTGCCGCACCTGGTCGTGCAGCAGGCGCGCGCGGGCGTCCGGCTCGGCGTGCATCACGACCAGCACCTCCAGCCCCGCATCGCGCGGCAGCAGGTGCGCCGCGGCATCCCAGGCGCCGGTGTGCGCCGTTACCAGCACGATCCCGCGCCCCTGGGCCACGGCGCGCTCGAGATGTTCCGTGCCGCGCATGCGGCGGCGCGCGTGCTCCGCTTCCGGTCTGCCCCTGGCCAACGACTCCGCCAGACAGCGCGCGTAGGTGGCGAACGTCCGCGCGACGTCGACATGCTCCTCGAGCGCAGAGCGCTCCCCCAGCACGCGACGCAGGTTGTCGCGCACGCGCGCACGCTTCTCGGGAAGCAGCGCCGCGAACGCGAGACCGAACAGCGGCGGGCTGTAGCGGACCCACGGTTTCGGGCCGTAGCGCGCACCGGCGAAGGCCATGCGACGCCAGAACGCCGCATCCACGGCAGGCGCCGCCACCTTGGGGACGAAGGGGAGTCGTTTCATGAAGTCCGGACGACGGGAGTCTAGCGGACGCCCGCAAGCTTGTTCCGGATTGCCTTCCTGTCCACCGGGCCATGCGTCGCGAGCGCCTTCTGGTAGGCGTCGCGAGCAGCCTGCTTGTCGTGCTCGCCGGCCAGCACGTCACCGAGCACTTCCCATCCCGGCGCCCAGTCCGGGAACTCCTGCGTGGCGTTGGATGCGAAAGCATGCGCGGTCGTCGGACGCGATCCATGCAGGCAGGCGCGCGCCGCGTGTACCAGCGCATCCGGGCTGGTGCGCGACAGGGCGTGCGCCTTCTCGTACGCCTCGATCGCCGGATCGATGTCGCCCTTCGCCGCCAGCGCGTCGGCTTCTAGCAGCTTGCCCGCCGCGTGGTTGTTCACGATGGAGAGCGCCTTCTTCGCTTCGGCGAGCGCCTTGTCGGCGTCGCCCTGGGCGAGCAGTACGCGCCCGAGATCCGCGTGCCAGTCGGCCTGCTTGGGGTCGATGGCCAGCGCGCGCTCCAGGGAAGCGGCCGCCTTCGCGAGCTGCTTCTGTTCGAGCTGGATGCTGCCGAGCCGCGCCAGCGCGTCGCCGTAGTCCGGCCTGAGCGTGAGCGCGCGCGTGAGCGCACTCACCGCTTCGCTCCCGGCGGGCAGCTGCGACGCGAGCTCCACCAGCAGCGTCGGCTCGTCGGGCGCGCGCTTCGCCGCGGCGCGGAGCTCGGCCAGGCCGGATTTCTGGTTGCCGTTTTCGTACAGCAGCTCGGCGAGATACCGATGAGCCTCGTAGCGCGTCGCGTCCGAGGCGATGGCGGCGCGCAGGGCAGCCTCGGCGTCCTTGGCCTTGCCCATCTGGTCGAGCGCGCGGCCCTTCGCGACCAGCGCGTCGTAGTCGTGCGGCGACTTTGCCAGCGCCTGCTCGGCAGCGGGCAGCGCCAGCGAGGCACGCCGCCACAACAGCTGGGCCTCCGCGATACAAGCGTCCGCCTTGACCGGCGCGATCGAGCGCAGGCCCTGGCACTCGTGCAGTGCCGGCTTCTGCTTGCCCGCGGCGATGTACGTCCGCGCGGCCTCGAGCCGCAGCTCGACTGCGACCGGATCCTTGCGACCGGCGCGGAAGTAGCTGCGGTGCAACACGTTCACGGCGTCGGAGTAGAGCCCCGCGCGGCGCAGCGAACGCCCCAGCTCCAGCGCCTTGGCCGGCGAGGACGGAGGATGACGCGCCGCCGCCTTCAGCGCCTTCAAGCCGTCTTCAGCGCGCACGGAAGCGCTGCCGAGCATCAGCGCAAGTCCAGGGAGCAGCGTGACAAGTCCGCGGGTCGTTCTCATCCCCTCGATCCTCGATGAAACCGGGCCGTACGCGATTCTGCCACCATTGTCAGCCCCTGGGCGGGTGGACAGGCACCCGGCGGACCTCGGGGCGGAGCGAAATGCGTGCGGAAAGGAGTGAAATTAGCTAGCTTCCTGAAAGGTGGCGGCTTCCCGGGAGGCCGGCTCCCTGTGCGACTGTACGACGGGCTTCCGACCCGGTGGATTCACGATCCGGACAGGTTGAAGGCGGCTACGCCGCCAGGAAATGAGCGAGGTCTTCGGATGCAGCAGCTTATCGGACGATTCCTGGCTTTTGCGACGATTGCGGTCGCGGTCGGTTGCTCCAGCGGCAAAACGCTCCCCAACCACACGCCGGGTGGCTGCTCGCAGCTGGTGGAGCCCGACAACAACGCCTTCTGCAGCTCCGACACCTGCAATCCGGCACTCGACTGCAGCAAGGCCAAGCAGCGGCCGGTCAGCGACTGCTGCGTGCTGGTCGGCAGCCCCGGGGCGGGGCAGCAGAAGCTGACCCTCAAGCGCACCACCGACACGAAGAAGTACGCGGGCTCGGGACCACCGGACATCTCGTGCTTCGACCCGGCGCACTACCCGACCAAGCCCCCCGCCGGCACGCCGAAGACCGTCACCATGCAGGGCCTGGTCCAGGCCTTCTCGAACGGCTGCGACATGGTCGGCGTAAAGGTCGAAGTCTATACGGTCAAACGCACCGGCGACCCCGCGACGGACGGCGACCTCGACAAGCTGATCGGAAGCGCCGTCACCACGGACGCCAACTCCGCCGTCACGCTGACCGAGAGCACGAACTGCGGCAGCAACAACGACCAGCGCAGCGACCGCGCGTACAGCTATCCGAACGTGCCGATGTACACCGAGCTCGTGGTGAAGACGAGCGACGCCGGTCAAGGGCAGTGGGCACCGCTCGTCACGTACAACGTGTACATCACCGACGCCGACGTGCAGAACGGGGTCTACCAGCACGACGTGGATGCGCTCGCCGCGGACGATTTCCAGACCATCCCGACCGTCGCCATCAACCGCCCGATCTCGGCGGGCAACGGCGCCATCGGCGGGGAGATCCACGACTGCGGCGACGTGCGCCTGCAGAACGCGCGCGTGGATGTGACCGCGCAGCGCACGGATCTCGTCTACTTCAATGCGGACGAGGACAATCCGCTGCCGGACAGCAACCGGCGCGAGATCGGAACCGGGCGCACCGCGTTGTACGCGGCGCTGGACGTGAAGCCTGGCTTCGCACGGATGGCCGCCACGGGCCTGGTACCCGACGGCAACGGCGGCACGAAGCTCGTCAGCCTCGGCTACTACGACGTGCGCGTCTTCCCCGACAGCGTGACCAGCGTCTCGCTCCAGGGACTCAGGCCCTTCCAGGTGCCCTAGCGGCGCTCGCCGGCCGCGAGCAGCCGGTCGAAGATGATGGCGGCCGCGGCGCGGACGCTCAGGTGGTTGTAGCCGTCCTCGCGACACGACGTGATGGGCGCGAGCTGCGCGTCCGCGCGTGCGAGCACCTCGGCGGCCAGCCCCCAGCCCGTGCCGAACACGATGAGTACGGGCGGACCATCGCTCTGGAGCCGAGCGGCCGCCTCGGCGTAGTCCAGCACCGGAGCGCCCCCGGCGCTGGCGCTCGTTACCCACAGCCCGACCGCGCCTCCCAGCGCGGCCACGGCGTCGTCGAGCGAGTTCACGATGCGAAGCGCGCGCATCGGAGGCGAACGGTCCGGGATACGCCGTGCTCCCGAGCCGCTGATCCAGTGCTCGCGGATGCGTTCCGCCAGCTCCCGCTGCGCGGCGATCGGATGCGCGATGTACAGCTCGCCGATGCCGTAGGTGTGGGCGCTGCGCGCGATGTCGTGCAGATCGAGGTTGGTGATGGCCGTCGTCACGATTTCGCCCTGGCGATCGAGCACCGGATGGTGCACGAGCGCGACCGCAACGCGCCTCACGCTTCGTCCTCGCGCCGCCGGGCGAGATCGGGACGCCGCGTCCTGGTACGCTCGAGCGACTGCTGTCGGCGCCACTCGGCAATGCGGCCGTGGTCGCCGCTCACCAGCACGTCGGGAACGCCCAGCCCGCGGAAGCTCACCGGCCGCGTGTACTGCGGGTACTCGAGCAGCCCGCCGCAGTGCGGACTGAAGGACTCCTCGCGCGGGGACTCTTCGTTGCCCAGAACGCCGGGCAGGAGCCGCACGCAGGCTTCGATGACAGCCATGGCCGGCACCTCCCCACCCGTCAGCACGAAGTCGCCGAGCGAGATCTCCTCGTCGACGAACTCACGCACGCGCTCGTCGAAGCCTTCGTAACGGCCGCACACGAACGACACGCTCGTTTGCTCGGCGAGCGAATGCGCCCGCTCCTGGTCGAAGCGGCGGCCCTGCGGCGTGAGCAGCACGCGATGCGAGCGCGACCCAAGCCTCGCTTCGAGGGACTCGAGCGCAGCGACGACGCAGTCGACGCGGATCACCATGCCGGAGCCTCCCCCGTACGGCGTGTCGTCGACGCTCAAGTGGCGACCGAGCCCGTGCTGCCGGAGCGGCTCGAGCTCCACCGACAGCTGCCCGCCCGCGATCGCTCGCTTGACGAAACTGGTCTCGACGAACGGCCCGAACAGCTCCGGGAACAATGTGACAACGCCGACCCGCACGGTCCTCGTATATCAACTAATCAAGCCGTCCGTCGTGGAGAGACGGACGCACGCGCCGTCCACGTCGATACTCTCGAGCCACACCTCGGCGAGCGGCTGTTCCACGATGGTACCGTCCGGCCTCTCTATCACCAGCGAATCGACGCTGGGATGCACCCGCACTTCGATCACCCGTCCGATCTCGCCGGACGGCGCTTCGACCCGGGCACCGACCAGATCGGCGAGATAGAACTCGTCCTGGCCCGGAGCCGGCAGGGAGTCGCGGTCCAGCAGCACGCGCGCGCCCCGCAGCCGCTCCGCAGAATCCATGTCGCGCACGCCATCGAGTACGAGCAGCACGAAGCGGTTTGCGCGGCGCGCCGCGACGACCTGGAACGGGCGGGGCTCGTCCGCGCCGAGCGCAAGCCATACCGTCTTGACCGACAGCAGGCTTTCGCTGGGCGCGTAGTGCGGTCGGACCTTCAGCTCGCCGCGGACTCCGTGCGGCTTCACCACCCCGCCGACCTCGACGAGCCTGGTCGACGCGCGTGTGGCGACGGGATGCTTCAATCCACGATGTCGAGATGCGCGCGCCGCCCCAGCTTGGTCGACGCCGCCGTGAGGATGGTGCGCATCGACTGTGCCGTGCGCCCGTCCTTGCCGATGACCTTGCCGATGTCGCTCTTGGCGACCTTCAGCTCGATCAACGAATTGTGATCGCCTTCGATCTCCGTGACCTCGACGCTGTCGGGATCGTCAACGAGAGCCTGGGCGATGGTGGAAATCAGTTCCTTGAGTGCCATGGGTGACAGAACTCCAGAGTCGCTGGCGCATCTTGCGCCCGGAAATGGTGCGGGGAATCGTCAAGGGAAGTCCGGGGGCACGCACGAGCTCTGGGCTGCCAGCATCTGGTCAGCCAGAGGCCTCGGTGGGCGGCGCCGCGTTGTTCTTCAGCAGCCGCTCGACAGTGTGGGACGTGCGAGCGCCCTGCTTCTGCCAGTACTCGAGCCGCTCGCGGTTGAGCTCGAGCTTCGCAGGCTCCGACGTGGGATTGTAGACGCCGACGTTCTCGATGAACCGGCCGTCACGCGGATTGCGCTGATCGGTGACGACGATTCTGTAGAACGGGGTCTTCTTCGAGCCGTGGCGGGCAAGGCGGATATGAACGGCCATTATTTCCTCGATCAGTGGGACGCTTTGGCCCGGACCAGACAAAAGCTAGCACCGGCCAGGGCCAGCGCCAGCTACCCCCGCTCCCCGGTCCGGAGGGCAGGAGGGGCCGGGAAACTAGAGGAAGCCTCGCGGTCCGGTCAAGCGGCGTGCTACCTTCGGTCGCGGATGGCCTCCCCACGCGACGAGATCCTCCGGGTGGTCCATGACATTCTGGCGCCTCTGGTGCGGGCCGATGGAGGGGACGTGTACGTGGTCCGGGCCGAGGACGACGCTGTCGAGCTCCACCTGGCGGGCCGCTTTTCCGGTTGTCCCGGCAACACGCTGGCCAAGCGCCGGGTCATCGAGCCGGCAATCCAGGCCGTCGCCCCGAGCGCCCAGGTCACCGTGACGTCCGGCGCCATCGTTCCGGAAGGCGCCCGGAAAGTGGAGGACTGACGTCCTCGACGGCTCGCCCGTCCGCATCCGGCGAGTGACCCCGAGCCCGCGATGAATCGGCGTCCGGGGGCGGCGAGCCCCCGGCCGAGGATTCCGCCGGGGGTGGGCGGGCGGGATACGACTAATGCCCGCGCCGGGACTTCTTCTTGTCCTTGCTCTTGTCCTTCTCGTCGGGGGGCGGCGTCGCCGGCTTGGTGACGGCCAGCACCGAACTGTCGATCGAGTTCGGGTTCTTCTTCTTGTGCGTGCGATAGCGGCTGAGGCTGTCGTGCACGCCCTTGTCCTCGTACACCATCGCAAGCACGTGCTGCGCCTCGCGGTTCACGGCGCGGATCAGCGTGTCGTTGTCGAACCAGATCGCCTCGTCGTAGTAGTGATGCTTGGCGAAGTCGGCCGGCACCATCTTGGGCGCCACGCCGAACTTCTTGGTGAGGATGGTCACCGCGTCCTTGTAGTTGTCGCCGAGCGGGCCTCCTTTGCGCAGCTTGTGCTCGTCGTACACCTTCCAGAGGCGATCCGAGAAGAAGAAGAAGTTGCGAACGGTCCCGCTGCTCAGCGTCACGCGCGTCATGCTCTCGTGGTTGCCGTAGGTGAACTCGCCGGCGAGCGGCGACTGGTCGAGGCCGGTGGGCGTGTCGTTGAACTCGACCTTGCTCCGCCGCAGGACCTCTTTCTTGTTCTTGAGCTCGACATCGAGAGCGGTCATGCGCGGCCCAGGCTCGACCTTCTTGTAGAGCGGCACGAACTCCGCATCGAAGATCTTGTCGTACAGCTTCGCGATCTGCTCGCTGCTCATCCCCCAGCGCAGGCCACGCGGCGCCACGACGATACGGTGCTTCAAGCGTCCCGGCTCCCCTGCTGCCTTGGCCGCATGGGACGTCTTGTGGTGACCGAAGCGGGCCAGCACGGACGAAGATGCCGGCGCGGCGCTAGCCGTCGTTGCCGCCAGAGGAGCCGCGAGCAGACCGACGGCGGTGAGTGTCACGATGGCCCTGAACTTCATTGTATCCTCCCGAAATCCTTGACAGTCAGTTCGATCGGCGAGCGCCGGCACGCTAGCATTGCCCTCGGCCGCGGCTCAAGGCACGCCCGTCGCTGGGGGCATGCCTGCATTAGACGTTTGACGCGGCCGAACTATGGAGCAACCTGGCCGGAATCCCGGCCTCGGTCCAGCTCGCCACTTCTTTCTCCTTCCCCCGTGGCACGGCCGGCACGCCGCGTCGCGTCATCGACGGCTCGACGAGACCCACGACGATGGCTATCCAGGGAACAACATTGGATTGTCGACCCCCGAAGCGCTGGTCGCTCGTGGCAGCCCTCCTGCTGGCTCTGGCAACGGTGGCCAGCGTCGCCTGCGGGCCGTCCGGCCGGCCGAAGGCTCCGCTGGCCGGTCAGCAGTTGCCGCCCTACGACGCCGATGCCGCGACCTTGTTCGACGACAGCATCGCCCCGGACGTCTTCGGTGCCTCGGTCGACGGGTCCGAGGCAGCCAACGACCCGGTGCTGGCGAGCAGAACAGCGCAAGCCGAGTCGGTGCTCCCTGTCCGGGTGTCCACCGTGACGAGCGACACGGGAGGCGAGAGTCCATCGTATACGCTGATGCTGCAGCCGGCCGGGCCCCCGCTGGCCGGCAAGCCCCTTACGCGACCGATCGGCGTCGAGATCGGACCCGACAGCCCGTCGTACGCTTTCGTGCACTCAGCGGACTCGACTCTGGTAGGCAGGGAGTTCATCCTGTTCTTCCGGCACTACAACGAACAAGGCCAGACCACTCTCCACTGGCGCGGCGAGGCCGACACGGCCGCGTTGCGCTCGGCCGTCGAACGAGCGCGCCTCGTCGGCGGTTTCCACGGCTGAATATCATGCGTTCGATGCGTTTCCAGATGTCCTCCGTTGAAATCAAGACGCCACGCGAAATCCAGGCCATGCGCGATGCGTGCCGGCTCGCAGCGGACACGCTTGTGCGAGTCGGCAGGATCATCCGTCCGGGGATCACCACGGAGGAGATCAACGAGTTCGTGCACAAGGACACGCTCGAGCAGGGCGCCATCCCGGCTCCCTTGAACTACAAGGGGTACCCGAAGAGCGTATGCACCTCGATCAACGAAGTCGTCTGCCACGGCATCCCCGGGCCTCACCGGCTCGAGGAAGGCGACATCATCAACGTAGACGTCACTCACATCTACAACGGCTTCCACGGCGACACGTCCGCCACGTTCTACGTCGGCACGCCGACCGACGACGCCAAGCTGGTCACCGAGGTCTCGCGTCGGAGTCTGGAGCTCGGCATCGCCGAGGTTCGTCCGGGGGCGCGGCTCGGCGACATCGGTGCCGCCATCCAGGAGTTCGCCGAGAATCAGGGCTGTTCAGTAGTACGCGATTTCGTCGGCCACGGAATCGGCCGCGTGTTCCACGACGAGCCCAAGGTCAGCCACGTCGGAACCCGCGGACGCGGGATCCGGCTCCGCCCCGGAATGACCTTCACGATCGAACCGATGATCAACGGGGGCGACTGGCAGGTGACGATTCTGGACGACGACTGGACGGCCGTGACCAGCGACGGCTCCCTCTCCGCCCAGTTCGAGCACACCGTGCTCGTGACCGAGACCGGTTGCGAGGTGCTGACCAAGCGCTCCGAGCCCCTGGAAAATAGCGAGATCTTCCCCGACTACTTCGGTTGAACGGAGTGGGGCGGGACCTTCGTCGCCCAGCTCGAGGCTGCCGACCCGGTAGGGCAACACGCTGCTTGACGCCGTGCGTGCCGGCCGACTAGCTTCCGGAGGCAATTTTCGGGACCGCGGTCCCTCGTATCCCCCGGCCTGAGGCAGGTTCCTGCACCCATGTCGAGGTATTCGGCCCGTTGGCCCGCCGCCACGCAGGGGGTCCGGGTGCGGCCGCTCTCCCCTGGTCAACGCTGATGCCGGCCCGAACCAAGAAGAAGCCAACAAAGAAGCGCACCAGCTCGCGCCGGACGGGGACCGCCCGCAAGCCCGCGAAACGCTCGAAAAAGAGCGCTGCCAGGTTGAAGCGAGCGGCGAAGAAGGCGAAGCGCACAACCACGCGCAAGAAGTCGGCGGCCAGGACGCGGACGCGAGCGGCCAGGACGCGCAAGCCCGCCAAGAGCAGGTCGAGCAAGACCGCCAAGAAGAAGGCAACCCGGAAGACGAAGGCGAGCCGTCCGAAGAACCGTCGGACGACCGGCCGCGCGAGCTCCGCGAAGAAGAAGGCGAAGAAGACGCCCAAGCGCTCTTCGGCGCAGGTCAAGCGCGAACGCGAGAGAGCCCAGCGCGCCCGCGAGCGCGAGCGCGAAAAGGCCCGCCGCGAGAAGGAACGCGAAAGGGCCCAGCGCGAGAAGGAACGCGAAAGGGCCCGCAAGGAGCGTGAGAAGGCCCAGCGCGAGAAGGAGCGCGAGCGCGCACGCCGCGAGAAAGAGCGCGAGCGCGAGCGCAACGAGCGGGAACGGGCGAAAGCGCGCGCGGCGCGCGAGAAGGAACGCGAGCGCGCACGCCGCGAGAAAGAGCGCGAGCGCGAGCGCAAGCTGCGCGACAAGGAGCGCGCCCGGGACAAGGCCCGCAAGGAGGCCGAACGCCAGGCCCAGCGCAAGGCCAAGGAGCAGGAACGCGCACGCCTCAAGGCCGAGCGCGAAGCCGCCCGCGAGGAAGCACGCCGTCTCAAGGAAGAGGAGCGCCAGCGCATCCAGGCCGAGCGCGAAGCCGCCCGCGAGGAAGCACGCCGTCTCAAGGAAGAGGAACGCGCGCGCAAAGAAGCCGAGCGCGAGGCCTACCGCAAGGCGAAGGAAGCCGAGCGCGAGAAGGTCCGCGCCGAACGCGAGGCTGCGCGCCGCGCGCTGGAAGGCCGCGTGGCGCGCGCCACGCGCCGCGCCCAGCGGGTCGCCGGCGTGGGCCGCGGAACCACCACGCGGGTCTACCGGCCCGACGCGATCCCGAACCAGTCAGGTACTACGCGCCGCATGCTCCAGGGCGACCTGGCCCCGAGCCGGTTCGCCAATCTGCGCGGGCCGGAGGGGGGTCAGTTCCCGACACCGCCCGTCACGCAGCCCGGAGCGGAGATCGCGCCGCACCGCGCCCCGGTCCCGCAGCCGCCGACCAAGCCCAAACCCGATCGCATCGAGGATCGCTACACGCTGATCGTGAAGCGGCTGGAAGGCACCGAGGAAAGCTTCCGGCGCCAGTACGCCGAGAGCTTCGACATGTCGTGGATCTATCACGACAGCGCGCTGGAAGGCGTGGTCTACACCTTCCAGGAGCTCAAGACGGCCATCGATCCGAACATCACGGTCGTGCCCGACTCGAGCCTGCAGCCGGTCTGCGAGGAGATCCGCCGCCACAAGACCGCGATCGATCTCGTGCGCGAGCTGGGCGACAAGAAGCGCGTTCCGATCAACATCGACATCATCAAGCGCATCTACCTCACGCTCCATCCGGAGGAGGGCGACCTCAAGAGCGTGAAGTACAGGAAGGACATCCCGCAGCACCGGCTGTACTTCCACGAATACGCGCCTCCCGACAAGATCGCGTACCGGGTGCGGCAGGTCATCGATTGGCTCAACGGACCGGAGCCGAAGAAGATCAAGAATCCGGTGCGCATCGCCGCGCGCGTCCACTACGACCTCTTGCGCGTGTTCCCGTTCGCGAGCGACAGCGGGAAGGTGGCGCGCCTGCTCATGAACGTGATGCTGCTGCGCGCGGGCTACCCACCCGCCATCATCCACTCGACGGAACGGCAGCGCTACTACGAGGCGCTCAAGGGCTCGCTGCCGACGATTGTCTCGATGATCAACGAGGCCATCCTCAACGGCATCCAGAGCATCGAGAAGCTGCTCGACGAAGAAGACGCCAAGGCCAACGGCTAGCGTCGCACCGCCCGCCCCTACGGCGAATCGGCGATCTGGTCCCAGCCGGTGGCCAGCGCCAGCTTCGCAATCGCCATGTTGTAGTCGAAGGTCGCCGACATCTTCGAGAACTTGTGCAGTGCGTAGGCCTTCGCGGGATCGACGATGTCCTCGTCGTCGAAGGTACCCACGTCGATGCCCTGCTGCACCTTGATGAGCCACTGTCGCGCGTACTGGGTGGCGCGCGAGTAGGCGTCCAGGCGCCGCTCTGCGGCCTTGGCCTCGGCGTACGCCTGCTCCACCTCGACGCCGACGCCGCCCAGCGCGTAGCGCTCGGTGGCGCGCGTCTCCTCCAGCTTGGCGCGGGCCTGGGCGAGACGCGCGCTGTCGGGCAGGAAGTCCAGCTTCCAGCGCAACACCAGGCCGAAGCCGTAATGCAGATAGTTTCCGTTATCGAGCACGAACGGATTGGTCTGGTCGGTGACCTCGGGTGCGCGCGCCCACTTCGCGGTCAGGCCAATCCCGATGTCGGGGAAGTAGCGCGCGCGCGCCAGGCGCACCTGGGCCTCCCGCGCCACCACGCCCGCGCGCGCCATGTTGACCTCGGGACGGAACAGGCGCGCCGCGGTCAGATACCGCGCGAGTGGCGCCAGCGTGTGGTGGACGCGCCTCAGGGGTTTGTTGGGCACATCCAGATCCTTGACGCCCGTGAGAAAGCGCAGACCCGCGAGTGCCGATGCCTCGGTCTTTTGCGCTTCGGCCTGACGCGCGTCGAGCTCCGCGCGGTACATGCGCATCTTGAGGAGCTCGATGTCGTCCCCCTCCCCGTTTGCAACCTGCTTGGCCATCCGACCGATGTACTTGTCGATGCGACCGGAGGCATCGTTCAAGAGCACGAGCGAATCCCGCGCAAGCTGCACGCCGTAGTACGCCTTGCGGACCGACAGCTTGACCTCGTTCTGCTCCTTCTTGACCTCGTGCTCGCCGACCCTGACGTTCGCCTCGGCGGCGTCCCACAAGTTGGTGATCTTGCCGAACGTCCAGAGCGGGACGACGCCCTCGATCCCGACCTGCCAGGCGAGCGCCATGTTCGAGGTCAGCGCAACGTCGGTGTTGGGGCTGTAGACGCTCGTCCCGCGCACGGTCGGTGCCAGGCCCACGCCACCGGTGACGTTGAAGTTGCTGAACGGCGCCGTATGCGCTTCCCACAGCTGCGCCCGCTTTTCAGAGAGCTTCGCGCGCGCCTCGGCCACCTTGGGGTAGTGCTGTTCGGCAAGCTGTAGGCAGCGCGCCAGCGTGTAGTCATGGCTGACGTGGACCGGCGCCGGCGGCCGCGGTGCATGCGGGTCCGCGCTGCCAGCCGGAGTCTGGCCGGCCGCCGGCAGCGCCCACAGAAGCGACATGAGCAGCAGAGCCCGGGGGGTGCCCGCTCGCATCGGGCGGAGACTACATGAAGTGGGCGACAGATTGTGGAATTCGACGGACCGGGCCGACGACGTCCCGCTCGGCTCGGCTGCCGGTCGAGGCTTCGGGCCGCGGCTCAGGCCTTGCCCCGGTCAGCGGTCCGGGTCCCGGGAGCGCTGACGATGGAGCCGGCGCGCTTCGCCGCGCGGCGGAAGTTCGACCGGTCCAGGCCGGCCTGGCGCGCCGCTTCGGAGATGTTGCCATCGGCGCGGCTCACCAACTCCGCGAAGTATTCCCGTTCGAACGCCGACAGTACCTGCTGCTTCGCCTCGCGATAGGGGAGATCGGCAACCCCGGCGGGCAGCCCGCGGCCGCGATCCGCTGCCGGATCGGGCGCGTAGGCCGCAGCGGACGGGTCGAACGGCAGGTCGCCGGCGCCGATGGTATCGCCGCCGCAGAAGACCGTCGCGTACTCGATCGCGTTCTCGAGCTCCCGCACGTTGCCTGGCCATGTCTGCTGCTGCATCGCCCGGAGGGCGTCGGGCGCGATGTGCCGGACTTCCCGACCGGCCCGCGCCGCGTACTTCTTCAGGAAGTGATGGGCGAGAAGCGGTATGTCCTCGCGCCGCTCGCGAAGCGGCGGCAACTCGATAGCGACAACATGTAGCCGGTAGTAGAGATCCTCGCGGAAGCGTCCCGTCGCGATCCGCTCGCGGAGATCCACATTGGTCGCCGCCACCACGCGCACGTCCACGCTGCGCGTCTCGTTGGCACCGACGCGCTTGATCTCTCCCTCCTGCAGAGCCCTGAGAAGCTTGACCTGCGCGAGCGGAGGAAGATCCCCGACCTCGTCGAGGAAGAGGGTTCCGCGATTCGCCGTTTCGAACAGCCCTTCCCGGGTGGCCGTGGCGCCGGTGAACGCGCCGCGGACGTGGCCGAACAGCTCGCTCTCGACCAGCTCCACCGGAATTGCCGAGCAGTTGACCGGCACGAACGGCTGCCCCACGCGCGACGAGTGCTGGTGGATCGCGCGCGCCGTCAGCTCCTTGCCGGTGCCGCTCTCGCCCAGGATAAGCACCGTCGAGGCCGTCGGCGCGACGCCCATCGCCAGCCGGTACACCGTCTGCATCCGCGGCGAGTTGCCGATGAGCTCGCCGAACTTCTCCATCTGCTCGAGCTTCTTCTCGAGCAACGCGGCGCGCGTCAGCAGGCGCCGATGCTCGGCGGCCTTGGCCACGGTAAACGCAACCTCGTCGTTGGAGCGGAAGGGCTTGGTGAGGAAGTGGTAGGCGCCGGCTCGCACCGCGGTGACGGCGGTCTCGACGTCGCCGAACGCGGTCATCATGATGACCTCGACTCCGACGTGGTTCTTCTTGACGTGCTCCAGCAGCTCGAGCCCCCCCACCTGCGGCATCATCAAGTCGACCAGCACGACGTCCACCTGTTCGTCGACCAGACGGTCGATGGCCGTCGCCCCGTCATCCGCGGTCAGAACCTGCATGCCGCGGCTCAGGAGCATTCGGGCCAGACTGCGCCTGAGCGTGGGCTCGTCGTCCACGATCAACACGCGCGGCGCATCGCTGGGGGATCCACGGGACGCGAGCTCGCCCGACGGCTTGCGGGCCGACAACGTCATCCGGAGCGTCGTCCTCCGCTCGGGGGGCGATCGGAGGGACCGCGTCCGGTCTTGAGCGACGGCGACCTGTCGGTCGGCGGTGGCCGACTGGACCTGCGCGCGGCGCGGGAGGAGTCGGTGGAACGCGGCGGGCTGCTCGCCGGCCCGACCACCGGGGTGTACAGGTAGCCGTCCTGCTGGAACACACAGATGCGGTTGCCGCCGTCGCGCTTGGCCTGGTGCAACGCGGAGTCAGCGGCGCGCAGCAGGGCGTCTTTCGTGCGCACGTCGCGCGACGGGAACAGCGCTACGCCGACCGAGAGCGTGGCCCGCGGTGCGGCGCTCGAATCCGCGATGAAGCTCTGTTCGCCGACCTCGCGCCAGATGCGCTCGGCGACCGTGACCGAGCCGGCAAAATGGGTGCTCGGAAGCACAACGAGGAACTCGTCCCCGCCGAAGCGGGCCACCACGTCGACCTCGCGGACGCTGCCACGGACGACGTCGGCTACCCGCTTGATCACCGCGTCGCCGAGTGAGCGACCGCCGATGTCGTTCATCGCCTGGAGGCGATCGATGTCGATCACGATGCACGCCAGGGGATCGTGATAGCGTTCGGCCCGCTTGAACTCCTCGCTCAGACGCGTGTGCAGATAGCGATAGTTGTACAGGCCCGTCAGGTCGTCGTGGACGCTCAGTCGCTCCAGCTTGGCGCGAGCCTGGACGACGTGGTCGTGCAGCTTCTTGATGCGCAGCATTGCCTCGACTCGCGCGATCAGCTCGCGTTCGTCGAACGGCTTGCACACGTAGTCGTCGGCGCCGATTTTGAGTCCCTCGACGCGGCTGGCGGTATCGGTCTTCACCGTGACCAACACCACGGGCATGAAGCTGTCGCTGGTCATCCCCTTGAGCAGGCGGCACGCCTCCAGGCCGCTCAGGCGCGGCATCAGGATATCGAGCAGCACCAGATCCACGCCTCCCCGCGCTACTCGCTCCAGCGCCGCCTGCCCGTCCGACACCGTCTCGACGATGAAGCCGTGCGCGCGCAGCATTCCCGCCAGAAGCTCGCGGGTGATCCGGTCGTCGTCCGCCACCACCACGGTGGAGCCGATGACCGAGCGCGACGTCGGCCCGACTGAAGGGGGCGGCTCGCTGCCCAGCGGCCTGTCGCTTGCCGGCACGACGGCAAGCGTAACCGAACGGCGCCCCGCTTGCGACCGCCGGCCTAGGGAGCGAGATCTACGCTCATCCAGGCGTCCACCCCGCGACGACCGATACGGTGGCCCGCCCACGCGACGACCGCCAGGCAGCCGCAGGGGTGGCGGTAGGCGAGCGAGCCCCGGATCCCGAGCAGCTGCCGGCTCTGGAGGTCGAAGTCCGCGGCGGCCGCACTCGCGAGCCAGCGCGTCCAGGGCACGCCCAGCTCACCACCCGTCGAAAAACCCTCCTGGTCGAACCAGCCCCGGACCGGCGCGTCGAAGGCGTCGTCGACCAGCAAGCGCGCGATCGTCGGCGAACCACCGTAACGCCCTTCCACGTAGCCCATCACGTGCAGCTGATCCTCCCGCCCGAGCCTGAGACGCGTCGCTTGCACCACGTCGCGCGGCTCGCGCGGCAACCAGGCTGCGTCCGCGCGCAGCGCGAGCCAGTCGAGCCCGGCGCCGAGCCTGCCGGCTACGGCCGGCACCGGATTGTTTGCCCGGCCGACGTAGCCAGCGCGGGCGCCGAGCGTGGCTGCTGCCCTGTCGCTTGTGCTGCCGAGCGCGTTGTCGACACCCGCGACCGCGCTCACCAACCCGCCATCGACGAGGGCTGGTTCGGCAAACACGGCGCTGTGACTGACCGCGTAGCCGCCGCCGCCCTCGATGAACGGCTCCACTCGATGCACGAGCGGACCGGGACCACTTCCGTACGCGCGCACCAGGGGAAGCCCGAACCGCGCGCGCGCCGCCGTGCGCAGCAGCACGCCGCCGGAGGCGTCCGTGGTGGTGCCGTCGAGCTCCTCGCGCGCCCGCACACCCGTGGAAAACGGCCCGGGGCGCCCGTCCAGCCCGAGCTCGAGCCGCTGTACGGCGAGCGTCGCGGAGCCGGAACCCGTGGCGTGCACGCTCTGGACATCGACACCGGACTCGACGTTGCCGACATTCCCGAGCGCGCCGCCCAAGCCCAGGTGCGCGCGCGGCCCGACGGCGCCGAAGCTATCGAGCGGTCCGCCGCGCGCCGCATCCGCGCGCACGCCCAGCGCGACCAGCCCGGCACCGCGCGCCCGCATCGCCAGGAGCTCGGCCCGATCGTAGCGGCGCGCCGCCGGTTCGAGATCGATCGTGCCTTCTAGCCCGCGCGCTCCGCGGATCGCGTCCAGCTGCCACGCCACGGAGCTCGCGCGCTGCTCCGCCGCGGATCCGTGCGCATCGATCTCGAGCAGGCTCCGTCGCAGGTGATCCCAGCGCACGTGCGTGCTCGTCGCCTGCGTGGCAACGCGCCCGTCCAGCTCTGCGCCCCCCTTCACGTAGCCGGAAGCGCGCAGATCGACCGCCGATCGCCAGCCATGCTCCGGCTTCGGCCCGAACGGCAGATGTACGCCCGATCCGAGCAGCAGCCCGTCCTGTGCGCGCCAGGCCACCTTCGGCGGCAGGATGCCGACCCGATCGGGCGACCGGAGCCAGAGATACGGCAGCCACATCACCGGCACGCTCCCGACGCGCAACGTCGGGTTCTTGATCAGCATGTCCGTCGGCGGCGCCACCGTGACGGACGAGAAGCCGATCGAAACCGGTGGATCGGGGCACGGGCAGAACGCCACGCGTCCGCTGCCGTCGACCACGATTCCGCGCGGCCCGCGGTGAAGCTGGAGCCGATCGCTGGTCAGACGATAGCGATCGACGCGCACCACGACGTGGTCGCGGAGCTCGAGCTCGTTGGAGCTCGCGTCGATGTCGACGCGGCCCGCCGAGAAGTCCAACCAGTACGGCTTGCGCCCAGGTGCGACCGAGCCGGCCGGCTTCTTTTTCGCGGCGGCCCCATGCGGCTCTGCCCGGAGCGGCGGAGCGACCAGCAGCACCGCCAGCACTCCAGCCGCAAGGACTCCGGGCTCTCGACACAAGCGCACGCTGGACCGATTGTAGACGGCTCGGAAGAACCGGCGCGATTCGATGCGCGCGGCTGGCCCCTACGGCCTCGGCCCGGGCCGGCCGGGCGCAGCCGCGTTCGGATCGGGCGGGATCCGGACCTGCGAACGCGGGCGCTGCACGGTCTTGCCACGGGTAGGCGTGGCGCTGGGCGGCCGGAAGCTCTTCGACGGGGCCGGCAGCGTCACCTCGAGAACCATGGTTCCGCGCGGTCCGTCCACGACCTTGTAGCTCGGCTGCACCTTCTCGCGCAGCTCCAGCCTGAACTCCGTGCCCTGCTTCGCCGGCACCAGCCGGGCGCGCGAGAGCGGAGTGTCGAAGTAGGTGGTGACCAGCGCGTTGGTGTTGTTGCGGATGCTCACCTGCGCGCCCGACAGCACGTAGGAGACCCGCCCGGCCGCGGGATGGACGTCCACCGGCACCTTCCGGCTGACGCTGACCCAGACCATGCTTCTGCCGCCGGGCAGCATGCGGAAGCCCGGGAAGGTCGCGATCGGCGCGTTCGGGTCGAAGTGTAGGCGCACGCGGCGGTGGTGCCGCCGGTGGCTGTGCTTGTCGGACCACGAGTAGCCGCCCATGGGCGCCGAGGGCTTGGCCGGCGCGCCAGACGCGGCCGCGGACCCGGCGGGCGCAGCGGACTTGCCGCCTGGCTGGGCCGGCGCCGGTGGGCTGGATCCACCCGACTGGGCCAGCGCCGGAATCGCCGCCAGACAGGCCAGCGCCGCCAGGACCGCTACCGGTGCCGGAAGTCGCCGCAGACGCGATGCAACGGACATCGCCGCTATTTGAGCACGGCGGTCGGGAAATCGCCAACCAACGCGCTACTGGCGGGGCGCCGGGCCCCGCCGCGAGGCGCTATTCGACGTGCGGGCCGCCCCGACGCCGGGCCGACTGCTGCGACGACGACGGCTTGGTAACCGCGTTGTAGATCTGGTCGAGATAGGCCGTGGCGGTCAGGTACACCACTGCGTCGGGGCTATAGAAGATGTTGCGACGCTGGCCTTCCTGGCTGAGCTGCGGAGTGAGGTTGGCGTAGCCGGCGGCAATGCTGAGCTGGTCGAGCACGCGCACGTCGAGCTCGGTATCGAACAGGGTGACCACCGAGTAGTGCTGCGGATCCTTCACGTCCTGCGGCGTCACGCACTCGCCCGTGATCGCGACGCACGGATTGTTGAAGCTGTACTTCCAGTACGGCCGCCAGCTGAACTGGTTGGACCACGACACGCGATCGGTGATGGTCAGCTCGTCCGCAATGGTGAAGTCCGCCTGGTGCTCGGCGAATGCAGCGCCGCCCAGCTGGTCGCCCGGCAGCGCGATGCCCTGCGAGTTCATGCGCACGTAGTTCAGGCCCGGATGGGTCGCCTGCGTGGCGCGCGTGAACCAGTGGTCGTAGCTGGCCGCGACTTCCAGCGACAGGATCTGCAGGAAGTCCGACTTGGAGCCGAGCACCGGCAGCTGCTGGATCACCCCGAGGGTCGTGCCAAGCTCGAGGTAGCGGCCGGAGTCGTAGCTGAACTTGGACGAGGGGAACGTCAGCTTCGGCAGGTCGACGATGCCGGTCGTCGAGACGTTGCCCTTGGAGTAGAGCTGGCGGCTGAGCGCAAGATAGAGCTGCGCGTCGGTCGCCGTCCACTCGCCGCGCTTGGTGGTGCTGTCGCTGTTCGTGAACTCGCGCGACACGCCCACGTCGGCGCGCAGGCTGATGGTCGTCTTGGTCGCCGCGTTGGCCGCCGCGGCCGTTCCCAGCGTGCTCACATCCGCTTCGGAATCGTCGTAGATGTAGTAGCGGGGCCGGAGCGAGAACGTCATCGTGTAGTTCGGGTCGTTGCTCAGGTAGTTCCCGCCGAGACCCACCGTCTGGCCCGACGCCGTCTGGTCCCAGGCGAACGTGGTGCCGCGCCACTTGAGCTTCTTCGGATGCGGCTTGGCTTTCTTCGGCTGCTCCGCGTTGGCTCCGGTATCCGCTTGCGGATTCCACGTGAGCTGGGCGCCCGCCGCCCCATTGGACTGCCCGGGCTGCGCGGGTGCGGCTCCGTTCGGAGCCGGGGCCGGAGCCGGTCCGGTCGGGCTTTCGCCCTGTGCCCAAGCGGGCGCTGCAAGAATGAACGAGGACGCGGCCAGCGCGACCCCGAGACCTAGACTTCGGCGCTTCATTTGTATTTTCCGCCTGCTCCAGTTACTGCGACAGCGGCTCCTCCCACGGCGCCGCTGCAGCGTCAATTCCGAGCCACGGGCAAACCGGGCCCGCTGGGCTGCCACGCAGCCGGTCGGCTAGGAAGCAGGATCCGTTCCTGTCTGAGCGGAACTCATAATGTGCTGGGAATATTGGATTTTCCAGAAACGCCTGGGCAGACGGTTACCGAACGCACGGCCCGGAGCCTCCAACGCGTCGCGAAGCTGACGACCGCCGCCAGCCGCCCGCTGGGACGGGCCAGGTGTACGCGATGGGCCGGCTGTTGGGCCGGACCCGGGCTGCCAGGACCCGCCACGCTCCCCAGCTGCTGTTAGGATGCGCGCCCCATGGATCCCGCCCTTCCCGCCACCGAGATCACCGCCCTGCTGGGCCGCGGCACGCACTTCGAAGGCAAGCTGCACTTCGAGGGCCGGGTGCGCATCGACGGCAGCTTCAAAGGCGAGATCCAGAGCCCGGACGTGCTGATCATCGGCGAGGGCGCGGACGTGGACGCCGAGATCGAGGTCGGCACCGTGATCATCAAGGGCGGCAACGTGCAGGGCAACGTGCGTGCGGCGCAGTCGATCGAGCTGTACGTGCCGGCAACCGTGACCGGCAACCTGCACTCGCCCGAGATCTTCATGGACAAGGGCGTGCAGTTCTCCGGAAACTGCACCATGGCGCCGCTGTAGCACGCGCCGCACAGCGCCTGGCTCACACCTGTAAACGCGCGGCTTCGGCGGGGCGCGCAGCGCGACGACTCGTATCGCGATTTCGCGGAGCTGCGCCCACGGCACGCGACGTGCAGCTTGCCGCTCGTCGCGGGCTCGCGCGCCCGCCGGAGGAGGATCACGAATGCAGCCCACACGCCGGACACTGCTCGCCACGATCGCGCTCGTCGCGATCAGCTCCTCGGCGCTGGCGTCCACAGCGCTGGCGAAGAAACGCAAGGCCCACCGCTACGAGGTGCAGACCACGCTCAGCAGCACCAGGGCGGGCGCGGCGCGCATCGACGTGCGCGCGCCGGCGGACACGGTCGAGCGCGTGGTGCTCGACTTCGGGCACTACCAGGACTTCATCAAGCGCTTCAAGAAGTCCCGCGTGCTCGGCAAGCACGCCGGCAAGACCGACGTGTACCTGCAGGTGCCGATCCTGCGCGGCGCGGCCAAGGTGTGGGCCGTCGTGCGCTTCGAGCCGCCGAAGAAGGTCAACGGCGAGGAAGTCATCGAAGCCCACATGCTCAAGGGCAACGTCAAGCGCCTCGATGCCTGGTGGCGCATCTTGCCGATCGACAAGGAGCACACGCGGCTGGCGCTGGAGCTCTTGATCGTGCCGAAGCTGCCGATGCCGGGCTCGCTGGTGACCGGAGAAGTCGCCTACGCCGCCGACACGGCCGTCACCGGCTCGCGCGATCGCGCCGAGCATCTGGAGGCGAAGCAGCACGGGAAGCAGCACGCGCCTTGACGCGTGGATGACCGCTCGGTACGCGCGTCATCGATGCGGCGGATGACAATCATCGTGGCAGCGGCGCTCTCCGCCGGATGTCACCGCACGCCGGCGGCCGACGCGCACGAGGAAGCGTCGCCGAGCGCTCGTCCTGCGGCGATCGCCGCGGCCAAGACGACGCCCTCTGCCGACGCCGCGCCGCTGCCGCCGTACCTGCCCGATGGCTGCTGGAGCGATGTGGCCGCCGACGCCGGCGCCGAGCCGCTGCTCTCCGAGGTTGCGAAGCGCTGCGTGCAGGGCATGCAACCCATCGGCAAGCCGCGGGTGTTGAAGCTCGAGCAGGGCAAGCAGGCCGAGCTCCCCTTCACTCTCGACGACGCGGCCAAGTGCGTGCGCGCCGCTGCCGCGGGAGGCGCGGGCGTCGCAGACATCGCACTGTCGATCGTCGACGCCTCCGGACACGTCTACGGCAAGGACGCCCTCGACGCGCCTTTCGCGCTGGTCGAAAGCGCCGGCCCGGTGTGCCTGCCGGAAGCGGGAAAGTACCGCGTCGTCGCGCGCGTGCAGCGCGGCGCCGGTCGCGTCGCGATTGAAGTGTGGCGGGCGAAATAGCGACGGACAGTCGGGTCTCGCCCGAAGCGCCTACTTCGGCGTGAGCTTCAGGATCGTGTTCTGGTCATTGCCGCCATCCGGTTTTCCGTTGTCGCCCGCCCAGTAGACGCTGTCTGCACTGACGGCGATGCCCCCTTTCAGATACTGCCCCGACGCAAGCGTGAGCGGCGCCCCGCCACCCGGACAGATCTTCATCAGGCGCGTCGGAAACGTACCGCTCAGGAAGTAGACGCTGTTCGCGTCGACGGCGATATCCGACACCTCATACTGGCTCGACGCGAGCGTGACCGGATTGCCGCCGTTCACCCCGACCCTCTTCACGCTGCCGGCATCGTTCTTCCAGTAGACGTAGTTCGCGTCGACAGCGATGCCGTCCGCACCGACCAGCCCCGACGCGAGCGTAACCGGCGTGCCGCCATCCAGTCCGACCTTCTGCACGCTGCCGGGATGCTCGGTCGTCCAGTAGACGCTGTTCGAATCGACAGCAATGCTAGTGGTCAGGTTGTCCCCCCCTACCGACGCGAGCTTGACCGGCGTACCTCCGTCGACAGCAACCTTCATCACGCTACCCGGGATCCCATTGTCCACGGACCCCTGGTTCCTCCAGTAGACACTGCTGTCATCAACGGCGATGTCCCCCGGCCACATCTGCCCCGACGCAAGCGTGACCGGCGTGCCGCCGTCGATGCCAACCTTCATCACGGTGCCATCTTTCCAGTTGCTGCCAAGGGTCGTCCAGTAGACGTTGTTCGCGTCGACCGCGACGTCGAGCGGCAGGTTCTGCCCCGACGCGAGCGCGACCGGCGTGCCTCCGTCGAGAGCTGCTTTCATCACGGTGTCGTCTATGTTGTCCGCCCAGTAGACGTTCTTCGCGTCGACGGTTATCCCCAACGGCAAGCCCTGCCCCGATACGAGCGTGATCACGTGGCGCGTGACCGTGCCCCCGCCGCAGGCCTTGCTGCTGGGACTGCCGCCCGCACCGGCGCCGCCCGCGTCCGGAGCTCCGCTGCTTCCCGCGGCGGCATCCGCGCCGCCCGCGCCGCTCTGCGATAGCTGCCCACCGCACGCGACGACCAGCAGCGCGACGCTGCACAACCCCGCAGCGCCGCTCGCGAAGCTCTTCATGTTCCAGATCATGACGCTAGATAGCTGCACCGTCCAACCGCGACGCCGCAGCACGCCGACGCGGGGCATGGTGATTGCACCGTGGAAAGGATCTGGACCCAAGGACTCCTGCATCACCCGGAAATGCGGCGGGTGCGTGCCAGGGTGTGCCAATAGGGCGGCCCGCCCGACGTCCATGTCAAGCGGTGTGCCATCTTCCTGCGCTCGGCAACGCTTGTCGAACGCGGCACGGATACACGACCGAAGGCGGAGATGCATCGCTCGGCACCGTTCCGGAACCACACTTCCCGCTGGAAGAACCCGACCAACCGGAAGGGCGCACCGGACGGCCCCTCCCATCCACGCGCAGCGCCCGAAGGGCGCGAGCATGGATTTGGGAGGGGCAAGCTTCGCGAAGGCCCGGAGGGCCGAGCGAAGCGGGGGTGGGCACCACTACTACCGCCGCACAATCGCCCAGAGCGGCACGCCGTCGCGGCTTACGGCGGCGACGACCTTGCCGCCGCTCGCCTTGCCGCGTTCGAGCACCAGCTGGTGCGGCTGCTCGACGGACGCAGTCACGATCGCTGTGCGCAGGCGCCCGGTGTCGCGCAGGGTGCTCCAGATCCCGGGCGGCACCCTGGGCGCGAGCAGCGTCATCTGCGACTGCCCGAGCGCGTCGATGCTGCGCGCCAGGGCGCCCAGCTCGCTGCCGTCCCCGACCTGGAACACGTGGCGGGCAACGCCCGAGCGAGCTCCGCCGATGAGCACGTTGTAGGAGGCGGAATCGGTCGTCGGCGCGACGAGCGCGAGGAAGGCTACGACGCCCACCACCAGCGCCGGCGCCAGCACGGAAAGCCGGGGCTTGAACGCGACCTGTGCAGCGCGGACCAAGCCGATCGCCGCAAACAACGCCACGAAGGGCAGCGCGAGCGCGACGCGCGGCGGAAATACCGTCAGCACGGCGGGCGTCAGCGCGGGCGCTATCGCGCCGAACGCCAAGCCGAGCAGCGCCAGGGCGCCGATGGCGTGGCGGTCGCGCGGCGGGCGCAGCGGTCCGCGGGCAAAGATCCGGCCGAGCCCGCGGTGGAGCACCAGGCCGATCCCGAGCGCTGCGCAGACCAGCACTACCGCGGGTAGCGACGTGCACAGCCAGAGCAACGCGTAGCCGAGGGGAACCGGCGGCGAGTCGATCAGCTTGCCGCCGTACAGCGTGGGACGCACCGATGGATCCAGCGGCGCGAGCAGCCAGTGCGCGATCTGGATGATGTCGAGCCCCCACAGCGCCGGATTCAGCGCCAAGAGCAGCCCGGGCAGGAGCGCGAGGGCGAACAGGGCGAACGCCGGGACCGGTACGCGGCCGCGCGGCGCCAGGCGGCGCGTTGCCGGCGCCCGCGCGATCCAGAAGTGGACTGCCAGGATCGGCAGCACCCAGAGCGTCGCCAGCGAAATCGCGGCTCCCAGACCCAGCGCGCACGCGGCCAGCACTGCCCAGAGCAACGTCCAGCTCGAGCCTTCCCGGCTGCGCTCGCGCGCGGGCCCGAGCGAGCGGACGTAGGCCGCCAGGACGACAAGCCAGGCGCAGGCGATGGGAACGCCGTCGCTTCCCACGATGCTGTCGTGCAGCCAGCGCGGCAGGAGCGCGAGCAGAAGCGCGGCAAGCAACGCCACGCGGCGACCGAGCGATGGCCGCGCGATCGCATAGAGCAGGAGCGGGGCGAGCGCCGACAGCACCAGCCACGGCAGCCGCGCGCTCTCCAGCGCGCCGAGCAGCCCGATGCGGCCGACGCTGAGCCGGGACCACGCGCCGAGCAGCACCATCAGCGTACCCTGCCCACCGAAGGCGGCGTACACGGCGTGGGCCGACGTCGTGCCGAGTGACGCGATGCCTTGCGCGGCCGCGGTCTTTACCAGAATGGTCGCCGCGTCCACGGCGCGCAACCGTGCGAGCTCCTCGAACGCGGGTCCCGTGCGTGTGGAGACGAGGATCAGGAGCAGCAGCGAGCCGAGGAACGCGGCGACGGCGAGCGCCGGAGCGCGCCAGCGACCGGAGCTCGCGGAGGAAGCAGGCTTTTCGCTAGTCATTGGAGCAGCGCGGCCACGGCGACCTCGACCAGCGCGAGCGCGAAGACGGCCCGCGCGGCGTACTGCCAGACGCGAGAAAGGATGCGGGACCCGGAATCAGGCAAGTTCAAGGGCTCCCGACGCGGTCAGTATTCCTCCGTCACCTTCTTGATAATCTCGTGATAGCGCTTGTCGCTCCTGAGCGAGACGAACTCCGACTGCCGGCGCGAGCGGTGGATCCAGTCGTCCAACGAGCGGTGGACCCTGAGGAAGTGTGGGCGCTTGAGCGCCTTGGCGATTTCCAGCGACTGCTTGAAGTTGTCGGCGCACTGGTCGACGTCCTTCTTCAGACAGTATGCGCGCGCCAGCGTGTAGAAAACCTCGGCGCTGTTGGACCAGTTCTTCTTCGCGATCGCGAGCTGTGTGAGCGCCGAATCGGCGTCGTCCTTGCGGAGATACGCGTACGCGGTATCCATCCTGAGGTAGTAGTGCTCGACCTCCGGAAGCGTGCACTCCTGGTCGTGGAGCTTCTCCGCTTCCTTGTAGAAGACGAGCGCGTCGTCGGCGGCCTGCTGGTACTTCTTCTTCCCGTCCGACATATGCTTCGCAAACAGCGTGGCGTCGCCGCGCCACACGCGAAGGGTCGCGCTGTGCGGGTAGTCCTTGATCAGGTGATCGAGGAGCTTCTTCGCCTCGTCGTAGTGCTTGTCGTTGAACGCCGTGATCGAGGGCCGGAGCTCGCCGTGCTTGGGGTCGGCGCTGTGCCCGTCGGGGCAGGGCCCCGTCGAGACGGGCCTGGGCGCGGCGCTGGCCACCGGCGCGGGCGCGGGTGCCTTCTTCTTGCAGGCGAGGAGCGGCAGGGCGAGGGCAGCGGCGAGGGCCGCGGCCTGGCGCAGGGTCGGAGCCGGCTTCATGATCCGGCCACGTACCAGTGCCAGCACACGACCACAACGCCGCCGCGCATCGCGCCCCGCGGGGCCTTCCGCACGGGCTTTTTGGGGAGCCGGCCAGCCGGCCGCGGCAGACTTGCGCGGCGCGTCAATCCGTGGCCCAATAGCGCCGGGTTCGCCCGCGCTCCCGCCTGGCCGGCGCCGGGGCGCGGAGCCTGTCCGCCCGGGTCGCTCGCCCGGAGGACCCAGCAGACACGAGCCGGGGACCTGTTCCCGCCAAGCCGCCGATGACCCTTCCCGTTCGCTCCGGACTCTACGATCCGCGCTTCGAGCACGATGCCTGCGGCGTCGGCTTCGTCGCCAACATCCGGGGAGAGGCGTCGCACGACATCGTCGAAAAGGGCGTCGACATCCTGCTCAACCTCGTCCACCGGGGAGCGTGCGGGTGCGATCCGCTGACCGGTGACGGCGCCGGGATCCTGCTCCAGCTGCCGCACGCCTTCTTTGCCGAGCAGTGCGAGCCGCTCGGGATCCGTTTGCCCGAACCGGGGCGCTACGGCGTGGGCTCGGTGTTCCTGCCGCGCGACAAGACGCAGCGCATGCGCATCGCGCAGATCCTCGAGGACAAGATCTCCGGGACGGGGCAGCGTCTGCTCGGTTGGCGCCGCGTGCCCGTGGACGAGAGCACGCTCGGTCCGCTCGCGCGCGCGGTCGCGCCGGCGATCCGGCAGGTCTTCATCGGCTCCACCTGCGCGACGCAGCTCGAGTTCGAGCGCAAGCTGTACGTGATCCGCAAGTGGTCGGAGACGGCCGTGCGCGACAGCGGTCTGCCCGGTCGTGACCGCTTCTACATCCCCAGCCTGTCGTCGAGCACCATCGTCTACAAGGGGCTCCTGCTGGCCGATCAGCTCACGCCCTTCTATCCGGATCTCGACAACAAGAAGATGGTGAGCGCGCTTGCGATGGTGCACCAGCGCTTCAGCACCAACACCTTCCCCACCTGGGAGCTCGCACAGCCGTTCCGCATCCTGAGCCACAACGGCGAGATCAACACCGTGCGCGGCAACCTGGCGTGGATGAAGGCGCGCGAGCAGCTGTTCGACGGGCAGATCTTCGGCGAGAGCGTGCGACACGTGTTGCCGACGATCACGCCGGGCGGCAGCGACTCGGCCATGCTGGACAACGTCGCCGAGCTGCTCTTGCACGCGGGCCGTCCCCTGCCCCACGTGATGATGATGCTGGTGCCCGAGGCGTGGCAGAACGACGAGCAGATGTCGCGCGCGAAGCGTGATTTCTACGAGTACCATTCCTGCTTGATCGAGCCCTGGGACGGCCCTGCCGCGCTCGCCTTCACGGACGGCAAGCAGATCGGCGCGATCCTCGATCGCAACGGGCTCCGGCCCGCGCGCTGGACCGTCACCCGGGACGGGCTCGTCGTGTTGGCCTCCGAGACCGGAGTGCTTTCGGTGGCGCCCGGGAACGTCGAGCGCACCGGCAGGCTCGAGCCCGGGCGCATGTTCCTCGTGGACACCGAGCAGGGGCGCATCGTGGAGGACGACGAGATCAAGGCGCAGATCGCCGAAGCGCGTCCGTACGGCCGCTGGCTCGAGGACAACACGCTCTGCATCAGCGACATCTCCGACGTCGAGGAAGTGCCGCCGAGCTGTCGGGGCGACGAGCTCCTGCAGCGCCAGAAGATCTTCGGCTACACGCAGGAGGATCTGCGGATCCTGATGGCGCCGATGGCCGCCACGGGACAGGAAGCGACCGGCTCGATGGGCACGGACACGCCGCTCGCCGTCCTGAGCCAGCGCCCGCAGCTCCTGTTCAACTACTTCAAGCAGCACTTCGCCCAGGTCACCAATCCCGCGGTCGATCCGATCCGCGAGGAGCTGGTGATGAGCCTGGTCAACTACATCGGCGGCGAAGGAAACCTGCTGTTCGAGCTGCCCGACCACGCCCAGATGCTCAAGATCCCGCAGCCCATCCTCACCAACGAGGATCTCGGCAAGCTGCGTGGCACCCACCAGATGCACTTCCGCCAGCCGATCACGCTGCCGATGCTGTTTCCGGTGCACGAAGGCGGAGCCGGGCTGAAGAGCGCGCTGGACGAGCTGTGCCGGCTGGCCAGCCTCGCCGTGTTGAACAACCACAGCGTGCTCATCCTCAGCGATCGCGGCGCCAACGAGCACATGGCGCCCGTACCGAGCTTGCTCGCGACGGCTGCCGTGAACCACCACCTGATGCGCAACGGCACACGCATGCGCTGCGGCATCCTGGTCGAAACGGCGGAGGCCCGCGAAGTGCACCACTTCTGCCTCCTGGCCGGCTACGGCGCCGGTGGAGTCAACCCCTACCTGGCGCTCGACACGCTCACGAACATGGTCGACAGCGGTCTGTTCCCGGGCCTCGACGACGCGGCGACGGCCCACCAGAAGTACATCAAGGCGATCGACAAGGGGCTGCTCAAGGTCATGAGCAAGATGGGGATCAGCACGCTCTCGAGCTACCACGGCGCGCAGATCTTCGAAGCCGTGGGCCTGTCGCCGGAGGTCATCGAGCGCTACTTCACCGGGACGGTCTCGCGCATCTCGGGCATCGATCTGGACGTGATTGCCGAGGAGTGCCGGCTGCGCCACGAAGCGGCGTTTCCCACCCGGGCGCCGGCGATGGAGATGCTCGAGCTCGGCGGCCAGTACCACTACCGCGCGCAGGGCGAGCGCCACCTGTGGAATCCCGAGACCGTCGCCCGGCTGCAACGCGCGGTGCGTCAGGAGGATATCCAGAGCTACCGCGACTACGCGAAGCTCATCAACGATCAGGGTGACCACCCGATCACGCTCCGCAGCCTGTGGGAGCTGGAGCCGGCGGACCGCCCGGTGTCGCTGGACGAGGTGGAGCCGGCGAGCGAGATCGTCAAACGCTTCGCGACGGGTGCGATGAGCTTCGGATCGATCAGCGCCGAAGCGCACGAGAACCTGGCCATCGCGATGAACCGCATCGGCGGCAAGAGCAATACCGGCGAAGGCGGCGAGAAGGAGGAGCGCTACGCGCGCGATCCGAACGGCGACTGGCGGCGCAGCGCCATCAAGCAGGTCGCCTCGGGGCGCTTCGGCGCGACGACGTGGTACCTGGTCAACGCCGACGAGCTGCAGATCAAGATCGCGCAGGGCGCCAAGCCGGGCGAAGGCGGGCAGCTGCCGGGGCACAAGGTCGACGCGGTCATCGCCAAGACGCGCTACTCGACCCCGGGCGTCACGCTGATCTCGCCGCCGCCCCACCACGACATCTATTCGATCGAGGATCTGGCGCAGCTGATCTTCGACCTGAAGAACGTCAATCCGGAGGCGCGGATCAGCGTCAAGCTCGTCGCCGAGGCGGGCGTCGGAACCGTGGCCGCCGGCGTGGCCAAGGCGCGCGCCGACGTGATCCTGATCTCGGGTCACGACGGTGGCACCGGCGCCTCGCCACAGACGTCGATCAAGCATGCGGGCGTGCCCTGGGAGCTCGGCCTTGCCGAGTCGCACCAGGTGCTGGTGAAGAACGACCTCAGAAGCCGCGTCATCCTGCAGACCGACGGACAGATGCGCACCGGACGCGACGTGGTGATCGCCGCGCTGCTCGGCGCCGAGGAGTTCGGCTTTGCGACGGCGCCGCTGGTGGCGTCCGGCTGCATCATGATGCGCAAGTGCCACCTCAATACCTGCCCGGTGGGCGTCGCCACGCAGGACCCGGTCCTGCGCAGGAAGTTCACGGGCAAGCCGGAGCACGTGATCCGCTTCATGTTCTACGTGGCGGAGGAAGCGCGCGAGCACATGGCACGGCTGGGCTTCCGCAGCGTGCGCGAGATGGTGGGGCGCGTGGATCGGCTGCGCATGCGCGACATGTCGCACCACTGGAAGGCGTCGCGGCTGGATTTCTCGGACGTGCTGCGACCCGCCGAGGCCGGACCGGGCGTCGACGTCTGCCGCACGCAATCGCAGGACCACGGTCTCGAGGCCGCGCTGGATCGCGAGCTCATCGAGCGCTGTCGCGACGCGCTGGACGGGCGCGGCACGGCACACGTCGAAATGCCCATCAAGAACGTGCACCGCACGGTGGGCGCCATGCTCGCCGGCGAGATCGCGCGCCGCCATGGCCGGGACGGTCTGCCCGAGGGCAGCATCCGGCTGGATTTCACGGGGTCGGCGGGGCAGAGCTTCGGCGCGTTCATCACCGGCGGCATGGAGCTGTCGCTCGCCGGCGACGCCAACGACTACGTGGGCAAGGGCATGGCGGGCGGAGTGCTTTCGGTACGGCCGCCCGCCGGCGCCACATTCGAACCCGATCAGAACGTGATCATCGGGAACGTCGCGCTGTACGGCGCGACGGGCGGCAAGGCGTTCTTCGACGGCATGGCGGGCGAGCGTTTTGCCGTGCGCAACAGCGGCGCGCTGGCGGTCGTGGAAGGCGTGGGCGACCACTGCTGCGAGTACATGACCGGCGGGCGCGTCGTGGTGCTCGGGCGCACGGGGCGGAACTTTGCCGCGGGCATGAGCGGAGGCTTCGCCTACGTGCTCGACGAGGATGGTCGCTTCGCCGACCGCTGCAATCTGGGACTGGTCGAGCTGGACCGCCTGGACGAAAGCGATGCCGCATCCGTCTCGGCGCTGCTTTCGGAGCATCACGACCGTACCGGGAGCATCAAGGCGCAGCGGCTGCTGGAGCGCTGGCCCGAAGCGGCGGCGCGCTTCGTCAAGGTCGTGCCGGTCGAGTACCGGAAGGTGCTCGAGCAGGCGAAGCAGCGCGAGTCCTCGGCCGGCCCTGCCACCGTGCACGCCGAGCAGCGCCCCGGAGCGGAATAGGCCGTGGGCAAGATCACCGGATTCCTCGAATACGACCGGAAGGACGCGCCAAAGCGCCCCGCGCCGGAGCGCGTGCGGGACTATCGCGAGTTCGAGCTGCCCGTGGTTCAGGACGAGCTTCGCGTGCAGGGCGCGCGCTGCATGGACTGCGGGATCCCGTTCTGCAACACGGGCTGCCCGCTCGAGAACCTGATCCCGGACTGGAACGACGCGGTCTACCGCGACCGCCCCCGCGACGCGATCACGCTGCTGCACGCCACCAACAACTTTCCGGAGTTCACCGGGCGCGTGTGTCCGGCGCCCTGCGAGGCCGCCTGCGTGCTCGGCATCAACGACGACCCGGTGAGCATCAAGCTGATCGAGAAGTCGATCATCGATCGCGCCTGGGACGAGGGCCTGGTCGCGCCGCTGCCCGCGCGCAAGCGGACGAACAAGCGGGTCGCGGTCGTGGGATCCGGACCGGCGGGCCTCGCCGCCGCGCAGCAGCTGGCGCGCGCCGGTCACGCGGTGACGGTGTACGAGAAGGCGGACCGCATCGGCGGGCTGCTCACCTACGGCATCCCCGACTTCAAGCTGGAAAAGCAGCTGGTCGAGCGTCGCGTGGAGCAGATGCGCGCGGAGGGCGTGGTGTTCGAGACCGGCGTGGACGTGGGCCGGGCGATCACGGCGGCGGAGCTGCGAGAACGCTTCGACGCGATCTGCCTGGCGATGGGATCGAGGAAGCCCCGCGACCTGCCAATCCCCGGACGCGAGCTCGACGGCGTGCACTTCGCGATGGACTTCCTCGAACAGCAGAACCGACGCGGGGCCGGTGATCCGGTTCCCGACGAGGTCGCGATTGTCGCAACCGGCAAGCGAGTGGTCGTGATCGGCGGCGGCGACACCGGCAGCGACTGCATCGGCACGTCGCACCGCCAAGGCGCTCTGAGCGTCACCAGCCTCGAGATCATGCCGCGGCCGCCCGACGAGCGATCGCCGACCACCCCGTGGCCGATGTGGCCGCTGATGCTGCGCACGTCCAGCTCGCACGAAGAAGGCGGCGCGCGCGACTTCAGCGTGTCGACCGAACGCATCGGCGGCTCCGGCGGTCGGGTCGAGCGGCTGCATTGCGTCCGCGTAGAACAGCGGGACGGCAGCTTCGCGCGCGTGGCTGGCTCGGAGTTCGACCTGGAAGCCGACCTGGTGCTCCTGGCGATGGGCTTCGTGCACCCGGAACACGAAGGGCTGATCGAAGACCTTTCGCCGAGGCTCGATCGGCGGGGCAACGTCGACGTCGACGAAAGCTTCATGAGCTCCGTCCCCGGCGTGTTTGCCGCCGGCGATTGCCAGCGCGGCCAGTCGCTGGTGGTGTGGGCGATCGCGGACGGCCGCAGGGCCGCACGCGGGATCGACCGCTATCTGATCGGACAGGCCGGACTTCCGTAATCGCAGCGCTGTCGACGCGCATACCGTAGGGATTCCGGCGACTTGAAGCCATCGGCCCGGACCGACGGCCGCCCGTCTTCGCCCCGCAACGTCGATCCGTGCGATACTCGGAGGTAACACTCTCTCCGGAGGCTGTTTGACGTCCAGCTCCCGAAAGCCGACGAAATCCACCCGCCCCCGCCGAAACGCCCGCGCCGGTCGCCGGCCCGAGCCGCCGCCGCCGCCGAGCCGCCGTGCGGCAGCCGCCCGTGAGCTCGAGGCCTCCGCGCCGGAAATCCGGGTGGGCTACGGACCGGCGGGACGGGAAACCCTGGCGGCAATCGCGGAGGAGCTCGTCGCGGTGGTGCAGACCGTCCAGTCCCCCTCGCGTCCCAAGCAGGAATCCGATGGGGATCGGCACACGACCGGCTACGAGGAACAACCTGTGGTGCCGCGCGTGACGGCGCCGGAAGCTCCGCGCCGGCCCGGGTCGGCGCCGGACATCGCTCTCGGACACGCAGCCGTGGGACGGGACACGATGGCCGCCATCGCCGAGGAGCTCGTGTCCGAGCCGCGCACGGGAGTCCGCGCGCGCAAGAGCACGGTGGGCTTCGAGGAGCCCCGCCCCGCGCAGGAATCCGGCCCCGAGCTGGTCACCAAGCCGGGCCCCGCCGGTCGCGACACACTGGCGGCCATCGAGCGGGAGCTGGAAAGCAAGCTCGGGGGCGGCGAGCCCGAATCCGGCACGCACGCCCGCGCCGCCGAGGCGCTGGAGGTGTTCGAGATGGCGACCTTCGTCGTGCGCGGTCCGGAGCTCTCGCGGCTCTCGTCGCAGCAGGCACGCCGGGATTTCGTGGCAGAACGCTTGCTTCACCGGCTGCCGGTGAAAACGATAGACGAGATCGACCGCATCGACGTGACCCCGTGGACGGTGCGCGGCACGGTGATCGTCCGCGTCTGGTGTCGGGTCCCCGCCTGATCGCTGGCACCCACTTCAAGGCATCCGCTTCCGGATCGCTTCTGGTAGGCTCGCCGGAGCATGCGGCCGGAAGACAGGGAGCGGGCGCAGATCGAGTCGGCAAACCGGGTCGTGGATCACCACGTCTCGCGCGCCGGCGACAGCCCCCGCGAGTATCTCGAGGATCTGCTTCTCGACACGCTCTACTACGAGCGCCAGCGGCTCGAACGCGAACCGTCAGGGGAGACGCGCACCCGCGACGACAGCGCGTTCTATCACAAGGTCCAGCGCAGGCTCAGACACGCCTCGACGCAGGACCTGCGCCAGTTGCTCGAGGAGATCGCGCGGCGCTTCGCCGCGGAGGTCGTCGGCAACTTCGACGAGCGGGTCTACAAGCTGACGACCACGGTCGTGCCGGCCGGTCTGTCGTTCCTGCTCAACGCGATGAGCCCACGGCGCTTCGGCTCACTGACAGCTCTCGGTCAGGGGCTGGCCGGACACATCCTGAACCAGGGCGAGAAAGAGCACGTCCGCGACCTGCTCGACCACGGGACGCTGGTCGTCGTCCCCACCCACTCGTCGCACCTGGACAGCATCATCCTGGGCTACTCCGCGCACCTGATGGGGTTGCCGCCGCTGCTGTACGGAGCCGGGCTCAATCTCTTCAACAACCCGCTCGTATCGTTCTTCATGAACCACCTCGGTGCGTACCGCGTGGACCGCAAGAAGAAGGCGGCGCTCTACAAGGACGTGCTCAAGGAGTTCGCCTCGGTCGCGCTGGAGATGGGCTACCACAACCTGTTTTTCCCCGGAGGCACCCGCAGCCGCAGCGGCGCCGTCGAGCAGCATCTCAAGCGCGGGCTTCTGGGAACGGCAATCCGCGCCTACGTGGAGAACCTGCGCGCCGGACGGCCCAAGCCCGGCATCTTCATCGTCCCCTGCACCATCTCGTACAAGCTAGTGCTGGAAGCCGAAACCCTGATCGACGACCACCTCAAGGAGACGGGCAAGTCGCAGTACGTCATCGACTACGACGAGTTCTCGCGCCCGCGCCGGGTGCTGAACTTCATGTCGGATCTGGTGAGCCTGGACGGCCGCATCGTGCTCACGTTCGGCAAGCCGCTCGATCTCGTCGGCAATCTGGTGGACGAAAAGGGGCAGAGCCTCGACCCGCGCGGCCGGATCGTCGATCCACAGAGCTACGTGATGTCGGGCGGAAAGCCCGTGCACGATGCGCAGCGGGACATGGAGTACACCAACGCGACCGCTGAACGGATCGCAGAGGCGTTCCTGCGCGACAACGTGATCATGTCGACGCACGTGGTCGCCTGGTCGCTGTTCCGCTTGCTCGAGCGCAAGAACCCGCAGCTGGATCTCTACCGTTTGATCCGCACCGGAGGCACGACACCGTCCCTGCCCATCACCAACGTCGCTCGCGAAGTCGATAGCACGCTTGCGGCCATCGGCGAGCTGCCGCTCCGCCCTCGCCTCGGGAGCGAGCTCGGCCAGGGCGACACGCTCGATATCATCGCGGACGCGCTCAGGTACTTTGGCACCTACCACACCGAGCCCGCCGCCATCCGCCGCGGCGATCGCGTGTTCCACAAGGACATGAAGCTGCTCTACTACTACGGCAACCGGCTGCGCGGTTACGAGCTTGGCCGCCAGCTCGCGGAACGACGCGAGGAGACCCTCTCGCCATGAGCGCCGAAAGCGACCAGGACGAGCCCGTAGCGGTGATCGGCGCGGGGAGCTGGGGCACGACGCTCGCGAAGATCCTCGGCGACAACGGCAGGAAGACCTTGCTCTGGGCGCGGCGCGAGGATCTCTGCCGCGAGATCAACGCCTCCAGGCAGAACAAGGACTACCTGCCAGGCGCCGAGCTCGCCCCCACCGTGGAGGCAACGCACGACCTCGAGCGAGTGTGCGAGACCTGCAAGCTGATGCTGGTCGTCGTTCCCTCGCACGGGCTCAGGAAGCTGGCCTACGAGCTCGGCAGCTTCGTCACGGGAGAGCACGTGGTCGTGCACGCGACCAAGGGCATCGAGCAGGAGTCGTTCAAGCGCATGAGCGAGGTGCTGCTCGAGGAGACATGCCTTCGCAAGATCGGCGTGCTCACCGGGCCGAACCTGGCCAAGGAGCTGGCGCAGCGCCAGCCCGCGGGCACGCTCGTGGCGTCGCGCTACGACGAGGTGTTCCGGCGCGCACACGCGGCGCTGTCCAACGACTACTTCCGGGTTTACTGGGGACAGGACGTTGTCGGAGCGGAAGTGGGCGGCGCGTTCAAGAACATCGTGGCGCTCGCCGCCGGCGTCGTCACCGGGCTCGGCCTGGGCGAAAACAGCAAGGCGCTGCTGCTCACGCGGGGCCTCAGCGAGATGGCGCGTCTCGGCGTGGCCATGGGCGCACAGGTCCTGACATTTGGAGGCATGGGCGGTATCGGCGATCTGATCGCGACGTGCTCGTCCACGCTGTCACGCAACCACCAGGTCGGCGCACGCCTGGCCAAGGGCGAGTCGCTCCAGGAGATCCAGGATCACATGCAGATGGTCGCCGAGGGGGTCAAGACCACGGGCGCCGTACACGGCTTTGCCACCAGGAAGGGCCTCGACCTTCCCATCGTGCGGGCCGTCAACCACCTGCTCTACGAGGGCGGGACTGCACCGGAGCTGCTTCAGGAGCTGATGAGCATCCCGACGGGCGCGGAGTTCGTCGCCCTGACGATATAGCTTGATGCGCGGCAAAGCGCGGCGGGCCGGCCTCTGGTAATATGCAGTCCTGGCATGACTGCGCGGATCCTCGTCGTTGAACCCGTCCGGGCGGTGGCGAAGGCCATTGTCGCCGTCCTCGAACGTCGCGGGCACGACGTGATTGCCGTCACCAGCAACAACGAAGCAAACCAGCACCCCGGGCGATTCGACTGCGGCGTGTTCAGTGATGTGCTGCCGGACGGAAACGGCATTTCGCTCGCCGGCTGGCTGCTCGCAGAGGACCGCGTGGCCTGCGTCGTCTTCTTTGGTCACGCGGAAGACGTGGATACGCGCCTGAGGGCCAGCAATCTCGGCACCTACCTGCACCGGAACGACGGCCTGCATGCGCTGTCGAGCGCGATCGAGGACGCCGTCACGGAGACGCGGGAGCGAGCCGTGGCCGTCGGCGCCGAAGACGGGAGCGGGCTCAGAGCCGAGCTGAAGTCCGGCAAGCGCCGCAAGCGCTAGCGGACGGCTACCTCGGCCGACCCTGGCGGGGCACGCTGGGATCGGCGACCACTCCGTAGGAAAGGAGCTTGCGGATCTGCACCGGAGCGCGTGGCTGGCCCGGCGGCGGGATCTGCTGGGACACGTAGTACACGTCGAACGCGACCAGTCGGTCCTCTGGGTGCCCGGTCAGTCGGTAGTCGTTCAGCAGGAAATCCCTGACGCCGCCGAGGTAGGCGGAGAAGCGCGCGTCGCCGATGCGACGGTGGAAGTCGCCCCAGATCTGATCCATGCGGAAGCCACCCTTGGGCTGCACCTCGAAGCTCGGCGCCTTGCCCGTCAGCGGGTCGAGCTTGCGCCCGTCAGCGGTGCGACCGTCGACGACCATGCGCCCGTCCCAGTCCGGTGGGCGGGGCGCAAACATGCTCCAGCCCTGGAAGAGCCGCGGATAGACCACCATCGAGGTCATCCACTCCGGGCGATGCTTCGGCTTGAGCCATTTCGGCACCGCTGCGTTCTCGACCAGCACCTGGCTGCCGGCCGCGACCATGAGAAGCGCCACCAGCACGGTTCCGAACGCATGCGACACGCGCGACACCATGCGGCGCGCTCCGGAAGGACCACCGGGAGGATCGCTGCTCGCTCCAGGCAGATCCGCAACCCGGAAGAAGGCCGAACGAGCCTCGCGACGGGACACGGCTCGCTCGATCCTGCGGTCCACCAGAGCCCGTACGCCGGGGAGACGCGCCCAGCAGACGAGTCCCCGGAGCGGCAGAGCGTCGAACAGGTGCACGAGCGCGCTCGAGCCCGTCCACCGCGTGCTGCCGCTCTGGTCGGTCACGGTCAGCGGCCCGGGAGCGGCGTCCCCCTCCCCCGTCTCGCCTGTCGGCACGAACTCGACCAGAGCAAGCGGATCGAAGCGTTTGACCCAGCGGCAGACGCTGATCGAGTAGCCGTCCGCCGGATCGAAATAGAGCCGTCGTGGCTGCTTCTTGCGCCGAACACGCCGCTCTAGCGCCTCCCAGGCCTCGCGCGGGATGAGCACGAAGAACATCGTGACCATCGCGTAGGAAAACGGGCCGAGCTGGACCACCGAGTCGATCGCGAGGTGCAGCGAACACACGAGGAGCCACGCGATCATGCGCGTGTAGCGCGTGGCGACGGGCGCGATGATCAAGATCGAGATGCTGGACTCGATGACCAGCGCCGACCAGGTCATCAGCTTGTAGCCCATCAAGGGCATGAGGCCGCGCACCCACACGCCGAAGGGCGTCACCATCCGGTCCTGCTGGAAGAAGTAGTAGACCGCCGTGCCGTCGTGCCACGGACGCCCGGTCTTCTGGACCACGTTGAAGTAGTAGATGACCGTCCACTGGAGGATCAGTGCGGCCACCGCCAGCGAGGCGACCGGGTGGGTATCGGGCGCAGGTGTGCGATCGTTCAGGGCTTCGGCGGTTCCCTCCCGCCGGGCCTTCCACGAGCGGAGCAGCGCGTCCACGCTGAAGCGACGACCCGTCGGCAGGAACATGCTCCACACCGTGAGCAGGTTCAAGACCACCCAACCGCCGTTCTCGAGCATGATGGTGCGGCTGTTCAAGCTCGTGATCAAGACGGCGGCGAGCACGTGCATCACGCGCGTGCGCCAGCCGATCATGAGCAGCAGACAGACAACCAGGTGCACGCCTATCAGCACCCTGACTTCCTGGGGCGGGCCGAACGCCAGATAGAGCGAGAACAGGTGGTCGCTCATGGGGCGGTACAGGGCGAAGTGGTTCTTCAGCCAGCCCGCGTTGGTGTAGTGCGCGTCCAGATCCGGCAGACGGCGCGCGACATCCTCGAACAGGAGCGCGCCCAGCGCGATGCGGAACAGCCCCAGCGAACGCGGATCAGCCGTCGCATACGTGGCGACGAGCCAACGCCATGCCGCGACCAGGTTCTCCTTGAACCCCTTGCCGCCTTCCGCTTCGCTCTCGACCTGCTCGCTCACCGATAACCCTGGGGGTGGAGCCATGGCGTAGCCCCGGAGTCGGTCACCCGTCCCCACGACACGATTCTCGCAGGCGGCAGCGGCTGCCCGCGCTTCTGCCCCGGCGGCGGCGACTTGTCCTGCACCCACCACACGTCGAAGGCGATCAGTCGATCCTGCGGTCGGCCCTCGTAGCGATACAGGTTCTGCAGGTAGGTGCGCAGGAACTGGCGGCGGTCGGAGTTGCCGGGGAAGCGGATGCGGTTCTCGTAGTCGCACCAGAGCTGCGAAAGGCCCCAGCCGTTCGGCGCGTACGGATCGAAGTCGGGAGGCTTGCCGGTCAGCGGATCGAGCTTGCGCCCGTCGATCGTGCGGCCGTCCACGACCAGGTGACCGTCGTCGTAGGGAGGTTCCGGAGCGAACATGCTCCAACCCTGGAAGATGCGCGGATAGCTGATGACCTCGGCCATCCACTGCGGCTGGCGCACGGTGATGAACTGCCGCACGAAGGCATTTTCCACCAGGATCTGCGAGCCGACCGCAACAGCCAGCACCACCACGAGCGTCTCGCGGATGAAGTTCACGGTGGCAGCCAGCTCTTCGCGGAAGGTCGAGGGCGTGTGCGCGTCGCGGGAGCTGGGGGCTGATGCCTCGTCTTCCTGCTCGGACTCGTCTTCCTGCTCGGACTCGACTTCCTGCTCGGACTCGCCTTCCTGCCCGGACTCCTCGCTTTCGTCCTCCGGCTCCTCCTCTTCTTCTTCGGGCTCCTCCTCTTCTTCTTCGGGCTCCTCCTCTTCCTCTTCTTCCTCGTCGGATGCCTCCGGCTCGTCGTCTGGCTCCTCGCGCTCCTCGGCCTCCGCTTCTTCCTCTTCGGGCTCCGCTTCTTCCTCTTCGGGCTCCGCTTCTTCCTCTTCGGGCTCCGCTTCTTCCTCTTCGGGCTCCCCGTGCGCTTCACGCGCGACCAGAGCCGCGTCCGCGACGAGCACGCCGCTCGCCTCGGGCACGCCGCAGATACCCAGCCCGAACCACGCCGAGACACGCATGCGGTTGTCGGCAATGCGTCGGTACAGCCGCCGCGCCAGAGCCGACAGCCCCGGCAGACGGATCCAGAACGCGGGCACGATCCCGAACGGCAAGGCGCGCAACAACTCGAATGTTGCGCGCTCCTCGATGAACATCCGCCCGGATGGATCGAGCACCACGATGGTGTGGTCGAGCAGCGTGGGGTCCACGTTGTCCGGGATCAGCGCTGCGTCCGTGTTCTCCACGAAGCGGAGGCGGGCAAACGGATCGAAACGCGCGGCGATCCGGCAGAGCATCAGACAGATCCCGCAATCGGCGTCGTAGATGACGGTCCGCGCTCGCGATGCGCGCCCGAACCATCGTCCGACGAGCTTCCAGTCGTCCTTGCCGAGCAGAAGAACGAAGAACGACGCCATCACGTACGAGAACGGGCCGAGCCGCGAGCTCAACGCGATGCCGCCGTGGAGCATCAAGGCAAGCACCAAGGCGATACGACGCGTCCACTTCTGGAAGACCGGTATGAGCAGGATGAACGCGAGCGTTCCCTCGACGGCCAGCGTGCCGTAGGTCATCACGTGGACGACGGACATGGGCACGTGATTCCGCGCCCAGATCGAGAACCACGTGACGATCCGGTCCTGCTGCCAGAACCAGTAGATCGCCGTTCCGTCCTTCCAGCCATGCCCGGTCTTGTGGACGGCGTTGAAGAAGTAGATGCAGCTCCACTGCAGGATCAGGGCGAGCACCACCAGCGACACGGCGCGGCTCGAGTCTACGTAGCTCCTGTCGTTCAGCTCCGCCGCGGTGTGCTCGGGGTGGCCGCGCAGCGACCGGAGCACGGCGTCGACGGAGATGCGGCGGCCGAGCGGCAGGAACAGCGTCCAGATCGTGATGATGTTCACCACGACGGTGCCGCCGTTCTGGACGAACAGGTTCCGCGAGTTGAGGCTGGTGATGCAGATCGCCGACAGGATGTGGAACAGCTTGGTGCGGTAGCCGACGGTGAAGAGCAGGTAGATGACGAGCGTCAACGCGAACGCGACGTTCACTTCACCGAACGTCGAGAAGGCGTGGTAGATCGAGAAAAGGTAGCCGCCCATGGGGGCGAACAGCGAGTAGTGGTTCGGCAGGATGCCGTCGTTCGTGTAGAACGCGCGGATGTCGAGCCAGCGCCTCAGCAGATCGACCGTAAGCAGCGTCCCGAGCAGGATCCGGTACACGCCGATCCAGCGAGGGTCCACGGACAGGTAGCGATTCCGGAACCATTCGGCGGCGCGCTGCCAGGGGCCGTTGGTTTCCCTGGAAGAGCTCCTGGAGCTAGGCATCTGCCCCCGGTGCACAGAGCGTCCGTATCCCGGGGTCGACCCGCGCCTGCATGCGCTGCATGGGCGACGAGCGTAGCGCAACGTTGCGCGGATCCGTCACGCTCCACGCGAGGACAACTGCGCGACAACGTTACGCGACGGCAGGGTTTGTTGCGTGGCGCTGGGCGGGTTCCCTTCCGTTTCTTGCCTCGACACGAAAATGGGAATGAAATCGAGCGTTCCCGGGCCATAATGGGCCGGACGGAGAGCGGCTCCGGCCGACGGGTCGATAGCCACCGGATCATGAACGTCTCCTGCAGCAACTGCCCGGCGAAGTACGCCATCCCCGACGAAAAGGTCCGGGGCAAGAAGGTCCGGATCAAGTGCAAGCACTGCGGCGCCGCCATCGTCGTGGACGGCACGCACCTCGGCGGGCCCGCGGCGAAAGCCGCTGCGTCCGCCGCCCGACCGGCGGCGGCATCGCCCAGGCCCGCGCCCGAGCCGAAACCACCCGCCGCGGCTTCCACGGGCGCAACGGTCGGGACAGCAGCGCCGACTGCGGCCAAGGCGCCGGCGGCTGCCGCGCCGCGACCCGCGGTGTCGCCCGCGCCCACCGGCTTGCGCAGCGGGCGGTCTTCCGCAAAGCAGACGATGCTCGGCGTGCCGCTGCCCGCGGTGGGCGCTGCACCCGCGCCGCCGGCCGCCGGCAAGGCGCCGGCGGCCGACACATCGCCCAAGGCGCCGGCGGCCGACACATCGCCCAAGCCGATCACGCCCGCCGCTGCGCCGCGTCCGGCGGCGAAGCCGAGCCCCGCGCCCGAACCCGCGGCACCAGCTCCGCGCACCGCGCGAAGCGCCGCCAAGCGAACCATCATCGGCGGCCTGGAGGCCGCGCCGGGAAGCACGCCGTTCGTGCAGCAGCCGGGAGCGACTCCAGGCGTTCCGCGCCCCGAGGCCGGGTCGGTGCCCGGACCGATATCGGAGCCGGCGCCCGTCTCCAGACCGGAGCCCGAGTGGACCGTGGCCATCACCGACGAGCACCACGAGGAGATGGACACGCCCGAGGTCGTGGCCCTGTACGCCGCGGGCACGATCGACGAGGAGACGTTCATCTGGAAGGACGGCATGGACGACTGGGCCACGCCGTTCGAGATCCCGAAGATCGCGCGAGCGTTGGCAGCGCGCGGACTGTATCCGGGCGGCGACGCCAGCGAAGCCGCCACGACCGTGGGCGCCCCGGGCGCCGGGGTGTGGCACGAACCCGGCAGCTGGAACGAGCCGCCGGTGGCGCCCGGCGCCGACATCGACGAGGTCGGATTCGACGACGTCACGGTGAGCATGGCCGCGCCGAAAGCCATCGAGCTTATCAGAGCGGCAGAAGCGCGCGACGCACGGCGCCACTCCGTTCCCACCGAACCGCCGCCAGCGCCGATGGCAGGACAGCGCGCGTACGTCGACCAGGCTGACGACGAGCCTGGACCGGACGACGTGACCGTGATGCGTCAGGGGCTGCCGGACTACGACGCCGGCGACCACAGCGACGACGTGACCGTGATGGGGCCGTCGCCGTCGTTCTCGGCGGAAGGAGCCTTGCTCGAGCGTCCCGCAGCGCCTCGCCCTGCCGCAGGCGCGCCAGCCAAAGCGCAGCCGGAGCCCGCGCCGGAGCCGCCGGCGCCCCGCCCCCCGCAGCCCAGCGCCTCTTTGATCGACGGGAAGCCCGCCGGCGCCCGGAACGAGAGCTCCGTGCTGTTCTCGCTGGACGCGCTCATGAACCAGGAGGCGCCCGCACCCCGGGAACCGGAGCCGCGATCCGAGGACGTGTTCGGCATGCAGGCGGAGCCCACCGCTAACGCCGTGCGTGCGCCCGCCCTGTCGGCACCCGACTTCAGCGATGCGCTGATGCACGCCCCTCCGCCGCCGCCGAGCGTGCCGGAAACGCAAGCGCCGCCGATGCCGGCGCAGGAAGTCGAGCAGCCGTCGAAGAGCAAGGGCGGCTCGGGCGCCGCCATCTGGGTCCTGCTCGTCGTGCTGCTCCTCGCCGGTGGCGGCTTCGCCAGCTACCACTTCCGCTATCCACCACAGATGTGGAGCGCGCTGCTCGCGCGGTTCGCGCCTGGCGCGGCACCGACTGCGTCGGCGGCGGCACCGGCCGCGTCGCTGAGCGCCGCTCCCGCGCCGTCCGCCGCCGCGCCCGCGAGCGCGTCGGCGGAAGCCAGCGCCGAGGCGCCGAGCACCAGCGCAGCGGCGCCCTCCGCAGGCTCTACGGCCCGGGCGCCGACGAGCGAGCACAACACGGGCGCCCCGACAGGCACGAAGCCCGAGCTGGGCGCCAAGCCCGAGGCGAGCGCGAGCACCGCACCGGTCGCCAGCGCCGCACCGGCCGCGAGCGCGGCGCCTCCGTTCGACAAGAGCGCCGCAGCGAGTGCGCTCGCGGCCGCCGCCGGCTCCGCCGCATCCTGCAAACAGGCCGACACGCCGGCGGGCACGGGCCGCGTGGTCGTGACTTTCATGCCCAGCGGTCGCGCGACGAACGCCATCGTCTCCGGTGACTTCGCCGGCTCGGCCGTCGGCGGCTGCGTCGCGCGCCTATTCCGCGGCACCAAGGTCCCGCCATTCTCGGGCAGCCCGGTGACCGTCGCGAGAAGCTTCGTGATCCACTGACACTGGTCGCGCCGCGCGATCTGTCGCAGATTCGCGTTCAGTCAGGCCGCGATGGAATCGACCCTCCGCTTCTTCCAGGAGCTCTGGACCAGCCTGCGCGTCGCCGACGTGCTGGACGTGGCAGTGGTGTCCGTCTTCGTCTACACGCTCATCACGTGGTTCCAGAAGGCGCGCTCGCGGTTCGTCATGGCCGGGCTGGCGCTGCTGGTCGGGCTGTACTTCGTCGCGCGCATCCTGAAGATGTATCTGACGTTGTTCGTGCTGCAGGCGGGCGTGACGGTAGCAGCGGTCGCGCTGGTCGTGATCTTCCAGGAGGACATCCGTCGCGCATTCGAACACATCGCGGTCCGCGGGCGACTGGGACGTTGGAAGACGGTGCAGGGCGCGAGCAGAGCCGTCATCGATCCCATCGTCGAAGCCGTCCAGAGCATGGCCACCCGACGCATCGGCGCGCTCATCGTGTTCAGGGGAAGCGAACCGCTCGAGCGACACCTGAGTGGGGGCTTCGAGCTGGACGGACAGATCAGCGAGCCTCTCCTCTACAGCATCTTCGATCCCGGCTCGCTGGGACACGACGGCGCGGTGATCATCGACGCCGGGCTCGTGCGCAAGTTCGGCGTGCATCTGCCGCTGTCGAGCGCGCTCGACGCGGATGCACCGCTCGGCACGCGGCATACCGCGGCGCTAGGCATGGCCGAGGTATCCGACGCCTTCATCGTGGTGGTCAGCGAGGAGCGCGGCACGATCAGCGTCGCCCGCGAGGCGAAGATCGACGTGGTCGGATCCGCGGCGGAGCTCCGAAGGCGCCTGGCCGCGTTTCTCGACGAAATTGCGCCGGAAAGGCGGGTCTCGCTCGGGCGGCGGGTGTTCACCCGGAAGCTGGGTCTCAAGCTCTTGTCGGTGGTCGTCGCCGTCACCGCCTGGGTGCTCATCTTCGGCTACCAGGGCGAAACGGTGGCGCGCACCTTCGCGGTGCCGATCGCCTATCGCAACGTGCCGCCCGGCTGGCTGCTCGACGAGCCCAGTCCGCTCGACGCCCGGGTGACGCTGTCCGGATCGAGCCGCGCCTTCGACGTGATGCGACCCTCCAAGCTGTCGATCACGCTGGACGTGGGCAACGTCCACTCGGGCGAGCAGCGCATCCCGCTCACGGAGAGCGACCTGACGCACCCCGCCGACCTGGGCGTGCACCGCATCGAGCCGACCAACGTGACGGTGGTCGCCCATCGAATGGTTGCCGCCTCGCTGCGTGTCGAGCCGAGGACCATCGGGCGCCTGCCGCGCGGCATCTCGCTCAGACGGGTAAGGGTCGATCCTGCCCAGGTGAAGGTGCTGCTCAAGTACTCCGACCGGGGACGCGTCACGCATCTCGTCACCGAGCCGATCGATCTCTCGACCATCGACGGCACCACCAGCTTCAGCCGCGGACTGATCCTTCCGGACGACGCCCGGCTGGCCGACGGCGCTCCGGAAAAGGTCGACGTGACCGTCGAGGTCACCCACCCCGGCAATCCGTGAGCCGGTTCGGTCGCGACTACGGGTGGATGTCGACGATCGTGCCCTGCTCCGTTGCGTCGCTGGCGTAGGCGGCCTGCCAGTGCTTCGGCACGGACGGCGTCGTCCACATGAACGTGTAGCGGGCGTCGATCGGCGCGACGTTCACGCAGCCGTGGGAGCGCACGCGACCGAAGCCGTCGTGCCAGTAGGCTGCGTGGATCGCGTATCCGCCTTTGAAGTACTCGACCCACGGCACGTCGCGAAGCTCGAACTCGTGATCCGCCACGTCCGAGTCCATCGTGGTCGTCACGTGCTTCTGGTAGATGCGGAAGATGCCGCGGGGCGTGCTCAGCGTCTTGCCGGGCTCACCCAGCCCGCCACGCCCGGTCGAGACCAGTGTGACGTAGACAGGCTTGTCGCCTTCCCACAGCACCATCGTCTGGCTCACGATCGAGATGTCGATCCACTTCTCGCCGCGCTTGGCCCAGCTCGGCAGCTTGCTCGGCTTGGCGGCGACCTTCAGGTCCTTGCTCCTCAGCCAGAGGCCGTTCCTGGCCTGGACCATGCGGATGCCGCGGATGAACTTCACCACGCCGTTCAGAGCGACGAACTGGCGGAACTTCAGCAGGTCGCCCCGCACGAGGTCATCCCCGTCGAGCTTCCAGAAGTGGCTGCTGGCGTGCCTCGCGAAAGCCACCGGCAGACCGACGTCGCGGATTTCCTCGCCGTGGAAGGGCGAACCGGACGTGGCTTTCAGCTTGTCGGCGGGCAGGAGACGCGCATCCGCGCTGATCGCGAAGCGGCGGTTCTGCGCTTCCTTTCCCGCGACGAAAGTCCCGATGAGCGCCACGCCGGCATGCCGCTTGATGCGGCCCGCGATGATGGCGTACGCCGGCGCGCGGAAGGACGACAGGTTCGGGATGCGGCGCTCGCCCTGCAGCCACCACGGAACGGAGTCGTCGTCGTTGCCGCCGTAGCGGACGCTGATGTCCATGGGCTTGGCGTGATCGGGGATACCGCCGATCGCCGCTCCGCTCTTGCCGAGCGGCACATCGTTGGCGCCGACGTTGAGCTGGTCCCAGCGCTCGTGCAGGTGGTTGTAGCTGCGGAGGTGACGCGCGAGGCGCATCTCGTACTGGAACTGCTCCGCCTTGGTGGGGATGCGCAGGTAGTTCGGCGCAATCGCCCTGAGGAAGGCGTACTTGTACGGCATCGGATTGGCGCGATCCGGCTCGACGTGGATCGCCCTGACGATGGGATTGTCGACCTTGATCGTGGCATCCGGCCCCACACAGACGAACCCCACGGGACGGATCGCGTACCACCCGTCCGGGCAGTCGCGGGTGCTGACGGGCTTCCGCGACCGCGCCACGTTCGCTCCGACGCGCAGATAGCCGATCGCGTCGCTCTTCTTGTCGGGCTTCGGGTAGATCGGCGTGACCATCGCGATCGGGTAGAGCTTGGGTCCGTCCGCCGGGGGCACCGGCACGTCCGCCCACTGGTCGGCCTGCACGCCGATCCCGCCGTTCTCGGGTTTGATCTTCGAGGCTGCTGGGGGCTTTTCCTTGAAGAAGTCCAGGTTCTTCCGGCTGCAGGCAGGCAGGCACGCGGCCAGCAGAAAGGCCAGTGCGCCGATGCGCCCGGCCCGCACGCCTGCCCTCGCGGCGTCAACTCTCGTCGCCATGCCTCCTTGCATGCCAAAAGCGGCCCAGTCGGCCCAGAAAACGGCAGTCCGATCGCCGACCTAGCCCGCAGGACCCGCCACCATCACCGGCTGGATCCAGGCCCGGTGCCCCGAGCTGGCGTCCACGACGGCCCGGACCCAGCCCTCGTCGCCGCGGATCCGGTAGCTCGCCTCGGGGCCTTCGACGCGGGACAGCAACTTGCCGCGGCGCCCCACGAAGCGGATCGCGTACTTCTCGCCCGGCTGGGGCTCGACCACCAGATGGAAGCCCTGCGCGCTCCGCTCGAGCGAACGGAGCGTCACGCCGGTCGAATCGTAGAAGTGCCCGGCGAGCAGCGCGCTCCGGATGGCGGCCGGGCGCTTCTCGGCCCGCACCATGATCCAGGCGCGGTCGCCGACGTAGGCGTAGCGACCGTGGCGGCGCCGATCGGCGGCATCCGCGAAGTGGTGCGCATCGTCGGTCGCCATGCCGTAGATGAGGATCCCCCGGTCGAGAACGTCGTTCCAGAGCCGCTCGGCGCGGTCCTCGGCCGCGCGCTGCCCACCCGGGAACTGCCCGTCCAGGCTCGCGTTGAACAGCTCGACCAGCTTGAGCCCCTCGTGCGCGAGCTGGGCGATCATCGAGGCATTCGCGGCGAAGTGGAACAGCGGATGGTCGAGCACCGCCACCCCGCCGAGCTCACGGGCGTGACGGACTTCCCAACGGTACGCGTCCATGCGCCCGCGTTGGAAAGGCATGTGGATGAGCCCACCGTGGAAGCGATCACGCGAGGGATCGACGAACAGACCGGTGGTGTGGAACAGACAGCGGTAGCCGGACGGCGGCGGCGGGGTACAGTCCTTCGAGTTTTGCGTGAACTCCACGCCTGGGATCAGGAGCAGCCCGTCGGGCGGCTTCACCACCGTGACGCGGTTGTGGTCCGTGAGCGCGACGAAGTCGTATCCGCGTGCGGCATAGAACGCGAGCACGTCGACCGGCGGCGTGTGCGCGTCGTAGGACCGCGCTGTGTGGACGTGTGTTTCTCCCTTCAGAAACCCGGGCGCTGCGGCTGGCAACGCCGTGGGCGTCGCGGACTTCGCGGGTGGAGCGACCGGGCTGTCGGCCGGCGGCTGTCCGGACGGCGTCGAGTGTGACACGACACGCGCGACCGGTGCCGGAGCGCCCTCGGCCGGCTTGCGTCCGCCGGCGCACGCCGCCACCAACAAGAGCAAGCCAGATCCCGCGACAGCGCGCTTCACCAGAGCCGCATCATGTCCCTTCGCGCGGCGGCCGTGAACCCGCGAGCGCCGCTCCGAGGCTGCAAAACCAGTGGGCCGGGGCTAGGCTCCCGGGGCATGCCTTTCCGCTCCAGCCGCCTGGCCGTTGCTTTGCTGCTTTCTGCCTCGATGGGTTGTAGCTCGCACGCGCTGCCGCCCGAACATCCGCCCCAGCCCGGCGCGGCGGCGAGCGCGGCGCCGATCACCGTGGAGGAGACCTCCGTGAGCCGTCTGCCCGTCCCCACCCGGCGCGACAAGGTCGTGGACCGGCTCTTTGGCGTCAACGTCGCTGACCCCTACCGCTGGCTGGAAGACGACAAGAGCCCCGCCGTCGAGAAATGGGTCCACGCGGAAAATCGCCTCACCCGACGCACCTTGTCGAAGATCCCGGCGCGCGCCCTGATCCAGAAGGAGCTCGAGAAGCTGCTCGCCATCGAGCAGATCTCGATGCCGAGCGTGAAGCGCAGGAAAAACGGCAAACTCCGCCTGTTCTACACGCGGCGCGCCGGGCGGCAGAACCAGCCCGTGCTGTACGTGCGCGACGGCATCGACGGCAAGGACCGCGCGCTGGTCGACCCGAATCGACTGAGCGCGCAGGGCACGGTGTCTGTGGACTGGTACTACCCGTCCCGCGACGGGTCGCTGCTCGCGTACGGCATCAGCGAGAACGGCAGCGAGAACAGTGTGCTCCACGTCAGGAACGTCGACACGGGCAAGGACCTGCCGGACGTGATCACGCGGACTCGCTACGGCTCGGTGTCCTGGATGCCCGACAACCGGCGCTTCTTCTACTCGCGGTTTCCCGCCAAGGGCTCGGTACCGGCCGGCGAGGAGAAGTACCACCGCAGGATCTACGAGCACGAGCTCGGCCGCGATCCGGATCAGGATCCGCTGGTGTTCGGCCAGGGTCGCGACATGACCGAGTTCCCGAGCTCCGCGATCTCGCCGGATGGTCGCTGGCTGGTGGTGCGCGCCGCGGAGGGTTGGAGCAAGAGCGAGCTGTTCATCGCAGACACGCGTGCGCGGAAGCTGGCGTTCAAGGAAATTACCCAGAACAAACCGCACGTGTACGACCCGCTGGTGCTGGACGACAAGCTCTACATCCGCACCAACGAGGGGGCTCCGCGCTACGCGCTCTACGAAGTCGATCCACGCCATCCAGAACGGAAGAACTGGCAGGCGGTGCTGCCCGAGCACCCGCACGACGTGCTCGCCACCTTCGACGTCATCGGCGGGCAGATCCTGGTCGGATATCTCGACGCGGCCGTTTCGCGCCTGGAGCGCTTCGACGCGCGGGGCAAAAGCCTCGGCAGAATTGCGCTGCCGACGCTCGGCAGCAGCGACGGCTTCACCGGCGTGTACGACGGCAAGCAGGCGTTCTACAACTTCGAATCCTTCGCGACGCCACCGGTGATCCGCCGTATCGCGCTCGACAGCGGCAAGACGCAGGTCTGGCAGCGCGTGCGCGCTCCCATCAAGCCGAAGGACTTCGTGGTGACGCGGCACCAGGCACGCTCCAAGGACGGCACCGAGGTCCCGTACCTGGTGGTGAGCCGGAAAGACGTGGATCTGTCCAGCGGACATGCTCCGACGCTGCTCTACGGCTACGGCGGCTTCAACGTGAGCCTGGAGCCGCGTTTCTCGCGGACGACGTACGTGCTGCTCGATCGCGGCGGCGTGTACGTCCAGGCCAACCTGCGCGGCGGAGGGGAGTTCGGCGAGGACTGGCATCGCGCCGGGCAGCTCGAGCACAAGCAGAACGTGTTCGACGATTTCTACGCTGTCGCCAAGGATCTCGTCTCGCGCCGCGTGACCGACCGACAGCACCTGGCGATCTACGGCGCCTCGAACGGCGGCCTGTTGGTGGCAGCCAGCGTCACCCAGCATCCGGGCATGTTCCGGGCAGCCGTTGCGAGCGTGCCCTTGACCGACATGCTGCGCTACGACCGCTTCTTGATCGCGAAGCTCTGGGTGCCCGAGTACGGCGCTCCCGAGGAAAAGAAGGCGTTCAAGTGGCTCTACGCCTATTCGCCGTACCACCACGTGGAGAAAGGCACCCCCTACCCGGCCGTGCTGCTCACCACCGCCACGAGCGACACTCGCGTTGCTCCCATGCACGCGCGCAAGATGGCCGCGGCGCTGCAATACGCCAGCAGCTCAGGAGAGCCGGTTCTGCTCCGCACCGAGACCCGGGCGGGGCACGGCGCGGGCAAACCGATCAGCAAGGTGGCCGAAGAGTACGCCGATCTGTACAGCTTCGTCCTGTGGCAGCTCGGCGTGATCAAGGGCCCGCACAGCGCATCCGTCGGCGGTAGGCTCAAGACCGCCAAGCCCCTCCCAGCCGACCGCGGCAAACCGTAGATCGCCAGGTGCCGTCACGGACACGCAGACGTTCGGCACGATGCGGGTTGGGCACAGGAAGATCGGAAGATTTCTTGGGTCGAGCTCTGACTCGCGGAACACGGCCAATCCAGAGGCCTGCACCCTCCACACGCACGCGCCCCGCACGCTGGCGAAAGGCCTCTGGACGAGCCGCGTGGCGAGCCCCAACACTCGACCCCCAGAAGAGCGAGCCGTCGCCAGATCCGTGAAGAGTTCCTTCCGCCCTTCCGATCTTCCTGTGAAAATCCCTACGAGGCGACAGGTCGCTCGAGCTCGAGCCTGGCCATGGAACGCGGGTCCGGCCCGACGTCAGCGCCGGCGCCACGCCACGAGGCGCCGCGCCAGCACGACTACGCCGCCGGTCGCGAGCACGCCGCCGAACACGAAGAGCTCGACGGCGTGCGCGGCCCGGCCGAGCAGGAAAATCGCGCCGAACGCCAGCGGCGCGGGCCACATGTGGCGGAGCCGTAGCCCGTTCTTGCGCTTGACCGCGAGCACGCCGAGCGCCGCGACGCTGACGGCGTACTGCGCGAGTACCGAGACACTGGAGAGCACGAACAGCTCTCCGAGCCTGCTGCTGTTCGCGAGCACCAGCACGACGGCGAGCGTGATCCAGAGCGCGCGCTCCGGCACGTGCCGCTCGCTCTCCTTGCCGATCCACTGTCCGAGCCCGTCGGGGCGGCCCAGCGTGGACAGATAGCGCGGCGACATGGCGAACATGCCGAACGCGATCCCCAACGCAGAGATGTTCGTTCCTGCCGCGACGAGCCACTCCGCCGATCGACCACCGTACACCGCCGCCGCGTCGACGAGCGGCCTGCCGCTGTGCGAAAGCCCGGGCAGTGCGCGCACGCAAGCCCATTGCAGCACCAGGTAGAGCAGCGTCGCACCCGCCAGCGAGCCCAACGTGGCAAGCGGAATCGCGCGGCGTGACGCCCGGGCGTTCCCCGCGGGCACCGGCACAATCTCGAACCCCTGCATGGCGAACACGACGACCAGCGCGGCCCGCATCACTCCCATCGCGCCATCGGGGGCGTGTGGGACGCGGGCGACCGGCGCCGCGGCAGCCACGGCCAGCGCGGCCAGAGCCAGCAGCGGCAGGAGCTTGAGCACGGTCACCGCATTCCAGGCGATCGCGCTCGGCTTGAGCCCGCTGGCGACCACCAATCCGAGCAGCAGCGTGCACACGACGACAAAGCCGTGCTGGGCGAGCGGTCCCGACAGCCCGAGCGACGGAGCCGCGTGCTCGGCAAGACCGGCCATCACCGCAGACGTGCTGAACAGCGCCGACACGTACGCCACCCACCCCACGAAGAAGCCGAAGCGCGGTCCGAACGCGGCGCGCGCCCACACGTACGGTCCGCCGTCCTCGTCGAAGTGGCCGCCCAGCGTCGCGTACGCCCACGCGATGGGCGCCAGCGCCGCGGCCGTGAGCGCGTACACGCCGACCCCGCCCATGCCCGGCACGTGCGCCGCGACCTCTGACGGCACGAAGAAGATGCCGACGCCGACGATGCCGTTCACGCCCAGCGCCAGAAGCGACCAGAAGCCGAGCGTGCGCGCCGCCGCGGCAGGCGCGGGTGCAGGCGTGGCGTGCGGCCCGGAGTCTTCGCGTTGCCCTCCCATGGAAAGCCACGGAGCCTGGCGGCTCAGCCGAGTAGTTCGGCGAAACGCTCGCGGAGAAGCGCCAGGGAAGCGTCGGTCACCGACGCTTCCTCGTAGCCGAAGCGACGCCCCAGCTCGGCAATCACTTCGCGGGCGGCCTGGCGTTGCTGGTCGTCGAGGCCGGTTCCCTCCTCCCGGAGCAACACCACGACATCGCGGCACAAGCGCGCCACCACCACCTGGCGATCCGCGAACACCGCGTTGCGGACGCGCTCGAGCTGGGGCGCGAACACGCGCGTGTTGTCGATCGGCTCGCCCGGGTGGTCGATCGCCCAGGCGGCGACGCGGTTGATCAAGGAATGCCGGAGCTGCTCGGGCTTGTCAGGCAGCCCCAGGAGCGTCTCCACCTCCTCCATCAGCTGTTCGCTGGGCTCCTCGTACTGGCCTGTGAGCGGGTTGAGGAGCTTCTCTCCCTTCACCCAGTAACTGACGTTGTTGATGTAGCGACCGAACAGCTCGTTGTACCGTGTCTCGTCCACCAATCCGCTCGCAGCTCTGAACTCGTCCTCCAGCACGTCCAGCAGGCGCTCCTGCAGCATCTGGCGGAACAGCGAGTGATCGTGATAGCCGCCGGGCAGTCGCTCTTCCGAGAGCCAGGCGTAATCGCCCGTTCGCTCGCACAGCTTGTCGAGCTCCTCCAGCACCGCGAACGGCGACAGGCAGGCGTAGTGCGGATTCTGCGCCGCATCGAGCAGCACCGTCCGCATCTCGCGCGGACTGGCGCCCATGCTGCCTTCGTAGATCGGGTAGGACTCGCTCTCCTCGTAGATCTGCTGGACCGCCGCGCAGAGTAGCTTGGCGGATTCGTCGTCCAGGCGCCGGGGCGCGACACCGCGGGCGTACAGCTCGAGCTTCTCGAATGCCGTCAGCTCGCTGACGATCGAACGCAGCGGCTTGTTGTAGCGATCTTCCTTGGGCCGGCGCATGCGCGTGAGCACCGCGAACATCGCGGCGATCTCGGTGGCGTGCGGAGCAACGTGACGGCGGACCTGCGGAGCGATCTGCGCGTCGTAGATCTGCTGCTCGTCCACCCAGCTCAAGAGGTAGGGCGAACGCACGAGCTCCAGGCGACCACGGAAGCTCTCGAACTCCGGGTGTTCGTGGAATGCCGAGAGATGCACTTCGTTGCCGCTGGCCAGCATCACGCAGTTGACCTGCACGTTCTGCGATCGCAGCGCCACCTCCCCGGTCTCCGCCGTGATCTGCAGGTACTTGAAGGCGTCGAGGGGGCGCTTGAGCAGATCGGAGAATTCGATCATCCCGCCGGCCGCGTCGACCAGCTCTCCGAACGCCTCGAACAGCGTGACCGACTGCAGCGACGACGGCAGCGCACCGAGCGAGCGATCGGCCGTCAGCTGGCGTTCCCCGGCATCGACCGAGAGCTGTGGACCGAGCGTGACCGCGCCGACTCGATAGCGCCGCGAGATGAAGTAGCGCTCGACCTGTACGTGCCGCAGCACTTCCGTCAGCGAGCCGTCGGAGCTCGCGAGCAGCGCCTCGTACACCTGCCGGCTCTTGTGCGACAGGCTCCCGCGCAGGATCCAGCCTGGGGGCGGCTCGTCGATGCCGGACTCCGCGTACAGCCGCTCTAGCAGGCTGGTGCGCTCTGTGGCCGGGATCAAGAACAGCGGATGGTCGCGCACCTCGATGAACAGTCGTGCATCGATCTGGTCGTCGGGCAGGTGTGCGTAGCTACCGTCGTCGCTCCTGCCCGGCCGGCGCCCGCCCGTGAAACCGATCGAGCCGCGGAGCTTTCCCTGGTTCGGAAACACCCAGTGGAAGCGATACAGCGCCCCTTCGTCGAGCGACGAATAGTGCTCGAGGCCGTGCATCAGGCATGAGGCAACGGTGCTCTTCGACGAGCCGTTCGGCCCGTGCATGAGCACGACGCGGTTCGGGCGTCCCTCGCGGACGAAATTGGACAGCGCGCGGTACAGCTCGCCCTGCACCGCTTCCTGCCCGACCAGCGCTTCGCGTTTCGCATCCGACGGGGAGAGAAACGGCAAATCGAAAAGCCGATAGCGCGCCATCGTGCCCCAGGGCCGCTCCACTTCCGAGCGGCCGTAGTGGTCGAACATGTCGCGCATGTAACGGGCCGCGTCTCGCGAGTGGCGGACCGGATCCGACGCGAACAGCTCCATGTATTCCGAGAACGAGAGCAGGCGTCGCTCGTCCTCGAATTCTCGCTGCACCTGTTCCGCGACCGCACGCAGCTCTTCCAGAACCCTCTGGGAACCCATGGCGGAAGCCTATCACGTAAGGGGCATCCGGCACGGCGCTCCGGCCAGCGGAAACCCCCGGGAACCGGCTAGTCGACGTTGACGTTGAGCGCGAGGTCCCGCCGCTCCACGAGGCACTTGTCCGCCGCGCAGAGCGAGAACAGGAACTTCCCCGCGATGGTCTTCTTGCCGGCGGACTCCGGCGTGAATCCGACGGTCATCGTGGCCTGGTGCTTCTCCAACTGGACGGCGTCCCGCTCGACGATCTTGCCCGGGTACTTCACGCCGGGCGAATCCTCCAGCTTGAACTTGTACGGGTACTTGTCGTTGCAGTGGTACGGAGCATTGCAGTCGAGCACGATCTGCGCCTGCCCGCTCTGTCCGGACTTGTAGCTGCCCTTCGGCTCGATCTTCACCTGGAAGTGCGCGTCCTTGAACTCGCTGGCAGGCTTGTCGGAGGGAGGCGCTGCGGCGCTTGCAGTTGCCCGGGCGGACGATGCGGGCTCGGCCGAGACGTTCGCGCTCTTCTTCCTGCAACCGGAGACGACGAGAGCGACCACCGCCACGTACGGTGCCCGACGCAGCATTGAACGCGCAGCTTCCATGTCGGCGACGGATACCACACGCCGCGGCACGCCACCAGCGACGGCGTCAGTGCGTAACCACGAGAACGATGACGATTCCGAGCAACAATGCGGCTCCGCCGACCAGCGCGAAGATCAGCCAGCCGAGCCCGGGTTTCGGCAAACCGGCGGGGGCGTCGTTCGTCGGGTTCGGGTACGGCTGCGGGTAGGCTGCCTGCGCCATGGCCGGTGCGGGCCCGGGCGTGCCAAAGGGATCCCCCAGCGTGTCGAGCGCGGCCGACTCGCCGAAGAAAGAGTCCGCAACGCCGTCGGTCGGCGCGGTCGGCCTGGCGGCCATCATCTCGGGCAGACGCGCCTGGATGGCGGCGCCGAGATCCTGCTGCGTCGTCGCGGCCCACTCCAGATGCGTGCCCTGGAGCCCATAGGCACCGCCCATCGCATCTGCAAGTGCCCCGAGCGAACCGATGCGCGTTGCCGCGGCCTTCTTGAGTGCGTGCGCCATCACGTGATCGAGCGTGGGGGGCACCGGGTACTTCTGGCCCGCACCTGCCTGACTTGGCGGCATCGGTTCCTTGGTGAGGATCTCGAGCAGGATGCTGGGACCGTTGTTGCCCTTGAACGGCACTTGACCAGTGACGCATTCATAGACGATGGCGGCCATCGCCCAGAACGTCCGCGCGATGGTCGAGCGTCTCGAGCCCCTGCGCCTGCTCGGGAGCCATGTAGAACGGCGACCCGATCGTCGTCCCCATCACCGTGAGCTTCTTCGCCGTCTCGGCCTTGTCCTTCACCGAGCCAAAGTCGAGGAGCTTCACGATGTCGCCTTCTCGCGTCTGGCACAGGAAGATGTTGTCCGGCTTCAGATCGCGGTGCACCAACTTGCGCGAGTGGGCACCGTCGAGGCCGATCGCCACCTGGCTCAGCATCCGGACCACGCGCTCGGGCGGCAACACGCCTTCGCGCTTGAGCGTGGCACGAAGCTCCTCGCCGTACAGGAACTCCATCACCAGCGCATAGCTGCCGTCGTGGGTCGGCTGGAAATCGAGCACGTCCACGATGTGCTGGTGCGGCAGCTGCTTGCTGACCTCGAACTCGCGCTTGAAACGCTCGAGTGCCACCTGATCAGTCGCCACGTCGGGGTGCAGGATCTTGAGCGCCACGTTGCGGCGCTCCATCATGTCCAGCGCCTCGTAGACGCGTCCCATGCCGCCGTCGGCAACCACGCGCCGTACCTGATAGCGGTTGCACATGAGCTGACCGATGCGCGCGTCCTGGTCGTCGCTCTGGACCGGAACCTGTGTGGCGCTGGACAGCTGTTGCCCGTCCTCCGGACAGAACCCCGCGTCGTCGGGGTAGAGACGACCGCAGACCGGGCAGGCTTTCATCTACGATTCCCCCCAAGGGGAGAGCGAGCACGGCAGGCGCTGCTCTCCCACCCCCTCAAGGCCCACTCGACTGGCTGTCGGCCTGGCTGCTCTCCGCGCTCTCCGGACCCGGAGGCTCGCTGCGGAAGTAGAGGATGCGGTTGCAGCTCGGACACTGCCCGAAATCCTCTCCGCGCCTGAGCTGCTGGAAGAGCATCGGCGGCAGCAGCATGTGACACTCGCTGCAGGTCCCGTCCAGCGCGAACGCGATTGCCGTCCCGCGGCGTTTGCGGACCATCTCGTAGCGGCGATAGAGCTGCGGCTTGACCTTGGCGACATGCTGCTTGCGCTCGTCCTGTTTCGACTTCGCGCGCTGCTCGACGTCGCCCAGATGGCTCTCCACCGAGCTCTCGCTCGCCCCAAGCTCCTTGGCCAGCTCGTCGTGCTCGGCCTGGGTCTTGTCGACCTCGCCGCGCGCCTCGTCGATCAGCCCGACCAGCTTCTCGATCTCGATCTCGCGATCGCGGTAGAGCTTGCGCAGCTCCTCGACTTCCCGCTGCGCGGCGTTCGCTTCACGCTCCGTGCGGCAACGCGAGAGCTTCTCCCGCGACTTCTCCACCTGCACGCTCATCTGGCGGACTTCCTGCATGAGCTCGTTGCGCATCCGCTCCATGTCGTCGATGCTCTGTTGGGCTCGTGACAAGGCGGCTTCCAGCTCGTCCAGGTGGCTCCTCTGCCCGGCCAGAGCTTCGCGCTCGCGGTCGAGCTCTTCATTGAGCTCCTTGAGGTCCGCATCGACTGCGGCGAGGGCTTCGAGGGCTTCTATCTGGGGTTGGATGTTCACTGCGGGGTTTGGCTCCTTGCCGCGGATAGCGCTATCCAATTTGCCCGGACACCCGATCGGGGAAGTGGGTGTGGGGCAGGCGCGGCGTGTCGGGGGCTTGGCGCCAGTGGGCCCACCTGGGTTCGAACCAGGAACAACCCGGTTATGAGCCGGGGGCTCTGACCGATTGAGCTATGGGCCCTGGCAGACGAGCTTCGTTGCACAAGGAGGCCTTGAGCAAGGTCGGCGCGGCGCCGCCAGCGCAGTGGAGCACAGCCATCGCCGCGTCGGGGGAAACTGCCCACCCCAGTGCTGGCGAACGCTGACTCCACGCGGGGAAACCTAGTCGAACCGGCCTGTCAGGGCAACACCGGCCTGGCAGCCCCCGCGTCATCGCCGGCGGTCCCGCTGTCCGCGGCCTGGGCGGCTTTGCAGCAGCGGAAGCCGACCTGGTAGAAACGGAACCACTCGTTGTGATCCTTGGTCATCGGGCGGCACTGGGCGCGGATCTTCCCGAAATATCCGCCTTTCAGCCCCGAGCGATAGGGCTCGCCCTTCTCGTTGACCACCCACTCGTCGACGTTGCCGGTCATGTCGTGTACGCCGAAAGGGCTCACACAGCGCGCCATCGAGCCGCTCGGAACCCGCTGATCGAGCCGGAATACCTCGTCGGCAACGGTCTGGTTGTGCATGAAGGCCTGGAAATCGGGCTCGACGGTGGGTCGATCGATATTGCAGACCTCCGGATCGCGCACGTAACCGTAGGGATAGGGCAGGTCTTCAGTCCCTTCGCACGCGAATGTCCACTCGGTGCCCGTGCACAGCCGCTTGCCTTCCGCCTTGCAGGCGTCCCGGGCGTCGAGCCAGGTCAGCATGACGGCGGGCAGCACGCCTTTTTCGTTCGGGTACTCGTATCGATCGATGCAGAAGCGCTTGTGGATGCGACGACCGTGGCAGACCGTGGGCTTGGCGTAGCGCCGGCAACGGTCGCGCTTCTGCTCGATCCAGTCGACGCAGCGCTCGGTCAGATAGGGGCACCAATCGCCGTCCACCAGCAGCATCCCTGCGGGGCAGGCGCTGGCGCTGTCGGGGTCGGGGTGGGACCAGGAAGCCTGCGTTGCAGCCGGCGACGCCGGGGGCGAACTGTCCACCGGTGCTGGCCCGGGCCGCACCGCGCTGACCGCCGAGACGGGCATGGACGCCCGCTGTGGCTGCGCCGGCCCGGCCGAGGCGGCCCCGCTGGGCGTGGTCGGCGTCGTCTTCCGCGCGACCGGTTCCGCTGCCGGGCCGGGCTCGGCGACCAGTGCGGCCAGGAGCCCGAGCAGTATTCCGCCCAGGAACCACCCCAGGATTCCAGTTTTCCGCCGCCCCGGGCCTGCCCCCCGCCGCCGTGCGGCCAGAGAGGGGCCCGGCCGCGGGCTCGCCTCGGGCTCCAGCCGGCGCACCCCTGGGTTATGCGCGTTCCGGAGGCGGCGGCCAAGTTAGAACGCACCGGGCCGGCCCAGGACCCGTGCCCAGCCGGTGGACGACTGGATTCGCCGACTGTGCCAAGATGCCCGCTCCCATGGAGCGCCTCGTCGTACGGGGAGCGGCGCAGCACAACCTCAGGAACGTCAGCTGCGACCTTCCGCGCAATCGACTCGTAGTCATCACGGGTCCAAGCGGGTCCGGCAAATCATCGCTCGCATTCGACACGATCTACGCCGAGGGCCAGCGCCGCTACGTGGAGTCGCTGAGCGCCTACGCCCGCCAGTTCCTCGACCAGCTTCCCAAGCCGCGGGTCGAGAGCATCGAGGGGCTCAGCCCTGCGATTGCGATCGAGCAACGCGCGCTTGGCAAGAGCCCGCGCTCCACGGTCGGCACCGTCACCGAGATCGCCGACTATCTGCGCCTGCTGTACGCGCGGGTGGCCGTCCCGCACTGCCCGATCTCCGGCAAGGTCCTGCACGCCTACACGGTGCAGGAAATCGTCGACGCCATCTTCGAGCGCGGCGAGGGCGCGCGCGCTGCCATCCTCGCGCCTATCGTCCGCAAGAAGAAGGGCGAGCTGCGCGGCGAGCTGGAGCGGCTCCGACGCGACGGCTACGTCCGCGCGCGCGTCGACGGCGAGCAGTTCGATCTCGGCGACGAGATCAGCCTGGACCGCTCCAGGGCCCATGACCTGGACGTGGTGGTGGACCGCATCGTGGTGCGCGACAGCGCCAAGGGACGCATCACGGACTCCATCGAGCTCGCGCTCGGGCTCGGCGACGGTACCGTGCTGATCGATGCGGTGGACGGCAGCGAGCCGGTGGTCATGAGCGAACGACTCGTCAGCTGGGAGTACGGCATCACCCTGCCGCCGCTTGAGCCCCGGCTTTTCTCCTTCAACAGCCCGCACGGCGCCTGCCCCGCCTGCGACGGGCTCGGGGTCCGCTCGGCCATCGACCCGGTCCGCGTGGTGCCCGATCCCACGCGCACGCTGCGTGAAGGCGCGGTAGCGGCGTTCGGCAGGCGCGGATCCGTCGCGACGGCCACGGAAGTCAACAAGGTGGTGCAGGCGCTCGGCGTGGACCCCGACAAGCCCTGGCAGGATCTCCCCGAGGAACAGCAGAACGCCATCCTCTACGGCCCCGCGCGGACGTCCCGCCGCAAGAAGCGCGGCGAATACCTCGGCATCGTCACCCGGCTCGAACGCATGCTCGAAACCGGCGAGCGCGAGGAGTCGGACGAGCCCGACACGGAAGAAGGCTCGATCGGACCCGAGGATCTAGGTCGGTTCGCGGTGAGCCAGACATGTGAAGCCTGCGGAGGCCGGCGACTCAGACCGGAAGCGCTGGCGGTCAAGCTCGGCGGCCACGACATCGCCGAGCTGTCCGCGCTGCCGCTCAGGAAGCTGCAACGCGCACTGCTCGAGCTCGCCGAAAGCGAAGCGCTGGCCACGCGGGACCAGACCATTGCAAAGCCCCTGATCCGCGCGGTCACCGAACGGCTTGGCTTCCTCATCGACGTCGGCCTCGACTATCTCGCGCTCGATCGCTCCGCGCAGACGCTCTCCGGCGGCGAGGGGCAGCGCATCCGCCTGGCCACACAGATCGGCGCTTCGCTGGTCGGGGTGCTGTACGTGCTCGACGAACCAAGCGTGGGGCTGCACGCCCGCGACAACGCGCGTCTGCTCGAGGCGCTCAGAAAGCTGGTCGACAAGGGCAACAGCGTGCTGGTCGTCGAGCACGATCGCGACGCGATCATGGCGGCCGACCACGTGGTCGACATGGGCCCCGGCGCGGGCGCGCTCGGTGGCAACATCATCGCGGAAGGCACGCCGCAGCAGATCATCGAAAACGAGCACTCTGTCACAGGACCCTACCTGTCCGGCGAGAAACACCTGCCGATCCCCGGCTCCCGGAAGAAGCCGGGGCGTCACAAGCTCAAGGTGGTGGGCGCGCGCGCACACAACCTCAAGGAGGTGACCGTCGAGATCCCGCTCGGGCTGATCACGGCCGTCACCGGCGTCAGCGGCTCGGGCAAGAGCAGCCTGATCGTCGACACGCTACTCAGCGCTGCGCGTGCGGAGCTCTACGGCGCCACCGGCTGGGTGGGCCCGTGCGAGAAGATCGAAGGGCTGAAGCACATCGACAAGGTGATCAGCATCGACCAGGCGCCGATCGGGCGTACCCCACGCTCCAACCCGGCAACCTACACCGGCATCTTCACGCACCTGCGCGAGCTGTATTCCGGTCTGCCCGATGCGCGCGCGCGCGGCTACAAGCCCGGTCGCTTCTCGTTCAACGTCAAGGGCGGGCGCTGCGAGGCCTGCCAGGGCGACGGCGTGCTGCGCATCGAGATGCACTTCCTGCCGGACGTGTACGTGATCTGCGATGCGTGCAACGGCCGCCGCTACAACCGCGAGACGCTGGAGGTCCGCTACCGCGGGCTCAGCATCGCCGACGCGCTCGATCTCACGGTTGACGAGGCATACGAGCTGTTCGAGTCGATCCCGCGCATCCGCCAGCGGCTGACGGCGTTGCGGCAGGTCGGCCTGGGCTATATCCAGCTCGGTCAGGCTGCGACCACGCTCTCCGGAGGCGAAGCCCAGCGCGTCAAGCTCGCCAGCGAGCTCGCCCGAAAGGCCACGGGAAGCACGCTGTACGTGCTGGACGAGCCCACCACCGGGCTTCATTTCCAGGACATCGAGCTCTTGACGCACGCGCTCTTCGGCTTGCGCGACGCGGGCAACTCGATCCTCGTGATCGAGCACAACCTCGACCTCATCGCCTGCGCCGACTGGGTGATCGACATGGGACCCGAAGGCGGCGAAGGCGGCGGCCGCGTCATCGCACAGGGCAGCCCAGAGACGGTGAGCGAAGTCGGCGACAGCCACACCGGTCAGTACCTGTCCGCCACCCTGGCCGCGCGTCCCTCCCCGCCGAAGGAAGCGCGAAAACGCTCGGCGCGGCGTTAGATCGCCGGCCCCGATCCGGGACAGCGCACGCCAATCCGACGGGGCAGGCCTTTCTTGATTTTCACAGGAAGATCGGAAGGTCGGAAGGCTTCTGGGGTCGAGGGTTGTCGGGCCCAGCGCGACTAATCCAGAGACCTACAGTCGTGCACCGACCTGCACCCGCTGGATCAGCCGCACGACGAGCACCACCCCTCGACCCCCAAGAGGCAAAGCTGTTCGCCAGATCCGTGAAGAGCTCCTTCCGCCCTTCCGATCTTCTTGTGAAAATCCCCACGCTGCACGACGCGGAGTCGCTTTGGTCCCGGACGGACTCGACTCGTCGTCCCGCCCCGGCGGGTAGGGTGCGAGCAGGCTAACCGAAGTCCTTCTCGACGCGCTCCTGATCCTCTTTGCAGCGGATGCAGAGCGTCGTCTCGGGCCGGGCCTCGAGACGCTTGACCGAGATCTTCTCGCCGCAGTCGTCGCACACGCCGAAGGTCCCCTGGTCGATCTTGTCGATCGCCTTCTGGATCTTGTCCAGGAAGACCTTCTCGCGACCACGCAGGCGGAACGTGAACGATTGCAGGTACTCGCTCGAAGCGAGATCCATCTCGTCCGGCAGGTCGTTCGAGTCGAGCGCCATGTCCTCGTCGAGCGTCTGTTGCGCGCGTCTGATGATCTCCATGCGCTTGGACTCGAGTAGCTCCCGGAACTTCTTCAGCTGTACCTTGGTCATGGTTGGCTCGCAGACAGCCCCGCCTTCTCGTGGCGGGAGCCCCGAAACATAGGAAGCGTTTTCTGGCTCGTCAATGTGCGCCGGCAAGCCCTGCCGACCCCTCCGCCGCTCCGCGGCGGCCGGCCTGCCTACCATTGACCGGCCCTGGGGGCGAGCGCGGAATAGCGGAGCGCTCCAGAGCTTCATTTTCAGGCCTGACGGGACCCGCGGGGCTGGACTGTCCTACGATGGGCCTCATGCTGGATTTCGACCCCGAACGAGAGCCGGTGACGCCGAAGGACGCCGCGACGGTCGCGGTGGTCCGCGAGGCGGCCGGCAGCCTGGAAGTCTTCTGCGTGAAGCGTCACGCGCGCTCCGGCTTCCTCGGCGGCGCCGTCGTCTTTCCAGGCGGAAAGGTCGACGTGCGGGATCGCAGCGAGCACTGGCAGGAGCTGTCCACGGATCTCGGACCGCGTGCGCGATCCTTCGCGGACGACGAGGAGACAGCGCGCTCCTTCGCCGTGGCGGCGTTGCGCGAGCTTCTCGAAGAGGCGGCGATCCTTCCCGTGGAGGGAGGTGAGCTCGACGGCGAACAGGCCATCGAGCTCAGGAGCGAGCTCGCGACCAGAGCCGCGTCAGGAAGCGAGGCGCACGCCTTCGCAGAGCTGCTCCGGGAGCGCGGCCTCAAAGCCGACACCAGCCGCCTGGAAGCGCTCGCACGCTGGATCACGCCCGCCGCCGAGTCGCGCCGCTACGACACCCGCTTCTACATCCTGCCGCTCCCGGGCCGCCAACACGGCGCCCACGACCGTCACGAGACGACAGACAGTTTCTGGGCGTCGCCGGATGATGTCCTCGCACGCTGGGAGCGCGGCGAGATCTTCCTGGCACCGCCCACGGTGCGCACGCTGGAGGTCCTGCTTCCCGCAACGGACATCGAGTCCGCTGTCGCGATAGCGCGGGCGCAGCGGCTCGAACCGGTTTGCCCGTTCTTTGCGATGGACGGCGACCAGGCGGTGCTGGCGCTACCTGGCGATCCACTCTATCCGGAGCCCGCTCCCGCTCCCGACGGGACCCAGCCCACGCGTTTCGTGTTCGAGGACGGCCGCTTCTTGCCTCGCCGCGCCGTGTGAAGCGGCCCCGGCGCTAGCGCCCTTCGCGATAGGCGCGGATCGCGTTGACGATGGAGTCGGCGATCTTCTGCCTGTAGTCAGCCGTGTTCAGGCGCGCTTCGCCCGTGGGGTTCGAGATGAACGTCGTCTCGAACAACACGGCCGGCATGCGCGCCCCGGCGAGTACGTAGAAACCCGCACGCTTGACGCCATCGTCATCGACGGCGCCGTAGCCCGGCGAGAGCGACGCCATCGCGGAGCGCTGCAGAAGCTCCGCAAACCGCACGGAGCGGGCAATGCTGCGCGCGTCGAGGACGTGGCTCATCACGTTGGCGAGCTCCGCCGCGGCCGCCGGGGAAGCGGAGTTCTCGCGGGCCGCGATGTGGGACGCCACTACGTCACGCGATTCGTCGAGCACGAACGTCATCACGCCGTGGCTGTCGTGATTCTGGCTGGCATTGCAGTGGATCGATACGAACAGGTCCGCCTGGAACGCGTTGGCGCGCGCGGTTCGCTCGTCCAGCGGCACATAGTCGTCGGAGTCGCGCGTGAGCAGCGTGGAAATGCCGAGCTCACGCGCGATGAGCGGCGCCGCACGATGCGCGATGTCGAGCGTCACGTCCTTTTCGCGCAGCCCGCTCGGACCGATAGCGCCGGGGTCGTGCCCCCCGTGCCCGGGGTCGAGCACCACCCGGTGGACGCTGCGGGGCCCGGTTTCCTGGCCCACGGCGGCCGGCGGTTCACGCGACACATCCACGATCAGGCGGAAGGGTTCAGGCAGATAGAACACCTTCCGGTACACCGTGGCTCCCAGATCGAGCACCACGCGCGTGTCCTTCTTGTGCTGCCCCAGACGCACCCGCTCGACCAGGCCGCCAACCTGGAGCTCACGCTTGCCGTGATAGCGGGCGTTGTGGATGTCGATGAAGAGGCGCGGTCCGCGATCGGCAGCCTGCCGCGGAATCGAGCCGACCGCAAAGGTCGTCGGGCGGGTCACGAACACGACGATACGAGCGGCATCCTTGGCACCGTAGCGTTCGATACGCGTGATCCGCGCCGGTTTCAGGGTCGCGGACGAGGACAGGGTCGGCACCACCACAGGCCCGTCGTCGCTGTCCTTCGCGGCGCTCGACGATGCCGGCGGCGAGCCGCCCCGTTCCTTCGCCGCCTGCTGATCGAGCGCCGCCAGCACATTGGGCAGCGGCTTGAAGGCAGCGAGGGTGCCGAGCACAAGATCGGCGTGCTTCTCGCAGGCCGCCTCGCGCGTCCCTGCACGCACCAGATAGACGGCACGGTAGGTGTCTTCAGGATCGCTGTGCAGCTCGCCCTCCAGCACGGCACGGTCGACCCGTGCGTCGCAAGCTCCGCTCCAGGCGGAGCGCCCCGCATTCCGGAGGAGCTCTACCGCTTCCAGTCCGTCGGCAGGACGGCGTTCAAGACGCCACAGGCGACGGCGCAGGCGGGCTGCGTCCATCAGCAGGCGCCCGCCGCTGTCTCCCCCTCGGTGGGCACCGGCGAGCGAGAGGGAGTCGGCCTGCGCAACAACCTCGGCCCGATCGGGCAGCACGGCAGGCCCCGCACTGGCGCTGGATGATGGAGCCGCGCCAAGCGCCTGGCCGGGGCCACGGCAGCCGCCCAGCGTGGCCGCGATGAACATCACCGCGGCGCGCGCCGCCCACCGGCTCGGCGAATCCACCCTGGAACTGGCCCGTCTAATCGACATTCTGGCGTAATCCAGCCAAATCAAGCACCCGGCGGCGGGCGCGACCAGTTTCCGGCTCTCGCCCCGCCTCATTGCACTGATGCTGTAGCGGGTGCTAGCCTGATTCCGCTTCAAGATTACGGAGTTCCCATGGTCGACAGTCCGGATCAGCGGCCCGGAACCGGCGCTGCGCAAGGCGACAAAGCGAGTGTGACAGCCGACGAGGCGGAGCGCCTCGCCGAGCAGTTTACGCCGATGTGGGAGCAGGAGCCGGAGGAGCAAGCAGCGGCGGAAGCTGCGAAACCCGCCGCCCAGGCCAAGCTGGACCGGAAGAAGACCATGATGGGCATGGGCGCGGTCAAGGCGCCTGAAGCGGAGCCGCCCGCCAAGCCCACGGCGGACGAAAAGCCCGAAGCGGCTACCGCAAAAGCCGACGTTCCCGTCGGCAAGAAGACCATGGTCGGTCTGGCCCCGCCACCGAAGCAGGAAGCGGAGCCAGTCAAAGAGGACGTTCCCGTCGGCAAGAAGACCGTGGTCGGCCTGGCACCGCCGCCGAAAGCGGATGTGGAGTCGAAAACGGACGCGCCAGCGGCCGAAACGGCGGGCAACGAGGACATCGACGTTGACGTCGACACCTCGGAAGCGGAGAGCGAAGCCGCACCTGGCTCCCAGGACGCCCCAGAGCCCGCCAAGACCGTCGCGGACGAGGCGCCCGCCAAGGACGCCGAGTCCGGGAAATCCGGGAAGGCGGCTACCCCCGCAGAGCTCGCGGCCACGCTGAAGGCGCCCGTCGTCGAGGCGCTTGCCGAGCCGGAGGCGGCGTACAGCCCGCCGGAGAAGAGCCGCAAGGTCGTCATCGCAGTCATGGGCGTGGCGGCAGCCATCCTGCTGCTCGTCGGCGTCAAGATGTTGATGGGGCCAGGCAAACAGGACGACAGCGCAACACGCAGCGATTCGGTGCCAGCGAAGGCGGCACAGCCCGCGCAGCCCACGGCCACTGCGCAGCCAACCGAGCAGCCGGCTGCCACCGAGAAGCCGACTGCCACCGAAGAGCCCGCCAAGTCGGCCGAGCCGGCTGCCACCGAAGAGCCCGCCGCATCGGCCGAGCCCGCTGCCACCGAAGAGCCAGCAAAGACGGCCGAGCCCGCAAAGACCGCCGCCAAGCCGGTGGCCCACTCGGCGCCAAGGAAGACGTACACGCACGCGACCACGCACAAGGCGAAGACCTACAAGCCTGCCCGGAAGTCCGGCTCCGGATTTATAGTCCGGCAAACCCCGTTCTAAGCTGAGCTGCTCCGTGCGGGACGGACGTTCCCGCCCGCTTCCTCCCGACGAGGCTTCAATGAAATTCCGCGCCCGCTCCCTTGCACTCCTTCTTTCCGCCTCCTTTGTTGGGCTCTGTTCCGTTCCCGTGCTCCCGTCGACTGCCTACGCGCAGGACGACGCAGTGCTCAAGATGGCCCGGGAGCGCTTCCAGGAGGGCGTCAAGTACTACGACCAGAAGAAGTACGACGACGCGCGCGCCGCATTTCTCCAAGCCTATGCGTTGAAGAAGCACCCGGCGGTGCTGTTGAATCTGGCGCAGAGCGAGCTGCACTCGGGTCACGAAGCCGACGCCGCGAAGCACTTCGCCAAGTTCCTGCGTGAAGGAGGTGCGGAGGCATCCGCGTCGGAGAAGCAGGACGCACAGAAGGGACTGGCCGCGGCGAGGGCCAAGGTCGCCGAGATCACCGTCACGGTGAACCAGGCGAACGCCGAGGTGTTCGTCGACAACCAGTCGCAGGGCAAGGCGCCACTGGCCGGGCCGATCTACCTCATGCCGGGCAGCCATACGATCGAGGCGCGGCAGGGCGGCAAGGCCGGGACCGTCAACGTCAACGCGGCCGCCGGCATGACGAACAGCGTCAGCATCACGATCGGCGCGCCGCCGACCACCATGCCCGCTGCAGCCGCCGGCGGCCCGCCGCCCGCTGGCGCAGCGCCGCCGATGGGCGGCGGCGAGCCTACGGCTCCGACGGGCCCGGCAACCAATCCGCCGCCGCCCGGGGGCGGCCCGGGCGACCAGGCCGGAGGCGGATTCAAGATGGACACGAGCGGGTCGCGCGAGCCGTTCCTGAAGTGGGCCGCGCACAACAAGCTGGCGTGGGTTGGCGGCGGCGTCACGGTGGTCGGGCTCGGCGCGGGTATTGGCTTCGCTCTGGCATCGCACAGCGCGTACGGCAGCGCCGATGATGTAGCCGCGAAGATCAAGGCGGACTTCGCGCAGACGCACCCCGGGGAGAACCCCGCAGGGCTCTGCAACAACCCGTCCCTCGCTTCCCGCTACGGCAACGCCTGCAAGCAGTACCAGGACAACGTCAACACCGGCGACACGGACAAGACGCTGTCGGTCGTCGGCTTCGTACTCGCCGGCGTCGCTGCGGGCGGCACGGTGGTCTACTACTTCGTCGACAGCAAGAAGAAGCCCGCCGACAGCGCCGCCGCGGACAACGGCGTGCGCGCGGCGTTCGTGCCGATCGTGGCGCCGTCCGTCGGCGGCCTAGGCGTCGTCGGCACGTTCTAGCGGGGTCAGCGCCGTCGGCGGCGTTGTTCCTGTTCGATCCACGAACGGAACGTGCTGCGCGCGACGCGCGCCGCGCGTGCCGCAGCGCTGATGTTTCCCCGATGCAGCTCGAGCAACTCGAGCGCCTCTTCCGGAGACATGCGAACCAGCTTTGCAGACGATCGGCGGGGCATGGCGCTGTCCACGTGGCGCCCATCGATATGCTCGCCATCGCTGATGACGGCGGCGCGGTAGAGCACGCTGCCGAGCTCCCGCACGTTGCCGGGCCAGTTCCACGCCACCAGCTTCGCGAGGGCCGCGCTCGACAGCCGACGCGGCCCCACTTCATCCCGATAGCGCGCGAGTAGCGCTTCGACGAGCGCGGGGATGTCGCTCTTGCGCTGGCGCAGCGGCGGCAGCCGGACGATCAGCGTCGACAGGCGTTGGTACAGGTCGAGCCGGAACCGCCCGGCCTCCACGAAGTCCTCCAGCGACGCCCAGCTCGCGGACACGATGCGTGTGTCGACCCGCACGGGGGCAGTCGCGCCGATGGGTCGCACGCACTTGTCCTCCACCACCCTGAGCAGCTTGACCTGCATCGCCGGCGGGAGCTCCGCCACTTCGTCGAGGAACAGCGTGCCGCGATGCGCCTGCTCGAATGCCCCGGTATGCGCGGCGACTGCTCCTGTGAAAGCGCCGCGACGGTGACCGAAGAGCTCGGCATCCGCGAGCGACTCGGCAATGGCTCCCACGTTGAGCGGCACGTATTGACCACTGCGACGACCCAGCGTGTGCAGCGCGCGGGCGACGAGATCCTTGCCCGTACCGGACTCGCCCTGGATCAGTACTGCGGCGCGCATCCGGGCGTAGCGACGGACTTCCTGGGCCACACGCAGCATCGGCTGCGAGCTCCCCACCACGCCCGGCAGAGCGCCGTTGGCGCTGCGCGACACCTCCCCGCCAGCCGGACGCACCGCAACACTGGTCTGCCCGATCACGAAGTGACCGCCCTCTCCAGCGAGCACGGCCGCACCCACGCGAGCCGCGCCGACGAACAGACCATTCCGCGAGCCGAGATCCTCGACGACGATTCCGCTGCTCCCGGCACGCACCGCGCAGTGGCGCGCACTCACGGCTCGATCGCGGATCCTCACTCCCGCCGCGCGACCGCTGCCCAGGGTGAGCTGCTCCCCTTCGACGAGCGGCACCGAGCGCGTGTCTTCCGGCGTCCCGATTTCGAGCACCCACGGGCCGGAAGAGGGCTGCCAACTGAGCTCGAGGGTCTGCTCCTCGGGCGGCGGTGTGTGCGCGCCGGCGCCCGGGCTCTCCAGAAGGTCCACATCGCCCCGATCCAGCACGTCCGTCATGGCTCGTTCCCATCGGTCCCCGGCGCCGACGGTTGCGCGGTGGACGGAACAGCGGTCGATCCGGGCGCATGGCCGGTCATCATCCGGGGCATGGGGGCTCCCCGAGGCCGGCGGCCAATGCTAACAAGGCGCGCATGCGTTTCGAGGCAACCTTGCTTGCTGGTCTGGCAGTGCTCGCGTCGGTTCCCGCTGTCGCCCAGGCGGCGCCGCCGCAGGGGCCCCCTGCCGCCGCGCCGGATGGCGCCGCACCGGACACGGACGCCGACGAGCAGGGTCAGGCCGAGGGCAACAAAGCTCCGGACGAAGGACAAGCCGCGTCGGATGCCGCGCCCGCAACGACCGACGAGTCCAGAGCCGAGCAGACCGCGGACAACAGCGACGACGCAGACGACGACGACACGCCCGAAGCCGGGAGCGCACCGCCGCTGGTGCCCCCGGCGCTCGACACGCTTGGCGGTCACTTCAGCCTCGCCGGATCGGCGGGCGTCGCCGTTCCCTTCGGCGACCTGCAGCAGGGCGCAGCCCAGTCGCGCGCGATGGGGGCCGGCTGGGGCTTCGGCGCCGAGCTCGGCTACGGCGTCAGCCGTAGCGTCGTAGTCGGCGTCTGGGGTCAGGGGCTCAAGCTCGGCGGCGGCAGCTCCTGCAAGGACTGTTCGACGACCAGCTTCGCGGGCGGCCCGTTCGTCCGCTACCACCTGGTGCAGGGAACGCGCTTCGATCCCTGGATGAGCGCGGGCCTGGGCTTCCGGACGACAAGGATCACCGGCGGTGCGGGCGGCGACTTGTCGTACTCCGGTCTCGAATGGCTACGGCTGCGCGTCGGCGGCGACTGGTACGCCTTCAGCAACTTCGGGTTCGGGCCTTTCTTCGAGCTCGACGCCGGCCACTACTTCAGTCGCCCATCGCAGGCGTCCGGCAGCGCCAGCACACACCTCGCCTTCACCACCGGCCTCAGGCTGATAGTCGATCTGCCTGGCAAATAGGACGCCAGCGCGCGGCAGTCCGGCCGCCGCGGGTCGAGCGCCGAGCGCTAGCCGATCGCGATGCCGAGGGCCTTGCGCAGCTGCGCGTAGTCCTCGCTGACGCTGAAGACGAGCAGCTCCTTCATCTTGTCCGCGGCCGACAGATCTCCCGGGAGCTGCGGCTCCGCGCCGATGATCTTCTTCGCAATCTCGAGGTCCGCCGACACGAGCAGGCCAGCACGACACGCCGTCAGCTCGGCCGCCTGGTTCCAGCGCTTGATGTTTGCCTTGGCACCCTCTTCGATGAAGCGCTTGACCACGTGGCGCAGGCTCTCCAGCTGCGCAGGCTGCATGTACTTCGCGAGCTCCTGCGCCGTTGCGCGGATCTGCTTGGCAGAGTCCTGAGGCATTGGAGTGTTCGGAGCGGCAATCATCACGCCGGCGAACAGCATGATGGTGAGCTCGGTCTGGGTGGGGAACAGCGTGCGGATGTAGTTCTCGGGCCGGTACTGCGCCAGGTGCTTGCCGCAGATGAACGTGAGCTCCTGCGGCTGGAACCCGGTCAGTACGGTCTGCCCCGCCACCGACGCCAGCGGAACCGCGGGCACCGCGACGACGGAGCCGGCCACGTCGTTGCGGACGTACAGCTCGGGCGACGGGATGCCCAGCACCTGCGCGGCCCACCCGAAGGTCTTCGCGAAAGTCACGGTCGAGTTGGCCGGGTCCTGCTTGAAGCGCTTGTCGAGCACCGGCGGCTTGCCCTGCGCCTTGAGCTGCGCGATCTTGGCCTGCAGAGCGGCCTGCGCGATGGACTCGAAAATCTTCGAGATATAGGCGTTCTGGTCGGGGTGGAACAGGTGCTTGACCCATAGCTCGTTCGAGAGCCGACCCTTGACCTGCAGCATCCCCTGCGGCCGATAGTCCTCGAAGAAGCGCTGCTCCTCCTCGTCCGTCTTCTTCATGAAAGCGATCGCGGCGGCCTGCAGCCACGCCTCGTCGTAGGCGTGCTTCTGGAGATAGAGCCGGTACAGCGCCCGATACGGATCGACGTGCAGCGCATCGTGTTCAAGGATGGAACGCTGCTCCACAATCGACTCGTCGAAGCGTTCGGCGTTCTCGAACAGCTCCGCCAGGATCTGGTGCTCGAGCAGCGCATCCGGCTTGAGGTTCGACGCCATCCTGAAGGCTTCGATCGCTTCGTCCGTCTGGCCCATGCGATCGCGATACACGAGACCGAGCTGGTGCCACAGCGTATGCTCCAGGTCGGCGTTGCCCTTGCCGGCGATGCGGTGAAGCATCTTCCGGTACGAACGCTCGAGCTGCTTCCAGTTCTTGTCCTGCGTGAGGATCTTGTTGATGCGCTCGAACGCTTCCAGGTAGCCGGGATTCAGATCGAGCGCCTCGTTGAACAGCTCGACCGCGCGATCCATGTCCTCCAGCTTGTCGCGGAAGACCTGCGCCATAGTGAAGAAGTACCGCGCCTTGAACTCGGGCTTCTCCTCGATGTCGGCGATCGCCTGGAGTGTGTCGACCATCTTCTGCCAGTCGGCGGCAGACTGGTAGAGCTGCAGCAACTTGTGGAGCAGGATGTGGTCCTCGGGCTTGAGGTCGCGAGCCTCCTCCAGGGCCTCGATTGCCTTGTTCGGATTCTTCTCCTGCTCGCTCCAGATGTCCCCGATTTCATTGAGGATCTTGTAGCGTTCCTCCCCGTCGAAGACGCTGTCCAGGATCTGCCGCTTGTACGCGGCAACCTGCTTCCAGTCGCTGTGCTGGGTGTAGACGTTGACCAAGGCTTCGAGCGTCGGACGGTGCTCGCTGTTCAGCGCGAGCGCCTTCTCGAAGTTGTTGATGGCCTGCTTCGCCTGCCCTTGCTCGCGCTTGATGCAACCGAGGCGGTAGTACACGTCGGTGCGTTCCTCGACGTCCTCCTCGCCTAGTGCAGTGAGCACCTTCTGGTAGTTCGTGAGCGCGCTCGGCCAGTCCTTCAAGCGGAATGCGACGTTGGCGATGCCGCGGATGGTCTCCTGATCCGTCAGGTCGAGCTGGTGCGCGGTCTGGTAGGCCTTCAGCGCCTGGTCGTCCTTCTCGAGCGCCGACAGCACCTTGCCCAACAGCTTGTGCAGCGTGTGCTGCTCGTGCCGCTCGCGGTTCTTGCTCTTCTTGACGAGCATGTCTGCAAGGGGCTCGGCTTCCTGCCAGCGCTCGACGCGGCTGTACTCCTCGACCAGTGGAAGCGCCGCTTCCTCGCAGTCCTCGTCACACTGCATGGCGAGCTCGTAGGCCTGCACCGCGAGCTCGTGTTCGTTCAACATCTCGTCCCGCAGCTTGCCGAGCTCGACGAGCAGCTTCGCCCTGGCGCGCGGCGCCTGCGTGTTCATCTGCTCCTGCTCGAGATAGCGCGCGGCGCGATCCCAATCCGCCTCGTCGATCGCGATGGTCCTGAGCGCAGCAAGCGACGGCAGGTGCGCCGGATCCAGGTCGAGCGCCATCTCGAAGCGCTCCTGCGCCTGCATGCGGTCGCCGAGCTTCTCCTCCAGCGACTTGCCGATGCGGTAGTACATCTCGACGCGCTGGGTGCCGTCCGTGGTCAGATCGGCGACGCGGGTCATGGCGTCGATAGCGCGCGAAGCGTCGCCCTGCTTCTCGAACAGCTTGCTCAGGGCTTCGAGTGCCGGAATATTTGCTTCGTCCAGATCAACGATGTTCTGGTAGGCGTCGATCGCCCGATCGATGTCGCCCACCTCGTCGCTGAACACCTGGGCGATCTGCCCGTACAGCTCGATCTTCGCAGCGTAATCCGCGGCCTCGCTGATGTGCCGTTCGTACGCGTTGATCAAGTCCAGCCACTGCTTGAGCCGGCGATAGCACCGCTCGATGGCCAGGTACGCCTGCTCCGACGTTGGGTCGATTTCGAGGGCCTGTTCCAGACGCTGGGCCGCGACGTCCGGTTTGAGGAACTGCTCCTCCTGGATGCTCGCCAGCTTGAGCAGCACGTCGACGCGCTCGCGTTCGGTTTCGACGACATCGAGCTGCCGCTCCAGGATCTCGACCAGATCCGGCCAATCCTGCAGCGATTCGTCGATCCGTTCGAGACCGCGTAGCGCGAACAGGTTGCCGCCGTCGAGCTCCAGAACCTCGCGGTACACCTTGCCGGCGCGCTCGAAGTCGCCGATGGCGGTCTCGTACAGGCCGCCCATGCGGAGCTTGTGCTGCGCGATCTGTTCGCTGTCCTCGAGCGCCTGCACCTTGGAGCCCAGGATCTCGACGAGCTCGGCGTGGTTCTGGCGCTCGTCGTAGATGCGCTCGAGCGCTTCGAGAGCCGGCAGGAACAGCGCGTCCACCTCCAGGGCACGCTTGTAGAACGTGATGCCCTGGTCGGTCTGGCTCATGTGCTTGTCGAGCAGCTCTCCCAGATCGACCAGGATGGCCTTGCGGTCCTCGTTGGCGACGGCCACATCCAGCGCGCGCGTCAGGGTCTCGCCCATCTTCTGCCACTGGGCGCCCATGCGGTGGATCGCAGCCATCTGGCGCAGGACCTGGACGTTGTTCGGGTCCATCTGCATGATCTGCGCGTAGTACGGCTGCGCGTACTCGGGATGGCCGAGATCCTCGCCGTACCACTTGCCGAGCCGCAGGCAGAGCTGGATCTTCTGGCGGTTGTCGGTCTGCTCCTGCAACCACGCGTTGGCGGTATTGATGAGCTCGCCCCAGCGCCCGGTGGCCTGCGCCATGCGCTCGAGATAGCGCGAGGTCTCGTCGTCCGCGTAGTCCTCGCTGAAGGCGTTCACCAGGGCGTCGAAGGCCTGGTTCTGGTCGTCGAGCTGCTCCTCGAACACCTTGGCGATGCGCCGGAGCAGATCGCTGCGCTCCTCGACGTCTTCGCGCGTGTCGAGCCGATTCAGGTAGAGCTCGACCAGCGGTTCCCAGCGCTCGGCTGCCGTGTGCAGACGCTCCAGAGCGTCGAAAGCCTCCTGGTGCGTGGGATCGATCGTGAGGATCTTGTCGAACGCGGCGGTAGCCTGGTCGTAGTCGCTGACTTCCTTCTTCCACAGCGAGGTGACCTCGAGCAGCTCGCGGATCTTCTCGGCCGGGTCCTCCAGCGCCTCGGCGCGCTGCATCTTGACGCCGATGACCTCCACCCAACGTTCCTCGGCGCGGTAGAGCTTCTCCAGCTCGTCCATCGCCTCGAAATCGGCAGGGTCGACGTCCAGCAGGTGCCGCCAGGCATCCGCCGCATCAAACGGCTGTTCAAGCACATCGCCGTAGGTCTTGCCGAGCTCGCGGTAGATCGAGACAAGCTCCTCGGGTTCCAGCAGCGCGGCCGCGCGATCGATGGTCGCGTGCAGGGCGGCGACCAGCTCGTTCGGATCCTGGCGGGTCCGCCAGATCTGCGCGGTAGCGCGCAAGGCGGCGATGTTGGAGAAATCGATGTCCAGCACCCGCTGCCAGGTGTCCAGCGCCTCGTCGTCGCGCCCCAGCTGCTCGGAGAACAGCCGCGCACGCCGGGTCAGGATGTTGACCCGATCCTCATCGCTGTCCGCGATGTCGAAGTGCCGCTCGAGGACGTCCGTGAGCTCTGCCCACTGCCCCTGGCGCTGATACAGATCGGCCAACGCCCAGAGCGCTTCGGGATCCTCCCCGCGCAGATCGAGCACGCGCTTCCAGCCCTCGACCGCCTGCTCGACCTGCCCCAGCCGCTCGGCCGCCAGATGGGCCATCTTCGCGCGGATTTCCGCTTCCTGGACGTCGCCTACCGCGTTGTCCAGCTCGCGCTGGTACACGCCGTTCAGCTCTTCCCAGCCTTCCTTCTGCTCGTAGATGCGACCGAGCGCGAAGATCGCGTCCTCGTTGGCTGGCTCGAGCTCATCGAAGATCTTCCGGTAGGCCCGGATCGCGTCGTCGATCTGGCCGAGCTGCTCCTCGTAGACCTGTCCGAGGCGCGAATAGAGATCAACCTGGTCGCGCTCGTCCTCTGCCGTCGCCGCCCGTGCTTCCAGCACGCCGGCGAGCTCCGGCCACTGCTCCAGCGAGCTGTAGATGCGATCGAGGTTCGCCAGCGCGTCGGCCTCCTGCGGCGCGACCGTGAGCACGTAGCGATACGTCTCTTCCGCCTTGGCCACATCGGCCAGCTCTTCCTCGAAAACACGCGCGAGCCGCTTGCCGATAGCCGCCTGCGTCGACGGTTCCACGCCTTCGAGCGACAGCACGTCGGCATACGCATTCGCCAGCTGATTCCAGCCGTCGTCGATCATACCGGCCAGGCGCTCGATATCGTCGCCCGTGCGCTCATCGAGCGGCCTCTCCTTGATCGCCCGGACGTACACGGCGAACGCCAACGCTGCGTCGAGCAGACGCTCCTCGGCGTCCTCGGCAATCCGGTAGTACATGCCGATGCGGTCGTCCGGATCCGCGGTGTGCATCAACTGCGCTTCACGGACGCGCAGCAGCTTCTCCCACTCCGCCATGGACTGGTACAGGGGCTCCAGGATGCTGGCGATCTCGAGCTGTTTCGTGCCGCTCTCGAACAGCCCTTCGAGGGCCATCAGCGTCTCGCCATGCTCGGGCGCGGCGTTGATCACCTCGCGATAGGCTTCGATCGCCTGGTCCAGGTTGCCGAGGCGTAGCTGGTAGACCTGCCCGAGACGGAACTTGAACTCGAGGATCTCGTCCGGGCTCTGACCGATCTCGGCTTCGCGCGAGAGGATCTCGGCGAGATCGCTCCACCGCTCGGCCTGCGAGAACAGGCGATCCAGCGCCCGCACCGCGCTCTGGTTCTCCGGATCCGCCTCCAGCACGCGACGGTAGCGCGCCACGGCGCTATCGACGTCCTCCAGCTGGACCTCGTAGACCTGCGCCACGCGCAGACCCAGCTCGACCAGCCGTTCCGGCTCGTCGCCGAGCTTGTCGAGCTCCTGATCATAGAGCTGCGCCACGGACGGCCAGCGCTCGATCACCATGGCCAGCCGCTCGAGCGACGCCAACGACTCCTCGTTCTGGCTGTCGAAGGTGACGGCCCGCGCGTAGGTCTCGAACGCGCTGGCGTGCTCGCCAAGGTTCTCCTCGTATAGCCGGGCCATGCGGTGCAGGAGGTCAACCTTGGTGAAGGGGTCGTCGGCAAAGCGGACCTCGACCTCCAGCACGCTGATCAACCGCTGCCACTCGCCCATCGCGTCGTAGACCGGCTCCAGCACGCCAGCAGCCGCGAGCGGGGCTCGTTCGCCGTTCTTGATCCCTTCGAGTGCCTGCAGCGTTGGCCCGTGATCGGGAACGATGCCGAGGATGTCGCGATACAGCTCCACCGCCCGCTCGACGTCCTCGAGATGCTTTTCGTAGAGCTCCGCGATCCGGTACTGGTAGCTCACCGCTTCATTGGGATCCGCCGTCAGCTCCGCCTCGTGGGTGAGAACGCTGAGCAGCTCCTGCCAGTTTTCCGCGGTCTGGTACAGGACATCGAGCCTTCCGAGCGCCGTGAGATCGTCCGGGTCGAGCTCCAGCACGCGCTGGTAGGTGTCGATGGCGCGCGAAACGTCGTGGAGCTCGCGCTCGTGCACGGCGCCCACCTGGTAGAAGATAAGCTTCTTCTCCTCGGTGTCGATGACCAGGTCCGCCTTGCGCGAATACACGCCGAGCAGCTCTTCCCAGCGCGACAGGCCGAGGTACAGGTTCACCAATGCGTCGATGCTGCGGAGATCCTCCGGATCGATCTCGAGGATCTTGAGGTAGACGCCGATGGCGTTCTCCTTGCGATCGAGAACCTCCTCCTCCAGCGTAGCCGCCTGGTAGAGCGCAGCCTTCTGCTGGTCCATGTCTTCCAGGATTTCAGCCTTGCGCTGGAGGATGAGAGACATGTCCGCGTAGCGCTCGGTCGACTGGAACAGCGTCTGGAGCGACTCCGCGGCGGGCAGGTTCGTCGGATCCGTGCTCAGCACCTTGCGGTAGAGCTCGATCGCGCGCTCGATGTCGCCCACGTCGCTTTCGAAGACCCGCGCCGCAAAGGTATAGAGCTGGCTGCCGAGCTCCGGGTCCTCCTGATCGCCCGCGAGCTGCTCGAATACGCTGGCAAGATCAGGGAAGCGACCGCTGGCCCGCGCGAGTCGATCCAGTCCCTCCTGGGTGGACTCGTTCGCAGGGTCGACGGCGAGCGCGCGTGCGTAGGTGTCGAAGGCAAGGTTCACGTCCCCTGCCGCGTCCTCGTAGAGCTCCGCGATCTGGTGCAGGAGCTCGACCTTGCGGTGCGCGTCGTCTGCGCGGCGCACCTGGACCTCGTGCACTCCGATCAGCTTCTGGTAGTCGCCCTGCTGCCGGTAGAGCGGCTCGAGGATCTCGGCAATCACCAGCGCGTAGGCCTCGTTCCGGCCCAATCGCTCGAGCGCGCCAAGCGCCGCCTCGTTGATCGGATCCCGGTCGAGCACCTGCCGGTAGCCCTCGATCGCAGCCTCGACCTCGTTCATCTGGCCTTCGCGGAGCGCCGCGAGCCGGAGCATCAGGCCCAGCTGCCCCTCCTCGGTCTCGGCCAGGCCGAGCTGCGTCTCGAGGTTCTCCGCGAGCTCGGTCCACATCGACTGTCGGGTGAACAACGCATCCAGCGCCCCGAGCGCGACCTGGCTCGTCGGATCCAGCGCCAGCACCTCGCGGTACGCGGCAATCGCCTCGTCGGGCTTGCCGAGCTTCTCTTCGTAGACCTGCGCCATCTGCGCATAGAGCGCTTCCCGCTCCGTGCCGTCGCCGGTCAGCTCGATACGGCGCCGGAACACACCGATAAGCTCGTCCCAGTGCTCCGTGCGGCGGTAGAGCGCATCCATCGCCTGCAACGCTTCGGCGTCGCCCGGATCCAGCGACAGCACCTTCTCGTAGCTCTGCGCCGCTTGTTCGACCTTGCCGAGCCGCTCCTCGATCGCGGCAAGGCGCATCCAGTACTCGCGCGCGAGCGTGGGCTCGTCGAGGCCGCCGGCAACCTCGTTGTAGATCGTGATGAGTTTGTCCCAGGCGTTGGCCTGCTCCGCGAGCTGCTCGAGCTCGAGCAGCGAGTCCGCGACGGACGGATCCTCCTTCAGCGCACGGGCCTGGGCGTCCAGCGCCCGCTCGACGTCAGCCAGCTGGTTGGCAGCGACGGCCGCAATCTTCCGCAGCAGCGACACACGTCGTTCGCTCTCCGCGTCGGAGATCGCCAGGATCTCCAGCGCGCCAATGAGCTTCTCCCAGTCTTCGCGCGCCTCGTAGATGGACTCGAGGATGGACGCGGCCTCCCCGCGGAGCGCTTCCTCCCCCTCGAGCATTCCCTCCAGCGCCAGTCGCGCGCCTTCGTGATCGGCATCCAGGAACAGGATTTCGCGGTAGTTCTCCAGCGCGCCCGCGGAATCGGAAAGATGCTTCTGCTGCGTGCCGGCGAGCCGGAATTTGAGATCGATGAGCTCGCCCTCGTTCACGTCGAGCTCGATGCGGCGCCGCAGAACATCCGCGTACGGCTCCCAGTCCTCGGTCTGCTGGTAGAGGCGGTCCAGCGCCTCGAGCGCAACCGCGTCGGTCGGGTCGTCCTCGAGCACTGCCTGGTAGGTCTGCACGGCGGACGCCGGCTCGCCGATCTGCGTCTCGTAGAGCTTGGCGATCTCGTAGAGGATCTGCTTCCGCTCATCTGGATCCGCAGCCAGCTCGCGCTTCTTTCCGTAGACGTTGAGCAACTCGCGCCAGCGCTCCGTGTCACGGTAGAGCCGCTCGAGCGCCTCCAGCGCAATGGCGTTGTCCGGCTCGCTCTCGTAGACAGCGCGGTACTCCGCCAGCGCATCGTCGACGCGCTGCACCTCGTCCACGAGCACGCGTCCCAGGCGGAGCCTGAGCGTGTTGGCCAGCATGGCATCGCCTTCGCTGTCGGCGCGCGCGATCTCGCTCTGGTACGCGCCGATCAGATCGTCCCAACGCCCGGTCAGCTGGGCTGCGCGCTCGACATCCGCCTGGCTCGTTTCGTCGGCTGGCGCGATGCCGAACGCCGACAGGAACCGCTCGAAGGCGTTGTTCTTGTCGTTGATACGGGTTTCGTACAGCCCGGCCACCTCGCGCAGCAGCTCCAGCCGCTCCGTAGCGTCCTCGACATGTCCCAGCTTCACCTCGATCGCGCCGGCCAGCCCCTTGGGGTTGTTGCCCTGCGTGTAGATCGGGATGAGCTGCTCGGCAGCCGCCAGGTTGTTCTCGTCCAGGTTCAGGATCTTCTCGTAGGCGCGGGCCGAACGGTCGGGCTTGCCCTTCTGGGTCATCCACAGCTCGGCCACCTTCATCAACATGCCGATGCGCTGATCCGTGTCCTTGGTCCGCGCTTCGTTGCTCTCGAGAACACGGATGAACTCGTCCCACTTGCCGGTGTCCGCGTAGAACACCTCGAGGTCGTCCCAGCGCCCGAGCGCCACGTACCGCTTCTTCAGCTGCTCCTGCGCACGACGGTCGTCCGGCTGCAGCGTGAGCAGTGTGCGGTAGGCGTCCACGGCCCGCGCGTCGTCCTTCAGGCGATCACCGGTGACCTGACCCAGCTTGGTCAGGATCTGCACCTTCTCCTTGGTGTCGTACGTCAGCTCGGCGAGCTTGGTGAGGACATCCGCCAGCTTCTCGTAGTCGCGCGCGCGCTCGTAGAGCTGGGCCAACGCGCCGAGAGCGTCGAGATCGTCCGCGTCGTTTTCGAGCACCACCGCCCAGAGCCCGATGCAGACGTTGGGCTTCTTCACGCGGTCGGTGGCGAGCTGCGCGATCTCCTTGAACATCGCGGTGCGCTCGACGCCGGGCTCCAGGCGCTCGGCCTGGCTGGTGTTGAGAGCGATCAGCTTCTCCCAGTCGCGCCGCTTCTCGTACATCTGGCGCAGGTATTCGGTGGCCTCCTGGTTGTCGGGAGCGACCTCGATCACCTTCTCGTACGCCTTCACCGCCTCGGCCTGGTTGACGAACTTGTTGACGTAGAGGTCGGCCGCCTTGCTGTAGAGCTCCACCCTCTCGTCCACATCGGCCAGCTCATCAGCCAGCGCGACGAGTGTCTTGACGTACTCGTGGTAGCGCTTCGCTTCTTCCTGCTGCGAGAGCTTTTCACGCAGCTCCGCCACCAGCGCTTCGTCGACCTGTTTCGCCTCGGCCGGAGCGGGGGGCGCCCGCTCTTCCTCCGACGCTTCCGCTTCCGCTTCCGCCTCGGCCGGCGCTTCTTCCGCCTCGGGTGCCGCTTCGTCTCCGGCGCCGTCGTCGCCGGCGCTGTCGTCCGCAGCGGCTTCCGCCGGCGCCGGCGACGGCGTGAGCTGCGTCCCGATTTGCGCCTCGAAGGCCTTGAGCGCGGGATGATCCGGCGATATCTGGCCAAGCCGTTCGAAGTACGTCTTCGCCTTCATCAGGTCGCCGAGCTCGCGCCAGGCGAGCAGCCCGGCGTTCGCGAGCAGGTAGGCGGCCGATGAGTTCTCTCCAGCCTGCTGGGAGAGCTCCTCCGCCAGTTCGATCACGCGGTCCCAGTCACCGCCTCGGGTGCCGTAGGCTTCACGCAGGAAAGCGAAGGCCGACTCCTTCGTCGGATCGAGCTTCAACGACTCTTCCAGAAGCTGGGAACCGACCTCGGGGTTCTGGTGGCGCAGGGCCCAGCGCGCGCCGAAGCGGAACGCGGCGTCGGCGCGCTGGTGCGGATCGCTCTCGTTGTCCAGCACCTGGCGCTGCGCTTCGAGGATCGCGTCGGTGCGCTCGGAGTCCACGAGCAGACTTTCGTACAGCGCGGCGGCCACCACGCTGCCCGGGTCCGCCGCGTAGGCTTGCGCCAGGATCCCCTCCAACTCCTCCGGCGCATAGCGACGCGCAATGCGGGCCGCACGCAGGAAAGCCGATGCCTTGGTCGCGCTGTCCGGCACTTCGTGCGCCGCGCGGAGCAGGAGAGCAACACGCTCCTGCCACTGGTCAGGGCCGAGCTGGACCTCCTCGAGCAGCTCCCCGAGCTCCGGCATCTTGCCGTTCGCGTTCTGCAGCGCCTGCGCATACGACTCGGCGGCGCGCTCGTAGTCACCCTGGTCGCTGAGTACGTCGCCCAACTCGCGGCACAGTGACGCGGCTGCGTCGCTGTCCTGGGTGTTCTTAAGCTGCAGCTCGAGCAGCTTCTGCACCATGTTGAGCTTGCCCAGCTCCCAGTAGATCCCCCTCGCCTCGGCCAGCGCTTCGAGCAGCGCGGGGTTGAGCTTGAAGGCGTCCTGGAAATGCTTCAGTGCCCTCACTCCCTGCAGGAAGCGCGAGTGGAGCAGCCTGCCAAGGCGTAGATGCAGCTCCGCCTTGACCGAGGCGTCCTGTTCGCTCTGGAGCCCTTGCTCCAGGGCTTCGACTGCCCCCTGCCAGTCGTGATGGCGTTCCAGCTGGTTCAGACGCTGCTCTAGATCCATGCTCCCTCGGGCAACACTACACAGGTAGGGTGGCCGCCGGCATCCCGGTCCTCGCCACCTGGGAAATCCCCACGGAAACTCTCGTCACGACTTGATGGGCGAATCGCGTCTCCTCCGCACAGAAGGCCGCATCCCAACCAGGAATCCGGCCTTCGCTCGTGGGTGAGCCGCGCAAGTTCAGTTGACCTTTCCGCCCAGCTTCTGGATGAGCGCCGACGCCGTCGTGCACTGCTCCTTGAACTTCTTGGCATTGGAGCTGCGACAGGCGCGCTTCGAGAAGGAGCTCAAGAGCCGTACAGCCTTTGCTTTCTCCGGCGGATCCATGACGGCGTAGGTGCTCCCGAGGTTGAACGCGATCTCGGGATGCTTGTCGCCAGCAAACTTCTGCGCCTGCTGCATCGCGGTGACCATCTCCGCTTTGTCGTCGCTCGCCTGGGCGACCTCGAAGCGAAGCACGTACATGCCGTACAGGTTGTTGGCTGACTCCTTGGTCGGCTGGATGATGCCGGTGCCTTCCTTGAGGACCTGTTCGGCTTCCTTGTAGAACTTCAGGGTGATGTACGTCTCCGCGAGCGGCGGATAGAAATACGCGACGTGCGGGTCATGCTCGATTGCCTTGGTGTAGTTCTCGAGCGCGCCCTGGGTGTCGTCCGTCCAGAGATCGGCTTCTCCGAGGAAGTGGTAGCACTCGGCGTAGTTCGGATCCTTCTCGACGCACTTCTGTAGAGGCGCTTTCGCCTCGGCGTAGGCGTCCTTGTTGCCCGCTTCGGCCTCCCGCACCAGCGCGTAGCCGCGGTTCGCCCAGTAGTTGGCGAAGCTCGGCGCCACCTGGGTCGCCCGGGCGAGCGTGGACGCCATCTTGTCCCAGTCCTCTTTCTTCTCGTAGGCCTTCGCCAGCTTCCAGATGATGCGGTGGTTGGTCGGGTCGAGTTGCAGCGCCTGCTGGTAGAGCGAGATCGCGTTCTCGACGTTGACCTTGACGGATTTGTCGCCCTGGTTTGCCAGGTCGATCGCCTTGATGTGGTCGCGGCTGCAGCCACTGGCGGCGAGAAGGGTCAGGACAGCGGCAGCCGCTGTGGCGAACTTCGTTACACTTCGCAATTTCATCGCGAGCTCACTCTCTTTCGTTCGTCCCTCCGAGGAACGCTCACCCGTAGAGTCGACTCCTACGCGAAAACATCGGTCAAAAACCCGCAAGCTCGAGCCGTCTCGAACGGCAGGACCCGAGCGGGTGACGAGACAGGCATCGCGTGCTCGGGGCCAAAGCTCACCCGAGCATAGTTCTACGGTGCGCTCGAAGTAAAGGCGCTTCGTCGCAGATTGCCCAGCGGATTCCTTGGGTTTTTCCGGCCCCGCGCCCCCGCTGGGCCCCCGCCACGGGGCCCCCCGGCCGCCGCGCCCGTTCGCCCCGCTGCTGCGCCGGACAGCTACCCGGGCCGACCGCGGCACGCCAGACAAAAGCAACCTGGCGCGCGGGGTCCCGCGCGCCAGGCGAATGCGATCGGATGCCAGGCTGGGTCAGCCGGGCGAGAACATGATCGGATACACGACCGTCACGATACCGCCCTCGGGCTGCGGGAAGCTGAGGCCGTAGTAGGCCCGCACCACGCAGTTGACGACACCGCTATCCGGCAGATCCGATCCGCCGTTGGCCACGTTCGACACCGAACCATCGCGACCGATGACGAAGCGTACCGATACACGACCTTCGAGGTTCGGGTTTCGCGCCAGTCCCTGTTCGAAGCACATACGGAAACGACCGTAGTTCTGGCGGACGATACGCTGGATGACCTCGGGCGGCAGGCGGCCGCTGACGCTGGTCGCGCCCATGCGCACCTTCGGCGCCCGCGTCTTGTGCGAACCACCCAGACGGCCGTGGCCCGAACCGAAGCCCTGGCCCGTACCGGTGCCCGCGCCGTGGCCGAGAGTACCAATCGATCCAAGACCGATACCTTCGCCGCGACCGCCGCCACCTTCGCCGATGCCGGACAGGCCGAGACCACCCGCACCGAAGGCGTCGCCGATCTCGTCGCCCCACATGTTGCCGCGAGCGCTCATGTCGTCCTGGCCGAGCGACGTATCGCGGCCCCAGGGCGCCGTGGGTGCGTTGGGATCGCCCGCCGCGCCGGTGTTCAGGAGGCCGATCATGCCGAATTCCTGCGCTTCGCGCAGCGCGGCCTGACGCGCAATATGCGGATCGGGATTATCCTTCGGCCCTTGCACCGCGTAGCGCTTGTTCTTGGCGTGCGAGGTCTGCTTGCCCATCGAGCCTTCTTCGCCCTTGGCTCGCGTGCCCGTGCCGCCTTCCTTGTTGTCGGCCTTGTCGTCGGTGACCTGCTCGGTGTCCTTCTCTTCCTGTTCGCGCTCCGCCGCGCTCTTCAGGTACTGCTGGATCAGGTACATCTGATCCTTGTTGATGTCCTCGTCGTCGGTGAGACCCAGCGGAGGCACGAAGAACGCCATCGCAGCCACAAAGCCGCTCACGGCCAGCAGCGACAGACCGAAGTACATGAAGATCGCCCACTCCAGGCCCGCGCCTACGCCGTGCTTGAGAGGCTTGCCCGCGTTCACGGCCGCGACCTGGAACACGAAACTCTCGAGCTCGACTCGCGCCTTGGCTCCACCGGGCAGCGAGATCTGCTGTGCACCACTCACCTCGGCGCACGGCTGAGCCTTCTGGCGCGCCTCGTCGAGCGTCATGCGCCCCTGCCCCGGGATCTCGATGAATCCCTTGGCGCCCTGCGGAATGACCAGGCTGAGGGACGTCCTGTCGCCGAGCACGACCGGCATCCGCGTGGTGCCGATCTTCTCCGCCGGGATGAAGAAGTCGCAGGAGAAATTCTTGCCCTGCTCCTCGCCGACGTAGAAGTTGCGCGGCGGCGTGAGGTGGGAGACGTGCAACACGTTGGTGCCCCAGAGCACCATCACCTCGACGGCCTGCACGTGTGCCAGCTCCACCTCGTCGGGGCTCACGTCGGGACCGCTCTTCACCAGCGTGTACGTGTACGTGCCCGGAGGCGCGTCGTCGGGCACCCGGAGCGCCGCAGCCTGCGCCTCGGCGGCGGACATTGCGGCGCCCGCGGCGAACGGGTTGATCGCAGCCGCCTCGAACGGATTGGACGCGGCGGCGAACGGGCTGGAAGCAGCAGCAGCAGCGAACGGATTCGATCCGCCGGCGGCGGCAAACGGATTGGCGGCGGGGGCCGCAGCTGCGGGTGCCGGAGGCGCCGGCGGTGCAGCCTGTGGAGCCGGAGGAGCGGGGGGAGCAGCCGCGGGCGGAGCTGCGACCGGAGCCGGTGCCGGAGGAGCAGCAGCCGGAGCCGGTGCCGGAGGAGCCGGCTGCGCCTCGGCGGAAGCCGCCTCCGCGCTCTCGAGCACGATGCGGGTGCCGCCCACCTGCACCTGGTCGCCCACGTGCAGCTTGCACTTGTTCACGCGGGCGCCGTTGACCATCGTCCCCGGCTCGTTGCCGAGATCGATGAGTGTGATGTCCTCCGGGGCGGCAACCTCGATCACAGCGTGCATGCGCGATGCGAGCTCGTCATCGACCCTCAGATGACTCTTCGGATCCTTGCCGACCTTCACGATGTCCTGCGTGACGGTCTCCCGCCGCTGCAGAGCGTCGCCCTGGTAGAGCGCAAACGTGAGAACAGCCTTTGCCATGCGTTGCCTTTCCTCGATTCCCCGTTCTATCGGACCCGCCCGCTGCGTTGACGCGAGCTAGCCCATCGGCGCAATCGAATTGCGCCCTGATCGTACTTTCGTGGTTTCCCTGTCGTCAGATGTTCTCGACCGACTTGAGCATCTCCGGAACGAACGACGTGCGCGGACGAATGAGCGTCGTGCGCGCAGCTCGAGGCCGGACCCGGATGGTCGCGTCGTTCGGACCAAAACCACCTGCGTTCAACGGATCGTCGTCGAACGTGTAGCCGTAGCCCTCGTCTCCCTTGTCTCCACCGCCTGCCGCAGCTGCGTCAGCAGCGCCCGCAGCAGCGCCCTTTGCCTGTGCAGATGCGGAGGGTGCGATAACGAACCCCGTGAGACCGATTGCCAGCGCCAGTAGACCAAACTTCATCTTCGAATAGACCATTGCAATGTCCTCGGAATATTGCCGTTCTATTACAGTGTCATTGTACTTAGGGTGACCGCGGTCCGTCAACCGCGATCTGACTGTAGCAGCCACTGCCGACCCGATGGAGCTTGCCACGAGATCGACAGCGCCCGCTTCCAGAAGTTCCATGATTGGAACACCTGAAGTCGAGTTTTCTTGCCATCGGCTGCCACCAGCGGACGAAACACCGCTGACCATGGAAAAGTCCAGAGCAGGCGGAAGGTCACAAACGCGAACGGGCGGCGCCGCGTAGCGGCCCGCCCGTCCGTCAGCCTGGGAGGCTTCGCTACTTCTTCGGGGCAGGGGCCGGCGCTGGGGCAGGCTTCTGCGCGCCCCCGGCCTTCGCCTTGGCTGCATTCTCGGCATTGAGCTTGTCCTGGTCCGCCTTGGCCTGCTCGCCTTCCTTGATGAACTTCACGGTGTCGCGGATATCCTGCTCGCGCTCCTTGGAGCGCTTGACCGCTTCGGCGAACTGCGGATCGGTGCCCGCCTTGTTGATGAACTGACCGTAGATGTCAGCCGCCTTGTCCAGGAACTTGATGGCGTCGCCCAATCCGCTCTTGGCCTTGTACTCCTGGGTGAGGATGGCCTCGTTGTAGTAGGTCTCCGGCCGGTTGGGAGCGAGCTTCTTGGCGATATCGAGCTCCTTCTGGGACTCGGCCACGTTCTTGTCCCAGTTGGAGTCGTCGATCTCGCCACGCAGCGCGAGGGCCAGCCCGAGGTGCGCTTCGTACTCGTTCGGGTGGAGCTTGAGCGCGTCGCGATACGCCGCCTCCGCCTCCTTGAAGCCGCGGAACCCGAGGTTGACCGCTGCGTAGTTCATGTCTGCCTCGAAGAACTTCGGATCCAGCTGGCGCGCGTGTCTGAAGTTCTTCACGGCGCCGTTGAAGTCCTTGAGCTCGACCTGGATCAAGCCCGCCGTGTTGTAGATCGGGGCGTAGGTCGGATTCTTCTGGATGGCCTGGGATGCGACGAGGGCAGCCAGATCAAGCTGCTGCGAGTCCACCTCCGCCTTCTCCGCACCGGCGACACGCAGGCTCCGGCGGTGGTTGCCTGTGCTGCCGCCTTTCTTCTTCTCCGCCTTCGCCTTGGCAAGCTCCATATAGTAGATGGCCAGCTGGTTGAAGGCGGGCATGTAGCTGTCGTCGATAGCCAGCGCGCGCTGAAGGTTCAGCTTGGCGCGCTCCAGGTCGTTCTTGCCGTCGCTGTCCGCCACGTCGTTCCCGCGTTCCATCTGGAGCGCGGCCAGGCTGACCAGGCCGCCGACGAGCTGGAAGTGCGCGTCGCGGATGACCTGTTCGAGCTGGCTGATCGTCCCGTCGAGGTTATGGCTGCTCTGGTAGTCGTACAGGACCAGCTGCGCCTGGGCCCGGTAGAACTTGTTGTCGACGCCAAGAGCTGCCTGGAACTCCTTCTTGGCGTTCGCGTCGTCGTCGCAGCGCTGGTACACCAGACCCGCGTTGTAGATCGCCTCGGGCAGAGCCCGGTTCGTCTCCGACTTCTGCTGATCGCTCGCGTGCAAAAACTGCCCGGCCACGTCCTTGCAGACGCCTTCGGACCAGTCCGACGCCTTGTCGTGCGATGTGAAGGCGTCGAGGGCCGCGTTGAAGCTGTTGGCCGCGGCCTTGCTGACGGTGTGTCCCGATCGGTCCGTCTTGCCGCTCGGGTGGGTCGGGGCCTTGACTTCCTTGTTCGTCCCCCCGCAAGCCACCGCGCCGACCACCAGGCCCATGGCTGCATAGCTCTTGAATCGCATCATCTTCGGCTCCTCTTCCAGAAATCCATGGGAGCAATGACCGGCCCGCCGCGCCCCCTGGCGCCGCGGGCCGCATCGCTCACTTCTTCTTGTCGTCTCCCTCGTCCTTCTTCTCCGGAGGAGGTGCAGGTGCGGGCGCAGTGACCATCGGCTGACCGCCGATCCGCAAGGGATACAGCCGCTCCTTCAGCACGCTGTTGACCCGGGTCGGCGAGCCGCGGAACTCGTCGATGATGTGGTACTCCGACTTGTAGTTGTCGGAGAGCCACTTCTCGCACGAGCGGCTGAACTGGTCGAAGTACTGGTACTTGACCGAGTACCCCAGGCAGACCTTGAAGGCGCTCTTGGCCTCCTGCTTCTGGGGTTCCGAAGCCGCATCCAGCGAGTGGTAGTAGGCGTTCCTGAGCTCCGTGTCGTTCTTGATGAAGCTCGGGATCGGGGCGGCGCGGAAGTCCTTCACGAAGTCGCCCCACATCTGGCCGACGCGCGCGCCGGCGGCGATAACCCAACGCGGAGGCGGCACAGGCTGGAGGTCGACGATCTTCTTGTACTCGTTGGACGCGTCCACGATCGCCGGGCGCTTCTTCTCGATCCAGCCCTTGACCTTCGTGTTGATGAACTTCGTGATCTTGTCCTTCTCCTGCTTGATCTGGTCCATGTAGGTCCGCCAAGCAGCGGAGGAGGCGTTCTTGCCCGGTTTCGTGATGTTGGGACCGGCCTTGTAGACGGGGAACTTGATGCCGGCGGCCTTGGCCCGCTTCTGTTCCGCGAAGAAGAAGATCGACTGGCCCACCGCTTCGAGCGTACGCCCGATACGCCGCGTGGGGTCGCCGGCGTCCTTGTCGGCCTGGATGGACTGCACCGCCTTGCTCGGGTCCTTCCAGAGCCCGATGACCTTGCGGTACTCGCTGGCGGCGCTTCGGCCCTGGTTCATCTCCTCGTAGGCGTGACCGAGGAGCGCGTGGGCCTGGGCCCTGATGTCCAGCGTTGCCTTGCTGTCGATCAGATGCATGGCGCCCGCCAGGTGCTTGCGCACGCCGTCCCAGTCCTTCTTCTGGCCATAGTGCGCGGCAACCGCGAACGCGATCTGTGCCGTCTGGCTTGGCTTCTTCCGTCCGTAGTAACGATTGAAGTTGTTGGCGTCGTCGATGGCCTCGTCATCCATACCGAGACCGAGCCGCAGCACGACGGCGTCGCTCAGGGCCTTGTCGGCGTTCTCGCCCCTGAACTTCGTCATCTTGGCGTACTTCTCGTAATAGTCGGAAGCACGGTCGTAGACGGCGATGGCCTGGTAGTTGGCGCCGATCTCGTACGTCGCCTTCTGTGCGAGATCCGACTTGTCCAGCCCGTACTTCGGGTTGAGCAGGATCAGGCGCGCCTGGATCGACTTCGCGAGAAGCCGGCTGGCCTGGTAGGCCTTGGCCATGTTGTAGACGATCTCGTCCGCCTTCTCGCACTGCTTGGGATGATCGCCGTTCGAGAGCGGACCCTCGCAGTACTTGCGCCACAGGGCCAGGTAGGCATCGGCGCCCTGCTTGTACTCGTCGAGCGCCTCGCGATAGCTGCCCTTCTTCTGCAGGCTGTCGCCCTTCTCGACTAGCTTCTGCGCCTTCAAGCGCATGATGTCGAACTGGATGCGGGTCAGGGTCTCGCACTGATCCTTGTTGTCATCGAACTTGCTGCCCTTGCAGAACAGCTCGATGAACTTCGGAACGTCCTTGCCCATGTCGTCGAAGCAAGACGGCCTCGGCGGATCGGCGTGGGAGCCGAGCACGTTGATCGACTCGAGGTAGAGCTGCGCAGCGTAGATGGCAGCATCGTGGTCCGGGTAGTTCAGCGCGATGTCCCGGAAGCCCAGCGCGGCCTCCTCCCAGTGCTGCGCCTCGTAGTAGGTGCGCGCCCGGGCGTACTTGACCTCGACGTACTGGTCGACCGCCTTCTTGTCGTTCTTGTCCGGCTGGATGTAGCAGACGTAGCGATTGAAGGCCGTGATCATGCCCTTCTGCGAATCCGTGAACGGCTTCGGCTTCAGCTTGTCCCAGTCGCTCTTGTTGGCTTCCTGATCCTTCTTGCTGCCGCCCTTCGGACCCAGGCCTCTGCCCTGTCGCTCCGAATCGCCCTTGTGCTCCTGGTCGTACATCTTCTGGTAGCAGAGCACCGAGGCGTAGGCGGCCTCCGCCGCGTCGGAACCACGGGGGTCCTCGGCGACGACGGCGTCGAACGCCGGCCCGCACTTCGCCCACTCCTTCTGGAAGTACAGAAGGTCGGCCATCGCGTACTTGATCTTGTAGAGCGTCGGCCAGTCGGACTTGACGATGCGCGGGAACTTGAACTTCGCGAAGTCAGCCTTGGTGAAGTTGTCGCTGATCTTCTTGTAGAGGTACGCGGCAAGATCCATCGTCTTCTTGTCGCCGGTACCGCGAACGCCCCCGGAACCCACAGCCTCGAGGTGCCAGCTCATGGCAGTCTCGGCCAGGAGATCCGCAGTCTTGTTGTCGCACTCCAGCTTGGCCTTCGCGGAGTGGCTTTCCTTGTCGTAGTCCTTGCGGGTGGCCAGCTGGCGATCGAGCTCCTTGGTGATCGCGTCCTTGTCGCTCGACTTCAGCGCCTCGACCGCACCGGTGATCTGACCCTGGTAGAAGCAGGTCCTCTCGCCGCGATCGCGATGTAGCAGGTCCTTGTAGAGCGTGATGGCGTCCGCGTAGTGGCCGGTGTCGAGGTACGCGTTGCCGAGATCATTCATCATCTTGATCGTCAGCTTGTCGGAGCCTCCCTGGTCGCCGGACAGCGGCTTGAAGAAGTTGTAGGCACGGTCCGGACGGCCGCTGACCGCGTAGACCGGGATCATGTCGCGGCGGGCCGCCTTCGCCAGCTGCTTCGCGTTGGGGATGCTCGAGTACTGCGTGCCGTACTTGATGACCTTCGCGAACTGGTCGATGGCGTGGACGTAGTCGCCCTTGTTCCAGTAGACGTAGCCCAGCTTGTAGTGCGCGTAGCCGTAGACCTTGTTCTTGGGCGGCGGATAGCCGATCACCTTCTGGTACGCGGCCGCAGCCAGGTCCCACTTCGACGGATCGGCCTGGGCTTCCTGGAAGAACAGCTCGCCGAACGCGAGGTAGGCGTTCGGGATGAACGGCGACTTGGGCGCCTGCTGGATCAGGTCATAGTAGACCTTGCGCGCGTTCTTCAGGTCGCCACCCTGCTCGTACTCGTAGGCGAGGTAGTACAGGACCTCGTCGATCTTCGAGTAGTTCGGATAGTCCTTGGCCATCACGGTGTAGTAGGCGATGGCCTTGCGCCGCGCGGCGACCTCGATCTTCTTCGCCCGCGCGGCCTGGATGCGTGAGTTCCGCTCGCCCCTCTGGCGCTTGCGGTGCTTGTTCTGCGCGTCGATTTCCCACGCGGTCTTGTCGTGGATGGCCGCGTTCTCGAGCTCCACGTAGGTTTCAGCGAGGCGCCGGGTCAGCTGCGGGCGATCGGGCGAGTGCCGCGGAGTGCGGGCGAACAGCCGCTCGAGACCCTGGATCTCCGTGATCAGCAGCGCGCGCTGGCGCTGCTTCAGCCGCGACTTGCGTAGGTCGCGGAAGCCGGCCGACATCGACTCGCTGGGATTCTTCGGCTTCAGGTCGTCCTTCCGCGCGTTCTTCTCGCGCGGCGGAGGCTTCGACTTGAACGCCGCCCCGCGCTTCTGGTGGATGTGGAACTTGCTCGGTCCGCCGGGGCACTCGCTGATGTTCTTCACAGCCGCCGGACTGATGCATTCGGAGCTCAGGTCCGTCGGCTTGGCCTCGGTGGCCGCGAGCGCCGACGAGGCACCCATGAGGATTCCCAGGAGTGCGGCGACGACGGGGTACGCTCTGGTAGCGCTCATTTTCTTACTTACCTCCCACACGCGGACTGTACGACCTGGCGATAGAAGCCGAGCTCGTCACGCCAGTACTCGCCGTTGAACGGCCACCTGATGTGCTCGGAATCCGGCTTGACCACGCCATAGATCTTGGATTCGGCCTTGCTGACCTGGCCCTTGGTGATTTTCTCGTCGAGCAGGTTTCGCTGCGCGGCGGTGATGTCGATGAGGATCTTCTCTCCGTCACGCAGATGCTCGTCGAGCTCGTCGATGTTGCGCTGGTAGCGCTCCTGGGCGAGCTCGCCGGCCTTGCGCACAGCGAGGTCGCGCGCGAGCTTGAGCGCGTCGGCGGTCTGCTGCCCGAGTGACGAATCGCGGAAGCTCGAGGGTGAGCTCTTGAAGTGCTCCGTCTCCTTGTCGAGCATCTTCACGTACTTGATGTTTCGCAGCAGCTGGCGATCGCTGAGCGCGCCTTCCACGATGTTCTTGACCTGCGGATCCAGGTCGGCCGTGCCATCGCGGACCGAGACGAGGAACTTGAAGAACGGCTCTTCCTGGTGCGGGCCTTTGAAGCGCTTGAGCACGCCTGCCAGCTTGTCGCGGATCGGCTGGTACTTCTGGTCGAAGCGCGCGACGACGATCGTGGCGGCGTCGTAGTTGCAGTTCGAGAAGTAGACGACCGCCTTGAGGATGTCCGCTTCCGGATAGAACGCGTGCGGGAAGTACGGGGACTCGATGGTATGGATGTTCCCGAGCGCGCGCGGGTAGTCGCCCGCCATGAAGTAGGCCCAGGACTCCTCGAACAGCGCGTCCAGCCAGTACTCGCTGGTCACGTTCACGTCGTTCCAGTACTTGACGGCCGCGCTCAGCTTCTTGGCGTCCACGCTCGGCGTGTTCGTCTCGGGGTCCAGTCGGATCGAAGCCGAGTAGTACGTGCGCGCCATCGACAGGTTGGCGAGGTCGCGAAGGCGGGCCTCGTCCTCGACCTTGGCGCCCTCGTCGATCGCCTTCTCGACGCGCTGGAAGGACTCGACGGCGGGAACGGACTTCCTCAGCTGCACATAGCTGATGCCCGTGAAGAACTGCGACTTGATGTAGTACTCGCTTTCCTTGTCGACCTTGCGGAAGACGCGGATCGCATCGGCGTACTGCCGGTTCCGGTACTTGTAGCGACCCAGCATGTAGTTGAGCTGCCAGTACAGATCTCGCTGCTGCGGGTTGTTGAAGCGAGCGATCTCGTCGTCGCTGTACTTGCCGACGCGCTCGATGATGTCCGCCGGCTCGGGCAGCTGCGTTGCGAGCTTCGCCAGCCAGAGCAGCGTCTCCTTGAACTTGAGGTGGTTCTTGTTGTCGGCGATGACGCTGAAGATCGCGTAGCTCGACTGATAGAACTTGAGCCGGTAGAGGCAGATGGCCAGGTAGTACTGCGCAAGCTGCTTGTTGCCGGGGTCGTCGCCCGTCTCGCCATTGACGACGCGATAGAGCGCGAGCGCTGCCTCGCTCCAGCGCTCGCGATCGAACAGCTTCTTCGCGGCCGCCGCCTCTTCCGTCATCTGACCTGCAGTGACCGGTCCCTGATCGGCAGGCGCGGACTTGTCTAGATCGATGTCGACGCCGTTGCTGCCACCCTTGGCAGTGTCGCCGCCCTTCGAAGCTCCGGCCTTGGAAGCGCCGCCGGCTTTCTTGCTGGCCTTCGTCGCCTTCTTGCCCTTCTTGTGATTCGTGGCGGGCTTCTTCTGCGGCTGGTCCGCATCGAGATCGATCACTTCCTGCGCGTGTGCCGGCGAGGAAACGAGCAGTCCGATCGAGCATGCAGCTGCTGCGAGCAAGCAGACTGCGACGAGGCGCATTCGCAACATGGATCCTCTCTTTCCAGAGTTCGGCGCGTACGATGGCGGCATGTGCGCCGCTCCTGGTCTTCCGCAGAGTCGACCGGTATCGAAAAATTCAATAAGAACCAATAGATACCAGCCTCGGCCGCGCCGATGTTAGATACCCCGTTGTTGCGTTGTCAAGCGGCACCGGAGCAGCGCCGCTGTTCGAGCTGCAGACAGTGCTCCTGGACTTCCCACTATGCTTCAATATTCGACCGTGAGTGCATCGACCTGTCGGCGCTGGTGACGCGTTGCGCCGACCGGAGCCCGTGCAACTGGGCGGTCACGTGCGAGCCGACGCTCGCTAGGACACGCGAGGCACCGGCAACCCTTGGCGCCTTTTCGTCCAACCCGCCCGGACAGCGACGTCCGGCGGGGCGCTCGAGGCGCGACGCGCATGCCCTTTTCGCAGTTGACGGCTTCGTTCCCGCTCGACTAGCGTGGCGCCTGGTTGCGCGCCGGCCCCGCATGGCCTGCGCGGTTCGCTATTCGGCTACCGGCTTGAGCCGTTCCAGGTCCTCGCTGACACTACGGTAGGAACATAGAGGAGTGGGTGCGGGGACGAACGACATGACGAGCACGCGAATGATACTGAATCCGAAGTACTGGTTCGTGGCAACGGCAGCCCTCGGGCTCTTCATGATGGGCTGCCAGAGCGGTGGCGTCGGCGATCCGTGCGTCCCGGAGGACGAATACCAGACGGAATTCGGCGGCTACTCGGTCAAGGAAGTCAATATCGAGAGCAAGTCGTTCCAGTGCACGACCCGCGTCTGCCTGGTGAACCATTTCCAGGGGCGCGTGACCTGCCCCTACGGGCAGACCGCAGCCGATATCGCGAAGTACGGCCCGCAGGATGCGCACCGCTGCCGCATCCCCGGCACCGACGGCTCGCAGAAGGGCGATGCGATTGCGGTTCCCGTTGAAGGGCAGCTGGCTGGCAGCCCCTCGAGCGGCGGGCGCCGGGCGGACGACACCGTCTATTGCTCCTGTCGCTGCGACGGACCCGATCCGAACGCGCGCTACTGCCAGTGTCCGAGCGGCTACCAATGTACCCAGCTGGTGCAGGATCTGGGCTCCGGCCTCGGCAGCACCCAGCTCGCCGGTTCGTACTGCGTGCGCAACGGAACCAAGTACTCGTCGGTGACGACGGGCTCGGGCAGCGGACCGCAGTGCCAGTTCGGCACGGACAAGTCCAGCCCGCAGTACTGCGGGAACAAAGGCAAGAACCCGTAGCGCCCCGCGCGTCGTCCGACCGGAGGTCCGCGTCGCACCGCGCCGCGCGATTGACTAGACTCGCGCCGTGCAGGGTCGGGGCGAGATCGGCGCGAGCGCCGAGCGCGCGGTGGCGCGCTACCTCGAGGAGCGTGGCTACGACATCGTGGCCATGAACCTGAAGGTCGGGCGTCTAGAGCTGGACGTCGTGGCCCGACGGGGCGGCTTGATCATCGTGGTCGAGGTTCGCACGCGCGGCAGCGGTGCCTGGACCAGCGGCTTCGGTAGCATCGACGCTGCAAAGCAGCAGCGCATCCGTCGCGCAGGCGAGCGCCTCTGGCAGCGGCGCTACAAGAACGACCCCAGCGCCGAACGACTGCGCTTCGACGCCGCCAGCGTGCGATTCGACAACGGGCGCGCGATTGTCGAGTACGCCCCCGCGGCTTTCTAGTCGCGCTCGCTCAGCTATCGAGCGACGCCTTCATCTGCTTGCCGAGCGCGCGCAACGGCTCGAGCGCGTCCTCCTCGGCGTGCCCCTCCAGCTTCGAGATCGCCGACTCGAGCATCTTGATCTCGCGCTCCTGTTCCGCGCGCAGGCTGCGCACCATCTTGTCGAACTCCTCGAAGAAGTCGACAAGCTCGTCGCCTTTGCGCAGCTTGCCCGGGATCTTCAGCTTGCCCTCCCCGACATCGCGGATCTGTCTCTTCATCTTGAAGATCGGGCCGGCCACCTTGTGCGTCACGACGATCCCGGCCAGCCCCACGCCGATCACCAGCAAGAGAAGGGCGATGCCGACAGCAGACAGCATGTAGCGCTGGCGAGCAGCGAGCGTCTTCGACTGGGCATTGAGCGCGGCGGCCTGCTGCTCGAGCTCGGCCTGCTTCTGCTTGAGCTTCTCGTCCTTCTTCTGGGCGTCGGTCTTGAACGCGTCGACCAGGCCGGGGTTGCCGGCGTAGTCCGGGTCCTTGACGATGTTCATCTGGACCACTTCGCTGACCTTGTGGCTCTCTTTCACGAGCTCGCGCCCGCGCGCTACGACCAGCGCGCCCTGCGAGGCCGCCTGGTTGCTCTGCTCCAGGAGCGCGCGGCTCGTGCGCCATAGGATCAGACCGAGCCCGACGCCCAGCAAGGCGGCGATCGCAACCAGATAGCCGCTGTACTTGAGCTGGAAACGCTGATCGAGCAGATAGTTCCGAAGGCGCCGCTGCTTGCGACCTTGCGCCGCTGCCGCTTCTCCCATTTCACTCTCCTTGGAGACTACTTCCCGATCCAGCTCGCCGGGCCGGTTCGGCGCCGACAAGTGCCGGGACGACAGCGTAGAAGGCCGGGCGCCATGTGAGCAAGAACTGCGGTCCTGCAAGCCGCGACACCGGCCCCATGCTCCTACGCGAGCGCATGCACGCGGTCCCCCGACCGGACCCACCGCCCGGGTTTCACTGGATCCTCTCGATGTTGGCCGCAAACTTCTCGATGGCCCGTGAAGAGGCCATCTTGATGAGCTCGTCCTCGGCGTCCGTGTCCTTGTCGGGCACGTCCTGCTGCGTCAGGCGGACGGGGATCGTGCCCTTCAGCGCCTTGCCGGGATAGGTGAAGATGGCGACCTCGACCTTCACGCTGAGATTGCCACCGGAGTAGCTTGGCTTCAGGACCTTGGCGCTCAGATAGAAAGCCTTGAGCTGGCGGTACTTGGCCAGGCGTTGGCGGGCCTGGGTGGAGGTCTCGCTCTTCGGCGCGACCGCATAGCCGTCCAGATCGCGCGCTGCCTGCGTCATCGCACTGCGCACCAGGTCGTCGACCTCGCTGCCTTTCCGGCCTGTCTTGTCGGTCGTCTTGCCGATCGCCACGTAGTAGTGCGTGTCGTGCGTGATGGTCGGCTCGCCCCCCGACTCCACGCTCTCGATCGCTTTCTTGATGACGCTCTTGACCGACGCGCTCGTCTCCTCGCGCAGGCGCGCCTTGAGGCAATCCGAACCGCCCAGGGCGAGCTTGCCGAGCGCCGCAGCCGCGGCAGCACGCACGGTGGTATTCGAATCGTCGAGCCCGCCGCAGAGCGGGTGCACGGCACGCGTGCTCTTCGACGCGCCCAGCGCCAGCGCGGCCTGGGTGCGGACACGGAAGTCGTCGTCGTGCGCCAACCGGTAGGCGAGCGTGTCGATGCGATCCGCCGCGTGGGCGACCGAGGCCGAACCGACCACGAAGAGGAGCAGCATCAGCGCCCAGATCCGTACCAGCACGCGCACCATCCCGCGTGAGGATACCATGACGGATGCGCTGCCCGCTGCGCCCACTGCTGATGTCGACCTTGTCCTTGACCCGGTTTGTAGGACGACCAAGGGAGCAGATCTCTTCAGTCTTCCTCGGTTGACGCGTGACGGTTGCCGGCCGGCGCGGGTTGTCCTACCGCATGGGTATCGCGAAGCCGGCACTAGCAACAGCACTTTGGCTCGCCCTGGCGCTCTCGGCCCTGCCCACGCGGGCCGCGCCGCTCCGGGTGCGCGGCGGAGCGGTGATCCAGGCGCGCGCCACGCCGGTGGACGAGGGGCTCGAGATCCGCGGCCAGCTGCAGGACGAGTCGAGTCGCCCCTTCGGAAAGGCTCCGGTGCGGCTGTGGCTGTTGCCGGCACGGGGCAAGCCGCCCGAACCCATTCTGCTGCCCGCCGCGTGCGCCCCTACATCTCCCCACAGTGTGCGTCCCGGCCCGGGCGCAGCGAGGTACATCGAGGTTCGCGCGAACGACGCCGGCAGCTTCTGCGTGCGTCTCCGAGGCCATGCGATCAGCGGCACCGTGCGGCTGCGCTTTCCTGGCGACGAGTACTTCGCCCCAGCGGCGATGGAGCTCGACGTTGACTCCACGCGCAGGGGCCTTGCGTTGCGTTTCTCGCCGGAGCCTCGTGTGCTGTCGCTCGAGCGGCGGCGCCACTTGATCGGAGTCGAGACCACGCTCGAGCCGCCGAACGCCACCGGACAACAGGAAGGCGCACCCAGCATCGACCTTTCGCTGGAGCTCCAGCCAAAGGACGGTCGCCCGCGCGAGCTGGCCAGGAGCACGCTCCGTGCTGGAGACCGGGCGCTGTTCGCGGTGGACTCGAGCTCGCTCGGCGGAGTGGGCCCAGCGCGACTCGCGGTGACCTTCGCAGGGTCGCCAACTGTCGAGCCGGCGCGGTTGACGGCAGTCATCGAGCGCACCGCCTGGGTGACGCTCTCGCTCGAGCACCCCGTGGAACCATCCAATCCCCAGCGGGGTGCCGCGATCGTGGTGCGGGTGCGATCGCGAGCGGGTACCGTCAAGAACGGAACCGTCGAAGCCCGCCTCGGCAGCGAATCGGTAGGCAGCGCGCCGGTGGCGGACGGGACCGCTCGGATTGTCGCGATCTTCGACCCGCCGCGCGGGAAGAATGCATTGCTCACGCTGAGGTATCTGCCGGCCGCTCCCTGGTGGCTGCCCGGAGCGCCTCTGGAAGTCGCCGTGCCGCTGGCGCCGCCAAGCCCCTGGCGTCGTCTGCCGTGGGTGCTTGCCGCTGTCGCCATCGCGGTGTGGGTCGTACGTGGCTGGCACCGGCCCGCGCGTCGAGAGACGTCCGGAATTGTCGACCCCACCGAGCCGCCGGGTCGCCCCGCGCTTGCTCTCGTGCAGCCAGGCCCAGCGCGCTCGGGTTGGCGCGGCGAGGTGCGCGACGCTCACGACGGGACGCCGATCGCAGGCGTGCGCGTGTTGCTCCGCTTGCCGAGCTTCGGCTCCGACGGCGTCGCCGCCGCAACAACAACGGACGAGGCCGGGCAGTTCTCCCTCCCGCATCTGGAAGGCCGAACGGTAGAGGGTGCAACGCTCGAAGCGTCTGCGCGCTGGCATTCGACCCTGGTCGAGCCGCTGGTACCACCCGGCCACCTGGCAATTGCGCTCGTTTCCCGCCGGCGCGCACTGCTCGATCAGCTGGTGCGTTGGGCGCGCCGCCGCGGACCGCCCTGGGCATTCCGCGACGAACCCACCCCAGGCCACGTCGCCGAGGTCGCGCAGGAACGCTCTGCATCGGACGTCGCCGACTGGGCCCGCGGAGTGCAGGAAGCCGCGTTCGGTCCCAGTCCGCCCGACGAAGATGTGGAACGCGAGCTGGGGCAGCGAGCTCCGCGCGGCTCCCCGGAACGTTCCCCACCCACCGAGTAGAGCTGTTGTCAAGTACAATGCCGACGACAAAAGGCGCGAATCCGACCTGCTTCGACCGCCAGAAATGCCTTTTCCGTTGAGGAAGACAGGGCCGTTGACGTGCCTTCCGACGCCTTCCTATAGTGCGCGCCGTCCCGTGGGGGCCACACCCGATGGCAATAGTCTACGTTCTCGTCGCGATCGCCCTGCTGGTCGGCATCTATCTACTCGTCTCGAAGAAGAGCGAGAAGCCCGAGCTCAAAGCAGCTCCGGAGGAACGCAAGCTCGGCGCGCGCAAGGAAGCCGCGCCCGAACGCGACAAGCGGGAGCCGAAGAAAGCCGAAGCAAAGCAGGCTGCGCCAGCCAAGGCCGGCGGGGAGACGGCGGCTGATGCCGCGGCTTCCGGAGCCGAAGCCGAGATCCCGATCGAAGAGGAAGCACCGGAAGAACCGGCGCGCCCATCGCTGGAGCACGTGCGCGACATCACCAGCTTGCGCAAGGGGCTGGCGAAGTCGCGGGGTGAAGAAGGCTTCTTCGGTCGCCTCAAAGCACTGTTCGGCAGCAAGAAGGAAATCGGTAGCGAGATCGCGGAGGAGATCGAGGAAGTTCTCCTGTCGTCCGACGTTGGCGTACAGACAACGGAAGCGATCCTGGGCCGCGTGCGCGACGAGCTTTCCAAGGGCGATCTGGTGGATTCTGCCGCAGTCTGGGAAGCGCTGCGCGCCGAAGCCCGCCGCGTGCTCGAGATGGAAGGGGACGCAGGAGCCTTCCAGCTCCGGGGTAAGCCGACGGTGGTGCTCATGGTGGGCGTCAATGGCGCGGGCAAGACCACGACGATCGGCAAGCTGGCGACGCGTCTGCAGGCCGAGGGTCACAAGTGCGTGCTCGCCGCCGCAGACACGTTCCGCGCCGCCGCAGTCCAGCAGTTGATCGTCTGGGGCGATCGCGTGGGCTGCGAGGTGGTCCGCGGCAAGGACGGAGCAGATCCGGGCAGCGTGGTGTTCGATGCCATCAAGAAGGCAGAGGAGAGCGAAGCCGACGTGGTGCTCGCCGACACTGCCGGGCGCCTTCACACGAAGTCGAACCTCATGGCCGAGATGCAGAAGATCGTCCGCACCACCGGCAAGGCCATGGACGGCGCACCCCACGAGGTGTTGCTTGTCATCGACGCGACGAACGGCCAGAACGCTCTAGCCCAGGCCAAGGAGTTCAAGGAGGCGCTTCCGCTTTCGGGAATCGTCCTGACGAAACTCGACGGTACCGCCAAGGGCGGAATGATCCTGGGTATCTGTGACACGCTCAAGCTCCCGGTCCGGTTCGTCGGGCTCGGCGAGCGAGCCGATGATTTGCACGATTTCTCGCCGGCGGAGTTCGTTGAAGCCCTGCTCGGCAAGGAGACCGAAGCCACGGCCGCGTAGGCCGCTCTGGATTTGGATGTTGATCAGCGGAAATTCCGCATGATATAGTCGCGCGGCGCTCGCGCTTGGCAGATTTTTCCAATATTTCCACGTAGTTGCAGGGCTCGTTGTAGCGGTCGTTGAAGGGGATAACGGAAGAGGCATCGATGAAGAAGACTCGCATCGGGCTCCTCGTCGCAGCTGCGCTCTGGGTGTTCCCCGGAGGCGCCTGGGCCCAGGACAAACCTGCGCCCGACCAAGGTGGCGATGCCCAGCAGGGCAGTGCCGACCAGGGCGCAGCAGGAGACAAGGGCGGCGGAGACAAGGGCGACGACAAGGGCGGAGCTGGGTCGAACATCCCCAGCGCGCCTTTGCCGGGCGAAGAGGGCAAAGGCGGGGAGCTGCCTGGAGGCAGCGGTCTCGGCAGCATCTGCCAGATCGATCCGCAGGCCTGCCCCCATCTCGACATGGCCAAGGAGGCCAAGAAGCCGCTGAACGAGCAGATCTACGCGATGCAGCAGCTGTACGTGCTGCGCGCGCGGCGGTTCGAGATCAATCCGTACTGGTCGTTCACGCTGAACGATCAGTTCGTCAGCCACCCCGCGCCGGGCATCGCGCTGAACTACTACATCACGAACGTTCTCGCGGTTGGCGCGAACTTCAACTACTACGAGCCGTTCAACAACGACAGCGCGTTCAACGCGGATCTGCGTCGCGCGGCTCGCGTCGCAGTGCCCCTCACCGAGTACGCCTGGGGAGCCGCGGGGAACTTCACGTACGTTCCGGCGATGGGCAAGTTCGCCGGGTTCGGAGACTTCATCTTCCACTACGACGCCTACCTCGTGGGCGGCGTGGGCGCGCTCAGCACACGGCCGATTCCGATCATCGACCCGGACAACCGCAACTTCAAATACAAGACGAAGCTCGCGTTCAACGCCGGAATCGGCCTACGCATCTTCTTCAACCGCTGGTTCGCCGGCGTGCTCGAAGTGCGCGACTACATCTTCAACGACAAGCTGGAGAATCTGGATAACCTGTCGGGGCAGCCGGTCGCCGTGCAGCAGAATCCAAGCAACTGGTACGGCGACTCCAAGCTGACCAACAACGTCCAGGCCCAGGTCGGTGTCTCCATCTTCCTACCGTTCTCGTTCGAGTACAGGTTGCCAAAGTGATGGGCGAAAGGCGAGGTCAGGCAACGATGCGCACGACGACCACGAAAACGAGAACGAAGACAACCCGCTGGCTGGCGGCCGCGGCGGTGGCGGGCGCCACCCTGTTCGGATTCACCCAGCGTGCCCAGGCCCAGGAGATCCTCGTCACCGGTCCGCTCGCCGGCGCGCCCGCAGTGCGGCACATGCGCCTGTACCGTCAGGGCCGCTTCGAGGTGTCCCCCGCGGTATCCTTCTCGCTGCTCGACCAGTACGAGCGGACCATCTTCTTCGGCGCCCGGCTGAACTACAACTTCACCGACTGGCTCGGCGTCGGGGTGTTCGGCACGTACGGCGCGGTCAAGATCCCGACGGCTCTGTCGGATCACGTCCAGGAGCAGAACGACATCCGTCGCAAGAAGGATGTCGCCTTCAGGGCCGCCAACGGGGGCGCCGAGAGCGTCGACCAGCGGCTCGTCGACACCAACCTGGGCCCGGACTTCAAGAACCAGCTCGGCACCATGGACTGGATCCTGGCGCCGCAGCTCACCGTGACGCCGTTCCGCGGCAAGCTCGCCCTGTTCAAGAACATCTTCCTCGACACCGACCTGTACTTCTTCGCAGGTCCGGCATTCGTGGGAGTCCAGGAGCGCGCGAACTGCAAGGCAAACACCTGCAAGGGCCACTACGACCGCGCGAGCCGCGTGGCGATCGCGCCGACCTTCGGTCTGGGCTTCACGTTCTACATCAACAAGTGGAACGCGCTCGGCTTCGAGTACCGGGGTCTGCCGTTCTCGCGCAACACGGGTGGCTTCGACACCCGCGGCGGCGGCAAGGACAAGGCCTTCCCCGACAACGCGATCAGCAGCGCGGATCAGCAGTTCCAGTTCAACCAGATGCTGACGATCAGCTACAACTTCTACTTCCCGATGCAGTACCGCGTCAGCGAGTAGACGGGTTCATCCCACCCGCGCATCCCCACCGTAGTCCGCCGCCGGGGGCTCACCGCCCCCGGACCGACTCGCTTCGCTCATCGCGAGCTCGCTGTCGCTCACCCACGGCTAGCGCAGGGGCCCGGACGCGGGCGGACCCTGGATTGTGTGCCGCTACCCCAACCGGCGGACGAGGCCTTTTTCCAGCTTGAAGTCGTCCGGCAGCGCGCCCTGGCAGGACTCGTGCAACTCGCTCGGGATCTTCCAGCCGCGCTCGGATAGGCCCTGGGCGATGCGGTTGCGCACGCGTAGCGACTCTTCTTCTGCCAGCGCCTCGAGCAGGGCGGGCACGCTCTGTTCGTCGTCCATCGCGAAGGTCGTCGTGACGGCGTAGAAGCGGACCGGTTCGCTGGCGTCCTGTAGGAACGGTTCGACGGCCACGCGCACGTCGTCGCTCGGATACTCTTCCAGGGTGGAGAGGAGCTGCTCCTTGGGCTCGGCGTTGCGCGTGTACTCGGTGTCGAACTCGTCCAGCACGCCGAGCAGCTCGTCGACGATGTGTTCCTCCGACACGATCTGCTGCAGGATGCGCAGCGGCCAGGTGAGGCTCTCGGCCTTGGCGCAGTACTTGCGGATCGGCTCGAGCGCGACCTCGCCCATCGAGATGACGCCCTGCGCCGCTGCTTCCTTCTCTTCCTGGTCGGTGATGGAGGGATCGAGGTGGAAGTCGAACCGCTTGAGCAAGGCGAAAGCAGCCTCGGGAGTGCCCATGCGCGCGAGCTCCTCGATGGCCTGCTGGCGGTCGTAGTTCTGGCTCATCTTGTTCGAGACGAGCTTCTGCAGCTTGGCGACCTCGCGTTCGCTCTTCTTGGGGCTCGCGGTCTCACCCTTCTTCTTGCTGAAGATATCGAAAACGCCCATCCGTCCTTCTTCCGTATTTGCCTGGCGGCTGCCCTAGCCGCGGCGGGCTTATAGCACTCCTCGGGCAGATGTGCGGACCACGACGTCCGCCCCGCAACCGGGGCACCCGCGTCACGACAATTGCCGGAGCGCCCGCATTCCCGCGAGAATCCCCGTCGTGGGCCGGGCCCGACTCAGCCCGGCAGCGGCACCGCGATAAGCACGACCGACCCGTCGCGCAACTGCACCTGGTAGCGGACCGGACGCCCGTGCTTCGCGGCCATCTCCTGCTCCGTGCCCTGGATGCGGGCCACGAAGGCCTGCGGCGTGATGTGATCGACCGGGTCGCCGAGCTGGCGCTTGGCGTTGATGTATTCGCCGTAGAGCCGCTGGTAGTACTGGTCCGCCGGTTCGGCGGCGAGCGCAGCCGCCACCTGGGGATCGACCGCCTGGCTCTGGACGGAGCTCTCGTCGACGGAAAGCGCTTCCTGGAAGTCGTTCGCCGACGCGGGGCGCGACGGGCGACCCTCGTCGTCGGTGGTGTCCTCCGGTACGCCCATCAGCGCGTTCAACAGCGAATTGATGCGGAAAACCAAACCGCCCAGATCCGGATGCTCGATCTGGAAGCGCAAGTCGGTCCGCCCGTTGATGATGGCGAGCAGCCCATCCTCGATTTCCGAAAGCGGCGCGTCGATGTAGTTGCCCAGGAGCACGCCCGAGACGATGACGAGCAGGATGCCGAGCGCGGTCACGCCGAAGACGGGCCACAGAAGGCCGCCCAGGCTTGCGACCAGCGAAGCGGGCACCGCCGAGACCAGCACGGCGCGCTTGCCGTCGCCGTATCCGGTGAGCGGCGCAGCGCCGAAGATGTCGCCCGCGGCAGCCTTGTCGCCGATCGTGACGTTGCCCGTGGCCATGGCGCTCGTCGCGGCCTGCGTGACATCGGACCCGGTCGCCGCCGACACCACGTCGGAGCTGGCCGCGCCGCTCTTGGCCACCAACTCAAGCTGCTTTCCCGTGGTGATGCCCAGGAGCAGAACGTGTCCGCTGGTCAGGTCGCTGGTACGGGACAGGCGCTCGTCGTTCAACGGGGTGCCGACGACCACCGCGCCGAGGATCTTGCCGTCTTCGCCGCGGACAGGTGCGTAGCTCGCCAGCATCTGCTCCTGCCGGGAACGATTCAGCCACACGTCACTGGCGGTGTTGCCGGTCTTCAGCGCTTCGGCAAGGGATGGGTAGGCGTCCGCCATCTTGTCGCCGCGCATGAGGTTCGAGCCGTTGCGACCGAGCGCGACTCCCTGGGCGTCGACGAACAGCACGAGCGACGGCGCCATCTTCGCAAAATCGACCTGGCCGACGGCTGCGTCGCGGATCTTGTTGGCCTGGGCCGTGGCGCTCTCGCTGCGGGCATCGGCGGTGCCCCCCTGGAAGACGCTACGAACGGCGTCCGTATTGGCCTGCTCGTCCAGCCAGCGCTCCAGACGCAGGGCGTCGAGGGCGAGCTGCGCGTTGGCCGCTCTGAGTGCCTGGCCCACCTCCGTCTTGCGCTGACCCTGGTTGGAGACGACATCTCCAAGCGAGGTCGAGAGCAGGGCGTAGGACAGCAGCCCGACGATCAGGACGATGCCAGCGTTGACGACAATGATCTTCCAGCGCATGAAAAAGGGCCCCTTCCGCGTGGTTCGGTCGGCTCGAAAACGCCGGTCCCTGACCGGCTGTCAATCACCTCGCGACCCGCTTGAAGCGCGTCCAAACCCGCGCGAGGTTATCATTCGAGCACGCGGGAGTGAAACGAACATGCAGCATCGGCCCAGCCCTCAGGCCCCGGCACTCGCACTGGGCGACGATCCGCTCTTTTCCACCCACCAGGCCGTCGGAACGACCCACCCCGAGCGGCCCGAGAGGCTCGAGGCAGCGCGCGCAGCGCTGGCAAGGGCCGACCTGGCCCTGACCCGGCTGGAGGTCGAGGCCCGCGACGCCAGCGACGCGGAGCTGCTGCGCGTCCACGAGCCGGCCTACCTGGAGAAGCTCGGCCACACGGCCGGCAAACAGGGCTGGTTCGACGCGGACACGTACTACTGTGGAACGTCGGCGGCTGCGGCGCGCCGCGCAGCCGGCGCTGCGGTGGCGCTCGTCGACAGCCTGCTCGAGGGTCGGGCGAGCTACGGGCTTGGCCTGCTCCGCCCGCCGGGACACCACGCGCGCCCGGGCTCCGCGATGGGTTTCTGCCTGTTGAACAATGTCGCCGTCGCGGCGGCGCACGCGCGCCAGCGAGGCGTGGATCGGGTCCTGGTGCTCGACTGGGACGTCCACCACGGAAACGGAACCCAGGAGATGTTCTACGGCGATCCGTCGGTGCTCTACGTGTCGTTGCACGAGTCGCCGTTCTATCCCGGTACCGGCGCGCGCGACGAGCTGGGAACCGGCGACGGACTCGGCTTCACCGTGAACCTGCCGCTCGTCGCTGGCGCTGGCGACGCGGTCTATGTCGCCGCCTTCGAGCGCGTGGTCGCGCCGATCGCCGAACAGTACCAGCCGGAGCTACTGCTGGTCAGCGCCGGTTTCGACGCGCACGTCCGCGATCCATTGGCCGGGATGTGCGTGACGGAAGCGGGTTACGCCAGCATGCTCGAGCAGATGCTTGCCACGCTGCCGGACCGTGGCGCGGGTCGCGTCGCCCTGCTGCTCGAGGGCGGATACGATCTCCGGGCGCTCGGATCGTCGCTGCTTGCAACGCTGCACGTGCTCGACGGTCGAAGCGACGCCGGGCAAGGGCTTGTCGAGCCCTCGCGATCGCTCGATCCGGACAACGAAGCCGCGCTGGAGTTGGCTGTGCAGACCCTGTCGGCGTTCTGGAAGCTGACGTAGCGCTGCGAGCTAGTGATACAACGCGGTGAGCGCCACGGCGGGCGCGATGACGTTGCTGGAGTAGTGGATTGACGTGCCGTTTTCCGTATAGCTCGTCGAGAGCGGTCCGTAGAGGATGTGCCCGAGCACGCCCAGGCTCCACTGGTCGCTGATCCAGAAGTCGTACCCCAGGCCGCCGCCCAGCAGAAGCCCCGACGGCTGTTGGTTCGAGCTCGACGAGTTGCCGCCCTGCTCCGTGTACGACACGTTCCCGTATCCCACTAGACCGAGCACGTGGAACCCGCCTTTGGGATCGATGAAGTAGTCGGCAAAGCCGACCACTCCGCCAAAGGACTCGGATTGCAGCTTGCCGCGCACGGTCGTGGACCCACCCAGCTTGGGATTGGGAACGCTGTCGACGATGAATCCACCGCCGATCGCGAAGCCGTCGACGGGTGTGCCGCCGAACAGTGCGGAGACACCCAGCGTGCCGCCCGCCTGTGTCTGGTCCGAGGTGACGCCGCCGACCGTGAAGTGGGCCGACTCGTGCGCGTATCCGAAGCCGAGACCGAGCCGGACATAGAAGCCGTCGTGCAGGTGGACGCCCTTCGGCTTTGGCGGCGGCGGCGGCTCCGCAGGCGCATATCCCGGATACGGATAACGCGGCTGGCCGTAGCCGTAGCCGGGTTGGCCGGGTTGGCCGTAGCCGGGTTGGCCGTAGCCGGGCTGGCCGTAGGCCGGCGGATAGGGCGGCTGCCCAGACGACGGCCGGGCTCCTGCGTTGGGCGCGGGCGGCGGCGGTGGCGCGGGAGCGCCGGACCCGGCCGGCGGCGCAGGCGGAGGAGGAGGCGGCAGCGCAGTCGCCGAGCCGGACCCGGCGGGCGCTGCCGAGCCAGCCGGCGCCGCCGAGCCGACAGGCACGGCCGAGCCGACGGGAGCCGCCGACGTGGCCGGAGCCGGGCCGCCGGCCGCCGCCGGTTGTTCCTCGGCCGCCGCCTGCGCAGCGCAGACCCCAACCACCAGACCAGCAAGCAGGAAGTGGCGGAAGCGCATGCCGCTGGCCAGGCTAACCCAGCAGATAGCGCGAGCACCAGCCCCGACCACGAAGGCCAAGCCAGGGAAAAAACCGGCCGCTGGCGGACGCGGCTTGCGGAGCCCCGGGGGCGTGGACTAAATGCCCCTGCTCCGGGCCTCGTCCCACGAAAGCATGGTGGGTGTAGCTCAGTGGTAGAGCACTGGATTGTGGCTCCAGTTGTCGGGGGTTCAATTCCCCTCACTCACCCCAAGCGGCCCGCAGCCCCCACGCTGCGGGCCGCTTCGTTCCGGCCATAGCCCGTCCCGTCGCTTTCGGGGTATCCATGCCGGGCTATGAGCTCCGACGCTTCGCTCTCCCGGGACACCCTCGCTATCCACGCCGGGCAGGAGCCCGATCCGGTCCATGCTGCCGTGATGCAGCCCATCGTGCTGTCGAGCACGTTCGCCCAGGCGCGGCCCGGCGAGCCGAAAAAGTACGAGTACTCCCGCAGCGGCAACCCAACGCGCGAAGCGCTCGAGAAGTGCCTTGCCGCGCTCGAAGGCGGCACACACGGCTTCTGCTTCGGCAGCGGCAGCGCCGCGACGCTCACGCTGCTGCACACGCTCGCGCCCGGCGACCACGTGGTGTCCGGCGACGACGTGTACGGCGGCACTTTCCGGCTGTTCGACAAGGTGCTCCGTCCGATGGGCGTCGAGACCAGCTTCGTCGATCTGCGCGATCCGTCGCGCCTGGAAAGAGCGATCGGCGAGCGCACGAAGCTGGTCTGGATGGAGACGCCGACCAACCCCATGCTGAAGCTCTTCGATATCCGCGCGGTAGCGGAGATCGCACGCGGGCACTCGATTCCGCTGGTCGTCGACAACACCTTCGCGTCCCCTGCGCTGCAACATCCGCTGGAGCTGGGCGCGACCGTCGCCATGCACTCGACGACGAAATACATCAACGGGCACTCCGACGTCGTGGGCGGGGCGCTCGTCACGAGCGACGCAGTGTTGGCCGAGCGGATCGGGTTCCTGCAGAACGCGATCGGCGCGGTCCCCAGCCCCATGGACTGCTATCTGGTGCTGCGAGGTCTCAAGACGCTGCCGGTGCGGATGCGCCGACACGTCGAGACCGCAAGCGATCTGGCTCGGCGACTGGAGGGGCACGCAGGGGTGCGGCGGGTCTACTATCCAGGACTGGAAAGCCACCCCGACCACGCGCTGTGCCTGCGGCAGATGGAGGGCGGCGGCGGCATGATCAGCGTGGAGCTGAGCGGGGGCCGGGAGGAAGCCAGCCGGTTCCTGGCGGCGCTTCGCATCTTCACCCTGGCCGAGAGCCTGGGCGGCGTGGAGTCGCTCGCCGAGCATCCGGCCATCATGACCCACGCCTCGATTCCGGCCGAAACCCGCCGCCAGATCGGCATCTCGGACAGCCTGGTCCGGCTGAGCGTCGGGCTGGAGAGCGTGGACGACCTGTGGAACGACCTGGAGCGAGCCCTCGGTTCGATGGCTGGATAGGGGCGCCGCTGGAACCCGCAACGCGGGGCTTCGGCCAATCCTTGTCCGGTGGGTGGCGTTCCGCTAGATCTTGGGTGGGCTCCGCCCCGGAGGAGACAGCCGATGATGCTTCGAACCGCTATCTTTGCAACCACGACGCTCCTGGCGCTGGGCGTCACGAGCTGCAGCGGCTCCCCGCCGCCGCCGGCGCAGGGGGATATGACGATCCATATCTCGTCGGCCTCGAGCCCGCCCGCCGGCAAGACGTGCAACGTCGCCGCCCACGTCGCGACGATCGGCGACAACCCCCCGGGGCTGAAGACGCCCGGCTCGCGCGTCCGGGACGGGAACCACGGCGCCGTGGTCAATTGCACGGTCAAGGGCAAGACGGTCTTCAACGTCAGCGGCGCCCTGCGCAAGGGCGCGGTCTCGTTCCAGATTGTCGGTTCGGTCCCGAAGGTGGGGGGCGGCAACGGGACGGCGACTATCACGTCCTACGATCCCAACACCTCCTTCACGATGACCACGCCCGACGATCCGAAATGTTCGGTCACTCCGATCGAGATCGCCGGCGGCCGGATCTGGGCGCAATACACCTGCCCTGGCTACATCAACGCCGACTCGCCGAGCACCTACTGCAAGGCCGAAGGTTTCTTCGTCTTCGAGAACTGCGACCAGTAGCGCGGCAGTCGCCTTGCATCGCCCGCAGCGCCGGGCGGCGCAGGGTCGCTAAGCTCAGTCCGCCGTGGGCGGCGCTTCGCCCTCGGGCGGCGGCTCCGACGGCTTGACGGCTGGAATGCCGGCCGGCGGGGTGTCCGCCGTCTCTTCCACGGGCTCGTCGATCGGCTCCACCGCCTGCACCGGCGCCACGCCTGGCGGGCGGGGGAGCGTGTCGCTGAAGCTGAGCTTTTCCTCGGCCGGAGCGTCCTCGATACGCACGATCAGCGCGGTGATGTTGTCCTCGCCGCCGTGCTCGTTGGCGAGAGCCACCAGACGCCGGCAGGCTTCCTGCAGATCCTCGGTGCCGCCCACCACGTCGAGTATCTCGGCGTCTTCGATCATGCCGCTCAGGCCGTCGGAGCAGAGCACGTACAGATCCCCGGGCTCGGCGTCGTCGCTCTGGAGGTCGACCGTGACGTGGTCCTGCATGCCGAGAGCGCGGGTGATGACGTTCTTCGGAAGCTCGCTGCGCTGTTCCTCGGTGAGCTCCGGCATCGCCAGCAGGTAGTCGTTTACGAGCGAGTGGTCGCGGGTCATCTGCGCGATCTGCCCGCCGCGGATGCGATACGCGCGGCTGTCTCCCACGTGCCCGATGTACATCTTCTTCTTCTTCGGGCTGAACAGCGCGCCGACGACGGTGGTGCCCATCCCGTGGCACTCCCGCGAATGCGCGCTGCGCTCGATGATCTGGCGGTTCGCGATGCGGATGCCCGTCAGCAGACGGTTCTCTTCCTCGCTGAGCCGGGCGTCGAAGTGGAAAGGCCAGGTGACGTCCTCCGCGGCCGTGGCGCGGAAGAAGTCGACAATCGCATCGGTGGCGAGCCTGCTGGCTACATCGCCAGCACGGTGGCCGCCCATGCCGTCCGCAACGACGTACAGCTCCTGCTCGTTCAGGATGGCGAAGCTGTCCTCGTTGTGGTCACGCTGCAGCCCAACGTCGCTGATACCGGCCGCTACTGCACGCATTCGGAAGCTTTTCCTTCTGTGCCATCCCCTGAGCGCCACGCAGTCAGGGCCAGAACTCCTCCCGAAGAAATTTCACGGGCGGCCGAAGAATGTCAAGAAGCCCCGCCGTCCGCCCGTCCGGAGCGGCCATGCCAGGCCCCTTGGATGCGGCCCGGCGGCGGAAAAGCCGCCCGACCGGGCCAGGGCGGAGAGCCGGCACTAGACCGTGAGGATCTCCTTTTCCTTGGATTGGATGATGTGATCCACGCTGTGGCCGGCCTCGGACACGATCTCCTCGGCCCGCTTCTTGGCCCGATCCACGTCGTCCTCGCTCGCATCGCCGCTCTGCTTTATCCCGGAAAGCATGTCGAGCGCATCGTGGCGGGCCTTGCGGATGGCCACCTTGCACTCCTCGCCGTGCTTGCGGGCGACCTTCACGAGGTCCTTGCGCCGTTCCTCGCTCAGCGCGGGAACGGGGATCCGGATCAATTCGCCGTCCACCTGGGGATTCAGGCCCAGATCGCTCTCCATGATCGCCTTGTCGATGGCCTTGACCTGGCCCTTGTCCCAGGGCTTGACGGTGAGCAGGCGCGGTTCGGGCACGCTCACCGTGGCCATCTGGGCGATGGGCGTCGGCTGCCCGTAGTAGTCCACCCGCAGGCTGTCGAGCATCCCGGCGTGCGCGCGTCCCGTGCGCAGCCTGGAGAGCTCCCGCTTCAGCGCCTCCTGGGCCTTTCCGGAGGCTTCTCGAAGCTCCGTAAGTACTTCTTCGATCATCGCTGCTCCCTCCGTGGCAGGGCTATATCACCCTGAATCCCTGGGGGCGAGCCCCCGAGCTGGCAGAACTCAGTGCCGACGCGATTGGCCGGATCGCCGCGGATGTCCGGCGTCGGCGTCGGGCCGCGCTGCGGCGTCGGTTCCCGCATCGTTGACGCCGGCCCAGAACGCCTTTTCAGCGGCCTTCATTTTGCGGTCGTTTTCGGCGTCGATCACCGCCGCCGCGCTCGCCGACGTGCGCGATATCGCCTGGTTGGCCGCCTCCGTGCGCAGATACACGAAGTATCCGAGTCCCCCGATCGTGAGCGCCACACCGGCGAGCACTCCGCCGATGAGCAGCGACCGGCCGCCCGTCGGTTCCGGAATATCGAGATCCAGGGAGCTCGGCTGCGCCGGGCGGAGCTCGTACGCCTCCTGCTCCTTCTGCGCCTGGGCCCACTGGTCGAGCTCCGAAAGCGCCTCCGCCATCTCCGTCACGGAGCCGAAGCGCGCCTGCACCTTGCGCGAGCAGGCCCGGGCGAACCAGGCGTCGAAAACCCGCGGGACGCGCGGGTTGACCTTCGACGGCACCGGCATCGGCGCGGCACAGACCTTGAGCACGACGTCGCCGATTGCGTCGCCCTCGAAGGGCACGCGCGCGCAGAGTGCTGCAAAGGCGCATGCGCCGAGCGACCACACATCCGACTGCGCACTGACCGGCGCAGAAGCTGTGAGCGCTTCGGGGCTCATGTAGTGCGGAGTGCCAAGCACCGCTCCAGCCTGCGTCGCCGCGGCGCCGCTCGCCGCGTCGTCCTGCACGATCTTGGCGATACCGAAATCGACGAGCTTGACCGTGTAGCCGAGCTTCCCCGCCTCGTGGTCGTTGGCCAGGAAGATGTTGTCGGGCTTGAGATCCCGATGCACGACCTTCGCCTGGTGCGCCACGGCCAGGGCGCTGGCCGCTTGCGATACGATAGCCGAGGTCTCCGCCAGCGACAGCGGCCCGCGTTCGCGGATCGCCTCCTCGAGCGAGCGGCCCTCGAGGTACTCCATGACGATGTACGGCTGACCACTCCCGGTCACGCCGTGGTCGAACACGGCCACGGCGTGGCGGCTCTTGATCCGGGCAGCGGCCTTGGCCTCCAGGTCGAAGCGACGCAGCGCCTCCTGGCTGCTGGCGAGCTTGGGATGGATAAACTTGATCGCTACCAATCGGTTGAGCGTCAGGTGCCGGCCGGCCCAGACCGAGCCCATGCCTCCCTGACCGATCAGCCGCTCGACGCGGTAGCGCTCCGCAACGATGGTCCCCACGAGATCGGGCGGGGGTGACTCGCTCATCGGACTCCACAAGTGGTCAGCCGGGACCCGTGCAATACGCCCCCGGCTGGGTTGGCCTAGGATACTACACTCTGCTAGCGGTACCGCCAGCTTCCCTCCCCCTCCCGCGTGTCCGTCATGCTGCTGCGCGTAGTCACCTGGAATATCCACAAGGGCATCGGCGGCGTAGACCGGCGCTACCGCATCGAGCGCGTCGTGGACGTGCTGAAGGCACACGCGCCGGACGTTGCTTTGCTGCAGGAGGTGAGCGAGGACATGCCGCGCTCGCGATTCCACGACCAGGCAGAGCTGCTCGCCGACGCGCTCGACATGCGCCACCGCGCCTACGGGCCGCAGCACCGCTTCTCGGTCGGAGGCTACGGCAACGCGATCCTCAGCCGCTGGCCGCTCACGGAAGTGCACCATGTGGATCTGACGATCGGCACCCGCAAGAAGCGTGGCGCGCTGCAGGCGAGGTCGCGCGTGCGTCTCGGACGGCATTCGCGCACGGTCGTGTTCCACAATCTGCACCTGGGACTCGCCGGCTCCGAGCGCGGACAGCAGCTTGAACGATTCCTGGAGAGCGAGCCTTTCAAGGGACTGCATCAGCGGACGCCGGTCGTGCTCGGCGGCGACCTGAACGACGTGTGGGGACGGTTGGGTCCGCGCTTCCTCGAGCCGGCGGGGTTCGCTCGTGCCGGAGCACTCGCGAACACGTTCCCCGCCTGGTTGCCGGTGCGGCCGCTCGACGGACTGTTCATCCGCGGCGACGTGCGCTCGCGCCACTGCCTGGTGCCGCGCAGCGCGGTCGCGCGACAGGCTTCCGACCATCGACCGCTGTTCGCCGAGCTCGACCTGGGCCTGGCCGATTGAGGCGAAACGCCTCGATCGGCGGCGGCGATCGCGCACAGCCTGCGCGATCTGCGACGCACGCCCACCGGCACGATGAATGCACGGGAAATGGGCGGAGCTCACGCATGTCCCACGGAATCAATATCGGTCACATCTTCGGCATACGGATCACGCTCGACTGGAGCCTGATCCTCATCTTCCTGCTGGTTCTGTTCAACCTGGGAGCAGGCGTGTTTCCAGCGTGGCACCCCGGCTGGAACCCGCTGCTCTCCTGGGCGGTGGCAGTCGCCGCCGCGGTGCTGTTCTTCGCGTCGGTCCTGGTGCACGAGCTGTCGCACGCGCTCGTCGCCAAGGTCTACGACGTGCCCGTGCGCAGCATCACGCTGTTCCTCTTCGGCGGTATCGCAAACATCGAGCACGATCCGGATTCGCCGAAAGAAGAAGCGTTGATGGCCGGCGTCGGCCCGCTCACCAGCATCGTGCTCGGGATCGGGTTCCTCGTGCTGATGCGCCTGTTCTCGAACGTTCCGCCCGGAGCCATCGATGATCCGTTGGCCGCGCTCGCGCATCTCGGACCGATCTCGACGCTGCTGGCGTGGCTGGGTCCGATCAACATCCTGGTCGGCGTGTTCAACCTGATCCCGGCGTTTCCGCTCGACGGCGGCCGCGTATTCCGCGCCCTGCTCTGGGCGCTGACGCGGAATCTGCGGACCGCCACGCGCTGGGCGTCCCGCGCCGGCCAGGGGTTCGCCTGGCTGCTCATCATCATCGGTGTAGCCATGGCATTCGGCGTACGGGTCCCGGTCTTCGGCGTAGGCCTCGTGCAGGGTCTCTGGTTCGCCTTCATCGGCTGGTTCCTGAACACCGCCGCGGTGGCCAGCTACCGCCAGGTCGTCATCCGAGGGCTTCTGCAGGACGTCCCGGTGCAGCGGTTGATGCGCCGCCAGCTGCCGCCAACGATCGATCCGCGGAGCCCGGTAAGCACACTGGTGGACGACTATCTTCTGGCAACGGGTCAGGCGCTCTTTCTGGTCGGCAATCCGGTGCAGGGCACCCTGGGCGTGGTGCGCGCGAAGGACGTGCAGCAGGTGCCGCGCACGGACTGGCCGATGACGCCCGTCAGCCAGATCATGCATGCGGTGGGCGAGCTGCCGCAGGCGACTCCGGAACAAGACGCCTTCCAGGCGCTGCAGATGCTCGGACAGCTCGACGTCGACGAGCTGCTGGTGATGCAGTCGGGTCGGATCGTGGGCATCATCCGCCGCCAGGACATCGCTCGCTGGCTGGAGCTCGAGTCCCACAACGGCGGGGGAAAGGCGCACCCGGGCACGCTGGCCGATTCGCACGGCTGAGCGGCGTCATGCGGGCGAAACCGGGCCTGCGGAGCGCGCGTACCGGAAGAAGCCCATGATGCTCCCCCTGCTGGCGGCCTTCGCGGCCGGGCTGCTCGCGTTCGTCTCCCCCTGCATCCTGCCGCTCGTTCCGGTCTACCTGTCGCTGCTCGCCGGAAGCGCCGCGGAGGCCAGCGAAGTAGACAAGGCGCGCTCCCTCCGCCGCGCCGCGCTCGGCTTCGTGCTCGGTCTGTCCGTGGTGTTCGTCGCGTTGGGCATGGTGGCGTCGCTCATCGGCGGCTTCCTCTCACAGGAGCGCGACATCCTGCTGCTGGTCGGCGGCGGTTTCGTAGCGCTGTTCGGGCTGAAGCTCATCGGCGTGCTGCGCCTGCCCTTCGCCGACCGGGAAGTCCGGCCGCTGCTCGCACGCGTGCCGGCGCTCGGCGGATTCCGCGGCGGCGTTGTGTTCGGGGCGGCGTTCGGTCTCGGCTGGACGCCCTGCGTGGGCCCGGTGCTCGGAGCGGTCTTGACGTACACGGCGAGCTCCTCGGCGAGCGTGCTGTGGGGAGGCGCGCAGCTCTTCGCGTTCGCCGCTGGACTTTCACTGCCGCTGCTGCTGGCGGCGCAGGCGGCGCCGCGCGCGCTGGCGCTGCTCCGTCCAATCCGCTCCTGGGCGCCCCTCGCAGAGCGGATCACCGGCGTGTTGCTGGTAGCCGTCGGCGTGCTGCTCATGACAAACCACCTGGGCTGGGTTGTGCCCACACCCGCTGCCGCGAGCGCGCCGGTCGCCGTGGCGGTCCAGCCGGGTGCTCGCTGCACGAACAGCGGCGGCTGTCAGGCCGACCTGTCCAAGGCCGAGGGTCAGGGCGAGCTCGCGGCTACGGACGGACCGCGCATGGTGGAGTTCGTCAGTGGGCACTGCACGGTCTGCCGGCGCATGCGCCCGCTCGTCCACGAGGCCGAGCAGCGCTGTCGGCTGAAGCCAGGGGGCGTACGGCTGATCGATATCGATACCGCGAATGGCGCCGCGCTGGCGCAGCGCTTCAAGGTGCACGTGGTGCCGACCTTCATGTTGCTCGACGAAACCAACCAGGAGAGCAGCCGGCTGGTCGGCGAGCAGTCGCTGTCGACGCTGGAAGCGGCGCTATACGACGTGGCCGGCGCGCGCTGCGCCGCCGGGACTCCTCCACCAAGCGGCGCCGGCTCCGCGCCCGGCTGAGACGACGCCGAAAGAAGTCCCTCGCGGCATCGCGGGCCGGCCACTACGCTCGGCCTGGTTTGCAGCACAACGCTGACAGCTCCGCGCCGGACCGCCGCGAGCGCGTCCGGCAGTGGCTCCGTTCCAGGCGGCTGCGGTGGGTGGCCGCGCTGCTACCGATCGCGTTGTGCGCACCCGCTCTGTGGAGCGGGCTGCAGACGGAAGACTACCTGCAGGGCGAGGCCGCGCGCGGTTCGCCGTGGCTGACGAACCTGTTCGGCTCGCCCAAGTGGTCACCGTGGACGAACTACAACGGCCAGGACTCGGGCTTCCTGCCCTGGATCGCCAGCCCGCACCTGCACATCGCCTTCTGGCGGCCGCTGGCATCCCTCACCCACCAGCTCGATTGGGTGCTGTGGCCGTCACACCCCTGGCTGATGCACCTGCACAGTCTGCTCTGGCTTGCCGTGGCCGTCCTGCTCAGCGCCGCGCTTTACCGGCGTCTGCTCGAGCCGGCGTGGGTCGCCGGGCTCGCCACGCTGATGTTTGGCGTGACCGACGCGCATGGCTTCGCGGTCAGCTGGATCGCCAATCGCAACGCGCTCGTCGGCGCCGTGTTCGCACTCTGCGCGCTGCTGGCGTACGACGCCTGGCGGCGGCGCGGCTTCTGGCCGGGCGCGCTCCTCGCGCCGTTGTCCCTCTTCCTGGGTCTCGCGGGGAACGAGCTGGCCGTCGGTATCGCGGGCTATCTGATCGCGCACGCGCTGCTGCTGGATCGCGCGCGCTGGCACCGTCGACTGCTCGCTCTCCTGCCCTGTCTCGCTGTGCTGGTCGTGTGGGCGGCGCTGTACAAGACCGCCGGCTACGGCACGCACGGCTCCGGCATCTATCTGGACCCGATCGCCGAGCCGGTCGCCTTCCTGCACGCGCTGCCGCAGCGCTTTGCAGGGCTCTCGCTCGGACTGCTCGCCCTGCCCATCTCGTCGCTGTGGTACCTCGCTCTCGCCCACCTGTGGGGGATCGCGCTCGGCGCGGGATTCCTGCTGCTCTTCGGCGCCGTGGTGGCGCCGCTCGTGCGCCGCGACGTGTTTGCGCGATTCTGGGGCCTCGGCATGCTGCTGTCGACGCTGCCTGCGTGCACGGCCGGCACGTCGGATCGGCTCTTGATCCTGCCCGGCGTCGGAGCACTGGCGCTGGTGGCCGCTTTGCTGGGGGCAGTGTTCGATCGATCGCCCGCGTTGCTCGCTGGGCGTCGGCGCATCCCCACCCTCGCGCTGTCGGGCATGCTGTTCGCTGTGCACCTGGTGCTGGCGCCGGTGCTCCTGCCCATCCGGGTCATGCTGCTTGATCCCTACAACAAGGTGCTCGCGCAGGCGCGGCAGGCAGCCTATTCCGGACTGCGCTCGCCCGCACAGGACGTGCTCGTGCTGAACGCGCCCGACTACTACTTCGGCACGCTCATTGTCTCGACGCGCTCAGCACGACACGAGCCCATGTCGTTTCACACATGGGTGCTCTACGGCGGCTTCGAGCGCATCACGGTCACGCACGTCGGTCCGCGCGTCCTGTCGGTCGACGCCCCACACGGCTTCCTGGAAAGCCCGTTCGACCAGGTGTACCGGAGCTTCCGCGAACCGATGCATCCAGGCCAGGGGCTTCAGCTGAGCGGCGCGCAGATCGTCGTCATGAAGACGAACTCCCGCGGGGAGCCTACGGAGATCCAGCTCCGTTCGGCAAAGCCGCTGCAGGAGTTCCGCATCATCGCCTGGAACGGACGCGTGTACGAGCGCTTCCAGCTGCCGCCCATCGGCGGAAGCAAGGAAGTACCGAACTTCGACATCGGCATCCTGGGCCTTTTGTGAGACGCATCCCTGTGGGATTTTCCACGGGATCCGGAGTAGGTTTGCCGCGTGACCGACCCAGGGCAGGGCCCGCTGTTCTTCGCCGACGCGGCGGAGATGGCGCGCGCTATCGCACAGATGCTCGGCAGCGGCGACCCCGAGGGCACCGCACGCCTGGAAGAGCGGCTGGTCACGCTCTTCCGCACTGCGCCGGAAGAGCAGGTGCGGGGCTTTTTCCAGCAGATGGCCGAGGCGGGAGAGCACTGGGGCTACGAGCCGCCGCATCCGCTCGCGCGGCGGCTCTCGCAGATCGTGCTCACCGATCGCCTCGAGGCCGGTTCCGCACTCGACAACGCGGCGGTGCTCGAGCGTGTGGGCGACCGGCCCGTGGTGCTCGTGGGCAACCATCTGTCGTTCGTGGATGCGAACGTGCTCGCCCACCTGCTTTCGCGCTCCGGCCATGAGCGGCTCGCAAAGCGGCTGTGCGTGGTCGTGGGGCCGAAGGTGTTCAGCGATCCCGTGCGTCGCGTCGCCACCCTCTGCTTCGGCACGGTCAAGACACCGCAGAGCGCAAGCCGCGCCTCCGGCGACGCGCGCATGTCGCCGCGCGAGGTGGCCCGGCTCGCCGCGCGTTCGCTGGCCGCGGCGCACGAGCGCCTGGACGCGGGCGACGCCTTGCTGATCTTCGTGGAGGGCACGCGCAGCCGCAGCGGCGCGATGCAACGCGCGCTCGCCGGCGTGGCGCGCTACCTGAATCGGCCGGACCTCTACGTGGTGCCGTTCGGGCTGGCGGGCAGCGAGCAGCTGACACCCATAGCCAGCTCCGAGTCCCTCTACCGGACGCGCGTTCGCGCTCGCGTGGACGATCCGATTGTCGCTCGGGCGCTGCTCGACGCCTGCAAGCGGCGTCCCAGGCTGATGATGGACGTGATTGGTTTCCGCATCGCCGGCTGCCTGCCCGACGGGTACCGGGGCGTGTACGACGGCGCACACGACGAGCTGGCCGACGCGGAGACGCTCGCGCGGACGCTCGCGGTCAAGGACAGTTGACGCCGAGCTGGCCGGCCGCGCGCCGGAAGGCGTCGAGAAGCTGCCGGCACGTCGAATCCGGAAACCGCCGGACCGTGTCACATACGGAGGTCGAACCTGTCCCGCCTTGCTTGTTCTTGATGAGCCTGCAGCACAGCGAGGCCGCGACGCAGTCCGGTCCTCCGTGGGGCGTTGCAGCTTGCTGCATCGAGCGCCACGGGTCGTCGAGGTCGACGTAGCGATCCCGCGGCGGAGACGTGGCTGCGGTCGCGACGTGGGGTCTGGCCGCGGGCAACGCGCTCTTGTCGGAGTCGAACGCCTTCAGCTGGTCGGGCGTCGCCTCGGGGATCTCGACGACCGCAGCGACGGTAGGAGCGGCGGTCTTCTGTTTGTGCGCGCCGCACGCGCCAACGCTGGTCGAAACGATCAGCACGCAGAGTCGATGCCACGCCGGGCGCTCTAGTGACTGAACAGCTCCTCCAGATCGCCGTCCGTCAGCTCGTCAAGCACGTCTCCACTCGACTTGTGCGTGCGCTCCAGCAGCGCATCGAACAGCCCCGCCAGCGCATCGCCCGCTTCACGCGCGCGCAGCCTGACCAGGCCGAGACTGGACTTGGAATCGAAGATAACCACCAGAATCACCCGTTTGCCCACCAGACGGATATGGACGTGGGTGTCCTCGCCTTCATGGAACTGCGAGGTGAACTCGCCCGACGCCAGCAGCTTCGCGATGCCGTCGGTTGCGGCGACGTTGCCCGCTGTCAGCGAGGCGAGCGATGTCGAGTCCACGTCTTCTTCTTCCAGATCGCCGCTCGCCGTCACCAGCTGGCCGGCTCGATCGATGGCGAACGCCAGGCGCGCGTGCGCGTGCTTCACCAGCCGATCCATGACGCGGCGCACTTCCGCCATCTCGTCCTCGGCGCCGGACACCTCGGGCGCGGGCTTGAGCGGCGCCGGCTCGGGCGGCGGCGGGGCCGCCTCCTGAGCGGCCGGGGACGCAGCCTCGGGTTCCGGACCCGTCGACTCGGGCACCGGGAATCCGATCGGGCGCAGGCAGCGCCGGGCGCACTCGACCAGGGCGGGAGTCGGCCGCGACACGTCGCCGTGCCACCCTTCGACGAGCTGCTTGAGCTCGATGACCGTCGGTTCCACCTTGAACAGAGTCGCGTTTCCGGTGGCTGCGCCGCTCTTGAGCGTCTCGATCGCCTGGACGAAGCTCGACAGCATCGCGAGCACGTGCTCGCGCACCGGCCCCGCACCCTGCTCCGCAGTCCACTGTGCGTACAGCTCGGGAGCGGCAACCAACCCGACGACGTTCAGGGCTTCGGAGATCACCTGCGCCGTGCGCTGGGAGTTTTCGCTGGAGTCGGTTCCCATTCTCTGTCGCTTGTCGCGCTCCGGCCCATTTTCCAGGCACTAGCGTCTTTTCGCAAGCGCGCCCTCGAGCCAGGAGTGAGTGCCGGATCGATGCGGCTTCCAGTGTGGCGCCTTCGAACCTCCATCAACGCATAGCACCGCCGGGGGCGCGGCGGGGCCGCCGCTGCTGGGCCCGATCGGCGGGCCCGGTTCGGCCAGCACGCGAGTGTGACAAAATGCCACACCTGCTACTCTGCGACCTGCCGCAGCTCCCGCCGCTTCCAGATCGCGAAAATCGCCGGGTACACGGTCAATTCGAGCAGGAACGACGTCACCAGGCCGCCCACGATGGGCGCGACGATGCGCTTCATGACATCGGCGCCGGTTCCTGTGCTCCACAGGATCGGCACGAGGCCGATCATCATGGTCATCACGGTCATCATCTCCGGCCGGATGCGGTTGGCGGCGCCCTCCACGATGGCCTCGGTGAGGTCTTCGTGCGAGCGCAGTCGCCCCTCGCGTCTGCGCGCGTCGTACGCCAGCGTGAGGTAGAGCAGCGTGACCACGCCGGTCTCGGCATCGAGACCCGCCAGGGCGATCACCCCGACCCAGACCGCGACGCTCAGATTGTAGTGCAGGAGGTAGAGCAGCCAGATCGCCCCCACCAGCGAGAAAGGCACGGCCAGCAGGATGACGAACGTCTTGAAGACCGAACGAGTGTTGAGGAACAGGAGCAGCGACACGATGAACAGCGTGATCGGAATCACGATCGTCAGCCGTGACTTCGCGCGCTCGAAGTACTTGTACTGGCCGGCCCACTCCAATCGCTGCCCAGGCGGTAGCTTTACCTTCGCCGCCACGGCCTTCTGGGCGTCCGCTACGTAGTCGGCGACGGGGCGGTTCGCGATGTCGACAAAGACGAAACCCTCCAGCTTGCCGCTCTCGCTGCGGACCATCGGCGGCCCCGTCGTGAATTTCAGCTTGGCGACCTGCGAGATCGGGATCTGCGCGCCGGTCGGGGTGTTCACCAGCACGTGATCGAGCGCCTCGGGCGTGTCGCGGAACTCGCGGGCGTAGCGGACGTTGATCGGATAGCGCTCGCGGCCCTCCACCGTCTCCGAGACGTTCATGCCTCCGATCGCGGACATCACCACGTTGTCCACGTCCTTGACGGTCAACCCGTAGCGCGCCGCTTCCTGGCGATCGACCGTGAAATCGGCATAGAAACCGCCGGTCGAGCGCTCGGCGAAGGCGCTGCGCGTACCCGGCACATCCTGGACCGCGTGCTCGATCGCGATCGCGGTCTTCTCGATCTTCCCGAGGTCGTTTCCGTAGACCTTGATCCCGAGCTGGCTGCGGATCCCGGTTGCGAGCATTTCCGTGCGGGTCTGGATCGGCATCCACCACACGTTCGGCATGCCGGGATACTGCAGCTTCTGGTCCATCTGCTTGATGAGCCCGTCCCAGGTGACGCCCTTCGGCCACTGGTCGCGGGGTTTGAGCAGGATGATGATCTCCGCCATCGACAGCGGCGCCGGGTCCGTCGCCGTGCGCGCGCGGCCCATCTTGCCGAACACGCGCACCACTTCAGGGAACTGCATCAGCTGCCGGTCCATGGACTGCAGCACCTTTGTCGCTTCGCCCACCGACATGCCCGGCGGCGCGGTCGGCATGTACAGGATGGCGCCCTCGTTCAGCGGCGGCATGAACTCGTTGCCCAGGCGCTGGAAGGCCGGAATGGTGAGGGCGATGGCCAGCACCGCGAGCGCAATCACCATCTTGCGGTGGCGTACCACGAAGCGCACGACGGGCGCATAGGCGGCCACCAGCAGGCGGTTGATGGGGTTCTTGTGCTCGGGAAGGATCTTCCCACGGATGAACGTCACCGCCAGCGCAGGCGTGAGGGTCACCGCGAGGATGGCGGCGAAACCCATCGAGTAGGTCTTGGTGAACGCCAGCGGCTTGAACAGCCGGCCTTCCGTGCCCTCCAGGGTGAACACCGGCATGAACGCCACCGTGATCACGAGCAGCGCGAAGAAAACGCTCGGGCCGACCTCCTGCATCGCACGGATGATCACGTCGGTGCGACTGCCCGGGCGTCCGGCCGCTTCCCATTGTTCGAGCTTCTTGTGGCTGTTCTCGATGATCAATATGGAAGCGTCCACCATCGCCCCGATCGCGATCGCGACGCCTCCCAGCGACATGATGTTGATGGTGAGCCCCTGGTAGTACATCGGAACGAACGCCAGCAGCACGCCGATCGGCAACGTGAGGATCGGGACCAGCGCGCTACGCGCGTGCAGCAGGAACACGAAGATGATGAGGCTGACGACCAACATCTCCTCCATGAGCGTGTGCCGGAGCGTCTCGATAGATCTCCTGATCAGACCGGAGCGGTCGTAGGTCACGACCAGCTTCACGCCGGGGGGCAGGCCCTTGCGGACGTTGTCGAGCCGCTGCTTGACCGCGTCGATGACCTTCAGCGCATTCTCGCCGTAGCGCATCACGACAATGCCGCCGACGGTCTCGCCCTTGCCGTCGAGCTCGGCGACGCCGCGTCTCATGTCGGGGCCGATCGACACGTTGGCGACGTCTTTGACGTACACCGGCGTACCGTCGGATTTGACCTTCAGCGGGATGTCCTCGATGTCCGATTTCTTCTTGATATAGCCGCGGCCGCGGATCATCTGCTCGTGCCCCGCGATCTCGATCACGCGCCCGCCGACCTCCTCGTTCGAATCGCGCACGGCCTGGATCACCTTGGTGATCGGGATGCCGTAGCCGCGCAGTTTATCGGGGTCGACGTTGACCTGGTACTGCTTGACGAAGCCGCCCACCGACGCGACCTCGGCCACGCCGGGCACGCTCTCGAGCGCAAAGCGGATGTTCCAGTCCTGGAGGCTCCTCAGCTGCTGCAGATCGTGTTTGCCGGTCTCGTCGACGAGCGCGTACTCGTAGACCCATCCGACACCGGTAGCGTCGGGTCCCAACGTCGGCGTAACACCGGCGGGCAGCTTCGAGCTGACGCTGTTCAGGTACTCGAGCACACGCGAGCGCGCCCAGTACATGTCGGTGCCCTCGTCGAACACCACGTACACGAAGGACAGTCCGAAGAACGACTGGCCCCGCACCGACTTGACGTGGGGCGCGGCGAGCAGCGTGCTCGAGATGGGATAGGTGATCTGGTCCTCGACCAGCGTCGGGCTGCGGCCGGGCCAGTCGGTGAAGATGATGACCTGGACGTCCGAGAGGTCTGGAATGGCGTCGAGCGGACCGTGAAGCATCGAGTACACGCCCCACGCGGCCATGCCGAGCACGGCCAGGATCATCAGGAAGCGATTCTTCGCCGAGAAGGCGATGAGCCCGGCGATCAGTCCGGGCTTCTGCTCTGCCGGATCCGCCCTGTCGGGGTCGTCGGAGAGTGCTGGCTGGGGATGCTCGCTGTCGCCATTTCCGGACATCACCATTGGCCGGTTGCCGACTTGAGGCGGCTCTCCGCACCGATCAGGAAATTGCCGGATGTGACCACACTCTGACCTGCATGGAGGCCGCTCACGACCTCGTACATGTCATCGCTGTGGACACCCACCTTGATCTCCTGCGGCTTGAGCTTGCCCCCGCCCAGGTCGACAAAGACGATGCGGCGCGGCCCCGCGTAGATGACCGCGGAGTCGGGTATCAAGAGCTTCTGCCCGAGATCGATGTCGATTGCGACGTTGGCGTACATGTCGGGCTTCAGCTCGACATCCCGGTTCGGCAGCTCGATACGGACGCGCCCGGTGCGCGTCCCGTTGTCGAGGTACGGGTAGATGAACGTGACCTTGCCCTTGAACGTGCGGTCGGGGACGTAGGCGAGCGTGATCTGCGCCTCCTGCCCGACCTTTACCATCGGCAGCTCGCTCTCATACAATTCTGCTTCGATCCAGACCTTGTCCAGGTTGGCGATGCGGAACAGCCGCTGGCCGGGCTTCACAGACGAGCCCTCGACGACGTTCTTCTCCACCACGTAGCCGCTCGCCGGAGAGACGATCGGGATGTAGCGCATCGTCTCGTGCTTCTTGATGACGTGGTCGACGACGCCGCTCGGCACATCCCACAGCCGGAAGCGCTGCCGGATCGCCTGTGCCATGAAGTCCTTCGGATTGGGCATGCCGCCGTCGAGCGCGACGATGCCGCTGCTCTGCGCAGTGAGCAGCTCCTGCTCGGCCGAGTACACCTCGGGGCTGTAGATCGTAAACAGGGTGTGTCCGCGTTTGACCTTCTTGCCGATCGAGTCGGCGTACAGCGTGCGGATCCAGCCCGCGAACTTCAGCGACACGTCGGCCAGCCGGGTCTGGTCGTAGGCGATGGTGCCGACGGTGCGGATGTGCTGCACCAGGTCCTTCTGCTCGACCACGCCCGTCCGCACACCGATCAGCTGGCGGCGCTTGTAGTCCACCCGGATGACGCCTTCCTTCACCTCCTGCTCGGACACCGGCGTCAGCGTCATGCCGCAGATCGGGCACTGGCCGGCAGTCGCCTGGTGCACTGACGGGTGCATCGGGCAGGTGTAGTAGGCGATCTTGCCGCTGTCGGCCTGGTCGCTCCCGGACTGCCCGGGCTCCACGCCGGCCTTCGGGGGAGAGACTTCGTCGCCGCAGGTCGACATCTTCTTGCCCATGTAGGGGTTGGAAAGCGTCGCCGAAGGCTGGACCCACTCGTTGAAGCCGAAGCCCTTGGCCATCGGGCACTCGAAGACGTGCTTCCCCTTGGCAAGCCGGGCATCGGCGCTGATCAGCCGCACCAGCGAGTGGCTCACCGCGCTGAAAGCGCCGCGCGCCCTTTCCAGGTCCTCTGCCTCGGCCAACCGCGTCGCGGCGTCCGCGCCTGTGGTCGCCTCCTGCTTCGCCTCGGGCTCGTCCCCCAGGCCGGTCGCTGCCGCACGCAGCGACGTGGCGAGACGCTCGGCGCGCGGCTTCAGGCCGTCGAGGCTGTCCTGCGCGAGGCGGATGCGGATCTCCTCGTAGGCGCCATACGCGGTGCGGAGCGAGGCGAGGACCGGATCCTTGAACTTCTGCACGGGCAGGGGCTTGGCGGTGGATCCCTTCTCCTTCTTCGCCTGGGCCTTGCCGCCACTGGACCCGACGGGCGTGAGCCCCTTCGTGCCCACAGTCAGGTTGTACTGTGCCGACGCGTCGCCCGCGGAGCTCTTCACGTCGACGCCGATCGTCCAGCTGCCCTTCATGGGAAGCGAGAACGTCGCCAGGTATTCGCCATCGCCCTGCTCCTTGATGTCGGCCTTGCCTTTCATCGCCGACATCGAGCCCATGGCCGCCATCGAGTACTCGACGCTGACGCTGGCGCCGGTGACCGGCTGGCTGGTGGCGTCCTGCACGACCAGGTGCAGCGCGTTCTTGTCCTGGCGCGGAGGATCCGGATCCAGCACCAGTCCAAGCCTGAGGTCGCCGACCGCCGTCGTCTCGATGTGACCGCCGCCACCCAGCGGGGATCCCTCGAACCACGCATACAGCGGCCAACGGAAGACGATAGCGGCTGCGGCCAGCGCCGCGAACACCACGAACGGCACGATCCGCTCGCGCTGGCGTCGCAGGAACCCGGTCATGGCGCACCCCCTGTCCGGCCCGCGTGTACCGACTCAGCAGGACTTCCGGCGGACGCCTGGTTCCCCGAACGGCAGGCGTCCTGGACGAGGACCACGATGGAGATCACCGCGGCCAGCGCGGCGAAAACAATCGGCAGCCGGTGCGACATGCCCCCCCGGGGGAGCAACGCTCGTGCCAGGGCCCGAAGGCCTGGCTTTCCCGCAGAACCAGGCTGGTCTGGAGAATATTGTGAGAGCGCCTCCGGATTTCGACAGGGCCGCTTTCTTGGGCCCCCATCCGGCAGCCAGGCCATCCCGACGACCAGAGGGCTGGCCGAAGGCCGACTCAGCTTCCCCAGAGCAGCTCGCCGAGCCCCGACGCCCGCTCGACCCGGCGCGCAACGGCGGCTCGTACGGCCGCCTCCGAACCGTACAGCGTCACGCTGTGACGAGCGCGGGTGACGGCCGTGTAGAGGAGCTCGCGACAGAGCAACGGCGAGCGCTCGTCCGGCAGCACGACGGCAACGTCGTCGAACTCTGAACCCTGGCTCTTGTGGACGGTCATGGCGAACACCGTCTGGTGCGGCGGCAGCCTCGACGGCGAGAGCGCGCGCAGAGCACCGTCGGGGCCGGCGAAGAACGCGCGCCGCACATCGGCTTCGACGTCGGGGAACACGACGCCGATATCGCCGTTGAACAGCGACAGCTGGTAGTCGTTCCGCGTCACCAACAGCGGACGCCCGGCGTACCAGCTTCCGGACGGCTGGAGCAGGCCCGCCTCCTGCAGCGCGAGCTCGATGGCGCGGTTCAATTGCTCTTCGCCGGCGCGGCCGCGCCGATGCGCGCACAGCACGCGGAAGCGCGAGAGCCGCTCCAGGGCCTCGGACGGTTCGCGCGCTTGCAGGTAGCCCCGGTAGCCGTCCAGCGCGGCGCGGCCGAGCAGGCTCCGGTCCGCGTCCTCGACGAGCGACACGCCGTCGGCCGCCTTGCGCAGCAGCGCCAGCGCCGTGTCGGCTTCTCCCTCCCGCACGGCCCGCGCGAGCGCGCCGATACCGCTGTCGTCGGAGAACCGGTAGCTCCGCGTGAGCTCCACCACCGAGTCGGCGATGCCACCCTCCGTCCCGCGACCGCCCCCCGGCAAGGGCTCGCCGAACACGCTCTCCACGCGCTGCGCGAGCCCGGCAGAATAGCTCGGCGCGGAGCGCTCTCCGCAGATGTCCGCCAGGATCGCGCCGGCTTCCACACTCGACAGCTGGTTCCTGTCGCCGAGCAGCACCAGCCGCGACTGGCGCGGAACCGCGTCGAGCAGACGGCGCATCAACGCGACGTTGACCATCGAGGACTCGTCGACCAGCACCAGGTCCGCGATCAGCGGGTGCTCGCGGTCGTGACGGAAACGCGTGCGCGACCCGCGCACGCTGCCTAGCGCCCGGTGTACCGTCAGGGCGCGGTCCGGAATCGCGGCGCGCACGGCCTCGTCGCAAACCAGCGCGGCCCTGGCTTTCCGCACCGACTCCTCGAGCCGGGCGGCGGCCTTGCCGGTCGGCGCGAGCAGCAGCATGCGCGGGTGCTCGCGCCCCTGGCTCCTCGACTGCTCGATCAACAGCGCCAGAAGCTTGACGACGCTCGACGTCTTGCCCGTACCCGGCCCGCCGCTGATCACGACCAGCCGCTCCAGCAATGCCAGCTGGACGGCGATCCTCTGCCAGTCAGGTTCCGCCGGAGCCGGCCCGAACAGTCGCAACAGGGCCGGACGGAGCACGCGGCCGTCCAACGCTTCGTCGCGCGGCTTCGCCCGCTCGATCAAGAGCTCCGCAAGCCGCCGTTCGTGCTCCCAGTAGCGGCGGAGATAAAGCCGCCGGCCTTCCCGGAGCACCAGGGGCGAGCAGCGCGCGCCGTCCGAGACCAGCGAGCTCTGCTCGAGCGCAGCGCACCAGGCGGACAGCTCGGGGAAACGCACCGACCCGATCGGCTCGCCGGCTTCGTCGATGGGGCGGTCGCCGGCGGTGCGCGCCAGATCCACGCAGACGTGACCGTCGCGGGTGTGGCGGCTGACCAGTGCCAGGCCCAGCAATACTGCCTGCCGCTCTTCGCGCACGAGCGCAGCGGAAGTCCTGGCAAAGTGCAGATCCAGCGGCGCGAAGTAGCCCGCCGCGGCGAGCGTATCGAACGCGTTGCTCACCGCACCTCCGGCCGCAGAGGAGCGGCGAGCAGCGCAGACAGCCCTTCAACGAGCTCGCGGGGCGGCCGATCGGTGAACACGCCGCAGCCGGGCGGGTGCGCCGGCGACATTCCCCTGAGGAACAGATAGCGAACGCCGCCGAAATGTCGATCGTAGTCGTAGTCGCAGAGCCGCAGGCGTAGGTGGCGGTGCAGCGCGACCACGTACAGGTGGTACTGCAGGTAGTAGTGGTGATGCGCCATCGCTTCGACGAGCCGCCCGGGCCCGTAGTCGCCGGTGTGGTCGCCGAGGTGGTTCGACTTGTAGTCGACCAGGTAGAAGCGTCCGTCGTGTTCGAACACCAGATCGATGAAGCCGCGCAGGAAGCCCGACAGCGGCGCAAAGCCGAGGCCCGCCACCCGCTCCACGTAGCCCGGCGGCAGCGCGGAGCCGTGGCGCGCGAGCTCGTCGGCGAGAGCACGCGCCGACAAGCGCGCGGAGGGGGGCTCCGCGACGGGAAACACGAATTCCATCTCCGCGCTCCGCGCGCCGGGTGCCACCTCGCGGAGGGCCATCCCGGCGCCGAGCGGGGTCTCGACAACGGCCAGGAGCCCCTCGACCAGCAGCTTCGACCAGCGCGCGTTGTCGAAGCCGTGCCGCGCAAGCTGGCCTTCCACCAGAGCGGCGATCGCCGCTTCGTCCCGCGATTGGAAGTCGAGATGCTCCAGGATTGAATGGAGCAGCTCGCCCGGCTTGGCCCCGCGCGGGAAATCGGCAAGCCGCACCTTCTCGCCGGCGGACGGCGCCGGCCGCGGCAGCGCGCCCGCCACGACGAGCTCGTCGCGATCGCGACCCTCTGCCGCGGGCACCGGCAGCGGCGCGTCGGCGCTCGCTGCCAGCGCCGAGAAGCTCGAGTTGCGATAGCCGCGATCGAGCGTCCGCGTCGCCCGGCGCGCCACCAGCCCGGCTGCCTCCAACCCGGCCGGTTCGTACACAGGAGTCGGCGACTCGTCGAGCTCGACCACTTCGATGCTTCCCTGGCCCGCCTCGACGAGCCGTGCGAGATCGGCGCGGAGCTGGCGGTCATCGCCCAGGTGCACGAGCTGCTTCGCCGAGTGGTACGGGCCGGCATCCGCCGGCTGGTGGAGCAGCCAGGCGAGCGGGCAGTTCTCGCCGCCGTTGAACGCGCCCCAGACCACCACCGCGCGGTGCTTGGCGCGCGTGAGCGCCACGTACGCGAGCCGGAGCCCTTCCGCCAGCGCTTCCAGGTTGGCCTGCTTGATGCGTTCATCCTTCTCGCTCGCCGGACGGAGATCGAGCTTGTACCGGAGCTCGTCATCCGGATCGTGGAACGTCAGGTACTGCTTCGCAGCTGGACGCAGCTCCGTGGAGCTCCAGAGATACGGGCAGTACACGACCGGATACTCGAGCCCCTTGCTCTTGTGCATGGTGGTGAGCTGCACGGCTGCGGCGTCGCTCTCCAGCCGGATCTGCGCGCTGTCGGGCGCCAACCCGCGCCGCGCGTCTTCGTCCGCGCGCACCTCGTCGAACCACGCGACAAGCCCGGCGATCCCCAGGTGTCCGCTGATCGCCGCGCGGTGGAGCAGCTCCACGAGGTGCAGCACGTTCGTCAGCCGCCGCTCGCCGTCGACCAGGGCGAGCAGCCGCGCCCCGACGCCTGCGTCGCGCATCAGGCGGTGCATCGCCTGTACGAAGCCCGACCTTTCCCATTCCTCGTGCCAGGCGAAGAAACGCCCGATCCAGCGTTCCAGCTCCTGCTCGCGCTCGGAAAGCCGGAACAGCGCCTCGGCGGAGAGCCCGAACAGGTGCGTCGTCAGCGCGGCGCGCAGGCGCGCGGCGTCCGCGGGATCCGCCATCGCCGCCAGCACGTGCCCCAGCTCTTCGGCTTCCGTGGAGTCGAGCACGCTCGAATCTCCGTGGAGCACGGCGGGGATGCGCAGCGCGCCAAGAGCGTTCTGGATGTCGCGCGCCTGCGCGTTGGACCGCGTCAGCACCGCGACGTTGCCGGGCCCGAGCGGCCGGCCGTCGAGCTCGGGTCTGCCGGCGAGCAGCCGCGCGATCTCGCGCGCGACCAGGCGCGGCAGCTCGCGCTCGTGCCACGCGCCGACAATCATGTCCGTTTGCTGGCCGGTCCGGCCCTCGCGCGGCACGAACAACACGGAAAGCCCCGGCGCCATCAGGTCCCGCGCGCCCTGGCGTGGACCCACCGGCGAAAACTCCATCCCCTCCAGCAGGAACGGCGACGGCGCCTGCGAAAAGACCGCATTGATGGCGCGGATCAGCCCGGGATCCGAGCGAAAGTTCGTGCCGAGCGTGTGCACGCGCTCTCCGACGTCGCGCGCGGCGCCGAGATAGGCGAACACGTCGGCGCCGCGGAAGGCGTAGATCGCCTGCTTGGGATCGCCGATCAAGAACAGCGAACAGCCCGGCGCCGAGTACAGCTTTCTGAAGATGCGGTACTGCAGCGGATCCGTGTCCTGGAACTCGTCGATCAGCGCGGCTGGGAACCGGGCGCGGATGCGCAGAGCGAGCTCGTCGCCATGTGGCCCGTCAAGCGCGCTGTCGAGACCGTGCAGCAGGTCGTCGAAGGACTGCACGCCTCGCTCCAGCTTGCGGCGCGCGAGCTCGCTTCGCGCGTAGTCGACGAGCTCGTGCTGGAGCGAACGCAGCCACGCCGAAAGCTCGCGCTCCGCCAGCGCGCGCGCCTCGAGCAACGCTTCGCAGAGCTCGAAGAATTCGTGCTGCGGCGGCTCACCCTTGGCCGCCGCATGGACAAGGCCGGGGGTGAAGCGGTCGAGCATCTTGTAGCTGTCGACGACCGCCCGCTCTTCGCGCAGCACCTGATCGAGCTCACCGCACCACTTGTGCGTCCAGCGGTACTTGCGTCCATCGAGCCGGGCGAGCAGTGCCTCGATCCGATCGCGCTCCCTTTCCCACACCTCGAGCGCGCGGGCGCGCGCCGCGACGTAGGCCGCGACGGCGCCGTCCGGGTCCGCCTGCGGCGCGGGCGGCACGACGGGCATTGCGGGCCACTTGACCGCGAGCCATGCCAGCCGACGGAGCGCGTCCAGCGTGACCCTCGACGCGGCAAGGAACCGGAGCCGCGCCTCGCTCGCCACCGACAGTCGGCTGCCCCAGAAGTCCTCCGTGAGCTCCGTCACCAGCGGCGTCTCGTCCTGCACCAGCTCGAGGTCGAAGCGCACGTTGCCCTCGAACGCGTGTTCGGCGAGCACGCGCTGGCAGAATCCATGGATGGTGGAGATGGCCGCCTCGTCCACTCCGGCCAGCGCCTCGAGCAGCAGCCCGTGTGAGGCGGCCGGATCGGGGCTCGCTGCCACCAGCCCCGCCAGTACTTCGTCGTCGACGGTGTGTCCGCGCTCGCACGCCTCGAACGCCTCTGCCGCCTCGCGAATGCGCCGGCGCACGCGATCACGAAGCTCCGCGGTGGCGGCGTTGGTGAAGGTCACCACCAGGATCTTCTCGATCGGCAGGCGCCGCTCGAGCAGCAGCCGCAACACCAGCGTGGTGATGGTGTACGTCTTGCCGGTGCCGGCGCTGGCCTCGATGAGGTCGGTGCCTTCCAGTGCAACGCGGAGCGGATCGAGCGTCTTCATGCGTCCGCCTCGCCCACGAACTCGGACATCGGTTCGAACACGCGCCGCGCCAGCTCCGCAAATCCCGGGATCGCGAGCTCGAGCCCGAACGGACGCTCGGCTGAAAGCGCGTCCCGCCCGTCGAACGCGCGCTGGACGTACGCGTCTTCGGCTTCGGCTCCGCCCCTTCTGTCGTTGAACACGCCGCGTGCCTTGCGCTCGGCCCGAGCGGCGGCATCGGGCTCGCCCGCATGCTTGCCGAGCTCGGTCACGTAGCTGCTCGATGCCTCCGGAAACAGCTCGAGCGCAGCGCGCTGCCCGAGCCAGTACAGCTCCACGAGACCACCGAGCAGCTCGCGCGCACGCTCCGCCTCGACCGGACCGAGCGCAAATACGTCGGCCGAACCGTCTTTGGCGCGACCGACGATGACGCTCCGCCGCGGATAGCCTTCTGGAGCAACGAGCGAAAGCGCCAGATGCCGCACCCAGGTCGAGAGGCGCTGCCGGGACTTCAACCTCGAGTACTGCACGCGGAGCTGCGCCCGTTGCCACAGATTGCCCAGCGCGCCACCGATGCGCGTCCCGCCGACCTGCAGGTCCACCTCCAGCGGCGGCAGCCGGCCGCCCTCGCGGTAGCGCTGCGCGTCGGACGCCACCTCCAGCACCTGCCGCTCGACGGCCGCGTACTGGAGCCTCCCGGGCGTTCCCGCGGGCAGCACGCCCTGCGCGCGTGTGCGCGTCAGCCCGTCTTCAAGCGAGCCGCCGTCGAGCGCCCGCGTGAGCAGCGAAGCGCCGATCTTGTAGAGCTCGAGGTGGTCGAGCTCGATGGGCTCGCGGTCCTCGACGAGCACCGATTGGCGCTCGAGCACCAATCCAAGCCGGCCCTTGAGCAAGCCGCGCGCCGGGTTCTCGAAGAAGCGCGCGAGCTCGCCGATGTCCACACCGAGCTCGTCGCCTTCAACCGCCGGCAGCGCCTCGCGCTGGAAGAGCGGAGCATCCTGCTTTGGCGCGGCGAGCGCGCGCGCGCCGTCCGACTCGTCCGCGCCGTAGCTGAAGAGCCGCGGATCGCCGCCGGCGCCGAAATAGCGCGGGCTGAACGGCTGCAGTGGATGCACGAGCACGAACCCGTCCCGGTCGATCCCGAACGACGCCGAAAGCGCGTCCAGCAACTCGCCGACGACGACCGACGGCGGCCGCACGCCGTTGTCCTGGACCGACCGGCCCACGTAGCTGATGACGAGCCGCTCGCGCGCCGAGAGCAGCGCCTCGAGAAACAGATAGCGATCTTCCTCGCGCGGATCGCGGTCGCCCGGGAGCGGATCTGCCGCCATCAGATCCAGGCTCCGTTGGCGGCTTGCACGCGGAAAGTCGCCGTCGTTCATCCCGAGCAGACACACCACGCGGAAGGGGATGCTGCGCATCGGCAGCATCGCGCAGAACGTCACGCCGCCAGCCATGAAATCGTGCGTCGTGCGCTCCTCTCCGAACGACTGCTCGAGCAGCGCGCGCACCGCCGGGAGCGGGATGCGCTCCTCGAAACCGGCGGCCGCCGCGGCGTCGGCCAGCGACGCGAGCGCGTCGCGGACGACCGAGAGCTGCCAGGTGTCGCGATCGCGGACGAAAACCAGGTCATCCAGCATGCGACCGAGCGCGACCTGCCAGTCCGAGGGAGTACGAGGCTCGGCGAGGCGCTTCCTCCAGGCAAACAGACGCTCCGCCAGCTCGGCCAGCTGCCCGAGGAGCTCGACATCTCCGCCCTCCACGTCTTCGAACGGCAGGACGCCCGCGAACAGGTCCTGCCCGGACATGGCGTAGCCCAGAAGCAACCGCTCGAGGCCGAAATGCCAGGTGTTCTCCTGGTACGGCGGCTGCCCGGCCTGCGCCCGGTCAGCGGCGTCGACGCCCCAGCGCACTCCCGCGTCGTGCACCCAGTGCGCCAGCTCGCCAAGATCGGCCGCTTCCATGCCGAAGCGCGCGCGGATCGGCTCGAGCTGCAGCAGGTCCAGCACCTCGCTGGTGCGCGCGCGCCCGCCGGCAAACGCGAGCAGCGACAGGAAAGCCTCGGTCACGGCGCTGGCCGAGCGGCGCGTGCGATCCGCAATGCGATAGGGAATGCGCCCCGGTCCGGTCGCCGAGTCACCGAACACCGCATCGACGAGCGGAGCGTAGGCCTCCACGTCCGGGACCATCACGATCACGTCTCGCGGCTCGAGCGAGCGGTCGCGCTCGAACATGTCGATGAGCTGGTCGCGCAGCACCTGCACCTCGCGCATCGCGCTGTGGCAGGCGTGCACGGCAATCGAAGCGTCGTCGCGCGCGAGCGGCTCCGCTGCCGCGCCGGGGGCGCGCCGCCGGAGCCCGAGGACGTCCGACTGCAGCGCCGCCAGCATGCTGTCCGTGCCCGGATCGCGGTAGAGATCGCGGTCCGTCTCCTGGTAGTCGTCGAGCGACTCGAGCACGCGCTGGAAATCGCGCCCCGCGCGCCCCAGCGAGGCGAGCAGCGGATTGCCCTGGTCGAGGTGCAGCTCACCGCGGTCCGGCAAGCGTGCGCCGCGCAACGCGCGCTGCGCCTCCCGCTCGGAGCGGATCTCCGCCCAGTATTCGCGCGAGGGGCTCAGCAAGAACAGGTGCAGCTCCACGCGCCGGGCCACCCGGGCGAGCAGGCGCACGTAGATCGGCGGCAGCGCCGAGACGCCGAACACCGAGATACGTGCCGGCACCCCAGGCGGCAGCTCGTCGAGCTGGTCCCATACGGCCAGGAAACGTTCGGCACGGGCGGCGACGTGCCCGGAGCCAAGACGCGCGACGAGCGCGCGCCACAGCGCGGGTTGCCAGCCGTCTCCGCCGCCGCGCTCCCACTTCTGCACCATCCCGGGCCGGAACACCGCGTACTGGTCGAACAGGTACGCGACGCGCTGTGACAACTGCAAGCGCTTCAGCCCCTGCGGATCGTCGTCGAGATAGCTGGCGACGGGAGCGAACGCGGGATCCCGTGCGAGCTCCGGCAGGAGCGCCGAGACAGCCCATGCCAGCGCCTCCCGCGAGAAGCGCTCCGCGCCGGCGTCGCCGAGCACGGCCGCGAACAGTTGCTCCATGAGCGAACGCGGAAACGGAAACTGCCCGTTCGACCACACGCCGAGCCGGCGCGACAGCTCCATGCCGAGCCAACGCTCCATGCCCTTGCTCTGGACGACGACGACCTCCGGCGTCAGCGCGCCGCCGACGGGACGCTCGACCACTTCCGCGAGCACACCCACGAGCTCTTCCAGGCGATTGCTGCGGTGGACGAACATCGTCGCCCACGTGCTTACGCTCGGCCCTGCCGCCGATCAAGAGCAGGGCTGACAGGCTAGGTCAGCAAGTGCGCTGGCGGGTCCTGGCAGCCGCTCCACGCCGCAGATACGCCACGCCCGCGCCGCCCTGCAGCACACTGCTTCGGACTCGGCAACGGACACGGACACGGGCACGGACACGGACACGGCCACGGCCACGGGTACGGGAATCGCTACGGGCACGGACGATGCTTGTCGTCGTACTGCCCGCGCGGAGAACCGTCTACACGCCGACGTCGCAGGCGGCCCCTCCCATCCACGCGCAGGCCCCGCAGGGGCCGAGCATGGATTTGGGAGGGGCAAGCTTCGCGAAGGCCCGAAGGGCCAAGCGAAGCGGGGGTGGGCAACCCTCACAGCTCGATCTGCGCGCCGATCTCCATCACGCGATCGGGCGGGATGTTGTAGAAGGCCGTCGCGCGCTGGGCGTTCTTGCTCATGACGGCAAAGAGGGACTCGCGCCACTGTGCCATGCCGCCCTTGCCGGCCGCCAACAGCGTCTCGCGGCCGAGGAAGAAGGTCGTGTGCTCGGGCTCGTAGTCGGGGACGGCGTCGCTCGCGAGAAGCGCCGGTACGTCGGGATCCTCCATGAACCCGAAGCGCGCCACTACCCGCAGGAACCCCTCTTCCAGTTGCTGCACGACGACCCGCTCGTCGTCCGACACCCGCGCGACCTCCTCGGTCACGATCGTGAGCAGGACATTGTGCTCGTGAAGCACGCGGTTGTGTTTGAAGTTGTGCATCAGCGCTGGCGGCGTCCCCTCGGCGTTGCTGGTCATGAACACCGCCGTGCCGGGGACGCGAGCCGGTCGCTCGATGCGGATCAGCTCGTAGAGATCCGCGAGCGGCACGATCCCGGCGCGGATCCTCTGGCCGAGCAGGGCGCGCCCGCGCTGCCACGTTGTCATCAACACGAGCACGCCCAGCGCAACCAGAAGCGGGAACCATCCGCCTTGCTCGATCTTGATCAGGTTCGCAGAGAAGAACGCCAGGTCGAGCACCAGAAACAGCAGCGTCACGCCTCCGGCCGCCCACCAGTTCCAGCGCCACAGCCGGCGGGCCACGACCCAGGCGAGCGCCGTCGTGATCACCATGGTGGTGGACACCGCCACTCCGTAGGCCGCCGCCAGATTGGAGGAGGAGCGGAACCCCAGCACCAGCCCGATCGTGGCCAGCATCAGCACCCAGTTGGTCGCCGGCACGTAGATCTGTCCGATCTCGCTGGCCGAGGTGTGCTGGATCCGCATGCGCGGCAGGAATCCGAGCATCATGCCCTGCCGGGTCAGCGAGTAGGCGCCGGAGATCACCGCCTGCGAGGCGATCACGGTCGCTGCCGTCGCCAGAACGATCATCGGATACAGCGCCGCGGCAGGCAGCATGCGGTAGAACGGATTCACCGCCGCAGCCGGATGCTCGAGCAATAGCGCGCCCTGGCCGAAGTAGTTCAAGACGAGCGCCGGCAGCACGAGGGAAAACCAGGTGAGGCGGATGGGCCGCGTCCCGAAGTGACCCATGTCGGCGTACAGCGCCTCGCCGCCCGTCACGACCAGGAACACGGCGCCGAGGACAAACAAGCCATGCAGCTTGTTCTCGACGAAGAACCGCGCGCCGTACACCGGGTTCACGCCAACGAGCACCGCCGGCTGCCGTACGATGTGTGCCAGGCCGAGCAGCAGAAGCGTGGCGAACCAGAGCACCATGACCGGGCCGAACATGGCGCCCACTCGCGCTGTCCCGCGCTTCTGGATCCAGAACAGGGCGATCAGGATCGCGATCGTGATCGGCTGGACGTAGCTCGAGAACCCCGGGGCGGCGAGCTGCAGACCTTCCACAGCGCTGAGCACCGAGATCGCGGGCGTGATCATGCCGTCGCCGTACAGCAGCGAAGCACCGAACAGGCCCAGCAGCAGCACGGTACGGCGCATGCGGCGCGCGGCGTCCTGCGGCTGCTGCGCGAGCGCCATGAGCGCGAGGATGCCGCCCTCGCCCTTGTTCCCGGCGCGCATCACGTACGCCAGGTACTTGATGGAAATGACGAGCGTGAGCGACCACAGGATCAGCGACAGCACCCCGAGGATGTTGTCGTGCGTGACGGCGACGGCGTGCTCGCCGTGGAAGCACTCGCGCAGCGCGTAGAGCGGGCTCGTGCCGATGTCGCCGTAGACGATGCCGACCGCCGCCAGACACAGGGTCCGGAGATGGCGACCGTTCGGCGGAGCGCTCGCGGAACCCTTACCGGTTCGGATCATCAGCCTCTCTGGCGCGCCAGGTCCTGTCCTGGACCGGAGCGGGACCCGACGCACCGAGCGGAAAGTAACGCCGGGGGCGGAACCGGCAAGCTGCCTTCCGGCGCGGATCGGCTGGCAGCGGCGCCTGTCGCCGCTGCAATGTTGATTTCAGATCTGCGAAGGTCGACGCCGCTGCCGTCCGCAAGTGCTCGACCTGTGACCATTTGCGGCTGGCACGCGGCGTGCAAACTCCCTGCGCGGCGGCAGTGCGAGTGGTTCCCCCCCCTCCCCTCGCCTCTGCTGCCAAATTCTCCGCACAGTGCCTCGTTCGTGCCCCCCTCCGACGGGGCGCTGTGTTTTCTCCAGGCAGCGATCAGAGCGTTTCCCCCCCCGCGCTCCGGTCGCTGCCTTTTTTTTGTGCGCGTGCCCGCCCCCGTGATGACGGGGTCGAAAAGTGCACCCGCGGCCGCCCAGAGTCGGGTATTGTAGTGTCACTGCAATCCGGAACTGCGCGTTCCGATCGCGAATGCGTGGCCGTTCCCCGGGCCGCGCGAGGAGGCAAACGTGCCGATTGAAGTACCTGCCGTCCGGATCCTCATCGTGGACGATGACCGCGCCATCTGCGACTACATGCAGACGCTGCTCGAGAAGGACGGCTTCGCCGTCAAGACGCTCGGCGACCCGACCCTGGTCGAAGACGAGATCCGACAGGGCAGCTATCACGTGATGATCCTGGATCTGATGATGCCGAAGCTCGACGGCATCGAGGTCCTGCGCCGCATCCGCGGGATCGACAGCGACATCGCGGTGATCATCTTCACTGCGCATCCCAATCTCGACACGGCAGTGGCGTCGATGAAGCTCGACGCGGTCGATTACATCAAGAAGCCGTTCAACGTGGACGAGTTCCGCGACGTGCTTGCGCGCGTGATGAAGAAGAAGGGTCTCGCGCGCACACCTGAAGAGCAGCTCCACAAGATCATCGGCGACACCATCCGCTCCATGCGCAAGGAAAAGGAGCTGACGCTCAAGCAGATGAGCCGCAGGACCGGGCTCAGCATCTCGCTGCTTTCCCAGATCGAGCGCGCCGAATCGAGTCCCTCGATCTCCAGCCTGTACAAGATCGCCCTCGCGCTCGATTCCCGGATCCACGACCTGTTCGGGGACAATTGATCCAGCCTTCCGCCCGCCGGCGGAACCTCAGGGGGCCAGTAGAGGAGACCGCGCACATGAAGCTGCTGCGCCCGAATCGATCCGCAGGGGGCGAACAACACCTGGTCGAGGCACGGCGCAGACGTTTCATTCCCCGCTCGGGGCTCGCGCTGCTGGCGACCGCAGTCGCGCTCGTGTGCTTCGACTCGCCGCTCCAGGCCGCGTGGCCGCCGCCCGAGACGGCAACCGCGGCGGACATGAAGAACCCTGCCAACTGGCCCAACGACCCGGGCTACGGCTTCGACGCTTTGTCGAAACCTCCGAAAAGCGGCCAGTGGAACTTCTACTCCTTCATCCCCGATCGCTCGCCCGGCGCGCCGCCGCTGCGCGCGGGAGAAACCGCGTCGGGCATGAGCATCGATCTCGCCTGGCGCCACACCATCGGCGACGACCGCGTGCTCATCTCGGTTCTCGACTGCGGCGTCAAATGGGACGAGGCGAATCTGGCGGAGAAGGCGTATCTCAACAAGGGCGAGCTCGAAAATCACCTGCCCAAGCACGCCGACGGCTCCGATTGCGCTCCGCTCGATCCGTCCAAGCCCGGGCAGGATCTGTTCGACTGCAACGGCGACGGCATCCTGACCATCTCGGACTATGCCGACTCGCCCTGGCTCGAGCCCCCCGCCTCACCCGGCCACCCGCAGGGCGACGCCAACAGAAACGGCATCCTGGACGCCGGCGACCTCATCATCATGAGGGACGCGTCCGGCAAGCTCATCGTCTCGGACGGGACGGACGACGACGGCAACGGCTACGTCGACGACATCTCGGGCTGGGACTTCATGAAGAACGACAACGACCCGTACGACGACACGCGCTACGGGCACGGCACCGGCGAAGCCAACGACTCGTCGGGGGGCGCGAACGACGGGATCGGCGATGCTGGCGTGTGCCCCAAGTGCCGCTTCCAGCTGCTGCGCGTGGGCGACAGCTTCATCGCCGATTCGCAGGATTTCGCCAAAGCCGCAGTGTACGCGACCGACAACGGCTCGAGCGTCATCCAGGAAGCGCTCGGCACGATCGACATGTCGGGCTACGCGCAGGCAGCGCTCGACTACGCGTGGAGCCGCGGCACGATCGTAATCGCCAGCATGGCGGACGAGAACGCCCGGCACCACAACATGCCGGCCACGTCGAACCACACGCTGCCCGTGCACGCCATCACCATGTACGGCAACAATCCGGATTCTACGACGACGACCAGCTTCCTCGCGTTCAACACGTGTACGAACTACGGCGCACAGAACTTCCTGTCGGCTTCGGGCACGGGCTGCTCCAGCGAGGCGACGGCACGGCTCTCCGGCGTCAGCGGGCTGGTGTATTCGATGGGCCTGAAGGCGGGCTACGACGGCGTCACGAATCCGAAGCTGACGGCCGGCGAGGTCATGCAGCTGGACATGATGACGGCGGACGACATCAACATCCCCGAGTCGAACCAGCCGGACTCGCCGTTCTTCGACTCGCAGCCGGGCTTCGACCAGCGCTTCGGCTACGGCCGCGTCAACGCCAACACGGCCGTCGAGTGGGTGAAGGAAGGGCGGATTCCGCCGGACATCGACCTCACCAGCCCGCGCTGGTTCAAGGTGCTGTACGCCGACCAGCTCAACTCGCCCGTTCCCATCGTGGGCACGGTCAGCGCCAAGCGCGCCCAGAGCTTCGACTACGTGGTGGAGTGGGCACCGGGCGTGCAGCCGCTCGACGATGCCTTCAAAGCGGTCGAGCCCAAGCACGAAAACCTCACGGGCGTGGTCGGCAACGACGGCAATCCGCTCGCGCAGCTCGACGTGCGTAGCCTGGACGTGAGCCATCCGCGGGATCCTGACAGCCCGCACGGCGAGAACGACTACACCATCACCGTGCGCGTGCGCGCCACGGCGCACTACGGCGGCAGCATCGGCGACGTGACGGGCGAGCTCCGCCGCGCGTACTACGTGTACAAGGATCCGGATCTCGTGAGCGGGTTCCCGGTGCGCATCGGAGACTCGGGCGAATCCAGCCCCAAGCTCGCCGACATCGACGGCGACGGCGTCAGCGACATCATTCTCGGCACGAGCGGCGGCCTGCTCCACGTCTACTCGATGAAGTCGGGCATGCCCGAGGAGGTCAGCGGCTTCCCGTTCGAAGTGAAGAAGCTCGACGGCCTGGACGGCGATCCGACGCGGCCCGACTACACGAAGAGCCCTGCCTACAACGCCCCGGACGGAGTCAATCCGGACCTGGCACGCGAAGCCATCGTGCCGACGCCGGCGGTGGCCGACATGGACGGCGACGGCAAGCTCGACATCGTGCTGACAACATTCTCCGGCACGATCTACATCGTGAAGAACGACGGCTCCGTGATGAAGGGGTGGCCGGTGCGTCTGCCGGACGTTCCGTCGTGCCCGCTGGACGGGAGCAAGCCGCCGGCCCTGTGCATGGGGACGACGAAGAATGCAAACGGCGACGACGTGAACAACGTCCTCGACCGCGGAGCCTTCGGCAGCCCCGTGCTGGCAGACATGGACGGCGACGGCAAGCTGGACGTGATCCAGGCCGGCTTCGATGGCTACGTCCACATCTACAAGCCCGACGGAACGCCTCTGCCCGGTTGGCCCGTACGCGTGCACTTCAAGGGGCTCGACGAATACAACCGCATCCTGACCACACCGGCCGTTGCAGACTTCAACGGCGACGGAACACCGGACATCCTGGTCGGCTCGAACGAGAAGCTCGGCGCGGGCGGCGGCGCGGGCGCCTTCTACCTGATCGACGGCAAGACGCGGAAGTACATGCAGCACTGGCCCATCAAGGTGACCTCGTTCCACCTGTTCCCGCTGGTCGCTGAAGGCGTCGGCAACTCGGCGGCCCTCGCGGACATCGACGGCGACGGCAAACCGGACGCGATCCTCCACGGCAACGCCAGCGCTCCGATTATTCTGCCCGCAGACCCGGGCCAGCAGTCTCCTCTGGGCGGCCTACCACCCAACGCGCTGCCGGTGCACGCGGGGCCGGACGGCGGCGCGCCCGAGCACGGTCTGGAACCGACGGCGATCTTCGGGGCCGACTCCAAGGCCGTGCGTCCGGACACGATGTTCCCGCTCTTCGCCCAGCCGTCGGCAGGCGACCTGAACCAGGACGGCACGCCGGACATCGTCACATCGGGCGGCTCGCTCAGTCTGGCCCAGCAGCTCTTGTCCAAGAGTGCCGGCAACAAGCTCGGCCAGAACCTGCTGGCCATGTGGAATGGCAAGACCGGGGCGATGTTCCCAGGCAGCCCCGTGGTGCTGGAGGACATGACGTTCTTCAACAACCAGGCGATCGCGGACATCGACGGCGATGGCTATCCCGAGGTGATCACGGGAAGCGGCGGCTACTTCGTGCACGCGGCGGACGCCTGCGGCCGCGAGCCCGAGGGCTGGCCGAAATTCACCGGCCAGTGGGTCATCGCCACGGCGGCCGTCGGCGACATCGACGGCGACGGCAAGCTGGAAGTCGTCGTCCCGTCGCGCGAAGGCTGGCTCTACGCCTGGCACACCAAAGGCGACGCCAAGAACGGCGTGATCTCCTGGGAGAGCTTCCACCACGACAACCGCAACACCGGCGACCTCGACGTCAAGCTCGACCAGGGCAAGCTGGAAAGCGGCGTGGGGCCGCTGCCGATCGACCAGAACGGCAGCTGCATCCTGCCCGGCTCGTCGGGCGGGAGCTCGAAGCTCGAACCGACCGGCGGCTGTGGCTGCAACGTTCCGGCAGCGCCCGCCGATAGCGGCTGGCTCGCCCTGCTGCTGGGCCTCCCCGCCCTGCTCGTGCTGCGCCGCCGCGCGTAGTGCCGAAGGTCGGACTTGAACCGACGACTCCGCGCTTATGAAGCGCGTGCTCTAACCGACTGAGCTACTTCGGCGAAGGGCCGGGAATATGAGCGGGCGCGCCGGCCCGTGTCAAGTCGGCGTCAGCGGCGCTGGCCGGGGCCCGGCCCGCGACGGCCGACTGGCGAGTTCAGCGCGTCGAACACCAGCTTCAGCGCGACAGGCCCGCGACCCAGCACGGCCGGGGGCGTACCGAAAGGACCGGCGAGCTTGACCGCGCGGATCACGTTCTGGTCGAACTGGTCGACGCCGCTCCGCCGGGCGAGGTGCACGCGTACGACCGAGCCGTCATGCATCACGGTGAAAGCAACCACCGCGACGCCTCCGCGACCTTCGGCGATCGCCCAGTGCGGGAAGGCGTCCTTCCAGTACGGGTCGACCTTCGCCTTGATGCCGCGGAAGTAACCGAGCGCCCGCGGATCGCGACCAACGTCGAGCAGCGGCCCGGCGCCGTTGCCGGCTGCTGCCGAGCGCGAGCCGGCGCCGCTCGAATCCCTGGCTTCCCGATGGACCGGGGCCGTCTTGCCCGCCCGGTCCGGTGCTGGGCTGGCCGCCGGCCGTGCTGGCATGGATCAGCGAGGCGACGCGGCTGGCGACATCCTGGCTGCTGTCGACGTTGTCCGCGGGACGGCCGCGGACCGGCGCCGGCACGGCCGCGCGAGCCCGCTTTACCATCGGACGGGCCAGCATCACCGAAGCGCTCATCCTGTAGTCGTGGCCGTGCCCGCCGCTGGGCGTGCCCTGGGCAAGCTCGAGTTGGCGACCGCCGGGCGCGGCGGCACCCGGATCCATGAGCTCGCCGCTGCCCGCGGTGGGACTGTCGGCGCTGCCCGGCACGCCACCCTGCTCGCGCGCCCTGTCGCCGGTGCGGATCCCGAGCGAGGGATCGAGTCGCGCCGAAGGTCGCCGCAGCGCCGTGTCCCCGGCACCGGTCGCCAGGAACGTAAGCTCCATGGGATGCGGAGTGGCGCGACGGTCGTCGAGCGACCGCCGATCGACGCCGGTGTTCAAGCGCTGCACCTGGCTGCGGTCCGGACGGTTCATCAGGTCGCGGTCAAGCGTGAGCCCGTCGTTGCTGTCGGCGAGATTGAGCGCCCGCTGCTGGACCTGGTCTGTTCCGCCGCGGCCTGCGCGACGCATGTCCGGTCGCGGCACGCGACGACCGCCGCCGAGCTCGGCCGCCACCTTCTGGTGGTCGGGCTCACGGGGTTCGGGGCGGGACGACGCACTGCCCCCCGCCGCCATGCGCGGCAGATCGATGTGCGATCCGGTGAGGGTCACCTCCACGCTGTGGGGGAGGGCGCGGCCGGGACCGCGATCCGCGAGCGACCGGGAGAGCAGGAAGGCGCCGGTTCCCAGCGTCAAGGCGTGCAACGCGACCGAGGTCGCCAACGCACCGGACCCTCGCATGCGGGACTGAGTCCCCATCACCTGTCAGTGTGTCCCAGCCGGTCACGGGGAGCCAGGGGCAGGTCCGGCCACGGCTCGGCCGAGCCTGCCCGCGGTCATCCAGGGAAGATTCTGCCGCTTCCGGCGTATCAGAACTGGGCCGGACCCTGCCGGGACTCTCGCAGTGCGGGGCAAATCCGGCTACCCTCTGCCCCGTACCCACACCACAGGTGCTCCCATGCGCATCATCGCTTCCTGTCTCGCCCTGCTTCCCGTCGCCGCTCTGGCGGTGGGCTGCGTGATCCAGACCGCCCCCGCCGACTCGGCGCCGCCGAAGCCTCCGCCGAAGCCCGCCGCCGCAGCTCCCAAGGCCTCCGCGGGTCCGGCCAAGAAGAAGCCCTCGCCCATGCACTTCAAGGACGCCCCGGTGCCCAGTGCGGCCCCGGCAGCGACCGATAGTGCTGGGGCGACACCGGCTCCTGCAAGCACCTGAGTCGCGCCCAAGCGCTGGACCAGATCCGGCGCTAGCAATCTATCTAGCTGGATTTCATAGCTTTTTACTGGTCGGCGGCGATCCGCCATTTGTCCAACAAAGTCCATTGATTGTTGGACAAAGGGCGAGCTACAACGCGCTGCGTGAAAGCCGTCGCGAGGCAGACCCGGGCGGGACAGGTCGCCGAGGCGCTCAAGCGGCGCATCCTCTCGGGTGCGTACCGCCCCGGTGACAAGCTGCCTCCCGAACCGGCGCTGGCGGCGGAGCTGGACGTGAACCGCTTCACGGTCCGGGAGGCCCTGACGCGCCTCGAACAGCTCCGGCTCATCGAGCGCAAGCCGGGCGCCGGCACGCTCGTGCTCGACTACAGCCAGCACGCCAGCGTCGACGTGATCGAGTACCTCGTGCTCACCGAGGACGAGCAGGTGAACATTGAAGTGCTCGCCAATCTGCTCGAGGGCGCGCGTATCCTCACGGCGGAGGTCGCCGGCCTTGCCGCCGAACGGCGCAGCGACGAGGACCTCGCCACGCTCGACGTGATCGTCGCGCGCATGCGAAGCGAGAAGAACCTGTCGCGCCTGCTCTGGCTCGACTTCGACTTCAACTGGGCGCTCGCGGATGCAGCGCACAACATCGTGCCGCGGCTGTTGCTCAACAGCGTTCGCGGGCTCCTGGCCAAGTACACGCACCTGCTCGAGACGCTCTGGGTCTCGCCGGGGTCGATCACCGAAGGCTACGAGCACGTCGTCGACGCCGTACGTGAGCAGGATCCGGAGCGCGCCCGATCGTTCGTTCGCTGGATCTGGACCGGGCGCCACCAGCGGTTCATCGAAGCCGCCCAGAACTGGAGCCCGCGCTCACCGGAGCGCGATCGACCGGCGGGATGAGCGAATGGAAAGATTCTGCCCGGAGGCCTAGCCGCCCGAGGGTCGAACAGGTCCGGCACGCCGGACCGCACAAGAGACCGAACCAAGCCACGAGGAGGCATTAGAAATGGCGACTGCCGCAGAAAAGATGGAAGAGGCCAAGGCCAAGATCGAGGAGCACAAGGAGGCGGCGAAGCAGATCGGCGCAACCTACAAGTTCGTGCTCGACGGCGACGGCGGTGGCACCTGGGTGATGAACCTCAAGGACGACCCCGGCGTGACCGAGGGCGACAGCGACGCGCAGTGCACGATCAAGATGGCGGCGAGCGACTACGTCGACATGATCGAGGGCAAAGCCAACGGTCAGCAGCTGTTCTTCTCGGGCAAGCTGAAGATCGAGGGCGACATGGGGCTGGCCATGAAGCTGCAGAAGCTCACCGAGGTCCTGAAGTAGACGCGACCCCCGGTTAACCATCGGTGGATGCCGGGGCGCGCTCAAGCGCCCCGGCGTCGCTCCGTTCCCGCTGCCCAGGGCCGGCGTGTAGCGAAACCGCGTCCGATGATCTACCCTGGAGCTTTGCATCCTGGGCCAGACATTCGATGGTCAAGCCGAAATCCGAACTGTACGACACGTCGCCGCTACTCGACCGGCACACGCCGCGGCGTTTTCCGGTGGACCCAACCGGAGCCGTTACCGCCTACGCGCCGCCTTCGGCCGATCTGATCGCGCTGTCGGCGCGGGAAGTTCCGAGCGCCCAGGATGTGCTGGATTTCCCCGAGCCGGCATCGGGTCCGCGAAGTGCGCTGCCGTCAGGGGCCCCCGACTGGATGCGCGCCGCGCGCGCCCTCTCGGACGTGCTGGAGGCGCACATTGCGCGGGGCAACGTCGACCCGATTTCGCTGGCAGCAATCGAGCGCGCGTGGGCGGCCTGGACGCTCGGCGGCGTGACCCCCCAGCAGGTACTGCGGGTAGCGCACCTCGTACGTCGCGCCCACACGGCGATCCGCGAAACCAACCGGCAAGAGCTCGATCTCGCGTTCCGGGACTGCGCGGGTGTGTTGTACGGCGGGTTGCCGACGGCGCTCAAGGAAGGGCTGCCATTCGAACGCGTGCTGCTGGTCGTCCGGAACCTGCGCGAGGAAGCCGACGGCTGGGCTGCGGTCGTGGAGGGAACCAGCGAGCTGCTCGGCTGGAAGGACTACGCACGCATGTGCGCCGCCTCGATCGTCCGCATCGTGATCGAAGCGGCGGGGTAGCTGCGTGGGAATCGACGACATCCGTCGCCGCATCGACGCGATCGACGAGAAGATCATCGACCTTCTCGACGAGCGCGCGCGCGCCGCGACGGAGATCGGCCAGGAGAAGCAGGCGGCCGCGCAGCCGCCCTACGACCCGACGCGCGAAGAGCAGCTGCTCGATCGACTCGAGCTGCTGCTTCGGGAGCGGTCCGACGCCGCCTTCCCCGTGGGGAGCATCCGGCCGGTTTTCCGCCAGATCATCAGCGCCTGCCTTGCGCTGCAGCAGCCCATCAGCGTCGCCTACCTCGGACCGCCCGGCACCTTCACCCACATGGCAGCGCTCCGCTCGTTCGGGCTGGCCGCGCGCTATCTGGAAGCGAGCACGATCGCGGCGGTATTCGACGCCGTGGAACGCAAGAGCGTGAGCTACGGCATCGTGCCGATCGAGAACTCGACCGAGGGCGGCGTGACGTTCACCCTCGACTGTCTGCTCGACGGCGACGTGCGCATCCGGGGCGAGGTCGTGCTGGACGTGAACCAGTGCCTGGTGGGACGACACCAGGATATCGGCCGCATCCAACGCGTCTATTCGCATCCGCAAGCGTTGGCCCAGTGCCGCGGTTGGCTCGCGCAAAACCTGCCGTCCGCGCAGCTCGTGGTTTCCCCGTCGACGTCGGCAGCCGCCCGCGAAGCATCCGGGGACGAAGCGGCTGCAGCCGTTGCCAGCCGGCTCGCCGCGGAGCTCTCCGGGCTCGAGGTGATCCGCGAAGGCATCCAGGACCACCCACAGAACGCCACGCGCTTCGTGCTGCTCGCGCCGGAAGACGCCCCGCCGAGCGGCAACGACAAGACGAGCGTGGTGTTTTCCACGCCCCACGAGCGCGGCGCATTGAAGCGCGCCCTGGACATCTTCGATCAGGAAGGGATCAACCTGTCGCGCATCGAATCCAGACCTGGGCGTGGGCGGATGTGGGAGTATGTGTTCTTCACCGATCTCGAAGGACACCGCCAGGACGAGCCGGTCGCGCGGGCGCTCGGCAAGCTGGCGCAGCACTGCGGGATGGTGAAAGTGCTCGGCAGCTATCCGCGCGCCGCCCGGCCCTGACCCCGGGCGCTCGCCCCGGAAGCCCGGCAAATCGGCAGTTGTCGCTTTACCCACGGGCGCTGCGTGGCTATGAGTCACCCCTAGGGGTGAAAGAGCACGACTCAGCACGGAAGGTAGCCACGGCGATACCGCCGAGCGGCAGCGGGATCCGCGAGCTGACGGATGCCGTGTACGCGCTCAGGTATCGCGGACGCGACCTGCCGCTGCTGAAGCAGGAGATCGTCGTCGGCCGTTCGGCGAGCTGTGATCTCGTGCTCGACGGCCAGCTGGTGTCGCGGCGCCACGCCCGTTTGCTGATCGGTGCAGAGCAGGCCTCCGTGAGCGATCTGGGGAGCCGCAACGGCGTCCTGGTCAACGGCAAGCCGATCAACGGGGAGACACCCCTCGGCATCGGCGACCGAGTGTCGATCGGCGAGGAAGTGCTCGAAGTCGTCGAGCACCGCGTACCGCCCGAGCGCGAGCGCGTCACGGCGCAGAATCTCCGCGCCCGGAAGACGATGAGCTTCGAGGAAGTGCGCGGCGAGGGGGAAGACCGGAGCGACGAGGATGTGCAGAGCGAACGCACGCGCCGCGCCGATGCGTTCACCCTGCTCGGCGGCGTCGTCGACAAAGCGCTGGCGCTGGGCCGCGGGGCCGAAGCAGAGCGCCTGCTGGGCGGTCACCTGGCGCGCGTGCAGGACGAAGCCTGCGCCGGCATGAAATTCGACCGCGGCGTCGCACCGGTCGCCGCGCGCTACGCGGTCAAGCTCGCCGCCGCCACCGGCAAGGCAGCCTGGGTGGACTACGCGATCCGGCTCTACCGGGCGATCGGCGAACCCTTGCCGCTGCCGGTGGTCGACGAGATGTACAACCTGCTCCGGCGGGTACGCGGCGTGGACCGCGCACTGCTGCGCGAGTACCTGGCCGTGCTCCGCACCCGCGCCGGCAGCATGAGCGCGGCCGACCGGTTCGCGCTCCAGCGCATCGAAGGTCTGGAACGGCTCGCAGCGCTGTAGGACCGGCCTGGTAGCCGGTATCTTTGCGCAGCGCGGCATCTTCCAGTACATCTCCGTGCCCGGGCGTCGGGGGCGCGCGCAGGTGCGGGCAGCAAACAGCGCCCGCGAGAGAGCAGACCAGACCATGAGCATCACGGCAGCGTTCCAGGGCATCGAAGGCGCCCACTCCAGCGTGGCCCTCTCGGCATACTTCGACGCCGTCGGCACCGGCCACGAGCGGCTCGGAGTGCCGACCTTCAGGCAGGTCGCGACCAGCGTCGTCAGCGGCAAGGCCGACGTCGGGATCCTACCGGTGGACAATGCCATCGCCGGCACTGTGCGCGATGGCTACGACCTGCTCGCGCAGTACGATCTCGCGCCCATCTGCGAGATCGAGTGGCGCATGGATCACCGTCTGCTCGGCGTGGAAGGCGCGTCGCCCAGCGACCTGCGCGAGGTCCACGCGCACCCGCTCGTTGTCGCCGAGTGCGGCCGGTTCCTGGGAACCCTGTCCGGCGCGCGCGTCATTCCGTCGGTAGACACGGGCGTGGCGGCCAAGGAAGTCGCGGAGGCCGGCGATCGCACGCGGGCCGCGATTGCTCCGCCCGAGGCGGCGGCGCGCTACGGCCTGGTCGAGCTGGCGCGGAACATCGCGGACCACCCCGACAACTTCACGCGCTTTATCCTGTTCGCGTCGCAGCAGCCGAGCGACGAGGTGCGGGCGCTGATGCAGAAGCACCCCGGCGCCAAGCGGAAGACCTCGCTTCTGTTGGCGACGCGCCACGAGCACGGCGCGCTCAGCGAGTGCCTGCGCATCCTGTCGGACGCCGACATCAACCTGGCGAAGCTCGAGTCGCGGCCGAAGCTCGGTCAGGCGTGGGAGTATCTCTTCTATATCGATCTCGAGGGCGACATGGCCGACCCGGACGTGGCCGCGGCAGTGGAGCAGGTGCGCGAGCACGCGCTCTCGCTCCAGGTCATCGGCAGCTACGACGTCGACATCGCGCAAGCAGCAGCGGAGCCGGGCAAACCACGCCGCGTCCAGCTCACGGAGACGGCAGCCCCCGTCGAAGCACCGCCTCTCCCCGAGTCCGCGGCAAAGAACTGGCCGAAGGCGTCGCGCCCCGCCCATCCGCAGGGCACGCGCATCCCGATCGGCAACGCCGTCCTGGGCGGCGACGATTTCGTGATCATCGCCGGACCGTGCTCGGTCGAGTCGCGCGAACAGGTACTGGCCACGGCGCGCGAAGTGGCCGGGCACGGCGCTCGGCTGCTGCGGGGCGGGGCGTTCAAGCCACGCACGAATCCCTACTCCTTCCAGGGGCTGGGCTGGGAGGGCGTCGCGCTCCTGGCCGAGGCCGGTCGCGCCACGGGCCTGCCCGTGGTGAGCGAGGTGATGAGCGTGGAGCAGGTCGAACGCATGGCGCGCGAGGTCGACGTGCTGCAGATCGGCGCGCGCAACATGCAGAACTTCGATCTGCTGCGAGCCGTCGGCCGCACGGAGCGGCCGGTAATGCTCAAGCGCGGCATGTCGGCGAGCCTGGACGAGCTGCTCGCCGCCGCCGAGTACGTCCTGGCCGAAGGCAACCCGCACGTGATCCTGTGCGAGCGCGGCATCCGCACCTTCGAGACCGCAACGCGCAACACGCTCGATCTGTCGGCGGTGCCGGTGCTGCGCGAGCGCACGCACCTGCCGGTGATCGTGGATCCGAGCCACGGCGTGGGCGTTCGCCGCTGGATCCGCCCGCTCTGCCGCGCGGCCAAGGCCGTCGGCGCGCACGGCATCATGATCGAGGTGCACCCCAATCCGCCCGAGGCCAAGAGCGACGCGGATCAGGCGCTGACCTTCGAGGACTTCGAGACCATCGTGGACGATCTCGAACACATTCCGTACGCGAACGTCTGAGCGGCTATTCGATCTTCAACAGCTCGATATCGAACTTCAGCGGCGCGTTCGGCGGGATCTTGGGCGGGCTGCCGCGCTCGCCGTAGGCCATGTCGGGTGGAATGACGAGCTCACGCTTGCCGCCGGCCTTCATGCCGACCACGCCCTTGTCCCAGCCCTTGATCACGCCACCCTGCCCCAGCGTGAACGAGAACGGCTGGTTGCGGTCCAGGGAGCTGTCGAACTTGGTGCCGTCCAGCAGCCAACCCGTGTACTGCACGCTGACGGTGTCGCCGTCCTTGGCCACCGGCCCCTTGCCGACCTTGATGTCCTTGATCGAGAGCTTCGTGACCTTCTGTGTGCCAGCCGTGGGAGTGCTCTTCGCCGGCGTTGCCGGCTTCGCCGGCTCGGCCGACGCCGGCGTGTCATTCGCCGTCGAGGTGGCGGTCGGCTCGGGGACGCGATCGCAGGCCGATCCGAGCAGCAGCACGGCCGGGAGCGCGCCGAGTGCAGCGCAGAGTCGTCTCGTCTTCATGCCCCGCACGTAGATCGCCACACGCGCCGTGTCAAAGCGACGGCGCAGCGCAGAGCGCCACGGGTCGGCCCGCCGGGCTGGGCGCCGTGCTCAGCCCATCAGCTCCATGAAGCGCGCCGATCCGATCAGCGACTGTCCTCCGTCCACCACGAGCGTCGTGCCCGTGATGAATCCCGCGGCCGGCGACACCAGATACAGCGCCGCATCCGCGATCTCGTCGATCGTGCCCCAGCGGCCCGCCGGCAGCCCGTGCTGGATCCTGTCGCGCACGGCTTCGTCCGGCGGTGCGAGCCGCGCCATGCCTTCGGTACCTGCGATCGGCCCCGGCGCGATGGCGTTCACGCGCACTCTCATCGGGCCCCACTCGAGCGCGAGATCCTGGGTGAGCTTGGCAATGCCCGCTTTCGCCGCACCAGCATGACACTGGAGCGGCGTCGGCACCCACGCCTGCGTGGCCGTGATGCTGACCACCGAGCCACCCTGTTTCGACAGGTGCTCGAACGCAGCTCGCGAAGCGTTGAAGCTCCCGACGAGATCGATGTCGATCACCGCCTTGAAGCCGTTCGAGCTCAGGCCCGCCGCCGGCGCGATGAAATTGCCGGCCGCGGAGTTGACCAGGATGTCGAGCTGGCCGAAACGCTCGACAAGCTGGGCGACGGCGGCCGCGACCGCATCGTAGTCGCGCACATCCGCCGGGAGCGAGAGCGCCTCGCCACCCGCGTCGGCGATCTGGTTCGCGATCGCGTCGAGCTTCTCGCGCCGGCGACCGAGCAGGCCGAGCTTGGCACCCTGCTCGGCAAAACGGAGGGCGATGCCCGCGCCGATGCCGCTTCCGCCGCCGGTCACGAGCGCTACCTGTCCGGAGAGGATCCCGTCGCGGAAAATGCTCATGTCCGCTCGATGGCCCGGCGCGGCGAGTGCGTCAACCCGGGCGCCCCGCCGGCGATCGCGCTAGTCCGCGTCCTCGACTGCGACGGTGCGCGGCGTCGGAGCGCCTGACGCGACCGACTCGAGGATCGCCCTCGCCTCGTCGGGCTCGAGACCGAGGATCTTGATCAACTGTTCCAGGAGCGCGCTCTCGCTCGCGCTCTGCTCGCCGTCGGCGTGCGTGAGCAGCGCCGCGTTCGCGAGCAGCAGCTCGCGATCCTCCTTGCCGAGCGCGTCGAGGGGAATATCGTCGCTGAGCGTGCGGCGCTGGCGGGCGTACTCGAGGATCTCCTGTTCCTCTTCGTCCGTCGCATCGAAGCCGCACAAGAGCCCTTCGATGACGCCGGATTCCGGCTCTTCGAGCTTGCCGTCCGCCCACGCAACGGCGACCAGCGACTTGACGATATTCTTCTCGCTCGGCGTCATACGCCGCATCCTAGCCTGGGCTTCCCGGCGCTTCTACGACAACCGGAAATGCTCGACCCCTGAACATCGGTCGGCCCCGGGTTCGAGTCGCTGCGTCGTTCCGCCCGCGCGCGTTGTGAGCTAGAAAGCCGTGAGTGGACACGGACGAGGCAATTGCACAGCGCATCGTCGGACAGACGGTCGGCGGACGCTGGCAGCTGGAGCGACTGCTCGGCACCGGCGGCATGGCCGCCGTGTATGCCGCACGCGACAGCGCCGGCAACGTCGCGGCCGTCAAGATCCTCCATCCCGAGATGAGCCTGCGCCACGACGTGCGCGAGCGCTTCCTGCGCGAGGCCTACGTGGCCAATCGCATCGCGCATCCCGGCGCGGTGCAGGTGCTCGAACACAGCGCCGACGGGTCCGGCTCGACGTACCTGGTGATGGAGCTGCTGGAGGGCGAGCCGCTCAGCACGCGTGTGCGCCGTCTCCGCAAGCTGCCGGTCGACGAGCTGATCGACTACATGGACCAGATCCTCGACGTGCTGGTCCATGCGCACGATCAAGGCATCATCCATCGCGATCTGAAGCCCGACAACCTGTTCGTCTTGAACGACGGGCGCGTGAAGATCCTCGACTTTGGATTGGCGCGCATGATGGACGACGTGCCGGGCGACTTCAAGACGCGGACGGGCATGGCGCTCGGTACGCTGCCCTACATGGCGCCGGAGCAGGCGCTCGGCAGACGCAGCGAGATCGACGGCCGGGTCGATCTGTTTGCGCTGGGTGCCACGGCGTTCCGCATCCTGGCGGGACGCAAGGTGCACGAAGCGGACAGCGAGGCCGAGCTCCTGATCGCGATGGCGTCGAAGCCCGCGCCGCCGCTTGCCTCGGTCGCGCCGGGCACGCCGCCAGGGCTGTGCGCGGTTGTCGATCTGTCGCTCGCCTTCTCGCGCGACGCCCGCTATCCCGACGCGCGCACCATGCAGAGCGACCTGCGCGCCGTGAAGCAGGGCCTGCCGCCGCCCTACGCTACGAGCCGGAGCTCGGTGCGCGAGGAATCGACGCGGCTCGACATGCCGGCCGTACCGGCCGCGGCGGTCGCTGCCGCGCAGGCCGGCGCGCCCGCCAGCACGCGCGATCCCGCCGCAGCTGCAGTCGCGCCCGCAGCCGCCAATCCATTCCGGACGACATCGGGCGGAACCGCCGTGCTGCCGCAGATGCCGGCCGCAGGACAGGCGCCGCTACGCAGCACGACGCCGGCGCCCGGCTCCTTCGCCGCAGTCCCCGCCGGGCCAGCTTCGATGCCAGGCGGCGCGATCGCCACCGACGGCGCCGCCGCAACCGCTCCCGCTTCCATGCGCGGCAGCGCCATCGTCGCAGCTCCCGCCCTCGCTGGTGCCGCGGTCGCCGCTCCATCCGCCGGCGCCGGACTTCCGGGCACCATGCCGCCCGGCACCATCGCCGCGGCCCCCGCTCCCCAGGCAAAGAAGCGCTCGCTCCTGCCATGGGTGCTCGGAGGCGCTGCGGTGTTGTTGCTGATCGGTGGCGCCATTGCGGCAGCCGCCGTCTACTGGGTCGAAAAGGACGGAGGCGCCCTGCCGCAGCTCGATCTGCCCAGCGCCAGCGCAGCCAATTCCACCAGCAGCCCGCCGCGTGGCATCGCGGGCGCGAGCGACGGCGTGGCGCCGGGCGTCGGGACCGCGACTGCGGATCAGCCCACCGCTACCGACACGCCGGAGCGCTCCGCACCAACCGCCGCGCAGGCCGCCGCGGGCGCCGCAGCCACGGACAACCCGAGCGGGAGCGCGCCTGCCGCGGCCGCCGCCAAGCCGGCGCCAAAGGGCATCACCGAGCCACAGGGCGCGGCGCGCGCCAATCCCACGATCGCGATCACTCCCCCGAAGCCGTCACCTCCGCCGCCGGACAAGAAGCCTCCCAAGGAACCGAAGAACGAACCGCCCGGCAAGGCGAAAGGCCACGACAAGGGCCACCACTAGACTCGAGGAGGCTCACCGCGCGCCGACACACGTCTCCCCCACGTGCGCGCAGGCCCGGAGGGCCGAGCACACGTCTGGGGGAGACCGCAGGCGAAGCCTGCGAGTGGGGGCAACCCTGGATCAGTACCGGTAGAAGTCCGGCTTGAACGGCCCCTCGGCGGAGAGCCCGAGGTACTCGGCCTGCTTCGGCGTAAGCCTGTCGATCTTCGCGCCGAGCTTGCCGAGGTGCAGCTCCGCCACCTTCTCGTCGAGCTTCTTCGGCAGGACGTGGACGCCCTTGTCGATCTTGTCGTTGAACAGCGCCATCTGCGCCAGCACCTGGTTCGTGAAGCTGTTGCTCATCACGAAGCTCGGGTGACCGGTGGCGCAGCCCAGGTTCACGAGACGACCACGAGCCAGGATGATGAGCTTCTTGCCGTCGGGGAAGATGAAGTGGTCCACCTGCGGCTTGATGTTCTCTTCCTTGACGTCCTTGTTGTTCTCCAGCCAGGCGATGTCGATCTCGCTGTCGAAGTGACCGATGTTGCAGAGGATCGCCTCGTGCTTCATGGCCTGCATGTGCTTGCCGGTGACGACGTCGCAGCAGCCGGTAGCCGTAACGAGGATGTCGGCCTGCGGAGCGGCCTCATCCATGGTCGTGACCTGGAAGCCCTCCATCGACGCCTGCAGCGCGCAGATCGGGTCGATCTCGGTGATGAGGACGCGTGCGCCGAGCCCGCGCATGGCCTGGGCGCAGCCCTTGCCCACGTCGCCGTAGCCGGCCACGACGCAGACCTTGCCGGCGAACATCACGTCGGTGGCCCGCTTGATGCCGTCGGTGAGCGACTCGCGGCAACCGTAGAGGTTGTCGAACTTGCTCTTGGTGACCGAGTCGTTGACGTTCATGGCCGGGCACTTGAGCGTGCCCTTCTTGTGCATCTCGTACAGCCGATGCACGCCGGTGGTCGTCTCCTCGCTCAGGCCGCGGACCGGGTCATCGCCCTCGAACAGCTCGGCGTGCCTTTCGTGCACCCACAGCGTCAGGTCGCCGCCGTCGTCGAGGATCATGTTCGGGCCCTTGCCGCCCTCGAAAGCGAAGAGCTGCCGCTCCAGGCACTCGTTGTACTCCTCTTCCGTCTCGCCCTTCCACGCGAACACGGGCGTGCCCGTCTTGGCGATGGCGGCCGCGGCGTGATCCTGGGTCGAGTAGATGTTGCACGACGTCCAGGTCACCTCTGCGCCGAGCGCCTTGAGCGTCTCGATGAGCACAGCCGTCTGGATCGTCATGTGCAGGCAGCCGGCGATGCGTGCACCCTTCAAGGGCTTCTTTGCGCCGTACTCCTCGCGCAACGCCATGAGGCCCGGCATCTCGGTCTCGGCGATGTCGATCTCCTTGCGCCCCCAGTCGGCCAGAGACAGGTCCGCCACCTCGTAGGTGCCGCCGTCCTCGGTCGGCATGTTGCGCTTCTTCTGGACGGGCTTGTGGGCCTTCGCGGAGTCGGTGACTGATACGCTCTGGGTCATGTCGCTCTGTTTCCTTCCTTGCTTGATGAGTGGTTCGAGGCGCGGGGCTGGCTTCTGCCACCCCGGCCGTTGCCTTTCGGTGTTCCGCCGCCGGCGCGTTGATGCGGCGTATTGCGCTTCCCCGCCGGCTGCGCAGCGTCCTGGGCGGGACGCTCTGCGACGAGCACCTGCCACGAAAGGTGCGCGTCGTCACCCCCGAGGACATAACCGGCAGGAATCTGCGCCGTCCGTATCCCCGTGAGGCCCGCCTGGGCGGCGTAGCTCGACAGGTCGCCTGCATCGAACCCCATCCAGACGTCCGCCTGCGCGTCGCGCAGTCGCTCGTCGTCGTGGCGTTCGTAGTCGATAATCACGAGGGTGCCGCCCGGTCGTACCAGCCGGGCCAGCGCCTCGACCGTGGCGCGCGGCAGCGGCGCATGGTGCAGCATGCGCGCGGCGATCACCACGTCGGCGCCTTCGCCCACGGCGTCGCGGACCTCGTCACCGTCGATTTCGCCGCAGATGAGCTCGACGTTCCGGTAGCCGCGGGTGCGCACCCGATGCAGGGCGCGACCCAGCTGCGCTTCGCTCCGATCGAGCGCAACCACGCGGTCGAAGACCGGGGCCAGCACATCCAGCAGACCGCCGTCGCCGGCTCCGGCGTCGAGCGCCAGCGCACGGCGACCCAGGAGCGGCGCCAGCGCACACAGATAGCCCGGCAGCTCCGGAGCGAGACCCGGCGGCTCGGTCGCCTTGCCCGGCCGCGCAAAGAACTCGCGCGTGCGTGCATCGCGGGCGCGCACAACCTCGACGACGCGTCCGATACGCCCCTCGTCCTCGCACAGCCGGCGGCCGGCACCGAGCGCATCGGCGACAACCGGATCGGAGGCAGCGTCCTCCGCCAGGCGCATCATGGTGCGCGCGCCCTGCTTTCGATCGGCCAGGAGCCCCGCCTGCCTCAGGGGCGACGCGTGGCGCGACACGTTCGGCTGCGACTCGTCGAGAAGCTCCGCCAGCTCGCCGACGGACAGCTCCTCTTCCGCTGCCAGCGCCAGCAGGCGCAGCCGGAAGGGGTCGGCGAGCAGTCGGTAGAGCTGCCAGCGCGAGTCCAGGCTGGGTGTGGCGTGCGTCACCCGCAATATATATGCAGATATGCGCATACCTGCAATAAACAAATTCCAGGGTGATTCTGGTGGCTTATGAAATGCATGCCCGGGGGGCGCTCGGCCCGAGGTGTGGTAGCGCTCGCGTGGGCGACGCCCCTTCGGGGTAGACTGCCCGCCATGGATCGGTTTCGGCGGTTCGACGAAGCCTACTACCACCGCTTCTACGAGTCCCCGAAGACGCGGGTGATCTCGCCCGACGAGCACGCCGAGCTGGCCAGCTTTGTGTTCGCGTTCGCTCGCTACAACCACATCGAGCTGAAGAGCGTGCTCGACGTGGGAGCGGGGATCGGCCTGTGGAAGTACTGGATGCAGAAGCACGCCAAGGGCGTCTCCTACACCGGCACGGAGGTCAGCCAGGCGATGTGCAAGAAGCACGGATTTTCGCACCGCGACATCGCGCGCTGGCGCGACCGGAAGAAGCACGATCTCATCGTCTGCCAGGGCGTGCTGCAGTACCTGCCGGATCCCGACGTCGCGCCCGCGGTCGCGAACATCGCCGCCATGTCCCGGGGGCTCGTGTACCTCGAAGTCACGACGCGCACGGACCTACGCGAGAACTGCGACACCGAGCGCACCGACTCGGACATCTTCGTGCGCAACGGTTCGTACTACCGGGGCATCTTCAACAAGCACCTCATCAACGTGGGCTGCGGCCTGTGGTGGCCCAAGGACCACCCCGCGCCGTTCTACGAGCTCGAGGTCTGCGGAGGGAGCAAGTAGGGCATGTCCGACGGTCGCCGCGCTATCCGCCCCATCATCAGCATCATCCTGATCGCGGTCACCGCGTTCGGCCTGCTCAACGTGTTCGAGGACAACACCGAGGTCATCGCCCAGGCGCAGACGGTCGCGTGCGGCGGCAGCACCTGCGCGGTGAAGATGACGCGCATGGAGCGCAATCCGGTATTCCAGACCTTCACGTTCCAGACCAGCGTCAAGAAGCAGACCTCGGCGACCGTGAAGTGCCACCGGCAGTTCTATCTGATCGGCGCGTACCAGTGCGAGAAGCAGCCGTAGCGGCCCGCGAGCGCGAGCGAGCCTAGCCCTGCACGGCTACGCCGATGCGTTCCCGGAGCTCGGCGTAGGCGCGGCTGATCGAGTAGGCGCGGAGGTCGCCGAGCTCGTCGGCCGATTCCAGCCCGCCCGCCGGCGGAAATCGCTCGAGCAACTTCGCAGCCAGATGCAGGTCTCCACAGGCGAAGAGGCCTGCGCGCCCACAGGCAAGCTGCACCGAGCGGATCCACGCGGCAATGCGCCTGCGCATGTTGCGGGCGTCGAACTCCTTGACTGCCTTCTCCAGCCGCTTGCGCGCCTCGTCGTCGAGGGCCGCGTCGAGCGCGGAAGAGAGCTCCTGGGCCTTGCCCGTCAGCGACTCGCGCGTCGGATGTCCACCGAGCGCGAGCGCCGCGACCAGCAGTGCCGCAACATCGCGGAGCGTCGGGTAGTAGACGAGCAGGTAGTGCTCGGGGCGGTACATCGGAAGATGCCGTCCCCAGATGAAAGCGAGCTCGGACAGCGAAAGACCGCTGCCGAGCGCGCGCGAGACGAGCGCTGTCGGCCCGGCCGCCGGCACCGCGACGAGCTCGCGCGGCGGCTCCTGTGCAAGATAGAGCGCCGGAACGGCAATCCCCAGCAGGCGCGATGTCCACGCCAGGCTGCGCATCAAGGTCGCGGTACTGTCCGGGTCCTGCCGTGCCGACGGGTCCAGCTTCGGCAGCCGCTTCTGCCTGTCGAGCTGTGCGATCGCCACCTCGATCGCCGCGGCGGAAGCCGCTTCCAGGACGGCCGGCAGCTCGCGCTCGCGTTGGGGGTAGAACAGCCCGGCCCGCCAGCCCTCCTCGTCGATCGTGCCCTGCGCGGCGATCAGGCCTTCCGGGCGATGTGCGTCGGCGACCAGCGACTCGTTGATGTCGGCCTCGCCCAGCAGGTCCAGCACGCTGGCAGCCGACCAGGCGCTGTCGGCCTGTTCGGTCTTCTCGAAGAGCCACAGCGCGCGGCGGAAGACGTCCACGTCCTGGTGCCGGTAGCGCGCGGCCTCACGGAACTGGTCGGCCGCGTGCGCCAGGTCGCCCTCTGCCTCGAACAGCTCGGCGACCCAGTAGCGGAGCTGCACGTCACCGGGGTTCTCGTCGAGCGCGCGCAGGAAAGCGCTCTTCGCGCCCTCGATATCGTCGAGCTCGTCGCGGTACAGCATGCCGAGCTTCTTTGCCAGGTCCCAGGCGACGTTCGCGTCGCGGGTGCGCTCGAGCACCGACCCGTACAGCGTGGCGAGATCAGACCAGCGGCGCTTCTTCGCCATCAATGGCGCGGCGATCTCCAACGCCGCCAGCGCCGACGGATCCGCCTCGAGCGCCTGCTCGCACAGATCGAGCGCCTGTTGCTTGTCGGGAAGGTGCTCCGCCGCTTCCCGCGCCGCTTCGACCAGCACCTGCGCGCGCCGCTCGCTGTCGCCTTCCAGGGCGTCCGCCAGCTGCCGGCGCGCGGCAACAGCCGCGGCATGCCGACCTAGCGCGAGCTGGGCCTCGATCAACTGCTCCAGCGCGTCGATCTCGCCTGGTCTGAGCCGTAGCCACTCTTCCAGCGGTTTGATCGCCTGCTTCGGCTGCTTCGCGTCGCGGAGCCAGATGCCCGCCAGCGTCCTGAGCACGTGGGCGCGCTCCTGGTCGGAACGCAGCGCCTCCAGGCGACGCCTATGCAGCCGATCGAGACGCGTCCAGTCCTGCTGCTCGCGCAGGAGCTCTTCCGCCGCGGACAGCGCCTCGCGATCGAGCGGATCGATGCCCAGCGCCTTGTCGAAGTTATGCACTGCCTCCGTGTCGCTGCCGAGCTTGCGCTTGGAGCGACCAATGCGAACGTACAGCTCGGCGTGCCGGGCACTCCGCCTTGTCCCGAGGCCGAGCAGCGCGCGCTTCCAGCACGCGATCGCTTCGTCGTGGCGGCCGTCGGCAGCCGCCGCGTCGCCCTCGTCCACCAGCTCGTCGGTGCTCTGCAGCTTTTTCGAAGGTTGCGGCGCGGGCTTTGAAGAAGGGGGCGGCTTGGCGGGCGGAGAAGCCTTCTTCTTCGGCTCTTCGCCGGTGCGAAGGGTAACGGCGGCATCGGACGACGCCGCGCCCGAGGACGCAGGCGAAGCGCCTGCCGCGGGTCGGGGGCGCGACGAGGCGGGCGGCCGCCCGGCGGCAGGGCGCGGATGCGACGAAGGCGGGGGACGGCCCGCCGCGGGCGGCGGCGGCCGCGACGACCGACGCTCGATGTTCGGGACGCGCGGCGCGGTCGGCGCGCTGACTTCCACACTGTCCGAAGGATTCCGCCTTGATCACGATGCTCGGCATCTCGAGCAGCGCGAAGTCGCCCGCGCCGCGGAAGTATCCCGCCGCCGGGATCTCCATGAAGCGCTCCTCCTCGGCGCGCATCTCCTCGTACACGGCGCCCGCGCGCACGGCTCCGCTGCGCGCACGTGTCGGCGTCAGATGCTCGAGCGCCAGCAGGAACAGCCGGGTAAACAACGATGGCCCGGACGGCGTGGGGCTGTCCGAGGGACGCGCGCCCACGAGCACGCCGATGCCGCTCTTCTTCGGCGCAACCGCGTCGCGGACGGCCGCGACCGTCGTCGCCGAGGCCATCGGGTCCTCCTCGTCCGGAGCGTGCACGATATCCAGCACAACCAGCGCGTCTTCGGCCGCGCCGTGCAGGAGCTCGCGCACCCGCGCCAGATCCAGCGAGCCGCCACGCCGCGAGTCGAGCAGCAGCGCCAGCTCCCCATCATCGCGCAGCATGACGTGCCCGGAGAAGTAGAACACCACCGCGCTCTGCTCCCGCTCGCGGCAGTGGCGCGCGAGCGTCCGCTCCAGCTCCGCCTCGAGCTTCGGTCCTGCCACGAGCCGTTCTGCGGCCGCGCGCGTGTCCGGTTCGCTGAATCGTTCCTCCATCAGCTCGGCGTCCACCGCGGCCGACGGCAGCCCGGGAAGCTGCGAGCTCTTCTTGTAGGTCGACGAGACGATCAGAGCCAGGCGCATGACAACCTCGGGGCAAAGCCACGCATACCACGCCGGACCGGCAGAACGCGCGGCCGAAGCGACCCGCGCGCAGCCGGCCCACGGAGAGCGCCGGTTCAGCCCACACTGCGTACGTCAGTTCGCCGCGTCGTGACGTTGTTCGAGCTGGTCGATGATGCGGCGGACCTCCGCTACGTCGCCGGCGTGGGGGGCAAGCCGCACGTAGTGGCGGAGGTCGTCCATAGCGGCCTCCGGCGCGCCGAGACGTGCGGAGAGCAGCCCGCGGTCGCGCAACTCCCGAGCTGCGTCGGGAAGCAGATCCACGATCCGGTCGAGCACGACAAGCAGTCGCGGGTAGTCGCCGCGCGAGGCGTAGATGCCGCGCAGATTCATCAGCATGCGCACCAGCACCATACGCGCCGGCGCCGGCTCCAGCAGCGCGTCGCTGAACGGGCGCCCGCCGCCCGCGCGCTCGAGCAGCTTCTGGAGCGCGCTCTCGTCCAGCACGCCGCCGCCGTAGTACGGGTCGACAATCAGCGGGTCGCCCCCGTCGCGCGGCTCGACCCGCACCAGGAAGTGTCCCGGAAAGCCCACGCCGCGCGCCGCCACGCCCACTCTGGAGGCGACTTCCGTGTAGACGACGGCAAGCGTGATGGGGATGCCCAGCGCGCGATCCAGCACGTCGTTCAGGAAAGAGTTTCGCGGGTCGTAGTAGTCCTCGTCGTTGCCGCGGAAGCCGGAGCGCTCGAACAGGTGCTCCGCCAAGGCGGCGACCTGGTCGCCGATCGGCATCGCGCCCACGCCGGCATCGCGGAGCGGCGAGGCCAGCGCATCGATGCGGGCGGCCTGCGCGTGGAGATCGAGCAGCGGATACTCGTCCTGCGCGATCAACAGAGCACCGTGCAGCAGATCGAGCGCCTCGTCCGGCTGTGCCGCGTAGGCACCGAAGTCCATCCTGCAAGTATACCGTGCTGCGCCAGGGCGCGGCACGATGCGCCGGAGCGCGCATTCCGGACAACTGGATCGCGTGACGATGCTGCAAATCTTGCGCAAGTGCGCAAGCCAGGGGACACTGGCGGATATCCGGGAGGCTTCATGCGCTCACTTCGCTTCATGTTCGGGATCGGGATACTTGCAGGCAGCGCCGCACTCGCCGGTTGTGGCGGCGGCGGTTTGTTCAGCGGTAGCGACGGCGGCGGCGGCAGCGGCGGCCAGGGCGGTTCTTCCGGTACGGACGCGGGCGACGCCGGAAACGTCGACGCCAACGCGGGTCACCCCGGCTGCGATCCGACGTTGTCGCCGAAGGACCACCCCTGCGCGGTCAACAACCAGCACGGCGTCTTCATCGACGCGACGGGCGGCAGCGACGACAGCGGCGACGGCAGCGAGCAGAAGCCGTACCAGACGTTCGCAAAGGGCGTGAAAGAGGCGAGCGCGTCGGGCAAGCGCCTGTTCGCCTGCGCGGGCACCTACGCCGAGAGCGTGGCGCTCACCGCCGACAACGACGGCATCGAGATGTTCGGCGGATTCGACTGCAGCACCTGGGCGTACACCGGCGACAAGACCGAGGTGAAGAGCCCGTCGAACGCCCCGGCGCTGAGCGTCGACACTGTCGACACCGCCCACATCGAGAACGTCGACTTCACCAGCAGCAACGCCACGACGCCGGGCGACAGCAGCGTCGCGGCCAGCGTGAGCAATTCGACCAAGATCGATCTGGTCGACGACGTGCTCACTGCTGGAATGGGCGCGGCCGGGCTTGCCGCCGCAGCGTTCACGGACAGCGCCACGAAGGGCGCGGACGGCAACGACGGCAACGACGCCTGTCACGCCGATCCAAATCTGGGCGGCGGAGCTGCGACCACGGCCTGCGGCGCGGCGTCGAGCGTGGGCGGCAAGGGCGGCGTCGGAGCGACCGGCACCGGCAACGGTGGCGCTGGTGACAACGGCCTGACGGGCTCGATGGGGATTGGCGGAAACGGCCAGAAGACGAGCACGTGGAACTGCAGCGTCGGCAACACGAACGACAACGGCGGCGGCCAGATCGGCGCCGACGGCACGAACGGTGGCCCCGGCCCCGGCGCGACCGGCCTTGGTACGCTGGACGCGAACGGCGTCACGGGCGTGACCGGCACCGACGGCGACCCGGGCAAGCCCGGACAGGGCGGCGGCGGCGGCGGCGGCGCGCAGGCGCCGGGAGACCTGAGCTCGTTGGTCTGCAAGGCGCTGGGGTCGAACGTCGGAGCTTCCGGCGGCAGTGGCGGCGGCGGCGGCTGCGGCGGCGCGGGCGGACCTGGCGGCGGACCCGGCGGCTCGAGCGTCGCGCTCGTTTCCATCAACTCGGACATCACGCTGACCGGCGCAACGCTTGTCGCCGTCGACGGCGGAACGGGAGGGAAGGGCGCGCTCGGCCAGACCGGTGGCGACGGCGGCAAGCCCGGAGCCGGCGGCACGCGCGCCACCACGCAGGCCGCGGCAGGCTGTGACGGAGGCAAGGGCGGCCTCGGCGGCAACGGCGGTTTCGGCGGCGGCGGCACAGGCGGTCACTCGATCGCCATCGCCTACACCGGCACCACGCCTCTGATCGGCACGGGTACCACCATGACCGAAGCGAGCGCAGCCGCGGCGGGCGGTCTCGGCGGCGGCGGCAGCAACGCGAACAAGGGCGAGGACGGCGTCAACAAGGACCTGCAGAGCTTCTAGCGATCGCGAACTCGCAGTCGCGGCCGTTTCAAACCAGCAGGCTGCCGGGTCGCGGGTCCTGGCAGCCTCCACACGTCAAGGATCCGCCAAGCTCGCGCCAACATGTGGCGCCCTGCTTCGTCGCTTCGCGTACGCGGCTAGGCGCGCGCGGGTGGGCGCGTCTTGGTTGCACGATTCGGTCAGTGCCGGTTCACCCGGCGCGATCGGTGACGGACAGCGCCGGCAAACGTCTCCCCCGCGCGCCCGCAGCCGCGGAGCGGCGAGGACGCGCTTGGGGGAGACCGCGGGCGCAGCCCGCGAGTGGGGGCAGCACCACCGGCAGCGGATCGACGCCGCGGCGTCCTCGACCTGCTCTCCATGCTTCTCCGCCCGCAGCTTGTCGGCCCGACATTTTCCGCCCCAAGCTGCAGCTTGAAGCGTTTCTTGTCGGCAAGACCGACATTTTCCGCCCCTTGCTATAGCTTCGAGCCCTTTCTGTCGGCCTCACCGACATTTTCCGCCCCTTGCTATAGCTTCGAGCCCTTTCTGTCGGCCTCACCGACATTTTCCGCCCCTTGCTATAGCTTCGAGCCCTTTCTGTCGGCCTCACCGACATTTTCCGCCCCGAGCCGCAGCTTGAAGTCCTTTCTGTCGGCCCCCGCCGTTGCGCAGCTTGAAGCCCTTCCTGTCGGCCCCCGCCGTTGCGCCCCAAGGTCGCAACGAACGGCGACTTCCGCTCCCGTGCGCTCGTGCTGCCGCCGCTCCACGTCGCGGCAACGCCACGCGCTCGCGCCCTGCTTGACGCAAGGGGCGCCCGGCCCTCCCCTGCCCCCTGATGAGCGAGCGGAAGAAGCTGCCCGTCACGGTGATCGTGCTCGGCACGGCGAGCCTGTTCACCGATCTGTCGAGCGAGATGATCTATCCGCTGCTGCCGGTGTTCCTCGGCACGCTGCTGCATGCCGGAGCGGCCGCGCTCGGCGTCATCGAGGGCGCGGCGGAAGCCACGGCGTCGCTGCTCAAGATCGTCTCCGGCCGCGTCGCCGACAGGATGAAGCGTCGCAAGCCGCTCGTGATCGGCGGCTACACCATCAGCGGCACCGCGCGCCCGCTGATCGGCTTTGCCGGCGTGTGGCCGGTGGTGCTCGCCCTGCGCGTGCTCGACCGGGTCGGCAAGGGCGTGCGCACCTCGCCGCGCGACGCGCTGATCGCCGATGTGACGCCGCTCGATCGCCGCGGCCGCGCCTATGGGCTGCACCGCGCGATGGACAACGCTGGCGCCGTGCTCGGCCCGCTCGCCGCCGTGATGCTGCTCGGCTTCGGCCTGTCCACGCGCCAGGTGTTCTATGCCGCGGCCGTGCCCGGCGTGATCGTGATCCTGGTGCTCGTCTTCGGCGTGCGCGAGAAGCCACGGCAGATCCCCGCGGCGCCGCCGCGCGACCCGGCCGTGCCCGCACCTCGCACCAGCCTGGGCGAGCTCGGCTCGACCTACCGCCGGCTGCTGCTGGTGATGGTGCTGTTCACCCTCGGCAACTCCAGCGACACGTTCCTCCTGCTCCGGCTCTCGCACGCAGGCCTCGACGAACAGCAGGTGGCGCTCGCCTGGTCCGCCCACAGCGTGATGCGCACACTGGCCGTGCTGGTGGGCGGCCGCCTCGCCGATCGAGTCGAGCGCCGCAAGCTGCTCGCCGCCGGCTGGGTGATCTACGCAGCGGTGTACGTCGCGATGGCGCTATTCCACTCCGCCCCAGCGCTCGTCACACTGCTTGTTCTCTACGGAATCTACTACGGAGCCGCCGAGCCCACCGAGCGCGCCCTCGTCGCCGACCTCGCCCCCGCGCGCCTGCGCGGCTCCGCCTTCGGCTGGTACCACGGCGCCGTCGGCATCGCCGCCCTGCCCGCGAGCGCCCTGTTCGGCCTGATCTGGCTGCGTTTCGGCGCTCCGGCGGCGTTCGTCACCGGAGCGGTGCTGGCGGTGTTCGCGCTGGGTGGCCTGCTGTTCGTCCTGCCCACGCCAGCGCGCTCGGCGGCATAGACGCCGCTTGCGTCCACGCCGGAAATCCTCGACGAAAACGCCGCATCACCCCCAGGGGTAATCGCCATCGGGATGCCTTGAATCCCGCGAAGCACGGGGCGAGACTCGCGCGGGAGGTCGAGCATGCGACGAGCGACACTGACGGGCGTTTCCACTTGCATCGTGCTTTCGGCGGGAGCCGCGTCCGCCGCAACGCGCTCGGTCGGCCCTGGCAAGACGTACGCGAAGCCCTGCGCGGCGTTCGCCGCGGCGAGCGACGGCGACACCATCCAGATCGACGCTTCCGGCAGCTACGACGGCGACGTGTGCGCCATCACCAGGAACAACCTCGTCATCACGGGCGTCGGCGGTCTCGCGCACATCGACGCCGCTGGCCAGTCCTCCGGCGGCAAGGCGATCTGGGTCATCCAGGGCAACAACACCACGGTCAAGTACATCGAATTCAGCGGCGCCACCGTGGTCGACCAGAACGGCGCCGGGATCCGCCAGGAAGGCACGAACCTCACCGTCAGCCACTGCTCCTTCCACGACAACGAGGACGGCATCCTGGCCGGCGACGACGCGAACAGCACCATCACCATCGAGTACACCGAGTTCAACCACAACGGCTACGGCGACGGCCTTTCGCACAACCTGTACATCAACCACGTCAAGAAGTTCGTCTTCCAGTACAACTGGTCGCACCGCGCGAAGGTCGGCCACCTGCTGAAGTCGCGCGCCGCGGAAACGGACGTGCTCTACAACCGGCTCACCGGCGAATCCGACGGCACCGAGAGCTACGAGATCGACATCCCCAACGGCGGCAAGGCCTACGTCATCGGCAACCTCGTCGAGCAGGGCGCGCAGACCGGCAACTCCACGATGCTGGCCTACCAGGAAGAAGGCACGAACGCGGCCAACCCGGACCACGAGCTGTTCGTGGTGAACAACACCTTCGTGAACGACCGCGGCAGCGGCACCTTCGTGAACGTCGGCGGCTCGGTCACCACGCCCGCCGTCATCAAGAACAACATCTTCCAGGGCGGCGGCACCATCACCAACCAGGGCAGCGCCACGCAGGCCAACAACGAGAGCGGCGGCACGACCTGTCTCGTGAACGCCGCGAGCTTCGACTACCACCTGGTTGCCGGAAGCCCGTGCGTGGACGCGGGCGCGAACCCGGGCAGCGGCGGCGGCATGTCGCTCACGCCCACGTACCAGTACGTCCAGCCCACTGCGCGCGAGGGGCGCACCACCGTCGGCACGATCGACATCGGTGCCTACGAGCTCGGCGGCGGCACCGCGGGCAGCGGCGGCGCGGGCGGCGCCGGAACAGGCGGCGCGGCCGGGTCCGGCACGGGCGGCAGCGGCACCGGCGGCGCCGCAACCGGCGGAAGCGGCGGCGCGGGCACGGGCGGCGCGAGCACCGGCGGAACCGGCGGTTCCGCGGGGAACACGGGCGGCTCTGCCGGCAACGCCGCGGCGGGCGCATCTGGCAACGGCAGCACCAGCAACAGCAAGGGCGGCTGCGGCTGTCGCGCCGCCGGCCACGACACGAACAGAGCGCCGCTCTGGTTTGCGTCGATTTCACTGCTCGGCCTCGCCCTGCGCCGGCGTCGCTAGATCAGCGGGTCACGGCGCTCGACCAGCGGTCGCGTCACGAGCCTGGCGGCGCGATCCGGATCCGACCGGAGCGGGATCGACTCGAGGACCCGAAGGTCTTGTGGGTCGAGTGGTGTGTCGAGGGGCGCGGCTAATCCAGCGGCTGGCGCGGCACAGAACGGAGCCCGCACTTGGAGCCCGACACTTTCCGGCGCAGGCCGCAACTTCGCGCCCTTTATGTCGGCCTGGCCGACACTTTCCGGCGCAAGCCGCGGCTTGAAGGCGATTCTGTCGGTCAGACCGACATTTCCGCCGCCTTGCTATAGCTTCGCGCCCATTTTGTCGGCCTCGCCGACACTTTCCGGCGCAAGCCGCGGCTTGAAGGCGATTCTGTCGGTCAGACCGACATTTCCGCCGCCTTGCTATAGCTTCGCGCCCATTTTGTCGGCCTCGCCGACACTTTCCGGCACAAGCCGCGGCTTCGCGCCCATCTTGTCGGTCAGACCGACACCTTCCGGCGCAAGCCGCCGCTTCGCGCCCATCTTGTCGGTCAGACCGACATTTTCCGGCACAAGCCGCGGCTTCGCGCCCATCTTGTCGGTCAGACCGACATTTTCCGGCACAAGGCGCGGCTTGGAGCCCTTTCTGTCGGCCTCGCCGACGTTTTCCGTCCCAAGCCGCGGCTTCGCGACCTGATTGCGCGGTGTGCCCGGGCGCGGCGTAGCCGCGCGCGGGGGAACACCTGCCGCGCGCAGCGTTAGCGAGCACGGCAGACCGTCACCCGACGCGGAGCGCGGAGGGCATCCCTTCCACAAGTGCGCGCGCCACGTCCGCGAGATCGCCAATCGAGTGCAGATCGTGGTCGAGCTCGGGTACCGCGGCTTGCTCGATGCCTGATGGAAGCGAGCGCGCGAAGTCGTTCCAGCGGCGCGCCTCGGCGCGGGCGAGTGCGACCGCGTCGTGGTGCGCACGGCCGAGCCAGGCGAGCACGTCGGGCGCCACATCCAGCGATCCGAGCAGCGCGTCGGCCGCGATCTCGGTCGCCGGATCGTCGAGACCGGGCAGCGGGTGGGTGCGGTTTTCGATCACGGCGCAGAGCGGCACTTCGAGCTCGCGCAGCCGCTCGCCGAGCGCGCTGGTTCCAGCCAGGACCGGCTCTTCCGGGCCCGTCACCAGCACGAACGCGGTCGCCGGACCGTACAGGAGCGAGCGCGCTTCGCGCGTGCGGGCGCGGATGCCGTCGAACAGGCCGTCCATCGCGGAAAAGAGCGCCGAGACATCGCGGAGCGTCTGCCGCCCTGTGGCGCGCTCGAGCTGCCGCAGGATGAAGCGCAGCGTCGCCCCCGCCGAGCGGAACGCGCTCCTGCCGACTGCCGCGTAGGGGCGCGTCAGCCACGGCGTGAGCTCGGGGTCGAGCAGTCGATCGATGCGCATGGGCGCGCTCATGAAGTCGAGCGCGTGCGCCGCGGGCGGCGTGTCGAGCACGATCAAGTCGAAGTCGCCCGACTCGTCGAGGCGGCACAGCTCCTCGACCGCCACGTACTCGGTCGCGCCGGCGAAGCGACCGCTGAGCTCCTGGTAGAAGGGATTGTCGAGGATTGCGCGGCGGCGCGCGGCGTCCGACGCATGGCGCGTGATGAAGGCGTCCCACGCCACCTTCTGGTCGAGCATGCCCGCTGACAGCGACCCGCGCACCTCGACCCCGGCCGACCGCAACACACGGTCGGGGATGCGCTGTCCGCCGCGCTCCAGCCGCTCCAGGCCGAGCGCGCGCGCAAGAGCCCGCGCCGGATCGATCGTGAGCACCATCGCGCGCCGCCCTGAAAGCGCGCCGCCCAGCGCCAGCGCGGCGGAGAGCGTGGTCTTGCCGACGCCGCCGGTGCCGACGCACACCACGAGCCGGTGTTGCTCGAGCAGCGCGCCCAGGCTCATGCTTCGGCCCCCCAGAGGATCTCGCCGAGCTCCGCCAGCTCCGGCGCGTGCACCTCCCGCAGGATGGGCAGCCTGAGCGGCCGCGCTCCTGTCTGCTCGACCAGGGCGGCGATGCCGCGTTCCTGGATCTGCTGCCAGCCGAGCGCCCGCCGCGCCGACACGACCAGCCCGTCGCGGGCCGCGCGTCGCGCGGCATCCGCTACGGACAGCGCTTCGATCGTGGCGAGCACAGTCTCTACGCCGTCCGGTGCGATCGGCCGGCAGCGATTGACCACGACGTGCGTCACGCCGAGCCCCGCGTCGCCGAGCTTCGCCACGCTCTCCGCCGCCTCGGCGAGCGGCATCTCCTCCGGCGTCGCCACCACCCAGATCGACGTCTCTGCCGGATCGCCGAACAGGGCATGGACGCGGCGCGACTCGCGATGCACGCGCCCGGAGTGGAACGTCTCCGCCGCGGCGGCCGGCATGCGCAGGTGCTCGATGGCGTGACCCGAAGCGCCCGCGTCGACCACCACCACGTCCCAGTGCGGCTGGCCGTGCTCCTTGTGCAGCGAGTACTCGTCGCGCACCTTGCCCATCGCCATCAGCTCCTTCAGGCCCGGGGCTGCGTCGACGAACGCGCGGTAGAGCGGATGGGCGAAGACCTTGTCGAGCAGCGGGCCGAGCCGCACCACGCGCCCGAGGTACTCGGACAGCGCCGCCCCGCCGTCGAACCAGCTCAGCGCCACGCCCGACGGCGCCGTGACAATCGCTCCGGGCTGGGCCGGCTCCGCGCCGAGCGCGCGCGACAAGCCGCCCGGCGCGCCGAGCTCGATCGCGAGCACCTCCGCGCCGCGGCGCTTCGCGGCGAGCGCCAGCGCGGCAGCGAGCGTCGATTTTCCGACGCCGCCCTTGCCGAGCACGAAGTGCAGGCGCCTCTGTACGCCCTCAGCCAAGCCACATCCCCAGCGCCGCCCCGACCGCGAGCAGCACGAACGACAGCAGCGTCAGACCCTGCGCCGGCACCAGCTCCGCCGGTGTCTCCGGGAAGCGCATCAGCCTGCGCGCCGCACGTGCCGCGAAGGGCAACCCGATGAAGCCGCCCCAGATCCCGAGCGGCAATCCGACGAGCGGAAGCGCCAAGAGCCCCGCGTAGGTCACAGCCACGAGCAGCGAGAACGCGCGCGCCGCGCGAGGGCGCCCGAGCCGCACCACCAGCGTGCGCTTGCCCGCCAGCTCGTCCGCGCGCGCGTCGGGGAACTCGTTGATCCAGAGAAACGCCATGATCGCCACGCCGAGCGGCAGCGACGCGACCAGCACCTCCAGCGACACGCCGTGGCGCTGCACCAGGTACGTGCCGCACGCGATCACCGGTCCGTACGCCAGCGCCACGGCCGTCTCGCCGAGCCCGCGGTAGGAGAGCTTGAACGGCGGCGCGTGGTAGAAGAAGGCGAGCCCGGCGCCCAGCATGCCGAGCCACAGCACGCGCGGCTCGCGCAGGGCGACGATCGCCAGCCCCGCCGCGATGCCCAGTGCGTAGAACACAGCCGCCATCCACGCCGCCTGGCGGCGCGTCATCAGCCCGTCGACGATCACGCGCTTGCCGCCGGAAAATGGCGTCCGCTCGTTCTCGGCGAGGGCCTGGTCCGTGCCGGAGTCCCAGTCGAAGATCTCGCCGGACGCGTTCTTCGCGGCCTCGAAGAAGAAGACGCCCAGCACGGTCAGCGCGAGCCAGCCCCAGGCAATGGGCCCCTGCCACGCCGCGATCGCCGCGCCGAGGATCATCGACGCGACCGATGCCAGGGTGATCTTCGGATCCGCGACGCGCCAGATCCCCTGTGCGATGTTACCGTGTCGCTCGCGATCGTGCGGCGCCGTCCCCGGATGCACTGCGTGTGCCATCTGTCTCTCCTATGTGAACAATCTGGCCGCGCCCCACACGGCCGCCGGCACGATCACGTTGTCGCTGCCGCGAGGAGCGAGCGCTTCCGCAACCGCGGCGACGAGTCCGAGCCCGACGATGCCCGACGCGCCTGGGTGCGCGCCGAAGCGCCAGGCTGCGATCGCGACACCGGCCGCCGCGGCCAGCGCCACCGCCAGCGAGCCTTCCAGTGTCTTTTCCTTGCCGCCGGGCGCGCGGTAACGATGTGCGCCGAAACGGCGGCCCACAGCGCCGCCGATGCCGTCGCCGAGCGACAGAGCGAGCAGGGCAGCAGCCGCGGCGAACGCGCGGTCGGCCAGGCCCGCGCAGGTGAGCGCGGCGTACGCGACCACGTACAGCGTCAGGCCGGTCCAGCGCTCGTCACCGCTCGCGAAGCTGCCGACGACAAGCGCGGCCCAGCTGCTGCGCCGCGCCAGCAGCGGCAGCGCCGCCGTCACGGCCAGCGCGAAGCCCAGGATCAATGCCGGCGCGGCGACTCCGCGCCACCAGGGCCAGCCCAGCACCCACACGCCGGTTCCAACATGGAGCAGATCGCGCACATAGGTCGCCCGAAGCCCGAGCTGATGCAGAAGCAGGCAGCAGCCGACGCCGCCCGCGAGCACCAGCAGCCACACGACAGAAGCGATCAGGTCGTTCATGCCGCCTCCGACCTGGCGTGCGAGAGGATGGCCTGCACCGCTTCCACGGCTGACGACGCGGCCAGCTCCGTGCCGATGCCGCGTCCGCCCGCGCCATCGCCGCACAGGTACAGACCGGGCATCGGCGTCGTCACAGGCAACCGATCACGCCCGACCTGTCCGGGGAGCTGGCCGTTGGTGATCGCGGCGCGGTTGTGCTTGCCCATCCACGCGCCGATCGCCGGCACCGGCTCGAACTCGACGAACAAGAGCTCGTCGTACAGATGCGGCACGATGCTCGCGAAAGCCTGGAGCGCCCGCTCGCGCCACTTTTCTGGCGGGTCGGCGGGATCTGGGTTCACCGGCCCGTAGATGCTGGCCACCACCAGCTGCGCGCCCTCCGGCGCCAGTGACGGATCGTAGTTGGTCGGCACCGGGGCGTAGATGGCGAGCGGATCGGACACGCGCCCCTCGTCGATGGCGCCGACGGTGTTCTGCATCAACTCCAGGCTCAGGTCGTCCAGCGTCCTGCCCTCCAGCGACACGCCGCCGATGAGGCATCCTTCCTCGATCAGCGGGCGGCGCAGGGCGAGCTTGAGCTGGTGGGCATTGCCCGACCCCTCGATGGCCGCCACGCGCGCGGCATATTCCGGGGGTATGTCGAGACCGTCACACAGCGCCACTACGTCGGCCGCTGCCATGTTGCAGACCACGACCGGCGAGCGGTACTCGGCTCCATCGTCGGTCACCACCTGCAGACCACAGTGGTTCTGGCGGATGGCAGTGACCTGACGTCCCACGACCAGATCGCCACCCGCGGGCCCGACCAGACCGAGCAGGGCGTGCGGAATGCTGTCCATCCCGCCCTCCACGTACGACAGGGAGTAGGCGGAGATCACCGAACGCAGACAGCGGATCGCCTCGCCGGCCGACACCTTCCACGGCGGCAGGACGAAGAAGATGCTCGCCAGGAAGCTGAACAGGAAGTACGCGCCCGGGTGTTCGCTGTGCTGGCGGATGAACTCGTCCAGCGTGCGGCGATCCCAGCGCCTCAGCTCGAATTCGGTCAGCGTGAACACCTGGAACAGCATTCGCCCCAGCGCCATGGTCTCGCGGGCCGGCAGGGAGAGGCGCCGCGCCGCCTCCAGCGCGTACGCGGGCAGCTGCCGGCGGCGCTCCGGCGCCGCGAGCTCGAACATGCCGCGCGAGCGCACGGGAATGGGATGCGTGATGAAGCGCGGTTGGTCGAGCCCGAGCGAGCGCAGCACCTCTCCAAGCGGGCCGCGCTCGCCGCGCGAGATCAGGTGGCTGCCCACGTCCAGCTTGAAACCGTCGCGGCGCGTGGAAGCCAGGATGCCGCCCAGCACCGGGTTCTTCTCGACCACGAGAACGGAAAAGCCCCGCGCCGCCAACAGCGCTGCGGTGACCGATCCCCCCACCCCGCTGCCGACGACAATCGCGTCGTAGCGACCGAGCCGGCCGCGACCGCTCGTTTTCGGGACAGGGATGGGCGCCGTCATCGCGGTTTCCACGCGGATCGTGCAAGCCTTGCGGGCGCGCTCCCGGAGCGCGCCAGCTCTGCGCCGGACGGGGAACCGCACTTGCCCAGGTTCGCGCAGATACCGCGCGCGCGGGAGCGGTCCGCTTCCACCGCGCACGCCTTGTTCGACATGCCACAACTGGTTTGCACTGTGCGTGCCATCCCCACACGCGCGCGGGCCTACGCGGGCGCACGGGGCTGATTTCCGCCGGTCTTGTCAGGCGTCAATGCGTGGCACGCCCCATGCACCCTCGAGCAGCATGCAAACATCTGCACCCATCGCGCGCCGCAGCATGATGCGTCGGGTCGCAGCCTCCCTCCTCGATGTGGCGCGCACCCTCGCCTGGGCACGGCGGCTCGCACGCCGTTCCCTGGTCGGCCTCGAGCAGTACTAGCGCTCGGCGGCGCATCCGCGCGGCGCGCGCCGGCGCCGCCGCGCGACAGCCACGATGCCCAACGTGGCGAAGACGAGCCAGCCGCTCCCCTCACCTGCCGGCGAGTCCGCCAGCGCGCAGCTCGAGTCGAACCACGCGGGATACGGCGGCGGCTTCGCGCCGAGCCCGCCGTCGTCGGTGGTGGGGCCCGCTCCGCCCATGCCTGCGTCATAGCTCGCGCCGGCGCTGCCGCCGGTCGAGATGCCGCCGGTTCCACCGACGCCGCCGTCCACGGAGCCGCCGCTACCCGCCGTGCCTGCAGCTCCAGCAGAACCTGCCGCTCCTCCGGCACCGCCCGCGCCTCCGGTGCCGCCGCTGCCTCCAGTGCCCGGAGAGGTGAGCTTGACGAGATCCTGGAGCGTGCCGTTGAACTCGTCGGCGTCCACAGCGGCGGTGTTGCCGTTGCCGATGCCTGCCACGCTCGAGCTATCGGTGTACTGCCAGAAGGTCCACGTGCTCCAGCCGGCGTCGGGGATGTTGGGGCAGCTCACGCCCCAGTTCGCATCCCAGAGGTAGTATTGCGAGAAGCCGGACGGGTTGCCGAGCGTTCCCTTGAAGAAACCCCCGGAATATAGCGCCGGGGTGCGTCCCGTCAGCTTCTGGACTTCCGCCATGAAATCCTTCGCGCGCTGGATCACCGTCGCCGCCGACTGACCGTCGGAACGTCTCGAGATCGAGCACCGGCGGCAGGTCGCCGTCCGCCAGCGGACCCATCACCTGCACGAAGTGATCCGCCTGCGCCGTTCCGTCCACGCTCGCGCTAAAGAAGTGATACGCGCCGCGCAGGATGCCTGCCTGCTTCATGCCCGCCCAGTTGTTCGCGAACTCGGGATCGATGAAGGTCGTGTCCTGGGTCGCCTTCGCGAATGCGAACTGGATACCGTCGCCCTTGACCTGCTGCCAGTCGATGGTGCCCTGCCAGTGCGACACGTCGATGCCCTTGGTCGTCGGGCCCGCCGCGCACACTTTCACTGCCTGCCCGGTGGAGCCGAGACCGTCGGACGGAGTCCCGTCCCGCTCCGCCGCGCATCCCGCCATGAGCACACTGCAGGCAAGCAATCCGGAAACAAGCCCCAAGCCACGCATGGTGGAGAATCCTATCCCTCTGGATCGGGAAATGCTCCCGGCAATTGCCCGCCCGCAACGCTTTCCCACCGCCGTGAGCGCAATGTTCCGCTCGCGGTCCACGTACGCCCGCGAGCCCCCGGCTACAGTGCCGTCCCGTTTGCGAAGTCCTTGTTCGTCGTGGTGAGGACCTTGCTGACCTGGGTGGCGCTATTGAAGATGATTCCGAGCTCGCGGTTGTACATGAGCGAGTTCTGCGTGAAGTTCTCCGAGCCGACGTAGGCCGTGCTGCCGTCCGCAACCAGCGACTTGGCGTGCACGTACGGATTGTGCAGGGTTACGAGCTTCACCCCGTGCGACTTGAGCGTCGCGACGGACTTGGTCTGCGCGGCGGAGGGACTCGAGTCGGACAGCACGATGTGCACCTGCACGCCGCGATCGGCAGCGTTGGCCAGATCGCCGACCAGGACGTAGTCGCTGAGCTCCTCCGCCTCCATGTCGAGGCGCTTGGTCGCGCCGTTGATCAGCGCGTCGAGCTTGCTGCGCGAGTTCACCGGCGAGACGACGAGCTTGCCGCTCACCGTAGCCGCCTGACCGGCATAGTCCGCCTTGAAGACGGTATCCGCCTCGCTCACGTCGGCCGGATCGCGATCGACGGCGAGATACTCGCGGTTGTAGATCGGCGCGCCGTAGGTGGCGTTCATGGTCATGATCCACGCCGCCTTGCCATCGATGATCACGCACTTCTCGTGCGTGTAGGTGAATCCCGAAGGCGCCCAGTGCACGGGCACGCCGGCGCTCTTCAACTGGTTGTAGACGGCCCCGTTGCCGGTCCCCGAGTAGAAGTTCTTGTTGAGCACCACGCGCACGTCGTGTCCGGCCTTGTGCTGGGCGATGAGCGCGTTGATGTCCTCGGTATCGGTCAGGAGGTACATCGTCACGTGTACCGACTGCTTGGCGTTCTTGATCGCCTGCGTGAGCGCGGCGCCCTTGTCGCTCGGCTCCACGATGATGTCCAGGTTCGAGCTGCTGGGCGCTCCGCCGCTCGACGAGCCTCCCTGTCCGCCGCTTCCGCCCGTCGACGTGCTGCCGCCCGCCCCGCCTGCGGGGGCTCCGGCCGCGCCGCCGGTCGCCGCGGTGCCGCCCGTGCCGCTGCCACCCGCGCCCCCTCCGGAGCCGGCGCTACCGCCCGACGAGCTCCCTCCGGTCGCGCTGCCCGCGCTGCCGCCGGCTCCGTTGCCGCCGGTCGCGCTTCCGCCGCCCGCGCCGCCAGAACCTGATCCCGGCGAACCGCTGCTCTGCGCGCCGCAGCCCGCACCCAGCAGCATGACCGCGAACAGCGCGCCAACGTTCCGCTTCATCGGCAGTCTCCAAGGAAGGTGGTCCGGGAGCGCAACGCACGAGCGCTCCTTCAGTGGCCAACGCGCGAGGATGCTCCTCCGTTCCCGCATTGTCACGTGAACTTCAAGGAAACGGCGGCGCCGCAAAAGTACAGCTGGACCGCCGCCACTCGCTGCTCGAAGAGTGGTGGAAGCGTATTGTGGTGCCGTGCCTGGAACGGCGTTGTCCGGATGACTACGGCATCGCGCGCGTCGAGCGGCCTAGCGAGCTGCCGCAACCGGCAGCGTGAACCGGAACGTCGAGCCCTCGCCCTTCACGCTATCCGCCGCGATGCTTCCGCCGTGCGCTTCGACCAGAAGTCGCGTGATGTACAGACCCAGCCCGAGACCATCGGGACCCGTCACGCCGCACGCGCGATAGAAGCGCTCGAACACGCGGGGTAGCGCGATGGGATCGATGCCGATGCCGCGATCCTCGACGCTCACGGTCACCTCGCGTTCGTCGCCGCTCAGCCGCACCGTCACGCGCGCTTCGGTGGGCGAGTACTTGAGCGCGTTGGTCACCAGGTTCGTGACCACACGGCCGATGCGCGCCCGATCGGCACGCACGAGGGGCAGCACCTCCGGAAGGTCCTGGTCGACGCGCTGGCGGTCGACGGCCGGAAGCATGTCCAGCACGTCGGAGACCAGGGTCGTCGCCGAGACGCTCTCGATGTCGAGCGACACCTGGCCCGACTCCAGCCGCGCGGACTCGACCAGGTCGGTAATCATCGAGTTCATGCGCTGCCCGCCGCGGATGATTGCCTCGGCGGCTTCCGCGCACGAAGTGTTTCCGGCGCGCTCGGCGCGGCGGCGGGCGAGCTCCGCCTGCGCCAGGATGCCCGAAAGCGGGGTGCGCAGATCGTGGGAGACCATCGTGACGTAGTCGTCCTTGAGGCGCTGCACCTCGCTGGCGTGCGTGCGATGGCGCTCCGCCTCCTGCAACGCGGCGCCGAGCTCCACCACCTTGCGCCGGAGCTCCGCACCGGTGCTGTGGTAGACGATCGCGTGCTCGATCGCGACGCCGATCTGCCGGCCGATCGTCGAGAACAGGCGACGCTGACTGGTATCCAGCTCGTGGCCGGCGGGCGGGTACAGGAACATCACGCCCCGCACGCGTTCGTGCGCCGCGAGCGGCACGACGATGTGCGAGTGGCTGCAGCCATCGCGACAGCGGGTATGGCGCGGATCCGCGCAGGAATCGGGCGAGCCGATCAACTCGCCGGTCGCCGCGGCCAGACCGCACAGGCACTCGCCCACCTTCACGCGCTGTTCGTGCTCGGCGAAGTCCGGCTTCAGGCCGCGGTGGGCTACGAGCCGGAGCTCGCCCAGCTCCTCGTCCAGCAGGAAGATGCCGCCGGACGGCGCCAGCCCGCTCACGCGCAACACCGCGTCCAGCGTCCGCTCGAGGATCGTTTCGAGCTCGAGCGATTCGGTCACCGCGATGGAGACCGCGTTGATCACTTCCAGCTCGACGTTGCGTTCGAGCAGCTGCCGTTCGATGCGCTGCTCGCGCTCGTCTGCGGGTGATCGGTTGCGTCGCGAATCGAGAACCATGGGCGACACCGGGGCGGGTCGAGGCCCTGCCTACCCGCAACAAGAGCCACCCTAGGACGGCCGCGTCGCGTCGGCCAGCGCGGGGATGACGACCGTCATGAACCCTGCCGGGCTAGAACGTGCCGCGCACGCCGAGTGACCAGCCGCCAGGACGGTCCGCCTGCGTCGATGTGGTCAGGTACGGAGCGATGCGCGCCTGCGCCGGCCCCAGCGTGCGCTTCGGATAGAGGAAGCCGGCGCTCGCGATGAGCGCTCCGCCGAGCTGCAGCACGCCATCGCCGGCGATGCCCCATTCGTTGCTATCGACGTGGGCGGCGAGAGCCGCCCACGGTCCGACCACCGGCGCGCCGAGCCAGGCGCCGCCACCCTGGAAGCCCTGCCGCGCGCCGACGTACAGCGCGACCCCGTAACCGAGCCCGAACAACGTCAAGCCGCCACCCACGGCCGGCCAATCCGGAGTGCTGCTGGGGGCATCGGCGCGGCTTTCGACCGGAACGCGCAGCTCGACACGCGTGGGCGACGTCCGGTTCGCATCGGTGGTCGATCCGGCTGCCCGGACACCCGGCGCAGCGGCCAGGCACGCCGCACCGAAGGCTATCCCGATCCGAATGGACATACGCCATGGATAACACCGCCGCGCGGCGTGGCAATTTTCCACGTCGCTCCGCACCGGACGCCGTCGACCGGCACGCCGCGTGCATGACCAGTGCACGGGGAGGAGGAACCGCGATGGACACATTCATCATGCTGACGCGCCTGGCTCCCGGATCTCTGCCGTCTCCGCATGCCCTGGAGGATGTGGAGCGTCGGGTCATGGAGTCCATCCGGCGGGAGTGTCCGGGCGTCGAGTGGATCGGCAGCTTCGCCGTGCTCGGACCGGCCGACTACGTCGACATCTTCAAGGCGCCTGACATCGACACTGCAATCAAGGTTCCGGCGCTGGTGCGCGTCTACGGCGACGCGCAGACCGAGATCTGGCCCGCTACGGAGTGGCAGCACTTCAAGGAGCTGGTGCGGCGCCTGCCGTCGATACCGGCGTAGTGCGGCGGAGAGGACCGGTCGCGGCGGTCCGCAACATCTGCCATAGGCCGAGCGCCGCGAGCGCTGCGAGATCCGTGAAGAGCAGCGGTGCGAAGAGCGGCGCGCCGTAGACGAGGCGGTCCCCGAGCGGCGCGTTCGATTGGCCGAGGTTCGCCGCCAGGTGCAGCCCGAAGCCGAGCAGACCGGCGGCGCCTTCCAGCGCCGCAACGCCGAGTGACAGCTTGATGTACGGCCGGCCGCGCCGGAACAAGGCCGTGGAGAAGAAGGCGAGACCGAATGCCGCGGCCACCACGGGTATCCACTCGGCCGCGGAGAAGAAGCCGTTCTGCGCGTGGTCCAGCAGCGACAGCGCCAGGTTGCCGACAAAACCGCCCGTCGCCAGAAACAGCACCCACACACCGAAGTCCGGCGACGCGCGCGGCTCCATCCGGTTGAGGATCAGCAAGAGCCCCACTCCGACGTAGGAAAGCGGCGCCACGAAAGGCGCGGTGTACACCAGGCTCTTGAGCGTCCTCAGCTCGAAGAACGCGCTCTGGAGATGCAGCAGCATGCCGGCGACGCCGACCAGGAGCGCCGCGATGCCGACGACGTAGCCGAGCCGGCGGCATGCCCCGCGCTGGTAGCGCCCGCCGAACAGCCCCGGCACCAGCGCCAGCGGTGCGACGCAGGAGAAGAGCACCGGCAGCCACTCCACATGGCGCGCGAAATTGTTCTCCAGATGCGCCAGGTAGATGTCCAGGGCGAGGAACGCGATGTTGCTCGTGGCGAACAGCTCCACCAGCCAGTGAGGCGATAGACCGCGCAGGCGCTCAGGGAGTCGCATGCGGCTCCGGCTTGTTCGCAGCGCGCGCGCGGATTTCCCGAGCCGCCGCTTCGATCTGCACCTTGTGTCGCAACAGCTCGTAGTTGCCGTGCCACTGCACGAAGTCCGCGCCTCCCATGAAGGCGCCGTGCTTGGTGGTGCGACCGAAGTAGTGCCACAGGTCGAACGCCATGAACTCGATGGGCTCGTCGAAGGGCTTGGGCGTGAGCAGCCCGTCCTTCCTCAAGCCGTCCACGATCGCGAGCGTGCTCTGGACCTTCGCGTTGGTGTCCTGCACGACCCGTTCGGCGTTGTCGTAGAAGCGCTTCACGCCGCTCGACGCGTGGCACTTCGTGCAGACCTCCTTCATCTTGGTCTGGCCCTGGAGATAGTTCGGCCGCTTCCTGGAGACGGCTTCGAACAGGTACCAGGAGAGCCGCTCGCTCATGTCGTGAGTGACCCCCATCCCCTCCAGGCCGCTCATGTGGCAGGTGGCGCAGGTCGGCACGGGCATGTCCTTGGTGGTCAGCCGGTCGGGGAATGCCCCGAGGTTCATGCTGGCGCGCTCGGCGTTGAACAGCACGCCATGCTTCGACTCGTCGTAGATCTCGATCTGCGAGTGGTCCGGCCCCATGTGGCACTGGCCGCAAGTCGTGGGCAGCCGGGCCGTGGCCACCGACGCGTCGTGACGCGAGTGGCAGTCGGTGCAGGTGCCGAGCGAGCCGTCCGCATTGGGCTTGCCGATGCTGTGACAGCTGTCGCAGCCCCGCCGCATCGCCGCATCGCCCTCCAGCATGGCCAGCGCGTTCGGTTTCCGGTCGACCCAACCCTTGTGGTAGCGCTCGCCCTCCGCGAGCTGTCCTTTCGAGAAATCCTCCGCGCCGTTGACCGCGGCCCACGCCGGCGCCGCGTGCCGGCTGCGCTCGTACTGCCGGTATTCCGCCGCGTGGCATTGCGCGCAGTTCTTCGCGGTCAGGCTCACGGCGATGGTGAACCCCTTGTGCTCCTGGGTCTTCTGACCGGGGGCGGCGCGGTGGCAGTCGAGGCAGTTGACGCCCTGCCGGGCGTGCCGGCTCATCTCGTACTGGTGGACGATCGCCAACGTCTCGTGACGGTGGCACTCGGCGCACTTGCCGGTGGCCTCCACGAGCTGCGGAGTCGGCTGCCCGCGCTCGACCGCGGGGCGGCGGCTGTTGACGAACATCGCCGCCACCACCAGCGCCGTGCCCAGGAACACCGCGATGAACACCGACTTGAACGAGATCCGGCTTTCCCTGTCCGCCACGGATGACACAGTAGGTCGGCATCCATGGGGATCAAGACTTCTTCTATAGCCGGCGACGGAAGCGCGCACATCGGACCGCCGCGCCGTCTTCGCTGCAGACGTGATCGGCCACCAGGCGGACCGTCGAGGCCTTGCCCAGAGCGTCGACCGCGGTGGGCTCGACGAAGTGCACCTCGCTGCGGCGGAAACCGGCCAGTCGCCCCCAGCACATGACGCGGGCATCGACGACGGCGCACGTGGCGCTCTGCTCCGCAGCGATTGAAGAAGCGGGGCGCAGGCCGCGCACACGAACCGGCGCACGGCTGGCGACCCCCGTTCCGTCGCCGAGCTGGTCCGAGCCGTTGTCGCCCCAGCACAGCACGCTGCCCGCATGGCCGAGCGCGCAGCTGTGTTGCTGGCCGACCGCGATCGCCACGGCGTCGGAGATCCCCACAACCTCGGTGGGAGTGCGCGCGTAGGGCGCAATGCCGATGCCGAGCTGTCCCGCGTTGTTGTCGCCCCAGCACAGCACATGGCCGCTGTCGATTAGCGCGCACGCGTGCGCGAGACCGATCTGGATGTCGCGGACCTTCCCCGGCAGCGCAAGCGTCGCAGGCGCCTGGTCGCTGACCGCTCCGCCGAGCGAGCCCCAACAGCTCAGCCTGCCGGCGCCGTCGATGGCGCAGGCGTAGGCCAGGCCGACCGCGATGCGATGCGCATTGGAAACGCCCGGTACAAGTCGCAGTGCCGTCGATTTCGAGCCCAGCGTGCCGCCCCAGCACATCACCTTGCGTGCAGCGGTGATGACGCAGCTCGCGGCCGGGCCGCGCGACACCGCCAGCAGGCCTGCCGGCAGCCGCGGCAGCTTCTCGCCTGGAGCCGCCAGCTTGCCGTGCGACAGCATCGCGATGCGCTCGCCGCGACGGCCACGCGCAAGCGCGGCGAGCGACGGGACGGCGGGCTCGTCAATCGCCGGCGCTGGCGGATGCGGCGGAGGGGGAGCTCTGCCGGTGTCCCAGACCAACACGCTGGTGTCGCGGCTGCCCGACGCGAGCAGCTTTCCATCCGGAGAAAACGCCAGCGCATCGACATCGCCGGAGTGACCACGGAACACGCCACGGAGCTCGCGCTGGTCGATATCCCAGAGCTGCACGTCGGCGTCGGCGCCGAGCGCCAACAGCTTGCCGTCCGGCGACACCGCCAACGCCCCGCAGCAGTGGCCGAGCGCAAAGCGCCGCGTGATACTGTGCGACGCCAGTTCGTACAGGGCGGCGCCCTCGGCGCTGCTCGACGCGATCAGCCGCCCTGCTCCCGCAAACGCGAGCGCCGTGTTGTACCGCTCGAGCCCGGGCAGCGGCTCTAGCCGGTCGAGCGTCGCCGCATCGCGCAGCTCGACGCTGCCGCGCTGTCGGTTGAAGGCGAAGCTCCGCGCGTAGACGGCGATGCGCTTGCCGTGAGGGGCGACGGCCAAGCCGACCACGTCGCCGACGTTCGCGGAGGCCAGAGTGCGACCCTCGGGCGAGAGCCGGAACAGCGTGCGGCCGGGCTGCAACCTGACCCCTGCGGCGTGCGAGCGAAACGCGCTGAACTCGTTCAGCGTTCCCACGAACAGCTCGCCGTCGGGCGCGAACGCGATCCGCGACAGGCGATCGGGCGCCCCGATGCGGAGGGTTCGACCGCCGCGCGCCAGCACCAGGTCACCCGCCGCGATGGCCGTACCTCCGCGCGGGGAAGCGGCAACGCGCACGTCGACGCCGTCCAGGTCCCTCGCTCCGAGCGGGGCTCCAGTCCGCAAATCCCAGGTGCGCACCGAGCCGGCCGCCGAGACCAGACGCCGTCCGCCGTCGGTGAAGGCGAGCGTGGTGACCGGCCCGCGGTGCCCCGCAGGAACGCGGTAGTGTTTGCCCTGCACGCGCGCCGCACTGACGACGCGGTAGAGCAGCAGGCGCCCGTCCGGAGAGAACGCGAGCGGGCTCGCCTTCTCCGGCAACTTGTGCAGGCGGCCGCTCTTCGCGTCGATCAGGAACACGCCGTGCTGTTGGTACGTCAGGCGGCTGTCGTCGGGGGAGACCAGCAGCCGACCGCGGCCCACCGATAGCCCGCCGAGACCGTGAGCCACGATGTGGACGAACGGGCGCAGCGTGCCGGTCTTTTCGTCCATCACATCCAGGCCATCCACCTTGCCGATGAACGCGCGAGTCCCGTCGTGCGAGAGCGCCGCGTCCGAGTATTCGAACGGAGCCTTGGGCGTGCCGAGCGCGCGCAGCGTGCGGCCGCTCTGCGCGTCGACGAGGGAGAGCACGCCTTTTCGATTGGTCGCGGCAAGGACGCCCAGCATTCCCCGGTTTTCCTTCCGGAACCGGGTAAGCACCAGCGCTCGCGTTCCGTCGCCGCTCAGCGCTTCGATGCTGTCGCCCTGGAGCGTCTTCTTCCATTCGATGCGCGGCGTGTCGAGCGCAACGGCGAACAAGGTCGTGCCGGCGATCACCAGGGCGCGACGACTGTCGGCGGTGATCTGCAGGCGATCGACAACGCCCGGCGCCCGCTGCTCCGGCTCCGGCGGCAGCTCGAGCCCGACGCGTCCCGACTCCTTGCCGGATGCCGGCGAGACGACCAGCACGAGCTGGCCCTGGTGCTGGCCTGGGCGGATCGACACCAGCCGGGTTCCATCCGGGGTCAGCTGGGTTACTGCCGAATCGGGAAGCGTCCTGACGACCGTTCCCTTGACCACGTCGCGCAGCACGCGCTGTCCGTCGACGTCCTCTATCGAAAGGATCCGGCCGCGATTGTCGATCGACGCGGACATGGGCTTCGACAGGAAGCGCAGGCGCGCCGTGCCGCAGCGAGCAACGGCCCCGGGTGGCAGAGGCGCGAGCGGATCGACGACCGGCGCCGTCTGCTGCGGAGCACGCGCGTCGGACGCTGTCGCGGGTGTCTTTGGTGTTGCCGGCGGGAAGTGCGTCGCCCGCGGACCTCCACAGGCCGCTAGCACGACCGTCAGAGCGATGGGCCAAGCGCGCATACGCGGCCACTGGCCCGGCACGCGCATGCTGTCAACGCCGCCAACGTTCGACGCGTTGCAGCTGGACGCGCAGCGCGACGGTGACACGCCGCTTCCGGCCGGCCCGCCGAAATAATCGTGGACGAGGCTGGTTTTCCGTGGCGTAATGCCTCCGCGCGCTGCCGCGCCGCAGCGCGCTGGAGGGTCCCCATGTCCTTGACGCGTGCACTGCTTGGAACGCTCGCCGCACTGGCGCTGGTCGCTGGCGGCGCCTGCTCCGCATCCGGTACCAACGATCAGCACACCGGCAGCGGCGGCTCCTCGTCCGGCGGATCGGGCGGGATCGGCGCTACGGGCGGCAGCGGCGGATTCGGCGCGTTCGGCAATCCCGGCACCTGCACGGGACCGCACTGCTCGAGCGATCTGCACGACTACGTCGACTGCGACGGCAACGTGCTCAAGAGCTGCCCCAGCGATCAAGGCTGCGTACCGGGCGGCAAGTGCGTGAAGGCATGCGACAGCGCGGTCGCGAACAAGAGCACCTTCGGCTGCGACTACTATTCGGTCGAGCCGGACATCGCGTTCGGCGCGACGGGCGGGTGCTTCGCTGCCTACGTCGTCAACACCTGGAACGCGCCGGCAAGCGTGCTCGTCGAATACGGCGGCCAGCAATACGACGTGTCGCAGTTCGGGTACATCCCGAAAGGGACCGGCCCTTCCATCACCTACACGCCGCTCCAGGGCAACGCGATTCCGGCGGGACAGGTTGCCATCCTGTTCTTGAGCCAGCAGCCGAACCTCATCACCCCCGGGACCAACATCAAGTGCCCTGCCGGCGTGAACAAGATGTTGAACGCCGATGGTGCAACGCACGGCACGGGGATCGGCAAGGCGTTCCACATCATCACGTCCGTTCCAGTCACAGGCTACGACATCTATCCCTACGGCGGCGGTCAGAGCGCGCTTACCAGCGCCACGCTATTGCTTCCGACCTCGGCCTGGGGGACCAACTACCTCGCCGCGGACCCGGGTCCGGGCTTGTCGCCCTTCACGGAGATCGTCGCGGCACAGGACAACACCGCAATCAAGATCAACCCGGTGAACGCCATCAAGGGCGGTGCCGGCGTGGCAGCCGGACCCAAGGGCCAGCAGACCATCTACAACCTCGACAAGGGACAGGTACTGCAGCTCACGCAGATCGCGGACCTCGCCGGAAGCGTCATCCAGTCCAACGTGCCGGTGGGCCTGTGGAGCGGCATGACCACCTACAGCGTCGAGGCGTGTTGCGACGACAGCGCTCACCAGCAGATCCCGCCGGTCAAGGCGCTGGGCAGTGAATACGTCGCCGTGCGCTACCGGAACCGCTACGACGGCCAGGAAGAGTCGCCTCCCTGGCGCATGATCGGCGCGGTCGACGGCACCCAGCTCAGCTACGATCCGGCCGCGCCGACTGGCGCACCGAAGACCCTGAACCGCGGCCAGGTCGCGCAGTTCGACGCGCCCGGCCCGTACGTCGTCAAGAGCCAGGACGCCAAGCATCCGTTCTACATGTCGGCGCACATGACGGGCGCCGGGCTATACGACCCGGACCCCCAGGGCAACAGCGATGGCCGCGGCGACGCCGAGTTCGTCAATATCGTCCCGCCCGGCGAGTACCTGCAGAAGTACATCTTCTTCACGGACCCGACCTACCCCGAGACCAACCTGGTGGTAGTGCGCATCAAGGGCAAGAAGGGCTTCTCCGACGTGAAGCTCGACTGCGCCGGCAATCTGACGGGCTGGCAGCCCGTCGGCAAGTCCGGGAAGTACGAGTACACGCGCATCGATCTGTCGCGGCACAACTTCCAGGGGCAGAACGGCTGTGACAACGGCCGCCACGTGATCAGCAGCAAGGACTCGTTCGGCGTCACCGTCTGGGGCTGGGGCTCCGCCGAGACCGGCACGCAATTGAAGGGCTTCTACTCCCAGTACGTGAGCTACGCCTATCCAGCCGGCGCGGGCGTCGCACCGATCAACGACGTTGTGGTGCCGACGATCCAGTAGCGCCCGGCGCCGCGCTCCGATAGAGATAGAGCTTGTGACCTATCTTCGCGCAGGGGTATCGCTAACGCTGGCGATGCTCGTCGCGGGCACGGCGGCGATTGGGTGCGGCGGCAGCGTGACGAGCGGGACCGGTACCGGCGGCGGCCCCGGCACTGGCGGCAGCTCCGGAACCGGAGGCGGGTACGCCGGCTCCACCGGGGGAGGTGCGGGCATCACACCTCCGCTCGCCAGCTCGGCAAAGCCCAACACGAGCGGTACCGAGACCGTCATCGCCATCAGCTACTTCTTCCTCGGCAACGTCAACCTGCAGGGAGAGCCGGATCCAAACGCCTGGAAGTCCATCGGCTACAACCTCGACGGCCTGCTCTCGAAGCCGGGTGACACGAACCACTGCAAGCTGCAGCCCGGCGCCAATCCGCTCGACGTCGAGACCGACGGCAACGGAGGCATCGACAACTCCTTCGGCGCGAACCTGATGCCGCTGATGACTTCCGAGGCCGCGACCCCCGCGGGTACTACGAACGGGGCGATCTCGGACGGCTCGTCTACCGAGCTGTTCAGGCTCGACAAGCTCACGACAGCTCCGGACCAGAACGGCGTCACAGGAGCGCTGTACGCCGGCGCGAACAAGGGTTCGCCTGCGCTCTTCAACGGCACGGACGTGTGGCCCGTCACCTACGAGTCGGTGAACAACGGCAACCTGAACGCTCCCAAGGTGAAGTTCCCCAACAGCTACGTCAGCGGCGGCGTCTGGGTCTCCGGCAGCGAGGCGCAGTTCGTGCTCCCGCTCATGGTGCAGGGGTACACGATGAACCTGCCGATCAGCCAGGCCATCTTCAGTATGCAGCTCAAGGGCGCCGGCACGCAGGCGGCGGCCTTCAACGGCGTGATCGCGGGCGTGATCGATATTGAAGCCTTCGTGAGCGAGCTGAAGAGGATCGCCGGCTCGTTCGACCCCAGCCTGTGCAACGGCTTCAACTTCGACAGCATCGCGCAGCAGATCAGGGCCGCCAGCGACATCATGTCCGACGGCACCAACGGAGATCCGGGCAAGACCTGCAACGCCATCAGCATCGGTCTCGGTTTCAAGGGCTCCGCGGTCAAGCTGGGCGCGGTGGCGCCGCCGGTTCCCCCGCCGCCGGATCCGTGCGCGCCGTGAGCACGCTCACTGGAAGGACTTCGGCACCTTGCGCTTGATGTGGCTGCGGTCGAGCAGGAAGTAGCGCGGCGCGCTGACGTTGCCGGCGAGATCGATCGCCACCACGGCCATCGAGAAGCGCCGCTCCTTCTTCGGGAACGGGAACTGATAGCTCGTCTGGCACTCGTAGGGCGGCTCGCCGTCGCCGATCTCGAAAACGTGCGAGTAGAACTCCCGGCGCCCGAGCAGGAACGCCGTCTTCTCCTCGCCCACGCGCCACGCCAGATAGTAGAGCTCGTCGGACGGCGTCTGGTCGTCGCTGACACCCGCGACATCGACCAGCCCCTGGGGCCAGGCCCTGAGCCGCGTCGGGGGAACGTAACCGGGATCGTCGTTCTTGTAGGTGTGCCAGACGTAGCCGCGGTCGACAAACGCAGTCGCAAGCTGCGCGGGCAGCGTGGGAGGCTTGTCGTCGACGCTGCTGCTGGTGGTGAACTTGCCCACGGACAGCACGTTGCCCCGCCACGGATTCCGCCAGACCGCAAGCGCCCGCTCGCTCATCTTCCACGCGAGCTCGTAGTGCGAGTCGGCGCGGAGCTTCTGGAGCGGCACCAGCTCCATCAGCACCGAAGGATGGTAGCCGGCGACGGGCTTCTCCGGCGCGTGCTCCGGCAGCGCCCGCGCCCGGAACGGCACGGCTTTGCCGCCCACGCGGCGCAGCGTGATCTCGGCGAGGTCGGCCGCCGTCGGCATCATCGTGAAGCGCACGCGCAGGTGCGCGTTCAAGGGCGCCTTCGCCCGCTGCGGGCTCTCGAGCTCGGCCGCCGGCTTGTGCGGGCATTCCCAGGCCCGTGCCGGCGCGCTGCGGAAGAGCACCGCGCACCCCGCGATCAGGATGAACCTCCGCATACTGCGTTCTACGCGGCGGCGCGCGCCTGGCTTCCCGCCGCCCGATGCCGCTCATGGCAGCCGCGCGCCGCGGATCTGCAGCACCCGCGTGGGCGCCTTCGACTTGCCCGTGTGGCGGGCGAGCGAACGGACCACCAGGCCCTCGTGCTTGCCGTCGACCATGGCCTCGAGGTTTTCGCCGGGGCGCACGCGCGCGACCTCGCTCGACGGCACGAACAGAGGCTCCACCTTGTCGACGTGCGTCCGGCTGCCGACGACGTTGCAAACGGTCTCGTACTCGAGCTCGGCGCTGTTGCCGTCGAAGCGCACGCCGCTCACGCGTCCTGTGTGGTAGCAGTTTTCCACGTCTTCCTGCGACACGTTGGGCCGGAACGCGACGCGCGAGAGCTTGGCGCCGCGCGAAGAACGGTTCGTCGGCGACACGCCCGCCACGATGCCACCCTCGACGTGGATCGCGCTCCGCCCTTCGTCCGTGCCGAGCGCCTGCGTGAGATCCGGCAGGTTGTCGGAGCCCACGTAGTCGCTCGACGGATCGACCTGGATGGGCGGCGGATCTCCGAAGCGCGTCTTCAGCGTCACCGCATCCAGGCCGGCATCCTTGGCCTTCGTGTAGAGCTCCCAGGCGTGGCGCTCCTCCTGCATCGCCTTGTAGACCGCGGTTCCGGTCTCGACGCTGAACAGGTGCCGACCCGCCGCCTTCTCGGCGAGGAGCCCATTTTCCGCACGGGCGCCGAGCTCGTCGCCCGCAGCAATGTAGAGCAACACGAGCTGACGCGTGGTCTCGATGACGAACGGATCGAATCGACACTCGTCGCTCTTGCACGTCGAGAAGTACTCCGCGCGGAGCTTCTGCAAGCCGTCGACCAGATCAGCGGGCGCCTTGGCCGCCGCGCGTGCGGTCTTGGCCTGCGCCTCCAGAGCGTCCAGCCTGCTGTACAGGTCGCGGTGCGCCTCGAAGTATGCGTTCCGCTCCTTCACCACGCTGGCGACGGTCTCGACGTACATGTGCTCCCGGCGCGGATCGAGCTTGGCGGCCGCGGCCAGCACCTTCTGCTTCGCGTCGATCGCGGCGTCGACGAAGGCCGACTTGGCGTCGGCGGACAGCTCCAGAGGCGCGATCTGCTTCGTGAGCGCGGCCTTGTCGAGGATCCCCGCGTAGTACGAGCTCACGCCCATTGCCAGCGGGAAGGCGTCGCACTCGCGCGAGCAGTCGATGACGTTGTATGCCGCGGCGAGCATGTCCGGGTGCCGGTCATCGAACTTCTTGTGACGCCTCTGCACGGCCATGGCGGCATCCACCGGTGCGGCGTACAGGAACGAGCGATCGCAGACCCTGCGCAGCACGTTGTCCTCTGCCGAGTCGGTCTTCCAGGAGTTCTTCTTGCACTCCTTGCCGCTGTAGCGACCGCTGCCGGCCTGGTACTCGCCGGGCGTGGTGATCTTCACGAAGCCGCACGCCGGAAGCAGCATCGCCGCCGCACACAACAGGTATCTCGACCAGCTCAAGGGCACCTCCGCTCGCGCCGGCGCATATCACGCCGCGTCGCACGCCGCCACGCGACCAGACCCTTTCCTGCACCGGCACCCGTGGTACGTTCCGGGCCCCGTCATGCTTCCTCGCACGCTGGTTTTGCCACTCTTCTTCGCCGCGGCGGGCTGCGGCTCGACGCCTTCCTCCCACGCGACGCCGCCGGCGCACGATGGCGGATCCGATACCGCTGCAAGCGATTCCGGCGCCGAGTCGTCGCCTGGCGACGCCGCTGCAGACTCCGCTGCCGACGCCGACGCCGCGCCAGTCAGCTGCGACGACAAGGCCAAGACCTGCGCCGACACCTTCGGATCGCTGATCACCAAGAGCGACGGCCGCGCCGACGGCACGTTGGTGGCGCTGGTGCGCCCGGTGGACCAGCAGTGCGCGATGCCGAACAGCACGCACGTCGTGCTGGAGCTGTCGATGCAGGGGCAGGTGCAGCGGATGGTCGTGTCGGTCAACGGCGTCGCCGTCGACACGGCGAGCGCGGCGCTGCTCGGCCCGCCCTGGGCCGAGGGCTGGCACGTGAACATGAACCTCGACTACCCGTCGTATCTCGGCGTGCACAGCAAAGACTTCACGACGGTCACGCTGGACCAGGGCGTCGCGTTCATCTGCAACCACATGACGATCGGCGCCAGGGTCTCCGTCTTCGCCTACTCCGACGGCAGCGAGCCCAGCAGCGCCCACCAGATCCACCGCAACGACGGCTACCCGGACGGCGCAATCGTCGTGGACCCCACGTCGCAGAATCCGACGTATCTGCTGTTCCGTTACGCGAACCAGACGTTCTAGGCGCGGCTCGCAAGCCTGGAACGATGCGGCTACGCTCCGCCCATGCCCAAGGCAAACCGCACCTGGACCGTGCTCCCGCACCAGCCGATCGAGGAGCTGGACGACAACCTGTGGCGCGTGGAAGGCACGCTCGGCAACATGCCGCTCAAGCGCGTCATGACGCTCGCGAAGCGCGCCGACGGTGGCATCGTCGTGCACAACGCCGTGCCGCTGGACGACGCCTCCATGAAGCGGCTCGACGGCTGGGGCAAGGTGACGGCCCTGGTCGTCCCGAACGGCTACCACCGGCTGGACGCGCCGGCGTTTGCCGGGCGCTACCCCGACGCGCGCGTCTACTGCCCGGCAGGCGCGCGGAAGAAGGTCGAGGAAGTCGTGCGCGTCGACGGAACCTACGACGACTTCCCCACGGACGACGCGGTTTCGTTCGCAACGCTGGACGGCACCGCCGAGCGCGAGGGCGTGATGATCGTGAAGAGCGGCGGCGGCGCTACGCTCGTGTTCAATGACGTCATCTTCAACATGAAAAACCTGCCGGGTTTCACCGGCTTCGTGCTCCGCCGCATCACCCAGTCCACGGGCGGGCCGCGTGTCTCGCGCATCGTGCGCTGGTTCGTCGCCAAGGACCGGCGCGCGCTCAGGACGCACCTCGAACGCCTGGCGGACACGCCGGATCTCGCGCGCGTGATCGTCTCGCATGGCGCGATGGTCACGGACGATGCGGCGGGAATGGTCCGCACCGCGGCGGCGACGCTCGGGTAACGCGCGCAGAAGATCGCGCCGCTTCGGCATGAACGCTTGCGGAGTCGGGCGTTGTCGCTAGACTGCAGTCCTTCACGAAGACGTGGCTCCCCCTGCGGGGGGACGATGCCCCGGCGTGATGCGGACGATTCTTCCGCACCTTCCACACACGAACGGCCGGGAGCCAGCCCACAGGAGCCAGATGAAAGACAGACGAGTCACGGTTTTCCGCAATTCCCTGGAGGAGCTGGTCGAGTCCCTGGACGCCACGCTGCGCGTCTCGTCGTGGGATTCCTCGGAAGTTGCGCCCCAGCCGCTCAAGAACAGTGCATCCCAGCTCATGAGCCGGCTGGGCGCTGCTGATCGCCTGGCTTCCGGCGTGTTCAACGGAAATCCCAGGGATGCGGAGCGCGTCAGCACGATCACCGACGCGATGCGCAGGCTCGAGACCGCCTATCGGGCGTACTTGAAGGCGGCCGGTTCCAGCCGCGCCAAGGCGCAGCAGGAACTGTCGGCGATGCTGGACGAAGTGCGCACCGAGGTCGTCGACGCCCAATGAGCTGACTACTTCTTCTTCGGAGCAGCTCGCTTCGAAGAAGTGGCTGTCAGCGTCACGACGATGAAGTCGTACACGTCCATCAGATCGCGCGGCTTCTCACCGTGTTCCACCAGCCGGGCACGAACGACCTCCGCCACGGCCAGGCAGCGCCGATAGCCGGCAACGACCGGGAACTTGGCAAGCGAGAACCCGGCGACCGTGCGCTTCGCCTGCGTGCGGAACGTCGCGGGGCGGATGACGATGCACTCTTCCGGCGCGACCAGAGCCGGCAACGCCGTGGCAAGCCGCCACCCGGGCGGCGCGCCGAACACGTCGTGGAAAGCCGTGCTGAAGCGTTCGAGCCGTGTGCCGCGTTCGCCGGGTCCGTGTAGAAGCTCCGCGATCATGAGCGACAGCTCCCGCTGACCGCGGGCATCCAGATCGCGAATCACTTTCAGCTCGGAGGTGGGTACGAGATCCGTGCGCTCGAGCAGCGAAAGCGCGCTTTCGTAGATGGCCCGGTACTCGTCGCCCGCCAGTCTCTTGTCCAGCACCGCGGCGCCCAGCATCTGTTGCGCTTCCGCGATGGCAGGATCCCGGTGGGCGCCCAGTCGCCGGGATGCCGTCGCTCCACGCTGCTGCTCCACCCACGCCGCGTCCTCGAACCCGGCAGGGAACAGGGCGTGGAAACGCGCGAGCTGGTCATCGAACGAGAGCGGCGACGTCGACTTGCGGAGCGCAGGCTGGGCGGCTGCACCGACCTCGGCGCGGGCGGCGTCGAGCTCTGGCCGCAGCGTCTCGTGGAGCGCCCGGACCTCGTCGGTGGGGCGATCCACCTGGCGCATCATCGGGAAGAAGTCCTGCACGAGCACACGAAGCTGACCGTTCTCGAAAACGTAACCGCGCTTGTCGCGGTGCTCCCAGGCCAGGACGGCCAGGCCCCATTCGCGCCGCTTCTTGTGCTGGTAGACGGCTAGATTGGAGCTATCGGATGTTGCATGGGTCATGCGAGGACCTTCCTTCGCCACGTGACAGCGCGCGGCCGACCGGGCGCGGCATGCGCCGGGCGGGGACATCGCTGCGTCGCCAACGCGCGCGGCCCTGCGACCGAATCCCGAGGCGACAGGGCATTTGTAGCACCAAAGCGGCCAAACGACGAGCCGCGGAGCGAATCCGACGCTTTTCCGGCCCTGGGCCAAGCGACTCAGTTCGCCTGGACGCAGTCGAGGCGATGGGTTTCGACCGCTCCGCCCTGGTCCGTCTGCGCGTCCCACGAAGCGAGCAGGGAGTCCCCCGACGGTGCGCCGAACAGCGTTGGCGGGTCGTTGACCTTGTCGATAGCAGGATCGAGGACGAGCTCGAAATCCGCATCGTGATGGCACGATATCATGCGCCCGACGCAACGTCCGTCGTCACCATTTCCCTACGATGTCCACCTGCACCCGCACGTGCCCGGTCGTCTTGCCGTCGAGCCGCAGCGGCAGCTCCCGCACGCCGCTCCTGACGCCATTCGCGAAGCGTAGCGTCGCGGTGCCGATCGGATCGTCGAACACCGCATCCTGATCGACGGCGACGATGGAAATGGGCGCGCCGGGCGTGAGCTCGAACGGATCGGGCGCGGCGACGTCCGGCGTGGCTCGATAAACGTCCGACGCGGAAAAGAGCCGCGTGCGGTGGCCATCGTGCCTCAAGTCGATCTCCGGATCGGGCGCGCCGTCCAGCGGGTCCCAGCTGTCGCCGTGTGGATCGGTCCGGTTCACGTCGAATGACACAAGCGTGAGGCGCACCACGACCGAGCGTGCGCTGCCAGTCAGAGGCTGACCGTCCCGGACGCGCAACACCGCCAGCGCCCGCGGCGCACTCGTCGCCGTCACCAGGTACCAGGGGCACTGCGCCACGACCGGCACGCTCGCCGCGAGCGACAGGCGGCCGCGCTGGAACACCGCGCTGGGCGGCAGCTTCGGCGCATCGCCACCTGTCACGGCATTGAACGCGAGCTCTAGATCGCGGGAGCACACCAGCGAATAGTCGAGCCCGGCGCCGCTCTCGAGCTGCTCGTCGATGCTGGTGCGCTGGGGCGGAAACGGGCCGTCGACGCCGAGCCCACCGGGAAAGAGCTCGACACGTTCGTTCGCGAGCCACGGCTTTCCATCGCTGTATGGGCGCTCCGGCGCCTGGCCGCGCGCAAGCTGCCCCGGCACCAGATCCACCTGCGCGCCGTGCGCAAGGTCGACCGTGAGCGTCACGCCCGCGTCGAGCTGCCGCCGGAACTTCGCCTCGCCCTCGGAGACGACCTCGCCCGTCGCCAGCTCGTCGGCGACGGGCAGAGCCAGCCACGACAGGAGGCTTTGAGCATGCAGATCGAGCTTGCCCAGCGATCGCAGCTTCACGCCCGCGCCCTGGGTCGGCGTGAACCAGACGGAAGCCAGCCGCGCGTGCGGGTCGTAGCCGATGTCCAGCGCGCCCTCGAGCGTGGCATCGACGTCGAAGTAGACGTACTGGTGCAATGCATAGCCGCTCCGCACCCGGTCGACGCGGTACCACGCCGGACCCGACAGCTCGAGGCGCAGAGCGTCGCCGTCGCGCGCGACCGAACAGCCGCGGATCCACCAGCGTCCCACAATCGGCGTGATGCCGGCGGATGCAACAGTCGCACCCTGCCCCGCGGGAAGCCCGATGAAGCGATCGCGCAGCCGCTCGCAGGTCCCGCTGCCGGCCGCGGCATCGAGTACCAGCTTGCGGATGTCCGCATCGCCCGCAGCCGATCGCGCCGGTGGCTCGGCCCGCGGTCCGCGCGACGCGCACCCCGCGAGCGCAACGATGGCGATTCCGGATGCAAGCAGGCTGCGCATCGGCGCGGAACATAGCATCGCGCGGCACGGCGGCACGCGCGCGCAATTGCGGGCATGCGGTCAGTTCATGCGGGCTGCGGTTTGCTCGACTTCCCCGGGGCGTGCCTCGGGCTCCTCCGACGCCTGCTCGACCATTTGCCGGATGGTTTCGAGCGACTTGGCCGCCAGCACCATGCCTAGCGCCGGAGAGAGGCGGTCGAGGTACCAGAGCGCCTTCCACCAGCCCGGCACAACGATGACCGCCTTGTTCCTGAAGACCTGCGCGAGTGCCTTCTTCGCGAACTCGTCGGGGTCCATCGGCCGCAGGCGCTCCCACCAGGCTTCGATCTGCTTGGCGTCGGCGGCAACGTTGCTTGTCCGACCGTAACGACCGCCGGCGAGTATCGGCGTGCGGATGACGCCGGGGCACAGCACCGACACCTTCACGCCATGGCGCTTCGCCTCCAGGCGCAGTCCCTTCGAAAGGCCGACCACGGCATGCTTCGTGGCCGTGTAGCTACCCATGCCCGCTTCCGGCAGAAGCCCCGCGAGCGAAGCCGTGTTGACGATATGCCCGCTGTGCTGTCTCTGCATGTGCGGATACGCCGCCAGGATGCCGTAGGCCACGCCGCGCAGGTTCACGTCGATGACGTTGTCGAAGTCCTCACGACTGTACGAGTCCATTTCTCCGGCGACGCCGATGCCAGCGTTGTTGAACAGGTAGTCGATGCGCCCCGCGCGCCGCACCGTCTCGTCGGCCAGGCGCTGGAAGGCGTCGGCGTCGCGCACGTCGAGCTTCGCGGCTGTGGCGCGTCCGCCCGCATCGCGGATCGCCGCGGCCCCCTGTTCGGCCTGCTCCAGCTGCCGGTCCGCCATCACCACCTCGAACCCGCGCCGCGCCATCTCTTTCGACAGCGCCAGACCGATCCCCGACGCGCCGCCGCTGATGATCGCAACTTCCCTTTCCCGCCCGTCCTGTTCCGTCATGCCCGCCTCCGATCGAATGCAGGGCCGATACATGGATCAGCGGCGTGGGATATTCAACTCCCGGCGTCGGCGGCGCGTCCACGTGCGGCGGCCCAGGCGCCCGCCCCTACCCCGTCGCGCACACGTCCGATCGGATGATGAAGCGCATTCCCTCCGGCGCTTCCAGCGAGAAACCCGCGCCTCGGCCGGGAACGACGTCCAGCGTGAGCCTGGTGTGCTTCCAGAGCTCGTACTGGTCGCCGCCGATGTAGAAGGGCGTGCCGTCGACTTCGCCGAGCAGGACGTCGCGCGCCCCGATGCGGAACTCGCCTTGCGCGAAGCACATCGGGGCGCTGCCGTCGCAGCAGCCGCCCGACTGATGGAACATGAGAGGACCATGCTCGTCCCTCAGCTTCCGGATCAGCCGGACGGCGGCTTCAGTCGCCACGACCTGTGGCTCGACCGTCATTGCTCCTAGAAGAACCCCATCGGGTTCGGGTCGTAGCTGGTGAGGATGTTCTTGGTCTGCTGGTAGTGGTCGAGCATCATCTTGTGGGTCTCGCGACCCATGCCCGACTGCTTGTACCCGCCGAACGCGGCGTGCGCCGGATACAGGTGGTAGCAGTTCGTCCACACGCGACCGGCCTGGATCGCGCGGGCCGCCTTGTACGCGGTGTGCGTGCTGCGTGTCCATACGCCTGCGCCGAGACCGTACAGGGTGTCGTTGGCGATGCGGATGGCGTCGTCGAAGTCGTTGAACTTCGTGACCGAGAGCACCGGACCGAAGATCTCCTCCTGGAAGATGCGCATCCGGTTGTCACCTTCGAATACGGTCGGCGCGACGTAGTAGCCCTCGTTCATGTCGCCGCCGAGCCGTACGCGCTCGCCGCCGGTGAGGAGCTTGGCGCCCTCCTTCTTGCCGATGTCGATGTAGGAGAGGATCTTCTCCAGCTGGTCGTTCGATGCCTGCGCGCCGAGCTTGGTCTCGGTATCGAGCGGATTGCCCGGCTTGACTTGCGATACGCGCGAGATCGCGCTGTCCATGAAGGCGGGATAGATCTTCTTCTCGATCAACGCGCGCGACGGGCACGTGCAGACCTCGCCCTGGTTGAGCAGGAACATGGCGAAGCCCTCGAGCGCCTTCTGGCGGAACGCGTCGTTCTGATCCATCACGTCCGCGAAGAACACGTTCGGCGACTTGCCGCCGAGCTCGAGCGTGACGGGGATGATGTTCTCCGAGGCGTACTGCATGATGAGTCGCCCCGTCGTGGTCTCGCCCGTGAACGCCACCTTGGCGATGCGCGGATTCTGCGCCAGCGGCTTGCCCGCTTCCACGCCGAAGCCGTTGACGATATTGAGCACGCCCGGCGGCAGGAGGCCCTGGATCATCTCGGCCCAGAGCATGATCGAAGCCGGCGTCTGCTCGGCGGGCTTCAGCACCACGGCGTTGCCGGCGGCCAGCGCCGGAGCGAGCTTCCACGCCGCCATCAAGAGCGGGAAGTTCCACGGGATGATCTGCCCGACCACACCGAGCGGCTCCTTGACGTGATAGGAGACCGTGTTCTCGTCGAGCTCGGCCATGCCGCTGTCCTCGGCGCGGATGCAGCTCGCGAAATAGCGGTAGTGGTCGATGGCGAGCGGGATGTCCGCGGCCAGCGTCTCGCGCACGGGCTTGCCGTTGTCCCACGTCTCGGCGACGGCCAACGTCTCGAGGTTCTTCTCCATCACGTCGGCGATGCGGTTTAGCGCGTTGGCGCGTTCTGCCACGGGCGTCTTGCCCCACTTGTCCTTGGCCTTGTGGGCCGCGTCGAGCGCGAGGTCGATGTCCTCGGCCGTCGACCGCGCCACCTCGCAGAACGGTCTGCCCGTGACGGGCGAGATATTCTCGAAGTATTTCCCCTTCTTCGGCTTGACGAATTCGCCGCCGATAAAGTTCTCGTAACGTGAACGGTACTGGGCCTTCGAGCCCGGCTGATTCGGACGTTCGTAGCGCATCGCGTAGTCCCCCTCTGTTAGGGTTGGGTGCGCGAGCAGGTGCAAAGCGCGCGCCAGCGACGCGCATGTCCCGTTGTCGCGTCACGCCACGCCCGGTGCGCACCCGATGCGTCGCGGCCGGAGTCGCGTGCACGGGCTGCGTCCCGCGCTCCGATCCGGACGACCGGATCGGATTCAGTAGTGCTTCCAGCGATGCGGCGGACGCTCCGCCTCGGCCATCCGGAGGGGCGGGCCTATCTCTGCAGGCGGACTCGCCATTGGCATGGGCAGCCTCTCGCTCTGGCTCGGCCTGGAGGATTTGTCGGCGGCGCGCCAGGACGAGCGCGGGCTCTGGGCGGTTGGCTGGAGTGCCACGCCGGCCTGCTCGCCCGCCGGGTGCAGTCTGTCCGTCAGCCGGCAATTCTGACCTGCGTCGTTTCGCGTTGCACCCCCGGGGCCCCCGTGTCACACCTTGCTCGACGAAGCCGTGGAGGGTCCGCCCTCCTTCGCCCACTATCCGGTCGCTCAGTGTGTGTGGACGAAGCGTGCTCTGCTCGCTCGATGTCCCGCACCAACGCTCCCAGCGCTATCGCTCTCGCCGCACAAGCGGCCGGGAAGTCATGGGCCGATGCCGTCCGCATCGGGCTGGAGGCCGACGGACGCGACGTGGGGATGTGGCCGGGCACGCTGTCGGAAGCGCGTACCCTCGCAATCCGCATCATCGGCGAGCACATGACCCCCGATGACGCGCACGAAGAAGTTGCCCGGGCGGTCTATGCCGCTGCACGCAGCTCCTGGAACGCGAGCCGGAACGCCCGACGCAGCCGCGCGGGCAAGAGCTACGGCAAGGATCCAACGGACGAGGGGTAGCGCTGTCGTTGCAGCGTGCGAATCGTCCGGGTGAGAGAGAGAGAAGAGAGCAGAGACATGGGAAACAAGTTGTTTGTAGGTGGTTTGGCCTGGGGGACCGACGATCACGGTCTCCGTGAGGCGTTCGAAGGCTTTGGCGAAATCGTCGAGGCGAAGGTGGTCACCGATTGCGAGACCGGTCGCTCTCGCGGCTTCGGTTTCGTCACGTACGGCGACGCCGGGTCCGCCCAGCGCGCCATCGAGGAGATGGACGGGCAGATGCTCGACGGCCGCAACATCCGCGTCAACGAGGCGAACGATCGCCCGGCGCGCGGCGGCGGCGGCGGCGGCGGCGGTGGTCGCGGCGGCGGCGGCGGACGCTTCCGTCGCTGAGCGTCACGACCGATGAAGGGAAGCCCACCGTCGCGACAAGGGACGGTGGGCTCGCTCATTTCGGCGCCGGGCCAGGTCTGGAGGCGACCAGCGCATTGATTGTCGCGCGGTGCGCGACCACGTCCAGCTGCGTCTTGCCGATGCGCATGCGCATGGACGTCGACGAGCCTCCGTCGAGGTTCAGCGCGAAGCGCGCGCCGAGTTCGCGAGCGAGCAGCTGCGCGAACTCGAGCAGGGTCGGACCGGTGGTCGTGCAGGGCGCGCTCATGCGGATCGCGTCGTCCGACAACGGGAACGCAGCGCGCGCGTCGAACGCCACCACGAACAACACCGCGCCGTCGGCATCGATGGCGACGGCCGAGCGCGCATCGCGGCGAAGGCCCGGACGCGGTCGCACGAGCACGCTGCCCTTGTCGACGAGCCGGTCGACGCTCTGCAGCGCCAGCGCCGAGTGCGGCCGGTAGTCGTCGCGCGCGACGATCGAAGGACGCCCGGACTCCAGCAGGAACACGCCCGAGCCGCCATGCTTGCGGAGCGGTGCGACGAGCTTGCCCGAGGCGACGACGAGCCCCATCGGCTTCTCGTCATCGTAGAAGCCGCCGTTTATCGCCACGTAGTCGCCCAGCGGCTCGTGGCCTTTCAGGATCACGGCCAGCGGGCGCGGATGCGTCGCAGGCAGAACCTCGAAGCTCGCCTTGGCGGGTAGGATGCGCGCGACCCATAGGTGGCCATGCGTCGCGGCGCCGGCGTAGCGGTACAACGTGGCGGACAGTGCGTCGCGGCCGTTTCCGATGCGCCGTTCGACGCGAAGCGCGAGGCGCTTGGCCGGTGCGGAAGGTTTTGCAGGAGCCGCGCTGGCCGACGCCGGCACGCTCGCGACTGTCGCGACCGACGCCGTTGGCGCGGGCGACTTGTGGGCCTTCGAGCAGGCCACGCTCGCCCAGAGCGCCACGGCAGCACACCACCAGCGAGCCATCGCCCCTGCACCTAGCACGATCCCGCTTGCCGCACTCCGGCGCTACGGCCACTCTGGCGCGGTGCATGCGCCCGGGATGTGCCCGTGGAGCGGCTTCGCGCCGGCCAATCTCCACTTCTGCGAGCGCGATCTCTGCGCGTGGGTGACCCAGCCGGCGAACACCTGGTCGAACCTGGGCTTCGTCGTCGCCGGCGTGGTCGTGATCTGGGCGTCGCGACGCGAGCACGCCCCGCGCCGGATGGCTGGGGCCGATCGCGATCCTGACCGGCATCGCCTCCGCTGCGCTGCACGCGACGGGCACGCTGTTCGGGCAGATGCTCGACCAGGGAGTGATGTTCCTCGAGTCGAGCCTGTTCATCACCCTGAACATCGCCCGGCTCCGGCCGCTGCGGCCGCGCACGGAAATCGCCATCTATGCCGCGCTCGTCGTCGCTTCGGCAGCGCTGCTCCTGCTCTTCACGAGCGCCGGCATCGTGCTGTTCATCGCGCACGTCGTCGTGTTCCTGTCGCTCGAGCTGGCGGCGGCGTTCCGTTACCGCAAACAGACGCGCTACGGCGCGCTGATCGCGGTGGGAATCACCTTCGTGCTGTCATACACGCTGTGGTGGCTCGACAAGCTCGGTGTCGCCTGCAATCCGGACAACCACATCTTCACGGGCCACGCTGCCTGGCACCTCCTGGGCGCGCTGTCGTTCTGGTTCTGGTACCGGCACTACGCCCAGTTCGAACAAGAGCGCCCCCAACCAGAGCGCGGGGTACCGGCGGCGTCGTGACGCTGACCAGGAGACGGACAACTCGACGAAAGAAAAATTGAAACTTCGAGCGTTGACAGACGTTGAATCATCGCGTACCCATCAGACACCGTTACATGAAGACCAGTTCTACAATCCTCGATACGCATCGCACCGAGTGGCGCGCTGCGTTGAACCTCCGCCCCCAGGCGGTCGGAGGCGATTCCGGATAGGCGGCTCCGGACAGCATACCCCTCGCGGGTATTCTCGAAGCCGCCGCGGAAATCCCGGCGGCTTCGCTGCATTTCGGCCCTTTCGAGACGCCGCCGGCGCCGGGAAGCCCAAGCAGAACCCACCCCTCACCCTCGAACCCGAAGGACATATGACACGACCCATGAACCGACAATCCGCTCTGCAGCGGACTCCGTATCTGCTTGTCGCGGTCCAGGACAAGTGCGTGTTGTCGCATACCGCACTGCGCCCTGATTTCGCGGCTGGCGGAAGCCTGGAGGTGATGATCACGTAGGTGGCATCGTCGCTCATTGCAGCGTTCGAGAAGCCGCCTCGGGTCCTCCCAGGCGGCTTTTCTGCATTTCGAGGTCCGGATCAGGACCAGGCCCTGTGCGGTCGGCGCCGTGGTGCGCCCTGTTCTCTGACAATCCGTGCGACGGGAAGCGCGTCCATCACCGCCAACGCGTTGGTGCGCGCGCTTCCCACGGGCAGCCCGCCACGGCTGCCCGGCAGCCCGCGTACGCATCTAGTGAAGCGGCTGGATTGTCGATCCAGTGAGGAGGGTGCGATTCCCTTCGCGGGCGCCATCGGCGCAAGCACGTTCGCTGCGCCACACCCGCTCCCTGTCCTGCCGGACGCAGGCCCCGGTCTACGAAACCGGGTTTCCTGGTTCAACTCCAGGCAGGGAGGCCCAGCGAAAGGAGAACACACAGAAACCCCAAGACAAGGCAGGTGACCCATGACCGCGCGAACGCTCGTGCTCACTCCGTGGTACTTCCCGCACAAGGTGATCGGGTGGCAGGAGGCGATCACGCTCGTCTACCTGGAGAAGGTGGACGTGATCGCCAACTACGACGACGAGGTCCGCTCGCCGTCCACGGTCATACGGCTGCCGGCGGTGATCCGCCTCAAGGGGCGGCTCGCGGCAGTGAAGCGTGGCGTGAAGTTCTCGCGTTTCAACGTCTACCTGCGCGACAACTTCACCTGCGCCTACTGCCGTACGCGGCTGCCGATGTCGAAGCTCACCTACGACCACGTGCTGCCGCGTTCGCGCGGCGGCCGAACGGTCTGGGAGAACATCGTGACCGCCTGCTATCCGTGCAACGCGCGGAAGGCAGACAAGACACCGGACGAGGCGCGCATGCGGCCCCTGAAGCCGCCGTGGCGCCCGGCCTCACTGCCGCTCACGGCTCCGCTCGTCGATCCGACGACGGCGCCGATCGAGTGGCGCGACTTCTGTGCGGGCACTGCCCGCGCAGGCATCTCCTAGCCCGGCGACGACTTCTGCGCGGCTGTTCCCGAAAGCCAAGCATCCCCGCGCATCGTCGAGTCGTCGCCCGTCTGGCCCGGACGCAAAACGGGCACTATCTTCCCGCGGCGTCACGCGGGGCGCGGCCCTTCCATGAAAAGGGCCGCCGACCAGGTGACGAGGCGCCGTGGCAACCAGCGCAGCGACCACATCATCAGCGTGTTCACGAAGCCGCTCACGACCAGGCGGCGCCCGCTGAAGAGCGCGCGGATGCCGATGCGCGCGCAGCGCCCCGCGCTCATGAACGCGATCTTCTGCCACGCGGGCACGCTTTGCCCGGATACGGCGATGAACTCGGTTTCGGTCGGCCCCGGACACAGGCAGCACACCTGGACGCCGCTGCCGCGCAGCTCGTGGGCGAGCGCTTCGGAGAAGTTGCGGACATACGCCTTGCCCGCCGCATAGGTGGCGTAGCCGGGCACCGGCATGTAGGCGCCGATGGAGGCGACATTCAGCACGTAGCCGGCGCCGCGGGCGCGCATCGCCGCGGTGAAGCGCTGGGTGAGCTCGGTGAGCGAGACGACGTTGAGCTGGAGCTGCTCGGCAGTCTTGTCCCACGGGATGTCGGGGAAGAACCCCTGTGTGCCGAAGCCGGCGTTGTTGACGAGCACCTCGATGGCGATGCCCGCGCCCTCCGTCCGCGCGAACAGCTCCTCTGCCGCGCCCGCTACGGAGATGTCGAGCTGCATCGGCGTCACGCGGACGCCATGCGCGGACTCGATCTCCTTCGCGAGCGCTTCCAGCCGCTTGAGCCGCCGCGCCACGATCACTACGTCGTAGCCGCGCCCCGCAAGCAGGCGGGCACACTCGGCCCCGATCCCGCTGGACGCTCCCGTGACAATCGCTGTCTTTCTGTTCGACACGCCGCGCACGATACCGGAAGCCGGTTTCGCCGCGAAGTGGTTCGACGACACCGGCCCTAGCGGACTTCGACGATCTCGTACTCCCTGAGGCCACCGGCCAGCTTCAGCTCGAAGCTGTCGCCCGCGCGCTTGCCGATCAGCGCGCGCCCCACCGGAGACACCGGCGTCAGAAGCTGGACCTCGACCCCGCCCACCTTCAAGCGCTGGCCGCCCCCATCGGGCACGAGGAAATAGCGCCGCTCGGCGCCGTCGACTTCGGTGGTCACCAGCGCCGACAGCGCGATCGGATCGTCCGGACCGAAGGATCGCAGCTCGAGATAGGACAGCTTCGTGACCGCACCCTCGGTCTCTTCCACGCGGGCGGCCTGCCCGCGAGCGAGGTAGCTCGCCTCCAGGCCGCGCGTGTCCTTGTCGTTCTCGGCGCGGCTCTCCTCGTGGATGGCGCCCTCGCGCGTCTGGCGCGCCGACTCGCGCAGCGCCTCCGCCTCCTCGCGCAGCCGCGCGACAGCCGCCTCGATCAGCAGGGCCTTGTCCACGTCCGCCATCGGCGCCCCTAGAGTAGCCGAGTTCTCCTCTTATGTGCCGCCACCCCGATGGCCGGGACGCTGCAGCTCGCCAGCGGCGACAAGGTGGAAAAAGCGGAGTTCGATTCTCCGGCCCCGCACCTCGTTGACTCGCGTCGCCGTCGCGGTTTCACTGCTGCGGATGCGCGCGTTGACGATTTGCGTGCTCGCGCTGTTGGCGCTGGTCAGATCCGTCCGTAGGGGCGGGCCCCGCCATCAGCGGGTGCGCACTGCGAGGTGTGGGGTGCGACTCCTCCTGCTTCCGCCGCCGCCGTGAGCGCGTGCGCCAGAGCGCGTTCGCGTCTCGACGGCCGCTGCGACGATCGTCCAACCAGAAGGATCCTGGAGCGCCACTCCGGGGATGCGGGTGCAATTCCCGCTCGTCGCTCCGGCATCTCGACACACGGCACACCACCCTGCCCTGGGCTGCGCGCAATGCGTTCTTGCCTTTGGTATCGGGCCGGTGCGTTCCGCGGGATGTCGACCAGCCGCGGGTTCGAATCCCGCCATGTGCGAGAGCGCATGTAGCTCAGCCAGGTAGAGCAACGGAATGACAATCCGTAAAGCCAGAAGACCTGTAACGTCTTCACGCAAACCGGTCCCGGTCGGCAGGCCAGCCCCTTCGCCGGAGCGCGCTCGCGCGCTCGCGGTGATCCCCGACGCGTGCCCGGGACAGCAGCGCTCCTTCGTACGGACGGCGACCATCGTCGCGGCGACCGCCACCGTCCCTGCGTCGGAGCCCCGCTTTCCCGCGCCGCGCCGGGTCCGTGATGGCGCTCTTCTCTTCGCAAACGCGTGCGCTTCGTGAAGCGCGCGCCGGCGCGGTGCGGACGAGCCCATCGGGCGACCCTGCCGACAGGACCCCCTTCTCCATCCCACCCACCCACCCCCGCCGTAATCCTCCGCCGGGGGCTCACCGCCCCCGGACCCCCGACGCGACTCGCTGCGCCGCCCTCCGGGCGGCGACTCGCTCATCGCGGGCTCGCTCGCGCTCGCGGTCCCCAGGGATGAACTCGATCAACGGAGACCCCGTGTCTCCCCGCATGCCGGCGGTTCCGGCTTGGAGGCTTCGAGCCATGAAGCACTATGATGTTCGTCTGTTCGAGCGTGTGGTCGTGCTCAAGGACGGTGTGCCGCTCAGGGCACTCGGCCCGGGCCGCCACCGCGTGTGGGGAGCGCGCCTCGGCGAGGTGCGCTTCAACGTGAGGGAGCTCGTGTTCCGTGCCGAGCCGGCCGTGCGCGCGCTCCTGCCGGCCGACTGGTACGCCGAGGTGACGCTCGGCGCACTGGAGCGCGGCGTCCTGTACGAGGACGGCGTGCCGGCCGTGTTCCTGCGTCCGGGTACGCACCGCTACTGGATTGTCGATCCGGAGGTATCGCTCGAGGTGTACCGCGTCGACGAGCCGATGCCGGAGCTGACCGATGAGCTCAAGGCCGTCGTGCCGAAGAGCGAGTACGCTCTCGTCACGGTCATCGCGCACCAGCGCGGCCTGATGTTCGTGCGCGGCAAGCTCGAGCGCGTGCTCGAGCCGGGTCGCTACGCCTTCTGGTCGCACCCGGGCGCGGAGGTCCAGCTGTCGGCCGTCGACATGCGCAGCGAGCAGGTGTCGCTCGTGGGTCAGGAGCTGCTCACCCGTGACAAGGTGAGCCTGCGCCTGACGCTCACGGTCGAGTACGCGATCGAGGACCCGGCCAAGGTCGTGACCTCGATCTCGAACGTGCGCGATGCGGTCTACCTCGTCGTGCAGCTCGCCGCGCGTCAGTTCGTCTCGGGCGTCACCCTGGACGAGCTGCTCGAGGGCCGCGACGCCCTGACCCGATTCCTCGAGGAGGATTCGGTGCCGAAGGCGGCGCGGCTGGGCGTGCGCATCGAGCGCGTCGGTCTCAAGGACATCGTCCTGCCGGGTGAGATGAAGACTCTTCTCAACCGCGTCATCGAGGCCGAGAAGGAGGCCGCGGCCAACGTCATCCTCCGTCGCGAGGAGACGGCCGCGACCCGTTCGCTCGCGAACACCGCGCGCGTCATGGCGGAGCAGCCGGTGCTGCTGCGCCTGAAGGAGCTCGAGAGCATCAAGGAGATCGCGAGCCGCATCCAGGAGGTGCGCCTCGTGGTCGGCGCCGATTCGCTCAAGGCGCTGCTTCCGGCCGACCTGCTCGGCCAGGGCAAGCTCCCGAGCTGAGCGTCGGGGCCCGCCTCCGCCGGCACACGCCGGCGGAGGCGGGTGCTCGAATTTTTTATTTCGTCGCACGGGTTGTCGCAGCGCGAGGTCGCCTCGCGTATTGCTTGACACCGGCGGTGCGCACCGCCGACCCTGATCGCGGTGCGCACGACTCGAATCGCCGCTTGTTCTGCCCTCGCAGTCGCCTTCGCGTACGGCTGCGGAAGCGGGACCAGCTCGCGCTCCGCGAGTGACGCATCCACGGACAGGGACGTCTCCACGGCCGGCTTTGCAGCGACGGACTCGGGCGGCGGAGGAAGCGGCGCCGAGGCGGGCGCCGACAGCGGCGCCGGCGGCACGAGCGGCGCCGCCGGATCGGGCGGCAACGCCGGATCGGGCGGCAGCGGCGGCGCGACGCCTTGCACCACGCGCATCACCTACGGCGATGCCTGGATCCATGCGTCGAATCACCCCGATCAATTCGACGAGGTGAAAGGCAGCGTCACCTGGGACGGCTCATGCCAGGACAGCGGACAGAACTCGACGGCCACGCTCTCCAATGGCTGGCAGCCGGTCTTCTCCGGGCACAGCGCCTGCGTGATCGCGCTCGACACCACCTGCGGCGGTCCAACCCAATGCACGACGCGCATCACATACGGCAGCGACTGGCTCCCGCCGCAGAACCATCCCGCCCAGTACGACGACGTTGGCCGGCGCGTGTTCTGGAACCGCTCCTGCACGAACCAGGGCGCCACGTCGTACGCCACACTCTCCAACGGCTGGGCGCCGCACTTCAACGGCAGCTGCGCAATGTCGTTCCGCTACGAGGGATGCGGCGGCCTGTACGAGAACCCCGTCATCCCCACCGGCTGCGCGGATCCGGGCGTGCTTCACGACGGCAACCAGTACGTCGTCGTCTGCACGAGCGGCAACGCGACCAACGCGTTCCCGATCAGGACGTCGCCCGATCTGGTGCACTGGACCTCCGCCGGCTCGATCTTCCCGTCGGCAAACAAGCCGTCGTGGGCGAAGAGCGACTTCTGGGCCCCGGAGATCCACAAGGTAGGCAGCCACTACGTCGCCTACTTCACCGCGCGCGCCCAGGACGGGCAGCTCTCGGTCGGCGCCGCCACCGCGTCGAGCGCGCTCGGCCCGTTCACCGACATCGGACAGCCGCTGGTGCACGACGCGTCGATGGGCATGATCGATCCAAGCGAGTTCACCGACTCGAGCGGAACGCCGTACCTGGTGTGGAAGGCGGATGGCAACGCGCTCGGAAAGCCGACGCCCATCTACGGCCAGAAGCTCTCGGCGAACGGCACGGCGCTCACCGGCTCGCGCGTCCAGCTCATCGTGAACAACCAGGGCTGGGAAGGCAGCGTGGTGGAAGGGCCGTGGGTCGTCGCGCGCGGCGGCTACTACTACCTCTTCTACAGCGGCAACGCGTACTACAACGCGACGTACGCGGTCGGCGTCGCGCGCTCGAGCTCGCCGCTCGGTCCGTACCAGAAGAAGGGCGGACCGATCCTCTCGAGCAGCAGCCGGTGGATTGGGCCCGGACACTGCTCGGTGCTCGACACACCGACCGACACCTACATCGTCTACCACGCCTGGCAGAGCGGCCACGTGAACGGCCCCGGCGACCAGCGTCTGATGCTCGTCGATACCGTGGAGTGGAGCGGCGGCTGGCCGTCGGTGCCGGAAGCGCCGTCCGCACACTCGAGGCCGATGCCGTGAGCTACTCCGCCTGCTGCCGCTCCGGCTCCCGCTCCGGTGCAGCCCCGGACTTCGGCCAGAGGCGCCTGGCGACCAGATGATCGAGCGACAAGAGCCCGGGGCCGATCACGCCGACCATGATGAGCACGCACAGATACGTGAATTCATCGGCCCCCACCAGATCGAATAGACCGTGGATGCTCTTGAGCTTGGCAGTGAGGATCGCGACGATCATACTCACGATGAGCGGAATCGTAGCGAGTCGCGTGAGGAGCCCGATAACCAGGAGCGAACCGCAGATGAGCTCGCTATAGCCTACCAACACCGCGTTGAACCCCGGAGCGGGAATACCAAGGGTCTGGAAGAAGTGCGTGATCTTGTCGACGTGATGCACTTTCCCCCATCCGGTGGAAAGGAAGAGAAGCCCCACCGAGAGGCGGCCCAACAACGGCGCCACCCAGCCGATGCTCTCGAGCTTTTCTACCAGCGTGTCTGCGATCTTCTTGAGTCCCATGGTGGTTCCCTCTTCTGGAGGAGCGTCTCCTGTCCATACGCCGCCGGCAAGAGAGCGTTACAGCGCACGGCCCGGGGCCTCCTGGTTTCCGGGCTGGTCGTCGTGACGCTGGGTTGCACGAGCAGGGCGCCACGCGACCCACCACGTCCTGCCGGGCCGCACGTGGCATGGCGCTATGCCGTCAGCGCCCGGCAAGCCCAGGAGCTGGCCGTGGAAGCGAGCTTCGGCTCCGCTCCGGCGCCCGGCCTCGCCATCGACGCCGACTCGCAACCCTTCGTGCACGACGTCGCGGTGGCAAGCGGATCGCGCTGGATCCCCGTGGCGCGTCGCGGCGCCGCGTGGCCCGTGCCGTGCGTGCAGGGTTGCCGCGTCCGCTATCGATTCGATCTCATGCGGGCAGCGGACACGATCGACGCGCCCGACACCGCGATAGCTTCGGGCAACGTGGTGTTCGCGCCCCCGTCGTCGTGGCTGCTCCATCCGTCACGGGCGCCGAGCGGTTCGGAATTCGAGTTCTACGTGAGCCCCGGCGCCGGCTCGCATTTCATCACGGGCGTGCATCGCGGCGGGGACGGCTTCGAGATGGACGTCGATGACATGGAGGATTCGAGCTTTGCGGCGTTCGGTCCCGTGCACGTGGGCAGCGTCGCGGCCGGCGACGCGACGATCCAGGTCGGCATCGCGCCGGCGCGCCTCCCGCTCAGCGACCGCGACGTGTTCTCGTGGGTCCACGCCTCGACGGGCGCGGTCGCGAAGTACTACCTCGGACATCCGCCGGCGCACCGCGCCCTCATCCTCGTGATGAAGGGCTCGAAGGGGCCGACGCGCGGCCTGACGCTCGGCGGCGGAGGACCCGCAACCTTGATCCGCGTCGGCGACGGCGTCACGGCGGACAACACGCGCGACGACTGGGTCGTGACGCACGAGCTCCTGCACGTGAATTTCCCGGACCTCGGCTGGCGGCACGCCTGGCTCATGGAGGGTCTGGCGACGTACGTGGAGCCCATCGCACGCGTACGTGTCGGGCTCGTGACGCCGCAGAAGGTGTGGGGAGATCTGGTCGAGGGGCTGCCCCAGGGCCTGCCGGGACCGGGGGATCAGGGCCTGGAAAAGACCCGGACCTGGGGCCGCACCTACTGGGGAGGCGCGCTGTTCTGTCTGCTCGCGGACGTGGAAATCCGCGAGCGCACGCGCAACACCCGTTCGCTCGACACGGTGCTCAGAGCCATCGGGGCGACCGGCGCTACCAACCAGAACTACTGGGATATTTCGAAGGTGCTGGAGGTCGGCGACCGGGCCACGGGCACCCATGTGCTGCGCGATCTGTACGCCCGGCTCGCGCTTTCGCCGGGCAGCGCGGATCTGGGTGCCCTGTTCCAGAAGCTGGGCGTGCGCGCGGCGGGCAAGGCGGTTGTCTTCGACGATTCCGCGCCCGACGCGAAGATCCGCAAAGCCATCGTCTCACCGCGTTCGGATTGACGGCTCCCGCGGCCGCGGCGAGCCTCGCCAGCCGGAATGCAGAGCGTCCCCTGTAACGGCTCCGGGCGATCCGCATAAGCATCTTCTGCGTAGACAAGTGGACACGAGGCGGATTCTTGCCTCATCAACTGAAGAGGAAACTCCATGAACATCAAGAGCACTCTGTTGACAGCGGCTGTGGGCGGAATCCTCGCCGGAGCTACGGGTTGCGGTGGCGGCGCCACCCCAGCGCCGAACGCGCCGTCCGCGGGCACCGCCGCTCCCGCCGGGGCACCGGCCGCAGCACCCGCCAAGCACGCCTGCAAGGGCCTGAACGACTGCAAGGGCCAGGGCGGCTGCAAGACCGACTCGCATGCCTGCAAGGGCATGAACGACTGCAAGGGCCAGGGCGGCTGCCACGGTTGATCGCCTCCGACTCCAGCGCCTGGGCGCCGCGCTCCGTGCTCGGCGCTCCAGGCGCCACCACCCAGGCTCCGGCGCCCCGCGCGCAGGCGGCGCCAGATCAGATACAGATTGACGGGCGTCAATCGTTGGACAAGCCTCGAATCGAACGAGAAGTGCGAGATCAGATGTAACGGCTTGCCGCCTGGCCCGTACATACCGGGGCAAGCTCCAAGCCGGAGCGCGCACTCACGCAACCTGACAAGAGGGAACATGAACATCAAGAATGCTCTTTTGACGGCGGCAGTCGGCGGGATCCTGGCGGGAGCCACGGGTTGTGGCGGCGGCGCCACCCCGCAACCGAACACGCCCTCGGGCAGCGACGCGACACCCGCGGCCGCGCCGGCCAAGCACTCCTGCACGGGCAGCGGAATGGGAGCAGCGCCGGCCCCGGCACCGGAGAAGCACTCCTGCACGGGCATGAAGAGCGGCGGCGACGATTCGAGCGGCGGCAGCGACACGGGCGGCGGCGACTCGGGCGGCAACTGATCGGCATCGGCTGATCGCATCCGGGACGGACCGCACCGGAGACGCCGGTGCGGTCCGGCTCGAGCCCCATGAAGAAGCGATTCGATCTGCCCGATCTCGGAGCCGGGCTCGGCCTGAGGACGAAGCACTACCAGCGCATCGTCGAGGATCGGCCGCCCGTCGCCTTCTTCGAGATCATCAGCGAAAACTACATGCACACGTCCGGCCGCCCGCTGGACTACCTCGACGCGATCGCCGGCGCGTATCCCGTCGTGATGCACGGCGTGTCGCTGTCCATCGGCTCGACGGATCCGCTCGATCGCGACTATCTCGCCGAGCTCCGTGCTCTGCGCGACCGCGTCGGCGCCCTCTGGGTCTCCGACCATCTGTGCTGGACGGGCGTCGCCGGCAGGAACACGCACGATCTGCTTCCCCTGCCCTACACGGAGGAAGCGCTCGCGCACGTCGCAGCGCGCGTGCGGGAGGTCCAGGATTTCCTCGGCGCGCCGCTGGCGCTCGAGAACCCGTCCACGTACGCCGAGCTTACCGGCGCCAGCATGAGCGAGTGGGAATTCCTCGGACGCCTGGCGGAAGACGCCGACTGCGCGATCCTGCTCGACGTGAACAACGTCTACGTCTCCTCGAAGAACCACGGCTTCGATCCGATGGAGTACTTGAACGCCGTACCCTACGAGCGGGTGATCCAGTTCCACGTCGCGGGCCACACGGACTTCGGCACGCACATCATCGATTCGCACATCGGCCCCGTCATCGATCCGGTGTGGGAGCTGCTCGCCGTCGCCCACAAGCGGGCCGGCGGAGCCAGCGTGCTGCTGGAGTGGGACGTGGATATCCCGTCCCTCGAGGAGACCCACGCGGAGGCGCTCCGGGCGCACGAGTTCGTCGGAGCGAGCGCGTGAAGCGGCAGGCCACCGCGGATTCGATCGGCACGCACGAGCGCGCGAGCGCCACGCCCGCGCACCTCGAGGTTCCCGCACACGCCCGCCACGGCTCGGCTCCGGCATGGCTCCCGGCAAAGCTCGACCTGCGCGCGCAGCAGCAGTGGTTCGAGGCGATCATCACCACGGCGGAGTCGGAGCCGGCGCCCGTCGACGACCGCTCTGCCGCCGCGCTCGTGACGCCCAGCAGAGCGCTCAGCTCGCTCGAGCGCCTGGAGATCTACCGCCGCGGCTATCACGCGCGGCTTGTCGACTGCCTCGCCGACGACTACCCGGTGCTCCAGCACCACCTCGGCGAGGAGCGCTTCAACGCGCTGTGCAGGAGGTACATCGCGCGCTTCCCGTCGACCGGGCCGAACCTGAACGTGTTCGGGCAGCACATGTCCGGGCTGTGTCGCGACGAGCAACTCGGCTTCGCCGCGGACCTCGCGAGCCTGGAGTGGGCGATCGTGCTCGTCATCCACGCGCCGACCTCGAGCGTGATCACGCCGGAAGATCTGGCGCGCGTGCCCGCGGACGCCTGGGGAGAGGCGCGCCTGGTCGCCAATCCCTCGCTCCGGATCCTGAAGCTGGACTATCCGGCGAACGCCTATCTGCAGGCGTTCCGCAGCGGCGGGTCGCCCGCGGTTCCCGCCGCTGGGGCTACCAGCGTTGCGGTCTACCGCACGGGCGCGACGATATGGCGCATGGAGCTCGAGCCGGCGATGGCGGCGCTGTTCGAAGCGCTCGCCGCGGGCGAATCGCTCGGCGATGCGCTCGAGCGCGTCGCTCCGCTGCTCGGAGAGGCCAGCGAGACGGAGGCGGCCGCGCGCGTCATGACCTGGTTTTCGAACGGGGTCTCCAGCGGATTGTTCTCGGACGTGATCGCCTGACGTTCAGAACCGCCCGCCCGCCGACGCGCCGACAAACCCCGGCTGCCAGAGCGGCGCGGCGCTGATCTCGAAGCCGGGCTCGGGAGTGGTGCGTCTGGGCGCACCGGGCGTCGTCTGCTCGAGAGGAGGCAGCGGCGGTTTCGGCTGGTCGAATGCGTGCAGGACCAGGCCGACTGCGGCCACGCCGGCGCCGGCGCCGAAAGCGATGACGGAAGCGAGCCGGAAGTTGTCGCGGCTCTGGCGCAGCGAGTTGTAGCGGCCCAGCTCGCCGGGCGGCAGATTGCCTTGCGACGAGTCGGCGTTCTGGATCGCCTTGGCATCCGAATCCTTCTTCAGCGCGACGTAGCCGAGCACGCCGCCGGCGACGATGCCGCCCGCGCCAACGCCCATCAGCACCCAGCTCGCCGTGCGCTGCCCGGTAACATGCAGCTCGGCGTCGAGGGTCTTCTGCTCGCCGCGCTGGAGGGCGACAGTCCGGCTGAACGCCCCGTGACCGTTGAGAGTCACCGCGATGAAGTGCGTTCCAGAAGCCACGCCGAGCGGCGGAAGCGGCGTCGTACCCTGGAGCCGACCGTCGATGGTCACGTCGGCGCCCTCCGGCGCGTTGATGACGAGCCGAGCGGGCTTCTCTTCAAGCGCGATATCGAGCGGGGGCACGCCGTTCTTCTCGTCCACGACGATCTCCCGCCGGTAGTCCTTGTATCCCGGCGCAGAAAGCACGACCTGGTGCTTGCCGGCGGCGACCTCGGCCATGTACGGGTCGCTCACGCGCTTGCCGTCGAACGTGATCTGCGCGCCCTCGGTCGGCGACGAGATCATCACGCGCGGCTTGCCGGACGCGGCCGGGGCGTACGGCGAGGACGCTGCGTCGCCCAGCTTCTCCAGCAGGGGCGCGAGCGTGGTCAGCGCGGCCGTTGCATCCTTGACGCGGTCCCCGGACGGAGCCTGCTGGACGTAGAGCTTGTAGTAATGGACCGCGTCCCTCAGCCGCGCGGGATCGCTCCTGGCGAAGAACTCCATGCGGTTCGCCTGTCCGAGCGAGAACAGCAGGCCCGGCCGTTTCGACAGGCGGTAGGCCTCCTCGAACGCGTGCGCGGCGTCCAGGTAGCGGCCAGCTTCGTACGCCTTGGCGCCGATGTCGAAGTACGCCCGCGCCGTGTCGGCGCGCGCCGGCGAGGCCAGCGCCAGCAGAAGAGTCCCGAGGATAGCCGCGCGCCGCTTCATGGCACCTCCGGAGCTCCGTAGTAGACGTTGAACCCGGTCTGGTGCCCGACGACGAAATCCGGGACGCCGTCGCCGTTGAAGTCGCCCGGACGGACGCCGATCACGCCCTCGATGCCGATACCCGGCATGACCATGTTCGGCGCGATCGGCTCGCCACCCGCCGGCGAGTACAGCGGCCCGAGCTTCATCGACCCGTCGGAGGCGACCTGCAGATTGGAGACGAACACGCCGTCGATAGTCACCAGCACGACTTCCGGCCCAGGGTCGGCGTCCGCGTTCATGACCGCAAAGCCCAGCGGATCGACACCGGACGGCGCCGTAATGGTCGACTCGACGATGTCGTGCCCGGCGCCCTGCCAGGAGAATGCGCGCAGCACGTGTCCAGACTGCGGCGTCGAACCGCCGGCCGCGCCCAGAACGACAATCTGCTTCTTTCCGTCGATGTCGGTGACCTGGACCTGCGTGGAATCCAGAGCGTCCGCGACGCCCGGATTCTGGGGATCGCGACGGACGGCGCACTGGAAGCGGAAGATGGAGGGCTGGATCAAGTCGACGTCGGAGACCGGATGGGTGGCGGCGATGTGGAGCTCCTTGGTCTTCGGATCGACCTTGGCGATCGCGACCAGACCGCCCGCCTTGGACGATCGCCCCAGCAGCACCATCTCGTCGATCCCATCGCCGTCGAAGTCGGCTTCCGCGGTGAGCGCCGAGCACACGTCGAGCGGTACGGTCTTCGGGTCCAGGTTCGGAGCGGGATATCCGTTCTCCAGATTGGCGGTTCCGGTGGACGGCAGCACCCACAGCCGCGGCTTGCGGGGCGGAGCCCCGTCGAGCGCCAGCACTGCCAGATCGCTGTGCGACTTGTCGCTGTCGAATTGGCCGGCCTGGATGGAGATCCCCAGATCGGAATTGACCGAATCCGTCGAATCGAGTGGAAATGGCGCGCTGAGCTGGCGAGCGGTCGAGCCCCCGAACAGCGCGACATGCTCGCTGCCGTCCGCTGCCACGTCGAGCGCCGCGAGATCGGAAGTCCAGTCGACTCCGGCGGCGAAGAAGAAGTTGCCCGCCACGAACTGGGAAATGCAGTCGAGCTTTCCCATGCTCTGGGGAGAGCCCAGCGGCCCGCCCACGTTTCCGAACAGGATCGACACGGAATCCGAGCGATCGGTGCCAGGGCAAGCGTCGACGCCGCCGGCCTCCGCCACTGCGATATCGGGGATCAGATTGCCGTCGAAGTCACCCTGGGTCAGCGCGTTGGGGTATCCGTTGGTCTGGATCTCGGACTTGTTGAACAGCGGTCCGCCGGTGCCGTTGAAGAACTCGACGTAGCGCCCTGCAATGGGGACAGTGACGAAGTCGGGGATGCCGTTGCCGTTGAAGTCGGCGATCTGCGCCTGGGCCCATCCCTCACCGGACAGCACGGTGGTCCAGCACCCCGCGCACGTCTTCAGGTCGCTCTCCACCACCCTGTCCGGGAACACGAAGTCGTCGACGCCGTCGCCATTCAGATCCCCGGTGGCGAGCGGCAGGCCCGACATCCCGGGAAACAGCAGCGCAGCCGTCTGGTCCGGCGTCGTGACCGGCGGCGGAGTGCTGTTGAACGTGCCGTCGCCGACGCCGAACGCGACGTAGATGTCGGCGACCTGCGAGATCGGGCTGCTCGGGTCGGGGTTGGGATACGGCTGGCTGGCGATGACCAGGTCGAGGTGCTTGTCGCCCGGATTGATCCGGGTGAGCAGCGCGCCTTCGCCCACCTTCGCCCCACCGGGCAGCTCCACCTTCGGATAGGCGTGCGGATCCGTGTTCCACTGCTCGCCCGGTCCACTGCACGGCGTGTACACCGACACTTCCGGCGACCCCTGGTCCGCGAGCACGAACTCGTCGCACGGCGACGTCTGCTCCCGCTCGTCGATGTTTCCGGTGGGGACGGCTCCCGCGGCGAGGCGGGGCGCGAGCGTGCTCTTCGCCTCGTCCACGGAGAACAGATTCTGGTTCGCAATCGGCACGAACAGCAGCGAACCGGTCCAGGCCAGGAACTCCTGACCGCCGAACTTCTCGAAGTCCTGTTCCCCGGGCCGCACGTAGGCAGCGTCGAGAGTGAACAGGATCGTCCTGCCGGAACCGGAAGCGGGAACTGCAAAGCCGGCGTAGGCCTGCGGCGTCAGGCTGCGATCGGCTCCGCCGGTGAGCACACCGACCGAGGCTCCCGGCAGATGGGCGACGTCGGCTCGCGTGTCGCCGTCGGTGAGCTGACCCAGCGCAAACGGCAACTGCACGCTGTGCGAGCGCGCCGTGGCGGCAAGCCCGCCTGCGTCGAGATAGTCCACGCCGATCCACCCGGCCTGGTTGACGCCCACGATGTCGTCGTTGCCGTCGCCGTCGACGTCGCCGACGGAGAAGGCCACGGTCTGGTCGCCGGGCAGCGCCTGCGGCTCCGCGAAACTTCCGGTGGCCGCGCGACACACGCCGTCGTGACCGCAACCGTACCCGGTCGGGCAGGTCGCATTGGAGCTCCCCGCCGCGGCGCCGCACACGAAGCGGCAGGGATGGTCGGAGGCCAGCGTGCCGCAGCCCGCACCGGGCCCGTCGCAGTCCTCGCCCGGATCCACGATCCCGTTGCCGCAGACGCCGGGCTGGATCTCTCCCAGGTTCGAGCAGGCCGAAAGCACAATGGCGAGCGGCAGCAACCAGAACCCGACAAGCTTCACGGACCCAGTCTACAGGATTGGAGCCGGGCCCGACCTCATCGGACAATTCGCAGCGTTGCCGGGTACTTGCGCGTCCGTTCGATGCGACCCGACGCGGAGTTGACCGCCTCCGGGCTAGAGAGGACACTCTTGACCATGATCAACTTGAGGAACCTGGCCTACGTATCTTCTCTTGGTTTTGTGCTGGCGCTCGGAACGACCGTCGGCTGCAGCAGCAGCTCGAAGAAGAGCAGCAGCAGCGGCGGCACCGGGGGTTCCAGCGGCGGCAGCGGCGGCAGCTCGGGCAGCGGCACCGGCGGAACCGCTGGCAGCTCCACGGGCGGCAGCAGCGGCAGCGGAAGCGGCGGCACGGCCGGCAGCTCCACGGGCGGAAGCTCGGGCGCGGGCGGGAGCTCGGGCGCAGGCGGAAGTGCTGGAACCGGCGGCAGCGGCGGCGGCTGCACCGGCAGCCAGGTTCCGCTCACCGTGAAGAACTACCTCAACTGGTGCTCGGTATCGGTCGCCGGCGGGACGGCAAGCACCGCCGCGAAGCAGACCGTGTGCGTCGATCCGGGACAGGTCGATCTGGCGGCGACCGCGGCATCCGGCTTCGTCCTCGGCAACGCTCCCTGGCACGACACCGACGGCGACCAGGGGTCGGGCGATCCCGGCACGCTCACGGGAAGCGGACAGTCCGCCAAGAGCAGCACGACGGAGACGGTGGGCTCGAGCGCCGACTGCGTCTGGGTGTGCTGTCCGGGTGCGAACAACTCGCCGCCCTGTCCGACCAGCGATCAGTGTCCGTGAGCTGCGCTCACCGCCGCGGCTTGGGGCCGCGGCGGTCGTGTTTCGGCAGCGCCATCAGATAGGCGACGCTCACCTTGCCCTGAGTGAGCCGCTCGATCCGCTCGGCCAGCGCGGGCCCCGGGCGCCGCACCTCGCGGCAGATGTTGTCGAGGAACTTGCGGGAAATCCCGAGCTCTTGGGCGACGCTCTGCCGCGATAGCCCCTGCTGTTCGACATAGAGCGCCAGCCGGCCCCAACGCGCCGGCGGACGGCCTACCCGGCCCCGGGTCAGCAGCTCCGGACGCCGCGCGTTCTTCGACTTCCGCGTGCAGTCGGGCTTGTCCCACAACATGCGGCACAGCTCCGCGATCAACGTCCGCTGTTCGGCGCGCGTCGGAAGCCCGGCGCGGCGGACCAGCGACGGATCCGGCTCGCGCACGCTGCGCTCGAGCCTCGCCACCGCATCCATGCACGCGCGTCGAACGCGCGCCTGATCCCGCCGCGGCAGCTGCGGCATGGCCCAGTCCGACAGCGCCCACGCGAGCGCTGCGTGGCGGGTGCCGTCGCGCGCGATCATCGCCATCGCCTCCGAGATGGCACGGCTGCGCGCGTGATCGGACTGCCACGACGCGAGCAGCGCTGCGTACGTATCGCGGACGCAACCCTCCGCGGCGTTGTCGAGTGCGAGCTCGAGCAGCGTTTGTGGCTTCGGCCTCGCGACGCGCAGCTGAGCCGGCCGTCCGCCGTAGCGCGACGCCAGTCGTGTCACGACCTCGGCGTGGCGCGCGCGATCGTTGGCCGCGCACGCCGCGCGACCGGTCAGCGCGCACGGCGCGCCCGCCGCGAACAACGTGTCGGAAAGCGAACGGAACGCCTCGGCCGAAGCCAGGAGCATCCGCGCCTCGCGCGCGAGGTAGTCTCCCAGCGCATTCCGCGCCCCCGATGGCTTTTCCGCGACCAGCCCCGGAGGCCGGCGGAACGTCAACATGGCTCGACCCATCTCCAGGATCGGATTGCTCGCAGATTTGAAAATGAAAATCAAGTTCATTTTTGGGCCGGCCGCCACTCGCTGCGCCGCCATATCTGCGTCAGTTCGCAAGGTCTGCGGGATCTCTTGCAAACGACTTTGAAATCCACTTGCTACTTTTGCGTCCCGTGACGCTGCGGCTTGCCAGCCCTATCCGGCGCCTCCGCCCGGGGAGCTGCTTGGACGTGTGGGGCGCGCCTGCTCCGGGACCTGGTGGGGTGCGCCCGATGACCCAGGTGCAGACGCGGGCGTCCCTCGACGACACGCTCCGGCGGACGCCGGCGCCGCCCTACCCGTGATGCCAGGCGACGCTGCTGCCGCTCTTCATCGCTGGCGGATCGATCGCGAGGATGTAGTCGACGCGGCGGTTTCTGGGCTCGTCCACGTTGTCGGCGGTCTTGACCGCGGGGACCGACTCGCCGAAGCCGGCGTAGTAGACGGGGATGCGGATGCCGCGACGGTGGAACCACGAGGCGATCGCCTGCGCGCGGCGGCGCGAGAGCTCGAGGTTGTGCGCCGCGCTGCCGACCGTGTCGGTGTGCCCGCCGATGAAGAGCTTGATGGAGCCGAGATCCTTGTGCTCCTTGATGGCCTGCTGGATCTTCGCGTAGCTGTCCTCGAGCTTCGGCTTTTCGCTCGCCTTGATGATCGCCTTGTCGGTGTCGAACAGCACCTCCTGGTGCGGGATGCTCACCGACCAGGGGACGATCGCGACGCCCGAGTAGTAGCCGTGCGTGTCGTAACAGAACACCTCGATGCGCGCGACGGCCGAGTCGTTCTTGGGCGACCACGTCACGACCAGCGGCGTGCCCGCGGGCTTGCCCTTGAAGTCCTGCTCCTCGTCGGCGAGCACGTCGCCCGACTCGTCCATCACCTTGATGTGCACGGACGCCGCCGTGCGCGACATCTTCACTTCCAGGTGGTGGTCCGCGAGATCCACCTTCGAGCGATCGATGCTCACCTTCAGCGGCGGCAGCTTGGCGTCGCTCTTCGAGCTCGAATCCTTGTGCTGGCTCGACGACCCGGCCCACGCCGCGGCCGGAACCAGCAACGCCGCCGAGAGCCCCACCACGATCCACCTCGGTGCCATCCGTCGAGTGTAGAACACCGGCCCGGCGCCCGCCACGCAGCGGCGGACGTTGACGTCGCTCACTCGATGTCCATGTGCTCGCGCAGCGCGACCTCCACCAGAGCCAGCGCGGTATCGGCATCCTCGGCGGAAAGCCCAGGATTTTGACCCGCCGCGGCGGACGCCAGGCGCGCGCGCGCCGCGCCATCCAGCTGCACGCGAGCCCCGCCGCAGGCCCGGCAGACGAGCCCCCCGCGGGCGGCGTCGAGCATGGCCGCGCGGCCCGGTTCGCAGGGTTTTCCGCAGCGGACGCAGCGCTCTAGATCCAGCCCCCAGCCGAGCGCGGCCAGCAGCCTGAGGCCGAGCTCGGCGAGGTGCAGTCGCGGCGCGCGCGCGTCGCGTTCGTCGTCCAGGCGATCGAGCAGCTCGAGCAGCACACGCCACGCGTCCGGCTCGGGCGTGCGCGGCGGCGCGGCGCGACGGATCCAACCGAGCGCGCGCCCCGCGGCCTGCATGCGATCCAGATCGCGCACGAGATGATGCCGCGGCGTCTCGAGCGTTGCTTCCCTGAGCGCGAGCAGCTCCGCACCCGCGCGTTCGTCGATCCGCACGCTGAGCGTGTGCATCGGCTCGAGCGATCCGCCGAAGCGCTTCTGGCTGCGCCGCGCGCCGCGAGCCAACGCGCTCACGCGTCCGAGCGCTTCGGTGAACAGCGTCACGACCAGATCGGACTCGCCGTAGCTCACGCGACGGAGCAGGAGCGCGCGCGTCGTGTGCGAGCGTGCAGCGGATGTCGCGCGCGGGCGCGCCACGGCGGGCTCAGCCCGTGAAGCTGCCGACCGTGCCTGCTGCCGGCGCGCGCATCGACAGCTCCTGCGGCATGTCGTCGCCGCGCGGCTTGAGCACGATGCTGAGGGCCAACGTGAACAGGATGAGCAGCAGCACGAACGCGATCGCTACGCCGAAACGCCGGCCGCGCGCCGGCTTCGTCGGGCTGGAGATCGGCAGCGGCGTCACCCACGCAACGCGACGGCTTGCGGTGTAGCGCGCGAGCACGTCGTCGCTCTGCACGCCGACGGAACGCGCATACGACTTGAGGAAGCCGCGCACGAAGACTTCACCGGGAAGCTCGTCGAACTGATCGGCTTCGATGCGTTCGACACTCGACATCGGCACACGCGTCGCGCGCGAGATCTCTTCGATGCTCATGCGTCGCGCTTCGCGCTCCCTCTTGAGGTATTGGCCGACCGTTTCCATCGCGGGGCCCAGAGCCTACTTGAGTTTTCCCAGCATGGAGCTGCATTCTTTTCCGGCCTTGGTCGACTCATCGAGCTTCACGCACTGCTCGAGGTCGGCCTTGGCCTGGTCGGCCTTGCCCAGTGTCAGCTCGACCCGACCCTTGCCGGCGAACGCCACCTGCAGCCGCTTGCAGGCCGGCGAGTCGGTATCCAGGGCGTTCGAATAGGCTTCCAGCGCCGATTCGAGTTGCTTCTTCCGCTCGAAAGCCCGGCCCAGGCGGTAGTTGCCCACGCAGAACTTCGGCTGCGCCGCCACGCTGCGCTGGAGGGCGTCGATGGCCTTGTCGAGCTCCCCCTTCTCCAGGTAGGCCCAGCCCAGATTTCCCCAAGCATTCTCGGGGGTCTCGTACAGGATGTCGGCCGTGAGCGGCTTGAGCACCTTGATGGCGTCGGCGTAGCGCTTCTCGTGGATCAGGATGACGCCCAGGGTGTTCTTGGCTTCGCGGAATTCCGGCCGGGCGTCCAGAGCCATGCGGGTGTACTTCTCCGCGTCTTTCAGCCGGCAGTCATCGGGGCTCTTTTCGCAGAAGTCCAGGTAGATGAGCGCTACCAGGTGCTCGGCGTCCGAGTTGTCGTCGTTCAGGTCGACGGCCTTGAGCGCGTGGGCCAGCGCCTCGCGCGCCTTGCCCTGCCGCAGCCACAGGTCGCGAGCCATGTCGTACTGGGCATCGCTCATCCGGCCGGGATCTCCGCCGTGGGGGTTGTCCGGGCTGGGCGGGCAGGCCGACAGCAGCGGGGGCAGGAGCGCCAGCGAAAGCGCAACTGCCAGGCGATAACCCACTGCCCTCATGTGCCCGCCACCTACCGCACGGCAGCAGTCGAGTCAACGCGGAACGCGGCCGCTACGTGGCTGATTTTCCAGGGTTAGCGCGAGCCGGAGCGGCCGGAGCTCTCGTCGCCGCCGACGATCTGGTCCTTGACCCCGAGCAACCCGTACAGCTCGCCCAGCGCCTCGATGTCCGGGATCTCGACGCGCTCGCCGGAGATGTTGATGTATCCGCTCTCGCGGAGCTGCTGGACGTTGCGCTTGACGGTGTCCACGTCCAGGCCGACCCGCGTCGACAGGTCCATCGGCGAGATGTGCACCGTCACGGCCCCGGTCGTGTGCGCCCCCGCCGTCTGGTAGGCCAGCTTGAGCAAGGCCACCACGACCTTGGACTGCGAGTCGCGCAGCATCTGGATCTCGATCTGGTCCTCCGCATCGCGCAGCCGCTTGATCAGCTGGTGCAGCACGCGCGAGCCCACGCCCGGATTGCCCGAGAGCACCTGCTCGAAGGTCGCCTGATCCAGCGCCAGGGCCACGCCGTCGGACAGGGCGACGGCGGTCGAGTTGCGCGGCGCGCCCTCGATCAGCGCCGTCTCGCCGAACAGGTCACCTGGCCGGAGCACGCGCAGGCTGCGCTCGACGGCCCCCACCTTCTTGATCAGCCGGACGCGCCCCTCCTGCAGCAGGAACGCTTCCTTCGCGGCGTCGCCGTCGTTGAACAGCACTTCTCCCGCCGAGAACCGCCGCCCGAAACGCGCCAGCAGTCGGTTCTCCCCGCCGCCCTCCACCGGATCCGCGGAAGATGCCATGTGCCCAGGCATGCTAGACGAGGCGCGGGGGCTTCGCCACCGGCTAACCGAAGGGAGACGGCGGCAGGTCCGGCTTGATCGCGTCGGCCTCGCGGACGTAGAGCGGCTCGGCCGGAGAAAGCGCAGGGTCCAGCCCGGCGCCCACGATCGCGGTGAAGCCGGCGTGGGGCAGGTCGGTCTCCGCCGAGCGCAGCGCGCCGGGGACGGCCAGCACTGCCGTCACCTCCCCGATCAGGACGCGCGCACCGGGGGCCCGTTCTTCCAGGGTGGACAGCGCGCTGACCTGCGGCAGGGCAAGCGGGGCGACGAGCTCCTGCCCCGCAGCGTCGTAGACGGCCGCGAACAGCTCGCTCCGGCGCGCGTCGAGCAGCGGCACCCGGAGCCCGCTGCGATCGGCCGGAACCGCCGCGGCCATGGCCCGGAGCGAGCCCACGCCGACCACCGGAATGCCCAGCCCGAGCGCGATGCCCTGGCCCAGGGCCATGCCGATCCGCAGGCCCGTGAACGACCCGGGGCCGATGCCGACCGCGACGCGATCGAGCGAGCTCCGCGCCCAGCCGGCCTCGGCCAGCACCCGCTCGACCAGCGGCAGGGTGCGCTCGGCGTGGGCGTTCGGCTCGGTCTGGCTCGCGGCGCGGACGACCCTGCCGGCCTCCACCAGGGCGACGCTGCCGCGCAGAGCGGAAGTCTCGATGCCGAGCACGCGCATTGTGGCGCCGCGTTTATCACGGATCCGCGGCTCGCGCTCTGCCGGATCGCACCGGAGTAGGAGTACTGTATCGACCATGGCGCACCTCGTCCCCCGCTTCGACTTCCGCATCGAGTTCTCGGTGTGCGAGGACATCGGGCGGTCGCGCTCGACGCACGAGGACGTGGCGCTGCTCGAGCCGGGGCTCGCGGTGTTCGCCGTCGCGGATGGCATGGGCGGGCATCCCGCCGGCGAGGTCGCGGCGCGGCTCGCCGTCGACGAGGTGAAGGAGGCCATCGCCGACGCCACGTCGCAGGGGATCTGCGACCAGTACTGCGCGCGGCCGGATCTGAAGACGCGCCGCAACATGCTGGCCCGGCTCAAGCGCGTGATGGAGCGCGCCAACGACAAGGTGCGCCGCGAGGCGGAGCAGGATCCAGCGCGCCACGGCATGGGCACCACGCTCGACGTGGTGTGGCTGGCGCGCGACCACGCGTTCGTGGCGCACGCCGGCGACAGCCGCGTGTACCTCGCGCGCTCGAACGCGGTGCTGCAGCTCACGCAGGATCACGCGCAGCTCGAGTCGCTCAAGGCCGACGGCAAGCTCGAACCGCGCCGGCGCGCCCAGGGCCACAACCGGCTCATCAACGCCATCGGCATCGCGGACGCGCTGGCCGCGGACGCGCTGTTCGTCGATCTAGCGCGCGGCGATCGGCTGCTGCTCTGCTCCGACGGCGTCCACGATCAGCTGGAGGGCGAGAGCGAGCTGGCGCAGCTGCTTCGGCTCGGCAGTCCCGAGGATGCCGCGCGCGCGCTGGTCGGTCGCGCAGGGCAGAAGGGTCGCGACAACGCCACCGCCATCGTGATCGAGATCGGCGATCGCTTCGTCACGCGCCCCGGCGAGGATCGCGGGCTGGGCGCGGCGGATCTCGAGCACGCCGCGCAGAGTCCGCTGCTCAGCGAGCTCGACCAGCCGCTGATGCTCGAGGCGCTGGCGGCGGCAGTCGAAGTCGAGCTCGAGGCGGGCGCCGTCGTTCCGCGCGTGATCGCCAGCGATCTGGTCGCGTACATCGTGCTCGACGGGATCGTGACGGGAGTGGGCACGAGCGGCCGGCAGGTGGGCACCGGCGCGCTGCTCTTTCCCGAGTCGCTGGTCGGCGTCTGGGGCAAAGGACCGCTGCCCACGGTGGCGCGCACCGCCAGGCTGCTGCGCGTGCGCGCCGACGACTTCGAGGAGGTCTGCGCCGCGGATCCCATTCTGGCGGCGGAGCTGTATCGGCGGTTGGCCCGCCACCTGGCGCGGCTCGAGCGGAGCAGCACCCTGACCCCGCCGCCCCCGGACGACGGACAAGACGCGCCGGACAGCCCCAAAATCCCATCCTGAGCGCGCCCGCGTGCAAAGCCCGACGCCGGGCTTGCATTCACAATCCGTTCGACTACGTTCCGCTCACCCTCGACGGCCCGCCCGGCCGCCGTGGGCGGTCGGGGCGTAGCGCAGTTTGGTTAGCGCACTTGACTGGGGGTCAAGGGGTCGGTGGTTCGAATCCACTCGCCCCGACTATTTCTGACGATTGTTCTGGGGTTTCAGGTACTTGGACAACGCGGGGGGGGGCCGTTACCACTCCGTTACCAGTTCTGACTAGCTCCGGAGCTTGCTGATGGTGGCTACCAGGTCACCTGCGTTCGCATGCACGTAGCGCTGGGTGGTCGCCACGTTCGTGTGACCGGCTATCCGGCCCGCCCGGCCGCGCGCGTCGTAACGATCGCGACGACTAGGACCGCACGGAGCACGACCTACGACGACAGAACGGCAACCGGGCCGGAATCGTACGACCGCAATTCGGCTGCGCGCTACGACGTCAATTTGGACGGCAACAGCTGGCCCTTCGCGTGGTGGATCGGCGTCGTGCTCGATCACTTCTCGCGCGCGCCGATCGCTTTCACGGTTTTCAGGAAGGAGCCGACGGCCAAGGAGATCTGCGCGCTGCTCGATGCCGCGGTCCACAAGGCCGGCCGCGCGCCGCGCTACATCTCTCCGACAAGGGCGTGCAATTCCGGAAGGAGTACCGCGACTGGTGCGAGAAGCACGGCGTGCGGCCGCGCTTCGGCGCGCTCGGGAAACATGGCTCGATCGCGGTCATCGAGCGCTTCTGGCACTCGCTGAAGAGCGAGTACCTGGCGCTCGTCAGCGTGCCGCTCTCCATCGAGGCGCAGGCCTGCTGCGCCCTGCCACCGGTCAGGTCCAGGCTCACGGCGCGACGGCCGCGCCCCGAGCAGCGTCAGTCGGCGAGGACCTCGTCGAGGCTCGTCGCGTCGAGCACGCACAGCGCCCAGCGATCCAGCTCGTCGATGTTGGCATTCTGGATACGGTCTGCGGGCGGTCGTGCGGCGCCAAGCGGAGAATCTCACAACTCCGGACCAACACCCCGTCGCGCACCCCACACGGAGTAGATGATCACGAGATCCAGCCGGCGATCGAAGCGGTAGTAGATGTGGTACTTCGTCTTGGGCATGAGCCAGCGTCGGATGGTCCGTCCCCGCTTCCGGGCGTAGAGCGAACCGCTTTCGGGCGCATTGCGCAGGTGCCGGAGCGCTGCGAGGAATTCCTCGGCAAACAGGGTCTTCGCGTCGCGATGCTGCCGCCACCAGGCGTTCTGCCTGCGGTACTGGGCTCGCGCTTCCTCGAGGATCTCGAGCTTCACGTCCCGGCGCGGATTTGTGCGAGGAATTCGTCCGCGTCCACGACACGGCCTGCGTCCTCGTCGTCGAGCGCACGCTCCAGGGATGCATGCAGTCGAGTTCGCTCCTCGTCGTCGAGCTCGTCGCCACTGAGGATCACCAGTTCCACCTCGGCACCATCAGGCAGCGTCGTCGGCTCGTCCAGCTTGATGCGACCGTTCTCGACGCGGATCTTGCGAGCGTTCATAGGTGAAGAGTACCCCGTTTCCCGCTCTCGCGCCGCATCGAAGGCCGGGGAGCCGGCGTGCCGGGCAGCCAGTCCGTGCCGGCTGCCCGGAGTCGCAATCCGATTGTCACAGAGCGGGGCGCGTCCAGCTCGGCGGCAGGACGCCAACGATGATACGCCTGCGCCAAGCAGGGTCGATAGAGGTGCTGTGTCCCCTTCCCGGCGGAGCGACCGGGCTCCGCGGGAGCGGCGCACGCCGCCCGCCACGCCCAGCTCTGTCGGGCGGTGCGCGGCGCAGTGCGGCGTTGCGAGTGCATTGTGCGGATCCGGGGCGTGTCATGCGGCCTGCGCCGGAGGGGGCGTAGCCCGGCCGCTCCGCCGGGAAGGAGGCTCGCATGCATCGTCATCATCGTCCTGTCGGCACTGATCGTTCCACACTGCTCGCTTCGCGCGCTGCAGAGATGCGGGCGGTGCCGTCGGCTTCGGAGCGCGCGCTGTGGTCCGCGCTCTGCCGGCGGCAGCTCGGCGTGCAATTCCGGCGGCAGGTCGTGGTCGGGGAATACATCGCGGACTTCGCCGCTCCCGCCGTGAAGTTGATCGTGGAGGTCGACGGCGGTTGGCATCGCGGGCGGGAGCGGCTGGACGCGCGGCGGGACCGCGCGCTCGCCAGGGCCGGCTGGCGCGTGCTCCGGCTGAAGGCCGGGCTGGTGCTCGGCAGCCTGCCGGCGGCCGTCGCCCTCTCGAGCATCGGCCGCACGAATCGCTCGGCGGCGCGACTCCCGCCGAGGTGCTCGAAGGCCGGCTTCCTGCCGCCGGGCGGCCGCCGCTCGAGGTGCGGGCGCGGGGAAGGCCCCGAAAGCACTTGCGGCGACAGGTGACAGCTCCGCTCGCGCTCGTGATCACGTCGCACGAGGGACGAGCGGAACTGCCCGTCGTCGAATTGCGCGAAGCGGCCTGAACAGAGCGGCGTCATCGTTTCATCGAGCCTCTGCATGATGGATGCGGCTGGCGGGATCCGTCTGGCCTGCGATCGAGCGTCGTCCGGCGCGAGACCGGCGACCTGGGGAACCGGATTTTCCGAAGCAGGATCGGCTCGAAACGACTATGAAAGGTCGGTGGACACTCACACCGGTCTCGACCACACTCATCCGGCTGACCCCGGCAAACTGATCCACTGACTTGAGCCCTCGTCCCATGCCCTGTCGGCGGCATGGACCAGGGCCCAGGCTTCTGCCACGCCGACGTGCCGGTCGATGAGCGTGACAGGTGTGGTGGTCTTCCTCCGCCAAGTCACTTCACCCGTCCCGGGATCAACGAGTTCGACCTCGTAGCGATGGCGAGGCAGAAGGGCGCTTGGTTGGCAACGACGGATACGGATCATGGCTGGAAGTCAAAGAAGTAGTTCCAGTACCCGCTGACCTGCTGACGCTCCATGTCGTAGAAGGTGCTCGGTGGATAGCCGGGGGGTTCGCCGATGTCCATGATCCTCGAGCCGGTGCGCATCTCGCGATTGATCCAGCGCTTGTTGAACCAAAGGTCTGTCCTCTCAAGTGCCTTCGGCGAGAGCTTTTCGATCGCGCCTCGCGGCACCCAGTCGGGCGTGCCCTTGTACCAGTCGTAGCCGTTTTTTTGTGCGTACGGGATGACTCTGTCGGCCATGTTACGCCCCATGGCGACCGTTCGCTCTCCGGCACTCGTCGTGCCGCCGACTGCAGGCGATTCCGACGAACTCTCCGGCGCTGCCGACCCTCCCAGGAACAGCGCACCCCCGAACCAGAACTGCGCTTCGCGGTCCTTTGCTCCCTGTGCGGTCGGCGTCGACGGCGACGAGCTGACCATCAGCGCGCCGCCGACCAGCTTGCATAGGCTTGGGTTGTAGAAGCACCCGACCGCGATTACCTCGCCCTCTGCGACGTTCTTCCCCGCGAGCTTCGCGAAGTCGACAAAGCTTTTCGGGCCATTGCCAAGCAGCTGGATCTGCCATGCCGGCGTGGGGATCACGGAGCCAGGGACTCTGCCCCGGTAGGTTCCATAGCTCCCACCCTGCCCGAACTCCTCGCCCGTGCCCGACGCTCCGCCCCCGCCGCCCTTGTTCGGGGCGGACGTGACGGGGAGCGGATCCGGCGCAGGCACCGCCTGGCTCCTCGCCGGCGAGCCGGTGATGGTGACCTCCTGGAGCACCGTTACCTTCTCGCCATACGCGTTGCTGACGGTGGCGTCCTCGTTGCTCTGGACCTGCGGGGAGCTCTCGTTCGTCGGGTCCAATCCCAGCGGATCCACGTTCTGGAGCACCTGGCCGTGCACGTACGCGTACGCGTTCAGATCGGCCTTCAGGCCGTGCACCGCCAACGGATCCGCACTCACCCACCGCCCCAGGAACGGATTCAGGTACCGCTTGCCGAAGTAGTAGAGTCCAACCTCGACGTCCTCTTCCTTCCCGGTAAACCTCCTGTCGGCGCGGTACGCGTTCCACCGCGAAGGCCGGTAGTCGCTCTCCGTCGCGCCGTATCCCTCGAACGTCCCCCGCTCCACGAGCTCCCCGGTCGCCTGGTCGAGTACGACGCTGGTCGAGCCGAGCGCGTCGCCGAGCTGGTAGAAGACGTGGAGCTTGGCGGCGCCGTTGGTGGGCACGCTCGCATCGGGCTCGTACCAGAGGCGGCCTAGCGTGACGCCGTGCGCGCTGAGGTAGGCGACCTCGGTCGCGGCGGTGTCTCCGTAGTGGTCAGAGAGCCAGGACGCGCGGCGTAGCTCGAGCGTCGAGAAGAGGTAGACGGTGTAGCGCGACTGGCCGGTGCGGTCGATGGCTTCCTTGACGACCCGGTCGTCGCCGGCGTCGTAGGTGTACCGGAGGTGGGCGTCGGCGGTGTTGTCGGGCGGGATGGTGGTGATGTCGCCGGGGGCGCCGTCCCAGCGCAGGGCTTCGACGAGGCGGCCGACCTCGTCCCAGCGATAGTCGAAGCGCTCATTGCAGTTGGAGCCCTTGGGGAGGCAGGGGCCGGCGCGGCGCACATCGAGGCGCGTGAGGTTGCCGGCGGCGTCGTACATCGTCTGCAGCGAGCCGCTGCGGTCGGTGGTGCCCTTGTCGGTGCCCTGGGCGCTCTTCAGCTGGTAGGGGCCTGCGTCGGGCGTGCCGTTTTCGACGGTGCCGAGCGAGCGATCATAGAAACCGCCGGCGTCGTCATCGGTGGCGGTGGTGTTGCCGAGCCAGTCGTACTTGTAGCTCTGGTAGAGGACGCGGTTGTCGAAGCCGACGTGGGGGCTGGGCTTGGCGCGGCGGGTATCGCTGGGTTTGACGCTGGAGTCCTCGTCCTCGAACGGGTCGGTCCATCTGTCGTCGCCGGCTGCGTACTGGTAGTCGATGCGGGTGGCTCTGTAGAGGTCGTCGTACTGGATCTTCTGGGTGACGGGCTTGGCGCCTGCGGGCCATTCGGCGGGGTTTCGCCAGTCGTGGATCTCGGTGGGGTTGTTGACGGGGTCGTAGGTGTAGTCGGTGTCCTGCAACAACAGCTGGAAGGTCAGCGGGGCTCCGTTGGGATCGGCGCTGGGCTGATAGCTGGTGCCGCCGCTGATGCCTCCGCTCCAGGCGCTGGGGGGGCCGCGGTAGGTCTGGACGCTGCTGAGGCGGCGGCGGTTGTCGTAGCTGTAGTGGGTGGTGGTGTCGGCGAGATCGCCGTAGTGGAGCTCCGTGATGAGCCCGTCGGCGGTGCGCTGGATGTTGCCGACGTTGGGCGTGGCGGAGTCGCGCTGGTAGCTACCGCCGACCTGCTCGACCGTGCCGCGCGACGTGTAGCTCGTTGTGACCAGGCTCGTGTCACCAGCGATGCCTCCGGCGGAGGCGGGAAGCCCCTGGAGTTCGGCCACCTTGGCGCCAGTGGTGGCACCGACTTCCCGATCAGCAGCGTCGAAGGCGAAGCGCCGGGTGTACCAACGCGAGGCGTACCGGTCCGCGAAGTCTGCCGACACATCCGTCGGCGAGGGCTTCGCCGCGCGGACCGACGACTGCGTGACCCGGCCTCGCTGGTCAAAGCTGCTCCAGGTCGTTGACGCGCGATCGAAGACGCCGACAAGCCGGCCCTTGGTGTACGCGCCGGAGATCCCGGACGGCGGCTGCAGCCACGCGGGTGCACTGCCGCTGGGGAGCTGGTCGTAGAGGTAGTAGACCTCGATGCCGGATAGCGTGGAGAAGTCCGGGGGCGAGTATGGCGGCTGTGTCGACGTGCAGGGGAAGTAGTCCTCGGCTTGCAGGCGGCCGGCGCGGTCGTAGTAGAAGTCGTCGCCGCAGCCGCGGGCATCGCTGGTGCCGACGAGGTCGCCATTGTCGTTGTAGGCGTATCGCCACGCCTTCATCGTGTCCGGATCGGCGCCGGGGCTTGGATTGAAGTTGACCGTGGTGTCGGGCTCGGCGTTGAGAACCATCCGCCCGAGGCTGTCGTACCGCATCCAGCGCGTGACCTGGTCGCCACCGCGCCTCCGCTTGATGACCTCGGGCTCGCCCGTGGGGAGGTACTGGGTGTCGACGTACCGCTCTTCGATCGCGCCACCACTGTGGATGCGCTCGGTGGTTTCGACCGTGCGGCCATGCCCGTCCTTGCGTACGCTCGCGTAGGTGCCTTGGTGGGGTCCGGGCTCGAGGTCCGCTGCGTCCCAGTGGTCGCTGGACAGGGCGTGGTAGCGCGACGCGAGCGTGACCGTGCCGTCCAGTGAGCCTCCCCCGATTTCATGGACACCCCGCGAGGAGGGTATCCTCGGGAGCAAGCCATGGGATCGAAGCAGAAGCAGAAGCGGAAGAAGTACACGGACGAGTTCAAGCGCGAGGCCGTGCGTCTGATGGAGACGCGAGGGGAGCGGACGGTTGGCGACGTGGCGTCGAGCCTCGGAGTTGCCGAGAACCTGCTGCACAGTTGGCGGAAGAAGTACGCCGACGTGAGCGAGCAGGTGCGCCGGGAGCGTGGCGAGACGCCGGAGGAGGAGCTGAAGCGTCTGCGGCGTGAGAACGCGCGGCTCAAGCAGGAGCGCGAGATCCTAAAAAAAGCGGCAGCCTTCTTCGCGAAGGAAAATTCGTAGAGCGCTACGAGTTCATCCACGTGGAGAAGGCGACGTTCGCGGTGGGGCTGCTGTGCGATGTGCTGCAGGTGACGCGCAGCGGCTACTACGCCTGGACGAAGGCAAAGCCGTCGGCGCGAGCGCGGCAGTGCGAGCGTCTGAAGGCTGAAATCCGGGCGATCCACAGCGAGCATCGCGAGCGCTATGGCAGCCCACGCGTGCATGCCGAGCTGCAGGCGCGCGGCCATCGTGTGGGACGCAAGCGCGTCGAGCGGCTGATGCGCGAAGACGGCTTGAAATGCAGGCCCAAGCGACGCTTCAAGCGCACGACCGAGCGCGCAGCGCACCATCCCGTCGCGCCCAACGTCCTCGAGCGCAACTTCAACACCGCACGGCCGGACGCAGGCTGGGTCGGCGACATCACGTACATCTGGACGGCAGAGGGCTGGGCCTATCTGGCGGTGCTGCTCGACCTGTACTCGCGTCGTGTCGTCGGCTGGGCGTTGCGCAGCTCGCTCGACCGCGAGCTCGCGCTGGCTGCGCTCGACCAGGCGCTCATGCGTCGCTCTCCTGCGCCTGGGCTCGTGCATCACACCGACCGCGGGAGCCAGTACACCAGCGCCGAGTACCGCGAGCGGTTGCGGGCGCACGGCATCGACGCCAGCATGAGCCGCGTCGGCGACTGCTGGGACAACGCTGTCGCAGAGAGCTTCTTCGCGACGCTGAAGAAGGAGCTGGTGCACGGCTGCGCATTCCAGACGAGGACCGAGGCCTACGACGCCATCGCCGACTACATCGAGAACTACTACAACGCGGTCAGGCGGCATTCTGCCATCGGCTACCGCACGCCCGTCGAAATGGAGTTGACCCACTCGCTGCCTCAGGCGGCATAATCAAACCAGAGCACTGTCCACGAGACCGGGGGAATTCCACAGGTCGAAGGTCTCGAGCTGGCGACCGAATGCGTCGTAGCGCTGGCGGCCGTAGGACGAAGCGGGTGCAGCAGTGAAGGGGAATGGAACGCTGGTCCCGCTCGCACCCGCGAAATCAAGGTAGTACGCGAGGTACTTCCGGCGGACCGCGGATTTGGCGTCGTAGTCGACGAGGCTGTTGACGATCCAATTGCCGGTCTGCTCGCCCTCGTTCAGCGTGGCGACGGTGCGGCCCATGCCGTCGATGAAGCTCCACGACTCGAGGTAGCTGTTGACGCCCGGGTCCGCGCCGTCCTGCGTCATCGTGTGGATCGCGGAGTACCGTTTCGTCGGCGGGTCGAGCGGCGACGCACTCCAGTCCGGCAGGTAGTACTCGATCTTGACTGTCGGGAGAACGCCGGGATCCGCCAGGGGATTGGCCGGCGGGCGATACAGCGCGACGGTTCGCCCGAACTGGTCGTAGCGGACGTACGTCGCCTGGAGGTTCATGTCGAAGACGTTGCCGGGCCGCGCGAAACCGCGGTCGTAGGCCGCTGCAGTGGTCAGCGCGAGCGCGCCGGTGCAGGGATCGGAGCTGTCGGTCTGGGTGCCGACGTGGATAGCCTCGACCATTGGAAGCTGGCCGTACTGTTCGTCGTACGTGACGGTGCGGCACCTGGCATTGGGCGATACTTCCCGCGCGAGGGTGCCGAGTTGCGTGTAGCTCTTCGAGTCGAGCTGGATGCTGCCTTCGGTAGACTGGCCTGGCGCTGGGTTCGTGCTGGCCGTGCGCTGCAAAGGAAGCGTTCCGGTCAACACAGCGGACGTTGAGACCGGATCGCCTTCTTCGTTGTAGGAAATGGAGGTGTCATTACGCTTGCCGGGATGTGCGTCACCTTCGACCCAGGTCTCCTGCGTACGCCAGAGCCAGCCGGTCGTGCTGTTTGGGACGAGGAACGGCGCGGTGTGCGTGGTAATGGCCTCGTCCCCGCACGCGGCGCAGCCGTGATCCGTTGTGTCGATGCGGTTTCCGAACGCATCAACCGTGGTCTCTGTGGTGAGGACCGCGTCGTTCGTGGGGTTACGGATCTCGAAGGATAGCATCGTGTCCTTCGGGTCCACACTTGTCGGGTTACCGCTCACGCCGACCGTCTCCGTCGACACGACTGGAAGGCTGGCTAGTTGCGGGTTCGAGGCTGGACCTGCCGCAGTGTCGTACAGATAGCTCTGAGTCCCGTTCGCAAACGCATACGATACCCCGCGACCATCCAGCCCGGTGTACAGCTGTCGGAGCGTGTAGCTCGTCACATGGGTCGACAGGTAGTTGCCGCTCTTGTCGTGCTGTTCAACGACGATGGGCAGGCCCTTCAGTGCCTCGCGCGGGTTGTCCTTCCAGCGGTCGGCGTCCCCACAGCCGGTTCTGCATTCGCCGAGCAGGAAGGTGCTGTCCGTGTCGTCCGCCGGGCTGTTCGTGTCGCCAAGCCGCTCCGCACGCGCCTGAGCAGGCGCACGCAGATGGAGGGGCTCTCGGTCGATCCTGGTCACGTTTCGTGAGGGAGAAGAAACGAAGCCCCCTCGAAAAACTTGCAAGAAGTCTCCGAGGGGGCTCGCCTCCGGGTTGCTAACGCCTGGAGGTGTTCGATGGTGCACGAATCGTGGTTGGGAGTGGAGTTCTTCGCGCTGGTCAGCCGTTGGGACGCGGCAATCGCGCAGCAGGTGGCAGTCGCTGGGTGCTCCTGGTGTGGCGGGCCGTTGCACCGGGGCAACTACCTGCGCAAGCCGCGGGGCGGGCTGCTTGCGAGCGCCGGGGAGTCCTCGCGGCTGCGCCACTCGCTCTGCTGCGGGCGGCGTGGATGCCGTCGACGGGCGTTGCCGCCATCGCTACGTTTTCTCGGACGCCGGGTGTACGTCGAGGCGGTGGTGGTGCTCGGCAGCGTGTTCGCGCAGCTCGCGCTGTCGCTTCGCGAGGCACGGGCAGCGACGGGCGTGCCGGGCCGGACACTACGCCGC
>CAWGVN010000001.1:2762500-3800556 GCA_963826085.1 uncultured delta proteobacterium | reverse complement strand
GCTGCGCGCCATCGTGATCACCCGTTTCGGCGCATCGTGATCACCCATTTCGCGGCATCGTGATCACCCGTTTCGCGGCATCGTGATCACCCGTTTCGCCATCGTGATCGCCCGTTTCGGACGTGCTGATCACCGCTGAGCGGGCGTTCAGGTAATGATGTCCGCCCGCGAGGTCGGCGTCCGGCTGCTCGTGGTCCCCAAGCACGGCCTCCGCTGGAGGCGTGATGGCGACGGAGCGACTGGCGATGCGGAACCTGCGGGAGATCCTGCGACAGAAGTTGGCGCTCGGGCGAAGCCACCGTGTGGCTGCGCGCGCGGCGGGCGTGAGCGCGGGCACGGTGGCGATGGCGACGACGCGAGCGAAGCTGCTCGGGCTCACGTGGGAAGACGTGTGCGCGCTCGACGACAGCGCACTCGACGAGCGGATGTACGGACCCACGGGCGGCCGCCGCAGCGGGCGTCCGCTGCCGGACCTGGCGTACGTGCATGCCGAGCTGCGGCGTCCCGGTGTGACGTTGCAGCTGCTGCACATCGAGTACCTCGAAGCGAACCCGGACGGCTACCGCTACACGGCGTTCTGCGGGCTGTACCGCGAGTTTCGCGAGCGGCAGCGGCTGTCGATGCGCCAGGTGCACATCGCCGGCGACAAGCTCTTCGTGGACTACTCGGGCAAGAAGCCGAACGTGGTCGATCCCGAGAGCGGCGAGCTCGTCGAGGTCGAGCTTTTCGTCGCGGTGCTCGGCGCATCGAACTACACGTACGCGGAGGCTACGCGGACGCAGCAGCTGCCGGACTGGATCGCGAGCAACGTGCGGGCGCTGGCCTTCTTCGAAGGCGTGCCGGCGGCGATCGTGCCCGACCAGCTCAAGTCGGCGGTGACCATCCCGTGCCGTTACGAGCCGGGCATCCAGAAGACGTACGACGAGCTGGCGACGCACTACGGCACGACCATCTTCCCAGCGCGTCCGGGCAAGCCGCGGGACAAGGCCAAAGTGGAAGGGGGCGTGCGCATCGCCCAGCGCTGGATCCTTGGACGCATCCGCAACCAGGTTTTCTTCTCGCTCGCGGAGCTGAACGAGCGGATCCGCGACCTGGTGGGCGAGCTGAACGACTACGTGATGCGCAGCTACGGCGCGAGTCGGCGTGACCTCTTCGAGCGGCTCGAGCGGCCGGCGCTGCAGCCGCTGCCGGACCAGCCCTACCAGTACGCGGAGTGGAAGAAGGTCAACCTCAACATCGACTACCACGCCGAATTCGACCACCACTACTACTCGGCTCCGCACCGCTACCGCAATCAGGAGCTGTGGGTGCGCGCGACCACCGCGACGGTCGAGATCTTCCACGTCAACAGCCGCGTTGCCGGACACGCACGGAGCTTTCTGCGCGGCCGACACACGACCTGCACGGCTCACATGCCCGTCGCCCACCGCGAGCAGGTGGAGTGGACGCCCACGCGGATCCTCGGCTGGGCCAAGACGGTGGGGCCGAATGTCGCGCTGCTCGCGCAGGCGATCATCGACGAGCGCCGGCATCCGCAGCACGGCTACCGGTCCTGCCTCGGTATCTTCCGGCTGGCGAAGAAGTACGACGCCGCGCGCGTCGACGCTGCCTGTGCGCGGGCTCTGCTCGCCGGCGCGCGCTCCTACCGCCACGTCGATTCCATCCTGAAGCACGGACTCGACCGCGCGCCGGCACTCGACGTGTCGCCGCGCGGATCCAGCATCGTCCACGGCAATGTGCGCGGGCGCGACTACTACCACTGACGGAGGAAGAGCATGTTGAGACAACCCACGATCGAGAAGCTCCAGGCGCTGCGGCTCGGAGCGATGGTCACTGCCTGGGAGGAACAGGAACGCAATCCCGACATCGTCGCGCTCGGCTTCGACGAGCGCTTCGGACTGCTGGTCGAGGCGGAGTGGTGCGCGCGGGAGAACAAGCGCCTCGTGCGGGCGCTGAAGGAAGCAAAGCTGCGCTTGAGCCAGGCCTGTATCGAAGACATCCAGTACGGCGCGCGCCGTGAGCTCGACAAGGCGGTCGTGCGACAGCTCGCCAGCTGCCGCTGGGTGCGTGAGCACCAGGGCGTGTTGATCACGGGTGCGACGGGCACGGGCAAGACGTACCTGGCGTGCGCACTCGCGCAGCAGGCGTGCCGGTCGGGATTCCGCGCTGTCTACCGGCGCGCACCGCGCCTCTTCGACGAACTGCGCCTCGCGCGCGCCGACGGCAGCTACCCCAGATTGCTCGCACGCTTTGCCCGCATCGACGTGCTCGTGATCGACGACTTCGCCATCGCGCCGATCACCGACGCAGAGCGGCGCGACCTGCTGGAGATCCTCGAAGACCGGCACGAGGCGCGCGCCACGATCATCACGAGCCAGATCGATCCCAAACACTGGCACGACTACCTGAGCGACCCGACAACCGCGGACGCCATCTGCGACCGCGTGCTGCACACCGCGCACCGGCTCGCACTCAAGGGACCCTCACGCCGCAAGCCCGCGAGCCCCTGAAGCGCTGTACGTCCGCACCGGATTGAACGGCGGCCGGGCGATCGATACCCTGACCCGAACCAACCAAGGAGAACCAGGACCAAGAGCCAGCCGAACGTCGCTTCGCTCCGATCACGATGCCGCGGAACACGTGATCACGATGCTGCGGAACGGCCGATCATGATGGGCGAAATGCGCACCCTACGGTCTCCGAGAATGAATCAACCGCACTTTCGGGTACGGATCCTGATCGGCGGGCTCGCCATGGCGGCGGGGTCTGCCGCATGCGGCGGAAGCGTGGCTCATCGCGCGGGCGCGGGGGGAGACAGCGGCGGCGGGGGCGGGAGCCACGCAGGTGCGGGTGGCTTCGGTGGCGTTGCCGGAGCCAGTGGCGTCGGCGCATCGGGAGGGAGCGGTGGGGGAGGCACAGCCGGCTTCTCTGGAACGGATGGGGGCGCCGGCGCGACAGCGGGTGGCGCGGGGGGGACTGGCGGCCTCGGTGGCGCAGGCGGGGCCGGCGGCTCGGCCGGTGCATCCACGACATCCGCCACGAGCTGCACGACCAGCGGCCCTGGTCTAGACGACTGCGGCCCCAGCGCGGAGAGCTGCTGCACAAGCCTGCTCGTGCCCGGGGGGACGTTCTACAGGAGCTACGACGGCGTGAACTTCCCATTGGTCGGTATCGACTGCTGCAAGGACAAGTCGCACCCCGCCACCGTCAGCACTTTCCGCCTCGACAAGTACGAGGTGACGGTCGGCCGTTTCCGGAAGTTCGTCCAGGCGTGGGATGGAGGCTGGCGACCGGCCGGAGGCGCGGGGCGACACACGTATCTCGCTGGGGGCAAGGACCTGGTCGATAGCAGCGCGCCCGGAAGCTACGAGACGGGCTGGAACCCGGCGTGGAACGCACAGCTGGCTGGCGACGAAGCAAACTGGGACTTGAACCTCGCCTGCGACGCGTCGGAGTACACGTGGACGCCGTCTCCGGGTGCCAACGAGCGCCACCCCGTCAACTGCGTGACCTGGTACGAGGCCTATGCCTTCTGCGCGTGGGACGGCGGGTTCCTGCCGAGCGAGGCGGAGTGGAACTACGCCTCGGCAGGCGGTAGCGAGCAGCGAGTCTACCCTTGGTCGAGTCCGCCGACTTCGACGGACATCGACTGCAGCTACGCCAACTTCAGCGTCACACAGCCGTCGGGCTCTTGCCACTCGGGCACAAACGACGTTCGGGACCGAGTCACCAAAGGGTGACGGTAGGTGGGGGCAAACGGATCTAGCGGGGAATGTGTATGAATGGAACCTGGACTGGTACGTGTCGCCCTATGCCTCGGGTGAGTGCGTCGACTGCGCTTATCTCACCTCTTCGTCCGGGCGCGCGTTCCGTGGCGGAGCGTTCGTCAGCGTAGCGGTCGGCGTGCTCGCCAGCTGGCGATACGAGGATGAAGCGGACCCCGCGACCCGCACTGCCAATCTAGGAGTACGCTGTGCCCGCGCTCCCTGAAGCGGAGCATCTCGCCGCTGTGACTGACGACCCAGTACGGCGGTGTTTCTGTCCCCTCCTGTCCCCTCGTGTCCACTCCTGTCCCCTTGCGATCCCGCCGGATCCGGATACATTCGTGCGCAATTCCAGCCGTTTGCAGTGGGGACAGCACCGGGACTCTTAATCCGTTGGCTGAAGGTTCAAGTCCTTCATGGCCCACCCACTAACCTGACGAGAGCGTTGAGGTTCTCGTCGATGTCATGGTGCAGCGCATGGTGCGGCTGCACCACGTTCTGCACCATGTCGTTGGCGTAGCGTCGGGCTGGGCCGACGAGCGCGCCTACCGTGGTGCTCGGCTCGTTCGGTCAGAGGCGCGGGGTCCGAGCTTGCGGGCCAGGACCGGCTCCCGACGCGGGCTGACCTTGTTCGGCCTTGACGGCCAACTTGGCGGGAAACCCTTCCGACCCGGCGTTCGCGGCTTGCTTGCCGCTCTCGTCACCGCCTGAAAGACTGATACTCGTGCCGACCAAAGAGGTTCCGATCACGCCGTCGGTGCTCGCCTGGGCGATCACCGATTCCGGCTACGGCGCGGCCGAGTTCGCCGACGCGGTCGGTGTGGACGGGAGCACCGTGAAGGCTTGGCTCAAGGGCGACGTGCGCCCGGGCTTGACACAGTTCCGCAAGGTGGCGGCGGTGCTCCGAAGGCCGACCGCGACGTTCCTGCTTCCCGAGCCTCCAAAGGCCGGAATGCCGTCCGTCGAGTTCCGGCATCCACCTGGACGTGAGGAACGCCCACTGCATCCCGTTGAGCGCGTGCGGCTCCGAGAAGCAGTTCGGCTCCAGCGTGGCCTTCGCTGGGTCACTGACGAGCTGCGCGAACCGGCGACAACCTTGCCGAAGCTCCGACCGGCCACTGACGATCCAGAAGAGGCGGGCAACTCGTTCCGGCAGCACCTCAAAGTGACCAGCAAGACCCAGACGAGCTGGAAGAGCGAGTACGCGGCATTCCACGAGTGGCGGAACCTTGTTGAAGCCAAGGGTATCGTCGTGCTTGCACTTCCCATAGGTGCCGACGCTGCCCGAGGGTTCTCGATTTGGGACGACCGCGTTCCCGTGATTGCCATCAACACGCACTGGAATGCGAACGCCCGCATCTTCACGCTCTTCCATGAACTCGGGCATCTCGCTTCACGAACCAGCTCCGTGTGCGAAGAGGACTTTTCCGCCAAGCACAAGCAGAAGGCGGACCCGGTCGAGCGGTGGTGTGAGTCCTTCGCCGCCGCCGTCCTCATTCCCTGGATCGATGCTGAATATTTTCTGCGGAGCAAACAGGGCTGGGACGGCAAGAAGCACATCCGCGATCTGGGCGTGGCGTCGGCTCTCGCTCGTCGCTACAAGGTCAGTATTCGGGCCGCGACCCTAAGGCTCATCAATCGCGGTGTCGCCGAGTGGGCGCTCTACAACTCCATCCCCAAACGTAGCGAGCAGAAGTCCGGCGGTGGCGGGGGCGGGGGCAGATTGCGGCCCGAAGCTCGGCGAGGTGAGTACGGGGGGAGAACCGCGGCCATCTTCCGACAGGGACTCGAACGGGACGTGCTGGGTCGAGATGACGTGCTCGGCTACTTGAACATTGGTGACGGCGAGCTTTCGAGCTTCTTGTCGCCAATCGCCTGAGCCATGACTCCAGCCGGACCTGGCGAGATCGAGACGCCCCACGAGGTCTGGGTCATCGACACATCGAGCATCCTCCAGTCCGGCGGGAGACTTGGCCCGCTCCGAAACGACGGCGTGTCTTCGTTGCTCTCTCGAACCTGGTTGACTCCGGCAAGGTCGTCTTCCCGCCGGAGGTCTACGGTGAGTTGGATTGCGGGGCTGGCAAGCTACGTCCCGGGGCGTCCGATGAACCGCTCGACTGGGCGAAAGCCAATCGGGTCATCCCAACAAGGCACGGGAACGACTTCGACACCGTCAGGGCGGTCTTGGCGAAGGTTCCCGACGTATTGGACAAGGACAAGGCTAGCGGTGCCGACGAGGCAGACCCCTATGTTCTTGCGCTGGCATTGCGGCTCAAGACAATGGGGCACGAGGTCACCGTCGTGAGCGAGGAGCGCAAAGACAAGCCCGACAAGATGTCGATCAACACCGCCTGTGGCCTGCTCCGGCTGTACTGCGTTCCCCTGCTCGGGCTGCTGCGGGACCAGAGTCTGTTGCCGTAGAACGCACGCTGAACGGGCTCACGGACCGCCGACGAGCAGCTCGGCGCCGGGGTTCCGGACGGCATCTTGGAGGCCCACCCATCGGCGAGGCAACCCTTGGTTATCTCATACCGTTGATCTGATCCTTGGTCACGGGCCAGCACACCCCCATCGCCATTGCGGTCGATGCTTCCCACTTCTACTGGACCGTCGGAAACACCGGCTCGGGGGCGGTATGGCACGCCGGAAGTCCTCGCCTCGGCCTAGTCCGGGCCGATGGCTATCGCCGTGGACGCCACCAGTGTCTACTGGGTCGATGCGCACAGCGGTGCCTCCGCCGCCGACGGCACCGTGATGAAACTCACGCCCAAGTGACGCCCGTCCAATCTTCAACAGGTCGTCGGCACTGACGGCGGAGGTCCGGCTCCATGCCGATGCTCGGCGCGCGAGTGAAGTGCATCAGCTGCGCCGGCTGCAGCGGCGCGGCTGCGTCCAACCGCCGGGAATAAGTGGACATGACGCCCAGACTGCGAAGTCGATCGGGGGCTATGCTGAAGCGTGGACCTGCGCTGGCGCTCGCGGCCGAGGGCTGTTGCCAGCGTAGCCCTGTCAGAGGCAGCTGTACGAGGCGTTCGCCACCCACACCGACGGTGTCCCCTGGCAGGTCCGCGCGGTGAGGAGAATCCTTCCGGGGTCACCCGCCTGCAACGTCTGGTCCCCGTATTCGCAGCACAGTCCGGAGCTTGAGCAAGGCTGGCCGAGTCTGGGTGGCTGTGGCGGACATCCCTGTGTGGTGCTCGCCGGCGCGCACTGCCACGCGTTGGTCGTTGCGCCTTGCGCCTTCCCACACACGCACACGCTGCCGTCCAACGCCGTGCAGGTCGAATCCGTCTGTGTGCACGATGTGCCCGCCACCTGCCCGGCCGGGCAGGTCACAAGCGCACTGCAGCTCGGAGCTAAGCTCTGCCACTTGGCGTCGGCTCCACTACAATCGAAGGTGGCCCGACAAAGCGGGCGCGGGTCGTCGTCGTATTCGCAACGCATCGGTGCGTTGCACGCTTGTCCGGCCGTGGGCGCGGTCGCGGGACACACGCCGCCTGCGGGTGGCGGAGGTGGATCGTTGTCCTCGGCGCACAGCGAACCACCCATGCAGACAGCATAGTCTGACGTGTCGGGGAAACCCGACTGCCGAACAGCGCAGCAATCGGCCCCGAGACTCGGGCAGCCGGCGGCGAGGTATGCGCTCAGCTCGTCGACCGAAACGGCTGCAGCCCCGCTGAAGCAGCCGACCAGAACGCATGCCCCGCTCTGCGAGCAGTCAGACAACTGGGCCTGGCTCGGCCCGCCGGAGGAGCCCGCCGTCCCGCCCGAGGCCGCCGAGCCACCGGCTCCACCGGAACCCGCACCAGGGCTTCCGCCGGTACCCCCGCCGGCGTCGAGCGACGGTGCGCCGCTGCCCTGCCTCGAGCTACCGCACGCGCCAACGAGCAACGTCAGCGCGCCGGCGACAAGCATGCCCCGCCATAGTCCCACCACCATGGGCTTCAGGGTCCCATGAACGCATGTCGCGTACAACATCGTTTTCCAGCGGGCAGCGCCGCCCACGCTTCGGTGGTGCGCCTCGCGCGCCTGGTGAAGTGATACTTGTCCCACGAGCGCGGGCTTCTCGTGGCGCTCGCCCATCTCGTACCGCAGTGGCGTGACGCGGTGCTGCTCGTCAGGCCCGAGACGATCCTGCGCTGGCACCGGGCGGGCTTCAGGCCGTTCTGGCGGGGGAAGTCCAGGCTGCGCGCGCGTGGCATGCCGAAGCGACGCACGCCGTCGGAGACGGTCGAGCTCATCCGGAGGCTGGCCAAGGAGAACCCGCTCTGGGGCGCCGAACGGATCCGCGGCGAGCTACTGAAGCTCGGCGTCCACGTGGCGAAGCGCACCGTCCAGAAGTACATGCGCCAGGTACGAGGGCCGCGGCCGTGGGGGCAGAGCTGGTCGACGTTCCTCGAAAACCACCTGCACCAGATCTGGGCCTGCGACTTCCTGCAGCTCTACGACATCTGGTTCAGGCCCATCTTCGCGTTCTTCATCGTCGAGCTCGGCTCGCGGAGGGTCGTGCACGTAGGCGTGACGCGCAGTCCCAGCGCGACGTGGGTCGCCCAGCAGCTCCGCAACGCGACGCCGTTCGCTACCGGGCCGCGGTTCATCATCCGCGACAACGACGACAAGTTCGGGCCCGACTTCGAACGAGCAGCCGAGGCAGCGGGTATCCGGGTCCTCCGCACCGCGGTGAAGGCCCCGCGCATGAACTCGTTCTGCGAGCGGTTTCTGGGGAGCGTGCGGCGGGAGTGCCTGGACCACGTCATCGTGCTCGCCGAAGCGCACCTGCATCGTGTGCTGCGCGAGTATTGCTTTGCGTACTTCAACGTGGCCCGGCCTCATCAAGGGATCGGTCAGCTCGTCCCGATCGGTTCGTCCTCTGCTGGCGCAGGAAACGGGGAGGTCACCGGGCGCGCCATTCTGAACGGGCTTCATCACGACTACCGGCGAGCGGCGTGAGCGGGGCTTGCATCCCTGCGGATGATTCGGGTGCCGGCACTGGGGCGCGCCAACGAATGCCGAGCGGGCTCGCGATGCTGGTGGGCGTGGGAGGCGCTGCGCAACGCGATCTTGACCCTCTGCGATTCCGCGCCAGACCGCCAACCTGCCCGGCATCGGCTTCGAGTAGCTCTTGAGCCCTGCATCGCAAGACGTGGGGCTCGCGAGATTTCTTGCAGAGCGTGGATCGATGGCGATGACGCCGGGACCAGTCGTTGTTAGGGCGGTTTTCGTGGAAGCTCTCCAAGGCGGAATCCGGGTCTCCCTCCGCTGCCTCGATTGCGGGACGACGGGATCGTTCCGGTTCGATCGCGCGATGGTCGATCCACGGCCCGAGGAAGTGGACCCCGACTGGGACGGCGTGTGCTTCTCGAAACCGGCGGCGTGCGCGAAATGTGGCGCCATGGATCGCTACGAGCTGGTGAAGCCGAACGCGCGGGCGCTGCGCTCGCGTGCGGCATACGTCGCGAACGAGTACGAGGTGGTCTCGACGACCGCACCGGTGGTGCGCGCGAGCATGCGGATGTGGGACGGCACGCCCGTGCTCAGGCCGTCACACGCGTTCGCGTACCTGCGCGCGCAAGCCGAGGAGCGCCCAACGAGCGGGGAAGCGTGGCGTCGCCTCGGGGTCAGCTACGCGAAGTTCGGCCAGAACGACGAGTCGGAGCAGGCACTCCGCACGGCGCTCGACGTCGATCCGGGCGAGCTGAACGCGGCGGTCGAGCTGGCAGGGCTCCTGTGGTCGCTCGGGCGCAAGGACACCGCGCTCGCGGTTCAGGTTGCGCTCCAGCGCTGGGGTGAGACCAGGTCCAGGCGGCTCGACCGTTGCGCCCTCGCCGAACGGCTATCGGACGTGATGGAGGATCTCGCGCGTGCCACGGACGACGACGGCTCGCTGGAGGTCGCCTGGGCGGGCGCCCGGGTCGGCAACGAGCAGGTCGTGCATGTGAGCCAGGTCGATCTCCAGAAGATCGATCGCTGGGACAGGCTCGCCGATATGCTCGCGTCCGGCGACGTTGTCGCCGCGCGTATCGTGCCGGGTCTGCCGCACGAGGAGCCGACCCAGCTGCAAGCGCTGCTCGACTCGACGGCGGAAGACGCCCATCCGGAGATCCACTGGGTTGCGCAAAGCGCCGCGCCGGCCTGGCGCAGCTCGTCGAAGAAGCGGAACAAGCGCGGCCGATCCCGGCAGCGGACACGGTGAACGATCATGTGGAGCGCACGGAGCTACTTCGCGGATTCATACGTGGTGGGCGCGACCTCGAAGGCGGATCGAGCGCGCTTCCAGGCGTGGCTGGACGCGATGAAGGCGGACATCGAAAAGCCCAAGCGGCCCGGCTTGCCGTGGCCGCGACCCCGCGGCCCCCTCGACCTCGATGAAGCGCGTCGCACTGGCGCGGTCGCGGAAGCGGTGATCGACGCGGGCGGTCCCGGTGTTACCGAGGCGGTGCGGTACCTGCTCCTGTTCGTCGCGTCGTGCCCGGACGCGTCCCTGGTGACGTTCTGGGAGCGAGTCATGCCCGCGCGGCACGCGTTCGGGAAGCGGGACAAGACCGCGTCCCTTAGAGCGGAGATCGGGGGCTGGGCGCTGTTCGCCATCGCGGATCGCGGGTCGTCGGAGTCGATCGCCGCGATGCTGCGCGTCCTTCCCGCTGTTGGTGCGGCGGACCGCGGTACACTGCTGCTGCGCGGCGCGCTCCCCGGATCCGCATTGCGCAACTCGGACGAGTGGATCGCGGCGACGCGGCGCGTGGCTGCCGAGGACGCCGATTTCCAGGCGCGCTACCTGGCGCGCAGCGCGCTCCGCATCCTCGGCGAGCCGCTCCCGCGCGAGGATGCCGAGGCCTATGTCTTCACGTTGCGGTATCGGGACTTCTCGTGCGCCATCGAGGTCGCGGCGGAGAGCTCGCTCGATGCGCTGGAGCATGCGATCCACGAAGCGCTGCGCTGGGATGACGATCACTTGTGGTGCTTCTATCTCGACGGCCGCCGCGGCGACGGGCGCTTCACGTGGCCCGACGAGGAGTGGGCGTTCCGTTGGTACGAGGCGTCGGCCATCCGCGAGAACGCCGCGAGCCTGGACTTCGATCTACCGCGCCTCGAGCGCGTCCGCGAGCTCGGGCTGCGTGCTGGAAACCAGATCCTCTACCACTTCGACTTCGGCGCGAACCACCTCGTCCCGCTCAAGGTGCGGCGCGTCGGCGACGCCCATGCTCGTCGACTTCCGGCGATCACCGCAGCCAAGGGCAAGCGCCCGCGACAATACGACGGATGAACGGCGCAGCCGTGATGCACACGAGGACATGAGATGAAAGACAGCTATCTTGCGAACGGCGTCAGGATCGGCCAAGCAGCCGCGATCTTCGACGTGGCGCGGGAGCTCTGGGCCGCGGCACCCTGGGACGTGATCCCCAGCGACGATTCGCTGATCCGGATCTCGTGCGCGAGCCTGGATCTCGAGGACGCCGTGGTCTCGGTGATCGGCCAGCAACGGGAGATGTTCGGCTTCCTCCTGTTTCCGGGAGGGCTCGACGCGCAAGTCCAGTTCGAGCAGGCCGCTCGCCGCGGGCGGGCTCCGACGCAGGCGCAAACGTCCCTGGCGTATGTACCTCGCCGCGACTTGTCGACGCACCTGCGCCGGGAGGTCCAGCAGTTTTGCTGGCCCCTGCCCGCCCAGGGTCTCTTTCCGCTGGTCACGTCGGTGGCCGGCGGTGGACCTCGCCCGCCATCACTGACCGAAGTCCAGCGGATCGAGGCCGTGGCGCGCGCGCTGGTCGAGCTCGTGCGCATCGAACCGCGACTGGGTGACGTGACCTTCGGTATCGGGTCGTTCGAGCATACGCTCGACGTTGCTACGCACTCCGGACCGCGGCAGCTCCGGCTCTCCGCCCCGTGCGTCCCTCCCCCGGATGACGATGACGAAATCGTGTACGTCGAGGCGACGCGGACCAGGGCGTCGCGCCAAGGGAGCCGCTCGCGACGGTCGTGAATCCACGACCAATCGATCGCGGTCGCGCCGTGGTGGCGTGCGCGCCGGACGGCGGGCGCCGAAGGGTCGCAAACGGTATGAGCCCCGATGCTCCAAGGGACATCGTACGTACGAGACGACACCCGCCACCCGTGTCTCGCTTGCGCCAGATTGCTAGCCTATGAGAACCTCGGCTCGGAGCCACGGGGAGCCGTTGATGACCGACCCGAAGGACCTCACCGAGGCGAGATGACGGGTAGCCGGGACAGCAGGAGCGAGCTCACGTTGCTCGATGAGCGAATCGCTCGTGTGCGGGCCCGCCTCGACGAAGTCGATCGCGAGCGCGGGCAGCTCGAGCAAGATCTCGCGGGGCTGCGTGGGAGGCGCGAGGGTACCGTGCGGGCCGAGGCGACCAGCACGCACGCGCACGGCGCGCTTTCGTCTCGTTCCGCTGCTGACAAGGTGGCGCTCTTCCGGTCGCTGTTCGCCGGGCGGACCGACGTCTTCCCGAAGCATTGGCACAACCCGAAGACGGACCGGAAGGGCTACTCGCCGGCTTGCAGCAACGAGTGGGTCAGGGGCATCTGCGACAAGCCACGCGTCAAATGCGGCGAGTGCCCCAACCAGGCATTCATTCCGGTCACCGACCGCGTCATCCTCGATCATCTCCAGGGCCGGCATGTCGCCGGCGTCTACCCGATGCTGGACGACGAGACCTGTCTCTTCCTGGCCGTCGACTTCGACAAGGATGGCTGGAGGGAGGACGTTGCGGCATTCGCCGAGACCTGCCAGCGCTTCGACGTCCCCGCCGCTGTAGAACGTTCGCGCTCCGGGAATGGGGCGCACGTCTGGTTCTTCTTCGGCACTCGCGTGCCCGCGGTGATGGCGCGGAAGCTGGGCTGTTTCCTGCTCACCGAGACCATGGCCCGCCGGCACAAGCTCTCGATGACCTCCTATGATCGCCTGTTCCCGAACCAGGACACGATGCCTCGCGGCGGGTTCGGCAACCTCATCGCCCTGCCGCTGCAGCATCAGGCACGAGCACTTGGCAACACGGAGTTCCTCGATGCCGAGCTGACCCCCCAACCTGATCAATGGGCGTACCTGGCGTCGATTCAGCGGATCGAGCCTGCCCAAGTCGAATCATTGGTCAGGCGCGCATCCGAGACCGGCCAGGTCATCGGCGTCCCCATGGCGGAAGATGAAGAGTCAGAAACACCATGGCTGCGGCTGCCGTCACGACGGCGCAAGAAGGTGAAGATCGAGGACCCCCTCCCGCCCAGGGTCAATGCCGCGCTCGGCGCACAGGTCTTTGTCGAGAAAGACGGCTTGCCGTCGGTCTTGGTGAACCAGATCAAGCGGATCGCCGCGTTCCAGAACCCGGAGTTCTACAAGAAGCAGGCCATGCGCCTATCGACCGCCCTTACTCCGAGGGTGATCAACTGCGCCGAGGACCTGCCCAAGCATGTGGGACTGCCCCGCGGCTGCCTCGATGCCCTGCGGGAGTTGCTCAGCGAGCACCGGATCGAGCTGACCCTTCAGGACGAACGTACCGACGGCGCCCCGCTCGACCTGAGGTTCAACGGCGCCCTGACGAACCTGCAGAAAGATGCCGTTCGCGCGCTTCTGCTGCACGACATCGGCGTCTTCGTGGCGCCGCCCGGGACAGGAAAGACGGTCGTTGGGACGCACTTGATCGCCGAGCGAGCGCGAACAACGCTCGTGCTCGTCCACCGGACGCAGCTTCTCGATCAGTGGCGAACCCAGCTCGCGCTGTTTCTCGACCTCAAGCCCAACGAGATCGGCCAGATTGGGGGAGGGAAACGCAAGGCCAATGGACGAATCGATGTCGCGATGATCCAAAGCCTTGTTCGTCGTGACGAGGTGGACGACCTCGTCTCCACCTACGGGCACATCGTTGTCGACGAGTGCCATCACGTGCCGGCTGTCTCCTTCGAACGCGTCATGCGGGAGTCGAGGGCTCGCTACGTCACGGGACTGACGGCGACCCCTCAGCGGCGCGACGGCCACCACCCGATCCTTCAATACCAGCTGGGCCCTGTCAGGTTCTCGGTCGACCCTCGCAGTGAGGCCGCCAAGCGCCGCTTCGAGCACCGACTGATCGTCCGAGATACTTCCTTCATCCTCGGCCCCGCCGAGCCGTCGGGGATCCAGGAGATCTACAGTCGCATTGCAGCCGACACCCGGCGCAACGAACAGATCCTGGATGATGTCATCCGAGCCCTCGAGGAGGGTCGCTCGCCAGTTCTGCTGACCGAGCGCAGAGAACACCTCGAGTACTTCGCCGACCGACTCGAGCATCTGGCTCGACACCTCGTGGTCCTCCAAGGAGGCATGGGCGTGAAGCAGCGGCGCGAGGTTGTTGCGCAGTTGACGAGCATCCCAGACAGAGAAGAGCGCCTCTTGCTGGCGACGGGCAGGTTCCTCGGCGAAGGTTTTGACGACGCCCGCCTCGACACGCTCTTCCTCGCGATGCCCGTGTCGTGGAAGGGCACCCTCGTGCAGTACGCGGGTCGTCTCCATCGCCGGCACAGCGACAAGACCGAGGTCCGCATCTACGACTACGTCGATCGCAACGTGCCCATGCTGGCGCGCATGTTCGACAAGCGCATGAAGGGCTACCGCGCCATGGGGTACTCCGTTGGTCGCGACGATGACCAACTCGACGACCACTATGTGCACGAGTGCATCGTGGAGTACGACCAGGACGTCCTCCGTCAGCTCAAGGACGCCGAGTTCTGACCATGGCCAAGAAGAAGACCGACCCGAAGCTCGAGGCTTGGAGAGCTGCGCGAAAGCGGCATCGCCTGTCGCATGCACACCTGCAGATGGCGCGCGAGCTGGGACTGAATCCCGCCAAGCTCGGAAAGATCGACAACCACCAGCAGGAGCCCTGGAAGGCTCCGCTGCCCGAGTTCATCGAGTCGCTCTACGAGAAGCGCTTCGGTCGCCCGCGCCCCGAGAAGATCCTGTCGCTCGAGGAACTGGCGCGCGAGCGAGCCCGCAAGAAGCAAGCCCGCCGCGAGGCGAAGGCTGAGCGGCGACTTGCTCGGCCGAGCGAAGGGAAAGCAGCGCCCGGCAACGGCAGCACCGGCGAGGAAACTGATCCGTGAGGGAGTACGTGATGTTCGCGCGCGTCGAGCACGCGCGCAGCTCCTTCTGTTTTCGGCATCAGCGATCGATCGATCGCGAGGACTCGTAGTACTGGTGCTCGCTTATCGGCCGCGGACAGTCCAGCCCTGTGCGGCACCGACCAATCGATCTTGTCTGACCGCGCGCACTCCTTCGATGGTGCCGGGATATCCCGCGGGCGGCCGCCAGCCATCGAGAAAGCGTGCGCGACTCTCGACAAGATCGGCCTCCGGCGGTTCGACAACGCCGCAGCCTACCAGCCACGCGAGGCTATCGAGGAAGTCGAGCGTCAAGAGCCCCTCGGCCGCAGCCCGCCGGCCGGCTCCCGCATCATAGGTCACGAACGGAAGGCATTCGCCGCCGTCCGCCGCGGCGAGAGCGATCGCGATCGATTCGTCTTCTCCCAGGTCCCGGGTCGATGCCCGGTCACCTCGCAGGCGTCCGAAGTGCGCCCACGCCGCTGTGCCCAGTCGAACGGCTACCACGTGAAGCCCGAGGCTCGACAATAGCGCGCGCTCGGAAGGCCCCTGCTTGCGAAACTCCCGGGCTACCTGATCTGCGACCACCAGCGCCGGGCCCGTCCGGTAGGCCGCAAGCAAGTCGCACTTGTACAGCCGTACCAGCGCGCTGTTGTCGACGAGGACGCGCCGGGCAGGAAACTCCGGATCACACGTCGGTTCGGTGCTCGACGTCACGATCCACCTGGCGCTCCATCAAGAGCCGGCTCCAGTCGCTCGCAGCGTCGAGGGTCAGAACCTCGCGGAACCGGCCGACCGAGATGCGATCAGCCTCGAGGGCGAGCGTGGCGAGCTCGAGCACCTCGCCACGGCGCACGATCGATACGTCGCTCTCTCCCGCGGTGGGCCTGAGCTCGGCGTTGTCTTCCCCTTCCGCAAGCCGCGTCTTCAAATGACGATGCCTCGCCACCTCGTCGCGATCCCAGTAACCACAGGTGACCAGATGCCAGGCCGTCGCCTCGACCCCCATCAGGAAGTGCTCGGAGAGCGCGAGAACATGCTGGGCACGAGGCACCTGCCTCTGCTGCACGCCCCGGTCGGCCAGGAACCTCGTCACTGCGCTGCGCGGCGCCAGGAAGTGTGCAGCGAAGGCGTTGGCCCGCTGCTCGATGGCGTCAGCGCGATCACTCCGCTTGTCGACTACACCGAGCGATCGACCCTTCGTTCCGTCGAAGAGTAGATGGCAGAGCTCGTGCGCCAGGGTCATCCGGATCGCCGTCAGACCACCTTCGCGTGCTTCCACATTCGCGGCGGCAAATGCGTTGCCGTCACTGTCCCGCCAGCTCATCCCGTCAACGGATTCGGTTCCGAAGCGCGCGAGGAACGTCCCGACTCCCAGCCGGCGCATGCATTCCCGGACGGACGTGATTGGCGCTGAAGGGTTGTCCAGCGCGTGACGTACCTGCTCCGCAAGCACCTCGGCCTGCTTCGCGGGGTTCACGTCGATAGAAACGGGGTCGAACCTGTGCGCCGACGCCCCGATCGACAAGAGGTGCCTCAAGTGCGTGAGGTCGCGCGCAGCGGAAGAGAGCTTGAGCAGAGCACTACGGACGGCGGGGATCTCCACGTCGGCCGGCGCATTCCTGAACGCGACGGACGGTGCCTCCCAGAAGGCCACGCCGGACACGAGGTCATCGAGGTTGCCGCCCAGGGCGCTGGCGAGCGCAGACAGGTCCGCCACTGCTGCTTCCCCCGCCTCGGCGCCAGCCACAGCATCGGGCGAAAGGCCAGACCGCAGCGCGAGCTCGCCGACCTCCAGCTTCCATGCCGCCCGCGCGGCGGCGATGGCCCGGCCAATGTCCTCGGGCGTCAACACGGCACCTCTATACCAGATGGTTCCTGCCACCCCGGCCCGAAGACCGCGGACCCTGGCGTGGAGCGGCAGGTTCCATGGTTCCGATCCTAGTCACCCTGGGCGGGGTGGTCGAACGCGGGGTCTTCGTCGCTGTCCCCTCCTGTCCCCTCGTGTCCACTCCTGTCCCCTCGCCACCCCGCCGGATCCGGCCGAATTCACCCGCAATTCCAACTATTTGCCGTGGGGACAGCACCGGGACTCTTAATCCGTTGGCTGAAGGTTCAAGTCCTTCATGGCCCACCGCGAGATCCTTCGCCCGCGCCAGCTACAGGTGCCGCCGCGGTGCAGCGGAGATTCTCTCGTGCCGCGGCACGCTCTCGATGAGCTACCAGGTGAGCTGCGCCGCCGTGGCGGGCTTGTCGCGGTCGCTGATGTCGAGGACCTGCAGGGTCTGGTCCGAGAAGGCGACGAGGTCGTCCTGGACCGGGAACGCACGCTTGACGAGCCCCTGGTGCGGCGCCATCCCGCGCAAGGTGAGCTGCGAGGCGCCCAGGTCGACGAGCTGGACGTCGCTCTGATCCTGGGTTGCCGTGGGGTTCACGTTCTGGAAGGGGACGATGATGAGCCCCATCGAGTCCACGACCAGAAAGGCCTTCCTGAGGTCGTTGCGGTTGGCCGCTATTGTGCTGTTCGTCGCACCGAAGGTGACCTGCGATAGGAGCGTCGGCTTGCTCGGATCGCTCACGTCGAAGAGGGAGACGGCGAGCTGCCCGCTGCCCTGGAAGGAGACGTAGCCCTGTCCTTGTCCGCAGGCGTTGGTGTCACCCGGCTCGGCGTGACCGAGGCTGATGAGCTGGTTGCCGTGGGGATAGAGCAGGTCGTTCACGCCCGGTATGCGGACGGAGCCGAGCTTGACGGGCTTTTCGGGGTTCGTGGTGTCGAGGACGACCACGGGATCCGGGCAGCCGGTGCCGGAGGTGTTGGACGAGACGTAGACCCGCGAGCCGGCGAACGCGGTCGAGGTGACGTGATCGCCCGCGGTAAAGGTCAGGGTACCCAGCTTCGTGGGTGCGCTGGTCGTGGTGGGCGCCGACCAGACCGCGAGCTCGCCGCCGCCGGAGTTGCCGTTCCAATCGCTCGACATCACGGCGCGGAAGATCCCGGTCGTGGGGTTGAAGTCCATGGCCCAGCGATCCCACAGCACCCCGTTTCCGAGGAAAGGCGTGCCCTGGGTGAGCTTGCCGCTGGGATCGGTGATGTCGATCGGGACGAACTGGGTGACTGGCTCGTCCGTACAGCTTCCCTGGTCGTGGACCAGGTCACAGGTGTCGCCCGTCTGCGCGACCACGATCCGCGTCGCGGTGACGTTCAGGAAGACCCCGATGTCCCAATCGCCGAACGGGAAGTCGACCTCCGCCTCCTTGGTGAACGACTCTGGATTGCTGACGTCGTAGCTCGCGACCAGCGTGCTCGCGCCGGTCGCGTCGATCCCGGTCACGTAGAGGATGTGCCCCACGATGCGGCTGTCCTGGAGATCGCCCGGGAGCTTCTGCGTGCTGACGACCTTCGGGGAGGCGGGGTTGGAGACGTTGATGACGTTGACCTGCGTGACCGCGCCCCCCGGAGCGCTCCAGCCGCACGTCCCCTGGTAGCCGCCGCAGTCGACGTCCTGGACGTTGCTGGTGAGGACGTAGGCGGTCTTGCCGTCCACGTAGATCTGCCGTGGGCTCTGGTCGGTCGGGACGGTCGCGAGGAGCTTGGGGCTCGTGAGGTCGGTGACGTTGACGATTTCCAGGTCATGCTTTGTCGCGTTCAGGATGTAGAGCGTGTTGCCGACGAGCTTGTAGATGTCGGCCTCCTGAATCGTTCGACCGTTCGCGTCACCCGGCGCCCCCATGGCGCCGCCGCCGCCGCCCCCGCCGGTGCCGCTGCCGCCGCTGGCGAAGGCGCCGCCGCCGCTGCCGCTGCCGCCGCTGCCGCCGCTGCCGGTGGCGATGGGTCCGACGCCAGCGCTAGAGGTCGAGGCTGACGAGCAAGCGGCGAGGCCGCAGCACAACGATAGAGTGCAAGCCAAGGCAGCAACAAGACGAGCGACCTTCATGATTCCTCCGGGAAGCGCTTTCGACGCGACGCGCGACGGGGCCGGGTCGCGTTACAGCAAGGCGCGTGCCATGACGCCCCTTGGAGCAGCAATCAGCTGGAGTCGGGTCATCGGGTGGCCTCTTGCCCGTGGGCAAGCGAGTCGCTCGTGTCGTGGTGCGTGCCAGGTTGTGCCGTCGAGCCGTTCAACGGCGTGGCTCCCTCGTCGCAGGTTCAATGCTTCATGGCTCGCAAGAGAAGGCCGGGCGGGATCGCTGGACCCGGCGCGGTTATCCTTCCGTCCAGCATGGACCCGGTCGCCGCCGCCCGCGCTCTGTTCCCAGGCTACGTGGCCTTCGGGCCGCTGATCTTGGCGTGCGCATCGGGCGCAATGCTGGGGGCGCTCTGCCCCTGGATCGCGGCACGCATCGGAGGAGGGCCGGCGTTGGCGCTGGATTCACAGCAGGCGCGGGAGCTGCCGTGGACCGAGCGTGCGCGCCTCGTCTACCCGTTGCGCGTTACTCTGGCGGCCGCGACGGTCCTCGTGCCGACGCTGGTGGGTCTCTTGGCGTGGCTGACCGTGGGACCGCTGTCCCGCGTCTCCTCGGGAACCGTAGGGCTGTGCTCATCGGTCGCCGCTCTCGTCATGGTGCTGATCGTCCAGAGAGCCATGACGCGCCGATTGACGGAGCCGCTGCGCTGGCCGTCCAGCAGCCCCAGGATGGCGGTGGCCCGCCTGCTCATCCTCTATCCGCATCTGCTCGTGTTGCTGGTGACGTTCCTGGTCCTGCCGCCGCGCTTCAACCTGCGGGCATGGGTAACGCTCGGCGTCGCCTTTGCGTTGATCGTAGCGGTGATGTGGGGCCGACAGCTCGTGGTCGCGCGCTGGTTCGGGTTCGTCGTGCCGGCCGGGGAAAAGCTAGCCGCCGCGGTCAGGCTCGCCGAGGAGCGCGTCGGCGTGCGCGCCCGCAGCACCGTCGAGATCCCGCTGGCCGCGGCCAACGCGCTGGCATTTCCGTTGTCACGGGTGCTCGCGTTCACCCGGCCAGCCGTCGACAACCTCGAAGAGGAGGAGCTGGCCGCCATAGCTGCCCACGAGCTCGGACACGTCGCGGAGAAGTGGCACGTGTCGCTGCTCCGGATGAGCGCGCCGTTGCTGATGTTGCCGCTCGCTGCGGCGCGGCCGCTCGTCGGCACGATCGGGATCTGGGGTCTGGTCGGCGCCGAGGTCGTGTTCCTGGTTTCGCTGATCTTGCTGCGGCGCCTCGCCCGCCGCATGGAAGAACGCGCCGACGATGTGGCCCACACACACCAGGTCGAACCCGGTCGCTACGCGACCGCGCTGGAGCGCCTGTATCGCCTCAATCTGGTCCCGGCAGTGCTCGCCTCACGCCGCCGCGTCCACCCACACCTGTACGACCGGCTGACGGCGGCCGGTGTGGTTCCCGACTACCCCCGACCTCCGCCCCCGTCCCGTGCGCGGAGCCGTGGGGCTTCCGCTGTCGTCGTGTGCCTGCCGCTCTTCTTGATGCCGGCGCCGTACGTCGTCGCCGCCTCCGTGCGCGCGAACTCCTCGAGAGACGAAGGAGCACTCGTGTGGACGGCGGCCCTCGACGGCGGCAACGCCTGGACACTGGGTGAGCTCGGGTTCCTGCGCTCTGGGCGGCCGGACGCCGTAACGCTGTTCCGGGCATGCGCGGCCCTGGATCGCGAAAGCTCGTACTGCGAGAGCTCGCTGTGTGCCGAGCTCGCCCGAAGCGGACAGTGCGACGCTGCGGAGCGCGCCGCTGCCGAGACGCTGAAGCGCGCGCGGTGCTACCAGACCCCTGCCGACGAGCAGGCGCTGCGCGAGCGAACCCGGCAGGCCGTAGACTATTGCCGCTGGCTTTCCGGGCATCGCTGAACCCAAGCCATGAGGGCGCGCGGGTCGCCTTTCCAGCACGGAAGTACCGCGACTCCGGAATTTTCGGAAGCCCCGCAGCGGGACGCGCCGATGTTAACCTGCGCGCCGTGGCGCTTCCGCGGTTGTCCATTCCGGCGTTGGTCTGCACCCTGCTCATCACGGCGAATGCCCACGCCGCGACGTGGATCAAGCTGCACTCCATCAAGGAACAGTCGGTCGACACGCCGGTCCCGATCTTCGTCAAGGTCCACCACAAGCCGAAGACCGCCTCGGTCGTCCTGTACTTCCACCCGGCGAGCCAGCAGGAGTGGAGCCGCCGGACGATGGAGCCCACGCACGGAGGCTTCGGCGCGGTGATCCCGTGCGAAGGCGTGCAGAAGGAAGCGATCGTCGAGTTCTACGTGCAGGTCGAAAAGAACGGCAAGCCCGTCGCCCACAGCGGCTCGAAGAAGAACCCGCACGCCGTCGCCTTTGTCCAGTCGCTGAAAGGCAAGCCGCCCGCATTACCCGGCGAGGACCCGCCCGAAAAGTGCGAGGAGGCCGAGAAGGTCGTCCTGGCACCCGCGCCGTCGGAAGACGAAAGCGAAAAGCCGAAGAGCGAGACCCCCGCCGAGGAACATCCCGCTGGAAAGCCCCGACGCATCTGGGCCAGCCTGGGCATCACGCAGGACTTGGCAGTGCTGGGCGGCAAGGACGTTCTGCTCGCCGGCCGGCGAGAAGAACGCCTTCTACTGCTTCCGCGACGACGGCAAGCAATACCTGGGCTACCCCGTGATGGGAGAGCACGACAAGATCAACACCGGCCTCGCTCTTTCCGCGACGCGCGTCATGGTGGGCCTCGACTACGTGCTCGGCCCCGCCGCTATCGGCGGGCGGCTCGGATTCACGCTGCACGGCGGCTCGCCGAAAATCCAGGGAGGCAAGAGCTCGCAGCCGTTCCTCGCGGCGGTCCGCGCCGAGTACTGGTTCGCGGACCATGCCTACGCGACCCAGGGATTCTCGCTCTACGCGCTCGCCGAGGGAGGAACGGCCGAATCCGATTCGAGCCATCGCGTGATCATCGTCGAGGACGCGGCGAAGAAGCCGGTGCAGACCAATCCACCGATCCAGAGTGCCGTGGCCTGGAAGCGCTCGGGACTTGGCTACGCCGGCCTCGGGCTCGGCGGTTTCCTGCCGGTGAACGACAGCGGCGGACTGGTGATCGAGCTGCAGGGTCGCATCATGTTCCCCGCGAGCGGCTTCATCCTGGCGCCGGAAGCAGCGTACGCGCTCGGATTCTAGGCCCGGGCATCCTTGATTCCGTCAGGAACTTCGCTCTGGCCGGACACCGGAGAAGAGATGCTGCGCAGCGTCATCGCAGCCGGCCCTTGACCCGGGCGCTGCCTCTGGCGAATCTGGATCCGTCATGCGCTCCTTGTTCTGGCTTGCCTTCATCGGAAGCGCGCTGGCAGGTACCATCGCCTGCTCGGCCGCAGACGGAACCAATACGACCCATCGCAACGGCAGCGGCGGTTCATCCGCCTCGGGCGGCACCGGCGCCGTGGACGGTGGCGGCGGCCACTCGAGCGGAGGCGCCGCGGGCAGCAGCGGCACGGGGGGCGCGTCGGGCGGAGCCGGCGGCGGCACCGGCGCTCCGCCGCGATGCGACTCGGGGTCGCCCGATTGGGAAGGCTGCGCCTGCAAGAACGGCGACACGCGCAAGTGTTATCCGGGTACCGTCAATCCCGCGACGCGGCACGTCGGCATGTGCAAGGACGGCACGCAGACGTGCCAGGGCAGCGGCGAGTTCATGACGTATGGCCCGTGCACGGGCGCCGTCACTCCCAAGACCGAGACATGTGCCAGCGGCGCCGACGAGGACTGCAACGCTCTGACCGACTGCCAGGACCCGGCATGCGCGCAGGATCCGGGGTGCGGCGGCAACTGCACCAACGGCCAGACGCGCCCCTGCTACGACGGTCCGGCCGGCACGGTGAATGTCGGAACGTGCAAAGCGGGAACGCAGACCTGCACCGGCGGCAAGTGGCCGACGACCTGCACCGGCGAGATCAAGCCGACGAAGGAAGTGTGCACCGACACGCTCGACCACAACTGCAACGGCTTCAAGGGCTGCAATGACATCGTCTGCTTGATCAGCCCGCAGTGCTGGGGCACGTGCTCGAACCCCGATCCGGGTTGCGTGTGCCCGACGGGTACGGGCGACGCCGCGCTCTGCCCGAAGGGCGACTTCGGCAAGGTGAAGAACAACAACTTCGGCACCGGCAAGCCGCCGGAGGTCGAGTGCTGTCCGTGCACCGCCGGCGACTGCGGCACGCGCCAGTGCTGCGCCAGCCCCGCGTGCAACGGGTCGGGCTACTGCTCCGGCTTGACGTGCAATCCGCTGCCGGCGTCCTGCAACGGGCAGGTCTCGTACGACTGCGACTTCGAGGACTACGACCCGAACAACAGCAGCGGGGCCATCCCGGAGGACTGCGACATGCCCTGCTGCGAGTGCAAGCCGGGCTGCTGAGCCACGCCGGGACGCCGCGCTGGCGCCGGAACCGCGATTCTGTTCTGCTCGGCGGCGATGACACGCCGTGTGCTGCTCTCCTGGAGCTCGGGCAAGGACAGCGCCTGGGCGCTTCACGTGCTGCGCGCCCAGGACGACATCGAGATCGTGGGGCTGCTCACCACGCTCAACGAGGCGGCCGACCGCGTAGCGATGCACGCCGTCCGCCGCGAGTTGCTGGAGGCGCAGGCTGCGGCGACGGGCTTGCCGCTCTGGCCGGTGCTCCTGCCCTGGCCGTGCCCGAACGAGGTGTACGAAGCGCGCATGTCCGCGGCCATCGAGCGCGCACAGGACGAGGGCGTCACGCACGCCGCCTTCGGCGATCTGTTTCTCGATGACGTGCGGGACTATCGCATCCGCCAGCTCTCCAGCACGGGCATCGAGCCGCTGTTTCCGCTGTGGGGCACGCCGGAGGACACGCCGGCTCTGGCGCGCAGGATGATCGACGCGGGCCTCCGCGCCGTTCTGACCTGCGTGGATCCGAAGCAGCTTCCCGAGCGCTACGTGGGCCGCGAGTACAACAGCGAGCTGCTCTCGGAGCTGCCGGACGGAGTCGACCCGTGCGGCGAGCGCGGCGAGTTCCACAGCTTCTGCTTCGCCGGGCCGATGTTCAGCCGGGCGATCGACATCCGCGTGGGCGAAGTACTCACCCGCGACGGATTCTGCTTCGCGGACGTGACGGCAGACCGCGCGTAGGCCAAAGACCGCGCACGGGAGCCGGCAGCTACTTCACGTGATCCCAGAGGAACGTGAAGGCGAGCGCGTGCATGAACGCCTCTTCCTTGTGGTCGGCGCCGGCGCTGTGCCCGCCTTCGGTGTTCTCGTAGAACCACACCTGCTTGTCGCCCATCCCGAGCATCTTCGCGCTCATCCTGCGCGCCTGGACCGGGCCAACCCGGTCGTCGCTGGTCGACGTATAGAACAGCACGGGCGGGTACTGGATGTTCTTGTCCAGGTTCTGGTAGGGCGAAAACTTCTTGATCCACTTCCACTGACCCGGCTTGTCCGGGTTGCCGTACTCCGCGATCCACGACGCGCCGGCGGACAGGTGGGTGTAGTGGCGCATGTCGAGCAGCGGCACCTCGCAGGAGATGGCTCCGAACAGCTGGGGATAGCCGGTGAGCATGTTGGCGACCAGCAGGCCGCCGTTGCTCGCGCCTTCCGCGCCCAGGTGCTCGGCCGAGGTGACGTTTCGCTTGAACAGATCCTGCGCGACAGCGGCGAAATCCTCGTAGGCGCGCGGGCGGTTCTGCTTGAGCGCCGCGTCATGCCAGCGGGGCCCGTATTCGCCTCCGCCGCGGATGTTCGCCACGACGTAGACGCCGCCCCGCTCGAGCCAGGCGCGCCCCACGGTGCCGCTGTAGTAAGGCAGGAGCGACACTTCGAAGCCACCGTAGCCGTACAGCAGCGTCGGGTTCTTGCCGTTGTAGGCCAGCTTCTTCGAAGCGATCTCGAAGTACGGGATCTTCGTCCCGTCCTTCGAAGTCGCAAAGTGCTGGGTGGCGACGAACGGCGATGCGTCGAAGAACGCCGGCTCCTGCTTGATGACCTCCGGCTTGCCCCGGTCGACCACGCCGCGCAGCAGCGACGACGGCGTCAAGAAGCCGGTCACGTCGAGCCAGTACTCGTCGTTGTCGTCCGGATCGGTGTTCGCGATGGACACCGTGCTGAGCCCCGGCGAGCCCTCGAGCGCCTTGTGGTCCCACTTGCCGTTCGCGAAGGTGAGCACCTCCAGCCGGCTCTTCACGTCGTCGAGCACGTCGATGATCAGGTGGTGTCGCGTCCAGCTGTACGAATCCAGGGCGGTGTGCTCGTCGGGACGGAAGAGCACCTCCATCGTGTGGTCGCCGGCCATGAACTTCTTGAACGGCGCGGCGAGAAGCGCTCCGGCCGGATAGGTCGTGGACCCGACCTTCCACGGCGAGCGCGTCCTGACGATGAGCCACTCGCGGTGCGCGTCGGTGTCCGAGTCGAGCGGCACCTGGACGCGGACCAGCTTGTCGCCAACCCGCTGGTACAGCTCGCTGTGGTAGTAGTCCTTCGCCACCACGACGAAGTCGCGCTCGAAGCCCGGCGTCCGGTCGTGGCTCGCGCCCACGCCCACGTCCGTCCGCTTGCCCTCGAAGATCGTCTTCGCCTTGGCGAGCGGCGTCCCGCGCGTCCACTCCTTGACGATGCGCGGGTAGCTGGAGGTCGTCATCGACCCCTTGCCGAAGTTCGTGGCCACGTAGACGTGGTTCTGGTCGATCCACCCCACGTTCGTCTTGGCCGGCGGCAGCTTGAACCCTTTCTTGACGAAGGACCTGCTCGGCACGTCGAACTCGCGCACCGCGTGCGCGTCGCCTCCATCGGGGGACAGCGAGACGAGACAGTCGTCGAACTTCGGCTTCATGCACTCGGCCCCCTTGAAGACCCAGCGCTTGCCTTCCTTCTTGTCCAGCGCATCCACGTCCAGCAAGACGTCCCATTTGGGTTGGGGCTTCTTGTACTCGGCCAGCGTCGTGCGGCGCCACAGCCCGCGCGGGTGCTGCTTGTCGCGCCAGAAGTTGTACAGGAACTTCCCGCGGTGGTTCACGTAGGGGATGCGCGCATCCGAGTCGTAGACTTCGAGGATGCTACTTTCGAGCTTGGCGAACGCGCCGTTCTTGGCATAGCGGCCCGCGGTGCGCGCATCCTGCTTGTGCACCCACTGCATCGCGCGCTTGCCGTGCACCTTGCCGAGCCAGCGGAACGGATTGCCGGCGCGCTTCTTCGCGGCGGGCTTGGCCGCGGTCGCGCGGGCGGGAGCGGGCTTGGCTGGAGGCGGAGCGGGAGCGGGAGCCGTTTCGACGACGCAGCCAGCCAGAAGAGCGACAAGGGCGAGCATCCAGAGGTGTTTCATAGGCGGCGGGAACCTAGCCGACTCGCGCGCCAGGCGCGAGCCCGCGTTAGCGGTAGGGGCTGCGGTCGTGGGCGCGACCGGATGCCAGCTTATCGAGCGCACCGACCAGGGGGCGGAGCTCGCCGGCGTCGGTTGCGACGTGTCCGACCTCGACCACGACGCTGCCGGCGTCGGTGATGCGCGCCGACTCCACGCCGGCACTCGCACGCAGGCCTTCCAGCCCGCCGTCATCTGTTCGGGACGAAAATGGGCGGTCGAGCACCAGGTCGAGCACCGTGACGGCCTGCGTACCATTCCGCTCCAGGTGCACGCGGACCGAGCCGTGCTCCAACCGGATGTCGAACGCGCCGGCCGCGGATTCGACCGGCAGCCCGAGGTCATCCGTAGCACCTACCAGAGCAGCCTCGAGCGCGCGGATGCGCTCTGCGACGGGCAGCTTCTTGCGCTCCTCCACAGCCAACCACGCCAGTTCGGCCGTCGCGGTCATCGCGACGTACAAGCGCTTGGCGTCCGCAGGCTGGGCGACCCACGCTTCGGCCACGGCATCGCGCAAGCGCGGTTCGAAACCGAACTCCGCCATCTTGCACAGCACGTCGCCCACGCGTCCGGCCAGCAGCAGCTCGGCCAGGTCCGGGTGCAGCGCGAGCGCCGTGAGCTCCGCGGGTGCGACGACCTCCAGGACGGACGGGACGTTGGGTCGTCCAGTGTCCCGGTCATCAGCCGTGCGCGCGGCCAACCCGAGCCCCAATGCGGGTGACAACGGCGCGATGCATCGCATGGCGAGACGCCCCTGTTCGGGGCCCTGCACCAGCTCCGCGCGGACCTCGATACCTCGTATCCTGCCCAGGGCCGACGTGCGCGAGGGAGCCAGGTCGAGCTTCAACCGGCGCGCTGCGTCAGCGAAGGCTTCGGACATCGCGTAGGATCTGGCCGGACGCTCCCCCGCGAACGAGAGCATGGCCACGACGGCAACGACCGCCGCGAAGACCGCAAGAGACGTGCCCACGAACGACGATACTACCAGGGTCGGCAAAGCCGGCGGCGTAGCACGGTGAACCCGTATCGGAATCGCATCACCCCGTGAACGCGCGATTCCGCGGCGCGTTCGCAATGCTCGTTCGAAACGCGGCACGCAGGTTGCAGTGCCTTGCGGCATGAACGCCCTGCTCGGGCTCGTGCCGGTGGCGGTGTTGTGTGCCGGTTGCACAGCGCGCGTCGTCAACGTTCGCCACATCACCAGCTATCGGCTGGCGCTCGATCGAGGCGAAGCCCGGCAGTGCTACCAGGCCTGCGCGCCGTACCGGCACCAGAAGGCCGAGGTCTACGCTCGCTGTCTGGCTCGCTGCCCGGATACGACGGTTTCGAAGCGACTCGTGTGCGGCGCGCGCGACGCACCGCCAATCGCGGAATGCGTGGATGTGGTCACGTACGAACGGCAGCGCCGCACCATGCCCCTGCCTTCCGCCGTGGCGGGCGCGCTCGGCTTCATCGGCGGCTTCGCCACCGGGGCGGTCCTGATCCTGGGAGAGCAGAATCGGGCGCCGCCATGACCGGCCTTTACGCCGGCGTCCCGCACCGGTTTCATACGGTTCATGGACAGACACAAGGGATGGGCGGCGCTGCTGGCAACGGCGGCGCTCTGCACCGCGGCACCCGCATTCGCGCAGAGCGTCAGCATCGACTCTTCACAAGCGGGTCGCGAGCAGACCATCGACGGGTTCGGCACGTGTCTTTCGGGCACCGAGGGACAGCAAGCGTGGTTCCAACAGCTGTACTTCGACGACATGCAGTGCTCGATGCTGCGCATGGACATCGTGCCGCACTTCAAGGCGCCGTACTCCGACCTGCACTACAACTCGCCCTGGTTCGGCCAGGCGGCGCCGATGGACCTGCCGGGGCCCGACGCCAACAACGTGCGCACGTACACCAGCGCGTCGGACTACACGGCGAGCTTCGGCGGGCAGAAGGCGCAGATCGCCGTGATGGGTCCGGACATCGACAAGAACGTCCAGTACTTCAACTACGACGACGACGGCCCCAAGACTGCGGGCCTGCTGGCACAGATCGGAAAGAGCAAGAAAGCCCAGCTCGGCGACTTCAAGCTCTTCGCGTCCATGTGGTCGCCCGCTCCCTGGCTCAAGCTGTCCAGCGGCAACACCATCAGCGGCCAGAGCGATCCGCTGCCGAAGAACGGCACGGCCTGGCCCTTCATCTGGGGCGGCAACTTCTCCGGCGGCGTGCTCGACACCTCCGGCACCCCGCGCGCGGAGTTCGACGACTCGTCGCTTGGCGGCACCGGCCCCACCAGCGCGCTCACGCAGTTCGCGCGCGGGCTCGCTGCCTATCTGCGCGGCTTCCAGCAGAAGTACGGCGTCCAGCTCTACGCCATCAGCATCCAGAACGAGCTCAACTTCGAGACCTTCTACAACTCGTGCAGCTACCCGCACTCGGACGCCTACATCAAGGCGCTGAAGGCCGCGCGCGCCGAGCTGGACAAGTACCCGGACCTGAAGCCCATCCGCATCATGGGACCGGAAGATCTGCTCGGCGGGGACGGCTACGGCATGTGGCAGTACGGCGGCGGCAACAACACCACCCACAAGAACCTGCAGTACCTGCAGAACATCGCCGCCGATCCGGACGCCGACAAGGCGCTCGATTTCTTCTGCATCCACGGCTACGCCGCCGACGGCGTCAATGCCGCCGGCGCGACGCCCCAGCAATGGGACTGGTGGGCGAACGGCTGGAGCTCGAGCCCCGCCGCAGGCCTGCCGGCGAGCGTCAAGGGCTTTACGAGCTACGGCAAGAAGAGCTGGATGACCGAAACGAGCGGCGAGCAGCCGGACTGGCTCTCGCCGGCGAGCGGCTTCCCGGGCAAGGGCGCATGGAGCATCGCGCTCAAGATCGAGCAGGCGCTCACCGCCGGCCAGGAGAGCGCCTGGGCGTACTGGCAGATGAGCGACGGCAACGCCGTAGGCGCCGAGACGCTCACCGACGCCACGCTGAAGGACCAGAGCCCGAAGTACGTCGCGGCCAAGCATTTCTTCCGCTTCATCCGCCCCGGCGCCGTGCGCGTCGACACGACGGTCACGGGATCGACCACGCTCCAGGCCAGCGCCTACGTGCAGGATGCCGCCGGCACGCTCGTCATCGAGCTCTTGAACGCTTCGGCGCAGGACGCGACGGTGAGCATCGACGTGCCCGCGTCTCCGTCCGGGCTGTCGAGCTTCGACGTCGTCACGTCCAGCGACGGCAAGCTCTGGCAGACCTCCACGCTCGACGCGACCGGCGGCAAGCTCTCGGTCAACGTGCCCGGCTACGGTGTGGTGACGCTCGACGGGCAGGGCGTCGGCACGGGGGGCAGCGGCGGCGCGGGAGGAAGCGGCGCGGGAGGAAGCGGCGCCGGGGGCAGCGGGACCGGAGGCAGCGGCGCCACCGGTACCGGCGGCTCGGGCACTGGAGGCAGCAGCTCGGGCGGCGCGAACGGCGCGCCGGCGAGCTCGAACAAGAGCGGCGGCTGCGGCTGCCGCAGCGCCGGCTCGGGCTCGAGCAACGCTCCGGCATTTGCGCTCCTGGCGCTCCTCGGCTGCTGGCTCGTCCGCCGCGATCGCGACTAGTCGCCGCGGACTTCGCAGCTTCCTCCAGGCTAGCCGCACGCGCATTGCTGGCGCATCGCGAGAGCAGCTCGGAAGTGTCCTTCCCCTCTTTCACCCCGAAGCACACGGGGTAGCCGGCCTTCGAGAGCCGCGCCCCCAGATTGCCACCAACGCTTCCTGCTCCGATGATCGCAATGTTCACGTCTCTGCCTCCTCTCCTCGACTCGCAGGGCTGGCTCCCTGGTGCCAGAGGTTCGAGCAGGCTATGGCACAGACTGGAGCCCCGGCAAGAGCTCCCACGCGAACCCGTATGATTCCCAGCCAGCGCCGCCTTTTCGATCTCCCCGACGACGTCGCCTATCTGAACTGCGCGTACATGGCGCCGCTGATGCGCGCTGTCACCGAAGCCGGGCGCCAGGGCGTGGAGGGCAAAGCAACACCGTGGAAGATCACGCCAGCGGACTTTTTCGCCGAGTCGGAACAGGCGCGCGCGCTGTTCGCGGAGATCGTCGGCGCGTCACCCGACGACGTGGCGCTGATACCCGCGGTCAGCTATGGCGTCGCGCTCGCGGCGCGCAACGTGCGCGTCGAGCGGGGACAGCGCATCGTGGTGCTGGCCGATCAGTTCCCGTCTCACGTGTATGCCTGGCGCGAGCTTGCCCGTCAGCGCGGCGCAGAGCTGGTCACGGTGGACCGCCCCGCTTCGGGCAGCTTCACGGACGCGGTGCTCGCCTCCGTCGACGAGCGCACGGCAGTGGCGGCACTGCCGCACTGCCGCTGGACCGACGGCGCGCTGCTCGATCTCGAGCGCATCGGCGCGCGATGCAGGGACGCGCGCGCGGCGCTGGTGCTCGACGTGACCCAGTCACTCGGCGCGCTGCCGCTGGACGTGAAGCGCGTCCGCCCGGATTTCCTGATCTCGGCCGCGTACAAGTGGCTGCTCGGCCCGTATTCGCTGGGCTTCCTCTACGCCGCGCCGGAGCGGCAGAGCGGCGAGCCGCTGGAGCACGGCTGGATCGCGCGCGCCGGCTCGGAGGATTTCGCGGGGCTGGTCCGCTACCAGGACGAGTTCCAGCCGGGAGCGCGCCGCTACGACGTAGGCGAACGCTCCAACTTCGTGCTCATGCCGATGGCCGTCACCGCGCTGCGGCAGATCCTTGCCTGGGGCGTGGAGGCGATCGCGGAGACGCTGGCAGCGCGCACCGCGGTCATCGCGGAGCGGGCAGCGGACCTCGGCCTGGGCTCGCTGCCCCCCGGCGAGCGCGCCGGGCACTACCTCGGCCTCCAGTTCCCGGCGGGCGTGCCCCGCGAGCTGCCGGAAGTGCTCGCCCGCGAGCAGGTGTACGTCAGCGTCCGCGGCGACTCGGTGCGCGTAACACCGCACCTCTACAACACCGACGCCGATGTACAGCGGCTGTTCGACGCGCTTTCGCGCGCGCTCTAGCCGAGCTGCTCTACCGGCGGCGATGGGCTATCATCGCCTGCGATGACGGAGCGTTTTCTCACCGACAAGCGCAAGACCCTCGGCGGCTACGACCGCATCTGGTTCGACGAGCAGGAGATCGCCGCGCTGCGCGACAAGCTCGAACGTCGAGACCGAGCTCACCGTCCACTGGGAGTGGGACTACGTGAAGGAGGTGGAGACGCTCCGCGCCCTGTACGAACGCGGCAAGACCGCGCAGTGGAACGCCGAGACGGACATCGACTGGAGCGTGGAGGTGCCGCTCGAGGGCGAGTGGCTGATGCCCGCGGACCGCTCTGCGCTCGCGACGATTCTCCAGTTCCAGGGCGCCGACGACGCGACGCGCATGCGTGCCGTGTGCGAGGAGCTCAACCACGGGCTCTCGCAGCTGTTGCACGGCGAACAGGCAGCGCTGCAGCTCTGCGCGCAGCTCGTCAACTGCGTCTCCGACATGGACGCAAAGCTCTTTGCGGGCCAGCAGGTCGTCGACGAGTGCCGCCACGTCGAGGTATTCGCCAAGACCCTGTCGCGCAAATTCGGCAAGGTCCACCCCATCGATCCCAACATCAAGTACCTGCTCGACCAGATGCTCGCCGCGGACAAGTGGTACAAGAAGGCCATCGGCATGCAGGTGCTGTTCGAGGGGGTGGCGATGGCCATCATCACGGACATCGGGCAGCGGACGTACAATCCGTTGATCAAGCAGGTGATGCGCTACGTTGCCCGCGACGAGGCGCGCCACGCGGCCTTCGGCGTGCTGGCGCTGAAAGAAGAACTTCCGCGCATGACGGCCGAGGAGCGCGCGGAGCTCGAGGACTGGACCTGGATGTGCCTCGAGGTCGTCGCCAACGGCCTTGCCATGGGCATGATCGGCTACGTCGCGCCGAAGTTCGGTCTGGATCCCGAGAACACGGCGCAGGCCATCCTCGGCAGCCCCGGCTTCGAGGACGCGCGCTACCACATGTTCAATCACACGGTGCTGCCCAACCTGAAGAAGCTCGGCCTGATCACCGATCGCACGCGACCCGATTACGAGGGATTCAAGTTGCTGGGCGCGGAAGCGCCCGGCGGCACGCCCAGGCGCGGCGACACCGAGACCTTCCTCGGCGGCGACTAACCGTCAGTGCCTGGGGCGCCCGGGCAGCCGCCCGAACGTATGCATCGCGTCGGAGATCAGGCTGTTGCAGGTCGCCGTGAACGGCACGATCGGGTGCTTTTCGTGCGGGTCGTCCAGGTCGTCGTAGCAGTGCCAGCTCCTGTCCCAGGCGCGGGCTTCGATCTTGATCGGCCCCTGCTCGTAGCCCCAGTTCTCGTACGCGCAGCTCCACACGCCGCCGCAATTCGTCAGGGCCAGTGGTTGGTCGGTCACGGTCGGACCGAGCAGGCTGTGGCCATGCATCCGCTCCTTGTAGCGACCGATGGCCGGATCGTGCCACACGCCCAGCAGATCCAGAATGGTCGGCGCGATGTCCACGTGGAAGTTGTAGGTGTCCTTCTTGGCGCGGAGGTTCTTCTCCTCCTCTGCGCTCAGCGTTCCGGGTGGCGCGTAGATCCACGCGGGGACGTGCGTTTCCTCTTCCAGCACGCTGAAGGTGTGCCCCGTCTGGCCGTGCTCGCGGAAAGCCTCGGCGTGGTCGCTGGTGTAGACGATGACGGTGCGCTTGCCTTCGGGCGTCGAGAGCAGATGCTTGATGATCGCCGCCACGTGCAGGTCCTGTTGCCAGACGGAGTTCTGGTAGTGATTCCAGAAGGCGACCTTGTCGTCTTTCGCCTTGCTCGTGGAATACGGCTTGAAGGGGCGACCGTAGCGATCCGAGACGAAGTACGGGAAGTGTGCGTTGGAGAAGTGCACCACCGCCATCCACGGCTCCTTGAGCTCTCCGATCTCCTTGTTGACGCGGTTGGCGAGCAGCCACTCGGGCGCGCCCATGTCCATGTTCGAGTAGGGCCAGAGCTCCGTGGCGCTCACGAAGTGGCTCACGCCCAGGTTCTGCACGAACAGCCGCGAGTTGCCGAACATGAGGTTCTGGCTGGTCCAGTACGCGGTGTCGTAGCCGGCCGCCTTCGCGTAGTCGAAGATGAGCGGCCAGGTGAGCATCACCTTGCGCGGGGATTCCGGCCCGGTCCCCGACCACAGCACCGACAGCGAGATCGCCGTGGTCGAGTCCATCGAGCGCATCTCTGTCAGCGGAAAGCGATCGGGCAGGAGCTTGTTCGTGCTCTCCGTGCGGCGGCAGTCCGGGTCGTAACCGATGCACGTCGCGTCGGCGCGAACGCTCTCCAGCAGCACGAACAGCACGTTGCGGGGCCGCGTCGGATGCGGCGTGAGCTTCGGCAGCGGCAGCGAGTGGCGCTCGGCCGGTCTCAGCTGGTGCGACTCGTCCGTCCAGCCGAGCTGCGTCGCGAGCAGACCGCCGACCGCGTTCAGGTACAGCACGTCGGGCGTGCAGGCCTCGAGCTGGCGATGCTGCGTCGGGATGGCGAACGATGCGACCGCGAGCAGCGGCGCCAGGACCGCCGCGTAGCTCGCCGTGCGGCGGCGCGAGCGGATCACGAAGCGAGCCGCCACGATCAGCCCGATCGCGAGCAGGAACGGGAACAGATTGGCCAGCAGATAGTTGCCGATGTCGGCGAACAGCTGGTTGAAGACGCTGTCCATCAGGTTCGACGCGAACCGCGACACGTCGATGTTCAGGTACACGTTGTACTGGTCGAAAAAGTACGCCTGGCCGCCGAACGTGCAGGTCACTCCGATGACGAACAGCACCGTCGCGACCCAACGCATGACTCCGCGCCTGCGCGACGCCGCATACAGCAAGACGCCCCACACGACCAGGCTCTCGAGCACGGCGAGCGCGTAGATGCCGCGGTACTTCCAGGTGAGCTGCTCGATGCGCTGGCCGCGGCGGACGAAGTCGATGATCACCGAGGCCAGCGCAGGCGCGCAGAGCAGCGCCCAGCCGGCGATGCGCCGCGTGCGCAGCGCGCGGCGTACCCGCTCGACGCGCGCTACGTCTTCCGCGACAACCCGCGGCGCGGCCTGTTCCGGTTCTCCGGGCCGTTCTCGCTGCTCGACCGTCTGCAAGGTGACCGGGGGATGGTAGCTCGATTTCCCGGCTCCTCCACCCGCGAGGGTGCGGGCGTGCGGGCCGCGGGCCGAGCCGCCGCGCTCACACCCGGATCACGACCTTGCCGAAGTGTCGGCCGCTCTCGAGGTGCCGGTAGGCTTCCTTCGCCTGTTCGAACGAAAACACCCGGTCGACGACCGGACGCAGGCCGGTGCGCTCGATGAAGGCGCTCAGGGCCTCGAAGTGGCGCGCGCTGCCGACGTAGACCGAGTCGACGCGGATGCCCCGGTCGTTCTTCTCCGCGGCCTCGCGGTCCGCGCGATCGCCGCCGAGCAGCCCGACCAGCGTGAGATGACCGCCGTCGCGGAGCGCGCCGAGCGACGTAGCCTGCGTCGACGCGCCCCCGACTTCGAGGATGTGGTCGACGCCGCGCCCGCCGGTCAGCTCGCGCGCGCGCACGTCCCACCCGGGAGTGGTCTTGTAGTTGATGATGCCGTCGGCGCCGAGCGCCTTGCCGCGCGCCAGCTTCTTGTCGTCGCTCGACGTGAGCAGCACGCGCGCGCCGATGCCCTTGGCGATCTGCAGCGCGAAGATGCTCACGCCGCCCGTCCCCATCGCCAGCACCGTCTCGCCCTGTGCCAGCTTGCCGAGCTCCACCAGGCCGACCCATGCCGTCACCGCCGCGCAGGGCAGCGTGGCGGCTTCTTCGTAGGACAGTGCGTCGGGGAACTTCACGGCGGCGCCTTGTTCGAACAGCACTTCCTCGGCGAGCACGCCGTCGATGGCGCCGCCGAGCGCCGAGCCGCCCTTGTCCGCTTCGAACGGTCCGTCGACCCACGTCTGGAAGAAGTTGCCGGCAACGCGATCGCCCACCTGGAGGCGGGTCACTCCTGCGCCCGTTTCGACCACCTCTCCCGCGCCGTCCGAGAGCGGCACCAGCGGCAGCGGTTTCATGCCGCGCCCGTATCCACCACGAGCGATCAACAGGTCGCGATAGTTGAGACTCGCGGCGCGGATGCGCACCAGGACTTGTCCCGGTCCGGGCTTCGGCGAGGGCCGCTCGGCGATCGCCAGCGAGTCGATTCCCGGTGCCTGGAGCTCGTACGCGCGCATGGTTCCTCCTTGGGTGGCGACGTTAGGGAACAGAGATAAGACGCTGCGCGGCGTCTGGCGAGTGCCGCGTCCTCTCCCGCCCCAGCCGCTGGATTAGCCGCGCCCGGCTTCGCAGCGCTCGACCCAAAAAAGACCTGCGACCCTTCGGCCTTCGTGTTGATCCCGGGAGGCGCGGCGGGGGTCACTCGAGCGCCGCGGTCACGGTCGTCGTCGAGCCGTCCGGGCGCGAGAGCCTGGCGAGCACAACGCGCGCCCCCGGCCGCATCCGCACCGACACGGACACCTCGACGTTGTTCATCCCCTGGCCCGCCGAATCGCTGCGCTCGATCTTGAAGTGCAACGGGCGGTCGCTGTCAGGCGCGCCGACGTGGGACACCTCGATGCGATAGAACGCGGAACCGGCGCGTGCCTCGACCTTCGACGATCCGCGGTCGGCGATCGACACGAGCAGCTCGAGCGGTCGCTTGCTGCCGTCGGCAATGCGGATGCGCGCGCTCGGCGACGCCGGAGTGGCTGAACGCGCCTCGGCAGGCTGGGCGGCGGCGCGCGCAGCACACGCGCTGGGCAGAGCGGCGATGACGAGGGACAACAGCAGACGGATTGGAAGTCGCTTCATGATCAGGTCCTCCTCTTCGGCGAGGCCCCACAGCAATGCGCATGCCACTTTCGCGATCGCCAAAGACCGCGCAATTGCTGGAGATGCAGCGCATCGCGCCTGCCACATTGGCGAATGCACGCGGACCGAAGTGACAGCGTGACCGTCAGTCGCGGTGTCGCGCGGCCATCAACGCGAGCATGCCGGCCAGGAGCCACAACGGCGCGCAAGCCGTGCGGGATCCGAAACTGCAGTTCGCCGGATCCCACGACGCCCATCGCCTTGAAAGGTCTTCTGGGTCGAGCCTTGTGGCGCGGGGCGCGGCTAATCCAGCGGGTGTGCCGGCCGAGTGCGAGATTCCGCGCGGGGGCGGCGGCCTGGCACGGCATGTGCTCCAGCCACCTACAGGGGGAAGCATGGCAACCGTGACGTATCTGCCATACGCGCTCGATGCGCAGATCAACCGGGCTGCGGAGCGGATCAACAAGGAGCGCGCCCGAAAGAAGTGGGCGGCCGCGCTGGTTCTACTGACCGGGAGCATTGCTCTGACGAGCGTGCTGTGCGCGCTCTGGGCGGCGATGCACTGATTGCGCCTTGCTCGAATCCGACGCGCCGCGCCACGAGCCGTCGGGCATGCGTGGTAGTCTCGACGCATGCGTGGCGGTCTTGTGGCTCTGTTGGTCGCGTGCACCACCGCTTGCGGTAGCGGCGGATCGACACGGGGCTCCGGCGGGACAACGGGCTCGGGCGGATCGGCGGCGGGCGGCTCCGGCGGATATGCCGCGAGCGGCGGCAGCGGCGGCTCGATGAGCGACGCGTCCGCCGGCAACGGGGGCTCGACGAGCGACGCTTCCGCGGGCAGCGGCGGCAGCAGCGCCGGAGCGGGCGGAAGCAGCGGTACGGGCGGAAGCAGCGGTGCGGGCGGCACCGCGGGCGCGGGTGGAAGCGGCACGGACGCGGGCACCGGCACCTACCGCAACTCGCTGTCCGTCTGCTGGACCGACCCGTACTGCCCGCGCGTGTTCGCGGTCGCGCACGGCGGCGCGTGGAGCCTGACCGGTGCGCCCTACGACTCCAACGCCGCCCTCGCGGCGGCCTACGCGGACGGCTGTGACGGCGTGAAGATCGACGTACGCGTCACCCAGGACAACGTGCCGGTCATCTCGCACTCGAGCCCCATCCAGACCTACGAGTCGCTCGACTGCAGCGGCAAGAAGATCGAGGAGATGACGGCGGCCGAGGTCACGTCGTGCCATCGCTTCCCGTCGCTCACGGAGAAGTTCCAGCGCCTCGACGACGTGCTGAACTACCTGCGCGGCAAGATGGTCGTGGAGCTCACGGTCAAGCTCAGCACCGACATCGCTCGCACCATAGAGGAGGTGCACGCGGACCACGCCGAGGATTTCGCCTTCCTCGAGATCCACACTTCGGACCTCCAGAACCTGATCCCGACCATCCCGGGCTCGGACAGCGTGTACTACCTGATGGACCTCGGCACCAACGTGTCCGAGGTCGACACGCTCTTGAACACCATCAAGAACCCGCGCGCCTTCATGTACGAGTTCGACCCGAGCGTCGATGTCTCCTCGATGACGCCGACGCGCCTGCATCCCGCCGGAGTCCGCTCGTTCACGTACACCAGCGCCGCCGCGCCCACCGAGCCGCAGCTGCAGGCGCTGTTCGAAAACGGCTACGACGTCGTGTCGTCGCAGAGCGCGCAGAACGGCGTGGCGGCGCGCGTCGTCGTCAACAAGAGCCACGGCGTTTCGCCGCCCTAGGCGCGTCGGGCTTGACATACTTAGCAGATTGGCTAATTGTTCCATCCATGAGCAGCGAACAGCCCATGACGGTCATCTGCCACTACCGGGTGAAGCCCGGAAAGGAGGCGGAAATGGAGTCCCTTCTAGCCCGGCACTGGCCCGCGCTCCACGCCGCCGGCCTCACCAGCGACGAGCCCGCGGTCGTCTACCGCGGCCTGCCGGGCGACAAGGGTCAGCGCCACGGCGCGCCCGGCACCTACGTCGAGGTCTTCTCCTGGAAGACGGAAAAGTCGGTGGACGTCGCGCATCGCTCGCCGGAGGTCATGGCCGTGTGGGAGCCGATGAACGCGATCTGCGAGAGCATGGAGTTTCCCGCCTTCGAGAGATTGGCGCTCCACTCCTCGTGACGAAGCCGCGCGAGCACGACGCAGAAGCAGAGCTCGAGGCAGCCGACGCCGTATTCTCCGCGCTCGCGCATCCGTCGCGCCGTCACACGCTCCTGGTGCTGCACTTCCGCGGAGGCGAGATGACCGCCGGCGAGATTGCACGCCGCTTCTCGTGCAGTTGGCCCACCACAACGCGGCACCTGCGCGTGCTGGAAGAAGCGGGCCTGGTGGAAGTCGAGCGCAGGGGTCGCGAGCGCGTCTACCGCCTGAACGCCGAGCGCCTGGTCGGCGTCACGCGGCAGTGGCTGTCGGCGTTCGAGGGATCGTAGCGGATGCTGGGGCGCCGCGTCGCGTGCGGCGGTATAGTCCGGCTCATGCGTGGTCTGCCCTGGGTCCTGCTGGCCAGCCTTGCGATGGTCGGATGCCAACCGCGCGTCGTGGAGCCCAGCCGACCCGCGACCGTTCCCCCGGGGGCGGCGACCGCGCCGTCATCGAAGCTGCCTTCAGCGCAGAGTCCCGCGCTTGGCTACGCGCCGCTCGACGCGCACGGCATGGATCTGATCCAGAAATCGCCGCTCTCGCTGGACGGCACCGAGAGGATGCGCCTCTCGCGCGACGGCTTCGTCATCTCGCACCGCCGCGTCGCAAGCTACGGGGCCGGGCTTTCGCTCGTCTACAAGAACGACCTGCCCGTGTACGTGAGCGCGGACGCGATCCTCGACGCCGTGCATCGCTCCTACAACAGCCTGCTGAAGTGGACCGAGCAGAGCGTGCTGAAGCCCGAGCTCGGCGCATTGCTCGACGGCATGCACGCGCGACTGGCAAGCGGTGCGGCCAACGGATTCAGCCGTGAGGCGCGCGCCGACGTAGACGAATTCCTCGGCGTGGCCCAGGCGCTGCTGGACCAGAAGCCGCCGCGCGCACTCGCCGGCGGCAACGTGGTCGAGATGAAGGCGCTCGTCGCCCGCGCCGTGGCCGCCAGCGGACACGGCAGCGTGAAGCTCTTCGGCACGACGCGCGATGTGGATTTCTCCCAGTTCAAGCCGCGCGGGCACTACGAGCACACCGGTCTCGAAACGTACTTCCGCGCGATCGTCTGGCTCGGCCGCATCGACCTACGCGTCCTCGACTACGACCAGCAGGGGCGCGCAGAGCTCGGGCGCCGCCAGCTCGCGGCGACACTTCTGCTGCGCGCCCTGCTCGATCCGACCGGCTTCGGACGCTACCGGCGCATCGACTACGCCGTGGGCACGTTCGTCGGACCGCGCGACTACGCTGGCCCCGATGCGGTCGACCGCCTGTTTGGCGCGCTCGACGTGAAGACGCCGCACGCGGCGCTCGCGCTTTCCGACGCGAAGCTGACCGGCGCCATCGAGAAGACCGGCTTCGGCCTGCAGCGCATTGCCAGCCATCTCCGCCGAGCGAGCCTCACCAACAAGCCGCGCCCCCAGTCACGGAGCTTCGCGCTGCTCGGGCAACGCTACGTGGCCGACTCCGAGGTGCTGGCCAACGTCGTCGCCGACCGCGTCCCCGACCGCATGATGCCGAAGCCGCTCGACGTGGCGTACGCCGCCATGGCCGACGACCGCGCCAAGCCGCTGCTCGCCGACGACTTGAAGAACCCGGCCTACGCTAGAGCGCTCACCGCGGAGCGCAAGCGCGTCGACGGGCTCGGCGCCGCGTACTGGACCAACACGCTCTACACGTCATGGTTCGGCGCCATCCGCGAGCTCTCGCCCGGCGACACCGCGGGCTTGCCGAAGGTCGCGACGACCGACGCCTGGGGCCTGCGCATCCTCGGCACACAGCTCGCGTCCTGGGCCGAGCTCCGCCACGACACCGTGGCGTACGTGAAGCAGTCGTACACGGCCATGGACCTCTGCGAGTATCCGGCGGCCTACGTCGATCCGTACCCGCGCTTCTTCGCGGCGCTTCGCGACTTCGCGAAGAACATCGAAAAGCTGGCGCCCATCGCCACGGCGGCGAAGAAGCCCGCCTTCGCCAAGAGCATCACCGACTACGCGGCCACGCTCGACCACAGCCTCGGCATGCTCGAAGGCATGGCCGACCGCGAGCGCCACGGGCAGGAATTGACCAAGGCAGAGCTCGCGTTCGTCAACGACGCGGTGGTGATGCACTCGAATTTCGCGGGCTGCACGATGGTGCAGACGCTCAGCGGCTGGTACCCGAAGCTGCTGTTCAAGGGCGATCCGCTCCTGGCCGAGTGGCTGGTGGCGGACGTTCACACGCAGCCCACCGACGCGGCGGGCAACGACGTCGGCCGCATCCTGCACGTCGCCACGGCCCTGCCCGAGCTGTTCGTGGTCACGGTCGACACCTGCAACGGCCCCGCCGCCTACGTCGGCTTCGTGAGCCCCTACTACGAGGTCGTCACGGAGCACTACAAGCGGCTCGACGACGACCAGTGGCGCCAGATGGCGCTGAAGTATCCGCAGGCGAAGTGGCTGGCGCCAATCCTCGGCTCCGAAGGGGCCGAGCTGGCACGAGCCCGGCCGTAGCTTGACCTGTCGGAGTGGATCTGGCGCGCAGACGGGAGCGGCGGGAGATTCGCGCTACCATAGCCGGGCCATCGTGCAGGACGTCGAGAACCAGCAGCGCGGCGAAGCGACGAAGCCCGCCGCGCGGGTTGTCGCGGAGAGCCCGCCACGCGTGGCGCGCGTGCGCCGCGCGATCCGCACCCGCCGCATCGTCGGCTGGGTCGTCTTGTGCGCGCCGATGCTGGCCGCCGTAGCGCTCGACCTGGCGCGGCGCGGGTACCGGCTCGGCTCGATGGGCTGGGCCGATCGCGGGTACTACGCGCTGGCGGCGCTCGAGGGGCTCGTGGTGTGGGGGCTTCTGCTCTACGCCGCGTCCCGGCGGCGCGGCGTGGTGCGCTGGGGCGCCGCGCTGCTGTTCGTAGTCGGCATGACCTGCACGCTGGGCGGACAGGCGTACTTCTTCGACCAGTACGACGTGTTCCTGGGCGTCAACGTGATGGCGGACTTCTTCAAGCAGTTCGCGGACATCGAGAGCTATCTGTTGGGGGATCTCGTCACGCTTCTGGGTGCGGTCGCACTGGTCGTCGCGGCCCGTTTCGTGATCCGATCTCGGCGCCGCCCGGCGAGCTACGCGGCAATCCTCGGGCCAGTGCTCGCGCTCGGAGCGTTGCTCTTGCCGATGCAGCATCGTGGGTTCGCTGCGTCGACAACGGCCGTCACGATAGAGCCTGGCTCGACACAGCCGCACAAGCTCCGCCCCGCGGTACGCCACTCGCTGCCCGTGCCGGCGCTCGTGCCGCATCCCGCGCGACCGCGCAACGTGTTGTTCCTGCTGCTCGAGAGCGTTCGCGCCGACGCGACGTGCATCGGCTACGACCCGGACTGTCGCCGCACAGAGAACACCAACAAGCTCCTGCCGGATCGCTTTCCGCTGACCCAGATGCGGTCGATGGATTCCACGACGGCGCTCTCGCTGTCGGTGCTCTGGACGGGAACGGGCTCTGACGCCTCGCGGAAGGTCATGCTCACCTGGCCGCTCATCTTCGACTACGCGAAGGCCGCCGGCTACGACACGGCGTACTGGACCAGCCAGGACCTGGATTTCGGCAACTTCCGTCAGTTCGTACAGAACCTTGGCGTGAGCCACTTCGTCAGCGCCACCGAGCTGTATCCGCAGTCGGATCTGAAGCTCGGCGCGCCGGAACGGCTGCTTGCCGACCGCGTCAACCAGGAGATCGGCGAGCTGAAGCAGCCGTGGATGGCGGTCGTCCACTTCTCGAACGCGCACTATCCGTACTACGTCTCGGATCGATACCCGCGACCCTTCAAGCCGTACCGCGCGGGCAAGGGCGAGAGCGCCGAGGCCGCGTTCCGGAACCACTACCAGAACTCGGTCTGGCAGCAGGATCTGCACATTGCCGCCATCATCAAGCACCTCCAGGCAACGGCAGCGGGCAAGCGCACGGTCATCGTCTACACCAGCGACCACGCGGAGGCCTTCCTCGAGCACGGCCAGACGGGACACACCTTCACCGTGCTGGAAGAGGAAACGCACGTCCCCGCCTGGATCTACGCGCCACCCGGAACGCTGAGCGAGGAGGAAGAAGAAAACCTCCGCGCCAAGAAGGACGCCTACAATTTCCACGTCGATATCGCACCGACGCTCCTCGACCTGATGGGCGTGTGGCACGCCCCCGGGATCGCCCGCGAGAAGGAGCTGATGCCCGGGCACAGCCTGCTCGGCCCAACGGTCACTGAGGAACCGCTGGCTCTGACGAACTGTGGAGCCGTGTGGAGCTGCGACTTCCAGAACTGGGGCTACGTCCAGGGGCCGATCAAGCTGGAGTCCCGCGCCTGGGCCAGGGGCTGGCACTGCTACGACGACAGGACGGACCCGCTCGAACAGCACCCGCTCCTGCCGGCAACGGCGGTGTGCGACAGCTTGATCGACCACGCGATGCGCACGTTCGGGCGGCTCCCCGGCGGGCACTGAAGCGCGCCGCTGTCCGCTGCGTTGCGGCGGCGCTAGCGCTTCCGCGCGTACACGATGCTCTTGCCCGCGTCCTGCCGCACCACCCAGTAGACGCAGGCCTTGTCCACCGCGATGGCCGACACGGTCTGCAGGCTGGGCACGACGGCGAAGGGTTCGACCTTGCCGTCCTCCGGGGAAATCTTCGAGAACGCCTGCGGATCGTCTTCTGCCTTGCCTGCAATGGCCGCGTACAGGCTCTTGTCGTCGCCGCCGATGCGCGCGTTCTTCACCAGGCCGGAAGCGAGCTTCTTCGCCTTGCCGCCCTTCTTGGGCACGCTCATGAGCTCGCCGTCGAGCGCCTGGTTGAAGTAGAGCGTCGTGTCGCCCATCACGAGATCGAAAGGCTTCTTCAGGTGCGAGGCGAGCACCTTGTACTTCCCCTTGGGCAGCGGGAACGCAAGAATGCGGCCGTTGCCGGAGTCGGTGACGTAGGCCGCGTGATCGTCGGCGCGCACGCGGCTGTAGCCGTTCGGCGTGTCCTTCACCTTGGGACGATCCCCGCTGGCGAGCTCGGTCACGTCGCCGCCTGTCTTCGCGACCTTCGCCAGGCGATCGTACGGCCCGTAGTCACCGGGAACACCGAGGATGTCCTTGCCGAAGAGCGCGATGTGCTTCGACGAGAACACGTCCACGAGCTTGTGCGCATCACCGCCGGTCCTGGAGATGCTCATCAGGCGGATGCCCGTCGTGAAGTAGACGTTCTTGTCGCCGACCGCGAGGCTCTGTGGCTCGAGCTCGAGCGAGGCCTCGGTGCGACTTCCCTGGCCGTCCTTGCGCACCCAGCCGAAGTCGCCACGGCTGCCGTACAGCTGCCAGGACGTGTAGTACAGCTTCGTCCCGTCCTGCCCGAAGCCCTCCACGTCGCCGAGCACGGTGCCGATCTGCACGGGCTTGCCACCCGCCTGGCAGCCCTTCGGCACATCCTCCGCCGGCGCCGCGCTCGCGGCCGGCTTGGCCGCGCTAGGAGCAGCCTTCGCCGCCGCGTTCTTGTCGTCGTGGCAACCCAGCGCCGTGCATAGGAGCAGCGCCGAGGGCGCGGCCAACGTCAAAGCCCGTGTCTTCATGCCGTACCTCACAGCCACTCGGCGATGCGCGCCGCGACGCGCTCACTGGTGAAGCCGAACTTCTCGCACAGCTCCTTGCCCGGCGCCGAAGCGCCGAAGTGGTCGAGACCGATCGCAAGCCCGCGGTCTCCGAGGAACTGGTACCAGCCGTCGGTGCGACCGGCTTCCACACTGACGCGCGGCACGCCGGGCGGGAGGAGCGCATCGCGGTAGTCCCGCGGCTGCGCCTTGAAGCGCTCCACCGACGGCACGCTGACCACGCGCACCTTGGTCCCTTTCTTCCCGAGCAGCTCGCGCGCCTCCAGGGACGCGCCGACCTCCGAGCCCGTTGCCAGGATGACCAGGTCCGGCTTGCCGCCGTCGGCCTCCGCAGCCGTGTACGCGCCTTTCCAGATGTCACGGGCCGAGAAGCCCGCCGGCCGCTTGAAGGCTGGCAGCTTCTGCCGCGTCAGGATCAGGATGCTCGGCAGCGTGCCGTCGGGACGCGCCACGGCGTGACCCCAGGCGAGCGCCGTCTCCAATGCGTCGGCCGGGCGCCACAGGACCACGTCCGGGATCGTGCGCATGGCCCACAGGTGCTCGACGGGCTGATGCGTCGGGCCGTCTTCGCCCACCCAGAACGAGTCGTGCGTGAAGATGAAGATGGTCGGGATCTTCGACAGCGCCGCGAGGCGGATCGGCGGGCGCATGTAATCGGAAAAGACCATGAACGTGGCGCAGTACGTCTGCCAGCCGCCGTACAGCACCATGCCGTTGCCGATCGAGCCCATGGCGTGCTCGCGGATGCCGAAGTGCAGGTTCCTTCCGGCAAACGCCTCGTCCGGCAGCTCGTCGGAGGCGACGGACGCCTTGATGACGCTGGGCGCGCCCTTGATGCCGGTCTTGGTCGACGGCTCGAGATCCGCCGCGCCGCCCACGAGCCACGGCGCGAGCGCCGTCGCTTTCTGGATCGCCAGGCCCGACAGCACGCGCGTGGCTTCGGTCTTCTCGTCCACGGCCGCCGCGATCTGCTCGGGCAGGTCCTCGGGACATTCGAGCTTCTCGTGCACGTCCCAGAGCTTGGCGAGATCCGGGTTGTCGGCTCGCCACGTGGCATAGAGCTTGTTCCACTCGGCGTGCGCCGCGCGGCCCTCGGCGGCGCGCGCCGCCCACACCTCCCGCACCTCCGGCGGCACGAAGAACGTCTCGTCCGGCCAGTTCGCCGCGGCGCGCGCCCGCGCCATCTCCTCGGGGCCGAGCGGCGAGCCGTGCACGTCGTGCGTTCCCTGCTTGGTCGGCGCGCCCTTGCCGATGATGGTCTTGGCGACGATCAGCGACGGCCGCATGGTCTGCTTCTTCGCCAGGTACAGCGCCGAGCGGATCGCCTCGTGATCGTGACCGTCGATTTTCTGGACGTACCATTTGTACGCCTCGAAGCGCCGCGCCACGTCCTCGCCCATCGCCACGTCGATGTTGCCTTCGATGGTGATGTCGTTGTTGTCGTAGACGAAGATCAGATTACCGAGCCCCATGTGGCCGGCGAGCGACGCAGCCTCGGCCGCAACGCCCTCCTGCATGTCGCCGTCGCCGCACAGCCCCCAGATGTGGCTGTCGATGATCGCCTCGCCCGGACGGTTGAAACGCGCAGCCATCATCTTCGCCGCGAGCGCCATGCCGACAGCCGTCGCGAAGCCCGCGCCGAGCGGCCCCGTCGTCAACTCCACGCCCACGGTGTGCCCGTACTCGGGATGTCCCGGCGTCTCCGAGCCGAGCTGGCGGAAGTGCTTCAAGTCGTCGATCGACAGCGGATAGCCCGACAGGTGCAAGAGCGAGTAGAGCAGCATGGAAGCGTGCCCGCCGCTGAGCACGAAGCGGTCGCGGTTCGGCCAGTCGGGCGCATCCGGGTCGAAGCGCAGGAACTCGCTCCACAAGACGAACGCGATGTCCGCGGCGCCCATCGGCGTGCCGGGATGACCGCTCTTGGCCTTCTCCACCGCGTCGGCGGCCAGGAAACGGATCGTGTTGGCGCACTTTTCGCGCAGCTCGGGCGATATCGACCGGATGTTCATGGGAAAGGAGGGTATCCCCGTTCGGGGGAAAAGGGGGATGCCGGTGACAGGCGCCCGCTTTCGCCCCAGATTGTCCCGCGGACATGAGCGACGCGGCGACAACCGGGCGACACACTGCCCCGAAAAGCACGCGCAGGAGCGACCGGACGGGGCGCAACGCGCGCTCGCCGCTGCGCATCCCGCCGCGCGGGTGGCTGGACGTGCTGTGGCGGGTCGGCTCGGAGCTCGGCGAGGATCGCGTGACGATGCTGGCCGCGAGCGTGGCCTTCTACGCGACGCTCGCCCTGTTCCCCGCGCTGGTCGCGGTGGTGTCGCTCTACGGTCTGCTCGCCGACCCGCACCAGATCGCCGGCTGGGTGGCGCGCCTCAGCGCCGCCGTGCCCTGGACCGCGCGCGAGCTGATCATCCACGAGCTCTCGCGCATCGCGAGCACGTCCGGCGCCGGGCTCACGCTGGGTCTCATCGGCAGCATCGTGTTCGCGCTGATCGCCGCATCGAGCGGCGTGCTGGGCCTGATCGACGGCATCACCACCGCGTACGACGAGCCCGAGACGCGCGGCATCCTGCGCCAGCGGCTGCTTGCGCTTGGCTTTGCCGTCGGCGCGTCCTTGTTCGTGGTCTTTACCGTGGCCGTGCTCACCGTGGTTCCGATCCTGATGCGCCACCTCGGTCTCGCCAGCCAGACGCGCTGGCTGTTCTACGTGCTGCGCTGGCCGGCCCTGGCGACGTGCGTGATGGCCGGGCTGGCAATCCTCTACCGCTACGGACCGAACCGCACGCCCGCGCGTTGGGCGTGGGTGATGTCCGGCGCGGCGCTGGCCACGGCGATCTGGCTCGGCGCGTCGTACCTGCTGTCGCTGTACGTGGCGAATTTCGGCCGCTTCAGCCACACGTACGGCGCGCTGGGCGCGATCATCGTGCTGCTACTGTGGTTCTACGTATCCGGCATCGCGGTCCTGCTCGGCGCGGAGATCAACGCGGAGCTCGAGCGCCAGACGACGGTCGACACCACGATCGGCCCCCCGCGCCCCATGGGCGAACGCGGCGCCGTCGTCGCCGATACGCTCGGCAAGAGCCTGGCCGACTCCGGGCCGACACCGCTCGCCGAGCGCGTGAGGGACACCGCGAAGGAGCTCGTACGCCCACGCCGCGACAAGAGCACGCTCGAAGAAGACAAGAACGACGACCCGGATTGAGGGCAGGTCCTGGCAGCCGCTGCGCGCCGGAGATACGCAGCGCTCGCGCCGAGCCGGGCGCCCTGCTTCGTCACTTCACGAATGCCCTTCCGCAAAGCGGCGCAGTCAACCGCCGCTAGCTCAAGTACGCGTCGATGATCTCGCTCGCCGCGCCGGGCAGCACTCCGGTCGCCCAGGCCAGGTCCAGCGACGTGAAGCGCTCGCGGATCTGCGCGCCGTTGAGCACCGCCCAGGTGAGCCGCTCGCGGCTCACGCCGATGTCCTCGAAGCGGTGGGCGCCTCCGGCCCCGGACAGGATCTCCTTCACCCAGCGAGCGGACGGAAGCATCGGCCGTAGGGCATCGCGCAAACGATCCCACACGCCGGGCTGCCGGAGCTTGTCGCAGGCCTCTGCGAGCCGTGCGCTCTGCTTCTCGAAGTGGCTCCGCACCGAGCCGGCGCGCGCGCCCCAGGCCGCCGCATCGAAAGGCAGAGGCCCCGGAGAAAACACGGGGCTGTCGAGCGCCAGCACCCTCTCGTACAGCGCGGCCGCGAAGATCGTGCCCACCCCGACCTGGCGTCCGTGCAGATCGTGCTCGCTGCCTTCGAGCTCGGCGCGCATGTCCAGCGTGTGACTGACGAGGTGCTCGCCGCCCGAAGCCGGCATGCTGCTGCCCTGCAGGGTCATCGCGCAGCCCGAGTACACCAATGCGCGGAACAGCGAGCTGATGGCCGCCGCGTCTCCGGCGGCGATGGCCTGAGGCCGTTCGGTGTAGTGGCTCTCCAGCTCGTCGATGATGCCCGCGACGGCAGGGACGAAGCGCTCGCCGAACAACAGCTCGTTCATCTTCCAGTCTGCCGTGCTGACGCTCTTGGCGATGATGTCGCCCAGCCCCGCGCTGGTAAGGCGAAGCGGCGCCGCGGCCAGCACCGCTGGATCGGCCGCGACAAAGCGGTGGGCGCGCGCGCTGAACAGGCTCTTCACCCCCTCGATGCTGGGCGCCACGTTGGCCGCCGCATACCCGTTCATGGACGCCGCAGTCCCGAAGATCGCGGCCGGAATTTCACGCTGGAACGCCACCCACTTGGCCAGATCGCTGACTGTGCCGCTGCCCACTCCGAGCAGGAAACCGAGCTCGGGGAGCTCGGAGAGCAGACGTTGCTCCGTGACATCATCGCAGATCGGGTCGCGGTCACCGCGATCCGGCACAAGGTGCGGCACCGCTTCGAGACCCGCTTGCCGGAGCGCCGCCAGACAGCGCTCACCGGCAACCTGGCGGGTGCGCGTGTCGAACAACACCCCCACACGCCCGCCGGGCACGAGCTCGGCCACCGCCCTGGCCAGCTGCTCGGCGGCGTCGCCGGCCAGGATCAAACGAGCGGGGACCAGCTGGCGCTGCAAGCCGAGCTCACGAGCCACCTCCGGACCGAGCTCGTCGAAGAGATCCATGCCGCGGCAGCGTGGCCGCCCGGCGCACCGCCGTCAACTGGTCCAGATACCACGCAACCGGTCTGCTTTGCCGCGATGCGAACGGCGAGCCGTCACCTGGACACGGCGTCGCCGGAGGCCTACTGCGCGCAGCAGACGGTCGTGGCCCCCTGGGGCGTGACGGTGCCCGTCAACGTGCCGCCGCCGAGCTTCGAGCACGTTCCCGCCTTGTAGACGCTGACCGAGGTGGGCTTGATCGCGACGACGTTCGAGGCCGCGCAGTAGGTGCTGGTCTCGGTGGCGGTCGCGCTGGAAGTGGAGCCGGTGCAGCTGGTCGTCTGGTAGAGCGTCATGTTGACGCGGCACTCGTAGCCGCTCGCCGAGCAGCTGCACGCCGTGCATTTCCGCGTGTCGCTGAACGAGTCGTAGTACACGGTGCGGTCCGGGTAACCCGTGGGGCAGGTCTGGGCGCCGGCGGCGTAGACACAGACGCCGCCATAGGCGCTGGACCCCGTCAAAGCGATGCACATGTCGCCGCCGCTGCAGCCGCCCGTGTCCGTGGCGCCGGAGCAGAGGCGCACTTTGCGGTTGAAGCTCGGCGTGGGAATGTTGGGGTTCGTGCTGGCCGAGCACGTCGCGCTCGACTTCGTCACATCGAAGCCGTCCTTGGTACTGACGACGCGGCAGGCGTTCAGGGAAATGGCGAAGCCGCCCTGCGGGTTCGTCGGGCACGTCACCGCATAGCCCGTGTAGAACACGTTCCCGCACTTCACGTTGGGCGAGCCGCAGACGCAGTTGCACGAGGCCCCCGAGCTCTGCAAGCCGTCGTGAGTGTCGAGCTCGAGCTTGTTGTAGTCGCTGGGACAGGGCGGCAGCGCAGCGCCGGTCGAAGCGACAGTGACCGGACCTGTCCAGCCCGTCGGGACCGGCTTCACGCACACACTGTTGGAACCGCAGCTGGGCGGCGCGCCGCCCGACCCGCCGCCGCCCGATGCGCCGCCCTGGCCGCCGGCGCCCGCGCTGCCGCCGGTCGCACCGCTGCCTCCGCTTCCACCCCCCGCACCCGCGCTGCCTCCGGCGCCCGCGCTGCCGCCGGTCGCACCGCTGCCGGCGCTGCCGTCGGTCGCGCCGCTGCCACCGCTGCCGCCGCCTGTACCGGCGCTGCCGCCAGAGTTGTTGAAGTGTCGCTCGGGCGACGACGAACACGCGGCGCACGCCGCAACAAACACCAGCACCACCCCCGCGCGGAGCACACCCATGGGCCGGATCGTATCGGTGCCGCCTCGAACGTCGGAGGGCAAAAGAGTTTGCCTCTGCGCGGTGCTGGCTCCGTCGTGGTAGCCATCCCGCGGGATGGCTCGCCTTGCGTGGATGGCGGCGCTGCTGCTTGCATCGACATTGGTCTCGGGTGCAGCTGGCGCGCAGACGGATGAACAGCTGTCCGGGGCTCGCGCCGCCGCCACCGCAGGCGCACAGGCTTTCCAGAATGGAGAGTACGCCAAGGCGGTCGACTTCTTCTCCCGGGCCGAAAAGCTCGTGCACGCGCCGACGCACCTGCTGTTTTTGGCGCGCGCGCACGCCAAGCTGGGTCAGCTGGTCGACGCGCGCGAGATCTACATCAAGATCAAGCGCGAGCAGCTGGCCGCCGACGCGCCGCAGGCGTTCAAGGATGCGCAGCAGTCTGCTGCGCAGGAGCTCCAGGCACTGGCACCGCGCATTCCGCGCGTCACGGCCAGCGTGCAGGGGGCCGGCGCGAAGACACCGAGCATCACGATGGACGGGCGTCGCGTGCCGGATGCGTTGGTGGGCATCCCGAGGCCGGTGGATCCGGGCAAGCACGTGTTCAAGGCGGTCGCCGACGGCATGGAGAGCCCCGAGCAGACGGTCGACGTGAAGGAAGGCGCGAACGAGAGCGTCGTCCTCACGCTCCAGCCGGTCCAGGGTGCGGCCGCTTCCAAGCCAGCTCCAGCCCAACCGGCAGGTCCGGCGCCGGTGAGCGACACCGGCAAGGACACAGGCGGCGTCAGCGGGATGCGCATCGGTGCCTACGCCGGCTTCGGCGTGGGAGCGATCGGCATCGCTGGCGGAGTCGTCTTTCTGCTGAAGAAGAGCAGCAACTCGAGCGACGCGGACAAGCTCTTCAACAGCTGCAATCCGCAGGGCTGCACCAGCGCCCAGCGCAGCAAGGTCAAGTCGCTCGACAGCGACGCCTCCAGCGCCGGCACGCTCTCGACCGTCGGCTTCGTGGTCGGCGGCGTGGGAGTCGCCACCGGCGTCGTGCTGCTCGTGCTCGACTCCGGCAAGAAGAGAGCGGCCGCAGTGCTCCGCCACGGCGACCTCACGGTGCGTCCCCTCGTCGGCTATCGCAGCGTCGGCGTCGGCGGCACGTTCTAGGCCGCCTGGCTTGCCGCGGGCGCGGGCGAAGGCGGGCTTCCCGGCCTCGCCCCCGCGGAAGTTTTCTGGCATCGTTCCGGCCGCCGATGAAAAGGAGGCTCACCGTGTGGAAGCGTTTCGCGATCCTGCTGCCGTTGGTGCTGATGCTCGGTTGCGGGCACTCGGAGGATGAGTGGCAGGCGCAGCTCGCCAAGTACAATGCGCTGTCGCAGAAGAACTCCGAGCTGCAAGCGGAGCTCGACAAGGCGCGCGGCCAGGTCAAGGACCTGACCGATGAGCTCGAGAAGATGGGCGTGAAGCTCAGCGCTGCCGGCACGGAGAAGGAGCAGCTCTCGCAGAGCGTCGATCAGATGAAAGCGGCGTTGGCCGAGTACAAGCAGCGCGCCGAGACGCTGGAGCGCATCAAGGCCCGCTTCGAGATGCTCCGGCAGAAGCTCCAGAAGCTCACGAGCCTCGGCCTCGACGTGAAGATCCGCAACAACCGCATGGTGATCTCGCTCCCCGGCGACGTGCTGTTCTCCTCCGGCCGCGACACGCTGCGCAAGAACGGCAAGGACATCCTGCTCAAGGTCGCCGAGGTGATCCGCGGCGATGCGTCCCTGGCCAGCCGCCAGTACCAGGTGGCCGGCCACACCGACAACCAGCCGCTCAAGAAGCACGCCGGGGACTTCCACGACAACTGGGGACTGTCGCTGATGCGCGCGCGGCAGGTGCTCGTCTTCCTGATCGCGCCAGCCGACGACAAGAAGGACCCGGGCGGCGGCCTCGATCCCAAGCACTGGAGCGCCTCGGGCTACGGCTCCACCGACCCGATCGCCAGCAACAGCACCCCGGCCGGCCGTGCCCAGAACCGCCGCGTCGAGCTGGTCCTGATGCCGAACGTCGAGGAGATGCTCGACCTCAAGTCGCTCCTCTAGCCGTACTCCACGCATGGGGTGGTGCGGTTCATGCATCACGTAGCTATGGCGGCGCGCTTTTCGCTACGGCGAGAGCACGCACGGCCAGCTGCGTGGAGAAATGACACATGACCGAGACACAGATGGTTCCCGGGAGCCCGTCGAAGTTCCCCCATCAGCCGCATCCGCCGGCGCGTGAAGGCACCTTCGATCTCCCGCGTCAGATCGACCTGCTGCGGGCAAGCGTGCAGTATCGCGACCACGGTCACGCCGCTCGCACTCTTGTCAAGACGCCAACGCTGCGCATTGTGCTAGTCGCACTGGCGCGCGACAAGCGGCTTGCGGAACACTGCATACGCGAGCCCGTCTCCATCCAGGTCCTGAGCGGGCGCATCCGCGTCGACCTTCCGGAGCACGCCGTGGATCACGGCCCCGGGCGACTCATGTCGTTGGACCCCGGTGTCCGCCACGATGTCCGGGCGCTCACCAACGCCGCGTTCCTGCTCACGATCCCCTGGGAGCCGAGCTAGAAGGCGCAGACGCTGCGGGCTTGTGCGCGCGCTCCGCGGATGTTTCCGTCGGAGCATGAGCGGAGACAACCGGGCCCACGGCGTGACACCCAGCCTCAGCCGCGACTACGCGACGCGGGTCGCGGCGGCTCAGGCAGCCTTCGTGCTGCCGTATCTGCGCGCCGGCATGAGACTGCTCGATGTCGGCTGCGGCCCCGCGTCCATCAGCGTCGGTCTCGCCGCCGCGGTGGCACCCGGCGCGCTCACAGGCATCGACCACGACGCGCCCCACATCGAAGCGGCCAAGGCGCTGGCAAGCGAGCGAGGCGTCGACAATGCGCGCTTCCAGATCGGCGACGCGCTCTCGCTGCCCTTCGACGACGGCTCCTTCGACGCCGCCTTCGAGAACAACGTGTTCACGCACCTGGCGGACAAGAGCGTGCGCGCCGCCCGCGAGGTCCACCGCGTGCTCAAACCGGGCGGCCTGTTCGCCGCGCGGGACGTGGACACGGACGCCGTGATGTGGGGACACAGGACCGAGGCCATCGCCGAGCTCGATCGGCTGTTCACGGCCTGGCTGAAGAGCCGCGGCAGCGACACCACCGTCGGCGCGCGGCTCTCCGCCATTTTGCGCGAAGCCGGCTTTGTACGTACGGAGAAGAGCGTCTCCGCCGACACCAAGGGCACGCCCGAAGCCGTACGGAGCCACGCCGACATCACGCTGTCGCTGCTCGACGGCCCCTTCGGCAAGGCCATTGTCGAAAACGCCTGGGGCGACCTCGCCCTGGTCGACCGATTGAAGGACGGCATCCGCGAGTGGGCCGCCCACCCCGACGCCTTCTTCGCCAACGTCCACGTGGAGGTCGTCGGCTTCAAGGAGTAGTCCCCTTCGCGATCGGCAACATCGCCGACATCCTTGTAGAGCAGAGCGAGCGCATCGATCACGTCAGCGAGCGGGTCGATCTCCTTCACGCCGAGATGGTCTCCACGCGCGAAGCGATGACGGAGCGGCTCGATAGACTGATCGCGGTCACGATTTCCGGGCGACCTGCGGGTATTGAACGGCTGGCAGAGATCGAGCGGCGTCTGGCGCGGCTCGAGGGCCACGTCGGGATCCGACGCAGCCGCCACTACACCTGTCCCAGCGCGTCCCGCTCGCTCCACCAGGTGGACAGCGCCGGCCAGAGCCCCTGCGACGCCTTACGCGACACGACGGCTCCCACGTGCCCGCCCGGCAGATGCAGCCGGTCCTTGTCCTCGGCGCCGGCGTGCTCGACCAGCGCGGCCGCGCTCTTCCAGGGCACGATGTTGTCGTGCTCGAAGGTGACGGCGAGCGTGGGACAGCGGATGTCCTCGAGCCGCGCCGGGCGACCGCTCAAGGTGAAGCGCCCCTTGGCGAGCGCGTTGTCGCGGTACAGCTCCTTTATGTAGCGGCGGTAGCACTCGCCCGGGAACGACACGTTGTCGTTGCCCCATTTCTCCAGCGCGAGGAAGCCGTCGAGGAACTGGTCGTCCCAGGCCCGATCGACGAGGTGCACCGACTTCGACAGGTTCAGGGTGGGGCGGAGCAGGTGGAACGACGCCTGCATCAGCTGCCACGGCACGTTGCCGAAGCCTTCAACAAGCGCGTCGAGGTTGAAGCTCTTGGTGCGCGTCCAGGTGGAGAGCAGACCGTCGTCGGAGAAATCGATCGGCGCCGCCAGCGCCATCAGCGTCGCCACGCGCTCCGGCCGCGCCGCCGCGTGGATCGCCGTCAGCGTGCCGCCCAGACAGTAGCCGAACAGGTGCGCCCGCCGCGTGCCCGCCTTCTTAGCCGCCACGGAGAGCGCGCGCCCGATGTAGCAATCGCAGATAGTGTCGAAGTCGAGGTAGCGGTCCTCGTCGGCGGGCGTGCCCCAGTCGATCATGAACACGTCATGCCCGCGCCCCACCAGATACTCGACCAGGCTCTTTCCCGGCACGAGGTCGAGCACGTAGTGACGATTGATGAGCGACGGCACCATAACGATCGGCGTGGAAAGCGGCTCCACGCCGGCTGGACGCCGATAGCGGAGCAGCTTCCACTTGTTCTCGTGATGCACGACGTCCGAGGGCGTCACCCCCACACGGGGCTGGCGCTTGCCGATCGTCGCGAGATTGAGCCAGCGCTTCACGTGTACATGGCCTCGAACTGGTCCTTGAACGCCTCGTAGATCTTCTTGCGCTTGAGCTTGAGCGTGGTCGTCATGAGCCCGCCGGCAACGGTGAGCGGCGCGTCCATGATCGCAAAGCGCTTGATCTGCTCGTAGCGAGCCAGCTCGGCGTTGACGCGATCGATGCGCTCCTGCACCAGCTCCTCCAGCGCCTTCTTGCGCTCGGCGGGCTGGACGCCGCGTCGCGAAAGCTCCGCATCGGCCGTCTCCGGGTCGAGCCACACGCCGGCGACGAGGTATTTCTTCCCGTCTCCGTACACGACCAGGTGCGAGATGAGCGGCTCGTCGGCAAAGCGCAGCTCGATGTTCGCGGGCGGTACGTTCTTGCCGCCCGCCGTTACGAGGATCTCCTTCTTGCGATCGATGATCTGCAAGAAGCCGTCCTCGGTAAAGCGGCCCACGTCGCCGGTCTTGAGCCAGCCGTCCTCGGTGAAGGCCTCGCGCGTCGCATCCGGGTCCTTGTGGTAGCCGCCGAACACGCTGTCGCCCTTCGCCAGGATCTCGCCGTCCTCGGCCAGCTTGAGCTCCACGCTCGGCAACGGCTTGCCCACCGAATCGAAGCGGAACTCGCCGGGGCGATTGAGCGTGAGTGTGGGCGAGCACTCGCTCAGGCCGTAGCCCTCGATGATGAGCAGCCCCGAGTTGTAGAACAGCTCCTTCACCTCGCGCTTCAGGCCCGCGCCGCCGGACAGGCAGAACTTGAGCCGCCCACCGGTGACATCGCGCAGCTTCGCGCGCTGCGCATCGCGGTCGCTCTCGGGGAGCGCCTGCATGGCGAGCTTCTCCCAGTACGCCGGCACGCTCATGAACACGTTGGGCTTGACCCGCGGCAGCTCCGCGAGGGCGTTCACCGGGTCGGTGAGGTACGTCGTGAAGCCCAGCGTGTTACCGAGGCACGCCTCGCCGAAGCCGAAGATGTGGCTCATCGGAAGCCAGAGCAGGTCCACGGCCTGGTCGTCCAGCAGCGGCGCGTTGCAGCGCAACCAGTCGCGGCCGTTGACGCCAACGTTCCTGTGCGTGAGCGGAACGCCCTTGGGATTGCCGGTGGTGCCGCTCGTGTAGAGCATCATGCCGGGCGCATCGAGCGAGATGGCGCCCAGCCGCTCTTCGAACTCGCCGGGCTTCTCGGCATCGCGTGCTGCGCCGAGCGCCTGGACCCGCGACCAGGACACGACCTTCTTCTCCACCTCGGCGGCGCCCGGCAGCTCGCGCCCCTCGGCGCGCAGACCCGCCAGCACCTCGGCCGCGTCGAGCGCGTCGTCGAGCAGCACGATGCGCTCCACGTTCCCGTAGCGCGACCAGGCGCTGAAGATGCGTCCGAGCAGCGCCGCGGTGTCCACGAACACGAAGCGCGCGTCGCTGTGCTCGACCACGTATGCCGCCTGCTCCGCGGTGCTGGCCGGATAGATCGGCACCATCACGCCGCCCGCCGACTGGATCGCCAGCGCCGCGGACATCCACTCCACGCGGTTCGGCGCAAACACCGTGGCGCGGTCGCCCGGCTCGAGCCCCGCCGCCGCCAGGTACAGCGCCGCGCGGCGGATGCTGTCGGCGAACGAGCCCCAGGTGACCGCACGATAGTCGCCGTCGCCGGTCGGCACCATGAAACGCGGCCGGCTCTTGCGTTCGTCGAGCGCGTCGAACACGGCGTGCGGCGCGCTCTTCAACTCGAGATACGGCGTTACGTCCAACATGACGACTCCCCCTTCAGCTCTGCAGCGTTTCGAGCTTCTCTTCCAGATCGTTCAAACGGCTCTCGAGCTGGTTCAGCGCATGGAGCGCCCGCTCCTGGTCGCGCTTGGTCGGCAGCCCGAGCCCGCCCCACCACGCAGCCGCCGCGCGATCGCTCGCCGTCTTCGCCTTCATCATGGCCGTGAGCCACGCGCCGGCCGGTTCCAGCAGGAGCGGGCTCTTCATGACGTGCTCCAGGTACTGTGCCGTCGCGGTCTCCCAGCGGTCGAACCATTTCTTGCTCATGTCCCAACCAAACATCTTCTTCGTCCTTTCAGTCTCAAGGGGCGATGCCGAGGCGTCGCACCTCGGAGGCCGTCGTGAAGTCCGCCTTGGTCTCGTTCGGCAGACTGGTGATGCGCGCCACTTCCGCGAAGCACTCGAAGTAGAACGACACCTGCTCCTGGGTCGTGCTCGTGCCCACGGACGGCTCGTTCGTCAACTTGGTGCGGATGCGGTGCACCTGGGTGAAAGTGAGCTGCGGCAGCTTGAGCTCGCCCGTCGCGTCGTCGCTCACGTCGTAGATGTCCTTGCCCGCGTAGGGCAGACCGTGGAGCTTCCCATTGACGATCGTGCCGGTGGAAACGAAGTGCACGCCGGGCTTGAGCGGGAATTGCAGAAGCGCCACCGGCTGCTGGTAGACGAGCAGCGTCTGCCCGTCCGACGGCGCCTTGTCGCGCGAGGCCAGGCCCAGCAGCGACACGGCCTTGTCGTCCTCGCTGAGGATCTGCTCGATGCTGCCCGCCGCGTCGAAGGGCGCGACGAACGCGTCCGCCGGGAACGACTTCTCGTACCACTTGCCCGCGATCGCCGTCGGCTCGATGGTCGCGAGCTGGTCGCTGGCGTAGTCGACCGACATGTCCCAGTAGTGGTTGCCCTTCGAGTCGGTGGTTCCCGCCACGTCCACCGTGCGCTGGGTGCCCGCAGGCGACACCAGATACGACAGCGTGACGCCGATGGCCGGCTGGATCTCGCTGGCGTCGATCTGCCCGTCGAGGTTCGGCACGCAGCTCAGCTTCTGCGGCGGCGGTCCCGTGTAGTCGGCCCGCGCCCGCGGGTTCGGCGCGCCGTCGCTGCAGGCGGCGCACAGGAGCAGGGCCGCGGAGCACAGGAGCAGAGTGCGTTGATGATGCATGAGGCCCTCAGAACAGGAACGTGAAGCGCAGCCGCCAGATCTGCGCGGGCTGCGCCTTCTTGTGAAGCTGGGGGTTGTCGAGCCCGGAGAGCGGGAACAGCGTGCCTTGTTCCAGCGCGAGCTCGAAGCCGTCGTTGCTCAGGTAGCCGAGTGTGGGATCCACCTCCACGCCGAGCGGACGCTTCTGGCCCGGCGGCGACTGCGCGTTGACCGCCCACGACGCGATCAGCGCGGCCCGCGCTTCCAGCGTGCCGCTGGAAACGTGGAACACGCTCAGCCGCGCGTGCGGCCGGACGTACACCGCGTCCGTCACGGTGCCGATGATCTCGCGGAACAGGATGCGATCGACGTGGTAGTCCGGGTGGAAGCGGAAGTTGTTGACGGTGTTGTCGTAGGGTGGGTTCGACTGCGCACCGTCCAGATCGCCGGGCTTCGGCGCCTTGGCGCCCGCCACCGGGAACGCGCCGAACCCGGGCGCCGAGTCGCCGCTCGCGTAGCCTGCGTCGAGCCCCGCGCCGAACAGGTCGTCGTCCGCGCCGAAGTCGCTCTCCAGCGCCGCGCCGAGCTGGTTCGAGGTGACGGGATTGTTGAAGAGCGCGCCGGGGATCAGCGACGGCTGCGCGACCTTGGCGTGCAGCCACGCGCCCTCCGCCTCGACGCGCACGCCGGGCGCGACCAGCCGCAGCCACAGGTCGATCGCATCCGCGTTGTAGCCGCGCACCATCACCTGTTTCGAGTCGATGGGCACCGGCGCGGCCGTGGGCAGATAGGTCGCCGGGATGTCGTTCTTCTGCCAGCGGTGCGAGTAGTACGCGCCGTAATCGAACGTGCCGAGCCCGGCCTTCTCGCGGCGCTCCAGCGCTTCGGCGCTGTGGTAGCGCATGAAGGCACCGGTAACCGTGTGCACGTTCACGCTGGGCGCGAAGTCGATGCTGCGGGTGCCGGCGCGACCCGGCACGAACGGCCCGGTCGCGGAAAAGTCGTACGCCACCGCGATCAGGTGGCCGAAGAGCGGCGTCACGAACGCAACGCGGTCGACCGCATCGCCGCTGTCGCAGTCGGTGCAGTCCCCGCCGTTGGTCAGCATGCCGAGACCCCACTGGCTGCCCATGCGCCCCGCGGCGAGCAGCCCGAACGGCGTGAGCGCTTCGCCCCAGACGCGCTTGATGCGGATAGGAGCGGGCGACGCTTCCTGCGTCGTCGTTCCGGCGGGGATGCCCTGGGGCGCGCTGCCGAGCGCAACGTTGTCCAGCGAGTCGATGCGCGCCTTGACGGCCATGCCGCCGCCCGGCGCGTAGATCGCCAGATCCGTGCGCAGCCGCATGTCGCCGCGCGTAAGCGTCTGTGCATTCGGATCGGCGAGCGGCACCGGGTACAGGAGCTGCCCCGACGGCGTGGGCCCGCGGGACAGATCGAGGTTCTCCAGCGCCTCGAGCCGCAGCCGGTAGTAGCCGCTGAGCTTGATGACGTGCTCCGGAGCATGCCGGAGATCCTCGCCGTGATCGCTGAGGCCGGTCGCCTGGGCTGGTACTGCAACCGTCAGCGCGAGCAGCACCGACAGCGCGGCGGACCGCACCCCCTGGGCTGCTCGAGCGACCGCGGGGGACATGGCTCAGGATCCGCTCTCCGGGAACTTCGTTGCCGGAAGCCCCGATGGGGGCTGCGTTGCGGGGGGAGCAGCCGCGGGAGGCGTCGCAGTGGGCGCAGGCGCGGCGGGCGGCGGCACCGGACGGGACGGCGCAGGCGCGGCGTCGGCTGCAGCCGACGCCGTCGCACCCTCGCCGATGAAGTGCGCCAGATCGCGCGTGGACGCGGACGCCGCCTCGATCATCGGGAAGTGCCCACAGCGCGGATACACGATGAGCTTCGAATCGGGAAGGTCGCGGAGCAGCCGGTTCGCCACCTGGATCGGCGCCACGCGGTCGTCGCGCCCCCACAGGAGCAGCACCGGCTGCGCGATCTTCTTGTAGCGCCCCTGCACCGCGTAGAAGCGCTGCCCGCGCACCGCGGCGAGCGCAGCAGCCGTGGTGCCGGGACGGTCGAGCGCGGCCTTCACCTGGTCGACGAGCTGCTGCGTGACATAGCGCTGGTCGTAGAACGCCGCGGACATCTTCTCGCCAGGAAGCTGCTTGTAATAGAGGTCGAACAGCACCTCGCCGAGCCCGTCGGCGCGCGCCCACTGGAAGGTGCTCGGCAGCTGCTGCTCGTAGACCCAGGCGTCATACAGCGCGAGCCGCGTCACGCGCTCGGGATGTGCCAGCGCCATCGCCAGCGCCACCGCGCAGCCCCACGAGTGCGCCACCACCGCGACCTTGTCCACGCCGCGCTGGCTCAAGAGGTCGAACACCAGCTTCGCCTCGGCCCGTGGTGAGTAGTCGCCCGGGGGGCGATCGGTCCAGCCGAATCCCTTCAGGTCGAGCGCGATCACCCGGTGCGATTTCGAGAGCACCGGAACCACGCCGTCCCAGGTATCGAGCGACGAGGCGAAGCCGTGCAGCAGCACGACAGCCGGCCCCTTGCCCACGTCCACGTAGCGCACGCGTGCGCCGTCCACCTGGGCGAACGTCGCGTGCTTCGGCTCCCCCGGCATGGCCCCACGATGGAATGCTGGCATGCAACCTGTTGCGAGCAGGACGATGAAGAGCGGCAGCCAGAGCGCACGTCTCATGGCGTCAGCCTCTGCACCTCTGCCGCAGTCGTGAACTCCGCGTTGTTCTCGTTGTCCTTGGATACGATCGACGCGATGGTGCCGAAGCACTCGGTCGTGAATAGATACGTGCGCACGACGGTCGTCAGCAGCCCCACCGTGCGCGTGAGCACGACCTGCGTGCGCAGCACGGGGAAGTCCGCGAAGGGCGTCTTCATCGTCCCGTTCGCGTCGACCTTGTTCACGTACTTCTCCGTGTAGTTGACGGCGAGCCCCTGGGCGAGGCCGGTCACGTTCGAACGTCGTGGTCCAGGTCTTGCCCATCTTGAGCGGGAACGAGATCACCGTCACCGGCGGCGAATACTTGAGCTGGGTGCGGGTCACTCCGTTGTTCGGCGACACTACGCCCACGAGCAGGAGCGCGTTGTTCGTGATCTGGAACACGCCGAGCAGGCTCGCCGTGTCGGAGAGCTTCGAGGCGTAGCTGGCACCCGGATAGTTGTTCTCGTACCAGGTGCCCTTGAGTGACTGCGTCGCGACCAGCGCCAGGTGATCGCCTGGCAGCGCGCCGCTCAGGTCCCAGGTGCGGCTGCCGCCCGCCGCCGTGGTGCCTGCCGTGTCGACCGGCGCGTTCTCCGCGGCCTCGAACTTGGCGCTGAGCCCGGCCATCAGCGGAACTTCCTTGCGCTCGATCACGCCGTCCTGGTTCGGGCAGCACGCGGTCGTGCAGCCGCCGGTGCCCGCGCTGCCGCCACTGGCTCCGCTGCCGGCCGTGCCGCCGCTACCAGTGCCGGCGCTGCCGCCGCTGCCGCTGGTGCCGCCCGTGCCCGCGTCGGAGGGCTGGCCCGCCGCGCCGGCCGCACCGCCGCTTCCGCCCGGACCGCCACCGGTCCCGCCGCTCCCCGCGACGCATCGCCCCGCCTGGCAGGCGCCCGACGCGCAGTCGGCACCGACGCTGCACTCGCCGCCGCTACTGGCCGCCGCTCCGCACCCGGCGCCGCCAGCAAACAGAAGCGTCAGGGCGAGCAGGGCTACGTGCTTGATTGGACGGTGCATCGACCCGCCTCCTTGTTGCGCTGCACCACGCAGGCGTGGCAGCCTACTTATACCCGCGCATAATGTCCGTCAAGAGCCATTTTGCAGCGCAACACAGATCGGCCTTGCAAAGGCCCTCCCGGGAGGCCATGATGCTGCATCGCAATATGAGCACCGTGGTCGTCAAGAAGTACAGCAACCGGCGCCTCTACGACACCGACGCCAGCAAGTACATCACCCAGGAGGAGCTGATGGAGAAGATCCGCTCCGGCTCCGACGTGCGCGTAGTCGACGCCAAGAGCGGCGACGATCTCACGCAGGCGATGCTGACGCAGATCATCCTGGAGACGCCCGCGGCGAAGATGCTCCCGGTGCCGCTGCTCATGCAGCTCATCCGCATGCAGGACGACGCCCTCGGCGAGTTCTTCGGCAAGTACATGTCCGCAGCGCTGGAACTGTACCTCTCGGCGAAGCAGGGAGCGCAAGCGGTCGCGCCGTACTTCCCGTTTGCGACCGTGCCGTTCAGCGCCGGCGACGCGCTCGCGCGCATGGTCTCGAGCCGGCTCTGGCCACAGCAACCCGCAGCGCCGCCCCCCGCTTCGCCTCCGGAAGCCGAAGAACCGGTCACGCGCGCGCAGGAAGCCGACGACATCGCCGAGCTCCGCCGCGAGCTCGCCGACCTCAAACGCGAGATCCGCGGCAGCAAGCGCAAGCGCTAGCCACGCCACCGGTCGGCTCTTGACGAGGGCCCACACGAAGGGCCGAAGGACCGAAGCGGCTCTTCACGCCGTTGGGGACGGCTTTCTTCTTGGGGGTCGCGGCGTGGGGCTCGTGGTGCGGCTCGTCCAGAGGGTGGGAGTCGCTCTGCGTGTGCAGGTCTCTGGATTGGACGCGATGCACCGGACAGCCCTCGACCCCAAGACAAAAGAGCGTCTGCAGATCTGTGAAGAGCGCCTTCGGCCCTTCGGCCCTTCGTGTGGATCCCCCCAAGGCGCCGCAGGTCGCGCGGCGTCGCTGGCCTGGCTGCACATTGCGTCGCAAAACAGAAAATGTTGCGTTGCAACAAAATCGGCTTGACAGGGTCGGGAGCGGGACCTAGCTTCGGCGCGCCGCACCAAGGAAACAACACGAATCGTGCGGAAAGGGAGATGATCATGTTCAATTTCGGTTTTACGCAGCCGCAGCAAATCCTGGAGGCCTGGAGCAAGCTGGCCAAGCAGCAGATCGAGCGCATGGAGTCGATGACGGCCGAGCTCGCCAAGCTCGAGGGCCAGAACGTCACCCGCGCCCACGACGCGGTGGACGAGGCCGCCAAGCTCATGAAGGAGTCGGTCACCTACGCCAGCCAGCTCGTCACCGAGTGGCGCAAGCTCGGTCTCGAAGCGGCCACGAAGAGCGCCGACATGGTGACGGGAGCCTGAGAGCATGGTCACCGCGCCCACGCCCCGCGACACGTTGTTCCGCGAGGGCACCGCAGCGCTGTACCGGTTCCGTTCCCCGGATAGGCCCGGGGAGCGGCCGCCGGTGCTGCTCGTGCCGTCGCTCATCAACCGCTGGTACGTGCTCGACCTCCGGCCCGGAGCAAGCGTCGTCGAAGCGCTGCTCGACGCGGGGCTCGATGTCTACTGCCTCGACTGGGGCATTCCGCACGACGAGGACCGCTACCTGGAGTGGGACAGCGTCGTGGCGCGCGTGGGGCGCATGGTGCGGCGCGTGGCGCGCGAGACGAACGTGGAGCGCATCGGCCTGCTCGGCTACTGCATCGGCGGCACGCTCACGGCGATCCACACCGCGCTCGAGCCCGATTCGGTCGCGGCGCTGGTCAACCTCGCCGGCCCCATCGACTTCGAGCACGCGGGCTTCCTCGGCACCATGACCGATCCGCGCTGGTTCGATCCGGCCGCGATCGCCGAAGCCGGCAACATCAGTGCACAGCAGATGCAGAGCGGCTTCATCGCGCTCAGACCCACCTCGCAGATCGCCAAGTGGGTCACCTTCTTCGAGCGGCTCGAGGATCCGCAGCGGTTGGAAGCGTTCCAGGCGCTGGAGCAGTGGGCGAGCGAGAACATCCCGTTCCCGGGCGCGGCCTACGTCCGCTACATCCGCGAGCTGTACCAGCAGAACCAGCTCGTCCGCGGCGAGCACCACATCGCCGGCCGCCGCGTGGACCTGGGCAACATCAAGTGTCCGCTGCTTACCATCGTCACCGAACGCGACGCCATCTGCCCGCCGCCCGCCGCCCGCGCCCTTGGCGAGCGCTCGGGTTCGTCGGACACCTCCGTGCTCTCGATCCCCGGCGGCCATGTCGGCGCCGTGGTAGGCAAGCGCGCCTCGAGTGAGCTGTATCCGAAGCTGGGTGAGTGGCTCCGCGAGAAGATCAGCCGTTAGCTGTTAGCCAGACACCATGAGGGCATCATGAAACTGCAGGAACTGAAGATTATCGTTACGGGCGGCGCCCGCGGCATGGGCGCGTACTTCGCCAGGCAGCTGGCCGAGGCCGGCGCCCGCGTCGCCGCCGGCGATGTCGACGAGGCCGGCCTGGCCGAGCTGCCCGCTTCTATCGAGAAGCGCCGGCTTGACGTTTCCAACGCTGACGATTGCGCCTCGTTCGTCGAATGGGCCGACGGCAAGCTCGGCGGCGTCAACGCGCTCGTGAACAACGCGGGCATCATCCGCGACGGGCTGCTCGTCAAGCGCGACAAGAAGACCGGCGAGATCAAAACGCTCTCGACGGACGACTGGAACGCCGTCCTCGGCGTGAATCTGAGCGGCGCGACCTTCATGGCGCGCGAGCTCGTGCGGCGCATGGCCGAGCGCGAGACGCGCCCGGGCGTCATCGTCAACATCTCGAGCGTGTCGCGCCACGGCAACCGCGGCCAGTCGAACTACGTCGCGGCCAAGAGCGCGCTGGCCGCCAACACCGTCACCTGGGCGCGCGAGTTCGCGCCGTTCGGCGTGCGCGTCGGCGCCATCGCCCCCGGCATGATCGAGACGCCCATGACCCAGGGCATGAACCAGAAAGCCCGCGACGCGCTCGTCGCCGCCATCCCCGTCGGCCGCATCGGCGTGCCCGACGACATCTGGCTCGCGGTGCGCTTCGCCCTGGAGTGCGACTACTTCAACGGCCGCTGCCTGGATGTCGACGGCGGCCTGGTGATGTAGCCGCACGGCGCCGCCCCGGCGCCAAACGTGGCCTCGCTACGCCGGCGGGGTCACCACCGCATTGGCGCACCGCCGCCGCGGCGCTATGCGCGTCCCATGCAGACGGGACAGCGCGCGGTAGTGCGCGAGTACGGCGAGACGCCCCTGGACGCGCTCGAGCACCATCTCGACCTGGTCGAGCAGCCGCCGCCGGATCCGGCAGAGCTCGGCGCGCGCGATGTCGTCGTGGCGGTGAAGAGCGCGGCCGTGGGCTGGGTGGACCTGCTGATGACGAGCGGGCAGTACCAGCACATGGTCGAGCCGCCCTACACGCCGGGGCTCGAGTACGCGGGCGAAGTCGTGTGGACCGGCGCCGAGGCGAGCCGGATCAAGGTCGGCGACAAGGTGATCGCGGACGGCTTCTACGTCGGGCCGCGCTCGCTCGGGCCGTACCAGAAGTGGGGCGGCTTCGCGTCGTACGCCGTAGCGCCGGAGGACGGCGTGATCCCGCTGCCGGCGCGGCTGTCGTTCGATCAGGGGGCGAGCCTGCTCGGCAACTACGAAACGGCGTACCACGCGCTCATCCACCGCGGCCGCCTGGGCGAAGGCGAGACGGTGCTGATCCACGGCGCGTCCGGCTCGACGGGGCTGGCCGCGGTGCACGTGGCCAAGCTGGTCGGCGCGAAGGTGATCGCCACGGGCCGCTCGGAAGAGAAGCTCGCGGTGGTGAAGGCTGAAGGCGCGGACCACGTCGTCACGACGGCCGACGAGAACGGCGACGTGCGGCGCTTCCGCGACGACGTGAAGGCGCTGACCGGTGGCGAAGGCGTCGACGTCGTCTACGACAGCGTGGGCGGCGAGATCTCGCTCGAGAGCCTGCGCTGTGTGCGCTTCGGGGCGCGCTTCGTCATCGTGGGCTGGGCTGCAACGCCGTTCGTGGCGCGTGGCAAGGGACAGCGCGGCGCGCCCAATGCCAACGTGTTGCCGACGAACCTGATCATGATGAAGTCGCTCGACGTGCTCGGCAGCCCGGCGGCCATCTCGGCGCACCGCGACCCCGCCATGCGCCGCGCGCGCCTCGAGACGATCCTTGATTGGGCGGAGGCGGGGCGCATCACGCCGCACGTCGCTGAGGCGTTTCCGCTCTCGCGCATCAAGGACGCGCTACGCGCCAAGTGGCAGAGCCGCTTCGTCGGCACAACGGTCGTGCACCCGGGATAGTGAGGTTCGCCCGAGCCGGCGCAGCCGTGCCGCCTGGGCCATGGCGAACGGACGTGCTCCCGCAGCGGCGGCCTGGCATGATGCGGCCGTCATGAGATCGATCCTTCGACGTGGTTGGCTTGTGCTGTTTGCCGCGGCATCCGTCGCGGCGTGCGGCGGAAGGGTGCTCGAGCCGGGCGGCTCGGCGGGAGCGGGCGGCAGCGGAGGCACGTCCGGCTCGGGCGGCTCCGGTGCGCTCGGCGGTTCAGGTGGGTTCGGCGGCTCGGGCGCGGTCGGCGGCTCGGGTGGATCCGGCGGTTCGGGCGCGGTCGGCGGCTTCGGCGGCTCCGGCGCGGTCGGCGGCTCCGGCGCGGTCGGCGGCTTCGGCGGCTCCGGCGCGGTCGGCGGCTTCGGCGGATCGGGTGCGTTCGGCGGCTCCGGCGGCTCCGGCGGAGCATGCTCTCCGATCATTCCAGCAGGAACAACGTGCACACAGGTGTCGTTCGGGACTCCATCGTGCGACTCGTGCATGCAGGCCAACTGCTGCAACGCTGTCGACGCCTGCTTCGGCGACACCGCCTGCAATGATCTACTCGGCTGCTACAGCAACAAGTGCGGCAATGCGTCCGACCCGAACACCTGCGTCAGCCAGTTCTGCTCCGCGTGTCTGGGCGGCGTGACGTTGCTGAACGCCGTCGGCACCTGCCAGCAGGACCACTGCACGACCGCCTGCCAGTAGCGCGCGTTCAGAAGCGGTACCCGCCGTCGACCGCGGCGCTCGCGAGCCAGAGCAGCGAGGTGTTCGACTGACGGCGCACACCGAGCGCCCCGCCGCGCAGGGCCAGCTCGACGAACAGCGCGTCGCCGACGCCCAGGCGCAGAGCCGCGCCCGCGCTGCCGCCCGCGGCCACCGCGCGGTAGTCCCGGTCGACGGGGTAGCCGAGCGGGCCGATCAGAGCCGCATCGCGGCGGCGCAGATCCTCGTCGATGAACATCAGTGTCGGGCCGAGCCCGACGCGCAGCTCGAACGGCGAAAGCTCGATCACACGGTCGAGCTCCAGCGTACTGTCGAGGCTCACGACGCGCACCTGGTTCGCGCCTTCGTCGTGTCGGCCAGCCGAGCCCGCGATACGGAGGGCGAGCGCGAAGTCGCCGATGCGCCGGGCCGCGCCCACGCCGATGCGCGGCATGAGCGGAGCGAGCGTGCCCGTCACCGCGCCGGCAGAGATGAACAGGTCGCTCGGGCGCAGCACGAGCGTGCCGCCCTTGGCGGCGAGCTCCTCGACCGCGACGGGGCGGAAGTCCGCGTTGTGCAGCGTGCGCTTCTCGTGGCTGCCCAGGCTGATGCGGATTGCGGCTGCTCCCGCCGCGCCTCTGCGCTGGACGATGTACTGACCCGGAGGCAAGGGCACGTCGGCGGGATGAGCGGGCACGGCCCAGAGCTCCGCGGCGACGGTCTTCGAGCCGGTGGCATACACGAGGTAGTGCGTGTCGCGCGCTGGCGGCAGGGTCAGCGTCGCATCGCGCCGGCTCTCGTAGGTCAAGACCAGCGGCGCGCTCTGGGCGAGATCGTATTTCGCGGCGGGCCGCTGCAGCACGCCCGAGCCGCGCGCCGAGCGGTAGAGCGTCTGGTGATAGGCGAACGACCACGCTTCGCTCAGCGTAACGCGGTGATCGTGGTTCTCGTCGGCCGCGCCCCTCAGGCCGTTGACGAAGAAGTGCGTAAACACCGCGCCGGACAAGGCGTCCGACTCCTGCGCTGCCTCGCCGTCGGCGGTCGCGTAGAGCCACACGGAGCCGGTCGCAGAGGGCGGGTTGACGGCAATCGAGAAGGGCGCAGCTGCAGAGACGCCTTTCTTGCGCATCGGATCCGCTGTGCGACACGCGTCGATGACGACGAGGCGCAGGCCGGCCGGGATCTGCTGCACGCGGCGCCTCACTTCGGCGATCGGCACGGCCTCGCCCGCGAGGTCGAGGTGGCTGCGGTCGCCGTGCCCGCTGAAGTAGAAGATCAGCGTGACCTCGTCCGGCGGATGCGTGCTCGCCGCGGCGCGGGCGCGATCCAGCGCGGCGAACAGGCTCTGCTTGGTGGCGCTCCGCACCAGGAAGGCGCGGCTCGCGTCGACGCGGCCCTGGCTCACGAACACGTTGCGCATGCGCTCGGCGTCCTGGTTGGCGTGCTTGAGCACGCCCTGCTCGGCCAGCCCGTGCGACTCGCCGGCGGCGACCAGCACGCGGATCGGCGCCGCTCCCGCACGCGCGGCCCAGAGGCAGACGGCCACGGCAAGGAGCAAGGCTTTCAAGAGGGACCTCGGAGGCTCGCGGACGGAAAGCGCCGCGCGTTACGGGCTGGAAGCATAGCTCAGGGGCAGCGCGGTCACGCCCGCGAGCTGGCCGGTTGCCTGGGCGGCCCGGACCGCATCCGGGCTGCCGACGATGACCCAGCCCGTGGTCGGCTGCGCGTCGAACCGCGCGGCCTTCTCGGAATAGTGCGTGCCCGCGTCGAGCTCGGCCGGCAGGAGCAACGGTACATAGTGGTGGTCGGGCGTGAGCACCCCGGCCGCGATCGGCATCGAGCGCGCGACGCTGACCTCGACTCGGAGCTTGTCTCCGGCGCGGACGACCACCGGCCCCGTGAAGCGGTGCTGCGTTCCCGCGTGCTCGACGACCACCGCGACTTCCGGCGGACCCTTGAAGCGCAGGCCGCCCGGCTCCGCGGTCGTGGACGACGCCGCCGCGCCGGGCGCGCCGACAGGCGGCGGCTTTTTCCCGATGAACAGCATCACCGCGGCAGCGACGAGCAGCGGCGCGGCAGCGACCGAAGCCCAGCGCAGGAAGCGTACGTTGGAGGGTGCCGGCTCTGCTTCGCGGAGCCGCTCCAGCCCGCGCTCGCGCTCCGGGCTCGTCCGCCACGCCTGGAGGTCCTCGCGCAGCGTCTCCAGGTACTCGCGGCAGGCGTCGCATTCGGCGACGTGCGCTTCGGCGTCCGGATCGGGGTCGCCCGCAGCAAGCGCCTCCAGACGGTGGCTCGGCGGATGCTCGGTCATGGCACCGACTCCGGGCTCGGCTCGGGCGCGAGAAAGGCGCGCGCAGACTCGCGGATGGCCTGCAGGCGCTTGTTGACCGTCACGCGCGAGTAGCCGACCTCCTCTCCGATCTGGCTCTGGCTCATGCCGTCGATGAACGACAGGATCGCGATGCGCTGGTCGACCTCACCGAGCGTCCCGAGCGCTTTCAGCACGCTGTCGCGGGCCTCGATGTCCACGCCCGGGTGCTCGGCGCGGCGCGCCACGGGATCGTCGAGCGCCGCGGCAGCGCGAAGGCGCTTGCCGCGGCGCAGTTGATCGATGCTCGAGCGGTCGACGACGGCGTGGAGCCAGCGCAGCGGATGATCGGCGCTGCGGTAACCCGCTCCGCTCTTCATCAGCTTGACCAACGCTTCGTGCACGGCATCCTCCGCCAGCGCGGCGTCGCGCGTGATGAGCCACGCGCGACGCCTGAGGAAGCAGCCGTATCGCTCGTAGATGCGGCCGACTTCCTCACGACTGAGCCCACTTTCCGTCAAGCAGCACCACGCGGGGTTCTACGGGCAGGGCCATCCCGCGGGAGAAGTGCCGGACTGCTTCGAGTACACGGTCGTGACCGACTGGTACTGTTTGACGCAGGGCTTGTCCAACGTGACCGTGTCCTCGGTGTAGCCGTACTGGTCGGGGTTGGAGGCGTAGCAGATGAGGTTGGGGTCGTCGGCAGCCGGATAGGCGCCGTTCGGGCCGATCACGCCGGCGGGCGCTTGCTTCGCGTAGCCCACGCCCGACGAGGACGAGCCGCCGCTCGTGCACATGACCGTCTGCGCGTCCGGGGAGCTGTCCTCGGTCAGCAGGAGCTCCGTCGAGATCGGATCCCAGGCCGACTTGCTGAAGTCGGAGTTGTGCTCGAGGATGTTGAAGCCGAGGCGCGGCACCGCGCCGTTATCGTCCTTCATCGCGTCGAAGCCGTTCGGCGCCGCTTGCACGAACACCAGGATGTGGCTCTCGTCCATCCCGACGACGCGATCGACGGCCTTCGTCGAGCTCTGGTCGAGCAGATCGAGCTTGCCGTTGTTGTTGACGTCCTGGTAGGCGACCAGCAGGCCGAGGGCCACCGAGGCGCCGCCCATCTCCTGGGACGGCACCACGAACCCGGACGGCGGTTCGCTCTTCACGGGCAGGCTGAACGAGGCGGGGAACTCGGCTTTCACCGGCGTGTCGACGGCCAGCGAGTGCTTTTCGCCGCTTTCCCAGATGAGCGCGACGTGCACGTCGGCTCCGCCCAGAGCGCCCGACTGGTTCTGGACCGAGCCGTGCAGCGTGACCAGGGTGGACGCATTGCCCTCCTGGTCGGGAAGGCCGCCACAGGCGGTGGCCGTAGCCAAGGTGAGTGCGGTGCAAGCGATAGCCAGGCGTTTCATGGGGTGATTCCTCCAGGTCGAAGCGGTGCGGGCTCCAGCCCGTACCTTGGTGTCATGCACCGGAGACGCTCGACCCCGCCCCGAGTGTAAACCTCCCGGAGAAAATTTTCCGGAGCAGGACAAAAGCCCGCTCCTGTCTCGCTCCGGGCGCTCGGTCAGGCGCTCTCGATCGCGGGCTCGGCGGCCTGGGCACGGCGCGTGAGCCGCAGCTTGAAGCGATCGGCGATCACGTAGAAGGCCGGCACGACGAACAGGCTGAGCACCGTCGACAGGATGAGTCCGCCGATGACCGCGTCGGCCATGGGCGCGCGTGTCTCGGCGCCCGGTCCGAGGCCAAGCGCCGACGGCACCGCCGCCATCATAGTGGCCACGGCAGTCATCAGGATGGGGCGGAGGCGCACCGGACCGGCACGCTGCATGGCCGTTCCCGCGTCGAGCCCGTCGCTCTTCCGGACCTCGTTGGCGTAGTCGACCAGGATGATCGAGTTCTTCTTCACGATGCCCATCAGCAAGAGCAGGCCGATCATGCTGAAGATGTTGAGTGTGTTGCCGGCCAGGTAGAGCGCGAAGATCGCGCCGGCCACCGAGAGCGGAAGGATCGTCAGCACCGTCACCGGGTGGAGCAGCGAGTTGAACTGCGACGCGAGCACCATGTACGCGACGATGATGCCGATGAAGAGCGCGAACAGCAGGCTCGTCATCGCATCGCCGAACTGCGAGCTCTGGCCGCCGAGCACCACCGAGTATCCCGGCGGCACGGACTTCACGAACGACTGCACCAAGGCCAGCGCCTCGCCCTGCGAGTGGCCGGGGGCGACGTTGCCGTACACGCGGATGGCGCGCTGCCGATCGGCGTGGTTGATCGATTGCAGCTCGGCCTCTTCGCGCGTCGTCACCACCGTGGAGAGCGGTACCAGCGTGCCGTTCGGCGCGCGCACCCTCAGGAGCCCGAGGTCTTCCGGCCGCGTGCGCTGCGCCGCAAGCAGGCGCATGCGCATGTCCATGCGCCGTCCGGCGGTCGAGTACTGCCCGACGGTCTGTCCGCCCATCAACGCGTTGATCGTCGTGGCGATGTCCTGCACGTTCACGCCGATGTCCACGGCGCGCGCGCGGTCCGGCACCACGACGAGCTCCGGCGCGCCGAGCTGGTAATCGCTGTTCACATCCACGACGACGCCGGACTGCTCGACCTGTTGCTGGAGCTTTTTCGCCAGCCCCACCAGCGTGTTCCAGTCGCTGCCGCGCACCGAGAACTCCACGGGAAAGCTGTGCCCGCCGCCGGAGAAGCCCTGCTGCGAGAGATCCTGCACGGAAGCGCGAAGGCCCGGAATCGAGCCGAGCTGCTTGCGGAGCGTCGTCGAGAGCCCGGCCTGCGAGAGCTTGCGCTGGGAGGGTGGGACAAGCGTCAGCGAGAGGTTCGCGCTCGAGCCTCCGTTGATGCTGGTGAGGATGTGGGCGACCTCGGGACGCTTCTTCAGGATCGCCTCGGCGCGGCTCACGAGCTGGTCGGTCTCGGTGAGATCCGACCCGACCGCGGTCGACAGCCGCACCACCAGCCGGCTCTGGTCCTCGGAGGGCACGAACTCCTGCTTGAGACGGGTAGCGGTGAAGCCGGCGAATGCGAGCACCGAAAGCCCGCCGGCGAGCACCCACCAGGGGTGGCGCAGCGAAAATCCGAGCAGTCGCGAGTAGCCTCGCGAGAGCGCTTCGAACACGCGGTCGGCGCCGCGGCCGACGATCCCGCGCGAAGCGCGCGACGTGTTCAGCATCTGGGCGCAGCGCGACGGCGCGAGCGTGATGGCCTCCAGATACGAGAGACCCACGGCCACCGACAGCGTGATGCCGAACTGCAGGAAGAAGCGCCCCACGACCCCGGACATGAACGCGACTGGCAGGAAGATCGCGATGACGGCAAGGGTGGCGGCGAGGGCCGCGAAGGTGATCTCGTGTGTCCCCTCGGCTGCGGCGCGCACGCGGTCTTTCCCCATCTCGGCATGGCGGAAGATGTTCTCCATCACCATCACGGCGTCGTCGACGACGAGACCGACGGCAAGGGACAGGCCGAGCAGCGTGAACGTGTTGAGCGTGAAGCCGCAGAAGTACAAGACCGCGATCGTGCCCAGGAGCGACATCGGGATCGCGAACAGCACGTTCATGGTGCTGGAAAGCGACCCGAGGAACAGCCAGCACACGAAGCCGGTGAGGATCACCGCCAGACCCAGCTCCATCCCAATCTCGTTGATCGAGTCCTGGATGAAGCCGGTCGTGTCGAACAGCACGTCGACCTTCATGCCCTCGGGGAGGGTCTTCTGGATTTCGACGAGCGCCGCGCGCACCGCCTTGGCCACCCCGACGGCGTTCGACCCGGGCTGCTTGAGGATGCCCATGGCCTGGACGGGAATGCCGTCGTAGCGCGCCGCGCTGGTCTTGTCGGCGAAGCCGTCCTGAACGAGCGCCACGTCGCCCAGGCGCACGCGGTTGTCGCCCACCTTGCGCACCACGATGTTGCGCAGAGTCGCGAGGTCCGCCGCTTCACCCAGCACGCGGATGTCGATGGCGCGTCCTCCGTCGTTGATCTGTCCGCCGGAGGCGGTCACATGCTGGCGATTGAGGGCGCTGGTGATGTCGGTGACGGTGACGCCCTTGGCGACGAGCTGGTTGGCGTCCACCCAGATGCGGATATTCCGGTCCAGGTAGCCCATCATGCTGACCTGCCCCACGCCGGGGACGGTCTGCAGCGCGTCCTCGATCTGGTAGCGGGCTACGTCGGCCAGCAGCTGATGCGAGAACGCCCCGTAGAGGCCGATGGTGATGATCGGCTGGTCGTCGGGGTTGCTCTTCGAAACGGTGGGAGCCGAGACGCCGTCGGGCAGCTTGCGCTGGATCTGCGCGACCTTGGCCTGGATGTCCTGCAGCGCCAGATCGATGTTGCGGGACAGGTCGAACGTGGCGGTGATCCGCGCCGAGTTCTGCCGCGCAGACGACGTGATCTCCTGCACGCCCGTGACCTGCGCCATCGCATCCTCGATCGGATTGATGATGCCGCTCTCCACGTCCTCCGGAGACGCGCCGGGCCACGACACGCTGACCGAGACGGTGGGGTTGTCGACGTCGGGGAACTGGCTCACCCCGATACGCATCACGGCCAGGATCCCGAACAGGACGGTGCCCGCCATGATCATCCAGGCGAACACCGGCCGGCGCAGGCAGACGTTGGTGATGTTCACGGCGAGGCTCCGCCGGGCTTCTTCCCGGAAGGCGTAGCTGAAGCCGCAGGCGCGCCCTTCGAACGCTTCCGCCCGGACCACGCCGGCATTGGATCGATAGAGCTGGTCTGCTGTTGAGGCGCGCCGGCGTCCGCCTGCTGCGCCTTTTCGATCGCCTCCACGCTGGTCTTCTCGACGACCTTGACCGGCGCACCGTCGCTGAGCGGCTCGATGCCGCGCACCACGAGCAGGTCTCCGTCATTCAATCCGCGCGTCACCTCGACGCCGCCCTCGGGCGTGTGCATGCCGAGCGAAACCAGCTTCTGGCGCGCCACGTTCTTCTCGACGACGTAGACGGCGTTGCCCTTCTCCGTCGGTTGCACCGCGACCTCCGGAACGACGATGCCTTCGCGCGCGGTGCCGATCGGGACGGTGACGGTGCAGAAAGCCCCCGGCCGGAGCCAGTACTGGTGCTCGGTGTCGTCGATGCGCGCTGTCACCGGAACCAGCCGCGTCTCGTCGTCGGCCTGGCCGGCAACCAGCGTGAGGGTCGCGCTGTAGTCGCGCGGCGTCTCGCGCATGTGGAACGTCGCCTTCATCTTCGGATGCAGCCGCGGCGCCTCCTGCTCCGTCACCTCGAAGCGGAGCAGCAGTGGGTCGCGCTGCAGGATCGTGGCGAGCACCGCGCCCGCCCCCAGGTACTGACCGGCCTGCACCGTCCGGGTCTGCACCACGCCGGCGATCGGCGCGCGCACGTAGGAGTCGCGCAGGTTGAGCTCGGCCACGTGCACGTTCTCCTGCGCCAGCGCGACGTCCGCCTTGGCGGTCGTGACCGCCGTGGCGTGCGACGCGATCTCCTCGCCGGGGATCAGCCCCGGGTGCGCTTCGGTAGCGCCCTGCCGGCGCGTGAGCTCGGCCTGGGCCTCGGTCGCGTTGGCCTCGGCCTTCGCAAGCTGGGCCTTGGCCTGCCCGAGCGCGAGACGGTAACGCTCGCTCTCGATCACAACCAGCACCTGCCCCTTCTTGACGTTCTCGCCCTCGGTGAAGTCGACCTTGTCGACCGCGCCGGCTACGCGCGCGGTGATCTGCACTTCCTGGAAGGCGTCGATCGTGCCGGGGGCCGACACGCTGTAGAGCACCTTCTTCTTGGCGAGCGGAGCGACCTGCACGGCGTACTCGAGCTTGCGGGTGCCACGCCCCCCCTTGGCCTTGGCGCCGGCGTCCTGCTGGGAACAGCCGGCGAGAGCCAGAAGCGCGATGGCGGCGGATGCGCGTATCTTGGTCATCATCTTCCCGTCGTCGGCTCTAGACCGAGCGCCTGTCGCAGCGCGAGGTACGCGACAGCGACCTGGAACTCGGCGGCCGCGTAGTTGACCTCGGCCTGGAAGCGCTGGTCGTTCGCGTCCACGAGCTCGATGGCCTTGGACAGTCCCTGGCGGTACAGGATGCCGGTCTCATCGGCGCTCTGCCGCGCGGCTTTCAGCGTCTGTTCGGCCGCCTTCAACGTCGCTTGTGCGCTGTGCAGCGACACCACCGCTGACTGCACGTCGATGACGACCGATCGCCTGAGCGAGTGCAGGTTGAGGTCGGCAATCTCCGCCGCCGCGTCGCGCGAGTGCTTGTCAGCGTAGCGCGCGCCCGCGTCGTAGAGCGTCCAGCGGAGCGAGACCCCGAAGGTTTCCTCGTCCCAGCGCCCGCTCTGGCCGGTGTTGGTCGTGCCCTGCACCTGACCGGTGAGGTCGACCGTCGGCGCCAGCCGGTAGAGCGGCTCCTCCGCGAAATCATGCGCCGCGTTGGCGGAGTGCCGCTTCGCGACCAGGTCGGGGCGGTGGGAAAACGCCATCTTCACCAGGTCTTTGATGGGCTTCGTGGGCTGGCGGGACACCTGGAGCGTGGCCGCGGGGCTCGCCAACGCGCCGTTCACGGGCGCGGCTATGAGGAACGACAGGTCCAGGCGCGCCGTCTGCACGTTGCCGCGATCGATCTGGACCTGGCGCGCGGCGCTGGCGACGTTGATCTGCGCGCGCGTCGCGTCGTTGGAGCTGACGAGCTGGGCCGCGACGCGCGCCTGGGTGTCGGTCAGGTTCGCTTTGGCGGATGCCTCGCTCCGCTCGGCGGCCTTCAGTACCGCTTCGGCGGTCAGCACGTTGAAGAACGCGCGCGCCGTGTCGAAGGCGAGCTGGCGTTTGTCGTCGGCGGACTGGGCGCGCTGGCTCGCGAGCTGCTGCTTGGCCTGGGCGTACAGAGGCCATGCGGGCGCATTGATCAGCGGCTGCGTCAGCGTCAGGCTCGACGTGAGCACGTTCTTCGGCGGCGGCGTGCCGCGCGCCGGCGGCGCGGCAAAGGGATGATCGCTGTCGTTGGCCGACAGCACCAGCGTCGGCAGAAAGCCGGTGCGCGCCTTTTCCACGCCGGCCTGCGCGCTCCTCACGTCGAGTTCCGCGATCTTCGAGCGCTCGTTGCGGCTGAGCGCCAGGCGGATCGCGGTCTGTAGATCCAGGGCGCGGGCCTGGGCAGAGGCTGGCTCCGAAGCGAGTGAAACCGCAAAGACCAGGGCAACAGCGGGTAGCTGGCGCAAGCACCGGCCCATCACTTGTCTCCCTGACAACACAACCAGCCCCCCCGAACCTGCACGATCCGCTTGACCGCCCCGTGCCGATCCGACCAAGGGGGCCCCGGTGCGGACGAACTCGCGCCGGGCGGGGACGGACGGGGCGGCCGAGGGCGGAATTCTTTTCGCCAGCTCCAAGTCCGCGAAAGAGCTAGGATCCGCACCGTGCACCGCGCACCTCGCGCCGCAGAACCGCCCTCTTCGGGCGTCAGGTTCCGGACCCTCGGTGCGTCGGTCTGGGCAATGCTCGGCACCCGCAAGCGTCGCGTCATCGGCATTGCCGCGGTGCTGTTTGTCGTGCTGCTCCAGGCCTGCACGCAGTATCTCGCGAGCCGCGACCGCGCCCGCGTCGTCGGCCATCTGGTGCTGCTGGCCTTCGAGCTCCCCGCATTGATGGGCGCGCTCGGCGCGACCTCGAAGTGGGCGGTACGGCGCCGCCTCGCGGCCTGGCAGACGCTGCTCATGAGCGTGGTGGTCGCCGGCGTGGTGGGGATCGTGTTCGGGCTCGGCTACGGGGTCTTCGTCCACCAGCACCCGTTCTGGAACGCGCGCGTTTCGGCGGCGCCGTACACACGCGTTGCGCTGTTCGGCTTCACCTACGCACAGCTCTACTTCGGAATCTGGACGCTCGCATTCGTGTACCCGTTTGCCGCCGAGGACGCGCGCGTACGCGCGCTGGAAGCCGAACGGCTGCGCAGCGCGGCCGAGCTCGCCCGGCTGCGCGCGCATCTGGAGCCGCATTTCCTCCTGAACACGCTCAACGCCATCGCCGGCCTGGTGACGGAGGACCCGCGACGCTCCCGGCAGCTGATCGCGTCGCTCGGGGATCTGCTGCGCGAATCGCTTCGCGACGATGCGGAGATGCGACCCCTTGAACGCGAGCTCGAGTGGCTGCATCGATACGCAGATATCGTCGAAGCGCGCTACGCCGGCGCCGTCGAGTTCGACTGGCAGCTCGACGACCGCGCCAGCGAGGTACCCGTGCCCACGCTGATCCTCCAGCCGCTGGTCGAGAACGCCATCAAGCACGGCGCCTTGCGCGCGAGCGAGGGCGGACACATCACTGTCGCGACTACGCTGGTCGGCAACGGAGACGAGAGGCGCCTGGTGTGCACAGTTGAAGACGACGGGCCCGGCATCAAGGACGAGCCGAAGCGTTCCGGTGCGTTCGGGCTGCACGCCGTGCGACGGCGGCTGGAGCTGCGCTGCCCCGGCTCCGAGCTCCGGGTGGAGCCGGGGCCGGAGCGCGGCACGCGCTCGGTGATCGAGCTGCCGCTGGCGCAGAACAAACTCGAGGCGGCGTCATGAAGCCGACGGAAGATCGGCTGCGCGCACTGGTGGTCGAAGACGAGTGGCCCGCGCGCAACTACCTGGTGGAGTTGCTTGAAGGGTCCGGGTTGGCGGAGGTCGTCGGCGCCGTCGGCGATGCGGACACGGCGCGCGAGACCCTGCGTTCGGCGCCCGAGGGCATGGGCCTGGACGTGGTGTTCGTCGACATCCAGCTGGACGGCGACGGCGACGAGCGCTCCGGCCTCGATCTAGTGCGAGACCTTGCCCAGGCTGCGCAGGGGCCGATGTTCGTCCTCGCGACTGCTTTCGATCAGCACGCGCTCGAAGCCTACGACCTCGGCGTCATCGACTACCTGCTCAAGCCGTTCAGCGAGGAGCGCGTCGAGCGTTGCCTCCGGCGCTTGCTGTCGCAGCGCCCCGCGACGCCGGCTCCGCGCACCTTGCCGGCGCGCATCGTGGCGCGGCGCAAGCGCAGCCTGGTCTTCGTCGAGCCCGACGAGATCTGGGCGTTCGAGGCTTCGGATCGCCTGACCTTCGTGCACACGCCCCACGGGCGTTTCGACCTGGATCTGTCGCTGGCGGCCATCGAGGCGTCGTTCGGCCGGGCGTTCCTGCGCGTGCACCGGAGCTGGCTCGTGAACCGGCGCTACGTCAAGGAGCTGGATCGCGACGGCTCCGAGACGTGGCTGTTCGTCGGCGCCGAGCTCGGCGACGGCGCGCGCGGCGTGCGCGTACCGGTCGCGCGCGAGCGCGCCCAGTCCGTCCGCGATCTGTTGCTCGAGGACACTGCGGGCCTGCGCCGGCAGGCGCGCGGGCCGCTATAGAGCGCCAAGTAGCGCAAGCTCCGCAACGTCAGCGGCACATCGAGACCGATGCCTCGACGGCGGCCTCGATCGCCTCGAAGAGCTCGTCCTCGTGCTTGCCGAGCGCGGGTCCGAGCCGCTGCAGGCTGGCAAAAGCGTCCCGTTCGCGGGCGATCGCGCTGGCCTCCTCATCGAGCTGCTTTTCGATCTTTTCCGCGAAACGTTTCAACACGGAGTCGAGCGAGCCATCCAGCGCGTCGTAGATCGTCTGGTACACGAACTCGCTCGACTCGCGCAGGCGATCGGCAATCCGGCTTTCCGCTTGACCGATGGCGTCATCGAGCGACACGGCCGCTTGCCGCTTCAGTCGCGCCGCCGCACGCGCCACGGCCGCGACCGCCCCGAGCAAAAGCCCGACGACAGCGCCGGCGGCCATGTCGATGCGGGCGTCGGCGAACACCCCCGGCAGCAACGGTGCGATCAGACGGCCGGCGACGACGCCGACGACGGCACCTGAAGCCGAGGCCACCAGCCGCACGCGCCCCAGCCTGCTCGCTGCCGTCTCGACGGCGCCCAGCACGATGGCTTTGGAAGCGGCGTCGTCTTTCGCTTCGAGCCGTGGAATCGAGCTCTCCGAACGCTGCACCTCCTGCAAGCGGTAGCGGCGGCGCAGCTCCGCAAACACGTCCCGCTCCATCGCGGCGAGGCGTTGTTCGATCGACGACTCCAGGGTCCGCTCCGCCACCATCCAGGCAGCAGGCAGGCCGGTGTCCAGCTCGGTCTGCGTCTGCCGCGCAGCATCCAGCACTTCCTGCCGGGTGTGGGCGCGGGAGAGCGCGTTCCGGCAGTTGACGCGGAGCGCCTCCAGCGCGCCGTGGGCCGCGTCGGACGCTTCGCGCAGCGCGCCGGCGCGTGCGTCCGCGATGCGCGGCTCTGCTGCAGCGAGAGCGTCCGTCTTGAACGCTTCCGACGGCGGCGCGCGGCGCTCCTCGAGCACTTCGACCCGCTGACTGTACTTGGCGAGGGCGGCATCCCGCACCTTGCCCAGCCCTGCACGGGCGCTCTGGACCGCCTTGGCGGCGCGTGAGCCCACGATGATCGCGCGCTCGTGGCGCAGCAGCTGGAACAGCTTCTCGACTTCGCTCCTGAAACGTCGCGCCAGACCGCTGTCTGCGTCTTCGAGCGCCGCGCGGGCAGCGACCGCCAGACTGAACACCTCTTCGGGGGCGCGCTCGATTTCGGCGGCGAATCGCTCGGCGCCGGCGCGCCGCGCTTTTTCCACGTGCGCCCAGGGCTGGGGATTCCGTCGTCGCGTCGCCTCCAGGAACACGCGGTCCATCTTGGACAGGACCAGGAACAAGTGAGGCACGACGTCGCGCAGCTGTTGCAGGAAGCGCTTGGTGGCGCTGTTCACCGCGTGATCGAGATCCCACACCAGCACGCAGGCGTCCGCACGCTCGCGGACGGCGCTCCAGATCCGAGCGGTGTCTGCCGGCACACCGTCTGTGAGCTCGGGGATGTCGACCAACACGAAGTCGCCGGGAAGCAGGCTCGCGGGAAAGTCGATCTCGAGCTCCCTCAGCTGCTTGCTGCCGCCCGCCCGCGCCAGGGCCTCGATGCGGCTCATGAACTGCGCTCGGCGCTCCTGGATGTGGAGATCGCGAGCCGCCCGCGCGTTGTCGAGGGCGCCCTCTGCCCGCTCCAGGTTCGCCGAGGTCCGACCGCGGGCGCTCTCGGCGTCGCTCGCTTCCTCGCGGCTCGCTTCGGCGCGAGCACCGAGCGGCTCCAGCTCCGCTTCAAGGAGCTGACACGCCCGCTCGTTGTCGTCCACGCGCTGCTTCAAGGCTTCGCGGGCGACCAGAGCCGCATCATGTTCGCGGATTGCGTCCGTGAGGCGGCGATAGCGGCTGGAAGAGAACGCGATGAAGAGCAGCCGCCATACCCACAACCAGATCGCCCACCAGGCCGGCCGCGCGCGGACCGGCGCCGGGAGCGTACGGGCGACCTCCGCCAGCTCGTGACCGGTGCGCTCGGCCCGCAGCCCGGCTGTCTCGAGCTCGTTCCCGAGCTGGACGGCATCGAGACGCTTCCCTTCAAGAGTTGCCAGGGACTCGCCCCAGGCGTCCGCGGTGCGACGGCTTTCGCTCGTGGCGCGTTCGATGTTGGTCTCCAGGGTCGCGGCGTTGGCCTGGGCCTCGTCGAGCGCCTGTGCGGCCGCCTCGATTGCCTTCTCGAGCTCCGCGCGCCGATCCGGCGCCTCGCTGGAAAATTGCTCGAGCTTGCCGTCCGCGAGGCGCGCCCGGAAGTCGATCGCGTCGCGACAGCGAAGCGACACGATCGCCCGCGTGCTTCCGAGCGACGCGCCCAGCGCGGGCTCGCCCAGAAGCGCGTCGAGGAACGTGCGCTTGCCTGACCCTGCCGCGCCGACAACGACTGCGCTGAGCTCGCTGCGCTCCAGTCGCTCATCGACCGCGTGCGCACCGGACTCCACGCTGGCCGTGAGCTCGGCGCCCAGGAGGTCGGCGTGCTGCATCAGCTCGCGGAGCGATTCGAGGCAAGCGCGCGCTTCTTCCAACAACGCGTCGCCGTACCCGCCGCCGGAGGACAAAGCGCTCTCTTGCGGCACCCCGACCACCCCTGGCGAGCCGTCCGGCGGGTCTGCCCCGAGGGCAGTGGCGCGCGACGCCATGTCCGACAGGGTAGACCAGCCCGCGGCCACGTGACAGCAGGACGGGGATCCTCAGGCAGTAGCGGGCAGTACGAGCAGCGAGCAGGGGATCCGGCGCATGACGCGCTCGGCAGTGCTTCCGAGCAGCACCCGGCTCAGACCCGTGCGGCCGCGGCGGCCGACCACCATCAGGTCGTACTCCTCGTCGTCGGCGTGCGACAGCAGCACGTCGGCGGGCAGCCCCCACTCGTACAGGCGCGCGGGCTCGACGCCGCCCAGATCGCGCTCGTCGATGAAGGCGTCGACCTCCTGCTCGCGCCGCTCGCGGTAGGCGGCAATCTCGCTCTCGATCTCGTGCTTGGACATCCCCATGGGATTGAAATCCGGGCCGTGCAGCGCACTGACGACGGTGAGCTTGCCCTCATAGCGCTCGCACACGCTGGCGGCGGCATCGAGCGCGACGCCGGAGGCGGGCGAACCGTCGACGCCGCACAGGATGTCGAGCAGCGGCTCGTCGGGCTTCGGTTTGGCAACCCAGACGGGCTCGTGCGCGTGGCGCACGACCGCACCGGCGGTGCTGCCGATCAGCCGATGCTCTAGAGACGCTTCGCCGGCGCCCATCATGATGAGCGACGGACGCATCCGGTCGGCCAGCGTAACGATGGCCTCGGCGGCGTTGCCGCGCAGCAAGGGCTCGGCGCGCGCGCGGATGCCAGCTGACCGCACCTTCTCGGCCCAGCTCTCCAGCCGCTCCTGCTCCTGCTTTTCGACGAGGCCGGATGAAAGCCAGTCCCTCCAGAAGCCGGGCATCGCATGCGCCAGCACTACCTCGGCGTCGAAACGCCGCGCGAGCTCCTCGAGCTCCCGCAGCGCCGCCGTGGCTGCCTCGCCGAAATCGGTCGCAAAGAGGATCGAGCGCACCTCGAACATGCGGGGCGATCTTCTCACACCTCGGCTCTGGGCCGGAACCCCGGCCACGGCCCGCTAATCGCGCAACTCCGCCGGTGGCTAGCCGATAAGTAGCTGATTCTCTGCTGGAAATCCTTTTTTCCGAAATTCCAGTAGGGGCCGGAATAGCCCCCCAGAGGCGAGGGTTGAGCCGGGTGAGAGCGAAGGAGGCATCGGGAAGCTCAAGGAAAGACTGTATCGACGTTTCTTGCTGTGGCTCTCGCGCGCCGCTCCCGCGCGCCTCTCCTCCCCGAGCCACCCCAGCAGCAAGAGTGTCCAACCAAAAAAAAAGGACACCGCGAGCAACGTGTGGGTAGGCAAGCGCGTCCTGCGTCCCAGCAAAAGCGTCGATCGCCCCCCGGCACCCGCCGGGGGGCATTTTTTTGTCCCGGATCTCCTAGTCCCACTGGATGCGGAGCCGGCGCACGCGACCACTGTCCTGGCGCGTCTCGTCGGCAAAGAAAAGATCGGTGCCGAGCAACACGGGGAACACGGACTCGCCCGCAGGTCCGCTCAGTCCGGTGAGGCGGGAGAGATGCGGCCGGGCATCGCCGGGATGCCATTCGAACGCCTGGAGCACCGCGCGGCGGCCGAGGTCGACGCTCATCACCACGCCGCACATCGCTTCCTTGCAGCTGAGTCCCACCGAGGTCGGCGAGCCGCCATCGCCCGGGATGACGATCGGCGGCGCGACGGGAGCTCCGTTCTCGTCGAGTTGACCGATACGGATACCGGGGCTGTCGCTGGCTAGAGGGTTCTCGGGCCGCGCCTCGACCCATGCCACCACGGCGCCCTTGCCAAAGGCCGCGAGCACCGGCGAATGCGAATGCGGTCGCGTCGCCAGCAGGCGCTGCTCGGGCCCGAGCGGCTTGGCGTCCGCGTTGTTGATGCGTGACAAGTAGATGTCGGCCCAGCCGGGCTCCGCCCCGTCACGCGCGTCGGACCAGGCAAGCAGCGTGTGGTCACCGCGGCGCAGCATCGTGAGACCGGTCGCGGCGCCGCTCACACTGGTCACCCGATGCTCGGGAGCCACGGGCTTCAGCGCGCGGTTCACCTTCGTCACGTAGACCTCGGGGTCGCCCGTGCGTTCGTCCACCCAGCCCACCAGCCAGCCATCGCCCACGTAGGCGGCGACCACGTCGCTGGTTTCGCCTTTGGCGTGCGTCAGCGCGTGCTGCACTTGCTTCTTGCCGTCCGCGCCGACGCGCGTGAGGAAGACCTGCGGCTGCTTGTTGTCCATCGCCGCCCACGCGAGCAGGGCATCGTGGTTCGACGGATCGCCTGGGGCGAGCGACACGCCGCCCAGCGATCGCGCACGCAACGAGATGGTCTGCGCCTCGCCGGCTGGCTTGCCGTCGGGAAATGCACGGACCTGCAGCAGCGCGCGCGGCGGGTCGTAGCGGCCGTCCGGCGCCGGGTGCTTGAGGCGTTTGTACGGCGTCGTGGGATCGAAATACGTGACCCACGCGGCGAGCGTGGTGTCGCCCAGGCGCGTCGCGGAGATGTCGGAGAGCGGCGGGACCTCGGCCACGGCGGCATTGGACGCGGCGTAGGGCGGCGTCGGCGGAGTGACCTGGTGGCCCGGAGGAGTCCAGTCACCGGTGTGGGCGGTCAGGTCCAGCGCGTAGATGGGCGCGGGTGATTTCGACAGCGCGGCCAGAGCCATGCAGCCCCGACTGCGACAGGTGAGCCCCCACGCGAGCGACACGCCTGCGCCGCCCAGAACCGAAAGCCGCGCAGGCTCGGTGGCCACCACACGCATGTTGCGGTCGTACTCGATGAACGTGGGAAGCTTCTCGGCGCTGTCGCAGTCGCCCCCGCGCCGACACGCCGGCGCCAGTGTCAGCGCCGCAACGCCGCCGCGGGTCGCCTTCATCTCCGGCACGCTGCCGTCCTCGGCAGACATGTAGAGCACCCCGCGGGACGGACCGAGCTTCGCGTCCGCAGCGACGGGCGCGAGCTTGATCGCCGTACCGTGCTCGGGAAGTTCGGTGAGGTTCTCCCATGCGATGTACGCCGGGCCGTGGTCCTCGAACGGCCTGACCAGGCGCACCAGGGCCTGCTCGCCGACGCGCTCCGTGGCGGGCGTCGGAGGATGGGACAGCTTGCCCGTAGCGTCGACACTCGCCAGGTAGACCCGCGGCTCCAGATCGCGCTCGTCCGACCAGGCCAGCAGCAGGGAGCCTTCCACACGGGTCATGTCCAGATCGAGCTCGGCGGTCGGCGACTTGCTGACTTCGAGCGGCTTGCCGGCCTTGCCGTCGAGGTCGAGGTACAGCAGGTCCACCGGACCGGCACTGCTGTGCCCCTTGTCGGCAACCACGGCGGCCAGCGCGGCACCGCCCTTGACGGGAACAACCTGCCAGGCCCGCGCCCCTTCCAGCACCTTGTGAACAGCGCCAGCCATCTCGCCGGCAGCACCGAGCTCGACGTCGAACAGGTCGGCGCGGTCGCCGTGCTGGACAGCCCACAGCGCGAGCGTGCCGCGCGAAGTCGGCACTGCATCGACCCAGAGCACGTCGCCGGCGGGCTCGGCGAGCGCGGTGGGACCGCCGCTGAGCTCGCCACGCACACCGAGCACCATCGCTTCGACCTGCTGGCTCCCGAAACCGCGGCGCGTGCTCACGACAACGAAGCCCGGCTGGCCAAGCCCGGCTGGCTTGCCCGCTCCCGCGGCCTTCGCCGGCCCACCCGCGGGCTTGACTGCGACCAGACCGACCTGGCCGGGCGCATCGGTGAGCGCCAGCGGTTTGGCGGGTGGAGACGAGTCGGCGCCCAGCGCCACGGTGTACCAGCGACGCGATTTGCCCTTGCCGGGGATCTCGGCCCACACGGCGACGGCGCTGCCTGGGCGCACTCCGACGTAGGGCCCGTACGTGCCGGGCGGAACGGCCGCAAGCTCGACCGACGGCAGGCCCGTGGGCTGCGCGGCGCCGGCGTCGGACGCGGCAGATGCGACCGGACGTGGGTGCGGATGAGCGGGTGGCTGCCCGGCGGCGGGCGAGCAACTGATCGCGATGAACGCGACGAGACAGATGCGTCGGAACACGGGCACGGGAACGTGCCAAAGCCGGAGCCCCCGCGCAACCGGCCGGCTGTGGGCCGGAAAAACCGCAGCGGATAGCCCCCGGCGAGTGCCGATTGCCTTCGCCGCAAAGTATGGTCACCGTCGCCTACCATGGATTCGAATCTTCTGGGGGCGGACCTCGAGCGCTTGTTCGACCTCGCCGAGCTGATGCAGATCGGCCGTTGGGTGCTCGGGCTCGAGCCGGATGAGATCGGCGGCCAGGGGGCGAGGGGGTCGTTCGCTGCGGCGCTGGCAAAGCGTTGCGCGACGGAAGACGCGACAGCAGCGCTGTGCGACGCGGTCCTCGCGCTGCGTCAGAGTGTGGACCCCGGGATCATCCGGCTGCGCGACTGCGGGCCAGACGGACCCGTGCTCGACGCCGGCGACGAGCTGGGACCGTATGTCGTCGAACACAAGCTGGGTCAGGGCGCGCTCGGAACCGCCTACGCGGCGCGGCGCGGCGCGGATCGCTACCGCGTCAAGCTGCTGTTTTCCCGCTCCACGCGCGATCACAGCGCGGTGCAGCGCTGCTTTGCCATCAACCGCCGCCTGGAGGCGCGCGGACACGCCGGACTCCCGACGCGGATAGAGGCGCTGCAAGCCGGCGGCAGGATCGCGATCGCACACGCGCTCGTCGAGGGCGAGACGCTCGACGAACGCCTGCGTCGCACCGGGCCCGCACGCCTGCGCGATCTCTGGGCGGTGCTGCGCAGCACTCTGGAGGCGCTTTACTCGCTTCACGAGCGGCGCATCGTCCACGGCAACCTCGCGCTATCGAACGTCCTGGTTGTTCCCGACGGCGCCACCGAACACGTAGTGCTGCTCGACGCGGGTCTCGATTTCCTGCGCGCGCACCTTCCGCCCGCCGCTGCGCGTCGTGCCGCGCCGGAGCTCTATGCCGGCGAGGCCGCGACGCCCCGCAGCGACGTGTACGCGTTCGGTGCGCTCCTGTACGAGCTGATGAGCGGGCGTCCGGTCTTTTCCGGAAGCAATGGCGACAAGGCCTGGCTATTGCCGCTCACGCATGATGCCGACCCTCTGAGCTTCCACGCGCCGCGGGGCTTCGTCACGGGAGAACTCGACGAGTTCGTGATGGGCTTGCTCGAACGGGATCCGGCGCACCGGCCTGCGGACGCGGGCGTGGCGCTGGAGGTGCTGGAGTCGCTGGTGGAGCTGTCCGTGCGGCGCGACAGCTTGCTGCCCGAGGCGGAACTGGACAGCCGCGCGGAAGCCCTTCTCGAAGCCCCCGACGACGAGGTCCGCGCTGCAACTCTGGAGGCCGCAGTGGACCAGGGGGCCGATCCGACGCGCATCGGCGAGGCGCTCCGGATGGCGGCCGACGATCTCGAAGCGCGACCGGAAGCTCTCGACGCGCGAAAGCGGCTTCTGTATCGCGCGGCCGCGCTCTTCGAGCGTTCCGGGTCCGATCTCGACGCCGCAGAACGCACCTACCAGATGCTTCTCGCGATCGATCCTGCCGACGAGATCGCCTCGGCGCGACTGGAACGGATCTACCGCCGCCTCGGCAAACACGATCGCCTCGTCGAGACGCTGCTCGCCCGGGCCGAGCGGAGCTCCAGCGCCCATGAGCGCGCTGCGGCGTTCGCACGCATGGGCAACGTGCTCGCGGTGGAGCTGGAAGACACAGAGCAGGCGCTGGTCGCCTACGCCCACGCGCTCGCAGCCGATCCGACCGAACCCGACTACGCGGAACAGATCGAGCGGCTCGCCGGAGCCAACACGCAGGTCTGGACCGAGGTCCTCCACAGCTGCTCGGAAGCCGCGCTTGGCGAAGCGACACCCGAGCAGAAGAGCCGGCTCCTCGGCTACATGGGCCGGTGGTACTCGTCGCGGCTGAAGCGCCCGGACCTCGCCGTGCAGTGCTACCAGACGGTGCTCACGACCGATCCCGCCAACGACCTTGCATTGCGCGAGATGGCGGAGCTGTACCGCGAGGCCCGGCTCTGGAAGGAGCTCGTGGGCGTGCTCGTGGAGCGCGCCGGCGCAGCGGTCACGCCGTCCCTGGGTCGCGAGCTGCGCGCGGAAGCCGCGGCGATTTGCGCCGAGCGGCTGGGGGACCCCGACGCGGCAAAGCGTCTGTACAGGCAGGTGTTGTCCGAGGACCCGGCACACGCGCAGGCCACGCGGGGTCTGGCGGAACTCCACCGCCGCGCGGGCGATCTGCGCGAGTGCATCGCGGTTCTCGAAAGCCGCGCGGCCGCGCTGCGCGCCGACGAGCGCCGCGAGCTGATGCTCGAGATCGCCGAGCTGGAAGAACACTCGCTCTCCGATGCCGAAGCGGCCGCGCGCCGCTACGGCCACATCCTGCTGGACTTCCCCGACGATCTAGACGCGCTCAGCGGTCTGGAGCGCATCCACGTCCGGCTCGGTCGCTACCCCGAGCTGGTCGACAATCTGCATCGGCAGCTCGCGCTGGCCGTGGTGCCGGGGCAGAAGACCGTCCTGCTTGAACGCATTGCGGCGATCGAAGCGGAGGAGTTCCTCGATCGGGCGCAGGCGGCCGACACGCTCGAGAAGGTGCTGGAGCTCGACCCGAGACGCGAGAGCGCGCTCGAAAGCCTTGCCGAGCACTACCGCGACCTGGGTCGCCTGGACGACCTGGCGCGAACCCTGGACCGGCAGCTCGAGCTCCGGCTCGCGCCGGCAGCGCGGAACGAGAAGCTCGCCAGTTTGGCGGAGCTTCTCGAACGCCTCGGGCAAGCCGAGCCCGCGCTCGCGCGCTGGGAATCCGTTCTCGAGCTTTCGCCGGACAACGTGACTGCGCTCGACCGCGTGGCGCGGCTGCGCGCAACGCTCGGCGACCAGGAGCAGGCCTTGGCCGCCATCGAGACCATGGCGACCAAGGCGACCGACGCCGGCGAGAAGGCGCGGTACCTTGCGCGCGCGGCCGAGCTGCTGGAAGAGCGCGGCGCGATCGACGCGGCCGTCGAGCGCTACAAGCGCGCTCTGGAAGCGACGCCGCGCGACGGCTCGCTACTGGAGCGCCTGGCGAAGGCCCACATCGCGCAAGGCGACGCGCGCGCCGCAGTGAGCGTGCTGGAGCGCAGAATCGAACAGGCCGACAGCGACTGGGCGCGCGCCAGACTGTGCGCGGAGCTCGCGACTTTGCAGCGCGATCAACTCGCCGACGTGGCGCGCGCGCGGGCAACGGCCGAACGCGCAATCGAGTATGACCCTGACAACGCTGCCGCGCTTCTGCTGCTCGCCGACATCGCCTACGAGGCGTCGGATCTCGAGCAAGCCGTCGAGCTGTACGAAAAGGCGAAGACAGAAGACCCCGGAGTCGTCTCGCGCCACGCCAGCGCGCTTTCGGAGCTCGGTGACAGCAAGGCGGCGCTGGCCGTCACCGAACGCTGGCTCGCGCTCGCGCCGGACGACGTCGAGGCCCTGCGCCTGGGCGCTCTTCTCGCGCTCGACTGCGGCGAGTTCAAGCGGGCCGCCGAGCTCGCTACAAGCTGGCACGATCGACTGGACTCACACCAGGAGTTCGCCGGACGCGGAGAATCGCTGTACGTGCTGGGCGAGTCGCAGCGACAGCTCGGCGACATCGACAACGCCCGCGACGCACTCGAGCGCGCGGCCCGTCTGCTGCCGGATGACGCGCGACCGCTGTCCTCCGTGGCGCGCATCCACGAGTCCCGCGGCGAATGGAAGGACCTCGACCGCACGCTGTCGCGCAACCTGGACCGCGTGGAGCCCGAAGCCCGCCTGGAGCTCTACATGAAGCTCGGAGAGATCGCGAGCCGGCATCTTGGCGACGCCGACGCCGCCGCGCGTCGCTACCTGGCGGCGCTCGCCGACAATCCCAAGGAGCGGCGCGTGCTGCTCAAGCTGCTGGAGCTCTACAGCGCCGGCAAGGACTGGGCAAAGCTCGTCGACGTGATCCTGGAAGTTGCCGTTCTCGTCGAGGACAAGAGCCAACAGGCCAAGTACCTGCACACCGCCGCGCGCGTCGCTGCGCAGGAAATGGGCGACGCGCGACGCGGCATCGAGCTCTACGAGCGCGCATTGGCGCTCGACCCGACGCTGCCGGACGCAACGGCCGAAGCCGTCGAGCTCTACCAGTCCTTCGATGACGTCGAGGCGGCGGTGCGCTTGCTCGAACAACGCCTGCGCGCCGTATCCGCCGAGGGCAATCGGGCCGAGGCGCTGGCCATCCTGGACCAGCTTGCCGATCTGCATCTGTCGCAGCTGCGCATCGATGATGCGATCACCGCAACCGAAGCGGCGTACCAGCTCGCGCCCGAAAGCGAGCGCCGCGGAAAGCTCCTGGCGGAGCTCTACGCGTCGGAGCCAACCCGCTACGCGTCTCAAGCGGTGCGCTCGCAGGAAGAGCTCCTGCGCGAGGATCCGTATCGCCCCGAGCCCTACGAGACGCTGCACTCGCTCTATTCGGAAGCGTCGCGGCCCGACGGCGTGTGGTGCGTGTGCCAGGCGCTCGTGCTCCTGCATCGCGCCACGCCCCGACAGGAAGCGTTCTTCAGGCTGCACCGCCGACAAGGGCCGCTCTCCACCACGGCGCACGTCACCGACGACGAGTGGTCGGCATTGCTCATGCACCCGGACGCCGATCCGCAGGTGACGGAGCTCTTCCGGCTGATCCAGCCGTCCATCATCACCGCGCGCACGCGCAACTTCGAGAAGTTCGGCTACAAGTTCGACCAGCGCGTCGAGGGCAACGCCGGGGGGCTCGCGTCCGCGCTCGAAGACGCGGCCGGCGTGCTCGGCATGAACCTGCCGCCGGTCGTGCACGATCCGTCGCTGGGCGGAGCCATCGCGCTCTTGCGCTCGAATCCCGGCGCCATCGCGCTCGGCAACCCGGGAATGTCCAAGGACCTGCCCGCCCGCCAGGCGGCGTTCGTGGCGGCGGCGCATCTGTCGTATTTCCGCCCTGGCGTCTACGCGCGTTTCCTGATCCCCACGCGCGCGGTGCTCAAGGCCTGGCTTCTGGCAGCCATCAAGCTGATCGCACCGCGGCTGCCGATTGCCGCCGATCTCGAAGGCCCCACCGCGGAGGCCCACCAGATCCTGGCGCAGGTCATGGTCGGTGCGGCGCGGGACCAGCTGGCAGAGCCGGTGTCGGAGCTCCTGCGCCGCGGCGCGACGGTGGACCTGGCGCGTTGGGTCAACGCAGTCGACTTGACGGCGGATCGCGCGGGGTTGCTGCTGGCCGACGACCTCGCCACGGCGCTCGCGCTGGTGAAGAGCTCGCGCGACGAGGCCACCTCGGTGCCCATAGCCGAACGCTTGCGCGAGCTGTACCGCTACTCGGTGAGCGACGCCTACTTGTCGCTCCGGGCAAACCTGCGCGTCGATGTCGGCCGCGGGCAACGCGTCAAGCTCGACACGTAGAACTCATCGAGCGAGAGGCGGCACGCCGTCCACCGAGCAGGAGCCCGCGACATCGTTATAACGGACGATCTCCGGCACCAGACGCTTGTAGACGTAGTCTTCGAGCGTCGCCAACGAGACCAGGCCGCCCTCGAAGCTTCCGTCGGGAGGCCCGCCAAGACCACCAAGGCCCGCTTCCAGCACGCCGGCGTCGCCGAGCCCGCCGGCGTCGCCGAACACGCCGATCCCGCCGAGCCCGCTCGTCGCCAGATCCCGGATGCCGGCCTTGCTGGCCTGTATGCCGGCGAGCTCGGCCAACGTGATGGTGCCGTCGTGGTTCGTGTCGGCATCGGCGTACGGCTGGAAGTGCAACTTTGCCTTGGCGGGATCGCGGCGATCCTGGAAGAGCGCTTCCGCGTGGATGGCGATGTCCGCCTTGAACGCGTCGTGGCTGTGGAACGACAAACCGCGCGGCCCCGCGTCGGTCGCGTCGTTGCCGCAGTTCCGGTAGTCGACGCGCTGGCGGAAGGCCCAGGCAAAGTGCTCGACGGTGCCGCCGCGCGTCGCCGTGCCCTTCACGTACACGGCCACGCCCGAGCGCCCCGCATCGGCAAGCGGATCGGAAACGGGCGTATCCATGAACGTCCGGTCGGCTTCGGTCACGTGCGCGCCGAGCACCGACTCGCTGCCGGGGTACATGATCCGGAAGGCGACGCTGCACTGCCCGAGCGCATAGGCAATGTCCAGCTTCTGCGGGCCCGCCACGCTCAAGTCGAGCAGACGCATGTAGCCGCGGTTCGAGTAGCGATTGCAGCTCGAGCCGCCGCTATCGCCGAGGTTCACGCGACCGATACCCACCAACACGCGCTCGAAAGAGATGCTCCAGCCGTCGGCGGTCGTGAGCCCATGCTGCGTCATGTCGCTGCCGGTCACGCTGGTGTACAGGCTCCCCGGCGGCGTGCGCGTGTCGGTGGGCAGACAGGCCGGCGCTCCCGCGATCAGCGCCGCGGCGAACAACGTCAGACAAGCCACGCGCGCCATGCTCAGAAGCCTCCCTCCAGGCCGATGCTCGGAATCGTCACCGGTCCTATCTGCCTGCTCTGGATCGTCTCCTTGTTCAACGTCACATTCTGGCACTCGAACACGAGCGCGAGCCAGCGCGTCTGGTCGATGAGCCAGCGTTTCTCCAGGCGCACGTCGATGCGATAGAAGGGCGGGTCGCGCACGGGTGTACCGGTGCGCAGCGGCGGGACCAGGCCGTGGGAGCGGACGATCTTCGGCGCGCCGGTGTAGAAGACGAAGCGCGTCCCCGCCTGCCAGTGGCGCCCCAGGTTGTAGCCGAGCGCGGCATCCAGAACGTGCGTGCGGTCGAACGACGCCACGAACTTCTCGCGCCCCAGGCTACGGGTCGAGCGCGACAGCGTGTAAGAGAGGAATCCCCCGATGCGCTTGGTCAGCGAGCGGTGGATGTACAGCTCGAAACCGTACGCCTCGCCGAGGCTGCGCTGGTTGAGGTTGTCGATGAGGTCTCCGTTCGCGGAGCCCAGCGCGTCGCTCATGTTGAAGAACGCATTGTGGAAGAGCGTCGCCCTGGCCAGGATATCCGCGGGCAGATCCCACTCCACGCCCGCGCTGGTCTGCAGGCTCGTCTGCAGCCCGCCCTGGAGCCGCGCGGGCGAGAGCCCGGGCACCGGCACCACGAACGACGGCGCCTGGTGGGCGATGCCGTAGGCGTGGATGATGCGGAAGTTCTTCGCGACCTTGAAGCGCCCCGCGAGCCGCACATCCACGCTCGGCTCGGCGACGCCGCCCGACGTGAAGTAGTCGACCCGCACGCCGGGGGTGACCTCCACGACGGGGCTGACCTCCGTGACCGCGTCGAGCCACATGCCCATCGCCAGGTCGTCGCGCGGCGCGAACGTGGAGTTGAAGCGCTTCGTGTCCGGGTTGTCGGGGTCGGCGTAGGTCTGCGGGGTGGCCGAATAGTGGTCGAGCTCGGTGTCGGCCCCGAAATGCACGCGCATGCGCTTGCTGACGGGCTGGTCGAGCTCGGTGCGCGCGCCGAGTATGCTGGCGCGCGCATTCTGGATGTTGCGCACCTTGGTCTGGTCCCAACCCAGCGTGACGGCGTAGCGGATCTTCCCGCCTTCATCGAGGCGGTGGTCCCAGCGCAGATCCAGTCGGTAGAATTCGGAACCGAACAGCGTATCGACGCCGCTCGAGGTCTTCTGGCCAAGGAAGTCATAGGCGCCGAAGCTGAACAGCCCGATGCGATCGCGCGGTCCGACGTCGTAGGTCGCGCGCGCCTGGAAGTCGCGGTAGTCGAGCTTCACGTCCTTCGCGATCAGCGAGAGCAGGGCCGCTGTGTACGAGTAGCGCCCGCCGAGCAGCACGGTGCCGCGGTTGTTCGCGAAGCCGGTCTCTGCCAGCGCTCCCACGTCGAATAGCCGGATCTCGCCTTCGCCGTGCAGGTCGGTGCGCGGCGCGGTCGTGTCGGCGGTGACGATGCCGCCCGTGAAACGACCAAAGCGAGCGGGGTAGCCGCCCGGATAGAGCGACACGCTATCGACCATCGCCGGGTTCACCACGGAAGGGCCGAGCCCGACGTGGAAGAGGTACGGCACGCGCACCCCGTCGAGGAAGTAGCCGACGTTGCCGGGCGGCGCGCCCCGCACGTAGAAGTACGCGATCCCCGACGCGATGGGCGTCACGCCGGGCAGCGCTTCGATGGCGCGGAACGGATCGCCGAACGCGCCGGGCAGCTCGCGCACCTCCGCACGCGTGAGCCTGGTCGCATCCGGCGCCAGCTTCTCGCCCGCCACGTCGACCACGATGCCCTTCGGCGTGGCGACGGCCTGCGCGCGGGCGGTGCTCCTCGCGGGTCGCTTCGCCGGCTTGATCGTTGCCGGACCGGGCTCGGGCGAAGCCGGGGGCGGCGGCGGAGGCTCCTTGAACTTCACCTCGAAGCGGATCAGCGCGGCAGCGGGCCGGCCGTCGCGCGTCGCCGGCACGAAGGTCCAGGTCTTCGACGCCCTGACCGCTACCGACGCAAACGGCTCCGCCCCGGACATCACGCGGGCAGCCCGCACGGCGCCGTCCTTGCCGACGGTGAGCACGAGCACGACGACCGCGTCGCCCTTGGCACCGTCGGGATAGTTCACGACCGCCGGCGAGGTCAGCTTCGGCGGCACGATCACGTGTTGCTTCACCGGCGCGGGCTTCGCGGCGCGTGGCCCGCTACGGGGCTGCGCGGCCGCGCGACCTGTTGGCGTCAGCGCGAGAACCATCGCCGTGGGGACCGACCAGGCGGGGAACCTCGGAAGCATGACGGCCTCCCATATTGCCCGCTCGGCCCGGAAAGCTTCACGGATTCGCACAAACGGCGCGCGGACCGGGCACAAACCGTTACGATGCGCGCGTGACGCTGGCGCAGCGCCTGCTGGTTGCGATCGGGATCCTGACGATCGCCACGACCGCCGCGCTCGGTTTCGGAGTGCGCGAGGCCTGGCGGCGCACCGAGGAGCAGCGGTTCCGCGAGCAATTCGAGCAGGTCAAGCAGAGGCTCCAGAAGGAGCTCCGGGCGCAGATGGTCGATCTGCCGGCGCTCATCGATCCGGTGTGCGATCACGATCCGCTGGTCGACAGCGCGCTGGTCGGCCTCAAGCGCGGAGACCTCGATGCGCGGCGCTTGTCGCTCAGCCTGCGCGTCCCGGAGCTGATGAAGGCGCTCAGACTGGACGAGCTGGTGCTGGTCACCAACCGCGGCGAGATCCTCGGCGCCGGAAAGGAAGGCCTGGTTGGCAAGCGCGACGAGAAGCTGCTCGCGCGCATGCAGAACCCGGGAGAAACCGCGAGCCTTCGCACGACCGAGTCGCCGCTGGCCGTCGAGGCGCACTGCACCCGACCCAGCGACACGAAAGGACCGTGGGTCGGGCTGTACGCCGCGCGCCACGTGCAGTCGCTGTTCGACGAGATCGGCCTGAGCTACGGAGTGAAGCTGTCGCTGTCGCGACCCACCGACGACAAGGACGCGATGGTCGCGCCGATGCAGCTGCCGGAGCTCGGCGGCATGACGGTCATCGCGAGCCGCTCGCGGGTGCCGCTGCACCGCGCGCTGGAGCAGCTGGACTGGACGATCCTGCTCATCGGAGGCGGCGTATTCGGCGCGGCGCTGCTGGTGGCGATGCTGATGTCACGCGGGCTCGCGCGCCCCATCGTGAGCCTGTCCAGGCAGGCGCGCGAAGTGGTCACCGGCGAACCGAAGCCGGTGAAGGGCGGCGGAGGTCGCGAGCTGGAAGAATTCGCCGACTCGTTCAACAAGACGATCGCGGATCTGGTGGCGCTGCGCAGACGCCTCGCAGCCACCGAGCGCATCGCGGCACGGCGCGAGGTCGCGCGCCGCGTCGCCCACGAGATCAAGAACCCGCTCGCTCCCATACGCGCAGCGGTCGAGACGCTGCGACGCCTGCACGCGCGCGGCGATCCCGCTTTCGAGGAGTACTTCGACGAGGCGACGCGCACGGTGCTGGACGAGGTCGCGCGCATCAGCAACATCGTGACGCAGTTCACGCGCTTTGCGCGGCTGCCGCCGCCGGAGCCCGCACCGATGGACATCGTGGAGACGGTCCGCAAGGTGGTCGGCCTGCATTCGAGCAGCGGCGCGACCGTGTCGCTGGTAGCCGCCAAGTGTCCGACGATCGTCGCCGATCGCGACCAGATCGTGCAGCTCTTGACCAACCTGCTGGTCAACGGCATCGATGCGGCCGGCTCGTCGAAGGAGCCGCGGGTCGAGGTGCGCTTGGGACCGGGTGCGGGCAACACCGTGGAGCTGGTCGTGAAGGACAGCGGGCCCGGCGTACCCGCGGCGATGCGCGAGCGGCTGTTCGAGCCCTACGCCACCAGCAAGCCGGAAGGCACGGGTCTGGGCCTGGCCATCGCGCAGCGCATCGCCGTCGAGCACGGCGGCGATATCGCCTATTCGGAGGCTCCCGGCGGCGGCGCCATGTTCACGGTTTCGCTGCCCGTCGCGGGACCTACGCTGCTCTCCGAGGCGCCGTCGAGCACGCCGCTCGCGACCGCGCGGCCATCCGGCCAGCGCGCCAAGGAAGAAAAATCGCGTGGCTCCGTCTAATTCCTCGAGGAGCCCGCGACTGGAAGCATCTAGACCATGAAAATTGCGAGCCTGATGATTGCGCTGAGCTTCGCCGTGACGAGCGGTGGCTGCGTGATCACTACATACGAAGGACTTCCGCCGCACGCCGCGCCGCCGCCAGCAGGCGTCATGGTCGCGCCGCCGCCCCCACCTGGCCGACACAAGGTGGTGAATCCGGTCCCGGTCACTGGCGGGCGAGCCCCGGAACGGCCACCGGCCGCACGGCCGAACGCTCCGGGGCCGCTCCGGCCAAGACCAGCCCCGGTACCGGCACCGACCCCGACACCCGGACGGCCGCGACCCGCTCCGCCTCCGCGACCTGCACGGCCGCATCCCGCTCCGCTTCCGCGACCTGCACAGCCCCACCCCACCCCCGCCAAGCCGCACCCGGCCACGCATCGCCCAGGGAAACCGGCTCCCCGGAACAAGCCGACACCCGGCCCGGCTCGCCCCAATCTGCCCGCGAAGAAGCCCCAAACGGGGATCAAGGGCAAGCCAGGCAAGGTCAAGCAGGACAAGCCGAAGCCGCCGCCGGGTCCCGGCATGAAGGGCAAGCCCGACGCGGGCGCGCCCGCCCCGAAGAACAAAGCGAAGAATCCTCCGAAGAGGGACGACGGCAAGCCGCAGCGCGTACCGAAAGTGCCCGGAACCTGACGCGCCACAAATGCTTGTTCGCCGAGCGTCAGGCCAATAGGCTGCCACCTGAGCGGCGTGCGCGCGGAGGGTCGGAGCCCACCGCCGACGCCGGCAGGCGACGATGAATCGACTCTCCCAGCGACAGCTGTTCGGCATCCTGGTGGTCATCGGCGCGGCCGTCGTGATCGGGCTCATGCAGAGGGACTTCCTCGGCTACGCGCTCGCTCTTGGCGCCGTGGCGGTGATCGCCCTCTACGTCTCGGCCGGCGAGTCCGCCGACAGCGGCGCCGCTCTGGTGCCCCTCGCCGATGCCGTGCGACGCGCCACCGAGGGCCGGCGCGTGGAGGCCCCCGCCGGAGCAACGCCTGAAGCCGCACGCTTCTACGACCAGCTGGGCGAGATGTCCGACGAGCTGAACGCGCTCCGGGAGCGCGACCAGGAACGCCTGGCGCTCACGTCCGAAGCCGCACAGGCGGTCACCGATTCGCTGCGCTCGCTGACAGAAGGCGTGGCGACACAGCTCGACGCCAGCGACCAGACCGCGCGCTACATCAAGGAAATGACCGCCGCTCTGCGCGAGATCGCGCAGCACGTCGAGGTGCTGGCGGCGAGCGCGGAAGAGTCGAGCTCGAGCATCCTCGAGATGACCGCGACGAACGACGAGGTCGCCGAGAACATCGTCGAGCTCGCCGCCAGCGTTCGCGAGACAGTCGCGTCGATCGAGGAGATGGCGTTCTCGATCAAGGAGGTCGCCAAGAACGTCGACGCTCTGTCGCTGACGGCCGAAGAGACCAGCTCGAGCATGAACCAGATGGACGTGTCCATCGACCAGGTCCAGTCGAACGCCAACGAGACGGCGCGCCTGTCCGAAGAGGTCGCGCAGGACGCCGAGCGCGGCGCCGAAGCCATCCTCAAGACGATCGGGGAGATCTACCGTATCAAGGAGAGCAGCCAGGAAGCGGTGGCGGTGATCTCGAACCTGGGCTCGCGCATCGACGCCATCGGCCAGATCCTCAACGTGATCGACGAGGTCGCCGAGCAGACAAACCTGCTCGCGCTGAACGCCGCCATCATCGCCGCGCAGGCGGGCGAGCACGGCAAGGGCTTCGCCGTCGTAGCCGACGAGATCAAGGACCTGGCCGAACGCGCCGGCGCCAGCACGAAGGAGATCGCCGATCTCATCAAGACCATCCAGGCGGAGAGCAAGAACGCGATCCAGGCCGTGGAACGCGGCGCGCTCAACGTCGACCGCGGCGTCGAGGTCTCGAACGAGGCCGAGCGCGCTCTGAAGAAGATCCTCGAGAGCTCGCAGAAGAGCACCAACATGGTGCGGGCCATCGCGCGGGCCACGGTCGAGCAGGCCAAGGGCTCCAAGCAGGTCACCGACGCCATCGGACGCATCGCCGAGACCGTGCAGCAGATCGCCGCGGCCACCGCGCAGCAGGCGCGCGGCTCCGAGCTCATCATGAAGAGCGGCGAGAAGATGCGGACCATCTCGCAGCAGGTGGAGCGTTCGAGCCAGGAGCAAGCGCGTGGCGGTCGTCAGATTACGCAGGCCATCGAGAGCATCAGCAACATGGTCAATCAGCTGAACAGCTCGCATCGCCAGCAGACGCGCGGCTCTGAAGCCGCGCTCGGATCCGCCTCGCGCATCGAGGAAGCGGCTCGGGCGCAGGACGCTGCCTTGCGCGAGCTGATCACGAATACCGAGAAGCTGCGCAAAGCCGCAGAATAGGTATGGCGGAAGCGCCGTCGGGCAAGGCCGGGAAGGCGCCCGCCGGGTGGATGGTCTTCGGCGCCGTCACGCTGCTGTCGCTCGTCTGGCTCCTGCTCCTGAGCCGCACGCCCGCGTTGATCGCGGACACCGTGCGCGATCTGCTGTTCGCTCGCGACTGCAGCGAGCTGGGACGCTGCCTGACGCTCGGCGCGAAGACGACGCTCGACGGCGTCTATCAGGGCGGCGCGTGGGTCCAGCTGATTGCGGCGGTGGAGCTGCTGGGCGGCGGCGTGCGCGCGGTGCAGGGCACGATCATCGCGCTCCAGTCCCTTTCCTGCGGGCTCTGGTATCTGTTCCTGTCGCGGCGTTTCGACGGCTTCGTGCCGGTCCTGGGCGCGCTCCTTTGGCTGGCGGCGCTGTGCTTCATCGGCGACTACTCGACGCTCTGGAACCACTCGGGCGTGGCGCTGCCAGTCGTACTGGCAAGTGCCGGGCTGCTCGTGTTCGCGGCGGACCGCAGCTTGCCGGCGCTGTGGGTTGCGGCCTTCTGGACCGGATTCGGGATGGGTTTCCACATGGAGTGCGCAACCCTGCTGCCGGTGGAGCTCGCGGCGGCCGCGCTGATCGGGCGGCGGCTGTGGCTGGCGCAGATCTCGGTACCGCTGGCCTTCCTGCTGGGGCTTCTGCCGACCTCGCTGGAAGCGGCGCGCGCCAACGTGCTGTTCTTGGCCGGGTCGCGCGCCATGGTTTTACTGCTGGTCGGCGTAGGCGTGCTGCTCCTCGTGCCGCGCTTCATTCGACAGCGCTTCTGGAACGCCCGCACTTCGACACGGCTTGCCTGGATTTCCGCTGGAATCATCCTGCCGCCCGCGCTCGGCCTGTCGTGGCTCGCTGTGCGCGGACATCTGGTGGCGCTGCGCTATTCGTACGCCGCTCTGCCGGTCGCGGCGATGTTCATCGCCCTGGTGCTCGACCGCGCCTGTCACGCGCTGGAGCGCTACCACCGCGCAGCCGGAGCGCTTCTCGGCGGAGCGGCCGCCGCTCTGTGCCTGTGTTGGGCCGGCTACCGCACGACGCTGGAGTATTCTTCTTCGCCCGTCTGGACGAGCGCGGACGCGAAGGCCATGGCTGGCCGGCTCCGCGAGTCAGGCTACTCGTTCGACGCGGCGAGATGGCACCTGCAGGGCCCGCAGGCTTGGGACCTGCTCACCGTGCTCGCAGCCTATGTGCCCCCGCCGGAGGCTCCGCCGCTGCCGCTCGACAAGCCGGACCTGCTCGTTGTGCGCCCACCGCCGACGTCCGCACGTGGCGGCGTTCTGCTTCATCCAGCGGGACGCCCCGCGCTTTACCTCCGAAGCATCCGCCCCTGGCTGGACATCGTGCACGGCCGCGTCTGCGTGCTGCCGGGTGGAGCGACGCAAACCACGGAGGCGCGCTGCAGCCCGCTTGCGGGAGGCCGCGAGAAGGCGGCCGATTTCGAGTTCCGTTCGCGCAAGTATCCGCGGCTGTACGACACGTCCCAGCGCGAGCCGTACGTCGTGCGTTTCGTGATTCCGGTGCGCCCCGTCGGGAGCGACAAGGAGCGGTTTATCCGTGTTCTGGCTGGTTCGTCGCGCTGCCCCTGGCGCATCGTCGCAGTAAGCGGCATCCCCTACCGGGGTCGACTACCAAGCCGGCAGGCCGTGCTCGGACGAGGCGAGGGCGGAAGCGTGAGCCTCGCGCGGCGCTTCGCCGCGGACTGCGCCCCTGACGTGCAGCGCTTCATGCGTCCCAGCATTGCGGAGACGGATCCCGACGACAAAAGGCTTCGCGCCGCGCTGGAGGCGTACTGATGCGTCGGTGCGTCGTACTGCTCATCGCTGCCTTGGCGCTGCTGCTGCTGGGCGCGCGGCCGCAATCGCACGCGCCGGTGTTGCCTCCGTCCATCCAACCTGGTTTCCAGAAGGTCATGCTGGCGGTCAACCAGGAGCACGCCCTCGGTGCCGCCGCGCGCATCACGGACATCTCCATCCAGAAGCGACGGGTCGAGCTCGAGCTCGAGCTGGATGGACAGAAGCTCCGGGTCTCGCTCATCCACCGCGGCGCGAGGCCGGCCGCCTTGCATTCGCGCTACTTCGCGTTCGCCTTCGATAGCGACCAGTGGCGTGGACACCGCGTGGAGCTGCAGCAACTCGCGGCACTGATCGACAGACAGTTTCCGACGACGCCCTGGTTCATTCCCGGCACGGGCCTCGCAGCATCGCTGCATTCGCGGTGGCTGTTCTCGCCCCTGGAGCTGTCACGACGGCTGGCGATGACGCTGTTCGGCTTGAGCTGGCTCGTCGGCCTGGTGGGCAGCGCTTTGCTGTTCAGGCGGCGCCCTCAAGGTTGACGCGACCCGGGGCCCACCCGGAACAGACGCACCTCGGGCGCGCCCCGGACGAAGTAGCCGTTCGTCGATCGCGACGACACGCGGGTCGTCGCCACCGGGAACAGCGGCGCCCTTCGAGCCTGATCGCACGCGCGTCGGATGAAATCCAGCGCGGGGCGATCCACCGCGCTGATCTGCGCCTGCGGCAGATCGATCGAGCAGAGGGACGACTCGTAGTAGTAGCGGCAACCGGGACCCTCGATATCGCCTGGCTTGTCGAGCCTCGCGAAGCGAAGGCGGGGATACGCAAGCGACAGCGGGCTGTGGTCCGGATCCAGACAGCAGTCCAGGTCGCGATGGTAGTGGACGGAACGGACCGGCACGCTTGCGACCGTGCAGCCGTCCGGAACGCGAGCGAGCGCCACGCGCAGGAAGTCGTACTCGTCCTGGAAGGCATAGCGCGCGCGGTAGGCCGGCACGGAAAGCGCCCAGTCGCCGAACCCTATCGCCAGCAGGAGGAGCGTAGTCGCCGTCGGCTGGAGGCGCGCCGCGCCGGAAAGCCGCGGCACTCGCCGGAGCGCTCGCACGAGACCCTGCGCACACGCGTGCAACCCGTACGCCGGCAGCATCAAGAACAGCGGCAGAGTCGCCAGGAAGTAGCGCGCGCCGAGCAGCCCGTCGTGCTGGAGCGTGCGCCCGAGTGGCACGAACGCCATCACCAGGAACAGGACGATGCCCGCGAGCAGCCGCCAGCGGTAGACCAGAACGTAGACGACCCCGGGCAGCGCGAGCAGCACTGCCAGCGGCGACACCCAGTGGGGCGAGGAGAACGCCACGTCCCAGTACTGCGCGAGCAACTGCGAAGCGGCGCGTCGCATCCCCTGCGTGTCCGGCGCCGGATGGTGGGACGGCACAACGATAGCGAAATAGGCGAAGGCGCCGAGCAGCGCCCACGCACCCGCGAACGTCAGCGCAAAGCGGAGGCGACGAGACGCGCCGGCAGCCTGCTCCTGCGGATCGCGGAGAGCGGCCCAGAGCCCGATCGCTCCGAGCTGGACCCAGATCTCGGCGCGCGTCAGCACGGCCGCCGCCATGAGCAGCAGCGCCAGCGCGGCATGCAGCTTCGAGCCGAGTCGCTGCGCCCGGAGCCACAGCCAGAGCGCGGCCAGAGCCAGCGTGGACGCCAGCACATGCGCGCTGGGCGACGCCGAGATGCGCACGTGCAGCGGCGCGAGGGCAAACAGCACCGCAAGCGCGCCCGCCGCCGCGGCCGGCATGCGGCGCTCCCGCGCGATGCCCACGGACAGCGCGACGGCAAAGGCACCGATCACGATGTTGGCGGAGAACAGCGTCGTGTCCGTCCACGGAACGGCAATCGACAGCGCGCGCTGGAGCACCACCCAGCCGGGGCCGAAGCGCCCGCCCATCGCTCCGGATGCGGGCAGCACGATGGTGTACCAGTTGGCGAGCGAGGGCTCGACGAACAGACGCAGCACGAGCGCGAGCAGGAATGCGAACGCGCCGAGCAGGAGAAAGCGACGACCCTCCGACCCGAGCTGCGGGCGACGCCGGAAGGTCTGGATCCCGACCGCCAGCGCCAACAACGGCAAGAGCACGAACACACAGACAGTAGCGGGCACAGCGATCGCGCTCGGGGGGACGTCGCTGTTCTGCTGCGTCACGAGCGTGCCCACGCGCCGACCGACCAGGCCGTCGAGCGTGGCGTAAGCCGTCCGACAGCTCTTGCGGACGCCCGCAGGGACGCTCGCCTGCAGCTGTGCACCATCCAGATCGTGCGTCGCCAGGCAACCGCGTGGAGCCAGGAGTGCGGGCGGCAGCTTCTCGCCGTTGTGGCTCCAGATGATGTTCGTGATGCTGCGCTTCGTGCTGACGTCCTCCAGCTTGCAGCCGTCGCGCCCCGAGACGCTCTTGAGCTCGTTGAAGATCCTTTGCACCTGTTCGGCGGTCAGCGCCTGACGGCACCCGTGCGGCGCGCCGCGCTCCGGCGTTTGCCCGGGAGAGCGCCCCGGAACGTGCAGCGGTGGAGGAATCACGCGCCTTGACCTACAGTGCGCCACGTGGCGAAAAGGAAGGAGCAGCTGGGTTGCACCGCGGCGCTGCTGGGAGCAGCGGTCGTGCTGGCGCTTTTCGTGCTCGCGGTCGCGCGTTCGGTCAAGACCGACCACTCCTCCCCGTCGGCATCGTCATCGGCGCCAGCGAAGCAGGTCGAAGAGGTCCCCGGCACGCGCGCTCTGCTCGACGGCATCGGCGTCGGCGACAGCGTCGAGGGTTGGGTGATCGAGAGCACGCGCATCGACAAGGAAAAGCGCCTGGCGGTCGCCATGCAGCGAGGCAAGACGGGGTTCGATGTCTGGATTACGCGCAAGGGTGCCACAGGCGGGAAGGTCGCCCCGCAGCAAACCGACAAGTACGATTTCTACGTGGGCGAGGAGAGAGTATACGGGGGCCCGATACCGGACGGCGCACAGAACAAGGTGCTCAACGCCATCGTGGCGCGCGTCAGGCGTGCGGAGAATCGCGCTCCGGTGCCGGCGGGCCTGTAGCTCAGCGCCGCACCTGGCCCTTGCCGCGCGACAGGTGCTGCATCGCCTCGCTCAGGCCGTCGAGCGTCAGGTGATACATCGGGAACACCTCGCCGATCACTTTGCTGGTGCCACCGCCCCAGTACTGCGGCGGATCGGGGTTGAGCCACACGCTGTGCTCGAAGCGCTCGCGCAGCACCGTGAGCCAGTCGAGCCCCGAGAGCGCGCGATCGCTCGCGGGCGAGCCCCACGGCCCGGTGCCGAGCAACTCTCCGGGCGCCATGGCGGCGTCGCCCACCATGATCAGCTTCCAGCGTGAGTTGAGCTGATCGACCAGCCGAGGCACCTCGATCGGCTCCATCAGGCTGTCCGTCGAGAACACGCGCCCGTACACGGTATTGTGGAAGTAGTACGTGCGCACTTCGCGGAAATTCGACGCGCGCCGCGCCGCGCTGAACAGCTGTGAGCAGGTGTGCGCGAACGGATCCATCGATCCCCCCACGTCCATCAGGAGCAGCACGCGCACGTTGCTGCGCTTCGGCGGCCGCGTGATGATCTCGAGCTCGCCGCCGTTCTTCGCGGTCGCGTCGATGGTCGCGTCGATGTCGAGCTCCTCCTCGCCGCCCTCGCGGGTGAAACTCCGGAGCTTTCTGAGCGCCATCTGGATCTGCCGCACGTCGAGCACCAGGTCGGAGCGATAGGGCCGGTAGCGACGCGCATCGGCCATGCCCATCGCGCCGCCGCGGCCACCCTTGCCCTGCGAGCCGGCGCGCACGCTCATGCCCGTCGGGTGGTAGCCGCCGGTACCGAACGGGCTGGTGCCGCCAGTACCGATCCAGCGATTGCCGCCTTCGTGGCGCCCCTTCTGCTCGCGGAGCCGCTCCTCGAACAGCTTGCGAAGCTCTTCCGGGCTCAGGTGCTCGAGCGCCGCCTTCTGCTCGTCCGTGAGCCCCTCGAGGATCTTCGGGTCCTTCAGCCATTCCTCGAGCTCGTCGAGCAGCTTCGCCGACTCCACCACGATGCCCTTGAAGTGGGCGAGGAAGGCCTCGTCGAACTTGTCGAGGTCGCTCTCGGTGTGCACGAGCAGCGCGCGCGCCAGGTAGTAGAAGCCGTCGAGCGAGCTGTCGTGCAGACCGAGCGACATGGCGCGCGCCAGCTGCACGGCTTCCTGCGTGCCGACCTTGAGCTTGCGGTGGCGGAGCTCGTAGATGAAGGGAACGATGACTTCGCTCATGGCTAGTGTGCGCTGCCGGGTCCGCAGCGTGCGTCGCCCGGCGTAGCGACCACGACGTCGTAGTCGCCCACGTCCACGCGGGCCAGCGGTACCACCACGGCTCCGGAGTAGTTGCCGCTGTCGTCCGTGGCAAGCGACCCGATCGGGATCGTCTGGCCGGACGAGGTCTCGAGCTTCACATCCACGCGGGTGTGCGAGCAGGGACTCCCGTCGGCGACCACCCGCCCGGAAAGCCGCAGCGGTTCGCCGCGCAGCACCTGGCTCTCGCCTAGCTTCAACGTCAGCTCGGAAGCGGGGCGCGTGTCGTCGGCGGGAGGCGCGGCGTTGTCGGGAGTCGGCGCTGCCGGCGACGCGGGCGACGCGCTGGAAGCGGCGCTGCTCGACGAGGCGGCTCCCGGCTGACCGCCGGATGTGCGCGCCTGGTCGGCCATGTCGAGGCCGCTCCTGGCGCCCTTCGGCCATGGATAGGGATCGCTGGGCGGCGAGTGGACCGGCCGCGCGTCGTCGCGCTTCATGTCCAGGCTGCCCGCCGCGCCGCCGAGATCGATACGATGCCAGATGCTGCCGTCGAACACTTCCACCCAGGCGTGAGCCTCGTTGCGGATCATCCGAGTCGGCAGCCCGAGCGCGAGCGCGGTGATCGTGAATGCGTAGGCGCGATGGCGGCAGACGCCCTTCTGCGAAAGTGCCAGCTCCTGGTACAGTGCCGCGCCGCTGCCCTTCGGAAGATCCGTCGACGGTTGGAACGCCCGGAAGTGCGCGACCAGCATCGAAACCGCCTCCCGCGGACTCAGCGACTGCGATACCCCGAGCTCGTCCAGGACCTTCTGCGCGGCCGTCTTCGCGGCATCGGGCAGCTTCGGCAGCGCAGGCGAAAGCGCGCGCCACGGCACGTCCGCAAAGGGGCTGCCGAACACCGCACGCTGGATCGCGAGCTGCATGGTGAGCCGCACGCGCTTGCGCACGGCGGCTCTGATGAACCAATTGTCCGCGCCGTCGCGGAAGAGCTGGAAGGCGAGCGAGGGGTTGACCGTGGCGGCGAGCACGCGCGCGCCCGGCCCCACGCTGGGAATGCGCACCGGCGTGTTCTCGGTCAGGTCGACAACCATGTCCGCGTAGAACTGATCGTCGCCCGCGTGCACGCTGCCCCCGGCGCGCATCGGCCGGAGGCGCTTGTCCGCGACGACCAGCTCGAGCTGCGAGTCGACCGCGTCGAAGGCGTAGAGCCGCTTGAAGGGGGTGATCGCCGGGCTGAACGGATCGTCATAGCCGACTTCGTCGGGGCGGGTCGTGTCGCGGTCGATGCGGTACGTCGCGTCCACGCTGTCCGGCGTAGAGCTGCCGCCGTAGGCCGTCCCGTTCTCGGACGGGCTCTGCCGTGAATCGGGCGCGGTCACCACGCCGCTCGGCGTCTCGAGCGCGGCCGGCATCGAGCCGCTCTCGGTCGTGGCGTTCAGCCGCAGATCCTCGGCCGGGTCGGGCTTGATGTACTCGTGCTCGATCGGCCCGCCCGCCTGCGCCGGCATTGCGACGGCGAAGAGCAGCAGAAAAAGCACGGGAGCGCGCCAGCGTGCGGTCACCTCCGAAGCGTAGGCCGCCCCAGCTCCCACCTCAAGTTGCCCGCCGATCCCGTCACTTCCAGGCGGCCGCCGTGCACGCCCTCCAGGTGACACCAGGTGCACAGGGCGATGACGTTGTCGTCCTCGTCGCTGCCGCCCTGTGAGCGGAACCGGACGTGGTGCGGCGTCACGTCATGCCGTGAGCACACGGGGCTCGAGCACGTGTAGCGGTCGCGCGCGTAGATGTGCGCGTACTTCTCGCTGCGCTCGGTGAGGTGCCGCCACGCTTTCCAGAACGTGTCGCACAGAAGGCGTACGAAGCTGGTGTCGCGCGGCAGGTGCTTGCGAGTCACGCCGGCGAGGGCGCGCCAGAAGCGCGCGGTGTCGCGCGCCACGCGCAGATCCATCCGCGCAGTCGGCGCGCCGGCGCCGAGCTTGGCGGACATCTGGCTTTGTGCTTCGAGCACTGCGTCGCGGTCGCCCGAAAGCACGCGCGACTCGAGTTGACGGATCTCCCGCATCGTCTCTTCCGGCGGCGGCGTCGCCCGTCCGCCGATGTCGCGCGAGAGCTCGGCGGCGCGCACCTCTTCTTCCAGGAGCTTCACGGTGCGGGCTCGCGCTCGCTCGACCCAGGCTTCGGCGGTCTCCGCGGTCGCGACTCGCGAGATCAACAGCGCGGACTCGTACCCGATCTCGCCCGCGCCCAGGGCCTCGCGCACCCGCGTACACCAGCGCCGCGCCAGCGCGACCTTCGCCTTGAAGCTCGACGGCGAGATGCCGAGTCGTTCGCGGACGTACTGCGACTCGGTCGCATACCCGAGCCGCAGCCAGCCTTCGGCTTCATGGAAAGCCTTCGCGGCGCGGCCCAGCTCCACCTCGCGCTGGCCCAGCTCCCGCGCCAGCTGGCTGATGCGCGCGTCCAGCGCCTGCAGGCTCCCGGGCAGCTCGAAGAACGGCGTGGCTCGTCTTCCGCCGGGACCTCGCGCGAAGAAGTTCTCCTCGCAACGCTGCTCCGATTCCGCGCGCCAGGCGCCGAGCTGCTCCTTCCATCTGGCCTGTGCATCTGCCTCGCGGTCGCTCTGGTCGAGCAGCTCCAGATCGCGTGGCGGCAGGACATGCGAGAGCGAGCTGTAGCTCTCCGAGAGCAGCGCGTGCACGAAGCCCTCGGTCGTGTGCTCTCCGAGAGCGTGCTCGGCGAAACGTCGGGTCCACTCCCACAGCCAGATGTCCGCCACCCCGAGCGTCATGCCGAGCGTCACCTTCTCGTCGTCCGCGGAGCGTCCTTCCACGTCGCTCGAGTCGGCCTTCAGCAGCGCGCGCATCTCGCGCACAGTCGAGCGCAACGCGCGCTCCGTCAGCGCCGCGTCCGTCTCGGCCGTCGCATGCCGCGCGACGAGCTCCGCCATGCACCATCCGATGGCGCCACCGGAGAGCGCCGCGCGGAGCTGCGGCAGCTTGCCCACGCGCTGTGCGAGCAAGCGCGACTCGTTCGCCCAGCGCGTGCTTCGCCCGCAGCGCTCCCGCGCATACGCGCCGAGCGACGAGAACCCGAGCTCGTGATGCCCGCCTCGCCGCGCCAGGAGCTCCAGCAGCTCCCCCAGCACAAGCCGCGTCCGGCTCTCGCCCCGCACCAGCTCGGCCAGCAGCGCGTCGAGCCGCACCACCTCGTCGGGCGGGCACGCGCGCGCCTGGCGCACCCCCGCGCGCGCCTGGCGCACCCCCGCGCTGGCCGGCCGCGCTGCAGCGACGGCTCCGGAAGCAGACATTGTGGGAGCCTAATGACTACTGAACAGATGTCAAGTTCACGATGAAGAGATCCACGCAACGAGGTGGTAGAACGCTCGTCCCAACCCGGGAGGCGTACGACACGCTGGCGTCGTTCTCGGGAACGCGCCGCTCGCGCGACGCAGGTGAAGGCAGCCCCGTTCTGCGCCTTCGACGCCTTGACCCTTACCAGGAGGCGAGCCTGGATGCAGATCCGCCGGTTCAACGGGAAAGCTCACGTGAGGTTCTCTTGGGGGTAACGCGCGCACTGGGGTCGATGCTGCTCGCTCTGGCAGCGATGAGCTGCGGCGGGCAGTCGTATGCCGGCGGGAACGGCGGGCATTCCTCTGACGCAGGTGGAGACAGCGGCACCGCCGTTTGCGGTGGGCATCCGGTCACCTGTGTTTCCGATCGATACTCCGACACGCTGCCGAAGGGCTGCTGCGAACCGAACGCGGCCGTCTGCGACGTTGGTTCAGGAGACGTTGGTTGTGTTGGTGACGCATGCATTGCGACGCGCTGCACCTGCGTCGACCATGCCTGGTCGTGCGCAGCCATGAGCACATGCCAGCCCTACTGCCTCGAATTCCTGGACGCCGGCCTCGATGCGACCGGCGGCACGTGCCCGAACGGCGCGCCGTCGTGCAACGGCGTCTGCGGCGAAACAGAGTGTGGCGGGACGTGTTGTGTGGGCGGCGCGTGTACAGCCGGTCGCTGCCCGGAACTGCTCTCCTCCACTGCCGGGCACATCCCCCTCGCCATCGCCGTGGACGACACGAATGTCTACTGGACCGAGAACAGCCCCTCCACCGTCTACGGCGCCAGGGTCATCAAGCAGCCGATCGCAGGTGGACCGTCCATCGTTCTGGCGTCCGGACTGAAGTATCCCGACGCGATCGCGGTCGATGCGACGCGGGTCTACTGGACGGACAACGACAAGGTCATGGAGGTCGCGATCGGCGGCGGATCACCTGTGACCCTCGCATCCAGCCAGAATGGGCCGGACGCAGTCGCGGTGGACGCGATCAGTGTCTACTGGACGAATCAGGGTTCCGTCGGCGTGCAGGCCAACGGCACGGTGATGAAGGCGCCGCTGGCGGGCGGCGCGCCAACTGTACTCGCCTCGAACCAGAACGGACCGAGCGCGATCGCCGTCGATGCGACGAACGTCTACTGGCTCGACCGGGGCGCAAACGGCGCCAGCGCCGGACCCGTGATGAAAGTGGCGATCAACGGCGGCACGCCGGCGTTGCTGTCCCCGCAGGGATCTGGCGGCTGCCTGCGCGGCATCGCGACGGCCAACGGCGCGGTGTACTGGGCGGCCCCCAACCAGGTCATGAAGCTCGCCGCGGGAGGCGCGACGGCGGTCGCGCTGGCATCGAACGTTGCCCCCTGCGGCGTCGCGGTCGACGACGCAAGCGTTTACTGGATCAACTCGACCGGATTCGGATCTTTCATCATGAAGGTGGGGCTGAACGGCGGAGCGCCAATCACGCTCGCCACGGCCCAGGACGGTCCAGTGGGCATCGCCGTGAACGCGACCGGCGTCTACTGGGCCAACGCGGCTAGCCGGATCATCGCCGGGCTGACGCCGAAGTAGCCGTTTGCCGGGTCCGCCGAAGGCCGTCGGTGTTGCGCCGTCTCTCCGCGCGCAGCGGCTGCCAGGCCCCCCCAACCAAGCCAACGACCGCGCGGACTAGCGATGCCACGCGTATCCAGGCCGAGCGGGCTCCCAGTGGCCGGGCACCCACACGTAGCGCACGCCGTCCCAGTGCCAGTAGCCCCGCACCCAGACCTTCTTGCCACTGGGATCCGGGGCGGGAGCCGGCTCTGCGCTGGCGCGCGGCCCCGGCACCAGCAGCCCGCCGGCCGTGTGCTGATCGGACGGCGGAGGCGGCGGACCGTGCATCGTCTCGCTGCGCGTAGGGCGCGTGGGCGCCGTCGCAACGCAGCCGCCGAGCACGGCGAACAGGACGAGGGCCGCGAAGCGCATGTCCGGACTGTGGCGCGCGGGCGGCCGAGTGTCTACGCTGCGGCGGCCATGGCTTCATCCTCCATCGCCGAGCAGCTGGCGGGGCTTCCCCAGCCGGTGCGCGAGCTGCTCGAACGGCATCACTTCGACGCAGAGCGCTTCGAGCGGCTCGCGGCGCGGCTGCGCGGCGGTCCGGTCGATCACGCGGCGGACAACCGCGTTCGGGGCCGCGTCGAGCCGCCGCTCCCGGACGACGTGAAGAGCCTGCCCGAACGCGGCTCGCCCGAGTGGAAGCGGCTCGAGGGACTGGGGCTCGCGGCGCTCGCGAGCGGACGCTGCGCGCTGGTCGTTCTGGCCGGCGGCATGGCGACGCGCATGGGTGGCGTGGTCAAGGCGCTGGTCGAGGCGCTGCCCGGCCGCACCTTTCTCGACCTGCGGCTCGCCGAGATGGACGCGCTGGAAGCGCGCGTCGGATGCCGCGTCCCGCTCTGGCTCATGAGCAGCCACGCCACCGACGCCGCGCTCTGCGACGCGCTCGGCGATCGCCTCGATGGCGAGCACGTCGCGGTGTTCCCGCAGTCGCTCTCGCTCCGGGTCACTCCTGAAGGCGATCTGTTCCACGACGCCGAGGGCAAGGTGAGCGAGCACGCGCCTGGTCACGGCGATCTGCCCGACGCGCTCCGGCAGAGCGGGCTGCTCTCCCGCTTCGTCGAACGCGGCGGTCGCATGCTGATGATGGCCAACCTCGACAACCTCGGCGCCACCGTCGACCCCGTCGTGATCGGCTGGCACCTCGACCAGAAGGCGCAGGTGACCTGCGAGGTGGTCGACAAGGTCGGCTCCGATCGCGGCGGCATCCCCGTGCGGCTCGACGGGCGCCCCGTGGTGCTCGAGGAGTTCCGCCTGCCCGAGGAATTCGACCCGTCGCAGGTGCGCGTCTTCAACACCAACACGTTCCACTTCGACGCCCGCGCGCTGAACGACCTGGACATGGACTGGACGTTCTTTGCCGTCACGAAGCAGGTGGCAGAAAAGCCGGTAATCCAGTTCGAACGGCTGGTGGGCGAGGTGACGAGCCATCTGGACACGCGCTTCTTGCGAGTGTCGCGCGAGGGCGCGAGCTCCCGCTTCCTGCCGGTCAAGGATCCCGCCGAGCTCGAAGCGCGCCGGCCGGAAATCGAAGCCGTGGCGCGAGCCCGCGGGTTTTCCACATGAAACAGCATCGTTATCTTTTCCTTCTGCTGCTGCTGGTGCTGGTTTCCACCAGCGTCGGTGTCAGCGCGCAACAGCCCATCCGACGTCCAGGTCCGCTGCCGGCGCTCGGACGCAGCGTCGCGACCGACGACGACACCACCGCGCTGGTGCTGAACCCGGCGAACCTCGCCTTCATGCCGGCCGCGGAGCTGCGCTGGTCCAGCATCTACCTGGACGAGAACAACAGCGTGCCGTGGCAGGGGCACGCCGTGGCGCTCGGCTTCCCGCTGCCGCTCGTCCCGCTCGCGACCGGACTGCGTTTCGACTTCATCAATCCGCCCGCCGGCGCTGCCGGGTTTCCGCCATATCCTTCCGGCGGGCCCGTGCGCTTCGCGGCCGACAACTACGAGTGGCTGACCTGGGGCCTGGCGCTGGGCAACTCCGACACGGCGGCGCTCGGCATCAGCTACCAGCACTCGTATTCGCGCATCCCGGAGGCCGACGGCTTCAGCGCCTGGACCGCCGGCCTCAGCTGGCGCCCCTTCGACCAGATCGGCCTGTCCGCCGTTGCACATGACTTCAACAGCCCGAACAGCACCGGCGGCACGCGCCTCGATCCCGCATTCGACATGGGCGTGGCGCTCCGCCCGTTCGGCACGCGCACCGCGGAGCTGGGGCTGGAGGCGCGCTACATCGACTCCCCGAAGGGCGTGTGGATACCGCGCGCCACGCTCGGCCTCGACATCCCGCCCATCGGACGGCTGCGCGGCGACTTCTCGATGAGCAACCCGCAGTTCGACACGTCGCGCATCGACGGCCGTGCCTGGACGGCCTCCGCAGCGCTGGCCATCTACCTGAACACTCCGGCCGGCTCGATGGAGGTCGCGGGCGGCAGCGTGACCGGCAACGGCCTCGGCCGCGACAACAGCTACGGCGTGCAGACCGACATCGCGTTCAAGGGCTACCGCGAGCCGGCAGGCCCGGAGATCCCGCGCTACGCCATCCGCATCCGCATCGAGGATACGCCGGGCACCCGCGAGCACGTGGCGCTGCTCCGGCAGCTATGGTCGATCGCCGACGACGAGCCGTCGGTGGACGCGGTCGTGTTCGTGATCAGAACCGCGCCGGCCACGTCGCTCGCCCACGTGGAGGAGCTGCGCGACGCGATCCTGCACCTGCGCGCGAAGGGCAAGCGCGTACTCTGCCACCTGGAGGACGCGCCCGGCTCGGCGCTCTACATGTGTGCGGCGGCGAACAGGATCCTGATGAATCCCGCCGGCGGTCTGCGCTTTGCGGGGCTCAGGACGCAGTACATGTACTTCGCCGGCTTGATGAAGAAGCTCGGCATCCGCGCCGACTTCGTGCGCATCGGCATCCACAAGAGCGCGCCGGAGCAGTTCACGCGCGAGAGTGCCAGCCCCACCTCGCGCGCCGACACCATCGATCTCCTGCAGCAGTACGAGCGGCGCTTCATGCAGGGCGTCTCCGCCGGACGCAACATTCCGGTCGACACGCTGCGCAAGCGCATCGCCAAGGGTCCCTTCGTCGCCTCGGAAGCCAGGGCCGCGGGCCTCATCGACGGCTACGCCTTCGACGACCAGATTGGCGACGCGGTCGACCGTCTCGTGGGCAGGAAGACGCTGCTCATCAAGGACACCCGCGCTCCGCGCGCGCCGGAGCGCTTCGGCAACGTCAAGCGCGTCGCCATCGTCTACGTCGACGGCGACATGGTCGACGGCCGCAACAAGACCATTCCGCTCATCGGCACGCGCCTGGCCGGCTCCTACACCATCGCCGACACGATGAAGCAGGTTCGCGAGGATCCCACGGTGGGCGCGGTGGTGCTGCGGATCGAATCACCCGGCGGCTCGGCCATGGCGGCGGACGTGATGTGGCGGCAGATCCAGCTGACCGCCAAGGTCAAACCGGTGGTGGTGAGCATGGGCAGCTACGCGGCCAGCGGCGGCTACTACATCGCGTCGCCGGCGACGCGCATCTTCGCCGATCCGCTCACGGTCACCGGCAGTATCGGCATCTTCTACGGCAAGGCCGACATCGCGCAGCTGATGCGCAAGATCGGCGTCAACGTGGAGACGTACAAGACCGCGCCGCGAGCCGATGCCGAGTCGATCTTCCGCCCCTTCACCAAAGAAGAGCGCAAGGAGCTCGAGCACAAGGTGGCGCAGTTCTACGACATGTTCCTCTCGAGGGTGGCAGAGGGCCGCGGCATGACCAAGCAGGCCGTGGACAAGGTCGCGCGCGGGCGCGTCTGGACCGGCGAACAGGCGAAGTCGCGCGGCCTGGTGGACGAGCTCGGCGGGCTCCGGCAGGCGCTGGCTTTCGCGCGCGCCCAGGCGGGGCTGCCTCCCGAGACGCCCATCGAGGAACTGCCGCCGCCCAACACGACCCTCATCGGCAAGCTGCTCGGCATCGAAGGCGTGCACGAGAGCGCCGCGGTGAAGCAATCGCTGCCGCCGCAGCTGTTCGATCTGGTGCAGGCGCTGAGCCCCTTCGTGGTGCATCCGCCCGACCGTGCGATGGCGCGCATGGAGCTCGTCCCCATCGGCCCATGACCGAGTCCGCGCCCGAGATCGCGCCGCTGCTCTCGTGCGACGGCGCGCGCATCGACAGCGGCGGCGTCGCGCTGCTGGAAGGGCTGTCCTGCGTCAGCAGCGGCGAAACGCTCGGGCTGGTCGGCGCCTGGGCGCCGCTGTTCGCGCTGCTGGGCCGCGAAGCGGAGCTCGGCGCGGGTCGCATCGAGGTGGAAGGCGTACCGGCCGTGCGGGCGACGGCGCTCGGCGTGGTCGGCCTGGCGCGGCGTGATCCAGGGCTGCCGGCGCGCTGGACCGCCTCGCGCTACCTGACGGAAAGCGCGCGCCTGCTCGGTCTGTCGGCGCGCGACAGCCGCCGCGCCGCCCGCGAAACGCTCGACGCGCTCGGCATCGCCCCGCTCGGCGTGCGCGCGCTCGGCCGGCTCGACGCCGTGGAGCGCCGCGCTGTCCTGGTCGCGCACGCCACGCTTGGCGCGCCGCGCGTGCTCGCGCTGGAAGCGCCGCTCTCCGGGTTGGACGCGGCCGCGCAGGACCGGCTCTTGCCGCTGCTCGATCGCGCCGCGGTGGGGCGGCGTCTGGTGTGGTCGGTCGCCGATCCCGCTCCGGTGGGTACGGAGCGCGCCCTGCTCGACCGCACCGACGACGTGCTGGTGCTGGAAGCCGGCAGTCTGGTCGCGCAGGGCCCGCCGGCGCACGCCCTTTCGCCCGGACGGCGCTACCTGGTAACGGTCGCCAAGGGCGCGCGCGAGCTGGCCGGCAAGCTCGAAGCGCGCGGGCTCGGCGTGCACGCGGCCGACCAGGACCCGCGCACGGCGGTCGTGCCCGACACACGCCTGGTGGTCGACCTGGGCACCGAGGCGACGCCCAACGACGTGCTGGCCGCGGCGCTGGAACTCTCCATCCCCGTGCTCGAGCTGGTGCCGCTGGCGCGCACCCCGGAGGCGCCATGACGGAACAACGCCGATCGCTGTCGCAGGCACGCCGCGTGGTCGTCAAGATCGGCTCGCGCGCGCTGTCGGACGGCAGCGACCTCGCCGAGCGCGTCGCCAGGGAGATCGCGGCGCTCTCCAGCGACAAGCGCTCCTTCGTGCTGGTCTCGAGCGGGGCCATCAGCATCGGCTGCGAGCGGCTCGGCTACAAGAGCCGCCCGCGCGAGATGGCGCGGCTGCAGGCCGCCGCCGCTGCCGGACAGAGCGTCCTGATGCACCGCTACGAGCAGGCCTTCGCCGCCGAAGGCATCACGGTCGCGCAGGTGCTGCTCACGCACTCGGACCTTGCCGACCGGCTGCGCGTCAACAACGCACGCGAAGCGCTCGCCGCGCTGCTCGACGCCGGCGCCGTACCGATCGTCAACGAGAACGACACCGTCGCCACGGAGGAGATCCGCTTCGGCGACAACGACCAGCTCGCGGCCATGGTCGCGCCGCTGGTCGGCGCGGATCTGCTCGTGCTCTTGACGGACGTGGAAGGCGTGCTCGACGGGCGCGGCCGCCGCATCGCCGTGATGAGCGACGACGCCGTCGTCGGCAAGCTCGACAAGGGCCAGGGCGTCGGCAGCGGCGGCATGACCAGCAAGCTGGACGCCGCACGCAAGGCGTCCCACGCCGGCGCGCAGGTGGTGATCGCGCCGGCCGCGCGCGAGGGCGTGCTCGCCGACGTGCTTGCCGGCCACGACGTGGGCACGCTCGTGCCCCGCGTCGGCCGCGCCCTGCGCGCCCGCAAACACTGGATCGCCTACACGCTCCGTCCCCGCGGCACCCTGCTGCTCGACGAGGGCGCCGTCGGCGCCGTGCGCGGCGGGCGCAGCAGCCTGCTCCCGGTCGGCGTGCTCGGCGTGCGCGGCCAGTTCAACCCCGGCGACTCCGTCCGCCTCGTAGCCCCCGACGGCACCGAAGTCGGCCGCGGCCTGACGCGGCTCGGCGCGCTCGACGTGGCGCGGGCGGCGGGGCTCAAGGGGAAAGATCTCGACCTGCTGTTCGGGACGGAGGGGCACGATCTGGTGATCGTGCACAAGGATGACTTGGTGATTGTGGGCTGAGCCCCGCCCAGCGAAGGCGTGGGTTTTCACGCGCTTGTCATGGCTCCGTCGCTTCGCCTTGACCCCGCGCGCGGTGACCGGTTTCATCCCCGCCGGCTGCCATGGCTCTCACTCGGGATGCGGTGTTCTGGTCGGCGTTCCGGTCCCACGCGGACCTCACGGTGCTCGCCACCCGGAAGCTCGAGGCGATGTTCACCGATCCGGCGAACGTGAAGGAATTCGCCGTCGAGATCAACAAGGCGGAGAAGGAGGGCGACCGAATCACGCACGACACGGTCGCCGCACTGCACCAGACCTGGATCACGCCGCTCGATCGCGAGGAGATCCACGCGCTCATCTGCGCCCTCGACGACGTGCTCGACTTCGTGGAAGCGGCCAGCGACTGGGTCGTGCTCTACGAGGTCGGCACGGCGCGACAGGAAGCGCTCGAGCTCGCCGAGAGCCTGTGCAAGGCCGCCGAAGACGTCGCCAAAGCGGTCGCGCACCTCGACAACCTCAAGGATCCGAAGCCGGTGCTCGAGCTGTGCGTGTCCATCAACGCGCACGAGCACCAGGCGGACGTGATCTACAGGCGAGCGGTGGCGCGTCTTTTCAAGGAAGAGAAGGACCCCATCGAGGTGATGCGCTGGCGCGACATCCTGGAGTCGATGGAGACCGCCACGGATCGCGCGGAGGACGTGGCGAACATCATCGAAGGGATAGTTCTGGAGCATGCGTGATGACCGCGTACCTCGCCGTCATCGTCCTCATCGCGCTCGTCTTCGACTTCAGCAATGGATTCCATGACGCGGCGAACTCCATCGCGACGGTGGTGTCGACGCGCGTGCTGTCACCGCGTGCGGCAGTGGTCTGGGCCGCGGTGTTCAACTTCGTGGCATTCCTGGTGTATCCCAGCAATGTCTCGTCCGCGATCGCCAAGGGCGTCGAGCTCACGGCCGTCACGAACAACGTGATCCTCGCCACGCTGCTCGGCGCGATCGCCTGGAACCTGATCACCTGGTGGTCGGGCCTGCCCTCCTCGTCCTCGCACGCACTGATGGGCGCTTTTGCCGGCGCCGCCCTCGCGCACACGCCGCGGCTGTCGATCCTGAACGCCGCCGTGTTCGGCAAGGTGATCCTGTTCATCGTGCTCGCGCCCATGCTGGGCATGCTGCTCGGCTGGATTCTGATGCGCCTCGTGCGCCGGCTGCTCGCCCAGGCGCGCCCCGCACGCGTGGACCGGTTCTTCAGGCGCGGCCAGCTGGTGTCGGCGGCGTTCTACTCGCTCGGACACGGCGGCAACGACGCACAGAAGACAATGGGCATCATCACGGTGCTCCTGATCGCGGCCGGCCTCCAGCAGAAGACGGCGCACGTGACGCCGCACATCTGGGTCGTGCTCGCCTGCCAGGCGGCGATGGGCCTCGGCACACTGTCCGGCGGCTGGCGCATCGTGAAGACGATGGGGATGAAGATCACCAAGCTTCGCCCGGTCGGCGGCTTCTGCGCCGAGACCGCTGGCTCGATCACGCTGGCGATGGCCACGTTCCTGGGCGTGCCCGTCTCCACGACGCACACCATCACCGGGTCCATCGTCGGCGTCGGCACCGCGGAGCGCCGCCTGAGCGCCGTGCGCTGGGGCGTCGCGGGCCGCATCGTCTGGGCGTGGATCCTGACCATCCCGGCCGCAGCGCTCATCGCCGTGATCACCTACTTCGGCATCCGCGCTGTTTCCGGAGCGCCCTGAGCGACGCGGCACGCGCCGCGGTCCGCCGCGCAGTGCGCGCCCCATCACGCACCCCCACCACGCATGGATACGAGGTGCGACCCGCACACACATTGTCCCCCTGATGTACCCGCACCGTCGCTGCTACCATGGCGGCACGCGCGCGACGATTTGCACCCAATACGCACTACGGCGCATGGGTCGGAACTTTTCAGTTCGCGTGGTGTCTGCGTAGGTTTCCGGGAGTAGTCGGCATGTTGGATTGGCGGTGGGTGAGCGGAGGGGTGACGCTGCTTTCGCTGTGCTGGCTTGGCGCGTCGACTTCCACTCCGGCCGTGCCCGTCGTCGTGCATCGTCCCGGCGAACCGCTGGTGCGCCTCGAGGCGCGCGTCGCTTCCCATCCCGACGACGCTCGCGCGCTCGCGCGTCTCGCCAACGCCTACCTCGATCTGTCCGCCCCGGGTCTGGCGGAAGCGGCTCTGGAGCGCGCTCCGACGGCGCTGCACAGGCAGCCGCGCGTCGCCGATGCCCGCGCCCGCGCGCTGTCGGCGCTCGGAGAGCCGCGCCTCGCACTCCGCATCGAGCGCTCCCTGCTGGCCCAATGCAGCCAGGCGACCTGCCCGCGCATCGTCACGGCCCACGCCGAGCAGCGCGCCGGATGGCTGCAGGAGATGGTCAACATGGGCGTGAGCGATCCGGCGCGCCAGCCCAAGCTCGCCATGCTCGCCTACCACCGCTCGGTTCGGGAGGTGGCCCTCGATGTGCGCTGAGCCCGCACGACGCCCGCTGGGCAACGCTACCATGTTGCTGGAGGCGTGGTGAGCCTGGGGCGTCTGGCGTCGCTATCCCTGCTGCTCGTCGCCGCAACGACGACCGCCGCCTGCGCACAGCTCAAGCGGCTCACCGCCAGGCACGCGCCGAGGCCGACGCCGGCAGCGTCGCCCGACGACGACAGCCGCGCGCCGCCGCCGGTCATGCCGCTCGCTCTCGCCCGCGACGACGACTACGTCGTGCGCATCGTCGCCGGAACCGTCACGTGCTCCGGCACCCTGGTCGACGAGAACCGCGTGCTGACCGCGCACCACTGCGTCAGCGCCCGCAACAAGTTCGGCGACGTGCTTCACGAGGACACCGATCCATCGAAGGTGCGGGTGGAGCTCGGCGGCGACTACCTGCCGTGGGGCGAGGTGGGCGTGAAGGCCATCGTCGCGCCGCCCTGCGGCTACGACGGCGGAACCGGAGACATCGCCATGCTGGTGCTCAAGCGGCGCTTGATCGGCGTCGCCACGCTGCCCGCGCGGCTGGACGCGCCGCCGCGCATCGGCGAGGGGCTGGAGCCCATCGGTTTCGGCCGCTGTGCGCTGTCCGGCGACGGCATCCGCCGCAAGGACCGCATCGGTGGGCGTGTCGACCACATCACGGCGACCGCCTTCCAGTTCGAAGCGTCGATCTGTCCCGGCGACTCCGGCGGCCCCGCGCTGAGCCGCTCCAAGGGGCAGGTCGTGGGCGTCATCTCGGAGAGCGTCATGGACGGCGACGCCCACACGGTCGGCCGCTCGGAGTTCACGCGGGTGGATCAGTGGCGGCCGGTGTTCGCCAACGCCAAGGCGATTTCCGAAGGTTCGAACCCTGCGGAGCTGCCGCCGATCGCGGGCTGCCCGAGCGACTAGGCAGGGGGGTTGGGGAAAATGCCCCAACGCCGCGGGATGAGCTAGGCTGGGGAAGTTGCCATGCGAAAGCTCGCGCGCTTCCTGATCTGGACTGCCGTCATCGTCGGCGTCGCGGTCGGCGTGGCGCGTGCGTTCTTCATCCGCTGGTGGCGCATGCCGATCAACGACCCCTACCTCGAGGCGTCCGTCGAGCCGTCGCTCAGGGGCGGCGATTTGATCCTGCTCTGGCGCTTCACCAAGCCGGCCTTCGGCGATCTGGTCATGTGCCCGGAACCTGGAGCCGGCGGTCGCATCGTGATCGGTCGGATCATGGCCGAGGCGGGCGACACCATCACCGTCGATGGCGACCTCGTCACGCTGAACGGCAAACCCGTCGAGACCGAGCGCGCCTGCGACGAGGGGACGTTCACGGCCGTGGGCCCGTCGGGCGGCGGCGAGGTCGAGCAGCACTGCCAGATCGAGACCCTGGCCGGCGAGAGCCACATGCGCGGAGCCACCTCCGGACACAAGGTGCCGCCGAAGAAGACGGTTCACGAGGTCGGTGCGGGGAAGGTCTTCCTGCTCAGCGACAATCGCCTTTTCCCTTACGATTCCAGGGTGTTCGGAGACGTGGAGCGCAGCACGTGCGAGGAGACGGTGTTTTTCCGTCTGGTCGGGGCGAAGGGCTTCTTCGATGCCAAGCGCCGGTTCACCTTCATCCAGTAGCGTGGCCGGCTTGACCGGTGGAGCCCCCGGCCCGTAGCTTCAGGCGGCTAGATGGCGGAGCCTGCTCTCGAGATCGGGATCGTCTGCGGCCACTGCGACACGTACAGCCCCATGGGTACGGCGCGCTGCCCGGCCTGCGACCACGATCTGCTGCTTTTCCCGAAAGAACGCGCTTCCCCGAGCGGGGAGCGGGCCCACCGTTCTGCAGCGCCGGCAGACGAACAGCATTCCAATCCGCAGCAAATTGATCGAAGGTCCGGGGACCCTGGAAAACGAGCCCGTCCGGGCCCCTCGTCGGAGGGGCTTTCGGAGGAGGAGCTGATGGACCAAGCCAAGTACTACGTCTGTAACTCGTGCATGACCCCGGTTCCGAGCGGTCACAAGTTCTGCGGTCGCTGCGGCGCGCCGGTGCCGGAAGAAGTCCTGAACATGCAGGTGGACTTCTTCAGCGACATGCAGAACCCGGAGAAGGCGCGGCTGATCCTGATCCGGGGCGAGGGCATGGATGGCCTCAGCTACCACCTCAAGGCGGACCAGCACCTGGTCGGTCGCACCGGGCAGCTCGAGTTCCCGGACGATCCGTTCGTGTCGCCGAAGCACGCGAACTTCTTCTACCGCGACGGCAAGCTCATCGTGCGCGACGAGGGCTCGCTGAACGGCGTCTACATTCGCGTACGCGGCGGCGTCGAGATCTCGCCGGGCGATACCTTCCTTGCGGGCGAGCAGTTGTTCCGCCTCGACCCCACGCCGAAGGCTTCCGACGGCGCCGACCCGGACGGCACGTTCTTCTACTCGTCGCCGAAGTATCCGAGCGCTTTCCGTCTGAACCAGATCCTCGAAGGCGGCTCGCTCGGCATGACGGTGTGTGCGCGCGGAAACACGCTGCAGATCGGCCGCGAGGACGGCGACCTGAACTTCCCGGGCGACGTGTACATGTCGGCCAAGCACTGCACGGTCGAGGAAAAGGACGGGAAATACGTCCTGACCGACTACGACAGCCGCAACGGCACCTACATCCGCATCAAGACCGAACAGCAGCTCACCCACGGCGACTACGTCTTCATCGGGCGCAAGTTGCTGAGGGTCGAGACAAACGTGAACTGAGTGTTCGCCGGAAGTGCGGCGCTTCCCGATCCGCTTCGATCCAGGCTACCGGCGTCTATCGCGGGCGCTGTTGATTTCGCCTGAGCGCTCGTTCCTCGAGGCGGATGAGTCCGGGGTGCGCGTGCGCATGGCCTGGGCATTCTCGGCGCGCTTCCCTCTGGGCGCAATTGCGTCGGTGACCGAGCGGAACATGCGGCCGTCGAGCCTCGGCGTGCACGGATTCGCTGGGCGCTGGCTCGTCAACGGCTCGCGCGACGGCATCGTCGGTTTCGCGCTCCGACCCGGCCAGCGCGCGCGCGTGGTGGGCGTGCCCGTGCGCCTGGACGAGCTGCTCGTGAGCGTGGACGACGTGGCGGGGGTTGTGGCGGCGTGTGGCGGGGCTGCCGGCTGAGCGCGGCGCCGGACCCGCATCGGGCCGGAACACTCGCGCGGAAGGCCGGTCATCACCCGCGCCGGAGCTGTCGGACACCGTGCTGCGCGTGGGCGAGCAGCAGTAGGCTCGCGACCACGCAGGCGACGCTTGCGACTAGCGGCGCCGCCGCCGCGCGCCGGCGGCACATCCCAGCAGAAGCAGCCCCAACGCGAGCGGCAAACGCGTCGGGTCGCTGCGCGACGCCCGGCACCCACAACCGGAGCCGCTGTCGGTCACCCGGGTCGCTTCGTTGGAAGTGCCGCCGCTGCCAGCGGCGCCGCCGTCGGGGTTTGTATCCGGTGTGGTCACGTCGAAGCTGGCGTCGGAGCTCATGCCCGCGTCGGAGCTCGCGCCCGCGTCGGAGCTCGCGCCCGCGTCGGAGCTCGTGCCCGCGTCGGTCGTGGGAGACGGACCCTGATCGTCCCAGACCTTCAGATTGCGGTAGGTCGCGTTCTTCACGCCCGATTGGTAACGGTTGACCGTGCCCAGAAAGACGTAGCGCATGTTCATCACGACCGGCGCGGACGGATACGGCTGGTCGAGCACGCTCTGGCCGTCGCGGAGCAGCCAGGCGTGGTCCTCGTTCCAGCCGATCTCGTACGTATAGAACTGCGTGATGTCCCAGGTGAGCGGCGAGCTCATCGGTTCGCCGGGCTCGGACGCGGCGTTCGTGTGCACGAGGAGCTTCATGCGGTCGGTGCGATCGAGCCCGCCGGGACCGCCGTTGCAGTAATCGGTCTCCTCCATGGCCCAGGCCCACAGGAACTGCACGCCGGGGTTGCCGGGGCCGTCGATGTCGCCGCTCTCGTTGTTGTCGACCGCAGCGAAGATCGCGCGGCAGTCCGGGAAGCCCCCCACGCCGTGATCCACCCCGTTCACACCGTCCATCTCGAAGATCAGACGGCCGGCAGTGATGCTGCGCCCGAGGTCGTAGATAATCTGCGAGCTGAAGCTGTCGCGAGTCCAACCGCTCGCCGAGAAGGTGCCTCCCTTGACCGTCTGCCCCGACCCGAGCGGCTGCGTCAGCGGGTCGTCGAGCACCAAAGTGGGCGCGGCCAGGGCCATGGTACTCGTTGCGAGAAAGCAGGCCGCGATCGTTATTGCACACGCCTTCATCGAATCCCCGGCTTCAATAGCAGCAGGTCCCCGTCGACCAGAGCAACGTGCTGCCCTGGTAGATGACGGTGTTGCCGTCGTCCTGGACGGCCAGATAGTCACCAGAGTGATTTGCGGTGTTCGAGCTCCAGTACGGCGTGCTGCCGCTGTAGACGACGAAGTTGCCGTCGCTCTGCAGCACGGCGACGTTGGCGGGCGTACCGGCGGTGATCGATGACCAGAGGGCTCCGGCCGGGCCGTACAGCACCAGGTTGCCGTCGCTCTGCATCGTGAGGTGGAACCTGCCGTCGCAACTGGTGAGCGATTGGCCCGCGGACAGCGAGTCGCCGGCATGGAGCTCGGCGACGCACACACAGCTCGAACCGCTGCACGCCGTGCCCGAACCACAGGTGCCGCACGAGCCGCCGCAGCCGTCGGGACCGCACTGCTTACCGCTGCAATCCGGCGCGCACGCGCAGGCGCCGGCCACGCACGTCTGACCGCTGGCGCAGCTGCCGCAGGAACCCCCGCAGCCGTCGTCGCCGCACGACTTGCCGCTGCAGTCCGGCACGCAGACGCAGGCGCCGCTCTGGCACGTTTCGTTGCTCGCGCAGCTGCCGCACGAACCGCCACACGCGTCGGGCCCGCACTTCTTCGTGCCGCACTGCGGGTTACACGCGCACTGGCCACCGTTACAGCCGGTGCCAGCGGGGCAAGTACCGCACAGTCCGCCGCAGCCGTCCGAGCCGCAGCTCTTGCCCGCACAGGCCGGCGTGCAGATCGACGCGCAGGCTCCCGTCGTGGTGTTGCAGAACTGCCCGGCGGCGCAGGTGCCGCACGAGCCCCCGCAACCGTCGGGACCGCAACTCTTGCCGACGCAGCTCGGCGTGCAGGCCGCGTTGCACTGCCCGTTGACGCAGGCCTGGCCCGAGCAGGTGCCGCACGTTCCGCCGCAGCCGTCGCTGCCGCAGACCTTGCCCGTGCAATCGGGCGTGCAGCCGGCAGCGCACGTGCCAGCGGAACAATGCTGCGACGAGGGACAGCTTCCGCACGAGTTGCCACAGCCGTCGTCGCCGCACGACTTGCCCGCGCAGGAGCCTTTGCACGTGTCCGTGCACTGGGTGCCGTCCAGGCTACAGAACTGGTCACCCCAGCAGATCGCACAGTACTGGCCGCAGCCGTCGGGGCCGCAGACCTTGCCCGTGCAGTCGGGTGTGCATCCGCTTCCTGCATCCGGCGTGCCCCCGTCGACGCCGGGCGGGTTGTTCTGCGCCACCGCTCCGCTCTGGTTGCCGCCACACCCCGCCGCGATCAGTGCGACGAGCAACGCTGCACCAAGAATCCGCACGACCTATCAACAGTACGCCGGCCCGTCCGGGTTGCCAATCCAGGGTCAGCGTTTCCAGCGGTGACGGAGATCCACCGCGGCGCGCACGATCGCAGAAATGGTCGTCAAGAGCTCCTTGGGAATCCGACCGATCAGGCGCTCGAGGTCGATGGGCCCTTCCAGGTCCGGCAGCAGGCGATCGAACACGTCCGCGAACAGCGCGTACTTGCGCCCCAGATCGTCCAGACGCGTTCTGAGCGCATCCGCTTCGGGGCCGGCCGCGGTGCCGAGCAGCGAGAGCGCATGCTCCACCAGCACCTGCTTGTCGGCAGTCACCTGGCGCACGCGGGTGATGTAGGCGCCGACGATCACGTCGGGGTACGCGCCCCTGAGTGCGAACAGATCATGTCGGGCACCAGGCTCGCGGCTCCGCTTGACGATACGCGCCTCTTCCAGTGCGCGGAGATTGGCAAACACGTTGCTCTTGGAGCGGCCCAGCTCCGCCGACAGTTGATCCATCGAGCGCGGCTCGTCCGCCAGGTAGAGCGCAGCAACGACCTGCCCGCCGAGACGCGTGATGCCGGGAAACGACGCCGCCACTTCCTTGCCGACGCCCTGGAGCAACGCGCGGCGCGCCGCTGCGACCGGATCATCCGGACGCGAGCCCGTGGCGGAGCTCCGTGAAGCCCCCACTGCTACTCCTCCCGGCGTCGCGATCGGCGGCGCCGCCGACGCGTGGGGCCGGGCACCACGCCTTCCATGTGGGCGGGGACCGGGTCGAGCGGCGAGACGGCGCCGCGCGCGGCCTGGCTGAGCTCGATGACCTCGTGCGCAAGCGGATACAGCGGCGTCTTCGAGAAACGGCCGGGGCGCCCGGCCTCCAGGCGCGGCAGCATCGCCACGATACGCCTTACGGCATCGGCGATGCGACGGGGCACGTTGAGACGATCGACGGCCACCTCCATGAATTCGTAGGCGGCTTCCAGGCGGTCGCGCGAACCGGCACAGGCCTCGCGCATTGGCTCGAGCAAGAGCACCGTAAAGAGGACGATGTCGTCCAGCGGCGTACCGCGCTCGGCGGTGAGCCGGTCGACCTGGGAAAGCAGGCGCCACATCAACCCGTGGCTCTCTTCGACGTCGGAGAGATACGCGGCGAGCTCGGGCAAGAGCACGTCCAGCACGCCGGTCTCCCATGCTAGCCACATGGATCGGTGGGCGGCGCCGCCGCGCATCAGCCTCAAGAGCTCCTCGAAAAGTCGCGGGCGCGCGGCCATCGCGAGCGATCCGCGGCAGTGCACGATCGCGTCGTACACGTCGGGTGTGATGCCGAAGTCGAGGCGCGCGCTGAACTTGATCGCCCGCAGGATGCGCACTGGGTCCTCGAGGAACCGCACGACAGGATCGCCGATTGTGTGCACCGCGCGCCGCTCGATGTCCGGCATGCCGCCGACCCAGTCGAGCACCTGGCGGCGCTCGAGATCGTAGAACAGCCCGTTGATCGTGAAGTCGCGCCGGGCCGCGTCCTCGTGCGCGTCGCCGAACACGTTGTCGTTGCGGATCAGCAGATCTTCGCCGTTCCGATCCTCTTCCTGCTGCGGGCTGCGGCGGAAGGTGGCGGTCTCGATCACCTTTCCGCCACCGAACAACACGTGCACCAGGCGGAAGCGCCGGCCGATGATGCGCGAGTTGCGGAACAACCGCCGCACGTCGTCGGGGCGCGCGCTGGTCGCGACGTCGAAGTCCTTGGGAGAACGGCCGACAAGCAGATCGCGGACGCAGCCGCCCACCAGGTAGGCCTCGTGGCCGTGACGGGTGAGACGCCGGACGACCTTTGCCGCGTCGTCGTCGACGCGCTCCTCGTCCAGCTCCACCGGGTAGACCACCGGCTGCTCCTGCCACTCGGGCCGGCGCGGGCTGGGAGGCGGCTCGCTGCCGGCATCCGAGCGGGCATCGCTGCGCGGGACGTCGCCCCTCTGGGCCTCTTGCGCCTCGCTTCTGGCCCTGCGGGCGCGGCGGCGGGCCGCTCGTCGTTCTTCCGCTCTCAGCGACGCGGCGTCCTCGTTGACAACGCGCTGCGTCATCCCTTTCTTTTCCCCAGTCTTCGCGGCGCCCGCCGATGCCCGGCGGCGTCCTCTGGATCCCTTGATCCGGCCTCCAGAGCGCTCTTCCGGCCGCTCGGGCCCGCTGGAAGACTCGTTGTGATCTGAGCTTGGGGGCGTCGTACGTCCCATCTGGCCTCGGGCACCCTCGAGAGCTCGCGCGAGGCCGCCGCTTTAATCTCTGCCCTGGCGTTTAGCAGGCTCCAGGTCCGGAAACCAGCCCGCGGCACCGTTCTGGACGCGCGACGCGATTCGCAGCGTATCTAGTGCGCCCCGCTCGACGCCCTGCGCGGACCGCGCGGCACCACAGCGGCGGCACTGAGATGCGCGGAGCGCGCGCCCAGGCTGCGGAGCGCCCGGCACACCATCGAATCCCGGCACGGGCCGACTCGACCATCGTCCGGCGGCCAGGCGGGGCCACCGATCTGGGTGCGCCTCCGCACGTCGGGCCCGCGCCAGCGCGGCATCGTGTCCGCGAGCAGCTTCTCCGTGTCGTGCACCGGAGGCGTCGCGATGCGGATGTCCGGGACAAGTCCCACGTGCTGCAGCGGCGTGCCGTCGGGCAGGGCAAAGAGCATGGTGGTGAGGCGGAGCACACCCACTCCGGACCGATCGTCGAAGTACTCCTGGATGCAGCCCTTGCCGAAGGTACGTGAACCGACGATCGGACCGCGATGGTAGCTGCCCAGCGCGCCTGCGATCATTTCCGCGGCGCTTGCGGTGTAGCCGTCGACCAGGGTGGCGACCGGCCCTTTCCACTGCGAGTCCACCGCCGGCGACAGCGCGCGCTGCACCTCGAGCGCGCCGCCGCGATGACGGAGCGGGAAGCTGGGAGCACCTGGCAGGAACACGCCGATCGCACCCGACGCGCCATCGGTGGATCCTCCACCGTTTCCGCGCAGATCGAGCAGGATCCCCTTCGGCGGGTTTCCCGTCTTCGCGTCGGCGACCAGACGTGCCAGCTCGTCGCCGAGCCCGTCGGGCACGTCGGGAATCGACACCACGAGGACGTTGCCGTCGCCGTACGGCACGCGCTCGGAGTCGAGCTGCGGCGCCGGCGACGAGTCGTCGCCGTCAGGGGGGAGATCGACGTTGACATCGACCGGAGCGGTCGCGCCCCTGCGCAGCACCTCGACGCTGCGCGTGGTTTCACCGCCCACAGCCTCCAGCCGGGCCAGCTGCTCGATCTGCTCGACGCTCAACCCGGCGGTGGCGATGCCGCCCACCGCCAATACGAGATCGCCCGCGCGCAGCGGCGGCGTGGGATCCTGGACGACGCGAACGCCGACGGGCGTGCGCATCATCTCACCCCAGAGCCGCGGTCCCGTGTCGACCGTCGCGTCCGCCACGTACAGTGACCACTCCTCGTCCAGCGGGGCCCACTGGCCGTGCGCATCGACCTCGGGGACGTAAGCGCGCACCGCCGCGGCGAGAACGATCCCGGCCCAGCGATCGATACCCAGCGTCGGGAGCAGCCGCTCGGCAGCGTCCTGTTCAACCTTCTCGCCGGGCTTGCCGTACGCCCTGGCGAAGATCCCGGCGCGCGTTCCGAGAGCAACCGCAAGCTGCCGCGCCGGGCGTGTGACGGGGTCGTCCTGGAAGATGCCGCGGCTGTCGAGCGCGAAGGCGCGTGACGGCGACAGACGGGGCGCGTGCCGCTCGGCCATGTCGAAGTCGTGGCGCAGCGACTCGACCCAGCGCTGCGTCACGCCCGCGATCTCTCGCGCCGTGTTGCAGGGAGTCGGATCGGTGGGCATACGCTCGATCTCGTCGATCAACGGTTCCGCCAGCGATCGGATGCTCCGCGCCGCGGGCGCGTCCGGCGCCGCCGACCACAGACCGTGGGGGTCGAGCCATCCCACGACAGACTCGGCAAACAGGCGTGGATCGGGATGGCCGGCAGGTTCGGCGATGCGTCCCCGCACCTGGGCGATCACGCGCCGCGCGTCCCGGCAGGAAAGCTCCGTGGGCGTCCCGCTCGGCATCTTGAGTGGACGCACCGCACATTGGGCGTCCGGATCCTCCTGCCCCGACGAAGCGGCCGCGGGCGGGGCCTTGGCGGGCCGATGCGCGACCGAAGCGGCGGGGGCGGGCCGTCCGGTCGGGTGCCGGATCAAGGCAGCACCGCCGGCGAGCGTCACCACAGCGGCGAGCACGGCGGCAAGGGCGAGGCCGGGGCGACGGGACATCGGGGCGGGGATGGTAGCACCGGGCGTGCCCGACATCGGAAAACGAGGAGATTTCCCAGAGCCCGGGGGCTATCGTCCCCGCGTGCTCGACGCCATCGTGCTGCTCGGATGCCGCATCGGCCCCGGTGGAAAGCCCGCCGCGGCAGCGCTCCGCCGCGCCAGGCGTGCCGCGCGCGCGTGGCATGAAGGAGTCGCGCCTGTGATCGTGGCGAGCGGCGGACGACGCTGGCACGGCGTGGCCGAGACCGATGCGCTGGGCGCCGAATTGATCCAGCTCGGGGTCGATCCCGGCGCCATCATCCGGGAGTGGCAATCGCTCACCACGCTCGGCAACGCGGTCTACTCGGCAAGGCTCCTGCGTGAGCGCGGCAGCCGGCGGGTGGGCGTGGTCACGTGCGATTGGCATATGCCCCGCGCGCTGGCGAGCTTCCGTCTGGTCGGGCTCGACCCTGCGGCGCTGCCCGCCGAATCGCCGCGGATCCCGGCGGCGCGCCGCTTGCTGCGCGCACTCGGCGAACGCGGCAGCTGGTGGCTTACCCGTATCGCGAAGCGGGGTCCGCAATCGGTGTGAGGTGGTCTGGCCTGGCGCTGCTGCTCGCCCTGGTTCCGGCCTGCAGAGGCTGCGCGCATCGCAGCGGCTCTCCAGGCGGGACCGCGGCGACGTCCGCATCTGGCGCTGCCTCGAGCGCGCCAACGAAGTCCCAGGCACGGATCAAGGCGCTCCTGTCCGCGGAAGCGCGCCGGGACTCGAGCGCGGTCACGGACCAGGATTTGGCGAGCCGCGACGTGGACATCCGACGCCAGGCCGCGCGCGCGCTGGCGCGTACCGCGGACGAGCGCGCCCAGGTCCCGCTCACCCACGCGCTCGCCGACGAGGACCCGGAGGTCATCACGTGGGCTGCGTTCGGTCTTGGCCAGGGTTGCCGCGGCCACGAGCGGACCACGGTGCGCGAGCTGGTATCGCGCGCCGCTTCCCTCGCTCTGTCGCCGGCACACGCCCGGAGCGGCACCCCGCACGGCGCTGGGCTGGACCCGGTCGCGTCGATTGCCGACGCGCTGGCTCGTTGCGGCAACAGCGAAGCCGAGCACACCCTGCGCGCGTGGCTGGACGGATCACCAGCGCGCGGGGAGAGCGCGGCGCTCGCGCTGGGCATTCTGGCCGCGCAGAAGAAGCACCTGGACGACGCCACGGTCGTCGCCCTGCTCGACGCTGCGAGCCGCAAGGACAATCCGCTCGCCGACGCGCTGTTTCCATTGAGCCGACTGCACTCGCTCGGCGCGCCGGTGCAGACCCGGCTGCTGGCCGTCGCCGACAAGATGCTCGGCGAGAGCAAGGGCGATGCGCTCCGATTCGCCGTGCGCGCACTCGCGCACGCCGGCGACGCCGCGGTCGAGCCGCTCTCGCGAGTGTTGGTCGACCCGCACGTCGCCGCCGACGCACGCGCCGACGCTGCCCGCGCCCTGTCCGGCTTCGGCCAGAGCGGACAGGAGGCGCTCATCGCAGCACTGGCCAAGCTCGCGCCGACGGACAAGACAGCCGACGCGCAGCATCTCGTCTCGCCCGCATGGGGACCGCTGATCGCGACGCTGGACGCGCTCAAGCTCCCGGTGCGCGCCGCGAAAGACGAGCTCGCCAAGCTGGCCGAGCTCCCGATCCCGGAAAAGGCCCAGCCACCCTTGAAGCGACGCCTGATCGCGCTCCGCTGTCGCGCCGCAGGCCTGCTCGCCGGCACGGCCAGCCTGGCCCCGAGGCTCGTGGCCTGCGACCCCGATCCAAAGGGTCGCACCGGAGCTCTGGCAGCAGTGGAAGTCCTCGGTCGCGGCCAGCTGACAGGCGCGCGCTACGAACGCTGGAAGACGCTCGCGACTTCCAGCGACCCGGTCGTGCGCGAGGCTGCGCTCGAGTTGATGCCGACGCACGCGGAGATCGCGCACCCCGAGCGCGTGCTTGAATCGGCACTGGGCGCCGCGCAGGCAGGAACGGTAGCTGCAGCAGGACAGGTGCTGGCCGGCTTCCCCGATCGCGCCCAGGCCGAACGCCCCGCACCCCAGACCACGGCCGGCGATGCGGGACCACCCGCTCCCACCGCGGTAAAGCCCGCACCGGCGCTGGTAAAGGTGCTGACCAAGGCGTTCGACGCGAAGTGGCCGCCGGATGCGATCGAAGTGCGCTGCTCGCTGATGGACGCGGTGGCCGCGTTGCAGCTTCTCGCGTTCAAGCCGAAGCTCGATCCCTACTGCAAGGACACGAACCCCACGCTGCGGGAGCACGCCGAGAAGGCGCTCCGACAGCTCGGCGATCGCGATCGCAAGTGCGTCGACTTCACGCCGTCGAAGAAGGCCCCGCCCGAGCTCTCGAGCGTGCTGGCGCACAAGGTCAAGATCGAGCTCCAGACGGACGTCGGCGAGCTCGCGCTCGACCTCGACCCGGACCTCGCGCCCGTGACCACGGCGCGGGTCGTCGAGCTGGTGCGCGCCGGCTTCTACGACAACATGAGCGTGCACCGTGTGGTGCCCGGCTTCGTCGTGCAGTTCGGCGATCGTGCCGGAGACGGCTACGGCGGCGCCGGCAAGCAGCCCCTGCCGAACGAGGACTCGCCGCTCGTCTTCGAGGCGCTCTCGGTGGGCGTGGCTCTAGCCGGTCCGGACACCGGTTCGAGCCAGCTGTTCGTGACGCTCGGACCCTATCCACACCTCGACGGCAGCTATCCGCTCGTGGGCCGCGCCAGCGGAAATTGGGGACTTCTGGCAATCGGCGACGTGATCCACAAGGCAACCGTCGCTCCGCCCTGAGAGGGTCGATCGAGCCTGTGGCCCGGGCACGGGGGTTGTTCTAGTCTCTCCCGCGTGCTCCTGGCCGTCGACATCGGCAACACCAACGTCGTCTTCGGGCTGTACGAAGGCGCCGTACTGAGAAAGACGTTCCGCTCGTCCACGGTGCGCACGCGCACCGCCGACGAGTACGGCGTGCTGCTCCACCAGATGTTCGAGCTGCACGGGCACGAGCCCGGCTGGATCGACGCCGCCATCATCGCCAGCGTCGTGCCGCCGCTGACGGACGTGATGGCCGACGCGCTGCGCCAGGCGTTCGCACGCGAACCGCTTATCGTCGGTCCGGGTCTCAAGACGGGCATCTCGGTCCTGTACGAGAACCCGCGGGACGTGGGCGCCGACCGCATCGTCAACGCCGTGGCGGCCTACGAGCGCGTGCACGGCGGCGTGATCGTGGTCGACTTCGGCACGGCGACCACTTTCGACTGCATCTCGCCGAAGGCGGAGTACCTGGGCGGCGTCATCGTGCCGGGCATCCAGGTCAGCCTCGACGCGCTGCTCGGCCGCGCCGCCAAGCTCACCCGCATCGAGATCGCCGAACCACCCGGCGTCGTTGGCCGCAATACCACCCACGCGCTGCAGTCGGGCGTGGTCTACGGCTACGCCTCGCTCGTCGACGGTCTCGTTGCCAAGCTGAAAGCCGAGCTGGGCTTCCCGTGCAAGGTGCTCTCCACCGGCGGCCTCGCGGTGCTGATTTCGCGCCATACCGAGAGCATCGAGGCCGTGGACGAGAACCTGACGCTCGAAGGGCTGCGCATCCTGCACGAACGCAACAGCGTGCAACCCGAGTCGAGCCCGACACGACCAAGAGCCGCTCACTAGGCCGGCCATGGGCCGTGCGCTTGCCGTCAATCTCGCACTGCTCGTGCTCCTGGCGGTCAGTGTGTGGCTCGCGCTCGGCTTCGGCGCGGAACCGATCAGCATCTCGCGCGCGCTGTCCGACCCGCAAAGCCTGGACGCGACGATACTGTTCGCCGCACGACTTCCGCGCGTGACACTGGCGGCGCTGGCCGGCGCCAGCCTGGCTGTGGTCGGCGTGGCTTTCCAGGCGCTGCTGCGCAATCCGCTGGCCGACCCCTACGTGCTTGGCGTGTCGGGCGGCGCGGCCGCGGGCGCCACGCTGGCGATCGTCGCAGGCGCGAGCGCGGCGACGCTGCTGGGCGCGGCGCTGGTCCCCGTCGCAGCTCTGGCAGGCGGCCTCATCGCGACCTTTCTCGTCTACGGCATCGCCCGCGCGGGCGGCGAAGTGTCGGGCACCACGATTGTCCTCGCCGGCGTGATCGTCAACGCGATCGCGGCCGCGGTGATCACGTTCATCAAGACGCTGGTGTCCGCCGCCAAGGCGCAGGAGCTTCTGTTCTGGCTGATGGGCTTTCTGGATGTGCCGTCGACGCGACAGCTGGTGATCACCGCGCTCTGGGCGCTCGCCGGCACGGCGCTGCTGGTGGCCGACTCCGGACGGCTGAACCTGCTCTCGCTCGGGCGCGAGCCGGCGGAACACCTCGGCGTCGACGTCCGCCGCCTGGAACGGCGCGTGTTCTTCGCCGCGTCGGCTGTCGCCGGCGCCATCGTCAGCCTCACCGGCCTGATCGGCTTCGTCGGGCTGGTCGTTCCGCACGCGGTGCGCCGCCTGATCGGCCCCGACCACCGCGCGATGATCCCCGGTTCGCTGCTGCTCGGCGCGGCCACCCTCGTCGGCTGCGACGTGGTCGCGCGCGCGGCGTTCCGCTGGCTCGGCACCGAGCCACCGGTGGGCGCCGTCACGGCGCTGATCGGCGGCCCCGTGTTCCTGGTGCTGCTCTACCGCACGCGACACCGCGCCAGCGGCTTCGTCTGATCAGAGCGCGGGCAGCACGGCCACCGCGGACGCCGAGCGCGGCGCGTGGACAAGCTTTCCCACCGCCAGGCGGTCGGTCGCGATCCCGTAGCGCTCCGCGATGCGCTGCGCGGCATCCTGCGACGCCTTCTTGTCGGGCATAGCGCCGCGGTACAGGACGATCTGGATCGGCGAGCGCGGGAACACTCCGGCCAGGAGCCCTGCGATCGGCACCAGCGCGTCCACGTCGGGCTTGTTGCCCTCCTGGCGGTAGACGACAAGCGGCGGAGCCGCTGCGCTCGAGCGCTGGGCGCCGCCGTCGACCGCCGGGACTTTCGGGGGCGCGAGCTCGGCCTGCTGGTCGCCCAGCTCGTCGGGGTTCGCGGACCGGACCAGCGACGCGACGATGTCACCGTCGAGCGGGGCCTGCTCTGGAGCCGGTGTGCCGAGCAACTGCACGCCGCGCCAGATCCGCCAGGTCTGCTGGAACAGCGACTCCAGCGTCACCGCGCCGCGGCCGGACAAGCCCAGTTGCTCGGCGTTCCCGGGCAGCGTCTCGCGCGAGTCCTGGCCGAGCCTCGTCAATAGCGCCAGCGGTTCGGGAGCGCCCTGTTCGCGGGCCACGCGCCGCGCGGCGCCGCTCGCATCGGACGTGATGTCCTTGGCCGCGGCCAGCCACACGCGCGCCCAGACTACCAGCGCGGACGCGTGCTTCTCGATCAGTGATCGCTGAGCCACCGCGACGAACGGCACTAGATGCGTGGCGTCGCCGGTTCCAAACAAGAGCGTCCTGGCCGGCACGTTCTTCTTGCGCTCGTCCGCGCCGCGCTCCATCGCCACCAGGTCGGCATCGGCGGCAGGCGCCGTCAGCTTGACGCGCCCGAGCTCGACGCCGGCCATGTCGAGCGTGAAGAGGCCGAGGAAGGCCGCCGAGGATCCGGGCACCGTGCCGAGCTCGACTTCGCCCGTGTGCGGAAGCTTCGCGAGCGAGCTCAGCTTCGACTCCAGTACCTCGCGACCCGACGACCAACCGGTCACGAGGAACATCTCCGGATCGAGCGCCTTGAGGTGCTCGAACGAAGCGACGAAACGCGGCAGCGGCAACACCGCTACGTCCGCGCCGGTCTTGTCCGCCCCGCCGCGAGCCAGCGCGCTCTCCACCTCGTGCGCAGTGCCCGCGACCGACAGCGCGATCTCCAGCCCCGCCTTGCCGAACTGGCTCTTCTTGCTGCCCGCCGCCAGCCCGTCGTTCGCCACCACTCCCGCCGCCGCCAGGTCCCAGCCCAACGCCACCACGCGGAGCGGTCGCCCGAGCTCTGGCCCCGTGTGCGCGGGCGCGGGCTTCACGGGCGGCGCTGCCGACGCGGATGCCCGGTGGACGGCCGACGCCGATGCGTGCGGCGCCGCCGACGCCGATGCCGCCGCCAGAGCGCGCTTTGCCGGCACGCGATGGCGCACGAGAACCGTCCCGACGAACGCGCCGAGCATCACGACCAGAACGACAAACACGATGTTCGAGCGCACGGATCACCAATGGGAGGAAGGAGCGCCGCTGCCGAGACGGCGCGCGCCCGAATAGTCGCTCTGGATCAGCTTCTTCAGCGCGTTGACCGGCACGGCCAGGTTCAGGTTCTGCGCGCGCCCGAACATACCGGCGAACTGGGCGGTGGTGATGCCAACGACTTTGCCCTGCATGTCGAACAACGGCCCGCCGGAGTTCCCCGGGGAAATCGGCACCGAGATCTGGATCCAGCGCTTGCCCTGGTAGAGGCGCCGCGACGACACCAGTCCGTCGGTCAGCGTGTGGTCGAGCCCGAGCGGATTGCCTATGGCGATCACGTGCTCTCCGACTACGACACTGTCCGAGTCGCCGAGGTCGACCGGTTCGACATCCACCGGCTTGCCGTGGCTGGGTTTCGCGGGGTCGACCCTGAGCAAGGCCACGTCGTCGCTGGGCGAGTCGACCAGGAGCTCGACGTCGCTGAACGCCGCGCCACCCATGAACCGGACCTGCACCTTCTTGGCGGCTTCGATCACGTGGTGGTTGGTCACGATGGTGCCGCGCCGGTCGATCAGGAATCCGGTGCCGCTTCCTTCCACCCCGCGAGCCTCCTCCACAGCGATCGTCACCACGGCCGGAGCCAGCTCCTTGAACAGCTCGGCGGGTGTCCGGTCGCCGGTCTTCTTCGGCGCGGGCTGCACCGCCCCGGCGTCGTGCTCCGCTTCAATCGCCGCTGCCGACGCGCTGGGCGCCGGCTGCGGCGCGGACCGGGCGGGGTCAGGTTTCGCGGCGCTTGCGGAAGCGGTCGGCGGGGATGGCGCCTTCGCAGGCTCGGGTCGCTCTACGCCCGCGAGCAGATACGCCACGCTGGCGACGCTGCGAACCCCCGACCTGTCGAGGCGCGCCCCCTCGTCCGAGAGCCAGGAGCGCGTCATGCCGTGCAGCCCGACGGCGAAGAGCAGCCCGAACCCCAGCCAGCTCAGGGCGAAGACATCCCCCGGCAACCCGCGCGCGCGGACGGGATCGTCTTCAGGCAGCAGGCGATCGGCAATGACAGCCGGGATCGCCAGTGCGATGACCAGCGCCCCGATCACGCGAATCCAGCCGCTGTCGGTGAAGCGACCGATGCACGCCATCAGCGCGATCATCGTGGCCTGCAGCCCGACGATCATCGCCAGCACCTTCACCGCCCCGCGAGCAGCGACCAGGGCAGGGCTCGAGCTCTGCTTCTTCTTCTTCATGCCCGCGTCCCGGGATCCGGGGTAGCCCGCCCCGCAGCGGGCGTCGAGAAGAGCGCACAAACGCCGAGCGGGAGCCGCATCGAGCGGCTCCCGCCGAGCGTCGCGTCCTCGACGCGGCTACTTCTCGTAGACCTGCGCGGCAGCGATGCCCTGGCCACCCGCGACCGTCAGCACGACCTTGACCGGGAAGGCAAAGGGCGCGGGGTTCTTGAAGCAGTTCGGCTTCTTGCCCAGAACGGCCTGCGATCCCGAGTCCTGATCGGCAGCAATCACCGGCGTCATACCGGGCAGCGGCGTGACCGCCACGAACTGCACGTTCACCTCGGACACGGGAGGCAACCCGGCCGCGACAACCGTGTAGCACTTGCCCGGCTGCAGCTGCAGCTCGCTGCTCAGCGTCTGGCCCTGCTGGAAGTTGCCCGCGAGCGTCGAGCCGACCGGATGCGATCCGGCCACCATCTGGCTCTGCGCCAACCCGGTCAGGATCGGCTGCGCAGCGGCAGCCGCCGCAGGATCAATCTGCTGCGCAGCACCGCCCGCGGCACCCGCTGGAGCCGTGCCGGTGGGCGCAGGAGCAGTCGTCCCCGTCGGCGCGGGTTGCCCGTAACCCGGCTGCGTGCCGTAACCCGGCTGCGTGCCGTAACCCGGTTGGCCCGGCTGCGCCGGCTGACCGTAGCCCGGCTGGCCCGGCTGCGCGGGCTGACCGTAGCCCGGCTGACCGTAGCCCGGCTGACCGTAGGCCCCTTGCTGGTAACCCGCCTGCTGCGGCGGTTGGCTCTCGTCCTTCTTGCAGCCCACGACGCTCGTGGCAGCCACTGCGCCCGCGAGCCCAAGGATCATCGCTCTGGTCGAAAACATTCGAAAAGCTCCTCGTTGCCTCGTTGTTCCTGTGACTCGAACGCTCGGTAACGCGCGGGCGCCCGGACGCGGAAGGCTATACTTGGACGGCGCGCGGGGTCCAGCCAATCACCCCTTTCCCTTTTGATGGACCGTCAATACTGATCCTGCGTGCAGCAATCCCGGCATTTTCCGGCTAGCTGACGCCGGAGCCGGGGTGCGCCAAGCTCGGAGCGCGTGCGCTTCGCCCTCGTCACCGACGTCCACTTCGGACCCGCCGCCTACTTCGAAGGCCGGCTCCGCAAGCTCTCGCACGAGGCCGGGCGGCTGCTCGCAGACTTCGTCGAGCGCATGAACGAGCACGCGCACCCCGATCTGGTCGTGAACCTGGGCGACGCGATCGAGGACGAATCCCCTGCAACCGACCGTGAGCGCTACGCGGACTTCCTCTCCGTGCTGTCCCGGCTCGACGCACCCGTGCTGCACGTGGCCGGCAACCACGACAGCGTGCACCTCGACGACGACGCGCTGCGCGCGCTCTGGCAGCACACCGGTCCGCTCCACTACAGCCGCGACGTGGAAGGCATGCACTTCGCGGTGCTGCGCAGCGAAGAGACCAAGGACGTCGCGGTGCACCTGCCCGCGGAGCAGATCGACTGGCTCACGGCGGATCTCTCCGCAACCGCGCTACCCGCGATCGTGCTCGTGCACCATCCGGCGAGCGACCAGTCGCTCGAAGGCAACCGTTGGTTCGAGAACGCTCCGCACATCTGCCGCATCGCCGAGCGCCGCAAGCTGCGTGCCGCGATCGAAGCGAGCGGCAAGGTGCTGGCCGTGTTCAACGGCCACGCGCACTGGAACCACGTCGACGTGATCGCGGGCATTCCCTACATCACGCTCCAGAGCCTGGTCGAGAACCTCGACGACGACGCCCCCGGCCGCGCCGCAGCCGCCTACGCAGTGTGCGACCTCGACGACAGCAAGCTCCGCATCCACATCGGCGGCGAAGAAGTGCTCGACCTCGAGTTCCAACGCCCCTGATCGCTCCCCAGCAGGTCCTGGCAGCCCCTCCACAGCCCGGATACGCCACAATCGCGCCGCCCCGCAGCGCCCTGCTTCGTCGCGCTCCGCGCCGGTCGCGGCCTCCGCGTGCTCGCGGGCCATAGTCCTCGTCTCCGCATTGCTTTGCGGCGGTTGGACGCGCAGCGCGGCTGGGGCTCCGCCTGCGGAGGCCCGCTCCGCCGCGAAGACCCCGCCCGCCGCTCCGCTCGGGGCATCGCCGCGCTTCAGCGGCAGCCTCGACCTCGACACCGGACCCCCGTCGTGGATCGCGTAGAATTCGAAACGGACCGCATCACATCATGAAGGCCGAAGGGAAAGGCGAGTGAGAGCCCGCGCGATGCTCGGCGCATTGGGCGTCGCTGCCTGCTCCTCGACACCTCATCCGACCCCGAATGCCCCGGGCTTCGCGGCCGTTACTCCGGCGATGGCCACTCGCGTGCACGGGGACGATCGAGCGCTCGTGTTCGTGTTTGCCGGTTGCGGAGATGGGAAGCCAGCGGGCGTCCGATGGGTGAGGGTGTATGACATCTCCCGCCGCGAGCTCGTTTGTGCTGCCGAAAGGAACGATTATTCGCAGCCCATCCTGGAGGGATCGTGGACATATGGAACAGCGACACCCGGGTACGAGGTGAAAGGCTGCGCGCGACTGAAGCCAGGGAAGTACCAGGTCCACTCGCACGGCGGAGGGACTGGCCTTCTGAATTTCGAGGTCCCCTCCGATGGCTCGATTCGCGTGCTCGGCGAACTGTGCGCCGGCACGACATGGCCGCTCCGATAGGGTGGCGCTGCAAAGCGGCACCCTTCAGTGCGCGTTGTCTAGCTCCGCGCGGATACGCGCGAGCGCTTCCGGCATCCGGCGCAGCACGAGCTCTTCCTCCAGCCTGAGCACGCGCCAGCCAGCATGCGCGAGCGCGCGGTCCCTGCGCGCATCCTGCCGAGCGCGTTCGGCGTGGTAGCCACCATCCACCTCAACAACCAGCCGCACCGACGGCGCGGCAAAGTCCGCAATGTAGCGACCGACAACGAGCTGCCGCCGGAAGGCGACACCGAGCCGGCTACCCCGCAGCTCCCGCCACAAGCGCGCCTCGCCCCACGTGGGCAAAGCCCGCATCTCCGATGCGCGCTGCGCCAGCACCGCCGCGCGGCGGGCCTGGGTGCGACGGGTGAACTGACTGGAAGTGCGATGCATGAAGTTCTCCTTTGCAGCGGCTCGCGGCCGGCCTTCACCCCCTGAAGGCCGGCCGCGAGCCGCTGCAAAGGCAGAGAAGCATCGCCCCTGCCGAAAAGGTTCCCTGGAACCACACTTCCCGTTGGAACAAGCCAGCCGATCGGCAAGGCGCAACGGACGGCCCCTCCCACGCACGCGCAGGCCCGAAGGGCCGAGCATGCGTTTGGGAGGGGCAAGCTTCGCGAAGGCCCGCAGGGCCAAGCGAAGCGGGGGTGGGCAACCCTCAGGGCGTAATCCGCGCGATCCCCACTCCGGATCCGTTGCCCCAGCCGGCGCTCTCGATGAAAGCAGCGAAGACGTCCGTGCCGCTCTTCACGGCGCCGTAGCCGGTCATCATCATCGGATCGGTCGCGATTGTCTTCGGACCCCAGGTCTTCGTTCCGGTGGAGCCGACGCGAATGACGTTGAGATGCCGGGCGCGATACACGCCGCCCGTGTAGTTGCCCATCAGCACCACCGTCGACGCGCCGAACGCCACCGGATACGCGTTGTTGTAGTAATCCGGCGCCGAGCCGATCACGACGGGGCTCGCGAGCGGCTTGCCCGCGTGGTCGAGTCGCACCATCTCCACGGTCACCGGGTTCCCGCCGAAGTGCTCGTAGACCAAGCGCGCTTCGGTCCCGACGCTGGCGAGCGCGGGAACTTCTGTTTCGTCTGGAACGGGCTGGGTCACCGTGCCGGCGGTCGAACCGTCGAGCTCCACGCGACCGACCACGACGCGATTGTAGGCGCGCGCGGCGACCAGGAAGCCATCGCCGACGAAGGCGGACGTGACGAAACCATCGACGACACCGCCGGACATGGGAATGCTCGCGGGCGGCGAGGTGGACGCACCGTCGGCAGAGACCGCGGCGGCGCCCAGCGAGTTGCCGGACGGGTCGATCCACGCCAGAAGCGGCGTGCTGCCCGGCCGCTCACCGAACACGGCGCCATGTCCCTGGGCCACCGCGCTCTTCTGCGTAATCTTGCCCGTCGCATCCAACGCGAACAGCTCGACGGACTGCCCGTATCCGCTCGTGGCCAGGTCCCAGCCACCGGGGCGTGTGGCAAGCGCGACCGACGACGGGCAGCCTGCCGCGATCGGACCGCTCTTGGCGATGAGCGAGAGGTCCGGCTTGAAGCGCGCGAACCAGACCGCGGGACCGCTCTTGCCCTGCGCGATCCAAGCGACACCGATCTGCTGTGGCGTAGCGGCGACCGCCAGAGCCGTCGGCGCTTTCGCGCCGGCGATCGAGTCCGTGCACGCCGCCAGATGCCCGCCGGTCGCCGAGCAGCGCACGCATGCGCTCACGTCGTAGCTGCAGGTCGACGAGCAGCCAAGGGATCCGCCGTTGAAGCCAAGCGCCGTGCAGCTCGAGCCACCCAGATTGGCGCCGTCGCAGTCCTCCGCACCGACGTTGCAGGGCGGACCGCCAGGGCCGCCGGGATAGCCGCCCCAGCCGCCGTCCGGGCAGTCGTTGCAGGTATCCACCTTGCCGTTGCCACAGAGCGCAGTGCCGCAAGCGGCCTCTGGCGGAGGCGGCGCGCTGCAAGTGACCACGCCCCCTGTTCCGCCGTTCGAGATGATCCCGCCGGTGCCGCCACTCGACACGCCGCCGGTGCCGGCGGTCGCGCCGGTACCGCCGCTCGCACCCGTGCCGCCGTCGCCGGAGTAGCCTGCGCCACCGCCCGCACCCGCGCCGCCGCCGGCCCCTCCCGCGCTCGTATTCCCGCCGCACCCGCCGAACGCCACCGCGGTAGCGCAGGCGACAAGCCAGACCGCTCTAGACATCCCCGTCCCCTGAGCAATCCCCGTGCCGGTCGATCACGGGGACTATGCCGGGATTGTCGCAGTGGGTGTGCCAGATCGGGTGTGCCAGACAGCACACGCGATCCGGGTCGACCTCAAGCCGGCTCCGGCTCTTCCCCTCCGCTCGGCTCCTCGTCCTCGGCCGCCTCGTCTTCGCTCCCGTCCGACGCGGGGGCTTCTTCGGCGGGCTCTTCCTTGGCCTCCGCGGCGGCCTTACGCTTCATGCGGCGCTTCTTGCGGGCTGCCCTGCGACGAGCGCGGTCGTCTTCTTCTGCTTCCTCGACTTCCTCGTCGCTGCCTTCGGCCGCGGGTTCTTCTTCCTCGGGCTCCTCTTCTTCTTCGTCTGCCTCTTCGTCGAGTTCGGCTGCCGGAAGGCCCAGGCTCATCGCGCCTTCGGGGTCGGTCTCCGCCAGCCGCTGGTAGTAGCTCCACGCGAACGCCACGCCGACCGCGGTGAACAGGCCTATCCACTGCGATGTCGAGAGCTGGATCGGAACCGCCGAATCGAACTGACCCGGCTTGAGCAGGATGTAGGCGACGAACGCCGGCACCACGCTCGCCAGCTGCGTCGCATGGCGGAGCCCCGCCTTCTCGATGGCGCGCGCCGGGCCGAAGCAATAGGCGGCTGCGAAGATCAGGAGCGCCAGCGGAATGAAGATGTGTTGCGAGACGAACGGACCATACGCACCGCGTTCCAGGTCGTCACGGATGATCTCGATCAGGAAGCGCAATAGGCCATAGGCGAACGCGAAGGTGAAGAAAACCTCGCCACGGAACTTCTGCTTTCTGCGCATGTAGAGCAACAGCACCAGCAGGAACGCGCCGATCAGCGACGAGTAGAGCTGCGTCGGATGCACGGGCAGCGACGCCTTGGCATCGGGCGACAGACCGCGGTGGTTTACGTGCTGGATCCATGCGGGCGAGCCGGCGCCCTGCGGCAGGGTGCCGTCGGGCCAGTGGGGGAACGTTCCCAGCTTCTTCAGCCACCCGGGAGCGTCGGACGAGAGCGGCTTTCCGAAGTCGCAGCCGAACAAGTAGCAGCCGATACGCGTGATCATCAGGCCGGAAGCCAGGCTCGGCACGGCGACGTCCGCCCAGGGCATCAGGCGGATGCGGTGCATGCGCAGGAACAGCCAGGACGCGAGGAAGCCGCCGAGGAACCCGCCATAGGCGACCATGCCGCCGCGGCGGATGTTCACGATGTCCGCCAGCGCGTGGAACTCGTCCAGATTGGTCACGACGTAGAGCAGCCGCGCACAGACGAGAGCTCCGACCGCGGTGACGAAGTAGCAGTTGGCCATCGTCTCGCGGGGCAGTCCGTCCCTCTTCGCCAGGCCCAGCGTCAGGTACCAGCCCACTACCAACGACAGGCAGAGCATCGCGCCGTAGCTGTAGATGGGTAGGCTGCCGAGCTGGTAGTAGTGGCCCTTGAGACGGAACGCGCCAATCGCGCAACCAATCGCGAGCACGACACCGATGAGCAGCAGGTCGGTGGCCTTCTTCCGCCAGCCGAACAGCGCGACGAGCGCGCCGAGCACGGCGACGCCGATCAACGCGGGGAACAGGGGGACGTTCCACGCGGGAAGCGGAATCCTGAAAAGGATGGGATGCATCGGGGGCTCTCCTTACCCGCGAAATGACGGGCCGACCAGTGCGGACGGCCCCGTGCGAGCAGGCTCCAGGGTCCGGGCGGATGAGGCCGGGGCTCTCCGGTAGACAAGAGCGGCCTTCCCCCGCCCCAGGGGCCCGCTGACGGGCCCTGCCGCTGTGCTAGCATGCCGCGTGTGTTTCGTTTGAATGGCTCCGTGATTGTCGCAGCGTCTCTGGTCGCTTGCGTCCCCACTCAACGCGAGACCCCCGGAAATGATGCCGGCACTGCCCAACCGGCTGTGCGTCCGGCAGTGCAGCCCCGCCCGGTGCTCAACCTGCCGCTCAGGCAGCTGCCGCCCGGTCGGCGGGCGATGAAGCCGGTTCCTCCCGCGCCGCCAACGCCGCTGGCTTCGGTGCCGGGCTCTGCGGAGGCGCCGCCGGCGCCGCTGGCTTCGGCGCCAGGCTCGGCCGAGACGCCCCCCGTCGCCTCCGCGGGAACCGCGAAAGCCGGCGCGACCGGCAAGCAGGACCCGCTCCTCGAGCACACCTTCCACGACTACTTCGAGCGCAGCGAGCTCGGCGACGACTGGAATGCGAGGTCCGCCGTCTGGCACATCGACCGCGGCCGGCTCTGCGGCAAGGGCGCGAAGAACCACGGCGTATGGCTGAAGCGGCGACTCCCCGTCAACGCCCGCATCGAGTTCGACGCCACCACGGCGTCCAGTGAAGGCGATATCAAAGCCGAGTACTGGGGCGACGGCCAAAGCACCGCGACCGGCGTCTCGTACACCAATGCAACCAGCTACCTGACCATCTTCGGCGGCTGGAAGAACACCTACCACGTACTCGCGCGAATCAACGAGCACGCGCCGGACCGTCCGCAAATCGCGATCAAGCCGAACAGCGCGGACCTCAAGGCCCAACCCGTCCGCCCCAACATCATCTACCACTTCAAGGTCGAGCGCGAGGACGGCCACACGGTGCACTGGTACGTGAACGACATCGAGATCCTGAGCTACGCGGACCCGAAGCCGCTCGAAGGCCCGGGACACGATCACTTCGGGTTCAATGACTGGTCGGTACCGCTGTGCTTCGACAACCTCGAGATCGCGCCCTTGCCAGATCATTGAGTCGCCGTGGAAACCGAAGAGGTAGAGATCGCGATCGAAGAGCTGGAAACCCGGCTGGAACGACTGCGTTCGCTCTACGAGCAGTATTTCCTGGGCATCGAGAAGATCGAACCCACGGTGGCGCGCAAGGATGTCGACCGACGTATCTGGATGCTGCGTCGCGAGCAGATCCGCAACACCGCCCGGCGCTTCAAGCTCCAGACGATCATCCAGCGCTACAACACCTTCCAGCAGTATTGGCAGCGCATCTGCCGCGAGATCGAGAACGGCACGTACAAGCGGCACCTGCTGCGCGCGGAGAAGAACTTCGGGCCCGAACAGGCCCTGACGATCGTCGCGCGCAAGCGCTTCAGGAACCGCCAGAAGGTCGAAACAGCGGCTGCCGAGAAGGCGCAGGACGCGCAGAACCAACTGGCAGCGGAGCTGGGGGCGGCGCTCGACGACAAGAGCTACGACCCGCTCGAAGAAGCCAAGCGCGCCGTCGACGCAGCGCTGGGTCGCAGCGACGCTACCCGGAGCAGCCCGGCCGCTGCGGAACGCGAACGGGAGGCGCCGCCCGCGCCAGAGCCGCGGCGTGCGGCGAGCGCGCAGCCCCGGCAGCTGGATCGTCTCGAGCTGGACCTGGACGACGATCTGCTGGGCGGGAAGCCCGCCGCCGCGCCAGCTCGACCCTCCGCCAAGGCCCCCGCCGCTACACCTGCAACACCCGCGGCACCTGCCGCCAATGCCCCGGTTCGTCCAGCTGCCGCCGTGGCCGCGCGAGCCCCCAACCGCGCGGCGGCGCCTGCACGCCTGCCACCGGCTCGCCCGCCGCCACCGGCTAGCTCGCAACCGCTGGCTCAGGGAGGGCCGCCTCGGCCCCCGCCTCGCGCATCCGGGACCGCGCAACCGCCGGCACCCGGGCGGCCTTCACCGCCAGCTCGCCCGACGGCAGGCGGGCCGCCAGGGCCACCGGCTCGACCCCGGCCCCCGGCCCCGCGGGCCGCGGGAGGCCCGGCAAAGGCCGGCGTGAGCGACGACCGGGTCCGCGAGCTTCACGCCCGGCTCGTCGACGCCCAGAAAAGGACCAATGATCGCCACGATATCAGCGTCGACCGCTTCAAGAAGAAGCTCGAGGCCGTCGAGTCGAAGCTGCGCGAGCGGCACGGCAATCGCCGTATCGACTTCGACGTGGTGATCAAGGACGGCAAGGCCGTTGTGAAGCCGATCGTGCGCTAGAAGCGGCAATCCGGCCGCCTGCGACCGGGCTCAGCGGGCCAGACCGGTTCGCTCGGAGCTGGACGGCAGAGCGCTCCGGCGGGACTCCACGAGCACCTCGTCCTCGCAGAAAAGGAGCGAGCACGAGGTTCGCCCCGCCTCGCGCATGCGGCTGCAGAGCTCGGCCAGATCCTCGTCGGAATCCACGACATCGCCCTCGATGGGCTGCAACGTGGACGAATCGAGGCGGCAATTGTCGAGCGCCACCCAGAGGCCCTTGAACTGCTCCGAGCGGCAGAGCTCGGGCCAGGTCATCCTGGTCTTCATCGCGTCTTGACTACCTTGGCGGTGGGTTTCCCCGTTAGGGTCGATTTCCCGATTCGAAGCGTTGAAGCGGCGCGAAGCCCTCAGTCGAAAAGCGACGGTAGCCCGGATCTAGACCCACCTGTTCCAGAGCGTCAAGCGGACGGTGTTGCAAAAAGTATACACTCGCGCCATGTGTCTGGAATCACAGGCGGAATTTTCGGAGCGGGAAGCGGCGCTGGAGACTACTTGCAGGTCTTGATCGCCGCGTTCAGGGCTCCGCTCCCTGCCCCCATGGCGCGCGCCGCACCGGCGATTGCCTTGGCCTGCGAGCAATTGCCGTTGAACGCCGCGGTCCGCGCCGTAGCCGGCGCGCGGCTGCGCACAAAGGCGGCGCAGCGGGATTTCGCACTGGGATCGGAACAATTGCGGTAGTTGGCGGCCGCCCCCGGAACGTTGCCGGACTGCGCGGCGGCGATACACGCCGAGCAAGCCGCAGCGCCGCTCGCCGCGGTCGCCGTGGGTTTCGCGGTCGCTGTGGGTGCGGCCGTATGCACGGCCGTGGCTGTGTGGGTGGTGGTCGCGGTTTTCGCGGTCGGGGCGGTGCTGGTATCGGCTGGCGCCGCATCCGTGTCGCCCGCCGCCGTGCTCCCCGTCGCGGCCGTATCCACCTGGGGCGCGATCGTGGTGGCACCGCCGGAGGCGCTCGAGAACGGGTTGGACAGGGTCTGATCCGGCTCGGATGGCTTCAACCCACGGGCCACGACGATGATGATCGCGACCAGCAGCAGGAGCCCGGCGCCGCCGAGACCGATGATGAGCCCCTTGCCGCCCCCTCCGCCGCGGGACGCCGCGGGGGGTGGGGGCACGGCGGCGGCCACCGGCGGCGGCACGCCCGGGGACGGCTGCATGGGCGCAACCGGAGCCGCAGCCCCGGCGGCCATGGCAGCAAAGTCCGGAGCTGCCGGCATGGCCGCTGTGCCAACCGAGCCCAGCGACGGCGGCCCGCTCGTCGCGGGCGCATCCACGGTGATGCCCCCGCCGCCCGACAGTTCCTCGAAGAACTGCTTGGCGGAGCTCTGGCGCTGTTCCTTCTCCTTGGACAGGGATCTCATGATCGCCGCACGCATCGACTCGGGGACACTGGCGGCGTTGGGCGCTGCGTCGAACGGGATGGGTTGCGCCGTCATGTGCTGCGTCGCCCACTGCCAGGGGGTATCGGCGTCGAACGGCAGCCTCCCGGTGAGCATCTCGTAGGCCATTACACCGAGCGAGTAGATGTCGCTGCGCGCATCGAGCTCCTTGCCCGTGAACTGCTCGGGGCTCATGTAGGGCGGCGTTCCCAGCACCATTCCCTGCTGCGTGAGCTTCTGCTCCTTCTGGGCGTCGCTGGACTCGGTGCGCGCGGCGATGCCGAAATCCAGCACCTTCACGAAGTCGGTCTCGCCCGCACGGTCGGTGAGGATGATGTTCTCTGGCTTGAGGTCGCGATGGATGATGCCGAGCTTGTGGGCCTCGTCCAGCGCTCCACAGACCTGCTTCATGATCTTGAGAACGCGCTGCGGCGGGATCGGTCCCTGCTCGATCACGTCGGCCAGGGCCTTGCCCTTCACGAACTCCATCGCGATATAGAGCGTCCCGTCCGCCGTGGCGCCGAAGTCGTAGAACTTGATCGTGTTCGGGTGCTCCAGCTGCGCGACCGTGCCGCACTCGCGATGGAAGCGCGCCAACACCGAGGGGTCCTGCGACAGGTGCGGGTGCAAGGTCTTGACCGCGACCTTGCGCACAGTCGAGCCCATCTGCTGTTCGGCAACGTAGACGACGCCCATCCCGCCTTCGCCGAGCACGCCGGTGATGCGGTAGCGCCCGCCTATCACCTGTCCGATGAGCGGATCTTCCTTGTGCTCCTCCACCGGAAGGAGCGCGCCGCACTTCGCACAAAAGCGCGCACCGTCGATGTTTTCCTGACCGCAGGACTCGCAGTGCATGGCGGCGTAAGGGTCGCACGAAGCGCCACCCGTGCGCCACCTCTCGCATCAACGCGAGTCGCTGGCCGCGTCGGAGGCCCCGCCATCGGTCCGGACCGGGGCGCGCTCGGCCAGACCGGGCGGGGGGAGCGGATGATCGGGCGGCCAGGGCAGCGGCTGGCGCCCGCCGGAGGCACGATTGACGAGAACCGCGCGGGTCGCCCGGGTGCTGGCCGGGACGAGCACCTGACGCGTTGCCACCGCTCCTGCTGCCAGCGTGGGCGGCTCGTTGATCGGGCGCCGCGGACCATGCTGGGGGGCTTCGGCCGCCACCAGGGGGAAATCGAAGCGCACGCGGTCCACCAGCTCGTGACCGATCCACAGCTCGATGGCGTAGCGCCCCATGTTGCGCGACGTAACGACGGGGCGCGCAAATCGGAGAGCCTTCACACTCTGTATCCTGACCTTGCCGCGGTCGTAGAGCAGCGTGTACTGCCACTGCCGCGCGAGCCGGAGCGGGTCGGGATCCGGCAAGCTGCCGGCGGGCCTGTGGGCCAGGACCTGGGCGCCTCCTTCCTGCTCCGGCGCGGCGGCGTCGCCCGAGCCCCGGGCCTTCGTGCCGCCGTCGCTTCCGTGACCCTCGAGGATGTGCGCGGGGAACGCGACCTCGGGTCCGCGTTGTCGGTCGTAGCGAGCAGCCGAGCAGGCCACGCCCAGGACCAGCGGCAGGCCAAGCGCCACTGCGAGTCCGGGGAGACGCGGCATGGGCGGGAAGCTACTCCACCAGGCCGGGTAGGCCAGAGCATTGATTTCCGGCGGCGGCATCGAGGAGCTCGGGGCAGCCGCCGAGCTCCTCCCAGAGCGTCTGCAGCTCGAGCGGCGCCGGCGCGGGTACGCGCCACGCACGGCCTTCGAGGTCGGGCAGCTCGATCCAGGCAGCGTGGAGCGCAATCCGCTGCACCTCCAGCACCCGTCCGTCCGGGAACGCGACCGAAACGGCCCCACCGTAGAGGCGATCGCCCAGCAGCGGGGCTCCGGCGTGGGCCGCGTGGACCCGGATCTGGTGCGTGCGGCCGGTCCGCGGCTCCAGGGCGAGCAGCGCCGGCGCGAGTGGACCAGCGCCTCGCCCCACGCTGCGAACCCCCGCGTCGCATTCGCCGACCACCGAGAAATGCGTGATCGCCGGAAGCCCGTCGCTACGCGCCAGCCTCGCCCGACCGCGCTGTCGCGCGATCGGCTCGTTCCATACCCCGGAACGCGGCGTGGGCGCGCGCTCGGCGATCCCCACGTAGCGACGGCGGAGGGCGCCACGACGCCGAACGGACTCGACGTGCCGCCGCGCTACGGGAGCACTGGCGAACAGCACAACGCCGCTCACGCCGACGTCGAGCCTTGATACCGCGTGCAGGCGGTCCTCGCGGATCCCCGCCATTTCCGCGACGCGCATCCTGAGCGAGTCGAGCCCGTGGTGATCCGGCTCGGTCGGCAGCTCCGGCGGCTTCAACGCCGCGACGAAACCGCTCCGCTGGTCGAGCAGCTGGGCCTCGCCATCGCGCCGCCGCTGCGGAAAGAGCTCCACGCGTTGTCCGGCCTCGAGCACCAGCGAAGGCTCCACGACCCGGCGCCCGTCGACGAACACGCGGCCTTCCTTCGCCACATCCGCCGCATGCCCGGCGCCGCCCAGCAGCTCGGCGAGCGTGGGATGCCGTCCCTGCTCGATCAACCAGACGCAGCTCGCCGTGCGCGTGGTTGCGTTCATGCGTCGAGTCGCTCCACGACGCCCCGGTCACCATCGACGCGCAACCGTTCGCCGTTCTGGACCGTGGCGGTCAACCCGCGCACGCCCACCACCGCGGGGACGCCGTACTCGCGAGCTACCACTCCGCCATGCGAGAGAGGGCCTCCCAGCTCGGCAACCACTCCGGCCGACAGCATGAACAGCGGCGAAAGTCCAACGTCCGGCGCGCGCAGCACCAGGATCTCGCCCGGCTCGAGATCAGCAGCGCCGGCCCCGCGCGTACCCACGACACGCGCACGGCCCGTCACCGTGCCCGATCCGCAGGCGATACCGTGCAGCACGGTGCTTCCAACCGGCGGCAAGGACACGGTGGGCGGCGCTCCGACGAAGGTCTCCGGAGGATCGCTCGCGGCGGCGTCCCGGTGGTAGCTGGCCCGGCGCATCCGGATGATGGGACCGAGGTCGGCCCGCGACCGACCCACCGCGCTGAGCAACTCGTCGAACGTACAGAAGAACGCTGCCGACGGCGGCAGACCCGGATCAATCCGGCGCATGCGTCGATCCACATCGAGCACCACGATGCGCAACATGTTCAAGGTGCGGGCCATGGCGACGCGCATCCTCTCGCGCAACCGGGCAAGCACGCGCCAGCGCGACACGAAGGCGCGCACCAGCGCCTTCTCCACGTAGGGGATGCGCGCATCCACCACGGCCATCTCGCGGTCCGCGCGCACCCTGGCCCGGGAAAGACGCTCTTCAGGATCGAGGGGGCCGGCCCTGAGCCCTGCGGCGAGCATCGCGAACAGCGGGCGCGGGTCTTCGGCCCAGCGCGGCATCAACAGCTCGCTCTCGCGCAGCGCGCGATCGCCATACGCCTCGATGAACTGCGAAAGAGCGCGAAGCGCCGGTCCCTCCGGCAGCTGGTCGAGCCTCTGCACGGTGTGCTGGCCGAGCAACCGTGCGGCTTCGGGATCGCGCTGTACGATGCCGGCGACGTGGGCGAGGGCGACGCCGGGAGCCGCGCTGTCCAGATCGCCAACGCCGGCGGTGATAGCCTGGGCCAGGCGCTCCGCTTCAACGGGCGTCGAGCGGGCCAGGACGGTCTTCACGCCGATGTGCGACGCGAGCGTCGCCAGCGTGCAGCCGAGCATGAGCTCCGCAGTCCGTTCGAAGAACTGGTACGTCTCCCGAAGAGTCGTCAAGAGCGAGTCGTCCGGTAGGATCGCAAGGTCCATCTCGGCGAGCCACGCCTGCTGCTCCCGCGCTTCGCGCTCGAACCGGGAGAAGTCGTCGGCAAGGCGCGCCTGCTGCGCCAACAGGCGGGCGGCAGTGATCGGAAGACGAGCCAGACCAGGGCGGCGCCGCTTCAGCTCGAGCTGGCCGGCGAGCACATTGGAGCTGTCGTCGTGGACCAGGTCGAGCAACGCGACGGGATCGATGCCCGGTACGTGCGCCACCACCGGCACCAGGGCGGTCAGGTTGAGGTAGAGGCGACCGTGTACGCGCTGGAGCAACGTGGCGTTGCGCGGCAGCTTGCACCCCAGCGCGCCGAACGCCTCTTCCAACCCCTTGCGCGAGAACGCGTCGACCAGGGAGAACGTCAGTGGGCTGGGGACTCCGGAAAGGGACTCGCCCAGGCCGGCGCGTGACCAGACCGTGGTCGGCGAGCCGCCCTCCGGGTAGCCGAGTCCTTGACTCTGGCGCAGCTCCACAACACGCACGCCATCGCCCTGCACGACCACGAACTCGACGTCGCGCTGGGAGCGGCCGGCTTCGTCCAGGCGCTGTGCCACCTGGGCAAGCTGCTCGACGCTGTTCAACGACAGCGCTGGGCGGGTCGCCTTGCGCGCCGCGACGCGTGCCGTCGTGAGCCCGCTCTCGACGACAGCCAGGCGACTTTCCTTGAGTACCGTGCGGCGCTCCAGCACCCGCCCATCTGCGGCAAACCTCACCAGGTCCTGCGCAGCAACGCCGTCCACGACCGGCGAACCGAGCCCGAACGCCGCGCTCGCGACCCGGACGGCGACCAGCCGCGGCTCGGCACCTGGCTCGGGCGGTTCGACCGTGCGCGGGCCATGCAGCGGATCGCGGGTCAGCATGACGCCGTGCGCAGCGACCTGCGGCAGCGGCTGGAGCAGCACTGCGATCTTCAGCTCGCGGACGCGCTGTGCGCGCAGATAACGCAGCGTGTCCTCCTGCATGACCGAAGCCCAGATGTCGCGCACGGCGCGCTGCAACTGCTCCGGTCCGCGCACGCCGACGCGCGTCGCCGACAGCGCGGCGGTCGCAGCAACGCTGTCGTCCGCGAGTGTCGGACTGGCGCGAACTGCCAGGCCCCACGGGGCGCGCGGCTCGATCTCGTCCCAGAAAGCGAAGAGCTCGTCCTGGAGGGCCGGCAGCGGCGCCGCCAGCAGGCGATCGCGCGCGCGGGCCGCGCGCTCGAGCCCGCGCGGGCGATGGATCGCCCTGAGCAGCGAGGCGGGATCGTGAGCAGGAGGCAGCACCGTCTCGATGGCTTCATCGAAAGCCTCGACCGGCAGCACCCAGGAATCGAGAAGCGGAAGATCCAGCTCCGCCGCGTCGATCAGCGCCATCGCGCGCGCGCCGACAACGTCGATTGCCCCGGCACCGCGGGGGATCTCCCCGAGGGGCACGAGGCGCGTGGAGCTCCGCCGGCTGCGTGCCATCTGCGCCGTGGGATAGCAGCTCCCCCCGCTGGACGGAAACGGGGACGGCCGCGCTAGCTCGCCGGGTCGCCCGGCGACGCGCCGGTCGTGCGGCGCACCAGCTCGATCAGCACTGGATCGCTGCCGAGCTGCTCACGCAGGCTCTGCTTCACGAAGTCGAGGTGCTCGGGGGGCAGCTTTCCTTCCAGATGCTGCACGGCATCGGCGACGCGACTGTCCAGATACTGGTCGAGCGTGATGTCTCCGCGCTGCAGCTGGCCGAGCGGGTCGGTCGCCTGGACGCCTTCCGTTCCCGCAGCCTTGTCAACGCGGAAGCTCTCGCCCTTGATCGCGCCGGTCTTCGTCGGACCGCCGACCCCCCCGGCGCCCGGCGGGAGACCGCCGGGCTTGCCAATGCCGTCGATGCCCATGGGCCTAGTCTAGCGGATGTTGGAGATGGCGTTCTTCACGGTGTCGTGACGCGCCTTCAGCACGTTGGAAACGGCCGTATAGGCGCGATTCTCGGCGCTGATCCGCTCCTGGAGCTGCAGGTAGTAGAGGTTCTGGTCCGCGCTCTGGGCCAGAACCTGGTCCATGTTGGGCGCGGAGCCGCCGCCCGACGGGTCGGTTGCGGTGCCGGTCGGTCCCTCGGCGGCGGTCGTTCCGCCGCCGACGCCGCCGACGCCGCCGACGCCACCGGCGCCACCGACGCCGACGGAGCCGCCGGGGTTACGGAAAGCCGCGGCGAGGACAGGGCCTCCAGGCAAGCTGGTGACCGCGGCTTCGGCGCCGCCGACGACGGCGCGCTCGCCCGCGTTCATCACCTGCTTGAAAGGTCGGGCGGGCGGCGGGGTGACGCGGGGCGCGGTGGTGGTGGACTGGACCCCGGTGGCGGGGCCGCTGGGAGTGATTCGGGTCGTCATGTGTACCTCCGATACGACGGAACTGAACGACCCTCCCGTCGGACGCCGGCGCCCCCGGTTGCGCGAAGATTTGCGTTCCGCGGCCGGCCCGGAGGCCAAAGCTAGAACGAGCCGAGTAGGCCGACGCCGTAGCCGGAGCCGATCCGGGTCGGCGCGACGCCGATGATCCGCACCACGTCATCGCGGACGAGGCGCTCCTTCTTGTCCGCCACGCCCCAGATAAAAAGGGCACCGCCGGTGGTCTGCATGATCGCATCCAGAACAAGGAAGAACCGGGCCAGGAACTCTCCTGCGTCGCATCCCGCGTCGTTCTTCGGGCAGGTGTGGTTGCGGATGCCGAGCGTCAGCCAGGGTCCGGCCACCGGGATCGCCAACCAGGCGCTGGAGTTCGCGTAGTTCGCGGCAGCAGCGGTGGCCATGCCGGCGACGTACGGCACGCCGAGCACGATCGCGCCGGCGATGACGGGGCCCCTGCGCACCGTGCTCTCCAGATGATAGCCCTGCGGGATCGTCATTCCCTCATGGTACGCGAGCTCTTTCGGGGGTGGCTTCGCCGGTGGCGGGTACGCCCCGGGTGGCGGATAGCCCGGGTACGCGCCCGGCGGCGGATACCCCTGGTAGCCCGGCGGCGGCGCCTGCTGGGGCGGAGGCTGCGGTGTAGCGCCGGCTGGCGCGGTCTGTGCGACCGCACTCGCGGCCAGAAGCATGACTAGCGAAAAGGTCCCGACCAGCGAAATGCCTCGCATTGCCCAGAAGCATAGCGGGTTCTCCCGCGCGGCGGGAGACTAGATTCCGAACCAGCCCGAGGGGTCGAGCGTGTCGGCGCCCTTGCGGATCTCGAAGTAGAGCGATGCGCCCTTGGCGCCTTCGCCCACGGTTCCCAGTCGGGTGCCCTGCGACACGTCGTCGCCGACCTCGACGTTGATCTCCGCCAGGTTCGCGCTCACCGTGTAGTAGCCGTCGCCGTGGTCGATGATCACGGTCTTGCCGTAGTCGGCGTACTGGTCTGCGAACGCAACCCGTCCGGGATAGACGGCGCGCACCGGCGAACCGAACGGCGCGCTCATCTCCAGGCCCGGGCCGTCTGCCGCCCTGCGCTCGGCATGGCGGATCTCCGCTCGTCCGGGCACCGGGAAAGGCAGCCGGCCCTTCATCGACGCGAATCCGTCCGAGGAATCCGCTGGGTCGCTCGGCCCAACTGCGGCGCCGTAGATCGCGGTCGGCGCGCCGGGACCGCTGCTCTCGAAAGCCCGCTTGAAGGCCAGGGCGCGATCCTGCTCGGCCAGCAGCGCGGTGCGCGCCTGGGACATGGCGCGCTGGTCCGCTTCAAGCGGGATACGGCGCTCGGCGATCCTGTCGAGTCGCTTGCCGAGAGCGATGCTGCGCGCATCGAGCTCATGCTCGAGATCGATGTCGCGAGCCAGAGCGCGACGCAGTCGCTCGAGTCGCGACGCATGCTCGATCAGCGCAGAGAAGCCGCCACCGATCGGCAGCAAGCCCGCGCGCGCCACCCTCACGTACGCGCGCCCGCGCAGGACTGCCCGCCGGTGCACCAGCTTCGACTTCTGCCGCACGGCGCGGAGCTCCTTCTTCGCCCTGCGCTGTTCGCGATCGAGATTGGCCAGCGCCCGGTCCACGCCGTCGGGCGTGCTCGGCGTGCTCGGCTGGGCGCCCGCTGCGGGCTCGACCGGGTCCGGGCCGGCGGTCGAGGAACCGGGCATGGCCGCAGCGGCGGTCACCGTCACCAGTGCAGCTGCCAGGAGCGTGCGGACTCTCACATTACCCCCGCCGCGTCACACGACGAGCAGCCTTCTGAGGCTCGCGTAGGCGGCAGCCGCGCCGAGCGCAGCACCGGTCAGCACCATCAGAAGCGAGACGCTCCAGGGCAGGAACGTCGGGCGCATCCCGAGCAGCGTTCCGAGCTGCGCGTCGAAGTGGCTGTGAACGATCGCATAGAGAACACCCAGAAGCCCGATAGCCAGCGCCGCGCCGATCGCACCCTGGGCGGCCCCCTCCAGGACGAATGGGCGCCGCACGTAGCCGTCGGTGGCCCCCACCAGCTTCAGAACCTCGACCTCGATGCGCCGCCGTTGAAGCGTGAGCCGGATCGTCGACGAGACGACGCTGATCACCGCCCCGAGCACGATCAGCGCGAGGAGCCCGGCAGCCGACACTCCACCGGCCAGGAGCGTCCCCAGCTTGTCGCTCCAGGCCTTGTAGGTCTCCACCGTGTCGACGGCGGGCAGCTTGTCGAGCTGGGCTGCAATGCGGTCGATCTCGGCGGCGGTTGTGCTCTCCGCGACGCTCACCTCGAGCGACGCCGGGAACGCCTCCGAAGGCAGCGCCGCGAGCACCTTGTCGTCGTTGTCGCCAGTCACCTCGCGGCGCGCGTCTTCGCTCGAGACGAAGCGCACGCTCTTGACGCCGTCGGTGCCGTGCAGCGCTTTTTCGATGCTGGCGACCTGCTTGTGGGTGACACCAGCCTGCAGGAACACGGACATGCGACCTGTCCTCGCCCAGCGGTCACGCACGCCGGAGACGTTCACGACGACAAGCAGCGCGGAAGCCAGACACACGAACGCGACGGCAACCGAGAAGACACTGAGCAGGTGCAGGCGCCAGTCGTTGCGGCCGCCGCGCCAGGCGCGCTCGAGCGGCGTCAAGGTGTGCTCCTTTTCGAGGTCAGCGTGTCAGCGCAAGGAATCGGCATCTCTGCTCCTAGGCGACCTGGCGGGATGGTCCGATGGGTTCGTCGAGCCCACCGGGCACGTCGGTAGCCTTGCCTTCGTCCAGCACCACGACCCGGCGCGGACGGATATCGAGCAGCGAGCGGTCGTGGGTCGCGAACAGCACCGTCACGCCGGTCTCGTGGATGTCCTCGAACAGACCGAGGATGTCGACGGCAAGCTGCGGGTCGAGATTGCCCGTCGGCTCGTCCGCCAGGACGAGCGCGGGCTCGCCGACGATGGCGCGTGCGATGGCGATGCGTTGTTGCTCGCCGCCGGAAAGGTTGCCGGCGCGCTCCGCTCCGCGTCCGCCCAGACCGACCCGCTCCAACGCCTCGCCAACGCGCTGGCGGACCAATCGCTGCGAGACACCCAGCACCTCGAGCGGCAGCGCGACGTTCTCCAGCACGGACCAGTTGTCGACCAGCTTGAAGTCCTGGAAGACGATGCCGATGTTGCGGCGTAGGAACGGCACCGAACCGTCGGTGAGGCGACCGATCTCGCGCCCCATGAACAGGATGCGGCCGGTGTCCACCGTCTCGGCGGCGTACAGCAGCCGGAGCAGCGTGCTCTTGCCCGCACCGGAAGGCCCGGTGATGAACACGAACTCTCCCCGCTCGATCTCCAGATCGAGACCCCGGAGCACCGGCGCATCGGCGCGGTACGCCTTGTGGACGTTCTCGAAAACCAGGATCGGGCGGCGTGCGGCCAGGGGGTCGAAGCGGTTTCCCGCACGGAGCACCGGGCGGAAAGTGCGGCTCCTGGCGCCAGTATCCATGTCGCCCGGGGTAGCAGGGGGGCGCGAGATCGAACAACTTTTCGGCCTGCGGGGGCGCCGCTACGCTGTCGCCGGATGATGCGACTGGCGTACTTCGGTCTGCCGCTGGCGGCCTGCGCCCTCCTCGCGGACGGGCACGAGATCGCGGTGGCTGTGCTCTCGCCGGTCGCGGCCCCGGGGAAACGACGCCTCGGCCGTCTTCTGGGCGCGGACCGGCTGATCGACGCCGCGGAGCTCGGCGACGCGCTCGAGCCGACCGTCGACGCCGCGCTTGCCGGCGCCGGGGTGGATCTGGTGGTGAGTTGGTTCTGGACCCGTCGCTTACCCGAGCGCTGGCTGCGCCCCCCGCTCGGCGCCATGGGCGTGCATCCGTCACTGCTCCCGCGCCACCGTGGCCCCGACCCATTCTTCTGGGCCATCGACTGCGGCGACCCGCTCACGGGCGCCTGCCTGCACCGCCTCACCCCGGACTACGACGCCGGAGAAGTGTTGCTTGAAGAGACTCTGCCGGTGGCCGGCCGCGACGCCTGGCAGCTGGCGCGAGCGCTCGACCGGCCGGCGCTGCGCCTGCTCAGGCGGGGAGTGGCTCGCCTGGCCGCAGGCGGCGCACTGCCCGGCACGGCGCAGGACGAGCGCTCCGCAACGTGGGCTCCAGAACCGGCCGGTGAGCTGCTCCGCGTTCGGTGGGACTGGCCGACGGAACGCGTGCTGCGCCGGGTCCGGGCACTGTCTCCAGTGCCTGGGCTTGCGGTCGAAATCGCTGGCCAGAAGCTTTTCGTGACGCGCGCAGCGGCCGCCCTTGGCGTCCCGCGCTTTCTGGAAGCCGGCGAGGCCGGGGTCGTCGGAGAGCCCCCGGGGGCAGTGCTGATCCGGACGGGCGACGGAGCGATACGCATCGAACGGGCGGTCGCCGTCCCAGGCGAGGAGCAGCTCGACGGAGCGGCCGTGGCCTCGCGCGTCGCGGAGCGGGGCATGTTAGACTGCGTGCCCCTTGGAGGGAATGGATGACCGATCCCGTAAGCGCCGCGCGAAGCGCACGTGAGAATCTGGCCCAGGGCCTGGCCGCACTTCAGACACCTGGCGTACCGCCGCACCTGGCGGATGTAGCCGAGCCGGTCGCGGAGGCCATGAGCGCTCTGCATCGCATCGAGGCGTCGCAAGGCGGCGCCGTCGGCGAGGCTGGTCCGGTGGCACTCGCCGCCGTGCGCCGGGCGCTGGGCTTGCTGCAGACACAACCGCCCGGCCACCCCGCAATCGACCGGGCTGTCGAAGCGGTGGCCGGCTCGTTGGGTGTCGTCCACGGGCTCACCCAGCTTGCACCTGCAGCCCCGGCGGCGCCGCCTCGTCCCGCGGCGCCGGCCGCTCCCCAGTTTCCGCCACAAGCGCCGCCAGCTCAGGGTTTCGGCGGTACGGTGGTGATGGACAACAACCCCGCCAGCGCGATGCCGCCCACACAGCCTTCGGCCCCCGGCGCGTTCATCGCACAACAGGCCCCCGCGCCGCAGGCGCAACAAGCCTTCGCGCCGCCGGCCCAGCCGGCACCGCAACAAGCCTTCGCGCCGCCGGCCCAGCCGGCGCCGCAACCGGCATTTCCACAGCAGCAGCAGGCCGGCTTCGGCCAGCCCAACGCGCAGCAACCCTACGGCCAGCCGCCGGGTCAGTGGCAGCCACCGGCAGGCAACCCCGCTCCGTGGGCGGGACAGGCCGCGCCCGCGCAGCCGCAACCGCCGCAGCAACCGATGGCACCGCAGCCGGCCCCTGCCCAGCAGCCCGTGGCCGTGGCCGCGCCGGCGAGCGACGGCAGCACGCTGCGCGTGGAGGCGGCGCTGGGCGCGCACAGTGCAACCAACTTCTACAAGGGACTGAGCGGCAACGACGTGATCGATTCCGGCGGCATCTTCGTGGCGACCTACCAGATCCCGCAGATCGGGCAGGACGTGGTCATCAAGGTATCCCTTCCGGGTGGCTACGAGTTCGAGGCGCGCGGTGTCGTCCGCTGGACGCGCGACGCTCCGAATTCGGGCGCTGATTCCTCGCCGGGATTCGGGGCGCAGTTCACGCAGATCACGCCCGAGGGACGGCAGCTCGTGTACCGCTACGTGCGCAACCGCGAGCCGCTGTTCCACGACGATCTCTAGGCCGGGTCCACACGGTGCGCGGCGACGGGTTCCGCCTGCCGGCGGCGCTGCTTGCCGCACTGGCGCTCCTGCTGCTGGCTGTGCCGGCACGAGCGGGGGACCCGTACCTGCGCTGGTACACGATCAACACACCGCATTTCCACGTCCACTTCCACGGCGGGCTGGAGCCGGTCGCCCAGCGCACGGCCAATCTACTGGAAGACGAGTACAACATCCTCGTACCCGAGCTGGGCTGGGCGCCGGACATCACGGAGGTGCTGCTGACCGATGCGACGGACGACGCGAACGGGTCGTCCGGAGCGCTGCCGTACGACGAGATCCGCCTGTTCGTCACTGCACCCGACGACATGTCGCCACTCGGCGACTACGACGACTGGCTGCGCGAGCTCACCACGCACGAGCTCACGCACACGGTTCACATCGACAACATCTCGGGCATCCCCGCCGTGGTCAACTCGATCCTCGGCAAGACCGTGGCTCCGAACCAGGCGCAACCGCGCTGGGTGCTGGAGGGGCTCGCCGTGACGATGGAAACCGAGCACACCAGCGGCGGGCGGCTCCGATTGTCCCAGTGGGACATGTACATGCGCGCGGACACGCTCTCCCACAACCTGGCGCGGCTGGACCAGATCAGCAACGACGCGAGGCGCTGGCCGTCGGGCAATCTCTGGTACCTGTACGGGTCCGAGTTCGTCGAGTGGATCGAGCACATCTACGGGCCCAACACCTTCGCGGCAATCGCCACCGACTACGGCGCGAACATCGTCCCGTGGGGCATCAACCGCTCGGTACGGCGCGTGACAGGTCGCACTTACGAGCAGCTGTACCGCGGTTGGGAAAAGCACCTGGAAGAGAAGTACCGCGCCCAGGCGGCTGCGGTCCGACGCCGCGGTCTGAGACAGGGCGCGCAGCTGACGCACCGCGGGCGCGTCGCCTACTCGCCGCGGTTTGTTCCGCAATGTGCGCGCAGCGGTTCGCGCGAGGAGGTCTACTACGTGGCCGACGACGGGGACCGGACGGCGGGCGTGTACCGCGTTCCGTTGATCTCGCGCGGGCGCGCCGACGAAAGCAACGAGCAGATCATCACGCGGATGAGCGGCACGGGCCTCGCCTTCGACAGCGATTGCGGCATCGTTTTCGACAGCACGGCGCCGACCAAACGCCAGTACTACTTCACCGACCTGTTCCGCCAGCCGCACGGCACGCGCGCGCCGCGCGGGCTCGACCGGAGCCGCCGACGGCTGACCGTCTCCCGCCGCGCGCGCACGCCGGACGTGAGCCGCGACGGGAGGCACATCGCCTACGTCACCAACCACGCTGGAACCAGTACCCTCAGGATCGCCGACTTCACCGCGGACCACCGCATCACCCACCAGCGGACGCTGGTGCCGAGCGCGCGCTACGAGCAGGCGTTCACGCCGCGCTTCTCACCCGACGGACACAAGGTCGCCTACAGCGCCTGGACGCACGGCGGCTACCGCGACATCCGCATCGTCGACGTGAAGACCGGCCGCTTCTACGAGATCGCGCACGACCGCGCGCTTGATCAGCAGCCGACATGGTCGGCCGACGGCCGCACCGTCTACTTCACGTCCGACCGCACCGGCATCGCCAACGTGTACGCCTACGACGTTGCCTCGCACAAGCTCAGCCAGGTGACGAACGTGATCATGGGGGCGTACATGCCCGAGGTCACGCCCGATGGCCGCACCCTGTTCTACGTCGGTTACACGTCCGCGGGTTTCGACCTCTTCAGCATGCCGCTCGACCGGTCGCGCTTCCTGCCCGCGCTCCCCTACATCGACCACCGCCCGGCGACGCCGCCCGAGCAGTACGACAAGCGCTGGCCGGTCGAGAACTACAACCCACTTCCCACGCTCAGGCCCCACGCCTACCAGCTCAAGTATGGGCCCGGCACTTTCGGCCAGGCGCTCACGGTCTCCACGACGGGCGAGGATGCCGTCGGGCTGCACTCGTTCAGCGCCAGCATCACGGTAGAGACCCAACAGGGGGAGCCGTCGGTGAGGCTCGGCTACGCCTATCACAGGCTGCCATTTGCGTTCCGGGCCAGCGTGTTCCGTTCTTCGTCCCCTCGCACCGGCTTCCGCTACGGCGACCAGACACCCATCATCACCGAGCACCTGACCGGCGCCACCACGGGAGTCAGCTATCCGATCCTGGGGGAGTTCGACGCGGCGAGCGTGGCGCTCAACTACACGATCGCGAAGTTCGACTCGGTGCTGCCGATCGGACCCATCGCGGATCCGTATTCGCAGGTCACGCGCGTGCCGGATCGCGGCTACCTCGGAATGCTGCACATCGGCGGCTCGTACTCGAACGCCGAGAGCACGGCCGACGCGATAAGTCTGGAGAAGGGTTTCACCCTGGTGGCGGGCGCGGACATCGCCGCCCGCGCACTGGGGAGCGATTCGACGCTGACGGCGTTCAGCGCACGCGTCTCGGGCTACATCCCGATGCCGTGGGCGCGCCATCACGTGCTGGCATTGGCCCTGGCGGGCGCAGCGGCCGTCGGCACCTACCCGCGGCGCGGGCTGTACTACACCGGCGGCTTCGGCGACCAGCCGGTGATCGACGCCTACACCAACGGCATCGATCAGGGCCCGTTCGTGCTGCGCGGCTACGCTCCCGTCCAGTTTATCGGTTCGCAGTACAACCTGCTCAACACGGAGTACCGCTTTCCGATCGCCTACGCCGATCGCGGCTTGAGCACGCTGCCGGTGTTCCTGCGCACGCTGAGCGGCGCGGTCTTCGCGGACTACGGCGGCGCGTTCAATCAGCTGGACCTGGCCGACCCGTTGAAGAGCTATCACCTGGGGGTGGGCGCGGAGCTGTGGATCGATCTCGAGCTGGGGTATTTCGCGCGCGCCAACCTCCGGCTCGGCTACGCGCACGGAGTCGACGACTCGAAGGCTATCCCCGGGGGCCAGGTCTACTTCGTGGCTTCCTCGCCGTTTTGAGCCCGGAACGAGCGGCCGCGCCGCTTTCTTTTCCCGAACCGACCGCGGCTGATAGGCAGGGTGCGATGACGTCCATGAAGCTTGCAGCTTCCGGGCTGGTCCTCGCGCTGGGGCTTGGCGCGTGTTTCGCTCCGCCCTCCCAGTCGCAGCGCGTCACGGATGCGGCCCGCGACCTGAACATCGCCGCCCGCTTCGGACGCATGGACATCGCGGTCGAGCACGCGGCGCGCGGCGCGCGTCAGAGCTTTCTCGATCGGCGCTCGACCTGGGGGCACAACCTGCGCGTGCTCGATGTGCAGCTCTCCGGCCTGCAGCTGAAGGACGACAAGCACGCAACGGTGGACGTGGATATCTCCTGGGAGCGCATGAACGAGGGCATGTTGCGCCAGACGCGCGTGGCCCAGCTCTGGCGCGACACCGAGAAGGGCGGCTGGCAGCTCGTCCGCGAGAAGCGCGTCGCAGGCGACATGGGCCTGTTCGGCGAAGAGGTCGAAGTGCTGCACCCCGAGCACCGCGACGTCCACTTCCCTAGCAAGACAATCCGCTAGGACTCCGAAGAGTCGCTCAGCTCTTCTTCTTCGAGGAAGCGACGCGGGCCTTGCGCTTCTCCTCGACCACGCGCTTCGCGCGTTCCTTCTTGTGGCGCTGGGCCTTGCGGCGTTTCATCTTTTTCGAATTGCGGCGATCGAACCTTGCCATGCGTCCCTACTCTTCTCTTCTTTCGCTGTGCGGCGGTGTGCCGTCCGACCGCGCCTCGATACAGCGTTGTCGCCCCGGACGCTAGCCCCGACGTACGACGTGCCGAAACCAGGCGGGCTCAGCCGCTGGAAGCGTCCTCGAGCGCGCGCTCGCGGTCGCGGACCTCGAGTCGATAGCGGCTGTTCACGGTCTCGATGTAGAAGACATCGCGCGAAGCCAGCCGGAGAACACGCTTGACCGGGGTGGTCACGTACTCGTGCATGCCATCCGAAAACTCGATCACCACCACCGAACCCTTGCGCGGCGCCCTGACGAGCCGACCACTTACGGCTCGAGAGCCCCGACCCAGTTTCCGGAGCACGACTTGCACGAGATTACTCTAGCAATCCCTCAGCCCGAGTCCACCCCATTGTCGCTCTTGGCATGACGGGCGCGGACGGGGGGCTTTTGTCAACGCTGGCCGGCACGTGTCGGTTTTTGTCGCGAAATGTCGGCACGGCTTCAGAAAGTCATCGCTACCGCGACCCTGAACATGGGACCCCGGAGCCGCAGCTTTGGAAACACGACCGGCGCGACGCGCTGGGGCGCCGACGTGTTGTCGGAAGCGGGCTCCAGCTTTTCGTCCGCGGCGGTCGCCCAGCTGTAGCCGCCGTCGGCCAGGACCCAGAAGCGCGGCTTCCTCGATTCGCCGCTCCGCTTGCCGATGACCTCGAACGCCACACCGGCGGTCGCATCCAGCCCGAAAACCCACTTGTGTGAGTAGAGGTTCACGGCCGTGATGGATTCATCGAGCTGCGCGTCGGTGTAGATCGCCGCGGGCAGCGCGCGGACGAACACGAACAAGCGCGGGATCACGTGGTAGCGGACCTCGGGACCGAGCGAGAGACGATGTACGTCGAGCTGGGTGCGCTCGCCGCGGGCCGACGCCAGCCGCTGGCCGTAGTCCCACAATGCGATCGCCGCGAGCGAGAACCGATCCTGTGCGAACACGGTGCGACCGCCACCCAGGCTGATCTGCGTGAGCGCGTTGTCGGTGGCATAGGGGTCGAAGCCCCCGTCGGTGATGAACTGCTCACGCACGCCCAGCGTTGCTTCCCAGTGCGTCTGGTACGTCCCGAGCGGACCATCCGCGGAGAAGTACGACTCCTGGCCGGTGTCGGCCTGGGCGGCTACTGCCGCGTCCAGCGCGGGGCGTTCGGCGTGCGCCAGCGCCGGCACGCCCAGCACCGCGGCCATCGCCATGGCCCCGAGCGCGTGTGACATCAGGCTGCGTTTCATCGCGCACCTCCCAGCATCAGCCCGCCGTAGAAGCGCGAGTCCGCCGTGTCGGGCGTGAGCGCATCCAGCACGGTCGCGCCGACCGCACCCGTGGACATGCCTCCGGCTTCGTGCATCGCCAGCACCGCACGACCTCCGTCCAGGCGCTCGATCTCGTACACGGCGGCCACGTCGCGCTCGACGGTGAGCGAGGTCGGGTGCAGATCCGCCAGATTGACGCGCGCGAACTCGGGCGTGCCGGGTCTGTAGGCCCAGACCCGCTGACCGTCGGGCGACATGGAGAGCGCAAAGCCAGCCTGGTCCGTCAACATCGGGGAGCTCGTGCGCTTGTCCAGGTCGAGGATGTAGAACTCGGCCGAGCCCGTGCTCTCGAGGACCTTCAGATGCGCGTACGTGTCGCCCGGCACGTCGATGACCTGCTTGACGGCGATCGCGATGTCGTACGGGTCGACGCTCCGGTAGGGAGTGCCGGTCGTCTTGCCGAGCGACCAGAACGCGACGCCGCTGGTCTGGCTGCTCCACAGAAGCGCCACGTCGCTGGTGGTCGGCTTGTTCGTGACGTTCCTGGGTCACGCGCGTCAGGCGGCTGTAGGGCTTGCCGAGGTCCACCGTCTCGACCACCGTGGTGGCCGGGTCGATGAGCGCGGCTTGCGCCAGCCCGGGCACCAGCGCCGCAAGGCGGAGGCCGCCGTCGGTCTGGACGAAGTCGATTGCGGTCGGCACGGCGCCCACGTCGGCGATGTTCGGCGTGGGGAAGTAGTCGAGGCTGGGCTTGTCGGCCGGCGGCGCTCCCAGCTGCAAAAGGAGCACGCTGCTGTCGTTCGCCAGCCGCACCGCGATGCGTGCGTCGGTGGCGTCCTTGGGGTCGCCATCGTTGTACGCGACCTCGGCGGGCGTTCCTACGTCGCCCGTCGGCGTCTTCGGCATCTGCACGGTCACCTCGTCGCGGTCGAGGTGCGCCAGATCGATCAGCGTCACATCCTGATCGGTCTCCACGACGAGCATGCGCCGCGCGCCGCCCTTCGGCAGCGAAAGCGTGCTGGTAAACGTGAAGCGCTCCGGCCGCCCTCCGAAGCTGCGGATGGTCTTGGGGTACGGCGGCTGGCTCGGGTCCTTGAGGTTGACGAAGATGAGCTCGTTCGGGTTGATCACGACGCCGCCGGCGTCATAGACGACCGCCCACTCGCCCTCCGGATCGACGGCGAGTCCCTTGAGTGGGTCGGTGAGGGTGAAGCGAGCCTCGATGCGCGGTTTCGTTCCGCCGTCGATCACCGTGAGGCTGGGCCGCTCGTCGCCGGGCTTCGTGCGGGGCTGCACGCCGTTCGACAGCACGAACAGCGTGCTCTTGTCGGGCGAGGTCTGTGCCGCGACGATGTTCTTGCCGACGCGCAGCGCCTTTTCCGAGAGCGAGCGACCGGAGGCCGTGACCATCAGTACGCGGTCGAGCGACGGGTCGACGATGGCCACCGAACCGCTGAGCCCCACGGTCTGCACGGGCATGGAGACCTGCGCGTCCCAGAAGTGGCTGCGCCCGCCGCACCCAACCAGCGAGAGAGCCGCCACGACCGCTATCAGCAACACGGCTGTGTGGCATCCCGGGTATCTGCGTCTGTTCATCGGATCCCCTTCAATTCGTAACCTTGGCGGCCAGCTCGAAACCCGTCAGCGTGCGGGCGGTACCGTCCACCAGATCGATGAAAGTGATGCGCCCATCGGGGTTCAGCTGCGCGACGTATCCCTTGCCCGCGGCCGGAACCATGCCGGTTGCAATGGGTGGGCTCGCGAGCGGCATGTAGTCCACCTGCAGCGAGGGCATGCGCGCGACGTAGACACCGAACCGGCGCGTCGGGTCGTCGCGCACGGTGACCAGTGCGCGGCTGCTCGGCGACGGCGCGATCGCGACGGCAGTCGGCGGAGCGTCCGTGCCCTCGATCCGGGGAGCCCGTGCGACGGTGGTGGGAATGACGCTGAAGGCGCCGGCCTTGGTGCTGCCGGACGGCGTCGATTGGAGCGCCAAGGCACTCTGGGCGTCGGGCGCCACGAAGACGGCCTGCACGGGCGCCTTCAACGCCACGGTGCGGTGGTCGAGGTAGGTCTGGCTGTCGAGGCTGAGGACAGTGACGTGGTCGTTGTCGACGGCGTTCTCGTACAGGACGGCAACCTTGCCGTCAGGAGACAGCGACACGCTGCCGAACTCTTCGCCGTCGATCGTGGCGGTGTCGTAGAGCGGGCTCGCGGTGATGCCCGGCACCTGGAACACGTCGACCTGCGACATGGAGCGCACGACCGCGACCGCGCGCGTCCCGTCCTCGCTCAGGTCCAGGTCGGTCACGTTGCCGGGCAGGGTGCGCGCGATGCGCGCGCCGGTGGCGAGCGTGACGACGCCGACGTCGGGGCTGCCGTCGCGCCGCACCAGCGCAAGCTTGCCGTCCGGCGTGATCGTCACGTCGCGCGACGCCGGGTTGTCGGCGGGGTTGTCCGTGACCTGCACCAGACCCGTGACCTGCGGGGCTGCGCCGCCCAGATCCACGACCGAGATGCCGGGGTCGGTCACGGCATAGGCGTGCGTGCCGGTCGCATCGAAGCGCACGCTCGTGGGACGGTAGCCGACGCTGAGCTCGGTCGACGCTTCCTTGCCGGCGTCGAGGCGGATGACGGTGATGTCCTGGAAGCCCTGCGTCGGATCGGGGTTCTTGACGTTCCGGGCGTCGCTCCAGGCAATGGCCCAATGCCCGCCAGGGCCCATCGCCCAGGCGTTCGCGTCCGCGTGCGTCGGCAGCGTCTTGGTGGCGATGCTGCCGTCCGGCTGGATGCGGAGCAGCGTCGCATCGTGCCCGAGCACGTTGAGCACGATCGCGGAGCTCGCGACCTTGCCGTTCTGGCCGGGGATGGCCGCGAGATAGGTCGGACCGAAACCCGCGTCCACCGTGCGTACCTCGAGGCTGGTCGCGTCGATCAACGCCACGCGACCGCTGTCGGGATTGGCCGACCAGACGAACTTGCCGGTGGTCACCGGGGCGCGGTACGAGCCTTCCAGCTCCTTTTCGGGCGGCAGGCCAGCGTCGGACCCTCCGCCGTACGCGCCCGATCCGCCCGTTCCGTAGCTGCCCCCGTCGTAGCTCGCGCCACCGCCAGCGCCGTTCGCCGCGGTGCCCTTGCTCGAGCTCGAGCCGCACTGCGACAGCAGGAGCGCACTGCCCAGCGCGGCCGCGACAACCAGACCCGAAGAGAGCGATCGCCCGCGGCCGATCATTGGCTACCGTCCACGATGTTGGCTGCGAGCTCGAAGCCCGTGAGCGTGCGCGCCGAACCGTCGGCGAGCTTGATGAACGTGATGCGGCCTTCCGGATGCTCCTGGGCCACGTACGCAACGCCCGCCGCGGGAACCATCCCCGTCGCCAATGGCGGGCTCGCCAGCTTGTAGCTCTGGATCTGCAGCGACGGCATGCTGACCAGATACGCTTCGTAGATTCTTGTCGTGTCGTCGCGCGTCGTGACGATGCCGCGGGTGCTGGGCGGAGGAGCGATAGCGACCGCCTGGGCGGGCGCGTCCGTGCCCTGGATCCGCGGCGGCAAGGTGCTGGTGATGGGCACGACGCTGAACGCGCCTGGCTTCACGCTGGCGGTTCCGGGATCAAGCAGCGCGATCGCGTGCGCCGCATCCGGAGACGGGAACACCGCCTGGACCGGCGCCTTCAGCGCCACCGTGCGGTGGGTAAGGAAATTCGTCCCCGGCTGGGTGTCGAGGATCGTCAGGTGGTCGTTGGCGACGGCATTCGTGTAGAGCAGCGCGGTCGCGCCGTCCGATGTGGCGGATACGCTGCCGAACACCTCACCCGTGATCTGCACGGAGTCGAGGTTGGTGGGCGCCGTGAAGATCTGGGGGATCGGCAGCAGCGCAACCTCCGACGTGTCGCGAGCCACGGCAATCGCCTGCGAACCGTCGGACGACAGGTCCAGATCGGTCACGTTGCCGGACAGGGTGACGGTCACGATCGTGCCGTCCGACAGCGACACCACGTTGACGTTGGGGCTGCCGTCACGCCGCACCAGTGCGAGCGCACCGTCGGGCGTGATCGACACGTCGCGCGACGCGGGATTGTCGACCGGGTCGCTGGTGACCGCGACGTCCTCGAGAACCCGCGGACCCGGAGCGTCCAGTGCGATCACGCTGACACCGGGCTCGGTCACCGCGAAAGCGCGTTTGTCGTCGTTGCTGATGACGATCTGCGTCGGACGGTAGCCCACGGACAGGCGCGTCGCCTGCGCGCTCGCTCCGGATAGATCGATCACCGTAACGTCCTGCAAGCCGTCGGTCGGGTCCGGGCTGTTGACCCTGGCGGCGTCCGTCCACGCTATCGCCCAGTGACCGCTCTTGCTCACGGCCCAGCTGTTGGCGTCCTGGTGGATCGGAACCGTGTCCGTCTTCATGTTGCCCGCATCGTCTGCGCGCATCACGGTCGCGTCGTGGCTCTTGACGTTGATCACGATCGCGGCGTTGGCGTCGGGCTTCGAGGGATCGGGGATCGCGGCCAGCCAGGTCGGCCCGAAACCCGCATCGACCAGGTGCACCTGGAGCGTCGAGGCGTCGATGTACGCAACGCGGCCGGTGTCGGGATTGGCCGCCCAGACGTATTTCCCGGTTGCAATGGGCGAACGGTACGAGCTTTCCAGCTCCTTTTCGGGCGGTAGCGAGCTGCCGCCGGCACCGGCGGCGCCGCCGCTGCCTCCCGTCCCGCTCCCCGCGCCGCCCGAGCCGCCAGCCGCGGGACCGGCTGCTCCGCTGTCCGAGCTCGCATTGCTGGCAGCACAGTGCGCCAGACCCAGCGTGAGCAGCGCGATACCGAGCAGCGCCAGCTTGCGGTCAAGCATCCTCGTCCTCCGGGCGCGCGGAGTTGCCCCGACGCACCGGGAAAGCCCAGATGCAATCCACGGGCCACGTTGCCGTCACGCGCTATCCGCACACTTGTCGTGCGCTGGATGCCGTTCGGCGTGACAGTCGTGTCAGGGCGAAGTGTGCCAACGCCCTATGGCGTTCTACGGCGCTACGACGCCGGCCGTTCCCTTGCTCGCGAAGTACGCCTGTAGCACCTGGCGTGCCAGCTCCGGCGCCTTGATCCGCCAGATGGGTGTGTTCACCACCAGCGAGGCGATCGCAACCTGCGGATTGTCGGCAGGCGCGTAGCCGATGAACCACGTGTAAAGACGGTTTTCCTTGTGGCGCGTCAGCGTCCCGGTCTTGCCGGCGACCGCGACGCCCGGAATGTAGGGACGGCCGTGGTGGTCGTGGAAGCTCTTGTAGGCGGTGCCGTTGGCGACCGTCTGGAGCATCATCTTCTGCACTTCGTGCGCGGTGCTCGGCTTGACGGCGTGGCGCAATACGCGCGGCGCCTGGTCGTTCTGCCAGATCTTCTTCTGCCCCTTGTAGATCGCCCGCACGATACGTGGCTGCAGCGCCACGCCGTCGTTGGCGACCGTCTGGGCCACGCTCACCTCGCCGAGCGGCGAATTGCTGGTGTGCCAGAAGCCCGCCGCAGAGCGTGCAAACTCCAGAGGCTCGATCGGGATGTCGATCTTCGGCGCTTCGTTGGGCACCGCGAACGGCACGGGTGCGCCGTACCCGTACGCACCGCCCATGGCCGTCAACTGCTCCGGCGTTAGCTTCTTCTGCGCCAGCTTCGCGAACACCACGTTCAGGCTGCGGCCGAGCGCCATCGCCATCGTCGCGCACCACTTGTCGCGCCGGGGATCGTCCTTCAGCTCGTCGGCCAGGATGCGGCTGTGTCCGCCGTGGTAGCACTGCTCGGTCGTGGCGCTGAGACCGGCTTTCTCGACCAGCGCCGACGCGGTAACCACCTTGAAGGTGCTCGCGGCCGGTGCCTCGGCGCGCACGTTGACATCGAACGGCTTGCCGGTGTTCACGTAGCTCGCCCAGGCCAGGATGTTGCCGGTCTTCACCTGCATCACCACAGTGCCCGCTTCCGGAATGCGGTAGCGCTTCATCACCGCAAGCGCCGCGCGTTGCAGGTACGGATCGAGCGTCAGCTCCGCCTCCCTGCCGTCCGTCAGAGGCGCGGTCACGCGCCGCGGGTGCAGCTCCAGGCGCAAGAGGTCCAGGCCGGAGAGATCGGGGCCCTCCGGCTTGGACGGAGCGGAGGGCGCACCGGTCCTCGTGACGCGCTTTTCCAGCTTCGCCAGCGGCGTCGGCAGCGCGATCTTCCCCCGCACCACCGGCACCAGGGCCGTGATGATGCCGACCGCGGCGCCGGCGCCGATCCATCTGCTCCAGGGTCGCATCGGGTACCGGGTTACCGGCCACACCGCGCTACGGCCAAAATCCTGGCAAGAATTTCCCCGGCGAGCGGCGAACGCGCCGGCCGCGCTGCGCGGTGGGATGGGCGTCCCACCGCGCAGCGCGCCGGGCCCCGGCAACCAGATCCCCCAACCCGGTTGCGTCGGCTGTCCCCCCGCTTTCTGTCCCCCCTACTAGTACTAGAGGGTCATGAATTAGGGGTCGGAAGGCGACCTGTCAATGTGGCAATTTGGGCCATGGCGCGGCGCGACCGCCAGCGCCACGATCCCCGGGCCGGGCCGCGGAAGCGCGTCAGAACATCACGCCGACGCGCACACCGAGCTCCTGCAGCGTATGCGCATCCGTGCGCCCGACCAGGTTGCCCGGGGCAACCGCACGGTTCGTGCTGCCCTGGGCCGAGTCCTGCATCTGGTAGGCGATCCAGTTGGCGCTCATGCGCACGTGCCTCGTCGCCCAGTAGTTCACGCCCAGGCCGAGCGAACCGATCTTGATGTCGCCATCGAGCCCGCCGCCTGCCGCCGCCTGTCCGCCCCGGCTCGCTCCGTCGTAGGTAGCGCCGAGCGCCTCCATGCGCAGCAGCACTTCCAGCGACTGGGCGGGCAGCTCGGATTGCTGCTTGGCGAAGTCCAGGGTGCGTGGGTGGATGCCCCGACCCGGCGCGCCCATCAGGTGCGGCTTGCCGAAGATCGTGTAGCCGAGCTGCACATAGCCCGCAGCGCCGTGGATGTCGCCGATGCGCTCGGTATTGGTCGACTGGTAGCCGGCGACGGCTTCACGCGTGTCGTTCTTCAGCAGCACGAGCTCCGACTGCAGGTCGAATCGCTTCACCGGCACCCACAGCTCGAAGGCCAGCGCCCCCTGCGAGTCGGCCGGGATCACGTGCACGCTGCGACCCAGCGAATCCGTGTACACCGGCTTCCAGAACACGAACCCCTGCTGCGTGTACATGGAGGGGTAGTCGTAGTTCACGCGGTCGCCCTGCCGCCGCCCGAAGCGAGCACTGACGCCGATGCGCGCGTCCTCGAGCAGCTCCACGTGACCTGCGAGCGGGCTCCACGTGACGCGGGCCATGACGTTGGCGCGGCGATCGACGCCGGGGCGGTTGATGCCGTCGCCTCCGTACGCACCGACCCAGTACGACAGATGCGCCACCTGCACGTCGCCCCACACGGTCGCGCCGATGTCGCGCGCGCCGGGGTTGCCGAAGACGCGCGTCGAGAGCGGGCGCTCATGGAACGGTTGCGCGGACAGCGGCGTGAGGTTCGCCATGGTGAACGGCGTCCGGTACTGGCCGAGCATCAGGTTCAACGCTCCGCTCTGCCGGAGGTTCACCCACGCATCGAGAATCCGCGTCGAGTTGCCTGCCGTCTGCGCCGGCGCGTAGTGCGCCGAGCCGCTGTCCGGCGTCTGCCCCGGCGGCGCGGCCGAGAGCTCGTTGGTGCCGGCCCCGTTCACCAGCGATTGCCCATCCGCCGAGAGCGTGAGCTGCCACGAGATGGGCTCCAGCACCTCACCACCTAGGCCGAGGCGCGCGGCGCGCACCACGAGCCGCGGGCTCAGCTCGGACCCGGGAAGGTCCGACACGCCCGGGCCCGCCCAACCCTGACCGTCCAGAAGCAGCATCGCGCTCGGGTACAGCCTGAAGTTGTCGGTCGCGTCCCGAAGATAGAAGTGGCCGTTCTGGTAGCCGGCCAGGGGATGGCCGTCACCGGCTAGAGCCGGACCCGCCCCGGGCGCGGGCGGCGCGGCAGCTACCGGGACCGCCGCCGACTCCGGCGTCACAGGCGGAGGCCACACCGCGGTCGCGCCGGGCGCGACGCCCTCGCCACCCGCTTCCGGCGAAGGACCGGAAACCGGTGGCGACGGTGGCGGCTCGGCCGGCGCCGGCGGAGCCGCCGGTGCGCCCTCCTGGGCCGGCTTCACAGGCGGCTCCGCCGGCGCTGCCGCGCCGGCCTGCGGCGCCTCGCCTGCTGGGGGCGTCGCCGCGGCCGGTTTCGCTGCCGGCGTGGTCTTGTCGGGCTGGGTGTCGGCCGACTTCTTTCCTGGTTTGGCCGGAGCCGGCTTCTGGTCGGGCTTGGGCTGGGCGACAACCGGGCCAGCGAGCAGGAGCGCCGCAAGGCCGGCGCGGAGCAGCAGGGAGCGGGGAGCGTGGGAAGCCATGGCGTCGGCACGTTGTCTCGCGCTGCGCGGCGAAGTCAACAGCCATGCGCCCGCGCGTGGTGCGCGCGGCGGACCTTCGGTCTATGCTCGCCGGAGCGGAGCGCGACGACCACGCTCGCCGCGACGGGAGGCTCTCCCCACCCTTGGAGAAGCAGAACCAACAGGACACGAGCACGGCGCCTTTCAGCGCGAACCTCGAAGTGGAGAACACCTCGACGCTGTTGGCGCTGTCCGGCCCGCAGGGGGCGCTCCTGGGCACCGTCGCGCGCGAGAGCGGCGCGGAGGTAAGCCTGCGCGGCAACGTCATCTATCTCTCCGGCGAGGAAGGCGATGTGCTCGTGGCCCGCCGTTTCCTCAGCGACGCCGCCGAGTTGGTCAGCCGAGGCTACGAGCTCGGGCCGGCCGACGTAGCACGGTCGCTGGACTCGCTACGCCGCGATCCCGCGGCTTCGCTTACCCAGCTGCTCGACGAGGTCATCATCGTCTCGCCGCGTCGCAAGCCGGTTACGCCGAAGGGCGTGGCGCAGCGGCGTTACATCGAGATGATCCGGACGCATGACCTGACGTTCGGCATCGGCCCCGCCGGAACCGGAAAGACATATCTGGCGATGGCCATGGCGACCAGCGCTCTTCTGCAACGCAAGGTCAAGCGCATCATCCTGACGCGCCCCGCCGTCGAAGCCGGCGAGAAGCTCGGCTTCCTTCCGGGCGACCTGGCCGAGAAGGTGAATCCGTACCTGCGCCCCCTCTACGATGCGCTCCACGACATGATCGATTTCGATCGCGTCGAGCAGATGCGCGAGCGCGGGCAGATCGAGGTCGCCCCGCTCGCCTTCATGCGCGGCCGCACGCTCAACGATTCCTTCGTCATCCTCGACGAAGCGCAGAACGCCACCAGCGAGCAGATGCGGATGTTCCTGACGCGACTGGGTTTTGCATCGAAGGCCGTGGTCACGGGCGACATCACGCAGACCGACCTGCCCACCGGCGCACGCAGCGGCCTGCGCGAAGCCCGTGATCTCTTGAGCGAAATCGAAGGCATCGGCTTCTGCACCTTCAGCGACGCGGATGTGGTGCGGCACCCGCTGGTGCAGAAGATCATCGTCGCCTACGAACAGCGCGACGCCGAGCGTGCACGCGAGAAGGCCGAGCGCGACGCCGGGCGGCGGCGCCTGGGCGAGGAAGCCCGTGCCGCCGTCGCGCGCGCCCGCACCGAAGCACCTGAACCCGGAGACGAGGGGCTGCTGGAACGGCCAATCGAGCCGGAAGCGGTCGAAGACACCCAGACCGACAACGGAACAAAGCCCAGCCCGGAGCAGGAGGGGAACCCATGAGCATGCAGGACAGCCCGACGTCCGGGACTCCCGTCCGGAGCGTCAGCAACAAGGCCGAAGCGGGCGTGGAACTGTTGGCGGATCTTGCCGAGTCGCTTGCCGGCGATGCGCGCCTCGCCGGCAAGATCGTTTCGCGCCCCCATCCGCTCCTGGTCATGGTCCGCCAGGAGCAGCATTTCGTGTTGCTGCTGCCGGCGTCGGTATGGGACCGCGGACGGGAGCTGCTCGAACCCTTTGCCGAGGACTTCGCCAACGCGAACGCCCGGTTCATCACGCTGGGACGGCCTACGGACCCGGATCTTGCCCTTGCTCTGAACCGGGGCCTGGGCGCCATCCTGCGGCCCGATCCGTCGAACGACGAGCTGCTGGTCGCGCTGCACCAGGGCTTCGAGCTCATGGAGGTCAAGGCGCGCAGCGAGAGCCGCGGCAAGTGGCTGAATCGCTATCGCTACGAGCTCGGCGAGCTCATCGAGATCGCGCGTGCGATCACGACCGAGCGCGAGATCGACAAGCTGCTGGGCCTGATTCTCGAGAAGAGCCGCTTCGTCACGGCCGCCGACGCCGGCAGCATCTACGTGGTCGAAGGCAGCGACCCGGAGATCACGCGGCGTGAGCTCAGGTTCAAGCTGAGCCAGAACGACTCCGTGTCGTTCGACTCGAGCGAGTTCACGATGCCCATCAGCCCGCACAGCATGGCGGGCCACGTCGCCCTCGAGAAGACGACAATCCGCATCGAGGACGTGTACGAGATGCCGCCGGGCTCGTCGTTCGGCTTCGACCGTTCCTTCGACGAGAAGGTCGGCTACCGCACTCGCAGCATGCTGTGCACGCCGCTGGTCTCCAGCAAGGGAGAGGTGATCGGCGTCCTGCAGCTGATCAACAAGAAGCGCGAGCAGACGCAGAAGCTGCTTTCGGAGGAGGACTTCAATCGACTGGTGGTGCCGTTCGACGAGCGCAGCGAGCAGCTCTTGTCCACGCTTGCCGCGCAGGCCGGCATCGCGCTGGAAAACGCCATTCTCTACGATGAAATCCGCAGCATCTTCGAGGGGTTCGTCCGCGCCAGCGTGGAAGCGATCGAAGCCCGCGACCCGACCACGAGCGGTCACTCGCGCCGCGTTGCGGAGCTGACCGTCGGATTGGCACAGGCCGTCGAACGCGTGGACGCGGGGCCCTACCGCGACGTCGTCTGGACGCGCGAGGACGTGCGCGAGCTCGAGTACGCCTCGCTGCTGCACGACTTCGGCAAGATCGGCGTGCGCGAGAACGTGCTGGTCAAGGCGAAGAAGCTCTACCCGCATGACCTTTCCGCCATCCGCCGGCGTTTCGACTTCGTCATCCGCACCATCGAGTCCGACGTCCTGGCGCGCAAGCTGCGCGTCCTGGAACGCGGCGGCGCCTCGGGCGAGCTGGCAGATCTCGACCGCGAGCTGGCCGAGCGGCTCGCTGAAGTCGACCAGGCGTGGCGCGTCATCGAGACCGCAAACGAGCCCACCGTGCTGGCCGCCGGCGATTTCCGGAAGATCGAGGAGCTGGGGCGCCAGACCTACGTGACGTTGGCCGGGGACCCGGCCACGCTGCTCACGGCAGAAGAGGTCAAGTCGCTGAGCGTGATGCGCGGATCGCTCACCCCCGAGGAGTTCGACGAGATCCGCAGCCACGTGTCCCACACGTATCGCTTCCTGTCGCGGATACCATGGGGAAAGACCTTCGCTCGCGTCGCGGTCATCGCCGGCGCACACCACGAGCGTCTCAACGGCACCGGCTACCCCAACCGGCTGCGCGCCGAGGAGATCCCCATGCAGTCGAAGATGATGACCGTGAGCGACATCTTCGACGCGCTGACCGCAAGCGACCGGCCCTACAAGCGTGCGGTCCCCGTGGAAAAGGCGCTGCAGATCCTCGGCTTCGAGGTGAAGGACAACCACGTCGACGGCGAGCTGGTCCGCATCTTCACCGAGGCGCGACCGTGGGAGAGGGTGACGGGCGCGCTCTACTGATCGTCTGAGCCGTGGTCGCACGGCGGCCCGACCTCGCAAAGCGGTTCGGTCCTCCGCACTTAATGCAGACCTGACGCACCGGCGATATGGCCGCCGGACGTGAAATCAGGCATTGTACAAGGCTGGCAGGCGCCTTTTCCGCCGGCCCGGTCTGTGCATGGAGTTGCATCTGCCTTGAGGTCCCTTTTGCGCTCGCGGTTCGTAGGCCCTGGTGTGCTGGCGGGGGTGGGCGTGACGCTCGCCCTGGCGAGCGGCTGCTCGAAGAGCCCCAGCCACCCCGGCGGGCTTGGCGCCCAGGGGGGAACGGGCGCCAGCGCCGGTTTTGGAGGCAGCAGCACCGGCGGAACCGCAGGGTCGGGCGGTAGCAGCGGCGGAACCGCTGGCAGCGGCGGAACCGCCGGCAGCGGCGGAACCGCCGGCAGCGGCGGAACCGCCGGCACGGGCGGAACCGCCGGCACGGGCGGAACCGGAGGAACCGGAACGGGTGGCACCGGCGGCGTTGTCGATGCGGGCCCTCCGCCGGGATGCGACGCGATGCTCGGCCTCGGCACGCAGAAGCTGACCGCCGACCAGAACACACCGCAGGCCTTCCGCAACGCCTACAACGCCGAGGTGCAGAACGGCCAGGGCTCGGCTCCGGGGCCACTGCTCGTGATGGTCCAGTTCGCGAGCGACACCATCTGGTTCGGACCGCCGAAGTCGATCTCGGGGGGCTATGGTTTTGGAACGCCGCACGACTCGGCTCCGTTCAAGCTGACGCAGCACATGAAGATCGACACCACGCCGTCGAGCTTCGCGCTCGTTCTCGGCGGCGCGACCCTTCCCGTGGTGTTCGTCACCGGGAACGGCACGCCGCACAACGACTGCAAGGGCATCGACTTCAACTTCCTGCGGCTCGGCATCCCCGAGAGCGCCGCGAACGTCTCGTTCCACGGTTCGACGGTCGGCGCTCTGATGGGCCAAACGACCTACATTGGTCCGCTGGTGGACGGTGGGCCGCCTGTCGGGCCACCTGACGGCGGCCCGCCGGACGGCGCTGCGCCCGACGGAAGCGCGGAAGCGGGAATCTCGTCCATAATTGGCTGGAACCTCGAACTGAGCGGCTCTGCCACGTACTTGAGCTACCAGGGAGGAACACCGTGAAGCGCATCGCCCTCTTGTCGACCCTGCGCTCGATCCCGCTCGCAACGCGCCTCGCGCTCGGTGCCGCCACGCTGCTGTTCGTAGCCGGCGCCTGCTCCGGCTCGAACCCATTGCCGAACGGAATCGGCGGCAGCGGTGGAACGAGCGCCGGGCAGTGCGTCGACAAGGACAGTGACGGCTACGGAGTGGGCTGTCCGCTGGGCAACGACTGCAACGACAATGACCCGAACGTGACGACCCAGTGCTTCGGCTGCTCGAGCGGCCAGGCGGGTTGTCCTTGCGCAACGGACGGACTCAAGACCGAATGCGGCATTCCGCTCGGCAAGGTCGGCAACGAGGTAAGCTGCGAAAAGGGCACTTCGACCTGCCAGAGCGGAAAGTGGGGTCAGTGCATCGCGAACACGGGCTCGAGCACGCAGACCTACCACGCGCCGGCGCGGAGCGCGCAGGGCCTGGGCGGCGGGTCGACCTGTGCCGCCAATCCCTGCGACCCGTACTGCGAGCACTGGAGCGACACGCCCGATCCGTCGCTGGCCAACGACGCCGGCATCGTGAGCACCGACGCCGGGCTCAGCATCAAGGGCAACGGTGCCACGCTCGGCTGCGGCAGCGTGACGCAGAAAGCCGAGCCCATCCCGCTCGACCTGTACGTGATGCTGGACGACTCGGGGTCCATGAACGAGTGGGTCGGCGGCGGGCTGACGCGCTGGCAGGCGGTGACCAACGCCCTGAAGGGCTTCGTCAACGACCCCAACTCCGCCGGCATCAATGTCGCCGTGCAGTACTTCGGCGCCGTCACGCAGGAGTGCGTGTCGTGGAGCTGCACATCGGTGAGCTGCAACTGGAAGAGCTGCTGGTGCAACAACTGGACCTGCAACAGCTATGGCTGGAGCATGGCCGGCGATCCGCCGTACTGCCAGGTGAGCCACTACGCCACGCCCGACGTGGCCATGGGAGCTCTGCCCGGCAACGCCGGCCCCATCTCCACCTCGCTGAACAACCACTACCCGCTGACCGGCACCCCGACCCTGCCTGCGGAGCAGGGCGCCGTGCAGTTCGCCCAGAACTGGAAAGCCGCGAACCCGACGCACACCGTGGCTGTGGTGCTCGCGACGGACGGAGAACCCAACGACTGCGACGGAAGCTGCGGCTGGAACGCGTCCTGCTACACGAACCACGTCGCCAATGCGGCGGCCGCCGGCTACAGCGGAACGCCGTCGATCAAGACCTACGTCATCGGCTGCGGCTCCTCCACCGGCAACCTGGACACGGTCGCCGCGGCCGGCGGTACGACCAAGGCGTTCATCGCCAGCGACGCGAACTCGACCAGCGACTTCATCGCGGCGATGAACGCCATCCGCAACGCGGCGCTGCCTTGCCAGTACACCGTGCCCACGCCGCCCGTCGGCCAGCAGATCGACTACTCGACGCTCACCATCCAGTACACCTCCGGCGGCGGCACCGTCACGAGCATGACACAGGTCGCAAACGCGGCGGCCTGCACGGGCAACGGCTGGTACTTCACCGATGCCAGCAAGACGACCATGGCGCTCTGCCCCGGCATCTGCAGCACCGTCCAGGGCGACAACGGCGCGCAGGTGAACGTCGTCTACAGCTGCGTGGAGCACTACGACCCGGGCGTCTTCACGCGCACCTACGACGCCAGCTCCGTCTGTCCGAAGGGCACGGCGCCGTACTGGGGCGCGTGGACCTGGTCCTCGAGTCTTCCGAGCGACTCCGGTATCGACTTCAAGGTCGCCGTCGCTACGACGGCAGCGGGGCTGTCCAGCGCGCCGCTCGACAGCCTGCAGTTCACCAATCCGCCGGGACCGGCGGGGCTGGCCGGTCAGGCCATCGGGGCCCGCGCGGCGACCAACACGGAAAATGGCAGCGCCGTCATCGAGAAGACGCTGATCGCCAACAGCCGCAACCCGACCGCGCCATTCTTGAAGGTCGAGTCGCACCTGAATCCGTCCAGCGACCAGACCAAGCCGCCCACGCTGATCAACTGGGACCTGCAGGTTTCCTGCCAGCCCGCCGACTGAAGCCGCGCTAGGGCGTGCGCGCACAGCGGAAGCCGACCGCGTTCGACCGCGCGTCCGGCGCTGCGTGCCCTCGTACGGCGGCTCTGATGTCCGCCTGCGCGGACTTGAAGGATCCACCGCGCACGCCGCGGTCGCCGCCCCCCGCCGTGTTCGCGCAGTCGGTGCAGCTCGCTCCCCCGCCGGAATACCAGTTGGCATCGTAGGTATCGAGCACCCACTCGGCGACGCTTCCCGCCAGATCCTGCTGCCCGTAGCGCCCGGCGCCCGAGAGCGTCGAGCCCACGGCGACCGTGGGCGAGGCCGCGCTGCCTGCGAAGTCGGCGAACGTGGAGTCCGGCGTCTGCGGCCCCCATGGGTAGAGCCGGTTCGAATCTCCGCCGGCCGCGGCCATCTCCCACTCCGCTTCGGTCGGCAGGCGCTTCTTGTCCCAGACGCAGAAGGCGAAGGCTTCGTACCAGGTCACGCAGTCAATGGGCGCGTTGTCGTTGGCACCGGGCTGGGCCGTCCAGGTGTCGCTGCCCGGCGCGCAATCGAGCGCAGCCTCGAGCGCGCTTCGCGACGCCGGCAGCGTGGCATCGTAGGCCGCCTGCCATCCGCTGCCCGCGATGCCGGGATGCGCGCCGCTGCCCGTTGGGGGCGGCGTGCCGTCGTAGACCTGCACGAATCGCCGGAAGCGACCAACCGTCACCTCGAACGTGTCCAGCTTGTAGGCCGCCAGCGTCACCGTGTGCTCCGGCTGCTCCCCGGGGCAGGTCGTGCACGGATAGGCGTCGCTGCCGCCGCCGCTCCGGCCCATCGCGAAGGTGCCGGCGAAGATGTCGCGCTCCTGGCAACAGCTCGTGGCGCCGCAGCTCTGGCCCCCGCCGCACGACTGGTCGAGGACGCCCCAGGTCAGCCCGCCGTCGGGAGCTGCGCCCCCGGTGCCCGCGCCGCCGCCGGTGCCGGCACTGCCGCCGGCTCCTCCGCTGTCGGCGGACGAGTCGGACTTGCCGCCTCCCCCGTCGGTGGCTCCCGCACTGCCGGCGCTTCCGCCGCTCGACGTGATGCTGCCGCCGCTGCCTCCCTTGGCGCCGCTGCCGCCATCGCCGAGTGGTGGCGGATGGGACGGCTGCTTGCTGCAGTAGCTGGCTGCAAGCACGGGACCGAGCACCCACCCCAGCCTGGAGGCGATGCGGACGGAACGGCGAAGAAGGGACTGGGTCATCGGTTGTCTCCCCGCGTGGGGCGCCCAACAGCCGTTCAGCCTAACCCAGACGTATCGCCGACGAAACCTCACTGATTCCCGCCCCAAACCCCACCGCATGATGGATATCCCGTGCCGCCTCGATGCGTCGCAAGATCCGTGATACCCCGCCGCCATGTCGGAAATCCTCGAGGTCACGGCCCGCGAAATCCTCGACTCGCGCGGCAATCCCACGGTTGAAGCAGAAGTCCACACTGCGAGCGGCTTCGGTCGCGCAGCGGTGCCCAGCGGCGCCTCCACCGGCGAGCACGAAGCCATCGAGCTTCGCGACGGCGACAAGAAGCGCTTCGGCGGCAAGGGCGTCACGCAGGCGGTCGACAACATCAACGATCACCTCGGCCCCGCCATCACCGGCTTCTCGGCGCTCGACCAGAACGCCATCGACGAGCGGCTGCTCGAGCTCGACGGCACGCCCAACAAGTCGAAGATGGGCGCCAATGCGATCCTGGCGGTGAGCATGGCGGTGGCGCGTGCCGGCGCCGACACCGTCGGACTGCCGCTGTGGCGCTACCTGGGCGGCGTGCAGGCGCGCGTGCTGCCCACGCCGATGATGAACATCCTCAACGGCGGCACCCACGCCGACAACGGGCTCGAGGTGCAGGAGTTCATGATCGTGCCCTTCGGCCTGCCGAGCTTCGCCGAAGCACTGCGCGCCGGCGCGGAGGTGTTCCACACGCTCAAGACGCTCCTGAAGAAGGACGGTCTCGTCGTCGCGGTCGGCGACGAGGGCGGCTTCGCCCCGCGCCTCGGTTCCAACGAGGAAGCCATCCAGCGCATCGTCGCCGCCATCGAGGCAGCGGGCTACAAGCCCGGCGAGCACGTCGGCATCGCGCTCGATCCGGCGGCCAGCGAGTTCTTCAAGGACGGGAAATACACCTTCGACAAGAAGCAGGTCAGCCCCGCAGAGCTCGTCGACATCTACGCTGCGCTGGTCGAGAAATACCCCATTGTCAGCATCGAGGACGGCCACGCCGAGGACGACTGGGACGGCTTCAAGCTCATGACCGAGAAGCTCGGCAAGAAGATCCAGCTGGTCGGCGACGACATCTTCGTCACCAACCCGGAGCGGCTGCAGCGCGGCATCGACAACGGCATCGCCAACTCGATCCTGATCAAGCTGAACCAGATCGGCTCGCTCACGGAAACGCTGGAGACGATGCGCATGGCAGGCCGCGCCGGCTACACGTGCGTCGTCTCGCACCGCTCCGGCGAGACGGAGGATCCCTTCATCGCCGATCTCACCGTCGCCACCAACGCCGGCCAGATCAAGACCGGAAGCCTGAGCCGCAGCGATCGCATCGCCAAGTACAACCAGCTCCTGCGCATCGCCGAAGAGCTCGAGGACGGCCAGATCTACTCCGGCCGCGCTCCGTACACGCGTTTCGGCTGATCGGATCGACGCGAGAACGGCGAACCCACGATATACTCCGGGCGTGCGGACTTGCTGGCTGCTCGGGTGCGTTCTGCTGCTGTCGTGCAGTTCGCCAGAGCGGGGCGGCAAGCACACGACGGCACCCCACGACGCCGGCGCTGAAGCGGATACAGCACCCGGAGACGCAGCGCCCGCTGACGCGGACGCGGGATCGTGTGTCACGGAAGTCGACGCGAGCGCCGTCGCGTCGCTCCAGAGCCAGAGCGGCACCGTGGACATTCCGTTTACGGTCGCCATCAGCGGCGCGCCGACGACGCCCGGCGGAATCGAGTCGATCGCGATCAAGAAAAGTCGCGGCACGATAAAGATCGGAAGCGAGACGCTTCCGGCGTTCGTCTACACCAGCCCGAGCTGGCAAGGGACCAACACGCCCTTTTTCCAGGGGCTCGCAGTGGATGCGACGCGATGGGTCGTCTTCTGGACGTACTGCGACAGCGGCAGCCTCACCTGGGTCGACTACGAGTCGAGCGACACGCCGGGCCTGGTCCGTTCCGCGGCGCAGGGGACATGCACCGTTTCCGCGACGCCGGTTTCGTTCCCGGTGACGTGGGACGCCGAGAGCGTCCATCTCGACAACTTTCAGGCCTCCCGCTTCCGCGTAACCGGGCAAAGCGTGAGCTACAACGGCACGGCGCCCGGAACGGCGCACTTCCAGAACCAGGACTGGAAGTTCTGGCCCTTTGCCGTCGTCGACTGCACGACGTGCCCCGGCGGTCCGGGAGATGCCGGCTGGTACGAGCTCCACAGCCTGATCGAGACAGGCAACTGCGGCACCACGTGTTTCGGCATCTACTATCTCTTCCAGCAGACGGGAAACCCCGTGCTGCTCGGCTGGCTGAATTGTCTGCCGACCCTCACGCCCCCGCCCATCGGCAATAGAGTGCCGTTCCAGGCAACCTGGTCGCAGACGGACGCAGGGTAGGGGCGGCCCCGGGGCTCCGCCGCTCAGGGTCCGACGATTCCGATCCCGAAGTCGGCTCCCTCTACGCTCGACGAGCCGACGTTGATCGCGTGCGCGTTGTTGAAATCCATGATCGGCGCAGCAACGGTTCCGTCGTAGTAGCCCTCGAAGTCGTCCGGCTGCCCTACCTGCCCGTCGCCGTCCGCATCGACCCGGATTTCCACCCGGTAGCTGCCGCTGACGAGACCGGTGAGACGATACGTCGCCTGGGTGCCGCTCACCTTGCCGGCATAGGCGGCACCGCTACCGAGCGGTTGCCCGCTGGTGTCCTCGGCGACGTAGCCGATCTGCGTTCCTCCGCCGCCGGACGGCGCCTTCGGCAACGTCACCGTGCCGGAGATGCCGAGCTTGCCGCCGAGGAAGCCCGATGCGTCGCTCTCGAGCATCGCTCCCCCCGAGCTCGAGCCACCGCCGCCGCCGGAACAACCCACGCACAACGCCACCACGAACGCCATCTGCAATCTGCGGAGCATGCAGCGATTGTACGCTCGAGCGCCTCGTGCAGCCACCGGAGGCGGGTGTGCTGGCTCTACTTCGGAACGCGTGCTTGAACGCGAACGCGCCGCCGGCGCACCACCCACACCAGTCCCACAAGAACCAGGTACCCGTCGCTGCCGGATGGGCGCGGAACGCTGACCCCGCATCCCGGACCGCCGTTCGCCGAGCTGCCGCTGCTGCCCGCGCCACCTCCTGCGTTGCAGTCCAGCGTCACCTGCAGCGGCGCAGAGCTCACGTCGACCTGGGTGCCCGGGATGATCGCGTGGATGACCACGGTGTGCTGGCCTTCGGTCGCTTGGGAAGGGACCTGGACGTCGTTGGCGTCGGTCTTTTCGCAGAGCGCGAACAACAGGTCCTTGCCCCGGCCAACCCAGCTCGCGCCCAGCGGGGGGATGGGGTCGACAAACTGGTCGGGGTGGTACGGCTTGCCGTCCACCTGGGTCTCGTAGAAGAACGCGTCGCTCCACGGCTTCGCCTCGGGAGAGAGCTCGAGCGTTACCGGAACCTGTGCGGCGGAGAAGTCGCCGCTACAGTCGCCCACGGTAAGGTCGGCCAAGGTCATGACGCCCACCGTCTGCGCGCCCGCTGACAGCGTGCCCAGGCTGGTGGGAAGCGGAGCGAAGGGACCCGCCGCGAAGTCGGCTAGCTTGTGCGGTGCGCCCGCGTCCACGCCGTCGGCTGTCGAATCGACCCGGTAGTGCCCGCCGGCAACCAGGGGCTTCGACAGCATCGCGAAGAACGGCTCGATTCCGTAGCCTTTGCCCAGGTCGGCGGGCGAGAGCGTCACCGGGATGACCTCACCGGTGTCCGTCCGGGTCACGGTCAGCATCGACGCGTCGTAGGTCGCCAACGTCCCGAGGACGTCGTCGGGCGGCAACCAATAGAACGCCGGCAGGTTTGCAGGTGCGGACCCCTGCGCCGGGATGGTCGCCTCGGTGGCGCAGCAGCTAGGACTGCACGCCGCCGCGTCCCACGAAACCGACACCACGGCCGCCGCCGCAGCCGCCGCCACCCACGCTTCAAGTCTCACGCTTCAAAACCAAGCAAGGAGCGTGCCCAATGGAAACAGCAAAGAATAGTGCATTCCCACTTCATGCCGTGGCCCACCGTGGCACACACCAGCGTTCCAGAGCGAACCTGCGCGGTGGGCGGTTGCTGTTGGTCATTCCGGCCTCCGACGAGCGGGAGGCGGCGGGCGCCTTTCGCGGCGGACCTAATCCACGCGATGCCGCCTTGGCCCGAGCCCGAGCACGCGCAACGGCTCCTTGGAGACGCGGAACTCGGTTTCGTCGCCGAGGCGGATGTCGATGACCTTGTACGGGCCGTCGAGGAACATGCACGCTTCCTGCATCTGGCTCTGCACGACCACGCGTGAGCCCGGATCCACCAACACGCGCAGCAGGCGATAGCGCTTGTTGAAGGGCGCGTAGGGCTCGCGCACGACGAGCTGCAGCTTCTTCGAGCCGAGCGGCAGCACCCTACCCCCCGCCGAGCGCTGCGCGGCGGTGGAGCCCGCAGCCGGGCCAATCCAGAAGCCGCTCGAGCGCTGCTCCTCGCGGATGCGGCCCTGGCGCAGGATGTAGCGCGAGGTCGCGGCCGGCGAGGCGTGGCAGTACAGGGCCTCGTTGAGCACGCGGCGTGAACGAACGCGGCCGTTGACAGCCACGGCCATGCGCGTGAGCAGCATGCTCTTGGCACGCCCCTCGAAGGCCTGTTCGAGCATCGTCTTGAGTCCCTGGCGCGTGGCGGCGCAGAAGAAACCGACGCTGTGCCGGGGCGCGCTGTTCACACCCAGGATGGGCACCGAGCCAACGTTGTGCGACGCGGCCAGAAGCGTACCGTCGCCGCCGACGGCGATCACGAGCTGGGCGTCGGCGGTGTCGAACGCGGCGTGGGCGTGGCGCACGACCACCGCGCGCGCGCCGAGCCGATCAAGCACGCGTTCCACCGCTTCGAGCGTGCGCATGTGCTCTTCGTGCGCCTGCACCCAGCGCGCGACGGCGGGGTCCTTGCGGCGCACCAGCGCGCGGGCGCGCGGGTCGCCCTCTTCCTCGATGAAGCGACTGTAGGCCGAGCGCTTGGCAACGACGACGACGCGCGGCACGCTCATGGGTACCTCTCGCGCAAGCGGCGCAGTGCGAGCTCCGTCTTGCCGTCTTCGATAGCGCCGGCCGCGCAGAGCCCCAGCGCCTCGTCGAGCAGCAGCGACACCACGCGGCCGAAGTGCTCGAGCGCGGAGCCGTCGAGCTGGGGCTCGGCGCGTGCGGCCGGCTCCACCTCGACCTCGAAGTAGAAGTGACGCTCGGCGATCACGCCGGGCGACGGGAACGTACTCGGTCCGAGCGCCCGCAGCCTGTCGGCGGACACGTCGAAGCCCAGCTCCTCGTGAAGTTCGCGCGCCGCGCAGCGCTGCAGGCCGGCTTCGCTCTGCTCGTCGGCTTCGACGAGCCCCGCCGGCACTTCCCACAGCCCGCCCGTGTTCAATTCGTCGAGCGGCGTGCGTGCCGGGTCCCGGTTGAACACCGGCGGGCGCATCGCGCTCCGCAGGTAGACGTGGCGTGCGCCTTCCTTGGCGAAGTGGGCGACGATGACGACCGCATCGATGGCCTTGCGGTCCACCTCGTCGTAGACGAACGGCTTGCTGGCGCTGCCGTCCGGGTAGTGCGCGACGTAGCGGCGGCGCACCAGCGAGAGAAAGCCGGGCGGCGCTTGGGGCGAGATGTCCTCGACGAGCTCGAGGCGGATGTCCGGCAGCAGCGGCGCGGTCTTGCCCTGTTCAGCGCTCATAGCGCAGCGAGCCTAGCAGTTCGGACCGCAGCCCGCGGTCCAGACGCCGCCGTCGCTTCCGAACGTGATCTCCTGGGGCTGGTTCTGGCAGTCGCTGTGGACGTACGAGCTGACGCGGCCGCAGGCATCGTGAGCGTCGAGCTCCTGAATGGTGAAATCGAGGAGGGTGAGCCCCGATCCGATCGCGCTCGACAGATCCAGCGTCAGCGTGTTGCCCACGAGGGGCAGGCTGCCGGTGATGGTCGGGAAGGTGTTGCCACCCGTGGAAGGGTTCATCAGTACCAGATCGATGTTGTAGTCGACCGTGTCGAGCTGGAGCGGATAGTCGGCCTTGATGGTCAGCACGTGCGTGCTGGGGTCGTAGCTGGTCGTAGCGCCGGCGAGCATCGGACAGGTCAGGTACGGGCTGTACGGATCGCCGCCGTCGAGGCCCGCGTCCGCGGCGCCGGCTTCCGCCGTGCCCCCATCGACGGGACACGCGATGCAGCCGCCGGCCACCAGGTTCACGGTACCCGCCCCGCACAACGCCGCATCGCTTGCATCGGTCGTCACGTCCGCCGCGGCGTCGTTGACGTCGGGCATGGCGTCGTTGACGTCGGGCACGGCGTCTGCCGTCACGTCCGGAGCCGCCTCGTTGACATCGGGCATCGCGTCGAGTCCCGCTTCCGCTCCGCCCGCGCCGCTGCCACCCTCGGTCGACCCGTCTCCGATGGCCGCGTCGTTTCCGATGGGCTTCTTCTTGGCGGTGCTGTTGGAGCAGGCTCCGACCAGCCAGGCAGCAAGAATGGAAGCGGCGGCAAGCCGGAAGCACTTCATGCTCGAAGCGTAGCGCTTGCTGCCCCGGGAAAGAAGGCGGATCGCGGTTTGGCGCCGCTGCTTGCGGGGGCGGGCAGTGCAGGGTATCGAGCCGTCATGGTCCGCTCCAGACTACTCGCTGTGCTGGCGGTCGGCACCGCAACGCTGCTCGCCTATCCGCTTCCTTCCGCACAGGCCCAGGCTCGCCCCGCAGAGAGCAAGAAGGCCACGCTCGATCTCGCGAAGCTCAAGACCGAGCTCGAAAGCGGGGACGAAGCACGCATCCAGGCCGCGCTCGATACCATCGAGAAGTCCGGCGACCCCAAGGCCGCGCCACTGGTGGAGGCGCTGCTCGCGCGGGGCGTCCGTCGCAAGGCGTGCGTGCGCGCGCTCGAGGTGGCAGGCAGCCTGAAGCAGGAGTCGTCGAGCGCCGCGATCGCGCCGTACGTGCGGCACCGGCGCTCGAAGATCCGCCACGCCGCCGTCAACGCGCTGATCAAGACGAAAGGCCCGGTAGCGGTGCGGGCACTTCGCCAAGCGTTGCACAGCCGCGACGCGATGGTGCGCGGCATCGCCGCCAGCGGGCTCGGCTCGCTCGGTGCAAAACAGGCGCTGCCCGATCTGTTCATCGCGCTCGATCACCACGTCGGCGAAGCCGCCGCGGCGATCGGGCAGCTCTGCGCAACGAAAGACTGCGAGAAGTTCTCGACGCGCCTCGGCCAGCAGCCGTTCGACGTCATGGTCAGCGGTTTCGACCAGATCCTGTTCCGCCCCGCCAAGGAGATCCCGGACGACGAGAAGATCCGCATCGTGGGCCGCCTGCGCGAGCTCGGCACGGCCGAGGCGGGCAAGTACCTGGCCGACGTGGCCGGACGATGGCCGAAAGGCTGGAGCAAGAAGGTCAAGCAGGCCATCGACGCGGCAGTGAAGGCCACCGGGGGGGCGAGCTGATGCGCTGGCTCCTCACGCTGCCGCTGTTTGCCTTGGCCGCCGGCTGCGGGGGCGCCTCCCACGATCTGGGAGCCGCATTCTCCACGGACTGGCAGAACGACGACGGGCGTTCGATCGCCCAGGTCCAGCAACGGCTCGCCACCGCCAAGCTCCCCGCCGGCGCCGCGGTCGCAGTCGGCGTCACGAAGAGCGGCCTGGTGGCGATCGGGCTCGACGGGTCGGGCCGTTGGGAGCACAAGACGCCGCTCGACGCGCGCCCCGCGATCGCCGGACAGGTCGTGGTCGCCACGGGCGGCGGCAAGGTCTTCGCGCTCGACGCCAAGAGCGGAAGCCAGCTCTGGTCGCTGCCGGACGAGGGCAAGTCGTTGGTCGGCGCGGGCGACGACGGCAAGATCACGGTCGTCAGCCTCGGGGGCCAGCGAAGCCCTGGCGGCATCGTGCTCGCCGTGGACCGCAGCGGCCACGCGGTGCGGCGCCTGCAGCCCAAGCCGGTGGTCGGTACGCCCGCCGCGATCGGCGGGATCGCGTTTCTGCCGTGGGGCGATCAGTACGTGTCGGCTATCGATCTGGCGTCGGGGAAGGAAGCCGGACGGCTCTTGATGCGCGACCAGGTGAGCCGGGCGATGGGCATCGGCGGACAGCTGTACTTCGGCCAGCGCGTGCTGGTGCGGTTCGACAATCGCATCGACAAGGCAACGGTCCATCAGGCCGATCGCGCGGAGCTCCCGGAGACCAAGCTGCCCGGCGGCCCCGAGTGGTACTCCGACGGCTCCGTCGTGGACGAGCCCACGTCCGGCGCGCACGACCGTATCAGGCTGTATGCGCGTCCCACGGGCAGCAGCGGAAAGCCAAAGCTCGCTGCGGATCGGTATGCAGCGACCTACTTCCGCATCGTGATCGGCCTGGACGCGAACGACGGCTCGGTGCACTGGGTCCGCGCGCTGCCGGACAGCGCGCTGGGCGGCGCCGCGGCGGAGTCGGGCTTTGCGGTCTGTGACGAGAAGGGGAACGTCTGGCGCATGGGCGCGGACGGCAGCGACGCGGGCAAGGTCTCGCTGGGCGCGCCGCTCGAATCCTGCGTGGTCCAGGCCGGCGACTATCAAGTGAGCGGAGGCAAGGCGCTGCCGACTCTCGGCGATCAGATCGCACAGGCCGTGGAGCTCCCTGGCGCCGAGATGGTGGCGATCCAGCGCTACCTTCTCGACCACCTCGGCAAGATCAAGGACCCCATCGTCACCAAGGTGCTGATCGATCTGGCGGAGAACACGCGCACGCCGCCGTCGCTGATCACCGACGCAAAGAAGCTGCTGGCCCAGCGCCGGAACGGCAAGGAGTACATGCTGGCCGCGCTCAAGCGGCACTACGACTACCTGTCGGACGTGCTGCGACCGCCGCCGGTCGCGCCGCTCGCCGACGCGCTCGGCGCGATGGGCGTCAAGGAAGCGGCGCCGCTCCTGGCCGAGCACCTGAACGATCCCGCGGACACCCCCGAGGACATCGAGCACGCAGCCGCCGCGCTGGAAACGCTCGCCACGCCGGATCAATACGAACCGATCAAGACGTTCTTCTCGTTGTATCGCGCCACGGCCGACCAGGAGCCGCTTGTCAAAGCAGTCGTCGCGGCCGGAAAGGCGTTGGTGCGCGTGGGCGGCAGCAACGGCAAGGACGTCGTGGAACAGGCCATGAAGGATCCGCTCACGATGCCGGACGTGAAGAAGGGGCTCGCCGACGCCGTCAAGCCCGCTGCGGCTCCGCCGCGCAAGGGCTAGCGAGTCACTGGTTCATGATCGCCGCGACGTTGGCGGCCGTGAGCGCGCCCTGATAGACGCGCAGGTCGTCGAGGTCGCCGTCGTACAACGAGTTGGTGTTGGACCCGATGTAGAAGGGGTTCGAGTCGGTCACCATCGCCCCGCCGGCACCAAAATAGGTGGAGCCGTACGCGGTCCCGTCGCGATAGAACGTCATCGTCGTGGGTCCCTCGACAACGACAGCGTAGTGGTGCCAGCTGCCGACTTTCAGGCCGAAGCCTGCGCCCGCGCCCCGAGCGCTGCCTCCGGTTCCGTCGAAGTAAAGGAACTGGAAGGTGCCGCCTGCGGAGGGCGTGGCGATCTCCCATCCCGCTTGCAGACCGCCCGGGTTCACGTCCGACCGCACTACTATCGCGGGCCCGCCGACGGTGGGGTTCAACCAGACCGTCACGCTGAACGGGAGGTTGAGCCCGTTCAGCCGGTCGCCCACGTCGACGTAGTCGCCGGAGGAGAGGCGCAGCGCGCCGCCCTTCTGCCCGCTGACCCACGTGCCTCCGTGCAGCGCGCCATTGTTACCGTTGCCGCTGGAGTCGGTCGCAACCGTACCGGTGTCGTCGAACTTCCACCACGCGACGAGCGTGGCGGAAATGCCTGCATCCGAGCCCGCGCTGCCGCCGCTGCCGCTCGTGCCGCCGCTGCCGCTCGTGCCGCCGCTGCCGCTCGTGCCGCCGCTGCCGCTCGTGCCGCCGCTGCCGCTCGTGCCGCCGCTGCCGCTCGTGCCGCCGCTGCCGCTCGTGCCGGCCGTACCCCCGGCGCCGCCCGTTCCGCTCGACCCGGCGCTGCCGCCCGTTCCACTCGACCCGGCGCTGCCGCCCGTTCCACTCGTCCCGGCGCCGCCACCGCCTCCGCCCCCGGCACCGGCGCTCGCGTCCACGCCGCCGCTCCCCGCCGATGCATCGGTGCCTCCGCCCGCCCCGGCCGACGCGTCGGCACCCCCGGTTCCGGCGCTTCCACCGGTAGCGCCCGCGCCGCAGCTGCATGGACCAAACGTGCCGTCGGCCCCGCACAACTTCGTGCCGACGCAACCGTCAAGCAGCGTGCAGGCCTGGATCTCGCCCTTGCCGCACGGCTCGACCTTGTTGGTGGTGGACGACGAGCACGCGAGAACGATCAGACCAGCCCAGACCCAGGATACCCGCATCGTTCGATGCTAGCGGCGCAGGCCAGCGAAGAACATGGTGAATTCCGTGACCGGATGGGCCGGAGCACACCGTTTGCGTGGGCTTGCCTACTTCTCGCTTTCGTCCACGCGGACACGCGGACGCGGTGCGTCAGCCCCGGCCTCGTCCTGTTGCGGAGCCTGCGCCGGGGCGGGCTTCTGCTCGGCTGCGGGACGGCCGGCGCGCTGCCCACCGCCCACGGCGCTCTCCACGCGATTGGCCACGCGCTCCACGACGCCGAGCAGCTCGCGGCCGGCCTCCTCGGCGATCTCCTCGATGCGGCGGGGGTCAAGGTTCCGCGCGGCCTTGCGCCCGATCTCGCCGACCTTGCGGCGGTCGAGGTTCTCGACACTGGAAACAGCGCGGCGCCCCAGCTCCTCGATGCGGCCCGGGTCGATGCCGCGCATCGCCTTGCGGGCGGCGCGAAGCATCAGCTCCAGGCCGTCGGCGAGGTCGGCCGATGCGCTCCGGGCCTCGCCTGGCTCGGCTGCGCCTTCGCCGCTGCCGGCGCCTTCCGGCTGGGATTCCGCTGGTTCTCCGGATTCTCCGGGGCCTTTCGACTGCTCCTCCGCCATCGGCGTCGAGTCTGCTCACGCGCGGACCGGCGCGCAAGCGGCCGAGTGCTGGCCGAATGCCCCGCTATGCCCTAGATCCCCAGACAACTGGCGCCTCTCCGGCGCCCCGCCCGCCCCGGCCGCTTCAAGGACCGACTTTCATGGCAGACCAGGACCGGACCCGCGACCTCGAGCTCGCGATCGACGAGGTGGTCGCGAGCTACGACGGACCGGAGGAGATCAACAACCTCGAGAGCGCCGCGCTGCCCAGCAAGCGCGCAGTGATCGACGCCTATCGGCACATCACGCCCGTCCTGTTCATGGGCTTCTACGCCACCCGCGGGCTGAACCGCGACAATCTCCGCCACAGCGTCAGCGAACAGCTCTACCCGGCGTACGAGCTGCTCGTCGAACAGATCAACCGCGCGGTCACCTACGAGGAAAGCGTCGGGCGCGCCGAAACGCCGCGGCCTCCGGGCTGGAGCTCGGAGGTCGTGCTCAGGCTTTTCCACGCGCTGCCCGCCGTGCGCCGCACGCTCAACACCGACGCACTGGCGACCTACGACGGCGACCCCGCGGCGAAAAGCCTGGAAGAGATCATCTTCAGCTATCCGACCCTGGGCGCCATCACCGCCCATCGCGTCGCGCACGTGCTGCACGTGGCAGGCGTGCCGATGATCCCGCGCATCATCAGCGAGTACGCGCATAGCCATACCGGCATCGACATCCACCCCGGCGCGCAGATCGGCGAGCGCTTCTTCATCGACCACGGCACCGGCACCGTCGTCGGCGAGACGACGGTCATCGGCGACAACGTGAAGATCTACCAGGGCGTGACGCTCGGCGCGCTCAGCGTGAGGCGCTCCGATCGCCACGACCACCCGAACGGCAAGAAGCGCCACCCCACGCTTGAAGACAACGTGACGATCTACTCCGGCGCCACGATCCTGGGCGGCGATACGGTGATCGGCGAAGGCTCGGTCATCGGCGGCAATGTGTGGCTCGTCAAGTCGGTGCCGCCCGGGTCGAAGATCTTCGGCCGGGCGCGGGAGTGAGCTGCGCTGGACCGCGCGCCGCGGCGTGACGCGAGCTGCGCATAGGCATCGAGCCGCCTGATCGCGCCGCAATGGCATTGGCGGTAGACTGCCCGCGGGATGCCGGCGCCCGCGGACTTCGAAGACTTCAAGACGCGCGTCAACCGCAACGACTACACGCAGCACAAGGTCTACCTGCTTGCCGCGGTCGTGTCGATGGTGCTGGGCGTCGTGGTGCTCAACGCCACGCTGCACCTTCCCGTGCTGGGTGCCGCGCTGGGCGCGCCGTTCCTGGTGATGGCTGGGCTGCGCGCGATGAGCGGCGGCAAGAGCGCGGTCTCGCCGAACGGCGACCTCGAGCTGGAGCTCATGAGCCCGCACAGAAGGCGGATACAAGCACGCTATGCGGCGCACCGTCTGTTCCTCATCGCATTCGCGGTCAGCGCCGTCGAGATCTGGGCCGACTACCACCTCGTCCGCACGTGGATCGCCGCGCGCGCCGAAAAGGCCAAGGGCTTCGCCGAACGCGACCTCTGGCGGACACCGACCGACGCCGACTTCGCGAACGACAGGTTCTGCTACACGAACAAGCAAGGCGTCAACTGCGAACCGTTCTCGCACGAAGTCGACACCGGCTTTTCGTTGAACCCGGATCCGGGCAAGCGCGTCGCCGTGGACGGCGCCCTGGTTCACTGGTTCGACGGTGACTCCATCATGTCCGGAAAGTTCAACCCATCCGGCGACACGAACTGGCAGTCCTTCGAAGCGTCCGACGTTCGGGGCGATGCGCGCAGCCGATGGTCGGGTTGTGTTCGTGAGCGGGACGCGCTTGATGACGTTCCGGACCGGTGACAAATCCGCCTCGCCGCTCTTCGACGGAGTGGTGGGTCCCTTGAGCAGCCAGCTCGTCGTCACGCCGCAATTCATCGTGGTCTCCGCCACTCGGGACTGCGGGGTAGCCCGCCTTTCCTGGCGCGGCAAAGACGTGAAGTGTCTCGCCCACCGGACGTTTTCCGCGTGCGCACTGGCGGCGCGGGGTAACGCGGTGCTCGCGACGGACATGCACGGCCGTCTGTGGTCGCTCGCGCCGGGAGCCCCCCGCAGTCTTGGCGTGTTTCCCCACGCTTGCGCCGTCGTGATCGCGCCCCCCTTCGCGCTGACCGTGGCTCCCGACGGCGTGTATCGAGTCCCATTGCAGGGCGGCCCGGCGGTGAACCTCTACCCGCTCGCCTTCCAGGGCAAGGTGCTCCACGCGGGCACGGATGGCGACCGCATCTACTGGCTGGGCGGCGCTGCGCTCTTCAGCGTGCGCATCGTTCCGCACTGAGCGGGGGCTGGCTCGCCCCGGAGCCGGATCCATGGTGCAATAGTCACGATGCGCGGGGTCGTCGCTCTACTGGCTTTCGGGTTGGCCGTGTCGGCGTGCGCGCAGACGATCGACCCCGAGAAACACGGTCCACCCATCGGCGGCAGCGCGGGCGCACAGGGCCCGGGCGGAAACAGCGGGGCGTCCAGTGGCGGCGCGAGCGGCACCGCCGGCTCCAGCGGCTCCAGTGGCGGTGGCTCCAGCGGAAGCACCGGCACCGGCGGGAGCGGTGGTTCGAGCGGCAACGGCACCGGCGGGAGCAGCGGAACAACCGGAATGGACCCGGGGCTCGTGCTGCCGGATCCCAACGGAACGCTCTGCACGCACTACGGAACGAACATTGGCTGCAGCAACCTCGAAGTGTGCCGCATCTACGACCACAACTCGGGCCGCTGCGAGACCTGCGACACCTGCGGCAACCTGGACGACTACTGCGTCACGGATCGAGACTGCGACATCCTGTTCCAGTGCTACGAGCACATCTGCACGAATATCTGTCCGCTTGGCACGAGCTACTGCGGCGCCGTCAGTGACTGCGTGGACGTCGGCAACGACACCTACGGCGTCTGCAAGCCGTGACGAAAGAGATGCGCATCTACGTCGTCCCGTACGACGACGCATGGCCGGCGATGTTCGAGGCGGAGCGCAGCCACCCCAAGGAGATGCTCGAGGACAACTGCTACCAGCGGGCCGACTACACCAGCGGCCACAAACCCTATGCGCCCAGCTTCATCGTTTCATGAGAGCCGATCGCCAGCGCGGGACGATGCGAATGCAGCGCATTCCCGGTGATATAGGCGGCGAGCCACAGGAACAGGAACCCGAAAATGTACGCCGTCGTAACGCGGGAGCTCCTCGGAACGGCCTTGCCGGGGAGCAGGCGGTAGTCGACGATCGCCGTCCAGACGATTCCGCCACCGAGCGACGCTATCGTGACGAGGTCATGCGACACGGACGGCCAGAACAGGAGCATGAAGCAGGCGAGAATACCGAGCGTGACCACGATATAGGGCACGCGCTTGAGTCCCCTGAGCGTGGGCGTCGTCGACGCTAGCGCGGCGAACGCGATGCTGATCCCGACGCCATCGACCACGAAGGCGCACGTCGCGTAGTCGAAAACACTCGGGTCGGAACGCATCGAGAGGAGCGCCACGAGGGGCCCGTCGACGAGCACCAGCACCGCCTGCCACACCGACGACGGCAGGCGCGTCTGGCTGATGAGCACGGCGAGCAGTGCGCAGATGATGAAGAAGCCGGCAACGGCAATCACACCTAGGCTGTCGGCGCCGGCCATCGGCAGCCTCGGGAATCCGTGGCCATAGGTCACGCCAAAGGTCGCGAAGCTGGGCAGTGCACCGAGGTAGAGCAGGTGTACCCAGCCGAGCGTTGCTGCGATCGGGGACGGTGCCGTTTCGGTGCGCGACATGGTTCCGCTTCGCTTGCGCTCTGCTTCTACACGATTTCGAGCGGATCCCGATCACGGCTGGAAACGACCGTGGTGAGCTGTCCGGCGGAGAGTTTTTCGAGACGCGCCGCCAATGTCGGCAGATAGCCGCGCTCGGTGTTCGTGTGATCGCAGAGCACGACGCTGGTACCGCTGGCGACGCGGGCAAGCACGTCGTGGTGGCGCATCTCGCCCGTGAGCAGCAATTCCGGGCCGCGGAGCTTCTCGAACAGCGAGCCGCCCGCGCCCGCGCATACGGCGGCTCTCGCGATGGGCGCGCCGCCCTGATGTGCCGGTGCGGCAGCAACACGCACGTGCGCGAGGCCGAGGTGCGCCTTGATGCGCGCGACGAGCGCATCGAGCTTTGCCGGCTTGCGCAGCGTGACGAGACGCCCCATGCCGGAGCCGGGGCGCGGCTTCCGCGAGAGGGCGTACATGTCCCACGCCGGCTCTTCGTACGGATGCACGCGACGGATGACCTCGGCGGCGCGCGGAAGGCTTTGGCGGCCGCACACCATCTCCATGCGCACCTCGTCGACGGTCTCGAGCTTTCCGCTCTGCCCGACCGCGGGGTTCGTGCCCTCGTGGCCGAGGAACGTCCCCTGGCCGCTCAGGTTGTACGAGCAGTGTGAGTAGTTGCCGATCCAGCCGGCGCCGGCTTCCGCGAGCGCGTCGCGCAGCTCGCTGGCGTTCGCCTCGGGCACGAACACGACAAGCTTGAATTCATCGCCCTCGAACGACTGCTCGATGGGCGCGCTCTCGCCTTCACCCAGCGCCTCCGCGAGCCAATCGTTCACGCCGCCCGGCGCGGCGTCCAGCGCGGTGTGCGGCGAGTAGATGGCGATGCCCGCGCGCACCGCCGTGAGCAGCACGCGGTTTCCGGGCGAGTCCGCCGTCAGGCGCTTGAGCCCACGGAAGATCGGCGGATGGTACGCGACGACGAGCTCGGCGCGCTCGTCGAGCGCCTCTTGCATCACTGCTTCCGTGAGGTCGATCGTCAACAGGGCGCGGCTCACCGGCGCGGCGCGCCGCGAAGCCGGATCGGCCGCGGACACGGGTTCGAGCAGGAGCCCCACATTGTCCCAATCCTCCGCGAACGCGGGCGGCGCGATCGACTCGAGCAGCTCGATGGCGTGACCTAGCGAAGTGGGCATGCGAGCGATGTAGGCCGCCTGGCGGGGGCGAACAAGGCGTCAGCTGTCCTCCGGAATGGATGGGGCTTGGCTGGGCGCCAGGCGTGCCTACACTGCGCGGCGTGACGGACGAGACCCTGCCCTTCGGGACGCGATTTTTCCTGGCCTTTGCGGCGTTCTTTGCGGTGCTCTTCGACGGCGCCTTCGCGGCGCGCGTGCAGAAGCTCAAGAGCGGAGCACCCGAGCTGCCGCCGGCGCCGGAACCGGAGCCCGAGCCGCCGCCTGCCCAGGAGGAGCGGAACCTGGAGCCGGCGTTGCAGCTGCTGTCGCTGCTGCAGCGCGAGGGCCGGCTGGTGGACTTCCTGCAGCAGGACATCGCGGACTTCAGCGACGCGGACATCGGCGCGGCGGCGCGCGTGGTGCACGACGGCTGCGCGAAAGCGCTCTCGGCGCACGCGAAAGTCGAGCCTCTGCGTTCCGAAAGCGAGGGCGCGCGCGTGAAGCTGGAAGCGGGCTTTGACGCCGCGGCAATCAAGCTGACCGGTAACGTCACGGGCAAGCCGCCCTTTTCCGGTGTGCTCCGCCATCGCGGCTGGCGCGCGGCGTCCATCGAGCTGCCCGAGCTGGTGGGCGACTACGACGCGACGGTGCTGGCTCCGGCGGAGGTCGAGCTGTGAGCGAGGTTCGCTTCGCCGTCGGCATCGACCTCGGCACCACGCACTCGGCGCTTGCGACCGTCGAGCTCACGAGCGAAGAGGGACGCCCGGAGGTGTTCGCCGTGCCACAGCTCGTGGCGCGGAGCTCGGTGGAAGCGCGCGCGCTTCTGCCGTCGTTCGTCTACTTCGCGCACGAGAGCGAGGGCGCGCTGGCGCTGCCGTGGGACGAGCACCGCACGTTCGCAGTGGGCGAGTTCGCGCGTTCACGCGGCGTGGAGTCGCCGGCGCGGCTGGTGTCGAGCGCCAAGAGCTGGCTGTCGCACACGGGCATCGATCGCCGCACGGCAGTGCTCCCCGTCGCTGCGCCCGCGGACGTTCGAGAAGATCTCGCCGGTCGAGGCCTCGTGGCGCTACCTCGATCATCTGGCGGAAGCCTGGCAGCACGAGCGCGGAGCCGAAGCGCCACTGCCCGAGCAGGAAGTCGTGCTCACCGTGCCGGCGTCATTCGACGCCGCGGCGCGCGACCTGACGGTGGAGGCTGCGTACGCCGCCGGCTTCGAGAACGTCACCCTGCTGGAAGAGCCGCAGGCGGCGCTTTACGCCTGGATCGAGAGCGCAGGCGAGAGCTGGCGCTCGAAGCTCTCGCCCGGCGACGTCGTGCTGGTCGTGGACATCGGCGGCGGCACGACGGATTTCTCGGCCATCGCCGGCGTGGAGAGCGAAGGTTCACTGGAGCTCCATCGCATCGCCGTCGGCGATCACATCCTGCTCGGCGGCGACAACATGGACCTCGCGCTGGCCCACGCCGTGAAGCAGAAGCTCGCCGAGGCCGGCACCGAGCTCGACCGCTGGCAGCTCGGTGCGCTGGCCCACGCCTGCCGCGCCGCGAAGGAAAAGCTGCTCGGAGATCCCGGGACGACGGCCGTGCCCGTCGTACTGCCGAGCCGCGGCTCGCGGCTGCTCGGTGGGTCCATCAGGAGCGAGCTCACCCGCGAGGAGGTGGAGCGCATCATCGTGGAAGGCTTCTTCCCGGTCGTGGAAGCCAGCGCCAAGCCAGCGCGCCGCGCGCGTACGGCGCTCACGCAGCTCGGACTGCCCTACGCGGCCGACCCCGGCGTCACACGACACCTGGCGGACTTCCTGACGCGCCAGGCGGGTGCAACGGACAAGCTCCCGGGAGCCCGCGCGCAGGGCGGCTCGCTCCTGCATCCGACGTGGGTGCTGTTCAACGGCGGAGTCGTCAAGGCGCCCACGCTGCGCGAGCGCGTCATCTCCACGTTGAATGCCTGGCTCGAAGCCGACGGCGCGGCGCCGGCTCGCGTGCTGCCGGGCGAAGATCCGGACCTGGCCGTGGCACGCGGCGCGGCGTACTACGCGTTGGTGCGCCGCGGGCGCGGCCTGCGCATCCGTGGCGGCACGGCGCGCGCGTACTACGTCGGCATCGAGAGCCCGATGCCGGCAGTGCCGGGCATCGAGCCGCCCATCAACGCGCTGTGCGTCGCGCCGTTCGGGCTGGAGGAGGGCAGCGAGGTCGAGCTGCCGGAGCACGAGCTCGGTGTTGTCGTCGGCGAGCCGGTGAGCTTTCGCTTCTTCGGCTCGAGCGTGCGGCGTGACGACAAGGCGGGCACCGAGCTCGAACGCTGGGCACCCGGCGAGCTGGAAGAGCTCTCGCCGATCGAGATCACGCTGCCGGCAGAGGGTCGCCGCGAAGGCGACATCGTACCGGTGAAGCTCGACGCGAAGGTGACCCCGGTGGGGACGCTGTTGCTCGAAGCCGTACCGATCGATCCGCTCGAAGACGACGAGCGCTGGAAGATCGAGCTGTCGGTGCGCGCGTAGGCCGGTCCGGCTTCTCCTCCAATCCGTGCGCCTGCTCTACTTGGCCGGCTTGCCGGGCATGCTGGGCGCCGCGGGAAGCCGCGGCTTGCCGGCAACATCCGACGCCTGCCTGGGGCGATGGAGCGCCCCAGACGCCATGGCCGTCGAAGGCTTCTGGTCGATGAGCGCCTGGATGCGGTTCTTCACGCTGAGGTCGCGACCTGTTGCCTTCGCGTAGTGCGCGAGCACGCGCTTGTAGTCTGCCTTGGGAGCGCCCAGCTGGCGCATCACGTCGAGCGCGCTGGAACGCGCCAGCCAGTTCGCGTCCAGATCACCGGCGACGGACTCCAGCGCTGCCAGTAGATCCTGCTGCTTGTACCAACCCTTGACGTTGTCGAGCCACTTCTTGCCCCCGGCGTCGCCGGGCCTGATGTCCGTGCGGGCCGCGCGCAAGCTGGAGATACCGGTCCATGGCGGCCGCTGCTCGGTGCGGGGCGTCGCCTTCAGGACCTTCAGCGTGAGCTCGTACGCCTCCTTTGAAGGCTTCTTCGGCCGCGGGTAACCGGTCCACGCGCCCACGAGCCCCTGGAAGCAGCCACCCATCATCTGGGGCGGCGTGTCCTTGGCGAGCAGGTACTTCTGCAGAAGCGGGATCGCGTCCGCGTTGCCGGAGCCGTACAGCCGGCTGCACAGGTAGGTGCGGACCTGCGCGGAAGGGTCCTTGGCCAGCGCGTCGCTGATCTTCTTGAAGCTGCCGTCGATGGCCGCGCCGGCGGGAGTGAGCAGCCAGCCCATGGCTTCCATACGCACCCTCTGCGACGGGCTGTCGGCCGACTTCATCAGTAGCTTGCCGATCCCGGCATCGCCCTGCTGGTGAGGCCCGAGCGCGCGCAGCATGGACACGAGGACCCCGGCGACCTTCTCCTTGTCGGCCGCCGCCAGCAGGGCTTTGCGCGTCGCCGGACTGCTCCCGGTCTTGGCACCCATCATGCGTGCGGACATCAGGCGCACGGCAGGGCTCTCGTCGCCGAGGTGCTTCAGGCCGATCGCGGCCCCCTCGGCCGCCGGATCGGCCGCCTTCCATTTGCGGACGCGGGCCTGGTTGAAGTTCCTGTACTCCGGACAGCGAGGCTGGATCCCGTTGTCATCGACCTTGCAGCTCTTCAGCGCGAGCAGCAGCTTCTCCTCGATCTCCGGGGTGAGCGGCTGCGACTTGTCCGCCAGGAAGGCAGCGACTGGATCCGCCGCTGCGGCGCTGGCAGAAGCGGGCGGCGCCGGGCTGGTCTTGTCCTTCTTGCTCACGCAGGCGGCAAGCACGCCGGACGCAACGAAAGCAACGGCCAGGGCGGCGGGGCGGAAAAAACGCATGGGAGGACTCCTTTTGCTGCGCGTGGACTAGCACGGAGCGTGCCGAGGGGAAGCCGCAAAACAGCGACGCCGCGCTACCCGGAAGTAGCGCGGCGTCGTCGGGGCCTTTGGCCCGTCCGCGGGGAGCAACGAGGGCCGTCCTGGCTCTCCCCGCGGAGTGTCGTACCGAGGAAAGGAGCTACCTCGGGTACGGAGGGGCGTACGGATCACTGATGTTGTGGACGTTCTCCACGCTGAATTCGGCGCCCGGACCGTGGCACGACTTGCAGGATTCAACCTCGTCGCCGCTGTACGGTTGGCCCGGCGTCGGGTCCACGGTCATGAGCGTACCGTGGGCCTGATCCGCATCGCTGTCGTGGCACGCCAGGCAGGCGAGCCTGGAAGGCTCGGTCTTCCAGTCGTCGCTGGTGGCGTGGCACTTGGTGCAGTTGCGTACATCCTGCGGGAACACGATGTCCTCGATGCCGCTCGTGTTCTGCGTCGGGTTGCTCAGATACTTCCCGAAGTGCACGCCGTGGACGCGACGGCTGAGCGGCGTGGTGCCGAACCCGTTGCGGTTGCCGGTGGTCCAGCCCAGGTCGGGCGGAGTGCCCTGCGCCTGGTAGTCGTGGCAGTTCTTGCAGATGTCCGGGTTGAACGGAGCGTACCCATGCATGCGCGTGTCTTCGTGGCAGCTCGTGCAGTTGGTGGCGATCATCGGTTCTTCCGTGGCCGTTCCGACCTGGAAGTTCAGGACTGCGAAGCTGCGCGCTTCGCTGGCCTTCTGGAACCGAGCGAACACCGTGTAAGTGCCAGGCTTCAGACCGGATACGGAGGCGAGCTGGTACTCGAACCCGCTCGAGGTGACCGTCAGGTTCGTATCGCCCGAGGCCGTGAGGTCGTTGTAGATGTAGTGCTGCGTCGGATCGATATTGGCCGCAGCCGTGGTGAGCACGGGCATGGTGTCCTCGCGCGGACCGGACACGAAGAACTGTGCAGCCTTGGGCATATTCGCCGTCGGATCGACGGTCGCACCCGACGTCGCGTCCTTGAGCGTGATGGTCACCTTCGGCGCTTCACTACCCTCGTAGTCGGTGCCATTGGTCGGAGCCGTCATGCTGATATCGACGGTGTACGCAACCGCCAGCGGGGCGATCTTGTGCGCCTCCTCGACGCTCGGCGCGAGTCCGTTTGCCTTGTGGCAGACGGTGCTGCATTGCGCATCATCGGTCTGCGGCCCGCCGCCGTGCTTGGTGTACTCGCAGTAGCCGGTGGTCGTGTTACACGTCGGCTTCTCGTACGAGTTGAGCGAGTTGCAATCGCTGTCCTGCGTGCACTTGACGCTGGTCGGGCGGGGCGGAACCATGTTGCCGGTCGCCCAGTCGATGTTGTCGTGGCACGCGCCGCACGCTTCACGGCTGAGCTTCGTCTTCCAGGTGTCTCCGCCCGGGTCCGTGTTGTTGTGGCACTTCTGGCAGTTCTTGATGTCCGCCGGGAACGCGAGGCCCGCGTAGGCTTCGAAGTCGCCGGTGGCACCGGTGTCCAGGGCCGAGAGCAGGTTTTCGCCCATGTGCACGCCGTGAACGCGGCGCACGATCGGGTCCGGCATGTACGTCGGCGTGCTGCTGTCGGCGCACTTGCCGCCGGACGCCTTGGTGCCGTCGGCGCAGACCTGGATGGCCGCGTAGCCGTCCTCGTTGTGGCACATCAGGCAGGTGCGCGTCGGCACCGAGTCGAGGTCCGGGCTGCCCGTCGGGCTGTAACCCGGGTCGATGTGGTGCATGTACTCCTTGCCGTTGGCCGCGCCCAGATGGCAGTCGGCGCAGCTTCCGGTTCCATCGGCCTTGTCAACGCCCACGATGAGCGGTTCGGCCGTTTCGGTCTTGATCTGCACGTCGGTGAGATCGAACGTGGCGTCGAAGGGGAAATCCTTCGGCACCAGACGCAGGCCGAACGTGTACGTGCCCGGGTCCTCGTCGGTGATCGCCGCAGTTGTGAACGTGACCTTGTTGCCGCTGACCACGAGGCCCGCAGGGGCCGGACTGGCCGCGAGGTCGAGGTAGTGGTGGGGGTGGGCGCTGCGGTCCGTCGAGCAGCCCAGCAGCTTGACCGCGGTCTTGTCCTTGAGGACATCGCGGGGGCCGTTCATGTACAGGGCAGCCGTCGAGAAGTAGCCGAGGCTGACCGGCGCGCCCGCGGCGGTCGTCAGCGTGGCCGTGTAGACGATCTTTTCGCCCTGCGCGTAGAACTTGCCGTTCGCAGGAGCCGACGCGCTCGCGGTGACCGTGAGCCCCGGAGTCTGGCCGGCGTTCAGCCCCGGCTGACCGGGTTGTCCCGCGTTGTTGTAGATCGTGGTGCTGGCGTCGCCACAGGTGAGGGTGATGCCACCGTCGAACTGGGTCGCGGTGCAGTTCGTGCCAGTCTTGCCGGCTTCGCCGGACTGGCCGTTCGAGATCGTGACCGACGTACCGTCGGCACAGCTCACGGTCGACGTGCCGTCGCCGTTGTCGGCGACGCTGCAGCCGCCGCCGTCAGGCGCCGTGGCGTTCCTGCCTGGGTCGCCTTTCGGACCACTGCAGCCGAGCAGTGTGCCGAACGTCAGCGTCGCGACCGCAAGGAGCCACGCAACGCGTGATTCTTTGTTGCCCATGATTTTGTCTTCCTTCCAAGCCGAGCGTTCGTTGGACGCAAAAAACGTCCGCCGCTCGGCGAGAAGCAAATCCGGTGCCGAAAGACTTGCGCGCAATTTCCATGGCTGGTGGGGCAGCATTCGCGCAGCGCGTGCGAGCCATTGACGCAGCGCGCGCAAGCACTGCACGAATTTGCGGAATTGATGGGGATCAACACTTGTCGGACTCGTCGGATGCGCAGGGCTTTGCGCAACGGGTGCGTGCGCCATGTGGAGGCAGCGCCGTGCGACGGCAGCCCCGCACTCGAACGCAGCGAGCTGCGCAGGCCGTGCTGACTGCCGTGCGCGGCGCGGTCGGCTGAAAACGCCTATTTGAAGCCGTGCAGGTGCACCAGGTACCACTCGCCGCGCCATGAAATGAGCGACGTCACGCCAAAGCTGCGCTCCTTGCCGTCGGCGGTCCGGTAGCGAAGCCTCGAGTCGAGCACCCGGTAGTAGCCGAGCTTGTTGCCCTCGTCGCCGGGCTTCATCCAGCGGGCGCGCTGGGTCGGCACGTCGAGGCCGAGCAGGGTGGCCTGCTCGGGATGCTCGCCCAGCTGGCGGTGGTAGCGGTGGACGGTCTGCTCATAAGCGGCCACCAGGCGGTGCTTCCAGTCCCGTTCGGGCTTCTGGATGGCCTTGACCTGCTGGTAGGCGAGGACGGGGAAGAAGAACGGCATGCCCAGGCCAGGGTCGTCCTTCTGGATGGCCTTGAAGAGCAGCCCCACGTGGTAGCGGAACAACGGCGAGTCGACGGAGGGCGTGTCGCGCGTCTGGGGCAGCACCCCGCCGTCGGGTCCCCGGAGCGCAGGCTCGGAGGGCGGTCCCGCTTTCGCGCCCGCATCTGCCGCTTGGCTCCCTGCATCGGCGGGTCCCGCCTCGAGCGGCGGCGCTTCCACCACCTCCGCCGGGATCACGCTGGCCCCGGGAGGAAGCGCCGGAGCCGAGCTGGCTGGACGAGCGGCCTCCACCGGGGCGGCCGGTGCGGGCGCCGGGTGGGGCTCGGTGTTGCAGGCACAGAGCGCGAGCAGCAGCGGCGCGACGGCGCAGGTCCGGCCTCGGGGCGTCATGAGACCGGAGCATGCACCAGATGCGCCGTTGCCGCGAAAAACACGCGCTATAACCCCGAGCGTGGCGATCCGGTACATCGTCGGCATCGATCTCGGCACCACGCACACCGTCGTCGCGTGGACCGAGGCCGGGAAGCCGTCCAGCCCGCGCATCTTCGCCGTTCCGGAGTTGGTGACCGGCGGAGAGGTTGAAGCGCATGAGCTGCTGCCTTCGTTCCTGTACGCACCGGCGCCGGGCGAACAGGTCGCCGATCCCTGGGGCGATGCGCCCTGGGTGATCGGCGAGCTGGCGCGGCGCCGCGGACAGGAGGTCCCCGGGCGGGTCGTCAGCTCGTCGAAGAGCTGGCTCTGCCACGGCGCCGTCGACCGCACCGCCGACATACTGCCCTGGGGCCAGGAGGCGTCCGACGTGCCGCGCGTCTCGCCGGTGGACGCCGCCGCGCGCGTGCTGTCGCACGTGCGGCACGCTTGGGACGCAGCCTTTGCCGACGCACCACTCCGCGATCAGCAGGTCGTGCTGACGGTCCCGGCGTCGTTCGACCAGGCGGCGCGCGAGCTGACGCTGCGCGCCGCGCAGCAGGCGGGTCTGGCGGTACGCCTGCTGGAGGAGCCGCAGGCGGCGTTCTACGACTTCATGCAGCAGCGCGGGCAGAGCGAGGCGCTCGACACGCTGCTCGATAGTGGAGCCGAGGACGCGCTGGTGCTGATCTGCGACGTGGGCGGCGGCACCACGGATCTGAGCCTGATCCGCATCGCACGCGACGAGCAGGGCGCGCTCGAGGCCTCGCGCGTGGCCGTGGGAAGGCACCTGCTGCTCGGCGGGGACAACATGGATCTCGCACTCGCGCACCTGTGCGAAGGGCGTCTTGTCGAACCGCCGTCAAGGCTCGACCCGCAACGTTTTGGCCAACTGGTGCTCGCGTGCCGCGCCGCCAAGGAGCGCCTGCTCGGCAGCGAGCCCCCAAAGAGCGTTCCCATCCGCCTGCTGGGCTCCGGCTCGGCGCTGGTCGGCGGCACGCTCTCGACCGATCTGTCGCGCGAGGAGGTCGAGCACGTCGTACTCGACGGCTTCCTGCCGCCCGTCGCGCGGGATGCCCGACCCCAGGCGCGCGGGCGTACCGGACTGGTCGCCTTTGGCCTGCCGTATGAGCGGGACGCGGCGATCACGCGGCACGTGGCGGACTTCTTCGGGCGCTACGCGCCCGCCGGGGGACCGCGCGCGCTCTTGCTGAACGGCGGCCTGTTCCGGGCTCGCCGTCTCACCGAGCGCCTGGTCGACACTATCGCCAGCTGGGGCGACACAAAGCTCGACGTGCTGCCCGCGCCGGATCCGGACCTGGCTGTGGCGCGCGGTGCTGTTGCCTACGGCATGGCGCTGGCCGGGCATGGCCTGCGCATCGGTGGCGGCACAGCTCATGGCTACTACATCGGACTGGAAGGCGAAGGCGAGAGGACTGCGGTGTGCGTGGTGCCGCGCGGCTCACAGGAGGGACAGCGCCACAGCGCCGCCACCCGACGCCTCGCGCTGAAGCTGGGGCAGCCGGTGCGCTTCGAGCTGTACGCCTCCGACGACGCCGCCGTACATGCACCGGGGCAGATCGTCGAGCTCGATGACGAGCGCTTTCGTCGGCTGCCGCCCGTGGCCGTCGGATTCGACGTGTCCGGCAGGGCGGAACCCGAAGAGGTGCCGGTCGCGCTCGAAGGAGAGCTCAGCGCAATCGGAACCCTCGAGCTCGGTTGCGTGGAGCTCGAGCCGACCGGCGAAGCACCGCGGCACTTCCGGCTCGCGTTCGAGCTCAGGGGCGGCGAACCAGAACCGTCTCCGCGAAGCCAGGGCGCACCGAAGTCACAAGGCCGCCGTTTCGAGGAGGCGCGCGAAGCCATCGAGCGCGTGTTCGGCAAGAGCCGGGGCGATGTCCGGCCGCGCGAAGTCAAGGATCTGTTGCGGGAGCTGGAGCGGCTGCTCGGCGAACGCGCGTCCTGGACCGGCGAGCTGACGCGGGCGCTGTTCGACGTGCTCGCGCCGAAGAAGAAGGCGCGCCGCCGCTCGACGGATCACGAACGGATGTTCTGGATGCTGGCCGGCTACTGCCTCCGGCCGGGCTTCGGCCACCCGCTCGATGCCCAGCGCATCCGACAGCTGGTTCCACTCGAAGAACAGAACCTGGCATTCCAACACGAAACCAGGGGTTGGCAACAGTATTGGATTGCCTGGCGGCGTATCGCCGGCGGTCTCGACGAGCTGGTCCAGGTCCGGCTCAGGGATCGCGTCGATCCATTTCTGGCGCCCAGCGAGCTGAAGCTGAAGAAGCCCAAGGGAGTCAGGCCCCTGGCGCTCGACGAGATGCTGGAGATGGCGGCGTCGCTGGAACGGGTCCCGGCGGAGCGCCGCGCCGAGCTGGGGCGGTGGCTCATCGAGCGGACGTGGACCGACCGGAACCCCCGCCTCTGGGCCGCAATCGGCCGCATCGGCGCGCGGGTGCCGGCATATGCCAGCGTGCACCATGTGGTGCCACCCCGGACAGTCGAACGCTGGCTGGACCACCTGCTGCGTGAGAAGTGGGGCGAGATGCCCAGCGCGTCCCGGGCAGCAATGCAGCTGGCGCGGGTCACGGACGACCGCGTGCGCGATGTTTCCGTGACGATCCGGGACGAGGTCGCCAGGCGGCTCGAAGAGTCCGACGCGCCGCCGGAGTGGTCGCAGGCGGTGCGACATTTTGCGCCAGTAGAAGACGCAGATCGCGCCGAGTTCTTCGGCGAAGAGCTACCCGTCGGCCTGCGGCTGGTGGAGTGAGCGCAGCCGGTTGTCGTCGCTCGTGGCTCCGGCTAGAGTCGTGCGTTCCGGAGTCGAGATGAGGGGGAAGACAAAGGCATACATGGCGGATGGTCCGGAGCAGGTCGAAGCGGCCAAGGCATCCCGCATCGACGATGTTCTGGCCGGCAAGTGGCGCCTCATCAACCTCGTCGGGCACGGACTCGTGGGCGATGTCTTCGAGGCGGAGGGCGACGGCGGAAACCGCGTCGCCGTGTGCGTGCTCAGGGACGAGCTGGTCGCCGACGCCACGCTGTGCGCGGATTTCGTGCGCGCCGGACGGGAGGCCGCCACGGTCCGCCACGTCGATACCGTACGGGTTCTGGACGAGGGCCTGACGGACGACCAGCATCCGTTCGTCGTCACCGAGCTGCTGGAGGGCGAGACCTTCGCAAAGCTCGTCAAGCGTCGCCGCGGGCGCTTGTATCCGGCCGAAGCACTGCGCCTGGTCCGGGACGCCCTCGACGTGATCGCCACCGCTCATGAGGACGGCATCGTCCACGGCGACCTGACGCCCGATCGACTGTTCATCACGGACGGCGGCACCATCAAGGTCCTCGGCTTCGGAATCGCCGCGCTCAGGCAACGCGCAGCCGATCTCGTGGGACTCGACTCCATCCCCGGCACGGCAGGCTTTCTTGCTCCAGAGCAGGCGCAGGGAGGCGAGGTGGGGGTGCAGACCGACCTGTTCGCTCTGGGCGCGGTGCTGTTCTCGTTGCTCACCGGCGCCTCGGTTCACGAGGGGAGCACGGCTGACCAGCAGCGCGAGAGCGCGCGCACCCGGGCTCCCCGTTCCCTGGCCGCGCTCGCGCCCACTGCACCGCTTTCCCTGACAAAGCTCCTCGAGCGCGCTCTGGCGCCCACCCCCGCGAAGCGCTTTCCCGACGCGCGCGCCATGCGCATGGCAGTGGATCAGACGTTGATGCTGCCTGCGCTGCTGAACCTGCGCAGCCTGCGCGATGCCACGCCGTTTCCCGCTTCAACGCCGATACCCGACCGCGTGAGCAGCGAGCCGCCGCTCAGCCATCGCAGGACCTTGCCGGCGCCGCCCGACAGCGTGCCGCGTCCGCCGTCGAGTGTCCCAGCGCGACCGGGCGGCGCATCGGACCCGCCCGTGCGCCAGCCGCTCGTACGCGTAGCGGAGCGCGCCGCGTTGCGCGCGGCTCGGCGCGGCTCCGCGGACACGATTCCGGCGGCGCAGGCCCAGGCCCTCGCCGACATCGCGCCCGAGTCGGCCCCGCGCCCAGCGCTCGCGCGGGACGCGGCCAACGTCGATGGCCTGCGCGGGTTGTTCGCCCAGCTCGAGCGGGCGCTCCTCGCGCGCCTTACCCACGGCGCCGATCACGACACAACCGCCAGCGAAGTGACCGCGTTGGCAGAGCGTGCGGGCGCGCTCCTGACCAGCACCCGCACCGCGCTCTACTGGAACGTCACTGAAGAGGGCTTCGCCGCGGCGGGCGCCAGCGTGTGGGAACCCATCGGGAATCTCGAACACTTGCCTGCTCGCTTGTTCGCCGACGGCGTGCGACTGCTTGCTCTGCTGCCCGGGCTCGAGCGAAGCGAGCTCGATCGGCTGGTGGAAATCCTGGCCTTCGATCCGGCCGCCGAGGCATCGCGCGAGGACGACTTCGCCACGCTGCTGTGGGGGGCGGAGCTGCCGCACGTATTGCACCACGCAGTGGGGCCGTTCGCGGACAAGCCGGCCCGTGAGCGCTTCGAGCAGGAGAAGCAGCAGACCCTCGCGCTGGTTCGTTTCGACACCCGCTTCCAGCTCGAGGACTGTTGGCGGGCCGCGCGCGGCGACACTTTCCCAGCACAGTGGCGCGAGTCGCTGATCCTGGTGCTGGGGCGTCGCCGCAGCGAGGACGGGCGGACTGTCGTCGGCGGCCGGGCTGCTCTCCGAGTGGAACCCGCCGAGCGCGAAGCCACGGCGGCGCGCCTGACCTCGGAGGATCGCGTCAGCGCGGCGCGCTTCGAAACAGTGCTGCGCGCCATGGAAGCGAAGGACGCGGGCTCATGAGCAAACTTCCGGCTCTGGTGGGTGAAGACTCGCTCGACGTGGACGGCGTGCTCGGGCTGTATGCCTGCGCCATCACCACCATGGACGGCTTCTTCACCGAGTTGGCGGCAGGCAATGCGCCGTCCATCGTCAGGGTGAAGCGCATCGCGGAGCGGCTTACGTCGGCTTCCGCATCCGCCAGCCCGCTGCTGCGCGCGATCGTGAGCCTCGCCGGGGCCCGTCGCGATCTTCCGTCGCGGGCGGTGCAGTCGGCGGTGCTTTCGGTGCTGGTGGCGCGCGAGATCACCGACAACCGCAGGACGCTGTCGCGACTGGCCGAGGCCGCGATGATGGTCGACGCGGGCAGGGTGGCGCTGGCCGGCGACAGCGGGGGCGCGCTGCCGCCCGACGCTGAAACCTCGGTGCCGGCGAGCACGGCTGAGGCGTGTCTCGCCGCCAGCGGAAGCACGAGCGACCTGGCACACGTCCGGGCGACGATGGCGTTCGAGGCAGCCTGGCTGGAGCAGAGCGCGGCACTCGGTCCCTTGAAGAGCGGGGCGACAGGACCGCTGCTTGGCGCACGCTTGATCGTGATGGTGCGCGGCTTCCTCGCGCGGCTCGCACCGTCCGATGGGCAACCCGGACTGTCACCGCCGGACGCGTTACACGCCGTAGCGCAGAATCCAGGTGTCGACTCTGTTCTGATCCGGCTTCTGGTCGCTGCCCTGGGCGCGCTGCCCGTCGGGACCGTCGTACAGCTCGACACGGGAGAGTGGGCCGTGGTCTCGGCGCCCCCGGCCGATCCGACCCGGATGGATCAGCCCCGGATCCGCGTCGTCACCGATACCAAGGGCAATGCCCGGGAGCAGATGGTGGAGCTGGATCTCTCGGCTGGCCCGCGCGGATCCTTGCCCTCGATCGAGCGGATCGTGCCGCCCGGCAAGGCCCGGTTCAACGTCAGCGCGGCCCTGTTCGTCTGAGCAGCGCGCGTCCGGGCGTTTTCCGCCACTGGCAGTGCGTCTCGGGCAGAATCGGCCGGCGGCTGAAATACGCCGCCCCCCGCTGGCGAATGAACCAGCAGGGATGCTCAGAGCTCTACAGGCTGCATTCGCGATGCCAGGCTTCTCCCAGCCACAAGCGGTCGGATTCGACGAGCTGGAGATGCTGCGGCCGGCGGTGCGCGGGTTGGCAGCCCATCTGCTCCGGGAACGGGTGAGCCATCCCGACGTGGAGGACTGCGCCAGCGAGACCTTCCGCCGCGCGCTCGAGGGGCGCGCGCGGCTGCGCGAGGGCGCCCCGGTACGGCCCTGGCTGCTCGGCATAGCCCGCCACGTCGCGCTCGACGCGCTGAGGGCCCGGAGGCGGGCGGCGCAGCGCGACAGCAGCTCCGGAGACGAGCTGGCGTCGAGCCCGACCGTGGAGCGAGTGGCGGATCCGGCGCCGCTTCCGGACGCACGCACCGAGCACCGCGAACGAGCGGCGCGCCTGCACGCGGCGATGGCCGAGCTCCCCGAGCAGACACGCCAGGCGCTGCTGCTCTTCCACATCGAGGGCCTTGGCTATCGCGAGATCGCCGAGCGCATGGACGTGCCGGTCGGCACGGTCGGAACCTGGGTCACACGCGGGCGGCAGAGTCTCGCCGCCTTGCTGTCGGAGAATGAATCATGAGCTACCCAAGCACGCTCGAACGCGAGCTCGTCTGGCAGGACGACGGGCATCTGACGGATGTCGCCGTTACCGCCTTCGCCGACGGGCAGGTCGAGCTCCTACCGGAAAGCGCGAGGGCCCACGCGACGGTGTGCGGTGCGTGCGCCGAACGCATCGGAGCCGCCGCGCTGCTGTCGCTCGATGCGGGGCAGGCCCTGGCGGAGGCTGCTCTTTCGCCCGCGCCGGCGCCGGTCCAGGCGCGGCATCCGCTGCCCACCGCAGCCATCGCCGCAGCGCTGGTTCTTGCCTTGCTGGGTGTCGTGCCGAGCCTGCCCATCCTGCGCGCGCTGCTCGTGCAGACCCCCAGCCTGCTCTTGCACGCCATTCCCGCTCTGGTCCACTCCGCAGCAGTGGTCCTTTCGAGCTCCGCCAATCCTGTAGAGCTCGCAGTTCTGTGGTGCGCCGTCGCTGTGATGTTGATGGCCGCCGGTCTGGTGGTGGCGCGGGTTGCGCCACGCCACGCCTCGAAGGGAGAGCAGTGATGTCCCGCTCCGAACCGAAGACCCTGAAGCTGCAACGCGTCCTGCTGGGACTCGCTGTGCTCTGCCTGGCACTGGTGGCCGTGCGGGCAAGCGCGGATGTGCGCCATGCCGGCACGTGGCCGGAACACGCGAAGAAGGTAACGCTCTCGGTCGAGCGCATGCCGCGCTCCCAGGCGATCCGCGAGCTGGCGAAGAAGGCGGGCTGGAGCGTGGTCCTGCGCTCGCCAACGGACGAACCGGTGGAGCTCGCAGTGAAGGACCAGCCCGCCGACAAGGTGCTCGACCTCCTGCTGGCCGACGGCCGCTTCGTGGCGACGCGGGACGGCGATCTGATCTCGATCGCTCCGGAGCCCGCGGCGCCGCCGGCAACGAGCGCGAGGCCGGCGCCTGCGGTGAGCGCCGCCGCCCCCGCCAGCGCGGCACCCGCGCCGAGCCCGGCGCCGGCGTCGAGCGCTGCAGCGGCCGCTGCAGCGGTGGAAAGCAGCACCAAGCCGCCGAAACGTGGCCACGATCGCGTGGTGACGGGCAGCAGTGTGCGCGTCGCAAAGGGTGAGGTGGTACACGACCTGGTGGTGATGGGCGGCTCGGCCGACGTGCTCGGGATGGTCACCGGCGACCTCGTCGTGATCGGCGGCTCCGCCCACGTGCACAAGGGCGCCCACGTGTACGGCGACGCCACCGCCGTCGGCGGCTCGCTCACGGTCGACGACGGCGCTCGCGTCGACGGGGACGCGGGCGTGGTGGGCGGCAACCTGCACAGGAAGGGCGACGCGAAGATCGGCGGCAAGGTCAGCCAGAACAAGCTGCGCATCAGCGTCGGCGACGACGGCAGCCACGAGCGGGGCAGCTGGCTCTCGCGCACCGCGCGCGATGTGGGCGGCGCGATGACCCGCGCAGCGCTCTTGTTCGTGTTCGGCGCAGTGCTGTTCGCGCTCGCCACACGGCGTATGGAGTCGCTCGAGCTCGAGGCCACGTCGCGACCGATGCGCTCGTTCGCCCTCGGCGTGGTGGGGCTCCTCGTGGCCTCGCTCGCGACGGTCGCGCTCTGCGTGACCATCGTCGGAATCCCCCTGGCGATCATCGGCGTCCTTCTTGCGGTATTCGCCGGCTATGCCGGGGTCTGCGCCGTGCTCACCGCGGTGGGCTCCGCGCTGGTCCGCCACAAGAGCGACAACGTCTACGTGCACCTCGCCGTCGGCTGCGCACTGTTCCTGGTGCTGGGCGCGATTCCGTATCTGGGCGGATTCGTGACCGTGGGCCTGCTCTTCACCAGCATCGGCGTCGTGGTCGCCACGCGCGGCGCGGGCATGTTCAACCCGAAGAACGGCGCGCCGCCGCCCTCGACGCCATATCGCACCGCAGCGGCGTAGAATGGGAGCGGTGGAGCGGTCGATCGCATTTGAAGTGTGGGCGCTGTGCCTGGGCGCGTGCCTTGCCGGATGCGGTAGACCGCAGCCGCAGACGCCTTCGCCGCCGGCACCGGCGGTGGTCGAGGTGAAGCCGCCGCCCGCACACGCGCCTCCGGACCCGGACAGCGTCCCGATCGCCGCGGAGCCGCCCAGCCGCAATCCAACCAACCTCGACGAGTGCGTCGAGCTCATTCAGGACGGCAAGAGCCTGCCCGCGTCGGGCAACGACCGCGCTCTCTACGACAAGGCGCTGTCGGAGCAGCGCGCCGGGAACCTGGCGGACGCGCGCAAGGACTACTTCGAGCTGGTCAAGAACTCGCCGGCCTCGGCGTTCATTCCGCTCGCGTACCTGGCTTTCGCGGAGCTGTTCCGCAAGGAAGCGGAACACAAGCCGGCGATGCTGTCGCTCGCGACACAAGCCTACAAGAACGTCACAGACTTCCCGCCGCCGCGCAACAAGGCGTACGCCTACGCATTCTTTCGCATCGGCGAAGCCAAGCAGCACGACAACCCGACCGAGGCCCTGAGTTCCTACCTGACGGCCGCCAAGCACGCTCCGGACAGCCCATGCCCGGGCGCACTAGCAAACGCGGCGAGGCAGCGAACCACGGACACGTACGCCGGCGTGGGTCGACCGGGTCGCGCCTGGGATTTCTTCCGCCGCACGGCTCCGGACGATGCCACCGCCGCGAAGATGCTCGCCGACCTGGTCCGCAAGTACGAAGCGGCGGGCAAGCCGCAGGACGGCTGCAAAGCCGTGCGTGCTGCCAGCGCCGCCGCCCGCGCCTCCGAATCGTTGAAGGCCGCCGCGAGCCGCTGCCCGCCGGGGCCGTAGCTGGGACGCGCCGGGGGTCCGTCACGAGACGTTGGCGCTGCGTTGCGAAGCGGCTGCCAGGACCTGCGGGGGCGCGATCATTCCGGGCGCGCGGAGCTCGACCGGAACGTCTCGACCCCGCGATCCACGCCCTTCTCTGTCACTTCCACGCCTTTGCTGACCAGTCCGTCCTTCACGGCCATGCTGGCTCCCAGCTCGAAGGCCTGGGGGAGATTCTCGACGGCTTCACCCAGTTCCTCGGTGCCGGCCATCGCCCCGGTCACGACGATGTGCTCGGCCGCGGCTTTGGTGTCGTCGTTGAATTGATGATCCATGCGAACGGCCTTCTCGGCGGTCGGACGGAAGCGGGCGACCGTCTGCTTCATGGCGGCGGCCAGCTTGTCCATGCGCGCCCTCGCGTCGATCTGGGTCTGGAAGTCGCCGCTCTTGACCGCCCGCTGCATGCGGTTGTTCTGCTCGACGTAGTCGATGTGCTGTCTGGAGAACTCGGTGTACAGGCTCCGGGCTTCGTCGACCTTCTCGCTGAACTCGCCGACTACATAGCTGCCCGAACGATCGGCTTTGTCGAGCGCTTCGTCGAACGCATGGCCGTCGAGCGTGTACTGGTACTCGACGCCGGCCATGGCCAGATCGCCCACAGCCGCGGTGCCGTTGACAAACCCGACGACACCCTCGGCGAAGCGAGAGAGCCTGGGCACCTGGCGATACAAGGCATTCACCTCGTCGGACGTCTTCTTCCACTGCGCGGCTTCGTGCCGGAGCGACTTGACGGCGCCATCGAGCTTGTGGGCCATGGATTGCCGGCTCTTCGCGGCGGCTTCGGCCTTGATGTCGGCCACCGCGCCGCGCACGAGCTTGACGGCGGCGTGCACGCTGCTGCCGGTCTTGACGAGGGCCAGCACGTCGGCCTGACGGGTACGACCGAGCCCCTGGATCTGCCGCACCGCCGACTCGCACATCGCCAGGCGCTGGATGCCGGTGGTGCCGCTACGGGCGAGCACGGCGTGCACGATCTGGTGCTCCACCGAGTTGTGTCCGCGCAGGCGCTCGGCCACGTAGTGGTCGGCCAGGCCGGGGTTCTTCGCGAGGATCGCGCGGATGGACTCGAGGCGACTCTTCGGGGTCTGGCGCTTGACCAGACCGTCGACGGCGGCGCGCTGCGTCTTCGACATGTGCTCGGCCGGTGCCGCAGTCTTGGCCTTGGCAGCCTTGCCCGGGTCTGCCTTGCCGGCGTGAGCCGTGTGGTCGACGCTGCCGGAGTCAGGCTGGTGGTTGTGGTGGATCTGGCGATTGGTATTGGCTGAAGCCTTGTTGACGCCCATGGCGACCTGCTCGGACGGCTTCGCCGCGGGTTGCGCGAAATTTCGCAACCGTGCGCGCTACGGGCCGAAGAGTGCGCCATGAGCAACGTAGGGACATCGAGCTCGAGCGCCGCTCCTGCTGCGGCCGCCGCGCGTCGGCCAAGCGCGCGCCGCGGCGTGAGGCGGGCGAGGTGTCCACGACATGTTGCTGACACCGCAGTCGCCCGCCGGGGCGCCGAAGTCCGCGGAATCCAGGGCTATTTACGCCCTCGGCTGCAGCCGGAGGTGTCACGGATGAACGAGCAGAAGCCGCGCAATCTGGCGCACTTCCGCGTGGTCCGCGTCTTGCTGCGAAGGGGGGGATGCGCTTCTTGCCCCTTGTGGTTTCCCGCCTGCGCGTCTTGCTCGGCGTCGGCTGCGGCGGCCTGCTGCTGACAGCACTCGTCAGCTGCGGCGACTACGACGGCGAGACGGCAGGCGCTGGCTACGAGGTCGGAACGACCAGCCAGGCGATGACGCAGAAGTGCGGCGCGAACAAGTACAGCGGGCCGCAGGGGGCGGACGTTCTCGTACTACCAGGGCACGTTCGGCTGGAGCGGCAAGGGCCTGAAGTTCGGCTACGCGCGCATCAGCGACGGAGCTCCCACTACAGGCTTCGTCGATCCCAAGTTCGACACCAACTGGAAGAACATGAAGGCGAACGGCATCCTGCGCGGCGCCTACCAGTTCTTCCGACCCGGACAGAACGCAACCGCGCAAGCCAACTTCATGGTGCAGAAGGTCGGCGGCATGCTCAAGAGCGGCGACATGCCCTGCATGATCGACGTGGAGGCTTCGGACGGACAGTCCGCATCGACCATCGCGTCGAAGATCAAGACCTGGCTTTCGATCGTCCAGAAGGGCACGGGCAAGAAGCCCATCATCTACACCGGCGCCTACTTCTGGGAAGGCAGCGTGAAGAGCACCGCGTTCGGCAGCTACCCGCTGTGGATTGCGGCCTACGGGCCGAGCTGCCCGTCCGTGCCCAACGGCTGGAGCAACTGGACCATCTGGCAGTACTGCGACGGACAGACGAAGTACTGCACGAACGGCAGCGGATTCGACCGCGACGTGTTCAACGGGTCGAGCTCGGCGCTCTCGAAGTTCGCCGGCGCGACCGTCACGCCGTACTACGGCGCTTCCTACGTCGGCCAGTCGTTCCCGCTCGCGACCACGGCTCTGAAGATGGTGCCGGGGCAGACGATTGCCTCGTATATCAAGCTGAAGAACAGCGGCACGAAGACCTGGGACTCCAAGACCCGACTGGGCACCACGAAGCCGCGCGATCGCACGAGCGCGTTCGCGGACTCGAGCTGGCTGAACGACCATCGGCCCGCGGGCGTAAGCGGCACCGTCGCGCCCGGCAGCAGCTACAAGTTCAAGTTCAACCTGCACGCTCCGGACAAGCTCGGCGACTATCACGAGTACTTCGGAGTGCTGGAAGAGGGCGTGCACTGGTTCTCCGACTCGGGCCAGGGAGGACCGCCCGACAACCAGCTGCAGGCGTGGATCCAGGTGGTCAGGGCGGACTGGGCGGGCCAGTTCGTGAGCCAGACGTTCCCGGCGGCAACGGACGCGCCCATCACGATGGAAGTCGGCACGATGCTCGACGGCACCATCACCATCAAGAACGTCGGCAACAACGCCTGGAAGGCCGGCGAGACGAAGCTCGCGCCCACGCCGCGCGACACCGATTCACCGCTCGCCGCGCCGACGTGGGAGAGCCCCACGCGCGTCTCGACGGTCTCTGCCGACATTCCACAGGGCAGCTCGTTCGACTTCCCGGTCCGGCTGTACGCCGCAGCGGTGGGCGACTACACGCAGACGTTCGGCCTGGTGGAAGAGGGCGTCACGTGGTTTGCCGACGCGCCCAAGGGCGGCGGTCCGCCCGACAATCTCATCAAGCTGCACGTCGTCGTCGTGCCTCCCGGCGGCGGCACGGACGGCGGGCTCACGGAAGGCGGCGCCGGCTCCGGCGGCTCCGGCGGTAGCAGCTACGACACGGACAGCGGCAGCTCGAGCGGCAACGCGGGCGCGTCCGAGGCGACGCACGTCGTCGGCGACTCCGGAGGCTGCGGCTGCCACCTTGCCGGTGATAAGCCGGGCCCGGGCGGCGGCGCGCCTCTGCTGCTGCTGTTGGGGCTCGGTTGGGTGGTTCGCCGGCGCCGTGCGCGCTGATCCGCATCTCCCGCGAGAGGCGTTGCCCGGCGTCGGGCGCGCCCATAGGCTGGAGACATGAGACGGCTCGCTGTGTTGGGAGGCTTGGCACTGCTCCTGTGCGTGCCTGTCGACGCGCATGCCGAGGGAGCGTCTGCGCGGCTGTCGTTCGACCAGGTGAACCAGTCGTTGAACGGCGGCGACGGCTACAAGACGGCAACGAACGAGACCGGGACGCTCGGTTGGGGCGAGAGCTACGTGATGATGAGCTACGCCGCGATGTTCCGCGCCAGCGGCGATCCAACCTACCTGGTGACGCTCGCCGATCACGCGACCAGCGTGATGAAGAGCACGGACAAGGCCCGCGGCGTGAAGGACTACGCCGGGCGCAGCCGCGAGTGCTGGCAAGCGACCAAGTACTCGCCCAATGGCGAGCCGTATTGCTGGGCGGTCCACTCTGGCATGCTCCTCACTCCGATGGCGGAGCTCGTGCTGCTGGTGCACGAGCACCCGGAATATGCGTGGCTGCCGGTGCCGGGCCAGGGCACGCTGGGCGACGTCGCCGACGCGTTGCTGCCGCAGATCGAAGCCGGGGCCGCGGTGTTCGAACCGGATTGGCGCGACGGCCCCGCGAGCGGAGAGGGGCACTACATTGCCGAGTCCGGAGCGAGCTTCTTGAGCTTTGCCGGACAGGCGTTGCCGCTCAACATGATGGACGCCCTGGGCCGCACCGAGCTCGTGTTGTGGCAGGTGACGCAGAACCCGGCGTACCAGCAGCGCGCCGAAGCCCTGGGGCACTACTTCAAGAACCGCCTCTCCACGAACGGAACAGCCTATGCCTGGAACTACTGGGGGACGGCCTGGAGCGGCAGTGGCGGGGAGGACATCTCCCACGCGAGCATCAACGTGGACTTTGCAGCACGTTTGCACGAAGCAGGGCTCGTATTCGCGGACGCGGACATGACGCGCTTCGCGAGCACCCTGTTCGACAAGGTCCACATCGACAGCGTAACGACCGCAGATCTCGTCGACGGCACGGGCGGCACCAACACGTACTCGCCGATCGCGGCGCTCTGGCTCGGCCTCTGCCCGTACGACGCGCGCGTGTGGCCGGTCGGCGCGGATCTATACACCGGCTCCACCTCGGGGGGCGGCTCGACGCTGCTCGCGCTCGCCATGATCGCCGAGTACGCGCCGCCGCTCTTCGACTACTCGTTCTACATGGTCGACTGGTCGGATCAGGGCAGTTACAAGAAAGCGACCGCCTACGGCGCCAACGTGCTCATCGACCCGGCGGACACCAGCGCGCCGGCAGTGATGAAGCTCGGCTGCCGGGCGTGGAAGCGCACGACCGTCCAGCAGTACGACGGCGCGAAGTACCACGACGTGGCGCGCATTGCGGCGCATTCGACCGGGATGACCGACGCGTTCGTGCCGTTCGTTCCAGGCCTGTACTTCGGATACTCGGGCACCAAGGCGCTCTACCAGTTCACCGACAGCTTTGTGGCGTCGGAAGGCATCGAGGTGGACAAACCTGCCGCCGTCGCTGCGCCAACCATCACGACCGCTGCGCTACCCGCAGCGAACGCGGGGCAGAGCTACTCGACGAAGCTCACGGCAACCGGTGACTCACCCTCGATGTGGCGGCTGGAAAAGCCTCCTGCCGGCATGCTCGTCGACGCCACGACGGGTGAGCTGACCTGGAGGCCGTCAGCGAGCGATGCGCCCTCCGCCGCCGTGACGGTCCGCGTGGACAACGACACAGGCCACGACGAGAAGACGTTCACCGTCAGCGTGACAGGCGGCGGCGCGGACGCGGACGCTTCGGGAAGCGGCGGCTCGGGCGGCGCCGACGCGGGCGATTCGGGCGGCGCGGGCGGCGCGCCGGTCGGGACGGGCGGCGTATCCCGCGGAAGTGCGTCGCCGGGAACTGGCGGCGGCTGCGGCTGCGACCTGCCGCGCCGCGAAGCGCCGCTGGTCCCCGCATTGCTGCTCGCCGGACTCGGCGCAATCGGGCTCCGCCGACGCAGGCGCTGACTTCCCCTGGCCGCCCATCGGCGCTACACGAAGGGCGATGCGCTCGCCGGTGATCGTGGTGGGGCTGGGAGAGCTCGGAGCGGTGTTTTCGCGCGGGCTGCTGCGCGCGGGGCGCCCGGTGTTCCCGGTGACCCGGCGCGAGTCGCTTCGGGACCTCGCAACCCGGGGTGTCGATCCGGAGCTGGTGCTGGTGACGGTCGGCGAGGCGGATCTCGCTTCGGTGCTGGACAACGCGCCGGACGCCTACCGGGGGCGGCTCGGGCTGGTGCAGAACGAGCTTCTGCCGCGCGACTGGCTTGCGCAGGGGATCGAGACGCCGACGGTGGCGGTGGTGTGGTTCGAGAAGAAGCCGGGTCGCGCCGTGAACGTCGTGCTGCCCACCGTGCTGTACGGCCGGAGCGCCGCGCTGCTGGAAGAGGCGCTGGGCGAGCTGGAGATCCCCACCCGACGGGTGGCCGACGAAGAGGCGCTGCTCTCGGCTCTGGTCGAGAAGAACCTCTACATCCTGACCACCAATCTCGCCGGGATGCGCACGGGCGGGACGGTGCGGGAGCTGTGGCAGAACCACCGCGACCTCGCCAGGACCGTGGCCGACGAGGTGCTGGAGATCCAGGGCTTCCTGACTGAATGGCAGCTGCCGCATGCTCCCCTGCTGCAGTCGCTGGAGCGCGCCATCGAGGCCGATCCGGATCACAAGTGCACCGGGCGCTCGGCTCCGGTGCGGCTGGCACGCGCCATCGCGCACGCCGATCGCGGCGGGCTCGCCGTGCCGACGCTGCGCGCGATCGCCGCGGAGCATCCGGCATGAGCGAGCACGACGCCTGGCTCGTCGATCTCGACGGCACGCTGTACTACCCGCTGTGGGTGAAGCTGGCGATGGCCGCCGAGCTGGCCCTGCTGGGCTGGACGTCCGTTTCCACGCTGTCGACCTTTCGCAAGGAGCACGAGCATCTGCGGGAGCTCGCCGCCGAGGGCGCTGGGCACGTCGTGGAGCGGGAGCTCGCGCACAGCGCGCCGAGCCCGTTCCACGAGCAACTCGAGCGCACGGCGCGCGCCCTCGGACAAGACCCCGCGGACGTTGAGCGCCGCGTGATGGAGTGGATGTTCCGGCGCCCGGGCAAGTGGATCCGCCTGTTCCGACGCCGCGGCCTGCTTGTGGAGATCGCGACCTTCCACGAGGACGGAGGCAGGACCGCGCTCGTGAGCGACTATCCCGCGACCGACAAGCTCGAACGGCTGGGGCACAGCGGGCTGTTCGACGTGGTGGTGGCGAACGGAGAACCGAAGGGGCCACGGCGGCTCAAGCCCGACCCCGACGGCTACCTCGCGGCGGCCAGGCGCCTCGGCGTGGAACCGGCGCGCTGCCTGGTGCTCGGCGATCGCGACGACGCCGACGGAGCCGCGGCTCGCGCGGCGGGGATGCAGTTCCGGCTCGTGAAGTGAGCGTCAGTCGAAGCGCACGCGCGCCAGGAAGAACTTGTTGTCCTGGCGGCGGGTGGTGAGCACCTTGAAGTGCTGCGGGTTGCCGAGCTCGTTCTTCAGCGACGTGATGCGCCCCCACTCGGTCGTGAAGTACATGACCTTCACGCCCTTCTTCTTCTGCTCGTTGATCCAGTCCTGGAACTTCTTGCCGGTGGAGACGAATGCCGGCACGTGGTTGCCGGTGTAGAAGTTCTCGCCCTTCCAGTTCATCTGGTAGGCGATAAACGGCTCCTGGGGTCCCTTGCGATCCCGGTAGTAGGCCAGGAACGTGACGCGCTGTCCCCAGTGCGGCGCCACCTCGACCCAGTAGCTGTTGACGCCCCATGCGCCCCACAGCACCGAGACGGCGAGCAGCATCGTGACCACGTGCGTGCGCCACTTGCGCACGATGAAGAGCAGACACAGCACGGCCGCCGCGATCGTGAACGCCTTGACGATGCCGCTGAAGTCCAACGACTCCGGCCAGGGGCGCGAGTAGTTGTACGAGATGAGATCGACCATCCGCACGTTGCCCGTGATATCGCCCTTGCGGCTGACGAACAGGTCGCTTCCGGTTCTGGCGACGACGATCGCCGAGGCCACGCCAATCGCGCCCAGCACGAGCCCGTCGTAGCGGCGTCGCCAGGCGGCGAAGCCCGCTTCCAGTTCGTCGCTGACGCGCTCGCCGTACGACAAGACCGTGACCACGGCGATCACAAGCCCGACCAGGATGAACGTGATGCCGACTCCGAGCGAGGCTGGCGGCGGCTTGTTCTTCATGTCCGTCCACCCGGTGACCGCGCCCGGGAAGCACCGCATCAGGCCGTAGACCAGCGAGGCCATGCCCAGCCCTATTCCGGCGAGGTAGCGGGCCAACCGCGGACCGGCCGGAAGGCGACTATCCAGCGCGTGGTCGAGCAGCACGCCGGTCAGGGCGGCGATCGCCGGAACCGCCGGGAAGATATAGTAGTGATACTTCGTCAGCGTGATCGTCATCATGCCGAACGCGGCAAAGAACCACAGCATGAAGAACGCGTAGGCGTCGCCGCCCGGGTCGCGCTTGTCGTTCCGGCGGCGGAACGCCCATAACAGACCGCCAGCACCGAGCCCGACAAGCGGGAAGAGCGAATAGCCGAGCTGCCAGACGTAGTAGCGGAAGCTCACGTCGTCGCCCGCGTTCGTGTCGTGGACGTGCACGAATGCGCGCTTGTACATGTCCGCGAACAGGAGCTCGTCGGTGAACGGCGTGCCGTGACGCACGTACATCTGCACGTACCAGGGCAGGCACACGCATGCGAGCAGCAGCACCGAGCCGATGATCTCGACTCGCGCGAAGTCCTTCCAGCGGCGGGTCGCGCCCATGTAGACGCCGGCCACGAACCAGGCGATGACCAGCCCAGGCGCACCCTTGGCCAGTGCGCTGATAGCCATGAAGTACCACGCAGCCAGGAAATAGATCCGCTGCAGACGTCGCTCGCCGCGGTTCACCCAGAGCAGCACGGCGAGGGCCGCCGACCACAGAAGCGCCGCCTGCCAGGGCTGGAAGCTTCGGTCCACCGGCAGCTGCTGGCGGCACGCCTGGTTGCCCGGCAACCCGCAATTGCCCCCACCGGAGCCGGCAAAGAACTCGTCGAGGTGCGGACGGAAGCCGTGCGGAGTCGCGGCGATCTGCAGCGTGAGGTTGCGGCTGAGCAGGTACAGCACCTGCGGCAGCACCGTCACGACGATCAGCGTAAAGACCAGGTGATAGGCCGAGAAACGCAGCGTGCGCGAGCCGACCTTGAGCTCGTACTGCTTCGCGCGGACTTCCGGATCGGTGTGGAAGCCGATCAAGAGCAGGGCCATCGATGCGGTGAGCGGACCGACATACGGCATGTCGCACATCGTCTGGTGCGCCAGCAGGTACCAGAGCGGCATCGAGGTCAGCGCCACGCCCGCGAGGAAGCCCGCGCGACGCCCGAACACCTTGGCGACGGCCTTGTACAGCGCGTACACGCCAAGCAGGGTCAGGATGAAGATTGGCATCCTGTTCGCCCACTCCGGCTGCGGGAAGTGGCCGTGACCTGCCGCGCTCATCATCTTGTCCGGCATGTACCGGACACCGAGCAGCGAGAAACTGAGTGCCTGGATCCAGAAGTCGAGGACAGGCTTCGAGTAGAACCAGCCGTCCTGCGCCCACCACGTCGAAATCCAGTCGTCGCGCGCGAGCAGCTCGCGTGACACTTCCCCGTAGTGCGTCTCCCACGGATCGCTCAGCGAATAGCTGCCGAGCATGGGGAGATACAGCAGCACCACCAACAGGATCAGCCAGAAACCGTGGCGCTTGAGCAGGGTGCGTCCGTCGTCGTCGGTCCAGACGCCGATCTGGCGCCCCGTGCGGAATACGGCGATGACCACCCACATGAACACGACCGGCATCAGCACGGCCATCGTGATGATCTGCTTCGGGATCACGCCCGCGACCGCCAGGCGCATCAGCACGATCAGGACGACCACGCTGGCCACGAGCTCGCCGAGCCGGGGCAGAAGGTCGTGGAGCGTCGTTTTGCCGACGACGACGTCCTCGGCGTCGTCGAACGTGCCGAGCAGGTCGAGCACGCCGTAGGCGGCGACCAGGCAGCACACGATGCCGACCGGCACACTGAAGCTCCAGTGCCGGTCGGTCGTCATGATCAAGAACGGGATCACCGCCGCCACGAGCGTGATCAGCGTGCCGCGGATCGGATGCAGCGGATTGCCCGGGGGCACGACGGGCGGCTCTTCGTCCTCGTCTCCCTTGCCGAGCCCCACCAGCGACTTCAGCCGCGAGCCGATAGAGCGCGAGCCTTGCCCCGCTTCGCCCCCTTCGTCCTCGGCTTCGGCGTCGTCGGCTTCGGCTTCGTCGGCTTCGGCGTCGTCGGCTTCGGCGTCGTCGGCTTCGTCGTCGTCCCCGCCGTCCGTCTCTTCGTCAGCCGTGTCGGGGTCGGATCCGGTGGACTCCGGGCGCTCTTCGTCGGGCGAGGTGTCGCCGTCGTCCGGCAGGTCCGAATCGTCGTCGTGGTGGCGCGTCATGGCCTCTCGGCGCGGGGGGCTTGGATTCGCTTGTTGGGGAGTGGTGTCGATCCCGGCCGGGACGGGGCGCAAGCGACTGAATTATTCGCAAAAACGGCCTAGTGTCGAGCGCCCGATGACTCGCCCGGGCTACGGGCGTCCAGCGCCCGCTCCACACCCTGATCGCGGATGTGCTGCGTATCGCAGGAACTCGGCCAGGGGAAGACATATGCCAGCGCCAGCGTGGTCAGCAGCGGGTCGCGCCCCAGCCGGTCGAGCGGACGGGGGCTGTCCAGGCCCTCGGTTCGGTCTGGCCGTTCTGCCCGCTGACCTGGAAGAAGCTGATCGCCGCCAACTGGTCGGCCCCGAGCAACCTGAGGTCGAAGCCCCGGATGCCGCCCGCCCCAGCACACTGACGTTCTGTGACGAAAAGGCCGCGGCTCCGCCCGCAGCCGACGAAAGCCGGCCGGCGAAGCCGTAGTTGGCCCAGGTCCCGGTACCCCGGACGCGAAGCTCGCGAGCCACGCCGTCGAACGTCCGGCACGAGATGCGGCACGCCAGGGAGAAATGGGGCGGGTCGAAGTAGCCCATGAAGCCAGCCGCGTCGCTGCTGATGCAGGCGGCGGCGCTCGTGCGACCGCCGCGCCGAGCGTAGAACGTGAACGTCATCGTCGTGGACGAAGCGCAGGAACTTCTCGTAGTCGCGCAGCACCGTCTGGTCGAAGAGCAGCTCGCTGTCGAGGTGGCGATGCGGCGCGCTCGCCAGACCGGTCACAGGTCCCACGACCACGCTGGCATCCTTGTCGCCGGCCAGGCCCGGCGCTGTTTCCTTCCTCTCCTTGCGCACCCGGCGGCTGCCGGCGCGGTGCGGCACCCGGCGGCGATGTTTCCGCTACCTGACGTTGAGCAGCCCGTGTCTGCGCCATCCGCGGCGGAGCACGTAGCTGCGCGCCGCGGCCACTTCGCACACGGCGTGCGGCCCCGCGCGCGGATCGCCGCGCCCCAGCGGCGCCGCGTGCGGAAATGCGAACGCGACGTACGCCATCGGCACCCCGCGCGCGCCGCGCCACCCGTCGAACCAGACCGCGGACGAGTACGGGTCGAAGCGCGGCTTGACGCGACCCTGACGAGCCGCGTGCCGCTGCGCATTGCCCAGCACGTACGCCAGCACGCGCTTCACCTCGAGCGGCGTCTTCAGCACGCGCGAGTGGAAGCGGTCCGCGAACACCTTGCCGCGGCGACCCATCACGCGATTCAGCCTCCGCGCGATACGCACCGAGAGCCCCTGCACGCCGCGCGAGAGCGCCTTCTTGTGCGGCGCCTCGGCCACGATGTGCACGTGGTTTCCCTGCACGGAATAGTGCACGAGCCGGAACCCGAAGCGCTGCTTGCCGCCGACGAAGGCGTTGTACAGAGCCCGGAACATGCGCCCCGAGCGGAGGTTGTACACCTCGTCGCGCAGCCGCAAGGTGACGTGCACCGGCCGGCGCGGATTCGGCGCCTCGCGGCGCAGGTGCGACACACCCGGACGCCCTTTGGCGGGTCGCCGGCCGGCTCCCCGCCGCGCGCCGCCCCAGGTGCGGAACTGGAACGTCATCTGTCGCGGCGTGCGCGCCTTTGCCCGTCCACGCGGCTTCGCGGACGGCGTGGACGGCGTGGACGGCGTGGACGGCGCGCGGCTCCGGGCGTCGCGGCGCGGCTTCTCGGACGGCGCGTGACTGCGCGCGTCGCGGGGGCGCGGCGCAGCGCGGCGCGGCGTGGCGGCTGTCGGCGAATCAGGCATGGAATCAGCTGGGAGATACTTTACTTGAATTAGCACTGATGAGACAATCGTCAAGCGAGTGTTTTCAAGGCGGCCCGCGTTCTGGACCGCGCTGGCATTCTCAGGCCGTCCGCCTGCGGGTCCTGGCAGCCGCTACACGGCCTGGATGCGCCACAATCGAGCCGCCCCGCGCGCCCTGCGCCGCCCCACGCACCGATGCCTTGTGCCGCGCTCGCGCGCTGTGCCGCGCTCGCGCGCTGTGCGCTCGCCATGGCGCCGCCCTGTGCCGCCCTCGCGCGCTGTGCCGCCCTCGCGCGCTGTGCCGCCCTCGCGCGCGCTCGCCATGGGGCCGCCTTGTGCCGCGCTCGCGCGCTGTGCTGCGCTCGCGCGCTGTGCGCTCGCCATGGCGCCGCCCTGTGCCGCCCTCGCGCGCTGTGCCGCCCTCGCGCGCTGTGCGGCCCTCGCGCGCGCTCGCCATGGGGCCGCCTTGTGCCGCCCTCGCGCGCTGTGCCGCCCTCGCGCGCTGTGCCGCCCTCGCGCGCTGTGCCGCCCTCGCGCGCGCTCGCCATGGGGCCGCCTTGTGCCGCGCTCGCGCGCTGTGCTGCGCTCGCGCGCTGTGCGCTCGCCATGGCGCCGCCCTGTGCCGCCCTCGCGCGCTGTGCCGCCCTCGCGCGCTGTGCGCTCGCCATGGCGCCGCCCTGTGCCGCGCTCACGCCCTGTGCCGCCCTCACGCGCTGTGCCGCGCTCACGCCCTGTGCCGCCCTCGCGGGCTGGCGCGCCCTGGGTTGCGTTTGCGTGCTTTTGGGCCGGTTGGGTCGCCTGGCGCGCGCGGAGGCGCGCGCTAGGCGGCGCAGCCGGCGAGGCGCGGCGCCCAGACGGTGACGCGGTTGCGACCGCCGCGCTTGGAGGCGTAGAGGGCTTCGTCTGTGGACTTGAAGAGCGTCTCCCAGTCGCTGCCGGCCTGCGGGAACGTCGCCACGCCGACCGAGCAGGTGACGCTGAGGGTGCCGAGCTCGGTGTGGAAGCTCGTGGCCTCGAGCTCGGTGCGGATGCGCTCGGCGAGCAGGGCGGCGCCGTCTGCGTCGGTCTCCTCGCACACGATGACGAACTCCTCGCCACCAAAGCGACCGACCACGTCGGTGTCGCGCTTCACGCGCTTGAGCACCTCACCAAAGCCCTTGATGACCACGTCGCCGATGTCGTGCCCGTAGGTGTCGTTGACCTTCTTGAAGTGGTCGATGTCGCACACCATGGCCGCGAGCGGCTTCTGGAAGCGCTTGGCGCTCTTGACCTTCTGCACGGCCGTCTCGATCAGCGCGCGCTTGTTCATCAAGCCCGTCATGCCGTCGGTTGTCGCGAGCTCTTCCAGCCGCTTGAGCATGCGCGCGTTGGAAAGCGACACCGCAACGTGGCTCGCCAGCACTTCCAGAATGGGTCGCACGGCGTCGCCGAACGCGCCGCGACGACTCGACCCGAGCACGAGCGTGCCGAGCGCCCGCTCGTGCACCACCAGCGGCAGCACCAGCAGCGACGGCATCGCCGGCGGGGCCATGCGCCGCGTGAACACGACCTGCCGCGCGGGATCGTAGTCGCCGCGATAGGGCAGCGGGTGGCGGTTGGCCACGACCATGCTGACGAGCCCCGTGTTGTGCCGGAATCGCTTTCCGACGAGCTCGTCGGCACCCTCGCCGCTCGCAGCGCAGATCTCGTGCTCCGCCGCGGCGCGGTCGAACAGCGTGACCACGGCGAAGTCGAACGACGCGAACTCGCGAGCGCTGTTCACGCCGGCCTCGATGACCTGCACCTCGGTGGTAGCGGCCGAGAGCGCGTCGGCGGCGCGGTACAGCTTGCCCTGTTCGATCTTGGCGCGCTCGAGCTGGATGAACACGCGCTCGTTTTCGACCGAGCGCTGCAGGAAGTGCGTCGCCGCGACCAGCAGCTCCTCCTCGTGCTGCGTGAAGGGCTCGCGCGACTCCCGGTCCACCACCAGCACTCCGCGCGGGTGATTGTGCTCCACCACCGGCGCCGCGCACACCGCGCCGATGGCGGGTTTGATCGCGTAGTAGTGCACGTGCTGTCCGGCGCGTGGCCCGTTCACGCTGACCGGCTCGCCGCGCGCCAGGACTGCGCCGAAGATCCCGTCGCGGGCGCTGAACGGACCGGGATTGATCGCGTCCTCCTCGGTGCTGAGCTCGAGGATGTGCAGCTTGTCGCCGCGCAGGCCGAGCAGCACCGCGGTTTTCAGGCCCAGCGTGCGGCGGAGCAGGTCCAGCGCGAACTGCTGCGCCTGGTGGATCTCCTCGACGCCGGATTGCAGCAGCCGCTCCTCGTCGCTCGCGCCGCGCGATACCGACTGCCGCGGCGAGCTCGGCGCGCCGAGCAGGCGGTAGGACCGGGCCGCGTCTTTCATGCGCTGGATTTCGCTCTCGATGCGCAGGCGGCTGAGCCGGCGCACGCGGGTGATCTCCGCCCGGAACAGCACCAGGTTCAGGAAAGCGAACACGCCGATCAAGGTGGCGTGGGGCCAGAGGTCGGCGGGGTCGTGGCGGCCGAACGCGATGTACGAGAGCGCGCACTCGAGCAAAACGGCAAAGCCCACGGTACCCACCGCCGCGGCCGGCCGGGCGAAGCCCGCGACCAGCATCATGACCGCGTAGATGATCGGGTAGTAGGCGCCGTCGAGCTTGCCCGGCGACAGCAGGATGCCGAGGTAGACCAGGATCACGACGTGCGTGAACAACTCCAGGTCGAGACGCGCGGTGTCATCGGGATTCAGCCGCCGGAGCCGCCGCGTCAGCCGCACGCCGAGCGACGCTATGAGCACGCCGCCCGCGGCGATGTTCCACACATCCGCTGGCGGCCCTCCGGCCCACACCACGAGGTAGGCCCCGAGCGCGATGCTGATCGCGATCCCGGACAGGCGGGAGAGCGCCTGCTGCACCGCGTAGGTGGCGCGGACGAGCGGATCCATGCGAGCAAGACGCCGTACCAGAACGCGACCGAAGCGGCCCAGTTCGCGGCAAAAGCGCGGGGATGACAGGGAGGCACGGAGGGTCCGACCGTCGACGGCGCCGCGACGAAGAGCGGCTGCCAGGTCCCACCAGACATGCGCTTTCCCGAATCAGGCCCGCGGGGGCAGACTCGGAGCGTGAAGCCCGGGTTGCGCCTCCAGATCCTGCTGCTCCTGGGCGGGCTGATGCTGCTGGCGTTCGTGCCGCTGTTCTTCGCGGTGGCGACCTACGCGAGCTACACGCTGCAGCAGGTGCGGGACTCGAGCGCCCGCTCTCTGGGCAGGGCCATCGCGGGGCACGTGGCCGAGGCGCGCGAGAACCGCTCGCGCTCGGAGCTGATGACGCTGCTCGAGTCGGAGGTCGGCACGGAGGGCGTCGAGGCCATCGGGGTGTACGACGACAAGGGCAAGCCGGTGGCCCGCATCGGCGAGCCGGTGGCGGTGGACGGCCTACCCCGGCGGCTCGACCCGAAGCTCGAGGCCGTGCGCGAGGTGCACACGTCGTACGGTCGCGCGCTGGCCATGCAGGTGCCGGACCCGCGAGGCGCGGTGATCGCCGTGTTGCGCACCGACGACCAGGCCGCGCGAGCCGCGCCGCTGGTGCGACTGCTCGGCCTGTACACGGGGCTCGTGGCGCTGGCGCTGCTGGTGCTGGCGTACTTCGCGTTGACGCGGCTCATCGTGCGGCCGCTCGATCAGCTGTCCAACGCGGCCGAACGCGTGGCGGGCGGCGCGCGGCGTCTGGACGTGCCGCGGAGCGGCGCGCGCGAGCTGGCGGAGCTCGGCAGCAGCCTGCGCACGATGACCGACAAGCTCATCAGCAACGAGGAAGCGCTGAGGCGCGAGGTGGACGAGGTGGAGCGCGCCACGCTCAGCCTCAAGGAGGCGCAGCACCGGCTGGTGCGTTCGGAGCGGCTGGCGTCCGTGGGGCGTCTGGCCGCGGGGCTTGCACACGAGATCGGCAATCCGATCTCCGCGCTGATCGGCATGGAGGAGCTGCTGATCGAAGGCGGGCTGGACCCGGAGCAGCAGAAAGACTTCGTGCAGCGGATGCGCAAGGAAACCGAGCGCATCAACAGCATCCTGCGCGATCTGCTGCAGTTTGCGCGACCGGCCGCGCGAACTGCGAACGGCGAGCCCACTCCGGGCAACGTGGAGTCGGCGATCTACGACACGGCCGCGCTGCTCGGGCCGCAGAAGGCAATGCGCGACGTGGAGCTCGAGCTCGACGTGCATCCCGACCTGCCCGCCGTGGCGCTCAGCCGCGAGCAGCTCGTGCAGGTCGTACTGAACCTCGCGTTGAACGCCGCCGACGCCGTGGGCGAAGGCGGCCGCGTGAAGGTCTGCGCCGAGCCGGGCGACGGCGGCGTGCGGCTGAGCGTCGAGGACAACGGCCCCGGCGTCGGAGCGAAAGTGCGCGATCGCCTGTTTGAACCGTTTGTAACGACCAAGGACGTCGGCAAGGGCACAGGCCTGGGCCTGGCGGTGTGCCGCGGCCTCGTCGAATCCGCCGGCGGCAGTATCGTGCTCGACGAAGCCTACGAAAGCGGGGCGCGCTTCGTGATCGAGCTGCCGGCTGCGGAGACGCCTTGACGAGCTCGCCATACCGCGAACGCATCTGGTCCTCGTGCCCGGGCTGCCCCTATACTGGGCTGGAGTGAGCGAGTCTGCGCGCATCGAGGCGACGTTCTGCTTCGTCGACCTGGCGGGATTCACGGCCCTGACCGAGGCGAAGGGAGACGAGGACGCGGCCGACGTGGCGACCCGCTTCGCCAAGCTGGCGCGGGGCGCGCTCGGCCCCGGCGACTCCCTGGTGAAGACGATTGGCGACGCGGTGCTGATGACCGCGCCCGACCCGACTTCGGGGGTCGAGCTCGTGGAGCGGCTGCTCACGGAAGTGGCGGCGGAGCCGGGCCTGCCGTCGCTGAGAGCGGGGCTGCACCACGGCGATGCCGTCAGACGCGACGGCGACGTGTTCGGCGCGGCCGTGAACCTGGCAGCACGCGTCGCCAGCGAGGCGCTCTCCGGCGAGGTGCTCGGCACTGCGCCGATAGCCGCTGCGGCGCGCGACCTCGGCATTCCCGTGGCAAATCTGGGAAGCGTGCTGCTCAAGAACGTGCGGGGCTCGATCCCGCTCTACTCGCTGGCGCTGGTGGTGGGCGCGACCGAAACGCCGATCGATCCGGTGTGCCGAACGCCCGTGGATCGCCGGGGAGCGGCGGGGCGGCTGCGCTACAACGGCGTGGAGTACTGGTTCTGCTCGCTGACCTGCGCCGCGGCGTTCGCGAGCAATCCGGGCTGGCACGCGGCCGAGGGCCACGAGCAGTCCTGACCGGGGCGGGCGACCGGATCCCGCGAAAGCAGTGCAGGTCGCGGTTTGCAGAATGCACGATTTGCCTGGGCAAACGCGGCAACGGCGTTCGCGCTTTCCACGCTAGCGGCGGCTTTCCAGCCCGTCGGGTGGTGGCATGTGGGATGCAGCGTACATCGCAGCACGGAGTCTCACCCCCTCGGGGCAGGACAGTGTGACTGGAGGTGCCGTGATGAAGGCATTGATAGCGTTTGTCTCGCTGGCTCTCGGCGCCGCGATCATTGCAGCGGTGGTGAAGATCCAGACCGATCCGTTTGCCTTCACCAGCTACACGCCCGTGGTGAGCGAGCCTACGCCGGCTCCGGTGGCCGCACAGCTGGCGCCGGTGCAGAAGCACCACGTGATCGTGCTCGCCGACGTGACCATCTTCGGTCAGCTGAAGAACGTCGCACACAAAGCCCGGGCGTTCGCGCCGGCGCGGCTTTCAGTGCCTGTCGAGCCGGTGGTCAAGGTCATTCCGGCTCCGTGCGTGGACGGTCAGTACCGCAAGCTCGAGGCAAATCGTGGCGTGCGGCTGATGTGCCCGCACTGATCTCTGCGATCGGGCAGACCTCCGGCGAGCGGCGGATGCTACCCTCGCCGGACGTTGCATGGCTGCTTCCCGATTCGGCATCGCGCTCAACATGGCCGCCAGCGCGCTGACGGCATGCACCGCCCTATGGATCGTGTGGGGGCTCGCCACTCCAGGCGACTACTTCGCCAATGGAAATCCGCTCGTGATTGTCAGCGTCGCGCTGGCAGGCGCTGCCGGGCTGGCTCTCGGCTACCGACGGCGCTCGCCGCGCTATCGCGGAATCGTGCTGGGGCTGGCCGTGTTCGCTCTGCTTTTCTGGCTGAGCGTTCCGAACGGATGGTGGGCGCACGGACCGCCTCGACGTTGAGCCGCAGAGCGCCTCTGGATGGCCTACAATCGGACCATGGCCTTGCGATGGACCTGCTTTCTGGCGTTCGGCGCAGCGCTGGCGCTCGCCGCCTGCGGTAACCACGACAGCGCCCACCCCGGCGGGCCCGGCAGCGGCGGTGCGGGCGGCTCCGGCGGCTCGGCGGGTAGCGGCGCCAGCGCGGGCAGCGCGGGCGTGGGAGGTAACGCAGGTGCAGCGGGCAGCGGCGGCAGCGGGGGCGCGCCGCAGACGCCTTGCACCACCAGCGATCTCTACGTCGCGCCCAACGGAAACGACTCGAACCCTGGAACCGAAGCCAAGCCCTTCAAGACGCTGGAGGCTGCGCGCGACGCCATCCGGAGCATGAAGGCCGGAGCGGGTCTGCCGGCAAGCGGCATCGAGGTATGTCTGCGGGGCGGCCTGTATCTGCGCGACAAGACCTTCGACCTGACCGACCAGGACTCGGGCACGCTTTCCCAGCCGATCGTGTGGCGCGCCTACCAGGGAGAGACTCCGCGCATCGCAGGTGCGATCGAGCTGTCGAGCAGCGACTTCAGCAAGGTCGACTCCGGCTCGTCGGTCTATGGTCGCCTCGACCCGTCCGCGCAGGGCCACGTGCTGGCGCTCGATCTCTCGAAGTACACGAGCGACTACGGCACCCTGGATACGCGTCGCTCCGACCAGGGCGGGCACAACTCCGCGGCCGAGCTCGCGTTCAACGACGCGATGATGCAGCTGGCGCGCTACCCCGACTTCGTCAAGGCAAGCGACGTTCCCGCCTACCCGAAGACGATCGACGTGAGCGGCAGCGGATTGAGCCCGGACGTGTCCGGCAGCTACACGCAGGCCGGCACCTACAACGGCAAGCCTTACTACAAGCTGTCCGGACAGAACTGGTTCATCTACTTCCGCAGCCAGAACGCCGTGTACTACCTGGCCGACCTCCCGGCGCTGGGCGGAGCGGGCACGTATGCGTGGTGGAGCGGCGGCGGCTCCTACCCGATCGGCAGCTACCACCCGGATTCCGGCAGCCCGAGCGGAATGCCCTATGCCGAGTCCAGCGACAACATCGGGTTTGCGCGCATCGCGTCCACCTCCGACGGCACGCACTTCACGTATACGGGCACGCGGCCGTCCCGCTGGGGCGCCGCCCAGGACATCTACATGATGGGCTACTGGGGCTACCTGTGGGATGCGCGGCACGTGGCGGTGACGAACATCGACACGGCGAGCAAGACGATCACGGTGACGAGCAATCCCTACGGCATCGCCGCGCACGAGCCGTACTTCGCGTACAACCTGCTCGAGGAAATCACCGTGCCGGGCGAGTACTACATCGATCGCTCCACAGGCACGCTGTACTTCTGGCCTCCGGGTGACAGCGCCCAGGGCGAGCTTCTGCTCAGCATGCTCCAGGACGACCTGGTGCACATGAACGGCGTCAAGAACGTCACATTGCGCGGCCTGTCCTTCGAGCTCGGGCGCGGGGAGCTGGTGCGCATCGAGGGCGGCTCGGACGACGTGCTCGACCATTGCGACCTGGGGAACAGCGGCGACGACGCCGTCAGGGTAAGCGGCCTGCGCAACGGTCTGTCGCACTGCACCGTGCACGACACCGGCGGCGAAGGCGTCATTCTCTCGGGCGGCGACCGCAAGAGCCTGACGCCCGGCAACGACTTCGTGAAGAACTGCGACATCTCGAACTTCGGTCGGATCTTCTGGACGTACCACCCCGCTGTGAACCTCACCGACCCGAGCACCGGCGACCACGCGGCGAGCGCGGGCAACGTGGTTTCGCACAACCACATCCACGACGCGCCGCACGCCGGCATCCTGTTCAACGGCAACGAGCTCCACATCGAGTACAACGTGATCGATCATGTGTGCGAGTGGGCATCGGACGCGGGCGCCATCTACGGCGGGCGCGACTGGGGTTATCGCGGCAACGAGATCCGCTACAACTTCATCCACGACATCCGGAGCCCGTTCGGGCCAGCCACCCAGGGCATCTACCTCGACGATTGCGTGAGCGGCGAGCACGTGTTCGGCAACGTGCTGTACAAGGCGTCGCCCTCGGCGGCGATCCTGCACGGCGGCGGGCGCGACGACGTCATCGAGAACAACGTCATCGTCAAGTGCGGCGAGGCGCTGCATACCGACACGCGCGGCACCTCGGCCATCAAGCACGACGGCAGCAGCTGGGATCTGCTGCAGAAGATCGAGGACATGGGCTACACGCAGGATCCGTGGAAGAGCGCCTATCCGGCGCTGGCCGCCATTCCGGACAACTGGTCGCAGATCGCCGGATCGCACTGGCTGTACCCGGAGGGCAGCGTATTTTCGCGCAATATCGGCTGGCAGAACGAGCTGTGGACGGTCGAGGGAAGCGGTTCGCCGCTGTCGCACTTCGCGGAGCAGAAAGACAACGTAGAGGATCAGGACCCGCAGTTCGTCGACGAGGCGAACCTCGATCTGACGCTGAAGTCGACCTCGCCCGCGCTCTCGATCCCCGGCTTCCAGCCGATCCCCTTCAACCAGATCGGCATCCAGCCCTAGGCGTCAATCGCGAGGGCAACCCAGCGCCTCGATGGGCTGTCGTTGACGGCGACGCGGCGTTTGGCGATTCTGCCGCCGCGATGCTCAGGCGGGCGGTCCGGTTCGCGGTGTCGCGCGGTGTTCAGGAGGGCTCCGTGCTTGCGGCCGAGCAGGCACTTTCCGGCCTGGACCCGCTGGTCAAGGCGCTCGCGCTCAAGCGGCTGGATCGCGTTGTCGCCGAGGCGGCGCGCACCACCCAGCTCGACGACGAGGCGCACCACCTGCGCATCGCCGCGATCATGCTCGACCGGCGTGTTCCGGAGGCGGAGTACGACGACGCGGCGGCGATCGCGGCGGAATACGACCAGCTCGCCAAGCCGGCGCCGCCACGGCGCGGACCCTGGCTGCTGGTCGGCGCCGCGCTGGTTCTCGTGCTTGGCATCGCGACGACGATCACGGTCGAGGTGCTCACGCGGCCCTTCGATCCGTCCACGACCCCAGCGGGTCGCGTGCTGTCGCGAACGCTGGGCGACTACGTCGTCGTCGTCGATCGCCCAGCCCCCAGCGACGGCGCGCTGGCGCGCCTGCGCGACAGTGCAAGCGACGACAGGGCGAAACGCGCGCTGGGCAACGGTACCGCGGCCGCCATGGGGCATCTGCTCGACACGACGCGTGCGCTGGCGGAGGCGTCGCCGAAGGGCATCGCGCGGAAGACCGACGCATTCTTCGCCGCGACCACCACGCTCGACCAGTCCCTGCAGGCCGCGAAGCTCCCCTACTTCGTGGATGCCGATCTGCTGCCGCGTCCCGGCTCGCCCGCTCCGCTCCTGTTCTCCTTCTACATCCAGCGGGACAAGCAGGTCGCCGCGGCGGGGCGGCACATCCGCGTCGTGTACCTGTGGCGCCTGGACACGTTGAACGTCCGGCAGAACTACCTCGGCTACACGCGCGCCCGCACGCCGGCGGCGCTGGTGCTGCTCGACCAGATCGAGGACGAGCTGGTGCGCTTCGCGCTGCCCGCGATTCCGCCTGGACAGCCCGCCGAGCTGTTCGACGAGAACACACGGCTCTCGCACCCCGACGAGGTCAAGGCGATCGAGGCCAAGGCGGGCGAAGTGCTGCGCCGCCACTACGCCTCGATGCCTCCGGACCTGCGCTCCGACGCGAAAAGGGTCGGCGAGCTCCTGGCCAAGCGCCGCACGCTCGTCGAAAAGTGGCAGCTCACGTTGCGCGGCCAGGGCCTCGAGCTGCGCGTACCCGACCGGCTCATCCCGCGCGAGAAGTACTCGAAGGATCTCCAGCTCCGTATTCCCCGCGACCAGCTCCGCGAATGGGACGACGTCCACGAGACCCTGCTGGAGCCCGCGACGCTGCGCGCGTTCGAAAGGCTGCGCGATCGCTACGCCGCATCCGTCGAGCGCCACGAGGTGCAGCACCGGATCGACTACGCGCGCGGCCTGGTGCCGGTACCGCCGCTGGTCGTGTCGATGCTGAACGTGGACAATCCGCTCGACGCCAAGCCGGGCTCGCTCGCGGCCCGGACGCGAGACGAGATGTCGGCGTACCTGGCGGAGCTCGCGGGGAAGCAGGACTCGCCCCTGCTGGCACTGGTGCTGCTGTCGAGGTTCGTGCTCGACCGCGATCTGTCAGGCGGAGCGTACTTCTACGCAACGCTCGCCGTGTTCGAAGGCATCGGGCAGGAGCTGGGTCTGGATGTCGACTCGATTCTGGGACACGGAGACCGCCAGAGCTTCGCCAAGCTGGTGTTCGCGGTCGTGAAGCACACGCCCGCGGAGATCCAGAAGGCCGCCGGGCGCTGCTGGGAGAAGCAGTTCAACGCGAAGCTGCCGGCGGTCCAGAGCGGAAGCGAGACGCAGAACCGCCGCTGGCGGCACTAGAGCCCGCGCGCGTGCTCCGCGCGGAGATCGACGAGACGGACAGCGCGGCGGCGGCGCAGATCAGCGCGTCGAAAAACGCCAGCGCAGGCCACGGCGTCGGCGCACCCGTCATGCGCTGCACGTACATCGCGACCGCGAGCATCGGAACGCCCCAGCCCAGCGCGAGCAGCGGCACCGCCCAGAGCGCCCAACGCTCGCCGCGCCGCCAGGGTATGAGCAGGATCACGCCGGTCGCGAGGCCGGCGACCAGCGTCGGAGCGCCAATCGCCTTGACCATGGCGAGGTAGAGCAGCTGCAGGCGAGCGGGCACCTCGCTCCACGGCTGGCCGTAGGCCGCGGCGTGATACGAGAGGAAGCGCGGCGTGAGGAGGTAGGTGAGCCCGGTGCCGAGCATGCCGAGCACGACGAGCAGGTAGCTCGCGAACGCGGCGCGCGACGCGATGCGGGATCTGTTGTGAGCCATGCTGGACCAGGGAGCATCCGGCGTGCCAAGCCAGGCGCGGCGATGCGCGCGGGATTTTCGCGGAAACGCTGCTCGCGCAGCGATCGTTGCGCCCTTGATCCGGGATTTCGACGCGCGACGCGTCGGGCACGATGCTTGCTCGAAGAGAGGGGGGGACAAGAGTGACACGCCCGACCGCGACCTGGATGCTGCTGGAAGGCGCCTCATCGCGCCGCAGCGGGGCGCGCCCCTACCCTACCCGCTTCGAGAGCCTCGGGCTGAAGCTGCCGGAGCGCCGCCTGGGCACCGACGAGCTGATGGCCAGCACGCGCCACCACCCGCACATCGACCTCGAGCGCCTGACGGGGATCCACGAGCGACACGTCTGCTCCGACGGAGAGGACTCGTTCACGCTGGCAGTGGGAGCCGCGCGCGACTGCCTGGAGCACTCGGGCTACGAGGCCCACGACATCGAGATGCTCATCAGCTGCAGCATCAGCAAGAACAAGGGCGGCCTGCACCATCATTTCGAGCCGCCGCTCAGCCTGTCGATCAAGGAAGCCATCGGAGCCGGAAAGGCGCTCTCCTTCGACCTTTCCAACGCCTGCGCCGGGATGATGAGCGGCGTGCTGGTGCTGCACGATTTCATCCGCCGCGGCGTCATCAAGCGCGGCATGGTGGTGAGCGGCGAGTACATCTCCAGCCTGGGAACGAACGCGGCAAAGCAGATCCGCAGCGTGCTGAGCACGCGGCTCGCGTCGCTCACGCTCGGAGACGCGGGCGCCGCGGCCATCGTGGAGCGCGCTCCGGAGGGCGCGCCGGCGATCAGCGTCGCCGGCTTCACCACGCTCTCCGAGTACAGCCGGCTGTGCCTTGGCACGCCGAGCGACGTTGGGCCGGGCGCGTCCATGACGACCAAGGCGCGCACCATCCACCGGGCCGCCATCGCGGACTCGCCTCCGCTGCTCAAGGAAGCGCTCGATGCGAGCGGTCTCGACTTCGGCCAGATCGATCACGTGATCCCGCACCAGACCTCGGCGCGCGCGATTCGCATCGGCTCGCGGGAGATCTCCGAGGAGCTCGGCGTCTCTCCCAAGCACGTGGTGTCGAACGTGCTGCAGTTCGGGAACACTTCGTCGACCACGCACTTCGTCGCGCTGTACAGGTATCTCTCCGAAGGTCGCTTCAAGAAGGGCGACCGCATCATGCTCATCTCATTCGCCTCGGGATTGGAGGTGGGCGTCGTGATTTTCGAGATGGATGGGTTGGTGGATCGCTATGGGCGCGCTCATTGAGGCCTTTGCTACGGTGCGCGGTCACCACGAGCCCTTCCACCGGGGCGCGCTCAAGCTCGCCGACGCCGCCATCGCAACCTGTCTCGAACGGGCGGGACGCGCGGCTGCGGATCTCGACCTGTTGATCAACGCGGGGGTCTACCGCGACGACAACCTGGGAGAGCCGGCGCTGGCCGCGCTGATCCAGGAGGACGTCGGCGCGAACCTACGACGCTCGCGCGAGGCGCACGGCACGTTCTCGTTCGATGTCTCGAACGGCGGCGCGGGCGTCATCACAGGGCTGTATCTGCTGGACGGATTCCTCGAGGACAGCATCGACCTGGGACTGGTGGTGGCCAGCGACGCGCACCCGGGCGGCAGTGTCGAGCCCGTCTTTCCCTTCGCGCACGCGGGCGGCGCGATGCTGCTGGTTCCGGGCGGCGCCGACGTGGGCTTCGTCGGGTTCGCGTTCGATACCTATCCGGAGTTCGAGTCGCTGTTTTCCGCGCGGCTCTACTGGGAGGAACGGCGGCTCAGAGGCGGGCACAACGTGCTCTTGATCGACGAAGCGCCGGGCTACGCCGAGCGCGCCGTGGAGTGCGCCGTGGCGTCTACCCGGCGCTTTCTCGCTCGCTTCGGCATGCGTCCCCGGGACGTCGATCTCGTGATACCGAGCCAGCTGCCCGGTCGCTTCCCGGACACGCTCGGCAGGCGGCTGGAGATCGCCGGAGACCGCATCGCGCGCGTCGGCGAGGACCTCCGCGGCGTGCACACGGCCGGCCCCATCGCCGCGCTGGAAGCAGCCGAACAGAGCGGCCTGCTCGCGGAAGCCGAGCACGTCCTGTTCGTCGCCGTCGGGGCCGGCATCAGTGTCGGCATGGCGCTGTACAGACGCCCAGGCTGAACGACAAGACACGCGACCGGTTGTCCGCCCACTCCGATAGAATTGTATTGGTCTCCATGTTTTTCTCGAACATGGAATTCCTGTGGCAATCGTCGGCTTTCGACGGTGGCGTCGGAAAACAACGTATGGGTCGACCCTCCGCGTGAGCGTAGAGTTGGGGGCGACTCTCCACTTTGGACCAGGGACGTCGGGCATGGGCTACAAGTACGTCAAGCACCTCTCGGTGGACGGCGCGCGCGCGCTCGCCGAATTCTGGCAGGTGCTCGAGGACCACCGCGAACCGGTCGAGGCCGCGATCCGCGAGGTCGTGCTTTCGATGCCGGCCTTCGCTGCGCTCGCCAACCGGGTAGACGAACAAGAAGCCGCACAACAACGCGCGATCAGTCGGCGGCTGGAGCGAGCCGCGCTTTGCGAAGGGCATTGGGACCCGTACCTGGACCACCTCACGGCGCAGGGCGTCGGGTATGCACAGATGGGCATCGAGCTACGCGACTGGTTCGAGCTTCTCGGCGCCTATCGGCACGTGATCGTGCGCTCCCTGCTTTCGTCCGGGAGTCAGCGGATCGCGCTGGCGCTCGAAGGCATGGGGCACTTCCTCGACATCGCCATGGCGACCATCGGCAGCGCGTACGTCGAGACCAAGGAATCCGCCGCGCGCCAAGCGGAACATCAGCTCGGTCTCTACATCGACATGTTCCGCAAGGCGTCGGTCGGGATGCTGGTCTACGCCGGCGTTGACCCCGACGACATCGGCGGTTTCCGGCTTGTGGCGGTGAACCCCGCCGCCACGCGGATGACGGGCTTCGAGCTCGCCAACGCAGTCGGACGGAGCATCCGCGAGACAAGTCCGGGGATGCTCGAGAGCGAAGCCGCTCTTCACTTCAGATCGACGCTGGCCACGGGGCAATCGGAGCAGTGGTCGGCAACATGGGGCGAGCCGCCGAACGAGCGGAGATTCCAGGCACAGACGGTGCCGCTGGGAGGGGGATATCTCGGCGTGCTGTTCGACGACGTCACGGAGCAGGAACGCCACCTGGCCGAGCTCGAACGTTCCAATCGGGAGCTCGACGAGTTCGCCTATGTCGCCTCCCACGATCTGAAAGCTCCATTGCGCGACATCGACAGCCTGGCGGGATGGGTAGTCGAAGATGTCGGCGAAAGCCTTCCGGCCGAGTCTGGCCGTCATCTCGCGCAGCTCCGCGACCGCGTGAATCGCATGGAGGGGCTGCTGGAGGATCTGCTCGCCTATTCGCGCGCCGGACGCCTTGCGAAGGCACCGGAACAGTTCAACCTTCGAGACGCCGTCCAGAATGCCGCGCTTCTCGCGGCGATCCCCGACGGGTTCGAAGTCGAGGTCGAAGGTGCGGACATCGAGCTTTCGGCGCCGCGCGCGCCGCTAGAGCAGGTCCTGCGCAACCTGCTGGGCAATGCAGTGAAGCACCACACCCGCGACGACGGCCGGATCCGCATCTCGGCCGCGCACAAGGGCGACTGCGTCGAAGTCTCGGTGGCGGACGACGGGCCCGGGATCCCCCACGAATTCCACGAGCGTGTGTTCCGCATGTTCCAGACACTGCGTCCGCGCGACGAGATCGAAGGCAGCGGCATGGGGCTGGCGATAGTGAAGAAGCTCATTGAAGCACACGCCGGGCGCTTGGCGCTCGAATCGGCTCCCGGGGAGGGAACCACGATCGTCTTCACCTGGCCGACCGTTTCCAGAGAACAACCCATGAGGGAGGACTGAAGTGCCCGGGCGAACCGTCACCGTGCTTCTCGTCGAGGACAACGAAGTCGACCGTGAGGGGGTCCGGCGCGCGTTTCTGCGCCACAAGATCGCGAACCCGATCATCGATGCGGTCGACGGCGTGTCGGCGCTCGAGATCCTGCGCGGCACCGGCGCCCGCGGCCGCATAGCACGGCCCTACATCATCCTTCTGGACATCAACCTCCCACGCATGAACGGCATCGAGCTCTTGAAGGAGATCCGCGCAGACGGCGAGCTGCGCGACAGCGTAGTGTTCATCCTGACAACGTCGAGAAGCGACGAGGACAAGATGGCGTCCTACGACCTCAACGTCGCCGGCTACATGGTCAAATCGGATGTTGGTGCCGGCTTCATCAAGCTCATCACCTTGCTCAATCACTACTGGCGAGTGGTCGAGCTACCGGAGGGCCCCTCCTAGGTGGCTTCGAAGATGGAAACGGGCCGACGCGTCCTCGTCGTAGACGACAGCGAGGTGGACCGCGAGCGCATCCGGCGCTTGCTGGGGCCCGGCTTCTCGGTGATCGAGGCCCGGACCGCCGCCGAGGGTCTGGACGTGTGCCGGATGGTGGCGGTCGACTGCGTCCTGCTCGACTACCGGCTTCCCGATCACGACGGCATCGAGGTTCTGGCCGAGCTGATCGACCGCGACGTGCCGGTGCTGATGCTGACGGGGCAGGGCAGTGAGGCTATCGCGGTCGAGGCAATGAAGCGCGGCGCTCTCGACTACCTGATCAAGGATCGCCTGATGCGGGACAGCCTGCTCCGTTCCGTGAACAACGCGCTGGAGAAGATCGCGCTGCGCCGTCAGGTCTCGCGGCAACAAGCCGAGCTCCATGCCTACATAGCCGAGCTCGACGCCAAGCGCGTCGAGCTCGAACGCTCCAACAAGCAACTCGTGGAGAGCCAGGCCCGCCTCCGGGTGGTGCTCGAGCAACTGCCGGCTCTCGTCTGGACCACGAACGAGGGGCTGGAGTGTACCTCTCTGGCGGGGGCCAACCTGCGACTGATCGGCGCCGTGGAAAAGTTGTCGGGCGGCCCGATTGCCGGGTTGTTTGCAGACAACGAAACGGCGATGCGCGCGCACACGCGGGCGTTGTCCGGAAAGCCAGCCAGCTTCGAGGTGGGCGTTTGCGGGCGTACCTACAATGCCCATGTCGAACCGCTCCGCACGGGAAGCAGGGTTGCCGGCGTGATCGGCGTGGCGCTTGACGTCACCGAATCACGCAGCCTGGAGCAGCAGCTCCGACACTCGCAGAAGATGGAAGCCATGGGGCAGCTCGCCGGCGGCGTCGCACACGACTTCAACAACATCCTGACCGCGATCGTCAGCTTCTCGGAGTTCGTCAGGGAAGCGCTGCATCCTGACGAGCCGGCCTACAAGGACATCGAAGAGGTCCTTCGCGCCAGCGCGCGCGCCGGCGCACTGGTGCGGCAGCTCCTGGCCTTTTCCCGGCGCCAGGACGTGGAAGCTCGCCCCGTGGACGTCGCACGCCTGGCGGCGACGATGGCGCCGATGCTCCGCCGCCTGATGGGTGCGGATGTGACGCTCGACTTCGTTCCGGACGTGGGACCGCACATAGCGCTGGTGGACCCAGGTGGGCTGGAGCAGGTGATCGTCAACCTCGTGGTGAATGCCCGGGACGCGATGCCGCGCGGCGGTTCCGTGAGGATCGAGATCCATGACGTGTCCTTCAGCGAGGAGACCGCGACGGGGCGCAAGCGCCGCCTGCCGCCGGGCAGCTACGTACAGGTCTGCGTCAGCGACACCGGTGAGGGCATTGCCGCCGACGCTCTGGATCAGATCTTCGAGCCGTTCTTCACGACAAAGGCGCCAGGCAAGGGCACCGGTCTGGGCCTTTCCACGTGCTACGGCATCGTGCGCCAGGCCGGAGGGGAGATCGTCGTCTACAGCGAGCTCGGCCAGGGAACGACCTTCAGCGTCTACCTGCCGCGCTCCAGCGATGCGGTTCGCGCGCAACCACGGCGGCCGACACAGGAGTCGGCAGGCGGCACGGAGACGGTACTGATCGTCGAGGACGAACCGCAGGTGCGGTCGGTTGCGTCCCGCATCCTCCGCCGCGCCGGCTACCGCGTCCTGGTCGCGGCGGATGTCGAGCAGGCTTTCAAGGTCGCGTCGGAAGAGGAGCCCGACAGCATTTCCCTCGTGCTCAGCGACTTCATCATGCCGGGCGGCACCGGAACGGATGTGACCGAGAGAGTGCAACAGATACATCCGCAGATCGCGATTCTTTACATGTCCGGATACGCCGGCGGAGCGCTCCACAGCCGCGGCCTCGTGCAGGACGGCTCCGTCGTGCTCCACAAGCCCTTCAGCCCGCCGGACCTGGAGCAGGCCGTCCGCGACGCTCTCGACCGGAGAGCCCAGCTCGACGCGGACGATACGATCGAGTAGTGCACTTTCGTGCACTCCGGACAGCTCGTCTACCACCTGACGCCGCGCAACGATTTCCTGACGGGAATCGAAGGCGATGCATATTCCCCGGCGCGGCTCGAGCTGGATGGATTCGTGCACTGCGCGACGCGCGAAGTAGTGCTCTCCGTGGCGCGCGACTACTTCGCGGGGCTCGCCGAGCCGTTGCTGGTCCTCGGCGTCGAGCCGGAGCGGCTCTGCGCCGAGCTCCGCTACGAAGCGCCCGCACCCATCGCCGGCGGCGGCACCGCACACCTCACGGAAGCGAGCTTGTTTCCGCACATCTATGGCCCGATCGATCTGATCGCCATCAGCAGCGTGGGCGTGCTTACGCGTGACGGCGACGGCTACGCCTGGCCCGCCAGGTTCGTGAGCCTGGCCGGGTTCCTGCGCGACAACGGCCGTTTTGCGTGAATCGGGGGTCCTGGCAGCCACCGGGCGGCACAGACCACCCCTGGACGGATCCCCAGCCCCGCCCTTCCCGGAGCCCCGACGCGCCCGCAACGTGCGGAAAAAGTTGTGGGTATAATGGGCTGTGCTCCGCATTTCCGTGTGCGCCGAGCCCCGGGCCTCACAACGTATCTGTTCGCTGCTGTCCGCCGGCGCGACCGGCGAAGAACGCGTACACCCGGAGCACGACTTCGAGGCGTGTCGCGCGGCGCTCAAGGCCGGACTTCACGACGTGTATTTCGTCGCGTGGCCGAAGCCCTCGCAGATGCGCGAGCTGCTCGACGCGGCGGCCGGCGGCGGCGTGGAGGCGCGCGTGGTGGCCATCCTCGAGACGCTCGATCTGGAGCGTGAAGCCGAGGCGCTCCAGCTCGGGGCAGCGGACGTGCTGGTGCTGGAGGAGCTGGGACCGGGCGTGCTGCCGCGCGCCGTCAAGCGACTGTTGGCGCGCCGCTCACGGGACAAGACCGACACCAGCGAGCTGAGCATCGATCTCGCAAGCGCAAGTGGCTCGATCCGCGCGCTGCGCGAAGCTCTCATGCGCGCTACCGCGGAGAACAACGCGTTCGCGCTGCTCTCGGTCGGCATCGAGCAGCTCTCGCCGCGATCCACCGTGTTCGAAGACCCGGGCAACGCGCTTGCCGACTTCGAGCGGCTGCTGTCGGCGCAGCTCGACCGCAACTCCCAGGTGTTCCGGCTGGGTACTCGCTTCGTGGCCCTGCTCGAAAACCCGGATCCGGGCCCCACCGTCGCACGCACGGCCGATCGCATCCTCGAGCGCATGGATGCGCCGGTCGTGCTCGGTGGCCGCACGCTGGAACCGACGGTCAGCATCGGCATCGCACTGTCGCCTGACGACGGCACGGAACCCGGCGACGTGCTCAGGGCGGCCAAGCTTGCGATGCAGGCTGCGCGGGCCGCCGGCGGACGCGTGTTCCGTTTCAGATCGCACGCGCCAAACCACCAGGCGACGCGGCGCCAGGCGTTGCAGCGCGGTCTGGGCGGAGCGCTCGACCGCGAGGAGTTCTCGCTCGTCTACCAGCCGCAGCTCGACCTGGAGAACGAGCTGCTGGTCGGCGCCGAGGCACTCCTGCGCTGGCACAGCCCCGAGCTCGGACCCGTGCCGCCGTCGGAGTTTATCCCCGTGCTCGAGCAGAGCGGCCGCATCGCGGAGGTCGGCGAATGGGCGCTCAGGGAAGCCTGCCGCCAAGCCCAGATCTGGAACTGCGACAACCGCCCGATCTGCGTCAGCGTGAATGTCTCGGCACGCCAGTTCGAGAGGGTCAACATCGAGGAGCTGGTGCGCGACGCTCTCGCCGACTCGCGCCTCCCCCCGGCGCTGCTCGGGCTGGAACTGACCGAAGGGCTCTTGCTGGAGAGCACGGCGGAGGTGCGCGAAGCGCTGGCGTCGCTGCGCCAGCTGGGCGTCAAGATCGCAGTGGACGACTTCGGAACCGGCTACGCTTCACTCAGCTACGTGAAGCGTTTCCCGATGAGCGCCATCAAGATCGACCGCGAGTTCATCCGTGGCCTGCCCATCGACGCGGAGAATGTCGCGATTACCAGCTCGATCCTGGCGCTCGCCCACAGCCTGGCGTTCGAGGTGATCGCGGAAGGCGTCGAGACGGAAGGCGAGCAGGAGTTCCTCCGCAGCCTGCACTGCGACACGGTGCAGGGCTTCTTGCATGCGCGCCCGATGCGTGTTCCGGATTTCGAGGAGTGGCGCGACGCGTTCTTCGGTGACAAGTCGGCCAAGGGCGGCGCGCTGCGCTCGCGGCCTCCGCCGCCCATGGAGGCGGAGTGAGCGGAATCGGCCCAGGCAAGCTGTTCGCGTCGGACTACCGGATCGAGACCGTCCTTTCGCCGGTACAGCCCAACCGCGAGTACGTCGCCACGGAGGTCGACGGCGGACGCAGGGTGCACATCGTCGAGCTGCCGCGCTCGCAATCGCTCGCCTGGGCCCGCGCGGCGATCGAGCACCCGGCGCTGGCCGAGCTCTTGTCCGTACTGACGCTGCTCGACAGCAACTTTGGAGTGTTCGCAGAAGTCGAGGGAGAACCGGTCACGGCAAAGCTGGCGGATGGAATCCCGCTGGGCGCGATCGATGCAGTGAAGGTCGCGCTGCGCGTGACCGAGGGCCTGACGGTGCTGCACCGCGCAGGTCTGGTGCACGGCTCCGTCGGGCCGGACAACGTGATGCTCGAGCCCGACGGCGGCAGCCGTGCTGTGCTCACGTTCGGACCCGTGTCGCGGCAGCCGCAGGGCTACCGTGCGCCCGACCGGGCGGAGGTGGATCTCGCGCCGGAAGACGATCTATGGGCGGCTGGCGCGCTGCTCTTCGAGATGCTGACGGGCGCCGCGCCACCGGAAGCCGGGATCTCCGCGCCCGAGCAGCTCGAGGACGCGGGCATCGAGGAGGACGTGCTCGGAGGCATCATCGGACAGGCGCTGGCGGCCGATCCGAATCGCCGCAGCACGCGCGTCGCGTCGATGCGCCACCCGCTGCGTGCGTGGGTTGAACGCCACGAGAAGCAGCCCGAATCGGCTCCGGGGAGCAGGCGCTACGCGTGGAGTCGCGCGGTGTTGCCCTCGAGCCGGCCGCCGCCGCCACGGACGAGCGAAGCGCCCCTGCTCGAGTTCGGCGAGGGGCGCCTGAGCGAGCCGCCTTCCAGCGGCATCCCGGCAGCACGCCTCAGGCGCAGCGAGCCGCCCCAGCTCGAATTCGGCGAAGCACTCCCGAGCGAACCGCCGCCGTCCAGCCGCGATGCGGGTCCGCCCATGAGCGGCCCTCGCGCGCGTGAGGTTCCGGCGAGCAGCGCGGAAAGCGAAACGGCGTCGAGCCGCAGCGGCCGTGTTGGTCTGATCATCGGCGCAGCCGTCGTCCTGGGCGGCGCGGCGCTGCTCGTGCTCGGCGGCGGGCGTCACCACCCCGCTCCTCGGCCAAGCCCCCAGCTCGCCGCAAAGCCCGCTGCGACGCACCACGCCAGGACAACGGGCAAGAAGCCCTCCGCGGCTCCGGCACCCGCACCGCCCACTGCCGCAGCGTCCGCGGCGCCCGCGACCGCAGCGTCTGTGGAGCCCGCCGACACCGGGGCCGCGGCAGCGCCGGACGAATCGGTTGCGTTCTGCGCGGCGCGCCATCTGCCCGCCTTCTCGTTCTTGAAGACGCCAAACATGGACTGGCTGTGCACGCAGGGCGATCCGCGCCCCGGCGCCCAGCGCCTGCACAGCGACATCGTGCGCGCGGCCAACGGGCAGACGATCAGCCCGGCGATGCAGCTGTGGAGTTCGCTCTCCTGGTACGGCATGGCGGAGTTCGCCGTTCTGCGCGGCGCGTGCTGTCCCGGCGCTCCTGCGCTCAAGCTGCCGGCGCCGGCGCCAACCTGCCAGTCGCTGGCCGAGGTGCTCAACGGCCTGGCCGAGCACGTGGCTGCCGGGGAGGATCCGACGCCGCAGATACAGGCGTTCTCGGGCGCGGTGACCTGCGAGCTCAAGCACCGTCGCCAGCTGATGTTCTGGCAGAAGGATTGACCCGGCGGCAACGAGGCTCATTCGTTCGAGAAGCTGCTCGAGAGCGCGATGCACCCGCGGAGCGCTCCGTAGGCGGGGGTGTGGCGCGTCGCGTGGTGTTTGTCCTCGTTCTGCTCGCCTGTGGTTGTGGCGGGCGGAAGGGGGTGTACGTCGTCTCGGAAGGCGGAGCTCCGCCCGAGGCTGGGCCCGACGCAGGTGCGGGCGGAGCGCCGGAGGCCGGTAGCGATGCCGCCGACGCGGGCGACGGGGGACAGACGCCGGCGTGCATCGACGCATGCGCCACCGCGCTTTCCGTCGGCTGCCAGAACGACGACATGAACGATTGCCTGTACGCCTGCAGCGACACCCGCGCGCAGTTTCCGGCGTGCGCTTCCGCGTTCGACGCGTTCAACGCCTGCGCCGCGGCACAGCCGCCGGGTCACTACTACTGCGATATGGACGGCTTCGCGACGCTCGACGCGGGCTACTGCGCGACGGAGAAGAGCGCCTTCGCGGCGTGCCTGCACGCGCAGCCGTGACCGCTACGACAGGCCGTGCTCCTGCAGCTTGTAGTAGAGGCTGCGGCGACTGATCCCGAGCAGGCGCGCGGCCATGTTGCGGTTGCCCTGCGCGCTCTTCAGCGCCTTCTCCAGTGCGCGGCGCTCTGCCTTTTCAAGCGCCGCAGCGAGCTCGACCACGCCGCTGTCGGCGCTCAGCTTCGGGGCGAAGCCGCTGGCGGCGGCAAAGCCGAGCGTGCCTTCCTGCCGCGACAGCTCACGCTTCACGTCCTCGGCAGTGAGGCGTGGACCGCTCGCCAGAACGACCAGTCGCTCGACGAAGTTCGACAGCTGGCGCACGTTTCCCGGCCACTTGTGCGCCTTGAGGAGCTCGAGCGCCGCCACGTCGAGCAGCACGCCGCTCCTGCCGTTGCCGGCGCCGTGGACCTGGCAGAAGTGAAGCGCCAGCGTCTCGATGTCGTCCGTGCGCTGGCGCAGCGGCGGAACCCACAACGATACGACGTTCAAGCGATAGAACAGATCCTCGCGGAACTTTCCCTCGCGAACGAGCGCCTCGAGGTCGCGGTGCGTGGCCGCGACGAAGCGCACGTCCGCCTCCAGCGTGCGCGTGCCGCCGAGCCGCTCGTACTCGCGGTCCTGCAGCACCCTGAGCAGCTTGACCTGCACCGCCGGGCTGATATCGCCGATCTCGTCCAGAAACAGCGTGCCGCCTGCCGCCAGATCAAGCCGACCCGGCTTGTGCGCCGTCGCGCCGGTGAAAGCGCCCTTCTCGTAGCCGAACAGCTCGCTCTCGAGCAGGTTGTCGGGCAGCGCACCGCACTGCACCTTCACGAACGGCCCCTGGCGGCGCGGGCTCAGCTCGTGGACCTGGCGCGCGACAAGCTCCTTGCCGCTGCCGCTCTCTCCGCGCACAAGCACCGTGGCCACGCCATCGGCGGCCTTCGCAAGGGTTGCCTTGAGCTCCTGCATCACCCGCGACGTACCGATGATCGGCGTCCGGGGCGTCAGGACGAGCGACGGCGGCGGCTCGTCCGCGTGAAGCTCGGCGCTCTTCAGCGACTTGCCGACGACGTACAGCACCTCGTCCGGATCGAACGGCTTACGGAGGAAATCCGCTGCCCCCGCGCGCACGGCCTGGACGCCGAGCGCGGCGTGCTGCGCGTCGGTGATCGCGATGACCGGCGTCTCGACGGCGCGCTCGAGCAGCCGCGAGAGCGCTTCATCCGCCGACGATCCGAGATCGACAAGCAGAACCTCGAACGGCGATTGGTCCAGGCGCGCAAGCGCGTCGTCGACGGACTCGGCCCGGTCCAGCGCGATCGAGTCCGGCAGGACGCCCCGGAGCGCGCTCGCAAGCGTCGCCTCCGGTGTGACCAGCAGGGCGGTGGAGTTGGGGTCGCTCATGGTCCGGCGCGGCTGCCGGGCGAGCCTAGCGCTAATCGACCGCTTCGTCCGCCCCGTCGAGGAGGTCCTCGATGGCGACGGTCTTGAGCCCGCGTTCGTCGATGGCCGAAAGCAGCCGCGGTAGCACCTCGACGCTCACCGGCTCGAAGTCGTCGCGCTCGGCCGCGTCGTGCATCATGACGATAGCGCCGTTCTTCAGACCTCGTTCGATGCGATCGACTACGCGCTCTGGATTGGCGCCGGGCATTCCGTCGTAGCCGCGCGCCGACCAGCCCACGAGCGTCACGCCGGCACGGCGCGCGCCGACGGCCGTGCGCGAGCTGACGTGCCCAACGGGAGGGCGGAACAGGAGCGGACGTACGCCGCACACCTCCTCGATGGCGTCCTGCGTCTGCTCGATGTCCGCCTTCACGACCTTCGGCGGCCTGAAACAGAGCAGGCGGTCATGGGTGAAGCCGTGCAGGCCGAGCCAGTGCCCGGCCTCGTGGATCTCGCGCACCACGTCGGGGTGCTTCCGCACCTTGTGCCCGACGACGAAGAACGTCGCTTTGTGCCCGCCGCGCGCCAGGATCGAAAGAATCGCTCGCGTCGTGCGCGGGTCGGGACCGTCATCGAACGTCAACGCGATGCCGCTCGCGCCGCGGTCGCCGCGGCACACGACATCGCCGTACATCTCGAGCTGGGGGAAGAGCACACCGAGCGCCGCGAAGGTGGCGTAGGCGAGGAACGCCGCCGAGGCGATCCACCATGGCACCGGCCCGATGACCAGCGAGCGCAGCAGCAACGCGACGCCGCCGATGCTGGCAACCCAGAGCGCGATCCGTGCCGGCGGCAAGCTCAACCCCTGCGTCGCGCCTTCTTCGACGGCTCCTCGAGCTCGTCTTCAAGCTCGGCCTGCCCACCGTCGCCGGCAGTCGATTCGACACGCTTCTTCGCCTTGCCCGACGCCTTCTCCTTTTCGTCCTCGTCGTCGCCGGTGTTGTCCAGCTCGTAGAGCATGGAGAGCGCCGTCGCGATCAGCGGCAGGCTCACGATCGGAAGCTCCGCGATGCTGCCATGGCCGAACTGTCCGAGGTCGAGGTGCAGGCCGAGCCAGCGCCGCGCCGCGTACATCAGCCCAGCGCCAAGCAAGGCACCGACAACCGCCTTCAGCCCCGCTTCGATGCGCGCGCCCTCCGCCCAGATCGGCTTGCCGGCGACCAGCCCGGACAGCACGCCGACGACCACCGCAAGCAGGTACGCCACCCAGACGCCCATCGCGGCTACGCCGAGCCCCTTCACGAGGACCAGCCCGACCACTCCGCCGAGCAGCACGCCCTTGACGAGGCCGATGAGCAGCCGTTTGAGCATCGCGCCAGAAGCCTTGAGGACTTGCGGGCGGTCGTCAACTGCTCCGCCGGCCGCCGGGTCCACGGGCACCGCAGAGAGAAAGTCCGGGCCCGTGGAGTTGGCGCTCGACTCCGGGCTCGACCTTTTCTAAGTGGCTTAGCGAGGCTTCTCGCCAGTGCTTTTCAACACCCTCGCCTACGCGAAGTTCTTCGGGATCGTCTTCGTCGTCTCGTGGGTGCTGGTCAGCAGGCGGCACAAGCTCCTGCTGCCCTGGTTCGGCCTGCTCGTCTTTGCCCTGGCCGGCAAGCCGACCCTGCTCTCGGCCGGGCTCACCGTCGTGGCCTTCGCGCTGACCTTCTCGCTCGGCCAGCGCGTCGACGAGGAACAGGGCCCGTCGGTTCGCTTCGCGGCCACGTCGGTCGTGGTCAACTTCGTCGCGCTCACGTTCCTTTGCGAGCGGAGGTTCGGCGTCGATCCGCTGTCGCTGGCGCTGCGCGGCCTGGGCGTACCGATCGGAACGTCGCTGTGGTGGACGGTGCCTCTCGCCATCGTCGGACCGCTCGCGGGCTACGCGGTGCTGCGTGCGAAGAAGACGCGGCTCTTGTTCCTGCTCGGCGCCAGCTACGTCTTCTACGCTTACTGGGACTGGCGCTTCCTGCCGCTCATCTGGTGCTCGTCGACGATCGACTTCCTGCTGGGCCGGGCGATCGGACACGAGAAGCGCCCCCGCATCCGGCGTCTGTGGCTGACCGGCACGGTGATCCTGAACCTGGGCGTGCTGGGCGTCTTCAAGTACTTCAACTTCGGAGTCGACTCTGCGATCGCCGCGCTCCAGGCGATCGGCTTCCACCCGTCGCCGATTGCCTTACGCATCGCGCTGCCGATCGGCATCAGCTTCTTCACCTTCGAGTCGATGAGCTACGTCATCGACGTGTACCGGGGCGATATCGAGCCCCACAAGAGCTACCTCGAGTACATCTGCTTCGTTGCGTTCTTCCCGCACCTCGTAGCCGGCCCCATTGTGCGCCCGCGCGACCTGTTGCCGCAGCTAGGCAGCCCGGCGCGCTGGAACAGCGACGAGGCCAGCGAGGGAATGTTCCTGATCGCGACGGGCCTCTTGAAGAAGGTCGCGATCGCGGACTACCTGGCGGTCAACTTCATCGACCGCGTGTTCGATGCGCCGATGCAGTACTCCGCGCTGGAATGCTACGTCGCGGTGCTCTGTTACGCGGTGCAGATCTACTGCGATTTCTCCGGCTATACGGACATCGCGATCGGCTCGGCGCTCCTGCTCGGGGTTCGCTTTCCGCTCAACTTCAATGCGCCGTACAAGGCGGCGGACATCGCGGACTTCTGGCACCGCTGGCACATCTCGCTGTCCACGTGGCTGCGTGACTACCTGTACATCCCGCTCGGCGGCAACCGCAAAGGCAAGCGTCGCACCTACGTCAACCTGATGCTGACCATGCTGCTCGGCGGCCTGTGGCACGGCGCCAACTGGACGTTCGTTGTGTGGGGCGGCCTGCACGGCGGGCTGCTCGGCGTCACGCGCTACTACCAGAACTGGAAGCGGGATCGACGGAAACGCAGGGCGGCGCAGGACAACGCAAGCGAGGACGAGCACGGCTACCGCGAGCGCATGCGCGCCGAGCCCAGGATCGCCGACAACAAGTTCGGGTCGAAGCACGTCCTCCACGCGGTGAAAGTGTTGCTCACGTTCCACTTCGTGTGTATCGCCTGGATCTTCTTCCGCTCGCCAACCTTCTCGCGGGCGTGGCTGATGTTCTCGCGTATCGGCACGCTCACGCACTACCACCCGAACCTCGCGCCTACCGTGCTCGCGGTGCTCGCCGTCGGCCTCGTCACCCACTGGGCGCCGGAGCGCTGGTACATCGCCGCGCGCCAGGCCTTCATCCGCCTGCCCGCGCCCGCACAGGGCTTCGCGCTGTTCTGCGCCGCCGTCGCATTGCGCCAGGTCGCAACGGCCAAGGCCGTACCGTTCGTGTATTTCCAGTTCTAGGCCGCCGCTTTAGCGGGCGGGACTCCGCGGCCCGCGGCTGGTAGCTTCGGGCGGCCGAGCGATGACCGACGCGGAACAAGACCCCAAGCCGAGCCCGGACGACGCCCAAGCGGAGCCCACAGAGGAACCGGACGCCGAACCGCGCCAAAAGCCGGAAGGACCGGACTCCAGAGAGGGCGACGCCGACGAGCAACGGGCGGATGCGGAAGAGCCGGAGACCGAAGCCGAACAGCCCAGACCGAAGAAGCGCCGGAAGAAGAAGCGGAAGAAGCAGAGAGCGGTCGAAGAGCCCGCGCTGCGGCCGGCGCGCGACGCTCAGGGGCGCGATCGGCCGGCCTTCCTGCGCGCGTTTCCGCACGACCCGGAGCTGGACCGGCTGGTCGAGGCGTACGAGGCGGGCGACTACGCCACGGTCCGGCGCGAGGCGCCGGAGCTTGCGGAGCGCACGGAAGATAGCGCGGTGCGGGATGCCGCCTGGGAGCTCAGGCGCCGCATCGATCCGGATCCGCTGGCGCGATATCTGTTGCTCACCGGCATTGCGCTGCTCGTCTTCCTGGTGGTGTGGGTCTACGCGACGACCCAGGGACACTGATCGCCACAGGCGCCCGAAGCAACAGTACACTACCGATGTTGCCGACCTCCGCCTTCCGGTCCCTCTGCCTGGCTCCAGTCGTGCTTGCGATCGGCTGCGCGGGCGATCCGCCGCCCAAGACCGCGCCGAAACCGAGCAGTGCACCGACGAGCAGCGTGCAGCGCTTCATGCCGCTGAAGGACGACACGGTCTACGCCTTCGTCACCGAAGCGGAGGACACTGGCGAGAAAGGCGTCCTGATGCTGCACGTGAAGCGCACCGCCGCGGACCTCGTCGAGCTCGACGTGGGCGGCAAGGTGCAGCGGCTGGAGATCCTCAAGACCGGCATCCGTAACCTGGACGGGGGCTTCCTGCTCAAGGCGCCCATCGAGATGGGGGCTACATGGCCGGGGACGGGAGGCCAGGTCCACGTCGCCGCGGTGGACAAGCAGATGAAGGTGCCCGCCGGCACCTTCGTCGGCTGCATCGAGACGGTCGAGGAGCAGAACGTGGCCCACGGCCACAAGCGCGTCACGACCGACTTCTGTCCCGACGTGGGCATCGTCCGCCTGGAAGTGCAGGCGCAGGTCGGCGCAGAGTACGCGGTCGAGCGCGCGGTACTGCGCTCCTTCGGCCAGCGCGTCGACATCGGCGCGACGCCGAACTGAGCGCTACTGCGCAGCAGCCATCGAGCGCTCGGACGCGGGGCGCGACGCCTCGGCGCGAACGACCTCGCCGTATTCGATGCGTCGGTGCACGAGCGTCGGCTTGAGGCCGGGCCCGAGCGCGGATGGCGTGATCTCGCTGGATGGGAACATCTGGCAGAAGCCCGGCGCGCGAGCCACGCGATCGACCAGCGCGCGCTCGAGGCACATGGACGTGTACTGCTCGGCGCCGAGCTCCGGAGTGTTGGCGTTGAGCACGAGGTCCAGGTCCTGCCGGCGGCACATCGCGGCGAGGCCCTTGATGCGGCTCGACAGCGGGCTCCAGCTGTCGGCGCAGGTGCCGTTCTCGCTGCAACCCCACACCCCATCCGCTGTGTTGATGAACAGGGTCTGGTTGCCGGAGGTGTGGCCCGGCGTGGCGACGAGCAGCACGCCGTCCCCGAGTTCCAGGTCCCCTTCGACGAGCGCCACGCGCCCGGTGACGACCCCGCGCTTGCCGTCGGCGACGTACCACGCGCGTTGCATCGGATGCAGATCGTCCCAGTCCTCCCATTCGCTGCGCTGCGCCAGCAGCTTCGCGCGGGGGAACCGCGCGCTGTACTCGCCGTCGTCTGTGCCGAGCAGCGGTCGCAGGTCCTGGGTGTGGAAGTGGTCGAACGCCACGTAGTCGATCGAGTCGGGCGTCAGGCCGTAGTCGGCGAGCTGCTCTTCGAGTGAGCGGAAGGGGGGCGCCAGCAGCCGGAACGCGACATAGTCGCCGACCTGCTCGATCATGCGGGCGAAGAATGGCGTCGCGCGTGCGGCGATGTCATCCGTCGGGTTGAAGAGCAGCGTCATGACCTCGCCGCGCTGCAGGAACTGCACGAGCAGGGCGCGGTGCGTGAGGATCACGTAGGGCGCCGGAGAATAGGCGGCGCCCCAGAGGGCGTATTTGGTCGGATACGCGAACGTCGTCACCGGAAGCGTCCGGACCGAAATGACGCGCGGCGAGTCGGCGAAGCGCTCGCGCAGCTCCTCGGCGGCGCGCCTGAGCGCACGCTGCCGTGCACCCGGGCTACGCACCGCGCGCGCTACCTGGAACTCCCGCACGGGTTTCAGCTCGGCGGCACGCGCGTAGCGCGCGCCGTCCCGATCGAGCTCGGTCGCACTCGATGTGGCCATCTGGTTCCCTCCGCGCGTGGTGTAGCGCCCCAACATGGGGACGCTACCCGGCTTGTGCCAGTCTTTTGCAACGCTCCAGGTCCGCGCGGGTGACAATTCATTGCATGCCTCGGCCCGACGGCCGATGATGCGGCGCGGATGCTTCGCGCGCGCATGGCCCCTGTTCTGCTGGCGGCGGCTGGTTCGCTGCTCTGGGCATCGCGGGCACGCGCCGACGCTTTCTCGGTATACGGCTTCGGCCCACGCGGAGTAGCCAGCGTGGGTGCGCGGGCGGCACGCGCCGACGACGGCACGGCCTCGTTCTACAACCCTGGCGGTCTCGCGCTCGGCCATGGTTACCACGTCGAGGTCGGTGCGCTGTACGCGCTGTCCGAGCTCGAGGCGCAGGGCCACGCGATCGATCTGTCCGATCCTGCGGGCGCCACCCTCGCCGTCGACGGCGACGTGCCGTTCACCGGCCCCCTCGCCGGCGTGCTGCGTTTCGGATACGGCGGCTACGTCCTGCCGGACAAGCTGATGCACCTCGGGACCCCGGCGCGCACGGAGCCCGTCTACCCCTACTACGAGGACCGCAGCCAGCGGCTCGTCGTGTTGCCCGCGCTCGGAGTGCGCCTCGCCGACTGGCTCGGGATTGGCGCGGCGGCGAACTTCTTTGCGGGCGTGTCCGGTCCGTCCCAGGTCACCCACGGCCCCGGCAACCTGCTGCAGACACGCATCGACCAGGAAGCGCGCAGCACGGTCAGCGCCATCGTGGGCATCCAGGCCCGGGCGTCCGGGAGTCTGCGTCTCGGGCTGGTCTACCACCAGCAGTTCGCGTCCCCGAACCTGACACGCACCGAGTCGGACGTGGGCGGAGTGCCGCTCGTCGTCAACGTCGACATGAAGCAGGCGTTCTTCACACCGGACACCTTCGTGTTGGCTGCCTCGTCCAAGCCAGCTCGGCGCATGGACCTGGAGCTGGACGTGGCCTACGAGCGCTGGAGCGCTTACCGGGGCCCGTCGATGACGGCGGACGCGACGCTGCCCGGCGTCAGTCTGCGCTCGCGCGCCATGCCCGAGCTGTGGCGCGACATCTGGTCGCTGCGCGCCGGCGCCAGCTACCGCTTCACAGTCGGGACGAAACACGATCTCTTCCTCGACGCAGGAGCCGGCTTCGAACCGAGCGTGCAGAAGAGCGCGCAGCAGGGCGAGACGAATCTGCTCGACGGCAACAAGCTGCTCGTCGGCCTCGGAGGCAGCCTGGTCCTGCACGACGTGCTGCCGAACACGCTGCACATCGGGCTCGGCATCCAGATGCAGAGCGTCAAGAGCTACTCGCAGACCAAGCGCGTGTGCGCGGCCCGCGGGCAGTGCCGTCCCGACCAGGTGTGGGGCACGGATCCCAACAACCCGTCGACCGGCATCACGAATCCCGGCTATCCGAAGCTCGAGGGCTCGGGTTCGGTGTGGGCGTTCGCCGCTTCGTTGGGGGTGGACCTGTGAGCACGCGCGGCATCGGGAGGGCGCTCGGCGCCGCGACGCTGGTCGCATGCGCCCTCGCTCCGGACAGCGCGCGGGCCAGCGCTTCGTCCGTGCTCGGATTCGGAGCTCGCGACACCGCGCTGGCGCGCTCGGACCTGGCCGATCCCGATCCTGCCGGCAGCCCGACGATCAACCCAGCCTTCGCGTGGCGGCCCGGAACGCGCCTGCTGCTCGGATACGGCTATGGGATCGCGCGACTCAGGATCTCCGGGCGCGATTCGGGCGTGCGCGACATCTCGGGAACCGACATCGCGCTGCAGACCGGCGGCGCGATCGGCAAGTCCCAGGTGTTCCTGGGCGGCGGCCTCTCTCTGCACGTTCCCGACGGCTACCAGGCGCGCATCGCCTTCCGCGCGCCGACCGAGCCGCAGTACCCGCTCTACGACGCCTCGACGCAGCGCACGGCGGTGGACTTCGCGCTGGCGCTTCGCTTCAAGGCGCTCTCGATCGGCGTCGGCACGTCGATCCTGGCGGGGACGAGCGGCGACGGCGCGCGCTTCCAGCTCGCGCAGGACGCCAACGGCACCTACGCCGATTCGCACACGAGCATCGATCTGCCCTACCAGATGGCTCCCTTCGCTGGGCTGGGGCTCGATCTCGGGCGTGTGGGGCTGGGGCTCCGCGTGCGCGGACCGCTGTCGCTGGGGCTGCGGTTCGACTCGGTGTCGACCGTAGACGTGACGGGCAGCCCGCTCAACGGCGTCACCGACGCCGAGGTGAGCGGCGACTCGGGCTACGAGCCGCTCACGGCCGCGCTGGGCGCGCGCGCAGATGTCGCCAACTTCCTCCGTGTATTCGCATCGCTCGAGTACGCTCGCTGGAGCGCCGCGCCGCCGCCCAGCGCTGCGCTCCGTCTGAACCTTGCTCTCGCGATCACGCCGGAGGAGCTCGAGGCGCACTTCGTCGCGCCGAGGTTCCGCGATACGCTGTCGCCGCAGGTGGGTGTGGAGCTACGCGCGCTGGAGCTGCCGGAAGGCACGCTCGACCGCACTGGAAAGAAGGACGACGGATCGCGCCCGCCGCCACGGCTCGCGCTGCGCGCGGGCTGGGCGATGTATCCGTCGCCGGTGCCGAACCAGACCGGCTTCACGAGCTACGCCGATTCGACGCGCCAGGTTGTAGCCCTGGGTGCGGGATATTATTTCGGCAGACCGTGGGGCGTCGAGCTACAGGCAAACCTGGCCCTGGGCCTGCACGTGCTGCCCACGCGCCACTTCGACAAGCAGAGCGACGCGCTGCCCATGGCGCACTACACGGCGGACGGCCGGATCTACGACGGAGCGCTGACGCTCGAGGGGGCCTGGCGATGAGGCTCTACCGCGCGCTCTCGATCGCGCTCTTGGCGGTCGCCGGAGCGGCGCCGCTGGCATCCTGCGGCCTGGCGCCGGCCAGGAAGAGCACGCCCGTCTTCAGCGGCGACGGCATCTCCGGCTTCGAGGACGTCGGACCCGTCGAATTCTGCGTCGGCCGAACACGCGTAGTGACGCCGCACGTGGCGGACGGCGCCGAAGTGGCCTTCTGCGTGAACAACAGCCGGAAGCCCAGGAGCTGCAGCACGGATGCGGACTGCACGACACCGGAGCACTGCTACTGCGGCGGCTGCGCCGTGCACGGCTGCGACATTACCGGGCGCGGCTGTGCTGAAGACGAGGTCTGCGCGGGCAACCGCTGCACGCAGCGCTGCCTCACCAATGCCGATTGCCCGCAGGGACTTGTCTGCGACGGCGGAGGCTGCGGCCGTCCCTGCTCGCGCGACGGGGATTGCCCCTACGGAACACTCTGCGATTCTCTCAGCTCGGTGTGTCGCGTCAGCCTGTGCAACTCCTTCCAGCCGTGCGGCTCGACCCAACGCTGCGAAGCGCAGGAGCAGGTGGGCGAGATGCACGAGCCGTTCATGGTCGGCTCCGGCTCGAGCCAGCATGCGTATCTGGCGCTCGAGGCCGCGGGCAAGAGCGCCATCTACCGGGCGCGAGTCGAGACGCCCCAGCGCTGGGTCGCCGACCCGGACACGCCCGTGCTCGAAGCCCAGGCTGCCGACCAGGACCAGGTCGGCGCACCCGCTCTGGTCGAGAGCGGCAGCGGCTTCACGCTCTACTTCACCAGCTCCGGTGGCGCGCGCATCGAGCGCGCCACGTCCAGCAACGGCACGAGCTTCTCGCGGGACGCGACGCCGGTGCTGGTCGCGGATGCGGGCGGTTGGGAAAATGGGCGGGTCGGCTCGCCCTCCGTGGTGTCGTTCCGGGGAACGACCTATCTGCTGTACGAGGGCGGACAGGGTTCGGGCATCGGTCTCGCCCGCATCGAGGGCGGGCAGGCCCAGCGCGTGGGAGCCGGCCCTCTCATCACGCCCTCCATGGTCGAAGACGCGTTCTGGCGGGACGTCACCGCGGTCGGCACGCCCGACGCGGTCGTGGTCGACAACGTGGTCCGCATCTACTTCACCGGGCGTGGCGCAGAAGGCGCCGACGCGGTCGATCAGGGCAAGCGACTGCCCGCCGAAATCAACGACAGCATCGGACTGTTCACGACGCGCGACTTCAAGCAGCTGTCGCGCTTCCCACTTGGTCCCGTGTTCGCGCGCCGCACCAACCTGCGCGCCTATCTTGGAGAGCGCGAGCCATTCGTCGGTATCGACGGCGCCCGCACCCGCCTTGTCTACGTGACGGGCGACGCCGCCGGCAACGTCTCCGGGCTTGGACTAGCCCAGGAAGGTCAGTGAGCCTGTCTGGCGAAGCGTTCGATGTGAACGCTTGCTGACTCAGGAACCGGCGTCGGTCTCGCCCAGCACGAGCGCGTACTCGACCGTCTTGATGCCGCAGTCGTCCTTCTCCGCCTGCAGCTGCTGTTCGAGCAACGGGTAGCCGCTACCCTGGATGTCGATCGTCGCGGCCGCGTTGGTCCACAGCTTGCACGACAACGCCATGACTTTGCCCGAACCCGCGTCCGCGGTCGCCGCGTCGCTTCCGCTATCGCTAGCGCCAGTGCCGGCGTCCGCCTTGACCTGGTCGCAGAACACCACCTCGGGCTGGGCAGGCGGCGATGCCAGGTCGTATTCCTCGCTGCCTCCGCCGTAGTTGACCGTCACCACGGTGTCGGGCGGCAGAGGGCCGTTCTTCGCGGTGATGGTCACGTGGAAAGCCGCGCGGGGCCCGGGGCAATCGGGCCCGTTGTTCGTCTTTGACGAGCAGCCTGCAGCGCTCGCGAGCAGAGCGAGAACGACCGCGAAACCCAGCAGACGCAGCGAATGGGGCAAAGCCATTTCCAGAACGTGCCCAGCCTCCACGAGACGGGCCCAAGCCCGGGATACCTACGCCGCGGAAGCAGGCCAGGCAAGGACGAGCGGAATCTTGCAGCCTGCTCCGATGCCCGGCCTGGCGGCCAATGCACAAATGGCATGTGGCCTGCGCTCCGTGACCTCCGCAGAGTGGCTACCGGCGCGTGGTCTTCAGTGGCGAGAGGGCGACGGGCGGCTCCAGCCGAAGGGCAGCGCCCAGGCCGGTAGCTCCGCCAGGGTCGCGAAACTGTTGGGATCGACCTTGCTATCGCCGCGGAGCTTACCCGCCCGCCCGGCTGGTGCGCCGCTGGCGAAGTACAACGCGGCTCCGGCCCGGATAAGCCAGCGTCCATTTCGCTGGTCGAGGAACGAGTGGAGCCTGCTGTACGGAGTGTCCGGAGCCACGGGCTCGCCGAAGGGCACGATCGCCTGCGCCGAGGTGAGCACCTCGATCTGGGTGCAGGCGCTACGCAGCTCGACCAGCTCGGCGCCCGCATGCTTGTGGCGCGCGTAGATCCCGGGTCGGTCGAGCCGCTCGAGTACACGGCCGTCGCCGTAGCGCAGGCTGGCGCCGCGCGCGACTTGCTGCGGGCGATCGCCGTGCAATGTGATCGGCGGACCGAGCGTGTAGCTGTCGGCGAGTTGCACCTTGTCGCGTCGCAAGGTGAGATCGATCCCGCCGGTGTCGACGACCACCTACCCGGGCTTCACTTCCGAAGGCGGGTTGGTCAGCTTCAGTGGTGCGCCGCTGCGTAGACGAATCGAGCTACCGTCGTGGTAGCGCAGCGTCTGCGCCACGGTCACCTTCCGCAACGCCGAGCGCTGGATGAAGAAGCGCAGCCTCAGCCCGCGCTGCGACAGCATCAGGTTCGCGTCCGAGGCGCAGTGATCTATCAAGTCCCATGCGTCGAGCGTCTCGATCTGCAGCCACTTGCCACGGTCCTCGATCAGCCGCGCCGCCGCGTAGTTGATGTACCAGTAGTCAGCCTTGGGACGGGCCACGCAGCTGGCGTGATCGAGCCGCGGGCCTTCGCACAGGGGGGTGCGCGTGTCGAACACGACGTAGCGCGCTGGCCCCTCGCGTGGCACCGGTGCGGCGCTCGCCGCCGGATGCGGTCCTCGTGGGGGCGGCGATCCCGGAAGCAACGAATGCGGTCGATGTTCGCGAGTGCAGCCGCTGATCAACGCCGCGACGGCGATCAGCCAACGAAGGGGCGGAGCCACGGCTATCGTACGCTGCGGCCGCCGCCTTCGATCCCTGGTCGCAGGTCGCCCGGATCGAGGCGGCCGCGATTGCCCGGTGTCAGCTCGACGACCTTCGCGAATGCCTCGCCTTCAATCGTCGGGCCAGCTCATTGACCCGCCGTGGGGACGGACGCTAGCATCCCGAAGATGCAGCCCCCTGCCGTCACGGTCGTTGCCATCTTGTGCGCCACGTTCGTTTGCGGCTGTTCGAAGAACACGCAAAAGCAACGCGATGCGGCACAAGCCGCCGCCGACAAGTACTGCAGCTGCGCGAAGGATCTGGCCGCCCAACCCGCCGAGAATCTCGCCAAGACCACCAAGCTGTGCGAGGCCGAGGAAGCGGCGTGGAAGACCGCCTGGAAGGCTCTGCCAGACGGCGCGAGCAACGACGACAAGGCCGGCGCGATCTTCAACTATCAGAGCGGCTGCTACCGGCTGCTGAACGACGCGTGGGGCGTCGCGCGCCAGGCTCATCCGCAGAACTGAGAGGCGCTGGCAGGCGCGCCATGGGGAGGCGCCCGCCGGATGCTGATCCCTGACGTTCGGCCGGCACGCTCGCCGAAACCAGGACCGCGCGTCGCGCGGACGCTCAACGCACCAAGGCGGCGCACAAGAGCGCCGCCGCATTTCGCTGCGCTGTGCAGAGGATCACGCCGACGCTCACGGACCTGCGCGGCTAGCCGGCGTGGCGTTGTCGCCGGGAGCGGGCGGGCAGGTCGTCGCTTGCGTCAGAAATCCGCCGGCCTCGAGCTTCGCGAGGCTGTGCAGCGTCTGGTCGACCGCGGCTTGATCTTTCTCGTCGAGCCTCGCCTTGACGACCGGCGCCAGGCGGCGGACCTCGGCGAGCCACGTTGCCGTGGGCGCGCCCGCAGTGCGGCGCGACAGCGCGGCCGCGGCGAGCATCGAGTAGCCGCTGAAGCGCAGCGCCGGGTCGGTCTCGGCCTCGACCCACGGCGCGATCTTGCTCACGTCCCCCGGCACGCCCGAGCCACTCCGCACCAGCTCGCCCAGACGATCGGGCGCCGCGTGCGGGGCGTCGGGCACGAAGAAGCGCAAGAGCAGCGGCACGCGTCGCCCGATCGCGAGCGGCGGGTGGATCGTTGGGTCGTTGGTTCCCCGCGAGCCACCACCCGGCAGCACTTCCAAATCCGACGTCAGGCGCTCGCGGCGCATGCCCACCTGGCGCGGACGCTGATGCGCGCAGGGCCCACGACATTGGCCCTGCTTTGCGTAGATGGGCACCTCGTTCCACCACGAGACGCGCACGACGGCGTAGGTCGGCAGTGGCGAAAGCGGGGCCAGCCGCGCGAGCGGCGCTTGCTCGCCGATCTCCCCGTCGGAGTTGATCGCCTGGCCCAGCGCGCGCAGCAGCGCCGCATTCGCGGAACGGCGCTCCACGTGAAAGCACGCGAACAGCGCCCGCGCGTTCACCGTGTAGCCCGCGTTGAAGCAGCGGTGCGCCTCCGCGCTGCACTGGATCTGCACGAGGCCGACTCGCACGCCGCGGGCGAGCGGCGCTCCGCCGCCGAACGCCGTGTCGAACACGGCCACTTCCCCGCCGCCGAAGGGCCAGGCGCGCGGCGGTGCGGGCGGAGCTGGCGGCCTGTGCAGCGCGCCTGGGACCGATGAAGCAGGCGCGGCCGCGACGGGCGCCGCCGTCGCGCTGGGTGCTGCTGTCGCGCCAGGCGCGCGCGCACTGCCGGCCGGCCCAACTGCGCGCGGCTGCGGCGCCGGCGCGCACGCACCCAGCGCAAGAGACACACCCCAGCAGATCCACCGCATCGAAGCTCCGACGTGTGGTGTAGCAGATCGATCTGGGCCGGGTGCAGGCCGGTCTCCGCATCGGCCGGCACACGCCCGTCACGCTCGACCCGATTCACAAGACAGGCAAGCGTGCGAGGATGCGCTCGCTACGGAGATAGTGTGCAATCGTCCTCCGGCTTCGCCTGGATGCTCCTCGCATCCGGAAATCGCCTCTCGCTCGATCCCGGCGACGATCCACGACAAAAAGAAAGGGCGACCCGCGAAGGGCCGCCCTTGTCTTCTGCTCTTTCGAGCGCGTCCGACTAGAAGTCGCCCGGTCCGTGCGAGTGACCGCCCGGAGCTGCCTTCTCGTCCTTGGGCTTCTCGGCGACGAGCGCCTCGGTGGTGAGCATCAGGCCCGCCACGCTGGCGGCGTTCTGCAGCGCGGAGCGCACGACCTTGACCGGGTCGATGACGCCCATGCTGACCAGATCGCCGTACTCGCCGCTCGCCGCGTTGTAGCCGAAGTTGCCCTTACCCTCGCGCACCTTCTGCACGACGATCGAGCCCTCTTCGCCGGCGTTGCCCACGATCTGTCGCAGCGGCTCCTCGATCGAGCGACGGATGATCTGCACGCCGAAGCGCTGCTCGTCGCTCACGTCGAGGCTGTCCAGTGCCTTCTGCGCGCGCAGAAGAGCCACACCGCCGCCGGGGACGATGCCCTCTTCCACCGCTGCACGGGTCGCGTGCAGCGCGTCCTCGACGCGCGCCTTCTTCTCCTTCATCTCGGTCTCGGTAGCCGCACCGACCTTGATGACGGCGACGCCGCCCACCAGCTTCGCCAGACGCTCCTGGAGCTTCTCGCGATCGTAGTCGCTGGTGGTGTTCTCGATCTGCTGGCGGATCTCCTGCTGACGAGCCTTGATCTTGTCCTTCTTGCCCGCGCCATCGACGATCGTGGTGTTGTCCTTGTCGATCTTGACCGTCTTGGCCTGGCCGAGGTCGCTGATCGTGACGTTCTCCAGCTTGAGGCCGAGCTCCTCCGCGATGACCTGACCGCCGGTCAGCGTCGCGATGTCCTTCAGCATCTCCTTGCGGCGGTCACCAAAGCCCGGCGCCTTGACGGCGACGGCGCTCAGCGTGCCACGCAGCTTGTTGACGACCAGCGTCGCCAGAGCCTCGCCCTCGATGTCCTCGGCGATGATGAGCAGCGGCTTCTGCTGACGTGCAATCGCCTCGAGGACCGGGAGCAGGTCCTTCATGTTGCTGATCTTCTTCTCGCTGAGCAGGATGTAGGCGTCCTCCAGCGAGGCCTCCATCCGCTCCGGATCCGTGACGAAGTACGGCGAGAGATAACCGCGGTCGAACTGCATGCCCTCGACCACCTCGAGCGTCGTCTCGGCACTCTTGGCCTCCTCGACGGTAATGACGCCTTCCTTGCCGACCTTCTCCATCGCCTCGCTGAGCAGCTTGCCGATGGTCTCGTCGCCGTTGGCGCTCACGGTGCCGACCTGCGCGATCTCGCTCGCATCCTTGGTCGACTTGGCCAGCTTGCGCAGCGAGTCCGTGCAGGCGTCCACGGCCTTGTCGATGCCGCGCTTGATTTCCATCGGGTTGTGACCCGCGGCGACAAGCTTGGAGCCCTCGCGGAAGATAGCCTGGGCGAGCACGGTCGCGGTCGTGGTGCCGTCGCCGGCCACGTCGCTGGTCTTGGACGCGACCTCGCGCACCATCTGGGCGCCCATGTTCTCGAACTTGTTCTCGAGCTCGATCTCCTTGGCGACCGTGACACCGTCCTTGGTGACGGTCGGCGCGCCGAAGCTCTTCTCGAGCACGACGTTGCGGCCCTTGGGGCCGAGGGTGACCTTGACCGCATCGGCCAGCGCGTTCACGCCGGCGAGGATGAGGTTGCGGGCAGCTTCCTGGTAGACGATTTCCTTGGCACTCATTGCTCTCAAGCCTCCACTTACTTCTCGATGACGCCGAGGATGTCGTCCTCGCGCAGGATGAGGTGCTCTTCGCCCTCGATCTTGACCTCGGTGCCGGCGTACTTGCCGAACAGCACGCGGTCGCCCTTCTTCACGTCCAGGGCGCGCACGGAGCCGTCCTCCTGGACCTTGCCGTTTCCGACGGCGATGACCTCGCCCTCGATCGGCTTCTCCTTGGCGGTGTCCGGGATGATGATCCCGCCCTTGGTCTTGGCCTCTTCCTTGACGCGCTTGACAATCACGCGGTCCTGCAACGGTCGGATCTTCATGGCTGGTCCTCCTGGGCTCCGCCCACCCGCCGGCCCGGAGGCAGGCAAACGGGCCGTCCTGGCCCGCTCGGTGGAGGCAGAGCTAGCGTCTAACCCCTTGGAATTTCTGAGAAATGGTGCGTTAGCACTCCCTGGGCGAGAGTGCTAACAGGGATGGACGCGGAAAATAGCCACCGACATGTAGGTGTCAAGGCCAGTGTGTTGATTTGTGGCAGCCGCGCCAATGCCCGGAAATCCCAAGTGAATTCCAGCATGTTGCGGGTCTGTTTGGCAGCCGCGCCTGCAGGTGGCTAGGAAAACGCTGCGAAACCGCGTGGCTTTTTGGCGGTGGTGCCTCCAAACCCGTACAACAAGGGTAGGTGCAGAAGGCCCGCTCCGAGACCAACCCCCGCACGCCCCGCCTCGCCGGTGAATCCGGCCTGGAACGCTGCGAGGCCGGCAGCGCGCACGGCACCTTCCCCGCCACGGGCGGCCGACATGGCGCTTCCCGGGCAGAAAGGAGCACGGCTGCATGAGCGGCGGTACGGGCATTCCGCATCCGGACATCGACCTGTCGGGGGACGTGAAGCACTTCTTCCGCGAGCTGGTCGACGACGCACTGAAGGCGCAAGGCTCCCAGGCGACGGGCGCCGCCGAGAGCTACGTAGTCGCTCTGCTTGCGGACTACGCAAAGCCGGATCAGCTGAGCGGCGAGACGCTCCACCGCCCGCTCACGCTTCTACTCGACGAGGCCATGCGGCGCTCGGGACATGAGCGCTTCGAGCGCCTGCGCTCGCTGGGCGACGGAGTGCTGTACGTGAGCGGCTTTTTCGGCGACCACCTCGAGACGCGCGGCGTCGAGCTCGACTACGTGAGCACGCTGGGCGCGCGGGCCTATGACGGCGCGGCCGCGATGTTGCGCGGCGCGTCCGCCCAGGAGCAGAGCGCGGCTCCCGACCTGTTCGCGGAGCTCGCGGAGAACTTCCGGATGTTCGTCGAGCTCGTCAGCCGCGTCGCTGAACGGCTCTACGCTCAGTCTGCGTGCACGCACGGCAGCGTCCTCAAGCTCTACGAGCGCTGGATGAAGACAGGTTCGGACGCATTGGCGGATGCGCTCGCGGCACAGGGCGTGATGCCAGTCCGCAGCAGCGGGATGCTGCATTGAAGGAGCGCGACGAGGAGCAGCATCCGGCAGAAGCGCGCCACGCCACGCTGCGCAGGTTGCAGCGGCGGCTGGAAGAATTCTACGCGCTCGAAGACGCACCGGACGTTGTGGAGTTCGTGCGGACAGGGGGAGAGAACAGCCGTGAGACGCTGCTGCTTCGCGAGCAGGACGGCGAGCTGGAGATCGCGGTCGTGCTTCCGCCGCACGAGGATCAGTGCGCGAAAGCCTCGGCGGCGAGTGATCTGTGGCTGCAGCTCGCGGAGGGAGTGAGCCATTTCGTATATCTGGCAGAGCGCGCGAGGACGAACCTGCCGGCAACGCGGCTCGAGCTCGAGCTGCAAGCCGAAGTCGACAAGTTCGTGCTTCTCGCAACGGAAGACGGAGGACTAGCGGCGGCGAAGCATCGCCATTTCCGTCCTCGCATCGACAATCTGCAGCGCTGGCTGTACGAGCGTGTGCGCTTCCTGCACCCGGAGGGCACCGAGGCAGGCGATCGCTATCGACTTGCGAACGACCTTGCAGCGCGCTTCGTGGCGCGGACGTTCTCGCGATTGGCACCGCAAGCGGCGCGCCGAACGCTGCTCAGGTTCTATAGATCGGGACAGGCCGGAAAGATCCATCTGGCCAGCGCTGCGTGACGCAACGCGCAAGTGTGCGCGCCAACAAATCCGCCACCTGTAGTCGGAACACGTACACGTGGATCGGAAGAACGACCTTCCTCGGCTATCGGCCCTCCGGTACTCTTGGGATGTTCTTTGCCCCTTTCCCCCCCAGGAGGGCCACATGACGTCAAGGCAATGGAAGACTCTTGCTGCGCTTGCCGCTAGCGCGCTGCTCGCCGGTTCGGCGATGACGGGCTGTGGCGGCAGCGGAAACACCAACATCGGCAGCACAGGTGGGACCGCCGGGGCGGACGGCGGCGGCGCCGGGGGGGTGGACGGCGGCGGCACTGCCGGCACGAGTGGAACAGGCGGTGACGCTGGCCCCTGTTCCAGCGGTGAACAACAGTGCAACGGCGCCTGCGTGAACACGCAGATCGACAACAACAACTGCGGTAGCTGCGGCACCGCCTGCAGCGGCGGGTCGTCGTGCCAGGGCGGACAGTGCACCTGCCCGCAGGGACAGGACCTCTGCAACGGCAGCTGCGTCAACACGCAGGCCGATCCGGCCAACTGCGGCGGCTGCGGCACCGCCTGCACCAGCGGCCAGGTCTGTTCCAACGGCAGCTGCGCGACCAGTTGCGCCACGGGGCAAACCGACTGCAGCGGCGCCTGCGTCGACACGAGCGCCGACAACGCGAACTGCGGCACCTGCGGAACGGCCTGCGCCGGCGGCAGCTCGTGCCAGGGCGGCAACTGCACGTGCCCGAACAACGGCACGCTGTGCGGCAGCGGCGCCAATGCTGCCTGCGTCGACACGCAGACCGACAGCAACAACTGCGGCGGCTGCGGCCAGCCCTGCAGCGGCGGCAAGGCGTGTTCCGGCGGCACGTGCGGCTGCGGGACCGGCCAGACCGACTGCAGCGGCACCTGCGTGAACACGCAGACCGACGTCAAGAACTGCGGCGGCTGCGGCAAGCCATGTGGCTCCGGAGAGGTCTGCTCCAGCGGAAGCTGCGGCGCCAGCTGCACCGGCGGCACGACGAACTGCAGCGGCTCGTGCGTGAACACGGACACCGACAAGAACAACTGCGGCGGCTGCGGCACCAAGTGCACCGCCACCAACCAGACGTGCTCGAGCGGCCATTGCGCATGCCCGGGCAGCCAGAAGGTCTGCGGCGGCGCCTGCGTGAACACCAATACGAACCCCAACAACTGCGGCGACTGCGGCACCAAGTGCAGCGGCGGCATGACCTGCCAGACCGGCAGCTGCAAGTGCCCGTCCGGACAGACCGACTGCAGCGGTACGTGCGTCGATATCAAGGGCAGCGACAACAACAACTGCGGCGACTGCGGCACCAAGTGCCCGGCCAGCTCGACCTGTCAGTCCGGTGCGTGCACGTGCTCGACGGGCCTGACCATGTGCAGCGGCGCCTGTGTCAACGAGAAGACGGACAACAAGCATTGCGGCAGCTGTACGAACGTCTGTTCCGGCGGCGCGACCTGCACGAACGGGGCCTGCTCCAAGACCGCCGTCTGCGGCGATGGGACGCGCGACACCGGCGAGGAGTGCGACGACGGCAACAAGACCAACCTCGACGGCTGCGACTCGAACTGCAAGTTCGAGCAGGACCACCGCATTACCTGGCTCCAGATGCAGTGGGGCACCAACAGCTACTGCGCCAACAATGCGCTGGGCGGAGCGGTCGTCCTTACGACGGCGCAGAACCTGGTCAACGACGGTGGTAGCGGTTCGAACCGCTACATCAGCGGCGTTCAGGACGGATCGATCACCATCCTCTTCCCTTTCCTGAAGCTCACTGATCTGACCGGCCAGAGCGGGACCAGCACCATCGGAACGGTGTCAGGTACCCCGACGGTTGCCTACAGCAGCGGCGTGAATGGGTCGAACGACGTCGACTGGTGGTACACCACCGACACGAGCGGGCTGGATTCGAACCGGGTACCGACCGAGACCATCGACGGCACGTTCAGCGGAGGCACGCTCAACGCGGGTCCAGGTAACGTGACAGTGACCATCCTGCTCGCGGGAACGCCTGGTAGCTTCCGTCTAACCAACGCGAAGATCAGGGGGACGGTCGGCTCGGCGACCCAGCCCGCAACGACGACCAGCAATCCGCCGGGGCATCTTCCCAGCGAACACCTCGATCCGGCTCTCACGAGCTTCCAGACGATCGGCCAGCAGAACGCCTCGGGCAGCGCACAGCTGTGCGGAAACGTCACGGCGCGATCGCTCTCGCAGAGCCCCGTCCCGGCGTCGCTCACGTCGGGATTCACGTCGTGCAACGAGGGCTACACTACCAACAACTCGCTGCTGGACCTGTTTGTGGGCGGCTGCAAGGTGCTCTTCGGGACAACGGCCATCAATCCCACCCAGCCGGATACCTCGGACCCCACCGCCCCGGTCGCCGGTGCGGGACCCCAGTACACCTTTACCACTGACAAGAACCATGCCGTGAACGGTTGCAAGGACAAGAACGGAGCGAGTGTCTCCTTGCAGACATGCCTCGATTCGGCCGCTTATTCGGCCTACTTCCGCTTCGCGAGCGATCGCGTGATCGCCAAGTAGGCCGAAGCGAGTCAGTCGTAACAAAAAGGGCCGCGTCACTTTGGTGACGCGGCCCTTCGCCATTTCCGGACTTGTCTACATGCCCAGCAACTTCGCCAGGTAGTACGTCATCGTCTCGCTGGTGCCGCCGCCGATGCGCAGCAGGCGCGCGTCGCGCCAGGCGCGGGCGATCATGTACTCCTCCACGTAGCCCCAACCGCCGTGGAACTGCAGGCACTGGTCCATGACCTCGGCCACCAGGTCGCCGGCGACGATTTTGGCCATGCTGATGAGCTTCACTGTATCGAACGAGACGTTCGTCTTCTCGACGTAGCGCTCGTGGTTGTAGTGATCGACCGCGCGGTCGTTGAGGGCCTCGGCCATCTCGATCTTCGTGTACATGTCGACGAAGCGGTGCTGCCAGACCTCGCGCTTGATGATCGGCTTGCCGAACGCCACGCGCTCCTCGCCGTATTTCCGCGAGTATTCCACGGCCAGCCGTGCGCCGGCGATGCCGCTGACCGCCCCGATCAAGCGCTCCGACTGGAAGTTCTGCATGAGGTACATGAACCCCATGTTCTCTTCGCCCAGCATGTAGCGCTTGGGGATGCGGACGTCCTCGAGAAACAGCTCTGCGGTGTCGGAAGCGTGGTTGCCGATCTTGTCGAGCTTGCGGCCGACGCGGAAGCCCTTCGTGTCGGTCGGCACCAGGAAGAAGCTGCAGCCGTGCGCGCCCGACTCGGGGTTGGTCTTGACCAGCATGGTGATGAAGCTGGCGCGCGTGCCGTTGGTGATGAAGGTCTTCTGTCCGTTGATGACGTAGTCGTCGCCGTCCTTGCGCGCCACGGTACGGATGCCCGACACGTCGCTGCCCGCTCCCGGCTCGGAGACGCCGATCGAAGCGATGCGATCGCCGGCCAGCGCAGGCTTGAGGAACTCGTCGATCTGCTCCGGGGTACCAAGGTCGGCGATGACCGGCGTGGCCATGTCGCTCTGCACCAAGAGCGCCATGGTGATGCCCGCGCTGCGCCCCCGCGGCAGCTCCTGCGCCTTGGCGACGCTGAACCAGTAGTCACCGCCCGAACCGCCCTTGTCCTCGGCGTAGTGCGCGCCCAGGATCCCGAGGTCCCCCGCCTTCTTGAACAGCTCGTTGGGGAAGTCCTTCGCCTTCTCCCATTCGTCAGCGTACGGCTCGATCTCCTTCTCGGCGAACTGCCGGACGGTCTTCCTGAACTGGTCGTGCTCCTCGGTGTAGGGGTTCCACATGATGGGATCTCGCTTGCCGCGTGAGCGCGGCCTGTCGGGTTCGGGACTTGTCGCGCGGTAGCGCGGACGGGGCCGGAAACTGTTTCGGTCGGAAATGATTCGTACACGAAACTTCTCCTGGCGCAATGACCCACGCCACCAGGTGGCTCGCCCATCCCCGCCAGAAGCGCTATTCTCGGAGCGCCGTGCGTATCTATCGGAACTCATTGATTTTTGCGTGCTGGTTGGGGGTCGCGGGTAGCGCCGTCGGCTGCATCGGCGGCCCAAAGGAAGCCGCCGACCCACATCAGATCCTGGGCGAAGATGCCGACCAGGGCGGTGTGGAGAGCACTGGAGAGACCTCGCCCAGGCCGGACGCGCACCCCGCGCCCAATGCACAGCGCAAGCCCGCGCCCGAGGTCGCTGCCACCCGCGCGGAGTGCGAGCAGGCCACGCGACACGTCGAGGAGCTGGGCATCGACCTCGCAATCAACACCGAGACCGATCCCGCCAAGAAGAAGAAGATGGCCGACGAGAAGGCGCAGACGATGTCGAGCCCGGAGATGCAACAGCACATCAAGAGCGGCACCGATCAGTGTCTGCAACGCGGGACCACGCGGCGCGAGGCGCGTTGCATCGCGCAGATCCAGGGCGAGCAGGACATCGATCGCTGCGTGCACTGACGCCGCGGACGGCGCTCAGCCGAGCTCGTCGACGGCCGCCAGGAAACGCAGGATCTCGTCGTCCGTCGTGTAGTAGTGCGGGCTGACACGCAGACCACACCTGGGGCGGTAGTCATGCAGCATTCCGCGCGCGAGCAACGCCTGGCTCAGCGCCTGGGCTCCGTCGCGGTCGAAACACAGCGTGCCTCCGCGCTCTGCGTCCTGCCGCGGCGTGTTGACCACGAAGCCACGCGCTTCCACCTCCTGGCGAAGCATCGCGGTCTGCCGGAGCGACTTTTTGCGAATTGCCTCCACGCCGGCCTCGAGCACAAGCTCCCAGCCCGCACGCGCCGCGTACAGTGCGGGGATGGTCGGTGTGCCGTTCATGAAGCGCCAGCGGCCCTCGGCGGGCGTGAGCGGCCCCGCCTCGAAACCGAACGGGCGCGCGTGGGCGAACCAGCCGGTCTGGGCCGGGCGCAGCCGATCGTACAGGGCTGGATCCACGTACAGATAGGCCGTGCCCGGGCCGCCGCATGCCCACTTGATCGACCCGCCGCAACAGAGATCCACCCCCCACTGCGCGATGGATAGCGGCACCGTCCCTGCGGACTGGTAGGCGTCGAGCAGCACGAGCGCGCCGACCGCGTGGGCGCGCTCCACGATGGCACGCACGTCCTGCACGCCGCTGGATCGGAACAGCACGTGGCTGACCGGAACGATCAGCGTGCGTTCGTCGATCGCTTCGAGAAGCTTGCCGAGAGGGGCGTGCACGCCGTCCTCTCCCTCTACGACGACAATCTCGGCGCCGCGGCGGCGCTGTTCCTGCCACACGTAGTCCACGGTGGAAAAGTTGAGGTCGGTATAGACGATGCGATTGCGCGGACCGGCGAAGTCGAAACACGACGCGACCATGCTCTGGAGGGTCGAGACGTTGGGCCCCAGCACGACCGTGCCCGCCGGAACGCCGATCACCCGCGCAACGAGATCAGCCAGCTCGTCGACAAACGGCAGCCAGTGCGCAGACCACGCGCCGACCGAATCCTGCTCCCACTCGTCCAGATAGCGCGCCAGGTAGTCGCGAGCGCGCCGCGGCACCGCACCCAGAGAATGGCTGACCAGGTGCGTCTTGTGCTCGAGCGTCGGAAACTCGCGCCTCAGCGCAAGCAGACGCGTCTCGTCGTCGTCGGTCACGCTCACACGCTACCACCACAGCTACGAGCTGTTAGCCGTTAGCTATTGGCCGGACGCCGATCAGATCCGGCAACGGGCGAGGATTTCCCGGCGCAGATCCTGGTCGTCGTTGGTGAGCCCTTCGATCAGCACATCCGCGGGACAGCGCCCGGCCTCCACCAGCCGCGCCAGCCGCTCGAGATGCACGTTCTCGGTGTGGCCGCGGGGACTGAGCTGCTTGCGGCGCTCGAGGCCGGCCATGCCGACTTCCAGCACCTTCTCGGCCAGCTCGCGCGCTGGGCGCCCGCCGATAACGCCGTCCAGCCCCTCGCGCACAAGTGCGGGGCGGTCAGCCATCACGCCCTCGTAGTCCAGGTTCCGCGACAGCTCCTCGGCTTCCGCGAGAGCGCGCTCGTCGTAGAGCAGACCCGTGAACAGGGCGGGCACGGAACACGCCAGGTTGGTCGGCAGCGAATCACAGCAGCGCACTTCGATGGTGCTCTTCAGCCGCGCCTCGGGGAAGAGCGTTTGCAGGTGCAACTGCCAGTCCGCCAGCGTGGCGCGATGCCCCTTGAAGCCGTTCTGCCAGAAGCTGCGGAAGCTCTGCCCTGTGTTGGCGATGTACTGATTGCCGCGCTTGAACAGGAACATGCCCGCGTCCAGCGCCCACTGCACGTAGTCGCGGTAGCCGGCTCGCTCCTTTTGCCAGAGCGACGGGATGAGCCCCGAGCGATCGGGATCCATCCGCAGCCAAACGTCTCCGCGCACGCTCTTCATGCCGGCAAGCCGCCCTTCCACGAACGGGGAGTTGGCGGTCATGGCGTGGATGATGGGCGAGAGCCTGAGCGAGACGCGCAGCTTGCGGAGCGCGTCCTCTTCGCTCTCGTAGTCGTAATTCGCCTGCACCGTGGCCGTGCGGCGCATCATGTCGAGCGCGCCGGAGCCCCGCGTCGGCAGATACTCGCGCATGATCGCGTAGCGCTTCTTCGGCACCCAGGGCAGCGCCGCCTGCGTGGCCAGCGGATGGAAACCCACGCCCAGCCAGGCGAGGTTCATCTCGCTGGAAATCTCACGCAGCTCGTCGAGATGCCCGTGCATCTCCGCGCAGATCTTGTGCACGTTGCCGAGCGGCGCGCCGCTCAGCTCCAGCTGTGCGCCGGGCTCGAGCGTGATCGAAGCGCGTTCGCGACCGAGCGCGATGACCGGCCCATCGGGGGTCTCGCGCTCCGGCTCCCAGCCGTGGCGCTCCATCAGCGATTCGAAGACGCGGGTCACGCCCCTGGGGCCTTCGTAGGCGATGGGCTCGCCGGTGGTGGCGTCCACCCCGAACTTCTCCGCCTCCCCTCCGACCCGCCACGCCTCCCGCGGTTTCTCGTAGCTGTGGAAGAGCTCCACGAGGTCGTCCTCGCTGGAGACGGGGCGGTCGCCGGACAGCCCCGGCGCGGAAGCAGCGATGCTCGTCATCGACGTCGATTTTCTGGAGAAATGCGCGTTCCCCTGGGGATTTCCACGCGCCGCCCGTCAGGCGGACCGTGGTGCGGGGATGGAAGGATGGAGAGAGCCAAGCGCTTGCGCAAGTGTCGCCGTGTGCGCTTCGGTCGTTCCGGCCCCGCCGCCGATCACTCGCGCCCCTCGTGCGTCGAGCTCGAGGGCACGCTGGGCCCAGTGGCCCGCGTCGGATTCGGCGTCCGGAAAGCCGCGCACGCTGGCGGACCCGCCCGCGAGCAGCACGCCGGGAACGCTGTCGTCGGACACGGCACCGAGGTGACGCAGATGCTCGAGGCCGTCGTCTACGGAAGGGACCTCGAGCAGCACAGCGCTCGCGCCGGCTCGCTCGAGCGACGCCACCAGCGAGGCCAGGTCACCCCCCGCAACCAGCTCGCCACCGGGCAGGCACTCCACCACCGCCCACGTGGGAAGCTCGGTTTCCGCGGCGGCCACTACTGCGGACATGAGATCGAGGCGCGAGCCCTGGCCCCGCGCGATGATCAGCTCGACGCCGGCGGCGGCGATGCGCTGCGCATGCTCGGCCAGCTCCTCGCGCTGCCGGTCCGCGTCGATCGAGCTGACCATGTCGGAGCCCAGCACGCCCGCGACGCCGACGGGCTTCGGATTGGCCGCCGCCGCCTCCAGCGCCAGCTCCACGGCCAACCCGGTGAGTGCGGCGGAGCGGTGTTCCATTCCGACCTCCGCCAGCGCGCGGGGAGTGGTGTCGGCCGTGAGCGCGCTCAGCACGTCCACCCGGCTCTGCACCTCGGCGCGATAGTGCGACAGCACGTCGGAGGGCCGCTGCCGGAGCAGGAGACCCACCGAGCCCGGCGTGTCGAGCGCGACGCCGCGCGCGCGGAACGCCGCGCAGGTATCGGCGTCGACCACCAGGGGACGACCGCCGCGCAGGCGATGGCTTATTGCGGCAAAACTCACGAGCGTGTTGCGGGGTCCCGGGTGGACCGGAAGTCAGGAGGACTAGCGTATCCGGTTTTCCTGGCACCTGGCCACCACCATCCCTACCGGCCGCCCTGCGACCCGCAGTCCGCCGTGGCGACAAGACTCAGCCCCAGTAGCGCAGAGCGAGCACGCCGCTCAGTACGACGCCGATCGCCACGACCAGCCAACGCACCTTCTTCGGATCGACGCGGCGCGCCAGCGAAGCGCCACCGAAGCCGCCCGCGAGGGATCCGACCAGCATCGCGGCCGCGGCGGGCAGGTGCGCGGCGCCTCGATAGAGGAAGTAGACCGCTGCGACGCCGTTCAACCCGCCGGTGATGATGGTCTTCATCGCGTTCATCTGGTGGATGCTCATGCGGTGCAGAAGCGCGAGCAGCGCCAGCGTGATGATGCCGATCCCCGCCCCGAAGTAGCCGCCGTAGACAGCCATCACCACCAGGCCGAGAGCCACAAGGACGATTCTGCGCCGGGTCGCTTTCCCCCCGGCGGCAGCCGCTCTGCGCCACAGAACGTCCTTGAGCACCAGCGTGAGAGTCGCGCCGAAGACCAGCCAGGGCACCACCAGCTCGAACACCCGCGGCGGCGCAGCCAGGAGCAGCGTCGCACCCGCGAGACCTCCCATCGCGGCGGGGACGGTGAGCAGCAGCGCGAGCCGCCCGTTTCCGGACAGCTCCCGGCGATACGCCCAGGCCGAGGCCAACACGCCGGGTGCGAGCGCGACCGTGTTGGTGGCGCTGGCAGTGACCGGCGAGAGCCCCGCCGCGACCGCCGCGGGCCACGAGATCAAAGAGCCTCCGCCCGCGACCGAGTTGATCGCGCCGGCCACGCCGGCCGCGAGCGCGAGCAGGGCGAGGCGCGTGGGGTCCATGCCGCTCCAGGTCATAGCGCGGATGGCTCGATTGCCCGCCCTCTTACGGCCTTCGCTACTGCGCGGATGACCAGCTCCCTGCTCGACAAGCCGCAGCGCCGGTCCGCAGAGCAGCGCGTGGACAAGCGGTCGGTCCGACGACCCGGCCCGCGAAGCCCAGTCGGGAACGAGTCGGCTACGCCACCTGGCGAAGCGCCGGAGGCGGCTGCGAAGGCAGTGCCCGGACCCTCAGCGTGAGCTGGTCGTCGCCGTCCAGCTCGTCGGCGAGCTCCGACACGACGCGACAGAGCTCGCGGCGATGCGCCGCAGCGCCGTCCAGAACGACCACGACCTGCCCGCCTCCGGCAACCGAGAGCTCGTAGAGCAGCGTCCTGAGAAGCGTGCGCCGCGATGAAAGCTCGCGGGCGCCGCCCTGCCCGTTGCACACGACCAACGCCTGACGCGCCGTCGATCCGCGTACGATTCTGCGAATGCTTTCGAGGGCCCGCGCGGCAAAGCCGCCGTACGGCTCCGCGCGCCTCTGGGCCAGCACCCATACGCTGCTGTCCTGGCCGTTCTGCTCGTCGATCCAGCCCGGCCAACGGCTGCCTTGCTCCATCACCACCATCGCTTCGCTCGTCATCGCGGCGGATCGTCCCATGACGGAAGCCAACGGGTCTAGAAAACCGTAAGCTGCGGGTCGGTCACCATGGTGGGCTACGGGGTACCAGCGGCGGAGCCGCGCATGACGGCGCAGGACGCCGAGCAGCTCAGGCTCCTGTCGATTTTCCAGTTCGTCTACGCGGGGCTGATGGGGCTGATGGCGTTGATTCCGATCATCCACGTCTCGCTCGGCGTGGCAATCGTCTCCGGCGCGCTTCCGATGGGGCCGTCCGGCGGCAGCGCCGGCGGGCCGCCGCCGGAGATGATGGGCTGGTTCTTCATCGTTCTGGGCGGAGCGATCATCGTGCTCGGCTTGACGATGGCGACGCTGAACGTCCTGGCCGGGATGTTTCTCCGGCGCCGCACGCACCGCACGTTCTGCATGGTGATCGCTGCGCTCGACTGCCTGAACATGCCTCTCGGCACCGCGCTCGGCGTCTTCACGCTGATCGTGCTTTCGCGGCAGGGAGTCCGCGCGGCGTTCGGCAGGCCCGCGGGCGATCTCCCCTACGCGGCCGGTTGAGGCGCGCTACGCCGCTCGCCGGCGACGCCGCCTGGGCAGGAACTTGCGATCGAAGATGCGCACGCGGCGAATGAGCAGGTCCAGCAGGAACGCCAGAATGGCCGCCAGGATGAAGCGGTTCTGCAGTTCCTTGTGATAGACGATCTTGTCCTTGCCCGGGTCGAAGATGGTCTTCGGCGTGGGATCCAGGCTGCCACCGCCGGCCAGTGCGGCGCGCGAAAGCCGGTCCACGTCGGGCTCGAAGCTCGCGTACTCGCGCGGATACGGGTTCGAGATGTGGCCGTAGCTGACCGCGACCTGTTTCAGGTTGTCGTTCTTGTCGCGCTTGAAGTGCTGCGCCTGGAGGAGGAACGAGCCGTACTTGTCGAGCCTGAACTCTGCCTGGTAGCGGCCGGGGGCGATCTGCTTCATGTCGACCTCGCGACGGTCGCCCTTGGGCTCGGGTCCGTTGATGACGAGCTTCGACTCCATGTCGTTGTCGAAGCGCTCGTCGAGCGTGAAGGCGTCGACGGTGGCGCGCACGACGCCATTTTCGACCTCGGTCTTCATGTCCAGCTCGCGGCGCTGCTTCTTGCGCATGTTGTCGCGCACGAGCTGACCCCAGAACTTGCCGTACCCGGGCCAGCGCAGCCAATCCACGGCCCACAGGTTCTTCACGTCGCTGGTCCACGCGAGCGTCGTGCCGAGCCCGACCTTCCAGCGCGCCAGGATGGGTTCGCCGCGATCGCTGGCAAGGATGAGCTGCGCGGGCGGGCCCTTCATCTGCGTCGCGACGTAGCCGTGCAGCAGCGGAGCGGAATTGATGGCGATTCCCTTGAGGAAGTCCGCGGGCGATACCTGCTGGACCGGGAACCACTCCTCCACGGCGGCCTGCCTCGCGATGAGCTCCGTCTCGCGCGTGAAGATCTTCGGCAGACTGTTGGGATCGGGCACTGCGTGGTAGCGACCGCCACCGGTCTCCGCGATCATGCGCAGCAGGTCGCCGTCCGCGCCGTCGCCCAGCCCCACGGTCGTGACCGTGATGGACTCCGCGATCATCGCCTGCACCAGATCCTTGATGCCCTGGGAGGGAGCCCGGCCGTCCGTGAGCAGGATGACGTGCTTCTTTCTGGCCTGGACCACGCTGATGTCCTGGTAGGCCATGTCCAGCGCGGGGAAGATTTCCGTGCCTCCGCCTGCCTGGATCCGCGCAATGTCGTTCTGGATCCGGCTGCGATAGCGGGCCGGCCCCATCTTCACGTAACGGTTCGGCGTGGAGTCGAACGCGATCACCTCGATCAGGTCGTCGCCCTGCAGCGTGCCGACCGTGGCCTTGCACGCGGCCTTGGCCATCTCGATGGGTAGGCCGCTCATGGATCCGGAGCGATCGATGACCAGAACCATCGCCACGCTCGGCATGTCCTTGCGGCGCTGCGCGTCCATCCGCACCGGCAGGATCCGTTCGATCGTGGTGTGTGCCCAGCCGCCCAGGCCGTATCCGTTCTCGCCGCCGGCAAACAGGAAGCCGCCGCCCAGATCGCGCACGTACTTCTCGATCAGATCCTGCGAGGCCAGGCTCACCTGTTCCTTCGGCACGTCGCTCAGGATCACGAAGTCGAAGCGCTCCATCTCCTTGAGGCTGGCCGGGAACGCCGTCGGCGCGCGAACGTCGACGTTGAACTGCTGCGCGCTGAGTGCGCTTTCCAGGTAGCTGGCGCGCGCAGGCTGGCCCTCCACGTACAGCACGGCGGGGCGCCCCGGCACGTCGAGGGTCGCGCTGAAATTGTTGTTCTGGGCGAACTTGTCCGCGCTGATGTGATCGAGCTTGAGCGAGTACGTGACCGGACCGCCGACGCGCACCACGCTCTTGAACTTCACCTCGTTGTTGCCGGGGTGAAGCTCGAGATCCCGCACGCTGTCCAGACCGTTGAGCGTCACGCCCTGGTACAGCCGCGCATGCGCCTTCTCGGTGCGGCTCGAGTAGATGTCGGCGCTGATGTCGAAGGGCTGCCCGATGTCGACCTTGTCCGGCAGGTGCAGCGTCTTGACGGCCACTTCGCCCGGCGGCGGTCGGCGGTAGGGCACGGCGAACAGCTTGACCCCGAACCCGCGCGCGCGGTTCGCCTCCGCCAGCACGTCGCCGTCCGTCTCCACGCCGTCGCTCATGAGCACGGCGTGCTTGAGGTAGCCCGGCGGGAACACGCCGTACGCGAGCTGCAGCGCCGCCTGCAGATCGCTGCCCGCGCCGGGATCGACCGGGTCCTTCTTGTCGTCGGGCGTCTTGTGGCGGAGCTTGTCGACCGGCGGCACGACGAGCTTGCCGTCCTTGTCCTGTAGCTCCACCAGTCGCGGGCGGCGCGCGAACGTCACCAGCCTGATCAGGTCGTCCTTCTTGTGAGTCTGGATGGCCTGCTCGACAACCTTGCGCGCATCCTCGATCGACGCGTTCTGCACGGAGTCGCTCACGTCCATCAGGAACACGGTGCAGACCTTCTGCGTCTCGGCGGTCCGCGCCAGGCGCGCTAGGCCCAGCGCCAGGAGCGCGATGAACGCGATCCGGAGCAGCACCGACAGCACCCGTTGCTGCCACGGCAGGTCAGCCAGCGAGCGACCGAGCACGAACAAGAGCAACGGCGCCACCAGCAGGATGCCGATGGTCTTCGGCTGCAAAAACTCGTACGTTATCCCGTGCCGGACCCACTTGATGGTGGCCGTGGGCGCGTCGAGGATGAAGTGCTTGTAGGCGACGAACAGGCCGACGCCGACCAGGGCGATGAAGAGCCCCCACACGATCTTCCGCGTGCGTTGGCTCATACCGTCACCCTGCGGTGGTAGGTGATCCACTCCACGAGCGACAGCAGGATCGCTCCGAGCAAGAGGTAGAGCCACAGCTCGCGCCGGACGCCGGCGTGGAAGCCGGCCACCGCGGTGGCGTTGTGGCCGTCGAGATCGAGCTTGTCCACGGGCTTGATGCGGCTCTCGGCCACGTCGGAGAGGTTGGCCGCGAACATCGTCGTCACCGGCGGCTCGCTCGGCACGATGAGCTTGTAGAAGCCCGCCTGGTCGCCGAGGTAGACGGCGCGCCCTTCCTTGACCGGGACGCGGTGCTTGTGCCCCGCCGGGTCCACCAGGGTCGCCACCTGGGCGGTGCTCGGCGCCGGAATGCGCCAGACCTCGCCGGTGCGGTACGAGGAGAGGTACCCCGTATCTTCCTCGACGAAGCTGTTGATCGTGTTGAGCACGAACAGCGGCCATCCGACGCGCAGCACGAAGTCGCTCTGGCGCGGATCGAAGCCGAGCTCGACGAACTTCCGGCCGCCCTGGCGTCCCGCCACGAGGATCGGTCCCTTCACGCTGGCGCCGATCACGTGGTCCTCGCGCGAGGGCTTGAGCGCGTGACCCGCCGCGACCTGGATATCGCCCATGTCGATCCAGCGCAGCACGGGGCTCTTCTTGTCCCACACATCGAAGCCGAACGTGTCGATGTCCTTGCCCAGCTTGACCGGCGCGTTCGCGTCACCGGGCGGATCGAGGTAGAGCGCCGACCCGGTGTTCTTTGCCAGCGGCGGAGCGACGCCATCGAAGATGGTGACGTTGTAGTTCTCCTTCGGCGGGTACTTCGACGGGGAGATCTCCGTCACGTCGAGGTACTCGTCGAGCAGCAGCGCCGCCTCCAGATAGGTGTTGCCGCGGGTGACCGCGAGCACGCGGGCGCGGCGCCGCTCGGGCATGAGCGCATAGGCGTGATCGTCGGCGGGGAGATCGTCGTGCGCGCCGTTGGCGAGCTTGATGGTGGCTTCCAGCGTCCGGCTGGCGCCGGCGAGGTCCTTGTAGAACCGCGGCAGCCGCTCGTTCGGGCCGAGATGCAGGCGCGTCACGTCGACGATCTGTCCGTCGCCGAGCAAGGTGAGCTCCACGTCCACCGGCTTGTCGTTGGTGTTCGTGACCTCGAGCATCACCTCGTAGCGCGACTTGTCGAGCGGATAGCGACGCACGGAAAAACGGGTGATGGCGACGTTCTTTCCGCTCTTGCCGATGGGAACGTACTTGAGGTCCGCGTCGCCGAGATCGATGCCCTCGGAGATCTGTTTCGGATCGCCGACCTCGCCGTCGCTGATCACGATGATCTCCGGACGCGGCAGACCGCGCAGACTGTCGAGCGCGAAGCGCAGACCGCGTGCCAGGTCCGCACGCGTGTCCGAAGCGTGGATCTGCTCCACCGCGGCCTGCAGATTCGAGATGTCTCCGCTCATGGTGGAGAGCGGCCGGAGCGAGGCGTCCATCTGGGCGATCAGCATGCGGTCCGAACCGCCGAGACCTCGCACCATCTTCGCCAGCTTCTGTTTTGCGACGGCGATGCGCGAAGGCTTCACGTCCGTGGCCTTCATGCTGGCGCTCGCGTCCACGAGCACCACGATGTTCCGGCCTTTGGTGACCGAACGCGCGAGGCGCGGATCGCCCAGCGCCAGTACCAGGAGCGCTAGGAGAACCAGCTGCATGAGCAGCGACAAGAGCCGCTTGAGCTGCGAGAACAGCGTGGTCGCTTCCTTGTCGCGCAGGATGCGCTGCCAGATGCGCGAGAAGGGCACCGCGACCGGGCGGCGGCGCAGCTTGAGGATGTAGAAGACGACGACCAGACCGGCGGCGATGCCGCCAATCGTGAGCAGCGTGGAGAGCGGCAACCCGGCGAAGATCACCTGAGGAAGCCTCCGCGCCGGAAAACCCTGAGCACGAGCTCGTCGAACGGCACCTCGACGTCAGCGGGGAAGTACGGCACCTGGTGCGTCGTGCAGAAACGCTCGATCTCGGCCTGGTAGCCGCGCCACGCCTGCTCCATCTTCTCCAGCATCTTCTGCGTGACGGTGATTTCACGTTCCTCGCCCGTTTCGCAGTCGTAGATGCGCACATCGCCCTTGAGCTTCGGGTGCGCTTCCTTCGGATCGATGATGTGCAGGACGTACGGTTCGAACTTGTTGTAGCGGAGGACGTTGATGCCGGCCTCGAAGCCCGCGGGGTCGTACAGGTCGCTGATCAGCACGGCCAGCCCGCGGCGTTTGTGCTGCGCGACGAACGTCTTGAGCGTGTCGGCGAGGTTTGTGGTGCCCTCGGGTGACAGCCCGCGCAAAAACTGGAACACCGTGAAGATGCGGCCCTTGCCGCGCGTCGTGGGCATGCGCGCCACGACCTCGTCGCTCACCCCGACGATCGTGACCCGGTCCAGATTCGCCAGGCCCACGTAGGCGAGCGCCGCTGCAAGCCTCCGCGCCTGATCGAACTTGCGGCCGTCGCCGAACCCCATGCTCGTGGAACAGTCCACGATGAAGTAGATGCTGAGGTCTTCTTCTTCCTCGTACAGCCGGACCAGTAGCCGCCCGAAGCGCTGGTAGATGTTCCAGTCGACGTAGCGGAAGTCGTCGCCGGGGACGTAGTCGCGATGGTCGGCAAACTCGACGCCGCTGCCCTTCTTCTTGGTGCGGCGGTCGGCGCGCAGGCGTCCGGCAAACACGCGCCGGCTCACGATGGCCAGCGTCTCGAGCTTCTTCTGGAACTCGTCGTCGAACAGATCGGCGCGCTCCGGGCGCACAAACCCCATGCGTCGCGAAACCGGCGCCGTGGCCCGTTTGAAGACGTTGAGAACGCTCATCAGCCGGCTCGCCGCGCGCTAGGGCTTCGCTTCCTTGAGCTGGTGCAGGATCTCCGCGATGACGTTGTCGGAGCGGACGCCCTCTGCTTCGCCTTCGAAGTTGAGGAGGATGCGATGGCGCAGAGCAGGCGGAGCCGACGCCTTCACGTCGTCCACCGACGCGGCAAAGCGCCCCTCGAACAGCGCTCGGATCTTCGACGCCAGCAGGATGGCCTGCACGCCTCGCGGCGACGCGCCGGTCCGGACGTAGCGGCGCACCTTTTCCGGAGCGTCTTCGCCGTCGGGATGAGTCGCCTGCAGCACGCGAACCGCGTAGTCCTGCACGTGGCGCGCGACCGGCACGGTGCGCACAAGCTTCTGCATCCCGAGGATATCCTCGCGCCCGAGCACGGGCTCCACGCTCGCCTGGTGGTCGGTGGTCGTGCGATCGATGATCGAATGCAGCTCCTCCCGCGAGGGGAACGGGACGTGCAGCTTGAAGAAGAAGCGGTCGAGCTGCGCTTCCGGCAGCGGGTACGTGCCCTCCATCTCCAGCGGGTTCTGGGTCGCCAGTACGAAATACGGCTCCTCGATCGTGTGCGTCGTGCGCCCGACGGTGACGCGGTGCTCCTGCATCGCCTCGAGCAGAGCGCTCTGCGTCTTGGGCGTGGCGCGGTTCACCTCGTCGGCCAGCACGATGTTGGCGAACACCGGCCCCTTGCGGAACTCGAACACCTTCTCGCCGCGCTCCGATTCCTCGATCACCGTGGTGCCGATGATGTCGGCGGGCATCAGATCCGGCGTGAACTGGATGCGCGAGAAGTTCAGGCCGACGCTCTCGGCGAGCGTCCTGACGAGCATCGTCTTGCCCAACCCTGGCACTCCCTCGAGCAGAGCGTGCGAGCCGGCGAGCATGCAGGTGAGCACTCCGTCGATGACCTCGCGGTGACCGACGATGATGCGGCCGATCTCCTCGCGGAGCGTGCCGATCTTCTTCTGGAACTCTCGAACCTCTTCGCGCGCGCTATCTGTTTCGGACATTTTTCCCTCGATGGCTCGCGCCGTCGGGCGCGTCCGCTCGGATTGATCCACTGACTGGGCGGTCGGGCGTGTCGATACCGGCTGTCCTCATTGGCGGGGCCGGATCAGCTGGAAGTACCGGCGCACGTAGAAGCGGTAGCCCGGCGGGATCTGGTCGTGGTTCATCACCTGCTCGGCGACCGTGTGATAGTCGGTGTAGACCTTCTGGTAGCCGCGCCCGACGAAGCCCCGCTGCGCGGCGCCGTAGATCACCTGGCTCGAAGCCTTGCCCTGGCCGGTGTCCTGCGCCGCAGCGGTCACGTCCTTGGTCTGACCTTTCAGGTGTGTCTTGTCGCCCTTGAGGTTCGCGTCGTGCCCCGTCCCCCAGCTATCGCCGCCCTTGCCGGCGCCGCCGCCGGGTTTGTCGCCGTTGCCCTGTTGTCCCTGGCCCTGTCCCTGGCCGCCCGGCTGCGAGCCGCCCGGCTGCGAGCCGCCCATGCCCGGCATCAGGATCGACTTTCCGCCACCGGGTTGCATGACCATGACATCGCCGCCCTTGCCGCCCGGCTTGAGACCCTGCCCCTGCTGGCCCTGGCCCTGGCCCTGCTTTCCGCCTTGCCCCTGCTGACCGCGCGCGCGCTGGGCGAAGCGCAGGAGCCGCTGCAGCCGCTGCTTGCCTCCCTTGCCCTGCTGGCGCATCAGCTCGCGCAGCTCCTGCAGACGGCGACGTAGCTCTTCCTTTTCCTTGTCGCTCATCTGCTGTTTCGCCATGCGGTTGATGTCCTGCGCGCCCTGCTCCAGGTCCTTCCCGCTCATGCCCATCTCGCGCATCAGGTCCTCGGCCGCCTGGGCGAGCTCGCGGTCGAGCCGCGAGAGCTGCCGCTGGGCGCGCTGGGCCTGCTTCTTCTCCCTGTCGAGACGCTCGAGCTGGCGGTCCTTCTTCCTGAGCAAGCTGCGCTGCTTGTTGCTCATCCCGCCGTCCTGGTTCTTCTTCTTGAGCAGGCTCTTCCTCTCCTCTTCCAGCTGCTTGCGCATCTTCTCGATTCGCTCGAGGCGGCTCTTGTTCGCCTTGCTGGCCTTCTTCATGGCCTGACGCAGCTGGTCGAGCTGGGCCTGGGTCGGCTTCTGCCCCTTGTTCTTGAGAGCCTTGGCCAGCTCGCGCATGGCCTTTTCCGCGTCGGCCAGGTTCTTCTGCTTGAGCGCTTTGGCGATGGGCTTCGAAAGGTCCGCCTTTTCGAGCTCCTCGGCGACTCCCTTGAGACCTTGCTCCTGGGCGTCGCGGTCCGCCTTGGCGTCCTTCAGGAGCTGACGTTCCAGCTCCTCCATGCGCTTGAACACCTCGCGGCGATCCAGCCGGCGGTGCGCGATGTCCTCGATCAGCTGATTGAAGCGGCGCACCGCCGCCATCGTCTCCGGATCCTGGGTCTTCTCCTGCATCTCCTTGGCCATGCCCCGGAAGAGCTCGATGTCGTCCGGGCTCATGACCAGCGGTTGAAAGCTGTCCGGCGGAGGAAGGACGCGCGTGGTCCGCACCTCCAGCAGCGCCACGCCGACAAGCGCGAGCACCAGCACGCCGGCTACCGCCAGCTCCCGCGGAAAGTGCAGCGGCGCGGCGCGGCGCGGCTTGAGCTCTCCGGCGTGGCCGGCTGCGTCGTCGATGGCCGCGTCCATGAGAGGTGAGCGCTTGTCGGCCGGCAACTCGCGGAAGCTGAGAGCGCTGGTGATACGGTCGTCCAGTCCGTGGTAGCGGTCCAGCAGCAGCGCGCCCTGGTGGCGCGGCCGCGCCTTGAGCCACGCCTGCAGCGTGCCCCCCACGAAAACGCCCAGCGGCAGAAGCCCGAACAGCAGCACGGTCTGCTGCAGATCGGGCGTGGGGCGGGCCACCTTGATCCAGGTGAGAACAGCGACGGCGAAGACAAGCGGCACCGGCAGGAGCAGAGCGGCGCGCGCCAGCGTCTCGTCGACGCGGTGACGCAGCGCCGTGAGGCGAGCGGCGCGCTCCAGGCGCTTCAGCGTGGCTTGTCGCTCGGGCAAGTTGTCGTGCGCTCCTTCCTACCGAACCTGACGCTTGTAACGCGCGAAAGTTCCGCCGCCTTTCGCTTCACCCCAAGCTAGCAGATGGAAGCGGGTACCCCAGCGCGGCCTTCGCCCCGGCGACCAGCCGGACAATGGCCGGGCACTTCCAACAAGCGTACGTGATTTCAGTAGCTTAGCATGCCGGTTGTGCGCGGCACGGACGCTCTCCCGGTGGTACCAGCCATCCGACCGCCCGGCACGGGGAGTCCTTGGGCAATCGAGCCGGCGGGCCGCCAGCCGGTGTCTCGCCGGTCCTGCACCACGCAGCGCGAGGCGCCGTGTCGCTGACGGGCGGCGCGCAGCGCGCTGGTGACGATTGTCGTGGTTGACGCAAGCTCGCGAAAGTGGTCTCGAATACCCACACTCTCGCCGCCCGGAGCTCACGAACATGCCGAACAATGCAAGCACCGTCGTGCTGGTCGCCGATGACGAACCGAGCACACGCGCGCTGGTCGCGGGCCATCTCCGCGGTCAAGGCTACAGGGTCATCGAAGCTTCCGACGGCGACGAGGCGTGGGAACTGGCCCACGAGCACCTGCCGCATCTCGTCGTGCTCGACGTGATGATGCCCGGCATGAGCGGCTGGGAGGTGTGCCGCAAGATCCGGGAAGCGGTTTCGCTCGCACACACGGGCATCGTGATGCTGACGGGCATCGGCGAGCACCTCAACGAGATGACGTCTCCGCTGTACGGCGCGGATGCCTACGTCGACAAGCCGTTCGAGTTCACGGTGCTGGACGAGAAGATCAACGAGACGCTCGCGCGCCGGAACGTGGGCGCGATTGGCCGCGGCGACGGCGCGACCGAGACCGTACCGGCACGCCGGGAGACGGAGCCGTCGGAAGTGCCGGTGAAGAGCTCGGACGTGCGGCGCGCGGCTGCACGCAAACGCATGAGGGTCGCCAAGAAGAAGGCCACCGCAACGAAGAAGCCTGCTCCGGCAAAGAAGAAGGCCGCAAAGAAGAAGACCGCTCCGGCAAAGAAGAAGGCCGCAAAGAAGAAGCCTGCTCCGGCAAAGAAGAAGACCGCAAAGAAGAAGACCGCTCGCGTAGCGTCCAGGGTCCGGGCCAAGGCGAAGAAGCTCCGCAAGAAGACGGCGACCAGGAAGACCGTGAAAAAGGCGGTCAAGAAGAGCGCGCGCAAGGTCAAGCGCGCCGCGAAGAAGACCGCGCGCAAGGTGAAGAAGGTCGCCAAGAAGACCGCGAAGAAGACGCCCGTCCGCAAAGCGGCGAAGAAGACCGCGCGCAAGGTCGCCCGGAAGCGCGCCGCCAAGCGCGCCCGCAAGGCCTAGGCGGAGTCGGGCATTCGCCGACCCGGACGGTACACCGGCACCGGGCCCGGATCCTCCTCCAGGCGCCGCTCGACGTAGTCTGCCGGCGGCATCTTCTGCAGGCGGAACGAGATCTTGCGCGTGCGGCGATGCTCTTCCAGATCTAGATATCCCTCGTCGGCCAGCGCGCAGAGCATCCCGAAGACATGGCTCGGCGTGGAGATCGGATGCGAGCCGGCGCTGGGAATGTACGGGTTTAGATCCTTCGCGTAGAACGGTTGGTCACGTCGCCTGGGATCGCTCAGGAACTCGTCGCAGAGCGCCCGGTAGATGCCCTTGAAGTAGCTTTCCGCGAATGCGACCCAGGAGAGCGGCTCCGTGACTGCGAACTTTCCATGGGGCGGCAGAACCGCGCGCACGCGGTGCGTGGTGAAGAAGCGGCGGAGTATCCGGATCGTCTGCGTGTAGCGCTCCCAGGCCATCGAGTAGCTCTGCCCCGCGACCGTGAAGATCGGGATCACGAAGTTCTGCGTCTCGGGTTTGTCAGGCAGACCCGTGCAGATGATCGTGTCGCCTGGGACGGCAATCTCGAGCTCCGGGTCGTAGTAGAGCACGCAGTCCCACGAGTGACCCGGCGTGGGCACGGCGAGCATCGGCTCGGGCAGCTGCCCCTGGTCGACGAAGCGGAGCGCGCTCTTCGGCGTCTTGTCGAAGTAGCCCGCGAACCTCTTGCGGATGGCGTTGTCGACCATCTCCTCGTCGCTCAGTTGGTTGTATTCGAGCAGCCCCCAGTGCGAGCGCGTCAGGAAGATCTCGTACGTCTCGTTCAGGAACGCGGCTTCGGGGTGCGTGAGAAAGCGATAGCCCGCCGAGTGCAGATAGATCGGCGCCCGCTCGCCTTCCGGTCGCCCGAAGCCCGCAACAATGCCGGAGCTACCCGCATGATCGCCGTGGCAGTGCGTGACGAGCAGAGCATCGAGTCGGTCGACGGATTGCGAGCCGAGTGCCTTCTCGATTTCCTCGACGATATCGGGGCGCGATGCGCTCGACTCGAACAGGTAGGTTGTTCCGCCGTGCCGGCGCAGCACCAGGTTGATGTACTTCGGGCTCGGGTAGCCGCTCTGCACCGGCAGCACGCTGATGTGCCCGGAGAGGCCCAGGTCTTCGAGCGCCTGTGAAAACGGAATCACGGCGACGGCTCCGGCGACGGATTCCAGAATGCACGGACTTCGTCCAGGCTTTCGCTCCGGCGCGCGGGCGGCAGCGCTGACAGGAGCTTTTTGCCATACCCGCGGCGATGGACGCGCTCGTCGAGCAACGCCACGATGCCGCGGTCCGCGCGCGTGCGGATCAACCGGCCAAAGCCCTGCTTCAGGGAAATCGCCGCGCCCGGCACGCTGAGCTCGACGAAGGCATTGCCCCCGGCCTCCTCGATCGCCTTCCCTCGGGCCTGGACGATCGGATCGCTGGGCACGGCGAAGGGGATCTTTTCCAGAACGACCAGACGCAACGCGCGACCGGGCACGTCGACGCCTTCCCAGAAGCTGGACGTGGCCACGAGCACCGCGTCGACCGCAGCCCGGAACGCGCCGACCAGCGCGCTCTTGGGCGCCGACCCCTGCACCAGCACCTTGCGCCCGGGCATGCGCTCCGAAAGCAGACGGTGGATCGCCCGCATCGAGCGCAGCGACGTGGTGAGCACGAACGCGCCGCCGCCCGTGATCTCCACCAGCTCGGCAATCCGCTCTGCCGCCGCCTCCGTGAAGGCCGCATCGCCGGGGGGAGGCAGGTCCCGCGGCGTGTACAAGAGCGCGTGGTTCTCGAAGTCGAATGGCGACGGCACGACCAGCTCGGTGACCTCCACGTCGTCGCCAGACAGCCCCAGGCGCGATCGCAAGTAGCCGAACGGCCCTTCAGGTGACGAGCGCTGGCCGGCGGAAACGCTGGCGAGCGTCGCGCTCGTCAGCACCACCGACGGAATGCTCTCGAACACGCGCTCGAGGAAGATCCCGCCCAGCTCGATCGGCGACGAGCTCAGCACCGTGCTCCGCGCGCCGGTCTCCACCCAGGTGACACGGCCTGGAGCTCCGCGCGCGACCTCGGCGAGGTCCTCGCGCAGCTGCTCCGAGCGGCGCGTCACAAGCTCCAGAGCGTCGGCAGCCGACGTCGCGTCCGCGGCCGGGGCGGATGCGAGCTTGCCGCGGACGCTCTCGGCCAGAGCGCCAAAAGCCTCGAGCGCCGTGTCCAGACGATGCCACGCGCCTTCGAGCGGGCCGGCCCAGGCGTCATGCTCGAGTGTGACGCGGGGCTCGCGCGCGCTGGAAACGCTCGCGAGCTCCTTCCAGAACTGCGCGGAGGCCTGGGAGAGCTCGTGTGCCAGGTTGTCTGCGCTCTTCGTGCCGAACAGCGGTCCATCCCGACCCGCCATGCTGAATGCGCGCTCGGCATCGGCGAGCACGCGCGCGACCCGCGCGCTCGAGACCCTCAGGCCAAAGAAGTCCGTCGCGATGTCCTCGAGCTGGTGCGCTTCGTCGAATATCACCGCGTCGTAGTCGGGAATCACGTGCCCGGGGTGCGGCCCGCGCAGCGCGAGATCCGCGAAGAACAGGTGGTGGTTGACGACGACGAGCCGGGCCGCTTCGGCGTCGCGCTTCATGCGCGTGACGAAACACTCGTCGTAGAAGCGACAGCTCGCGCCGACGCGCGTGTCGCTCGACGAGGTCACCTCGCGCCAGATCGGGTCGCCCTCCTCGAGCCCGGCCAGCTCGCCGATGTCGCCCGTTTCCGTTTCGGCAATCCAGCTCCCGAGCGCGCCGAGCGAGCGCGCCCACGACGGCCGCATCGCTTCCGCGCTGCCACGGAACTCCGCGTAGCGGCGCCGGCACACGTAGTTGGACAGGCCCTTCATCAGCGCCGCTCTGGGCTCGAGGCCGAGCGCGCGTTCGATGAGCGGCAGGTCGCGAGCGACGATCTGCTCCTGCAACGCGCGTGTCGCGGTGGACACGACGACTTTCTTTCCACTGAGGATTGCAGGGACCAGGTACGCCAGGGTCTTGCCGGTACCGGTTCCGGCCTCGCACAGGAGGACGCGACCCTCGGCCAGGGCGCTTTCCACCTGGACCGCCATCTCGACCTGTCCAGCTCGCGCTTCGTAGCCCGGCAGGGCGCTCGCCAAGGGACCGTCAGGCCCCAGAAGCCTGGCGACCGAGCTCACACGCCGTGCTCGCAGCCGGGGGCAGACATCTGCTCAACCCCCAGCGGGCGGAGGAGGCGGAGGCTCCCCTTCCACGTCGAGAAACTGCACGCCGGCGATCTGGCCGTCGGCCTCGTCCTGCACCCAGATCACCCGGGCACGGCGCGACGCCGACTCTTCGTCGCCGATCACGATCTCGTACTCGAGCCCCGGCTCGACGGTGTCCTCGACGATGACCCGCACACCGCCGCGGCTCAGGTTGAGCGTCCAGCCTGCGGTCTCGAAACCCTCACGTCTGAGCAGGATGCGCTCCGACGCCTCGCGGCGGGCACCACCCTCCTGACGGCGCGTGCCGTGGATGTCCTGGGCCGCGAGAGGCGGCGTTGGCGTGAAGCTTCTGCGAGACACGGTCCGGTGCAAGATAGCAAAACTCAAGAACAACGTCCGCCCGCCCTCGCGCGGCCGGTTGGCCGGCAGAGGAAGCGCCGACCGGACGGGACTCACGCCCGACCAATGCGCGCCCTGCTTGACGCTGCTTGGCGGGTCTGCGAAGTTGATAGCGCGTGCGGACCTTTTGGGGGAACAGCCTAATCGGTCGAAATTGCTGATTATCGTTCTGCCTCGACGCCCAGGACCTCCGACCGCTCGGTCGGACGCAGCTGCGTGCCTCCACTGACATGCCCTCCCCGACGCCCGCCAAGCTGAAGAAGGCCCTGATTCAGGAAGGATTCGAGGTATATCGAACACTTGGCAACCGGATCCTGCTGGCGGACCGTGTTCGGGACAACCTCATCATGGACAGCGGGGTCTCGGTAGTCGCCAACCCGGAGCTCGGCGTCCGGCTTGTGCTTCGCGCTCAAGCCCACGACTTTCCAGGTGAATCCGAGAAGGAACTGTTCGAGCGAGCCCGGCGCCTGGGCCGCAAGAGTGTCGACCGGGGCTACGCGGAAGTGGAGACCACCGTGGTTCCCATCCACGATCCCGGCGATCACACGCGAACGCTGGATATCTGGCACGAGATCACGTTCGAGAAGGGCGTGGCGGACCTGCCCGAGCTCTTCGAAGAGCTGCGCTACGCGCTGGGCGTCGAGAAGACCGCCGGACTTCACGACTAGTCGCTGCCGCACAGGCTCCGCCGAGGACGGGGATTTGGTGGGGATACCAGCGATTGGAGACCAGGGCCGTGGACCATCGCTTGCGAGCATGGTAATTGCGCGGGCCCGGCGCGCCGGCATCCGTTGTTACTGATCCCGCCAGCCTGCCGCAGGAGCGCGCTCGCATGCTGAGCTTCTTCCGAAAAGGCGGAGCTGCCCAACTCATCGTCGGCGGCGTCGTTTTCGCCATCATCATCGTGTTCGTGCTGGAGTTCCGCGCCGGTCGCGGCCCTGCTGCCAGCCTGAAACAGGACTGCGGGATCGAGGTCAACGATCACTGCATCACCGTGAAGAGCTTCTACGCCGAGTACGGGCTGATCGTACCGCCCGGCCTGACGGCAAAGAAGGTCCGCACGCTGGAGCTCCGCAAGCTGATCGCCAACGGTGTGGTCGAGCGCGAGCTGCTGCTTGGCGAGGCCGAACGGCTTGGCATCTCGGTCAGCGACAGCACCATCAACGACGAGCTGGCGGCGGGCCGCGCCCATGTCTCGCTGCCGGCGCGCGATGCCGGCGAGTGGGCCTACCGTCTGGGGCTGTGCATCCCCGACGAGGCGTCGCAGCGCTGCAAGCCGGGCACCGAGATGATCCGGATGCTGCCGGTCAAGAACTCGCAGACCGGCGAGTTCGACTACAAGAAATACGAGCGGGTGGTCCGCAACACCACGAACCGCAGTCCGCGCGAGTTCAAGGAGATGCAGCGCAAGGAGTTGATCGCGGACCTCATGCGCGATCTCGTGCGCTCGCGCGTCCGGGTTCCGGAAAGCGTCGCCTTCGAACAGTACTCGCGTGAGCGCTCGCGGGTCACGGTGCGAACGGTCGACATCAAACGTTCCTGGTTCGCCAAGTACCTGGTGGACACTTCCGACAAGGCCGTGGAGAAGTGGGCCGCCGACAACAAGGCCCAGGTCGACGCGGCGTGGAAGGCGGCAAAACCGAGCTGGCAGAAGGACTGCCCGCAGATCCGCGAAATCGTGATCCCGTTTACCGCCGACACCACGGATGACGACAAGGTAATCCTGCGCGGCAAGATCGACGCCGCCAAGAAGCTCCTCGACTCGGGCAAGCCCTTCGCACAGGTGGCGCGGGAGAACAGCGAGGGTCCGACGGCCATGATCGGCGGCGAGGTTGGCTGTCTGACCCAGCGCTACGGCGAGGACTTCAAGCAGCTGTCGGATGCCGTCAAGTCGCTCAAGCCGGGCCAGCTGTCGCCGGTAGTCGAGACTCCCGACGGCTTCCACCTGATCCAGCTCGAGCGTCGCGTGAGCGAGGCTGATCTCGAGAAGGTTGGGCGCCAGGTGATTGCGCGCAGGCTCCAGGCGAAGTTCGCGGCCGAGGAGATGGTGAAGAAGTTCGCCGAGGATCTGATGACCAAGACCAAGGCGGGCGAAACCCTGGAGCAGGCGACCAAGGAGCTGGTGCAGCAGTACGCCGGTGACGCGAAGGCCGGGGCCTCGAAGAAGGGCAAGGACCAGCCGGCGCCCGTGATGAGCGCGGACGACAAGCCGAAGTTCGCCGTTTCCGCGCCCTTCAACGTCGCGGGTAATCCGCTGCCCGATGCGGCCCCGGGCGTGAACCCCGCGGTAAGGGCGTTCAAGCTCGACAAGCCGGGCGACCTGGCTCCCGATCCCATCCCGACGCAGGACGGGCTGGCCGTGATGCAGCTGAAGGAAAAGGACCCAGCCAAGCGCGCCGACTTCGACAAGGACAAGGATCGCATCCTGGCGGCAATGCGCGCCGCCAAGCAGGACGACGCACTGGCCCGCTACATCAGCCAGCTCCGTGCGAAGGCGAAGGACCGCATCAAGATCGCGCCGCAGCTGTTGGAGTCGCCCAAGGACCCGAACGACGGCTGACCGCCCGACCGCGCTCGACGCGGCGCGGTCGCGGACCCAAGCTAGCCGGACGCGGATGTCGCTTTCGTCCCTCCAGCATCACACGACAACGCTGCCCTCTGGCCTGACCACTGTGGTCGTGCCGATGCCGGGCGTGCACCGGGTTGTGCTCGATGCGCATCTGCGCGTGGGGCCGCGCTTCGAGAGCCGTGAGCACAACGGCATCAGCCACTTTCTCGAGCACATGTTGTATCGCGGCACGCCGCGACATCCCTCGGCGCACGCGCAGGCTCTGGCCTTCGAGCGGCTCGGTGGAACGCTGGTGGCGGCCACCTACATCGACCACATGTCGATGGCTATCTCCGTACCGCCGGAGAATCTCGACGCGGTGCTGCCGTTGTTCGCGGAGGTCTACCGGGAACCGATCTTCGATGGCATCGAGATAGAGAAGGGCATCGTTCGCGAAGAGATCCTCGAAGGGCTCGACGACGAAGGCAACGACGTTGACGCCGACGTTCTGGTACGCGCGCTCGTCTTCAGCGGTCACCCGCTCGGCTTTCCGATCACCGGAAACATCGACAGGCTCGACAGCTTCGACCTGGCGCTCTTGAGGCAGCACCACCACGCGCACTATCACGGGCGAGGGACAGTGCTGGCCGTCGCCGGTCCGGTAGACGCCGACCGCGTGCTCGGCCAGATCGATCGTTGCTTCAAGGATCTAGGCGCCGGCGCCACGCCGCACGCGACGGCTCCATCGGAACAGAAGGCCGCGCTCTTCTCGTTCGTCCCGCATTCGGCGTCGAGCCAGACGGCGCTCCGCGTGGCCTTCCGGGCACCCGGCGAGAACGACGCGGACGAGCCAGCAATCGAGCTCCTGCTCCGCACGCTCGACGACGGCATGTCCACGCGGCTCTATCACCGGATCTGCGATGCGCGCGGTCTCTGCTACGACGTATCGGCAGGCTACGAAGCGTATTCGGACAGCGGCCTGGTCGACGTAGCGGCAGAGACCTCGCACGAGCGCGCGACGCAGGTGCTGGAGGAACTGTTCGACGTGCTGGAAGAGCTCAGGGAGGACGGGCCCTCGGAGGAGGAGCTCGCGCGCGCCAAGCAACGCTTCGGCTGGCAGCTCACGGAGATGCTGGACGACCCGGGCGAGGCCGCGGACTTCTACGCTCTGGGGCAATTGACGGGCGTAGCGCGCACGCCGGCAGAGCGTCTGGAACAACTCGAGGCCGTGACCCGGGAACACGTCCGCGCTGCAGCGCAACGCGTCTTCCGCCGCCACAACCTGGGCGTGGTCGCCGTCGGAGTCCTTCCGCGTCGAACGCAGGACGCACTCGAGCGCCGCACTCGCGAGTTCGGCTGAGGTCAGCCTTTTCGCTTGCGACGGGTCTGCGCAGCGCGACGCGGCGTCGCGCGCTCCTCCGCCACCAGAGCCTGAGCCACGGCCAGCACGCGCCGACGAGTGGCGTTGCTCGCACCGCGCAGGAGACCCGCGACGCGATCGTCACGCGGCTTGGGTCGCGACGGCGCACGCAACAGGTCGGCGACTTCGACGTCCAGGGCCGCTGCCAGACGCGCGAGCGTTTCCAGCGACGGATTCGCGTTTGCGGAGGAGCGGCCGCGCAGGACTCGCTCGAGCCGCGCGACGGTCTCGACAGTCACGCCCGCGCGCGAGGCAAGCTCGGCTTGCGTGAGTCCGCCTTCCAGCCTCAGCTGGCGCACCCTTTCAGCTAGTCGGATCGCGATGTCGTTCACTGGTCGAGTGCCGCCTACCGTTGCCGGTTTTCCTTTGGAGCCAACGCCCGGTACGGTACGAAATCTGGAAAAACTGTCATTAGTAGTGTGCGTCTGGACTTAAAAGGTTTCGGTTGGCTCGGACACAACCCTGGGAGGCCGGGTTCCGGCCTGGAGATGCAAAAGTTTTGGCCCGATCGACTGCCGGATGGACCGATCCTCGGGACCCCAGCAAACGGCACAATGCCATTTTTCTCCCCTCTTCGCTCGCTCAGCGCGGGAAATCCGACCTGCCAGAAACCCACTCCTGCTGCAGCGCGGCCCTATCCCCTCAGGTCTCATAGGACCGGACGGGACCGATCGCTAGTGGACGCGGTCGTCGATGGACCGCATGCGCACGGCCGGGAGCACTCCGTTGTCGATGAGCGCCAGGCGGTCGCCGATGGATGCTTCAGCCCCCGGCCCACTGGCGCGGGTCGTATAGACGAAAGCAAAGCAGCGGCCTACATCCGCGCCAAAGGCCAGCACGAAACCCTCCAGCGTTCCGCTTTGGCGCGACGGCTGTACCCCCGCCACGACGCGAGTCGTGTACCCGGCAGGGCTCGCCAGCTGCCGTTGGTCGAGCGCAGTGTCGGCGGTGGGCGTCGGTATCTCCGGACGCCACAGTCTCGCCTGGCGCTCGCAGTCATCGGGGCGGACGAGCCGCGCGGCACGCCAGGTGCGGACGCGCAGCTCGGAGTCACTGGCGGGGTGGCGGAGCAGCAGCCAGTGCGAGGTGTGGTCGTCCACCTGCCAGGCGCGATGCTCCGGCAGCTTGACCACGAGCGAGAAGCGAAGGGACGTGACTGCGCCCCACGACTGCGCCTGCAACGCGGGACGGGACGCCGGCGGGCTTGGCTCGGTGGCCGTCGCGGCGGCAGTCGGCCCCGGCGCAGCCGCGCGGGCCGGCGCGCGACTGGAAGCGGAACAGCCGCAAGCCAGTACCAGCAGGAGCCCCACACGGACAGCACGGGCAGGAGACGGAAGGCGGAAGAACACGCTTCGGAGCTGTGGTTTCCCACAGGCGGACATCGCGCGCGAGCCGGATCCGCCACCCGCGTAGAACCGTTCGCATGCTGACGGCGGTCACGCGGGACGAAATTTCCCGGCGCCGGGGCAATCCTGTGCTATTGGCTAGCCGTCTGGTAGCGCGAGCCTGCCGAAGACGCCCCGGCGTCCCGGGCTCGAGGGGAGCGGCAGGAGCGCATCAGATCGGTTGCGGTAGCACGCTGACCGCAGTGCCCGCATCGGGAGGAACAACCATGGATGGACAACGCCAGAGGTCCGGCAACGGCCGGAAGCGACGGCGCAGGTCGCGCGGCGAGGCCCGTACCCAGGCCGAGCCGGTGTTGATCGCGGCGCGGCGCCCGAACTCGCCGATCATCAGCAAGGGCAACGGCCAGGTGAAGCTCGTCGCGGCTTCCGCGAGCCCCGCGCAAGCAGAGACCCGTGCGGGCAACGGCGCCGAGCGTCCGCAAGCTCTGCGGCCCGCAGCGCCTGCCCCCAAGCGCAGCGCGCGCATCGTGCAGCTCACCAGCAACGTCGGCGATGAGCGCGAGAAGCAACGTCAGCGGCTGCTGGAACGGCTGATGTGCTCGGAAGGCCGCGGCGCTATCTCGCGCGCCGCGACCGACTACCAGCAGGCAGGCTTCGAGTTCCCGGAGGAACAGGAAGTCCAGCTCCAGCTGCTCGAGCACTTCGACGAGGGGCGCGCGCATGAGGCCGTACTGACGCTCGAGCGGCTGCTGTCGGCGGAGGCTCCCATCAAGAAGCCGGTTCTCGAGCAGCGCCTGCGGCGCCTCGAAGAGTACGCGGACGAGCCGGCGACACGCGAAGCGGCGGCGCAGCTGCGCAAGAACCTTCGTTCCTGATCCGGGGTGCGGCGCGCGCATGGCGAGCGAGCTGTCCGGCAGGGAGTTCGAAGCGCGCTTCCGCGAGCTGGTGTCCGGGCTCGGTCGCGAGCAGAACGACGGATGCGTCGAGTGCGTGGGATGCCGTGCCTGCAACGGCTGCACCTTCTGCCGCGAGTCCGAGCGGCTGGTGCGGTGCCACTACTGCGTTCGCTGCAACATGTGCACGGACTGCTCGCACTGCCGGGGCTCACGCGGGCTCATCGGCTGCATGCACTGCGTGAGCTCGGAGAACTGCGCGTCCAGCTCGTACCTGGTGCAGAGCGTTTCGCTCACGCACTGCACCTACTGCTTCGGCTGTGTCGGCCTGAGCGGCCGGGATTTCCACATCCTCAACGAGCCGTACTCGCGCCAGGAGTACTTTGCACTGACGCAACGTCTGACACGCGAGCTCAGACTCTAGCGGCAGTGGCTCCGACGCGGACATGAGCGACCCCGCCCTTGAAGCTCTCTGGAAGAACGTCCTCGACAACTGGGACGACGACAAAGCGCACGGCGCCTTCCTCGAGCACTGCCAACGCAGCGATCAGTTGGTGGAGGCGGCGGTGCGCTACCGCGGCATGCAGGGCGACCGCGAACGCGGTGCGGTCGCGGAGAAGCGCCTTTCGGGCGTGGCGATGCTGGCGATGGCACAGCTCGAAGCCTCCCGCACGCCGCCAGGAGAACCGAGGAGTCGTTGGGTCATCACGACGGTGGCGCTGGTCCTGCTGCTGGTCGCGCTGATGCTGCTCCTGTACCTGGGCGGCCGGTAGCCCCCACCCCGGTCTGGCGTCGTCCAGGAGCCCCCTGCCAGGGGGCAGCGACCCCCGAGGTCAATGATTTCAATTGCTTATACACCGTTGAAATGCTCGTCCATCATCGTTACGAATGGAATGCCCCCGGGGAGGCGTGCGTTGAGGTCGAAGCTGGCCTGCCACGGTGCCTGTTCGCCCCCCTTTCGAGATGAACTGGCCCGGCCCGAGCCTGACCCCGCGAGAACACGCTCCGAACCAAGTTGACCTGTCAGGAGGTAACGAAACGATGAAGTCGTTCGCACTCGCTGCATTGCTCTTGTCCTCTACCGTCGCCATCGGCTGCGGTTCGACACCGAAGAAGCCGCCGGCCGCCCCCACGGGTGGAACCGAACAACCCAAGGCGCAGGCGGCCACGGCCGACAACCCCAAGCCCGACGACAACCCCGAGCAGTCGCAGATCAACATTTCCGACGAGATCCGCAAGGCGTGCGGCATCTCCGACAAGGATGCGTTCTTCGCCTTCAACTCGGCCAACGTGCGCCCGGGCGACCAGCGCATCCTCGGCGAGCTGTCGAAGTGCTTCACGAGCGGCCCTCTCGCCGGCAAGCAGATGCGCCTCGTCGGTCACGCCGATCCGCGTGGTGAGCCCGAGTACAACATGGTCCTCGGCGGGCGCCGCGCGGACAACGTCAAGCAGTACCTGGTCAAGGCGGGGATGAAATCCGCGCAGATCGACACCAGCTCCCGCGGCGAAATGGACGCCACCGGGACGGACGAGGCCAGCTGGGCGAAGGACCGCAAAGTCGACGTGATGCTGGCCAACTGACGTCGACCGGGCTTTCGCGCTATAGCGACAACCCCATGCACCTCGCGCCTGTACCGACGCCGGAGCCTGATCTCGGGCCGCTTCAGTTGATGCTCAACTCCTCCGGCGTCGTGCTGGTGGTGTTGCTCATCCTGATCACGGCCTCCATCTCGGTCTGGTTGATCTGGTTCCTCAAGTCCATCCAGCTGGGCCGGCTGCGCGTCGCGCAGCACCTGTTCGAGAAGGAGTCGGAGACCGTGGAGAGAGCCACCGACCTCATCTCTCTGGCGCTCAAACACCGCAATGCGCCCGGCGGACGGGTGGTACTGGAGCTGGCCAAGCGTCACCACCAGGCAAACCTGAGCCCGGAGCTCCTGCAGGCGGTCGCCAATCGCGCCATCGCGACCGAACAGCAGAAGGCATCCACGCTGATGCCCACGCTGTCGAGCATCGCCTCGTCCGCGCCCTTCGTCGGCTTGTTCGGCACGGTCTGGGGCATCATGGACGCGTTCATCCGTATCGGCGTGGAGAAGAGCGCGTCGCTCCCGGTGGTGGCCCCCGCCATCGGCGAGGCGCTGATCGCGACCGCGTTCGGGCTGATCGCGGCCATCCCCGCCACCATCGGCTTCAACTACGTCGACCGACGCATCGGCGACCTGCTGGAGGAGCTGCACGCTTCGAGCGAAGCCTGGGCCCAGACGCTCGCGGCCGACCCCGCCGGCCCCTCCTCGGCGGTGCCGCTCGTTCGGGAGTCGAACCGCCCGCCTGCGATGGGCGCGGTAGGGCGCTAACCTCATGGGGGTGAAGCTCGGAGGGCGCTCGGGCGGTCGCAGCGGATTCAGTGACATCAACATCACCCCGCTCGTAGACGTCATGCTGGTGCTGCTGGTCGTCTTCATGGTGACTGCGCCACTGCTCACTACGGGGCTGCGCATCAATCTGCCGGAGGTCAAAGCAGCGAACACTCCGGTGAAGGACGCGCGCCTGCTGGTCACGGTGACCAAGGACGAGCGCATCCTGTTCGGCGACCGCGACGTGACCGACGACGTCGCCGGAGCCTTCCGCGACAACGCGCGCGTCCAGAAGGAGCGGGAGCTGTACATCCGCGCCGACAAGGACGCGCACTACGGCGTGGTCGCGCGCGTGGTGGCAGCCGCTCGCAACAGCGGCGTGGATTCGCTGAATCTACTGGTGCAGCCGGAGCTCGAGCCGGACAGCGACACGGGCAAGTCACCACCTGCAGCCAAGGGCGACAAGCCGAAGACAGCTCCGGGCAAGACGTCGGGCGGCATCGGCTCACCCGCCCAGGGAGCGGGCGCGCCCGCGCCCGGCAAGTAATGAACAGCTCGAACCCCACCTTCGCTCCTGGGGAGGTCCTGCTCGCTGGGCTCCTGGCGGTGATCGTGGAGACGGGCTTCTTCCTGCTGCTCGGATTCGCGGGCACCAGCCGCCTGCACATCCAGGCCCGCGACGAAGCGCCGAAGGAAGAAGTGCCGATTGCGGTCAAGCCGGTCATCGATCCGCTCCCGCTGCTCAAGCTCGGCAGCAAGAAGATGAAGGCCAAGCTGCCGGACATGTGGAAGAAGCAGGCGCCGGTCAAGCAGTACGAGGAAAAGAGCGCGCCCTCGCCCGACGCCAAGCAGACACCGGACGCGATCACCAGCGCGCCCGTTGCCACCGCCGACGCCGAGGCACCGCCGCCGGACGCCGAGGTGGTGAAGAAGGTCGACGAGAATCTGCAGCCCATCGATGCGGGCCCGACGCCCACCGTCCCAGGCGAAGGCTCGCCCAACGGCGTCAAGGAAGGGACCGAAAAGGACCCGCTCAAGGCGCGCGCCGTGAGCATGTACACGATGAAGATCCTGGGCTGGTTCAACTCCCGCTTCCGCCCCCCGGTCGGCCAGATCCCCTGCGACGAGCTCAAGAAATTGAGTGTCGGAGTGGCCGCCAACGTCGGAGGAGACAGGACCGTGACCGGTTTCACTATCAACGGATCGAGTGGGAACCCCATCTTCGACGCCAAGGTGCGCTCGACGATGCAGGCGATCGTGGGACAACAACTGCCGCCACCGCCGCCACTCTACCCAGACATCCTGGGCTCCACGGTGCACCCGCGGTTCTCCGGCAGAGGAGCGAAATGCAACTGATCCCGAACGTCCGCCTCCTGGCTCCCGGACTGGTCGCGCTCGCGCTGGCGATCGCGCCGCGCGCCGCCTTCGCGCAGGAAAAGCAGCCGCCTGCCGACGAGAGCGCGCTCGGCGAGTTCGTCGTGACCGGCACGCAACACGAGCACGTGACGCGCCTGGCGATCCTGCCGTCGCTGTCGCCGGACATGGCGGATGTGATCGTGCGCGGCGTTGTGCGCCGCGACTTCGAGCTCACCGGGATGTTCGACGTCATTCCGGACAAGAAGGCGCCGGAAGGCCTGTACGGCTTCAACGACCCGGTCGACATCGACGCCTGGAAGAAGCTCGGCGCCGAGGTGATCGTCAAGGTGGCGGCTCGCTCCGTGCCGAAGGACAAGTCGAAGGTGCAGGTGTTCGGCCTGTGTTACTTCCTCAACGTCGGCAAGGACCCGGTCTACCAGAAGACGCTCATCGTCGACCGCTCCATCGCGCGCGTAACCGCGCATCGCATCACCGATGCGCTGCTCGGCGCGATCACCGGGCGCCCCGGCGGCTTCGCCAGCCACTTCACTTTCTCCGGCAAGTGGGGGAAGAACGCGCGCATCTTCACGATGGACTCGGACGGCAACGACCTCAAGCCGGTCACGAGCGCCGACGTCACGGCCATCGCGCCGACCTGGGGACCCGGCGAGAGCGTCTTCTACACGGTCAGCAAGAACTACGCGCCGTTCAAGCTCATGGAGCTAGCGGGCGGAAAGTCCACGGCCATCAACCTGCCGTTCAAGACGTCCGTCTACAGCGTCGACTTCAACAAGGACAAGACGAAGATGGCGGTCGCGATCGCGGGCATGGCCGGCAGCGCGATCTACGTCGGCAACCCCGACGGCTCCGGCATGAAGAAGGTGTCGACGACGCCGCTGGCGACCCACCCGGTGTGGAGCCCCTCGGGCAAGCTCGCGTGGATCGGCGGCGGCGCCAGAAACGGCACCCAGCGCGTGTACGTGGACGGCAAGGCCGTCTCGCCGATGGGGTTCACGGCGGCGGCCCCGACCTTCTGCGACACCGAGGACGGCATCCGGCTGATCTACGCCGTCGAGGTCCGCGGCAACCGCCAGGACCTGGTGATGAGCGGCGAGAAGGGCGGCGGCACCGCGCGCCTGACGCAGCACCAGGGCTCGAACAGCTACCCGGCGTGCAGCCCCGACGGCCGCATGCTCGCCTTCTTCTCCACGCGCGGCGGCAAGAAGGGCATGTACTTCATGTCACTCAAGCGCTGGAAGACGCAGCTGCTCACGCGCCAGTACGGCCAGTCGCTGCGCTGGGACGCCCTGCCGCCGCCGCCCAAGTCCGCGCAGCCGTAGAGCGGTTACGAAAGGCGCGCGCCGAGCTTCCGGCCGTGACGTTCGATCAGCGGCCGGATGCCGGCACCCGGACGGGTGAAGTGGCGATCCGCCGTGAATGCGATCTCGATACCAAGCTCGGTCATGACGGCGAACGACGTGCAGTCCGTAAACGACAGGCGCGGGACATCCGGAGCGAGGCGACGGAACAACTCGAGCCCGGCCTCGCGACGCGGCGCGGTCACCTCGAGGAGCAGGACGTTATCGGCGTTCATCCGCTCTTCGAGGAGATCGGCAAACATCGTCGCGACCCGCGCCCCGGCGGCGGCGTGAAGCAGCGTCAGCGTCTCGTCCAGAACGTAGTCGCTCGTGGTGGCGACGTAACCTTCGCGAGCCAACGCGCGGTCGGCGTCGGCAGCGAGCTCGTGATGCGGATCGCCCCTGTTCGCGAGCGCGACGAACGCCCAGGTGTCGTAGAAGAAGGCCCGCATCAGCGTCGCCGTGCAGAGCGTGGCTTGTCGCGGTAGACAACGTCGTCCGCGTGGTCCGAAACCGGCGGCCCACTGTACAGGCCCTCGCGCAGGCGCTCCGCGGCGGCCGCTGCACGACGCTCGAGCTCGGCGCGGTCGAGACGGCCCGCGTACCGCCCTATGACCATGTCCGCTCCCTCCGCGAGCAGGTCCGTCACCGTCCTGCCCTGCTCGGCCGCCAGGCGCTTCAGCTTCGCGCGGCGGGAATCGCGGAGATAGAACGTGGTCTTGGTCGCCCGCTCGTCGGCCCCCGTAGCCATCCTTCCGGAGTCTGGAAGCGAGCTGTAGAGCTGTCAAGCTGTATGGCATCTGCTGCTCTTGACCACCCGGCCAGGATACGTGAAACACGCTTCTCCAGCGGCGAGGCCGCGCAGCAGGAGACCCCATGAGCGACGTACCCGAGACTCCCGCGGAGTTCTTCACGCAGTACATCCCCCAGCGCTTCGAGGCGGTGAAGGCCGGGCTGGCCGGCAAGTCGTCGTCGGGGTGCATGACGTTCCGCGTGCTCGAGGGCGGCGAATGGAGCCTCAGGCTGAAGGACGGCGAGCTGTCGATCAGCGATGGCATGGCGGACGACGCCATCATCCAGATCACGGTCTCGCAGGACGACTTCCAGCCGATCTTCGTGCAGGGTGCCGTCCAGCAGGAAGGCGAGCCGATCAAACCCGAGGCGCAGGTGATGGCGTTCAAGGCGCTCACCATCGACTCCGAGCGCGCCAAACTGGTGCGCGCCGTGGTCGGCAGCGTGGCCTTCGTGGTGGCCGACGGAGACAACTTCCACAAGCTGGTGATCACGCCCGGCACTGCCGCTCCCAAGCTCGAGGACGCCGACTGCCGGCTCGAGTGCAGCATGAACGACTTCATGGACATGCAGACCGGCAAGCAGCAGCCGCTGCAGCTCGCCATGAGCGGCCGCATCAAGATCGTCGGCAACGCGCAGATCCCCATGGCGCTGAGCGGCGTGTTCGCTTGACGACCGCCTGGCCCCCGCGCGTGGTAGTCAAAGCGCGATGAGCGACAAGCGGCGGGATTTCCGCCACACCAAGATCGTCTGCACGCTGGGTCCTGCCAGCGCCGAGTACGACGTGATCGACCAGCTCGCGCGCGCGGGCATGAACGTCGCGCGGCTGAACATGTCGCACGGCAACCACGAGTCGCACCTCGAGGTCATCAAGCGCATCAAGGGCCTGAACAAGCGGCTGAACCACCCGATCTCGATCCTGCTCGACCTGCAGGGCCCGGAAATCCGCACCGGCGAGCTCGCCGAGAGCCTGGCGCTGAACGTCGGCGACACGCTCTGGCTCACGGTCAGCCCCGAGGAGGACCCGGAGGTCAGGAGCGTCCACGTCAACTACGAGGACCTGGTCAACGACCTGCGCGTCGGCGATCGCGTCACGGTCGACAACGGGATCATCAATCTCGAGGTGCTCGCCATCCAGGACCGGCGGCTCGAGTGCCGGGTGATCGACGGCGGCAAGCTCGGCTCGCGCCGGCACGTGAACCTGCCCGGCATCCGCGTCAACCTGCCCAGCATCACCGAGAAGGACCGCCGCGACATCCGCTTCGGGTTGGAAAACGAGGTCGACTTCATCGCGCTCTCCTTCGTGCGCTCGCCCAACGACGTGCTGGAAGCGCGCACGATGGTGGAGGAGGCGAAGACCCGCACGCAGCTCATCGCCAAGATCGAGAACCAGGAAGGCGTCGACAACTTCCCGAGCATCCTCGGCGTGTCGGACGGCATCATGGTCGCGCGCGGCGACCTCGGCGTGGAGGTCGACATCCGCGAGCTGCCGGTGATCCAGCGGCGCATCGTGCGCGCCTGCGCCGTGGCCGGAAAGCCCGTCATCGTCGCCACGCACCTGCTCGAGTCGATGATCGACAATCCGCTGCCCACGCGCGCCGAGGTCACGGACGTGGCCAACGCCGTCTACGAGCAGGCCGACGCGCTCATGCTCAGCGGCGAGACGGCGACGGGCCGCCACCCGGTGCGTTGCGTCGAGATGCTCGACAAGATCATCCGCCGCATCGAGAAGGAGCCGGGGCTCGACTTCCACCTCGGCCGCCACCCCGACGGCGCGCCGGAAGAGCTCGCGCGCGCGGCCTGCCGCCTCGCCGACTCGTCCGGCGCCGAGGCCATCGTGGTGATCACGCGGCGCGGGCTGCTCGCGCAGCTGGTCGCAAGCTACCGCCCGTCGCACGCCATCATCTACGCCTTCACCAACATGAGCAGCGTGCGGCGCAAGCTGTGGCTCATCCGCTCCGTCGTCCCCTTCGTCGGCGAGCTCCACAACGACCGCGAGATGACGCTACGCCACGCATTCGACCGCCTCCGCCAACACAACCGACTGTTGCCGGGCGACTTCGTGGTCGTGGTCTCGGACGTGGTCGTCGGCGAGTCGATCACGACGACCAGCATCCAGGTGCGTCACTTCGCGTAGCGGCACGTCGCGGCTCGACGCTGGGCGAGGGGATCCACACGAAGGGCCGAAGGGCCGAGGTTTTTTTGTTTGGGGTCGAGCTCTGGGGCGCGGAGGGCGGCTAATCCAGCGGGTGGGCGGCGTAGCTCGGCTCACCACACGACGTGGACCAGGCCACTCTCGGCGATGCGCGAGTCGGCGGTTGCGAGCGGTGCTTCGAGCGAGCGCGCCGTGGAGACGATCAGATCGTCGGCGGGGTCGCCGCCGTAGTCGGGGAGCTGCGCGGCGAGCACGGCGACCTCCGGCTCGAGCGGAAGCAGCGCAACGCGCGACAGCGACAGCGCTTCGCGCACCCAGGCGCGCACGTCGCGGTCGAGCTTCAGGCGACCACGCGTGACGAGCATCCCGACCTCCCAGCACGAGATGGCGGGGACGCCGACCTCGTCCTCTCGATCGATGTGCCGCCGCACTCGCGCGGGCAGCTTGCGCGAGTGGCTCGCCCACCAGATCCAGGCGTGGGTGTCGAGCACGATCACGAGCGAAGCTTCCACGCATCGTGCATGGGCGAGACGATGTCGTCCTCTTCCAGCACGCTGCCCTCGAGCGAGCGCGCCGCACCGCGCTCGGCGACGGGCACCACTCGCGCCACGGGCTTGCCGCGCTTGGTCACGGTGACGGCGTGACGCGTTGCCTGCACTTCGTCGAGGATAGCGAGGCAGTGGGCCTTGAATTCGGTGGCGGCGACGCGCTTGGGCATGACCAGGTTATCTGACCATAATGGTCAGATAGGACGACCGCAAGCTGGGACCCGCTGCGGTCCAGGCGGTCGTTTGGGACGGGGCAGTCCGTGCGCCTACTGGATCGTCGCCGTGCTCTTGCAGCCGACGAGGATCTGGACCTTGGCGGTGGTGGCGTTCTTCACGTCGTCGCACGCCTTGCCGAGCAGTTCGATCTGGGTGTTGTTGTTCGTGTACTGCCAGCAACCGTCCGCGGGGCACGTCTTGGTCGAGTTGGGCGGCAGGTTGAGCACGTCGCGCGATTGGCCGTTCACCGTGATGTTGACGTTCAGCTTGGAGGTATCGACCGTCCCGCCGTCCGGCTGTGGCACCGCGAAAGTGCAGCTCAGCGCCTGCCCGCGGATCTTGTCCACCACGCCCGCCAGCGCCTGCGCGTTGAAGGTGCCGGTGGTCATGTCGAAGTGGCAGGGAGTGGTCGGGTCGGCACCCGTCTTCGAGAAGACGCCGTCGCAGCCGGCCGGGACCTCGTTCGTCGCGCCGGCATAGGCGTAGGCGCTGAGCGCGAGGCGCATGTGGTAGGGCGCCGTCGCGTACGCGCCCTGGTTCTGCCCCGTGCTGTCCGAGCCCGGCACGCCGATGATGAACGTGGTCACCGGCTTGTTCGCATCCGTGTAGGCCTTGTGCAGGAGCTGGATCACAGTGGAAGGAAACTCCCAGTCGGGACACAGGCCGTCCGAGTAGCCGCCGCGCGTGGAAGTCGACGCGCAGCTGAAGCCGCCATCCGACAGAAACACCATGATCCGCTTACCGTTGATGCTGTAGCCCTGCAGCGCCTGGATCGCGGCGTTCATGGCGTCGTAGCCGGGGCTCGCATCGGTGGCGGTGGTGTCCGGCGTGTTGCTGGTCAGCCAGCTGTAGATGTCGTGGCGAACTCCGCTGGAAGCGCTCGTCTTGGCGGTACCCGCATCGTTCAACGGCACCTGCGGGAGCGCCGAGACTCCGCAGGAAACCTGCTGGACCAGTCCGGCCAGGCATGCGGGCGCCCCCACCGGGAACGCGGGATACGCGAGCAGCCCCAGCGTGAGATTGTCGAAGCTGTCCGAGTCGATGGCCTGCACGATGGCCTGCTGCGCCGCTCCCCACTTGCCGTTGGTCGTCATGCTGGAGCTGCGGTCGAGCACGATCATCACGGCAGCCGGCGCGTGCTTGGCCACGGAGACGCTCTGCGCGCAGGACCCGTCCGGCGTCAGCTTGTGATCGTCCCCACCGTCCGGAATGACCATGCCGCCGGCACCGCCCGTTGCGCTCGCGTCACCGCCGGAGCCACCGGAACCGCCGGCGGCGCTGCCGCCACCCGAACCCGACGGCTTGCTGGTCTGGGACGCGGCACAGCCGGAAGCTGCGGCTACGCCGAGGAAGAGCGCGATCGCCGAACCACGGAACAACTGACGCTTTCCCACCAAGCACCTCTCGAAGCCACGCGGGCCTTGCGGGCCCGACGTTCGGAAGTGTACCACGATCGCTACATGGCCACGCCCGAGCCCGGCGCGGACGCCAACGCCGCCGCAGAGCCCGCGCGCACGGCGCCGGCTGCACGTCCGGGGAGTCCGACCGGCGCGTTCCTGGGACGGCTGATGGTCGTGCACTTTGTCGCGTGGGCGGTCGGGTTCGGCTCGGCGGTGGCGCAGATGCCGATCGCGATCTGGGCGAGGCAGAAGGAGATCCTCCACGCTGGCCCGACGGGCGCGACCGTGGGCCTCGTGCGGAACGCCGCGCGCAACCTCGCCCTGTCGCCCACGGAAGCCGCGCAGCTCCAGATCGTTCTCGACTTCATCGTGTGGGGCGGCTTCACGGTCCTGATCGCCGTGCACCTGGCGGGGCTGCCGTGGTGTATCGCGTCCGCGCGCGCCACACGCCGCCCGGAATTGGCACCCGTTGCCGCGAAGAGGCTTCGAACCTTCGGTCGAGCGTGCGCAACGATCGGGGTCGTGATCGTGCTGGCAGGGGTCGCGGGCTGGGTCTGGCTGTATACTCTGTGAGGTCTTCATGCTTGTCCGATTCCGCCGCATCGCCCTGATCTCGACCCTGTGCGGCACCGTCGCCGCGTGCGGCACCAGCGGCGACCGCGGGCCGAAGTCGGACGGCGGTAACGGAACGGGCGGCGGGGGCGGCCTGCCCGGCGTGATCCTCGACGGCGGCGGCACCATCCCGTCGCCACCCGACGGCGCGAGCCTGTGCCCGAAAGGCGCGTGCAACTACCAGACGCAGTCCGTATGCTCCGCCAGCCAGTCGTGCCGACCGGACCCCGCCACCGGCACCCAGCCCTCGTGCCAGCAGCCCATCGGTGCGGGCAAGAGCGGCGACAGCTGCACCAGCTGGAACGACTGCGCGCGCGGCTACCTGTGCGCCGGCGGCGAGTGCCATCAGCTCTGCTGCGGCGGCGACTGGTCGGCGTGTCCCAGCGGCGAGAGCTGCACGCGGCGGTTGCTCGTCCAGGTCAATGGAAAGGACGTTGACTCCGGCGCGTATCTCTGCTTCCCGGTCAACAACTGCGACGTGCTCGACCCGACTTCGTGCCAGTCGGAACCGGGGCGCACCTGCCAGATCGTGGACCCGACGGGGAACGTGGCCTGCGCCCCCGCGGGTCAGGCCGGCGCCGGTGACCCGTGCAGCGAGACCGTGCACTGCACGGCCGGCTTCTCCTGCGTCGCCAAAGCCTGCCGGCGGCTGTGCAAGGCCGTGGCCGGCGGAGGCGAGCCGTCCTGCGCGGCGGGCGAAGGCACCTGCGTGCACTACAACCGGGACCCGGCCGGCGTCGGCGAGTGCACGCCGCTGTAGCGCCTGACCAGAAGACCGGGGACGGCCGCCATGTAAGCGAATGTGGTTGCGAGGCCCCACCTGAAATGGTACGGGCCATTGCAGTTCTGAAACCAGTGCATCGCATACTTGCGACCAAGTATGCGAACTTCCATGACTTCACGCCCGCTGCCTAGCGGCGCTGCTACTTGGCAACCGGGGGGTAGATGGCGACGCGAGCCTCCAATCCGTCCACGACTTCGGACGAGATCCTTTTCCAGAATGACGGCGTCTCGCTGTGCCTGCTGGTCAACCGGCGGGCCCGCACGCTGCGCGTAATCGACTTCCGATCGGGACCGAACCCGGCCAAGCGCATCTTCGTCTTGAGCCTGGCCCGGCGCGAGGGCGTCGAGCGGGTGGTCACGCTGGTGGAGCGCGACGAGGTGAGCACCTGGTCGCGGCTCGGCTTCCAGCGCGAGGGGAGCATCCCCGGTTTCTACAAGCGGAGCGACGCCTGGATTCTGGGCGCCGTGGTCCCGCGTGAGGCCGACGATCCGGACGAGTCCGGAACGCGCCCCGCCATCTCCGACAAGAACAGCAGCGCGTCGGCCGAGAAGCAGTACCAGGCCATCCGCAAGCTCGCCAAGGAGCGGGGCGAACAGCCGCTGCCGCGGGTCAAGGTGCAGCCGGCGCGCGAAGCGGACCTGAAGAAGGCCCTGACCTCGGCAATGAGGAGCGGACGCGCGCTGACCGGCTTCGAGCCGTTCGGCCGTGACGTCGAGCGCAAGAGCTACACGTGCACCGCACGCGGCGGCTTCTCGCTGATGACCTCGGTGGAGACGCAGGCCTGCTTCAACAACGCCTTCCTCGAGCTGCTCACTTCGCCGCGCACGCCAAAGGAGGCAGCGCTGACCACCTCCGCCATCCGGCAGCTGTGCGACGAGCTGTTCGAGCAGGGCGTAGTGTGCTGCTTCGCGCTCACGCCCGTGGACGACCTCGAGCTCGGAGCGGCGTTCGTGGTGAACGGCTTCCGCCGCACCGGCCTGCTCGCCCAGCAGCTGCTGGTCAAGGGTCAGCGCAGCGACGCTTTCCTGTGGTCGAGGAAGCTGGCGCTGCCGACCGACGGCTGACATTATCCCGCGGTGTTCCGCGCAAAGGTTCTGCTCGCGCCAGCCCTGACCGCCGCGCTTGTGCTCGTCGCGGCGCCTGTCGCCGCTGCTGGTCCCGCGGCCGCGCCGGCCGGCGGTGGCCAGCCGGCGCTGGTGGTGGGCTTCGGTCCCCGGGGGAGGCTATTCGCGCGCGTCGGCCACTTGGGTGAAGGAGCCCCTCTGATGGGCGGCCAGGCGCTCGGCTTTCCGGCGACGGCTCGCCCGCTCATCCGTCATGGCCGCCTCATGGTCGTGCCAATCGGGAAGCGGCGCCACGCCATCGTCGTCGACATCCCCGACACCGCGCACGACCGGAGCTGGCAGGCCGTCGTGGTCGCTCCGCTTTCGGGCGATCAGCCCGACGTCGTGTTCCAGGGCTGGACGGGCCTGGTGGAAGGACAGCCCGGCCTGCGCCACGGGCCGATGGTGATCGTCTCGAAGCCGGCGGGCGACGGTTCGCGGCGCGTCGTCATCGGCGAACAGCGCGAGGATCTCCAGCTGTGCGGCAGACCCGCAGTGCTCGCGCCGAAGCTCCTGTACTCCGAGGATCTGCAGCTGCACCCCGCGAAGGTGCAGCGCCTGACCCAGGACGAGCGCGACCGCGCTGAAGAAGTGAGCGCGAAACGCGTCGAGGGCGACGACAGCAAAGCCTACCCGCTGCTGCGCGCCGTGGGAGCGAGCAGCGCCGTCGGCGCACCGGCTGCGCTCACCGACGGCGATCCCGAGACGACCTGGGCCGAGAACCGCGGCAGCGACGGCCGCGGCGAGTTCGTGCTGATGAACGCGCCCGACGATCTGTCCATCACCGGGCTGGACGTGATGATCCGCCCCCCCAAGAGCACGCCCGAGAACGGCGTGGCGCCGCACGATTTCTGGATCGCGACCAACAAGCGGCTGATCCACGTGACGATGCCCGAGGACGCCTGGCAGCACGCCGGCGCGCGCTACCGCGTGACGCTCGACAAGCCCCTGCGTACCGACTGCGTGGCGCTGGTGACCGGCGGCGCATACGGAGCGAAGAGCGATTCGCGCGTCACCTTCGCGGAGCTGGAAGCGCGCACCGAGTTCGACCAGAGCAAGCTCGAGGGGCTGGTGGGCGCTCTGGCGGGCGGCGGCAAGCGCGCCGTGGCGGCCGGCTCCGTGCTCGGCGCGCTGGGCGGTCCAGCGTTCGACGCCGTCGCCAAGCACTTCGATTCGCTGGACGAGGGCGGCCGCCGCGTGGCGCTCGATGTGATGGATCGCGCGCCGTGCGAAAAGAGCGTGCCGGTGTATCTGCAGGCGCTGCTCGGTCCGTACCGCGCCCAGCGCATCCATGCGCGCGATCACATCCGGCAATGCGGCAGCAAGAGCGCGCCGTTGCTGGAAGCGGCGATCCAGAACGGGCCGCCGCGCTCCCGGCCGCTGATCGCCGGCCAGCTCGCGCTGGTCGCGCCCGACCGGGCCGTGCGGGTCATCGTTCCGCTGCTCGATTCGAAGAGCGAGCTGGAACGCCGCCTGCTGCGCAACACGCTGGCGCAGGCGTCGGACTCGAACAAGTCGACCGCCGCCGTTCGCGACATGCTGCGCGACAACAAGCTGACGGAAGGGGCGGGGATCGATCTTCTGCGCGCGCTGGGCGATCGGCTCGCGGCGTACGAGCCCGAGGCGTCCGGACAGTTCGCGAGGCTGGCACGCCCCGGCGCGTCGTTCCGCACGCGCTATCTGCTGCTGGGGCCGGCCTCGGTGCTCGCGCCCAGGGATCCTGTGGCAGCCGCATTCCTCAAGCAATCGCTGACCCGGGATCCGGACGCGCATGTGCGCGCCCAGGCCGCGCGCGTGATCGAAAAGCCGACGGCCTTCCGGGGCGAGCTCCTTCACGCGGTCGACGACAGCGGCGTGAGGGTACGGGAAGCCGCCGTGCAGACACTGGGTGAAGGCCGCGCCTCGTTCGCTGCGCAGGCGATCGCCCGGAGGCTCGAGAAGGACCCGTGGCCGCTCGTGCGAGCGGCGGCGGCGGACGCTCTTGGCAGGATGGGCCCCAGCGCTGCCGTCGACAAGGCGTTGGACGACGCGCTCGGCGACTCGTCCAGGTCCGTGCGCGCGCCGGTCGTCCACGCCCTGGGCGCGCGGCACGCAAGCACCTACGCCGGCGACGTCCGCGACAGGCTCGGCGACAAGGACGAGGCGGTAGAAGTGCGTATGCAGGCAGCGCGCGCACTCGGTGCGATGTGCGACCGGGGCTCGCTGGACGTGCTGACGAGCTACGCGCACAAGGCAGCCGACCGGCTTTCGACCGAGGAGCTGCAGTCGATCGGCTCGGCTGCCATCGTCGCCCTGGGCCGAATCCACCCGCCGGATCTGCAGAAGCGCCTGGCGCCGCTCATGAGCCCGAATGCCCCGCGGGGCGCGCGCTTTGCAGCGCAGGCCGCGCTCCAGAACCGCGGAGTGTGCGGCGCCGGACGTTAGCGCCGAGAAACGACGACGCCGCCGCGCTCCTCGAAAGCGCTGTACAGTGGGATCGAGGAGAAAGAGTGATGACGCTCGCGGCACGTGGGATGTGGTGGGGCATCGTAGCGACGGCATGTGCTCTGGCAGCCTGCTCGTCGAAGCACAACGCCGGGCCGCATGCCGGCGGACCCGATGCGGGACCCGACGTGGCGCAGAACGACGGGGGCGGCGACGCGGCGGACGCCGCGACTCCGTCCGTGCCGGCCGGCTTCGAGCGCTTCTGCAACGGCAAGGACTTCGCGAGCACGCTCGAGCCGGCCACGGTGGGCAAGCTCGGCGGCAGCTACACGGGCTACTACGCGAATGGCGTGGACGCGAACGGCAACCAGGTGCCGATGAAGACCGGCACCGAGGAGATGATGAAGGTCATCCCCCAACAGCCGTTCCTGGTCGACACCATCCGTGTCGCGTTCGCCGCAGGCAGCGGCAAGGCGCGCATCCGGCTGGAGAACACCTTCGGCCGGTCGTACCCGGCGTCGTTTCCCGCGCACGACCCCGACCAGCCCGTGAGCAAGTTCCCGGACTACGACCCGAAGGCGGTGGACATCGTGCCGCCGGTCGAGATCGACGTCACGAACGCGCAGCCCGACCAGTGGATCGACATCGATGTCTCGGCCGCGCACGCCGCGCTGCTGCCGACGCAGCACTACATGATCGTGTTCGAGCACGAAGCCGCAGAACCGCACCTGGCCATCGAGAGCGTTCCCGACGGCGAGTACTCGCGAGCGCTGCTGCTGTTCCCCGATCAATCCGGGGCCTACGGCGTCAGCGACAAGAGCGGAGGGCCTGGCAACTACCGGCTGGAGCTGGTGGGGCGGACCTTCTGCAGCTGGTCGGCGCAGGAACACTGGTTTGCCGACGATACGTCGCCGCCGTTCACCGGGGACATCGCCGGCGCGGGCATCGCCGACATCAACGGCGACGGCCACGACGACCTGGACATCTCCGTCCGCGACGCCAACGGCGGCCTCGCGCACAAGGCCTATCTCGGCGACGGCGCCGGCCATTTCTCGCCCATGGACTCGCTCGGCCTGGCGTACGACGTGTCGATGCTCGTGTTCGGCGACTTCGACAACGACGGCGACGAAGACGCCTTCGGCACCGTGTACGTGTATCCGGACCAGGACGGCGACGGCGTGACGGTGCAGGACGGCGACTGCAACGATCACGACCCGGCGATCTATCCGGGCGCAACCGAGACGGTCAACGGCAAGGACGACAACTGCAACGGCGTCGCAGACGAGGGCACGAGCGGCGCTGGCGACACGTCGGATGCCGACGGCGACGGCGTGACGGTGGCGGACGGCGACTGCGACGACACGAATCCAGCGGTGTTCCCCGGCTACGCAGGCACAGCAGCCGCGCCCGAGCTGCTGGACGGGCTCGACAACGACTGCAACGGCAAGGCGGACGAGACCTTCCACCACGTGCTGCTGCTGAACACGACCGGCAGTTGCTCGACGCTGGGCGGCAACTGCCCGAACGGCGACGGGCACTTCACCCTGGGTTCGAGCCCGGCCCTGGAGCTCAGCGAGCCGGCCTCCGAGGTGGCGATCGGCGACGCGAACGGCGACGGCAAGCTCGACATCTACTGGGGCGATTGGCTGATCCACTATCCGGATTCGGCCGCTGATCCCAGCCACTTCGTCGAAGGCAACGGCGACGGAACGTTCAACGACGTGATGAACAGCGTCGGGATGACGATCCCCGACAACCACCCCGTGTACGGCGTGACCTTCAACGACTTCAACAACGACGGCCTCGAGGACATCTTCGTCGGCAACTACCAGCTGAACGACGACTTGATGTGGGAAAACCTCGGCAACAACAAGTTCAAGAACGTCGCACCGGAGATCCACGTCGATCACGACGGCATCAAGAGCCCGTACTTCATCTATCCCGGCGGCCACAGCTACGGCAGCGACTTCGGCGACATCGACAACGACGGGGACATGGACTTCTTCCTCGCGAACCTGTCGCATCCGCGCACACAGCCCTGGGCGGACCCGAGCCAGCTCTACGTCAACCAGGGTGGCCCTGCGTTCGACTTCGTGGACCAGCGTCACGCGCAGGGCATCCTCTACGACGAGGGCGACCTGAACGGGATGTTCGGCGACTTCGACAACGACGGCGATCTCGATCTGGTCGTCGGCTCGCTGTACACGGGGCACTACGACAAGCTGTATCGAAACGACGGCGGGCACTTCACCGACGTGACGTTCGAGGCCGGCGTCGCCGTGCACCAGGGCCAGAACGTCGCCTGGGGCGACTTCGACGAGGACGGCAGGCTCGACCTGCTCGTCCACGGCTCCGACGTGCCGGAGCTGCACCTTTTCATGAACCGCCTCGAGAGCGGCAACCACTGGGTGGAGTTCCGACTGCAGGGCACGACCAGCAATCGCGACGCGATCGGCGCGCGCGTGACGCTGAAGGCCGGCGGCGTGACGCAGATGCGCGACGTCAAGGGCACGTGCGGCGGCGGCATCGCGGTCGGTCTGTGCTCGCGCATGGTCCACTTCGGCCTCGCAAAGAACACGAAGATCGACTCGCTCAGCGTGCGCTGGGTGGAGGGCTCCACGGCGGGCGGCGACAAGGTGGAGACCGTCACGGGCGCCGGGGCCGACGGCATCTACCGCATCGTGGAGGGAACGGGCAAGGCGGCGAAAGTCAAGTGAGCGCGTCGCTCCGCGATCGTCTGCGCCCAGAGCGAGAGCGGCCGGGCGGACCTGGTCAGCGCTTGGGCAACGCCAGGACCTCCGAGTAGTCCTTGTCGGGGTGCTCGCGCGCGAGATAGATGCACTGCCCGTCGACCGCGATGTCGTTGATGCCGGTGCCTTCCTCCGCCGCGGCGGTCACTTTGAACCACGCGAGCTCCCTGGGCTTGCCCCCGGCGCGAGGCAGACGATCGACGACGCCGCGCGGGGCGTAGGCGTCCTCGTCCAGGATGAAGAAGTCGCGGTCGTCCCAGGCCACGAAGTGGAACGGCGCTCTGCCGATATCGGAGAGCTTCGTCACCTTTCCGCCGCTTCGCGCCACGCTTTCCAGCCCCTCGGACGTTCTGGAAGGCAATGCTGGAATCGCCCACGGCGATGCGCATGGGAAACGCGATCTTCGTGGCCAGAACCCGCGTGCGGCCGCTCTGCAGGTCGACGCCGAGCACGCGCCGCATCGCCCAGTCGCTGACGAATGCGCTCTTGCCGTCGAGCGCGATCCAGGTGACCCGGCAGTGCCCCGACTTCGGGCCCTCGAAGCTCGCGACAACGACGGGAGCTCCACCGGCGGCCGGCATGCGTACCAGCTCCTGCTCGCCGGGCTTGCCGCAGCGCACGGCGTACAGCGCAGCGCCGCCGAGGGCGATACCCTCGGATAGCCCGTGCGCGATCGTGACGGGCTCGCCGCCCGCGAACGGCTCGCGCAGCAGGGCTCCGTGGACGCTGAAGTACACCGCGTCGGATCCGACGGCGAAGCCCTGGGGGCGGACGTTCGCGGTGTAGCGCCCGAGCACGGTCGCCTTGCTGCCGTCGCGCGGCATCTCCACCACCTCGACCCGCGCCCGGAGCTCCTGGAGGAAGAGCGCGTACAGATTGCTCCCGTGCCGGCCGAGGGCCAACGCCCGGCCCGGGTGCGTGCCGATCGCCGTCAGCTTGCCCGACGCGAGAGCCTTGCACGCAGGCCCCGCCGGCGGCGCAACGCTCGACGCAGTCGCCGACGCCCGAGACGCGGACGCCGGCGGTTTGCTTGCGGACCGGGAGGCGCCTGCGGATGCCGCCGGCTGCTGTCCTCTGGCAGGCGCCGGCTTCCGCTTGCAGCCGACCGCAAGCAGGACGCCGCACACCGCCCATCCCCACGCAATCCGGCTCTGGAGCTTCATCCCGCCTGCCCACGCTGCCCGACCAGGCCGCGCAAGAGACGCTACCGGATGGTCGAGGGTGCCGACAAGCGAGTCGGACGAAGTCCTCGCACGTCGCCGCAATGGTCTACGCTCGGGGGATGCACGCGCACCGCCTGATCGTCCTGGCCCTGCTCGGGATTGCGGCGTGTTCGAGCGGAAAGAAGAACAACAACGACAAGCCGTGCGCCACCGACAGTGACTGCACGGGCAGCGAGCTGTGCGTGACTGGCGCGGTGCAGGAGATCTCGCTGGAGCCCGGCGACAAGCCGGTGTGCCGCCCCGCGGACAAGGTGATCGGCAACGCGCCGCCCACCTGGGCGTGGCAGGGCGGCGGACGTCCGCTTGCCGCGCGGCTGTGCATGGCGATGGCCCTGGACAACGGCAGCGACGCGGCAGCCCAGGCGCGACAGGCGCGCGAGCTGTCGCTGCTCGAAGCGGCCGGCGTGCGCACCTTGCGTCTCGACATGACGTGGTCGGTGATCGAACCGCACAAGGGCACGTTCGATTTTTCGGCGTACGACCAGAAGATCCAGGCAGCGCATGACGCAGGCTTCGACATCATCGGCATCCTGGCCTACGGCGTGCCATGGGCGACCACCGCGACCTCGACCGATGATCGCTTCCCGCCGGACAATCCGCAGGACTACGCCGACTATGCCGCGGAAGTCGCCAAGCACTTTGCCGGGAAGATCCATCGCTACGAGCTGTGGAACGAGCCCAACGGCGGCTATCGCTTCTTCCGGCCGAACCTGAACGGCGACGCGGCGCGCTACGCGAAGCTGATGGTCGCCGGCGCGAAGGCCGTCCACGGCGCCTGCGCGGACTGCACGGTGTACTCCGCCGGGCTGTTCTTCCACCAGCAGATCGTCAACGGCGCGGTCGAGTTCACGCACGACATGCTGACGGCCGACGCGCATGCGTTCGACGGGATCGATGGCTTCGGCCTGCATCCGTACCCGCTCTATCCGCCGGCGGCCGCGCCGGAAGACAACGACGACGGCGAACGCGCGCTCGGCGGCATGGTCGACGACATCCGCGCGGTGTTCGGGCTGCACGAAGTGACGCTTCCGCCGACCGCGGTGACCGAGACGGGCTGGCCTTCGTACGGCCAGGTCGACGAGCCCACGCAGGCTCGATTCCTGGCGCGCGAGCTGCTGCTCGCCGCGTCGCTCGGGCTGGACCCGCTGTGCTGGTTTACGCTGACCGACGGCCCCAACCACGGAACCTTCCCGCCCGAAGACGACTTTGGCATCTACCACTTCGGCTCGGACGATCCGGCGCAGAGTCCCTCGCCCAAACCCGCGCGCGATGCCCTCGCCTACCTCTCGAAAATCGGAACCGGTGCAACGCCCGCGGGCCCGTCGCAGGACTCCACGTTGAACGACCCTGCATCCGGCCGCTTTGCTCTGGACTTCGACGCACCCGGCGGGCGCTGGAGCGCGCTCTGGAATGTCGCCGGCACCACGACCGTCCACCTGCCAGGCGAGACGCGCCACGCCTTCGACGTCACGGGCAGCCGAGATCGCCGCGCCGAGCGGCGGTGGTCTCGACGTGAAGGTCGGCGAATCCCCGGTCTACCTCGTCCCCCCGTAGTCGCTTGCCGCCTCCGGTCCGCTCTTGTAGTAGCCGGCCATGATCGAGCCGTGGACGCTGGTGACGGGGGCTTCCGGGTTTGTGGGGTCGCGTCTGGTGCGGGCGCTGGTGGAGCGCGGCGAGCGCGTGAAGGGATTCGTTCGGGCAGGTTCGAGCCTCAGGCAGCTCGAGGGACTGCCCGAGGATCGTTTCCAGCTCGCGTTCGGCGACATCACCGTGATGCACACGGTCTACCGCGCGCTTTCCGGCTGCGACCGGATGTACCACGTCGCGAGCAACTTCAAGATGTGGGACTCCGATCCCGACAGGATCCTCAAGCCGGCCATTGAAGGCACGCGCGCAACGCTCGAAGCGGCAGCCAAGCGCAAGCTGCAGAAGATCGTCGTCACGAGCAGCGTCGCGGCGCTCGGCGTCGAGCGCAAACCCGAGTCGATGGACGAGACGCACGAGTTCAACCTGGAGGACCCGGAGACGTACATCCGCTCCAAGTACGAGGCGGAACAGGTCGCTCTGGAGCTCGCCACGGAAGGGCTGCCCATTGTCGTCGTGCTGCCGAGCGGCATCGTCGGTCCCGGCGACTGGAAGCCGACCCCGACCGGAGCGAGCATCGTGCAGTACTTGAAGCTCTCCCCGGCGATGCGCGCGCCGGCCACGGAAGGCGGGCTCAATCTCGTGGACGTGGACGATGTCGTCGCGGGCCACATGCTCGCGATGGACAAGGGCTCGGTCGGTGAGCGCTACATCCTCGGCGGCGACAACCTCACCTTCGAGCAGATGTTCTCGACGCTCAGCGAGCTGACGGGGCTGGCTCCGCCGCGCCGGATCGGCCGCGGCATGGTCTCGCTGGCGGCGTTCTTCATGGAGCTGAACGCAAGCCTGGGAGGAGGCGAGCCGATGCTCACGCGGCGTCTGGCGCGCGATTTCGCCTTTTCCTACGCCTGGGTCACGAGCGAGAAGGCCGAAAACGACCTCGGTTACAAGCACCGCCCTGCGCGCGAGGCGCTGGCGCGCTCCGTGCGCTGGTACCTGGAGAAGGGCTACGTGCCGGACAGGGCCGCGCGGCGCGTGCGGCTGGAGCTCAGGCAGGCGTGAACGCAGCGACAGCCGCGGGCCAGACGAATCCGGTCTTCGCCGAGCTCTGGCGCGGGCTGCTCCTGGGAAGCATCGCAGCAGCCGTCGCTGCGCTGCCCGCCGCGTGGCGCGCGGCGCACGCGGGCGCATCGTTCATCGCCTGCTGGATCGCACTCGCTGGATCCACGGCGCTGCTGCTCGCGCCTGCCGTGGGCGCGTTCAGGGCGGCGCGGCCGATGCCGCGCGCGGTACCGACGTTGCTGGTCGGTCTGCTGCTCGCTACGGGGCCGCTCGTGATCTTCGCGCGGCTCTTGAAAGCCACGACGCACTATCGCCCGCTGGGCGGCGCGACGTTCGGAATTGTCGCGGCGGGCGTCGTGTTGGGCTGCATCGCGATCAGCGGACGGCTGGTGGCAGCGGCCCAGACGGGGGCGCGCCGGCGCGTGGCGCAGCGGCTTCTAGTGGTGCTTGCCGCCGCTTCCACGTTGATCGGCCTTGCGCTGGTCGCTCCCGCTGTCAGCGCGTCCGGTATGCGCGCCGGCGTGTTCGACGGAACGCTCGCAGTCGCGTTGGGGCTGGCCGCCGCGCTGCCCGGCCTGGCTTTGCGGCTGTCGGCCGCGCGGGCGAGACTGACCGGTCCGATCCTGTGGCTCGCGCTGGCTCTGGCGGGAGCCGGCGTACTGCACTTCTCGCCGGCCGTGCGCGCGGCGTGTGCTGCCCGCTCGCCGGTTCTGCTCGGCCTCGCGGGTTGGCTCGGCTGAGCGGCCGGGCATAATCCTGGGCGCCTACGGGTTTCCCAGGTGGTTTGACCGGGGCACTTGCGGTGACTACGTTTCCTCTCATCGTGTCCGTCCTGGTCGCCGGCTGGCGATAGCGCCGCCCGCCCTGGAACCACGAAAAAGGAGAGGCAGAGCCGTCATGTATCCCCAGTATTCCCCCCAGCAGCAGCAGTATGGAGCCACGGCGAATGTCGCGGGACCGGCGAAGCTCGCCTTCCTGCGCAAGGTCTACGCGCTCTTCACGACCAGCATCGTCGCGGCCGCGGCTGGCGCGATGTTCGCGCTGTATGCGGGGGTCGGCTCCTCGGCAGCCTCGATCCAGCTCTCCGATGGGACGGTGCACACCGTGCCGCCACTGGTCGCCATGCTCTCGGGCGGCGGCATCCTCACGTGGATCATCGCCATGGCGGTGCTGTTCGGCGCGTTCTTCGGTGCGCAGATGGTGAGCAAGACGCCGGGCGTGAACGTTATCGCGCTGCACGGCGCGGCCTTCATCAGCGGCGTGTTCGTCGCGCCAATGGTCTTCTTCGCGCTGCTGATGGCCTCGCAGGGACAGACCATGGTGGCTTCGCCGGTGCGCGACGCGTTCCTGCTCTCGTCGGTCGGCTTTGCTGGCCTGAGCGCGTACACGCTCATCTCGAAGAAGGATTTCTCGTACCTCGGCGGCTTTTTGTCGATGGGCTTCTTCGTCGTCCTGGGCGGGCTCGTCCTGACGTTCTTCCTGCACTCGAGCGTGTTCGCACTCGCCATCGACAGCGTGGCCGTGTTGCTGTTCGGCGGCTACATCCTCTACGACACGTCGAAGATCCTCCGCTCGGGTAACGACAACCCGGTGGGCGCGGCCATCCTCCTGTACCTGGACTTCTTCAACCTGTTCATCTTCCTGCTCAGCATCCTGAGCAGCCGCCGGAACTAGGGCGGGAGCGCGGGAAGAGCCGCGCGAGGCCTCTGTACGTGCGTGTCGCACACGCGCGGGGCAGGCGCCGTGCGTTGACGCAACGGCAGTTCATTCCTAGATTTGGACCTTCGCTCGGCCTTTCTGGCGCGGGCGGAGGAGCGGCTCGCGTTGGGCTGCTCCCGGCCACAGCGTGAAGCCATGCGAATTGGTCCCGGCGAGCCAATCCCGGGCCGACCCGGCGTCGGCCGTCGCGTCGCGCGACAGGGACTTCGCCACGACGAGGCTCCACCAACGCCTGGTCCGCCGACGCGAGTGCCGCGGCGCTCGCTCCGACGGAGGCCACCGCGTGCGCTTGCACTGCTGCTCTTGGTTGGACTGCTGCTCCTGAGCGCGATCGGCTGGGCACAACTGCCGTCCGCAGGATCGGCAGAGGCCGCGCCGCCGCCTGCGCCCTCCGCGCCTGCCGTGCGCACCGGGACAACGTCCGTCGAGAGCGTGCAGAGCGCCGCCCGCCGCGGCGTGGTGCACAAGCCGCCGTCGGACGCGCCGCAACTGAGCGGCGAGCTGCCGCGGGTGCCGCACGCGCCATCCAGCTACAACTCGTACGACGGGGGCTGGATCCACTTCGCCTATCCGCCGTCCGTGCGCGAGCGCGTCCAACCGTTGATCGCAAAGGCCGACCAGGTGCGCGCAGAGCTCACGGCGCGACTGGGCGAATCGGTGCTCGATCACGTCAGCGTGTACGTGGCGCGGACTCCCGGCGAGATGGCGACGCTGGCGCCCGACGGCGCACCGTTCCCGAAGTACGCAGCCGGCGTCGCCTACGGGCAGATCGGGCTGGTGCTCCTCAGCATCAATCCGGTCCATCCGAACGACGACCACGACCTGGGCGAGATCTTCAGTCACGAGCTGGCGCACGTGGCGCTCTACGACGCGGTGAGAGGCCATTCCGTTCCGCGCTGGTTCAACGAGGGGTTCGCGGTGTTTGCATCCGGCGAGAGCTCGTTCGTGCGCCTGCACACGCTGTGGACGGCCACGCTTGCAAACAACCTGATCCCACTCAAGAAGCTGGACCGCACCTTCCCCGAGAACGAGGTCGACGCTTCGGTGGCGTATGCGGAGTCGGCGGACGTGGTGCGCTATCTGCTCCGGCAGCAGGACCATCACCGCTTCGTGGCGATGATCGAGCGCGTCAGGGGCGGCGAAGGCTTCCAGCACGCGCTGGAGAGCGCCTACGACACCGATATCGCCAGCCTCGAGTACGACTGGCGGCAGGACGTGGCCAAGCGCTACACGTTCTGGCCCGTGTTCTTCAGCGGGGGCGCGATCTGGCTGGGGGTCGTGGGGCTGGTGATCTGGAGCTGGAAGCGGCGCCGCAAGCGCGACAAGGCCACGCTGGAGCGCTGGGCCAAGGAGGAGGCGGCCGAGGACGACCTCAAGCGCCGCATCGCCCTGGCGAATCAGGAGAACGCGCGCGTTCACATTGTCCTCGCGCGCCACAGCCAGCGCACGAGCTCGCCCGACATGCGGCCCTCGTCTCCCGACTCCGGCGTGCCCAAGATCGAGCACGACGGCCAGTGGCACACGCTGCACTGACGATCGCAGTCACCTCACGGGCGTCGTGTCACGATCCGGAATTTCACAAGAAGGGCAGAAGGACCGAAGGTTTGTGGGGTCGAAAGATGGCTCACGCGACACGGCTAATCCAGAGGCCTGCACCCACTCTCGAGAATAGCCGAACACCCTCTGGACCAGCCGCACAGGGCGCCCCAACCCTCGACCCCCAGAACAACAGCCGTCGCCTGGGCCGTGGAAAGTCCCCTTCGGCACTTCGGCCTTCGTGTGATCCTATGATCCGATGAGCAACCGCGCCCGGTGATCTAGCGGCGCACCTGTTCGCGGACGAGGCGCAGGCGCTTGGTCTTGTCGTCGCGCTGGACGTCGACCAGAACGCCGCTGCCGACGGGACCGCTGAGACGGATGCGGGCGTCGCGCATCGACCGCGGAGGGACACCGTCCACGGCTGTGATCACGTCGCCGCGCTGCAATCCAGCGTGCTCGGCCTCGCTGCCGTCGGCTACCTGCACGATCACGACTTCCAGCGAATCGCCCGAACCGCTTGCGCCGAGCGTCACGGCAACGCTGCCTCCGCTGGCCGGCTCGTCGTCGCTCGCGCCCGGGGAAAGCTTGATGGTGACGCCGGTGGTGGGGCGATCGGAATCGACCCGCACGCCGCGAGTGCGCCCGCGCCCGACGTCGGCAGCGTACGCGCCGATGTCGACCGTGCCCGGCTGCACGCCTTCCAGCTTGAAGTGCCCGTCGGTATCGGTGACCGCCATGCCTGGCGGTAACGTGCCCGCGGGCAGGTAGGCCGGCGCGACGCCGACGGCAACGCGAGCCGCGGGGACGGGCTTGCCCTTGTCGTCGAGGACCGTGCCTTCCACTGTGGCCGGCCGCTCCAGGTCGATGCTGGGAAGCTCGAAGGCGCGATCCGCCCGCCCCGTCTGCTCGACCTTGGCGTCGACGCTGCGGGTCGCGTACTCCGGGTGGCTGACGACCAGACGCACGGGGCCGGGCGCGACATCGCTCAGGGCGTAGCTTCCTTGGTGATCCGTGAGGGCGGACTTGCGCATGCCGTCGGCGATGACCGTCACGCTCGCGCCCTCGAGAAAGTCATGTCCGCGCACCGCCGTGACGGTTCCGTGCACCAGTACGCCGTGACGCAGCTTGATGGCGATCTCGTCGGGCGCCTCGTCGGTCGTGGTCGAGGCGCGCGCCCAGCCCGGCGCTTCCGCCAGCACGCGCAGCGACAGCCCCTTGGCGTCCGGCACGCTGACGAGCCCGTCGGCGGTCGTGAACAGCGTGCGGGAGAGCGGCGTTTGCGGATCGAGCGACATCACCGTGACCTGCGCCGCGTCGACCGGCTGGTCCTCGTCGTCGGTGACCTTGATCTGCACGGGGTCGCGCGGGGCGGGCAGCTGGATCTCGATCTGCTTGTGCTCCCCTTCCTTCACCTTGATGGTCTGCTTCATCACGATGCGCGACAGGTCGTCGGGGCGCGCGAGAGAAAGCTGGATCTCGTCCGGGACGGCGGCGAACGCGAACGTGCCGTCCTCGGCCGTGATCGTCGTCTCCTGCCGGGTGCCCTCGACCGCAGTCAGGTCCACACGGGCGCCACCGACGGGTTGATCGTCGTTGTCGACGACGCGGCCTTCCAGCGTGCCGCCGGCGTGCAGCACGACCTTGACCGTCGCCTTGCCCCCGGGGACGAGCGTGACCGCGTCGCTCACCGCTTCAACGTATGCGGGATGGCGGATCAGGGCGCGCATGCGGCCGGGCGTGACCGGGTGCGCCGTGAAGGTGCCGTCGTAGCCGGTCACCCACGGCGCTACGTCGGCGTCCTCGTCCGGTTCGGAGCCTGTGGGCGACGACTCCGCCAGGCCGCCCACCTGCGGGATCGGCGGCACCGGTCCCGGCATCACGCCCAGCTCGCCCGCCGGGATCAGCGGCACCGGTCCCGGCAGCGCCCACTCGAAATGGCGACGCCGGAAAGACATCAACATGGGAGTCTCGTTCACCGGGAAGCCCTGCATGTCCGTCCCGATGATCTCGATGGTCGCGCCGTCGACGGGGTTGCCCTTTGCGTCCACCACGCTGCCCTCCAGCGTCGCGCCCTTGAGGAGCGGGATCTGCACGGGACCGTCGAGCTGATCGGGAACCGGCACGCCGGAGCGGGGCACAAACCCGTCGGCGCGCGCCGCCAGCATGGCAGGGCCCGGTGCAAGCGGACCCAGCGTGACGGTGCCGTCCGCGCCGCTGCGCCCGCGGATCGGAAAAGAGCTGATCCCGGACTCGACGAGTACGACGTTGGCATCCGGGACCACGACCGGGTGCTCGCCGGCACCGTCGGTGACCACCGCGGTCACCATGCGACCGTCGTACACGCGCAGCACCAGCGACAGGTGTTGGCCGCGCTCGAGCTCCACGCCCACGAGCGTGTCCGACACCAGCGCGCCCTTTTCCGCCTTCAGATCGTAGGTGCCCTGGAGCAACCCCGCGATGCGCGCGGTGCCCTTGCCGTCGGTGGTCGCCCGCCTCGCCGGCCACAGGTTGGAGCCGGCAATGATGACCGATGCGTCCGCAACCGGCGAACCTGCGATGGTCTCGACGCGCACATCGAGCGATCCGAGACGGCGCAGGGTCACCGTCACATCGGCTGTCACGCCGGAACGCGTCACCGACTCGTACCCGCGCGCCGAGACCTTCACGGACCACGGCGACGCGCCGAGCCGCGTCAGATGCGCGGCTCCATCGAGCCCGGTGAGCGCGCCGAAGGGCAGCGGATCGGCAGCGGTGACGAGCACGGTGGCGCGCGGCAGAGCATTCCCCTTGTCGTCACGCACGCTCACCGTGAGCGAGTGCGCCGGCGCGAGCGTGACTTCCGCGGTGCGCGTCTCGCCGCCGAGGATCAGCCGGGTCGAGCTGCGCGCGCGCTTTGGTGCGTCCACCACGACCCAGATTGCCCCGCGTGGCAGATGGTCGATGACCACGCGTCCAGCGGAATCGGTACGCCCGCTGCCGGCGAGGTAGTAACGCCCGCGCTGCTCCCAGAAGACGCGCGCCGTCGCGCCGGGCAACGGAACCGGGTTGCACCCCGGCGGGACACCTCCGTCCTTGCCCGGCGCGCAGCGAGCAGATGGGAGCGCCCCGACACGCACGACCAGACGCGCGTTGCGCTCCGACGCGCGGACAGGCGGCGCCGGCACCGACGGGCCCGCGCTGAACGGCGTGAGCGCCACGTCGAACAGGCCCGCCACGAAAGCCAGGCAGGCGACCACCGCAACGACGACGATGATCCGGTCGGTAACCCGGCGCGCGTCCACGGCCTGGACGATAACGCCTGGGCGGCGGATCCGCTTCCCGGAGCGAATTGGTGGCCCCGGGGCGACCGCGGTACACTGCGAGGATGCGGGCGATCGTGCAGCGGCGCTGGCTCGGGCTAGCCTGCCTGTGCGCGGCCTTTGCGGCCTGCGGACCGTCGACCGACCACCCGCCGCGCCTGGTTTTCGACGCGGGCGGCTCGGGCGGGGGCTACTTCGACGCCGGCGGCAGCGATGGTCCCCCTGGCGCCGACGCGGGCGGTCTGTGCGGAAACCAGATCATCCCGGCTGTCGAGAACCGCCCGAATCTCTATTTTGTGCTCGATCGCTCGGGCAGCATGGCGGACATCCTGCCCGGCAGTATCTACAACAAGTACGTCAACGCACGGCTGGCTCTGCGCGACCTGTTGCTCGCCGTCGGACACCGCGTCCAGTACGGAGCAGCCGTGTTTCCCGCGCCCGGTGCGTCGCCAGCCGGTTGCGTGCCCGGCGCAGAAGTGTTCCCGACACAGCCCGGCGATCCTCCGGACTACGCTGCCGCCGGCAAGGTGGGTCCGGTGCTGTCGTCGCTCCTGGCGCGTCTCGCCAAGTACTCGCCCGACGGCGGGACGCCGGTGTCCGCAACGCTGTCGGCGCTCATGCCGACGCTCACAGCGCTTTCGGGCGACACGTACGTTGTCCTCGCGACCGACGGCGCGCCGAACTGCAACGCCAGCGCAAGCTGCGGGGCGGATCAGTGCATGCTCAACATGGCGGGAACCGTGATAGGAACGCAGACGTGCGACGCCAGCTTCAACTGCTGCGATCCTGCCAACGTGCAGAACGGCCAGCTGCAGTGCGTGGATGAGCCCGCAAGTGTCGCAGCCGTGCAGGCGCTCGCCGCTGCGGGTATCAAGACGTACGTCATCGGCATGCCTGGCAGCGAGCTGTACGCATCCGTGCTCGATAGTCTTGCCGTCGCCGGCGGCGAGGCTCGGCCCGGCACGCCACGCTACTACCCCGTGAAGAACACCTCGGAGCTGACCGACACGCTCAAACAGATCGGTGTCGAGGTCGCCATCAGCTGCGACATCTCGCTGGACACGGCGCCTCCCGATCCGGGCCTGGTCAACGTCTACTTCGACAAGAAGCTGGTGCCGTCGAATCCGACGGACGGCTGGGTGTGGACGGACAGCACGTCGATCCAGATCCGCGGCGCGGCCTGCAACGAGCTCCTGAGCGGCGCCGTCCTCCAGGTGCAGGTCGTGGCGGGATGCCCGACGACCGTCAAATAGGACCAACATGAGCGAAGAGCCCGATATCGAAGCGCTGCGCGGGGAGATCGACCGGATCGACCTGCAGATCCTGGAGCTGCTCGCGGCGCGCGTCCGCGCCGTGCTCTCGATCGGCGACTACAAGCGCGGCCGCAGTATCCCGATCTACGCCCCGGAGCGCGAACGCAGCCTCATTGAGCGACTATGCCGCATGGCCGGACCCCCGCTGGATGCGACAACGGTGCGCCGCGTGTTCGAGCGCGTGATCGACGAGTCGCGCCGCCTCGAGCAGCACCACGTCAACCGGCGTTAGCCCCGGGGCGGAAGCCTACTTCACCGGCTTGGCGTCGAAGTCCAGGGTAACCGGCGCCTTTTCCGCGACCTTCGAGCCGAGCGCGCTGAGCGTCTTGGCTGCCAACTTCTCGAACGTCTCGCGCGGCTTGATGTCGTGCTCACTGAGACCCACGAGTACCGGCTCGTCGGTCTGCACGTGGACGCCCGTGGGCTTGTCGCCGTCGAACTTGAACGTCGCCGTGAGCTTGGCGGTCTTCTTCACCTTGCGGCCATGCAGGCGGAAGTCGCCCGTCACTGTCATCGTGACCTTGCGCTCGCTGCCTTTCATGTCGAGCACGTTCTTGTTCGAGGCGCTGTCGATCTTGTCGATCTTGAACTCCACGTAACGGTTCTGCTCGCGGATCGCCGGGGGGGCGTCGTCCGAGATCTGGAGCCAGGTCTTCATGTGCTCGTTCTGGTTGTCGTTCTTCTGCTCGTCGCCGAACTTGTCCTGCTCCGACTTTCGCTTGGACTGGTAGACGGCGAGCTTGTCTAGGTCGACCTTGATCAGACCGTTGCTCTTCTCGATGTCCGACAGATCGATGAAGAGGTCACCCGCCACGGACTCCGGCGCCTTGCCGTGGATGCGCTCGATGGGCGCGGCCATGAGGAAGCTGACCTGACTCGACTTCTGCTCGACCTCGAACTTCACCGACACCTTGGAGTGCGGCTTCGCAGGAGCCAGAGCCGAGGAAACCGGCGCCAGCTTTCCCGATGACTTGTCGTCACAGCCACCGAGCCCGACAAGAACCACCGCCGCAAGCGCCACCCACACGAGTTTGCCGTTCTTCATCCCAGCCCATTGTACGTGTGGACCGGCAAACGGTTTCAAACCGCGCATTCCGCGGGAAATTGTGCCCTGGAGCCCCGGAGCCCGGAGCATCGCAGCGCTCAAGTCCCCGCGGCTGCGCGCCGCGAGCTCCGCCACGCTTCGGGCGAGGTGTCGGTCCAGCGCTTGAATGCCCGGTGGAACGCGCTCGGGTCGGAGTAGCCGAGCAGCCACGACAGTTCCGAGATGGCGACGCCGGCTTCAAGGAAATAGAGCGCCTGCTGGCGGCGGACCTCGTCGAGCTCGGCGTGCAGGCTAGTTCCCTCGTCGCCCAGGCGGCGTTGCAGCGTACGCGGGCTCATGTGCAGGCGCCCCGCGAGGTGCTCGAGCTTGACCTGTCCTTCGGGGAGCTGCTTCCTGAGCAACGCGCGGACGCGACTGGTGATGCTCTCGTCGCCGGGGAGCTGCTTCAGTTTGTCGCGGGTGTAGCGATCGAAGAAGTTGCACAGCGCAGCGTTTGCATCGGGCAGCGGCAGCTCCAGCAGGCGGGACGGAAAGCGCACTTCGTCGCAGGGCGCGCCGAATTCGATCGGAACGCCGAACACCCGTTCGTACTCGTCGGCCTCGGGCGGCCGCTCGTGGCGGAATCGCACGCACTCGAACTCGAGCCCGGGGATGAAGCGCGAGCCGTTGACCACGAAGTCGCAGAACGCCATCTGCGCCATCTGCACATGCGCGGGACGCTGGGGACCGTATTGCTCGTACGTGACGCGCGCCCGCTCGCCCTCGACAAACATCTCGTAGTGCTCGCCCTCGGCCCACATCCGCTGGTAGCGGAACACCCGGTCGAGCACGGCGCCGAAAGTGGGGCTGGTGATCATGAGGAAGCCAAGCGCGTCGAGGTCCTCGAGCTCGAGGCTCCGGGCAAAGTGGAGCCCGAGGCAGGGATCGCCTGTCGCTTCCCGCGCTGCCTCGATGCCGTCGTACATCGCGATGAGCGGGATGCGCCCATCCGGATCGGCCAGAGCCGCCTCCGTCAGACCCGAGCGCGCGAGGAGACCAGAGCGATTCACGCCGCGGCGTTCGGCATAGGCGATGAACAGCGCGGCCATTCGTGCCCACGCCGTGGGCGCTTGCTGCCTCGGAGCCGACGTCATGGTTGACGGGGCGCAGAGTATCAGCCCTTCTGGCGTGGATCATCAGTGCGATCGGCCAGGGACCGACCTAGATTGTCCGGTATGCAGCTGGAACCGACCCCCCGGGCGCGGCGCCTGGCCCTTGCCGCAGCAGCGCTGGTGACGGCGCTTGCGCTGGCGACTCCCGCCTCGGCCAAGACCATCACGGAGCTCATCCACAAGGTCGACCACGTGCTCCGCGGCAAGACCACCGCGGCTCTGCTCACGATGCACGTCCACACCAAGAGCTACGACCGCACCTACAACATGGTGTACTGGAGCGACGAGCGGACCAGCACGAGCCGCGCCCTCATCAAGGTCCTCGGCCCCGCGCGCTGGCGCGGACACGGCACGCTCAAGGTGGGCGGGCGGCTATCGCTCTACGACCCCTCCAGCGACCGCGTGACGGTGCTTTCCAGCTCGATGCTGGGCGATAACTGGATGGGCAGTCACTTCACCAACGACGACCTGGTCAAGGAGACGGACCTGGCCAAGGACTACGTGCCGCACATGGAGAAGACCTGGGTCGCGAACGTGGACGGCAAGCCGGCACGCTACTACCGCGTCAAGCTCGACCCGACTCCGAAGGCGCCCGTCGCCTGGAACCACATCACGGTCGAGTTCTACGAGCAGGGCTCGAACGTCATCCCGACGAGCGAAGAGTACTACCGGCGAGCGAGCGAGAAGACGCCGACACGCACGCTCACCCTGAGCGACGTGAAGGAAATGGGCGGGCGGCTCCTGCCGACGAAGCTCGTGATGCACGTCGCGGCCAAGCCGGGCGAGTACACGGAGCTGTCGTACCAGAAGCTTCGCTTCGACGCGGACGTCCCCGCGAGCAAGTTTACCGAGCAGGCGCTCCGCCAGTAGGTCTGCATGACCCGTCGCTTCGGCCTGCTGCTCGCGATCGCGTGGCGCAACCTCGGTCGCAACCGCCGGCGCACGCTGATAGCCGGCGTGGGCATCGCGCTAGGCGTGGGCATGTGCATCGCGAGCTTTGGCGTGATGGACGGCATGAGCAGCGACATGGTGCGCTCGATCACCGATGTGCAGCTCGGCCACATCCAGGTGCACGAGCGCGGCTTCTCGGCGCGCCCCAAGCTGGAGCTCGCGTTCGACAAGGCGGAGACGCGGACGCGCTCCGCCGAGCACACCCGGGGCGTCGAAGCCGTGAGCCCGCGCGTGCTCGGCTGGGCGCTCGCCAGCACCCAGCGACAGTCCACCGGCGTGCAGCTCGTCGGCGTCGATCCGGCGCGCGAAGCCAAGGTCACGAAGCTGGATCGGCGGATCACGAAAGGGCACTACCTGCCGCAGGCGCCAACGCCCTGGCCGGCGGCAAAGAAACTGAGCACGAAGCAGAAGCAGCTCGACCAGGCGCTCACCCAGAGCGAGACGGAACGCGCCGAAGCCGAGATCGAGGCGTTGGGCGGCGGCAGCGCGCCGGCGGAAGAGCCCGCACAGGCGTTGCCCGACGCGCAGAAGCTCCGCGGCAGCACGCAGAAGCTGCTCGCAGAGCTCGCGCCAAAGCCCGATTCGCCACCACCGCTGCTGCTCGGCGACAAGCTGGCCAGGAAGCTCCAGGCAAAGCCCGGGTCGCGCGTGAGCCTGATGGCGCAGGATCTGGGCGGCAACCCGATCAACGTCGACTTCCGCGTGGTCGGCATCCTGCACACGGGGGACCAGGCGCTCGACAGCGTGCGTGCGGTCGGCAACCTGGCCGACGTGCAGCGCCTGCTGGGCCTGGGCGACCGCGCTCACGAGCTGGCGATCCGGCTTGCCAATCCGGACAACGCCACGAGCGTGGCGCATGCGCTGGCAGCGGAAGCGGCCTTCAAGGGGCTCGACGTGAAGACCTGGTCCCAGCTCCGTCCGGACGTGGTCGCGATGGTGCAGGCCAACAGCGTGATGACGGCGATCATGGTCGCCATCATCTTCGCGATCGCCGCCATCGGCGTGGCGGACGCCATCCTGATGGCGGTGTTCGAACGGCACCGCGAGCTCGGCATGCTCAAGGCCATCGGCATGCGACCCGCGTCGATCGTGACGATGGTGACGACCGAGACCTTCCTGCTCGGGCTCGGGGCCTCGCTGGCGGGAGGCCTGCTCGGCCTGGGCATCGATCTGTACCTGCGAAGCCACGGCATCCCCCTTGGAGGCCTGAGCAGCACCACCCTGGCCGGCGCGACCATCCCGCCGGTGCTGCACGCAGCGATCACCGCGGAGGGCGTGCTGCTGCCGCTGGCGATGATGGTGTTGATGGCGCTTTTGGCGGCACTGTGGCCCGCGTTTGTCGCCGCGCGCACGGAACCCGTGATCGCCATGAGGGATAGGTAGAGACGTGGTCTTCCAGCTGGCCTTCAGGAACTCGCTCAGGAACCGGCGCCGCACGCTGCTTACAGCGGTTGCGATCTCGCTGTCCTTCGCGATGCTGCTGGTGTTCCTCGGCATCGGCGACGGTGTGCACGAGAACATGGCCGAAATCGGCGTCAGCATGGGTCTGGGCGACGTGGTCGTGCACGCGCAGGGCTACAGCGACGACCCCACGCTGGATCGGCTGATCAAGGATCCGGGCAAGCTCGAGAAGGCCATGCGCAACGTGCCGGGAGTCCAGCACGTCGCGGCGCGCCTGCGCACCGACGCGCTGATCACCGCAGGCGCCACGAGCGTCGGCGTCGAGCTGTCGGGCGTCGACCCGGCTGTCGAGTCCACGGTCTCGAAGATCGACTCGCCGGAAGCGATAATCGCCGGGCACGCCCTGGCGCCCGAGAAGGGCCCACGCCCGCGAAGCGCACTGCCACCCGTCGTGATCGGCAAGGAGCTGGCGCACACGCTGGACGTGCAGGTGGGCGACCGCGTGACGCTCACCCTTCGTCCGGCGGGCGGCGGCGACACGCGCAGCGGCGCGTACGAGGTGCACGGCATCTTCTCTACCGGCATCCAGGAGTTCGACGCGTTCTGGGCAGAGGTTCCGCTCTCCGACGCCCAACGACTTGCCGCGGCGGGCCACGGCGTCACCATGCTGGCCGCCGTCCTCGACAACATCTCGAACACCCCAGAAGCCACGGCGAGTGTACAGAAGGCACTAACCGGGGATAACGCGGAGGTGCTTTCGTGGATGAAGGCCGCGCCGGATCTGTACTCGTTCATCGTGGTCGACGAGGGCGGGCTGTACGTGATGATGGCGATCGTCTTCGTCGTGGTCGCTGCCGGTATTCTCAACACGCTCTTGATGAGCGTGTTGGAGCGCACGCGCGAGTTCGGCGTGATGCTTGCTCTGGGCACTACCCCGGGGCGGGTGCTGGCCATCGTGCTGAGCGAAGCCTTCATGCTGGGTCTGTTTGCCACGGCGATAGGCCTCGGAATCGGGCTGCTGGCCAACCACCATTTCGCGACCGTCGGCATCGACATCAAGGACTGGTATGGCTCCAATTCGGAGATGGGCGGCATCCTGTTGCCCAAGCAGGTCTACGCACACCTCTACCTGTCGAAGGTCCTCTGGAGCTCCGCCATCATCCTTGGGCTGGTGATGCTCGGAGCGGTGTACCCCGCGCTGCGTGCGGCGCGGCTCCAGCCCGTGGAGGCGATCCGCCATGAGTAGCCAAGCGCTGGCAGTGGAGGCCAAGGGGCTCCAGAAGATCTACAAGCAAGGGCACGTCGAGGTGCACGCGCTCGGCGGAGTGGATCTCGCGGTTGAACCCGGCGAGTTCACCGTGCTGGCCGGCCCTTCCGGTTCCGGAAAGACCACGCTGCTCAACTTGATCGGCGCGCTCGATCGCCCAACCAAAGGCAGCATCAAGGTGGGCGGGCAGGACCTCGCCACGTTGAGCGGAGCGGAGCTGGCCCGCATGCGGCGCGACCACATCGGTTTCGTGTTCCAGGCCTACAACCTCCTGCCGGTGCTCTCGGCACTGGAGAACGCCGAGCTGGTGCTGGAGCTGCAGGGCATGCCCCGCGCGGAATGCCGGAAGAAGGCGGTCGAGATGCTGGAAGCGGTGGGTCTCGGCGAGATGCTGCACCGCCGGCCGGGCGAGCTGTCCGGCGGACAGCAGCAACGAGTGGCCGTGGCGCGCGCGATCGCCGCCGCGCGCACGCTGGTGCTCGCCGACGAACCGACGGCCAACCTCGACTCGAAGGCCGCCGAATCGCTGCTCGATATCATGCAGGAGCTGAACCAGAGCCACAGCCTCACCTTCCTGTTCAGCACGCACGATCCTCGCGTGATGGCGCGCGCGCGCCGCGTCGTGCACCTCGAGGACGGACGCATCGTGGACGAGAAGCACACCTGATGCGCTCCGCCCTGCTGGTACTCGCGCTGCTCCTGGTTGCCGCGCCCGCGCGCGCGATCGTGGTTTCCGAGGATCCGTTCGAGGGCAATTCCTTCAGCGTGGGCGGCGCCGTGCGCAGCTACAATCTGTTGCTGCGCGGCGGCCCGCTGGACAACCAGCTCGTGCCGAAGGACTACAATCCCGCCACGCTGTCGATCCTGGCCGTGCGCCCCAAGCTCGAGCTCAAGCGCGCAAAGGTCGACTTCAAGGTCCACGACGAGCTGGTCTCTACCTCGAGCACGCTGCCGACCGCCCTGGTCGGCAATACGCTCTCGATCGGGCGGGGAGCGGAAACGCCCGCGTGGCTGCCGCTGCAATGGACTGCCGTCGATCGCGCGAGCTACCAGCTGACCGATCGCGTCGACTGGGTGTACGCGCGGCTGACCGCGGGCGACTTCAGTTTCACGCTGGGCCGGCAGCCCGTGAGCATCGGCCGCGGCCAGATCTGGACGCCGGAGGATCTGCTCGCCCCCTTCTCGCCGCTGCAGCTCAACACGGAATACAAGCCCGGGGTCGACGCCGCGCGCGCGGACTGGACGATCTCCGACAACGCCACGCTGCTCTTGATCGGCTCGCTGGGCGCACGAAATCCCGATCACGATTTCCAGGTCAAGAAGGACGGCTCCGCCGTCCTCTCGCGCTTCGAGTTGTCGCTCGACAAGCTGCGCCTCGGCGCCCTGGCAGGCGACGTGCGCGGCGACGCGGTCGGCGGCATCGACCTGTTCGTCGATCTCGGTCACAAGAGCGATCTTCACGGCTCCGGTACCGTGACGTACGTGCCCGACCACTCGCGCCGACGCTACGGCCGCGCCGCCTTCAACCGCGCGGTGCTCGGCACGACGATGCAACCGGCCAAGAAGCTCGTGCTCACCGCCGAGATGTACTTCAACGGTTCGGGAGCGCCAAAGCCCGCCGACTACTTCGGCGAGTTTGCGAGCCCGCGCTTTGCCGTCGGCGAGGAGTACAACGTCGGGCGGCTGTATGCGGGCGTGGCGGCCGACTGGGAGGTGCACCCGCTGCTGCACCTGCTGACCTCGGCCATCATGAACCTCGAGGACCCGAGCGCACTCATCGCGCCCGAGCTCGACTACAACGTCGCGGAGAACGCCCTGCTCGTCGCCGGCGCGTTCATTCCCGTCGGGCGCGGCGCCGACTACCGCCTGACGGGCGTCACGCCGCACAGCGAATTCGGGCTGTATCCCCAGATGTATCACGTGGACGCGAAGCTGTACTTCTGAGCGCCCTCGCCGGCGACTGGTCGCGGGACTATAGCCGTGCGGCAGATGGAGGACAGGGTAGAGCGGCGCCGCCGGGCCAGACGGGGTCTAGCGGTGTATCTGTCGCTGGTCGGCGTGACGTCGGCGCTGCTCGAGGTGCATCTGATCCGGATGGGCGGGAAGATCGATGAGCACGTCGGGTGGGTCGTGCTCCTGATGTGGATGCCGGCGCTCGCTTCGATCGTGACGCGCCTGCTCTTGCGCGAGGGATTTTCCGACGTGTCGTTTCGCTGGGGCGGCGCACGCGGCTGGCGGGCCGCTGGACTCGGCGTGGTCTATCCGCTGCTCGTCGGTCTGCTCGCGTACGGCACGGCCTGGGCCTCGGGGCTTGCTCTGTTCTCGCCGCCGCCGGTGAAGCTGCTGGGCCTCGTTCACGCAGCAGGTCTCCTGCGCTTCGCAGGGCTCGTCGGGATTTCGCTGACGCTCGGACTCGGTCTGTCGCTGGTCGCGGCGGCGGGCGAGGAGATCGGCTGGCGCGGCTACATGCTGACTCGACTGATCGACGCAGAGGTGCCGCGACCGGTGCTTGCCAGTGGACTTATCTGGGGCGGCTGGCACCTGCCGCTGATCTTGAGCGGGCACTACGCCACAGGTCCGATCCCGTCGCTCTCGGCCGTACTGTTCATGGTCGACGTCGTCGCCGCCGCGTACCTGCTGGCACGGCTGCGGCTCGAGTCCGGCAGCGTGTGGGCCGCCTGCGTCGGACACGCGGCGTGGAACTCGATCATCCAGGGAGCATTCGACGCGTCGACACGGCACGCCGGGCTCTGGGTGGGAGAATCCGGCATCCTCACGGCAGTTGCAGCACTGCTCACGGTGGCCGTGCTGGTCAGACGGCCATTTCCGCTCAGACGCCACCCCCTGGAGAAGGACCCCGGGCTCATCGCGGCGCTCCGCCTGTAGTGCGATCGTCGACACCGAGCGAGCGGCTGTGAGGTAGCATCGCCGGCATGCGGTCGTTTTCGTTCGCGTTCCTCGCCGGACTGGCCTTGGCCTGCTCCGGCCCTCACGCTCCTCCGCCAGCCGCGCCCGCTCCAGCGCCGCCTCCCGCCCCACCGGCAACGGCAGCATCGGCCGCGGCGTCCTCGCCGGCGCCGAAACCGGCCATGCAGATCCCGGAGCCGATCCGCCGCGCCGTGGACGCTCCGGACCGCACCGCGGCGGACCGCGCGCTCGACGCCGGACGCCACCCGGCCGAGTACCTGACGTTCTTCGAGATCAAGCCCGGCATGCACGTGGCAGAGCTCGGCGCGGGTGGCGGCTACACCAGCGAGTTGCTCGCCCGCGTGGTGGGGCCGAAGGGCGGAGTCTACGCCCAGAACTCCAGGTTCATCCTCGAGCGCTTCGCGGAGAAGCCCTGGAGCGAACGACTGAAGAAGCCGGTGAACGCCAACATCGTACGGGTCGATCGCGAGTTCGACAGCCCGCTGCCGGACGACGTGCAGCACCTGGACGCCGTGCTGATCGTGCTCTTCTATCACGACACGGTGTGGATGAAGACCGACCGGGCCAAGATGAACCAGGCGGTGTTCCGCGCACTCAAGAAGGGCGGCGTCTACGGCATCGTCGACCACGCCGCGGCAGATGGTCACGGAGTGGACGATGTGAAGACGCTGCACCGCATCGAGGAGAGCGTCGTGAAGCGCGAGGTCGAGGCGGCGGGCTTCAAGCTCGATGCCGAAGCCGAGTTTCTGCGGAACCCCGACGACCACCACGACTGGAGCGCCGCCCCCAGCGCTGCCGGCAAGCGCCGGGGCACGAGCGATCGCTTCGTGCTCCGCTTCGTCAAACCCGCAGACTGAGGCGGGGGACGCCGCTCTGGTTCAGTCCGCGTTGTTTGCTACCATCCGTTGCGATGGCTGCAACAATCGACTTGAACCGTATCGCCGTCGCGGTGGAAGTCATCGAGCGGGGAAGCTTCACGGCCGCGGCCGCCGCGCTCGGAATGCCCAAGTCGTCGGTGAGCCGGAGCGTGGCGGCGCTCGAGCAGGAGCTGGGCGTCACGCTGCTCAAGCGCACGACGCGCAAGCTTTCATTGACCGAAGAGGGGCGAGAGTGGTTCGAGCGCGTGCGGGGTGCTGTCTCGGAGCTCGAGCAGGCCAGCGCGTGCGTGACCAGTCGCGAACGCGACCCACACGGCCTCGTGCGATTGACCGCGCCGCCCGACCTGGGACCGCTACTGTTGGGCCCGCTCGCTGGCTTCCAGAAGCTCTATCCCGAGGTCCACGTGGAACTTCTGCTCAGCGCGCGGCGGCTGGATCTGGTCGAGGACCAGATCGACCTTGCGCTCAGGGCGGGGCGCATGGGTGACTCCGCGCTGCGAGGCCGGAAGCTCTTCTCGACCGACTTGAGACTCTACGCCGCGCCGGAGTACGTCGCGCGGCGCGGGCAACCGCGCACGCTCGCCGCTCTTGCCGAGCACGATTGCTTGCTGTTCCGGGGCAGCCGTGGCCGCGCGGTCTGGCGTCTGACCGGCCCGCGCGGCCAGGCCGGCAAGGTGGAGGTCACCGGACACATCAGCGCGGACGACATGGGGTTCCTCGTAGCGGCGTGCGCTGCCGGCATGGGGATCGCCCTGGGGCCGTCGCATCGCTGCGATCAGCTGGCAGAAGAGGGACGGCTGGAGAGACTTCTGCCGGGGTGGGGCATGACCGGAAGCGCGCTCCACCTGTTGCACACGGCGAGCCCCTTCATGCCGCGCCGCGTGGAGGTGCTGCGCGATTATCTCGTGGATGCGCTCGCGCAGCCGCGCGGCGCGACGAGCGCTACTCCTCGCCGATGATCGTGACCACGACCTGCCGCACCGCGCGCGGGCCGTCGAAGTCGCACAGGAAGATGTTCTGCCACGTGGACAGGAGCAGCTTGCCGTCGCGAACGGGAACGGTCTCGCCCGGTCCGACGATGCCGGCCTGGATGTGGGCGTCGCCGTTGTCATCGACTTTGTCGTGACGCCAGCGGCCGCGCGGCGCGACCTCCGCAAGGCAATCGAGCACGTCGAACCGGATGTTGGGGTCGTCGTTTTCCTGGATCATCAAGGCCGCTGTGGCGCCCAGCGCGTAGAGCGAGCAGATGCCTTCCCGGACGCCGGAGCGCGCGACCTCGGCGCGGGCCTCGCGGGTGATGTCCACCAACTCGCGCGCCGCGTGCGTCTGTGTCTCGATGACCGAAGCGTGGACCTTCATACCAGGACGATCCCGAATTCTTCGCGGATGTCCTTCAGCGACCTGTCGAGATACGCGTCGCTCCCATAGAACGGCCAGCGCTTCTTCATGGCGCGCGCGTTCATGAACACCTCGAACAGCCTCGGGCTGCTCTTGACCGACTCGAGCAGCGAGCGCATGAAGCCAATCTCCTGGAACAGCTGCTTGACTTCGGGAGACTTCAGATAGTCGAGGTAGTCCTTGAGATCGACGTCCGAGCCGAAGATGGTCCAGGTGTCGACGAAGCCCTCGTTCGCCATGCTCGTGTCGCAGCCAAACACCACGTGGCAGCGATCGTGATGTTTGAAGAGCTCCTTGACCTTGTCCGACTGGATCTTGTCCTCGGTAAGCAGGCCGGGGATGGTGGAATGGAACTCCTCCGCACCCTCGCGCAGCGTCATGGCCGCATCGGGATGCATGTACTTGTACTTGAGTTCGTCGGGGGAGCGCTGCACGAGCTTGTGGTGCAGCCAGCGCACGCCGTACAGCGTGCCCACTCCGAGACCGACGATTGCGCCAAAGCCTGTGGCGATGCCGAGTCCGGCGCCCACAGCCGCCAGCCCCGTGGTGATGCCCGCCGCGCTCAACCACGCCGCCGAGGTGAGCGCCACCGCGCCCACCGGAATGCCGACTGCCGCGAGCTCGCTGGCTAGCTCCTCGGCGCGCGCCTTGGCGACCTGGTGATCCGCGTCGGGGCGCGCCGCTTCGCGAGCGACGGTGACGTACTCCTCCAGAAGCTTGGCCTTGGCTTCGTCGATCTGCAGCGCCTTGGCGATGCCCTGGAGCATCTCGCGCTCCTGCTTCACGACGGTCTCGTCCGCGTACGCCAGGAGCAGGCAATCGGTGTACAGCGTGAAGCGCAGGTCCGACTGTGCGAGACGGGTCATGGCGCGCTGGGCCGCGACCCCGTTGCGGCTCTCGGCCGTGACGATGACCTTCTGCGTCTCGCCGTCCGGCAAGCCGAGCGCCTTGCAAAGGGACTTCAGCTTGTCGAGCTCGGCAGGCGCGACGACGTCATCGGCCGCTGCCATGGAACCGACGACGGTTGCGTAGGCGACGCGTTCGGCAAGCGGGATGTTGCGGGCTTCGTGTTCGTGCGCCATGGCTCGGACCTCCGAACCTGCAACGGTAGTCGATCGCGCGCGCTGCGCCCAGAGCCTGAAGAGCCGGCACCTACCAAGCGGGCGCGCTCAAGTCCGTCGGCGCTTCCTCCACCCTGCGAGACCGAGCCCTGAAAGAAGGGCCCACCAGGGAGCGGGCGTCGAGCTACGGGTCCCGACGCGGCAGCCGCACCCGCCACTGCTCTTCGACGTCTTGCCCGATGTTCCGGCGCTGCCACCCGCGCCACCGGCGCTGCCGCCCGCGCCACCCGCGCCGCCCGCGCCGCCAGCACCCCCGCTCTCTACCGCGAAGCCGCCGCAGGGCTCGGTCGTCGAACCCGAAGCGCGATCCATCAGCGCGAGCGCGTACGCACCTGCACCGAATCCGACCATGGGAACGGAACCGGCGTAGTCGGCCGTATTCGCGTCGTAGAGCTCGGACACCAGGTTGAAGTTGTCGGCGGACTGCTGCGTGATCCAGTCGAGCAGAGGCGCGGCGCCCGCGTCGCCCATGCGCTGCATCGCAACGGCGGTGCGCAGGTCGACGAACACCCACTCCTGACTGTCGTACCAGCCGCCGTTCTGGTTGCGGAAGAAACCATGTCCGCTCGGCACCATCAGCGACTGCTTCATCGACGAGAGTGTGGCCCCGGCAGAGCGGCCAGCGGGATCGAGCAGCCCCGCACCCACCGCCTCGATCGCCGCGGCGTCGAGGAAGCCGCTGCCCTGCTTCAGCGCCTCGTAGCTCTGCGCGATGGTGCCGTCCTGGGCAGCGAGCTGGGTTGTGAGGGCGTCACGCGCGAGCTTCCCGGCCGTGAGGTACTTGGCGGCTCGCGTGGTGTCGCCGGCCTGCGTAGCGAGATCCGCCGCCGCGCACAGACCGCGTGCCGCCGCGAGGGTGGTGAAAGCAAAGTGCTGCTGCTTGCCGTTCCAGTGCACTTCCCAGATCGACGAATCGGGTTCGATGAGCCCGCTCGGCTCCTGCAGGTCGACCAGTACGTCCGCCACCTTGCTGCTGATCGCGGGCCACCACGCTTTCAGGCTGGCCGTGTCCTTTGTAGCCCGGACGTACTCGTACACTTCCCACAGGAACAAGCCAAACCCGTCGAACTCGATGTTCGGGCCGTCCTGGTTCGAGTCGCTCTCTTCCACGCCGTCGCCGAAGTAGCGCGTCACGGAGATCTGGTACGGATGACCGACGTACTGCTCGTACTTGTCGGCGTCGGCTCCGAGCTGGAACTCGATGGCGCGCTTGGCTTCAGCCGTATGCCCGGCGCGCGCCAGCGCCACCGCCGCGTACGCCATGTCGCGCACCCAAGCGATGTTCCACTGGCCCGGCGGCAGGCTCGCCAGGATCTGCCCGTCGCTCTTGCCGGGCTCCGAAACCTGGCCCATGCGCAGCACGGCCATCGACTGCTGGTAGAGCGCGCTCTCCGCCGCGGACAGTCCCTTCGGGTCGGGCTTGTGCCAGCTCTTCCACGCCGTGTGCTCGTCGGCGAGCAGCTGCTGGGCGCTGCGACCGTTGATCCAGTTCTTCACCGCATCGATGTGCGGCGCCACGTCGCCGCCGGAGTCGAGCACCACGAACGAGCCCGCCCAGGCGGTGTTGCCCTGCGCAGGTCCGCCGAGCGACCATTGCAGGCCCGCCGCCGCGTCGTCGTACGTCCCGCCCGTGCCGGCGTTGTCCGTGAGGTCGGCACCCGAGTCCAGAAGCGAAAACGGATTGTCCGGACTGGCGGAGTGGTGCGACGAGCTTCCGATGCTGCCGTAGCCCATGGCCGCGCCGCTGGGGCCCGATTCCACCCACGCCCCACGCGTCGCGTCCCAGGTGATGGTTTCGCCCGTGGCGTCGGGGTCCGGAGCACCCTTGCCGAGGTGGAAGTTGTACAGCATGTACGCGTCCACCGGCGACGCGGTGCCGCTCTGGCGCTCGACCCGCACCAGACTGATCATTGCGTGCTCGGCCAGTTCGATCGGGGCGAACTCGTACTCGTCCACAGCGAGTCCGGACCAGCTGCGGGCGATGTGGATGATGCCGGTGCCGGGCTCGTACTCGACCGTGTCGGGCGTCACGTCCGTGAGCCAGGTACCGGCCTGGCCCGGGCCTCCAACGCGAAGCCCCGGATAGCAGTCGTAGGCGAAGTTGCGCGTCTGGCTGCCGTCGCTTCGCGCCTTGTACGGGTGCTCGTAGAAGGTCGTGATGCGGCTCTTGGTCGTGTCGTACAGCACCAGCGCGCGGCCGTTCGAGGACACGAGCGCGGTGGTGGAGTGGTGAGGCGACGGCAGGGCGTTCGCTACCGACGCGCTACACAGCCCGCCAAGGACCACGGCGACGGCGGCGAACCACCTCGCCCGAGCGGAGCGGCAGAAGCGGGCAAGCGACATGATCGACCAAGGCGCCGGATGCGCAGACGAAGGCCTAGCGTATCACGACGCGCTTCTGCAGCCGGGACGGCCTAGAAGTCGATCTTGTCGTACCCGTAGGCGTTCTCTTCGGGCTCGCCCTTGTCGGACCCGGGCCACGCCATGAACAGGACGGGGATCGTGCTGATGCAGATGCACAGGAGACCCACGACCTTGACGAGGGTCACCACGTGAGGTTCGGCGGATACAGGCCACCACATATCGGCGGAGACAATAGCCGGTCCATCGGCTGGCGCAAGCCCCCTTTGGAGCCCGGTTTGGGGTCGCGAAGCGAAATCCCACGGCCCGCTCCAAGCGGCTTTGCGCCGGGACCGACAGTGATATGGTCGCGCCCAACGTGCTTCGGTCCGGTGTCCGTTCTGCTATCGGCTTTCTGGCCTGCGCGGCGATCGCGGCGGTCGGGCGACCCGCAAGAGCACAGGACGACGCACCGGCCGACACGGCACAGCCGTCACCCGGCGCAGGCGCGGCGCCCGATGCCGGCGCTGCACCCGACAACGGTGCAGAAGCGCCCGCGACGAAGTCCGGGAGCACGACCGCTCCACCCGCCGGGAACGAAGGCGAGGACAAGCCCGGCGACGAAGCCGAAGCGGCGCAAGGCGAACCCACAAAAGCACCAGCGCCGCCCGCACACGCCCGTGCAGAGGAGGAGCCCGCCGCGAAGGCCGTACCCGGGCCGGGCCCTGCACCGAAGCCCGGATATCCGCAGAGCGGGTTCACGTTCGGCTCGTACGGTCGCGTCGTGGTCTCGTCCGACGGACGCGGCGGCGAGGGCCGCAACGCGGACGTTGTGGCGCACGGCTCGCGCATCGACGAATCGACCTACGCGGAGCTCGAGCTGCACCGGAACGACAAGTGGTCGCGCGATCTGTCCTCGCAGATCGTCACGACGCTCGCCATCGCCGGACCGATCTTCCACTACGACGGCAAGTTCGACGCGAACATCGCGCTGCGGAATCTGTACGTCGAGGAGAAAGGCATCGGCGACAAGGGGCTGAGCGCATGGGTCGGCTCGCGCATGTACCGCGGCGACGACATCTACCTGCTCGACTACTGGCCGCTCGACAACCTCAACACAGTCGGCGGCGGCGTGCGCTTCGACACGCGCGACAACCACACCTTCGTCGCGTGGCACGTCGGCATGAACCGCATGGACAACCCCTTCCAGCTGCAGATCGTGCAGCGTCCGGCGGCGCAGAACCAGCCTGGGGCAACCGATGTCGCGCTGCTGGACCGTCCGCGCGTGGTCTCGAGCTTGAAGCTGTCGAGCATTCTTCCGGTGATCGGCGAGCACGGAGGGCTCAAGGGCGTGCTCTACGGCGAGGTCCACCGTCTGCCGAGCGGCACGCACGAGAAGAAGCCCGGGGTGACCGAATCCGTCCCCGGCGACAGCGGAGTCGTGATCGGCGCGCAGGTGGGAGTGTTCACCGGCGTGCGCGACACGTTCGTGAACCTGTTCTTCCGCTACGCGCGCGGGCTCGCGGCCTACGGCGAGTTCGGCACGCCCGCCAGCGTCGCGCCGGATCGCACGACATCCGGTGCACATGAAGCCCTGGTAGGGCTCGCCGGGAATTGGGAGTACGGCCCCATCGGCGTCATGGTGGGCGGCTACTTCAGGAGCTTCCGCGACGAATCGCCGGCGAAGTACAACTTCAACAACCTCGACGAGGGCATCATCGTCGCGCGGCCGCAGCTGTTCATCGGCGATCACGCGGGCGTCGCCATCGAGGGTTCCTACCAGGCACAGCAGCGCGGCGTGCTGAACGTGGATACGAACCGGCCGCTCGAAGCGCGGCTCTGGCGCTTTGGCATCATTCCGTTCCTGTCGCCGGCAGGGCGTGGCGATTTCAAGCGACCGCAGCTCCGGCTGATCTGGGCGGTCACCCGTCGCAACGACGACGCGCGCGCCCTCTACCCACAGGACGATCCCTTCGCCGTGCGCCGCATCGAACAGTTCTTCGGCATCGGCGCCGAGTGGTGGTTCAACTCGACCAGCTACTCGAAGTAGGCCTACGAGGCGGCGCGCCGCGGAAACGGATCTTCAAGCTCGATGGAGCTCCGGAACGGGGCGCGGAGCCCCACGTGGCTCGGACGATCATCGTCCTCTTCGAGTTCGATAGGCTCGAGGAACACCACCGCGCCGACGAGCGCCAGCGCGCACATGACCTGCGCCGCATGCAGCGGATCGAGATGCGATTCCTCGAGCACGGACTCGAGGTCGCGCGAACCGTCTATCGCGGCAACGAAGCGACCTTCTCCCGGCGACAGCACGCCGCGCCAGTCGATTCGATTCGCTGCGTCCGTCAGATTGGGGGCGCGCCCGACAGCCGGACCGAGCAACCAGCGAGTGCGCCGTCCATCCCAGGTTCGGCGCATGACGTGCAGGACTTCCGCGGCGCACTCGATGGCCGTCCGACCGGGCGGCAACAGCTTCGAGTAGCGCGCTGCGAGACGCTCGACCAGGCGAGCAACGGGGTCAAGGCGGGGAGGTGTGTGTGTCATCCCGAGAAGCCCAAGCACGCTCCGTGCCGGCGTGATTGCCGGCGACTACGACGCCGACGACCCGGCGCACGTCTCGTTTCGGGACGCTTTGCGCTCGATGCGCTTCCCGCGACGAGACGCCCGCGGCGCCGTGGTCAGTGCTCTTTCGGCTTGTCCACCGGCGCGTTCACGTTGGCCTTGTCCTCCAGTTGCTTCTCGGCGGCCTTGTCCTCCGCCGTCTCCTTCCCGGCGCCCGCGATGATGTGGAACTCCACGCGGCGGTTGTTGGCGCGTCCTTCCTCGGTGTCGTTGGTGTCGATGGGGCGAGTTTCGCCGAAGCCTTGCGACTGGAGCCGCTTTCGCGCAATTCCGTGCTGCACCAACCAGTTGACCACCGAGGCCGCGCGCTGCTTGCTGAGCCGCATGTTGTAGGCATCGCTGCCGCGGCTGTCGGTGTGGCCCTCGACACTGATCTGGGTGATGTCCTTGTGCTCGTCGAGGATCTTCTTCACGGCCTGCAGGATGAAATCGCTGGTCTTCAGGATCTTCGAGCTGTTGTAGGCAAACTGGACCTGCTCGCGGATCTTGATCTGGCCGTGCTCGATGTGGGCAACGGGGCAGCCGTTCTTCTTCGGGTCGTCGTTCTTGGGCCCGGGCGCGTTCGGGCAGGCGTCGTCGGGGTCGAGGATGCCGTCGCCGTCGCTGTCCTTGGGCGGCGGGCAGCCGCTTGTCTTCGGGTCGTCCGTCTTGACGCCGGGCGTGTCCGGGCACGCGTCGTCCGGGTCCAGGATGCCGTCCTTGTCGCGGTCCTTCGGCGGCGGACAGCCGTTCGTCTTCGGGTCGTCCGTCTTGACGCCGGGCGTGTCCGGGCACGCGTCGTCGGGGTCGAGGATGCCGTCGCCGTCGCTGTCCTTGGGCGGCGGGCAGCCGTTCTTCTTCGGGTCGTCCGTCTTGACGCCGGGCGTGTCCGGGCACGCGTCGTCCGGGTCCAGGATGCCGTCGTGATCGCGATCGGAGGGCTTCACGGGCGGCGGGGGTGGCGGCTTGGGCTTTTCGAACGGCTCCACCCACTCCGCCGACAGCAGCACGCGCATCACCGGCGTGCCGAATGCGCGCGTCAGGCCGGGGCCGATGCCGGCTCCGAACCGCCACACCTTGGTGGCGGTGTAGTGGGCGCCGAACAAGAGCTCGAAGGGCGTCTCCGTCTTTCCGAAGAAAGCCTTCGAATTCGTGACCACGGTGGAGCCGTACAGCTCGGGGCCTGCGACCAGCTTCTTGTCGAGCACGCGCACGCCCGCTGCGGCGGCAATGCTTAGGGCGCTGCCGCGCGGCTTGCCGGCGTAACTGTCGCTTTGCGCACGGACGTCGAAACCGAGCTGCGCCGCGTACACGAACGGGCTCACGTCGCCGGCAACCATGAGCCGCGGGATGGCACGCACCCCGCCGTCGCCCGTGTAGCTCTTGCGCGAGCCGGTCGGCGCAATGAGCCAGAGGCCGCCCGCAAACGTGATCGGATCGCCGTACTGCCCGACGATGCGCACGTCGCCGCCGACGCGCAGGTCGCCGACGGTCGTCTTGTTGCTCGAGACGAAGCTCTGGCCCTGGGCGACGCCGCCGTCCCCGGCCTGGTACAGCGCGATGGGCAGGTTCACTCCGAAGCGGACGCGATTCCACAGGATCGCGTCCCCGCCCAGATGCGCGTAGAGCTGGTGGGCAACAACAGGCGAGACCTCGTTGCCTTTCGAGTCGTAGATGACCAGCGGCTTGTAGGCGTAGTCACCGATCAGGCCAGCCGCGAAGCGCTCGTGTCCCCGCAGATCGAGCGAGTCGGCAGCGAACCACTCGCTGCCGCGCTCGGACGGCTGGAACTGATCGAGATTGAACCCCTGGGCTCGCGTCTGGGCACCGGCGGGCGACGCGCACGCGAGCGCGCACGCAGCTAGACCGGCACATACGGCGATTCGTCGAAACATGCGGATCTCCAATCTTCAATCGATGTGACGGCGGCGACGGGAGAGCAGCAACCCGGACCCCGGAAGCAGAACCAACCCTCCGGCAGAACGTCTGTCGGGACCGGCCTCGCGGCAAGCACAACCGCCGCCTTCCACGACCCTGTCCGCGCCGGGAACTCCGGCGGACCGGACGTTGTTGCGATCGAGATCCTCTGGGCGTAGGCTGCGCGCCGTTTTCGCTCGCACAGCAAGCATGGAGGCCCACGATGACGATCCAGATCGGCGACCACATTCCCGACGCCACGCTGTATGAATCGACGGAGTTCGGCGACGCCTGTCCGCTGCCGCCCGCCAAGGTGTCCGTCGCGGAGGCCACGCGCGGCAAGCGCGTCGTGATCTTCGCCGTGCCGGGCGCGTACACGCCCACCTGCTCTGCCCAGCACCTGCCGGGCTACGTCGAGCAGCTCGAGGCTCTGAAGGCGAAGGGCGTCGACGAAGTGTGGTGCATTGCGGTCAACGACGGCTTTGTCATGGCCGCGTGGGGCAAGGAGCACGGAGCGACCGGCAAGATCCGCATGCTCGGCGACGGCAGTGCAGAACTGGCGAGCAAGCTGGGGCTCGAGCTCGACCTGACCGGCGGTGGCATGGGCAAGCGCATGCAGCGCTTCTCCATGCTCGTCGACGACGGCACGGTCAAGCAGCTCAACGTGGAGGCGCCTCGCGAGTTCAAGGTCAGCGACGCGGCCACCATGTTGCAGCAGCTCGGCTGAACGGCGCTAGCAGCGTCGACGGCGGCGTCCACGCGGCGTAGAGTTGTCGCGTGGGGCGCCAGCTCGTTCTCTTTCCGCTGTTTGCCGCTCTGCTTTCGGGCTGCGGCTACTTCACGTCGCTGGACGGCTACGCGAAGAAGGGCAGCGGAGGTTGCAGCACGGACAACGACTGCGGCGCGGGAAAGTGCGTCTCGGGCAGATGTCTGCTCACACTGGCCCAGGGACAGGGCAACCCAGGCGAGATCGCGCTCGACTCGCACAACGTCTACTGGACGAACAACAGTGGCGGCACCGTGATGAAGATCCCGAAGGCGGGTGGCTCGCCCATCGCGATCGCGTCCCAGCTCTCCAGTCCCTGGGGCATCGCGGTCCAGGGTCAGTTTGTGTACGTCACCGTCAGCGGCGCCGGCAACGTGGTGAAGATCCCGATTTCCGGCGGGTCGCCGAAGGTGCTCGCCAGCGGGCAAGGCGCGCCGAACGACATCGTGGCCGACGAGAACAACGTGTACTGGACCAACTACTCCGACGGCAGAGTCATGAAGATGCCGCTCTCAGGGGGCAGCGCTACCGCGCTCGCCACCGGACAGGCCGGCCCCTACGACATGACGCTCGACGCGCACTACGTGTACTGGACCAACTTCGACGGCGACACGATCATGAAGGTCCCGACCGCGGGCGGACAGGTTGTCACGGTGGCCTCGAACCAGCAGCAGGTGAACGGGCTCGCCGTCGATGCCACGCACCTCTACTGGTCGGCTTCGCAGGCCGGCGCCGTGCGGAGACTTCCGCTTGCAGGCGGCGCACCCGCGCTTGTCGTGTCGTCGCTTTCTCCGACGGGCTGCGCCATCGACGCCAGCAACGTCTACTACTCGAGTGGCGGCTCCAGCGTCTCGAAGGTGCCGCTCGCCGGCGGGTCGCCCACTGCCATCGCCTTCCAGCAATACATCACCACGAACGGCATGAAGGTCGATGCCACCAGCCTGTACTGGGTGAACTACGGCGCCACGCAGGGCAAGGTCGGCAGCGTGATGAAGCTCACGCCCAAGTGATGATCGGCCGGGCGGGCAGTCTAGCGGGACCGCTTGCCGTGGCGTAGAGTGAGCCAGTGCGGAACATGCTCCGCCTGCAGTCGCCAGCTTGCTCGCGGCACCTTGCGCTGGTGGCGCTCGTCGTCGTGCTGCCGGGGTGCGGCTACTTCACGTCGCTGGATGGCTACGCCGGGAAGAACAACGGGACGGGCGGCCAGGACAGCAGCGGCTGCGCCGCCAACAGCGACTGCAATGGCGGCGTGTGCGTGGCGGGCAGATGTCTGGACACGCTGGCCCAGGGATTCGGAAACCCCGTGGCCCTCGCCCTCGACGATCAGAATGTCTACTGGACCAACTACTCCGGCAAGACGGTGATGAAGATCCCGAAGGCAGGCGGGACGCCGACGACGCTCGCGTCGCAGCTGGACTCTCCCTGGGGGATCGCGGTCCGGGGTTCGTTCGTCTACGTCGCAGTTTTCGGGACCGGCAACCTTTTGAAGATCCCCGCCGACGGTGGCGCGCCCGTGGTACTGGCGTCGGGACAGAGCGGCTGCGAGTACGTCGTGGTCGACGTGAACAATGCGTACTGGGCCACTACGGACAGCATCATGAAAGCGCCGCTCTCGGGCGGTTCCGCCACCCAGCTCGCTTCGGGGCAGGCCAGCCCCTACAGCATCGCTGTCGATGCGAAGTACGTCTACTGGACCAATTACGACAGCGGCGAGGTCATGAAAGTCTCGATCGACGGAGGTCAGCCCGTCACGGTGGCGAAGAACCAGCCAGACGTGAACGGAATCGCCGTCAACGCCGCGCACATCTACTGGTCGGCCACCAGCGGCCAGGGTGTGATGAGGATTCCGATCGGCGGCGGCTCGCCTTCGCCCTTCGTGGTCGCCAACTACGCCCTCGGCGTGACCCTCGACGATCGCTCGGTCTACTACTCGACGGGCAATGGCGTCACCGTATCGAAGACACCCCTTGCAGGCGGCGCGGCGGAGTCGCTGGCTTTCAACCAGACGATTGGCTTCCAGGGCATCGCGGTCGACGACAAGAGCGTGTACTGGGTGAACTACGGCGCCAACCTGAGCAAAACCGGCAGCGTGATGAAACTCACGCCCAAGTGACGCTCGGCCGACGCTGGCGGGGCAGCACGGCGTGGCCTAGAGTGAACCAGTGCAGAACACACCCCGGCTGAGGCGGTCGGCGCGCATGCTGTTTCTCGCGACCCTCGGCCTTCTGCCCGCCTGCGGCTACTTCACGTCCCTGGACGGCTATGCCGGCAGGGCGGATGGCCAGGGCAGCGGCGGCACGACGGGCAACCCCTGCACCACCAACAACAACTGCAGCAACGGCGGCGTGTGCATCGCCGGCAGATGCCTGATCACGCTGGCCTACAACCAGGCGCAGCCCGTCTGCATTGCGGTCGACTCGAACAGTGTCTACTGGTCGAACAGCGACGACGGCACGATCCGGAAGATTCCGCACTCTGGCGGTAAGGCCGTCACGCTGACAGCGGGCCAGAACGTTCCCTACGGCATCGCCGTCGACGCCAAGTACGTCTACTTCACGACCTATGTGGGCGGCGCGATCAAGAAAGTGCCCATCGCTGGCGGCTCGCCCGTGGCGATGGCAACGGGGCAGACAACTCCCGTGCACATCGCCGTCGACTCGCACAACATCTATTGGACGAACCACGACCCGTCCACCGGCTCCGTCATGCAGGTTTCGCTATCCGGCGGTACGCCCATCGTGCTCGCCCAGGGGCAGGCCGGCCCGTTCGATATCGAAGTGAGCGCCAACTACGTCTACTGGAGCAATTACGACGGCGGCCAGATCATGAGGGTGCCCATCGGCGGCGGCCCAACGACCCAGCTTGTGTCCGGGGAGCAGGCCTTGGCGGATATCGCCATCGGTACCAGCTACGTCTATTGGACGTCGTGGAAGAACAACGACTTGAGGCGCTGCAAGCTTGCTGGCGGGACGCCCGAGGTGGTGGCCCCGGCGCAGTACCCCAGCGCCATTGCTGTCGACGCGCAGAGCGTCTTCTACGCGGCCGACGGCAACATCTTGAAGCGGCCCTTGGCCGGAGGCGCGTCGAAGCTGATCGCTTCCGGGCAGTTATCCATCTACAGCATCGCCATCGACAAGACCGGCGCGTACTGGGTCAACTGGGGGAGCGGAGGCAGCAACAACGACGGAACCGTCATGGAGCTGACGCCAAAGTAGCGTCAGAAGCGGCCGCCGAGCGTGGTGACCGCACCCCCGCGCACCGGCTGTACATCGAAGCGAGCCTTTGCGGCTTGCTCGCCGTTTCCGGTGTTGCTTCCGGAGAAGTAGATCCCCGCCGCGACGGCGAGGGACACGACGCCGATGCCAAGCGGGATGTACGACAGGTTCCGGGTGCGGTTGGCGGAATCGACGCTGCGCTGCGAGCAGTGGCCCTTGCACTTGTCGAGGTCGTTCAGCTGACTGTTGAACTTCAGCGCCATGTACGAGAAGACGCCGAGGGAGACCACGCCGACGCCGCCGAGGACGTAGACGGCGGGCGGAGTGGAGCCCTTGTCGTGTGCCGGCGCCGCATCGTGCCTGGTCTGCTCCGGTGGCTTGGGCTGCTCCTCCGGAGCTGGCGCTTTCTCGCCGCCGATCGGGAACGTGACGTGGATGTGCCGGTTCTTGTCGGCAGTGTGGACCACGACGCGCTTCTCGATCGGCTCGGCTCCCTGGGTCTCGAAGCGAAAGGTGTGCACGCCCGGGTCCACCGGCTTCGCGCTGCCGTCGATGCGGAACACGAACGGTTCGTCGTCGAGCGTTACGCTGACATCGACGAGGTCGCCTCCGCTGGCGTCGCTGGCCTCGACGACGACGGTTGGGATGGCCTGCTCTGCGCCGGCGCTCCAGCGAATGCAGTCCTTGCGCAGCACGGCGGGGCACACGTCGCGGGAGCAGACCAGGAACTGCTTGCTCGCCTCGATGAGCTTGTTCGAATTGCGCAATCGCTGCCCATCGACATACGCCTTCGAGCAGGCCTGCTTGTCGCTCGACCCGGCGGCTTGTGCCGGCAGCCCACCGCCCAGCAGCGCCAGCGCGACGAGGCCGGCGCCAGCGCGACTCAGGCGTCTCTCACAGGCACTGGGGCTTCGGGATCCGGACACCCTGCGAGTCTAGCGTATAGGGAGGCGAGCAGTCAGCGGAACGCTTGGGCGTCACATGCGGACGCCGACGGACGTGAGGCGTCGGTTCGGGCTCCGGCTTGAGCTCGGCGGCGCTCACCTCGGGCGTGGTGCTGGCAGACGCTGGCGGCGTGGGCTCCGCAGATGCCGCCGATGCCGCCGATGGCTTCGGCTCCGTCGCGAGGGTCTGGGGCGCCGCGCCCGGCGGCGGAACGGTGACGGACACCGCAGTTGGGCTCGCAGCGGGAGAACCGCGCAGCGCCAGCACGAGCACGGCGATCAGCACGAGCCCGAGCACGGCCGCGATGCCGACAAGGATCCCGACGCGCCCGCTCCGTGGGGACGCAGCTGAACCGAGCACGCGCGTGGGCGAAAGAGACCCCGGACCGCCCGACAGGACGGGCAGGGACGACACGGCGATCGCCGGAACGGAGTGCTTCGGACCCGATGCGTACTCGCGCACCTCCGAGATGCTTTCCAGCTCCTTGACGCAGTCAGCCTTGTATTGCAGCGCATCGCGCGCCACCAGCTCCACCCAGCGCCCGACTTCGCGCGGCGATGTCGGCGGAACGACGCGCTCCAGCGCCATCACCATATCGTGCGCGGTCGGATAGCGATCTTCCGGATCCGTGGCCAGGCCGCGCAGGACGACCGTGTCCAGCAGCCCGGGAACAAGCGGATTGACGCTGCTCGGCGCATCCACCTCGCCGTCCAACACCATTCCGAGCAACGCTCCCTCGTTGTCCGCCTGGAACAGGCGCTGCCCGGTCAATGCTTCCCACAAGACGACGCTTGCCGCGTAGACGTTGGTTCTCCGATCGATCGGCCGATGCCGGAGCTGTTCCGGCGACATGTACGCGAGCTTTCCCTTGAGCTGGCCGTCCCGCGTGGTCTGCAGGCGGCCCACGGCCTTGGCCACGCCGAAGTCGAGCACTCGCGCCACGCCGTCGGCGCCGACCATCACGTTCTGTGGGGAAACGTCGCGATGAATGATGCCGAGCGGCTCGCCACGCTCGTCGCACGCTTCATGGGCCGCGTGCAGCCCATCCAGAAGGCCTGAGACGATGCTGACGGCGATCCCGACCGGGATCACCTCGGACCGCTCGCGCATAGCGCGCAGCAATCGCGCCAGGGACTCGCCCTGGATGTATTCCATGACGAGGAAGAGCTCGCCGTCGAGCGCCACGACATCGAGCGTCGGAACAACGTTCCGGTGCTGGATCCGCGCCGCTACCCGAGCCTCGTCGATGAACATGGAGACGAACTCCGGCTCCCGGGCGAACTGCGCGTGCAGGCGCTTGATGGCAACCGTCCGCGAGAAACCGACTTCGCCGAGCAGCTTGCCGAAATGCACGGTCGCCATGCCGCCGGAGGCGATCACGCCATGCAGCACGTAGCGTCCTATGACGCGATGCTCTTCAGAAACCCGCTCGGGGACACGCATGGACGATCCGGCCCTGTTGGCGGCGTGTCACTATACCGAAGCGCCCTTCGGGTTCTCCATGGTCGCCGCCTTGACGCATCGCGTCAGGTGGTTATCCTGCACTGGTTCGGGAGCTCCGTGGCTCTTGACTTGGAGTTGCCCCACGCCCCAGATGCGATAGCTGGCGCCCGGGGGGAGACGACGATCGATGAGATTCTTGGTTGCCAGGGAGCGGGCGCAAGGCGAGACCCGCGTAGCGGCGACGCCCGAGACCGTAAAGCAGCTGGTCGCTCTCGGGCTGGATGTGGTGGTCGAGGCAGGCGCGGGCGACGCGGCGTTTATAACCGACGCCGAGTTTGAAGCAGCAGGTGCGAAGGTCGAAGCCGACGCGGATGCCGCGTGGAAGTCCGCGGATCTGGTGCTCACCGTCCGCGGTGCCGGCGACGACACCGTCGCGCTGATGAAACAAGGCTCGACGCTGATCGGTTTTCTCGCTCCGTTCGACAACCCCGGATCGGTCAAGCGCCTGGCGGACGCCGGGGTGACGTTGCTCGCGATGGAGCTCGTGCCGCGCATCACCCGCGCACAGAAGATGGACGCGCTCAGCTCGCAGGCGAACATCGCCGGCTACAAGGCGGTGCTGCTCGCCGCTACCGAGCTGCCCCGTTACTTTCCGCTGCTCATGACCGCCGCCGGCACCATCAAGCCGGCGCACGTCGTGGTGCTGGGAGCGGGCGTGGCGGGGCTCCAGGCGATCGCCACTGCGCGCAGGCTGGGCGCGGTGGTGGAAGCGAGCGATATCCGCCCCGCCGTGAAGGAACAGGTGATGTCGCTGGGCGCGCGTTTCATCGAGCCACCCGAGTCGGAGGAAGCGGGCGAAGCCGAGGGCGGCTACGCGCGGGAGGTCAGCAAGGACTACCTGGCCAAGCAGCAACAGGTGGTGGCGGAACGCTGCGCGGCGGCCGACGTGGTCATCACCACGGCTCTGGTTCCTGGGCGAGCCGCGCCGAGGCTGGTCACGGCCGAGACCGTGAAGCGCATGCGCGCGGGCTCCGTCATTATCGATCTCGCCGCGGCGCAGGGCGGCAACTGCGAGCTTACGGAGGCGGACCGGAATGTGCGCAAGCACGGCGTGCTGCTCGTCGGCAACACGAATCTGCCGGCCACGGTGCCGGCCGACGCCAGCATGGTCTACGCGCGCAACGTGCTGGCGCTGGTGCAGCATCTGGTGAAGGACGGCGCGCCGGTGATCGAAGCCAGCGACGAGATCACGGCCGGGACGCTCCTGACCTTCGACGGGCAGGTCGTCAATGAAAGGGCGGCATCGCTGCTCGGCGTCGAGCCCGCCCAGCTCGAGCCTGGGGGTCCCGTCGTGGAAAAGGAGGCTCGCCGATGATGGGGCCGCTGCTCGTCGGCATCTACGTGTTCGTGCTCGCGATCTTCGTGGGCGTGGAGATCATCGCGAAGGTGCCGCCCACGCTGCACACGCCGCTGATGAGCGGTGCCAACGCCATCAGCGGCATCACGCTGGTCGGCGCGTTGCAGGCCGCCACGACCGGCGACGTCACGGTCAGCAACGTGCTCGGTTGCATCGCCATCGTGTTCGCCACCATCAACGTGGTCGGCGGCTTCCTGGTCACGGACCGCATGCTGAAGATGTTCCGGAGACACCGATGACCGACCTCACCCACTCGGTCGTCAACCTGGTCTACCTGGCTTCGGCCATACTGTTCGTGTTCGGGCTGAAGCGGATGACCCGGGTGCACACCGCCCGCCGCGGCAACGCGCTGGCGGCGCTGGCCATGCTGCTCGCCATTGTCGCCACGCTCGTGGAGATGGGTCGCATCGACTACCGCTGGATACTGATCGGCATCGTGCTCGGCAGCGCGATCGGCGTCTGGGCGGCGATGACCGTCCCCATGACGGACATGCCCGAGATGGTGGCGCTCTTCAATGGCTTCGGCGGCGGCGCGTCCATGCTGGTCGGCGCATCCGTCGTGTGGCTGGACGTCGTGGAGCCGGGCAAGGTCGGCACGCTGGCCGTGGTGCTGGACTCGGCGAGAGCCAGCGGCCCCGCAGTCGCGACGACCATTGGTCTGTCGATTCTCGTCGGGGGGCTGACGCTGACCGGCAGCCTCGTTGCCTATCTGAAGCTGTCCGGGAAGATCGGCGGCAAGCCGGTGCTGCTGCCGGGACGGCACGTGCTGAACGCGCTGCTGCTGCTCGGCGCGCTCTCCGTCGGCGGCTATCTCGCCTTCGTCTCGGCGGCCCCGCACGACGCGGAGCTTGCCGCCGTGGTGCTCGGCGGCATCAGCCTGCTGCTCGGCGTGATGCTCGTCATTCCAATCGGCGGCGCGGACATGCCGGTGGTGATCTCGCTGCTCAACTCGTACTCGGGCGTCGCAGCGGCCATGACGGGCTTCGTGCTGGCCAACAACGTGCTGATCATCAGCGGCGCGCTGGTCGGAGCGTCGGGTCTCATCCTCACGCAGATCATGTGCGTGGCCATGAACCGCTCGCTGACCAACGTCATCTTCGGCGGCTTCGGCGCCGAGCCGGAAGGCGGCACACCGGAAGCCGGCGAGTACACGAACGTGCGTTCGGCGAGCGCCGAGGAAGCAGCCATGGTGCTCGAGGACGCGCGCAGCGTCGTCTTCGTGCCGGGCTACGGTATGGCGGTCGCCCAGGCGCAGCACGCGGTCAAGGAACTGGCTAACCTGCTGGAGAAGCGCGGGGCCCTGGTCCGCTACGCCATCCACCCAGTGGCCGGCCGCATGCCCGGCCATATGAACGTGCTGCTCGCCGAGGCCGACGTGCCCTACGACGAGCTCTTCGAGATGGACGCGATCAATCCGGAGTTCGTGGACACCGACGTTTCCATCGTGATCGGCGCCAACGATGTCGTGAACCCGGCGGCCGAGACGGACCCGAAGAGCCCGATCCACGGCATGCCGGTACTGCAGGTCTATCACTCGCGCACCGTGTTCGTGATCAAGCGCAGCCTGGGGACGGGCTTCGCAGGCATCAAGAACGAGCTGTTCGAGCGCGACAACACGTTGATGGTGTTCGGCGACGCGAAGAAGGTCCTGCAGGATCTGGTCAGCGAGCTGAAAACCGCAGCAAAAGCAGCCTAGGCGGATTTCCGGACGTACCGCGGTCCGGCAGATGCGCTAGCCTCGCCGCATGTTCCGCCGTGCTTTGGCGATCGGCGCCTGCCTGGTTCTGGGCGCCGCGACTTCGGGCTGCATGGACTTCAAGGGCGTCGAGGGCGATCAGCCGATCTCGACGCACGTCAGCGACTGGCGCGACCAGGTCATCTACCAGGTGATGGTCGATCGCTTCGCCGACGGCGACCGCGGCAACGACTACCGGGTCGATCGCACCGCGCTGGCCCGCTACCAGGGTGGCGACTGGCTCGGCGTCGAGGATCACCTCGACTACCTGCAGCACCTCGGAGTGACCGCGCTGTGGATCTCGCCAATCGTCAAGAACGTCGAGACCGACGCCGGCGTCGACGGCTACCACGGTTACTGGACGCAGGACTTCACCCAGCTGAACCCCCACTTCGGCAACCTCGAGGCGCTCAGGAACCTGATCAAGGCCTGCCACGATCGCGGGATGAAGGTGATCCTCGACATCGTCGTCAATCACCTGGGGCAGCTCTTCTACTACGACATCAATCTCAACGGGCAGCCCGATGAGAGCGTGCGCGGCGAGGGACCGGTCGTCGCGCCGGACAACGGCAACCCCCAGGGCACCAGCATCGTCAGCCACATCAACGAATACGACCCGGACTACGACCCGCGCGGCGTGCAGGCCTGGACGTCGCTAGGACTGGCTGGCCCCGCTCCGATTATCTTCAGCTACGATCCGGCGACGAACCACATGCCGCCGGAGCCGCCGATCTTCCAGGAAGCGCGCGCCTACCATCGCCGCGGGCGCGTCTACGACTGGACCGACATGGAGCAGGTCGAGAAGGGCGATTTTCCCGGCGGCCTGAAGGACATCAACACCGAGGATCCCGACGTTCGCCAGACGCTGATCGATCTTTTCGTGCACTGGGTGGAGCTGACGGATGCGGACGGCTTCCGCATCGACACGCTCAAGCACGTCGATCACAAGTTCTGGCAGACCTTCTGCCCCCAGGTGCGCAAGCGCCTGGCCGCCGAGGGCAAAAAGAACTTCTTCATGTTCGGCGAGTCGTTCGACGGCGACGACCAGCTGGACGGCTCGTACACGTTCAACAACGAGGTCGACAGCGTCTTCTACTTCCCGCAGTACTACTCGGTCTTCCGCGACGTGTTCCGGCAGCCCAATGGCGTCCAGGCGCCCACCACCGAGATCCAGACCCTGTTCGACAAGCGCCTCGGGCCGAACCCGCTGTACAACACCGCGCCGGTGCCCGACGGCATCGGCGTACCGCCGAACAAGGCGCTGGTGAACTTCATCGACAACCACGACGTGGCGCGCTTCCTCTTCGACCGACCCGACAAGGCCGCGCTCGAGAACGCGCTCCTGTTCCTGTTCACCGAGGACGGGATCCCCTGCGTCTACTACGGCACGGAGCAGGGCTTCCACGGCGGCAACGATCCGTCGAACCGCGAGGACCTGTGGAAGAGCCACTTCGACGAGACGAACCCGCTGTACAAGTGGATCTCCCGCCTGACGCACATCCGCAAGGCGTACCCGGCGCTCACGCACGGCAACCTGAAGATCACCTGGGCGACCGACCGCGTCGGCGCGGAGCAGGACGCCGGTATCATCGCCTTTGAACGCACGGGCGGCGACGCGGGCAACGCGTACGCCCTGGTCGTGATCAACACGAACAGGGACCATCCGAGCTCGACGGCGTTCCAGGGCACTCCGATGACGACCTCGCTGCCGGCCGGGACCAAGCTGGTCAACGTGCTCGACCCGAAGGCCGCGCCGCTGACAGTCGGGACGGGCGGTGCGTTGCAGGTCACCGTGCCGGCCACTTCCGGCGTGCTCCTGGTCCGTCAGCAGGACCTCGTTCCCAATCTGTAGGTCTCCGGAGGGACATTCGTAGACGTGGATCAAGCGTCTGTCCCGCGCGTCTCGATTCGGGACATGACGTCGCGCGCTGACCGCGCTATTTCCATGATGCTAGCCAGTTGTGCGCAGGCAAGCGTCTTGCATTGGCAGTTGGCATCATGCCCCCCACCGCGCCCCCCCGTTCGAACCTCTGCCCACGAAAGCCGCACGTCCTCGTCGTCGATGACGAGCCCATCATGTTGCGGACGATCCGCCGCATTGTCGGGCGGATGCATCCGGAGTGGGAGCTGATCACCGCGCGTACCGGAGAGAGCGCTCTGGCGCTGCTCGGGCGCGGCCCGGTCGATGTACTGGTGACCGATCTGCGCATGATCGGCATGCAGGGGCGGACGCTGCTGGAGCTCGCACGCACCCATCATCCCGACGTGATGCGCATCGTCCACTCGGCCCACATCGATACGCTGCCGCGCGACGATGCGCGCATGCCGCTCGCACATCGTCGCGTCGAGAAGCCCGCCGGAGCCGAAGAACTGGTCAGCGCGATCGAATGGGCGCTCGAGACCGCGGCCCGCCGCCGCGCCGACGACAGCTCCGCCTGCTCGTAGCGCTATCCCTGGGCGTACGCGGTCGACAGCAGCTTCGCGATCGTCGAGAGCTGCATGTTGCTGGTGCCTTCGTAGATCTTGCCGATCTTGGCGTCGCGATACAGCTTCTCGACCGGGTAGTCCTTGGTGAAGCCGACTCCACCGAGGAACTCCACGCACATGGATGCGGTGCGCTCCGCCACCTGCGACGAGAACAGCTTGGCCATGGCCGCTTCCTTCACGAAGCTCTGTCCGACGTCCTTCAGCCTCGCGGCGTTGTAGACCATCAGCCGCGCCGCCTCGATCTCGGTCGCTACCTGGGCGTACTGGAACTGCAGACCCTGGAAATCCGCGATGGGCTTTCCGAACTGCTTGCGCTCGTGCATGAAGCGCATCGCGTAGTCGAAGGCGCCCTGGGCCAGGCCGAGCATCTGCGACGCGATGCCGATGCGCCCCTCGTTCAGCGTCTCGATCGCGATCTTGTAGCCCTTGCCGACCTCGCCCAGGACGTTCTCGCCGGGCACTTCGGCGTCCTCCAGCAAAAGCTCGCAGGTGCTCGAAGCGCGGATGCCGAGCTTGTCTTCCTTCTTGCCGACGGAAAAACCCTTGAAGTCCTTCTCGATCAGGAAGCCCGTGATGCCGCGGTAGCCCTTGGACGGATCCACGTTCGCGAACACGATGAAGAGCGAGCTCTCCGCGCCGTTGGTGATCCAGAGCTTGCGACCATTGAGGATCCACTTGTCGCCCTTCTTGTCCGCGCGCGTGGCCAGGGCGAAGGCGTCCGAGCCGGAACCGGACTCGCTAAGCGCGTAGGAGCCGACCCATCCCTCACACATCTTCGGCATGTAACGCTGCTTCTGCTCGTTGTTGGCCCAGCGCAGGATGGCGTTGTTCACCAGCGTGTTCTGCACGTCGATGAGCACGCTGATGCTCGGGTCCACCTCGGCCATCGCTTCCACCGCGAGGATGGCGTTGAAGAAGCTGCTCTCGGCGCCGCCGTATTCGGCCGGCACCTCGACGCCCATCACGCCCAGCTCGAACAGCTCCGGAAGCAGCGAGCGGTCCACCGCCCCGGCGCGGTCCATCGCCTCGACCAGGGGTGCGACGCGCCCGCGCGCGAAGCCGAGCACGGAGTCGCGGAACAGTCGTTCTTCCTCGGAAAGCAGCGTCAGAGCGGTCATGGCGCCCGTTTACCACGTCCGCCCGCTCGGCCGTATGACGGGCGAGGACGCGGCACCCGGGAACGCGGCGGTGGGAAATTGGCGACGTTTTCGCGCGTTTTCCGGCTGCGGAGGCCCCGGCCGGGCGAAGCCCGGGCCTGGGGGCTCCCGGCGCCCGCAGGCCGGAGGCCGAGGACGGCGGGCCGCCACGTGGCGGGAAACGCGGGGGCAGCCCACCGAGCCCGGCGGCGCTACGATGAGCAGCATGAAACGGCGCATGCTGATCTTGTTGCTGTCGTTCTTCGCACTGGCCGTGCTCGGCTGCTCGAAGGACCAGCTGAAGCCACTCACCGTCGATCAGGTCGCAGCGCGGATCGCTGCACACGACGGAAGAACGTACGTCTACGACAACAACCCGAAGGACGAGTACGACAGCGGACACGTCCCCGGCGCAAAGTGGGTGCGGTACGACCGCGTCACGGCGGCGGATCTGCCGTCCGATCGCGGCGCGACGCTCATCTTCTACTGCGCCAGCCCGGCTTGACACGCCTGCCATACCGCCGCGGTCGCGGCGGAGAAGCTGGGTTACACGAACGTCTACATCATGCCGGCCGGCATCAAGGGCTGGAAGGCGGCAGGCAAGCCCGTGCAGAAATCGTAGAACGCTCGCGCGTAGGCGCGGCGGCGGGTGAAATCCGCGTTTGTCGCATTCAACATCCGCGCGCGCTGGCCTAGACTGATTCCAGGACTTCGACCCCCTTTGGACAATGCGTAGACCTCGAGGAACGGGGGCGGGAAGCAACACCGGACGTCGCGCACAGCGCGTCGCGTGGTTCCGCTTTCTGCTCGCAAGCGCCGCGACCGCTGCGGTCGCGTGCAGTGTGTTCGAACCGCCCAGCGCCACGGGCGACGGTGGCGCCACTGGCGGCAGCGGAGGCGCCACCGGAGGCAGCGGCGGCATTGGCGGTGTCGACGGCGGCGGCAGCGCGGGCATCGATGCGTCGGCCGGCGCGGGCGGCACGGCGGGCACGGGCGGCTCGGCTGGCAGCGGCGGCGCGCCGACCGGTCCCTGGTGGCCTTACCAGAACACGGAGGGCTGCCAGAGCGCCGGCGTACCGAGCGACAAGGATCGACCCGCAAGCCCGGGCACGGGTACGGACCAGTCGATCGTGCTCGCGCTGTCGCGTATGCGCTTCGGTAGCGCCGCCGACGACGCGGCGCTCACGCCCGACCCGAACGCCTGGCAGGACATCGGCTTCGACATCGACAAGAGCTGCACCGCCAGCGCGACCTGCTCGGTCGGCGACGCCCTGCTCCAGGAGTCCGCCTGCAAGAACAGCGTGCTGGTGCCCTTCGACGGCAACAACTGCCGCGACAACCAGATCGGCAAGCTGTTCCCGGTCGCCGCGCTGTCGCCACAGGTAGGACCGCTCTTCGGGATCAGCGAACCGGACTGGAACTGCGCGCTGTGGCGCGGCGAGTTCAGCGTGATCCTCAAGATCAGCGGGTACAACGGACAGACGAACGACGATTCGGTGCGCGTCGACGTGTACACCTCGACCGGCCTGCAGTCGTTGCCCAACTGGACCTGCACGAGCGGCGCCGAGGGCGGCGTGCCGGGCAACTGGCACAACCAGGCCCAGTGGCTCACGACCCAGCACTGGACCATCGCACAGCGCTCGATCGCGCTGAATGCGGTCGACGCCGGCACGACTCTGCCCGACGCGAAATACGCCGATCCGGCAGCGTACGTGAGGAACGGCTACCTGTTCGCCAGCCTGCCCGCGGGGACGGAGATCTGGCTGGACGGCGAGCGCGCGCACGTCCCGGGCTTCCGCATCTTGATGCATCGCGGTCTCTTGGTGGGCAAGCTCGGCAAACAGCAGGACGGCACGTGGAAGATCAGCCAGGGCACGATTGGCGGCGTCGTGTTGCCCACGGAGATCCTGAACTCGTTCCGCGAGATCGGCTTCTGCCAGAACATGTGCCAGGACTACCAGAACGTGGTCGGGTACCTGAACACCAACCAGGACACGCTCTCGAGCACCGACGCCAAGCTGCCCAACACGCCCTGCGACAGTCTTTCCATTGGGATCGGCTTCGAGGCGCTGCAGGCCACGGCCGATGCGACGGATGTCGTCAAGGTGCAGGACCCGGTGGACTGCCCGCAGCCGGCCAATCCGCTCGCTCCGCGGCAGGGATGCGTGTGTCCCGACCCGAAGGTGGGCGGTCCCTGCGTGCTGCCGGAGGGAGGCGCCGATGCCGACTGAGCTCCGGCGTCTGGCCGGTGGCACGCTCGTCGCAGCCGTGCTGCTGTTCGCGGGCGGGGCAAAGGGCCAGGAAAAGGGCGACGTGGCTGCCGCCGCGAACGCCTTCTCGCGCGCCCAGCGCGCAGCGCTCAAGGGCGACTACTCGCGCGCCGCGGAGCTGTTCGAGCTGGCCGACGGCCTGTCGCCGAGCCCGGAGGCGGTGCGCAGCGCGGTCAGCGCACGAAAGGCCGCGGGACAGCTGGCGCTAGCGGCCGGCGAGGCCGAGGAGCTGAAGCGGCGCTACCCCGACGACGACAAGTCGCAGAAGCTTGCCGAAGAGATCATCGCCGAGGCGCAGAAGAAGCTGGGACGCCAACAGGTGAACTGCGCGCCAAGCGCCTGTCAGCTCGTGGTCGACGACGCGGCCGCCGGCACCGACGCGAAGAAGGAGCACGTCACGTATCTGGAGCCGGGCCAGCACAGCCTGGTGGCGGTGTTCGGCGAGCGCCGGACGGCGCCCGAGACGGTGACGGTAACGGCGGGCAGCACCGGGAAGATCACGTTCCACGATCCTCCGGCGCAGGCCAAGCCGAGCGCGCCAGCGCCCGTCGCCGCCAGCACCGGCGAACCCGGGCACGATCAGGGCACGCACCTTTCGACGGCGTCCGGCGGGCTCTCACCGTGGTACTTCGCCACGGGCGCCGTGGTCACGGGCGCGCTCGGCGGCGTCAGTATCTGGTCCGGCCTGGACACCCTCTCCGCCCACGACAAGTACAAGAAGCATGAGACACAGGCAGGCTATCAGGACGGGCTGGACCGCGAGCGGCGCACCAACATCTTGATCGCCGCGACCTCAGTCGCCGCGGCCGCCACCATAACGCTGGCGGTGTTCACCGACTTCGGCGGGCATTCGTCGGACAAGCAAGCCTCGGTCGCGACGAGCGTCGCCGCGTCACCGGACGGGGCGAGCCTGCTCTTCAGGGGACGGTTCTGATGTCCGATGACGGCCCTTCGAGCGGCGCGCCCCGCCGCCTGGGTCGCTACGAGATCGTGGCGGAGATCGCCCGCGGCGGCATGGGCACGGTGTTTCTGGCCCGACACGCCGGGGAGGCCGGTTTCCAGCGGCTGTTCGCCATCAAGCTGATGCACCCGCATCTGGCCGAAGACCGCCAGTTCGTCGACATGCTGCTCGACGAGGCGCGGATCGCCGCGCGCATCCACCACCCGAACGTAGTGGCTATTGTCGATCTCGGTCATGGCGACAGCGGCTACTTCGTCGTGCTCGAGTACGTCGACGGCGCCGCGTTTTCAGCATTGCTCGGCCGCAACAAGGAATCACGCCCGCCGCAGCTGATCGTTCCGATCGTGATCGACGCGCTGGACGGGCTGGCCGCGGCCCACTCGCTCATCGACGACGATGGCAGACCGCTGCATCTGGTGCACCGGGATGTCTCGCCGCAGAACATTCTGGTCGGTGCCGACGGCGTCGGACGCATCACGGACTTTGGCATCGCGAAGGCCGAAGCGCGCATCACGAGCACGCAGCCCGGCATGCGAAAAGGAAAGATCCACTACATGGCACCCGAGCAACTCACGGAGGACGGCGAGAACATCGACCTCCGGGCGGACGTGTTCGCGGCGGGCGCCGTCTTGTGGAGCGCGTTGACGGGGCAACCCTTGTTCCGCGGTGCGAACGACGCGGCCACCATCCACAACGTGCTGACCAAGGAGATCCCGCCGCCGAGCACGGTGGGCCTCTCACCGCCCGCTGCGTTCGACGCGGTGTGCCTGCGCGCGCTCGAGCGCGATCCCGACAAGCGCTTCTCGAGCGCGCTGGAGATGGCCGACGCGCTGCGCAGGGCCGCTGCGGCGCACGGTCTGGTCAGCTCGCGCAAAGCGATCGCCGCGTGGGTCAGCGAGACGCTCGGCGACAAGCTCGATGCGCGGCGGCAGGCTGTCCGCGCTCTGGCCACGCGCTCGCAGCCACCCGGCGCGGCGGAGTCGCTGCCCGAGCTGCCCGCGCTGCATGGCCCGCTGTCGGCCGCGTCGCTCAACCCCTCCTCCGAACCGCCATCGAGCACGCAGCGCTCCGAGCTGGTGCCGGTGCCGCCGCAGGGGACGTCGACCAGCCATTCGCTGAGCGTCGCGCCGATGGGCGCGCCGCGCTTTGCCCGGCGGCGCGCGGCGCTCGTCGGTGGTCTGCTGCTTTTGCCGGTTGCAATCGGCGCGATCTGGCTGGCGACGCGACCGTCGGGCGCAGAGAGCGAGCCGGTCCAGTCCGCGAGCACGGCTTTGCCGCCCGCGTCCCACGCGGAAATCGCGCCAGGACCGAGCGAGAACACCACGCCGACGACAACGCCCGGCGGCACGGAGCCCGAAGTACCGGTCAGCGCACTCTCGGCGGCGCCACCGGCACCGAAGGCCCCGTGGCACGCGCCGCGGCACTCGAAGCCCCCGACGAAGACCAGGCCCCCGACGCCGAAGCCGAAGGCCTCGAGTGCCCCGACGCCGACGCCGACGCCTCGACCGACAGCGGGCATCCAGTTCGAGAACAACCCCTACCTGCGCAAGAAGTAGCGCGACCCGGACAGGCTGCTCGCGCCCTGACCCGGCGCGCGGAACGTGCTACTGGCGTCGCGTGGCGGGCAACAGCTTCGGGCAACTCTTCCGCGTAACGACCGCCGGCGAATCGCACGGTCCGGGCAACGTCGTGATCGTGGACGGCTGTCCGCCGGGGCTCGAGCTGTCGGCGGAGGATCTGACGGCGGATCTGGCGCGGCGGCGTCCGGGGCAGAGCCGAATCACGACGCAGCGGCAGGAGGCGGACGAGCCCGAGATCCTGTCCGGCGTGTTCGAGGGGCGCACCACGGGCACGCCGATCGCGATCCTGGTCCGCAACGTGGACCAGAAGAGCCGCGACTACTCGGACATCAAGGACAAGTACCGCCCCGGCCACGCCGACTACAGCTACGACGCGAAGTACGGCTTTCGCGACTATCGCGGAGGAGGGCGCGCCAGCGCGCGGGAAACCGTGGCGCGCGTAGCCGCCGGAGCGATCGCGAAGAAGCTCGTCGCCACGGCATTCGGCGGCCGCGTGGTCGGGTACGTGAAGCAGGTGGGCGACATCGTGGCGAACGTGCCGGAGCCGGCGGCGGTGGAGCTCGAGAGCGTGGAGACGCTCTCCGACGGCTCGCCGAACATGGTGCGCTGTCCGGACCACGATGCAGCTGCGCGCATGGTCGAGCTCATCGAGAGCGTGCGCAAGGAGCAGGACTCGATAGGCGGCGTCGCGGAGATCGTCGCGACCGGCGTCCCCGCCGGCCTCGGCGAACCGGTGTTCGACAAGCTGAAGGCGGATCTGGCCAAGGCGCTGTTCGGCATACCGGCGGTGCTGGGCGTCGAGTACGGCATCGGCTTCGGCTGCGCCACGCTGCGCGGCAGCGAGAACAACGACGTATTCACAACCGAAGGCGAGCGCATTGTCACGGGGAGCAACCGCCACGGCGGGATGCTGGGCGGCATCAGCACGGGCATGCCGATCGTGCTGCGCGCCGCGGTGAAGCCCACCAGCAGCCTGCCGCAGGAGCAGCCCACAGTGACGCGACAGGGCAAGCCGACGACGATCCGCACCAAGGGTCGTCACGACCCGTGCCTGTTGCCGCGCTTCGTGCCGATCGCGGAGGCGATGGTCGCGCTGGTGTTGGCCGATCATTGGCTGCGCTGGTCGGCGCAGGGTTGCGCGCGCTAGCGATCAGTGCGGCGCTTCGCCGCTGTCCTGGATGACGGTCTGGACAGAGCTGTCGAAGCGGCGGGCCGGTGCCGGCTTGACGGACGACGAGATGGCGGACAGTCCGGTGGCATCGTCGACGATCGATTCCATCAGCTTCTGCACACACTCCGGTCCCGCAAGCGGCTCGCCGAGAGCGGCCTCCAGCGCCTGCGCAAACGCCTCGGCGTCGGCAAACCGCGCGTCGGGCTCGTGCGCCATGGCCTGCTCGATCGGTCCGGCGAGGGCGCCGGCATCGGGCCGGAGCTTGGTGAGCGCCGGGTGCCGTCCCTGCAGGATGGCGCCGACCGTGCCCGCTTCGTGCGGCTCGCCGAACGGCCGCACGTTCGTCGCGAGCTCGAACAACAATACGCCGAGCGCGAAGAGGTCGGTGCGGCGGTCGAGCTCGCTCTTGTTGAGCTGCTCGGGCGCCGCGTAGGCGAGCTTGCCGCGCACCTTGCCGACGGCGGTGTGGCTCTCGCGAGTACGCGCGCGGGCGATGCCGAAGTCGATGAGCTTCACGGAACCGTCGCGCCCCAGGAGCACGTTGTGGGGCGACACGTCGCGGTGGACGATGCCGAGCGGGGCTTTGTCCCGTCCGACGAGCTCGTGGGCGTGGTGCAGCGCCCGGCATAGCCCGACGCCGATCTCCACCACGGTCGGGATGTCCACCTGCTGCTGCTTCTGCGCCAGATAGCGGACGACCTTCGACAGCGGCAGCCCGTCCACCAGCTCCATCGCGATGTACGGCCGGCCGTTTCCGCTACCGAAGGCGTAGGTCTCCACGATGTTCGGGTGGTGGAGCTGGGAGGCGAGACGAGCTTCCTCCATGAACATGTCGCACAGTCCTGCGTCGTCGACGAGATCGCGCCGCACGCGCTTTACCGCGGCGAGTCGCACGGGCCCCACCAGACCGACCGCTTCGGCCAGGAACACTTCCGCCATGCCGCCGGCACCGATGAACTGCTTCAGCGCGTAGCCCGGGACGCGGCCTTCGATGCCCTGCAGCGCCACGGCGAGCTGCGAGCGCATGCGCCAGGCGACGTAGACGGCGACGATCGTGGTTGCGGTGACAGCGCCGATCAGCGGCAGGCCGGCACCGGCGATCGCGGCAACGTCCCATAAGCTGAGCGCGGCGACGAAGATGCCGGAGAACACCGCGGCACGCGCCTGGCTGCGCGGCCACAGCCGCATGATCACTGCTCCCTCGATCGCCTCGAACACGCCGGCGACCGCGACGAACGGGATCATGTCCACACCTCTGAGCTGCATGAACGGTGCGGTTGGCACGGCGCGCGCAGCCGTGCCGGCCGACCACACCGCGACGGCCGCTAGCGGAATCGCCACCGTCACCACGACGAGGCGCATTCTGCCGGCGCCCTCCGTGTCGTCGGGAATGGAGCTGCAGATTCCGGAGATCAGCGCTGCCATGGCCCCGCCCAAAAACAGGTAGAGCCCAAGCGGCGCCGCCACGCCGACCATGACCAGCGCGGCGCCGACGGCAGCAACGGCGGAACCGAGCATGCTCCCGCCGCTCCAGCGCGCCGACAGCGGCCACAGCTCGCCCTCCGGCCAGCCAAAGCACAACAGTGCCACGGCCAGGTCGAGCCCCCCGGCAGCGAACGCGTATCCACCGAGCACGATGTCGGCAGGCGTGGCCAAGGACGGGAGAATACCACGCGGGAATTGCGGCGAGCGGAGTCGCGTTACGTCGTCGCGCCGGACGCTGCCAGGACCTCGGCAGACTCGGGCCGCGCCTTGAATTCAGCGCAGAACGCTTCCACCCCCGATTGCATCTCCGCATACGTCAGGGAAGGGTCGGAAGCGGAGCGCACATGCGGATGCAGCCAGGTCACGGCATCCGCCACTCGGCTGAACACCTTGGCGGGATGCGGCGGAGGTGCAAGGAGCAGAAGCCCGGTGAGCACGCTACGGTGCATGGCGCCTCGCATGCCGTCGGCGAGTATCGTCGTCGCCGATGCCACGCGCACGCTCTGCCACTGCTTGATGAGCTTGGCCATGCGGGTGCGCTCTTCGCTGGTCATGCGCGCGTCGCTCGGGAAGATGATGACCAACTCGACGGTCGGACCGGGGTTCTTCCGGTACCAGCCCCTGCCGGCCACCTCGAGGCGGTTCATGTCGTCGACCGTGACCCTGCCCTCGAACACATGGACCCAGAAGCGCTTCGCGTTTCCGGTCCACGCGCTGGGGATCTGGATCAACGGCTCCAGCTTCATGAAGACAACCCCGCGCTCCCTGCCGACCCCATGCCGAACCGCCGCGGGCGAGCATATCACGAGCGTCTCGACCGCGCGCTCGATGCGGCAGAGCGCGCTCAGGAAGCCGCCTGCGAGTCGGGGCCGAGCGTCACACCAAAGCGCTGGACCAGCGCGCGCGACCACTGGCTTGCCGCATACCCGAACACGGAGGCTCCACCCAGCAGCATGACGGGCAGCATCCAGAATGCGTGTCCGGCGAGTGCCAGCAAGAGCGCGAGCATCACGAAGCTGTCGCGACGCAGCACGGTGCGTCCGAGGCGGACCAATGTCTGCTGCAGACCGCGCGTCGACGCGCCGGGATCCGTCACCAGCATCACGTCGCCCCGCTTGATGCCGTAGAGCCGGCTGTAGAGGAACACGAGGTAGATTGCCCACAGCCCGAGCCCGGTGGCGCCCAGCGCCGCCAGCACGCCGTGACCTTTGCCGAGAGCGACGTACGCGAGCGCCGTGAAGTAGGCGAAGTTCGAGAAGTTGTCGCCGGCCGAGTCGAGCAGCTCGCCGAGCTTGCTCTGCTGCCAGCGCACGCGCGCCAACTCACCGTCCACGCCGTCGACAATGGAGTTGAGCTGGAACACGGCGGCGCCCGCGAGCACCCAGCCGTAGCCGCCGCCGAGGACGAGCAGCGCGGCCACGCCGCCGAGGGCGATGCACACGAGCGACACGTGGTTCGGGTGGATGCTCGTGCCGACGATGCGGCGGCTGATGAACAGGCTCACGTTGCGGTTGACGTTGCGCGACACGATGCCGTCGAGCGGCTTGCGGCACGATTCAAGGAGCAGGTGCGCTGCGCGGCGTGCTTCGGCATCGTCGCGGACCGGCTGGTGGATCAAGCCCTCGCCTGCGCGTTCGTGGACGCTGACGCCGAGGCGATGGAGCTTCGCGACGACGCCGTCGGGCGACGTGATCCCGGCCAGATCGATGCGCCTTGCGACCGAAGCGTGGACGCGGACCGCGCCGCCGGCTCTGCAGGCTCCGCCCACCGGCGCGTCGCCGAGAGCGGCGCCGGTGCGCCGGTCGTAGACGGTCGCTGCAGATACGAAGACCAGGTCGCTGTCACGCCGCACGTCGAATGAGTCGCCCGGCGCCACGACGATGACATCCGTTGCGCCCCAGCTGCGGACGGTGAGCACGCAGCGACGCAGCAGGTCGAGCCCGGCTACCTGCCGGAGCGGATCGGCCTCGGGCGGGATGAGGATCACGGCGCGCAGGGTCATGCTGCCTCCATCCGGCGCCAGGCCCGCTTCCAGCTGATCAGGGCGACTAGCATGAGCGCGTTCGAGCCGAACAGGATCGCGACGACGATCGCGCCGAGCGTAAAGCGGGGGTCGATAGCCGACAGCAGCGTGGCCGAGTAGATCACGAACAGGTTGCTGCCCAGACCGATGAAGCGCATCAGTCGCATGGGCGCGGCGAGCTCGCGCCGCGCGGCGTCGCGGTCGACATGCGCGGGGCTGCCGCGGGTCGTGCCGGCGGCAATGCCGCCGTAGACGGTCTGGTAGATCTTCTCGAGGGCGCGCTCGGTTGCCCCGACGGCAGGGCGAGGACGCCGTGCGCTCACCGGTGGGTGCACGGCACCGAGGTAGCGATTCTTGGCGTCATCGTACACGGCGCAGTGCACGACGATCGTCGGAAGGACGAGCAGACACGCAGGCCATGCCCACCACACATGGACGAGCCCGCACAGGGTGTGCGACACGCCGTACCAGACGGCGACGCCGACCACGGCGTCCACAGAGCCATCGAGCAGCATGCCGAAGCGGCTGCCACCGCCCTGGAGACGCGCGAGCATGCCGTCCGCGCAGTCGAGGACGACCGACGCAAGCAGCAGCGCCGCTCCAAGCAGCGTGAAGAGCACGCCGCCTGCGAGCGCGTGGTAGTAGCACGCGGCGGCGGCGAGCCCCGCGGCGCCGGACAGCAGCGTGATGCGGTTCGGCGTGATCGGCAGCTCGAGGTGTTCGAGCGGACGGATCAGCGTGAATGCGATCGGCCGGTGCAGCCAACGGTTGATCGGTTCTTCGACCGCCGGATCCTTGAGCGCCTGGTCGAGGCTCCAGCTGGATTGCGTCAGACCAGCAACCTCTCCGGTAGTCGGCAGTTGCACGTCAGCTCCCCGTCGCCCGCAGGGGCTGGGGCGAGAGCGCCTTCGCGCGTGCGAGATCCCGGGCGTCGTCGATCTCGGCCCAGGTGTTCGGCGGCACGTCGACCGCAGCCGGCCGCAGCCCGTGCGCCGCGAGATCGTCGAGCGCCGCCTCGTAGAATGACTGGTCATCGCCCGCCGCTGCGCGGGTGACGACCGCATCGAGGAAGCGCGCGCCCCCATCGGCGTCGAATCGATAGGCGCCGATCGATTCACCGGCAGACGCGGGGATCGGCAGGCGCTTGCCGAGCCGGCACACACGCCCGCGGCTGTCGAGGATCACCTTCATGGCTTCGTGGTCGAGGGGGACCGAGCGATCGACGAGCATGGCCGTGCCGTGCGCGCGCCGGACCAGCGGGTCGAGTGCGTGCGGCTGGATCCACAGGTCGCCGTTGAGAAGGAGGAACGGCTCGCCCCGGAGCTCGTGCGCCGCGGCTGCGACCGAAGCCAGCGTGTTGGTGCTGCGGTATTCCGGATTGACGACCCAACGGAGCGAGCTGGGCGCGAGCTTGAAGGCGGGCACTGCCGCCTGGATCATTTCGCGGCGATAGCCGACGACGATCACCCATTCGTCGATACCGGCGGAGCGCAGCCCGTACAGAAGCTGGTGAAGCAGCGGCCACCCGCCGATCTCGAGCAAGCATTTCGGGCGCGTCGCAGTGAGCGGCATGAGCCGTCGCCCCATTCCGGCGGCAAGAATGAGCGCGCGTCGAACGTGCGGCGGCTCGCGGGAGGTGGACGTGGTCATCATGGAAGCTCCGTGAAAGGGAAGCCGCGTGCGGATCGCGCTGTCGATCGCGCGACCCGCTTGGCGGGATGCTCCGACGATGCACTGCACGGCGCATGCCACCCGGCGGGTGGAAACGCGCGGCTACGATCCCGCGGGGCCGTTGGCCCTACAAAGTGCGCCTGCAACGCGCGCTTCGCGCTTCTAGTGGTCGGCCTTGCAACACCTGCTGTGAAGCCAGGTCACGCGCGTGACGCTGGGCGCCGAGCTCACTTCGTGCGATTCTTGGAGTCGTGGGGCGCTCGCGCATCGCGGTTTGGCTCTGGCCGCTCCTGCCGCTCGTTGCGGCATGTGCGAAGGGCGCAACCTCGACCGGCGTCGGCTCACAGGGCGGCGCGGGCGGTGCGGCAATGGGCGGCGCGAGCAGCGGCGGCGCGAGCACCGGCGGCAGCAGCGCCGGGGGCAGCGGCACCGGCGGCAGCGGCACCGGCGGCAGCGGCACCGGCGGCAGCGGCACCGGCGGCAGCGGCGCCGGCGGTAGCAGCGCCGGCGGTAGCGGCACCGGCGGTAGCGGCACCGGCGGCAGCGGCGCCGGCGGCAGCGCGGGAGGCGGCGGCACCGGCGCAGACGGTACCGGTCCGGAAGCGAGCTGGACGTCGCACATCGGCTACGGTTGCAGCAGCAACAGCGAGTGCACAGGGTTCCAGGGGATCCCCGGGGGCCAGTGCATCACCATCGGCCTGTCGCAGGTGTGCACCAAGACGTGCAGCGTTCACGAGGACTGCGGCTGCGATCAGGGCACGACCGACGCGACGATCGCAGCAGGTCACTGCAGCGCGGCCTGCGTGTCCGGGCAGTGCATGAAAGTGTGCACGGGGACGATCGACTGCGTTGCCGGCACCTGCAAGGCGCAGTCGACGTACAAGATCTGCAAGTAGGCGGCGTATTCCACATGGAATCCAGCGCCCGCGCCGGGCGGGGCCGCTGCGTGCAGCGCCGGGGAGCACCCTCCCGTCGAACTGCGACACTGGAAGAGTGCAGTGTGCCGGTCGAGAAAGCGGCTGCCATGGGCCACACCGGCCTTCCGTCCGGCCGAGCAACGTGGGATGCTCCGGCCCATGGTCCAGGCATCTCGCTTCCTAGCGCTGGTCTGCGTCTTTTCTGCTGCGGCTTGCTCCGCCACCGGAAGCTCGGGCAATCGGAACCTCGGCGGCGGCGGCTCAGGCGCGGGTGGCTCGGGTGCAGGTGGCGCACCGACCGGCGGTTCGGGCGGCGCCGGCACGGGCGGCGCGAGCTCCGGCGGTGCCGGCGGCATGTCGAGCGGCGGAGCCTCGACCGGCGGAGCGTCTGCAGGGGGGACCGCCGGCAGTGGTGGCACCTCTGGCAGCGGCAATGGTGGAAGCGGGTTCGGCGGCAGCTCGGGCTGCGTGACCTGCTCGACCGACTTCAAGAGCGTCACCGACTGCAACGGCAAGGTCACCCAGACCTGCGCCTCCGGCGAGACGTGCGTCGCCGGCGCGTGCGTCAAGGATCCGTGCACCGACGCCGCGAACGCCAAGGCCGCCTACGGTTGCGACTACTGGGCGATGAACCTCGACAACATCATGAAGGGCGCCTGCTACGCCGCCTTCGTCACCAACACGACGAACGACAACGTGCTTCTCCACGTGGAGTACAACGGCAAGCAGCTGCCCGTCGACAAGTTCGCGCGCGTACCGAACGGCCAGGGCTCGAGCCTCCAGTATCTTCCCTACGATCCGATCAACGGCCTGCCGGGAGGCGAAGTCGCGATCCTGTTCCTGGCGCAGACGCCGCAGCTGCCGCCGCCCGTCGGCGAAGCGTGCCCGAAGGGCATCACCCCCGCGATCACGACCGACCCGGCCGTGCACGGTACGGGCATGGGGCACGCTTTCCACATCACGGCCAACAGCCCGATCGTCGCCTACCAGATCTTCCCCTACGGCGGCGGCAACGCGGCGATCACCTCCGCAACGCTGCTCTTTCCCACGACGACCTGGGGCACCAACTACATCGGCGTAAACGCCTACGCCAAGACGCAGGTCTCCAACAACTGGGGCCTGCCGTCGATGGACATCCTCGCGCAGGAGGACGGCACCCAGGTCACGATCTCCCCGGTCCACGCCATCGTGGCCAAAGGCGCCGTGGCTGGGACGCCGTCAGGCACACCGCAGACGTACACGCTCTCGCGCGGACAGTTCGTGCAGTTCAGCCAGGACGAGGAGCTCACCGGCAGCGCGATCGTGTCTACCAAACCGGTTGCCGTGTTCGGTGGCTCGAGCTGCATGAACATCCCGGTTGGCGTGGACGCGTGCGACACTGGTCAGCAGCAGATCCCGCCGGTGCGCGCGCTCGGGCACGAGTACGTCGCCGTGCGCTACAAGGGCAGGCAAGGTCAGAACGAGTCCGTCCCGTGGCGCCTAGTCGGCGCTATCGACGGCACACAGCTGACGTACACGCCGTCTGCGCCCGCCGGCGCGCCCACCACCTTGAACAACGGCCAGCTCGTCGAGTTCAACGCGCCGGGCCCGTTCATCGTGAGCAGCCAGGACGCGGCGCATCCTTTCTACGTCGCGAGCTATATGACCGGCGGCAGCTCGTTCAACGGCGAGGGCGACCCCGAGTTCGTCAACGTGATCCCGACGGCGCAGTACATGAAGTCGTACGTGTTCTTCACCGATCCGACCTACCCCGAGACCAGCCTGGTTTTGGTCCGCAAGAAGGGGTCGTCGGGCTTCGAGGACGTGAAGCTCGACTGCTCCGGCGTGGTGGGCGGCTGGCAGCCGCTCGGAGCCTACGAGTGGACGCGCGTGGATCTGGTGACGGGAGCCTTCAAAGGCGTGGGCGGTTGCGCCAACGGCCGGCACCTTATCCAGAGCAACGCGCCGTTTGCCGCGACGGTGTGGGGCTGGGGCTCGCTCGCTAGCGCTCCGTACATGTCGCAGTACGTCTCGTACGCCTACCCGGCTGGCGCCGGAGTTGGCGAGATCAACGACCGCACGGTGCCCGCGGACCCGCGCTGAGCTGCCGCGGCGAGACCCCGCGCTCGCAAAGGGTGTCGCAGCTATGCAACCGATGCGGACCTCCGCACCGGCGAAACCGCCTGTTCCGGGGACGGCGGCGTCGTCCTTTGCATGGCACACGAAGTGCTCTTGCGTACCAGGCCGCACGCAAGACGGCGGTTGGCAGGAGGCTTTCGATGCGACGGTCGACTTGGCTTGTACTTGGAAGTGCATCACTGATGGCGTGGGCCGCTGGCTGCGGTGGCTCGAGCAACACGAACTTCAGCGGCAGCGGCGGAAGCGCGGCGAGCGGCGGCTCCGCGGGCTCCGGCGTCGGAGGAACGTCCGGCAGCGGTGGCAGCGCGACGGGCGGCAGCAGTGGTTCCGGAGCAGGGGGCAACGGCGGCTCGGCCGGCTCCGGAACGGGTGGCTCCGGAACGGGCGGCTCCGGAACGGGCGGCTCCGGCGGCGCGGCGACGGGCGGCTCCGGCGGCGCGGCGACGGGCGGCTCCGGCGGCTCGGCGACGGGCGGCTCCGGCGGCGCGGCGACGGGCGGCTCCGGCGGCTCCGGCGGCTCCGCAACTGGCGGAACCGGCGGCGCGGCGACGGGCGGAACCGGCGGCACCGCAACTGGCGGCACCGGCGGCGCGGACGCCTGCGTACCGGCGAAGTGGTGCCACGACGAGGACAACGACGGCTACGGCAACCCGACGAGCACGGTTACGAGCTGCACGTCGCCCGGCGCGCAATGGATCGAAGCGGGGTCGAAGCAGCGGGCCTGTGAGGACTGCAACGACGCCAACAACCTCGTGCATCCCTTCAGCAACCACTGCGACGGCAAGGGGTATGCCCTGGACAACGGCGGCGTGTCCTTCGACTTCAACTGCGACGGCAACGAAACGGAGTGCGGCACGACGCAGAAGGCGGACCCGAACGGCTGTCACGTGTCGTCCGGCGGCGCGACGACATGCGCCGGCAGTGGCTATCTGCCGACCAAGCGCACGGGCACGAACCAGAACCCGTACTGCGGAAGCACCAGCTACCGCCAGTGCACTCCGGGCCCCGGCGGCTGCGCCGCGACCGTCCACAACGACTACAACCCGGTCACGTGCAAGTGATCGCGGGCGAGGTTCCGGTCAACCCTTGAAGATGAACAGATCCGCGTCCGGATCTACCGCGATGAACAACGCCTCGTGAGCGTTCTGCGGCGGAACCTCTTTCGGCTTGAGCGGCCACGCCAGAAAGGCTCCGTCGTGATCCGGTGACAACGTCACCGCAACGCGCACGGCGTGGTGCCGGACGCGCTTCTTCGGCTCCGTGGGCTTGACGGATTCTGCCGTGACCTCGTCAGTCACGTCGGGCACGCTGGGAACCCGCGCCGGGGGCGGAAGGGTACGCGGGATCTCGAGCGCGCCGCGGAGATCTGCCCCGGCCCGGGCGAGCTGCAGGGCGCGATCGTCCGCGCCGGCTTCGGCGGCGGCCTCGGCTGCGCGGCGGATCCAGGAGAGCGCGGCTCGTCGATCCCCCTGGGACCACACGGCGTTCGCCGTCTCCAGCGCCCAGCTCACGTCGTCGCCGTCACCCGGCTGTGCATTCGGCGGTGCTTGCGTGTCCATAACCCATGACTCTTACGCGAACCGGGGCGGGCGGGCGAGAGTCAACTTCAACGGCGCAGCGCCTGCAGCAACAGCCACAATGCAAACGAACGGGCGAGACGGAATCCGTGCGCGAGTTGCTTCAGTCGCCAAACGCAAAATACGTTGCCGACAGGCGCCAGGTACCACCCTGATCGATGTTGGAGAACTTCCAACTGAACGTGTGCTGCCCGGCAGAAAGCAGCGCGGGAGCTTGCTTGTCGTTGAGGTCGTAGGGAGGCGTCATGCTGCCCGGGCACCAGTTGGCGCGCGGCGCCTGAACGCTCTGGATCGCGCCGCAGGGATTCTCCGTGCAGTACTGTTGGCCGCTCGAGGTCGTCGCGATGGTGCAGAGCTTGCTGCAGTCGGTGCGCCAGGGAGTGAAGGTCGTGACCTGCGCGCCGTCGACCGAGAGGATGTCCGTGCGCTTGCAGAACTCCTCGGCGGGGCCAATACAGGCACCCAGATCGCCCTGCGCGCCGCCGTGCCCGGTGGCGCGGTACTCGATGCGCGCGCTGGTGGTGCCGGCCGGCACCTGGAAGCCCGGCGGAGTGATGGTGTCCGTAGCGCCTTCGCTTCCATTGAACAGGGGAATGACCGCCAGCACATTGTGCGGCGCCTTGCCCGGCACCACCTCGATCTTCGTCGTCACGTTCCAGCCGCCGTTGGAGCCGCTCACCTGACCGGCAGCGTCCGAGTACGTGGAGATGTGGGTCCGCAACGTGTGCTTGCCCGGCAGTCCGTTCGCGACGTTGGTGATGTCCACTTCGAGATGCTCTGGACCGCCGAACGGCGTGATGGCGCGTACCAGCTCGATGGCGGGAGGACCGACCTTGGGATCGGCCGGGTCGTCGAGCGTGAACTCGAAGTTGCGGTCGAACGCATCGCAATCGGCAGGCCAGTTCTGCCCCGACGGGGGCGGGTCGTTCTTCCAGTTGTCAAACGGATAGCAGGTGGTGCCCAGGTCGATGATCATCTTGACGGACGCAAACGGCCCGTCCTTCAGGTCGATGTCCGCCGTGGCGTTCTGGAAGTTCGGCTGACTGCTGTCACTTCCGATGCGGACGTTGTCGAACGCGTTGATGCTGTAGGGCGCGGGGTATTGCGCGGCGTCGCTGGCCGCGTCGCCAGCGGAACCGCCGACTCCCGCCGATCCCGCACTCCCACCGCTTCCTCCACTTCCGCCGCTGGACGACGAGCCCGCCGACTTCGAGCTGCACGCGCAGAGGCAGAGGATCGGGACCAGAGCGAGCCGCCGAAGCAAGGACATTGGCTCCAGAGTAGCCGACGCTGAAAGAGCTGGAAAGCAGCCACAACCTTGCGAAATCCAGGCTAGGCTACGCGGCCGTGGCGAAGGTCACCATCCGCGGCGTACACAAGCAGTTCGGCGAGACCCGGGTGCTGCGCGGCGTGGACATCGACGTGCCCGACGGCGGCTTTGCCGTCCTGGTCGGGCCGAGCGGCTGCGGCAAGTCCACGCTGCTGCGCACCATTGCGGGCCTCGAGCAGTGCGACTCGGGCAGCATCGTGTTCGGCAAGCGCGAGGTCACGTCGCTGCCGCCACGCGATCGCGACGTGGCGATGGTGTTCCAATCCTACGCGCTGTACCCCCACCTCACCGTGCGCAAGAACCTCGCCTTCGGCCTCGAGCTGAAGAAGACGCCCCAAAGCGAGATCACCAAGCGCATCGACGAGGTGAGCGGCATGCTCGGGCTCGAGAAGCTCCTCGAACGTCTACCCCGCGAGCTCAGTGGCGGACAGCGCCAGCGCGTGGCGATGGGGCGCGCCATCGTGCGGCGGCCGCAGCTGTTCCTGTTCGACGAGCCGCTGTCGAACCTGGACGCCGCGCTGCGCGCGCAGGTGCGCGTCGACATCCGCAAGCTGCACGATCGTCTGGGCGCGACCAGCGTGTACGTCACCCACGACCAGGTCGAGGCGATGACGCTCGCGGACAACCTGTTCGTGATGAAGGACGGACGGGTCGAGCAGTCCGGTTCACCGCTCGACGTGTACGCCGAGCCCGCCACGCGCTTCGTCGCGGCGTTTCTCGGCAGCCCCGCGATGAACTTCCTCGAAGCGCGGCTGGTGCGCGAGGGCGACGAGTGGTTCGCCCGCGCCGAGGGGCTGGATCTGCCGGTGGGGCCGGGCGGCGCGCTCGGCGAGCCGTACCGCAGTGCGGGCTTTGAAGCGGATCGACCGGTGGTGGTGGGCCTGCGCCCGCACGACGTCGAGCCGTCCAGCGGCGGAGCTGCCGTCGAGGCGGTGGTGGACGTGGTCGAGGCGCTCGGCAGCGAGTCGTTTGCACACTGCACGGTGGGCGGCGCGCCGTTCATCGCGCGGCTCGAGGGCAACGCGAAGCCAGCGCGCGGCGAAAAGCTCGCGCTCTCGCCGACGCCGGGCAGCGCGCACCTGTTCGACAAGGACAGCGGCGCGGCGCTGTGGAGGGAGCAGCGCGAGTGATGTTCCGGATGGGTCGCGCGGGGGGAAGGTGAAGCGAGCCGCGCTCGTCCTGGTGACGGCGCTGCTCGCGCTTGCGCTGCCGCGCATCGCGCACGCCGACCCGCTGATGCTCTGGCACGCCTACCGCGGCGACGAGAAGAAGGCGCTGGAGCAGGTCGTGCGCGGCTTCACGCACGAGACCGGCACCCAGGTGCAGCTCCTGCAGGTGCCGCACGACGCCTACGCGACCAAGCTCGCCGCTGCCGTGCCGCGCGGCGCGGGCCCCGAGGTGTTCATCGATTCGCACGAGCGCTTCGGCGACTATCTCGAGCGCGGCATCGTCGCGCCGGTACTCGACGTGACGCCCGCGCTGCGCGCCGAATTTCCGGAGCGCGCGCTCGAAGCCGTCACGCAGAAGGGCAAGCTCTACGGCCTGCCGCTCGCACTCAAGTGCCTCGCGCTCTACGTCAACACGAACCTCGTCCAGCACGTCCCCGACACGCTGGAAGGCATCGCGGCGCTGAAAGGAACGCTGCCCAGGGGCACGTATCCGCTCGTCTACGAGGCGAGCGACATGTACTTCCACGCGGCGATCCTGCACGCGTTCGGCGGCCGGCAGATCAATCCCGACGGCAGCTTCGGCTTCGTCGGCCCCGCCGCGGTGCGCTCGGTGGACCTGGTGCACTCGTTCATCCAGCGCGGCGTTGTGCCGGAGGAAGCGACGGGCTCGCTGGTCAAGGACCTGTTCGTCAGCGGTCACGCCGCCACGGCGATGGAGGGCCCGTGGTTCGCCAGCGATCTCGGCACGCGCGTGCCCTACCGCGTGGTCGAGCTGCCGAAGCTCGCTGCGACCGGCAAGCCGCTCCAGCCGTATCTCACCGTGGAGGCGGCCGCGCTCACGCCGAACGGCGAGAAGGACCCGCGCGCGCATGCGCTGCTGCGCTATCTTGCGGGCGAGCACTCGGCGGAAATCCGCGCGCGCGTCGGGCGGCAGGTGGTGGCGCGCGAGAAGCTGCCCGCTGCGATCAAGGACGACCGGTTCATCGCGGCTTTTGCGCGGCAGGCAAAGACGGCGGTGGTGATGCCGTCTTCGGCGCGCATGCGCGCGACCTGGGAACCGGCAACACGCGCGCTGAAGAAGGTGCTGGAGAGCGGCGTCGCCGCCAAGCCCGCGCTCGACGAAGCCCAGCGCCGCTTCGACGACGTGATGCGGCCGCCGCCGCCGCCCGCGTCGCCCACGCCGATCCTGATCCTCGTCGGCTTGATGTGTCTGGTCGGCGCGGGATTCGTGCTGCAGCGCGCGCGGAGCGGCCGGCTCGGCCCCGAGCTCAAGAAGTCGATGCCCGCCTACGCGTGGATCGCCCACGCCGTCATTGCGGTCGGCGTGCTGGTCCTCTTGCCGATTGCGGTGGGCGCGGCCACGGCGCTCTACGCTGGACAGCCCGGCCACATGTACTACGTCGGCTTCGCCAACTTCTGGTCGATCCTGACCGCGCGCGGCGGACCGCTGCTCGCGCACGGTTCGTTCTACCTGGTGCTGCTGGTCACCATCCTGTGGACGCTGGCGAACATCGTGCTCCACGTCCTGATCGGTTTCTTCCTGGGCATGCTGCTGTCGCGTCCTGGGCTTCGGCTGAGGCCGCTGTACCGCGTGCTCTTGATCGTGCCCTGGGCGGTGCCGTCGTACGTCACCGCGCTGGCGTGGAAGGGCATGTTCAGCCGCCAGTTCGGCGCCGTCAGCGCGCTCCTGAAGGCGATGGGCATCGAGCCCTTCTCGTGGTGGGCGCGCTTCCCCACGGCCTTTGCCGCCGACGTGGCCACGAACGTGTGGCTCGGCTTTCCGTTCATGATGGTGGTGACGCTCGGCGCACTGACCGCCGTGCCGAAGGACGTGCTCGAAGCCGCCGAGGTGGACGGCGCCACGCGCTGGCAGCGCCTGCGCAAGGTCACCGTGCCGATGGTGCTGCCGATGATGCTGCCGGCGGTGCTGCTCGGCGCCATCTGGACCTTCAACATGTTCAACGTCGTCTTCCTCGTCTCCGGCGGCGAGCCCGACGGCACGACGGACATCCTGGTGAGCGAGGCCTACCGCTGGGCCTTCACGCGCCAGGCGCAGTACGGCTACGCCGCGGCGTACTCGGTGCTCATCTTCATCCTGCTCGCGCTCGGCTCGAAGCTGATGAGCCGCATCGGGCGCACCTCGGCGGGAGGAGCACTATGAGCGACCCCAGACAGGTCCCGGACGTCCACTCCGATCTGCCCGCGGGCGGCTCGGCGTCGGTGCCGGAAGCGGCCATCGCCGAAGGCGCGCACCTCGCCGAGGGCAAGAAGCCGCTTTTGCACGAGCGCCAGAGCGGCCTGCTCGAATCGCTCGCGGTGCACGCGGTGATCCTCGTCGCAGTCGTGTTCGCGCTGTACCCGGTCATCTGGGTCGTCTCGACGGCGTTCTCATCGGGCGTGGCGCCGGAGCGGCGCATCCTGCCCGTGCCTTCGCACCCGACCTTCGCGCACCTGATCGAGGTCGTGACCGCGCCGTCGTTCGGCATCCAGGTCATGAACTCGCTGGTCGTGTCGCTGTCCACGGCCGTGGTCGGCGTCCTCATCGCGCTACCTGCGGGCTACGCCCTGTCGCGCTACCGGTTCCTCGGCAAGGAAGGCGGCCTGCGCGTGCTGCTCGCCACGCAGATGTTCCCCATGGTGGCCGCCGCCGTACCGCTCTACATCGTGCTCGCCACGCTGCACCTGCTCGACACGCGCACGGGCCTGGTCCTGTGCTACGCCACGACGGCCGTACCGTTCGCGATCTTCCAGATGCGCGGCGCGTTCGACTCCATCCCGCGCGATCTCGAAGAAGCCGCCATGGTCGACGGCGCCACGCGCTTCGGCGCCTTCCGCCGCGTCGTCTTGCCCGCCGCGCGCCCGGCCATCGCCGTCACGGCGCTGTTCGCCTTCATGAGCGCGTACAACGAGTTCATCCTCGCCGCGACCATCCTCGGCAAGGAGAGCGCGCTCACCCTCCCCGTCGTGCTGCAACGCTACGTCGGCGAGCACGACGCCGCCTGGGGCGCCTTCGCCGCCGGCTCGCTCGTCGTATCGATCCCGGTGATGGCGCTGTTCTACGTCGCGCAGCGGCACCTGGTCGCGGGATTGACGGCGGGCGGCGTGAAGGGGTGAGCTGGAGCGACGCGCGGGCACGACGTGATTCGCGTGAGGGTTGCCCCTCGCTCTACGCGTCGCGTGACGGTGCGCCGCGCTATCGCGCGCCGCGGGCCCGCCAAGGCCGGGCTTCGCCCGGCCGGGGGCCCCACGCACGCGCTGACGACCACCGGCCCGGATCTCGCCGAGCAAGCACGCAGCAAGTCTAGTTCGCCGGATCGTAAGGATCCGTACCGTTCGCCTTCTCGGTCGCGTCCGGCACGCCGTCGCCGTCGTAGTCGTCGACGGGGGGCGCCGTGATGATGACCTCCGGAGGCTTGCCGGCCAGGTCGCTCTTGAAGAAGTGGACTAGCGCGGCGATGTGCTCGCGGATCGGCAGCTCGATCGTGATCGGGTGCTTGATCTTCGGCCAGCGATTCGCGGGGTCGGGTTGCGGATCGCCGGGCATGAACTGCCGCGAAGTGAAGTGGAGATCGCCGAGGCCGTGGTTGTTGGGTGAGTACTGCACGGCCGCGCCCGTGCGGTTGCCGAAGTTGCCCGAAAGCGGCGCGCTCTTCTTGGCGACCCCCTCGATGTCGCGGATCGTGGGCCCTGCGAGCGGGATCCCGAACGCGCCGATCAGAGCGGTCGTGGCGATGTTCGGCATCACCTCGTCGTCGATGGAGTAGCTGAGCAGGAGCGAGGGGCGACGCGCCGGTGGCGGGTCGAAGAGCGATTGCCCGAACACGTGCGGCGCGTAGTCGATCGGATCGCCCGGCTCCGTTGCCATCGCCATGAGCTGTACGGCTGGGTGGTACTGGTCGACGATCTCGTCGCCCCGGACGCCGAACGCGCTGCTCGCCAGGCTCTCGACGATTGCATGCAACTGGGAAGAGTTGGGAGCGATGAGCTCGACGAACCCGCCGCCCGGGACGTCCACCGCCGAAGCGCGCAGGTCCGGCTCCACCGCCGTGGTGATGGATCCCATCATGCCGCCGAGCGATTGCCCGCTCCAGTAGATGTGCGATGCGTCGAGCTTCGGCGTCGTACCGCCGAGCGCGGGCGCGAGGGCCGAGAGAATCGAGCGCGGGATTTTCAATCAGGCGCACCAGGCTGCACTCGTCGAGCACGGTCTGGCGGAAGCTGTCACGGACCGTGACGAAGTCGGTGAAGCCCCCGAAGAACCCCAGGGGAAGTCCCGGGTGGTCGGGCAGGCCGTCCGGACCGCTGTAGCTGCCCTTGAAGTTGTTGGCGTTGTCGGGGATCCCGGTGCGCAGACCGTGTCCAACGTCGTCGATGGCCACCTCCGCAAAACCGGCCCGGGCGAACTCGTTGGCGAACGCGAACATCCCGCTGCGGTCGGACTCCAGCCCGTGGCCGTAGATGATCACGGGATAGCCCGCGGCGCTCGGCGGCGGTGCTTTCGGGATCATGATCGTGACAGGGATCTTCGCGTTGGGATCGGCGACGATGGCGCTGCCGTCCGCGGCGTGCTCGATGTGATGGGTCACCGGGTCGGCGAACGCCGGCGACACGATGGCGCCGCTCGCGACGGCGCCTATCTGGTCGTGGGCGGGGCCGCCGGGATTGTCGGAGCCGGGCCACTCCTTGCCCTGGGGGTCCTTGTCCGGCGTGCCCATCCACGCATCCAGATCGGGCGTGGTGGCCACGCCGAACATCGCGGCGTGGTAGGGCGCTGCGCCCGCCTTGTCGAGCAGGAGCTGCGGAGCGGGAAAGTCCTTCCTCAGGCGATTGCGGAGCTCCGCCAGCTCGAACACCATCTTCGAGGTCGTGAACACGGCCAGCCCCGCTACGTCCTTTGCGGACGCGACCTTGCCGCTGCTTTTCAACACGTCGAGCGCATCGCCGTACAGCGTCTCGGCTTCGCTCTTCCGCGCAGCAGCGCTCATTCTCTCGATCGAGGCGAGGGCCGTGTCCGCGGCGAGCGCGCGGCCGTGCACGTCGCGGACCCTGGTCGTCACGGCGACCGCGTAGCGAACGCCGGGCGCCAGCACCGTGCCCGGCCGCGGCAGCACGCTGATGCACTCGAGCGACGGCAGAAAGCGCGCCCGCACCGGGTAGCTCCTGCCCCGATCGGGCGACGCGGCGTCGACATCGACCAAGAGGAGCGCGCCGTCCACCGAAAGGCTGCTGGCGCTGACGGCGCCGTTCGTGAAGAAGACGGCCGCCGTCGCGCGCCCGAAGCCGTCCAGCGAGCCGAGCGCCTTCCGGATCACGTCGTTCTGCTGCAACGCCACGCGCTCGAAGCCCTGGATCGAGCCCGACACGCGACCGTCTGCGCCGCGGTAGAGGTCGCTCGGGAACGGAACATCGCCGTACCGGGGCAGCGCGCCGTCGCCGGGCTTGAACTCGATCACCGTCGGCTTGCGCGCCACTTCCGCCGAGGAGCAGGCCGACAGCGCCGCAAGCGCCAGCGCCAGAGCGACGATGCGCATCACCCGGAGTCTACCCTGGTTGCGCCGGGCCGGCGCCGGTACCCTCCGGCCGGGAAATGACCAGGCAACCCATGGTCTGCCATGAAGTTCCCGCCGATCTTTTGCGTTCCCCCCGACGCTTCCCTGTGATACATGCACTCCGATGGTGGGGTACGGAACCCGTCGCTTCGAGGCCGACGAAGGCCAGGTGGAGTTCGAGGAACCGGCACCAGGAGTGCTGCTATTTCGCCTGAAAGGGCGCATGAGTGCCGATCTAGTGCCTCACTTCGAGCGCACGGTCGCGCCGCACGTCGAACGCGGCCAACAGCTGGATCTGTTTTTCGATACGCGGGAGATGAAGAGCTACCACCCCGAGTTTCGCGAGCGGATGACGGCCTGGCACGAGGCGCTCAAGCCGAATACCCGTACCGCCAATGTGTACGTTGGATCGAAATTCATCGCCATGGCCATCGCCATCGTCAACATGATGACCGGTGGCATCCTCAAGACATACTCCGACTTCCCGACGTTCGACCTGGCTCTTCGTGACGCGGTGCGTGAAGCGAGCCGCAGAGCAACGGGATAGCGGCGTCTCCCGCGTTGAACGTGCTGGCGCGACGGGCTGCGTGCTCGTGTCGGACGCAGTGCAGCAGGCATCGGCCTGTTGGATATGCAACACGACAGACAACCTGCAGTGCTTGATATCAGACAAGTACCGCCGGCGCGACTGCGGCATGTCGCCGTATCGCGGCCGACGCGCGTGGCACGCATCTAGCTAAGTGGGTCCTCCACGGCGCCCTCCGGAAGGGCTTGAAGCCGCGATCGGGAGGAACCGCAGATGAGCACCAGACTGCTATCCATTTTGAACCGGGGACGCCGGGTCGCGGCGGCCGCGGCGCCACTGTTGTTCGTCGCGGCGGTGAGCTCGGCCGATACGACGCCGCGCCCTGTGGCGCGTTCCACCGGCAGCTATCACAAGGGCACGCTCGAGCTGCAGCTCAACCGGGGGGCGGCACAGCCGCTGGAGCTGACGGTGACCCGGACGCCGGACAACTGCAAAGGGAAGATCGACCTGAAGCTCTCGTGGGACGAGAAGAAAAACACTGCGACCGTCGAGATGCACGGCAAGGACGTGCTCGTTCCCTATCCCACCGTGCACAGAACCGAAGGCGTCGACTACTTCCCGAACCAGTTCTTCAAGCAGACCAAGGACGTCGTGAACGGCCGATACCAGCTCTGGCTGGTCACCAACGGACGCAATCTCACGTTCTACTACAACCCGCAGACGCTCGACTTGATGGGCAGCGAGCTCGACTTTGCGACGCCGCCGAACGCCATTCCGATATCGTTTCCCACGCTGCGGCTGTTCCCGACGCCGTTCTTTGAACCCAAGCCCAACGGCGATCTCGATTTCAAGTGGACCTTCGCCTACGACCACGCGGTACGCGGCGATCGGCCGGATCTGACGGAAATGTACGTGACGTTTCCGCCGCCGAATCTGTGCGGCGTGAACCCGTACCGCATCGATCTGTCCACGCTCAGGCCGTACGTCTCCAAACCCCTTCCGGCGGCGGAGGCGCCGAGCTTCAGCGAATACCTGCGCGGCGGGATGCTGTTCGACATCACCACCGAACCCCCGCAGTACTTCACCGAACCGCCGACCGCGACGCTGATCGCGACGTACAGCCAGGCCACGGTCGTCGGCGGCGGCGTTCCACGCGGCTGGACCTTCGACATCGATGCGTCCTTCGGGAATGTGTCGCCGCCCATCCGGCCATGGCCGGGAGCGGGCAGCTGCACTCGCTACACGGACCCCGTGCACACCAAGGGCCTCAACTTCTGTCAGTGAGGAGAGAGTCATGAGAACGAGCGAAACCCTGATCGTTTCGACCCTCCTCGCCGGCATGACCCTCGGCGCTGCGGCGGGTTGCGCACAGAGCCCGGACGGCGGCGAGGCCACCGGAACTGCCCAGCAGGACATCGGCAGGCAGCATCGCCTCAACGTCAACACCGGCAGCTACAACCTGCATCTCGAACCAACCCTGCGCTTCAAACCGCTCTCGCCCGGCGCGGACGCGACAAACGGACGCGCGCTGTTCGGGCTGTCCGCCGGCGACAACAACACCGAGGACAAGACGCATGCCATGTTCATCGGCTTCTCTATCGTCGCGCAGAAGACCATCACGTCGAACACGAGAACCTGCTTCAGCTGTCACCGCGGCGCGAACAACAACTTCGGCATGGGATCGACGTTCCCCCTCTCGTCCCGCATCAGCGCCCAGGACGCGCTGTTCACGGGCATCGACGCCGATGCTTCGGGCGACCCCGATGCCATGCACAACCTCGACGACTTCGGCTTGATCAGGATCCGGCCGAACCGCTTCAATCCGCAGCGCCCCGAGAGCGATCCGTACCGCAAGGTGCTGACCTGGCGGAAGACGCCGCAGCTCGTCAACGTCGCGTTCGCGCAGTCGTTCCTGGTCGACGGGCGCGGACGGGTGTTGTTTGAAGCGGACCGTGGGGCCATCTTCGCCCATACCCAGGCGGGCGACGATCGCTTCGACGATCTCTTCTCCCTGGGACAGGAAGCCGACCTGGAGGCCTTCCAGTTCGGCCTGGTCAGCGACCCGCGCCTGCTTGCGCTGAGGGACGCGCAGAGCCCCCTCCACGACAAGCTGGCCCACGATCCGTTCTACACGGTGCCCGTCCAGACCCAGGCGGAAAGGCGCGGCGAGCGGCTGTTCAAGAACAGCTGCATGAGCTGCCACAACACCCCGAACGTGTTCAACAATCTGGACAACGTCGAGGCGCTCGGAGCCGACCAGGCGCTGCGTCCGGTCAACTACCCTGCATTCGCTCCGAGCACGGGACGCTCCTTCGACATCGGCGTGTCGGAGCGCAATGCACATCACCTGCGCTTCACGTCGCCCGACGGCAACGGCGGATTCGAAACGGTAGTCCTTCCGTTGGCGCGGGATGACGGCTCGACGGCGTCGCTTCCTGTCACATTCGACGTGGGCCTGGCAGCGACGACCGCGCGCTACGACGACGTCGGGCGCTTCAAGGTGCCGCAGCTACGCGACGTGAAGCACAACGCGCCCTACTTCCACGACAACTCGGCCGCCACGCTGGAAGACGTCGTCGACTATTTCAACAGCGATCAGTACAACCACTCGAAGGACGGTCGCCGGTATCCGATCCACCTGAGCCAACAGCAGCGCGCGGACCTGCTTGCCTTCCTGAATGTCCTTTGATAGCTTGCCGAGCCGTCGCGAATAGCGAGCAGCGCGCTGCAGGCGAGCTTCGTCCTCCGGACCGATGCTTCATCTGAGCGCGCGCGCGGAAACGCGTGCCGAACCAGTGGGAATCGATCCATGCGATTGCTGAACGGCAGCCGGGCGCCTGATGGAAGCGCCACGGTTCTGCGCGGACAGACGATCCGGCTGTCCGCCGAGTGGTCCAGGGGACCGCTGTGGCTGGCGTTCTTCCGGTTTGCCGCCTGCCCGCTCTGCAACCTCCGCGTCCACGAGCTGATCGAGCAGTGGGACCGATTTGCGGGAAAAGTGCGCCTTATCGCGATCTTCCAGTCGCCCGCCAGCCGGCTGGAAGAGTTCGTAGCCACGCAGAATCCTCCCTTCACCCTGATCGCCGACCCGGAGATGACGCTCTACGCCGAGTACGGCCTGGAATCGTCGTTTCTCGCTGCGCTGTCGCCGAAGGTCGCGTCCCGGACGATCGCGGCGAAGCGCAAGGGCTTCCGGGTGATCCCGCCGTTCGACGGCCCTGCCTTCCGCGTGCCTGCCGATTTCCTCATCGACCGCGGCGTGATCCGGGTGGCGCACTACGGCAAGAACCTCTCCGATCACATTTCGCTCGAGGCGGTCGAGCGATTTCTTGGGACCCCTGCATCCGGGTAGTGGACTCCAGGACACAGGGAGCCGGAAGCGTCCCACTTTGAGCCACGGCCGGGCGTCAGCCCGGGGGCTGGTCTTCACAGGTCTTTCCGTCAGGGCGCAGTTCGTGTACCTAACGTAGCGAAGCGTGGGTAGCGTACTCGTGGCCGGGCGGGGCTCCACCAGGGACCGGGTGGCCGAGCACATCCGTCGTCGCGGGCACCAGTCCACGGTCGCTGACGCGGGGGCGGACTGCTTGCGGCGCTTCAAGACGGAGGCCATCGATCTGGTGGTTGCCTGCCTTCCGCTTCCGGATCTGCGCGGGACGGAGCTCCTCGACTCGCTACGGCAGGCGGACCCCGCGGCGCCCGTCATCGTGTGCGGAACGGACGACGCCGTCGATGGCGCGGCCCGGGCCTACGAGCACGGCGCGTTTGAATACGTGACGGACCCGGTGGAAGATTCCCACGACCTGCTCGCTGCAGTGGGGGTCGCGCTGGGTTCCCGGCGGGGCGACGTGCAGCTGCGCTACCTGCGCCAGAGGGATGCGGAGCAGGCCAAGTGGGACGCATTCATCGGCAGCTCACCCTCGATGCTGGAGGTCTACCGGGTCGTGCGCCAGCTCTGCGATCGCAGCTGGCGCGGAGGCGCGCCTACCGTGCTCATCACGGGCGAGACCGGGACCGGCAAGGGCATGCTGGCCAAGTGTATCCACTACAACGGGGGGCGCCGCACCAAGGCGTTCGTGGAAGTGAACTGCGCCAGCATCCCGGGCAACCTGCTGGAATCCGAGCTGTTCGGGCACGAACGAGGCGCCTTCACGGACGCCCACACCGCGCGCGCGGGATTGTTCGAGACCGCCGATCGGGGCACGCTGTTCCTCGACGAGATCGGCAGCGTACCTGCGCCTCTCCAAGCCAAGCTCCTGACGGCGATCGAGGAAAAGTCGATCCGCCGCGTGGGCAGTCGCAAGTCGAGGATCATCGACGTCCAGATCATTGCCGCAACGCATGTCGATCTCGTCCGGGCCGTGCGCGAGCACACCTTCCGTGCGGACCTCTACCACCGCCTCAACGTGGTTTCGGTCCGCATGCCGGCGCTCAGGGAACGCGGCGACGACAAGGTGCTGCTCGCCGAGTCCTTCCTCGCGCAGGTCTGCGCGGAATACGGCCTCGTGCCGCGCAGGTTCAGCAGCGCAGCGCGCCGCCATCTGCTCGAGTATCGTTGGCCGGGCAATGTCCGCGAGCTGAAGAACCAGATCGAGCGGATCGTGCTCCTGAACAACGACGAGGAGATCGACGCCGAGCACTTCGATTCACCCCGGTTCACCCCGGCGCCCGAAACGGGCAGGTTCCGCCTGTCACTACCCGACGACGGCGTGTCGCTGGGAGACATCGAGCGCGAGGCGATCCGGCGCGCCCTCGAGCGAACGAGCGGTAACGTATCCGAGGCAGCGCGCTTCCTCCGGGTGACCCGACAGACGCTGATCTACCGGATGCGAAAGCACGGACTGGAAGCGCCGAGGGTCTGACCGCGCTCTCGCCGAAGTCCGGCCAGCCTGACAGCCGCGCGAAGCTGGGCTAGTGTCCCGCCCCATCGCGAACGGACTGCACAAGCGGAGGACGGGATGAGCGGCGCCAAGGTGGAAAAGGAGGCGCCTGCCGAACAGGATGCGGGCCTGCGCCGGGACATCCGGCTGGTGGGGCTCTTGTTCGCGGGCGTGGGCGCGATCATCGGCAGCGGTTGGCTGTTCGGCGCGTTCTACGCCGCGAAGGAAGCCGGGCCCGCCGCGATCGTCTCCTGGGCCCTCGGCGCCGTGATGATCCTGTTCATCGCGCTCGCCTACGCAGAGCTGGGCGGGATGTTCCCGGTCTCGGGCGGCGTGGTCCGCTACCCGCATTTCGGCTTCGGCAGCTTCGCCTCGTACACGGCCGGCTGGATCAACTGGCTCGCTGCAGCCTCGGTCGCTCCCATCGAGGTCGAAGCCGCCCTGCAGTACGCGACCAACTACGTGCCGTGGCTCACGCACTCGGTCCAGGGCGTGAAGGTGCTCGCCCCCGGCGGCTACGCCGTGGCCGTGGCGATGATGGCGATCTTCGTCGCGGTGAACTTCTACGGCGTCAAGTGGTTCGCGCGCTTCAACACGATCATTGTCTGGTGGAAGCTCCTGATCATCACGCTGGCCGTAGTCGTGCTGCTGGCTGCTGGCCTGATGCCACACGCGGACTTGGCTCGAGGCGTCATGGCACCGGCGGGCTGGCACGGCGTCATGGACCATGGCGGCTTCGCGCCGATGGGCTGGCACAACGTGCTCTCGGCCATTGCGACGACGGGCATCGTGTTTTCGTACCTCGGCTTCCGCCAAGGCGTCGAGCTGGCCGGCGAGAGCGCAGACCCGCACCGTGCGGTGCCGATCGCGGTCATCGGCTCCGTGCTCATCACCGGTGTCATCTACATCCTGCTCCAGGTCGCCTTCCTCGGCGCGCTGCCCGGCGAAGCGCTCGCCCACGGCTGGCATCACCTCGAGTTCAAGGGCGACTTCGGGCCGCTCGCCGGCATCGCGAAGATCCTCGGCATCGGCTGGCTCGCTGGGCTGCTCTACTTCGACGCCATCGTTTCGCCCGCCGACACCGGGCTCATCTACACGACCACGACTGCGCGCCTGTCCTACGCGATGGGCAAGAACGGCAACGCGCCCCAGGCGCTCGCCCGCCTCAACCGCCACGGCGTCCCCTGGATCAGCCTCATTCTCGCGTTCGTCGTCGGCCTGATCTTCTTCTTGCCGTTCCCCGGCTGGCAGCAGCTGGTGGGCTTCATCACCTCGGCTTCGGTGCTCTCCTTCGGCTCGGGTCCGCTGGTGATGGGCGCGCTCCGCCGCGAGCTGCCCGAGCACAAGCGCCCCTTCCGCGTGCCACTCGGCGATGTCGTTCCCTTCGTCGCCTTCTGGTCGTCGAACCTCGTCGTCTACTGGACCGGCTGGGACATCAACAAGAAGCTCTTCATTGCCGTACTCCTCGGCTTCGTGCTGCTGGTCTTCCAGCAGCTGTTCAGCGGAGGAGCGGGGCGCCACGGCTACCAGTGGAAGGCCGGCTCGTGGGTCTTTCCGTGGCTCATCGGTCTGGCCGCCTGCAGCTACATCGGCAGCTTCGGCAACGGTCGCGGCTGGCTCGGTTTCGGTACGGGCTTCCTCGCGCTCTTCGTCCTGTCGCTCATCTGCTACGTCTGGGCCATCATCGTCCGGCTGCCGGCGGACCAGGTGCGCCTGCATCTGGGCGAGGAGCTGACCGAGGTCCCCGAGCCCGTCGCCGAGCAGGCTCCGTAAGCGCGGAAGCACACTCGAGAACGCGCAAGCCGGCGCGCAGGACGCCGCCCTTCGCGCCTTGCCCCCGCCGGCAGTTCGGTGTTTGCTCTCGGCGCCGAAGGAGGAACGATGATGGACGCCAGCATGGACTTCGGGATGAGAAACCGCCTGTCCCGCATCATCCAGCCGGACGGCAAGGTGTTCATCCTGCCGATCGACCACGGCTACTTCCAGGGGCCGACTCACTGCCTCGAGAAGCCCGGCGAGACCATCGCGCCGCTTCTGCCCTACGCCGACGCCCTGTTCTGTACGCGCGGAGTGCTGCGCTCGGCCGTGCGCCCCGACCTCGACAAGCCGGTGATCCTGCGCGTCTCCGGCGGCACCAGCGTGATCGGTGGAGACCTGGCGAACGAGGGCATCACGACCAGCATCGAGGAGATCGTGCGCCTGAACGCGAGCGCGGTCGGCATCTCGGTGTTCGTCGGCTCGGCCTACGAGCGGCAGACCCTGCTTTCGCTGTCCGGGCTCGTGAACGAGTGCGAGCGCTACGGCATCCCGGTGATGGCGGTCACGGCCGTCGGCAAGGAGCTCGAGAAGCGCGACGCGCGCTACCTGGGGCTCGCCTGCCGCATCTCGGCCGAGCTCGGCGCGCGCGTGGTGAAGACCTACTGGTGCGAGAACTTCGAGAAGGTCGTGGAGGGCTGCCCGGTGCCGGTGGTGATCGCGGGCGGTCCGAAGTGCGAGACCGAGCGTGAGGTGTTCGAGTTCGTGCACGACGGCATGAAGCGAGGCGCGATCGGCGTGAACCTGGGCCGCAACGTGTGGCAGGCGCCGCACCCCGTCGCGACCCTGCGCGGCCTGAGAGCCATCATTCACGACAGCGCCAGCGTCGATCAGGCGATGGACGTGTTCCAGTCGGCACGCGCCGAGCTCGAACGCTGACGACAGGCGGCCCAGTGGCGCGCTCCCCGAAGCGCGGTTACCACTAGCCCCGCCGTGAAGGCGCCGGAGGGGCCGTGTTCGATTCGCTCGGATCGACAATCTATCGTCATCGCGGGCTGACGGCGCCGCAGCCGCTCGTGCGAATGCGCGAGCGGCTGGGCGGAGGGAAAGTGCATCATCGAGGGATCCCCGGGGAGCCCGGGACGTACTGATGCCTATGGCGCGCAAGCTCCGCTTTCTAGCCGCAGTGCTGCTCGTGGCTGCCACGGCAGGCGCCGCCCCGGCTCTGGATGCCGGGCATCTCGCGAAGCTGGAAAAGGACTTGTCGACGCCGATCTGCGGCCTGGGCTACCTGGACACGCGCGCCGACCAGCTGAAGCAGGCCGGCGAGTTCGACAAGCTGCCCTACCTCGAGCACATGGCGCGCACGCGCTACGCGGACCAGAAGAAGCGCTATCTGCCCGTGCTCGCCGTGCAGCTTCTGGCTCGCGAGAAGGCGCGCTCGACGCTCGTGCGCCTGGTGGGTGACAAGTCTGTCGCAGGCGACGTGCGCTACCAGGCCGCGCTGGAGCTCGCCGGGAAGCTGCACTCCCGGGCGGGCAAGTCTCTGCTCGACGCGGAGCTCCACAGCGCCTCGACCCAGCGACGCGCCGATGCACTCTCCGCATTGATGCCGGTGCTCCATCAAGGCGAGCTCTTGGGCGTGGTGGGCCTGGCGGCGGATCCCGATCAGTACGTGGTGGACCGCTTCATGGGCGAGATCGCCAAGCGGCCCTTTCTGAAGCCGGCCGTGGTGGGGCAGTTGAAGAAGAAGCACGCCGCTCAGCAGGGACCGGAGCGCGCGCGACTGGCCTACGCCCTTCTCAGACTGGGTCAGCCCGGCCACGCCGACGAGGTGAAACGCTACCTGCTCGACTACAAGGACCCGAAGAGCGAGGAAGAGCTCTACCAGCTCGAGCAGATGTGCAACACGCTCGCCGAGCTCGGCCACAAGTTCGCGTTCGATGCGGCGTTGCACGTGGCGGACCTGTACGCGGGCCTGAAGGGCCAGGCGTTCTTCATGTATGGGCTCGGCATCTTCTGGTCGCGCGCCACGTTCGATCCCAGCCGCATCGAAGGCAAACCGCCCGGCGAAGCCGCGAAGATCATCGCAGCCTGGTGGCGCGCCAACGGAGCCTCGCTGAAGTTCGACGGACAGCGTTTCCGCTGACCCGGCGGTTGCCAGGCGTCCGTGCCGCCTCGGCTTGCCGCCGACGCGGCAACGATCCGGGCGGCGCGAGGCCCGGCGGCGCTTCCATGCCGCCGGGCACGTGACGTCGACCCTGCGCTTCAGCGCATCCTGTGGACGCTGTTCGAGCGGCTCACGAGATCGTTGTAGGTGTGGAGCAGCTTCCCGGGCGATCCGTTCACCATCCACTCGGACGACCCGCCGAGGTTCATCTTCTCGCCGGTCGAGTACGGGGTCTTGTCGCGCACGCGGCGCATCAGCTCCTTGGCGGCGGTGAGGTAGTCCTTCGACTCGCTGACCAGCGAGCTCAGCATCATGAAGTTGTCCGCTTCGGCCTTGTGGCCGTCGACGTACGCCGAGAGCTCGTTCACGGCCGTCTCGTACTCGTTGATCTTGGCGGTGAACTTCGCGAGATCGATGTCCTTGAGCTCCTTCACGTCGCCCAGGTTCAGCACCTCCTGGGCGAGCAGCATCACGTGCCCGCGCAGATAGGGGATTTTCCGCCCTTCCGTCTGCAGCAGCTTCGCGAGCGTCCGCTCCTTGAGCTGCCGGTTCAGCGTATGGACCTGGTCCCGCATGTCCTTGTCGGCCTTGTCGAACTCGTCGAACAGGGCCACGAGCTTCGGGTGAAGCTCCTTGCCCTTGGCCATCTTGTCGTCCTTGTAGTCCTTCTGGTCGTAGTAGTCGTTCGCTTCCTTCAGCAGCGGATACGCCTTCTTCGCGACGTCGACGAATTCGTCGCCCGCCTTCTCCAGCTTCGGGAGCGAGGGCGGCTGGGTCTTTGCCTTGGTGACCTCGCTCACGCACATCGCCGGGTCATTGATCTTGAACAGACCGTAGATGTTGCGCTCCTTGCCGGTCGGCCCCTTCTTCTCGTCGACCCACGAGAAGTAACGCCGCTCCGAGTCGTGAAGCCGGCTCGAGACATTGTTGATGCAGTGGATGTAGGCGTTCAGCTTGTCGCCCATGGCATCGTCCGCCGCCTCGCTCGACGAAGCCGGCGCAGCGGTCGAGACACCGTGCTTGGCAGCCTGCCGCTTGAGAACCTCCGAGACGATTCGTTTGCAGCCGGTCGTCGCGACGAGAGAGACAGCGAGTGTGAGAGCGGTGACAGTGCGCATTCCAGATGATCCTCCCTGATGGATCCGCGCGCAGCGGACCTTTGACCAAGACCCCGCCAGACCCTAGTTCAGTTTCCGGTCGGCGACGAGTGCCCCGGCGTTTGCCCCGCTGCGTGGGGGATCACCCGCCCCAGCTCGCCAACAGAGCGCGCATCTCCTTGACCTCCGCCATGCGAGCCAGGCCCTCCGCCCCGCTGGACGCGCTCGACGCGTACATCTCGTAGCCGGTGATCGCCAGCTGGAGCAGCTGTCTGGCGGACGCGAATCGTCCCGCGGCCTGTGCTGCACGTGCCCCTGAAAGCGCAATGCCGATGGTGTCGACCAGATCGTAGTCGCGGAGGTTTCCGAGGGCGGCGACGGCGTCGTCGTAGCGCGCCTCGCGGCAGGCCCGCTCGATGGCGACGAGCTCGGGGCCCGCGATCCTGCCGTCCATCAGCCGGATGACGATCGGCGGTTTCTCGCCGCGGCGCTGCATGTCCTTCTCGATCTCTCGCAGCTTCGTCTTCAAGGCCTTGTCGTCCGCCACGTCGCCGATATCGCTGCAGGACAGAGCGACCGTGTAGGCGAAGCAGGCTTCGCTGCGAGCCCCACGCTGCTGCTGCAGCTCCCCGAGACTTACCCACGCCCTGGCCTTCCACGGTCCAGCCTGCGTGGCCTGCACGAGCAGCTCGAGCCCGCGGTCGACGTCGCCCTTGCGGAACGCCCAGTGCCAGCCGAGCCAGGTCAAGGCATCGACCTTGAAACGGTTGTCCGCGATCAGCGACTCCGCCAGGGCGATCGCTTCCTGCTCGCGGCCGAGCGCCACGAGCGCCCTGCCCAGGTTGAGCGCGGGCACGGCGTCGTACGGGTTGACGCGCATCGCTTCACGGAAATGCGCTTCGGCGCGCTCCAGCTGTGCCGGCGTCGGTGCTGGGAGATTGAGCAGGATCCAGCCGGCAAAGTTCTGGCCGTTGGGATAGGCCGGGGCAAGCTCGAGCACCTCGCGGATGGCCTGGAACGCTCCGTCGAAATCGTTGCGCCGGAAACGCCTCCGGCTCTGCCGATACGCCGCCTCCGCCTTCTCTTCGACCGTCTCCTCGGTGTGCGCTTGCCTGGGCCGACGCTTCCGGGTTTTTCTGCTCACGGGAGTCGCGAGTATAGGCTAGTCCAGGCCGTCGAAGCCGATGAAGAACCCCGCCTGCCATGCGGTCGCTTCCGATCCACCTGGCGATCCGTGCTCGAGCAGTTCCTGCAGGCAGACGAGGTAGCCATCGACGCGCACGCACCCGTTCGTGTGGACGCGGTACACGGGCGGGCGCGCGCCGAAGACGGCGCCCTGGATGCGCTCCGCGCCGAGCTCGGTGTGCACGCTGCGCGCGTGCAAGACGAGCGCACCGCCCCAGGCGACATCGCCTCCCAGGCGCTGCTGCTCGCCTTCCACGTTGAAGCGACCGACCAGCACGAGGCCAGCCTGCGCGCGGAGCTCCAACGCCTCTAGCGGAGCATCGTAGCCGCCATCGAACTGGTAGCCGAGCTCCACACGCGGCAGCTCCACGGCCGAGCCCAGGACCGAGCCCACCGCCGAGTAGCGCAGCGAGTACCCGCCGCGCACGAACAGCGCGTGGGGCGAGTGCGTGAAGATCGCGCGGTCGAGCGCGTCCTTGTCCTGCGCGGACATGGACTGATACAGCGCACCGCCGCCGTACGGGTTCGACTGCGTGGTTGCGAAAGGAAAGCGGAAGCCCGCCATGGCAGCGTGCGAGACCCGTCCATCGAAACCGGCGGAGCCTCCCCCTAGCTCGCCCCCCAGGCTGAAGCGCAGGTATTTGTCGTCGCCCGGATACCAACTCCGCATGTAGATGCCGCTGGAGAAGCCGACGAGCCCCGAGATGTCCGTCGCCTGGTGCCCGCGTCCGCGCACACGCGTCACGACCGGCGTGACGCCGAAGGATTCCGCCCTCGATGTTGTGCACGGTCTCCCAGCCACTCCAGAGTCCCGCACCGACGGGCCGCGTTGGAGGCTTCGGCTTGCGCGGGATGGCTCCGGCTGGTTGCGCCTCCAGCTCGAACTGGCGAGCGGACGCGGCGCGCCTGCACGCGTCGTTCATCTTGCGCGGATTGCCGACAGAGTCGGCTTTCTTCTGGCCGCCGGCGCACCCGAGGCAAGCGCACGACACGATGACGAGCAGAAGCTCGGGCAACCAGGCATCCCCGCGCATTCGCCGATAGTGGGCACGCGCGCACGCCCGCGCGCAAGCGAGCGCGGCGGGGCCCCCCAACTGTGGCCGAAATGCACTTGGGGGGCCGGCAATCCATAGCGCGCGGCCGATGAACGTCCGACGCCATCGCGTCACCGGACAAGGTACGTGAGTCGAATCGTCGTCGCGTTGCTCCTGGCGATCACAACGTTCAGCGTTCCAGAAAGTGCGCAGGCCGATCCTGCAGTGAAGGCCCGCGCCGCGTTTCCGCCGGTTCCCGAGACGTTGCACGCAGCGCCTGCGACACCTCCGCCAAGCGCTCCGGTCCCGAACGCCGTCGCGGCTCCTGCGACCAACTACAATGCGCAGGAACTGCGCTGGTCCGGCGCGGAAGCGCCGCGTCCCGAGCCAGCGCCGGTGCGCGACTCCGGCGACACGGGCAAACGCCGTCGCGTCTCCGACAACTGGATGCTGTCGCTGGACGCAGTTACGCACGCGCCGCTCGACATCGGCTTCCAGCTCGGCTTCGAGGGCGGACCGGTGCGCCTGTCGGGCGGGTATGGCCGCGTGCCGGGCGGCTATCTCGGACTGGTGACGCACGCCGCCGGCACCGCGAGCGGCGCCGATCCGCTCGCCACGGCGCTCATCACCCACGGCTTCCAGGGCGGCTACACCTGGCGCGTTCAGGGCGGGATCCGTCCCTTCCCGAAGCTGGGGCTGTACCTGGACGCGGGCTACACGCGCGTCGCGCTTTCCGGCTCGCTCGACAGCAATGCCGTGCCCGCCGCGGCAGCGCTCGGCGTGCAGGGCGGCTACGATGTCAACGCCGCACTGGACATGTGGCTGATCGAGCTCGGCTACCAGCTGCACCTCGGCGACCGCGTCGTGGTTGCGCTCGGCGCGGGCGTGATGGGGACGTTCGCCGCGCACACCACCGTCACCCGGCGGTCCGGCAGCAAGCACTTGCCGGCGGTGGATCCGTCGACCCCGTCCAGCGTGGACAGCTTGCTCGAAAAGCACGGCTACCTCCCGACGCTCACGCTGCGCGTGGGCCTGGACTTCATCTAGGCGCCGTCGCCCGCGCATTCGCAGCGAGGCGATCGCAGGCGCTTGGCGGTAGTGTGCTTTCCGGGTCACGATGGATCGGCCAGTGAAGATCGTCATCGCGTGTGGGCTCTTGTTCGGGTGCGCGCCCCGGCCGCCGCCGGCCAAACCGCCAGTTGCGGCGACGGCGCGACCGGCGCCGGTGGCAGTCGCGTCTCCCCCGGCACACGCCGACGCCGGCCCCGCCGATGCGGGCAGCGCCGGCTCGACCGACAGCGCGACCAGCACCGCCACGCCGAAGAGCGCCCACCTGCTCGAGCTTCTCTGGAATAGCGCCTGGAATCTCCACTACGCCGGCAACCGAGGCGCGGAGCACTTGAACGAGCACGGCGCCGTGACGATCGACCTCGGCGCAAGCGGTCGTTGCACGGCCGTCGACGTCGGAACTCGCGACAGGTCGCTGCTCGACGGCAACCGCTACACCGACAAGACCACCAAGTGGCGCGCCGTGTGGCGCGGCACCTACGCGGTCGACAAGCACAAGCTGCACGTCGAGCTCGCGCAGGAGCACGCGGTGTGCCTGCTGACGACGAGCGAGCGCGACGGCGCCACGCAGTACGAACCCACGAAGAGCTCGTGCACCGCGGGCATCGATCGCCTGGTGCTCGACTGCGAGAAGCAGAGCGTCGACGCGGCGCCCTCCAGCGATGCCCCGAAAACCCAGCCCACGCCCGTCTGGAGCTGCTCGGCGCCCGCCGGCAAGGCGCCGGCGATCGGCACGTCCTTCCCCTGGGTCTTTGGAACGGAGCAGTGCCTGGAACGCACGGGCGGCGCGCCCCGCTCGGGTCCGCTGCGCTACGCGCACTGCAAGGCCCCGGCAGGCCGGACCTGGTGACGCGGCACTGATGCCGCGCAGTTGGCCGTCGCGGCGACCGTTGCGCCACGGCGTCCGGCAATCCAGGATGCGGCCGTGGCTACAGGGACTGGGTGGACGGGTGTGTTCGGGCTTTCGGTCGTGCTGGTTGCGCTCCTGGCGTGCAAGCAGAAGGACAACGCGCCAGCGCCGGCCATCAGCGCCGCACCGCCAGCTAGCGCAGCAACGCCGGCCCAGCCCGTGGCGCCTCCCACGGACACCGCGCAGCAGGCAAAGACCACGGCGCGGGATCTGGACCAGAACGGCATTCCCGCGATCCCGTTGGGGCGCTCCAATCCGCCGACCCCCGCCGAGTGGAGCCAGGGCCTTGCGGTGAACACGCAGGGGGGAACTCGCAGGCGCAGGACTGCTCGATGAAGATCGTCCGCGAGTGGATCCGCGTGCACTGCGAGGGCGACGTCAAGAGCATCAGCGACAAGAAGAACCTGCCGCGCTCCAGCGCCGACTATTTCGAGTCGGTCAAACCCGGCAAGTACGCCGACTTCGTGTTCCGGCTGAAGAAGGGGCGCACGACCTCGCTGCGCATCCACCGCGACGGCGATCGCGCGAGCTTGTTCATCAACTGGCCGGCGTCCAGGGACCGCCCGGCCAACATCGCGCTGGCCCAGATCAAGGAATAGCGGCGCCTACGCCACGCGGCGCTCGGCCGCGCGGGCGCGGCGTTCCGCTTCGTCGCTCTCGGCTTCCACTCTTCTCGTTTCGGCGAGCGCGGCTTTCATCGTCTCTTCGGACCAGGCGAAGGTTCCGAACACCCAGTCCCACAGGGGCGAGCTGATGCCCATGTTGAGGTTGAAGAGCCTGAAGTGGTGCACCGCGTGGGCGCGCCTGACGAGCTTGCCGATGCGCGTCTTCGGATTCCTGAAGTGGTGCGTGTAGTAGTGGGTCCAGTCGTAGAACAGGTAGCCCGCGCAGGTGCCGCCGAAGAGGATGAGCGCCTGGTGGTGCGGCAGCAGCAGCCAGTACAGCACGAACAGCACCGCGGCGATCGGCCAGCTCATCAGCGGCGGCGCGACGAGTCGCAACTTGTCGTTGGGGAACTCGTGGTGCAGCCCGTGCATGAGGAAGAGCCGGATGCGCGCCTTCTCGTCCGTGCCCGGATCCCAGTGGAACGCGAAGCGGTGCAGCAGGTATTCCAGCAACGTGAAGCCGACCGCGCCGGCAGCGAACAGCCCGACGTACCAGAGCCTCCGCGGCCCTGACGACAGCGCGAGCACGGCCCCGTACACGATCGCCCAGCCGAACCACACCGCCGGCATGATCGGATGCGAGCTCGCCAGCACGTGCTCGACGAAGGGATTCTTGTAGACCCGGATGCGGTTGATTTTGCGATTCTCGGGGCTGGGCGCGCCGATCGTACCGTCCCAACGAGCGATGGTCTCGTGGAACTCGTCGGTGAAGTCGAAGAGAGCCATCTAGATCTGCCCGCCTACCGCGACCGACTGCACGTCGAAGGCTTCCGGAGCGTCCGCGGGCCGCTGCTCTTCAGGACAATCAAAGGGCGCGCGTCCCACCTGTTCGGTGCCCAGGCTCGGGAAGAACAGCGCCAGGAAGTGCGTCTGGAAGAAGAACCACCACATGCTGCGGTGGCACAGTCGCGGGTCGATCTTGTCCTTGATCTTGTTGTGCGCCTCTTCAGCCTCGGCCCAGTGCAGGTTCGCCTGGTTGTGATGGACGGTGTGGTAGCCGTTGCCGAAGAGCAGGAAGTTCAGGACCTTGCCGGTGAAGTTCCGCGAGTGGTTGTGCTCCGACCACGGGTCGGTGTGCGCGTGCTGCTCGTAGTTGAACAACATCACCGTCCACAGCGCGAAGAACGCCGGGATGCCGAGAGCAAGCAGGTACGTCTCGAGCCCGGCCTTGACGCCGAACAGCACGACGGCCAGCGCCGCCAGCAGGGCGTGAGCGCCGTAGGTCACGACGTACTGGGAAATGATGCGCCTGTAGAACGTCGGGCTCTTCTCTTTCGCCGTGCGGATGAAGTCCTTGATCCAGAACCCCTGGTAGTACGCCGAGACGAAGAAGTACGTGCTCGCCACCAGCGCGTTGTGCTTGTTGGTGATGCGCCAGGTGATGGTCGCGTCGCCGTGCTTGTTGACGTACTTGTGGTGGTTCAGGTTGTGCGTGGGCGTCCACGCGAACACCGGGTAGCCGTAGAAGATCGAGATCCAGTGCGAGAAGAGCCGGTTCGCCCGCTTGGTCTTCATCGTCGGGCGGTGCATGTGGTTGTGCGCGATGACCGCGCAGCTCACCGCGAAGTACATGCTGAACGGGAACAGGATCCAGCGCAGATCGGGGCGCAGGTAGTGCAGCACGGCGATGCCGGGAGTCAGGATGACGACCCAGAGCAGGGTCCGGTAGTCGGCGCGGTGTTTGACAAGCAGCATGGGAGGGATCTCGCTGTGGGCAGAGATATCCACGTTTGACCGGCCAGATGTCAATTGTTGTGGCGAAAAAGCTCGCAGTTTCCGGCAGATCGGGGCCGTAGGCTTGACCGCTGTCAATTGTCGAGCTGCCGCGGGCCGGGACGGACCATCAAATGCCCGTACTGCGAGGCCGAGCTCAGCGAGCCGGAGCGACCGGAGAAGGTCATCGACGCCGGACCGATCGACGACCCCGCCAAGGTGATCGAACGGCAGATGGAGCCCTTCAACGCCCAGATGAAGGAGAGCAACTGCGAGAGCGACTGCATCACGCACTGCATGTAGCGCCGTTGCGCTCGGCGCCGGACCGCCTCACGCTTCCGCCGTGCCGTACCGCGAGACCCAGCCCATCTGCAGGTGGACGCTTTCGACGAGCAGCGCGTGGAAGCTGGTGCTGCCGCTGGGCGTGCTGCTCGCACTGGGCGGGCCCGCGTGGCTGTGGATGCAGACGGGGCTGCACTCGTGGACCGAAGGCTATCTGCTGACGGCTCTGCCCGGCCTGGCCATCGTCGCCGTCGCGCTCTTCGGCGGCGAGGGCTACCGGATCCACGGCGGGCGCGCCGAGATGCGCCTGTTCCCTGATCGCCTGGAGATACCGAAAGCGCGTTCGGCAGGCTTCGATGTGCTGCAACTCGCGACGCTGAGGCTGAGCTGGACCCGCTTCAAGGGCTACGTCAACTTCATCCCCGTGACCGAGACGCTGATTCTGCACCTGGATTCAGCAGGCGTGTCCCGGGCTGTCTCGCAGCGACTGGTGGGCGGGCAGCCCGCGCTCGAACAGATCGCCCTGGAGATCGGCGACGCCATGCGCAGCGCACGTTCCGACGGGCGGATCCCCGAAGAGATGTTCCAGCTCTTCGAGGAGCTGTTCCAGAAGTACGGCGCCAGCAAGTCGCGGACGGGCCCCGCCGCAGGAAGCCGCGACGAGCTCGACGACCGCATCGACGCCGAGCTGTCGAAGATGGACTGAAGGGCGGAGGAGCGTGGCCCAGGCGTCCCAGGCGCCCATCACCGATCAGCGCAGAGCGCCTCTCACGCGCCCGGGTCGTCGCCGGTCTCTGCGCCGACTGCACGGCGCGAGTGGTGGAACACGTAGACGGCGTACGCGCCGCCTGACCGCAGAGCCCCGGCCTGCTTCGCATCCACGTCGAAATGCGCGCCGTGGATGGTGCCGCTCGCGTCTCCCGACCGCGCCGCGTAGCGGATCTGCAGACGGCCCTCGACGCAGTCGACCCTGCCGGCGGCGAAGTCGCGAACGATGCGCCACAGCAGATGCAGGACGAACGCAAGACACGCGACCGAGACGAGCGTGCCCAGTACGGCCCCGAACGGATGCCCCTTGAACAACGCCTGCAGCCCCTCGACCGTGGAAAGCCCGCAGATGAAAACCATCAGCAACACCCACCAGCCGGCGACGAGCAGACGCGCGCGCTGCCGCAAGCTGGCCCGGCCGGCGCGGTTCGCCGCGATGTCGGCGGGCTGGTTCCTGAACGCGGCGGCCAGCGCCACGTTCGCAGGATCTTCAGGTGCCGCAAGCGCCGGGGGAGCGCGGTACGGTCGCCCCGGATCCGGCACAGGCGCCGCGCCGTCCTGCATCGGACGTGCGGCGATGACCAACTCCGACCCGGGCAGGACGTTCGAACTCGTAGCGGCCCGGCGGCAGCTGATCGAAGCGTTCCCAGAAGTAGGGGATCGCTTCGTATTGCGTGAAGAACGCGGAGGCCAGCCGTCTGCCGTCCGCGATTGCCACGTACGCGTGCTCGCGCGCGCCCCAGCTCACCTCACCCATCTTCTGCACGACGTGCAGCCCCTGCGCCGTGTCGCGGCGCAGCCCGAAGTAGCGCGACAGCATCCGGCCCTGCTTGCCCAGCAGCATCGGCGCCGTGAACACCGAGGCCGTGGCTACCACCGAAAGCAGGACCCCGACCCAGCCTTGCACGCCGGCAAAGGCGGGGTTCGCCACAACCGCCACGATCACGGCTACCGCGATCACGCCGGGCATCACGAACCCGACGAACATCGCGCTCCGCGCGCTGCGCCGCAGCGCAACGCGCGCCTGTTCCAGCCGCACAAGCTCCCCGCTGTCGAGCGCTCGCGCCATGCTTCCTCAATGGATGGGCACTTTCCCGCAGGTCTTCTTGAAGGTCGTGCAGGAGTACTTGAAGGCCGAATCGGGCCACTTGTCGCACACGTTCGGGAACCACGAGCCCCAAAAACCCCACCCCATAAATACTAGGGCTCTGGGCAGAAAGACAATAGCTAGCAAGATCGATCGCGGACCCTCACCATCCAGCCCGTCACACACTGGAGACGGGGAGAGAAGATGACGAAGATCCGCCGCTACGAAGCGCCGTCGTCGGCCCAGCTCCTGCGCCACGTGCTCGAGCGCCCGGAGCTGGTGGCCGCGGTGCGCGAGCTGCCGGGCAAAGCGCTGGCACACTTGATCGATCGCGTCGGGCTGGAGGATGCCGGCGAGATCGTCGCGCTGGCCAGCACCGAGCAGCTGGCACGGGTCTTCGACGAGGATCTGTGGCGCGCTGCAGAGGTCGGCGGCGACGAGGACTTCCAGCCCGGGCGCTTCGGCGTGTGGCTCCAGGTGCTGGCCGAGGCGGGAGACGACTTCGTTGCGGAGCGCCTCGCAACGATGTCGCGCGATCTGCTGCAGCTCGCGGTGCATCGTCTGGTGCTCGTGATCGACATCGACGCTCTAGCCGTGGAGATGTCGGAAGGCGGCGGCGACGACCAGACCGAGAAGGCGCTCGAATCGAGCCCGCACGAGGAGTGGGAAGAGTTCCGCCTGATCGCGCGACACCCTGAAGCCTGGGACGCGCTCTGGTCGGCGCTGCTGGCGCTCGACCGCGACGACCACGAGCTGGTGCGCGATCTGCTCGAGCGCTGCGCGGCGATCGACGCCGAGTACATCGAGGACAACGGCGGGCTCTACGCCGTGCTCACGTCGGGCGAGATGCTGGAAGGCGACGTGGCCGCGGAGCGCGCCGACCGCCGCGCGGCGGAAGGCTACGTCGCGCCCGCCGACGCGCGCGCGTTCCTGAAGCTGGCACAGAGCGGGCAGGGCCTCGACAGCCGCGACGCCATCACGCGCGCCTACTTCCGCGAGGTCGCGCCGCGCGGCAAGGTCGCCGGCGCGCAACCCCGCGACGCCGCGCTGGACGAGCTTTCCGGGCAGCTCGCCGACACCAGAGCGCTCGCGCCGCCGCGAGCCCAGACCCTGCTCGAACAAGCGCTCGCCGGGCTTCGCAAGACCGATCCGGAGCTCGCCTCGACGCGCCTCGAAGAGCTCGCCTATCTCGCCAACGTCTGGGTAGCCGCGGGCTCCCACGAAGGCCGCCGCCCCCGCCCCGTGGAGGCGCTCGAGCACGCCATCGCGCTGTGCAACGCGGGGCTCGAACGCGCCGTCGCCCAGACTGGCGGCGAGGCCGCAAGCGTTCTCGCATCCACGCCTGCCGACGTGCTGTTCCGGCTGGGCTATGCGAGCCGGAGGACGGACTGAGCCAGCTCCGGGCGCAGTCCCTGCAGGTCGGCACGCCGTTCGCGCCGTGACTGCGCGGTCGCCCCGCGCGCGGCAGCGCGAATCGGCCGCAGGCACACGGCGTGCAAGCCGCAGCCCAGGGGGCAAGCCATGGACATCGAAACACGCCGCACCGAAAAGCGGCTCGCATCGGCAACCTGGGGCGCGTTCTTCCTCTGGCTGGGCGCCTGCTTCGTCGCCGCGTTGAGCTGGAGCATCGCGCTGATCGGCATCGCCGTCATCATCTGGCTGGCACAGGCGCTGCGCGTCGCGATGAAGCTCGGCACCCAGGGACTGCAGATCGCGGTGGGGCTGCTGCTCGCCGCGGCGGGGCTCTGGGACCTGTTCGCGATCCCGGTCCCGTTCGTGCCGGTAGTGTTCATCGCAGCCGGCGCCGCTCTGCTGCTCGCCGCGATCGTCGGCGGCGGCAGACAGCGTCATCAGCACTGAGCGCGCGGCGCCTACACCCTGACGACGCCAAGCGCGGCCCCGGCGATCTGCCCCGCGCGCCGCTTCGAGCGCGTCCAGCACGCCGCCGTCCGCCGCGCCGCCGCTGCGGCGGTGGCGTCACTCGATGGCCGGCACCGTGCACCGGTACGTCGGCGGCGCGTCCGGCGACGAGCGCTGACACGTGCACTCCGCCGGATCGCACGGCGCTCCGGCACGCGCATACCAGCAACTCGCCCACACCTCCACCGGATCCCCAGCGGAGCTCGTGGCCGGGAGCAGCGGCAGCTTGCAGGGCGCGCCGTCCGCAGGCCGCTCGCGCGGGCACTCGCGTGCGCTCTTCTGGCTCGGGCTGATGCCCACCAGCAGCGGGGCATCGGGCGTGATCCGCGCCGGCGGCGGAACTCCCTCGCGGAAGCAGCGCACGTCCGTGTCTGCGCCCCCCGCGTCCGTGTGTGCGCCATCCGCGCCCGTGTGCGCGCCACCCACAGCGGTGTGCGCGCAGCCCACGCCGCCCGCAATTCCGGTCAGCGCGCCAATCGCCACCACGGTCCGGAACCACGCCATGCGGCAGCGTAGCGGAGCGCGCGCGCGGTTGGAACGGCGTCGTGCTGCCGAGATCGCCAGGAGAGCGCGGCTCGCCTCCGCTCAGCGGAGTCTGATCTGCGAGCCCAGATGGAGCAGCAGGCGCATCACGGCCCACGCCCCGTCTTCGCGCTTCTGCGGGTGCGGTGCGAGCTGGACGCCTGGCGCATCGGCAATGCGGTCGAGCAGCGCTACCGGCGCGGGCTCGGCGGGCGGCGCGGGCTGCAGCGCGGCGAAGCGACAGGTCTGGTCGTTGCGTATCACCATCGCGTAGCCGAGCTCGTAGTGCTGCTCGGGCTGTTGCTCCGGCGCGAAGTATTCGACCAGCAGATGCCCCGATCGCATGTGCGCTTTCGCCTCGATCGTCTTCGTCGGCATGTCCGGCGCGACCAGCTTCACGAGCTCCGCCCAGTCGTCGAAGAACTGGTCCACGGGCTTGCCCTTGGCGGAAGCCTTCACGACAAGAGCGCGCGCGTTCGCCCCCTCGCCCACGAGGACCTGCACCTCGTCCGGACCCACGCGACGCAGCTGCCCGGCAAGGTCCGCGGGCAGCGGCACGTTCGTTCCCGTCGGACACCGGATCTCGCCGCTCGCCCGGTCCCACTCGATCCCCTCCGGCGCAGGCCGGGCAGGCGCCGCGCCCGGCCCCTTCGCCGTCGCTAGCGGAGCCGGCGACGACGCGGACCGCTGCTGCCCCGGCGCCGCGCAAGCACCCGCCAGCGCGAGGCCAGCACCCAGGCCAAGGGCCAAGCGCATGTTCGTGGCGGCGCTCACCCGCGCGCCTTGCCCGCATCGTAGGCGTCAAGCAGGACGCCGCCGTGCCGCATCGCCAGCTCCACCAGCGTCCTCACTCTCCGATCGTTCTTCTCGAAAGCGATGAACCCGCCCGCGTCGAGGACTACAGGCCGAGGACGGCGCGCGCCCACGCCTCCTCCTTGGCGGTGGCCCGGCCGTTCTCTGCTTTCATCTCGGCGAGAAGGGCCGCGAGCTCCTCGCGCCGCGCCTTCTCCTCCATCGCCGAGTCCACCCAGGCACTGACCGACTTGGCACGCCCCTTCTTCACCTGCCGCTCGGCCTTGTCCAGGATCTCCCGGCGTACCGTCACCGTCACGCGCGCCTTCTGCATACGAAAATCATACCTTGGCAGAGCGCTTCCGCAAATCCGTTCTACGCGCCCACGCGGCGTCACTTGCAGTACTTCCCCACCTCCGGCACCAGCGTCACCCCGAACGGATCCGGGCTCGGCGGCGTGCCGCCGAGGAGCGACACGCAGCGCGACTTGATGCCGGTGACGCGTGAGCTCGTGGCGTCGGGCGGGCTCAACCCGTACCGCGACGCGCCCCGGACTACAGCGGCTCGCGTCCAGTGATCGCGCCGTAGAGCACGAGCGGATCGAGATCCGCCCCATTCGGCCACACCACGGTGCCCAGCTCCGGATCGACGCGGACTGACGCGAAATAGGCCGGATCGCGGAGCGGCTCGAAGACGCCGGTGAACGAAAGGCCCGAGGCGTCATAGACGCCCTCGACGCCGTCATCGAACACGAGACGCAGCCGGACGAACGCAACGCCCGCCACGCTGCCAAGGCACTCGGCCTGGAGGTTCATGGCACGCTCGGCGTCTTGCTCGAGGCGAAGCGCCGCGGGCTGATCGCGGCAGTGCGCCCCCTCGTGCAACGCCTGCGCGACAACGGCTGCTGGCTCGGCGACAGGCTGGTCGGCGCGGTGCTCGAGGCCGCCGGAGAGAAGTAGGACCGGCGCACCGGGCCGCCCTACTTGCAGTACTTCGAAACCTCCGGCACCAGCGTCACTCCGAACGGATCCGGGCTCGGCAGTGTGCCGCCGAGGAGCGAGACGAAGCGCGACTTGATGCCGGTGACGTAGGAGTTCGTGGCGTCGGGCGGGCGCGGGAAGCCCGGGCCCTCGAGGTGCGAGAGCAGACCTATCACCATGTCGCCCGCGGTCTTCCGGCCACCCTGACGGCAGCTAGCCTCGCTTCTTCGCTTCTTCGATCGTCGCTTCCAGGATGTCGAGCATCGCGCGATCCTTGGGACGATCGAGGTGGCGCTTGGCCTGCACGAGCCGCTCGAGCGACAGCACGCGCACCTGCACGCCGGCGACCTCGAAGCCGACACTGTGGGGCAGGAGATCTTCGTACGTCGTGTCGTCCTCGATAGTGCCGAGCAGATCCAGCGCACCCTGGTCGGTGGCGAGCAGCTTGTGACCGCGACTGGCAACGTGATCGCGCTCGGGACGGAGCCCGCGCGGGTCGTCGCGGAAGCGGGCTTCGAGCTCGCCCAGCGCGCCTAGCATGCGGCTCACGTTGTCGGGCGCGAGCGAATAGACGACGTCCACGTCGAGCGTGCGGACCGGAGCCCCCTGGAGCACGGCCGCCATGCCTCCGACGACGATGAACTCAACGTCGTGGGCGACCAGCGTCTGCAGGATCTTCGCGAGGGGCATCGTCGGTCCGACGCGCGGTCAGCTCCACGTCTATCGCGTCCTGCAGAGCCGCCAGCCGCTCCGTCGGCGCAAGCGACAGCATCCACCGGACCAGCGAGCGGTCGACTCCCCGCTCGTCGTATGCGCTGTCGGTCGGCTGGGCCACGCTCCGAGGATAGCACCCGGCAGACCTCACTTGCAGTACTTCAAAACCTCCGGCACCAGCGTCACCCCGAACGGATCCGGGCTCGGCAGCGCGCCGCCGATGCCCAGCCTACGCCGAGCTCTGCACTCGCACGACCCAGCGCCCAGCGTCGGCGGGTACCGTGAGCTGGCGCACGGCAAGCACGTCCAGCTGGTGATCGGCGTCCAGGAGACGAGCGACCAACTCTGAATACTGAAGCGGGACGTGGCCGATGTCTTCGCCGTCCAACGTGACCACCATCGCCGCGTTGCGGTCGAACCGGTTCTCGGGCTCGCGCCGGAGCCTGATCCCCGACGCGCTCGACCTTCCACCACCGGTCAAGTCTAGCGCTTCTTGCGAGCAGGGGCGGGGCTGCCCTTCTTGCGCGCAGCCGTTCGGGTCGCCTTCTTGCGAGCGCGCTTTGTCGGCGTACCGCGCATCCGGCTCTCCACGTACTGTAGTCCGGCGGCGAATTTGCCGAAAACGATGCACCGCTCCTTCTTGAGCGCATCACGGAGCGCCGGCTCGCTGAAGTCCTTCGTGTTGCGGTTCAGGAAACAGGAGTCGTCCTTGCCCAGATCCGGATCCGCCAGCACGGAGGCGAGAACCAGCGCGTCACCGAGCTTGAGGCCGTACCTTGCGGCATCCTTCCGAGCGCGAGCCAGCACATCCGCTGAAAGCGGAAGAACCTGCGACGCGGCGAGCAGCCGGCCGGTGACAGCCTCGAAGCGCTCCTCGGCATGCTGCGTGGCCTGTACGAACAGCGCGGGGAGCTCGCTCGATGCCGCATCGCTCGCCAACGCTTTCGTTCGCTGGAGCTGCGTGAGTTCGCGCTGAACGAGCTGCTGGAGCTCGGCCCGCTCGCGTGCCCGGCGGTAGAGCGTCGTGTACGGCTCGTAGATGGCAAAGGCCGGCAAAGCCAAGGTCAGTCGGCCGGCTTCCGCATGCTCGACGAGCTCGTCGCAAGGGGAGTGCTCTTCCTGCTCCAGCACCAGCTCGAGCACGAAGTTGGACTCTACGTAGACGCGCACCTCAGGCGGCGACCTCGCGCACGATGCGCGCGCCCTTCACCGCGTCCAGCAGACCCGATTTGCGAAGCTTCGGCCTGGCGGCGTGCTCGCCGTCTCGCGCCATATCCTCGAGCCACCACGCCACCAGCTCCTCGAACGCCCTGCCACGCACCTTCGCAGGCGTGACGCCGGCGCGCTGGAAGTACGGACGCAGCACGGGGCGAGCGTCGATGTCCTCGTCCGGAAGAGCATCGGGCGGCGCGGCAGCCCGCCAGGTGTAGATGTGATCGGGCACGACGAGGGCGAACAGCGCAGACCGCTGGGTATCGTATTGCAGCAGGTTCTGCCTGAGCGCTGCCGCCCACTCACGACTCGTCCCGCGCCGGCTCTTCGCTTCGACCACGAGCCGCGGAACGCCGTCGGGGCCATAGCCGACCATGTCGTAGTTCGACATACGCAGAGTCTAGCATGCCGGGGCGTACGCCAACCCGCCTGAACCCGGGTTGTCGAGAGGGGCATTCCCCTACTTGCAGTACTTCGTAACCTCCGGCACCAGCGTCACCCCGAACGGATCCGGGCTCGGCAGTGTGCCGCCGAGGAGCGAGACGAAGCGCGACTTGATGCCGGTGACGTAGGAGTTCGTGGCGTCGGGCGGGCGCGGGAAGCCCGGGCCCTCCAGGTGCGACAGCAGCCCGATCACCATGTCGCCCGCGATGCCCTGCCCCTTGCAGTACTGGTACGTGTAGACAGGAGTCTGCCCGCCGTTGCCCGTCGCGTTCTCGAAGTAGTACCAGGTCGCCAGCGCGATGTTGCACGCCGGCGTCTGCATCCAGCTCGTGTACGTCGTCCCCCCCGCCGTCGCCCAGAACACCGCGTCGTTCGCGTGCCCCGGCAGCTCCTTCGGCCAAGCGCAGCCGATCGCCGCCATCTTCGACAGCGGCCCGTAGTAGTTGAAGTCGTTCACCGTCGAGCTGAACCGGATCTGCAGATGAGCAGGCGCACGCAGATGGAGGGGCTCTCGGTCGATCCTGGTCACGTTTCGTGAGGGAGAAGAAACGAAGCCCCCTCGAAAAACTTGCAAGAAGTCTCCGAGGGGGCTCGCCTCCGGGTTGCTAACGCCTGGAGGTGTTCGATGGTGCACGAATCGTGGTTGGGAGTGGAGTTCTTCGCGCTGGTCAGCCGTTGGGACGCGGCAATCGCGCAGCAGGTGGCAGTCGCTGGGTGCTCCTGGTGTGGCGGGCCGTTGCACCGGGGCAACTACCTGCGCAAGCCGCGGGGCGGGCTGCTTGCGAGCGCCGGGGAGTCCTCGCGGCTGCGCCACTCGCTCTGCTGCGGGCGGCGTGGATGCCGTCGACGGGCGTTGCCGCCATCGCTACGTTTTCTCGGACGCCGGGTGTACGTCGAGGCGGTGGTGGTGCTCGGCAGCGTGTTCGCGCAGCTCGCGCTGTCGCTTCGCGAGGCACGGGCAGCGACGGGCGTGCCGGGCCGGACACTACGCCGCTGGGGCACGTGGTGGCGCGGTAGCTTTCCGACGCTCGGTGTGTGGGCCGAGCTGCGCGCGCGCTTCGTGCCGCCGCCGCCGGAGGAGAGCGAGCTACCCCGCTCGCTGGTCGCGCGGCTCGGTGACGACCTCGGGTCAGCGAGGCCGTCGGGAGCGGCGCCCACGCTCACGGAGGTGATGCTGCTCGTCGCGCGTTGTCTCGCACCGGTGACGACGTCGTCGGTGCCAGACGCTGCACGTTTCACGAGGGAAGCGGCGCCGCTGTCCGCGGGGAGCTGACTCACGCAGAAGATGGCATTTCTGCAGATTTCCCGCGTCGCATAGGGTGCGACCCACCCGACGGGCCGCGCGTGATCGCGCTTCGCCCGCCGGCGAGGATGACATGAGCGACGAGACGAGCACGCCGGCGCGCGTGCGCTGGGCACGACTGCGATTCGCGATCATCGGACCACTGCTGAGCGCTCCGCCCGGCCCAGGCGAGCTCGGCTCGCGCATCGCCGATCTGGCCGCGCGCGCCTGGCGCCACCCCACCACGGGCGACACCGTGCGCTTCAGCGCCAAGACGATCGAGCGTTGGTACTACGTGGCGCGCGACGCGCAGGATCCGATCGCGGCGCTCGAGCGCAAGGTACCCAGCCACGCGGGCACGCAGCCGAGCGTGTCGGAGGCTGTGGCCGACGCGATCCGGACGCTGCGCAAGCAACATCCACGCTGGAGCTACCAGCTCGTGCGCGACAACCTCGTCGCGCTCGCCCGCGAGCAGCCCGGGCTCGGACCCGTGCCGAGCTACGCGACCGTATGCCGCTACATGAAGCACCACGGACTCGGCAAGCACAGAAAGCCGCGACGCCACGAGCTCGAGCCCGGCTTTGTGCCGCGCGAGCGCAGGCTGTTCGAGGTCGCCCACGTGCATGGGCTCTGGCATTGCGACTTCCACGACGGCAAGCGCAAGGTGGTGACGGCGAGCGGCGAGCTCGCGACGGTCTCGCTCTTCGCGTTGATCGACGATCGCTCGCGGCTGTGCTGTCACGCGCAATGGTACATCGGTGACGAGGATACCGAGAGCTTCGTCCACGGACTGTGCCAGGGATTCCAGAAGCGCGGCCTCCCTCGCGCGCTGTTGAGCGACAACGGCGCGCCGATGCTCGCTGCCGAGACGCGCGAGGGGCTCGAGCGCCTGTCCATCGAGCACCACACCACGCTCGCGCAGAGTCCCGAGCAGAATGGCAAGCAGGAGGTCTTCTGGGCGCAGATCGAAGGTCGTCTGATGGCGATGCTCGAAGGCGAGCCCGTGCTCACGCTCGAATTGCTCAACCGCGCGACGCAAGCCTTTGTCGAGCACGACTACCAGCGCCACGTCCACAGCGAGACCAGGCAGACGCCGCTCGACCGCTTCCTCGCCGGGCCCAGCGTCGGCCGACCGTGTCCGTCGAGCGACGAGCTGCGCCGCGCGTTCCGGATGCAGGTCTCGCGCGAGCAACGCAAGAGCGACGGCACCATCACCGTCGCCGGTGTCCGCTACGAGCTTCCCTCGGCCTACCGCACGCTGCTGCGCCCGGTCGTGCGCGTCGCGCGCTGGGATCTGTCCAGCATCGATCTGGTCGACGCACGCCGTGGCCGGCACCTGGCCACGCTCCTTCCCGTCGATCGGGAGCGCAACGCCGAGCGGCGCCGCCGTGCGCTCGCCGATCCGGCCGCTGGCGCCACCGCCACGCCGGCGCCGGCACCGGTCGGCATCGCTCCGCTCCTGCGTCAGCTCATGGCCGAGTACGCGGCCACGGGAATGCCGCCCGCCTACGTGCCTCTCGACCGCACCGTGCTCGACGACGAGGACGATGCCGCTCGCCACAACCCCGACAACCAGGAGTCCCCATGAGCAAGCTGCAATCGCTGTACGGTCTGAAATTCAACCCGTTCCGTCCCGACGTGCCGACCGAGGCGCTCTACACCACGCCCGCCGTCGATGCGTTCCTGCGTCGCATCGAGCTCGGCATCGCCGACGGCGGCTACGTCATGATCACCGGCGATCCCGGCACCGGCAAGAGCGTCGCGTTGCGCTTGCTCGACAAGCGCCTGCGCGCTCTTCGCGATGTCGTGGTCGGCACCATCGAGCACCCGCAGTCGCGCACCATGGACTTCTACCGCGAGCTCGGCGAGCTGTTCTCCGTCAACCTGCAGACGCACAATCGTTGGGGTGGTTTCAAGACGCTGCGCGCACGCTGGACCGACCACATCGCTTCCACGCTCAGCCGCCCCGTCCTGATCATGGACGAGGCGCAGGAGGCGCTCACCCAGGTCCTCACCGAGCTGCGCGTGCTCGCGAGCAAGGAGCTCGACTCGCGCCAGCTACTGTGCGTCGTATTCGCCGGCGACGCGCGCCTCGTCGATCGCTTCCGCACGCCCGAGCTGCAACCCCTCGGCAGCCGCATCCGACGCCGCCTCACGCTCGACTACGCTTCCCGCGACGAGCTGCTCGCCTGCCTCGACCACCTGCTCGAGAGCGCCGGCGGCCCGACGCTGATGACGACCGAGCTCAAGTCGACGCTCGCCGACCACGCCGCCGGCAACTACCGCGTATTGATGAATCTCTCCGACGAGCTGCTCGCCGCCGCTGCCGAGCGCGAGCTGCCTCGCCTCGACGAGAAGCTCTTCCTCGACACCTTCAACCAGCAGCACACCAAGCCGGCCAAGGCCGCCGCCAAGCGCCGATGAGAGCGCCTCCTCTGCGCGACCTGGCCGCCGCGCCCGAGCTCATCGAGGTCGTCGTCGCCGACGTCGCGCTGTACGCCCTCGAGGCTGTCCTCAGGCTCGAGCACGGCGCCGCTATCGACGCCGAAGAGCCGCTGCACCCTGGAACACAGCAGCGCGCCGTTCGGCTCATCGATGCTACCCGGGCGCTCCGCCGCGAGCTGCGCGCGTACCGCCGCTACACCCTGCGACTTCTGCGCCGCCCTCCGACCAGCCTCGACGATCGGCTCTTCTGACCCCGGCGCGGCGGCGTCATCACGCTTCGTGCGGGACGCAGCGCGGCATTTGACGCGGTGCGCCCCGCAATCGCCGTGACGCGACTTCCCTCAAACAACGCGCGCGGGCTCACAGAAGCCCCACCGTCGGATCATTCGCCGTCGTCCCGTTCACATCCCGCGTCCCATACGTATCCAGCACCGACTCCGTCGGATTGTACGAGCTCTCCGCCACAATCGCCGAAGTCACCACCGCCTCGCAGTACCGGAGCCAGTTGGATTCCTTGGGTGCGAAGGTCGCGCAGCTCGCGGCGATAGAGCACGCCAGCCCATCGAACTTCGCCTTCGTGCCGAAGTACTTCTGGATGTTCGTGTACGCGTAGTCCGGAAGCCCGCTGGTCTTGTCGGTGAGCCACGTCGAGACGCGCGTGATTTCGGCGCTGGTGGCGGCGGTGCAGGTCGGACTTGTGCCGCCGGCGCCGGCGGTGCCGCCGGTTGACGTGCCGGCGGTGCCGCCGCTTGATGTGCCGCCGGTTGAGGTGCCGGCTGATCCACCGGACGAAGTTCCTCCCGCGCCGCCGGTGCCGGACTTCGTCCCGGCGCTGTTGCCGCTTGAGCACGCCGGGGCAAGGAGGGTTAGGGCCAGCACGGAGAACGCCAGACACATCGTCATTCGCATGGTTGCTCCTTGCATGATGACCTCAAGGCACCCAGGGTAGCCGAGTCGCTAACAGCCCAACAGCGCTTCACGAGGAGGCGAGCACGGCGCCGACCCTGGTCCATAACTTGCATACACAAGCTCAAGTGCCGCACGGTCGACGCCCGTTCCATCCACCTGCTATATGTCTTCCGGACGGATGACGTACCCGCACCTACCCAAGGCACCGATCACGGAAGCGCTGATCGACCTGCGGGCGGATGTGCCCAACACGGTCACCATCGAGAAGCTCGCTGAGTTCCAGTCGCTGCTCAGAGATGAGTTTCCCAAAAAGCAAGAGCTGTTTCAATTTCAGGTCGAGCTGAATCCAGGTGCGAGTTCTGTGGCTACTCGGGGTACGCAAACAACTGGGCTCCTGTTCTTTTCAAAGGACTCGCGGCGCGCGGTGCACGCGCGGCGTGACGGATTCGCGTTCAGTTGGCTTCGCCCGTATGCAACCTGGGAAGAACTCCGCGACGATGGACGGCGACTGTGGCGGGAATATGTTCGCCTCGTCGAACCACAACGCATTACTCGAGCAGCGCTCCGCTACATCAACCGAATGGAACTGCCGCAGCCCGTGGTCTTCCAAGACTACCTCAACACGTTTCCGAACACCGGGAAGGGCGTTGCCCCGCAACTATCGGGGTTGTACATGCGCCTCGTCGCTCCCGACGAAGCGGGAATGGTAGTGGTTACCGAAGCCATCGACGAGAAAGCAGTTACCGACGCGGTCGTTCCGGTTATCCTCGACATCGATGTTTTTAAGGCCCACGATTTTGGACTCGACCACGATGCGGTCTGGGCGGCGCTCGAGGCTCTGAGAGACGTGAAGAACCGAGTGTTCTTCGGCAGCGTGACAGAAAAGGCACTGGAGCTCTTCCGATGACGCAATCTGCGCTTCAACTCGTTCCGTCGCTCGCGTACGACTCTCCGGACGCGTCGGCGAGCCGCGACGGACAGGCTTTGTTCGACGCTTGGTCTAGCGCGATGCAGACCTACTTCGCCCCAGCCACGCGACAACCATCCGCGGCAGAACGGCACGCCTTGACCTGTGGCGCGATCGCTCAACTGCGACGACTCCTCGGCGGACAACGTCTTCGAATCGCGGAGGATCTGGTTGGCGGTTTCCTTGCCGCAGTCCTCGCCGAGGAGCCGAGTGTGCACGCGGTGCCGACATTGAGGGCCATGGAGGCCGACGACGGTTCAGTTCTGGTCGAGTGGACGCTCGAGGACCGCCGCCTTGGATTCACCATCGAGCCGGAGGTGAAGGACTCGGGATGGTATTTCGTGCTCTCAAACGCCTCATCGCAGCGCTTCGAAGCCGGCTCGCTCGATCAGCTCGAACTGGTTCGCCTAGTAGCGGCGATGACGCGGAAGTAGGAGCGGGGAGCAAGCCGAGCGCGGAACCGGCCGGTGCTGCGACGGCACGCTCTACGGCGCCAGCGCGGCGCGGCGATCTTCCCACCGCCTGCCTACGTGGCCTGCGAAAGTCGGCGTGGATTACTGCGGAGAACAAGGTCGATACTGCGGCGTTCATTCCCGATCCCCGCACAGCTGAGAAACGCCCTGACGGGGGAAGAGAAGTGTCCGTAAGCTGGGAGGATAACGCGAACGTTCGAGCGCATACATTCAGGAACCGAGCGCAAACGGCCCACGGGTTGGCGCGGCTTGAGCGGCGCGGGGTTGACGCAGTGAACGCCAAAGTAGGATCTGCAGCCGTAGAGTGCGAGCGCGACAGGACTCCAGACAACGAGCACCACGGCAATCTGGTATTTTCCCATGGGTTGTCGAAACCAACCGAGAAGATGGTCGCTGCCTGGTTGGCGTTGTGGAGCGAGTTCGTTCCGCGTCCCTCCGACGATAAGTAGCCCGGCGAACGCCGAGGCGTCCGCTCCACGCCGTGGAGATGTCGATTCGAAGCGCCTGAGGCTCGTAGATTTCGAGGTGCGTAGGGCTTCTTGGCACAGGACGTGAGCGGCTGTGGACGGTGGGCTCAAGCAGTCTTCGGTGCGTCCTGTTTCGCTAGAACGCCTTCCACAATGCCTCGGATCACCTCCGGGTGCGATGCCTCCCAGTCGAAGCCTTCAGCACCGAGACGCTCGCATAGTTCAAGAACGAATGGCCCCAATTCGAGGGCTGCGCCGTCGAGATGACGGAGGCGTTCCCTGGTAGCGATGCGGACAAGAGACTGCGGCTTGGCTCTGGGATAGAGCGATGAGGCCACACGCGAACGCTGCCGTCGCGACGACCTGGCAGGAGTGAGTATGTCCACACTATCGTAGAGAAAAGGAAGCTGCATGGTCATCCGGTGAATGCGGCTCTCGATCAGGTCTAGGCGATCCAGAATGGCACCAGCCGCGCGCACCTGCGGATCCGCGTCGCCTTCGAGTTGGGACACTTGGAGGGCATGTCCCAAAGGCGAGTCCGTGCGAAAGTCGCTGGCCTCTGTCGCGGCGATCTGCTTTCGAAGTTCCTGCTTTGCGTTCTCGACGCTGTCGAGATCGTTGATGTCGAAGAGTATGGTTCGACTTGCATTGACGTTGAAGGGTAGAGCCTGTCCGGTCGCGATCATCTGAACGACGGGTTTCGCCACGGCGTGTCGAATGGCGAGCTCATAGAACACGTTCGGGTTGTGGCCGGTCAGGTCCGCAACGACCAGTTGGTCCTCTAGTAAGTGCCTGAAGACCTGGCTTGTGATCAGTCCGGGATCAGCGATGTCATCGGCTCGCACAACATGATAGCCGAAGGGTTCAGCTCGCGCGACCGGCCGAATAATGTACTTCAAGACCTGATCGGCTCGACGCCGAATGTCTGACTTCTCTGCACCTATTGGTGAGACGACAAAGCAGGTCTTGTCGCATGTTGGCGAGGACTTTCGCTCAGACTCATCAGGCATGTTGCCTACTATAGACCACCGGGTGCCGGTTTCCTGAAGAAGCAGCTCTTGCAGCTCCACCATCTCTGTTTGCTCGATTCGAGCATTCCGAGGCAGCCAGTCCCCCATCCAACGCTCGATTCGAGCACCCCAAAGCAGCCAGCTGTTTCGGAACCCTCGCTCCGAGCATCCTGAGGCAGCCAACTGCTCTCCGGCGCTCGATTCGAGCATCCCAAAGCAGCCAGGTGCCCTCCGACGCTCGATTCGAGCATTCCGGGGCAACTAGCTGCCCTCCGACACTCGCTTCGAGCATTTCGAGGCAGCCAGCTGCCCCCATGTCGTTTTCCCGCAACCCGCCCCTCTCCCGCCCGACCAGTGCGTCACCTGGGGCAATTCCGCTCCAGGAATGTCCACCTACGGGAGGAGAACGATGTCTACGAAGAACGAGAAGGGCGCCGCGGACAAGTCGGCGTTTGCAGAGTCGTACAACAAGGTGATCGGCGAGATCCGCGCTGTGCCGGATGCGGAGCTGGCCGAGCACAATGTGAGCATCAACGGGTCGGTGACGACGATTCTCGGGGCGCTGCCGGAGATCGTGGCGCTGCGTCCGGAGATCGCGAAGCTGCCGCAGATCGATCAGAAGCTGGTCGATGGGCTCGGCGACTATGCGCGGGCGGCGGGCGAGGCGAACTCGCGTTACGCCATCGCGATGGGGCCGGAGTCGGATCTGCAGGATCTGTACGAGGCGGCGATGCGCGAGCGCGAGGTGCTGCGCTCGGATGCGAGCGCGCTGGCGACGCGCGGGATCATCGATCCGGCGCGGCTGTCGGCGTTCAAGGGGCTCACGGGCTTCAAGAACGTGGCCTTCGAGCTCATCGACTGGGCGAACCTGATGCACGAGGTGTGGCCGACGATCGAGGGCAAGACCGCGCTCACCCAGGCCGAGATCGAGCACGCCAAGGACGTGGGCGAGAAGCTCGTCGTGGCGGCGGGCCTGCGCGAGCAGGGTCCCGCGATGGTGCAGGACGTGGCGCGCGTGCGCGATCAGGCGTTCACGCTGATGATGCGCGCGTACGACGAGGTGCGGCGCGCCGTGACGTTCCTGCGCTGGAAGCAGGGCGACGCGGACACGATCGCTCCGTCGCTCTACGCCGGTCGCGGCGGTCGCGGCAAGGCCACCAAGGCCGACGCCACGACGGACACCGCCCCCACGGCTCCGGCTGCGCCGACCAACGGCGCCAACAACGCTCCCGTCGCCACCGCGCCGGGAATGCCGGGAGGTTCACCTCTGGCGAGCTAGGGGGATCGCGATGAGCGGTTCCACGCCGGACAGACAAACAATAAGAAAATCGAACAAACCGAAACCCGAGCCATCAGGAAACGAGTCGTCGAGGAGGTTACCGTGGGGCGCACGCGATCGCTGTATCTGGGCAACACGGTGCCTCTCGACGGCTCGGGTCCGTCGGTGCGGCTGGCGCTGCCGGCGCATCATCTGGTCACGCATGGGGTGATCGTGGGGATGACGGGCAGCGGGAAGACGGGGCTGGTGCTGGTGACGGCGGAGGAGGCGCTGCGCTCGCGGGTGCCCGTGTTGATGATCGACGTGAAGGGGGATCTGCCCGACCTCCTGCTCGCGTTTCCGTCGTTCGACGCGGAATGGATCGAGCCGTGGGCGGAGGCGATCACGGAGCCGGGCGACGAGCGGGCGCCGGCGGAGGTGGCGGCGGCCGTGGCGGGCGAGCGGGAAAAGGCCCTGCGCGCGTGGGGCATCGGCGAGAAGGACTTGCGGGCGCTCTGCGACTCGACGGCGGTGCGGGTGATCACGCCGGGGTCGAGCGCGGGCGAGCCGCTGCACGTGCTGTCGTCGCTGGAGCGGCGCTCGCCGCGCTGGGACAGCGATCCGGAGGCGGCGCGCGCGGCGCTGGCGGCGGCGGTGAGCCTGGTGCTGCGCCTGCTCGGGCGCGATGCCGATCCGGCGCGGAGTCGCGATCACGTGATGCTGAGCGTGCTGGCGGAGCGGCGGCTGCGCGCGGGGGGCGACGCGCTGCTCGAGGATCTGGTGGGCGATCTCTTGAAGCCGCCGATCGATCGCATCGGCGCGCTCGGCGTGAACGCTTTCATGTCGAAGAAGGATCGCGCCGCGCTGGCGGCGGCGCTGAACGGGCTGATCGCGTCGCCGAGCTTCGAGAGCTGGCGGAGCGGCGCAGGCATCGACGTGCAGGGCTGGCTCTCGCCCACCGCCGACGGCCGCACGCCCGCGACCATCGTCAGCGTCGCGCACCTCGACGACGAGGAGCGCGCGCTCGTGCTCGGCGTGATCTTCGAGGAGCTGCTCGCCTGGACGCGCGGCCTGTCCGGCAGCCAGCGCCTGCGCGCGCTCGTGCTCTTCGACGAGGTCTACGGCTTCCTCCCGCCCTATCCCCAAAGCCCGCCCACCAAGAAGCCGATCGTTTCCCTGATGAAGCAGGCGCGCGCCTTCGGGGTTGGCGTGGTGTTGGCAACGCAGAACCCCATGGATCTCGACTACCGCGCTCTGGGCAACGCCGGCGTCTGGTGTCTCGGCCGACTGCAGACCAACGCCGACCGCGCGCGCGTGATCGAAGGCATGGCCCAGAGCGGCGCGCCGGCGCGCGAGCTCGACGATCTCGTGCAGCGGCTGGCGCCGAGGTGGTTCGTGATGCGCGATGTGCATGACGGCGGGGCGATACGCTTTCTGCAGCCGCGCTGGGCCATGTCGTGGATGCGCGGGCCGATGACTCGCGGCGAGTTGAAGCGCGCGCGGGCGAGCTGGACGCAACGCGGCGACAGCGCGGGCAGCGACGGCCGCGGCGACGGCCGCGACGAGAGCGACGGCCGCGACGACGGCCGCGACGAGAGCGACGGCGGCGGCGAGGCGGCGTGACCGTCCTCTCCGGCGCCGAGTGCGTGAAGGCCCTGCGCCGAGTGGGCTACACCAAGCTCCGCCAACGCGGCAGCCACGTGCGCATGCACTGCCCAGGGCGCGAGCCCGTCACCGTGCCGCTGCATGACACGGTGCCGCGGGGGACGTTGCGGTCCATATTGCGGCTGGCGGGGGTTGCGACGGGGGAGCTCGTCGCTTGGGCGCGCGTGAAGGGCGGGATGGCGGCGTGAAGGCTGACCGACGGGTTGCGTTGCCTGGCAACCGGTATCGAGCTGCGACAGGGGTTGTTGGGGGTTGGTTTCGCGCTGACAATGCCCTGGCGCGATGACGAGCGAGACTGGCGACCGAAGCGGCGCCGCTGAACCCGGCGCTCTGGCGGCCGAGGGGCAGCGGGTCGAGTACAAGTCTCTGCGCAAGGTGACCGGGAGGGCGGCAGACTTCAGACCGGCGCCGACGAACGTCACCAGCTCACACAGCGAGAGCGCATCGCGCTTGGTTTGCTCGGTCAGTCCGAAGGCATGTCCGCTGCGGAACTGGCGCGCGCACTGGAGCTATCCGAACCGGCTTCCTCAAGCCCGTGGATCTCACGGCTCGTCGACCTCGGTTTGGTCGAACGCACCGGCCGCACGCGGGCCACTCGCTACTTCGTCGATCCGGCTCTGCTTCGCCGCGCCGGGTTGGACAGTTCGACGACGCTAAGGCGGATCGAGCCGCATCGGCTCGAGGCTCTCATCGTGGAAGACATAGATAGGTACCCGGCGTCGTCGGCGTCGGAGATCCACAGCCGGATCGGCGCAGAGATTCCGGATCGGACCTTCCGCCGGGCGCTGCGAGCGTTGGTCGACCGCGGGGAGATCTCCGCCGAAGGCAAGACGCGCTGGCGTCGGTACCATCCGGTGGCGCCTATCGGCCAGGATGACGACGGTGGCCGATAGCCTGCGAGAGCTTCGCGCATAAGCCCATGAAATCTTGGCCGATTCTATCGGCCAATTCGTCCACGGTGGCCGAGAGTGTGTCTCCCTGGCCGACAGGGGCAGCCGGTCCGGGGCGACCATCGTGAGCGTGGCGCACCTCGACGACGAGGAGCGCGCGCTCGTGCTGGGCGTGATCTTCGAGGAGCTGCTCGCCTGGACGCGCGGCCTGTCCGGCAGCCAGCGCCTGCGCGCGCTCGTGCTCTTCGACGAGGTCTACGGCTTCCTCCCGCCCTATCCCGCCAACCCGCCTACGAAACGACCGCTCGTTTCGCTGATGAAGCAGGCCAGGGCTTTTGGGGTCGGCGTGGTGTTGGCAACGCAGAACCCCATGGACCTCGACTACCGCGCCCTTGGGAATGCCGGGGTCTGGTGTCTGGGTCGCCTTCAAACGAACGCGGACCGCGCGCGCGTGATCGAAGGCATGGCCCAGAGCGGCGCGCCGGCGCGCGAGCTGGACGATCTCGTGCAGCGGCTCGCGCCGAGGTGGTTCGTGATGCGCGACGTGCACGACGGCGGCGCCATACGCTTTCTGCAGCCGCGCTGGGCCATGTCGTGGATGCGCGGGCCGATGACTCGCGGCGAGTTGAAGCGCGCGCGGGCGGCGTGGGGAGAGCGCGGCGACAGCGCGGGCGGCGACGACGGCCGCGACGACGGCCGCGACGGCCGCGACGACCGCGGCGAGGCGGCGGCATGACCGTCCTCTCCGGCGCCGAGTGCGTGAAGGCGCTGACCCGAGTGGGCTACAGAAAGCGCCGCCAACGCGGGAGCCACGTGCGAATGCATTGTCCAGGGCGCGAGCCCGTCACGGTGCCGCTGCATGACACGGTGCCGCGCGGGACGTTGCGGTCCATCTTGCGGCTGGCGGGGATTGCGCCGGGGGAGTTTGTTGCTTGGGCGCGGGTGGCGTGAAGAGGCGCAAGCGCACAGGCGACCTGCGTCGAACCCGCTGGCAAGCCCAGACTGGAAGCAGTACGCTTCCCCGCATGGCGACTCGTGATTTTCCCGTGGTGCTCGTGCCTGGCGGGACGGCTGGATTGTCGCGGAATGCCCGGTAATTCCGGGCTGCATCAGTCAAGGCCATACGCGCGACGAAGCCCTCGCCAACATCAAGGAAGCGATCCAGCTCTGCCTCGAGACGCAGGCCGAAGAAGGCTGGAAGCTGCCCGGCGAGTACGAGGTCGTCGACGTCCAGGTGAGCGCGGGCTAGGCGCGGTGCCGGCGCTGCCCGTCATCTCCGGCGCGGAGTGCGTCAAGGCGCTCGCGCACCTGGGGTACTCAGGGGTTGGCGCACAAGCCGTCACGCAGGCAACGGCGACAAGCCCCGACACGCTGAACAACCTCCCCATAGAACGGAATTGTCGCAGGCAAGCCAGGTGGCGGTCAACGAGTGCAACCGCCGTCTGCGTGTCGCGACGCGCGGACCCGCGCTGGCGCGGCGATTGTGATGGCCCGCGCTGGCGCGGCGATTGCGCAAGGTGACGCGGCCGCGGAACCCTCGCCGGAGGCATGTCGAATTTCGATTTTGTGTTTGACAGGTTTTCCGGAGCATCGGGTTTTGATCGCGCGGGTTTGATCGAAAAGCGCGATTGCTTGCGTAAGAACGCGCGCTGATGCGCTCTTGCGCGCAGGATGCGAAATCGATCGATCCGTCGCGCGAAAACGCGCCTGCGTCGCTGCAGTGAGGCCTCTGGAACGGGGTGTAGGGTGCGTCCATGAATGCACTGATCACGAACGTGGATACTGGTCGCTACGATCTCGCGGCGCTCTCTGACGACGCGCTGCTCGCGGGCACGCGGAGGCTGGTGGCGGCGGCGAACTGCACGCTGGCGGCGCTGCTCGCGCATCTGGCGGAGGTGGAGGCGCGGGGGATCCACCGGGCGCGGGCTTGCTCGAGCCTGTACACGTATTGCATCTACGAGCTGCGCTTGTCGGAGGACGCGGCGTTCCGCCGGGCGAAGGCGGCGCGGCTGTGCCGGCGCTTTCCGGCGCTCTGCGACGCGGTCGCGGCGGGGGAGCTGCACCTGACGGGATTGTTGATGCTGGGGCCGCACCTGACGGAGGAGAACTCGGGCGAGGTGCTGGCGCGGGCGCGGTTCCGGACCAAGCGCGAGATCGCGAAGCTGGTGCGCGAGCTGGATCCGCTGCCGGATGTGCCGGCGCGGGTCGAGCCGCTGGGACCGGAGCTGGTCGCTACGCCGCGTGCGCCCGCGTGGGCGGAGTTTGCGGCGTCGTTCAATCCGGTGCGGGAGCTTCCGCCGGGGGAGCGGCCGGGGGATTGGATCGAGGGCGGCGCGGACAAGGCAGAGGGTCGCGACGCGCCGGCGCGAGGCGACAACACTTCGAGCAGCGATGCCCCGGTGCGGGGCGACGGCGCGGACAACGACTTGGCGAGCGGGGGTGTCGCGCCGGCGCGGGGCGCGCAGCGCTACAAGGTGCAGTTCACCGCCTCGCAGGAGTACGTCGAGCTGCTGGAGCGGGCCTGCGATCTGCTTTCGCATGCGGTGCCGGACCGCTCGATCGCGGAAGTGAACCTGCGCGCGCTGCGCGAGCTGGTCGCGGCGCTGGAGAAGAAGAAGTACGCGGCGACGGACCAGCCGCGGCGGCGCGGCAGCGACGACATCGAAGACCCGCGCCGGCGCGGCGGCGACAAGGCGGCGGCGAAGTCGAGCGGTGACGACAACCCGCGCCGGCGCGGCGCGGACAACACCGCGGAATCGCCGCGGCGCGCCGACAAGGACCCGCGCCGGCGCGGTGCGGACAACGACGCCGCTTCGCGGCCGCGCGGCGCCGACGCCCCGCGCCGGCGCGGCATTCCGGCGGCGGTGCGCCGGGCTGTGCGCGAGCGCGATGGCGCGCGCTGCACGTACGTCGACGAGCGGGGGCAGCGCTGTCGCGAGACGGCGCTGCTCGAGCTGCATCACAACGTGCCGTTCGCGCGCGGTGGGGCGGCGACGGCGGACAACCTCCGGCTGCGCTGCCGCGCGCACAATGCGCTGGCGGCGGAGGGCGACTTCGGGCGCACGTTCATGCACGCGCGCACGCCGCCGCCCGGCGGCTGAGCGCGCCGCAGCGACGAGCGCCCCAGCGACGAGCGACGAGCGCCCCAGCGACGAGCGACGAGCGCCCCAGCGACGAGCGACGAGCGCCCCAGCGACGAGCGACGAGCGCCGCAGCGCCCCAGCGACGAGCGACGAGCGACGAGCGCCCCAGCGACGAGCGACGAGCGCCCCAGCGACGAGCGACGAGCGCCGAGCGCCCCAGCGACGAGCGACGAGCGCCGACGCGCCGACGCCTTCGTGAGAGCGCTCGCGCACCTGGGCTACACCAGTTCCGCCAACGCGCCGCCGTGCCGTTGGGACCTCTCGCGCACGCGCAGCCCGGCTAGTAGCTATGCGCGCGTTGCGCTGGCCGGGCGAGCATGCGCTCGAGGGACCCGCCCGCGCGCAGCGCAGCGAGCACGGACGGGCGCTCGAACGTCGCGCTGTGCGGGGGAGCATCCCTGGCGCACGTTCGGCGGGGCTGGTTTACGGACAGTTGATCGTCTTGGACGCTTCGTTCGAGTAGGTGCTCTCGACGCCCGTGCTGTTGTACGCGGTCACTGCGAAGTAGTACGTCGCGTTCGGCAGGTTGGTGAGGGTGGTCTTGCAGGTCATCGCGGGGCCGCACTGGCCGACGGGTCCGGCTGCGACGCAGGCCAGATCCGGATCTCCGAGGGGCAGCGTCTTGTTGTTCGTGTAGTTGCCGGACGAGGTGCCCCAGTAGGCTTTGTAGCCGGCGAGATCGGTCAGACAGCTTCCGTCCGAATTCGTGAACGGGGCGGCCCATGAGAGCGTGGCAGTGTTCGTACACGTGACGCACGGCTGGCAGCTGCCGCCGCAATCCACGCCGGTCTCGTTGCCGTTCAGGACGCCGTCGTTGCAGCTCGGCGCTTGGCACTTTGCGCCCACGCACACGGCGCTCTGGCAATCCCCGCTGAAGTCACAGCCCTTGCCGGCGGGGCAGAGCGGACAGCCGAAGCCGCAATCGATGTCGCTCTCGAAGCCGTTCATGACGCCGTCGGAACAGGTGGCAGGCTTGCACATCCCGCCGGAACAGACGCGGCTCCAGCAGTCGCCCGCGACCTTGCACTTCTGACCGTCCTTGCACCAGGCGCAGGTCGTGCCGCCGCAATCGACGTCGGTCTCCTGGTTGTTCTGGGTCCCATCCGAGCAGGAGCCGGAGACGCACTTGAGCGCGTTGCAGTGACCGCTGCTGCAATCGGCGTCGACCTTGCAGGCCTTGCCGCTGCCGCATGCCGGGCACTTGCCTCCGCCGCAGTCGACGTCGGTCTCCGTACCGTTGGCAAAGCCGTCGGTGCACGAAGGCGTGGAGCAGCCCAGAACCGTGCACAGGCCGCTGACGCAGTCGCTCGACAGGTTGCAGTTCTGGCCGTCGGCGCACTTCGTAGGGCACGTGCCGCCGCAGTCCACGTCCGTCTCGTTGCCGTCCGCTTTGCCGTCCGTGCAGGTGGGGATGCCGCCGTTGGTCCCACCCGCGCCTGCACCCGAGCCGCCCGCGCCGGCGCTCGAGCCGCCCGCGCCGGCGGTCGCGCCCATACCGCCGGATGCGCTCGCGCCGCCGGTCGCTCCCCTGCTCCTGGAACCGGTGGTGCTCGAACACGCACCGACCGCCGCGGTCGCCAGCAGCGCCACTCCCACCAGAACGAGCTTGCCCCCGGTCATTGATTCTCGAGCCAGAAATACCACAGCGGCTGGGAGCGGACGACGGGGAAGGGTTGGAGCGCTGCGTCCGTAAGAGGGGAGAACCCGAGGTGTACAGCATGAAACGTGTCTTCCAGCTTCTGGCTCTCGCGGCCAGCGTCGTCGTGGTCGCTTGTAGCTCGGGCGGGCGCGGCAGCCTTCCCTGCACGGACGCGGGATGTACCGGAACAGGCGGGTCCAGCGCGAGCGGCGGCTCCAGCAGCGGCGGGTCCGGTGCGAGCGGCGGCTCCAGCGGCAACGGGGGCTCCAGCAGCGGCGGCTCCAGCGGCAACGGCGGATCGGGTGCGAGCGGCGGCTCCAGCGGGAGCGGTGGCTCGGGCGGCGGTCCGTGCACCGTGTGCCCGAAGGGCTGCTTCAATCTGGACAACGACGCGAACAACTGCGGGAGCTGCGGGTACCAGTGCCCCACTCCCTCGGGCGCGAACATGAAGGCGGTGTGCAGCTCGGGCAAGTGCGCGACCGAGTGCACCGGCGGCACGGTGATGTGCGGCTCCGCCTGCGTCGACACCAAGACCGACCACAACAACTGCGGGGGTTGCGCGGGCGCCGGGGGCGCGGTCTGTCACAGCAGCCAGAGCTGCGTGAACGGCGTGTGCAAGTGCCCCGCGGGGCAGACCTTGTGCGGCTCGAGCTGCGCCGACCTCTCCAGCGATCCGTACAACTGCTCCAGCTGCGGCAAGGTGTGCGGGACCTGCACCAACGGCGTCTGCGCGTGCAAGGGCGCGGGCGGTTCCTGCTCGGTGGACGCCCAGTGCTGCAGCGGCAGCTGCAACCTGTCCACCGGCCAGTGCGCCAAGGCGGCCCTCGGCGGGCAGTGCAAGAACCCGGCCGACTGCCAGTCCAACGACTGCGCCAACGGCAAGTGCGCCTGCCTGGCGGTGAACAACAACACCTGCACCGGCGACGAGAACTGCTGCTCCGGCTGGTGCAACTTCGGGCAATGCCACTGCGGCTACGACGGCTCGCCGTGCCAGAGCGCCTCGGACTGCTGCAACAACAACTGCGTCAACGGGGTCTGCACCTGCCGGAACACCAGCTGCACCGCGGGCACCACCAAGGGCGGCGCCATCGTCGACACCTGCTGCAGCGGTGCATGCTACGGCGACGGCACCTGTCACTGACACTCGCCGCGAAGGCGAGGTGCCCGCTCAGCGGGTGAAGGGCGAAGCGGACCGGCCAACGGGCATCGCCGCGCAACAGGCGCCTACGGGCTGCAGCGCGCGGTCGCGACCCGTTGCGCGGCCGTGGAAAATACTTTGTATACATAGCATTTTTCCGGCACGCGATCGGTGCCGCGCCGGCGCCGATGAGTCCGCGGTAGCGACGGACAGCACCGCGAAGTAGTTGCGTCCCGGGCGGCGCCGCTCCGGAGAACGACGCCGCCCGCCGTGACTACAGGACGCGCGTGACGATGCCGGCGCCTACGGTGCGGCCGCCTTCGCGCATGGCGAAGCGCATGCCGACCTCGAAGGCGACGGCGCGGCCGAGCTCCAGCTCGACCTCGGCACGCTCGCCCGGTGCGAGCCCGGACTCGCCGCAGAGCAGCCGACCCGGAACGTCGGTCGTCCCGAAGTACAGCTGCGGCATGTAGCCGGAACGGCACGGCGTGCGCCGGCCGCCCTCGCTACTGGCGAGCAGCACGACCTCGGCCCGCGCGCGGCGATGTGCCGCGAGCGAGCCCGGCTGGACGAGCACCTGGCCGCGCACGACCTCGCCGCGACCCACGCCGCGGAGCAAGAGCCCCACGTTGTGGCCCGCGAGAGCGCGCGGCACGTCGCGGTGGAACTCCTGGATGGAGGTCACCACGACCGGCTCCGGGCTGGCATCCCCGCCGACGATCTCGACCTGCGCGAGCGGATCGAGCACGCCGCGCGCGACGCGCCCCGTGACGACCGTCCCGCGGCCGGGGATGGTGCAGACACCCTCCACCGGCATCAGGAACGGCGCGTCGAGGTCGCGCACCGGCTCGGCAATGCCCGCGTCCATGGCCTCGAGCAGCTCGAGGATGCACGCGGCGTCGCCGTCGCTGGCGCCACCACGGGCCGCTTCGAGCGCCCGGAGCGCGGAGCCGCGCACGCCGCGCGCGTCTCCGTAGCCCGCGGCCGCGGTGAGCTCGCGCACTTCGAGCTCGACCAGGTCGACGAGCTCCGGATCGGCGATGTCCACCTTGTTGATGAACACCACCAGATGCCCGACGCCTATCTGCCGTGCGAGCCGCACGTGCTCGCGCGTCTGCTCACCGGCGCCCTCGGAGCCGTCGACGAGCAGGATGGCGCCGTCCATCTGCGACGCGCCCGTGATCATGTTCTTCACGTAGTCGGCATGACCCGGACAGTCGATGTGGGCGTAGTGCCGCCCCGCCGACTGGTACTCCACGTGGGCCGTGTTGATGGTGATGCCGCGCGCGCGCTCCTCGGGCGCCGCGTCGATCTCGGCGTAGTCCTTCGCCGCGCCGCCGAACAGGTTCGCGCTCACGCGCGACAGAGCGGCGGTCAGCGTGGTCTTGCCGTGATCCACGTGCCCGATGGTGCCGACGTTGACGTGTACTTTCGTGAACATGATGGGTCTCGCTTTCTTCTTCCTCCTCGGGACAACCATTGTCCCGACGCTTGCCGCGAGGCCCCGGAAACAGCAGAAAACCGGCACGAAAAAGCCCCTCCAGGCATTCGTGCCGGAGGGGCCTCGGAAGGCTCGGTCAGGCGCCTGTCAGGCGCCGTACTCCGGCATCAACGCGTACGAATCCAGACGCGAGCTCGACGAGAGCCCGTCCAGAAAGAAGCGCGATGCCGGGAAACCGAAAATCATTGGAGCGATGAAAGATACGTATCGGCGGCGGGCTGTCAAGTCGCAGCGCGCGCGTCAACGTGGCCGGATTGTTCCGAGCGACACGCTTTCCTGGAACAGCGGCACCGTCATCGAGCCTAGCGGGATGGGCTGCGTGCTGCCGGCTTGCACGCCGGTCGCCTTGGCGGTGACGACGCTGCCCGGCTTGCCCAGAACCGCGAATTGTCCGATCGATCCGGTGGCGGTCATGGGGAAAAAGAAGTCGCCCGTCAGGAACACGTAGACGAGACACGGAACCGGCTGCGTCCCCGAGGAGACGCACGCCGGGACGCTCTGGCCGTCTGCCGTGGCCGTGATGTGGGCGTTCGCGACGGCCTGTCCCGCGCAGTCCTCGACGGTGCCGATCGCCAGTCCCTGGGTGACGTTGCCGCGAAGTCGGGAGATGGCGCCGACGAAGTCGTCGATGTCCCAGCCGAGGGCTTGTTCGACGGCGCCCGCGCCCACCTCGGCTTGCGAGTGGGTCAGTGAATCGAACTGGTAGGTGGGGACGCACGTGTCGGGGCAGCCCTGACCCGAAACCTCCCAGGACACGAGGCTGTTGCCGGCGACGGTGAGCGTCGCGTTGCCCGCGGAGTCGGTGGCGACGGCCGCGCCTTGTTGAGCGCCCGTCGAGTCGACCAACGCGAGGTTGGTTCCCGACGCCAGCTTGAAGCGGAGCGAGGCGACATGGAACGGGTGAGGGGCCGCCGGCTCGGGCGCGCCCGCATCGACCGCGCCGGCGCAGGAATAGTCCGACGGCTTTCCCTGCGCGCTGACGAGCACGCCGGAGTCGAGCGCCAGCGCGCCGTCCGCGCCTGCATCCGGCGACGCGGCGTCGGTCGTGACGTCCGGCGGCCCGGCATCGGTCGTCACGGGAGCGTCGGACGGCGCAGCGTCCTTCCCGGGCGACGCGCCGCCGCTGGCGCCGTGCGAAGCGCAGCCAATAGCGATAGCTGCCAAGCCAAGCCACCCCAGGTGGTTCACGCGATTGGGCGTAGCACGCCGGCGGTCGATCCGCCCGGGACCGTGGGACGCGACGTCGCCGAGCTTGTCGCTGCACCCGTCGCTCACCGGGTCGACTCTCGGCGCGCAGGCGCGCCGGAATGCGCGTGTTTTGCGATGGGCTCGAGGCCAGCGGAGAGGTCGTCGACGTGCGGCACGATCTCGCCGTTCGCGTCAACGGTCGATCTCCATGGCGGGTCGACTACACGTTCTGGACGTTCGAAGGGCGGCGCGACGCGCGGCACCGAGACCTACTGGGGCGACAAGCCCGCCGTGAACGTCGGCGAGAGCGTGGTCGTGCTCTACGATCCGGAGCGCCCCGCGCTGTGCGCGCTCTGGACGTTGCCCGACGCGCGCACGAGCTGACACGGCTGTCTTGCGCGCCGCGGCTCAGCGCACGTAGCGCCAGCCGACGCTGGCCTTTCCGCCGGGCAGCGTCACGTCCAGCGCCGGGACGTTGGTGATTTCCATGGTGGTCGAGGCCAGCCGGATCCTGCCGCCGGACTTGTCGATTTCTTCCAGGATGCGGGTGAAGAGCCTGTCCTTCACGCGCCGCCGCTGCCGGTAGCTCACGATGTAGCGCGTGGTGAACTCGATCCAGTTGTCGGTGCCGGCCAGGGTGACCATCGGGGCGATGTCCTGGTCTTCGAGTCGGTAGCGCTCCCGCGCACGCGCCCAGTCCTCGCGGGATTCATCCGCGTACTGACCGCAGATCTCGTCGACCACGTCCGTCAGCACTTTGCGCGCGTACTCCCAGTCGGAGCCGTAGCGTATCGGCAGCACGATCTCGTCCCACAGGAAACGGAAGTCTGCCGAGTAGTTGAAAACCGGGTCCTTGAAGACCGAGCTGTTGGCGACGCGAACGATGCGGCCGTTGTACAGGTCGCTCGACACCCACGCGCCAACCTCCATGAGCGTCGTGCGCAGGATGCCGATGTCGATCACGTCACCGGTGATGCCGCCCACCTGCACGCGATCGCCCGGCGCGTAGAAGCGACCCACGGAGATGGCGATCCAGCCGGCCGCGCTGGCGATCACTTCCTGCAGGGCAAAGGCGATCCCCGCGCCCGCCACGCCCAGGGCCACTGTGAACCCGGCCAGCTTCTCGCTGAACGTGACCAGTACCAGCACGATCACGAGGAAGTAGGCCAACGTCGACGTGACCCGCCGCAGGCGGTAGCGCGCCGTGGCCTCTTCCACTCGCTTCTCGATGGCGCGCCGCACCAGCCGCGCGAGGGCGATGACAATGGCGATCGCGACAACGAGGCCGACCGACTTTGCAACGACCGGATTGGCGAGGAGCGCCCTGGCTGTTTCGAGCATGGCCCGCCTTCTGGATCGAAGCATTGGGCGTGCCGGGCCTTTCGCGCGGGGCGAAGCGCGCGATCGCGCAAATCCTTCTCACCGAGCGCGGCGTCGCGCAGCGCCTGCCACTTGTAGCGCCGTCGCGACAGTGACAGCTTCCGGCCCCATGCAACTTCCCGTTCCCCCGCAGGACGTCGCGCGCGCCGGGCTGCGCGGCATCAAGATGGTCGCCGCGGCCGACGGCGTGTTCCAGGAGCTGGAACGCGACCTGATGAACGCGGCCCAGAAGCACCTGCTCCAGACCGACTTCGACCTCGACGAGCTCGAGCCGATCACGCCCGAAGAGCTCGCGAAGGCCATCCCGCCCGAGTTCGGCGAGCGCGTACTCGGCGGAGCGATCATCGTGTCGCTGATCGACGGCGAAGCGAGCGCTGCGGAGACGGAACTCCTGCAGGCTTACGCCAAGGCGATGGGCTTGAAGAGCGACGGCATCAAGGAAGCGCAGCGACTCGTCGACCAGCAGATGCTGCGCTTCCGCATGGACGTGCTCCGGCGCTCGTTTTTGGGGCAGCGCATGAAAGACTTCGTCAAGCGCCGCGGCCTGCGCGGCCTGGTCACGGTCGCCAAGGGCGTGATGGGCCGCGAGGATCCGGCACTGGCGGCGCGCTACCGCGCGCTCGAGCAGAAGCCCGCCGGCACGCTGGGCCGCGGCTACTACGACTTCGTCACCTCGCACGAGTTCTCCTTCCCTGGCGAGAAGGACTCGGCGCCCGAGCCGATCGTGTTTCACGACTGCCTGCACGTGCTTGCAGGCTACGAGACCACATCGCTGGAGGAGACGCAGATCGCCGCCTTCCAGGCCGGCACCATGAAGAAGGACCCGATGTTCGGCCTGCTCTTCGGCCTGGCGCAATTCCAGCTCGGCGTCGCCATCACGCCCGTGACCGAGGCCGAGAAGCTCGTGATGGACCCGGACCTCTTGCTCGCCGCATTCGTCCGCGGCACTTTCGTCACGCGCGACGTGTGCGTCGACTGGCAGCCCTGGGATGATTTCGATCGACCGATCGAGGAGCTCAGGACAGAGCTGAACATCCTGCCGCGCTGACGCGAGGAGGGCTCATGACTACGGACAGAGAAACCGCCCTGTTGGTGATGGACGTTCAACCCGGCGTCGTGGATCGCCTGCCGGACAAGGACGAGTACCTGGCCCGGCTCGGCAGGGCCGTGGCGGAGGCGCACCGGCGCGGGATCCGCGTGGTCTACGTCGTCGTGGGCTTCCGGCCCGGAATGCCGGAGATCAGCTCGAACAACAAGGTGTTCAGCATGCTCTCGAAAGCGCGGGCCCAGCTGGTCGCCGATCCCCGTCCGGTGATTTTGCCCGAGGGCGAGGATGTCGTGGTGACCAAGCGCCGGGTGAGCGCGTTCAGCGGCAGCGATCTGGAAGTCGTGCTGCGCGCCGCGGGCAGCGTGCACCTGGTGCTGTGCGGGATCGCGACCAGCGGCGTCGTGCTCTCGACGCTGCGCGAAGCGTCCGACAAGGACTACCGGCTCACCGTGCTGTCGGATCTGTGCGCCGACATGGACCCGGAGGTGCACGAAGTCCTCCTGGGCAAGGTGTTTCCGAGACAGGCCGACGTCATGACCGCGGACGCCTGGCTGGGCGGCGCGAGCTAGACGCGAAAACCGCCCGCGAAGAGCAAGAGCGGGGCGACACCGGCACAAGAGCGCTCGGTGTCGCTCGCGGCGCCCGGGCGCCTAGATTTCCACGTAGCGCCAGGGCAGGCCCATGCCCGCCGCTGCGGCGCGGAAGCCTTCGTGGAGGCGTTCGTGCCCGTGATCCTGGCTCTCGATCAGCTCCACTTCGTCGTGGGGGATTTCGACGCGTAACGTTTCGCCTTCGTGATACGCGACGATGCCGCCGGCCCGTCTGATCGTGCTTGCCAGCTCCGGGTCGGCTTCCCCGATGTGATCGATGATGGCCTCCGCAAGTCCACCGTCCATGCGCCCTCACTTTCCCACGTGCGGCTCGGCCGCACGGATTCGATCCCGGTCCATTGAGGATCCCGGAAGCCGCGGGTGCAAGTGTCGCGGGCGGAAAAACCCGCGTCGGCTTGAGGAAGATCAGCTCCGATCGAACCGTGGCTGTAATTGTGCGGTGGAGCCGGTTATCCACAACGCGGGGCGATGCTCGGCACGCATCCTGCACACGCGCCACGGCACAACTTGAACGGTGATATACCGCGCCACGTGAAGCTCTCGCGCGACGCCGATCCGGGCCACGCCGATTACCTGCGCGCGAGGCCCGCGCGTTATCCCGGCTTCGAGCGCACGTCGCGCTACCTCGAGATGCGCGACGGCGTGCGCATCGCGGTGGACATCTGCTTGCCGCGGGGGCTCGCGGCGGACGAACGCGTACCGGCGATGATCCGGCAGACGCGCTACTTCCGGCGCTTCCAGGTTCAACCGGCGCTCAAGCCGCTGCTCGGCGAAGACACGCTCGACCCGATGAACGCCTCGATGCGCCGGCTGTTCACCTCGCGGGGCTACGCGTGGATCGACGTGGACGCGCGCGGCTCGGGCGCGTCGTTCGGCGAGCGGCCGTGTCCCTGGTGGCTCGACGGGGAGGTGGCCGACGGCGCGGAGATCGCCGGGTTCATCACCAAGCAGCCGTGGTCCAACGGACGGGTGGGCTCGACCGGCGTGTCCTACGATGGGACGAGCGCGGAATTCCTTGCGATCACGGCGCATCCTGCCGTGCGAGCGGTCGCGCCGCGCTTTTCGCTCTTCGACGCGTACGCCGACGTGGCGTTCCCCGGCGGGCTGCACAACTCCTACTTCACGCAGGCCTGGGAGAGCGCCAACGCGGCGCTCGATCGCAACGCGCCCGGCGAGATGGTCGCGCTCATCTACATGCTCCAGGCCCATGGCATGCTCGACCCGCGCCTGGCAAACCGCCTCGACCGTCCAGGGCTCCGCACTGCGCTGTCCCGCGTGATGAGCTGGGGCCTGGCCGGCGTCGCGCCGGTCGACGACGACGCGGGGGCGCGCCTGCTCGCCGAGGCGCTGGCGTCGCACACGAAGAACTTCAACGTCCACGAGGGCGCGGTCGAAACCACGTTCCGCGACGACTCGCCGCCGAGCGCGCCCTTGCCGGGCCACACCGTCGACCACTTCAGCCCGCACAGCTACGTCGACCGACTCGAGAACGTCGCAGTGCTGTCCTACAGCGGCTGGTTCGACGGCGGCTACGCCGGCGGGGCGCTGGCGCGCCACGCGGAGCTCACGGCCCGCGGCATCGACAGCCGGCTGCTCGTCGGGCCCTGGATCCACGGCGGGCATCTCGACCTGGACCCCGACGCTCCGGGCCGGCACGCCGCCTTCGACCACGCCGCCGAGCTCCTGCGCTTTTTCGATCGCGAGCTGTGGCCCGAGCACGCGCCCGAGGGCGAGCTGCCGCGTGTCAGGTGGTTCGAGATGGGCACGGGGCGCTGGCGCGAGAGCGAGACCTGGCCTCCGCGGGGCACGCGCGCCGAGACCTTCCACTTGGCAACCGGACGGCGGCTTGCGCGCGAGCCCGCCCGGGCCGACGCGATCTACACGGCCGACATGGACCTCTCCGTCGGCTCCGGCAAGCGCACGCGCTGGCGCACGCTGCTCTGCCCGTACCTGCACGCGGACGGCAAGGGACGTTCGGAGCAGGGCTACCTGGTCTACGAGAGCGAGCCGCTCGATCGGGACCTCGTGGTCGCGGGCCATCCGCTGCTGGTGCTGTCGCTGGCTTCAAGCGCGAATGACGGCGCGATCGTGGTCTACCTGGAAGACGTGACTGCGGGCGGACAAGCGCGGCTTGTCAGCGAAGGCGCGCTGCGCATGATCCACGGCACGCGCCTGGTGGAAAGCGGCAACGCGTTGCCGCACCGCGAAGCGAGCTTTCTGCGTAGGGACGCCCGTGAGCTAGCACCGGGACAGCGGATTGCCCACGTCATCGAGCTCGTTCCTGTGGGAATGCGCCTGCGCGCCGGACATCGCATCCGCCTCTCGCTCGGCGCCGCCGACGTCGATCACTTCACCACGCCGCCGGCTGCGGACGGAGTACGCTGGGAGATCGGTCTGGGCGCGTCGCGCCTGATTCTGCCCGTGACGGGCGAGCCGTGACCACGCCCACCAGGGAGCTGCATCTCCGGGTTCGCCGGGGGGATCTATCGGGCGTGGAGAACCTGCTGGGCCGTCAGAAAGGCCTCGATATCGACGCCTGCGACGGCGCAGGCCGGACGGCGCTGATGCACGCGGTCGCCGGTCCACGCGCGAGCCTGGAGATCGCCAAGGCGCTGCTCGAGCACGGCGCCGATCCGGATCGACGCCGGGAGGGAAGCCGGCTCTTCGCAGGCGTCGAGGAGCTCGCGGGAGCCGGAGACGGCGAGCTGGCCGATGCCGCCAGCATGGGGCCGGACGATACCGCTCTCTCGCTCGCACTCGGCGCGGGCGATCCGGCGATGATCGAGTTGCTCCTGGAGCACGGCGCGACGCTCCAGTACCGCAGGCGCGGGGGTTACGACGCGCTGCTCGACGCGGTCCACGGGCGGGACGTGCGGCGCGACGCGCGCTTGCTCGATCTGCTCCGGCTGCTGCTGGAGCGGGGCGTCGCCCTGGACGGCATCTCCTCGTACCAGGAGACGGCCTGCCGGGTGTTGTCGCGTGTCGGCCGGTTCGACGCTGTCGGGCTCCTGCTCGACGCGGGCGCCGATCCCGCCCAGCTCGAGTGGACTCCGCTGATCCGCGCCGTGGCCCTCGGGACGCCGAGCGACGTCGAACGCGAGCTCGACCATGGCGCGGCGCTCGAGGACAAGGACTGGTGGGAGCGGACGGCGTGGCTGGTGGCGCTCCTGGCAGGCGAGCTGGACAAGGCGAAACTGCTGCGCGAGCGGGGCGCCGATGTCACCCGGCGGGGACGATGCGCCGCGCCTGCGTTGTTCTTCGCCATCGACAGCGGCCGCCAAGAAATCCTGGAATGGCTGCGGGATGTCGGCGTCGACCTTGCCGCGACCGACGACTTCGGGAACACGGCGCTGATGCACGCGGCCGAGCAGGGCAACGCGGCGGCAGTGGATACGCTTCTCGCCTCCGGCGCCGACATGCGCGAGAGCGCGCCGAGCCCGACCGTTGCTGAAGAGCTCGGCCTCGAGCCCGACGACACGCCGCACACCGCGCTGCGCTCGGCTACGACCGCGATCGTCGCGAAGCGCCTGCTCGAAGCCGGCGCCGACCCGGCCGACCTGCAATTCACAGCGAGGCGCATGCTCGTCGGATTGCCCGCGGAGACGGACTCGTGCTGGCTGGACGTATCGAGCGTCGATTTCCGCGCCGGTCGATCGCCGCGCTTCGGCGCGAAGAACGGGGAAAGGATGGAGATCCCGTTCTGGACGGCGATGATCCGCGCGGGCGTCAGCGCCTGGGAGGCGTCGGAGCTGTTCGACGACGTCGAGCGCGCATCGCCGGTGTGGTGCGCGCAGCGCTTTGGCCAGAGCATCACCTTCCTGCCGGATGGCCGCATCGTGCAGATTGCCGGCGAGCACGAGGACCACTACGACCCGGACTTCTGCATCTACAACGACGTGTTCGTTCATATCGAAGGCGACCAGGAAATGCACCGCCCGAACACGCGGGTGTTCGTACTGGACCTCGCCCGCATGGCCTGGTCCGAAGCCGATGCGTAGATCTGGGCAAACCCGGCGCGCGCGAGCGCCGCGCGTCAGTGCGGATCACCCAGAATCAACCGTCCAATTATCGAGACGGTTCTTCCGAGAGCAGCCCTGTCCGCTTTCCCCCGGCGGCGGAATCTCTGCCAGGACGTTTCGTCGACACGGGCCGCAGCGAGATGGGCCTCGATGCCTGCATTCTGCGCGTCGAGCTGCGCCATCCGCTTTGCGTGCGCGTCGCGTGCGCTCTGTTCCTCGGCTGTCTCGGGCACGACTCCGCCGGCCTCCTTGCGCTTGCGGAGGTAGTCGAGGATCGCCGCGGTTTCACCCGCATCCAGCCACAGGCCGTGGTTCGCGCAGGCGTCGACCACGACGGGCAGGCGGTTGTCGAAGCGCACCCGGTCCATCTCGTGCTGGCAGATGGGGCAGCGCACCAGCGGCAAGAGGCTCTGCGCGGGCAGCCCCTTGCCGGGCGGCGCGACCAGCGGATCGAGCGGAAGCGCGTCCCCGCGCGCTGCGCGGCTTTCCAGCTCCGCGATCTCGCGCACCTCGAAGAAGCAGCCGTAGCACAGACGGCAACGCCGGACGCGCACGCTGCCGCCCACCAGCGTTACGTCTTCAAGCGCGCCCGGACAGCGCGCGCACTTGAGCTCCTTGCCGGCAGCCGGACTGGGCACGCGGCCGCCGCACTGCGGGCACGCGCCGGCACCAGCCGGTATCCAGCTCGAGCACGAGGGGCACACGACAACGCCGACCGGAGACTGGCAGCGCGGGCACACCGTCTGGTTCAGCGATTCTTCCGCACCGCAGTACAAGCACCTCGTACGCCACTGATCCGACATGAAGCGATCATACCCTACATGAGCGCCGCGCCGCGCTGCGTGCGCCCGGCGCGCTGCCCGGAATGCCGGTGATTCCATCATGCTTCCGGCGACCCGCTGCGCGCCCGCGTTTCGTCAGGCCGCTGCCTCGACGGATTCGAACGCAGCTGTTAGATCCCAGGAACGGTCCCACGAGGGTTTCTTGTGTCTGCGTTCGCCATCCGTCCGCTCTCCGCAATCGCGCTGGGTACCGCGCTTGCGGCGTGCTCGACTCTCGCCGGCATCAAGAATGACTTCCACACGGTAAGCGACGCGGCGGCGGGGAACGGGGGCGCGGCGGGGAACGGAGGCGCGGCGGGGCGTGACGGCGCGGCGGGAAGCTCCGGTGCAGCCGGGACTGCCGGCAGCGACGCCGGCTGCACCGACACGAACGGCGACCCGAAGAACTGTGGATGGTGCGGCCACGACTGCCTCGGGGCGAAGTGCAACGGCGGACTGTGCGAACCGACCGTCCTGGCCGCCAATCGATTCTCGCCCGCAGAGCTCGCGATCGACAACGGCCACGCCTACTGGCTCGAGGAGACTTCGCCGGGCCAGCTGGTTGGGCTGGATCTCTCCGGCGGTTCACCGAGCGTCATCACCACGAGCGCAGGGCCGAAGTATGGCTATCTCGCGATCGACTCGTCGAATGCCTACTACATCTTCACGACGGGATGCTTCGACAGCCCGCTCGCCTCCGTCCCGCTCGCGGGTGGAACCCCGACAAGCCTGGGAGCAGTACCGTGCCCACGCGACATCCTGGCCAGCAACAGCTACGTGTATGTCGCGGGGACCAGCCTCGAGAAAGTGTCGACGGGCAGCGGATCGATGAATCTGGCTACGTTCGATAACATGAGGACGGTCAATGCCTTCACGTTGGATGCACAGGGCTTCTACGTCGCAGAACAGGACAACAACACGCAGAATGGCTACGTCACGACCGTTCCCCTGAACGGCGGCACCCCCCAGACGATCGCCACCACGGCGGGTTCGGCCGAGAGCGTGGTGGTCGCCGGGCCCGACCTCTACGTGAGCACGTACCTTCCGTCGACTCTTTTGAAGATGCCCGTGACGGGCGGCACTCCGGTCAAAGTGGTAGACCTGGTTGGCGGTAGCTCGCTCACTGCAGACTCGACGCGGGTCTACTGGGCCGACGCCGCCCACACGAGCGGCGACGGCAGCATCGGGGCCGTTCCGCTCGCCGGTGGACCGAAGATCACGTACGCGGTCAACCAGATGCAGGCACGCTCGATCGTGCTGAGTGGGCCTTACATCTACTGGCTTTCCGGCAACAACGATTCCAATGTGGGAACGACTGACGGCAAGCTGCTCCGGGTGGCGAAGTAGCGTCGACACCGTCGCCGGGCGGTCACAGATGCGGCGCCGGCTTTCGAGCACGCCGTCGCCGATTCTGCGGACGATCGCAGGGCTACGACGCCCTGCGTCTTGATGCCCGCAGAGAAGCCTCGTACGCCCCGGAGCATGAGATTCCTTGTTGCTTTTGTTTCGCTTTCGGCATTGGCGTGTTGATCGACAACTTCCAGTGGATCGCCGCGCCCGGCGTCTCCGTCACGACGAAGCCAGTGCCCACGCCGCAGTAGTGGGGTCCACGCCGTCGCCCCGCGGGCGACGGAGGTGTCAGCTGACGCGTCATGACACCTCGACGCGACAATTCCGTTTGAATACGCGCGGATCCGGGGCTGGGTGTGTTCGGAGCGACGGGCGGGACCGCCTCGATTCCGCGTCCGCCGGGCATGGAACGAGCCGTGCAGAAGAAATTGCCGGGACTCCTTTCCGATGCGTCGCTTCTCCCTACTGCTGGTCGTTCCGCTGCTGGTTGTGATCGCAGGCTGCGGCCCAGCTCCCGAGCCCGGGCCCGGCGAGGACATCGGACAGACCAGCGCAGCCATCAGCCGATCGAACGTGATCAGCCGCGCCATGGAGTGGGTGGACGCGAAGCTCCAGTACTGCCAGGCCGCTTATCACCAGCACGACTACGACACGGCCTGCTCGTCGATCTGCAACAGGCAGGAGAATCCCGCGTGGGATCCCTACCGCTCCGACTGCTCGGGCTTCGTCTCCTGGGCGTGGGGTCTGCCGGCACCCGGACGCGTCACGACGGGCTTTGCGCCCTTCAACACCGCCGTCTCGCACACCATCAACGGCAGCAATCTCGCTCCGGGCGACGCGCTCAACAACTCCGAGCACATCGTCCTGTTCAAGGGCTGGGTGACGAAGGGCTCGAAGGCCGACCTGCTCGAGGAACCCGGCTGCAGCTTTGTCGGCCACGCCCACGAGTTCACGTCGAACGTCACCATCAGCGGCAGCTCGGTCTACATCAGCTACGAGGGAAATTCGTTCACCGCGATCCGCTACAACAACATCACGGACGCGGCCTGGGGCGCTGGGTTCGTGAGCCAGTCGTTCCCATACGCGTCGCAGGGCGCGATCCAGATGGTCGTCGGCCAGACCGTCAGCGAGTCGATCACCTTGAAGAACACGGGAACCAAGAGCTGGAACGGCAAGACCAAGCTCACGCCGACCCCGCGCGACAAGGCGAGCTCCTTTGCCGACAGCAGCTGGCTCAGCCCGACGCGCATCGTGGCAGCCGGCAGCGTCGCACCGGGCGGCAAGCACAAGTTCACCTTCAAGCTGCACGCCACGAAGGCCGGCACGTTCAACCAGTACTTCGGCATGGTGCAGGAGGGCGTCGCCTGGTTCAGCGATCCGGGCCAGGGCGGCCCTCCCGACGACCAGCTGCAGGCGAAGATTGTCGTCAGCAAGCCCGACTACGGCGCCAAGGTGCTGAGCACATCGTTCCCCGCGGCCGGGCAGGCGCTGGTGATGACTCCAGGGCAGACCGTGACAGTCGACATCTCGCTCGAGAACGTCGGCACGAAGAACTGGAGCTCGAGCACGCGTATCGGGACGACAGGCCCGCGCGATCGCACGAGCCCCTTCGCCGACTCGTCGTGGATCGCACCGAACCGCCCAGCGGGCGCGGCCGGCACGGTCACGCCGGGCACAAGCTACGATTTCTCGTTCGTGCTGCGCGCGCCGCAGCAACTCGGCAGCTACGTCGAGCACTACGGCGTCGTGCAGGAAGCGGTGGCGTGGTTCAGCGATCCGGGCCAGGGCGGGCCGGCCGACGACGAGATCGTGCTGCCCATCGACGTGGTCGCCCCCGGCACGACCGATGCCGGGACGACACCCTGGGACGGCGGCAGCGAAGCCGGCTTCGGGGCGGATGGCGGCGGCTTGCCAGGCGACGACGCCGGGGCCGGCCTGCCCGCGGACGACGCCGGCGCGGCCGGAGCCTCTGGCGAGCAAAGCCACACGCTGGTCGGCAACTCGGGCAGCTGCAGCGTCGGCGCACCCGGTGGCAGCTCCAGCACAGGCGGCTTCCCGGCGCTGGGCTTGCTCGGGCTCTCGCTCGTCTTCTTCCGCCGTCGCCGCCGCTGAACGAAGCCGCTGATTGCGCCCGGGTTGACCAGGATCAAGCGCTTTCCAGGGCGACTTATCTCCCGGGCTCGACACGCCGTCCATCTCCTACAGGACCGTGTCGATACCCGCATCGGTACCGGGAGCATTCGAGGATCCGGCGCCCGAACCGGCGAGGGCAAGGTACAAGCGCGTGATGACGAACCCGGGGGAAGCAGCCGCGATTCCGTTTGCCAGGCGAACGCAACCGGTGATGGCGCCTGGCGAGCAGGACATTGTCGCCGATCGGCGACAGCTCCTTGCAATTGGCATGGGTGCTGTGTTCGTGGCGTGCGTGGTGTTCGGCGTGCTGCGCTACGTCGAGCAGAAGACGAGCGGACGCCCGACCCCATGGTGGGGCAACGCTGTCGGCGCCATCGCGATTCCCCTGCTTTTCGCCTGGTACCAGCGCGACAAGGAACGACGCTCCGGGCTGGCCGTCCACGGTACGGCGCTGGTGGCGACGATCGCGCTGCTGATTCCGGCGGCATACGGCATGACCTCGTCGAAGTGGTGGCTGTCGCTGGTCGGCTTCTCGGCGCTGCTCCTGGGCCGCCGCAGCGAAGCGATCGTGTGGGCGGTCGTGACGGTGGTGCTCGTGCCGCTGGTCGCGCTGGTAGAGCCGTGGATCACCGTGCCGGGCTCCATCGGCGAAGGCCCGGCAGAGCGGAGCCTGGCCGGACTGGTCTTCGTGGCGCTATTGCTGGCTGTGACCGCGGCGTTCCGGCGCGTCGCGCAGAAGCGCGCGCAGCAGTTGGCCGATGCGGCCACATCGCTCGAGCAGTCGAATCGGGTGCGCAATCGCTTTCTGGCTCACATGAGCCACGAGCTCAGGACGCCGCTGCAGAGCGTGATCGCCATGACCGACGTCGCGCGTAGAGACGACGTGTCGCCGACAGTGCGCGACGAGATCGACACCGCGCACCATTCCGCCCGGGCGCTCCTCACCCTGCTGAACAACGTGCTCGATGTGACGCGAGCGGAGGCCGGCGCGCTGGAGCTACACGCGCGGCCGTTTTCGCTCCACGACCTGCTCGCCGAGACGCTGGCGCCCTTCGTCGCCGAGGCCAGTGACAGGGAGCTGACGCTCTCGGCGCGCGCCGACGCCGGCATCGATTCCCGCCGCGTCGGCGACGAGGTGCGCGTCGCGCAGATCGCGCGCAACCTGGTCGGCAACGCCATCAAGTTCACCGAGCGGGGGTCAGTCAAAGTCCGGCTGTCGCAGCCGGACACCGATCCGGACCGCGTGCTGCTCACGGTGTCCGATACCGGTCGCGGGCTCGCGAACGACCAGCTGGAACGCATCTTTGAACCGTTCGTGCAGGCGGAAAGCTCCGACTCGCGCGGCGGCGCGGGGCTCGGCCTGGCGATCGTGCACGAGTTGGCGCGGCGCATGGAGGGAAAGGCGCGCGCCGAGAACGGCGAACAGGGCGCGACGTTCAGCGTCGAGCTGCGCCTGCCGCGGGAGCACCCTGAAGCTCCCACACCAGGCCCGACGAAGCTGGTGGGCATGCACGCGCGAAGGGTGAGCGGCGCCGCCCGCGCGGGTCCCGCGTTGCGCATCCTCGTGTGCGAGGACGATCCCATCAACCGCAAGGCGATCCGCGCGTTGCTGTCGCGACAGGGACACGAGGTGACGCTGGTGGCGAACGGCGAGGGGGCGCTCGCGAAGCTCGATGCGGCTTCGTTCGACGTGCTGCTGACGGACGTTGAGATGCCGGGTATAGACGGCATCGAGCTGATCCGGCGCGTGCGCGAGAGCGAGCGGCAACGGGGTGCGCCGCACCTGCCGATCGTCGCCACCACCGCCCACGTGGGGGAAGAGCACCGGCATCTGCTGCTGGAAGCGGGCGCCGACGGACACCTGCCGAAGCCGTTTGCCCTCGCGGCGTTGGTCGAAGCCGTCGATCGCGTGACGCGCTCGCCGCGCGATCACTAGACGTACAACTCAGCCGCAATAGTGATGCTGCACCGGATTGCCGTTGATGTCCGTCCCCCAGAAGGACTGGCAGCTCTGGTCCTTGGCGCAACACTCGCCGTGCGTGCCCGAGCTGTACTGGTTGTCGACCGTGCAGGCATCGTACGCGCACGCGTTCGTGCTGCACGCGCCGAAGTCGCAGGCGTAGTTGCCGCAGGAGTGTCCGCAGTTGCCGCAGTTCAGGTTGTCCGACTGGGTGTCGACGCACACGTCGGAGCAGAGCGTCTTGCCGGTAGGGCAGCTTGTCTTGCACTTGCCCGCCTGGCAGGTGTACGGGCTGCCGCCGGCCGGCGGAGTGAGCGCCGTGCAGTCGTTGCCGCAGTTGCCGCAGTTGTAGTCGTCGCTGGAAAGCGTGACGCACTCCGAGCCGCACTGCGTCTTCCCGGCCGAGCAGTTGCCCTGGCATGAGCCTCCGACACAGCTCGCGCTTCCACCGTATGGCGAGTCGCAGTAGTGGTCGCACGAGCCGCAGTGGTCCGGGTCGGTTTTCGTGTTGACGCACGACCCGCCGCAGATGGTTTCGCCCGCCGCAATGCAGGCCTGCTCGCACTGTCCCGCCTTGCACACGCCCTTGGCGCCCGCCACTGAAGCGGGGCACTTGTAGCCGCAGCTGCCGCAGTTGTTGGGGTCGTTCATCAAGTCCATGCACCCCTTCGGACACACGGTGCACGGGCCGCCGCCGGAGCCGCCGCTGGAAGTCCCGCCGCTGGCGCCTGAGCCGCCGGTTGCGCCGGAGCCGCCCGCGCCATGGCCGCCCGTCGCTCCGGAACCGCCGAAGCCATTCGTTGCACCCGAGCCGCCCGACGAGGAACCGCACGTGGCGGAGCAGTCGGAAACGGTGCCTCCGGCGCACAAGCACTTTTCGAGGCAGGTCGTGGGCTGCCCGCAGCTTCCACCGGAGTTGCCCGACCCTCCGCTGCAGCCCGGCAGGGCAAACCAGGCCAGCACGGCCAGAACTTGAAGGATGCGTTTCATCTTGTTCACCAATCAGACCGACGGCTCGCGGAGCGTCGGAGCTATTTCAAGGGCTGGTAGACGTCCCAGTGCGAATGACCGACGGTCGCGTCGCAGGCGTCGGACGTGACGATCAACTCCGGACCACAAGCGGCAGTCAGGTCCGACGTGAAGTAGGCGAGCTCGCCCGACACTTTCGCGCTGCTGTCGAAGGAGCTGTTGCAGCGTGCGGCGGGGATCGAGAACTGGATCGGCTGTGCGGCGAATCCCGATGGCGATCCCGGATAGACGTCCCAGTGCGTCTGGCCGACGCTCGGGTCACAGTCGTCGCGGAAGACCACGAGGTCCGGCTCGCCGCTCGAGGCGAGATCGACCACCGCGTAGCCGAGCCCACCCGAGTTCTGCGCGGTGGCATCGAACGCCACGCCGCAGCGCGCCGCCGGCAGAGAGAACGAATGGGGCGTTGCCGCGAAGCCGGACGCCGACCACGGGTAGACGTCCCAGTGCGTTTCGCCGACGCTCGAGTCGCAGGAGTCGTTCGTCACGACCAGGTCGGGATGCTCCTTGGAGGCGAGGGCGAAGAGCGAATAGTCGACGTCGCCGCTGTGGGCCGTCGCGTCGAACTTGGCGTTGCAGCGCGGCGCCGGAAGCGAGAAGGAGTCGGGCTTTGCCTGGTAGCCGGACGCGGACCAGCGGTACACATCCCAGTGCGTCGTCCCGACGCTGGCGTCGCAGTCGTCGCGGGTAACGACCAGGTCCGGCTGATTGGATTCGAGCGCCAGGGTGGCGTAGCTGGTGCCGCCGTAGCTCGACGCCGTGGCGTCGAAGGGCTCGTTGCAGCGCGGGGCCGGCACGCCGAACGCGACGGGGCTTGCGGCAAATCCCGAGGACGACCACGGGTACACGTCCCAGTGCGATTGGCCGATCGTCGAGTCGCACGTGTCGCGCGTGACTACGAGATCCAGCTGCTTTGGCGAAACGAGGCCGAGCGTCTGGTACGACACGCTGCCCGTGTAGCTGGCGGCGGCGTCGAACGAGCTGTTGCAGCGAGCGGCGGGAATCGAGAACGGCGACGGCGTGGCAGCGAAGCCGCTCGCGGACGACGGGTAAACGTCCCAGTGCGATCCGCCCACCGTGGTGTCGCAGGCGTCGTGGAACACGACAAGGTCCGGGCGACTGCCTGAAGCGAGATCGAGCAGTCCGTAGGCAAGGCCGCTCGACGAGCCTGCGCTCGAGCTGAAGCTCGTGTTGCAGCGCGGCGCGGGCAGCGCAAAGGCGCTCGGCGTCGCGGACAGCCCCGACGGCAGACTGCACGCCGGCGCGCCGGAGCTCCCGCTGCTTCCGCCGGAGCCACCGCTCCCGCTCGATCCGCCGCCGGTGCCGCTGCCTCCGGCGCCGACGCCGCCCGAGCCGCCCTGGCCGGGCAAAGCGCCCCGGCCGCCACTGGCCGAACACGCGGCTGCCGCCAGGCACAGCCCCGCAACGCTGATCCATCTCGATCGAATCGACAACTTGCTCGCCCTCTCGAACCGCGCAGGAAACCGATGGGTTCAGCCCTTCTACGGCGCTGGGGGCAAGGTCTTCCCTGGGCGGCACGAACAACCCGCGGCCGCCATCTTTCGCGCATGGCTGACGTGCGCCGGAGCGCGGCGCGGTCAGCTGTGCCCGGCGATCGGGTGCGGCACGTAGGGCGCTTCGAGAGCGGCAATCTCGTCGGCAGACAGCTCGACATCGAGCGCGGCCGCCGCGTCGTCGAGGTGCTTCAGCTGGGTCGCTCCGATGATGGGCGCGGTGACGCCTGGCTTCTGGAGCAGCCACGCCAACGAAACCTGCGCGTGCGGGATACCGCGGGCGCTCGCCACCTTGTCGACGGCGGCGATGATGGCCCCGTCGGACCCGGGCAGCGCGGCGTAGAGCCGCTTGCCGAAGACGTCCGTCTCTGTGCGCTTGGTAGGCTCCGCGCGCGGTGGACGAGCCAGGTTGCCGCGTGCGAGCGGGCTCCAGGGAATCAGACCCACGCCCTGGTCGAGGCAGAGCGGGATCATCTCGCGCTCCTCCTCGCGGTAGAGGAGGTTCAGGTGGTTCTGCATGGACACGAACTTCGTCCAACCGTTCCGTTCGGCCACCTGCTGCGCCTTGGCGAACTGCCAGGCGTACATGGAGGAAGCGCCGAGGTAGCGGGCCTTGCCGGCGCGCACCACGTCGTGGAGCGCTTCCATCGTCTCCTCGATGGGCGTCGCGTCGTGCCAGCGGTGGATCTGGTAGAGGTCGACGTAGTCGGTACCGAGCCGCTTCAAGCTCGCGTCGATCTCGTGCAGGATCGACTTGCGCGAGAGCCCTGCGCCGTTCGGCCCAGGCCGCATCCGACCGTGCACCTTGGTGGCGATCACGATCTCTTCGCGGCGGGTCAGCGTGCGCAGCGCCCGACCGGTGATCTCCTCGCTCGCGCCGAATGAATAGACGTTGGCCGTGTCGAAGAAGTTGATGCCGAGCTCGAGTGCGCGCTGGAAGAAGGGCCGCGATTCGTCCTCGCCGAGCGCCCACTGCCAGCGCATCGGCGTGCCGTCGACGGTGGCGTCCGGATCGCCGTAGCTCATGCAGCCGAGACAGATGCGCGAGACCTCGAGGCCGGTCGCGCCAAGTCGAACGTATTTCATGGGTTACCTCGTCGGTCGAAGCGCGGGCGCTCGGGGGGCCCGCGGGGAGTGCAACGTGGTGCCCAGGCGCGGTGGGCGCAAGAGGCCCGCCACGCTCCAGAGCACGGCGAGTCGTATCCCGAACGACGGCGTTGTGTCGAAAATGCGCCGGTGGCATGCTGTGCTCGGTGCTTTTCCGCCGCATGCCCCGGCGAGCCATCGCCGCCACACTCGTTGCCGGATTCGGGCTTCTCGGGCAGGTCGGCTGTTCCGGCTCGCACCACTCCGCTTCGAAGGATGCTGGCGGCCAGGACGCGGCGAACGACGGGAGCTCGAGTGACGGGATGGGCGGCGACGCAGGCAACCCGCCACCCGACGCTGCGGACCACAGCTCTCCCGGCGACGCGTCGCCCGACGCCAACGCCCAGGACGCGGGCGCCGATGCCGACGCGAATTCCGGCGATGCCTCGACCGACGCCGCCGACGCCAACGCCCAGGACGCGGGCGCCGATGCCGACGCGATGCCTCCCGACGCGCAAGCCGACAGCTCGCCCGACGCGCAGGCCGACAGCTCGCTCGACGCGCAGGCCGACAGCTCGCTCGACGCGCAGGCCGACAGCTCGCTCGACGGGCCAAGCGACGCGCCGTTCGAGCGCCCGCCCGATGCCGGCTGGATCGACTTTCCGTCGGGCACGATGTACGCCATCTGGGGCGCAAGCGACAACGACGTCTGGGGCGTTGCCGACACGAGCGCGAGACACTGGAACGGCTCTACATGGAGCACGACCACCGGCGTCTCGAGCCACCAGCTGTACGGCGTGTGGGGAACGGCTTCAGACGACGTCTGGGCGGTCGGTCTCTATGAAGACGTAACGCACTTCAACGGAACGAGCTGGCAGAACGTCCACACGGGCACGAACACCGACCTGTACGCCGTGTGGGCGAGCTCGCCGACCAACGTGTGGGCCGCGGGTCCGACGCTGGCCGGGGGCGGCGTCACGCACTTCGACGGTTCGAACTTTACCGTGACGACCGTTGCGACGAACGGGCTCTTCGGCATCTGGGGCGCCTCGCCGACCGACATCTGGGCGGTCGGCTTGAAGGGCACGATTGTCCATTACGACGGCAACACGTGGACCAGCCAGACGAGCCACACCGCCGAGGATCTCAGGGCGGTCTGGGGCGTCGACGGCTCGAACGTGTGGGCCGGCGGAACGAACGGCGCCATCGTGCGCTTCGACGGGAACGCCTGGACCAATCTCCAGAACACCGCGAACGTGTGGATCAGAGGGGATCGGCGGCACGAGCACCAGCGACGTGTGGGCGGTGGGCCTGACGGGAGGCCGGCTCCACTTCGACGGCAACGCCTGGACCGGACCCTGGACGGGTTCGGGAGGGACCACCTACTACGGCGTCTACGCCGCGAGCCCCACCACCGTTTGGCTGGCGACCGGCGGCGGGGCAGTGCTCGGGCCGTAGCGCCGCTCGCCTGGAGGCGTCGAGCTGGTAATCTGGGCGCGGTGGACAAGTTGCCGAAGGAGCCGCCGGCTTCGGAAGTCACGCCTTTTGGCGCGTACGTGCGGCGCCGCGAAATCATCAAGCAGGGCGCGCTGTTCGTTGCGGCGAGCGCGGCGTGGGGAACCGGGCTGGTCGCACTCAGCGGCGCGGCGAGCTCGATTCCAGAGAACCAGCGGCTGCCGCTCCCTCCGAGCTGGCGCACAAAGAAGAACGGCGCCTACGACACCAAGGAGAAGAAGACGCCCTGGCAGGACGTCACCACGTACAACAACTACTACGAGCTCGGGCTCGACAAGTCCGACCCGGCAAAGAACGCCGACAAGCTGAAGACCCGCCCCTGGACAATCAAGGTGGAAGGCGAGGTTGAAAAGCCTCTCACACTCGACATCGACAAGGTGATCGGCTGGTTTGGGCTCGAGGAGCGGGTGTACCGCATGCGCTGCGTGGAAGCCTGGTCGATGGTGATCCCGTGGCTGGGCTTTCCGCTGCGCGATCTGATCAAGCGCCTGAACCCGACATCGAAAGCGAAGTACGTGGAGCTGACGACGCTCTACGACCCGGACGAGCTCCCCGGGCAGGACCGTCGCGTCCTGCCATGGCCGTACGTAGAAGGCCTGCGCATGGACGAGGCGATGAACCCGCTCGTGCTTCTGGCGCTCGGCCTGTACGGGGCGCCGCTGCTCGGGCAGAACGGCGCGCCCATCCGGCTGGTCGTACCCTGGAAGTACGGCTTCAAGGGCGTGAAATCGATCGTGAAGATCCGCTTCACCGAAGCGCGCCCGGAAACGACGTGGAACCTGGTCGCTCCGCACGAGTACGGCTTCTACGCCAACGTCAATCCGCACGTCGACCACCCGCGCTGGAGCCAGGCAACGGAGCGCCGCATCGGCGAGCTCGCACGCCGCAAGACGCTCATGTTCAATGGCTACGGCGAGTACGTCGCGCACCTGTACAAGGACCTCGACCTCAGAAGGAACTTCTGATGGCGAAGAAGCACGCCTCGCTGCAGCCCGCGATCCTGGTCGGCTCGCTGGTACCGTTCGTGGTGCTCGGCGTGCGCGTGGCCCTGCACGACCTCGGCGCCAATCCAGTAGCGACCGTGCTGAACCGCCTCGGTCTGCTCGCACTGATCTTCCTCATCGCATCGCTGTCGTGCACGCCGCTGAAGCTCCTGTTCCGCTGGACCTGGCCGATGCGGGTGCGCAAGACCCTGGGGCTCTTCTGCTTCTTCACGGCGCTCGCGCACTTCCTCGTGTATTTCGTGATCGACCACGGCCTGTCGCTCGCCGTCGTGCTGAAGGACGTGGGGAAACGGCCGTTCATCGCCGTCGGCTTTGCCGCGCTGGTGCTGCTGGTGCCGGTCGCGCTGACGTTGACCAAGCGCTCGCCAAAGCGCCTGGGCTACGCGCGCTGGAAGCGCATCCACCAGCTCGTGTACGTCGTGGCAGTGCTCGGCGTGGTCCATTTCTATATGCGCGTGAAGGCCGACACCCGCGAACCGTTGCTGTACGGGGTGCTGCTCGCGGCCTTGTTCGTCGTGCGGCTGGTCAACGTCTCGCGGCGGCGTGCCGTGCGGAAGCGACCCGTCGAGGCGGCCGGCTCCTGAACGTTTCGCCAGTCCAGGAACGCCACCCGTTTCTTTTTGCGGACGCCTCTTGTCGTCTGTCCATCCCGCTTGCGGCCGCATCTGGTATATCGCCTGGGTCGAGATGGCCGTACGCGTCCTTCTTCATTCACAGATGGGCTGGCGCCAGTTGGTGCAGGGCACCTACCTGCTGGGGCGCAGCAAGGACTGCGACATCGTCATCTCGAGCAACCGCACTTCGCGCCGGCATGCCAAGATCGTGGTGACGGACAGCGGCGCCTGGATCGAGGATCTCGCGAGCGCCAACGGCACCCACATCAACGGTGAGCGCTTCCAGGGCAGGTACGAGCTGCGCCATGGCGATTTCGTCGGCATCGGTGCCGCAGCGCTGGAGATCGCGCTGGAGCAGGACCCGGGCGCTTCCCAGGCGGCGGTGCTGCGCCCGCGCAGCACGGTTCCCCCGCCTATCGACGCCACCAGCGAATCGACGATCGGATCGAGCGGCGGCAGAGAACCCGAGCACGCGCTCGAAGGCTGGGCCGACAGCATCCTCGCCCAGGCGCGCGCCGGGCAGCTGGACGACGATCGGACGCGCCGCTCGGCCATGCACTTCGGCGTCGAGCGTGCCGTGAGTCGACCCGACGCGCGATGGGTCGACTTCGTGGTCGAGCTGGCCGCGCTGGGTATTCCGTTCGCGATCGACCGGGCGCGCGCGCTCACGACCGCTGTCGATCAGATCGGCAGCAACCCGGTGCTCGTCGACGCCTACCTGGCACGACTCGGCGCTCTTCCGCCGAGCCCGGAGCAGCAGGAGCTCCGCGCAGTGGTCGAATACTGGCGGCTGAAAGCACGTCGCTAGGACCGCCGGCGCCGGAGCAGTGCGCCGATCACGCCGAGCGCGAGAAGCCATCCAGCCGGCGAGCCGCGGCGCGGAGCAGTGCGGCAGCCGCAGCCGCCGCTCTTGCCGCTGTCTGTGTGGCTCGAGCCTCCAGCGCCGCCGCTCGCGCCGCCTGCGCCAGTTCCCGCTGCGCCACCCGACGCTCCGCCGCTGCCGCCCGACGCTCCACCGCTGCCGCCCGAAGCTCCACCTGTTCCGCCACTGCCCGCCGCCCCGCCACCACCGGTCGTGCAGCCTCGCGGCTCGTTGGTCTCGTCCGTGCCGGCGGGACGCACCCCGTAGATCGGCTTGGGGCAGCCGCGTTCAAGCGCGCCGAGGTCGGGCGCCGCACCCTGGTAGCCGTCGGTGATGCCGGGCAACACCTCGCCCCTGTCCACGGCCTTCGAGGCCGAGGCGAGCGTTGCATCCGGCGGCGCCATCTTGGTCGCGTAGCTCGCCGGCGCCGCGAGCCCGCTCTGGAATGTGCTCGCGCCGAGCAGCGTGGCCTGGGCGCCGAACACGCCGCTCGATGTGTAGCTGGCAAAATCCGTCCACTTGCCCGCGCTGCCGAAGTCGAACATGCCGTCGGGATACCAGCCGTTCTGTTCGATCGTTCCGTTGTCGATGGGAGCGCTCCAGTCGACGGTCTTGCCGGAAACGGTGGCGTTTGGACCGAAGTAGATGTTGTTGGCGAGCACGAAATCGTGCGGCGTGGCGCTGTCCTGCAGGTTCAGCGCATGTTTCGCCGCCACGAAGGTGTTGTTGTAGACGTGCGCACCGACCGTCTCCTGGTTGCCACCCAGCGAGTGCAGCTTCGTCTGCTCGTCCACGATGTTCACGACCACGTTGCGGATCGCGTAGGCCGGCCCGCCGTAGATGGGCTGGAAGCTGACGGGCGACCACGAGTTCGTGAAGCGATTGCGGAATGCCAGCGCGTTGCGCTCCGCCCCGTCGAGCTCCACGGCGTTGTCGTAGGCCGTCAGGCTGTCGTTGCCGTACACGTCGAACGAGACGAACGTCGGCGCCTCGTTCTTGATCGAATCGCCGAAGCCGCTGAGGGTGTTGTGGCACACGACGTGGCCGTCGCCGGTCAGATTGATGCCGTCGTCGTTGGCGTGTGCGCCGCCGTCGTCCGCGTACACGCTCGGCCAGGACAGTCGCCCTTCCAGGATGTTGTCGCAGATGTAGAAGTCTTTCTGCCCGTCCTTCGAACCGATGCCGAGCGTCACATCCTTGATATGCACGCGCCGGACCACGTTGTCCGTCGCGCCGGAACCCTGGAAGCGCAGCGCGCGCGATGCGTTCTGGATCGTGAGCTTTTCCACGTGCACGTAGCTGCCATAGACCTCGAACACGTTGCAGCCCGTGCAGCCACCGCCGTCGAGCACGACGCCATCCTCGCTCGCGCCGCGGATCACGATGGGATTGTTCGCCGTGCCGCTCGCCTGGATGGTGAAATTGCCCGCGTAGGTGCCGTTCGCCAGCGTGATCACGTCGCCGGGCTGCGCGCCGCTCAAGGCGCTGTTCAAGCTGCTCGTGTCGGTGACGTTCACCACGTGCGGGCTCGCCGGATCGCCGGGAATAGCTCGCGTCGTGCCGGTGGTGGTCCAGGTCTTGTCGAGGCCGTCCGGGTCGACAGCATGGAGCTCGATCTCATAGGTTGTCGCGGGCATCAGCTCGAACAGGCTGCCCGCGAATTGCTCGGGCACCGTGTCGCCGACCACCACCGAAGGCCGGACGTGGAACAGCGGCAGGCCGACGCGCCACGCGCTCGCGCCCTGCTTTCTGTAGCGCACGTCGATGTGCGAATCGCGATTGTCGTCCCCCGACACCAGCACCTGCACGCCCAGCGTGATCAGCGTCGGCGGATCGATGGTCGTCCCGACGACCGCAAGGTTGTTCCCGGCAAGGGCAGACTCCGCGATGAACACGGCCGCCAGTCCCAGCATCGTCCCCATGTGCCAGCGCATGGCTCATGATACGCCCATTCCTGGCGGCAGAGCGGAGAAGCCGTGGCTGCAGCAGAGCGCGGGCTACTCTGGTACTCTGCGCGCCGATGCATCACGTACCGCGCGACACCGGCTGGATCGAAGTCATCACCGGCTGCATGTTCTCCGGCAAGACCGAGGAGCTTATCCGCCGGCTCAATCGCGCGCGCTATGCAAAGCAGAGCGTGCGCATCTTCAAGCCGCGCATCGACTCGCGCTACTCGGCGGACAGCGTCGTCAGCCACTCGCAGCAGGAGCTTTCCGCACTCGCGGTAGACGACCCGTACGACATCCTCGAGCACGTCGCCGACGTGGACGTGGTCGGCATCGACGAGGCGCAGTTCCTCGGCGAGCACGTGGTCGAAGTCGCCGAGCGGCTGGCCAACGACGGCAAGCGCGTCGTCGTCGCCGGCCTCGATCAGGATTTCCTGGGGCGCCCCTTCGACCCGATGCCGCACCTGATGGCGGTCGCCGAGTACGTCACCAAGAACCTCGCCATCTGCATGCGCTGCGGCAATCCGGCCGATCGCTCCCAGCGGCTGGTGCGCCGCGAGGCGACCGTCGTGGTCGGCGGCACCGAAGCCTACGAGGCGCGCTGCCGGCGTTGCTTCGATCCCTCGCTCTCGACCGCTACACAGGCCGCGCTCTTCCAGAGCCAGCCGCCAGCGGGCGGGGAACAGACCGGCAGCTAGCCCACAGTCCTCTGCCCCGGCCGATTCTGCGCCGCGTCAGGTCGTCCGGGGGCATTGCGGGCGCTCCCATGGACAATCGCAGCAACCGCTTGCCACGAGCGGCCGGCCAGCCCACCATCAGGGTAGATGGTTCGCCTTACCTGGGTGTTTGCGGCTTACCTCCTCGTGGCCTGCGGCGGCAGTAGCAACAGCGATCTGACGTCGGGCAACGGCGGCTCCCACAACGATGCGTCGGCCGGCAGCGGAGGCAGCTCAGGCAGCGGAACCGGCGGCGGCATGTCGACCGGCGGGACCGCGGGCAGCGGCGCCGCCGGCGGGGCGACGACGGGCGGAACCGGCGGCAGCGCCACGGGCGGAATGGGCGGCAGCATGGGCGGAACCGGCGGCAGCACCGCGGGAAGCGGCGGAACCGGCGGCGGCACCGGCGGAACCGGCGGCACCGGCGGACAGCCCGCTGCGGGCAGCGTGAACTGCGGGCTCAAGACCTGCACAATCGCCTCGCAGAGTTGCTGCTTCGGCAGCAACATCACGCCGTACTGCTACGCGAAGGGAACCTTCAACGGCTGCAAGTGTGGCATCGGCTGCGAGACAGCCGTCGTGAACTGCGACGGGCCCGAGGACTGCGCCACCGGCGAGGTGTGCTGCGCCACGAAAGGCAACGTCACCGGGGGCAGCCACTTCGACCACCTGGCGTGCACCAAGTTCTGCCAGAGCGGCATCACAACCACCGCCGCCGTGGTCTGCCACCTGAACACCTCCGGCGAATGCGACGGCGGCAAGTCCTGCATCACCGACCCGCGCCTCCCCGGCGGCTACGGCCTGTGCGGCCCGTGAGCAGCGCGCAGGGCGCGTGAGCCGCGAAGAGAACTGGACGTCTACGACGCCGCCTTCAGGCACGGCACCAGCTCGCTCAGCATGCGGTCGGCGTGGGCGAGGCCGTCCGGGAAAACCTCGGTGTCCAGGGCGCGGCGGGTGAGGCGGGCGTCGGGGGTGAGCTTGTACGGCGAGCCCTTGCGCGCCACCAGACCGCCGATCTTGACCGGATCGAGCGGGGTGTCGTCGCGCAGGTGCAGGGTGACGCTCCTGGCGCGCGCTTCCAGGCCGAGCGCCGCCAACTTTCTAAGCTCGGTCTTCACGCGCATCAGCTCCACCAGGCGCCGCGCCTCGATGGGCGGCGGGCCGAAGCGGTCCTGCATGCCGGCGGCGATCTCGTCCACCTCGGCCTCGTCGGCAGCGCTGGCCAGCCTCTTGTAGAGCGACAGACGCACCCCCACGTCGTCGACATAGTCGTCCGGCAGGAGCGCGTCGGCGTCGAGCGACAGCTCCGGGTCCACGTCGTGTGCCACTGGTTCGCCGCGGAGCTCGTGGGTCGCCTCTTCCAGCATCTGCACGAACAGGTCGAGCCCCACGCTGGCGACGAAGCCGCTCTGTTCGGCGCCGAGCAGCTCGCCCGCACCGCGGAGCTCCATGTCGAGCGTCGCGATGTGGAAGCCGGACCCGAGCTCGGTGTAGCGCTCCAGCGCCTCGATGCGCATGCGCGCCTCGTCGCTGAGCTGCCCCGGCGGCGGCACCAGCAGGTAGCAGTACGCGCGCTCGCTGGAACGCCCCACGCGCCCGCGCAGCTGGTAGAGCTGCGACAGACCGAACAGGTCGGCGCGGTCGATGATCATGGTGTTGGCGCGTGGGATATCGAGGCCGCTCTCGATGATGGCCGTGGCGACGAGGATGTCGTACTCGCCGGCGACGAAGTCCAGCATGGTGCGCTCGAGGGCATGCTCGCTCATCTGCCCGTGCCCCACGGCGATGCGCGCCGTCGGCACCAGCGATTGCAGGCGCGCGGCGCGCTCGTGGATGCCATCGACGCGGTTGTACACGTAGAACACCTGCCCGCCGCGCGACAGCTCGCGCTCGACGGCTTCGCGCACTACGCCCTCGTCGAAGCGCGAGGTGATGGTGCGGATGGCGCGGCGGTCGACCGGCGCCGTGGTGATCAGCGACATGTCGCGCAGGCCCGCCACGGCCATCTGAAGCGTACGCGGGATGGGCGTGGCGCTCAGGGTGAGCGCGTCCACGCTCTGGCGGATCTGCTTGATGCGCTCCTTGTGCGTCACGCCGAAGCGCTGCTCCTCGTCGACCACGAGCAGGCCCAGCTTCTTGAAGTGCACGTCCTTGCTGAGCAGCCGGTGCGTGCCGACGACCACGTCGACGGTGCCGTTCTTGAGGCCCTTGAGCGTGTCCTGCTGGTGCTTCTTGGTCTCGAAGCGGCTGAGCACGCGCACCGCGACCGGATAGTCGGCAAGGCGGTTCGAAAATGTCAGGAGGTGCTGTTGCGCGAGCACCGTGGTCGGGCAGAGCAGCGCCACCTGCCGCCCCTGCATGACCTCGCGGAAGGTCGCGCGGAGCGCCACTTCCGTCTTGCCGAAGCCGACGTCGCCGCACACCAACCGATCCATCACGCGCTCGCTCACGAGGTCGCCCATCACGTCGTCGATGGCCTGCGCCTGGTCGCGCGTCTCCTCGTAGGGGAAGCCCGCTTCGAACGTCGCGTACTCGTCGTCGGCAGGCGGCAGCGGATCCTTTTTCAACAGAGCGCGCTCGGCGTACAGCCGCAAGAGCTCGTCCGCCATCTGGCGCACGCGCTTCTTCACCTTGGCCTTGGTCTTCGAGAACGACTGCCCGCCCAGTCGATCGATGCGCGGCGAGCCCTCGCCGCCGGAGTACTTCTGGATCTGGTTCAGGCGGTAGACCGGAACGAACAGCTTGTCGCCGCCCTGGTACTCGACCACGAGCAGCTCCACGCTGACGCCGCCGATGCTGCGGCGCTCGAGACCGAGATAGCGACCGATGCCGTGCTCGACGTGCACGACGTGATCGCCCGGCGCGAGCGCACGCAGATCCTCGAGCACCGCGCGGGTCGAGCGCTTGCGCGACGTAGCGCGGTGGCGCCGCTGGCCGAAGATCTCCTCCTCGGTGACCAGCACGAAGCCTTCTGCGGGCGCGATCACGCCACGGGACAGCTCGCCCACCACGATCTGCACGGCCGCGGCGTCGCGCGGCTTGCCGTCGACATGTACCGCGACGGCTACGCCGCGGTGCGAGAGCAGCGCTCCGACGCGCTCGGCTTGCGTCGCTCCGCGTGCGGTGATGGCGACCGAGAGCCCGGCGTCGTGCCACGCGTCGATGCGGCGTGCGAGCGGGTCGAGCGCGCCCTGCCGTCCGCTGACCGAGCGCGCCGACTTCACCGCGCGCTCCAGATCGGCCTGGTCGCGCGCGGCCAGGGTCGGCGCATCGGGCGGCACGACTTCCAGCCTTTCCAGTCCCGTCTCCTGTTCGGGCGGCTCGCCGGCGATGCCGGCGCGGTGCGCCGCAACCACACTGCGCCGCGCAATCTCGCGAGCGAGCTCGGCGCGCTCGACGTAGAGGGCGTCGATCGGAAAGTGCGGCGCACCGGCGCGCGCGGCGAGCGCCTCGTGCGCGCGCTCCAGCTCTTCGCCGAGCGCGCGCAGCACCGCCACCGGATCCTCGACGACCACCGCCGCGCCGGCGGGCAGCGAGTCGAGCAGCGGCTCCAGCGGATAGAAGGCGGGCAGATAGCCCTCGGCGCCGAAGAAGGCGGTGCCGCTCGACACGTCGTCGGCGAGGCGCCGCGCCTTGGTGGACGGATGATTCACCGCGTCGCACAGCGAGCGCATCACGGCCAGCGCGCGCTCCTCGGTGTCCGGCGTGACGATGGCCTCGCGCGCCGGGGCGAGCCACGGCGCTTCCACCGATTCGAGTGTGCGCTGGTCCTCCGGATCGAACGCGCGGAGCGACGTGACGAGATCGCCGTCGAGCTCCGCGCGCACCGGCAGCTCCGCGTCCGCGCCCCACACGTCGACGATACCGCCGCGCAGCGCGAAGCTGCCCGGATCCTCGACGACCGGCACCCGCAGATAGCCCGCCGCCACGAGCTTCTTCGACAGCTCGGCGGTGTCGAGCTCCTGCCCGGCCTCGATGCGCGGCGCCGCCCGGAGCAGCACCTGCGCCGGCGGCACGCGCCGGAGCAGCCCCGCCGCGGTCGTGACCAGACAACGCCACTCGCCGCGCGCCAGGCGGAACAGCGTGCTCGAGCGCGCCATCGCCGCGCGGCGATCGGGATGCACTTCCGTGTACGGGCTCGACTCCGACGGCACGAGCAGCAGCGTGTCGCCGTCGATGCCCTCCGAGCCCGCGAAGGGCAGCCCACGCGACAGGTACGAGAGATCCGCGGCAGCGCGGCGCGCGGCGTCGTTGTCCGCCGCCACGTACAGAACCGGCGCCTCTCTGGCCAGCGCGCGCGCCACCAGCGCCGGCGCCGAACCTTCCGCGCCCACGACGTGCAGCACGTCCGTCGTAGCGAACGCGCGCTTCGCCGCATCCGCCGCGGTGAGGATCGGGCGATCCTCCGGCAGCCGCAGCGGCTCGGCAACGTCGTCGATCGGGGGCTCGGAGGCGGCCATCGGGGGGAGCCGGACCTAGCACATCGGGCGCGCTAGCGCGCTTCGCCCCGGATCGCCGCGGCGAGGTAGTTCCGCGCGCGCAGGGTCCAGGCTCCGTCGGGGTGGCGCAGGAGGTGGCTTCTGAGTGCAAGCGCGGCATCCGGATAACGCCGGAGCCGGTACAGAAGCACGCCTCGTGCGAGATCCGCCAGGTACGACGGGTCGTGTTTGTCCAACACGGCGACGTACGACAGCTGGTTTTCCGTGCGCTCGTGCTCGCCGTCGCCTACGGGGTGCACCAGCAGGAAGCCGTAGTACACGCGCCAGTCGTCGAGCGTGGGCGAGAACGGATACGTCTCGAGCAGGCCCGCTAGACCCGACCAGCGGACTCGGTAGAGCACGGAGCGCTCGGCGCGGCTCATCGCAAGCCGGTGCGGCGCTTCGATCCAACCGCTCGTGCGCGCTTTGCGCAGGAAGTCGCCGCCGAGCTGGCGGAGGTCCTCGTCGACACTGCCCGTCGCTTCCCAACGGCAGAGCGCGCGCTGGAACATCCGGCTCTGCACCGCCCTCAGGTCGAGCAGCAGCTTGTCGCCTGCGCGGCGCCGCGCCAGCTTGATCTGCGTGCGCAGGTCCGCGAGCTCGGCGTCGCCTCGCGCCGGATCGTTGTCGGCCGCGGCGTCCCCGTAGCGGCGCATCAGCTCGCCCGCAGCGCGCACGTCGTACGGCAGGACGCTCTGCTCGGCCGCGCGGGCGCGATCGCCCTCGACGCGGAGCTCGCGCGCGATCTCCGGCCGGTCCACCGCCGGGCGCGGCAGTACGTCCGGCGGTGCCGCACGCGGCACCGCGAGCAGCGCGCCGAGGAGCGCAATGCCCACCGCAACCACGGCGAGCTGCCAGCCCTCGACGTGCCGTTTCCAGCCCGTCCTGCGCTCGCCCGGCAGATGGGTCACAGGCGCCTTGACACTCTCGCCGGACCGTCGCCAGGATGGCCCCCCTGCTCGCCCGGCGCGGCGCTCGCCCGCGCCCTTCATGGGACCCCGCTCCCGAGGATGCCGTGGAAGAAAAGCGCGTTCACCCCAGAATTCCGATCAACGTCGACGTGTCCTGCGAGACCAGGGACGGCCCTGCCGTAAGCGGCGTCGCCAAGGATCTCAGCCTGGGTGGCATGTTCATCGAATCGGCGCAGATGCTCGAGTTCGGCACGGATATTACCATTGTCACGCGCCTGCCCGGCGCCGGTGGGGAATCGCGCCTGCCCGGCGTGGTGCGCTGGTCCAAGCCCGGCGGCTTTGGCGTCCAGTTCGGCCTGCTCGGTGCGCGCGAGACGCATGTGATCGCAAGCTTGCTGAAGTACTGACGGGCTCCAGGGGGGTCCTGGCAGCCGCTTCACGGCGAGGATACGCCACGTTCGCGCTGCGCCGTGCAGCAGAGCTTCAGGCGGCGAGCGCGCTGGCGCACCCGCCCGGCCGGGTGCAGACTCGCGGCGATTGGCCCGCGCGTGTGGTCTTCCGGGGTTCGCAGTTCTGCTCGCCGCTCTGGCGCTGGCGGCACTGTTCGGCGCGCCCGCGGCAAATGCGCTGACCCCACGCCACTTCCACGTCGCACCAGCGCTGGCGATCGGCTCCGCGCATCCGGCGCTGGACGCGATCGAGTCGCATTCCGTGCCATACGCGCGGTCGGGCGAGGAGCGCACGAGCCCGGTCCAGGGCTGGGCGTCGTTCGCGGTGATCCTGCGTGCGAGCTCGGCGCTGCTGCCGGCGCGTGGCGAGCGAAGCACGCCGCTCTCCAGGGCCGTGCCGTGCTCGCGCGTCGGCGCGCGCCTCGAACGCGCCCGCGCGCCACCGTCGCCGCGAAGCTGAACGCCCCGCAACCGTGAAGGGCGTCATGGCGCGCGCTCTGCGCGCCACTTCCGCGCTGCGCGTTCGCCAAGGCTGCTGCGCCGCGCTCGACGAAAAGTTCCACCCTGAAGAGTGGTGCATACATGGACGACAACAAGCAACCCGCAACGGAGCCGGAAGCGGGCAGCCCGGTGAAGCTGCTGCTGTGGTTCCTGATCCCGCTGGTCCTGATCATCCTGTACGGCGTCTTCGGACACAGCTAGCCGCACGGCCGCCGGCGATCCTGAACGATCGCCGGCGGCGCGGCGCTACGGGGCGGGCCGTCGGCCTTCGATTCGGTCGCTGCCGACGATGGGCGGCGAGCCCGGACGGCCCCCTCCGGATGGCCGCCGTTGGAGTTACGCGTCCGGGTCTTCTCGCTTCTCGGCGGGCCGCTTCGTCCCGCGCAGCGTGAGCACGATCGCGATTCCGCCGAGCGTGACGAAGACGACCGTGAAGCCGATCACCACGACTTCCTTGGCGACGTTGAGCTCGGCCAGCGCCATCGAGCAGAAGAACACGAAGACCACGCCGCGGGCGAACTGGGCGACGAAGCCGGCGCGGGCGGTGTTCTCGCGCTTGAGCGCTCGCTCGACCGCGGTGCTGGCCGATATCGATGCGACCCAGCCGAGCCCCGCGATGATGGCCGCGACGACCAACCGAGGAACCAGCACGACCCCGCTCTGCAGGAGGTTCGACAGCATGGTCAACTTCATCGCTGCGAGCGCCGCGTTGAGCAGCACCAGGAACACGATTGCGAAGCCGAGGTTGCCCAGTCCGGCGTACAGAACGTAGCGCACGTCGCCGAGCGCGAACGACCGCCCCCACCTCATGCGTTTGAGCCAGCGATCGATGCGCAGGATGACGCACAAGCGCATGATCACGCGACGGGTGATCCAGCCGAAAATCCAACCACACGCGATCAGGATCACGCCGACGAACAAGTGCGGCGCGTAGGCTGCGAACTGATCGCCGAGGCGATGCAGCATGTCGCCAACCGGATTAGTCATGGCTGAGTTCCTCCTCGCCGGGGAGCGGCTTGAAGAGTGCGGCCCAGAACGATTCCCGTTCTTCGTATTCGCGCACCCAGAGTACCGGACAGAGCGCGCCCTCCGTGATCTCACGCGCCAGCGAGCGCGCGAACAGAAGCTCCAGGAAGTCGCCCGTTCGACCGCCCATCACGATCAGGCCCGCACTGCGCGCCTGCACGAGGATGCCGCGCGCTGCGTCCTCGTGAATGGTCTCCTCGAGTTCGGAGTCGAGGCCGCTGTCGGCGATCTCCTTGCGGATGCGCTGCGCCTGTTCCTGGCGCTTTGCGACGTCAGCCCGCGGATCGAACACTGCGCCGACGCGAACGCGCGAACCGAGCTCCTCGGCGATAGCGGGCGCGATCTCGAGTGCGAGGCGCGCGTGCGCGTCCTGGGCAAACGGCACGTACAGCTCGGAGACGCCGGCCTTGGGTAGGGTGCCGTGCAGTACTGCCACCTCGCAGGTCGCTTTCTGGAACACGCTGTCAAGCACCGAGGCGAGTACGCGCTCGGCGATCTTCGGATGTCGGTTGCGACCCATGATCACGAAGTTGCACTGCTCTTCTTCTACCGTCTCGACGATACCGAGCGAGATGCGGTGCGCGACGCGCACGATCGGACGGACCGGTACGCCGGCGTCGCCCACCATCTCCGTGGCCTTGTCCAGGAAGGCTCTGGCACGCGCTTCATCTTCCAGGCCGGCGATCAGCGGCATCCCGTCCGGAACCTCGACGACGTGCAGGACGATGATCTCCGCGTCGTGCCGCTTGGCCATGCCGGTGGCCAAGGCAATCAGGCTGTGCATCGACGCGGGGTTCGAGAGGGCAACGAGGATACGATAGTCGTGCTTTTCCAGGCGCTCGATGGCGCGCACCTTCTGCACGTGTTCCTGTTCGCGCTTGGCGGCGTACACGCGATAGAAGACCAGGCCACACGCGATCCACGCGATCGTGACGATCCAGGCGATCCGGCTGTAGTTGAACATGTAGACAGCCAGGAACAGGAGCAGCAGGATGCCGAGGATCGACAGCACCGGGAACAGAGGCGTCACGAAGCCGCGATCGAGATCGGGCCGCTTCTTCCGCAGGCGGATCATCGCGATGTTCACCTGCAGGAACAGCAGGAGGAACATGATGTCCGCGGCGCTCGCGACGTCCTCGATGGGCAAGGTCACCGCCATCGTGACGATGATCAGGAGCGAAACGAGGATCGCCCAGTGCGGCGTGAACTTCTTGGGGTGAACGCGGCTGAAGAATGCGGGCAGGTTGCGATCGCGGCCCATGGCGAACGCCACGCGCGACGACGAGTAGACCGTGGCGTTCAGCGCGGACACCGTCGAAATCAAGCCGCCAACCAGCAGCATGATGCCCCCGCCCACGAAGAACGACTTGGAGACCTCGACCAGCGCCGTCTCCTTGTACTTGGCAAGGTAGTCCCACGGCGTGCCGCTCGTGACGTGCACCGAGCCGAGGGCGGTGAATGCCACCAGGATATAGATGGGCAGGACGATGAGCAGGGACAGGAAGACCGCGCGCGGGATGTTGCGCTTCGGGTTCTTCACCTCCTCGGAGCACTGGGAGATGACCTCGTAGCCCTCGAAGGCAATGAACGTGAGGCCCATGGCCTTGAACACGCCGCCCCATCCGTGCGCAAAAAATGGCCGGAACGGCGCATGCCAGTCGGGCAGCTTGAGCACCGTTTCGATTCCGAAGGCGACGAACACCGCCAGGATGGCGATCTTCGTGAGCGTGACGATGTTGCCGATCTTGCCGGCCTCGGAGGCGCCGCGGAAGTTGATGTAGCCGAAGAGCAGCGCGATCACGCCGGCCAGCAACTTCTCGGGCGGAAGAAAGCTCCAGTGGGGCAGCGACGTCCCGAACTCGTGCAGGACGTGGTTGAAGTACGCGCCGAAGCCGAGCGCGTACACGCTGCACGCCACCGCGTGCGCGAACCAGCTCATCCATCCGGACAGGAAGCCGTTCCACGCCGGCAGTCCCTCCTTGACCCACAGGTAGCCGCCGCCCGCATCGTGGTAGCAGGAGCCGAGCTCGGCGTACGACATCGCGGTGAACAGCGCGATGACGCCGTTGAGGGCGAAGGCAAGAATCAGCGCGGGACCGGCCACGCCAGCTGCGATACCGGTCAGGACGAAGATGCCGGCGCCGATCATCGCGCCGACGCCGATGAGCGTCGCGTCGAGGAGCGTCATCTCGCGGCTGAGGCGCACTTCGGCGTCGAGCAGCTTCATGCTTCACCCCTATGCCGGGACACGGCGCGACCGCACAGCCTTTCGACCGTCCCCGTCTCCATCCGGACCCGCCTTCGTTGGTATGCCGGGACGAGGGCGGCGGCAACAGGTTCGTGCGGGCGACAACGCGCGGCGTCGAACCGCGGCGTCGAACCGCGGCGCCGGCCCGTAACGCAGCGCGTTCGCCCCACGCGCTAGCCGGTTTCGTACGCCTCGAGCGCCGATGCATCGACGCCCAGCGCTTCGAACACCTTGCTCAAGCGCGCGCGAGGAACGGAAACCCGCGTCGGCATGCCGCCGGCCAGGCCGAACAGCTTCAGGAAATCGAGGCCGCTGTCGAAGCGCGCCGCGACGTTGATCGTGTTTCCGTCGATCACGACGCTGACTACCTCGCGCTCCTGTCCGAGAAGCAGGAGCAGCGTCTTGTCGATCTTGCCGAAGCCGTGCGTGATGTCGACTACCGCCACGCCAGGCGGCAGCCGCAGGTAGCGCTGCGCCGCTCGGCGCGTCTCCTCCTCGATCGGGATCAGCTCCGCGGCGGCTTGATCGATGGGCGCCCACAAGGCGGCGTCGGAGAGACCCGTTGCCAGGTGGCGCACGATCATCCCGAACAGTCCGATGTCGCGCGGACGCGCGCGGATCGCGCGGTCGATGCGCTCGGCGACGCGGCCCGGTTTCCCGAGCCGCGTGTCGATGGCGTAGGAGTCCGCGTCGCAGCCCTCGTAGGGCTCGATGCCGCCGCGCATCCACTTGGCAGCGCTGGCCAACCCGTCGAAGTCCGTGTGACAGACGATGGTGTCGACGGGGCCGATGCGTTCGACCAGCGGCGGGTCGATCATCTCCGGGCAGGCGCCGTGCTCGGCCTTGGTCGACAGCACGAAGCGCGGGTCTTCGGCGTAGCGGCCGTGCTCCTCGTGGTCGTGGTGATCCACCCAGACGCGCAGCCGTTCGCCCAGCCCGTCGATGAAGGGCAGCGTGATTTTCGGGAAGCCGCCGCCGCTGGCCGCCCCGGCGAAGGCGATATCCAGCACCGCCACGCGCCCAGAAACCTGGCCTGGTTTCGGTAACTTACGAGGCGTCGCAAAGGCGAGTGCGGGAGCTAGCATAGGAGGGGTTCTGGTCCGTCCAACGGTTGTGTGGCCGGCTCGCGGCCGTATTCTGGAGACAAGGAGACAAGGAGATAGCATGAGTCGACTGCGCACAGCCCTCGCCGGCGGTCTTGTGGCACTGCCCGCGCTTGCATTCGCGCTCTCGGGCGGCCCGGCGCGCGCCCAGACGGGGTCGAGCGCCTCGGCGAGTTGCGTGCTGCGCGGCACGGTGCGGATGCCGGCGAACCTGGCCATCTACGACAAGGCGAGCGGCGGCGATGCGTTCGCACGCTTTACGGGCGGCGATACGGCGCTGGCCGTCAGCAGCTTTCCGGCGGATCCGAAGAAGGGTCGTGCCGAGGTCGAGACGGGCACCGGCACCGGCAGCTTCCGCATCTCGGGCTACACCGACGCGACGCACATTCCGGTGTTCACGGACGTGGAAATCCCGGTCGTGTCCGGGCACCTGTACCTCGGCGCGAAACGCAGGGTGAAGGTCATCGCCGCCAGCTCGGGCAAGCTGAAGGTCGAGCAGCAGCTGACGACGCCGATCCAGCAGACGTTCACGGCCTGGGCGTCCTGCAGCGCGCTGACGCTGACGACCGCGACGCCACCGGGCTGGAACGTGCCGGGCCACGCGCGGGGCTACGTCGTCAAGCAGGACCAGATCACGCTCTACGACGACTGGCATCCGGACCACAGCGTGGTCACAACGTTGAACCGCGCGCCGGGCAGCAACGGCATCCTGCTGTGGAGCGACCAGCGCCGGGGCGCGTACGTGCACGTGGAGTACCACGGCGCGATCACCCTCAACGCCTGGGCCCGCTCGAGCGATCTGAAGGCGTTGCCGCCCGGCGAGACGATGGACGAGCTGGCAGGCCCTGTGACGAAACCGAACCCGCCGCGCCTGCAGCTGCAGAGCAATCCCCAGGTGGTCACGACCACCAAGGACGTGACGCTGCGCCTCGAGGCAAAGGACGACGGCAAGGTCATCGGCCTCATCGAGAAGGACACCGAGACCTACGTGATCGACACGGTCGCCGGCTGGGCCAACGTGCTGCCCAAGTCGCTGAACATCGCGCCCTACGGCAGCCACCAGTTCTGGGCGAAGGCGAGCGACCTCGGCTTGTAGGCGGACGCGCTGCCGCGTAGCCTGACGCCCATGCGGCGTACAGCCCTGTTCATTCTGCTGCTCGCAATGGGCTGCGGCTCCGGCTCGCAGTCGCCGGGTGGGTCCGGCGGAAACTCGTCCGGCGGAAGCTCGTCCGGCGGAAACTCGTCGGGCGGAAGCTCGTCGGGCGGAAACTCGTCGGGCGGAAACTCATCCGACGGGAGCGCGGGCACCGGCGCGGGCGGAAGCTCGTCGGGCGGGAGCTCCGGGACCGGCGCGGGCGGCAGTGCGGGCGACGCGGGGACGGACGCACCGGCTCCGGTCGATGCCGGACCGTCGCGCTGCACCCAGACGACCTCGCTGGTGAAGTGCCAGGAAAAGCAGCTGGTGCTCCACATGGGACAGAACGGCGGCGATCGCACGGTGCATTACAACGTGCCGCTCGGCAGCGCGCCCTCGGCGGGCTGGCCCGTCGTGGTCATGTTCCAGGGCGCGTACTACTCGGCCGCGCACACGTTCACCGGCTACAACAGCGACCCGTGGGGCGGCTACAACCAGACGCTGGTGGTCAAGCGCCTGCTCGACGGCGGCTACGCGGTGCTGGCGCCCGAGGCGAACCAGAGCGGCAACGGCTACTGGGACACGAATATCTCGCCCTATGACAAGAACTGGCAGAGCGCGCCGGACAACGCCTACATGCTCGCCCTCTTCCAGGCCATCACGGCCGGCAAGTTCGGCCCGCTCGACGACGGCGAGATGTACGCCGCGGGCCTGTCGAGCGGCGGCTACATGACGAGCCGCATGGCGGTGAGCTACCAGGGGCGTTTCAAGGCGCTGGTCATCGAATCGGCGTCGTACGCCACGTGTCTGGCCGCGCAGTGCACGGTGCCTGATCCACTGCCGTCGGATCATCCGCCCACGCTGTTCCTCCACGGCGGCGCCGACCAGATCGTCCCCATCTCGACCATGCAGCTGTACAAGGCCCAGCTCGACAAGCAGGGCATCGAGACGAAGGCCGTGATCGACAACCAGGCTGGGCACGGCTGGATTGCCGCGGCGCCGGACGAGGTGCCGGCGTGGTTTTCCGGGCATCCCTGAGCGCCTCGGGCGCTCATTTTGCGGCGCCTGGCCGCGTGGTAGCTTCGCGCCGTGCCGGTGGACAACGACATCATCCGCGCCGCGCTCGCGCACCCGCTCGAGGGCACCGACTTTCCCTCGCTCGGCAAGCGCTACGTCGGCAAAGTGCGCGACAACTACACGACGAGCGACGGACGCCGCTACATCATCGTCACCGATCGCATCAGCGCGTTCGATCGCGTGCTCGGCACGTTGCCGCTCAAAGGCCAGCTGCTCAACCACGTCGCGGCGTGGTGGTTCGAGCACACCAAGCACATCGCGCCGAACCATCTCATCGAGGTGCCGGACCCGAACGTGATGCTCGTCAGCGAGTGCACGCCGCTGCCCGTCGAGATGGTGGTGCGCGCGTATCTGACCGGCACCACGTCGACCAGCATCTGGGTCCACTACGAGCGCGGCGAGCGCGAATTCTGCGGCCACAAGCTGCCCGAAGACCTGAAGAAGCACCAGAAGCTGCCCGAGCCGATCCTCACGCCCAGCACCAAGGCGGTGAAGGGCGGCCACGACATCTCCGCGTCACGCGAGCAGATCCTGACGCTGACGCACATGGCGGAAGAGGACTTCGACCGCGCCGGCGAGCTGGCGATGGCGCTATTTTCCGAGGGGCAGCGCATCTGCGCCGAGCGGGGGCTGATCCTGGTCGACACCAAGTACGAGCTCGGCAAGACGGCGGACGGGCAAATCGTGCTCATCGACGAGATCCACACGCCGGACTCGTCGCGCTTCTGGTACGCGAAGAGCTACGAAGAGCGCTTCAGCGCCGGCGATGATCCGGAGAGCTTCGACAAGGAATACGTGCGGCGCTTCCTCGCCGCGCAGGGCTTCCGCGGCGACGGCGCGATCCCGCCCATCCCCGACGACGTGCGCGTCGAAGCAACGCGCCGCTACATCGAGGCCATCGAGCAGATCACCGGCGCGCCCTTCGAGCCGAACCTGGACGAGCCGATCGCGCGGATCAGGAACAACCTCGGAATCGCGTAGCTACTGAACGATCGTCTTGCAGCCGACGACGACGTCGGTCTCGCCCTTCGTGTTCGAGATCAGATCGCAGCTCGCCGGGCAGAGGATGATGTGCGTCGGGTTCTGCTTGTTGTCGTAGTACCAACCCTGACCGCCCTGGCAGCCGGACTCGTCGCCCGACTTCGTCTGCGGGAAGATCTGCTGCTTTCCGCCATCGGGCGTGAACCCTACGTTGACGTTGTTGGGGTCGGGCGTGCCGCTCTTCGGCTGCGGGATCTTGAGCGTGCAGCCGACCGAACCGCGGATCTGGTTCAGCGCGTCGAGGAAGTCCTGCCCGGCGTTGCCTGTGCTGACGATCAGCGCCTTGGTCGTGCCGCCGCTCGCGGCGATCTGGTCGAGACTGCTCAGGCTGCTGCCGACTCCGATGACGAAAGTCTTGATAGACGGCTTGTTGCCCAGGCCCTGCGCGGCCCGCGCAGCGACCGTACTGACGCTGTTCGGGTCACAGTTGGTCGGCTCGCCGTCGGTCGCGAGCACGACGATAGTGATGTCGTCGGGGTGCGTCTTGGCCCATGACTCCGCGTACTCGATCGCGCCGTGCTCGGCCGCGTCCGTGGGCGTGGAGGCGCCCTGCGGCTGCTGCGAGCCGATGGCCGAGGTGATCGCGCCGGCCACGCCCGGCAGCGGCGCGATACCGACCGCCGGTTTCGAGTAATCGGTATCGACGCACGAATCGTTCGGTGACAATGCGCCGCCGCAGCTACCGAGCAGGCAGGGGCCGTACGGACCGCAGTCCGCGACGGTAGCGCACTTGGCGGGCGGAGGAACGGCCGGCTTGATCGGGAAGAAGCCGATACCCATGCCGATGCCCTTCAGGTTGCCCAGGCCCACGAAGCTGTTGAGCGCGCCGGTGACCGCCGGCCACTTGCCGCTGTCGTTCATCGACGAGGAGCGGTCGAGCATCACGAACATGTCGAGCGGAAGAAGCTCGCCCGTGTACTTGTCGGTAGCGCAACCCTGCGGCAGGCCACCGGAGCCGCCGTTCGGGTTGATGCCGCCGTCGGCGCCGAAGCCTCCCGATCCACCGCTGCCGCCCTGGCCGTTGTGGACGTTGTTCGTCCCGGTCGCGCTACTGCACGCGGATGCGCACACGAAAAGAAGAGAAGCCATCGTCCCAAGCACACCCAGACTTCGTCGCATCGGCACCCTCGCAATCGGCTCGATCGGCACAACGCCAGCAGGCTCCCCCGATACCACAGATGTAGCTTCCGGACACCCGGTCGGGGTCATGCAAGTGTGGGATTCCATGGACGTATCGGAATTTTCGGATGCAGCGGCACGACGCACCGCGGCATGCGGTGGTGTGCACATGACGGTTGTCCAGGCTGGCGGGGTCCGGGGCTGGTCGAGACGGGGCAACAGCGGTATTCGAATCGTCCCACTCGACCCGAGGAGGCAGAAGAGATGTCGCATCCGCCCGTCTACATCGTCAGCGCTACGCGCACCCCGATCGGCTCCTATCTCGGCGCGCTGTCGTCGCTGCCCGCGCCCCGCCTCGGCGCAACCGCCATCAAGGCCGCCATCGAGCGCGCCAAGCTGAAGCCCGAACAGATCGAGGAAGTGTTCATGGGCAACGTGCTGTCGGCCGGCATCGGCCAGGCGCCGGCGCGCCAAGCCGCGATCTTCGCCGACGTGCCGAACAGCGTGCCCTGCACGACCGTGAGCAAGGTGTGCGGCTCGGGCCTGCAGTCGGTCATCCTCGGCACCAAGACGGTCCTGCTCGGCGACGCGGATCTCGTCGTGGCCGGCGGCATGGAGTCGATGTCGAACGTGCCGTACTACCTCGAGAAGGCGCGCACGGGCTACCGCATGGGCGACGGCAAGCTGGTCGACGGCATGATCTACGACGGCCTGTGGGACCCCTACAGCGACTTCCACATGGGCATGGCGGGCGAGATGTGCTCGACCGAGTTCAAGTTCACGCGCGAGATGCAGGACGACTTCGCGCGCGAGAGCTACCGCCGCGCCCTCTCGGCGACGAAGGAAGGGTTGTTCAAGTCCGAGATCGTCGAGGTGGCCGTGCCGCAGCGCAAGGGCGACCCCGTCATGGTGACCGAAGACGAGGAGCCGGGTCGCGGCGATCCGGCGAAGTTCGGCAAGCTGCGCCCCGCCTTCAAGAAGGACGGCACCATCACCGCCGCCAACGCTTCCAGCATCAACGACGGCGCGGCGGCGCTGGTGCTCGCCAGCGAGAAGGCCGTCCGCGAGCACGGGCTCGAGCCGCTGGCGCGCATCGTCGGCTACGGCGGCGCGGCGCAGGCCCCCGAGTGGTTCACCACCGCACCGGCCAAGGCCATCGAGGCCACGCTGCCCCGCGTCGGCCTGAAGGTCGACGACATCGATCTCTGGGAGATCAACGAAGCGTTCTCCTGCGTCACGATGGCGACCAACAAGCTCAGCGGCATCGATCCGGCCAAGGTCAACGTGCGCGGCGGCGCGGTCGCCCTGGGACATCCCATCGGCGCCAGCGGCGCACGCATCTTGACCACGCTCTTGTTCGCCATGCGCGACCAGAAGGCCAAGCGCGGTCTGGCCACGCTGTGCATCGGCGGCGGCGAAGCCGTCGCGGTGGTCGTCGAGCGCGACTAGGGCAGACGCGGACGATCGGCGTTATGCTTTCCGCATGCGCCAGGTCGTGGTTGTCGCCTCGCTATTGCTGCTGTTCATCGCTTCAGCTTGTTCAAGCGGAGGCAAGGGGTCACACGGCGGAAGCGGCGGTGCCGGCGGCAGCGCCGGCTCGGGCGGCAGCGCCGGCTCGGGCGGCACCGCGGGTGCGGGCGGTGCTTCGGGTGCGGCAGGCGCGTCCGGCGCAGGCGGCTCGGTCGGGACGCAGAAGGGCACCGTGCTGGTCAGCGGACTGTGCGACCCACATCAGCTGGAGCTCGATGCGACGGATCTGTTCGTGCAGGGGTCCTGCGGCGTGGACAAGGTCGCGAAGACTGGAGGCACGCCGGTACACATTGTCGACACGCAGTCGGGCGCGGTGATGGCGCTCGACGCCAACAATGTCTACGTGGCCAGCGTCCTGGGAGTGCAACGGATTCCGAAGAGCGGAGGGAATCCGACGACCATCACGGCGACCCCGTCGACTGCCGTCGCGGTGGACGGCACCAACGTCTACTGGGCAGCCCAGCCGACGTTCAACAGCGTCAACCAGAGCTGGGACCAGGACGCTTCGCTACACTACGAGCCCATAGCCGGAGGAAGCGACACGCAGCAGACCGGGAACCTCCACTATGTGACCTGGCTCGCGGCAGACAACGGAACGCTGTATTTCGGCTCGGCTGGGGTCCAGTCGATGCCGGTGAGCGGACTGATCGTCAAGAGTTTCATTTCGGGAGTGAAGACGTGGAAGGTCCGGGCGCGGGCTGGGTCGCTCGTCGTCGCCGCGGACAACGTCGCGATCAACGCTACGTTGCCCAGCGGCGCACAACACAGCTGGCCGGCTCCCGCGCAGGTCGTCGGCGTGGACGGCGATGCAGCTTACACCTACTTCACGTCGTTCTTTCCCGGACAGATCTTCTTCGCTGCCAAGACCGACACCACGCCTCGGGTACTCGCAGAGAAGTGGGCCGGAGCCGACAATGACATCCTGCCCACCGATGTCGCGGTCGACGATCAGCGGGTGTACTGGGTGACGACGGATACGACGTTCTCGAACGGCCAGATCATGTACGTCGACAAGCCCTAGCTTCGCGTCCGCCGTTTCGTCGCCCGAGTCCGCTGCCGGCTACTCCGAGAGCTCGCGGGCGAGCTGGCCGAGGTAGGCGGCGTAGCCCTCGATGTCGTGGATGCGCCGGAACCGGACGAGCGCCTTGTCGAGGCCTTCTGTCGCCTCGCCGGCCAGCTCGCGCTTTGCCTCGGGGTAGAGTAGCTCGTCTTCCTTCTTCATGTGCGCGCGCTCGAACTCGACCAGCTCGCGCCCGGTAGCGAGCAGCTCGCCGATGCGCTCGTCGCTCCAGGCGTGCTTGTCGGTGGCGGCGCGCTTGAGCCTCGCGAACAGCGCGCGCTCGTGGCTGTGTTGCTCGCGGATGTGCGCCAACGGTCCCATGTTCTTCGCGTAGCCGTGGCGTTCCAGCGCCGGGAACAGCACGGCCTCTTCCTTGGCGTGGTGGATGCCGTCGGCGTAGTCCGAGAAGAACGTCACGAACCGGAACAGGTCGTGCCGATCGACGTTGTGCTTCGCCTCGACCGCGTCCAGGTACTCGCTGAACGCGTTTATGACGCGCGTAATGGTGCGGTGCTCGTCGGCTAGATCCTCGAAGATGTCCATGTCCTACCCCGATCGATAGCCCGAACCCGCCGGATAGCACAGCGGGCGGGCAGGGCAGAAGAAGGCCTAGCCCGCGCACGGCACAAGGCGCACGGCACAAGGCGCACGGCGCACGGCGTGCGATCAACGAGCTGCGCACACCGATCCGGGCGTTCGGCTCGCGCCACGGTTCCGCGGGCATTTCGCCCACCAAGCCTCAACTTGGCCGCCGAAGTGCCCGTTTTCCGGGCATTTCGCCCTCGGTGGTGAGCTTGCACACCGAAATGCCCGCTTTCCGGGCAGTTCGCCCTCCAAGCTTCAAATTGCACACCGAAATGCCCAATTCGAGCCGCCTCGCGGGCCTCTCGGCCGCCGCCCGCACGCCGCCGCCCGCACGCCGCCGCCCGCACGCCGCCGCCCGCCGCCCGCACGCCGCCCCCGCGCCTCACGCCTCACGCCTCGCGATCAGAATCTCAGGCTCGACGGCCCGCCGGTACTCCGCACCGGCACGTACTCGGGGTCCCACATCACGCGGCGCACCACCTCGTCGACCTCCTCGACCGCGAAACGGCGGCCGAGGTCGTTCTCGCTAGCGTAGCGCACGACGGCGCTGGCGATGGAGAAGCTGACTTTGCGCAACTCGCTCTGGTCGGGGTAGATGGCGCCGAGCGCGAGCCGCTCGAGGCTCACCATTTCTGCGAGCGTCGCCGAGGCGATGTGGAACATCTCCGTCGTGATCTCGCGCGCCTCGGCGATCGCCGCGCCGAGCCCCACGCCGGGGAAGATGAACACGTTGTTTGCTTGGCCTATGACGTGGCGCTTGCCGTTGAAATCGACGTCGTCGAACGGGCTGCCCGTCGCGACGATGGCGCGTCCGGCGCTCCAGCCGATCGCCTGCTCCGGCGTGCACTCGGCCTTGCTCGTGGGATTGCTGAGCGGCAGCACGATGGGCCGCTCCACGTGCGCGGCCATCGCTTCGATCATCTCGCGGGTGAATGTGTCCGCCCGCGCCGTGGCCCCGACCAGCACCGTGGGCTTGACGGCGTTGATCACGTCCACGGGCGTGGCGCCCGCGTCGATGCCGTACTCCGCCATGATGGCGCGCGGCAACGCCAACTCGCGCTTGTGCGGCGCCTTGAATTCGCGCCCCTCATGGAGCAGCCCTTTGCTGTCGAACGCGATCAGCGCCCGGCGGATCGCGCTTTCGTCGGCGCCGTCGGCGCGCATCGCCAGCGCGCACAGCCGCGAGATGCCGGTGCACGCTGCGCCCGCGCCGATGAACAGCACGCGCTGCTCGGCCATGCGCTGCTTCGTGATGCGCAGGGCCGCGAGAATCCCGCCCAGCGTGACGCTCGCCGTGCCCTGGATGTCGTCGTTGAACGACACCAGCCGCCGCCGGTAGCGCTCCAGCAGCACAAAGGCGCGATCCTTGTGGAAATCCTCCCACTGCAGGATGGCGCGCGGGTACACCTCGCGCACCGCCCGCACGAACGCCTCGATAAACTCGTCGTACTCGCGCCCGCGCAGCCGCTTCTTCGGATAGCCGAGGTAGAGCGGATCGGAGAGCAGCTCCTGGTTGTCGGTGCCCACATCCAGGCTGATGGGCAGGCACTTGGAGGGGTGGATGCCGGCGCCGGCGACGTAGAGGGCCAGCTTGCCGATCGGGATCCCCATGCCGCCGCAACCCTGGTCGCCGAGTCCCAGGATGCGCTCGTTATCGGTCGCCACGATCAGACGGATGTCGTGATAGGGCGAGTTCCTGAGCACGTTCTGGATGTCGTCCACGTCGTCGGGCGTGATCCAGAGCCCGCGCGCCGTGCGGTAGATGCGGCTGAACTTCTGGCACGCTTCACCGACCGTGGGCGTGTACACGATCGGCATCAGCTCCGCGACGTGATCGACCAGCACGCGGTAGAACAGCACCTCGTTGCGATCGTGCAGCGCGGCCAGGCCGATGTACTTCTCGAGCGCGCTCTCCTTGGCGCGGATCTGGCCAATCGCGGTCGTGGCCTGCTCCGCGAGCGAGGTCACGCGATACGGCATCATGCCGCGGACACGCAGATGATCGCGCTGCGCCCGGTCGAACGCGGTGCCCTGGTTCGTGGACGGGTTGTAAAGAAGCCAAGCACCCGCCTTGCGGGTCTCGATCACCTTCGCGCCACGCAGATCCTTCAGCGAGTCGGACATGAACCGGAGCCTAAGGCCGCCGGCGGGTCGTCCGTCAACGGTCGCTGACGGCAATCATCCATGCCCGGAGCTCAGTCGCCCAGCTCGCGGCGCACTATTTCCGCGCCGCGCACCATGGCTTGGAGCTTGCCGAACGCCGCCTCGCGCGCGAGGTACTTCATCCCGCAGTCGGGGGCGATCCAGAGCCGCTCGGGCGGCAGCACCTCCAGCGCCCGGCGGATACGTCCCGCAACGACCTCGGGCGTCTCCACCTGCGGATCGCCAAGGCTGATGACGCCGAGCATGATCGTCTTCGAAGGCAACTGCTCGAGAATTGCCAGGTCCAGCTCCGGCTGCGCGGCTTCGATCGAGATCACGTCCGCATGCACTGCATCGAGCTCGGGCAGGAAGGAGTAGCCACTCGGCCGCTCGTGCACAATGTGGGCGTAGCCGAAGCACAGGTGCACCACCGTCTTGCCGCTGATCCCGTCGAGCGCGCGGTTGATGGCGCGGACGGCGTACTTCTTCGCTTCCTCTGAGCGCGCCTGCATGTACGGCTCGTCGAGCTGCACCACGTCGACCCCTGCCTGGAACAGGTCGCGGATCTCCGCGTTCACCGCGTCGGCGTAGTCCATCGCGGCCTCTTCCTTGCTCGCGTAGTAGTCGTTCTGGGCCTGCTGGATCATCGTGAACGGCCCGGGAAGCGTGATTTTCGTCTGGTGCGTCGTGTTTTCCACCAGGAACTGCACGTCGCGAAGCTCGATGGGCTCTTCGCGGCGGATCGGCCCCGCGATGCGCGGAACCGGGTTCGGGTGCCCGGTGCGGTCCAGGGCGGTGCCGTGCTTGTCGGTGTCGATGCCGGACAGCGCGGTTGCGAAGCGGTTCGAGTAGCTCTCGCGGCGGATCTCGCCGTCCGTGATGATGTCGACTCCGGCCCGCTCCATGTCGCGTATGGCTGCCAGCGTCGCCGCATCCTGCGCTTCTTCCAGATGCTCCTGGGGGATCTTCCAGAGCTCGCGGGCGCGCACGCGAGGCGGCAGGCGGCTCTCGAGGTTCTTGCGATCAACGAGCCAGTCCGGCTGGACGTAGCTGCCGACGACGGTTGTGGGAAGCAGGCTCATGTCCGTGTCGATACCATGGGATCGGCTACACTACCCGCGTGCTGCGACCGAACCCGATAGCGCCCGGCGTCGAGGGCTTTGCCACCCGCACGCCGACGTTGCCGCCGGCCACGCACACCAACAGCTACGCCCTCGGCACGCGCGAGCTCTTGCTGGTGGAGCCCGCCACGCCCTACGCGGACGAGCAGCGCGCCTGGATCGAGTGGGCGCGCTCGCTGGTGTCGCAGGGGCGAGAGCTCCGCGCGGTATTCGTCACGCACCATCACGTCGATCACGTGGGCGGCGCGGCGGCGCTGTCGAAGGAGCTCGGCGTGCCGCTGTGGGGCCATGAGCTGACCGCCGAGCGGCTGCCGAAGCTCGCCTTCGAGCGGCGGCTGGCGGACGGCGATGTGATCACGCTGGAGGGCCCGGAGCCGCAACGCTGGGAGGTGCTGCACACGCCGGGGCACGCGCCGGGACACCTGTGCCTGCTGGAACGGCAGAGCAAGAACCTCGTCGTCGGCGACATGGTCGCCAGCGAGGGCACGATCCTGGTCGAGCCGAACGACGGCGACATGGCCGTCTACCTGGCCCAGCTCGAGCGCCTTGAGGAGCTCGGAGCGCGCCGCGCGCTGCCTGCCCACGGCGCTCCGATCGAGGATCCAACCGCGTTGTTCCGCTTCTACATCGCGCACCGGCTGGAGCGCGAAGCGAAGGTGCTGGATGCGCTCCGCACAGCGGGCGCCGGAGGTGCTAGACCGGAGGACCTCGTGCCGACCGCCTACAGCGACGCCCCCAAGCAGGCCTGGCCTTTGGCCGTCCTGAGCCTCGCTGCGCATCTCGACAAGCTCGTGCACGACGGCAGCGCGCGCGCCGATGGGAAGAGGTACTTCTCCACATGAACGCCGACGCGGAGTTCGAGCGCGGCTTCGTCGCCATGAGCTACGCGCTCGGGCAGCGGGGCGATGCGCTGCTGGAGCCGCTGGCCGCGCCGTCGATCCCGGCGCGGGCCCTGGTGCAGGCGCTGTCGCATACCGAACGCGCCGCGCGTGCACAGGTTCTGGCCGCGGAGCTCGGACGGCTCGTCCACGCGCTCGACGCACGGAGGCTCAGGTGACGCTGTCGCGCGGTCGCGTGATCCCGGCGAGCGAGCTGGGCGAAGCCGCACCGGTGAAGGGCGCGCGCCGCGGTCTGCCGCGTGGACGAGTCGAGCCGCGCGAAATCGTCGACGCAGCAGAGCGCGCGCGGCAGCTCGTCGCAGCCGCCGAACAGAAGGCGGCGGCCGTTCTGGAGACAGCCGAGCGCGACGCAGCCCAGGTCCGCCTGCGCGCCGAGGAGGAGGGCCGAGCGGAAGCGGCGGCAGAAGTCGCAGCCCGTGCCCTGGCCCTGGCCGACATCGAGGCGCGGGCCGATGCGCGCCAGCTCGATCGCTCGGTAGACCTGGCCCGGATCCTGGCCGAGCGTCTGCTCGGCGAGCAGCTCGTGCTCGACCCCGGGCGGGTTATCGCGCTGGCGCGCCAGGCGCTTGCCGAGGCGCACGGAGCGCGACGCGTCACAATCGTGGCTCACCCGGAAGACGTTGCCGTCCTCGAACGCTCACTGGAGGCGCTCGGGCTCGACCCGGGCACGACCCGGATCCAGGCTGATATGGCACGAGCACGCGGCAACCTGCGGCTCGAGACCGACATTGGCGTGCTGGACGCCGAGCTGGCCCCGCAGCTCGAGCGCCTGGCGCTCAAGCTCAGGCAATCCCTCAACCGCTAGATCCACAACGACATGAGCTCCGGCGATTCCGACTACGGGCGCTTTCCCCCCGCGCCTCTGCCCCCGCCGCCGATTGCCGCTACCGCGGAAGCGGCGGCGGACGAGCTCGCTCCCGACAGCGAAGCCGGGCAGGTGAAGTTCAAGTGGTGGAAGAACGCCGTGCTGTTCGGGCTGACCGTGATCAGCGTGTTCTGGGTGGGAGCCGCCGTGTGGGGGCTCGGCTCCAAGGCGTGGGAGTTCGCGGTGCCGCTGCTCGCGATCCTGATCGCGCATGAGTCCGGCCACTACATCGCCGCACGCATCCACCGTGTGCCGGCCTCCTTGCCGTATTTCATTCCGCTGCCCATCTTCAATCCGTTCGGCACGCTGGGCGCGGTGATCCTGATGCCGGGGCGCATCCGCTCGCGCAACGCGCTGCTCGACATCGGCGCAGCCGGGCCGCTCGCCGGCATGGTCGTGGCAGTGCCCATCATGCTCTATGGCCTGTCGCTCTCCACGCTCGGCCCCGTCAGCACGCACAACTATATCCAGGAAGGCCAGAGCCTCCTGTACTGGGCACTCAAGTACGCCGTGTTCGGTCACATTCCCGCGGGACAGGACGTGTACCTGCACCCGACAGCCATGGCTGCCTGGGTTGGCTTTCTCGTCACATTCCTGAACATGCTGCCGTTCGGCCAGCTCGACGGCGGTCACGTGGCGTTCGCCCTCGCCGGCGATCGCCAGAACAAGCTCGCGCGCTGGATGCTCTACGTGCCGCTCGCTCTCGTCGTGTACAACTTCGTCGTGTACGCCTGGCCCGCGATCACGCGCGGTTTCAGCCACGGCTTCGGCACGCTCGGCATCGACGACTGGCTGCCCGGCATCAGCTCGGTGGTCAATTGGCTGGTGCTGTTCGGCCTGCTCTACTGGATGAAGCGGAAGGCGGGATCGTCGCACCCGCCCGTAGACGACAACACGCTTTCCCCCTCGCGCCGCATCGTCGCTGCCGCGACGCTCGCACTTTTCATCCTTCTTTTCATGCCGTCGCCCTGGGTGTCGTTCTAGCGGAATTATCGCGTCCGAGCGGTGGTGCTTGAGCCGTCCATCGCCGACCCCGTAGACTGCTGATCGACGGTCGGTATCCCGGCCGATCCACAGCTTTTCTCCGATCGGAGGTCGACATGCACAGGCTTGCCTGGGGGGCACTCGCGTCGTTCGGCATGGTGCTCGCGGTAGGTTGCACGTCGGGCTCTTCCGGGAAGCTCCCGCCAACTGCCCTTTCCCACGAAGCCATCACCAACGGTAGCCCGGACACGACCCACCAGGCGGTCATGTTCCTCACCTACCAGTACAGCGGGACGCAAAGCGCCGCGTGCAGCGGCACCGTTGTCGCGGTCAAGAACACCTACGGCTTCCTCCTGACCGCCGCGCACTGCGTGCTGGGGGAGCCGAGCAAGGGCATCCCCGCGCCGACGCTCAGCAATCTGTTCGTCATCCAGGGCAACAACGCGACGACGAGCAAGATCGTCTATCCGGTCGTCGACTTCAAAGCGGACCCCAACTACGACGCGAAGTCGGGCACCTATGACTTTGCGATGGTGAAGTTCAACGGCGCCGGCACCGCCACGCCGCGCATGAAGCCGCTCACCGCCGCTCTCGACAACCTCAAGGCCGGCAGCCCCGTCGAATTTGTCGGTTACGGCATCACCGCAGCGGGCCTGAAGAACAGCGGCACGCGCATGCATGTGAACAACACGCTCGCGAACACCGTCGCCGGGCCGGCGGTGAGCCCGCTCTTGGTGACGTACAGCGAGGCAGGTGGGCTTGGCGGGCCGTGCTCGGGCGACAGCGGCGGCCCGGCACTGTACACGGTCAGCGGCACGCAGTACGTGGCCGCGGTCACTTCCAGCGGCGACCAGAACTGCAGCCAGTTCGGCATCAGCGGCCGAGTGTCCGCCGTCCTGACTACGTTCATCAACCCCTACATCAACGGCACCACCGGCGGCGCGCAGACCTGCGCCCAGTGCCAGCAGGCATCCACCACCGGAGTCGGTTCCTGCACGCAGGCCGTCACCGACTGCCAGAACAACACTGACTGCGCCGCGCTGGTCCAGTGCTTCAACGGCTGCGCCCAGAACGATCAGACCTGCATCAACAACTGCGTCAGCCAGCACTCCGCCGGCTCGACGGTCTACCAGAAGATCGGCGACTGCGTGTGCACGACGGGCTGCAAGACCGAGTGCGCGTCGGATCCGTCGTGCGCCTCGGCCGCCTGTGGTTTCAGCTTCAGCGACACGACCTGCCAGACCTGCATGAACAACAGCTGCTGCACCGAGCAGCAGAACTGCAAGAACGACTCGGCCTGCGTCACCTGCGTCACGTCGGCAAATCCGGCGGCCAGCTGCAGCTCCAACACCAACGATACGGCGCTCATCCAATGCTACACGGGCCAGTGCGCCACCCAGTGCGGAATGAAGTGCGGCTTCTCGTCGCAGGACGCCACCTGCCAGACCTGCTTCGAGAACAACTGCTGTAGCGAGGCGCAGGCCTGCGCCAAGGATGCAACCTGCACGTCGTGCATCACGTCGAGCTCTCCCCCGGCGAGCTGCAGCTCGAACGCGCTGGCAACGGCGTTCACGTCCTGCGTGTCGCAGAACTGCAACTCCCAGTGCGGCGGCAGCGCAGGAGCCGGCGGAACTGGCGGAACTGGCGGCGCTGCGGGCGCTACCGGTACCGGCGGTAGCGGCGCAAGCGGCGGTAGCGGCGCAGCCGGCGGCAGCGGCGCAACGGGCGGCCTCGGCACGGGCGGCACGGGCGCATCCGCCGGGGCTGGCACGGGCGGCGCCGGCGCCAACGGCGCAAGCACCGGCGGCACCGCGGGCGGCAATGGCAGCTTCGGCGCATCGGGCAGCTGCAACTGCGAGACGGTGGGAGGTCCGGCTTCCGGCGGACCCGCCGCGCTGCTGCTGGGTCTAGTCGGCCTGGTGGCGCTCGGACGCCGCAGGCGACAAGAAGCAGCCTAGGCGAACTTCTTCTTCAGGGCTTCGCACACTTCCGGCGGCGCGTAGCGGCTCGTGTCGCCGCCGTGGCTCGCGATCTCGCGCACCAGCGACGCGGAGATGAAGCCGTAGTTCGCGCGCGTGGGCAGGAAGACCGTGTCGATCTCGGGTCTGAGGTCGGCATTGGCGTGCGCGATCTGCAGCTCGTACTCGAAGTCCGTTCCCGCGCGCAGCCCGCGCACGATCACCCGCGCGTTGACCTCGTTGCCGAAGTCGACGACCAGCCCGTCGAATGATTGCACCGTGACGTTGTCATACGGGGCGCACACCTTCTCGAGGAGAGCGATCCGTTCGTCCGCCGTGAACAGCGGTCTGCGCGTGGGATGCCGCCCCAGTGCGACGATCACGTGGGGAAACAGTCTCGACGCACGGTCCACCACATCGAGATGCCCGTAGGTCGGTGGGTCGAAGCTCCCCGGGTAGATAGCCGGCTGGTCGCCGCTCATGTCACCAGCAGCTTACTCAATCGCGCGCGTTCACGCCCTGGGAAAGCCCCGCCCCGTCCCCGTTCACTTGCGGTTGGAGGTAGGCCCTCCAGCGCCCGGACCCCGGTGCTGCGGCTTGGGCGGAGTGGTCGAATTGCCCGCAGGCGGCGACACCGTGGGCGCCTGGAGTTGCGGCGTCGACGGCTCCTCTCCGCCCTCGCCCGGCAGGGCTTCGCCGGCGGGAGGCGCCGCCGACGGCTGCGTGAGCTGGAGCGGACCGCCCGGCCCGGGATTTCTGGGCGCGCCGATCGACTGGGTGCGGTTGTCTTCCAGCCACATGGTGCGGCCGTCGTCCACCAGCGTGACGCGGAATGCAGCCAGCAGCCCGGACCCAATCAAGCCGTCGAGGTGCACGCCGAGCCCGTCTTCGAGGTCCTTCACCGGAGCGCCGTACACCGCCGGAATGCTCGGGACCTGGAACGCCCCGACGCGCAGCACCGGCAGGACACCGTGCCGCAGATTGCCGGCGTCCGGCAGCGGCTTGAGCGCCGAGAGCGCCACACCGGCCTTCTTCCAGCCGCTCTTGTCGAGCGCGACGGGGAACGTCATCGACGTGTCGACGAGCAGCGAGCCGAGCTCGGGGGTCTCGCCCTCGCCGAATCCGCCGCGCATCACCATGCCGCCGCCGCGCACGTACACCAGCTTCACGGTGGTCGCGTTGGGCGGGGGGGCGGCTCGAAGCTGCGCACCACGAACTGGCTGCCGGCAAAGTCGAAGGTGCAGTGCAGATGCCGGAGCAGATTCACGCCGATCAGCATCTTGATGGGCGCGTTGAGCTGCCGTGAGATTCCGCTCAGGTCCTTCGGCAGCGCGGGAACGTCGTTGACGTCGATGGTGCTGGTGCTGCCGAATCGCAGCGAGACCCAGGACGGCTCGCCATTGCCCCCGCTGCTGTCCACGAACGCCTCGGCGGTACCCGTAGCGATCAGGCCGAGCCCCGGCTCGCCGTTGATCTCGAGCGGCACGACTAGCGAGGTGGACGCCACCTGCGGCATCTCCGTCACCGCCACGAGCCCACCGCTCATGCTGAACGGCTTCCGCCCCGACCCGAGGCGCGCCAGCTTGGCGACCTGCTGCGCCCAGGGGTCGTGCACGTCGGGATCGGACAGCAGCGCTTCCAGCTCGTCCGCCGCTGCGTCGAGCTTGCCGGAGTACCACAACGCGCGGCCGCGGATGCTGCGCGCGTCGGCGCTGTTCAACCCTCTGAGCAGCTGGATGGCACGGTCGTAGTCCAGCCGGGCAAGCGCGACGCGCGCGGCAAGCACGCGGATCTCGGTGCGGTGCGGATCGATGCGCAGCGCGTTGTCCACCGCCTGCTCGGCGTCGTCGATGTCGACTCGCTGGTAGCTGGCGTCCGCACGGTCGAACCACTTCTTCGCCATCGGCGGCCAGCTCGCCTCGCCCGGTCCGACGCCTCCGCAGGCCGTGAGGGACAGGACGAGCGCGCCGAACACCGCCAGCAGCAGGGCTCGCGATGCGCGGCCAGCGCGTGGCTTGGAGGGCAGCTGCATATCGGTCAATCGAGGCCTCGTGCGCGCGGCTACCGCTCGGGCCACGCCGGGTAGGCGTGGCGGCGCGCCGCCGCGACGCGGCACGGGATAGCCCATTGTCGGCGTGGGGTCGAGAGCCAGCCGGAACCGACGCGGGAATGCCCACGAAGGTGTCCGGAAGAGGCCGGATCGCGGCCTGCGCCACCCAGCTGAACCCATCGGGATTGTTCCGGATCCCGGTTCCGTCCCATCCCGGCGACTGCGTGCTAAGCTGTCTCCTCGTGGAGCAGTCCGCTAGCGCCCCAAGGCTCCGCTCCCTGGAGCGGAAAGACGTGCTGGCGCTTCCGGTGCTGCTCCTGAACCGGTTTTTTTCACCGGTTTGCCTGACCACGGCGCGCCGCGCCGTGGTGATGCTGTATGGCGGCGCGGCCCTGGCACTGGACGAGCTCGGCGAGCCCCACGATTTCGGCGCCTGGCGCGAGCTGCCCGTCCGCGACGCGGATGACCGGCTGCCGCTCGTCGGAGGCGAGCTCCGGATCCCGCGCGTGCTTCATCTGCTCAGGTATGACCGCTCGCCGCGGATGGCGGTCCGACTGACCCGTCGCAACCTGATGCTGCGCGACGACCACCAGTGCCAGTACTGCGGCCGACGGCCGGGCCTGCGCGATCTGAACGTCGACCACGTGCTGCCCAGGTCCCGTGGCGGCGCGGACAGCTGGGAAAACCTCGTGGTTTCCTGCCGGAGCTGCAACCTGAAGAAGGGGCGCCGGACCCCGGAGGAAGCCGGAATGCGACTCTTGCGCACGCCGCACAAGCCGCGCTGGTCCACCACGGCCCACATCCTGATGGCGACGCGGGAGCCGTTCATGGAGTGGCAGCCGTTCCTCAAGGCCGGCTGAGCGCATTGGCCGGCAGATCGGCGGGGACGCGGGCGCGGGGTGCGCGGTAGTATCCCGCCCATGAAGGTCTGCACCTACACCAACCTGTGCGCGGGAAGCGCACTGTTCCTTGTCCTCGGATTCTCTGCCTGCGCGGGCAACAAGCCGGCTCCCGCCGCGGCGCCGGCCGCTTCGGCCACCGCGCCCGATTCAGCGGCGCCGGCCATGAGCGGCGCGCCGGCGAGCGACGACAGCGCTGCACCCGACGACACCGGGGCGGCACCCTCCGACGAGGGCTCCGGCGACGGCGCGGGAGGCGACGACCTCGGCAAGACGCCGGATCCGACCAAGGCCAAGACCCCCGAGACCCGCACCACCGAGGTGATCGCGCAGGTCATCAAGGACAATCGCAAGGCTTTCCGCGCCTGCTACGACAAGGCCCACAAGCAGCTCCCGAACATCAAGGGCAACCTGACGCTCCACTTCGTCCTGGACCCCCAGGGCAACGTGAAGAGCGCGGAGCTGAACATCGAGCGCAGCGACATCAAGGCGCCACTCGCCGTCGACTGCGCGATCAAGGAGCTGAAGAAGCTGAAGTTCCCACCCTCGTCGCGCGGCATGAAGTCCGAGGTCAACTACCCCTTCAACTTCAAGCCGCACCTGTAGGGGGGGAAAGCATGCCGCCGGGGCGCTCCCGCGCTATGACGGGAGCGCGCTGGCATGCGCGCTGCACAAGCCAGACCCGCGATGCGGAAAAGACCGCTTGAACCCCTCCTCCTCAAGCTCGCCGACTACCAGATCCGGCGGCCCTGGTTCGTCGTACTCGCGGTCTTTCTCTCTTTGATTCCAGCAGGTTGGGGCGCAGCACACCTGGCGCTCAAGACCGGCTTCAGCGAGCTGCTGCCGGACTCGAAGCCGAGTGTCGTCGAAATGCGACGCGTGAACAAGCGGCTCGCCGGCATGTCCACGCTGACCGTGGTCGCCGAAGGTCGCGACAAGCAGTCGCTGGAGCGGTTCGTCAACGAGATGTCGCCGAGGCTCCGCACGCTGGGGCCGGAATACGTTGCGAGCGTCGACGACGGTACCCGCGCTGTGCAGCGCTTCTTCAAGAAGTACAAGTACCTCTACGCGAGCGTTCCGGAGCTCCAGAAGCTGCGCGACGACGTCGTCGCCCGCTATGACTACGAGGTCGGCAAGAAGTCCGGTTTCGACCTGGGCCTCGGCGACGCGGCGGAACCGCCGGAGATCACAGCCGCCTCGCTGAAGAAGCGCTTCCAGAAGAAGGTCGACGAGGCGGAGAAGAAGCAGAAGGGGGTCGACGGCTACTACATCGGAGAGCACGACCACCTGGCAGCGATCCTGGTGCGCACTCCGCTCGGAAGCGGCGATCCGAAAGCGTTCGAGCTCGAGGACAAGGTCCGCGGCCTGGTCAAGGAGGTCAATCCCCAGAGCTGGGATCCGACGCTGAAGGTCGACTTCACCGGCAACCTGATCACCAGCGCGGAGGAGCACCGCGCTGTGACCCGGGATCTGGCCCATGTCGGAATCTGGGGCGTCGGATTGATCCTGGGCGTGGTGTTCCTGTTCTTCCTGAGGGTACGGACGCTGCTTTCGATGACGGCGACCATCGCGACCGGCTGCATCTGGTCGTTTGGAATGGCGTACCTGACCGTCGGCTACCTGAACATGGCCACGGGCTTCCTGGTCAGCATCATCGCCGGCAACGGCATCAATTTCGGCATCATCTTCATGGCGCGCTACATCGAGGCACGGCGCGACGAGAAATTGAAAGTGCCCGACGCGATCCGCGCCACGCACGTCGACACCCACACGGCCACGCTCGCCGCCGCAGGCGCTGCGATGATCGCCTATGGGTCGCTGGCGGTGACCGATTTCCGGGGCTTCAAGCACTTCGGCATCATCGGCGGCGCAGGCATGCTGCTGTGCTGGGTAGCTACGTACGTGCTCCTGCCCGCCATCCTGGTCATCAGCGAACGCTACTCCCCCATGTTCGAGACGGGGCCCGCCTGGCGCTCGAAGCTCAAGGGCATCTACGGCTACCCGTTTGCGCTGCTCGCAAGGCGTTTTCCGCGGGCGCTCGCCACGGTGGGGCTGTGCGCCGGCGCGGTCGCGGTCGTGCTGTCCGCCCGCTACTTCATCCACGACCCGATGGAGTACAACCTGCTCAATATCCGCAACGACCACCACTCTCCCACGTCGGCAGGGCGCCTTTCCGTGCGCGTCGACAGGATGATCGGCAGGGCGGGCCAGGACGGGCGCGCCATCCTCACCGAGCGGATCGACCAGGTAAAGCCGCTGATCAAGGTCCTCGACGCGCGTCGCGATGCCGCCCCCGCGGGGAAGAAGCCCTTCAACAAGGTCGTCAGCATTTTCGACCTGATGCCCAACCACCAGCAGGAGAAGCTGGCCTTGCTGCGCACCATTCGCGACCGCATGGATCGCGCCCGCAAGCATGGCTTCATCAAGGACGACGACTGGAACAAGCTGCAGGACGAGCTGCCCGAGAAGCTGTCGGCGATCAGCATCAAGGACCTGCCCGACCAGGTAGCGCGGCCGTTCGAGGAGACGGACGGCACGCGCGGCCGCATTGTGTACATCGTTCCGTCGGATGGCCGCAGCATCTACGACGCGCACTACCTGATGCAGTGGGCGGACAGCTTCCGCAAGGTGACGCTGCCGAACGGCGACGTGATCCGCGGCACCGGCGATCCCGTGATCTTCTCCGACATGCTGATCAGCATCGGACAGGACGCGCCCAAGGCGATCTTCCTGAGCCTGATCGGGACCATCCTCGTCGTCCTGGTGGCGTTCCGGGGGCGCGCCTCCGGGTGGCTCGCGCTCGGAACGCTGCTCCTGGGCTTGTCATGGCTGGTGGCGTTTCTCGCGCTACGCGACATCAAGCTGAATTTCCTGAACTTTGTCGCGTTACCGATCAGTATCGGCGTGGGAGCGGACTACGTGGTCAACTTGATGAAGCGCCGGCAGATAGAGGGCGACGCGCAGCTCTACCGGGTGTTCGTCGAGACCGGCGGCGCAGTCGTGCTCTGCTCGCTGACGACCACGCTTGGCTACATCGCGCTCACGCTGTCCATCAACGGCGCGGTGCGGAGCTTCGGGCTTGCCGCGGCGGTCGGCGAGGTCACCACGCTGGCAGCAGCGATGCTCGTGCTGCCGGCGCTGCTGTTCTGGCGCGCCAAGCGCATGCGGGTGCCCATCCTGACGCTGCCCGACGGCGTCGTCCCCGACTCCTTCCGGCCGCATCATCGCTCCGCCACCCCGGCGCGGGAAGTCGAGTAGGCGGCAATGTCCGAGGCCCCGCTCAAGCGCCCGCTGTCGTCGCTCCCCCCAAGCGACGCCTACAGCGTCCTGCTCAGCGGCACGCGCGGCCTGCGCCGCGAGGAACGCGCGCTGCGCGACGATTGGTTCCACGCGCTGAACGTCGACGGAAAGGACGAAATCCTTTTCGAGCTGGAGGTACTGCTCAAGGCCAGCGCGTGTTTCGCCAATCCGCGCAATCATCCGGGTTCGCCGCGCCGCACGCCCGTCGTTGCCCAGGACTTCCGCGAAGCCACGTTGATCTTCCGCGACGGTATGCATCGCGCGCTGGGGCTTGAACGGCAGCTGCTTGGATCGCGCGATCGCGCGTTCGTGTTCCATCGCTACCTGGAGACGATGCTGCCCGAGGACAACCTGCGCGCCCAGCTCGCCCGGGAGGGCAGCAGGCAATCCACGCCGGAAGAGAGCCTGGTCGCGCTGCGCCATGGTCTGTCCAGCCTCAACGAGGTGGTGGAGGGGGTGCTCAGGGCGCAGCGCGTTCCGTACCGGTTGTTCTATGCGGTGTTGTCGACCGTGCAGCGCGAAGTCGGGCGCAACCCGTTCTTCAATCCGCTGACCGCCCTGGAGTTCCGCCCGGAGTTCGATCGCATCAAGTCGGGTCAGGTGCTCGAGCTGATCCGGAGCGTGCCCGGGGACGAGGCGCATCGACTCGTCGCGCTGACGTTCCTGTCGCTGTTCCGCATGTTGCGCTACCTGCGCCTTCTGGGGCGCATCGCGGTGGAGTCCGGCGGCCGCCGCCGCCGCGCGGCCGGCCGCGCCTATCTCGTACTCTCCGTGCTGCGTTCGGACGCGCGAGCCCTGAGCGACTACCTCCGGCGCCGCGCCGGCACGCTGTTGGCGGGGAGCTTCGAGCGCGATCTGTTCCTGGTACCCGCGAGCGGCATTCGCGAGCGTTCCGCCTCGCTCAGAGCGTCGGGGCACCGGCTCATCGCCATCAAGAGCGCACTGGAAGGCATTGCCGGCAATCTTCGTCTCGAGATGCGCCGGGCGTTCCAGCATGATCTGCCGGCGCTCGACGCGATGCCGACCGATCACGAGTTTCGCGCCGCGCTCCAGAGCACGATCGGAAACCTGCGACCCGCGTTGCGGAACGCGATCCTGTTCCTGGGCAAGGCGCTGGGAGTGAGCCTGGAAGAAGACGGCGTCTTCGACGATCAGGCCGCGCGGCGCGAAACCAGCGAGCGCTTGCGTCGCGACGTGTGGATGTTCGCGCAGATCGTCCGGGCGTTCTCCACCAAGGCGCAGCACTCCCGCGACGACGACCGCTGGACCGCCGTGTACGGCTTCCAGTATGTGCGCGAGTTCCTCGCCTACTTCCGCGCCATGGGCTACCCGCTGCTGAGGAGCACCGACTATCCGCGCTTCGACGCATTCATGGCTGCGATGGGCCGGCTGCAGGATACGGATCTGGTGGACCCGTCGCGCCTCGAGGACGCGATCGACGAGTGCGTCGCGTTCCACAGCTTCCTGCAGCAGCTGTTCGACGACATCTCGAAGCGCGACGTGCTGGACGGCGTGCACTTCAATCGACGCGCCGCAGCCGAGAGCCTCAGGCTCTATCTGGGCGACTAGCGTACAAAAGCGAGCGCCCGCCGGGACATCACGGCGGGCTCAAGCAACAAGCAAGCAGCAGCCGACTTCCGGACGTACCGGAAGACGGAGAAGCGCGGACAGAGCGCCTACTGCGCTCTGTCCGAGCACGCGGACGGACGGAACCATGAAGTCAGGATTCCGCCCGCCCGCGTGCTCGCAACCGAGGCGGACACCGGGCTCCCCTCTGCCAACCCTCACGCGAACGTCGCGCGGAGCTTTCGACATCGGTTCATCCCGCGGTCGTCTCCGCCTCGGCAGCAAGGGTCGACCAGGCTTCTCGGCCTGGCCTTGGTCCGGTACCTGTTTGTGGCACCGGGCCCCCCTTTGCCAGGAGAGCGGGTGGGGCGGGCCGTCCAGCTTGTCCGACCCAGGTCTTGCGACCCCGGCCGGGCCTTGGGCCCGCGCCCTCCTGCCCCACTGCGTCGGGCCTATCAGGCCTTCTTGGCGCGGGTCTTCCGCTTCGCGGCCTTCTTGGCACGCTTGGCGGTCTTCTTGCGCTTCGGCGCCTTCTTGGCGGCCTTCTTCGTGCGGCGCTTGGCCGAACGCTTCTTGGCAACCTTGGGGGCCTTCTTGGCAGCGGGCTTGCGGGCGGTCTTGGACTTGGTCTTCTTTGCGGCCATTTTCTATTTGCCTCCTACGAGCATGGGAATCGGACAATGAAGCCCATCCCGAGGTATGTTGCACGACGTATATTGCCACCTATTGTGGTGTGTCAACGAAAAAAGTTCACAAGACTCTTGCGAGAATCTGCGATCCCTGCCTGAGGGGGCCGCAACTGGTGCGGACGGGGCACCTGTCTAGTGGTGCCTCACAGGCGTTCCGTGAAGGCGGTTGACGCCCGTCGACCCGGCCGAACGTTCGGCGAAAAGTGACGCGACCTCGGACACTTGACGCGCACCCCGCGCTCGGGATAGGCGAACTTCCGCTCGTTTTCAGGAGCCAGGATCGGACACCAGAAATGCGAAGACTCGGGTTCACTTGGACGGTACGCGCACTCATCGCCGCGACCCTGTCTTTTTTTGTGATCGGCTGCGGCTACTCGCAGGAAGAGTGGGACCAGAAGGTCCGCGAGAACGAGAGCCTGCGCAACCAACTGGCTGCTCAGCGACAGGCGCACAAGAAGTGCGAGGGTGACTACGCCGACGCACTGCACTCGATCGAGGATCTCAAGCGCCAACTCAAGGAGCGCGGCGTCAATCTCGACAACTTGAGCGCAAGCCTCGAGCAACAGAAGAAGGCGCTCGAGGAGTATCGCCGGCGCGCCGAGCAACTGGATCAGATCCGCAAGCGCTTCGAGCTGCTCCGCGACAAGCTGCAGCAGCTCACCAAGCTCGGCTTGAAGGTCGAGGTGCGCGACAACCGCATGTTGATCCAGCTGCCCGGCGACGTGCTGTTCGATTCCGGCTCCGATCGACTGAAGAAGAACGGCAAGGACATCCTGGGCAAGATCGCCAACGTCATCCGCAACGATCCTGATCTAGCGAAGCGCGAGTTCCAGGTCGCGGGACACACGGACAACAAGCCGCTCAAGGGTGGTCCCTTCAAGGACAACTGGGGCCTGTCGGCAATGCGTGCCCGTTCGGTGCTGACTTTCCTGACGGAACCGACGGATCAGGGCGGCGGCGGTCTGGACCCGAAGAACTGGAGCGCCGCGGGCTACGCGGACACGGACCCGGTCGCCAGCAACGACACGCCGGAAGGACGCCAGAAGAACCGCCGCGTCGAGCTCGTGGTCCAGCCGAACGTCGAGGAAATGCTCAATCTCAACAGCCTCGTCAGCAAGTGAGCCGTTAGCTGATTGCTGTTGGCTTGCCGGCGGCGGGGCGTTTGCGCAGCCTGGACATGCCTTGAAGCCAACAGCTAACAGCCATCAGCTCTGATGCGCGTTGCGGCGATCGATATCGGCACGAACTCCGTCCTGCTCGTCATCGCCGAGCAGGACGGCGAAGGCGTGCGCCCCGTGCTCGAGCGCGCCACCATCACGCGGCTCGGGCAAGGCGTCGATCGCACGCGCACGCTCGCGCCCGAGGCGCGGCAGCGCACGCTGGAATGTCTGGAGCGCTACGCGTCGGATATCGCTAGCTGCGGGGTCGAAAGGCTCGACGTCGTGGGAACCAGCGCGATGCGCGACGCCGTCGGTGGCGCGGAATTCATCCGCGATGCCGAACGCGCGCTCGGGCGCCCACCGCGCGTCATCGCCGGCAGCGAGGAGGCGCGGCTCACGTTCGCCGGCTCGCTTTCAGCGCTGGACGTGAACGGCGAGGTGATCGTCTTCGACGTGGGCGGAGGCAGCACCGAGATCATCGTCGGACACGCCGAGCCGGGAGCGCTGCCACGCGTCGAGCGCGAACGCAGCCTCGACATCGGAAGCGTGCGGCTCTTCGAACGCCACATCGCCGGCGATCCTCCGGACGCGGCCGAGCTCACGCGCGCGCGGGCGGATGTTGTCGGCGCTCTCGCCGAAGCGCCGGAGCCATCGCGCGGCGCGCGGCTCATCGGCGTCGCGGGCACGGTCACCACGCTCGCCGCCATCGAGCAGCAGCTCGCCGACTACGACGCCGGGCGGGTACACGGCGCCACGCTTTCGCGGGCCGAAGTCGACACGCTCGGCACGCGCCTCGCCGCCTTGCCGCTCGCCGAGCGCCGCAAGCTGCCTGGGCTCCAGCCCGAACGCGCCGATGTGATCGTCACCGGCGCGATCATCGTCAGCGAAGTGATGCGCTGGGCGTCCGCCGAAGCGCTCACGGTGTCCGACCGCGGAGTCCGCTGGGGGCTCGTCGCCCAGCTGCTTCGGAGCTGAGCTCCCGGGTCCAGCCTCCAGACTCCAGACGGGCTCAAGGCTCCAGCAGCTCGACTGTCCCGGAGCAAACGCTGGAAAACGGCTCACAATGGGCGGGTCCAGGTGCGGGCCTGGCCGGTTGGCCAGTTTTTCTTGACTACCCGTAAGGTTCTGATATCTTTTAGCTTGGTTGAGGCGCGTGCTCGCGCCAGGCGCTCATCGAAGCACGGGGCAAGTCCGGCGGACGGCGCACTGCGAAATGGACGATCACAGATTTGTTGACAGTTCGAGACGCGCTGACTAGAGTGCCGCGCCTGGCGACTCATATCCTGAGATCCGGCGGGCAAGCCGCTTCCGGGAGCGCGTCCCAGTCCGCGGCCAGCGCCAACCGTAGTACGGCAAGCCGCCAGACCCCGGAATGAAGATCTTGTCCGGCACGTTGTAGTTGCTGCGTTCGCGGCGCCATCTGGCCGGTTTTCGAGCTTAACCCGTTCACTAGGTGCCGGTCTGCCGGCGCCCCAGGGGCGCCGACCGGATACCCCGGTCCCATAAAGGAGACGTCATGCAGGCAAGCCAGGAAATCGAGTTCAAGGTCGGCGACAAGGCTGTGTACCCGGCACAGGGTGTGGCTGAAGTCATCAGCATCGACGAGAAGGACATCGCCGGCAATCGACAGCGCTTCTACGTGCTGCGCATCCTGGATACCGACCGGAAGATCATGGTCCCCGTCTCCAATGCGAATGCGGTCGGCCTCAGGCAGGTGATCAGCGAGCAGGAGATTCGCGAGATCTTCGACATCCTGAAGGAGCGTACGATCGGTTTCGACACGCAGACGTGGAACCGCCGTTATCGCGGTTTCATGGACAAGATCAAGACCGGCTCCATCTACGACGTGGCGGAGGTGCTGCGCGATCTATATCGCCTCAAGGCGAACAAGCAGCTCTCGTTCGGCGAGCGCCGCATGCTCGACACGGCGCGTTCGCTCATCGTGAAGGAAATCGCGATCGCACGCGAGCAGACCGAAGAGGACGTGAAGAACGAGATCGAAGCGATCTTCTTCAGCAACTGATCGCCCCGCGCGTTAGCGCGCGGATCGGTCGAAGAACGGCGCAGGCTCCGGCCTGCGCCGTTTCTTTTGTCCGCGCGCTACTTCGAATCGTCGCTGTCGCCGCGCTTCTCGATGGGCGGCAGCGGCGGCAGCTCGAGCACCACGCGCCAGCGGCCGTCCTCGCGCACGCACTTGATCTCGGCGCGCTGGGTGTCGGGCGCTTCGCCGGTGACGGTGACGACCGCCCAATCGCCGTCGATGCGCATCGTCTCGCGGCGCGGTTTGAATCGGAGGGAGAAGCGCGTGGGGGCGATCATCTCCTCCGGCGCCACCTTGCGGCCGGCAACCGCGCTAGCTCGCTTGGCGCGCTCCGCGAGGTTCTTCTGCGCCTCGGACCACAAGAGGTCGTAAGCCGCGCGGGCGGCGTGAGGGTCTCCGTGCACGCGCTGCATGCGCTCCAGGAATTCCTTGACGACCGTGTCCGGGCGCGCGTCCACCGGCGCCGATTCGCAGCCCGCGACCGCCCCAGTTGCGCAGACCACAAAGGCGAGCGGCAACACCGAGCGCAAGGCCACCAGCAGCAGGCTCCGATGCATCCGGACGATCACGTCGCCCCTGGCGTAGCCCCGTGCCGCGAGCCCGGCAAGCCCGCGAATTTGGCCCTCCTGTTTGTCGCCCAGGTACGATTTCATCCGAATGAAAGCGCCTGCGTCGTCAATCCGCCTCCACTGGGCCGGTCGCACACAGCCAGAGCCGGTGCAGGCGGGCGAGCTCAGGCTCCACCGCCACGGACATCCGTCGTGCATGCTGCTGCACGGGGACAACCTGTCGGCGATGAAGGCGCTCGCCGCGCGCGGGGCGCGTTTTACGCTCGCGTATCTAGATCCGCCGTTTTTTACGGGCCGTCAGCACGCGCGGGTCAAGCGGGGGCGCGATCGCGACGGTCGGATCGTGCGTGAGCTCCGCCCGGCGTTCGACGACCGCTGGGAGAGCCTGGAGAGCTATCTCGCCGCGCTGCACGATCGTGTGGTGGCGGCGCGCGAGCTGCTCGCACCGAACGGGTGTCTGGTGCTTCACGTCGATCCGAAGACGAGTCACTACGCCAAGGTCCTGTGCGACGAGGTGTTCGGCGCACGTGCCTTCGCCAGTGAAATCGTCTGGCGCTACCGGCGTTGGCCTTCCCGCACGCCGAACTTCCAGCGCGTGCACGACGTGCTGCTGCGCTACGTCCGGGACCCCGACGAGACGCCGCGCTTCCGGCAGTTGTACGAGCCGCTGGCGCCTTCCACGCTTGCCACCTGGGGCGACCGGAAACAACGCGCCGTTGTGGAGGACGGAAGGCGCGCCCGTTCCAGCCGCACCGAGGAGGCAACGCCAGGCACGCCGATGGGCGACGTCTGGGACATCGGCATCGTGGCGCCCGTGGCGCGCGAGCGCACGGGTTACCCGACGCAGAAACCCGAAGCGCTTCTGGAACGGCTGGTCGAGGCATGTACCGAGCCCGGCGAAATGGTGCTCGATCCCTACGCTGGAAGCGGCACTACGCTTGCGGTCTGCACACGGCTCGGGCGCCGGGTGGTCGGCATCGACCAGAGCGCAGAGGCTTCCCGCATCACGCGCAAACGGCTGCGCGAGCTGGGCGTTGTCCCGCTGGAGGAGCGCGTCGTCGACGCGGAACCAAAGAGCGGCGTCCGCGCGGCAAGACCCCGCGTGGGGCGCGCCGCCTCCGGCTAGCGCACAGAGACGCTGCGGTTTGCGAGGCGGCGAAGGCGACACTACTCTGCCGCCGTGCCGCGCAAGCCCGCTGAAGCCGAAGCACCAAAGAACCGCCGCGCCAGCCCGGAAGCCATCGCGAAGCGACGCGCGGCTCGCGCCTTCAACGATCTGCTCGACCCATCCGGCACCGGGCGCCTCGACGGCCGTACCGAGAAGCGGCGCCAGCGCCTGCTGTCCGAGCTCGAGTCAGGCCACCGGCGCGGGTCGGGGCGCGAGCTGAAGCCCGTGGAAGTCCTCTCCCACGTCGACGAGCTGCTGGGGCTGGGCGAGTCGCCGGCGTCGCTGCGCAAGGTGCTCAAGCCGCGTCAATTTCCCGTCGAGCCAGAGGCGCTGGTCGGCGTGCTCAAACGGCTGCACCAGGCGTACGGCTTTCGCCCCGAAGCGTATCGTTTTCTGGGCCTGGACGAAGCAGTGCTGCGTTCCGCGGGCATACTTTCGCGCACTCCACGCAGCCGCCGGCGAAAGTCCGACTGAGCGACCTCCATTTGCGAATCCCCCGCGCTGATCTAGAACCACGAACGATGCGTCCCGGTCGAATCGCGCTGATCGCCGCGTTGTTTGCCACCGCGTTGCTCGCGCCACCCAGAGCCGCGGTTGCCGATGACGCCAATACCGTCGTCGCCACGGTCGGAAACCAGAAGCTCACGGTCGGCGACGTCCAGCAGCGGCTGCTCAGCGTACCGACGTTCCAGCTGCAGACCTATGGCAAGACTCCCAGGGATATCCGGAAGAACTTCGTCGAGAAGGTGATGGTCCCCGAGATGCTCTTTGCCGAGGAGGCGAAGCGCCGCAAGCTCGATCAGACACCGCAGGTCGCCTACCGCATCCGTGGGATCCTGCGCTCGGCGATGCTGAAGGCGATCAAGGACGGGGTAGAGCAGGACAAGGCCATCAGCGACAAGGACATCACGCTGTATTACGTCCAGCACAAGTCGGAGTTCAACACGCCCAAGCGACTCCGCATCTGGCGCATCCTGGTCGCCGACAAGCCCACCGCGGAACAGATCATCAAACAGGCGCAGGGTACCAACGGCGCCGAACGCTGGATGGAGATCGCGCGCGGGAAATCGCTCGACAAGGCCACCGCGATGCGTGGCGGCAACCTCGGGTTCGTGCGACCCGACGGGCGCACGGAGACCCCCCGCGTGCGCGTGGACCCGGCGCTATTTGCCGCCGCCGACAAGGTGAAAGACGGCGAAATCGTCGCGGAGCCGGTCAAGGAAGGCGACGACTGGGCCGTGGTGTGGCGGCGCGGGAGCATGCCTGCGGTCAACCGCACCAAGGACGACGTTGCCCCCACCATCCGTCACGCGCTGCAACGCCAGCGGGTCGAGGCGTCGACCAGGGATTTGCTCGCAAAGCTCGAGAAGGAGCACGTCAGCGAACGGAACGACAAGCTGCTCCAGTACGTGGACGTGACCCAGAGCGGCGATGTTGGAGCGCACGAGCGCCCCGGTCTGCTGCCGCGCCGGCCCCCCCGCGGCAGCCCCGTACCCGGCAACACCGAGCACGGCCTGCGATAGATAACTGTCGGCTGCTGGCTGGTGCCCTACGGCACCTTGGGCAGCGGCCAGCCCAGCTCCTTGAACACGCCGCGCATGATGCTCTCTTCCTTCTGCGCTCTCTGCAGATAGACGAAGAACCGCGCGCGATCGCCCTCCGCGGCAAAGTTCGCCGCGCGCTCGTAGTTCTCGAGCACGAGCAGCACGTGCGGATGCGCCTGGCGGACTTCTTTCGGCACCTGCATCGTGCTGGCGGCCTCGAGCCGCGCCGACGCCATCTCGTGAACCACATGCGCCAGCTCGCGGTCGGACAGTCGCTTCTTGAGGTAGTCGGTCTCCCGGTCCGCCTGCGAGATAAGCAGCGCCGCGCGGTCCATATACGTGCCCGCAAGCGCGGACCCGGTGACGAGCAGTGCCCCCAGTGCCAGGAGCAGGGCGATCAGCGCGCGCCGAGCGCGTCCGTGCTTTGCGTGTCGATGAAGCATACGTACCTCGATTGCAGCTGATTCCGGCCGCCCGCCAGCAGGGCCGGGTCGTCCTATCCGTCGTCGTCTTCGCGCGGCTGGTCGGTGCGCTCCAGGCCCGAGGCGTCCGTCCAGCCGCTGTCGAGTGCGGCTTGCGCGGCGGCACGTTCGGCGCTGCGCTTCGAGCTGCCGCGCCCGTATGCCACGGCCTGGCCGCCGACGCACACCGCCACCTCGAACCAACGATCATGCGCGGGCCCCCCGCTGTCGGCGACGCGGTACGTCGGCGGCTCGCCCCCTCGCGCCTGCACGCGCTCCTGCAGCTCGCTCTTCGGGTCGCGGGTCCCCTCCCGCAGTTGATCCAGCGCGCCGCCGACAACGAGCGCACAAGCGCCGCGCGCGGCTTCGAGACCGCCATCGAGGAAGACCGCCGCAATCAGCGCCTCGACCGCGTCGGCGAGCACGTTCTTGCTGTCGCGCAACCCACCCGCTTCCGCGCCCCGACCGAGCAGCAACGCGCTCGACAAGTCGACTTCGCGACCCCAGGCGGCCAGCGCATCCGCGTTCACCAGCTCGGCTCGCATGCGCGTCAGCGTTCCCTCGTCAGCCTGCGGGAAACGCTGGAACAAGAGGTCGCTCGTGACGAAGCCGAGCACTGCGTCGCCGAGGAACTCCAGGCGCTGGTTGTCGGAGGCCGAGCGTTGTTCGTTGGCGTAGCTCGGGTGCGTCAGCGCCTGGGTGAGGTGCGGCGCATCGGGCGGGAGCCCGATCAGCTCGGCGATCGTCTCGCGCATGGCAAGCCGGCCTAGGCTAGCGGACCCGCGGCGGAAGTCATGCGGCCAATATGTGACAGTTTGCTACATATTTGTGGCAAAATGTCACACTCGCGATGGCCAGGGAACCCGGGCCCGGCCGGCGCTGTCCGATTCGTTGAAGGGGTCGCTCCGGCGGCGCCAGGCTCGCTCCCAGGTAACAGCTAATGGCTAACAGCTAACCGCTTATGACCGTGAGCTATGCTTCCGCGATGGCGCGCCTGCTCGCATGTCCGTTCTGCCGCGAGCTCTACAGCGAGGAAGAGACGCGTCGCTGTCCCGAGTGCGACGTGAGCCTGCAACCGATGGAGCAGCTCCCGCCGTCGCTGGAGCAGCTTCACCAGGAAGCGCTGGAAGGCGAGATCACTCCGCCCGGGGACCGCCAGCTGCCATTGAGCTACCTCGGCCGCAGCCGTGGAGCGCTGTTGATACTCGCCGTGCTCGGAATCGTGGCGTTCTTTTTGCCCTGGGTGGTGATGCGCAAGCCGGAGATCGGAACCTATAGCGCGTTCGATCTGGCGCGCGGTCGTGCCGGCTGGCTGTGGGGCGGCGCCGTTGCGTGGTTCGTGATGATTCCGCTCGTCGCAACGCGTCGGACCATCAACCGCATGCGCGGCGTGCGCATCATCACGACGCTGTTCGCGGCGATGACACTGGGAGAGGTGGCCATGCTGCTGTCGCTGCCGCCGACCTCGAACCGCTTCGTAACCGTCGACTTTTCCTGGGGCTTTGGCCTGTACCTGAGCGGCGTGGTCGCGACGCTGGGCGTCATCTTCGCGGCGCGTTTCGGCGGCAAGCTGGACGATGCGCCGGTGTCGCCCTGGGAGCAGGACGACGCGCCGCAGGCGGCCGACGCCACGGATACGAGCGAAGGCCACACGCTCCACTAGCGCCGCCTATCGCGAAAGCCGGCACAACGTGCTAGCGCTGGATCATGGGGCAGAGCGCGAGAGCGGAAGCGAGGAGCAACGCGCCCGACGGGCAGCGAGGCGCCTCCAGGTCCGATCCGCCCGAGCTCTACGATGTCCCGGCAGCGGTCGTGTGCGCCAATTGCGGCGACGCCGACTGCCCGGGGTGCGTGGAAACGGAAGAGCTCACGCACGGCTCCGGCGTCGTGGCAATCGTGCCCTGGGAGCGGCCGGGGCAGGGCTTCATTCCGCGGCTCTGGAATACTGCGCGGTTGTCCACCCGCACGTACAACTCGTTTTTCGGTGCGCTGCCCGACGGCGACGTCACGGCGGCGTTGCGCTTTGCGATCATCGCCGAGGTGCTCGCGGTGAGCAGTGTGCTGCTCGCGTTGGTGCCGGTCGTGCTGCTGATCGCGCCCGGGCTCTTCGGCGCGGTAGCGCATGATCCGCAGCTGCGGGGTGGGCTGCTGCGGGCGCTGGTGGCGGGCGTCCCGATCGTCGCGCTGGCGATGGTCGCGCTGCACACGCTTCATGGGTTGGGGCTCGACATCGGCGCACGTCGCCAGGGTGCGAAGAACCGCCGCTGGCGCGGGCTCAGGTTCGGGCTGTACGCGTGCGGCTGGGATCTCGTGACGCTTCCACTCGGGCTTCTGGTCGTAGCGTTGACGGAAGGACCGCGCGCCGCGATCCACACCGCGCCGCTGGGCATGACGGTGCCGGCACGCGCTGCGGCGTCGTACCTGCGCGGCGTGTACCAGCTGGACGAGGAGCGGGCTCGCGCGGCGGGGCGCTACGCCGCGATGCTGACGACGATCGCCGTCGGCGGCATGGGCGTGATCGCGTTCGCCTGCGCGGTGGTGTACGCGCTACTCGGCGGCTGACGCAGCCCCGACGCCGGTGAAGACGTAGTCGCTGGGCGAGGTGCTGTGGCATCCCGCACAGTCGCCAAGCCGGCCCTGGCGCAGCACATGGCGGGCGGCGGCGTCCGCGACGGCCCAGTACCAGTCGCCGTGCGCGCGGTCGTAGCCGGGCGCTCGTTTCTGCATCACCAGGAGCGGACCGCGGCGTCCGCGTTCGCTGTGCGCCGCGGCGAAGAGCGCACCCACGGGCATCGTGCGGGCGCGGGCGCGCCAGGCGGCTGCTGCGGCTGCGTTGGCGAACAAGCGCATGCTGTAGCGCCCCCCTCCGTGCCCGCGCGAGACCAGCTTGGCGAGCTCGGATAGGTGTGTCGCGTAGTCGGGGCGGACGGGAAAATCCGGATCGGCCAGAGCTGGCCGCGCCGCTGCGTCCGCCGACGGAGCCGGCGCGGGTCGAGCAGGCGGAGGCGCGGACGGGAGCGGCGCGGGCGCGCAACCGGAAGAGAGCAGTACGACGGAAGCGAGACTCAGCGCGCGCGGGATCAGAAGATGGTCCCGAGCTCGAGCGCGATCGTCCACTGTCGCTTCTCGTTCTTGAGATACTTCTTCATGTTGGCGTCCGACTGTGTGTCGCCGGGATTGACGATGTCCGTGATGAACTCGCCGCCGAACATGACCATCTCGTAGCGGTAGTTGGCGCCGAAGATGAGGCGCTGGCGGTGGATGCGCGCCTTGTTGAACACGGCGTTGTTGTTGAAGTCGAGCGGCGAGCCGCCCGGGCACACGGGCTGGCCGTCGTAGACGTTGGCGCCCGCTGGATTCGTCTTGGCGGGGTCCGGATTGCCGGGCGTGTTCTGGCCGCTGTAGTTGCAGTACTGCACGGCATCGGTCGCCGGCGTCAGGTCGATCAGCCCGGAATCGCCGAAGATCCACACGTACTGGTAGCCGACCCAGGGCGTGATGACCGACGAGTCGGCGATCGGCAGCGGCTTGGAGATCTGCACATCCAGGCTGGCCACCGTCATCTGGAATTCCTGCTCGCCGGTGATGGTACGCACGCCACCGCCGACCGCGACATCCGGCAGGATGCCCGCGAAGCCCGTGCGGAAACCCTCCAGCAGCGACATGCGCACGTCGGCGCCACCGCTCAGGATGCTCGTCTGCGGCATGAAGCCGACGATGCCCGTCAGCTCCAGACCGAAGCCAAAGCTCTTGCGGATCTTCGCCGAGTAGAGCTGCAACACGGAGGGGGGGCTGTTGTTGACGATCGACGCCTTGTTGGTGGAGGTGTCGACGTTGCCCTGCGTGCCCTGATGCCAGTAGTCGGCGCCGTTGGAGATCTTCGTGTAGTCGGCCTCGATCGAGAGGTGGAAGCCGCCGAAGCCGGTGGTGCGGGCGGAGTGCATCGCCGTCGGCGCCAACGCGAAGCCGTATTGGTTCATCAGCTTGGCAAAGGCGGCGTGGTCGGGCAGGCACCAGCGGGCGCCAGTGTACTTCTCGAGCTGGTCGAGATTGGACGTGCCATCCAGGTAGTGGCCGGACGGGTCGTGACAGGCAACGCCGGCGGGCGCACCCGATTGCTGCGGGTTGACGACGAGGCGCTCCAGCGCCGGGTCCATCGGCTCGGCCGAGGCCGCTCCAGCAACAGTGAGCGCTAGAAACCCAGCAGCGAGCGCTGCAAAGCGTGCCTTCATTACCAATCCAATCTCCGACCGGGCGAGGCTACTTGGGGCGCGGGATCCGCGTCAAGGAGAGCATCGCCGCCCCGTGGGGCAGAGCGGCTCCGGCGACGATTTTCGCGGCGCGTCGTCCGCTCTGCAAGCTGGTTCGTCGCCCCTGGGCCCGCTGCTACATTCCCGAACGGATGCCGCCGGAAACAGCGAACGGGAAGCGACTTCGCGGCCGGACGCCTGAGCGCCCGTTCCACATCGTGCTGGTGGAGCCGGAGATCCCTCCCAACACGGGAAACATCGCGCGACTCTGCGCGGCGACCTGTTGCCCGTTGCATCTGGTGGGCCGCCTGGGCTTCCGCATCGACGAGCACGCCGTCAGACGGGCGGGCCTCGACTACTGGCATCTCGTACAGGTGCTCCAGCACGACGACCTGTCGGCCGCGGAGCGTGCCATCGCCGGGGCCGCACAGGGCGCGCAGTCCCGCTCCTGGCTCTTCAGCGGCAAGGCTCGTCGGAGCTACCTGGACGCCGACTTCCGACCCGGCGACGCCCTGGTGTTCGGCAAGGAGAGCGTCGGCCTGCCCGACGCGCTGCTCGAGGCGCGCTCCGAGCAGGTCGTGGGCATCCCGACGCTCGGCGAGGTGCGCTCGCTGAACCTGTCCAACGCCGTCGCTATCGCCATCTACGAGGCGCTTCGACGCACGGGCGGCCTCGACGTCGATCCGGAGCGCAGCGGGCAGTAGGGCAGCTGCTAGCCCGCACCCGGGCGCACCACGCGGACCAGCGTGCCGATCACACGATCGAACTCTGCCCGCAGCGCCGGATCCAGCTCCGCCATGTACCCCAGCGCCGCCGCGACCTCGAAGCAAGCCAGCACCTCGCGCAGCGAGCCGAGCGCGGTGTGGTAGCGCACTGCGCGGTTCTTTCCCCGACTGTAGCTGCCCTCCGCCGTGTTGAGCGGAGCGCTGGTCAAGGCCCGGCGACACTGCCGAGCAAGATCCGGATCCGAACGCTCCAACTGCCGCACCAAGGGCCGCAGCGAACGAACAAGGTCGAGCAGAACGGGATAGATGCGCAACATGACGTAACTCCTTGTGCAAACCCGCGCCCGCCAACCGAGCGAGGGCGAAGCCCCAAGCGCCGCCGCGCGCAGGAGCTGTCCAGGCTGCTCGCGAAGCGAGCACCGCCCGCAGCCGCGCGCAGCACCCGAAGGGTGCGAGCACGGCGAGGACGGCCCCGGCCTGGACAGCTCCGAGCACGGCGGCATCCTGAAAAAGCCACGAGCGGCCCTCGCTCCCGCCCTCGCCCTCCGCGCGCGAGGCGAAGCCCCAAGCGCCGCCGCGCGCAGGAGCTGTCCAGGCTGCTCGCGAAGCGAGCACCGCCCGCAGCCGCGCGCAGGACCCGCAGGGTCCGAGCACGGCGAGGACGGCCCCGGCCTGGACAGCTCCGAGCACGGCGGCATCCTGAAAAAGCCACGAGCGACCCTCGCTCCCGCTCTCGCCCTCCGCGCGCGAGGCGAAGCCGACGCGCGCCCCGCTCTCGCTCTCGCCCTCGCTCTCGCTCCCGCTCTCGCCCTGTGCGCGCGAGGCGAAGCCGACGCGCGCCCCGCTCTCGCCCGCGCCCTCGCCCCCGCCCCCGCCCGCGCCCTCGCCCCCGCCCCCGCCCTCGCTCTCGCTCCCGCCCTCGCCCTCGCCCTGTGCGCGCGAGGCGAAGCCGACGCGCGCCCCGCTCTCGCTCTCGCCCTCGCTCTCGCTCTCGCTCTCGCCCCCGCCCGCGCCCTCGCCCTCGCCCTCGCCCTCGCTCTCGCTCTCGCCCTCGCTCTCGCCCTTGCGCAAGCGCACCCGTCCGCAGGGTCGTGGAGAGCCGGCGGTGTTGCGGCGTCGCTGCGGGTGCAGCGGCTGCCAGGACCCGCCCGCGGTCCTCCGTGAGCGACGGCGAACGCGCGCTGAGCGAAGCGAAGGGCCTCGGAGGTCCGGGGGCGGCGAGTCCCCGGCGGCGGACTCGGTGGGATGCTAACGAAGGATGATGCGGGGGCTGGCGCTGGTGAAATCGGCGTGGACGCCGCGCGTCTGCCCGGGCGACAGCGTCACCTGGGCCGAGACGCGCTCGCCGAGCGCACTGCTCTGGAACGTGATCGGGTAGCTCCCCGGCGCGACGCTGATACCGACGACGGGCGTGGTCCCGTAACCGTGCGAGCCGACGGTGACGCGAGCGGGGGGATCGGCGGTGAGATTCAGCGTGGCGTGGCGTCGATCATCCGCTGCCGCGTGGCCGGATGCTGCGACGTGGACCGCATGAGCCGGCATGCGAACCGGATGCGCGGGCGGTGGGGCGGACGCGGGCGGCGGCGCGCTCTGTACAGGCGTTGCCACGGACCTGGTCGGGGGCGCCGGGTGCGCGGGCACGGACGAGGCGCTGGCGGGCGCGCGGCTGGAAACAGGGAGAAAGCGCACACCGACCAGCGCTACGACGGCCACGATGGCAGCCAGCAGCGCCGGCAGCCGCCAGCCCGCAGCGCCGCGGGGCTCGGGAGGACCACTCGCGGTGATGGGTGTCGGGGCATCTTCGGAACTGGCGGCCTCCTCCGGCGCCGGCGGGCGCTCGCTGGGCAGCTTGCGGGTCCATTCGACCATGTCGTCGCGAGCGGCGAAGGTGCGCGTCACGGGGGCAGCCGGAGTCACGGGCAGCGGCGGTGTACCTTCTCCGGGCGAAGCCGCCTCGCCCGACTCGAGTCCGTCGCCGGTCAGCCACGGGCTGCTGCTGCGGGCACGACGGCGGGTCTCGCGCACGCGCTGGCCGAGGCGCCGCGCAATGTCGCCGAGGTCCACACTCTTCTGGAACTCGCGCAGAGGCCGCGCCAGGAGCTCGGCGCGCGCGGGACGGTCGGTCGGGTCGAGCGCGACGGCTGCCGCGAGCAGCTCGTCCAGCGGCGCGAGCTCCGCGTCGAATTCTCCGGGCGGCGGGGGCGGCGTCTGCAGTGCGCGCTCGCTCTCCTCGGCGGTCGCACGCCGGAACGGCGGGCGTCCCGTCCACGCCTCGAGCAGCAGCGCGCCGACCGCGAATACGTCGGTGGCCGGCGTCAGATGCCGGCCCTTCAGCTGCTCCGGCGGCATGTGACCTGGCGATCCGAAGATCTCCGGACGCCCGGGAGCCTCCTCCCCGGGCACCAGTGCGGGCGCGGCAATGCCGAAATCGATCAGGCGGACTGCGCCTTCCTCGTCGACCATCACGTTGCGCGGCGTCACGTCGCGGTGGACGATGCCTGCGCGGCGATGCGCGTAGTCCAGGGCCCGACAAATCTCGACCCCGACGTAGGCGCCCTCGCCAGGGCTCAGCGGGCCGGTCGCCGACAGCAGCTCCGCCAGCGTGGTGCCCTCGCAGAGCTCCATCGCGATGTAGTAGACGCCCTGCTCGACCCCGAGCTCGTACACAGGCACGATGTTCGGGTGACCCAGCTCCACGGCGGTCTTGGCTTCCTCGACGAAGCGACGCACGAAGGCCTCGTCGCTGGCGAGCTCAGGCCGGATCTGCTTGACGACCAACCGCTTTTCGAAGCCTACCGCCCCGCGTAGGGTGGCCAGGTACACCCGCGCCATGCCGCCCGCTGCGATTTCGCGCTCCAGCACGTACTTGCCGAAGATCTGGGGGAACATGCCGCGCCCGTATCGTAGCGCTGTCTGGTTGTTTCTGCTGCTTTCGGGCTGTGCGCCGCAGAAGCAGCAGGATCACGTGCTGTCGCTGTCGCTGCATTGGCTGCGCGGATGCGCCGGCGACGCGAGCCAGGGAGCGTCCCTGGAGCTATCCGCCCTGGGCGATTTCGATGCCTCGCCCGTCACCGCCGAGAAGTTCGACGCATCCCAAAATGGGCGGCAGCTGTCGTTTCCGCCCCTCACGCAAGCCGTGGACGCGCGGCTCACTACCAGCGCTGGGCAATGGCTGGGGGTCGCCGAGCGCGATTCCAACGGCATCCAGCTGCCGCTGTGGCCGGCCGACACCGCGTGCCCGCTCTATCCGCTGGAAACGGCAGCCGGGTATCCCGACGCCGCCCAGGGCGAGGCGCTGGGCTGGTCGCCGGGTCAGCACACGCTGCTGGTCGCCGGCGAGCTGTCGACAGGCACGCAATCCGCGCAGGCGGTCAGCGTCGACCTCGGCACGGGCAACGCCAGCCAGGTGCCCGACGGCATGCTCCAGGGACGCGCGTACGCCACGATCACGCCTTTCGGAAAGAACCTGCTGGTCGCGGGCGGACTCGACACCCAGGCCACCCACGATCTCGCCAACGCGCCTCCGCTGGACAGCGCGCTCGTTTACAGCATCGCGACTGGCCGCTTCGACAACGCGCATCCCGTCGCGCTCACGCGCCGGCGCGCCCACCACGCCGCGCTGGTGCTGCCGTCGGGCGAGACGCTGCTCGTGGGAGGCGTCGGGAGCGGGGGGTTGGCGTTGGCGGCGCTCGAAGCCATTTCGCCCGCGGACGACACCGCGCGCTCGCTCGGTCTGGCCGCAGTGGGGCGCATCGATCCGGTCGCGCTCAGGCTCGACGACGGACGCATCCTGATCGCGGGCGGCACCGACTCGAGCGGCAATCCCGTGGATCTGCTGGAGTGGCTGACGCCGGACGCGTCGAGCGCGTACTACAAGCCCGTCCACCTGGCGCCGCGCTTCGACCGCGCGTTCGTCGCGATGCCCGGCGGCGGCGCGCTGGCCGTGGGCGGTTGCATCAGCCGCACGCCCGCGCCCGGCGACTGCAGCGACGCCTGGTGGATCACGCCGGAGGGCGTGCCCGAGCAGCTACCGCCGTTGCCCGTGGACGCGCCCCATCCGGCGCTGGTCGCGGCGGAGAACGGCGCGCCATTCCTGTGGAGCCCGCAGAACCAGCTGTGGCTGCGGTTCGATCCGTGGCAGGGGCGGTTCGTCGACGCGGCGAGCCCGGGGCCTGGACCGGGCGCCGGGCTGCCCGCACCGATCGCGATCGATCCCGGCGCGTTCGTCTGGCTCGCGCGAAGCGGCAACCGCACCGTGCTGAACGGCTTCCGCCATGGCACGCGCGAACGCTTCGCCTTTGATCTCCTGCCGCTGCTCGAGGGCGTTCCGCCTGCCGGCAGCTTTCCCGAATCGCCAGCGTGGCACCTGGCGCCGGATCGCTCGCCGCTCGGTCCAGGCGCGGAGGTGCACTTCGATCCGGCGCTGGGCCTGGTGCTGGACGGCGACTACGCGACCGCCGTGCTAACCGACACCAGCTACGCGTCGCTGCGTCTGGAGATGACGCTCGTGGAAGGCGCGCCGCCCCGGGTGCTGCTCGGAGGCCGCGAGCTGACCGATTGTCCCTGGCCCAAGGCGAGCTCCAGGACGCTGGCATTGCTCCGCACCGGCGGCAGGGTGGAGCTCGAGCGCGGCGACGAAAAGCAGGTGTGCACCGTTGGGCTGGGTCGCGTGACCGTGGCGTTCGGCGCCGGCGGCACGGAGCGCCACAGCGTGATCCGTGAGGTCACGGTGCGCCGCAACGTGCAGTGACTATTTCTTGAAGAAGCGGCCGAACAGGCCTTCCGATTTCGACTTCGGCGCCTCGCTCTTCCTGCCCGGATGGGCCGAGTGCCGCATCTGGTAGAGCCGGAGCTCGCGCTGCGCGTCGACGTGCTTCGGATTGTGCTCGACTATCCAGCGGAAGTCGCGCACGGCCCCTTCCGCTTTGCCGCGACGCTTGAGCAGCTGACCGCGATAGAAGCGGGCGCGTTCGTTGTTCGGCTCGCGGCTCACCGACTGGTTGAGCATCTCGAGGCACGCGTCCATCTGCTTTTCGTCGCAGTCGGGCTTCTGCACGCGGATCCAGGCGAGCAGCGCGATGTAGTCCGCCTGGGCTGGGTCGTCCTTGACGGCCTTCTGCGCGTGCTCCTCGGCGCCGGCGAGATCGTGCTTCTTCAGCAGCACCTGCGCCTTCTGGTAGTTCATCGTCGCGCGCAGTACCTGCTGTACCTGTTCCTGTTCCTCTGCGCTGCCGCCACCTTGCTTCAGCAGCCCGTCGTAGTCCTCACGCTGCGCCGAGTCGGACAGCACGTTGTGCGCTTCGGTCATGCGCGAAAACACGCGCGTCGCCTGCTCCCGGACGTCCTCGTACTCTTGACCGAGGCGATCGGGATGCCAGCGTTTGGCCAGCTTGAAGAACGCGGCCTCGATGGTGGCATCGTCCGCGTCGCGGGCCACGCCGAGGATCGTGTAGTAGTCCTGCCCGGGCATCGAGTCGGACCGCTTGAGGATCTCCTGCTTGAACGCGGTCACCTCCGGACCCTCTCCGCGCGGCGGCCCCTGGCTGATGCGCGGCGCGGTCGTGGTGCGCGGCGCCGGTGCCGCGGCGGGAGGCGGCGCCTCGGCCTCGGCGTCCTCCTTGATCGCTTGCGCAATCTCGTCTGCGTTGGGCGCGGGGCGCTGCCCAGTCGAGAAACGACGTGCGCCCGTGCGCCGGCGCCGCGAGGCGTCGTCCGCCTTCACTGGCGCGGCAGCAGCCATGCTGGACGAGGAAGGCGGCTCGTCCGCTCCGACCGGCAGTGTGCCCGGTACCCCGAGATCCAGCTGCCGCGTGATCACCAGCAGGTACACCAGCCGCCTGACCAGCTGCTCGTCGGCCATACCGAGCCCGACCAGGGTTTCGAGCGACTGCGGCTTCGCCCTGAGCACATCGACGACCGCCTGCTCGCGCGGACCGAAGTGGAAACGTGCAAGTTGCGAGTCGGCGTGGAAGCGCAGCGTGCGCTCCGCGACGCGCGACAGCCCCGCGTCGACGGTTGCCTGCGAGGCGTGCAAGCGCGCCACGCGCCACAGAAGCTCCAGCGGCTTGGCGCGCGGCGCGTCCGGTCCGCCCCAGCGGGTGAGCAGGTTCTGACCCTCGTAGAAGCCGTACAGCGTCTCGGGCGGAAGCGTGCAGAGCCACAGGACCTGCCGCGCAATCTGCTCTCGCAGAGCCTGTTTCAGCGTTCCGACCTGGATCGCCCCTTCACGGGTGAGAATCCGACCGTGCAGCTGGCGGTTCTTGGCGACCTCGCCAAGCGTGCGGTTGTACGTGGCCTCGTCGATCGCTCCCATCTCGAGCAGCAGGCGCCCCAGATAGATGACGGGCTCGGCCGTCTTGGCCTTGGACGGCGCGCCGCTGTCGAACCAGACGGCGCTCCGCTGATGCGTCGGCGTCTCGACAACCAGCGTCCCGTCGAGACGCCGATCGAGCATGTACACCAAGAGGTGCGCGACCGGGGTCGCCTGCAGCGTGCCGGTCGCCGTGGGCTTCGGTTCGCTCATGCCTGGAAGGGGGAGAGTAGCACTATGGGGCTCGGGGCCGCATCTGCTCGCCAGGTGGACCCCGGATCGCGCCAGAACGTCGGCCGGCCGTGGCATCATCCAGCCGTGACGCGGGTGCAAGGCAGCGAGAACGTCCAACCGGGCCGGCCCGGACACGCGCGTCGCGCGCGCCACACGCGACGAGATCACACGACAGCTCGTGCTGGAACGGCGCTTTTCCCTCGTTACCCGGCTCGGCAAAGACGGCGCGCCGCGCGTGAGCAAGGCGGCACGGCGCGCGCTGGCTGGATGGGATGCGCCGGTCGTGACCGTCGGCGCGCTGGAGCCGGTCGTGGAGGCCACGGGACGCGTACTGCTTCGCGCCGACGGGATCGTCTGCCACGTCGTGTTGATCGACGTCGTCCGGGACGACGAGCCTCTGACAGCGCGCCTGCCGCTTGACGACCTGGTCGACATCGGACGGGAGCTGGAGCCACTGACAGGCAGCATCAACAGGGTCAAGATGCCGGTCACGTTCGAGATCATCGAACTATTCAGCGAAGGCCTACCCCGGTCGTTCGTGCAAGAGAGCGCGCGATACGCGCGCCGCGGCGTCGGCAAGACAAAGGTAGCTGCCGGGATCGTCGCATTCGACACCCGGACGGGTCGGTCCTGGAGCAACTTCCCTGGATTGGTGCGCTGGTCGCACGTCAGGCTGGTGCGTCGCGCGTGGCGCGAGCGCGAGATGAGCCGCGAGCGACGCGAGGCCATTCTGGCACGCACTGGCTTCCAACCTGCGGCAGCGTTGGTCGGAATCGCCGTCGGCGCGGCGCTGGGAACGGGGGCGACCTGGCTCCTGCTCCGGGCAGGCAGCACCAGCGGCGAGCTGTACGGCGGCGCGATCGTCATGGCATCGGCGATAGCTGCCGCCATCGCGCTCAAGGCGTGTCGCGTCGTGCACTCCACGGTCGTGCAGGCCGCCGTGACCGGCACGTCGACCGGGCTCTGCGTGCTGTGGTTCGGCGCGCAACAGGGCGTCGGGGTCGGGCTTGGCGGACTTCTGACGCTCGCGTTCGCTATTATGCTTTCGGTGGTGATCGGAGCCGTCGACAACCCGCAGGGCAACCCGTCATAGCGGCCGGCAGCGTGGCGCGACACGGCGTTTCCCGGTACGTTGCGGGCCATGCCGCGTGGCCATGTGCTGGTGGTGGACGATGAGCCGTCCATCCTGAACACCCTGAAGAAGGCGCTGTCGCTGGAAGGCTACGCCGTCGACGTAGCCGGCGGAGTCGGCATCGCCGAGGAGCGGCTGGGCAAGCGCGGCTACGACGTGCTGCTGCTCGATGTCGCTCTGCCCGACGGCAACGGCGTCGAACTTCTGGAGCGCCTGCGCGCCGCCGGCAACGACATGCAGGTGATCATGATGAGCGGCCACGCCACCATCGACGCCGCGGTGCGCGCCACCAAGCTCGGCGCGCTCGACTTCCTCGAGAAGCCGCTCTCGACCGATCGGCTGCTGGTGGTGCTCGAGAACACCTTCCGCCTGATGCGCGCGGAGGAGGAAGCGGCAGAGCTGCGCGCCGAAGCCGGCTACTTCGAGGAGCTCATCGGCGACAGCCGGCCGATGCGCGAGTTACGCGAGCAGATTACCCGGGCCGCGCGCGCGCAGGCCGGCGTGCTCATCACCGGCGAGCGCGGCACCGGCAAGGAGCTGGTCGCGCGCGCTATCCATCGCGCGTCGCCGCGGGCCGAGGGCCCGCTCGAGAAGCTGAACTGCGCCGCCGTTCCTGCCGAGCTCATCGAGAGCGAGCTGTTCGGCCACGAGGCGGGCGCCTTCACCGGCGCCACCAAGCAGCGCCGCGGCAAGTTCGAGCGCGCGCAGGGCGGCACGTTGTTCCTCGACGAGGTGGGCGACATGCCGCTGGCCATGCAGGCCAAGCTGCTCCGGGTGCTGCAGGAACGCGAGATCGAGCGCGTGGGCGGCAGCGACACGCTCAAGGTCGACGTGCGCGTGGTGGCCGCTACCAACCGCGATCTGGTCGCTGCCTGCGACAAGGGCGAGTTCCGGCCGGACCTGTACGATCGGCTGAACGTCGTACCGCTGGAGCTGCCGCCGCTGCGTGCGCGGCGCGAGGACATTCCGCAGCTCGCGCTGCATTTCCTGGAGCTTGCCGCGCGGGCCAACAACCGTCCCGGCGTGCGGCTCGGCGACGACGCCATCGGCGTGCTCGGACGCCACTCGTTTCCGGGCAACGTGCGCGAGCTCCGGAACCTGATCGAACGGCTCGTGATCCTGAGCCCCGACGACGCCATCGCCGCCGCCGACGTGGAGCGCGCGCTCGGGATGAGCGGCTCGCCGAGCGCCGCCGGCCTGTACCGCCCGGGCGTGCCGTATCGCGTGCTGGTCGAAGAAGCCGAGCGCACCATCCTGGAAGAAGCGCTCGGCCACCACGGCGGCCAGATGGCCGCCACCGCGCGCGCCCTCGGCCTGGAGCGCAGCCACCTGTACAAGAAGACCCGCGCGCTGGGCCTCCGCGGCGGCGGGGACGAGTCGGCGTGAGCTGGGGCCGCGTCGACGAGCGGCGTGGGCCTGCTCCGGTACCTGGTGGGGTGCCCCCAGAAAAGAAGCGTCAGGAAGCCGCGCGGCGCCCGCGCAACAGCTTTCCCGGCAACGCGCCGGTGGGCTCGCCGCGCTCGAAGATGACCTGGCCGTTCTTGAGCGTGAAGTCGTAGCCGCGGGCGCGCTGCACCAGTCGGCGGCCGTCAGCGGGCAGATCGAAGGCCATGCGCGGCGCTTCCAGGTGCAGTGCGGCGTGGTCGACGACGTTGATGTCGGCGAGCAGCCCGGGCGCGAGCTGGCCGCGATCCGCGAGGCCGTAGAGCGCGGCGGTCTTGGCCGTCTGGGTGTGCACCACGGTTTCGAGAGCGAGCTTGCGCCCGCGCGAGCGATCGCGCGCCCAGTGCGTGAGCAGGTACGTCGGAATGCTCGCGTCGCAGATCACGCCGCAGTGCGCGCCGCCGTCGCTCAGGCCGAGGCAGGTGCGCGGATGTTCGAGCAGCTCGGCCAGGTGATCCATGTGGCCGTGCGAGTAGTTGAAGATCGGGAAGTAGACGATGCCCCAGCCGTCGTTCTCCATCAGCCAGTCGTAGACGACGTCGCGCGGGGAGCGGCCTTCGCGCTGGGCGATTGCCGCTGCGCTCTGCGAGGGATCCGGTTCGTATTCGGGGTCGGCGCCGAGGCGGTACATCTTGTCGTAGCTCCGGACGATGAAGTCCTCGAACTCACCGACCGACAGCGGGTCCTCTCCGACGATCTTGGCGCGCACCTCGGGCTTGCGGAGCTCGACCAGACGCTCGGCGATCGGCATCCAGTGCAGGCCCATGTACGTCGGGTGCACCAGGAACGGATGCGCGGTGCCCGCCCAGCTCATGAGCACGCCCGCGGGGCGGCCCGCGACCTGGGCGTAGAGCGGCTCGTTTGCGGCCGCCTCGAGCTCGCGGACGACGTCGCGCCACAGCTCCGGCGCCGGATCCGACTGCACCAGGTTGAAGCTCACGGGCAGCCCGAGCTCCCGCGCCATACGGCGCATCCATGGGATTTCCTTGGGCATATCGGTGTGATTGCTGGTCATCTGGAACACGCCCGCGCCGCCGCGCTTCATGCCCTGGGCGATACCGAACAGCTCGTCCTCCGCGGCGAAGGTGCCCGGCACGAGCTCGCCGTCGATGCCCTTGTGGATCAGCGTGCGCGACGTGGAGAAGCCGAGCGCGCCGGCGCGGATACCCTCTTCGACGATGGCGGCCATCTTGGCGATGTCGTCCTCCGTCGCTGCCGCGTTCTTCGCGCCGCGCTGTCCCATCACGTACGCGCGCAGCGCGCCGTGCGGAACCTGAGCGCCGATGTCGAGCGCGCGCGGCTTCTTCTCGATCGCGTCCATGTATTCCGGGAACGACTCCCACTCCCACTGCATACCTTCGGTCATCGCCGCGCCGGGAATGTCTTCCACGCCTTCCATCAAGCCGATCAGCCACTGGTGCTCGTCGGGCTTGGCGGGCGCGAAGCCCACGCCGCAGTTGCCCATGACCAGCGTGGTGACGCCGTGCCAGCTGGACGGCGTGACGTACGGATCCCACGTCACCTGCGCGTCGTAGTGCGTGTGCACGTCGACCCAGCCGGGCAGCACGAGCTTGCCGCGCGCGTCGATCTCGCGGCGGCCGCTCGCCGCGTCGCCAACGGACGTGATGCTGTCGCCGTCCACGGCCACGTCGCCCTCGAACGGGGCGGCGCCGGTGCCATCGACGAGGGTTCCGCCCTTGATCACAAGATCGTGCATTTGCTTCCTGTTTTCATGAGGTTATGCGTTCGCACCGAGCAGCATGCGCTCGATGCCGACGAGAGCCGTCTGCCGCGCGGCGGCGTCGTCCAGCGCTTCGGGGGCCGGCTCGAAGTGGCGGTGCACCGCGAACCAGGTGAGCGTCTCGCTCACCATGCGGGCCGCGGCCATGGCGTCAGGCTGCGGCGCGAAATCGCCTCCGGCGACGCGCAGCTCGATCCAGCGCGCCAGCCGGCGGTTCAGACGGCGGCGACCTTTGACGAACCACGCTTCGGCCAGCTCCGGCACGTCGCGCGCCGCCGTAGCAATGAGCTTGATGCGCACACGGCCCGCGTAGAGCGTATCGTAGATCCCGGAGAGCACCGCCCGGACTTCGGCACGCACGTCGTCGGGCTTGTCGGTCTTGAGCGCTCGGGCCAGTGCCGTGAAGCGCCCGCGGTCCTTGATGCGCGCGGCGACCAGCTCGTGCGTGGCGCCGCGCGGCGGTGTCTTCACGGGCAGCTCCGCGGGCTCGGCGAGCGCTTCGGCGCGGTCTGCGTGGCGCAGCGCCAGGTCGAACAGCGCTTCCTTGCTCTCCACGTACAGGTACACGGTGCCCTTTGCCACGCCGAGCTCGCGGGCGACATCGTCGATCTGCGTGCGCGCGAAGCCGCCCGACTCGATGAACACGCGCGTGGCGGTGGTCACGAGCTGGTGGAAGCGATCGGCAGGGCGACGGCGGGCCATGGCGCGCGACTATAACTGACTGAGCAAGTCAGTCAAGAATGGAGGCGCGCGTCTCTGGCCTTTGCGGCGTTCACGGCGGCATGACAACGGCGCTCGCTCTCCCGCGTTGCGTCAGCCAAGTCAGCGGATTTCCGGGCCTTACCGGGCCTTGCGGGGGGTGCTGCCCGTCCCCATCTTGACGTCGCTCAAGCAGCAACTCGTGCGCCTCGGTTCCGTGCCGAGCACGGCACGACGACGCACACGAAGCATCGCGGCGACGCGCCGCGAACGGCGCGTCGCGATTGCAGAAGGAGAGGGGGACGCAAATGGCAAAGAGCACAAGGGATGACGCCCTGCGCGAGATCAAGGAGACATTCGGCCTTGTTCCCGAGTGGCTCGGTCAGGTTCCGGCCACGGCACTGCCGGGGCTCTGGAGCCAGATGAGCGAGTTCTACCTCGCCGAGACGAAGATCCCGAACAAGTACAAGGAGCTGATCGGGGTCGCGGTTTCAGGCGCCACGCGCTGCCGTTACTGCGCGCTGTTCCACACGGAGCTGGCGCGGCTGAACGGCGCGACGGACGACGAGATCGCCGAGGCGAGCATGATGGGCGCTATGTCGATGAATGCCAGCACGTTCGTGAACGCGCAGCAGATCGACTACGAGCAGTTCCGGAGGGAGACGCTCCAGGCCGTCGAGTACGTGAAGAGCAAGATGGCCAAGAGCGGAAAGCAGGCCTCGCGTGAGCCGAGAGCCCACGCCTGACCCGATGCTGCTCGGTCGCCTCGCGGCGGACAATCTGCTCCGCCGCGAGGGCGACGCCTATCGCACTACGCGCCGCTGGCAGGCGGCCATGGCCCGCGCAGCCGTGCGGCTCTACGAGCGCGGCGGCGGCTACGATCTGCGCGTCCCGATAGCGCTCGCGCTGGTCGAGATCTACGGTGCGGACACGCCCGACGAGCAGCTCGCCACGCTGGTCGAAGTGATGCTGCCGATCGAGACAGCGGAGGTGCTGCCACCCAGACACGGCACGAGCCGGGCGCCGTTGCTGTAGGCGCATCCGACAGGCGCGCGGCTGCGCAACGCGGCTACATCTTGAGCTTCTTCAGCCGCGGATTGGTCGGGTCGAGCTTCTTCGCCTCGGCGGCGGCTTTGCGCGCAGCGGCGTGGTTGGGGACCCCGGCGTAGGCCTGGGCAAGCAAGGCGTAGGCGTCGGCCTTGTCCTTGTCGGCGCCCTTGCAGAGCACCGCTGTTTCCAGCTCGTAGATGGCGCGGGGGTACATCTTCATGCCCATCAGTGCCTGGGCGAACAGCGTGTGGGTCTGCATGTTCTCCATGCCGGCGTAGATGCCCATGTCGCCGTATTTCACGGCCTCCTTGTACAGCTTCTTGTCGAGCAGAGCCTGCACCAGACGCCGGTAGACGCGGCCGTCGTGCTCGTCGAGCAGAGCGAGCTTCTCTAGCCCTGCGAGCTCCGCGTCCTTGTCGCCCTGCTTGTGCGCGAGATCTACCAGTGCTTGCAGCGGCTCGTCCTCGGAGGGGTCCAGGGCGGCGGCCTTCTCGAACGCCGCCTTCATGCCTGGCAGGTCCTTCTTTGCCTCGGCGAGATCGGCCAGCGCCATCTCCACCACGTAGCCGTCGTGGCCGGCGGTCACGAGCTTCTTCAGGTTGGCCTCCGCGCCCGCTGCGTCGCGTTTCGCCATCGCGATCTTCGCCGACAGCCACAGCGCGTCGGGGTAGTTCGCATCGGCTGCAAGCGCGGCTGCGACGGCTTTCACCGCCTCGTCGCCCTTCCGCTGGGAGAGCGCGGCCAGGGCGTAGTCGATCTGCGCCTTGGGGTCGCTCGGCGCCTTGGCCGCCGCGGCCTTGGCCTTGTCGTAGTCGCCCGCCCGCTCGTGCGGCACGAACTGCGTCTTGTAGCGCTCGAGCGCGTGGTCGATGTACTTCTTGAACTCCTCGTCGAGCTGTTCCGTGCTGACGCCGAGCGCGGTCTGCACGACCTCGGGCGTGCGCTTGCCCTGGCCCCAGAGGCCGAGCATCTCGTCGATCTTCGGCATGCCGTAGTGGTCGGCGATCATCCGGATGATCTGCGTCGAGGCGTAGTAGGCCATGGCCACGTCGCTGAGCTCTGCGGCGTGGGTGAAGGCGCGGTTCATGTTGCCGACCTTGGGCAGCCGCCCGCCGCGAAGCGTGCGGTACAGGGCCAGATCCTGCTCGCGCTTCCACTCGGGGCGGCGCTCCAGCGTCTCGTACTCGGCCAGCCCCTCGGTGAACCAGCGCGGCACGTGGCTCTTCGACAGCTGGATGTGGAACACGTGCGACAGCTCGTGCCATAGCGTCATGCCGATGTTGAAGTGCTCGATCTCCGGGCTCATCGAGGCCAGCGTCTTGCCGAAGCACACGCCCTGGATGGCGGTCTGCGGCAGCCCGCTGGTGCGGATCGCGAAGTCCTGCCGCGCGGCGTACAGCTCGACGCCGATGGGGTGGCTCGGCGTGAAGCGGTACTCCTTGACCATCTCGTGCCAGGCATGGTCCAGCATCTGCGGCACGTAGCGCTCGAGGATGGCCTTTTCGTCCTTCTTGTAGCGGATGGTGAAGAGCTTGTACTTCACCGTCGTGTACTCGCGCGGGATGGTCTTTTCGTACAGGTTCAGCGTGTTGTAGACGCGGACGTTGTACGGGTCCTTGTCGAAGGCGGTGCGCAACGCCTTCAGTGCGTCCTGGTCGTCTCCGGCGCGGATCAGGTTGAGACCGAGCTGCGCGTAGGCCTTGGCGTCGTCGCCGTCGATCTGCACGGCCTTCTTCATCATGGCGACGATGTCGTCGTAGCGGTGCTCCCAGTCCGCGTAGTCGCCGATGATGCGGTACATGCGCGAGAACTCGGGGTTGAGCTTCAGCACCTTGTCCTCGGCCTGCTGCAGACCGGGCTTGTCGTCGGCGAGAAAACGCACCGCGGCCTTCATGCTCAAAAGGTCGAGGTTGTCCGGGTAGAACTTGAGCCCAGCGTCCGCCTCCTGGTCGGCCTGCGCGAGCTCCATGTCGCGCAAGCGGATGCCGGCCAGCACGAAATAGGCGCCTGCGAGCTTGGGATTGACCTTGAGCGCCGCGTCCACATGGCGCTCGGCCGCGTCGAAGTCCAGCGCCTGGTCGAGCTTCACGTGCGCCATCCACACGTGCGCCTCGGGGTTGTCCGGCGCCTTTTCCAGCACCTCGCGCGTCACCTCCTCGGCGTGCCCGGGGTCGTATTTCTCGAGGAAGAGCTCGGCGCGCCAGAGCAGGGTCTGGATGTCGCCGGGCTTGGCCTGCTCGGCCTGGTTGAAGGCGTCGTTGGCGTCGCGGGGACTACGGAGCAGATACGCCGCGCGCCCGACCATGGCCAGACCGTCGCCGTCGGTTTCCTTGATGCGATCGTTGTTGTAGTCGTCGACGATCGTCATCAGCGGCGCCTCGGCGTCGCTGCGCTTGCCCTGCTCGATCAGGATCTCGCCGAGCAAGAGCCGCGCGCGGCGCGCCGCCGGATCGCTTTCGACCTTGCGCAGGGCAGTGACAGCCTCCGCGAGCTTGCCCTGCCGGCGCAGCGCTTCGCCCTCCAGCCACGCGGCGCGCGGGCGGAGCTTCTTGTCCCGCACACGGCGCGCCGTCTGGATGGCCTTCTGGTAGCGGCCGGTCTCGAGCATCACGTCTGCCCGGCCGAGCTCGGCTTCGCCGCGCTGGCGGCCCACGGCGGCCCGCTTGAAGTCCTTCTCCGCGTCGGCGTACTTGCTGGCCTCGAATTCCTGCTGCGCGGTCTTCAGCCGTTCGGCCGGCGTCATGCGCGGCGCGGCGGGACGCGCGTGGGCGGCGGCGCGGGGATGCGCGGCCGGACGGGCAGCGGCCGGCGAACAGGCCGAGAGCAGCGTCGCCACAACCAGCGGCGCACAGAACCAGGCGGACTTCATGGGGCGCATCTTGTCCGACAAGACGAGCTGGTGCCAGCTTGGGAGGCTACCTCCGCGCCGGCGCCGCTAGTCATCCAGCTGACGGGGGCGGGGCGCGCGCCTCACGCTCACCTCGAAGCCCGGCCCCGCGCCGAGCGCCTGGGCGGCGCTGCTGTTGCGGCGAGCGAGCTCCAGCGTACCAAACGAGTTGATGACGCCGACGTACTCGCCCGGCTCCGCCTCCGCGTAGGTCGACCGCAGCCGCCGCTCCACCTTGCCGACGCACACCCACGCCTCGTCGAAGTCGGAGAGCAGCGACTGGTCGATGTTCGTGATCAGGTTGCCGAAGCGGTCGACGGTGATCACGTGCCCCTCCACCTGGTCCTCCGTGCGTCTCGGCAGCGGCATGTCGAGGCTGATCTCCGGAGCCTTTTCCGCACCGATGTCGCGGAAGGCGACGTGGCCGGAGGCGAGCTCGGCGGCAGCCGGCGCGAACACGTCGCGGCCGTGGAAGGTGCGGCTCGGCTCCGGCAGCCCGAGCTCGTCGATGTCGATGTCCCGCACCTCGATGTCCTTTGCCCGTGCCAGCACGCCGCTGAACAGGCCGTTGTCCGGACCGATGAAGTAGTGGCCGTCGGCGTGGATGGCGAGCGTGCCGCGAGCGCTGCCGACGCCCGGGTCGACGACTGCAACGTGCACGGTGCCCTCGGGAAACCAGACGTAGCTGCGCTCCAGCCAGAAGCTCGCCTCGACGAGATCCTGCGCGCGGATGCCGTGGCACAGGTCCACGATGCGCGCCTCGGGAAAGCGCCCGAGGATGACGCCCTTCATCACGCCCACGAACGGATCCTTCAGCCCGAAGTCGGTGAGCAGGGTAAGCACGCCGCAGGGTTTGTGCTTCGACATGCCCTCATAGGTAGATCGCCGTTCGCCGCGCGCAAACGCCCACGTGCAGCGACGACGCAGGGCGCCTGGAGGCGGCGCGAGCGTGGCGTATCTTCGACGTGGAGCGGCTGCCAGGACCCGCCAAGCCATGCACCGCACCTTGTGCGGGCTCTGCAGCCGTGCTGGCATCCGGGGGTGGGTTACGAGGTTTTCGCGCAGGCCGACAGCGGGCGGATCGATCTGGCAAAGGTCGTGAAGAACGCGCGCGGCTTCTTCCAGGCCTCGGTAGAGGTGCTGGACGAGGAGCTCCTGCCGCGGGGGTTTTTGCCGCCGGAGCAGAGCCGGGTGCGGCTGGAGCTGTCGAGCGAGCAGCACGGCTGGCGCGCGCGCTTCGCCATCGCATCGCGCCCGGCCAACCACGACGACCACGAGTTCGCGAACGGGGCGGAGGCGGCGAGCCGCGCGTCGGGCATGGCGCTGCTCGCCGAGCGCTGCCGCTACGTATGGGCGATCGAGCCGGAGGGCGACCAAGTCGAGCAGGCGACGCTCACGCTGTGCGGCGTGCTGGCGTCCGTCGGCCTGGGGCCCGTGATGCCGGACGATCACTCCACGCTGTTCGGCGTGCGTGGGGCGATGGAGCGGATCGAGAAGTTGGAAAAGGGCGCGTACCGGTAGGCGACGGCGCGGACGTTGTCTTCGTGGTATCCCAAGCGTGACTTGGGCACTGCTTTCCAAAGGGGGCGTATGGCTCGAAACGGGATCGGGTACGCGCGGCGTGGCGTTGTCGCATTTGCGATGACCTGCCTCGCTGCGTGCGGCGGCAGCGTTTCGAGCAGCGGCGGAAGCGGCGCCTCGACCTCGTGTAGCAGCGGCCTTGTCGACTCCGCCCTGGCGCCACCCTGCACGTCCGACACCGACTGTACGGACCCGGGCGCCCACTGCGTGGCGGTCGTGCCCGGCGGGTACCGGACCTGCGTCCGCGAAGCCGACCTCGCGACGGCGTGCTCGAAGTCCATGGACGCTCCCGTGGATGCGCTTCAAGACCTCTGCGGCTGCAATGGGGCCGCGTGCGCCCAGGGTGCAGCCTGTTACCAGACCGAGACCGCGCTCTGCGGCGACAGGTCGCAAGGCATCGGCAACGTGTGCCTGACGCCTTGCACCGCCGGCAGCTGCGGCTCCGGCCAGGCCTGCATCGCCGCCGTGCGCGCTCAGGTCATCAACCAGCCGACCGGCACCTACCCGGGCGTCGGCAACCCGATTCCCCAGTGCGCGTCCGCGAGCTGCCGCACCGACGCCGACTGCGGCGGCTGCAGCCGCTGCGCACCGTACTTTCACCTCCAGGGAAACGAGCCGAGCGGCGACTGTGGCGTGGACTTCGACGGCCTGCGTTGCACCTGCCGCACGAACAGCGACTGCAAGCACGGCTTCACGTGCACGGACGTGGGCACCGGAACGCACTACTGTCTGGGACCGGGGTTCTACTGAGGACTGCGCCGGCGGACCGGGGCCGCCGAGCTAGCCGCCGTTGGTGGCCGCATCCATCTGGCCGCCTCCGCCGCCCAGGCAGGAGTACAGGGCGTCGGACTGCGTCTGGCAGCCAACGATGGTCACATAACCGTTCGAGTCGCACTTGAACTGCGGGTTGTTGCCGCCGCAGGAAAACAGGGCGTCCCACTTCGGCCCGCAGCTGCTGGCACGGATCTGCGCGCAGCCGCTCTCGCATTGGGACTCGTCCGGAGGACCGAGTGAGCACTTTGCGGCGACGGCGTGGGGACACGGTCCAGTGCAGCTGGGGCTGGCCTTGGAACCGCCCGAGCCGCCGCTGCACGCCGCGCCGAAGAACAGGACAAAGACCGGAACCAACCAGAGCCGGGCAATGCGCATCGCATGAGCATATCCCGGATGCCGTTTGCGCGTGGGCACGACTATCGTGCAGAGCTGGCGCGGACCACGGCTCGGGGAGCCGTCAGTAGCAGGGCCCCGGGTTGCAGGAGCAGAAGTTGTTGACGCAGCTGCCTCCCGCGCAGGGGCACTGGCCACTGAGCCCGCAGTTCCCCTGGCAGACGACCTTGTTGCCGCACATATCGATGGCTGTGCCGCTGCACTGGCCCACGGCACAGGGATTCTTCGTCACCGTGCACCCGCACACGTTCGCGGTTCCGCTGCCGCCGCAGGTGTCCGGCGAGGTGCACGAGCCGCAGTTGAGCGTGCCGCCGCAGCCGTCGGGGATGCTGCCGCACTGTGCGCCCGCCGCCTGGCAGGTGGTGGGCTTGCAGCCACACACGTTCGTCGTTCCACCGCCGCCGCACGTCTCCGGCGACTTGCACGAGCCGCAGCTGAGCGTGCCGCCGCAGCCGTCGGCGATGCTGCCGCAGTCCTTCCCCTCTGCCGAGCAACTGGTGGGCGTGCAGCCACAGACGTTGGACGTGCCCCCGCCCCCGCACGTGTTGGTTCCGCTGCATGAGCCGCAGCTCAGCGTCTTGCCGCAGCCGTCTGAGATGTCGCCGCAGTTCTTCCCCTCTGCCGAGCAGGTGGTCGGCGTGCAGGGCTTCGTTCCGCACTGGTTGGTTCCGCCGCCGCCGCACACCTGACCACCTGTGCATGTGCCACAGTCCAGCGTATTTCCGCAGCCATCCGGGATGCTGCCGCACTGTGCGCCGGCCGCCTGGCAGGTGGTCGGCGTGCAGCCGCACTGGCCCTGGGTGCACACCTCCGGCAGCTTGCAGCTGCCGCAGACGATGTTGTTCCCACAGCCGTCGTTGATGGTTCCGCACGACGCGCCGACATCGGCGCAGGTCTTCGCCGTGCACCCGCAGGCGTTGGCGTGCCCACCGCCGCCGCACGTCTCGGGCGACGTGCACGCGCCGCAGTCCAGCACCTTGCCGCAGCCGTCGCTGGTCGTTCCGCACTCGGCGCCCAGGTCCTGACACGTCTTCGGCGTGCAGGGCTGGGTGCCGCACTTGTTCGTGCCGCCGCCGCCGCAGGACTCTCCGCTCGAGCAGGTGCCGCACTGGAGCGTGCCGTTGCAGCCGTCCGGGGCGCTGCCGCACCCGGCGCCCAGGTCCTGGCAGGTCTTCGGCGTGCATCCAGCGCCCGCATCGCCGCCATCGAATGACGAAGCGTCGCTCCCGGCGTCGCTGTGCGTGCGGCCGGACTCGAGATCCGACAGCGAGCCCACGGAACAGCTGACCGCGAGCACGAGGCCCATCGCTACTGTCAGCACCGCCGCAATCGAGCGGCGCAGCTTGCCCGGAGCGCGCATCAAGACCCTCAAGTCTAGCTGTTTCCAGGCCGCTTCACCACGCCGAAGGGCAGCGAGTGGGAGCCGGCAGCTGGCGGCGCTCAGAACTTCAGCGCGATCACGTTCTTCACCTCGACATCCGTGGTGCGGACTCCACGGGGCACGCGGCTCTCGTAGCGCACGTTGGCCTGGATCCCCGTGTGCAGGAGCTTGGTGACCTTGAAGTCGAGCGCGGTCACGCTGAGCAGGTGATAGTCGCCGAAGTCGTCGAAGCGCGGCTGGTAGTATGTGGTGTTCGTGAGCTGGACGCTTTCGCCGACCTGGTAGCTGAGCGCGACGTAGTTGCTCCAGCGGTGGGCGATGGTCGAGCGGCTGCTGCCCGCGATGTCGGCGTTGAGGCGGGTGCGCTCGAGCATGTACGCCGTGCCGTAGTAGATGCTCACTTCCGCGCCCTGGAGCAGGCCGAAGCGGGGCCCCGTACCCACGAGCTCGCGGTCCTGGATGCGCCGGAAGTTGTCGTGCTCGATCTGCGTGAACACCTCCGCCCAGAGCCAGTCGGTGAGCTCGTAGTTGTAGCGGAGATGCGCAAAGGCCTTGTCCACGAGCAGGGTGCGGTTGAAGCGCGAGTAGTCGCCCGTCGCGTTCAGGAACACCAGGTGCGGCCCGCCGCCCACGCCGAACAGCGTCCCACCGCCTGCGGTAATGCCCTCGGTGTTTCCCGTGCTGCCGTCGATGGATCCCTGAACGGTGCCGCTGAACCCCTGCTTTTTCACCTCCCGCCTGAGCGGTTCGACGTTGACCTGCGCAGCGGCGGTCGAACCGAAGAGCAGGGCGGCCGCGAGCGCGGAGGCGACGCACGAAAGGCGGGCTCCGGAAGATCGCATGGGGCGCGTCGTAACACACGACGCGGAGAACGGGGCTCAGCGACGCCGACGGCGCACCACCCCAACCGCACCGAGCACGCCCAGCAGCAGCGCAAGCGGCGCCGGCGTGCGCCTCGAACCGGGCAGCTCGCAGGAGCAGCCGCCGGTGTCGTTGGAGCCCGCCCCGCTGCCGGTAGTGCCCGCGTTGCCGGTGTAGCCCGCCACGCCGGAGTCGCCCGTCGCTCCGCCGGAGCTCGCACCGGCGCTGCCGCCCGTTGCGGAACCGCCCGCGCCGGAACCCGCTGCACCGCCCGCTGCGGAACCGCCGGAACCGCCCGAAGCGCCGGAACCGGCAGCGCCACCCGCAGCGCCGCCGCTACCGGAGGTGCCGCCGCTACCGGAGGCGCCGCCGCTGCCCGCCGCGCCACCAGCCCCCGAAGTCCCGCCCTGGCCGCCACTGCCGGCGTCGACGCCGGCCTGCCAAGCCACCTGCAGGAGCGGGAGCGGCCAGTCGTCGTTGACCGCCGGCTTTCCGGGGCAGGTCACGTAGTCGTAGGCCCAGTCCGCCGAGAACATGAAGTTGGTCTTGTCCTTCGGCGCGCCGTTCGCCTGCAACACGATCTGGACCGTGCGCTGCGCCCCGACGGCCAGCGTTCCCTCGTCCACACCCGTGCCGAGCGAAGCGGCCGTGACGGGCGCGCCGTTGATGTCGCCGCTGTTGCCGTCGCTCGTGAAGCTCGTCAGGCCCAGGGCCGGGTCCAGCGGCAACACGAAACTGATGTTCGCCGGCACGTCGCCCGCGTTCTTCAGCGTCGCGGTCAGCGTCATGCTGTCGCCCTGCTTGACCTGCGACACGTTCGAGACCAGGTCCGAGTTCTGCGCGAAGTCCGGCGACGTCACGTCGATGTCGAACGCCGCCAGCACCGGCATGTACGAGTCGCCGGTGGTGATGGTGCGGATCACCGCGGATTTCTGGCCATTGGAGAGCTGACCGCTGGCGGAGCTGACCGGCACCGTGGTCAGGTCCCAGCCCTGGCGTCCGCCGCTGATGTTGATGCCGTTCTTCGCGTCCTGGTTCCTGTTGCCGAAGCTGCCGCCGGTGTCGAGCTGACCTTTCGCGTCGTTGATCTGCGAGCAGAAGAAGTTGTTCGCGGGATTGTTTGGACCGGAAAGCTGGGCAAACGAGCCGCCGGTCGTCGCGCCGATCAACAGCTGGTCACCGGTCAGGTTCGCGTCGCCTTCAAGCGCGCTGATGATGACGCTGCCGTCCACCTGGCCGTAGGCCGGCGCACAGAAGCCACTCACCGAGTAGTCCTGCTGGGAATTCTCGTCGACGAACGAGCCGCCGACGAAGATGCTGAGGTTACGGCTCGGCAGGCCCTCGCCCGCATAGGCGACCACCAAGGTCCAGCCCGAGGCATTCAGGCTGTTGATGGCCTCGTTCTGGGTCGCCGGCACGCCTTCCACGGCGTAGCTGGCAGCCCCGTGCTGCTTCACGAAGTTCGTCACCTCGGCCGAGCGCATGTAGTAGTTCACCGCGAAGCCCGAGGCCGCGGTGGAAGCGACGGTGATCGCCGTGCTCGAATCCGGCGACACCTGCACGGACTGCCCGCCGGCGCTCAACGTGACCGGGTTGTCCAGGTACGCGGTCACGTCGTCGACGTATTTGTAGCTGCCCGCCCAGACGAGCTCGGCGTAGCGGACCTCGGTGTACTGCGGCAGAGCGAGCGTGTTTCGCGAGCCGCTCTTCGTCCAGTCCCAGGTCGTTCCCGCTGGCCAGGCGCTGGTTCCATCCGCAGGCTGGTTGTCGACGCTGCTCGAATCGAGCGAGATGAACGTCCCGATCGAATCGCGCGTACCGGGGCCGTTCTTGCCGGTCTCCTTGCTCAAGCCGAGCGTGTTGCCGGTGGCGACGATGCCGCCGTTGGTCGTCGCCGAGTAGCGCAGGACCTGTGCGCTCGCGCTCTCTGCCACCGCAAGCGCAGCCGCAAGCACCGCGGCGGAAGGCAGAACAACGCGAACCACCCGAGGAAGGATGTGCCGAGCCATGGGCCGCGGAGCATACCAGGCAGCGAAAACGGGACCCGCCCGTTCTCGTACCCGGATCCGCTGTGGGTAGAACCGCGACTTTCCGGATGTCTGGCCGCGACGCTAGAAGGCGTAGGACAGTGTTCCGCCGCCGCTGGGGCCACCGCTGGTCGACTTGCGCGCCTGGTAGCCGCCGCGCGCCGCGACAGTGAAGCCGTTGCCCAGGTTCACGCCGATCTGACCGATCAGCCTGACGCCGTACGTGTCCGCGTGGGGCATGTTGCTGACCTCGATAATTGGCGACAGCACGATGCGGTCGCTCGCGCGGATGGCGAGCTCGCTGTAGAAGCGCGTGCCGAACACCTGGATGCTCTCCACGCCCAGCTTGAGCTTCGAGCCGTAGGGGTCACCGATGATCAACGCGGCGCCGCCGCCCACGGAGAAGCCGACCTCGGTGACGCTCGTCAAGAACTCGGCTTCTGCGTGCCAGTTGTCCGCGAGGCGGAACTGCACGGTCGGCGCGCCGTAGTTCAGCCCGACCTTGGATCGCTCCGCGAGGCTCTTGCCCTTGTTCGCCGCAGTGTCGATCGCAACCGGCGAGCGGCCGCGCACCACGCCCGCGCGCAGGCTGAACTCGGTCACCACGCGCAGCGGCCGGTACGTGTACGAGCCCTCGATGCGGTAGTAGTAGTCGTCCACCTGCACCGGCGTCGTCATGCCGGTATTGGGATCCGTCTCGCTCGCGTCGCTCTGGCCGAAGGACACGTACTCGGCGCCCGCCGCGAACACCGAGCGACGGTTTTCCAGCCGTTGGGAAAGGGCGCGCTCGCGCACGTCCATCAGGTCTTCGGGCACCTCGACGCGGTGCATGTTGCTGCGCGAGGCGAACACCGTCTGCCGCTTGCCGTCGAGCCGCTCGATCTCGATGGCGTACGACAGCGCAGGCCAGCGCACGTCGGACGCGGGGATGATCGCGACGTAGGGACCGTCGGAGCCGCGGCGGAACTCGACCTGGTGCAGCGCCGGCTCGGCGCCGATGCGGTAGACGACGAGCGCCTGCTTGACGAGCTGGGGGTTGTCGATGGAGGCGCGGATCATCAGCGGCTTGTGCGCCGTCGCCACCGACACCGGATCGTGGTGCAGCTCGGGACCGAGCGGCTCGGGCGGCTCCGCGGCGGCCGCCTGCTTCTGCTCCGGCGACGCTTGCGTGGCGCCAGGCTGCTCCGCGGAGGGCGCAGCGGCATCGGACTGCTGGTCGTCGGCCGCCGTCTTCGCCGGAGTATCGGGCATGGCCTTGCTCGAGGGCGCCGCGGCCGGAGCGGCCTGTCCAGCCTGGTCCTGCGTCTGCGTCTTGTTGCCGGCCTTGGGCTGGGCGAGCGCGACGCAGGGCAGCGAGACCAGCGCCGCCAACGTCGCGGCATTCCAGACGAGCTTTGCGGGCGTCACCATGTGTAGCTCACCGCTCCCCCGAAGCCGGGCCCCGCGTGGTTGATGGTTCGGCCCTGGTACGAGCCGCGCGCAGCCACCACCAGCTCAGGCAGGACGCGGTATCCGACCTGGACTATGGCGCGCACGCCAACGTCGCTCTGCGACTGGGAGATGTCCGACGGCGCCGTCCCCGGCACGGCGGGACGCAGCTTGCTCTCGTCGTGCTGCGCGAAGCCGGCGGGCTGGTTGGTGACCTCCGTGCGGAGCGTGATCGGCACTTTTTTGAAGGTGTTCAGCTCGAGCTGCGTGATGCCGCGCAGGCCGATGCCGCCGAGGATCTCGCCTCCGATCATCAGGTTCGTCTGCTTGTCGTTGCCGATGCGGATCAAAGCCTGGGTGCCGCCCGTCACGCCTTGATCCTCCAGTCCGATGACGCCGCGCCCGATGAGCGACACGAAGGAGCTGATGCCGAACTCGCCCTCGATGTAGCCGTAGGTCAGGCCGATCTTGCGGGCGGTCAGGTGGAGCGTGTCCAGGTCGTGCAGCGAGCCGCCCACGCCGCGGTACACGCCAAATCCGGTGCGCACGGCGCGCACGCCCACGTCGCCCAGCCGCATCCCGACCGAGCCCTCCGTCTGCCAGGCGCGGTCGTTGCCCTTCCAGTTGTTGTAGTCGGCGTAGTCGGTGAGGATCGTGACGTTCGCCTCGTGCCGCTTGGGCGGCTTCGGCGTCGGAATCGCATGCACCGTCACGGTGTCCGGCGAGTCGGCGTCGCCGACGACGGGGATTGCCTCGCCCGCGGCATTGGTCGCCTCGATGAAGTACTGGATCTCCGGTGCGCGCACGCGGTCCGCCGGGATCGTGATCGTGTAGTAGCCCTTGCCGGCGGGCTGCATCGGAGTCGAGTCGTACGCGACCTCGCCCTGGTTGCGCGAGTGGAACACTGCGCCCGTCGCGGGGCCGGCTACCTCGACGCCGAACGAGATCGGCAGATGCGCCAGCGCCTCGTCCGGCGGCTTGAAGCCGCCCAGGCTGGGGCGCGGCGCGGACGGGGATTTGCTGCTGTTCTCGAGCGAAAGCAGCCTGCGGAGCTGTTGCGCCTCCTCGTACAGCACAATGGCGAAGCGGCTGTTCGGGTGCTTTCTTACGTAGTCCTCGTAGCGGATGATGCGCGTGGTCGGATCCGACCCGCGCAGCGACTCGAAGATGCGCGTGACCTCTGCGGCTTCCCGATCGAGCGGTTGGCCCTGCGCGGTGGAAGAAGGCGCGGGCGCTGCGGGCTGGATGGAGATCGTACCGGGCCCCGTCGAAGGCGCGGGTGCGGGCGCAGGTACCGGTGCGCGCCGCAGGATCACCACGTCGCCGGGTTGGGGCGTGCGCTGGAGCGTCCCGTCGGGCCTGGCGAGCGAGAGCTTGTCGCGCACCTGCGTCAGCTTCAGCGTGCCGATCCGGAAGCGGTCGGTGATGATCTTCCCGGTGACGGGGTGCTTGAGCTTCAGCGGCCGCCACAGCTCCACCTCGTCGCCCTCGTGAGCGCCGCGGTTGGCCGCGATGTCCACGACGATGTCGTCGTGCGACAGCTCCACCACGTAGCCCTGCACGTTCCGGGACTCGGCCTCGGATGCTTTGGCCGGCGCCGCCAGCGCGGGGACCGTGCCGGCCGCGAGTGCCAGCACGGCTGCCAGAGCGCCCGCCGCCCGTAGTCGATGTCCTGCCCTCCGCGTCACGGAGCGGAGACATAGCAAGGGCCGGACCACCGGCGATCCCGGCGGAATGCTGCGAATTGCGCCGGTCGGGGTGTGACTCCGGCACCACGGTGCGTAGTGGTTCTACCACTCGTGTGCCTGGGCGATACGCCCCCGCAGGCGGACTTCTACGAGGGGCTCGCTACTCGGCCGCGCTGGCGCCGAATCCCTCCGCGGCCTGCTCCTTCTCGCTCTCTTCCAGCGCTTCGAACGGATCCTGCCAGTCCTCGTACTGCAGGATGCCGAGCCCGGCGAAGCGCTCGCGCTGGCGGTCGCTCAAGAGGCCGATGCGCTTCACGGCAGGGACGATCTTGCTGAACAAGACCTGCCGGAACTGGCGCTGCCCCTCGTTGTTCATCGCGATGTCCATGCACTCCTTCATGGGCAGACCCATCTTCTCCCACACCTGCTGGAACAGGAAGCGGTCGCGCATGAGCACCGCCGATTCGTAGATGAAGTCCTCGCGCTCCCGCACGTCGGACTCCTTCATGTCCTTGTAGTAGTCGCGCAGCGACAGCACGCCGTAGGCCACGTGCCGCGCCTCGTCCTGCAGCACGTACGTGGTCAGCGACTTGAGCAGCGGCTCGTACACCGTCTGGCGGGTAACGCCGAACGCGGCCAACGCGAGCCCTTCCACCATGATCTGCATACCGAGCAACTTCATGTCCCAGCGCGAGTCGGTCAGGATCAGGTCGAGGAGCTTCTTCAGGTGGGGGCTGATCGGGTACGAGAAGCCGATCTTCTCGTGCAGATAGCGGTCGAAGACCTCGACGTGCCGCGCCTCGTCCACGACCTGCGTCGCGACGTAGTACTTCGAATCCATGTCGGGCACCGAGTTGACGAGCTGCGACGCCGCGAGCAACGCACCCTGCTCGCCATGGAGGAACTGTGACTGGATCCACGCCGGCATCTCGTGGCCTAGCTTCTGGTGCTCCTCTGGCGTCAGCTTCGCGTAGATGTCCGAGCCATACAGCGGGTGCATGAACTCGGGCATGTTCTCCCTGTCGAGGTCGACATCGATCGACCAGTCGAGACGTTCGTCGGCGTTCCACTGCGCCTTCTTCGCCTTCCGGTACAGCTCGCGCAGGTCGTGACGCGTCTCCTCGTAGCCCCAGTTGTAGGCGACATCGAGGCTCACCTCGATGCGCTCGATGTTCAGCGGGCGGCCTTCGTTTTCGGACATGGTTGCTCCTGCGGGGGCGAGAAAACTGAAACCTGCTTCAGGTTCATACTCGTCTTGAGATCCGTCAAGGGAAAATCGAAACTCATTTCACTTTTTATCCAGAAGCGCTATCTTGCAGGGGAATTGGCGATGGCTAGAAGCGCCCAACAACGCAAGGTCGTGTCGCTCGAGCCAGCCCGGACCAGCCAAGCCAGTGTTCCGCCGCCCACGCGCGACACGCGCAGCTTCACGCAGAAGCGGGCGCGGGCCACCTACGACGCGCTGATGAGCGCCGCGGCCGAGGTGTTCGCCGAGAAGGGCTTCGACGCCACGCAGACGCCGGACATCGCACGCCACGCGGGCGTCAGCGTGGGCACATTCTATCGCTACTTCGCCGACAAGCGGCAGGCGTTCATCGAGATGATCAACGAGTATCTCGAGCAGACGTACCAGAACGTCATGGGCGACCTCACGCCCGACGCGTTTGCCGTCACGCGTACTGCGCGCGACAAGCGTGCGGCGGTGGACCACGTGATCGACGTGCTGTTCCAGAATGCGGCGCAGCATCCAGACCTGCATTTCGTGTTCCTGGCAATGTCGATGCGCGATCCCGAGGTGGCGGAGATCCGGCTGCGCTTCGAGAAGCGCGGACGCGAAGCGCTGGCCGCGCTCATCGAAGCCGTCGTGCCTCGCGAGCGCATTCCGGATGCGCTCGCGGCCGCCGAAGTGATCCAGCTCGCCGCGGAGGAAGCCGCCACGACCACCGGCGGCGGACGCGGCCCCGCGAAGAGTCCCGAGCGCGCCCAGGCGCTGCGCGACGCGCTCACCGACATGATCTACCGCTACGTCTTCGGCACCGAGGAAGTGCCGCCGGGCGACTAGCGGACCGCGAAACGAGTGCAGGCAAGCGGAGCTCGACGCGCCGTCCACGGATGGCGGACCGCAAACCGGTTGCGGTCTGCAAATATCGGAAACTGCTAGCAAACCCGGTTTCCGTCCTTAGCTTGGTGGGCGTCAGGAAAGGGGGAAATCATGCCGCAGTACATGGACGTACATACGCAGATGAAGGGCATCACCAAGCAGCAGCTCGAGGAGGCGCACCGCGCCGACGCGAAGCTGGAGAAGGCCGAGAAGGTGCACTTCATCAAGGCCTGGGCCGACCCGAAGTCGGGGCGGGTCTTCTGCCTGTCAGAGGCCCCGAACCGCGAAGCCGTACAGCGCGTGCACGAGCGCGCGGGACACAAGGCGGACGAGATCTACGAAGTACCGCTGACGGTCGAGTAGCCACGCGACCGCCCCTCCCGAACCAGTGGAGGGGCGGCTGCGCTAGCGACGGCGCGGCGGTGTGCGGCGACGGCGCTGTGTGGCGACGGCGCTGTGTGGCGACGGCCGCTGTGCGGCGCGGCGCTGTGCGGCGCGGCGGCGTGCGGCGACGGCGCTGTGTGCACCGTCCGCCAAAGCCGTGACCCGCCCGAGCGACGAAGCTGGGCACGCGGGGCGGCGCGAGTGTGGCGTATCCGCGACGTGTAGCGGCTGCCAGGACCCACGCCCACGTGGGCCGAGCGTGGGCGGCGCGGGCTCTTTGTCCTGGGGTTGCACGGAGCGGTTTGTTCGTGCGCGGCGATTCGGGCCGCCGGCGCGGGTTCGCGCTCGGCGGCGCACCCGGCGGCTGCCGGCGCGGTGCGGCACCCGGCGGCGATGTTTCCGCTACTTGACGTCGAGCAGCCCGTGTCTGCGCCATCCACGGCGAAGCACGTAGCTCCGCGCTCTGGCGACCTCGCACTCCGCTTCGGGCCCGGCGCGCGGATCGCCGCGCCCCAGCGGCGCAGCGTGCGGAAACGCGAACGCGACGTACGCCATCGGCACCCCGCGCGCGCCGCGCCAGCCGTCGAACCACACCGCGGATGAATACGGATCGAAGCGCGGCCTTGCGCGACCCAGGCGAGCCGCGTGCCGCTGCGCATTGCCCAGCACGTACGCCAGCACGCGCTTCACCTCGAGCGGCGACTTCAGCACGCGCGAGTGGAAGCGGTCCGCGAACACCTTGCCGCGCCGCCCCATCACGCGATTCAGCCGCCGCGCGATACGCACCGAGAGCCCCTGCACGCCGCGCGAAAGCGCCTTCTTGTGCGGCGCCTCGGCCACGATGTGCACGTGGTTTCCCTGCACCGAGTAGTGCACGAGCCGGAACCCGAAGCGCTGCTTGCCGCCGACGAAGGCGTTGTACAGAGCCCGGAACATGCGCCCCGAGCGGAGGTTGTACACCTCGTCGCGCAGCCGCAACGTGACGTGCACCGGCCGGCGCGGATTCGGCGCCTCGCGGCGCAGGTGCGACACACCCGGACGCCCTTTGGCGGGTCGCCGGCCGGCTCCCCGCCGCGCGCCGCCCCAGGTGCGGAACTGGAACGTCATCTGTCGCGGCGTGCGCGCCTTTGCCCGTCGACGCGGCTTCGTGGACGGCGTGGACGGCGTGGACGGCGCGCGGCTGCGGGCGTCGCGGCGCGGGTTGGCGGACGGCGCGTGGCCGCGGGCGTCGCGGGGGCGCGGCGCAGCGCGGCGCGGCGTGGCGGCTGGCGATAAAGTCCGCATGGAATGGCCTCGTTTCGGGGATTCTTGAATTAGCACTGATGCGACATTTGTAAACGTCCGCCCGTCTTTTTTTGCGTGCCGTGACATACCGGGACCGGCTTTTCTGGGGGTCCTGGCAGCCGCTTCGCGATACGGATACGCCACGCTCGCGCCGCGCTGCGCCCCCTGCTTCGTCGGGGCACGCCGCGTGCCGCGGCACTGACGCCAGGCGTGCTGCTCGCTCTTGTGCCGCTGCTCGCTCTTGTGCCGCTGCTCGCTCTTGTGCCGCTGCTCGCTCTTGTGCCGCTGCTCGCTCTTGTGCCGCTGCTCGTCCGCGCCGGCATTCAGGCGAACTCCACCGCAGCGCGGCTGCCGCTGTTTGCCCCGGCCGCGCGCCGGTCGCCCCGGCTGCGTTCTGGGGCGGCCCTGGCAGCTGCGCCATCACGCGAGTTGCGCCATCACGCGAGCTGCGCCATCACGCGAGCTGCGCCGTCACGCGAGCTGCGCCGTCACGCGAGCCGCGCGGTCACCCGAACCGCGCCGTCACCCGAGCTGCGCCGTCACGCGATCGCGACGCGCATCCGCCGCGCTCCCCACTTTTCCGGGCCGGTGGCGGAGAAGCGGCCGGGGACGGCGGTGCCGCACTTCTGGCACTTGTTGCCGTCGAGGCGGTAGGCGCCGAGCGTGTACCAGTCGCGCTCGATCACGACCTGGCCGCACCTGGGGCAATACGTGGATTGGCCGCGCTGGTCGTGGACGTTGCCGGAGTACACGTGGCGGATGCCGTGCTTCTTGGCCTGCTCACGAGCGCGCGAAAGCGTCGCGGGCGGCGTGCGCGGCACGTCGAGCATCTTGAAATCGGGGTGGAAGGCCGTGAAATGCAGCGGCACGTCGGGACCGAGCTCGCCCAGGAACCAGTCACACAGGCGGTCGACCTCCTCGGGCGAGTCGTTCCTTCCGGGGATGACGAGCGTGGTGACCTCGAACCACACATCCGTCTCGTTCTTCAGGTAGCGAAGCGTGTCGAGCACGGGGTCGAGGTGGGCGAAGCAGAGCTTCTGGTAGAACTCCTCGGTGAACGCCTTGAGGTCGACGTTGGCCGCGTCCAGCACCGAGAAGAAGTCCTTGCGAGCCTCCGGCGTGATGTAGCCGGCGGTGACGGCGACGCTCTTCACGCCGCGCTCGTGGCACGCCTTCGCGGCGTCGATGGCGTACTCCGCGAAGATGACCGGATCGTTGTAGGTGAAGGCGACGCTGCGGCAGCCGGCCTGTACGGCAGCCTCGGCGACCTGCTCCGGCGTGGCGCTGTCGCTCAGCCGCTCGATCTCGCGGGCCTTCGAGATGTCCCAGTTCTGGCAGAAGCGGCAGCCGAGATTGCAGCCCGCTGTGCCGAAGCTGAGCACGCTCGAGCCCGGATAGAAGTGGTTCAGCGGTTTCTTCTCGATGGGGTCGATGCAGAAGCCGGTGGCCTTGCCGTAGCTGGTCGAGTAGATGCGCTCGCCCACGCGCTGGCGCACGAAGCAGAAGCCTCGCTGGCCGTCGTGCAGCCGGCAGAAGCGGGGGCACAGGTCGCACTGGATGCGACCGTCGTCGAGCTGGTGCTCCCAGCGGCCGGGCTCGTAGCCGGGCGCGGTGGGGTCGATGTGTTCCTCCCTCATGGTCCGGATAATGTAACCATCCGGAATGACGACGCTACTCGCCGCGCGCCGCGGCGTTGTACACGCCCTTGGCCATCAGGCTCGTCTCCGCCTCGGCGCGCGCGCTGTACACCTTGCGCCGCACCTCGAGCACGGCGGAGTCGTCCGGCGCAGCCAGCGCCGCCGTCTCCGCGAGATGGCATGCGAGGCGGTGTTGGCCCTGTGCCGAGAGCTCCCCGGCGCGGTGGGCGAGACGCGCCGCACCGCCCGATAGTTCGGCCAGCTCGCGCGCCAGCTCGACCTCGCGCGCCGGCTTGAGGTGCGCCGGGTTGCCATCGTACCAGCCGCCGTACAGGCGCCACAGATTGCGTACGATGAACTCCGGCTCGTCGTACACGGGACGGAGATACGGCCTCGTGAGCAGCCCTTCCGGGGCCTTGACCTCGTGCAGGATGTCGTTCAGGCGTGCGCCCTGGTTCATCAGAGCCAGCGTCTGATCGTGCAGGAGCTCGAGCAGCTCCGCGGTCTCCGACAGGGCCTGCCGCACCCGCTCGGCCCCGAAAATGGGCGGCCCGTGACCGGGCAGCAGCGTCTCTGCGCCCAGTGCCGACATCGTCCGGAGCGCCAGCGCCCAGTCGCGCGGATAGCGCTGCACCTTCTGCGGATTGCCGCAGTTCGGCGACGCCCAGATGAACAGGTCACCCGGACAGAGCACCTTGCGCTCCGGCATCCACACCCACGTGTGATCGTCGGTCTCGCCGCGCGCGTGGTGCAGCTCGAAGCGCTCGCCGCCCACCTCGACGGACAGCTCGCGGCGGTACGTCACGTCGGGCATGCGGTAGTCCGTCGGCCACTTCGCCGCCATGCCGAACTGCCGGGCGTTGATGTGCTCGTTGTAGCCGGCGGTGCGTCGGTAGCGGTCGAAGCGCTCCGGGACCGCTTCGTGCGCGATCACCTCCGGCAGCCGCTCGCCGCGCTCGCGTGCTTCGCTCTCGAACGGACCGAGACCGAATGCGTGATCCACGTGGCCGTGCGTGTAGACCGCCGTGTGCACGGGCGCTTTCGACCACGCGCGGATGTTCGAATGGTTGCTGCTCGCGAGAAAGAAGCTGCCGGTGTCGATCAGCATCAGCCCGTCGCCGGTGCCCACCACCGTCACGTTGGCGAAGCTCGACAGGAACGCGAGCCCGGGCTCGAGCTCTTCGAGACCGAGCAGCACGGTGAACGGGTGCAGCCCCTCGGTGGTGTCGTCGCCGGTCCACAGCCGCTCGGCGAGATCGCGGACTTTGCCCATGGCTACCCCACTGATATTATTATAATTTTTCGCGGTCGATGCCCTGCGCTTCCAGCACGGCGTTCTGCACCTTGCAGAGCTCGCCGATGCCTTCGAGCGCCAGGTCGATCATGGCGTCCACGTCGGAGCGCGGCACCGCTTCGCCCTCGGCGGTGCCCTGGATCTCGACAATGCCACCACGAGCGGTGGCGACCACGTTCAGGTCGACGCGAGCGGTGCTGTCCTCGGCGTAGCAGAGGTCGAGCGCGTAGGCGTCGTCGACGTGACCCACGCTCACCGCGGCGACCTGGTCGCGCAGCACGGAGCGATCGAGATCGCGCCGCGTGCGGATGGTGTTCAGCGCGAGCGCGAGCGCGATCCAACCGCCGGTGATGGACGCCGTGCGCGTGCCGCCATCGGCCTCTAGCACGTCGCAGTCGATCACGATGCTGCGCTCGCCGAGCTTGTCGAGGTCGACCGCCGCGCGGAGCGAGCGGCCAACGAGCCGCTGGATCTCCCGCGCGCGGCCACCGAGCGGCTTGTTGCGACCGTCGCGGTTCTCGCGCCGCTTGGGATTCGAGCGCGGGTGCATCTGGTACTCCGCCGTCACCCAGCCTTTGCCCTTGCCCTTGAGGAAATCGGGGACCGAGTCGTCGATCGAGGCGGTGCACAAGACGACCGTGCCCCCTGCGCTGTACAACACCGAGCCCTCGCTCAGGCGATGGAAGCCCGGCTTCACCTCGACAGGGCGGATGCTACGGAGATCGCGTCCCCCGCGTTTGTCCTTGGCCATATCGAAGCGGCCATAACACGAAGCGCGGAGGGCCGCCGCGATCGCACTATTTTGCCCGCGCTTGCACCGGGTGGGGACGGGAATCAATATCCCGGCGGTGGCCACGATCCCGAGCGAGAGCGAGAGCGAGCGCCCGGCGCCGGAGATCCCTCCGCTGAAGCTCTCCGAGGTGTTCGAGAGCCTGCAGGGCGAGGGCCCGAGCGCCGGCGAGCCGTGCGTGTTCGTCAGGCTCGCCACCTGCAACCTGCGCTGCAGCTGGTGCGACACGCGCTACACCTGGGACTGGCAGAACCACGACTACGACCAGGAAGTGAAGCTCGAGAGCGCGGGCGTGCTCGCCGTGCGCCTGACCTCGGCGCGCACGCGGCGGCTGGTGATCACCGGCGGCGAACCGCTGCTGCAGCAACCGGCGCTGGTCGCGTTGCTGGCGCACCTGCCGCGGAGCTTGTTCGTCGAGGTCGAGACGAACGGCACCGTGGTGCCCCGCCCGGATCTCGTAGCGCGCATCGACCAGTGGAACGTGTCGCCCAAGCTGGCCAACGGCGGCGACGCGGAAAGGCTGCGCATCAAGCCCAGAGCGCTCGGCGCCCTGCGTGACACCGGGCGGGCCTGGCTCAAGCTGGTGATCCGCGGCGAAGAGGACCTCGGCGAGGCCGAGGCCCTGGTCGGCCTCACAGCATGGCCACGGGAGCGCGTGATGCTGATGCCCCAGGCGTTGACGCGGGCCGAGCTCGTCGAGCGCTCTCCGGAGGTGGCGGCCGCTTGCGTGACGACCGGCTACCGCTTCTCGCCGCGGCTGCACCTCGAGCTGTACGACGGCCGGCGCGGCCGCTAACGCGCGCGCCCCGCACTTCGCGGCCCACGCCGCGAGAGCCACTCCACGATGAAGACCGCCGCGAAGCCGAGCGCCACGGCGATCCACAAGAGCACGCGCGCTTCGCCGGGGCGACCGGCCTGCTCGGCGCTGAAGATGGCGAGCGACAGCGTCTGGGTCCTGCCCGGGATGTTGCCGGCCACGATCACCGTCGCACCGAACTCTCCCAGAGCACGCGAAAATCCGAGGATCAATCCCGCCAGCAGACCACGCGCTGCGAGCGGCAGCGTGATGCGCACGAAGGTCTCGCTGACGCCGAAGCCGAGCGTGCGCGCCATGCTCTCGAGCCTCGGGTCGACGCCCTCGAAGGCGACACGCGCCGTGCGCACCACCAGCGGCCAGGCCATCACAGCCGAGGCCAGCGTGGCGCCCTTCCAGGTGAGCAGGAGCCCCAGGTCGAACCCCAGCTTCTGTTCTCCGAGCGGACCATCCACGGCAAGCGTGCTCAGGAGCAGGTAGCCGACGGCCGTCGGCGGCAGCACCAGCGGCAGCGCGACCAGCGTCTCGACCACGCTCTTGCCGAAGAAGCTGCGGCGCGCCAGCAGATACGCGACCAGCACGGCCGGCACCGCGATCACCAGGATCGCGCTCGACGCGATCTGCAGCGTCAGGAGCAGCGTGGTGCCGAGGTCCGCCATCGCCGCAGTAGAGTCTACTTCGCGTCGGCGAGCGAGCGCCCGGTGGGCGCGGTGCACCCGCGATGAGCGCAGCGATGCACTACGGCGGGGGTGGGTGGGTGGGATGCGAACGGAGCATGCCGAAGCCGAATCGCTGGTACACGCCGGCGGCCTGGGCGCCCTCCAGATACGCGAGCAGGGCCTTGGCAGCGGCTGGATGCGGGCGGCCCGCGATCTGGGCGACCGGATAGCGGATCGGCGGCCCCTGCTCGACCGGCACGCGGTACAGCGCCCTGACACCCTGGCTCGCCACCAGGTCGGATGAATAGACGATCCCCACGCGGCGCGGATCAGCCGCCACCGCCGCCAGCGCGGCTCGCACGTCGAGCGCCGGCACCAGCTTGCCCTGGACGGCGTCCCAGAGCGTGCCGCTCTGGTAGTGGATTCCCATGAGGTAGTGCTTGGCGTAGCGCCCGGCAGGAACCGCGTCCGGGTCTGCCAGCACCAGATGCTCGTAGTGCGCAGTCGCGAGATCGACGGGCTTGTCGATCTGCACCGTGCTCTCCTTGCGCGCCACCACCACCAGCGCGTTGGTCAGCAGCGAGCGCCGCGAGCCGGGCACCAGCAGCTTCTTCTCGTCCAGGTAGTTCATCCACTTCTCGTCCGCCGAGAAGAAGATGTCCGCTGCATGCGAGCTCGCAATCTGCCGGGCCAACGCGTTGGAGCCGGCAAGGTTCAGCTGCACGTCCACGTCGGGGTGCTGCTTCTGGTACGCCGCAGCGATCTCGCGCATCGCGTCCTGCAGGCTCGCCGCCGCGAACACGCGGAGCTCCGTCTTCGAGCGGTGGTGGCATCCGGCGGCTCCGACCAGGAGCAGCACCAGGAGCAGCCGCAGACGCTGGAGGGCAGCCGCCATGCCGCGGAGAGTCGCACATCCCGCTCGCGGCTTGGCGTTCCGGGCGACCGCGGCAAGTACTTCCGCCGGCTGGGCGGCCTGTTCAGACAGCGCCGCAGAGCGTAGTCTCGCGCCATGCGGGTCACCACGGTGCGCAGAGTCGCAGCGGTCCTGGCCAGCCTCGCGCTGGCAGCGGGCTGCTCCTCCGGCAAGAGCAGCAGCAAGACGGGCGGGGGAGGCTACTGCGAGAAGCAGCCTGCGGGCGACCCCTACAACAGCAAGCTGGGTTGCGATCAGCGCTGCCCGGGCGACAAGGGCTGTGCGAAGAGCAGCGACCCGACCTTCTACGCGGGAGCCGACGCCGAGGACATCACGCCCAAGGTCGACTACGTCGTAGCGTGGGCACCGGGCGACGAGAACAACAACGACTTCAATCCGCAGAACGGCGACAAGTGCGTGGAGAAAGCCACCTGCGACCTGAAGAACCCGGCCAACTGCCCCGCAGTGGACCCGACAAAATGTACCTGGATGGCCGGCTTCGGCGTGGGCCGCCCCGCCGAGGGCGTCGCCGATCACACCAACGTGCGCTGCGTCGTGATGAAGCAGGGCAACACGAAAGTCGGCATGTGCGGCGTGGACGTGATCGGCTGGTTCTACAACGAGGTGCAACGCACACGCGATCTCATCAAGCAGCAGTACCCGGACCTGGATCTCGACTACTTGATCGTCGCTGCGGAGCACGATCACGAGACGCAGGACGTGATGGGTCAGTGGGGTCCCGTCGACGGGCAGAGCGGCCTGAAGAAGGACTACAACGCGATGATCCGCGCGCAGACCGCACTGGCCCTCTCCAAGGCCAACAAGGCGCTGCAGCCGGTGCATCTGGAGTTCGGCGCGAGCACGGTCGACGGCCACATCAAGGAGACGGACCCGGCCGGGCACAAGACCGCGGCCTTCGTGAGCGATGTCCGCGACCCGGTCGTGCTGGACAACCAACTGAGGACCATCCGCTTCGTCTCGACCAAGGACAACTCCACGGTCGCCACCATGATCAACTGGTGCAGCCACCCGGAGTTCGCCGACGATCGCAACATGATGATCTCGGCCGACTACGTGCACGCACTGCGCGAGGGCGTTGAAAAGGGCCTCGACGTCAAGGACTCGACTGGGAAGCAGATCTACAAGGCGGCCGGCGTCGGTGGGATCGCCGTCTTCTTCAACGGCGCGCTGGGCGGCCAGGTCGGCCCCGGCGTGGTGCAGCACACCGACTGGGAAGGCAACACGCCGCCCGAGGGCATTGACCGCGCGTACAACGACGGAGAGCTGCTGGCGGCGTACGCGCTCGAGGCGCTGCACAACCCCGACTCGCAGGAAACCGCCGCCCTCGGCTTCCGGTCGCGGGAGATCTACCTCACCGTGAAGAACGCCGCGTTCCACATCGCGATTGCGCAGCAGCTGTTCGACCGGGACGGCGAGTTCTACGACAAGACCCAGCCGCTCGGAGAGGGCAACGAGCCCCAGATCCGCTCGCAGATCTTCGTGCTCGACATCGGTCCCGCCGAGCTAGTGAGCATCCCGGGCGAGCTCGACGCGGAGCTCTTGCTCGCCAAGCGCGACGGAACGACTTCGCTCGACGCGCCGTATCCCTTCACGCCTCCGCCCTACCACGTGCTCAACGACCCGAAGGACTACCCCCAGTGCGGCCAGGACGGGCACTCGCGCTGCGACGACGGCCCGCCGGACATCGCCGCGTTCGACCGAACGAAGGTGATCGACCTGGCGCGCGATCCCAACGCGAAGTACCGCTGGGTGATCGGCCTCGGGCAGGACGAGCTCGGCTATGTCGTCCCGGAATACGACTACAAGCTCGACCCGCAGGACCCGTACTTCAACGAGGCCTCACCGGGCGACCACTACGAGGAGACCAACTCGGTCGGGCCCAACGTGCAGCACGACATGGTCGACCCCATCCTGCAGCTGCTGGGCACGCCCGCGGTGATCAAGCGCGAGCCGCTGTAGGCTCAGCTGGCCGTCGAACGACTACCGGATATCGCCCCAGACGGTCAGGGCATTGGCGGTATCGAGGTCGATCTGCGCAGGCTCGCGCGGCGTACGCAGCCGGGCCGCTGCGGTCTCGGCGTCGAAGGTCCACTGCCAGCCAGTGCGCGCCGCAATCGGCTGGTCGCCGAGCGCATCGTTGATGCAGGCGGGATTGACGTCGAGCTGGCACAGGCTCGGCACACGGCCGAGCTTCCCGCTGAGCAGCCACGACCCGAAGCGCGTCGAATAGCGTTCGCCCAGGGTGGCGACGAGCGGGCGGCCCGCCACGGGCGGCGCCCCCGCCGCGCTGTCGAAAAGGTCGATCCCGGTCTCGTGCTCGGGCACGTCGAGACCGAGCTCATCGAGCACCGTGGCGGCGACATCGACCGCGGTTGCCGGGTCCTCGGCGCGCGTACCCGCCATCGCGCTCCCCGGGAACTTCACGACCAGCGGCAGCACCAGCCGCCTCTCCGCGAGCGAGCCCGCCGGATCGAAGGGTATCCCGGGCGGCGCGCCAGCCGCCACGTCGCCGACGAAGATGAACAGGGTGCGGTCCCACGCGCCCCGCCTCTTCAGCACCGAGATGAGCTGCATGAGAGCCGCGTTCTGCTTGAGCAGGGCGGCCTGCTCTGCGGCGCGGAGCCGCGTCCAGTCGTCGTCGGCGAGTCGTCTCTGATGCCGGATGCGCCGCGCGCGGATCTTTGCCAGCGTGATTCCCGCGTTGCGGGCGTCCAGCAGGCCGCTGTATTCCTGGGGCGGAAGCGCGGACATCTCGTCTCGCGTCAGGTCCCACGGAGGATGCATGCCGCGCGCGTGGATCACGACCAGACGCCGCGCCGGATCCTGCGACAGCTCCTTGTCGAGCCACCTGGCGGCTTCGGCGATGGGGGCGGAGGCCGGCAGATCCTTCACCGGCGAGAAGCTCTCGAAACGGTCCCACCCGCGATCGAAGCCAAAGGCCGCAAACGTGCTGGGCACGCCCGTGAACATCGCGGTACGGCCGCTCGCCTCTTTGATGATCGCATTGATGGTGCGCACCGCCGCCGGCAGTCGCGCGGCGTGATCCTCGAGCGAATGTGCGCGCGGCGGAAGGCCGGTCAGCATCGACGCGACCACGCCGGCAGGCACCGTGGTCGGAGCGCGGTAGTTGTCGAACGCAACGCCCTGCCGGGCGAGCTCGCCCAGCGCGCCCAGCTTGCCGATCGGCCCCCAGGGCGGGATGCCGCTCCGGTCCAGGCCCGCCGCAACAACGAGAACCACCGTGTCCGTGCGTGGGGTCGGGCGGGTCGTGGGCTTGGAGTGCACGATCGCGGGCTCGCCGAATGCGATTCGCCCGCCGCGCGTCGCCTCGAGCGCCCTCAGCTCCAGCCCCACCAGCTTGCCGGAGAAGGGGCTCAGGTCCAGATCGAGCGGCGTCCACGTCGCGCCGCTGCCGCCCGTGACCTTGCGCTGTTTCAGCGTCACGGGCGCCTGCCCGTCGGCGACTACGCGCACCTCGGCCAGCCCCTTGCCGGACCCCCAGAAGCCCAGGTTGACGTGCAGCTTCGCGTCGGAGGCGACCCGGAGCGGACATCGTACGGTGCTGGGCGCGCGCAGGACGATCGAGCGCTTGGGACGACCATCGAGCGCCTCGTCGGCGACAATGTCCTTGAGCGTCGGCGCCGCGTAGGTCGCCGCGAGGTCGTCCTTCACCCCGACGCGCAGCCAATCGATCTCGGCGTAGGGCTCGCGTTTCGAGCCCTGCGGAAGCTTCCTGACGCCCCAGAAGCGCAAGAGCAGGGTGTGGGGCCCGGGCGTTAGCTCGCGGCGACGGACCGGCAGCGTCACGACTTTTGTCTCGTCCGCGCCCAGCCGTTCGGAGCCGGCGTTCTTGTTGTCGATGTAGGCGCTCAGCCGGGAGGCAATCCCGGTGTGCAACCGCACGCCGACGAAGACCGACTCTTCCTTTTCGTCCAGCCAGAACTGGTAGCTCAAGCGCTTGGCAAACACGCGCGCGAACGACGCTCCCGCGCGGTCGACGTAGCTCACGTCGTCGAAGGGTCCGATCGCATAGCCGCGTCGCGCACGCGCCGCGCTCGACCCGAGGTCGATGGACAGGCCGCGGTGGTAGATGGAACAGGCCGGCAGATGGGCCACCAGGTCGTAGGCTGCCGGGGCGTGTCGCGCTGCACCGGCGGCGTGCGTGGCGGGCGGCGGCGAGGGCCGCGCGGACGCCGTCGGGTCCGGCTGCCCGGCATCGCTGTGGTCGTTGCACGAGCAACCCGCACACGCGAGCAGCAGCAGCGCACCGACGACAATCGACCAGACGCGGGACATGGCGGGGGAGAGCGGGCCGGCAACCGGCCCAGCGGCGGGGTCTACCGCGGATCGCCGCCCGGCGCAGTCGTGGAGCGCCTATTTCCAGGCCTGGGCGAGCGGCAGACGCGCCCGGCGCCCCTGGACGACGCTCACGTGATCGACCCGGCGCTGTCCGTCCTGTTTGGTCTCGACCTCGTGATCGCCGGGAGCGAGGGGGATGCGCCGGAGCGGACCGTGGCCGACGAAGACGCCGTCGACGTAGATAACCTGGCGCCCACCGGTCTCCACCTCGAGCAGCCCCTTGTCCTTGGCGACGGGAACGCCGGGCGGCAGCGGCAGGTCTTCGACCTTCACGCTGACCGCAGGGGCGGCAGACGCGGGCGCGGGCGCGCTGGCCGTGGCCGGGGTCGTCTTTCCCTGCTGGGCCGCGACCTTGGCGGCCGGCACGTGCGCCGTGTTGCGTGTGTTGGAGGTGACGAGCCGCACGGCTCCGAACGACACCACTGCTGCAGCTGCCGCGATCAGGGCCATCCGCAGCAGGCCAACGGCGCGCTCGGCCTTGGGCGTGGCCTCGGCGCTGGGTCCCGGCGTCAGCTCGCTGCCGGAGTCCGGCGCCGCCTCGGCCTCGTCTGCCTCGTGGGCCGTTTCATCCGCCGCACGGAGCGCCTCGGCGCGGGCCGTGCGCGCAGGAAACTCGATCTTCCTGCGCTGGACAGGAGCCGCTTCGTCGTCCGCTTCGTCATCGCCGTCTGCTTCGGCTTGCTCCGGGTCGGCACGCTCCGCCTGGGCGCGGAGCTTCTCCTCCTCACGCTGCTTGTCCCGCTTCGCTTCGGCGCGACGCTCCGCCTCGTCCTGCTCTTCCTGGGCGCGGCGCTCTCGCTCGACGCGCTCCTCGTCGGCTTGGCTGTCCGCTTCCGCGCGCTCCGGCTCGCGCTCCGCCGCGGCCTCCGGACCGGCATCGGCCGCTTCCCCGTGTCCGGTCTCGCCGTGGCGCTCCGCGGAGACCAGAGCCTCGTCGCGCGGCCGCGGCGGCATCACTATCTTGCGAACGACGATGGGCGCGTCCGGCGGCGGCTTGGCGCGACCGGTCGTGGGCTCGGCGGCGCTGGCTTCGGGCTCGGCCGCGCTGGTCGCGACTGGCGCCGGTGACTGTGTCCGCTCTTCGGAGCCTGGAATGGCGGCGACTACGGCCGCACCCAGATCGGAGCTCGACTCGCCGGCGGCCGCGTCCCAACCGTCGTCTACGCTGGGTGGCACCATGACCGGGGGCAGCGCGCGCTCCGACTCGGGGCTGCTCTCCACGGGGGGTGGTGCGGGCGACAACTGGAAACTGAACATCGGCGTCTCCTCGGCCGAAGCCGCGGAAGCGGTCTCGACCAGATGTGGGGGTGGTGGCGTGGGCTCGGCGCGCAGCGCGGCTTCCACGTGTGGGCCGCCAACCAGAGCAGGCGGAGCGGTCTGCGTGTCGAGCTCGTGGCCTCCGGACTGGGTGATGCGTCCGACGACGGCGTGCCGCGCCACGTCCGACAGGATCCCTTCCAGTAGGCGCGCCGACGCCTCACCGGAGAGCAGCATCGCGCGCGGCGATTCCCCCTCCATGATCCTGCGCACCAGGCTCCGCGCCGGCTCGGGCGTGCTCGCCAGATAACCCTCTATCGACGCGGCGTCGATTTCGACGCGCTCCACGTCCAGCAGACCCTCCGCGGCAAACAGCTGCTGGGCGGCACGCGCGCGTCCGATCGGGCCTGCCAGCACCTGTTCCAACGTGCCTTCGAAGTCGCGCCGCACCTCGTCGTCGGCCGGCGCCACCACGAAACGGCCGGCACTGGCTCCCAGCAGCGCGGCGAGCGCCCGTTCTCCGCGGCTGAAGGCGCCGCTCTTTGCCGTGCGAGTCGCGCAGCAAAGCCGGCCGTCGCGCACCTCGACCTCGTACAGGTAGGCCGCGTCGCGCACGCTCACGCGAACGTTCTTTCCGATCCGGCATGCGAGCTGGAGCACCAGGCGAGGCGTCAGGCCATCCAGCCTTCCGCGCACCTCTCCGCCGGCGGCCATCCGCGCCTCGACCCGGGCGCGCGGGCCGAGCACCTCGCGCACGCGCTGCACCACCTGCGAGGCCGTTGCTTCCTTCTTCAGGTAGGCGTCCGCATCCGCGCCGAGCTCGCGCACGCGCTGCAGCAGGTCCTCCTTCCACGACAGCAGGATCACCGGGACGTCGCGCACCGCCACGTCGCGCTTCAGCTCGTGGCAAAGCGAGAACCCGTCGAGCCCCGGCATCAGCACGTCGCTGATCACCGCGTCGGGCCAGCCGTCGAGCGCGAGATCGAGCGCGCTCTTGCCCTCATGCGCCTCGAGCACTTCGCCCCCCGCCGCCCTGAGCACGCCGGCAATGAACCAGACCACCGCGGGGTCGTCGTCCGCGACGATGAAGCGCCGCCCCTGGAGCGAGATCGCGGAAAGATCGGCATTTCCGCGCCCCGTCAGCTCGTCCGGACGACGGTCCACACTGGCCCAGGCCGCCACCGGGATCGCGCCTTCTGGGCCGCCCGGATCGAACCGCACCAGCCCGCGGGAGCGCAGCGTCACCAGCTCGCGAACCCGGGCTACCGCGCCCCACACCGCCGCCAGCACGTCCGTGCCATCGCCGAGCGGCACACCGCGGCCGCGACCGCTCGGCTCGGCCGCATCGATGAGCCCGCGCCGCACCTCGGACGCGATGCGCTCGGCCAGAGCGTCGACCGTCACTTCACCGACCGGCTCGCGCACGGACCGGCCGACGGCGCTCTGCGCGCTCACCTCCAGCACCATGCGTCGGAGCGTGTCGGGGCTCACCGGCTTCGGAATCACCCGCGTCGCTCCGAGCCCGACGTAGCCGGAGGCCGTCTCGGGATGTTCGAAGCTGCCGATCACGACCAGCGGCACCGGCTCGACCAGCGGGTCGTGGATCAGCGTCTCGACCAGCTCGCGGGCGCCTTGCTGGTCGCTGTCGACGACGATCACGTCCGGTCCCAGCACCCGTGCGAGCTGGCGCGCCTTGGACGGATTGTCGGTGGCCTCCGCGTCGAGCACCTCGCGGTCGTTGTCGAAGACAATCGAGCTGGCCATGGCCGCGGGCCCGAAGACCAGCACGCACAGCGGCCAGGCGCGCGGCGCTTCCCCGGACGGCGTCTCGGTGCTCGGAGCGGGCGGCCGCACCGTTACCGGCGCGCCCCAGGCCAACGAGGGGAGCAGGTCGAAGACTCGCGAGACCTCCGCCAGCTCGGCGGCGCCGGTGGCACCACCCCTCATCGAGCGCTGCAGCGCCTGCTCGGCGCCGGAAAGCGCCTCCGCCACACTCTCGAAACCCAACACGCTCGCCGCAGCGCCCATGGCGTGGATGCGCCGCTGCAGGTTGTTGCGCCGCGACAGCGAGCGCGGCTCCTCCTCGACCGCCGCGAGCGCGCCGCGCAGGGCATCCAGGCGCCGTCCCAGGTTCGCAACGAAATCGGCGCGCGCCCCCGCGGTGCGGGCACGCTCCTCGTGTGCCTCCTGCGCCTCGATCATATGGCCGGCCCTATCACAGCCATCACGAATTGCAGAGTTTTTGGGGATTTCCCATCCCGCCGCCCGGCAGCAGGTATGCCACGCCCGGCGGCGGCGCGCCGGTCGGCCCTGCGTGGGCCCTGCGCGCGCCTATCCGGCCGCCAGGAGCTCGCGCACGGCCGCGGCGGCCTCCTCGGTGCCCAGCGACCCTCCCACGTCCCGGGTGCAGCGCCCGGCCTCGAGCGCCTCGGCCACCGCCCGCTCGACGCGCCCTTCCTCCTCCGGCCAGCCCAGGTAGGCGAGCATCATCCCGACCGTCAGCAACGAGGCGAAGGGGTTGGCGACGTTCTTGCCGGCCAGCGGCGGCGCCGAGCCGTGCACCGGCTCGAACAGCCCCACCCGCGAAGGATCGGCGGGATGCACGTTGGCGCTGCCGGCCATGCCCATCCCGCCCTGCAGCCCGGCTCCGAGGTCCGTCACGATGTCGCCGAACAGGTTGTTCGTGACGATCACGTCGAACTGCGACGGGTCCTCGATCAGATACTGGCACAGCGCGTCGATGAACACGTGCTTCGCCTCGATGCCGGGGTACTCGCGCCGCACCTCGTCGAACACCCTGAGCCACAGCTCGTGCGCGTGGCGCATCGCATTCGATTTGTCCGCCATGTGCATGCGCTTGTGGCCACCCCGCTTCGCGTACTCGAACGCCGCGCGGATGATCCGTTCCACGCCTTTGCGCGTGTTGATGTCCTCGTTGATCGCCACCTCGTCCGGCGTGCCGCGCTTGAACTGACCGCCCACGCCGACGTAGATGCCCTCGGTATTTTCGCGGAAAACCGTGAAATTCACGTCCTCCTTCGTGCGCCCCTTGAGCGGCACCAGCCGATCGGAGAGCGCCCGCACCGGACGGATGTTCGCGTACAGATCGAAGCTGAAGCGCATGCCGAGCAGGATGTCGCGGGCGTGCGCCATGTCCGGCACGCGCGGATCGCCCAGCGCGCCCAGGAACACCGCGCTGCACTCGCGGCGGATCGCGACCTGCGTCTCCTTCGGCATCGTCGTGCCGTCGCGAAGGTAGCGCTCCGCGCCCAGGTCGAGCTGCCACAACTCGATCGGCAGCCCGCGCTTGCTCGCGTACCAGTCGAGCAGCCGCGTCGCCTCGCGCGTGACCTCGGGTCCGATGCCGTCCCCCCCGATGATCGCGATCTTCTTCTTCGCCATGCGAGCCCACGGTTTTAGCGGGGTCGACGAAAAGGGTCCATAGCCAGGGCAGTTCTGGGGGTCCTGGCAGCCGACACACGGCGGAGAAACGCCGCTCCCGCGCCGGGCTCTACGCCCTGCCTCGGCGCCCGCCCTGGGCGTCCGCGCCCGTGTCTGGCTCGGGCGGGCTTCGGAGGGGCGCGTCAGCGCGACACGGAATCGAGAGCCATGCGGATCAGCGCGGCCATCTGCGCCGGATCGGCTTCGTCCACATCGCCGAGCGCGGCTCCGGCGTCGATCACCGGCACGCCCGCGACCGAGCACGCGGCTTCCAGCGCGGGCACCTCGGTCGCGTCGAGCCTGACCGCGATGGCGCTTCCCGCCAGCGTCAGCGACCACACCGGTGCGTAGGCGTCGATGGTCGGCAGTCCGACGATTTCCAGCTCCTCGCCCTCGCCGAGCCTTAGCGTCGCCATCAGGTACGGCACGGGCGCGGCAGGGACGGACTCGGCCGGCGCGATCGCGTCGTGGATGCGCCGCACCGAGTGCATCACGGTCGCCAACCGGCGCGGCGCCGCGGCAATCAGCACCCGCGGCGCGCCCTCGAAGCCGTCGTGCCGCAAGCGCTTGGCGAGCGCTCCGAGCACGGTCATCTGCTCGGCATCGGCCAGCTCGACGCGCTCGGCGCCCTTGGCGATGCGCCGCACGATACCCGTCTCGAGCATCCGGCCGAGCGCCTCGAGGATTTCGAGATCGCCGAACGGCACGTCGTCGAGCAGCTCGTCCAGGGTGCAGGGCACGCCCAGCACCTCCGACACCCGGCGATCGAGCTCCGGCGCATCGTCCGGAGCCGGTGCGATCGCCAGGAGCGCATCTTCGTCGGCAGCGAGAGCCGCGCGCCGCTGCTTCACCTCGTCGATGCGGCGCATGCCTTCCATCAGCAGCATGCTGGTCTGGGTCTGCAGGCGCCTGAGCGGCGTCCCGCTGCCACCGACAAATGCGAAGCTGCCCTCGGTTTCGCCCAGCAGACGGAACAGCGCCTTCTCGGCTTCCAGCCGGCGGTAGACGGCGTCCACGACCTCGCCGTCGACCAGGCGGACCTCGCCGGCTCCCAGGGGCGTCGTGATGCTCAGCGAGCCGCTGCGGCGGTTCATGCCGAGCAGCTGGAGCAGATCCACCGCACTCACCTGCGTCAGGTCCCCGCGGAAATCGCCGCGATCCGCCGCCACCGGCGCCGAGCGCAGCGGCAGGGCGTACATGCGGCGCGCGATCACGTCGGCGTCGCTGCGCGGAAGCTGATGCTCCTCGAGCCCGTCGGCAGATTCCACTAGCACGAAGCGCGGCAGCGCGGACAGCTCCCGATCGGCGTCGAACAGCCCGCCCACCGCGTCCACGTCGCCCAGCGCCGAAGACAGCAGCACGGCGTCCGGGCGATTGCTGCGTGCCCGCTCGATCGCGCCGTCGGCGGCGTCCGCCAGCGCGACTGTGAGCCCACGGGAGCGCAGCTCCGAAGCGAGCGCGCCCAGAGCGTCCACGTCGGGCTCGACGAGCAGGACCGAGCGCGACATCAGTCCGAAAGCCTCATGCCTACGGCTTCACCGAGGCGTTGCGTGACGAGGTCCGCAAACAGCGGATCGCTGGCGTGCACCGCGCGCACCACGTTGCGGTCGACCCGGCCGAGGAGCGCATACACACCGTGCTCGGCGACGATGGTCAGCGCTTCGATATCGGCGCAGCCGCTCACCCCTGTCAGGTCGACGGCACGGAATCCCAACTCTTCGCTGTCGCGCCCCAACGCCGCGCGCACCGCGGCTCCGATGCTGACCCCCGGTCGCTGCGTCGCTACGACCCGGGCCGTGCCGCCGCGCGTGGCCTCGGACAATGCGCCCAGAGCCAGCCCGACCAGGTCCATCGCGGGCAGCTCGATGGCGCGCGGATGCTCCGCGCCGCTCGCCGCACGCTCGCCCACGTTCCACAGCAGCGTGTCGAGGATCTCGCCCAACGGCAGACGGTCCAGACCGAGCTGGCGGACAACCGAGTTCTGCGAGACTTCCTGGCGGTGCTTCGCCACGCGCAGCAGCTGCGACAGGTCGAGCCCGTCGTGCGGGAAGGTGGCGACGCCGATCGTCACGTCCAGGCCCGCGGCGCCCGCCGTCCTGAGCCCGCCCGGGCCCGACAGCTGGCGGACCACACGACGCCGGCAGGTGTGGGCGCCGACGCCGCCGGTTTCCGGCAGCAGCAGGTAGAATTCGTGCTCGTCCACGCGCGCCAGCACGTCCGTGTCGCGCACTGCACCGAGCACGCGCTCGGCCACCTCCACGCTCGGCGTACCGGTGCTGGAGGGCGGCGGAGCCGATGGCGGCACCCCGCTCATGGCCGCCGCGGCATAGGCGTCGCTGTCGAAGCGGCGCGTCGGCGGCTCGTCCGCGGACTCGGGGTCGACGCCCAGAGTGGCCAGCGCAAAACGACGCCGATGTCGACGTGCCTTGTCGATTTCGCGCCCGGTTACGTCCACGAAGTAGGCAAACGTGTAGGCGCTGGAGCTCGGATCCTTCATCGCTCCGCGCGTGGATTGCTCGCGCTGACCTATCAACGCGAGCGACGTCGCCGCCTGCGCCGCGAGCAGATCGACCAGCGGCAGCGGCTCGTTGCCGTGCTGGCGCACCCTGCCCAGGAGCAGCAGTCCACTTTGCTCCTTGAGAAGCGAAAGGCGAACGACGTGAAGCTCGCGCTCCGCGGCGTAGTTGAGCAGCTCCATGTCGTCGCAGAAGCTCGGCGCGCCCACGACTTCGCCGCGCTGGGCAGCGAGCATGAGCTGCCGCGACCCCTCACCGGCTGGCAGGTACACCAACACGGGGTTCGCTCCCGCGTCCTCTTCGAGCAAGGCGGCGAGCCGCTCGGCGGCGTGGCGGCGCGTGGGCGCGTCGGCGATCTCCGCGACGCGCGCCACCAGGGACGCGCCGAGCCGCGACTCCTTGGCCTCACGCTCCAGCCGCCGCCGCTGCTCGCGTTCGGCCAGCCGCGTGCGCACGTCCCCCACGAGGGTGAGAATCTCGTCCCCCGAGCTGGGCAGCATCAAGAGCCCCGCGCTGCCCAACGCCACGGCCTGCGTGCCAAGCTCGACGGCGTCGGCCCCAGCCAGAGCGTACACGGCGACATTCGGCGCGACCGCCCGGAGGTGATGCACAACGGCCAGTCCGGCGTTGTTCCCGAGCGAGACGTTGACCAGCACCACGTCCGGCCCTTCGGCGACGGTGCGCGCCAGCCCCTCCGCCAGGTCCGTCGCAACGCCGAGCTCGTCGCCGCTGCCCGCAAGAGCGCGTTGCATCAGCTCGATCGCTCCGGCGTCGTCGAGGATCGCCAGAACGCGCACCGAAACGCCCGCCGTGTTCGAGTCGTTCACGGCAGCGAAACCTCGCCCGCAAAGACATGACGCGCGGGACCGCGCAGCGTGACGGCGAGCGTGGCGCGCTCGACCGCGATTTCGAGCACGCCGCCGGGCAGCCGGATGCCCAGCGGCTCGTCCCACGCTGCGCGACCGGACAGCGCAGCGGCTACCGCGGTAGCGGCGGCGCCGGTGCCGCAAGCCAGAGTGCGTCCCACCCCGCGCTCCCAGACGACCAGATCGAACCCACCGTCGGCACGGCTCCTCGCGAACTCGACGTTGCAGCCCCCGGACAGCTCGCCCGAGACCTGCGGGCCGAGCCGATCGACTGCGGCTTCGTCGAATCCGGAGTCGAACACCACCGCGTGCGGGTTGCCCATGTTGATGCGTGCTAGGCGGACATCGGCGCCGTCGAAACGCGTGACGTGCTCGCCTTCGGCGCGCCCTCGTCCCATACCGATCCGGACCCGCGCGGTTCGACCGTCGCGCTCGACCTCGCACAGGAGCGGCCCCGCGTCGGTGTCGACGACGTAGCTGGCTCCGACCGCCGAGTCACGGCGCGCCAGATGCAAAGCCACGCAGCGCAATCCGTTGCCGCACATCTCCGGCCGGCTCCCATCGGCGTTGAGCACGACCATCCGCGCGCGGGCCTGCGCGCTGACCGCGGGCGTTATCAGCAGCACGCCATCGGCGCCGACGCCGAAGTGGCGGTCGCACAGCGCGGAGGCCTGCGCCGGCTGGACGGCGCTGTCGGCCTCGGCCTCCACGACGATGAAGTCGTTGCCGAGGCCCTCGTACTTGTCGAACGCCAGCGCCGTCATTGCGCCACTAGCCTATCCGCGACCGGGGCGACGCGGAAACTGGCGGTTGCACCGGCCATTCAATCCACGCCCAGCCTGGCGAGCAGGTCCGCGCATGCGAGACCCTGGACGCTGATCAGTTTGTTGCGGCCGGTCAGGCCCGAGACGATGCTGACGGCCTTCCGACCGACGCCGAGCTGGCGCGAGAGCGTGCGGAGCAGCTCGCTGTTGGCCTCGCCGTCGACCGGGGGCGCTGCGACAGCCACGTCGAGCGTGCCGTCGCGCGCGCCGATGACGCGGCTCCGGGACGCCCTCGGCTTGACGTGGACGCGGAGCCGCACCGCACCGTCGCGTTCTTCGAGCTCCAGCTCACTCACGCCCCGATCCTAGCCCGCCAGGCGCCGGGAAGCAGGAACAACGCGCGGGCGTTTTCCCGGACGCTCCAGGCGGCGGGACGGGGACGTTTGCTGCGATGGAACGCGGCTGCCAGGACCCACCCTTCCAGCGCGCCCGGCGCCGTGCCATCCCTTGGGGCGGTAGGACGGAATGCGGGGACCTCTTCTGCTCGGCGGTTTCATGGCGACCGGGAAGTCCACGGTCGGGCGGCTCGTGGCCGAACAGGAAGGCGTGCCGTTCGTCGACCTGGACGCCCGGGTCGAAGAGCGTGCGGGGGCGAGCGTTGCGAGCATCTTTCACGATCGCGGCGAAGCGGCGTTCCGGGCGCTGGAGCGCCAGGAGCTCGGCGAGGTGCTCGACGCGGGGCAACCGCAGGTCGTTGCGCTCGGCGGCGGAGCGCTCGTCCGGCGAGCAGCGCGGCTCGACGCGCTGGAGCGCGCGGTCGTCGTTACGCTGGAGGCGCCGCTGGAGGAGATCCTGCGAAGGGCGCGGCTGCACGGCGGGCGGCCCCTGCTGGACGTGCCCGATCCCGCCGACCGTATCGCGGAGCTGCTCGAGCAGCGACGCGTCGGCTACCTCGAGGCGCACGCCCGGATCGGGACCCGAGGAGTCGAACCGGCAGCCGTCGCTGCGCGCGTGGCCGAGATCTGGCGGCGCGATCCGGTCGCGGTGGCCGCCGGCGAGCGGTCCTATGCCGTGGAGATCGGTCGTGGGGTCGCCCCGCAGCGGGTCGCCGAGTTGACCCGCGGTGCGTCGATGGCCCTTCTGGTTACGGACTCGAACGTGAACGCTCTCCACGCCGCACCGATCGAGCAGGCGCTCGCGGGCGCTGTGCCACGCGTGGAGCGCGTCGTTCTCGATGCCGGTGAGCAGCACAAGAGCGTCAGCGCGGTGGAGCGCATCTGGCAGGCGGCGCTGCAAAGTGGCGCCGATAGGCAGAGCGTCGTCGTGGCGGTGGGCGGTGGCGTGGTCAGCGACATCGCGGGATTCGCTGCCGCTACCTGGATGCGCGGCATTCGGTGGGTTGGCGTCCCGACCACTTTGCTGGCGATGGTCGACGCCTCGGTGGGCGGCAAGACGGCGGTGGACCTCGACTCGGGCAAGAACCTCGTCGGCGCGTTCTGGCAGCCGAGCGGCGTGGTGTGCGACGCAGCCCTGCTCGAGACGGAACCCGATCGCGGCTACGTCGGAGCGCTGGCCGAGGTCGTGAAGAGCGCCCTGATCGGCGACCCGGAGCTGTTCGCTCTGCTCGAGGAGAACAGCGCCGCCGTGCGCGGCCGCGATCCGGAGCTGGTCGAACAACTCGTGCGGCGCAGCATCCTCGTCAAGTCGAGGATCGTTTCGCGGGACGAGCGCGAGAGCGGACTCAGAGCGACGCTCAATCTCGGCCACACTGTCGGTCACGCACTGGAGGCGCAGGGCGGGTACTCCCGGCTCACGCATGGTGAGGCCGTTGCCCTTGGGCTCGTGGCCGCGCTCGTCCTGGGACAGCGGCTCCGGCGTTCGCCCGCCGCGCTTGCGGATCGCGTGGTGGCGCTGCTGCGGGCGCTCGGGCTGCCTTGCACGCTCGATGGTCAGCCCCTGGCGGAGGCCGCCGGGCTTGTCGGGCTGGACAAGAAGCGGTCTGGCGGGCTTCTGCGCCTGGTTGTGGCGCGAGAAGTCGGCGTAGTGGAAACCATCGAGATCGCTGTTGAAGCTCTCCAGCAGCTGGTCGCGGAGCTGGGCTGAGCCGCGCGAGTACTGCTCGGGTCTTCAGTTTATCGTCCCGGGTGGCGCTCGATTGTTGGCGGTGGGGGGCTCCCCCCGATATTCTTCCATTCCAGAGTCGGGGCGCTTCGCCGCTTTCCGGCGTCGCCCCTCTGCCGGCTTTCGAGGTCATCATGCGTTGCCTGCCCAGACACCTTTTCTCGGCTGCGATCCTGTGCGGAGCTGGCCTGATGGCGGCTTCCGGCTGCGCAGACAACAAGAGCGGGCTTTTCATCCGCGGGGTCATTGCCGTCACCGCGCCCGCTTGCGATGCAAAGGCGGACCCGAGCGCCGCGACGCTGGGCGGCGGACTGATGGACGTAGCGCTCACCAACGAGTACTGGGCAGCGCTGCTGGTCGGGAACCAGTTGACGGAGCGGGGCTCGCGCGACCAGGTGCGCACCGAGACTTCTCGCGTGACGATCCGCGGCGCGGTGGTGACCGTGGCGAACGCTAGTGGGGGAACGCTCAAGGCGTATACGACCGATGCAACCGGCTTCATCGATCCGGCAAGCGGCACCACGCCCGGTTACGGCGTCGTGTGGGTGAAGATCGTCCCTGCCTCGCTGCCGCTTAATAGCGACATGACGGTGACGGTCAAGGTGCACGTGTTCGGCGACACGCTCGGCGGCAAGCACATCGAGTCCACCGATCTCACGTACCCGATCACGACCTGCAGCGGCTGCCTGGTGAGCTTCCCATCGAACGCATACGACCCGGCGAACCCGGGTGCCGGCTGCACCGGGGACCCGGGCGGCGCCACCCAGCCGTGCTTCACAGGGCAGGATGCGCCCATCGATTGCCGGTTGTGCACGCAGAACCCGGTCTGCACCCCCCCGTAGTGCCACCTACACCGCGGCGCGATCGCCGTGGATAGTCCCGCAGCGGTAGGAGCCCTGCAGCCGCACGCGCCGTGTAGTAGCGTACGGGGCCGATGCCGCCTGTGCCGCGTGCCTCCGCTCCTGGCCGAACGGTCCTCGCGGGCGTCGTCTGTCTCTCGCTTCTGATGCTGTCGGCTTCCGCACGCGCGGATCCGCAGTGGAACGCGAGTTGGCTGACCGGGGTGTGCGGGACCGGCTCGAACGCATACTGGAAGCACACCTGCTGGTTCAACGGGCTGCGCGGAGATGTGCTGTTTGGTCGATCGCGCAACGCCGACCTCGGCGTCGGACCGTTCCTGCACGTGACGACGGCAGGATTCCAGGATGTGCGGCTCGGAGGCGGAGTCACCACGCTGCTGCCCGTCCATCCCTATTTTCCGATCGGGCTCTCGGCTGGAGGCTACGCGCGACACAGCGCTGCCGGCTGGGAACCTGGTCTCTCGGGATGGTTCTTCTTTGGCAGCAAGAGCTACAACTACCACTCGAGCTACATCATGACCGGCGGCCTGCTTGTCGGAATGAACTACGGACTCGGTCCCACGAAGGAACGGACCATCGTGATCGCGGCGCAGATCGATGGGCTCGTTCTCGCGCTGCCGTTCATCATCGGCTACGAGTGGCTTCGCGGCCCGCCTGCTGAAGGCGAGTAGCGAACGCAACGCGAGGTGCCCCTCGTCGGGGTCCTCGCTCAGGACTCGGGCGCGGCCGGCTCGCCGTCGAGTGCGGGCGTCGCTTCCGGGTTCTCGTCGAGCACCTGGTCGATACGCTGCAGCAGCGAAGTGAGCATCTCGCGCGAGCGCGCTTCGACATGTCGGCGCCGCTCGCGTTCTTCTTCGAGGTCGTGCGCCAACGCAATCGCGGCGAGCAGCATCGCCTGCGGCGATATCGGGCGGCCCGGTCCGGTGAGCTCGCGCACGCGCGTGTCGACGAGATCGGCAAGACGACGCAGCTCCGCCTCTTCGGCGGAGGCGACCACGCGGTAGGTCTGTCCGCCAACCCGCAACTCGACGGGAGAGCGATGCATGCGCGGCACGGTACCACCACGTGGCGTGCATGGAAATCATTCGCGGCGCATGCCCTTGCCCAAACCACCCGGCGCGCGCGACACGGCGGCATGTCACGCTCCGAAATCCGAATCATGTTCGCGGCTGTACCTCGGGTCGGCATGCGGTCACTGCGCGAACTGCGAACGAGGTGCGAGCTGATTTCGGTTTGTCTCTGGCGACGCCGGTTTTTGGCTTGACGCCCGACGAAACGTCGTTTCGTAGGTGTTGCAGGCCATCTTTTCGGCGCGTGGTCATCGGTTGCTCTAGCGGAATGCACGCAGCACGAGGTCGACCGCAGTTGCAGTATCGTCAGTGCGGCTCCACGGGTGTTCGAGGCGCCAGCGACCGATTGCCTCGACGGCCGCGGTCACGGCGACCAGACGCACTTCGTCCGGCCCGATCGAGATAACGGCGTCGTGGAGTGCGGCCTGGAGAAGTGGGCGAAGCATCTCGCGCAAGGGTTCCCCGGCGCAGGTGAGAACGGAGCGCGCCTCGCGCGCGCGCACGCGCAGCAAGGCTCGCGCAACGAAGGGTTGGTCCTCCACGAAGGTCAGCCACTCACCGAGCACGCCGCGCAGACGTTCCCTGGATGTCCACGCGTCTGCTGTTGCCCGCTCGAGGCGTTCTCGCATCATGGCCGCACCACGTGAGGTCGCCTCACCAATCGCTGCGTCGAGATCGCGGAAGTGTTCGTAGAACGTGTTCCGTCCCACGCGGGCCGCGGAGACGATGTGCGTCACGTTGACTCGTATTCCGTGCTCGGCGATCGCGTGGGTCGCCGCGAGCACCAGCCGCTCACGCTGGCGCGCCCGGCGCTGATGCCCCTCCAGCGCGCGGTCGTAACGGCCTCGCCGAGGTGCAGGTTCCAGCCTGGAAGTCATAAAGACGTCAGCATCTTATTATGTTCCTGGGCGCTTTGCGCCTCGTTCGCGCCGGGCGAGGGCGCCGCAGGGGCTTGTGACGGATATCTTCGAACTACTGGGAATAATTGACGAATATAGTAATACGGATAAGTATTTATTGTTTCACGTGAAACGGCTGTTCTGAACGCGCGCTCCGCTGGAGGTCCTCGGGGATGCGCGACGGCCTGCTGGTCCTGCTCGTCGGGCGACGTTGCTAGGTCTGCGCTCCGTCCGGGCCACTTTGGTCGGCGTCCGGGCGCATCAGGCGGCCCCGGGGGTCGAGGCTCTCTTCTGACGCATCCGGATCTCCTCGCCCATGACCAAAGTGCTCCCGCAACGCCCACACTCTGAAGCCGAGCCGCGCGCGCGCACCTGACGTTTGCCAGGACGTGCAGCCACCGGCAGGCCGCCCTCCCCCGGCCCAAGGTGCAGCGCGCTTGGGCAGACAGCTCCGGGCGAGTGGTGCTAGTGAGGTTTGCGTGGACGAGGCGTTCGAGTCATTGCTGCGGCGACGCCTGCGCGCGCTTGAGGCGGATGGGGCCCTGCGGCTGCCAGATGACACAGAGTCTGCCGCCCGGCGCCCGCCAGCGCCGGACGGCGAAGTCCTCGACCTCACTTCGAATGACTATCTCGGGCTGGGGCGCAGCGGGGTTTCACGTGAAACTCTCGACGCCCTCCGCGCCTCGCCCGCAGGAGGCCGCGCGTCCCGATTGATCTTCGGAACCGACGCGGCCCACCTGGAGCTGGAGCGCGAGCTAGCAGACTGGATGACCCTCCCCGCCGCTCTGCTTTTCACCAGCGGCTACGCCGCCAACGTCGGCACCCTCGCCGCGCTCGCAGTCCCAGGGGATACCATCTTCTCCGACTCCCTCAACCACGCCTCCATCATCGACGGCTGCCGCCTCTCGCGCGCCACAGTCGCAGTCTACGAGCACCGAAACCTCACCGACCTCGCCAAAAGGCTCCGCGCGAACGACAATCCTGGCCACCGCTGGGTCGTCACGGAGAGCTATTTCAGCATGGACGGCGACACGCCCGACCTCGCCGCAATCCGCTCACTCTGCCGGGACCACGGCGCTTCCCTGATAGTCGACGAGGCCCACGCGCTGGGCGTCTTCGGCCCGGGCGGAGCCGGACTGATGCGTGCATCCGAACTCCACGCGGACGTGCTCATCGGAACTCTGGGAAAGGCCGTCGGCGCGCAAGGGGCCTTCGTCGCGGGCTCCAACGACCTCCGCACGTACCTGTGGAATCGCGCGCGCAGCTTCGTGTTCTCCACCGCCACGTCGCCCGCACTCGCCACGCTCACGACGGCGCAGCTCCGCCGCGCGCGCAACGCCGACGATCGCCGGGCCCGGCTGCACGCGACCTGCCGCCGCGTCCGCGGCGCTTTGGCCAATGCTGCTGTGAGCCCCGTTCCCGACAGCCACGGCCCCATCGTGCCCCTGATACTCGGCACGAACGACGGAGCGCTCGAGGCAGCTGCGACGCTCGCAACCCACCACATCCGCGCCCGTGCGATCAGGCCGCCCACCGTCCCACCTGGCAGCGCGCGTCTGCGCATCACACTGGACGCCACCCTCACCGACCGCCAAGTCGATCACCTGATCTCTGCGCTTCAGACCCTCAGACCATGCCGCGCCTCATAGTCCTCGGAACAGGGACCTCCGTCGGAAAGACGTTCGTCGCCACGGCCCTGCTCAGCCGACTGCGCGAACGCGGCGCCGACACCCTGGGTCTCAAACCGATCGAAACCGGAATCCCGACCAGCGACGCCGCACCCCCGCCCGGGAGCGACGCCCACGCGCTCGAGGCCGCCAGCTCCCTCGCCCCGCCGCGCCCTCATCCGCGGTTCGCTTTCTCCGCCCCGATCTCCCCGCATCTCGCCGCGCGTCGCGCCCATGTCGAGCTCGACCCCGCGCGGGTTGCAGCCTGGGTGCGCGACACTACCATACAACACACTACTGCCTTCACATGCGTCGAGACTGCCGGCGGCGCGCTGTCCCCTCTGAGCCCGCGCGCCACCAACGTCGAGGTGGCCGCCGCGCTCGCGCCCGCCCTCGTGCTGCTGGTCGCCCCGGACTCGCTCGGAGTCCTCCACGACGTCAGCGCCACCCTTGCCGCGCTCCGAAGCCGTGCCCTCGAGCCCGACTACGTCGCCCTGACCCAGGCACGCCCCCCAGACGCATCGACCGGGACGAACGCAGACGAGCTCCGCCGGCTCGGTATCGCCGATCCCATCGCTGTGGTTCCCGCCTCCGACCCAAGCGCCCTCGACGCCCTGGTCGAAGCACTGCTCGGACTCTGAGCCGCTGAACCAGCGCCGTCGATCAGGACGCGATCCTGCCTCCGACCAAGCGCACGCGAACCCCAGCAAGCCGCGCCGCGAGATCGCTCGAATGACTCACGACGATCACCACCACGCCGCGGTCGCGCTCCTCGATCAGAACGTCCTCGAGACGCTTGCCGCTGGCCGCATCCAGGCCCGCCCACGGCTCGTCGAGCAGCAGTACGGACGGGTCGTGCACCAGAGCGCGCCCCAGCGCCACCCGCTGCCGCTGGCCCCGCGATAGCGTCCCCACCGCGCGCTCTTCCAGCGCCTCGATTGCGACCCGCCCAGCGACGCGCTCCCACGCCTCCTTGCCGTCTACCCCGTACAGCGTCCCCGCCAGCTCGACGTTCTGCCGAGCCGAAAGCTCCCGATAGCAATGGCTGTCGTGTGCCACCCACCCGATGTGTGGCCTCACCAGCTCCACGTCGTCACCGACCGGCGCGTAATGCACACTGCCCGCGGTAGGCCGGAGCACTGTGCCCACCACCGCCAACAGCGTGCTCTTGCCGGCCCCGTTCGGGCCCTCGAGGAAGCTGATGGTTCCCGCCTCGAAGTGCGCGCTGACGCCGCGCAGAGCCGGCGTGGCGCCGAACAGGCGGGTGACGCCCCGCACTTCGACGCGCTCTATGCGCCCGTTCAGTTCCACGCGCCCTTCGATAGCACAGCGCGCGCCCCAAGGGCTCTCTCCGCGGCTGGCCCACAAGCCGACCCGGCGCCGTGTGCCGGGTCGCCGATTCGCCAATCTGCGACCTCTGCGAGGGGACACGCTCCGGCACCATGCTACGATGCCCACAATGTCCTCGTCTGCCGTCGCGGTCGACGCCGAACGCATCGAGCGCCTCGTCGAGCTTCGACGCGCCGTGGAAGGTGCTCTCGAAGGCAAACCCGATGCCGTCGAGTTGGCACTGGTCGCGCTCCTCGCCAGGGGCCATGTCCTGATCGAGGACGTTCCCGGCGTCGGCAAGACGACTCTCGCCCGCGGGCTCGCCAAGGCGGTGGGCGGCGAGATGCGCCGCGTGCAATTCACGAGCGATCTCCTTCCGAGCGACGTGCTCGGCGTCTCCGTCTTCGACCAACGCAACGGCGACTTCGTCCTCCGCCATGGCCCGATCTTCAGCAACATCCTGTTGGCGGACGAGATCAACCGCGCTAGCCCGCGGACGCAGTCCGCTCTGCTCGAAGCCATGAACGACGGCCAGGTGTCGCTCGACGGCAAGAGCATTCCGCTGCCGGAGCCGTTCCTGGTGATCGCCACGCAGAACCCGCAGGACTTCACCGGCACCTTTCCGCTGCCCGAATCGCAGCTCGACCGCTTCATGGTCCGCGTCCGCATCGGCTATCCCCCGGCGCATGTCGAAACGCGACTCATGCTCGAGCCCGAGTCCGATCGCGTCGAACACGTGCCGACCGTGCTGGACCCGCAATCACTTGTCGCTCTGCAGCGCGATGTCGATCGCGTCTCCGTCGACGCGTCGCTCGGCACTTACCTCCAGGCGCTGATTTCGGCCACTCGCACAACACCCGCGCTGGCCCTGGGGGCCTCCACACGCGCCGGTATGAACCTGTCCCGCGCTGCGCGTGCGCGCGCGCTTTTGCAGGGCCGACGCTACTGCATCGCCGACGACATCCACGATCTCGCCGTGCCGCTCCTGGCCCACCGCGTGCGTCTGGCCGCGCACGCCGAAGGCTACGTGCCAAGCCGCGAAGAAGCGGAAACCGCAGTTCGCGACGTCGTGGCGCGCGTACCCGTGCCGCTCTGAGGGCCGCACCGTGCCCGCGGTCAGAGTCGCAGTCCATCCGCGCCGCCAGAAGCCACTGGACCGCTCCCCCCCGCCCACCTCCTGGTTCGGCCGGCTGCGCCGACGTCTACGCCCTCCGCGGAAGCTGAAGATCACGCGCGAAGGAAAGTACTTCATCGGCATCACGATCGGAGTCGGCTTCGCGGCGATCAACACCGGCAACAATCTTCTGTATCTACTGCTCGGTATGTTGCTCTCGCTCATCGTCGTTTCCGGCGTGATGAGCGATCTGAGCCTGCGCAGCCTGACCGTCATCCGGCGACTACCGCCGCGCGCGCAGGTCGGGCGTCCACACCTCGTCGAAATCGAGGTGTACAACCACAAGAAGCGTGCGCCCTCATACGCGATCGAGATCGAGGACCTGAGGGCCGGCCAGCCCGCGGACAAGCGCTGCTTCTTCCTGAAGATCAGCCCGCGTTCGGCCCAGGTCGCCGCATACAGGCGCACGCCGGCGCGACGTGGACGCGATCGTCACATCGGTTTTCGCATTGCGACGCGTTTTCCTTTCGGCCTGTTCGAAAAGTCCCGCGAGCTGGCGGCCGATGGCGATCTGGTCATCTATCCCGCGGTCGATCCGGTTCGGCTCCCCGTGGAACAACCGGGCCTCCGACAGGGCGGGGATGGCGCACTGGGCCGCGGCCACGGCGACGAGATCGTCGGCGTGCGACCCATGCGTGACGGCGACGACCCCCGCGACATCTACTGGCGCAAGAGCACCATCGCGAACCAGTTCGTGCTGCGCGAGCGCGCCCGCGAGACGCGCCGCGACGTGATGTTCAGCATCGACAACCTGTACCCGGGGAAGAGCCCGGACGAGCACTGGTCGACGCGCTTCGAGCGCCGGATTCGCGACGTAGCGTCCCGCGCCGTCGCCCACCTCAAGCGTGGCGACGCAGTCACGTTGACGACGGCCCGCGGCGAACACGCCCGCGCCGACGCCACCGTGGGTGCGGATCCGCTGCTGAGATTCCTCGCCCTACTCCAGTCCGTCCCGGCCGATGTCGCTGTGCCAAGCAGCACACAGCCCCCGGCGCCGAAGCCGCTGCCCACACCGCGATACGACAGCAAACCCGCGGCTCCGGGAGGACCGGCGTGAGATTCGGCCTGATCCACCGCATCATGACCGACGCGCTCGCCGCGCTCGGGCTCCTGGCGCTCGTCACCAGCGGGGAGCTGGGACGGTGGATCAGCGTGTCCCTGCTCGTCGGGCTGGCGCTAGCCCTCGCCGTCCCGGAGCGCTGGCAGGACAAGGCGGCGCTCCGGCAGTTCGGCGTGCTGTCCCCGATCGTGCTCCTGGTGGTGCAGGTGGGGCGCCTGTTCGTCGGGGCGCCTGTCCTGGTCCTGGCGGTCGAGTTCGCCGCGGCGCTCCAGGTCGTGCGCCTGTCGACGCGACGGGGCGCTGCGCACGACCAGCAGGTGATCGTTCTGGCCCTGCTTCACCTGATCGCGGGCACCGTACTCGGCGGCGGCCTGGCCTACGGCCTGTGCTTCGTTGGCTTCCTGATCGTGGCGCCCGGCGCGCTGGTCCTCAGCCATCTGCGTCGGGAGGTGGAAGGCAATTACCGACAGGGCGCCCGCGATCGCACTGGACTGCCGGTCGATGTGCCGCGGATCCTCCGCAGCCGGCGCGTGATCGGCAAACCATTCCTGGCGTTCACGTGCCTCCTCTCGGTGCCGATCTTCATCTTCACGGCGCTCCTGTTTGTGCTTTTCCCACGCGTGGGACTGTCGCTTCTGCTGCTCAACCATGCGCGGCCCGAGCGGATGATCGGCTTCTCCGACAGGGTCGATCTGGGAGGAGTCGGCAAGCTCCGGAGCGATCCGACGATCGCGATGCGCGTCGAGTATCCGTCCCTCCCCCCGCATCCCCCCGAGCGGCTCGCCCTGTACCTGCGCGGCACGGCGTTCGACCGCTACGACGGGCGCAGCTGGTCGCGCACCATCGCGGAGCGGGTCAAGGCCGATCGCCTCGGCGCGAATGTGCGCATCAGACGATTCGGGAATCCTGGGCACGATCGCAAGATGACGATCGACCTGGAACCCATCGACCCGCCGGTGCTCTTCCTGCCGCCGGATGCGGTCGCGATCCGGCTTCTGCCGCGCGGCACGCCCCTTCTGGGCACGTTGCCGACGATCTACGAGGGCCCGGAAGGCGAGTACAAGTACGCCAGCAGCGACGACCGAGGCATTCGCTACGACGTGTTCCTGGCGGGGCCGGACGACCGCAAGCCGACGCCGCTGAGCGCAGACGATCGCATGCGCTACCTCGAGGTGCCTGCCAAGCTCCCGAAACGCATCGCGGATCTCGCTCACCGCTGGGTGGGAACCAGGACGGAGCCCGCAGCGCAGGCGAAGATTGTCGAGAGCCACCTGCGTCACGACTACAAGTACGACCTCGATTCGCCTTCAGGCGCCGCCAAGAACCCACTCGACGACTTCCTCTTCAACAGCAAACGAGGACACTGCGAGTTCTACTCGACAGCCATGGCGATCATGCTCCGGACCCTCGGTGTTCCGACCCGCAACGTCACGGGTTTCATCGGCGGAACGTACAACCGCTTCGGCCACTACTACGCGGTGCGCCAGGGCGACGCGCACTCCTGGGTCGAGGTCTATCTCGACAACAAGGGTTGGACGCGTTTCGACCCGACTCCGCCGGCGGATTCGGCGCCGCAAAGCGACGTGACGGGGTTCTTGGCGTTCATCCGCGACTTCATCGAAGCGACTGCCCAGCGCTGGAACCGGCACGTAGTCGGCTACGACCTGAAGCAGCAGGTGCGGCTGTTCCACAGTGTCCAGAAGCGCTACGTCTCCATCCACGGTCCGGGTGACCTGTTGCGCGCACTCAAGTCACCGCGCCGGCTGGGAACCTTGCTTCTGGGTCTGCTTTTGATGATCAGCGGCGTGTTCTGGTTGAGACGCCAGCGCGGCGGCGGCTCCCACCCGATGCGGTCGCGATCTCCGAACGAGGTTGCAGCGCTCCAGGTCGTGCGGCTCTATCGCTCGCTCGAAGATGCCATGACCGTGCACGGCGTCATTCGACCCGCGAGCACTCCGCCGCTGTCGCATGCGCGCGCCCTGGTGGAGATGGGGCACCCGATTGGACCCGAGGTGCTCTCCCTCACCGAGCGCTACATCGAGGCGCGCTTCGGCGGGCGGCCAATGGACGACGACGAGCGTCGCGAATTCTCGCGACGGGTCCGGGCGCTGAGACAGAGCACACCCGACAGCTCCCGCGCACGCCAGGCAGCCTGACAAGCTGTACCCGGGTCAATCGCGACCCTGGTAGAAGTGCCTCGTCCCCAGCCTTTCCCCAGAGGCGACGTGTCACAGCTGGGGCGACGTTTGTGTCATTCTGCCGACAGCAGCGCGGCACGCCTGCGCAACACCTGGGTGACTGCCGCACGAATTGCGTGCAGTCGCTGCTCCGATTCGTCCACAGCTATTTCCCAGCCTGTTGACAACGCAGTACGAAAGCGCACAAGTTGCGTAGCACCCACCCGGGGGCGTTACGCAACCGCGTCACGTTCTGCTCAAGCGCTGTGGCGCTTGAGGACGACGCGCGCCGGCTCGGGCGCGGGCTGGTTCAATGGGGAGCGCGCAACACCGTAGAAAGCAGCACTGCCCGGGCGCGCCTCGCGCCCATCGAAATCGAGATCGGGCTGGCCGCGTTCGACCCACGCGATCACGATCGGCGCGGCCTCGATCGGCTCCGCGTCGTCGCTGATCTGCACGATATCCACCGCTATTCCGCGACGGAGCTCCTCCGCGGTGATGGCCCGCTGGGTCGACCCGAGCGGCCGCGCGTGCTCTCCGGGAAGGTGATCCGCCCCCACTGCCTCAGGCGCGTAGGACTGCACGATCAGTCGATACGCATCGGCGCTGTCGCCGTCGTCCACGGTGAGCGGGTCAGCCGAGATCTCCGCGCGCACCCGGCCGACCTGGCCCAGACCCAGAGTTGTCGCTGCAACCAGCGCCAGCCATGAGGCGCCTGTCGCAACGGATGCCGCTGCTTTTCCAGCGGCTCCGCGTACCCGGCGCTTTCTCGGTTGGGCGTTGTGGGCCATTCGTTTCGATCCAGTCAACGTTCGAGGTGCGAATTGCTTTCAGTCCGGACCCGTGTGGTCGTGCCAAAGTCATAAGCACGTTTCGTGCCACGGCAAGGGCCCACCACGACGCCGAGCAGGTAGGGCGTTGATCGTCCAAGCAACGCAGGTCCGATATGACCCCGTGGGGTCAATTATGACCTGCCGCACGCGCCGACTGCTGGACCACCACCGCCCGCGCCCACTTCAGCGCGGCGGTGCAGGTTCCATCGGCCCGCGGTCCCTTCTGGTTGCGCAGATACGGGCCGGCGACGATCGCGACGTCCTGCCCCTGCCGCACCAGCGCAAACGGTCCCGCCAGCCGTCGCGCCCGGCACGCGCTCCCGCCCTTCACCGCGGTGCGAGCCTCTTCCGGACCGATGAACACCAGATCGGAGTGGCCGCTCTGGTCGGCGCGTGCCGTGGCCAGCATCCCGCGTGCGAATGCCTCGAGTCCGCGCTCGGCGTCCGCCGTCGTGTCGTAGCGCAGGTGCCAGGCGAACGCGAAGCGCTGGCCATCGCGGAACACCGCCACGCGGTCACCGTCCCAACCGCTGGCCGCTTGAATGGCCTTGCTGCGCGGCATCCAGCCTTCCAGGACGAGGCGCACCGATTGTTCGCCTTCGATGTCGTGATAAAGCACGCGGGCAGGCCCCTTCGACGGCGCGACGGGGATCTCGATCGAGTCTCCGACCTCATGCGCGAGGAGCTTCGCCGGGTGCAGCAGCTGTTCCGTCGTGGTCGGCGGATGCGCCCACAGCGCATCGACCGCCGCCCAACCTCCACGGCGACGCGCCCAGTGTACCAACGAGATCCCGTCGACATAGGCCGAGACGATGGAGCGCTTGAGGATGTCGGGGACCTTGGCGGCGGCGGGCGAGAGTTCGATCGAGCCGCGCGCTTCGACCCCTACGGCGTCGTCGGAGAGATCCGTGGCGTGCATGTGGCGCGGCTCGAGCATGGCGTCGAGCATCGCGCTCGTCGCGCCGCCTTCGGCCAACGCGTGCACCGCGCTCTGCTCGTCCGATGCGTCGGCGCGGTAGTCGAGGCGCTTGCCGAGGCCGAAATACTGATCCTGCAGCGCGTGCACGAGCTCGTGGTCGAGCGTCATCTTGCGTTCCGCCGGCGCGAGATCAGCCGAGAGGTACATGGTCTTGTCCTTCGGCTCGTAGAACCCGGCAAGCTGGGCCGTCATCAGGTCCATCAGGCTCTGCTCGTAGTCGAAGTCGGGAGGGACGGCACCGAGCGCAAACAGCATCTCGGCCTGACCTGTCATCGCATCCGGCGGGACCTCGCTCAGCATGTCGCGGCGCACGTGAGCAACCATCTCGGCGCGGCTGACGAGCTTGCCGCGCACCGGACCCTTGGCCGGTAGCTCGCGTAGACGCGATACCTCGCGGAGCGCGCGAGCCACGACCATGTCGGCAGTGCCGTCGTGGGCGGGGTTCTGCTGCGCCGGGCTCGAGGGAGCGGAGCCCGCCGCCGGCGGCGCCGGCGGCGGAGACGCGACCCGTGAGAGCGGAGCCTCGCCGGGACCGCAGCCGGCCGAGAGAACCGCCACCGCCAGAACGGAAAGCGAAGATTTCCTCATGCGAGCCGGAGCGTAGCGTCCGGTCGCGGGACTAGCCACCGCGAGAGGACCTCGTTCAACCCGTCGCCGCCTTGCGAATGGCGGCGATCGCAGCGGGACGATCCGGTTGGCCGAACACGGCCGAGCCGGCGACCAGCACGCGAGCTCCGGCGTCGACCACCTGCCGCGCCGTTTCCGGCGACACGCCGCCATCGACCTCGAGGTCCACGTCCAGGCCCGCTTCGTCGATCATCCGGCGCAATCCCGCCAACTTCGGCAGCACCTGGGGCAGAAATGCCTGGCCGCCGAAGCCCGGATTCACGCTCATCACCAGCACCAGATCCGCGTCGCCCAGCACGTAGCGCAGGTGTTCCTCGGGAGTGTGCGGATTGAGCACGACGCCGGCGCGTTTGCCGAGCCGCCGGATCTCGGCGAGTGTGCGCTGCAGGTGCACGGACGCCTCGACGTGCACGCTGATCACATCGGCGCCGGCCTCGGCAAACTGTTCGACGTAGCGCTCGGGCTCCACGATCATCAGATGCACGTCGACGGGGAGAGAGGTAGCGCGACGGATAGCCTTCACGATCGCTGGCCCCAGCGTGATGTTCGGCACGAAACGCCCATCCATCACATCGACGTGGATCCAGTCGGCACCACCCCGCTCCACCTCCTGGACCTCCTCTGCGAGACGTCCGAGGTCGGCGCTCAGGATGGAGGGGGCAACGCGAACCTTGGTCGGCATGGGACACGGGATACACGACGGTCGGGCCAGCGGCTAGCGCCGCGGAGGGCACGGCCACACCCGGCGCCGGAGGCCCGCGATGGTGCTGGATTCGCGGCTGGCGGCATGTGATACCCTCGGCCAAGCCCGCCAGGCGCCGGCCCCCGAACCGATGCTCACCCGTCCACTCGGCAAGCAGGACTACGACCACATCGTCCAGGTCATCGACCGTTGGTGGGGCGGGCCGACCAGCGCGCTCGCCCACCCCATGTTCTTCTACGAGCTGGGAACCCTGGCTCGTGTCGTCGAGCATGAGGGAGTGTTGGCGGGTTTCCTGTTCGGCTTTGTCGCCCAGGCCCCGTCACCGACCGGCTACGTGCACCTGGTCGGGATCCACCCGGACTACCGCCGTCGCGGAGTCGGAAAGGTCCTGTACCAGACATTCGAGGACGACTGCCGGACCGCAAAGTGCACCCGCCTCAAGGCGATCACGACAACCGGCAACGAGGGTTCGATCGCATTCCACCGCGCGTTGGGTTGGAGTGTTTCATTGGTCGAAGACTACGCAGGCCCAGCACGACCGCGCATAGTGTTCGAGAAGACCCTGTGAGAGCCCCGGGCGACTGGCAGTGGGAATGACGCAGGGCGATCCCGGTTCCTTCCCGGCATCGCGACCCGCACGCCAGGCGCGGGCGTTGCTCGTCGAAGCGTTGCAGGTCCTGCAGTCGAACGAGACCGGCTCCGAAGCGCTGACGCGCGCGCTCGATTCCGCTGCGGCAGCATCGAGCGCGCTGTACGAGGCCGAGACGAAGGCTACGACGTTGCAGGCGTCGAACTCGGGAGTCCGCATCGCGATCGAGCAGCTGGGCGAGGCGCTCACGGCGCTGCAGCAGTTCGAATCGGAAAGCAAGACGGTGCACGCGGCGACGGAGACGATTGCGCGCACCCTCGCGTTGCTCTATCCGGTCGCCAAGGCCCAGCAACGCCAGCGCCGCCAGCGCCGCGAGGTGAGGGTGCCGACGGCGGACGACGGCGAACGCGAATCGCACGTCCCTCCGGCTCCCGAGCCCCTGGGCAGACCTCGCCGTCCGACCCCCTTCTCGGGCTCGGACAAGCGCGCCGACGGACACCGCGTTTTCGTCGAGACGGACATTGGACTGTTCAGCGACTCGACGTTCTACACGGGGCTGTCTCACGACCTGTCCAACGGAGGACTCTTCGTGGCGACGTACCAGCCCAAACCGCCGGGTACCCAGGTGTCACTGTTCTTTGTGCTTCCCGACGGCCACGAGGTGGAGGCGTCGGGGATCGTGCGCTGGACACGCGAAGCCAGCGCGGATTCTCCGCCCGGCATGGGTATCGCTTTCTCGGAGCTGGATCCGGCAGACCTCGAAGCGATTACGCGGTTTTGCCACGCCAGGCCGCCCATCTATCACGACTCCGCTGACGAAACGTAGGGCCACGGACCTGTGCGTGGTCAGCGCGCCTATTGATTGTCGGAAAATCAGCGATAAGGTTCCGGCGGCTCGCCGGCAGCCTGTCCGGAGGACGAGATGCGCACTTCCCGATCGATCCTTGCTTTCACCGCCATCGCAGCGACAACCTTCGGCTGCGCCCAGTCCGCGGGCGTGAACAACCCCGCGTACGGAGGCGCCGGGGGAACCACCACCGGCGGTGCCGCCGGAACGGGAGCCGGTGGAACCGGCGCGGGCGGCAGCACCGGCGGGACCGGCGCCGGTGGAACCGGCGCGGGCGGCAGCACCGGCGGGACCGGCGCGGGCGGCGCCACCGGCGGGACTGGCGCGGGCGGCAGCACCGGCGGGACCGGCGCGGGCGGCAGCACCGGCGGGACCGGCGCGGGCGGCAGCACCGGCGGAACTGGAGCGGGAGGAAGCGGCGGCGGCAACTGCACGCCCCCGGTGTCCGGCGGGACGTGCGACACGGCGCCGCAGTGCGGTTGCACGAATGGGCAGGCCTGCGTTGTCACCAACCCGACTACTGGAGTGACCGGCTGCGCGAACCCGGGGAACGTCCAACCCAACCAGAACTGCTCGAGCGGTACGTGCACCGCGGGCTACGAGTGCGTCGGCAGCGCGTGCAAGAAGTACTGCGCCTCCGCTGCGGATTGCGGCGGGCAGGACTGCATCCAGGTCACCTACACGCCCAGTGGCGGCAGCCCCACGAACATCCCCGGCATGATGGTCTGCACCAGCGGATGCAAGCTGGAGAACCCCGGCACCGTGTGCGGTTCGGGGTTGACGTGCTACCAGTCCTCGCAGACGAGCTCCGCGACCGACTGCGGTCCGGCGGGAACGGGAACAGGGGCGAACGGCTGCAGTGCCGCCAACCCGACCGCATGCGCGCCCGGCTACCTCTGCGTCTACGACAGCAGCAACAACTACAGCTGCGCACACTGGTGTCGGCTCGGGGTGAACAGCGACTGCCCCGCCGGAACCGGAACCTGCGCCGACGTGATCAGCGACCCCACGTACGGGGTCTGCCAGTGAGCGACTCGGTGCCCCCCAACGTGGGCCCCGCAGAGCTGAGGAATATCGGGCTATTCGGGGCGCTGCCCGACGACGCGCTGGCGCACCTCGCATCGACGTTGGAGCCGATCACACCGTCGGCAGGCGACGTGATTTTCCGCGAGGGCGAGGAAGCGCGGGACATGTTCGTCGTCCTGAACGGCGAGATCGAGATCCTCAAGCGAAGCAAGCGCGGCGTGGACGCGCGCGTAGCTCTGCTCGGACCCGGCGACTGGTTCGGCGAGATGAGCATTCTGGACGTCCAGCCACGCTCGGCAACGGTGCGCGCCCTCGCACCGTCGCGGCTTCTGCGGATCACCTCCGGAGACCTGGACGGGCTCTACCGCTACGATGTGAAAGCGTACGCGCTCATCGTGCTCAACCTGGCGCGGGAGCTGAGCCGCCGCTTGCGGGTCGCCGACGGGATTCTGGCCGACTTCATCGCGAACGTGATGGACAGCTACCTGGCCCGCCCCGGCGACTGACGCAGGGGTTCAGTCCGCGACAGCGTCCGGGTTCGCGCCGGTGTCGCCCGGCGCAACAGCGTCGTCCGGCGCCGCGTCACCGCCGTCACCGGCTGCGCCGTCGGTTGCGGCGCCGTCTCCCGCCGAGCCGTCCGTATCGGCAGAGCCGTCTCCAGCGGCGCCGTCGGCCGTTCCCCCCTCCGTGTTCGGAACCGGGCCGGCATCGACCTTGGCTTGACCGCCGAAGCCGCCGCCGCCGTTGATGTCGCCCCCGCTGCCGCCGGTGGGCGTGAAGCCGATCCCGGCACCCGATCCTCCGCTGGCGTAGTTGTGCCCGCCATCATTGGGGTTGTCGGGGGGCTCGGGTTGCGGATTCAGCACGCAGGCGCACACGCCCAGCATCAAGCCAAGCGAGAGAACAGCCAGCGCGCGAAGGTTCCGCCCCATTCGCCTCTCTCACTAGCACGTCCCGGTCCATGCGGCGCCGGACGCCGGCGCGAGTGGGCACCCGCAGGATCGAGTCCGGAAGCGAGCGCACAGCCGGCCTGCCTCTGGCACAAGGTGGCACAATTGTGGACGTCGCTGCCGCGGTCCGTCCGCGGGCGCCGCCGGCTCAGCCGTTCGAAGCGCCGTCCGTGAGGGCGTCCCCAGGTGCGTCCGAAGCGGCGTCGGTGCCAGCCTCGATGGCGCCGTCAGGCGGTCCTGCATCGCCACCACCGGCGCCCGCGGCGCCCGCGGCGCCTGCGGCGCCTGCGGCGCCTGCGGCTCCGCCGTTTCCTGCGGTCCCGCCCTTGCCGCCGGCTCCACCGCCGCTACCGCCCGTGCCGGCTCCCGCAGCACCGCCCGCACTTCCGCCACCAGAACCGACCGCGCCTGTTCCGCCGGTTCCGGTGCCGCCGGTCGCGGCCATGGCGCCGCTGCCGCCGCTGCCCCCGCTGGAGCCACTGTCCGCGTTGGTCGTTCCGCCTGTCCCGCTGCCGCTGGTATCGCTCGGGGGCTCGGGCTGCGGATTGAGCACGCAGGAGCCGACTCCGCCCAGTGTCAGAAGCGCGACTATGAACCAGCTGCTGCTCCGCATGCCCAAGTGCTCCGCTCGATATTCTAGCAATTTCCCGGCCATCGTGTGCGCCTTCCTCGGCGCAGGCCTCTAGCCCGCTGAATCGAGGGTGGCACGCGCCTCGGCGAGCAGCGCGAGCGCGCCTTCCGCCTGCGCCTGCTCGAGCTGTGTCGCGATCCGTTCGAGCTCGCGGCACAGCGCGCGGAGCTGGCCAGCGACCTCGTCGGCATTCGAGCTGAACACGTCGCCCCACATGCTCGGGGGTCCGCCTGCACCGCGGGTCAGCCGCGCGAACGCCGGCCCAGCTGCGACCGCGGCGTGACCGCGCTCGGCCAGCACGACCATCGCGCTCGCGAGCAGCTGCGGCACATGGCTCATGAGCGCCACGGCGCGATCGTGCTCGAATGCCGCCAGATGCGCCGGTGCCGCGCCGATGCGCCGCACCAGCTCCTCGACCCGGGCCACGGCATCCGGGTCACTGGCCTCGGGACACAGCAGCCAGCGTCGCCCCTGGAACAGGTCCGCCCTTGCCCGCTGCACGCCGCCTTCAGGGGCGCCAGCCATCGGATGACCCGGAACGAAACGCGAGGCCCGTGGCGACCGGGACGCCGCCTCGACGATCAGTCGCTTCGTCGAACCACAATCAGTGACGACATCAGCGAGCTCGAGCACGTCGGCTACCTGGCGCGCGATCTCCCGAACCGGCATCGCGAGCACGACCAGCGACGCTCCCGAGAGGGCGACGCGCACCGCGTCGCCGTCGGCAGCATCGATGCGCTGCTCGACTGCCGCCGCCGCCCCCGGCAGGGCGATGACGTCGGCCCGGTCGATTCCCACGAGCTCGGCATCCGGCTCGGACTCGCGGTGGGCCAGCGCGATCGAGCCGCCAATCAGGCCCAGGCCGACGACCACCAACCGCGTCATGGACGATCCGGAACGCGCGTCATCCCCTGACAGCGGCGCCAACCGCGCGCAGCTTCTCGGCGAGCTCGACGGCGTCTTCCCAGCTGAGCGTGGCCGGAACGCGCGGCAGATCGCCCTCCCGCCCGACCCATACGCGCAGGATCACGCCGTCCGCACCGGCGGCGATGGCTGCGCACGCAACCGCGGTGGAGTAGCGAGCGCGCTGCGCGATGGTGGGCACGTCCACGACAATGGGCAGGTGCGTGCGGAGCTTGGCGCGGGCGATTGCAGCGATTTCGAGCGTGCGCGCGCCATTCGGATACTCGCCGCCGGCCTCGAGCAACACCACGCTTCCTTCGCGGCGTTCCAGCTCCTTTTCCGCCGCTCCAATCCAGGCATTGGCGCCCCAGCTCGGCGCGCGTTCGACGAACACGACCGGCCAGCGCGGTTCAGCCGGCTGCGGATGCAACGGCAGACAGGCGAGGGATCCGATGGTCTCCGGGGCGAGGCGCGAGCGGGTCACGGCGGAATCGAAAGGACGCCCAGCAGCTACCTCGTAGGGCAGCTCGGCAGATGGCGGCCCGCTGTCTGTGTGTTCGACGAGCGAGCCATTGCGCTGCGGCGTCAGACCGATCGGCTCGATGGCAATCCACGGTCGCTCGCCCCCGATGATGCCCCATGTTCCCTCGACGATGGTCGAGTGCTTCCGGAAACGACGCGACGCGAGCCGGAATGGCTCGCTGACACGCACGACCTCCGCTACGCCGGCAAGCTCCCGCACCACGGCCATGTCGTCCTGGGTCACGTCACCGACGACGCCCAGGATCGTGCGCGACTGCCCGCTCGAGCGGTGGACGTCGAAGCCGGCACCGACCAGGTACGACATCACGAACTCGATGCCCGCCTCCGGCGTTTCGGGCTCCATCACGACGATCATGGGACCGACGAGGGTAGCAAAACCCGGCCCGGGCGGGAGCGGTATCGTCGCACTGCGGGAAAGGCCGGCCGCGCGAGCCCTCCGCTGCCCTCCCGGGTCGCTCCAGAGCCACATTTCCGGCCATTTCCGTGTTCGTCGCGGGTGGCCGCTTCAAGGCGACCCCGCTATGGTGTAGGGCCCAAGGCGTTACTCCGCGCGAGACCCCCGTGCAGCCCATCCAGAGTCAGCCCGACCCGCTGATCGGCACCATCGTCGCCGGGCGCTACCGGATCGTCAAACCGCTGGGCGAAGGAGGCATGGGCCAGGTGTACCTGGCCGTGCACGAGGCCATCGAGAAGAAGGTCGCGGTCAAGGTGCTGCGGCGGGAGTACTCGGAGAAGCAGGACATCGTCGCGCGCTTCCAACAGGAAGCCGTCAGCGCCTCGCGCATCAAGCACCCGAACGTGCTCGACGTGTTCGATTTCGGACAGCTCGACAACGGCTGCTTCTTCCTGGCCATGGAGTTCCTGGAAGGGAACGACCTCGCCGACGAGCTGACCCGCCATCGCTTGATCGACCCGCAGCGTGGTGTGCGCATCGCTCTGCAGATCTGCCGCGCGCTCGCCGCAGCCCACTCGAGGGGCGTCGTGCACCGCGACATGAAGCCGGAGAACGTGTTCCTGCAGCGCATCGGCGACGGCGAGGAAATCGTCAAGATCGTCGACTTCGGCATCGCGCAACTGCGTACGACGGAAGAGGCGGCGGCCTCGGAGCCCAAACGCCGCCGGCTCACGCGCACGGGCATGATCTTCGGCACGCCGGAGTACATGGCGCCGGAGCAGGCGGCCGGGAAGAAAGCCGACCTGCGCGTCGATATCTACGCCACCGGCATCATCCTCTACGAGATGTTCACCGGCGCCGTGCCGTTCACGGGCGACACGTTCATGGCGGTGCTCGCCGCGCACCTCAACGAGCCGACGCCGCCGATGACCACGGTGTGTCCGGACCTGCAGGTCTCGATCGAGATGCAGCACGTCATCGTACGTGCTCTGCTCAAGAATCCGGACGAGCGTTTCCAGACCATGGGTGAGCTGACCGCGGCCATCCTGGCGACGCCAGAAGGCGCGCTGGTCGGACGCCACGGCTCGATTCCCGACGCGCCCGCGCAGGTGTTCCTCGCCCAGGGCCAGGGCACGCCCGGCTCGGAGCAGTTCAGCGCAGCCCATGCGCCCACCTCGGCGCAGTTCGGCGCCTCGGCCCACGCGGGGACCGCGGCCCAGTTTCCCGGCGCCGGCCCTGGCCCAGCGAGCGACGAGCCACTGCCGCTGCAGAACAGGACCAGCGGCGTGCCGGCCCAGACGCGCCTCGACGCATCGGGCTCGATACCAGGCGTGCCGCGCCGCTCGCGGGCTGGGCTGATTGTCGCGCTGCTCGTGCTGGGCGGGGGTGGCGTGGCCGCCGCCTACTTCTTCCTGCTCAGGCCGCGCCTGACGCCGCCTGCGCCGCCTGAAGCTCCAGCACACAGCGCGGCAGCCGTAGAGACAAGCCAGCCAACGCCCTCGGCCTCGGCCTCCGCGGCCCTCGCGACGGCGAGCGCATCGGCCGGCCCCGCGGAGGCCGCGATCCATCTCCACGTCGACACCACGCCGACCGGCGCCGTGCTCAAGAAGAACGGCTTCCAGGTCTGCGACAAGACGCCCTGCGAAGTGGACGCCAAGCCCGACGAGACGCTCGAGCTCGAAGCGACCAAGGGCGCACTGCACGGCAAGGCGAAGGTGCTCGCGCAGCGCGACCAGAGCGTGAAGATCACCATGGTGGCACCCGCTCGGCCCGCAAAATCAACGGGCCCGAAGATGTGCGAGGTCATGGTGGACGGGCTCAAGATCCTGCGACCCTGCAAGCAGCCGTAGAGCTCGCCGCGCTTGACCTCCAGAAGGCCGCGCGGATAGGAACAGGCGCGGACGGGAGCGCACGCCATCGTGCGCGGAGAAGGAATCGGGAATGCGGGAGTCCTGGAAGTCGCGCTTCGGGCTGATCCTGGCGGCCGCGGGTAATGCCGTAGGTATTGGCAATCTATTGAGATTTCCTGGCCAGGCCGCAAAGAACGGCGGGGGCGCTTTCATCCTGCCGTACCTGATCTCGCTCGTGATCTTCGGCCTGCCGATGATGTGGATCGCCTGGACCATCGGGCGACTCGGCGGGCGGCACGGACACGGTACGACGCCCGGCATCTTCGACAAGATGACGAAGTGGAAGGGCGCGAAGTACGTCGGCGCGCTGGGCGTCGCGATCCCGCTCGTGTTCTGCTTCTACTACACGTACCTCGAAGCGTGGTGCCTCGGCTACGCGTGGTTCTCGTTCCACGGCTCGTACGACCACGCGCACCTGACGACGTTCCTGTACGAGTTCCAGGGCGTCATGTCGAGCGGCAACTACTTCTCGTCGGTCAGCGTCGCGTTCGGCTTCCTGCTCGTCACCGTGGCACTGAACGTGTGGGTGCTGTACCGCGGCGTCGCCAGCGGCATCGAGGTGCTCGCGAAGATCGCGATGCCCCTGCTGATCGTGTTCTGCCTGCTCATGTGCATCCGCATCTTCACGCTGCCGGCGCACAAGGGCACCGTGGAACAGGGTCTCGGTTTCCTCTGGAATCCGAACTTCTCCGCCCTCCTCAAGCCGGATGTCTGGCTGGCAGCCGCAGGCCAGATCTTCTTCACGCTGAGCATCGGATTCGGCGCGCTGGAGTGCTACGCGAGCTACGTCGGCAAGGACGACGACGTCGCCGTGAGCGGGCTCACCACAGCGGCCACCAACGAGTTCGTCGAGATCATCTTCGGCAGCATGATCGCCATCCCCGCGGCGGCCGTGTTCTTCGGCGCCGCGGCGATTCCGACGGTCGCTTCAAAGGGGACATTCGACATCGGCATGGTCAGCATGCCGGAGATCCTGCGCTCCACTGGTTCGGCGCACATCTTCGGTACCATCTGGTTTTTATTGCTGTTTTTCGCCGCCTTTACGTCGTCGGTCGGCATCTGCCAGCCGGTGATGGCCTTCTTCCAGGACGAGGCGAAGTTGAGCCGCGGCGTGTCGGCGGCGCTGGTCGGCATGTTCTGGTTGCTCGGCAGCATCCCGGTCGTGTTCTTCCTGAAGTACGGCTTCCTCGACGAGCTCGACTTCTGGGCGGGCACGCTGGGGCTGGTGCTGTTCAGCGCCATCGAGGCCGTGTTGTTCTCCTGGGTGTTCGGTATCGGCAGGGGCTGGCAGGAATTGCATCGCGGCGCGCTGATGAAGGTGCCGCGCTTCTTCCGATTCCTGATGCGCTACGTCACGCCCATCGCGCTGATGCTGATCCTGGGCGGGTGGGTCTACAAGGACGTGATCGTCGCCAACAAGCTCACGCCGGAGCCGAAGCTCGTCACTTCGATTCTGGACGAAGCTACGTACACCGGCGACTTCTCCTCGTCAGGACCGACTGCAGCCAACAAGAAGGCCCATGCCGCAGTCGAGAGCCAGCTGATGGCGACGATCAACGACGCCGGGCGGGACCTCAAGGCGTGGGCGACGCTGACGGTCGACGCCAAGGGCCACGTCAAGGTCGACAACGTCGACGGCGACCCGCTCTTCGTCAAGGCAATGCCAGCGGAAAAGCTGCAACGCATGTTCCAGCTGCAGCGCTTCCACTACCTCGACAAGGAGGGCGACCCGGCAGCGGGACACTGCAAGATGGTGATCGAGGGCCTCTACACAACGCCCTACATCTGGCTGGCTCGCGGGCTGATCCTGGGCATCATCGGGCTGTTCGTGATCATGGTGGGAGTCATCTGGAAGAACCGCAAAGACAGGGAGCTCGACGGCGAAAAAACGGACGTTGGTGGCGTGAAGCTCGAAGAAGAGGAGGCCACATGACAACCGGCGGTTGGATCATGATGCTGGGCACGTGGGGCGCGGTCATCGCCGTCACTGCCTTCTGCGTTCTGCGACTGCTCGGAAAGCGCTAGGCGTGCCGCCTGACGGAAGCATGCCGCTCGGTGCCAGCCGGCGCTTCACGTTCAAGGGCAACGTCAAGGACACGCGCCACGGCTGGCTCAGGCTGACGCCTGCCTACTCCGTGCACCTGGTGCGCGAGCGGCTGGCGGAGGTCGGCCCGGAGAGCGCGCCGCTGCTCGACCCGTTCTCGGGCACGGGAACGACGCTTCTCGCCTGCGCAGAGCAGGGCCTGGCGGGCGACGCGGTCGACCTGAATCCGTTCCTGGTGTGGCTGGCGCGGGCCAAGCTGGCTCGCTACCCGGCGAAATCGCGGGAACAGGCACGGCGCACCGTCTCCGCCATGGCGCGGGCGGCACTGGCGCGGAGCCCGTCGCGGCCGTGGGTGCCGCCGCTCTATCGCATCGAGCGCTGGTGGGAGCCGGAAACGCTGTCGGCGCTGGGACGAGCTTTCGCCGCGCTGGGCAGAGCCGAACCGGCGCCGCGGGCGCGCGATCTGGCGCGGCTCGCGTTCTGCCGCGCGCTCATCGACTGCGCCAATGTGAGCTTCGGACACCAGTCGATGTCGTTCAAACGGGGAGAGCAGGCCAAGGACGGGAAGAAGCGCGTCGCCGCAGCGCTCGAGCACGCGCTCGAGTCGATCCTGCCCGCCGCCGCCGAGCCGCTGGGGCGGGCCCCGCGACGCGTCGTGCTGGGCGATTCGCGACGGCTCGACAAGGCGCTGCCGCGCCGGCGCTACGGCGCCATCATCACGTCGCCGCCCTACCCGAACCGCATGAGCTACATCCGCGAGCTCAGGCCCTACATGTACTGGCTCGGCTTTCTGGAGGACCGACAGAGCGCAGGCGAGCTGGACTGGCAGGCGATCGGAGGCACCTGGGGCGCCGCGACCAGCCGGCTCTCCACATGGAAGCCAACGCGCCGCGGCGAGCTCTCCGAGCTCGGGCCGATCGCGGCGGAAATCGCGGAAAAGAGCCCGCTTCTGGCGGCGTACGTGCGGCGCTATTTCTTCGACATGGCGGAGCACGTCGCCAGCGTGGTGCCGCGGCTCGCAGCCGGCGGCACGCTGGCCTACGTCGTCGGCAACTCGAAGTTCTACGAGACGTTGCTGCCCGTCGAAGAGTTGTTCGCGACGCTGTTCGATCGCGCCGGCCTGGTGGACATCGAGATCGAGAAGCTGCGCAAGCGCACGTCCAAGCGCGAGCTCTTCGAGTACTGCGTGACGGCGCGCAAGGCCGGCCGTTAGCCGTAGGTCGTCAGCTGTTGGCTCGGCAGCGGACGTGCGGCTGGGGCAGACGCCGCGGCGATCGAGACGGCGGGTGAAACGAAGCAGGGCGCGACAGGCCAGCGCGAGGTTGGCGGATCTCCGGCGTGGAGCGGCTGCCAGGACCTGCAAGCTCACGCGGCCTGCGCGATGATGCCGAAGGCCGCGACGCCCTGGCGGCGTAGCTCGCGGCGCAGCTTCTTGACGGAGTCGGGCGAGGCGTCGAGGGCGGCGGCGAGCAGCTCGGCGGCCCACGCGTCCAGAGTGCTGGTGCCGCACGCGGACAGGTCGTCGCTCTCGCCGCTGAGCACCCGGCGCCACGCCTGCGCGGTCTCGGCGCAGGCGGCGCTGATCGCGAGCCCGCCGGTGCGGACCTCGGCGAAACCGCGCGCTGTGAGCGCCTGCACGACGCCGGGAGCGAGCCCGTCGCTCGGCATCAGGCCCTGCTCGATGAATGCAGGGAGCGCGGCGGCGATACGCGTCGCGCCGGCGTCCATCGCCACGCGGACCAGAGCCGACAGGAACACCGCGAACTGGTCCTCGGCGGGCTGCTGGTCGACGGGTGGCTCGCCGGCAGGCTGCTCGTCGACGGGTGCTTCGGGCTCCGCTTCGAGCTGGCCGGCCGCCGGCGCCTCCAGCGCGGCTTCGAGCTGGCTGGTCTCCGGCGCGGCTTCGAGCTGGACGGGGTCGGGCTCCGCCGGCAGCGCGACGGGTTCGAACTCCGCTGGCGCCGCGACGGCGGCGGGCGCCTCGAACAGCTCGATGTCGATGTCGATGTCGAGCACCCCGTCGTCGCCGGCATCGGGCAGCTCGAACTCGCCCTCCGCCGGCGCGGGCGGCGGCTCGCTCTCCGCGCGAAGCAGAAGCCGGGCAGGCGAGCAGGGGCGGCTCACCACCCACAGCGCTCCGTCGTGGAGCTCGGGGTTGTCGTTGGGAAACTCGGCGGAAGCGCTGCGACGGTGTTCCAAGGATTGGTGCCTCCCCGATCCCGTATCCGCCGCCCAGCCGAGCGGCCAAGAAATGTGGGCGCCGGCGAGCGACAGCGAGCCCGCGATGAGCAAAGCGAATCGCGTCGGGGTGCTCGAGGGGCGGTGAGCCCCCTCGAGGAGGACTACGGCGGGGGTGGGCGGGCGGGAGGAGACTATCGCGCGTTGGCGACGATGCTGGCGGCGTTGGCCGGCGTGACGCCACCCGCGGGCAACTTCACGCCCTTCCCGGCCAGGATGTAGCCGACGACCGCCCAGTACTGGGAGTCGCTGAGCGTGCCTGCGTGGCTCTTCGGGAGGGGCATCTTCGCCTTCACGTAGCCGAAGACATCCTGGGCCGTGGCAAACGGCCCGGTGTCCCCGTCGTGGCCGTGGAGCGGCAGGCCCTGGGGGCCCATCAGCGGCGGAGCGTGAGCGCCGCCACCACCGTCCTTGCCGTGGCAATCGGCACATTCATTCGAGTACACGTCGGCGCCCTGGGGCGCCTGCTGCCGCGCCGAAGCCAGCTGGGGCTCCGACGCCCCCATGCCGCCCGCGCACCCCAGGGCAGCGAGACCAGCAAGAACCGCGGCCCAACCGACCTGCCTGGCCCTTCCACGACAGAAAACCATGCGAGTGTCTCCTTTGCTCCGATGCCTTCTGGGGCAGACACACCGTGGATGTCAAATCCCGGACCGGCGGCCGACGCGAAGACCAGCTTCCATCGCGCGCTCGGGCTATCCTCCGGGCATGCGCAGACTGGCCCTCGCTCTACTGGTCGCCGCGCTGGCTCTCGTCGCCGCCGGTTGCTCCGCGACGCCACCAGCTCGATGGCAGGAAGGCGGCGCGCCGCTGGTGATCGCGCCGGCACGCTGGGACCGTGCCAACGGCGACAAGATCGAGATCCAGGCGGACGGCAAGGTGCTGCAGAACGGCGACCTGGTGTTGTTCGTGGATCGGGCCGGACGCGTCACCGACGACAACTACGATCCGGTAGCCGTCCTGCAGCCCGACGGCTACGTCGCGGGAACCGACAACCGGCTGCTCGGGCGCGTGGGGTTGACCAATGCGGCGCCACCCGGGTCGGCGACCGCGTGGGTGTCGATCCTGCCGAACGGACAGGTCGTTCGCTTCAATACCGACGGCGACCGCGAGAACGGCGGCGTGTGGCGCGGCTGCAACGGCCCGCAGATGCGCACCTGCACGCTGATCACGCACATCCTGCTCGTGCAGGAGTACGCCAACCGACCGCAACCGTCGGTGGGCGTCGGCATCGGTATCGGTTTCTAGCCTGCGCGCGACTGGACGGCGCGGTCGACGCTTCTGCAACGTCGCGCTAATAGCCTCCGCTCACGGAGGAACCATGCTCAACGTCCGCTACGTCACCGAACACATCGACGAGGTCCGCACCCAGCTCGGGCGGCGTTCGGCCGAAGCCGCGCAAGCGATCGATCCCATTGTCGGGATCGCCGCGCAGCGGCGCGAGCTGATCGGCAAGACGGAAACGCTCCAGGCCCGCCGCAACGCGGCCAACCAGGAGATGAGCAAGCTGGCCAAGGGCGGCGATCAGGCCGCTTTCCAGGCCCGCCGCGACGAGCTCAAGGCGCTCTCGGCGGAGGTGAAGGAGCTCGAGTCCGCGCTCTCGGGCATCGAGGCCGAGATGGAGGAGCTGCTGCTCGGCGTGCCGAACATGCCGCACGCATCCTCGCCCGACGGCAGGGGCGAGGCGGACAACCCCGTCGTCCGCACCTGGGGCGACAAGCCGGAGTTCGACTTCAAGCCACAGGCGCACTGGGACCTCGGGACGAAGCTCGGCATCCTCGACTTCGAGCGCGCGGCTAAGCTGTCGGGTGCACGTTTCGCGGTGCTCTGGGGGCTGGGCGCGCGGCTCGAGCGCGCGCTGATCGCGTTCATGCTCGACCTGCACACGCGCGAGCACGGCTACACGGAGGTGTACCCGCCGTTCCTGGTCAAGGGCGAGGCGCTGCGCGGCACCGGCCAGCTTCCGAAGTTCGAGCAGGAGCTGTTCAAGACGCGGCGCAGCGGCGAGGACGATCCGAGCCCGCTCTACCTGATCCCCACCGCGGAAGTGCCGGTCACGAACCTGCACGCCGACGAGATCCTCGACGGCGACAAGCTCCCCATCGCGTACACCGCGTACACGCCCTGCTTCCGCAGCGAGGCGGGATCGTACGGCAAGGACGTGCGCGGACTCATCCGCCAGCACCAGTTCGACAAGGTGGAGCTGGTGCGGTTCGTGGAGCCGGATGCGGCCCTCGAACAGCTCGAGCTGCTCACGAGCCATGCGGAAGAAGTGCTGAAGCGGCTCGGGCTGCACTACCGGGTGGTGGAGCTCTGCACCGGCGACCTGGGCTTCCATTCGGCAAAGACCTACGACATCGAGGTGTGGCTTCCCTCGCAGCAGGCCTACCGCGAGATCTCCAGCTGTTCGTGCTTCGGGGACTACCAGGCGCGCCGTGCGAAGATCCGCTACCGCAGCGAAAAGAAGGCCAAACCGAAGCTCGTCCACACGCTGAACGGCTCCGGCCTCGCCATCGGCCGCACGCTGATCGCGATCCTCGAACAGTTCCAGCACAAGGACGGCAGCGTCACGATCCCGGAGCCGCTCAGGCCGTTCATGGGCGTCGAGCGCATCGCGGCGCCGTAACTGCCGCTGCAGAACGACATCAGCGAGCTGGTTACCAGACGGCGACGGGTTGAACCGTCGTCGTTCCGGCGGCGGGGGCTAGGACTTCAGAGGATTGGCCGCACCAGGGCAAGGAAATCGTCGAGCCGACTGCCGTCCATGCCCGACGTGTCCGGCAGGGCGATGTGGACGATGACCAGACGCCGATCCGGCTCGATCACCACGAACTGCCCGCCATTGCCCCAGGCGGCAAAGCCGCCGCCAGTGATCCACCAGTAGTAGCCGTACAGGTAGGGCATTCCACCTGCGTCCAGCTCGTCGGATGTGACATGGGCGCGGGTCATCTGCGTGACCCAGCCGCCCGCGACGATGCGCTGCTTCTTCCATGTTCCCCCGTCGACCACCAGCTGTCCGAACTTCGCCAGATCCCGCGGGCGCAGGTGGAGGCTGCTGCCGGTGATCGTGACGCCGTCGTCCGGTCCCGTCTGCCAGTAGAAGTCCTCGATCCCCAGAGGAGCGAAGATCGCCGCCTTGGCCAGCGCCCACACGCGCGACGAGGTGACCCGTTCGAGGACATACCCGAGCAGCTGCGGGTCCGCGTTCTTGTAGTAGAAGCGCTCGCCCGGCGCCGCGTGCAGCGGCTTGTCGAGCAGATAGCCGAGCGGGTCGGCGTGGTGGTGCGTCCACATCTCCAGGTTGAAATCGATGTTGTCGAAGTCGATCCCGGACCGCATCGTCAAGAGGTCGCGCAACGTGATGGGGGCCTTTTCGGGGTGGCGCCCGACGATATGTTCGGGCAGAAGCTCACCGAGCGTTGCGTCCAGCGAGGGAAGAAAACCACTGTCGCGGGCGGCCCCGAGCACCGTGGTCAGGACGCTCTTCGTAACCGACTGGATGTGATGGATACGATCGCGGTCCGAGGGAGACCGCAGGTAGGTCTCGAACACCAACTTGTTGTCCTTGATCACCAGCATCCCCAGCGAGCCCGGGAAGCGGTCCTCGCGGAGGAGCACCTTGTGGATCCCCGCCAGCGCCGCGGAAGACAACCCGACACTCTCGGGTGTTGCGATCTGCCAGCCGTCATCCAGTTGCTCGGGAACGACGCCGAAGTCGTGCTTGAGCTTGCCGTCGAACAGACAACCGGCCAGCGCCGGCGACACGAGAAGCGGGGTGGCGAGGAACAAGCGCCGCTTCACCGGAGCCCCCAGGAGTAGCCGAGGCGCCCGGTCATCTCGATGATAAACGCCGAGGCCGGGCGGGAGGTGTGCGCGATGCGTTGTTCGATTCCGATGGACCACCCGCTCGGAACGGTCCCGGACACGCCGTGGGTCCAATCGAGATCCACCTCGAGCCGGATTGCCTGGAAATCCGCGAGTGTCCCAAACTTGGCAGAACGGTTCACATCGGCGAAGTAGAACACCGCCAGATCCAGGGGATCCTCGTTGTTGTACCGGTAGCTGGGGGGACGCGATTCGAAGCCGAGCAGGCTCGTTTCCCCCGTGACGTCGATCCGCATGCGCTTGTTCAGCGGTCGCCAGGCCCGTGCGGCCGCGCCAAACCAGCGCCGCCCCATCCAGTAGGCGTGAGCGTCATCCCATTTCGCCAGCCAGAGCACATCGGTTTCCCAGGCGACGATCGGGCCGACGGCGAGCGACCAGCCGGGCCGGGAACGCCGGGCGTATGCCAGGTAGCCCAGCCGGAGCGCATGGAAGAGGCCGGCCGCGGGATGGCCATCGCGGTCGAACATCGCCGCCATTCCGAATCGCAGTCCCGACTCGAGGAGGCCAGGGCCGCCGGCCACGAGGAAGCGTGCTGATGCACCCAGGGCCGGCCCAGTGGAAGCCAGGGGAACGATCAGATCGTCGCGCGCAGCGCGGACACCGACGTCTGCGCCGAGCGTAAACGCTGCGGTGGGGGCCGGCGGCGGCTTGTCAGCTGCCCGCGCGCTTCCTGCAGCTCCCACCAAGCCCAGCCATGCGAGCACCGCCACCCCTGGGCGCATGTCCCCAGGCTGCCTACCGAGCGATGTCTCGTCAACTTGGGAGGCGACGAAATGCGCCCGCGTGGACGAGTACCGTGCGCGGCGGAAGCGAACAGGCTCGGGGACGTTGGCTGTCGCCGCAAGCGGTTTCCGGGAAGGGGCCGGGCTGGCCAACACGGGGAGAAGGCGACCCGTCGCACTCCCTACCGCTTGCGGCGCGGGGGCTTCTTGCGGCGATCGGTCGATTTCTTCGCCGTCTCGCCGCGCTGTTTCCGGCTTGGTGCGGCGGGCGCTGGGCGGCCTCGGGCGGCTTTGCCGCGCCCACGTCCGCGTCCCGGTCCGTGCTCCACGCCCTGCTCGAGCACGCGCGCCGGCGGGATGCGCCGCGCGTAGACCTGGCGGCGCAGAACCGCGATGTCCTCGATCCCGACCACTACGCGATCGCCGATCATCACCGTATCGCCGGAGCGCAGCCCCACGGCGCTGATCTCGTCCTCGCCCATCTCGTAGTAGTCCGGGCCCATTCCCTCGTAGCGCACGAGGACATCCACGAACGGATGATCGAGTGTCACGAACATGCCGCTGCCAACGATGGCAGTGACCGTCCCTTCGACCACGTCACCGATGCGGTCGCGCATGAGCAACGTCCGGTACAGGTCGACCACCTCGCGCTCCACGTTGATCGCCGCGCGCTCACGCACGCTCGACGCCGTGGCGCTCGCGCGCAGGGTCTCGATGCCGCTCGCGCTGGTGTCCGGCTTGCCGCCGCGCAGGATGTGCTTCACCGCGCGGTGCACGAGGATGTCCGGGTAGCGCCGGATGGGCGAGGTGAAGTGCAGGTACGCGTCCGACGCGAGGCCAAAATGCCCAATATTTACAATGTCATAGACCGCCTGCTTGAGCGAGCGTAGGAGCAGCATCTCGAGCACGTTCTTCTTCGGATGCTCCTCGATGCGTTTGAGCCAGCGCGACACGCCGTTCGGCTCGAGCATCTCGTCCTGATCGAACTCGACGCCCATCTTGTGCGCGACCTCGCCGAGCCGTTCGAGCTTCTGCTCGTCGGGCTTGCCGTGGACGCGGTAGATGGCCGGCGACCGCCGCTGGCTCAGCCATTCCGCGACTAGCTCGTTCGCCAGCAGCATCAGCTCTTCCACCATGTGGTAGGCGCGCTTGATGCCCTCGTCCTCGGCGCGGCGCTGCACGTCGACCGGAGCGCCCGTCTGCGCGTCGATGTAGACGCGCGGCTCGGGCAGGTCGAGATCCAACGCGCCGCGCTTCATGCGCGCGCGGCGGAGCTTGCGGGTCAGCTCATCGATCACCTTGAGATCGCGCTTGAAGGCCTCGGCCTGCGCGCTCTTCGGCGGCGCCTCGGTGAAGCCGAGCGCGCGCGCGACGCCGCCGTAGGTGAGCATCGCCGCCGAGCGCATCACGCCCTCCACGACCTCGAAGCGGGAGACCTTGCCGCGCTTGTCCAGATCCGCGATCACGCACAGACACAGCCGATCCCGCTCCGGCAGGAGCGAGCACAGATCCGCCGCCAGCGCCGCCGGGAGCATCGGAATCGCCCGATCCGGCAGGTAGATCGTGCAGCCGCGGGCCAGCGCCTCCTCGTCGAGCGCGGAGCCCGGCTGCACGTACTCGCTCACGTCCGCGATCGCGACCCAGGCGCGGTAGCCCTCGCCGTTGCGCTCGACCCACACCGCGTCGTCGTGGTCGCGCGCGTCTTCCGGGTCGATGGTCGGCAGCGGCACCTCGCGCAGATCCACGCGTCCGTCCAGCGAGAGATGCCGGACGCGGGCCGCCATTGCTTCGGCTTCGCGCACGGCTGCTTCAGGGTGCTCCTCGACGATCTGCTCCCGCACCAGGATCTTGGCGACCTCCGCGTTCGGATCGCCCGGTAGACCCAGAACCGCGACCAGCTCGCCTTCCGGATTCTCGTCGGGGAACTTCGGGAAGCGCGTGATCGCGACGACGGCCGCCTCGCCGTCCTTGCCCTCCCGCGTGCCGCCCTCGAGCACGATCGGACCGCGCACCCGCGTGTCGTCGGGCTCCAGCCAGAAGCTCTTGCCCTTGCGCCTGAGCACACCGGCGACGCGCGGATTGCGCCGCTCGAGGATTTCCTCGATGCGCCCCTCCACGCCCCGGTTGGTGCGGGCGATGACCGCAATGCGCACGCGATCGCCGTGCATCGCGGCTCCAATGCCGTCGGGCGCGACGTACACGTCGTCCTGACCGGCTGCGGTGACGAAGCCGAAGCCGCGCGGGTTGACGCTCAGCACGCCTTCCCATCCGCCCCGGTTGCGCTCCTCGGGCGGCTGCGCCTTGAAGCGGTGGCCAGCCAGCCGGCGGATGGTCCCGTCGAAGCTCAGCTGATCCAGCAGCTCCAACAGCCGGGGATAGGAGCCTTCTTCCACACCGCAGCGGGAGGCGATCTCCCGGGCGTGGAGCGCGCGTCGCGAGCCGGAAAGGCAGCCCACGATGTCTCCCCGGGTCGGCAGAGGTTGCGTCATCGCGGGGCCGGTCATACCCCACCGGGGTCCCGGCCGTCGCCCGAAAGCTGACGCTCCGGCCGAGCCGGCATAGATTCCCCCCTCCCGTGCGTCCTGCCCATTCCATCTCGCTGCTCAGGCTGTTCACGCTCGTTGCGCTCGCAGCCAGCGCCGCACTGTTCGTCGACTACACGAGCTACAGTCCCGCGTTCTGCACAGCCGCCCATTCGGGTTGCGGCGCGGTGCGCGCGAGCGGCTTCGGCTATCTGTTCGGCGGAGCCTTGCCTGTTCCGCTGCTGGGGCTGATCGGATTCGGCGCCCTGCTCATCGTCTCGCTGATGCCGGCGCGCGGCCTGCGCCGGCTGCTGCTGCTGCCGCTGGCGGGGATTGGAGGATTGCTGGCGCTCGGTCTCTTGGCGTTGCAGGCGCTCGTCATCAAGCACTACTGCGAGTTCTGCATGACGGCGGATGTGTCCGCGCTCTGCATCGCCGCTTTCGCCGTGTACCAGCAGCGTAAGCTCGGCCGCGACGACGCCAACAGCGAGATCATCGCGCGCTGGTCGTGGGGCGTGCTCGGCGGCCTGGCCATCGCCGCGCCGCTGGTGTGGCCGCACGTCATGCCCACGCCGCCGGTGCCCGCGACGATCCGCGCCTTCTACGTGCCCGGCAAGATCAACGTCGTGGAGTTCGCCGACTACGAGTGCCCCTTCTGCCGCGGCCTCGCTCCCCGGCTGAACAAGGTCATGGGCAGCTACCCCGGCCGGGTGAATTTCGTGCGGCTGAATCTGCCGCTTGAACAGATCCATCCCCAGGCGCGGGACGCCGCGCGCGCCCAGGTCTGCGCCGCCGAGCAGGGCAAGGGCAAGCAGATGGCCGATGCCCTGTTCGAGGCCGAGGAACTGTCGACCCAGGCCAACCGCCGCATCGCCGTCGGCATGGGCCTCGACATGGACCGCTTCGATAAGTGCGTCGCGGACAAGGCCACGGACAAGCGCATCGATCAGCAAGGCAAGATCCTGCGCGACGCGGGCTTCTCGGGCCTGCCCACGACCTTCGTGGGCGGCCAGAAGGTCGTGGGAGCGCAGCCGGACGACGTCTTCCGCAAGGCGTTCGAACAGGCCGCCCGCGGCGAAGGCGCCGAGGGCATCCCCGGCTGGCTGTACCTGGCCATCGTCGGCGTGCTGGCCCTCGGCGTGGCCGCCTTCGGCTACCGCCAGGAGCGCCGCCGCGAAAACGGGCAAGCCCCCGAAAGCCCCTGACGCCGGTCACCATCGGGTACCGCGCCCCCGGGCTCGGTGTTATGCTCTGCCATGGAAAAAAGGAAAAAGCAGACTGCGCCGGCCGGGAACGGCGCGCCCGGTTTCAACGTTCCCATCGAGGTCTTCCGTGCCCTGCCGAAGACCGACCTGCACGTCCACCTCGACGGCTCCCTTCGCCTGGAGACGATCCTCGACATCGCCCAGCAGGAAGGTATCGCGCTGCCGGCGGACAACGTCGACGGTCTCCGCGAGGCGATTGGTTGCGGCATGGTGTTCGGCTCGCTCGTCGAGTACCTGCGCGGCTTCGAGATCACGCTCAAGGTGATGCAGACGGAAGAGGCGCTCGAGCGCATCGCCTTCGAGCTCGCCGAGGACGCGCACCGCGAGAACGTGCGCTACATGGAAGTGCGCTACTCGCCCATGCTGCACACCCAGCGCGGCCTGAAGCAGACCAAGGTCGTCGAAGCAGTGCTGGCCGGGCTGCGCCGAGCGCGCGAGACCTACGGCATCAAGGCCAACGTCATCATCTGCGGAATCCGCAACATTTCCCCGGAATCCTCCTACGAGATGGCCGAGCTGGCCGTGGCGTACAAGGGCCGCGGCGTGGTCGGTTTCGACCTCGCCGGCGCCGAATACGACCACCCCGCCAAGCATCACCGCGCGGCCTTCCAGCTGGTGCGCGACAACAACATCAACTCCACCATCCACGCCGGCGAGGCGTACGGCCCCGAGTCGATCGCCCAGGCCATCCATGTCTGCGGCGCGCACCGCATCGGCCACGGCGTGCGCCTACGCGAGAACGGCGATCTGCTCCACTACGTCAACGACCACCGCATCCCGCTCGAGTGCTGCCCGTCGAGCAACGTGCAGACGGGCGCGGTGCGCGATCTGGCGTCGCACCCGCTCAAGCTCTATTTCGACCTGGGCCTGCGCGTGACCATCAACACCGACAACCGGCTGATCACCGACACCTCCGTGTCCAAGGAGCTGTGGCTGGTGCACACGGAGATGCGGGTGCCCTTCCGCGACATCCGCAGCATGGTCGTGGCCGGCTTCAAGTCGAGCTTCCAGCCCTTCCACGAAAAGCAGGCCGCACTGCGCAAGGTAGCGTCGGAGCTGTCGCGTTACGACGACGAGGGCAACCTGAAGAGCTCGCCGGTCGACCCGGTCAGCGCCGATTCAGCCCGCCGCATCCGCGCCAGTGCCGAGCTGAGCGACACGCCGTGATCGGCCGTTAGCTGCTAGCTGTCACCCGTTGGCCAGACGCGGTGGACGCCTCTTTCCTGGGGGCGCACCCAACCGGGTACCAGAGCAGGCGCGCCCCATCCGTCGCCGCAGCCCGCACGGCGCGAGCCAACGCGCTGTAGCGACCTGGCGCGGAGCGTGCGGACGAACATAGCGCGATCGAGGCGCTCGCAGAGGCTGCCAGGACCCCCACTAGAAGCGGATGCCGGCGCGGACGTCGGAGGTGGTGGCCTCTTCGAGCGTGTCGATGGCCTTTTCGACTTCGTCGGAGTCGACGTCCGGCAGCTTCACCAGGAAGCGCACGTACAGGTCGCCGGTGTCCGTCTGACGTTTGACGCCGCGGCGCTTGAGGCGCACCACCTGGCCGCTCTGCGCGTGCTTCGGCACGGTGAGCGTCACATCGCCGATCGGCGTCGGGACGCGGACCTTCGCCCCGGAATACGCCTCGCGCACGGTCACCGGCAGGTCGAGGTAGAGGTCCAGCCCGTCGCGCTCGAAGTGCGGGTGCGGCTTGACGCGGATCACCAGCACGAGATCCCCCGGCGGGCCGCCGAACATGCCGGGCTGGCCATGGCCGGGAACGCGGACCTTGTCGCCGTCGCCCGCGCCGGGCGGCACGCGCACCGTCACCTCTTCGCTGCCGTCCTGCACCCGCAGCTTGAGCTCCGCGCCGGCGATGGCCGAGGCGAAATCGACCGTGACCTCGCTCAGTACGTCGGAGCCCTTCATGGCCGTGCGGCGACCCGCGCTGCGCCCGCGGAACAGGTCGCCGAACAGATCGCCGAAGCCGCCCGCTGCGCCGCCGCCTTGACCCGTGAAGATCTCCTCCCAGCCGCCGCCACCACCGCGACTGAAGCGGACCCGGCCGCCCGCGCCGGCGGCGCGCTTGTAGGCGCGCGCGGCCTCCGCGTCGAAGCCCTCGCGCAGGGCGTCCTCGCCGAACTCGTCGTACAGCGAGCGCTTCTCGGGATCGCTCAACGTCTGGTAGGCGCGGTTGACCGCCTTGAAGCGCTGCTCGGCCTTGTCGTCGCCGGGGTTCTTGTCCGGATGCAGCTTGGAGGCGAGCTTGCGATAGGCCTTCTTGATGTCGTCAGCGCTGGCGTCGCGCGCGACACCGAGCTCACCGTAGAAGTCCTGGGCCATGAAACGTACCGATCCAGAAAATAAGTGCGGGGCGACAGTGCGGCAAGGCCGCGTTCACGCCTTGCGCGCGCGCGGCCGGGATGCATCTTGCGCTCGAACCCGACAGCTCACCACCATCGAATCGACGTTCTCGTCCGGCGGTTGATCGCGGAAGTCGGCCGTCCAGACCATGCCGCCGAAGCCATTGTAGTGGAGGAGCGCTTCCACCTCGCGGGGAAAGAACTGCCGGTGCGTCAGGGGCACGCTCCAGGGCTTCTTCCCGCTTTCCGGCTTGAAGTCCATCCATACCAGCAGCACCTGGCGGATCGGGTCGTACTCGAAGCGCTCGGCGTAGCGCACGAGCTCTCCGGTGCTGGGATGGCGGATGCGCGGCGCACCGTAGCTCCGCGAGGGATCGCGCACGAGCTCGTCGCCCCGCGGCACGGAAAAGTCGAAGACGAAGCGGCCGCGCGGCGTGAGATGGGCGCGCACCCGGGCCAGGAACTGTTCCACGTCCTTGCGCGTGTACAGGTGCAGGATCGTGTTGAACGCGGCGATCACCAGCGGAAAGCGCCGGCGCAGGCGCACCTTGCGCATGTCACCGTGGACGACGCGCACCCGGCGCCTCACCTCGACCGGCTCGCGCTGGAGAGATGCGCGGAGATCGGCCAGCATCGGCCCGGAAAGGTCGACTGCGACCACGTCCACTCCCGCCCGCGCCATGGGGATCGCGATGCGGCCGTTGCCCGCGCCGTACTCGAGCACCGGGCCGCCCGACAACCGCGCGAGCTTCACGTAGTATTCGACGTCCTCGCGCCGCGAGCGGTACGTCTTTTCGTAGTAGGCCGGATCCGTGTAGTGCGCCTGCGCGCCGGCATCACCGGCGCGACCCAATGCGTCGAGCGTGGGCGGCGCGTGACCGGACCCTTTCGCCACGTCAGTGCGCGGCGTGCGTGATCTCGTCGATGTACTCGGCCACGACCTCGTGGCTGTCGCGGTGGAAGTGCACCTTGCCCGCGGCGATCTCGCGCAGCGCGACGACGGCCGCCTTGTTCTTCGCGTTGACGAGCGCCGGAGCGCCCTTCATCAGGTTGCGCGTGCGATTGGAAGCCAGCACGACGAGGGCGAAGCGGTTCTCTTCCTGCTCGAGGCAGTCTTCAACGGTGACGCGCGCCATGTTTCGCGGAGATCCTTTCGGTCGGGGCCGCGAAACGTACCCGAAGGCCCGGCCGGCCGCAACTGGACGCAAATCATCTTTGATTACGGCCGGTTGCGCACCGCAGCTCGTGCGGAACCCTAGCTCACGAGGTACCGGCCCGAGCGCATCACAGCCTCGCCGTCGATCTCGATGTCCGAGCCGGCCGCGGTGAGAACGACCTGCCCCGCCGCGTCCCAGTCCGCGCCGGTCAGATCCGGGTAGCTCATACCGAGCGCGATGTGCAGCCCAGGCATCGTCTGGTCGACGATCAGCGTTCCGGTCGGCTCGCTCAAGCCCATGTTCGTGCCGAAGCTGAACAGCCCGACGCGATCCTGGTTCGCACCGCCGCGCAGGAAACCCGACACGGCTTCGCTCAGCGCTCTCGAGCTGCACTCCACCTTGCTCACGCGTCTGTCGTGGATCGTGAGCGTGACGGGCGTGACGCGCGGGCTCTCGCCTTCGCCGCCGGGCAGGACGGTCATCGACGCATCGCACACGAACACGCCTTCGACGCTGCCCGGAGCGGTGAGCAGCTCGCCGGCGGGCAGGTTCTGCCAGCGCCCCGGCCGGATGATCCCGGTGTTGTCGATCCAGCGGAAGCGCGGATCGCAGCTCAGCTCGAGCGCGGTGCCCGCCGGCGTGTGCGCGGTCACCTGCGAGTCGGGTCGAAGCCGCGACCTCAGCGCCCGCGCCGTGTTCGCGATGCGGTGCGGGTCGACGGAGAGCCCAGCCGCCATCAGCTCCGCGGTGACGCCCACCATGTGTCCGTGACGCAGACCGGACTTCCGCACCGCTTCGACGAGCTGCCTCCTGAGCGTGAGCTCGTCCGGACCGGCGCGCGCGATGTAGATGCTCGCCTGCGCCGCCGACAGAGCCTCGACAATCGCCTCGGGCAGCCCGGGCAACGGCCGGGGCCCGAAGGCCTCCAGCGCAAACGACTGCACCTGGACCTTGGCCCAGTCCGCGGCTTCCGCCAGCGCTTTCCCCATCGGAGCCCGCTCGGCATCGGTGATGATCACCAGCCGCTCGCCAGGCACGCATCCGAGCGAGCCCTCGACCACGCGCCGCGCCGCAGACAGCAAGTGGTAGTCGACCGCCGCAAAGCGAGACGCGGACCAGGAACCCTTCGGCACTTCCGGCAAGTCGATCCCCACGGACTTGGGCGCTCTGGGAGGCGGCCCGTCAGCGAGCCTCGCACCATTGCCGGGCACGCGCCAGCGCTACCTGTGCGGCCCAGACGGCCGACAGGTCGCCGTCAGGAGCGCTCTGGCAGTCCGTGGCGAGCGGACCTAGGTTGAGCGGAACGGACTAGGGCGGATGATGGCGAGCCGGGACGTGCTGGGAAGTGCAGCAGACGAGCGCAGTTCCGGAGCGAGCGCACCGCGGGGACAGAGCGCGCGACGGAGTCGAACCAGGCGTCGCTACGGCTGGCTGTTGCTGGTGATGATGGTGCTGGGCGCCATCGCTCTGACGCTTGCACCTCGCGTCTTCGGCCGCAGCGTCGCGGTGGTGCAGCTGGAACACCGCGCGCTCCTGCAGACCGTGGTGACCAGCGGGCGCGTGCTGCCCCCGGCCAGGATCACCCTCTCGGCCCTGGTGCCGGGCAGCATCCAGAAGGTCAGCGTGGAAGAGGGCGACCAGGTCCACAAGGGACAGCTGCTGGTGCAGATCGACCCGACCGAAGCCGGCGCTGCGGTGGCCCAGGCCAGCGCCGCGCTCTCCGGCGCGCGAGCCCGGCGTCGGCGGATCCACAGCGTGACGGCGAAGGTCGCCGACCAGAACCTGCAGCAGGCCCACACGCGGCTCGACCAGGCCAAACTGGAATACGAGCGCGAGAAGCAGCTGTTTTCCGGCGGCGCAACGACCCGCACCGCGCTCGACGACGCGCGCGCGGCGCTCGACCTGGCGCGCAGCGCGTACGCGTCCGCGCAGGCACAGGCCGAAGCCTCCTCGCCCCGGGGCGCCGAGTCGCAATCGGCTGCCGCCGCCATCGCCCAGGCGCGGGCCGAGCTGGACGCCGCCCAGGCGCGCCTCGACCGCAGCCGCGTGGTGGCACCGACCGACGGCGTCGTGCTGACGCGCAGCGTGGAGCCCGGCGACGTCGTGCAGCCAGGAGCCCAGTTGCTGGTTGTCGCCGGAAGCGGCCGCACACAGCTCGTCGTCGAGCCCGACGAGAAGAACCTGGCGCTGCTCGAGCTGGGCCAGAACGCGATCGCGTCGGCGGAGGCGTTTCCCAGTCGTCGTTTCGCGGCGAAAGTGGCGTTCATCGCACCCAGTGTCGACCCGCGCCGCGGCACGGTGCAGGTCAAGCTCGATGTCGACAAGCCGCCCGCGTACCTGCGGCCGTCGATGACCGTCTCGGTCGAGATCGAGGTGAACGAGCGCAAGAACGCGCTGACGCTGGACGCCAGCGCGGTCAGGGACCTGGCGACGAACCACCCGTGGCTGCTGGTCGCGAAGGACGGCGTCGCCGAGCGGGTGGACGTGAAGCTCGGCCTGCGCGGCGACCGCCGCGTGGAGATCGCGAACGGAGTTGCCGCCGATGCGCTGGTGATTCCGCCCGGCGAGACCGGTGTCGAGCCGGGCACGCGGGTCAGGCCCCGGCCACAGGGAAACTGAGCATGCCGCTCGAGTGGTTCATCGCGTTGCGCTTCCTGCGCCAGGGACGCGCGCAGTCGGTGCTCATCATCGCGGGCGTCGGCGTCGGTGTCGGCGTGCTCGTGTTCCTGTCAGCGCTCATCACCGGCCTGCAGCAGAGCCTGATCGACCAGACGCTGGGCGTGCAGCCGCACATCGTGGTGCGCCCCCAGGAGGAGAAGGCGCGCGAGCTGCTCGGCCCGCGCTCGCCGCGCGGCGAGCTGGTCGCGGCCCGCGTCGAGAAACCCGCCCAGCGCATCCGATCCATCGACGGCTGGCAGCAGGTGCGGCGCGCGATCGATGCGACGCCCGGCGTGGTGGCCAGCTCGCCCATGGCCGCCGGCTCGGCCTTCGCCGTCCGCGGCAACGCCAGCAAGTCCGTCGCTCTGATGGGCGTGGACGCGGCCGAATACGCGCGCATCATCGACGTGCCCGGCCACATCGTGGCGGGACGCTACTCGCTGTCCGGCACGGAGACGGTCATCGGCAGCGAGCTGGCGGACGACCTGGGGCTCGGGGTGGGCGACAAGCTGCGCGTCCAGACCGCAGAAGGACAGAGCGAGCTGTTCACCGTGCGCGGCATCTTCGACCTCGGCAACCGCGACGTGAACCGCCGCTGGGTGCTGGTCTCGCTGCGCAGCGCGCAGACGCTGCTCGACCTGGTCGGCGGCGTGTCGAACATCGAGATCAAGGTCGGGCGCATCTTCGACGCCGACGCCATCGCGGATCGCGTTGCGGCGCGCACCGGCCTGGTGAGCGAGAGCTGGATGAAGACCAACGCGCAGCTGCTCACGGCCCTAAGGTCGCAAAGCAGCTCGAGCACCATGATCCAGGTGTTCGTGATCATCGCCGTGGCGATGGGCATCGCCAGCGTGCTGATCGTCTCGGTGGTGCAGAAATCGCGGGAGATCGGCATTCTGCGCGCGATGGGGGCGCCGCGCGGCCGGGTGCTCCGGGTGTTCCTGATCGAGGGAGCGCTGGTCGGCCTCGCCGGCTCGGTGATCGGCGGTGCCCTCGGCTCGGCGTTGGCGCTGTTCTTCCAGCAGCTTGCCGTCGCGCCGGACGGCTCGCCGCTGTTTCCGGTCGCCCTGACCGCCACGCTGCTGGGGCGTTCCGCCTTGATCGCCACCGTCACGGGCATCGTGGCCGCGACGCTGCCCGCGCGGCGCGCAGCGCGGCTCGAACCCGCCGTGGCCATCCGCTATGAGTGACGACTCGACCCCGGTCGTCCGCCTCGAAGGCGTGGTCAAGGACTACGGCGAGGAAGTCGTCACCCGCGTCCTCTACGGCATCGACCTCACGCTGGACCGCGGCGAGTTCGCCGCACTGATCGGCCCATCGGGATCCGGCAAGAGCACGCTGCTCAACATCCTCGGCCTGCTCGATCGGCCGACGGCAGGGCGCGTCGTCGTCCACGGCAGGGACACCGCCGGTCTGGACGATGCCGAGCTCACCGCGCTGCGCGGGCGCAGCATCGGCTTCGTCTTCCAGTTCCACCATCTGATCCCGGCATTCACCGCGGCCGAGAACGTGGCCATGCCGCTGTGCGTGGATGCGGGGCGGGCGCGTCCGCAGATGATCGAGCAGGCCCGGAAGATGCTGGCGCACATCGGCCTGGCCGAGCGCTCGGACGCGCACACCAACAAGCTCTCGGGCGGGCAGCAGCAGCGCGTCGCTATCGCGCGCGCGCTGATGATGAAGCCGGCCCTGGTGCTCGCGGACGAGCCTACCGGCAACCTCGACACCCACACGGCCGACGAGGCGTTCGAATTGCTCCGGGGCTTCAACCGCGAGCTGCAAACGGCATTCCTGATCGTCACGCACGACCGGCGCCTGGCGGATCGCTGCGACCGGATCATCACGCTGGTCGACGGCCGCATCGAGACGGACACGCGCCGCGCCCCCGCCGAGCGGCGCCGCTGAGCCGGCAACAGCGGAGGAAGCGGCCGGCCGCCTGGCGGGTCAGAACGACAAAAATGCTGCTCCCACGGACGCCGGACCGTGACTATGCTTCCGCCCTCCCGGAGGGACCCACCACAATGACGATTCCGCGCTACCTCTTCCCGACGCTTGCCGTGCTCGCCGCCGGTGCCTTTGCCGCGTGCGGCGGCGCCAAGCCGACCACCGAGTCTCCGCCTCCGCCGCCACCGCCGGCAGAGAGCGCGACGCCTCCCGCAGAGAGCGCGCCTCCCGCAGAGAGCGCGCCTCCCGCGGAGAGCGCCGCGCCTGCGGCCAGCGAAGCCGCGCCGTCCGAAGGTCCGCCCAAGCCCTGGGACGACATGTCGATGGACGAGAAGAAGGACTACATGAAGCACACGGTCCTTCCGCACATGAAGGACCTGTTCGTCGCGCAGGACGCCAAGCGCTACTCGGACATGAACTGCACCACGTGCCACGGCAAGGGCGCCAAGAAGGGCAAGTTCAAGATGCCCAACCCGGAGCTTCCCAAGCTCGACTTCGCGCACAAGCTGGCGACGGAGAAGAAGAAGAAGCCCGAGATGGTCGAGTTCATGGCGAAGAAAGTAGAGCCCGAGATGGTCAAGCTGCTCGGCGTGAAGCCCTTCGATCCCAAGACCATGACAGGCTTCGGCTGCGGCGGCTGCCACACGCCGAAGGGCGGCATGGGTAAAGCCAAGCCCGAAAAGAAGTAGCGCGGCTGGGCCGCGCGTACGGCGCGTACGCCCGCTTGACGATCCCGCCACCCCGGGGGATAGACCCCGGGCTCCGGAGGAGTGGCCGAGTGGTCGAAGGCAGCGGTTTTGAAAACCGCCGTACCTTGACGGGTACCCAGGGTTCGAATCCCTGCTCCTCCGCTTAACGACGTGGGACCCGGGCGTCGCTTCCCGCGTCCGGATCGGCTGGCGCGGTCGGCAGAGGGCCGGCGTCCACCCAATGGATCTGGACCTGGGGTCCCGTCGAGCCAGAGGGCGGGCTGGGCGATTGCGGCCGATGGCAGGCTCCGGCGGCAGCCAGGCCGAGAGCCAGCAGCAGCAGGCAGAGGGCACGCGCCGCGGCCCGCCATCGCTCACCCGACCGGCAATCACGCTCCAGATCGCATCTCACACGAGCATGCTAGCGCGCTCCGAGTAGGCTGTCCGGGTGCACTTCGAGCTATTTCCAGGGGGTTTCATCGAGCGGAGGCCTTTGTGCGGCTGAATGCCCACCTTCGTGGAGGCGACAGAGGGACCATGCGCGCTTCGCTTCGGCTACTCCTGGCGCTGCTCACCGCACCGGTGGGTCTTGCCATCGCATGCGGTCCGCAGATGACCGCCGAGCCCCCGCCCCAGACGGCGTCGAACCCCGCACCGGCCGAGTCGGCGAGCGCGCCACCGACCAAGCCGGCTGAGCCGGAACCGCCCGCCAAGCCCGCTCCTCCACCCTCAGCAGCGGAATGCACGAAGGACGAGGCGTGCAGCACGGCGGACGCGGCTCCGCCGCCGCTGCGCGCCGGCAAGGGAGCCGACCCCTTCGCCCACGCGAGCGACGCCGCCGCCAAGACCGCGGCGCCCTGCACCGCGGACACGTTGAAGAAGCAGCTCCAGGGCATCGTCGACGCCTGCCGCAACAGCAGCCGTTCCATCTGCGGTGACCTGGTGCTGCACACCGCAGCGGGCGACGCGGGCGACGACAACGTGAGCGTCGACTTCAACCTCGGCACCAGCGGCGACACCCTCGGCTTCTCGAAGTGCGTCGTCGCCAAGATCAACAGCGTGAAGTGGGAGTGCGCGGTGCCCGGCGGGGATATCCACCTCGACCTGGGTTGCAGGCTCTAGCCGCGGTCCAGCTCGAGCTGCTTCGTCACGCGGGACAGGGAGCGATCCAGCTCCTGCTGTAGCTGCAGAACGAAATCGTTCCAGAGCGCGCTCGCGGGCGGCTGACCCTGCACGCCCGCGACCTCTCCGCTGCTGTGCACGTCGACGCCAGCCTGACAGAGCGGCTTGCCGCTCGCGAGGTCGAAGATGAACAGGCCACCCGAAAGCGCGCCGGGGTGGTAGCGCTTTCCATCCATGTGCGGCAGCTCGCGGTGCGAGGTTCTGAGCACGGCAATCCAGGGGTGGCTCTGCTGGAGCTTCCTGATCCTGAACAGCGCGTCGGTGGCCTGCGCGGTGGTGGAGAGCTTCACGACCAGCGGGACCTGGCGCAGCGCCGGCGTGGTCAGAACCTTCCAGCGCCCGCGGTCGTCCGCGGAACCGCCGGCGTAGCGACCCAGGTACTCGTACTCGGCCAGGAGCAGCTTGCCGGTCGCTCCGTGCAGCTTCTCGGCGAGCGCGTCGTCGGGGCAGGCGCGATCCTCGACGTTCGCCGCGGCGGGCACCGCGCGGCGGATGGCGGCGAGCTGATGCTCGAATTCGCCGACCTGTTTCTGCAGGTGTGCGAGCTCCGGATCCGGCTTGTGGTTGTCCGCCGTCGAGTGGCAGCCGCTGGCGGCCAGCAGCGCCACGGCCAGGATCGAGCGGGTGGACATCGATCCCGAGCCTAGCCGATTGGCGCGGCCGCACGCTCCAGCTGGGCGGCTCAAGGCAGCCGCGGACGCCTCGCAACACCGAAATGCGCGTCACACGTGCATTTCCGCTCTGCCGGGCGCCTGGCGGCGTCGAATTGCACGTCACACGTGCATTTCCGCTCTCCCGGGCGCCTGGCGGCATCGAAATGCGCGTCACGCGTGCATTTCCGCCCTCCCGGACGCCTGGCGGCATCGAAATGCACGTCACACGTGCATTTCCGCTCTGCCGGGCGCCTGGCGGCATCGAAATGCGCGTCACACGTGCATTTCCGCCCTCCCGGACGCCTGGCGGCATCGAAATGCGCGTCACGCGTGCATTTCCGCCCTCCCGGACACCTGGCGGCATCGAAATGCGCGTCGCACGTGCATTTCCGCCGACGGTTATCTGGCGTTGCTCGTGACGTCACGGGCCGGCACACGTCTCCCCCACGTGCGCGCAGGCCCGCAGGGCCGAGCACACGTTTGGGGGAGACCGCCGGCGCAGGCCCGGAGGGCCGAGCACGGCGAGTGGGGGCATCCCTAGCGGCCCATCGGCAACAGGCCGGCCACGTCCACCCGCCCCCGGCGATCCCCGGCGAAGCGCTTGTCCATCTGCGCAATGAACGGCTGATCGGGATCGATCTGCTTCAGGTCGTCCAGGATGGCGCGCACGCTGTCGCGGTCGCCGAGGGCCGCCAGCGCGACGGCCTGCTCCCGGGCGCGCGATGCGAGCACCGCCAGCGTTGCGGCGTCGCGGTGTGTGGGCGTGATGGCCGCGGCGAGCACGCGCGAGAAGGCCTTCTGTCCCTCGGCCAGCGCGGGCGTGCGATCGGAGCGCCCCAGCGCATGCGGCGCGAAGCCGAGCCATAGCGGGCGCGGCGTGAGGTGGTCGACCAGGCGCTGGTCCCAGTGCGGGTCGAGCTCGACATACAGCGGGCGCGCGTCGGCCAGCGTCGAGAGCGAATATTCCGTCGGACTGCCGCTGATGGCCATGTCGCGCACCAGCGGAGCGAGCTTCGGCTCCTCGGCCAGCAGGTCTTCGGCGATGCTGCCACGATCGAGGAGCGGGAGCGGCACGACGACGATATCCGGGCGCTCGCCGCGCACCAGCCGCGCGGCCCAGAGCCGCCACGCGACGGCGGGCGAGCGGATCAAGAGCATGCTGCGCGGCGGCAGATCGCCGAGCGCCTCGTCCGTCCACACCTCGGCGCCGTACTGCGAGCGGCGGTTGGCGACGTAGGACGAGTCCTCCGCGGTGACGAGCACCAGCGTGAAGTTGAACATCACGAGCAGCACGGCGGCGGGGCGCGCCATCGGGATGCGCGCGCGCCCGAGCCCGAGCGCGAGCGTGTGGACGCCCAGCGCCGCAGCAATGCCGAGCGCGATCACGGCCGCGAGCCTGAGCGGCGAGAGCGGATCGGGCGACAGCACGCCCGCGCGGCTCGCCGGGAAGACAGCGTCCGCCAGCACCAGCGCGGCCAGCGGCGCCGCGAGCCAGCGCGTGCGGCCGCGCACCAGACCCCATGCCCCGCCGACGACCGCCAGGCCCATCGAGATAACGCCCACGTCGCGCAGCCACGCCGCGAGCGCGCCGGAGCGGCTCGCCGCCGTGTCGACCGCCGCCAGCGGCGCAGTCGACAAGCCGTAACCGAGATCCACCCACGCGCGCCCCGACAGCGGCCTGAGCAGCGCGGGCACGAGACACAAGAGCGCGGCGACGCCCGCGCCCGCGGCGCACAGCATCACGTTGCGGCGCGGCGGCACCTCGGCGAGCACGGCCACCTGCACACCCAAGACGAGCATCAGCGCGAGACCGGCCACGTGGCTCTCGAACACCGTGAGCGAGACGAGCGCGCCGAAACCGATCCAGACGCGCGCGTCCCGGGTCTCTGCGCGCGGGCGGAGCAGAAGCCCTGCGAGCACCAGCGCAACCGACAGCGTGGCGCCGCCCGCAATCGTGCCCTCGAGCTGCCAGACCGGACAGAGCGTGGCCACCAACGCAGCGGCCAGAGCCAGCGGCGGCGTCAGCCGCGGGGTGAAAGCGTTGTCATCGAGCAGACGGCGGCAGAGGGCGTAGGCGAGCCGCGCCGACAGCGCCACGCCGACCGCGCTCACCAGCGAGGCGCGCAGCAGTCGGCCTCCGACGGGCAGCAGCGAGAACAGCTGCATCAGGAGGCTGGAGAGGGTGCCCTCGCCGCCGACAGGCACGATGCCGAGGCCGCGCACCACCGACAGGTCGTCGCGCCACTGGGTGGCGGGGCTTGCCCGCAGCGCCGTGACGATCAGCGGGACGCCGAGCGAAAGCCACGCGCACACCGGGTCGAGCCAGTGACGCTGCGAGGGCAGGGCCCGGTCGCGGGAGGCGTGCTGCACGCGCTCAGCCGTGCCATGTCCGCGGATTCTGGGCCAATTTCCGGCCAATGCACCGCCCCACCCGGCAACCGCCGTCATTGAATGCCCGGCCCCCTCGCGCTAGATGCGGTGCTCCCTTTTCCTGTTCCCCCGACAAGGAGCCCCGTGGCCCGTTTCATCGACGAGCTGAAGAGAACCGACGACTGCGGCGCGCTGCGCGCCGACGACATCGGCGCCGAGGTGGTGCTGTTCGGCTGGGTGCACAACCGCCGCGACCACGGCTCGCTCATCTTCGTGGACCTGCGCGATCGCGAGGGGCTGACCCAGATCGTGTTCGACCCGGACATCTCTGCCGAGGCGCACCAGCTGGCCGAGGCGGTGCGCGGCGAGTGGGTGCTCGGCATCCGCGGGCGGGTGCGCTCCCGCGGCGAGCAGTGGAGCAAGAAAGAGAACAAGATGGTCAGCGCCACGAACCCGAACCTCGCGACGGGAGCGGTCGAGGTCGAGGTGCTGGAAGCCACGGTGTTCAACCGCGCCGACACGCCGCCGTTCGAGATCGCCGACAAGCTGGACACCCGCGAAGAGATCCGCCTGGCGCACCGCTACATCGACCTCCGGCGCGCGCCGCTGCAGCAGGCGCTGCGCATGCGCCACAACGTGAACCAGGCCACGCGGAACTACCTCGCAGGGCAGGGCTGCCTCGAGATCGAGACGCCGTTCCTGGTGAAGTACACGCCCGGCGGCGCGCGGAACTTCCTGGTCCCCGCGCGGCTCAGCCCCGGGAAGTTCTACGCGCTGGCAGAGAGCCCGCAGCTGTTCAAGCAGCTGTTCATGGTCGCGGGCTTCGACCGCTACTTCCAGATCGTGCGCTGCTTCCGCGACGAGGATCTGCGCATCGATCGGCAGCCCGAGTTCACGCAGATCGACATCGAGCTCAGCTTCGTGAACCAGGACGAGGTTTTCGGCCTGGTAGAAGGGCTGATCTTCGCGATCTGGAAGGCGGCGCTGGGCGTGGATCTGGCGGAGCGGTACCCGGACGGGCACTTCCCGCGCTTGAAGTTCGACGAGTCGATGGGGCTCTACGGCAACGACAAGCCCGACCTCAGGTTCGGCATGCCGCACGTCGACCTCACGGACCTTGTCGTGGAGCACTCGGGCGGCGCCGTGCCGTTCTGGGAGCCGATCGCGGAGAAGTTCAAGAGCGGCGCCTATCGTCGCGACCTGCCGACCGAGATCGTCAAGGCGATGGTGGTGCCGAAGAGCGCCAACCTGTCGCGCGCGGACGGCGACAAGCTGGAAAAGGTCGCCAAGGGCATGGGCGCCGCCGGGCTGGCCCGCGCCAAGGTCGCCGCGGACGGCACCTGGACGCAGTCGCCGCTCGCCAAGACCATCACGCCGGAGCTGCGCACGGCAGTCAACCTGGCCACCGGCGCCAGCGAAGGCGACCTGATCCTGTTCCAGTTCGGGCGCGCCTCGCTGGTGCACACGGTGCTCGCCAACCTGCGCGTCGAGCTCGGCAAGAAGCTCGGGCTGATCCCCGAGGTCGGCCACGGCGGCGACTTCAACTTCCTGTGGGTGGTCGATCCGCCGCTGTTCGAGCACGACGAGGACAACAAGCGCTGGGTCGCGGCGCACCACGCGTTCACGCGCCCGCACGACGAGCACGTCGAGCTGCTCGAACAGGATCCGGGCAAGGTGCTCTGCTACCGCTACGACCTGGTGCTGAACGGCTTCGAGATCGCCGGCGGCTCGATCCGTCTGCATGATCCGGAAGTGCAGAAGCGCGTGTTCTCGGTGCTGGGCATCTCCGACGAGGAGGCCCAGGAGAAATTCGGCTTCCTGCTCTCGGCGCTGCGCTACGGCGCCCCGCCGCACGGCGGCATCGCCCTGGGCATGGACCGCATCGCCATGCTGCTCGCCGGCACGGACAGCATCCGCGACGTGATCGCCTTCCCGAAGACGCAGAAAGGCACGGATCTGATGAGTGATGCCCCCGGTCCGGTGAGCCCGGAGCAGTTGGCGGAGCTCAACATCAAGAGCCTTGGAAGCGGCTGAAAGGCCGCTTCAGTCGCTGAACGCATGCTCCCCTCCAACCGCCGGGTAAGCCGGCGACTTGACGGGGGTTTCTCTCAGCCGGCACGATCTTCGCCCCCATGGGCGCGCGCATCCTCGTCGTCGACGACAGCTCCACGATCCGAAAGGTGGTCGCGGCGATTCTCGAGACGCGTTCGTACGAAGCCCTGACCGCCGAAGACGGACAGCACGCGCTCGAGCTGCTCGGCAACGACGAGAAGATCGATCTCGTGCTGCTCGACTTCGTGATGCCGCGCATGAACGGCTACCAGTTCTGCCGCGAGCTGCGCGCCAAGGAGCAGCTGAAGAACGTCCCCGTGGTGCTGATGAGCGCCAAGGGCGACAAGATACGCGGGCAGTTCGTCCAGCAGACGGGCGCCATCGATGCCATCACCAAGCCGTTCGATGCGCGCGGTTTGATCGCGGTCGTCGAGGGTGCGCTGAAGCGGCAGGAAGAGGGCCGCGCGCGCCCCGTTCCCGATGCGGAGGCGATGCCGGACGAGGACACCCTCGCCGACAGCATGCGGCCGAGCTCGGTCAGCCTGACCGGCGACCCCGCGTTCAAGCGCGTGCGCGCGGTGATGGAGGTCGGTCAGACGCTGATCAAGCTCTTGACCCCCGAGCTCGTGAAGCTGGCCGAAATACCGGATCACGCCGGTAGGAAGATCTCCGACACCATCCAGCACGCCCTGAGCGAGAACACCCTGCGCGAGCTCGCTCCGCTCGTGGAGTCCTTCAACGAGACCACCAAGAAGAGCGACGTGTTGGCCGGCGACATCGCCGTCATCTCGATCGCGGAAATCCTCCAGCTGTTGCATCTGCAGCGGCAGACGGGCGCACTCACCATCAACTCCCGGCGCAAGCACATCACGCTCTACGTGCGCGAGGGCAACGTCGACTTCGCCACTTCCAGCGGCCTCCGCGACGAATTCCTGATGGGCCGCTACCTGGTCGAGGACGGCGCCGTCTCCCGCGAGGACCTCCAGTCCGTGCTCGAGAGCAACAAGGAAACCGGCAAGATGCTCGGCGAGTCGTTGCAGTCGCTCGGGCTGGTCACGGAGGAGCAGCTCCAGCACGCGCTGATGCGCCAGACCTCGGAGCTGGTCTACGAGGTGGTGCGCTGGAAGACCGGACGCTTCGCGTTCAGCGTCGACCCGGAGAACGAAGCCCCGACCGAGGCCCGACTGGGGCTCGCGACCGGTGCGCTCGTCATGGAAGGCTTCCGGCGCGTGGACGAGTGGCGTCTCATCGAAGGCACGTTCGACTTCGACGAGGTGCTCTACCGCGACCAGGTGGCAATCGAGCGGATCGGCGACGAGTCCAAGCTCACCAAGCAGGAGCACGCCGTTCTCGAAGCCATCGACGGAGAGCGCACGGTGCGCGAGATTGTCGACGAGATGGACGGCAGCTCGTTCGAGCTGTGCAAGATCCTCTACCAGTTCCTCAACTCGCGCCTGGTACGGCGCAAGGCTGCCTGATGCCCGAAGCGGCGGGCGTGCTCGTCAGCCTGGGCGAAGAGCTCTATTTCGTGCCGGCGGATGTGGCGGGAAGCATCGTCGAGCGGCCGGTCGTCACGCGCGTGCCGGGCACGTCCCTCGGCATGGCGCTGATCGCCGGGCGCGTGGTGACGGTCATCGACGTGGGACCACGCCGCGAAGAGCTGCTGCTGTGCGAGGTGGAGGGCGAGACGCTGGCCCTGTCCGGCCTTTCCGTGCGCGGTTCGGGCTACTACCCGCTGGAAGGCGAGCAGGTCCGGGTCGACGGAAAGCTGGTATCGGGGCTCGATGTGAAGGGCGCATTGGTCAAAGCCGAGCTGGAGATGTGGTCGGCGCGACAGGTCACGAGGACCCGCGGCCCATGAGCCTCACCGATCGGTTCTACCAGGCGTTGCTCGATCGCATGGAAACGACGCGACCGCCGCGCAGCCAGAGCAGCTTCGACGGCGCGCTGCTCGTGAGCACCCACGACTCGGCGACGCGTTCGGCACAGTCCGCCACCAGCATGTGCCAGGCCGCCGGCGCGACGGCGGCGCAGCAGCGCGGCGCGCTCGATGCGGCGTCGGACCACGCGCGGCTGCTGGTCGCGCGCGGGCGCGACCTCAGAGCGACGGCAGAGCAGGTCCGCGAATCGCTGGAGCGCGCCAAGCTCATCGCGCTCAACGCCGGGCTGGAAGGCTCGCGGCTGGGCGAGCCGGCAGGCAAGGCGATGGTCGCGATCGCCGACGAGATGCGCGCTCTGGTCTCGCGCGGACTCGAGGCGCTCGAGGAGCACTTGGCGCTGCTCGCCCAGGTCGACCGAGAACGGGACAAACTGCAGGAACAGGTGGAGCACGCAGGCCAGCGTGCCGGCAACCTCGCCGAGGAGCTGTTGCGCTCGCAGGCAGCGCTTCGGGAGACCAACACCGCACTGTCGAAGCTGGGCGAGGGGCTCTCGCGCAGCACCGGCGCGGATCCCCAGATCGCGCGCGCCATCTCGTCGGCGGCCGAGCACGCGCGGGGTCTGCTCGACGCGCTGTCGACGCTGTCGGGACGTTCGCAGCGCGGGTTGATGTGGCGCGCGCTCGCCCCGACCATCAAGCCGCTCCTGAAGCTGCTGCGCGATCTGGACCAGGGAGGCCGCGCGCACACGGGTGACGCGTAGCGTCCGGGGAGCGCGTCCGGCGTGGCCCACGATACGAATCTGTCCGAGCTGCTCGCCAAGGAGATCGAGCGGCGCATGCCCACGCTCGCGGCAGATCCGCCGGACGAGAACGAGGTCCGCGCGGCGTTCCACTCGCTGAAGGGCTCGGCGGCCATGGCCGGCTTTGAAGAGCTCGCACTGGTCATTGCCCAACTCGGCGCCCGCATGCGCGCGGGGGATCACAGCGCGGCGGCCGACGCCTTGGCGCTGTTCGCAAAGGTGCTGCCGCGACTCGAGGCGGGGCAGGATGCTTTCGGGACGTTCCTGGCCCGAGCCGCCGCCGATGCTCGAGCCGTCCCGTATCGCGCCCGCCTACCGGGCCGAGTATCTCGCTGCGATGCGCGATCGTCTGGGCGAGCTGGACGAAGCGCTCTCCAGCGCCGGCGACGCGGCGGGAGCAATCGAACGAGCCTATCGCAGCGTCCACAGCATGAAGGGCGCGGCCGGCGCCGTCGGCGACGACACCACGGCCTGGTACTGCCACGGGCTGGAGGCGCGACTGAAGAGAACGCTCCGCGAAAAACAGCCGCCGAACGACGCGCTCGTGGACCTGGCACGGCATCGAGCGCTCATCGCGCTCCTGCTCGAACGCCCCGCCCACGCGCTGGCAACGTTGCGCGCGCTCGCCGGCCACCAGACGCCACCGAGCGCCAGACCGCCCTCCTCGCCGACCCGGCCTCCACCCAGCGCGCCTCCACCCAGCCGTCCTGTGTCCGACGACGAGCTGGAGGACGAGGACCTGTTGCACATATCCTCGAGCACCGCCGATCGCTTTCTCGAGCGTCTGGAACGCATCGACCTGGTGCACGACGAGCTGGGCGGCACGGCCGAATCGGTGCGGCAGATAGCAGCGCGCCTGCGCGAGCTGCGGGCCAGCCTGCTGGAAGCGCTCAGGCTCATCGGTCCGCCGCGGCCGTGGGGCGCACCGGCGGCGGCACTCGCACACATCGAGACCGCGACGCAGACGCTCGGCGGGGCGGCGGACAGCGCCGACCGCAACGGCATGGTCTGCCGCCGCAACGCCGAAGTACTGCACGGCCGGGTACTCGAGATGCGCGCCGCCGTCTCGAGCCTCAGGCGCACGTCCGTCCGCTGGTTGTTCGATCACGTGGCCCACGGCATCGATCGGCTGGCAGCGCGAGAAGGGCATCTGGTCGAGATCCACAGCAGCGGCGCAGATCTGCCCATCGATCGCAGGGTGGCGGAGCGCCTGCTCGACCCGATGATGCAGCTTGCCCGCAATGCCGTCGCGCACGGGATCGAATCGCCAGAAACGCGCGAGCAAAGCGGAAAACCGAAGGTCGGCAGCATCACGCTGCACGCCGAGCGGATCGGTGACTGGCTCAGGATCGTCGTGAGCGACGACGGTCGCGGCGTCGACGTGGCGCGCATCCGCGAGCTCGCCGTGGAGTCCGGCGCGATCACCCGCGAAGCAGCAGAAAGTGCGCACGAGGACGAGCTGTTTTCGCTGCTGTTTTTGCCGGGCCTGACGACGCGCGACGCCGCCGATCTGCTCGCGGGACGGGGCGTCGGGCTGGATCTCGCCCAGGATACGATCCGCCGCATGGGGGGCGCGATCCGCCTGGCCGGGCGGATTGGCGGCGGCCTTTCCGCGACCATCGAGGTGCCGAGCGAACGCGGCATGGTTGAAGTGCTGTGGCTGGATGCCGGCGATCAGCGCTTCGCCTTGCCGGTCGGATTCACCGGACGGCTCGGGCTGGCGCGGGCGATGCGCCACGTGCCGCTCTCCGCCTGCCTCGGCCTGCCGGATGGGTCGCCGCCGAAGCTGGCGCTGGAGCTCTTGATCCACGGCGTTCAACCGATCTCGATCGGAGTCGACCAGGCAAGCGACATCGAGGAAGTCAGCGTGCGCCCGGTGCCTCCGTTGATCACTGCCGCCGGTCCCTACACGGGCGCGGTCCTGCGCGGAGACGGCTCGCTCCGGCTCGCGCTCGACGCCGCGCTGCTAGCAGCACGCGCCTGGTCGCAAATAGCCTGACAGCGGCCTGACAGCCGCCTGAGCCGTCGTTGCCCGCCAGACGAAAGCGCTTGCCGCCCGCCTTGCGCGCGTTAGCCTTCCCGGTCCAGCTGCGATGCTCGTCGGTCCCATACTCCCGTCCGACTGCGAAACGGTCGCCACGATCGCCCGACTGTCCAGCGTGGAGCTGGACGTGCGGGCCGAAATCGATCGGCGCTTCGCGCGCATCTGGGTCGGTCGGCTCGCTCCGAGGGAACCGGCCGCCGGCTTCCTGCTGGCGTGGACGGTGGCGGACGAGCTGCACGTGATCAACGTCGCCACGCATCCCGAGCGCCGGCGACGCGGCGTCGCTCACGCGTTGATGACAACGCTGGTCGAGACGGCGCAGGAAGAGCGACGGCGACTGGTGCTGCTGGAAGTACGCCGCTCCAACCGCGCCGCCATCAGCTTGTACCGGACCCACGGCTTTTCCGCGATCGGGCTCCGGCGCGCGTACTACTCGGACAACTCCGAGGACGCCGTGGAGATGGTGCTCGCGATCGACCCGGAGACGGGCCAGCTGCTTCCGGCACGGGACGAGATCGTGCTGGATCGCGGAGCCTGATCCTGCCAAAACCCCGGATTGCGTGCACCCTGACCCGGGAAACAGCCCCCGACCGCTGGCGCCGCGCCGTCTGATCACCGCGCCGTTGCTCCGGCGCGAGAGCATCGGCGACGCGTATCACGTGCTCACCTTCGACGTGCCCGAAGGCGTCGACGCACGCGCAGGGCAGTTCGCGATGGTGCGCGGCGCCGAGTGGGGCGAGTCTCCGCTCCTGCCGAGGCCGATGAGCTACCTGACCGCCGGCACGACGCCCTCGATCCTGATCAAGGTGGTGGGCGAAGGAACGATCCGCATGGCGCGTTCCGTGCCGGGCGAACCTTTCTCGCTGCTCGGCCCGCTCGGCAACTGCTGGCGCGCGCCAGAAGCCGGAAGGCGCCCGCTGCTGGTCGCGGGCGGCGTGGGCGTCGCGCCGCTGTTGTTCCTGGCGCGCGAGCTGGCACGCCGCGGACAGCGCCCGATCTGCCTGTACGGCGGGCGCACCGAGCGCGACCTGCCGCTCTACGACGAGCTCGACGACGTGAGCGAGCTCTCGATCTGCACCGAGGACGGCTCGCGCGGCACTCGCGGCCGAGTCACGGCCCTGCTCGAGCAGGTGCTCGAGAGCGACATGGACGTGTTCACGTGCGGCCCGGACCGCATGATGGCGGCGGTTGCCGGGATCTGCGCCGCACGCAGCGTCCCCTGCGAAGCGTCGCTGGAAACGCCGATGGCCTGCGGTTACGGCGTGTGCCTGGGCTGCCCCGTCCCGGTCACGGACGGCGGCTACCTGTACGCCTGCACTCAGGGTCCATGCGTCGACGCCCGTCGCGTGGACTGGAGCTCCGGCGACCACGCCCCGCGCGGGAGCGGGAAACAGCCATGACCTCCCAGGCCGTGCGCATCGGCTCGCTGGAGCTCGACAACCCCGTACTGACCGCGTCGGGCACCTTCGGCTATGGGCTGGAGTACGACGACTTCTTCGACGTGGCGCTGCTGGGTGGCATCTGCACGAAGGGGCTCAGCCTGCATCCGCGCCCGGGCAATCCGCCGGAGCGCATCTGCGAAACGCCGGCCGGCATGCTCAACGCGATTGGGCTGGCAAACGTGGGGGTGGAGAACTTCTGCACCGAGAAGCTGCCCGTGCTGCGCGAGCGCCGGGTCACGGTGGTCGCCAACATCTTCGCGAGCACCGTCGAGGACTTCGTGCGCATCACCGAACGGCTCGACGGCGAACAGGGCGTGCACGCCATCGAGCTGAACGTGTCCTGCCCGAACGTAACGCACGGAGGCATCGAGTTCGGACGCGACCCGTCGCTCGCCTCGCAGGTCACGGCGGCGGTGCGCGCCGCTACCAAGCTGCCGGTGTGGGTGAAGATGAGCCCGGAAGCAGGCGACATCGCGGAGGTGGCGCGGGCCTGCGAAGGCGCCGGCGCCGACGCGCTCACGGCGATCAACACCATCCGCGGCATGTCGATCGACACGGTCGCCATGAAGCCGCGCCTGGCCAACCGCACCGGGGGCTTCAGCGGCCCCGGGCTCAGGCCCATCGCGCTGCGCATCGTGTGGGAGCTGGTGGAAGCCGTATCCATTCCCGTCATCGGCATCGGCGGCATCTCCACCGCGCGCGACGCGCTCGAGTTCCTGCTGGCGGGCGCCACGGCCGTGCAGGTCGGCACTGCGAGCTTTTCCGACCCTTGCGCCGCGCTGCACGTGGCAAGCGGGATCCGCGAATACTGCGAGCAGCGCGAGCTTTCCGTCACCGACCTGATCGGCCGCGCGCATCCTCGGCCCGAGCGGTAGTCCTCCCGGTGGGCCCCCATGGCGTGGTAGATCGGAGGCTCGGTCGCTCGCCGGTCGACCGTGATCCCGAAGATGGACGTACCGCACCGCCACAAGCACCCCCGACTTCCGCGCAAGCGCCAGGCAGAGCTGCTGTCGAGCGTCATCCAGCGGGTCGCCGACGAAGCTGACAGGTTTCCGCAGCTGATCGTCTTCGACCTGGACGGAACCCTGCTCGACAACAGACCGCGCAGCGTAGCGATCATGCACGAGCTGGCGGCGCGCTGGGAAGGCACCAATCCCCAGGAAGCGGAGCTCCTGCGGGACGCGGACTCGGAGACCCTGGCGTATCTGTTCGAGGACAACCTGCGCGCGCTCGGAGTGCGCGACGAGCGGCTGCTGGGCGAGGCGCTGGATTTCTGGAAAGAACGCTTCTTTACCGACGACTTCCTGCTGCACGATCAACCCGTGGACGGCGCGGTCGAGTTCGCAGAAAAGTGCTACGAGGCAGGCGCTACGCTCGTGTACTTCACCGGGCGAGACCTGCCCAACATGGCTCTGGGGAGCCTCGCCAGCCTGCGCGATCGCGGATTCCCCATCGGCGTGCCGGGAACGCAGCTGGTGCTCAAACCGAACGCCCAGCTCGGCGACGACGAGTTCAAGCGCGACTACATGCCGGCGCTCCGCCGCAGCGGGCACCTGGTTGCGACATTCGACAACGAGCCGGGCAACTGCAACATCTTCAAAGCGGTCTTTCCGGACATCGAGGCCTTCCTGCTCGACACCCAGCACCTGCCGGGCGCCCCCGACCCGCGTCCGGACGTCCATGTGATCGAGGATTTCCTCCTCCCGGTTTGAGATGACACGCCGCAGCCAGAAGCCCGTCACCGTCGCGGGAGTGCTGCTCGCGCTGATGCCGGCGTTCACCGCGCTCGGTTGCCGGGCGCACAAGAAGGCGCCCACCCAGAAGGACACGCCGAACGAGCCCAGCCCGAACGCCAGTATCCTGCCCGCCCCGCTGGCATCGGGTGCGGAGCTGATCCAGAAGGCACGGGCCCTCGGCCTCGACGGAGGCAGGGTGGGCATCCCGGCGGACTCCGCAGGCCGACTTATCCTGCCCGACGCAGGCCCGCCGCCACCGCGCGCGTTCAGGGGCGACGACCCCCTGTCGCGCGACACGCTCACGCAGCGCGACGGAATCGGCGTCACGCTGCAAGCCAGCTGGAAGTGGTCCGATCTGCCCGCGCCCGCATCAGTGCCGGAGCTCGACAAGGACGGCGAGAAGCGTGCGACGGAAAAGACCGCGCTGACCGTCACGATTGACCTGGCGCTCGCCGGACGCATGCGTCTGGCGTTCACCTCGGTGGCGTTTCCGCTGCCGGAAAACAGCGAGATCCGCGCGCGCCGCGACCACTACGGGAACATCCTTGTCTGGCCCAACGGGCAGGCGTACCGGGTGCTCGAGCCGGGAGCGCTGCGCGCCACGTTCGCCGAACGGCGCGCCGACGTCGTGCCGCTCGTGGCCGGAAAGCTGAAGCGCCGCGGAAAGGGCAAGCTGCTCGGCTTCGACACCAACAAGGTAGAGCTCACGAGTCCAACCGGGAAGCTCCAGCTCGAGCAGGCGCGCGTGGTCGGGACGGGCTCGGGCGGCGAGCTGCTCTGCCGGCTCCTGGTCGAGCTTGTCGCAATCCAGCCGAGCTCGCCGGCGTGCGAACCGGAGATGGTGCCGATGGCCGCAAACTTCATCTGGCCGGACGGCGGACAGATCGGCTTCGAGGTGAGCTCGCTCACGCGCCGGCAGGATTTGCCGATCGGCGAGATCTTCGTTCCGCCCGTCGGCGCGATGTTCAAGCCTGGCGAGCTGCCGCCGCAGCCGTCGGGCGTCTTCCTGTCGAAGCGCGATCTCGCAGGGCTGCGCACGCATCCCGTCAAGAACGCCCACCCAGCGAAGGGCGCGCCGGGCGAAGGGATCATGGCGGAAAACCACACCGACACGCTGCGCTACGTGCTGCTCGACGGCATCCCGGTCGCGTGGGTGCGGCCACGGTCGCAGCAGTACATCGTGGGTGCTCCCGACGGTCGCTACAGCTTCGGCTGGCGCGATTTCCTGGGCGCGGAGGTCGAACGGCCGCGCACCGTCGACCTGCCCGCCAGCGTCGAGCTCGGCGGCCAGGAAGACGCCGGCGCAAGCCGCAAATAGGGATCACGAGAGACGCTGCGGACCCTCGGCGTAGTCGCTCTCGTCGAACTCGACACCGGCGCTGCCGCCTTCCAGCATCTGTGCGCGCAAGGCTTCGGCGGCGATCTCGATCACCTCGATGCGGGTCGAAAGCAGGAAGTACTCCGCTTCACTGACGGGCGGCAGCTCGGCGATGCGCCGATCGACGACCTCCCGCTCTTCCGGTGCGAGCCTGAGCTGGGACGACGGACCGTCGTGCTCGCTCGTTCCGTGCAGCGCGTCGTATGCAACACCGACCGGATTGAGCGACAGGAACACGGGAACCGCGCACAGGCGCCACTCGTGCGCATCGGCGGAGGGGATAATCCAGAACGACGGCAGGAGTCGGCGCACCACTTCGCCGAAGTAGGCGCCGACCGCGCGCGCGAGCAGAGGCAGCAGCTCCGGCCGCTCCTCTGTGCTCTCGCGCACCATGCCGAGGTAGTGGTCGACGAGCGGCAGCGTCTCCGGCGTGAAGTCGGGCGAAACTCCCGTGGCGCGGGTCACGTAGTCAGAGCAGGCCTGGCAAAGCTCGGCGATCCCGGGGGGCGGCGCCTCCGGCTCCGCTTCGAGGCCACCCGTTTCAAGCTCGTCCCCGGACACGGCGGGAGCGTAATACGGTACGCTCGACGACGCCCGATCCGGCGGGATATGCCGTGATTTGGGCCGCGCGGCGAAAAGCCCGAGCCGGGGGCGGCCAGGAAAACGCTCCCGGTAGATCACGTTCCGTCACTTGGCCCGGGGCCGTGTTATTGTTCGCATTCTCCAGATGCGTCTCGGGATCCTGAGCGATATCCACGCCAACTACGAAGCACTCAGCGCAGTGCTCGAGGCGTACAAGGCGGAGGACATCGACGAGTACTACTGCCTCGGCGATACCGTGGGCTATGGCGGTTCGCCCAACGAGTGCGCGAACCTGATCCGCGAGCACACCGAGGCCTGCATCCTGGGCAACCATGACGCCGCGGTCGCGGGGCGCATGGACTACTCGTACTACTACGAGGCCGCCCGGCACGCGCTGGACACGCACGCGCAGCTGCTCTCCACGGAAAACATGCAGTGGCTGAGGAGCCTGCCGTACCAGGTGCGGCTCGACCAGCACGAGCTGAACCTGTGCCACGGGTCGCCGGTACGGCTGGAGGAATTCGAATACATCTTCGCGCCCGAGCAGGCGCGCGAATGCCTGCCCATGTACGACGAGCTAGGCCACCTGACGTTGATCGGCCATTCGCATCTGTGCAAGGTGTTCGCGCTCACGCCGACCGGAGTGGAGGAGTTGCCGCCGGTGGACTTCGAGCTCGCGCCCGACAAGAAGTACATCTGCAGCGTCGGATCCGTCGGCCAGCCGCGCGACTACGACAACCGCGCGAGCTACACGGTCTTCGACACCGAGGCGAAGTCTTTCGAGTTCAAGCGCGTCGAGTACGACATCGAAACGGCCGCCGACAAGGTTCTCCGCGCCAAGCTCGAGCGCAACTTCGCCCACCGGCTGTTCATAGGCGTGTAGCCAGGGTCGGGGGTCCTGGCAGCCGCTGCACGCGCGGCGGCGGCGCTACACCGCCGGCCCTAGACGTCGATGGTCCAGTCGGTGCCGTCGGGGGTGTCGCGGAGGTTGATGCCGAGAGCGGCGAGCTCGTCGCGCAGCTCGTCCGAGCGGGCGAAGTCCTTCGCCTTGCGCGCCGCCGTGCGCGCGGCGACCTTCTCGTCGATGGCCTCGACCGTGAGCCCGCGCAGCGCGAGGCGTCGCTCGCGCGTGCGCTCGGCGTAGTCGTCGGGCTCGGCCTGGAGCAGGCCCAGCTCGTCGGCGAGCTTGTCGATGTCGAGCTGGATGCTGCGCCCGGCCACCGCCGCGGCGCCCACGAACGCAACGTCCTTCCTGCGCTTGTGAGCGAGGTCGCAGAGCTCGTTGCCGAGGCGGGCCATCTCGCCGAGCGACGCCAGTGCGACCGGCGTGTTCAGGTCGTCGTCCAGGCCGGCTCGACCGGCTTCGCCCGCCTCGTGCACGGCGTCCCTGAGCTTGGCAGCTTCCGGCGGCAGCCTGGACGGAGCGGTCACGCCTCGCTGGACGAGCTCGTCCAGGCGAGCGCGTGTTGCGTACATGTAGTCCACGCGTCGTTCGGCCTCGTCCACGCCCGGGAAGACCACGCGCCCGTCCTCGAGCTTCTCCGTGTCGAACTGCACCGGGCCCCGGTAGTGCACGCCGAGCAAAAACCAGCGGAAACCCTCCGGATCGTTGCGGTCCAGCACGTCCTGCACCGTCACGAAGTTGCCGAGCGATTTGCTCATCTTCTCCTTGTCGATGCTGACGAAGCCGTTGTGCATCCAGCAGTGCGCCATCGGCCCCTTGCCTGGGACGGCCGCTTCGCTCTGCGCGATCTCGTTCTCGTGGTGCGGGAAGATCAGATCCATGCCGCCGATGTGGATGTCGAAGCCGTGGCCCAGGTAGTGCGTGCTCATCGCGGAGCACTCGATGTGCCAGCCCGGACGCCCGCGGCCCCAGGGGCTATCCCAGCCCCACTCGTCCTCGGCAGCGCCCTTCCACAGGGCAAAGTCGAGAGGGTCGCGCTTGCTCTCGCCCTTTTCTACGCGCGCGCCGACCATGAGGTCGTCGATCTTCCTTCGCGAGAGCTTGCCGTAGTCGGGAAAGCTGCGAACCGAGAAATACACGTCCTTCGTGCCGCCCGGCATGTCGACGACGTAGGCGCTCTCGTGCTCGATGAGCAGAGCGATCAGCTTGAAGATCTGCTCGAGGTGCTCGCTGACGCGGGGCTCGACGTCGGGATCGAGGCAGCCGCACAGGCGCATCTGTTCCTGATAGACGAGCGTCATGCGCTTCGAGAGCTCCAGCGGCGGCTCGCCGTTTTCCTTGGCTCGCGCGAGGATCTTGTCGTCCACGTCGGTGAGGTTGCGGACGTAGGTGACCTCGAAGCCGCGCGCGCGCAGATGCCGCACCAGGATGTCGGGAGCGAGCGCCGCGCGCGCGTGCCCCGCGTGGGGCACATCGTAGACGGTCGGGCCGCAGCAGTAGATCCGGGCCTTGCCGGGCTCGGCCGGTTCGAAGGGTTCCGCGGCGCGCGTGAGGGTGTTGTAGAGCCGGAGCGGGGGCATGGTCGACCTGCCGGACAGTATTGGAGATGGTGGCTTCAACGCCAGCGATCAGGGCAACCACGGGTCGCGGTGCTGGCCGGGTTCGTGGAAGCGGCTGCCCGGCGCACCCCAGCCCGCCCCGGCTCGAGGCGGCCGCGGAGGTGGTCGCCAGCCCTCCCAGCTTCTGGGCGTAACCCGCGTCCGTCCGATCATCCACGCCCGGATAGTGACCAGACCTGCGATGAACCCGCCCAGATGCGCGAAGAAAGCCACGCCTCCGCCTCCTCCGCCGCCGCCCAGCGCGCTCAGCCCCCCCCAAAGATTGAGCAGGAAGAACTCGCCGACAACCAACCACGCAGGAAACTCGAGGAACAGACCGAACACGAACCAGAGCGGGAAGATCGGGTTGACCACCGTGACCGGCGCGCGGGGGAACAGCACCAGATACGCGCCCAGCACGCCGGCGATGGCGCCCGACGCGCCGACCATCGGAATGTGGCTGCCTGGGTCGATCGCCATCTGCGCGAGGGCCGCGGCAAGACCGCCCGCCAGATAGAACAGGAGGTAGCGGAAGTGCCCGACGGCGTCCTCGATGTTGTCGCCGAAGATGTACAGAAACAGCATGTTGAACCCGACGTGGGCCCAGCCGCCGTGCATGAACATGCTGGTCAGGATCGTGAACGCCTCGCCGCCGGGATCCGCCACCAGCCGGGCGGGCACCATTCCGTAGCCCGCAATGATCCAGGGCGCTCCCGCCTGGATCAGCGCGTACTCCCAGATCCACACCAGCACGTTGGCGGCGATCAGCGCGTAGTTCACGTACGGCGTCGTCCGCGTCGGATTGATGTCACGGATCGGAATCATCGAGCCAGGCCGCTAGGGTAATGCCTGGACGGGCCGCTCGCGACCGGGAAGCTCGCGATTTCCCACGGGTCCCGGACCGCGCTTGTCCGGCGCCCGGGCGTGCTAGTTTCCGGGCGACGAAAGTCATGACCGTCTCGAAATCAGGCCTCGCCGCTCCGGCGCTGCTGGTGCTGGCGCTGCTCCTGCCGTGTTGCGGTGGAGCGAGCTTCAACGGACAGGAGTACCGGGGAGGCGGCATGGCGTTTCGCGTGGGCCCCGTGCCTTCGGGCTGGCGCCGGATCAACGTCGGGCACGCGCTTCTCGCGTACCGGGACGATGCGGCCGAGGCGACGATCGCGCTCAACGGGCGCTGCAACAAGGACGGCGACGACGTACCGCTCCAGGCGCTGACGCATCATCTGTTCTTGATGTTCACGCATCGCGACATCATCAGCCAACAGACCCTGCCGATGGACGGCAGGGCCGCCATGCGTACCGAGCTCACCGCGGAGCTGGACGGCGTTCCCAAGCATTTCATCGTGTACGTGCTCAAGAAGGACAGCTGCGTCTACGATTTCATCCACATCGCTGCTGTCCATCCCCCTGAACAGAGCACTCGGGCGTTCGAGGCGTTCGTCAAAGGCTTTGCCACGACCGGCTAGCGACATGTCGACACGCGACGAACAGAGGATCTCGATGACGGGCCGGACGAGCCTGATGCCACCGCCGCCCCCGGGCGTGGTGTCGCGGGTCGGCGGGAACGTGATCGCGCTGTTCGATCACTTTGGACAGATCACGCGGATGACGCTCGGGACGCTGCGCCAAGGCTTCAGGCGACCCCTGGAGTGGCGCGCCATCGTGGACCAGCTCGAGTCGCTGGGCGTCGCGTCGCTGGGTATCGTCGTCGTGACCAGCGTCTTCATCGGCATGGTGATGGCCGTGCAGTTCGCCTTCGGCCTGCGCAAGTTCGGCGGCATGGAATACACGGGCCGCGTCGTGGGCCTGAGCTTCGCGCGCGAGCTGGCACCGACCCTGACGGCCGTGATCGTCGGCGGACGCATCGGCGCCGGCATGGCGGCCGAAGTGGGCTCGATGGCGGTTACCGAGCAGATCGACGCCATCCGCGCGCTCGGCGCCAATCCGCTGAAGAAACTGGTGTGGCCGCGGCTCGTGGCTTCGGTGATCGTGATGCCCGTGCTGGCGGTCGTCGCGCTGGTGCTCGGCTTCGGCGGCGCGATGATGATCACCGACATCCAGTTCAACATCCCGTCGCAGTTCTTCTTCAGGAGCGCACTCGGGACGGTTTCGATGATGGACTTCCTGAGCGGCATGTTCAAGACGCCGTTCTTCGGCGCTATCATCGCCCTGGTCGGCTGTCACTTCGGCATGACCACGACCGGCGGAACCGCGGGTGTGGGCAACAGCACTACGCGCACCGTCGTCGTCATTTCGATCACGATCCTGATCGCGGATTTTTTCCTCACGAAGCTGGCCATTGCGATGTTTCCGGCTTTCTGATCGGGCTCCGGCCCCCAACATGCAACGCTCCATCAATGCCTTGACCGGACTCGTCGCCGCGATGTTGGCGCTGGGCTGCTCGTCGACGAAGAATCCGCTGCCGCCGCCTTTCGTGGGTAGCGCGATCGACAACCCCGTCAGCTGCGCCCAGCTCCAGAACGGGCAGATCGTCGGCAAGGAGATCCACCTCGACGGCGGCATCCCGAACTGCGGTGCGACCGGCATTCGCTGTCCGCTGCCGGACGTGCCGGCGTCGACCCGGACCGGCGTGTGCGGGTCGCGCAACATCGCGGCGATGTGCGAGCTGAACCAGTGGAAGCTCGTGTGTGAAGCCCCCGTCGATGCGTCTGCTCCCGCAGACGCCGGGGACGCCGGGGACGCCGCAGCGCCCGATGCACAAGCCGATGCCTCGCCGGATTGAGCCGATTCGCCGGAAAAGACGCCCACTGCGACTCCAGGCCAGCTTGACCGCCCCCGATGCGCTATCTTACCTTCCGTTAGGGGAGCCTCTTTGTCGCATCCAGACCCAGAGAAATCGACAAACGGCAAGCGTCGCAAGGACGGCTTGTTGACGACCGGCGACATGGCTCGCCTGTCGAACAACACCCTGCGCACGGTCCGCTTCTATGAAGAAAGCGGCCTGCTCATGCCGGTCCAGCGCACGGAGGGAGGCCACCGCCTGTTCCCCCGACGGGAGCTGGGCAAGCTCCAGCTCATCAGCGATCTGCGCGCGGCGGGCTTCTCGCTCGAGGAGATCAAGTCGGTCATCGAGGTCAAGCGGAACAGCAAGAGCGGTTCCGTCGCCTCGCGCGGCATCGTCGATCGGCTCGACGCGCAGATCGACGCCATGAGCCAGCGCGTCGAGCTCCTGCAGCGCCTGCAGGGCGAGCTCCGCCGCACCCGCGCGCTCCTGACAGAGTGCAGGAACTGCAACGACGACGAGCTCTTTCCGGACGCCTGTAGCTCCTGCGAGGTCATGGCCGACGCCGAGATCCCGAACGCGGCCGCCGTGCTGTGGCAGATGGACCGCTGACGCGAGGTAGCCGGTGACGACCATTACCCGGGACAGCCCGCGGATCTTCACGATCGAGGAAGTCGACGATCTGATTCCAACGCTGTCCCTTCTGGTCGGCGGGCAGCTCGCCCAGCAGAGCGAGATCGAACGGGCCCTCGACGAGCTGGCACGTGCCACGGGGAGCCTGCCGCGTTCGCTGGAGGCCCAGCCCGACGATGACGACGAGGTGCGCCGCATGAAGGCCGCTCTGCGCGAGTTGATCGGCCGCTACGAAGAGGGTTGGCGCACGGTGCAGAGCATGGGCGTCCTGATCAAGGACCCGCAAGTCGGCCTGCTCGACTTCTACGGGCGCATCGACGGACGCCTGGTGTATCTGTGCTGGCGCTACGGCGAGCCGGCGCTGGGCTACTACCACGAGATCGAAGCGGGGTACGCCGGACGGCGGGCTCTGGCCGTGGAAACCCGCGAGAAGCTCCTCAACTGAGGCGCAGAACCCGGCGGAGAAGCAATGCCCATCGATCGAGAGGCCGCCGAGCGCGCCATCGCCCAGTTCCTGGCGGCACTGGGGCACGACATCAAGAGCGATCCGGAGCTCGCGGAAACTCCGGCGCGCGTCGTGGACGCGTTCGCGGGGGATCTGCTGGCCGGATACGAGATCGACGTGGCAGAGCTCATCGCGAACGGCTCCATGCTGGCGGACGGCGACCACGGACGCGTTGCCGTACGCGACATGGCGATCGCAACCCTATGCCCGCATCACCTGCTGCCGGCACTGGGCCATGCGACCGTCATCTACCATCCCGGCGCGCGGCTGCTCGGCCTGGGCACGATCGCATCCCTCGTGGACGCATACAGCCGCCGGCTGACGCTGCAGGAAGCGATCGCCCGGAACGTTGTGCAGGCGCTGATGCAACACGCCGAAGCGCGGGGTGCATGGTGTCGTATCGAGCTCAGGCATGGTTGCCTGAGCGCACGGGGCGCGCGCCAGAGCGGCGCGCTGGTCGAGAGCGTGGCCAGCGCGGGGACGCTCGCCGCGCCCGGCGCGGTCGCTGATCTGCTCGCGTCGGGGTCGACCGGGCCCAGCGCATGAAAAGCGCCGTGCTCACTGGCGCCAGCCGCGGCATCGGGCGCCGAACGGCGCTGCTCCTCGCCGAGCGCGGGGTGGAGCTGGCCCTGCTCGGGCGGCCTTCGCCCGGGCACGACAGGACCGTATCCGAGGCGCGCGCACTGGGCGTGCGCGTCGAAGGCATCGCCTGTGACCTGCGCTCGCCGCAGGAGATAGAGGCCGCTGCCCGCCGGGTGCTCGAGGCCTATCCGGCTCCCGACGCGCTCATCAACAACGCCGCGACCATCCATCGCGCCAGCGTGGAAGATACGTCGCTCGAGCAGCTCGACGAGCAGCTGGAGGTGAACCTGCGCGCGCCATTCCTGCTGACGCGGGAGTTGCTCCCGGCCATGCGCTCGGCCGGCAAGGGGCGCATCGTCCACGTCGGCAGCATCTCCTCCACGCTCGGCACCGCCCGCTCGGCCGCCTACAACGCCACGAAGTGGGGGCTCGTGGGCTTCATGAAGAGCCTGGCGGAGGAGCTCAGCGACTCGGGACTGATGACGGTGGCGGTGCTGCCGGGCTCGGTCGATACGCGCATGCTGCAGGGCAGCGACTTCACCCCCCGCATGAGCGTCGAGGACGTCGCGAGCACGCTGGTGCACTACGCGCTCTACGCGCCGCTTGCGCACAACGGAGGCATCATCGAGATGTTCGGGACATGAGCGGCACTCTCGAGCTTGCCGTCTTCCCGCTGCCCGACGCGGTGCTCTTCCCCGGCACGCTGATGCCGCTTCACATCTTCGAGCCCCGCTACCGGCAGATGACCGCGGACGTGCTCGCCGGCGACAGCCGCCTCTCGGTCGCGCTCATCCGCGAAGGCCCTCCGGCGGACGAGCACGGACACCCGCGCTTCGCGGCGATATCAGGGGTCGGGGAGATCATCGACCACCAGAAGCTGCCCGACGGGCGCTACAACATCCTGGTGCTCGGTCGCGCCCGCGCAGAGCTCGACGAGCTGCCTTTCGTGTCGCCGTATCGCCGCGCGCGCGCCACGCTGCTCGACGAGCGCGGCACGGCAAGGGACCCCGACGTGGCGGCGCTCGCCTATGCCGCCTCGCGGTTCGCCGCGCGCGTCAGGCGCCAGGAGGCGAGCTTCGAAATCGACTTGCCCAGCGTGCACGAGCCGGGGCTGCTCGCGGACAGATGCGCGCACTTGCTGATCATCGACGCCGACGAGCGCCAGCGCGTGCTGGAGGCGCTGGACGTTGCCGAGCGCGTGCGGCTCTGCACCGAAGCGCTTGCGGTGCAGGAAGCGATGCTGACCAGATCGCGCGCTCTGTCCTGAGCGGATGGAAGGGAAAGGGCCCGTCACACCCGCTTTTCTCTACCGCTGCTCCCTTCCGGGCCTGACGGGGTTCGAGCTGCGCTGTCGACGGGCCCACAACGAGCCTTCGGAGGGGGACTTAACGCACGACAACCGCTCTGTCAAAGCCGGACGAGCCGTGCCATTTCCGCGCCGGCGGTCATGGCAGCGCCCCCGTCGCTGGTCTAGCTTTGCAGGGTAGGACAGGCATGCATCCCCCCTCCCGACCCGGCCTGCTGGATCGCGCCATGGCGTGGGGCCCCTTCGTGGCGTCCGCGGCCCTGGTCGCGCTGGGCGTTCACCTCGCGGTGCGCTCGCCCAGGCTCTCGCTGGTGTTGATGGCGCTCGCGGCACTGGCCTTCGTCCCGCAGCTGCGCGCGCGGCGCCGGGTCCGGCGTCTGCTCGAGTCCGGCGACGTTGACGCCATGCTGGGCGCGTGGCAACCCGCCCTCGACGACATCCCCGAGCGCGACACCATGGCGCCGCTCATCACGGCCACCGCGCTCGTCTCGAACGGCATGGTGGAGCGCGCGCGCAATGCGCTTTCGCGAGCCCCGCGCGGCCCAGCCTGGGACGCCGCACTCGAACACAGGCTGTTCATCGAGGTCCTGGCGGATGCTTTCGAGGGCGCCCGCGATCGCGCGCTCGACAACGCGGCGCGCCTTGCCGATCTCCCGCTGCCGCCGGCGAGCCCATTCGTGCGCGCGCGGGTGTCGCTGCTCAGGACGGCCGCAGGCGCTCTGGCGCGCGCGTTCGCACACACCGCCCACCAGGGCGACGTGGGCGTGCTTCGCTCGGCCGCCCGCAAGAATCCGCTCGTGCACTGGGCCATGCGCTACGCTGCAGCCGTCGCGTACATCGACATTGGCCAGCCCGACAGCGCTCGCAAGCTGCTGGAAGGCGCGCCCGACTGGCCGCACGCTTCGGTGTTCCACGCGTTCCACGCCGAGCTCGCCGAGCACGCGTCGGCCGACCCCGCTTCTTCGTGAGGCGCGAGCCCGCTTGAGATAGGCTGGAGCATCGAGCATGGCCGATGCTTCCGACGGCAAGCCTCCCCCGGGCTTCGACATCCCCGATCTCGATCTGTCCCCGCCGGCGCGACCGGTAGAGAGGCCCGCCCAACCCGATAGGGCGGCCGATCCGTTCGATGCTCTCGAGGTCGACGGCTTTCCGGCATCGCCGGCTCCGCCCGCGGCGGCGCCCGCGCCGGGCAATCTGGACTACTTCGGCGCCGGCGCATTCGACGCGGACGACTTCGACGACCCGCGCCAGGACGGAGCCGCGCTGCTCGACCTGGCCGATATCCCGACGGGCGGCGTTGCGGGCGCTTCGCCCGAGGGGGAGCGGTGGCCGAGCGGTTGCTCTCCGGATCGGAGCGCCCTTTCGATCGACGCGGCGGACCTGGAGCGCGTCGCGCGCTACGGCCCGCCGCCTCGCGCGCTGTACGGCACGCCCGCGTACGCCTGGCGCGTGCTCTCCCGCCAGCGCGCGCTGCGCGCCGAGCTCGGCCGCGTGGAAGAAGAGCTCGACGCCGCGGAGCGCGCCAGGGATTGCTTGCTCGGCGGCATGGTGGAAGCGGTCGCTCCGGCTCTCGAGGCCGACGAACGTCTGCGGAGCGTGCTGGAACCGGTGCGCCAGCTGGATGCGGTCGCGCGCGAGCGCAGCCAGGCGCTCGCCAGCACCGACGCCAGGTACCGCGCCGAGCTCGCCAAGCTCGACGCCGAACGCGCCGGCTTCGAGCAGCAGGCGGACGCGCAGCGCCAGGTCGTCGATCAGCTCGAGGCCGAGCACGACCAGCGCGACGAGGCATTCCGCCGGGTCGAAGCCCGCCTCAAGCGCAGCCAGATCGAGCTCCGCAACGCGCAGGAGGCGGCGCGGCAGGCCCTCGACGCAGCCGGGCCGGGCGCAAAGCTTCCGCCGGAGCACGTGACGCGCATCCAGGGGATCGAGCAACAGGCCGGCGCTGTCCAGCCGGAAGTCGACCAGCGCCGGAGCGAGCGCGATGCGGCGCAGGCGGAGCTCGCCGCCGCCCGCCGACAGCTCGGCGAAATCGAGCGTGCGCTGCGCGGCGTAGAGAGCCGCCGCCGCGCGCTCGACCAGCAGTTCGGAAAGCAGCTGGACGCCGAGACCCGCGACGTGCACCAGGCCGAGCGCGAACGCGAAGCAGCACTGGGCGACGCGGGGCGGGCCGTCCTGGCCGCCCGCGCGCCGCTGGTTATCGACTCCGCGGTACTTTCACAGATCCGCTCCGCGGACGAGGGCATCGAACGGCTCGCCCGCGAATCGGAGCTGCGACTGCGCGCTCTGGACGTCCATGACCGCGAGGCAATGCGCCGCGGATACACGCTGGTCGCGGCACTCGTCGGGCTGGCGGTGCTTGTGCTCGTGCTGATGATCGTGCGCTGACCCCTGGCGATCGGGCGACGCGGTATTACGCTCGACACATGTCCGAGCCCGTCGTCCTCGAGGTCTTCTCCGACTACGCCTGACCCTGGTGCTATCTCGGTACGGTCCGTACCGAAAAGCTCCAGCGGAACTACGACATCGACGTCGTCGTACGGCACTTCCCGCTGCATCCGGACACGCCGGCCGAAGGGCGTTCGCTCGCCGAGCTGTTCCGCGGAAGGGAAGCGCAGATCGAGGCCATGAGCCGGCGGCTGAGGGAGCTCTGCGAGGCCGAAGGGCTCGAATATGGCAACCGGAGCATGACGTACAACACGCGGCTCGCGCAGGAGCTCGCGGCGTGGGCCGTCGAGCGCGGCAAGCACGGCATCCACGACGCGCTGTTCCGCGCGTACTTTGTCGACGCGGTAAATGTCGGCGAGCCCGACGTGCTGGTGCGCATCGCGACGGACCTGGGGCTCCCCGCCGACGAGGCGCGCCGCACGCTCGAAGAACACGAATACGCGCCGACGGTGGACCGCGATTGGGCGTACGCGCGTGAGCTCGGCGTCACCGGAGTGCCGACGTACATCGCCGACGAACGCGGCATCGTCGGCGCCCAGCCCTACGAGCTCCTGGAGAAGCTGGTCAGCGCGGCGGGCGCAAAACCGCGGCCGAGCTGACGTCGCGCTCTCAGCCGGACAGCCGCTGGATTAGCCGCTATCCGCCGCATAGCGCTCGACCCCAGAAGAACCTTCGGCCCTTCGGCCTTCGTGTTTTCCCCTGTGGCGATTCAGAGCGGCAGGTTGCCGTGCTTCTTCGGCGGATTGCCCAGCCGCTTGCTCTCGAGCAGCTCCAGGGCGACGCCCAGCCTACGACGCAGCTGGCGCGGGTAGATGACCTCGTCGATGAAGCCCAGCTCCGCGGCCTTGTAGGGGTTGGCGAACTTCGCGCGGTACTCCTCGACGAAGGCCTTGCGCGACGCTTCCTTGTCCTCGGCGTCGCGGATCTGGTTCCTGTAGACGATGTTGACCGCGCCGTCCGGACCCATCACGGCGATCTCGGCCGTGGGGAACGCGAAGTTCACGTCGCCGCGGATGTGCTTGGAGCTCATGACGTTGTAGGCCCCGCCGTACGCCTTTCGCGTGATGACCGTGAGCTTCGGCACCGTCGCTTCGCAGAAGGCGTAGAGCAGCTTCGCGCCGTGCGTGATGATCCCGCGGTGCTCCTGGTCGACCCCAGGGAGGAAGCCCGGCACGTCCACGAAGGTCAGGATCGGGATGTTGAAGCAGTCGCAGAAGCGCACGAAGCGCGCGGCCTTCACGCTGGCGTCGATGTCCAGCACGCCGGCCAGAAACGCGGGCTGGTTGGCTACGACGCCGACGGGACGCCCGCCGATGCGCGCGAAGCCGACGACCATGTTCTTCGCGTAGTGCTCGTGCACCTCGAACAGGTAGCCGTCGTCGACAGTCGCCGTGACCACCTTCTTGATGTCGTAGGGCTTGTTGCTCTCTGCCGGCACCAGCGTGTCGAGCTCCGGCACCTCGCGCTCCACCGGGTCGTCGCTCTGACGGCGCGGTGGATCCTCGGTGTTGTTCGAGGGCAGAAAGCCCATCAGCTCGCGCACCTTGGCGAGGCACTCGCGATCATCGTGGGACGTGAAGTGGGCCACGCCGCTCTTCGAAGCGTGCGAGAGCGCGCCCCCGAGCTCTTCCTTCGTCACCTCCTCGTGCGTGACCGTCTTGATCACGTCGGGGCCGGTGATGAACATGTAGCTGCTCTCCTCCACCATGAAGATGAAGTCGGTAATGGCGGGCGAGTACACGGCGCCGCCCGCGCAAGGGCCCATGATGGCGCTGATCTGCGGGACGACGCCGCTCGACAGCGTGTTGCGGAGGAAGATGTCGGCGTAGCCGGCCAGCGACTCCACGCCTTCCTGGATGCGCGCGCCGCCCGAGTCGTTGAGACCGATGACGGGCGCGCCGACCTTCGTCGCCAGGTCCATCACCTTGCAGATCTTCGAGGCGTAGGCCGCGCTGAGCGAGCCGCCGAAGACGGTGAAGTCCTGCGCGAACAGGAACACCTTGCGCCCGTCGATGCTGCCGTAGCCGGTGACCACGCCGTCGCCGAGGATTTTCTGGCTCTGCATGTCGAAGTCGGCGCAACGATGCGTGACGAACCGATCCATCTCCACGAAGCTGCCGGGATCGAGCAGGAGGTCGATCCGCTCCCGCGCGGTGAGCTTGCCCGCGGCGTGCTGCTTGTCGATGCGGGCCTTTCCGCCGCCTTCGAGCGCCTTGTCGTTCAGCGCGTCGAGCTCGCCAAAGAGGTCCGGTTTTTCAGCCGACATAGCGCCCTCGGCTAGCACGTAGAGGGCGCTGCGTCACCCGTGGGGCGGCGCGTCCGGCGGGTCGACATAGTCGACTTCCACGCCGCGCGGACTGACAAAACGCGTGACGCCCGGTGAGCGGCCCACCACGTAGTCGGGGCCGACCGGCACCTTCCCGAACCCTCCCGGCGTGTCGACGATCAGCTTGGGCAGCGCGATGCCGCTCAAGCGCCCGGTCAACTCCCGCATGATCCGGATGCCGGTATCCAGCGGCGTTCTGAGATGTCCGGTGCCTTTCACGGGGTCGGCCATGAGCAGGTAGTAGGGCCGGGCCCGCTCCCGCACCAGGCCGCGGAAAAGTTCGGCCAGCAGCTGCGCATCGTCGTTCACGCCCCGGAGCAGCACGCTCTGGTTCATCACCGGGAAACCGGCGTCCGCCAGGTGGCGGAGCGCCGCGCGCGCCTGGGCCGTGAGCTCCTTCGGGTGGTTGAAGTGCGTCATCACCCACAGCGGGTGATACGCCCTCAACGCGTCCGTGAGCTCCGCGGTGATCCGCTGCGGCAGCGCCACCGGCACGCGCGTGGCGAGTCGGATCGTCTCGACGCTCGGGATGTCTCGTAGAGCGGCGATCACGCGCACCAGCCGTTCGGTGGCCATGGCCAGCGGATCTCCGCCGCTGACGATCACGTCGCGGACTTCCGGATGCGCGCGCAGGTAGTCGAAGGCCGGGCCCAGTCGCTCGAGCGAGCGGGGGCCGCCGCCGGCGCCGACCATGCGGCTGCGCGTGCAGAAGCGGCAGTAGACCGCGCAGCGATCGGTGACGAGAAGCAGCGCCCGATCGGGGTAGCGCTGGATCAGCTCGGGCGCGACCTCGTGCGCCTCCTCGCCGAGGGGGTCGCGCAGATCCCCAGGCACGGCGTCGCCTTCGGGCAGGCGCGGCACGACCTGGCGGCGGACGGGACAGTCCGGATCGCGCGGATCGCAGAGCGACAGGTAGTACGGCGTGATCGCGATGGGAAAACCCGCGCGCTCCGCGGCGCGCGCAGCGGCAAGCTCGCCCGCCGTCAGCGTGAGAACCCGCGCCAGGCCATCCGCGCTGCGCACGGCATTTCTGAGCTGCCAGCGCCAATCGGCGGGCTCCGGCGGGGGGTCGGTGGGCGGGAGCGACCGGGAGCTAGCGATGCGGAGTGCCGCCGTCGTTGTCGGGCGCATGGAGTCCCTTCCGGGAGATCGAGAGCTTGTCGAGCGCGGCCTCGTCGAGCTTCACCGGATAGCGCGCACGCAGCTCCTTCTCCAGCTTCGCTTCGGCGTCGCGGATCTTCTGCTGGGCCAGCGTGACGCGGATGGTCCGTTCCGCTTCCTTGAACGTGCGATCGCGCGCCGGCGTCTTGCCCGTCATGCGCACGATGTGGACCTTGCCCTGCACCTTGACGAGCTGGTCGTACACGCCGCCGACCTTGTCGATCTTGAACACCGCAACACGCAGGGGCTCGGGGACGCGCGGGTTGTCTCCCCGATCGGTGCCGGGCGGCGAGACGATGCCCAGGTCGCCCGCCATTTCCAGCGGTGACGCCGTTGCGGGACGCGTCGAGGTGTCGAGCGAGTCTTCCTTGACCAGCTCGCCCCATTCAACGGCCGTCGCCTTGAGCGCCTTCTTCAGGACCTCCTTGGCCTTCGGGCTGTCGTTCATCACGATGTGCGCGACGCGGCGGCGCTCGGGCTCGCGGAAGTCGGCACGATGCGCGTCGTAGTACGCGGACAGCTCCTTCATAGGGATGTCGGCGGGCGCGGGCACATCGGCGCGGACCTGCCTGAGCAGCTCGTTGCGCAGGATCTGGCGGATGCGCTCCTGCGTGGCGGGCTGCTTGTCGAGACCGCGGCGTCGCGCTTCGTCCGCGAGCAGCTGCACCTTGACCATCTCGTCGAGCAGCTGCTTTCGACGGTCTGCCGACTGGTAGCGGAACCGCTCGAACTGGTCCATTCGATCCAGCGTGGCAGCGTACTCGCCGAGGGTAATCTCGTGCCCGTCGACCTTGGCGAGCACCTTGGCCGCCAGCTCCGGGCTCAAGCCGCCAGCCGCGCTGGCCGAAGCCGCCGGACCGGTCTTCTTCTCGAGCGCCTTGTCGTTGCAGCCGCCGAGCCCGACGCCCGCCAGGGCAACCAGCACTGCCAGCCACAGGAACCGGCACGCGAGCCGACCAGGCCTGCCTGGAGCTTCTTCCCGTCGATACGGCGCGGAGCCCATCGCGGGCGGAATACTACGGCCGGCCGGAGCACGCCAGGCCGGCGGGCGATCGCCCGCGGCCCAAACCAGCGGCCGGGCGCGGACGCCTACTTGCATTGCGGCCAGGGGGTCGGGAGGGTAAGCCAGCGGCCGTGAGAAAAGACGCAGACTCGGGCCTCCACTACCAGCGCGTGGTCATCAAGCTGAGCGGCGAAGCGCTGTGCGGCAAGGAGGGCGGATCGGGAATCGACACCGCGACGCTGAAGTCGACCGCCAGCGAGCTGGCCGAGGTGCACTCGACGGGTGTGCAGATAGGCATCGTGGTGGGTGGCGGCAACATCTTCCGCGGTTTGCGTGGCGCCAGCGAGGGCATGGATCGAGCCCAGAGCGATTACATGGGCATGCTGGCAACGGTCATCAACTCGCTGGCCCTGCAGGACGCGCTGGAACGCTCCGGCGTACCCACGCGGGTCATGTCGGCCATCGAGATCCGCCAGGTCGCCGAGCCGTATATCCGGCGCCGCGCGATGCGCCATCTCGACCGCGGGCACATCGTCGTCTTCGCGGCCGGCACGGGAAATCCCTACTTTTCCACGGACACCGCGGCCGCCCTGAGAGCCATGGAAATCCGCGCCGATTGTCTGTTCAAGGCCACCAAGGTCGACGGCATCTATGACCGCGACCCGGCGCGGGACGCCACCGCCACGATGCTGCAGCGGGTCAGCTACGATCGCTTCCTGGCCGACCACCTGGGCGTCATGGACTCGACGGCGGTGGCGCTTTGCCGGGAAAATGGCATGCCCATACGCGTGTTCAAGATGACCCCCGGCAACATCAAACGCGTCTGCCTGGGCGAAAACGTGGGCACCACGGTATCGCAGGGCTGAACCGCTTGTGCGGGTCCTGCGCCCACGATCGACGTCAGCCTGCTGGTAGGTGGCCCGGCAATTGACGATTGTCAGACGCCGTCCGAAAACCCATGACCTTGGTGCTAACCTGCCCGGAGCGATATGTGGGACTCAATCCCTGACCTTGGAACGGGAATCCTCTACGCGATCCTCGTCGTAGCCGCCTACACGTTCGCCGTCGCTCTGGCCGCCGGAAGAGGGCGGCCACGGCTTCTGGAATCCGCCCGCCGCGGCGCCTACGCGACATCCGGTCTGGTCGCGCTCGGCGTGCTGCTGCTGGCGTACGCATTCGTCACGCACGACTTCCGTATCCGCTACGTCGCCCACTACAGCGACCGCTCGATGAGCACGGGCTACCTGTTCGCTTCGCTGTGGGGCGGGCAGGACGGGTCGATCCTGTGGTGGCTGTTCCTGATGAGCCTGTACATCGCCGCTTGCGTGCGTTGGCTCAAGGGACGCTACCGCGAGCTGCAGCCGTACGTGATCGCCACGCTGATGGTGATCGTGGGCTTCTTCACGATCCTCATGCTGTTCGCGGCCAACCCGTTCGCCACCAGCGTGGCCGGCGCCCGCGTGGACGGCGAGGGGTTGAATCCCCTGCTGCAGAACTACTGGATGATCATCCATCCGCCGGCGCTCTACTCCGGTTTCGTCGGCTGCTCGATCCCGTTCGCGTTCGCGATGGCGGCGCTGGTCACGGGAAGGCTGGACAACGAGTGGATCAACGCGGTCCGCAAGTGGATGCTGTTTGCCTGGATCTTCCTCACCATCGGCAACTGCCTGGGCATGGTCTGGGCCTACGAGGAGCTCGGATGGGGCGGCTACTGGGCCTGGGACCCGGTGGAGAATGCCGCGTGTCTGCCGTGGTTCGTGGCCAGTGCCTACATCCACTCGACCATGATCCAGGAGCGCCGCAACATGCTGAAGGTGTGGAACGTGGTGCTCATCTGCATCACGTTCTTCCTGACGATCCTCGGCACGTTCCTGACGCGCTCCGGGCTGATCGCCAGCGTCCACGCGTTCGCACAGAGCAGCATCGGCCTCTACTTCGTCTGGTTCATGGGCTTCATCGCGGCAGCGTGCGCGGGGCTCATCGTCTGGAGGCTGCCGCTTCTGCGGAACAAGAGGCAGGCGCGGATCGAAGCGGTGTCCAGTCGCGAGGCCATGTTCGTGGTCAACAACTGGGCGCTGCTCGGAGCCGCCACGTTCATCCTTGGCTCCACGCTCTTCCCCAAGATCAGCCAGTGGTTGTGGAAGGAGACGGTCACCGTGGGGCCGCCGTTCTTCAACCGCTGGATGGCGCCCATCGGCCTGCTGATCTTCGCGCTGATGGGGCTCGCTCCGCTGTTCGGGTGGCGCAAGACGAGCAAGTCCGCTCTAAAGAAGGCGTTCATCTTCCCGTTGGGCGCGATGGTCGTCGCAGGCCTTCTGCACATCGCTTTCGGCAAGGCGCTGGCTCTGCCCGCCTGGGTGCCGAACGACCGCTTCTACCCCGGGTTCGTCGGAACAGTCCTCATGAAGCTCGGCTCCATCGCTCCGCTCATCGTGGTCGCGCTGGCGGGCTTCAACATAGCGGTGATCGTGCAGGAGTTCGCGCGAGGTGTCCGCGCGCGACGCTCGGCCGCGGCCCGGCGCGACGAGTCGGAGGGCGTCATGACGGCGCTCCTGCGGCTGGTGGAAAAGAACCGCCGTCGCTACGGCGGCTACATCGTCCACTTCGGCATCGTGCTGCTGTTCCTGGGCTTCACGGGCCGCTCCTGGCGCATCGACAAGGAAACCAGCCTGCTTCCGGGCCAGAGCACGACCATCGGCGAGTACACGGTGACCTACAAGGGTCCGCGCATGGAGGTCGACCAGACGAAGCGGATGATCTTTGCGGACCTCGAGGTCGCGAGGGATGGCAAGTCCCTGGGCATGCTGCACCCGGCCAAGTTCATCTACAAGAAGTCGCAACAGCCGACGACCGAGGTCAGCATGAGGCGCGGCTTCCGGGACGACCTCTACACCGTCGTGGGTAACGCCAACCCCCAGACGAAGCGGGCGACGTTCCAGATGCACGTCAATCCGCTCACCAACTGGATCTGGTTCGGCGTGATGATCATGATCGGCGGCGCGGCGATCTCGCTCTGGCCGGAGCTCGGCTACCGCGAAGTGGGGGCATGGGCGTACGTGCGCGGCATGGCCGGCGTCGCCACCGGAATCATGATCGCCGTCATGATCGCGTCGGCGCCGTCGAGCGCGTACGCATCGACGAACCAGCACGTTTCCAGCTCGATCCGCGGACAGCCGAGTGTGGTGATGCGGGGGGGCAAGGTTCCACGGGGGATCTTGTTCGGATCGGGACTAGCACCCATATTCGGCGCGATGCTTGGCATCGCCGTCAGCGTCGAACGGCGCAAGAGAAAGCCCGCATCGGATGACGACCAGCATGCCGGACGAGACGACGGCTAGCCAGAGCGCGACCAGCGACAGAATCGAACGACTGCTGCAGAGCCGACTTGCCCGTTGGCTCCTGGTGCCGCTCGTCGTGGGGCTGGCTGCCATCGCCGCTGCGGTGCGGGGACTGCCGGACGCGGTTCTCGTGCTCGCCTGCGGCATGCTGCTGCTGGTCATCTCGCTGCTCTGGAACAGCCTGCAGGGGCTGACGGGAGAGAGCCCCATCTCGCTGGACGAAGCGCTGGGCCTGGGCGCACCCAGCGCCGAAGAAGAGCAGAAGCGCGCGGTGCTGCGCGCGCTCAAGGACCTCGAGTACGAGCACAGCGTGGGCAAGATCAGCGAGGAGGACTACGCCTCGCTGACGGCACGCTACCGCGCCGAGGCGAAGGCCCTGCTGCGCTCGCTCGACCAGAACCTGGCACCCAACCGCGAGCGCGCGGAGAAGATGCTCGAAGAGCGGCTGGCCAGCGCTGATCTCGACAACAAGGCGCAGCCGCGGCGCGCGGACGGGAAAAAGAAGAAGAAGCACAAGGAGCCGGAGCCGGAGCCGGAGCCGGCTGAAGCGGAAGCCGCGACCGAGGACGAAGCCGCTGAAGCGGAAGCCACGAGCGCACCCGAGCAGGAACCGCCCGCGAAGGAAAACAAGGAAACCGCCCGGCAGAGCACTCCGACCCCGCGCGCGCCCACGCGCCGCTGTGCCAAGTGCGACACCCGCAATGACCTCGACGCCCGTTTCTGCAAGGGCTGCGGCGGAGCCATGGCGGCCGAGGGCAAGCAGCTCTGCGCGGCCTGCCCTGCGGTCTACGACGAATCTCTCGACGCGTGCCCCGAGTGCGGGGTCTCCCCGGAGGACACATGACCCGCTGGTGGAAGGTTGTCCCGGCAATGTTCCTGCTCGTGGCCGCGCTACCGGCCCAGGCCCAGCAGCAGGCACCCGCTGCATCGCCCACCGCGTCCGCAATCAACGGCCATCTCGAGAAGAAAGCGCCGGCGACTCCCGCGGAGTCCGCAGCGCCGGCTGCCTCCGCGGCGCCCGCCGCCGACGACACGGCACAGGACGACACGAACACGGCGCAGGACAACACGCCGCAGAACCTGCCTCCCGGTCATCCGATGGTCGCGCCGGGCACGCAGGCGAGCCAGGCATCCGGCTTCCAGGCGCCGCCGGACATCGCACAGCCGGATGCGGCGGTGCCGAAGGGCACGATCGTGGTGCAGGTGGTGGACAAGGACGGCCACCCGGTACCCAAGACGAACGTGAAGCTCGGCATCCTGCAGCAGAGCATCGCCGAGGGCGAGACCCGCGCTTCCAGGACCGCCACTACGAATGCCAACGGCAACGTCCAGTTCGACGGCCTGGAAGCGGCCAGTGGCATCAGCTACCGCGTGAGCGTGCCGGAAGGACGTGCGACGTATGCCGTCGATCCGTTCGTGCTGAGGACGACGATGGGCCAGCGCGTCGTGCTGCACGTCTACCCCTCGACCGACGACATCCGCGCGGCAATGGTGGGGATGCGCGGATTTGGCTACATCCAGCCGAAAGACGACGCGTTCCAGTTCGAGTTCATGTTCGAGGTGTTCAACATCGGCCCCATCACCTGGGTGCCGAAGGACGTCCACATCGACCTGCCGCGCGGCTGGAAGGCCTTCACCGCGGACAAGAGCATGAGCGACACCCGCGTCGTCGCCGACGGCGACTCGGGCCTCGAGCTCGAGGGAACTTTCTCGCCCGGACAGCACCAGCTCGGCTTCCGCTTCCAGGTGCCGAACGATCACGACGCGACGACGCGCTTCACCATGGACATGCCGCCGCACCTGGCGTCGATGCAGATGGTCGTCGAGAGCGCGCCGGGGATGAGCCTGCGCATCAACGGATTTCCCACCGCCCAGCCGGGCACGAACAACAACGGGCAGCGCGTGCTCATCGCTGCCCGCCAGCTCCGGCAGGGCGAGCCGCAGATGAAGCAACTGTCGATCACCCTGGCAGGCGTTCCCACGCCGCCCGAGGGTCGCTGGTACGCGGTGGTGATCGCCGTCGTGTTCGGTCTGGTCGGCATCGGCATTGCGCTGGGCCGTTCCAAGGGCGCCACGCCCATGCGGATCGCCGAGCGCGACATCGAACAATCGCGCGAGCTCCTGCTCGAGGAGCTCGTCGCCCTGGAGCGCGCCCGACGGCGCGAGCAGGTCGGACCCAGGACCTACGACAGCACCCGCCGCACGCTGCTCGACGCGCTGGCACGTCTCGAAGCCATGGGTGTCAAGGCATCGGGGAAGGGCAGAGAGCGCAAGGGCAGCAAGCCCCGACCCAACCGCCGGGCCGCGGTCGGACGGTAGGGCTCGTCCAGGGACGGCGGAATTTGTTCCTCCACAGCCTGGGGATAAGCTCCGGACAACGCTGAGGACGAGATCGGTGCGGTCAGGGGATGCCGGCCATGGTGCAAGGTTGTACCCAATACACCTACACCTGCGTACCTTGTCGCATCCCCAGGGGCTTGGATAGTTTTTTATTGTGAATCCAGCTGCTTGGAGACTTTTCCCCGCTATCCACAGGCCCTACTACTACGACTGGTATTTTGTATTTCCATGATCTGATCGGAGAGCTCGATCCGCCATTTCCGGCCTGTGGGCCAGATAGCAATCGAGCCCCTCAGGGCCCCTAGCGGCGCCCGCCGTCACCGGGTACAGGTCATGCAATGCACGTTGTTGTCAGCAAGAAGGACCTGCTCCGTATCCTGGGCCGCTGCCAGGGCGTCGCGGACAAGAAAAGCACCATGCCGGTGCTCGGAAACGTGCTTCTGGAAGTCGATGGTCCCGATCGGCTCAAGCTTGCTGCCACCGACCTGTTGCTTGCCGTAAGCGGAAGGATCCACGCGGACGTGGACAAGGGCGGCGCGATCGCGGTTGGCGCGCGCGATCTGTTCGAGCGCGTACGCATGATGCCCGAAGGTCAGATCAGCATCTCGACCACCGAAGGCGCCGCGACCACCATCCGCGCCCTCGATTCCGCCCGCCGCTACACGCTGCACGGGATCCCGGGCGAGGAGTTCCCGAGCCTGCCCCAACCCGACGAGAGCGCCCCTGTGCTCGAGCTCGATGCCGACATGCTTTCGAGCTTGATCGCCTCGACGTATTTCTCGATCTCGACCGACGAGACACGACTGCACCTGAACAGCGCGCTGTTCGAGTGGGATGGCGATCGCGTGCGGATGGTCACCACGGACGGACACCGGCTCAGCAAGATCGAAGTCCAGGTGCCCGGCAAGCACGCGACGGCAACCATGCTCATTCCGCTCAAAGGCGTGCTGGAGCTGAAGCGCCTGTGCGACGAGGCCCGCGCCGAAGGCGGCAAAGGCGAGGACGCGGCGCCGAGCATCAGGATGGTGCAGAGCGGTCCGAATGCTTTCTTCCAGCTGGCAGGGCTGTCCTTCAGCGTGAAGCTCGTGGACGCACAATTCCCGCCCTACCAGCAGGTCATTCCGGAGACCTCGGAGCGTGCGATCCGTGCGCCCAGGCTGGCACTGGCGGACGCGCTGAAGGCCGTGTCGATCGCGGCCAGCGACCGCACCGGCGGCGTCAAGCTGACTCTGGGTTCCGCCAAGATGCGCTTCGAGAGCGAAAGCCCCGAGAGCGGCGAAGGCTTCGACGAGGTGCCCGTGGAGTACGACGGGCCCGACGTGACGATCGGCTTCAACGCGCGCTACTTCCTCGACGTGCTCGGCGCGATCGACGACGAGGAGATCATCCTCGGGGTCAGCGGCGAGCTCGATCCGGCCGTGCTCAGGCCGGGCACCGAGAGCGCCACGTCGAGCTACCTGTCCGTCATCATGCCGATGCGCATCTGAACTCGATCAGCCCCCGAGAGAGGGTCACAGGAAGATCGGAAGCGCGGAAGGGGGTTTGGGGTCGAGCATTGTTGCGCCGGCGTCCGGCTAATCCAGAGAGTGGGCGACAGAGCGCGACACCAGCAACCTACGTCGCATAGCCTCTGGATGAGCCGCTCTGCGATTCAGCATCGCTCGACCCCCGGAAACCTTCCGATCTTCCGCCCTTCCTGTGAAACTCCGGATCGCGCTGCTGCGTTCCAGACGTGATCGGGTGCTCGAGAATCGTGATCGATGATCCAGTAACCACATCTGCCGCCCGCATAGTCTTCGAGCGTGTGGCGGTGCGCACCTTCCGCAACATCGCCTCGCTCGATTTCGATCCGGCGCCGCGCCTCAACGTGATCGCGGGCGACAACGGCCAGGGCAAGACCAGCCTGCTCGAAGCGTTGTACTTCGTGGCTACGAGCCGGAGCTTCCGCGCTGACAGGCTCCGCGAGCTGGTCCAGGAGGGCGCAGGGCACGGCACCGTCCGCGCCTGGATCGAGGAGGCCGGGCTCCGCCGCGAGCAGCGCGCAACTGCTGGAGAGCGCAGCCGCTCGCTGCTGATCGACGGCAAGCACCCGCCAAGGCTCTCGGCCTATGCCACGCGGACGCCCGTGGTTGTCTTCCACCCCGGCGATCTGGCCCTGGCCAGCGGATCAGCGACCGTGAGGCGGACGCTACTCGACCGCGTTGCCCTGTTCGTCGACCCAACCAGCGGTGACGATCGGCTCCGCTACTCCCGCGCTCTCAGAGAGCGCCAGCGCGCGCTGGAAGAGCGCGGGACGACTGCTCCGGAGCTTGACGCCTTCGAGCAGCTCATGGCCGAGCACGGTGCGCGCTTCAGTCGCGCGCGGGCCGCCGCAGCCCAGGCCGTCGCCGCGGCGCTCGCTCCCGCGTTCGCTCGAATGGCCGCTCCGGAGCTGGAGCTCGGGATAGAGTACGCACCAGGCGGCTCCGATGATCCGGAGCGGTTCCAGGCCGAGCTCCGGGGAAGGCGCGCACAGGATCTCCGTCGCAAGAAGGCGAGCTTCGGGCCCCAGCGCGACGAGCTCGAGCTCGGCATCGACGGGCGCTCCGCACGACACCACGCTTCGCAGGGTCAGCAGCGCATCCTCGCGTTGGCGTTGAAGATCGCCGAGCTCGACTGCGTGCGGAAAGCGCGCGCCGCGCATCCGGTGCTTCTGCTCGACGACGTCTCGAGCGAGCTCGATCCGACGCGCACCGGAGCGGTGTACGAATTCCTGCGCGACACGCAGAGTCAGGTTTTCGTCACCACCACCCGTCCCGAGCTCTTCACCACGCCCGGAGTCGTCGCGGGCGAACGCGCCGACTGGACCATCTCCGGCGGGCAGCTCGTGGGGTCTTCCTAGGCGCGCGCGCGGGCTGCCGCGCTGCGCGCGGAAGGCGATCGGATCGGCGCCGGAAGCAGGCCCGGAAATGGCCTTCGAAAAGCACCCGGAAATCGCGCTGCTGGAGGGCCCCGAAATGGCCTTCGACAATGCCCCCGCGAGGGACCCAAAACCGCTGTTTTGATGCCGCTTCCGGCTTGCCGCGGACTCGTGGAATGGCTATACCAGGCAGGTCTGTTTTGCGGACCTTTCCGCCAGTCGATCCATCGCGTCGAAGGCGGGCCGGAAAGCCCCCGGGACTCCAGCTTCGACGCCTTTGCCGCTGGGCTCTTTCGCGATCGCGAAACCAACCGCGGACCAGATCCAGGAAGCCAATTTGACCACAGACGCAGCGCCCGTTCCGACCGAAGAGTACGGTTCGAGCAACATCACGGTTCTCGAGGGGCTCGAGGCAGTACGCAAGCGCCCGGGCATGTACATCGGTGATGTGCACGATGGCTCGGCCCTGCACCATCTGGTGTGGGAAGCCGTCGACAACGCCGTCGACGAGCACCTCGCAGGGTTCTGTTCGACCATCGGCATCGCCGTTCACTTCGACGGCTCCATCACCGTCGAGGACAACGGCCGAGGCATTCCCGTCGGCATGCACGACAAGGGCGTCAGCGCCGCCGAGGTCGTAATGACCGTGCTGCACGCGGGCGGCAAGTTCGATCACTCGAGCTACAAGGTGAGCGCCGGGTTGCACGGCGTGGGTATCAGCGCCGTCAACGCCGTGTGCGAGTGGTTCCGTCTCGAGATCAAGCGCGAGGGCAAGGTCTGGTTCCAGGAGTACTCACGCGGCGTACCGAAGGCGCCGCTCAAGGCCATCGGCGAGACCACGGATACCGGAACAAAGCAGACCTTCAAGCCGGACCACGAGATCTTCACGGATACCGAGTACAGCTTCGACATCCTCGCCAACCGCCTCCGCGAGCTCGCGTTCCTGAACTCCGGGCTCATCATCAACCTGGTTGACGAGCGCGGGGAGGGCAAGAAGGAAGTCTACGAGTACAAGGGCGGCATCCAGGAATTCGTCGGCCTGCTCAGCGAGAAGAAGGAGCCCGTTCACGAGGACGTGATCGCCTTTTCCACCACCGCGCCGATGGAAGGAAAGCAGGCGGGCATCCAGGTCGACATGGCCATCCGCTGGTCGAACAGCTACGCCGAGCAGATCCTCTGCTACACGAACAACGTCCACAACAAGGACGGCGGCACGCACCTCACCGGGCTGCGCTCGGCGCTGACGCGGACGCTCAACAACTACGGCCAGTCCGCCAACCTGTTCAAGGACGTGAAGAACGGCCTGAGCGGCGACGATACCCGCGAGGGCGTCATCTGCGTTATCCACGTCAAGCATCCCGACCCGTCCTTCGACTCGCAGACGAAGAGCAAGCTCGTCTCGAGCGAGGTCAAGGGCATCGTGGAGCAGGCGGTGGTCGAGCACCTCGGGCGCTACTTCGAGGAGCATCCGCAGACGGCCAAGAAGGTCGTGGAAAAGGCCGTGCTGGCCGCCAAGGCGCGCGAGGCGGCGCGCAAGGCGCGCGAGGTGGTGCGCAAGGGCGTGCTCGACAACACGTCCCTCAGCGGCAAGCTCGCAGATTGCCAGAGCAAGGACCCGACGATCAGCGAGCTGTACATCGTCGAGGGCGAGAGTGCCGGCGGCAGCGCCAAACAAGGGCGCGATCGCCACTTCCAGGCGATCCTGCCGCTCAAGGGCAAGATCCTCAACGTGGAGCGCGCGCGGCTCGACCGCATGCTCTCCTCGCAGGAAGTGGCGACGCTCATCTCCGCGCTCGGCTGCGGCATCGGCGACGACGGCGGTTTCGATCTCTCGAAGCTCCGCTACCACAAGATCGTGCTGATGTCGGATGCCGACGTGGACGGCGCGCACATCCGCACGCTGCTGCTCACGTTCTTCTACCGCCAGATGCGCGAGCTCATCGAGAAGGGCTACCTGTACATCGCCCAGCCGCCCCTGTACCGCGTGCGCAAGGGCAAGAAGGACCTGTACATGAAGCACCAGGCCGCGCTCGATCGCTTCCTGATCGAGAGCGGCATCGACGGGCTCACGGTGCAGGCATCGCATGGCCCTGCCCTCAGCGGCATGCCGCTTTTCAACCTGGCTACGCGGCTGAAGTCCTTCCGGCAGATCCTCGAGAAGATCGACCGCCGTTGCGATGCGCGCGTTGTCGCCGGGCTGATGCGCTCCAACGGCATGGGGCTGGAGGACTTCCGCGACGCCGCCAAGGTGAATGCGGCAGCCGACAAGCTCCGCGTCTGGTTGGAAGAGCGCTATCCCGACCTGACACCGCTCACCGTCGAGGTGGAGTGGGAAAAGGAGCACGGAGCGGGTCGCATCGTCGCCAAGTTCCGTCCCGGAGCCTCGTCGAAGCCGGCCGTGGTCGACTGGGAGCTGGCGGAGTCCGCCGAGTACGAGGAGCTGCTGAGCATCGAGGAGGACATCCGCTCCATCGGTCCCGCGCCGTACACCGCGACAGTCGAGAAGGGCGAGCCCGTCACGCTGCAGGACGCCGAGGAGCTCGACCGCTTCATCGACGAGCGCGGTCGCAAGGGCACGCACATCACGCGCTACAAGGGCCTCGGAGAAATGAACGCCTCCGAGCTTTGGGAAACCACCATGAGCCCGGACGCGCGCACGCTCTTGCAGGTGCGGGTCAACGATCCCGTGCGCGCCGACGAGCTGTTCAGCGTCCTGATGGGCGACCAGGTCGAGCCCCGCCGCCAGTTCATCGAAGACAACGCCCTCAACGTGCGGAATCTCGACATCTGACGGGCTCCGGGGTCCAGATGCCTTTGCCCCTTCGCTGGTGCGAGATCAGGCCTTGAGGCCGGAAACCGCTTTGTCCCAAATCAAAACCGTGGTTTGATTTGTCGGCTTCCGAGAGGTGAAACATGCGTTCGAATTTCTTTGCGATGGGTCTTGGTCTGGGTGTGTTGGCGCTCGCGGCGTGGGGGCTCCCCGCGTGCAGCGGTAGCAGCACCAAGGGTGGCGGCGGCAGCGGCGGAACCGGCGGCACGGCAGGTGCTGCGGGCACCGGCGGCATGGCCGGCGCGGCGGGCACCGGTGGCATGGCGGGCGCTGCGGGCACCGGCGGTGCTGCGGGCACCGGCGGCGCGGGCGGAACCGGCGGCGGCGGGGTTACCTGCGGCTCGAACACCTGCAGCGACTTCAGCTTCCAGGGGCTCATCACTTTGCCTGGGTGCTGCGCGGGTACCAACAACGACCAGTGCGGCAACAACATGGACCCGGTGAACGGGTTCGTGAGCGCCATTCCCGGCGGTTGCCAGGAACACAACCAGCCGGGCAACGCCGACACGAGCTGTCCTTCGGCGAGCCTCGGAGCTGGCGTCAATATCCCCGGTTGCTGTCGTCCGGAAGGCACGTGCGGGTTCATGGTCGATCTCTCGCAAGCGAGCGGCCCGAACTTCGGTTGTCTGAAGGTGAACTCGTCGCTCGACGGCGGTGCTGTCCAGACCTGCACGCCGGGTGGCAGCGACGCAGGCACCGGCGGCACAGGTGGAGCCGACGGCGGCGGCGCCGGTGGCAGCGACGCGGGCGCGGGCTGACACACGCGCTTCCGTAGTTCACAGGCCGTGGCAGCGTTGCTGTCACGGCCTGTTTCGTTTGTGCGCGCCCCAGCGCCTCACGAGCTGTCAGGGCGCCGTTGCGGGGATCACGAGCACGCTGTCGACCAGGGCAAACCGCCGCGCTGCCCCTTGATCCGCGTTCACCTCGACTTAACTTGGGCAAAGCACGAAACGTGCCAGTACGGAGACCCCCACATGCGAATGGATCGACTGACCACCAAGAGCCAGGAAGCGCTGCGCGCAGCTGGCGATCTGGCCATGCGCCGCGGCAACCCGGAGATCATTCCCGAACACCTGCTCGTGGCAATCCTCGACCAGGCAGACGGCATCGGCCGGCCTCTGGTCGAGAAGGCGGGGGTGAACGCCAAGTCGCTTCGCGATGAGCTGTGGCAGCGCGTCGAAGGGTTGCCGCAGGTCAGCGGCGGGGCCGAGCCGCACTTCGGTCGCCGCACACTGCCGGTGATGAACAAGGCCGAGGACGAGGCCAAGCGGCTGAAGGACGACTACATCTCGGTCGAGCACTTCGTGCTGAGTGCTGCCAAGCACGACAACGACGTGAAGGCGGTCTTCGACCGCCACGGCCTCGGTTACGACAAGCTGCTGCACGCGCTCGCGGAAATCCGCGGCAGCCAGCGCGTCACCGACCAGGACCCGGAAGGGAAATTCCAGGCCCTGGAGAAGTACACCAAGGACCTCACCGCGCTCGCACACCGCGGCAAGCTCGACCCGGTCATCGGGCGCGACGAGGAGATCCGCCGCGTGATGCAGGTGCTCAGCCGCCGCACCAAGAACAACCCGGTGCTGATCGGCGAGCCCGGCGTGGGCAAGACGGCCATCGCCGAGGGCATCGCGCAGCGCATCGCCGCCGGCGACGTGCCCGAGAGCCTGCGCGACAAGCGCATCCTGGCGCTGGACCTGGCCAGCATGGTGGCGGGCTCCAAGTTCCGGGGCGAGTTCGAGGACCGCCTCAAGGCGGTGCTCAAGGAAATCGAGGACTCGGGCGGCAACATCATCCTGTTCATCGACGAGCTGCACACGCTGGTCGGCGCGGGCGCCGCCGAGGGCGCGATGGACGCGGCGAACATGCTCAAGCCCGCCCTGGCGCGCGGCGAGCTGCGCGCGATCGGCGCGACCACGCTCGACGAGTACCGAAAGCACATCGAGAAGGACGCGGCGCTCGAGCGGCGTTTCCAGCCCGTGATGGTGAGCCAGCCCACCGTGGAGGACACCATCGCCATTCTGCGCGGGCTCAAGGAGCGCTACGAGGTCCACCACGGCATCCAGATCCAGGACGCCGCGCTGATCGCGGCGGCGGTGCTGTCGAACCGCTACATCACCGATCGCTTCCTGCCCGACAAGGCCATCGATCTGGTCGACGAGGCGGCCAGCAAGATCAAGATGGAGATCGACAGCATGCCGTTCGAGATCGATCAGGTAGAACGGCGGCTCTTGCAGCTCCGCATCGAGGAGCAGGCGCTCAAGCGCGAGCGCGACAAGGCCTCCAAGGCGCGGCTCAAGGAGCTGGAGCGCGAGGTCGCCGAGCTCACCTCCGAGCGCGACGCGATGCGCGCCCAGTGGCTGCGTGAAAAGGAGATCATTTCCGCCATCCGCGACAAGCAGGTGGCGCTCGAGGATCTGAAGGTGGAACAGGAGCAGGCCCGCCGCTCGGGCGACCTCGGCAAGGCCGCCGAGATCCAGTACGGCAAGCTGCCCGGTCTCGAAAAGGAGCTCGAGCAGCAGCGTGCGGAGCTGGCGCGCGTGCAGGAGAGGGGCTCGTACCTCAAGGAAGAGGTCACCGAGGAGGACATCGCCGGCATCATCTCCAAGTGGACCGGCATTCCGGTCTCCAAGATGCTCGAGAGCGAGATGCAGAAGCTCCTGCAGATGGAGGACAACCTCAAGGAGCGCGTGGTCGGGCAGGACGACGCGCTGGTTGCGGTGGCGAACGCCGTCCGGCGTTCCCGCGCCGGGCTTGGCGACGAACGGCGCCCGATCGGCTCGTTCCTGTTCCTGGGCCCGACGGGCGTGGGCAAGACCGAGACGGCGCGCGCTCTGGCGGAGTTCCTGTTCGACGACGAGCGGGCGATGATCCGCATCGACATGAGCGAGTACATGGAGCGGCACGCCGTCTCCCGGCTGATCGGCGCGCCGCCGGGCTACGTCGGCTACGACGAGGGCGGGCAGCTCACCGAGCCGGTGCGGCGTCGGCCGTACAGCGTGATCCTGTTCGACGAGGTCGAGAAGGCGCACCCGGACGTGTTCAACACGCTCCTGCAGCTGCTCGACGACGGGCGGCTGACCGACGGCCAGGGCCGCACGGTCGACTTCAAGAACACCGTCGTCATCCTCACCAGCAACATCGGAACGGCCGAGATCGCCCAGATCGAGGAACGCCGCGACCTCGACGACGAGCAGAAGCTCGAGCAGGCGCAGAAGATCGCGATGGCCGCGCTGCGCCAGCACTTCCGGCCGGAGTTCATCAACCGGCTGGACGAGATCGTCGTGTTCCGCCGGCTCGGGCGGGAGCAGATCCGCAACATCGTCGACATCCAGCTGCGCTATCTGGTCGAGCGACTCGCGCAGCGCGAGCTGTCGCTGGACATCACCGACGCGGCCAAGGACTTCCTGGCCGAGGTCGGCTGGGATCCGCAGTTCGGCGCACGACCGCTCAAGCGCGCCATCCAGAAGCACCTGGAAGACGGCCTGGCGCGCCACGTGATCGCCGGCGAGTTCATGCCCGGCGACACCATCGTGGTCGACCGCGAGCCGGGCGGCGAGCTCCGCTTCGAGCGCCGCGCGCCGAAGCCGGAGGATGCCGAGCCAAGGCAGCCCCCGGCGGCCCACGCCCACGCCTAGCCGGTCAGCGCGGTGCGCGCCAGCACGCTGTACTCGCTGCCCGTGGGCCGGAGCACGGAGCGGTAGAGCCGGAGCTCGTCGAAGCAGAGCTCGATCGGTTCGAACCCGGCCGCTTCGATCAGATCGCTGGCGTCGCCGGGACGCTTGATGCGCGCAAGCGTGACGTGCGCGCGGAACTCGCGGGTCTCGGGCGGCACGCCGATCTCGCCCGCGACCATCTCGAGGCGTTCGGCAAGCGCGGCGATGACGCCGCTTTCGTCCGCGACGTGCGCGACCAGCACGCGCGCCCGGCGCACGCTGCCAAACGCGCCGAGCTCGTCGATGCGCGTGTCCGCGGCGGGCGTGCTCGCGCCGAGCTGCTGCACCGCAGACGAGAGCGCGGGGACGTGCTCCTCGTCGACCGAGCCCAGGAACTTGAGCGTGACGTGCAGCTGCTCCCGGGTGGTCCAGCGCGGGTGAAGGCGAGAGTGCGCGCTCTTCATGCGCCCCTGCATCTCGAGCAGCGCGTCGATCGCCGCGTCGGGAACGGGCAGCGCGAAGAACGCGCGGATCCGCTCGGTCACGAGGCGTGCCCGTGCAGCAGCACGCCGCGCACCAGGGCGAGCCCGGCAAACGCGCTGATGCGTTGCACCTGCGCGCGCGAGCCCGGCCACACCATCTGGCGATCGCTGGTGCCGTCGGCGGTTGCGACGGCGTAGTGCACGAGCCCGACGGGCTTGTCCGGCGTGCCGCCGGTGGGCCCGGCAATGCCCGTCAATGCCAGCGCGATCTCCACGCCGAGCACGCGCCGCGCGCCCTCGGCCATGGCGCGCGCCACCTCGCCGCTGACGGCGCCCTTCGACTCGATGAGCGACGCGGGCACGCCCAGTACCTGGCTCTTGACGCTGTTGGCGTAACTGACCACGCCGCCGGCGAAGTACGCGCTCGCGCCGGAGCGCTCCGTCATGAGGGCCGCGGCCTGACCGCCCGTGCACGACTCGGCCAGGCCGAGCATGAAGCCGCGTTCGACGAGTAGCGCGCCCAGCGCTTCGGAGAACGTCACATCTCCTTCGGCGAACACCGTGTCCGCGCCGAGGCGCGCGCGCACCTCGCCGGCGGCGCCGCGAGCGCGCCGTTCGGCTTCTTCGCGCGAGGCGGCGCGCGCCAGCAGCTTGACCTCGATCTCGGGGAAATGCGCGCGGTAGCCGATCACGACGTTGTGCTCGTCCTCGATGCCCGCGAGCTGGTCGTTCACGCCGGACTCGGTCATGCCGAAGGTTTTGAGGCGCACCTGGTAGAGCCGCTCTTTCACGAGCGGCTCGATCTCCGGCGTGACCAGCTCGCCGAACATCGTCTTCATCTCGCGCGGCACGCCCGGCAGGAAGAAGGCGCGGGCGCGGGGCAGCTGGATGGCAAAGCCGGGTGCGGTGCCCTTGCGGTTCGGCAGCACCGCCGCGCCGCGAGGGAAATCGGCCTGCTTCTCGTTCGACGCGGCCATCGTGCGCCCGAAGCGCCCCATGCGCTTCCTGATCGCGGCCAGCGAGTCCGCGTCGCGCTCCAGCGGTACGCCGAGCACGGCCGCCGCGCATTCGCTCGTGATGTCGTCGGTGGTCGGGCCGAGGCCGCCTGTCGAGACGATCACGTCGTGCTCGCCGCCCATGCGCGCGAGCGCGTCTTTGATGCGCACGCGGTCGTCGTCCACGCACTCCACTTCGGTCACCTCGAAGCCGAGCGCGGTCAGCGTCTCCGACAGCCAGGTGGCGTTGGTGTTGACGATCTCGCCCCGCGTGAGCTCTGTTCCAATGCACAGCACCGCTGCCGACATGCGCGGCATGGTAGCGCGGAGAACCGACGTGTTCCCGCGACCTTGCCGCCCCGGACGCGTTCCAGCCTGGGCAGATCGAGAACCTGCACGCCTGCCGCGTCTCGCGCCCCGGTCCGGGATCGGATAACGACCAGTGGATGCAGGCGTTTCGTATCGCGGGCACACTCCTTCTCGCCGGCGTGCTCGCCGCGTGCAGCAGCGGCTCGAAAGCCACCGGCGGCAGCGGCGCCAGTACCGGCACCGGTGGCATCAGCGGCAGCGGCGGCAGCGGCGCCCAGACGGGCAGCGGCGGCAGCGGCGCCCAGACCGGCAGCGGCGGCAGCGGCGCCCAGACGGGCAGCGGCGGCAAGTCGGGAGGGGGCTGCACCGCGGGCGCCGCCGAGACCGGCGACGGCACGTACTACGCCGCCGACGGCAGCGGCAACTGCGGCTTCGACCCGAGCCCGAACGACCTGATGGTCGCCGCCATGAACGATCCCGACTACGCCGGCTCGGCCGTGTGCGGCGAGTGCGTGCACATCAAAGGTCCGAGCGGCGAGGTGACCGTGCGCATCGTCGACCGCTGCCCCGAGTGCAAGCACGGCGATCTCGATCTCAGCCCGTCGGCGTTCGCGAAGATCGCGGACCCCAAGCTTGGGCGCGTCACCATCAACTGGGCGCCCGTGGCGTGCGATGTGCAGGGGCCCATCAGCTATCGCTTCAAGGAAGGCTCCAGCCAGTGGTGGACCGCCGTGCAGGTCCGGAACCACCGCTACGCCATTGCCAAGTTCGAGTACAAGAAGAGCGGCAAGTGGGTGGCGGTGCCGCGTGAGACCTACAACTACTTCGTCGAGGCCTCCGGAATGGGCCCGGGTCCGTACAGCTTCCGCGTCACCGACGTGAAGGGCCACGTCCTGACGGACAACAGCATCCCCCTGAAGGTCGCGGCCGAGGTCGCGGGCGCCGCGCAGTTCCCGGCCTGCCCGTAGAGACATCGCCTGCCACGCGCTCGGCCGATTCGCTTGACGCCGGCGGCCCGCCGCCGTTCCGTGTCGCCCATGAGGGTCCTCGGTGGTGCGGGTTTGTGCTTGTTGGCTTGCACGTTGTTCCTGGGGGCGTGCGTAGCGCCGACGGGTCCTCATATCCGCGTCGCGACCGCCACGGCGGCGCAGCTGAAGGCGGCCGAGAACGAGGACAACGTCTGGTACGAATTCCAGCCGGGCGACGTCATTCCCGTCCAGTTCGGCTACCTCGGTGCCGTGGAAGGCGGATTGCAGGGCCCCGCCGCGCTTCGCGCCAAGCAGCACTTCTTCCTGGTCGCATCGAAGCAGGGAGCCATGCAGATCAGCTTCGACGGCAAGACGTATGCTGGCCCCAACTCCAGCCAGTCGATCATCGCCGTCGTTCCCCAGAAAGGTGCGCAGGGCGGTCAGCTACTCTGGATCATCTACATGGGCGAGTCCGGGGATCCGAAGGCCGAGCTCAAGAAGGTCCTGGCCGAGTCAGCGGGCGGTGCGCCGGCGGGCGGTGCGCCGGCGGGCGGCGCGCCGGCGGGCGATGCTCCGGCGGCGGGCGGCGGAAAGTAGTCAGTGCGCTGCGTCGTAGGCGCAGCGGAAACCGATGTACGGTTCGGGACGCGGGCTGCTCTCGACCGACCAGCTCATGAGGTCCGCCGCGACGTGCGAGCGGTATGAGCCGCCGCGCGCCACGAAGCGCCCGCCCGGCTCGGCGGTCCATTCCGCGACGTTGCCTGCCATGTCCAGCGCGCCCTCCGGTGTTGCGCCTTCCGGGCGCGCTCCCGCCAGCTCGGGGCCGGTTGCGCCGCTGACACAGGGGCCGTCCACGAGCCCGAACGCGACGCGCCGACACACCAGACCGGTCGCGCCCCAGGGATAGCGGCGGCCCTCGGTGCCCTCGGCCGCGAAGAGCCACTGGTTACCAGTCGGCAGTTGGCCACCGACGAAATGACAGAAGCGCTGTGCCTCCGCTGGCGTGACCCCGGCTACAGGTTGACCCGGCTCGCGCATGTCCACCGCGCGGCACGTGCCCGCGGCCACGCACGCCTGCCACTCGCGGACGGTGGCCTCGGCCGCGTCCATCTCGAACGGTTTCACCTCCACCGTGCGCGGTCGGGAAACGCCCGGCGCCTCCCAGTCGCTGGCGCCGATGTGGAGCGTTCCGCCTTTGTAGTGAATCCTCCGGTCGACGACGACGCAGCCGGGGTGATCGACGATCTTGCTGAGTGCCATGTCCGGAGCGCACTCCGTGGGCACGCCGGCGCATCGCCCGCTTTCCGCGTGTTGGCCGACCCCGCAGCAGCGCGGACCCATGGCGACGAGGCCCGGCGGACACCGCTCCGGCTCTTTCCGCTGGCGGCGCGCAAGTCTCACCACGAACAGGATCGCGGCGGAGCCGCCGATGACGGCGACGACCGCAATGAGGATCACGACGGGGCGCTTCATGCCGTAGGTCCGCTCGGGAGGGCCAATCGTCTGCTGGGGCCTACGCCGACGCAACGATGAAGTCGAGCGCCCCGAGCTCGTCGATCTCGATGCGCACGCGATTGCCGCTGGCGAGCGGGCCCACGCCGTGCGGCGTGCCGGTTGCGATCAGATCGCCCGGCTCCAGCGTCATGGCTGCGCTGATGTGGGCGATCAGCGTCGCCACGTCGAAGACCATGTCGAGCGTGTTGCCGTCCTGTCGCAGATCCCCGTCCAACCACAGCCGGACCCCGAGCGCCGAGGAGTCCACGCCGTCGACCACGTGCGGGCCCACCGGGCAGAACGTGTCGAAGCCCTTGGCGCGCGTCCACTGCCCGTCTTTCTTCTGCAGATCGCGCGCGGTCACGTCGCAGAGCGGCGTGTAGCCGAAGACGTGATCGAGCGCGTGGGCCCGATCCACGCGCCGGCAGCGATGGCCGATCACGACGCCGAGCTCGGCCTCGTAGTCCACGCGCTCGCTCTCGGGCGGCAGCACCACAGCGCCGCCTGGCGCCAGTACCGAGGAGGGCGGCTTGAGAAAGAGCAGCGGCTCGCGGGGAACGTCATGCTCGAGCTCGGCGGCGTGCGCGCGGTAGTTGCGCCCGACGCCGATGATCTTGCTCGGAGTGACGGGTGCGAGCAGCTCCGCACCCGTCTGCTCGACGCCGGTCGGCTTTCCGCCGAGCCACGGTGCGGCCGACAGCAGCAGCGCGCGATCCCCCTCGATCCGGGCGTGGGCAGCAGAACCGTCGGCGGCGCGGACGCGGGCGAAGCGCATGCCCCGCGTGTAGCACCGAACGCGGCAGACTCGCGACGACCGCGCCCCGCTGCTGTGCCACGGTGTGCCAACCCGAGCAGGGATCGGGGCCGCTCCGTGCTGCGCGCGCCTGGCACAGCGCTTGCTCCAGCGAGGGCTCATGCGAACGCTGATGGCTCTAGGAATCGTGGGACTTCTGGCAACGGGCTGCGGGGGGACGGTGGTCTTCAGCGGCACAGGCGGCACAGGCGGCACAGGCGGGACGGGCGGCACAGGTGGCTCCGGTGGCAGTGCCGGCACAGGTGGATGGGGCGGTTCCGGCGGGTCCGGAGGCAAGACGGGCATCGCCGGATCGCACGACCTCACGCTCTCCGACATCCAGGCGTCGTCCAACTACGGGCAGAAGCCGCCATCCGAAGGCGCGACCGTGCGCATCGATATCAGCCAGGCTCCGGGCGGTTATCTCGCCGCCGCCACGCCGCGCTGGGGCGACCCCACGGCGCTGGCGATCGACGTGACCGACAAGCAGGTGACGCTCACCGGCAGCGTGAACATCTCGTCCAGCGGCGGGGCCAGCGACCAGTGGACGAAGCTGGTTCTGCCGCGCGACGCGCAGGGCCGCTTGATCGGCACGATCTCGGCCACCGGCAAGGAGACGGTTTCCATGGGGGACGTGATCGAGATGGCCGACCTCAGCGGCGGGGGCAAGGTCGGTCCCGACGTGACCACGCCGGAATACAAGAGCAGCCCCACGTCGCTGCACGGGCCGCCCGGCATGCTGCTGCCCTGGGATCCGATCACGCTCCGCGTGGCCGAGGGCGTGGACCAGTCCACGCTCGAATCACACCTTGCGATCGATCCGGCGGTGATGGCCGGCTCGGGCGCGGGCGGCACGTCGAACGGACCTTCCGGCGGCCCCTTCTCTCCCGCGGTCGGCTGGACATTCTCGCCGCCGGTCCAGGACAAGCTGGGCTGGGTCGGCGCTACGACGGCGACGGGCCTGTTCGGCGACTGGTCGCTCGACGGCGGCGCGTTCGCCCTGCGGGTCGACGCGGGTGTGAAGGACCACGCCGGCCACGCCGCGGCCTCGTTCAACGCGATGTTCAATTGGCTCTATCTCGGGCAGCCGCAGCCGGCGTACGACTTCGCGTCGCCGGGCGCCGCTTCGTGGGGCCAGGTGTTCTTCGAGCAGCCGTGCCCGCCCGGCGCGATGTGCACGAGCCAGTTCACGTGCGAGTCGGGCTCCTGCGCCGTGATCGGCCCCTTCGACAACACGGTGTGCGGCGCGTCGCGGTCCGGCTTTGCCGGTCGCCTCGACGCCGGCGCGCACGTCGTCGTGCGCTACCGCGTACTGGTCGGCGCGAACTACCCCGATCCGTCCGGTCCGCCGAGCTGGGGCGGCATCCCGTTCTCGGTCGATGTCGCCACGCCCGGCAACGCCGCTTCGTATCACGGCGTGAACCTGGCCGCGGGCGACTTGCACAACCTGCCCAATCCCATCGGGAACCTGCAGTGGACCACCGACGAGAAGACGCTGACGCTCACCGGCGGGAGCGCTTCCGAGGTCGGCTTCGCGATCTACGCGGGCTCGGGTCCGGGCGACTGCAGCGGCGGCGGCGGCCCAGTGCCGGCTCCCGTCCCCACGGCGGTGATCATCGATTCCGTGAAGACCCAGTAGCGCTGCGCGGCGCGTTGTCGCGGGCGGCGCCAGGGCGACCTATGATGGGAGCATGCGCTGGCTTCCGGCGGGCGCCGCCCTCGCCTTGCTTCTCGTAGCCGCGGCGTCCGTGCGCGCCGAACCGCCCACGGTAGACCGCGGCGGCGCTAGAGTCGTGCCGCCGCGTCCGCTCGAGCTCGCCGCCGGCGGTCACTTCATGTTCGCGCCCCGATCGGTGTGCCAACGCCAGGCGGACATGATGGGCTGTACGACCCCGGCGTTCACCGGCGCCCAGCTCGCACCGGGCTGGCGGCTGTCGCCCCACTGGTCGCTCGGCGCCGTGGCCGCCTTCGACTGGTCGGGCGAAAGCGACCGCGCGAAGCACTCGATGTGGCAGGCCTTCGCGCAGGGCCGCTGGCGACCCTGGGGCGAGGGTTCCGTCGAACCCTGGCTCGGAGCGTTCAGCGGCGTGATGGCCGCGACCGATACGCTCGTCCAGGCGCCCACCACGGGCGACCGCTCGGTGACGCAGTACGCGCCCGCGGAGGGCCTCGCGCTCGGCACGGACTTCGATCTGGGCCAGCTCTTGGCGGTGGGGCTCGAGGCGCGCGGCCTGTTCACCGCGTTCGGTGACGCGCCGGCTCTCGGCGACGGAACCGCGCAAGCCTACGGCGACAACGTCTGGCTGTGGTTCGGCGTCTCGTTGACGTTCCGGCCGGACATGTCCGGGCCCCAGTTGGTCGCTGCGCGCGCAGTGCCGCGGTGAGGCGCGGCGGGTGGCTCAGGGCGCGAAGGTCACCGCAGGACCGACGACGGTTCCGTTCGAGTCGACGCGCGTGCCGAGGATCGAACACGTGCCCGTGTTGGGGCAGCGTTCCCAGACCAGATAGAAGTCCTGTCCGGTGTAGGCCGCGGCCGCGTCCGAGTCTTCGCTGCCCGAAGGCGGAGAGCTCAGCGTGAGCGCGGAACCGGGCGCGATGGATCCGGTGGCGTTCACGAGCGTGGCGGTGAGGTGCGTCGTGCCCGCCCACACGACCAGGTTGTGAGAGCCGTCGCTCGCCGCGGTCATGAAGCCGTCCTGGATGTCGTTCGATAGCTGCACCGGCGCGTCGACGACCGACAGATCGGTGCCGACGCGCATCGCCTGGGTGTGCGGGTATCCCGTGCCGGTGGAGATCGACAGCGGCATGAAGAAGTTCGCGCCGTCGAAGATGGGTTCTGGCGTCTCGGGGATGTACAGGCCCTTGTATCGGTATGGCGGAGCGTCGAGCACGTTGCCGGCAGAGCTCACTCGCACTCCGTAGAGTGACGTACCGAAGTCGTCCATCGAATAGAACAGCGCGAATCCGGATCCGCCGTAGGCGGCGGCCAGGTCGGCCGGGTCCGCGGCCAGGTCGGAAGCAACGCTGATCGGCGTGGCGTCGAGCACCGTGCCCTGGGGGCTCAGGCGCGCGGCCAGGACGTTCTGCGAAAGTATGTCGGAGCCGTCCACCCACGCCACGAGGTAGTCGCCCGCACCGTAGGTTGCGATGGCCCGGTTCCAGAAGGGGCCCGTCACCGAGGACGAAGCCAGCACGGTGCCGTTGGGATTGCTCACGGTGCCGTTTGCCGGGACGCGCGTGGCTCGCACGTCTTTCTCGTTCGAGATCCACGCCACCAGGTAGTCGGTGCCGTCGGTCGTCAGGTAGCGCCTCCCCGTGCCCAGCGAGTCGCTGCTTTGTGCGACGACGAACGGCGTCTTGTCGAGCACGGTTCCGTCGAACGCGACTCGCTCGCCCACGAGACTCGTGTAGGTCGCGTACCACGTCACCAGGCAGTTCGTGGCGGCGCAGGCGACGGCGGGGCCGTCGTGACCCGTGAGCCCCGGCGTGCCGCCGGAGCCGCCGGAGCCGCCGGAGCCGCCGCTGCCGCCCGAGCCGCCGCTGCCGCCCGAGCCGGCGACGCCACCGGTCCCCGAACCACCACTGCCGCCGGTGCCCGACCCCGCGCTACCGCCGGCGCCGGCCACCGATCCTCCGCTGCCTCCCCCGCCGTCGGTCGTGCCGCCCGTACCGCCGCTCTGCATCGAGCCGCCACTGCCCGCCACCGCGCCCGTCCCACCCGCGTTCGGGCCGCCGCTTGAAGGGCTGGTTCCGCTGCAGGCCGTGGCTGCGGCTATCCCGGCGAAAAGCATCCCGAACAGGACGGGTCCAGTCATTTTTGTCTGCAGGGCTCGCATACACGCACCTTCCGCGTCGTCCGATGTCCGCTCTACGTCGGCGCGCGCCGGGCCCTTCCCGCGCCCCGTCGATCAAGAACGGCGCTTGCCCGTCAAAGACGTTCGTGGGGCCCCCGGCCGGGCGCTTCGCCCGGCCTTGGTGGGCCCGCGGCGCGCGTGAGCGCGCCGCACCGTCCTGCGAGGCCCAGCGTGCGGGGCAACCGCACCAGGAAAACCGCGACCCGGCTTCTGTCATCCCCGCGGCGGGCTGTTGCATAGTCCTGCTGTCCACGGAACCAAAACAGGCGGAGCCTCCAGCAGCCGGTTCCCGGATGTCGAGACCTGCGATGGAGGGACTGCATGGAGATGGCGTATCGCGAGCGTTGGCAGGCCGAGATTGCCGCGCTGCAGAAAATCCTGTCCGGGTTTGATCTCGAACAAGAGTGCAAGTGGGGGAAGCCTTGCTACACGCTCGATGGGAAGAACGTCGTCATCATCCAGGGCTTCAAGGAATATTGTGCGCTTGGGTTCTTCCAGGGAGCGTTGCTGAAGGACCCGAAGAAGCTGTTGGTGCAGCCCGGACAGGTCCAGGCAGCGCGGCTGATGAAGTTCACAAGCGCGAAGGAGATTGTCGGCAAGGCAGCCACGATCAAGTCCTATGTGCGCGAGGCCATGGCGGCGGAGAAGGCCGGATTGAAGGTCGAAAAGAAGACCTCGCAGCCTCCCGTTCCGGACGAGCTGAAGCAGAAGTTCCGCAAGGACCCCCGCTTCAAGCGTGCCTTCGAGGCGCTGACGCCGGGCCGGCAGAGGGGATATCTCCATCACTTCGCCAGCGCGAAGCAGTCCACGACGCGGACCGCGCGGATCGAGAAGGCGGCGCCGGCGATCTTCGCAGGCAGAGGGTTACTGGAGCGGCGATAGATCCAGCTATCGTCGAATTACGCCGATGCCCTTCATCATCTCGCCGAGGCGCTTTTCGTCGATTACCTCGGTGCCGAACTTCTTTGCGGTGTCGAGCTTGCTCTTGCCGACCTTCTCGCCGGCGACGAGGTAGGTCGTTCCCTTCTTGACCTTGTCGTGCACCTCGCCGCCGTGGGCGCGGATGTCGGCGTGCACGTCGTCGCGCTTGCGGCTCAGCACGCCCGTGACGCAGAACGACATGCCGGACAGTGTGCCGCCCGTCACGACCTCCTGCTTCGGCATAGGGCGCGATACGCCGTGCTCGCGCAGCTTCTCGAGCAGCTCGCGCTCCGCCTCGTCGAACAGGAACGCCTTCACGCTCTCGACCATGCGCGGCCCGAAGCCCGAGATGCCGGAGACGCGCTCCACGGTCTCCTCTTCGCTCCAGCCGAGCATCTCCTCGAGCGAGCCGGCGACCTCGGCAAGTTGCCGTGAAGCGACCTGGCCGACTTCCTCGATTCCGATGCCGGTGAGCAGGCGATCGAAGCTCTGCTCGCGTGACGCCTTGATGGACGCGACCACGTTCTCGGCGCTCTTCTTGCCCATGCGCTCGAGGCCTTGCAGCTGCTCCGCCGTCAGGTCGTAGAGGTCGGCGACGTCGCGAACCAGCTGCTTGTCGACGAGCTGCTCGATGAGCACTTCGCCCAGGCCGTCGATGTCCATGGCGAAGCGCCGCGCGTAGTGGAAGATGGCGCCCTTGACCACCGCGGGGCAGCGCGGGTTGGGGCAGCGGATGGCGACTTCTTCTTCGCGCTTTTCCACCGCGGTGCCGCACACCGGGCACTTCTTTGGCATGTGGAAGCGCTTCTCGCTGCCGCTGCGCACCCCGGTGTCGACGCTGACCACCTGCGGGATGATCTCGCCGGCCTTCTCGATCGTCACCAGGTCGCCGATGCGCACGTCGAGGTTCTGCACGATCTCGGCGTTGTGCAGCGAGGCGCGCGACACCGTGGTGCCGGCGAGCTGCACCGGGTCGAGGATCGCCACGGGCGTGAGCGCGCCGGTGCGCCCGACCTGCACGACGATCTCCTGCAGGCGCGTCTGGGCCTGCTCGGCGCTGAACTTGTAGGCGATGGCCCAGCGCGGAAACTTTGCCGTCGCGCCCAGGATGTCCTGCTGCGAGAACGAGTTGACCTTGATGACGGCGCCGTCGATTTCATACGGGTAGTCGCCGCGCAGCCGGCCGATGTCCTCGATGGCGCGGTGCACGTCGTCGATCGTCTTGCACACGCGATGCTTGCCGTGCGTCGGCAGGTGGAGCTTGCGCGCGAGATCCAGCGCTTCGGCGTGCGTTTCGCAGATCTCCGGCCCCTCCACGACCTGCCAGAGCAGCGCGCGTAGCCGCCGCTTGGCCACGATGCGCGGGTCGAGCATGCGCAGGCTGCCGGCCGCGGCGTTGCGCGGGTTGGCGAACGGCTGCTCGCCGTTTTCCTCGCGCTCCTTGTTGATGGCTTCCAGATCGCGGCGGTAGATGACGACCTCGGCGCGCAGCGTGAGCGGCCCCTTGTGATCGATGCGCGTGGGCAGGCCGCGGATGGTTCGCAGGTTCTCCGTGATCTCCTCGCCGGTCCTGCCGTCGCCGCGAGTGGAGCCCTGGAAATAGCGCCCGTCGCGGTACAGGATCTCGACGCTCGCGCCGTCCAGCTTGGGCTCGACGCAGAACTCGACCTTCGCGCTCGCGGGCAGCCCGTCGCGCACGCGCCGCGCGAACTCGGAGAGCTCGTCCTCCGAGTACGTGTTGTCGAGCGACATCATCGGCACGACGTGCTCGACGGTCCTGAGCTCGGAGCGCGGCTCGCCGCCCACGCGCCGCGTGGGCGAATCCGCCGTGGCGAGCTCCGGGTACTTCGCTTCCAGATCGACGAGCTCGCGGTACAGCCTGTCGTACTCACGATCGCTCAGCGTCGGATCGTCGAGCACGTAGTAGCGGTAGTCGTGCGCGCGGATCTCCTCCACCAGCTCCGCGTGCCGTTTGTGCTTGTCTTTCGTCGCCGCCACGCCGCAGGTGTTGAACGGGGTCATGGCCGCGTCAATCGCCCGGCCACCGCGGTGAATTGCGGACTCGCCCGGAATCAAACAGGATTCGACTGCCCTTGAATAGCGCTGTCGCTGGTGCGTCAATGGCTCATGCGCGCTCCGACCCGTCGCCTGCATCTATACGCGTTGGCGCTGCTTCTGGCGGCGTGCAGCTCGAGCAAGGGATCGCCCACTCATCAACCGACCGGCAGCGGCGGCAGCGGCGGCAGCGGTGGAGCTGGCGGCAGCGGCGGCGGACCCGTCCGCCAGCAGGGCGGCCCGGTCTGTTCCGGTCCTCACTTCTGCTGGGACACGCCGAAGCCGCAGGGCTATCACCTCGCTGCGCTGTCGGGCACGTCGGCGAGCGACGTGTGGGCCGTGGGTGATCACGGCACGATCCTGTGGTTTGGCGGCAAGGGCTGGGCCCAGGTGCAGAGCGGCGTCACGCAGGATCTGACCGGCGTGTGGGCCGCGGCGCCGGACGATGCCTGGGCGGTCGGCGCGGCCGGGACGATCCTGCATTGGGACGGAACCAAGTGGTCGCCGAACAAGGGCGTCACGTCATTCGACATCGCCGGCATCTGGGGCTCGGCGAAGAACGACGTGTGGGCGCTGTCGAACCCGCCGTTCGACCACCAGGGCCAGACGGGAGCTCTGCGCCTGCACTACGACGGCACGAAGTGGTCCTCGACCAAGACCCAATACGCCTCGCTGGACGCGATCGGTGGTAGCGGCCCGGGCGACATCTGGATTACCGGCAACCCCGACGACGTCCTGGGCGACTACGTGATCCTGCACTACAACGGTACGAGCTGGAACGAGACCAATAGTCCGGGCGGCGACTTCGAGTACAACGACGATGCCGCGTTCTACGTTCCCTCCCCGGGCAACGCATGGATGGTGTCCCCGGGGTTCAACTACTCGACCGTCAGCCACTGGGACGGGCAGAAGTGGAGCGTCGAATACTCCATACCGGAGACGAGCTACGTGGCGTCCCGGATCGCGGGCACGAGCGGGTCGGACATCTGGGTTGCCGGCGACGGGCTCGCCCATTTCAACGGAAACAGTTGGCAGGACGTGCAGCCGCCTGCTGGGTGGAATCATGACACGCCCATCGACGCGCTCTGGCGCCCGCCGGGTGGCAAAGATATGTGGGCCGTCGGTTTCGCCGGCGCCATGTTCCGCGAGAGCGGCGGCAAGTGGACCGCGCAGACGCAGGGGCCGCGCGCCGGAAGCGACGCGCTCATGGGCTCCGGTCCCGACGATGTCTGGGACATCGGTTGGGACGGGGTCCTGCACCTGTCCGGCGGCAAGTGGAGCCGCCCCGCGTCTGCGCCAGAGGACGGCAGCTGGCATTGGCTCTGGGTCCAGAACGCCGCGAACGCGTGGATGCTCGACTACGCCGGCAACGTGACCCACTACAACGGCAGCTCCTGGCAGCAGCTGCCCGACAGCGCGTTCGGCGACAACTCCGGATCCGGGATCTGGGCGGACGCACCCAACGATGTCTGGGTCGCCAACGAGACAGCGAGTGATCCCCAGCACTGGGACGGGTCGCAGTGGTCGGACGTGCCGCTCGGCCAGACGCCCTGCGGCGACACCACGATTGCCCAGGTCATGTCGGTCTGGGGTTCGGGCCCGAGCAACCTGTGGTTCATTGGCGCGCGCGGCGCCATGCACGTGACCGCCATCTCCCCGCCGGCCTGCCAGCTCTTCCCGGTGGTCCAGGGCGCCACCCTCATCCGCGGTCGCGCACCGAACGACGTCTGGGCGGTGGGCGCGAAAGGAGCTGCGTATCACTGGGACGGCAACAGTTGGACCAGCCGTCCTACCAACGTCGCCGTGGACCTGACGAGCGTGTCGATCGTCGCTGCGAACGACGTTCTGGGTTGCCGGGTACGACGGCCTCGGCGGTCCCACCGCGGTGCTGCATTGGGACGGGAAGCAATGGACGCGCATGTCCGGCGCATTCGAAGCGTCCCAGGTGTACGCCGCGGACGCGACGCACGTCTTCGCTGCGACCGGCGATCTTTTCGGAGGCGTGCTCCGCTACCAACCCTAGAGCGCAAGCGCCCTGGCCAGCTCTTCCAGCCCCACGCCCAGCGTCTCCAGATCGCTCGTCCAGCTCATGCGGAAGGCGCTCGGATCGCCGAAGAACGCGCCCGGAGAGACGATCACGCCCGACTCGGCGATGCCCTGTTCGATGAGCGGCAAGAGATCGCGCCCGCGCTTGTCGCGGAACCAGCCGTACAGGCTCTCGGCGTGCGGCGCGTGCCACTCGAGCCCGGCGTGGCGCTCGACGAAGCGCTCGACCAGCGCGCGCTTGCCGATCTGCATCTGCTCGCGGCGCGCGACCAGCGAGTCGACGCTCTCCAGCGCGACCTCGCCCCACGCCCACGACCCGGGCGGCGCGGTGCCACAGATGTGCTGCTCGACGCGCCGCGCTTCGCGCGCTTCGGGCTCCGGCATGAGCAGCCACCCCGCGCGCGCCCACGGCACGCCCCAGCACTTGGTCGTGCTCGAGCAGGTCACGATGTTCGCTCCCAGGTGCCGCGCGGTATGCGCCGGCCGCGCGAGCTCCAGGTACGCCTCGTCCACGAACAGCCCCACGCCGCGCGGGGCGAGCGCGCGGGCGAGCGCGCGCAGCGCGTCGTCGTCAGCGAGCGCTGCCGTCGGGTTGTGCGGATTGGTGATCGCCACCAGACGCGTATCGGGGCGGAGCGCGTCGACAATCCGCTGCGTGGCGAGCGCGTAGCCGTCGTCCCAGCGCCGCTCGAAGCGATCCACGCCGATGCCCAGCGCCTCCGGCACGCGCCACATCGGCTCGTAGCCGGGCGCTTCGACGAGCACCCGCCCGCCGCGGCCGACCAGCGTCGCGAAGGCCACGAACAGCGCTCCCGAGCCGCCCAGGCAGGGCGCGACCTCGGCCGCCGGCACGCCGTAGCGGCGGGCCACCGCGGCGGTGAAGCGCCCGCGCGCCGCGTAGTCGTCGACCGCCGCTTCGCCCAGCTCCGCCGCCGGGACAGGGCGGAGCCCGCTGGATGCGAGGTCGTAACGCACCTGGCCAAACCACCGCTGGGCGAAATCGAGGTAGCTTATCGGTGGGAACACCCCCGGAAGATAGCCGACAGGCGGGGGCGTTGCAGGGCCACAAGCTCTGCTATGTTCCGTCGGGCGCTGGATGACCGGGCCCCAGCTATCGACCCCCAGGACGTGACCACTCCCTCGACCGATCAGAGCGCGTTTGGCGCTCCCGCCGACGGTGACGACACCGGCGAGCAGGGCTCCGGCGACAGTGGTTCCGGAGCCGGCGGCCCCGCCCGCGAAGACGACAACCTCTCCGAGCCGGGGTACCGCTCGCCTGGAGCGGTCGTCGAGGCTGCGCCACCCGAGCCCCGCAGCGAAGGTCCACTCTCGTGGCGGCTGGTCGGCGTGGCGAAGACCATCCGTCCCCACCAGTGGGTGAAGAACGTCTTCGTCCTCGCCCCGGTGGTGTTCGCCAAGGAGATCTTCGATCCGCTGCTTCTGATGCGGGCGATCGGCGCATTCGGCGTGTTCTGCCTGCTGGCCGGCGCGGTCTACACCATCAACGACCTCGCCGACGTGGAGGCCGACCGCGAACACCCCGTCAAGCGCTTCCGCCCCATCGCTTCCGGTCGCGTGCCCGTTCCCGCGGCGCGCTGGCTCGCTGTCGGGCTCGTCGTGCTGGCGCTGGCCGGCGCTGCGTACGGACCGCCCCAGTTCCTGGCCGTGGCGCTCGCGTACTTTTTGATGAACCTGGCGTACTCGTTCAAGCTCAAGCACGTCGCCTACGTCGACGTGAGCATCATCTCCGCCGGCTTCGTGCTGCGGGTGATGGCGGGCGGTTACGGGACGCGCATCCACGTTTCGGACTACCTGCTGGTCTGCACGGCGCTGCTGGCGCTGTTCCTGGGCTTCGGCAAGCGGCGCCACGAGCTCGCGCTCGCGAAGGCCGGCTTCGGCAAGACGCGCGCGGCGCTCGAGTCGTACACCCAGCGCGGCATCGACACCGCACTCGTCGTCACCGGCATCGCCACCATCGCGACCTACCTGGTCTACACGCTCGACCGGCGCACGCGCGCGTTCTTCCACTCGGACTGGCTGTTCGTCAGCACGGGCTTCGTGGTGCTCGGCGTTATCCGCTTCCTGCACCTGGTGCGCGCCCGCCCCAAGGCCGAGAGCCCCACCCAGGAGATGCTCAAGGACGGCCCGTTCGTGGGCATCGTGCTCGGCTGGGTGATCCTCGTGATGTGGATGGTCTACAATCTCAGGCCCGGCTGATTGCCACAGCCTTCCCTTGAACTCGTGAGCTTTTCGCATGGCCACCGTTGAAGCGGGCGCGCCCGACGCCAAGGCCATCGTCAAGGGCGGTAGCGGGCCATGGGCGGATCTGGGCCTGACGCTGCCGATCTTCGTCGCCTACCACCTGGGCGTGGTGTTCCTGCCGGTGCGCAACGCGGCCGATGTCGTGACGCGCGAGCTCGTCACGCTCGCCGATCACAGCCTGCCGGCCTATGGCGGCCTCACGATCGCGATTGGCGCCGTCTACGTCGGCATCCTGCTAGTGCTCGGCCGCGGACACACGCTGCGCTGGAGCCGCTTCGGCATGGTCGCCGCCGAAGGCGTGCTCTACGCCGTCGCCATGCGCGCCGCGGCGGCCTACGTCGTGGGGCGCCTGCACCTCGGCGGGCAGGGCGTCGTCGACAACCGCTTCACGGGTCTGGTGATGGCGCTCGGCGCGGGCTTCTACGAGGAAATCGCCTTCCGCGTCATCCTCTTCGGACTGGGCGCGAAGCTCCTGCAGATGCTCTTCCCCCTGCTGGTGCCCTTCAAGAAGAAGCTGCTCACGGTCGGCTGGGGCTTCGTAGCCGCGGGCCTGTTCAGCGCGTGGCACTACATCGGTCCGCTCGGCGATCCTTTCCAGCTCGGCTCCTTCGTGTTCCGCTGGGTCTGCGGCCTGGCCTTCGTCGTCATCTACAGTTTCCGCGGCTTCGCCCCGGCAGTGTGGACGCACGCGCTGTACGACATCTGGGTGATGGTGCTGTAGACGCGCCGCCCGGCTGGAAGCGGGCGTGTTGGACACGCACGAGCAGGCGGTGTCGTGGACCGCGGGGGTGTTGAACACGCGCAAGCGCGCGAGGTGTTGTGGACGCGGGCCCGCGCGCTTTCCGGGGGGCGCACCCAACCAGGTACCAGAGCAGGCGCGCTCCGTCCGTCGCCGCAGCACGCATGCGCCGATGTGCGTGGGAGCGACGAAGCAGGGCGTGCTGGGCGGCACGAGCGTGGCGTGCTTGTGAAGTGAAGCGGCTGCCAGGACCCCCCAGCCCCGCGCGCATTTCGGTGTTGCGAGGCGTCCGGGAGGGCGGAAATGCGCGTGTGGCGTGCATTTCGGGGTCGCCAGGCATCCGGGAGGGCGGAAATGCGCGTGTCGCGTGCATTTCGGGGTCGCCGGGCATCCGGGAGGGCGGAAATGCGCGTGTGGCGTGCATTTCGGTGTCGCCAGTCGTCCGGGAGGGCGGAAATGCGCGTGTGGCGTGCATTTCGGAGTTGCGAGGCGTCCGGGAGGGCGGAAATGCGCGTGTGGCGTGCATTTCGGGGTCGTCGGAGCGAGTTTACATAATCCATCTGCGCTCACCGCGCGCTCGAGTGCGACCAACAGCCGACGCCGTCAGTCGACGCCGTTCAGCCGACGCCGTCAGTCGACGCCGTTCAGCCGACGCCGTCAGTCGACACCAACAGTCCGACGCCGTCAGTCGACGCGTCAGTCGACGCCGTCAGCCGACGCGTCAGCCGACGCCGTTCAGCCGACGCGTCAGTCGACGCCGTCAGCCGACGCGTCAGTCGACGCCGTCAGCCGACGCGTCAGTCGACGCCGTCAGCCGACGCGTCAGTCGACGCCAACAGCCGACACCGTCGGTCGACGCCGTCAGCCGACTCAGTCGCTGCGCTCCGCGAGCACGAAGCGCTCCACGTTGCCTTTCGGCCCCGGCACAGCGGAGTCGCACTCGCCCGTGATGCGCAGGCCCTGGGACGTGATCGCTACGCGGGCGCTCTCGATTCCTGCTTCGCGCAGGGCGGGGTCCTTGATCACGCCGCGGTGGCGCCGCGCCTGCTCGCGACCCACCTCGAACTGCGGCTTCACCATCGCAAGCAGCCGACCTCCCTCCCGTAGCAGTCCGCTCAGTGCTGGCATCAGCTTGTCGAGGCCGATGAACGAGGCGTCGATCACGATCAGATCGATCGGCTCGGGAAAGCTCGACGGCTCGAGATGCCGCGCGTTGGTGCGATCCATCACGACTACGCGCTCGTCGTCCCTTAGCTTCTGCGCGAGCTGTCCCTGTCCCACGTCGACGGCGTACACGCGCGCCGCGCCGTGTTGCAGCAGACAATCGGTGAAGCCGCCGGTGGACGCGCCCACGTCGATGGCGACGGCGCCCTCTACGTCGAGCTCCAGCGCTTCGAGCGCGCCCTCCAGCTTGTGCCCGCCGCGCGAGACGAAGCGCTCTCCGCCGCGTACCTCGAGCTCGATGTCCGCCGGCAGCAGCGTGCCGCTCTTGTCGATGCGCTGCTCGCCCGCGTAGACGCGCCCCGCCAGCAAGAGCGCCTGCGCCCGCGTGCGCGACTCGGCGAGGCCGCGCTCGACCAGCAGCAGATCGGCGCGCTTCCTGCTGCTCACGGGATCTTCGCCTCCGGGTGCAGCGCGCGCGCCAGCACGGCGAGCCCGTCGGCGATGCGCGGTCCGGGGCGCAGCACGCGGTCGTCCGTGACGCGGATCAGGTGTCCCTGCTTGATCGCGCGGAGATCCTTCCACCCCGGGGCGTCGGCGCTGACTCCGCCGCCTGCGCCCTCGGCGCCGTCGGCGCGCGTGAGGTCGACCACCACGTCGGGGTCGAGCGCGAGCACGCGCTCCACGCCCAGCGTCGGATAGCGCGTGCCGTGCGTGACCACGTTCTTCGCGCCGGCGAGGCGCAGGATCTCGGACGGAAAGCCGCCGGGCCCGCCCACCACGATCGGCCGCACGCCGAAGACCAGCAGCGCCTTCGGCTCCGGCAGTCCCTTGACCGCGTCCACCACCTGCTTGCGCCGCGCGCGGACCCGCGCCACGACGCGTTCGCCCGCTGCTGGATCGCCGATGCGCTTCGCAAGCCCGAGCAGCATCGCGTCGATCTGCGCCATCGACTCGGTGGGCGGAAAGTAGGTGGCGATACCGCGCTTCTTCAGCCGGTCGACCACCTCGTGTCCACCCGGGCCCTGTGCGCCGATCACCAGATCCGGCGCGAGACCGAGGATTGCTTCGTAGCTGGGATCGATGAAGCCGCCGACGGAGGGCACCTTCTTCGCCTCGGGTGGGTAGTCGTCGAAGCGCGAGCGTCCTACCAGCCGCTTGCCGTCTCCGAGCGCGAACAGGGCCTCGGTGGTGCTGGGCGACAGCGACACGATGCGCTGGGGGGGGCCCTCCGGCTTGGGTTCCGCGTGATGGTCGCAGCCCGCCAGGGCGTACAGCAGCGCTAGAACCAGAACGGCGAGCGCACACCTGGACAAGCGGCAGACCACGCCGGACGCGTAGCATTCCCCGGGTCGATCCGCGTCGCGCACCGGGGAGATCCGGCGGCGTTGGTGCGTAGGAAGACATTGGTGCGGGCGTACGCAAGCCCGGAGACCGCCATTACGCGTCGCGTCACAAGCCAGTTGACCTCCCGCTCGGAGATGCGCCAGCATGCGCCCGAAGGGCGGACGTTCCGTCCAACTGGCTTGGGGCCGGCTAACAGAGGTTTTCCGGGGCTCCCGCGATGCGTCGTTGATTGGAGGAGGCAATGAAGAAAGCGTTGAAGCTCAGCGTGGCGGCGTCGGCCGCAGTCGTATGCGTGATGACGGCCGGACTGGCTTCGGCCCAGGAAGCCGGCGGAACCGCCAGCGCGTCAGGTCAGGCAGGCATGGCCCTTCCTTCCGCGGCACCAGCTGCAACCGCGACGACAGGCGATTCCGATCATGACCAGGTCGTCGGCAGGCTCGCCGTCGGCTACATGGGCGAGCACAACATTCCGATGCCCGCGCTCAGCGCGACCAACAACATCGACCACGTCGAGGCGCCGGAAATCGGCGTTCGCTACTGGGTCGACCAGATGATCGGCATCGACGTGGGGCTCGGCCTTGCAATGCAGGGTGGCAGCCAGAAGGTGGATCCTCCCGGCACCTCGGTCGACGATCAGGGCGCGACCGGCTTCTTGATCCACGGTGGCGTGCCGCTGTCGCTGGCGTCGGCCGGACACTTCAGCTTCGAGATCGTTCCGGAGCTGAACGTCGGTTTCGGTACCTCGTCGTACAAGGCGCCCGTTGTAGCGGGCAACCCGACGGGGCCGGACTTCGACTACAGCAACTTCCTGTTCGACATCGGTGCGCGCGCCGGCGCCGAGATCCACTTCGGCTTCATGGGCATCCCGCAGCTCTCGCTTCAAGGCAGCGTCGGCCTGCTCTTCCAGATGTCGAACCTGAAGGGCGTCCAGAAGGCCTTCGGCGGCAACCCCGACGTGACGACGACGCACTCGTCCTGGCGTTTTGCCACGACGACCAACGATAACCCCTGGAACATCTTCATCGGCAACGTCGCCGCCCTGTACTACTTCTGATACACTCGAAGCTCGGGCTACTCCGGGGTGCGGATGCCTCCGTACCCCGGAGAGGCCGATCCTTCGGCGATGGGAGTACGCCATGAGGTTACGTAGCTTCGGGACGATCGGGGTGGCAGCAGCGGTGGCCGTGGCCTGCGGCGGCGCCGGATCCGGCGCGGGCGGCACGTTCGGCGGCGGTACGCAGCAGCCGCCGAGCTCGAGCGACACGCCGACGAGCTCGAATACCGCGCCGTCCAACCCCAACCAGCCGACCAACAACACCACGCCGCTGGGTGGCGGCGGTGCGCTGTGCTCGAGCGTCTGCAGCCTTGCCGGCAAGTATCCCTGCGTGGATCTGCCCACGTCGCAGACCGATTGCATGACGTACTGCCAGGATGCGCTGGCCAACGGCGCCGACAAGACGACGCCGGAGTGTGCGCAGGCCAGTGTCGACATGATCCTGTGCGCCGACGCTAACGGCGACCTCAGCTGCACCGACAACGGCCTGGAGATCTCCCAGAAGGCAGGCACCGACTGCCCGAACGAGATTGCGGCCTACGCACCCTGCATCCAGGTCAGCACCCAGTCGTGCCAGACCGGTGTCGATTGCAGCGGTTGCCAGGGCGACTGCGAGAAGTGCCAGTGCCAGAACGGCCCCGGCACCGCGTGTGACTCCGTCTGCAACGGCACGCCCAATGGCGGAACGTGCACCATGGCTGGCGACCAGTGCGCGGGCTGCGCCGACAACTGCTCCAGCTGCATGTGCGTGACGAACAACAACGCGACCCAGTGCGCGTCTGCGTGCGGCGGCTAGAGTGGCGGCCGCCGCCGGCGGCCGGCCGCGTCGCCACCCCTGGCGCCAGTAGAATCAAAGAGATATCGGCGGGCCCGCGGCGTGCAGTGCCGCGGGCGTGCGGATCGATCCGGCGCTGCTAGTCGCGACTGCGCTGCTCGGCGGCGCGGTCTGTGTCGTGGCGCCGCTGCCGGCCGTGCTGGCGGCCGCGGCCATCGCGCTGCTGCTGTGCCGGCGTCTTTCGGCAGTGGCGCTGCTGGTTTGCGTGGCGTCTTTCGGACTGGGTGCCTGGCGTGCGGCGCGCTCCGTCTCGCGCTTCGAGACGCGGCGCGTAGAGGTCCGCGACGAGCTCGGTCCGCCGGCGCGCTGCTCGGGGCGCGGCGTGGTGGCCACCTCGCCGATGTTGGCGCACGACGCCATCGGGTATCTCGCCGATCTCGAAGGCGTCGACTGCGAAGGGCGCAGCATTCCCGGGCTGGTCCGCGCGCGCCTGTACGGCGGTCCGCAGGATCTCGGGCGCGGCGATGTGGTGGACGTTGTCGCACAGCTCGCACCGGTGCGGCTCTTTCACGACCAGGGGCTGCCCGATCCCACGCCGCGAGCTGCTCGTCAGGGCGCGCTCGTGAGCGGCATGGTGCTGTCGCTCCAGGTGGTGCGGCGGGGCAGCGGCTGGCGCCGCTGGATCGACTCGGCGCGCTCCCACGCCCGCCGCCGCATCGACGCCACCTTTGCGCCCGCTGCCGCACCCATGGCGCGCGCTCTGGTGCTCGGGGAGAACGACCTCGACCCCCGCGACGACGAAGCGTTCAGGAAGAGCGGCCTTGCGCACATGCTGGCTGTCAGCGGCACGCACCTGGTGTTCGCGGTGGTAGCGCTGATCGCCGCGCTGGGCTTCGTGCTGGTGCGCTTCGAGCGGCTCGCGGCGCGCTTCGAGGTGGCGCGGCTGGCCGCCGCAGCCGGCGCCGTGCTGGCGCTCGTGTACGCGGACTTCGCGGGCGGCAGCGGCTCGGCCTGGCGCGCCGCGTGGATGCTCGCCGCGGCCTTTCTAGCGCGGGCGCTCGGTCGCCGCGCCCAGGCGTGGCGCGTGCTTTCCGCCTCGCTCTTCGTCGGCGCGCTGTGCGACCCGCTGGCTGCGTTCGACATCTCGTTCCTGCTGTCCGCCGCGGCGACGGTCGGGCTCATCCTGCTCGGACAGCCGCTGGCCGCGCGCTGCAAGCGCATCCGCTTCAAGCCGCTTCGCTACCTGGCGCTCGCCGCGGCGGCGACCACCTCCGCCATGCTGCCCTGCGCGCCGCTGCTGGCGCTGATCTCGCCGACGCTCACTGTCGCGGGAATCGCCGCGAATGTCGTGGCTGCGCCTTTCGGCGAGGCCGCGGCTCTGCCGCTGTGTCTCGCCCACGCCGTCCTCTGGCCGTTTCCGGTGTTGGAGCGCGGCACGGCGCTGGTCGCTTCCGGCGCGCTGCTCGTCGTCAAGCGCGTGGCGCACCTGAGCGCGGACGCGAAGTGGCTGGCCTTCCACGTTCCGCCGCCCGATGCGTGGCAGCTCGCCGTGCTCGCCGTGGGCGGGGTCGCCGTGGCGCTCGGAGGGCGTCTGCGACGCGTGTGGGCGCTCGCGGCGGTCGCGGCGTTGGTCGTGCTGGAGCTCTGCATCCGCCGCGTCGGGCGTCCCCTGGGCGAGCTGCGCGTGACGGCGCTGGACGTCGGGCAGGGCGACTCCACGCTGGTCGATCTGCCAGACGGCCGTCTGATGCTCGTCGACGGCGGCGGCTTCGTCGGCAGTCCCGTCGACCCGGGAAAGTCCGTCCTGCTGCCGCTCCTGCGCGCGCGGCGGCGATCGCGCGTGGACATCGTGGTGCTCACCCACCCGCACCCCGATCACTTCACAGGTCTGGCCAGCGCGCTGCCCGAGCTGTCCGTCGGGCAATTCTGGGACGACGGGCAGGGCCAGGACGAGGGCGCCGGCGCGACCTACGCCGGGCTGATCCGCGGCCTCCGCCGCCGCGGCGTGCCCATCCTGCGCCCGCCCCAGCTCTGCGGCCGCGTGCTGCATTTCGGCGGCGCCACCGTGCAGCCGCTCGCGCCCTGCCCCGACTACACGCCGCACATCGGCGCCAACAACAATTCCATCGTGCTGCGCATCGCCTACGGCCGGCGCAGCGTGATGCTCATGGGCGACGCCGAGGCACCCGAGGAAGCGAAAATCCTCGCGCACCGCCGCGACCTCCGCGCGGATTTGCTCAAGGTCGGTCACCACGGCAGCCGCACCTCGACCACGCCGGCGCTGCTTCGCGCCGTGCACCCCAGGCTCGCCACGATCAGCTGCGGCGTGCGCAACCGCTTCGGTCATCCGCACGCCGTCACGCTCGAAAAGCTCGCCGCCGCACGCGTCCGCGCCCTGCGCCTCGACCGTGTGGGCTCCGTCACGTTCGAGACCGACGGCAATGCCTTTGGCGCGAGCACGTTCAGTGTGCCGCATTGAGCGGCTCGCCCCGTCTCCTGCTGCCCGCCCACCCGCGCCGGAATGCTGCCGCTCGCCGGGGTTATCCACAGGCTCTCGTGTCGTCTGCATTGACCTCCGCCGCACGCACCGCTACCCGCGTTCGCCATGAATGCGTCACCCAGCGACAGGATCCGGACGCTGATCAGCTCCGAGCAGATCCAGAAGCGCGTCAAGGAGCTCGGCGCCGAAATCACCCGCGACTACGACGGTCGCCCGCTGGTGCTGATCTGCATCCTCAAGGGCAGCTTCGTGTTCGCGGCCGATCTGGCGCGGGCGATCGATCTGCCGTTGCGCATCGAGTTCCTCGGCGTGCGGAGCTACGGCGACGACACCGAGTCCAGCGGAGTGGTGCAGATCACGCAGGACCTGACCAAGCCCGTGGACGGCGAGGACGTGCTCGTCGTCGAGGACATCGTCGACACCGGTCTCACGCTCCACTACCTCACCGACCTGCTCGAAGCGCGTCACCCCGCGAGCGTCAAGGTCTGCTCGCTGCTGCACAAGCCCAGCCGCAAGAAGATGGATGTGGGCATCGATTACCTCGGCTTCACGGTCGAGGACGTGTTCGTCGTCGGCTACGGCCTGGATTGGGCGCAGCGCTACCGCAACCTGCCCATGATCGGCGTCGTCGAAGACGGCTGAGCCGTCATGACGGATCCAGGGCTCCACGACCGCTATCGCCGCGCCGTCGGCGACGAGCCGCTGCCCTGCGCGCTGGTCGATCTGGATGCCCTGGACCGGAACATCGATTCGCTGCTCGCACCGGTCCGTGCGCACGAAAAGAAACTGCGCGTCGCCACCAAGTCGGTGCGTTGTCAGGAGCTTCTGCGCTACATCACCGAGCGCGGCGGCGACTCCATCAGCGGGCTGATGACCTATCACGCGCGCGAGACGGCGTGGCTGTTCGACGCGGGCTACCAGGACCTGCTGCTGGCCTACCCGACCATGCAGGAGTCCGACGCCGAGCTCATCGCCGACATCAACGCGCGGGGCGGGAGCGCCGCCGTGGTCGTCGACTGCCCGCAGCACCTCGCGCTGCTCGACAAGGCCGCGCACGCGAAGCAGACGCGCATCCCGATCGTCGTGGAGGTCGACGTCGCCTACCATCCGCTGGGGTCGCGGCTGCACGTCGGCGTGCGCCGCAGCCCGCTGCGCAGCGTGGACGACGTGCAGGCGCTGCTCCGCCGTCTGGATGTCCTTCCCGGGCTCGAGATGCGCGGGCTGATGGCCTACGAGGCGCACATCGCCGGGCTCGGCGACTCGGCCCCCGGCGCCGCGCTCTCGAACGCCGCGATGCGCCTGATGAAGACGCGCGCCCGCGCGCAGGTGGAACAGACGCGCCGCGAGCTCGCTGAAGCGATCCACCCCACGCTGTTCAACGGCGGCGGCAGCGGCAGCCTCGACTGGTGCACGGCCGAGAGCGCGCTCACCGAGGTGACGGCCGGTTCCGGTTTTCTATGCAGCCACCTGTTCGACAACTACCGCTCGCTCCAGCTCGAGCCGGCGGCCTACTTCGCACTGTCCGTAGTGCGCGCGCCGACGGACGGCATGGTCACGTGCCACGGTGGCGGACTGATCGCGTCGGGAGCCGCGGGCGCGGATAGGCTGCCCGTTCCGGCGCTGCCGCCTGGCCTGTCGCTCCTGTCGCTGGAAGGCGCTGGCGAAGTGCAGACGCCGCTGTCCGTGCCGGCCGATACCCGGGTCGACGTGGGCGACATCGTCTTCTTCCGCCACGCGAAGGCGGGCGAGCTCGCCGAGCACTTCAACGAGTATCTGCTCGTGCGCGGCGACAGTGTTCTCGGCCGCGCGAAGACGTATCGCGGCATGAGCCAGTGTTTTCTCGGCTGAGCGTGCTAGGAGCGCCCCATGCCCGGCCCCCTCAACGTCATGACCGAAGCCGCGCGAAAAGCGGCCGAGAGCCTGCGCCGCGATTTCGGCGCGCTCGCGGCGCTTCGCGTTACGGAGAAGAAGCCGTCCGACTTCGTGAGCAGCGCAGACCTGCGCTCCGAAGCCGTGCTGCGCGAGGCGCTCATGGCGTCCTATCCCGACTACGACCTGATGCTGGAAGAGAGCGCGCCGAATGCTCCGCGCGGCGAGCGGCCGCGCTTCATCGTCGACCCGCTCGACGGCACCACGAACTTCCTGCACGGCATTCCGCACTTCGCGGTGGCGATCGCGCTCGAGGTCGACGCCCGGGTCGTCGCCGGAGTCGTCTACGACGTGGCCAAGGACGAGATGTTCTCGGTCGAAGCCGGAAAGGGCGCCCGCTTGAACGGCGCGCCCATTTCTGTCTCCACGCCGGTGCCGCTCGAGCGCGCCGTGGTGGCCACCGGCATCCCGCACCACGGCGGGCGTTACCACGAGCCGTATCTGGCGGCGCTCGGGCGCGTGATGCAGCGCGTGGCCGGCATCCGCCGCTGCGGCTCCGCGGCGCTCGACCTGTGCTGGGTCGCGGCCGGTCGCTACGAAGCGTTCTTCGAGCTGGGGCTGGCGCCGTGGGACGTGGCGGCGGGCACGCTGCTGGTGCGCGAAGCGGGCGGCAGCGCGTCGCGCGCCGACGGCAGCGAGACGGCCCTCGACTCGCGCGACGTGCTCGTGTCGTGCGGCGCGCCGCTCCACACCGAGATGATCGAGCTGCTCGAGCCCATCCACCGCGTCGCTGGCTGATCCAGGGTTGCCCCCGCGCGGGAGCGCCCCGCGCGTCCGGCGTCCTCGGCTGCCGCCTGCGGGCGCCGGCGCCCCCAAGGCCGGTCGCTCCGCGCCCGGCCGGGGCCGCAACGTCGCTGTTCGCCGTCCCGGTCAGTGAGGCGCTGCAGGCGCTGCCGGGCTCGACCCGGCAGCGCCGCAACGTCAGCGATCTAGAGACCGCACTGCGACTGGCAGTTGGTCTGCTCGCAGGTCAGCAGATTGGATTCTTTCGCGCCGCCGGCCTTGAACGTCGTGTTACACGTGTCGAGGCCCGTGCCCGCCGTCTGGGCGCCGCACACGCAGCCGTCCCATGCGGTGCGCTTGCCGTTGCAGGCCCCCGTGCACGCGGTTTTCTGGGTCTGGCAGTGGTTCGTGACGCAGGTCGTGCAAGCGGTGGAGTCGACCTTGCACTTCAGCCCCGCGTCATTGGCTGCGCCGGCGGTCCCGCCTGCGCCGGCCGTGCCGCCTGTACCGGCCGTGCCGCCTGTGCCGGCTGTACCGGCCGCGCCGCCCGTACCGGCCGTGCCGCCTGTGCCGGCCGTGCCGCCTGTGCCGGCCGTGCCGCCGGTCCCCGAGCCGCCACTGCCAGCCGTGCCGCCGGTGCCCGTCCCACCTGTGCCGGTTCCGCCCGTCCCCGTACCACCGCTGCCGCCGCCGTCGGCGCCAGCAGCGCCGCCGCTGCCGCCGCTGCTGCTGCCACTCTTGCCGCTGTCGCCGCAGCCCGTGGCCAAGCCGAGCGCGAGCCCGGTCACACCCAGAACCAGAAAGTAACGTCGCATTCCTTGATCTCCCTGAAAGAACCTCACCGGCGACCTGGTCGCCACGCTGTGAGTGGGGGGTGGAAGCGCCGCTTATGGCCGTTCCTCCAAGCCTATGTTTTTTCAGGCTTTCCGGCCGACCGGATGCGCTCGAGGCGCTCGCGGATCGACTTCTCCAGGCCATGCTCGGTGGGCTCGTAGAAGCGGGTGCCGACCAGGTCGTCGGGCAGGTAGGTTTCGCCGGGGACGAAGCCTTCGTCGAAGCTGTGCGCGTACTGGTAGCCCTCGCTGTAGCCGGCGTCCTTCATCAGCTTCGTGGGCGCGTTCCTGAGCTTGTTCGGGACGGGCAGCGCGCCGCGCTCGGCGATGGCCGCGCGCGCTGCCGTGAACGCGCGCCCAACGCTGTTCGACTTGGGGCAGCTCGCCAGATAGAGGCACGCGTGCGCTATCGGGTAGAGGCCCTCGGGCATGCCCATGCGGCGGAAGGCGGCGTCGGCGTTGACGGCCACGCCCAGCGCGCGCGGGTCGGCGTTGCCCACGTCCTCGCTGGCGAAAATCATCAGCCGGCGCAGGATGAAGAGCGGGTCGTCGCCGGCTTCGAGCATGCGCATCAGCCAGTAGATGGCCGCGTCGGGATCGGAGCCGCGCATCGATTTGATGAGCGCGCTCACGACGTTGTAGTGCTCCTCGCCGCTCTTGTCGTAGAGCAGCGTGCGCTCTTCGGCGGCGCGCTCGACCAGAGCGAGATCGAGGCGGCCCTCGTCTTCGACGAGCGAGACGGCAGTTTCCATCAGGCCCAGGGCGCGGCGCGCGTCGCCGCCGGCACTGTGGGCGATGGCTTCAAGAGCGTCGTCGTCGGCTTCGAGATGCTGCGCGCCGAGGCCGCGCTCGCTATCCGTGAGGGCGCGGCGAAGCAGCGTGACGAGGTCCGCGTCGGAGAGCGCTTCCAGCCGGAATACCTTGCAGCGCGACAGCACCGCGGCGTTGACGGCGAAGGACGGATTCTCGGTCGTGGCGCCGATCAGCGTGACGGTACCGTTCTCCACGTGCGGCAGAAAGGCGTCCTGCTGGCTCTTGTTGAAGCGGTGGATCTCGTCCACGAACAGGATCGTGCTCTTGCCCTGGTAGGCGCGGCGCTCCTTGGCCTCAGCGATGATCTCGCGCAGCTCCGCGACGCCGCCGAGCACGGCGGAAAAGGGCACGAACTCCGAGCGCGTGGCGCGCGAGACGACGTGGGCGAGCGTGGTCTTGCCGCTGCCGGGCGGTCCCCACAGGATCATCGACGGGACGCGGTCGCCCTGGATCGACGAGGCGAGCAGCTTGCCGGGGCCGAGCAGCGTGGCCTGGCCGACCACCTCGTCGAGCGATTCGGGGCGCATGCGGTCGGCGAGCGGTGCCGGCTGTCCGCCGAGCTTGCCCTGGCGCGCCGCGGCCGAAAGCAGCGTGGGCTGGTTGGGATTGTCGCGGGCGCGGCGGGCCATCTCTCAGCGCGCCCCGAAGATGGCGGTGCCGACGCGCACGATCGTGGAGCCGGCCATCACGGCGGGCTCGAGATCGTGCGTCATGCCGATGCTCAGGTCCGGCAAACGCGCGGCGCCGCCGTGCGCGTCGCGCAGGCGCACGAGCTCGTCGAAGAAGGGACGTGCTCCGGCCGGGTCGTCGGTGTGCGGTGGGACGGTCATCAAACCGCGCAGGGCGAGCGCGGGCTGGGTGTCGATGGCGTCGAGCACCGCGCCCAGCTCGTCCGGAGCGCAGCCGCTCTTCTGCGCCTCGCCGCCCACGTTGACTTCGACGAGCACGACCAGGCGCGCATCGCTGATGAAGCGCCTCGCTTCCGGTACGGGGTGATCGGCGGCGCGCCGGCCGAGCTCGCGGGCGAGCTTGGCGGAGTGGACCGTGTGCACCGCGCTCGCGTACTGCACGACATGCCGCGCCTTGTTGCTTTGCAGGTGGCCGATCATGTGCCAGCGGATGTCGGGCAGATCGGCCAGGGCTGCGGCCTTCTCGGCGAGCTCCTGCACGTAGTTCTCGCCGAAATCGCGCTGACCGGCGGCGTACGCTTCACGGATGAGCTCGGGACTCTTGGTCTTGGACGCGGCAAGCAGCTGCACGCGACCAGGATCGCGTCCGGCTTCTTTCGCCGCCCGGGCGATGCGCTCCCGCACCAGCTCGAGCCGCTCTGCCACCGTCTCCATGCGGCGGAGCGTACTACAGGGGGCCCCCGCCGGCCGGCGCGCTTCGGGCGCGCGCGCCGGCCGGCGAAGGACGGCTTGTTACGGCGCGTAGCCGATCGAGAGCAGGAAGCGGGGCCGGATGCCGCCGCCCGCCAGGATGGCCGCGGTCAGGGGGAGATTCGAGTTGCCGAAGTCCTTGCTGGCCTTGGTGTACTGCAGACCGAAACCGCCGCCGAGGACGACGTGCTTGGCGATCAGCGCCTGCCCGCCGATGTCGAGCGCGCCGCCGATGCTCGTAAACGAGGTGCTCACCGAGCTGCTCCCGATGCTGGCACTGGTCGAGTACGCGCCGAACAGGAACGACGGCCCGATGTAGAAGCCGTTCGCGCCATGGTCTCCGGTGTAGAAGCGATAGCCGAGCTCGGCGCCGCCTCCGGTGAAGCCTTCCGAATAGCTCGACTTCACGCCGTTGATCGAGCTCGATACGGTGGCGTTGACGTGATCGAAGTGCGGATTGAGCACGAACGCGTGATGGCGTGCGGGCAGGTATTCGACCCCGAGGCTGTAGCGGCCGATGGTTGCCGCGAGGGGATAGGCTTCGATCGCCAACGGGTGGAAGTCCTCCTTCGATTTGCTCCCGGACTCCTTGCTCTTCGCACCCTGGTCGCTGGTGGGTGATGTCTTGCCGGCGGGATACGTGCCAGGGGGAATGGTTGGCGGAGCGCCTACGTCCGAGGCCGGTGCCGCAAGGGCGTTGCCTGCGGGCGGCTGGGCGGCGGCGATGCCGCTGGTTAGTGTGAAAAGCGCCAGGGCGCCGGAACCGATGCTCAAGCGAACGAAGATGGATTTCATGACAAGAAAGCCCCTTTCCTGTGGTGTGGGTGGGTGTGGTTACACCTCGCCTTACGACGCACATCGTTCCCGGCTTCCCCCCGCCCTTTTGACGGAAATACGAATTGAATAGACCCGCGCCGGGGCTCGTCAGTGGCGCGCGCATGGACCCGCGCGCGCGGTGCGACGCGGCGTGTCGAGCCTCAGCTTCGGCGTCGTCCGAGCACGCGGCGGTACACGTCGAGCGTGCCTTCGGCCATGCGCTCGAGGCTGAAACCGCTCGCGCGCACCGTGCCGCGACGGCTCAGGTCGCGGCGTCGTTTTTCGCTCGATGCCAGCTCCACGACCGCCTCGGCGATCGCTTCCGGATCCTCGGGGTCGACCAGCAGCGCGGCGTCCGCAGCGATCTCGGCGGTGCTCGACAGGTTGCTGGTGATGACCGGGCAACCGGCGGCCATGGCCTCGATGACGGGATAGCCAAAGCCCTCCGCGCGCGAGACGAACAGCTGGGCCGCCGCGCCGCGGTAGAGCGCGGCGAGCTCGGCGTCGGGCACGTAGCCCAGAAGCAGCAGAGCGTCCTTCGCGCCCACGGCGCGGACGGCGCGATCCACCTCGCGACGCTCGCTCTTGTCGAGGCTCGCGGCCCACGCCAGCACGATGTCGAGCCCGGGCGCCTTCTGCCGGGCGCGCGCGACTCCGGCCAGCATTCCTTCCGGGTTCTTGCGCCAGCTAGAGCCGCCGACGTAGAGGACGTAGTTCCTGTCGTCGAGCCCGTACTGCGTACGCACGGCCGCGTCATGCTCGCCGGGCTCGGATGACCAGCGCGACAGATCGACGCCATTGTGAACGACGGTGATGCGCTCGGGCGGCACATCGAGGAGCTCCACCAGATCGTCGGCGGTGGTCTGGCTGACGGCGATGACGTGATCCGCGGAGTGGAAGCGACGGTGATCCAGCCAGTCGCGCCCGGGGCGGAAGCCCTCGCCCAGCCCCAGATAGATGTCCGCAAACCTGAGCGGAATCAGATCGTGGCAGGTGACCACCCGGGGGCACGGCAGCGCGCCGAGCGGCGTCGCGTTCGGGTGCCCGCTGTGCAGGAGGTCGGGTTGGAGAGCGCGCACCGCCCGCGACAGCGCGACGCGCGTGCGGTACGCCCACATCTTGTGCGGATCGCGGCGCGCGCCGCGCGTCAGCCGCTCGATGGCGCCGGAGATGTCTTCGGTCACGTCGGCCTTGCCGGACCAGTACAGCCGCTCCAGACCGAGCACGCGCAGGTCGTCGCTCCCGCGCGCCAGCGACGACAGGCCGCGGCCCAGATCCGAGATGTAGCGGCCGATGCCCCGCGTGCGCGTGTCGGTCGTGAGGACGGACAGATCGAGCAGGGCGGTCGGCATTGTCGATCAGGGGGTCACTTCGACTTCGCGTGCGGCTTGGCGTGCGGCGAGGCCTGCGATTCCAGGTCCACGCCGCCTTCGGGCGGCTTGGGATGCGGCATCTCGACTTTGGGTGCGGTGTCGCCCTTGTCGATCTTGACCGGCGCGTCGCGCACGATCTCGCTCATGCCGCCCGAGGCGTGCAGTTTGCCCTCGAAGCTGTCCGTCTTGCCCTTGCGTTGGGCGACGAACATGCCCTTGAAGGCGCTGACGCCTGGCGCCACGGGCAGCAGGCGGACGCGCAGCGTGTCGCCGTCGAGCGTGCCGCGCGCGGTCATGTCGCCGAGCGGCCCCGTGGCCTTGCCGGTGACGTGTCCGTCCTTGTCGATGTCGAGCGACAGCTTTCCGAAACCGTGCGCGGTTCCGCCCTCGTCCTGTTGCCACTTGACCTCGGGACCGACCATCGGGTCCATGTAGTGCTTCACCGAGGCGTAGGTGCCCGACCAGTGTCCAACAGACCAGGGGGGCACAGGGGCCGGCGCGGCGCTGGCCGACGGCGCCGCGCTCGTGGTCGAGCTGCCGGCCTTCTTGTGGTTGCAGGCCACAGCGGCCAGCGCGACGAGCAGGATCAGGGGCGGAGACCTCATGTGTCTCCGGACAGCTCGCGGATGCGCACGCCGAGCTCGCCTTCCACGTTGACCAGCTCGCCGCGCGCAAGCTCGCGTCCGGCCACGCGCAACACGACCGGTTCGCCGATGCGGCGTCCTGTCTCGATCACGTCGCCCGGCTCGAGCTCTGCCCATTTGCGTGCGCTGAGCGTCACCGTGCCGATCTCCACGCGCACCACGACCGGGGCGTCGAGAGCCGCCTCGCCCAGTGCGTCCACCCTGGTATCGTCCGATTCGGTCATTGTCGCGTCCGCTCCCAGTGCGATCGTGTCGCCCCGTAGCACGATCCCGCCCCCAGGCGGAAATGTCACCCCGAAGCCCAGTTCCGCGCCGGGACCGGCGAGCGCGCCGTAGCCTGCGCCATCGGCGTCGATCCACCAGCCATCGCCCGGCATCCAGGCGGCTCCGGGCGCAAACTCAGCCAGCTCGACGCGCGACGCCAGCGAGCGCGCGGCGACCAGGCACAGCGCCACCTCGATCTGCTCGAGGCGGGATGGATCGGGCTCCGGGGGCGCTTGTCGCGTGGGCTCGGGCGGCGTGCGCACCCACGCCGAGACGGCATAGGGGCGGCCATCGACGAGGAGTGTCGCGTCCAGCTCCACGCCGGCAGCCTGGCTCGGCGGTCCGCGGCGCAAGGTCAGCGGGACCGTCGTACCAGCGTGCCGTGCAACCTCGACGGCCAAGGCCGACAGCGCGCCGGACAGCGACGGGTCGAGCGACGCGTCAGGCGACCCGAGCTGTACCGGGCGTCCGAGCACGCGTGAGAGCGCGGCCGCGGCCAGGTCGTTTTCGACGAACAGGTACAGCTCGGCGGAGCCGTCCGCGAGCTCAAGCCCGACGCGCGCACCGGGTCGTTGGGACGGTTGGCTGCGGGCGCGGATCCGCTGCACGACCAGCTCGGTCTCGGCGGAGAGCACGCTGGCCAGGGCTTCGCCGATCTGCCCGGGACGCAGCGAACGCGATAGGCGGCGCCGGGCTTCGGCTCCCGCTCGAACCGACGCGCGGCTTTGCGCGTCGAGCGCGTCCCAGGGGTAGGGCGAGACCTGCCGCATGCGGCGGCCATCGTACCCCCGGCCCGGCCCGGAAAGGCGGCGATTTCCGGGGCGGTTTCCCGACCCGTCCGCCCGCCCGCGCGCTGCCGTTGGCAGGGCCCCGGTCTGCCGTGGTAGCGTTTTCGCCGGAGGATTCCTCTTCATGCGCACACGCTGGCTTGTCGTTCCCCTCGGTTTCAGCCTGCTGGCCCTGCCGTCCGTCGCTTCCGCGCAGGGCGCGAAGAGCGACAAGAGCGCGGCCAATGCCGCGAGCGGCAGCGGCGAGGTCCGTCGCGATCCGCAGGGCATCAAGGGCATCAGCCCGTTCTGGGAAGCGCTCAACAAGGGCGACAGCGCGTACGTTGCGCGCGACTTCGACGGCGCCATCGCGGCCTATCGCGACGCCATCACCAAGGAGCCGCACAACGCGATGGGTCACTATCGCATGGGCGAAGCCCAGCTCGCCAAGGGCAACACGCAAGAAGCGGAGGCGTCCTGGGTGAACGCGCTGAACTTCGTGGGCAGCGACGCGTCCCTGAAGGCGAAGATCCTGTTCTGTCTCGCCGACCTCAGGGAGCGGCAGAAGTCGTACGACGACGCGACGGACATCTGGAACAAGTACGAAGCGCTCGCCAAGGAATCGCCCAAGACCAAGATGTACCCGGAGTCTGCGGAGGCCCGGAAGAAGGCCATCGAGACCTGGAAGAAGATGCTCAGCGACTACGGGGCGGTGAAGCAGCGCATCGCGGAGCGGCTCAAGGAAGCCGACGAAAAGGCGAAGAAGAACGCCAAGTAGTCAGGCCCTTCGCGGCGGCCCGAAGGTCTGGAAGGGCCGAAGGGTCTTCACACGAAGGCCGAAGCGCCGAAGGTTTCTGGGGTCGAGGGCTGTGCGACAAAGCACGGCTAGTCCAGAGTCTTGCACGCGCGCCGCGACGTGAACCCTCTGGATGAGCCGCACCGCGACCCCCAACCCTCGACCCCAAAAAGAAAGCCGTTCCCGGATCCGTGGAGAGCCGCTTCGGCCCTTCGGCCTTCGTGTGGATCCCCTCTTGGCGAGACGGCTGAGCCGTTCGAGCTAGCGCACGCGGATGTTGATGTTGCTCGCCACGGCGTCGTCGGCGCGGCGCGCGAACTGCACGAAGGCGGGATAGTCCGACGGCTGGATGCGTCCGGCGGGGATGTCGATCACGCGGTCGAGCGTGAGCGCGCCGTTCTGGAACGCGTCCTTCACCTGCACCGTGCGATCGCCGTCCTTGATCGTCCCCGGGGCGAGCGTGGTCGCGACCGTCGCGCCCCGGGGCAGCTGGATCGCCAGCTGGACTTCCTGGTGCGTCGCTTCGCCGATCAAGAGCGGCGTCTGTCGGGCGGGAAGAGCCGTCAGTTGGCTGATGCGCGGCGCGAAGGGCGGCGAGATCACCAGGCTGTTGCCGACCTTCTGGGCGAAGCCGTTCATCGTGGCTTGCATCTGGATCACCAGCGGCGCGTCCAGATCATCGCGATTCTGGATCGAGTAGTGGTCGAGACTCGCGCCGCGCAGCGCGCGGCCAAGCAGTCGCGACTCGATCACGTCGTGCAGGCGCCCCTCCGGCAGCTGGGACAGGATGCTCCGGAGCGCCATCGCGTACTTGCCGAAGAAGCTCTGCGACAGCTGGATCTTCGCCGAGCCGTCGGCGGCGAGCTGGACCGCGCCCTTGTAGACGACGCTGTCCTCGGTGCCGCTCCTGGGCGTGGTGAGCTTTTTCAGCGGCTCGGTGCCGAGCAGGTAGGCGGGCTCGCCGCGCAGCTCGGCCGGAACGTAGCCGAAGGGTGCGTACTTGCTGCTGACCGTGAGCCACACCGGTCCCTTGTCGCCCTCGAGACGCAGCAGCGGGTCGGTAAACTGTCCGGCCTTCGAGATCGGGCCGACAGGCGGCGACGCCAGCCGGTTCTTCGCGATGGCGTACCTGACCGGGATGCCGAGCGCGCGGCAGAGCGTCATGAAGCCGCGCCAGCGGTTGCCGTGCTTGCCGATGATGACGCGGCGGCCGTCGGATTCCGAGCCCGTTTCCACATTGGCCAGCACCCAGCGGTAGAGCCGGAGCGCCTGCTCGGTGCGCGCTCCGTCCGGTACGCCCTTGGTGATGCTCCGCGCGATGCGCGCGATGCGGGGGTCGACCGGAGTCACCACGGCGACCGAGTCCCCCAGCGAACGCAGCCGCTCCTTCAGGTTGATGCCCCAGCCCACCTCGACGCTCGGAAGAAACTCGGTGATCGGCGCGCTGTTCGGCTCCACCGGCGCGGCCGGGCTGAAGTCCACGCGCCAGCGATGGATCACCAGGCCCGGCTCGTGGGTGACCTTCGGCGGCGGGACGCTGCCGCGGGTCTCCACCGTGAGCTTCTTGTTCTCCGGCGAGATGACCACGAACTCGCTGCGGGCGTAGGCGATGTTCTGCTCGCGGAAGAACCAGTGCGGACCGAGATAGCTCTGGCCGTGCTGCCCGTCGCCGGGCGTGCTGGTGATGTGCTCGGTCTCGATGTAGTCGCCGACTTCCAGGTGCGGGAAGGTGACCGACGGCTTTCCCGAGACGAGCTCAGGCTCCAGGATGCGACCGTCCTTCTTGATGACGCGCATGTGGAGGATCAGCCCCTCCGGGCGCCGCTCCTCGCTGAGCTTGCTGATCGCCTCTGCGCTCTGGATGCGGATGAGCTCGTGCTCCAGCAGACGGCTCGAGCCGTCCGCGTGAACCCACACCGCCGAGTAGTCGAGGATGCGCGCGGCCGTGCCCGGCATGTGGCGGCCGCTCTTCTCGTAGGCGTGGATGATGGGCAGGGCGTCGAGCCGGTAGGGAGCCAGCTCGCTCATGCCTTCCACGAGATCGAGCGCGTCCTTGAGCGGCGCAGTGTTCGCGCCGCTCACCACCGCGTCGACCAGCGCCTTCTGCAGCGCGCCGTGCTTGCCGCTCGCGTATTCGGCGTCGGCCAGCGCCAGCCGCGCGCTGCCGCTCTTCGGCTTCTGCTTGATGGCTTCTTCGAGCTTCTTCCAGGTTTCGCTGGCGTTGCCGGCGCGGACCATCACGTCATAGATGCGCTCGGCGATGTCCTTCTGCTCCGGACGCCGTTTGCCGATGCGCTTCAGCTCGGAAAGGGCCGTCTTGTAGTCCTCGCGTCCCAGCGCGCGGGTCAGCACGATCTCGTTGTCGGGGTCGAGCTTGTGGATGCGCTGGACCAGCTCGTCGGCCTTTTTCGTCTCGCCGATCGAGTCGTACTCCTCGACGCCGGTGGAGAGCACGTCCACGTCCCGCGGGAAGCGCTGCACCATGCGTGTGACCGCGTCCATGTACTCGGTTTCCCAACCGAGCTGTGCGTACAGCCTGGACAGCGCGCTCAGGACCGCGGGCACCTGGGGGAAAGAGTCGACCAGGGCCTTGACGCGGTTGACGCCCGTTGCGGCACCCGCGCGCTCCACCTCCCACAACGCCAGCGCAAGCTGGGGCCGCCACAACCCGGGGTCCTTGGTGACGGCACGCTCGTGCAGCACGCGAACCAGATCCTTCGACTGCGACTCGTCGAAGATCGGATCGTCGTCGATGAACGTGGCCGCCATGCTCAGCGAGGCGCCGGTCGCGCTCGGCGGATCCTGGACCAGCGGCTCGATCCACACCGACGCCACGTCGCCCTGCCCTTCCACGTCCGCCAGATAGGCGCCGATGTAGCGGAGCAGGTCGTCGTCCGGATCGACGACGTCGCCGTCCTTGATGTAGCGATCGAGGATGTTCGGATCGCCCGTCACGCGCGGCGGAACCATCGAATACGCCGCCGCCGCGTTCGTGCTGCCCTTGGCGCCGTAGGGGCGCCCGTCCGGGTACAGGACGCGGATCGACGTCTGCGGATCCGCCAGGCGCACCAGCACGCGGTGCCGCCCCTTGGCGAGCCACAGGCGCGCGCCGAAGTGCGGCCAGTTGCCCCACACCCGCGGGTCGCGATCGAGCACCTGCTTGTCGTCCACCCACATGGCAAGCATGCCCTGCGCGGCCAACATCAGCTCCTGGGCCGAAGGCAGATCGACGTACGTTTCCGCGTAGAAGATGCCGCCCGTGACGGGCTCGTCCGCCGCGACGTAGCAGCCGTGGCGCTTGGTCTCGAGCACGTGCGGGGCGTGTCCAATGCCCGGCTGGGGCTCCCACTCCGCGGGCCAGGGCCCCGGATCCTCCGCCGGAAAGTGACGGTAGGAATCCGCCGTGGCGCCGCGCCCGAAAGGACCCGCCAGGCGGATGTTCTCCACGCACCCGAACTGCTCCGCGGACAGGTCCTCGACGTTCTTCTTTGCCGATTCGTAGGCTTCGCTTGCCCACCAGTCCACGAGCTCGCCGCGCGCGCGCCAGCCCATGCCGAGCGGCGCCTTCATCGCGCTGTCCACGAACGTCTTCCAGCGCTTGTACAGGTCCGGCGCGTTGTCGCGCAGCACCATCGCCTTGTGCGCGGCAAACCACGCGATGAACGGCGCGCGCGGATCCTGCGAGCTGCGCGCCGCCTGGGCCGCCCGGAGGTAGTGGTCGGGCGCAGTCCGGAGCCGGCCGTGCGTCGAGTCGTCGATGCCGCGCGCCAGCTCCGCCAGCATCCCCTTGCCGCCGAGCTTGTCGAGCCGCTTGCGGGCCTGGAGCGCCGCCGCGGCGTTCCCGCCGGGGGAAATCAGCTCGCCCAGGAGCCAGCGCGCGACCACTTCCGGGTCGGTGCTCGACTTCCCTTCGTCCCTCAGCGAAGAGAGCGCGCCCTCGGCGCTCTGTGCGCCGCGTGTGCGCGTGCACGAGACGGCCGACAGCGAGAGCAGCGCCAGCGAGAGCACCGCGAGCGGACGCCACCACCGCGCGCTCACGGCTTCACCACCAGACGCGGCGTAAGCGCACGGTCTACGTCCGCGCAGAATGTCTTCCAGGCCGCGTACTCGGCCGGCGTGACGCGGTTTACCTTGATCTCCACGTGGCTCTTGACGGTGACCTGACCGCTTTCCTGCTCGACCTTCACCGAGTACGAGCCGAAGCGCGTGCTTCCCGAAGCCGCCGGCGGCGCCGAGACGACTTTGGCCCCCGCGGGCAGCTTGACCACGAACGTGTCTTCGCGGGTCGGATACGCCAGGATGCGCACATCGAGCTTGCGCTGGGAGAGCGAGGCGTAGGTCGGCGTCAGGCGGACCTTCGTCGTCACCGCCATGCTCAGCTGGTTGCCCTCCTTGCGCGCGAAGCCCTGCGCCGTGCCCTGCACGCTGATCTTCACGGGCTTTTCCAGATCCTCCAGGTCGCTGGCGACAATGCCGGCCTTGCCCGCCTGGATCGAGAAGCCGGGGAACTCGCGGCCGAGATCGTTGTTGATGCGTTCGCGGCGGGTCGCGTCGGCGTGGTAGCGGAAGCGCCACTCCGCCGCGCTGGTCCCGCGCGTCACGTAGGAAAGCTCCAGCTTGGCGTCGCCGTTCGCCGACAGCGTCGCCGTCGCGTTCCGTTGGATCACGTTCTTCGTCGGATCCGCGTTCGGCAGGTGGACCAGCTTGGCGTCGCCTTCGTTGATCTGCAGCGCCAGCGCGCCGCGATCCATCTTCGGCAGCTCGGTCGAGCCCGTGTATTCAGCCGTGCCGTCCAGGTACAGGTTCAGCGACGGGACGTACACGATGGCGTGGTCGAACGGCGCAAAGCTCGCCACCTTGGAGTGGAAGTCGCCGCGCAGCTGCGTGCGCACGATGACAATCGTGCTCTTGATGCCCACGACCTTGAGCAGCGTGGACAGCGCAGTCGCCTTGTCCTTGCAGTCGCCCCAGCCGCGCGCCACCGTCTGCACGCAGCGGTGCGGCTTGAAGCCGTAGATGCCGAACTCCAGCGCCACGTAGCGCGTGTTCGTCACCACCCAGTCGTAGAGCGCCTTGACCTTCTCGGCGTCGGTGGTCTTGCCCTTGACGATGTCCTGGGCGAGCTTGCGCGTCTCGTCGTCCAGATCGAACTGGTCCTTGACGAGGCCCCAGTACCACTTTCCGAGCTGCTTCCAGGTCTTGTAGGTCGAGACGTGGACGAAGCCGAGCACCTCCGGCCAGGGCGGCATGGCGGGCTCCGGCGAGATGGCCGGCACGTTCGTCGCGGAAAAATCGTAGATGCGCTGGTCGCCCTTGACGCGCGTGGTGCGCTTCAGGCCGGCCAGGTTCTCGTCGATGTAGAACGAGCGCTTCTTCGGCGTGATGAGCACGTACTCGGAGCTGTCGATCGGCTCGCTCGATTGCATGTAGTGCACGTCGCCGAAGTAGTCGGCGAACTCGTTCTGCGGCGTCACGTCGTCGATGCGATAGCGCAGCTCCACCACGTCGCCCGGCTCCAGCCGCGGTAGCTGCACGTAGAAGTTGCGCGCCGACGTGTACATGGAGATCGACGGATCGTTCGCGGCCGCTTCGCCCGACTCGATGGCCTCGTCCACGCGGCCGTCCTTGCGGAACACCTTGGCGCCGCGCAATTGCACGACCTGCGTGTCGGCCTGGTACTGGAAGCTGTACTGCCGCCCCATGGCTGCCGCTGCATCGGTGAGCGGCTGGAAGACGACCTGGCGGAACTTGCTGGAGAGCCCGTTCTCGTAGACGGTAGTGACCGTCAGGTCGCGCAGCGTGCGGCGGTTCTCGCCCGCCGCCGGCGCATTGCGCAGCTTGAGGAAGCGCTTCGGCGCCCAGGCGTAGGCCTCGTCCTCCCGCGCCTTGGGCGGATTGATGTGCTCGACGTACTCGCGCACGTCGCGGTCCTGCGGGCGGATCTCGAGGATGCGGTGCAGGAGCGCCAGCTGCTCTTCGCGCTTGCCGAGCTCGCCCTCCAGGTCCGCCAGCGTTCGCAGCGTGCCGACGTCCTCCGGCGCCAGCTCGAGCGCGCGGCGGTAGGTTGCCACGGCGCGTTCGCCCTCGCCGAGCTTGCGGTACGTCGTCGCCGCCACGCCCAGGGCCCATTGGCTGTCGGGCGCGACCTCGAGCAGGCGCTCCGTCCAGCGTTCGGCCGCCGGGCGGTTACGCCGCGCCACGGCCAGCTCGATCATCCCGTCGATGAAGCTGCGGTCGTCGAAGCGCAGCGACGAGTAGCGGTCCTCGACCTCGGACGCGTCCGTGTCGCGGCCCAGTGCGCGCAGTTGCGACGCGTACATGTTGAGCAGGTTCACCGAGTGCGGGCGGCGCTCGAGCGCGCGGGAGAGCGTGGAGAGCGCGGTGCGCTTCAGCCCCGCCTCGTTCTCGAGCTCGACGCGGCCGTGGATCGCCGTCGTGTTGTCCGGCTCGAGCGCCAGTACCTTGTCGTAGAACGGAAAGGCGCTCTGCCAATTCGGGCTCTCGCGAGCCACGGCCGCCTGCGAAAGCAGCACCTTCACGCGCGTCGAAGCGTCGACCCTCTGCTTGTCGGCGAGCTTGACGGCCTTCTGTACCCACTCGGCCCGCTGGTTGTGATCCTCTGCGAGCTTGCCTGCGAGCAGCAGCCGCTCGACCGTAGGCGTCTTCTCCGCGGCGCGCCGCGCCAGGTCCCGCGCCTCGTGCACCGTAGGGTCGTCGCCGCCCGTCGCCACCAGATACTGCGCGTAGGCTTCGAGGTCTGCAGCGCTCGGGTGTTTGCCCGACGTTCGCTGTTTGAAGGTCTGCAGCGGACCTTCCACGCCGTGCGCTATGGTTCGCGGCTTGTGCTTGCCGGCGTGCAGCTTCTTGACCAGCTTGGCCGCCGCCACGCTGTCGGGGATCAGGTTCGACACCTCGAGCGCCGGATCCGGTCCGCCGGCTGCGTTGCCCAGGCGGAGAGAGGCGACCGGAGCTGTCTTGTCGCCGCACAGCTTGAGCGTCAGGTTGTTCAGCCCCGGCTCGAGCTGGACGGTCGCCGCCATGCGATCGGCATCGTGTCCGCGGTAGGCCTTGTCTTCCAGCACCTGCTCGCCGTTCCAGAACAGCTTGAAAGCCCCGGAAACGCCCACCCACGCGCTGATGCGCCGCGGCGCGCGCGAGCCCTTGGCTGCCCGGACGAAGGTCGTCGCGAACACGCACACCTTTTCTTCGGGGCGGACCAGCGCGCCCGTGTCGAGGTAGCCGTACGGGAACGCGGCCGGCACCTTCCGCCAGCGCACCGGCCGCTGCTTTCCGGTGTAGGCGCGGCCCGGCACGATGGACTTGTCGAAGTCGAGCTCCGGCGGAAGCTGCGTCTCGAGTCCCGCCTTGCCGTCGTTGTTGAAGGGTCCGACCACAAGCCAGCTGTCGACGAAGCCGAGCGCCTTGATGCGCGCGCGCGCCGCGTGGAGATCGCCGCGGCGGTTCTCGCCGTACGCCGCGAGGAGCGAGGCGTAGACGCGAGCCGGTGCCGACAGTCGCCGATCCTGCGATGCGGCAAGCAGCGCCTCCTCCACGTGTGAAGGGTCCGCGTGGTTCCACGTTCCCCACACCCGCCGGAGCGCGGCGTACGCTTCCGGTCCGCGCGCGGCATCCAGCCGTGCCACGGCCTGCACGAGGTCGTGGTCGAATTCTGCGACCTGGGCCCCCGCATGCGGGGCCAGGCAGAGCAGCACCGCCAGGAGCGCCAGAACGGAGTACTTCACGACCGGCCCGCCCCCTCCTTAGCTGCTCGGGACAGCGCCCGCAAACCCCAAAGCGGCGTTTCGGGGCGGACGTTCCGTGACCCCGCCGCCGCGGGCCCTCTGGCCGGGGCCCGGGCCCGCCGCTTTCGGCTCATAGGGCCAGGAAATTCCATGCCGCGCTTGCTGGGTCGTTGGCGCTCATATAGAAGAGTCTGACGTCAGCGAACTCGATCCCCTCCGTGCGCGGGTGCGTCGCAGGGGCTGTTCGTTCCGCCCGGAGAGACACCCTCGGGCGCGGACGGACCGGGCTCGATGGAGCCAGCTTTTCTGGCTCTAGCCATCGAGGAAGCGTTGGAGGCTCGGATGGTCAACCCCCAGATGGTGATGTACGAAGAGGAGTTCAACCAGATCCAGGCGGTCGTGGACCGTCTGGTGAGGGAAGCGAACGCCAAGGTCGTCTTCATCGTCGACAAGAACGGTCAGCTCATCGCGGCGAGCGGCGAGGTCGACAACATCGACACCACGTCCCTCGCGTCGCTCACTGCCGGCAACATCGCCGCCACCGGAGGCATCGCGAAGCTGCTGCGCGAGAACGAGTTCGCGACGCAGTTCCACGAAGGCGAAAAAGCCAACATCCACATCCAGCTGGTGGGCAACCGGGTCATCCTGGTCGTCATCTTCGATTCGAAGTCGAGCCTGGGTCTGGTGCGGCTCCGGGTGCGCAAGGCCAGCGACGAGTTGAACAGGATCTTCGAATCGTTACTCAGCAAGGTCCAGGAACCGGGCGGTGACTCGCCGTTCGCAGAGATCACCGACGAGGATATCGACAACCTGTTCAACGACTGAGGCACCGGGCGATGAGCTTCATCAACTACATGGCCCGGGAGATCAACTGCAAGATCGTCTACTACGGTCCCGGCCTGTGCGGGAAGACGACGAACCTGCAGTACATCTACGAACGGACCAACCCGGACGCCAAGGGCAAGATGATCTCCCTGGCGACGGAGACGGAGCGCACGCTCTTCTTCGACTTCCTGCCGCTGTCGCTCGGCGAGATCCGCGGCTTCAAGACCCGCTTCCATCTGTACACGGTGCCGGGCCAGGTCTTCTACGACGCCAGCCGCAAGCTGATCCTCAAGGGCGTCGACGGCGTCATCTTCGTCGCCGACTCGCAGATCGAGCGCCTGGAGGCGAACCAGGAGAGCGTGGAGAACCTGCGCACCAACCTGGCCGAGCAGGGCTACTCGCTCGAGAAGATCCCGTACGTCGTGCAGTACAACAAGCGCGACCTGCCGAACATCGTGCCGATCGAAGAGCTGCGCGAGCTGTTGAACCCGATGCGCGTGCCCGACTTCGAGGCGGTGGCTCGCTCCGGCGGCGGCGTCTTCGACACGCTCAAGGCCGTCAGCAAGCTCGTGCTGACCGAGCTCAAGCGCGGCGGCTAGTCAGCCGTTGGCTGTCAGCTGCTAGCCTGGGGCTGGGGGTCCTGGCAGCCGCTTTGCGGCGTCGAGCCGTCATCTGACGGACCCTCTTCCACGCCCTGTCGACGCTCGCGGTGCTCGCGATCCACCACCGTGTGACGGTGCTATCCTTGACGCGTGGCGTCTGGCACCGGCATCCCGAATCGCGATCGCGAAGCGCGCCCGCGACAGAGCGGCGGACCCACACTGCACGCACCCAGCGACAACGACGAGGACTTGATCGCCGAGCGCCTGGAGTGGACGCCCCGGGAGCGCCTCCGCTACCTGCTGGATATGCTGGACTTCGAGCAGCGTGCGCGCCGCGCGCGGCGCGTGTCCGGGGTACGGTAGGTGCCTCGCTTCCAGCCCGAGCAGCTCTTTTTCGCACTCGAGCGGGAGCAGGTACGCTACGTGCTCATCGGAGGGTTGGCGGCGACCCTGCACGGCTCTCCTCTGCGAACGGGTGACGCGGATATCTGCCCGGCACGCGACGACGACAATCTCTCGCGGCTGGCCCGCGCGCTCGTCGCGGTCAACGCGCGGATCCGCGCGCCGGACGCTCCCGCCGGACTCTCCTTTGCTTGTGAGCCAGAGTTGCTGCGGACCGTGGATCTGCTGAACCTGGTGACCGACTTCGGCGATCTCGACGTGACGTTCGAACCAGCAGGCACGACCCCGTCGGCGTCCGTTTTCGCGCGGGCCTGCCCGGCGGGTTTCACGCCTCCGAGGTCGAGGTCGCGCGCGCCAGCTTGTAGCCGCGTCCCGGTGCGGCAGAGCGCGCCGTCCAGCCCGTACCCTCGAGCTTCCGGTTCAGGTTCCGCAGGGTGATGTCGAACAGGTTGCGGTTGCCGCGCCGTCCCCACACGCGCTCGATGAGCGCGCGTGCGCCGAGCGGAGCCGGCGCGTGAACGAGCTCCGAAAACAGAAGCGCCTCGTATCGCGACAGATCCAGCAGCTCCACGAGATGGGCGGCTGGGTGCGGCATCGCAACCATGCCGGGTGACGAGTCGCGAAAGCCCCACAGCGACGACAGACGCGCCGCGAGCTCCTCACCATCCGGCGGTTTCGACTGCTTCGACGACGCGGGTAATCTCGTCAAGCCGTAGTCGTGTCGGGTCGCCGGGGCCTTGACAGGCGGAGCACGTACATGCATGTATGTGTATGCGGTGGCGACCAAGACTATTTCCATCGATATCGCGGCCTACGAGCGGCTGAGAAAGGCTCGCGTGCGCCCGGACGAGTCCTTCTCCCAGGTGATCAAGCGCGCCCGGTGGAACGAGGGGGGAGTGACCGGTGCCAGGATGCTCGAGATGCTCAAGACAGCCCCGAAGGCATCTGCCGGAGTCCTCGAGCGGCTCGAGCAGGCGCAGCGGGACGACCGGCCGCCCGAGGACGCGTGGACCGGGTAGCGCTCGACACGACCTTTCTCATCGACCTGCAGAACGAGCGGCGCTCCCGCGGCCGCCGTCGCGGTGCCCTCGGGTTCCTCGAGGCGCATCGCGACACGGAGCTGGTGCTTCCGACGGTGGCGCTGGGCGAGTACCTTGAAGGGTTCGAAGAGCCGGACTCTGCCGAAGCCCTTGCGTTGATTTCCGGAATGCGCCTGCTCGAAGTCACCGCCGAAGTCGCCAGGCGCTACGCCGTCACGACCCGCAGCCTCAGATCGAGCGGGCAGCTCATCGGGGCGAACGATCTGTGGATCGGATGCACGGCCGCGGCCGCCGGCCTTCCGCTGGTGACGCGCAACGTCGGGCACTTCCGGCGGATCCCCGAGCTCGCCGTCGTTGTGTACTCCACTGCGGTCGCCCGCTGATCCCGAACGAGCCGAGCGGTCGGCTCCTCCGGACACGCATTCCGCTCGTTGCGGGGAGAACGTCCGTGATCCGGCCGGCGAAATGGCGCATCCTGACGTCGAGAGCCGGCTGGCCGGTCGCGTGGAGGCTTTGACATGAGACAACGGATCTGGGGCGTGCTGCTGGCTCTCGGGCTCACCGCCGCTTCGGCGTGTGGCGGCTCCACCAACGAGAGCGACAACAGCACCGGCGGCGCGGGCAGCGGCGGCAGCGGCGGAGCCGACGCCAGCGCGGGCGCCGGCGGCGCTCTGCCTGATGGAAGTGCGGGCAGCGGCGGCCTCATCGACGCGGGCGCGCTCGGGGTCGCGGGCTGCACCGCCACGCCGCCGCCCGGCGCGAAGCTCGCGCCGGACCCGCCGAAGTACAGCAACGGCACCTGTCCCACGCTGCCGACGACCACCGGCACCGTCGACATCCAGACCGGCAGCGCCACACGTCAGTTCATCCTGGCCGTCCCCGCGAACCTGAAGCCGAACGAGCACCTGCCCGTGATCTTCCTCTGGCACTGGCTCGGCGGCGACGCGAACGGCTTCTACACCAAGGGCGAGGTGCAGGACGCCGTCGATCAGCAGCGCTTCCTGGCCGTGATCCCCGAGTCGAGCGGCAGCCTGTTCAAGTGGCCGTACACGGTGGGCGACACCGACCAGGCCGTGCAGGCCGAGCTCACCTTCTTCGACGACATGCTTTCGTGCGTTTCGGCACAGTTCAATGTGAACAAGGAGTGCGTCGGCAGCGCGGGCGTGAGCGCGGGCGCGCTGTGGACCGACCAGCTCGTCGGCTATCGCAGCCAGTACCTGTCGTCGTTCCTGTCGCTGAGCGGCGGAGTGGGCTTGCCGTCGAACAGCCAGATCCGGCCCTGGAAGGAGCCCGTCCATCCGATCCCCGGTATCGTCCTCTGGGGAGGACCGCAGGACATCTGCGTGTTCCAGCACTTCCAGGATCTGAGCCACAACCTGGAGGACGCGCTCGTGAAGGACGGCTCGTTCTTCGCGGAGTGCGTGCACAACTGCGCGCACGCCGAGCCGCCCTTCGATCCGCCGGACGGCTACTCGACCTACGCCGGCCTGTGGCAGTTCGTGCTCGACCACCCCTACTGGCTGCCGAAGGGCTACTCGCCGTATTACAAGACCGGCCTGCCCATCGCCGATCCGTCCTGGTGCGGGCTCGGCAAGGGCAGCGCCACGCCGCGGACCGGCACGTGTCCGCCGCCGAGCTGTCCGTTCTAGACCCGTTCCGGCACGTCTCGGAGCGGCGGATGGACGCGGGGGGGCGGGTTGTGGCAGTTCGTCGAGCGTGGAATCCGATGCTCGGCGGCGGAAGAAGAAGATCCCGGCTTTGCCGACGCGGGAGAATCTCGATCGGGCGGCGCTCGCGTATCTCGAGCGCTTCGACAGCTCGGCGGCGAATCTGAGGCGCGTGCTGCGCGGGCGCGTGGCGCGCGCGGCGCGTGCGCATCCGGACCTGGACGCCGCGGCGGCCGAGCGTCTGGTCGACGAGCTCGTCGAGCGCTACCAGGCGTCCGGCTTGATCGACGACGCGCGCTATGCCGAGTCGATGGCTCGCGGGCTCCAGGCTCGCGGAGCGTCGCGCCGGGGGATTCGACACAAACTGCGTGCGCGCGGCGTGTCCGCCGACACGATCGATGCCGCGCTTGCCTCGGCCGGGCGCGATTCCGATGATGCGGAGCTCGACGCGGCGCGCGCCTTCGTGCGACGTCGCCGTCTCGGACCACATCGTCCGGAGCAGCAGCGCGCCGAACGCTACCAGCGCGACCTCGCCGCGCTCGCCAGAGCCGGCTTCAGCTTCGAGGTTGCCCGCCGCGCGCTCGAGGTCCCGGCAGGCGCCGTGGACGAGGAGTTGTAGACGAGAGACGTCCCTTTCCCGCCGCCGCCGGGGGCGTATCATCGAGGCGGTGGCAAAGCTCTTGATGCTGGCGGGCGGAATTGTGCGCAGGGCGGCACGGCCTCGATCGCGACGCCGAAGACCGAGTGGGTCACCCAGTTCGTGCAGCGCTGCCTCGACCGCGAGTCGTAGCCGCCCGTCAATAGCCGAAGCTGCTCGGCGGCGGCGGTGGGTTGGCGCGGTCAATGCGCCACTGGAGCTCCTGGAGAAGCCTTTCGCGATCCGAGGGCGAGAGGCGCCTCATCGGCAGAGCGTAGCGAGGGCCGGCGTGGGTTATCAGCTCGGCGCGAACGGGCGACACGACGTTGATCGCATCGATGTCGCTCAAGTGGAGCCACTGTCGCGGCGACGTCGAGCCGTGCCACAGCTCGAGGTGGTCTTCCCGGATCACCAGGAGGCAGTAGCGTTCCCGCTGGTAGCCAACGGCGAGGAACGTCAGCGCCAATGCGAGAAGCGCTCCAGAACGGTGGAACGCGATGATCTGGGCCACGGCAAGGGCCAGCAACAACCAGCCGGCTCCAATACTGCGGTTCGCGTACTTCGGGTCGGTCCGGAACTCGATCCGCCACTGTCCCGACACGTCGCCCAGCTCTTCCCCGACGCGTGCGTCGAGGAGGCGTCTCATCCCCAGCAGCCCAATCAGCCCGAGCGGCAGGAACAACACACAGCTCACCGCGAACACCTTTGCGCCGGCGGAGAGCAGATCGGCAGCCATCAACGCGACGCCGATCGCCGACAGGAGCCAGACGCCGCCCACGATGAATCCGACGACAGGCGCGACGAGCAGGCCGAGCGTCACGCTCGCTGCGCCCTCCAGGACAAGCGTCGCACCTATAAGACCGCGGTATCCCCTCATCCTTGCCGCCCACCGCGCATCGTAGCCGAAGCGGCTACGCGCTCCTATGCAGAGCACGGCCTGCGCGCGGCAGCATCACCGCGTTGTACGCGGCCCTGCCGCAGAGTTTCCCGACTAGCGCTTCAGGCTGTTGCGGCGGCGGCGGTTCTTCGCGTGCAGCTTGGCCTTGAGGCGATTGCAGCGCTTGCGGTTCTTCTTGCGCGGAGTCCTGGTCTTGGCGAGGTACATGGGGGGCGCGTTCTAGGCCGCGGCGCCGGAACGTGCAAGCGCGCCCCGTGGGTACCCGGATTATCCAGGTAATTCCAGGTAGATAGGCAAACAGCCTGGGTTGGCCGCTGCGCCCCCGGGCGCCCGCGGCTAGCCGCTGCTGTGGGCGGTCAGGAGCTTCTCGATCAGCGCCTGGGAGTAGCTCGAGAGCTCCTTGAACACCACACCCATGCCGGGAGGATCGCTCTCCACCCGCACGACCTCGCCGATGCCTTCGATGGTCTCGATGTCATCCATGATGACCGTGAAGCGCAGGTTCACCTCGGTGCCGACCGGCAGTGGCGTCTTCGACTTGATGAACGCGCCGGTCGCGGAGATGTTGGTCACGTACTCCTGGATGAACTGATCGAAGGAGTCGAACTCCTTGTTGATCGTGACCCGCTCTTCCTGGCGACCGTTCGGCATCGCTTACTTCCCCTGCAGGTCGAACTGCTCGATGTGATACTCGCGCCGCGGCACGAGCTCGATACGCCGCATGTAGCGGCGCTCCGCTTCCGTGACGGCGTCCTTCTCCTCGCCCTGCATCAGGTCGACGATGGCGGGGTGCGCGTTGACCAGCACCACGTAGCCCGGCAGCGTGTGCCGCTCGCGGCGGATCTGCCGCAGGATCTCGTACGCGATCGTCGTTCGGGACTGGATCTGCCCGGTGCCGTCGCAATAGAAGCAGGGCTCGTGCATCACGCGGCTCAGGCTTTCGCGCGTGCGCTTGCGCGTCATCTCGATGAGCCCCAGCTCGCTGATGCGGTTCAGCGTGGTCTTCGCCTTGTCCTTGCTCAGCTTCTGGACCAGCGCGCGCCACGTCTTCTCGCGATTTCCCGCGATCTCCATGTCGATGAGATCGAGGATCACGAGCCCGCCGATGTTGCGGAAGCGCAGCTGGTAGGCGATCTCGTCGACGGCTTCCAGGTTCGTCTTGTACGCGGTCTCCTCTAGATCCTTGCTGCCTTTGCCGACGTAGCGTCCGGTGTTCACGTCGATCGCCGTCAGCGCCTCGGCCTGGTCGATGATGAGGTAGCCGCCGCTCGGCAGCGGAACCTTGCGGCTCAAGGCCCGGCCGATCTCGTCCTCGATGCCGTAGGCGTCGAAGATCGGCTCGTCGCCGCCGTACAGCTCGATGTCCTTGACCCGCTCGGGCAAAAACATCTCGATGAAGCGCACGAGCCGCGCGTACTGGTCCTTGTCGTCGATGACGATCTTCTCGATGTCGTCGGTGAACAGGTCGCGCGCGGTCTTCAGCACGAGATCGAGCTCGCCGTAGAGGACCGTCGGCGCCTTGGCGCCTTCGCGCTTGGCTGCGACGTCCGCCCACAGCTTGATCAGGTAGCCGACGTCGGCCTTGAGCCCCTTCTTGGTCAGGCCTTCGGCGACCGTGCGCACGATGAGGCCTCCCGTCGGCGGCTTGAGCGCCTCCATCACCTGGCGCAGCCGCCCGCGTTCCTTGGCCGAGCCGATGCGCTTGGAGATGCCGATGTGCTCTACCGTCGGCATGTACACGACGTAGCGACCCGGCAGCGAAACATGGCTGGTCACGCGCGCGCCCTTGGTGCCGATCGGCTCCTTGGAGATCTGGACGATGACCTCGTCACCCTCCTTCACCACCTCGGTGATGGGAACGGAACGCGAGACGCGGCTGGTTGCCGGCTTGGCGCCCTTCTTCTTGTCTTTTTCGCCTCCGCGCGCGCGCGCGTTTCCGCGCTTGCGATCCTTGCCGTTGGAAGCGGGCGGTTCGGCGGCTGCCGCGGAGCCGTTCGGCTCACCCTCGCCCTTGGGGCGTCGTCGTCGTCGGCGGCGGCGTCCGCGTCCGCGTCCCTTCGATTCTTCCTCGTCCTGCTCCTCGTCCGACGCGGGTGCGCGCGCGCTCACGCGGCGCCGCGAACCGACGCTGTCTTCTTCTTCGCCGCTTGCGGGCTCGGCTGCCTCGCCGTTCTCGGCGTCGGCTGCCTCGTCGCTCTCGGCGTCGGCTGCCTCGTCGCTCTCGGCCGCTGCCTCGCCGTTCTCGGCGTCGGCTGCTTCCTCGTCTTCTGCGGCGCTGGTGCCTTCGCTCTCGGCGTCGGCTGCTTCCTCGTCGCTGTCTTCCTCTGCGCTGTTGTCGTCCGCGCTGGGTTCTTCGCTGTCCCAGGCGCTGTCCACCTCGCCGTCGCCGGACGGCTCTGCGCTGGCTCCGGCTTCTGCCGGGGGATCTTCGGTGTTTTCGGCTTCGTCGTCGTCCTCGTCGCTGCTGCTCGCTGCGCGGGCTTCCGCTGCGCTGTCGTCGTCCGCGGCCCCTTCGTCGTCCGGTGCACCGGATTCCTCGCCGGGTGCAGCGTCGCTCTTCGCTTCGTCGGAGCTTGCCTCCGCTTCGTCAGCGCGACGACGCCTGCCGCGACGACGGCCCCCACGACGGCGTCGGCCGCGACGTGAAGGCGCCGGGCTCTCCTCCGCCGCGGTTTCGTCTTCCTGCGCCGCAACTTCCTCTTCGGGCGCGGCCTCCTCGCTAGCCTCCTCGCTGGCCTCCCCGTTCTCGTCGTCCTCGTCGGGCTCGAGGCGCCAGTTGCGGCGGCGACCGCCTTCACCGCGCATCGACGGATCGTGGTCGTGCTCCCGCGCGTTGCCGTGCAGGTACGTCTCGAAGTCGTCCGGGCGGATCGAGATCCTCGACGTGCAGGAACGCTGCGCGCTCCATGCCCACGTCGATGAATGCCGCCTGCATGCCCGGCAGCACGCGCGAGACGCGCCCGAGCACGATGTTGCCCACGGTGCTGCGGGCCGAAGCACGCTCGAGCTGTAGCTCGGCGATCACGCCGTCTTCGATTAGAGCGACGCGCGTTTCCCGAAGGTCACAATTGATTACGAGTAGGTTTCGAGCCATTCGCTCGGCGGGAGGCGGCTTTGAAAAAAGCGCTTGGGCCGCCGCATGGGGCGGACCTCACCGTCCAGTGTCACGTCTTGTGGGTGGAGCGCGACGGCTCCCCCGTAGTCTTTCCCGCCGCCAGGTCACCATGACCGGCAGCAGCCTGTCAACTGCCCGGAAATAGCCGAAAAAAGTCGGGACCGCCAGCCCGATTGACCTGGCTGCGCCGGACGCCGATGCTCCCGCGCCATGGCTAGGTCATTCCTGGTGCTGGACATCGAGACCGTGCTGGATGCCGAGCTTCCCATCGCCGAGTCCGCCGAGGCGGAACGGTTGCCGGCGCCCCCCCATCACAAGGTGGTGGTCGTGGGCGCACTCTGGTTCGGCAGCGACTACCAGCCGAAGAAGCTGGGAGTCATCGGGGAGGACAAGGACGAGTACGGCATACTCAGTGATTTCGCGAAGTTGATGGACGAGCGCCGCCCCGACCTGGTGACCTGGAACGGGCGCGGTTTCGACCTGCCGGTCATCGCGGCGCGCTGCCTGCGGCATGGCATCCCGCTGCGGCACTACTACCGCTCGCGCGACGTGCGCTACCGCTTCTCGCCCGAGGGCCACCTGGATCTAATGGATTATGTTGCGGATTTCGGAGCGGCCAAGCCCAGCAAGCTGGATATCGTGGCCAAGCTGTGCGGGCTGCCCGGCAAGGTGGGGGTGGACGGCAAGGACGTGGGGCCGCTGGTCCACGCCGGGCGCCTCGCGGAGGTGCGCGACTACTGCCTGTGCGACGTGACGCAGACTGCGGGGGTGTTCCTGCGCGTCCAGCTGCTGCGCGGCGAGCTCGACCGCGACGCCTACGTCGAAGCCATGGGCGCCCTCATCGAGCTGATCCGCGGCGATGCCCGTGTTGCACCGGTCGCGGCGGGACTGAACGTGGAGCGCCTGATGTTGAAGGAGCGAGACGAGAAGGAGGACACATGAACGACCTGACCAGCCGACACTGCAAGCCCGGAGCCGAGAAGCTTTCAACCGGGCAAGTCCGCGACTACCTCGGAAAGCTCGGCGACTGGCAGCTGTCGAAGGACGAACGCAGCATCCACTCCACTTTCCAGTTCGACAACTACTACCAGACGATCTCGTTCGTGAACGCAGTTGCCTGGATGGCCAACCGCGAGGATCACCATCCGGACCTCGAGGTGTCGTACAACCGCTGCGTTGTGCGCTACTCCACGCACGACGCGGGTGGGTTGACCGACAACGACTTCATCTGCGCGGCAAAGGTCATCGCGCTGCTCTCGTGAGCATCGACCGCATCGCTCCAACTCGACGGCCTACCGGCTCCGTGCGCGGCTACCAGCGCTGGCGCACGCTGCTGTTCGTCCACTGGCCCGTGCCGGTGGAAGCGCTGCGGAAGCTGGTGCCGCCGGAGCTGGATATCGACACCTTCGAGGGGCAGGCCTACGTCGGTATCGTGCCCTTTGCCATGCAGGGCGTCAGGCCGCGTTGGGCTCCCGAGGCGCTGTCGTTCGACTTCCTCGAGACGAACGTGCGCACCTATGTGCACGTCGCCGGCCGCGACCCCGGCGTGTTCTTCTTTTCGCTCGACGCGGCGTCGCGCATCGCGGTTTCGGCCGCGCGCGTCGGCTGGGGTCTGCCGTACTTCTACGCTTCGATGGCCCTCGAGCGCGACGGCGACTTGGTGCGCTACTCGCTCGAACGCCGCTCCGGTGACAGGCCGCGGCTCGACGTGCGCTACCAGGTCGGCGAGGCGCTGGGTCCGAGCGAGCCCGGGAGCCTGCAGTTCTGGTTGGTGGAGCGCTATTTCCTCCACCTCGAGCGTAGCGGCGCGATCCTGTCCGGCCAGGTGCACCACACGCCGTACCCCGTGCAGAGCGCGCGCGCGCTGGAGATCGAGGAACAGCTGTTCTCCGCCGCCGGCCTGCCCGCGACGGACGGCCCCCCACCGCTCGTCCACTTTGCCGAGGGCGTGGACGTGGAAATCTTCGCCTTGAAGCGCAGGTCGGCCACGTGAATTTCACCATCGGAAGTCGCGCCCGTGCGCGCCTATCACCGGATTGCGAAGCCGCCGCACTCGGAGAGGAACGTGGCGAACTCGCGCACATTTTCCACGCTGAAGCCGTATCGCGCGCGGTCCGGCGGTGTCGAGCCCACGCCGTGGCAGCCGTTGCACCAGCCCTTCTGGCCAAAGCGCGGATGGTCCGGCGTTACCCTCTGGCCGAACGCGTAACGCTTCTCCTCCTTGTTGATAAGCATTTCCGGCTGTCCCGTGCGGACACCGATTTCGTCGGTGCGCACGCCGGTGCCTTGGCAGAGCCGGCAGGTCTCGGGCGGCAACGCGCGGCGCTCCGCCTCGAAACGCTGCTCGTATGCGCGCGTTCTCCCGCTCTCCACCTCGGCGAGCAGAACGGCGGCGAGCGAGACGCTGCGCGCCTCGTCGAGGCCGTCGCCGTCGTTGAGGTGGCCGTGTTTCACCGCCGTCGTCAGCTCCGGAGCGACCGCGCAGCAGTACGTCCAGAGCGGGTGCCAGTACCAGACGTTGTTGCGGAAGTACGCCCCTGCTTGGCTTTTCGGGCCGAGCCCGCAGATGTCCATTCCCATGGCGCTTGCCGGCGCTACGGCTCGCGATAGAAGCGCGGAACGCGACGCGACACGCTGGTCAGGATCTCCCAGGGGATCGTCCCGAGGGACTCTGCGATTTCCGTCGCGGGGATGACGTCCCGGCCGAGCGGGCCCTTCTGTTCGCCCATCACGACGACTTCATCGCCCACGCGCACGTCGTCGATCTCCGTCACATCGAGCATGGTCATGTCCATGCTCACCACGCCGGCGATCGGCGCGCGCCGCCCGCGCACCAGCATGTTCCCGCGATTGGAAAGCGCGCGGCTCAAGCCGTCGGCATAACCCATTGGAACGGTCGCGATGCGCGATCGGCGTGCTGCCGTCCAGGTGGCGCCGTAGCCCACCGACTGCCCTGGCTCGATCTCGCGCAGCGAGACGATCTGGCTCTTGACGCACATCACGGGCCGGAGCTCCGGCGCGGTCGCCGCCGTCGGATCCACGCCAAACAGCGCTACGCCGGGGCGCACCATGTCGAGTCGCGCGCGCCCGCTGCCGAGCAGCGCCGCGCTGTTGGCCGCGTGCCGCAGCCGGGGCTCGAGCCCCACCGCGCGCAGATTCGACAGCGCCTCGTCGAACAGGTCCATCTGCTGGTCGATGGACGCCGGATCGTTCTCGGCGCAGGCGAAGTGCGTCATCACGCCTTCGAGCTCGACCTCGGGGTGGTGCAACAGCGCCGCGCCCATGTCCGCCACGTCACGCGGCATGCTGCCGAGCCGGGACATGCCCGTGTCGATCTTCAGGTGCACGCGGACCGGCTCGGAGCCGGAGTAGCGCACCTCCTCGGCCAGCGCCTGCACCTGCCCCACGTCGTAGACGACGGGCGTCAGGTTGTGCCGCAGGAGCTCGCCCCAGGCGCGACCGTAGTAGCCACCCATCACCAGGATAGGCGCCTTGATGCCGGCGTCGCGCAGCTCGATGCCCTCTTCCAGCAGAGCCACGCACACGCCGCTCGCGCCCGCGCGCTCGAGCGTGCGGGCCACGGCCTTGGCGCCGTGCCCGTAGCCGTCCGCCTTGAGCACGCTCCACACCTGGGCGCCGCCTGCGACGCGCTGCAGGACGCGCAGGTTGTGGCGCAGGTTGGCCAGGTTGACCTCGGCGCGCGTCGGCCGGACCGCGTCGGAGGGGACGGCCCGCTGCGGCCTGAGCACCCGCGGCAGGGGAGTAGCGAGGGCGGAGGGCAGGCCAGAGTGCTGGAGGGTCATCAGGGTGCCTTTTTCGGTAATCCCGCTTTCACTGGCGCGTCAACTATCCGGGGACTTTCGCCACGGGCCTCACTTGAAACAACGCCGCATGCAGACGCGGTAGTCCTCGCGGCAGGCCTTGCACTTCTTGTTCGTGGTGGCTTCGGCTTTCCTGGCCTTGGTGTCGGACTTCTCTGTCTTTCCGCCGTCGGACGCGGGCGCCGGCCGGCTGCACGCCTCCGAACAGCTGTCCCAGGCGTCGCCGCACCGGCCGCTGCATTCGCCGTCCGGGGGCTCCACCGTTACTTCGTCGTTCAACGAGGCGTCGGGCTCGCCGGCGTCGGGCTTTGCGACCGGCGCCATCGGCGGCGGCGGAGCGTGCAGGCTGGTCGGGATGGGCGCTTCCGACGGCGCAACTTCGGGTTTTTTCTGGATTACGTCGAGTCGCGCGTCGAGCTCGGGCCGTCGGTAATCGCCCGAGGCCAGGGCGCGGATGCGGCGTTCGGCGTACTCCACCCGGTCGCGGGTCTGGCCGTAGGTGTAGGTCTGCTTCCACTCCCGCCAGCAGGCCTCGCGGTGGGTGGGCGCGATGTGCGGATCGATATCGAGCCGGTAGCAGTGCTCGAAGCGCACATTTCCCTCGTAGATCGTCTGCACGCTCGGGCCGCAGCTGGCGGACAGCGCCGCGCACGGGCCCAGCACAACCAGAACGGAAACGAGTCGGGCCACGGGGGAGGGGAAAGACTGCCGGCTTTTGTCGGACCCGGCAAGCGACGGTGCTAAGGGAACGGCATGTTCACGGGCTTGGTGGAAGGCACGGGAAAGCTCCGCGGCCGGAGCCGGCGTGGACCAGGCTATCGCCTGGAAATCGCGATGGAGCTCGGCCCACTGGAGCTCGGCGAGTCGATCGCGGTCAATGGCGCGTGTCTCACGGTCGCTTCCATGACGCAGGGCGCATTCGAGGCCGACATCTCGCTCGAGACCGCCGACAAGACGACGCTCGGCAGGCTGGTCCCGGGCAGCACGCTCAACCTCGAAAGGTCGCTACGACTCGGCGATCGACTGGGTGGTCATCTGGTCAGTGGTCACGTGGATGGCGTCGCCAGGGTGCGGGCGGTCGAGCAGGTGGGCGAAGCCCAGCGCGTCGTGGTGTCCGCGCCTACGGAGCTGTCGCCTTTCATCGCCGCCAAGGGTTCGGTCGCGCTCGACGGCGTCTCGCTGACGGTCAACGCGGTCGACGGCGCCGAGCTCGAGATCATGTTGATCCCCCACACCCAGGAGGTCACCAGTCTCGGCCGGCTTGCACCGGGAACCGAGATGAACCTGGAAGTCGACCTTCTGGCACGCTACGTCGTGCGCTATCTACAAACCGCAGGCGCCGGCGCGGCCGACACGAGTGGCTCCGGGCTCGAGGCCGCGCTTGAACGCGCTGGTCTGCTCCGCGAATCCTGAAGATGCCGAAAGCCAGCCCCAGCATCCCGCCGCGTCCTCTCGACATCCAGCCCGCGCTGCTCGAGCGGATGCAGGCTGCCGTCGACGACATCCGCGAAGGTCGGATGGTGATCCTCGTCGACGACGAGGACCGCGAGAACGAGGGCGACCTCACCATGGCCGCCTCCGCCGTCACGCCCGAGGCCATCAACTTCATGGCCAAGTTCGGCCGCGGCCTGATCTGCGTGACGATGACTGAAGCGCAGGTCGACCGCCTCGAGCTGCCGATGATGACCGCGCCCAAGGGTGGCCGCGCGCCGCTCGGCACCGCCTTCACCGTCAGCATCGAAGCCAGGGACGGCGTCACCACCGGCATCAGCGCCGCCGACCGCGCGCGCACCATCCAGGTCGCTATCGATCCCGACGTGCAGCCCGAGGCTCTGGTCACGCCCGGTCACGTCTTCCCGCTGCGCGCGCGCCGCGGCGGCGTGCTGGTGCGCGCCGGGCAGACCGAGGGCTCGGTCGATCTGGCGCGCCTGGCCGGTCTCGCCCCTGCCGGCGTCATCTGCGAGATCATGAACGACGACGGCTCCATGGCGCGCATGCCGGACCTCGAGAGCTTCGCCCGTGAGCACCAGCTTCGCATCGTCACCATCGCGGATCTGATCGCCTATCGCCTGCAGACCGAGAAGCTGGTGCGCCGCCTCGACGAGCACGACATCGTGCTCGACCAGACCGGCACGCCCTGGCACGCCATCGTCTACGAAGCCACGCTCGAGCAGCGGCAGTTCCTGGCACTGGTCAAGGGCGAGCTCGCGGGCGACAAGCCGGTGCTCTGTCGCATGCACAGCGGTTCCACGCTCGCGGACACGTTCGCTTCCACGCGTCGCGAGGGCGGGAGGAACCTGCAGTTCGCTATCGATCGCATCGAGCAAGAGGGGCGCGGCGTGGTGGTCTACCTGCCGCCGAAGGGCGATCTCCAGCAGGAGCTGGCCGCGCTCAAGGAACCTTCGACCGAGCACAAGAGCTCGCCCGCCCAGGCCGAGCAGAAGAGCTCGCCGGCTGCCACGGACGCGGCCCTCACCCGCCCCCACGGCGGAACGCTGCGCGAGTACGGTCTCGGGGCGCAGGTGCTGCGCGAGCTCGGCCTGCACAGAATCAGGCTGATCACCAGCAATCCACGCAAGATCGCCGGCATCCACGGCTACGGCCTGGACGTGGTCGAGAGCGTCCCGCTGGCTCCCTCCTAGTCTTTTCAACTAGCCTACGCGCGATGTCCAAGGACAAGCCCAGGACCCTGGAAGGCTCGCTGGTCGCGCCGGACGGCGCGCGCTTCGCGGTGGTGGTCAGCCGCTTCAACAGCTTCATCTCCGAGCGGCTGCTTGACGGCGCGCTCGACGCGCTTTCGAGGCACGGCGTCGATGCGAAGAGTATCACCGTCGTGCGTGTGCCCGGCTCGTGGGAGATCCCGGGGACCTGCGCTCGGCTGGCCAAGAGCGGCAAGGTCGACGCCGTGGTCGCCGTCGGCGCGGTCATCCGCGGCGGCACGCCTCACTTCGACTACGTCGCGGCCGAGGTGTCGAAGGGCGTCGCGACCGTGAGCGTGCAGACCGGCGTTCCGGTGAGCTTTGGCGTGCTGACGACCGACAGCATCGAGCAGGCCGTCGAGCGCGCCGGCACCAAGGCCGGCAACAAGGGCTTCGACGCCGCGATGGCCGCGCTCGAGATGGTGTCGCTCGGTCGCGCGCTGTCCGACGCGGGGCTGTGAAACGCACGGCTCTGCTGCTGGTCGCCCTGTTCGCGGCGTGCGGCCAGACGCACCCGGCAAGCCCACCGCCGCCCGCGCATCCCGAGCCGGCGCCAAGCGCGCGCGCGCCTGAACCTGCCGGAAACCTCGCGGCTACCACCGGCTTCGGTTGCGAGCACGAGTGCAACGGCGACGTTTCACCCGGGCTTGCCGCGTCGCTGCGCGAGCGCGCTCTGCAGGCGAGGGCCTGCTACGACAGCGCGCTGAAGAAGGATCCGTCGCTCCACGGCAAGGTCGTGGTCGGCTTGCAGCTCGCTGAAGACGGCTCGGTGTGCGCGAGTCGCCTGGTGAAGAACACGCTCCAGAACAAGGAAGCGGTCGCGTGCATAAGCCAGCTGTTCCTCGGCGAGCGCTTTCCCGCGCCCGAGGGCGGCTGCGTCAACATCGCCCTGCCGCTCAACTTCGTGCTCAGCGACGCCGGCGCGCCTCAGGGCGGCGCGCCCGACGCCGGACGGGCCGACGCCGCGCCTTGATCGGCGCTCATGCGTAAGCGGCGACCGGCCTTTCAGAGCTGGAGACCGTCGTGTAGCATTGCACTGTGAGGCGGACCTCCGCAGCGTTCCTGGCCATCGCGGTGCTGCTCGTGGCGTGTTCGGGAGGACTCGACTCGCTCTCGAGCGGAGCAAAGACCGACGCGGGGACCGGTGGCGCAGGAGCGGGCGGCGCTGCCGGCGCGGATTCCGGCGCGGGCGCTGCTGGAGCGGGCGGGAGCTCCGGCGGCACAGGTGCCGCTGGAGCGGGCGGGAGCGCGGGCTCGGCCGACGCAGGCGGGCAGTGCCCCGCGGCGCCGATCGGTCAGACGTGTTCGGACGTGACCTATGGGAGCGCCGCCTGCACTACCTGCTTGCAGGCCACGTGCTGCGACTCGCTCCAGGCCTGCCTCGACGACGCGACGTGCGCGGCGCTGCTTTCGTGCCTGGACCAGAATTGTGCCAACGCCTCGGATCCGCAGTCCTGCGTGAGCCAACAGTGCTCGCAGTGCATGGGCGGGCTCAGCAATCTCACGATGCTCGGCCAGTGCCTGGCCGCCAATTGCACCTCCGAATGCGCGTGCACCGGCTCGGGGTGCGGCTGCGCGGCGGTCGGCTCCAACTGCACGGCGAAAGCCGACTGCTGCAGCCAGACCTGCGGCATCGTGGGCAAGTGTGTTTGCTCGGGTCTGGGCGGGGCCTGCGGCAGCCCCGGCGACTGCTGCGATACGGGAGCAGCGTGCCAGGGAGGCACCTGCTGCGCGCCGTTGGGCACGGCCTGCAACTCCAATGCCCAGTGCTGCTCGCAGACGTGCGATACGACGACCCACACCTGCGGGTAACAGGTCGGCGCAGGCCAGGTGCCAGAGCAAGCGCGCCCTTGTCAGAGCTGACTGCCGGCCAGAGCTGCAGTGCGTGGCGCCCCGACGCCGGCCGCTACGGAACGTGACCGTCCCGTGGGACGGACTCATTGCGCGTCGACCTCGTCCACGTAGACCGAGCGCGTGCCTTCGCGCTCGACGACGTACGAGGAGTAGTTGCGAGAGTCGTCAAGCATCACGCCCAGGCCGCCGTTGGCCGGATCGGTGCCGGCGCGTACGGTTCGCACATGCAGGTAGGTGCCTGGCCTGTAGCCGGGCATCTTCGTCACTGCCTGGCGGATCGCGCTTCCCGGCAGCGGTTGCGCGAGCTTCGACGGCGTGCACGTGTACGAAGTTCCCCATCCCGAGCCCCACCGCAGACACAGCTGGATACCCGGCTTCGACGGCGCGGCCGGCGGCGCGCTAGCGAAGCTCTGGCCTGTGACGCCTATCAGCAGCCGGGTGCCGGCGGCGAGCACCAGTACACCCGCGAGCGCGAAAAGCGCGCCGCGAGTCCGGCGCGTGTGGCGCTCCGCCAAAGCCTGCTCGAGCGAGCCCGCCTGCTCGCGCTCGGCGCGCGCCGTGGGCTCGACATCGAGGCCGAGCACGTTGTGCGCCGAGCAGTACAAGCACTGGACCAGCACGTCGCTCCCGGCGTCGGGGAGTGGTGCGCCGCACTCGCGACAGTGATGGGGTTCGCCCGGCTCGGCAGGAGGGCGCGCCACGAGGCCCGCCGTCACGAGTTGCAACGCCTGGCGATCGGCAAGGCGCCACAGCGTGACGAGCAGCAGTCCGACGACCAGAGGCACAGGCAGCGCGAGCAGCAGCGCGGCACGGGCGGCTGTGAGCCGATGCAGCTCCAGAAGCGCCAGACAGATCCCGATGCACGCCGGCCACGCCATCAGCATCAACGCGCCCGAGGCCGCCAGCAGACGGTTGGTCGCGTGGGCGCCGGGCTGCAGCAGCAGCGCTGTGACCAATCGCCGGTTTTCCGCATGGGCGGCACGCTGCTCGTTGGCGTTGGCGATGCGTTTGCGCACCTCCGCCGGCATGGGCACCTCCGTGCCGCAGAACGCACACGGTGTCGCGTCGCAGTCGGCCGGCGCGATCTCGTGACCGCAACCCGGACAACGAACCACCGCATCCGCGGCTACCGCGCTCGGGGCATGCGACTGCCTCGCGCCGAACGTCGCGGCGATGGTGGCGACGGTCGCCTCGAACGACTGGATCTCGCGCGAATCCGTGGACTCGGCAAGCACCAGGTCGTCGACGCCCGGCATGTCGATGTAGAGCTCGGTGACGCCGCCTCGCTGGCGCAGCTTCCACGCGTCCGCCCGGATCTCGTTCCCTTCAAGTGTCAGGCCGTCGAGGTGGCCGCCTTCGATGCGCACGCCCCCGTCGTGCACGACGACGTCCGCCGGGCGCCGCCGGGCCGCGGTCTTCAGCGCGGCAATCGCACCCGCGGCGAGCCCGAAGGGGAGCAGCAGCACGAAGCCTCCCAGCGGTGTGGCTGCGAGCGGGAACCACAGCGGGTAGAGCAAACCGGGCAGGAGCAGCACCGCGCCGACCGCAAGCCGCCTCGCGGCGGAAGTGCCGATCTGCGCCGGAAGCCGTGCGCCGTCTCCGGGTTGCACGCCCGGAGGCTAGCACCCGCTGCGACGAAGCTGGGCGGGGCGGGGCGGCGCGGGGGTGGCGGGGGCCCAGGGCGTGATGGTGGCTGCCAGGACCTGCAGGCTGGATCGCAGCTGGGCTTGCGGGTGGCGGATTCATGGCCGGCCTTGCGTGCTGGGCGGGGTGCGACCACGATTCGCGCCTCATGGGTGCCCGGACCACGGCTCGCGAAGCGGCCCTGCAGATGCTGTACGCGCTGGAAGCGGGAGGCGCGCCGGCCGAGCAGGTGATCCGCGAGTTCTGGCGCGAGCTGCCGGGCGACGCCGAGGGGCGGCCGTACGCCGACGAGCTGGTGCGCGGCGTGGCGGCGGAGCTCGAGCAGGCGGACGCGCTCATTCGCGCGGCGAGCCAGCACTGGCGGCTCGAACGCATGACGCGCGTCGATCGCAATCTGCTGCGGATGGGCGCGTGGGAGCTTCTGCGCAAAGCGGACGTACCGCGTGCGGTGATCCTCGACGAGGCGGTGGAGTTGGCCAAGCGTTACGGCACGGCGGAGAGCGGCGCGTTCGTCAACGGCGTGCTCGATCGCATTGCCGACGATTGCGGGCGCACGGACGGCGAGCCGGGCGAGACCGGCTGATCACGATGGATCTGCGCTTCACCATTCCCCACCTCCGCCAGCTCGACCTCAGCGGCACCGAGGTGCTGGTCGCGACGCTGGCCAGCGACGAGCGCCCGCCGCGGGGCGTCGCGGGGTTGGCGGACTGGAGACTGGCAGGGCGCATTTCGCGCATTGTCGCTTCGGGTTTCGCTACCGGCGAGGTGGGCGAGGTGCTGCTGGTTCCGGGCAAGCCGAAGCTGCCTTTCGACAAGATCGTGCTGTTCGGCGTGGGCGAGCGAAAGGCGTTCAACGAGCGCGTGTTCCGCGCCGTGGTCGAGCGTATGCTCGCCACGCTGGAGGGGCTGCGCGCGCGGACTGCGGTGGTGGAGCTGCCCGGGCGGCACTTTGGAGCCATCGCGCCGGAACGCGCGGCCGACGTGCTGCTGGAGAGCGTCGGCGGCCGCCAGGAGCACGACGTGTGGACGCTGGTAGAGCCGCCCGAGGCGCAGCGTTCCATCACGCAACACATGATCCAGGAGCGCCGGCGCGTACGGCGCTGATCCCACTGGGTTTTTGTCGCGCTGCCCAACGCGCGCAGCTGCGGCGTTACCCTGGGGCATGACCGAAGACCTACATGGAATCGATGCGCTGCAGCACCCGATGCTCGAGCGCATCCGCCAGATCTACTTCTGGGCCCATCTTTTCGCCGACTTCGCCGCGGGAATCCTGTTCGTGGTGGGGAGCTGGCTGTTCTTCAAGGAGAGCACGGTCTACGAGGCAACCTGGATGTTTCTGGTGGGCAGCGTGTTCTTTGCCATCCAGCCCAGCATCCGCCTCGTCCACGAGCTCCACCGCCGCCGCATCCTCAAGCAGATCGCCGAGGCCGTGGAGGACGCGGTCGTGCCGACGGGCAGCTGAACTGGCCTACTCGGGGATGCGGATTTCCCCGAGCGCGAGCTTGCCGTTGTCGAGCTTGTCGTACTCGAGCGTCATGCCGTCGTAGTGCGCGACCTCGACGACGTGGTTTTCGTCGCTGCCGTCTTTCTTCTCGACCTTGTTGGGTGGGCCGAGCACCCGCTGCACCGCCCAGGGCAGCATGCCCGTGCGGATGTCGGGTGGGATGGCGCCGTTGAAGATGCCATAGCGTTGCTCGAGGCCGCCCTTTTTCTCGCCGGCGGGTCGCCCCGGGCGCTCTACGCGGATCGTCTTCACCTTGCCGTCCTCTAGATCGAACACCACTGCCCGGTCGATGTAGCGGCACTGTGTGGCCGTCACCACGTCGCACTTCTTCTGCATCTGCCGCTCGATGGTCGCGACGGTGGCTCCGATCCGGATCGGTCCGACGCCCTTGCCGGCAAGAATGGCCAGCACCGGGCCGCTCGGGGGCGACGGGTGCCACACCGGGGCGCGTGCCGGCGGCTTTGCCGGGGAGGCGGCCGATGCGCTGGCGGCGGCGCTCGACTTGTCGTGCTTGTTGCAGGCCGGCACGAGCGCCGCCATGGCGGCCAGGAGCGTGGCGGTTCGCCGATAGGAGGTTGTCATCTCGCTTGCCTGGTGTAGAGACCTGACGGCTGCTGGGCAACCGTTTCGTGGAGCTGTGGCTCCCCGGACGCGGGAAAAGGCGGTTGCCGTAGCGCGTGGATCCGCCCTATGCGTAGAGCCTCCCCGATGACTGCCCTGGACCAGTGCCGAGCCGCGAGGTGCCGGCGATGGTGACCGAGCTGGACCGGCTCCGATTCCTGTTCATCACCGGAAAGGGCGGAGTCGGCAAGACGACGGTCACCGCGGCGCTCGCCACGGCCCTGGCCCAGCGCAACAAGCGCGTGCTCATCACCGCGACCGACGCCAAGGAGCGGATCTCGTCGCTGTTCGGGGTGGCGCCGCTGGGGCCGGACATCGCGGAGATCAGCACGAACGTGTTCGGCGTGCGCATCACGCCGGAGCGCGCTCTGCGCGAATACGGCGAAATGATCCTCAAGAGCCGGGTGGTCTACGACGCGGTGTTCGACAATCGGTACGTGCGGAGCTTCTTCGCGGCCGTGCCGGGTCTGTATGAGTGGGCGGTGCTCGGCAAGGCCTGGTACCACTCCACGGAACAGCTGCCGGACGGACGACAGCGCTTCGACGTGGTGCTGTTCGACGCGCCGGCGACCGGTCACGGACTGGACATGCTGCGCGTGCCGAAGGTGATCGTCGACATCGTGCCGCCCGGTATCCTGCGTCGCGATGCCGAGCGTGCCTGGAAGATGTTCAGGAACCCCAAGCAGAGCGGCGTCGTGGTCGTCACGCTCCCCGAGGACATGCCCACCAACGAGACGCTGGACCTGGTGACATCGCTCAAGGACGAGCTGGATCTGCCGCTGGCCCGGCTGGTGATCAACGCCGTCGTGGAGCCGCTGTTTTCCGAAGCCGAGCGCAAGGCGCTGCTGGCCCCCCGGGAGCTCGATCGCAGCCGTCCGGGCGACGAGGCCGTGGCTTGCGGCGTGCGCCGTTCGATCCGCGAACGCGTCCAGGCCGAGAGCCTGGAGCGGCTGCAGGCCATCGACGCTCCGGTGGTGCGTCTGCCGCTTCTGCTTGAAGAAGCCGCTACGCCGGAAGCCATCGCGGAGCTGGCGGGGTACTTCTAGCTAGTCGTGGAAATGGACCTCGTAGCCGGCGCAGGTCGCGGACGTGGTCACCTTGATGTCGACGCGGGCGGAGGCGCAGAAGTCGATGCGGGCCCCGGAGTACGCGCCGGCGGCTGCCTTCAAGCAGCAGCCCGGGTGTCCCGAGAGGCTGTCCTGGCTCCAGCCCGAGGGGCAGTTGATGCTCGAGCAGTCGAAGTAGACGCACATCGTCGCCGGGGCCTGCGGCTTGATCTCGAAGTAGGGGTCGAAGACGGAAAAGAGACCGGTCTCGTTGTCGTAGTAGGTGTAGTACTCCGCCTCGCCTTTCGGCACCGCGCCGCAGAACTGCCGCCCGCCCGTATCGGTGCGCCCGATGCCGCCGAAGTCGTGCGCGCTGGTGGGCGTGCGCGTGCCCCACGCGGGATCGTCGCACGCGGCATCCGGCGCGGGGCACGTGCTGCAGCTGCCGTCGCTGCCGCAGACGAAGCCCCCCGACGAGCAGTTCTTGGTGGGATTGATCGGAGAGGCGACGGCCTTTCCGCCGCTGCACGTGTACGAGAAGCACGTGCTGTCCGGGGGCGGATCGTTGTCGTCGGGAGTCTCGGCGATGGTGCCGCTGGCGTCACAGCCTGGCTGCATGCAGTCGCCGGCGTGGTCGTCGGGCAGATCCGACGGATCGGGCGCCTGCGTGATGGTGCCGTCCGCAGCGCATTGGTCGACCTTGCAGTCGTGCGGCGTGTCCGTCGGGGTGTTCGACGGATCCGGCTGGTAGCTCACGTTGCCGGAGCTGTCGCAGGTCGCGCGCTGGCAGGGCATTTCCGAGGCGTTGTTCGTATTGGTCGGATCCGGCACCGTGCGCGTTCCGCCGTGACCGTCGCACACCACGCGCTGGCAAGTCGGCGAGCTCCCCACGTAGTCGGGCGCGTCCACGCCGTCGGCCAGATCGTGCTCCCGGCACTTGTGCGATTCGCACCTCCAGCCGCGGCACGACGGCGTCGACGCGCAGTCCGCGTCGGTGGTGCACTCCGGCGGCGAGCTGTTTCCCGACGAGGTCGGCAGCAGGCATCCGCTCCAGAAGAACGAAAGGACAAGCGCCAAGGCCAGTGTCCGGGAACATGTCCGCTTCATGGCGACCTCCAGTCAACGTCAGGGTTCCACGCCTTCCGGCGCCGACGTGAGCGTCGCTTGCCGACAGGGGCGTCGCGTCCGGCACATCCCGCGGATGACCCGCGCCGGGTACCACCCAGCGGGCCGGAGTGCGATTCCCGCTTGATCCTGCGGTGCGGCGGTCCGCGGTTGGCGCGCTGACCGGCCCCGGCATCCGGCGGGCACGTGGGACGACTCGCAGGGTCGACCCGCTGACGCCGTAAGGCTATGGTGGCGCCGACGGGACATGGGAGACGAACCCTCGCAGCCCGGTCGAGTCCTGGCCGGCCGGTACCGGCTGGAAGTGCGACTTGGAGAGGGGGGTATGGGCGCGATCTGGCGCGCCGAGCACCTGGTGCTGGCTGCCCCCGTCGCAATCAAGCTGATCGATCCAGAGATCGCCGGTCACGAGGAGACGTTGGCCCGCTTCATGCGCGAGGCGCAGGCGGCCGCGTCGCTGCGCAGCCCGCACGTGGTGCAGATCCTCGACTACGGCGTCGACGACGACACGCCGTTCATGGTGATGGAGCTGCTGGAGGGCGAGACGCTCGCCGAGCGCTTGAAGCGGAACGGTCCCTTGACCCGCGCCGAGACAGCTCGCTTTCTCACCCACGTGGCGCGCGCGATCGGCCGCGCGCACGACGCCGGCATCACGCATCGCGACCTCAAGCCCGAAAACGTATTCATCGTCCACAACGAGGACGCCGAGATCGCCAAGGTTCTCGACTTTGGCGTGGCCAAGGTGGAAAAGGCGACGCTCGGTCCGAAGGGCGAGAAGACGCGCACCGGCTCGCTGCTCGGCACGCCGTACTACATGAGCCCCGAGCAGGCGCAGGGGAACAAGGACGTCGATTTCCGGAGCGACCTGTGGGCGCTCGGCGTGATCGCGTTCGAGTGCCTGACGGGCAAGCGGCCGTTCGAGAGCGAAGGGCTGGGCGATCTCGTCCTGCAGATCTGCGTTCGCGACATCCCGCTGCCGTCGAAGCTCGCGCCGTTGCCCGAGGAGTTCGACGCCTGGTTCCTGCACGCCTGTGCGCGGAATCCGGAGCAGCGCTTCGGATCCGCGCGCGAGATGGCCGAGGCGCTGCGCGAAGCGCTGGGCGAGACGCGCGAGACCGTCGTGACGCTGAACGACGAGGATCGCCCACCCCGCGCGTCGATGAAGAGCGCGGCCGACGCGGAAGCCAAGTCGGACTCCGGCGACGCTGCCAAGCCTGCTCCCCGCGTGTCGCAGGCAGAGACGCGGCGCGATCCGGCCATCGTCCAGGCCACTGCGCCTACCATCCAGGCTTCGCCGTCCTTCCGCCCCGCCGCTCTGGATGCGGCGGCGGCCGCCAAGGATGGGGAGGGCGGCGCGCTGGCAACAGCCCAACCGGCGGAGGAATCGTCGTCGCGGGTGGGCATGATCCTGGCGGTGGCCGGCGTGGCGTTGATCCTGGGCCTCGCGGGTGGGTTCATCGTGCTGGGTCTGCATCCCAAGACCGATGAGCGGCCGCTGCCGCAGGTGACGGGCGGCGCGGGGGGTGCCGCTGGTGCGGATGTGTCGGGAGAGGCGGGCGCTCATCACCTCGCGCACGGCGCGCTCCATTCGAGCTTGCACGACGCCGCAGCGGATGCGCACCCCGACGCATCGTCGGAGGGTACCGAGGCGGGCAAGGAAGCCGGAGCGGCGGAAGCGGGGTCCGGCCGCGATGCCGCGGAGCCGGGCGCGGACGCGGCGAAGCCCAGGGTGGTGGCCGACGCCGGAAAGCGTCGTCGCGATGCTGCAGCCGCTACGACCGCCGCCAAAGCGCCGGCGCCGGCGCCGCCGTCCGGTGCGGCCGGAACGCCGACACCGCCGCCCGGGAACCCGAACTAGCGCTGGGCGTCGCCCGTTGCCGCCGCCTTGCCGAGCGCCGACATCAGCTCGCGCAGTCCTTCGACCAGCGCGGGCGACGGAGCTTCCGACTCGAGCCGGTAGCCGCCGCGGGCCTGACCGTTGTCCTCTGCCAGCCAGACCGTGGCGCGTTCTCCCTGCGGACTTCTGAGCCCGAGCTCGGCGCGCCGCCCCTTTTCGCTCAGGCTCAGCGTGCGCCATTCCAGCTCGCCGAACGGAGCGCGGCGCCGGAGCCGGACCAGCCGCGTGGCGATGCTGCGCGCCGCGCTGCCGGCCAGTGCGTCCTCGCCGAACGGGTGCAGCACCCGGCGCCCTTCGGCCAATCGGTTCCAGAGTGCGCCGAGGCCCGCGAGCACCAGAGCCCGCTCGCCCGGCACCTCCAGCACCCGCACACTGAAGAGATCGAAGCTGCCGGCGCCTTCGCCGGGTGTGCCGAGCTCGACGACCAGACGGCGTTCTCCCGCGTGCAGCGTGACGCGCGCCGCGCTGTCGCTCACCACCATGCCCGTCACGCGCTCGAAAGGCGCGGGCGGCGTCCAGTCCTCGAGCTCCTGCACCACCGCACCGAGGTGCACCGCCAGGAGCCGCAGCTCCGGATCCGCCTTGTCCAGCATCGCCGGAGTGACGGGCACGAGCTCGTCTGTGCCGTGGATCTCGCGGTACTTCTCGAAGATGCCGCTGCAGCTCGAGTCGAAGACGCACTTCCGGCAGCTGTCCGGCTTGAGCTTGTCGCGGCGCTTGACGAAGTACTTGTCCCAGGGGCGGCTCAGCGTCTGCTCACCGTCGATCGCGATGGTATCCGTCTGCTCGCCGTCGTGGTGGATCCAGCGCGACAGATGCGGAGCGATGCAGTAGGGAAGATTGCCGATGTTCGCGTCGAAGTCCTCGGGAAAGCCCTCGATCATGCGCGTCAGCGGACCGACCATGTCGGAGTAGCGCGGGATCATCTCGCGGAACTCCTCGTCGGTGCGGGCTCCTGCGTCCATGGGCCTGACCATGTCCAGGTGCAGCTGCACGGCCCCGTAGCGCTCGATCAGCGCCGGAAACTCGTCCACCGACTCGAAGTTCGACCGCACGACGCACATGTTGATCGTGACGCGCTGCCCCTTCTTCTCCAGGTGCTCGAGCGATTGCACGATGCGATCGAAGGAGCCGGGCTTCTTCGTGGTGCGTTCGTGGGCGATCTTGTTGGCGCCCTGGATCGAGATGCGCCACGTGAAATTGCCGCCGAGGGCGATCACTTCGTCGATGAAGCCCTCGCGGGCGGTCTTCACGCCGTTGGTGAACAGCACGATTTCCTCGAAACCGAGTGAAACCGCGTGACGCACGACTTCCTTGAACCCGGGTTGCAGCGTGGGCTCGCCGCCGAGCAGCGTGAGCTTCCTGTGCCCGCGCTCGAAGGCCTCGCTGACGCTGGCGAGAAGCGGCTCGACCGGCAGCGGTCGGGCGCGTCCGAGGCCCGTCTCCTGCCCGCTGACGCAGAAGACGCAACGGTTGTTGCACATGTGGCCGAGCTGGATCTCGACCTGCGTCTTCGGCTCCATCCAGACAGCAGTGTAGCCCCGGCGCTTCCGGGCGTCGATCAGGCCTGATTTCTTGCTGGATTGTCAGCCGCGGCGGCCCGACGCGGGGCCGTCTCCCTGCTCGATCAGGTTTCCGGCGAGCGAGGCGAGATTGTCGCCGTCCACCATGCGGCTCGACAGCACCGTGCCCTCCGCGTCGCTCACGAACACCCTGAGCAGCAGCTGGTGCACCGACTGGATGACGATGAACGGCGTGCGGACGCCGTCCGTGCGGCAGCGCGCCAGCACCTGCAGGCCGCTCCTGACCGGCAGCTGTGCGTCGGTGATCACCAGGTCGAACGGGCCGCTCCCGCGCAGCAGGTCTTCCAGATGCTGGCCGCTGTCCGTTTCGTCCACGTCCGCGGAGAGATCCCGGAGCATTGGCCTGATCTGGTTGCGGACGGCGGGATCGCGATGAGCTAGCAGGATGCGTGGCGATGGCATGGGCACCGTGGCGCGTCGCGCGTTGCCGGGTGCCCCCCCGACAGTCTTGGCGCGCGGCGTGGATTCCGGAGTCCCGATATGGAACGCGCCGGCTTCATAGTCGGACGCGGAACGGGAGCTGTCTCGGAATGCACTCAAGGCTCGGGAATGCGAGGAGCACGCCACGTGCCAAATATTTCGTGACGTAACTGCCCGAGATCCGGCACCTCCGCGAGCCCTCGAGCGGTCGCCGTTCAGATCTGGAAGTTCAGTTGTGAAATGCTGACGCGCTGCGTCCCCGGTGGAATCCTGCGTCAGGGAAACCAAGATCAACCCGGCAGGATGCCGGACCAGTCCGGCGGCTCGGGCGGCGCCTTGTCGGTCATGTCGATCTGCGCCTTCTGCAGCTTGCCGGACAGGTCAACGTTCACGCACTGCCAGTGGGTGTACGCCTCGATCACCCAGATGCCGCTCTCGCGCGTGCCGTTGCCGCTCCAGCCGTTGCCGCCGAAGGGCAAGTGCGCTTCCGCGCCGGTGGTGGAGTTGTTCACGCTGGTCATGCCCGCCGTGATCTCCTCCTTGAAGCGCAGCATGGCCTTGGCGTCGCGGGTGTAGATGGCGCTCGACAGACCGTAGGGTGTGCCGTTGGCGGCGGCGATGGCTTCGTCCAGGCCGTCCACCTCGACCAGGTTCACGGTCGGGCCGAAGCACTCTTCCTGGGCGATGTGCATGTCCATCTTCACGTGATCGAAGATGCGCGGCGTCGCGTACAGCCCGCGCGTGGCGTCGCCGCCGAAGTTCTTCGGCTCCTCCCCCGGCACGATGCGCTTGCCATCCAGCAGGAGCTCGGCGCCGTCATCCAGCCCGACGGCGCGCTGCGCGATCCATTTCTCGAGGAAGCGCGCGTTGATGAACGGCCCGTAGTCGACGTTCTCGTCGAGCGGATCGCCGATCTTCAGCGCACGTGCGCGCTGCACGAGCTGTTCGCGCACCGTCGGCATCACGCGCTTGTCGACGATGATGTTGCCGCAGCTGGTGCAGCGCTGCCCGGCCGTGCCGAACGACGCCCAGAGAGCGCCTTCCACCGCCAGCTCCAGATCCGCGTCCGCGAGGATCACCAGCGGGTTCTTGCCGCCGAGCTCGAGCGACGGCATCTGCAGGTTCCTGCCGCAGACCTCACCGATGTGCCGTCCGACGGCCGTCGAGCCGGTGAACGAGATCTTCTGCAGCAGGCCCGCGTCCACCTGGTCCACCAGGTATTCGCCCGCGCCGTCTCCGCCGCGGCCGTGCACGATGCTGAGCACGCCTTCCGGCAGCCCGGCGCGGCGCCACAGATCGGCGAACAGCGCGGCGGTGCCCGGCGCGTCGTCGCTCGGCTTCCACACCACGGCGTTGCCGCACAGAAGCCCCGGAATGATCTTCCACGACGGCACCGCTACGGGGAAATTGCCCGCCGTGATGACCCCGACGACACCGACAGGGCGGCGGTAGGTGTACAGCTCCTTGTCGGGCAGCTCGCTCGGAACGGTCTGCCCGTAGAGACGGCGCCCTTCGCTCTGGAAGAACTCGGCGGTGTCGATCGCCTCCTGCACGCTGCCGCGCGCCTCGCGGATCGGCTTGCCCATCTCGCGGGAGACGAAGCGCGACAGCTTTTCCTTGTCCTGGATCAGGAGCTGCGCGAGGCGCCCCAGCACCTGCGCGCGCTGCGGTGCGGGCACGTGCGCCCAGCGTTTCTGCGCCGCGCCTGCCCTCTGGCAGGCTTCCTGCACCTCTTCCCGCGTGCTGAGCGGCGCGATCGTCACGATGTCGTCGCGGTTGGCGGGGTTGTGCCGCTCGAAGGTTTCCTTCGACTTTCCCGGCTCGCCGCCGATCCAGTTCTCCACCACCAGGGTCTTGGGAAGCTTGCTGGCCTGATCCTTGGTCTCCATGCGGCGGAGCCTCCCGCTTTGCTCCGCGAGAGGCAAGCGCAGCCGGGATCCAGCGGCGATCCCGGCGTCAGTGCCCGCCGCACGGCCACGGGCCGGGCGGGGGCGCGCCGCCGTACACGCGCACCGCGACCACGCGCCAGGCGCCGGACTCGTTGTGCAGGAACACGTCCATGAGCTGTTTCGTGCTGCCGATGGACAGCGCGCCGCCGAGGCAGGCGTGGGTCGCGTCGTGGCGGTCCGGGCGGCTCTTGAACGATATCGAGCCAGCGGCGTAAATCTCCCGGCTGCCGAGCGCGTCCTCGAAATGCCCCCGCGGGACACTGTGCTGCGTCGCTGGCGACAGCATCGCGTACGCCGCATCCAGCTTGCCCTGCTTGACCAGTGCTACGTACGCGCGCGCCACCTGTCCCACGGCCATCGTTCCCACCGATTTGCGCAACAACTGGAACAGGAACGCGCTAACGGCGAGCGCCAGCGCGACGTACCAGAAGGCGCGAACGGCGAGCGCGGGCTTGCGGCGCGGCGGCATGTCAGCGGGCGGCTGCGTGCGCGTCGTGGGCCGCGACCCAGCGCAGGCATCCGTCTTCGTAGCGCACCTCGAGCATGCCCTGCGCTAACTGCACGATGCTGCCCGGCCATGGCCGCTCTTCCGCGTCGACGACGACGACGCTCTCGCCGACGACAAACCGCGGCGGAGCGATCGCTTCGGGCGGATCCGCGTCGTGCCCGGCTTCCCAGGGCGAAGTCGCGTACATCTCGCCCAGCACCAGCCAGATGCCGTGCAGGTGCTTGTCGAGCGTACGGCCGTAGTAGTCGCCGATATCGATCAGCATGAAGCCCAACGGTCGCGCTCGTGGCGTAGAAAGCTCTGCGCTGACCTGGGTTCTGCCGCCCGTCTGGCTGACCTCGAAGCGGAGGCGATCCGAATACTTCGAGAGCTCTACCGACGTGGCTCCGGGATACGCGTCCTCAACGTCCCAGCCGACCATGCGGTTGGCGTATTCCCGAGCAGCTTCGAGTACGATCGGCCCCGGCGCCTGCAGCGTGACTTCCCGATGGAATGCCTTTTCGATCACCGACACAGCAAGCAGGATACGCCGGGCGGAAGGTCCCGTGGGGCGCAATTACGGCATGCGGCCTGTCCTGGAGGCGGGGTCACGCTCCTTCTTGTGAAACCCGACCTATTGGTCTACTCACAAGTAGTGGCAGAAGAGCGAGTTTCACGAGCGAGGCGGCGATCTCTGGACCCCGTCATCGCATGCGTACTGGCGGTCGCGGTCGTCGGTTGCACGGGCGAGCCGAAGGTGCTCGAGCCCCGCTCGCCACCTGCGCACACGCCGCCGTCGATCCCGGTGCCGCGCACGCCGCTGCCGGCGGGCTACGGACGCGTCGTGCTCGACAGCACGGACGCACGGCTGAAGATCACCGCGCGTGCGGATACCGCCTTCGTTCCGCCGGGCTCGCAGGTCAAGCCCACGCGCGTCGGCGAGCTCTGCATCACGCCGTGCGTCGTGGATCTCCCAGTCGGCAACTACAAGCTTTACATGACGGGCGCAGACGACTCCAACAACGAAGGCGACACGGACGTCCTCCAGGTGCGCGAGGGGCTGACGTACTATCGCCGAGCGCCGGGCAAGTTCGATCCACCGACGTGGATACCGGTGCTCCCGTCGGTGTTGATCGGCGTGGCGACCGTCGGGCTTCTCAGCGGCGCGCTGGTTGCTTCGAGCAAGAACACGAGCCAACAGATGGCGGGGTACGGCATCATGGCGGGCAGCGTCGCGTTCGGCGTTACCGGCGGCATCATGTACTACGACGCCTCGCGCGGCGCGCGCCAGGAGGGCGCATCAACGACCTGGACGGAGCCGCTAGCGACATCTCCCGGCACAGCCGGGGACAGGAGGTAGCCCAAGTGAAGCGCGTACTTTCGAAGCTGACGTTGTTGTTCATGGGTACTGGTCTCGCGATGACGCTGTCGGCCTGCGCCACCAGCTTCACCGGCAGCCCGCACGTGGAAGGCGGTCGCAGCGGCTGCGAGTCCAAGTGCAAGGCGCAGGGCATGGAAATGGCCGGCATGGTCTACATGGGCGAGTACTCGGACGCCTGCGTGTGCTCGGTGCCCGGAGCGACCTCCATGCGCAAGCAACAGCTCCTCGCCAATGCCGCCACGGCCGGCGGCGCCGCCGGCGTCGTCATGCAGATGCGGCGCAACGAGGAGCAGAACGAGAACAACAACAACTTGATCTTCATTCACTGAGGCGGACCGGCGTCCATCGCCGGCGCGCAAGCGGAGCGGCCCCCCGCGCCGCTGCCGCGCGGGGGGTTGGCTCAGTCGGCGCCGGCGGCGGTTTCCAGGCGGATCCGGAAGCGCTCGATCCAGCGACGGATCTGTTTCCGGTCCTTGCCCATGGCGCGAGCGACCGCGCTCACGTTGCCACCGTGCTCGCGGAGCAGCGTGGTCAGCCGCTCGCGGAGGGCCGCATCTTCGTCTCCCAGAACGGGTTCGCGTTTTCGCTGGGTGAGCGCCTTCCGGACCTGCGGCGGCAGGTGGCCGAGCTCGATGCAGACGCCGTCCGAGAGCCCGAGCGCGACGGACAGCGCCTGCTCGAGCTCCCGGGCGTTGAGCGGCCAGTCGTACGCGACCAGCGCGCGCGCCGCGTCCAGCGCGAGCTCGACATCGGAGGCATGGGCCGAGGCCAGGCGACCGAGCAGATCGGAGACGATGAGACCCAGGTCCGGTCTGCGATCCCGGAGCGGCGGCAGCTCGATTTCGAATCCGCGTAGGCGCGCGAGCAGGTCCTTGCGGAAATCGCCGGTCTCGGCCATCTCGTCCAGACGTTGATGCGTTGCTGCCACGACTCTGATGTCGACCGGAACCGGCGTGGTCGCGCCGATCGGCACCACCTCGTGCTCCTGCAGCACGCGGAGCAGCGTGGCCTGCGCGGATGAAGGCAGATCGCCGATCTCGTCGAGCAGCAGCGTGCCGCCGTCCGCGCTGCGTACGAAGCCGGCGCGATCCTCGGTGGCGCCCGAGAATGCCCCGCGCCGGTGGCCGAACAGCTCGCTCTCGACCAGCGCGTCCGGGATCGCGCCGCAGTTGACTGCGACGAAACGGCCTTTGCGTTCCGAGAGCTCGTGGACCGCTCGCGCCGCGAGCTCCTTGCCCGTGCCGCTCTCGCCCGTCAGCAGGATAGGGACGGCGGACGTCCGGGCGACGGTTCGAAGCTGGGACAGGGACTGCTCTACGGAGGCGACGACCGACGCGAAGCCGCGCGGCGCAGCATCGAGCGTCGCGCTGTCGAGATCGCCGGGGTCTTCGTCCGTGTCCAGCTCCTCCGCGTACTGCCAGAGCGTGCCGCCCATTTCCACGCTGTCGCCGGTGCGCAGTACCGCACGCGTGACCGCGACGCCGTTGACCCGGGTGCCATTCTTGGATTCGCTGTCTTCCAGCACCCATTGCCCGGCCACGCGCGCTACCCGGGCATGCGACGCGGACAGCCGCGGATCCGGAATCGTGATGGTCAGCCGGCGCGCGCCGTCCACTCTGTTCCTTTCGCCGGCCCGGACATCTCCGCGGCCGATCCGCACCTCTTCGACGCCCTGCAGGGACCAACGTGCCGAGCCCGCGGTGGGACGGTTTGCCTCCAGAACGATGTAGAACCGGGCGCGGCGCGCACCGGCGCTCTTCGGCTGGTCGAGCACGCTGATCGTCGACTTCATCCGTCCCCGAGAATAGCGGAGCCCGCCTCAGAAAGCAGTCCGCCAGGTTGCGCCGGCCGTCGTCGGTGCAACCAACGGCGTCAGACCTCCGGTCGAGACGCTCTCGCGGCCGGGCTCGTCGAGCCACCACAGAAGTCCCCCGGTGATGCCCAGCGCGGCCGCGGTGCCGAACAGCGCCCAGCTGGCGGTCCGCAGAGTGTTGCGGCTTGCGAGCGCGTTGTTCCGGTCGGTGCGCTGGGCGTCGGAATAGGTGTGCTGACCGATGCCCTGGTCGTAGTCGTTCACGCGCTTCTGCTCGGAAAGCGCCAACGCCGTCGTGATGCCGCCCGCGACCGCCAGGGTTCCCGCGCCGATCAGCGTCCAGGTTGCGGCGACGCGCTGGTCGGTGCGCTCGAGCTGGCCGACGTTGACCTTGGCCGTCTGTCCCCTTCCCACGTCGAGCCGGCGTGTCACCGGCAAGCGCCCCCGTTCCGTGATGGTCACGACGTGCGTCCCCGCGGGCAGCTGCCGGCTCCCCGCACTTGCGGGCCGACCGTCGATGCGCACCGTCGCGTCCGCGGGGGCTCGCACCTCGAGCGCGGCGGGCAGGGGATGCAGCTCGATCGTGGCGACCACCAGTCGGCCCTTCACCGCGAGCCATCGGGATCGAGCGGTGGCGTAGCCAGGGGCTTCGACTTCGACGACGCGGTTGCCGGGCGCAACGCCGCGCGCGAATGGCACTTCCTCGAGCTCGCCGCCGTCGATACGCGCGCGCGCATGCGGCGTATGGGAGACGACCATGAGCTGGGTTGGAACGGCTTTCGTGGGCGACGCCTTCCCGGGTTCGGCCGTGGCTGAACCGAGGATGCTCTCGATGGCCTCGATGTGCGTCGTGGCGTGCCCGCGGCGGTCTCCGTGCGGAGCATCATCCAGGTAGCGGTGATAGAGCTTCAGCGCGCGCCGGAGGTGCTCGAGCTTGTGGTCCTGGTAGTACTGGAGGCGGTACGCCTGGGCGATGCTGAAGGTGATCGCCGGAAGCGGGTCGAGGCGGTACGCCTCTTCGTAGGCGCGGGCCGCCAACAGATACTGCCCTGCCTTGTAGGCCTGATTTCCGCCTTCGAAATCGCGTTTGGCGGCCGCACGATCCTCTGCGGAAACCTTGTGATGTGGTTTGGGTGCGGGCGGGGGCGCAGGCGCCGGCGTCGGTGCGTTGACCGGCGGCGACGTGGTGGCCGCGTCTGCCGCTCGCGGCGTGGGCGCTGCGTCGGGCGCTGCTCCCGCATCGCTTGCTCCAGTTGCCGCTCCCGCGTCGGGTGCCGCGGCCCGCGCCGGGGCGGACGACAGCGCGACGGCCACGAGCAGGGTCAGCCCCACCGTTCGCATCGCCAGATGGTTAGCAGCATGTGTGCCAGCACGTGGGCGTGCGGAAGCGCACCCAGCCAGCGCTCCCGGCGCGGGTGGGACATCTCCCGGGACAGGCTTCACTTGAAGGGATCCTCGAAGTCGTCCGGTCCTGGCTTGTGCTTGCTGGACCTGGGCGCCGGTTTCTGCGCCACCGCGGCGCCCCTCGATCTCTCGAGGTGGACGACGAGCACGCTGTCCTTGCTGGTGTTGATCGTGCGCGTGGTTGTCTCGTAGCCCGCTTTGCGAAGCTCGATCCGGGTCGGCGCGCTACCGCCCGGCAGCTGCAGCTTGCCCGGGGCCGTTCCGAGCACGCCGCCGTCGGTCGCGACCACCTGTGTGCCGCTGGGAGTTCCCTGTATCTCGACGACCACTTCTTTCGCTGGTTGAGCCGGCGTGACCACGCTCGTCGATAGCGGGGCGTTCGGCACGCTGCTCGCCTGTTCGATCGCCGAAGGCGCGCGCGTGGGTTCGGGCGCCACCTGCGGAGCCTTGCGCATCATCAACGCCACGGCCGCTGCCGCCACGCAGGCAATCGCCAGACCGGGTAGCAGCAGGCGCCTCTGCGGTTTTCCCCGCTCCGGCTTGCTTCCGGTGGGAAGCGTGTCCTTGTACGCCATGCTCGGCGGCTCGGTCGGAACCGACGACGGCAGGCCCCGCCCGCCCGCGACCCTGGAAAGTGACTTCACGACCTTGCCGAGCGGCGATGGCCTTTCCGTCTGTTCCTTGGCGAGTAGAGCGAGGATCGTGTCGTCGATCGCAGCGGGGAGCCCGGGCTTTCGCTTCGAAGGCGCCTCCGGACGCTCCGAGGTGTGCTTCATGAGCAGGTCGAGCGAGTCGGCGCCCGAAAACGGGGGCTCGCCGGTCAACAGCTCGTAGGCCATGACGCCGAACGAGTAGGCGTCGCTCAAGTGGTCCACGGGCTGCCCCCGGCACTGCTCCGGCGCCATGTACATCGGCGTGCCCATGATGGCGCCGCTCTGGGTCTTGTGGCCGCGCTCCTGGTCCGAGAGCAGCTTCGCGATGCCGAAGTCGATGACCTTCGGCACCAGCTCGCCATCCTCTTCCGCCACCAGCACGTTGGCCGGCTTGAGGTCGCGGTGCACGACGCCCTTCTTGTGCGCGGCGTCGAGCGCCGACGCCACGCCACGGAGGATCGGCAGCGCGTCGGAAAGTGGCAGCGCGCCGTGCCGCCGGATCATCGCGTCGAGTGCTTCGCCTTCGACGAAGTCCATCACGTGGTAGTGCCGCCCGTCGTCCAGCTTCCCGAAGCTGAATGTGCCGACGATGTTGTGATGACCGATCCGGTTGGCCACCCGCGCCTCGGCGACGAAGCGCGAAACGGCCTCTGGATCGCCCGAATAGCGCTGGGCCAGCACCTTGATGGCGACCCGCTTGCCGATCACGGGCTGCTCGCCCTCGTACACCGTGCCGAATCCGCCCGATCCGATCACGCGCACGACGACGTACTCGCCGATCCTGTCGCCCGCCTCGAGCAGAGGTCCGCCGCAAGCGTCCGCTGCGTCCGCTGCGTCCGCCTGAACGCCGTCCACCGCCGGTTCCTCGGTGCCGGCATTTGCGAGGGTCCCACCAGGCTTCATCTCGCCGAATACCCTTATACCGGGCTGCTCTTCCCGGCGCGACCCCTTGTCCCGGGACGTGTCCCACTACCCGGTGAGGAGCGGCAAACCGTTGATCATCGAGGACAGCGCGGCGGCACAGCCCTTGCTGAACGACGCCTTCGCACAGCCATCGGAGGCACTCATGATGAAGTCGAGAATCGGGATCGTCGCGCTGGCATTGATGACGGCCGCAGGCACGTCCGCTTGCGGCAGCAGCAATGCTGACGGAGCCGGGGGCAGCGCAGGCACGGGCGGCGCGAGCGGCGCGGGGGGCGCGGGCGGCAGTGATGCGGGGCCCGACGCTGGCGGGCAGGGCATCGCGCAACTTCCAGCCGGCTGGAACAGGATCGAGCCCGGCGGCAGGACGCGTTGCGCGCGGGGCCAGCCCTATGAGTTCTACGTGCGGCCCGGCACGGTGAACAAGGTGGTGGTCGAATTCGAACATGGTGGAGCGTGTTTTGATGCTGTGACCTGCCTGGGCGGCTTCGCGGACCACGTGCGCGTACCGCCGGAGATCACGGACGAGTCCGCAGCCGCAGGTCTGCTCGACCACGCTGACCCGCGAAACCCCTTCCGCGACTGGCACCACGTGTACGTGCCGAACTGCACCGGGGACCTCTACTGGGGCGATGCAGACAACAAGTATACGGTCGGCAACTCGACCTTCACTGTGATGCATCGTGGTGCGGTCAACATGCAGGCCGTGCTCGATTGGATGAAAGTCAACGTGAAGGATCCGTCCGAAATCGTCGCGATGGGTGCGAGCTCTGGTGCCTACGGTTCCATCATGTGGGCGCCGCATCTGGCGCGGGAGTACCCAGGCGCGAAGGTCACCCAGATTGCCGACAGCGGGGCGGGCGTCTATTTCGGGGACCTACTCCCGAAAGTCGTGCCGGAGTGGAACGTGGCCGCAAGCTTCAAGGACATCTTCCCCGGCGTAGATCCGTCAAAGCTCACGTCGATTCCCGATCTGTACGCGCTGGTGCACAGCGCCTATCCCGATATCCAGCTTTCCGAGTACGAGCCCGAGTTCGACGAGAACCAGACGTACTGGTCCGGGGTGACGGGTCTCCCCGACGACCCCTACGCCTGGTCCAAGGGAATGCGCGGGAACCTCTACTCCATCGTGACCAGAGTGCCCGATTTTCGCCTGTACGTTGCACCGGGCTGGAGGCACAACATCCTGGCCCGACCCCAGGCCTACACCATGCGCAGCGGAGGCGTCGCGTTCATCGACTGGGTGAACGGGCTGCTCGCACGCAACGCGCAGTCGGTCGATTGCGGCGCGCACTGCGGCGCCCCGGAGATCGAGTCCGGCTCATCCGGCTGGCAGTGCGTGGGCGGCGCGTCTGCCAATCCCGCGCCGCTCCAGGCGGATCTGGCGCTTCCGCTGCAACTCCTCCACTACGACCCGCCGGACTTCGGCGTATCGGCGGGTCTTTCGGTCCGCGCCTGTGCGAGCGACGACACGACCTGCAGCTCGCCCCTCGACCAGGTCACGACGGACGCGGGGGGGCGCGTGACGCTTCATGTGAACAGCGGCAGCAGCGGCTTCGCTGGCTATTTCTCGATCCAGGGTACGGACGTCAGCTCGCGTTTGATCATTCGACCCGCGATCCGCGATCCACAGCACCCGATGATCGGTGACGTGTACATGTGGGGCATCCCGACCAAGACCGCGATGACGCATCTGGCCGCAAAAGCGGGCGCAGTCTACGACCCGAGCCAGGGCTTCGTGGTGGTCCAGGCGCTCGACTGCAACCTGTCCGCGCGCAGCGACGTCACGGTGGAGCTCGACGGCGCTGCGCCCACCGCATTCGCCGGACCGCTCGGGTGGGTCCCGTCCCAGACTCCCGCCATCGACCATATGTGGGTCAACGTCGCGCCCGGCAAGCACACCGTGACCGTCTCGCTTCCGGGATCCACGACGCCGATCGCCTCCGAAGACATCGACGTGGACGCGGGCGGAATCACCGTGCTCGCCGGTCTTTCGCCGCAGACGCTGCAACCTATGTAGGGTCTCACCAGCGGAATTTCCCGACGTGACAGCGGTCATGCTCGGTGTCCCGGGACATGTCCCACTATCTCTCGAGGAGCGGGAAGTTCTCGATCGTCGGGGTTGGCGTCGCGGCACGGGGCTTGCTCAGAGCGACGTCAGACAGCCAACGGGGTACCCATGATGAAATCGAGAATCGGGATCGTCGCACTGGCACTGATGGCGGCGGTGGGGACCGCCGCTTGCGGTAGCGGCAATGCCGACGGATCGGGGGGAGCGCTGGCACCGGCGGCGCGAGCGGCGCGGCGGGAGCCGGCGGCGCCGCCGGTGCAGGTGGAGATGCATGTACCGCTCTGCCCCAGACCGGAGACACCCAGTTCAACACGCTGCTCCAGACACTCACTGCTGATCCCAACATGAGCGGCGTCGCCGCTGCGATTGCCGTGTACAAGGACGGCAATCTGCATGAAGCAGTGTACGGCTCCAAGAGCCCGACGAGCTGTGATCCCGTGAACGAGACGACGCGATTCGACGGCGTGCGTCTTGCAGACGTGGTCACTGCGCTCACGGCGCTGCGCGTCCAGGAGAAGGGGTTGATCGATCTCGACAACGTGTCCGTAACGAAATACGTGCCCGACCTGAAGCTCGACGCTGCCAGCGAGAAGTGGGCACCCGAGCTGACGCTGCGCAGTCTGCTGTCGTCCAGCGGCGGTTACTTTCCGGTCTACTGGTGGCCCGACGATCCTGGACCCTGCCCGTCAAGCTTCCCCGCCGTGGGTGGCGACCCTGGTCCGGGCACGCTGGCGAAATTCTTCGCTACCTACCCCGCGCCCATCTTCCACGAGCCGGGAACCGAGTTCATGTACAGCGCCCCCGGCATTGCGCTCGTGGCGCGCGCCCTCGCGGAAGTGGAAAACAAGTCCTTCGCCGACGTCGTGAAGACAGAGGTCGCGGACCCGTCCGGTCTCGACCTGACCTACGACCCCACGGTGTACGAGAACGGCAACCTCGCCCAACAGGTCAAGGACGTGTCGGACTGCGAGCTGATCTGGCCGAATCGGGGGCTCTATCTGGACGTGCAGGATCTCGGCAAGCTGGTGCAAGCCGTCGCGAGCGGCGGCGGCGGTGGCAGCGTATTGTCGACGACCGAGGTCAGCGCGCTGGTCCACGGCGGCGAGATGCCGACAACGCCGGATGTCGGTGTGAGCAGCCTCGGCTTTGTCGCCACGCCCCTGCCTGATGGTGTCGGTACGTTGGTCGAACGCAACGGGCATGACGCTAGCTCCGCGTCAGTCACGATCCTCGTGATTCCGGAGCAGCACTTCGGTTTTGCGGCGCTTGCGAACCGGTGGCTTCCGGGCTTCCCCGGTTCGTTCGTACAAGAAGTGTTCCACACGTACTTCCCGCAGGTGACGCCGTATCACCACGCCACCGATCCTTCGACGTGGACAGAGTATGAAGGGACCTACCAGCGCGATGACGGCGTGCAGGCGCTGATCCAGGTCGACGCCGCCCAGGGGACGATGTCGGCGACGATCCAGAACCAGACCGTGCAGATGACGCCGAGTGGCATCCAGACTTGGATGTCCACGGGGGGGCTCAAGGGTTCCACCGATCCGGACTACTTCCAGCTTGGTGGCAACATCGTGCGGTTCTACCGCGACAAGACCGGCGTGCCCGTCACGCTCGGCTTCATTCTCAGTGACGGCACCGAGAACTACCATCCGTTCCAACGGCAGTGAGGAGGTCGAGATTGCGCAGTCGCATCCCTTCCACCACGTCGCGTAGCGAGCCGACGATGAAGCGTTGGTGCTTGCTCTTGTGGGTGCTGCTGTCCGGGAGCGCCGCATGTGGGAGCAGTGCTCCCGCGGCCGCGGGGGGAGGTGGGACCGCCGGGACGGGGGGCAGCGCCGGGGAGGGAGGCAGCGCGGGCGCGAGCGGTAGCGACTGCGAGGGGCTGCCCGCACCCAGCGGTGACTTCAGGTTCGATGGTCTGGTCACGCAGTTGGTAGACAGCGCGCACGCAGACGGGATTCCCGGCGGAGCGGTCGTTGTCTACAAAGATGGCAAGCTGCACGAAGCTGTCTTCGGATCGAAGAGCTCGCTCGAGTGCGAACCGGTCGACAGCTCGACGCGCTTCAACGGCGCGCGCCTCGCCGGCATCGTCACCACGCTGACCGCGCTGCGCATGGCGCGCAACGGCAAGGTCGATCTCGACGCACCGTTGCAGCAGAACTACGTTCCAGACCTGGCACTCGACGCAGCCAGCGAGAAGTGGGCTCCGGAGCTGACGTTGCGCGGCCTGTTGTCGTTCAGCAGCGGGTATTGGCCCACCTACTGGAGGGCGGCACCCGGAGCTTGTCCCCCCACGCTCCCGGTGGTTGGCGGTCAGAGCGGCGCCGGGACACTGCGTCAGCTCTTCTCCGGCCATCCTGCGTCGATCTTCTACAAGCCGGGCACGGAGTGGATGTTCGGCAACGCCGCATTTTCGCTGGCCGGTCTGGCGCTGGAAGAGGCGGACCACATGCCCTTCGCGCAGGTGGTCAAAACGGAGCTGGCAGCGCCCTCTGCGCTCGATCTCACGTTCGACCCCGACGTTGCCAAGACCGGCGACCTTGCCGAGCCCCCGTCCCAGGTCTCCACCTGTGGAGCGCTCCTGCCGGTGTGGGGCCTCTACCTGTCCGTGCAGGATCTTGGCAAGCTCGTGAAGTCGATCGCCAGCGGCGGCGACAGCGTCCTGTCGAAGAGCGAGGTGGGAGAGCTGCTGGGCGGCGGCGTCGTCGAGACGGTGCCGGGCGTCGGTGCCAGTAGCCTGGCGTTTCCTAGGGAGCCGCTCCCGGGGCTCGGGTCGCTCGCCGAACGCTGGGGCGCCGTTGCGAGCTCCCCCAGCTCCGCAACCTTCGCCAGCGGCGTCACGCTGATCATCCCAGAGCAGCACTTCGGGTTCGCTGTGCTGGAGAACGGCAAGGCCGACAACGAGGGGATCGACACCGAGGTTTTCAAGACGTACTTCCCCAACGTGAAGCCATACGATCATTCGCTCGCTCCGGCGACCTGGGGGGACTACGCGGGGAAGTACCAGCGGGATGACGGCGCGCTGGCGACCGTCCAGCTAGGGTCCGGAAAAATAACACTCGACATCAACGGTTCCACGCCTGTGCCCCTCCAGCCGTCGGGAATCCAAGCGTTCGCGCAGATCGCCCCGCTCATGGGATCTCTCGATCCGGATATGTTCGAGGTACCGATCGCCGGCCAGTCCAGCCTGGTGCGCTTCTATCGCGACGCCGCAGGGAAGCCCTCGGTCATCGGGGACGTTACGGGTATCGGGGACGCGTCACGGCCTTTCTATCGTGTACCGTAGAGACCATGACCGGGGTTGGCGCGACATGAAGACGCTCGGGTTGCCTGCACTGTGCGTGTTCCTGGCGGCCTGCTCGAATATCGCGCCCTTGCCTAGCGGCGTGTGCGGCAACGGCGTGGTGGATCCGGCGACCGAGGACTGCGACTCGGTCGCACCCAATGATCCAATGGGCTGTGGCAAGCCTTCGGATGGGGTGTTGGCCTGCCGGCTCCTGTGTAAGCCCCACGAGGACGATTGTCCCAAGGGTTGGGCCTGCGCGCCCGATGGCGCGTGCGTGCACGGCACGAAGAGCTTTGCCGAAGACGGGCCCGTCGCTTTCGCAAGCCTCGACCCTTGGGCGATCGCCGACGTGGACGGGGATCACCAGTTGGACATAGCGGGAATGGCAGGCGACAGTCTGAGCGTCTTCTACGGGGATCGCTCCGGACACTTCACGGACAATCGCACGCGCTTCGTCAACGGAACGGGTCCGGTCTGGTTCGGCGATGCGATCGGTGACGGCGGGTTCGAAGCCGCAGTACCGACGGCTTCGGGCATAGTCGTACTGACCGGCGACCATTCGCGCAACGAGGGCTTCCAGCCGCTCTTGTACACGTCCGCGGGCCTTGCGGACGCCACGGACGTCGCTAACGAGCAGTTTCTTCCAGTCGGAATGCCAAGCGGGTATCGGCGTCCCGCGAAGTCCCCCTACTCTGGCAAGTGGACCCAGGAGTGCGACGGGCTGCTTTCGCTCCAGGTCCCCAGCGGCGGAGGACTGTCAGCGGCAGCGTACCTGGTGCCTGTCGGAGTCCTGGCCGTGACCAGCGCAAACCCGGCCGATTCCGATTTGTGTCCGGTGGGTGATGCTGCGTCCTGTCTGGGGACCCGCGCCTTGCGAATCGACCCGAGCCTCCCGGCAGAATCGCAGGGTTCGACCGTGGTGATCGCGTCACCCGGGGCCGACCACCTCCTGCGTCTGGGAATAGGAGAGATCCCCAAGATCTCCCAGTATCCCAGCCCGTTCCCCGCTTCCCTGTCACTGCCCAGCACCTGGAGCGTGGCGACTCGGGGCGTTCCTCTGTCCACGCCGCCAACCGCAAAGCACCAAGCCGAGCTCTTCGTTCCTGCCGAAGATGCGTCGCATCACGTTCACGTGCTCACCGCGTTGGTCGATAGCGCAGGAAACATCGGTTCGCTCAAGCTGGACCCAAGTTTCGAGTCAGGCAAGTGTGCCGGTCTGCCGCTAGCAGCTGCAGATCTGGACGGAGACGGACAGACCGATTTCGTGATGCCGAACGGGCTTTGCAAGGGTACGGGTACCCTGAACCCTCTGGTTCCCCAGGACTACCCTGATGCGAACTGGAGCCAGGCGGTGGTCGCTGACTTCGACGGCAATGACATGCTCGACGTCGCAGCGTTGCGCGCTGACAACGCCGACCATCCCCACATCGATGTCGTGTACGAGGACGGCGCGTTCCTGTACCACCCGCAGCTCATGACTCCTGCGGGGAAGGCGAGCATGCTCCGCGCCGCGCAGCTGGATGGCAAGCCTGGCTGGGATCTGGCATTCGTCAGCACGTCGCCCTCTGGTGACGAGAGCGTCGAGGTTTCGTTCTCGAATTCCGGCAGCTTGATGGCGCCGCAGTCGGTCGGATCCATCGAACACGTCGAGCAGATGGAAGCCGGCAAAGTGCGCGGAAACCTGGGAGCGTGCGACGACATCATGGATCTGATCGTCACGGACAAGACAAGCAAGGGATTTTCGGCCGTGCCGATGCAAGGGTCGACCTCTCGCGCCATCTACGCGCCGCTGGTGCTCGCGGACTCCGGCAAGATCGACGCGCCGTTGAACGCCCTGTTGGGGAGGGAAGGGAACGGCGGGGCATGGCTGGCTTCGGTCGCAGTGCCGCCTTCGCCGCCCGGCCGCCTGGATGTTGTCCAGGATGTGCTCTCGAAGACGGACACGCAATTGCTGTCGACGGGTCAAGATCCGGTCTTCGCCTGCAGCAGTGCGGGAGGCTCGTGGCAAAGTGCTTTCGCCTGGACGATGGCCGACCTCGAGGGAAACGGTACGGACGAAGCCGTCGGCGTCGAGTCGAGGTGCCAGGCTCCCGATGCGAGGATCACCCGGATTCTCGTGGCAACACCAGACTCGAACGTCGAGTACCAGAATCCGCCCCTCGACGTTCCTCCAGCTCTCGTCAACGAGCTGGCTGCGGCGGATCTGGATCGCGATGGCGCGATGGACCTCGTGCTCGCGCGCGAGGATGGGTTGTTCATCGCCTGGGGTGACGGTCATGGGTGGAAGTCGTTGAAGCAAGTCACGCCGAAGCACGTGTCGGCTCTCTCGATCGCCCTGCTCGACGCCGATGCGCGTCCCGGAAAGGAGCTCGCGGTGGTCACGAAGAGCGACGTGTCCCAGGATGGCGGCGCGTCGCAGGACGGAGGCGCGTCGCAGGACGGAGGCGCGTCCCAGGACGAGGGCGTGTCCCTGGTCGTGTTCCACGGTCGCGACTACACGCTCAACCCCGTTTCGAGCTCACTCGCAGCCCAGAAAGTCCGCGCCGGCGATATCAACGGTGACGGCGTCGACGATCTCGCGGTCTCCGACGGTCAGTCGATCCAGGTGCTGATCGGCAAGTCGCAGCGCAATGACGGTCATTGAGTGTCAGTAGACCGGCTTCTCGCCCGAGACCGACAGCTTGATGCGGTAGAGGTGCTTCCGGGCGGTGATGTAGAGGGTCTTGCCATCGTCGCCCCAGGCGCAGTTGCTCGGCACGTCAGGCGTCGGCGTCTTGATCGTGCCGAGGTGTTTGCCCTCAGGTGATATGACCCACAAGCCGAACGGACCCGCCGAGTAGATGTTGCCGAGCGCGTCGAGCTTCAAGCTGTCCGGTACTCCGAAGCCGGGAAACGCCTCGCCCGACGCATCGTAGAGAACGGTCCCGTTGGAGATCGAACCGTCTGCCGCAACGTCGTAGCGCATCCAGACAGGATTGTTGATGTCGGAGTTGGCAACGTAGAGCGTCTTCTCGTCGGGGGAGAATCCGATGCCATTTGGCCGCGACAGGCTCTTGTCGAGCAGCTGGAGAGTGCCGTTGGCCAGGCGGAACACGCCGTTGAAGGCGAGTTCCTTCAACGGATCGTTGTCCTGACCTTCCAGGCCATATGGCGGATCGGTGAAGTAGAGCGATCCGTCCGAACGGAACACGAGATCATCCGGGCTGTTCAGCTTCTTGCCCTGGTAGCTGTCCACGACCGTGGTGATTGTCAGATCCGGCGCCACGCGCACGATGCGGCGATTGCCCATCTGGCACAGGACGACCGAGCCATCCTTGTCGAAGACCATTCCGTTGGGGCCGACGGCTGTACCCTTCGCGAGTGGTGGGCCGTCGTAGCCACCCGGATCGAGGATCGTCTTCACGCTGCAGTCAGGCGACCACTGCCGCACGACGTTGTCCTGCACATCGCTGAACCAGAGCGTACCGTCGGGGCGCCAGAGCGGGCCCTCGGTGAAGGTGAAAGGGCCTGCGATCTGCTCGAGCTTTGCATCGGGGGGCACGAGCGCGTCGAATGCCGGGTCCAGGCGCTCGATGCTGCCCACTCCGACCGGGCCGCACGCGGCTGCGGCATCACCGCTCCCTGCCGCACCGGCGACACCGCCGCTGCCCGCCGCCCCGGCCGCACCACCGCTCCCCGCTGCACCGGCTGTGCCGCTATCCGGACTTGCACCCGCTGCCGGAAGGTCGCTGCAGCCGCAAGCTGCGGAACCTGCCAGAACCGCAAACGTCAACACGTGCGCTACCCTTCTTGCCCTCATGGTTCCTCCTGACGTTCTAGCGTCAGCAAGCGGCATGCCCGGTGCGCGGCGGACTGATTCCGGTTCTCCTGGGGGTTCGAGGCAGGGTGGGACGCGTCCCGGGACACCACTGAGGCGAACGCGCTTCCGCCGGAGGCGCTCGCCGGGCACCCTGTGCGCATGCGTTTCCTGCTTTCCGGGCTCCCGGCGATTGCGCTGTGTGGCTGTGCGCACCCGCTGCCACCCGCGCCAGCGCCTCCGCCTGCTGCCACGGCGCAGCCGGCCCCGGTCGTCGTTTCGACGATCGAGGACGAGCCCGACGCGGGCGCCACTCCCGTCGCGAAGCGCGATCGTGAAATCGCCGCGATGGTCGCCTCCGTGCGGCCGGCGCGGATGCGCGCGGACGTTGCCGCGCTGGCGGCGTTCGGGACGCGGCACTCGCTGTCGGCAACCGACGACGACAAGCGCGGTATCGGCGCGGCGCGGCGCTGGCTGAAGCTGCAGTTCGCCGCCATCGTGGCGGCTTCCGGCGGACGGCTCAGCGTTGATGACGAGGACTACACGGCGCCGGCGGGCAAGCGCATTCCGAAGCCGTGGCCGATGCAGAACGTGCTGGCCGTGCTGCCCGGCACAGCGAAGGGAGCGGCGGCGCGCACGCTGGTCGTGAGCGGGCACTACGACTCGCGCGCCAGCGACATCATGGACGCCAAGAGCGACGCGCCAGGCGCCAACGACGACGCCAGCGGCGTGGCCGTCGTGCTGGAAGCGTGCCGCGCGCTCGCGCCGTATCGCTTCAAGGCCACGATCGTGTTCGCCGCGGTGTCCGGCGAAGAGCAGGGGCTGTTCGGCTCCACGGCGCTCGCCAAGAAGCTCGCGAACGAGCGCGTCGAGGGCATGATCACGAACGACATCGTCGGACAGAGCGTGGCGGCCAGCGGCCGGAGCGACAAGCATCACGTGCGGCTGTTCAGCGCGGGGCTGCCCGCCGATGCTGCCAAGCGGGACGCGCTGCTGCACGTGGGTGCCACGAGCGACGGGCCGGATCGCGAGCTGGCGCGCGCCATCGACGAGGCCGCACAGAAGTACGTGAAGGACTTTTCGCCAATGCTCGTGTTCCGCGCGGATCGCTACCTGCGCGGCGGCGACCAGATGCCGTTCCACACCGCGGGCGTGCCTGCCGTGCGCTTCACCGAGGTCGACGAGGACTTCCACCACCAGCACCAGGACGTGCGCAAAGAGGGCGGCATCCAGTACGGCGACCTGCCGCGCTTCGTCGACGCCGACTACATGGCGAACGTCGCCCGCGTCGACATCGCCGCGCTCGCTTCGCTCGCCCGCGCGTCGCTTCCACCGAAAGAAGCGCGCCTCGACGTCCGTCATCTGGCCGAGGACACCACCGTGCTCTTCACCGCCGCGCCCGGCGTCGACTACGAAGTCGTCGCGCGCCCCACCAGCGCGCCGAGCTGGACGCGGCACTTCCCGGCGGGCCAGAGCGGCAGCGTCACGGTGCCGCTGTCGAAAGACCACTGGTTGTTCGGCGTGCGCGCCGTCGACAAGGCGGGACATCGGAGCCCGGCGGTGTTTCCGTTGCCGCTGCGCGAGGGCGACGCATGGCCGCCGGCGGCGGACGCCGGAGTGAAGTAGACCCGCCCTTCCTCGCGGGTCTACCCTCACTCCGTGTTCCCGCCCGAGACGCTTCGCACCGAGCGGCTCATGCTTCGCGTTCCGGAGCTGGGCGATGCGGAGCACATCCTCGAGACGTGGCCGCGCGATCCCGAGGTGATGCGCTACCTCGCCTGGCGGCCGAGCGTGGACGCCGCCGAGGTACGCGCATTTCTCGAGGCACGCATCCAGGGTTGGAAGCACAGGACGGGCCGCTGTCGTGGATGATCGTGCCGCCCGACGGAGGCGATGCGATGGGCTATCTCGCGTTCACGCTGCACGGCTACGCGCTCGAGATCGCCTACGCGCTGGCGCGGGAGCACTGGGGCTGCGGCTACATGACCGAAGCGGTCACGGCCGTTGTCGAGGCAGCGCTGGCGGACCCGCGTGTCTTCCGGATCTACGCGGTGTGCGACGTCGAGCATCGCGCTTCGGCGCGCGTGCTGCAGAAGGCGGGCATGAGCCTCGAAGGTGTCGCGCGACGTTCCATCATCGAGCCCAATCTCTCGCCGGAGCCGCGCGACGCGGACGTGTACGCGATCGTGCGCTGACGCACTACGATTCGACGAGTCGATCGAGCCCCAGAACCAGCGCCAGCCCTTGGCGGACCTGGTCCATCCTGCCGTCGCCCAGCGTTCCGAGGGTCTTGCCGAGGCGTGAGCGGTCCACCGTGCGCAACTGCGTGACGTTGACCACGCTCGGGCGTGGGAGCCCGGCTTCTCCCTTGCGAAGCCGGACGTTGCCGGGCATGGCGGCCAATCGCAGGTTGGACGTGATCGCCGCGACAACGGTCGTGTTGATCGCGCTGCGGTTGAAGCGGTCGTCCTGGACGACGAGAGCCGGACGGCGTCCAGCGGGCTCCGACCCTTCGCCCCCGAACCGGAACCAGACGACGTCCCCCTGCCGCATCACCAGCGCTCGTCCGACCAGCTCGTCCCGGCCTCGTCGAAAGAGGCTGCCTCGTCGTGCTGCGCCATGCGCATGTCCTCGCGCGCGAAGAGCTCGTCCAGGCGGCGGGTGATCTCCGCGTCGCGCCGGGCTCGCACCGCCGCCTTGAGCACGCGCGTGATGTACTTGCTCCGCGACTCTCCCCGGGCCTGCGCCGCGCGATCGATGTCGGCGAGGACGTCTTCCGGAACGGCGACCGTGGTCTTCACGTGAGCCATGGTATTCAGAAAAGTATTCTCGAAGTGAATACCCGTCAAGCCTGCGCCCAGGCCGCCGCCGCGAGACCCAGAGACAGCGCGATCCAGCTCCACCCCCACATCCGACCAACCACAGCGCACCCGCGTCGTTGACGTCCGTCAACCGGGCATTGATCGCAACACGGACTTTGTCGCCGCGCCGAATCCTTCCGTCGCGACCGGGCTCGAACGAGCTGGAGACCCGAAGGATGACCAATGCGATCGAGCAGAGGTACTCGGAGCTGGCGGGCTCGGACTGTTGCTTGTCATGTGGAACGGCGGCGACCCGCTGCGAGCCCCGGCCAGGGCAGGTGTGCGTGGATCTCGGCAGCGGGCGCGGCACGGACGTTCTGCGTCTGGCAGAAGCCGTGGGTCCGGAGGGTCATGCCTACGGCATCGACATGACGGACGCCATGCTCGACAAATCCAGGAAGACCGCCGACAAGCTCGGTATCGACAACGCGACGTTCGTCCGCTCCGGGCTCGAACGACTTGAGCTGCCCGACGAGCTGGCGGACTGGATCACCTCCAACTGCGTCTTGAACCACGCCGGCGACAAGGCCGCCGTCTGGCGCGAGATCGCCCGCGTTCTCAAGCCGGGCGGACAGTTCGTGGTCAGCGACATCTACGCCGTCGGCGAGATCGCCGAGGAGTACAGAAACGATCCGGAAGCTATCGCGGAGTGCTGGGCCGGCGCAGTGTCGAAGCCGGAGTACCTCGAGCACATCGCCGCCGCAGGGCTTGTCGACGTCGAGATCGTCGAGGAGAGCGCACCTTACGAGAAGGGCGAGGCGACGGTGGCCAGTTTCACGATCAGCGGGCGGCGCCCACGCAAAGTCCGCTGCTGTGGTTGAGAGGCCAGGGCCGAAAGGGTGACAACAGAATGAAGTCGCTGATCAAGGACGATTGTCGGTGCGATACGAAACCGAAGCCGAAGCCGAAGGCTCCCGACCAGGACAAGACCGTGGCCCAGTGCTGCGCGAAGGTCTCGAAGGTCGTCGCCGGCTGCCACGACTGACCGGCAAATGGAGCTTTCCCGGCACAACATCCTTGCCAGGCTGGGCGAGCAGTCCGGATGGATTCTCGTCAATCTGTTGAGCGGAGAGGCCGACCTGCTCGACGCGGACGAAGGCGAGCGCCTCTCGCGCGGGGAGTTCGACAATCCGGCCGAGCTCGCCCTCAAGGGCTACCTGGTGGACCCGGAAAAGGAAGCGAGCCGCTACAAGCGCGCCTACCTCGATTTCCTCGAAGCGCGCGCGACGGACGAGCTGCAGCTCTTCTACGTTCCCTCCTACGTCTGCAACTTCGATTGCTCCTACTGCTACCAGGCGGGCTACGACGCGGAACCGCGCGAAGGCCAGGACGCGGTGCTCGACGCGTTCTTCGCCTACGTGGATCGGGCGTTCACCGACCGCCGCAAGTACGTGACCCTGTTCGGGGGCGAGCCGCTCCTGCCGACTCCCGCGTCGATGATCGGGATTGCGCGCCTCGTCGAGGAGACCACCGCGCGCGGGCTCGACCTGGCGGTGGTGACCAACGGCTATTACCTCCAGACCTACGCGCCACTGCTGGCTCGTGGGCGGATCCGCGAGGTGCAGGTCACGCTCGACGGCACACGCGAGGTCCACGACGGGCGGCGTCACCTCAAGGGGGGCGGAGGAACGTTCGGGCGCGCGGTCGCGGGCATCGAGGCGTGCCTGGCACTGGGGCTGCCCGTGAACCTGCGCTCGGTGATCGACCGCGACAACATCGAGGGCTTCGCCGACCTGGCGCATTTCGCCATCGATCGGGGCTGGACCGACAGTCCGCTCTTCAAGACGCAGATCGGCCGCAACTACGAGCTTCATTCCTGCCAGGCCGACTCGAGCAGGCTCTACACGCGCCTCTCGCTCTACGAGGACCTGGCGCGACTGATCCGCCAGGACCCAGCGATCCTGCGCTTCCACAAGCCTGCCTTCTCGGTCGCGCGCTTCCTGTTCGATAATGGCCAGCTTCCGCCGCCGCTCTTCGACTCGTGCCCCGCGTGCAAGACGGAATGGGCGTTCGACTACACCGGGCGCATCTATCCCTGCACGGCGAACGTCGGCAAGGCGGGCGAGGAAGTCGGTTCGTTCTATCCGGAAGTCCGGCTCGACGAGGCCGCCGTGGAGCGCTGGCAGGAGCGCGACGTGCTTGGCATCTCCGCCTGCCGCTCGTGCTCGCGCCAGCTCGCCTGCGGCGGTGGCTGCGGCGCAGTCGCAAAGAACCGCGAAGGCAGCGTGGACCGCCCCGACTGCCGTCCGGTGGCGGAGCTCCTGGCGCTCGGGGGAGCGCTCTACGCCGAACCCTAGCCCGGAGACGCCGTGTCGGAACACATCCAGGAAATCGACAGCCAGAGCTTCGAATCGTCGGTGCTCGCCAGCAGCAAACCCGTCGTCCTCGATTTCTACTCCACCGAGTGCCCGCCCTGCGAGGCGCTGGCGCCGAAGTTCGAGGGACTGGGCGCGATCTACGACGAAGACGTGCGCTTCGTGAAAATATTCCGCCAGGAAAATCGCGAGCTGGCCGAGAGCCTCGGGGTGCGCGGCTCGCCGACGGTGCTGTTCTTCAAGGACGGTCGCGAGGTCGGCGAGCGCTTGTCGGGCGCGATCAAGCGCTCGGAGCTCAGGGCCGGGCTCGAAGCCTTGATCCCGCCCGATCGCGCTGCCGAGCTCCGCGCCCGCGAATGTGCGGTCGAGACCGAGTGCGACGTGCTGATCCTCGGAGCGGGACCCGCGGGCGTGACTGCCGGCATCTACGCCGCGCAGGCCAAGCTCCGGACGATCATGGTGGACGTGGGGCTTGGTGGCGGAAACCTCTCCATCACGCACCAGGTCTCGAACTTCCCCGGCTTTCCCAAGCCGCAGCCGGGCTACATGCTGGCGCACTACCTGCTCGAGCACGCCCGGGAGGCGGGTGTCCAATCGCGCTTTGCGGCGGAGCTTACCGCGGCGGACCTGCACGAGCGCCGGGTGGTGCTCGACGGTGTGGAGACGATCCGCGCGCGCAAGGTGATCGTGGCGACGGGCTCATCGCCGCGCCCCATCGGCGTACCGGGCGAGCGCGAATACAGGGGCAAGGGCATCTCCTACTGCGCGACCTGCGACGCCAAGTACTACGAGGGCAAGCACGTGGTGGTGATCGGCGGCGGCAACTCGGCGGTCGAGGAGGCGCTGTTCATCGCGAAGTTCGCGGGCAGGATCACGCTGGTGCACCAGTTCGCCGAGCTGTCGGCCAACAAGCAGGCCCAGGCGCGTGTACTCGAGGACGACAGGTTCGACTTCCTGTTCGAGCACGAGCCGCGGGAATTCGTCGCCGACAACGGCAAGACCGTCAACGCCGTGGTGGTGGAGGATCTGCGAAACGGAATGCTCCGCCGCATCGACTGCGACGGGGCCTTCGTGTTCGCCGGCATGCGCCCGAATCTCGATGCTTTCGGCAGTGTCTTCAAAGTGGATGCCGCGGGCTACGTCGTGGTCGACGAGCAGATGCGCACCAACGTGCCCGGCGTCTTCGCTGCCGGCGACATCGTCAGCAAGCGCTACCGCCAGATGACCACCGCCGTCTCCGACGGCACCGTCGCCTCGATGGCGCTCGCGCAGGAGTTGGCGTAGCGGCTACGCATTCCGTCGGAGACGACCACGACCGACCCACGCCACCAGCACGTACAAGACCCAGCCAGGCGCCAGCAGCACGAGGAACAAGCGCACTGCGAGCAGCAGCGCGACGACTACGAGATGCGTCACGTTCACGTGCGTGAGCGCCGCGGCGAGCACGTCCCTGGGTTCGGCGTAGCGACCCAGCACAACATCGACGAGCAGCGCGGAGGCCACGACGACAGCGCAGACCACGGCGTGTCGCTTTGGGGTCACGGTCGCCTCGCAGTGAGCATTGCCAGAAGCAGCGCGTTGCCGAGCGCGCCGCCCGTGACGAAGCTCTTGCCGGTCCTGCCGCTTTCGGGCGCGCCGAACAGATCCGCGGTGCGGTAGAGCTGGCGGAAGAGATCGCGGTCGCCGTTCATGCGTGCGGCGCCGATGCCGAAGCCGGTGGCGCCGACGGAAACGCCGAGCAGGATGGGGCCGGCGTTCACGTCGCCGCGACCGCTGTGGCCGGGCGCGTACTCGCGGAGTCCGCCGAAGCCGAGAAGCGCGCGGCGCCCCACACCCGCAAGGGCGCCCTCCAGACGCTGCGACAATGCGCGATTCGCAAAGCCGATGAAGTACGCCGCGACTGCGGTGCCCGATCCGCGCGGCGCGTCGATGGGACGGCAGCTTCCGCTCCGCACGCGCTGCACCAGATAGCCCGACTTGTCGATCGCGCATTTCGCGTAGCGCGCCGCCCACTTGGAAAGCAGCGCGCTCCGGTCGACGCCCGTCACCTGCGCGTTCAGACCGACCGAGCCGGCGACCGCCGCGACGTCCGGCGGCCAGGTCTCGCCGGGATAGGTCTCGATGAGGCCGGTGGGCGACGCGGCGAGGCGCTCGGCGAAGGCCTTGCTCAGCCGGTCGTTGAGCGTGGCGTACTTGGTGTGCGGATCGACCGCGCGCAACATGCCGAGCGCGAGGTTCACGTAGCCGAGATAGGCGTGGCCTTCGCCGGGCGCCATCGTCGACAGCCCATTGTGTCCGTAGACCTTTGCCGCGTAGCCGAGCGTGCGCGGATCGACCAGGCGCGCCGCCGCCGAGCGCATCGCGGGCAGGTAGGCCGCGCGCAGCTCCGGATGCGCCAGCGCGATCTGCCCGAGCCCCAGGATCGTCATCTGGTAGACCGCGATCGATGACTGCCCGTCGAAGCGCGAATGCCCGGTGCGGTAGAGGTGCCGCTGCGGCTCCGACAACACCGCCGCCGCCACGCTTCGTCCCAGCGAGTCCTCCGTAGCAGCGTCGCCATCGAACCAGCGATCCGCGCTCCAGCCGCACCAGATCCGCGGCACGATGGCCAGCGCGATGAGCCAGCACCCGAGCGCCAGTGCCAGCCTCCGCACGAGCCGCATCCGTGGAGCATGGGCGCGCGGCGCCTCCGGGGCAACGCATGCTGACGGCGATGCGCGGCCCTGATATCGGTCGTCCATGTTCCCCGCGCTGAGACGGCACCCGTTCGCGGTCGAGGCGTTCTTCCGCTGGTCACTCGTGCTCGGCTACGCGTTGCCCGCGCGGGCACTCGAGCCGCTCCTGCCGGCGGGCCTCGAGCTCGATACGTACGACGACTTCGGCTTGCTGGCGATCGCGCTGGTGCAGACCGAAGACCTCCGCCCGAAGGGCTTTCCGCGGGCGCTGGGTCGGGACTTCTTCCTGAGCGGCTACCGCGTGTTCGCGCGTTTCGCGCGGCCGGGCAAGCAGACGCTTCGAGGCCTCAGGATCCTGCGTTCCGACACCGATCGCCGCATGATGGTGACGCTCGGCAACGCCTTCACGCACTACGGCTACCGGCTCGCGGAGGTCGACGTTGAACGCGACAAGACCCGCCTGCGCATCGACGTGCGGACGCCAGAGCGCGAAGCCGACCTGCACGTCGAGGCCGAGCTCGTCGACGACGCCGCGCTGCCGGAGGGCTCGCCCTTCCGCTCCTTCGACGACGCCCGCCGGTTCGCGGGGCCGCTGCCGTACACGTTCGACTTCGACGAGGCCACCGGCAGGATGCTCGTCGTGCGCGGCCTCAGGAAGGCCTGGGATCCGCGGCCGGTACGCATCACGGCGCAGGCCTCGAGCTTTCTCGAGCGCCCGGAATTCGCGCGCGAGCCGCCCCGGCTGGCCAACGCATTCCTCGTCGAGAATGTGCCGTACGCCTGGAAGCCCGGCGTGCTCGAGGAGCTCCAGTGAGCGGCGCCGCCAGGATCTTCCTGTACAACTGGCCCACGTACGTCGGGACGTGGATTGCCGCTACCGCTCTGGCCGTTGTGGGGGCGCTTGCCGGTGGCGCCGTCGGCGCAGCGCTCGGCCTTGCTGCAGCTGTCGCCTTTCTGTGGTCGGCGGTGTCGCTCGCGGTGTCGTACTACGTCTACGATCGTTCGCCGCTCGTCGCGGGAAAGTGGCTGCCGTCCCTTCTTCCCGCGAGCGCGGAAAAATGGGCGGCCATCGACGCGGGCCTCGACGCGGAAGTTGCGCTCGAAGACGTGATGCCGGAAAGCTGCGTGGCGCGGCTCGACGTGTACGACGGCACGCTGGTGCGCGCGCCTTCGGTGAAGCGCGCGCGAGCCCAAACACCGCGAACGCATGACGCCACTCGCTGTTCCGCGACGGCGCTCGCCCTGCCGGACGCGAGCTGCGACGTGATCGCAGTCGTGTTCACCGCCCACGAGATCCGTGACAGGGCGGCGCGCGAGCGGTTCTTCTCCGAGGTGAAACGCGCTCTGCGCGCTGGCGGCCGCATGCTGCTTGTCGAGCATCTGCGCGATGCCGCGAACTTCCTCGCCTTCGGCCCCGGCGTTGTCCACTTCCTGCCCCGCGCGGAGTGGCTGCGGCTCGCGCGCGCGGCGGATTTCCGCGTTGCCGCCGAAACCCGCGTCACCCCCTGGGTGATGGCGCTGGCATTGGAGAAGGCGTGACCGTCTCGACCATGACGCTGCTCCTGCGCGTTGTCGGCGCGAGCCATCTCGTGCTGGGCATCGCGCATGTGGAGATCTGGCGGCGTTTCGGCTGGAGCCGCGAGCTGAAGCAGGTCTCGCCGCTGACGGCTCGCGTGTTCGCCGTTCACACGTTCTTTGTCGCGTTCGTGCTGGCGGCGCTCGGCGCGCTCGCTCTCGCGCGCCCTGACCTGCTCGTGACAAGAAGCGACCTCGCGCGGCTGCTTCTGGGCGCCGCACTGGTGTTCTGGGCGCTTCGCATGTTCGCCCAGCCGGTGATCTTCGATCCGGTGCTGCTGCCGGGCTCGCGCTTCCGCATGCCGATCCGCGTCGCGGCGCTCCTGACCTTCGCGAGCTACGTGTACGTCTACGCCTGGGCGTTCGCCGCGCAGCTTGGATAGAGCCCATGCACGTCGCCTTCGACCTCGCCGCACCTACGACCTGGGCGAGGATCGCCGTCGCGTTGGTATGGCTGGTCTTCGGGCTCGTCTTCAAGCTGCTCCGCGTCGTGCCGCGTCACGAACGCATCGTCGCGCGCATCCTCGGAGATCGCGTGGCGCCCGTGCTCACGCGCCTGATTGGCCTGGGCGAGGGGCTGGTCGGACTGTGGATGTTGTCCGGCGTGTTTCTTCCCTGGTGCGCGGCGCTGCAGACGGCGCTTGTCGCGACCATGAACGCGATCGAGCTCCGCCGCGCGCGTGATCTGCTGCTCGCGCCGGTGCCGATGCTGCTCGGCAACACGTTGCTTCTCTCGCTCGCGTGGTACGCGGCTCTGGCGCGCTGAACCCTCGCAAACGCGCGCCCAGCCGAGCGCCGACACATACGGAAATCGGCCGCACCCTGCGGAATCTTGACCAGGAACCCAGGCTCTGATACTGAACATATGAACAGATGCAAAGGAGCGACAGAATGTCCGCAGATTCCGCCATACATCCGGGTGCTTATCACCTGCTCGAGCTGTTCCAGAGCGACCTGGACGGTGTCCGGTTTCCCGACGTCGACCGCGAGGTACTGGAGGGGCTGGCCGCCGACGTCGCCTCCCATCACGAGCGCCTCGTAGCGCTGCGCGCCGAGGTCGCCGGCACGGAGCAGCTGCTGGCGGCGGCGCAGTCCGCGCTGCTCGAGCGCGCACACGAAGCACTCGGCTACGCACGCCTGTACGCCGCGCGCCACCCCGAGCTCGCCGACAAGCTCGACGCGATCCAGCTGGATGCGCGCCCCAGGCGCGGTCGTCGGCCAAGAAGGCCGCGCGCCGTGAACACCGAAGCGAGCGCGGAGAACAACGCAGATAGCGTCGCGCCGCGTCGCGCGCGCGCGTCCGCCGAGGCCGCGCCGCTCGAAGCCGTGGGCTGAACGCCGTCCCGGCGCGAGCGCGCTGGAGCGCGTGATACCCTGGCCGCCGATGACCGATCGTCAGGATATCGCGGAGCGCGTCGCCATCGTCACCGGGGGAGGCCGCGGACTGGGCCGCGCGATGGCGCTCGGCCTCGCAGGTGCCGGCGCCCGCGTTGTCATCACGGGGGCGCGCGAGGCGGACGAGCTCGCCGCCGTCGCCAAGGAGGGCGGCGAGCGCATTCTGGCGCTGACGGCCGATGTGACACAGGCCGAGGATTGCGCGCGCGTCGTCCGGACCACGCTCGGGGAGTTCGGGCGGCTCGACATGCTGGTGAACAACGCGGGGCGCGGCATGAAGTACGTGAGCGAGCAGTTCCTCACCGAGCCGACGCGCTTCTGGGAGTGTCCTCCCGAAGTGTTCCAGATGGTGATCGACACCAACGTCAACGGCCCGTTCCTGATGGCACGCGCCGTCATGCTCGAGATGCTGCACGCGGGGTGGGGCCGCATCGTGAACATCTCGATGAACCGCTCGACGATGCGCCGCGCCGGTTTCTCGCCCTACGGTCCGTCCAAGGCCGCGCTGGAGTCGGAGACGGCGATCTGGGCGCAGGACCTGGCGGGCACGGGCGTCACGGTCAACGCTCTGCTGCCGGGAGGCGCCACGCTGACCGGCATGATCCCCGACGGCTTCCCGCCGGAGCTCCGCGCGAAGCTGCTCGCCGCCGAGGTCATGGTGCCGCCGCTGCTCTGGCTGGCGTCGAACCGCTCCGACGGCGTCACTGCGAAGCGTCTCGTCGCGAATCGCTGGCGTGAAGAAGGCGGAACCCCCGTCGCCGAGGCCCTGGAGGACGCGGGCTGGGTGGCGTGAGAACGGCAAGCGTCCGGGCCAAGCCAGCAGATTGGCGTCCGATGCGATCTGCCCTGATCGTCGTTTGCGTGTGCAGCTTCCTCGCGGCCTGCGCCGAGCGAGCCCCGGCGTCGCCGTCGCCCGGGCTCGGCCAGCAGGCGCCGGCCAACGTCCGGGACGGGGGCCCGAATGCGTGCGAGCTCGCGGGCGGACAGTGTGAGGAGGACTATGGAGGCTGTCCAGCCGGAACCCATGAGCTTCCCGCGCAGCAAGCTGCCTGCGCCGTCCCGAACACGTGCGGCGACGGTATCCCGTGCGCCGCGCCGCCGCAGGGTCGGTGCTGCAAGCCCTGAAAGTGCCAGGCGGCCATGCGGCGGTGGCCCGGCGCGCGGCGCTGATGTAGACCGCGGGCATGGCGATGCGGGTGCTTGTGCTGGGTGCGGGGCGGATGGGTCGGGCGGCGGCCTGGGATCTGGCGCGGCAGCCCGGCATGGGCGCCGTGAAGCTGATCGATCGCGACGAGGACGCGCTTTCCAATGCGGCGCGCGAGCTCACGCGGTTGCTCAAGGGAAAGACCGGCGGCGGCGCGGCGCGCATCGAGACGGCGCGCGCCGACCTGGACGATACGGCGTCTCTGCCGGCTCTGATGGAAGGCTCGAACGCGGTGCTGTCGAGCGCGGATTATCGCTTCAACGAGGCGCTGACGCGCGCGGCGATCGAGGCGGGCGTGCACCTGTGCGATCTCGGCGGCAACCTGTTCGTGGTGGAAAAGCAGCTCGCACTGTCGGACGCGGCGGAGAAGCGCAGCGTCACGGTGATCCCCGATTGCGGGCTGGCACCGGGCATGGCGGGGCTGTTCGCCGCCTGGGGCGTGGAGCGGATGCAGGCGGTAGACTCGGTGCGGCTGCGCGTGGGCGGTCTGCCGGCGCATCCCAAGCCGCCGCTCGGCTACAAGCTGGTGTTCTCGGTGCGCGGGCTGACGAACGAGTACCTGGAACCGGCGGAGGTGCTGCGCGAAGGAAAGATCGCCCGCATCCCGTCGCTGACCGACGTGGAGGAGCTCGAGTTTTCCTATCCGTTCGCCAAGCTGGAGGCGTTCAACACGTCGGGCGGTTCGTCGACGCTGCCCCGCACCTTCGCGGGGCGTGTGCGTGAGCTCGACTACAAGACCATCCGCTACCCGGGGCACGTCGCGGTATTCGCGGGGATGCAGGCGCTGGGGCTGCTCTCCGAGGAGCCGGTGGACGCGGTGGTACCGCGCGTGTTCACGGAAAGGCTGCTCGAGCGCGCGCTGACGGACGACGACACGGACGTGGTGCTGATGCGCGTGACGGTCAGCGGCATGCACGAAGGCGAGAGCGGTCGGCTGGTGTTCGAGCTCATCGATCGCCACGACGCCAAGACCGGACACTCGGCGATGGCGCGCACGACGGCGTACCCTGCTGCAGCGGTTGCCTACATGCTGGCCGCCGGCGCGGTCGAGAAGCGCGGCGTGCTGCCCGGCGAGCTCGCGGTGCCGCTCGGCTCCTTCGCCGGAGCAGTCCGCGCCCGCGGCATCGACGTGAAGGAACGCTGGGAACCCGCGTGACCCGAAGTTCCTTGCTCGCAGTGCTTCTCGCAGCAGGCTGCGCCCCCTCCGCCGGCGCCCTGAGCGTGAAGAGCGCCGACACATCCCGACTACAACCCGAAGCCGCCACGAATCCGACCCAAGCCGTGGCAGCGCCGCAATCCGCCGCCCCACCAGGAAATACCAACCCGCCGGGGGAGCAGAATCCCACGGGTGAGCAGAGTTCCGCGCAGAAGCAAAGGCCGGCGGGGGTTTCCTCGCGGAGTGGGGTGAGGGGTCCCCGCCCCGCGGGGGGGGCCCCGCTCCGCGAGGAAACCCCCGCCGGACGAAGCGGGTGTCCGAAAGACATGGTGCTCCTCCACCGCGTCGAGGGCCCGTACTGCATCGATCGCTACGAAGCCTCGATCATGAAGCGCGACAGCGACGGCAGCGAACACTTGTGGCCCAGCAACAAACCCGTCGACGGCATCGAAGACGAGGTGCGCGCCGTGAGCGTTCCCGGGCGGCTGCCGCAGGGCTACATCAGTGGAAAACAAGCCGCCGAGGCCTGCGCGCACTCGGGCAAGCGACTGTGCGAGATCGACGAGTGGGTGCTGGCATGCCGCGGACCGAAGCTCCAGACGTATCCGTATGGAAACGTCCGCGAGCCGAACGTGTGCAACGATCGCTACAAGTTTCTCGATCATCACCCGGTGGCGCGCTTGTTCAGGAAATACGCGCCGCCCGGCACGCCCCCGTCTGACAAGTGGTTGCCCAGCTGGATGAACGACCCGCGGCTCTTCGAGATGAGCGACAGCGTCAAGCCCGCTGGCGCCATGAAGGGCTGCACCAACGCCTATGGCGTCTACGACATGGTCGGCAACCTGCACGAGTGGGTGGACGATGCCGACGGCACGTTCTTCGGCGGCTTCTTCATGGACACCTTCCAGAACGGCCAGGGCTGCGAGTACCACACCACCGGGCACCCATTCGACTACCACGACTACTCGACCGGCTTCCGCTGCTGCGCGGACCCGGGGCACTCGCCCGCGCCGGGCTCCCCGTCGGCGAAGTGAACCCATCCAGGCAGACGGCGGCTCCTACACGGGTGAAGGGAGAGTCGGATGTCGAAGGTACTTTCACCGAACGAGCATGCGATCGACCGCGCTCTGCGCGTCGCGATCGGGCTCGTGTTGCTGGCGCTGGTCTTCGTGGGGCCGAAGACGCTGTGGGGCCTGGTGGGCCTGGTGCCGCTGCTGACCGGCCTGGCAGGGATCTGCCCGCTGTACTCGGTTCTGGGCCTGGATACGCGCTCGCTGAAGGGGCGACGGCAGGCGACGCAGACCTGACGCATTCCATCGAGGCTCGACGGAATGCGTAGTGCGCCCGGATTGGCAGCCTGTCACAGGCGGGCCCGGCGGAGCCGGGCTCGGTGACAGAATGTCAATCCGGCGCGTGCCGCCCTGCGGCGTTCAGCGGAAAATTCGCACTGGCACGGGTTTCGCTGATGATGCAGGCGGATGGATCTCGATCGCGCCATACGCTACGGCAGCCTCGCGGCCGTGCCCGCGTTGGTGGCGGCGATCTGGCTGCTCCGCAGCCCGGCGCCCAAGCCCGCCGCGGTGCCGGCGGCTTCCGCGTCCGCGCCCGTGGTGGGCGACGGCCTGCCTGCCATCGCGTCGGGGAAGAGTACTGACATCGTCGACGGCCCGCGGCGCAGCGCGCCCCCCCCGGACGCCCCGGCGCAGGCCGCCGCGGATCTGCCGCCGGCACGTCCGGGGCCCGCTCCCGCCGTCACTTCGCTCGGCGCGCACGTGAAGCCCAAGGACCACCACGACGACTCCGACACCTTCACCGAGGGGCCGTGCGGCGACGTGCGTGTGAGGCTGATCACGGCGAGCAAGGATCCGAAGTGGTCGTTCGCGTCGATTGCGACGGGCGCGGACCAGACCGCGCACATGCGCCGCGTCGGGGATCGCGTGGGCGGATTCCGCGTCGCGAAGATCGACTGGGACCGCGTGTGGCTGCAGCGCGGCGGCACGCGCTGCGCGGTCGGCATGCACACCGGCGCGCGCCCGACCCATGCCGATCCCGTGATGGCGCCGGTGGGCGGCAAGAACACGATCCTGCCTGCGGACGACCAGGCGCCGCTCTGGCAGGTACCCGACATCATTGCCAGCGCCATCAGCCAGCAATCGGATACCGAGTACACGATCGCCGAGAGCGCGGTGAAGCCGATCTTCGATGCGGGCGCGGATCTGCTCGCCGGGACGCGCATGGAGCCGCTGCGTCGGGACGAGCGCGTCGTGGGCATCGCGCTGCAGACAGTTCCAGAGGATTCGTTGCTCGATCGCCTGGGTATCCAGTCCGGCGACATCGTGCTGGAGCTGAATGGCTCGCCCTGCACGACCTTTGACGGCGCTCTGCAGGCGCTCCAGGATGCCCGACAGAAGCGCCAGCTGGTCGCGTTGCTCGAGCGACAGGGCCAGCGTTTCGACCTGACGCTGAGTGTCGGGAGCGGCGCTCCGCCGGACGCGCCCGGAACGCATCCGCCGGACGAGGCTCCGGCAGTGATGCAGTAGCCGCAGCCGCCGCGGAAAGGCGCTACTCGGCGCCCGCGTCGCTGGCGCCCGTGCCGGCGTCGGCCGGGCATTGGGCGCTGGGGAAGGATACCGCGAACCGATCCAGGGTGCCGACTACTTCGGCGGCAGCTTGGGGATGGGCTTGCCGAAGGACTCGACGGTCTTCACCTGGTCCGCAGTCAGCGTCATGCCGGCGAAGTCGCCCTTGGTCGGGTCGCTCCCGATCTTGTTGAGCTGGAGCAACTCGACAGAGAAGCTGCCCTTGCCGACGAAGCTGCCCTTTTCCGTCGTCGATTCCTTGAACTGACCGCTGATCACAGTGGACTTGGCGAAGACCTCCGTAGCCCCGTGCGGGCCGACGTGCACGTCGATGTCGAACGGCGGCGTACCGAAGGCGATCGAGCCGTCGGGCTCGTCCTTGGCGAATCCGTCGGTGGAGAATTGGTAGCCCGCGTTGTCGATCACCGGCTCCGGGACGAAGTCCGGGAACTGGTCGAGCGCCGTCTGTTTCTCGGAAGGCGCCACGCAGCGAGGCAGAGCGCTGTTCAGCAGCTGGCAGACCGGCGTGTTCGTGGGACAGCTTGCCGGGCAGCCAGAGCGGCTGTTGGTTGCCGTCTCGCGCGCGGCGTCGGTGAAGATGCCGCGCCAGTGCCCGGTCTTCGGATCGACGTCCAGGTCGGCGTACAGCCTCAGCTGCTGCGAGGCGAAGTCGACGTTCATGATGAAGTAGTAGAAGCCGCTCGGCAGCCGGGTCGGGCCGCCGCCTGAAAGCCGGTACGTGAACGGGATCTTGATCCGCGGCACCGTGGCATGACCGGCCGGGTCGCGGAGCCCCGGCTCGACGATCAACAAGTAGGGCACGCTGACGGCGAAGGTGGCAAGCGGCGTGATGGTCAGCTGGGTGTTGTTGTTCGTCAGCTGCACAGCCGTGGTCGGGTCGTTGCCCAGGCCGTAGGTTGCGTCGAAGTTGTCGGGCTGCGAGGCGTCGTAGGCAAAGACGGTGCTGTCCTTGAACGCCTGCTTGTCCGGTGGATGCTGCTCGTCGAGCAGATTGCCCTCGCCGTCGACCGCGTGCGGTACGCCAAGCGACACGGCTTTGATGCGGATCGACGACGGAACGACAGGCTCGCTGAACTTGACCACGAGTGGGGCCCCGGGCCCCGTCGACATTGCGCCATTCACGTCGTTCTGCAGCGTCGCGCTGGGCGCCGGGTCGAAGGTCTGGCAGGAGCCGGTGGGCAGCAGCAGGAGCGCGGCGGCCGCGGTGAGCAGGATGCTGAGTGCGAGGTGCTTCATCGTCTCTTCCCCGGCAATCAGAATACGAAGGTCGTCCGGCCCTGGACCATGCCGCTGCGCGCGGCCTGGCGGTTCTGGTTGTAGAACGCGTCGCCCGGGATCAACAGGGCGCCCTCCAGGTCGAAGATGAAGTGATCAAGGTAGCGCCACGAGAAGCGTCCGTCGAACTCCGTCCCGTAGAAGGTCCCCGGCTTGCCGCCGTTGAAGTTCACCAGGTCGTCCTCGATGCTGTTGCCGTCGCGGAGATAGAGGCTCCGGGTCGGGTCGATGACGCCGGCCGGTGCCCAGGCCATGAGCACGCCTCCGCGGAACAGGAGCTGCTTCTTCGGGTGGAAGTCGAACTGCGGGAAGATGGCGATGGCATTCGTGAACGAGCCCTCCGAGTCGACGCGCTCGGCCGGGAAGGTCTGGGCGCCGATACGCCTGAGCAGCTCCACGCCGGCCGCCGCGGAACGCTGGCTGACGAAGTGCAGCGTGCGCTCGAACATCAAGAGGCCCACGTTGTTGTCCTCGGCAAAGTAGAGCTGCGTGAGCGCCGTGCCGGGATTCGGGTTGTGGTCGCCGCTGGCAAAGTCGGTCTCGAAGTACGCCGTCCACATCGGCTCGTCCCAGCGCGCTACGGCGCGGGCGCCGAACTGCTGGATCTTCTGCCGCACGATGGGGTCGCTGTTGATGAGGGCGAGCGCTTCGCTCACCTCCTTGGTGCCGCCGAGGATGCCCGCGCCTTCGACACCAGCCGAGAACTTGCCGAAACGGCCGATCGCGCGCGCCGTCATGATGTTCACGTTGGTGTCGTACTTGGCCTCCCAACGATTGGAGTAGACGCCGAGCAGCTCGAGCGACTGCCGGTGGACGGGATCGGGCTTCAGGTAGCGCACGCCGATGCCCGCTCCGTGCGTGTCGTCGGCGAAGAGGTGCACCTGGTTCGTCGTGACGCGGTCGTAGAAGGCGAGTAGGAACAGGCCGCGATTCCGGGACAGGTCGCGCTGGTTCTCGGGCTTGAGCCCCTGGAGCGGCTTGGTGGCGAACAGGATGCGGTCGGAGCTGTCGCCGGTGCCGCTGTAGCCGAAGCGGTTCGGGCGCCCGTCGCCGTCGGCGGCGAGGATGGACGTGCCGATGATTGTCGGCTGGCGGCCGATGCGGAACAGCCCGATCGGCGTCACGATCTCGCCATAGGCGCGGCGGATCGTCACCGGCTTGCCGGGCACCAGAACGTAGCCGTAGTTCTGCGGATCGAGCTGGTCGCCGTGGCCCTGGTAGGCGACGCCTATGGTGGTGTTGTTGGGGATCGACGCGGAAGCGTTGACGCCGCTGTTGGGCGACGGGCTCTGGCCGTAGATGCCGTTATCGCCCCAGAGCGTGCCGTCCAGCGCGTCGATGGAGGTGACGATGCGCACCTTGTCCAGGTAGTCGACGGCGCCGTCGAGCCGGAGCCTGTGCTCGATCCAGCTCGCGTTGCGATTGCGCGTGCCGTTCAGGTTCAGCGGACGGATGTACAGCCAGTTTGCCCGGTATTCGGCGCCGCCCGCGAAGCCGTAGTCGCCGAATTCCTGCCGGGTGTGCGGACCCATGCCGTCGTTGTCCGCCCACGGCTCGTAGCTCTGCTGTGCCCACGCCCGGGTGCTCGTTACCAGTGCCGTCATGCCCAGCAGAGCGCCGAGCAGCAGCGCGCTAAGCCGCCTCATGGCGGGGCAGACTACCGGAAGCAGCGGGCAGGGAGAAGCGGTATTCCGGGTGCTCCCGGCTGCCGGCGCCTTGCTCGTCGCATGAGCGCGCGGGCTGATGTTGTTCTAGGATCGGCGCCATGCGAGCACTCGTCACCGGGGCTGCCGGGTTCATCGGGTCGTCCGTGGCGGACCGCCTGCTTTCGCTCGGCTGGCAGATCACGGCGATCGACAACTTCGATCCCTATTACGACCCGGCGCAGAAGCGCCGCAACATTGCTAATGCGCTGCGTCACGACTCGTACCGGCTGGTCGAGTGTGACGTGCGCGATGCCGGCGCGCTCCACCAGGCATTCGACCAGGCGGAGCCGGACGTGGTCGTGCACCTGGCGGCCCGTGCGGGAGTGCGCGCCAGCGTGGAGGACCCGCTCTCCTACGTCCAGGTGAACGAGCTCGGCGGGCTGCACGTGATCCAGGAATGCAGAAGCCGCGGCAACGTGCCGATCGTCTACTCGTCTACGTCGAGCGTGTACGGCAACACGCGGCAGATCCCGTTTCGCGAGGACGACCCCGCGGCGCAGCCGCTGACTCCTTACGCCGCCAGCAAGCGCTCCGGGGAGCTGATGGCGCACGCCTTCCACCACGTCTACGGCATGCCGGCGGCGGTGCTGCGCTTCTTCACGGTGTACGGTCCGCGTGGCCGTCCGGACATGGCGTTTGCGACCTTCACGCGTGCGCTTCGCAGGGGCGAGCCCATCCACCTGCACGGCGAGGAGACGAAGCGCGACTTCACGTATGTCGACGACATCGTGGACGGCGTGCTCGGCGCAACCAACTGGGTCATGGATGGCCGCGGCTTCGGCATCTTCAACCTGGGACGGAGCGAGCCGGTCATCGTGCGCCGGCTCATCGAGCTGCTGGGCGACGCACTGGGCGTCGAGCCGCGGGTCGAGCTCACCACGCTGCAGGTGGGCGAATCCGAGGTGACGGCCGCGGACGTGTCGCGCGCGGCGGAGGCCTTCGGCTACGCGCCGAAGGTTTCGCTGGAGGAGGGTGTGCGGCGCTGGGTGGAGTGGATCGATACGAGCGAGGAGGCTCCGGACGAGCTCCGGGGACGCCGGTGACGGCCCGCGCGGCCGCGACAGCTCCGGCAGAGCTTCCGCTCTGGCGCAAGCTGCTGTCCTTCTTGATCGCAGCCGCACTCATCGCGTACGTGCTGTCGCGGCTCGACTTCGCCGCGTTCCTGCGCGCTCTGGGCTCTACGCACTACTTCGAGTTTGCGGGCTTCATCGTCGTCTTCCAGCTCGCCCTGCTCTCGGCTGACAGCCTCGCTACTTCCCACGTCTACCGGAGCGTGGTCTGCCCTGTGCGTTTCCGCGATGTGATGCTCATACGCGGCGCGTCGTACCTGCCCTCGATGCTGAACCACCACGTCGGGCAGGCGTGGCTCACGTACTTTGTCTCGAAGGCGTATCGGGCGCCTCTGTGGCGGGTGGCCGGCGCCACCCTGCTGGTCTATGCGACGACCTTCGGCGGCGTGTTCCTGCTCGGAGTGGCGGCGCTTCCGCTCAGCCGCGGGCACGTCCCCTGGCTCGCCACGGTGCTCGGCGCGTTGGCTGTGGGTGGCGTGTTCTACATGGTGCTGGTGTATCTGAAGCCGGCGTTCCTCAGGCGCCGGCAGGCCACCGCACCACTGATGGAGCTCGGCGTGCGCGGTCACCTGCGGGAGCTCGCCTACCGCATGCCGCACGTGGCGGTGCTGTTCGTCGGAAACTGGGTGCCGTTTCTTTTCTTCGGGGTTGCGCTGCCGCTCTCGCAGGCACTGGTATATGTCCCTGCGCTCATGCTGGTCGCCGCGCTGCCCATCACGCCGCAGGGCGTGGGCACGCGCGACGTGTTGGCGCTGGAGCTCCTGTCGCACTTCACGCCGGCGGGCGATCACCACGGCGCTGCGATCGTCGCCGCCACGCTGAGCTACGCCTGCGGCATGACGATCGTCCAGGCGCTGTTCTCGCCGCTTCTGATGCGAAGGGTGCAGCGTCTGCTGTCGGCGCCGGCCGCCGCCGCCGCTCCATCCGGCGAACAAACGTGCGCTTGACGTTGTGGTTGGCCGTGATGACACTGGCGCGAACGTGCCGCGCGCCCCTTCCGGGGTGCTGACGGCGAAAGGCGAACGTGAAGCGCGACAGTCCTCCTCCCACGCTGCCGCACGTCGTCATCGAGAGCGTCAGCCCCGAGCTCGATGGCGGGCGGCATCCGATCAAGTGCACCGTGGGCGACACGGTCCGCGTGAGCGCCGACATCTACAAGGACGGGCACGACCTCGTCTCGGCGCGGGTGCTCTATCGCCTTGCGGGCGAGACCACGTGGCAGAAGTCCACGATGAGCTACGAGTACGAACCGGACCGATGGTCCGGCAGCTTCACGCCGGATCGGCTGGGGCGCTGGGAGTACACCATCGAGGCCTGGCCTGCGCATTACCGGAGCTGGCGGTCGGATCTGGAAAAGCGCCTCTCGGTCGGTCAGGACGTGAGCTCGGAGTTGCTGGAAGGGACCGACCTGCTCAGACGGGGCGCTCGGCAGCTCCGGGGCAAGTCAGCGACGCGCTTGAAGGCCCTCGCGGCGGAGCTGGGCGATCCGGACCTGGCGCTCGACGACCGCCTGAAGGTCGCGTTCTCGGAAGAGGTGCTGGCGTTGATCGACGGGCCCATCGCCCCGGGGGAGGCGACCTTGTACGACCGCGAGCTCACGGTCGTGGTGGACCGCGAGCTCGCGCGCTTCGGCGCGTGGTACGAGCTGTTCCCCCGCTCGCAAGGCACCGAGCCCGGCGCCCACGGTACGTTCGCCGACGTGGAGCGCCGCCTGCCCGAGCTCGCGGCTCTCGGCTTCGACGTGCTGTACCTGCCGCCCATCCATCCCATCGGCCACACTCACCGCAAGGGCAAGGACAACACTCCCGTGGCAGAGCCCGGCGACGTCGGCAGCCCGTGGGCGATTGGCAGCGAAGAGGGTGGGCACCTGGCAATCCATCCCGAGCTCGGCAGTCTCGATGAGTTCCGCGCGCTGGTGCACGCCGCGCGCGAGTTCGGTCTCGAGATCGCCCTCGACTACGCGCTGCAGTGCTCACCCGACCACCCCTGGGTCAAGGAGCATCCGGAGTGGTACTTCATCCGCCCCGACGGAACCGTTCGCTACGCGGAGAATCCGCCCAAGAAGTACGAGGACATCTATCCGCTGAACCTCTGGTGCGAGGACCGACAGGGCCTGTGGAATGCTTGTCGCGACATCTTTCTGTACTGGATTGAACAGGGCGTGCGCATCTTCCGCGTGGACAACCCGCACACCAAACCCCTGGCGTTCTGGGAGTGGTTGATCGCGGACGTGCAGAAGCAGCATCCGGACGCGATCTTCCTGGCCGAGGCTTTCACCCGGCCGAAGCGGATGAAAGGCCTCGCCAAGCTCGGCTTCACGCAGTCGTACACGTACTTCACGTGGAAGAACACGTCCTGGGAGCTGCGGGAATTCCTCGACGAGCTCGGTTCCGGAGAGGTGCCCGACTACTACCGCCCCAACTTCTTCGCCAATACGCCGGACATCCTGCACGAGTACCTGCAAAAAGGGGGCCGTCCGGCTTTCCGGGTGCGGCTCCTGCTCGCCGCGACGCTTTCGCCCAGTTACGGCATCTACAGCGGCTTCGAGCTGTGCGAGAACGTTCCGGTCAGGCACGGCAGCGAGGAGTACCTCCACTCGGAAAAGTACGAAATCCGCGTGCGCGACTGGAACGCGCCCGGCAACATCAAGCAGGACATTGCGCGTCTCAACCGCATCCGCAGGGAAAATCCGGCGTTGCACCGCATCGACAACCTCGCCTTCGTCAGCTCCGACAACGAGCAGATCCTCGCGTACGTGAAGAGGGCGCAGGAGGGCGACCTCGTTATCGCAGTCAACCTCGACCCCCACCACGTGCAGGAGACGATGCTGCACCTGCCCATCGACGAGCTCGGTATCGGAGCGGACGATACGTTCGAGGTCGAGGACCTGCTCGGCGGGCAGCGCTACAGCTGGCGGGGGCCGCACAACTACGTGCGCCTCGACCCGGCCGAGCGCGTCGGGCACATCCTGCGGATAGCTGTGAGCCGCTAGCTGCTAGCAGCTGGCCGGCGTCAGCAGAGCGCCGAACGAAAGACGTGCCATGACGAACTACGAGAAGCGAAGCACCCTGCAGGCCGACAGCTAACAGCCAATAGCCAACGATGACCGACGAAAAGCACTGGTACCAGGACGCCGTCTTCTACGAGCTGCGCGTCCGCTCGTTCTACGACAGCGACGGAGACGGCGTTGGCGATCTCAGGGGCCTCGCGCAGAAGCTGGATTACCTGTCCGACCTGGGCGTGACGACCCTGTGGCTCCTGCCGTTCTACCCATCTCCGCTCAGGGACGACGGCTACGACATCGCCGACTACATGACCGTGCATCCGGACACGGGCACGCTCAGGGACTTCAAAACGTTCCTGCGCGAGGCGCACGCACGCGGGCTCAAGGTCGTGACGGAGCTGGTCATCAACCACACTTCCGATCAGCACCCGTGGTTCCAGCGCGCACGGCGCGCTCCGGCCGGCAGCCGCTGGCGCAACTTCTACGTCTGGAGCGACACGCCCACGCGCTACGCGGATGCCCGCATCATCTTCCAGGACTTCGAGAGCTCGAACTGGAGCTGGGACCCCGTCGCCAAGGCGTACTACTGGCATCGTTTCTATTCGCATCAGCCGGATCTGAACTTCGACAACCCCGAGGTGCAGAAGGCGGTGCTGCAGGTGCTCGACTTCTGGTTGGAGATGGGCGTCGACGGGCTACGGCTCGATGCCATCCCGTACCTCTACGAGCGGGAAGGAACCAACTGCGAGAACCTGCCCGAGACGCACCAGATGCTGAAGAAGCTGCGTGCGCACGTCGACAGGAGATTCAAGAACCGCATGCTGCTGGCAGAGGCCAACCAGTGGCCGGAAGACGCCGTCACCTACTTCGGACACGGCGACGAGTGCCACATGTCGTTCCACTTCCCGATCATGCCGCGCCTGTTCATGGCGCTGCACATGGAAGATCGCTTCCCAATTCTCGATATTCTCGAGCAGACGCCGGCTCCGCCGGAAGGGTGCCAATGGGCGATCTTCCTCCGCAACCATGACGAGCTCACGCTGGAGATGGTGACGGACGAGGAGCGCGACTACATGGTCGGCGCGTACGCGCGCGATCGCCAGGCGCGGATCAACCTGGGAATCCGCCGCCGGCTGGCGCCCTTGCTCGACAACAACCGTCGGCGCATCGAGCTGATGAACGCGCTGCTCTTCTCGCTGCCCGGGACGCCGGTGCTCTACTACGGCGACGAGATCGGCATGGGCGACAACGTGTACCTCGGCGACCGCGACGGCGTGCGCACGCCGATGCAGTGGAGCCCGGATCGGAATGCAGGGTTCTCGCGGGTCAACCCGCAGAAGCTCATCCTGCCGGTAATCGTCGACCCCGAGTACCACTACGAGGCGGTCAACGTGGAGACGCAGCAGCACAACCCGAGCTCGCTCCTGTGGTGGACGAAGCGGATCGTCGCGCTGCGCAAACAGTACACGGCCTTCGGGCGCGGCACGCTGGAGCCGCTCACCCCGCAGAACCGCAAGATCCTCGCCTTCATCCGCCGCTATCACGACGAGACGCTACTCGTGGTCGCGAACCTGTCGCGCTTCTCGCAGGCCGTGGAGCTGGATCTGTCGGAGTTCAAGGGGCGCGAGCCCATGGAGCTGTTCGGGCACATCGTGTTCCCGCGTATCGAGGACCACCCGTACCGGTTGACCCTGGGGCCCCACAATTTCTTCTGGTTCTCGCTGGCGGGGCGGCGCGACGTACCGATCGAGGTCACCGAGGAGCAAGCGCGGCCTACGTTGGAAGTGGAGGGCGCGTGGGACGAGGTGTTCCGCGGCCGCACCAAGGGACAGCTCGAGCGGCTGCTGGCGCGCTACCTGCGGGGACGGCGCTGGTTCCGCGGCAAGGCGAGGTCGATCAAGAGCGCCCGCATCAACGATCAGCTGCCGCTCAAGGCCGCGGGGGAGGCGCGGCTGCTACTGATCGAGGTGGCGTACGAGGAGGGGGATCCGGAGACGTACGTTCTGCCGCTGCGCTTCGTCGCGGGGGAGGAGCCGCCCGATACCGCTCTGGCGCTCGTGAAGACCCGTTCGCGGCGCGGCGACCACTCGGGCGCGCTGATCGACGCTTCCGGCGATCCGCGGATTGCCAACGCGCTGCTCGACATCGCCGTCCGACGGCGGCGCATCAAGGGCAAGAGCGTGGAGGTGGTGGGCGTGCCCGACAAGCCGCTGCGCGCGCTCAGGCCGCTGCTCGGCGCCTTGCCGCCGCCGCGCGCGGTGGGCGTCGAGCAGAGCAACACCTCGTACATCTACGGCGATCAGGTCATCGGCAAGCTCCTGCGCCGCGTGGAAGAAGGCGAGAGCGTCGAGCTCGAGGTTCTGCGCTTCATCGCGGGCAGGATCGGTTCCTCCAGGGTTCCGGCGCTGGCGGGACACATCGAGCTGGACTACGGGCGAGGCCGCCAGGCCACGCTGGCCATCTTCCAGACGTTCGTGCCCAACCAGGGCGACGCCTGGACGTTCACCGTCGACGAGGTGCAGCGCTACTTCGAACGCATACTGGTGCATCGCGACAACGAAGTTCCGGCTCCCCACGTGACTGCCAAGATGCTGGAGCGTGTTGGTCGCGAGCCGCCGGACATCGTCCGGGAGCGCATCGGCGGCTACCTGGAGGTCGCGAAACTGCTCGGCCGGCGCACGGCGGAGCTGCACGTTGCGCTGGCCTCGTCGGACGACAACCCGGAGTTCGCGCCGCAGCGGATGACACAGCTCTCGCGCCGATCGTACTACCAGTCCGTGCGCAACCTCGCGTCGCGCGCGCTGGACAGTCTGCGCGAGCAAGCGCCAAAGCTGCCGGAAGAAGTGCGCTCCAACGCCAAGGCCGTGCTGGCGCACGAGAAGGAAATCCGCGCGCGCCTCAGGCACTTCCTCGACCGCAAGCCCGCCGGCCGCCGGATCCGCTGCCACGGCGACTACCACCTCGGGCAGATCCTCTACACCGGTGCGGATCTCGTGGTCATCGACTTCGAGGGCGAACCGGCGCGAACGTTGAGCGAACGGCGCCGCAAGCGCTCGCCGCTGGCGGACGTGGCCGGGCTGCTCCGTTCGTTCCACTACGCGGTGCACGGCGTGCTCAGCTCCGAGATCCCCGGCAGCCAGGTGCGGCCCGAGGACGTTCCGCTGCTCGAGCCCTGGGCGCCGGTCTGGTACCGCTGGGTGTCGAGCGCGTTCTTCGAGGCGTATCTGGAGGTGGCCCGCCCGGCGGACCTGCTGCCCGAGGACCCGGACGATCTCGCGTTGCTTCTCGACGTCCACTTGATCGAAAAGAGCCTCTACGAGCTCGGCTACGAGCTGAACAATCGTCCTGACTGGGTCGGGATCCCGCTGCGCGGCGTCCTCGATGTCCTCGATGCGGGTCGCCAGGAGACTTCGTGATCCTGATCTCGAAGACCTATTGGGGAGGGGTTCCGTTCGACTTCAAGCGACCACCGGACGCCGCCCGCGTCGAGTCGCTGGTGCTGCGCGCCGACGACTTCAGGCAGTGCCGCGGCCTGTACTGGACACAGGCTGCCAACCCCGAACCGCGCGTGGCGGTGGTGTGCATGCATCCGCGCGTGGACTTCACGCACCACTACTGCATTCCGCGCCTCGTCGCCGCGGGCATCGGCGTGCTGGCGGCAAACACCCGCAACCCGAACAACGACATAGACACCGTGCACGAGGAAATCATCCTCGATGTGGCCGCCTGCGTGCGCTACCTGCGCGAGAAGCGCGGCGTCGACAAGGTCGTGCTGTTCGGCAACTCGGGCGGCGGCTCGCTGTCGGCGTTCTACCAGGCGCAGGCGCGCCTCCAGCCCGCAGAGCGTCTGGAAACGACGCCCGCCGGGCAGCGGACCCGGCTCGGGCAGGCGAGCATGAGCCCGGCCGACGGCATGGTCTACGTGTCCGCGCACCGCGGCCAGGGCAAGGTGCTGCTCGAGTGTATCGACCCGTCCGTGTGCGACGAGCGCGACCCGTTCGCGACCGATCCCGCGCTCGACATGTACGCGTCCGACAACGGTTTCGTGCCGCCGCCGACATGGTGCGAATACGCGCCGGAGTTCGTCGAGCGCTATCGCGCCGCACAACGCGCGCGGGTGGAGCGGCTCGACAGGACTGCGCGCGAGCTACTCGGCGATGCGGCCCAGGCGGCCGAGCGTGCGCGGGAGCCCGGCTTCGACGAGCTCGACTGGCAGGAACAGCGGCGCGTCCTTTCCCACAAGGTGTTCGAACCGCTGATGGTCATCTATCGCACCATGGCGAACCTGCACTACGTCGATCGCCACCTCGATCCTTCGCCCAGGGACTACGGCTCGCTCCTCAGCGAGCGCCCGGATCTGATGAACATGAAGCTGCTCGGCTTCGCCCGCGTGTGCACGCCGCGCGCCTGGCTGAGCACCTGGTCCGGCCTGAGCTCCAACGCCGACCTCGTCCGGAACCTCCGGCACATCGCCGAGCCGACGCTGGTGGTCAACGCGGGGCGCGACCGGGAAATCTATCCGCGGACCAACGCTCGACCTATCTTCGAGGCGGTGGCCGCCGGGGACCGGACGTTTCTCGAGTTCGACCAGGCGCGGCACTACTTCGAGCCGGAGCCGGGGGAAAAGGATGCCCCCGACGTTCGAGCGCCTGATGGATGCGGTGGTGCCGTGGATACAGGAGCGGTTCGCGTGACCGCGCGGCATCCGACCACGAGAAATTGGGTGCTGCCGCCCGGGCATCGCGCTCCTGTGGGCGGCGGGCTCAGGCGCACCAACCTCCGGGAGCTGGAGGCGCGCCCGGGGCGTTTCGAGCATCACCTGATGGTGGTCGCGCGCGTGGGCGGGGCACAGCTCGAGGTGGCCACGGCTTCGGAGCCGCTGTACTTCGCGCACGCGAACATCTCCGACGAGTACGCCATGGCGATGTCCACCGGCGACGAGCCGGTCGACGCGTTTCCCTACCGCACTTTCCTTTCCGATCCGGCGAGCTTCGAGGACGTTGGCCGCATCAATAGCCGCGTGCGCGACATGGTGCTGCATCCGTACGGGCTTCTGCATTGGCCGGGGCGTCTGCGGCCGCCGTACGCGCCGTTCGCATTCGGGCCAGGCGAGCGGCGCAGCGGCTACACGCTCGTGATGTGCGCAACCCGGCCGGTGCCGCCCAGCGAGCGGCCGCTGTTCGTCAGCGACGGGCGCGAGGCCGACACGAAGGCGTATACGGGACAGAGTGTGCCGTTCCTGCTCGCCGACACGCGGCGTGAGGGCTCTCGCCTGCTCGGCGGCGTCGCCGCGGCGAAGCTCGAGCTCGTCGTTTCGCCGAGCCGCATCTCGCCGCCGCGCGGGGGCTACGCGGTCGTGCTCGACGGAGACGAGCCGCACTTTCCCGGCGACCTCGTCTACATTCCTGCCGGGGACGCGCTGGCCGCGGCGGGGATCGGTCGTGCGCTCGTGGTCTCGTCCGACACGAGCGAGCCGGAGCCGCCGCCCGGAAGCTGGGACACGACGCCCGACGCGCCGTTTCCCACCTTCGAGGACGGCGCTGCCGGCACACTGCCGCTGTCGGTGGCGGGGCTCTCGTTGGAGAGAATTTCCGCCGATCGGGTCCGTGTCGAGGCGGACGGCAGCAGCACGGAAGTACCCCGCTATTGGCTGGCACGCTTCCTGTTCCGGCTGGGCCTGCATGGCTATTGCATCGGCTATCTGGAGACCTACGGTGGTTTCTTCTACGACGACCGGGACGGCTACCGCTTGGGCATCCGCGGCGGCGGCGAGGTGAAGCTCGAGGCGGCGGAGGTCCCGGAAGTGGTCGAACGGCTGTATCGCAGCGTGGCGCCGCAAGGGTATGTCGAGCGAATAGACTGAAGATGACGAGAGCACCGCGCATCTGGCCAGGGCGCCCGACACCGCTCGGCGCAACCTGGGACGGCGAGGGCGTGAACTTCGCGCTCTTCTCCGAGCACGCCACGGGCGTCGAGTTGTGTCTGTTCGCGCGGGACAATCCGGCGCGGGAGACGCTGCGCGTCCCGCTCAAGGAACGTACGAACCGCATCTGGCACGCGTATCTGCCCGACGTGCGCCCCGCGCAGCTGTACGGCTATCGCGTGAGTGGTCCGCATTCGCCCGCACACGGGCACCGCTTCAATCCGAACAAGCTCCTGCTCGATCCCTACGCCAAGGCCATCGACGGAACCGTCGACTGGGCGGACGCGATGTTCGGCTACCGCATCGGCGATCCCGCGGAGGATCTCTCCTTCAGCGACGAAGACAGTGCGCCGTTCATTCCAAAGTCGGTGGTGGTGGACACCGCGTTCACCTGGGGCGACGACCGACCGCCGCAGACGCCGTGGACCAGGACCGTGATCTACGAGTGCCACGTGAAGGGCATGACGGCCCGGCACCCCGACGTTCCGGAAGAGCAAAGGGGCACGTATCTCGGGCTGGCGTCGGACGCGATTCTCGATCACCTGCTCGACCTCGGCGTGACCGCCGTGGAGCTGCTTCCGGTCCACCACTTCGTGACGGAGCGGCGCCTGAGCGACATGGGGCTGCTCAACTACTGGGGCTACGCCACGATCGGCTTCTTCGCGCCTGATCCCCGCTACGCCACGGGCTCGCTCGGCCAGCAGGTGAACGAGTTCAAGACCATGGTCAAGGCGCTGCACCGCGTCGGCATCGAGGTCATCCTGGATGTGGTCTACAACCACACCGGCGAAGGCAATCACATGGGTCCGACGCTGTGCTTCCGCGGCGTCGACAATGCTTCGTACTACCGCCTGGTGCCGGGAGACGGCCGTCACTACAACGACTTCACCGGTTGCGGCAACAGCCTGAGCGTGCTCCATCCGCGCGCGTTGCAGCTCGTGCTCGACAGTCTCCGCTACTGGGTGCAGGAGATGCACGTCGACGGCTTCCGCTTCGATCTGGCCCCGACGCTGGCGCGCGATCCACTCGAGTTCAATAGCTTCGCGCGCTTCTTTGCCACGGTGCAGCAGGACCCGGTGCTGTCGCAGGTCAAGCTGATAGCCGAGCCGTGGGATCTCGGTCCGGGAGGGTACCGTCTGGGCGCCTTCCCGCCGGCGTGGGCGGAGTGGAACGGCCGCTATCGGGACACGGTGCGTCGTTTCTGGCGCAGCGACGAGGGACAGGTTCCCGAGCTGGCTTCGCGGCTGTCGGGCTCGAGCGACATCTTCCAGCCGAGCGATCGTGGACCGTACTCCAGCATCAACTTCATCGCCTGCCACGACGGCTTCACTCTTCGCGATCTCGTCAGCTACGAGCACAAGCACAACGAAGCGAACGGAGAAGACAACCGGGACGGCGCCAACGACAACTGGAGCAAGAACTGGGGCGCAGAAGGCGACACCGATCAGCAATCCGTGCTCCAGCTGCGCGACCGCGTGGCGAAAAACTTCATCGCGACGCTGGCCTTCTCGCAGGGCGTGCCGATGTTGGCGCACGGCGACGAGTTTGGACGCACGCAGCGCGGCAACAACAACGCCTACTGTCAGGACAGCGAGCTCACGTGGATCGACTGGAACCTCGACGAGCGGCAGCGCGGGCTGCTCGCGTTCACGCGCGAGGTGTTCCGCATCCATCGAGAAAACCCGGTGTTCCGCCGCCGGCGCTACTTCGCCGGCGACCCAGTTGAAGGCGTCAAGGACGTGCAGTGGCTACGCCCCGACGGCGCCGAGATGACGATGGAAGACTGGAGGCAGCCGAAGAACCGCGTTCTCGGCATGCTCATCCAGGGCGATGCGTCCGACGAGATCGACGAGCGCGGGCGCCCCAACCTGGGCCAGACGCTCCTGCTTGTCGTGAACGCCAGCAATCGTGCACGCCATTTCGCGTTGCCGGAGCTTCCGGAAGCGGGCTCCTGGCTCGAGATCGTCAACACCGCGCAGACCGGGAGACGGGCGCCGAAGGGCAAGGGCATCAACGTGGCGCCCCACTCTCTGGTGCTGCTCTGTTACGAGACCTGATGAGAGAAGACCGAACGAGGATTTTCATGAATCGACCGAGGAGTGATGTCGACCCGAGCGCACTGGTGGGCGATCCGGCAGAAGTCGAACGGATCCGGGCCGGCGAGCATCACGATCCCCACCACGTGCTCGGCGCGCACCCAATGACCGTGGGCGGGCGAAAGGGCACGGTCATCCGCGCCTTCCACCCGGACGCGCGGACGGTGGAGTGTGTGATTGCGGGTTCAGCCGAGGACATGCAGTCGCTCGGAGGCGGCGTCTTCGCGCTCTTCGTTCCCGATCGGCAGCCGCCGCTCGCGTACCGCCTGCGGTTTCACTTCCGGGACGGCGAGACGTGGGAGCGCGACGATCCGTATCGTTTCTCGCCCAGCGTGGGGGAGATGGACCTGTACCTCTTCAGCGAGGGAAACCACCGCCGGCTCTGGGAAGTGCTGGGCGCGCGTCTCTGCGAGCTCGATGGCGTGCAGGGCGCTGCGTTCGCGGTCTGGGCGCCCAACGCCCGCCGCGTCAGCGTCGTCGGGGACTTCAACGGCTGGGACGGCCGGATGTTGCCGATGCGCTCGCTCGGTAGCTCCGGCGTATACGAGCTGTTTGTGCCGGGCGTCGGCATAGGCGCCTTCTACAAGTACGAGATCAAGACGCAGGAAGGCGCGCTCCGCATCAAGACCGATCCGATGGCCAAGGCCATGGAACTACCGCCGGGGACGGCCTCCTGCGTCACGGACTCGAGCTTCGAGTGGGGTGACGCCGAGTACCTGGAAGCGCGCGCAAAGCACGACATCACGCGCCAGCCGATGAACGTGTACGAGTGCCACCTGGGGTCGTGGATGCGCGTTGCCGAGGAGGACAACCGCTCGCTCGGCTATCGCGAGATCGCTCCGCGCCTCGTGGAGCACGTCAAGAGACTCGGCTTCACGCACATCGAGTTTCTGCCCCTCGCCGAGCACGCGTTCTTCGCGTCATGGGGCTACCAGGTGACCGGCTACTACGCGCCGAGCGCGCGCTACGGTCACCCCGACGACCTCCGCTACCTGGTCGACTACTGCCACCGGCACGGGGTCGGCGTCATCATCGACTGGGTCCCCGCTCACTTTCCGAAGGACGACTTTGCGCTGAGGCGCTTCGACGGCACTGCGCTGTACGAGCACGACGACCCGCGCCGCGGCGAGCACCCGGACTGGGGAACGCTGATCTTCAACTTCGGCCGCCCGGAGGTGAAGAACTTCCTGGTCGCGAACGCGCTCTACTGGCTCAAGGAGTTCCACATCGACGGGCTCCGCGTCGATGCCGTCGCGTCGATGCTGTACCTCGACTACAGCCGCAAGGAGGGCGAATGGATGCCCAATCCCTACGGCGGCCGGGAAAACATCGAAGCCATCGAGTTCCTGCGCGCGACCAATCACGTCATTGGCGAGGAAGTGCCGGGCGCGTTCTCCGTAGCCGAGGAATCCACCTCCTGGCCGGGCGTGACCCGCTCCACATCGACGGGCGGGCTGGGCTTCACCTTCAAGTGGAACATGGGCTGGATGCACGACACGCTGAAGTACTTCAGTGAGGATCCGGTGCACCGCAAGTACCATCAGGACGAGCTGACGTTCTCCATGCTGTACGAGTACACGGAGCGCTTCATCAATGCGATTTCCCACGACGAGGTCGTGCACGGGAAGCGAGCGTTGCTCGACAAGATGCCCGGCGACCAGTGGCAGAAGTTCGCAAACCTGCGGCTGCTGCTCGCCTATCAGTACACGCGGCCCGGCAAACAGCTGCTCTTCATGGGAACCGAGCTCGGCTCATGGCGCGAGTGGAACCACGACGCGACTCTCGAGTGGCACCTCGCGGAGGACCCCGACCGCCAGGCGCTCGACCGGTACATGGTGGAGCTCGGCGCGATGTACCACGAGCTCGAGTGCCTGTGGCGCGGCGACCCGGACGCTTTCAGCTTCCAGTGGATCGACTGCAGCGACAGGGACAACTCCGTGATGTCCTACGTCCGACGCCACGCCGGCGAACTGTGCGTGGTGGTGCTGAACTTCACTCCGGTCCCCAGGGAGAACTACCGCATCGGCGCCCCGCTGCCGGGCCGCTACGCCCTGCGCCTGTCGAGCGACGACGCGCGCTTTGGCGGCAGCCAGATCGAGACGCCCAGGGAGATCACCGCCGATCCCACGCCCCTGCACGGGCGCGAGCAGTCGCTGCTGCTCACGCTGCCGCCGCTCGGAGCGCTGGTGCTGACCCCGGCCAAAGCAGGAGCGAGCTAGCGTCGCCGACGCCAGCCGAGGCCCAGCAGAAGCAGCAGCGAAGTGAACAGAGCGCCGGCGCGCCCGCCGCTTTCTGCACCTACATGGCAGCCCGCGCAGCCGCCAGTCGGCTGGTAGACCGCCGTGTGCGGTGCGGGCGGCGCCGGCAGTGCCACGTCGACCGTCGCCTTGTTGTCGTCCAGTGTGGTCTCGCAGGAGTAGGTTGAAGCTGCGGAGAGCGAGAGCTCGGCCTTGTCGGAGCCCTGCGCCGCGGCCGTCGCTTCGAACTTCACGCTGACGGTTTGTCCCGCCGTCATCGTGCCGAAGTCGCAAGAGAGCGCCGGCGAAACCGCACAGGTGCCCTGGCTCGGCGTGGCCGAGACGAGCGTCGCGCCGCTCAGGGTTCCCGCCAGCTTCACGCCGGCGCGGTCGGTCTGGGCGTTGTTGACCAGCTTGGCTTCGAGCGCGATCTGGCTGCCCGGATCCGCCTGGTCCGGGCCCGAAGCCGTCAGCTCCAGGTTGCCGCTCTCGAGCCCCGTCACCTGCTTGGCCAGATCCACGATCTCCCAGCGTTTGCCCGGCACGTTCATGTGATGGAGCAACAGCACCTGCGGCAGGTTCTTCGCGCTGGTGTTGCCCATGTGCACGACCACAGGATCGCCGTCCTTGTAGATGGGCTGCCCGTTGATGCCGCCCTGGGCGGTGTCGATCCACGGATGCGCGGCATCGTAGTCGATCCACTTGGTCTGCTGCCCCGAAGGTATCAGCGTCTCGGACTCGGTCAGGCCCGAATACAAGAAGTGCGCGTTGCTCGAATCCAGCCCGATCGAGTGCAGGTACACCGGCAGCACCAGGACGCCGTTGTCGAAGGGCGCGGTGCGCAGCGTGTCCGGCGTCACCATGTTGATGAAACGGCTCGGATCGGTCGCAACCGGCTGTCCCGTCGACAGGTCGTATGTCGTGGCGATGAGCACGTCGGCGTAGGGCCCATCGCGCGTCAGCGCCTCCACCGAGACCTGGTAGTCGGCCTTCTTGTCCAGATTCGTGTCGATCTGCACTGCGACGCGGCTCAGCTGTCCGAGCGCCGGCGTGGTCCATTGTCCGGCAATGGCGATGCCGAAGTAGACGGACGCATTCGCAGAGTCCTGCGTGGCGGTATCCGTGGCGGCGCCGATGGCGACCAGGTCGCGCAACGCTTCGGCGTCCGTCTCGTTTGCCTTGGGCTGATGGGTGTCGCCCAGCTGGAACGCGGTGACCACCGGATCGGGGTAGGCCGAGTTTCCGGTGATGGGGATCTGCACGGTCTTGTCCGTGCCCTTGGTCGCGGGCGCGCAGCCTACGAGCGAGCCCGCCTGCTGATCCGCGGCGCCGCGCACGACGGCTTCGTACGGCACCCGCACGGTTTCGGCGCCCTTATTCGCGTCGGTGAAGATAACGTGGCCGCTCGCCTCGTTGAGGAACTGCCGCGGATAGTCCGTGCTGCTGCCGAACGAGATCGTGGGCGGTGTCTCCGGATCGGGACCGGGTGCGCCGAGCTTCTGCGGATCGACCTGGAGCGTCACGGTTGCGGTGGCCGTCGCGCCGGGCGCAAGCGTGAGCGTCTTGGGCGTGACGGCGACGGTGACGCCGGGCAGCGGGAACCCCGCGGCGACCGACGCCTGATAGTCGACCGAGGTGCTGCCATGGTTCTGCAGCTTGATGTCGCGGGTGTCGCTATAGGGCTTGTCCGCGATCACGGCGCCGAAGGACAGGCCCACCGAGCCGTCTGTCGAGTCCTCCTGGGCGGTGACGTGCTCGCCCGCCGCGAGGTCGACCCGGATGCGCCCCGCGCCCTGCATCGAAATCGGCAAGGTGTTGCCCGACAGATCGTCGAGCGACTCTGCGGTGTTCATCAACGCGGCCTTGACCTCGGCAGGTGAGAGCGCCGGTCGCGCCTCGCGCACCAGCGCCGCGGCGCCCGTGACCATGGGCGACGCCATGGACGTTCCGGACATGTTGCGCGAGTCGAAGCCCGTGCCGACGCCAGCGCTCTTGATGCGCTGCCCCGGGGCGCTGACTTCCGGTTTGAGCAGGCTGCCGTTGGAGCTCGGTCCGCGCGAGCTGAATGACGCCAGCGTCTCGCTGCCCACCCCCGTGTAGGTGTTGTTCGAATCCAGGGTGACCGTCACGCCTTGCGCGATGGCCGCCTCGATAGGGGCGCCGTCGGCCTTGCGGATGAGCACGCCCGGAATGGGTATCGAGCCCGGCTGGCCCCCTCCCATCTGCATCGGTTCGGCCGAATCGACGTTGTCCACGACAATGCCGGCGATCGCTCCGGCGGCCACGGCCTGGTTGAACTTGTCCGTGAACGGACAGGTGCCGCGATCCATCACCGCGATCCTGCCCTTGACCGCTGCGGAGTTGGTGAGCGCTGCACAGGCGTCGTGCGGCTCCACGTAGGCGAGGGTGCCGCTGACGGGGCCGGTGCTCGACAGGCGTACGGTGAACCTGCCTTCGGACGCGGCGACTTCGCCCTGGAGCGAAGCGGGCGAGTCGATGGTCAGCGCCAGCAGATTCGAGGACGCGCTGGCGGCGACGGACAGCGTTTCCGGATAGATGCCGGGCGAGCCCGCCGAATAGAAGACCGACCCGTCGTTGCCGGCCGCCACTACCAGCAGCGTGCCGACCTTGGTGAGGTTCTTGATCACATCCTCCTCGGCGGGTGAGCCCAGGCCGTAGGAGGTGCCGAGCGAAGCATTCACGACGTCCAGGTGGTCGCTGAAGTCGCCGTCCTGGTTGGGATCCGATGCGCGATCCAGCGCCGCAGCGAGCTGGTCGGTTGAACCCGAGCAGCCGAAGATCTTGAGCGCGTACAGCTTTGCCTCGGGTGCGACGCCCGGGAACACGGTAAACGCGGACGGATCCAGGCTCGCGTCGTAGGTTCCGGTGTAGGCCTTTCCGTTCGTGAGCACGCCGTTGCCCGCCGCGATGCCCGACACGTGGGTGCCATGCCCGCCCGCGACTTCCGTGCCCTGCGTCACGGCATGGTCGCAGTCGAGCGGGTCCGGATCCGGCGCGGGTACCGCCGTCGAGGGGCTCGTCGCGTCGTAGTTGTCGCCGACGAAGTCCCAGCCGCCTACCACGCGGGACGTGGGGAACGTGCCCGGTTCGATCACTGCCGGATCGTTCGACTGATATGCGGCGACCGTGCCCGGTCCGCCGAAATCGGCGTGCGTGTAGTCGATGCCCGTGTCGACGATGCCGACGGTTATTCCCTGCCCCGTGATGGGCGTCGAGCGCTGCCAGACCTGCGGCGCGCCGATCTGTGGCACCGCGTTGCCGAGAGCCGGGCGCAGCATCGTGACCGGGTCGATCCGGAGCACGCCGGGTATGGACGCGAGGTCGCCGAGGCGGGAGCGATCGACGCGCACCTGGATCGCGTTCACCAGTCGTTCGAGGTCGGCGGTGACGACGGCCCCGGTCGCTTCGATAGCCGGGCGCACCTTCGCGTGTTGCGCGCCCAACGTTCTGAGCTGCGCGTGCACCGCCGCGCGCGTCGGTGCCGACACGACACCGCCCGACGGGATCAGATCGGCAGCCGCGGGACCGTCGAGTACGACGTACACCTCGACCGTACCGTTGCTACCGGAAAGCGCCGCGTTGCTTGCGGCAGTTGTCCCGGAGGATTGCGAGGGTGCGCTGCAGGAAAGCGGCGCCAAGCAGCCGGCCAGGACGAGCCAGGATGACAGGGCGCGTCTCACCCCACTTCGATAGGACCTTGACGGGCGCAAGCAAAGCAAAACCGGCCGGCTTGCGGCCCCCGTTCAGCCCGGCAGGAAAAGCATGCCCAGGATGGAACGCGAGGCGGTCGCAATGCCTGGCTCGAGGCGCTATCTTCGGTTCCCCTGGCCATGGTGGATGTAGCGACGCGAAACAGCGAGGCGCCCGACACAACAGCTGGCACTGCGGCGGATGCCGCCGCGCCCGCACCCGCGAATGGAAGCCCCAACAACGGCATCCAGTTCGAGAACGCGCCGCTGGCGGTGCGTTGGTTCGAAGGCGAGCGCTTGCGCGCGATCCGCGAGATGGTGGCGGAGGATCCCGGGCACCGCATCCTCGAGATCGGAGGAGCTACCGGGCACGTGCTCCGGATGTTCCGCCGCTCCCGGCTCACGCTCGTGGACGAGTCCGCCGAGCACATCGAGGCCGCGCGCCGCACGCTCGACGGCTACGACGCCGACTTCCGCGTCGGAAGGATAGACGAGTTGGGGCTGGCGGCCGCGTCCTTCGACCGCGTGATCTGCACGCAGGTGCTCGAGCAAGTCGCCGATCCGGCGCGCGTGCTGGACGAGATCGCGCGGCTCCTCGCGCCGGGCGGACGCGCCATCATCACCGCGGGCAACGTGCCGCTCAGCGTCGGGGTAAAGCGCGTTCTGCGCTACTCGCCGGCCCGGTGGGCGATAGGCAGCCGCGTCGATCCGGATGCCGGCCCGCAGCGACTACACCACTGGACGGCGGACGAGTTCCGGCGGCTGCTTCTCCGGAGCTTCCACATAGAAGAGCAGCGCGGAATACCCTTCACGTGGCTGCCGCTCAGGGTGTCGTACCTGTGCCGCGTGCGCGAGCCGGGCCTCCGCGCGCGCGGCCGTATCGAGTCCTGAACGCCGAAATCTTTCGGGCGAGCCGGCGCGGCCTAGCGTTTCTTGAACGTGCCGAGCAAGGTCGCCCAGATGCGCCACGTGATCGGGATCTTCACTTCGGCCTGGCTCCGCTCGAAGAACTTCTCGAGCGCCTGGATCTCGCCGGCGTCGAGCCAGATCCCACAGTCCTCCGGGCAGACATCGATCAGGATCTGGGAACCGAAGCCGTAGGGTCGCATGTCCATCTCCGCGCCGCAGCGCGGGCACTTCGCGGGGCCGGCGGTCGCCTGGTTCGCTGCGCCGAACATCTCCTTCAGCGAGTCGGGGCGGTTGCCGAGCTCCTTGTGGTAGTCGTGCTCGGTCGTTTTCTGGATCTGCTCCAGCTCGCCCTTGTCGAGGAACATGCCCTGGCACCTCGGGCAGGCGTCCACCTCGATGTTCGCTTCGTAGATCTTCGCTTCGAGCTGGGCTCCGTCTCTGGGGCAATCCATGGTCGCCGGAGCCTACACCGCCTGGCGCATGCTGTCAGGGCGAACACTTCACGGCCTGCGCGTAGACCGCCGCGGATGTGTCGTCGATTTCCGACCACATCACGAGGCCCACGCCCGCCTGATCGAACGGCGCCGCGACGGCCTGGGTGACCGTCTTGGTTCCACCGTCGCCCGCGACGCTGTGCACGATGTACGGCTGCGACGCGGGCACCCCCGTTGTCGCGGCAAACCTCAGCAAGGTGACCGATGTGTGTCCCGGGTCGGTCCCGGCCCACCACGCCTCCGTGTTGCTGGCCCCGACCGGAGAGCCCGGCAGCGACAGCGGCGCTACCGACGTTGAGGACGTGAGGATCTGGAGCGGCGCGGTTGCGAGCGTGTCGTAATCGGAAGGGGTTCCCGCCACGCCGCTGTACAGAGTCATCGTCGAACCGCTGCTCAGCGCGCCGACCATGCCAAGCTGCTGCGCGGTTCCGCCATCGCCGTCGGGCCCCAGCCAAGCCCAGGTACCGAGCACGGTGGAGGTCGAGCTTCCAGCGTCGCCCCCAGACAGGTCGAACGTGTGGGCCGTACTGAACTTCCCGTTGAAGGCGTCAATGCCAAAAATGTTGGCGGATGTCCCCAGGACAAGCACTGTCTTCGTACGGGTCTCGTCGATAGCGATGCCCTGGACCAGGAGATTGGAATTGGAGCTCGATCCGGAGATAAGCGGAAACGAGCCATCGAAGGTGATGTAGCGGTTGCCTTCGGCGTCGTCGCAGGTTGCAACAAGGTACGGCTGGAAGCCGTCGCCGAACGCGTACGCGATGCTCGCCAGAGAGTACGGACCGTTCGTGCCCGCTCCCGCGACCACGTTGCAGACCGGTTGGCCCGTCTTGTACGTGGGCGCAGTCGGCGTCATGGTGCCGGCGTCGTAGCCGGTCTTGTTACCGAAATCGAACGATTCCATCTGGGACGTGTCGGTGTACACGACCAGCTTTGGCGGCTGGCTAAAAGGATCTGGCTTGCCCAGCCGGGGTTTGCCGACGCCTGGTTGGCTGGCGGAGGGCTGCAGCGTGAGCCCGCCGCTCGTGTGGAGGACGCCTCGGGTCGTCAGTACGCCGCCTGCGGTGCCGACGGCTGCGAAAATGCGGGGCGGCAGTCCGGACTGGCGATTGAAATCCCCGATCAGTGCCAGGTTGTTTCCGTCCAGTTCCGTCGGATTGGAGTCGAGGACCTTCACGGCTCCACCGACCGGTTGACAGTCCTTCGCGCCTCCACTGCCGCCTGTGCCACCACCACCCGAACCGCCTGAAGCACCGGTGCCGCCGGTAGCTCCCGTGCCGCCGGTAGCTCCCGTGCCGCCTGAAGCACCGGTGCCGCCGGTAGCTCCCGTGCCGCCGACGCCCGCAGTACCGCCGGTGCCGCCCGTTCCCGAGTCGACGCCGCCGCTGCCGCCGCCCCCGGCTGCGCCACCGTTGCCGCCCGTCGACGCGTCCTTCTGCGCGTCGCTATAGCTGTTCAAACCGAGGATCGAGCTGCATGCGCCGACGGCAAGACCAACCGTCAGCAGCGAAAGGAAGCGGATCGTGCGCATCTATCCTCCTGTTACGGGTCTCCCCATCCCACGGTAGACGAAGCCTGCGTCGGCCGCAGCTCCAGGGACGAGCACGTTGCGCCCGTCGAAGATGTGCCGCCCGCGCATCAGCCCCCGGATGCGCTCGAAATCCGGCGAGCGATACTCGTTCCATTCCGTCGCCAGGACGAGTGCGTCGGCGCCCTCGCAGACCTCGTACTCATTGGTCATCAGCGCGACCCGATCGGCGACGCCCATCGCCTCGAGCCGCACCTTGGCGGTCTCCAGCGCCTGCGGGTCCGTGGCCCGGACGGTGGCCCCTCGCTGGACGAGCCCGGCGATCAGCTTCAAGGCCGCCGCTTCACGCACGTCGTCCGTGCGCGGCTTGAACGCCAGGCCCCACACGGCAATGGTCTTGTCCGCCACGCCCCTGAGGTCCGCTTCCATGTGACCGAGCATGCGCTCCACCGGGCCCTCGTTGGCGACGACGGCCGCCTCGGCTACGCGCAGCGGCACTCCAAACTCGGAACCCGTGCGCGTCAGCGCTCTCAGATCCTTCGGGAAGCAGCTGCCGCCGAAACCCAGCCCCGGATACAGGAACTGGAATCCGATGCGGTCGTCCGAGCCGAGCGCGACGCGCACCTGCTCGACGTCTCCGCCCGCCGCTTCGCACAGCGCCGCGATCTCGTTCATGAACGAGATCTTCGTCGCCAGAAGCGCGTTCGCGGCGTACTTCACGATCTCGGCGCTCTTCGGGCTCATGCGCTGCATGCGGTTCTGCTGCCGCGTGAAGGGCGCGTAGAGCCGGGACAGCACCTTGAACGCGTTGTCGTCTTCCGTCCCGACCACGACCCGATCGGGCTTGAGGAAATCGTTGATCGCGTCGCCTTCCTTCAGGAACTCCGGATTGCTGACGACGGCAATGCGATGTTTGGTGTGACGTTCAACGACCTCGCGCACGCGTTCGTTGGTGCCGACCGGAACCGTGCTCTTCAGCACCAGCACCAGGTCGTGGTTGGCAGCGCGGGCGACGTCCTCGGCCACCTTGAGCACGTGCGACAGGTCGGCGGACCCGTCCTCGCTGGGCGGAGTGCCGACCGCTACGAACACCGCCTTGCGGCCGTCGATGGACTCGGCCAGGTTGGAGCTGAACGCCAGGCGCGCCGGCCAGTTGCGCGCCAGGAGCTCTTCCAGCCGCGGCTCGAAGAAGGGCACCTGCCCCTTGCGCAACAGCTCCAGCTTGGCCTCGTCCACGTCCACGCACGTGACGTGCGTGCCCGCGTCGGCAAAGCAGGTTGCTGCGACCAGTCCAACGTACCCCGTACCGACAACAGCGATTTTCACGGTTCTGCGAACTAGCGCCGATTGGCTCCGGCGTCGAGTCCGCCGCGACTCTCGACCGGGGCCTCCGGGCGGGCCTTCTGCCGCTTCTTCTGCAACACTGGCAGCTCGCGTGCCGGCCACGACAATAGCCCTCTCCGGCCTCCGGCGCTTGCTGCCACTGCTGCTCGTAGCCGTTCTTTCGAGCTGCCGTTCGTCGGAGAAGCCCCGCAAAGGACAGCCGTCCGCTGCCCCGCCTGCGCCCGCACGGGCGTCGGCAAAGCCGGCCGCGCAAGCGTCGCCTGCGGCGTCTGCCGCTCTGCCCCGCCGCGCCGACTCGATCGTGATTCTCGCAGGCGGCGACGTGAGCCTGGGTCGCGGCGCCGGCCAGCAGATCTTGAAGGACCCGTCGTACAATCCGTTTGCGGACGTCGCGCCGCTGATGGCGACTGCCGATCTGCGCTTCGTCAATCTCGAATCGCAGCTCAGCGATCAGCACGGCGAGACCCAGTCGCCCTTCCAGCATCTGAAATTCACGGGGCCGCCCGGCGGCGCGGAGGTCCTGGCCCACGCCGGTATCGACGTCGTTTCCATCGCGAACAACCACTGCTGGGACTACGGCAAGAAGGCGCTGTTCGAGACCATGGACAACCTCGACCGGGCAGGTGTGCGCCATGCGGGGGCCAGCCGGGTGCCCGAGCAGCAATACGAGCCGGTCATTTTGCACGTAAAGGGCTGGAAGATCGCGCTTTTCGCGGTCACCCAGATCTGGAACCAGCCGCCTTTCGACAAGCACCCGGGACGCTTCTACGTCGCCTGGGCGCACTTCGACCGACTCCAGAAGGCGCTGGCGCGCGCGCGCCGGGAGGACGACCTCGTGCTGGTCAGCTACCACGGCGGTGGCGAATACGTGGACGTGCCGATGCAGTGGACGCGCGACTTCGTGCGCGCCGTGATGGACGCCGGTGCGGACGCGGTCATTGGTCATCACCCGCACGTGCCGCTCGGCGTGGGCTGGTTCGACGGGCGGCCGGCCTTCTACAGCCTGGGCAATCTCGTGTTCGCGATGCACCGCGACTACCCGTGGACCGGCACCAGCTTCTTCGCGAAGCTGCGCTTCTTCAAGGATGGGCGGCGCGAGGTCGAGGCTTGCCCGTATCACATCCTGGGCCACACCCCGATGTTCTTCGAGGGCAAGACCAAGGCGCCGCGCGAGCGCGCGTTCCGCCAGCATCTCCAGCAGCTGTCGGCCGCTACCGGCGGCAGCACCGTGGGCGCGCCCGGCCGCTTCAGTTGTATGCGGCTCTCGCCCCGACCCAAGGAAACTGGGCCGTCTAGTGCAGCTCTGGCACACAGGGACGCGGTCCGATGACGTTTCGTGTCGCGTTCGCCGCAGCTCTGCTGCTCCTGTGGTCGCAGCCCGGGTGCCGCAAGGCGAGTGGGTCGCCCAAGCCCCCAGGCTCCGGTGCCGCTGCGACCCGTCCGGAGCCCCCGGCGAGCTCCGCGGCGAAGAGGGCGTGCAGCCCCGCCTGCAACAGCATCGAGCGTTGCGGGTCCGGTCGCTGCGTGCCGAGCTGCCCGAAGGGCGAGGTCTACATCCCTGCAACCGGTCCCGGCGGCTTCATGATGGGTCGCGGCAAGCCGGGCGCGTTCGACCAGAAGCACAAGGTGGTGCTCACGCATCCCTTCTGCATGGACCAGACCGAGGTCACGGTCGCCGCCTATCGCCGCTGCGTCCAGGCCGGCAAGTGCACCATCCCGCAGCTCCGCGACATCAACTCGAACTACCGTCCCCAGTACCACCGCGACAACCACCCGGTGAACATGGTCAACTGGATGCAGGCGACCGCGTACTGCGAGAGCCGCGGGCAGGCGCTGCCGACGGAAGCGCAGTTCGAGTGGGCGTCCGGTCACGGCGACGGCCGCACGTGGCCGTGGGGTAACGAGCCGGACCCCACCTGCGACAACCACTACGCCGACTTCACGCCCGGCGGCGCTCCGAAGAGCGACCCGGCCGGCGACGTCGGCTGCTACGGCGGCGGCACCAGCCCGGTGAAGTCGCTGAAGGGCATCGATCACTGGCCGGCGGGCGACCTGTACGAGATCGGCGGCAACGTCTGGGAGTGGACGGCGGACTGCTACGTCAAATATCCGTCCGCGCCCCAGGTCGATCCCAGCCCGCAGACGCACCCGCTCCTGCACGGCGACTGCTACGTCCGCTCGCTGAGAGGCGGCGGCTGGAACCGCAGCAACCACTCGATGCACCCGTGGGTGCGCGCCGCTTCGAAGCGCACCTATCGTGTGGGCGGACTGGGCTTCCGCTGCGTGCGGAACCCGTAGCTACTCGTCCTCGCCCTCGTCCTCGTCCTGGTCTTCATCGAGCTGGTCGAGGATCTCGTTCGCGCGGTCCTCGCTGATCCCGAACCACTCGGCCAGCTGGTTGATGAACTCGTTCTCGGCGTCCGCGATCTCGTCGTCCGCGAGGGCCACCGCCGCTGCCAGCGCAAAGGCGCCTTCCGCTTCCGTCGGCTCCTCGGCGATCTCGTCGGCGATCTCCTGCAAGCGCGCGTCGCGGCCCTGCTCGCTCAGCCGCTTCTCGTAGTTCTCGAGCATCACGTTGATGGTGCCGCTGCGCAGCAGGTTGTCGGTCAAGCCGCGGATCGCGCCCCGCACCGCGTCCCTCTCGGTGTCCTCGACCTTCCCGTCGGCCGACATCATCAGGAACATCGTCTCGGCGAGCGGGTCCACGCGATTGAGTGCCGCGCTCTCTTCCGGGCTCAGCATGCCCTGGCGCGCCAGGGTCTCGTAGGCGGTGGACAGCACGACGCTGGGCCTCCGGCCACTCTGGAGCAAGGCGTCACGCAGGCGGCGGATTGTCGTGGTTTCGAGCTTCATGGCTGACAAAGCTACACGCTCGGGGCGCCCCGATCCACCAGCGGTTTCGGGAGCCTGGGGCACCGCCAGGCCGGTCCGGAACAGGTCCAGGCGTCTCCGGTCGGGACGCTTGTCCCGGTTCGAGGCAAACGACGCTTAACTCCGAGCCGGCACGGCCGTTGGTCCTTGTGATGACACCCGGCAAAGACACGGGCTCGCCGGCCGACCAGGGCCTGGTGGCTATCATCGATGACGACCCGACTGCCCGCCGTTTGATGCGTTTCTGGTTGGAGCGGCAGGGATACCGCACCGCGGAATACGACTGCGGGCGCTCCGTTCTCGACGACCACAGCGAGCTGCCGGCCGTGGCTTGTGTCGACCTCGGGCTCGGCGACGTGCCGGGTCTCAAGGTGCTCCAACACCTCAAGGCGCGTGACGATGCCCTGCCGTTGATCGTCGTCACGGCCCAACGCGAGCTGGAGACCGCCGTCGAGGCCATGCGCGCCGGCGCCTACGACTACGTGACCAAGCCGCTCGAGCGCGACCGGCTCGTGCATGCCGTCCGGCGAGCGCGTGAGCGGCGCGAGCTGCTCATGAGCGTGCGGCGGCTCGAGAACGCGCTCAGCGAGAAGAACGGCATCGACGGGATCGTGGGGCAGAGCCCGCCCATGCAGGAGCTGGCACGCCAGGTCGAACGCGTGCTCGGCAGCGACGTGGCCGTATGCATCTCTGGAGGCAGCGGCACCGGCAAGGAGCTCGTTGCGCAAGCCATCCACGCCGGCGGGCCCCGGCGCCGCGGCCCGTTCGTGGCAATCAACTGCGCGGCCATCCCCGACTCGCTGCAGGAATCGGAGCTGTTCGGACACGAGCGCGGTGCGTTCACGGGCGCCACGCAGACGCACCGCGGACGATTCGAACAGGCTGCTGGCGGAACCCTGTTCCTGGACGAAGTCGGCGAAATGAGCCCGTCCGCACAGGCGGCCCTGCTCAGAACGCTGCAGGAGAAGACCATCCGCCGCGTCGGCGGGCTGGCGGAGATCCCGGTCGATGTCCGCATCCTGTGCGCGACGAACCGCGACCTGAAAGCCGAGGTCGAGGCCGGGCGCTTCCGCGAGGACCTGTACTTCCGGCTCGTGGTCTACCCGATTCTGGCTGCCACCCCTTCGCGAGCGCGGCGGAGACATTCCACTGCTAGTCGGCCACTTCCTGCGCAAGCTCGGTCCGGATGCCGGGCGCGAAGCGGCCCGTGTCAGCCCCGAGGCGCTGGACGCTCTCGGTCGCTACTCCTGGCCTGGCAACGTGCGTGAGCTGGAGAACGTGGTCCACCGCAGCCTGCTCTCCTGCGTTGGCGACGAGATCACTCTGGCCGATCTGCCGCCGGACATCCGGGCGCTGGCGCTGCCCAGTCTGCCGCCGGACTCCCGGGACGGCCGCGCCGAGCGCGGCGACGCAGGGCCCGATCGCATCGTCCCCTTGCGCGAGCTCGAACGCCGCGCGATCGAGCGGGCGCTGCGCGTGACCCGCGGCAGCGTGGGCAAGGCCGCCAAGCTTCTCGGGATCGGTCGCGCGACGCTCTATCGCCGTCTGGCGACGCTCGAGCAGAACAAGGGCGCCGCATGACGAAGCCCGACCGCCCCGGTCAGAAGCCGGAAGTCGAGCCCCGCGACATCTTCCTCGCCAACATGAGCCACGAGCTGCGCACGCCGATGACGAGCGTGATCGGCGCGACCGAGCTGCTCCTCGAAACGCGGCTGGACCCGGAGCAACGCGAGCTGCTCGAGAGCGTCCAACGCTCCGGCAAGCTGCTCCTGCGGCTCATCAACGACGTGCTCGACTACTCGAAGATCGGCGCGGGGAAGCACGAGCTCCACGTGCGCGACTTCGACCTGCACACGACGATCCGCACGGCCGTGGGAGCGCTGAGGCCGGTCGCGGGCGCCCGGGACATCGACCTGTCGATGCAGACCGGCCGCGGCGTGCCGCGTTGGGTGCGCGGCGACGCCGTGCGGTTGGAGCAGGTGATCCGCAATCTGCTCGACAACGCCGTCAAGTTCACCTCGCACGGGAAGGTCGAGCTCTCGGTCGCGGTGGAAGAGCGTTCCCGGCGCCTGCGCTTCGTGGTCGGCGACACCGGACCGGGCTTCGACGCGGAACAGGCTGCGCGCATCTTCGAGCCGTTCGCACAGGGCGACAGCTCGTTCTCGCGCCGCTACGGCGGTGCCGGCCTGGGGCTTGCCATCGCGCGCCGTCTGGTGGAGCTGATGGGCGGCAGCATGGGAGCGGAAAGCGTTCCGGGCTGGGGCAGCCGCTTCTTCTTCGCCATCGAGCTCCCGCCCGGCTCGGAGGCGGCGGCGAGGCGACAGAGCAGCACCACCCTGGTGGCGCGCTGCCTGTCGCCCGTGCCGCGATGCGCGGGCAGCGTGCGGCGCGTTCTGCTCGCGGAGGACAACGAGTTCAACCAGCTGCTGGTCAAGCGGACGCTGGAGCAGCTCGACTGCGTGGTGGATGCCGTGGGCACCGGCACCGAGGCCGTCCAGGCGGCTCTCGGAGGCGGCTACGACCTGGTACTCATGGATTGCCAGATGCCGGATCTCGACGGCTTCGAGGCGACCCGCGAGATCCGCAGACAGGAGCGGCATGACGCGCGCGTGCCGATCATCGCCCTGACGGCCAATGCCATGGTCGGCGACCGCGACAGGTGCCTGGAAGCGGAAATGGACGACTACATCGCCAAACCGTTCTCGATCAGCGCGCTGCGCTGCACGGTGAAGCGGTGGTTGGCGGTTCCGGTCGAGGTAGCCGTGCCGGGTGGAGCCGCGCCGGACAGTCCGGAGGGCGACGCTCCCCCGTCTGACCCGCCCGTGGACGAGCGGCGCCTCGCCGTGCTCCGCGAGGAGGCAGGTACCGAAATCATTGCGGAGCTGGTGATGATCTTCCTGGAGGACATGGGAGTCAGGCTTGCCCGGCTGGACAACGCGCGCGACGTGGAAGAGGTCTGCCAGGCGGCCCACGCCATCAAGGGCGCGGCGGGCAACATCGGTGCAATGCCGATGTCCGCGATTGCGGAGCTCCTGGAGAAGTCCCACACACCGCCCGACGACGACAAGACGAAGAGCCGGATAGCCGAGCTTCGTAGCGAGTTCGAGCGGGTGCGTGCGGTCCTGGCGCCGGCAGGCGTCGGAGAGCCGGCTTCTGCTGTGTTGTGACCGCGGCTACTTGTCCGCCGCGGCGAAGAGCAGCGTCCCGGCGCCGAGGCGAACGCGGTGGCCGCGCCACTCGATGTGCCGCTTGAACAGCGCGCGCGCCCACACGAACAGGACGCAGAGCTCGCGCAGCGGCGAGAGCAGTGCCGGCATCCAGGCTCGCCGGAAGCCACGGAGTGCGACCCAGCCGCCGACGTCGCGCAGCGCGAGCAGCCCGAGGGTGAGAGCGAAACCGGCAGGGCCCAACCAGAGCAGAGCCAGGGGCAGCGTCGCCAGCGGGCTCGTCAGCGGCTCGAGCAGATAGGCGGCCGGACGCAGCCGCCAGCGCAGCATGCTCCAGCGCAGGTGACGCTGCATGAAGGCGGAAATGCTCATGCTCGAAGTGACGTTCTCGAGCACTGTGGGTGCGATGCGGATGCCGTAGCCCGCGTGCTGGAACATCTTGCCCATCACGAAGTCCTCGGCCAGCACGTCCGCCACGCGCTCGAAGCCGCCGAGCGCCTCGAACGTCGATCGCGACAGCAGCATCGATTTTCCGACCACCAGCGCATCGCCGAGCGCCGTCGGCAGAGCCGCGCCCGCCGCGCAGAAGCCGTTCAGCTGGACGTTCTCGAGCGCGGCGCCCAGCGTGTTCTCACCCGCGCCCACAAACAGGTTGGTGACGAGCCCGACGTTGTCGCGGCTGTGCAGCGTGTCGACCATCTCCGCCAGGTAGCGCTGGGGAGCGTGCACGTTGCTGTCGCTTACCACGATCAGATCGTGCTCGGCGTGGGGCAGCATGCCGCGCAGGTTCTTGACCTTGGGATTGATTCCGCTTCCTCCGGTGTGCACGACCAGTTGCGCGCGCACGTGCGGGTGGCGCTTCTGCAACCGCTCGACGATCGCGATGGCCGGGTCACGCGGATCCTGCACGCCGAACACCAGCTCGTAGTCCGGGTAGCTCTGGGTGAAGAAGCTCTCCAGGTTCTGCTCGAGCCCAGCGTCTGCGCCGCACAGCGGCTTCAGGACAGAGAGCGGCGGGCGCGATGCCGACGGCTGGATGCGCCGGCTCTTTGCACGGCGCGCGATGCGGACCACATTCGCGAAGCCGAGGACGGTCCAGGTCGTGCACAGGATAACGGCTAGTGCGGCGATCGGGATCATGATGCTCCTCCTTGCAGCGGTCGCGCTCCGGTGCGGAAGATCCGCGTCCAGAGCGGAAGGCAGATGGCGAAGTAGACGAACGACGTCGTTGCCAAGCGGACCGGCAGATACGGCAGGTGCGTCAGCGCGATCGCGCGGTCGAAGAGCACCAGGTTGGCGACGAACCCCAGGGCCTCGACCGCCATGAACTGCGCGCCCTGCCGCAGCCACTCCGGACGACGGTCGTCGAAGGCCAGCAGCTTGTTGCCGAGGAACTGCACCACGATGCCGAGCAGCAGCGCCGGCAGGCTCGCCGCGCGCGGCGCCCAGCCCAGGCCGCTGACCAGGAGCGCGAGCACGCCCAGATCGGTCGCGGTCGCGAACACCCCCACGCCCATCGACCGCACGAGAACGGCCAGCCTGTGCAGGACCCGGTTGGACATGGCCATCCTACAGAGCGAGCGGCGTGCCAGCGGCCCGATCCAATGATTCCAGCTGGTTACGTCACCGATGCGAAGGCCCGCGCCGCGTACGCCGCTCCACAAGTGGTTAAACCACTACGCACCGTGGCAGAGGTCGCCCCTTGCCAGAGGAGGGCGGCGCCAGGCTATTCGGGGCGCGCCCCGGCCGTCGGGAGGCTAGTCTGCCCACCTCATGTCACGATGGCTTTCGATTTCCTTGGTGTTGGCCTGCGGGCTCTCGCTCGCGGCCGCCTGCAGCAACGACACCGCCAGGAAGAAACCGGTCGGCGGCACCGGAGGTGCCTACGAAGGCGGTGCCGGCGCGGCGGGCACTGGCGGCGGCGCGGGTATGGACGCGGGCCCCGATGTCCTCGACGCCTCGCAGGATGTCGTCGAAGCAGCGCCAGAAGCGGAAGCGGAAGCGGCGCCTCCACCGCCCCCGCTCTTCTTCTCCGTGGCGCCGGGCGCCATGGGTCAAACGGGAAGCGGCGTCGCGCAGCAGACGAGCCCGCAGAGCGCGGTGTACGGATCGGTGACCGCGGCGAGCAACCCCAGTGCCGGAAGCAACGTGCTGGTCGCCCAGCCGTCGGAGCTCGGTCTCGATCCTCTCGACGATGTCGACGCAGTCAGCGTGAAAAAGCCCATGCCGGCGCATCCCTTCTACTACTTCTCGGTGGATGCGGTGGCGTATGCCGGAGGCGACATCCGTGTCGCCGCCAACGCCAATGCGCAGCGCGGCGACGTGTTCCAGTCCGAAGGCGTCGTTATCGACCAGGTCGAGGGTTTCGGGGGTCTCGATGGTCTGTACTCCACGGGGTTGTCCGTGGGCCTGGGGCAACATCCCGCCGCCACCGGCGGAAGTGACGCGGGTGCGGAAGCGGGAGGCGATGCTGCCGCGGATGCCGGCACGGACGCTGGCGATGCCGGCGCGGTGCTCGTGGACGACAACCTCGACGCACTCGAGATCGGCGTGACCCCAGCCAATGCGGGCACGGCGTATTTCTCGGTCGATCCGGGCGCTAGCGGTGCGGCGGGCAGCTCGGTGGCGTCGACGGCGGCCGGCGAGCGTGGGTGCACGATCTACGCCTCGGACCGCGACGGGCAGAACCACGTCGTCTACAGCTGCGGGCTGATCGGCCTGGCTTCGGGCGACAACGTCGATGCCCTTGCCGTCGTCGATACGGGCACGGTCACGCGGGTCTACTTCTCGGTCGATGCCACGTCCGTCGGCGCTGCCGGCACGGAAGTCAACGCCGAGGCGGCGAGCCAGTACAACCCGTATCAAGCGGACATCTTCTACTCCGATGGCGACGGTACGAATCACCTTGCCGTGGACGCGACAGGTCTCGGGCTCGACGTCGGCGACGAAGTCGATGCCCTCGCCATCGTCGACGATCCGCGCAACCCGGTGTACGTCCCGAATGGCGCCGGCTGCACGCTCTCGCCCAGCCCGGTAGCCCCGGTGGACGGCGGCGTCACGTACAATTACTACAATGCCGGCAACATCTCCGGCAGCCTCGAGCTCTTCTATGCGGAAAGCGCGGCGGCGGGCGACCAGATCAGCGCCTACGATCTCTCCACCTGCCAGCGCGTCGATGGGCCAGTGGCCGGTTCCTTTACCGTCACCGGCAATGGAAGCATCGTGCCGGTGCCCCGGGCGGGATGGTCGGCGGCAACGCCGCTGTCGAATCTCAACGTCTGGTACCTCTTCGACAATGGCATGTACCTCGACCTCGAGAAGATCGATCTGGCAACGGGCCAGACGCTCGAAGCGTACACGGCCGCGCACCAGGGCTACGTGGGCAGCCCGCACGCCATCTACCTCCCGGCAAAGAAGCAGTTCGCGGTCGTTGGTACGGATTCCCTCTTGGTGATCGACGTACCGACGGGCGCTACCGCCGACGGAGGCGTGGTCACGCTGCCGGACGCTACGGTGGTCGACAAGTACTGCGGCGGGGAAGCGAACGCCCTGGGAAGCGATCCATCGGGCTTCATCGAACAGGCCCTTCTGTCCGACCCATCGTTTACGCCAGTCGAAGCGATGGACTGTCGCATTCGACCGGACGGCTATCCCGCCCAGCCCTACCGCCTGTGGGATCAGGGCAGCTTCGGATTGAACCTCTACAACGGCGTCGTTGTGCCGGACCAGGCCATGTACCTGTTCACGCGCCAGAACAACGACATCCTCGTCGACTCCTTCGCGACGCCCTCGGCAGTGGACGGCGGAGTCGCTGATGGTGGGGGCGGCTGAGCGTACCGCCGACCGGGGTCACAGCCAGGCGTACGCGTCGCGCACCGCCTGCTGACCCCCGTGGTGGATCAGCCCGCCGTGCGCGAGCACCACGCCGTCGATGTCCCACTCGAGGATCCGGTCGACCTGGCGGCGCGCGAGCTTCCGGTCGCGCACTGCGATGTACTCCAGGTAGCCCTTGCCGGGCGCGCTGTTGCCCATGAGCCGCGCCGCCGCTCGCGTGACGCGCGACGGGTGCTCCGACAGGTTGAGCAGCGCGTCTGCGCAGATCAGCGTGTTCGTCCCTTCGTGGAAGAACACGATCTCGTGCTCGAAACGCGCCGTGAACGAGGCCTGGTCGATATCGCCCGCCCATGCCGGGTGCGCCGCGTCGCCCAGCACGCCGTTGAATTCGAGGTCCGAGCGCTTGCGCTCCAGCCCCGGACACGCCCAGAACGACGCCTCCGGATACGCGGACATCCAGTCGCCGACGTACAGGTGATGGTACAGGCTCGGCGCGACGACGGCCCTGACGGGACCGAGCGCGTCGACCGCTTCCCGCGTCGCGGGATCGAGCGCGACGGGGCAGTGCACGAACAGGCTGCCGTCGCCGAGCCGCACCAGGGTCATGCGCGTCCCGGTTTCGATGCCCCAGAAGCGCTGGGGGCGTGCCAGGGTCCATACCTCTTTGGCGAACTGTTCCAGCACGGTCGGACGATCGCCCGGGGCATGATGGTCCGCAAGCCCCTCCCGCGGGCCGAGTGAAGGCGCCCCGGGATTCTGGTACGCTGCGCCGCATGAGCGATAGCGTGCCCCCCGAGTCCGAACGCAGGCGCGAGGTCCGGAAGCTGTCCTGTATTCCGGCGTACGTGAAGACCGACGACAAGCACCTCGCGTTGATCCGCGACGTGAGCCCTTCGGGCGCGCTGCTCTTCGTCCAGGAACCGCTGCCGGAAGGCGCGCGAGTGCACCTGGAGCTGTACCTTTCCGGCGACGGCCACGAAGCACGCGTTGCCGAGGGCAAGATCGTCCGTTCCGAGAAGCGTACCGGGCCCCGCGAGGTGTGGGGTCACAAGGTTGCCGTGGCGTTCGACAAGAAGATCGACGACTACGCCGACGAGATCGCGGAGCTGACGAAGCGCCAGACCGAGATGGGCCTGTTCAAGTAGTTGGATCGTCGACCAGCGCCCGAGTGACGAGCTGTCGGCTACAGCGAAAACAGCGACTTGATCCGGCTCAGCAGCACGCGATCGCGGTGCGTGACCGGCTCCTTGGCGACCTCGGTGTCGGCCGCTTCGTGCTCGTCCAGCTGGGCCTGACGCCGCGCGAGCACGCCGCTGATGCGTTCCGCCAGCTCCGGTGCGCTTGCCAGGACGCGACTGAAGGCGTCGTGTCCGACCACGAGCAGCTCCAGGCGATGACCGGCGCGCACTGTTGCGGTGCGCTTCTCGCCGGTGAGCAGCGACATCTCGCCGAAGAACTTCCCGGATTCCAGCCGCGCGACCTCGTCCGGCTCGCGGCCGTTGCGCGCGACCAGCACCCTGGCTTCGCCGCGGAGCACGATGAACAGCTCGTCGCCGCTCTCGCCCTGGCGGATCACGTCCTCGCCCAGGGAGTACAGGCGCACCTCGGACCTTACGGCCAGTTCGTTCAGCGTCGAGTCCGGCAGGGCGTCGAGGAAATCCACGTGGTGCAGCGCCGCCTCGCGCTCGCGTAGCTCCTCCTTCTGGAGCTCCGCGGCGACCTTCGCGGCGTCGGTCGTGCGCACGTCGCGGATCGGGAACGGAATGCTGATACCCGCGCGCTGGAACGCGTACCAGATGCGCGAGCGGACCCGCGCGTCGATCTCGTTCCGTCGCTCGAACTCGTCGATGAAGTACTGCAGGTGGTAGTCGATGCCGCTGTCGCCGAAGTTCTTCAGGAGCACGCGCGGGGGCGGATCCGGAAGCACGCCCCTGGCGCCGCGGATGGCATCGAGCAGCGCGTCCTCGACCTTGCCGGGCGGCGCCTCGTAGGGCCCCGACACGACGGCGCTGCGGCGGCTGACCAGCGTCGGCTGGGTGAAGTTCTTGATATGGGCCTTGGCCAGCGTGCCGTTCGGCACGATGACCTCCACCATCTCCTCGGTCAGCACCTTGGTCGCGCGCCAGTTGATCTCGGTGACCCGGCCAATGCAGGACTCGTCCGACTCGAACTGCACCCAATCGCCGACGGAGAAGGGATGCTGCGCCTGGATCGCCAGCCCGGCGAACAGATTGCCGAGCGTTTCCTGGAGCGAGAGACCGATAACGGCGGTGAGCAGCGCGGAGGTCGTGAGCAGCGAGCCAGGCGCCACGCCCATGGCGCGCAGCGTGAGCAGCGCCACGCCGATGTAGACGAAGACCTGGATGATGTCGCGGAAGATCTTCGACAGGGGCCGCGCCCGGCGCTTGCCGAGAAACCAGTCGACCACGAGCAAGAAGCCGCCGCGCGCCAGGCAAGCCAGCAGAAGGAAGATCGCGGCGACGCCGAGAGTCTTCTGCGAGCTCGACGCGGCGGGGACCAGCGCGCGCATGCCGACGATGAACAGGTGCAACGCGAGAAGCCACGCGGGAGCGCGGATCTTCTGGCGGTCGCTCTTCGGCAGGAGCACGCGCAGCGCGATGATGAGCAGCAGCGCCAGTACGACGCCGAAGCCGCCGAACGTCGCGATGCCGCGGTGCGGATGCAGGTCGAGCCACTGGCTCATGTCGAGGTTCATGCCGCGCTCCTGCCTGCGGCTTGCTCGTGTCTCGAAAGGCTCCTCACGAACACCTGGCGGGATACTGGATCACCCGGCTGCCCTCTGGAATAGGGATCCGACGAACCGTGCGAGCTGGCTCTGTCGCGACCGGGTTCCGTCAACGCTTTGCCCTGAGGTACTGATCGGGCCACTGCACATCCGCTCCGAGTTCGTGAGCAGCCGAAAGCGGCCAGTAGGGATTTCGCAGCAGCTCGCGGGCCAGCAACACGGCGTCGGCCTGGCCGGTAGCGACGATCTGCTCGGCTTGCACCGGCGCGGTGATCATTCCCACCGCGCCCGTCGCGATTCCGGCTTGTTCGCGCACCTTCTGCGACAGCGGTACCTGGTAGCCCGGACCCACCGGGATGTGCGCGCCGGCAACCGCGCCGCCGCTGGAGCAGTCGATCAGATCCACGCCGAGGTCCTTCAACCGGCGCGCGAGCTCGACCGACTGTTCGACGTCCCAGCCGCCGTCGACCCAATCGCTGGCCGAGATGCGCACGAACAGCGGCAGCTCGTCCGGCCACGCTTGTCGCACCGCGCGCGCCACGGCGAGCGGAAAGCGCATGCGGTTTTCCAAGCTGCCGCCGTAGTCGTCGGTGCGTTGGTTCGACAGCGGCGACAGGAACTCGTGCATCAGGTAGCCGTGCGCCGCGTGCAGCTCGACCACCGAAAAGCCCGCCGCGAGCGCGCGTCTCGTTGCCGTTACGAAGTCCCCGACGATCTGCTCGATCTCCTCGACCGCGAGCGCGCGCGGCAGGCGCGTCTTGTTGTTGAACGCCACGGCGCTCGGCGCGACCGGTTCCCAGCCGCCGTTCTCGTCCGTGACTTCGCCCCCGCCGCGCCACGGCACATCGGTCGAGGCCTTGCGCCCAGCGTGTGCCAGCTGGATGCCGGGAGCCGCGCCCTGCTCCGCGATGAACCGCGTGATGCGCGCGAACGCCTCGGCGTGCGCGTCCGACCAGATTCCGGAATCCCTCGGCGAGATGCGCCCCTCCGGCGACACGGCCGTCGCTTCCACCATGACCAGTGCGGCGCCGCCTACCGCGCGGCTGCCAAGATGTACGAAATGCCAGTCCGTCGGCATCCCGTCCTCGCTCGAGTACTGGCACATCGGCGAGACGAAAACGCGGTTCTTGAGTTCGACCCCCCTTAGCTTCAGCGGTGAAAACAGACGGCTCATGGCGGCACGTATATCGTGCGGTTCGCCCCGCATGTCGAGCCCTCCGCCGTGCGTCGCACACCCGCTGGATTAGCCGCCGAACGCCGCCCCACCCCTCGACCCCAGAAGAACCTTCGGCCCTTCGGCCCTTGGTGTTGCCCTTCGTAGAGCGCCGGAAAGCGCGAGCGTCGCGCCGAAATTGCTTCCCTGTGGACCGGTAAGCGTTGTGGAGGGCGCCTTCGCGACCCCGGTTGTCGATCCGGGAAAGACGTACACGCGCCCGGCAGTGTCGACGGCTTCGTAGGCGGCGACCACGAGGTCGGCAAATCCGTCGCCGTCCAGGTCGCCGGAGCTCGTGGAAACCACGCCGAAGAAGCCGCCCTGTCCGTCGGGCCCGTCGAGCTGGACGGCGGGGTCCGGCGCGACTCCGAAGGGGCCTCCGCGATACACGAACGCGTTGCCCATCACGCTCGCGGTGTGGCCGTCGCCGAATGCGCCGATAGCGATGTCGGAGTAGCCATCGCCGTCGACGTTGCCTGCGCTGGCGGCCTGGCTGCCGAATGCGTAGGTGCCGGGGCCTTCGATTTCCGTGGCGGGAACGACGGGCAGTCCGGAGGGGCCGCCCAGGTAGACGTAGACCCGTCCGTCATTGCTCGCCACGTCGACATTGCCGCTGCGACGGTCGTTGGTCCAGCCCACGGTGACCAGGACGTTGGCGTAGCCGTCGCCGTTCACGTCGCCCGCGCATGCGACGACCCCGCCAAACGTGGAGTCGGTCACGAGCGGGTCCTCGCCGGTCGTGGCGGTCGTGAGCTCGGTCGCGATCGTGGGCGTGCCGCCGTTCGTGCTGCCGCGATACAGGTACACTTCGCCCCAGTCGCCCTGATCGGGCGCGGCGACGATGAAGTCGTCGAGGCCGTCGCCGTCGACATCACCGGCGCCGGCGACCGCGCCGCCGAACCTTGCGGGTATTCCGGGTGACGGCTTGGGCGGGACGAGCGTCACCGGGTGCCCCGGTCCGTGCGGTCCGCCGAAGTAGAGGTAGGCCCGACCCTGATGCGAATCCTCGTAGTCAGCGCCGACCAGCAGATCGCCGTAGCCGTCGCCGTTCACGTCGCCGACGCCCGCGACGGCGCCACCGAACCGGGTCTCTGGATCGTGCGCGGACAGAATCATGGGGTGCGCCTTGATGCCGGTCGCGCTGCCGAAGTAGACGTAGGCGCGACCCACAGCCCCGCTCTTGGGCATGACCGGTGCGCCGACGACCAGGTCCGCGAAGCCGTCGCCGTTCAAGTCGCCCGCGTTCGCGACATACGAGAAGATCTGCGGTGAGCCGGGGCCGGGAAGTGTGGCGGAGGGTGTGGTCGAAAGCCCCGACGGCCCTCCCTCGTAGACGTGGACGGCGCCGGTCTGCGAGCTCTCGGACACCGCGTCGACCGCTACGTCCCTGTATCCGTCGCCATTGACGTCCAGCGTCGAGCCCCACGACGTGTCCGTTGCGGCCGAGCGCGCGCCCACGAACAGCTCCCACACGGCGCTGGAATGGCCGTCCTTGCGCACACGCCAGAAGTGGACGCCTGGGTCGAGAGGCGTGCCGGGCACGGTGTGACCGTCGTCCGCCGCCATCGTCTGCTCGAGGTGCCCCAGGGCGCGATCGCGATAGATGTCGACGATGACGGTCGCGCTGCTGTTTGGGACCCAGCGCAGCGTTGGGGTGTGCGACGTCACCGTGCTCGTCGAAAGCGGTGCGATGAGACGCGGCGCGTGCGGGTCGAGTCCGCCGGACCCCGCGGCCCCGCCGGACCCGCCAGATGCGCCGGACCCGCCCGTTCCCCCCGACCCCGACAACACGAAGAGCCCGCTTCGTCCGCACCCGGCAAGCGAAAGCAGCAGCGCGACAACCATCCCCCGACAAGCAAGCATCGAACGCGGGTAGCACGGCGTAACCGTTCGGGCTACCGGCTGGGCAGCGCCTTGCTCAGAACGCCCAGCCCACGCCGCCGCCGAAGTAGACGAGCCAATGTCCGCTGTCCTTGTGCACGGTCGGGCAGTGTTCCGGGTTGATGCCGGTGTCGATGCAGTGGAGGGCCCCCGGGTTCAGCATGTCGGCGAGCCCGACGAACCAGCGCGCGGAAAACCCGGACTGTGCCCGGTGCTCGCCTCCGACTTCCACGTTGGCCCAGTACGCCCGGTCGGCGCTCTTGTGCGCGGGCTCGTCCGTCGTGAATTCGTCCCAGCTGTAGCCCCCGCCGGAAGCACCCGCTCCCACGGTCATGGCGGTGGAGCCAACCCAGAACAGGCGCACCCGGCCCATCGCAGCGAGCTGGACGCGGTCGCTGAACGGGCCCTCGCAGACGCCCGAGTAGCCGCTCTTCAGACAGTCGGTGTTCTCCGTGCCGCCGCCGATGCCGGCGCCGACAGACGCGATGAAACGCGGGTGCGGACTGTACTCGAGCATCACGCCGGCGTAGCCGACCGGCGTTCCGAACCCGAGCACGCCTTCCACGGCCAGCGGCCTGGACCAGACGTCTTTCCGTGCCGCCGCGTCTTGTGTGGCAACGTTGGCATCCTTCTGTGCCGGCGCGTCCTGTGCTGCGGCGTTGCCCGCACATAGAGCGAGCGCGAGCACCGTCGCAACGGCGGCTGCCAGGCGAATACCAACGCTCCGATTCATCGCGGCGTGCCCTGAGCAATCCCCGTGCCCGGCCCCGTCCGGCGACGGAATACGGGCAAATTGTGGCGCGGCAGTCGCAACCACCTGCGCGGCATTGTCGTCGTACACCCACATCGTGGTCGTGGAGGCACACCGCTGGCGCCCCACCCGCTGGATTACCGGCACACCGCCGCTCCACCCCTCGACCCCAAAAAACAAACCTTCGGCCCTTCGGCCCTTCGTGTTGCCCCTCGTGAAGCGCCGCAAAGCGACGTCGCTCAGCGCGTGAGAGCGATCAGCGGCGCGATCACGAGCGACACGACGCTCATCAGCTTGACGAGGATGTTCAGCGACGGGCCGGCGGTGTCCTTGAAGGGGTCGCCGACGGTGTCGCCGACCACGGCGGCTTTGTGCGCGTCACTGCCCTTGGGATGCAGGCTGCCGTCGCGCATCTTGAAGCCTTCGCCCTCGAACGACTTCTTCGCGTTGTCCCAGGCGCCTCCGGCGTTGCTCATGAAGATGGCGAGCAGGACGCCGCTCACCGTCACGCCCGCGAGCAGCCCGCCCAGCGCCTCCGGACCGACGGCAAACCCGACCACCACCGGCGTGACCACGGCCAGCGCGCCCGGCGCGAGCATGCGCTTGATGGCTGCCTTGGTCGAGATGTCCACGCAGCGCGCCGTGTCCGGTTTGGCCTTGCCCTCGAGCAGCCCCGGGATCTCGCGGAACTGCCGCCGCACTTCTTCGATCATGTCCATCGCCGCCTCGCCGACGGCGCTCATCGCCATGCTGGAGAACAGGAACGGCAGCATGCCGCCGACGAACACACCGGCCATCACCAGCGGCTTGGAGATGTCGATGCCCGTGATGTGCGCCTGCTGCGCGAAGGCCGCGAACAGCGCGAGGGCCGTCAGCGCGGCCGAGCCGATCGCGAAGCCCTTGCCGATAGCCGCCGTGGTGTTGCCGACCGCGTCGAGCTTGTCTGTGCGCTCGCGCACCTCGGGCTTCTGGTGGCTCATCTCGGCGATGCCGCCGGCGTTGTCTGCGATGGGACCGTAGGCGTCGACGGCGAGCTGGATGCCGGTGGTGGAGAGCATGCCGAGCGCGGCGATCGCGACGCCGTAGAGCCCCGCCACGTAGGCGCTGCCGACCACGCCGGCGGCGATGCACAGGATCGGTATCGCCGTGGACTGCATGCCGAGGCCGATGCCCGCGATGATGTTCGTGGCGTGACCCGTCTTCGACTGCTCGGCGACGCTGTTGACCGGGCCCTTGCCGAGCGAGCAGTAGTAGCTGGTGATCAGCCCGACCGCGACGCCGGTGGCCAGACCGATCACGGTTGCGACGCCGACGTTCAGCCAGGTGACGTGTTGTCCGGCCATCTCGGTGCCGCCCGCGGGCCACAGCATCTTCGCCAGCACGAAGGTCGCGATGGCCATCACGCCGGCTGCGCCGAACGCGCCGGTGTCGAGCGCGGTCTGCGGGTTGCCGCCCTCCTTGGTGCGCACCACGAACGTGCCGAGAATCGAGCACAGGATGCCGCCCGCGGCGATCACCAGCGGCAGCGTCACCGGGCCGAAGTGGCCTTTCGCGATCGCGTCGGAGCCGAGCCCGAGCACCATCGCGCCGACGATGGCGCCCACGTACGACTCGAACAGATCGGCGCCCATGCCGGCCACGTCGCCGACGTTGTCGCCGACGTTGTCGGCGATGACGGCGGGATTGCGCGGGTCGTCTTCGGGCAGACCGCTCTCGACCTTGCCGACGAGATCCGCCCCCACATCGGCGGCCTTGGTGTAGATGCCGCCGCCCACGCGTGCGAACAGGGCGATGGACGAGGCGCCCATCGAAAATCCGGTGATGACGTTGATGGACGTGACCACGCCGCTTGCGCCCGGCCAGAGCACCAGCGTGTACAGGAGGTACAGCCCGCCCAGGCCCACCAGCGCCAGGCCGACCACGCTCATGCCCATCACCGAGCCGCCCGAGAACGCGACGGCGAGCGCCGCCGGCAGACCGGTGCGCGCTGCGGCAGTGGTGCGCACGTTGGCCGCCGTCGCCACGCGCATGCCGAAGAAGCCGGCCAGGCCGGAAGCGCACGCGCCCACCACGAACGACATCGCGATGAGCGGGCTGTGCCCCGGCGCGTCCTTCATGTTCGCGAGAGCCAGAAGCCCCGCGACGATCACCACGAAGCCGGCCAGCACGCGGTACTCGCGCGCCAGAAACGCCATCGCGCCTTCGCGGATGAGCTCCGCGATGCTCTGCATCTCTTCGGTACCCGGATCCTGCTTGTTGACCCAGGACGCCTTCCAGTACGCGAAGAGCAGGGCTGCCAGGCCGCACAGGGGGGCCGCGTAGATCAGATATTCCATCGTCGGCCGCCGGGCATAGATCAGATGTGCGCCGAGCGAAAGCCGTTGGCGACTGCGTCGGTCAGGCCGGTCGCAGCGGGTAGCCGCGCTTGCTGGAGCTACTTGTCCCGCCGACCGGCGTCCTCGATGCGCGGCGAATCGTCGCCCGACAGCCAGCCCTTGTGCCGGAAGTAGAACAGCAGACCGACCGCGACGAGGATCATCACCACCCACGCCGCGGGATACCCGTAGCGCCAGCCGAGCTCGGGCATATTCCAGGGCGACTTCGCGCGGTCGAAGTTCATCCCGTACAGGCTCGTCACGAACGTGAGCGGGATGAAGATCGTCGCGATCACCGTCAGGAGTTTCATGATCTCGTTCATGCGGTTCGACACGCTGGACAGGTACACGTCCATCAGCCCGTTGCCGATCTCGCGATACGTCTCGATCATGTCGATGAGCTGGATCGTGTGATCGTAGCAATCGCGCAGGTAGACGCGAGTTTCCGGGGTGATGAGAGCGGTCTCGTCGTGCTGGAGCGCGTTGAGCGCCTCGCGCAGCGGCCAAACCGCGCGGCGGAACTGCATCAGATCGTGCCGCGCGCCGAGGATGCGCTGCGGCGTGGTCTTGCTGGGCTCTGCGAGCACCTCCACCTCGAGCTTTTCGAGCTCGTCGCCGTAGCTCTCGACCAACGGAAAGTAGTGATCGATGACGGCGTCGACCAGCGCGTACGCCAGGTAGTCCGTGCCGGCGCTGCGGATGCGCCCGCGCGCCTGTCTCAGTCGCTCGCGGATCGGTCCCAGGCAGTCGCCGCCGGGCCTCTCCTGGAAGGTGGCGACGAACTTCGGCGACAGGAACAGGCTCAGCTGCTCCGTGGCGAGCTGGCCGTCCTCCAGATCGGCCATGCGCACTACGATGAACTTGTAGTCCTCGTACTGCTCCACCTTGGAGCGCTGGTAGTTGCTGAACACGTCTTCCAGCGCCAGCGGGTGCAGGCCGAGCACTTCGGCGATCGCCTGGACCTGCTTCACGTCGCCGAGCCCGTCCACGTCGACCCACGTCACCGGCCAGCGTGCGAGGTGATCGCGGAGCTCCTCCGCGTCGTCGAGCGCCGCTTCAACCAGCTCCGCCTCGCTGTACGCCATGACGCGGACGGTCGCCTTCGGCGCGTCCGGGTTCGGCGTGAGCGTGCCGGGCGGCGCGCCGGGCTCGGTCCTGCGCCGCAGCGGAACCAGCCGGCGGCCGAGGAAGCGGATCGACGGAAGCGACGGGATTGGAAGCGCCATGCTCGTCTCGCGCGAGTGTCGCACAGACCCGCGAAACCCGATGCCTGCGGCGAGATCGCCACAAAATACCAGAAAATCGTGGCATTTTGCCACATCAGGAGGCGCCATCGGCCGTGGCCGCGGCGAATAGCTTGTAGCTAACAGCCGACAGCTAACGGCTAATAGCCAGCAGATGCTCGCTGCCCGTTGTCCACAGTGCGGTGCGCCGACTCCGGTGAGCGCGGCGAATCCGGATCATCTGGACTGCGCATACTGCTCGTATGTGGGGCCGCCGCCTCCGGACGTGGCGGCGAGCCTGCGCGCGGCGGGTGCGGTGCTCGGCAGGCTCGAAGCGCGGCGGCGTCAGCTCTCGACGTTCCAGCAGCGCACGCTGAACCGCATGGGCTGCTCCATGGTGCTGTACTTCGCGCTGCTCGCAACCGTGGCGCTGCCGTTCGCGCTCTCTGCAGCGACGTGCACGGCCGTCCGCGACGCGATGCCGATATCGATTCTCATCGTCATGGGTTTCGGTCCGCTGCTCGTAGTGCTGGCGTCGGGCGCGTTTGGCTGGTGGTGGATGCGGAGATCGCGCGCGGCGCTGGAGCTCGCTTGCGCCGCGCAGCCGCCGGCCGCGCAGGGACGGCCCGCGCGCTGTCGCGTCTGCGGCGGCGACCTGTGGTCGCGGCCCGGGAGCGCCGTCGCGCGCTGCGGCTTCTGCGGCGCGGACAACGTGGTGTCCCAGGCGGCGATGCAACGCAGCTGGTCCGAGCAGCAGGTCGTGCTCGGCGGCTACGAGCAGGCGGTGCGGGCACGCGCGGAGGCGGCGGGCTCGACTTCCCTGTACGCGAAGCTCCTGGTGTTGGGTGCGGCACTCGGCGCGCCGATCATCGCGGGGCTGGGCACGCTCGTGGTTGCGTTCGTGCTCGTGCTCCGGGAGACGCCTCCGGACACCTCGCAACAGTACGTCCCCGTCGCCACCCCCAAGGGAAAGTGTCTGGCGCAGGTCTCGCACTTCCCGGGCGGCGTCCAAGCCTACGACTTCGACGGCCAGGGACCGCCCGGCGTCAAGGACCAGGCGCGTTTCGCCGCGGGGACGTTCAAGCCCATTGGCGTCAAGGACCTCGTCGGCCTGACGGTGATCGACGACGACGGGCAACCGGGACGTATCCGGCGCGTCTACCGCACCGAGCTGGATGCCAAGAGGAACTACGTCGAGCTCGACGCGCCCAAAGGCGACTACAAGCCCACGCAGCAGGTTGTCGGCAGCTGTCTAGCCGGCGACAAGCCGCCTCGTCGCGTGTTGACCTACACCGACTTTACCCATCCCCTGCTCGTCGCGCCGACGGGTCACGCGATTGCCCTCGGCTTCGTCGATGCGGTGTTTCTGGCGAACGGCAGCGACCCTCTGCGGCAGATCTGGAAGATGGAAAGCCACAACGCCGTCGCGATGCGCGCCGACGACGACGCCATCTACGTAGAGCTGGACCCAGAGGTGCTGCGCGTCACGCCAGCAGGAAAAGTGGAGACGCTGGCGAAGATACGAACCTACACCAGCACCGGCTTCGCGCTGGACTCGCACATGCTCTACTTCGCCGACATCAACGGCGTGGAACGCGTAGCGTGTGCGGGTGGAAAGGTGCAGCTGGTGATTTCCGGCGTGGTCGCCAGGACGCTCGCCGTTTCGGGCGGAACGATCGCGTGGATAGATGCGGACGGAAAGGTGGAGGTGCGTGATCTCGATGCCGACAAGGGCGTGGAGCTGGGCCACGACGCGGTCGCGAAGCACGGCGTCGCCATCGCGGACAGCAAGGTGTGGTGGGTAGCCAGGGACGGCACGCTCGAGTCGGCGCCCGTTACAGGCGGCGCGCCCGAGCAGCACGGCAAGCTCGACGGCATCGTCAAGGAGTTCGCGATCCACGGCGATCAGATCTGGTGGGCACGGGGACGCGGGGGCAGCGTCAAGCACAGCGCGCTCCTGTCGCGGGAGCTGGCCGGCGGCGCGCTCACCAATCACGCCCCCAATGCGAGAACCGTCGACGCCTTCTGCATCGACGGCAGCGACCTGTACTGGGTCGACGAAAGCCAGCGCTATCTGATGCAGCGCGCCCTGTAGCCGCTCAGCGGTCCTCGACCTGGGGCAGTCGCGCCAGGAATTCTTCCGTCGAGTTCGAGCGCGGGAACGGCTCGTCCGGCGCCTCGACTCCGAGGAAACGGCACAGCGGCTCCCAGCCATCCCGCACGTTGAAGACCAGCAGCCGATCCGCAGGCAGCGCGGCCTTCACCGCGGCAACGTGGGCGTGGTGCACCGAGACGACGTGGTCGCGATCGGAGAACCGCCAGTCGAAGGTCCTCTGCGCGACGATCCGGCGGTTCATGGCCAGCACGCTGCCCGGCGCCACCGGATGCGTCGGCTCGGGCCCGCCGAGCGCGTGGAAGATGGTGTGCAGCATGCTCGAGTACCAGGAGTCGTCGTCGCGCGTCGTGAGGATGCCGCGAGCGTCCGGAAACGCGTCGAGAAGCTCGCGCCAGAAGTACACCGACGGCCAGTCGACGGCGGAGCGGTAGCTCTGGAAGAACGCCGGCCAGTCGACGCTCTCGCCCTCCGCCGCCGCCAGGAACGTGGGCGCCTGTTCCGGATGGCGGAACATCTCGAGCATGTGGTGGCAAGGACCGAAGCCAAGCCGCTCGAGCGCGAGCTTGAGCGACAGGGTGCCCGTGCGGCCGAACCCGAGCCCGATCAAATCCATGAGACCGGGGACGATAGGCGATGCGTCGCGGACTCGTCCATCTCCTTCGCCATCTAGCGGTGCTCCCCGGGCAGCCGCGGCGAGCAGATGCAGCGGTAGGCGAAGGTGCTCTCGGGCAGATCGACCGACCACACCCAGTTCAATGTCTTCGGGTTCACTTCCCGGATGCGGGGGTATGTGGGCTGGAACTTTCCGGGGATCAGCATGATGAAGCTGTCGAGCACGTTGATGTCGCCGTTTTCCAGATGGTCTGCGTCGCCCGCGATCAGCACCATGTAGCGGCGCTTCTCGTCCTTCCAGACGATGCGTGCCGTCATCTGCTTCTCGTCGATCTTGACGGTCAGCGGCCGCGATCGCCAGTCCTTGATCGGGATGTGCGGATTGCCGGCGCCGTTGTCGTACATGAGGATCGAGCCGTCGGGCTCGAGCTCGGGCGAATGCTGGTGGAAGAACCATCGCCCGCCTCCGACCAGCTTGAAGTCGCCGTCCTCGCCGAGCTTCCACAGCACCTTGCCGGTCTTGTGATCGATCTTGAGGATCCAGTCCTGGTGCCTGAGGCTCAGGAGAACGGAGTCGTCCTTGGGCTCGTAGAGGAGGGTGTTGCCGTGCGACCAGTCGTTGCTCTTCTTGCCGTTGGCAGGGTCGATGACGGGCAGCGGCGAGATGAATCCGTCGCGCACGCGCAGTGGGTCCAGGTGCTTCAGGGCGTCCCAGGTCCAGAGCACCTTTCCCGCGCGGTTGAACTCCACGATCAAGTCGCCGGCGATGTGGTGCTCCTTGTTGTCGAACTTGTAGAAGTAGTCGCTGAAGACGTAGCTGAGCGCCATGAAGTTGCCGTTGGGCAGCTCGATGATGTCGTGGTGGAAGCCGGGAACGCCCAGCTTCTTCGCCGGGATGTCCATCAGCACCTTGCCCAGCTCGTCCACGATGAAGGCGTGGTTGTCCTGCACGAACAGCAGCGTGCCGTCGTCCAGAAGCTTGATGCCGGCGGGCACGGCCGGAATGATCTTCGTCTTCGCATGCCGCGGGATGAAGAAGCGGGTCTTGCCGTCCGGCGCGATCGCGTAGATGGCGCCCTTGGTGATCAGCGGATTTTCCGACAGATCGAAGATGCGGAAATCCGGCGACGGCTTGCCGTGGACCGTGGGCTTGAACCACGGGATGAAATCCGGAGGCGGCGGGCGGGTCGTGAACTTCACGTCGGTGCTGTCGGTGCCGCCGTTGCCGTCGCGGGCTGTCACCCGCGCGGTGTAGGCACGGCCGGGTAGCAGTCCGCGCAACCGCACGGTCAGCTGGGTGCCCGGCGCAGGGTCCTTGCCCGGGCGCGCGCCTGGATCGGACGGGATCGTCACGTGCGCCGTGCCCGCGTGCGAAAGCCGTATGTGCAGGTCGACCACCATCGGCTGCGACGCGTGGAACTCGACCGCCGGGTCGCCGGCGAGCAGCGTGTGCTTGACCTGGGCGGCGTTCTTGTCGTGGTGGCAGGCGGTGCATACGAGCGCGCCGAGCGCGTACGCCACGGTGCGCCTGCCGACCTGGAACATGACGCGCGATACCTAGCACGCGTGGCGGAGGTTGGCAGAGGTCGATTTCTGCTCCGCTTGCTTTGCGACGGCTTGGGCGGCGATGCTGCGCGCCGGGTTCTTCGCATACGCGCGCTTGCCAAGTCGCTCCATGACGATCAGCACGGCGCCGGCGACGCGGGAGAAGCGCGTGGGGCGCCGAGACCAGTAGCCGCGCGGGATCTCCGGGCGGCGCTTGCGGGCCGGGTCGAGCGTGACGTCGGCGACCAGCGCATCCTCGCCGTTCGGGAGACGCGCTGCGACGTTTCCGTCCGAGTTGATGATCGACGACAGGCCCGGGAACCTGAACGGCATGCGGAGCCCGGGAATGCCCGGAATGGGCGAGCGCGTCGGGGTGTGGGCCTTGTTGACGAGCACGACGGGAATGCCCAGCGCTCGCGCGTAGAACGCTCCGACCTCGCGCAGGTTCTCGCGCAGCATGCGCGCGATGAACGGAGCACACGGCGCCGAGTGCGGCATCAGGATCAGGTCGGGCGATTCGTCGGCGATGCGGCGGAGGAAGCGCGCTGTGTGGTTGTCCTGGCAGATGCCGACCGCGATGCGTCCGAGCTCGGTGTCGATCGTCTTCGGCTCCGTGCAGCTCTTGAAGTACCAGCCCTCGAACGCCGGCAACGACTCCTTGCGGACTCGCCCGGCGATCGATCCGTCCGGCGCGGCGAGCGCGAACGTGTTCCAGAAGTCGTCGCCTTCCGCTTCGAGATAGCTGGCGCCGACGTGGATGCCGTGCTTCGAGGCGAGGCGTGTGAGAAACTGCTCGGTCGGGCCGCCGCGGGGCTCGGCGGACTTCCAGATGGACTCGTCGTAGACGTAACCTGCGGCGAGAAATTCCGGGCACAGCACGAGCTCCGCGCCTCGTTCAGCGGCTTTGTCCACCAGCTTCTCCGCGCGCGCGAGGTTGTCGGCAATGCGGCCGTTGTCGCTCTGGACCTGGACGGCGGCCACGCGAAGCGTTCGGCTCGGCATGAGCCCAGCGTAGCGCGAAGCGGAGCACGATCGGCATGCTGAAGAGCACGAATGCCGGCGACGGCGGGGGCCCGGCACAGCTAGTTCTCTGGTGCGGCGTCGCCGCGGAGGTGTCCCATGCGGCTGAACACGAACTCGACAGTCCTTGCGCTGGTTGCGATGCTCTTTTCGGCGGGCTGCGGCTCGTCCGCCGGCGGCGCGGCTGGCAATGCCACGGGCGGCGCGGCAGGCAGCGCCACGGGCGGCGCGGCAGGCAGCGCCACGGGCGGCGCTGCGGGTGCCGGCGGCGCGGGCGGCGCTGCGGGCGCGCCCGTCACCATCGACCAGGTGGTCTCCACGCCGGCTTCGTCGAGCAGCGAGCACGAGCCGTCGATCGCCGTCACACCCGACGGCCGCGTCGTGGTGGCGTGGATCGCCTTGGAGCCGGCGAGCTACCAGATCGCCTACCGCGTCTCCCCGGACAACGGGAAGTCCTGGGGCGACATCCAGCTCTTGCCGCTCGACGGCGACCAGAACATCGCCGCCAACACGTCGCTCTCCGCGGCCGACGACGGCACGGTGTACCTCGCCTACGGCGCCGAGCACGTCGACGCTTCCGGCAATCGCTCCAGCGTCGGCGTGTACCTCGCCACGCTCGCCCCCGGCGCAAAGGAGTTCGCCGTTCCGGTCCAGGTCACCGACCCCAATGCACCCGTCGGCGTCTACGACCAGCCCTTCGTTGCCGTCACGAGCACGGGCCTGTTCCTCGCCTACGCGCAGGTCTCGCCGAGCCTCACCACCGCCAAGCTCACCACGCGCTTCAGCCCCGACAGCGGCAAGAGCTGGTCGGTGGCATCGCTGTCGACCAAGAGTCCGATAGGCGGGTTCATGAACGGCGTGCAACTGTGCCGTCCGCCTGCCGGCGATCGCGCTTACCTGTATGCGGTCGATTCGGACGTCGGGCTCGCCTTGTGGAGCAGCGACGATGGCGGCAAGAGCTGGTCGTCGTCGCCGGTCCAGGTGGAAGCGAACGGCGAGCAGGGCGGCCTCACGTACATGCGCGAGGGTAACTGCGTGGCGGACGGCAACGACGTGTACATCCTCTACGGACTGAGCGACGACACGAGCCAGGAGAGCCACAACCAGGTTGCGCCGCTCAACCGATTGGTGCTGGCGCACTCGGCCGACGGCGGAAAGAGCATCGTGTCGCCCAAGGACGTGGGCGACCAGGCAGCGGGATCGCACTACCTGCTCTCGCGCCTCGCCTCCGAGGGCGGCGGTGTGCTGGACGTGACGTACTACGCCGGCAACGCCGAAGGCGACGCCAACGCCAGCTATCGCTTTGCCCGCTCGACGGACGGCGGCAACAGCTTCGCGCCGAGCTCGGCGATCAGAACGCCAGAGCTATATGAGCTCAAGCGGACCACGGAGCAGTGGCTCGGCGACTACATGGGCCTCGTCTGGCAGGACGGCCGCTACTACTCGGCCTTCGTCGACAACAGCGCGCCGGCCTCGCATGTCGTGGTGCACATCGCGCCGACGCCGTAACGGTTCTGTCCGGGGCACGTCAGCTTCCTCACGATCCGGCCGCGCGGGCCGGAAATTTCCCCGTGGGTGGCGTGGCACGCGGCCTGCATCGCGCCGGGGCATGCTGCTCTCCGGGTTCGCTGTGCAGGACGTTCCGGTCACGCCGCGGGTGCGCGTCCGGAGCTGGCACCACCGCTGGGGGCCGACGGCCTTTCCACCGGGCGCGCACCTCGAGCTGGAGGTTGCCTGGACGCTCGAGGGATCGGCCAGCTACCGCATCGGCGACGCCACGTACAACGTCCCCGCCGGTTCGGGCATCGTGGTGCCGGTCAAGCTCGAGCACGCGACGAGCGTGACGCCGGGAACGCGCGCCGGCTCGGCGTGGATCGCGAGCGAGCTTGTGTGCGAGGTCGCCGCCAGCATCGGCCGGAACGTATTCACGGGTCCCACGCTGCTGCCCGACACCGAACAGCTGGCGCGCATCGGCGCGCTGCTCCAGACGGAGGCCGCCGAGCCGCGCGCGGGCCGGCTCGTGGCCGTGGAAGCGCTGGCAGAGGCGCTGGTGGTCGCGATTCTCCGGGCCGCCCCCGAGAACGAGCACACGTCGCGCGATCCGCGCATCTCCGCCGCTGTTGCCCTGATGGAAAGCCGCTACGCCGAGCCCCTCGGCGTGGACGATCTGTCGCGTACCGCGGGCATCAGCCGCGCGCACTTCAGCCGCCGTTTCCGCGAGGCGCTCGGCCTGAGCCCGTACCAGTACCTGCAGCGAGTGCGCATCGATCGCGCCCGCGAGCTGCTCGGCCGCGGCCACGGTGTGACCGAAGCGGCGCTCTCGGTCGGTTACCGCGATCTCGGTCGCTTCGCGCGCGCCTTCCGCCGGCAGGTCGGCTGCGCGCCGAGCGACGTGATGCGCCTGCAGCGGCGCGCGTCGTAGGTCCCACGAGGCCGCGCTTTGGCGGGCATTCCGCGCGTTTGCCGGGCAGAACGAAGGCGGGTGCCTTCTGCCGGTCGTGGTATCCTGGGGCTGTGATCCGTCGGAAGCTTGTCTGGCGTGCTGCCTGGGCGGGAGCCTTGCTTTTCGTGGTTGCCCTGCTGGAGGGGTGCGGTGGCTCGAAGTTCGCTTCCGCGGGCAACGTCGACGGAGGTCCCGACGCCACGCCGGAAGGGGGCAGCTGCATTCCCGTCAGCTGCGGGTCGCAGAGCTGCGGGGACATGCTCGACGGCTGCGGTCACGTGATCAACTGCGGCACGTGCAAGACGGGGGAGGTGTGCGGCGGCGGCGGCGGGCCGAACCTATGCGGGACGCAGACCTGTACGCCGGGCACCTGCACCAGCCAAGGCAAGGAGTGCGGACAGATCTCCGATGGCTGCGGCAAGGTGCTCGATTGCGGTTCGTGCCCGAGCCCGGACAGTTGCGGCGGCGGCGGAGTGCCCAACCAGTGCGGCTGCAAGGCGAAGAGCTGTGCCGACAAGGGCGCCACTTGCGGCGTCATCGCTGACGGCTGTGGTCACGCTGTCGATTGCGGCGTCTGCCAGGGGGCGTCGAAGTGCAACAACCACCAGTGCGAATGCACGCCCAAGACGTGCTCTGACTACAACGACGCCAAGTGCGGCACCTACCCGGATGGTTGCACAGCCACCGGTACCATTGATTGCGGCACCTGCTCGGCCAACCAGGTGTGCAACCAGGGTCAATGCGCCTCGAGCTGCACCAAGACGACCTGCGCTGACCAGGGAGCCCAATGCGGCCAGATCTCCGACGGCTGTGGCGGCCTCCTCGTCTGCGGAGGGTGCACGGCTCCCCAGACCTGCGGCGGCGGCGGGACGCCGAACGTGTGCGGCTGCTCGCCCACGACGTGTGCCGCACAAGGCAAGGACTGCGGCAACCTCCAGGACGGCTGCGGCAATATGCTCGTCTGCGGCGCATGCGCACCACCGCAGACCTGCGGCGGCGGCGGGACAGCGGGCGTCTGCGGCTGCACGCCGACGACGTGTCAGGCGAAGGGCAAGAACTGCGGCAGCATTCCGGACGGCTGCAACGGCCCGCAGCTCAATTGCGGCTCGTGCCTCTCCGGGCAGGGCTGCGTGGACAACGTGTGCAAGAAGTGCTTCGTGCCCACTTGCGCGGCGAACTACTGCGGCACGTTCGACAACGGCTGCGGCGGCGTGGCGACGTGCTCGTGCTCTGCAGGCGGCAGCGTCTGCGACCAGGGCAAGAAACAGTGCGTGGCTGCCTGCCTGGACGCAACTCTCGACGGCGGAACCAGCGGCATCTGCAAGGCCCCGGACGTGTGCGACAACGGGACCTGCTGCACGCCGAGCTGTCCCGTCGGTTCGTGCGGGGTCCAGGACGACGGCTGCGACGGCAAGATCGCGTGCGGTCCGTGCCCCTGATCCTCGCGCCTTGAAGGTCGACGCCCCCTCCGGCGGAGTACGGTGGATGAACACATTGCCGGAAGCCGAGGGCACATGATGGCGGGCTGGTGCAGGATCACGCGCGGCTTGCTCTTTTCCGCGGTGGTGGCCGCGCTCTCTACCTGGTCGAGCGGCTGCTCGGTCCAGCCGCTGGGAGGCGGCGAGGGCTCCGAATCGGAGGGCATGGGAAAGCTCCCCGTGACCAACCCTATCGACATGAGCGGGTTGCCCTGCGACATCGCGACGCTGCTCGCCACGCGCTGCGCGACCTGTCACACGGGGCTGACCGGCATCCGGATCGCCTCCTATGCGGATCTCGCCGGACCATCGGCGACCGACCCCTCGATCACCATGGGAGAGGCGTCGGCCATGCGGGTGCAGGATCCGATCACCCCCATGCCGCCGGCGCCCGCCGCGATGCTTTCGGCGAAGGAGATCTCGGCATTCATCTCCTGGGTGCAGGGCGGCATGCAGAAGGGCTCGTGCAGCTCGATCAACCTCACCTGCTCGAGCGGACAGAGATGGACGTTGTCGGGCGAGGACGGCCGCGGCACGATGCATCCGGGCGTCGCGTGCAACGCTTGCCATGGTTCGCGCCGGGGCGGTTTCGGCATTGCCGGTACCGTGTACAGAACCGCGCACGAGCCAGACGACTGCGTGGGTGGCCCGCTCGGTTCGACCGCTGCAGCGGTGATCATCACGCCGGCGACCGGCCCCGAGGTGTCGCTCCCCGTTGGCTCGACCGGCAACTTCTACACGTACCAGAGCTTTGCGCAGCCGTTCCACGTCAAGGTGCGGACCGCGCAGGGCATCGAGCGCGCCATGCTCTCCGCCCCGACCAGCGGCGACTGCAACAGCTGCCACACCTGGGCAGGCGCCAACGGCGCGCTGGGGCGAATCACGTTGCCGTAGTCAGCCCTGGTCTCGTCTCAGCTCACCTGCAGGCCGAGAAAGCGAGCTATCTCCTCGGCGTATTGGCGTGCCTGCGCGTTGTCACGCTCCCAGGTCCAGGTCTTCGACTTCGTCAGGATGGTTTCAGGCGGGCTCTCACGAAACCCGAGGGACACGTACGCGCGGTAGGTGCCGACGACGAGCGATACGCCGGTTACGTCTTCGACCTCGCGGCGACGCGTTCCGAATAGCGTGCGCACCTCGAGCCTTGCAGTAGCGCCGGGGCGCAGCGTACTTGTCCGCCGGATGGGTCGCGTCACGAGAAAGCCCCCGACGATACCCAACACAAGGGCGCCGGGGGCGGGCGAGACGTTGCCACGGATGACGACCACCGCGAGCGTGAGAAGCGCCAGAGTGGCGAAGAACAAGCCCATCGCCACAAAGAGCCACGTGCCCTGCGTCACGACCAAGGCACCGTCATGGGCTTCGATCCGGGTCATGACTGCTTGTCCTACTAGAATGGTTCTCGATCGGACAGTGGAGATGGCTTCTCGAGGCGCAGCGCGCGAGGCGCGTAGTTTGGGCGCGGCGGGACCAGGTCGCTTCCGCAGACGATGTCGAGTTGCTGCTCGCCGCCGGCGTACCCGATCGGCGTCTGCAGCGACTGCCGGCGCTGGAACACCTGGCACAGCAGGAGACCGCCAGCCGATGGGCTGCGAGTTTCGAGATGCCCGGCTAGCTCTCCATCGAGATCTCGCTGACTTCTCCATTCTCGTCGAACCGAACGCTGAGCAAGTAGTTCGAGACTTCGCCCGGGAGACCAAAGTCCAGAGTGTCGATTCCGTCCTCGTCGCCGTCGCTCCAGTGCGACTGCAGGCGGAGGAGCTCGATCACCTGCGCAGGCTCCGGCCTGTCGGTCTTGAGGTGAGTCTGCCAGTATGACTGTTCAAGCTCCTCCAGATGGTGCGAGGTGAACAGCGTTGCGCCGAACTCGCCGGCCTCAGTGCCAAGGGAGCGCCTGATAGCTTCGAGCGCGACCTTCTCGCGCCTTGAGAGCTCAGTTTCGTCGGTGGGCATCGTGTTGTCCTCCGGTCCGCCTAACGAATCGCTGCTAAGCAGCGGCCGCAACACAATACCACGAGGCAACAGGCAGCGAGGATCGCGCCGGTTGTAGTCGACCACGGGCGCGCGGAATAGGTCTTGGACGCCGCGACGGCCCCGCCGCCGTCGGGATCAGTGGAATGTCAGGCGGCTTCGCCACCGGTCCTTGTTCGCTGGCGGCAGGCGGAAGGCCATGGCTGCTGGCACAGTTGTCACTGTGCGGAAACCGTGTGCGTCTCGTGGACGTTGTATTCGTGGAGCGGGTTCGCCCCAGCTGTCCTCGAACAGGCCGGTGATGACGAAGCCCGCGCGGATCTGGCCGCCGATCTGCACGTCGAGGCTGTGGCTGAACTCGAGCGCCTCGCCGCTTTCGATCCGCTGCGCCAGCTCGGCCGGTGAAAGCGACGTTTCGTCGCTGTACGGCAGCTCGCTGGAGTATCGCGCGTCGGACGGGCTCGTCGACGAGCGTGAACAACAACGGGTTGTCGCGAATCGACGCCAGCGCACGGTCGATCGCGTCGAGAAGCTCGAACCCGAGCCCGGTCTGCTCACCTTCGTAGTACCGCGCAGCCTCAAGGATGTCGGCTTGCGCATCAGGGGTGACGTAGGGTTCAGATCGCATCAGCGCGACGGGCGCTGCCGAAGGAGGTGCTCGATATCACGTCGTGCTTCAGACCAGGGACGCGCCGCCTCGGGATTCGCGCGGTGGGCAGCCAGTCGGTCACGCAACAGCGCGCGGTGGGCCTCCGAAATCGGGAGCTGGGACTGCTCGGCGACGATCCGGTCCCAGAGCGCGGCAACGTACTGCAGCTTTTCCTCGCGCGTCAGTTCGTCGAAACCGTGCGGCGGGATCGGAAGCGGTTGGGCCACGCCGTAGAGATAGCGCCGGGAGCAACCGTCCGCAACGCTGGCAGCTCCAAGCAGGCTACCGCGCACGAAGGCGCTGACGCCCGGGCTGAAGTCGTCGGCGGCCTCCCAGACACGCCAGGCCTCGTCCTACACGTTCGCCGGAAGCAAAGACGGAGGTTCCTTGGCGACCAGTCGCTCGCCGACGGCGCGCGCGCCCGGAACGAAGGCCTTGCAGGTGAGCCACGCCAACGCTTCGCCTTTGGACTCGAAGCGAGCCACCTCTCCCTCGACGGAGACGACCGCGGCGTGGCCGTCCCGATGCAGGAGGAGCGAGACCCACTCGTCAGGCGAGGCGGCCGCGGTGTCGAGGAACCATTGGTGCTCGATGACCAGGGTCAGCCGTCGCAGCCGCCAGAGCAGCGCGAACGTCCAGACCAAGGAGACGATCCCCACAAGTTCTACCGGGAGACTGATGGCAACCGGCAGGCCGTCCCATACGTCGACGAGAGCCCTAGAGAGCAACAGCGGGGCAATCAAGGCCCTCGCTTGCCAAGCGTGGCGAGGGTCGCCAGCAGCGTTGAAGAGTCGAGCAACGTATGCCAGGCCCGCGGCGTCGATGACCAGCGCCACAGCCAGGTCAACAGGCAACGGCAAGGCCCGCATCCATGTGAGGGGAATCAGGAGGGTACTTGTGACGATGGTGGCGCGCAGGATCCACGCAAGCCAGTCAACGCGCTGCCCGGGCTTGGCGGCAGTGAGCATCCAGGTCGCAGCGACGCCGATGGCGCCGACGGCCAGCAGGGCCATCGCGATACCGAGCCGCGGCACTGACAGGAGATGCAGCACCAACATGACCAGGAATCCGAGGAGAAGATACGCCACCAGCCAGGCTGCCCCCTTCCCGACCCTCCGTCGCCACGCGATCTCCTCGAGGGGCACGCGCGTGACAAAGGCGCTCTCCCGATAGACGCCGGACACACGCGGAGTTTACGCCGTGGGAATGGCGGAAACAATCGGTGCGGAGGCGACCCTATGGCTCGCGTCTGCCCAACGACCAAGCTCAGCCGCCGAGCAAACTGGCGCGAGCCTTGCGCATGCAAAGCTCGTGAACAGTTTGTTCGTCGGCTGCAGCGCATTGTTAGGCGCCGCGCTGCTCACAATCCCGTTCTTTTGTTGCGCAAGCTCATCGATATCCCACGACTGAAGCCCGAAGCTTCATAGAAGCCCGCCATCTCCGGCGCGCAAGACAAGTAAACTGCGAATACCTGGAGCCGATCAACCATTTGCTTCAACAGATCTGTGCCTATTCCCCGCCGTCGATATTCCGGCCGGACCTCAAGAGCGGAAATGTAGCCGCAAGCCACTCCATCACTCAATGCCGTGACATACCCGCAAACGACCGAAGCTTCGAGGTCTTTCGCCACAATGAATTCGGTGCTGTGGCGCAGCATTTCGAAGAGCGTTCCATCGGGCGGCTGAAAGTCCCAGTGCCTCAGGAATCCAGATAACTCTGAACGGTTTACGTCTTCGATTGCGTCCAAATACGCGATCACGGTACTCGTCACCTAACGGACCGCTGCTAAGCAGCGGCCGCCAACAAACCATAGCGCATCAGGTTGCGATGACCGAGCCCGTGGTAGTCGACCACGGGCGAGCGGCACGAGGCAGCAGGTAAGGACGAGGCGCGGCGGGCTGCTGCAACGGCTTGTTAGCCAGCCCGCTTGCGGCCTCGCAGCCACTTCTCGAGCGACGGCCGCGATTCACCCGAGGCGCATCCCTCGAGTAGCCCCGCAACGCTGATGTCTTCATCGAGGGCGGGCCACTGAATGCCTTCGCCCTGACCGATGAAGCGCCAATTCTCCCGCTCGCCGGGAGTGCCATGAGCAAGTCGCGGATACCAGGCGAGCGGCACGGAAACGCTGCGACCGTCAGCCAGATCTACGCTCAGCGTGTCATCCGTGACGACGACGCCGATCGCTTGCGCAGGCCGTGGTTCAACTGATGAAGAACTCATCCCAGGACCTCGACAGTAGTTCCAGGTTCTCCTCAACTATACCCGTAATGCGCAATCTCAACCCGGCCAAACCCGCCGCTCGACTGAAGACGAACGGGACGGAGCCAGAACTTCGCGGTCCGCTGGTCGCGCTCCACGTGGACGTGGGGCGGCTCCGCCTACGCTGCGGAGCTGAGGTTCTCGCGGATGATGCGCGGATGACGAGCTGCGATCCGGAGAAGCGCGATCGCTGGCCCCTCGGGACGCCGACGTCCCTGCTCCCAGTTCCGCAGGGTGTGCACGCTGATGCCGACAGCGCGTGCAAACTGCGCTTGGCTCAGGCCAACGAACTTGCGCAACGCAACCACATCGTCACCGGTCTCGAAGACGCCAGCAACCAGGCGACGGCGGACGCGCGCGGGGATCGCCCTCGCAAAATCGCGCTCGGTGAGCTCGGGAATTTCACTCATGACTACGCCTCCGCTACGCAGCAAACAGCGTGCGCTCGCGCTTGGAAGCCCAGCGGGCAGTAATGAAACGGTCCTCGTCGACCGAGTGCGCGTCGTCGAATATCTCCAGGTACTCGACGCCAGAGGTAAGCAGCTCGGCGGCCTCCTCGAAGGAGACGCCATGCTTCTTCCGGTTGGCGACGTTCTTGGCGGGGTCCCATGTGACCTCCACCGGTCCATGGTAAGCCAATGACTGAGTCAGTCAAGGGCGGACCGAGCAGTCGGGCTAACGAACCGCTAATAACCTGCGGCGGCCGTGGAAGAGATGATACCGGGCCTCGCCACGTGGAACATCTCGAAGACCGCGACGCCCCCGCCGCCGTCGGGTTCATTGGCCCGTTGGGCGGCGTCGGCAGAACGTCAGGCTGACTGGTGAACCTGTCGGACAGCGACCAGATCGCCATCCTGGATCGCGCGGATCGCATCCGCCGGCAGCGTGACGAGTGCCTGCGTCTGCCCCGACGTCTGGACGAACTCGACCTCGTACGCGTCAGCGGAGTGGACATGCACGATCGCGCCCATGTCGCCGCGGAGCAGGCCGTGCTCGGGCACATCGCGAGTCAGCACGACTGTGTCTAGAACACTGAAGGACATGGTCTACCCCGGAAATGCCGTCACAAACCTCGGAATGTCGTCGCCGCCCAGCACGATCCAGACCGATCACCGCTACGTTCTACTGCGCACTCACCCGCGACGCGAGTGCAGGACCCCGCGCCAACTCAGTGTCCGCCTGGCGATGCGCGCAAGCATGCGAGGGCCGATCTCGTCGCGGTTGTGGAACGCGAAGAGAAGTTCGGCCAACCTTCGCGGGCGAGGACCTTGTGGGAGCCAGTCTGGCGGACAACGCACCAGCCGATCCGTTCGAGCGCTGCCAGGACAGCGGAAGCTTTGGCGGACCCCCAGTTCGGCACGGGCTAGGCGGCGAAGGAAACGCTGGTGAGCGACGATGCCTCAAGTTCGCCCGACTCGATCTGATCGGCGAGGACGCAGAACGCGAGCGCGCGAGCAAGCTGGGCAGCCTTGGCTTGCGTGTCGGCATACACCATCACGCCCGGCAACTCGGGAACCTCGGCGATCCAGCGGCCGTCCGCCTCCTGCTCGAATTCGATCGTCAGCGTCATGGGTACGCACAGATTCTGCCACGCACGCCCGAGGGAGCCAACTGCGGGTGATTAGCCCGTTCGGCACCCGCGCGTCGGCGGGTCCATCCCTGGAGGACGGCTCGCCCAACGGTTCGGCCTTGAGCGTGACCTGCCCCCCTCAGCGAGGCCCTCACGACGGCGAGAATTCCGTCCAGTAGAGGCCACCAGTGGCGGAACTTTCGAAGCCCTCAACAACCACGTACCGGTCGCTCTCAATTCGAACGACCCGGTATCGTTGCCGGGGCACGAGCTTGTTCAAGTCGGTCATCACGCTTTGCCCACGCCCACGGTCGCTCGGTCGGTAGACGACGACTTGACCAACCCTGTAGGGGCAAATCTCTGGACCCGGCACTGAACTCCCCGCGTCTGCCCAACGAACCGGCCCTCAGCTGCGAGCGCCAGCCCCAACTTCTCCCGATGGTAACACCTATCTGGCGCGGCTCGCGACGCTGCCCTCGTTCAAAGGACATCGAGCGGGCCGCGCGGGTGGAACCACGCCGCCAACGGGCAGGACGGCGCACGCCAGCTTCAGGGACTTGTTGCGCAGCGAGGTCGATCGCCTCCGCAGGAACAGCTGCCAGAACCTTTCCAGTCGCCTTCTCTCCAGATAGAAGGACGCCATCATCTCGCTGCAGCGGGCAGGCCCGCCGTTGACAGAGTGAATGTGGGAGAGATAGTCTTTCCCCATGGCTCGATGGGCGGTGGCATTTCTGGTCGTGCTATGTGGGTGCAGCTCCGGCGGAAACACCGGCGGAACCGGTGGCGGCGGCATCCCCTCCGGGGCATGTACCGTGCCTGACAGGGGCGCTGGGACGTACGTGAAAAACGGCTGGTACTACTGTCCGGGACAGCCGGGTGGAGTGACGCCGGAGATCGAGATCTGCAACAACGGACACCTCGACTCTGCAGGCAGTTGCACGTGTATGGCCGTGGGCACCCTTTCCGACTGTTTTGCCGACTTCGACAACAACGGCAACTACGACGGCAAGATCGCTTGCGACTATGCCGGCCAGGATTGTTCGATCTGTCTTCCCGACAGCGGCTGCCAGTGAGCAAAGCCACCGGGAACCAGCCTACATACAACAATGCAGATGCTGTGCGAGACTGCCCAACGAACCGAAATTCAGTTGCGAAGGTGCAGCAGGGCTCGCGCGCCGCGGCGCGCGCGTGGAATCACGGAGCGGGCAGCGATGCCGCCTTCGCCTGCTGCAATTTCCTGTTGGGCGGCGTCGGCTCAGCCCGGCGGATCGGAAATGCCCAAGAGAGCGGGTTGGGCGCGGCGGGACCAGGGCGAAGTGCAGGTCCGGTACTTGAGGACCGCGACATCCTCGCCTCGTCGGGGTAGGCAAGGGGAGTGTTTGGCCGCGCCGCGACACGCGCTCCGTGGATGACCGCCTCGCGCGAGCGTTGGCTCGGGGAGGTGTTCGACTGGGCGTGCGGGGAGCTGGCTGCTCGTGCAGACGCTTCGGTGAGCGGAAAGGAGGTGGTGCGCGAACGACCGTGGTCGATCGTGGAGCGCTTCGACACCGATCGAGGCGCGTTCTAGCCCGCGCGTTGGTCGGGCAGGGACTCCGCCGCCCTGTGGACGGCGCTACTGCCAGCGTATGCCACCATCCAGGTCGCTTCCGCAGACGATGTCGAGCTGCTGCTCGCCGCCGGCGTGCCCGATCGGCGCCTGCAGCGACTGCCGGCCTTATTGTGCGATCTGCTAGCGCGACAAGACGCGATCCGCCTCCACCTGGCCGACGGACTTGCCTCGTCGGAACGCGACGCGCTGCTCGAGGCCGTCCCCCTACTGGAGGCGGAGTGCGCTCGCCTGACCGCGGTCGGCATTCCCGAAGGCATCGATCACGGCGACCTTCATGACGGCAACGTGCTGGTCGACGACGACCGGGTCTGGCTGGTGGACTGGGCCGACTCGTCGTTGACGCATCCGTTCTGCTCACTGCTGGTCACGCGTCACGTCATGCAGGGCGATGACTTCGATCCCGGATCCAGCGCTGCGCTCGCGCTGCGCGACGCCTACCTCCCCGTGTGGGAACAGTTCGCTCCGCGTCCGGTGCTCGAGGAAGCGTTCCGTGCCGCTATGCGGATCGGCCACGTGATTCGCGCCCTCGACTGGGATCGCATGCTGGCTGCGGTCCCGGATGACGTCCGCGCCAGCTTCCAGCCCCGCATCGCCCGCTGGCTGCGTCGCTGGTACGACCGCCGCGAGGGTTCGGTCAGCTAGGGCGGTCCGCCCAACGAATCGCTGCTAAGCTGCCGCCGCAACAGAATACCACGAGGCAACAGGTAGCGATGACCGCGCCCGTGGTACATCACCACGGGCGCGCGGAACGACCTTGCACTCAGGACGACGCGCGGCCGGCTGCTTCAGGAGCTTGTTAGACCGCCTCGCCGTCTAGGCGATCAGGGTCGATTGGCGTCTCGCGAACCGCATCGCCTTGGCGTTGAACGCGGTAGGCCTGGCCGTTGACGCGGGAACTGACGACGCGACGGCGCTCGTCTGCTGCAGGGCCTTGTTAGCCAGCACCGTCGCGCTAGACTTCAGGCGGAGGCCATCGTGGAGTTTGCGTTCACCGCCGTGTTCAAGAAGGTGCCTGAAGGCTACATCGCGTTCGTCGAGGAGCTGGCCGGCGCCAACACGCAAGGCGCTACTCTCGAGGAGGCGCGGGCGAATCTCCGCGAAGCCGTACAACTCGTGATCGACGCCAATCGCGAGCTTGCCCGTGAAGACGCCGGCGACGACGTGATCCGCGAGTCCCTCAGGATCGCGAACGGGTGAAGCGGCGCGACCTCATCCGGCACCTCGAACAGCATGGATGCGAGCTGCTTCGAGAGGGCGGCAGCCATTCGGTCTACGTGAGCCGGAAGGCCCGGAAGGCTTCCTCTATCCCTCGCCATCGAGAGATCAACGAGCACCTGGCAAAGAAGATCTGCCACGACCTGGATGTCCCTCCCCGGTCTGGCCAACGAATCGAAATTCAGCCGCGAAGGCGCGGCATCACTTCCCCGGATGCTACCACCTCATCAGGCGCGCCGGAGGCGCCGCGGCGAGTGCACAGGAGCCGCGGCGTGGCCCGCGCGAAGCGGAACAACCTCGCGGCGGGAAGGACCGCCTTCGCCGAAGGCGATGCGCCTGCCGCCGAGCGAGCGCCTCGCGATAGCGACGGAGCTGCTCGAGAGCGTCGAGGGACCGGAAGACGCTTCCTGGACCGCCGCCTGGGCGGCGGAGCTGGATCGACGCGCCAAGGATCTGGAGAACGGCAAAGCCCAGGCCGTTCCGTGGGAGCAGGCCAAGGCCGAGATTCTGGAACGCCTGCGCGCGAAATGACGCCTGTCGTTTTCGCGCCGGCCGCCCGCGCGGAACTGGAAGCGGCCGCCCAGTGGTATGAGGTCCGCGCGCCCGGTCTGGGCGAGCAGCTCGTGTCCGGTGTCGACGAAGTCCTCCAACGGATCAGTGAGGCGCCGACCTCCTTCCCGAAATGGGAGGGTGACCGGCGGTTCCGGCGCGTCGTATTCCAGCGATTTCCCTACGTCGTGTTCTACAGAGAGCGAGCGGGCCAGATCGAAGCAGGATCTCGCTCGAGAATGGCCCGGCAACGCCTGGTGATGGTGCCGGTCCAAGATCGTACACGTCGAGCAGGCTGGACGTGCCTGACTCCCCAGCGATCTCGCGCGCCTCATCGGCCGGCTGCTTCAGCGGCCTGTTGGGCGGCGTGGTGTCGCGGTGTCGCTCGGAGTCAGTTGCCGCTCGCCTTGCGGTCGCTGCCAGACTCCGCGTGCTCGCGCAGGACCTTGTTTACGGACCGCGACGTCTTGAACCGCTTTGCGACGTCGGGTTCAAGCACGACAACGTTGGAGCCCCGCGCGAAGCGTTGGGCGTACTTGCCCCGGACGCCTCCGGAGAAGTCGTACTCGGCCCGCATGTCCAGCTCTTCACCCTTTCGGGTCTTCTTCGTAGGTCTTGCGCTCACGTCTTGTAGCCAGTCTAGCACTGATGAGGCGGATGGTCTGCCCACGCTCGGCGTGGACGACCGTGACGAGCTTGCCCGAGTAGGTTTGCCCGAGCAGCACGAAGCGTCGCTCCTCGACCGATCGAGAGCGGGTCGCCGAACGCCGTTGCAGCTTCCGCGAAGGACGCCGTGCTTGGCAACGTTGTCGGCCGCCTTCTTGTCATCCCACTCGAACTTCACCATCGAGATGATGCCACGACGACGGCTAGAGCTGGCAGCTCAAGCATCACGCTGCGGCAAAGCGGCGCCGGGCCCCCGCGTAGTGCGCCAGTCCGCCCAACGAACCGCTGCTAAACCGCGGCCGCAACAGAATACCACGAGGCAACAGGTAGCGATGACCGCGCCCGTGGTACTCCACCACGGGCGCGCAGAAGGCGCTGCTCCTGGCACAACGGGCGGCCGCCTGCTTCCGCAGCCTGTTGGGCGGTATGGGTCCGCCTGATTCGATTCGGCTCGTCTAGGCGGGTATGTCGACGTACGCGGACGAAGCGTGGGGTTCGGGTACCGGCAACCCCTCCGCGCGCAGCCCGTCGATGTGGAACGCGATGGCTTCCGCGATCTCGTGCTCAACGTCCTCGCGCGTGACTCCGGTGGCGACGCACCCGGGAAGGTCCGGGGAAAACGCCGAGAAGCCCGTAGCGGTCGCTTCGACAATGACGAGGTACCTCATGGTCTCAACCCTGCCTGTTTTAGCACGCTGTTCAGGGTGCCGGGAGCCAGCTCGTCGTTGGGCTTTCCGGCAATCGTGACAAGCCCCGGTTTTGTCGGATGCTTGAACTGGCGATGCGAGCCGCGCTGACGGACCTGCGTCCAACCGTCGGCCTCGATCTGCCGGATGACATCGCGGACTTTCACGGGGGCGACACTACGATAGCCCGACTCGCGATGCGACGGGTCCCTGCGGCGAACCAGCCGGGGCTTCTATTCAGAATCGGGTGTCTCATCAGGGCGGACAACTCGAGACGGGGTTCCCGTTCATCTGCACCAGAGCGCAGTCTGTGACCAGGTTGGAGAGGCCCACACACGAGCAATCGTCAGCAGACGCGAAACAGCACTGGAGGCCATCGCAGGCCTGGGCGCTGCCGGCCTCGGCCGCCCCCGCGTCAAGACGCTGGCATTGGCAAGACGGCGGGTTCGTTTTCTGGTTCGTACATGTCCAGCGCGGTGAGTCCTTGGCAACTCCACTACAGCTGACGACAGCGGCCAGAGCGACGAAGAGAAACGGGAAACGTCTTCCGTACACGAGAGTCTGCCCAACGAACGGACCGCTGCTAAGCAGCGGCCGCAACAGAATACCACGAGGCAACAGGTAGCGATGACCGCGCCCGTGGTAGTCCACCACGGGCGCGCGCCAGCACCTTCCAGGCAGGACGACGCGCGGCCGGCTGCTTCAGCAGTTTGTTAGACCGCACCCCGCAGCGTGCTCACGCTTCCGGGTCGAGCCGTCCGAGCCCTTCATCGGTGGCAAGTTCGAGTTCCGCGAGTTCGGCCTCGGTCAGTGTTCGGATGTAGGTGTCGAGCACGCGCTTCGGGATGGCGCGCATCTGGAAGGCGAGCGCGATCGACTCTGCCGGCGGCCCGACGTCAGTGGCCGCGATTACGGCGGTACCGGCCAGCTTCGCGCGCTCCATGTTGGTCGTAAGTGGAACGACCAAGACGGATTGGAGTGCGCCGATGAGCGCATCGCTCGATTACCAACAGTTCCCGAGAGCGCTGTCAGCGTGTCGGTCCTGTTCAAAGGCAGGCCCGTGCGCACTTCACCGTCTGGGAGTCGACGAGCCGGCAGTTCGAGTAGTCGATGGGGCAGTAGTTGTGACATGCCTGCCCGCCAGGCTGGCCTACCGGGCCGAGCGCGTCGGTGCCGGCGTCGAGCTTGACCGTGTACGACGGACAGCTCTGGGCCGTCGAGTCCTGGCTCGAGCAGCCTGAAACAAGCGCGGCAGACGCCAGCGCGCAGATCGCCATCCCGAGGCGCCTTGTCCGTCGTCCACTGATGCGCCACTGCAGAGGACGAGGGGTAGAGAATATCAACGCGATGTTCATGCGTCCGCCCAACGAACCGGCCCTCAGCTGCGGCCGCCAACAAACCATAACGCATCAGGATGCGATGACCGAGCCCGTGGTAGTTCACCACCGGCGAGAGGCACGAGGCAGCAGGTCACGAGGAGGCGCGGCCGGCTGCTGCAGCGGCCTGTTGGGCGGCACCGGTTGAATGCCTGGATTCGGCGCGTGGCGGAGCGCGTGGTATCCTTCCGACATGCGCACGTTCACCGCCGTCGTCGAGCGCGATCCGGATACCGGCCTCTACGTCGGGTACATCCCGGGATGGCCCGGCGCCCACTCGCAGGGCGCGACCGAGGACGAATTGCGGTCGAATCTCCAGGAGGTGATCGCGATGCTTCTGGAGGACGGTGAGCCGGTGCTGCAGTCCGAGTTCGTCGGGACGCAGACGGTACGAGTCGCGTAGTGGGCGACGTCCCCGTCCTGAAGCCTCGCGAGGTCGTCGCAATGCTCCTCGGCCTCGGTTTCGAGGAAGTGCGACAGCGTGGTTCGCATAAGCAGTTCCGCCATCCGGATGGTCGCGTGACAACAGTTCCCTTCCACCCGGGCCGGGACATCGCCCCAGGCCTGACGAGGCGAATTGCACGCGACATCGGGATGGACCCGAAGGAGTTCGTCGCCCTGCGGTGAACGGCTCGCCAGTCCGCCCAACGAATCGAAATTCAGCTGCGAAGGCGCAGCCACAACATTCCCAGATGCTACCAGTGTTCAGCGATGGATCCGCGCCAGCAGCCGATGGGTCACGCCTTCGCCTGCTGCAATTTCCTGTTGGGCGGCGCCGGCTCAACCGGGAGGGTCAGGAATGCCCAGGGACCGGCAGATCTTGATCGCCAGTCGGTTCGATGTCTCTGTGTGACGCGGCACCGCTTCGACGACTCCGTTCGCGGGATTGCACCACAAGGAGTGAGACCCTCCCTCCCGCTTGAGATAGCACCCGTGGAATCGCAGGTGCCGCAGTAGTGCGCTGCGCTTCAACCGACGGTCACCGTCTCGTGCACAGCGTCGTCGGGCAGACCGCGAAGCGCATCCTCACGACGGTCCCGCAAGACGAGCGCAATCGCCTCGGCGAGGCTCGCGCGCGCTTCGTCCTTCGTCTTGCCCTGGCCGTTCGCGCCGGGCACTTCCGGGCAGTACGCGACAAACCAGTCGCCGTCCCGCTCGAAGATGGCGGTGAACTCGTTGTGCATGGCGACAGTATAGCGCAGCGACAGCCGGCTCGCCTGCCACACTAGGGACCGTCCTCCACGACGTTGTACTTCGACCGATCGAGGACGACAGTAGCCCCGTGAATGCGGAAGCGCAGTTCGTACCGACCTCCGAGGTCCAACAAGACCGTGTCCCTCCCTTCCTTGGAGCGAAGGAAGGCGACCGCGCGCTCCTGCGGTCCCACCATTGATATGTGCGAACGCAGGTAGCCAATGTGCGCTAGCGTTTCAAACGCCTGTCCGCGTCGCCGTTCCAGGCTGGACCGGATTGCGGTTTTCGAAATCTTGCGGTCTTTCTCGTCTTGGTTCGGGTCCAGAAACTCTACCCCCGTATCCGAGATGCTCCTCATTACTCGAGAGATCTCTGCGTGGTCCAGTCGTCCGGGATCGAATCCCGCCCGGTAGGCCCCTGGTCGCGACTGATCTGCTCTGACTGTGACGACAGCGAGATAGTTCACAAACGCCCGTGCCTCGTGCTCTGCCGGGCTGTCCCCTGCATCTCCCGCATCGCGGGCCGCGGGGACGTCAGCGAGCGCTTTCGCCTCTTGCGCCCCGCCGTCGACACCCTGTGCGTTCGGTCGGCCCCGCCCGTTGCCTGTACCCAGCGAGGCATCCGCGCGTCGCAAGGGCGTTTGGACCTCCGCCCCGGCTGCGCCAGGAGCCGGGATCGGTTTGCACGACAGCAGCAATCCCAGTGCCCCGCCCGCGCCTATCCGCTGCCAGTTCACGGCATCCCCGCTGTGAAGCCCCACGCCAGCGTATAAAGCAGACTCGACACGGTCTCCGTCGGAATCGAGGGGGAGGAATTCATGCGGTCTGCCCAACGAATCGAAATTCAGCTGCGAAGGCGCAGCCTCATCTCTCCTGAGGGTACCACTTCACCAGGCTCGCGCGCCGCGGCGCGCGAGCGGAATCACGTAGCGGGCAGCGATGCCGCCTTCGCCTGCTGCAATTTCCTGTTGGGCGGCGACGGCTCAGCCGGGCGGATCGGGAATTCCCAGGGAGCGGCAGATCTTGATCGCGAGTCTGTTCGATATCTCTGTGTGACGCGGCACCGCTTCGACGACGCCGTTCGCGGCATTGCACCACAAGGAATGGGAAGCACCTTCGCGCTTGAGGTAGCACCCGTGGAAGCGCAGGTGTCGTAGGAGCGTACTGCGCTTCAACCGACGGTCACCGTCTCGTGCACAGCGTCGTCGGGCAGACCGCGCAGCGCATCCTCACGGCGGTCCTGCAGAACGAGTGCGATCGCCTCGGCGAGGCTTGCGCGCGCTTCATCCTTCGTCTTGCCCTGGCCGTTCGCGCCCGGCACTTCCGGGCAATACGCGACATACCATTCGCCGTCCCGTTCGAAGATGGCGGTGAACTCGTTGTGCATGATGGCCAGTATAGCGCAGCGGCGAGCGGCTCGCCTGTTCGCCGACGCCGTCCGGAATGCGGTCCGCCTGAGGGCGTAGGTTGGGCGGCGTCGCGGTCGTTCAGGAATCGAGCCTGCGGGGGCGACTGGTACTGGTCCAGAGCAGACTCCGAACAATCGCTTCGGCGACGCCAATTTCCTCGGCGTCGAACTCTTGCTTGGTATGGGTCACGAGCGCGAAGTTGGCGCCATCCGAAACGTACCAGACCACTATGACAAACTCGTCGTCAGTGAAGTTCGCGGTGGCGAGCAGGAGTGGGTCGGCACTGGTGCGCACATCGCTTGTGCACTTGAGATCGCGCGACCTGGCGAAGTCCCGCAGCAATTGCACCATGGTTCCAACACCTGGGCTAGGGAGCGAGGCACCAACGTACGAGGCAACTGAAAACTGCAGAGCACCCGAGTCGACGCCAGTTCGCGCGACTGTGATCGGCGCATCAGGCTCGAGGTCCGCCGTGATGTCGGACCAATCATCCGGCACATGCACAGAGAAGAGGCCATATCCCAGTCGTGGCATTTCGTCCGCCCAACGAACCGCTGCTAAGCAGCGGCCGCAGCAGGATACCACGGGGCACCAGCTGACGCGGACCACGCTCGTGGTACTCCACCACGGGCGCGCGGAAGGACCCTGCAGTCACGACGACGGGCGGCCGTCTGCTTCAGCAGATTGTTGGGCGGCCTCGCCCGAACGGTCCGGCGGTGGTCACCGTCATTCCGTGCGCGGCCATCGCTTGCACTCGATCAGGCTCGCCAGGCGGTCGAAGAAGTGTGCGAGGACGCGAGAACGGAGATCCTCTTGCGGGTCACAGCAGGGGCCCGAGCAGCCATGGGGCCACAAGCTGTAGAGCACATCGAGTTGGCCCCCCTGGAACCGCTCGATGGTCACGACCGCGGGGTCGAACATGGAGCACATGGTCTTGGGCGTGCCTGTTTTCGCGTCCGGCTTGCGGGCCATTCCGCTCGCCGCCGGTTGTGGGAAGTATTGATGGCGGCCGGCTGGTAGTCGCGCGGCCTCACCATCCAGGGTTTCCCATTCTGCTGCCGAGAGCCTACGGCTCGTCATCCAGCCGAGGGGTCCTCCGCCACGCTCTCGGACCTTCGCCACCAGGATGGCCTGGCCTTTGACGCGGAGCGCCCGGACAACGATGGCGACACCCAGCGAGTGCTCGTAGACGCCGCGAATCGCTTCTTCGGCTCCGAGCGTGTCGAGAGGCCGCTCCTGCAGATCTGAATAGAGCTGAAGTTGTTGCCGGACGTACCGGCAGTACGGGGTGTGCGAGGAACTTGGCGTCTCGCAAGTCGCAGCTGTGCCTCTGAGCTCTCCTTGCCATCCGAGGCCGGGGTCGAGCGCCTTGGGTACATCCGAACGCCCCGAACTCTTGGCAGCGTCCACCGGCGCTACTTCGAGGCTCGAGCAGTGAAGTCTCGAATAGACGGTGAGCGGCCCCTCCGGCTCATAGGGTCGATGCGGCCGCGCGCACGCAACGCAGAGCGGCAACGGCAGGAGCCACACAATCATTCGGTTCACGGCTTCGCTCATGGAGGAACGCATGGCCAGCGAGCAGGCGGCCCCAGGTGGATTTCCTGAAGTCTTGGACCCAGCACTGCGGCAATTGTTGGTCCGCCCAACGGACCGCCGTTCAGCAGCGGCCGCACCAGCAAGCATAACGCATCAGGTTGCGATGACCGAGCCCGTAGTACTCCACCACGGGCGAGAAACACGAGGCAGCAGGTCACGACGACGCGCGGCCGACTGCTGCAGCGGCTTGTTGGACCGCTGCGCTCACGGGGCGGGCTGCGCTGGTGGCGCGGAAGCCGAGGGTGCCTCGCTGGAACTCGCCGTGTTTCGACTGGCGGAGTCGAGTACGTACCCGCTCGAAGTCGCGACATACACCAAGCGGTGACCACATCCTTGGACACCCTGATAGAGAGGTGCGTCTGAACGGCCGAGCTTTCGTCTGTCAGCGGCGTCATCGTGATCTTCTGGCAGTTCAACTCGAACCGGGCGCGCTTCTGCAGCGCCCCTTCCCACTCGGCGCGCTTCTGTTGTCCGACTACGACGACGCAGCCAGTGAGAGCACGCATACCAACATCGCCACCCTGAGAATCTTCGTATCCATTCGCTCCCCTGTCGGCCCAACGAACGAACCGCTGCTAGACTAAGCAGCGGCCGCATCAAATACCACGAGGCACAGGTGACGACCGCGCCCGTGGTATTCCACCACGGGCGCGCGGAAGACCTTGCAGTCAGGACGACGCGCGGCCGGCTGCTTCAGCAGCTTGTTAGCCGGCGTCGTCGCTACCAGAATTCTTGCGCGCCATTTCGAGCATCCGCTGCTGGTGGGGCGAGAGGGAGGTGGAGAAGGGGGCCAGCACCCGGACGACTTCGGCGTATTGTCCCTGTCGTATGCGTGACCAGCCGCAGCTAGCGCCTGCTCGCGGCGGCGCTCATCTGACTCCGCTTCGGTCGGGTGATGCGGTCGAGTCATACGCTGCCATTCGACGAGTCTGGCGTCGAAGCGGGCAGCATCTCCGCTTAGGAAGTCCGCGGCGTGAAGCTTCAACGAAGCAGCAATGTCTTGAATCTGGACGAGCTGCCCGGAGCGCGCGGCGCGCTTCCACGCGGCCCGCTTCCGCGTGGGCGTGGCCGGCAGGAGGAAGCCGAGAGGCAAACTGGAGTCGCCGCGAAGAAGGTCGCAAGCTGCCGACTCCCCGTAGCTCTCACCGTACACGTCTACGCCGAGCTCCCCCCTTCGAAACCGGACGCTGTAGCGGTTGTACGCTTTCGGCGACGGAAGGCGCGCAAAGCCGTACTCCGAAACCAGGAACGCCAGCGCTCGGTCGCAGCAGGCGAGGAATTCTTCGAGCGTAGGGACTTGTGGCGTGGTGGCCAACTACCAGGTCCGCCTAACGGACCGGCGCTCAGCTGCGAGCGCCAGCCCAAACTCTGCCGGATGGTACCACCCCAGCAGGCGCGCGCTCGCGAAGCAGCCTTCGTTCGATGGTCCGAGCGTGCCGCGCGCATGAGCACCACGCCAGGAGTACGAGGCGCGCTCGCCTGCTGCAAGGCCTTGTTAGCCAGCCCTACTGGATGCGCGACTTCCAATACTCCAGATTGCGACGAAGGTCGGCAACCGTGAGGTCGTAGCCTCCAAGCCGCTTTCCGGACCAGTTGACGCCAACCCGAATCGCCTCCGCTTCAAGTTGCTCGAGGGTGTCACCGAGAAACGTTTCCAGCGCGATTTCGTCAGGAACGAACGCGCGGTACTTCGGGTGATTCCGCTGGATCGACTCCAAGCGTGTACGGCTCGACCAGAAGGGCACGACTTCATAACCGTGGATTGGAAACACGAGAAACGAGCCTTCGTCGAGGAACGTGAAGACGTGCGACTCGGCTACGACCTGCTCGTAGAACTTTGCTGCCTGGGCCGCGGCGACGGTCATAGGTCAGTCTGCCCAACGAATCGAAATTCAGCTGCGAAGGCGCAGCCTCATCTCTCCTGAGGGTACCACTTCACCAGGCTCGCGCGCCGCGGCGCGCGAGCGGAATCACGTAGCGGGCAGCGATGCCGCCTTCGCCTGCTGCAATTTCCTGTTGGGCGGCGACGGCTCAGCCGGGCGGATCGGGAATTCCCAGGGAGCGGCAGATCTTGATCGCGAGTCTGTTCGATATCTCTGTGTGACGCGGCACCGCTTCGACGACGCCGTTCGCGGCATTGCACCACAAGGAATGGGAAGCACCTTCGCGCTTGAGGTAGCACCCGTGGAAACGCAGGTGTCGTAGGAGCGTCTGCGCTTCAACCGACGGTCACCGTCTCGTGCACAGCGTCGTCGGGCAGACCGCGCAGCGCATCCTCACGGCGGTCCTGCAGAACGAGTGCGATCGCCTCGGCGAGGCTTGCGCGCGCTTCATCCTTCGTCTTGCCCTGGCCGTTCGCGCCCGGCACTTCCGGGCAGTACGCGACAAACCAGTCGCCGTCCCGCTCGAAGATGGCGGTGAACTCGTTGTGCATGGCGACAGTATAGCGCAGCGACAGCCGGCTCGCCTGCCACACTAGGGACCGTCCTCCACGACGTTGTACTTCGACCGATCGAGGACGACAGTAGCCCCGTGAATGCGGAAGCGCAGTTCGTACCGACCTCCGAGGTCCAACAAGACCGTGTCCCTCCCTTCCTTGGAGCGAAGGAAGGCGACCGCGCGCTCCTGCGGTCCCACCATTGATATGTGCGAACGCAGGTAGCCAATGTGCGCTAGCGTTTCAAACGCCTGTCCGCGTCGCCGTTCCAGGCTGGACCGGATTGCGGTTTTCGAAATCTTGCGGTCTTTCTCGTCTTGGTTCGGGTCCAGAAACTCTACCCCCGTATCCGAGATGCTCCTCATTACTCGAGAGATTCTGCCTGGTCCAGTCGTCCGGGATGGATCCCGCCCGGTAGGCCCCTGGTCGCGACCGTCTGCTCTGACTGTGACGACAGCGAGATGTCTCAAAAGCCCGTGCCTCGTGCTCTGCCGGGCTGTCCCCTGCATCTCCCGCATCGCGGGCCGCGGGGACGTCAGCGAGCGCTTTCGCCTCTTGCGCCCCGCCGTCGACACCCTGTGCGTTCGGTCGGCCCCGCCCGTTGCCTGTACCCAGCGAGGCATCCGCGCGTCGCAAGTGGCGTTTGGACCTCCGCCCGGCTGCGCCAGGAGCCGGGATCGGTTTGCACGACACAGCAATCCCTGTGCCCCGCCCGCGCCTATCCGCTGCCAGTTCACGGCATCCCCGCTGTGAAGCCCCACGCCAGCGTATAAAGCAGACTCGACACGGTCTCCGTCGGAATCGAGGGGGAGGAATTCATGCGGTCTGCCTAACGAACCGGCCCTCAGCTGCGGCCGCCAACAAACCATAACGCATCAGGATGCGATGACCGAGCCCGTGGTAGTTCACCACGGGCGAGAGGCACGAGGCAGCAGGTCACGAGGAGGCGCGGCCGGCTGCTGCAGCGGCCTGTTGGGCGGCACCGGTTGAATGCCTGGATTCGGCGCGTGGCGGAGCGCGTGGTATCCTTCCGACATGCGCACGTTCACCGCCGTCGTCGAGCGCGATCCGGATACCGGCCTCTACGTCGGGTACATCCCGGGATGGCCCGGCGCCCACTCGCAGGGCGCGACCGAGGACGAATTGCGGTCGAATCTCCAGGAGGTGATCGCGATGCTTCTGGAGGACGGTGAGCCGGTGCTGCAGTCCGAGTTCGTCGGGACGCAGACGGTACGAGTCGCGTAGTGGGCGACGTCCCCGTCCTGAAGCCTCGCGAGGTCGTCGCAATGCTCCTCGGCCTCGGTTTCGAGGAAGTGCGACAGCGTGGTTCGCATAAGCAGTTCCGCCATCCGGATGGTCGCGTGACAACAGTTCCCTTCCACCCGGGCCGGGACATCGCCCCAGGCCTGACGAGGCGAATTGCACGCGACATCGGGATGGACCCGAAGGAGTTCGTCGCCCTGCGGTGAACGGCTCGCCAGTCCGCCCAACGAACCGGCCCTCAGCTGCGAGCGCCAGCCCAAACCTCTCCCGATGGTAACACCCATCAGGCGCGGCTCGCGACGCTGCCTTCGTTCGATGGACGCCGAGCGCGCCGCGGGCGCGGAACCACGCTGCCAGCCGACAGGACGGCGCACGCCAGCTGCAGGGCCTTGTTGGGCAGCGAGAGCGATCGCGTCATCCGGGATTGCAGGAACAAGTCATCAGGTCACCGCCTCTCCGGATGGAACGACGCGATGATCTTGCGCGGCGGCGACGCCGCCAGTCGGAAGCCAGACGCCGGCGTCGCCCGACGCCACGACCTTGCAGTCTCGGGCCGCCGCCACCTCCCGAATCGCCGCGTTGAAGACCCGGCACGACGCCACCCAGCGGAGCCAGCCGGCACGGCATCAACAAACTCACGACGACCTCGCCCGGGCGCCATCCGAACCCCGAAACCAGAACAGCGCTGCTGCTCGGAGGGCCAATGCAGATGCAGTGCGAGTCTGCCCAACGAACCGGCCCTCAGCTGCGAGCGCCAGCCCAAACCTGTCCCGATGGTAACACCTGTCAGGCGCGGCTCGCGACGCTACCTTCGTCCGATGGACGCCGAGCGTGCCGCGCGGCGCGAAACGACCCTGCCAGGCGAGAGGACGGCGCTCGTCAGCTGCAGGGCCTTGTTGGGCAGCGAGAGCGATCGCGTCACCAGGCACGGCAGCATCAAGCTCTCCGGACGCCGCCTCTCCGGATGGAACGACGCGGTGATCTCGCGCGGCGGCGACGCCGCCAGTTGGAAGCGAGAACGTTGGCGTCACCCGAGGACATGCCGCACCAGCCTCGGGCCGCCGCCACCTTTCAAGTCGCCGCCTTGAAGACCAGGCACGACTTCATCCAGCGGAGCCAGCCGGCAAGGCACCAACAAGCTCACGACGAGCTCGCCCGAGCGCGATCCGAACCCAGAAACCAGAACAGCGCTGCAGCAAGAAACCCGAATGCAGATGCAGTGCGAGTCTGCCCAACGAACCGGCCCTCAGCTGCGAGCGCCAGCCCAAACCTGTCCCGATGGTAACACCTGTCAGGCGCGGCTCGCGACGCTACCTTCGTCCGATGGACGCCGAGCGTGCCGCGCGGCGCGAAACGACCCTGCCACGCGAGAGGACGGCGCTCGTCAGCTGCAGGGCCTTGTTGGGCAGCGAGAGCGATCGCGTCATCCGGGATCGCAGGAACAACGGAGCAGGTCACCGCCTCTCCGGATGGAACGACGTGATGATCTCGGGCGGCGGCGACGCCGCCAGCCGGAAGCGAGACGCAAGCGTCACCCGAAGTTCCGGCCTACCAGCCTCGGGCCGCCGCCACCTTCCAGGTCGCCGCCTTCAAGACCCGGCACGACGCGGGCCAGCAGAGCCGGCCGGCACGACGCTAGCAAGCGCACGACGACCTCGCCCGAGCGCGATCCGAACCCAGAAACCAGAACAGCGCTGCAGCAAGAAACCCGAATGCAGATGCAGTGCGAGTCTGCCCAACGAACCGGCGTTCAGCTGCGAGCGCCAGCCCAAACCTTTCCGGATGGTACCACCTGTCAGGCGCGGCTCGCGACGCTACCTTTGTTCGATGGACGCCGAGCGTGCCGCGGGCGCGGAACCACGCTGCCAGCCGACAGGACGGCGCACGCCAGCTGCAGGGCCTTGTTGGGCAGCGAGAGCGATCGCGTCATCCGGGATCGCAGGAACAAGTCATCAGGTCACCGCCTCTCCGGATGGAACGACGCGATGATCTCGGGCGGCGGCGACGCCGCCAGTCGGAAGCCAGACGCCGGCGTCGCCCGACGCCACGACCTTGCAGTCTCGGGCCGCCGCCACCTCCCGGGTCGCCGCGTTGAAGACCCGGCACGACGCCACCCAGCGGAGCCAGCCGGCACGGCATCAACAAACTCACGACGACCTCGCCCGGGCGCCATCCGAACCCCGAAACCAGAACAGCGCTGCTGCTCTGCACGACAATGCAGATGCAGTGCGAGTCCGCCCAACTAGTAATTAAACGTCTAGGATAACGCCTTCCCCGTAGCCCTGCATAGCGTCGGCGGGGGCTGGGATTCGCGCGGGTGCCCGCGGGATCTTGCGTGGGCTTGCGGGGGTGAGGGTGGCGTTGGGCTGGGCTGTGTAGCGCCGTAAACGGTGCGTCAGAGTTGGTCGAGGGGGCTCTTTACGCCGAGGGCGCCGCGGTTCAGGACGTGGGTGTAGATCATGGTGGTGCTCACGTCGGTGTGGCCGAGGAGCTTCTGGATGGTGCGGATGTCGTAGCCGCTCTCGAGGAGATGGGTGGCGAAGGAGTGGCGCAGGGTGTGGCAGGAGACGCGCTTGGAGAGGCCGGCGGCGAGGGCGGCGCTCTTCACGGCGCGCTGCAGGGCGGTCTGGTGGAAGTGGTGGCGGCGGCGCTGACCGGTCTCGCGGTCGGTGTAGTGGCGGGTGGCGGGGAAGAGCCACTGCCACGCCCACTCGCGCGGCGCCCCGGGGAGCTTGACGGCGAGGGCGCCCGGCAGCTCGACGAAGCCGGCGCCGTCGCGCAGATCGCGCTGGTGCTGGGCGCGCACGCGCTCGATGTGGGCGGCGAGCGGGGCGACCAGGGAGCCCGGCAGTGGTGCCACGCGGTCTTTCCGGCCCTTGCCGTCGCGCACGCGGATCTCGCCGCGCTCGAAGTCCACGTCCTTGATGCGCAGGCGCGCGCACTCGAGCAGACGCAGGCCGGAGCCGTACAGGAGCGACGCCATCAGGCGTGGCATTCCCTCCATGTGTGCGAGAAGTGCGACGACTTCGCTGCGCGACATCACGACGGGCAGTCGCTTCGGGCGCTTGGCGCGAACGATGGAATCGAATTCGAGCGGCTGGCCGAGCACGATGTCGTAGAGGAACAGCAAGGCGCACTGGGCCTGGTTCTGCGTGGAGGCGGCGACGTGATGCTCGGTGGCCAGCGAGCAGAGAAAGGCATTGACATGATCGGCGCCGAGCTCGGCGGGGTGCTGCATGCCGTAGTGGGCGAAGTAGCGCTTCATCCACATGATGTACGCCTGCTCGGTGCGGCGACTGTAGTGGCGGACGCGCAGCGCTTGGCGGACCTCGTCTAGAAGGCGCACGCCGCGCCTGCCTGCGAACCGCGTGCCAGCAGGGAGTGGCATTGCGGGTGCGACTTTTCTGCGTCGCACAGACAACCAACCAGAAGAAGAGGGTGGCGACCGCCACCGTTCGCCAGTGGCGGCCAGGCGCGCCTGGGGCCCGTCACGCTGTGGCGGGCTGCCGTCCTACGCCACCTGGTGGCCGCCTACCGTCCGACGCCGATCACCGCCAGCGCGACGCACGCGACGAGCGTGGCGTGCTCGACGATGCCCGACGGGAGGCGCTCGCGCAGGGCGAGGCGTTTGCCGAGGAGGTTGCCGATGGGGATGGCCACGGCGAGCAGGGCGGCGCGGACAAGCGCGGTGTGGTCGAGCAGGCCGCCGGCGCTGTAGCCGATGATGCGGCCGGCGTGGAGCGTCACGGCGGACACGGCGATGGTCGCGACGTAGGCGTCGCCGGCGAGCCCGGCGGAGAGGAACAGCGGCGCGACCAGCACGCCCGCGCCGCCGGAGGCCGCGGTCAGTGCGCCGATGACGAGACCTGCCGGCGTCATCACGCGCGGCGTGACGCGCCAGTTCCAGCGGAGCAGTGCGCGTGCGACGGCGAGCACGGCGGAGACGAGGATCAGGACCTGGAGCACGCGCGGCGGGATCGCGACGGCGAGCAACCCGCCGAGTACCGCGCCGGGCAGCGCGCCGGCGGCGAAGCCGAGTGCGATGCGCCGGTCGAGTGCGCGGCGGTAGAGGTAGAAGCGGTGCAGGTTGCCGAGCAGGAGCGCGGGCGCGGTGCACGCGAGCGCGGCGCGCGGGCCGTAGCTGAGCGACAGGCCCACCAGCAGCAGCATGCCGCCGCCCAGTCCCGCCGTGGTGGTGACCAGTCCGGCCCCGGCACCGAGCAGGAGGAGCGTCGCGCTGTGCATGCGATCGATCTGCGCCTCGCCGGGCAATTGGTCCAATCAATTGTTTTTCATGTTACCATCAGTATTGGTGATAGATGATCTGCGCTATCTCACGCTGATCGCCGAGCACGGCACGTTCACGAGCGCGGCGCGCCACGCGCACCTGTCGCAACCGGCGCTGACGGCGGCCATGCACCGGCTGGAGGACGCGTTCGGGGCAAAGCTGCTTCACCGCAGTCGTCGTGGCGCGGTGCTCACGGCCGCGGGCGAGGCGCTCTTGCCGCGAGCGCGCGCGGCGATCGCCGCCGTGGAAGACGGACGCCGCGCGGTGCGCGAGATCGCGGGGCTGGCCGCGGGCGAGGTGCACATCGGTGCGAGCGCGACGGCGGCGACGTACCTCTTGCCCCCGGAGCTGGCGCATTTCCGCAAGCGTCACCCGGGCGTGCGCATCGTGCTGCGCGAGATGGTTCCCGACGTGGTCGACGACATGGTGGAAAGCGGAGACATCGATCTCGGCGTCGTGACGGGTCCGGGGGGCGAGCTGTGGCGGCGCGACGAGTTCATCCTGGTCGGCGCGCGCGGCGCGTCGCTCGACGGCCCGTTCGTGACGTTCGTGCCGGGCGGCAGCACGCGCGCGGCGCTCGATCGCTGGTTCCCCGGCGTGGAGATCGTGATGGAGCTCGGCAGCATTGCGGCGGTGAAGGGCCACGTGCGCGAGCGCATCGGCATCGCGCTCATCAGCCGCGCCGCCGTCGCGCGCGATCTGGCCGCCGGGCGGCTGGTCGAGCTCCGCCACCCGCTCGTGCCGATCCCGCGCGAGATCGTGCTCAAGCATCGCGGCGCGGATCGCCTGCCGCCGGCGGCCGCGGCGCTGCGCAAGCTCTTGATGGCTTCGGCGGACAGGGCGCCGCGACGGGAAAAACGGCGGCGGCGATAGCGCTGGCAGGATTGGCGACGCGGACTACGCGGTTTGTAGATCGGCCGCGGTGCTCACGGCGTCCAGCGATACCTGAGCTTGCGCCGCGATCCGCGCTCGTAGTGCGGGTCGCCGCGCGGCACGTCGACCTCGTCGATGAAGGTCGCGCCGAGTTTCTCGAGGGTGCGGCGCGACGCGATGTTGTCCGGATCGCAGGTCACGGTGATGCTGCCGGACACGGAGCGCACGAACGGCGCGAGCGCGCGGCACGCCTGGAGCGCGTAGCCGTGCCCGCGGAAGAGCTCATGCACCTCGAAGCCGATGTGCCCGGCTGCCAGACGCACGTGCTCCGTGTCACCCACGCGGAAGTTGATGTGCCCCGCGTCGGAGCCGTCCGGCGTCACGATGCGGAGGTGGTACCAGGGCACGAAGCCGCGCGACGTGTCGCCGGGCATGATGCGCACGAAGCGCAGCGTGACGTTTCCGGACGAAAGCGTTTCGGGTGCGGGCGGCAAATGCGCGGAGATCTCGCGGGTGTCGTGCATCCTCGATCTGCCGCCAAGCTAGCGGCGGGCCGCGCAATGCGCCAGCTCAGCCGCTGCGCGCGCCCGCAGGTTGCCGGACCGCGACGTTCGTGCGGTTCCAGAAGTTGATCATGGCGATGTTCAGGACGAGCGAGGCGAGGGCGGGCTCGGGGTAGTGGCGCGTAGCTTCTTCCCAGACTTCGTCCGGAACGGGATCGGCAGCGTCGGCGATGCGCGTCACGGCTTCGGTGAGGGCGAGCGCGGCGCGTTCGGCATCGGTAAAATACGGCGCTTCACGCCATGCTGCCACGGCGAACAGCCGCTCGTCGGACTCGCCCAGCCCGCGCAGGTCGCGCGCGTGCATGTCGACGCAGAAGCTGCAGCCGTTGATCTGGCTCGCGCGCAGATGCACGAGGTCCAGCGTGTTCTGCGGCACACCGCCCTGCTTGGAAACCTCGGAAAGGCCGAGCGCCGCCTGGAGCGCGTCGGGAATGATCGCTACGGGGTTCTTCATCCTGGCTTGTTTCATGGTTCCTCCGTCACAAGCAGGACGACACGGGGCCGCAGGTTGTGACACGGCCCATGCGAGCGCGATCGTTCACTTCGGATAGCACGCCGGATCGAGCAGCTCCGGGCGGTACTCGAAGTGCATGGTGTCGAAGTGGTACCAGCGGCCGCCCCAGATGAAGCCTTCCGCTTCGAAGGCATCGACGATGGCCTGGGGGTAGCGGTTCTTCCACTTGAAGGGACCGTCGGGGTTGGTGGTCTGGTAGCGCCAGTAGTCGGCGAGCTTGGTGGCGCGTTGCAGCGCTCGCATCCGTGGGTGGCGTCGCGGCGGCGGCGCGCGTCGGCGATCGCGCAGGCCCTGCGAGCGTCGAAAAATCGCTTTGTATACAAAGTGATTTTTCGTGCCGCGAAGGGGCCCGCGTCCTGCCGCAAGGCAAACGCCCTGGGCAGCTACCCGTTCGCCTGCACTCCGCGCTCCGGCCGTCGCGTGATCCGCACAAGCGCATCGGGCGGCAGCGCATCGGGATCTGGTGCATCGAGCGGTTCTTCAACGACGTTGAAGCGGCCGTTGTCGAAGGGCTCGCCGCGAGCCGCGTCGCGGGGGACAAGGCGTTCGCGCAGTCCGCGCGCTGCCAGCGTGCGTGCGCGGTAGTGGCAGTACGGATTGTTGCCGGGGCGGCCCAGCAGGGCGTGCGCGGTGAAGGTGCAGCCGCCGCGGCAGGGTTCGGCGAAGGCGCAGCTCCGGCAGAAGCCCCATAGCTCATCGACGCTGCGCTCCCGCGCGAACCCGATGCGCGGCGCGTCCCGCCACAGCTCGGCGAGCGGGCGCTCGCGCAGATTGCCGCCGACGTAGAACGAGCTCTGCAGTGACGGGCAACCCTTCACGTCGCCGGAAGACTCGATGCCGAGCACGAAGCGCCCCGCCTGGCAGCCGGCAAAGTGATCGGTCCCGCCGCGCTCGACCGAGCGCAAGAGCGCCTCTTCCGGGCCGAAGTAACCGAGGTTGTTGCCGGGCATGAGCGTGATGCCGTCCTCGAAGGCGCGCTGCTTGAGCTCCGCGATGCGGGGCACGAGATCGAGCAGATCCCACGGTTGCAGCAGGAGATCGGTGCGATCCGCTGCGCGCCCGAGCGGTGCGGTGAGCTGGATCTGCCAGGCCGAGATGCCGACGGCGCGGAGCCGCGCGTAGAGCGGCTCCAGGTCATCGCGGTTGAGGCGATTCAGGTTGACGTTGGAGCCGATGCGCACGCCGGCGTCGCGCAGCGACTTCAGCGCTGCCATGGCGGAGCGGTAGCTGCCGCTGGCATTGCGCATGCGGTCGTGGGTTGCTTCCAGTCCGTCGATGCTCACCGACGCGGCGTCGAGCCCCGCGCCGGCCATCTGCTCTGCGAGCTCGGGCGTGACGCCGCGTCCACCGGTGGTGAGCTGGACCACGATGCCGCGATCGCCGAGGGCGCGGACGACGTTGAGAAACGCCGGATGGAGATACGCTTCGCCGCCGATCAGCACGACCTCGCGCGTGCCGAGCGCCGCGAGTTGTTCGACCACATCGAGCGCTGCGGCGCGGTCGAGCTCGCTGTCGCGCGCGACGCCGGCGCGCGATCCGCAGTGATGGCAGGCGTGGTCGCAGGCGAGCGTGAGCTCCCACACCACGTATGCGGGATGCAGCTTCTCGGCGACGACGTCGAGCCGCCGGTGGCTCACGGCGAAGGCGAAGGCTGGTCCGTCGGCTTGCCGGTGGCGATGGTGTTGGTGGGCTGCTGGTTGCCCGGCGTGCAGTTCGGGCCGCCTTGAGCGGGCGACCCCTGCCCGGCGCCCGCTCCGTTTCCACACTGAGCGGGGGGCGCCGCCATCATCGCCGGCTTCTGCGGGGGACCGCCGTAGCAGGCCATCAGCGTCACCGCCATGGCGCCCCCGGTCGCCAGCTTCAGACACGCGCGCGCCGCACGCCCCAGCCCCTTCTTCGACGGTCGCGCGCCGCAGTGCGGACACGCGCGGAGCGAAGCCGGAACGAAGCCTCCACAGCCCGGACAGATCGACAGAGTGCTCATGCTGCAGAAATGGATACGGGAAGGGTGGGCGGGGCGCAAGGGTGGGCGGTGCCAGGCGCGCCCGAGCTCGGCCGGTGGCTCAATTGGGCTTGCAGTAGCCGTAGTGGGTGCTGCCGACCGTGGCGAAAGACGTACAGGTCGTTGCCGCCGGACAGCTGGGCGCGTCCACGTCGCACCACTTGACACATTCGAGCGTCGTAGGGCTCGTCGTCGCGAAGCAATCGTATCCGGGCGCGCACTCCGACTCGCTGCCGCATGAATCGCCCTGCACCTTGCTCCCCGCGGCGACGCAGTTCGTGAGCGCGCCAGACGAGGAAGCCGCGACGACGCACATGGTGCCTTGCGCCGGGCAGCCCGTCTGGGCCACAGGGTCGCAGTTCTGCGTGCAGAGCTTCGCGCCGATGTTCTTGTCGATGCACACGCCGCCGGGCGCTTCGCAGCCGGCGTTGCTGTCGCAGTAGCGGGTGCAAGTGGGAAAGGCGCCGTTGGTGTTGTAGCAACCGAATCCGGCCTGGCAGCTTCCCGTGGCCTGGCAAGGCAGGCCGGCGCCTGCGTTGCCCGCCGCCACGCATTGCCGGTTGCTTCCCAGAAGCACACAGGCCTGACCACTGCCGCAACCGCACTGCGGCGACACGAGCCTACACGGCGTTTCCGTGCAACTCGACGCGCCGCTGCTTCCGCCGGCAGCGCTGCCGTCCGCGCCCCCCGCTCCGGAGCTTCCGCCTGCCGCGGCAGCGCCCGCGCTCCCCGCGGTGCCCGCGCTCCCCGCGGTGCCCGCGCTTCCGCCGCTGGCGCTTCCGCCCGTTCCAGTGCCGCCACTGCCACCTCCGCCGCATGCCGCCGCGACGAAGCACGAGGCGACGAGCCACACGTACCAGCGAACGCGTACCAACATCGTCTCATCGTACCGCTACGGCGCAGGGAACACTATGCGCGACGGCGTGTGCCCGTTGGAATAGGCTCCCGGTGTCGTTTGCACCGCTCGCTACGCAGGAGACCGGACCATGCATGCCATCGTGACCAGAATGACGCTCGCCAAGCCCGTGGATGACGCGTTTCTACGCCTCATCGAGGACGGCTTCATGCCCCACGCGCGCAAGGAGCCGGAGTTCGTCGACCTGCAGCTCGTGCGCGTGAGCGACACCGAGGCGATCTTCCTGGTGTCCTTCACGACGCGCGAAGCGCTCGACGATCTGTCCAGTCGCGTTGCCGCGCCCTGGTTCGCCGAGCACCTGCGTCCCTATCTTGCCGGCCCAGTGCAACGCTCGGTGGGCGAAGTCGCGTACCACGCGGCGGCGCGCCAAGGGCCCTGAAGGTGCCCTGCGCCGCGCCCGCTCCGCCGGAGCTGGCCGCCCTGCCCGCGGCGGAATACAATCACCATGGCTCGGATGGCGGCGTCGATGCAGAGTGGCGGCGGTGCGGAAGCGTGCCCTCTATCGGCGGCGCAGGACATCGACGACTTCGTGCGCGAGCCGCGGGACCGCTACATCGCGCGCCGCTCGTTCTGCTTCTGGCAGCTCGGTACGGACGTAAAGGGCGTCATTGTGTGGGGGCAGCCGACCGAAGAGGACGCGCGCGAGATGGTGCGGAGCTTCGAAGCGGGAGCGCGCCTCGACCAGCCGCACGTCTCGCTCGTGGACATGCGGAGCCTCGGTGCCGTCGACGTGGCCGCTTTCGAGGTGATCATGCGCTACATGGCCGAGCGCCAGCCGGTATTCGAGCGTACGGTGCGGCGCCAGGTCATGCTCCACGGCAGCGGAGCGATCGGAGCAGCGGTGGCGGGGTTCTACCGCGTCGTGCAACCGAGCTATCCCGTCGAGTCCCACACCGACCTGGCGGCGGCGCTCAGCTGGTTGGTTCCCGGACGCGAGGCGGTCGTCGCCGATCTGGTCGAAGCGCTGCGCACCCGGTTCATCCACACCAGCGGTGTCGCGCTCCTTCTCCGCGCCGAGCTCGAACGGCGTGACGCGCTGCCGAGGCTGCGCGAAGCGGCGCGCGGTCTCGGCATGAGCCCGCGCACGTTGCAGCGAGCGCTCGCTGGCGCCAACACGTCGTACCGCGCCGAGGCCGCGCGTTTCCGCCTGGAAAAGGCGGAGCGGCTGCTCGCCGGGTCGGCGCTCTCCGTGAAGGCGGTCGCCCGATCCGTCGGCACCACGCCGGAACGGTTGTCCGCGCTGTTCCGCCGCGCTCATGGCGTCACGCCCGAGGTGTGGCGGGCACGCTTCGTGCGCGTGGCGCTCGCCGACACCTGATTGGCGCAATTCGACTGCCGTTTGGCGCAATTTGCGGCGGGCCCGGAGCGTAGGCTTTTAACATGGGAAAGGCTTTTCGGGGATCCCTGGGGGTGTTCTTTGTGTGCGCGCTGCTTTCGCCGCTCGCGTGCAGCGGCGGCGGGGGCGGCGGCGGCGGCGGCGGTGGAAATAGCGGCGGCGCCGGCGGAACCGGAAGCGGGAGCGGAGGTTCCAGCGGTTCTGCCGGTTCCGGCGGTACCGCCGTGACCGCGTACACCTTCACCGTCCAGCATACGGCGCAGAAGGGCGTGGACCAGAACGGCGACCCCCAGGGGGTGGACTTCAAGGCGACCATCACGGGTACGCTCGCCGTGCAGTCGATGGATCCGAGCGGCGCGTACTACACGCTGGCCGGGCAGGTCGTCTTCAAGACGCCCGTGGTCGACGGTACGCTGTCGTGCACTCCGTCCAAAAGTCCAGCGCCTGTGACCTCGAACGGAGCCAGCGTGCTGCACGTCAATCCGGACCACAGCTACACGTTCAACTACGTGCTCATGTACGACGGGCCGGCGCACTGCGTCGACACTTCGACGAATCCGCCGACCGTATCCGACCCTCCACAGATGCAGGTCGGTCTGACGTTCCTTCCGGGTTGCACGGGAGGAATGCCGAACATGACGCCGTTCCCGAGCTCCACCCCGAACCACCTCCAGGGCAGTGACACGGACAACTGCGGCTTCGTGACCGCGACCTGGGACATCGTCAAGAAGTAGCGGCCGGGTTCGCCGCGGTTTACGCCGGGCGCTGCCAGCCGAACTGAGCGCCGGCCCAGGTCGGAGCGCCGCGATCGCGTGCGTGCCGGTCCCTGATCCCTCCGCGCCGGACTCGTGCTACGCCGTCGGCGATTGGACCAGCCCCGTTCGCCGCATCCTTCGGTCTGGAGCATCCTGTACCTTCCGTTCGGGGCGTTCTCGGGCTTCGTCACCATCGCGCTGACGTTTCTGGCGACGAAGCACGGGCTGTCGATCGGCGAGGGCGCGCTGCTCACCGGCGCGTCGATGCTGACGCAGTGGATGAAGTGGCTGTGGGCGCCGGCGGTCGACGTGACGCTGTCGCCGCGCGCCTGGTACGTGATCTCGACGGGCCTCTCGGCGGCGGCCGTGTTCGCCATGGCGGCGCTGCCGCTCGGTCCCGCGACGCTCGGCGTCCTGCTGGCGATTATCGCGGTCGGCAGCCTGATCAACTCGGTCGTCGGCATGGCCGTCGAGGCGATGATCGCGAACATCACCCAGCCGTCCGAGGCGGGGCGCGTGAGCGCGTGGTTCCAGGCGGGGAATCTCGGCGCCAATGCGCTGGGCGGTGCGCTCGGTCTGACGCTGATGATCCACCTGCCCAAGCCCTGGATGGCCGGCGCGATCATGGCGGCGCTGTTCATGGCCTGCTGCTTTGCGCTCGGGCTCGTGCCGCACATCGAGGCCCAGCACAGCGCGGCGGGCAGCGCGCTCGCTGCCGTGAGAGGCGTGGTCGGCGACCTCAAGCAGATGCTCAAGACGCGCGGCGGTCTGCTGGCGGCGCTCTTGTGCGTGATGCCCGTTGGCACCGGTGCCGCGCAGGGCGTGCTCACCCAGGCCAAGGTCGCGGCGTACTGGCACGCGGGCGCCACCGAGGTCGCGCTGGTCCAGGGATTGTTCGCGGGCGGCGTCACGATCGCCGGCGCGTTCGGCGGCGGCTGGCTGTGCGAGCGCTTCCATCCGCGCGCGGCCTACCTCGGCATCGGCATCTTCCTCGGCGTCATCGCAACGGGGATGGCGCTTTTCCCGCCCACCGTCACCGCGTACGTCACCTTCAACCTCGCCTACGCCTTCGGCGTCGGTCTCGCCTGGTCCGCGTTCACCGCCGTCGTGCTCGACGCCATGGGCCCCGGCTCCGGCGCCACCAAGTACAACGTGTACGCCTCCCTCTCGAACTTCCCCATCTGGTGGTTGGGTCTCTTGCTCGGTTTCGTAGCCGGCCGCTCCGGCGCCCCCGACATGCTGCTCACCGAAGCCGGCCTGGGCGTCGTGGGCGTGACCTTGTTCGCATCACTGGGATCGATGATCCTGCGGTCCAAGCGGCTGGCGACGGAGGTGGCGTGAGCGCTACCCCGCGAAGATCCGATACGCATACACCGTCTCGAACCCCGCCCGCTCGAGGATCGGCCCCGACGTGTGCGCGCGGGCGTGGGTGGTGAGCAGGGGGATGCCGGCCTCGACGGCGGCGCGGGCGCGGGCGGCGAGCAGGGCGCGGTAGGCGCCGCGGCCGCGCGCTTCCGGGAGGACCACGGCGCCGACGAGATAGGCGGAGCCTCCCCGGTGGTAGGAAGCCGCGCTGCCGACGGGTGCGTCGCCGAGGTAGGCGACGAAGCAGCGCAGGCCGGAAGCCGCGTGTTGGAGCGAAGCGTAGAGCTCGCTCGCGTTGCCGTTCCAGCCGCGGGCGGACACGTCCGCATAGAGCGCGAGGTCGCACCCTGTGACGTTCTCGATGCGCGCGTCGCCGCCATCGATCGCGATCGACGACGGCGCGCACATCGCCCACGCCTGCCACGACTCGAGCCCCCGCGCATCGAGCGCGCGCTCGAGCCCCGGCGCGACGCTGTCCGGCCCCGCCACCCACTTGTGCCCGACGCCCAGCGCGGTGTACTCGCCCAGCACGCGCTCCACCTCCGCATCGACGCGCTCCGCAGCAACGCGTGCCCGCAGTACCTCGTTCAGCGACGCCTCGCGACACGACGGCGTCACCACGCGATACCAGCCGCCGCCATCGTCGATGCGCGTGTCGGGCCGCACCAGGTGCGTGCCGATGGGCGCGTCGGCGAGGGTCTGGAAGTGCGGGTGGGGGGGCATGGGCGCGCGACAAGCCTACGCTGAAGCAACCCGGTGTGAAGCCGCCCGGCGTACTCCGACCCGGGAGCGCGCAGCGATGCGCTGGCATCGACACCCCCTTTCGTTCGTGGCGGCGCGTTCGCCGTCGCCCATCGCGCTTCGCGCAAAATCCTATGTATACAAAGTAAATTCTCGTTGAGAAAAGGGGCCGCGCCGCCGCCCGCCCGCGCCGCCGCCCGCCCGCGCCGCCGCCCGCCCGCGCCGCCGCCCGCCCGCGCCGCCGCCCGCGCCGCCGCCGCTACAAAACTCCCCGCACGGCCTTGAACACGCTCGCCACGTCCCCCAGCGCTTCCCACCCGACGATCCCCAGCGCGTCGTCGACGTATGCCTCCTCGCGCATTCCCACCAATACGCTGGTCACTCCGGGCACGCTGTTCAGCGCCCAGAGCGCCTTCTGCGACAGCGTCGCGCTCCGCCGCGATTCGGGTAGCAACGGATCGATGGCGCGAACGATACGCGAAGTGCGCGCGCGGCTCTTCTCGGCCGCCTTGGCGCGCAGCGCCCCGAGCAGCTTGTCGAGCTCGGGCAGGTAGCGCCCGCGCCAGTCCCGGAACTGGTCGGCGAGCTCGCCCTTGAGCGCCTGGTCGAGCATCGATAGCGCGTGGCCGACGCGCGGGGCGATGACCTGCCGCTCGATGTCGCGCCATTGTTCCAGGCTCTCGATGCGGGCCGGGAGCTTCGCGAGCTGGTCGCCCCAGTTGAACAGGCTCGAGGCGGGGGCGCTGCCCTTCGCGGTTTGCAGGTGTGTCGCGATGTTGCGGCGGAACTCGGTCTCCAGCGCCTGAACGCGCGAGAGCTGCGCGTCGAAAGGCGGCGCGCCGTCGCTGCTCGGTGCGTCGGCCAGCCTGAAAAGCCCATCGCCGACAATGGCATTGAGCGGGCGGTTGACGAGCACCGCAATGCCCTGGCGCTGTGCGAGCTCCAGCACCGTCTTGCCGTCGTTGTTCTTCTCGAACAGCGCGCCGCTCTCCACCAGGTTCATGGGCAGCTGCAATACGCGGAAGTGATGCTGCTCTCCGCCGGCTGCGCGCGCCGCGGCGAGCATGCGCGAGAGCGACGTTGCCTCGCGGTCGCCCGCCGCGCGCGTGCAGGTGTTGCTGGAGACGCCAAAAAGGCGGATCCGCCCGCGCTCCACTTCCTCCTCGAAGTGCCGGAAGGCCTGCTCCAGCCGCCGGTAGAATTCGTCGCGGATCTTCGAAAGCGGTCCTTCGCCGCGGCGCACCGCGTCCGAAAGGAAATACTCCGGGTTGTGCACCAGGCACACGTCGAGCGTCTCCAGCCCCAGGCGACCGAGCGAGCGATCGAGCTGATCGCCCAGCCACTCGGGGTGCATGCAGTGCCAGATGTCGTCGCCGACCTCGACCATCTCCGGGTACGGCTTGCCGTCGGTCCGGCGCTGCCGCGCGATGTCCAGGTTCTCGCCCTGCACGTAGCCGATCTTGGAGACGACCACGACCTCGCTCCGCGACGCCTCCGGTTTCGCGCACAGCTCCGCCAGCACTTCGCCGATGAGCCGCTCGCTGCGGCCACCGGTGTAGTTCGTGGACGTGTCGATCAGGTTGACGCCTGCGTCGAGCGCCTTGACCAGCGCGGCGCGATGGGAAGGCGCGCCGTCGTCGATGCGATAGCCGCCAAAGCCGAGCCGGCTGACCGACAGATCGTCGAGCTTCGCGAACCCGCCGCCGTGCTTTGTCGCGTACGCCGCTGTCGCCTCCGCCGTCGCGTGCCCGGCGAGTCGTTCGCGCCCGAGCTCGCTGGCGCGCTCGGCCGAAGCCCGGCGGTTCTCTTCCGCGAGCGCTTCGCTCACCTTCGCCGGATCGGTGACGGGCGCCTTGCAGGTGAAGTTCCGGCACACGTACAGGGCCGCCTTGCCGCCCACGAGCCCCTTGCCTTCCAGCAGCGGCAGACCCGCGGTGTCCTCCGACGGCGCCCGGACGTGCCCGACGATGCGGTTCGGCAGATAGCGCTTGCCGACCTCGGCCGCGAGCGCATCGTGGGCCGCTTCGCCCGGCGTGCCCGCGAGCACCAGCTCCAGCGGCCCCTCCAGCAGGAAATCGACCACAGAAAGCGACGTAGCGAACGCCCGCGGCGCCCGTTCGATGAGCCGTCCGTAGGCCTGGATGGCGTCGGAGGCGCGCCTGCGGAAATCCTCGAGGTCGAAGTGGTACGACAGCCGGGCGAGTGCGCGCGCCGCCACGGCGTTTGCGCTCGGGATGGCGCCGTCGTTGCCCTCGCGTGTGCGCACGATGAGCTCCTCGTGGCCGTGCGCTGTGTGGAAGAACGCGCCGCCCTGCTCGTCGCCGAAGTCGGCGATCATGCGCTCGGCCAGCGCCTTCGCGTCGCGTAGGAAGCTCGCATCCGCCCCGGCTTCGTACAGGCTCACCAGCCCGTCGGCGAGGAACGCGTAGTCCTCCAGATACGCGTCGAGGTGCGCCCGCCCGTTGCGCGCCGTGCGGAAGAGCCCCCCGTCTTCGCGCCGCATCGAATCGAGGATGTTGCGTGCCGCCCGCTCGCCCGCTTCGAGGTAGCGCCGGTCGCCGAGCACGCGCGCGCCCTCGGCCATGGCCGCTATCATCAGACCGTTCCAGCTCGTCAGGATCTTGTCGTCGAGCAGCGGATGGACGCGCTTCTCGCGCGCGGCGTAGAGCTTGTCGCGCGAACGTGCGAGCGCGGTGTCGAGCGTGTCCACGTCCACACCGAGCTTCTTGGCCACATCCTCACGAGTTCGCGGCGTGTGCGCGATGCTCTTGCCCTCCCAGTTGCCGCCAGGCGTGATGTCGTAGAACGCACAGACAAGCCGCGCGTCGTCCTTGCCGAGCACCTCTTCGACCTCGGCCGGTTGCCAGACAAAGAACTTCCCTTCCTCGCCCTCGCTGTCGGCATCCGTGGCGCTGTAGAAGCCGCCCTCCGGCGCCTGCATTTCGCGCACGACGTAGTCCAGCGTTTCGCTGGCGACGCGGCGATATTCCGGATCCCCCGTGACCTCCAACGCCTCCAGGTACACGCCGGCGAGCTGGGCGTTGTCGTACAGCATCTTCTCGAAATGCGGCACCAGCCAGCGCTCGTCGGTGGAGTAGCGCGCGAAGCCGCCTCCGATGTGGTCGTACATGCCGCCGTTCTTCATCCCGTCGAGCGTCGTGGTGACCATGCTGAGCGCGCGCGGGTCGCCGCTCCGGCGGTGGTGGCGCAGCAGCAGCGACAGCGACGAGCACGGCGGAAACTTCGGCGCCGGGCTGAAGCCGCCGTACTCCGGGTCGAAAGCCTGGGCGAGGTCGCGCACTGCGGACGCGATGGCCTCGCTCGCGACCGGTAGTGGCGCCGCGGCCTTCGAGATGTCGCGGACGTGCTGGGTCAGCTCGCTAGCCTGCTGGAGCAGATCCTCGCGCTGGTTCTTCCACAGCTCGGCGATGCGCAGGAGCAGCGAGGCAAAGCCGGGACGGCCGTACCTGTCTTCCGGGGGAAAGTACGTTCCGGCGAAGAACGGCCTGCGATCAGGCGCCAGGAACACCGTCATCGGCCAGCCGCCGCTGCCGCTCAGCGCTACCGTGGCGGACATGTAGATGTCGTCCAGGTCGGGGCGCTCCTCGCGGTCGACCTTGATGCACACGAAGTTGTCGTTCATCAGCCGCGCGATGTCTTCGTTCTCGAAGCTCTCGCGCTCCATCACGTGGCACCAGTGACACGCCGCGTAGCCGATGCTGAGCAGGATGGGGCGCTCTTGTCGCCTGGCCCGCTCCAGCGCTTCGGGTCCCCAGGGATACCAGTCCACCGGGTTGTGCGCGTGCTGCAGGAGATACGGGCTCGTCTCTCCCGCCAGACGGTTTTCGTGCTTGGTGCTCATCGTCACGCTCCCGTACGGCGCCCGGCCCAGAGGCGCAAGCGTCGCTCGAAAATCCCCACTCGTTGGCTGGAGGTGTACGATGCCCGCCGTGGAAGCGACCGACGAGGAGCTGATGGCTGCCTACGTGGCAGGCGACTCGGCCGCTTTCCAGAATCTGTTCAATCGATACGCGCCCATGCTTGTGCGCGTGATGATGCGCCAGTTGCGCTCGCCCACCGATGCGCAGGATCTGGTGCAGCAGACCTTCCTGCAGCTGCACCGCGCGCGCTTCGACTTCAAGCAGGGCGCCAAGCTCCGCCCGTGGCTGTTCACGATCGCGTTCAACCTCAAGCGCGAACACTTCCGTCGCGCCAAGCGCCGCCCGGAGTCGCCGCTGGAGCTTGACGGCCGCGCCGACCCTGCCGTGGCGCCGCGCGGGCAGGAGCAGAGCGATGCCCGCCGCGCCCTGGTCGCGGCGATGGAGCAGCTGCCCGAGGACCAGCGCGAAGTGATTGCGCTGCACTGGTTCGAGGGCTTCTCGTTTCCCGAGGTCAGCGAGCTGGTCGGCGCGAGCTTGAGCGCTGTCAAGGTCCGCGCGCACCGCGGCTACGTGACGCTGCGGCAGCTTCTCGGAGAACAGCTTCCCGGTAACCCTGACGGCGGTTCCGGCATACCCCAAGGAGGACAAAACCTTGGAATGCCGTGAGATCCGCGACGTGCTCGTTCAGGGCCAGAAGCCTCTGGGCCCCGACGTCGATGTGCACCTTGCGGCATGCCCGGGGTGCTCCGAGCTGCTCGCCGACAACGGTCAGCTCGGCCACACGCTCGCCGCGAACCAGCCGCCCGCGCTGGACGCCTCCGCGCTGCTCGGCGGGGTGCTCGGCTCCATCGAGAAGGAGCGCGGCTTCGGCGCCTGGCTCCGCAGCCGCGGCATGTTCGTGCGCGTCGTGCTGCCGCTGGCGGCGGTGGCGCTGGCCACGGTCTTTGTGATCTTCTTCAAGCTCCGACCGGACGTGGCCACCTGGTCGGCGGTTCCCTTTGCCGGCGTCGTAGCGCTGTACTGCCTGCTCATCGGTGCAGCGGTCGCGCTGGAGCTCCGCCCGCTCGAGCGACGCCCGCTGCCGGCCTGGCTGCGCCCCGCGCTGATCGCGCTGGCGCTGGCAGTGCCCTTCCTGCTGGTGTGGATTCCCCAGGCTCATCACGTGCATGCCTATGCGCCGCCGGGCAAGACCTTTGGCCAGCTCGCGTTCGGGTGCTTTGCCTTCGGGACGGTGCTGGCGCTGCCGGCGCTGGCTCTGCTCTGGGCTGCGGATCGCGTGGGACACCGCAGTTTCCGGCTGGCGCTTCTCGCCGCGGCGATCGGCGGACTGATTGGCAACCTGGTGCTGCAGTTCCACTGCCCGGTGCAGGATCCGGCGCACCTTCTCGTGGGTCACGCGACGATCGGTCTGGTGCTGGGCGCCGTGTACGCGACGTGGCTGGCGCTCAGGACCACGCCTCTAGCGCGGCGCGAGCACAGCGATCACCCCCAGGGGTGATTGACAGTCTCCGAAGAGTCCGCGGACACTGGGAAAATGGACAGCAGGGGCAGGGCATCCGGGCGCGTGCTCGTCGTCGACGACGAACCGACCGTGCTGCGCGCATTCCGCCGCACGCTGGAAGCCAGTGGTTTCGAGGTCGAAGGTGCGACCACCGGTGCGGACGCGGTCCAACGATTCAATCGCGATCCCCCCGAAGCGGTCGTGACCGACATCAGCATGCCCGGGATGGACGGCATCGAGCTGATCCGGGCCATCCGCAACACCGACCTGGACTGTCCGGTGATCCTGGTCACCGGCGTGCCCGGCGTCGACTCGGCGATCCGCGCCATCGAGTACGGCGCGTTCCGTTACCTCGTCAAGCCGGTCGACAGCGCCGAGCTCGTCAAGGTTGTCGAAAAGGCGGTGCGCATCCACCGCCTGGCCGTGCTCAAACGCCAGGCGATGGCCGAGCTCGGCGCGGCGGATCGCCAGGTCGGCGATCGCGCGGGGCTCGAGACGCACTTCACTCGCGCGATGGCGTCGCTGTTCATGGTCTACCAGCCGATCGTAAGCCTCGAACAGCGCTCCGTGTTCGGCTACGAAGGCTACGTGCGCTCGCGCGAGCCCAAGCTGCCGCATCCGGGCGCGCTGTTCCACGCGGCGGAGCGGCTCGGGCGCCTGGAGGAGCTGGGACGTGCCATCCGCCGCATCGCGCCCGAGCCGGTGATGGGTGTGGAAGACCCGGTGCTGTTCTTGAACCTGCACCCCAACGATCTGAACGACGACGCGCTGTACGATCGCGCCGAGCCTCTTTCGCGCATCGCCGACCGCGTCTTTCTGGAAGTGACCGAGCGCGTTTCGCTGCAATCCGTTTCGAACGTGTCCGCGCGCGTCACGTCGCTGCGCGAGCGCGGTTTCCGGATCGCCCTGGACGACCTCGGCGCCGGCTACGCCGGCCTCAGTTCCTTCTCGTTGCTCGATCCGGAGATGGTCAAACTGGACACATCGCTGGTGCGCGACATTGACAAGAGCTCGATCAAACGCAAGCTCGTAGAGGGCATCCTCGCCGCGTGTCGCGATCTCGGTACCCTGGTGGTTGCCGAAGGCGTCGAGTCGCGCGCGGAACGTGACGCTCTCCTGGAGCGCGGTTGCGATCTGTTCCAGGGCTTCCTCTTCGCGCGACCCGGTGAACCGTTTCCGGTCGTCAGCTGGTAGCCGCCTTGCGCGTCGCCTGCGTGGTGGTACGCCATACGTGAAGGAGTCAGAACATGACTCGCACAGAACATGACAAGCGCGATCCAGCGCAAGCGCGGCGTCGGGTACGCAAGGATTCGGGGGACGCCTTCATTCCGGATCCCGGGGCAGGCGCGGCCCACACCGACGACACGCTCGCCGAGAACCTCGCGGAGGAATATCTCGAGTCGGCGACATCCGGCGAGGAGCGTGGCGAAGAAGCCATGAACGAGCTCGTGTCCGAAGAGATCGGCGGGCCGTTCATCGAGTTGAGCTCCGCGATCGAGGATGACGAGCTGCCGCGTTACACCCGCGAGCCCGGGCGCCGGAAGTCACGGAAAAAGCCCCGTGTTTCCTAGCCCCGCGCGTCGCTGAGCGAACGCTTGCTGCCTGGCTTGCCGCTGGCGAGCGTCTCGTGATGCTGCTCGGCGGACAGGCCGTGCGCGCTCGAGATCTTCGTGCCCGCGTGCGGGTCGTCGGAGCGCGCGATGGAGTCGCGATGTCCAGCGCTCACGGCGGCGTACACGGGATTCGTGCTTCCGGGTCTACCGCTTGCCAGCGTGTGCCCTTCGCCAGGTTGGACAAGGTGCGGGTGGACGTGTGCGGGAGGCGGGCTCGACGATCGGCGCGGCGTGAACAGCTCGGCCATGGCGGGCGGCAGATGGACGTGCAGGTGCTGGCGTCCCTCGACGCCGACGGCCTCCGCCAGCACCTGGCACACGACCTGCGCGTGCTCGCGCGCGAACCCCACGGGCACGCCCGCGCGCATCGCGATCTCGCGGTAGAACTCGTCGGGCTCGACGTTGTTCTGGAAGCGCTCCCTGCGAAGGAATTGCGCGATGGGCTGCGGCAGGTGGCGCGCCACTTCAGCTGCGTGCGGATCCGGAAGGTGTCTGCCGAGCGTCTCGAGCGTCACCTCGATGGCGCCTTCCGCCTGGCCTTCGAGCGGAAGCACGGCGCGCAGCGCAACTTGTTCTACGAATTGCTCTTGATTCATGGGCGATTCCCCCGGGTCGGCGCATGCAGCTTCCGTGCCGCCTGCCTAGTGTCTGGCGCCAGGCTTCGCATCGCACCGGGTCAGCTCGTCGGCCAGCGCCCGCAGCTGGTCCAGCCTGAACGGTTTGCTCAGTACAGCGGCCGCACCCAGTCGCGCCGCCTGCAGACGAGCCTCGTCGCTCGCGAACGAGGTCACCACGACTACCGGCACCCCCAGCTTGATTCCACCCATCGTGGCGATCGCGGCGAGCCCGTCCTGGTGGGGCATGTCGACGTCGGTAACGATCAGATCCGGCTGCTCGCCAGCGGAGTGCATCGCAGCGACGAGCCCCACCAGCTCCCTGCCGTCGGAGACTTCCCTCACCGCGAAGCCGTCGTACGAGAGCACGGTACACAGCAGCACCCTGAGCTCGCGGTCGTCCTCGGCGACGATCGCCACTCGGCGTTGCGTCGCGTGTGGGACCGGCGTTTCGGCGTTGCCGACTGGGGTCTCCCCCTCGGGAATGAGCTGAGCCACCTCGACCTCGATCGCCCAGGGTAAGCAGGAAGCGTTCCAGATACGCGTTCGTGTCGTTGTGCGATTCCCACGCGGTTTCGGGTGGTTGCGGGGTGTGGTCCATTGCCACATACGGCGGCGATGGCCGCAGGATCGCCACAGGCCGAGTTGCCGCTGCGGGCTCACCTGTTCTAGCTTCCTGGGCCGATGGCGGTGGAGTCCGCCGACAACCGTCGCCCCTGGCGGGCGGCCAATGACTCCTTGGATTGTCGGCGACGCCCGAGGACTCCCCCGGAACTCCCTCGGCGCTCTGGACAGGAGAAGCGATGGATAGGTTCTTGTGGGTCTGCCTGGGCAGCGCTCTGGGAGGAGGACTGCGCTACCTGGTTTCGCTGGGGATGGGACGCTTGTTCGGGCCGGCGTTCCCGTTCGGGACGCTCACCGTCAACTTCGCCGGGTCCTTCCTGATCGCGGCGATCATGACGGTAGGGCTCACTTCCACGCTGATCGGCCCGACCACGCGCCTGTTGCTGACGACCGGCATGATGGGCGGTCTGACGACGTATTCGACGTTCAACTACGAGACCCTGGAGCTGTACCGCAACGGGGCGGCGACATTGGCGGCGGTCAACATCGCGGTCACCGTGGTGCTGTGCCTGGTGGGCGGCGCGCTGGGGTTTGTTGTGGGACGCTGGTTGGTGGGAACCTAGAGATGGCGGGAAGCTCGAAGGAGGGCACCATGCGTGTTCTGGATGGAATGCAGACGCTGGTGAGGATCTTCATCGGGGAGAGCGACCGGTGGCACCACCAGCCGCTCACCACGGCGCTGATAGAGCGGCTGCGCAAAGAGGGGTTTGCGGGCGCGAGCGTGTTCCACGGCGTCGAGGGCTTCGGCGCGCGCAGCGTGCTGCACACGGCGCACGTGCTCAGGCTCAGCGAGGACCTGCCCGTGCTGGTCGAGGTCGTGGACACGCAGGAGATGGTCGACGAAAAGCTCCTGCCGATCCTCGACGAGATGGTCGGAGAAGGCCTGGTCACCATCGAGCCCGTACGCGTCGTCCGCTACCACCCGGCGAAGAAGAGCTAGCTGGAAGCGCGCGCGAGCAGCACGACGTGCTCGCGTCGCGGGCGGCTCTTGAACGCGGAGGCGGTGGGCGCGTGGAAGTAGGGTCGCGCCTGCGACGCCACCGCGACCACTTCTAGCCCTGCGCGCGGCGCGAGGCGCCGGAGCAGCTCGTCGGCGAACACCGCGCGCCCGCCCAGCACCGAGTCGGCGATCACCAGCGCGATCCTGCCGTCGGCGCACACCACGCGCGCCATCTCGCGCAGACACGCGCCGAGCTCGCGCTCCCAGCGCCGCACCGCCTCCGCGTGCGGCAGTCGCGACAGGTTCCGGCGCGAGCCGATCTCCTTCTTTGCAAAGCCGCGGGCGTCGAGCCCGAGCCAGCCGAGCCGCGACTCGTGGTGCTCGATGTAGTCGTACACGCCGGGATACGGAGGCGAGCTCAACACGAGATTGACCGAGGCGGGCCGGACGTGCTCGAGGTCGCGCGCGTCGCCCACGGCAACACGGGCATCGGGCGTGCGCCGCGGCACACGCTCGGAGAAGCCGGCCAGGCGCTGTTCCAGCTCCCCGGCCTTCTTCGAGAAGAGCTTGATCGCGTAGCCACCCGCCAGGCGCCGCCCGGTCACGCGTCGCCGGGTCGTGTCGCCGGGGCGGCGGCTCACCTTGGTGAGGATGGACGACAGCACCAGCCCGAGCGCGCGCTTCAGGTCCTCGCTGCCCTCGAGCGCGTCGATGCCCGATTTGAGCCCGTCCAGCTCCAGCAGCACGTGCACGTCGAACAGCTCGCGATCCTCCGCGGCGTAGCGCCGCGTGGGGCCGGCCTTCGCCTTGCGCCGAGCTTCGGCATGGTCGGCAACCTGGCGCGCCGCGGCCACCAGCTCGGCGCGCCGGCGCGGGGTCAGGCTGCGCGTCTTGAGCCAGGCGAGCTCCACGGCGAGCGGGTTCGCGTCCACGCCGAATGCCTGCCGACCGAGAAGCCGCGCTTCGACCAGAACCGTGCCGCTGCCGCAGAACGGATCGAGCACGCGCGCGTGGGCGCGCGTCAGCTTCTCGATCAAGCGCGAGGCGGTGAGCGGGTGCAGCCGGGCCGGATAGCTGTGGAAGCCGTGGACGTGCGCCATCACGACGTCTTCATCCGGCGTGACGGCCAATGCCGTCGTGAGCGCGTCGCGTTCGCGCTCGCTGCCGCCAACGAGCTCCACCTCGCCGCCGACGTGGCTCAGCGCCCGGCGTTCGGCGCGCTCGGGCTGTTCGGTCCCGGTCTCGGGCGCGGTCTTCCGCCGGCGCGTGGCCATCGGTCGCGCCTTGTCCTAGCATGCTTGGAGCTATGCGCGCCGGCGATCTCGTTGCGGGCAGGTTCGAGCTCGTCGAGCTCGCCGGCGAGGGCGGCATGGGGATGGTGTTCCGGGCGCGGGACAGGGATACCGGAGCGGACGTCGCGCTCAAGCTGCTCCGCGAGGAGGCGTTGTGGCACGAGCAGCGAAGGGCTCGTTTCAAGCGCGAAGCGCGCGTGCTCGCCGAGCTCCGCCACCCGAACGTCGTGCGGTACGTCGCGCACGGTGTGGACGACCAGGGGCGCTACTACCTGGCGATGGAGTGGCTCGAGGGAGAGGACCTCGCCACCCGGCTCGAGCGCGAGGGCTTGACGCTCGACGAGTGCCTGTCCGTGGTGAAGCAGGTCGCCGCGGCGCTCGCCGACGCCCACGCACGGGGCGTCGTGCACCGCGACCTCAAACCCGCAAACCTGTTCCTGGTCGATCGTCGCATAGACCGGCTCAGGGTACTGGATTTTGGTCTCGCGCGGCTGCGTGTGAACGCCGAGCACCCGACGATCGCAACGCGGGACGGCGTGCCGATCGGAACGGTCGGCTACATGGCGCCCGAGCAGGCGCGCGGTCTGGGCGACGTCGATGCCAGCGCGGACGTGTTCTCGCTGGGTTGCGTACTGTTCGAGTGCCTGACGGGGCGCGAGGTGTTCTGGGGGGACAACGTCCTGGCTGTGCTCGCCAAGATCGTGCTCGACGACGCGCCGCGCGTGCGCGAGCTGTGCCCCCAGGTGCCGCTCGCCGTCGATCGGCTCGTCAAGCGCATGCTGGAGAAGGAGTGCGCCGCGCGCTTTCCGGACGGCGCCGCGCTGCTCGCCGCGCTGTCCAGACTCGGCGATTCGCTGGCGCCATCGCTGGCGCCGTCGATGCGTCCGCCCGCGCTGACCCGCGACGAGCGCGTCGTGCTGAGCGCGATCCTCATCGGCCAGGCCTATGGGCGCACGGACGACACGATGGCGGCCGTGGAGCTCGACGACCTGCTGTTCGGGCTGCGCGCTCGCGCGGACGCCTACGGTGCGCGGCTGGAGCCGCTCGCCGACGGCTCGCTGGTCCTCACCCTGACGGGCAGCGAGGCGGCAAGTGACCAGGCATCGCGCGCCGCGCGCTGTGCGCTCGATTTCCGCGCCACTCTGCCCCATGTGCCGATGGCGCTGGCGACCGGCTGGGGCGTCACCGCTGGCCGGCTGCCGGTCGGTGAAGTCGTCGATCGGGCGGCGCGCCTGGTCGCGCTCGAGACGCCGCCGGATGCCGTGCGCATCGACGACGTGACTGCGGGCCTTCTGCCGTCGCGTTTCCAGATGGGAGGGGACGGGCGCGGACTCACGCTGCTCGCCGAGCGCGAGGTCGCCGCCCCCACGCGGCTGCTCCTCGGCCGACCGAGCCCCTGTGTCGGCCGCAGACGCGAGCTGGCGACGCTGGAAGCGATCGTAGGCGAGTGCATGGACGAGCCCGTATCGCGCGCCGTGTTGCTCACCGGACCGGCCGGCATCGGGAAATCGCGCATTCGCTACGAGCTGGTCAACACGCTGGAAGCGCGTGGCGGCGAAACGGAAGTGTGGATTGCCAGGGGCGATTCGATGCGCGCCGGTTCGTCCTTCGGCCTGCTCGCCCAGATCATCCGGCGCGCCTGCAACATGGCAAACGACGAACCGCTCGACGTGCAGCAGCGCAAGCTCGCCCTGCGCGTGGCGCGATACGTTCCCGAGGGCGAGCGCGCGCGGGTCACCGAGTTCCTGGCCGAACCGTGCGGCGCGCCTTTCGGCGGAGAGATCAGCGTCCAGCTCCGGGCCGCGCGCCAGGATGCGATGCTGATGAGCGACCAGATCCGACGCGCGTGGGAGGACTTCGTACAGGCCGAGTGCGGCGCGCATTTCGTCCTGCTCGTGCTCGAGGATCTGCAGTGGGGCGACCTGCCGACCGTGAAGCTCGTAGGTAGCGCCCTGCGCAGCGCGCACGAGCTGCCGCTGATGGTGCTCGGCCTGGCGCGGCCCGAGGTGGACGAGGTGTTCCCCGCGCTGTGGAGCGATCGCGGTGCGCAGAAGATCCGCGTGCGCGGCCTGAGCAAGCGCGCCGGCGCGGAGCTGGCCCGCGGGATGCTCGGCGACAGCGCCAGCGAGACCGAGATCGAGCGCATGGTCGAGCGCGCGGACGGAAACTCGTTCTACCTGGAGGAGCTGATCCGCGCGCACTCCGAGGGCCGCTTCGCGGCGCTGCCGGAAACGGTGCTGGCCATGGTCCAGAGCCGCCTCGAGGGGATGGAGCCGGAGGCCAGGCGCGTGTTGCGCGCCGCCAGCGTGTTCGGACAGGTGTCGTGGCTCGGCGGCGTGACGGAGCTGCTCGGTGGACCGGCGCACCTGGACGAAGCGCGCCACTGGCTGGCGGCACTCGAAGCGCGCGAGGTCATCTCGCAGCGCGGCGCGTCCCGGTTCTCGGGCGAACCCGAGTACGCCTTCCGCCACGCGTTGGTGCGCGACGCGGCCCACGCCATGCTCACCGAGAGCGATCGCCTGCTGGGCCATCGGCTTGCCGCGGCGTGGCTGGAGGGCGCGGGCGAGAGCGACGCGTCGCTGCTCGCCGAGCACTTCGAGCAGGGCGGCGAAAAGGATCGCGCCGTGCCCTGGTGGCTCCAGGCCGCCGAGAGCGCGCTCGACGCGAGCGACTTCGACGCGGCCGCCGAGCGCGCCCAGCGCGGCATTGCCTGCGACCCGCAGGGCGAAGTGCTCGGCGCTCTCTTGTTGGTGTTGGCCGAGGCGGAGCGCTGGCGCGGTGCGCCCGACTACGCCGAGCGCGCGGCCCGCCACGCGATGTCGCTGCTCCCACGCGGCGGAGCGCGCTTCTGCCACGCTGCGGCCGAGCTCGCCCTGCTCTACCAGCGACTCGGTCGTCCCGCGGATCTCGCACGCGTAGCGCACGAGCTGCTCGGTCTGCACGACATCGAAGCAGAGGACGCGTTCGCGATCGCCGAGCTGAGGGCGGCCGTCGGGCTGCTCATGGCCGGCGAGCGCGGGCTCGCGACGGAGCTCGTGGAAGCCGTCCGGGATGTCGGCGCGGAGAAGCAGGAGAGCCCCGTCACACACGCCTGGCTCTTCACCTTCGACGCATTCGAGGCCCTGCACGCGGGCGATCTGAGCCGCTATCTTGAACAGGAGCGCGCGGCGCTTGCCTGCTACGAGCAGGCAGGCGACCTGCGCCGCGTCGTCAACGAATCGGTGAGCATCGGTTACGCGCAGATGGAGCTGGGCGCGTACGGGGAAGCAGAACAGGCGCTGTGCACGGCGCTCGAGGCAGCCGAGCGGAGCGGCCTGACGCATCCCGCTGCGGCCGCGCGGCACAACCTGGGCCTTGTGGTGGCGCACCTGGGCCGCGTGGAGGAGGGGATCCGCATCGAACGCGAAGCCATCGCCACGTTCGTGATGCAGCAGGACGTGCGCCTCGAAGCAGCGGGCCGCATCTACCTCGCCTGCATCCACCTGCTAGCCGACCAACACGAGCTGGCGGCGCACGAGGCCGCCGAGGGCATCGCGCTCGCCAGGGAAGCCGCTCCGCCGATCGCGCCCATGGGCCTGGCCGCGCTGGCCCAGGCACGACTCGCGCAGGCTCGCCCCGACGACGCGCTCGAAGCGATTCATGCCGCGTTGCAGCTGGTGCAGGCGAGCGGCGAGATCGAAGGCGGCGACTCGCTCCTGCACCTCGTCCTCGCCGAGACCCAGCGTGCGCTCGGCAACGACGCTGCAGCGCACAGTGCGATCGCCACGGCGAAGGAACGCCTGCTCGAGCGCGCTGCCCGCATCCAGGACCCCGCCCTGCGCAAGAGCTTCCTCGAGAACGTGCCCGACAACGCGCGCACGCTCGAGCTCGCGACGGCGTGGCTCGGAGGGTAGGCGCGTCGGATTGCCAGGCGGCGTTCAACTGCAAGAGCTGTCGAGCAGACGGCGCGACCGCCGAAGCGCGCGCCGTCTGGAGACGGACCGCTACTTCCGCCAGTACGTCTCGAGAAACACTTCCGGCTTCGGGTCGAGCAGCCCGCTGCCGTGACGGTCGTCGGACCAGCTTGCTTCGAAGTTCGTGCCGGTGACGACCAGCGTCGGGTATTCCGGCGGCAGGCCGATCGAGCCCGGCGCCTCGAGGTACGGATCGAGCAGTGAAGAGAAGTCGGGCGCAACGACGTTCATCGCCATGCCGATGTGCGCGCCGGTCGTGCCGCACTCCGAGCGTTGGTCCTCCCAGAACATCGCGAAGCCGTCGGGGTGCGCGGCGATGCGCGGGTACTCGCGGCTGCCTTCGTGGTCGAAGATCGCCTTGGGAGTGCCGAGCCGGTTTCCCTGCGCGTCGAAGCGCACGGCATAGAGCAAGTCGCGCTCCAGGCTCTGGTCACAGGGGCTCTTGGGCGTGACCGCGGCGGCCGTGTCGGTCGCCTCGTACACGAGCGCGAAGGAGCCGTCGTCGAGCGCGATCAGCGAGTGTCCGAACTGCTGGAAGTCCCAGTCGGAGTCCTCGACCGGTTGCGACGCGCCGACCTGCTTGCCAGTCGCCAGATCCACGCGCGCGACGAACAGCTTGGCGATGTTCAGATCGACGAAGGAGTTGTACTCGTCGCGCGTGTACGAAACGAGGCACACCGCGCTGTTGCACGCGATGCCGATCTCCGAAAGCGGCTCCAGGATCTGCGGGCCGTCGCTGCTGCCGGCGGGTGCGGGCTGGTCCGAGTCGAGCGTGATCGGGCCCACCAGCTTGGCCGCCTGCATGTCCCAGCGCGCGAAGCGGATCTCGACGGGCGGGGGATTGTTCGGGTCGGTCGCCGGCGAGATGTGGAGCCACGCCGCGGAATAACCGCCCGGATCGACGCCCGCGGCGGCCTGCGTGAACGCCGACTCGCCCTCTGTGAGGTCCATCACCGGCACCAGCTCCGCGCCCGAGCGATCGACGATGCGCATCTTGATCAGCCAGTGCGAGTCGTTCGGCTTCTGCACGCGGTAGACGACGCCGATGCTGTCCTTGCCGAAGGCCGTGTAGCCCGACAGCGGCTCGTCGCCTGGCGCGTTGAGCACCATGTCCTGGGGAAGCAGCCGCTTGAACGCGCCGTCGAGGTAGTCGAGGTACAGCTCGTGCTTGCCGCTCGCTATGCTGATCCAGCTCAGCGCCAGCTCGTTGCTGTCGCTGTCGTAGACCAGGTGGTTGTCGTAGGCGGGCCCTTCCGTGGAGAAGCTTGTGAGCTGCAGGCTCCCGTTCGCGACCACCAGCGTCGCGCTGGCGCTGCCGATCGCCACGCCGCCCGCCTTCGCGCTGGCGACCAGGGAATGCGGCCCGTTGCCCAGCGCCATGACGTTGACGTTGGCGACCCAGCGCCCGTTGTCGCCGACCGCCGGGACCGTCGCTTTGCTGTCCACGGCGAGATCGACCGCGTCGGGCGTCGCGCCGCTGACCTCGACAACGACCGGGATCGCGGCGAACGCCTGCGTGTCGACTCGTGCCGAGCCGTGCACGAACTGCGGAAAGCGGAGCTCGGCCGCGCCCGCATCCGTTCCACCGCTGCCACCCACGCCTGCGCTGCCGCCGCTGCCCGCGTTGCCCGCGCTGCCGCCGGCGCCGCCCGCGTCCGGGTTGCTGCTCGCCAATTCGTCGCTGCCGCAGGCCGGGAGCGCACAGGCCGCGAGCAGGATGCAAAGCGCGAAGCGAGCCGACGCCATGTCGCCATCGTGCCCGGGCGCGAGCAGCCGCGCAACGCCGGCTAGTCGACGAAGTGCTCCAGCATGCTCCAGGGGAACGGCACCCAGAACGGGGTGTGCACCGGTTCGCCTTCTTTCATGGCGAACCAGACCGCGTTCTTGTTGGGCCGCAACACCTGGAAGCTCTGCGCGGGCATGTAGCTCTGGCCCAGCAGCGCGACGCGCCGGCCCTGCGCGTCGCGGGCCATGTCGAGCACCAGCACGCTATGCCCCGGATTGCCGGGCATGATGAAGAAGTCGCCGGGCGCGAGATCCGCCGGCTTCACCGGCTTGGCCTGCCGCGAAACGCTGACCGTGTTGGCCCACGCGAACACCGAGTCGAGGTAGTGGCGGAAGGTCCGGTGATCGTCGGCGGGTTTCGCGGCGGGTTGCCAGCGGATGTTCGCGCCGCTCGCGACGATGCGCTCGCCGTGCTCCCAGCGCGAGAACGGCAGCGGCATGCCGCTGGCGGCGCGATAGCTCATGTCGCGGCGCCCCTTCGACCAGAGCCACTCGGCGTTCATGCGGATGACCGCGTCCGCGCACTGTTGCAGATCCGCCTTGCCGACGTCGATGGCGACGACCGCGGCAATGCGCGGATCGTCCGCGGGATGCAGCACCTTTCCCGAGTAGCTGACGACCGGAGTGCCCTTCGATGCGAGCGGCAATCCGCGCAACCACGCTCCGAAGCTGCCGGCCTGGAGCCTCACCCGCCGGAAGCCCTGCGGAGGCGCGAAGCGCGCCTCGAGCGAGTCCACCGGCGCGGGCGTCTGCGCCTTGGGGTCGCCGAGCCAGGCGTAGGCCTTGCTGTCGATCGGCTTTTCGCGGGCGACCGGCGGCGGTGGCGGCCTGGCGGAAGCGGCGGGCGCCGACGAGGCGGACGGAGCACTGCTGTGCGCCGGCTCTGGGCGGGCCGCAGCGGCGTGATCGCAAGCCGACACGCCCAGGGCAACGAGCGCGATCCACGCTGCGCCGCACGTGGTCCCCGCCGCGTCCACGTCAGCCGCCCAGCCCGCGCATGTCCGTCGCTTCCTTCACGCGCTGGACCGCGAGGATGAACGCGCCGGTGCGCATCGAGCACTTGTACTGCTCCATGGTCTTCGCGACCGCGCGGTGTGCGGCGACCATGTGCTCCTCGAGCATGCGGTTCACCTGCTCCTCGGACCAGCGCATCTTCTGCGTGTTCTGCGTCCACTCGAAGTAGCTCACGGTGACGCCGCCGGCGTTGGCGAAGATGTCCGGCACGCAGGTGATGGCGCGCTTCTGGAAGATCTCGTCTGCTTCGGCGGTGGTCGGGCCGTTGGCCGCCTCCAGCACGTACTTTGCTTTCACGTCGCGGGCGTTGGACGACGTGAGCACGTGGCCGAGCGCTGCGGGAGCCAGCACGTCGCAATCGCAGGTCAAGAGCGCCTCGTTCGAGATCGGTTCGGCGCCCTCGAAGTCCACCACGCTGCTCGTGTCGTGCGAGTGCTGGAGCACTTTCGGGATGTCGAGGCCGTCGCCGTTGAAGATGCCTCCCCGCACGTCGCTGACGGCGACGATGCGCGCGCCCCGCTCGTGCAACAGCCGCGCCAGCCAGCTGCCGACGTTGCCGAAGCCCTGGATGGCGAACCTGGTGCCTTCGAGCTTCTTGCCGGCCACGCCGAGCACGTCGCGGATCGCCAGCATGCAGCCGCGCCCCGTGGCCGCCTCGCGGCCGAGCGAGCCGTGCAGGTCGACGGGCTTGCCCGTGACCACGGCCGGCGTGAAGCCGTAGCGCTTGCTGTACTGGTCGAAGATCCAGCTCATCACCGCGCCGGTGGTGTTCATGTCGGGCGCCGGGATGTCGGTGTCCGGTCCGATGAGCACGGCGATCTGATCGACGAAGCGGCGGGTCAGCCGCTCCAGCTCGCGGCGACTGAGCTGGTGCGGGTCCACCTGGATGCCGCCCTTGGCGCCGCCGAACGGAATGCCGACGGTTGCCGTCTTCCACGTCATCAGGCTCGCGAGCGAGCGCACCTCGTCGAGATCGACTTCGGGGTGGTAGCGCAAGCCGCCCTTGAACGGTCCGCGCGAGTCGTCGTGCTGGATGCGATAGCCGATGAAGTTGCCGATGTTGCCGTCATCGAGCTCGATGACCAGCTCCACCCTGAGCTCGCGGCTGGGCGTGAGCAGCAGCGTCTCATAGCGCGAGCCGAGTTTGAGCAGCTCGAAGGCCTGGTGCAGGTAGTGGTTGGTCGTTTCCGTCGCGCTCATCGCCATGGCTGCCTCCGTCTCATCCTGCCCGCCCATTCCCGCCGGAATCCTCCGCTGGGGGCTCACCGCCCCCGGACCCCCGACGCGTTCACTGCACTCACTGCGGGCTTGCTGTCGCTCGCCGGTTTCTCTAGCCCTGGGCGTTCACGACGGCCATCACTTCCTCGTCGTGGAGGATGTGATCGCTCTGCTTTGCCTTGGCCAGGATGGCCTTCACCAGCTCTTCGTTCGGCTCGATGTTCCGTGTGCGCAGCCAATAGGCCACATTCGACGCGCCGGACATGTAGCCGATGCAGATCTCCTGGTGGCGCCCGAACATGCCGGCCGGCACACCGCTGTAGATGCGGTCGGCCAGCCAAGCGTCGCCTTTGGCCTGCGCCTTGATGATGGCCGCGGCATGCACGCCCGTGGCGGTGCGGAACGCGTCGCGGCCCACCAGCGGATAGTTGATCGGTACATCCCAGCCCACGGCCTCGGCGGCGACCTGGCAGTACTCGAGCAGATAGGAGAGGTCCTGGTCCTCCAGCAGTCCGAGCAGCTTGAGGTTGAGGAGGATCAGCTCCATCTGGGCGTTGCCGACGCGTTCGCCGATGCCGAGCGCCGTGCCGTGCACGCGATCGGCGCCCCACTCCAGGGCGTAGATGGCGTTGACCAGCCCCAGACCGCGGTCGTTGTGTCCATGCCAGTCGACGCTCACGTGGTCCGCACCCATCCCCGCAATCAGGCTGCGCGTGAACTGGATCAGGTTGCGCGTGCCGTCGGGCGTGGAGTGCCCCACCGTGTCGCACAGGCACAGGCGCGAGGCGCCGTGATCGACCGCCAACTTGAACAGCTCCGACAGCACCTCGGGGCGCGAGCGCGTGGTGTCCTCGGTGACGTAGGCCACGGTCAGCCCCGCCTTCGCGGCCACGTCGATGGCCTCGGCGCTGCGCTTCTTGATGAGATCCAGGTCCCAGTCCTCGGCCAATGCGCGGATGGGGCTCGAGCCGACGAAGGCGTACACGTCGATAGGGATGCCTGCGCGCTGGGACAGCTCGATCATAGGCGTGATGTCGCTGACCACGGTGCGGCCGGCGCAGGAGACCTTGATCTTCAATCCCGCCGAGGTGATCTCCTGGCACATCCTGAGGCAGTCATCGAAGGCGCGCTTCGAGCTGCCGGGCAATCCGATGTCGGCCTCGTCGATGCCGATCTTGTCCATCAGGTGCAGGAGCCGGAGCTTGGAGTCGATCTTCGGATCGGTGACCGACGGATTCTGCAGGCCATCGCGCAGCGTCTCGTCCAGGAACTCGACGGTTTTGGGGATGATGCGCCCTTTCCGGGCAACCTCGTTCCAGTCGAAGATGAGCTCCCCCTCGGAGTTCTTGGCAGAGGAAAACGGCATGCTGGGAGTATACGGCACGGCTCGCAGTCGCGCGTCCAGGCTTTGTCATGCCGCGGTGCGTCGCTCGACAGCTGCTGGAACGGGCTCCCTGGCGGTGGGTCGCTATACTCCGCCGCGCATGGTCTCCGGGCAGCTCGCCGCAGTGATCCGACGCCGCCTCGCCGACGAGGTGGGGCGCATCGACAGGGATGCGCCCCGGCGGGTCGCGCTCTCGTACCCATCGCCCTACGCGGTGGGCATGAGCTCGCTCGGCTACCAGCGCATCTACCGCGCCATCCAGGAGACGCCGGGGTTCACATGCGAGCGGGTCTTCCTCGAGGATGGCGGCGACCGGCCCGGCGCGAAGCTCGAGCGGCCCGTGAGTTACGAGAGCCTCAGGCCGCTGGAAGACTTCGACGTGATCGCCTTCAGCGTGGCCTACGAGATCGAGGTGGCGGGCCTGGTGCGCATGCTGGACGCCGCCGGCATTCCGGCCGAGCGCGACCAGCGTTCCGGGCATCCGCTGGTGCTGATGGGCGGCCCGCTCACCAACTCGAACCCGCTGCCCCTCGCCGCGTTCGCCGATGCCGTCGTGATGGGCGAGGGTGAAGAGATCGTCGGTTGGGCGCTCGAGACGGTGGCCGATGCGCCGGACCGCGAAGAAGCGCTCTGCCGCCTTGCGCGCCATCCGCACATCTTCGTGCCGGCCGTGCACGGCGCGGAGCTGCGGCCGATCGGCGCGGCGGACAACGCGCTCCTGCCCGCGCATAGCGCGATCATCACGCCGCACACCGAGCTCAGCGGCATGTTCCTGACGGAAGTCGAGCGCGGCTGTTCGCGCGGCTGCACGTACTGCGTGATGCGCCGCTCCACCAATGGCGGCATGCGCATCGTCCCCAAGGAGGTCGTGCTGGAGACGATTCCGGCCGACGCCCGGCGCGTCGGCCTGGTCGGAGCAGCCGTCAGCGATCACCCGAAAATCGTCGAGATCGTCAACACCCTGGCCGATCGCGGCGCGGAAGTCGGGCTTTCCAGCCTGCGCCCGGACAAGCTCAAGGACGACTTCATCGCAGCGCTCAAGCGCGCCGGCTACCGCACGCTCACTACCGCCCTCGACGGACCGAGCGAGCGCATGCGCGGCATCATCGAGCGGCGCGGGCGGGAGCCGCACTTCGTCGCGGCGGCCGAGCGCGCCAAGGCGCACGGCATGGATCGCCTCAAGCTGTATCTGATGATCGGTCTGCCGGGCGAGACGGACGAGGACATCGACGAGTGCGCGCGCTTCGTCGGCGAGCTGTCGCGTATCGTTCCCATCGCGCTCGGCATCTCGCCCTTCTGCTCCAAGCACAACACGCCGCTCGATCGCATGCCCTACGCCGGCGTCGCGCGCGTGCAGCAGCGGCTGGAGCGGCTGCGTCGGGGGCTCGCCGGCCGAGCGGACGTGCGCGCGACCAGCGCGAAGTGGACCTGGATCGAGTACGTGCTGGCGCAGGGCGGCGAGGCGGAGGGCCGTGCGGTGGCCGAAGCCGTACGCGCAGGCGGGCGCTACGCCGATTTCAAACGCGCCTTCGGCAAGCTCGGTCACAAGCCGGACGGCGCGGGCTACCTGGAAGTCGAGGCACCGATCGCGCCGGAGCGCCTCAAGCACCGCCGCCCGCCCGTGGCTACGGTGACGTGATGAAGTACGTCGCGCTGCTCGCGCTCCTGGCCTGTGGCTGCAGCCCGGCGGCCCAGAACGCGCGCAGCCGGACGGCGCTTGAATCGCGCGCAGCTTTCGACCTCGAGTGCCCGCGGAGCTCGCTGGCGATCGCGCCGCTCGGCCAGGATTCCCATGGAGTGATCACGAGCTATGGTGTCGAGGGCTGTGGTCATCGTGCGACGTACGTGCGGCTCGCCGATTCCACGTGGCTGATGAATCCGCCGCCAGGAGTGCGCGCGCCGGCGATGTTTCCCGAGCGCCCGGTTCCGGTGCGCCCACGCCCGCCGCCGCTACGGCTGCCGCCGACGGCCGCACCCTCGGCGGAGCCGGCGCCGCCGCCGAGCGGAAGTGTCGAGCGGAGCCCGGAGCGACCGCCCAGCTCGCTCAAGCCTGGCGAGCGCGCCCCGCGTCTGCCTGATCTGCCCGGCCAGGGCGAACGTCCGTCGCCGCTCGACCAGCGCAACTGACGCCGACATGTCCTGTCCCGTCCCGCACCCCACCGCCTACCAGGCGTTCGATCCTCGTCTGGAAGTGATCGCGAGCGAGTCGACGGACCACTTCCTGCACTGCACGGGCTGCGACACCTGGTTCTGGCTGGTCGATGACAGCGGCCGGTTCGAATACTGGAACCTGTGGGAGCTCGACCGGGCCTTGGCGGAGCGTGCCGCCCGCTCGCGCGCGCCGCGCGATGTCGTGCACCTGCTCGTGCGCCACAACCCGCCGGAGGGCCTGCCGTACGGTCCGATCTGGACCGAAGCCAAGTCGTTGGTGGATCTGCTTTCGAAGCTGACGCGCGGCGCCCCGCCCTCGGCGATGATCGAGGCGCTCGAGCACGCGGCGCCGCTGCCGCCACGTTGGAGCGAGGCGCTCGCCTGGCTCCGCAAGAACGTTGCAGCGCGCGCCCGCAGTTTCCAGGCGTCTCCGTATCCATTCTGCGTTGACGTGGCGCTCGATCTCGCAGGCGTCGATCTCTGGCACGAAGCGCAGGGTCGCCTGTGGCTGGTCAAGGCCGGAGCCACTCCGATGCTGTACGAGGTGGGTGTCGAGCGCGTGGTGGGACATCCGCTGCAGGGCCGACCGGCCTACGTGGGCCGGCGCGACGACGGCGCATGCCTGATCTCGGTCGACACGCCCGCCGGGCGCGGGCTGCTGCAGCTCGACACGGCGGGCGGCGTCTGCACGGCGGAAGCGACCGCAGCAGTGGAAGCGGTTGCGTCCGGTGCTCTGGGCTGGGTGCTCGCGCGGCGTGAGCCGGACGGATCGCGTGCTCTCGAGTTTCGATTGACAGCTCTCGTGCCGCTGACCACGCTGCGCATCGCCGACAATCCACATGTTTCCTACGCTCCGGCGCCGAAGCAGGTGGGCGAGGACTGGCTCGTTGCCAACGCGGCGCCGGGCGGCGGCCCAGTGCGCCCGCTCGTCCTGTGGCGTCCACGAGCCGGCGTCATCGCCCAGAGCGACCCCGGCGATCCGCTGGTCGAATCGGTCGTCGTGGCTGACGAGCGGACGTTCGTGGTGCATTGGTCGGAGCCGCGCCCGTTCGGACTGCTGCAGATCTTCGAGCGGGACGGCGCTGCATTGGTGCCCCGCGCGCGGCTGTCCGGTGCGAGAAGCTTCCGCGCGGTGGGCGGCAGCGTGGTGGCCCAGGTCCCCGCCGCGGACAACGCACTGGTGGCCTGGGATCTGTCCGGCACCGAGCGCTGGCGCTACGCAGTCGACATTCCGTCGGTGTGGATGGATCCGGAGGCCGACGGACTCCTCGTGTCGACAGGCGATCGCGGCGTGGTGCTCGATCCGGCGAGCGGCGACGTCATTGCCGAGCCAGGGCTCGCCGCGAGCCCGTTTCCCTCCGACCGGCTAGGGACGCGCTACGCGACGACGGATCATCACTCCGTACTCGTGATTTCGCCGGACGGCGGGCAGCGCGAGGTGTTTCTCGACGGTCGCTACCAAGTGGCAACGACGCTCGGCGATGCCGCGGTGCTGTCCAGCCTCGACCCCATCCTGCCAGACGACAAGGCGCCGCCACGCGGCCGCTGTCTGGTGGTCGGTTGTGAAGGGCGCGTCCGTGGTGCGTTCGACGCGCCGGGTGCGCGCTGGTCGGTGATCGGCACGCGCGGCGGCCCGTACGTCATCGAGCCGGCGCGACTTCGCATTGGCGCCTTCTGGGCGGCGTAGCGGCGACGCCGCGTCAAGCTTCTGCGCGTCGCAGCAGACCGGCCGCCGAAAGCATTGCTTCTCCCGCGACATCCCGGTCGCCGTCCAGCGACGGATCCTCGCCGCGCGCTTCCTCGACGCCCGCCGCGCGCCTGAGCTCGAGGTCGAGCAGGTGCGTCAGTCGCACATTGCCCAGCGCCGCGAACAGATTGCCGCGCACGTTCTTGTTGTCGGCGCAGAGCTCGCTGATGAGGCGCTTGACGCGCTTTCTCTGCAGGTTGTCCTGCGAGCCGCACAGATCGCATGGGATGATCGGAAACTCCCGCTCCTCCGCGAACGCCGCGAGGTCCGCCTCGGTGCAGTAGGCGAGCGGGCGGATCACGATGTTGCGTCCGTCGTCCGATCGCAGCCGCGGCGGCATCGACTTGATCTGGCCCGAGTAGAGCAGGTTCAGAATCAGCGTCTCGATCAGGTCGTCCCGGTGGTGGCCGAGGGCGATCTTGGTGGCGCCGAGCTCCTGCGCGACGTTGTAGAGGATGCCGCGACGCAGGCGCGAGCAGAGCGAGCAGTAGGTCTTGCCCTCCGGGATCTTCGCCTTGACGATCGTATACGTGTCCCGCGTGACGATGCGGTACTCGTAGCCGCCCGCCTCGAAATGGCGCGGCAGTACGTCGGCGGGAAAGCCCGGCTGCCCCTGGTCGAGGTTCACGGCGACGAGCGAAAGATCGAACGGCGCCTTGTCCCGGATGCGGCCGAGCAGGTGCAGCAGCGACAGCGAGTCCTTGCCGCCGCTCACGCACACCATCACGCGGTCGCCCGGCTCGAGCAGCCGGAAATCATGGCTGGCCCGGGCTACCTGGGAGAGCAGACGCTTCTCGAGTCGCGACATCGAAGGCGCCACGCTATCACGCTCGCCGGGCCGGCGTCCGCGTCTGACAGACGCTGGACATGCGTTGCAAGTGCAATGAATCATCACTATCATTGCAAATGCAATGAATCCGGACGCCGCCACAACCCTCGATCCCGCCCAGGTGCTCGGCAAGGCCGTGCTGCGCGCGGCTGCCGAGCTGGGGCTCTCGAACAGGGAGCTGGCGCGTGCGATCGGCACGAGCGCGGCGTCGCTGTCGCGGCTCTCGCACGGGCAGCGCGCGCTGGAGCCGGCGAGCAAGGAGGGTGAGCTCGCGCTGCTCGTGGTGCGGGTGTTCCGCGGCATCGACGCGCTGCTGGGCGGCGACGCCGAGCGCGTGCGCGCGTGGATGCGGGCGGACAACGCGCACGTCGGCGGCGTGCCAGCGGAACGCGTGCAGAGCGTCGAGGGGTTGGTCGAGGTCGCGGGCTATCTCGACGCCATGCGCGGCAAGCTGTAATGGCGGCTTCTCTGTGGAAGAAGTGTGACGGCGAATCGCACTTGCGGCGGCTCGTGGCAAAGCCCTGGCGCGTGGTGGAGTCGCAGTCGATGATCTCCACCCGCAAGCTCGTCGACTCGGTCGAGGAGCAGGAGCTGCTCGAGCAGTTGATCGACGGCGTGAAACCGCCGCTGCCGCCGTGGCCTGGGCTCTCGCGCCTGCACTATCTCCTGTACACGCCCTTCCGCCATCCGCCGCTCCGACATGGCTCGCGCTTCGGTACGCGATTCGAGCCCGGCATCTGGTACGGCTCGCGCGTGCTCGGCACGGCCTTTGCCGAGGTGGCCTACTACCGGATTGTGTTTCTCGAAGGCACGGCGGCCGATCTCGGTTCGGTCACGGTAGATCTGTCCGCGTTCCGCGCCGAGGTGCGCGCGCGCCGCGCGGTCGATTCTCACGCGCGCGCCCTTCGCAGCGCACGCCTCCATCATCAGCTCCAGGACCAGCTACCGGTCGTCGCAGGCGCTGGGACGCGAGATGCGGGGCGCGGGGGTCGAGGCTTTCGCCTACGAGTCGGCGCGCGACCCGGAGCGCGGCGCCAACGTGGGGCTCTTCGTCCCGGCTTTCTCGTCCGACAAGCCCGGCGTGCCGGAAGCCTGGGTCTGCACGGCGAACCGCGACAAGGTCGAGCTGGTGAAGAAAGACATTTTCAAACGGCGCCAGCTTGTCTTCCAGCGCGCTGCCTTCGAGGTGGGCGGGCGCCTTCCGGTCCCGGCAGTCTGAGTATTGCGTAGAGGCGGATGTAGCGTAACCTCCCGCCCGTGCTTTCGGAGGGCCAGAGCTTCGACCGCTACCGGATCAAGACCGTGCTCGGCCGGGGAGGGATGGGCGCGGTCTATCGAGCACACGACGAGCGACTGGATCGCTTCGTTGCGCTGAAGGTCCTGGCGCTCGCGGGCGATGACGCCACGACGAGCGACGCCGAGCTCCGCGCGCGCTTGATTCGCGAGGGGCGCGCCGCCGCCAAGCTCGATCATCCGAACGCCGTGGTGGTGTACGACGTGGGCGAGGTCGAGGGGACGCCCTTCATCGCCATGGAGCTCGTGGAAGGGCGGACGCTGCGCGAAGTGCTGCAGAGCGACACGCCCCCGCACGACGACGCGGTGCGCTGGCTTGGCGACGTCGCGCTCGCGCTCGGTCACGCCCACGAACGCGGCATCGTGCACCGCGACGTGAAGCCCGAGAACGTGATGGTGCGCCCCGACGGCCGCATCAAGGTGCTCGACTTCGGCATCGCGCGGCGGCTGGCGGGACCGGTCGACGCTGAAGCGGCGACCGCGAGCCCGGCGCTGCCGACGCTCACCATGGAGGGCACGCTGCTCGGCACCACGCGCTACATGTCGCCCGAGCAGATCCGCGGCTTGCCGCTCGATGGGCGGAGCGACCAGTTCGCATGGGGCACGATGGCCTACGAGCTCTTGACCGGGCGCCTGCCGTGGACCGGCGCGGACGCGCTGGCGATCAGCGCCTCGGTGCTGACGGACACGCCGCCGAGCCTGGAGGAGGCCGGCGTACCGGCGGAGGTCGCGCGCGTGCTGGAACGCGCGCTGGAAAAGGATCCGGACAAGCGTTTCGAGTCGATGCAGGCCGCGGCTGAAGCGCTGGAGAGTGCGGCGGGCGGCAAGGCAGCCACGGCGCCGGACGAACCGCGCAAGACCGCGAATGCCGGCCGCGATCTGAAGAGCTATTCGACCGAGCAGATCAGCGAGATCCTCAAACGCGCCGTGGACGTGCAGGCGTCGCGCGGCAGCGGGCTGAGCCACGACGAGCTGGCGGAAGTGGCCGCGGAGGTCGGCGTGGATCGCGCCGCGCTCGACCAGGCGGTGCGCGATCTCGATCGGCGCCCGCAGCAGGTCGAGCCCCGCCACGCGCAGCTCATCCGTTTCCGGAACCGGGCGGTGCGATACGCGTCGATCGCCGTGGTCCTTTTGTTCATCGCCATCCTGACCGGCGGCTGGGGCTGGTACTGGTGGGTGCTGTTCGGGCTCGGCGCCGGGCTGATCTTCCAGGGCGGACGCGTGTTGACGGGCGAGGAATCGAAACGCGATCGCCGGCGTGCCCGCCGCCGCGAGCACCGCCGGCGGGACGAACCGCAGATCCAACGCGGGGTCGACCTGCTGCTTGAAGCAACGAGTCGCCGCCGGGTTCGCGCCGAAGAGCGCGTTCGAGTCGGGCCCGAAGAAGAGGAAGAGCCCATCGAAGCCGAGCCCGCCGAAGCTTCGGCCAAGCGCGCTCGTCGCGGGTCCTAGCCCGACGCTATCGTGCCCACCGTGACGACAGATCGCCCCTTCCAGCGCGGGCCGTTCGACCGGCTTCCGGAAGAGCCTCGCCGCCCCCACGTCTACTTCAAGACCGCCGAGCGCACGCTGGAGATGGACTCCGGGCCTTTCGGGCGGCTCTCGGTCCGCCTGCGCGAGCACGGCGAGGGTCCTCCGCTCTTGCTCGTGCACGGGCTCATGACGAGCAGCTACTCGTTTCGCTACGTGATGGAGCCGCTGGGTCGGCGCTTCCGCGTGATCGTGCCCGATCTGCCAGGAGCCGGCCGGAGCGACAAGCCGGACGCGCGCTACAGCGCTACGGCGCTCTCGACGTGGATCGTCGAGCTCGTGGACGCGCTCGGTATCCGTGGCTGCGACGCGATCGGCAATTCGCTGGGCGGCTATCTGTGCATGTGGGCGGCGCTGAACGACCCGCGTGTCTTCGGTCGACTCGTGGACATCCATTCGCCGGGTGTTCCGGAAGCGCGCCTGACGTTCCTCCACGCAGCGCTGTCCGTGCCCGGCGTGCAGGCCGCGCTTGCTCGCTGGGTACGGCGGAAACCGGAGCGCTGGGCGTACGCGCACGTGCACTACTTCGACGAGAGCCTCAAATCGCGGGAGGAGGCTCGCGAATACGCCGCGGCCCTCGCCGACGCCGACGGCGCACGCGCGTTCGTACGCTATCTGGCCGATGCTCTTTCGCCGGACGAGCTCCGCGACTTCGTCGGGCGGCTCCAGGCGCTGTCGAAGGCCGGAAAGCCGTTCCCGGTACCGCTGCTCATGCTGTACGCCGAGCAGGATCCGATGGTTCCGCCGCGGGTTGGGCGGCGCTTGCACGAGCTGGTGCCCGCCACGGAGCTCGTCTGGCTCGAGCGGAGCTCGCACTTCTGTCACGTCGACAGCCCCGAGCGCGTCGTCGAGATCGCGCTTCGCTTCTTCGACCAGGGCTGAGTCGCGTCAGCCGCGGCTGCGCGCCTCGCACAGCTCCCTGACCAGGCGCCGCATCTGGTGCAGATCAAAGGGCTTCTCGATGCGCGGGTTGGGCACCGTCGCGAGGAACTCGGCGGCGCGGGGAGTGAACGCACCGCCGGTCATGAACACGAGCCGCTGTTCCGTGCCCGGTCGCTGTGCCGCAAGCTGCCGGAACAGATCCATCCCCGACATGCCGGGCATCAGGAGGTCGCACAGCACCACGTCGAAATCCCCCTCGCCGAGCAGGAGCTCCAGCGCCTGCCGTCCAGTCGTCGAGAGCTGGACGTCGAATTCGTCGCCCAGCACTCGACCGAGCATCGAAGCGACGGGGAGCTCGTCGTCGACGACCAGCACCCGTGGGCGGTTCTCCCGAGGCATCATGCGAGGGGGCGTCAGCGAACGCACCGGCTTGCGCTGCTCGCGATGGTACGGCGGCAGCACGACCTTGAAGACGGTGCCCTTGCCGACGCTGCTTTCCACGTTGATCTCGCCCCCGAGCGCCGTGATGATGCTGTGGCAGATCGGCAGCCCGAGGCCCGTACCTATCCCGATGGGCTTGGTGGTGAAAAAGGGATCGAAAACGCGATCGAGGAGCTCCGGCGGGATGCCTGCTCCCGTGTCGCCGACTTCAGCCACGACCTTGCCGGCTTCGTCGACGCCGAGCGCCACGCGGATGGTGTGCTTGTCCTTTTCGCCCTGCGGCACGGCCTGCGCGGCATTGATGAGAAGATTCAAGAACACCTGCTCGAGACGCGCTGCGTTCGCGTGCACGGCGGGAACGTCCTCGTCGTAGCGCTCCACGAGCTGGGCTCGCGGGCTGATCTGGCTGTCGGCGACCTTCGCGGCGGAACCGAGCACACGGCGCAGGTCGACAGCGCTCCGTTCGTCCTCCTCGCTGGTACCGGAAAAAGCACGGAGATCCCGCACGATCGTGCTGACGCGTTCGGCGCCGTGCCGCGCCTCGTCCAGGCGATCGATGAGGTGCGTCAAACGCTCGGGATCGCCGTCGAAACCCGGGAGCTCCCTGAGCAGGTACTGCAGGTTCAGCAGCACATACGCCAGCGGATTGTTGATTTCGTGCGCGACGCCGGCGGCGAGCGTGCCGATGGCTGTCGTGCGATCCGCCTGGACCAGCTCGGTCTGCGCCTGCCGGCGCTTGCTGAGATCGCGCACGAACGCGAGCACGGCCGGCTTGCCGTCCCACTCCACCCGCATGTCGACGACTTCCACGGGCACGAAGTGCCCGTCGCGGTGCCTGAGCCGAAGCTCCGCAGGCGCAGGCCGTCGACCCGAGAGGATCTCGCGGATGCGCGCGTACGCGCGGTCGACGTCGTCGTGATGCAGGCGCTCGGAGCTGGGTTTCCCGGCCAGGTCTTCGAATCGCTCGTAGCCCGCGAGCTTGAGCTGCGCGGGATTCACGTAGAGGAGGCCGTCCGTGTTGACCACCACGACGGCGTCGGGAGCCGCTTCCACCAGGCGCCTGAAGCGACGCTCGGACAGGCGAAGGGCCTGCTCTGCTTGTTGCCGCTTGCCCGTTTCGAAGAAGAAGTTGACCGAGGCGCGCTTGCCGTCGAACGTGGTGTCGCTGGCAGTCAGGCGGACGGGCACGGGCGTCCCGTCCTTGTGCAGAAGCTCTGTCTCCAGGACGCGGGGGACGTCCTCTCCCTTGCGGAGCGATTCGCGCCAGCGCCGCACTTCGGGCACTGTTTCCGGCCGGAAGTGAGCGTAGACCGGCAGCGCCAGCATCTCCTCGCGGGTGTAGCCCAGCATGTCGAGAGCCGCCTCGCTGACGAACTGCCTGTGTCCGTCCCGACCGTCGTTCACCGCGACCACCAGCCCGATCCGCGCTTGCTTCGCCGCCTGCAGAATCGCCGCCGCGATGCCCTGCAGAGGCGCTCCACCCGGCCTGGGACCCGTCGGTGTCATGCTGGGCCTAGAATACCCTCGCCTCGCCCCGCGCAGGTGCTAGAAACGTGGCCGTGAAGCCTGCACAGGTCGCGCAGCTGGTGTTCATCGTCCTGGCGGCGGTTGCGGTCTACTCGTTCGTTTCGACCGCGCAGAACGCCGAGCTGAGACGTTTCTGCACGCCGCTCTGCGCGATGCAGCCCAACTACGCGGATGCCAACCGCCTCGCACCGGATTTCGAGCTGCCCTCCATCAGCGGAAAGAACGTCAAGCTGTCGGATTACCGCGGCAAGGTCGTGATCCTCAACTTCTGGACGAAGAACTGCGGTCCCTGCCTGCAGGAGATGCCATCGCTCGCCGCGCTCGCGCAGCTGGTAGACCAGCGGAGCGATATGCGCGTCGTGACCGTGTCCACGGACTCGAGCGTCGCAAACGTCAGGGCCACGCTCGAGTCGGTGCTGACCGGGCCGCCGCCGTTCGAGGTGCTGGTCGACTCCGACTCCAACGTCGTGGCCGGCAAATTCGGAACGGACCTCTACCCCGAGACGTGGTTCATCGATCCCAAGGGCGTCATCCGTGCCCGATTCGATGGAGCGCGCGACTGGAACAACTCGCTGCCGATCGATCTGGCGAAGAGTTTCGAGGTGGCCAACAGCTGCAGCACCGGATGGGCCAACCCCGAGCCGTTGCGCTTCTCCCGCGGGCAGCCCATGGGCAAGCTCGCCGGCATCTGCCAGGACGTCGGTATCGCGAACTAGGCGCTCCCGCGTGCTGCTGCCGTCAACCGCAGGCGCGGAAGCCCGGCAACAGCGAGCTGTTCTGGCACGTCGTGTTGCTCGGGCAGGTGCCGGGGTGGTTGCCGCAGAACACGCGCTCGTTCGGCTGGCCGCAGTCGTTCTGGCACTGGACCTGGCTGTAGTAGGCGTACTGCCCCGCCTGCTGGATAGTGCCGCAGCAGACCTGACCCGGGCAGTCCTCCGGCCCATCACACTTGATGGGCGCGGCCGGCTGGTTGGGGCAGTAGTTCCCCGTCGCGCAGGTCATTCCCTGGAGCGAGGCGCAGCACGTACCGCCGGACGAGACCTTGCAGGGCGTTCCGCCGCAGTTTACGACTCCGACGGACGAGTCGCCGCCCGACCCTCCGGTGTTCCCTGTGTTTCCGCTGCCGCCGGTGTTGCCGCCGCCGGTGCCGCCTGCGTTTCCGCCGCCGCCCGTGTTGCCGGTGTTGCCGCTGCCGCCCGTGTTGCCGGTGTTGCCGCTACCGCCGGTGTTGCCGGTGTTGCCGCTGCCGCCGGTGTTGCCGGTGTTGCCGGTGCCGCCCGTGCTGCTGGCGTTTCCACTGCCGCCGGTGTTGCCGGTGTTGCCGCTGCCGCCCGTTCCCGTGCTGCTGCCCCCGCTTCCGTTCAGCAGATCGCTGTTGCTGCTGCCCCCGCAGCCGACCATCAGGCCGACACCTAGCGCGAACGACGCGAAAAGAGCGAGACGGGGGTTCATCCAGGCCTCCGGAAGGCTTTGAAGTCGGGTGCGCGAGCGCACCTGGAACCTAGCGCTTTGTCGGGCATGGGGCTAGCGACGTCCGGAGGGCCGTGGCGCTGCTTGTGGCGTGCGCCCGGAACTTTTCGATGAGCTTGTGCGCGCGCCAGCGGCGAGAGCCCGGCGTGCTTCCGGACGTGGTAGTCCAGACCGTGTGAAGACTCTGGTCTGCCGCTGCGAGGACGTGACGCTCCACGAGCTCGAGCACGCCATCGATCTCGGGCATCGCGACATCGAGTCCGTCAAGCGCTACACGGGGTTCGGCACGGGCTGGTGTCAGGGCAAGGGATGTCTGGCGCTGTGTGCGCGTCTCCTGGCGGAGCGCGGAGGCGATCCCGGCAAGGGCATCACGCCGCGCCCGCCGTACCATCCGACGCCCATCGCGGATCTGGCTGCGCTCGATCCGGACTGGGAGTAGCAGCGCGCCGTCGAGCTAGTCGCCCTCGTATTCGCAGCGTGCGTCGCAGGTCTCGTGGACGGTGACGCGGGAGAGTTGGGGAAGCGCCGGTTTGATCTTCTCCCAGAGCCAGCGTGCGAGGTTTTCGCTCGTCGGGTTGTCGAGGCCTTCGACTTCGTTCAGATAGCGATGGTCGAGTGCGTCGTAGAGCGGTGCCCAGATGCTATCGAGCTCGCCATAGTCGATAAACCAACCCGTCTCGGCGTCCACCGGCCCGGAGACCGTGAGCTCGATCTTGAAGCTGTGCCCGTGCAGCCGCTCGCATTTGTGGCCGGGCGGGACCTTGGGCAGGCGATGCGCCGCTTCGAAGCGGTATTCCTTGACCAGACGTACGTTCACGGTCGGACAAGCCTAGTGCACGGTTGCCGCCTCGACCAGCCCGCGTCAGACGCGTCGCGGCTCGCGCAGCAGCACTCCCGGGTTGAGCACGCCCTGGGGATCCAGCGCGTGCTTCGCGGCGCCGAGCGCGGCGGCAAAGCCGTCGGGTCGTTGGCGGTCGTACCAGGGGCGGAAGTCGCGGCCGACCGCGTGGTGGTGCGTCACCGTACCGCCGTGATCGAGCATCGCGTCGGTGACGGCAGCCTTGATCGCGTCCCACTGTGTGAGCTCGGCGCCGCGGCGTGCCGGCGTGATCACCGTGAAGTACGGCGCTGCGCCGTCCGGGTACGCGTGCGTGATGCGGCAGGTGACGATCGACGCGCCGCCCGTCGCGTTCGCCGACTCGCGCGCCGCCGCGCCGACGGCCGTGTACAGCGCCTCGAAGCGGTCCCACGTCGTCGCCGTCTCGAAGGTCTCGACGAACACACCGAGCGCGACCAGCTCGTCGCGCAGATAGGGGGCGCGGATGAACGCCTGGCGCCAGGCGGCGCTCGCGCCCTCGCGCAGGGTGCCTTCGTCGTTCTTGATGCGGATCGCGCCGTCCGGCATGTCGCCGCCCAGGTCGCGCACGATCTCCGCGGCCCGTCCAATCCACGCGGCCAGCGGGTGATCATCCGATTCGAAGCCGACGATGAGCACGGCCTTGTCGCCGCCGCCCGCGCCGTTCAGCATCGCCTCGATCGGATCGAGCAGACGGCAGTTGGCCGGATACAGCCCCGCCTGCGCGATTTGCCTGACGGCGCGCGCGCCGGCCAGGAAGTCCGGAAAGCCGGCGCTCAGCGACGCGCGGAAGCGCGGCCGCGTAAACACCTTCATCCACGCCTCGGTGATGATGCCGAGGATGCCCTCCGAGCCGATGAACAGCCGATCCGGGCTCGGTCCCGCGCCCGAGCCGGGCAGCCGCCGCGACTCGACGACGCCGTGCGGCGTGACCACGCGCAGGCCCTCCACCAGCTCGTCGATGTGCGTGTACAGCGTTGCGAAGTGTCCGCCCGAGCGCGTGGCGATCCAGCCGCCCAGCGTCGAGAACTCGAACGACTGTGGGTAGTGCCGGAGGCTCAGCCCTTCGCCGCGGAGCTGCTCCTCGAGCACGGGACCGAGCGCGCCGGCCTGGATGCGCGCGGCGCGGGAGACGCGATCGATCTCCAGTACGCGATCGAGCTTCGTGAGATCGATCGAGAGCGTGCCCTTGTAGTCGCCGGCGACGCTCGGCTCCACGCCGCCGCACACGCTGGAACCGCCGCCGAAGGGGATCGCTGCAACGCGCGCGTCGCTGCACCAGTCGAGCAGCTGGACCACGTCAGCTTCCGTTTCCGGGAACGCGACCAGATCGGGAGGATTGCCGTAGTCGCGCGCAAAGGCGCGCACCAGATCGCGGTAGGACTTGCCGTAGCTGTGGGAAGCCCGGTCGAACGGATCGATACTGCACTTCGACGCGAGCTTGTCCGGGGCCTTCACGCGCGGAGCGCGGAGCTCGACTTCGTCGAGCGCGGGCGGCTGGCGGCGCTCCACGTTCTCCATGCCCAGCATCGGCCCGAGCGCGGCGCGCACGCCGGCGAGCTGAGTCTCGTCCGGTCCCTCGTCCTCGTAGCCCCAGCCCCAGAAGCGGCGCTTTCGCATGCAGCAAGCGTAGCTTCTTGCTGCGAGGGCGTCAGTTCTTGCAGGAGAAGAGCGCCCACTGCCCGCGCGCGCTGTTGTCGGTATACACGACCGCAACGGTGCTGCGCGCCGCGGCGATTGCGATCTGGCCGACCGACGACGCCGGCAGGTGGGTCGGAACTTTCACGCCGGCGCCCGGCGTTCCGTTCGCGTTGTCGATCCTGTAGAGCGATATGGCGCCCGCTCCCGCGCCCACCGCGATCAACCGGTTGCCGAGGGAGGTGATGTCTCCATCCGGGGTGGGTACGTCGGACAACGCGTGCTTGTCGACCTGCTGGTTGAAGTTGAAAAGCCGGTATTCGAGCCCTGTCGCAGTGGGAAGCAGCACTGCAACGCGGCCGCCGATGGTCGTGACGGCGCCCCAGGGCTGCGTGCCGAGCAGGTGGGGACTGCCTCCACCGTCGGCATCTGGAGCCCCGAGCTGGAGCATCTCCTTGCCGGACGAGAGGTGGCCCAGGATCGCCTGCACGCTGCTCGATGTCGTCACAGCCGCGGCGTCCAGCGGCTCGGCGCCGAACAGCTCCACCGGGTTGCCGTCGAACGCGGTCCCCGTCAGGGTAGCCAGCTGCGCGCCACCCGCTGGTTTCGTGATGGGAACGTACACGAAGGCGAATCGGTTCGTGCCCAGCGGCGCCAATGCGTGCGGACCCAGGGAGAGCGAGGAGAAGTCCGGATTCAGTGCGAGGTTCGGCGATCCCGGACCGGCGTTGGCCGTCAGGTGGAAGAACATGGCGCCGGCTCCGCCGCCGGAGCAGCTGCCCGCGGCGAACGCGGCGAGGCCCGGGGAACCGGTCGTGCCAAAGATCGCCGCGGCTCCCGCTGACGGGCCCGTCGGGCAGTGGAGCATCTCGTTGTGCTCCACGATGCCCAGCTGACCGGTATCGTCGAGCTTGACGATGGCGGTGTTTCGGCTCGTGTTGTCCGTGGGGTCACGTTCGGCGTACGCGATGGTGTAGCTCTTCGAGGAAGCCGCGACTGCGACGCTCTCGGTGTTGCGCTGGCTTCGACGGGGCAGCGCGCCCGATGCGATGAGCGACAGATCGCATGGCCCCTGCGTTCCCCCGGCCGTGCCGCCGGTGCCGGCCCCGCCGCCCGCTCCGCCGCCGCCGCTGCCGCCCGTGCCCTCGTTGGTGTTCTGGACCGCGACACGTCCGCCGCATCCGGAAACCAGCGCGACGATCGCCGCGGAAACCAGCCTGGGCAAGAACTTCAAGCGCATAGCGCCATTCTAGTACGGCGTGGTCACGGTCGCGTGCGCATTCGTCAACCCGCTCTTGAAGAACCCGACGTACTGCTGCTGTGCTTCGGGGCTGAAGATGAGCTCGCCGTGCGTGGCCACTTTGCCGCCCTCGATCAGATCGAACAGCGTGACCACGCCCGTCCCGCCGGTCGGCAGGTTGCCGGTGACGGGCGCTTTCACCGTTTTCACACCGGAAATCGTGTGGACGGGATGCACCAGGTCCAGGTCGAGCGCGCGGGCGAGCGCTTCGGCGGAGCTGTTCGGCACGATGTTGTCCTTTTCGACTTCCTGCAGCAGCACGTCGCGCGGCTTCCAACCGCTGACGCCGTCGAGCGGCTCGAGCGTGGCGTTGGGCGCGAAGTTGAGCGGATCGCCGGGGTCCACGATGGCCTGGCTCACCGCGAAGAAGCGCGCCACTGCGCCAAAGGGCGTGCCGGACGGCACCATGCCCTTGACTACCAGATTGAAGGTCTGCGAATCGCGGAGCAGCGTGGTCAGCCCGTCGCCGCCCACGTTCCAGGTCGCCTGCGTGATCTCGGGGGCCAGCGCGAAGATCGTCGCGCCTTGCACCGAGCCGAAGGAGTGTCCGATGTAGAGCACGTGCGAAAGATCCAGATCCGGCACGCCGTCCGGCGCCGAATTTCCGTTGGCGTCGAGCGGTAGGAGGTCGAGCTTGCCCAGCGACTCGATGAAGCGCACCAGCTCGAGCTGGTCGGAGCTCATCTGACGGAAGTTATCGCGCGCGCGCTCGATGTCGAAGGCCTGCGTCTTGGGGTCGATCCCGAAGAAGCCGTACACGCTCGAGATCAAGCTCGACGAGGAACCGGCCGGCGCGCGCGAGCCGTGCTCCGGCGAGTCGATCGCAAAGACAGCGACGCCGTTGGGGGACAGCGCGGCGAGCCGCTGCGCCGTGCCCCAGGCGCCGTCCTTGTCGCCGCCCAGGCCGTGCTGGAAGATCACGACGGGCCGCTTGCCGCCTTTCGTGGAGTCGGAAAAGTCGAGGAACGTCTCCAGCTGTGCCGTGCTCTGCACGATGGGAGCACCGTCCTTGCCGATCTGCCACTTGCCGTCCTCGAAAGCGAGCGGCTGCCCCGCGGGATGGGGTTTTCTGAACTCGGGCGCCGCGAAGGTGGCGCGGAAGCGCGCCTCCGTCTTGTCGGTCTTGACGATCGACCACGGGTCGCCCTGTGCGGGCGGCGGGGCGGCGCGTGCGGCCTTGGCCATCGCGATGATGTCGTCCTTGACGGTCGCGGTCGTGAACACCGTGGCGCACACCACGTCGCTCTTCGACACGCCCACGCTCGAGTCGATCACGTCCAGCGCGTCCGACACCTCCTTGCCGTAGGCGTCGGTGGTCTTGCCGCGGATGAGCGCGTCCATGTCCTTCGAGCGCCCGATGGGCGTCCCGTCGCGAGCGTGCAGCTTCTTCGTGATCACGAACGCGTAGCGAGTGCCCGGCGTGAGCGGCACCGCGGGCTGCGCGATCAGAGTGAACTCGTCGACCGTGTAGAAGTCGTCCTTCGCCTGCTCCCACCACGTGGGGATGATGCCGACGGGCTTGCCCTTGTCCTTCGATGCCGGATCGACGTTGACCAAGAGCAGCGGCGAGTCGGCCTTCTTGTAGTCGTTCGCGTCCAGCACGGGGCCCGTCACCGGCGGGGTGGCGTCGGGGAGATCCACCAGGCCCTGCGGATCGATGGGCGAGGAGAACTCCACCAGGACGCCGCCCGTGGTCGAGAAGCCGTCCATCGAGCTCAGCTCCTTGGCTGTGTCCGGGTACTGGGCAACGAGCAGGTCCGCCGTGGTCTGAGCGCTCACGTCCACCCGTAGCCCCGTCGGGCTGGCCGGATCGGGCACCGTGTAGCGGTCTGAAGGGTAGGGCGTCAGATCCGTCGCGTCCCCCGGTCCGTACTTCGCGATCGAGCTTGGCGTCCTTGATGTGGAATCGGACCCCGAGCATCCCGAAAGAAGCGTCAGGACACAGAGCGCTGCCAGCGGCCCGGAGCGACGGCATGCCATGCCCCAGGGTACCCCAGCCGGAACAACTCCGGCTAGCGGCGCTCGTCGAGCAGCTTGCGGAGCGTCACGGTCAGCGCGTCGATGGTGAACGGCTTCTGCAGGAAGCTCGAAGCCTCGAGCGCCGTGCCTTCGAGCGCAGCATCGGGGTAGCCCGAAACGAACAGGATCCGGCTCTCTGGACGGCGCTTGCGGAACTGTTCGGCGAGCTGGCGGCCGTTCGTGTCCTTGAGGATCACGTCGCTGAGCAGCACGTCGATGTTGCCCTCGTGCGAGTCGGCCAGCTCCAGCGCTTCTTTCCCGCCTGCCGCGGCGAGCACCGTGTAGCCGCGGCTCCTCAAGCCGCCCACCACGGTCTTCTGCACGAGCGGTTCGTCCTCCACGACCAGCACCGTCTCCGCGCCGCCGCGTGGCCGAGGCACGGCGCGCGCGGCCGCCGGCTTCGTGCCGTGGTCGAGCCGCGGCAGATGGATCTCGAAGCGCGTTCCCTTGCCGGGCGTGCTGCTTGCGCTGATATCTCCCGAGAGCTGCTTGATGATGCCGTAGGCGCTCGCCAGCCCGAGCCCGGTCCCCCTGTCCTTGGTCGTGAAGAACGGCTCGAACACGTGAGCCAGCGTGCGAGCGTCCATGCCGACGCCCGTGTCGCTGACCGCGATCCTCACGTAGTCGCCCGCAGGTAGGCCCGCGTGCGCCGCGGCCTGCTTCTCGTCGAGGGTGACGGAGGCGGTCTCGATCCGGAGCGTGCCTCCCCCGGGCATCGCGTCGCGCGCGTTGACTGCGAGATTCATCAGCACCTGTTCCAGCTGGCCGCGGTCGGCCTTGACCGGCAGGGAGCCTTCGGCGGTTTCGCACACCAGCTCGATCTGCTCGCCGAGCAGGCGGCCGAGAAGTCGCTCCACATCGGCGACAAGCTGGTTCGCGTTCACGTTCTGGAGCTGGATCACCTGCTTGCGTGCGAACGCGAGCAGCTGACGGGTCAGTTCGCCCGCCCGCTCCGCCGCCCTCTCGATCTGCTCCAGGTGGCGTCCCACCGGGCTTTTCAAGTCCACCTTGCGCTGGGCAAGCTCGGCCGAGCTCAGGATGACCGTCAGCAGGTTGTTGAAGTCGTGGGCTACGCCGCCCGCGAGCCGCCCGATGCTCTCCATCCGCTGCGCCTGCAACAGCTCCGCCTCCAGGCGACGCAGCGGCGATACGTCCATGAGCGTGCCGATCATGCGTCCGGGGCGCCCCTGGTCGTCGTCGAGCACACGCCCCTGGGTGTGCACCCAGCGGACCTCGCCGTCGGCATGCAGGAGGCGGTATTCGAACACGAACTCGTCGCCATTCGCTCGCTTCAGCGCTTCGTTCACTTCCTGCTCGACGCGCTCGCGGTCGTCGGGGTGGATCAGGCGCCGGAACAGCTCGTAGGCGCTCTCCTTGTCGTTGGTGGCTGCGCCGAACACCTCGTCGAGCTCCCTGGACCAGCTGACGGTGTTTTCGTGGACGAGCCATTCCCAGGTGCCCATGCGCGCGGCGGAGAGCGCAAGGTGCAGGCGATCTTCGCTGTCGCGCAGCGCCTGCTCGGCGCGCCGCTCCTCGCTCACGTCGCGGACAATCGCCAGCGCTCCCCTGAAGCTGCCGTCCGCTGCGTACAGCGGGCTGGTCGACATACTGGTCACCACGGGGCTGCCGTCGCCGCGGTGGAACACGAAGTCGTGCCGTTCGCTCAGTCCCTGTGCTCGGCGCTCCAGGTTGGACTCGGCCTGGCGCTGCTGTTCCTCATCGGCGAAGTCGTACATCGTCGATGCGAGCAGGCGCTCCATGGTTGTCCCGAGGATCTCCGCCATGCGCCGGTTGGCGAACGTCGTGCGTCCGGTGGCGTCGATCGCCCAGATGCCGTCCGCGGAGCCGTCCATGATGACCCGCAGGCGCTCTTCGCTCTCGTGTCGCGCCCGCTCCGTCTCGCGCAGTGCCTCGAGCTCTGCGCGCAGCTCTATGTTCTGCCGACGTAGCGCTGCGAGCTCGTCCTCCACCCCTCGTATCGTCATGCCACCCACAGGACAGTATTCGGCCGACTTGCCCGGCTGTCGAGCGACGCCACGATGGTCGTCCGCGCCCGATGGGCTAGGGCTCCTGCCCCTCGATGTAGCGGTCCCGATTCTGGAAGGTCACCATCCAGCCCGGGTACTCCTGGGGCAGGGCGCTCACCTCGTCGAGCGCCGACAGATCCTGCTCGGTCAGCCGGAGCTCTACGGAGCCGAGATTGTCTGCGAGCTGCTCGTCGGTGCGCGCCCCGATGATGACGCTCGTGACGAACGGCTTGTGCAGGAGGTACGCGAGCGCCACCTGCGGCACCGTCGCCTTGTGCGCTTCGGCCACCTTGCGCATGGCGTCCACACAGGCAAATGCGCGCTTCCGGTCCACCGGTGGAAAATCGAAGCTCGCGCGCCGCGCGCCATCCGGAGCCTCCGCGTCGGGCTTGAACTTCCCGGTGAGCAGCCCGCCGGCGAGCGGCGACCAGGGCAGGATGCCGAGCCCTTCTTCCTGGCAAAGCGGCGCGATCTCCCGCTCGATGTCGCGGCCGGCAATCGTGTAGTACATCTGCGCGGAGACGAAGCGCGCCCATCCGTTGCGATCGGACAGAGCAAGCGCCTTCATCGCCTTGTACGCGGGCAGATTGCAGAAGCCCAGATAGCGGACCTTGCCCTGGCGCACGATGTCGTCGAGCGCCTCCAGCGTTTCCTCGAGTGGCGTGGCCGGGTCGAGCCCGTGGATCTGGTAGAGGTCCACGTAGTCCATGTCGAGGCGCTTCAAGCTGGCGTCGATTGCGTCGTAGATGTGCTTGCGCGACAGCCCCGTGTCGTTCACGCCCTCTCCTGTGCGCCCGCGCACCTTGGTCGCGACGATCAACTTCTTGCGATCGAGCCCGAGCTTCTTCATCGCCTGTCCGGTGAGCCGCTCCGCCTCGCCCTCGTGATACACGTCGGCCGTGTCGATGAAGTTGACGCCCGCGTCGACCGCCGTCTTCAGCTGGCGGCCCACGGCGTCGACACCCAGCTCGCCGATCACCTTCCAGAAGCCCTTGCCGCCGTAGGTCATCGTGCCCAGGCACAGCTCCGAGACGTAGAGGCCCGTCCTTCCAAGACGCTTGTAGCGCATGCGCATGCTCCTTTCGCGGGGAAGGGGGAAGCGTTGGGCCGGCTCGCGCCGGCGGCAACCCCCGATAACGGATGGGCCGGCTTCGTGGTAGCACCGACCCGATGACCGCAGCAGATCACGCCGTGCTCGTCTGGCAGCAGATAGAGGAGAGGGTGCGATCGCGGGCCCCGGCGTTGGCGTCGAGGCTTCTGCCCGGAGCGTCGCCGCAGGCGCTGCAGAGTGTGGAGACCGTCATTGGAGCCGAGCTCCCCGGGAGCATGTTGGCCGTCTATCTCGTTCACGACGGCATCGGCGTACCGGCCGTCGTCGAAACGCGATTACGCGTGTGCGAGCTGCTCCCGCTTTCCGAAGTCGTCGAACACTGGCGGAGCCTCACCGGCCTGCTCGACGAGGGTCGCTTCGACGACCGGATAGTCGAGCGCGTGCGCGGTCCCGTGAAATCCGAGTGGTACAGTCGCAACTGGCTGCCAATCGCGAGCGACGGCACCGGCAACTACTTCTGCGTCGATCTCGATCCTGCCGAGGGCGGAGCTCGCGGACAGATCGTCGCCTTCCGCCGCGAGTCCGCGGAACGCTGGGTCGAGGCGCCGGACCTCGCAACGTTCCTTGCTACGCATCTCGACGTCGACGAGTGGGCCGCGCGCGAAGGGTTGGCGCCCCGCTGACAGGCGGGACCGGCTGTGGGACCATCGCGCCGTGCCCAGCTAGAATCGTTCGCATGAAGAAAGAGACCAGCCTGGAAGGCTCCCGCATCCTGCTCACGGGCGCGACCGACGGCATCGGGCTCGAAACGGTGCGGCTGCTTTCGCGCGAGGGCGCGAAGCTCGTCCTTCACGGACGCCGCCAAGAGCGCCTCCGCGAAGTGGCGGAGAGCGTGCATGCGGACAGCACGCTGCTCGCCGATCTGTCATCGCTCACGGAGGTGCGCGGGCTTGTCGATCGCGTGCTGGACGGCGAGCCGCTCGACGTACTGGTGAACAATGCCGGCGCCGGCGCGGGCGCGCCGGGCGACGGACGCGAGCTCGGCCGCGACGGCTACGAGTTGCGCTTGTCGGTGAACTTCCTGGCGCCGTTCGCGCTGACGGAATGGCTGGTCGCGGCGGGCGCCGGCCCGCCCGTCGTGGTCAATGTCGCCTCCATCGGCCAGGAGCCGGTCGAGCTCGACGATCTGATGCTCGAGCGCCGCTACGACGGCTGGCTCGCCTACCGCCGCAGCAAGCTGGCGCTCATCGCCTGGTCGTTCGATCTGGCGGAGCGGCACGGCGAGCTCTGCGTGAACGCGCTGCATCCGGGCACGCTTCTCGACACCAAGATCGTGCGCGAGTCGGACATGCCGGTACGAGGCAGACCGCAGACCGGGGCCCGCGCGATCCGCCACGTCGTGCTCGAGGGGCTCGCCGGCAGGAGCGGCGAATACTACGACGTGGAGGAGCTGTCCCGCGCCAAGCCGCAGGCCTACGACAGCGCATTCCGCGCTGCGCTCCGGCAGAGGGCGATCGAGCTCGTGCAACCGTTCGCGCGCGGTCTCACGATTCCGGCATGAGCGAGGCGCCCGAAATCGGCCAGGCCTACACCTCGGTTGCCGAGCTCGGCGCGCTCACGCTGGCGCGGCGTGCGGAGCTGCTGAGCGTGTTCAGCGGCGACGACCGGGTGCATCTCGACCTGGAAGGGCGGCTGCACCGCGCGTGGCTCGAGGGCGATTCGTTCCAGCGCGGCATCGACGGGCGCGTGCGCCGCGTGCACGTCGAGCGAGGCGAGCGTGCGCCGCGCTGGCTCGACATCGATGTGCTCGCTGCGGGCGAGACCGAGCCGATCCTCGAACGCGTCGTCGACAAGGTGCGCGAGGCCGTCGCTCTGGCCGCCGATCGCGATCTGCCGCCTGCCATCGCCGAGCCGCTGGAGCGAGCCCAGGCGTGGGATCTCCAGCGCTACCGGGAAGAGGTCGCGCATTTTGCTCGCGTCTACCGCCCGATCCCGATCCTGCCGCCGGACCAGAACCGCGCGCTGGTCGTGCAGATCACGGAGGGCTGCTCGTTCAACCGCTGCACCTTCTGCCACCTGTACAAGGACGTGCGCTTCCGCCTGCGCACGCCCGAAGAGCTCCGCCAGCACGTCGGCGGCGTGCGCGAGCTGTTCGGCCGCGCGCTGTCGCTGCGGCGCGGCGTGTTCCTGGGCCAGGCGAATGCACTGGTGGTCGACCAGAAGAAACTGACTGCGCTCATTTATTTGATCCGCGCGGAGCTGGGCGAGGGGCCTCTAGGAGCCTTCATCGACTCGTTCACGCGTCCGAAGACCCTTGGCGAGCTCGAAGAACTGAGCGCGCTCGGTCTGGACAGCGTCGCGCTGGGGCTCGAGAGCGGCAGCGCGGAGGTTCTGGCCGGGCTCGGCAAACCGATGGAAGTCGACGACGCCGTGAAGCTCGTCCAGAGCGTCGGCCAGGCCGGCATCCGCCGCGGCGTGATCGTGCTGGTCGGCGCGGGCGGGCGGCGCCTGGCCGAAGAGCACGTCGATCGCACCATCGCCGCCATTGAAGCCATGCAGCTCGGTCCGCGCGACCGCGTGTATCTGTCGCCGCTGCACGTCATCCCCGGCTCCGTCTACGAAGCGCGCCTGCGCGACGACGCCCTGCAGCCGCTCACGCCCGCCGAGCTCGCCGAGCAGGGCGACACGCTGCGCGACCGCCTGCGCGCAAGCGGCGTCACCGCGCCGATCGCCCTCTACGACATCCGGCGCTTCATCTATTGAAGCCATGCATCCGGCGGCTCACCTGGTGGATCCCCAGGTGCCGCGCGAAATGCGGTTCATCGCGTATTGCAGGTAGTACGCGTTGAACAGGAAAGTAAGAGCTCCGGATAGGCGAACCGGCTGACCCGCGTCGCGCATCGCCTGGTGGATGATTCCGCGGACGTAGAACGCCATGTATAGATTCAAGAAGGCATAGCTCAACGTCACCATCGCACCGGGGGCACTCATGCCCGGCGCGTGGCCCGCCACCCTTGGTAGCACCCTGACCAGCGCGTACAGCGCCGCAAAGCAAAGCGCAACCCACGGAAGCGAGCCGCCCAAGCGGCTCTTCGTGCCCAGGCCGTCGAAGAACGGCTGGCGCTTGATGTACCAGTACGGGATGTACAGTCCGCAGGTGATAGCCGCCAGGAACAACATTCCGAGTACGGTCGCGTAGTACTGGTCGATCCAGACGCCGAGCTCGAGCGGCTCGACCAGTTCGAGGTCCTCGTCGTCCTCCGTCATCGAAGCCGGCTCGTCGGGCGGGCTGCTCTCCAACTCGCGCGTCTTCTTCCGCTTCCTGTGCTTCTTCCTGGGGGAATCGCGGCGTCCAGACTCGCGAGCGCGCGTCAGATCGAAGCCGCACTCGCACGCTTCGTCCAGCACCGAACAGAAGCTGCCGCACCGGGGGCAGTCCATGGGTGCAGCGTATACCGTTTGGATGCGGAACTTGTGGCATGCCCGTCCGCATGAAGATCGACGAACGCGTCACATCCCGCTGATGGTACAGTGGCCGAAGGCATGGGGCTGACGCGGGTGGGACGGGACGACATGGTGGACGAGCTCGAACGGCTCGCCTCCGACTGGAACGACGGGCTGGCCCAAGTCTTCCGCGAATACCGGCTGCCTCACGTCCCGCAGAAGGTCCGCCCGGAGGTCGCAGCGCTGCTCGACGCGCGAAAGCCGGCCGAGGCGGCCGAGCTCTTGCGCGGGCTCGAGCTGGAGCGGTTCGACTGGGTCCTGCCATTTCTGCCGCTCATCATCGGGGCGGTAGTCCTCGTTGTGCTCTTCGCCCGGGGCTGCGGCGGATCGGAAGATCCGTTGATGATAGCGGTCAGAAAGGACGATCGCGCGACGGTCGAGCGTCTGCTCGCAGCCGGCGCGAACGTCAACGAGGACTTCGCGAACCGCGACCAGAACGACAAGGGCGGCTGGTGGCCCGACGGCTCCACGCCGCTGATGGCGGCGGTGTGCCCACCCCCTAGCGCGACGGTCGACGACAAGATGGTCGACCTGCTCATCGCCAAGGGCGCGCAGGTGAACGAGAAGGCGAGCCTCGTCTTCTGGACCGTGCAATGGAACAAGTGGGTCCAGATAACCAAGCACGGCTGGACCCCGCTCCTGTGCGCTGCGGCCTACGGACGCTACTACACGGTCAAGGACCTGGTCGATCATCACGCCGACGTGAATGTGCACACCCGGAGCGGGCTGACTCCCCTTCACTACGCGGCCGCGCAAGACAAGAAGGGCATCGTCAAGGTGCTGCTCGCGGCCAGCGCAAACGTCGATGTCGCCAACTCCGACGGAGACACGGCGCTGCACTTCGCTGCCCGCTACGGCCGCGTTGGTATCGTGCCCCTCCTCGTCGCGGCGCACGCCAACGTCAATGCACGCAACAAAAAGGACCAGACCCCGCTCGAACGTCGCGAGCAGCGAGGACACGCGGGTCGCCCTCCGCGAGGCCGGCGGAAAACGCGCCGGAGACGCGCCCTAGCGTCGATCCCGTGCTTCCCCCGTGGCAGGTGCCGACGCCGGACTCGACGATGCGGCGCCGGTGCTCCCCAAGTCACGGCTTCCCACGCGATACCTGGAAGTGAGACGATAAAGCATGCGACGCATGGCTTGTCTCGGATTGCTGGTCCTGCTGCTTCCGGCTTGCGGGGACTACGACGGGCAGGCGGCCGGGGCGGGCAACGAGATCGGCACGACACAGCAAGCAGTGCACACGCAGTGCGGCGCGGCGACGAACGGGCCGGTGCAGGGCGTGGACGTTTCGTACTACCAGGGCAACTTCAACTGGGCGGGTGCGGGCGTGCAGTTCGGCTATGCGCGCGTGAGCGACGGCACCGGCTTCATGGATCCGCAGTTCTCGAACAACTGGAGCAAGATGAAGGCGGCCGGCGTGCTGCGCGGCGTCTACCAGTTCTTCGAGCCGGGGCAGGACGCGACCGCGCAGGCGAACATTGTCGTCAACGCCGTGGGCAAGCTGGGCGCGGGCGACCTGCCGGCGATGATCGACGTGGAAGCGACCGGCGGGCAGAGCGCTGGGACGATCGCGTCGAAGATCCAGACCTGGCTCTCCATCGTGGAGCAGGGGACGGGCAAGCGCCCGGTCATCTACACCGGTCCGTACTTCTGGCAGAGCAACGTGAACAGCGGCGCGTTCGCGAGCTACCCGCTGTGGATCGCCCACTATGGCGTGAGCTGCCCGCTGATCCCGGACAACTGGTCGAACTGGACGCTGTGGCAGTACAGCGACGGCGGCGGATCGCTCGACCACGACGTGTTCAACGGCTCGCTGGCCCAGCTCACGAACCTGGGCGTGACCAACCAGCCACCGCGCGGCTATCTCGACGGCGCCGACTGCACGCAGATCCACGGCTGGGCGCAGGACCCGGATGTGCCCACGCAATCGATCGCCGTGCACGTCTACCTGAACGGAGCCGCCGGCGATCCGAACGCCATCGGCATTCCGCTCACGGCCGACCAGAACCGGGCGGACCTGTGCACGGCGATCGGCTCGTGCAACCACGGCTTCTCGCTGCCCACGCCGCGCGGCCTGCTCGATAGCCAGCCGCACGCGGTGCACGCCTACGGCATCGACTCGGCCGGCGGCGCCAATGCGGAGCTGTCGAAGAGCCCGCTCTCGTTCACCTGTCCGCCGCCGGCGGCGCCGCTCGATCCGGCGCACGGCGTCAAGCGCTGGGTCACGAGCCCGAGCGTGTTCAGCGCCTGGAAGTTCTCGTACACGTACGACGTGGCGCACTACCCGGACAGCGTCGTCAACGCGTATCCGGATGGGCCCGACTTCCCGGCCGCGCCCCAGGTCGTGCAGGCCGACGACGGGACGCCGGAGGTGTGGGTCATCGACGGCAACGTGCGGCGGCACGTGATCAATCCGGCTGCGATGGCCGCGTGGCGCTTCGGTGCGCCGACCAAGATGGCGGCGGCGCAGGTGTACTCCTACCCGCAGTCGACCGACTTCCGTCCGGAGCCGTTCCTGGTGATGGGCAGCGGGCCCAAGGTGTACGTGCTCGACGATCCGCTCTCGTCCGGTGGGGCCGCGGGAGCGGGCGGCGCGGCGGGAGCGGCCGGCGCAGCGGGAACCGGCGGTCTCGGGGGAACGGGGGGCGTCGGTGCAGCTGGCGCGGGCGGTGCTTCGACGGGCGGCGGCTCGTCGGAGCATTCGTCCGTGATGGGCGACAACGGCGGCTGCGGATGCCGCGCGAGCGGCGCGCCTGGGCAGCGCGCTCCGCTCTGGCTGGGCGCTGCGCTGCTCGGCTTCGCGCTCTCGCGCCGACGGCGCGCCGCCTAGGGCGTGGCGGCGCGCGGCTACCTGCGCGAGATCACGTTCCCGGGCGCCATTGGTGTGGCTGTCTTCCTGTCTTCGGCCACGATAAACGATGCCGGCGTGCACTCAGTGCAGGCTGCGCGCGCGGAGTTGTTCGTTCCGGCGGCGTAACACGCCTGCGCCGACCAGGCACAGTAGCAAGGCCACAGGCGGTGCCGGGTCGCGACGCGGCGCATGAAACGCACAGCTTACGGGCTCCGTGCCGCCTGCGCCGCCGCTGCCGCCGGTTGCTGCGCCGCCGCTGCCGGCCGAAGTGCCGCCGCCGGTAGAAGCGCCCGCCGCGCCGCCGCTCGAAGTGCTGCCGCCTTCGCCGCCTGCGCCGCCGCTGCCGCCGTCGGTGCAGCTCACCTGCGTATGAGTGCAACCGCTTGCGGGGTTGCACGCGTCGTCGGTGCACGCGTTTCCATCGTCGCAGTCCAGTGCGGGACCACCCTGGCACGTCCCGTTGGCGCACTGGTCCGCCGTGGTGCACGGGTTGCCGTCATCGCACGACAACGCCGTGAACTGGGTCTCGCAAGCGCCGGTCGACGGGTTGCACACTGCCACGGTGCAGACGTTGCTGTCCTGCGAGCACTGCTTCGGCGTGCCGCCCTGGCATCGGCCGCCGAGGCAGGTCTCGCCTATCGTGCATGGCTCGCTGCCGACGCAGGGTGTGGCATCCGGAACGTTGACTGTCTCGCACTGGTTCGTGCTCGGGTTGCACTCGTTGACTTGACACTCGCTGCCGCTGGGAGGGCAGATGACCGCTGCTCCCGGTTGACATGCGCCTGCTGCGCACACCCCGGGCGCGTAACATGGCACGCTGCACGCGACGCCGTCGGTCGGCACGAACTCGCAAGCGTACCCACCATCCCGCTGCGGGGATACCTGACCCACGAGACATGGGTTGTCCGTTGGGCACAGGTAGACTGTCGTCGTTTCGGTGTCGACGTCGTTGGGTTCATTGCTGTCGAGCTCCGCGGTGGCGTCGATGTGCCCGGTCGCCGTCATGCTGTACGTCTGTCCGACGCTGCCTCCGACGACGTCCTGGGCTTGGACCACCACCGTCACCACGACCGCGCGTTCCGGCGTCATGTCGACGAGGGCGCAATCTATGGTGTTGGTGCCGGCATTGTAGCTGCACGTCTCGCCGGCCGTCGTCCCGGAAGCCACGAAGGAAACGAAGTTGCTTTGGGACGGAATGGCGAACTGCGCGAGCGCCTGGGTCGCCGTTGTGGTCCCGGCGTTGTACCACCGGACCGTGTAGTCGAGTGTCGACCCGGCCAGCACAGGATCGGGATCGTCGCTGATGCTCGTCCCGAGATCGACGCCGGCCAAGCCGTTGACCACGGTCGTCTCTGTCGCCTCATTGTCCTGTTCGTTCGTGTCGCTCTCGTTGGCGCTGACCTTTGCGACTGCCGCAAGCATGCTGCCGGGGGTCGCCGGACTGCCGGTCACAACCACCGGAATCGTCTGGCCACTGCTCAGCGAACCCAATTGGCACGTGAGGGCCTGGCCCGCGACGGTGCATCCGGCGGCCGTCGTCTGCAGGCTGGTGATATCCCCCTGGATGGCGAACTGCAGCATTCCACCAGTCGCCGTGTCCGGTCCTTGGTTGGTCACCGAGACCGAGTACGAGACCTGCGCGCCTACGCTCGCTGGATCCGGAGAGTCGCTGATGGCGACGGCCATGTCGGCGCTGGCCGACACCACAGGCTCCATCTTCGCCCGTTCGACTGCACCGCCGTCCGAAGAGGAACAAGCTGCGAGCAGGCCGACACCCACAAGCAACCACGCCGCGCCGCTTCTTCCGGGTCCGCGCCCCGCACCCGTGCCCTTCGAGCAAGGATCGACTCTCATGACTCCTCCTCTTCGCTCCCGCGCGCGACCCTCGCACGGTCGGGTGCGAGCAGCAACCACGGTCGGCGGGCGCGCCGACGCCGTGGTACGCTGGGCTGCGTGATGCGCGTGTCTCCGTTGCTCCTGCTCGTGCTCATCGGATGCGGCAGCGGCTCCTCGTCCGGCGCCGGCGTGCCAGACGGGGGAGACGGCGGCGCGGCGATCGACGGCGGCGCCGACGCGACGGGAGCGGCCGACGCAACGGGGGCGGCCGACGCGATGGACAGCGGGCCCGCGGCGTCGCCCATCATCGACGTCTCCTCGAGCGGCGGGCACGCCTGCGCGGTGTCGACCGACGGGCGTCTCAGGTGCTGGGGTGCCAACGATCAGGGACAGCTCGGCGACGGCACGACGACGCCCGAGCCGACGCCCATCGAGGTGCCGGGCGTCACGGGTGCGATCGCGGTCTCGGCGAAGGCGAACCACACGTGCGCCGTCGTCACGGGCGGTGCGGTCATGTGCTGGGGGGACAACTACAACGGTGTCCTGGGCGACGGCACAACGAATCGGAGCCTGGTGCCGCTCGAAGTCCCGACGGTGACAGGGGCCACGTCCGTAACGACCGGCTCGGGACACACGTGCGCCATCCTGAAGAACGGATTGCTGCGATGCTGGGGCTCCAACCACTACGGGCAGCTCGGACCGGTCACGGACCCACCGAACCCGAGCGTCGTCACGCTGCAAGCACCGGTCGTGCAGGTGGGGTGCGGCAACGGATTTTCGTGCGCCGCGCTCGCGGATGGCACGGCGTGGTGCTGGGGAGCCGGGAGCGAGGGAGAGCTGGGCGACGGGAAGTATGCGTTCAGCGACGGGCCCGTGCAGGTATCGGGGCTGACCAACGTGGTCGGCATCGCTTCGGGTCAGGGGCAGAACTGCGCGGTGCTTGCGGACGGGACCGCACGCTGCTGGGGCTCCAACGCGGGCGGCGCGCTGGGCGACGGCAACACCACGGAGATCCAGTCCGGTACGCCCGTGGTGGTCGCCGGTGTGTCGGGCGCGAAACAAATCGACGCGACCGAGGCGCTCACGATAGTGCTCCTCGCCGACGGCACCGCCGCCGAGTGGCCGGATCCACAGCTCGTGACGGTGCCCGGTCTGACGGGCGCCACGAAGGTGAGCGCCGGCGGCTGCGCGATTGTCGGTGCGGGCGTGGAGTGTTGGATGGGCGGCGCGACGCCCGCGCCGGTCCCGGGCCTGCCGTAGCAAGCTCCCGGCGCCTGATGGGCTCGCTGCGCGTCTCCGCCACGCCGCGTCGCGTGCCGCGACCGACGCGGAGCGCGCTGCCGGACGAAGCTGGGCGCCACGGCGCGGCGCGAGCGTGGCGTATCCGTGACGTGGAGCGGCTGCCAGTGGGGATGCCCACCCCCGTCATGCTCGCCGCCTGCGGCGGCTGCGCGTGACTTGCCCCTGCCCAAGTCCGTGCTCGCCGCTTCGCGGCTGCGCGCGGACGGGAGGGGCCGGTTGACGCGTCCTTCCGGGCTCGGATCGTCGTTCCAACGGAAAACGTGTGCCGCGCGTAGCGGAGGGGCGCGATGCATGTCGGCTTCGCTGGGGCTCGTGGCCGGGCTCCAGGGGGTGAAGCCCGGCCACAAGCCCCGGCAAAGGAGAACGCCATGCATCGCACGTCCAGTCCGTTCACGAGTCGTACCCAGTCGCGGAAAAACGCGCTCCTCTCCGGGCGCGCGCGGGAGATGCGCGCGACGCCCACGCGCGGCGAGGCGCGGCTGTGGGAGAACCTTCGCGGCAGCCGACTGGGTGTCGCCTTCCGGCGCCAGCTCGTCATCGGCCGCTACATTGCGGACTTCGTCGCTCCGTCGGTGCGGCTGGTGGTGGAGGTGGACGGCGGCTATCACGCGACGCGCGGTGCACAGGACGCGCGCAGGGACCATACACTCGCGCTTGCGGGCTGGCGCGTGCTGCGCTTGGAGGAGCAGCTCGTGCTTCGCTGCATGCCGGAAGCGCTCGCGCGTATCCGCGCGGAGGTGGACAGGGCGCGCTGAGCCTTGGCGACTGGCAGACCCTCAAGCGAGGCAGGGCGGAACATGTGCCTCGCCAAATCGATGCGCGAAGCACTGCGAATACCGCTCTCCAGTCTGCGACGAAGCCGGGCGCTGCACAGCGGCGCGAGCGTGGCGTATCCGTGACGTGGAGCGGCTGCCAGGACCCGCAAGCCTAGGCTGCGCGCGCCACCGAGAAGCCGACGCGGGCGCCGCCGCCGTCGCGGTTTTCCGCCCACGCGCGGCCGCCGTGCGCCTCGGCGATGCGGCGCACCAGCGAGAGACCGAGCCCCAGCGACGAGGCGCCGCCCCGCTCGCCGCGCACGAACGACTCGAACACGCGCGGCAGGTCCGCGTCGCTGAAACCGGGCCCCGCGTCCTCCACCTCGAACGCGAGCTCGTCCGGTTCGTTCCGCACGCGGAGCGCACGGGCTCCGCCCCCGTGCTTGCGCGCGTTGTCGAGCAGATTGCCGAGAGCGCGTGCGAGCAGCGTCGGATTGGCTTCGACGGGCAGCGGCCGCGCGGGCGCGTCGAGCAGCTTGTCGTCGACCCCCGCACGCTCCAGCGCGCGCCGCGCAAGGTCGCGGGCATCGAGCGAGCGCGTCTCGACCGCCGAAAAGTCCAGTCGTGCGCTGGCCAGAAGCTCGCCCACCAGGGAGTCGACCTCGAGCAGCTCCTGCTCCATCTCCTCCAGCATGTGAGCGTCGACGCCACGCTCGTTGCCGATCTCGAGAAGCACGCGAAGCCGGGTGAGCGGCGAGCGGATCTCGTGCGACACGCCGGCAAGCAACTCGCGCTGATCGGCCATCTGTTGCTCGATGCGGTCGGCCATGTCGTTGATGGCGTCGGCGAGCACGCCGACGTTGCCGTGCCGGTGCCGGCCGAGCTGGACGCGGCTATCCAGCTTGCCGGAGCCAATGTCCTGAGCCACGCGCACGACCTGCCTCAGCGGCCACACCAGTCGTCGCGCGATGACGCCCGAGACGCCCCACAGCACCACTCCGGCCAACACCACGAACAGCCAGCGCGGGTGGTGCTCGGCGTGAGACAGCGTGAGCACGGCGGCCACGCTGAGGCCGGCGACAAGGATCGCCACGCCGAACCACACGAAGATCATCCGCTGCAGGTGGCCGCGCATCCGCCAGAACGCGCGGTGCGTGCGCCAGTCGCCGTGCGGAGGGCCGCAGCGGGCGGCGCGTTCCGGGCGCGTCATGTCGCAGGCTCCCGCGCGAAGACGTAGCCGACGCCGCGCACCGTGCGGATCCGCGACGGCGCGCGCGAGTCGTCGCCGAGCTTCTTCCTGAGCCGCGAGATGTGCACGTCGACCGTGCGGTCGCTGACCGTCACGTCGTTGCGTCCCGCCTCGGCGAGCAACGCACTGCGCGGGATGACCCGGCCCGCGCGGCGCACCAGCGCCAGCAGGATGTCGAACTCCAGGCCCGTCAGCTCGACGGGCTCGCCGTCGAGCTCGGCGGTGCGCGACGCCACGTCGAGCGTGACGCCGCCGGCGTCGAGGCGCTGTCCGGCCGGATCCGGATGCGCGCGCCGCAGAACGGCGCGCAGCCGCGCCAAGAGCTCGCGCGCGCTGAAGGGCTTGGCCACGTAGTCGTCGGCGCCGAGCTCGAGGCCGACGACGCGATCCGCCTCGTCGCCGCGCGCGGTGAGCATGATGACGGGCAGCGCGCTCTTTTCGCGGATGCGCCTGAGCACGTCGAGCCCGTCCAGCCCGGGCATCATCACGTCGAGCAGCACCGCGTCGAAGGGGCTCCCGCCTAGCAGCCTGAGCCCGTCCAGCCCCGTTCGCGCGTGCGTCAGCTCGATGCCGGCGCCCGCGAGGTAGCTTGCCAGCAGCTCGAAGAGCTTCCGGTCATCGTCGATGGCGAGCACGCGGAGCGGCATGGGGCACATGGAGCATGGGGCTCGACCCGCCCGGCGGCAATTGCCGCCGGGCGGGCCCGCTCAGTGCTTTGCGGGCGGCGCTTTCTGCTTTGTGGGCGCCTTGTCGTGCGCGCAGCCGTGCCAGGCATGGCGGGCGTGGCAGAGGTGGGCGAATCCCGAGCCAAAGCCCACCACCGTGCCCACGGCGAAGAGGGCGATCAGGAGCCGGCGTCTCACGAGTCGTCTCCGGGCTCTTCGGGCGTGCGGTAGGGACCGCCCCAGCGGCGCCGGCGCGATTCGATGAAGTCGGCGATCCGGGCGCGCTGGCGTTCGTCGAGCGCGTCGTGGATCTCCTTCATGGCTTCGGTCGCCGTGGTGCGGAAGGCCGCCAGCGCGGCGTCGTGATCGGCAAACAGCGACGCGAGCGTCGAGTCGTCGAGTGCGTCGGACCGCAGCGCTTCCGCCAGGCCGTTCAGCGAATCGCGGAGCTCGCCGCGCAGCGTGCCGCCGGCTTCGACGACGCGATCGACCGCGCGCCCGATGGCCTTCTCCTGGCCAGGCGTGGTGTCGAGCTCCTCGAACATCCGGCGCAGGAAGAAGCGTCGCCGCCCGCGGAATCCGCCGCGTGCCCACGGAGGCGGTCCGTGATGGTGTCCGTGATGGTGTCCCCACGAACGTCGTCCGCCGCAGCCGCGGCCGCAGCCGTTGTAGCTGTCGCTTCCGCCGCCGCATCCGCTGCCGGCGTACGCATAGCCCCCGCAGTGGTGGTGACTGCGGAGCATGTACAGGAGCCCAGCCAGGCTGGCTCCTCCGAGTAGAAATCCGAACATCGAGCGTTCTCCTTTCACGAAGAGAAGCTGGGTCCCGCCTGTGAAGCGCGTTTTGGGCGATTGTGAAGAAGTGTGAAGGTCCCGCGGCGGAGGCGGCGCGTTGACACGAGCCGTGCGCGGGGAGATCCTGAAACCTGGAGGATCCATGCGCTTGACCGTGATTGGACCGTGGGTGGTGCTAGGCGCGGTGCTGACCACGGCGTGCGGCGGCGCGCCGGAAGCAGAGCCGGCGCTCGGCACGACGCAGGCGGCGTACAGCGCCCCGGTTTCGGCGTGCACCAAAGCGGCGATCCGCGCCGGAGCGCCCGCTTCGGCACAGGGCATGCTCGATCGCGCCTACACGTGGCTCGGTGTCGTTCCGTACTGCCAGTGCAAGAAGCCGGGAAGCAGCGGCTACCGCGCGGACTGCTCCGGCTACGTGTCGTTCATCTGGCAGCTGCCGAAGCCCGGCAACACGACGTACCAGTTCCCGGGCGGGCCCTCGGACAACGGGCGCGCCAAGGCGATCACCTGGTCGGACCTGACCGTGGGCGACGCGCTGAACTTCGGCGGAAACCACTCGGCGGGCACTGGGCACGTGATGTTGTTCGCAGGCTGGCTCAACAGCGCGCACACGAAGCTGTGCTCGATCGAGGAGACCCACCCGGGAACCACGGCGCACATCGGAAAGCACAAGCTCGGCGATCCGGGCAGCTGGTGGGGCGGCACCGGCACGTTCAAGGACATCTTCCAGCCCATCCGCAAGACCGGCTACACGCCGAGCGGGCAGCCGGCGGGCAGCGACGCTGGCCCCGACGCTGCGCCGGGGACCGATGCCGGGCCGGACGGCGCTCCTGGCACGGGTGGTGGGAGCGGTGCAAGCGGCGGGGCGGGCATGGGCGGCACGTCCGGCGGCTGGAACAGCGGCGGCGCCGCAGGTTCGAACGGCGGCGCGGCGCAGACCGGCAGCGAGCATAGCAGCACGCAGAGCAACGCGTCCGGCAGCTGCAGCGTCCCCGACGGGCACGGCTCCGCGCCGACCGCGCCGCTCTGGCTCGTCGCGGGCGTTCTTGCGCTCGCGGCAGAGCGCCGGCGGCGGCGGTGAAGGGTGCGACGCTGCCCGCTCTTCAAGTCGCGACGTGACGAGCCGGAGCCCCGCGAGCCGCCGTCACTGCTTGCAGTGCGTGCCCTGGCAGCTGCAGATGGAAGCGCTGCACGTGCAGCTGCCGCTGGTCTGGCAGACGAGGCTGCACGTGTTCCCCTCGCAGGTGCAGGTGCTGGAACCGGTGCACGTCAGCGTGCACTGTCCCGTAGTGGACGTGCAGTGGCCGACGCAGTTGTCCGAGCCGCTGCACTTCAGGTTGCAGGGCCCGGGGTCGGTCGCGCTGCATTCCAGATCCTTCGGAGTGCTCGCTCCGCTGCACCCGGAGGCGAACGCGGCGAACATGAGCAGGGACGTTGCCCAGGCGCGAGCGGTGTGACTCGAGCGCACCGGAGTCATAGGCCTACCTAACCGTTTCGGACCCGCGATTGCAACCGCGGCGGCCCGGCGCCCCGCTCCGTGCGAACAAGATGTCACATATCGAGGGGTCACCAGCGTCGCGAAGCGCGTCCCGGGCGCCCGCCGCTCGATGCGGCAGGTACCAACGTCAGTCGTCCTTCAAGAGCGCGGCCGTTTCGCGCAACAGGTCGAGCTGGGTGACGATCCCCACGAGCTTGTCGCCCGCTACCACCAACAGGCACGCCGAGCGCGACTCGAGCAGCCGCGCGGCTGCCTCGTGCAGCGGCGCCTCGGGGCGGATCGTGTCGAGGCGGCGATCCATCAGCTCGGAAACCGAAGCGGGCGGGCTCCCGCGCGCGGCCAGATCCAGGAGCTCGCGGTGGGAGATCAACCCCACAAGCCGCCCCGACTCGTCTTCGACGGGCACGTGACGCACGTGCTTCCACTCCATCAGGCTGGTGGCCAGATCGACGACATCCTCGGGATGCACGGTGAACAGGTCGGTGGTCATGATGTCCGCGACGCTGCGCCCCGAAGGTCTCGGCGCGCTAGACGGGTGCTCGTTGTAGGGAGGCCACGAAGCCACCGGCTGATCTTCGTGTTGATGCTCCAGCAGGGCAGCGGTGACGGAAGTGAGCGCTGCGTCGCTGGTGCCCGATGCGAGGGCATCGAGGATCCAGCGCGCTCCGGTCATGCGGGACGTTGCCCGCGCCTCCACGACGTTCCAGCCAGCGATCCACCTCGGCGGGATCCAGATGCCAGCGCCTGAGCCCGCTTCTGGCCAGCGGCAGGAGCTCTTCCAGAATCAAATCGCGACAGCCCACTTGCCTGCCGTCGAGCCAGGTGAGCTCCGCGTCGAGACCGTGCCGAGCCGCTTCGATGAAGTTGTCGCGGGCGCGTTGGAAGACGAGACGATCCGGGATGGAAGCGGCCTCGCTCTCGAGGCCGGCCATCATCCCGTAGAAGAAAGCCGCGTTGGCCACTTCGTCCGCCAGCGTGGGGCCCGACGGCAGGACCCGATTCTCGATGCGCAGGTGCGCTCGCTCTGTACCCGCCCCATAGCACAGGCGATTCCACGGCCAGACCGTGCCGTTGTGGAGCGTGAGCGCGCGGAGCTCGGGGATGATCCCGCCCCGGGCCAGCTTGACGGGATTGGCTTCGGCCTCCCGCACCAGCAGGACCCGATGCCGCGCCGCGGTCTCGCGGAAGGTCTCGAGGGCCGAGCCGCGCGTCCATCCCTCGCCGAAGGACACGCGCGCCTGCTGACCGCGCGAGACCTGGACAACCGATCGACCATCCACGGAGCGCTCGAAGAGCGCCACGCGTGTCTCGTGCCACAGGCGCCGCCCGAGCAGGACCGGTGAGTTGACGGCCGCGCCGAGCAGGGGCGCAGTGACGAGCTGCGCCAGGTTGTGGAGATCGGCAAACTCGTCCGGCGAGACCTGCAGGTGGAGCTGCAGGCTCGTGTTGGCGCTTTCGAGCATCACGCTGTCCGCCCGCGTCTCCAGCTCGTCCTGCCCGGAGATGGCAACGTGGAAGTCACTGCCCCTGAAGCGACGCAGCACCTGGTTGAGCGCGTAGTAGCGAGGCTCCGGAGTCATGTTCTCGAGCTCGAGGTCGCTCCTCCTGAGCGTGGGCAGAGTGCCCATCAAGGCTGCCCGCGCGCCAAACTCCGCTGCTCCCCGCTCGACCTTGTCGAGCACCTCGTGGAGCTGCCGCTCGAGCGCTGTGAAGAGTCCAGGACCGACCTCGATCGGATCCAGGTTCGCTTCGAGATTGAAGCGAGCCAGCTCCGAGGTGAGCCGGCGGTCGCCGAGCTTCGCCAGGAGCTCCGGAGCAACGGGTGCGGGTCGCAGCCGGGCGTCGACCAGGAACATTTCCTGCTCGACGCCGATGCGGCGGGGCTCGTGCTCGAAGGCATCGCGCTCGAGCAGCACCTCGAGCGCCTTCAGATCCTCGAGCAGCGCGTGCGTGAAGGCCCGCAAAGCTGCTTCACCCTCGGCGGCCCGGACCCCGTGCTCTCCCACGGAGCCAATGTAAGTCCGGTTGGGGCTCGGTTCACGGGGCGGCCGGTTCGACCGCTTTGCGAGCGCTGTCCGCTGTGCCATGGAGCTCCGCCATGACCGAGCAACGCCGCCGCTTCGATGTCGTCGTCTGGGGAGCCACCGGCTTCACGGGCCAGCTGGTCGCCGAATACCTCCTCGGGCAGTACCCGGATGGAGCGCTGCGGATCGGCCTCGGAGGCCGCAGCCGGCAGAAGCTGGAGAGCGTCCGGGCGGCGCTTGCGCGGCAGAGCCCCGCTGCAGCGGAGTTGCCGTTGCTCGTGGGTGACAGCTTCGACGCCGCGTCGCTAGACGAGATCGCGTCGCAGACACGCGTCGTGTGCACGACCGTCGGGCCCTACGCGAAGTACGGTGCGGAGCTGGTGGCGGCCTGCGTGCGGCACGGCACGCACTACTGCGATCTGGCCGGCGAGGTTCAGTTCATCCGTCGCATGATCGACGCCCACCACGAGGCGGCGAAGCAGAGCGGCGCGCGCATCGTCCACTGCTGCGGCTACGACTCCATCCCCTCGGATCTCGGTACGCTTCTTCTCGAGGACGCCATGCGCGAGCGGCACGGCAGCGTCTGCCGCGAGGTGAAGCTCTTCGCCGGCGAGAGCAAGGGCGCGATGAGCGGAGGGACGATCGCGAGCATGTTCAATCTCGTGGACGAGGCGCGCCGCGATCGCGCGGTACGGCGCGTCCTGGCCGACCCCTACGCGTTGAACCCGGAGGGAGAACGCAATGGGCCGGACGGTCCGGACCCGATGGGCGTGCGCTTCGACAAGGATCTGCGCATGTGGGTCGGCCCGTTCCTGATGGCTGCCATCAACTCGCGCGTGGTACGCCGTTCGAACGCGCTCTCCGGGTACGCCTACGGGAGGGACTTCCGCTACTCCGAGGAGATGAGCTTCGGGCGGGGCGCCAAGGGGATGCTGATGGCGACCGCGTTTGCAGGAGGTCTGGCGGGGTTCATGCTGGCCGCCAACCTCCGCGCGACACGCGCGCTGCTCGAACGGAAGTTGCCGAAGCCCGGGGAGGGACCCAGCCGCGAGAAACGCGAGGCCGGCTACTTCGTCACGCGACTCATCGGCAGGGGCGACGACGCGCAGGGCAGGCCGGTGCTGCTGCGCGTGAAGGTGCAAGGGCAGCGCGACCCCGGCTACGGCGAGACCGCCCGGATGCTGGGCGAGTCCGCGGCGTGCCTCGCGCTCGACGAGCTCGACAGCAGCGGCGGCATCCTGACGCCCGCCACGGCGATGGGCATGCAACTGGTCCAGAGGTTGCGCGACATCGGCATGCGCTTCGCCGTGGAGTGAGCAGGCGCTGCGGCGCGTATCAGGGCGCGTCTTCGCAGCAGCGGAAGCCCTGGTCCCAGCGGACGTAGAGCGGGCCGTGGCCGCGGGTTCCGGGGCGGCAGCGCTGGCGCGCGGGGCCCCAGTGGCCGCCCTTGAGGATCATCTTGTAGCCGTACTTGCGGACGTTCTTCGTCCACTCGTCGACGTTGCCGGTCATGTCGTACACGCCGAAGGGGCTCTTGCAGCGCGGCGAGGCGCCGGAGCGCAGGCCCTGCCATGCGAGGTCGATGCCCTTCGCCGTGTGCGCGGTCATGCGCGGGCGCAGCGTGTCCTTGTCCGGGTGGGGGCCGAACACGTCGATGCGGCACGCGGTCTTGTCTCGCTCGTAGCCGTACGGGTAGGGCACGCCCTCCTCGCCTTCGCAGGCAAAGGTCCATTCGTTCTCCGTGCACAGGCGCTTGCCGACCTTGTCGCAGTACTTCTTTGCCTCGGAGAAGGTGACGATCACGACCGGGAACTGGCCGTACACGTCGGGGAACTCGTAGCGGTCGATGCAGAAGTCCATCGGCTCGCGCTGGAGCGACTTCTCGATCTGCAGCCAACGGTCGCGGTCGAAGGTCTCGCACACGCCCTGCACGCCGTGGTCGTGCGTGCGCCAGTGCGTGCAGGCGCGGTCCTGGGCGACCTGCACGTTGTCGTTGTTGTCGCGTCCGTTCTGGTCGACGAGGAAGCCGCCTTGGACATGCACCATGCCGGCCGGGCAGCCCTGCGTGTCGAGGGGCGGCTCCGGCGGCAGCGGCGGTTGTGCTTCGGCGACGGCCTGCCAGTTCAGCTTCTGCACCTGGCGCCAGGAGAGCTTTCGTTCCTTGTAGGTGTGCGTGATGTCGAAGCCGAGCCCGGCGAGCACGCCGCCGTCGGGGATGGCGTGAGGAGCCGGCGCGCTCGACGTCGAGGCCACGGGTCGTGCGTCCGATGTGGCACTCGTCAGCGACGGCGCCCGTGACGCAGCGGGCCGCGCCGAGGCGACCTGCGCTTCGGCGTGCGCGGGCGATGACCGGCAGCCCGCGCACACGAGCGCGCCGAGCGCCACAACCGCGATGATGCGGAAAGGTCCCACGCCTGGGCCAACGCCACGGCAAAGCGCGCGATTCCGCGCTTCCCCTATTCGAACTCCAACCGCCAGCGGATGTCGGCGCCGAGGTTGCCGAGCGAGGAGCTGGAGATGTCGTTGACGTTGTCGTAGGAGCCCTCGACGCTGACGCGCGGGCTCAGCCGCCACTCCACGTTGGAGCGGACTTCGCGCGAGTCGGAGAGCCCGCTGGTCACGTTGGCGCGGATGCGATTGGCGAGCCGCTTGCCGATGGTCACGGTCGGCTCGGTGCGGCCCGTGCGCGACGAGTACGCGCTTCCGAAGCGGAACTCGTCGATCACCGGCAGAGCGTCGGTCACGGCCTTGTCCGCGCCGGACAGTGTGCCGAGCGCCTCGAGCGCCACGCTCTCGCCGACGCTGGCGGACTGCGCCTGGTCGAGCTCCGCGCGCGTCAGTCCGACGGTGAGCAAGAGGAAGATGTCGTCCTGGGCCAGCTGCGGCTCACTGGTGAGGTCGATGCGCAGTTTGTCGGCGTCGCCGTAGGCGTGCATCTTGATGTGCCACTGGCCGCCGCGCGCGCTGGTCGTCGAGCCCGAGGAGCCGGCGCTTGCCGTCGCGGCCGCCGCCGTGCCGCCCTGCGCGCCCGTGACCGACTCCGAATAGCGGTGGTAGTCGGTCACCGCAGTCACGTCGACCTGGGGCGCGATGCGCGTCAGGTCGTCGAAGCGCACGAAACCCTGGCGGATCTCGAATTCGTTGCGGCGCAACCGGATGCGTCCGCCCTGCTTGATCTTGAGCGTGCCCCGCATGCCGACGCGCTGGTTCGTGCCTGCCAGCACCAGTCCGTCCTTGTCGATGCTGAGCTCCGCGTCGACCAGGTTGTTCTCGATCTTGAGCGGCCGCGGCGCCAGCAGCGTGATGTCGAAATCGAACGTGTCGTCGGCGGGGTCGTAGGAGTCGAACTTGGTTCGTTTGCCCCGCTGCGCGAGCTGGCTGATGTCGGCATTCATGGTGATCGGACGCGCGTACTTGAACGAGCGCAGCGTGACCTGGCCGGTGATGTGCGGCAGCGAACGGCGATCCTCGCTGTCGGCGGTATCCGACGGCGGAGTCCAGTTCGCGATGAGATCGGCGTCCACCGTGGCAGATATCCCGCTTTCGAGCGGCAGATGGATGCGGCGAGCGGTGATGACGGCGCGCGCAGCGCCAAGGTGAAAGCCACGCAGCGGCGCGCTGCCGCTAAGTTGCACGGTGCCGTCGCCCAGGTGCAACTGCCCCTTCGTGATCCTCAGCTCGTCGTTGTCCAGTGCGACGGCGAGCTGGATATCCGAGACGGGGTTCGGAAGCCCGCGAACCACGACGTTGCCGTTGGTCAGCGAGAAGCCGCCCTGGTAGCTGAGCGCGGACGGAGGACCGGTGATGTGCAGCTTGCCCTGGATGGTGCCGCGCGCGCGTTCCGCGTGCGGAATCAGGGCGACGAAGCCGGAGAGATCAGCCGGGCGCAGCGCCAGCGTGGCGTCGACCGCCGGCTGCTTGCCGAGCTTCGTTACCCCGCCGTGCAGATCGAACACGCCGCGCTGTCCGCTGGGCGTGGCAACCGCGAGCGCCAATCCTGGCATCTGTACGCTCCCGCCCTCGATATGGATGGGGCGGGCGCCCTTTTCGAGCTCCACCTTGAATCCGCTTCGCGAAAGCCAGAGCGAGCTGACGGTAGCCGTGGCTTTGGTGTCGGCTACGTGATCGAGCGGCATGTCGTCGATGTGCAGCTTGCCGCTCAGGCGCCCATCCGGCTTCGAATCCGACAGCAGCACGGCGGGCGAAAGCTCCGCGAGCGCTCCGACATCCAGCTTGTCGAAGCTCACGTCGCCGCGCACCGCCTTCTTGCGCTGGCGCGTCACGGTCAAGTCGTTGAACGCGATCTGGCCGCCGAACATCTCGCCGTCCACGTGGTAGACGCCGTCGGCCTTGTCCGCGTCCCATACCGCGCGGTCGAAGGGAGCGGTGATCGGCTGGCCGCACTTGGAATGGCCGATGACCCGCCGCACAGGAGGCGTCGGCTCCAGGCGCACGTCGAGCTCCGAGGCCGGGAGGTGTGCATTGCCGATGCGTACGGGCGAGACACGGACGTGCGCGTCGGCGCTGAGCGCGTCGATGGTGCCGCCGATCTCGGCGACCGCGCTGGCATGCCCATCGAGCGCGAGCCCCAGGCTGCCGAGGCTGTCGATGCGCGACAGCGGCAGCCCGCTGCCGATCATGTGACCGCGCACCACGCCCCCCTGGTGGATGCTGAACGACCCCAGCATCGTCCCGGTGCCCTTGGTCAGCGTGATGCTGGGGACGTCCATGTCGAGGCCCAGATAGCCCGCCTTGCGGTCGGGCCAGTGGAAGTCGAAATCGAGGCGGCCGGAGTCGTAGCGCTCGTCGAACATGTCCAGGCGGTTGAAGTCGGCGTTGCCCGCAACGCTCAGGTTGCCGCCGCCGCAGGGATCGTCCGGGCCGTGGAGCACGTAGTGGATGCGGGCCGTGACCTTGCCCGCGCCCTTGATGTCCTTGAATCGCGGGTCGTTCTCGAACAGCCACATCGCCATGAAGTCGCGGATGTCGAGGTGCGGGCTCGAGACGTTCGCGTCGGCCACCAGCCCGTCGCGAGTGTCGAAGTCCAGGCGCGCGCTGGATATCTGGAACGGGCTCTGCGCTTTTTCCCCATGCACGTCGATGAAATCCAGCTTGAGCGGGCGGAAGCGGACCTTGGCGCTGTCGATGTTGCCGATCGGGAAGCCGCCGAAGACGAGATCCTTGACGGCCAGGTGCCCCGTAAGCAGCGGATCGCCGGACGGCCCGCCCATGTCGGCGTCGATCTGCGCCTTGCCTGACAGCGGGATGCCGACGAGCGGGCTGACGTTGGCGAGATCGAGCTTCGACTTCTTGTCGACCGTGACCCGCATCTGGTTGTGGAAGCCGATCGACGTGATCGGCGAGATCATCAGGCTGTGCCCGAAACTGACGTGCGCGTCGTAGATCTCGAATGCGTTCTGCCTGAGGCCGACGCGCGCCCTCACCGTGGCGGCCGGGACGCCGATCATGTGCTTTCGCGCCGGGTCGCGATAGGAGCGGTCGAAGACCTCGAAGTCGCGCGTCTGGCTGACCAGGTCGCCGTCGATGTGCATCGGCAGGAAGGTTCCGCGAATGCGGCGGATGGTGCTCTTCTTCAGGTGCCACTGCACGATCGTGTTGGGCGTCACCTGGAGGTCTCTCATCATCGACTCGAACTTGAGGTTCTCGCTGACGGCAATGGGCGCGGTGATGGGGATGCCCTTGGCGAAGGGCTTGATGACTGCGTCCGAGAGCGTCACGTGCCCATCGCCGAAGCCCATGTCGTAACGGGGGATCCGCACCACGTCGTTGTCCACGTCGAGCGAGACCGCCAGCGTCCTGGCCAGCACGTAGCCCGCCATGGAGATGCCGCCTCCACGCAGCTTGCCGTGGAACTCCGGCAGGCGCGTGCTGCCGTCGTAGCGGATGTCGCCGACAAGCCCCGCCCAGCCCCGGAGCGTGCCGGTATGCACGAAGCGGTTCACGATTGCCGTCGGACCGCGCACCATGACGTGGCCGTCGACCAGAGGAGGCTTGTCGCGGCGGCGCACAACGCGCACTTCCGACAGGCGCGCCGCGACGCGCCACTGATCCGTGTCGTCGGTTCCTTCTGCAGCATTGCAGCTCGGCCGCGTGCCGGGTGCGGGATCGGAGTCCGCTTCTCCCAGAAGCGAGAAGCGCCGCACGAGCAGGCTCTTCGGATCGATGTGGGCGCGCAGATCCAGACCGCACAGCACGTCTTCGTCGACCGCCGGGACCGGTTTCCAGCGGCGACCCTTCTTGTCGATCTGGAGGTCGGGCTTGTCATAGCCCTTCTCCGCCTTCACCAGCCTCATGCGATGGCGCGTGATGCCGGAATGTCCGGAACGCACGCGGACCTCGAAGCTCGGACCCCGATCGGCGAACACGTCGACGTCCATCGGCCCCGCGTCGATCTTCATCTTCGCGACGTTCGAGCTCGAGCTCCGCGTCGGTGACCGAGAGCGACGAGAACGGTGCGCGCTCCATCTTCGGCGTGGGCCCCTTCCGCTTCGGCAGCCGGTAGCTGACGTTGGCGATCTTGCCGTCGCGGAGGACGATGCGTCCCTTGGGCTGGTCGATCTCGATGTCGCCCACGTCCAGCTTCCCGGCGAGCAGCGAAAACACGCGCGGCGTCACGGCCACGCGCTTGGCCGACAGCGCGGGCGCGCCACCGTCGTTCGACGGCACCACCAGGTCGTGAACCGAGACCTGTAGCGGCCACAGCTTCATCTCGACGCGGTAGCTGGCCGTAACGCCCAGCTGCTCCTTGAGCACGCGCGCCGTCTCCGATGCCGCCCAGCGTTGTATCGGCTCCGAGCGCACCAGCATCCCGCCGAGCAGCGGCAGCCCGCCCACGACCGCGAACACCGCGCACAGGAGCTGCGCGATGATGCGGCCGGCGTCCCAGCGGCGCCGGGAAACCGCCTTCTGCGGTCGGCGGGGCATCACAACCAGATTAGACGGATCGGGGCGCGATCGCTTCTGCGCGCCGGCTCACTGGCCAGGCGCACAGTGCTTTCGCGCCCCTAGCGTACCGTCTGGAGGCGCCCCGGGCCCATTTCCGGCTCCGGGACCCGGCGCGGAGCTAGTGCTTCGCGGCGGAGAACGAGCAGGTGGCGCCGGCCCCGGAGCACGTGCCGCTCATGGTTCCGCCGCTCACCGTGCCGCTGCAGGTGGCTTGAACGCCGCCCGATGTCTGGCCGGCGTAGCTCACGCTGCTCCCGCTCACGCTGCCCGTGTACGAGTGCGTTCCGCCGCCACAGCTGAAGTTCGTGTTGCAGCCATTCTGCGTGATGACGCAGGTGTCAGGGCCGCACGAGCCGGTCACGCCCCAGGTACCTGCGATGTTCGAGCAGTTGCCGTTGCCGCCGCCCCCGTTGTCGGTTGAGCTGCTGCAGCCGAAGCCCAGCGCGCCTGCCAGCGCGACCAACAATATCCGCCTTGCCAAGCATCCGTCCATTCCTCACCTCCGGGGCCCCAGCCTAGATCGAACCGCAGGCGGGAATCCATCGTTCGTCGCTTCCAGAGGCGAGTCGCGGCCGATCTGCTGCGAGATCGCCTAGCGGAAGATCGATCCCGCGCGCCGCGCGTACCAGACCGGCAGACCAGGAGGACGGCGATGGGCGGTTTCCGGACGATGGGGTGGCTTGTGTCGGGCGTGGTGCTGCTGACCGCGGGGAGCGTGCTCGCTCGAGGTCCCAAGAAGGACAAGGACAAGCACAAGTTCCACATCCACATGGCGCCGAAGTTCGAGATGCGGATGCCTGCGCCGTCGGCGCGCATGGGCGCCACGCCCGGCGGCGCCCAGGACATCGACTACGCGCGCGATCGCATCGCCGCCGGCGAGGTGCCGCACGCCAAGACGTTCACTGCCGAGGGCCTCTTGAGCCAGCACGACCTGCCGTTGCCCTCGACGCGCAAGTGCCAGCAGATCCTGTGTCTGACCGGCGCGGCCACGCGCGCCGACCTGATCGCACAGCGCAATGTCCGCTACCTGGCGCAGCTCGGCTTTGCCTCGAACCTGGATCCGAAGACCTGGCACCGCCGGCCGTTGAATCTCGTTGCCGTCATCGACAAGAGCGGCAGCATGTCCGGCACGCCGCTCGAGACGGTGAAGGCGAGCCTGCGCGAGGTGGTCCGGAAGATGACGCCGCGCGACCAGCTTTCGATCGTGCTCTACGGCGACCGCAGCTACGTGCACATGCAGCCCACGCGGCTTTCGGACAAGAACCGCGTGCTGCGCGGCATCGACGCGATCCAGAGCGCGGGCAGCACGAACATGGAGGACGGCCTGCGCGTGGGCTACGGCGTGGCGATGAAGACCGCGCCGCACTTTGCGGGCACCACGCGCGTCATGCTCTTCACCGACGAGCGTCCCAACGTCGGCGCGACCGACAAGAACAGCTTCATGGGCATGGCCCGGGCCGCATCGAAGCTCGGCGTCGGGCTGACCACAATCGGCGTCGGCGAGCAGTTTGGCGCGGAGCTTGCCACGGCCATCAGCAACGTCCGCGGCGGCAACCTGTTCTTCTTCCCGGACGTGAACAAGATGAAGGATCGCTTCGGCCGCGACTTCGACACCATGGTCACCGAGCTGGCCTACAACATGAAGCTCGTGATCACGCCGAGCGCCGGCTACAAGCTGGTGGGGCTGTACGGGCTGCCGGGCGATCTGGTCCACCGCACGAAGAACGGCGGGCTGTCGATGAAGCTCGAGACGGTGTTCTTGAGCCACGACAAGGGCGGCATCTACTTCGCGTTCGCTCCGAAGGGCGCCGGCGCACTGCCGCCAAAGCCCGGACCCGTTGCCAGCGCGAGCATCGCCTACGTCGACACGCAGCGGCACCAGGAGAAGGACGCACTGTCGTTCCCCTTCGTGCAGGGAAAGCTGCCGGTGGGTCTGTCGCGTGGCCGGCTGCTCGTCGACGAGATCACGACTCTCAAGCGCGCGTCCGTCCTGCATCGCGAGCAGAACAAGACCGAGCAGGCCTACCGGCTGGTGCGCGCCCTGCACAAGCGCCTCGCCGAGTCGGGAGACGCCGACCTGGCCAAGGAAGTGAAGCTCGTGGCGGAGCTCGATTCGACGCTCACGCGCCTCAGCGGCCACAAGGGCGAGGCGCCGCCGCTGGCTCCGGTCCAGCGCGATCTCGTGAGCGGCCTGCCAGCGCGCTAGCCGCGGTCATGACGCTCGTCAGGTCCGGGCGAACCGATCGTCTTGCGTCTGGCTCCTACGCAATAGAAACCGGCTGAACGCTGGACAACGAGGTGACCCATGGACATCCGCATTGCCTTCAGCGGGGGAAAGCGCGTCGACGCCCACTTCGACGGGCGCGTCGTCAGGACCGACCAGAGCCCGATGGGAGGCGGAGACGGCAGCGCGCCGGAACCCTTCCAGCTGTTCCTGTCGTCGCTGGCTACCTGCGCCGGGATCTACGTGCTCGGCTTCTGCCAGGCGCGCGGCATCCCGACCGACGGCATCGAGCTGGTCCAGCACCATGACTTCGACATGGAGGCCGGCAGGCTCTCGGGCGTCCGCATCGACATCACGGTGCCGGACGACTTTCCTCGGAAGTACGTGCCGGTGCTCGAGCGGGTCGCGGCCAAGTGCGCCGTCAAGCGCGTGATGGAGAATCCGCCGGAGTTCCAGATCACGGCCAAGCAGCGCGGGAGCCAAGTCGCCCGCCCCGCCACCGCGTAGCTACTGGACGTCGTACGTCGCCACGACCGGATCGTGGTCGCTCGTGGCGCTCACCGCCGCGCTGTGCAGGATCGAGACGGAGGCCGGATACGTGCTGTCGACCAGCTGGGCGGCGGGGTCGTTCATGACCTGGTTGTCGATGAGCTCGTGCTGGCCGGAGTAGATGCTGCTGTAGCGCTGCGCAGCCGGGATCAAGTCGCCCACCGTACTGTACGGTGGAGAGCCGATGAGCGCCTTCATCGGCGCCGTGTCCGGCGTGCAGTTGAAATCGCCGAGCACGATCGCCGCCGCGGACGAGTCGTCGTAGCCCGTCTCCAGCACGATCTTCCGCGTGTGCTCGGCTTCGGCCAGTCGCTTGAGCTGGCTCTGCGCGTCGCCCTTGGCCTTGAAGTGCACACCGAACAGCACCACGTGCCGCCCGTTGATTGTCAGATGCACTTCGAGCAGGTCGCGCGCGTACACGAACGTCGTGTTCGGGTCCGTCGAGGGCGAGAAGAACTCGTCCTTGTGCGAAACGACGCTGTCGATCGGGTAGCGGCTGAGGATCGCGATATCGATGCCGCGCGGATCGTTGCCCTGGGTGGTCGCCCGGTCCGGATAGCCGCCGAGCTTGTTCGCGATCGCGTCGGTAACGCTCTCGTTCTCGATCTCCTCGAGCACCGCGATATCCGGCTTCAGTCCGGCCAGCACGCCGCTGACCTGGTCCAGCTTCTGGTTGTACTGGGCGGTCGTGAGCACGGTCTCGGCGGTGACTCCGGGGCCGCCGTCGGTCTTGTCGTTGAAGAAGTTCCGGACGTTCCAGTTCACGATGCGCACCGGCAGCGGTCGGGCCGCTTCCCCGACGACGCCCCCGCTGCCTCCGCTCGAGCTGCCCCCTGTTCCGCCTCCCGGGTCCAGGTTCGGTCCGCCGCCGCAGGCAAGCGCCCCGAGCGGAGCGAGCAGGGCGACGAGCCAGCACAGTCGCATCCAGCCACTCTGGCCTGTTTTGTTGCTGCTGGCGAGAGGGGTGAGCCCGCGAGGCAAGCTATGCTAGAGGAGCCGTCCGCCGCTCGGGAGCGGGCTCGGTCGATTGGGCTGGGCCGGGCCCGGGATCCGCGGCGCACGCCGATCCATGTCGCCCGAGCCGTCCACTTCCCAACCGGACCCGAGCCGCGCCGTCGAAGCGCTGGAGCGGGCCGTCGCCTGCGCCGAGCAGGGGACCGCGGACCGTCCCGTGGTGCTCGCCTCCGTCGAGGATCTGGCGGCGCTTGATGCTGCGGATCTCCGCTCCCGCCTCGACCGCGTGATGATGGGAGACCACGCCGACGAAGGCCTGGAGTCGCTGCTCGGCTCCGGCGTGCTCGACGTGCTGCTGCCCGAGGTCAAGGCGATGGTCGGCTTCGGCGACGGCGAGTGGCGCCACAAGGACGTCTGGAAGCACACCAAGCAGGTCGTGCGCCAGGCCGTGCCGCGGCTCGAGGTGCGCTGGTCGGCGCTCTTCCACGACATCGGCAAGGTGCGCACGCGCAGCATCTCCCCCGACGGCGAGGTGCACTTCTTCGGCCATGCCGAGGTCGGCGCGCGCATGTTCGACAAGCTCGAGCGCCGGCAGAAGCTGTTCTCCGCGGAAGAGACACTGCGCGCGGAGATCCGCTTTCTGGTTCTTCATCACCTGCGCGCTAGCCAATACGACGGCAAGTGGACGGACAGCGCCGTGCGCCGCTTTGCGCGCGAGATGGGGCCCTACCTGGAAGACCTGCTCTGCCTCTCGCGCGCCGACATCACTACCAAGCGCCCCGAGAAGAAGCGGCGCGGCATCTCCATGATCAACGAGCTCGGCGAGCGCATCACCGTGCTCGCCGCCGAGGACGCGAAGCAGCCACCGCTGCCCAAGGGCGTCGGCAACGAGCTGATGCAGGCGTTCGGGCTGCCCCCCTCGCGGCTCATCGGCGACATCAAGCGCGCGCTGGAGCTGTGCGTGGAAGCCGGCGAGATCGAGCCGTACCAGGAGAGCGGCTACTACGTGGAGTACGTGGCCGAGCACAAGGCGCGCTTCGGGCTCGAATAGCTCAACGCGGCTTCACCGCGACCGCGCCCGGTGGCGGCGTGGCCGTGCCGAGCGCCATCGACAGCGCGCGCACGGTGTTGCGCAGGCCGTCCACTGCGCGGTCGCTGTCCGGCGCGGACGGCTCGACGGCGGAGAGCGAAAGCCAGCGGTCCAGACCGCCCTCGGCGAGGACCCCGGCGAGGCCGTAGATGCGCGTGCGCTCGAGCGGAATCCCCGCCGACAGCGACGCGGCGAGATCGGCCGACAGCGCGCAGGGATCCGGGTAGCGGTTGCCCGGGTCGAGCCCGATGCCATGGTTGCCGATCACGCCGAGGTCTATGCCCGCGCGCTCGCCGAAGCGCGCGATCGCTTCCCGCGCGTAGGAGTAGACGAGCGCGGGACCGAACCAATGCCCCGTCTGCTGCGCGAAGCCTGTCTGGTAGACCATGAACGAGATCTCGTCCCAGTCGATGCCGCTCACCGGGACGTCGAACGCGTCCTCGACGACCGTGGAGCTCCTGCGCTGGTCGAGCACCATGGGGTAGGTGACGGCGTGCATGGCCAGCCCCGAGCGGCGCGTCGCATCCACGGCGCGGCCGAGTGCGCCACGTGCCCGCTCGAAAGCCGGCGGATCGATGTGCGAGCGCAACAGGCCGAGCCAGCGCGCGGGATTGAGCTTCTGCGCGGCGCGCAGCGCTTCCGCGTAGTCGTAGTCCGGCTCGAGATCGATCGAGACCCCCTCGGCGACGACGCCGTCCGGCTGCGCGCGCCAGCGCACGATGGCTTCCAGGAGCTCCGCTGCAGGGTCGGCGTTGCTCTCGCCGATCCAGTAGCCCTGTTCGCGCGGCAGCAGCGGCCAGAGGCGCACCGGCACGCCCAGGTCCGCGGCGCGCCGCGTCAGCGCCGCAAACCCCGCGTCCCCCACACGCTCCGCCGGCAGGTGAAGCCCGATGCGAAGCCCCCGCGACGCCATCTCCGGCAGCGCCGCCGCCACCTCGTCATCCCCCATCAACTCCGCCCACACCCCCGGGCCCATGTCGCCAGAGTAGACGACCTCGGGCGGGGGCGCCATGGGCGGCGGTGCGCGGGGCGTTGTTTGCGGGTGGGACGGCGCGTCGCGGTTGTGACGGCGCCGGCTACTGGAGGTGGCAGGCGGGGTAGGTGTTGCAGTCCTCGGCGTCGACCTCGATGCAGGATGTTGCGTCGCCATAGCACTTGCCGATCCAGCTGCAGCCGATATCGCTCGTGCAGTACTGCCTTTCGTCGATCTCGTCGCAGGCGTACGCGCCGCCGCAGGAACCGTCCCAGAAGCAGCCCGGCGTGTTGTTGCAGCCCTGCTGCGTGCCGAACTCATCGCATGTGCGCGTGACATCGGGGCCGACGCAGTCCTTCGCATTGTCGCCGCTGACGCGCGTATAGTTGTAGAGCCGCTGGCCGTCACGGACGGTGAACTGGTTCGGATCGATAGCGACGACCTCGAGGGTCTGCCCGTAGTCCGCGCTCGAGACCTGCACGATCCAGCTCTGGGAGGTGGACGGACTGTTCACGCCACCTGTCGATACGGAGAACGTGCAGGGATCCGCTGGATAGCCCGCGTCTTTCTGGACGCAGGTCCCATCTGCACTGAACTTCAGCACAATGTCGGCGAACTCACCCTCGCCGCCCTGCCAAGTCCCGAGCAATGCGCTCGGATAGGCCGAGGGATCAACCGAGCTGCCACCACTCGGCGCTCCGTCATTCGCGCTGCCACCCGGCGCACCACACGCCGTTGCAGCGAGCAGCAGAACCGGGGCGAGAAACGTCGACCTGTACGCAGTCATGGGGACCTCCTTCACAATCTCCACCGCCCTGTTCGGCTGCTCGCCGGGGCGGTTGCGTGGAAATCGACGGAAAGGCGCGAGGGGGTTTCCATGGCGACCGCTGTGGTGCCCGAACTGTCGGAAAAGCCGACATATCGGCCCCGTCAGACCCCTGAGGGCCGCGAACTGTCGGGATTTCCGACCGAAACCCCTCCACGGCGTCCCTGATGGAAACCGCGCGCCGCCGCCGAATGATCGTGCGTCGCCGCGGAGCCTCCTCTATGGCCTCGAAAAATCCCACAACCGCGCCGCCCGCGCACCGACTCCCATCCCGTGTTCGTCCACCACGTCCTGCACACGCGCCGCGGCTGTCGCCCGTTCGCGGGCGCGGTGGTTGCCGACGAATTCTGGCGGCAGCTGCGGCGGGCCTTTCCGTACGCGCTCGCCGCGTGCCTCATGCCGGACCACCTGCATCTACTCGACGAAACGTTCGACCTCCGCCGCGATCGCGACCGCCTGATCCACGTGGCTGCCTCCGTCACTCGACGGCTTGGCGGTCCCCTATGGATGCCGGTACCAATGCCCGAGCCCGTCGCGCCCGACAAGCTGCTGCGAGTGATCCGCTACATCCACCTCAACCCGTCACGCGCGCACCTCGTCGATGATCTGCTCTCGTATCGATGGTCCACCCACCGCGGCGTCATTGGCGCTGAGCACAACCCGTGGGTGCCTGCAACGCGCATCGCGCGCGTGACCGGCCGCCCCGTGTGCGGGTTCGCCGAGTCCTTCCACGCCTACGTCTCGTCCGATCCGTCCGTCTCACCCTGCGGCTCGCCCTTCCCGGAGCGCGCCTCCACGCGCGTGTCCGCCGCCGTCCCGCTCTGCGACGTGGTGGGTGCGGCCCGCGCCGCGACGTACTGGTGCTCGCCCCGCGTCGAGCGCCACGCCATCGCATTGCTCGGCATCGACCAGGGCTGGCCGTCGTCGAACATCGCCGCCGCGATCGGCATCGCCTCCGATTCCGTCCGGCGGCTCGCCCGCCGCCCCGATCCTCGTCTGCTCGCCGCTGCGAAGCTCTGCCTCGGCGACCCCCGCCTGCGCGTCGGGGTTTCCATCAGGTTCACCGAGGCGCCTGAATTGTCGGAAAAGCCGACATATCGGCGCCGTCAGACCCCTGAGGGCCGCGAACTGTCGGCATTTCCGACCGAAACCCCTCCACAGCGTCCCTGATGGAAACATCGGGCGCCTTCTTCCCGGCCCTCTTTGTGCCTCTCCTCGACGTTTGATGGGCGTTCGAGCGAGCGCGTAGCGCGCGCTGCCGCCTGAAAAGCAGGGCAAACGCGATCGAGTCGCGTTTGCCCTGCGTGTAGTTCAGTGCGCACGGAAGCGGAGCCATGATCGGGGTTCCTACGCCACCGACAAGGACCCCGTTCCATGCGCGCCACCACTCTACTCCGCTCCATCCTGGACTTGAAGCAGACGAAGGTGACCGGCTTCGAGCTGACCGGGCTCGGGCTGGTAATCGACGTAGCTCCCACCACGAGACGCGCACGGTGCGGCTGCTGCGGCCGGAAGTGCCGGGCCGGCTACGACGCCCGGCAGCGGCGCTGGCGGCACCTCGATTTCGCCGGCATGCGCGTCGAGCTGCGCTACCGCATCCGTCGCGTGGACTGCAGCCGGTGCGGCGTGACCACCGAGATGGTGCCCTGGGCGGCTCCCAGCAGCACCTTCACGTACGACTTCGAGGATACGGTCGCGCTGTTGGCGCAGAGCACCGACAAGACCACGGTGTGCAAGCTGATGGGCATCGCGTGGGAGACCGTCGGTGCAGTTGTCACGCGGGTGGTGGCGCGCCGCGGCAGCGAGAGCCTCCTCGATGACCTGAGACAGATCGGCATCGACGAGGTGTCGTACAAGAAGCACCACCACTACCTGACGATCGTGACGGACCATGTCCGGCAGCGCGTCGTGTGGGTGGGCGTCGGGCGCAGCATCGAGACCCTCGACGGCTTCTTCGACCAGCTCGGCGAAGCGCGCGCCGCGCAGCTCGAGGTCGTCTCGATCGACATGGCAGGCTCCTACATCGAGGCTGTGCGCAAGCGCGCGAAGAACGCGCAAATCATCTTCGATCGCTTCCACGTCCAGCGTCTCGTGCACGATGCGCTCGACCAGGTCCGCCGCGAGCAGGTCCGCAAGCTTCGCGGTACCGAGGAAGGCAAGGCGATCAAGAAGACGCGCTTTGCGCTGCAGAAGAATCCGTGGAACACGACGCCCGCCGACAAGCGCCGGCTGTCGAGCGTGCAGGTCACGAACATGCCTCTGTATCGCGGCTACCTGATGAAGCAGACGCTCTGCTCGATCCTGGATGGCGACGAGCCGAGGATCGCCAGGACCGCGCTGCAGGGGTGGATTGCATGGGCAACGCGGTCGCGGCTCGAGCCCTTCGTCAAGGCCGCGAGAACCATCAAGCAGCATCTGGAAGGCATCCTCGCTTACGTGCGCACTGGCCTCTCGAATGGGCGCAGCGAGGGCGTGAACAGCAAGATCCGCGTCATCACCAAGCGCAGCTACGGCTTCCACGACCCGCGGTCGCTGATGGCGATGATCTACCTGTGCTGCACCGGCATCGTGATCGCACCAATCCGGCACTTCCCCAAGATCCAGGCGTGACAGCGTCCAATCCGGAGACCGGAGCCCCCGCCGGAGGCATCCGTCTGCCCGTCGCCCGCGAATCCGTGGCCGCGTCGCGCGCAGGACGTGTCGAGGCCGCCCGGAGGGCGCCGGCGAAGCCGGTCGAAGAGCCTCGACACGTCCGAGCACGACGCGAGCCTCTTCACGCGACGAGCCGACGACGCTCACGTCATGCACCCACTAAACCTCGTGGAGAACCCTCTTTGTTGGGGGGCACCCAACCAGGTACCAGAGCAGGCCCGCCCCACCCATCACCGCAGCCCCCATCCGTCCCATCACGTCGTACGCGCGCCGTTCCATCACGTCGCACGCGCGCCGTCCCATCACGTCGCACGCGCGCCGTTCCATCACGTCGCACGCGCGCCGTCCCATCACGTCGCACCGCGCGCCGTCCCATCGCGTCCCATCACGTCGCACGCGCGCCGTCCCAGGGCGTCCCATCGCGCGCCGTCCCAGAGCGTCCCATCGCGCGCCGTCCCATCACGTCCCATCACGTCGCACGCGCGCCCTCCCATCGCGTCGCACGCGCGCCGTCACTGCGCGGCGCAGCGATCGACGCGCTCTGGCGGGGTCTTGTCGCCGAAGATCATCGCTTGGCGGATGTTGGCGAGGGGGGCGGAGTTGTCGAGATCGACAGCGTGGCCGTGGTGGATTACGCCGAGCTGTGCCATCACCTTGTCGAGCGCGACCGGGTCGGCGTGGTGTGCGTGAGCGGCGGCGAGCTGCTCGAGAACGCGCATGCCGACGGCGTGGTCGGCCACGTGGAGCGTGCGATCGAGGTCCCACACTTCCGTAGCGTTTCCGCCCGCCGCCAGCACGGCGCGCATGCCGTCTTCCAGTCCCAGGCGCCCGCCAGTCTGCTGGCGGACGCGCAGATCCGCCAGCAGCACCATGATGGCCCCGCCCCAGTAGATTCCTCTATAGCTCTTGGCGCCCTCCAGCCCGTTGTCGGCGATCGCGGGCAACCCCTCTGGCATGTAGTTGGCGAACTCCCGCCACACCTTGTTCTCGTCGAGCCAGCCGGCGCGCGCGCGGATCAGCGGCTCGTAGTAGGTCGCCAGACCTTCGTCGAACCACTTGCCTTCGCCGACGTACGACGGCGATCCCATGTGGAACAGCTCATGGACGAGCACCCAGTCGCCGTAGAGCGCCTCGCACTTTGCGTGCTCGCCGACCCGCACGACGACTGCCGGGCTGGGGTCGGGCAGCACTTTGCCGAACACCACGCTGGCGCGCCCCTCGGCGGGCAACACGGTGACCAGCGCGTGCTTGACCGGGAAGCCGCCCCAGAAACGTGCAACCGCTGTGGCCGAATCGCGGACCCAGCGAGTGATCAGCTCGTCCGACGCGTCGAGGGGCGCATCGAGGATTACGACGGTAACGCGCGCCGTGGTGCGTGTGCCGCGCGACAGGGCGCCCGGCCCCGGCAGGTCGAAGTGTGCGACGCGAAACTTGCCGAACACCGAGTACGCCGCCACCCGGATCTCCTGCGTTTCCAGCTCGTAGACCGGGCCGGCCGGCGTGAGCCCGGTGACGAACTGCTCGCCGGGTGGCGTGTGCACTTCGACCGTCACGGGCGCTGCGTCGGGAAGCGGATCGGGACGCAGGATCCACGTGGACGCGGGCGCGACCAGCGAGCCTCCCACGCGCTCGGCCACGTCGAAGTCCTGTGCGTCGGTCGCCACCCCGTCGAGATCCAGGTGGTAGGTGATGTGGGCGCGAGATGTGCTGTGCGGTAGCTCCCAGCGCGCGTCGTGCCGCGCGAGCGGTCGCCCACCGGCTACGCGCACGCTGCTGAAGTGCGCGGCGGACCCTGGCTCGGAAGCGACGAACCCGCTGACGACCGCACCCGAGCATTGCGCATCTACGTCGAGAGCCAGCGGCGGCCCAGCCAGCACGGTGACCGCGTAGTGGCAGGACGCGACGTGGGCGCGCTTGGCTTCCGCGGCGGGAGCGCGCACGCGGGCGCAGCCCGAGCAGGTCGCCAGCGCGAGCACGCACGCCGCGACCCACTTCATCACCAGGACCTCACGTTATCGGACATGCCTTCATGACGCGGCCTGCGTCTCGTCCTCGCTCGGTTTCGGCTGCGCCAGGCTGCGCGCGAAGGCCTGCGACGCGAAGGGCAGCACCAGGCCGGGGAGCCCCGCCTTGGGCGCCAGCTGGCCCACGAGTCCGAACAGCAGCACGAGCGTGCGTTCCACGTAGAAGTATCCTTCCGGATACTCCACGCTGCGCATGATGCTGCGCAAGCGGCCGCGGGTCTGCTCGAAGCCGGAAAGCTGTTCCACCGCCTTGCGATCGATTCGCGAGAAGTCCTCGATCTTCACGTTCGCCAATACCTGCAGGTACTCGCGCCCGACCTCCGCGAGCAGCTCGCGGTCTCCGCCGTCGGCGACGAAGCCCATGCGCTCCAGGCCGGAGAGGATCATCTCGTCGTTGCGTGTGATCGCGCCCATGACCACCGTCTTCATCCCCTCGCCGAGGGCTTCGGTCACCTCCTCGACCGCGCCGTAGTCGAGGATCACGAGCACCGGACCGGGCCGCACCAGGAAGTTGCCGGGGTGCGGATCGGCGTGGAACACGCCGGCGTCGAACAGCATCTTGAAGTAGCACTCGACCAGCAGCCGGGCGACGCTCTCCGTGTCGACGCCGCGCTCGCGCAGCGTGGCCTGGTCGCTGATCTTCGTGCCCTCCTCGAAGGTCATCGTGAGCACGCCCTTGTTCGTGAGTTCGTCGACTACCGTGGGCACGACCACGTCGTCGCGTTCGGCGAAGAGCTTGCGCACGCGCTCCATGTTGCGTCTCTCGTTGGCGTAGTCGGTTTCGCGCGAGAGCATGGCGCCCAGCTCGTCCAGGATGCGTTCTATGCGCGACATCAGGACCAAGCGCCGCAATACCGGCATCACGGAGCGCATCACTGCGAGGTCGCGGCGGATCAGCGTTTCGACTCCCGGGTAGAGCACCTTCACCGCGACCGCGCGGCCGTCGTGCGTCACGGCTCGATGCACCTGGGCGAGCGACGCGGCGGCCAGGGCGTCGCGGCTGAAGGTACGGAACCTGGAGAGCGGATCCTGTCCCAGTGCTTCCTCGAGCCGCTCCTCGATTTCCCGGAATGGGCGCGGCGGCACCTGGTCCTGCAGCTTCTCGAGCTCCTCGCCAAACGCACGCGGCAGGAACGTACCCATCACGCTGAGTACCTGCCCCATCTTGATGAACACGCCGCGCAGTCGCGTGAACCCGTTGGCGAGTCGCCGGGCATTGGCGCGGTTCACGCGCTCGAGCCGCGCCTTGAGCCGCCGCCGGCCGAACAGCCTGGAGAGCAACCACTGGATTCCGTACGACGCGAAAATCGTCCAGAACATCACCAGGGCGCGCAGCGATCGGAGCACGGCCTGGCCAGCCTAGCACCAACTCCGCCACGCCCCCTGGCGCCGGCGCGTGCCCGTGGCTATGCATCCGGCCATGTCGCGTTTGTCCTTCGCTTTTGTCCTGGCCCTGGTCGCGCCCATGGGTGCCGCTTGTGCTCCGCAGCCGACGGGTTCAACCCAGGCGCCATCCCGCGTCGCAGCGCCTGCGCCGAGCGCGCCCGCCGCTGCGGCGTCCCAGGCGCCCGCCGATCAGAATGGGGTCGAAGCCATTGCGGAAGATCCGGCGTCGCATGACGTCACGGTCGCGCAGGCGCTGATGTCGTCCTACCGGAGCGACAAGAATCGCGCGCGCGATCGCTACCGACATCCCGGGGAGACACTCCAGTTCTTCGGGCTCAAGCCCGACATGACGGTGATCGAGCTGTGGCCCGGGAGGGGCTGGTACACCGAGATCCTCGCGCAGGTGCTGGCGCATCGCGGTCGGCTGATCGACACCAACTTCGATCCGGACGGACCCCAGGACAAGGAGCCCTACCGCCAGGCGCGCAACCTCGAACAGCGCATACACGACAATCCCAAGCTGTTCGGCAAGGTGCAGATCGCCCACATCGATCCGCCAAAGAAGCTCGACCTCGGCGTGGACGGCCAGGCGGACATGGTGCTGACGTTCCGTAACTTCCACAACTGGATCAAGGGCGGCTACGACAAGCAGGTCGTGGAAGCCGCGTACAAGGCGCTCAAGCCGGGCGGCGTGTTCGGCGTCGTCGAGCATCGCGCGAAGCCGGGCACCAGTCTCGAGGAGATGAAGAAGAGCGGGTACGTCACCGAGGCGTACATCAAGAAGCTCGTCGAGGGCGTCGGCTTCAAGCTCGCGGGCGAGTCCGACCTCAACGCCAATCCGGAGGACACCAAGGACTACCCGGCCGGGGTGTGGACGCTGCCTCCGACGCTCCGTCTCGGACAGAAGGATCGGGAAAAGTACCAGGCCATCGGCGAGAGCGACCGCATGACGCTGAAGTTCGTCAAGCCCATATCCACGGCAAAACCGCCGCCGAAACGCTAGATCGACCCGCGGCGCTCAAGATCGCCGCACGGCGGCCGTAGTGTCGCTTGTGAAGGTGCTTCTGGCCGACGACGACCCCATCGGGAGGATACTGCTCAAGCGCTGGCTGGACGAGTGGGGGTACGAGTCCATCGTGGTCGATGATGGCGCAGCGGCGATCCAGGCGCTCCAGGCGGACCCCGAAGTGCGGATGGCGATCCTGGACTGGGTCATGCCCACGATGGACGGCATCGACGTGTGCCGCTGGCTCCGGAGCCGGTCGCCGGAGCCGTACGTGTACACCATCCTGGTGACGGCAAGGGACAACAAGGCCGACATCATCGCCGGGCTCGAGGCCGGTGCGGACGACTACATCGTCAAGCCCTGCAATCCGCTGGAGCTCGACGTGCGCCTGCGTGCCGGACGCCGCGTGATCGACTTGCAGGAGCAGCTCATGCAGGCGCGCGATCGGCTCCGCTTCGAGGCCATGCACGATTCGCTCACGACCTTGTTCAACCGAGGTGCGATCCTCGAGCGGCTCGACGAGGAGCTTGCTCGCTCGGCGAGGACGGGCAAGCCGGTGAGCGTCATCATGATCGATCTCGATCACTTCAAGCGGATCAACGACGACTTCGGTCACGCTTCCGGCGATGCCGCGCTCAGGACTGCCTCGAACGTGTTCAAGTCGGCGCTGCGACCGTACGACGCAATCGGACGCATTGGCGGCGAAGAGTTCCTGGTCCTGCTGCCCGAGTGCAACGAGAAGTGCGGGCTCGCGGTTGCCGAGCGGTTGCGCTCGAGGCTGGCCGCGCATCCGGTCGATGCTCCTGCGGGCACTCTGCGCGTCACGGCGAGCCTTGGCGTAGCTTGCACGTCCTTTATCGACGTGCTGTCGGCGGAGGAGTTGACGCGGGCCGCGGACGCTGCGCTCTATCGCGCGAAGCGCACAGGGCGGAACAGGTGCGAGGCAGCCACAGCCAGCGACTGGGCGCTGGAGTCTGGCCCCGTGGAAGCGTTGATTCCAGCCTGAGCGGCCACTTGCAGTTGGGGCGCCCGGGTTTGTGCCGTTCCATGACAGGAAAGTGACTCCGGCCCCCTTTCCATCCGCGACAGCACAGCTAGACTCACCCGACCTTGGAGAGTCCGTCCATACAACCGGAACCGGCGGTGACCGACGCGCAGATTTTCTGGCGCGCCCTCGGTGTCGGGTTGATCGGCGTCGCGCTGCTCCTGGCATTCGTATTGGTGGAGAACGCGTCGGCGAGCGTTCCGCCGCAACCGGGGCCGACTCTCGCTTCGTTTGCGGCGCCGACGGCGCCGGCGCTGAAGCGAAGCCGCCACAAGAAGCTGCACCTGCAGCCGCTCACGCCGGCTCTCCGGGCAAAGGGCTATCACGAATGCTATCCGCCCGATCCACTCGGGCTCGGTCCGTATTCGTCCTATCGCACCATTGCGATGGGTGCGCGCATGCTCATCCCGCAGAAGGGCGGGCACACCCCGGACATGGGATACGACGTGATCGTGCACTTCCACGGTCACGAGGCGGCGCGCAAGATGCTGGTGCAGGTGGCGCGCGGCGTGGTGTACGTCGGGCTCGACGAGGGCCTTGGCAGCGGACCCTACGCCGACGCCTTCCAGGCGCCCGGCGCATTCCCCGCGCTCCTGCATTCGATCACCGCCAACCTAGAGGAGTACTCGGGCGACGACCGCGCGCACATCCGCCATCTGGCGCTGTCGGCGTGGAGCGCCGGCTACGGCGCGGTGAACCAGATCCTCAAGCACGGCCGTCAGGGTATCGACGCCGTCGTGCTGCTCGATGCATTGCACGCCGGGTGGAAGCCCGGTCGCAGTCACGACGCGGACAACGTGAGCAGCGCGTACATCCAGCCCGTGTTCGACTTCGCCCAGCGCGCGATGCACGGTGACGGCATCTTCATCTTCACGCACTCCGAGGTGGATCCGGTGACCTATCCGTCCACCACCCTGACGGCGGATCTGTTGCTGAAGGATCTGGGCGTCCAGAACAAGCCGCTAGACCCGGGCGATGCGCGCTTCGGCATGGTCGGTCGCGTGGACGTGAAGGGGCTCCACGTCTGGTCCTATCTGGGCGCGAACGAAGACGCGCATTGCGCCCACCTCGAGCACCTTGCGCCGGCGCTGGCGATCATCGAAAACGCCTGGGACACGCCGGAAATGGACCGCAACGTGCCGTACCACCCCGCGCCGAAGCTCGGCGCCGGAGACAGCGCTTCTGCGCGCACCACGGCCCCCAAGCCTGCCGTCCAGCCGCCGGCGCCGGCCGGGGGGAGCGCGTCCGAGCCCGATCCGCGGGGCGCCCAGGCAGAGCCGGTGGACAATGGCAGCCTCCAGCCGGTGCTGCTCGACCCGGCTGTCCAGAAGCCGGCCAAGCCTGTTGTCCAGGGCGCCATCGGCGCGACAGTTCCGCCGGCTCCGCGCACCGCCGGCGCGCAGGGCTAGTCGCGCGCGTCTTCCGGCGCAAAGCCGGGCAGCGTGTCGAGGTCCATGTTGCCGCCCGACAGCACGATTCCGACTCGTTCCACGGAATCGAGCGACCGGAACGCCTCGCCCAACACCACTGCCAGGCCGACCGCGGCGCTCGGCTCGACCAGCAGCTTCATCCGCTCCCACAAGAGGCGCATGGCGGCGAGGATCTCGCGGTCGTCGACCGTGAGGATGCGTTCCACGTGGTCGCGGACGACGGGCCAGGTCAGCTCGCCCAGGCTCGTGCGCAAGCCGTCGGCGACCGTGCGGGGATCGTCCTGCGGCAGGCGCCGCCCCGCCAGCTTCGAGCGCGCGGCGTCGTCGGCGCCGCTCGGCTCCGCGCCGATGATGCGGAGATCCGGCCTGAGGCCATGTGCGGCCAGGGCGATGCCGGAGATCATGCCGCCACCGCCCACCGGCGCGACGATCGCGTCGAGGTCCGGGACCTGCTCCACAAGCTCCAGCGCGATGGTGCCCTGCCCCGCGATCACGTCGCGGTAGTCGTAGGGCGGAATCAATGCTCCGCCGGTCTCGGCGACCACGCGGGCGGCGCCCTCTTCGCGGGCGGCCTGGGTCGGCTCGCACGGATGGACGTGCGCGCCGTATCCTTCCACCGCGCGGCGCTTCACGCCCGGCGCGTTCGTCGGCATCACGATGTGGGCCGGAATGCCGCGGAGCTTCGCCGCCAGTGCCAGCGCCTGGGCGTGGTTGCCCGAGCTGTGCGTGACGACTCCGCGCATCGCGACCTCGGGCGGCAGCTTCATCACCGCGTTGCACGCGCCGCGGAACTTGAACGCGCCCACCTTCTGGAACAGCTCGCACTTGAAGTACAGGCGGCGGCCCGACAGCGCGTCGAGCGTGGCGCTCGTCATCACGGGCGTGCGGTGGGCGTAGGGCGCGATGCGCTCCGCCGCCTGGCGGATCTCCTCGAGCGCGACGGGCTCGTCCATGCCTTGCGGAGCATGCCGAGGCCGCTCGCCCCGCGTCAACGCGGCGCGGCCACAAAGAAAATGCGCCCGGCTGTCGGGGGAGCAACAGCCGGGCGCGGGTGGGGGAGGAATCCCTGTCTACTTCTGCCTACGGAACGGGAGGCGAAACGGTTTCACTTCTTGTCGCCGCGGTGGTGGCGGCCAGGCTCGTGGCCGGCCCAGCGTGCCTTGCGCATGGCCTGCAGCTTGGCCTGCTCGGCCTTGGTGAGGATCTTGCCGAGTGCGGCGCGCTCGTTCTTGCGGACCGTCTGGAGTTTGGCGCGGGCCGCCTTCATCGCGCTCTTCGCGCGCTCGAGCGCGGCCTTGTCCTGGCTCTTGTTCTTCTTGAGCTCGCGGAACGTCTTCATCGCCTTGCGCATCTCCGCGCGCACCGGCTTCCGCTGCGCGTCGAAGCGAGCCATCGTCGCGAGCGCCTGCTCGAGCCGCGCACCGCTGACGCCGGCCTTCTTCAGCGCTGCCTCGCGGCGGTCCCGGCGAAGCTTGGCGCGCTCGGCGGGGCTCTTCTTGGCGTGGCCGCTGGCTGCGTGGGGGGTCCGGCCTGCCGGCTGTGCGAACGCGGGGATCGTGATGAACGAAGCGGCAAGGACGGTGGCAGCAAGGGTCTTCATCGGTCGCATGGTTGTGGCTCCTTGTGGGGCGGGTGCCGCGGCCGGGCCGCGACGCTTTCTATCCGCACATGCCGCGCGCCGGGACGGCGTTAAGCGTCGGCGCTGGCCCGGCCGGCGCGTCTGGACTAACGTGCCGGCCAGATGGCCGACGAGAGCGACACCCCGGAAGAACGCGCCGAGAAGATCGCGCGCCTGAACCAGGGATTCGCCGAGGCCGTGCCGCACAACCGCGCGCTCGGCCTGAGGTTCGTCGATTTCGACAAGGGCGTCGCGCGCATGCTGCTGCCCTACGCCAGCCACCTCGTCGGCAATCCCGAGACCGGCGTGCTGCACGGCGGCGCCATCACCGCAACGCTGGACGCGACGTGCGGCGCCGCGGTGTTCCTGGCGCTCGGCGTACCCACTCCCATCGCCACGCTGGACCTGCGTATCGACTACCTCAAGCCCGCCACGCCACCGAAAGACGTGGTGTGCCGCGCCGAATGCTACAAGCTGACGAGCAACGTCGCGTTCGTCCGTGCGCTCGCATTCCATGACGATGAGGACGATCCGATCGCTTCGGCTGCGGGCACGTTCATCATCTTCCGCAAGGGCGGCGTGTCCGCCATGCAGGGGCGGAAGACGGTCCCATGAGCTTCATCGATCTGGTTACGCGCGCCAAGGAGACCGGCGACTACCAGCCGATGATCGAGGCGATCCCCTACGCGCGCTTCCTCGGAATTTCCCTCGACAACTCCAGCGGCGAGATGCTCGGCAAGTTGACGTTCGCCGATCATCTGGTCGGTAACCCCGTGCTCCCGGCATTGCACGGCGGCACCATCGGCGCGTTGCTCGAGTCCACGGCGATCTTCCAGCTGATGTGGGAGGCCGAGAGCCTGATCCTGCCGAAGACGATCAACGTCACCATCGAGTATCTGCGCTCGGGCCGGCCCGTGGACACCTTCGCCCACGGCGTTATCACCAAGCAAGGACGCCGCGTGGCCAGTGTGCGCGTCGAGGCCTGGCAGGAGGACCGGGCTCGCCCGATTGCGAGCGCGCACGCGCACTTCCTGATCCGTCCCGCCGACGAGTAGCGGGGCGCCTATGTGATCGCCGTCACATAAAAGCCCACGGAAGACCACCACTCGGGTCGGTTTTGAGCTATGGAGACCCCCAGCCTGGAGACCGCGTCACCGCCGTGGTCCAGGCTTCCCCGATAGCTGCTGGATCACATGAAAGTAGGCGTCCCCAGAGAGGTGCATGCCGGTGAACGGCGTGTGGCGGCCACCCCGGACACGACAGCCCGCCTGAAGAAGCTCGGCTTCGAGGTGCTGATCGAGTCGGGCGCTGGAGATTCCGCGTCGTTTCCCGACGCCGAGTACGAGAAAGCCGGCGCCACGATCGTGTCTGGTGCCGCCGAGCTGTGGGGCCAGGCGGACATCGTCCTCAAGGTGCAGCCACCCGGGGATGACGAGGCGGATCTACTGCGCAACGGAGCCACGCTTGTCAGCTTCTTCTGGCCGGCGAGGAACAAGGAGCTCATCGAGCGGCTGGCCCAGCGCAAGGTCAACGTGCTTGCCATGGATCAGGTTCCGCGCATCTCGCGGGCGCAGAAGCTCGACGCGCTGAGCTCCATGGCCAACATCGCCGGCTATCGCGCGGTAATCGAAGCGGCAGGTCTGTTCGGGCGCTTCTTCACCGGACAGATGACCGCCGCCGGCAAGGTCCCGCCAGCCAAGGTGCTGGTGATCGGCGCCGGCGTCGCCGGGCTGGCGGCGATCGGCGCGGCGCGCGGGCTCGGGGCGATCGTGCGCGCGTTCGATACGCGACCGGTGGTCAAGGAGCAGGTCCACAGCATGGGCGCCGACTTCCTCGAGCTGTCCTTCAAGGAGGAAGGCGCGGGACAGGGCGGCTACGCAAAGGTGATGAGCAAGGAGTTCATCGCGGCGGAGATGAAGCTGTTCGCCGAGCAGGCCAGGGACGTCGACATCATCATCACCACGGCGTTGATCCCGGGCAAGCCCGCGCCGGAGCTGATCAGCAGAGAGATGGTCGAGAGCATGCACCCGGGCTCGGTCATCGTGGACCTGGCGGCGGAGACCGGAGGCAACTGCGCGCTCACCCAGGCCGACGAGGTCGTGCGGCACCACGGCGTCTCCATCGTGGGCTACACGGATCTGCCGAGCCGTCTCGCGCCCACGGCGAGCCAGCTGTACGGCAACAACCTCTGCCACCTCTTGAGCGATATGGGAGGCGCGGAAGGCTGGCATATCGACCTCGAGGACGAGGTCGTGCGCGGCGTGCTCGTGCTTCACGAGGGCGAGCTGATGTGGCCGCCGCCCAAGCCGAAAGCCCCGCCCGCGCCTCCGCCTGCATCGAAACCCACGCACTCCAAGCCGCCTCCCGCCGCAGCGTCGGAGCCGCCCGCTCACGAGAGCGCATCCGTGCACGGCATGCGCACGGCGATTTTCCTCGTCGTCGCCGCCGCGGCGCTGGTTGGCCTCGGGATGGTGGCGCCGAAGGAGCTGCTCTCCCACGTCACGGTGTTCGTGCTCGCGTGCTTCGTCGGCTGGCAGGTGATCTGGAACGTGACGCCAGCTCTGCACACGCCGCTGATGAGCGTCACCAACGCCATCAGCGGCATCATCCTCATCGGCGGCATGCTGGAGATCTCCGGCCACATCACCTCGCCCGTGACCATCCTCGGCGCGGCTGCGGTGCTGGTGGCGTCCATCAACATTTCCGGCGGCTTCCTCGTCACGCAGCGCATGTTGCGCATGTTCCACAAGTAGCCATGCCCGCCAGTCTTCTCACAGTTGCCTATATCGCGGCCGGCGTGCTGTTCATCCTCAGCCTGGCTGGGCTGAGCACACAGGAGTCGGCGCGGCGCGGAAACCTGTACGGCATCCTGGGGATGCTGATCGCACTCGGCGCCACGGCCGCAAGCGGCCGCGTCACGGGTTACGGCTTGCTCGGCACGGCGGTCGCGATCGGCGCGCTGATTGGCGCGATCGTCGCCGTGCGCGTGGCGATGACGGCCATGCCGCAGCTGGTGGCCGCGCTGCACAGCTTCGTGGGCGCTGCCGCCGTGCTGGTGGGCTTTGCGAGCTACCTCGACCCAGGCCACCAGTACGTCGGCGTCGAGGCCAGCATTCACGAGGTCGAGGTCTTCGTCGGCGTCTTCATCGGCGCGATCACCTTCACGGGCTCGGTCGTCGCCTTCGGCAAGCTGCAGGGCGTCATCCGCAGCAAGCCGCTGATGCTGCCGGGGCGCCACTGGCTGAACCTGGCGATCGTCGGCGCTTCGCTCTACCTGGGCGCGCGCTTCCTGGGCGTCGCGGCTCCGGTCGGGCTGGTGGATCTCGGCATCATGACCGCGCTGGCCTGCGTGCTGGGCGTCCATCTGGTGATGGCGATCGGCGGCGCGGACATGCCGGTCGTGGTCAGCATGCTCAACAGCTACTCCGGTTGGGCGGCGGCGGCCGCGGGCTTCATGCTCGACAACGACCTGCTCATCATCACCGGCGCGCTGGTGGGCTCGAGCGGCGCGATCCTCAGCTACATCATGTGCAAGGCGATGAACCGCTCCATCGTCAACGTCATCTTCGGCGGCTTTGGCGCGGCCGAGGGCGCGAAGCCGGCGCCGGGCGCGGCCCCCGTTGGAGAAGTGGTATCCGTCAGCGCGGCGGAGACGGCCGATCTCCTGCGCGAGGCGAAGAGCGTGATCGTCGTGCCCGGCTATGGCATGGCCGTGGCGCAGGCGCAGTACCCGCTGTACGAGGTTGCGCGCATCCTGCGCGACGGCGGCACCAAGGTGCGCTTCGCGATTCACCCCGTCGCCGGGCGCTTGCCCGGGCACATGAACGTGCTCCTGGCCGAGGCCAAGGTGCCGTACGACATCGTGCTCGAGATGGACGAGATCAACGAGGACTTCCCGAACACGGACGCGGTGCTCGTGATCGGCGCCAACGACATCGTCAATCCCGGCGCGCTCGACGACGCATCGAGTCCCATCTACGGCATGCCCGTGCTGGAGGTGTGGAAGGCGAAGACGACGGTCGTGATGAAGCGCAGCATGGCCACCGGCTACGCCGGCGTCGACAATCCGCTCTTCTACAAGGACAACACGCGCATGCTCTTCGGCGACGCGAAGAAGAACGTCGACGCCATCCTCGCCGAGCTGCGGGGCTCGAACAGCGCAGCCGCCGCGGCGGAATAGTTGTTCGGCCTGCCGGAGCCCCGCTTCGGCTATGATGGACGGATGCGGTGGGGCATCGCTCTGGGACTTTCGGTACTTCTGGCCAGCTCGCCAGCCTCCGCGTATCAGCTCGACGACTCCTTGAAGGGATCCACCGTGGGTCACCCCGTCGGCGGATCGATCGGTGCGAACGGCTGGACGGTGACGAACCGGACCGACCGGCTCTGGTACTCGATCCCGACGCTGGTGTCCGGCTCCATCGAGTTCACGGTGACGGGGCTGACCACAGCCGGGCTCATCTCCGGCGACAACGAGCTGTTCGCAATGTACGAGGACGGCTACGGCATGGGCGAGCCGATCGCGTACAACCCGCCGCTGCGCGACAACTACGAAAAGTGCATGCTGCGCGTGTACGGTCCCGACGATGCGACGCGTGTCGGGCAACAAAAGCTGATGTGGGGGATCTGCAACGGCGGCGATCCGGGCTACGGCACCTGCCCCTGCGCCACCTCGTTCTTCGACGAGCCATTCGGAGGCGACGGCAACTGGGACGGCTCGCCGCAGCGCATCCGCATCGAGTGGGGATCCGGTCACACGCGGCTGTTGCGCAACGGCGGCGTGGTGCTGGACATCGACTATTCGAGCACCGGGCTCGTCTACGGGCCGAGCGAGCAGCACTTTTCGCTGGGCACGGCGCGCGCTTCCGAGGTCGGCACCGCCGGCATGCCGACCGGCATCGTGTTCAGCGACGTCTCGGTGAGCGGTACGCAAGGCAGCGGGAGCGTGTGCACGCCGCCTCCCCCGGATGCCGGCGGCGCGGGCAGCGGGGGAACGGCCGGCGCGACCTCGACGGATGGCGGCAACCCGGACGCGAGCAGCAGCGGTGCGAGCGGAGGCAGCGGTGGGCTCGTGGACAGCGGCGCGAGCGGGGGCGGCGGCGGCGGCGGCGCACTGGACGGCGGGCTGCCTTCGCGCGGCAGCACCGTGGCCGACAAGGGCGGCTGCGGCTGTCGCGTTGCGCGATCGCGCGGCGGCACAGGCGCGCTCTTCGCCGCGATGACCGCGCTCTTGGCCGGCTGGCGGCGCCGGCGCGCCTAGCGCACGCAGATCCCGCTCGCCGCGACCAGTCCGCCCACGGCGATCACCAGTAAGGCAAGCTTCATCGTGTTCACGCCGACCTCCTGTCCTCCGCCAGCTCGATGAGGTGCCCATCCGGATCGCGCACGTAAGCGGTGCGCTGGCCCCACGCGCGATCAGTAGGCGGCGTCGCACTCTCGGCGCCCGCTTCGATCAGCCGGTCGTAGGCCGCGTCTGCACTGTCCACCTTGAATCCGATCTCGAAGCCGGGCGCGTCCCTGTCCGGAGCACGCACGGCGAAGCCCAGCGTCTCCGCCATCGCCGCACGCTCGAACAGCGCGAGCCGCGTCGCGCCCGTTGCGAGCTGCGCGAATGGACCCGAGCGATGCCCGAGCTCGAGCCCCAGCACTCCCGTGTAGAAGGCGAGCGCGCGCTCCAGGTTCTCCACCACCAGCACCACATAGTCCGGCTGCCGGAGCTGCATGCGGCTAGGCTAGCAGTGGGCCGCTCGCGTTCGAGCCGGGGATTTTCGCGTGCTACCCTCGCGCTGTGCGGGGCTGGCGGCTCTTGGTGGCACCCTGGGGGCTCGCGGCTCTCGTCATGGGCGTGGCTGTGGGCGTCGAACGCTGGTCCGCCGCGCTGCAGAGCGGAGGGCGGCGCCTGCCGCCGTTCGTGGGGCGGGCGACCTACGCACTGGCGCTGCTTGCGGCCGTGTCGATCATCTGGGCGCTGACGCGCGTCGTCCGGCGCGTCCGCTTCCGGATGCGCTCGGACGTGCAGCGCATCGTGGCGATGACCACTCTGGTGCTCGTCCACCTGCTGGCTGTCCCGGGTGTCCTTGTCGGGGCGATGATTGCCGATCCCGAATTTCCGTTCGGAGACGAATATCGCGGCTCGATCCGCTCGCCGCATGGGTCGACCGAATACCTCTACCGCGGCGCCATCTTCTGCTCCTACGACATCTACGAGCGGGCGCCGGGCGCTTTCCTGCTGAAGCGGCGCTTGACGATCACTCCGGACAAGTGCGTCGACGGCGCTCGTCCGGGCTGGAGCAAGCGGTTGGACGAGCCCATCGTGCTGGGTCCAGACGGACAGCGGATCGAGCAAGGCACGGCCATCGAGCACGCTTTCGACTGGGCGCCGCACTGAGCCGGCGCGCCGCGTCGTTGCGGACGTGTCCGCTGGCGCGCTACGCTGTAGTGTCGTGCATCGTGCTGTCTTGCTGCTGGCGGGGGCCGGGATGCTGCTGGTCGCCCCACTGGCTGCAGCAGGGGGGCCGAGAGCCGTCGTTCCAGCGGCTGCCAGGACCCCCGGAAGAGAAGCCGAGCCGGGCCCCGCGAAACTCGAGAAGCGGCGCTACGTGGTGGCGGCCATCGGCGATTCGCTGACGGACACGCGCGTCGGCGGCGGGCGCTATCTGGCGGAGCTTGCCCGGCGCTGTCCGAACAGCCGCTTCGACGCCTACGGCGTGGGCGGACAACGCACGGACCATATGCGCTGGCGTTTGACGCAGGATCTGTTCGGTGTCGGGCTGCCGCCCCGTCTCAAGCGCAAGAAGCCGCACTACACGCACGTGATCATCTTCGGCGGTGTGAACGATCTGCTCGCGGGGTCCCTGCTCGGGCCCGCGCGCGTGGAACGCACGGAGCGGAACCTGTCGTGGATGTACAGGACGGCGCGTGAGCACGGCGTGAAGGTGATTGCGATGACGGTGCCGCCGTGGGGACGGCTGCGCGGCGTCGTCGACCGCCGCGTCGAGGCTACGCATGAGCTGAACGGGTGGATGTTCGAGCAGGACAAGCTCGGCAAGGTGGACGCGGTGTTCGACACGTACCCGCTGCTCAGCTGCGGCGACCCGAACGTGCTCTGCAGGCGCTACCGCCGCTTCGCCAACGACGACATCCACTGGGGCCACCGGGGTCACAAGCTGATCGGCGACGCGCTCTACGAGCAGGACTTTTCCGACTGCGAGTAGGCGCGCATGTCGGACGTCAGCCCGCGGCTTCCGCTCTGACGCTCGCTGACCTAGATTACACCGCGATGCCGTCACCGCAGCCCCTCGTGCTAGCGCCCGTTCCCCGTACGGCTCGTTCCGTCACCTTCGTTGTGCGCGCCGGGGGGGATCCGCACGCCGGTCTTGCGGCGCTTGCTGCCGCCGTGGAGCCGGCGACATGCATCGTGGGTCTCGGCGCGCCGCTGCTCGCGGCGCTGGACGCCAGCGTGGACGGATTGCGCCCGTTTCCGGCGCTGGCCGGCCCGGGCGTCGCGGTGCCGTCGACCCAGGGCGCCCTCTGGCTGCTCGTGCACGGCGCGGATCGCGGCGTCGTGGACGACCGGGTGCGTGCCCTCCGCGGCGCGCTGGGCGATGCCTACCGCGTCACCGACGACGTGGAGCTCTTCAAGTACCGCGAGGGCCGCGACCTGTCCGGCTACGTCGACGGTACGGAGAACCCGACGGACGACGCCGCCGTCGAGGCCGCGCTCCGCGCCGACGGCTCGAGCTTCGTCGCTGTGCAACGCTGGGCGCACGATCTCGAATGGTTCTCGCGCCTGCCTGAAGAAGAGCGGAACCACGTCGTCGGTCGTCGCATCAGCGACAACGAGGAGATCGACGACGCGCCGGACCACGCGCACGTCAAGCGCGCCGCGCAGGAGAGCTACGATCCGCCGGCCTTCATGGTCCGCCGCTCGATGCCGTACATCACGCGCCGCGAGAAGGGGCTCCTGTTCCTCGCCTACGGCGAGAGTCTCGACCGCTTCGAGCGGGTGCTCCGCCGCATGGCTGGTCTGGAAGACGGCATCGTCGACGGCCTGTTCCGCTTCAGCCGCCCCACCACCGGCGGCTACTACTGGTGTCCGCCGGTCGAGGGTGGGCGGGTCGATCTGTCGCGCGTCGGCGTGAGCGGCTAGTCGCCGGTCGGCTCTACGCCCCTCTGCTCGATCATGAGCACCACGGTCCGCCCGGGTGACCGCGTGCGGTGCGTGACGCCCTTCGGCACGGTGTACGCCTGGTGGGGGCCGAGCTTGATCGTGCCCTGTCCCTCGACGTCGAGCAGCAGCTCGCCTTCAAGGACCATGAACAGCTCGTCTTCCGCGTCGTGCTTGTGGAAGTGGAACTCGCCGTGGAAGATGCCGAGGCGCACGACCGCGTCGTTCACGGTGGTCAGGGTCTGGTTGAACCAGGGTTCGTGCGCCGCCGCTTCCGCGTCGATGTCGATCAGCGCGAGCTGACCGTATTTGTCGTCCATCCGGATGTCGTAGTCGCCGCGATCGGTCATGGCCGGAGAAATAGCGCATACCGCGCTGCGCGGTCGACGGTTCCCGAGCACTCAGCGCAGGATCGATCGCGCCGGGATGTGCACCGACTGCCCGACCGCTGGCGGCGTGAAGCGCGTGAAGGCGGTGCCGGTCCAGACGATCCAGTCGAACTCCGGGCTTTCGAGCTTGTGGTCGAAGGTGACGCGGACCAGGGCGGGTCGGTCGTCGGCGGTGGCTTCGACGACCTGGATGGTCTCGCCGCCCGCCTCCACGCGCGTGCCCACGGGCATGGTGTGGCGCGGGTCGCGCACCAGGCGCTCGGTTCCGCCCGCCAGGAAACCGCCGGCGGATCGGACGAGCAGCGTGCGCGGGCCGGTGCGGCTGAGGTCCACCGCGCGCGTGCCCACGGCGATCGGGAACAAACTGGCCGGCACCGTCTGCCCGTGGGCCCAGCGCGTGACCAGCAGATAGCCCGAAAACGCCCCGTCCGGCGCGTTCACCAGCACGACGCGCTTGTGCGCCAGATCCGGATCGTCGGGGAAGGTCGCCGCGAGCCGATCCGCGACGTGCTGCATGAAAGCGAACTCGAACGCGCCGACCTGGAAGACCAAAGGTGACAGAAGCAGATGCCCGCCGCCTGCCCACACGGCGATCGCGACGGCCGGCGCGCGCAGGACCCGTCGCGAAGGCAGGCGGTGTTCCGCGAGGGCCTGGACCATCTGTGCCACGAGGCCGATCAGTCCGAAGCCTGGCAGCAGCAGAGTCCGCGCCGAAGGAATCACTGCGCAAAGCGGAACTGTCGACAGCACCCCGCCCACCAGCAAAAACCGCGTGCTCCTGTGCTTTCGTACCAGCGGCACGAGCGCGAACGCGGCGAGTGCCAGGACGGCCAGCGCGACCACCACCAGCGCGAGCTGGATCGACGGGGACGCGAGCGTGTAGGCGTCGGGCGTCGGCGCGCCGAGCTCCGCGCCGACCAGCAGCGCGAGGTTTTCTGGAAGATGCCGCGCGTAGGCAAGCGGAGAGTGGAGCGGGTCGTAGTACAGCCCCGAGCCCTGCACGCCGTAGTGGCCGAGCCGGTAGACGAGAGCCCACGCGGCGGCGACCAGCGCGTGCGGCATGAGCGAGAGCACACGCCGGCGCCCTGGCGCCGGATCGAGGAACAGGGCGTACGCCGCGAAATAGCCCGCGACCCCCAGCGCCGCTTCCGCCGAAAACAGCGCCAGCGCGAACACGAGCGGCGACAGCCAGGCCGCGGTGCGCCGGCCCTCGCGCCCCCGCGCATACAGCCACAGCGACCCCAGCGCGAAGGCGCCGCCCACCAGGATGTTGCGATTCGCGAGCCAGCCCACGGGCGTGCCGTGCGTGTGATCCACGGCGTAGAGCAGCGCCGCGAAACCCGCGACCCATCCGCCCTTCAGCACACGCCGGTAGAGCGCCACTGCGACGGCGACGACCGCGAGGTACCACGCGATCGACTGCGCGTGCATCAACAGCGGCGAAGCGGGCCACAGCCGGTAGTCGAGCCAGTGCGTGATCGCGCTGACCGGTCTGAGGAAGCTGATGCGGAGCCCCGGGTCGGCCCACCACGCGCTGATGCCCTGATCGAGCAGCCAGCGGCTGCGCGCCGGATCGCCATCGTAGAAGGTAAACAGGCCGAGCCCGGGTTTCAGCGCCGGGGCCCATCGCGCCGGGTGCGTCAGATAGATGCGGTGCCAGTAGTCGTCGACGGCGAATCCCGCGAACAGCGACGGCAGCGATACGAGCAGCGCTGCGAGAACCGCCACCCGCGTCGCGTGCGGCCCGGCGAGCAGCGCCCGGGCTCGCGCGAAGCGAACGCTCGATCGAAGCCCCCCCTGCTCATTGTCCGGGCTTCCGGAGCTCATGGCGCGAGCCTAGTCGAATGCGCTCGCTGCCCACTACCGATCAGCGAGCGTGCACCGGCTCTGGGTCAAGCTCATGACGCGGCACTTCAACGACCAGCGCGCGCTCGTCGGCATCATCGGCGCCGGATCTGGTCAGCGAAGCCGCACTGCGCACCTCTCTCTGCGTCGCGCTCCGCGGCTTCCTCGAGCGCGTGGAGAGCGGGGCGCCAGCCCGCTAGCTAGAGCTCTTCCGCCGTTGTGGCCCCGGCCGCGGCGGAGCCGCGGGTTTGGGGGCACGCGGCGGCGACAGCCGCCGCAGCGTCACGCGACGTGAAGCGCGGGGGCACCCTACCTAGCGCACGGCAGTGAGCATCGAGCGCGGTTCGAACAACGCGAGCACGCGGGCGGAGATGTCCTCCCAGACCAGCGCCGAGAGTCCCCACCAGAGCACGATCCACAGTGGCACTCCGCCGAACCAGCCGAGCGCGTAGTGGTGCAGGCCGCCGAGCTGGATGTAGGCGACCTCGACGAGTGGGCCGAGCACGACGAACGCGCCGAGCACGGTCAGGCGACGGCGATCGGGACGGAGCAGCCAGAGCGCGAGCGCCAGAGCGAGCGCGAACGGCAGCCACGACCAGACTGGATCGGCGAAGCTCCGGTAGATGGTCTGGCGCGTCGCGACGACGAGCGCGACGAGCACGCCGACGCGCCAGGGCGCGCTGGCAATGACGCGCCCGCCGAGATGCAGCGTGTCCGGCGGCGGGCCGAGTCCGAGGCGCCTCCAGCGGAACAGCGTGGCGAGGAAGCGCAGGATGAGCCCCCAGTAGAGCAGCATCCACAGCGGCAGCGCCGAGGCCGACGGGAAGTACACCGGCACGGTGTAGGCGTAGATGTGGTGGCGCGTGACCGAGCTCCAGTCGTTGAACGCGCCGAGCGCGGTGCACAGCGTGAAAAAGGCGAGCTCGCGGCCGTGCGGTCCGCGGAACAGCGCGAAGCGTGCGACCACGACTGCGGGGACGAACGCGCTCATGAAGGCGAGGTGATGCGCGGCTGTGCAGATCGCCACGCTGATGACGACGATGGCCACCGCGTCCAGCGCGAAGTCGCGATCGCTCGCCGGCACTAGCGCCTCGTGAAGCTCACGAGCTCCCGCGCCAGGTGCGCGGGATGGCCGAGGCCGAAGGCATACTCGTCGGTGGTGTAGTTCTGCGCCCAGTTGCAGTCGCCGCCGCACTGCGCGGGGCCCGGGCCGTGAAAACGCGTGGGGTCGATGCGGCGGCGGGCGTGCTCGTAGAGCTCCTCCACGCCGTCGAAGCCGAGCACGTCGATGCGCGCCGGCTCCACGTTTGCGCTGGCCTTGCACGGCCAGGCCAGCTTGCCGTCGTGGTCGACGTGCGGCTTGAGCGTGTTGCGGCAGTCGAGCGGCGCGGCGTGCAGCAGGCGATCGTTCATGCGCGCCGAGCCGCTGATGCGTGCGCCGGCGCGCTTGCGATCCACGATCGTGCGCGCCAGCTCGGCGTAGTCCGGATCGGCGAGCACGTCGGGATCGATGCGGGGCCCGCGGTTCTGCGGCACTGGGCAGAACCAGATGCCGAGATCGTCGGCGAGGTCCAGCACCGCGCGCGCTTCGCGCACGAGGCCCGGCTGGATCACGGTGTTGACCATCAGCTTGATGCGCATCTCGCTGGCCAGCTCGCGCAGCATGAGCAGATTGCGGATCACGTCCTCGGGATGCTTTGTCACCCACATCCGCGACAGCTTGCCGAGGTCGAGCGCGTCGAGACTCACCACGAGCACGTCGACGTCGGCCAGGAACGTGCGCCACGCGGGCTTGTCGAGCAGCCGGTGGAACAGGCTGCCGTTGGTGTTGACGACGATCGGGTAGTAGTCGAGGTCGCGCGCCTCGCGGACGAGCTCGGGTAGATCGCGGCGCAGCGTCGGCTCGCCGCCCGCGAAGTACACACTGGGCGTCCGCGTGCGCATCACGCGGAGCAGACGCTTGCCGGCATCGGTGTCGAGCCGGCCGTGGCCGTCGAGCTCGGGATAGCGCGCGCCGCGGTGATCGTCGCAGTAGCTGCAGCGGAAGTTGCAGGGGCGGAGCGTCGTCCAGATGAAGTAGAGCGGCCACAGATCCTCGCGGCCGGCCCGCGCGCGGCGCACGTTGCCGGCGTAGTTCATGGCGGCGGTGCGCCAGCTCAGCGCGCGGCGGCGCCACTCGGCTGCGCCCGTTCGCGGCGCTTGCAGGCCCGGGCGCAGGCGTTCGGCGAGCTCGTGTGCCTCGGCGGACAGAACGCTCCAGTCGGGATGCCCGTCGCGCCAGGTGTAGCGGGAGAAGACGAGAGGTTGCATGGCTCATGCTTTCCGTTGCAGGTTGGGGATGACGGCGGACAGCGCGCCGAACGACATGGACGCGAGTGTGTCGATCGCTCGCTGTCGCGGCGCATCGCCGAACAGGTACTGCAGGCCGACGCGCGTCCACAGGCCGAGCAGCCCGTGCGCGATCAAGTCCGCGTCGCGTAGCTTGCCGCCGGCGAGCTCGGCGAGACGTGTGGCCAGGAAGGCGGCGACCGGCGGGCTGATGCCGTCGCGCAGGCTGGCGAGGCTGCCGTCGATGCCCGCGCGCTCGGCGAAGGCGGCGACGAGCCCGCGCTCGGCCTTCCAGTGATCGAGGCAGACGGCGGCGAGCGCGCGCGCCGCGCCGAGTGGTTCCGCGCCTGCGGGCCACGCCCGCTCGAGCTTGTCGACGAGCGCGGCGTTGAACTCGGCGAGCAGCTCGTCGAGCACGGCTTCCTTGCTCTCGAAGTGCACGTAGAAGGTGCCGTGCGCGACGCCGGCGCGGCGCGAGATGTCGCCGATCTGCGTCGCCACGAAGCCCTGCTCGGCGAAGCACTCGTGCGCCGCCCGGCGCAGGGCTGCCCGCGTGTCCGCCTTCTGCTTCTGCCGCTTGGAGCGCGTCGCCAAAGTCACTGACATAAAGTCAGTGATAATCAGTCACTCTAGAGCGCGCAAGTGTAGCAAAATGCTACAAATCAGCACCAAAATCGTAGCATTTTGCCACATCTAGCCGCCTGGCGTCAGTTGACAGAGCCCGCCGTCGCGCGTTCCCTCCCCCGATGCGCCGCTTGCTTCGCCTCTTGATCGGATCGGTCGTGTTCGCTGCGCCGTGGTTCGCAGCGTGCGCGGTCACGGACGCGACCACGTCGCACTTCCACCAGCCCGACGGCGGGTTGGGCGGCGCCCCCGGCGCCGACTCGGGAGCGGGCTGCACCGGCAGCGGCGCGATGGGCAGCGGCGCGAACGGCAGCGGCGCGAACGGCAGCGGCGCGAACGGCAGCGGCGCGAGCGGCAGCGGCGCATGCGGAAGCGGAGCGACGGGTCCCGGCGGAAGCGGCGGCGCGCCCGAAGCGGGGCCGCCCCAGTGCGACGACTCGCTCAAGCGCTGCCAGCACGAGTTCGACTATCCGGTGGGCAGCGAACAGAGCGTGGAGCTGCGCGGCGACTTCGCGCCCACCGGCTGGACCCAGGGCGTGCCCCTGACCAAGCAGGGATCCACCTGGACGGTTTCCGTCGAAGTGCCCTACGGCGCCAACGTCCAGTACAAGTTCGTCATCGACGGCACGAACTGGGTGACGGATCCGTCGAACCCGAACACCATCCCGGACGGTCAGGGCGGAGAGAACTCGCTCCTCTCGGGCGTGACCTGCTCGGACTGGAGCTGCGTGCCGCCGCCCGCCGTCGGCTACGACTGGCGCGACGCGGTCCTCTACTTCGTGTTCGTCGATCGCTTCAAGAACGGCGACCGTCCAACGACGGCGCTCAGGTGTCGGGCGTCGCGCCGGCGGCGAACTACCAGGGTGGCGACTGGGCGGGCGTGAAGCAGGAGATCGACGCCGGATACTTCACCGACCTCGGCGTCAACACGCTGTGGCTGACGGTGCCGATGGACAATCCGGAGAAGTCCGGCATCGGCACCGACGGCAAGCAGTACAGCGCCTACCACGGCTACTGGCCGATGAACCTCGACAAGACCGAGGAGCGCTTCGGGACCCTGGCGGAGCTGAAGGGCCTGGTCGACGACGCCCACAAGCACAAGCTCAAGGTGATCCTCGATTACGCGATGAACCACGTGTACATCGACTCGCCCGTCTACCAGCAGCACCAGGATTGGTTCTGGCCCATGATGAAGGGCAGCACCAACTGCACCTGTGGAGTGGGCTGCTCGTGGGACGGCTCCGACGGCAAGCGCTGTTGGTTCGCCCCCTACCTGCCGGCCTTCAACTTCACGTTGCAGGCGGCGCGGGACTTCTCCACCGACAACGCGATCACCTGGATCAAGAACACCGGCGCCGACGGCTTCCGGCTCGACGCGGTCAAGCAGATCGAGGACTCGTGGATCACGGAGCTGCGCTCGAAGGTCACCAGCCAGATCGAACCTACGAGCAAGCAGCACTTCTACATGGTGGGCGAGACCTTCACGGGAGACCGCAACGCCATCCGCTACTACGTCAAGCCGAGCATGCTCGACGGGCAGTTCGACTTCCCGCTGCGCTCGGAAATGCTGCGGACGCTTCTGATGCGCAGCGCGCCGCTCTCCGAGCTGGACACTTTCCTGTCGACGAACGACGACTTCTACGGCTCGGGGATCATGAGCACGTTCATCGGCAACCACGACGTGCCGCGCGCGATCGAGTTCGCGCTCGACACGCCGATGTGGAACAACGAGTGGGCGGACGGCAAGGACCGCGCCTGGCAGAACCAGCCCGCGGCGCCGACCTCGGCTTCGCCCTACGAGCGGCTGGCGACAGCGTACACCGTGCTGTTCACGCTGCGCGGCATTCCGCTCATCTACTACGGCGACGAGATCGGCATGGCCGGCGCGGGCGACCCGGACAACCGCCGCATGATGCAGTGGAGCGGCTACACGCAGAACCAGACCATGCTGCGCGATCACATCTCGAAGCTTGCCAAGATCCGCGCGGCGCACGTGGCACTGCGCGACGGCAAGCGCACGACGCTGTCGGTCAGCAACGACACCTTCGCCTACAGCATGAGCCAGAACGCCGACACGGTGTATGTGCTCATCAACCGCGGCGACGGCGCAGCGAACGTCGGTGGTCTGCCCGCGGGCAACTACAAGAATCTGCTGGACGGCACCGCGGTGGCCGGCCCGTCCCCGAACCTGCCGGCCCGCTCTTCGATGGTGCTGGTCGCGAACTAGCCCGCACAAATCTGTCCGGCCAAGGGAACATTCGGCTCCGCCGTCGTACCAAACAAGGAGGAGGCTCTCCTTGCGTACTGCCGTGTTGTCGATAGTTGGGCTTGCGGCGCTTGGCTGCCGGACGCCGCCCCCCGCGCCCAGAACCGCACCACCCGTTGCCCGCGCGAGCGCCGTTCCGGTTGCGCCGCCGACGCCGACCGCATCGTCCGCAGAGACTCCGCCGCCTGCGCGCGCGACAAAGCCGGTACCGGAGGGCGACGTGGTCGCCCGCATCCAGAATGCGGCGGCATCGCCGTGCGTGGAGAGCGAGCTGCCGGCGGCGTACCGCACGAAGCCGCACCCGGTCGGATCGAACATGGGCCGCGGCCTGGCCATCACGCTGCCCCCGACCGGGGTCACGGGCGGCATGGCGGGCAAGAAGAAGGTCGTCGTCTACCGCTCGTACAAGCTGGACCCGAGCTCGGAGATCGGCGACGCGGGCTACCGCGTGGCGATCGACGACGGCAGCGGCAAGACCGAGGACCTGTCGCTCGGGCTGAGCCAGATGCGCCCCTACGTGATCGTTCCGAATCCGCGCCTGCCGCTGCTTGACGGCGACGTGCTGCAGGTGGCGGCGGACCTGCGTGAGGTCGACGACAAGAGCATCACGTTTCCGCCTGTGGGACTGCACGCCAAGCGGCAGCAGCAGGGCCTGATGCTGCGCTGCTCGCTCGCCGCGCTCCGGCGCGACAGCGACGGTGACGGCGTGACCGACGTGGAAGAGGCGCGGCTGGCGACCGACCCGGCGGATCCCGACACCGACCACGACGGCCTGTCGGACGGGATCGACCCCGCACCGCTCGGTGCCGAAGAGCCGAAGACGCCCGAGGACGAGGTGCGCGAAGCAGCCTACGAGCAGCTCGTCGGTCGCTTCGTCAGAGGCCAGCTCCTGATCGAGAAGTCGACGGGACCGCGTCTCGACGTGCGCGGCGTGCGCTTCCGGCTGATCACGCTGCGTCCGGACGAGCTCGAGGCGTACAAGAAGCGTTTCGGCTTCAAGGTCACGTTCAACGTCGACGTGAAAATGAAAGACAAGGACCACGCGGCGGTAGCGGTGAGCTTCGGCTGGACGGGCGGCGACTGGAAGGCGGAGCGCACGTCCAAGGGCTGGCACTTCACCCTTTCGGGGCAGTGGATCACCTAGGCGGCGGCGCATGGACGGCTCTGCTACGCTCGCCCGCGCATGAGCTACCTCGCTCTGTCGTGGGTCATACTCGGCGTGCTCGTTGCGGGGTGGCTCTACCTGGCGTGGCGTCATCGTGACGCGCGCCTGGATCGGCTGGGCCTTCGGGAAGGCGAGGAGCTGTGCTTCGACGACGGGGAGGCGCGCTTTGCGGTGGTCGGCAAGAACCGCCGTGCGCGCAAGGCGCCGCGCTTCCGCCCCGCCGTGGTGCGGCTGACTTCCGAGCGCTTGATCGTCGCGGAGCCGACTGGCCCTGTGACGCGGCTTCGCTGGGCGGTGTACCACCGCGGTGCGCTGCCGGACGATGTCGGCAACGCCTGGAGCGACGGTTACGTGAGCTTTGCCACGTCGCCCGCGGACATCAGCCTGAAGCTGGATCCGGAACAGCGCTGTCTGCGCATCCGGCCGAACGGCGCGACCAGCGCGGGTCCGGCACCGGAGCACCTGGCGATCGAGAGCCCGCGCCTGGGCGAGTACATGGCGGTGCTCGGGCGCTCGGGCGACTGATCAGCCGCGGGCGATGACTGCCTTGAACGCCGCTGCCGCGGGCGTCTCGACGCGACCTAGTGAGCCGTCGAGATTGTACAGGCCGTTGTTCCAGCCGCCCGGCGTAATGAAATCGGCGAGTGGACGGCTGCTGTCTTCGCGGTAGCCCCACTGGACGGCCTCGTACAGCGGCCACCAGTTCACGCCCACCAGCGGAAAGCCGTCGGCACGCACGCGCGCCACCATGTCCCCGATTGCAGTCGCATACGCAGCGCGCGCAACGCCTGTGAGCCCGGCGCTGGTTTCCGTGAGATAGACGGGCAGGCCGAAATACGCCTGCGCGCGACGGAGCCCCTGTTCCACCTGCTGCGTCGCCTGGAGCGCGGCCTCGTCGAGCGGCAGGCTGCCGCCCCGCGTGAAGTCGGGGCCGTCCTTGAAATCGACGATGTCCGGGTAATGGTTGTAGCCGACCACGTCCGGCAGGGCGGCGTGCGCCGCGAGCCATTCCAGATCGCTCCAGGCGACGCCCTGCTGCACCAGGTAGTCGGCAAACGGATCCCCATGCCCCACGCGGCCGTAGGCCAGGCATGCCGGAAAGCTGCCGGCCGCGGCGCGCAGGTTCTCGAGCGCTTCGGCGTCGAGCCCCGCGGTGGGCAGCAGCTTGTCACCGAGCAGCCAGTTGATCGGATCGGCCGAGACGATGAAAGCGTCGGGCTGTGCCGCTCTGAGCTCGCCGGTTGCCAGCACCATCGCGCGGGCGAGCCGCACGCCGAGCGCGGCCCAGCCGGCGCGCGAGCTCTGGTACGGCGGCCAGATGCCGCTGTTGCCGCACATCGCCGCAGCCACGGCGGGCTCGTTCACGGGCGTGAAGTGCGTTGTCACCCCGCGGAGATGTCCGGCCAGCTTCGAGGCGTAGGTCGCGAAGGAGTCGACGAAGCGCGGATCGCCGATCCCGTCGCCCATCCACGGCGGAGTGCCGTAGTGCAGGAGATCGATGATCGGAACGATGTCCAGCTCCTCCACGAGGACCTTCAGCGCGCGATCCAGCAGCGACCAGTCGTAGACTCCGGGCGACGGCTCGGCGCGGTGCCAGGGCAGGCTGTAGCGGATGGCGTTGACTCCGAGGTCGCCCGCGAGAGCGAGATCCTCGCGCCATCGGTCGTAGTGTCCGGTCAGGGAGAGCTCGTCGAGCGCCCGCCGCGATCCATCCTTTGCCGGGTCGGCCTGGACCATCCACGTGTTCTCGATGCCCACGCCCCAGTAGAACGCCGGGCCCTGCCGTGTCGACGGCGGCTTGGCGCCGCAACCGGGCAGCACCGCGGCACCTCCCGCCGCAAGCAGGCCGCCAAGGAACTGCCGACGCGTCGACATCATTCGATGATACCCCCGTCCGGCTCGTGCGTCTGTCGCCCCTGGCGTGCGGCGCGCTCCCGGGTAGACTGCGCGCCCCATGCCCGAATTCATTTTCACGATGCGGGAGGTGACCAAGGTCCACCCTCCCGACAAGAAGGTCCTGTCCGACATCACCCTGGCGTTCTTTCCAGGCGCGAAGATCGGCGTGATCGGCGCGAACGGCTCCGGCAAGAGCTCGCTCCTGCGCATCATGGCAGGCGTGGACAAGGAGTTCCTGGGTGAAGCCCAGCCCCATCCGGGCACGAAGGTCGGCTACTTCGCCCAGGAGCCGGAGCTCGGCGACGCGAAGACGGTCAAGGATGCCGTCGACCAGGCCGTGGCCGAGCAGCGCGCGCTTCTGACGGCGTTCGAGGAGCTGAGCATGAAGCTTGGCGAGCCGATGAGCGACGACGAGATGAACCAGCTGCTGGAAAAGCAGGGCGAGCTGCAGGATCGCATCGACGCAGCCGACTTGTGGAACCTGGACTCGAAGCTCGAGATCGCGATGGATGCGCTCAGGTTGCCGCCGGCGGACGCGGAGATTGCGACGCTCTCCGGCGGCGAGAAGCGGCGCGTGGCTCTGTGCCGCGTGCTGCTCGAAAATCCCGACATGCTCCTGCTCGACGAGCCGACCAACCACCTCGACGCCGAGAGCGTGGCGTGGCTGGAGCGTTTCCTGCACGACTACCCCGGCACCGTGGTGGCCGTGACGCACGACCGCTACTTCCTCGACGACGTGGCCGAGTGGATCCTCGAGCTCGACCGCGGCCACGGCTATCCGTTCAAGGGCAACTACTCGGGCTGGCTGGAGCAGAAGTCGGCGCGCCTGGCGGTCGAGGAGAAGCAGGAGAGCGCGCGGCAGCGCAAGCTCAAGCAGGAGCTGGAGTGGGTGCGGGCTTCGCCGCGGGCGCGGCAGGCCAAGAGCAAGGCGCGCCTGGGCGCCTACGAGGAGCTCCTGGCCCAGTCGAACCAGGGCGTGAGCGATGGCAGCGAGATCAGCATGCCGCCGGGACCGCGGTTGGGCGATCTGGTCATCGAGGCGAAGGGGCTCACCAAGGGCTTCGGCGATCGGCTGCTGATCGATCGTCTGGACTTCAAGCTGCCGCGGAGCGGCATCGTCGGGGTGATCGGACCGAACGGAGCGGGCAAGACGACCCTGTTTCGCATGCTCGTTGGCGAGGACAAGCCCGACGAGGGCGAGCTCGTGATCGGCGAGACGGTGCAGACGGCCTATGTGGACCAGAGCCGCGAAGCGCTCGAGGGCGACAACAACGTGTGGCAGGAGATCAGCGGCGGCGAGGACAAGATCGAGCTCGGCAAGCGCGAGGTGGCGTCGCGCGCCTACTGCACCTGGTTCGGATTCCGCGGCAGCGATCAGCAGAAGCTCGTCGGCAGCCTGTCAGGCGGCGAGCGCAACCGCGTGCACCTCGCCAAGCTGCTCAAGCAGGGCGGCAACCTGATCCTGCTCGACGAGCCGACCAACGATCTCAACGTCGACACCCTGCGTTCGCTGGAAGAGGCGCTGCTCGGCTTCCCGGGCTGCGCTGTCGTGATCAGCCACGATCGCTGGTTCCTCGATCGCATCGCCACGCACATGCTCGCCTTCGAGGGCGACAGCCAGGTGGTGTGGTTCGAGGGCAACTACCAGGCGTACGAAGAAGACCGGCACCGCCGTCTCGGCACCGACGCCGACCAGCCGCACCGGATCAAGTACAGGAAGCTGGTGCACTAGATTTGGTGAGCCGGACCCCGCCGCCGTGGCCGCTCCTGGTCTTCGTGTGTCGCGCTGGCGTCGCGCGGGGGCGTTCCTGGGCCTAGCCTCCGCTCGCTGCGAGCCCCCGCAACCTCCGCTCCATCTCTTCCCGATCGACGTCCTCGATGTGCGTGCTCAGCATCCATTGATGCCCGAAGGGGTCGCGGAGCCGGCCAGCGCGATCGCCGTAGAACTGGTCGGCGAGGGGATACATGATCTCGCAGCCGGCCCGGACGGCCTGGTTCCAGAGCGTGTCGACGTCGGGGACGGCGAGGGCGAGGATCGCGGTGATGCGGTTGTCGACGGAAGGAGGCGCGGCGCCACCTGTCGGGTCGTCGCTCTCGTCGGTCACATAGAGCACGGAGTCGCCGATGCGCACCTCGGCGTGGACGACGAGGCCGTCGGGCGTCTGGAACGGCTCGGCCAGCAGTTCTGCGCCGAACGCCTCGCGATAGAAGTCGATGGCTTCCAGAGCGCCGCGGACCACGAGGCGCGCAGTGACGGTGTGTAGGTGTTCGGGAACGGGCGCAACCATGCGTCGACGAGACCACGGCGGGCGGGATCGCGCAACCGACGGGCGGCGCCCAGGATCCCGCGCCCCGCGCTCGCTCCAACGCCGCCGGACGAAAAAAAATGCGACGGCCCGTGTCGATCCTGGGCCCGCTCGTGAGTCGTGTAGATGGTGGCCGCCTGGCGCCGCCGGAAACAGGAGACCCACGATGGAAGCGACTCTCGAACCCACTCTATCGGCCGAGCGGCCCATCTCGATTCGCTCGCGCTGGGCGGGCCGCGTGCTTGGCGGCGTGCCCGTGCTGTTCCTGCTCATGGACTCGACCATGAAGCTCATCCACGTCGCGGCCGTGACCGAGGCTTCGGCCCGCATCGGCTTTCCGGATCAGCTCTCGCGCCCCCTGGGACTGATCCTGCTTGCGTGCACGACGCTCTACCTGGTTCCCCGCACGGCTGTGCTCGGCGCCGTCCTGCTCACGGGATACCTTGGCGGCGCGGTCGCGATCCACGCCCGCATCGGCGACCCGCTGCTTTCGCACATTCTGTTCCCCGTGTACGTCGGCGTGATGCTGTGGGGCAGCCTGTTCCTGCGCGACGCGCGTGTCCGGGCCGCGGTCGGCCCCGCCCGCTGAAGAAAATCCTCCGCAGTTGTCGATCGAGCCCGCCGGCGGGTGTCGTGATAACAAGAGCCGCGCAGCAGCACGGCCTGATGAAGGAGAGAAAGCCATGAAATTCCTCATGACCTACACGGGCGCACCCGACGCGCCCCCGCCCACCCCCGAGAAGTTCCAGAAGCTCGGCGCCTTCACCGCCAAACACCTGGCGTCCGGCGCCGTTGTGATGACCGGGGGGCTGGTGCGCCCCTCCAAGGGCATCCAGATGCGCTGCGAGGACGGCAAGGTGAGCATCACGGATGGCCCGTTCACCGAGACGAAGGAGCTCATCGACGGTTTCGCGCTCGTAAAGGTCGAGTCGAAGGAAGAGGCCCTCGCTCTCGCCACCGAGTTCATGCAGATCGCAGGCGACGGCGCCGCCGAGGTGCTGCAGGTCTTCGACCAGGCGGACGGACCCGCGAGGTCGTGAAAGGCCTGGAGCGGCGGGGTCGACCTGCCGCTCCGTTCCCGGCGCGTTGAGCTACGCTGGGCGGCATGGCCGCCCCGGCGACACACGACGCGATCAACGCGGTCTGGAAGAGCGAAGCGCCTCGTGTTGTCGGCGTGTTGACCCGCATCGTACGCGACGTCGGTGTCGCCGAGGAACTCGCGCAGGACGCGCTGGTCGCCGCGCTGGAGCAGTGGCCCGAGCACGGCGTACCGGATCGACCGGGGGCGTGGCTCATGACCACCGCAAAGAACCGGGCGCTCAACGTCCTGCGCCACGCGCGCCTGGCCGACGACAAGCACCGGGCGCTGGCCCACGAGATCGAAACGCACGTCTCCCTCGACGAGCTGGAGAGGGCGATTGAAGCAGGTATGGACGAAGACGTCGCAGACGACGTCCTCCGGCTGATCTTCATCGCGTGCCACCCGGTGCTCCCTCGCGAGGCACGGGTCGCGCTGACGCTGAGGCTCGTCGGAGGTCTGTCGACTGGCGAGATCGCGCGCGCGTTCCTCGTCACCGAGCCGACCATGGCGCAGCGCATCGTGCGCGCCAAGCGTGCGCTCGGCGACGCCGGTGTACCGTTCGAGCTACCGCGCGCCGAGGAGCTGGGAGCGCGGCTGTCGAGCGTGCTCGAAGTCGTCTATCTCGTCTTCAACGAGGGCTATTCGTCGAGTGCGGGCGACGAGCTGACGCGCCCGGCGCTGGTCGGCGAAGCGCTCCGGTTGGGACGGCTCCTGGCGGAGCTGGCGCCTGCCGAGCCCGAAGTGTCCGGGTTGCTTGCGCTGATGGAGCTCCAGGCGTCGCGCCTCGCGACGCGCACCGACCCGGAGGGCGCCCCGGTGCTTCTCATGGACCAGGATCGTACCCGGTGGGACCGCGAGCTCATCGCCCGCGCGCAGCGCGAGATCGAGCGCGCGCGCTCGCTTGGCGGCGAGGCCGGGCCGTATCTCATGCAGGCGGAGATCGCCGCCTGCCACGCACGCGCCCACACGCCGGAAGCCACCGACTGGCGGCGCATCGCCGCGCTCTACGCAGAGCTGGGCCGCCGCGCGCCGTCGCCCGTCATCGCGCTGAATCACGCCGTCGCCGTCTCGCGCGCCGCCGGCGCCGCCGAGGGCCTGGCGCTGCTCGACGCGCTCGGCGCCGAGCCGGCACTCGCACGCTATCCGTTCCTTCCCGCTGCCCGCGCGGATCTGCTCGAGCAGCTCGGACGCTACGCCGAGGCGCAGAGCGAATTCGAGCGCGCCGCCGCGCTCGCGGACAACACCCGCCAGCGCGAACGCCTGCACGAACGGGCGTGCGGCTGCCGGCACAAGGCGAAGTAGTGGGCGGGCGAAGCGGCGTATATGCCGCCATGGCCCCCCCGGCGCCGCCGTGCGCCGCTCAAGAGGCACGAACGCGACTAGCCCAGGCGGAACCGCCTCATCCAGAAGCGCGGGCGCTGTTACGCCGGCGGCGGCTCGGGGACGACGGTGCCGCAGTTGGTAAACTGGAGGTTCGTATCGATGCGGAAATGCGAAGCCGCCGTGTGCCGCTCGGCGTGGAACAGGTCCAGCGGGTAGACGTTGCCCTTTGCGATTCCGAGCGCCGAAGCTTTCGCGTCCAGATCCACCGAGCCGGTTGCCGACGGGTGCAGGCCGCCCAGGTCTACCGCGAGCTTTCCGTTGATGAAGACCCAGAACGTCGTCGTCGCCGATGAACGTGAACTGTTCCCCGCCCTGGTACTTGAACTGCGTGTGCACCTCGGTGGTGAAGCCGAAGTTGTGCTCTTTGCCGTCCTCGCCTGTTCCGGAGTTTCCAAAGCCGGCATTGTCGAGCGGGAAGAACAGAATCGCTCTGGAAGGTCAGCACATTGCCGTTCGGTTGGAGCGACAGGTACACGATGTACGGCTTGTTCACGTTCGCCGCGTAGCGGTACCACTGGTCGAAGGCGCTCTTGCTGGTTGTCTGCTGACCGTACGGACACGGTCCGGTCTGGCTCGCCTCGCAGATGCCCGTGTAGACGGGCTTCTGGTCAGCACCCAGGTTGTTCTGCACGAGCCCCGGGGTGGGCTGGCTTCCGCTGAAGTGCTGGAAGTCCGGATGCCCGCCTACGTCGAAGCCCTGGAAGTCGCGGACCACGCCCAGGATCGTGGTGCCGCAGCCATCGGAGCCCGTGGTCCCCGCATCGACCGGCGGGGGCGTGTCGCCGTTGAAGGCCGCGCCCAGCTTGTAGCCGCCAAATTCCGTCTGGGTGAAGCCGGGCGGCAGCTTGTACGGGCCTGGCTTCTTGCCCCCGTCGGCTCCGCTGCCTCCGCCGCCTCCGCTTCCGCCGAGCGTGATCGTGCCGCCGCTGCCGCCCGACGACGTTCCACCGTTGCCGCCGCTGCCGCCGTTCGAGGCGACCTTCTTGCCGCCGCCGCAGCCGTCGGCTGCCGCGACGACGAGGGCGAACGCGACGCCGAGAGGCATCCAGGTTCGCGCAAAGTGAAGTCTGGACAGAGTGGGCATGGGTCTCTCCTGCCTGCGAGCGCGACGCGCGGACTCCGCCGCGGCTTTCGCAAGTGTAGATCCCTACGCCGCGCTCCGCTCGTCGGAGTGCGTGGGCTACAACATCTCTCCGGAAAGATAGGGATTCGTGCGGCGCACCTCGTCCATCGGCGCGTGCTCGCCGCCGTAGGCGTGGCCCGGGTAGAGCACGGTGTCGCCCGGTATCGTCGAGAGCCGCTGCGTGAGCGTCAGGCGCATCTCTTCCGGGTTGCCGCCGGGAAGATCGACGCGGCCGCAGCCCTGGAGAAACAGCGTGTCACCGGCGAGCAGCGCGCTCTTGAGCCGGAAGCAGCTCGAGCCGGGCGTGTGCCCCGGCGTATGCAGCAGCTCGACTTCGATGTCGCCGACGCGGATGGTGTCCCCCGAGTCGTGGCCGACCAGATCGGAGTCGGACAGCCCCGTGACCTTGATGATGCCCGGCACCTCCAGCTTGTGCGCGTGCACTTTGCACGGCGAGACCTCCATCAGCATCGGCAGCCCCTCCACGGTGAAGCCGAACATGCTGCCGCCGACGTGGTCGGGGTGGTAGTGCGTGGCCAGCGCGCCGACGAGCTTCATGTCGTCCGCTTCCGCCACCTCCACGATGCCGCGCACATCCCAGGCCGGATCGATGACAAGGCACTCGCCGCTGTCGCGATCCCCGACCAGGTACGTGAAGTTCTGCATCTGCGCGGCGATCGGGTTGTCCTGCCCGACGTCGCGGCCCATCAGCAGCTGTTTGAGATAGAGCTCGGCCATCGCGGGGGATTCAAGCACACGCGCACGGCTGCGTCGAAGCCGGACGTTTCCTGCCGACGCCCTATTGGCGGTTGATCCAGGCGAGCTCGGTGATCATCTCGTTCGTCTTCTGGCAGTCGCGGATGCGGGTCGGCGAGCTCGCGTCGGAGCCGTCGGTGTGGACGATCTCCACGTGCGAGCAGTTCGCCGTGGAGTCGTCGCGAAGGTATGCGAGCTCGCTGCCGTCCGGCGAGAAGACCAGATTCGTGCCCGCATTGTCCGCCACCTTGACCACGCTCGAGCCATCCAGCGACGAGACGTACAGTTTGAAGTTGTCGGACCAGTCCGCGTAGGCGTAGTGCGTTCCGTCGGGCGAGAGCGTATTGCCCGAGGCGTCGCTTCGCACGACCTGGGGCGTGCCGCTGGGCAGCGCCATCTTCATGATGGTGCGCGTCTGTTTGTTCGGCGGCGTGATGACGATGCGCGTGAAGTAGAGCTCGGACTCGTCCGCGGTCGGCTGCGGGTACAGGTCCATCTGGTACTGCTTGTCGGGCGTGATGAAGCCGAAGGTCTTCGAGGCGATATCGATGCTGCCGAGGCGATAGCCCTTGTTCGACGACGGCACGCCCGCGGTGAAGTCGTAGCGTCGACAGACGTACAGGCGCGTGTCCGTCGCGTTGAACGCGTGGCACTCGTCGTTGATGTTGCCGTAGTCGAGCACCGAAACGTTCTGGGTTGCGGCGTCGTAGATGAAGTCGTTCTGGATCGCGTCGCCGAGCGTGAGGCCGTAGTGCTGTGCCTGTTCCGGATCGCCGCAGGCGAACGCGATCTGGTTGCCGCTGTGCGAAACGCCCATGCTCCAGATGCGGTACGCCGCGAAGATCACCGTCGCGCCGCTGCCGTCGGGCTTCATCGACAGCACCGGGTTCGGCTGCTTGCTCCAGTCGTTGAACAGGATCTGTTCGCCGCTCGGCAGGGGATTCGAGGCCTGGAAGTGGATCGCCGACGCGGTGGGAACGGGAACGTAGCCGTCGGTCAACGGCCCGTCGCTTGGAGCGTCGGTTCCCGCGTCCGCGCCTGCGCTGCCACCGCTGCCGGCGCTCGTAACGTCGGCGCCGGCGTCGCTGCCTCCCGTCCCGCCGCTCCCCCCGCCGGCGTCGTTGTTCGCGAGCCCGCCCTTGCTGCTTCCGCCGCAACCGCTCGCCAGAGCGAGCGCGACCACTATCGGCGCGATCGCAAGCCCGCGCAGTGTCCAAGCCATGCTGCGAGGGAACCACGCGGCGGGGTTGTCGGCAAGCGGGCCAGGCGCAGCTGACGAGAGTTCAGTCGGGTACGTCGGCGTCGCCTTCCGGAAATTCCGCGGCGATCATCTCGTCGAACCAGCTCCGGGGGTGGTAGCCGACGGCGCGGCCCATCTCCTGCCCGCGATAGAAGACGAGGATAGTCGGCGTCGCGGTCACTCCGAGCTTCTTCAGCACCGCGAGCGGCCCCGACGTGTTCACTTCGGCGACCTTGATCCTGCCCTCGTAGCGGGTCGCGACCTCCGTCAACACCGGGGCCAGCTGGCGGCACGGCATGCAGCTCTCGCTCCAGACGTCCAGGATGACCGGCAGGTCGCTCTTCGTGACTTCGCGCCGGAAGTCCTCGGCGCTGCCGATGTGGACCGGAAGGACTTCGTGTTTCGGAGCGAAGAGTGACGAGAGAAGACCCATGCTTACGTTCCGTCGAAAGTCGAGCGCCTCTCCAGATTAGAGCCGATTCACATAAAAACGGTTCTGGAATCGGCTTGCGCCCACGGCGGCGGTGCAAAAGGCTTATCGGGTGCCCCCCCTCGCGCGCCGGATCGTCGCGCTGGGCGCCCTCGCCCTGCTTTGCGGAGTGCTGGCGCGCCCGGCCAGGGCGGCCGATCCGCCGCTCGGCAAGCCGTTCGTCGTCACCGACGCGCTGGTCGGCGGGCGGCTTCGCGTGTTCGGAAAGGCCGGCGACCTCGCGCTCCAGAACCGCTCGGCCACGCTGATCGTGCGCAAGTCCGACGGCTGGTTGGTCGACTTCTGGACCAACAAGCCGACCGCGCCGACGGTGCCTGAGCTGGGCGGTCTGACGGCGATCGACGGCCTGTGGCTCTTCCACCCGGAGCTGCACGACGGCAGGAAGTCGATCAACCTCACGGCGAGCACGGTGAGGATCGCCGGAGACGCAATCGAGACCGAGAGCGAGGTGTCGCTCGGCGCCGGCAAGGTACGCGTCACTACCGACTACCGCCTCGACGGTGACGAGCCGCGCATCGTCGTCGAGACGCGCCTCCAGCACGTGGGCGGCGGCAAGCTCACCAACATCGGGGTCGGGGATGCGGTCAAGTGGGGCAACGTCGACTACTTCATGCAGGGCGTGGGGCGGGCACCGACTCGATTCTTCGGGCACGCACGCTGGATAGGGCGAAAGGGCGCGTGCGGCGATCTCGTGCTGGAGACGCTCGAGGACAAGCCCATGCACATCGAGTACACGCAGACCGACGCCGGCAGCGCGCCGCAGATCGAGACCGTCTACGCGTACGCGACCGTGGCCCCGAAGGAGACCGTTCGCTTCCGGCGCGCGCTCAGCTATTCGCCGATTCCGGAAGCGGCGAAGAAGCCGCCTCCCAGCGGAACGCTCGACGTCCACCTGGTGGACGAAGCGGGGCGCCCGCTCGCTGCCAAGCTCACGCTGCGCGGTACTCACGGCACGGCGGACCCGAACTTCGGCGACGATGGCGACGTGACCGGCGCCGGGCGGTTCGTGTGGAGCGGTCGCGGCGAATTCTCGCGAGCGCTGCCCGTCGGCGACTACCACGTGCTCGCCACCGCCGGATTCCAGCGCGCAGCCGCGAGCTGGAACATCCACGTCGGCACCGGCGAGACCGTCGACCTGCACGGCCACCTCGACCGCGTCATCGACACGCCCGGCTGGATTGCCGCGGACCTGCATCTGCACCAGGCGCCGAGCATCGACGCCGACATCGGCTATTCCGAGCGCGTGATCGCGGTCGCGGCCGAGGGCGTCGAGCTCGCGGTGGCCACCGATCACTACGTCGTTAGCGATCTTGGGCCGACCGTGAAGGAGCTGCGCAAGTCGGGGAAGCTGGCATCGCCGCTCATGACGATGATCGGCTCCGAAGTCAGTACCGTGGGTCATCTGTTCGGGCACTTCAACGTGTTCCCGCTGAAGATGAATGCCCGCATCGGCTACGTGAACACCACGCCGCATCAGTTGTTCGCCGACGCACGCGCTGCATCGCCCCACGGCATCCTGCAGGTCAACCACCCGCGCTTTCCGGAGATCGGCTACTTCCTCACCTACCATCTCGACCCGAAGACGGGCCGGGTGCCGTGGCAGTACCAGAAGGATTTCGACTCCGACTACGACGCGCTCGAAGTCTTCAACGGTTCGGAGGCGACGCTGCCCGTGCGCACGCGCCACGTGCTCTTCGACTGGATCCACCTGCTCGGGCTCGGCCACCACTACACCGCGACCGGGAACAGCGACTCTCACAAGCTCTTCTTCATCGACCCCGGGGTGCCGCGGAACCTGATCCACTACGGCCAGGCGAAAAGCGACGCCGACGACGTCCACGCCGATCCGCAGGCCGTCATCGACGCCATCCGCGCCGGTCACGTCCTGGTGACGAGCGGTCCCATCATCGACGTCAACGTCGACGGAGCGGGGCCGGGCGATACCGTCAGGGGACACGGCAAGCACCTGGTCCTGCACATCCGGGTGCGCGCCGCGCCGTGGATCGACGTGCGCAACGTCCAGGTCCTGCTGGGCGGCCGCGGCAGTCGCATCCGCTGGATCGCGGTTCCGAAGTCCGGGAAGGTCGTTCGTCTCGACACGAAAGTGCCGCTGTATGTCCCGGCAAAGACGTTCGTGATTGTCGTGGCGCGCGGACTGGACGACCTGCCCAATGTCTACTCACCGGGTATCAAGCCGTTCGCGTTCACGAACCCGATCTGGCTCGAGCCGTGAGGCAGCTAGTGGACCAGCAGGTGCACCGCCCACTGCCCGGCGGTGCCGAGCAGGCTCATCACGGCAGCGCCCACGAACGCCATGCCGAGGCTCCTGATCTTCAAGCTGTCGAGTAGCGCGTCCGTGAGCTTCAAGAGCAGCGCCATCACGATCCAGCGCGTCAGGAACGCAAGCAGGAAGCCGAGCCCGAGCGTGCCGAGCCCGATGACCACGAACAGCACCCAGCCGAGCAGCCAGTTGAGCAGTCCAAACACCGCTGCCACGACCGCGGCGCCTCCGAAGCCGCGGACCTCGAAGCCCGGGAGCACAACGGCGGTGAGATACACCGCGACGCTCAGCACCAACCATGAAAGCAGAATGTGCATGTCTCCCCAGATTAACCACACCGCGCCGACTTGCCAGGGCCGCCTCCTAGCGCAGCTCGCGCAGCATCTTCTCCGCCTGTGCGGCCCATCTCGAGTCGCGTCGCTTCACGAAGGCGGGTTGGTGCTGGTAGTCGTCGAGCGCGGTTGTGAGCTGCTCGCGCGCTTCGTCGCCGTGTCCTGAAAGCCCGAGATAGTGTGCCAGCGCGATGCGGTGGTTGATGCGGCTGTCCACGCCGACCAGGCCGCGCAGCAGGTCAACCGCGTCCTCGTGCTCACCGCTCTGCCAGAGCGCCTCGCCGTAGTCGAGGGCGGCGGCGTAGTCGCGGTAGGAATTGTCGAGCTCCATCAGTTCGTGAAGCTCGTCGGCGGCTTGCACGGGGCGCTGCATGCCCATCAGCGAGAGCGAATGGCCGTACAGGGCCTCCTTGTTCTCGCGGTCATTCGACAGCATGTCCTGGTAGATCGCGGCGGCTTCCTGGTACTCGCCACGTCCGAGCAGCGCGTCGGCCAGCGCGAGCTTGTTGACGACGCTGGGCGTCTCCCCGGCCCGGTAGCGAAGATCGTCGAGCGATGGCTCTCGACGCGTCAGGCGGCCGATGGCGCCGCCCCCGGGTCTGCGATCCTGCAGCTTGACGACGAAGAAGTAGATAAGCGGCCCGAACGGAACGAAGAGGATGATCAGATACCACCAGAATTCCGCGCGGCGCCGGATAGCGTCGACGATCATCCAGACATAGAAGGCTGCGAACAGGTAGTACAGCACGGGCCCCCGTTTCTTTTCGTCGGAGAGCCCCCGCGTCAAGGCGCGCGTCCGTGCCTGGGACCGATCAGGGCATCAGCACGAGCTTGCCGACCGTACCGCCCGACTCGATGGCGCGATGCGCGTCGGCCACGCGCTCGAGCGGGAACTTGGTCACCGGTGGCGCGCGCAGCCGTCCGGCCGCGTGCCAGTCGAGCAGCAGGTTCATTCCCTCGGCGAGCAGATCCGTGCGATCGAACAGATAGGACAGGTTGAACGCCAGCACGCTCTTGTTGTCGCCGGTGAGCTTGAGCGGGTTGAAACGCGGCATGCGCACGTAGTCGCGCGCCAGCTTGAGCCAGTTGGGACGGCCGCTGCTCCGGGGCAGCATGGAGTGGAAGCCGTAGATGACGAGCCGCCCCGTCGGGCGCAGGTGCTCGTAGCTCCGCCGTAGTGTTTCCACGCCGTTCGCGTCGAGGACGATGTCGTAGCCGTCCTCCGCCAGCCGCTCGGCTGCTGGCCACAGCGGCTCGCTGCTTTTGTCGATGACTGCGTCGGCACCGTAGCCCTTCGCCGTGTCGACTTTGTGCGGCGCGCCCACGACGCCTACAACCCGCGCGCCCGCGATGCGCGCGATCTGGACCAGCGCGCCGCCGACGCCGCCGGCGGCCGAGTGCACCAGGACGTTCATGCCGCGCCGCGGGCGCGCCAGCTCGTGCAATGCGTACCAGGCGGTGAGAAACGCGGTCGGGAACGCCGCGCCTTGTCCCGGGCTGAGCCCAGGCGGCAGCCCGAAGACCTGTGCGCGCGGCACGCAGAGCTCGGTCGCGTACCCTCCAAATCGCGTGACGGCGATGACGGGATCGCCGACGCGCAGATCGGCCACACCCTGCCCCAGCGCTGCGACCTTTCCGGCCACCTCGAAGCCCGGCGTGATGGGCCAGCCCACGTACTTCTTCGCCGACTCGTACAGGCCCATCCGCACAATGCAGTCGGCGTAGTTGACGCCGATGCCTTCGGTTGCGACGCGCACCTCGCCGGGTCCCGGCTCGGGTGTCGGATGGGTTTCTAGCTGCAGTGCGTCGTAGCTGCCCGGCTTGTGGATGACGACCTTGCGCACGCTTTGGCCAAGGTAGACGAGCCGTAGTCGTCGATACAGCCGAACAGAGCCGAGCGCTCCCTGCACGCGCGCTCAGCGCGTTCCGGTTGCAGCGGAACGGCCAGAGTCACGGTCGATTGGCCGGCCCGCATTCCTGTCGCCCGGGTGTCGATCCTGTGGGGAGCAGAAGGCATGAATGCGCTAGGATATTGGTGATCCCTGCGCAAGGACCGCGTCATGACGCCTGGCAAAGGCGGCACCGAACACATTCCCCAAGCAGTTCTGGAGGCGTTGGACAGCGTTGTTGCTCCCAGCGTCCGCGACGCGCTGCTGCAGATCGCGCTCGACGAATACGCTGAAGCCGAGCTTCCGCATGAGCCGGAGCGCCTGCGCGTCTTCGCCGAGGGTCCGCTGCACCGGGCGCTCGTGCAGGGACTTGGTCAGGAGCTGGCCGAGACGCTCACGGAGGAGATCATGGGCATGCTCGAGCTGGCCGCGCCGAGCAGTGCGTCGCCACGCCGAGCTGCGCGCAGCAGCGGCCAGCTCAGAGCCGTAACGCCACCGCGACGTTCGACGCCGCCGCCCCGCTCGCTCACGCCGCCGGGCTCCGCGCAGCGCCGTGGCCAAAGCCCCCGGCCGGCCACTCTGCGCTCGCTCGCCGCCCGCGGCCTCACGCCGCCGCCGTATTCCGGTCAGGTCACCAGGCCGCCGCCGACGTTCGACACCGACGATGCGCCAGAGCTGGAAGTCTCCGAGGTGTTGGCAGAAGTCGACTTCGAGGATCTGCCGGCTCTCACCGAGGACGCTCCCCCGGTCGACGATCCCCTGACGGAGACAGCTGCCAAACCTCTCGCGAGACTGTTCCCGCCAGCCTCCGGCCCACAGTCCCCGCGAAGCGCCAACCCGGTCGCCCGCAAGCTGACGCTCGGCTCCGCCTCGCCAGGTAGCCGGCCGGCGCCGAGCTCGCGACATCCGGACAGCGTCAAGACGCCGCCGTGGTCGTCGGCAGAGTACCCGAGCACGATGGCACAGGCCATCGGCATGGCTGGCGCCGTGCCGTCGTCGCGCCCGGGTGAGCAGCGGACGTTGCCCCACGTCCTGCTCGCCAGTCGCGATCCCGCGATGCTGAGGCGAATGACCGTATGGCTCGATCCACGCGCAGCGGTGATGCGGGTGCGGAGCGTCACGGATCTGCTTCACCGGATCGAGGACGCCTCGCACGCGCGTAGCGTGATCGTGCTCGACTGCCGCCAGCCTTCCGTGCGGCCGCTCGCGCTGGCGGCGCTTGCCGACGAGCTGCCGGTGTCGACCCACGTTGTGCTTGTCGCCGCGACGCCGGAGCTCGTGCGGAAGCTGGCCGAGATCTCGCCGTCGACGTCGAGCTGGATCGCGCTCGGGTCGAGCGCGCGTCCGAAGGAAATCGCGGCGCGCTGCGCCGAGCTCGTGTCCTGACTCAGGCGCGCTGGATCGCGTCGACCAGATCCTCGCCGAACCGCGCGGCGAGCTGCTCGGTGACGACCCCGGCGCGCGCTGCCAGCTCGGCCTGCGCATCCCGCTTCATGCGGATGATCCGCTGCGACGGAGCGGCTTCGAAAGCTGCAAGCGCCTTCTGTTCCTCGCGGATTGCCGTTCTGCGCTCTGTGCGACACGCCGTGCGACCGGCCTCTGCAATGGCGGCCTGGTGTGCATCCGGCAGACCGGAAAACCACTTGTCGTTCACGACCATCATGGTGGTGAAGAGGCTGTGGTGCGTCTCGTTGACGACGGGGAAGATGCGATCCAGCCCCGCCGCCTGGAAGCGGACGTACGTGATCTCGCAACCCTCGATGCTGCCGCTCTCGACCATGGACGGGATGGCGTCGAGATCCGCGCCGACGGCGCTCGCCCCGAGGCTCTGGTAGAGCGCCTCGGGTACGGGATTGCCGGAAGTGCGCAGGCGCATTCCCTCGTAGTCGCGGACCTCGTGGAGCTCGCGATCGAGGCTCGCGACAATGCGGAAGCCGCCGCTGTACGCGAAGCCGAGGCCGCGCAGGCCCACTTCCGGGAGCCCGGCCATCAGGCGTTCGGCCACCGGCCCTTCGAACACGCGCTCGGCGTGCGCGTAGTCGGAAAACAGGAAGGGCAGCTCGATCGACCACAGCGGATCGTGAACCGCGCCGAGCGCCGCCACGTAGACGTGGGCCATCTCGATCTCGCCGCGCTGCAGGCAGCGCACCAGCTCCAGCCGCGAGACGTGCTCGCCGCCGCGCGCGTTCTCGAACTCGTCGAGCATGCTCTGCTTCACGTCGACGGCGCCGTCGGTCTTTTCCCGCACGAGCGCGGCCAGCTCGGCTGCGGCGTCGTCGAAGACGACGGGCGGCTCGTGAGCGAGAACCCACCGCATGGTGTGCTCGGCGCGCTGGTTCCGGGCCTCGGGGCGGTCGATGTCGCGGTCGCGGGTCTCGATGGTCGAATCCACGGGAGCCTCCTGTCGGATGGGGACCGAGCCTATCAAGCGGCCGACCCCCCTTCAACCTTTGCAGCGCGCCCCGATACGGTGGATCATCCCGCGTCGTGCGGCGCACTTTCCTGCTCGCGCTCGCGCTTCTCGCGATCGGTTGTAGCGGGGGGTGGCGGGACCTGAGCGGGGCCGAGATCAAGGCCCTGATCAGCGGCTCCACGTCGACCGGCTACCAGGACCTGTACAGCTACTCGTTCCGTCGCGTCTACGATCCTGCGGGTACCTTCAAGTCGATCAACAGCAACAGCACGACGCCACGCACCGGCCGCTGGTGGATCTCCGGCAACCAGGAATGCATCCGCTGGGACGACCAGGGACAGGACCTCTGCCGCTACATCGTGACCGACGGCCAGGGTCACTACAAGAAAGAGCTGGTCGACCACGGCGGCCGCCGCAAGCTCGTCGTCACGTACTACACGATCGTCGGACCCGACGGACGCAATCGCGCTGTCGTGTCCTCCGGCTCCGACGAGTACGAGGTCGGCGACTACACCTTCGACCTGGATACGGTGCTGGCGATCGCGGTGCCGCTCGCGATCGTCGGTTTCATCTTCGCTTTCGTGCTGCTGATCCTGCTTCTGCGGGGCAAGAACGATCCGGGCAGTCTGCGCAATCGGCTCAAGCGCCGTTTCTCCACGCTCAAGGCGGGCGGGCAGTCGTATCGCTGGGGAGCGATCGTGAGCGGACCGCCGCAGATGCTCGACCAGTTCACCTACGGGTCCGCCGCGGACAAGCAGTTCATGCAGCTGTTCTGGGCGTTCGATCTGATGCAGAAGCAGGCGCGGGGCGATTCGAACGCCGCCTGGCGACGGCTCTGGATGTGCCTGTCGTCGCTGCCGGACGACACGATCGTGGAGGCCCTCGGCGCCGTGCTCCACACCGTGGTGGACCCGAAGGCGCTGGTGCAGGCGTTCTCCGCGGATCTGCGTTTCTGCTACCTCCTGGGCAAGGCTTACTCGGCGAAAGCGGGCACGGCCCAACGCGATGCGGCCCACTTCCCGCAGCTCAAGGAGGGCGCGCTCGCCTGCCTCGGGCACGTGCGCGAGCGCGCGGGCGCGCCGCCGCCCGATCTTGCTCCGGCGCAGGGCGCGCCGTATCGCGGCGCGTGGCCCGCGGCGGTCGACTACGCCGCGCTCGCCGCCCCTGCGTTCGAGACGATGATGTACATGCAGCTCATCGCCCCGGCGGTGACCAAGCACCACCACGGATCGGCCTCCGTGGGCGGAGGCTGATGCCGGACCTGCTGGGCGCCTGGTCGCTGTCGGACCAGCCCGTCGGACGCCTGCTTGAAGCGGGAGCCAAGAGCCGCATGCTGGACATGCTGTCCGGCGGCGAAGACAGCTTCGAGTCCAGACGGCTGTGGCTTGTCGCCGGCAGCGTCGAGCGCGAGGAAGCCGGCATCGTCGCGAGGCAGGGTTTCGTGCCCGAAGGCGGCGACGAGGTCGACGGGCACTCGGTGACGGCGCGCGCGTCGGACGAGGCGCTGTTCCTGACGCGGAGCCTGTCCGGCGGCGAGCGGCTGTACTTCACGCGCGTCGGCAATCTGCTGCTGTTCGCCTCCTCGGTCCGGCTGCTGCTCGCGCATCCCTCCGTACCGCGCCGCATCGACCCCGAGGTGCTCGACGAGGTGCTTCTGACGGGGCTGCCGATCTCCGGCGCGCGCACGCTGCACGCGGAAATCGCGGAAGTGTTGCCGGGATGCACGCTGCGCGTCGACGACGCCGTCCGCGCGCAGCGCTTCGTGCACCCCGAGCTGCTCGAGCCGCCGGTGGGCTCGCCCGGGGAGCTGGGGCGGCGCTTTCGCGAGGCGCTCACCGAGGCCGTCGCGCGCGCCGCCGGGCCCGACCGCCCCGTGTGCGTCGCGCTGTCCGGCGGCATCGATTCCTCGGCCATCGCAGCCGCCGCGGTGGACGCGTTCGGAGCCGATGGCGTCCGCGCCGTGACCTACGAGTTCGGCGACCCCGAGCATTCCACCGAGCGCGAGTGGGCGACCAAGGTCGCCAGGCACCTCGGCATCGAGCGCCATCACTTCTTCGAGCTGTCGAAGGCGGACTACCTGGACGCCATCCCCGAGCACGTCTTCCGTTCGGAGAGCCTGTCGCACTGGCCCAAGGCGTTCATGCTGCTCGTCGCGCGCGAGGTGCGCGCCCTCGGCCATGACCGCTACCTCACCGGCTTCGGCATCGGGAGCCACATGGCGTACCTGTCGGAGCTGGCGCCGGCGCTCGAGCGAACGCCACGGCTCGTGACAGGGCACTGGCGCGCGGCGCGCTTCGACCGTCGCGCCTGGCCGTTCCGCTTCGGCCGGGTGCATCCCGCGTTCGAGCCGCCGCATCCCCGGATCTACGCGCTGCTCGCGCGCCAGCTCGAGCACGCCGGCATCGTCCGCGACGCGAAGGCGTTCTTTCCGGACAACCTCTGGCCGCTCCTTTCGCACCGCCCGGACCTGTCTCTGCTTGAACCGGAGGTCGCGGCGCTGCCGCTCCGCGAGCGGCTGCTGCGCGCGGCGTTTGTCCATCTTGTTTCCTGCGTCGACGTGACTCGTTCGGAGAAGGCCTCGCGGGAGCTCGGCGTGCTGCGCATCTCACCCGCGCACTTCGCCAGCTGTTTGCCGTACGCGTACCTGCCGATCACGCCGAGGCCGCGCCTGTACAGCGCGGCACGCGCTCTCAGGCCGGGCAAGCTGCTCCTGCAGCAGGGGTTCCGGGGCGCGATACCCGACGAGGTGCTCTTCCGCGTGAAGTCCTGGGCGGACGCCGTTGCCTCGGACGGTTGGCTCAGGGACGGACGGCGCCGCATGCTGTCCGTGCTGCCGTCGTTCCCCTTCGACATGGACCGGCACGGCCCCGGATATCCGGCGGTCATCCAGAAGTGGGAGGCGAGCTCGCTCCTGGCCACGTGCCTCGCGTTCCGGCTCTGGGAGCGGATGTTCGTCGAGATGCCGCTGCGGCGCGAGGCGCCGACGTGGATGGAGCTCTGGGACGAAGCGCACCCTTCGGCGCGGGAGGCGCCGGCGTTGAGGGCCAGCGCGTGACGACCCCGAAAGAACCGGGAGACTGGTCGAGCTCGACCAGGACCAGAGCGGACGACGCATCATGTTCCGTGGGGATCTTCTACAGGAAGATCGGAAGATCGGGAGGTTTCTGGGGTCGAGGGCTGGTTCGCCTGACACTGCCAATCCAGGGGCCCGCACCCTCTACACGCGGGCGACCGGTGCGGCGCCGCCAACTCTCTGGACGAGCCGCACGGCTCGCCCCACTCCTCGACCCAAAAAAGAAAGCCGTCCCGTGATCCGTGAAGAGCTCCTTCCGCCCTTCCGATCTTCCTGTGAAAAAATGAAGATGCTAGCCCGTCGCTGTCCCCGGATCCTGGCCGGTGCCTGGGTGCTCCTTGCCGCGGCGCTGGCTGTCGCCTGCCATCGCGATCAAGGCGCGGGCCGCGCGCCGCTGGCGTTGGGCATCGCGATCCCGAGTTACGTCCATGCCGTGGCGTGGATTGCGCACGACCATGGCGAGCTCGCGCGGGAAGGCCTCGACGCCAACGTGCAGGTGCTCGGCGGTTCGGCCGCTGCGATGCGATCGCTCGTGGCCGGCAGCACCGACATCGCGATCGCGGGCGGCGACGCCGTGCTGCGCGCGGACGCGGCCGGCGCCGACCTCGTCGTCGTCGCGGGGCTCGTGGACCGCTTCTACCACCGCATCGTGGCTCGGCGCCCCATCGACAAGGTCGAGGCGCTGAAGGGCAAACGCGTCGGTCTGCCGTTTCTGGGCGGGCCGCAGTACATGGCGATGCGCTTCGCGCTCCACAGGGCGGGCCTCGTCGAGGATCGAGAACGTCAAGGTGCTGAGCATGGGGCGCGAGTTCGATCGCATGGCGGCCCTGCGCTGCGGCGACATCGACGCCACCACTTCGCAGACGCCGCCCGCCCAGCTCTCCGGGCTCGGCCTGGACGTGATCGCGGATCTGCCGGACGAAAACGTGCCGTTCCCCTACGCGGTCGTGGTCGCGCGCCGCGACTACGTCGACAAGCATCCGGACCGCGTGCGCGGGACGCTGGCGGCGCTCTGCGACGCGGCGCGCTTCTACCGTGCGAACAAGGCGGCGAGCCTGGCCATCGTCGAAAAGCACATCTCCGGCTCGGACACCCAGGCGGCGGTCGAGCAGCGCTACGACACCATGGGCCCGACGCGCATCACGTTGCCGCCGCGGCCGGACAAGGCGGCTTTCCGCACGGTGATCGATCTGGCGAAGGACGAGCGGGTGCGCGCCATGGATCCGGACAAGGTGTTCGATCTCGGGATTCTCGACGACTTGATCCGCCACGGGAAATGCGGCGCGCCATGAGCCGGCACCGGCCGTGGGTGTCCGCTCTTGCCGTGGCGCTCTTCCTCTCGGTCTGGGAGCTCGCGGCCCGCACGAAGACGATCGATCCCGTGCTCGTCAGCGCGCCGTCGCGCATCGCGCGCGCGGCGGCGCACCTGGCCGCGTCCGGAGCGCTCTACGGCGACATCGGGTTCACGCTGGAATCGTTCGGCATCAGTCTTGCGATCGCGCTCTCCGGCGGCGTCGTGCTCGGCATCGCGATGGGCGCGAGCGCTTTGGCCCACGACGTGTTCAATCCGTTCGTCGCGGGTGCCAGCTCGCTGCCCAAGATCGTGCTGATGCCGATCGTCGTCCTGTGGCTGGGCGTGGGGCTCGCGGCCAATGTCTTCCTCGGCGCGCTGATGGGCAGCTTCCCGATCCTGACCAGCGTACGCGCTGGAGTGCAGAGCCTCGACCGTGACCTGGTGATGCTCGGTCGCGCCTACGGGGCCAGCCGTTGGATGCTGCTGCGGGCCATCGTGCTGCCGGCCGTGGCGCCGTTCGTGCTGTCGGGGCTCCGCGTGGCGGTGAGCTACGCCATGGTCGGCGTGCTGCTCGGCGAGTTCTTCGCCTCCAGCCATGGGCTCGGCTACCGCATGGTCGTCTTCACCGCGAACTTCCGCGTGGACGAGTTCTACGTGTGCGTGCTCGTGGTGCTGGCGATCACGGCTGGCTTTACCGGGCTGGTCCACGCGCTCGAGCGGCGTTTCGAGGGCTGGCGGCCGGACGCGCTTTCACAGACGCCGGGGATGTAATGCGCGTCGAGGACCTGCACGTGGGCTACGGTGAGCTAACCGTCCTCGACGGCATCGATCTCAACGTCCGCGAGGGCGAGCTCCTGTCGCTGATCGGCCCGAGCGGCTGCGGCAAGACGACGTTCCTGCACGCGCTCGCGGGGCTCGTCGCCGCGCGTTCGGGCAGCGTCGATCACGGCGGCCAGCGGCACGCCATGGTCTTCCAGCGCCCGAACCTCCTGCCGTGGCGCACGCTGCTCGACAACGCGACGTTCGGCCTCGCGTGCCGCGGCCCCGTCGGCGCGGACGAACGCGCGCGCGCCCGGGTGCTGCTTCGTTCCATGGGCCTCGGCGACCACCTGGGCGATCGCCCCCACGCACTCTCGCAGGGCATGCAGCAGCGCGTGAACCTCGCGCGCGCGCTGCTCGTGGAGCCGGACATCCTGCTGCTCGACGAGCCCTTCGCCGCGCTCGATCCGATCACGCGCCGCGGGCTGTGGGACGAGCTCCTCGCGCGCGTGGCCGAGCGCCGGCTCACCGCAATTCTCGTTTCACATTCGCTGGAAGAGGTCGCGACGCTGTCCGACCGCGTGGTCGTGCTCAGCGACAAGCCGGCCCGCGTGAAGGCCGTGGTCGATGTCGATCTGCCCAGGCCGCGCGCGGCGGACGCGGCGGGCCGCGTCGCTCTGCAGGAAGTGCAAGCGCGGCTCGACGCGCTGCTTTCCGAAGGCCGTCAGAGCCGGTCGACCGCGTCCGTCAGCGCGGAGAGCGACGCCAGCGCGTCGCAGTAGAGCCCGACCAGCGCGTCGTGCTGCAGGGTCTCCTCGAATCCGGCGAAGCGGCGCAGGCGGTGCCACACGTCGCGCTCGGCGGGAAGGAGCCTTGCGAGCACGGTCTCCACGGTTGTTTCGACGTTCGGCGGTTGGGGCAGCTCGATCCCGACGACCAGCGCGATCGCCCGCAGCAGATACACCGACTTGCGCACGCTGCGGCGGAGCTCCACCGCCAGCCGCTGGTCGCCGACCGCGTCCAGGTACGACTGCAGCAGATCGCGGCGCAGGCTCCTCAGGCTCTGCTCCGCCCTGAGCCTGAGCTGTGACCGGTCGACCGCGAGACCGGCCAGCACGTCCTTGCCCGCAACGAGCACCTTCGTGTCCAGCAGCTCCAGCACGAAAATCGGGAACACGTCGGCGCCGCGCACGATATCGTTCGTCGTCTCGAGGCGCATGCCGATGCGCCACTCGCGCGCCTCCACGGAAAGCGCGCACGCGGCGTCCAGCAGCGGCCGGTCCATGGCCTGCACCAGCACGAGCAGGTTCGCGTCCGGAGCCTTCTCGCCGCGCCCGAACTCCGACCCGAACGCGTAGATCGCGTCGAGCCGCGCCCCGAGCACCGCCTGCGCGTGTGCCACGAAGCTCCTTACGGGACTCTGTGCGTCGTCCGCCATCGGCAAAGGAGTACCACAGTTTATCCAGCCGTTCAGCGTCGGCGCGATGGCGCAGCAGCGCGCGTGTTGACAGGCCCGTGTGCCCGGCCAGCGCCACGAGCGATCCAGAATTTCGCCTCGCCATCGGGCGAGCTCACATGTACGTGCATTCGCGGCTCCTCCCGCGAGAAGAAGAAGCCCCGTAGCGGCCGTCGCGAAACACCGTCGGGCTCACGCGCACAGTGAAGCACGCCGCGAGAACCCTGTCACCGATGCGGTCCTGCCGCGACGCCGTCGGGGACTTTCGGCAAAGCTGCGGGGCTTCCGGCGACGTAGAGCCGTGCAACATCGCGCATGCCGCGCGCGAAAGCCGCTCAGCGCGGCCGACCCTGCGCGACCCAGCTCGCTACGATCTGGATGTCCCCGGATGACAGCGCCGGCAGTCCGAGCGGCATACCGCGCAGATCGGGGTCGTCGTGGCCCGCTTCCTCGCGCTGGCGCTCGAGCAGCACGGCGACCAGCCGCGGCGTGCCGTCCTTCATCTTCTCGAACACGCTGTGGCGCTCGCCGTGCGCGTCGAGCAGACCGCCCGAGACGCCGCGGTAGCTCGACAGATCGAGTCCGAGCGGGAAGAAGCCGAAGCCGCCGGTGTTGCCGGGTCCGCCGTCGCCGAGCGCCACGTCGGGGTTGCCGTGGCAGTGGTGGCAGGTGCGGCCGAACACGCGCGTGTTCACCTCGTCGTACGTGACACGCCGTGTGAGCAGCGGCAGGCGCTTCGGGATCGCCGTCTGCCGGGGAGGCGCGAGCTCCGTCGTCAGGACATAGGCCGCGATGTCGCGCGCCTCGGCCGCGCTGAACCCGAATGTCGGCATCAAGGTGTCCGGCTTCACCTTCTTCGGGTTCTCGAGCCAGGCGACGAGCGAGGCGGGGGTGTAGCGATCGCGCGTGAAGCGGAGATCGGGTGCCAGCGCGATCGCGTGCGACGAGAGTCCGGAGTCCTTCGACGGCGTGACGTCCAGAGCGGGAGCGCCGCTGAAGCGGTGGCAGGTGCCGCACGCCTTCTGCTGCATGAGCGCACGGCCATGCGCCGCGTCGGCGCCGTCCAGCGACACGGCCGGCTCCGACAGGTGGTCGCGTGTCAGGTAGGTCGCGATGTCGCGCGCCTCGGCCGGCTTGATTGCGAAGCGCGGCATGGTCGGACCGAGCTCGGGCCTCAGGTCATGCGGCGCGAGCAGGAAGCGCGCGATCCACTCGCGCTTCAGCCGCTGTCCCGCAGCCAGGAAGGACGGCACCACCTGCATGACGGCGACGTGCTTCTTCCACTTGTCGACCATCGCTGCCGGGGCGTCCTTGTACGTGCCCGCCAGGATCTTCTGGTGGCAGTGCACGCAGTTGAGCTCGAGCTTGGCGGCGCCGAGCCCTGTGCCGTCGTGACAGCGGTTGCACTGGAACTTCTGCACGAGCTTCATCCCCCGCGCGGCGTCGCCTGCTTTCGCGATCGTGGCGAGCACCGCGGGAGGCAGCGTGTCGGGCGACTTCTTTGCGACTGCCGGCTTCGCAGACGCTACAGGCGCGGGCGCCGCGGACGGATCAGCGTGGCCGGTGCAGGCGATCGCGCCCAGCGCGATCGCCGCCGTCCAGCACAGAAGTCCCAGCTTGTGCCACGCCCCGCTCATGACCTAGCCCTTCGCGTCGATGCGGCACGCCGCGGGATGGCCGGCCATGGCCTGGCAGCGCTTCATCGCCAGCTTGCCGCCGCTCTTGTCGCCCGACTCGGAGCGCAGGGACGCGAGTGCCGCGTAGCCTTCCGGCGTCGCGACCAGGTCCTTCTTCGCGAGCTTCTCGAGGATGCTCCGTGCCTGGGCCTTGTCCGCGTCCACGTGCGCCATCGCCTCGGCCAGATCGGTCTGCGCCGCGGGGCTGTTCTTCTTCGTCTTCGAGATAGTGCCGAGCACCTTCACCGCCCACGCCAGGTTCGCCTTCTTGTCCTTGGCGGTCTTGCCGAGCCATTGGCCCTGGATGTACTTGGGAATGCCGCGCCCGATGGGCAGCGCGCCGTCCGAGCGCGCCACGGCGAGGGCCAGGATGCGCTGCGAGCGCGCGACGAGCGTGCTCTTCTTGGCGTTCATGTCGCGCACCTGGGGCATCATGCGGATCACGCTCGCCGCCGCGGCGTTGATCTTTCCCTTGTCGAATGTCTTCTCGGCGCGTGCCACGCCGGGCACGCGGTAGTCGACCTGGTTTTCTTCCAGGTACGGCACCCACGCGCCGCCGCACGCGTGCGCAGTCCTGGCCACGCTGCCGACGCTGAGAGCGCCGAGCAGCACCAACATCGATCGAGTCAGCTTCGTGTTCATCGTGGTCCTCCTTGAGCTACGCGGTCGCGGCCGCGCCATGAATCCCATCGCGCGGCACCCTCGTTTCGTGACAACGCCGCGTGCGCCGTGTTCCAGCAAGCGAGGGGCCAAGCGCGAAATGGTCGAATTTCCGGGGCATCGTCCAAGCGTCGGCGCGCGGCGCGTGTCGGAGGCCACACAGCCGCGTGGTTCGCGGGACGCCGCAGATCCGTTCGCGGGAAGGTTCCGCGGCGCACGGCCGTATGACGGCCTCGCGAAGCCACCCGCCTGCCTCCGCCCGCGCTGGAGCTGGGCTTCCGGGAGGCGTACGCTGAATCCGTGCGGCTCGAACCGAGGAACGTCCTGGCGATCCTGCTGGGCTCGACGCTGCTCCATTTGACAGCGTGCGGGCTGCTCTACGACGTCGACTCGGTCTCGACGGACTATCCCCCTTGCGGTCAGGAGGGGCAGAGGTGTTGTGCTGGGAGCACCTGCGGCGACCACCTGGCTTGCGCCCCGCGAGCGGTTGCCGCCGCAGCCCCCGACGCGGCGGCTCCAGACGCAGGAAGTACCGACGCTGGCGCGACCTGCGATTGCTCGTCCCTCGACGGATCGGTGGCAACGGAAGCCAGCGCCGGCTGCGACTGTTCCGAGCGCGTGTGCCAGCACTGCGGCGACCCCGGTGAACCGTGTTGCGGCGGCTCGTGCGGTGCTGGGGGGCTGACATGCGACGCCAGCGGGCGCTGCACGGGCTGTGGGGAGCTGGGCGACGCCTGCTGCGCGGGGCCCGTGCTCTGCGGCGCGGGCCTCGCGTGTTCGCAGAACGAATGCCGGCAGTGCGGCGGCGAGAACCAGATCTGTTGCGCGGGGCCGCAGGGGTGCGGCCCTTCCCGCAGGTGCGGTGGCGACGGCCGCTGCCACACCTGCGCCTCCCGCGGCGATTGGTGCAGGTCCGATCCGACGACCAAGAAGATCTGCCTTGGTGTCGGCGACGTCAATCAGTGCGTGAAATGCGGAGCCACCGGTCAGCCGTGTTGCCCCAGCGGCAGCCAGTACCCGCCCTGCGACACCCAGCCGGTGTGCTGTCACCTGCCGGCCGATGGCGAGTCCTGTTCGGAGTACTGCGGCGCCGGGATCGACTGCGTGTGCAAGGCATGCTGCTACAGGTGCTCCAACAGCAACACCTGGAAGCAGACTCACGCCGCACCGGGCAACTGCAAGCAGGTTGCCCGCGAGGCCTGCGATCCCGCAACGGTTGCCAGCGCGTATTTCAAGGGCACCTGCCCGTGAAGTCGCCGGCTCGGGGAGCCGCAGCGACCGCCGGGCACCGCTACAGCCTGTCGGACTTCCTGCTACGCCGAGGCTTCGGTGGCCTGGACGCGCATCGCAGGCGCGCGCCGGTGTGTGTCGAGCTCCAGCGGGCTCGTGCCGCTCGCGAGCAGGGCCGTGCGCACCGCCTGGTGCGGGAACGCGGCGTCGCCCGTGACGGCCTCGACGATCTCGGCGACCTTCGTCGCACCGCTCGGCCCGAGGCGCACCTCGACCGCGAGCGGCACCATGCTGCCGACGAGCCCCGCATCGCGGAGCTGCGCGCGCTCCCTGTCGCCGCCCACCGACAGCGCCGTGACGTAGCTCCGCACGTCGACGATCTTGCCGATGCCCTTGATGTTGCGGCGCACCGGCGCCGTCTCCGCGTCGAGGAACGCCTGCACGCGCGCTTCGAGCCCCACGCGCCCTCCGACGTCTGCGAGCGCGCTTTCCGCCAGCGCGATCACGTAGCGCGCGCCCGTGATGATGCGCGACAGCGACGGATCGTTCGGCCCGAGCTCGACCGCGCCGGAGAAGTGCATCCCGCCCGCCGCGGTCTGGTTCAAGCGTGCCACGAGCGTCGCCGCGTCGGGCGCGTCGATCAGCTTGGCGTCCAGGTACTCGTCCAGGCTCGCGATGCCGAGCGAGAGCGCGGGGCCGTACGTCATCTCCGGCTTCGGGTGGAAACCCTGCGAGTAGGCCGTCCTCACGCCGGCGCGGCGAATAGCGCGTGGCAGCTCGCGGATCAGATCGAGATGCCCGAGCAGCGCCGCCGGACCGGTCTTGGAGAAGCACAGCCGCCAGCGTCGCGGCGGGCTGCCCGGACGCGGCGGTCGATAGCGCTCGGGGGCCATCCTCCGCGCCGGCAGCGTCGGATTCGGCTCCGGCAACGGATCGGGGTTTTCCGGCATCGGCTCCGGATCGGGAACCGGATGCGGGTGCGGATGCATCGGGTCTTCGGACGGCTGCTCGGGATCCGGGATCGGGCCGGGCTGGGTGGCGCGCAGCACCGGCAGCCGTGCGCGCTCTCCCGGCTCGAATGCGCCCATATCCCGAAGGAACTCGACGCGCTGCTCGCGCATGCGCGTCATGTCGCAGGCCACGCCGCAGTCGTAGCAGACGAGCTTCTTCGTGTTGGCGAGCGCGTCCTTCACGTTCGTCTCGTGGATGAACTGTCCGACGGCCTTGCCGCAAGGCGGGCTGAGCCGGCTCTTGAGCGCGCGCCGGTACTCGCGCGCGAGAAAGCCGTCTTCCAAGCCGATGTGGAAGTGATCCCAGGGCAGCCGCGCCGCGACCGGAATCGTTCCCAGGTAGATCGACGTGTCGATTCCGCAGAAAGAAAAGGCCTCCTGCCACACATCCAGCCGCAGGTGATCGTCCCACGAGTCGAAGCGCGCGCCATGCTGGTACGCCCGCTCGATGACCGGACCGAGCCGCCGGTCGCCGCGCGCCAGCACGCCCTCCAGCACGCTCGCTCCCGAGTGGTGCATGCGCAGCGTGAGCCCCTTCACGCCGCGCGACTGGGAACGGAGGATCTCCTGCTTTTCCGAGATCTGATCCAGCGTGTCCATCGCACACCACTGGAAGGGCGTGTGCGGCTTCGGCACGTGCACGCTGACGCTGACCGTGACCTTGGGCCGCTTGCCCACGCGCTTGCCCACGGCCAGCGCGTTCTTGCCCACCTCGACGATGCCGAGCACGTCCTCGCGCTCTTCGGTTGGAAGCCCGCAGATGAAGTAGAGCTTCATCTTGTCGAAGCCGCGCGAGAACACGCGCTCGGCGGTCTCCAGCAGCTGCGCCTCCGTGACGTTCTTGTTGATCACGTCGCGCATGCGCTGCGTGCCCGCTTCGGGTGCGAAGGTGAGTCCGCTCGCCCGCACCTTGCGCATGTCGTCGAGCAGCTCCTCGGCCAGGCCGTACGCGCGCAGCGAGGCCACGCCCAGGCTCACGCGCTCGGGCGCCGTCTTTTCCACCAGCGTCTTGATCAGCGGCGAGATGCAGCTCACGTCCGCCGTGGACAGCGCCGTCAGGCTCACCTCGTCCTGCCCGCTCTTTTCCAGCGCGCGAACGACCGTCTCGACCACCTGCTTCGGATCGCGCTCGCGCACCGGGCGGTAGATCATCCCCGCCTGGCAGAAGCGGCAGCCTTCGGTGCAGCCGCGCGCGACCTCGATGCTCATGCGATCGAAGATCGCCTCGGGGCCGCCCACCGGTCCGTCCTCGGGAAACGGGAAGCGATCGATGTCTTCGAGCAGCCGGCGCTGGATGGGGAAGGGCGCATCGGTGCCCTCGCGCGCGCCGGTTACCACCTCGAAGCCCGTGTCCGGATCCAGCGCGGTGTCGTAGAGCGACGGAACGTACACTCCCTGGATGCGCGACAGACGCAGGAGCCGCTCCGCACGCGGCACGCCCTCGCGCTTGGCGCGCACCCACTCGAGCGCGATCTCGGTCGCGGCTTCCTCGCCGTCGCCGATCAGGATCGCATCGAAGAACGCCGCCATCGTCTCGGCGTGCGTCGCCACGGGGCCCCCGGCGATCACCAGCGGATCGTCGTCGCCGCGCTGCTCGCTCCTCAGCGGAATGCCACCCACGTCCAGCATGCCGAGCACGTTGGTGAACGTCAGCTCGAACTGCAGGCTGAAGCCCACCACGTCGAAGTCGCACAGCGGCCGCCCGCTCTCCAGCGCACACAGGAGCTTGCCGTGCGCGACAAGCTCGCGCTGCATGTCCACCCACGGCGCGTAGCAGCGCTCGGCCAGCGTGCGCGGGTCGTCGTTCAGGATGCGGTAGAGCATCCGGTAGCCCAGATGGCTCATCCCGATGTCGTAGATCTCGGGAAACGCCAGGCACACGCGCGCTTCGACCGCGGACCAGTCCTTCCTGCGCGAGCCGTGCTCGGCGCCGGTGTAGCGCGTCGGCTTTTCCACCTTCTGGAGAAACGCCGCGTAGGGATGATCGAATAGCTGAGCCATCGGGGCGAACGCCTAGCATACCGAACCCTTGCCGGCAGCGTCCATGCAACCCCCCTTTTCCAGCTGTTCGATCGGGCGCACCCAACCAGGTACCAGAGCAGGCGCGCCCCATCCGTCCCCGCAGCCCGACCGGGCGCTCGCGTGAGGCGTCGCGTGGGCGTGGGCGTGCGCGTGCGCGTTCGCGTGCGCGTGGGCGTGGGCGTGGCCACGGTCGACGACGACGCGAACGCGAACGCGAAGCGGTGCAAAGGTCTTGCACATTGGCATATCGTCTCTTATGCCTATATGCATGCGCACCTCCGTGGACATTCCCGATCCGCTGCTACGCCGCGCCAAGAAGCTCGCGCGCGAGCGGGGCACGACGCTGCGCGCGCTCGTCCTCGACGGCCTGTCGCGCGTGCTTGCGGGCGGGGCGGCACCGGCCAAGCGCTACCGCGTCAAGGACTGCTCGTTCAAGGGCGATGGTCTCGTCGAGGGCCTGGAGTGGGGCGACTGGGACGAGATCCGGGACCGCATCTACGAAGGCCGCGGCGGGTGACCGGGCCGTGATTGCCGTCGACACGAACATCCTCGTCTACAGCCACCGCACCGAGGCGCCGTTCCACAAGGCCGCGGCCAAGCTCGTGCGCGGACTCGCCGAAGGAGCGGACCCCTGGGCACTGCCGTGGCCGTGCGTGCACGAGTTCCTGGCCAACGTGACCCACCCGCGCATCTACAAGACGCCGACGCCTCTGGCCCGCGCGCTCCAGCAGGTCGAGCAGTGGCTGGGCTCGCCATCGCTGGCGCTGCTCGCGGAAGACAAGGGTTACTGGCGCGTACTGCAGCGACTGATCGCCGCCTCCGAGGTCACGGGCCCCCGCGTGCACGATGCGCGGATCGCCGCGCTGTGCATCGGCTACGGCGTGGCCGAGCTATGGACGGCGGATCGCGATTTCGGCCGCTTCCCCGAGCTCGTCGCGAAGAATCCGCTCGTCGTCTCGAAGTGAACGGCCCGCTCCAGCTCGCGGTCTACACCGTGGCCGGCGTCAGCGGCGCGCTTCGATCAACTTCCAGCCGTTTCCGGATGGATCCCGGAAACCGGCATCCACGCTGCCATAGCGCTCCACCGGTTCCTGGGTGAACTCCACGCCCCGGGCGAGCATCCGGTCGTAGGCGGCGCGGCAGTCATCGACGACGAACACGAGCGGCGGCATGGCGCCCTTGGCGACCATCTCGCGCAGCGTCTGCGCCGTCGCGGCGTCGTGCGTCGGCGGTCCCGGCTTGAACAGGCCAAGCTGGAAGGACGGCTGGTCCGGGTGCTGCACCGTCAGCCAGCGGTAGTCGCCGTTCTTGATGTCCGTGTGGACGCGGAACCCGAGCTTCTCGACGTAGAACTCGAGCGCTTCATCCTGATCCCGCACGTACAGACCGACCGTTTCTACACCCTGGCTCATGGGACCTCCTTTTCCTTGGGGCCCTTTGTACCGCCGAGCTCCTGCCGTCGCTTCTCCGAAACTGCGATCGTGAGGTCGGGCCGCTCCGCGGCGCGCAGGTGACAGACGGGGACGCGGTCGCGCTCGCGGGGTTCGGCCTTCTGCCGCGCCCGGAGCTCGCGTGGGCTCTCGCCGGTGATGTCGCGGAAGGTGCGCCCGAACGTCCCCAGGCTGCTCCAGCCGGTCTGGAAGGCAATTTCCGTGATGGAAAGGTCCGTGTCGCGCAGCAGCGCCGTGGCCCGCTCGATGCGCCGCGCCAGCAGGTAGCGGTGCGGCGGGACGCCGTAGGCTTCCTTGAAGGACCGCGCGAAGTGGGCCTCGGAAACACCGCTGACGCGCGCAAGCCGCCGCACGGGCCACTCCTCGTGCGAGGCCGCGTCCATCCGGTCCTTCGCGCGCAGCAGGCGCCTGAGCAGCTCGGGGTCCTGGCTCACGTTGCGGAAGTCTATCGCGATTGCGAGGCACAATCGCGGACGCTTTTCGGGGCCTTGCAGCTGGCAGGCATATCTGTTGGAGTCGCTTGCATGTGGCGGTGGGTGGCGCTCGTGTGCGCGGCGGTGTCGGGCTGTCAGCCCACTCCGGGCCCCGGTCCGGCGCCGCCCCCGGCTCCGGCTCCCACGACCGCCCCGGTTCCGGCGGCGACGGCGGCGCCGCAAGCGTCGAAACGGGCTTACTCGCTCCACTGCGGCGCACGCGATTGCGCGGGCGGAGAGATCTGTTGCGTCAGCGATTCGGACACCTACAGCTGCGTGGCGAGCGATCCAGAGCTCCCCGAGCACGTGCGCGGCGGCTCGGGGGACAAGGTCTTCAAGGATTACAACAACGCTTACGGAAACGCGTGCAAGGGCGCGCTCGGCAAGAGCAGCAAGACGCCTGCCGACACGCTCGCGTTCCGGACCTGCAACAGCTCCGCGGACTGTCCTTCCGACGAAGGCTGCTGCGAGCTGAACGCCGTCAGCGAGCTCGCCGACGCACCTACGCTCGACATCTGTACCGAGCTCGTCGGAGGCCAGTGCCCGACGCAGGAATTGTGCGTGGATTCCCAGCCTGGTTGTCGCGGCAAAGGGATGGTCTGCGTGTTCGGAAGCTGCGTTCGCAAGGATCGTCCGGTGCATTGCGGTGGGCGTATCTGCTCGGGCGGCGCGCGCTGCTGCGACGTTGCGCAGCTCAAGGGCGGGGGTAGTTCACCCGGATGCGTCAGGCCCGGAAAGTGCCCGAGCGGCTCCGGGATCGCCTGCTCTGGCTCGGCGGAGTGCGCGGACGGGTTCGAGTGTCGTGGACTGGTGGGGTCCACGTGCCGGCGGGTCGGCATCCCTGTCGGGTCCGTGCCCGTCGATACGCTGTGCGAATCCGACGCCGATTGCGCGCGCACGTCCTGCTCCGAGGGCGTGCCGATGTGCGACCATGAGCCGCAGCTCGCCAAGTGCTCCTGCGGAGACAGACCACTGTCGGCCTGCAGGCCTTCGACGCGCGACGGCGCGCGCTGCACCCTGAAAGGCAGCTCCGCCGCAGGGCACTGCCACAAGAGCAAGTGCCTCGACGACAGCCATTGCCGCGCCGTGTGCGAAGCGGCTGCGGCCAAGGCCAAAGCGGAATGCAAGGGGGGCCTGGGATGCGTGGAGAGCTTCAGCGAGACCCGGAAAGCCTGCCTGGCCCAGCTGTGCAAGCTGGCCAGCGATTGACGCGCGAGCAGCGCGGCGCCTACGCCAGGAGGCCCGGCAGCAGCCGCGGCTTGTAGCCGGGGAACACGTCTGCGGCGCTGTGTACGCCGAGGTGGCGGACGGCGATCTCGGCGAAGACGTCGCGGAAGTCCGTAGTGACGGCCAGGTCGCGGCGCTGGTAGAGCTGATCCGGCTCGAGGCCGGGCCAGTGTCCGTGCACCTTTCCGCCGCGCACCGGGCCGCCGAGGACGATGTAGGCGTTGCCGTGTCCGTGATCGGTGCCGCCGCTGCCGTTCTCGCGCACGGTGCGTCCGAACTCGCTCATCGTCAGCACCACGACGTCCTGCATCCGATCGCCCAGATCGCGGCGGAACGCCGCGAGCGCGCCGCCCAGCTCGGCGAGCCGACGCGCCAGACGGCCTTCGGCGCCGCCCTGGGCAAAGTGCGTATCCCAGCCGCCGCCGTCGGCGAACGCGACCTCCACGCCGACGTCCGCCTTGATGAGCTGGGCGATCTGTCGGAGCTTCTTCGACAGGCGGCCGGCCGGGTAGCGCGCGCCCGGCCTGAAGCGCTCGGGGTGATGCGCGCGCAGGGTGTGGAGCGCGCGGAGCGCTTCGGCGCCGGCCCGGCGCACTGGATCGTTTCCGGGCGGACCCGCGTACAGCGCGGCGAAGCCTTCGCCGAGCTTTTCTTTCACCACGCCGCGGCCGACCATGCCGAAGCTGTCGAGATCGCCGATGGCGAGCGTGCCCGTCGCGCCGCGCAGCGACAGCGGCAGCTCGTCCTCCATGGCGACGCCGCGCAGGGGCGTGTCGGCGCGGTCGCTGCCGTGCGCGATGGCACGGTTCAGCCAGCCGTCCCCTGTGGTCGAAACGCCGCGCGTGCCGCTCTCCATGAAGTCCTGAGCGTCGAAATGCGAGCGCGTCGGATCGGGCGAGCCGACCGCGTGCACGATGGCCAGCTCGTGCGCCGCGAACAGCGGCTTCAGGTCGGCAAGCCGCGGGTGCAGGCCAAAGCGGCCGTCCAGGTCAATGCACGCGCCGTCGCCCTTTCCCGGCTCGGCGATCGCGATGCTGCTTCGCGCGGCGTAGTACGCCGGTTCGGCGTGCGGCACGACCATGCTCAACCCATCCACCGCGCCGCGCTGGAAGATGCACACGAGCACCTTCTTCTTTGCCTGTCCGGGACGGGCCCACGCCAGGTTCCGCCACAGCATGGGCACCGCACCCGCGGCGAGCGCCACTCCCAGAAAGCCTCGTCTCGATACGCTCATGGTCGCCTCCTCAAAGCCTCTGGAAGTCCGGGCTTGCCAGCGCGAGCGCAACTGCGAGCTCTCGCGCACGCTCGGGATCGCGCACCGTCGCGACCTGTCCCTTGATGGCGTCCAGAGTGTGCGCGCTGCCGTGGCCGCCGAGTACGAGCCGGTTCACGTGCCCGACCAACGTCGCGACGTCTGGAGCGGGTAGAAGCAGCTGGTCGAGCCGGGTGCTGACGCCGGGCGCACGCCCTACCGCCAGCGCGGTCGCGAACTTCATGCGCGCGAGCAGCGCGCCGCTGCTCATCCAGTCGCTGGCCCGGCTGCCGTACCCCGTCGGCACCGGCTGCATCATGATCGGCTCGCCCAGCATCACCATGACGCGGGCGAGGCCGAGCGTGCCGTCGGTGGTGCCGCCCAGGGCGCGCACCGAGCTCGCCACGAACTCGAGCGGCGACTTCACCTTCTTGTCGCGTGCCGCCCAGAACGCCGGCAGATGCACGATCGTGCGCAGCATGTCCGCAATGCTGCCGTGCGTGCGGAGATACGTGTCGCGAACGGCGTCCACGCAGCTCCCGGGCGGCTTGTCGGTGACAAAGCGCTCGCACAGCTCGCTGGCGATGTGATGCGCCGTCGCCGGGCTCTCGGCCAGCATGTGCAGGAGCCGGAGCCCCTCGTCCTCGCCGTGGCCGGCGGGGAATTTCTGGCCCAACGCGACCTTCGCGCTGAAGTCGTGCAGTTCCGGACGGAAGCGGAAGCCGGTCTTCCCGCTTCTCGGGCGCTCGATGCTCCAGCCGGTGAGGATGTGCGCGACGGCGACCACGTCGGCCTGCGTGTAGCCGCCGTTCACACCGAGCGTGTGCAGCTCCATCAGCTCACGCGCGTAGTTCTCGTTGATGCCGCGGCGACGGCGTCGGGGTGTTCGGTCTTCGGGCGCGGGCGCGGTGCTGCGCGCGTTGTCCAGATACAGCAGCATCGCCGGATGACGCGCGCTGGCGACCAGCAAATCCTCGAAGCGGCCGAGCGCGTGCGGCCGAATCACGTGCTCCACGTAGTCGGCGGCGAACAGCTTCACCGCGCCCTTGCGAGCGAAGACGTTGAAGTGATTGGCCCAGAAGTCGACCATCACCTGCTGGAGCTGCCGCGAGCTCGCAATATCGCGCGACAGCTCTGCCATCTCCAGCGTGCCGAGCAGCCGGCGCGCGTTGATGTTCCTGAAGCGCTGCCGCAGCGTCCGCGGGTCGTCGGTGTTTGCGGAGTCCGCCTCGACGGCGTAGTTCTTCTGGTACAGGTCGAGGAGCTGGAGCGGGGGCGAGAGTATCTTCCTGTACGGCGCGAGCGCGGCCTCGCCGGCCGGATCCGGGATCGCCGCGGGATGCAGCTGCTGTTCGAGCCAGCCGTCTGCTCCGAGGCGCAGCGCGCGGTCCACGTCGCCCGGTGCGGGACCGAAGCTGAAGCGGGCCAGCAGGTGTGTCGCTCGAGTCCGGTCGAAGGCCGGCGAAGCCGACGGCGGCTCGGGCGATGCGGGCGGCGGCACCGCTGTACGCGGCGAGCAGCCCGGAAGCGACAGCAGGAACAGGACCCCGACAAGACAGGCAAACCGCTGCATTGTGGTGGGTGCATGCCGGGCTCGCATCGTACGTTAAATCCGCGCGCCGGCTTCCCCGGACCGGGTCGGGACCGATCCTCCCCTAGTTGTATTTCTGCAACTACTGCTAGATTCCCGGAAACTCATGGCAGCTAGATCCGAGCAGCGCCTGCACGCCGCCGAGGCAGAGAACCTCGAGGAGCGCCTCATGGAAGAGGCTCTCGAGCGCACCGGCGCCAGGAACGGTGCGCTGTTCCTGCGCGACGCCAAGCACGATGCGCTCGTCGTTCACTTTCACGTCGTGGAGGGGCTGGTCGTAAACCTGCCCGACGCCATACTGCGGCGGCGCCACGACGGGCGGCCCAACGGTATCGCGTTCCAGGTGCTCGAGCGTGACGCTCCGTACCTCGGCGGCGACGTCACGCAGGATCCGGAGTACGCACCGTACTTCCTGGACGTGCAATCGATCGCCGCGGTGCCAATCCGCTACCAGCGGCGCGTCATCGGGGTCTTGAGTGTCTCCTCGCGTGAGAGGAGCGCCTTCGACGAGCGACACATCGACGAGCTGGAAGCCCTGGCGTCGTCGTCTGCGCGATTCCTCCGCCGCGCGGCGCTCGAACGGGCCAGTCGCGCCGCGGGCCGGCCGTTCATGATCAAGGGACTATCGCCGGAATGGACCGAGGTCGAGCGGCGCATCGAATTCGCGGCGCCGACCGATGCGCCGGTGCTCATCCAGGGCGAGAGCGGAACCGGCAAGGAGCTGGTTGCCCACGCCATCCACTTCAACAGCCGGCGTTCCGACAAGCCCTTTGTCACCGTGAACTCGGCCGCAGTCCCCGACAACCTGCTCGAGAGCATCCTGTTCGGCCATCGGCGCGGGGCGTTCACGGGCGCGACCGCCAACAAGACCGGCGAGTTCCAGAAGGCGCACAAGGGCACGCTGTTCCTCGACGAGATCGGCGAGCTGCCTGTGATGCTCCAGGCCAAGGTGCTGCGCGCGGTCGAGTACGGCGAGGTCCAGCCGCTCGGCAGCGATGCTGCGCCTGAACGCGTCGACGTGCGTCTGATCTGCGCGACGAACCGCGATCTCCCAGCCATGGTCAAGGCGCGGCAGTTCCGCGACGATCTCTACTACCGCCTGGGCGTGATCACGCTCGAGCTTCCTCCGTTGCGTCGCTACAAGGACAACGTGCAGGTGCTGGCGCAGGTGTTTGCCAAGCTGGCTGCCGAGCGCCACCAGCTGCCGGCGGGTCGCCTATCGCCGGACGCGCTGGCGGCGCTTTCCGCATACGACTTTCCAGGCAACGTGCGCGAGCTCAAGAATGCTCTCGAGCACGCCGTGATCCTGAGTGCCGGGCAGGACATCCGCGCCGAGCACCTGCCGCGTTCCATTGTCGATCCGACTCCGGTGGAGCCACGATCGGTCGAGCGCAAGACCTTGAAGCAGCTGCGCGACGAGTGGTTGGCGCCGCTGGAGCGGCGTTATCTGGAGGAACTCCTGGCGGAGACCTCGGGCAACGTGCGCGAGGCCGCTGGTCTGGCCGGAGTCGATGCCGTCACGCTCTATCGCCTGCTCGAGCGACGTGGGCTCGGTCGCAACCGTCGCGGCAAGCGCGCGCGCTGAGCCAGGGGCCTAGGCGGGGCAGGCGATGTTCTGTTCCCACTTCCACGCGCCTCCCGTGCACGTCACGCTCGCGCCGCTCGGGCCGCAGGGGTTGCCGTACACGCACTTCGTCCCGTCCGGCGCGCTGCACTTGCTGCCGTCATTGGGCACGATCGCAGGGCAGCCCGGCGCGGTCGGCGGCGGAGCGCACTGCCAGTGAGGGGGAGGCGCCCCGCAGGGCCCGGCGCTGCACGAGCTGCACAGACAGATCGTGCCGTTCGTGAAGTCGCACACCATGCCTTCCGTAGAGCACACCACGCCCGCCGCGGGCGGCGTCGAAGGGCAGCCGGTGTAGTGCTGGCACACCGATCCGCTGGGGGCCCAATGGCCGTTGACGCAGGCCCAGTCGTCGCGGCACTCCGGACGAACCGTGTTGCCGTAGGTGCAGCGCAGGTTCGACGGGCTGCACGCCTGTCCCGGCGTGGGCGTGGACGCCGGACAGCCCGACGGCGAAGTACCGCCGCTGCCACTGGTGCCGCCCGTGCTTCCGCCGCTGCCGCCCGTGCTTCCGCCGCTGCCGCCCGTGCTTCCGCCGCTGCCGCCCGTGCTTCCGCCGCTGCCGCCCGTGCTTCCGCCGCTGCCCGCGCTCCCGCCGCCTCCGCCGCTGGTGGCATTGCCGCCGCAGGCGGCGGCGAAGAGCGCGAGCACGAGAACGTTCGACTTCCTGAATCGTGTCATGAGGTCACCCCGGTTCCGACATCGTAGCGCCCCGCGCGGAACTTTGCCTGGTCGATGGTCAAGCGGACCGCTCTTCGCGTACCCTCGAAGCATGTTCATGCGAAGCCTTTCGGGGGCATTGGGGCTGCTGCTGTTTGGAATGACCACAGCGTGCGGAAATAGTGGAAGCGGCGGCAACGCCGCGACTGGCGGAAGTGGCGGCACGGCCGGAAGCGGAGGCGCGGCCACGGGCGGAAGCGGGGGCGCGGCTACAGGCGGAAGCGGGGGCGCGGCTACGGGCGGAAGCGGCGGGAGCGCGGGCAGCGGCGGCAGCGCCGGCACGGCCGGAAGCGGCGGAAGCGGCGGAAGCGCCGGCAGCGGCTCGAGCGACATCCCCGGCGGGGGCACGGTGCTGTTCTCGGAGCCCTTCGACAACACGCAGTTCACGAGCCGCGGCTGGTACGACGGGAGCAGCGGCAGCGTGACCACCAGCGAGCACGCGCCGGGCAGCACCGCCGCGTTCCAGTGCGACTTCGCGAAAGGCGCGCAGAGCTGCACCGCTGGAAAGCCCGCGCGTCACAAGTTCACGGCGACGCCGACCGTGTATCTGTCCTTCTGGATCAAGTTCAGCCAGAACTGGGTGGGTTCGGGCAAGGCGTACCACCCGCACATGTTCCATTTCATCAACGACATGGAGAGCGACTACGTCGGACCCGCGTTCAGCCACCTCACCACGTACACCGAGGTTGTCGCCGGCAAGGCGCAGCTGTCGCTGCAGGACAGCGCAAACGTGGACCTGAACTGCATCCTCAAGAACGACGACACCTTCGTTGGCTGCAACGGCGACTTCAACTCGTACAAATTCACCGAGGACCGGTCGATCTGCTCCTGCAACGGCCTCCAGGGCGACGTGCAGGGACGCGACTGCTACTCGAACGGCGACGGGACGTGGTCGAGCGACCGAAGTTGGTGGAGCAGCAACGCTTTCGTCGATGCTCAGGGCCCGGACTACAAGGGCGACTGGCACCACGTCGAGGTCTACTTCGCCATGAACTCGATCCAGGGCGGTGTCGCCGTCCCCGACGGGAAGATCCGCTGGGTGCAGGACGGCAAGACGCTCATCTCGCACGACAAGGTCCTGATGCGGAGCGGCGCGCATCCCAGCATGAAGTTCAACCAGTTCGCCATGCTGCCCTACATCGGCGACGGCTCGCCGGTCGCGCAGACCTTCTGGGTCGACGAGATGGTCGTCGCCACGGCAAAGCCCTGACGCGCGGAGCAACCATGCGCGTGCTCATGCCGCTGCCCGACCACGACTTCGATCCCACCGAGGTCGCCGTTCCCTGGAAGCTCCTTTCCGAAGCCGGGCACGACGTGACGTTCGCCACGCAGAGCGGGCGCCCCGGCGAGGCGGATCCGCGGGTGCTCGGCGGCGTGCTCTTCGGACAGCTCGGCGCGGAGCCCGAAGCCGTCACCTTCTACGGAGAGATGCAGCGCGATCGCGCCTTTGCAAAGCCGCTGTCCTGGAACGACGTGAGCGAGGACGGCTTCGACGCGTTGTTCCTGCCCGGCGGTCACGCCAAGGGAATGCGTCCGTATCTCGAGAGCGAGCGCGTGCAGGGCCTGGCGCTCGCCGCGTGGACCTCCGGGCGTCCCGTCGCGGCCATCTGTCACGGCACCGTCGTGCTCGCGCGCACCGTCGATCCGGCGACGGGGCATCCGGTGCTGTGGGGCCGGAAGAGCACGTGCCTGCCGAAGTACATGGAGCGCACGGCGTACTTCATGACGGCGTGGAAGCTCGGTCGCTACTACCGGACCTACCCCGCCTACGTGGCCGACGAAGTGCGCGCGGCGCTAGGTCCGGACGGCACGTTCGTGCGCGGGCCAACGACGCTGGTCGCGCGCGGCACCCGCGACGATCACTCGGCGGCGTTCGTGGTCGAGGACGGCGCGTATCTGTCCGCGCGCTGGCCGGGTGACGCCTACCTCATCGCCACGCGGCTCTGCGAGCGGCTCGCCGCCGCGCGCGCGGCGTAGGTCGGCTCACGCGGCGGAGCGCCGACGGCGGCGCCAACCCCACGCCACGCCGAGCAGCCCGAACAGCAGGAGGCCGCGCGGCGTCTCGTCCGACGAAGCCAGGCGACAGCCGCATCCGCTCTTTGCTCCGCTGGTGCTGCCGCGCGAGAGCTGGCCGCCGCTGCCGTTGCCCGGGTTGCCGCTGCTGCCTCCCGAAGAGCTCGCACCACTGCCGCCGGTGCCGATCACGAGCCCGCCGTCTCCGCTCGAACCGCCGCTGCTGGCCCCGCCGCTGCCGCCGTTCGGATTGTCGATGCACTGGCCACCCTGGCAGATCTGGCCCGTGGGGCAGACGGCGCCCGTGCACGGGTCGACGCATTGTCCGGCCTTGCACACCTGTCCCGACGTGCACTGCTTGCCCTCGCAGCCGGGATCCACGCACTTGCCGTTGGCGCTGTCGCACGAGAGGCCGGTCGGACACGGCGCGCAGGTGCACGGCGGGCCGCAAGCTCCACCGTTGCACACCTGGCCCGAGGGGCAGCTCACGCCGCTACAGGGATCGACGCAGGCTCCGGCGCGACACACCTGCCCGACCGGGCACGTGACGCCGTCGCAAGGCGCCTTGCACTGGCCCTTCACGCAAACCTGCCCCGACGGACACGTCACACTCGCGCAGCTCGGGTCGACGCAGTAGCCGTTCGAGCAGACCTTGTTGCCCGTGCAGGAGAACTCGCCCGAGCCGCACGCCTTGACGCACGTTCCCTTGTCGCAGACGTAGTCCGTCTGGCACAGGCCCTGGCCGTCGTCGACCTGGCCGTTGCAGTCGTTGTCGAGCCCGTCGCACTTCTCCGCGCTCGGCTGCACGGTCTGCGTGCAGTTCGTGGCGCCGCCGCTGGAGCACTGCGTGACGCCCTGCGCGCAGACGCCGGGTTTGCCCGTGTCGCACGGTTGGCCGCCGCCCACGCACTGCAGGCCCTGGAGCAGGTACACGTCGTCGTTGTAGTCGCCGTCGTTGGCGTAGCTGCTGGAAGTGACGTTTCCGTCCTCGAACGCGAGGTAATAGGCGTCCGGAAGCACGGTCGACTTGTAGGTGACCGAGAGGATCCACGGCCCCGGCGCGCTGCAGCTCGAGCAGACGACGTTCCACTTGGCTTCGGAATAATGCGTCTGCCCGCCGATCAGCGCGAAGCCGATAAGGCCGCCCGCGTACGCCGGATCCTTGATGATGTCGGTACCGGTGAAGACGGTGCCGAGGGGGCTGTTCGGCGCGACGATCTGGTGGAGAAGCCCGCCGGTGGGCGGCGTCGTGGCCGTCGGGTCCACGTTGTACCAGGCGAGCCCGAAGTGCGAGCCCGCCTGGTTCAGGAGGTACGCCGCCTTGAAGTTGCAGAGCGGCGAGAACACGTCCGGCTTGGGGCTGGCGTCGTTCTGCCACTGGACGGCCTCGCCCCGTTGCTGGAAAAACGTGTACAGCTGGATCTCGCCGTTGTTCGAGTCGCGCGGAACGACGATGCCGTTCGGTTCGGTGGTGGTTGCCAGCGAGGTGGCGGAAGCGAGCAGCGCGGCGCCGGCGACGAGGGAAGCGATGCACTTGCGAAGCAACACGCTGGCAAGAGTATCACCGATGGGATCCACCTGATAGACGCCCACGCCGTTACGCGCCGCGTCGCTCCCGCCGGTATCGTCGCGCGCTGCGCCCGCCACCGCCCAGCAGCCCGATATCCATCAGGAGTGCGACGATCACCAGCAGCCACCCGAGCGGCGGCATCTGCCCCGGTGCCCCGAGCGAGTTCATCCCGAAGGCAAACGCCAGCGTGGTCAGCGGCAGGAAGAAGAAGCCGAGCAGCGGCCACAGCCACCCCCCGAACGCCCGCGACAGATAGCCCCCCTCGAAGAACCATACGAGGAACAGCGCCAGACGCGGAAACGCGACCGCGATGCAGCCGACCAGACAGGGCATGAGCGACAGACAGCGTGCGCACGTCTGCGGGCGCGGGCAAGTGTTGACGGCGTGGGCAGTGCGGTCGAGATTGACGCGGTGCTCGTCGTGATTGCTGCGCTGTACGTCCGCCCCGGTGCCGAGGAGGCGTTCGAGCGCTTCGAAGAGCAGGCGCTCGCGATCCTGCGCGAGCACGGCGCCCGGCTCGAGCGCGCGCTCCGCCCTGCGGCCGAGGCCGAAGCCCCCCACGAGATCCACGTGCTCACGTTCCCGTCGGAGAGCGCTTTCGACGCCTATCGTCAGGATCGGCGCCTGGCTGCGCTGGCATCACTCAGGCAGAGCGCCGTCGAGAGAACCGTCATCTGGTCGGGAGCGGACGTGTCTTTCGAATACGGCGGGGAGTGAGCCCTACGGATACATACACGCGCACGAAAGCTGGCCCGCTCCGGAGATCTGGCAGCCGCCGCATTGGCAGAGCGACTCGGCGCAGGGGCAGGCGAGTTTGCCGTTGCAGGATGGGGGAAGCGTCTGGCAGGCGTACGTGACGGTGGTGTTGTCGCAGCACTGACCCGGAGTGCCGGGCTTGCCGTTGGGGCAGATGCCGGCGTCGTCGGGAGGCTGGCAGGCGCCGCCGCCCGCCGTGGTGACGACGCAGACCTGTCCCGGCTGGCACGTCGTGCCGTTGCAGCTCGCCGGCTGCGCGTCGGAGCCCCCGTCGTGGCCTTGGCCTGAATCAGCGGAAGCATCGGGGCTCGACCCCGAGCCGGCCGAGCTGCAGGCGACTGCCAGTGCCGAAAGGGCGGTGCCGAGCATCAGAGCTGAAGCGATCAGGCGTGCGGACATGCGCAGGATTCTACACCATGATCTAGACCCGCGGGCGCCAGCGTACCAGCAGATCCGCGTCGCACAGCGAGTGCACGCGCACCAGCACCTCGCCGAACACGCCCAGCGCGTCGAGCGCGCCTTCGTGCACGCCCACGTTGTAGGCATCGGGCCATCCCCACACCCCGCGCAGCTGCAGGATGGCTTCGTCCTCGCCCGAGTCGACCACGCTGGCTGTACCCGCGTTGCCGACCAGACGATAGGCCTTGGGCGCGACGTGCAGTGCCGCACGCGGATCCTCCCCGGCGATGCTCATCACGACGCGGCCGACCGTCGAGCTCGCGAAGGTCGGGTACGCGAGCCGCCCGAGCCGGCGCATCCCCTCACGCCGCGGCACACCCGGATAGGCGAGCTCGGCCGCCTGGGGTAAGAGCTCGATCATCTCGCGCAGCGGGTAGCTCTTGAAGGCGACGTAGCGCGGCCGGCCCGGTCGCTCTCCCGAGCGCTGTTCCACGAGGTCGGCGATGTTCGACAGGAACATGCCCTTCACGCTGGCCGCCGGCGGCAGCGCTTGCAGCCGCTCCTCCAGCGCGAGCGGCGCCCACATGTCCGGTTCCCGGAAACCCTCCGGCGTCATGGCTGGAGCCCAGGATAGTCCATCACGCGGCGCGCTCGAACCTGATTGCCGTGCCCCGTGTCCGGACGCATGATTCCCCGATGCGACGTCTCCTCCTGGCTCTCCTTGCAGCGGTGCTTCTGGTTGCCTGTTCAACGCCGAAGCCGCCGACCATCACGCCGCACTCGGCGGAGGTGAAGTCGATTAGCCCGACGGCGCTGGTGCTCCACGCGCAGTTCGACGTGCACAACCCGAACGGCTTTCCGCTCATCGTCCGCTCGGTGTCCGGCAAGCTCACGGTGGCCGGCAACATCGACATGGGCTCCACCACGGTGCCGAGCGGTGTGTCGATCCCCGCGAACGGCACGCAGCGCGTCGCCAGCGACCTGAGCGTGTCGTGGCAGAACATCAGCCAGCTCGTGCCGTACGCGGTGTCGGGAAAGCCCGTGCCCTACAGCTTCGACGGGAAGGCCACCGTGGGCGGCAAGAGTCTGAACGTCGACGTGCCGTTCAGCATCAAGGGCCAGCTCACTCCCGCCGAGCTCCTGCAGGCCGGGCTCAACAGTCTTCCGAAGCTGCCGGGCCTCGCTCCCTGAGCGAGTGGTGATGCGATGCGTCGAGCGATGTTGCGGCGCGTCGTGATGGATCGCAGCCGGAGGGGTATTCGCAGCGCAGTGGATGTGTCATCCAGTTAGCGCCGTGAAGACGACACTGCGCCTGGTCCTTTCGCTTTCGCTCGTGCTCGCCGTCGCTGTGGCCTGCTCTGCTTCCGGGGGGAGCAACAAGAACAACGGCAGCGGCGGCTCGGCCGCGTCGGGTGGCTCCGGCGGTTCGGGGGCCAGCGCCGGAACGGGCGGCGGCGTCTCGCTCGATGGTGGCGCCGGCGACGCGAATGCGCCGCCCGCGGTCGCTCATCTGAAGGGCAAGGTCTACTCGCCGCAGGGCGTGTTGCCGATCTCGGGTGCGCTCGTCTACCTCACCGGATCCGCTCCGGCGCCGTTTCCCGATCACGTGTTCTGCGATCGCTGCGTGAAGCTTCAAAAGGGCACGCCCTACACCTTCTCGAATGCCGACGGTAGCTTCGACCTGGGCGCGTACTCGACCGGCAAGTTCCAGCTCGTGGTGGAGAAGGGACAGTTCCGCCGGGTTCGCGCGATCAACGTCACCAAGGGCACGGTGAACGTGCCCAAGGACGACAGCACGCTTCCGAAGAAGACGGACCTGTCCGTCCACGACGAGATCCCGAAGATGGCGGTGCTGCAGGGACAGTGGGACGCCATCGAGGTGTCGCTTGCCAAGTTCGGGCTGGGCCAGCTCCAGCCGGGGCCGTTCAACCTCGGCGTGCAGGTGAAGCCGGGCACGGCTTCATTCGACATCATCAAGGACAGTCGCCAGGCTTTCCTGTCCGACTACAGTCGTTTGTCGCAGTACCACATCGTGTTTCTGCCTTGTTCGGGTAGCGACGGCACCACCTGCAACGACTTCACGTCGGGTGACTCGACCGTGCAGCAGAACATCCAGAAGTTCGTGGCTGCCGGCGGCAAGCTGTACGTCACCGACTATTCGTACGACTACGTGCGCCAGCCGTTCCCCGGCTATCTCGACTGGGCGCAGGAAACGAGCGCGATCGGTTCGGCGTGCCTTTCCAGCGAATACGACGCCAACGCCACCGTGATGGATCCGGACATGAAGGCCTGGCTCTCCGCCGCGGGGGTGAACGTGAACTCGTTCCAGGTCAAGCAGAGCTGGACCGTCGTCGACAAGGTGAACCCGGTACAGACCACCGACCTCGACGGCAACCCGGTCACCGTCACGCCCAAGGTGTGGGTGCAGGGCGCCGTCCCGGGTTACGGCGACAAGCCGACCACCGTGAGCTTCCCACGCTCCTGCGGCCGCGTGCTGTTCAGCACCTACCACACGGAAGCCGGCAACGCGTCGGTCAGCTCGCCCTTGCTGCCGCAGGAAGTCGCGCTGATGTACGTGCTGCTCGAGGTCGGCGTGTGCATCGAGCCGCCCATCCCGGCGTAGCCGTCAGGGCGCAGATAGCCCGGAGATCGGCCACGGCTGCGGCGCGGGTGTCCCGCTGGGATCGACGATCACGATCTGGTCGTGGTCGGTATCGGCCACGAGCAGCTTCGTCGGGCCGCCACTCGGCGTCATGACCGCAAGCCCGCCGGGGTAGAACAGCGGCGGCGGCGTCTCCGTCCCGGCGACGGTCGACACGACCTGCGACGTCAGGTCCAGGGCCCTGATCCTCGAGTTGTAGGTATCGGCGATGTACAGCGTGCTGCCGTCGATCGCCAGTCCCTGGTCGTGCTGCAGGAGCGCGGTGGCGGCCGGGCCGTCGGTGGTTCCCCACTTGAACAGGCCCTGGCCGACCAGCGTCGTCACGTTGCCCGTTGCTAGATCGACTTGGCGGATGCTCGACGACTCGGCGTCGGCGACATAGAGCGACGTGCCGTCCGTAGCGAGGCCGCTCGGCTGCGCGAAATCCGCGTCGGCAGCGGCTCCGTCCAGCAACCCCTCGCCGCCGGTGCCGGCAAACGCCGAGATGGTCATGGCGGTGGGGTCGTAGCTCGCGATCTGGTGCGTGCCGGCGTTCGCGATGTAGAGCGTGCCGTTCACCGGCAGCAGGTCCCACGGCGAGGCGAGCGCCGTCTCGAGCGCTTTGCCGCTGCCGGCGAGGATCTTTCCGCGCACACCGGTGCCGGCGACCGTGCTCACGGTCTTGGCGGTCAGGTCGACGGCGCGCAGCAGGTGGTTCTGCGTGTCGGCGACGTACAGGGTGGTGCCCATCAGCGCCAGGCCCTTCGGGCCGGAAAAGCGTGCCGTCGCGTACGGGCCATCGGCTGTGCCGTCCGTTCCGTCGCCGATCACGTCCGTCATCGCGCCCGTGGGATCTGTCAACACCACGCGGTTGTGTCCGGTGTCGGCGATCGCGTAGCCGCTCGGCGTGGCGATGATCTTCTCCGGGCTGGCGAGCGGAGTGGCGGCGTCCTTCTCGCGGCCGAGGAAGGTCAGCGCCGTGGTGGCCAGCCCGCCTTCCTGTGCCTGCTCGTAGAGCGCAGACTCCACGAGGTCGTCGAGCGTCTGGAGCGTCGGCTCGCCTGTGAGCTCTTTGATGATGCGGCCGTGCGCGTCGATTATGAACAGCGTCGGCCACGCCGGAACGCCCCAGTCGTGCAGCTCCTGGTGCTTGGCGTCGATCGTCACGGGGTGCGTGACACCCATTTCGATCATCTGCGCGCGCACGACGTCGGGCGGTGCATCGGCCGTGAACTTCTGCGCGTGCACGCCGATCACGAGCACGGGGTCGTTCTCGTGCTCGTTGGAGAACTTCTCCAGCGTGGCGGCGACGTGGATGCAATTGATGCAGCCGGCCGTCCAGAAATCGATGACGAGGATGCGTCCCTTGAGCTCGTCGCCGGTGAAGGCGCGCGTCGTGTTGAGCCACCCGCCGACTTTCGTCAGACCGGAGGCGGGTGCGGGCTTGCGCTGGTCCGGCGGCGTGAGCTGGACGGGATTCTTGTAGGTTCGCGCTACCGGCGGTGGCGCGGTGACGGGGATCGCCGAGCCTACCGGGTCCCCGGCGATCGGGATCGGCGCGCCGAGCGCCGTCCCGCCGTCGCCTTTCGGGGCGGCGTGCGAAGCCGGCGACGAGGAGCCGCACGCTACCAGCGCGGTCATCGCCAGGATGCCGAGGAACCAGTTCAGAAAGCCCAGGCGCAGATCAAGCCTCATCTCCGAGACGTATGCGCGGGGCGGGGGAACGGTTACCGCTAGAAATGAGCGGAAACGCCCACAGTGCGGCCGGCCGTGGCCCAGGTCCCGCGCGCGACCCGCTGGCTGCCGCGCACGAACAGCACGCTGTGGTGCCCCGGCGAAACCGTGACGCCTGTTCGTGGCGTTCGCCCCAGGGGACGACCGTCGAGCAGGACCAGCGACGAAGGATTCGAGAAGAAACTGAGCCTTGCGGGGCCGTGCCACACATGCTGCGGAGCCGCCGTCTCCTCGGCGGCGGGTGCCGAGGACGTCGCGGGCGCGGCCTCGCCGGCGGACGGCGCAGGCTCCGCCGACGCCGTGGCTGCGGGCGTCGTCGCCGCGGCCGGCGACGAGGCAGCGACGGGTGCGGCAGCGCCGATGCGCCGCAGTGTGAAATGGACCGGGACGTTGCCGGTCACTTCCACGGGCTCGGGAGCGACATACCCGGTCGCGCGGATCGACACCCAGTGGGTTCCGCTGGTGTCGGGGAGCTCGCAGGGCAAAGCGCCGCACACCTCGTGGCCATCGACGAACACGGACGCAATGCTGAGCGGCTGCCTCTGCATGTCCGTCGCCGTGACGGTCGGCGCCAAGCCGGATGTGTGCCGCGCGAGCAGCACGATCACCAGCACCGCCGCTGCGACCAGATAGAACGCGATGAACACCAGCGCGGAGTTCGACAGGCGCAGTTTCCGCGCCGTCGGAGCCGGGAGCTCGAACAGAGGTTGCGCCGGCGGCGGGGCTGAAGCGTGCACGGCGTGCGCCGGCGGCGACGTGGGGCCCTGTTGGATGCTGAACGCCGGAGGCGGCGGGCTCGACGCATGCGCGAAGTTGGACGGGGGCTCCGTCGGCCCCGCCTTGACGCTGAACGAGGTGACCGGCGCGCTCTGCACGACGACCGCCGGCTCGACAGCAGCCCGCTGTGAGGGGGGAGGGAAGTGCGGCTCGGCCTGCTGCGAAAACGCCGGCATGGGCGGCAACGCTGCGGGGGGAGGCGGCGAAGACGGGGGCTTCGGCGGCGGAGACAGCGGCGGGACGGACCGCATCGGAGGCCGCGATGGTGCTGCTGGCGGCGGCACCGAGCGCATCGAAGGCCGCGAAGCGGCGGGCGGCGGCGGCACCGAGCGCATCGAGGGCCGCGAAGCGGCGGGCGGCGGCGGCACCGAGCGCATCGAGGGCCGCGAAGCGGCGGGCGGCGGCGGCACCGAGCGCATCGAAGGCCGCGAAGCGGCGGGCGGCGGCACCGAACGCATCGGAGGCCGCGAAGGTGCGGGCGGCGGAGCCGAGCGCAGCGGTCCTCGAGACAGCGGTGCCGGTGGCGGAAGCGCCGCTGAGGACGAGCGTACCGGCGGCGGAGGAGGTGCGCTGCGTGGAAGCGGCGCCGGTCGAGGCAGCGGCGCCATCCGGGGCAACGCGCCTTTGCGTGGCGGAGGCGCGACGCGTGGGAAAGGCGAGATGGGCGGCACCGGTATGCGCGACGGCAGCGCGACGCGCGGCAGCGGAAGCGGTGAGGGCACCGGCGGTACCGGTCGGGGCATGGTCACCGCCCAGTCGCTCCGCGTGTCCTCGTTCAAGATCTCGAGCGTCGGGGCGGTCCACTCTGAATCGTTGGACGCCGGCTGCGGAAGCTCCAGCGTCCGTGTGACGTTGTCGTCCGACCAATCAGGGGTGAACCAGGCCACGTAGAGGCGCTCCTGCGCAGGCTACCCAGCGTAACACAGGAGGGGGCGCCGTCAGCGCGCTACCCGCAGGATGCCGGTACCGGGAGACGACCAGTAGAGGTACTGGGGATCGAGGGCGATCGGCGTGCGCGGGCGTAGCAGACCGGCGATGAAAGCGGTGCCCGGGGGCTGCCATGCGTACAGTTGTCCGGGGTCGGCTGTCGTGAACCACAGCTGTCCGCCGTCGGCGCGCACGTCGTACGGCGCGCTGGGAGTCTGGGTGACGACCTGGACCACGCCGTCGGAGAGCTTGATCGACAGCACGCGCTGTCCGGCCTTGTCGGCGGCGTAGGCCGTTGTGTCCGTCACGGCGATGCGCGCCGGATCGAAGTCGCCCTCGGCGACCAGAGTGGCTCCGAGCGTGGTCGTGTCGATGGCGTAGAGGCGGCCCGGGCCGGCGTATCCGACGAACAGCGTGCCCTTCGCCAGAGCCAGCGAGCGCGCGCGCCCCGGTTCGACGATCACGGTCCCGGCGGCGCCGCCGCCGACGGGCACGCGCTCCACGCGCCCGACGGAGTGTGCCGCGCCCTGCGCATCGGTCGCGTCCGTGGCGGCGTCGTACCAGGCGTCTGCGTCGTACGCGGCGTCCAGGTTGGTAGACGCGTCGGCGCCGAGCGAGGCGTCCGGGCCGGGCAAGCTGCTTTCCAGCGTCGCATCCGCAGCGGCGTCGGTGCTGCTCGCCGCGTCGGACGCCGTAATCGCGTCGGACGGAGAGTCAAAGGACGCGTCGTACGATGCATCGGTCGACGCGTCCACTCCGGCTTCCAGCACGCCCGCTTCCGTGAACGACGCGTCGAGACCGGCGTCGGCCACGTACGACCGCGTCGATGCGACGTAGGCATACGAGTCGTCTGCGACGAGCGCTTCCGCGTGGCCGTCCAGCGAAACGAGGGGCGCGAGCGCCGAGCCGGGAACATCGTCCATCGCCAGCACGTCATCGTGGGCGGGCTCCAGGGCAAAGACACGCCCCCCACCGTGTGCGAGCTCGCTCACGCCCAGCGCGCCGTTGACCTTGGCGAGATCGGTAACCGTGGTGTTCTCGAGAAAGGCAATTCTCGAAGGATTGGACGATTCCGCGAAGTAGAGGCGATTGTTCGCGGCCAGCAGCGCCGTGACGTCGCTACCGTTGACGGCGTAGAGCAGCCACTTCGCGCCACAAGCGCCCTTCGTGCAGTTCGCCAGCTTGCACACGTTGCCGCACTCGCCACAGTTCGAGTCGGTGCGCAGATCGGTAGTGCACTTGTCGTCCGGCTTGCAGGAAGCGAATCCAAACGGGCACGCGCCGAAGCCGCCGTAGGCGCCCGAGCCGCCGTAGGCGCCCGAGCCGCCGTAGGCGCCGTACCCGCCGTAGCCTCCGCCATCCGCGCGGTACCTGAAGTCGCACCCGCTGCTGTTGGAGGGCCCCGTGTCGCACCCCGGGTTCCCGCATTGACATGCGACGAAAAGCAGGCCGCCGAGAATAAGCAAGGGCCCCCGCACCATGAAAGCCTGTCACGCCGAGCGTCCCCGCGCCAATTGCCGGAGCTGGTATCATTGCCCGCAAGATGCGTATGGAAAGCTGGGTGATCGCGCTTGCGCTCGTTGCGGTGGGATGCGGCGGCTCGCAGAACCGACCAGATACGGCGGACGACGCGCCGCTTACCGATGGACGCACGGGTACCGAGACAGCGTATTCGCCCCCGCCGATCCAGACCGTGGGACAAGCTCCGCCTGCGATGAGCCCGCCAGCCGCTGGTCCTTCGTCCAGGGATGCGCCCGAGATCAGCCGTTCTGTCGGCAGCGCGGGCGGGGTCGTCGTGCTGTGGCCGCGCATTGTGCAGCCGAGCGGAAGCCCTCCGCCTGACGCTTCACTGAAGAAGATTGCCGGCGACGTGCAGGCCGAGCTGGCGCGCATCGCGAGGAAGGGCGGCGGGCAGGTCGACGTGCGCCCCGAACCAGAACGCGCGTGCCCCCGAAGCGGCTGCAAGGCGACGCGGATCGGGGCGCTGGTCACGCGCGCGGATCACGGCTGCGCGGTGGTCGCGATCGTGGGCAAGCCGGGCGCGTCCCCCGCGCACCTCGTCCCCTGGGCGGGTCGCATCACGCTGTCCGCTCCGGAGGTGCCGTTCCGTTCACCTCCTGAGCAGGTGGTGCGCGTCGGCGACTACGTTTCCTGTGAATCGCTTGATCTCTCCAGGCACTCCGCGGACGTCGAGGCGGCGCTCCGCGCTGCGCGCTAGGTTTCGCGCGTGTCCGGCGAGTCAGAGCTCCTGCTCGAGGAAGTCACGGCCGCGGACGTCCCGTTCCTGTGGTTGATGCTCACGTACGCCGCATCCATGTCGAATGCTGGCCTGGACGCCGTCGCCACGGCCCAGGAAGACCCGTACCTCGCGACCTACGTCCAGGGCTGGGGTCGCCCCGGCGACTCCGGCTTCGTGGCGTGGCGCGACGGCGCGCGCATAGGAGCCGCCTGGCACCGGCTCGGCGGACCCGCCGAGCACGCCATGAAGCTCGCCAATGCGGAGGTGCCGGAAATCTCCATCGCCGTGCTCCCCACCGAGCGCGGCTCCGGCGTAGGCGCGGCGCTGCTCGGCGCGCTCATCGAGCGGGCCCGCGGCTCCTATCCCGCACTGGTGCTCTCGGTGCGGCGCGAGAATCGCGCGCGCCGCTTGTACGAGCGCTCCGGGTTCGCCGTCACGCGCGAAATCGGCAATCGCGTCGGCGGCGTATCGCTGGAGATGCGACTTTCGCTGTGACGCACCGGTGCGGCGGCGCATACGCGCCATGGCGCGAACGCTTCGCGCTGGTCCCACCAGCTTCCGCTGCTTTGCGTCTCCGATCCGCTGGCACGCCTGCTGCTTGTGTCCGGGCACATGCCCGTCACGGAGCGTGTGGGATACCTGCTCGAAGAGCTGTCGCGATGGCACGCGATGGGGTTGATCGACGAGGTGACGCACGAACGCATCGTGCGGCTCTACGCGCCGGTGCCCGAGGATCGATTCGAAGCGGATCTGGAGCGGGAAGCCGCGCTGCACAAAGAAGTCGAACGGCACGTCGAGGAAACCGCACGCGCCGAGCAGCAGGCGGCGGTCGCGGCGCGCGCCCTGCCGGCTGAACGCGAAGAGCGCGTGTGGCCGGCGATCAGCGAGACGGCACGGGATGTCGCATCGTTCCCGCCTGAACCTCCCGAGCCGCATCCCGCCGTCGCGGTGCTCGACCGGGAGGACCGCTGGTCGAGGTACGTCCGTCCGTTTCTCTACGAAAACGCGTTGTGGATCGCCGGCTGGCTTCTGGTCGTGTTCGGATCGCTCTATTTCCTTGGCCTCGTCTGGGACGACCTGGACAGCGTCCTGCTCCATGTGGTGATCGCCGGTGCGCTGCACGCGTACGCGGCGCTTTTCTTCCTGACGGGTTACGTCGTTGGTCGTCGCCGCGACGCGCACGGCGTCGGCCGGACCCTGTTTGCCTTCGCCACCGCGCTCCTGCCGCTTGGGAGCGTCGCCGCCGGCGAGCTGTGCGTGCTCTTGTCGGCGCACCCCGTCGTCGTTGCGATGGTCTTTGCGGGGACAATCGGCGTGCAGGCCGCCATGGTCGCGGTGATGACGGGTCTGTACGAACGGGCCGCGATTTCTTCCGTGGTCGAGACGACGGCGGGCCTCTGCTTTGCGACGTTGCTCGCGCCTCTGCTTCCGGCGTACGGCGCGCCGTGGGCCGGGCTCCTCGTGCTCGCTTTCGCCTTCGCGGCGCTGGCGCGCGGGCTCTTGAACGGCTCGAAGCGGGTGAACCTCAGGATGAGCGTGATCTTCGGCGGCGCGAGCCTGCTCCTGGCGTTCGCCGTGCTCGTCGTGCGTGTCGCAGCGACGCTCGACATTCCACCGACCAGCTACGCGCCGCTGGTCGCGGCCGTCGGCGCGCTGCTTGTCCTGTGCGATCATCGCCTCAGGTTGCGTGCCGGCGGCGAGCCCCGGCTCACCGCCATCGGCCTCTCACTGCACGCCGTGGTGGCGCTGGCGTTCGCAGCCAGCCTCGCCGGCCTCTTCCAGCAGGGCTACTTCGACCTGGGCGCTCGCATCGCCGTGATGGGCTCGGCGACGATCGCCACCTGGGTATTTGCGCGCGCCGCGTGGCTTCACGGTCGGCGGATCATGACGTGGATCGCCGCGGGCGCCGGCTTGTTCGCCTACTTCTTCCTGCCCTCGCCGTTCCTCGGCTTGATGCGACTAGTAGAGAGCTGGGCTGCCGGCGCGCTTGGGTACGCCGACCAGCCCTTGCCTGTCGCGTACTACGGGTTGGTGTTCGCGCCGTACCTCGGGCTGCTTGCGGCGCTCGCCGTTGCGGCGTTCCGCCGTCGCCGACCGGATCTGGGTCGCGACCTGTCCGGTTTCTGTCTTGTTGTCGGCGCCGTTGCCGCCGCGCTTGGCGCGACGTCAACGGCCGATCTGCGACCCATCCTGTTCACGTGGCCGCTGTACGCCGCGGGCGCGATGGGGCTGGCGCGGCTGCTCCGCCGCGACTATCCAGCGCACGCTGCGCAGATGCTGCTCGTGGCCAGCGCGCTCGCGCTCGGCATCTACTTCGAGGATGCCCGGCTCACCTTGCTGGCGCTCTCGCTGCACGCTGCGGCCGCGCTCCTCGTCGCCTGGCGCCGCCCGCTCGCGCCCGCGTTCAGCGGCGTCGCGCTGGCGGCGACGGCTGCGCTGGCGCTCGGCGCAATGCTGTTCCCGCTGTGGGCGCCCCTCTACGCGGCGCTGCTTCTTGTAGCGGCGGCTTGGCTGGCACGCGGCGTGTTGCTCGCGTTTATCGCAACGCTGGGCGTGGCCGCCGCCGTGGCGTCGCTTGTCGAGACGATCCTGCCGGGCTCGACCACGCCCGTGCTCGCAGCCGTGGCGTGCATTGCGCTGGCGGTGACGGTGTTCCGCCGCGACGTGCCCAAGGCGCGGGCCGTGCGAGCCGCGTCGCTTGCCGTCGCGACATGTGGTTTGGCCGGCTCGCTGCTCCAGAGCCAGCCCGGGCTGCCCCAAGCGTCGTGGTGGGGGTTCGCGGCCGCGGCGGGCGCGGTCCTCTACGCCGCCGTGGCCATCGGCGTCTACCACGCCGAGAAACCCGGACGGGCTGGGACCGTGATGACCGTGCTCGCTATCGCGGCCGTCGCCGCGCTTGCTTTTCTCATCGAAGCCGTCGTGCCGCTAGGGTTCGAAGACCGCATGTGGATCCATTTCGCAGCGCTTGCAGCAGCGAGCCTCGCGTGGTCCGGCGCAGCACGTTTCGGCGGCGCGAGCTGGCTCGGCCAGCACGCCCGCGGCATCGCATTTTCCCTCGCCCTGCTCTCGGCAATCCCGCCCGCCGTCGCCGTGCTGTTGATGGGTTGCGGCATTCCCGCCGGCGACCCGCGTTGGGCCGTCGTCGCCGCGCTGCTCTCGCTTGCCGCGCTCCACGATGGGCGCCGCCGCACCGACGGCTTTCACCTCTCCGTGCTGCTGGTCGTGGCGCTACCGGCCCTCGTCTGGGGCGTGTGCGGTCTTGGCGGCCCTTCGGCGCCGTTGGCGCTGGTTGCCCTGGCGCTTGGTTTGGCGGACGCGCGAAGACGCAAGCTGTTCGGGCGCGCGCCGGGGCTCGGCTGGCCCGTCGCCGTCGCAGGCGTTGCCGTCGTGCTGTCGCGCGGCCGCTTCGACCGACTCGAGCTGTGCGGCAGCATGCTGGCCCTGGCGCTGATCCTCGGTGCAGCCTGGACTGCCCGCCGCACCCGGAGGCTCGCCACATGGACGGCCGCTTCGGCCCTTGCCGCGCTCCAGCTCGCTATCCTGTGGACCGCGATCGCGACGTCGACGGGCCGCTATCCCGCCGAGAGCGTGTTCGCCTTGCTTGGCGCGGGCATGTTGGGAGGCGCTGTCGTCCTCTCCGGCTTCCGGTCCTTCGCGGGCGTTGGGCGCGCCGCCGTGCTGCTGGCGATGGTAGAGGGGGCCGCGTCGATCGTCCTGACGGCCTCCCCGGGAACGCCAGAACCCATCGCCCTGGTGGCGCTCGGCACGCTGGCGCTCGGTGTCGTGTCGCTTGTACGCATCGGTCTGGTCGAGGAGCAGGTCTGGATGCTCTACGTCGCGGGGCTCGCGGCGCCGATCTCGTGGACGCTCATGCGTTGGCAGCTCGTCACCGGTTCCGGTGCGGGTCTCGACGTGGCGGTGCTGCTGGTGGCGGCGCACGCTGCGTTCTGGCTCGGACGGACTGCGCCCGAGTCCGTCGCGACCCGCCCACTCGCTGCGTTTGCGCGGCTGTGGCCGGTGTTGCTCGTTCCGCTGCTGGTCCGGCTCGGTTCCGCGGGCGCCACCGTGAGCGCGGCTCTCGCCGCCGTGCACTTCGGGGCCATGTCGGAGGTCGCGCCCGACAAACACCTGCGCGTGCCCGCCGCGCTGTTCGCGAATGGCGCGGTCACTATCGCATTCGCCGGTGCGGGCGTCGGCGATCCGCTCGCGTACGGCATCCCTGTCGCGCTCTCCCTTTTGTTCCTCGTCCACACCTATTCCGACGAGCTCGGCACCTCGGGGCGCAACGGCCTGCGCACGCTGGTGCTCCTGTGCATCTACGGCCTTGCTGTCGGCACCGCCCTGTCGCGCCTGGACCCAGTACGCTCGCTCCTGCTCGTGCCGCTGATATGCGTTGCGGGCGCCGTAGCCGGCGCGATGCTGCGCGTCCGCGTCTATCTCACGCTGGGCGTCGCGTTCCTCGCTGGCGATCTGCTGCTGAACCTGGTGCGCTACGGCCTCATGAGCCGGCCGCTCGGCGCGCTGTTCCTGACCGCTCTCGGTCTCTGTCTGGTGGCGGCGATGGTCGCCTTCAGCCTCGAGCGCGAGCGCATCCTGCGCCGCTATTCGCTCATCCTCGGCGAGCTCAAGACCTGGGACTGACGCGCGTCACCGCGCAGAACGTCCAGCGCACGATCCTGTCGAAAATGGCCGAGCTTGGCCTGTTGTCGATCCGTGTGCCCGTACGACGTCATGGTCACGGCCCGGCGAGCGCCTTCTCTTCCTTGCACGCCGCGGCGTCGAATCGCGTGCAGGCCTTGTGGAAGAGCTCGAGTGCCCGCGCCTTGTTCCGGGGAACGCCGTCGCCCTTCTGGTAGGCGCGCCCGAGCTCTTCGCACAGGTCGCCCTGTCCGAGGTTGCAGCCCTGCGCCAGAGCGCGTGCCGCTCCGGCGGGGTCGCGCGGCACGCCCCAGCCCTTGGCGAGCTTGTGCGCGAGGCTGCCGCAGGAGAGCCCGTAGCCGCCATCGCACGCTCGGCGGTAGAGCTCGATCGCCTTGTCCGCGTTCACCGGCACTCCGAGGCCGATGTCGTAGTGGAAGCCGAGCTCCGCGCAGCGAGCCATCTCGCCGCCGTTGCACTCGTCCCTCGAGAGCTGCAGCGGATCGACGAGGTACTGTGTTGCCGCGCCGAGCGCCCAGCCCGCAATCACAACCAGCGGAACTACTCCCATTGCGAGCGAGCGCCACAGCCATCGTTGGCGCGTCCGCTTGCCGAGTGCATCCTCGAGGGAGACGCGCGCCGCTCCGAGAGGCCTGGCTTCGCGTCGCACGTCGATGCCGATCACGTTGTCCGTGCTGCAGTAGACGCAGCGCGCGACGAGCTGGTCGTCGCCGACCGCGAGGGGCGCGCCGCAGGCGTGACACTCGGGAGGCGCGTCGGGGCGCGGCGGCGGACGCGCGCCGAGGTCGAGAGTCACCAGTCTTAGTGCCTGCCGATCGGTCAGACCGGCCCTGAGGGCGAGGTGCACTCCCAGGATCGCCGCGATGGCGAACGCGGCGAGGAGCGTCGCGTTCTGCAACACCAACACCTGTCCGGCCTGCAACCAGGCCGCGACGCCGAACGCGATGGGCCAGGCGAGGAACATCACGACGGCGCCGACGAGCATGCGCGCCGAAACCACGCGCGCTCCCGGTTGCTCCAGCAGCCGCTGCACCATCGCCACGATCCCCGGCCGCTCTGCGATCGCCGAGAGTGCTTCGAGCCGCTCGCGCAGCTCCTGTGGAACGTCGATAGTCGCTCCGCAATACGCACAGGGCACCGTTCCCGCGTCCTTTGGTGCGGCTGGAGCGCCGCACGCCGGGCAGCGGAGGACCTCGATGTCGCGCGGCACGGGTTTGTCGTCGGCAGTCGGGTTCGTCCCCAGGCTCGCGAGACCGCGAATCGAATCCAGCAAGGCCTGCAATGAGTCGCGGTCGAGCGGGCGCTCCGCGGTAGCGAGCAGGACGTGCCCTCCGTCGTCGGTTGCCACCTCCAGGCGCCATAGGTCGTACACCCCAGGTCCGATCAGGCGGGAGAAGACACGCTGGATGCCCGCCGCCAGCTTTCCCCGGGCGATGGTGCTGTCGATCAGCCAGATGGGAACGGCGAGGCACGTCCCCAGGATCACGTATGCCATGAACGACGGCAGGTTCATGGCGATCCGGGCCAGGGAACGCCCCTTCCTGTGTTCCACCTCGATGCGGGACGCGCCGGCATCGATGGACTCCCACGTCAGGAACAGTCCATCGAAGGATCCTCCGTCGACGCGGAGTCCCTCCGCCGAAAGCAGCACGTCGCTCGGCCGCTCGCGCAGCGCCGAGGTCGCCCGCCCCAGCGCGTACGGCAGAAGCAGAATGGCAGACAGGGACGCCAGCGCGACAGCCTGTACCCAGGGCGGGTAGCTCCGCTGCGTGCGCTCGTCCGACAGATAGAAGACGATGCCCACCACGCTCATCGCCACAGCCGGCAGCAGCGTGGCGGCCGCGCCCGTCAGGCCCCAGAGCGAGGACACGCCGACCTGCAACGGAAGCCGGACACGGCGACGCATCTCCATCCGCGTCGACTATTGCACAAGCGGGACCGGCGGATCGTCAAGCGGACGCAGCGGCGCAACCGAGCCCGGTACGAGCGGGGGATGCCAACTTGGGGAAAGTGGCTGGAGGCGCCCGACCAGACCGCACTACTTGCACGAACCGTTTGCGCAGTGCTTTGCCCCTGAGCACGACGTAGCGCAGTCGCCGCAAGTCGTGTCGGAGGTGAGATCCGCCTCGCAGCCGTTGGACCTGTCTTGGTCGCAGTCGCCCCAGCCGCTGCTGCATACCGTATAGGAGCATGAGCCGCTTGCACATGTCGGTGTTGCGTGCTGGACACTGCTCGAACAGTCGTTGCCGCAGTTGCCGCAGTTGGACACCGTGGTGAGGGACGTCTCGCAGCCGTCGGCCGGGCCGCCGCTGCAGTCGCCCCAGCCGCTGTCGCAGCTCCCCGCGTAGGCGCATGCGCCTGCGGAACAGGACGCCGTCGCGTGCTGGATCTTCGTCGTGCAGTCGTTGCTGCAACTGCCGCAGGTGGTTGGCGCAGAAAGGCTGGCTTCGCAGCCGTCGTTCTGCTGCCCGTTGCAGTTCTGGTAGCCGGCCGCGCAGTTCAACGTGCACTGCCCCGACGCGCACGTCGGGGTGGAGTGGTTCGGGCTGCAAGCGGTGGAGCAGGCGCCGCAGTGGCTTGGATCCGTGGAGAGGTTCGTCTCGCAGCCGTTGTTGACGTTCCCGTCGCAGTCGCCAAAGCCGGCGTTGCAGACGATCTGGCACGTGCCAGAGCTGCAGGCGGCCAACCCGTTGTTGCTCGAGCACTTGCCGGTGCAGCTGCCACAGTGGGTCGGATCCGTCGCGATGTCCCGCTCGCAGCCATCGTTTGGATCGGTATTGCAGGCGGCCCACCCTGGATCGCAGTGATCAATGGTGCATTTGCCGCCTACGCACGCTGCGGTTGCGTGCGGGATGTTGCACACGTGGCCGCAGTAGCCGCAGTTGTTGGGGTCGGTGTCGAGGTTGGTCTCGCACTTGTCGGAGGGGTTCTGGTTGCAGTCGCCCGTGCCGATCGCGCAGGGCGAAATCTCGCACTTTCCCTGGTTGCACACCCAGTTCGTGGTGCTGCCCGGGGTAAAGCAGTCGTGTCCACATGCAGAGCAGTTGTGTGGGTCGCTGTTCGCGTTGACCTCGCAGCCGCTGAACCTGTTTCCGTCGCAGTCTTCGAACCCGGCATCACAGCTCGCGATGGCGCAGGCGCCGTCCGCCCCGCACTTGGCGACCGCATCTGGCAACTCGCACGCAGCGCAGGACGGCTGCGCGCAGCCGTGCATCGGGTCCGTCTTCAACGGGCAACTCTGGGCGCCGCAGAACTTCTGCTCTGGCGAGGGAAAGCAGTTGTTCGTGCCGCCGCCAGTGCCGCTTGTTCCTCCCGTTCCTCCGGTTGCTCCGGTTCCTCCGGTTGCTCCCGCTCCTCCCGCTCCCCCGCCGGCCGTCGTGCCCTTGTAGGTCTCCTTCGGGAAAGCTACCTCGCAGTGCACCAGCGCCAGGAGTGCCACTGCGACCGTCAGCATCAAAGCGGATTTGCGAAGCATGGAGAGGACTCAGAAAGTTGCGCCGACGGCAGCGATCGCGCCGTGCGCCGTCGGCGCCACGCCGACTGCGAATGCAGTCGAACGCTCGTAGATGGTTGGGCGCTTCAGGTACACCCAGGTCGCGGCGCCCAGCCCGACCACAGCAACGCCCAGCAAGATGTCCGCGACGCGAAACTTGGTAAACGCGCTGCTCTGGCAGGAGTTGAAAGTGCCGTGCGGCGCGCTCTGTGCACAATTGCTGCCGCCGCGCTGGACCAAGCCCAGCGTTCCAAACGTCGCAAAGCTCGCCAGACCCGCCACCCCGATGCCGCCGAGCACCCAGGACAGCGTGGGCACCGGGCGGCTGGGGCCGCTGGCGGATTGCCGTTCCGTGTCGCGGCGCTGCTGGGGCCTCGATGCCGACGGCGCGGGCGTCCGAGCGGGCGCGGGGGAAAAGATCACGGACACGCCGACCTTCTTGGTGCCCTTGTCGATCACCACCCGGCGCGTGACGTTGACACTTCCCTGGTGGCGGAACACGAAAGTGTGCTCGCCGGGATCGATATCGACAGCGCCAGGTCCAGGCGTCATGGCGGGTTTCCCGTCGATCGAGACTTCCACGTCCGACACGTCCAGACCGTCCTGGTCGCGCGCCGAGAACTGCACCGAGGGTAGGTCGGCCTCGACTTGCGCGAGCCAGCGCTTGCAGGACTGGGACACGACCTCCGGACACGTGTCGCGCGCGCACACCTCGAAGCGTGATCGCGCTTCGAGGAGCTTGCCGGCGCGCTGCAGCTTCTGCCCTTCCACGGGTGTCGAGAGGCACGGGTCCTCGCCGGATTTCGACGAACCTTGCGCGAAAGCGTTGGCTGCGCAAAAACCGCCAAGAACCACGATGATCCATGCGGTCCGCTTCATCGGCACACCTTCTCGAAATGTTCGATGCCGTTCGAGTCCGTGGTGGTCTCGATCCGGCACTTCGGCTTGCTGGTGCCGACTACGGGATGCGGTGCCGGTTTGTACGGCACAGCCTTGTGCGGCGTCGTCGTTGTCGCACCAGTCTTACCGCTGCCGGCTTCTACCGGCGGCTTCGCCGCGCTGACTGCAGCGGCGGGCGTCGCTGCGGTCGGAACGCTCGCCGTCGGCTTTGGCTCGACGTCCCGCTTGCCGCCGGTGGCGATCGCCGGTGCCGCCGCGGCGGAGGGCGCCGCAGTCGCACGTCCCGCGCTGCCGCGGTTGACAAGCAGGATCGTGAGCACCGCGGCGGCCGCGACAAAACCGCCGATGACACCCAGCGCGATCGGCAAGCGGTGCGCCTCGTCGGGGGAGCGCGCCGGGCGCTTCGCGGTCGACACCGAGATGGTCGAGAGTTGCGAGGCCGTGCCGTCCGCTGGCACCGAAGCCACGCTCCGGCCGGTGTCCGGGATGCTGGGCATGGAACCGGCGGGCACCGCCTGGATGCCGTCGAGGGACGCGCTCTCGATTTCCGAAACGGCCCGCGCGCGTTCGGCCAGCAGCTCGCCGACAAGCCCTTGCACCCATTCTGAAACCTTGGACGGGCTCGCGATCGGGATGCACTGCTCGAGCGCCAGCGCGAATGCCCGGGCGCTTTCGAAGCGCCGTTTCGGGTCGCGCTCGAGTGCCCGCATCGCAATGTTGTCGAGCTTGCGCGGCACGTACCGTTCCAACGTGCTGGGCGCCGGCACCGGATCTGTAAGTACGCTGGTGACGATCGTGCCGACGTTGTCTCCGGCAAAGAGCCGTCGCAGCGTGAGCATCTCCCACAGCACGATGCCGGCGGCGAATACGTCGGTGCGGCGATCGATGGGTTCAGCGCGTAGCTGTTCGGGAGACATGTACGCGAGCTTGCCCTTGAGCTGGCCCTCTCGCGTGTGCTGGCTGTGTCCGGCGGCCTTCGCTATGCCGAAGTCGAGCACTCGCGGAACCCCGTCGGCGCCGACCATGATGTTCTGCGGGCTCACGTCGCGATGTACCACGTGGAGCGGATTGCCGCGCTCGTCCATGGCTTCGTGCGCGGCGTGCAGACCGTGCAGCGCCCCGCAGACGATAGCCGACAGGATGTCCAGCGGGATCTGCTCCTGACGCGCGAGGACCGCGCGCACGAGCCGCGCCACCGACTCGCCCTGCACGAATTCCATCACCAGAAAGAGCTCGCTCTCCTCGGCGATCACGTCGAGGGTCGGCACGACGTTCGGGTGCCGGATGCGTCCCGCAAGGCGCGCCTCGTCGAGGAACATCTGGACGAACTCCGGATCCTTGGCGAACTGCGGATGCAGCCGCTTGATCGCGACCGTGCGGGAAAAGCCGGCGGACCCCAGAAGCCGCCCGTAGTGCACGGTGGCCATGCCCCCCGTCGCTATCTCGCCGTAGAGCGCGTAGCGCCCGAGAACAAGCAACGGAGACTGCGACGAAGCCGGCATGCTCGGAAAACTCCGGGTTTCCCAGTCTACCGTTGGAAAAACAGCCCCGTCCAGCGTCGTCGCTTCGCAGAGATACGGCATTCGCAGCTGATTCTGCTACTTCCGCCGCTCCAGAAGCGCGTCTTCGCTAGCGCCACGATCCGCGTCGCGCCCCCAACCTGTTGCTCGGATGCAACACGTTCCTTCACAGGTCTGACCAGTGTGCCATGCGCGCGCCGCGAGCCCGCGTTCTCACGCGTACTGCGGCGCCCTTCGACAGCGTTCTGTCCAGTGCTTCTTGCGGTGTTTCTTGCCATTGGGGGCGCCTTTCCTGCCCAATGCGGCGTTGGCACGCGCGCTGCTAGGAGGAATCCCATGACCTTCTCCAGTCCTCATTCTTCTCCTCTTCACCACAAGCTCGGACTGATCACCTTCGCGGGGATCGCGCTGCTCGCAAGCGGCTGCGTCGTGAACGCGAGCGACAACGGCAACGCCGGTGGCACCGGCGGCTCCGGCGGCAGCGCGCAGAATCCAGTGGGCCCCGTCGCGAACAACGCGAGTGAAGCCTTTCCGGACAAGCCGGCCTCGGTGCCGGCGCTGACGGCGCAGGAGATCGTGCAGGCGTGCGCGACCGACATGGCCTGCGCGATGTCGGACGCGAAGTACACCCAGAAGGACCGGCTGAACGGCATCGCACTGTGCGTGACCAACGTGACGTGGTCGGCGGAACGCGCCATCCCGATGAGCGACCTCACGTTCAAGAACGAGCGCGCCGAGTACTACGTTGGATGCGTGAACCAGCACGCGGGTGACTGCGCCGCCGTGGCAAAGTGCAGCAGCGGGCGCGACCCCGACATCAGCTGCCAGGAAGACGGCTGCCGCGGTCCCGCGGGCGCCCAGGTCACGTGCCAGGGCACGATCGCCACCATCACCGCAGGCAGCAAGATCATCAAGCGTGACTGCGCGCTGGCGTTCGCCGAATGCGATCCGTCGAGCGCCACGGGTTGCACCGACCGCCACTTCACGGCTTGCCCCGCAAACGGCACTCACGCCGATCATTGCGACGGCGACGTGCGACTGGGATGCGACGCTGCCGGTCAGGTCAGCTACCACGACTGCTCGCGCATGGGCGGGACGTGCGGCGCGACGCCGGACGGTCACCAGGGCTGCGTCTACACCGATGGAACTCCCGACGCCGATTGCGTGGCTGGGAAGCTCCCCACTTGCAACGGGTCCACGCTTGGCGTGTGCGTCAACCAGAGGCTCGTGAAGGTGGACGCGCCCCAGCTCTGCACTTTGCCCTAGCATCGCCCTGCGTCAACGGGGACGGCGCCGATTGATGGACCGAGGGCAAGCGCTGCGCGCGCTTGCCCTCGTCACGCCGTGGCAAACGCGATCGTCGATCGCACGATCCAGGTGCACGACAAGGCGCACCGGCGTATCGTGAAGACGAAGTGAGGAATTCCGCGCGTCGCCTTCTTCCCTGGTTCGTCTCGCTCGCGTTGGCGGCTGCCGCCGGATGCGGCAGCGGCAGAGGAAGCGGCGGCTCGGGCTCCGGCGCGGGAGGCAGCGCGGGTGCGGGAGGCGGTGCGGGTGCGGGGGCGAGCGCGGGCGCGGGCGGCGGTGCGGGCGCGGGCGGCGGTGCGGGCGCGGGCGGCGGTGCGGGCGCGGGCGGCGGTGCGGGCGCGGGCGGCAGCGCCGGCTCCCCGGTGTGCGACCCGGGCGGCAGCACGGCCGTGTCCGGGCTTCCGCCCGCGGACTTTGGCTGGGACCCGTGTGTGTCGCCGCCGTCCGGCTACAACGTGATCAAGGGCACCCCCGGCGACGACAACCTCGTCGGCACGACCGGCAACGATCTCATCTACGGCTACGCCGGCAACGACACCATCCACGCGAAGGGCGGCAACGACATCGTGTGCGGCGGCGACGGCGAGGACACGATCTACGGAGGCGCCGGCGACGACTACATCGACGGCGGGGGCGGAAACGACACGATCTACGGCGACGACGGCAACCTGACGGGCGGCGGCAACGACGTGATCTTCGGCCGTGGCGGCAGCGACACGATCCACGGAGAGGGCGGCAACGACCGCATCTACGGCGGGATCCTCGACGACACACTCTATGGCGACGACGGCGATGACCTCATCATCGGTGGTCACGGAAGCGACCACATGCACGGCGGTACGGGCAACGACTGGCTGCGCGGCGACACCGGGCGCGACGAGTTCGTCGGTGGCGCCGGCTACGACACCGCCAGCTTTGCCACGGCGACGCCACCCGGGCAGTCGCCTGGCGTCGACGGCGTCGACGTCGACTTGAACCCAATCTACACATACGCCGAGATCAAGGTCACCGGCCAGACGAACGTGAAGGCGGGCCGGGCCCAGGGCGACGGCACGCCCGAGCCGCTGCTCGGCATCGAGGAAGTCGTCGGATCGCCGTTCGTCGATCACTTTGCCGGACCGGGTACGTTCGACGGCGGATACGGCGCCGACACGTGCAACGGCAAGCCCTGCGACGCCGCCTGCGAGAGCACGCCGCTCTCGTTGCCTTATGTCTTCGTGGACGCGCGCAAGGCGACAGCTTCGGACATCACCGACGTGGGTCTCGTCGTGCTCGGCAGCACGGGTGACGACGACCTCACGCTGTCCGCCGGCGGCGGCGTCGTCACGGTCACCGCCAACAACGCCGCCACGCTGTATGCGGGGCCCAACTGCAAGAACGCGCAGCCCAGCGTCGTGACGTGCACGATCCCCGCAACGCTGTCGTACGTGGTGGCGTGGGGCGACGCGGGCAACGATCACATCACGATGAGCCCCAACGGTTGGCCCAACGTGATGACTGCGGTCATCGACGGCGGACCGGGCGACGATGTGCTCACCGGAAGCCGCGGCGAGGACGTGATGCTCGCGGGGGAGACCGGGAACGACAAGCTCTACGGCGGGGACGGCGACGACGCTCTGATCAGCGAGGCCGTGAACGGCAACAAGGACGGCGACGAGCTGTACGGCCAGGGCGGCGACGACCAGCTCGTGACCGACTACCCCTGCGGCGGACACTTCTACAGCGGCGGTCCGGGGTTCGACATCGCCGGCTTCGCGCGCGCCGGTTCGCTGCCGATCCGCGCGCAGCTCGCCGGTCCCGCGAGCACCATGACCGCGTTCCACGGAGCGGCCCTGAGCTACAACCCCGCGACAGGGAAAAATGACTGCGGTCAGAATTCGTGGACCCGCTTCTCTCCGGACGCGGACCTGGAGGTGCTCGAAGGCGCGGCGGGTGACGACGAGCTGTACGGCAACAACGCTGCCAACGTTATCTGGGCCCGCGACGGCAACGACAAGGTCTGGGGCCTCGACGGTGACGACGAGCTGTGGGGCCACACCGGCAGCGACACGATCTACGCCGGCCTGGGCGCGGATCGCGTCTACGGCGGAGACGGCTTCGACCACATCTACGCCAAGGACGGCGCGATCGACGTGGAGCTGAACTGCGGCGCCGGTGGAGGCCGTCTCGAGACGTACGACAGCGCCGACCTGGGCGTGCAGAGCGGCTGCACGTACCAATAGCTGTGCCGGCCCTGCCACAACGCGCGTTGCGCTCGTGCTACGCCGCACGCAGAGTGGGCGTTGCCCGCACGCCATTTGCCGCCCGGCATGCCGATTGCAAAACGCCCTGTCGATGACAAATACTTCTGGTCGCGTAGTTCCTTTCGCAGTTCTGGTACTCCTCGCCGGTGCCGGTTGCACGACGCTCGGACCGGTGCCCGGCATGACTGCCGTGAACGCAGTGCCGGCGCAGCGTGCGGACGTGGAAGCGCAGGCCGCGGCCGTGCCCGGCTATTACCTCAGCTCCGCGGTGCAGCAGGACGGCAAGGGGACGGTTCTGGAGCAAGGGTCCGCCATGTTCGAACCCAACGAGCTGATCCACGTCCAGGGTCTGGCCGCCGGCGCGCGCTGGGTCGGGGGGCAGAGCGACGGCTACTTCGAGCCGATGCTTCGCTACCGCCACTGGCTCGGCAGCGACCATCGCGTGGCGTTTGCGGTGGTCGGGTATGGCACGCATGCAAGCGGGTCGGACAAGGCTGCGTCGTACAGCATGACCCACACCGGCGGCGAGCTCGGCTTCGATGTGCGCGCCACGCCGCAAAGTCCGTGGGGGGAGCTGCACATGCAGGGCGGAGCTGCCGTTTCGGGTCTTTTCGCGTCCGGCGACTACTGTCGTAGCCTCGACACCGGGTCCGGCGTCGACTGCGGCGACAACGAACGCGCGAACACGCATGCCAAGGTCAGCGGCGCCTTCCCGTCGTTCTACGTCGGATTGAGCGTGGACTTTGCACGCCACCTGCCCGTGTTCATCCACGACGCGCGCTTCGCGCTGTTCATGGGCGGCGGATGGATGCCGGACGTCCAGTACGGACAGACCAACCAGAGGCGTGGCTGGGCCAGCGCCGGCGGTTCGATCACGCTCGCCTTTGGTGCGGCCGGCGAGAGCCCACTGTAGCGCGCCCGTTCACGCCTTGGCGCGCACCAGCCAGCTCGCGCTGTCCAGCATCACGCCCCCGGGCGTGTGGTGCGCTTCGTAGGCGCTTCGCAGCGCTGCCTTCACGCGCGGGCGGCGCGCTCCGCTACCAGGGGATCGGTTCGCGGTCGCGGAAGAAACCGCCGCTCGGTCCGTCCGGCGGCAGTGTGGCCGCCCACACGATGCCGCTGGCGCCGTCCTCGACGCCGCGCGTGGCGCTCCTGCCGCCCATGTCGGTGCGCACCCAACCCGGGCACACGGCGTTGACGAGGATGCCGCGGCCCGAAAGCTCGCGCGCGAACACGCGTGCTAGAGCATTCAGCCCGGCCTTGCTCACCTTGTAGGCCGAGCTCGGCCAGCCTCGCTCCGTGTGGCGCCCGGCGCGCACGTCGTTGACGAACGACTGCATCAGCGTGGCCAGCTCGCCGCGATCCAGCTGGGGCGACTCGAGCTTGCGGCTGAGCGCATCGGTGAATCCGTCGAGCTGGCCGATGCCGCTCGATACCATCACCACGCGACCGTGGGCGGCGATCAGCGGCAAAAGCGTTTCGGTGACATGGAGCGCGCCGAAGAAATTGACGCCCAGCGTCTCGCGGGCGACCTCGGCGTTGAATCCGTCGAGCGCGATTCCGGCGTTGTTCACCAGCACGTCGACCCGCCCGAACCGCTCGGCCATGTGTCTCGCGAACTTCTCGATGGACAGCGCGCTCGAGACGTCCAGGGGCATTGCCACGACGCCTAACCCCTCGATCGCCAGCTGTTCCGCAGCCCGGCGACCGCGTTCCGCATCGCGGCTGGCGAGCACGACCCGCATCTGTCGCGATGCAAGCTGGCGACACGTTTCGAGTCCGAGCCCGCGGTTTCCGCCCGTGACCACCGCAAGCTCCACATCGGTCATGCCCTGGTTCTGCTTTGGCTGGGCGCCGCTTGCAAGCGGCGAGAACACGGCGACGCCGGCGCCGCCTTCAAGCGGGCGCCCATCCGGCATAGACTGCTTCTCGATGCGCTCTTTCTGGTGGCCGCTGTGCGCGATGCTTGGGCTGGTGCTCGCCTCCTGCGGCTCGAGCAAGGGTTCTTCCGGCTCGGGCGGCGTCGGTGGCGATCCGGCACAGTTCGTGTTTCCGCCGACCGCTTGCGCGTACAACTGCCCCGGCGCCGCGGAGACCTGTGACGAGGCCACGCATCCGTACCAGTGTCCGAGCCTGGCCAAGTGGAAGAGTATCCCGCACGCCGCGGCCTGCGCGAGCTGGAACGGGAAGTATCCGGATCCGGTCCAGGGCCAATGCACCGCGACTGCACCGAGCGGCGAGGCGCTGAAGTACACCGGGCCCGATCCCGACGTGCAGGGCGGTCGCGTGATGCCGGACGGGCGCCTGATGCACCCCGTGGGCAAGCTCTCGATCTTCCAGGAGGCGGATCTCGACTCGGGGCTGACGACCGGGCTGATCGACGTTCCGGGCACCAACTACGTGCTGACCGTCGACTCCGGCAACGGACCGCATGCGGTGCGCGTCGTCGACACCACCTTGATAGGGCAGGGGAACCCGGTCACAAGCTACGTGCGGATCGATCGTCCCGAGCTGTTGAACGCGTCGATCGCCTTCGTGCCTCCCGACCTGGTGCTCGTCTCCACGGCCAACAGCAAGGTCCAGGCCATGAAGCTGGACACGACGACAGGGCAGCTCACACTGGACGACTCGCGCTCGATCGCACTACCCGACGCCGCGAACGGCGATCCGTATTTCGTCGCGGGGCTCGGCGTGTCGCCTGACGGGACGCGACTCGTGGTCAGTGGCGTCAACGACAAGCGCGCGGTGGTGGCCGATATCACGCCGGGCGCGAGCTACGGCACGGTGCTGGGCACGGTCGGCATCGGAGCGCAGGACACCTTCGGCGTGTATTTCGACCCCAACGACCCCACCGGTCGCTACGCCTACGTCTCCCTCTGGGCGTCCAGCAAGGTTGCCGAAATCGATCTCGGTGCGTCAGCCGGTCCGACGCTCGCGCGCACGTTCGCCACGGAAAAGGACCCGGAGCAGATCGCGTTCCTCGACGCCCGCTGGATGGTCGTCGCCAATGATCTGGGGGAGACGCTGTCGCTGGTCGATCGGGTCTCGGCGACGGTGACGCCCGTGCCGGTCGATTTCCAGCAGGGCCTGCATGGGCTGGATCTATCCGGTGCGGCGTACGATGCGGCGAGACAGCGGCTCTACGTCACGCTCAGCGGCATCAACATGGTTGGTGCCTACGACGTGGACACGAGCGGCGCGACGCCCAAGCTCACGCCCGCCGGCAGGCTCCCCACGGGCTGGTGGCCGAGCGGTCTTGTTGTCCATCCTGACGGATCGCTCACGGTCACCACCATGCGTGGATACGGCGCGGGACCTGTCCCCACGCCCGTGCCGATCGCCAACAGCACCCAGCAGGCCGGCCAGCGCGGCGGCGTGCAGGAGATCCCCGCTCCGGGCGCCGCCGACCTCACGAGCGGCGAGCAGCAGGCGCTGCACGACGTGCAGATCGAAAAGCTCCCGGGCTACCCGCACGTGAAGTGCCCGCCGGGTGTGAAGGACTTCCCCGTGCCCGCGACCAACACCGGGGGCCCATCGAAGCAGATCAAGCACATCTTCTACGTGATCCGCGAGAACAAGACCTTCGACGGCCTGCTCGGCGACCTTCCCGGGGTCAACGGCGATGCGGCCGCCACGATGAAGAAGAGCCCCGCGGACATGGAGAAGATCTGGGGCAACCTGCGCGAGCTCGCCCGCACCTTCGCCCACAGCGACAACTCCTACACGGAAGCCGACGCCAGCATCGAGGGACACGCCTGGACCACCTACGCGCGCATCACCGACTACTGCGAGCGGAACTGGTCTACGCACGCCCGCAGCATCCCCGGCTGCGGCGGTTCGGTCCCGAGCAAGCCCATGGAGGGATCGCTGTTCGACTGGCTGGGAAACAACAACGTTCGCTACGACCAGCTCGGCGAGATCATGGGCATGCCGGACAAGAAGCCCGCGGGATACGACCCCGTGGACATCAACTATCCGGGCGGAGCTTTCCAGTCGATCCCGCACGACGACGACGAGAAGGCCTGCTACGTGGCCGGGCGGGGGCGCGTGCTGTGCAACCTGGGCTCGTTCGTCTACATGACGCTGCCCAACGACCACACGCAGGGCGCCGATCCCAACTTCCCGACGCCGGAAGTGATGTGCGCGGTGAACGACGAGGCGACGGGCATGCTGGTCGATGCGGTCTCGCACAGCCCGCTGTGGCAGTCGTCGCTCATCATCATCACCGAGGACGACCCACAACAGGGCGCGGACCACGTCGACTACCACCGCGTGCCGCTGGTCGTGATATCTCCCTGGGTGAAGCGTGGCTACGTTTCGAAGACGCACCTGTCGGTGTCGGGCGTGCACAAGATCTTCGCGCACGTCTTCGGCATCCCGTACCCCAACGTGGAGGTCGCGAACGCGGCGCTGCCCTTCGACCTGTTCACCTCCACGCCGGACTACACGCCCTACACGTACAAGCCCCGCGGTTGGCCGCTCGAATGCGGCGGCAAGTCGACGCGAGCGGAGCGGCAGCTGACCTCGTCCTGGAGCTTCGACCAGGTCGACAACCAGCCGGGGCTCGACGCGCAGGTGATGCGCTGGATGCGCGGCAAGCAGCTCACGCGGCTTTCACCCGAGCAGAAGCTGGACATCGAGCTGCGCCGCGCCCGCGCCGAGCGCCAGAAGCAGCTCGGCCTACCCGAGCCCGACGACGATTGATTCAGTGTCTCGGCGGCGAGCATTCCGACAGGGAGAGCAGCTCGCAGGATTCCTTGTCCGTCTGCGGCTGCCAGCTGTGCTTCGCGCAGACCTTCTCGCTGACGCCGGTCTTGCCGATGGGGTCGGCGGAGCGGTCCTCCACCAGCATCAACCGGCACGCGCCCTGGTCGGTGTACACGAAGTAGTCCACGCGCACCGGATCGCCTTCCGCCGTCCAGAACGTGTGGGCGCCGTGCGCCGCACGACAGGCGTCGAGCGCTGAAATCACGCACTCTTCGATGCGGCGCAGGCGACAGCTCTGGTCGTCGCGCGGCTCGTCGAACTCCCCGCAGTCCTGGAAGGCCGAGCCGATCCGGTCCTGCATGTGCCTCGCCTGGTCGCTCATGCCGACCTTGGGCGGCGGCTGCTGCGAGGCACAGGCCATGAGCACCAGGCCCAAACCGACTGCAACCTGTCCCATGATTGCTGGCACTACCCGCCGTTGGCGGCGGTGTAGGTACAGGTGCTCCGATGCTTTCGTTCGCTGCTGCATCCTGCCTCCCGGCTCTCGACCGCTACGCTGGCCTAGGTTACATCTACCGCATGCCGAACACACCCCAGACCTGGCCGGGGCGGAGGCCGCGCGAGCAATCGCGGCGGCGGCGGTACTCGGTGCTGTTCAAAGGACAGGAAGTCGTCCTCAAGGAAGGCACCGCCGTCATCGGTCGGAGCCCGTCCTGTCAGCTTGTGCTCGACGACATGCTGGTGTCGCGCAAGCACGCGCGACTCCTGGTTTCGGACGTGTCGCTCATCATCGAGGACCTGTCCAGCACCAACGGCGTCTACGTGAACGAGCGCCTGGCCGAAATGCCCACCGTGCTGGCTCACGGTGACCGCGTGCTGATCGGCCCCGTGGAGGTCTCCATCGTGGCGCGCCCGCTGCCGGAGCGGCGGAGCGCTGTGGTGCCGAGCGAAGAGCCGGACCTCACGGAAGAATCGCTCGAGGATACCGGCAGCCGTCGCATGCCGACCACCGTCCGGCGCGATGCGTTCAGCACCATCGGGCGCGTCGTGGATCGCATGCTGGCCATGGGACGCGCCCAGGTGGCCGCCGAGCTGATCGGTGGTCACCTGAAGGAAGTGCTCACGCAGGCCCGATCCGGACGGCAGATCCCTCCCGACCTGCGCGACGCGACGACCCACTACGCGCTGCAGCTCGGGTCACTGGGGAAGGACCCGGCGTGGGCGAATCTCGCGATCGAGCTGAACCTGATCGAGAAGCGCCCCTTGCGCAGCGAGGCCGTCGAGCAGCTGGTCCGGCTGGTCCGCGCGCATGGGCTCGTCGAGCGCGAGCTGCTCTTCTACTACCAGGAAATGCTGCGCGCGAACCTGCATCGGATGTCGCCGGGCGAGCTCGAACGGGCGCGCCGGATCCTCGATCTGGAACTGCCCAACTGAGCGCCGGACGGCGGGCGGCCGCGCAGGCTCTGCGCCCGAAGAAGCGCTGGCATTCGTCACAATCAGGAGCTAGGTATGGGCCCGCGCCCCCGCGCCCGCCCTGGTTCTGATGTCATCGAGCCCACAAGGTAGTCCGGGCCAGCCCCCGCCTCCGGGAGACACCCGGCTGCGTTCGCTGCTCCGGCGCAGTGCTGCTCCACTCGAGTTCGAGCTGCTCGGCAGGACCCTGCTCCATTCGGCGCTCGTGGGAGCCGCCGCCGGTCTGGTCGCCTCGTTGTTCTTCTGGGGTCTCGAGATAACCGAGCGCCTGGTGCTGGAAGGGCTCGCTGGCTACGAGCTCCTGCGCGCCGGCGGCGAGGCCGTGGTCTCCGATCACGGCGGCACTCCGTTTCGCTTCTGGGTGCTGGTGCTGCTGCCGGCGATCGGCGCGCTCATCGGCGGCATCGTCTCCTGGAAGTTCGCCCCGGAGACCCGCGGCGGCGGCGCCGACCAGATCATCGAGGACTTCCACGTGCGCGCCGGCTTCGTGCGCCGCCGGGTGCCCACGGTCAAGCTGATTGCGTCCATCTTCACGTTGGGCTTCGGCGGGTCTGGAGGTCGCGAGGGGCCGACCATGCAGGTCGGCGGCGCGCTGGGATCGCTCGTGGGGCGCTACCTGCGCGTCAGCGAGCGGGAGCGCCGCATTCTGCTGGTCGCCGGGCTCTCTGCAGGCATGGCCGCCGTGTTCCGCACGCCGCTCGGCGCAGCGCTGCTCGGCGTCGAGGTGATGCACCGGGACGACTTCGAGTCCGACGCACTGGTGCCGAGCGTGCTCGCCAGCGTGATCGCCTACTCGGTGTTCATCTCGTTCTTCGGTGAAGCGACGCTCTTCACCCATGCCGCGCGCTACCCGTTCATTCCCTCGCACCTGCCGCTGTACGCCTTGATGGCGGTGCTGGTATCGCTGGCGGCAAACTTCTTCCTCTACACCCTCCACGGCGTCCAGAAGATCAGCGCGCGACTGAGCGTTCCGGAATGGGTCAAGCCGGGCATTGGCGGGCTGGCGCTCGGGCTCCTGACCGTCCCCGTGCTGGTGGCGATCGGCCCGCTCATCGGCGGCAAGGGACAGGGGCTCGGGATCCTCTGCGGCGGCTACGGGTTGGCGCAGGTCGCCATCACCGGTGCGCCCTGGTTTGCGGAAGGCTGGCGCGGCGTGCAGCTGCTGCTGGCTCTCGGTGTCGCCAAGATCCTGTCCACCTCGCTCACCATCGGCAGCGGCGGCAGCGCGGGCGATTTCGGACCGTCGCTGGTGATCGGCGGCATCTTCGGCGGCGCCTTTGGACGCGCCGCCCAGCTCCTGTTGCACGATCCCACCATCCAACCCGGCGCGTTTGCCCTGGTCGGCATGGGCACCTTCTACGGCGGTCTGGCGCACATCCCCATCGCTTCACTGGTCATGGTGTGCGAGCTGGCGGGCAGCTACGACCTCCTGGTGCCGCTCATGCTGGCCGAAGGCATCGCCTTCGTGATCCTGCGGCATCGGGCGCTCTATCATGCCCAGTACAACACCAAGCGCGACTCGCCCGCGCACCGCGACGACCTGATCCTCGACGTGCTCAAGGACATCCGCATCGGGGACGTGGTCGTGAAGGAAAGGCCGTTCATCACCTTCCAGCGCGGCACGCCGGCGCGTCAGGTCATCCAGCAGCTGGCGGGCACGGAGTGGCAGGATGCATTTCCCGTTCTCGGCGAAGACGGGAAGGTCGTGGGCGTGATCAGCTCGGAAATCCTGCGCACCATGGCAGCGGACCCGACGATTGGCGAGTTCACGCTGGCCGATGACATGATGACCGCGCCGGTGTCGGTCAACGTCTACGACGACCTGCACACGGCGCTCGAGCTCCTGCTCCATCACAGTGTGCGCGAGGTGCTCGTGACGGACGAAACCGGAAAGATCGTGGGCTTTCTCGACGAGGCGGAGATCAGCCAGTTCTATCACGGGGCGACCGTGGAGAAGAAAACGGCCTGAGCCAGCGCCGCGCTGCGAACGCATGACGATCCTCCGGGTCACGTTCCTCGGGACTTCCGCGGCGCAGCCCACCGTGCGGCGCGGTCTCTCTGCGACGCAGCTGAGGGCGCACAGCGATCGTGTGCTGGTCGACTGCGGAGAGGGAACGCAGCGGCAGATGCTGCGCTTCGCGACGGGCTTTCGTCTCGACCTGGTGCTGTTCACGCACTTCCATGCCGACCACTATCTCGGCATCATCGGCTTCCTCCGGACGCTGTCCATGGGCGGGCGCACCCAGCCGCTTCCGCTCTACGGCCCGGAGCCGTTCGTGACGCGGGAGCTTCGCGAGCTCATCCACGTCGGCATCGGCGAGCTTCCGTTTCCGGTCGAGCTCCGTCCTCTCGAGCAGGGAGAAGTGATTGTGCGGGACGGCTACTGGATTCGTGCTGTCGGCGTCGACCACCGCACGCCCGCCCTCGGCTACGTCTTCGAGGAACCGCCTCGGCCCGGCGAGTTCGACGTCGCAGCCGCCCGGGCGCTCGGCATCGACCCGGGACCGCTCTACAGCGCGCTGCAGTCGGGCCACACGGTGATGTCGCCGCGCGGCCAGGCAGTCCGCCCCGAGCAGGTGCTCGGACCAGAGCGCCGCGGCCGCAGGCTGGCGCTGTCCGGCGATACGCGCCCCTGCCGCTCCTTCATCGACGCCGCGGACGGCGCCGATCTCCTGGTCCACGATTCGACCTTCAGTCGCGAGGAGGCGGAGCGCGCGATCGAGACGCGGCACAGCACCGCGTTCGAGGCGGGCGAGGTGGCAAAGGCTGCGGGGGCGCGCCATCTGGTCTTGTCGCACCTGTCGACGCGCTACGACGTCCGTCCGTATGTGCTTCGTGCCGAGGCGAAGCGCGCCTTCGACGGCCAGGTCACGGTCGCGGAGGATGGCCTGAGCCTCGAAGTTCCGCTCGAGGGCTAGAGACCCGTCGCTACGGAGCCGGGTGTCGGATGGTCGCGTGCCGTCCGGTCTGGTCGATCACCGGCGGTCGCTCGCCGCGCGGCGGCACCGGCGGAAGCTTGGCGTAGGCGTCGCGCACGCTCTGTACGATGCTCAGGGTCTCCGAGGTGGGCGGTCCGCTCGGTGCGCGCAGGCTCGACGCGCTGCTGCCGCCCGCGGCCTTGACGCTCGCGTCGTCCACGGTGACCGGCGCGCTCGCGTTCTGGTGGTCCGCGATGACCAGCGCCCAGAAAGCGCTGCCGGTGTCGTGCGGCAGCGATTCGTTGGCGGTGTAGTGGCAGTAGCCGTCTTTGTCGGGTCCGCTGCTCGTCGGTGTGAGGCGCGTGGGGTTCGGCGCCCCGAGATAGTTCCCGAGCGACAGGATGAGGCCCGTCGCTTCCGAATCGCAGCTCTTGCCGCTGATGCGCGCGTAGAACTCCGCCGTGATCGGCCCGTCCGGCCACATGAACACTCCCCAGATGGACTCGCCCGGCTGGAGATAGGCGCAGCGCAGCCCGGAGCGGCACTGCGTGCCGAGCGCGACGTTGGCCGCCGTGAACTGGAACCACGGGTACTGCAGCGCGTCCGGCGCGGACAGCTCGAAATCCCCGTCGAGCAGCAGGTTCTCCGGGTCGAGCGTGCCGAAGCGCGGCCGCGTTTCCACCGTCCGCACCGGCGGTCCGGCGTCGATCTGTACGTCGGGAGCAGCGTCGTGCGTGGCAGCGTCGCTGCCTGCGTCCGTTCCCGCGGTGGGGCTGGTGTCCGGCTTCTCGTCGGATCCGCATGCTGCGAGCAGCAGCGCGCACGACAGCGCAGGGATGCAGGCGAAGACGAACGCGCGCTTCACGGTGCCAGCTCCTGTTCCACCCAGGCGAGTGCCGTCTGCTCCACCGTGTCGCGCCCAGCCAGGAGATCGGACTGCTTCGGCTTGACGACCACGTCGGGATCGACGCCGTGCGTGCACAGCGTCGTGCCGTCTGGCGCGATGGCATCTTCGATGCCAATCGACCAGTGGACGAGTCCCCACTCCGAGTACTGCACGAAGGTACCGAACGCGCCCATGCTCGGTCCGGGTCCGAACAGCTTCACCATCGGACCGCCCTTCATGATCTTCGGCAGGTAGTCGCTGGCGGACACGTCCCAGGTCGTCAAGAGCGCCACGGGGACATCCGTGCGCGCGCTGTCCGAGCCGAACACGTCGTTCTGCGACTGGTAGCGATTGAACAGGTCCACGCCCGCCGCGGCGTCGGCGGGGCCTTCGTCGTTGGCGCGTGTGCGGTCGTAGCTGATGAATGGCGTGTAGGGCTTGCGCGCGAAGCTGATCAGGATGTTGGCGGTCGGTGCGTCCCCGCCGTGCCCCTCGCGATGGTCGAGCAATACGCCCCGCGACTTCTGGAACGCCTGCACCGCGGCGTCGAGCTCCTGCGTCACAGGGTCGTTCTGCGACGTGCCGCCGAGCAGCGTGTTCCAGATCAGGCCCTGGATCTTCTCGTCGGGCGTCGTGTCGAGGACCGGGCCTTCGATGATGGTCGGCGGGTTGTAGAAGCCCACGTGGAAGACGTGATCCGTCGGTGCGCCAGCGACCTCGTAGAACGGCCGGTTGTCGCAGCCGACCAGAGTTGGGCTGTCCGTCGCGTCCACCTCGGAAATGCTCGACACCTGGATGGTGTCGGTCTTGTCGTCGCACGTGCCGCTGCTCGCGTCGCAGTGCACGACCGTGATGCTGGTCGCGTGGCGCGCGATCACGTCCCTGAGCAGCGTCATGATGTTCGCGATCTGGTCCGGGTCGTCCGCTTCCCAGTACCAGGGGCTCGGCCCCGTGAGCTTCCGCGCCCACGTCAGCGGGTGCTCGCCGTCGACCGCGACCAGCCGGTCCCCCTGCTTGAGCCCCCACGTGTGGTCCGGACCGGTGTGCGAGACGAGGATATCGGGCAGCCCGGCCTGGCTGGGCGCCGCGTTCTGGCTCGCGTCGGCGTCGCCCTCGAAGAAGCAGGCGTTCAGCGGCCGGCGCGGCTTCACTTCCGAGAGCGCGGCGGTGCGGGTGTAGGTGTGTGCGTCGCGCAAGCGGCGGATCGCTTCGGTAAAGCGTGACCAGAACTCCACGTTGTCCGCGGCGGCGCTCATCTTGTCGATCGTCGCCTCCGCCGTGGAGAGCGTGGTGTGCCGGAGCGCGTACGGCCCGAACGTGTCGTGCAGCTTCTGCTTCCAGTAGGCGATGAACCGGCTGCGCTCATCCGGATCAGGCAGCGGCGGATACCAGCCCCGCGCGTCGCGACACTCTCCGCCGAGACACACGTATCCCGCGCCGCAGGCGCCCGCCGTATCCAGTCCGGTGCAGGTCCTGGGTCCCTGGTAGCTGCCGTCCGGCACGAGCTCCACCGCGTCGACCTCGACCGACACCGGCGTGTTCGAGTCGTACGCGCTGAGGAACATCCGCGCGTTCACTCCCTGCTTCGTGCCGTCCACGCTGATCGGCTCCGTCTCCATCTCGAGCCAGCCGTCGCTTGTCACGCGGCCCGTGGGGAATGCGCGCGACGTCGTGCTGGGCGATCCATCCGCGTAGTCCACCGCGAACCCGCCCTCACAGTCTCCCTGCACCCAATACACCAGGCGATACGACGCCTGCTCCGCCGGAACGACCAGCGAGATGGGGTAGCCATCCGTCTTCAGATCGACGGCCAGGACGTGCTTGCCGTCGAGCGCGTGCGCGGACTCCTTGGCGACGGCGCCGCTGTCGCCCGTCGTCCCGTCCCACGACGAGGTCTCGAAGCTCTCGGCAACGACTGCCTGCTTGTCGAACGAGAACACGCCGCGCGCATCGAAGCTGCCCGCCCTGGCCGTCGTAGCGACCAGCGAGGAAGCGAGCAGCAGCGCTGCCGGACCGAGCGCGCGAAGCAAGCCCATGGGGGCGGCGACTATGCCACGGTCGCGTGTCCTTGCGCGACCGTCGAACGCCGTCCGGTGGTCGCCGTACCTCTGCCTGCCGGTGGCAGCGGAATAGTCCAGGTCCGCTGTCGTCTGTGGACGGAGGCGTGGTTGTTACTGCGGAACGACGACCTTCGCCTGCGTGGTGACGCCGGCCCCCGACCATAGGTTGTTCGGGTCCGAGCGCACCAGGCAAGCCCCGCCGTCGGTGTTGTTGATGTCGAAAATCGCCCCGTTGTGCGAGAAGCCGTACACCTTGGAGCCGAGCGCGGCGATGCCGTACATCTTGCCGTAGCTGGTGCCGCTGTTGTCGCTGCAGCCGCTGCGCTTGACGATCAGGCCGCGCACCGACTGGAGCACGGAGCCCGTCGTGGTCTGCCCGAGCTTGGGGACGTTGATCTCGATGAGCGTGTCGGTGGTATCGCAGTTCGTCGTCGAAGGCGGATTCGGGCAATCGCGCACCGTCGCGAAGCCCACCGGGTTGCCGCCGTTCTCGAGGAACACGATGTCGCCCGACAGCTCCCACGGCCTGCCGACGTTCGACTTGGCGTACGAGTGGCCGTGCCCGTCGTTCGACGGCACGTTGCCGAACGTTCCGTGCTGGCTCAGGTTGCCCGCCGAATCGATCTCCCAGAGCTCGCCCGCGGAGTTGCCTGCGACGAGCACTTCCTTGCTCGGGTCGAGCACGCCCTTGGGCGCAAACGTCAGCGCGTAGAAACTCACGCCGTTCGGATTGTTGAGCGGCGTGGTGCTCACGCAGTGCACGCTCGAGCCCTGGATGCCGAGCTCGTAGAACGCCGTCTGGCTCACGCCCCACAGCTTGCCGTTGCGGTCCACGGCCAGGTCGGTCATCGAGCTGTCCTGGTTCGTACCGCCGATGCAGTCGAAGTCGCCGATCTGCGTTGCGGCCAGGGTCGGCGACGACGGATCCACCTTGAAGAGCGTCGTGTTCGTGTGGGCGTAGAGCAGCGTGGGGCCTCCGCCGGAGCTGCCGCCGCCGCCGGTGGCACCGAACCCGCCCAGCCCACCGCTGCCCCCCGAGGTCGTACCCCCGGCACCGGCCGCACCGCCGGCTCCACTGCTGCCACCGGCTCCGCTCCCCGCGGCGCCACCGGCGCCAGGCGCTCCGGAGCTTGCCGCGCACGCGGCGAGCAAGCCGCAGGCCGCACCGGCGACGAGCACGCGCGCGGAAAGAAACCAAGTCAAGGGCCGAAAAGTCATGTCCTGTCCTCCGCGCTCTGCTGGAGCTGCCGGCGTTGCGGGATATGCCGCGATGGAAGCAACGAGCTCTGTAGTCTATGCCCTGCCCCGCGGCCAGGCGCAGTCTGGCCGCGGTGACGCCGCGCATGCACCTGCGCGCTTGATCAGCGGAGCTCGGCGGTGCCCCGCGACTGCACTTCGACCCGGAAATGCCCACCCGCCGCCGCGTCGGGGAGCGAGGCCAGCACCGTCCCCGGTCCGCTGTGCCGCACCGCAACGCGCACCGCCTCGTCGGTCACCCGGGAAGGAAGCCGTCCCGCGTCGAGCGGCCCCCGCCACAGCGGAGTGCCGTGTGCGTCGTAGCGGTGCGCCAGCAGATGGTCGCCGGAGGCGGCGTTCGGCGAGAGCGACAGGTAGCCGAGCTGGAAGAGCATGACCGAGTCCTGCGTGTCCGCCGCGATCGACACCGGAGCCGCCGCGCGCCAGCGGTTCGCGATCGTCTTGCCCTGCTGGCCGAACTCCCGGTCGCCGCTTTCTCCGAGGAGCTGGATCAGGGAAGAGCTCGGCCGCGCCGCCGCCACCACCCACCCCCGCCCCGGCCAGTAGAAGACGCTCAGAGCGTCGCAGCCGTCGGTTTCCATGACCTGCGCGTCCATGAGCAGGCCGCCTTTCACGTCCCACATGCGGGTGGCCACCGTGGCGCTGGGTTCGTTGAACCAGAACAGCGCAACGTCGCCGCGCGGCCCCCGCGACAGCGTCACTTGGCCGAAGCCCGGAACGATGCCGGCCAGAGGGCGCTTCCTTGTCCACAGTACCTTCTGGTGCCGCCCGATCACCACGAGCAGGGGATCGGGAACTGGCGCTCCGGGCTGACTCAAGAGAAGCGCCTGCACGCCGGACTCCAGCTCCGTGCGCTGGTAGTCGAGCGCGGCGGGTGCCTTGCCGCCAAAATGCGCGGCGACGAGATCTCGAGCCTGTGCCAGCAGCGGTTCCGTCCCGATCTGCGTGATCCGCCCGCGCTGCGCTTCGCCGCCCCATGCGCCCGACGAAATGCCAGCGCGGAGCCGCGGCGGCGCGCTGCTTGCGCTTGGCGATGCGCCGCCGGTCGCTTCGCTGTGCTTGTGCTTGCCGCAACCGGCCGCGAGGGCGCAGGCGAAAAGCATGGGAAACCACCTGCTGGGGCCGGCCACGCCGCGTGAAATGATCACCGTCACAATCTAGCGGCTGGTCGCCCGCGCGACGAGCAGGCGCGTCGGTGAGCGGCGATCGATACTAGACGGACGCTCACCTCCGGGCCGCTCCGCGGACGGCCCAGCGCGCCCGCGCGCGGGGGGCGCGCGCCGACCCGGGGACCGAACCATGACGGGACGCAGGTGCTGGAGACTTTTCGATGAATCGGGCCTGCTGCCGGCTGCCATCGTGCGCTAAGGATGCTACTTGAAGATGGTAGCAGGATGACGAGGATGCGGAGCTCCCGGCGCTGGCCTTGTAGCTTGTCGCTCCCCGTCAGCCGCCCCCAGACGCGAAGCATCGCGCGGCGGTTCCCGGCGTTTGAAGGGTAGCGCTGCGTCCTCGGGCCCAGGGCGAAAATTCCGACAGTTTGCAGACGCTAATCAGCGAGGAGTGAGCATGGACAACGCGAAACTCGTTTATGCAGGGAAAGACTACGAGCTTCCGATCGTGACGGGAAGCGAGGGCGAGAAGGGCGTCGACATCAAGAACCTCCGCAAGGACACCGGGCTCATCATGCTGGATCCCGGCTACGGGAATACCGGTTCCTGCCAGAGCGCCATCACGTTCATCGACGGCGAGAAGGGCATCCTGCGCTACCGCGGTTACCCGATCGAGGAGATCGCCCAGTACGCCCGGTTCACCGAGGTCTGCTACCTCCTGATCTACGGCGAGCGTCCCGACGCGGAGCAGCTGTCGAAGTTCCGCGAGGAGATGACGCTGCACACGCTGATCCACGAGGACATGAAGAAGTTCTACGAGGGCTACCCGCCGCACGCCCACCCCATGGCGATCATGGCGGCGATGGTGGCCTCGCTGTCGACCTTCTATCCCGAGGAGGACGACCATCTCGACCTCAACATCATCCGCGTGCTGGCCAAGTCGAAGACGCTGGCCGCCTTCGCCTACAAGAAGTCGATCGGGCAGCCCTTCATCTACCCGCGCAACGACCTGTCCTGGCCGGCGAATTTCCTGAGGATGATGTTCGCGGTGCCGCCCGAGGAGTACGAGGTCCCGAAGGTCTTCGAGGACGCCCTGAACCTGCTCCTGATCCTGCATGCCGATCACGAGCAGAACTGCAGCACCTCGACCATGCGCATGGTCGGCAGCAGCGAAGCGAACCTGTTCGCTTCCATCTCCGCCGCCATCTGCGGGCTATGGGGTCCGCGCCACGGCGGCGCGAACCAGGCCGTGATCGAGATGCTGGAAAACATCCAGGCCGAGGGCGGCGACTACAAGAAGTTCCTCGAGCGCGTGAAGACGGGCGACCCCAACGCGCGCCTGATGGGCTTCGGCCATCGCGTCTACAAGAACTTCGACCCGCGCGCGACGCTGCTCAAGAAGGCCGCCGACGGCATCTTCAACGAGCTCGGCATCCACGACCCAGCGCTCGAGCTCGCCAAGAAGATCGAGGAGACGGCGCTCAGCGAGGACTACTTCGTCGAGCGCAAGCTCTACCCGAACGTCGATTTCTACAGCGGGCTCATCTACCGCGCGATGGGCGTCCCGACGGAGATGTTCACGGTCATGTTCACGCTCGGCCGCCTGCCGGGCTGGATCGCGCACTGGATGGAGCAGCGGAACGATCCCAAGGGCTACCGCATCCACCGCCCGCGCCAGATCTACGTGGGCGCGCGCCAGCGGAAGTTCGAGGACCGCGGGACCAAGAACCTGTAGCCGCGCTCTGTCGTGCTACTTCGCCGGCCGCAGCGCTGCGGCCGGCAGGGGGCCCGGAGCCGCGACGCACTGGTTCGCCAGCGCGGGCGGAGCGAGCGTGCTGCCGATGAGCGCGCCCCCGGCGAAGTACGTGCCCGTGTCCGAAGCCGGCAGGATGTCGTACGTGAACGGGTGGTGGTAGGCCACCGCGCGTGCGCGCAGGATGCGGACGCCGCCCAGCAGATCGCCGCGGTCCAGATCGGCGAAGTGCCCGCCGTCTGCCGTCGGGTGGCCCCCGCTGATCTCGAGCGTCGAGCCGTTCGCCAGCTCGAAGTGCATGACGACGTGGTGCTGCGCCGGCGCGCGGTTGGTGCGCGTGATGCGTACGGCGGCGATGCGCCCGTGGTCGACGCTGTAGACGAGGTCGCCCTCATGCAGCTTTGCTATCGCCACCGCGCCGCGCGGCGTCGCGACCAGCGTGTCGGGCGAAGCGCACACGCAAGACGGACACCCCTTGGGGCAGGTGCCGTTGTCGGGCGCCGTGCACTTCGGCGGACCCGAGACCGGGCCGGGGACCTCGCAGCAGAGCTCTCCGGCTCCGCAACAGCTCGAGTTGCAGCAGATCTGCCCCTTGCCGCAGCTCGTGCCGGGCGTGCAGGGCGGGGTGCCGCAGGTGCCGTTGTTGCAGTACGGCGCGGTGCCGGTGCAGGCGTGGCCGCAGGTGCCGCAATTGTTGATGTCGTTGTTGGGGTTCACGCAGGTGGAGCCGCAGCACTTGAAACCCATGCCGCATCCGCCGACGCATCCCGCGCTGCCGCCCGCGCCGGCGCTGCCGGCCGAGCCCGCGGTTCCGGCGCTGCCGGCCGAGCCCGCCGTTCCGGCGCTGCCGCCGCTGCCCTTGCTGGAAGTGGAGCTTCCGCCGCACGCCGCGACCAGAAGCGCGCCGCTGACCCAAAGCAATGCTGCTCCCCGCATGTCCGCATTCTACGCCTGTGCCGCGGGTGCCGCATCCGCAGCACAAGTCCCGGCAAATGCGGGGCCGGCCGTGCCGCAGCGCATCACAGGCTTGAACGGATCGCGGAACTGGGGAAACTACCCCTCTACCCGTCCCCAGGAGCCCCGAGTGAAGACCAGGAAAAAGTGGATTATCGGCGGTGCGGTCACCGCGGTGCTCGCCATCGGCTTCCTGGGGTACCTGCGGAGCGCCTACGGCCCGGGCGCTGCGCCCGATGGTTCCGCCTCCGCTTCTCCGTCGGCGCTGGCCGCACCGCTCGGCAGCGCGCTGCTCGGCGACGGCGGCACGGTTCTTCCTTCGCAAATGGCCTCGGAGCCCACCCTCGCGAAGGCGATCGCGATCACCAAGCCCGAGATGGACGATACGCTGGACAAGCTCGACGAGGGCTCCGCGCTGCTCGCACTCTGGGCGTCCAAGTACATGAGCTGGGACGACCTGATGGCGCTCCCCGAGACCACGCCCGCGTTGTTCCGCAAGGATCCGGGCGCGGAGCGAGGCCATCGCTTGTGCGAGACGGGCAAGATCACCGAGATCCGGGCGGAGACGACCCTGGCCCGGCGTTTGCTGAGCGACCACGCAGCGCCGTTGCCGGACATCACTGCAGCCCCGGCCGGCACCGCCGCACCGACCATCATCGGGGGGACCGACCTGCTGGGAGCTGACGCGGGCACCGGCACTACGTCGGATGCGGGTCCACTGCTGAACGTGACCGGGCCGGTGCCGGCGATCCCGCCCGACCAGTGGGTGGTGCCCGACAAGGGCAAGGTGTTCTTCGCCGTACTCACCATTGCCGGTCATGACCCGAAGGGCGATCCTTCCGACGCCGGGCCTCTGTTCACCGTCTCGGCCATCGCGGTGCGCAACACCGACAAGCTCGTCGAGGGCAGCACGGCGACGATCTGCGGCGTCCTGACCGGCGTCAACGAGATGACGCTGGCTGACGGTTCCAACGTGGTCTCGCACCGGATCGTCGGCTTGTTCGATCTGCCGGACAACCGAGCGGCACCGCCGCAGCCCCCCGCTTCGGCGGCCTCCACTGTGGCCAAGCCCGCCCCCTCGGCGAAGCCGACCAAGCCGAAAGAGGGCTAGGGCCTTACGTCGCCACGAGGCCACCCTGTTCTCAGAGCTTGACGTGTCGCTTGACTCCAAGGCTCGTCAAGCAGGACAAGCTGCCGATGGGCTGGAGCTGGTCGTGATCCCACCGCACCAGTGCAACAGAACGTGCAACCGGAATGTCGACCCCTTGGACACGTAGACCCGCTACGATCAGCTCGTTCGCCCCGTTGTCGTCGAGGTCCGTGCGCCAGACGAGACGGAGCCGCTCGTGCGGTTGACGATAGCGGACCTGCGCCCGTTGGTTGCGTAGCTCGACCACCGCGCCGAGCTGCAACGCACCCGCGCTTTCGACGTCGACGCTCGCGAGCGTGCGGATCTCCCCGGTCCCGTCCAGATCGACCGTCCCGGTGCCGAACAGATTGACCTCGGCACTGGGCACCCCGAGCGTTCGGCCCGCCCAATCCAGGATGGTGTCGCGGCCGTAGAATACCTGAGGCCGGAGCTTGTGCAGGGCCGACGCCTTGGACGCGGGCCAGACCGCGAAGGCCGGTTCGATGCCTTTCTGGTCCTCGGCCCACAGAAGACCGCGGGTCGGCGGCGCCCCGAGACATCGAACGTCGCCGAGCGGAGGCAGCGGGACCTCTTGCACGGTCCAGGGATCCGTAGCCACGAACAGGGCGAGCGGACTGCCCGCGTCGAGATGCGCCAGGCAAGCCGGTCCGTGCTCGAAGCTGTGACCCACGGAGCATGCGACGGGTGCCAGCCCGGCCTGCGTCCGGGCAAACAGCACCGTCGCGGGACCGGTGGGGGCCGGTGGCGGCGGAGTGGCGCTTTGCGCCCGCGATGGCGACGACGGGACGGCAACGGCGACAGGAGCAGCTGGAGGCGGCGCCGTGCGCGTCACCGGTTGCTTCGGCGAACAACACCAGGCGATGGCGCCGAGCAACGAGATCGCAACGAGACCGTGATGCCGCATCGGTGCCTTCGTCAGTTCGCCGTGCAGTGAAAGACCTGGCCCCTCACCACGGATTTCGACGCTGCGCTGTCGTAGTCGTTCCAGACGATCAGCGGGTCGGGGCCCAGGCTGGCGGCGGCCGCGGACGGAAACACCTGGGTGCTGCTCGTGGCCTGGACGACAGGATGGTCCAGGAGCAGCGGCGTCCCGTCCGCGCTCGAGAACAGCCCGAACACGATCGAGTCCTGGGCAGGGAAGGTGGAGCCGACGAGTACCTCGCCAACGCCAACCGGCGAGGGCTTGCCATACAGGTGCAGCTTGGCGATGTCCGCCGCGGTGAGCGCCTGTTCGATCGCCGTCATCGGCGGTGGGACCTGCGTGATGTTGTCGAGGTTCGAGAACGCCCCCTGGTACAGTTTCACCGGTGTAGCGAAGCCGCCGCCGGTCACGTTCGCTTCAAGGACGAGCAGAGACGTGCCGGTAGTGCTTTCCCACGCCGCCATCGGCCAGGTGGCTCCGGGAGACGATACTTCGAACTGGACTTTCGCCGGTGTGCCGAATTGGCCCGGCGAGCCCACCGGAGCGTGGAAGACGAGCGCCTGTCCCGGCGACTCGCCGGTGAGGACGACATATTCGCTGTGCGAGAGCGCGAAGTCGGTCACCTCGTAGGTCCCGTCAGGCGTCGGGTTCGACCCGACCAGCTTGCCGTCCACATAGAGATCCATGGGACCGTTTGATCCCTCCAGACACGACAGCGCCGAGTGCCGCGCTCCCAAGGAGTCGTAGCGGTAGAAGGCGCCCCGGACCTGCGTGCAGCCGTTGGGAGCCGGGACGATGTCCACGTTGTCGGGCGTCGGCGGAAGTCCCTGCATCACGTTGAAGGAAAGAACGATCCCACCCGGGGTGCTCGTCGCGCCGTAGGTCCCGTAGCCGGTGACTTGCAGCGTGCCCCCGCTCAGCTGGGCCCCCGTCACCTTCATGTTACCCGCGACGTCCACGAACGCGCTGTTGCCAAGGCGCGAGGCGCCCACCTGGTCCGTGACGGTCTGGACCAGGACGTGCTTGCCGTCGTCCGTCCCCATCACGGCGTACGCCTGGGCGCCGTTCCCCACGGCGAACAGGTTGCCGCTGCGCCCCTGCGTGTTGGTGTTCCCAACGACATCGAAAATTCCGCCGGAAGCACAAATGACGGACGGGCCCGAGTCAGCCGCGTCGCTCCCGCCGGCGCCTCCCGCATCCGGCGCACCGGCGCTTCCTCCGCTGGCACCGGCGCCCGCCGAGCCGTCGATGCCGGCTGAACCGCCATTGCCGGCCGAACCGTCGTTGCCGGCGGAACCTCCGCTGCCGGCCGCCGCGTCTGCCTTCGCGCCCTTCAAGCCGCCGAGGCCTCCGCTGCAGCCCGAGGCCCATATCAACGCGGCGAGAACCGCACCCGCCACCGTCAGAAGAGAAGCCGAACGCTGCATCAGAGCTCCCTCATCTCCCCACCATACAGGCCAGATGTTCTCGCAGGGTTCCACGTGGTGCGCAACGGCCAATGCGCGGGCGCTATGGCTGTGGCACGCGAGCTACCGCTTCCCCGGCTCGTATTTCCGCGTCTTCATCGCCTCGAAGTACGCGATCAGGTCGTCCAGATCCGTCCGTGACAGCCCCGGATGCGGCGGCATGCGCGTGTAGCGGAACGAGAGCGGGTTCTTGATGTAGTCGCGGATCTGCTCGACGGGGCGGTACTCCACGATGCTCTTCGGCACGTTCAGGTCCGGACCGACGTGGCCACCTTCGCCGTTGATGGCGTGGCAGCGGATGCAATAGGTGCGGAAGAGCGACCAGCCGTGCATGGCGGCCGAGCCGGCAGGCTCGCCGCGCGGCACGGTGTGCGGGAACAGCGACTCGAAGCGGGCGATCCCGATGGAAACGAGCTGCCAGGGTCTGGGGTAGTCGTTGCCGTCGGTCTGGTGCTTGCCGCTCCAGACGATCATCAACGGTCCCGGGTCTGCGTGCTGGCGCCCCACGGGCTGCCAGCCCGTCTGGTCCAGATCCTCGACGGCCAAAAATCCGCCAGGTTCCAGCAGCCGGCGCGCACTGATCGGCACGGTGTAGCCGTCGCGCGCGCGCAGCACGAGCTCCTCGTCGGCCAGCGCCTTTTCGTCCAGCTTGAAGCCCTGCTCGAGCACGGCGGAGAGCGGTAGGGCCAGATAGTGCTTGGTGGCCGCGTAGTCCGGATCGTAGAGCGCGACGCGTTTCGGCGGCGTCGACTGCTCCAGCTCCTTCACGGACAGCTCGCGGACGAGCTTGCCGTCCTTCAGGAAGCGGAGCCGGACCGCGGCGCTGCTCGGCGCGGCCGAGGCCGCGACGTGCGGGGTGCTCGCCGACGCCGCCGCGCCCTGGTCGCAGTCGTGCCGGCCGTGCGAGCACGCTGCCAGCAGGAGCCCCAGCATCGCCGCGGAGAGCCAGCGCATGCCGCGCATCTTGGCACGCTCCGTCGCCCTCGCGACCGAGCACCCGATTGTTGGCCCGCCCGCTCCGGGTCACCGGATAATTCCATCGCAGCCGCTCGTGTGCGGCCGCGAAAGCGAGCCAAGGAGCCCAATATGCAGCTGTCCATCACCGGTGCCCGCAGAGTCGAGCCCCCGCCGTTGTGGTTCGTGACCAACGGAGAGACCACGGTCGGTCCGGTCCGTACAGGGCTCTTGCTCAAGGGCGTGGTCCACGGCCGCATCCCGGACGAGTGCCTGGTGCGCGAGCTGCGCTGGAAGTCGTGGCGCGGGCTCGCGCAGATCCGCGAGATCCGCGACCTGAGACGGCGGCAGGCCTGGGGGATCCTGGCCGCCGACACGCCGGCGCCGCCGCGCGCGGGCAACGCGGAGATCGTGCTCGGCCGCGCGCGGGATACCGGCGAGACGCTGCTCTTCGCGCTGAACGTCGCGGTCAAGCGCACCGGGGCTGACTCCGGATACGTGCACCGCCTGCAGGGGCCGTGGTCTGAACCGATCACCACCTGCGCGCACGGTCCCGGCATGCATGGTCTTCTCGGTTCGGCGTTGCCGGACGACGACCTGATGCTCGGCGCCGCGCGCGCACGGCGCATCGTGATCGGACGACCCGCGGAGACCGACGTGCACCGCGCTGCGGCCCAGCGGCTCGACGGCGGCGATCATCCGCTGCGCGGCGTTCTGATGGCGCCGGTGTGCGACGGCCGCGAGCTGATCGCCATGATCGAGCTCGGACGCACCGACCATCCGTTCCGCACCGCAGACGCGCTCGCCCTCGAGGCCATCGTCGGCGCCGCTGTCCGGCGCCTCCGCACGAACTAGAAGCCGAGGTCCTCGTACGGGTCCTTGAGGCCCTTCGCGTGTTTCGCCGGCGCGTGCCATGTGTGCCTGGGCGTCGCAGTCGGCTTGGCGGCGGCTTGGTGTTTCGCCGGGGCCTTGGCGCCTGCTTCGCCTGTCCCCACGGCGGCTCCGGCGTCACCAGCGACGGGGCTCTGCTTGTCCGGATGCTGTGCGGGCTTTGCCACCGTCGCATTCGTCGGCGGCGCAGGATGTCCGATTGCCGGAAGCGCTGCTGCTGACGCGGCGGTGTTCGCAGTGGACCCCGCGCGGCTGCCAACCACAGCGATCGCTGCAACCGCGCCGAGCGCCACGACTCCGGCGCCAATCCACAGGGCCGGGCTCCGTTTCCGCACGGGCTCGGCCGGCACGGCAGGCACCTGCACCAGGCCCGAGTCCGCCGCATCGCGCTCGGCAGCCGGCTGCGAACCGCTGCCGTCGTTGATCGACACCGCCCGCAGCGTCGAGTGGCTCTCCTTGTCCGGAGTCCAGCCCTCGAGCGCGCCCAGGTCTTGCGCGGGGCGCTCGCCGCTCCTGGCGTCGGCCAGCTTCAGTGCACGCTGGATTGCCGCACGTCGGCGGTCCAGACGCTCGGAGAACAACGTCCTGAGGAACGCCGCGATCTCCTCGTCGCTGCTGTCGCGACTCGCCGGTAGCGCGCGCTGGAGCGCCTGCGCCATCTTGTCGGCTGTCGCAAAGCGGTCTGCGGGGTTCTTCGCCAGCGCTTTCAGCACGACCTGCTCGAGGCGTCGCGGGTACTCGCGGTCCAGCTCGCGCGGGCGCTTGGGGCGGCTGCCGCAGATGTGCTGCACCGTTTCCTTGGAAGTGCCGCCCTTGAAAGGATGCCGACCCAGTGTGAGCAGGTACAGCAGGATCCCCGTTGCGAACACGTCGGCGCGGCGGTCGATCTCTTCGCAGCGGAGCTGCTCCGGCGCCATGTAGGCGATCTTGCCTTTGATGTGCCCGGCCTCGGTCGTTTCGATCAGCCTGCTCGTCGCCTTCGCCACGCCGAAGTCGACGAGCTTGGCCACGCCGTCGTAGGAGACCAGGACGTTGTGGGGCGACACGTCCCGGTGCACGAGACCGAGCGGCTTTCCGTCGTCGTCTTTCAGCTCGTGCGCTGCGTGCAGCCCGCGACAGATCTGGATGGCGATGCGCACGGCCGCTGCGAGCGGCATCCCGCCCTTCGCCGCGGCGGCACGCAGGATCAGGTTGAGCGGCTCGCCGTCGACCCACTCCATCACCAGGTACAGCAGCCCGTCCTGCTCGCCGAGATCGAGGATCTCGGCGACGTGGGGATGGCGGATGCGAGAAGCCAGCGCCGCCTCGTCGAGGAACATCTTCTCGAAGCGCGGATCGGCGCTGACCGTCGGCAGCAGGGTCTTGATGGAGACGATCTTCTGGAAGCCGCGCGAGCCTTTCAGACGCGCCGCCCAGACCGAGCCCATGCCTCCCTGTGCGATCGGCAGGAGCAGCTCGTAGCGACCGAGCAGATGCCCGGGCTCCACGTCGCCGAGCGCGGCTACCATGACGCCTCGCTTCGCGCTGCGCGCGAGCGCGCGACTTGGCGCACCGGTTTCATACCAGTGCGCCTGGGGGGGACGGCACAGGTGCCCACGACTTTACGATTATGTGGGAATTTTCCCCGACCGACATCCCTGAAGCCCCGAGCAGTGCCGCGGGGCTGACGGGAGCTCTTGACAGGAGCCTAGATTGGTCGGACCATCCGCCCAATGTCGTTCCAAGCGCTCGAGCCCCGGCAGTCGGCCGTGGACGCCTGTGTCGAGCAGATCCGCCGGGCAATCCTGGGCGGGGAGCTCGCTCCGGGCAGTCGCCTTCCGCCCGAGCGCGAGCTGGCGGCCAGCTTCGGCGTGAACCGCGTGACCGTCCGCAGCGCGCTGGGCAAGCTGGCCACGGCGCGGCTCCTGAGCGTGCGCCAGGGCAGCGGGTACGTCGTCCGCGACTTCCGGCGCGAAGGCGGGCCCGAGCTCATCCCGGGGCTCTTCGGGTTGGCGGGGGCCGGCGCCGACCTCCGCGACATCGCGCGCGATCTGCTGCTGGTGCGGCGACAGCTCGCCCGCGCCGTGCTGGAGCGGCTCGTCGAGCATCACGACGACGCGTCCCGGGACGCGATCCAACGCGCCGTCGAGCGCTTCGAAGCGATCGTGCAGGGCGGCGCGGACACGCGCGAGGTCGCGCGCGCCGATCTCAACGTCGTCGCGGCGATCCTCGACGCCACACACAGTGCCGTACTGCGCCTGTGCCACAATCCCGTGCTCGCCGTCGTCACGGAGATGCACCAGCTGTGCGACGCGATCTACGCCGAGCCAGAGAACAGCGTGGACGGCTACCGCGCTCTGCTCGCGTGGCTTGAAGCGCCGAGCGCAGAGCTCGTCGACGCCATGCTCGACGAGCTCGCGCGGCGCGACGCTGCCACGCTCTCGCGGCTCGAGCGCCGCAGTACCCGCCGGAGAAATCGATGACCCAGCTCCAGTCCGCCGTCCTTCTCGATTCGCCCCGCCAGCGGCCGCGCGCAGCGGAGCGCGAGCCCATCGCCTGGCACGCCTTCGTGTTGCTCTTCACGCCCGGGCGCATTGCCGACGGTCTGGAGCGCGTAGGAGCGGCCGGTCTCGTCGAGCGTCTGCCCAATCTCTGGCAGATCGAGCAGGGCGTGCTGCGCATGTGGCACCGCGTGCTGTTCCGGCCCGATTCGATCGGCACCAGCCGCACGAATCCCGTCCGCAACACATGGCGAGCCCGGATCCTGCACCATCGCCTGGCACGCTTTCCGTTCCTGGTCCGCGAACGAGCCATCGCGCCGCTCGACTTTTCCGGGCTTGCGAGTCCCCCGTGGCGCATCGTGCGCCATCTGCTCGGCGCGCATCACGACGGAAACCAGTTTGCCTACGACCTAGAGCTGCTGTCGGCGCATTCCGGCCGGCTCGAGCAGGTGCGCGGGCTGGCGCGGCAGGTCGTCGAGCAGGACACGCCGCGCAGCCGCTGGCTCCGCGACCTCACGGTCTTCGAGAACTATCACGAGAACCTGCTGGCGTCGGTGGAGCGCGCGCTCGAAGGCGATTTCGATCTGCCGCCCGACGAAGCGGACAACCCCGACATCTCCTTCATTGCCTATCTGCGCTGGTGCGCGGCGCAGCCGGCGACGCCCGCCGAAACGTGGGCGCTGTGGCGGGCCGGTCGCTACACCATCGCCGGCGGCGTGCGGGAGGACGCATGAAGGCCGCGGACTTCGTCGGCATGAGCCGCCGGCAGCTCATCGAGGCGCTGTGCGCGGGCCACGCGATCGATCCGGCGGCGCTCGACGACACCGAATACAAGGGCGTGAGCCTGGGGCTGCCGGGATTCATCGATCGGCTCAGCTGGAAGACGTTCAAGAAGACCTTCCATCGGGATCCGGAGAGCGGCCACCTGCGCGGCTGGAACGTGCGGCTCGAGCAGCACGGCATCGACGCTCCGTGCGTCCCCATGAAAACCAAGCACGGCGAGCCGCTCACCTTCGGGCACTACCGCGTGGTCGATCCGGCGGGCTACCGCATGCCGAAGCCGGCCAACCGCGGCCTGCTCATCGACTACGGCCTCGGCGGCAACGCCGCGCTGTCCTTCACCAACCGCCTCCGCGATCCGATCGTAGCCGTGAACGAAGGCGACGCGACGCTGCTGCTCGGCTGGTCCTACGCGGACCTCGGCATACTCCGCTTCGGAACCCCGAGCTTCTTCACGCTGGAGCTCGACGGCCCGCTGTCACACGACGCAGCGCCGCCGCGCAAGCACGAGACGGGGAAGCGCTAGGAGACCCCGCATCCCGCGCAGGACCGTGGTGTCGTGCTCGCGGCACAGCCTGACGACCCCCACGAGCGTCCCGCCCAGGCTACTTCGCCGCGAAGTACATTCCGCCGTGCGCCTGCCCGGCGACGTAGAACGTGAGGTGCGGCTTGCCGGGATAGGGCATGCGCTCCCTGAGCTCGAAGCTGCCCGACCCGCGCCTGACGGCGAGCTCGTCCTGTCCGTCGTTTCTGCTGCAGCCCTCTCCGGAGCGCACGGCCGTCACGTTCAGCGCGAGCGTCGCCACGTCGGCGGACGCCAGCGTGTACGTGCCGCGCACCACGTAGTCGCCACCCGGCGCGAGATCGGCGCGCGTCCCGCGCACGGACCTGATCGTCACCGCATCGCCGGTCGCCAGGTTCGACGTGGTCGGCGCGACCGCGACGTCGTAGGTGAAGCGCGTTCCCGGAGGCACCGACGCGTCGACCACCCGCGCGCACGAGGAACGTGACGGACGCGACGCCTCGCGCGCGGACAGCTCCGCGACCTGCCGCTCGAGCCGGGCCACGCGCGCCCGGAGCGCAGCGTCGTGGCTCTCGCCCGCGCACGCCACGAGGGGCAGGGAAATCACGATTGGCAACAGCAGTGCTCTCATGATCGTCAGCATGCCCGTTTTCCCTTCCTGCGGCTTGGACCTCGATGGTTGGGGATTCTTGGGCCAACCACGCCTGTGGAAGCGCACCCGCTTCGGAAATGAGCTCGAATCCCGGGACGAAGTCCGGCGGATTGACATTGCGGGCACGAGACCTTCTGCAGAGACGCTTGTCACGACTCGGACAAGGACGGGTACGACAGCGACAACAGTGGGCACGGCAACGGCGGTTCCGGCGACTACGGCAACACGTGTCACGCTTAGTGGAGTAGTGAAGTGAACCGTGGGTCAATGTGGACGCGTCGGGACGGTTTCATGGCATACGTGATGCCGTTGGGCGTTGCTGCCTACGCGGTAGAACTACTTGTTCTGCTGAAGGGTTGGCGCGTTGGTTGGGTCGAGGTCTTCCTCAGCGCAGCTCTCGGATTTCTGCTAGCACTTGGTCTCCAGCGAGTCGTACCTCGACGCCTTTCGCCAAGGGTCAAGGTGGTCCTGGGCTTGGGCCTCGCTCTGAGTTTTGTCGGCCTCTGGATGCTCTTGTCCCCGCGGTGAGCCCGATGTCCGACCAGCGACCTCCAGTACACCGCTGCACCACGCCGCGAGGCGCGCGTCCCCTCCGCCCGCGCGCGCCGCGCTTGCGCGGCGCGTCCGGGCAAGGAGGGGAAGCCGGCGCGCACGCGAAGCCGAGGACCGGCGTGGGGAGGCATCCCTACCCGAGGTGGGACGCTGGACGAACAGGGATCCGATCCGGTTTGGTGGCGGGCAGGGGAATCTGTATGTTTATCTCGGGGATGATCCCGTAAACGCCACGGATCTAACGGGTCACGGGAAGTGGCTCGGCACCTTCTGCTCGCTTCTTCTCCTCCACATGCGCCAAATGTATGGTGCAGCGCTCTTCGGTGGTCCGGAAGCCGAAGAAGCTGTGGGATTGGGCGATATCGCAGCGACGGCGGTCTGCATTGGGCTCGGCTGGACTCCTTCTGTCTTTCCACACACCCCGCACACGCCCGCGCCCATTCCGGGAAGTTGTGCGCCGGCCGGACCTCCACCCGCAGGTGGGCCAGGCGGCCCTGGGTCACCTTGCGGTCCGAGCGTCGCGTCGTGTCCGCAATGACGAGCAACCGCCCTTCCTCCGGCACCAACGCGATGAATAGCCGCCCCGACAAGTGGTGGTTGCAACTCCTGCATGCCGCGGCGGTTCTTGGCTGCGTGAATGCCGCGATCGCCTGGCCGCCCCATAACGGTCTGTTGCTTTGGCTGTACCGCGCCCTCTTCCTCGGCCTAGCCTCATATCATCTCGGACAAGTAGGGCGGACCTCGCGCAAGGTTACCTGACCCGCGCTCAGTGACTTCTCGTGACCGGCAAACTCAAGACCATGACGTTGCGAACAGCCTGTTCGACCATAGCTATGACCAGCGCGACGTGGACCGGCGCCGTGAGCGACACCGGTTTGGCATGCCGCATCGGCGACGCCGGTCCGCCCTCCGGAGGGTAGTTGATAGGTAGCGAGGTGTTTGAGTGCACGAGCTAGGGCCCCCACACATCACAAGAAGCCGCAGCTCCCGTGCAAGCGCGGCTGCTTGGGTCATGGTGCTCGCCGCCGTGTCGGCTCTTGCGGCCTGCGGGGGAGTCAGCCACGGGTCGCCCTCGTCCACGGATGCTGGCTACCCCGATGCCACGGACGCCCACGCCGACGCCCTAGACGCACCCGACACATGTCCGTCGGGCCAGGCGATGTGCGCCGGGTCTTGTACGGACACGCTCGCAGACTCCGCGAATTGCGGCGGCTGCGGCGTGGCGTGTCCGTCGGGCGAGGTGTGCTCCGCGGGCTCATGCTCCGCGACCTGCGGCGGCGGACTGTCGCGCTGTGGCGACGACGCCGGCGCACCCTACTGCGCCAACCTACAGACCGACAACGCGAATTGCGGCGCCTGCGGAACCGCGTGCGCGCCCGGCCAGACGTGCTCCAACGGTGCCTGCACGCTCACCTGCGCCGCGCCGCAGACGCAGTGCAGCGGCGCGGACGGGGGCGCGCCGTATTGCGCGGACCTCGAGACCGACAACGCCAACTGCGGCGCCTGCGGAACGCCGTGCCCCGCCGGGCAGGTCTGCTCGGGTGGGAAGTGCGCGGCGACCTGCGGCGCGCCGTTCGTGCAGTGCGGGCAGAGCTGCGCGGATACCGATAGCGATCCGGACAACTGCGGCGGTTGCGGCACCGTGTGCGGGCCGTATGCGAACGGCACGGCGGCCTGCGTGAAGGGGAAGTGCCAGGAGATCTGCGACGCGGACTACCTCGACTGCAGCGGAACAGGGACGGCGGGGTGCAACGTGGACTCGCAGACGGATCCGGACAACTGCAACGGCTGTGGGACCGTGTGCGGGCCGTACACGAACGCCACGGCCCAGTGCGCGTCGGGAGTGTGCGGCCTCACCTGCAGCGGCTCGTGGCTTGATTGCGACGGCCTGGCGGGCAACGGCTGCGAGATCGATTCGTCGATCGACGCGCACAACTGCGGAGCGTGCGGCAATGCCTGCTACCGCGTCGGATGTTCGGGGGGCGTGTGTCGCGGCGTCACGGAAGTCGGTGCGGGTCGCTACCACACCTGTGCCGTGCTGGAAGACGGCTCGGTGTGGTGCTGGGGCGACAACCAGTACGGCGAGGGAGGTGACCTCGTCACGAAGGACAATCAAAAGCAGCCGGTGCTCGTCCCCGCGGTGACCGGAGCCACCCAGGTGGGGGCAGGGGCCTGGTACAATTGTGCGCTCGTCGCCGGCGGAAAGGTCGAATGCTGGGGCCGGTTACCGGCTAGTGCCTACAACAGCGCACCCCAACCTCCGACGTTCGTGCCCGGATTGTCCGGCGTCGTCTCTCTCGCGGTAGGTGGCGAAGACGGCTTCTACACTGGAGAGGAACATGCCTGCGCGCTGCTCGGCAATGGCACCGTGGAGTGCTGGGGCGCCAACGACCATGGCGAGCTCGGCGACGGAACCACAACATCCCGCACGACCCCGGCCGCGGTTCCTGGGCTCTCCGGCGTCCTCGCTCTTGCGGCGGGCGGGGGCCACACCTGCGCGGTCATGGCCGATCACAGCATCGACTGCTGGGGCGACAACCGGCACGGGCAGCTTGGAGACGGCACGACGGCCGATAGCCTTCCGACTCCCCAGCCCGTCTCGTCCAGCGAGAGCTTCACCGGAGTGGCTTGCGGCGCGATGCACACCTGCGCCAGGACGTTCTGGCGGCGGCCTGTTCTGTTGGGGCCACAATGATCTCGGCGAGCTTGGCGATGGCACGATCACCGAGCGGCTCGTGCCGACGCCGGTTGGCTTGAGCGGCGTGAATGCTGTGGCCGCTTTCGACTTCCAGACCTGCGCCACGAGCGGCCTGTACATGTACTGTTGGGGGAGTATTTCCGACGGCACCCACACCATCGAGACGCCCACAAAGAGTGGACCCGGCAATGCCAAGGCGATCGCCGTGGGCGGCTCGCACGACTGCGCGATCCTTTCCGGCGCGAACGACGGGCAGCTGGAGTGCTGGTACTCCAACAAGTACGGTCAGCTCGGCGACGGAACTTTGATCGACCGGGTGTATTCCGCACCCGTCGTGTGGCCGTGAGCCCGCCGCGCTGGGTACGGCCCCGTCGAGCCCACCGCTACCTCGACCACGTCGCGAGCTTCGCCGCGCGCGCGAAAACCCGCGCACGCGCTGCGGTTTTGTTCCGCTGCAGAACGCGGTAGACTTATGCGAGGGGAGGCCCGTTGATCCTCCCTCGCATGGGAGGTTCCGGTGCGTCTTTCTTCTTGGTTCCGAGGTGTGGTGGTGGTCGGTCTCGCGAGCGCGCCGGCCTGTGGCGGCAGGGTGGTCGAGCCGGGGGGCTCGACAGGTGGAGCCGGCGGCACCGGCGGTTACGGCACCGGCGGTTACGGCACCGGCGGTTACGGCACCGGCGGTTACGGCACCGGCGGTTACGGCACCGGCGGTTACGGCACCGGCGGCTACGGCACCGGCGGCTATGGCACCGGCGGCTACGGCACCGGCGGCTACGGCACCGGCGGTTACGGCACCGGCGGCTACGGCGGGGGGATTTCATCGCCCACGCTCGGCGCGACGTGCACGACGGACTTCGACTGCGGCACCGGTCTGACCTGCTACGCGCCGACCAGCAACGCCTTCGGCACGGGTGGTCCGGCGCAGGGCTACTGCAGCAGGCCGTGCACGCAGAACCCGGACTGCCAGAAGCTCGATTCCACGGCGCAATGCGTGAAGCTCGGCAGCGGCAAGGCGTTCTGTCTGGAGGGCTGCGATCCCACTTCAGCGGCCGTCTGCCAGGGTCGCTACGACTCGCTGTGCATGCCCCAGCAGCTCGGCGCCGACGCCGGGTACGGTGGTCCGGCCGTCTGCATGCCCTACTGCGGCAGCGACAATGACTGTGCCGGGCTCAAGTGCGATCTCCGTACCGGTCTGTGCACCAGCAATCCGACGACGGGCAAGGCGATGGGCGCGCCCTGCAATCCGCAGGCAGCGACCGATCCCTGCGCCGGCTTCTGCATCGGCGACGACCCGAACGACGGCACGAAGGGGATCTGCTCGGCGTACTGCAGCAACAACTCGCTGGGCGTGGCGGGCGAGTGCGGCTCCAACGCCCAGCAGGGAAGCCCGCAGGACGCGGCCTGCCTGTTCCAGGCGACGTTCCCCAGCGGCGGCACGGTGGGCATCTGCGGGCAGCTCTGCAACTGCGACAACGACTGCCGCGGCAGCGGCCAGGTCTGCGAGAGCTGGGCGGCGGCGGGCGTCTCGAACCCGTCGCAGTTCGTCCAGGCTTTCCACGAAGCGGGGCTGTGCGTTCCGGCTTCCGGCTTCGACGGCGGCGTCGTGGCTGGAACTCCCTGCCCGTAGTCGTCGCGACGCGCGCGGCCGACATCGCGCTATGCTGCCGCTCCATGCGGCTCGCGCTTCTGGCTCTGCTCTGCCTCGTGCTCGCGGCCTGCGACGACACGCACCGCGCCGAGGCCGCGCAGCTGCCGTCGTCCCGGCCGGCGCCGAGCGCCGTGCAGAACGTGCCCCCGCCGCTGCCGCCGCATCAGAGCCAGAGGCTCCTGCCCGCAAAGTACCCGCTCGATCGCGACCAGTCGCCGATCACCGAGTTCGTCGCCCACAACCTGCGCCGCATCGCCGCGAAGAACCCCTCGCTCCGCGACGATCGCTTCATCAAGATCGGCGACTCGATCACGGTGAGCGGCAACTTCCTGTACTGCTTCTCGGGCGGTCGCGTCGAGCTCGGGCGGAACGCCTCGCTCGAAAAGACGCTCTCCCACTTCCACGCCGGAGCCGACGCGGGGCTCGATCCGTTCGCGCGCCAGAGTCGCGCAGCCGAGGTCGGCTGGAGCGCGTGGCAGGCGCTGTCCGGCAACCCGGCGCCCATGGACGCGGAGCTCCACGACCTCGACGCGCGCTTCGCGGTCGTGATGTTCGGCACCAACGACATCGAGATGGGAGAGCCCGAGCGCTTCTCCCACGACCTGTCAGAGATCGTCGATCGCCTGCTGTCGCGCGGCGTGATCCCGATCCTGTCGACCATCCCGCCGCGCGGCGATCGCCGCGTGAAGAACGCCCTCGTCCCGAGCTACGACGCCGCCATCCGCGACGCCGCCCAGACGCGGCAGATCCCGCTCATCGACTACCACCGCGCGCTCATGGCCGAGCCGCATCACGGTCTCGGCCACGACGGCATCCACCCGTCCGTGTACAAGGGCCCGCTCGGCCGCACCCCGTGCGATCTCACGCCGCAGGGCCTGCGCTTCGGCTTCAACCTGCGAAACCTCCTCACGCTCCAGGCCCTCGACCGCGCCTGGCGCGCCCTCCAGACCGGAAAGGCCCTCGACCCGGGCTGAATGCGGAGCCGCGAGCAAGAGTAAGGAAGAGTAAGGCAAGGACCGGCCGGCAGCGCTCGTAGGATCCCATCGAAGACACCACGGAGGTGCGAGATGATCCCGAGACTTGGCTTTTGTTCTGGCGATAGGCGCGCTGATGGTCGGTTGCGGCTCCGGGGGCGCGGGACCGGCCGGGGGAACCGCAGGCAGCGGTGGCGCAGCGGGCGCTGCCGGGGCTGGAGGCGCAGCGGGCGCCGGTGGCGCAGCGGGAGCGCCGAGCGCGTCGGTGTCCGGCGCCGTCTGGTTCGGAACGGGCGGTACGGTCAGCCGCTACGATCTGGGGACCGGAGACGAGCAGGACTATTCGCTGAACGGCATCAGCGAGATCCAGGCGGTCTGGTACAGAGGGGACAAGGTCTGGGCCGAGGTCAACGACGGCTTCTCCGAGGACGCCGTCTGGGGAATCGATCCCAAGTCGGGAAGCGTGTTCTGGAAGGGCGATCCCGGCACGAAGGGGCTGGACGCGGATGGCCAGAGCGCCTGGATCGGAGCTCCGGTCCAGGGTTCACTGGTCAAGCTCGACCTCTCGACCCTGCAGCCGACGACGTTTCCGCTCGCCACGTCCGCGTCCTTCGACACCTCCGAAATCGTTCTCCAGGGCGGATCGGTCTATGTCTGCTTCGCCAACAGCAATCACACCTACGTTGCCAGGGTCGACCCCGCGACTGGAGCGGTGATGGCCTCGTTCGACTCGTCCGAGATCTTCTACGGATCCATCGCCGCAACTCCCGATGGAGTGTTCGTGCTCCCGAAGGGCGAATGGCTGCGCCCGGACACCCTTGGGCTGATGTCGGCGTTGGGCAGTAGCTTCTACGCCGGCGTGAGCGCGCCGCCGGTGTATTCGTCGAAGCAGGTCTACGTTCCCTTCGACCAGAGCGTGCTGAAGGTCGCCTACCCGTCGGTGTCCGCGGGCACCGTGTGGTCGAGCCAGCTCGACAACGCCAGAGCGGAGGCAGCGGATGCGCAGAATGGAGTGGTGGCTGTCAATCTGTCGACGCTGGATGGTACGGAGCTGGTTCTGCTCGACGGCGCAACAGGGAGCCTCGTGAAGCACATCGACTTGCCCGTGCATGGCGGCGTCGCCATCGAGTCCATTCAGGTGACGCCTCCGGGTAGCTGAAATCCGCCGGCGCCCGCGCGCTGCTCGTCACAGTGCCACAGGGCTAAGAGAGCTCCACCACGATATCGGGATCCAGCGCGTAGCCTTCTCCCGACGACTGCAGCGCGTCCCTGAGACCCAGACTTCGCAGCCGCGAGAGCGTGACGTGCAGGCGGTTCTGTGCCGCCTCCGGCAACATCCTCTCGCCAGGCCAACCTACCGCGATGAGCTCGTGCGCCGACAACGTCGTGCCTTCCGCATGCGCGCTGGCAAGGGCGAGCAGGATGCGCGCCATCGGCGCGCGGCGCGATAGGTCGACGCGACGTTCCGCAAACGGTTCGAACCATCTCCCCTTGCGGTCGATCACCACGACTCGTCCACCCCGGCTCTTTGTTCGAGCGGCCTCGGGCTCGGCGAGTGCCCGCTCCAGCAACTGCGAGAGCCGACGCACCTCCGCGGATCGGGTCAGGAGTGCGGGCGCCAGCGGCGAGCTCGTGTTCTGCGCAAGCTCGAGTCGCGTGCGCGCGCTGGCCAGCAGCGTGTTGTGCTCCCCCGGCAAAGCGGCGACGCGCGCAACCTCGCACTCCATCATGCCGCGACACAGCTCCACGGCGACCCACCACAGGGCGTCATGCTCGAGTTGCCGCTCGGCTTCGTCCAGCAACGCACCTGCCATCTGGAATCGTCCGGTGCCTGCGAGAATCACCGCTAGCGCCGACCGGGCGAACATCTCGTACCGCAACTCGCCGATCTGCTGCAGAAGGGCAATCGCATCGCGGAGCATCAGCTCTGCGAGGGTCTGGTCGCCCTGTTCCCATCTGACGAATGCCAGATACGCCGTTGCGAAGGCCTCGGTCCGGCAATCTCCAACCTCGCGCGCCGCCGTCAGGACCCGCGAATAGATTCCGGCAGCCTGCTGGAGGCGGTCCGCGACGTGCTCCAGATTGCCAAGCAGCATGTCGAGCACGTACCCGCGCATGTCCTCCCCCAGCTCGTGCGCGAGCTCGGCCGCCCTGCGGACGTAGTCCTTGGCGAGGTCGAGCGCGCCCGCCTCCACGTGGATGTTTGCCAAGAGCTCGAGCGAACGGCTCTCGGCGCTCTTCAGGCCGTGACGACGGGCCAGCCCGAGCCCCTCCTCGCAACGCGCCAGCGCGTCGACCAGTTGACCCTGCTGGCGCGTGAGGGTGGACAGAGCGCCCAGCGCGTCGATCTCCAGCTGGGGCGAGCTCGCAGCGGCTCCGAGTGCGCGCGCCCGCTCCGCCAGCTCGAGCGCTTCGTCGAACGCCCCCCGCTGACCCAGGCATCCCGAGAGCGACAGCCACGCGCTGCCTTCGAGCTCGTCGAGGGAAAGAGTCCCGGCCAACGTTGCCATCGTACGGAAGTCCCTTTCGCCGGCATCGGCTCGCGACAAGGCCGGCGCCAGAACGTCCGCGAGCCCACAATGCGCGGACCAGCAAGGCGCTCGGGGGGGCTTTTCGCTCGTGCATCTCGATCGCCCGGTCGAGCAGCGCAGCGTGCGACGCCGCGTCCCGGCCGAGCGGAGCCGTCTCGTCGAGCAGCACCAACGCGGCGAGACAGGCTTCAACATCGACGCCATCGCCGTCGCTGTCGAGGCACCGCTGCACGATGCTGGAGAGGTTCTCGCGTTCGGGCTCCAGGCGCTGGGCGTCCGCCGGCGACAGGCCCGAGCCCAGCGCGGCCTTGCCGAATCGCACATAGTACCGGGCGTGCTGCTGGAATGCCGACTCCTGCATTCCCAGCTCGGCGAGCATCTGCAACGCGAACTCGCGAACGTTGGAGAGTAGGAACAGGCGCCGCTCGCCCGGCAGCCCCTCGACGGTGCGTGTGGTGAGGAGGCTCTTTTCCCGCAGCGATTGCAGCACCTCGGGAGTGGCGCGTCTGCCCGGCAGCTCGAGCACGGCTTCGGCGGCTTCAAGCGTGAATCCGCCGCGGAATACCGCGCTCTGGGCCAGTGCACTCTGCTCGTCGCGCTCCAGCAGATTCCACGACCATTCGATGGCGGCTCGCAGGGTCGCGTGGTGCGGTACCCCTCCGGGATAACTCTGCTGAAGCAGCTCGAAGCGATGGGTGAGCCTCCGCAGCTGGTCCGCTGGGCCCAGTAATGGTCCTTTTGCCGCAGCGAGCTCGATCGCGAGCGGCAGGCCGTCGAGCTCGCGCACCAATGCCGCCACGATCGGCGCGTCCGCAGCTGTCAGCCTGTAATCCGGTACCCGATCGCGTGTCCGGGCCACCCAGAGCTTCACCGCATCCGAGCCCTCGACGCCTTCCGCCTGGGGTGTGGACAGCGGCAGGATCTCGCGTACCCGCTCTGTTTCCAGATGGAGCCGCTCGCGCGACGTGATCAGGAACTGGGCCTCGGGCGCTTCCCGCATCAGCTCGCGCATCAGCTCGCCGGCCTGCTTTGCCAGCCGTTCGAAGTTGTCGAGAACCACCAGGACGGCGTCGCGGCCGGCAAGCGCGTGTGCGAGCTGGCGCCGGCGCTCGTCCTGTGATCCTGATTGGAGCAGGACCCCCAACGCGCCCGCGATGACGACGGTGGCGGCGTCGAGCGACTCTGCCTCGGTCAGGTCTGCCCAGACCATGTCCACTTCACCGCGAGCGAGCCACGTCGCGTGCAACTCGTGCGCCAGCGCCGATTTTCCGACTCCGGCAGCTCCGGTCAGCGTCAGCAGTCGGGTTCCCGTGATCAGGGCCTGGTCGATCTCCGGGAGATCCCGACTACGATCGATTATCCGGTCCGCGCTCATCGATTTCCCCAGCGTAGCGCGTCCGGGGCCGGCACAGCACGCGCGGCGAGGAGGCGCGCAACCCTCCCGCCTCTCACTTCGCGTGGTGATAGATGAGCGCGGTCGAACCGCCTTGTCCGAGCTGTTGCCCTACTGCCCACACGTCACTCGACGAAGTGCCGTGGACCGCGACAAACCGGCGGAGGTACGGCGCGCCGATCTGCTGGTGCGTCACCTCGTGCCACGAGTGCCCGTCGTAGTGCGCGATTGACCCGCCGCTCCCGACGCCCCACAGGTCATTGGAAGCAGGGCCCCACACCGCTGCCAGCTCACCGGTCAGATTGGTGGACACGGTCTTCCACGACGAGCCGTCGAAATGGCTCGAGTCGGAGGAGTCGGTCATCACCCACACGTCCGACTTGCTCGTTCCCCAGACCTGTCCGTCGCCACCGCCCGAGTCGAGCGAGACGTTGCTCCAGGCCGAGCCGTCGTAGTGGGCCAGCCCGAAGGTATCGAGCGCGTAGACGTCCTTCGGCCCCGAGCCCCAGATGGAATTCTTGAACGGCGAGCCGGCGACCGTGGCTGTCCAGCTGGTCCCGTCGTAGTGACCGATGTTCGCGTCGTCGCCCACGATCCACACATCCGACGGAGACGACGCCCACACATCCGTTATTCCGCTGGGCGCTGTCGGCTGGAGCGCGGTGAACTGGGAGCCATCGTAGCGGAGCACCTCGCTGCCGGAGCACAGGTACACGTCCGACGCCGAGAGCGCGAAGATACAGGTCAATCCGGATTTCGATGGTGTGGCGAGCACCGACCACTTCGCGCCGTCGAAGCGCTGCACCGCCGGTCCCCCGTCGACAAACCAGACATCGGTCGTGGAAAACGCCCACACGTCCAGCACCGAGCCGAGCTTGGGAGCCCCCGGCGCCGGACTCCAACCGCCGTTGCCGCTCCCATTCCCGTTGCCACCCCCGCACGCAGCGAGGAACACCGTCGCAGACACCATCAACCACGCACCCCGCATGCGCACAGGATATCACTCCCGCGCCGCGAGTGCCCCGTGCTGCAGTCCTGCGCGCCGTGCGCGCCGGCTCAGGTTCCGCTGTGGACGCAGAGGACGGGGTAGCTGATGCTGGCAGCTTGCGGACCTATGCCGCCGCTGCTCGGATTGACGGTGTAGCCATTGCCGCTGGCGCCGTCGGCGAGCCAGTAGTTGCCACTGTAGGAGGGAAACATGCTGGTGCAGGTCGGGCTTGCCGAGCACGCGTTGCAGACAGTGTTGACGCCGCCCGCTCCCATGGCCTTGCACCCTCCGAGGATCGCCTCCCACTCGGCTTTCGTGGGCAGGCGGTAGCCGGTTCCGAGGTCCGCTTCGCACAGGTTGGTGCCCGGCGTGGTTGGCGTGCAGCCGGTCGCGCTGTTGCCGGTTGCGTCGCACCAGCTCACGTTTTTCAGCGTGCCGCCGCAGGCGCCGGCGTCCGGAGATTGATCGAGCGGGCACAGCCTCCAGCACAGCGTCGTGCCCGGTTGCTGGATCTCGGTTGCCGGGTCGCACTTCACCGTCGCCGGAGCGTCGCTGGCCGCATCCGTCGCGCCGTCGCTGCCGGCATCCGTTGCACCGGAACCGCCGGTGCCGCCCGTGCCCGATCCCGCGGTGCCGCCCGTGCCGCCGCTGCCTGCGCTTCCGCTGCTGCCGCCGCTGCCATGGCTCTTGTTGCTGCTGCTGCTGCACGCCGCCGCCCCCACGGCGACAACCAGAACCGGGATCCAGACAAGCGATGCTTTCATGCGCCCTGCTCCTCCTGGGACGGATTGGCGCGAACGCCAGCTCCCGCCCGATTCCTACATCACGCGGATCCTGCGGTCCACGTCGACGCGGCCGGCGCGAGGCCGCAGCTCGCACGGCTTATCCCTGGCCCGGCGCAGCGCGATGCACTATGGCCTGTGCCCGATGAGCTGGACCGAAAGCCGGATCCTGCAGCGGCGCGTGTGGGCGGAGGGGCTCATCACGCTCAGGCTCGACGCGCAGATCGAGCCGTTTGCCGCCGGGCAGTTCGTCAATCTGGGGCTCGACATCGGCGGCACGCTCGTGCGCCGTTCGTACTCGATGGCCTCGGCGCCGGACGCGCCGCTCGAGTTCTATCTGAACCTGGTGGAGGGCGGCGTGCTCACGCCGCGGTTGTTCGAGATGCCGCTGGGGTCCGGGGTCGAAGTCCAGACGACGCCGCAGGGCTTCTTCACGCTTGCCTACGTGCCGCCGGCGAAGGAGCTGTGGATGGTGGCGACGGGAACGGGGCTCGGTCCGTTCATGTCCATGCTGGGCACCGAGGAGCCGTGGCAGCGCTTCGAGCGCATCGTGTTGGTGCACGGCGTGCGTATCGCAGCGCACCTCGGTTACGGCGAGGAGCTGGCCGAGCTGTCGCGCGCGCACGGAGGGCGCCTCGTGCGCGTTCCCGTCGTGAGCCGCGAGCCGGACGCGGAAGGCGTGCTCCACGGACGCATCACGCGTCTGTTCGAGCAGGGCGAGCTCGAGCGCGCCGCGGGGCTCACGCTCTCGCCGGAGCGCTCGCACCTGATGCTGTGCGGCAACCCCGGCATGATCGCCGAAACGATCGATCTCCTGAAACACCGCGGCCTGCGCAAACACCGCATGCGCGCGCCGGGGCATATCTCCATAGAGAAATACTGGTAGAGCTACTTGCGCGTGATCTTGCCCCACGCGCCGTCGCGTTCGTCGGAGCCGACCTTGACGCGGTGCACGTGCAGGATCACGCGCGTGACGCGCGAGGTGACCGAGAGCCGGATGCGCCGCTGCTGGTCCTGTCGCTGGAACACGGCTTCCGAGCCTGGCGTCGGCAGCGGAAACGTCAGCTCGTTGCTGTCGTCGCCATGGATCTGCCCGCCGACGAGCCGGGCGCCGAGAAAGGAGTGATTCGGATCGCTCCGTCCCGTGGAAAGATCGATCACTTCCACGCACTCGAGTCTGGCGTCGACGCTGTAGACGCGATTACGCGTCCAGATCTCGTACGTGCGGCGCGCGTGGGGGCCGAGCGCGGCTGGACCGGAGAGTCGCCGCACCTCCACTTCGATCTCCTGGCGCGGCGTGCTCTCGGGCAACTGCGAATCGCGAGCGTCCGGTGGCTGACCGGCGTCGGTCGCGTCTTCCGGCTCCCATTCGGGCGGCGCCCAGACGATGGTCGGCTCGTCGTCGAACATCGTCGGTGCGGGAGGACGCTTGTTGCCGCCCTGGTGGCTCATCGTCCGACGATACCATAGCCCCTAGGCTTGCCCGTACACCGGGATGGTCGCTCCCGAAATGTCTCGCGCTGCATCGGAAAGGAGAAAGGCAATGACATCCGCCAGCGAATCCCGCGTTACCCAACGGTCGTGCGCGGCGTCCGGCATAGCGCGGCGATTGGCGGGAGTATCGATGGTGCTCGGCAGCACGACATTGACGCGCACGCCGTGCTCCAGCACTTCGGCCGCGACGCTCTGCGCCAGTGCGACCAGCGCCGCCTTGGAAGCGGCATAGGCGGCGGCGCCGGCGCTCTCCCAGGGGCGGACCGCGGCCCGCGACCCGATCAGGACGATGCTGCCGCGGCGAGCGGACACCATGCCGGGCAACAACGCGCGCAGGCTGTGCTGCGCCGTCTCCAGGTTCATGTCCATCATGGAACGCCACACCGATTCGTCGCTCTCGTGGAAGGGCTTGCCGCCGCGCCAGCCGCCGGCGATCAGCACCGCGCTGTCCAGCCGCGCGTGCTCACGCTTCATCCGCGCGAGTCCCTGCTCCCATTCCGTCGCCGAGTTGGCGTCCAGCGGTATGCCGACGCACTTCCCCGCGTTGTCTTCTTCGAGCTGCCGCAGGCGCTCGGCCGCGGCAGGCCGATCCAGGGCGGCGACGCGCCGCCCGCCGGCGACCAGCCGCGCGACGAGGTGGGAGCCGAGGGCGCCGGCCGCGCCGGTGACAACCGTCAATGAGTCCGTCATTGTCCCTTCATAGGTCGTCATCGCCCGCAGCGCATCCCGCGCGAGCGCCGCGCGCCCGACTGCGCTAGGACGGCCGGGTCATGAGCGATGAATCTCCGCAGGGCGACGAAGCCCTGGACGGCGACGCCACCCCCGAAGAGGAGCGCGTACCCGGCGACTGGCAGGACGTGAAGCGCTACTTGATCGGTCTGGTGAGCCTGATTCTGGTCGCCGTCGTGATGATGTTCGCTGTGGCGGTCTACGAGTACTGGCACTACGCGGGCGCGAAGGCGGAGGACACGACGCCCATCCCCGCGAGCGCGGATCCGATGCGGCAGGGCGCCGTGCCGGAGCGGCTGCGCAAGGTGCACGGAATGGAGCAGAGCGCGACCTCGGCCGCCTCCTCCGCTAGAACACCACCCCCAGCGAAAAGCGCGCCATGATGTCGACGGGGTAGAGCCCGCCGTGCAGGTCGACAATCTGCGATAGGCCCCTGTCGAGCGCGATATCCAGCTCGTTGCAATTCGACGTTGTCGTGTCCGACGTGGAAGTGGCATTGTTCTTGAAGCAGCGGTTCTGGCGGTTCAGCTCCACGCCCAGGCCGATGCCGCCGGCGATCGTGAAGAACCCCCACTTCGAGTGCGAGCCGATGAAGCCGTACAGCCGCCGCTCGGTGTGGGACACCTTGTCGACCGTGCCGGCGCCGTCCTTGGTCTTGTACGTGTAGCCGTAGTTCGTGAAGATGACGCGCAGCACGGTGCCCTTCATGGGCTTCCCGCCGAGCCAGAAGCCCGCGTCGATGGACGTGCCAGCCAGCGCGCCGAGGCCGTTCGATTCCTGCGAGAGACCGCCCTTGCGGCCGTTGAAGTAGTTGAACGTCGGCGGCGTGCCGTTGACCACGAACACCGGCACCAGCTCGGCGCTGATGAACTTCCACACGGACGACTCCAGCTCGAAGCCCAGCCGGCCCGCGATCAGCCAGTTGAACGGATCGACGCGGATCGAGATGTCCGGCATCGTGAAGCCGTTGTCCTCGCTCTTCGGCGGGGGCGGCGGCGGGGGCTCGTTGTAGCCGTAGCCGGGCGGTGGTCGCTGCTGGTAGTAGCCGGGCGGCGGCGGCGGCTGCTGGTAGCCGGGCGGCGGCTGCTGCTGGTAGTAGCCGGGCGGTGGCTGCTGCTGGTAGCCGGGCGGCGGCGGCTGCTGGTAGCCGGGCGGCGGCGGCTGCTGGGCCTGCGCGCTCCGCGGCGCGAGCAGAACGGCGAGAGCGGCGCCTGCGCCTGCCGCGGCAAGAGCGGGTGAAACTCGCATGTCGAAAAGCATAAGGTGCCCCAAGGCGGGAGGCGAGTGCCTCCCCGACGGTTCGACGACGTATCGGGCCCGGGCGTTCAAATCACGCGCCGGCCCGGCGTCCGCTCAGCCCGCCATGAAGCGCTCGAAGGTCTCGACGTCGGTTTTCGAGCCCACGACTAGCGGCACCCGCGCGTGCAGCTCGGTCGGCTCCACGTCCAGCACCGGGCCGGACCCCGTGCTGGCCTTGCCACCGGCCGCCTCGAAGATGAACGACATCGGGTTCGCCTCGTAGAGCAGCCTGAGCTTGCCGCCCTCGCTCTTCGTGTCGGACGGATAGGCGAAAATGCCGCCGCGGAGCAGCGTGCGGTGCGCGTCCGCTACGAGCGAGCCGACGTAGCGATGGGTGTACGGCCGCTCGTCCTCCTTGTTCTGCTCCTTGATGAAGGCGTTCCAGCGCCGGACCTTGTCGTCCCAGCGCGAAAAGTTGCCTTCGTTGATGGAGTAGGTGTTGCCCTTCTCGGGGCAGCGCACGTTCTCGTGCGAGAGGAAGAACTCGCCGGCGCCCGGGTCCCAGGTGAAGCCGTGCACGCCCTTGCCCGTCGTCAGCATCAGTACGGTGGAGGAGCCGTAGATGCAGTAGCCGGCGCACACCAGCTCGCGGCCCGTCCTGAGGAAGCTCTGTTCCGTGGGAGGCCCCTCGGTGCGGTCATAGCGGAGGATGCCGAAGATGGTTCCGATCGAGATGTCGACGTTGATGTTGCTGGAACCGTCGAGCGGATCGGTGACGACGAGATAGCCGCCGGTGGCGTGCGGAAAGAACACCGGGTGCGGCATCTCTTCGGAGGCCAGCGCCGCGCAGTGTCCCCGCCGCTTCAGCGAGTTGATCATCGTCTCGTTCGCGATCACGTCGAGCTTCTGCACGTTCTCGCCCTGGATGTTCGTGTCGCCGGTGTAGCCGAGCACGTCGGCTAATCCGGCGCGGCGCACGCGGCCCGTGATGAGCTTTGCCGCGAGCGCCACCTGATTCAGGAGCGACGTGAAGGTGCCCGTCGCGCCGGGCACCTGGAACATCCCTTCCAGGATGAAAGTTTCTAGGGTTACGCCGGCCTGGGACAAGTCAGGCGGGCTCCAGGAGGCCTTCTGCATGTTTGCTGTCCTCTCTGTCCGTTGCGGACCCGGGCAATAGGATCTACTTTCCCGGCCCCTGCGTTCAAGTCACATCGGCACCCAGGAATCACGCAGATTCTGCGGAGCCAGAGCGCTGTCATTCAAGAAGAGGGTAAGAGCATGGCTGCCACGGATCGCGTCAAGGAGATTCTGTCCTGGTACTCGTCGGAGAACCCCGGCACGCAGACCCAGATCGCACGGCTCCTGATGACCGGCACGCTTGCCGGCACTGGCAAGCTCGTGATCCTGCCCGTCGACCAGGGATTCGAGCACGGCCCCGCGCGGTCGTTTGCTCCCAATCCCGACGCACATGATCCGGACTACCATTTCCAGCTCGCGATCGATGCCGGGTGCAACGCGTATGCGGCGCCGCTCGGGTTCCTCGAGGCCGGCGCGTCGAAGTTTGCCGGGCAGATCCCGCTCATCCTCAAGCTGAACAACAGCGACTCGCTGAGCAAGGTCGAGCCGTGCTCTGCGATCACCGCTTCGGTCGACGACGCCCTCCGGCTCGGCTGCGTCGCTATCGGCTACACCATCTATCCGGGTTCGGACTTCCGCAACGCCATGTACGAGGACTTTCGCGAGCTGACGCTCGAGGCGAAGTCCAAGGGCCTCGCGGTCGTCCTGTGGGCGTATCCACGCGGCAACGGCATCAGCAAGGAAGGCGAGACGGCCATCGACGTGGTCTCGTACGCCGCGCAGATCTCCGCCCAGCTTGGCGCCCACATCATCAAGATCAAACCGCCCACGGCGCATCTCGAGCAGGCGGAGGCAAAGAAGGCGTTCGAGAAGGCGAAGATCCCCGTGGACACTCTCGCCGATCGCGTGCGCTACTGCGTCAAGGCAGCGTTCAACGGCAAGCGCATCGTCATCTTCTCCGGCGGCGCCGCGAAGGGCACGGACGACGTGCTCGCCGAGATCCGCCAGATCAAGGAGGGCGGCGGCTTTGGTTCCATCGTGGGGCGCAACGCGTTCCAGCGCCCGCATGCCGAGGCCATCGACCTGCTCAAGCAGATCATGGCGATCTACAAGGGCTGACTGCCCGAAGCGGTTGGCTGCCAGCCGTAGCTCCATCGGGCGTGAGGTGGCCCCGCCGGCTCCGGACCCTGGAGTTTCCTGAAATTCCTCCCGCCGGTCTCTTGCCGCCCAGGCCAACCGCCAAGGGCTGACGGCCAACAGCCATGGGGTGGGGTTGATGCCGCTCGGGGCAGGGTGGCAGTATGCGCGCTCGCCGCGTTCGCGAAGGCGAACGCCGCCCGCCAGCCCCGCCCCAGAGCCCAGGAGACCCTTCGCGATGTCCTTGCAGATCCAGCTGTCGTCCGCAGATGCCACCGCCGCCAAGACCGACGTGCTCGCCCTGCCCGTCGTCGAAGGCCCCCTCGACAAGCAGAAGCTCGTCAAGCAGGTCGATCGGGCGCTCAAGGGCGCGCTTTCGGAGCTCGTCAAGCAGATGGACTTCCGTGGCGGTGCCGGGCAGACGCTGGACCTGCCGACGCTCGGCGGCATCGCCGCAAAGCGCGTGCTGCTCGTTGGATTGGGATCCAGGGGCGCCGTAGACGACGCGCACGTTCGCACGTACGCCGCCACCGCCGCGCGCGCGGTAGGATCGTTCAACGCCCGCGCTATGGCGCTCGTGCTCCCCGACAAGGTATCCGGCGAGAGCCTGCGCGCCGTCGCCGAGGGGCTCGAGCTCGGTGCGTATCGCTTCACGCGCTACCTGACGGGCGACCGCGTACCCAAGGCAGTGCTCGGTCACGTCACGGTGCACAAGGCCGCGGGCGGCGCGACCGCTGGCGAAAAAAAGGCGATCCAGAAGGGCGTTGCGGTTGCGCAAGCCATCTGCGTGGCGCGCGACGCGGTCAACGAACCAGCCAACGAGCTTACGCCAGCGGTGCTGGCGAACACGGCGATCCGTCTGGCCAAGAAGCACCGCTTCAAGATCACCGTGCTCGACAAGAAGGGCATCGCCGCGGCGGGCATGAAGCTGCACTACGCAGTCGGCCAGGGCAGCGCCAACGACCCCCGCTTCATCCACATGACGTACAAGCCGAAGTCGCCGAAGAAGAAGCTCTGCTTCGTGGGCAAGGGCCTCACCTTCGACGCGGGCGGTCTGTGCATCAAGCCCGCGGCCGGCATGGGCGACATGAAGAGCGACATGGGCGGCTCTGCGGCAGTGCTCGGCCTCATGGTGGCGGTCGCCAGCCTGCGGCCGGATGTCGAGGTGCACGGCATCATCGGTTCGGCGGAGAACATGCCTGACGGCGCCGCCTACCGGCCGGGCGACATCTTCGGCTCGCTCGACGGCAAGACGGTGGAGATCATCAACACCGACGCCGAGGGGCGTCTCGTCCTCGCCGATGCGCTCGCGTATGCGCGAAAGCTGAAGCCCGACGTCATCATCGACGCGGCGACGCTGACCGGCGCCTGCATGGTCGCATTGGGCAAGACGTGGTCCGGTTTCTACACCGGCGACGACAAGCTGGCCCACCAGATGGACAAGGCTGCCGCCGAGGCCGGTGAGAACATGTGGCGCATGCCGCTCATCGAGGAGCTCCGCGAACAGCTCAAGAGCGACGTGGCCGACCTCAAGCACATGGGCGAGCGCTGGGGCGGATCCATCACCGCCGCCCTGTTCCTCCGGGAGTTCGTCGGCGACGTGCCCTGGGTTCACTGCGACATCGCAGGGCCGGCTCTGTCCGACGCCGCACGCGGCGTGACGCCCAAGGGCGGCACCGGTCACGCCGTGCTCACATTCCTGCGCTTCGTCGAGAACAGCGCGTAGCCGGAGGCGCCCACGAGAAGCACACGCCTGCCCGCTCTCCTCCTGTTGCTCGCTCTCGGGCTCCTGTGGGCGGCGGGCGCGGCGGCGCACCTGCTGTTTCCGTCGCTGAAGGGCGAGCGCTTCATCGTCGTCCGGCTCGACGAGGATCCGATCCGCATCGAGTACCGCCTGGGCCGCGGCATGGACCTGGCCAGGCCCATTCGCCGGGCCGCCGACACCGACGGCGACTTCGAGGTGAGCGCTGCCGAAGGCAACGCGGCACTGGACGCGCGCTCGAAGGTCCTGCTCGCGCATCTGAAGGTGTGCACGGGCCGGACGCTCGCGGACCTCCGCTGCGGGCATCTCGCTGTGCGCGACATCGAGCGTGTCGAAGCCGACGGCTGGACTCCCGGCGCGACGGGCCACCTGGTCTTCTCCTGGACGCTGCGGCTCCACCAGAGTGCGGCTCGCATCGGGGCGCTGCGCCTGGAAGACACCTACGCTGCCCCCGGGGTGCAGATCTCCCAGGTCACCATCCATCCCCCGGTGGGGAAGCGCCTGCTCGTTGCCGGTGACGGTCGTGCCAAGGGCGTCACCGCCCAGTTCGGCTGGACCGAATCGAACCGTCCGCCCGGTCCCCGCGTGGTCGTGGCCGAGTGGCCGCCGCCGCCGCGCAGCACCGGGAGCCTGGTCATGCTGGGGCTCGGAGCGCTGATTGCACTGGGGCTCTGGGGCGTCTGGCGCCGCCGGCGACCGCAGCGCTCCGCTGCGGAATAGACGCTTCGGGGGCCGGCCCCGATCGGCCTCCCTTCTTTGCTACGCTCGCTGCGATGGTCGGCGCCGAGCCGCAGAGCCACAGCTACAAGCTCGCCGCGCGGGCGAACATGCTGCTGCCGGGCGTGTACGCCTGGTTGATCACCGTCGCGTCTCCAGCGGCTCACCGCGGTGCACCTCTCGCGGCCCGCGTCACGGCCATGGCGGCGCTGGTCGCGCTGGTGGCAGGCCCGCTGATCGTATTCGAACGGCCGCGCCTGGCGCGCGGCCTGGGAGTGCTCGCGTTCGTCGGGCTCTCGGTGACCACGTGGGTGCTCCTGGGCCCGCTCATCGGCGTGGAGCATCTGGAGCCTTTGCGGGCGTGCCTCGGATTGGTGGGCTGGGCGCTGTTCGCGTTCGGCTGGGGCGCGGTGCGGCGCATCGGCAGCATTCCGGAGGACGACCCGCACGTCATCCGCGGCGATCCGCTGCCGGCGCGCGGCCAGCTGCCATGGAGCACGTTCTTCGTGTACTCCATCGGGCTGGTCGGTGCGGTGGTCGTGCTGGTGCTCGCCTGGCAGGTTGTCCGTCCTGCGCAGGCGCTCCTGGCCCACGCTGCAGCTCTGGTGGCGGCGATCGCTCTGGCCGGCACCGCCGCCCGCGTGGCTCTCGAGCGCGGCCGCTCACGGTCCGCCGCGGTGCCGCGGTCCAGGCTCAACGCCGCCGCGCGACCGCTCGCGATGGCGCTCTTGCTGCTGGGGCTGGGCTTCGTCTGGCTGACGCTGCGCTAGGAGCGCTAGACCCGACAGTAGTGCTAGCGTGGAAGTTCCAAAGTGGCCCGAGCTATCGACCTCCTGAGCGTGCTTCTGCTGGCGGCGGCCGCCGTGGCGTTCGGGCTCGGTGTCCATTCGCTTGGCCAGCGGCGCGATCTGGCCGCCCTCTACTGGCTAGTGATCGGTGCGCTGGTGCTTCGCGCCGCCACCGACATGCTGCGTCCCAAGTCCAGTTCGCGATGAGGCCTGCTGTCGACCGTGTGGGCTTCGCTCTGTTGTTCGCGCTCGCCGCCGCGTGCAGCGGGGACAAGCCGCCGCCCGCACCCATTCGTGGAGCGCTGGCGAGCGGCGTTGCCGCGACCGTCGGTCCAGATGCGGTGAGCGTGCAGACCGTAGAGCGCATCGCACAGGCCCAGCACATCGCTCCCTCCGAGGCACGTCACCGCGCGGTCGAGGACGCCCTCTTCGCTCTTGGCGCGCGCGCGCGTTTCCGGAACACCGGGCGCGTGACGAGCGCCGAGAATGCCGTGCTCGCTCGCCGGTTGCTCGAGCAGTTGAAGAGCCAGGCGCAGGCACAGGGACCCGCGAGCGACGCGGAGATCGCCCGGCTGACGGAGCGCCACTGGTACGACCTCGACCGTCCAGAGAGCGTGCGCACGACGCATGCCGTCGTCCTGGTCAACAAGCCCGCCGACGACGCACCCGCGAAAGCGCTCGCCGAGCGCATCCTGGCGGCCGTGGACGGCGTGCACGACGCGGCCGCATTCAAGAAGAGCGTCGAGGCGCTGCCCACCGGCGGTCTGCAGGTGAAAGTCCAGAACCTCCCGCCTGTGGCCGCAGACGGTCGGGTGGTTCCAGACGAGGAACCTCCGCCTGGTGCCAAGCCCAGACAGTTCGACCGGACCTTCGCCCAGGCCGCGAACGCGATCTCGTCCGTGGGAGAGCACAGCCCCGTCATCCACACCCGCTTCGGCTACCACGTGATCCTCCTCGATGAGCGTCTTCCTCCC
>CAWGVN010000001.1:0-2757500 GCA_963826085.1 uncultured delta proteobacterium | reverse complement strand
AGCCCAGATCGTCAGCTAAGGTCCCCAAATCTAGGCTAAGTGTAAAAGGATGTGGGAACGCTTAGACAACCAGGAGGTTGGCTTAGAAGCAGCCACCCTTTAAAGAAAGCGTAATAGCTCACTGGTCAAGCGGCCCTGCGCCGAAAATATAACGGGGCTAAGCCTAGTACCGAAGCTACGGGCTCTCGCAAGAGAGCGGTAGGCGAGCGTCTTCATGGAGATACACGGTGGACGGTAACGACCACTAACGGCCATGAAGAGTGACTATGCAGGCATGAGTAGCGATAAACCGGGTGAGAAACCCGGTCGCCGTAAGCCCAAGGTTTCCTGGGGAAGGATAATCCTCCCACGGGTTAGTCGATGCCTAAGCCGAGGCCGAAAGGCGTAGGTGATGGGAAGCAGGTTAATATTCCTGCACCACCAAGGATGACGTTGAAGCGAGCGGGGACGGAGAAGGGTAGCCCAGCACGGTGGATGGTTCCGTGTTCAAGCCCGTAGGCTGAGCCACTAGGACCCGATAGGGACAAACGGTGGTTCAAGGCCGAGAGGTGATGAGGTCTGGTCCTGGACCAGGATACTGGGTGAGCCCATGCTTCCTAGAAAAGCCGCGCGCAGAGTCCCTTTGGTGATCGTACTGTAAACCGACTCAGGTGGGCGGGGTGAGTATCCCAAGGCGCGTGAGAGAACCCTGGTTAAGGAACTCGGCAAATTGACACCGTAACTTCGGGAGAAGGTGTGCCGCTGGAGGTGATTGGGCTTGCCCCATGAGCTTCCGACGGTCGCAGTGAAATGGCGGTTGTGACTGTTTACTAAAAACACAGGACTCTGCGAACTCGTAAGAGGACGTATAGGGTCTGATGCCTGCCCGGTGCTGGAAGGTTAAGGGGATATGTCAGGGGCAACCCGAAGCATTGAACCGAAGCCCCAGTAAACGGCGGCCGTAACTATAACGGTCCTAAGGTAGCGAAATTCCTTGTCGGGTAAGTTCCGACCTGCACGAATGGCATAACAACATCCGCACTGTCTCGACCAGGGACTCAGCGAAATTGCATTGGGGGTGAAGATGCCCTCTACCCGCGGCAAGACGGAAAGACCCCATGAACCTTTACTGCAACTTGGCAGTGATTTTCGGGTTGTTCTGCGTAGGATAGGTGGGAGGCTTTGAAGCCGGGCTTCTGGGCTCGGTGGAGCCAACCTTGAAATACCACCCTGGATAATCTGGGAATCTAACCCACACCCGTGATCCGGGTGGGGGACACTGCCTGGTGGGCAGTTTGACTGGGGCGGTCGCCTCCTAAATTGTAACGGAGGCGTGCGAAGGTTCCCTCAGGCTGATTGGAAACCAGCCGTAGAGTGCAAACGCATAAGGGAGCTTTACTGCGAGACCGACAGGTCGACCAGTTGCGAAAGCAGGTGTTAGTGATCCGGTGGTCCCGAGTGGAAGGGCCATCGCTCATCGGATAAAAGGTACTCTGGGGATAACAGGCTGATCGCGCCTGAGAGTTCACATCGGCGGCGCGGTTTGGCACCTCGATGTCGGCTCGTCGCATCCTGGGGCTGGAGCAGGTCCCAAGGGTTTGGCTGTTCGCCAATTAAAGCGGCACGCGAGCTGGGTTTAAAACGTCGTGAGACAGTTTGGTCCCTATCTGCCGTGGGCGCAGGACACTTGAGAGGAGCTACCCATAGTACGAGAGGACCTGGGTGGACGCGCCTCTGGTGTTCCGGTTGTCAGGCCACTGGCATAGCCGGGTAGCCATGCGCGGAACAGATAACCGCTGAAAGCATATAAGCGGGAAGCTGGCCTCGAGATAAGGTGTCCCTGCCGTAAGGCACTAAAGGCCCCTCGGAGACTACGAGGTGATAGGCTGGGTGTGGAAGCGTAGTGATGCGCGGAGCTAACCAGTACTAATAGGCCGTGCGGCTTGACCCTATCCGCTAAGGCAAACATTCGAGTTGGTGCCCGGAGTCCGGGCAGACGAGCTCGCCTGCTGTGTGTCGAACGCAGAGCAGGTTGGAGCGAGTCACGCCAACAGCGCAGCAGCGCTAGCGCAAACGCAAAGACTTTTCCGGTGGTTATGTCGAAGAGGCCATACCCGATCCCATCTCGAACTCGGAAGTCAAGCTCTTCGGAGCCGATGGTACTGCACGGGAAACTGTGTGGGAGAGTAGGACGCTGCCGGGCTAATGACGGGGTTTCCGCCGCAAGGCGGGAACCCCGTCGCCTTTTTGTGGCCTGAAGCCGCGATCGCGCCTGGCCGGCGCGGGAACTGGAATCCTTCCGGGGGCGTTCCCGGGAGAGTGCGCCGCCCGCGGGTCCGTTCGATGGGCCCGGCGAGCCGAAGGCGCTAATCTCCGGACTTCGCCGATGCGGATGGCCTCATCACCGATGGCTCCGGCGGGTGCGGACGCCCGCGGGCGCGCCCCAAGGTGCTGCTCATGAAGATGGGCTTGAAAGTCGCGCTCGGGACGGCCGCGGTCATGACCGCGCTGGGCGTGGTGGGGTTCGGCCCGATGGTGCGCGCCCGAGCGCGGAGCCAGGCGGAGCGGCGCGGGATGAGCCTGGCTATTGGCGCAGTGCGGCCAGGCCTGGGCCGCGTGTGGCTGCGCGACCTCGAGGTGAAGATCCCCCAGGTGCCGGCGCTGTCGGTGCATCTCCAGTCGGTCGAAGTGGATGTCTCGCCGACACTCCGCGTGAAGCGCGTTGCGGCGCACGGCGGGCGCGTGGTGGTCACGGGCAGCGTCGAGGAACTCGCCACCCAGCTCAGACGCTGGAAGAGCAGGCACGCCGGGAACAGCGGCGCCGCTGGTGAAGGGAAGACCTACTCGGTCGACGGGCTGCGCGTGGTCTGGACGAGAGCCCGCCCGGACGACCCTGTCGAGCTGTGGGGCGCCAGCTACGAGCGCTCCGCCAATGGGCAGGAGAAGCTCGGGGCGGATCTCGCGACTCTCTCCTGGCACGGCGCGGCGCTGCGCGTGCGCGGCGGGCGGCTCGACCTGGCACGCCGCGACGGGAACCGGGTCCTGGAACAAGTGGTGGCCCAGGGCGTCGCCGCGACGCTGGATCTGGACGCGACGGGGCTCCGCCATGCGCTCGGCAAGGACCACGCAACGACCGAGGCGGCCGCCGTCAAGCACTACCCGAAACACGGCAAGAAGAAGCCGGAGGCGCCGTTTCCATCGCCGTCCGCAACGCGTCGCGGCCCGGAGCTCCGCGCGCTGTTCCAGCGGTTCGCGTCGATGGCGGCGGCGTTGCTGCCCGTCGGCGGCAAGCTGGATCTGGCTGGGGTTCGCCTCAAGTTGCGCAACAACGACCAGACGCTGAACGTCGGTCCGGCACGGCTGCATCTCGGACGCGATGACAAGCACGTCGCGCTCGATCTGGTGCCCGGCAACGGGCCATCCACGCGTCACGGCACACCGCTCACGGTGCGCCTCCAGGTGCCGCTCGATCCGGGCGAGGTGTCGCTTGCGGTCCAGGGGGGCCCTGTCAGTCTGGCGGCGCTCGGAGTCCAGGAAGGCGACCTGGGTCTGCAGCAGGTCGAGCGGGCCGAGATCCGGGCAAAGTTCCAGGTCCGGCTGTCTGCGGACGGGCGCACGCTGGCGTACAACGGGCGCGGGCAGCTGGACAAGCTGGCGCTAGAGCGGCACTGGCTGTCGACCCACCCGGTACGGGGCATCCACTTCTCGTGGCAGGGCCGGGGCGAAGCGGCACTCGACGGCACACGGCTCACTGTCGATGAAGGAGAGCTCGAGTTCGGGAAGGTGCGCGTGCAGGCGCGCGGCGCGCTCGAGCGCGGCCAGGGCTACGTGCACCTCAAGGCGGACGGCGGGATCCCGTTGGCTTCGTGTCAGGCCATGCTGGACTCCAGCCCCGACGGGCTCACCCCGCTTCTGACCGGCATGCGGATGAGCGGCACGTTCTCTCTCGACGGACACCTGGATCTGGACACGCGCCATCCCGGCAAGATGGTCACGAGCTGGGACGTCCAGAACCTCTGTCGGATCACCGCGGTTCCAGCGAGCGTGGCGCCCCGCCGCTTCCAGCAGAGCTGGGTCAGGCAAGTCAAGGGACCGGACGGCAGCCCCATGACGATCGAGAGCGGGCCCGGCTCGGCGGACTGGGTGCCGGGAGGCGCGATCTCGGCGTTCATGCAGACCGCTGTGCTGGTGTGCGAGGACGGCCACTTCTTCGCACATCACGGTTTCGACCAGGAAGCGATCCGCAACTCCATCCGCGAGAACTTCAAGGCGGGGAAGTTCGTGCGCGGCGCCAGCACTATCTCCATGCAGTTGGCGAAGAACCTCTACCTATCCAGAAGAAAGACCCTGTCCCGCAAGCTGCAGGAAGCGGTCCTGACGATGCTGCTCGAGCAGGAGCTCACGAAGGATCAGATCATGGAGCTCTACCTGAACGTCATCGAGTTCGGTCCTGGCATCTACGGAATCGGTCCCGCTGCGCACCACTACTTCGACACCTCGGCGGATCGACTCTCCCTCGGGCAGTCGCTCTACCTTGCGTCGATCCTGCCCAATCCGAAGATCCAGCACTTTGGCGCCGACGGAAACGTTTCGGCTGGATGGAGCGGATACCTCCGCAAGCTGATGCACATCGCCCACAAGATCCACCGCATCACGGACGACGAGCTCGCCGACGGATTGACCGAGCAGGTTGCGTTCGGTGTGCCGTACTCGCAGCGCAGGAGTGACGTGGATGCCCAGGGCCAGCCCCTCTCCGCTGCACCGGGCGGGCCCGGCAGCGACTCCGCGCACGACCCCGCTGCGCCGGGCAACGTCCCGGCCCACGACGAGGCGACGTACCCCTGAGGTCTATTTCTCGCCGGCGGCGCGCAGTTTCGCGAAGAACGCGGACAGCTCCGCGGCGCTCTCCTCGGCGAGCAGGCCCGACACCACCTCGAAGCGGTGGTTCAGCCGTTCGTCGCGCCCCAGGCTGTAAAGCGTATCCACGGCGCCGGCCTTCGGATCGCGCGCCGCGTACACGAGTCGCGAGATACGCGCGTTGACCAGCGCGCCGGCGCACATCGGGCAGGGCTCGAGCGTCGCGTACACGGTGCAGCCGGTCAGCCGCCAGTGTCCGCGCCGCTGTGCCGCCGCGCGCAGCGCGATGAGCTCGGCGTGCGCTGTCGGATCCGCGTCGACCTCGCGGCGGTTGTGCCCGCGAGCGAGCTCGACGCCACTGTCGTCGACGATCACCGAACCGATCGGAACGTCTGCGTGCTCCAGCGCCCGGTGTGCCTCGGCGAGCGCTTCGCGCATCCAGGTTTCATCCGACATCTTGCGCGTGAGCCTACTCCGGGTGGCCTGGCGCGCCCGGGAGGATTCGAACCGGCTGCCCTGGGACGACCTCGAACGGGTAGCGGGCTGCAAGGCCGAGCGGATCCGGCACATAAGGTCCCGAGCACGGGCCGAAGGCCCGCGCGCAGGAAACCGGTCCTGCAAGCGCATGCCTACCGGTCCTCCCGAGACGTGAAAGCGCCCAGCGCGGAGTCAGCGTCGCCCAGAGACGTGTTGCGCGCCCGGGAGGATTCGAACCTCCGACTTCCGGTTCCGTAGACCGGCGCTCTATCCAGCTGAGCTACGGGCGCAAAGGGGCCGCATACATAGCACGCTGGAGGCGGCGTCCAATCCAGAAAATCGCGCAGGATCCGCGCCGGTCGAGTCTGGCCAACATGTCGTATCCAAAGCGGTTTATGGGTGTGAAGCGTGGCATGGGACAAAGCCCGCTAGGCTGCTTCCGTGACGCGCTCGGCTCCCATCACGCTTTGCGGCTCGCTGTCGCTGCATCCTGTCTCGCTCGGTGCGGCCATGCACATGGCCGGCTACGCCGCGCTCGGTCTGCCTTTCACGTACGTGCCCTTCGCCGTGACCAGCACGGACCTGCCCGGTGCGCTTGCGGGTATGCGCGCGCTCGGCATCCGCGGGTTCGGTGTGTCGATGCCGTTCAAGCTCGAGGTGATGCCGTTGCTCGATCGCATCGACGAGCTGGCCGAGCGCATCGGCGCCGTGAACACCATCGTCAACGACGACGGCGCGCTGAGCGGTCACAACACCGATGCCTGGGGCGCAGCCCGCGCGCTGGAAGAAGCGCTGCCGCTCCGCGGCCACCGCGCCGTGTTGGTCGGTGCCGGCGGGGCGGCGCGCGCCGTGGCTTTCTCCTTCTGCTCCAAAGGGATGCGCGTGCATCTGGTCAACCGCACGCGCGACAAGGCCGAGAGCCTCGCGGCCGACCTCGCTGCAGCTTTCGGCAGCGAGGTGGTGAGCGCAGGCGGGCTGGAGGATCTCGCCGACCTCACCGGTTGCGACGCGCTGGTGAACTGCTCGTCGGCCGGGATGGAGGGCTACGGCGGAAGCCCGGTGCCCGGCGAGGCCCTGTACAGCGGGCTGGTCGTTATGGACATCGTCTACAAGCCGATCCGCACCCCGCTGCTCCGCGACGCGGAGCGCCGCGGCGCGAAGACCGTGCACGGGGGCCGCATGTTGCTCCACCAGGCCTGCCGGCAGTTCGAGCTCTACACCGGCCGGCCGGCGCCGATCGACGCGATGGACGCTGCGCTGCGTCAAGCCATAGCTTGAACGCCCGACGCTCGGGCAGGTGGCTCACCTTGCAACTTTTTCAGAGGTCGTGCCAGAGCCTGACATGCCTGCCAGGGCTTGCGCTGCGTAGCGGGTGGACGGGGTCGAGGAAACCACCAGAACTCCCCGCCTATCCTCCTCCGGTTGTCATAGTGGCATGAAGGCTGCTTTTGGACCGGCATCTTCTGCCGCCGTGGCAACGACCCGGCGACCTTGCTTGAGCCTTCGGGCTCCCCTTCCTCGAGCTTCGAGTGCCCCCGACCCGGGCACTGAAAAAACAGGAGCTTGGCTTAACCTTCTTAACTTTCTAGCTTTTCTTTGTTCCCTTTTCCTGAGGCTTGTAGCTTCCCCAGGCTTTCGAGTTTCCCCGACCCGGCGGTGTCCCCCCGCCGGGTCTTCTTGTTTTGTGGGGTCTGGGCGACCGATTTGGAAGCCCTCCTCGACTTTTCCGACTGGTTCAACGCCCAGGCGCTTGGGTGGATTCCGGCCAGTCGGGAATCCCGCGTCCTAGTCGCCACTCGCGCCGGCAGGCAAGCCGAAGAGATGGTCGGCGGTCGCCTCCGCGTGACAGCGCTCGCACAGCGGGATCGCGCCCTGCCTGTGGATCCGGCCGTCGGGCTCGAGGATCAGGTACCGCCAGCCGGTCTTCCCCTTCTGCATCACGTAGACCGGACCGGCTCCGTGCCCCCGGGCATCCTCGTGGAACATCGCGACGATGCTGCCGGCAGGTAGTTCGCTCCCGCGGGTCAGGGACTCGTACGCCTTGCGGGCGCCCGGCGAGACCCGCACTGTTCCGACGTAGCGTCCGCCGCCGTGGTCCGGCACGACGAGCGGCTTGTCTTCCTCCGCCGGCCACTGCCGCGCGGCGTCGAACTCCCCCCACGGTGGCTCCGGCTTGGGCGCCGGCGCCGTCCGGTGCCCTGTTCCTCCGCCGCGCGCAGCGTTGGACGCGCCCGGAAAATAGCTGGCTGATGCGCCCGCGCCACAGGCAGTGAGCAGCGCGGCCGAAAGGGCCAGTGGGAGCCTCCGCGTCCAGGCGGGTCGGGGGTGGGCTGCGCGATGCAGGCCCGCATGGTACCACGCACTCATGGGTCGCTCCGGGCACGCCCTCCTGCCCGCCGCGTTCGCCGCTCTGCTGGCGGCGGCGTGCTCAGCCGATCCGGCACCGCCGCCCCAGCTCGGTCCGGCGCAGCCGCTGCCGCCGCCGCGTGTGGTCGCGAGCCCAGGCCCTATCACGCCGACTTCCGGTGGCATCGATTCCAGCGACCCTCCGGTCCACGGCCGTGGATGGCTTGGCGTCGAGCTGGCCGCGAATGACCAGGGCCAGCCCGGAGTGCGCGTGCGCGAAGTGGTGCGGGGGTCGCCCGCCGCGCAAGCCGGCCTGCGCGACGGCGACGTGCTGCTCCGCATTGGCGGCCAGGCAGTGCAGACGCCGCGGCAGGTGGTGCGCACGGTCGCGCGCCACGACGCTGGCGAGCGCGTCTCCATCGCCTTCCGCCGCGACCGCAGCGATCGCCTGGTAGCAGTCACGCTCGCGCAGCTGCCCGACGACGACACCATCATGCGCATGAGCTACGTCGGCGCGCCGGCGCCGCCGCTCACGGGGCTGAAGACCGTGCAGGGCAGCCTCACGCCGCGGCTCGGCGCGCTGCGCGGCAAGGTCGTAGTGCTCGAGTTCTGGGCGCCCTGGTGCATGGTCTGCCGGATCATGACGCCCACGATGAACGACTGGAACCAGCGCTACGGCGCCCAGGGCGTGGCCGTGATGGGCGTCACCACGACGCCGGTGCAGCAGGCGGCCACCGCCGCATCGCAGATCGGCATCAGCTACCCCGTGGCCTCCGACGAGAGCGGCAAGGTCACCGAGGCCTACCGCGCCATCGCGCTGCCGACGCTGTTCGTGATCGACCGCCGCGGCATCGTGCGCGACGTGCTGGTCGGCTACTCCTCGCCCCGCCTTCACCAGCTCGAGTCCGAGGTCGACCAGCTTCTGGCGGAGCGATAGACGGGACTCGCTCCGCTGCGTCCTACGTCGTGGGGCGTCGTGGGATGATTTGTGTCCCGCCCGCCCACCCCCGCCGGAATCCTCTGCCGGGGGCTCACCGCCCCCGGACCCCCGACGCGCCTCGCTTGCGCTCGCCGCGGGCTCGCATTCGCTCGCCAAACGGACTAACCGTCCGTTTGCGATGAAGGACGACCAGCTGGACCAGGCCATCGAGCGTGCCCACAAGGGCGGCGCGCACAAGTACCACGAGAAGAACGCCGAGCAGGGCAAGCTGTTTGCCCGCGAGCGCATCGCGGAGCTCCTCGACGAGGGCTCGTTCCAGGAAGATGCGCTGCTCGCCAACATGAACGCCCGCGATCTGCCTGCCGACGGCGTGGTGACGGGCATCGGTCGCGTCGGAGGCCGCGTCGTGGCCGTGATGGCCAACGACTCCACCGTGAAGGCCGGCTCCTGGGGCAAGCGAACCGTCGAGAAGATCCTGCGCATCCAGGAGACCGCGATGCGGCTCGAGTGCCCGCTCTTCTACCTCGTCGACTCCGCCGGTGCGCGCATCACCGATCAGGTCGAGATGTTCCCGGGACGCCGCGGCGCGGGCCGCATCTTCTACAACCAGGTGCAGCTCAGCGGCCGCGTGCCGCAGATCTGTCTGCTCTTCGGTCCGTCGGCGGCGGGCGGCGCGTACATTCCCGCCTTCTGCGACATTGTCGTGATGGTCGACGGCAACGCCAGCATGTACCTCGGCTCGCCGCGCATGGCCGAGATGGTCATCGGCGAGAAGGTGACGCTGGAGGAGATGGGCGGCGCCAAGATGCACACGTCCGTCTCCGGTTGCGGCGACGTGCTCGTCAAGACCGAGCAAGAGGCGATCGAGTTCGCCAAGTCGTACTTCGCCTACATGCCGCAGAACTTCCGCGGCGAGACGCCGCTGGTCGAGCCGCGCGCCCCGAAGCACGCAAAGCCCATCAGCGAAGTCGTGGTGCGCGACGAGAACAAGCCCTTCGACATGAAGCTCGTCATCGACGCGATCATCGACGAGGGCAGCTTTGTCGAGATCAAGAAGCGCTTCGCCAAGGAGATGATCACGGGCTTTGCGCGCATCGATGGCCGCGCCGTGGGCATCGTCGCCAACCAGCCGAAGCACCTCGGCGGCATCCTGTTCGTCGACAGCGCCGACAAGGCCGCGCGCTTCATCTGGCTCTGCGACGCCTTCAACATCCCGCTCCTGTACCTGGCGGACGTGCCGGGCTTCATGATCGGCACCAAGGTCGAGCGCCAGGGAATCATCCGCGCTGGCGCCAAGATGATCGCCGCCGTGAGCGAAGCCACCGTGCCGAAGGTGAGCGTGATCGTGCGCAAGGCCTACGGCGCTGGCCTGTACGCCATGTGCGGCCCCGCCTTCGAGCCCGACGCCTGCGTCGCATTGCCCACGGCGTCGATCGCCGTGATGGGCCCGCAAGCCGCGGTCAACGCCGTCTACTTCAACAAGATCCAGGCCGTGCCCGAAGGCGACGAGCGCGACGCCTTCGTGGCCAAGCTGCGCGAGGAATACAAGGAGGACGTCGATCTCGGGAAGCTCGCCAGCGAGCTCGTCATCGACGACGTTGTCCCCTTCGAGCGCCTGCGCACCGATCTCTCCCGCCGCTTCTCCGACTACGCCGTCAAGAACGAGCCGCGCCCGCCGAAGAAGCACCTGGTTCCGCCCGTCTAGCGGTAGGGCTGCTCCCCCGTCGGGCTACGACGTGTGCCGCCCGTCCGTGCTCGCCGCTCCGCGGCTGCGCGCGGGCGGGGTCCCTCAAGCGCGTGCTCGCCGCTCCGCGCCTCCGCGCGCGCGAGGGTCCCCACGCCCCGGCTTCCCTACCGCTGGCTTGAAGCTGCTCCGTCCGGCCCTTGCAGGAACTCGATGGTCTTGTCGATGTCGTCGATGCGCTCGCGGCTGCGTACGGCGGCCGCGTGCATGTCTGGACGGTCCTTGGCGTGATCGATGAACGCCTGGAACTGCGCCTTGGCCTGGCGCAGGTACGCGATCTGTTGCGCCGCGCCGTTGGGCGCGACGCGCGCTGCCAGGTCTGGACCGTCGCGCTTGCGGACGTCCTGCTTCGGCGTCGGATCTTCTTCTATGTCGACGCGCAGACCGCGCAGGTGCGCCGCGTGATCCTTTGCTGGATGCGCTGGGCAACACCAACCGCTTCACCTTCGAGCATTCCCGTGATCAACAAGAAGAGCCCACCCGGCGAGTTCAAGTTCACGCCGCCGCCCGGCACGCGGATCATCAAGCGTCAGCCACAACTACTGTCAGTGCGGGCAGCAACTTCTGTGCGAGGCGCTGCCTCACTCCGGGTCCCCCCCGAGCAACACGCGGACCTGGAGCTCGAGCGCGTCGAAGGGCTCGGCGCGGACGGTCTCGTCCTCTGCCGCGCGCAGCACGACCAGGTAGCCCTCGGGCGCGTGGCGGTGGACCGTAAGCGTGCGGTCGACCTGATCGATGAGCCAGTAGTGCGGTACGCCGGCCTGGTGGTAGCGCCTCAGCTTCGTCACCGTGTCGGTGGCGCGGTTCGACTCGCTGACGATCTCGCAGATCCAGTCGGGCCGGACGCCGACGGGGCGTTCCCGTGGCGGGGCCGGGAGGTGTTCCCTCCGCCATCCTGACAGGTCCGGCCTGAAGCCGCGCCCGTCGAGCACGATGTCCACCTCTGTCACGATCCACCACCCGCCGGGACCGCCAGGCCCGCCTGGACGCCGGTGATAGGCTCCCGCGATGGTGCCGGCCGTGAGCGTCTGCGCCGCGCCGTGATCGAACGTCGGTGCTGCCTTCTCGACGAGCTGCCCGTCGATCAGCTCGAAGCGCGCGTCGTCGGGCTGCGCGAGCCAATCGGCGAGCGTCTTGGGAGGACCCTTGGCGGCGGGCGTGGACATCGCCCTGCCAGCGTAGCATCACGCCTGTGCCGCGTGCACTGCACCGGCCTCGCCGCCGGAGATGCTACGCTCCGCGCGTGCGACGCCTGATCCCGCTGTCCGTGGCCGCTGCGATGCTGATCGCTGCGGGGTCGGCGAGAGCGCAGGTGGATGTGCGGGCGATGGCGCGCGCTTTCGCTCCGGGCGCGGTGCCGGAGGCTTTCCGCGCGCAGGGGAGCCAGCGCATTGACGTGGTGGTGCGGAGCGCCCAGCCGCTCTCGGCGCCGGGGCTTGTGCCGATCTCGCCTGGCTTTGCCGTGATGAGTGCGCCGCTGTCGCAGCTCGACGCATTCGCGAGCGCGCATCCCGGTGCGGCGATGAGCTGGGCGCCGCCGCGCCACGTGCTGCTCGACAAGGTCGACGGCTGGGTGCACGCAAGTGCGTTCCGCAACCACACCGGAGATTCGGGCCAGGGCGTCGTGGTGGGCATCGTGGATACCGGCGTGGAGGTCGAGCATCCGGATCTGCGCAATGCCGACGGCACCACGCGCGTCGCGTGGCTGCTCGATTTCTCGCGCGGCCCCGCTGATCTGCATCCGGATCTCGAGAAGGAGTACGGCTGCGACCAGGACCCGGGCTGCGCGATCTTCGACGCCGCCGATCTGGATCAGCGCCTGACCAACAACATCCAGGGCGATCTGCCGACCGACAGCTACGGTCACGGCACGCACGTCGCATCGCTGGCGGCCGGCGACGGGCTGTCGAACAAGCCGGCACGCTACGTCGGCATCGCGCCGGAGGCGACGCTCGTCGTCGCGCGCGTTACGCGCGGCGGCGGCGGCGACATCTACGACTCCGACATACTGACCGCGACCAAGTTCGTGTTCGACCGCGCCGCCGAGCTCGGCATGCCCGCCGTCGAGAATCTCAGCCTGGGCAGTGACTTCGGTCCGCACGACGGCAGCTCCGCGCTCGAAGAGGGGCTTGCCTCGTTTGTCGGCGACGCCTACCCGGGTCGCGCCATCGTGGTGGCGGCAGGCAACAGTGCCGGCGTGTATCTGGGCGTGAGCAAGGACTATCCGGGTCCGTTCGGCGTGCACACCGAGGTGCACGTGCCGTGGGCTTCCGACGTGCGCGTTCCGCTGCTCACGCCGCCCACCCAGACCGGCACCACCAAGGGTAGCGTCTACGTGTGGATCGCCACCCGCCCCGGCGACCGGCTCAAGGTCGGCGTCGACGACCAGGACGGGCACTGGTTCGATCCGATCGATTTCGGAAAATCGGGAAGCCTCGACAAGAACGGTCTGACGGTGAACGTCTTCAACGGCGTCATCGGCCAGGACAGCCCGCTCTACTACAACAAGAACGGCGCCGTCGTGGTGCTCGACGGCAAGTGGAAGTCGGGGCGCGTGTTCGCGCTCCGGCTCCAGGGCCACGGCAGCGCCGAGATCTGGCTGCAGAGCTCCGGCGACATCGCCCCCGAGCTCGGCAGCATCGGCGCGCTGTTCCCGAGAGCGTTCAAGGAGGGCACCGTCAACGTGCCCGGTTCGAGCCCGGCGCTGATCGCCGTCGGCGCCACGCTGAACCGCGTGAGTTGGCCCGACCGCTCCGGGCACATCGTGAACGTCACGTCGCTCGGCTCGGTCGACAATCCCAAGCCGGACTCGATGGCGTATTTCAGCTCGGCCGGGCCGACCGAGAACGGCTGGATGAAGCCGGACATCGTCGCGCCGGGCGTCTTCGTCATCGGCGCGATGTCGAAGCTCGCGGATCCCGCGGCTCCGGGCTCGAGCGGCGGGCTGTTCTCCGGTGCAGGCGTCTGCCAGCACGATCCCGACTGCCTGGTCGTCGACAACTACCACGCCATCAGCAGCGGCACGTCCATGGCCGCGCCGATCGTCAGCGGCGCCATCGCGCTTCTGTTCCAGCAGGATCCGACGCTCACCCAGGACCAGGTTCGAGCGTTGCTCCAGGCCGGTGCGCGCCCGCTCCAGGGCGACGTGCCGTACGAGCAGCAGCAGGGTCCGGGTGCGCTCGATCTCGAAGGCGCACTGGCCGCGCGCATTGCGGAAAACTCGCCGATCCGCCGGGAGCCGACCGCGAAAGGCAGCTGGCTCGACTTGGCCGCTTCGTACCTGCATCCCGACCCGAACTGGTCGAACGCGGGAGTGCTCGAGCTCCGCGACGACTCCGAAGCGATCGCCGACGGCTTCTCGCCGTCGCATCTGACCCTCGACGCGCCGGGCGCGCTCGTCACCCAACAGCTTGCGCGCGTGGCCCCGGGGTTGTGGAGCTTCGCGCTGGCCGCGCCTACAGGCACCGGCGGCAAAACCGTGAAGCTCACCGTGCGCTACGACGACCGCGTGCTCGCCCAGCGCACACTCGACGTTTCTGTGGATCGCTGGGTGGCGCAGGGCGGGGTCGAGGCGCGCGGAGGCTGTTCGCTCTCGCCGTCGCCCGGGCGCGACGACGCGTGGGCCGCGTTCCTGCTGCTCGGTCTGGTCGGCGTGCTGCGCCGCCGGGCAAGCAGGCTTGCGGTGGCGCGCAGATAGCAATTCCGGCTAGCCTCGGCCCGATGCAGCCGAATCCCATGCAGACGGTCAGGATCCTCTGGGCGGGCATGATGACCTCGGTCGTGATCCTCGGCGTCGTGTGCTTCGTGCTGCCGGTGCAGAACGGTGCTCATCAGGTCGTGCTGCTGGCCGGCCTGGGGGTGAGCGCGGTGTTCGAAGCCGTGCTCAGCTTTGTCCTGCCTGCGATGGGTCTGAAGACGGGTTTCCGGAGCCTCGAAGTGGAAACCGTCGAGAAGCCCGCCCCGGCCGACGAGTCGTCGATGTTCGGCGGCCAGCCGCGCATGGAGAAGGTGATCAAGTACCCGGGCAAGGCTTTCAAGGCCGGCTTCATCCGCTACCAGACGGCGTTCATCCTGGGCTGTGCCCTGAGCGAAGCCGTGGCAATCAACGGCGTGGTGATCCGCCAGCTCGGCTTCGGGCCCACCGAATTCCTTCCTTTCATCGCCGCGGGCTTCCTGCTTGTCGCCATCCGCTATCCCAGCGAGGAGCGGATCATGGCCCTGATCGAAAAGGCGACCGGCGCCCGATTCCCCACCACGGCGTCCAGCTAGCCGGCCCTCCGCGAAGTCGCAGAAAGCGCGCCATTTCAACGCGTTACGCCATCGGCGGAGGTGCGACCAGGCCGTCGATGACTGCCGTCAGCAGGAACGCTGCCGGCGACCGCGGAGCGCCACGAGGGGCGCAAGTCGTGCTACGAGCGCCCCGAAAATGGCAACCGCCGCCGCGCTCTCTCCCCACGTTCCGGCAGGCGCGCCAGAGGAGCTCCCATCGTGTCCAGCAGCAGAGCATCGGGCAGGAAGAAGTCGTCCAATCACGCCAAGGCATTGATCCGCGGGCCCGTGTCGGCCTTCGACAACGCGCTGGTCCAGTTCAACCGCGCCGCGGAGATCATCAAGCTGACTCCGGATCAGCTCGCGATGATCCGCGAGCCGCGGCGCATCGTCGAGGTGAAGCTGCCGGTCCGGATGGACGACGGCAGCATCCAGAGCTTCCGCGGCTTCCGCGTGCAGCACAACATCGCGCGCGGTCCGGGCAAGGGCGGCGTGCGGTTCCATCCGGACGTGTCGCTCGATGAGGTCAAGGCGCTGGCGTTCTGGATGACGTTCAAGTGCGCCACGATCGGCATTCCAATGGGCGGCGCCAAGGGCGGCATCATCGTCGATCCGACCAAGCTCAGCGAAGGCGAGCTGGAACGGCTCAGCCGGCGCTACTTTGCCGAGATGATCGAGATGTTCGGCCCCGATCGCGACGTGCCCGCGCCGGACGTCAACACGAACCCGAAGATCATGGCGTGGTTCATGGACACCTACTCCATGCACCACGGCGGCGACTACCTGCCGGGCGTGGTGACGGGCAAGCCGCTCGAGGTCGGCGGCTCGCTGGGCCGCACGTCCGCCACGGCGCAGGGCATGGTGTTCTGCGTGCGGCGCGCGGCCACCCACCTGAAACTGGAGCTCGGCGGCGCCACGGTGGCCATCCAGGGTTTCGGCAACGCCGGGTCCTACGCGGCGAAGCTCCTGGCGGAGCAGGGCTGCCGCATCGTCGCCATCTCGGACGTGGACGGCGCCTACGTGGACAAGAACGGCATCCACCCCGAGACGGCCATCGAGCACGTGGCGCGCCACAAGACGCTCAAGGGTTTCGACAAGCGCCGCGGCGTGGAGAAGCTCGCCGACCCGATGAAGCTGCTGGAGATGCCGGTGGACATCCTGATCCCGGCCGCGCTCGAAAACCAGATCTCCAGGAAGAATGCGCCGCGCATCAAGGCGAAGATCGTCGCCGAGTGCGCCAACGGCCCCTGCACGCCCGAGGCGGACGACATCCTCGAGAAGAAGAACGTCTTCATCATCCCCGACATCCTGTGCAACGCCGGGGGGGTCACGGTCTCGTACCTGGAATGGGTGCAGAACCGTATGGGCTACTACTGGCGGGCGCAGCGCGTAACCGAGGATCTCGAGCAGATGATGAACACCGCCTTCGATCACGTGCTCGCAACCAGTTTCGACCAGAAGGTTCCGATGCGCACCGCCGCGTTCATCGTCTCGATCGAACGCGTCGTCAGGGCCTCCGAGCTCCGCGGCCTCTACGCGTAGCCTCGAGTGAGCGGAGCGAAGCGCGTCGGGGGACCGGGGGCGGTGAGCCCCCGGCGGAGGATTCCGGTGGGGGTGGGCGGGCGGGATGCGGCTAGTTGGCCTGCTCGCGGCGGCTCTCCGCCATGAGGGCGAGCACGGCGAGTGCCATCGCGAAGCGCGGGTCGATGCGGCCGTTGTTCTGGCTCAGATCGAGCGTGTATTCCTTCGCGAAGAAGCGCCACACCTGTTTGATGTAGGAGACGGGCTGCTGGTACAGCTCGATGTGCCACTTGCCGAGGAGCAGCGGGAACATGCGCCTCAGGAACGACGAGCCGTCTTCCTGCATCATGCCGATGACCTGCTCCTGCTCGTCGAGCAGCTCCCAGGTGTCGCGGAACATGCTCTTCAGGCCCTTCTGCCGGATGATGCCGACGCGGGCGCCGGTCGCCGCATCGAACACGTCGCGGATCAGGTTCATGGCGATCGCCTGACGCGCGCGCATGACCAGCACGGGTTGCGACTGCGCCTCGTCGGCGAAGATCGTCATCTCTTCCTTCCACTTCATGACCGGTCGCTTGATGTACGCGACCAGCATGCCGTCCGGCGCGTACACGCGCGTCACACGCCCCAGGAAGGACCAGTACGACCGCTTGACCGTGTACATCGGGTGCGCGAACGGGCCCGCGGCGAGCGCCGTGCTCGGGACCTGCATGGCCACGTGCTGCGGCTGCGGATAGGACTGCTGGGGAATGACGGGCTGCTGCATGGGATCTCCTCGGTGGGCCAGGTGGCGCATCATACGCGGATCGCCTCCCGATCTTCCCCGGACCATGAGGCCCGTCACATCGCGGCGAGATACACGGTGAACGCGTGCGGCTCGTAGGGGGCGACGTCGGGATCGAACGGGTGCGAGAGGTCCGCGCCGCCCATATTGGTGCCGATGATCAGCACGCCGGCGGCGCCGCTGAGGTTGACGATCTCCTTCTCGGCGTGCGTGGCGCTTTCCTCGTATTTCACGTCGATGCGCGACAGCTCGCTGCCATCCTTGCCTACGCGCACCAGCGTCCACTTGAACGACACCGGAGCTTCCCAGTCGGCGCGGAAACCCAGCGAGCTCTTCGCCGTCACCTTGTCCAGCGAGAGCCACAGGTACGCCGAACCGGTCGGCATCAGCGGATGCGCCGGCGCCACGCGGCGTGGCAGCGACGAGTAGGGAATGCTCCACGCGAAGCGCACGCGGCCGAAGCTGCCCGCCCACATCATCGACGGCAGGTGCGTGCCGTCGTCGCGGTCGCCGAGGAACGCGCGGTCGACCGCCAGGCGTCCGATCAGGTCGGCCATGCGCCGCGCGCTGTCGCCCAATGTGTGGCGCAGCACGTCGAACACGTCGGGTTCGTTGTCCCACTGCCACGCGCGCGGGTCCGTCTTCTGGGCGGCCGTCGCGATGAGCGCGGTCGGTAGCCGGCCCGGTCCGCCGACGCCCTCGGTCGCGTCGAGGAACTCGTAGAACAGCGCGGAGCCCTCGGCGAGGGGAGACAGAATCGCGTCCAGCGATGCCGCCCTGCGGATGGATCTGCAGATCGTCGATGGCCTGGAGATCGAGCGACGTGGGGTGACCGGCGATCCACCACAGGTCGGTCGCGTAGGCGCGGCGCTCGAACGGCGTGAGCCCGGCGTCCAGGCGCCATGCGATTGCTTCGCCGACACATTGCGTGGCGGCACGGTCGAGCGGCGTGCGCGCCGCGTCGTCGAGCACGCAGAAGGCCGAAGCGCGATCGAAGCGGCCGGGCAGCGGCAGATCGTGGTCGCTCACGAAGCCCCGGTTGCCGCCCGCGCCGAGGTACAGGTCGAGCGCGTCGCTGCCTCCCAGGCCGAGGTCGGGCAGAGGCGCCGGCAGGTCCATCGCCACCACCAGCCGCTCGTAGGCCTGCTCCATGGCCCCGAGCGCAGCCAGCGCGGTGTCCGCTGCTACGTCCGGTCCGCGATGCACGCAGACCGGATAGCGGAAGGAGCAGGCGGGCGGCTCGACGCCATCGGCGGGGCGGACCAGGGTGGGGGCGACGGGAGCGCCCGTGGGCAGCCATGGGTCATGGGCGATGGGCGGAAGCGAGGGCAGAGCGGAGCCGCCCCCGTAGAGCAGCGGCCCCTCGAACAGCTTGGGAGGCCGGCGCGACTGGGCCTTCGCTCCGCCGCTTGAAAGCAGGCCCGCCACCAGCAGCCAGAGCAGTGGCCGGCGCCCAGGTGGACGGGGTGCGACCGTCAGTCGGTGTCGGAAACACGCGTGCATTTGACACTTTCCAGCGTCACGGCCCTATACTGGCATCCTTCCGGCACGTTCCGGAACAGCGAGCGACAAGCGAGCCCCATGGCCCAGACACGTTTCGACCCGTCCCAGGCGGTAAAGTTCGATCTCGGCCGCGGCGTCGTCCAGCTGGACGGCTCGGCGGATCGGCTGCTGGTGCCGGCCGACGCGCTGCTCGCGCTGGCCAGCAGCGCGGGCGAGGAAGCCGCCCGCGATTTCGGAAGGAAGATCGGCACCGAGGTGGGGCGCCGAGCCGCCGGCCGGTTGGGCGCCGTGGCGCAGGCGGGCCTCGAGGATGTGCTGGAGCACCTGGGCGGCGACCTCGCGCTCGCCGGCTTTGGTTCGCTCGGCATCGAGCGCTGGGGCCGGGCGCTGGTGATGACCGTGAGCGACTGCCCGCTGGGCGCGGCGGGCGATCCGCTGCTGGCCGCGGTTCTGGAAGGCGCAATCCAGCGCGCGCTCGGCCGCGACGCGACCGTCGTTCCGCTCGATCGCGACGGAGCATCGGCGCGGCTGCTGGTCGTCGGCGAGAAGGCCGCCAGCGAGGTGCGCGGCTGGCTCGCGGAAGGCGTCGCGTGGGGCGATGCGCTGGCGCGATTGCATTCGCGAGGTGAAACGTGAGCGTCGAGCAGCAGATCGAGAAGCTGCAGGGACTGCTGGAGCGGGTGCAGAAGAACGCCGCGCTTCCGCGCCCGGCCGCGCCGGCTCCGGCCATGGTCGCGGCGGAGGCGGAGCTGGCTGTCGAGCAGCCCGTCGCTGAAGAGCCGATCGAGGATGTCGAGCTCTACGACGACGAAATCGTCGATCTCACCGCCGACGAGGTCGGTGCCGAGGAGATTGCGGCCGTCGAGGTCGGCGAGGAGATCGCGGCCGAGGAACCGCCGGAGATGGCGGTCGAAGAGATGGTGCCCCAAGGGCCGGAAATCGAGGAAGACATCTTCTTCGAGGACGAGGACGAGATCGAACCGCCGGCCTCGTCGCGTCGTCCGAAGGTCGCTGCCAGCATGGACGAGGCGCTCGCAGGCGCCGCGGAGCTGGAAATGGACCAGGGGCGCGAGGTGCCGCTCAAGACACCGCCGCCGGAGTCCGGACGCCGAATCGCCACGCCGCCGGTGGGCCTGCACCAACCCGCGCCCCCTGTCGATCTGGACGCGGGCGTGGACGAGCTGCTGGAAGCGGACATCTCGTCGGGGACGCAGCACGCCAAGCCGGCTGGTCCCACGCCCGAGCAGCTGGGCCAGACGATCGACCTGGAGGAGGCCGAAGGCGCTCCGCTGGAGCTCGATTCGCCGCCTCCTCCACCGGAGCCGACCCGTCCCGAGGTGCTGGAAGCGCCTCTGCCGCCGCGCCAGGCCCAGGGCCCTGGGTTTACCCAACCGCTTCCAACGCGCGTGGAGCCCGAAGCACGACGCGAAGCCGAGGCCCCCGCGCCCGCCGGGAAGGTGGAGCCAGAAGTCGTCGAGCGGCCGGCCGTCGCAGCCAGCGGTCCGGCCGCCGAGTTCGTGGCGGCGCACCGCGATTTCAAGCCCGAGAGCTTCCTCGATCTGCTCGACGCGTCGCTGAAGCTCGGCAAATAGAATTTCGCCGCAGGTTCGCTGGCGCGCTCGTCGATCGGCGGTAGGTGACCAGCCGCTGCGCACCGAAAGGAGCAGGACGTGATTGTTGTTACGAACCGCATTCCGGTCGCCGACGGCCACCAGATCGACTTCGAGGATCGCTTCAAGCGCCGCGTGCATCTGGTCGACCAGGCGCCGGGCTTCGTGCGGAACGAGGTGCATCGCCCGCGTCCCATGAAGTTCCACCAGGGAAGCTTCGTCGACGACAAGGAAGCGCAGGGCTACTACGAGGTGAAGACCTGGTGGCGCAGCATGGAGGACTTCGTCGCATGGACGAAGAGCCCCGCCTTTGGCGAGGCGCACCGCGACCGCCCGCCCAAGGAGATGTTCGCCGGCCCCAACGTGCTCGAGGTGCACGAGGTCTTCCTCAGCACCGACCTCGACGTCGACGGCAGCTGACGGTTCGCAGGTCCTGGCAGCCGCTCCACGTCCAGGATACGCCACGTTCGCGCCGCGCCGCGGCGCCCTGCTTCGACTAGTCCTTGCGCAGGCCCGCGATCAGGAGCTCGAACGCGCCGAACACGAGCCCCTCGATGCCGATCGGTTCGGCGGGGCCCTCGTCGGGCGAGCGGGGCTGCATGAGTTGGTAGCCGTCGTCGGGATTGCGCGTCGCGAAGGCTCCCGGGACGCTCATCAGTCGATGGCGCCTGCGCGAGAGGCTCGGCGGCGCCTCGTCGCTGCGCGGGGGCATGGGCATGAAGTAGAAGCTCGGCAGCTCGCCGGCGAGGCGATACGAGTAGACCTGCAGCTCCGAGCCCTCCATCTGCAGCGACATGAACCTCATCCACGGTCCGTCGGGCTCGCAATTGATCGGCTCGCGCGCGGGATAGCGGACGGAGACCCGCTTGCCCGTCCGCTCCTCGAACTCGCCGGCGCGCTCGGTTGCGGCGTTGCCCAGCTGCTCCATCACCTCGGTGGTGACGCGGTTCGACCATTCCTCGAGCGAGCGGCGCGAAGCGGTTGCGCCGAGCTCGCGCTCGGCGCGCTCGCGCTCCGCCTGCTCGATGCGGCTGACTTCCCTGTACAGGTCGTCCCAGCGACTCATCGCCGGAGCATGCTACCGCAAAATGCTCGCGGTGCGCCGGGCCGACTTCCGGCTATTGCACCAGGTCGGACATGCTACGGGGATAGATCACTACGTACTTTGTCGGTGTCCCGCTCTCCGTATACGGCACGTACAGTCCGAACACGCCGGTCACGGTCTGGAAGTCCACCGTCGTTCCGCCGTCCGTGGGCAGGGTGGAGAACTGGTAGCCCGGCAGGAAATACGGGCTGATGCTTCGCAGCGAGGCCGTGCCACCGTCCCCGATGCCGACGCCGGTGTCCCAGATGCCGAAAATCTCGTTCGCGGCGGCGGGCTTGCCGCTGACGTTGGCGAGCTGGACAAGCAGCGGACCGTAAGTGTCCTCGTACGCCGAGATGCTCAGGTCGGCGAGCGTGACGCCCGTGATCGGCGTAGGCGACCCCGTGCCGGTCTTCTTGGCGCACCCGGCCAGTTGGCTGTTCACCTGGATGAGGAGCTCGTGCTCGCCGTCCAGGTTGTAGCGCCAGGCGTGACCCAGCACGTCCACCCGGTCGCCCACCGCAAGTCCGACGAAGTAGCTAGCCACGGCAGCCGAGATGCGGAGCTTGATCGCGTGCTGCGCGCCGGCGGCCCAGCTCGCGTACGTCGGGTCCTGCTGCAGGAAGATCTGGCAGGAGTTGCCTGCAGTGCAGCCGTTGCCGCTGATGGCGGTGATGTACACGCCCGACACCCACACCTCGGTCGGCGAGGACGGATCGTCGGTCCAGATCCCGGGGATGGTCTTGGTCGCGGCGCCGGCCGGCTCCGAGTCGCACGTCGGCCAGCCTGCTTCGATAGGTGCGTCGGTTGCGGCGTCGCCGCCCGCGCCCGCACCGCCATCGAGTCCGCCGCTGCCGCCCGTGCCGGCGCTACCGCCGGTGCCCGCGCTACCGCCGGTGCCCGCGTTGCCGCCGGTGCCGGCGCTGCCGCCGGTGCCCGCGTTGCCGCCGGTGCCCGCGTTGCCGCCGGTGCCCGCGTTGCCGCCGGTGCCCGCGTTGCCGCCGGTTGCGCCATAGCCGCCCGTGGCGCCGCTGCCGCCGGTGCCGCCGGTGTTGCCGCTCGTGGAGCCGTTGCTGGAGCACGCTGCCAGCGCGCCGCCCAGCGCAACGAAGCCAACCAAGCAAACATTCGACAACTTCAGCCAAGTCATGCCGCCGCTCCTAGCGCGCTTCCCGCGCCTTGTCCGTCGATTTCTGCGTCCGGGACGCCATTGGTTCCAGTGCTACGGCAAGCGCCGAGCGCTTGCCTGGACACTCTGGCGGCATACGTTGGCGCCGCCGGGAAATGCCCTCGCGCAGTGACGAAGCAGAGTGCCGCAGCGAAGCGCGAGCGTGGCGTCCAAAGCCATCCGCGAAGCGCAGCGTGACGTGCATGGTGTGCGACGAAGCCGGGCGCTGCAGAGCGGCGCGAGCGTTGCGTATCCCCGACGTGGAGCGGCTGCCAGTGGGGATGCCCACCCCCGTCATGCTCGCCGCCTGCGGCGGCTGCGCGTGACTTGCCCCTGCCCAAGTCCGTGCTCGCCGCTTCGCGGCTGCGCGCGGACGGGAGGGGCCGGCTGACGCGTCCTCCCGGGCCCGGATCGCCGTTCCAACGAAAAACGCGTGCCGCGCGTAGCGGAGGGGCGCGATGCATGTCGGCTTCGCTGGGGCTCGTGGCCGGGCTCCAGGGGGTGAAGCCCGGCCACAAGCCCCAACAAAGGAGAACGCCATGCATCGCACGTCCAGTCCGTTCACACGTCGCAGCAGATCGCGGCGTGCAGCAGTGCTCGCACAGCGCGCGCGGGAGATGCGCGCGGCGAGGCGCGGCTGTGGGAGAACCTTCGCGGCAGCCGACTGGGTGTCGCCTTCCGGCGCCAGCTCGTCATCGGCCGCTACATTGCGGACTTCGTCGCTCCGTCGGTGCGGCTGGTGGTGGAGCTGGACGGCGCCTATCACGCGACACGCGGTGCACAGGACGCGCGCAGGGACCATACACTCGCGCGTGCGGGCTGGCGCGTGCTGCGCCTGGAGGAGCAGCTCGTGCTTCGCTGCATGCCGGAAGCGCTCGCGCGTATTCGCGCGGAGGTGGACAGGGCGCGCTGAGCCTTGGCGACTGGCAGACCTTCAAGCGAAGCAGGGCGGAACATGTGCCTCGCCAAATCGATGCGCGAAGCACTGGAAATACCGCTCTCGAGTCTGCGACGAAGCCGGGCGCTGCAGAGCGGCGCGAGCGTTGCGTATCCCCGACGTGGAGAGGCTGCCAGGACCTGCCCCGCTAGGGAGCCCAGGTTCGGGCGGCGTCGGGATCGAGCCACTCGACGGGCTCTTCGCGGAGCCAGGTGCGCTGGCGGCGGGCGAAGACCCGCGTGGCGCGGACGATGCTTTCCATCAGGGAGCTGGCGTCGATGGGCTCGCCGGACTGGATGGCTTCGGCGACCTGGCGGTAGCCCACGGAGCGCATTGCGCGCGCTTGTGCGAAGCCCTGGTCGAGCAGGCCGCGGACCTCGTCCACCCAGCCGGCGTCGAGCATGGCGCGGGCGCGGGCTTCGATGCGGCCATCGAGCTCTTCGCGCGGATGGCGGATACCGACGAGGCGCGCGGGGTGGCGCGCTTCGCGGAAGCCGTGCTCGGCCTGCCAGGCGCTCAGCGTGACGCCGGTGAGCTCGAACACCTCGAGCGCGCGGCTCACGCGCACGAAGTCGTTCGGAGCGAGCTTGTCGGCGAGCGGGGGATCGACGCGCACGAGCTCGGCGTGCAGCGCAGCGCGTCCTTCGCTCTCGGCGCGCTCGCGGTGCCGCGCGCGGATCTCCTCGTCAGCGGGTGGCGCAGCCGCGAGCCCGAACACGAGCGCCCGCACCCACAAGAACGTCCCGCCGCACACGATGGGTCGGCGCCCGCGCGCGACGATGTCGGCGATGGCGTCGTCGGCGAGCGCCGACCAGCGCGCCGCGTCCATGGGCTCGAGCGGCTCGACGATGTCGATCAGATGGTGTGGCGCGCGGGCACGCTCCTCGGCCGTCGGCTTGCCGGTGCCGATCTCGAAGCGGCGGTAGACCTGCACGCTGTCCGCGCTGACGATCTCTCCGCCGAGCTGTTCGGCGAGCCGTACGGCGAGCCCCGTCTTTCCCGACGCCGTCGGGCCGACCACGACGAGCAGCGCGTCGTTCATCTAGCGGCGGCCCACGCGGCGCTCGAGCTCCGCCCAGCTCGTGTACGTCACCACCGGGCGGCCGTGCGGGCAGTGCCCGGCGAAGTCGGCGTGATCGAGCGCGGCGAGCAGCGCGGTCGCTTCGTCGGCCGAGAGCGGATCGCCGGCACGGATCGAGCCGTGGCAGGCCATGGTCGCAAGCGCCAGATCGACCGCGTCGGAAAAGCCGCGCCCGCCGCTGCGCGACACTTCCGACAAGAGGTCGCGCACCAGCCGCTCGGGGCTGGCGCGCTGCAAGAGCCGCGGCACGGCGTGCACGCTCAGCGTCTCCGATCCGCGCACGCGCAGGTCGAGCCCCACGCCGGCGATCTCGTCGGCCCGCTCGGCGACGAGCTCCGCCTCGGCGGGCGTTACTTCGAGCGTGATCGGGAACAGCATCGCCTGCGACGGTACGGTGCGGCTGCGGTATTCCGAGCGCAGGCGGTGAAACGTGACACGCTCGGCGGCGGCGTGCTGATCGAGCACGTAGATGCCGTCCTTGCCTTCGCAGATCAGGTACGTCTGCCTCAGCTGCGCCACGAAGCGGAGGCTCGCCCACTCGACCTCGGGGCGCGGGCGGATCGGGGCGGAGTCGGCGACGGCCAGCAGCGGCTCGGGCTCGGCCGTGCGCACTTCTGCGGCGGGAGCGAGCCCCCACGGATCGCGCGGCTCTTCCCTGCGGATCTCCGGCGGGGGCTTGTGCGGAACGTCCGGCGCCTTGCGCCCCCACGCGCCGCGCGTCGGTGTCGGCAGCGAAAACGCGCTGGCGAGCTCGCGCGACAGCACGCTGTACACTGCGTCCGTGACGGCGCGCGGATCGGCGAAGCGCACCTCGGCCTTCTGCGGGTGCACGTTCACGTCCACGAGCTCGGGCGGCAGATCCAGGTACACCACGCCGCGCGGATAGCGCCCGCGTTCCAGCACGCTGCCATACGCCTGCGCCACGGTGGCGAGCAGCGCGCGATCGCGTACGGGCCGGCCGTTGACGAGCAGCTTGAGCCCGGCGGCGCCGGAGCGCGCGCGCTCGGGGCGCGACAGGAACGCTTCAATGCGGAGCGGACCGCGCTCTCCGCGGCACGCGGAAAGGACATCGTCGGCGTGCGTCTGCCGGACGCGCTCCTCGCGATCGGGCGCGCGCAGCCATTCGCGGACCTTGCGGCCGTCGCGCACGAGCGTGAAGCTGAGCGCGGGACGCGAGAGCGCGGCCGCTTCGACCACGGCGCCGACGTGGCCGGACTCGGTGCCGCTCGAGCGCAGGAACTTGCGGCGCGCCGGCACGTTGTAGAACAGATCGCGCACGTTGACCGTCGTCCCGACGGGCGCGCCCACCGGCTTGATCTCCGGCGCGCCGCCGCCCTCCACGCGGATCTCCAGCGCCGCGTCGCTGTCCGCCGCGCGCGTCTGCAGCGTGAAGCGGCTGACCGAAGCGATGCTCGGCAGAGCTTCGCCGCGGAACCCGAAGCTCTGCACGCGGGAGAGATCGTCGAGCGTGGCGAGTTTGCTGGTGGCGTGCCGTTCGACGCACAGCCGCGCGTCGTCCGCGTCCATCCCCGCTCCGTCGTCGGTGACGCACAGCAGGCTGACGCCGCCACCGGCGATTTCCACGTCGCAGCGCGTGGCGCCGGCGTCGATGGCGTTCTCGATGAGCTCCTTGACCGCGCTGGCGGGGCGTTCGACGACTTCGCCTGCGGCGATCTGGCTGGCTAGCTCGGGCGGCAGGACGCGGACGTTGGGCATCAGCGCTCTTCGGGGTGCGGCTCGGCGGGTGCCAGCACGCGGCGCGCCGAGCGGCGCGTCAGGGCGAACGCGCACAGGGCGAGCACGCCGACCTTCATGGCCAGGCCGAGCCTGAACGACCACCAGGCCTCGATGCGCTGGAGGCGCCGGAAGTGCGCGAGCGTCATGCCGCTGGGCGGTTTGCCGAGGCCGCTTGCGACGACCGCGTCGACGATGCCGCCGCGCACCGGCAGCTGCAGCGCGTAGGCGACGATCATCAGCACCGCATTGGCCGCCAACACCTGCAGCGCGAAGGACGTGGAGGCGCGCCGGCCGACAAGAGCCTTGATGCTCACCAGCACCATCAAGCCGCCGAGGAGAATCTGCGCGATGCCGATCGGCAGGCTGGTGTGCGGGTGCTGGCTGGTCCCCTCGACGAGCGCCTTGACCACCACGGCGCGGCTATCGCTGCCGACCGCCCAGGTCGCCGCCGACAGCGGATCGCGCACCGCCCTGATCGCGACGTAGCCGTCGAACATCGTGCTGATGCCGACTAGCCACATCGCCACCAGCGCGATGACGAGGTAGACGGGGCGGCGCATCCTGCCCCCGCTCTGGAGTCCTTCAGGCACGTTCCGCCTGTAGCATGCCATCCGCGCGTCCGCGGTTCACGGAGCATTTCGGCGATGCAACATTCGTCAACGTACGGGATGAATGCGTCGACACGTAGTTCAGCGAAGCGACAGCGAGCCCACGACGAGCGCAGCGAGTCGCGTCGGGGGACCGGGGGCGGTGAGCCCCCGGCGGAGGATTCCGGTGGGGGTGGGTGGGCGGGATACCAGCGGCTACAGTAGTTTCGCGCGGCGCGCTGCCTCCGCGATGCCACCGCCGCTCCAAGCATCCGCCTCCAGTAGATCAGAGGCGGCGGCTTTCACGTTGTCGGGCGCTTGCGCCATCGCGAATGCGCGTCCCGCGGCTTTCATCATCGGGATGTCGTTCAGCCAGTCGCCCACGGCGACCGTCTCGGCGGGAGAAACGCCGTAATGCTCGGCGATCCATTCCAGCGCCGTGCCCTTCGTTGCGCCGGCCGCCCGCACCACCATGCCCCACACGCCATCGAAACCGCCGCGGCGCACCTCGAAGCTGGTCGTCTGGAGGTGATGCGAGTGTGATTCGCGGAGGCTCAGCTCGGCACCGCGGATCTGGTCCTCCGTCCCCAGCGAGACCAGCGCCGAGACACAAGGCTCGTCGGCCCAGCGGCTCTCCTCTATCACGCTGTCCAGCTGCTCGACGCGGTCCGACCAGGTGCGCACGTAGCCGAGGAACGGTGCTCCCTGCTCGTCGTGGAACACGATGTCGTTCGCGAAAACGAACGTCACGGGCTGGTACTCGCCGAGCACGCCGAGCAGCGCCGAGGCGGCTTCAGCTCCGAGAGTCCGCGAAACGAGCGCGCGATCGCTCGAGACCTCCACGATGTGGCTGCCGTCCACGCAGCCGATCGGGCCGGACAGGTCCAGGCTGCGCGCGATGTCGCGCGTGCCGGAATACATCCGCCCGGTGCAGATCGAGACGGCGATCCCCTGCTCTCTCAGCGCTGCGATCGCTTCGCGGTCGGCGTCGTGCACGACGCCCGTCGCGTCGAGCAGAGTGCCGTCGAGGTCGGTGACCAGCAGTCGATACTTCAGCAGCGACTCTTACTGCGACCCGGCGTCGGCCGGGTACACGGAGACGCGCTTCTTGGTGCGGCTGGCGTGCTCGTAGGCGACGGTGCCGTCGATCAGCGCGTAGAGCGTGAAGTCCCTGCCGCGACCCACGTTGCGGCCGGGGTCGATAGTCTGTCCGACCTGGCGCACGAGGATGCCCCCGGCGCGCACGAACTCGCCGCCGTAGACCTTGACGCCGCGATACTGCGCGTTCGAACCGCGCCCGTTGCGGGTAGACCCGCCGCCCTTCTTGTGTGCCATTTGCTCAGCCTGTGATGCTCGTGATCTTGACTGCAGTAAGCGATTGCCGGTGGCCCGCCTTCCGGCGGTGCTTCTTGCGGCGGATGAACTTGAAGACGATCAGCTTCTCGCCACGTTCTTGAGCGAGGATCTCGCCCGCGACCTTGGCGCCGCTCACGGTCGGCTTGCCGACCTTGGGCGTGTCCCCGCTCACGAGCAGCACGTCGCTGAACTCGATCTTGTCGCCCGGTGCGCCCGCGAGCTTCTCCACCTGGATGGTGTCGCCCTCGGAGACCCGGTATTGCTTGCCGCCGGTGCGGATAACTGCAGCTTTTGTCATGGGAAAGGGGAGCGGAAGCTAGTCCCGGGGACCGCACATCGCAAGCGGAGAATTTCCGCCTGACGGGTGTTCAGCACCTGGCGCCCTTGCCGCGGTGTGGCATAATCGGCCGGCCGGTTCGTTTTCGTTGACGCGGGAACCGGCGAAGCTCTAGAAGGACGGAAAAAGTGACAGGTCCCTCAACCTCCCAGTCCGGAACCCTTGGCGAGCGACAGCGAGCCCGCGATGAGCGCAGCGAATCGCGTCGGGGTGCTCGAGGGGCGGTGAGCCCCCTCGAGGAGGATTCCGGTGGGGGCGGGTGGGTGGGTGCGACCGACTGAAGTCGGGCACATGCCCCGGAGGAGCAGAGGATGATCTCGTTCGAGCCCTCGGAGGATCAGGGCCTCATTGTCCAGACGGTCGCGGAGCTGGCGAAGACCACGCTCGCGCCGCGCGCCCGCGAGTTCGAAAAGGAGCGGGCGGTCGGCGGCGACGTGAAGAAGGCCATCCAGGAGATGGGGCTGTCGATGGCCGCCGTGCCCGAAGCGCTCGGCGGCCAGGGGCTCGGGTTGCTCACGGCCGTGCTCATCAACGAGGAGCTCGGCTACGGCGATCCTGCCGCGCCATTCGGGCTGCCCGGCTTCGGCCCCTTCACGCTGGCCGCGCTCGAGCTCGGAAGCGAAGAGCAGGCCCGCGCCCTGCTCGCGCCCTTTGCGGATCCGGCAGCGCACGATCACTTCGGCGCGGTTGCCTGGAGCGAGCCGGGGCCGAACCGCGAGCGCGCGGGGCTCTCGACGGTGGCGAAGAAGAGCGGCGACGGCTGGGAGCTCAACGGCGACAAGTGCTTCGTCGGCAACGCGGCCGCAGCGCGGCGCTTCATCGTGTTCGCGCAGGTCGACGAGAGCGCGGGCTGGAGCGGCATCGGCGCGTTCTCCGTCGCGCGCGACAATCCCGGGCTGTCCGTCGGCGCGCGTCACGACACGCTCGGCCTGTGGTGCGCGGAGTTCAGCGAAGTGAAGCTCGCCGGCGCGAAGGTCGCCGCGGCCGACCGCCTCGAAGGCGGCGGCGACATCGTGCGCGCCAGCTTGCGCTTCTTTTCGAAGTACGCGTTGCTCGTCGCCGCGCGCCAGGTCGGCCTCGCGCGTTCGGCGTTCGACGTGTCGCGCGAGTACTGCGACATGCGCAAGGCGTTCGGCAAACCCATCGGTCACTTCCAGGCGATCGCGTTCACGCTGGCCGATCGCCACATGGACGCCGAGAGCGCGCGCGAGCTCTGCCGCCGCGCGGCGTGGGCCTGGGATGCCGGCAACGACGAAAGCCGCGCGCTGCTCTACACGGCCCAGGCCGTTGCCCAGGCGCACGAAGCGGCGATGCGCTGCGCCGACGACGCGGTGCAGCTGCACGGCGGCGCGGGCTTCATGCGCGATGTGATCGTGGAGAAGATGATGCGCGACGCGAAGCAGATCGCCCTGTCCGGCGCCACCGCCGAGCACATGGATCAGCTCGCTGCCGCGGTGGAGCTCGGCGCAGCGCTCGACCCCGCGCTCGTGCTGCCCACTCCCGAAACCCAGGCCGTGTTCACCTGAAAGCCACGACTATGATCGACTTCGAGCTGAGCACCCGGGAGCACGCGCTCAAGCAGGCGCTGCACGACCTGGGCAAGAACGTCATCCGTCCGCAGAGCCTGGCTTGGGATCGCAAGCACACCGTGGACGAGCAGTTCCTGCGCAACTTCTACAACATGAGCCAGGCGCTCCGCGGCGACGCCAACCCCATGCAGGAGTTCCAGGAGGGCGCGAAGAAGCGCGACCTGGGCAAGCCCTCGCAGGCCAACCGTATGGCGGCCATCGGCGCGGAGGAGCTCGCCTGGGCAGACGCCGCGATCATGCTCAGCCTGCCGGGGCCGGGGCTCGGCGGTCCGCCGCTCCGCGCGAGCGGCACGCCCGAGCAGAAGGAGCGCTTCTTCTCCATCTTCCGCGACATGAGCGACGAGCTGCGCTGGGGGGCGTACGGCCTCACCGAGCCCGGTGCCGGCAGCGACGTGGCGGCGATCCGCACCACCTGCGTCAAGGACGGCAACGACTACATCCTGAACGGTCGCAAGTGCTACATCACCAATGGCGGTCGCGCGTCGTGGACGGTGATCTTCGCAACCGTCGATACCGCGCTCGGCCGCGCTGGGCACCGCGCGTTCGTCGTGGAAAAGGGCACGCCCGGTTTCTTCGTCGGCAAGATCGAGGACAAGATGGGCCTCCGCGCCAACGAGACGGCCGAGCTCGTGCTCGAGGACTGCCGCGTGCCCGTCGACAATCTGCTCGGCGGCGAAGAGAAGTACCAGACCAAGGAAGGCTTCATGACCGCCATGAAGACCTTCGACAACACGCGGCCGCTCGTGGCGGCGATGGCCTGCGGCATCGGCCGCGCCGCGTACGAGTACGCGCGCGACTTCGTCAAGGACAACTACATCCTCTCGCGCCCGATCCCGCGCTACGCCGCGATCGCCGAGCGCCTCGCACGCATGAACCGCCAGCTCGAAGCCGCGCGCATCCTGGTGTGGAAGGCCGTGTGGATGGCCGACCATTCGATCGCGAACGCCAAGGAAGCCAGCATGTCCAAAGCGCTCGCCGGCAAAGCCGCCATCAACGCCTGCATCGAAGCCATCGAGATCTGCGGCGCCCACGGATCGCTAGCCACAGATCACGCCCTGCTCGAAAAGTGGTTCCGCGACATCAAGGTCTACGACATCTTCGAAGGCACCGGGCAGATCCAGCGCATCGTGATCAGCAAGCGGCTGGTTACGGATTTGAAGGGGTTCTAGCGGCGCGGGGCGTCGTGGTGCGCGCGCGGTGTCGTGGTGCGCGTGGGGGCGTGGTGCGCGTGGCGGTGCGTGCGCAGAGTCGTGGTGCGCGTGGTGCGCGTGGTGCGCGTGGTGCGCGGGGCGGTGCGTGCGCAGAGTCGTGGTGCGCGCGGTGCGCGTGGTGCGCGTGGCGGCGTGGTGCGCGCACTTCGGCGTCGTGGGACGCCTGACAGCATGGAAATGCGCGTGAGGCGCGCATTTCGGTGTCGTGGGACGCCTGACAGCATGGAAATGCGCGTGAGGCGCGCATTTCTGCTCTCCCAGACGGCTGGCGGTATCGAAATGCACGTGACGCAGACGGCGGCGAGGCCGACAGAAGAAGCACGAAGCCGCGGCTTGCCGCCGGAAATGTCGACGAGGCCGACAAAGCGGACCGCAAGCCATAGCAACGGGCCGGAAATGTCGGCCAGGCCGACAGAACAGGCGCGAAGCGACGGCTTGCCGCCCGAAATGTCGGCGACGCCGACAAAAATGCCTCCAAGCTACAGCAACAGGCCGGAAATGTCGGTGAGGCCGACAGAACAGGCGCGAAGCGGCGGCTTGCCGTCGGAAATGGCGGCGCGGATTCCTTCCACGTCCAAGTGGGCGGGGCACTTGAGCTCACGCGTTGAGCCGCCCAGTTGGAGGTGATCCTACGAGCGCTGCCGCAGGATGGCCATGGCCGCCGCCTGCTTGCTCTCCTGCATCGACTTGATCGTGTCGTAGACCTTCTGCGTCAGCTCGCCGAGATCCTTGGCACGGTCCTGCGTGTCGTCCATCTGCGACTTGATGCCGTCGGCCTGGGCGTCGGCCGCCTTCGAGTCGGCCTCATGCGACGTTGCTGCCGCGTCCCCGAACTGGTGAGCGGTGTCGCTGGCGTTCAGGGCGATCTTCGAAGCTCCTCCGCCCACGATGGACATCCAGTTTGTGGAAGTCACTTCCGTCGTGACCTTGGTCGTGCCGTCCTCGACCGAGGTGGCGGTTCTTGTGGTCCCTCCGCCCACCGCGTCCAGCGCTGTGCCGGCTGCCGCAGCGGCGTCGCAAACCGCGGAGACCCAGGCCGCGCCGCGGATCGCGTCCGCTTTCCCGTGCAGGTCCCTGACCGACGCCTTTTCGGCAGCGATCTGGTCCTTGCGCAACGCCTGCCTCACGGAGTTTTCGTGATCGCGTGCTCCCTTCAGCATCTTTGCGAGCGTCGCAAGCGCAGCCGCAGTCGGATCAGCAAAGCCGACGGTGGGCGCCGGCAGATCGGGGAGCTCCGCGACACTGTTGCTTTCGGCATCTGCCTGCGAAGGGCCAGCCGTGCCTGCGGCTGCGGTGGCGAGATTTGTCTGGATGGTGGTCATGCCCGGATTCCTTCGTTGAGGGTTTGCATGTTCTGCGCGTGTGTTTCGAGGAACTGGCCAATCGCGTCCGCAATGCGGCTTCGGGAAGCCATCGCGCCCCGCATCACGTCGACCTGGTCCTCGAAGTCACTCTTCGCCTGATCGGCCCGGGCGTTGTCGGCCTTCGCGTCGGCTTCCAGGTCCACAGCGGCTCCGTTCGCTTTGCCGGCGCGCATCGTGGCGTACGCCGCGCCGCCGAGGGCGCCAACCTGGGCGAGCTGGGCCAGTACCTTGGTGGTCGCGGCTGCTGCACGCAGGGTCGACGCTCCCTGGGCGGCGGTGCTGGCGGCATGCGCGGCGGTCGACGCTGCGCTTCCGGCGGTCGACGCTGCGCTTCCGGCAGCGTTTGCTCCGGCTGACGAAGCGTGACTGGCAGCGTCCGCTCCAGCCGATGCCCCGCTTCCCGCGGTGGCACCTGCGGACGCCACTGCGCCGGTCAGCATGAGAACCTCGGACAGGCTCACATTGATCTTCGCTCCGAAGATCTTGATGCTGCCGAGATTCACGTCCTTGTGCGCCATCTGCATGCCCATGCCGACGCCGCTGACGAGGATCCCCGCGAGAGCGACGGCGCCCACGGCCGTCCCGACGCCGGTGCAGCACGCCGCCACGCTCGCGACAATCGCCGCGACTTCCGCGACCACCTTCAGCTTGTCGACGAGGCCGCTGAAGAAGCCGCCCTTCTTCTTCTTCTTCGCGGCTTCGTGCAGCGCGTGGCGCGCCTTGCGAAGCGCCGCGTTGCGATCGGTGCTGAGCGATTGGGCGCGCCCCTGCGCCTGCCCGACCTGGGCATCCGAGATCTGCATCGAGACGGCGCCGATCACGGCCTCGGGATCGAGGCCTGCCATCGGGCAAGCACCGCCCGCGACGGGCACAACGGTGGAGGTGCTTCCTACCCCGGTCATGGCGCTCTCCCCAGCAGCTGCTCGAGGGCGCGGACGCCCATCGTGATGGTGTCGTCGAGCTCGCGGGTCTGCAGATCCTCGAGCATGTCCCGGGTTCGCTCGGTATCACCGGCGAGCCACGAGGCGCGCGCGCACAGGAAGCCGAGCTTCGGCTCGTTGCCACCCATGCGGTAGCCGATCTCGTAGAGCCCGCAGGCGGTCTCGAGGTCATCGACCTGCTCGTGACAGGCCCCGAGTGCTTGCCAGCCCTCGACGTGCAGCGGTTCGGCGGCTACCAGAAGCCGGAAGACCTCTGCAGCCCGGAAGTAGTCGCTGCGCTCGTACAGGTCGTGGCCGACCGAGTAGAGCGCGTCCAGCTCCTCGGCGCCGAGCGCGACGCCGAGGGGATAGTCGGGTGCAGCTGATGACTGGTGCATGTTCATCCCGAGCGGCCGATGTTGTTGACCGGAGCGTCGATTGCGCGGTTGCATGCGCTCATCGTGTTGCTGGCGAACTGGATGATCCGGGTGCGCTCCTGGACCAGGGACTGCAGCTTGATCATCGTGATTTCGGCGCCGCCAGACATCTTGTTGGCGATGGCATCGATAGCTTGGGCTTCGGATTCCAGATGACCCTCCGCTCGAGCCTTCCCGTCGCTCAGATGCTTGTTCCAACCGTTGAGATGAGTTGACAGAGCATCCGCGATGGCCTTGGCGTCGGGCCCGGCGCCCTGATTGGGCTCGGCGACCCACTTGCCGAACTCCTTGTGGATATCGACGCCCAGGTCCGCCGCCTCGTCGCGCAGCTTCTTGAAGAGCGCTGACTGGTCGTCCCTACTCGCGCCTTTCATGTTTCGCATGTCCGCTGCGATCGTTTGCAGCTGCTCGAGCTTGGCTCGGTTGCCCGACACCTGGCTCATGAGACCCTGGATTTCGCCATCCGTCCGCGAGAGGTTGTCCTGCACGAACGCGATCAGAGCATCGGGCGTCAGGTAGGCGGCTGCGTCCAGCGGCATGTCTCCTCCGAAGAGGGCTGGGTTCATGCCGGTGCCCTGGGCGCCGTATGGGGATGCGGGGGTCAAGGGTGATCCCATTGGTTCTTCCTTTCTCGATTCAGGCGCGCAGACCCCTCGGGGGGTCCACGACAGGGTTGATGGGTTCGGGCAGCGACTCGACGAGCAGCTGCACATCGCCAGCGTCCTGTAGAGCTGCTCGCACGCGAGCCCACTCTTCGTCGGTCTGGCGGATCTGGCCTTCCAGCTCCTCGAGCCGGGCAGCGAGACTCTGGTTGGATGAGGTGTTCTGGTTCATGCCGTCCAGGTCGTCCGCAGCACGCGCCGGTTGCGCGAAAAATCGCCGGGCCGCCGCCTGGGCCTGCCGCCTGCTGACGTTCCCCCCATTTCCCGCTACACTCCTCGCGTGGTGCGTTTCTTCACGGCGGCGGTGGTGGTGGCGCTGGGTGCGATGACGGCGACGGCGGGGGCGGCGCCGAAGCATCACGGCTACACCAAGCACCACAGCTACGCGAAGTCCAAGTCGGCCAAGGGCAAGAAGGCGAAGGACAACGACAAGTCCAAGGACAAGTCCAAGGACGCTACCGACGCGACGGACACTGCCGGCGACCAGACCAAGTCGGACGAGCACGATGTGAAGGAGCCCGGCACGGACAAGGCTTCGTCCAGGAAGGCGTCGAAGGACAAGACGACCGAGGGCATTCCGAAGGTCGTGGAAACCAAGAAGACCGGCAAGGGCAAGGAAGCCATCAAGACCTACAAGTTCGGTGCGCAGGAGGTCGAGGGCCGGCTGAAGTCGCCGCAGATCATCTACTTCCTCCGGCGCGTGCGCGCCGAGTTCGAGGCCGGCGATCTCGGGCACCGATCCTTCATGCGCGAGCTATCCGACACGCGACGCGATCCCGCATTCAGATGAGCGCACTACCCGAACAGACACCCATCCAGCTTCGTGCCGCTGCTGTGTGGGGCACCACCGTTCTCGCGGTAAAGAATCTTGACCCCGGTCAATCGTTCCGGCTCGGAGAGCCGGGCGATGGCGGCGTTCCGATGCCGGAGGGCGTGCCCATCAGTCCGGCTCCGGTGCGCGCGGTCGGTGCAGGATGGGAGCTCGACGCGCGCGGCGCGACCGGCGGCGTCCTGCACCTGCGCGGCCGGCAGGAAGATCCGGCACACCTCGCCCAGACGGGTGCGCCGGTTCCGATCGTGGCGGGGGACCACGGGCTCATCCAGTACGGGACGTACTCCGTTTTCTTCCAGTTCTCGCACGCGCCGCCGCTGATCAAGCAGCGCCGCCGCATCGACTGGCCGCTCGTGCTGGCTTTCCTGTTTTCGGCGATTGCCGTGGTCGGCGGTCTGCTGCTGCTCTGGGCGATTACCACGCCGATCGGAATCCCGAAGCCGCTCGAGTTGACCAGTCAGCAGGAGCTGATGCTCAAGTTCAACCTCAAGACGGAGCCCGAACCTCCGCCGCAGAACGGACCCGACGACTCGAAGAAGGGCAAAGGCATCAAGGACCCCGGCGCCAAGGACAAGAAGGACATGGGCGGCGGTCGCAAGATGGCCGGCAAGGAGGGCTCGCTCGGGCGCCAGGGCAAAGAGGAGAAGACCGAGCAGACCGGCGAGATCAAGAACGGTCTGGGCGGCATGGCTGAAGCGCTGAACAGCGACGTGGGCAAGGAAGTCCAGCAGACGCTCGGTACGATCAGCTCGGTTGCCGACGCGCTCGGCGGATTGCGTTCGGATCGAATCGTGCTGGGCCGTGGTCCCGGCAAGGGATTGCACGGCACCGGATCCGGCGGTGGCGGCGAAGGGCCCGGCGTGCCGTTCGGCGCGGGAACGCTCGACACCGGCTGGGGTCCGGGCAAGGGCGGCGGTTACGGTCGCGGAAGCGGCGGCCCCGGAGGGAAGGGCAGCGGCGGCTACGGGCGCGGCGGCAAGGGCGGTGGCAACGGCTCCGGAAACGGGACGGGCACTTCCGAGCACAAGATTGCCGGGAACAACAAGGCGGCGGCCGGGCAAGGTCTCACGTCGCAGCAGATCGCCCGGGTCGTGAACTCGCGCTACGGAGCATTCCGCGCCTGCTACGAGATGGCTGCGGCTCGCAATCCGAACTTGCGCGGCAGCGTGAGCGTGAGCTGGCGCATCACGCCGGGAGGCTCCGTCTCCGGGGCGAGCATTGGTGGCTCGTCGCTCGGCAACCCGCACGTAGAAGGGTGCATCCTGCGCGTGTTCCGGCGCCTGCATTTCCCGGTCGCCGACAAGCCCACCGGCGCGAGCTGGCCGTTCGTATTCCGGCCGAGCAAGAAGTAGGGAGCGCGCCTGGCACGCGGATGGCATTCTTCCCTGGGTCACCTTCTGGCCAGGCTGGGAAATATGGCGAAATCGCACGCACTTCTGGACAGGGCTTCGGGGGCGAAAGCCCCCTCGTCGGGGGCAAAGCACCCCATCTTCTCGTTTGCGCTGCTAGGCGCGGGGGTACTCGCACTGTCGCTTGCGGGCTGCAGCTCCAAGGCGCCCAAGACGCAGACGCTCGACCCGCAGCAGCTCGGCATCTCGGACAAGATGGCGCCGATCTTCGATGACGGCGAGACGCAGCTCTACGAAGCGAGAATGCCCGTCCAGTTCCCCATCGTGGCTCCGACTTCGAGCGAGCTCAGCGCTCTGCGCAAGACGAACGTGAAGCCGTTCGGGCGCGCGCCGTACCTCAGCAACAAGGACGAGAGCGTGCAGGTGACCTGGACGCTGTCCAACCTCGACGCCCAGCCGCACAACGTCGAGCTCCTGGTCGATCCGTGGAACGAATTCGGCCGCTACTGGCCGGGTATGCAGATCCAGGATCCCCAGCGCCAGACGGTCTTGCCGAACCTGTCGGGCATCGACATGATGTTCAATCTGCAGGGCAAGGGCTCGGGAAACGCCTCGCGGCGGCACGGCACGTTTACCGTGCAGGACATGAACGAGCTGGCGATCGATTTCGCGACGGCGATCAACATCATCAAGAACGTTCCCATGCTGCCGCCGGATCAGATGGGGACCGATAACTTCGGCGGGCCCGTGATGCTCGTGAACCACGCGTTCGCCGTCGAGAATCGTTCCTATAACGATCCCCTGATCCACAAGTACATTCCCAAGGCGATCCCCGGGCTGACCGGCTTCGACGTCGGGCTGCGCACCACCGAGCCGGCCAACATCGCCGTCGAGTTCACCGTCGAGCTCATCGAGACGGACGGGGCACAGAAGATCGCGCCACGCGGCAGCACCGAAAAGACGCTTCGCCTGCCCACGACCTGGTACACGATCGACTACGCCGGCGGCTAACGCCGGTGTTCCTGTCCCGAGCGCCTGCGGGGTGGCGGTCGCGGCTCGTGCTAGAAGCGTTGTCGACATGACCGCCGCTTCAGGTTTCCTCGAGCGTGCCGCGAGCCGTGGGCCGCGGCTCGCGTTCCAGGTCAGCGCGCCCGAAGGCGCAGCGCCCCGCGGCGCGGTGCTCCTCACGCACGGCTACGGCGAGCACAGCGGGCGTTACGGCGAGGTGGTCGCGGCCTTCGTGGAGCGCGGGCTCGTCGTGGCGAGCTATGATCTGCGCGGCCACGGCCATTCAGGAGGTCCGCGAGGACACATCGAGTCGTTCGACGACTACCTCCACGACGCCGACGACCTGCTTCGACACCTGGCGGAGGACGATCGCTGGCGCGCGGCCGGCAAGCCCGTGCTGTTCGGTCACAGCCTGGGAGGGCTGATCTCGACGAGTGTGGCTCTCGCGGGTCAGGAGCGCTTCCGCGCGCTTGCGATGACCTCGCCGTTCTTCGCGTTGGCTCTTCCGGTTCCCGGCATCAAGAAGCTCCTCGGTCGCGGCATGAGCCGGATGTTTCCGCGGTTCGCACAGGCGTCCGGATTGGCCGGCGCTCAACTCACGCACGATCGCGAGATCGCAGAGCGCTACGATGCCGATCCGCTCGGCGTGAAGAAGGTTACCGCGCGCTGGTTCACCGAGACCGAGCAGGCGCAGGAACGCGCTTTCAGAGCGGCTCCAGAGCTCCGTCTGCCGCTCTTCTGCCTGGCTGCGGGCGAGGACATCGTGGCGTCGACGCCGGCGACCGAGCGCTTCTTCGAGCTGGCCGGAAGCCAGGACAAGGAGCTCCAGGTACTCCAGGGCCAATTCCACGAAGTCTTGAACGAAATCGACCGGGCCCCATACATCGCTGCGGTCGCGGACTGGATTTCCGCGCGAGCCGGCGCCTGAGAGGCGGCTGCCCACGCCACCCCGATCAGCGCTACGCTCGGGCTGCCGGAATGAGTAACGAGTCAGGCGAAGCCGAGGGCGGGGACGAGCGCCTCGAGACCCTGGTGGGAGCGATCGTGGAGACCGCCGATGCCGCCGGCATCGGACTGCTCGTCACGACCAGCCTGACGCTGGAGCCGCGCACGATCTACGTCAGCGATGCTGCCGTGGAAATCTTCGGCCGGTCGCGCGAGGAGCTGCTGGAGACGCCCACATTCTCCCTCGTGGCACCGGAGGAGCTCGACGACGTTGCGGCGCTGGCCGAACGCAATATGGACGGCGCCTTCACCCCGCGCTTCGAGTCGACCGTCGTCAGGAAGGACGGCACGCGCGTCCCGCTGGAGGTTGCAGCCGCCCAGGTGGAGCTCGACGGCGAACCGGTGGCCGTAGCCTTTCTGTTCGACATCTCGCAGCGAAAGCTGACGCAGGCAGCCCTGCGACGCTCCCAGGACCAGTTCCGCAACGTGATCGAATCCGCGCCGGACGCGGTGTGGATCACCGACGGCAAGACGTTGTTCTATGCCAATCCGACGGCGATCCGGCTCTTCGGATACGAACGACTCGACGACGTGCTCGGAACTCCGATGGTTGATTTCGTCGATCCCGGGGATCGCGCTGCGGTGGAGGAGCGCGCACGCGCGATGCTCGGTCGTGGCGAGCAACTGCCGCCATACGAATATCGCGTTCGCCGGCGCGACGGCGAGGAGATGACGCTGGAGGTCAGCTCGATCGGAACGCAGTACGAGGGGCGCCGTGTCTTGTTGTCGTTCGGCCGCGATGTGACCGAACGCAAGCACTACGAGATGCAGCTCCTGCAGGCCGATCGGCTATCCGCGCTCGGCATGTTGGCCGGCGGCATGGCGCATGCAATCAACAATCCGCTGACCTACGTGCTTCTGAATCTCGAGCACCTGGGGCGCCGCCTGCCCGGCCTCTCCGACGATCGGAGCTACCTCGGCGAGGCCATGGTCCGCCTGCGTGAGGCGCATCATGGTGCCGAACGCGTGGCAAGCGTGGTTCGCCAGATGCGGACGTTCTCGCGGTCGGAGGGCGAAGGCACCACCGAAGTCGACGTGCGCCGTGTGCTCGATGCGGCGGTGGGCATGGTGGGCAACGAAATCCGCCACCGCGGCCGCCTCGTCACTCGATACGAGGAAGTGCCGCCGGTCCTGGCAAGCGAGGCGCGGTTGGAACAGGTGTTCCTCAACCTCCTGGTCCACGCCGCCCAGTCTCTGCCGGAAGGAGAGGCGGGCAAGGTGCAGATCATCGCGCAGGAGGAAGCTGCGGGTCGCGTCGTCGTCGAGGTGTCGGACAATGGACCCGGGCTCGAGCGGGATCAGCTCGAGCGCGTCTTCGAGCCGTTCTTCCCCCGGGGGCAAGAGCAGACCGGGCTCGGTCTGTCGGTTTGCCATGGGATCGTCGAGGCGCTCGGCGGCAAGATGGAGGTCGAGAGTGAACCGGGACACGGCACGACGTTCCGGGTCACACTGCCTACGTCCGAGCGCAGGCGCTCCATGCGCCCCCCCGAGCCGCATCAGGAATCGCCACCGTCTTCGCCTCGCGCCGCGAGCGCACGTGTTCTGGTCGTGGACGACGATCCGGGCGTCGGCAAAGCCCTCGGCATCATGCTCGAAGACGAGCACGAAGTGACTTGTCTGACCACAGCCCAGGAAGCGCTGCGCCTGCTCCTGCGCGACAGCGGTTACGACATCGTCTTCTGCGATCTAATGATGCCCGAGGTGTCGGGTGTCGACCTCTACGAAGCGCTCAAGCTCAATCGACCGGGCGAGGAAAAAAAGCTCGTCTTCATGACAGGCGGTGCGTTCACGCCCGAAGCGAAACGCTTCCTCTCGCAGGTCGAGAACCTCCGCATCGAGAAGCCCTTCAATCTCAGGGAGCTCCGGCGCCTCGTCCGCCGTGCGGTGCTCCGTACGGGGTCGGACGAGCATTAGCGCTCGTCCGGTGGCGGAGCTCCCCCTTCGCCGGGTGCGCCGCTGGCTGCCGGCGGAGCGGGAGCGTCCGGCGTGCCTAGGCGTGCCCACGCGCGCTCCGCGAGGCGCGTCGCTTCATCGGCAGAGAGCGACAGGCGCAGGTGCACTTCGTGAGGCTCGGTCGAGATGTGCACGCGTCGCGCCAGGTCCATGCCGAGCTCGCGGCTGAGCAGCGGACCTACCGTGGTCCGGCCCAGATCTTCCAGCACCGCTGCGACTTCCTTGCACGCCGCGGGCTCGGCGCATCCCACCACGGCGCGCGCTTCCACGTGCGGCGACACGTCCGCGGCAAGTGCGGCGGCGCGGATCTTCGAAAGCGGCGAAAGCCGCGACAACGTGCTGCCGCTCAGTTGTTCGAGCCAATCGGACGAAAGTACCCACGTGGCGACGAGCGTGCTCTTTTCGCCCACCGAGCGTCTGAGTGCGGCATGCAGCTTGTCGCGGCGCATGCTTGGGCCCTGCTTGTCGGCGGCGTCGACCATCGCCCGCAGGTAGTTGCCGCCGCCGAGCAGCACCGGGCCGCCGTCGCGCACCGCGACCTCGCCTCCGGCATGTCTGCGGTCGCGGATGTCGATGAAGGATCCGAGGCGCGTCTCGACCGCGCTCCCGCCCCGGCGCGCGATCACGCGCGTCGCGCAGTCGGCAATGCGCTTGGCCGAGAAGTCGCCGCTCGCCACGATGCCGAAATCGCGCGACTCGTCGTCCCCGGTCGAGGCAGGAACGCCGATTGCCAGCTCGCGGATGGCGAGCGTCGGATCGAACCCGCATACCTGGTCCAGCCTGCCGACCCCGGGTAGCTCGCGACCCTTGCCCGCCAGCACCGCGCCGACCGGGCTCTGCCTCAGTCGCGTCAGGTCGACCGTGGCCACGAACGCGTTGTCCGCCGGCAGTGCGTCGAGCACGGAGCTCTGCGGATGTTCGACCTTCGGCGGGGTGCGATTCGCGGTCGCGAACACGGTCACCGTCACCCCCACCAGCACCAGCAGCGTGAGCACGTGCAGCGTGCGCATGCTGGTGCCGCTCTCGCGCTGGCTATCGGACATGTTCCACGACCCGCCGCAGCATACGAGCGTTCACGGGTCGGGGCGAGAAGCGCTAGTCGTCGGCGCGCCGCCCGTCGCCCATGCGGCGGCCTTCGGGACGGGGCGGGAAGACGCGGCGATCGAGCGGTGCGCGGCGCTCTACCTTCGAACGGCGGCCGTCGGACTCGGGGAACAGGGCGCGCAGCTGCTCGAGCGTGCCGGCGCCGGAGAGCTGGAACTCGGCGGCGTGCTCGTCGCACAGCGCGACGATGCGATCGTCCACCAGAACGCGCCGGATCCGGCTTCTGGCCGTCGCCTCGCGGCCGCAGGCCTCGCAGGTCGTTGACATGCGTCCAAGCTGGCTCCGCGGCCGCTACCGGGCCAAGTTTTGCGGGGGTCAGCCGGGCGTGCCGCTGCGCTCTTCCACCCACTCGATGACCCTGCCCGCCGGGTCGCCGCCGTCGAAGCGCTCGAGCTCCTGGATGCCGGTCGGGCTGGTCACGTTGACCTCGATGAGCCGGCCCCCGATGAGGTCGAGCCCCACGAACCACAGCCCGTAGTCCCTCAGGCTCGCGCCGATGCTCCTGACGAGCTCCGATTCCTCTTCCGTGAGCCGCGTCTGTTTCACGATGCCGCCGACGTGGATGTTCGCGCGGATGTCGTCGTCGCGCGGCACGCGCAAGATGGCGCCCAGCGGCTGGCCGTCCAGCATCAGCACGCGCTTGTCGCCCTCGCGCACTCCGGGGTGGAATTGCTGCACCAGCGCAAGCTCGCGGCCTTCGTGGGTGAGCAGGTCGATCAGCGCGCGCGTGTTCCGGTCGCCCCGCTCGAGCGCCACCACGCCGCTGCCGCCCGCGCCATCGAGCGGCTTGAGCACGGCCTTGCCGCCCACTTCATCCACGAACTCGAGAATGCGCGCCGGATCCGCGGTCACCAGCGACCGCGGCATGTACTCGGCGAAATGGAACGCGAACAGCTTCTCGTTCGCGTCGCGCAGTCCGCGGGGGTCGTTGAGCACGAGCGTCCTGTCCTTCACCAGATCGAGCTGCTGCGTCAGGTGCATGTACTCGGAGTCGAAGGGTGGGTCACGGCGGATGAACACGGCATCCAGCGCTGCCAGCTCGACCACCCCAGCGTCGCCGAGCGTGCTGTGCGGCGGCGTGTCGCTGACCGCGATCGGCCGCGCCTTCGCGGACACGTCGCGCCCCTGGTTGAACACGTCGATAGCCAGGCAATGCAGGCACTCGTGGCCGCGCGCCTGGGCGGCGCGGATGAACGCGAAGCTGGTGTCCTTGTCGGGCAGCATCTTCTCCGCCGGGTCCATTACGAACAGAAAGCGCACGCTCTTCTCCTGGGCTGGGCGCTGATCCTAGGTGGCCGCTGGCGGATCCGCCACCGGGGCATCCGTGATAGGCATGGACCTGCCTATGCCTCGTTTCCGCGCCTGGCGTTCCGCTTTTTCCTGGCTCTTCGCGCTCGGCCTGGTGCTGGCGCTCGTCGGCCTTGCCCCGTCGCTCGAGGCGCAGACTGCCGGCCGTACGGCCGCGGCCACCGAGAACCCGCTGGCAACCCGCGCCGCGATCGCCCAGATGCGTGCGGGTGGCAACGCCATCGACGCGGCGGTGACCGCCGTCCTGGTCGGCGGAGTGGTGAGCCCGGTGTCGAGCGGGGTGGGCGGCGGCGGCTTCGCCATGGTCTGGGACGCCGCAAAGAAGCAGCCGTTCCTGATCGACTTCCGCGAGATGGCGCCTCGGGGTATCGACGTGGCCGCGTACGAAAGGCGTCCCTTCCCGCTCGCTGAAGGCGGGCGCTACACCGGCGTTCCCGGCGAGCTTCGCGGCCTGTACGAGCTGCACCGTCGCTTCGGCACGCGCAAATGGGCCGACAACGTCGCGCCGGCCATCCAGCTCGCGGAAAAGGGCTTTCCCGTCGAGCAGCACGTAGCCGAGATGCTCCGCTACTTTGCTGGCAAGCTGAAGCAGGATCCGAACATTGCGAGCGAGTTCTTTCCCGGCGGCAACCCGGTCACGGCCGGGCGCCGCGTGAAGAACCCGAAGCTCGCCGCCACGCTGAAGAAGATCGCCGCGGAGGGACCGAAGGCGCTCTACGAAGGACCGATCGCCGCGGACCTCGTCAAGGCCGCGCACGCGCACCACGGGTCGCTCTCGCTGGCCGATCTCCAGGCGTACAAGCCAGTTGTGCGCACGCCCATCCACGTCAAGTGGGAGGGCTACGACGTGTACACGATGTCGCTACCCTCCGCTGGCGGCATGATGCTGGCCCAGACGCTGGAGATGTACCCGCGCGCGTATCTCCAGAAGCTCGGCTTCAACAGCGGCGCCTACCAGCACATGGTCGCCGAGGCGATGCGCGCGTCCATCTCCGACCGCATGCGATTCCTGGGCGACCCGGCTTTCCAGAAAGTCGACATGGCCGAGCTCGTCTCTCCGGAGCGCATGAAGAAGCGCCGCGCGCGCATCGCGCTCGACCGCACCCACGCGATCCCGCGTTTCGACCTGGACGAGCACGGCACCCACCATCTGGTCACCGCGGACGCGGCGGGCAACGTGGTGTCGCTCACCACGACCGTAAACACGGTGTTCGGCGCGAAGTACACCGGCGCCGACAGTGGCGTCGTGATGAACGACGAGATGAACGACTTCACGAAGGACAAGGACGTGGCGCCGTTCGGCATGAAGGAAAGCCCGAACCACGCCCGTCCCGGCGCGCGCCCGATCTCCAGCATGACGCCGACCATCGTCGTCAAGGACGGCCGCGCGGTGCTCGCGCTGGGCGGCTCCGGCGGCACGACCATCGCCACAAACGTGACGCAAATGGTGCTCTCCGTGCTCGCCTTCGGCCACACGCCGACGCAGGCGCTCGCCGCGCGCCGTTTCTACACGCCGACGCACGGACCCTACATGCTGCTGGAGAAGGGCGTGCCAGAGAAGACCGTGAAGGACCTGCGCTGGCGCGGCGAGATTGTCGGCAAGATGCCGTTCGACAGCAGTGCCGTGCAGATGATCGCGATCGACAAGAACGGCACCAAGCACCCCGCCGCCGATCCGCGCAAGCACGGCAGCGGGATGGCGCGCTAGTCCCGGGGGTGCTTCCCACTTTGCGGGGCGCTTCGGCTTGGCCTCGCGGGCACGGGGCGAAGGGCGAGGCGCGCTTCGGCTTGGTGCGGCTCAGTGGCGGGCTGCACGCGCCTCAGAACGACCAGCCGATATCCACATTGACTATCGGAATGAGGCCGGTGCCGCTGCCGACCCTCTTGCCGGCTGAGTCGTGCGAGTAGGGATGGGCGCGCGCTGCGACGTATTCGAATCCCATCTGCCCCACCGCCGTGAAGCCGCAGCTCGCGATCACCTTGAATCCAACGAAAGGGCCGATAGCGAGGCCGTCGTTGCTCGCGTCGAGCTCGGGGTCATAGCGAGGCTTCGCGACGTGCGCATAGAGCACCTGTGCGCCGACTTGCACGGCGTCGAAAGGGTGTCCGGGCAACACGTAGCCCACGAGGTCCCCGCCGATCTTGTAGGCCAGGTAGGTCTCGTAGTCGCCTTCGGGTATGTGGAAGTCGACCGGACCCATGGCGCCGACGGCAGCCACGCCGAGATGGGCGACGGGACGCACTTCCACGGCGAGCTGAAGCGGGGGGAGGAACACGAAGTGCAGTGGCGATACCGTGAGCGAGACGATCCAGTGACGTTCCCTGTCTGGGGTGGACGCGGGCGAGCCGTGCGTGGCTGGCGCTTCGGGAACGCGCCGTGGCTCCCCGTGCGGGACGGGAGGCGGTGGCTCGGCCGGCCTTGCGCGAACGGGCGTGGCCACCACGAGCGCGGCGGCGGCGGCGGCGCTCGCCAACCCTCTCGCCCGGCGCGATGTCTCTGCCCCCGCCATCGGCGGAGCCTACACGAGCGGTCTGCAGATGTGGATCCCGCAGCCATGTGGCCCAGCTCGGAACGACCCTGCTCCTGCACGGTCAGGTGACGTGCCGTCGGTCGGTGGTAGAGTCGACGCATGGTGCGTCGTGACGCGACGGACGTTCTGAACCCTTCGGGGGGAAGTGCGCCCGCCGCTCGCTGCGCTTCTCCAGCGGGTGCAAGTCCCGCCCCGGTAGGCGTCGGTGCGCCGGGTAGCAGGCCCCAGGTGTCGGAGGGAGACCTTCGTGCCCGAGCGGGGCGTCGAAAGCCCTCCAGACGGCCTGTGCCGTCTGGAGGGGAGCAAGCACGCGGGCCGCAACATGAAGTGAAGCCTGCAGCCTCGACAGATGAACAATCCGGAAGCCGAGCCGCTCATGCCACGGCGAAGGCAACATCGTCTGCGCTGGCACCGAAACGCGCGGGCGATTCCGGCGGGGTAGAGGGCGCAGCACGCGTGCAAGGAGAAGTGCGGAACACGAGAGGCCCGTCTGTGCAGCCGCAGTCACGGCAAGGTGGCTCGTATAAGCCGAAGGCGAAGTCGAGCGTCGCACAGCGGGAGTCCGAGGGGATTGTAGTACCGGAGACCGTGGAGCAATCCGCGGGAACGAACGCCGTGCAGAACAACGCGGCGGGAGGGAAGGGTCCCTGCGGTGGTCATGCTGACGGAGCAGGTAAGCGCGAGGGAATGGCCGGCAGGTCCGGACCTAACAACCCCGACGGCCGTAGGCCGGGCGACAAAGTGCAACAACTGCAACGGCAGCTCTGGGCCGCAGCCAAGCGGGCACCGGGTAGGCGCTTCCACGCCCTGTACGATCACATCTGGAGGCGTGACGTCCTTCAGGAGGCGTGGAAGCGTGTGAGACGGAACCGTGGCGCCGCGGGAGTCGATGGCCAGTCGATCCGCGACGTTGAGCAGTACGGAGTCGAGCTCTTCCTCGAAGAGCTGGGCGACGTGCTGCGCGCAGGCAGGTACCGGGCCGGGGTGGTCCGGCGCCGGTACATTCCGAAGGCCGATGGGAAGAAGCGGCCGCTTGGGATCCCGACGGTACGGGACCGGGTAGTGCAGATGGCCGCGAAGCTGCTGCTGGAGCCAGTTTTCGAGGCGGATTTCCTTCCGTGCTCGTACGGCTTCCGGCCGAAGCGGAGCGCGACGATGGCGCTGGAGACCCTGAGGAAACTCGGGGCCAAGGGCGGTCATCACGTGCTCGACGCCGACATCCGCAACTACTTCGGGAGCATCGACCACGACAAGCTGATGAAGCTGGTGGCCCGGCGCATCTCGGACCGGAGGGTGCTCAAGCTGCTGAGGCAGTGGCTCGAAGCAGGAGTGATGGAGGACGGCGTCGTCTCGCCGACGATAGCGGGCACACCGCAGGGCGGGGTCATCTCGCCCTTGTTGTCCAATATCTACCTGCACGTGCTCGACGTCCTGTGGACACGCCACAGCGCCCCGCTCGGGACGCTGGTGCGCTACGCGGACGACTTCGTGGTGGTGTGTCGCACCAGGAAGGATTGCGAGCTGGCCGAAGCGCGTATCGGGGTCATCCTGAAGCGTCTCGGTCTCGAGCTGCACCCGGACAAGACGAGGCGGGTCGAGCTCTACGATGGCAAGCAGGGCTTCGACTTCCTCGGCTGCCACCTGCACAAGCGCTTGAGCGGCAAGCTGTGGGAACAGAAACGGCAACGTCTCTATTTCCTGCAACGCTGGCCGAGCCAGCGCTCGATGCAGCGTATCCGGCAGCGCGTGAAGCAGCTGACTCCGAGGTCACGGTGTCACGCGGATATCCGCGACGTCATCGCCGACCTGAACCCCGTCCTGCGGGGCTGGGGCAACTACTTCCGCACGGGCAATGCCGCGAGGCGTTTCAACCAGCTCGATGACTACGTCGTGCGGCGGCTCCGCACCTTGCGCGTCAAGCGCAAGGGACGGCACCTGCGTGCAGGCGAGTCGGACGGCTGGACACGCGAGTACTTCGAGAACCTCGGCCTCTACCGCCTGCGCGGCACCGTCCGCTACCCGGAGCAGCCCTTCTGGAACCAGGAGGCCGCGTAATGCTGCAAGCCGACAGACCGCTGGTAAGCCGTGTGCGGGAAATCCGCACGCACGGTTTGAAAGGGGGTCTTGCTCTCTTTGTCTTCGCTTCGGCGGAGAAAGGATAGAAGGATCTACCAATGCCCGGTGACGGCGATGTGCAGGTCGAGCGGCTCCGCCAGATGAGCTACGCGGAGCGATGGAGAGCCGCGAAGGCGCTGGATGCGTCGGCGCGCCGTCTGAAGGCGGCCTACCTGCGCCAGCTCCACCCCGACTGGACCGAGGCCGAGCTCCAGCGCGAGGTCCGCCGCGCCTTCATGTATGTCCGCGACTGAACCCGTCTCCGTCGATCTGTTCCTGCTCTACGCCAGGAAGATCGAGGCGCTGGGCCTCTCGTACATGGTCACCGGCAGCGTCGCCGGAATGCTCTACGGCGAGCCCCGCATCACGCACGACGTGGACATCGTCGTCGCGCTGGCGCCGCGTGACGTGCAGCGCTTCGCCGCCGCGTTTCCTCTCGACGAATTCTACTGTCCCCCGGAGGAGGTTCTGCTCGAAGAAAGCCTCCGGCCCCAGAGGGGGCACTTCAACCTGATCCACCACGAGACCGGCTTCAAGGCGGACATCTACATCGCGAATCGCGATCCGCTGCATCGCTGGGCGATGACGGAGCGTCGAGCCATCGAGGTTGAAGGCGAAAGGACCTGGGTTGCGCCGCCTGAGTACGTAATTGTCCGTAAGCTCGAGTTCTTTCGGGAAGGCGGTTCCGAAAAACATCTTCGCGACATCGCAGCCATTCTCCGGATATCCGGCGAGCTCGTCCGCTTCGACGTCGTGGACGAGTGGACGGCGCGCCTCGGGCTCGCGGCAGAGTGGCAGCGCGCTCGCGAAACCGCGTAGCGCTTCGGCAGGCTGCTGCGGGCGCGAAACGGTCGCCCACCCCTGTTCACCTCAGAACGACCAGCCGATATTCAGGTTGATGAGCGGGATGAACTTGGTGTCGCTGTTGCCCGCGCTGTTGCCGGAAGTGTCGTTGGCGTGGGCGCGGGCGGTGATGTACTCGAAACCGCCCTGGGCGACGAAGGTGAAGCCCACGCTGGTGAGCAGCTTGTAGCCGACGAAGGGGCCGACTGCGAGGCCGTCGCCGCTCGCGCTGACGCTGATATCCGTGCGGTCCGTGACCACGCGCGCGTAGAGCAGCTCCGCACCGAATTCCAGGCTGTCGAAAGGATGTCCGGGCAGGGGATAGCCGACGAGGTGTCCGCCGACCTCGTACGCCTTGAAGTGGTAGTTGTCGCCGAGATAGTCCTGCGCGGAGATCGAGCCGTAGCCGCCGATGACCGCGATGCCGAAGTGATCGACAGGTTTCGCTTCGGCCGTCAGCTCGAACACGGGCAGGATGAGGTGGATCGGCGAGAACGTGATCGTTGCGACGCGATTCTTCTCCGGCGCCTTCTTGGGCGGTGGCGGTGCCGGCGGCGGATAGTAGCCCGGCGGCGGATAGTAGCCGGGCGGGGGCGGGCCCTGCGGCCCGGGCGGGGCGGGCGGTGGCTGTGTGGTGGGCGCCGTTGTCGTCGGCGCAGGTGCCGTGCTCGCTGGCGGCGCAGTGGGTGCTGCGCTGGCCGACGGTGCAGCGGGCGCTGCGCTGGCCGATGGTGCAGCGAATGCGGCGCTGGCCGACGCTGCCGGCCCGGGCGGTGGCTCGGGAGGAGGCGGCGGCGCCGGCTGTGCGTGTACGGACCCCACGACGATGAGCGCGACAACCGTGGCCCCTGCCATGGTCAGCGCGCGGCCTGGAAGCTTCGCCTTCGCCACGGGCCGGCATCATACACGACCTGGGGAAGAACAAGCCGGACGATCGTGTCAGACCGCAGTCAACGCTACAGCGCCGGCGTCTTCCCCTAGAACGACCAGCCGAGATCCAGGTTGAACAACGGGGCAAAGTGCTTGTTTTGATCGACCTTGATCGTGCCCTGCTGCAGACCGTACGGGTGTGAGCGCGCCGTGACGTAGTCGAACCCGACCTGCGTGATGAACGTGAGGCCAAAGTCCGCGATCAGCTTGTACCCGACGAAAGGTCCGATCCCGAGACCGTCGTTGCCCGGGTCGATCGCGACGTTGGAGTACGGATTCCGGACGTGCGCGTACACCAGCTCGGCGCCGAGCTCGGGCCCATCGAACGTGTGACCCGGCATCGGATAGCCAATGACGCGCGCGCCGACCTTGTAGGCGTTGAAGCTCGCATCGTCGGTCCCGTCGAGCAGGTGGGCGGTGACGGAGCCATACGCGCCGAAAACTGCGACGCCCAGACGATCGGCGGGACGAGCTTCGAGCGCGAGCTGGAGCGGGGGCTGGAAGAACAAGTGCACCGGCGAGAGCGTGATCGAGACGAAGCGCTGCTTCGGCGGCGGTGCGGGCGGGGTGTTGCCCGCCGGCGGATGCGCAGCGCGGGTCGTCGGTACCGGTTCGAGACGTTCGGCGGGTTGCGCGGGCGGCGGTGCTGGTGCCGGAGTCGATGCTGTGGATGCCGGTGGGGGGGCCGCGGGCGGCGTGGCCGACTCGGGCGGAAAAGCCGATGCAGGTGGCGCGGCCGAAGCAGCCGGCGGAGCCGACCCGGGTGGCGTCGCCGACGCTGGAGGAAGCGCCGACGCGGGTGGCGCAGCCGACGCGGGCGGCGGCGCGGAGCCGGACGGCACGGGCGGAAACGCCGACTCGGCCGGCGCGGCCGACGCGGGTGGCGTGGTCGACGACGAAGGCGCGTCGCCAGGCGATGCGCTGGGCTGTGCCACGACCTGCGCGGCGGCCATCAGCGCGAAAATGCCCACACCCACCAACATCGGCGCTCGGCGGGAGAGCTCTGCCGGCATGCGCGCTATTCTACACGAACGCCGGCTGGGATACCGGGTTCCCCGGTCAGTTCCATCCGGTATCGGCCCGGCTAGTGGATCGACGCGACCAGCTCGGCGCTCTCGCGATCGTTGAGGTCGCTGGCCACGGCGTAGCCGACGCCCTGGCGCTCCACGGCCGCGATTGAATAGCCGTGGCGGTTGCCGACGTAGACCGGAACGTTACGCACGACGCGCGGCTCCAGCGTCACGCGCAACGGAAACCGATGCGAGTTGTAGACGTAGAGCGTCACGCGATGGCCATCCAGCCTGTAGCGGAGGGACGCCGCTCGCTGGTCATGCACCGGCACGATGCTGCCGCCTACCCAGTGGGCACCATACTGCTGCAGGCTCGGAAGCCTGACCGGCACGCCTACGGCGCGATCGAAGCTGAGCACCTGCGACGGCTCGGTCACCTGCGGCGGCGCGCCATCGGCGTGGTAGTTGACGAACTCGTCGATCAGCTGTTCGACGTTGGCCGTCGTGCTGCTCGCGAGACTCGCTTCGTCGTTCGCCTGGCGCTCGGGCCGCGGCGGCGTTCCTACCGAAGCCGCCCACACCAGGATGAACGCCGCAGCCGCGGCGATCGGCATGATCGCTCGCCAGGGAAGCACGCGGTTGTGCTCGTCGAAGCTGGCCTCGACCAGCGCTTCGCGTTCGCGCTCGGCGGTCAGGGCGTTCTGGATCCGGGCCTGCAAGGCCCCGGGCGGCTGTCCCTCCAGGCGGACGGCGCGTCGAGTGCTGACCTGCAACGCCTGGGCAAGCCGGACCCGTTCGCAGCACAGCTCGCACTCGGCCAGGTGCTGCTCGAGCTCGAGAACCTTGCTGGCCTTCAGCTCGCCATCGACAAAGGTTTCGATCAGAGGCAGCGCGCGACGGCAGGCGTTCATCCCACGGCCCCCTTCTTCGCGCGGTATTCGTTCAAGTCAACCGGCGCGGCGCTGTCCTCGCTCGGCGGTTCGGCCTTTTCCTTCTTGGTGCCGACCAGCGGCTCGGGGCTGACGATGCCCATCGCCAGCGCGTGCTCGTACAGCCGTGTCTTGAGCAGCCGGCGCCCGCGATGCAGTCGCGACATCACGGTGCCGATCGGGCAGCCCATGATGTCGGCGATCTCGCGGTACGAAAGTTCCTCCACGTCCGCGAGCAGCACGGCGAGCCGGAACTCGTCAGGCAGCTCGTCGAGCGCGTCGTTGATCTCCGCTTCCAGCACGGGGCGGAGCGCAAGCGACTCGGGGTCGCGCATCGCCTCCATCGTGGCCGTGCCGACCCAGCCGTCGGCCAGCGGATCCGCGTCGGGACCTTCCAGCACGCTCTTTTCCAGCCCGCCGCGGCGATAGCGGTTGATGAACGTGTTGGTCAGGATGCGCAGCAGCCAGGCGCGCATGTTCGTGCCCGCCTCGAACTGATGGCGGGCTCGCATGGCCTTGACGAACGTGTCCTGGACGAGATCCTCGGCCTCCGAGGGATTCTTGGTCAGCCGTGTGCCGACCGCCAGGAGCGCGCCCAGGTGGCTGAGGGCTTCCTGTTCAAAGTCCTGCCTCGCGGCAGGTTGGTTCGTGCTCTTCTGATTGCGGCGCACTTGGGGACCTTCGCCTTTGCCCCCTCAACCCACAGAATATACGGCTTATTCCTTCGGCGTGCCGCCGCTGCCGCCACTGCCCAGGCGCTTTTCCAGTGCATCCAGCCGCTCGGACAGCCGTTTGACCTCGTTCTGCATCTCGCGGAACATGGAAAAGTTCGGCAATACCGCGCGGATACGCTCGTCGATCTTGTTCTGGAACTGCTCCAGCGTGGCGCGGAATCCCTTGTGCTGGGCATCCTTGCTCTGATTCAAGTCTTCCTCCTGGTCCTCCGGCGCGATCGGGATGTGGATCTCCCCCTCGACCTGATCCCGCGGCATGAGCCGTCCGATCGGTCCTTCGCGGAGCTGGGTGAGGATCTTCTCGCCGCGCTGCCGGATCAGGAACTTGAGCGTGGCGAGGGGAATGCCGCGTGGGCGCGCTTTCAGCTCTTCCGAGATGATCAGCGCCAGCGTGACATCGGTCTTGTCTTCCTTGGTGGCGTTGTCGATGATCTGGACGTCCTCGCCCTCACGCACCATGTCTGCGATCTGGAGTAGCGTGACGTAGCGGCTGTCCTTCGTGTCGTACAGCTTGCGGTTCGAGTACCGCTTGATCACGCGGCGCTCTGCCGGTGGCTGCGATCCAGGCGGGATGCTGCTCTCCGGGCTTTCAGTGACCATGTGACCCTCTTGGCCCCGGTCCGGTGTCGGCAATCCGCGCGGCGACGGACCTGCGAGCTGTTTCTCGGGATTGTAGCGGCGTCATCGGCTCCGCTCTTCCCAGTATGAGACCAAGAATGCTGCAAAGCGTCACGGGACGCCAGGGGAAACCGAAGCCCGCAAAGAGGCACCGGACTTATTGCGGCATGCCGGCCTGGATCCAGGCCACCAGCCGGTCGCGCTCGGTATCCGTCGGCTTGGCTCCGGTGCCGATCGGGAACTGCCTCGGCGGCGGGAACGATGCGCATCCGGCGAGCTTGGTCGTAGCGACGCCGCAGGCGATCTCGGCGTGATCGCGCGTGATGTCCGCCATACTGCTGTAGTCGCGCGCCTGGTCGGTCGAGGTCGCGCTGTGGCAGGGCACGCAGTACGTGGTGAAGAATCCCTGCGCGAAATTCCCATAGGTGTCCGCGGCGCCCGCATCGCTCCCACCTGCCCCCGCGGCGGAACCCGCCGAGCCACCGGAACCCGCTGCGCCGCCGGCCGCGGCCCCGCCCGTAGCCGAGCCGCCGGAACCCCCGCTTCCGTTCGACTTGTTGCCGCTGCTCGAAGAGCAGCCCAGAGCCAGAGTTGCCGCGAAGAGAAGGGTGGTGGAAAGGCGCATTCGGCGAGCCTAATCCGCTCGCGCGCCTTGTCCAATGTCAACTCTTGTCAGGCCGTCCTGAGCAGCGTTGTCTCGAAGCGACGTGCGTGCAGCTCCGAGCGGCACAGCTCGGCGACCATCTCGAGGAAGTCTTCGAAATTGAAGCGGCGCAGGCCGATCTCGTTGACCCAGGCGATGACCTCGAATTCGCCGTCGGCGTCGGCCACGGCGGGATTGAACGCGAACAGTGTCGTTGCCTGCAGATCGATTCCGAATGGGATGAGCACGCGCGGTCGGAAGCGCGACGGCGGAGCGAGATCGGCTACCGGGGTCTCGGCCGCGTCGAAGGTCGCGCGCGCGGCTTCCTCGTAGCAGCGCTTGCCGAGGTTCGCGGTGCCGAGCAACGTCGCGCCCTCGAAGAAGCGCGGCCAGCCGTCGTGCTGGGCGAGGAAGGCGCGATAGCTCGGAGGAAGCTCGCGCCCGATGCGCGCCTCGGCCGCGGCGATCGCCACGCTCGACGCCGCCGGGTTGGGTACGAGCCCGACATCGCGGAAGGGTGCGATGCGCATGATCTCGGTCTGATGCCGACGGATCTCCGTCAGAAGCGCTTGCCACCTGGCCATCGGAAAAACCTCGCTTGTAGAGCCGGCTCGAACCTACGCGCGGGGGCGAGGAGGGGCCCAGAAATTGGCGGCCAGTTGGTCAGGTTCAACAGCCAAGGGCTAACAGCTAACAGCCAGCCGCCCCCCGAAGTACGCTCGCCGCGTGAGTGACGTTCTGGATAGAGGCGCGAGGCGTGGACGCGGGGTATCGCGAGCGCCCGGTGCTGCACGATGTGTCGCTCGAGGCGCGTCGCGGCGAGCTGGTCGCCGTCGTGGGTGCCAACGGTGCGGGCAAATCCACGCTGGTGCGCGTGCTCGCCGGCACGCTGCAACCCGCACGGGGCGAGGTGCGGCTGGGCGGGACGGATCTCGCGAAGCTGTCGCGCCGCCAGATTGCGCGCAAGCTTGCCGTCGTTCCACAGGACAGCGACGTTGCGTTCGGGTTTTCCGTGCGCGAGGTCGTGATGATGGGACGAGCACCGCACCAGAGCGGGCTGCTCATTGCGGGCAGCGCCGACGCTGCGGCCGTCGACCGCGCGTTGTCCGACTGCGAGCTCGTCGACCTCGCCGACCGGCCCGTGGCCGAACTCTCCGGCGGCGAGCGCCGTCGCGTCGTCATTGCGCGCGCGTTGGCGCAGCAGCCCGAAGCGCTGCTGCTCGACGAGCCAGCCGCGCATCTCGATATCCGCCACGCCGTGGTGCTTTACGACATGGCGCGTCGCGAAGCCGCCGAGCGCGGTGTCGCGTGCATCGCGGTGATGCACGATCTCAACGCCGCCGCGCGCTGGGGCGATCGCGCGGTGCTGCTCAAGGACGGCCGCGTGCACGCGCAGGGTCCCGTCGACGAGGTGCTCGTCCCCGAGCTGCTCGAGCAGGTGTTCGGCCTCGCGCTGCGGGTCGGCACCGATCCCGAGGACGGCGCACGCTACTTCCTGCCGCCGCGGTCCACGGCGCGCGCCGTGTAGAGCTGCCCCGCACTTCCTGCTCGACGATCCCCAAGCGTACCCAACGGCAGGCGCGGGCGTCCGCCGAGCCGTGAGCGGCGGCTTCGTGTCGCTTTTGTCGGCGAGACCGACATTCGCGGCGCCTTGCTATCTCGTAGTTTACATAATCCATACGCGGCCGCCCCCACGCCGCCCCCAGACATACGCCGCCGCGCGCCGTCAACAAACGCGCGGAAACCTCCGCGATTTCGTCCGGATTTCACGCTCCTGGTAGACGGGAAGCGATGCGCGCGTGGGCGCTCTTGATCGTGATGGCGCTGTTGGGCGCGTTGGCGGGCTGCCGTGCCGCCGACGCACCGCCCAATCTCTTGAACGTGCTCGACGTGGCGCCGCGCGACGTCGACGTCGGCGATCGTCTGGAAGTGATCGGCTCCGGGTTCCCTGAAGGCAAACCGGCCACGCTCGGTTTCCACGGTACGCTGCACCGTCCGGGCGACAAACCGCGCGACATCGATCTCGAGGTGCCCGCGCAGGCGACCAGCCCGAACCGTATCTCGGTGATGCTGACCGAGGAGTTGCAGGCGGAGCTCTGCGGCAAGGGCGACGACGCCAGGCACACGACCTTCCGCGGCGACGTGGTCGCGGCGTTTGCTCCACGCAATGCCGGCGCTCCGCCCGTGACCGGCACCGTGCACGAAGTGGTGCTCGACGTGACGGCTCCGACGCTCGACGACAGCGTTGTCAAGGAGCGTGAGGCCGAAGGGCAGAGCGCATTGTCGTTCCTCGGTATCCACGCGGAAGCGGACACCGAGACGAGCGCGCTCCGGATCAAGAGCCTGGACAAGCAGGGACGTGCAGAGCGTGCCGGCTTGAGACCCGGCGACGTGCTGATCGACTTCGACGGAGTGCGCGTGCGTTCGGCGAGCGACGTGATCCCCTCGGGAGCGAAGCGCTTCGCGAAGGTCTCGGTGCAGCGAGGGGAGCTGCGCGAGCCGGTCGTCCGCCAGATCGACGTGCAGGGCTTCCAGCACGCCGCGCCCTCCGACCTGGCCGTTTCGGCCGTGCTGATAGGGCTCGCGGTGTCGATCCTGCTGCTGTTTACGGGACCGCTGTCGCGGGTGATGACGTGGGTGGAGCGACGCGTCGCAGCGCGGCTCAAGGCAAGCGCGAAAGGCAGGCGTCACGGCGCACGGGGATTCTTCGGCTGGGTGTTGTCCGGTCTGTCGGGGATGTTGGGGGACGACTTGTTGCCGTCGGCGGTGGACCGACCCGTGCTGCGTCTGGTGCCGTACCTGATCTTCCTCGGCGCCAGCGCCGCGTTTACCTTGGTCGCGTTCGGGCATGCACTGGTGGCGCCCGACCTGGATCTGGCGATCGTGGTGCTGTCGTCGTTGACGGCGCTGGTGACGATCGGGTTGATGCTCGGGGGTTGGCGCGAAGGGCGTCGGTGGTCGCTCGTGTCGGGCGTGAAGGCGGCGCTGTCCATCCTGAGCTACCAGCTGCCGGCTCTGGCGGCGATCGCGTGCATCGTCATGACCGCGGGCAGCACGCGGCTCTCGGACATCGTCGAAGCGCAGGGCGCCGCGCCCTGGCACTGGTACGTATTCGCAAGTCCGGTGTTGCTGCTGTGCTTCGCGCTGCTCATGGTCACCGCGTTGCCGGAAGCCAACCGGGTGCTGCTGGAGCTGCCCGAAGCCGACGCGGCCGACCTTGCCGCCCAGCCGGTCCGCCGGCAGACCACACACCCGGCGACGCGCTCGCTCATGTTCCTGGCCGAGTGGGGGAACGTGTTCTTGATGAGCGGAATCGCCGCGACGCTGTTTCTGGGCGGGTGGCGGTTGCCGTTCGTTTCGCCGCTGACCCAGCACGCCAGCGTGGGCTACCAGGCACTGGGCGCGCTGCTCCTGCAGGCGAAGTGCTGGTCGCTGGTTCTTTTCGTGCTGTGGATCCGCTGGGCGCTGCCCCGGCTTGGCGTGGACCAGATGCTGGGCCTGTGTTGGCGGGTGCTGGTGCCACTGTCGGTGCTGGCGATCGTGCTTTCGGGCGCTTGGCTCGCGGGGCTGGCGAGCCCCGTGCTGCGTTCGGTGCAGGGAGGCGTCGGCTACGTGTTGTTTGCGCTGTCGGTGTTCGCGATCGGCTACTTCGCGTTCAGAGTGCTCTCCGCCCTGCGCACGTCGAGCGGCCAGATGAACGTGAATCCCTGGCTCTGACGCAACTTGAAGTGTTGCCGGTCCAGCGCTAGCGTCGCCGCGCTTATTCCCGCGTCGTTCCCCGGCCGTTGTTCTTTCCCCGCGGCCAAGCGTTGCCTGCATGCACCAGTTCTCCGGCTCGCTCCAGGCCATCGAGCTTTCCGCGACTCTTTGGCTGATCCCGCTCCTGCCGCTGTTGGCGGCGGCGGTCTCCGCGATGAAGCGCGCGGCCCCGGACGAGGATCAGCCCGGGCTGTTGCCCATCCGCTGGCACCTGGGTGCGGCGCTCGCCGCGCTCGCCCTGCTCGTGTACCAGGTGGTGGAGCTGGCGATGTTGCCGGCGCACGAGCGCTTTCTCCTGGACGTGCTCGGCTCGGCGCTGCGGATCGGTTCGCTGGAAGTGGGATTGTCGCTTTCGCTCGATCCGCTCTCGGCGCTGGTGGGTGTGATGGTCGCCGTGTGCGGCGCGGCGGCGATGACCCATCTCGCTCTTCCGGAGGCGAAGGAGCCCGGTCCGGGAGAAGCGCGGCGCTTCGAGGCGCTGTCGCTCGGTCTTGGATCGATGCTGCTTGTCGTCCTGGCGTCGAACCTGGCGATCCTGCTCGTCGGTTGGGCCGGCGTATCCCTCGCGGCCTTTGTGCTTGCGCCGCCGGGTCGCGGCAGCGTGCGCTTTGCCGTCGGAAGATTCGCCGACGTGGCGCTGCTCGCCGGCGCCGGGCTCCTGTTCTGGACGCAGGGCGGCAGCTGGATCGGATCGAGCGCCTACACGCCGGACTTCGAGCCCCGCATCGCGGCGGTCCAGGCCGAGGCCGTTCCGCTCACCGATCAAGACGCGCCGAAGCCCACCGACGAGGAAGCACGCGCCGCACCCAGTGTTCCGTCGGATGGCCGCTTGAGCATGGCGTCGCTACCCGGTGCCACAGTGAAGATCGGCGGCGCCGAGCTCTGCGAGGTCGGCAGCAACGGCGAACGAGGTGGGCTCGGTGTGCCCTCGGGGCCTTGCCGGATCGTGGCGCACGCTCCCTTCGAGCAGCTGCCGATACCGACCGCGATCCACGATTTCCTCATCGATCCCGGACCGGGGACGAATCCGCTGCTGGTCGGGAAGGTCAGGGTCGGCGCGGGCAATCAGCTCCGCTTGGCGGTCCTCGGTTCGACGCTCGACTTCCGCGAGATGCGCGACCAGCTCGGGATCCGCGACAAGAGCGGCGCCTTCGTGCTGCGCACCGACTACGACTCGAAGAGGATCTGGGGCCTGCCGGCGCTGGCGCTCGCTCTGATCCTGATCGGGTTGGCAGGGCTCGCGAAGAGCGCCGACTGGGCGTCGGGTGACGAGTCAGGCGGTCGCAGCGCGTCGCTGCTTCTGGGTGGCGGCGGGCTCGTCGCGGGCGTGTACCTCGTCGCGCGCTTGTCGTTCTATCTGCCGCTGGTGCCGGGTGTGGCCGGGCTTGTCGCGCTCGCCGGCTCGATCATGGCGCTGGCAGCGGGCGTTTCGCTGCTGCTGTCGCGCGACCCCGGACGCATCGCGCGTGGCTTCGCGGTCGGGCAGGTCGGGCTGTGCTTCGTCGGGATCGGATCGGGCGCGCTCGCCGCGACCGCACTGGAGCTCGCGGTCGCTCTGCCCGCGGCATTGGTCCTGCTGCTCGCCGCCGACGACCTGCAGCGAGCGCTCGGCAGACAACCCGATCTGGCCGCGCTGGGCGGGCTCGGCACGGTCCTGCCGGGTACGGCGCGCGCTTGGTTTGTTGCTGCGCTGGCGGCCACCGCGGCGCCCTATCCGCTGCTCGGCGCGTTCTGGGCGCGTGAGTCGATGCTGTGGGACGCGTTTACCAGCGACAACACGGGCTTCGTTCCAGGCGCTGCGTTGTTCGTGCTCGGCGCGCTCGCGAGCACGGCGCTCTGCTTCGCGGTGTGGCGAGCGTTCTTCCTCCTGTTCGCGGGCAAGTCGACGCGGAAGAAGAAGCCCCTGGTGAAGAACCAGCCCGCCGCAGTCCACACCCGCGTGCTCACCGGGCTTGCGTGGTTCTCGCTCTTGGTGGGGCTCCTGCAGGCGTCGGATGCGGTGCTCGCGAGTGCCACTCCGGTGTTCCCTCCGCTGCTCGACACGTGGATGGCGCCGCTGGTGGCGAACGCGGGTCTCTCGTTCGAGGATCTGGGCACGGGAATGCGGCTCGGGCTCCTGCTGGTGGGGTTCGGAGTGCCGTTGCTTGCGTGGTCGGCGGCGCGGCGGCGCTATGGGCCGGGACGCATGGCGGATTGGATGGAGCAGGAGCGCGGCCTGCCGCTGTTCGGTTGGCTGGAGCGCGGCGTGCCGGTGGCGCGGTGGATGGCACCGCTGGGGCGCGGCGCGATCGCGGCGGGCGCAGCGCTGGTACGGCTGGACGGCGCACTGGCTTTCGGGGGCGAGGGCGAGAGCGAGGGCGAGAGCGAGAGCGAGGGCGAGGGCGAGAGCGAGAGCGAGAGCGAGAGCGAGAGCGAGAGCGAGAGCGAGGGCGAGAGCGAGAGCGAGGGCGAGAGCGAGGGCGAGAGCGAGAGCGAGGGCGAGAGCGAGAGCGAGGGCGAGGGCGCGGGCGACCAGAGCGAGGAGGAGGACAAGTGAAGCGCCTCGTCCTGACGCTCTTCGTGATCGTTGCGGTGCTCTTGACGGCGTTCTCTGCCGTGGCTCGGCCGTCGCTGGTGCTGAGGCCGGCGCACGGTCCCGCACCCGTCGAGCTGAGGCCCGATGGGAGCGGCTACGCCGGGCAGCTCGTGCTCGAGAACCACGGTTCCACGCGCGTCGTGGTGCACAGCGTCTCGATGCGCGCGGGCAGCCCGGCCAATCCGCGGTTGCCGGTCGGCGTTACCGCTGCGTTCGAGGACGGCAGCACGCAGGCCGTGCTGGCGCCCGGCAGCTCGAAGCGCATCGAGGTGCGTTGGGTCGTCGGAAAGCCGATCCGCTTGCGCCAGCTCTGGGGCGAGGTGGTGGTCGAGACGGACGCGCAGGCGGCGCCGGCTGTCGCGGCGGGGGTTCACGCCCAGTTGCCGATGGCGCTGCCCTGGCTGCTCGGTCACGCCTGCACGTGGTTGTTCCTGCTCCCGCTGATCGGAATTGCCGCGCTGTTTGCAGCGCACCTCTCGGGCTACCGCAAGCTGCGCAACCTGCGCTGGGTCGGCATCACCGCCAGTGGGGCCCAGCTGGCGCTCGCGCTCGGGCTGCTCGTGCGCTTCGACCCGGCGGTGAGCCGGCTCGACGGCAACGCCGGCTATCAGCTGATCGAGACCGGGCGGCTCCTGCCCGCGCTCGGCGTCCAGTATGCGCTCGGCCTGGACGGCGTTTCGATAGGGCTGCTCGTGGCGGTGCCGTTCGTCGTGCTGGTTGCGTCGCTGATGAGCTACTCGGTCGATCATCGGCTCAAGTCCTACTGGCTGCTGTTGCTTCTGCTCGATGTCGGGCTGACCGGCGTGTTCGCTTCGCTCGACCTGATGCTGCTCTTCTTCTTCCTTGCCGTGGCGCTCACTGCCGCGGTGTTGCTCGTGGCCGGATGGAGCGGGGACAAGCGCGCTGGCGTGACGGCGGCGGTGTACGCGGGCGTGGCGGCGCTGCTCCTGTTGTTCGTGATCGTCTTCGTGTCGGGACATGCGGGGCAGAGCTACCTGTTCGACGGCACGCCTGCTCCGCGAACGTTCTCGCTCCTCGAGTTGTCTCACGTCGACTTCGTCGAGATGGGCCTTTCGATCGCCGGCCACAACGCCGTCAAGGTGCTCTACTCCGCGCTGTTCGTTGCCTGCGCGCTGCTGCTCGCGGCCCCGCCGCTTCACGCCTGGTTGCCGCGCGCGCTGGGCCGTGCCCCGGCCGGTGTGGCGATCGTGATCGCCGGCGCGGTGATGCCGGTCGGCGCGTATCTGATGCTCCGCATCGGCTACGGCGTGCTGCCCCAGGGCGCGCAGTGGGCGTCGGCTACCGTCTCGGCGGTCGGCATGCTCGGCGTCGCCTACGGCGGTCTCGCGGCGCTGGCCCAGTCCGACCTGAGGCGCTTTGCCGCCTACGCATGTGTGAGCCAGATGAGCCTGTGCCTGCTCGGGCTCGGCTCGCTGACGGCGATCGGCGTAGAAGGCGCCGTGATGCAGATGCTCGGCCATGCGCTGGTCGCAGCGCTGCTCTTCGGTGCGATCGGCGCCGTGCAGGACCGGCTCCACGAGACGCGCATCGATCGCCTCGCGGGGCTCGGACGCGAGCGTCCGGAGCTGGCCATCGTGCTGGGCGTCGGGCTCCTGGCCTCGCTGGGACTGCCGGGAACGACCGGCTTCGTCGCGGAGATCCTGTCGCTGGTCGGCGCGGTCCCGATGACGCCCGCGCCGGCGCTGCTCGCCTCTATCGGGCTTGTGATCGCGGCAGCGGCGCACGTACGTGTCTTCGGGCGCGTGCTCCTGGGAGCGTTCCCCGAGGGCTTCCGGTTGGGGCCCTTCCTCGAGCCCCATGGTGGGCGGCTTCCGCCGCTCGAGCAGCGCGAGACGACCGCGCTGGTTCCGCTGGCGGTTCTCGTCGTGCTCCTGGGGATCGCGCCCGGGCTCCTGCTCGGCAGGACGCGCGGCAGCTGCCTCGACCACGCCGACCGGGTGAACCCCGCGGGTCCGACGCAGGTCGTCCAGCGCGCCACGCCGGCTTCGTTTCGGCTGGCAAACCGCCGGATTTCCCGCGAAAGGCAAGAGATTGCGGATTAGCGGTTAAGTCCGGGGCGGGCTCTGCCGTCGTGAATACAGACCGCGAGCCTTGACGGCCTGGAGGGACGAAGCCGATGAACGCAGCAAAGCCTATCGAGATGCCGCAGCGCGACCGCCGCGAAGAAGCGACCATCACACGACTCGACTCCGGCGCGGTTCCCGTGGCGCAACCCCAGCGCCGGGCCAGCCCGCGCTTCGCCGTCGAGCTCGACGTGAGCCTGGGCAGCGAGCACAACTTCTATGCCGGCTTCGTCGAGAACATGTCCGCCGGCGGCGTGTTCGTGGCTACCCACATGCTCAAGCCCGTGGGCGAGAAGCTGGAGCTGGCAATCCACCTGCCTGACAACGAGGTCGTGGTGCGCGGCATCGGCGAGGTGCGCTGGATCCGGGAGTACTCCGAGCAGAGCAACGTGCCGCCCGGCATGGGCGTGCGCTTCGTGCACCTGGAGCCAGCGTCGCTGGAAGCCATCGAAGCCTTCCTGGCGCAGCGCGAGCCGCTCTTCTTCGACGACGAATAGACGGCGACGGCAGGAGCGCGCCTCAGCCGCGCTCCTGCTCTGCCCGGATGCGCTTTTCTTCCTGTCCCAGCTCGCTGATCACCTCGAGCGCGCGCTCAGCGACGGCGCGATGCACGCGCGGCGAGCGGGGCTTCTCGTACAGGTCGTCGAAGTCGATGGGAGCGCCGAACACGATGTTGACCGTGCGTCCCGTTCCGTCGAAGTTGCTGAGCACCTGTCGCCCGAGGTTCTCCTGGAGCAGCCCGTTGATAAAGACGGGAATCACGGGCACCTTGGCCTCGTGGATCACGCGGCCCACGCCACGCTGCGCGGGCAGGAGCGTGTAGGGGTCGTCGCCCTTGTTGCGCGTGCCTTCCGGGTGCAGCCCGGCGAAGGTGCCGCCGCGGCGCAAGAGCCACGCCAACTCGTCCAGGCTGACTACGTTGAGCGTGAGCTTCTTCCGCTCGCGGAAGATGGGCGGGTACATCGCGAAGAAGCTCATCGCGCCGTTGACGAAGAACCCGAGCGCGCGGTCGTAGAAGAAGCTCGAACGCACCGGAAAGGCGATGCGGTGCGGCAGCATGCCGGAGTGGACGAGATGGCTCGTGACCACGTACAGGTCGAAGAAGCTGCGGTGGTTGGCCAAGCAGATGAAGCTCTGCTTCGGGTCGAGGTCAGGCAGCCGTTCCAGCCCGTGCACCTGCCTGAGGTTCTTCGTGCAGACGTGGATCCAGGTGGAGCCGACGTTCTTCTGCAGGAAGCGGATCGCGTGGTCCACGCGGCCCGGCTCGAAGCTACGGCGGATCAGCGCGATCTGCGCACGCTCGGTGCGACCCAGACGGCCTTCCGAGGCAGCGAGGAGATCGGGACGGTCCATCGAGATCCGTCTGCCGATCTAGCAGACGACGGCCGGTACGCGCGAGCGTCAGGCGCGTTTGTGGGTGCGGCGGGGGGTACGTGCAGGGCCGGAGCCCGGACGGGCAGCGGCTGCCAGGACCTGCGGCAGCCGCCGAGCTCGAGCTACTTGACGACCACGCTGGCCGAGAAGGGCATGCACTGGTTCTTCGAGCAGATGGCGCCGCGGATCTTGCCGGCGCCCGCCGGCGCGCCGCTCACGCTGGCCTTGGAGTGCGAGAAGGAGAAGTGGCTCTTGTCGAGGCTCTTGCTGCCGACCGTGAGCTTCCACGGGAACTTGTCGTTGACGTGCCAGCCGGCATGCGCGGTGACGGTCACCTTGCCCTTGGCGGAGCTCACGTCGTAGTTCGGTCCGGCCTGGGCGGAAGAGACGAGGGTACCGGCGGTGGCGAGGACTGCGACGGCGGTCGCAAGCAAGACGGGGCGCATGTCGGATCTCCTTTCGAGGCTGCACACTCTTGTCGATCGAGGCGCGATGAGCAAGCCGCAGCGTGTGACTTCCGCGTAGGCGTTATTTTTCAGTGCGCCGGTCCGCTGGGGGGCGGGGGCTGTGCGGGCCGGGGAGTGCTCATGGATAGTACGCCGCATGGGCCCCGAACCTTCCTCGCTGCGTTGTAGAACGCGAAAATCACGAGGACTATTTGGCGGTTTCCACGGTCCGGGTGCGCTCTTCCGGTGGGCGTATATCCTTGAAGAACGCGTAGTAGAGCAGCGCGTTGACGGCCTGCAGGCCGGCCGCGAGCTCGAGCGGCAGCCCGACCCAGACGCTCTGCATCAGCGAGCCGGCGATGGTGGGGCCCGGGCTCGACAGCACCTGCAGCGGTAGATTGCTGAAGCCCGCGGCGGTGCTGCGATCGCGCTCGGGGATCACGCCCATCAAGAACGACTGGCGGATCGGGCTCGAGAGCGTGTTCACTCCGGTGCGCGCCAGGAAGAGCGCGGCCGCGAGCCAGAAGGTCGGCATGAGCGCGATCGACGCGAGCAACGTGAGCGCGACGAGGCGCGCCGCGACGATCGTCCGCACGGAGCCGAAGCGGCGCGCGAGCCGCCCCGAAAGAAGGTTCGACGGCGAAGCCACGAGGTTCGCCAGCAGGTACATCCCGCCGAGCTCGGTGGAGGTCACGCCGTAGCGCACATGGAACCAGTACACGAGCACCGGACCGAGAAAGCCGACGGCAAGGCCGTTCGTGCCGTTCGTGATCAAGAAGCGCAGGAGCACGGGTCGCGTTGCGGGCTCGAGCGCAAAGGCGTCGCGGGGCGGCGGGCGGGGCTTTTCAGTGACCGGAAGTATCACCGCCACCATCCCCAGGCCGAGCAGCACCGTCAGGGCGAACAGCGCGCGGTCGACAACGAGCGGATCGATACCGGCCCAGTGCTGCAGGAGCCCCGGCGACATCGAGATGACCGAGCCGGCGGCGCCGCTCAGCGTGCCGACCAGCGCGAGGGCGCCGAACACACGTGTGCGGTTCTCGTCGCCCGCGTGCTCGGCGATGAGCGGCTGCTCCGCGGGAAAGTACGGTCCGAACGCGCCGCCCGATCCGGCGCCGCCGCCGCGCCCGATGCTGCCCGCCGCAGCCGCCGCGAGCAAAACGTACAAGTTCGTGCCGAGTGCAAAGCCGAGCCCGCCGAGCGCCGTGAGCAGACCCAGGATCACCAGTAGCCGCTTGCGCCCGAAGCGATCCGCGAGCACGCCCACCAGGAACGTCAGCACCATGCTGCCCACGGCGCCGGCCGTGAACACCAGCCCCACCTGGACGGCGGAGTAGTGCAGCTGCGCGAGGTACAGCGGAGCAATGACACCTAGATAGCCGAGCGACAGGCTGCGCAGCGCGCGGCCGCCGAGCAGCAGCTTCAGCTCTCGATTCATCGCCCCACGCGCGCTTGGCGCAGGATCTCGGAAAGGCGGGGGCGGGAGCCGGTGAGGAGGAGCCCGACACGGAACAGCCTCGCGCCAAGCGCTACCGCCAGCACGATCGACAGCAGCATCACGGCGATCGATCCGGCGAGCTCCCAGCCGGGCATGCCGCCCGGGTCGACGCTGAGGCGCGTCACGATGGTGATCGGCGCCGTGAACGGGATCCAGCTGAGCACGCGGGCGAACGCGCCGTGCGGGTCCGAAAGCAGCACCGTCATCAGCATCACCGGTAGCATGGCCGGCAGCGCCCACAGCATGCCGAACTGCTGACTCTCCCGCGCATTGCCCCCGAACGAGCCGGTCGCCAGCATCAGGCTGCCGATGAACAGGTAGCCGAGCAGGAACAGCGGACCCGCGGCGGCCACCGCCGTCCACGGCACGGCCGACGAGGCGCCACCCAGCCCGGCCGGCACCGAGAGCACGCCGCCCGCGAGCATCAGCGACCAAACCGCGACCTGCAGCAGCCCCGCCGCGCCGAGTCCGACCAGCTTGCCCGCCATGATCTCGTCGGCGCTGGCGGAAGCGAGCAGCACCTCGACGACCTTGTTCTCTTTCTCCACGGCCACGCCCTGCACCAGGTACGACGAGGTGCTGATGAGCGACATCATCAGGAGCAGAGCCAGGATCAGTGGAACCAGGAGCCGCGCGGACATCTCGCTGTCGTCCGCGGCCTTCCGCTCCGCGCCGCTGGCTGCCGGCAGCGTGCGGCGCTCGGCGTGCACCGGATCCAGCGCACGCGCCAGCACCGGCTGCTTGACCTGCCCGGTCAGGAGCTGCTCCCGTGCGACCTCGCCCAGCGCGCGCTCGGCGGAGCCGCGACCGACGTCGTCGAACAATCCGCCTTCGCCACGCACCTCCTTGACCTTGCCGCTCGCGAGCCAGTCCGGCGCGATGACGAAGTAGCCGCGCAGGCTCTTGTCGCGAAGCTTGTTGCGCGCGGCGCTTTCCGAGGCAAACGGCACGAAGACGACCTGGCCCTGCTCGAAAGCGTGGGCGCCGGCGAGGCCGGCCCGCCCGAGGAGCTTGGTGGCGCGGCCGCTGGGAGCGCGCTCTTGCACGGGCTTTTCCAGATGCAGCGCGCCGCTCTGGTCGACCACGCCGAACAGCGCGGGCTGGTCGAGCTGGGTCTGCATCGCGCGGCCCTGCAGCAATCCGACGCCGCCGAACAGCAGCGTGAAGAACAGCGGCATCACGAACGTGAAGATCAGATACGGCAGACGCCGTACCACCGACGTGAGCTCCCAGCGGGCGATAATGCCGACCTTGGCGGGGCGGATCATGCAGCGCGCTCCCGCTCGTCGGCCTCGGCGACGACCTGCACGAAGATTTCCTCCATGCCGGCGACTACCGGCTCGAAGCTCTCCACGCGCGTTCCGGCCCCGACCAGTGCGGCGAGCAGCTCGTCCGGCGCGCGCCCGTCCTCGATGCGCACCAGCCAGCTGCCGTCGTCGTTCCGGCGGGACGTGACGCCGTCGAGCCCAGGCAGCGTGTCGGGCGATACGACGCGGAACTCGGGTTGCGAGTGGAGGCGCCGGACCTCCTCTACGGTGCCGTACACGAGCAGTCGCCCGTTGTGGATCAGCGCCACGCGATCGCACAGCCCCTCCACCTCGTTCATCTGGTGTGTTGACAGGATGGTGGTGCGCCCGGCGGCGCGCCGCTCGCGGATCAGCTCGCGCACCAGCCTGAGCGCCACCGGGTCGAGCCCCGAGAACGGCTCGTCCAGGATGCAGAGCTCCGGCTCGCACAGGAGCGCCGCGGCGAGCTGCACCTTCTGGCTCATGCCCTTGCTCAGCCGCTCCACGCGCCACGCCGCCGTGTGCCCGAGCTCCAGGCGCGCGAGCCACTTGCGCGCCCGCTGTCTCGCGTCCCGGCGCGACAGCCCCTTCAGCATGCCGAAATACACGAGCACCTCGGACACCGTCTGCTTTCTGTACAGGCCGCGCTCTTCCGGCAGGTAGCCGACGCCGTCCAGCACGCGCGAGCCGAGCGGCGCCCCGTCGAGCAGCACGCGCCCCGCATCGGCGCGGATGATGTCCATCACGATGCGGATCAGCGTGGTCTTGCCCGCGCCGTTCGGTCCGAGCAGGCCGAGCACCTCGCCCGCGCCGACCTCGAGGTCGATGCCCGAAAGCGCCGGCGTGTCGCCGAAGCTCTTCTCGACTCCCTCGATGACGAGCGCCATCTCTAGATGCCCTGAAGAAGCGTCACGCTGACCAGCGCGTCAAGTTCGATGTCCGTGGAAAGGCGGCGAGCGATAGCGAAGCCGCGATGAGCGTAGCGAATCGCGTCGGGGTGCTCGAGGGGCGGTGAGCCCCCTCGAGGAGGATTCCGGCGGGGGTGGGTGGGTGGGTGCGACCGGGGTTGGGGCGAAGCCCCGTCAGTTGGGTGCTTCGTCGAACAGGATGTCGATGTAGCCCGGGGGCGGCAGCTTGTCCTCAATCTCCTCGACGACGCGGCGGCTGATCTCGGCGTAGTCGAGGTCGCCCGGGTCGGTGCCGAGCGTGAGCGTCAGGTGCGGCTCCAGATCGCGCTCGGCGTTGAACGTGCGCTCGAGCGTGTAGCCGCGCACGCCGTCGATCTCCGCCACGCAGCGCTCGATCGCCTCCACCAGCTCGGCCGGAGGCGGATCCCCCTCGGCCACCAGCGTTTCCTCGAACTCCTGCGGCGGGATCTCCTGCACGTAGCCGACCAGAGGCAGCGCCTTGCCCTGCGCGATGCTGGCCGCCTCCTCGCGACGCAGCACCAGCTCCGTGTCGGACATGGCGTTGAAGACCAACCCGAAGACGGTCTTGTCGTCGATGACCGAGAGTGTCATGTCGAAGACGACCGGCGCCGGCAGCGCGCAGTATTCGAGCGGACCGCCATCGGTGGACCAGCCGAGCTCCTCGCCCACCGGCTCCAGCAGCTCGGCCCGCGAGAACACCGCGCAGTACGGTCGCTCGTCCTCGTCGACCAGCAGATGCGGCGACAGCTCGAGATCATCGCCGACCTCGACCTGCTCGCCGTACTCCGAATCGGGGATGGCGCGGGCCAGCGGCACGAACAGCTCGCCCTCCGGAAGCGCGTCGATCAGGACCTGCACGTCGCGGCGGAGGCCGCGGCGGGCCGTCTCGATGGCGTTGGTGATGTCCCCGGCCTGGCGCTTGCCGTTCGAGCCCTCGCTGTTCACGCGGCGGTCCGTATCACGGCTGTCGCCTCGACGCACGCGCACGCCTCTGCCAAGCTCGGCGGCCATGAGCCAGAACGCGCGGCGTAGCTTCTACCCGGAGATCGAGCCGTACAACACGGGTCGCCTCCAGGTCTCCGACCTGCACTCCATCTACTACGAGGAGTCGGGCAACCCGGACGGCAAGCCCGCCGTCTTCCTGCACGGCGGGCCCGGCGGCGGAACCGATCCCAAGCAACGCCGCTTCTGGGACCCGGCGCGCTACCGCATCGTGCTGTTCGACCAGCGCGGCTGCGGCAAGAGCACGCCCCATGCCTCGCTGGAAGACAACACCACCTGGCATCTGGTCAGCGACATCGAGAAGCTGCGCGAACACCTCGGGATCGAGCGCTGGCAGGTGTTCGGCGGTTCCTGGGGCAGCACGCTCGCGCTCGCCTACGCCGAGAAGCACCCGGAGCGCGTCACCGAGCTGGTGCTGCGCGGCATCTTCATGCTGCGTCGCTGGGAGCTCGAGTGGTTCTACCAGGACGGCGCGCACCGCATGTTCCCCGACGCCTGGGAGAAGTACCTCGCCGTCATCCCCGAGGCCGAACGCGGTGACCTGATAGCGGCCTACCACAAGCGCCTGACCAGCCCCGATGACAGCGTGCGGCAGGAAGCGGCCAGGGCGTGGAGCGTGTGGGAAGCGAGCACGAGCTTCCTCTACCAGGATCCGGGCTACATCGAGCACAGCGCAGGCGACGAGTTCTCGCTCGCCTTCGCCCGCATCGAGAGCCACTACTTCGTCAACGGCGGCTTCCTCGAGCGCGAGAGCCAGCTGCTCGACGACGTCGACCGCATCCGGCACATCCCCGGCGTCATCGTGCAGGGGCGCTACGACGTCGTATGCCCCGCCGAGAGCGCGTGGGATCTGCATCGCGCCTGGCCCGAGGCGGATCTGCGCATCACGCCGGACGCCGGCCACTCCGCCTACGAGCCCGGCAACGTGCACGAGCTCGTCAGCGCGACGGACAGATTTGCGGGGCGGTAGGGCGGTACGACTTGTGCAAGAACTGCCTGCTGTTTTGACTGCCGCAGCCAAGACAACTCGAGCGCCCGCGCTTCTCGCGGCGATTTTCGTGTTCGCAGGGTGCCACGGCAAGCGCGACCGACCCGCCCCGCCGCTCGCCGACATGGTTCCTGCTCCGCATATTGCGAAACGCGCGACCGATGCCTGGCCGACGTACGGCCACGACCCGGGGCGCAGCGGCGCGACGAAGGAGAGCTGCAAGGGGCCGCTCAAGTTCCTGTGGCGCTTCACTCCGCCTTCGTCGGCCGTCGCTGCGCACGCCATCGCGACGAAGGACGCCGTCTACGTCTCGGGCCAGGCCGGCGACTCGCCGACGCTCTACCGCGTCAGCCTCTCCGGCAAGCTCGCCTGGAGCTTCGACAGCCACGCCGATGTGACGCGGGGGCGCTGGCCGAACGCCGCGCTCGGGCGCGTGATCCTGAACGACGACGGCTTCTACTGGCTGGTTCCCGGGACGGGCAAGCGCGTCGGTCCGGATTGGCTCGACCTGTGGGGGCAGACGCTGAGCGACGGCAAACGCCTCTACGCCGTCAACGAGCTGCACCTCGACGGCCCCGGCGTGTTCGTCGGCGCGTTCGACAAGGACGTGAAGCCGCTGTGGAAGGCGAACAAGTACATCGAGAAGCGCGGCCGGCTCGACATCCTCGGCGCGATCGCCCTCGACGGCGGCACGCTGCTGCAGGCTGCGCTGTTCAAGGGCGCCGCGCTGTCCGGGCTTTTCGCGTTCGACCCGGCAAGCGGCGAGCGGCGTTGGGCCCAGCGCATCTACCCCGACAGCGCCGTCAGCGCACAGAACGGCCGCTTGTACCTTGTGGAAATGGACGCGCGCAGCAAGACGACGTTCTTTGCGCGGTCGGAAAAGGACGGCCACGCGCTGTGGTCCGCGCCCGTCGACGACACCGACCACCAGGCGCCGGTGATAGCCGGCGACCGCGTCATCGCCTACGGGCCGAAGAGCGGCATCGTCGCCCGCGACGCGAAGAGCGGAAAGACGCTGTGGAAGACCGGGCTGCTCGTCCCGGGCGACGACCGCCCGGGCTACGCAACCGCGCTGGCCGCCGCCCTCGGCAGCCGCACGCTCGTCGCTACGTCGGGACCCCAGCTCGCCGTGCTGTCGCTCGACAGCGGCCGTATCCAGTGGAAGGGACACGTCGACACGCTGCTCGGCAACCTGCACAGCCCCGTCATCTCGGGCGGACGCGTGTACGTCGTCTCGCACGGCAACGTGCTGGCGCTGTCGTGCAAGTGACCTACGTCTGTCCGCGTAGGCGCTTTTGCTCGGCAACCATGCGGTCGCGCACGGCATCGTGCAGGCGACGGTGATCGAAGTCGAAGTCCGCCGGATCGATCGGATCCAGAATGCGCACCAGCACTTCCTGCGGATTGATGCGGAAGCTGTGCTTCGGAAGGATGTGGTTCGTGCCCTCGAGCACCAGCGGCACCACCGGCACCTTGTTGCGTGCGGCGATCAGGAACGCGCCGCGATAGAACTTCTTGATCTCGCCGTCGGGTGAGCGCGTGCCTTCGGGAAACACGAACAGGCTGTGCCCTTCGCTGATCTTCTGGTGGCACATGCGCACCATGCGCATGATGCTCGGCAGGTAGCCGCGCTTGAGCGGGATGTAGCCGTTCAGCGCCATGTTCCAGCCCAGGAACGGCGCGCGGAAGTTCTCGATCTTGCTCACCCACAGGAAATCGAGCTTGGTCGCGAACACCGCCAGGATGTCGACCATCGACTGGTGGTTCGACACGTACACATAAGGTCCCTTGCCGAGCCGCTCGCGTCCCTCCACGCGCACGCCCGCGAGCGGCGCCCACGCCAGGTAGTGCCCGCCCCACCAGCAGGTGTAGCGATGCAGGAGCTTCCGCTTCTTGTCGAAGGGCGCGGTCGTGAGGAAGATGCCCAGCGCGGGAAAGAACAAGAGCGCGCAGGTCGAGAAGAGATACGGCCAGTACAGCGTGCTGTAGAAGCGCGTGAACGCCGCGCTGCGCTGCGGACCGGGCCGCACAGGTGGCGCCGGCTCCGCCGCACGCTGCCCCGTCTCCTCGATGGATGCCCCGCTGGTCGCCATCTCCCGCCGCCCAGTATGACCCACGCGCCCGAACGCGCGTCAACGCGCTCGCCCTGCCGCAGCGCGGCATGGTCACTAGCCGCGTTCTTTCCTGGGGGTCCTGGCAGCCGCTTGCGAGTCGCAGCGGCCGCGCAGGGCGTACCCTCTGGCGCGCCCTGCCGACGGCCTAGCCAGGGATGTCGGCGTCGACCAGGCCGCCTTCGAGGCTGCCGGCGATCACGATGGAGTGACCCCAGAACAGGCCGCCGTCGTCGTGCCAGAACTCGAACGAGCCGTCCCCGCTCACCGCTATGGTGTTCAAGGTCATGCGGGCGACAAAGTCTTGTGCGGCAACTTCGCTCTCGTCTTCTTCAAGCCAGGATTCGTTCTTCAGTTCCAGCAGCTCCTGGACCGCGTAGTCCGCCACGCGCTTGGCCCAGGCTTTCTGGTCGCGGAGCAGCCCGCGCGCCGTGGCGCACGCGGCTTCGTGCTCGTCCGGGTCGTCCACATACACGTGAAGCGTGACGGAAGCCCCATTCCAGTCGATGCTGCCGTCGTACTGTTCGAACTCGCGGTCGTAGACCAACCTACCCAACCGTTCGTCCTCCACGATGATCGGCTTCGTCAACTCCGCAAGCCGCGCCTGGAGCTCCGCGTCGTTGTCACTGCCGATGAGCTCGTCGAGCAGTCCTGCGTATTCACCCGTGTCCTCGTCATGCACGACGCGGGCGCGCGCCCGGATGACGATGTTTGCGTCGAGCAACGTCTCCAGCGCATCCAGATCGTCGTCCTTCACTTCGCAGACCAGCTCCAGTGGCGCCCTGGTCAGCTCGCCGTCCTTGAACCGCCATTCGGCTACGGTCACGCCGACCGTCCAGGGGTCGTCGTCCGTTTCGCGTGCCAGGTGGAGGTTGCCGAGCAGCACGACACCGACGACCTCCCGCTGCGGCGCAGCAACCAGGCGCCCCAGCATTTCCCGGCGGTGCGCTTCGTACTCCTCGTCGTATCCGTCCTCGTCCTCGTCCTCGTCCTGCCCGTCTTCGTCTTCGTCCTCGTCGGTTTCGAGCACGATGTTCGCTCCGTCGGGAAGATCCTTGATCTGTGCCGCCAGGTTGCCCGCGCTTTCCAACAGCTCGCCGAGCTCGATCGTCCCCACGTTGTCGCCGTCGTACTCGCCGCCCAGCACGCCCGGAACCTTCAGGCAGTAGCACCGGCCCTCGCCGGGTGCGCCCAGCTCCGCTGCGGCTGCCGTGACCAGCTCCTCCATCTTCCAGTCCTCGGCAAAGTCGTCGGACGCTCGCAGATCCTCGAGCTCCCCGGCGGACGAAGCGATGATGTCGCACTCCAGCTCCTCGGGGCAGATGCGCCAGTAGCGACCCTCGTCGTCTTCCACGATGAGGTTCCCGAAGGCGTTCTGGTCGACAATCCTGCGCGGCACCAAACCGTTGAAGCTCCATGCGGAGCGGACGATATCGATAAGGCTCATGTGGAAGTCTCCAGGGCGTGTTGGATCTGTGCCGCCGCCTTCTCGAGCTCGCTGCGCGGCGGTTCGATGAGCGTGCCTTCGAGCATCGCTCGCGACGTGATGTCGTGATATTCGGCCATCGGAATCACGTGAACGTGCGCGTGGGGCACGTCGAAGCCCGCTACGACGAAGCCCACACGCTTGGGGTTGAAGGCGCTGCGGATAGCTCGGCCCACGGTGCGCGCCGCCGCGAACACCTTCGAGTAGAGCGCGGGATCGAGGTCGAGCACGTCGCCGCCGTGCGCCCGCGGGATCACCAGCACGTGCCCAGTGCGTATCGGACAGCCGTCCATGAACGCCACCACGTCCGCGTCCTCGTAGACGATGGACGCTTCGGCCTGGTGGGCCGCGATGAGGCAGAAGATGCAGTCGGCCACGCTTCTACTCCGGGACCACGGCCCGCACGAGCGGATGCGGCGGAAGCTCCGCGAGCGCCGCCACGAGTCGGGTCGCGGTTTCGGTGGAAGGCGCGAATAGCTCGACCTCTTCGCCGTCGAACACGCAGCGGTTGACCGAGTCCATCGCTTCAGCGAGCGACACGCCGAGGTGCTCGCGCACGAGCTTGATCACCGCAACCGTCCCGACGCTGACGGGGCCGCAGAGCTCGGGCTCGATGGAGAGGCGTACGGTGGTCATTATCACGCCTCCCGTGCGCGTCCGCGCAGGTAGTGGATGAGGGCGAGCGCGACTTCGATGAACTCGAGCGCGTTGTCGGTCGAGACCTGCATTCCCGGGGCATGAGCGACCTTGTTCCTGAGGCGGCGCAGGTCGTCGAAGATCTTGATCTTGGAGGGTTCCACCAGGTCCGAGTCGGCCAGAAGCTGCTGGACGCTCTTGTAGGGAGTGTCCGTGTTCGAGTCGACGTGCAGGCCTTGCGTTCCGGCAAGCTGCAGCGCCGCTCGCTCGACCTCGCGCCACGCGGCGAGCACCGCCGCGTTCGGCGACACCGCCAGGAGGTCCACCAGTCGATCCTCCAGGCTGGGCTCGGGCGCTTTCGGCGCAGGCGCGGGCAGCTCGGTCGCCGCCTTGTCGTGCAGCTCGCCGATCGCGCGGCCGAACTCGACCTGGAACTCGCCGTACTTCACGCTGCGGGTCTGCGGTAGGAGGTTGGCCAGAGGCTTGCGCAGCAGCAACACCGAGGCGAACACCGACACCGGCCAGGCTACCGCCTTCACCACATCCGCCGCGAACGTCAGCCCATCCATCCCCGTCCTCTCCTTGGTCCAATCCCGAGCCGTCCCTCGAGCGGGGCGGGATGATAGCCGGAGAGCGCTCGTGCGTGTTGTCCGATGCGGCGCCCGGCCCGCGCCGGCCCCCAAACCGACCTCTACGCAGGCTTCTTGATGTAGAGCTTTACGTTGCGGTCCGACTTCGTGCCGACGCCGTCGGTACCCCAGGCCGACACGTAGTCGACGATCGCCAGTTTGCGCCCCTGATCGGAAACCGGGTCCTTGTCGGTGGCGAACTCCAGCCCGACCAGCTGGGCCGACAGGTAGCCGTTGTCCTCGTCGTTGATCTCGATGATGCGCATCCAGTTCGGAAATTCGACCAGCGAAGAGGTCTGCACCTGCCAGAAGCCCTGGGTCGCGTCGGGGCCGATCCATTCGACGATGTTCCGGTGGGTGTGGCCGGTGATCGAATAGACGATGTTGGGGTACGACAGGAACATGGCCTGCACGTCCGTCAGCGCCATCGCGTCGGCTTTGTCCGCAGCGGACCCCAGCGAGCCGTCGCCGAGCGAACCCAGGGGATGATGCGACACCAGCACCACCCACTTGCCATCAGCCTGGGCCTTGTCGAGCGCGGGCTTGAGGAACGCAGTCACATCGCTCTTGCGGACGATGCCGTCGGCGCCTCCACCTTCGCACGCCGTGTCGTAGACGACGAAGCGGAGGTTCGTGCCGTCGATGTCCATGACGTAGTCCGACTTGCCCTTGATCTGCGTTTTTGCCAGCGCCTGGCAATCGGCGGAGACGAGCGCGAGCATGTCGTTTCGCCTCAACGGCTCCCGGTCGGGATCGGCAATGACGGTGCCTTTGACGACCGCGCCGCCTGGCTGCGACCAGTCCGTGGTGCCCGTTTTCGCGTTGTCGCCGATGGCGTTCTGGATATCCGAGTCGGTGATGGCGCTGGTTCCCATGATGAGCGCGTCGTGGTTGCCCGTGGTGAACAGCCATGGCACGTCGAGGCCGTTCGGCACGAACGGATCCTTGGGATCGTTGCCCGGACCCTTCACAGGGTCGTTCGGCTTGCCCGAGTCGCAGGCCACCACGTCCTTTCCGCCCAGTACGTCGAGCGACCACGTGAACTCGTTCTTCTGCGCCGAGTCCGTCAGGTCGCCGCCACACAGAACGAAGTCCACGGGGTCGCTCGCATTCACGGCGTTGATCGAACGCACTGCCGCGTTGAGAATCCAGCCCATGTAGGCCTGCTGCGGCCGCGCGGCGCCGTCGAACGGAGGTCCGGTGTCGAACGACTCCAGGCGCACGGGCGACTCGTCGTCGGCGACGTGGATGTCGGTGACCTGGACGAAGCGCAGCAGTCGCGAGGCTTTCGCCCCCGAGGCCGGAGCCGCCGAGCCGTCGGGCATGCGCGCGACGACGGGCTCACCGGGACCGTAGCTGTAGTCGCCGAAGCCGTCGGCGAGCATGGCCTCGCGGTCGGCCGTCACCAGTGGGTTGCGGCTGTCGCGAACGGATAGTCGCGTCTTGGTGGGCACGATCACGCGATCGGTCGTGAGCTTGATGCTGTCCAGGGGTGGGAGCGACGTTGGAGTGCGCTTTGCGCCGGAAGACGCCGTGTCCTTGGAAGAGCAGCCGAGCACCACCGCGCCCCCCGCGGCGCCCAGCCAGATCGTGAAGGTTCGCCTGCCGATCAAGAGAGTCCGGGTCATGGTGACAAGCATATGACAGAATGATGCGCTCGGGATGACGGCGGTCACGGCGTCGTGGCAGGTCATCGCGTCCCCCGCGTTCCAGCGCGAAATCGACCGACAGATCGCCGCCGAGCCGCCGAGCCGCCGAGCTCGCGCAGGCGCGCGGCTACCTCGGGGTGGCCGAGGCCGTGTCGGGCACCAACACCGAGCGCGTCGCGGCACGGCGCTTGCGAGGCGCGTTGGGCATCTCACGCATCGATCATTTCCGGCGAGAGCTCGAGCGAACTCGCGGCACAGCTGTGCCATGTTCCGGGCTAACCGATCACGGTCGGCGGGGAAACTTGACGGGTATCAACCTTCCGCATGGGTGGTGCGGAGACTGGGAGGAGCCATGCGTGTCGTACTCGTAGGCGCAGACATGGAGGAGAACCTGGGCCTGTGCATGATCTCGGCGGCCGCGGCGGGAGCGCGTCACGATGTGCGCGTCGTCGGATTCACCGAGCGTGGAGAGCTCGACGCCGTTGCGCGCAAGGTACTTGCGCTCAAGCCGGCCGTCGTGGGTCTGGGCATCCAGTTCCAGCACCGGGCGCACGAGTTCTTGAGCCTGGCGCGCAGGCTGCGAGCGGCGGGATTCTGCGGTCACATCACCGCGGGCGGTCAGTGGCCGACCATGGCCTGGCGAGAAGCGCTCGCACCGAACGCCGGCCTGGACTCGGTGGTGCTGCACGAAGGGGAGCAGACGATCGTGGAGCTCCTGAAGGCGATCGACGCCAGGGTGGATCTCGAATGCGTCGCCGGGCTGGCGCTCAGGAACGCGACCGGACAACCCGTGCAGACGGCGCCCCGGTTGCTCGAGAGCGATCTCGACGCGCTGCCGTTTGCGCGGCGCTACCGCAGCCACACCTCGCACGTCGGAGTGCCGTTCATCCCCATGAGCGGCAGCCGCGGCTGCTGGGGAGCGTGCTCCTTCTGCGCCATCACCACGGCCTCCCGTGACGCCAAGGCGCGCGGCGCGCTGGGCGCGAAGTTTCGTCGGCGCTCGGCGGAGAACGTGGCCGTCGAGATGGCCGGGCTCTGGCACGCGGCCGGCAAGAAGTCGGCAATCTTCTGCTTCCACGACGACAATTTCCTCCTGCCGCGCCCGCAGGACTCGCTCGAGCGCGTCTCGGAGATGCGCCGCCATCTGGATGCGTTCGGCGTCGGCAAGGCCGCGCTCGTCGGCAAGTGCCGCCCCGATACGGTGACTCCGGAGCTCGCCCGCGAGCTCGCCAGGCTGGGCGTGGTCCGGATGTACGTCGGCGTCGAGAACGCTTCCCAGGCTTCGGCCGATCACCTGAACCGCAAGACGCAGACGCAGACGGTGGACCAGGCGCTCGCGGCCTTCCGCGATGCAGGCATCTTCGCCTGCTACAATCTCTTGATCTTCGAGCCCGACGCCACGCTCGACGACATCCGCAAGAACATCGAGTTCATCAACAACCACCCCGAGCACCCGGTGAACTTCTGCCGGGTCGAGCCGTACCACGGCACGCCCCTGCATCACCTGCTCGAATCGCGCGACATCCTGTCGGGAAGCCACCTCGGCTGGGACTACCGCATCGCCGACGACCGCACCGAGCTCATGTACCGCATCTGCTCGGCGGCCTTTCGCGAGCGGAACTTCGCCGCCTGGGGCGTGGCCAACCGCTACATGGGTCTCGGCTACTCCGCCAAGCTGATCGAGTACTTCTACGACGACCATCGGCTGGCGGGAGAGGCGCTGAAGCGACGCGCGGCGAATCTCACGCGCGAGATCGCGCTCGAGAACGCGGAGCTGCTCGGGCGCGCGCTCGAGATCGCCGAGACGGCCGATCTGGCCGACGAGGACCTGATCCTCAAGAAGACCGCGCTGCTCGGCCTCGAGATCGCGGCGCTCGATCGCGTGCGCCACGCGCAGATCGACGACCTCAACGAGGACATGCGTGCGCTTGCAAGGCGCGCCGGCGCCCGCAAGGGTGGCAGCGCACCCACGCGACGTTTGCGCCAGGCGTTGCAAAGCGTCGCAGTGCTCGGTGCGGTCAGCGTCAGCACCGTAGGCTGCGGAGGCTCGACCACGAGTAGCAGCAAGAAGGACGCGACGGTGTACGACGCGTTGCCGTACGATAGCGGCAAGGACGCCGACGCGACGGTGTACGACGCGCTGCCGCCCGATGCGGGCAACGACGCCGACGCGAACGTGTACGACGCACTGCCCCCCGATGGGGGGAACGACGCATCGGACGCGGCACCGGACACGACCGTCGTCGACCAGGCTCCGCCCGATGGCGGCTATGACGGGGGCTCGGCAAAAAACGATCAACCAGCCGATCACTGGCGTGACACTTCGCCGCGCCGGGCGCAGCGCACGCGTGACCTGCCGCTCTACGCTCCGCCGACCATCACGCTCGCCGCGGAGCGCTTCGGCGATCGCGTGTTGGTGCGCATGGCAGGCGGTCCCGAGAACGTCACCACGCGTTGGGAAGCATCGGGGCAGGTGATTGGATCCGGGCGCGAAGTGGAATGGGTGCCGGACTCCGAAGACGATCAGATCCGGCTTGCAGTTCGCTCGAAAGGCGGGATCGCCGTCGTCTCGCTCCGCGTCCCGGAAGTGGAGAGCTGATCGCGATCATCCTCGCGCGCTTCCGTCATCCCGGAAAATGACCGCGTTGCAAGAATAGACTTCCACTGCAAAGCGTGTTCGGGCCGCCGTTTGCCTCGTTGCGATTGTAGTGCAGATCACCTACGCGGGCGGCAGTCCGTGGAGCGAGAGAATCCACATATTGGCGGGCATGCGAACCCGTGGGCGTCTATTCGGTCGGTCGGCCCGGTTGCGCGCCTCCGGGAGCGCGCGAAGGGTTCACAATCGCTTCATCTTTCCACCGGAAATCTCTCTTGACGGTTTGATCCTCTGGAACCACCATCGGCGCTTCCCAGCGTCCCGCATGCACGACGGAGGATGCTAATGAAAACCGTTTTCTTCTCCGCTCTCGCCGTCCTCTTCGCCGGGACGGCGCTCCTCTCCACCTCCTGCGCTACTCCAGGCGGCGACATATCGCAGTCGGCGGGCGGGCCCTGTTCACCGCCTTGCGGGCCTGGTTGGCAGTGCGCTGCGAACAACCAGTGCGTGCCCGCCGGGAGCGGAACGAGCTCCGGCAACGGAAGTGCTAGTGGAGGAGGAAGCAACCAGGGCAGCGGTGGTGGGATCAACACCAGCAGCGGCGGCGCTGGCAACACCGGCGGCGGCAGCGGTGGCAACACCGGCAGCGGCGGCAATACCGGCGGCGGCAGCGGTGGCAACACCGGCAGCGGCAGCGGCGCGGGAACGGGGAGCGGGACTGGAAGCGGTACCGGTGGCAACACCGGGAGCGGAACCGGAAGCGGCAGCGGCGGGAAGACGAACTACTGCGGGTCGTGCAGCTCCGACGCGGACTGCGGCGGTGGCAAGAACTTCTGCCTCGCGTTCAGCTTCGGCGACTACTGCGGAAAGGATTGCAGCAGCGGACAGTCCTGCCCCAGCGGCGCGAGCTGCCAGCAGATCGGCGACGGTTCTGGAAACGTCGTGGGGAAGAACTGCGTTCCCACCGGCTCGAGCTGCTCGGGCAGCAAGAGCGGGGGCGGCTCCACCGGAGGCGGGAGCGGCAGCGGCGGCTCGGGATCGGGATCCTGCACGACCGACACCTGGTCCAACTATGGCAGCTCGTTCTTCAACAACTACTGCGCCAACTGCCACGGCAGCATGGGCTCGCACTCCGGCGTGCAGTCGCAGCTGAACTCCATCGCTGCTTCCATCCAGGGAGGCTCGATGCCGCCTGGTGGTCTCTCCAGCAGCATGGAGAGCCGGGTCATCAAGTATCTGAACTGCGGCGCGCCCTAGCGCGGCGCGGCGGGTTACAGCACCTCGTCCACCAATCGCATCCCCGCGCCCACCGTCCCGGCGATGCTCGGAAATCCCGCCGACGCGTTGACGAGCCACAGGTTGTCGATGGGCGTCACGAACGGGACGCGTCTCCGCACGTTCAGCGGGGTAAGCGCCGAGCCGTAGGCATTGCCGGACGGGGCCCAGCAGTAGCGTTCGTTGCTGGCGGGGGTGCCCGTGACTGCCTTGACGATGTGGCGGGAGAGGCCCGGCACGTAGCGGTCCTCGACGATCTGGACGATGCGATCGCGAATGCGCTTCTTTTCCTGGTGGTAGCGCCGGGGATCGCGGTCGCGCAGCTCCTTGAACGGAGCGTAGGCCGCGCTGGTGGCAAGCTCGAGGATCTGCGTTCCGGGCGGGCAGAGGCCGGGCTGTCCGGTGTGCAGCGTCGGCGTGGACATGAAGAGCCACGGATCGTCGAGGGTGTCGGGGCCCTGCTGGCGGCGGTACATCGCGTCGAGGTCGTCGTCGGGGTAGTGCCAGACGTTGAACGAGCCGAACCCGTGCTCGCGAAGATCGACGCCGCGCAGGCCCAGGTAGATGGTGACGGTGCTGGCGGAGTAGGCGTAGTCGAGCTTCTCGACGTAGCGCTTCGGCCAGGCGCGTTCGCCTAGCAGCGCGGCCGTCTTCTTTGGGTCGGCGTTGGAGATGTAGCGCTGCGCGCGGAAGGTCTCTCCCGCCTTGGTGCGCACGCCCTCTACGCGCCCCCGCGTCACCAGGATGCGGTCGACCTCGGTTTCGAGCAGAAGCCGGCAGCCCGGCTGCCGGCGGATGAAGTCGGCGATGCTGCCGATGAAGTGCTGGTAGTGCTGCTCCGGATAGTAGGCGCCGCGATCGTAGCCGCGGATGAGCGCCACGTGCAGGAGCAGCGACACTTCGCCCGGTGGCAGCAGGTAGTCGCCGGCCTGGCCGGCGAGCACGGCTCTGAGCCGCGGCGGCATGCGGAGGCGATCGTAGAGCTGCCCGAGGGTCCAGCCCTGGTAGCGGAGCAGGTGTGGAAAGCGGAGCGGCGCCATCGCGTAGTCGCGGAGGCCGGGCTCGTTCGGCATCGCGTCGAGCTCGCTGCCGATGGCCATGACGGTGCGGAAGTAGCGGCGCAGCGGCCCGGCGTCGGAGGGAAAACGTCGGATCAGCCGGTCGCGGAATTTCTCGAGGCCGTTGGGGATGCGGTAGCGCTCGCCGGCGACGACGACGTGGTCGAAGCCTTCCGGATCGAGGCGGCGGAAGCGCACCTGCTCGTGCAGATCGAGCCGGCGCAGGAGCTCGTGCACGGGCTCGCCCTCGCCGCAGCTGAAGATGTAGTGCACCTGCGCGCAGAAACGGAACTGCCCCATCTGGAACGTGTGCGCGTAGCCGCCCGGCGTGTCGTGCGCCTCCAGCACCAGCACGCGCCGCCCCTGCTGCGCGAGCAGAGCCGCAGCGGTGAGCCCGGCCATGCCGGCGCCGATCACCAGGTCGTCGAAGTCGTCCGGCATTGGCGCCGGAGCGTAGACCGCGAAGGGGCGAGCTGTCGTGGTCGATGGCGCTGAGAGTCAGTTGCCGTTGCGGCAGACCATGTGGTTTGCCTTTTCCAGGCACTTGTAGCCGGCGCGCGTGCAGTCCGCGTCGCTGTTGCAGGACTGGTAGCACACGGCCGTGATGCCGGAGCCCGGCGGCACGCCGCTGGCGTCGTCGATGCAGACCGAGCCGGCGGGGCAGCTGTTCGGATCATTCAGCGTGCAACCCTGCGTGCAGTAGCCGCCCGGAAAGTCCTGGCTCTGCGCGCACACGCCGCCGTTGCAGCTCGAGCTGGAGGAACAGCCGCTGCCCGGACTCCCGGCGCCGGTGCCGCCGGAACCGCCACTGCTGCATGCCACGAGGGCAAGACCAAGGAACAAGAACAGGGACGACAATACCTTGCGCAAGCTGGCCTCCAGGGGTTCGTGAGCCACGTTCCTGGTATTAGTACCCACTGTGCGTTGACGGCAGGCAGCCGCAGCGTCGATTGCGTTGGCGGGTATCCCGCGGCGCGGCACGCGCGTGCTTGACGGACACGCCGCCCGCGGATAGCCCTGGGGCGTCCGCAGGGGACATCGACCGGGAGCAACTGAACGATGGCACAGCCGCCGAGCCCGCCTGGCGCACCGCCTGGCGGAGGTTATCCGCCGCCGCCTCCAGGTGGGGGCTATCCGCAGGCTCCCCAGGGGGGCGGCTATCCGCAGGCGCAAGCCGGCGGCTATCCGCAGCAACAGGATCCGTATGCGGCCGAGCGAGCGCTGACGGAGTGGGCAGAGCAGAAGGGCTACGCGCTCGGCAACACGCCGGATCTCGCGTGGTACCAGGGCTGGGCTCCGTTCGTGTACATCCCGGCGCTTTCGCGCGTCGGGCGCGAGCTCCGCGTCGAGATGGACGACGCTCGCCTCTTCATCGTCGAGGGCTACGAAGCCGATCCGGTCAAGCAGGCCGCCAGCGAAGATCGCTGTCTGTGCGTCTTCGTGATGTCGCAGCGGCTCACGGCGCGCGCCGCGCTCCGCTCGAAGAGCGGAGGCGGCGTGGTCAACGAGATCAAGAGCGGGTTCGGTTCGCTGTTCTCGAGCGGCAGCGCGGGCGGCATGCTGGGCGATCCCACGTTGGAAGGGCGCTTCGACGTGTCGACGCCGTCGCGCGACGAGGGCAACCGCGCGCTGCCCATGCCGCTCAGGCAGTTTTTGGTGCAGAACAACTTCCGCGGCATCCTCGAGATACGCCCCGGCGGCATGATCTGCCAGATCTACGACGCGGGAACGTTCAGCGTGCAGCTGCTCGAGTGGGTGCTGTCGAACGTCGGCTACATCTACCGGCTCGCGTCCGGCCAGAGCTAGCACAGCACGTGGCGGAACATCCCGCAGAGCTCACCGGCTATCCCGACGGCGACGCCGCGGACTGGAAGCGTCGCTACCGGCCGTGGATTGCGGAGGTGCTCGAGCACCGCAAGGTGGAAAAGCCCTCCATCAGCGTGGTCGTGGTGGCGTGGAAGACGCCGCATCTGGTCATCTCCTGTCTCGATCACATCCGTTCGCAGGACGGCTATTCGCGGGGCGACATCGAGCTGGTCCTGGTCGACAACGGCGGGCTCGAGCCGGCGCGCTCGGCGTTTCCGTCGCGCGTCGATCTCGAAATCCGCATGAAGGAGAACGTGGGGCTGTGTCCGGCGCGCAACGCCGGCGTCGCGTGGGCGAAGGCGCCGCTGATCGGCTTCATCGACGACGACGGCCTGATCCGGCCTGACTACTACCAGCGCGCGGTCGCCTACTTCGACGATCCGGACGTGGTGGCGATCCGCAGTCGCATCGTCGCCAAGTGGCACCGCTACTTCACGACGCTCGCCAACCACTATGACCGGGGAATGCGGCCCGTGGAGGACTGCCTTGTGACCGAAGGCAGCGCCATGGTCCGCCGCGGCGACTACATCGCGGTGGGCGGGTTTGCCGAGAGCCTGTCGGGTCACGAAGGCATCGACCTGACCTACCGCTTCAAGCAGGAAAACCCGGACGCGAAGGTCCTGTACGCGCCCGACGTGGTCATGGCGCACGACTACATCGACTCGTGGAGCAAGTTCTACAAGAAGAACTTCCGCTACGCGGGCGTGGACGACCGCGTGGCGGATCGCGACGAGGGGCTCGCTCGTTTCATGAAGCAGTACTTCGCGCGGAGCTTTCCCGCTCCGCGGCTGGCGGGTGACGAGCGGGTCGCCAAGGAGCTGCTCAAGGCGGCCCGCACGCTGCTGCGTGGCGGCGCGCGCGCCTACGAGCTTCTCCAGCGTCGTTGAGTCATGGCCGAGCCGAGCGTCAGTGTCGTCGTCCCCGCCTTCAAGCAGGCGGACTTCATCGAGGCGTGTCTCGACTCGGTCGCCGAGCAGACCTACTCCGGCGAGGTCGAGGTGATCGTGGTGGACGACGCCTCGCCCGACGACGTGGGCGAGCGCGCGCGCGCCCATCGGCTGCGCCCGAAGGTGATCCGGCAGGAGAACACCGGCGTGGCCGGCGCACGCAACCACGGCATCCGCGAGGCTTCGGGAACGTACCTCGCCTTCCTCGACGCGGACGACCGCTGGCATCCCGACAAGCTCCGCCGCCAGGTCGACGCGCTCGAAGCGCTCCAGCGACCGGGCCTGTGCTTTACGCGCTACGAGCGCGTGCGCACCGATGGCGCGCCTGTGCCCGAGCCGCTGCACCCGGCGGTGGATCTGGACGCGCGCGCGCGCAAGCTCGTGTACGGCAACTTCATCGGCAACTCGACAGTGCTCGTGCATCGCGATTGCCTGGAGCGGGTGGGCGGCTACCCCGAGGACGAGGTGCTCAAGCGCGGTGGGCAGGACTACGCCCTGTGGCTGCGCGTGGCCTCGCTCTTCCCCATCGTCTACATCCCTCGAGTGCTGACGTACTACACGGTGCACGCGGTCAACCGCGTGGGCACCGATCCGCTCAAGCACCTGACCGGCGGGCTCAATGCCCTCGAGAATTTCTACCACTGGGCGCCCGAGCGCTTTGCGCCGATGGCTGGGGCAAGCTACCGCTCGGTGGTCGCGCTGCGCACCGCGCGCTTCATGCGCGACGCCGTCGTCCGGCGCCGGCACTACCCGAAGGGGTTACTGCGCCGCGCGGCCCGCGAGCTCGTGCGCTGACCCCTTGCGAGCTGCTTTCTGCTCGAGCCGCTCCTCGATGAGCGACATGATCTTCCCGATGCGTGCCGGCCAGGAGTTCGCTTCCGCCAGCTCGACGCGGCGCCGCTGATCCGTGTCGGGCTCGGTGAGCGCGGCGTCGCACGCGGCGACGAACTCGTCCGCCGTCGCTGCTACGCGGACGTAGTCGTAGAACTCCTCGAGCGCGGGGAGCCGCGAGACGACGACCGGCTTGCCCGTTGCCAGGAACTCGAAGAACTTGATGGGGAAAACCGACTCCGTATACGAGTTGATGCGGTACGGGATGACCGCCACGTCGAAGCCCTTGATGTAGCGCGGCAGCTCCGCGTACTCGCGGTGGCCGAGCAGGTGCACATTGCTGCACGCCTTGAGCGCGCCCACGTTGGTGGATGGGTCGGCCATGCCCACCGGCCCGATGACGACGACGTTGTAGTCGGGGCGGCTCCTGGCTACGGCGAGCAGCCAGTCGACGTCGAGCTTGTAGTTGCTGACGGCCCCCACGAAGCCGATCACCGGACCGGACAAGCTCGCGATCTCCTCGGGCACCCGGGTCGACGGCGAGAGCGCTTGCTTGAAGTGTTCCGCGTCGCCGACGTTGTGGACGAGGTGCGTGCCCTCCGGGTTGAACGGGCGAACCATGTCGTAGAGGGTGCTGCTCGTCGCGAAGACAAGGTCCGCGTTCCGGCACAGGCGCTCCTCCCGCAGCTTCAGCCAGCCCGGGTCGTCGCGGTAGGTGGGGAAGGCGGCGTAGTTGTCCACGCAGTCGTAGACGAGCAGGCCGCGCGGCAGCTTGTCCACCGCGTCGCCGTAGCCCGGGTGGTAGACCCAGACGATCGGATCCTCGATATGCTCGCGCTTGATGAAGCGCCGCAGCATGGCGACCTTGCGGTCGAAGGTCGAAAAGTCGCGGATGGGATGGCCGTGGGGGAACGCTCCGGCGAAGAGCGGCGTGTAGGCGTCGGCGACGTACAGGTCGCCCTCCCGCCGCACCACGCCGTCGGTCAGCACGCGGCCGGGGCGCAGCAGGTCTGCCGGGCGTTGCCGCGCCCGTTCGTAGAGGTATTGCGGCAGCGGCCTCAGCCCGTAGTCGACGTGGATGACCCGGTGATCGCGAGCCAGCCGGCTCATGATGTGCTGCTTGTTGGTCCACATCGGGTCGTCCCAGCGCTGGGACGACAGGCAGATGATGGTGTGCTTTTTCCCGGGCATCGCGACCCGCCTCCCAGGCTGAAAAGAGGCGACTTTCCGCTCGATTGGTTAGTCTCGCCCGGGCGGCTTGGCAAGCAGCCCTACCGGCCCGGCTGGTTGCAGCCCGCGCAAACGCGCCCAAATAGACAACTCTGATCCATGTCCACCCCCCGCGTGAAGGCAAGCCGCTCGCTGGTCAGTGGGTCGACGTGGATCGCCGTCAGCGAGTTCGTCAACGGCGCCGCGTCCATGGCGAGCACCGTGGTGGCGGCGCGGGTGCTCGCTCCACACGACTTCGGCTTGATGGGGATCGTCCTTCTGATGATCTCCATCCTGGAAGCCATCACGCATACGGGGTTCGAGCAGGCGCTCATCCAGAAGAACGAGGACGTCACCGAATACCTGAACGTTGCCTTCACCTGGCATCTGGCGCGCGGTGTGGTGATTGCCGCCCTGATGGCGCTCGCCGCGCCGTTCATCGCGCGCTGGTACCACGAGCCGGCTCTGCGCGAGCTGACCTGGGCCTGCTCCGCCTACGTCGTCTTCCAGGGCGCCAGCAACATCGGCACTATCTTCTTCCAGCGCGATCTCGACTTCGCGAAGGTGTGCTTGATCAACGTGCTGCGCGCTCTGATGAGCGTCGCGGTCGCCATCCCCGCGATCCTGATCTTCCGCAACGTCTGGGCGCTGATGGTCGGCTTCGTGGCAGGCGCGCTGCTGGGCACGATCATCTCCTACATGGTCCACCCGTTCCGGCCGCGGCTTTCGTGGGACTGGGCCAAGGCCCAGAAGCTCGTCACCTATGGCAAGTGGATCACGGGGATGGTCATCATCGGTTTCATCTCCACGCAGGGCGATGACGTCTTCGTCAGCAAGTACCTGGGACCTGCGGCGCTCGGCTTCTACCAGCTCGCCTACAGCATCTCGAACCTGCCCGCGACGAAGATCACCCACGTCCTCTCGAAGGTGAGCTTCCCGGCCTATTCGCGTCTGCAGGACAGCCCGGACGAGCTGCGTGACGCGTTCCGCGGTGTGATGCGGACCACCATGCTCGTGGTCGGTCCGCTCGGCGCGTTCCTCTGGCTGGCGGTGCCCTACGTGGTGGATCTGATCGTGGGAAAGAAGTGGGCCCCGATCATTCCGCTGGTGCGCATCCTGGTGATCTCGGGCGTGCTGCGCGCGTTCGCCGCGTTGGCAGGCGCGCTGTTCCGCGCCAAGAACCGGCCGGATCTCGACTTCAAGATGAATCTGCCGCGCGTCTTCCTCGTGGTGGCGCTGATCTACCCGCTGTCCGCGCACTATGGCCTTGTCGGCGCGTGCTTCGTGGTGTTGATAGCGGTCTCGTCGACACTTCCGACCTGGTTCTACGGGGTGAAGCGCCTGGTGGGACTGGGGCCGCTGGCGGTCTTGCGCGTCAACGGTCTGGCGCTCGCGAGCACGGTCGCGTTGGCGGCGCCGATGTGGGGCCTCGGGCTTGCACTCGGCCGGGGTTGGCCCGCGTTCGTCGCGGTCGTGGTGGGGGCGGCAGGCTCCTGGTTGTTCCTGATGTGGCTCCTCGGCCAGGTCACGACGCTCGACTTCTTCGGAGAGCTCAAGAAGCTCAAGGCGGCGTTCTAGCCGCGCTGGTCTTCCGTCACGGCACGCGGCAGCGGATGAAGTGGTGGTAGGGATTTTCGTGGACGCGGAAGTCGCGCTCCACGTGCAGACCGGCCTTCTCCACCTCCGCGAGGATGCGCTTGGCGGAGTAGCCCTTCTTGCCGATCTCCCAGTAGTGCTGTCCGTCGAAGGAGTGCTCGTTCGGGCGAACACTGGGCACGTCGATCACGCGGTGGACGCTTCTCCGGTCGAAGTCCCAGTCCAGATCGAGGCGCAAAAAGCGGGTCTTGTCCGGCAGGCTGAGCAGCACGTACCGACGCGAAACCCGCCTGAGCTCGGCCAGCGCGAGCGGGAAGCTCTCCCACGGGAGGTGCTCCAGCGTCTCGAAGCAGCAGGCGGCGTCGAAACGCTTGTCCGCGAACGGCAGCTCCGTTACCGAGCCGACCGTGTCGGGCTCGAGCCGGGCGTCGAAGTCCAGCGTGTGCACCGGGACGCCTTTCCGGCGCAGGTAGTCGTGCACGAAGCCGCTGCCGATCCCCACCTCCAGCACGTCCTCGGGCCGCACGCCCAGGACTTCCTGGATCTGGTACCAGTAGCTGATGAAGCGATCCTTCGTGTCGTAGGCGAGGTCTTCGTAGTGCTCGGGATCGACCTGCGGCTCGTAATCCATCTTGCTCTCGCTCCGCGTCCACTCTGCCCTGGACGGGGCGATGATCCAAGGAGCGCCATGCGAAGGCGTCAACCGCCTTGGGCGAGCGCACGCTTCAGCGCGGACCGGCGCTCTTCGGGAAGCTCACGTCGTCCTTGTCGACCAGCGCGTGGTCCATCAGGTCGCAGTCCTCGGAGATGCCGGGGATCTTCTCGATGAACGCGTACTTCTCCCCGCGATTGTGCAGCACGTTGACTTTCAGCGGCTTGCCGGCGGGGACCTTGGCCCAGTCGTGGCCCTTCCGGTCGGCGAAGATGCGCGCGCCGGGGCGCACCACCACGGGGCCCTCGTAGGTGCCGGCCCTCGAGATGAAATCGCGGGCCACGCCGCAGCCGCTGCCGCTGCCGGCGCCCACGAGCGTTCCGGGCGCGTCGACCGCCTGGACGAGCGAGCGCGGAACCCAGCCCACGACCCTCGCGCCGTTGTGGTAGCGGAGCTCGAGGCGCAGCTGACTGCCGCGCTCGGCGAGCAGGTTGAGGAACACCGAGCCGGGATCGTTGATCCTCACCACGACCTTCCGTCCCTTGGCGGGCCACTGGAAGAAGGACAGCTCGTGTACGCGGGGCGTGTAGTGCTGGACCTTCGCGCGCACGAAATTGCTACTGTTGGTCTGGGCGCCGTCGTCGACGTTGAGCGCGGCGCACGACAGCGGCTGGTCTTCCGCCACGACGCTGTCGACGAGATGCGCGTTGTGGTTCTTGTCGTAGGTCTCGCTCTGCTCGAACACCACGTCACCGATCACGCCGAGGCCCTTGGCCCGCAGGTCGTCGACGACGGTGCCCTTCACCAGCCGCACGAGCCCGCCGGGCGTGGTCACGCGCCAGCGCGCCAGGTAGCCGACCCTGGTCGCCTCTCCGCTGAACTCGATGGGCCCGGCGACATGCACACTGGAGACTCCGCCCCGCTGCGTCGGAGGCGCGACGCTCAGTGGCACCTTCGTCAGCTTCACGTCGAAGGGCTGGGTGCCCGTGGGGCGCACCGTGACGGTCTCGATGCTCCCCGCCCGGCTTTTGACGCGGCAGTGGGCGCCCACCGATCCAGGCGCCGAGACGCCGAGAGCCAGTGCGACGAGCCAGGAAAGCGCTGCCATGTCCGCTCCAGACAACCGCTGGGCCGGAAAGTTCCGGCGGCCCCGTGCCTACCAGTCGCCGATGTACGCGTAGCCGTTGGCGTCCTTGTTGGGCGGCGGGCTCGCGCTGGTCGCGATCGCGAGGTCGTCGATGTAGCAGTAGTTGTCGGGCGGCGTTTCGTTGTTCCAGTAGGTGAACAGGTAGAAGTAGTCGATGCGGCCGCCGCTCTCGGTGATGGTCGGCACGTCGGTGCGGTTGAAGATGAGCTGGTCGTCACGCCAGATACGCACGCGCCCCTGGCCGCCCTGGTCCACCGACTTGTCGTCGATGTACAGGTACATCTCGTAGCGCTCCCAGGTGTCGCGCGGCAGCTTCGGTCCGTCGTAGACGGCCCACTTGTTGTCGATCTCCTTGATGGTCCGGAGGACGCTCGTGGTGCTGTCGGCCTGGTCGACGTACAGGTCGTTGTAGCCGCCGTTCTGCCCATCGAACGTCTGGTTGTGCAGCCTCAGGAACTTCATCCACGGCGACGCGGTGAACTGGAAGCTCGAAGGCCAGTACACCCACAGCCGCACCCAGATTTCCTGGCCCTTCACCAGAGCGGGCTTGATGGGGATGATGCCGCCCCATTTGCCGAAACCGCCCCCGTCGCCCGCGTGGATCTCCATCTTGGCGGACTGCTTGCCGCGGTGGGCCTGCTCGCTCGAGGCGGTCGTGCGGCCCGCGGCGTCGAACGGCTTGAAGCCCGAGAGCGACGCGCCGTCCGTGTAGCTCTCGAAGTCGTCGAAGAAGTACGGCTGGAAGCTCGACCCCGCGGTGCCGCCTGCGCCGCTCGAGCCCGCAGTGCCGCCCGTGCCGCTCGTGCCCGCGGCGCCGCCCGTGCCGCTGGCTCCGCCACTGCCGCTTGTGCCACCGCCGCCGCCGCCGCCGGTCGCGCCGCTTCCGCCCGCTCCGCCGGAAGTCGAGGATCCACCGGATCCGCTGGACCCGGCGTTGTTGCCAGAGCTGCACGCGGCAAGCGTTAGCGCCGCAAGGAAACAGAACGTAGTCGCGCCCAGAGCCTTCATGTGGGCGACACATAGCAACGCCTGTGCCGCGTCGTTTCAAGCTGTTCGTGGCTCGTTCGCTGCCGCCCCGGGCCCGGTGGGATCCAATGGATCGCGCCGCCCGAGCAGGCGCGGGATCCGGTTGTTCCCGACCGCGCGACAATCGCGCAGTTTCGCGCCGGAACGGCCCTTGCACACATGGGCCTACCATGCGGTTTCCCCGTCTGCCCTCCATCGTCATCATTGCTGTCTTCCTTGTTGCCTGCTCGTCGAGTGGAAGCTCGGGCTCCGGCGCGTCGAGTGGCGGCACGGCCGGTAGCGAAAGCCCGGACGCCGGCGGAAGCGGCGCGACCAGCAACGGCGGTACGGGCAACTACGGCGGCACCGGTAACAACGGCGGAACAGGCAACAGCGGAGGCAGCGGCGGCGTCGGCAACAGCGGCGGCAGCGGCGGCGTCACTTCCTCGACCTACGACTGCAAACATCCCGGTCCGGGTTGGCTCTTCTGCGAAGACTTCGAGGGCATGGCCGCCGGCTTCGACGCCTGGAAGCAAAGCTGGGGCTGGACCGACTCCATCGGCGCCGACGATCCGGGCCGCATGACGTCGTCGACGGACGCGCACACCGGCAAGTACTCGGTGTACTACCCGGCCGCGGCAAGCTCCGGCTACCAGGGCGCGGACCTCATCTACCGGACCTGCGACGGGGCGAACAAGGCGGGGTGCGCGCTCAAGAGCTACGACCAGCTCTACTTCCGCACCTACGTCAAGCTCGCTCCCGATCACGAGCGGGTGCACCACTTCCTCAACATCAGCGGCAGCCAGAACTTCTGGGACGCGTACGGCAACGCGGGATGTCGCCCGAACGGCTATCGCGCCATGGGCACCACCGTCGATTTCCAGGCGATCACCCACAACACGTTCTTCTACACGTACTTCCCGGAGATGAGCTGCGACTCCGGCTCGACCTGCGACAAGTACAACAATGCCCAGACCGTCTGCAACGGATGCGCGACGAAGGACATGCCCTGCACGAACGGGCCGGAGTGCTGCTGGGGCAACCTCTTCAAACCGGCGCAGGACACTCCGATACCCACGGGCAAGTGGGTGTGCCTGGAGATGATGATGAAGGCCAACGACGTCGGGAAGCACAACGGCGAGATGGAGTACTGGATCGACGGCAAGGTGGCGGACCACGAGACCGCGATGATGTTCCGGACCACCACGGACCTCGGTCTCAACATGGTGCGGCTGCAGCACTACCTCGAGACCTCGGACGCGCAGAACCACTCGAACCGCGTGTGGTTCGATGACGTGGTCGTCAGCACCAAGCGCATCGGATGCATGCCATGACGCGCGCGATTGCAGCGTTCCTTCTGGTCCTCCTGGCCGCGGTTCCGGCAGCGGCCCAGGAGTACTTCGTTGCGCCGAACGGCAGTGGATCCAGCCAAGCCCGACTATCACCTCGGGGACGGCTCTCCGGCGAAGCTCACCGCGACTCGGCGCAGGTGGTATGCTGCGCGCCGTGGGCGAATCGAGTGACGAGTCCCGCACCGTCGCGAGCAGACGCTACGAGCGCGAGGCGCCGCCGAACGCGCGCTTCGAAGTAACGCTCTTCGAGGGCCCGGACACCGGCAAGACGCTCGTGCTCCAGGGCGACGAGCCCGGCCCCGTGCTCGTTGGTCAGAGCGAGGTCTGCGGCCTGCGCATCGCCGACCCCGAGGTGAGCCGCCGGCACGCCGCCCTGGACGTGGAAGGGCGACGGCTGCGCATCACCGACCTCAAGTCGACCAACGGCACTTTCGTGGACGGCGTGGCGGTGGTGGAAGCGTTTCTGACCGGCGGCGAGATCGTGCGCCTCGGCGGCAGCGCCCTCAGGATCGAGCGCTACCAGCCGGAGGGACGTGCGGCACGCGCCCCCAGCCGGACGGGATTCGGGCGCTTCATCGGCAGAAGCCCCGAGATGGTGCGTCTGTATCCGCTCGTCGAGCGGCTCGCCGGGAGCGACGTCTCGCTCGTGATCGAAGGCGAGACGGGGACGGGCAAGGAAGTTCTGGCCGAGGCGATCCACGAGCAGAGCGCGCGCCGCGACCAGCCGTACGTCGTGCTCGACTGCACCGCGATCCCGCCGAACCTCGCCGAGAGCGAGCTGTTCGGCCACGAGCGCGGCGCCTTCACCGGCGCAACCGCGCGCCGGGTCGGCGTCTTCGAGCAGGCGGACGGCGGCACGCTTTTCATCGACGAGATCGGCGACCTCGACGTGGGTCTGCAGCCGAAGCTGCTGCGCGCGCTGGAACGCGGCGAGGTGCGGCGCGTGGGCGGCAACTCGGTCATCAAGGTCGACGTGCGCGTGATCGCGGCCACGCGCCGCGATCTAGATCGGGCGGTGCAGGAAGGATTCTTCCGCGACGACCTGTTCCACCGGCTGGCGGTCGGGCGCATCACGCTGCCGCCGCTGCGCCGCCGGCGCGGTGACGTGGAAGTCCTGGCGCGGCACTTCTGGTCGGAGCTGGCGCCCGGTACTTCGATTCCGCACCACCTCCTGCAGCGCTGGGAAAGCTATGACTGGCCGGGCAACGTGCGCGAGCTGAAGAACGCCATTGCCCGTCAGCTCGTCGCCGGTGACCCGACCAGCGTGCCGCTCGAAGACGAGGCTCCCGCGAGCAGCGACGGCGATCCGCTCGCTGGGGCGGAGCGCACCATGCGCGACGTGCTGCACGCGCGTCTGCCGTTTCCGGTCGCCCGGCTTCGCGTGCTGGAAGCGCTGCAGAAGGCATACGTGGAGCGCGCTCTCAGCGAGCACGACGGCAGCGTCGAACGGGCAGCGGCTGCGCTCGGCATCGGGCGCCGCTACTTCCACATCCTCAAGACCGGCAGGCGCAAGCGCTAGGCCGCGGTCTGGCGCCCCTCGCGCAGCCTCCGGTACCCCCGCGGGGCTTCCGCCCAGCGCGTCCGGGCTGCATGATTGCTGCGTGATACGCCTCACCGCCCTCATCGCGTCGGCCGGCCTCGCGCTGGTCGTGATCGGCTCGGCGCGCCCCGCCCACGCCTGAGGGCTCGCCGCGCCCGTCGGTCCGACGGGCTGCGAAGGAGGGGCGAACGACCAGGGCAGCGCCTGGCTCGCGGGCGCCGGCTACGAGCACGTGTGGGCTGACCTGCGCTTCAACGGCAGCTCGAACTACCAGCTCAGCGAGGACTCGGTGGTGGGTTCGTTCGGGCGTCGCTTCGACAAGCGGGTGTCGGTGCGGCTCTCGGCCGGCGCGCTGCTCGGCGGGCGGTTGAGCGGCGAGGGCTACGACTACGATCTCGCTCCCGGTTGGATTGCCGCCCTCAGCGGCTCGTACCAGCTCTTCGGTGATCCCGGTCGCGTGCCGTTCCTCGTCGCGTCGCTCAGCTTCGGCAGCTCGGGGACGCGCACGACCCAGCGCGGCGGCGCGGAGCACGAGTACTTGTCGAGCAGCGACGTGCGTGTGGGCGCCATGTTCGGTTACACGCTCTGGCAGCGCGTGAGCCCCTACGTCGCGGTGCGCGCCTTCGGCGGTCCCATTGCATGGCATCACATAGGCTTGAGCTACGTCGGCACCGACCGCCATCACTACACGCTCGGCGGCGGGTTCAGTCTGTCGTTGCCGCTCGGCATCGACGTGCGCGTCGACGGCTCGGCTCTTGGCGAGCGCAGCATCTCGGCAGGCCTCTCGGTCGCGCTGTGATGGGCAGCTTCCGTACCGTGCGGTCGTTCAGTGGTTCTGCGTAACCCGCCGGACGAACACGATATTTAGGTTCCTAGGCAGAAGACGCGCAGTGGTTATGATACCGCGCATGTCGCTCGCCCAGCCCACGCCTGCCACCACAACGCCCAAGCAGCCCACCACGGACAAGGAGATCGTCGAGACCGTCGCGCGCCTGCGCCGCGCGTTCGACTCCGGCGTGACCCGTCCGCTCGAGTGGCGGCTCTCGCAGCTCAGGCAGTTCGCCGCGATGTTGCGCGACAACGAGCCCGCCATGATCGAGGCGCTGCAGCAGGATCTCGGCAAGCCGGAGTTCGAGGCCTGGCTCGGCGAGACGGGCTTCATGATGGGCGACGTGAACTACGCCATCAAGCACCTGCGCAAGTGGATGAAGCCGAAGAAGGTGAAGGCGCCGATGGCGGTGCAGCCGGGCAAGGCGCGCGTCTACTCGGAGCCGCTCGGCGTGGTGCTGATCATCGCGCCCTGGAACTACCCGATCCAGCTCGCGCTCGCGCCGCTGGTTGGCGCCCTGGCGGCCGGAAACTGCGCCGTGATCAAGCCGAGCGAGGTCGCTCCGGCGTCGTCCGCGCTGATGGCGAAGCTGATTCCGAAGTACTTCGACCGCGACGCGGTGGCCGTCGTCGAAGGCGCCGTGCCCGAGACCACCACTCTTCTGGCACAGCGCTTCGACTACATCTTCTACACCGGCAACGGCACAGTCGGCCGGATCGTGATGGAAGCCGCGGCCAAGCACCTCACGCCCGTTACGCTCGAGCTGGGCGGGAAGAGCCCGGCGATCGTCGACCGGGACGTGGACCTCGACGTGGCCGCGCGCCGCATCGCGTGGGGCAAGTGGTTCAACGCCGGCCAGACCTGCGTGGCCCCGGACTACGTGCTCGTCCACGAGTCGGTCGAGCAGCCGTTGCTCGAGCGGCTGCGGGCCGCGGTGCGCGACTTCTACGGCGAGGATCCGAAGCAGAGTCCGAACTACGCGCGCATCGTCAACGAGCGCCACCACGCGCGGCTCTCGCGCCTGCTCGACAGCGGCGAGAAGGTCGTAGGCGGCCAGACGGACGTGTCGGAGAAGTACATCGCACCCACGGTGCTGCGTAACGTCGATCCGTCTTCGCCGGTCATGGCCGACGAGATCTTCGGACCGATCCTGCCGGTGCTCACGGTCAAGGACGTGGATGCGGCGATCCAGTTCATCAACGAGCGACCCAAGCCGCTGGCTCTGTACGTCTTCACCAAGGACAAGGAGCATGCTCGGCGCGTGCTGTCGCGTACGAGCTCCGGCGGCGCCTGCGTAAACGATGCCGTGTCGCACCTCGGGGTTCCCGAGCTGCCTTTCGGCGGCGTCGGCGCGAGCGGCATGGGCGCCTATCACGGAAAATCCAGCTTCGACACTTTCACGCACAAGAAGAGCGTGCTCGACAAGCCGACCTACGTGGATCCGTCGCTACGCTATCCGCCGTACGGCCACGACAAGCTCAAGTGGGCCAAGCGCCTCGTCTAGCCCCTCCCAAGGGGGGCCAGGCTCGTAGCAAAGAACCATGTCCTCTCTCGTGACTCTTGGGCCGCTGGCGCGGACCGTGCTGGCGCTTGCCATCGCGCACGCTCCGCCCGGACACTCGCCCTACTCCTACGAAGCGTTGCCGGCGTGCGGCGGCGATCCACAAGATCCCACCTGCGCGCTCAAGCCGGTGTGCGCGGATCCCAGCGCGTTCTGCCGCGCGCCGCGCTGGAACGCGGCGCGCCACGCCTGGGTTCGGGTCGAGACGCGCGAGGCGGCGATCCGTCGCTACATGCGCATCGCAAAGGCGCTGGCCGGTACCACGCACCGGCTGGCGAGCTGCCAGGCTCCGGACGGCGCGCCGCTCGCGGATTGCCGCCCCATGGGATGGCCGGGAAGCGAGCGCGATCTCGCGCTGGCTGCGCTGGCCGTGGCGCTGCACGAGTCCGGTCTGCGAGAGGACGTCGAGTTCGGTTATCCGCCTCTTGGACGCGGGCCGGCGGGCGAGGCGTGTCTGTTGCAAGTTGCGCTCGACCAGGGCCCGCGACAGGCGATGTGGTTGCCGGAGGAGGAGCGCGACCGCATTCGCGCCAGCAGGGCGGCGCGCGAGCGATTTGCCAAGACGCTGCTCGGCGATTCGCCCCAGGCGCTCGACCACTGTTTCGAAGTCGGTCTGCGCATGTTGAACGAGGCCCGGCACGCCTGTTCGCGGTCCGGTGTGCCCTGGGCGACCGGCATGTTCTCCATGTACGGCAGCGGCGCCACCTGTCACGCCGCCGTAGGCCGCTCGCGCAAAAAGACCTTCGCCGAACTGCTGGTCGGCGGGACGAAGCTGCCTCCGGATGTGGCCGAGCTGCTCGAAGGCGGCGCCCAGGCGGCCGCGGACCCAGCCCCCTGATCCGCGCTGTCGGCGCCGCGAGGCGAACAGGACGAGCCCCGGCAGCCGATGGCTGACAGCTGAAAGCTGGAAGCTGGAAGCTGGAAGCCGTTACGGCGCGACTGCACATTTTCGCGCGCCTCGCATAACGGCTGCCGGACCTGCGAGCGTGCTAGTCTCTACGCCTTCCTCCGCCGGCGCGCGGCATCGCCAGGGGCCAACCATGAACCGCCGAACCTTCGCCTTCTTCGTGTCTGGATCCGTCCTTGCGATCGCCGCGATGACAGCCTGCGGCGGCTCGTCCAACGGCGACCTGTACGGATCGGGGGGCAAGACGTCGGGGAGCGGTGGCAGCGGTGCGCACGGCGGCAGCGGCTCGGGTGCGACCGGCGGCAGCGGCACCGGCGGCAGCAGCAGCAGCACCGGCGGCGGCAGCGGCACCGGCGGCAGCAGCACCGGCGGCGGCAGCAGCACCGGCGGCGGCAGCAGCACCGGCGGTGGCAGCAGCACCGGCGGTAGCGGTGCAGGCGGTTCAGGTGCGGGCGGTGGCGGCTTCGGCGGCAGCGGCGGCAGCGGCTTCGGCGGCAGCGGCGGCAGCGGCTTCGGCGGCAGCGGCGGCAGCGGCGGCAGCGGTGGCAGCGGTGGCGGAACTACCGACTCGAAGGTCGCGTGCGGCTCTTCCTCGTGCAACACCCCAAGCGACTTCTGCTGCCACTACATCAACGGCCAGCAGCCAGCGTGCAACCCCGTGGGGACCCAGTGCTCACCTAGCACCGATCTGTACTGCGACGGACCCGAGGACTGCCCGTCGGGCCAGGTGTGTTGCGGACAGGTGGTCCAGATCAACACCAGCCAAGGTCCGCGGACCGTGTACGACCAGGTGCATTGCGCCACCACGTGCGACTACAATCAGTACCAGCGCGAGTTCTGTCACGACAGCTCGCAGTGCACGAACAACCTCAGCTGTCACAGCAGCCAGATCCTGCCCGGCTACAGCGTTTGTGGCTGAGGTCGGCGCTAGCCGGCCTGGACAGGCGTGCACAACGCGCGCCTTGGTGTGGCGGACCCAGGCCCGCCGCGTTAGCCTGGACTCGTTCCGCGGCTGGTGGGGCCGGGACGCGGAGCCATCAACACCTGCATCCGGGGGCTTGTGAGGCGATTGTCTTCGCGGTCCCAGCGCCAGATATGTCATTAAGGAAGGGGCATGCGTCTCGGTAGTCTGTTCGGTTCCGCGGTCAAGCTCTTCGGAGACCGCACGCGCCGCGCCTGGGCCGGCAGCACGCGAGCGCACATCGAGTTCCGCGAGATCCCCGGCGAGGAGCTGGAGGACTTCACGCGCCGGATCAAGGACGCCGTTGCGCGCATGCCGCGGGCGCGCTGGGTCGAGGTCAACCCGCACACGCGCCGCGTGATCATCGCGTTCGAGCCCAACGCCTACACGCTGGCGCACCTGACCCGCGTGGTCGAGGACGCCGAGCGCACGGCGCGCATCGAGCAGGCCGGCTTTGGCGACGATCTCCGCGAGCATCCCGCGGACAGCGAGCCGGAAGAACGCCTGCTGGTCGAGCTGGCCGCGGACCTGGCCGGGCTTGCAATCGGCTCGGCCCTGCGCCTGTCGGTGTTCAGCCCGTCGTCGGTGGCCAGCAACAGCGCCGCGCTGCTCGCCATCCTCCGCGCTTCGCCGCGCCTCCGCCGCGGGCTGGACGAGCGGCTCGGTCCGCAGCGCGCCGACCTCGCGATGAGCCTGGCGCTGGCCTTCGCCCAGGGCTTCGCGCAGCGCCCGGTCAGCTCGTTCGTGGATGTGGTGCACAAGCGCGCGCTTCTTCAGGAAGCGCGTTCGCGCCGCCGCGTGTGGGAGCAACGCGAGCCCGAGCTGTGCAGCGAGCCCATCGATCACGGTTCCGACCACCTCGGCATCGAGCCGCGTCCCTGCCCGCTGCCGCGCGGTCCGATCGAGGAATACGCCGACCGCGCCTGGATCGTCTCGCTCGGCGGCTTCGGCGTCAGCTTCCTCACCACGCGCAGCTTCCAGCGCGCTGTCGCCGCGCTGTTCGGCGGACTGCCGAAGCCCGCCCGCTACGGCCGCGATGTGTTCGCCGCGGAGCTCGGGCGCGTGCTGGGCAGCCGAAGCGTGCTGGTCCAGGACCCGGGCGCGCTCCGCCGGCTGGATCGCCTCGACTGCCTGGTGTTGCAGGGCGATCTCGTCTCGCGCGACGAGTTCAAGGTCGGCGAGGTGCTCACGACGGGATCGATCGAGGCTGACCAGGCGCGCCGCCTGGCCGAGTCGCTGTTCGACTCCGATCACCCGATCGAAGTCCAGCGCCGCGACGGCTGGTCGCTGGGGCCGCCACGCCTGCTCGGCGTGCTCGTGGACGACGAGCTCGAAGAGCAGGGCGCCAAGCTGGCGCGCGGTGGGGCTCTCGTGCTCGGCCTGGCCCGGGCGGGCGAGGTGGCGGCGCTTGTCGAGATCAACCTGATCCCCCGCACCGGCATCGACGAGCTCATAGGCGCTGCCCGCGAAGCACAGATGCGCGTCGTGATCGCCGCAGGCGACGAGTCGGTCCTGCACGGGCTCAACGCCGACGACGTGATTCCAGAAGGCGAGGGGCTCCGGAGCGGCATCCGCCGCCTGCAGCGCGAGGGGCGCACCGTGTGCCTTGTGGGCACGGGCGCGTCGCCGGGGCTGCCCATCGCCGACGTCTCCATCGGTCTCACGCGCCCGGGGGAGCCGGTGCCGTGGGGCGCGCATCTGGTGTGTGGAGAGGATCTGACGGACGTGCGCTTCGTGATCCGCGCTTGCGTCAACGCACGCCAGATCGCCAAGCAGAGCGTGAACATCGCGCTCGGGGCCGCCACGCTCGGCGCGATCGTGTCGGCCGGCGGGCTTCTGCCCATGACCACGCGTCGCGTGATCACGGTGGTCAACACCGCGACGCTCGTCTCCATGGCCAACGGCGTGCGCGGCTCGGCCTCGCTGGCGCGCCGGGCGCTCCCCGCCCCGCGTGATCGCACGCCATGGCACGCGCTGGATCCGCATGGCGTCCTGCGCCGCCTGGAGAGCTCCGAGCGCGGCCTGACCCGCCACAGTGTGGCCGAGCGCGCCCATCCGAGCGCGCCCGACAAGCCCGCCCTGGTCGAGCTCGGAGAGGCCGTCACGGACGAGTTGTTCAACCCGCTGGCGCCGCTGCTCGCCGCTGGCGCGGGCCTTTCCGCCGTCGTCGGATCCATGACCGACGCCGGAATGGTCGGAGGCGTCGTGGTGCTGAACGCGCTGGTCGGTGGTATCCAGCGCTTCCGCACGGAGCGGGCCATCCGCGATCTCGCGCGCACCGCCAAGCGCCGCGCGCACGTGCGGCGGGGCGGCATCCAGCGCGACATCGACGCCGCGGAGCTGGTCGTCGGCGACGTAGTGGTGCTGGAGCCGGGCGATGTCGTTCCCGCCGACTGCCGCATCGTCGAGGCCGAGTCGCTCGAGGTCGACGCTTCGAGCCTGACCGGCGAATCGCTTCCCGTGCCGAAGAGCGCGGCGCCGTCCTACGAGATCGAGGTCGCCGATCGCACGTCGATGGTCTACGAGGGCACGTCGATTGCCGCGGGCCGCGCGCTGGCCGTGGTGATCGCCGTCGGCGAGGAGACGGAAGCCCAGCGTGGGGCGCGCACCGCCGGTCCCAACCCCGTGCAGAGCGGCGTCGAGCAACGGCTCCGCTCGCTGATCGACCTCACCGGGCCGGTCGCGCTCGGAGCCGGCGTGGGACTCGTCGGCGCAGGGCTCCTGCGCGGGCGGAGGCTGGACGAGCTGGTGGGCGCCGGCGTCAGCCTGGCCGTTGCTTCGGTGCCGGAGGGGTTGCCGCTCTTGGCCACAGCCGCCCAGCTCGCGGCTGCCGAGCGGCTGTCGCGGCGCGGCGCGCTGGTGCGCAACGCGCGCAGCATCGAGGCGCTAGGACGTGTCGACGTGATCTGCGTCGACAAGACCGGCACCGTCACCGAGGGCCGCATCGAGCTCGGTAGCGTGTCCGACGGCCGGACCGAGGAGCCCATCCTGGAGCTGACGCAGGCGCGGCGCGAGGTGCTGGCCGCCGCGCTGCGCGCCACGCCCGATCCCCGGCGCTCCGAGGCGCGCAGCGATCCCACCGACGCGGCGTTGCTGCGAGCCGCAGGGGTGGTGATGGTGCGTGCGGGCTTCGGCGCCGAGGGCTGGCAGCGTGCTTCGGAGCTGCCGTTCGAAGCCGGGCGCGGCTACCACGCCGTGCTCGGTCAAGTCGACGAAGGCTCGCTGCTCAGCGTGAAGGGCGCCCCCGAGGCCATCCTGCCGCGCTGCACGCGCTGGGGCCGCGGCGACGATCGCGCGCCGCTCGACGAGGACACGCAGCGCTCGCTGCACACCGCAGCCTCCAATCTGGCGCGCCGCGGGCTGCGCGTGCTCGCCGTCGCGGAACGCTCGGTTGGCCCCGATGACCGCCTCGATCCCTCGCGGCTGATGGGTCTGTCCTTCCTCGGTTTCCTTGCGTTCAGCGATCCGGTCCGTCCTTCGGCGGCGCTGGCGCTGGAGCGGCTCAGGCAGGCCGGCGTGTACACGGTCATGATCACCGGAGACCATCCGAGCACCGCCGAGGCGATTGCCAGCGATCTCGATCTGCTGCGCGGCAAGCTGGTGCTGACCGGTGCGGAGCTGGGCGCCATGAGCGACGGCGAGCTCGATCGCCGGATCGACCGCGTTTCCGTGTTCGCGCGCGTTACGCCCTCGCAGAAGGTGCGCGTGGTGCGCGCGTTGCAGCGTGCCGGTCGGGTGGTCGCCATGGTCGGTGACGGCGCCAACGACGCGCCCGCTATCCGCCTTGCGAATGTCGGCGTCGCCATCGGCGAGCACAGCACCGCCGCGGCCCGCGGCGCCGCGGACGTGGTGCTCACCGACGAACGCATCGAGACGCTGGTCGACGCCATCGTCGAGGGCCGCGCGATGTGGGCGTCCGTGCGCGACGCCGTCTCCATTCTGATCGGCGGCAACCTCGGCGAGATCGGCTTCACGCTCGCTGCCGGTCTCCTCGACGGCCGCTCGCCGCTCAACGCGCGCCAGCTCTTGCTCGTCAACCTGCTGACTGACGTGGCGCCGGCGATGGCCATCGCGCTGCGCCCGCCGTCGCAAGGCACGCTCGCGTCGCTCGCTACGGAAGGTCCCGACGCATCGCTCGGCAGGCCGCTCAACCGCGACATCGCTTCGCGCGCGACCGTGACCGCGCTCGGCGCGGGCAGCGCGTGGCTCATCGGGCGTTTCACCGGCAGCGCCGAACGCGCACGCACGATCGGGCTCGTCGCGCTGGTCGGCACCCAGCTCGGGCAGACCATCGCTTCCGGCGGTCTCAGCCGCCCCGTCGTGATCACCGGTGTCGGTTCGGCCGCGCTGCTCGCCGGCATCGTCCAGACGCCGGGGATCAGCCACTTCTTCGGCTGCCGTCCGCTCGGTCCGCTCGGATGGGCCACCGCGCTCGGCGCGTCCGCCGCGGCCACGGGCGCCGCCGCCGGCGCTCCGCGCCTCGCCGAGAAGATCCTCGGCCGGCTGCGCCTGGGCGAGGTCGTGATGTCCGACCCGGACGCTCTCACCGCGAGCGCCGCAGGGCGTCTCCCCGACAACGGCTAGCACTGCGCAGCAGCCCCGAGCTGGCGCCGGAGCGTAGCGTTTTGCCTCGGTAGCTGCACAGAACTTGGCCGTTGCTGCCGCTCTCTGAGCAGGAGCGAAGGCATGAAGAAGCTCGCACTCCTCGCCACCGTTTCCCTCCTGGTGTCGGCCTGCGGCGGCGCAGCCACGCCCGCACCGAAGAACGCGGCCAGCGCCAAGCCGAAGACCGCCAAGCACACCAAGAAGAAGAAGGCCGCGAAGTCCGACGACGCTCCGGCAAAGACCGCCTCGGCCGATCAGGTGGGCGACTACTTCGTGCAGCGCTTCTCCGGTTCGTTCAGCAAGGAGCCGATGACGCTCACCGAGCGGATCGTCGCCCAGAAGGGCAATCTCCAGGTCATCGACTACACGCTCGACGCCGGCAAGAAGAGCGAGCACCTGCGAGTGAAGCGGGACGTGGACACCGGCCGCATCGCGCGCGTGATCCGCTACGAGGGCGACAAGGCGATCCCGAGCGATATCGAAGCCTACAACGCGATGATGGATCAAACCGTCTTCGCCGCGGACGACAACGTCGCCTCGCTGGGCAAGAAGGCCGAGACCTGCCTGATCGGCAAGAAGGAGCTCGACTGCGAGAAGACCCGCTACAAGGTCCTGGTCGGCGACAAGCCCGCCACCTTGAGCGTCGTGACCAGCAAAGCCGTGCCCGGTCGCGACGTGGCAGGTGAGCTCTCGACGGCCGACGGCAAGCTCCTGTACCGCGCCGAGATCATCGACATGGGCCACAACGCGCCCGGCCACGCGGTCGCCGAGAAGTAGCGGCGCAACTCCGGCGATATCCGCCCGAAACACCGCCAGCGCCAGCATCGGGGAGATGTCGGACGAGATCCGCATCGCGCTGGTCGGTGATGTGCACCTGCGCTTCACCGACGACGACGTCGCGTACTTCAACGACTCTGGCTACGACCAGCTGCTGTTCGTCGGGGACCTGGCCGGCTACGCCAACCACGGCGCCCTCGACGTGGCGCGCCGCATTGCCCGGCTCACGCGCCCGGCGCTCGTCATTGCCGGCAACCACGACGCCGTCCGGCTTCCGCACCTGGCCGCCGAAGTGGCACGCCGCCCGCGGCTCGCACAGATCCTGGGCATCGGGCAGGGCCGGCTGTGCGACGAGCTCGCGGACGCGCTGTCGCCCGTGCCGCTGTGTGGCTACAGCCGCCACGAGCTCCGCTTTCGCGACCAGCACGTCAGTCTCGTCGTAGGGCGTCCCCACGCGATGGGCGGATCCTACATCTCGTTCGAGCCGCACATCCGGGAGCGCTTCAACGTCTCGAGCATCGAAGCATCGGCCGCGCGCCTCTCCGGGCTGGTCGACGCCTGCGAATCGAAGCGCGTGCTGTTCCTCGCGCACAACGGACCGAGCGGCCTCGGCGCGGGGCGCGCGGACATCTGGGGCTGCGACTTCAGGAAAGAGGAAGGCGACTTCGGCGACGAGGACCTGCGGCTGGCCGTGGAGCACGCACGGGGCTCCGGTCGCCGCGTGCTGGCCGTGCTGGCCGGCCACATGCACCACGCCATCAAGGGTGGCGGCGAGCGCCGCTGGCAGCTCGACCAGAGCGGCGTCCTCTACGTCAACGCTGCGCGCGTGCCGCGCATCTTCGAGCGCGAAGGACGCCGCGTGCGCCATCACGTCGCCATCACGCTCTCGGCGGACGGCGCGCAGGCCAAACCGGTGCTGGTGGAAGACGCCGCCTAGCGCGTTCAGCCGTCGCCCAACGCGTCGCGGAGCTTGTCGAGCTGCTCGCGCTCCTCGCTGTCGACCTCGCCGTCGGCGTAGACCACGGCGCGCGCCGCTTCAAGGAAGGTGCGACGGTGCTCGGGCGCGATGCGCGAGGGATCGATCGAGCTGGGAGCGGGCGACACGCTCAGCCACTCTTCTACCTGCTGGCGGTCCGCTTCGTCGAGCTCGAGGCGCTTGACCAGACGATTCACGAAGTTCCGCTCGGAATCACGGATCTCGAGATCCGTCCACGCGAATGCGCACACGAACTTCATCAACAAGAGCCGCTGGTCCCGGTTCATGTCGTCGAGCATGGCGGCATGCTACCGCCATGCGCCCCCGGGTTCCAGCGCCGGGGTCTCGAACGACGAGGGCCCGTGCAACATCCCCCGGCGCGGCCGAGATCGCGCCTCGCTTCCCCGTTCCGACGCGCGTGTGCGGGGGCTGAACCGGTGATAGTGTGGGCGTCCAATTGGAGGGCACGGATGGACGGCACAGCGGGGAAGACGGGTATCGAGATCCAGGCGGGGATGTCGCCGGGGCAGAAGAACATCGGCAAGCTCCTGCACGCGCTTCACCTGGATGGAGTGGGCAAGGTTCTCGCCGACAACATGAAAGTCGAGATCACGCTGGATGGTGACAGCCACGAGGAGCCCCTGTACGAAGCGCATTTCCTCGAGTGCGAGCCCGGCGAGCACGAGCTTGGCCTGGCCATGTACGGCCGCATCGGCGTCGCCAGCAAGACGATGGGCAAGATCTTCAACAAGAACTCGATCAAGCTCGTGGTCGAGCCCGGGAAGGTGACGCAGGTGCGTTACGCGCCGAAAGACGGCGCAATGCGTCCGGGTCACACGACGACGCTCGAGATCGTGGGAACGCGCCCCGCGTAGGAGCGCACACCTCGCGCGCTTGGCGCGCAATCAAGCGTCGAAATTCCCCGCGCCGTGACCGTCGGCTGTGGGCTGCGGGGACGGGTGGGGCGCGCCTGCTCTGGTACCTGTCGGGTTGCCCCCACTCGCAGGCTTCGCCTGCGGTCTCCCCCAAGTCTGTGCTCGCCGCTTCGCGGCTGCGCGCAGACGGGGGAGACGTGTGGCGGCGCATGACCTCATGAGCACCGTCGGATGAGCACGCTGAGCATGGCACACACGCGGTCCGCCAACGTCAGCGCCGCTAGCGATTCTGGCTAACGGCTGGCAGCCGACAGCCAACAGCTACACGGGCGTGAGCCACTCCTTGTGGTGCTCGTCCTTGCCGGTGGCGGCGCGCAGGTAGGCGCGCTGGAACAGGGCGCCGAAGGTGCGCTTGCCGGTCGACAGCTCGTGGCCGTCGATCTCGCGCACGGGCGTGACCTCGGCGGCGGTGCCCGTCAGAAACACCTCGTCGGCGCGCATCAGCTCCTCGCGGGTGAAGGGGCGGATGGTGACGGGCACGTTGTTTTCCGCCGCAATGGCCAGCACGCAGTCGCGTGTGATGCCGGGCACGATGGACGAGCTCTCGTCGTTGGTGAAGAGCGTGCCGTTCTTGATGAAGAAGATGTTCTCGCCGGTGGCGTTGGCGACCGTGCCGTCCTGGTTCAGGAGGATGGCGTCGTCGAAGCCGCGGTCCATCGCCTCGTGAGCGGCGAGCACGCTGTTGGCGTAGTGGCCGCTGGCCTTGGCCATGGTCGGCAGCATGGTGTGGTGGAACTTGCGCCAGCTGGAGACGGTGACGCGGATTCCGTTCCTCAGCGCGTTCTCGCCGAGGAAGCTGCCGAGCCCGCGCGCCGCGATGAACACGCGCACGTCGCACTCGCGCTTTGGCTTCAGATCGATCGGGCCGCGCCCGAAGAAGGCGAGCGGGCGCAGGTAGCCGTTCTCGATCTCGTTCTTGCGCGTCACGTCGATAGCAGCCTGGAAGAGCTGGTCGGAGCTGTACGGCAACTTCATGCCGTAGAGCGACGCCGACGCGAGCAGGCGATCGATGTGATCGCGCAGGCGGAACAGGATCGGGCCGCTGTCCGTCGGGTACGCGCGGATACCTTCGAAGACGGCCGTGCCGTAGTGCAGCGCGTTGGAGTAGTAGTGCACGCTCTGCGCTTCGGCTTCGCGGATCTCGCCGTCCCACCAGATCCACTTGGCGAGCTCCTGGCCTTGCGGGCGCGAGAGCGCCAGATTTTCTTCTTCAGGGACGCCGTGGAAGCTGGGCCATTCGGCTTCGAGCGGTGGTGTCATCGTGGGCCCTCCGTGGTCTTGTCGGGAGGGGCAGTCTTAACCCCGCCCGGTGCGCCCTGTCGAGGTGGGGGATGACCGTAGCGGTCGGTGTAGCTCTTGATCGCTGCCGCATCGTTGGGGAAGCGGCGCACGAGCTCGTCGTACAGGCGCCGCGCTTCGGCCTTGCGGCCGCGGCGCGCCACCACCTCGGCCAGATCCCCAGCACCTGGGGGTCGCCCGGCCACAGCTTCCGCCCGCGGCGGAGCAGGCGCTCGGCCTGCGCCAGCTGGTTGTCGTGCACCAGGATGAGAGACAGATTGTTGGTGGCGCGGCGCGCGGCCTCGGTCGGTCGACCGCCGTTGCGCCGCAGCACTTCCTCGAAGGCCAGCCGCGCTTTCTCCCGCTGGTGCCATTCGTCCAGGGCCATGCCGAGCTGGTAGGGAGCGAGCGTCGAGGTGTGGGTCTTGGCGGTCGCGTCGGCAAACACGTATTCGCTGAAGGCGAACATGGCGGCGCGCTCGGTCGTGAGAGCGGCGAGTGCGACCAGCGCACCAAGCGCGGCCAGTCCTCCCGGTCTCGGCCAGCGCGCGGCGAGCGCGCCGAGAGCCAGCGCGGGCGCCATCACCGACAGCACGAGGTAGCGATCGGCCATCAGGTTCTGCAGCGGGAACAGCACCTGGCTTACCGGCAGCAGCGGCACGAAGAACCACAGAAAGGTGACCAGGCAGAGCGGCCTATGCCGCCGCCACAGCCACAAGCCGGCGCCGAGCCACGCGCAGAGCAGCAGATAGCCGGCCACGCCGGCAGCGGTCCACGAAGTGCGGACGGGCACGTCGTGCACGATGCTCGAGAGCGGCGGCCAGGCGAGCTCGGCGAGGTAGCGCAGCCACACCGGACCCATGGTCATCGCGGTGGTCAGGCGCGATCCGCCCGGCGGGCTCTGCACCATGCCGACGAGGTGACCGACGTGCAGATCGATGGCGAGCACGCCCGCTGCGCCGAGCAGCGTCAGCGCGTACGTGCGCCATTCCAGGCGCCGACCCGCCAGCAGATCCTGGGCGAACAGGAGCCCCACGCCGACCACGGCCATCGATTTGGACAGTGCGGCGCACAAGAAGAGCAGCGGCACGAGCCACCAGCGCTGCTTCGAGCGGCCGGCGTGCACGAACAGCGCGGCGGCGATGAACAAGAGCGCCAGCACGTCCTTGCGCCCGGCCAGCCAGGCAACGGACTCCACGTGCACCGGGTGCAAGGCGAACACCCATGCTGCGACTTCCGCGATGCGGCGGTCGGCGAGCGTGCGATGCAGCGCGCCGCGTATGAGAAACGCCGCACCGAGGTACAGCGCGAGCTGGCTCGCGCGCAGGGCCTGGGGCTCGAGGCCCCACAGGTGCGCTTCGAGCCACATGTTCGTGTCTCGCAGCGGCAGATACTCGGCTCCGAGCGCGAGACGCGTGTTTCGCGACAGATCAGTCCAGATGCGCACGAGGGCATGGCCGCCCCCGACGAGCAGGGCGTTGTGCTGGATGAGCCACGGGTCGTCGAGGTTGAGGAACCCGCCCGGGAGCGAAGGCAGGTAGACCAGCACCACCACCGCGCCGAAGAGCACGGGCAGATATCTGGAAAGGCGACGGGCAGGCGACGACGGCAAGGAGAGCACGATAGAAGCAAACGCGAATGAGCGCACGCTCGCGTGACGAGCGTCGGGCGGGTTGCTACGCTCGCGGTGATGAGCGAGCGGCGCGGCATGCTGGGTGCGGCGAGCACGGTGCTTGCCGTCGGCGGGCAGGTTGTGGAGCCGCCGGACGTCGCGACGCGGCCGGGCACGGGCCCGGAGAGCGCGCCCACGTCGGCAGACAGCGAGGCGGCCACGCTGGTAGCGCCTTCGGCGGACGGCGAGGCGGCCACGCTGGTCGCTCCGGCGAAGGACAACGGCGCTGCCGCTGCTCCGCCGGTGTCGCGCGAGCAGGCACGCTATCGGCCGCGAGGCGTGCTGGGCGAGGGCGGGATGGGCTTCGTGGAGTTGGTGTGGGACGCGGATCTGATGCGGGATCTGGCGGTGAAGCACATGCACCCGGAGCTCTGCGTGAGGCCCCCGCTGGTGCGGCAGTTCCTGTGGGAAGCGCGGGTGAGCGCGCATCTGGATCATCCGAACATCGTGCCCGTGCACGATCTCGGGGTCTCCAGCGACGGGCAGCTCTACTTCACGATGAAGCGGGTGCTCGGCACACCGCTGGACACCGTGATCGAGAAGCTGGCGGCGGGCGACCAGGAGCTCGAGCGCGATCTGCCCTTGCCGCGCCGGCTCCGGCTCTTCCTGCAGCTATGTCACGCGATCATGTTTGCGCACTCGCGCGGCGTGTTGCACCGCGATCTGAAGCCGGCCAACGTGATGCTCGGCGAGCACGGCGAGGTGCTCTTGATGGACTGGGGGCTCGCCGTGCCGTTGCCCGGCGACGACGGCGAGCACCTGCGGGAGGTCATGCCCGAGGGCATGGCGGACAACAGCGCCGGCACTCCCGAGTACATGTCGCCCGAGCAGGCGCGCGGCGAACAGCTGGACGCGCGCTCGGACGTGTACACGCTGGGCGTCATCCTGTACGAGCTGGTGGCGCTCAAACGACCCTACGACGGCCCCACGCCGGGGGCGATCCTGGTGCAGGCGCTGGCGGGGCAGTATCCGGCGTTGGAGAAGAGCGTGCCCGGCATCTCGCCGTCGCTGGCGGCGGTGGTTGACAAGGCGATGGCGCTCGATCCCGCCGACCGCTACGCCTCTGTGCGCGCGCTGGCCGAGGACGTGGAAGCGGTCATCGACGGCCGCACGCCCCAGGCCGAGAACGCGTCCCTGGTCCGCCGCGCGACGCGCTTCTACGTCTCGCGAGATCCTGCGTTCGGGCATCTGCGTGTGGTCGATGTCGACTTGTGGGTGGCGTCCGGGTGGCTGTGGGGCATGGGCATGGCACTCTACCTCGCCAAGTGGATCCCCGTGGGGTGGTGGATCTTCGTCGTCGCCGGCACCCTGCTCGCCGCCTACCCGACCATCCGCTGGATCAACATCCGGCGGCGGACGGCGCGAAGGCGGCACCTGCACGACTAGGCGAAGGTTCAGCCCCAGGCGTCCGCGCTGCACGGAGACGAGCGGCGCCTGGCGCGCCGGCGTTTGGCGTATACTCGCCCGCGTCATGGTAGGCGGCGGGTATCCTCCTCCGGGCGGCGGGCAGCCGCCGGGCTTTCGCGCTCCACCGGGCTACGCGCCGCCGCCCGGCTACGGACCGGCGCCGGGCTACGGACCGGCGCCGGGCTTTGGACCTCCGGGCTACGGGCCGCCGCCGGGAGCGGCGCCGATGACGTCCGCGGCTGCGCCCTTTGGCGTCGATCCCGTCACCGGCTTGCCGTTCTCCGACAAGCAGAAGATGGTCGCGGGTCTGCTCCAGATCTTCGCGGGAATCTTCGGCGCAGGCCGTTTCTACACCGGGCACATCGGTATCGCGATCGCGCAGATCGCCGTCTGTTGGCTGACGTGCGGCATCGGCAGCCTGTGGCCGACGATCGACGGCATCATGATGCTGACGGGCAAGGTGACCGACGCGCAGGGACGTCCGCTCAGGGATTGAGCCGCGGCGTTCGCGCCGACGGCGTTGAGCAACGTCAATGTGCTGCGGGGCGCGTGTGATCGCCCTCACGGCCGGCGCTACGTGGTCACTCCTCCGCCTGGCGCAGCGTCTTTTCCAACAGCACGTGGAAGCGACCGGCGCGGGGGTTCCAGTGCGGACCGGGTTTCACGTCGGTCTCGAACAGCATCAGCTTCATTTCCACCAGGTACTTCCTTCCCGACTGCGGCAGGCTGTCCTTTCCGGTGCGCCACACCAGCGTGCCGAGGTTGAAGCCTTGTCCCGGCACGTAGCCGTGCCGCTCGCTTTCGAGCCGCGTCTTGCCTCGCTCGAACACGCGCGCTGTGTACGCCACACCCACCGTCCGTCCAGGCGCCACATGCACCGTCGTCTTCGCCAACAGGTCCGGATCCAGCTCGACTGACAGCGTGTCGAGCCCCCGCGCGATGCGCAGAGCCGCCGGAACCTGCACTGTCTCCGCGCGTTCCGTCGCCGCATCTGTGGACGCCGCGTGGTGCCGATCGCAGCCGGTCAACGAGCAGGCGAACGCCAGCGCGGTCGCCGTCACCAGCATGCGCGGGCGCCGGAACATGTCGCTCTCGTAGGTGCCCGCGGAGCGCCGCGCAAGGGGCGCCGCCTCTCAGGGCGCCCACAATGGATTGTCGATCCGGAACGACTGACTGCTCGAAGCGGGGATGGTGTCGGTGACGAGGTTCTGATCGCCCGAGAGGAAGACGATGTACTTGCCGTCACCGCTCAGGATCGGCTGCTTGGCGTCGAATACGGGATTGCCGTTGAGCTCCTTCACGGGGCACGCCGTCTTGCCGGTGGCGATATCGACGACGTAGACCTGGTTGTTCCCGTTGTTGCACCCGGCAACGATGTCCTGCTCCGCGGAGGTGTACGCGAGGTAGCGGCCATCGCGCGAGATCGTGACGTTGGCGCTTGCGGCGTTTCCGTCGGTGGTGCCGTTGGTGCGGGCGTCCACACAGGTAATCGAACCCGTGCTCAGGTCCTTGAGCATCACGCGCGGCCCGCCGTCGCAGTTGTTGACCCAACCGCTGTAGGTCATCAGCAGGAAGGCGACGTAGCGACCGTCGTCACTGACCACCGGATTCGTGGGGTTGTCGGGTGCCTGCGTGCCCGACGCATCGGTGGAGACGACGATAGTCGAGTTGGTGGAGGTATCGCGGAGGTAGATGTCGTAGCCGGCGGTGGTGTCGTTCGCCACGAGGTTGGTCGCGACGGAAGCGAAGGCCAGGTAGCGCCCATCGGAGCTGATGCCGAAGGTATCCTGGTCGTCGTTGGCTTGCGACTGGTCGTTGGCGAGGCTCACCTGCGTGCAGCTCCCCGACGACGATTTCTCGTAGATGTCCCGCTTGCCGTTGGTATCCGCGCCGGAGTCGTTGATGTTGGTCGAATCGGTGTCGAAGAACACGGCGTCGCCGGTGGCAGTCATGGCGACGGGCTGCTTGGCGCCGACCTCCGCTTCGACGCCGGTGCTGCTCTCGTCGTCGCGGACGAGCGCTCCCGTGCTGAGATCCTTGCGGAAGACGTCCGGCACGCCGTTCGCGTCGTTTCCGACGAAATCCGTGGCCGCAGAAACAAACGCCACGTAGCGGCCGTCGTCGCTCAGTCCGGCGGTGAAGGTGTTGATGATATCGCCGTTGGGCTCGGCGCCCGTGCTCGTCAGGTGCACGGCCTTCGTTGTTCCGGAAGTGATGTCACGCAGGAAGAAGTTCCACGTACGGGTCAGCGTCGGCGACACGAGGTCCTTCACCGCGCTTTCGAAAACCACGTAGCGGCCGTCATTGCTGACGGCGAGCGCGTCGTTCGCACCGGAGCTCGCAATGGTTCCGTCGTTGGCGCGCGAGACCACGATAATGTTCCCCGTTCCCGCGCCGCCGGCGCCGCCGGTGCCCGCGGTCCCGGCGCTGCCGCCCGTGCCTGCGCCGCCGTCGGTCCCGGCGCTGCCGCCCGTGCCTGCGCCGCCGTCGGTCCCGGCGCTGCCGCCCGTGCCTGCGCCGCCGCCCGTGCCTGCGCTACCGCCCGTGCCGCCGCTGCTGGCTCCTCCGCTGCCGATGGGATGCTTCTTCGGCTTCGAACCACCGTCGCATCCGAACAGCAAGGATCCAACCAACACAAACGCAACAACCCCGAGTCCCCGTGTGCTCATACTCTCCTCCACGCCAAGCCTACGCGAACCATAACATGGCAGCGCTCCTTTGCGTGACGCCGCCGCGGCGATAACCGCAGGGAAGCGAGTGGGTCGATTCCAGCGAGAACCGGCCGGAAAACTGCGTGATTGCGTGCATTATGGGAGCCCAGCCAGCTGCAATTGTCGGCAGAGGCTCTTCCCTTGCTTCGTGGCCCTGGCCCCGGCGCGTTGTCGCGCTCCGGGTTGTGCCGCGCCGGAGGCGCTGGCAGCATCGCGAGATGCGTTCGCTCCCGAAGTGGTACTCGACGCCCGCAGTGGCTCTGGCGATAGCTCTGTCTGCCGGGTGTGGTTCGAGCTCGAGCTCGTCCAGGGGTGCGCCGGATGCCGCTGTGGAAACGTCAGGCGGCGGCGCGGGTGCGAGCGGCGGCGCGGGCGGCGGCAGCGCGGGCACGGGTGCGAGCGGTGGCTCGGCCGGCAGCGGCGGCAGCGACGCGGGCACGGGTGGTGCGTCGGGCGCCGGCGGCAGCGCAGGTGCGGCCGGCAGCGGTGGTGCGGCGGGCAGCGGTGCCGGCGAGACGCTGTTCGGCGCGGCGTTCAATCCGCACGACGCGACGCGCATGGGCGCGCTCCTCCAGCAGTTCGGCGGCCTCGAGATCACGCGTTCCTACGACAACGCGAAGGGCGTCGATCCGTTCTTGAACACGTACCAGGCACTCGACGTGCAGCACAGCGCGGCCTCGGCGTATTCGTTCAAGTACCCGCCGACCGACGTGCTCGCCGGCAAGGACGACGCTGCGCTGAAGAGCTTCTTCCAGGGCATCAAGGACAATCACCCCGTGTACTGGACGTACTGGCACGAGCCGGATGACGAGCTCTACAAGACGCACGTCTTCACGCCCAGCGACTACCGCAGCGCGTGGGCGCACATCCGCGCCATCGCCGACGGTGTCAAGGCCACGCGCCCGAACCTCGAGATCTACGCGACGCTCATCATCATGGAGTATTCGATGCGCCCGAACATCGCGCCGAACCGGCCGCTCACCGGCCCGAACGGCATGTACCCGGGTGACTCGATCATCGACGTGTTCGGCGTGGATGCGTACAACGGCGGGGCGTCCAAAGGCACGCTCTACGATCCGGCGACGCAGTTCGGCAAGGTCATCGACTTTGCCGAGCAGCACAACAAGCCCTGGGCGATCGGTGAGCTCGGCTCGTGCGCGGTGCAAGGCAACGCCAACGGCCGCGCCCAGTATCTGACGAACGCGATCAAGTACTGGAAGAGCCGGAACGATCCGCCGGTGTACGCCGCGTACTTCGACGTCGCATGGTCGACCTGCGACTACACGCTCGACACCGACGCCGCAGCCACCAAGGTGTGGAAGACGGCGGTGACGCAGGGGCTCAAGGCCTTCTAGCGCTCGCGCCGCGCCCGCGCGCGCCGGGTATCGACCCGCATGGCATGAACCGGCTGGCGGACGATCTGGAGACCGACGCGGTGATGGGCGGCTCCGGCTCGAGCTGGCGCGATCCGCTGCGCGCGGAGTAGGCCGCCGCCGGGTCCGGACGTGCGAAACCGCGCAGACCGTTTCGCTCCGGCCGACCCTACAACTACGCAGGTCTCACGCTTGCGCTATATGGAATCAGTGACTTGCGGCGCGCCGGGGGGCTGCTGTGCGTGGCACGCGGGTTGCTCTGTGTAGGGTATGCCGTTCAGGAGTACAGCGTTCGTGCTGCTCGCGGCGGCGCTGACCGCCTGTAGTGGCGATCCTGCTCCCAAGCCGCACAGCGACACGCACAACGACGGCGTCGTCGTGTACAGCGAACAGAGCGACTTCGTCATGGGGCTCGCGACCGGCGCGGGTCACCTCTACGTGCTCGACGACCTGTCGGACCCTCTCGGCGTGCAGGTCATGGCGCTCTCCACGGCGGACGGCAGCGCCGCGACGCTCGCAAAGGTGCCCGACGACTTCTCGGCGGGCGGGATCGTTGTCGACGGGGGCTACGTCTACTTCCGCACGATGAGCGCCGTCTACCGCGTTCCGGCAATGGGAGGGCCCGTCGAGGCGCTTGTCCAGAGCCCCGACGGTAGCATGTCGCCGGCGCTCGCCATCGATGGCGACAAGCTGTACCTGGGCTCGCCAGGCGCCGACGTGCTGCTCGGCGTGATCCCGAAGAGCGGCGGCGCGCTCACCGAGCTCGCAAGCGACCCGGACGACAAGGGCGCCTACGTCACGCAGAGCATCGCAATCACCCCCGCCCATGTGTGGGCCGCTTTCGTCGACACGACCTGGAGCACATGCATCTTCGATTCTTGCGGGCCGCCGCAACAAGACACGGACCTGCTCCGCTACACGAAGAGCGACGGTTCCGTGTTCTTCGATGCGTCGAACAAGGACCCCTGGTTCGTCGCGGCGCAGAACGGCTTCGTCTATTTCGACAGCCGCTACCGCCTGGTGCGCATGCCCGATCAGGGCGGCGACCCCAGACGCATCATGGACGCCGTCGACCGCCTCCAGCTCGCTGGACAGTCCGCTTTCTGGGCCCAGGACTGGACCGGCGACCCGCCCGCGCAACTGGGGAACCTCGACCTCGTCACGGGCGAAACGCACAGCTACGCGGTCGGGAAGTTCCACCCGTCCGCGCTCGCCGTCGACGCGACCGACGTGTACTGGGAAGCGGACGGCAAGGTGTACCGCGCCGCGCGCTAGGGCGACGCCTTGAGCCGCAAGCGGCGTGCCGTGCCGAAATGCGGCAAGTGCGCGTTGCGCGGGGTGGCGCCGCCGGGATCCGCCGGCGGCAGCCGCCCGTGGGCTGTGGCTCCACCCAGGCGCGCACCGTCGACCCCACGGGGACCGTCGACTACCGCGGGGCACGGCCCGTGTTACGCTCACGCTCTGTCGCACTCGAGAATGAAGCCTGAGTCTGGTGTCGTCATCTTCGACCGCTTCCGCCTCGAGCGTTTGCTCGGCCGAGGCGGGATGGGGTCGGTCTGGTTGGCTCGGCACCTCACGCTCAACGTCGACTGCGCCGTGAAGTTCATCGAGGAGGATGCCGGAGCGAACCCCCAGGCGCGCTCGCGCTTCGAGCGCGAGGCCCAGGCAGCCGCCCGGATCAAGAGCCCCAACGTAGTCGGCATCCTCGACTACGGCGTGTTCGAGGGCACGCCGTACATCGCGATGGAGTATCTCGAGGGGGAAGACCTCGCGCGACGCCTCGAGCGCGTCGGCGCGCTCGGCAGGGCGGAAACATACACTGTGGTAGAGCAGGTGGGCCGCGCGCTCACCAAGGCGCATGCCGCGGGGATCGTTCATCGCGACCTCAAACCGGAGAATATCTTCGTCACGCAGGATGAAGACGGGATCACGGTCAAGGTGCTCGACTTTGGCGTTGCCAAGCACACCAGCTCGCCCGGCATCGCGCCAAAGACCAGGAGCGGCGTGGTGCTCGGCACGCCGTTCTACATGAGCCCGGAGCAGGCGCGCGGGCAGGAGCTCGACGCGCGCTCGGACCTCTGGGCGCTCGGCGTCATCGTGTATCGATGTCTCACGGGCAGGCTTCCGTTTTCAGGCGATGCGCTCGGTGACCTGTTCGCCAAGATCATCTACGAGGACGCGCCACCGCCTTCGACGACCGCCGACGGGTTGCCCGCGGGCCTGGACGCATGGTGGAAGAGAGCAGCCGCGCGTGCGCCGGAAGATCGCTTCCAGAGTGCGCGCGAGCTGACTGAAGCGCTCGCGACGGCGCTCGAGCTGGACGGCGGCGGCAGCACCGGCGTCCAGGCGTCGGCGAACAGCAGCGCTGGCGAGTCGACGGCGACTTCGACGGCCACTTCGGCGGCGTACGCGCCGACACTTGCCCATACGACGGGCCCGGTCGCCCGCACGGCGACGGCCGACCCCGTGTCGCGCACGTTCGGCGGTCAGCGCGTGCGTCCACGGCGCGCGTGGCTGCTCGCGGCCGGAGCTGTGGCGTTGATCGGCGTGGCAGTAGTGGTGGGCGCCAAGCTCGTGCGGCATTCAACGCCCGCTCTCCCGGAGAGCGCGGCGATGACAAGCCCGGGGACGGCTCCGGCCGCGCCCGGGAGCGCGGCGGCGCCCGGGAGCGTGGCGGCGCCCGGGAGCGCGGCGGAGACCGGGAGCGCGGCGGCGACCGGGAGCGCGGAATCGAACTCCCTTCCCGACGCGGCAGCGCCGGGCGCGCGCGTCGAGCGACCCAAGGCGACGCCGCGGCGTCCTGCGGCGAAACCAGGCCACGCCGCTCCCGCGGCCAGCGAACCGAAGCCCAAACGCGACGCGTCCAATCCCTGGGGCATTTGAGATGACACGCCTGGCGGCTCTGGTGACGGTAGCGGTGCTCGCGACGAGCGCGGCCGCCGTGGCGCGCCAGCCGACGGCGGCGGACCGGGCGACGGCGCGCTCGCTGGCCTTCGCCGGACAGGAAGCGCTCGACAAGAAGCAGTACGCGCTTGCGCTCGACCGCTTCACGCGTGCCAATAACCTCGTGCCGGCGCCGACGTTCGAGCTGCGCATCGCGCGCGCTGAAGTGGGGCTCGGCAAGCTGGTCGAGGCCCACGAGACATACGAGCGTATTCTCCTCGAGCGCGTTGCGCCGGATTCGCCGGCGGTCTTCCAGCAGGCGGTGGACTCGGCCACGAAGGAAGTGGCGGCGCTCGAGCCGCGGCTTCCCTGGGTCACGATTGTTGCCGAACCGGGCTCGGCGAAGGTGACGATCGACGGCGTGGAAGTGCCCGCAGCCGAGCTCGGTGTGCGGCGCGCCATCGACCCCGGCGCGCGCATCTTCCGCGCGACCGCGGACGGCTACGCGCCGCTCGACAAGACCGTGACGTTCGCCGAAGGGCAATCGCAGAGCGTGACGCTCTCGCTCCAGAAGGTCGCGGCCGCGCCGGACGCGGAGCGGGTGCCGCGCGCAAGTCCACCCGCGGACACCGGCGCGCTCGGCGGCGAGCACAAGACGACTGGCTGGCACAAGACCGCCGGCTGGGTCGCGCTCGGCGTGGGCGCGGCGGGCCTCATCGTGGGCGGCGTCGAGGGCGCCGTCGCGCTGCACCAGCATTCGGAGCTGAGCGGCCCGTGTTCCAGCGGGACGTGTCCCGCGAGCGAGAACTCGCGCCTCGACGCGTATCACACGGCGGGCACGGTCTCGACGATCGGCTTCATCGTGGGCGCCGTCGGCGTCGGTGCAGGCGTGACCTTGCTGCTCACCGCGCCGAAGCGACAAGCGGCGTACATCGCGCCGTACCTCGGGCCCGGCGCGGTCGGGGCGCGCGGGAGGTTCTAGGACATGAGTCGCCGTCTGGATCATCTCGGCCTCGTGCTCGGAGCAGCCCTCGTCGCGGTGGGATGCACCAGCGTGCTCGGCGACTATCATCGCGCTTCGCACGAAGCGGGCACCGGCGGCAGCGCAGGGGCGAGCGGCGGCAGCGCGGGCGCGGCGGGCAGCGCGGCCGCGGGCGGTACAGGTGGAAGCGCGGGTGCCGGCGGTAGCGCGGGCACGGGTGGCACCGGTGGCAGCAGCGGAAGCGGAGGCAGCGCGGGTGCCGGAGGTGCTCCGTCGTGTGCGCGCCCGGTGCTGCTCGTGGGCGAAGAGGACGTGTCGAACAGCAACAAGCCGGGCAGGGTGCTGCGCTTCTCCCTGGCGGGCACTCCCAAGCGCTGCCCCGATCTCCAGGGCAATGGCGCGCTGCCATCGCAGCCGTTCTCGGTCGCGTGGATCCCCCCGGACCTCGTCGCCGTCGCAAGCTGGGGCGAGGTCGCAGTCGTCGACCCAGCGACGGACCTCGAGGTGTGGACGCAGAGCTACGGCAGCGGCGGCGGCCAGGACTACCCGTTCGAACGTCTTCCCGCTCACCGAGTCATCCGGAAGCGCGCCCTCGGTCGCCGTCGCCTACGGCATGCCGGGATCGGAAATACGCAGCATCGACACGTTCACCCATGCTGGCGCTACGGGTCCCGTCTACGCGCTCAACACCGCGGGCTTCCCGCTCGGCCTCGGCTGGATCGGCATGACGGGCGATCCCGTGGCGCCCGGCCATTTCCTCGCGCTGAACGCCAGCCAGGGCATCGCGATGCGCGAGGTGGATCCGGCTGTGCCGGCCAGCGTCGGCACGGACCTGACGACCGCCGACGTTCTCTCGACGATCTACGCGCTGGATGCAGGCGGGCTGCGGGTCGCCTGGGTCGGCAACTCCGCCGGCGCGTCCGACGCGGTGTACTACCTGACGGCGGGCAATACAATCTCGCCGCCCATCGGCTGTCGCGACCGCAGCTGCGAGTACGAGCACGTGGTGCCCGACCCCACCGACGCCACGCGCTTCATCGCGCTCTGCGGCAATGCGTCGAACGTGATCCGCCAGGTCGTGCGCTTCCGCTCGACGGACAAGGCGGGCACCGCCTGCGAAGTCCTGTTCGACGGCGCGACGCTGGGCTCCGAAAAGCGCCTGTCGCGCCTGGCCGTGATACCGAAGTAGCCATCTGTCAGGCCACGCTCTGCTTTCACGACACCGACTTCGCGCGCTTCTCCGGCTTGAGCTGGCGCGATCCGCTGCGCGCGGAGTGGGCCACCACTGGCTCTTCGGCGTGATCGACGACGGCCCGCAGTGGCGTGACGCTCAGTTGTCGTCGTCGTCGTTGTCGAGGTGGTTGCGGTGCGAATCCGAGTCCAGCACCCACGTGCAATCATCCTCGAAGCGACCTCGACAGTCGTTGATGTACGTTGCCCGCTGGCCACACGCGATGACGCCGTAAGTGTCGGCGCCGTCCAGGTTGATGATCTTGATGTGGCTCTGCGGACACTTGAAGTCGAACGCCGCCCGCGCACGCAGTGCGTCCTCGTCCGCGACGCCGCACGCGACCCCCGCGCTGGCGACGAGCACTGCACAGATTGCGAGATGCCACACCCGCCGACGGCGCGACTCCAGCCAACTCGGCATGCTTGATTGAAACGCGAGCGACAGGACCTTGTCAATCGAACGGCCGACGCTGTGGAACCGCTTGGAGCGCGGGATCTGTGCCAACTGTGCCAACCCCTTGCGCGTGAATGCGCGCGTTTCCGGATAGGAGTACCTGGCATGATCTTCGCCCCTTGAGATAATCCACGTGGAAGGAGCGCGGATGCGACGCATCATCAAATGGCGAGTTCTGCTGATTGCCGCGCGGAAACGCCGGTGCGCGGCGCGTCGAGCGCCGCCTCGCGCGCGCTCCGCTGCCTTTCGACCTTGAAATTCGCGCCGTTTGGCGCGACCGCGGATCCTGCCTTGTTCCTGATATCCTCTCATGTCGGCGCGCGGCAGCACCCGGGCGCGGGGGATGTCGACCCGGAACGGTTCGACAATCGCGCTGCGGCGTGCCCAACGAACGCGACGCGGGAGAACTGTCATGAGGAAGCGATCGAAAGCCAGCTGGTGGGCTTTGGGAGTGATCGCAGGAGCGCTCGCGGCTCCGGTCGGCCTTGGTGCATGCGGCGCCAACACCATCGGTACCGGAGGCACGGGCGGTGGCGGCGCGGGTGCTGCTTGCGGCGCAACGTGCAGCGGCAACTGCAGCCAGGGCCGTCATCTGGTCACGCTCGCTTCCGGGCAGCGCGCGCCGATCTCCATCGCCGTGGACTCCAGCAGCGTGTACTGGACGAACCAGGGAACGTCTCCGGACTACACGGACGGTTCGGTGATGAAGGTGGCGCTCGGCGGGGGCACGCCGGTCACGCTCGCTTCCGGGCAGGGCGACGCCTTCGGCATCGGGTTGGACGCCAGCAGCGTCTACTGGACACGAGCCGATCTCCTCGGCCACGCCGGCGCGGTGATGAAGGTAGCTCTGGGCGGGGGCACGCCGGCGACACTCGCCTCGGTGCAGTACTACCCCGAATCCGTCGCCGTGGACTCCACTAGCGTCTACTGGGCGAACGGTGCCAGCGCCGGGAGTGTGATGAAGCTCCCGCTCGGCGGGGGCACGCCGGTTACGCTCGCTTCTGGACAGAGTTTTCCCGCGGGCATCGCGGTGGACTCCACCACCGTGTACTGGACGAACTCTGGTGGCGGCGGGAGTGTGATGAAGCTCCCGCTCGGCGGGGGCACGCCGGTCACGCTCGCTTCCGGACAGAGCGCCCCTATGGGCATCGCCGTGGACTCCAGCAGCGTCTACTGGACAAACTATGGTAGCGGCACGGTGATGAAAGTGGCGCTTGGCGGCGGCACGCCCGCGACGCTCGCTTCCGGGCAGAGCGGTCCCCTGCGCATCGCCGTGGACTCCTGTAGCGTCTACTGGACGAACTGGGATAGCGGCGTGGTGACGAAAGTCGCCGTCGGCGGCGGCACGCCCGTCACGCTCGCTTCCGGGCAGCAGCCCGGCGGCATCGCCGTGGACTCCAGCAGCGTCTACTGGACACAAGGTTCCTCGGCCAATGATGGCGCGGTGATGAAGCTCACGCCGAAGTAGCGGTCCAGGTCTTGTTCCTGCCGTGGACGCGATCGCGCCGGCGGCTTCCACCGCCCAGCTCGCTGACGAGTGGCCGCGCCAGCCGCGTGCGCGGGGGCGAGTCGCGCGGCCAGCCTGCGGACGAGGTATTCGAGCGTCTCGAGCACAAGCTCCAGTCGCGATGACACGTCGGCTCGTGATCGAGCCCGGAGCCGAGGCGGAGCTCCGGGAGGCGCCGGTCCCCTACGCAGAGGCGGCGATCGGCCCCGTCGCTCGAGAAGCGGGACCAGCTCGCGAAGAGACCGTCGTCACCCGTCCGGCGCCGCGGGAATTCTTTCCTGCATGAAATCCCGCCCGAAGTCTTCCTCGGCCGCCAGCGCGTTGTGCGCGCGGCAGCGCAGCGTGAGGTTGTCGGCGCTCGTGGGCCCGCCGCGGGCGAAGGGCTGTTCGTGGTGGAGCTCGAGGAAGGCGGTCTCGCGGCAGCGCTTTCCGCGCGCGTCGACGTAGCTGCAGCGGGCTCCGTCGCGCTCGCGGACGGCGCGGCGCACCGCGGCGGGGATCGTGCCGCGCTGGCGCGGGTCGTCGCTCGACGGCGCGGCTTCGCGCTGGCGCGGGTCGCCGGCGGGGTCGCGCTGGCGCGGGTCGTCGGTCGGCGGCTCGGCTTCGCGCTGTGCACCGCGCTGGCGCGGGTCGTTGCTCGGCGGCGCGGCTTCGCGTTGCGCATCGCGCTGGCGCGGGTCGTCGGCTTCGCGCTGCGTGTCGCGCTGGCGCGGCTGGTCCGTCGCGCCGTACTTCTGCTTCTCGAGCCTTTCGACCAGCTCGCGCAGGGCGCGCAGGTGCACCGCCTCGATGGAGCGGTTGGGCGCTGCGTGCGAGAGGAGGTCGCAGGCGCGTTCGAGCAGCTCGACGTATTCCTGCGTGGCGGTGAACTGCACCTTGTAGCGCTGGGGCCGCGCCGGCGCGGGTGGTTCGCCGCGCTGCGCGTTCGCGCTCCCGTCGCGCTGCGCGTTCGCGCTGCCGTCGTCCGCGCCGCCGCTGTGCGCATCGCCCGCGCCATCAAGGTCCGCGCAGCGGACATCTGTCTCCTCGTCGAGCCAATCCGCCGGCCGCTCCCCCGGCGGAAGCTCGCGCACCGGAGCGAACGATGCGACGAACTCGCCCCACGTCGGATTGCGCGGCGACTCCATGAGCTCGGGGCCGAGCGGCTCGACGCGCGCCGGCACGTCGGGCAGCGGATCGAGCTCGCGCACGAGCTTTGCGATCTCGCGCTTGGTGCGATGCTTGGCACGTGCCAGCACCTCGCTGCAATTGTCGTCGGTCAGGTGCGGCCCCAGCAGCAAGAGCCCCGTCAGGTGCAGCTCGCCACGAGCCACCGCGTCGTAGAGCGCCGGAAACTTCCGGCACAGCCGCGCCGCCTTGGCGCGGCGGAAGGCGGCATCCTCGGACATGCGCAGCTCATAGACACAGTACGTGTACAGACTCGCACAGGCCCCCAGGCGATAGATGCCCCGCGCTTCGACTTCTGCAAGATGGGCGAGCAGGGCGGCCAGGGTGTGGTTGGTCGCTGCCACGAGCTGGCGCGTGCCCGCGAGCAGCGCGGCGTCGGAGAGCCCGGCGAGACCATGGCGGTGCGTGGTGGAAGCGGTGATGTGCGCGTTCATGCAAAGCACCGTACACCCGGGTTTCGAGGCTTCACTGGAGCGCGACTGACGCGCTTTCGCGCACCCGATCGCTTCGAACTTCGTCGCGACGCGGAAACGACGCGAGCGCGCGTTGTCGTGCCGCGACGGCATGCTCCGCGCGCGAGCCGCGCGATCGAGACGCCGTGCGTCCCGAAACCTGTCAAGCGGGAAATCACCATTCAATGACATTGCCTCCGCGCCGCGCCGCGCTGCGTCGACGCTCGCCGCCGGCTCCTCGCGACAGGCGCGGGCCTCGCGCGATGCCGCACTGCTCGTGCGCGCCGCGCGGGGCTCCCGGCATCGCAAAATGTGCTCCGCCGACGCCGCAAGGCGCGCCCGGCATCGGAAAATGTGCTCCCGCGACACGGACACTGTCGGAGTGGAACTACCGCGTGGTGTCGCACGAGGACCGCGCGGGCTTTGCGGCGGTGTGCGCGGCGTTCGAGCGGCTGTACGCCGACCCGGCGGTGGTGGCGCTCGATGCCGCGTGGATCGAGCGCTACCGCGCGCGGCGGCCGGCGCTGCGCCCGGCGCTGCATCAGGCAGACGACGCGGGCGAGCCGCTGGAGGCGGAGGACGAGCCGCTCGGGCCGGCGCTGCCGGACGACGTGCAGCGGGAGGCGCTGGACGCGCTCGCCGACACGCGCGCCGACGGCAACGCGGCGGGTCTGGTGGTGCTCGCGACCGGCATGGGCAAGACGTTCCTGGGCGCGTTCGACTCGGCGGAGTTTTCGCGCGTGCTGTTCGTGGCGCACCGCGAGGAGATCCTGAAGCCGGTGAGAGAGTGCAGCCGAGCGCGGTTCCGGTGGCCATCCACTGGCGCCGCAGCGTTCGTGAAGGCACAATGTCGGCATGGGACGCCCAGCGCTCGACATCAGTCAGCTCACGCCGGACGAGCGGCTCGATCTGATCGGCGAGCTCTGGGATAGTCTGGAACCGCAAGACGTTCCGCTGACCCCCGAACAGCGCGAGGAGCTGCGCCGCCGCGTCGATCGCCTGAACGCCGACGGTTGCACCGGCAGTCCGTGGGCGGACGTCGAGGCTCGAATCCGCCGCCGGGGCCGATGACTCCCCTCGTTGCCGAGCCGGAAGCAGAGCTCGACATCGCCGACGCCCACGACTGGTACGAACAGCAACGCGCAGGCTTGGGCGAGCGGCTCTTGACCGCGGTACGGGAGTGCCTCGACCGCGTCCAGCGACGCGTGTGAAGGGCACGTGGCGTCGACGACATCGACCAGCTGCGACGGGATATCCAGGCCGCGCAGGGGAACAATCCGACGCGGCGGATCCGGCTGAACGTGAGTGGGGCGCGGGTGGAGTCGTTGGTGCGGTTGCATCGGGGGCTTTCGCGGGGGGCGAGTAGCCGCGGCGGCCGCTGGCGTTTGGGCCAGACCACGGGGCCCGGCGCGGGCCCGTCCTGCTGTTGTTGGGTGAACCTGCCGAGCAGCTCGACGTGCGGGCCCGCCCCAGACGCCCCCCCGTGCCCGCCGCATGGAGCTACACTACTGTTCTCCATGAAAAAGCTGCTCCTTGGGGCGTTGGTTGCGTTGGCGGGGGGACTGGTCGTTGGGTGCTCGACCGGATCGGGTTCGAAGGTCGCAGCTGGGAGGGGTGGTGGAACGGGCGGCGGCGCGTTCGACGCTTCGGTAGACGGCCCTGGAATCGTTCTCGATGCGGGTCCGGAATCCGGAGGCTGCGCGAAGTCCACGTGCCAGTCGCTCGGCGCCAACTGCGGCACCGTGACCGACCCCAAGTGCGGCGGCGTGATCCAGTGCGGGAGCTGCCCGGCGGGGCAGACCTGCGGCGGCGCCGGCACGCACAACGTGTGCGGCGTCGGGAGCAACCCGGACGCCTGCGTGCCGCTCACCTGTGCTGGGCAGAACATCAGCTGCGGCCCCGCGGGCGACGGCTGCGGCGGCACGCTGAACTGCGGCTCGTGTGCGCTGCCCAAAGCGTGCGGCGGCGGTGGGACGCCGGGCGTGTGCGGCTGCACCGGCCAGTGCGCGAATGTTCCCAACTGCGCCGCAGGCAGCACGACGACGCTGAGCGGCAAGGTCTACGACCCGGCCGGGTTGCATCCGCTCTACCACGTGCTGGTCTACATCCCGAACAACCCGAACGACCCCGGGCTACAGCCGTTTCCCCCAGGCGTGACCTGCGACGTGTGCGGCGCGACGGCCGCGGGCGATCCCCTCGTGACCGCCTACACCGCGCCGGACGGCACCTTCACCCTCAGCGGCGTGCCGGTCGGGAGCGCCGTCCCGCTGGTCATCCAGCTCGGACGCTGGCGCCGCCAGTTCACCGTACCGGTGAGCACGTCCTGCGGCGCGAACAGCATTCCCGACAAGACGCTCACCATGCCCAAGACACACGCCGAGGGCGACATTCCGCGCATCGCGATCCTGACCGGCAGCTACGACCCGGTGGAGTGCGTTCTGCGCAAGATGGGCGTGGCCGACAGCGAGTTTTCCGACATCGGCAACCCCGGCCACATCCAGTTCTTCCTGGCCAACTCGACCCAGTATTTCGGAACGGGCACGGGGGCCCGCATCGACCCGGGCACACCGGCACAGAGCCAGCTGTTCGCCACGAGTGGCGGCGGCGCGCCGGTGATCGATCAGTACGACATCGTCATCCTGGAGTGCGAGGGGTATCCGCAAGCGGAGTCGGCTTCGGATCTCGCCGCCCTGCACGCCTATGCAGCGGCCGGCGGGCGCGTCTTCGCCAGCGACTACGCCTACACGTGGCTGTACCAGAACAGTGACTTTTCCCAGGCCGCCAGCTGGCACGTCAACCAGAACGGCTCCGGCTTCTCCACGACCGGGCACATCGACCTCGTCAGCAACCCGAAGGGCACGCCGTTCCAGAAGTGGCTCGAGCTGGTGGGTGCATCGTCGCCCGGCTCCGGCGCCGTCTCGATCAGTCCGGCTTTCCACAACTCGGACGGCGTCGTCTCGCCGACCCAGCAATGGCTCTACTGGCTCTCGGGCTCTTCACAGATTCCGCTGCACTTCACCTTCAACACGCCCGTTGGCGCTTCGCCGGACAAGCAGTGCGGGCGCGTGGTGTTCAGCGACTGGCACGCCGAGAGCGGCAACCTCAGCAACGGCAAGACCTTCCCGTCGGAATGCCCGAGTGGCGCGATGACGCCACAGGAGGCGATCCTCGAGTTCATGCTGTTCGACCTGAGCGCGTGCGTGCAGCCCTATCAACCCGTCTGCACCCCGCGCACCTGCGCCGATCAGGCCATCCAGTGTGGTCCGGCGAGCGACGGCTGCGGCGAGGCGCTCGACTGCGGCACGTGTCCCTCCGGCCAGTACTGCGGCGGTGGCGGCCCCGGCAAGTGCGGCACGTCCAGCAATTGCACGCCGCAGACCTGCAAGGATCAGGGCATCCAGTGCGGACCCGCGGGCGACGGTTGCGGCGACGCCCTCGACTGCGGCAACTGCCCGACGGGAGAGATCTGCGGCGGCAGCGGGCCGGGGAAGTGCGGGACTATCGGGTGAGCGGCGCGTGGTAGGTAGAATCAGGCCGGAGATGCTGAACGTCGATCTGCATTGCCACTCCAACGTGTCGGACGGGGTGCTCTCGCCCGCCGAGGTGGTGGCGCGTGCGGCGGCGGGGGGCGTGCACGTGCTCGCCTTGACCGACCACGACGATGTCTCGGGGATCGCCGCGGCGCGCGCTGCAGCGGGCACGGCCGGGGTGACGCTGATTGCGGGCGTCGAGATCTCGGTCACCTGGGGCGGGCAGACGGTGCACGTCGTGGGTCTGCGCATCGATCCCGGACATGCGGGCCTTGCGTCGGGACTCGAGGGCATCCGCGCCGGGCGCGCCGAACGGGCGCGGCGCATGGGCGAGGATCTCGCGGCGGCCGGCATTGCCGGAGCCTATGCCGGCGCCTATGGGCTTGCCGCCAACAAGCAGCTCGTGGGGCGCACGCACTTCGCGCGCTGGCTGGTGTCGGAGGGCCATGCACCCGACCTGCACGGCGCATTCGAACGCTTCCTCGTGCCCGGCCATCCCGGCTACGTCGAGCACGAATGGACCACGCTGGAAGACGCCGTCGGCTGGATCCGCGACAGCGGCGGAATCGCCGTGATCGCGCATCCGGGGCGCTACGCTTTCAACGCGCGCGAGCTCTGCCGCCTGCTCGACGAGTTCCGCGCGCTCGGCGGCGAGGGTCTCGAGGTCATCACCGGCGCCCACCATCCTTCCGAATACGGCAGGTTCGCCGACCTGGCCCGCGCCGCCGGCCTCAAGGCCTCGCGCGGAGCGGACTTCCACGCACCGGGCGAGGGGGTCGACATCGGCCGGCTGCCCGCGCTGCCGCGCTACGCGCATCCGGTCTGGCAGGGCTGGCCCGAGATCGCGGCGCACCTGTAGACGCCACGGACAATCCAACCGCCAAATGGAAGCGCGGTGCGCTGGTGGTAGGATTTGCGTTCCGCCGCCGATGGCGCAAAGATCTCTTGTCAGGCGAGAGATGAGCAAACGCAAGCGGTCGAAGTCCAAGTCGCCGGGCAGAGCCAGTGCTCGACCGACCCGTCCGGCACCGGATCTGGATCCGGTGATATCGGTGCATCCGGACACGGTAGACATCGACGAGTCGTGGGAGGAAGTGCAAGCACCGCCACCGCCCCGACGACCGCGCGAGCTGATGCCGACGTTGAGCGACGAGGATCCACTACGCCACGACGTCGCCGACGAAGTCGACGCCGGCTCGAGGCCAACGCTCCTGGACCCCGATCCGCTCAGTCACGACGTTCGAGCCAGAGGACTGACGCGCAATCGCTGCGCCAGCGGGTGTTTCTCGCGACGCCGGTGGCGCATCGGGCGCGGATCCCGTAGTAGGCAGTCTCCGCCCTCATGCCCCGTCCGTCTCCTATGCCCGCCACACAACCGGCCCCGTCGTTCGAGCCTTTCAATCTCGATGACCGCCTGCTGAAGGCCGTGGCTCTGCTCGGCTTCGATGCGCCGACGCCGATACAGGCGCAGGCCATCCCCGCACTCCTGGGCGGCCGCGACGTGATCGGGCGGGCGCGCACCGGATCCGGCAAGACGGCGGCGTTCGGGCTGCCGCTGCTCGAGCGGCTGAAGGACGGCGGCAAGCAGGTGCGGGCGCTCGTGCTGGCGCCGACGCGCGAGCTCGCGCTGCAGGTCACCGATGCGTTGCGTTCGCTGGTGGGTGCGCTGCCGGTTCGCGTCGTCACCCTCTACGGCGGCGTGCCGTACGGCCAGCAGCTGCGCGCGCTCGGCGCGGGAGTGTCGGTCGTCGTCGGCACTCCGGGGCGCGTGCTGGACCATCTCGAGCGCGGCACCCTCGATCTGTCCGCCCTCGAGCTGCTCGTGCTCGACGAGGCGGACGAGATGCTGCGCATGGGCTTCATCGACGATGTCGAGCGCGTGCTTGCGGCCACACCGGCGGAGCGGCAGGTCGCGCTGTTCTCCGCCAGCATGCCCGAGCCGATCCGCCAGATTGCCGCGAAGTACCTGCGCGAGCCGATCGAAATCCAGGTCGAGCAGCAGGCGCTCTCGACGCACCACATCACGCAGCGTTGGCTGCTCGTGCCCGACGCCCACAAGCCCGACGCGCTCGCGCGGGTGCTCGCTGTCGAGCCGCACGGCGCGACGCTGATCTTCTCGCGCACGCGCGCCGGCGCGGCGGAAGCGGCGGCCGCGCTGGCAGCTCGCGGTCTGTCGGTGGAGGCGCTGCACGGCGATCTGAACCAGGGCGCGCGCGAGCTGGTGCTGACCCGGTTGCGCTCCGGGCGCATCGACATCGTCGTGGCGACGGACGTAGCGGCGCGCGGGCTCGACGTGGAGGTCCTGTCGCACGTCATCAACCTGGATCTGCCGACGGATCTCGAGAGTTACGTGCACCGCATCGGGCGTACGGGGCGCGCGGGGCGCGCGGGCATTGCGACGAGCCTGGTGTCGCCGCGCGAGGTAGGGCGGATGCGCTACTTCGAGCGCACGCTCGGCGCGCGGATCGAGCCGCTCGTCGTACCCTCGGACGCGGAGATCCGCGGGCGGAAGCTGGCGCGGCTGCGCGAGGAGATTGCCGGCGCGTTCGAGCGGGAGCCGGCACCGGAGCTCGGGGAGATGGCGGATGCCCTCTCGACCCAGGGAGGCGAGCGCGCGGCGCTGCTCGCCGCGCTCGACGTGCTCGTCCGCGCGCGCGGGCTGGATTTGGACGGCCCCGCCGACAAGCGCCCTCCGCCCTGGGCGCGTCCCCACAAGTTCCCGCAGAAGTCCGGCCCGAAGCAGCGCTTCGAGACAGGCCGCCACCCGCCCCGCGGAGCGCCGGCGGGACACGAGGTCGAGCTGTTCCTGCCCGTGGGCAGCTCACGCGGCGTGCGCCCGCAGGACATCGTGGGCGCCATCGCAGGCGACGCCGGCGTGCCCGGCAAGGCGATCGGCCGCATCACGGTCGAGGACAACAAGACCTTCGTGCGCGTGCCCGCGGAGATCGGGGAGGATCTGCTGCGCGAGCACAAGACGCTGCAGCTTCGCGGTCGCGGTGTGCCGCTCTCCCGCGCGCGCCCCGGCACAGGCAGTGGCCACCCAGCGAGCGGACCACGCCGCCCGTTCGATGCCGGCAAGCCTCCGCGCTTCGATCGCCCACACAAGCCCAAGCCGTTCAAATCCCACAGGCCGAAGAAGAAGCCCGATCGCGGTTGACGGTCGCTACGTCTGCGAAGTGGCCCGGGATGCTGCGTCGGCGGGCAGGCAGAGGTTCCAGAGCGGCAGAAGGCGTGGCGGCGGCGTGCCGGCGAGGGTGCGCTGGAGCTTTTGCCATCGCTGCACGTCGAAGGATCCGGTCTTCAAGTGCGCGAGCCAGTCCGCCAGACGCACCGCGGCAGCCCGCTCGTCCAGCGCGACGTTGTCGGCGGGGCCGGGCTCCGCGGCAAAGCGATAACCGCTGACGACCGTGGCGGCGTCGTAGCCCCAGCGGTGGAGTGCCACGGCCGCAAGGCTGGCGTGGAACGTGACCTCCTCGGGCAGTCGCGACTCCGCCTCGGTGGCGACCGGATCAAGCGCCGCGGGCAGCTCCGGGAAGTGCAGGTCGGCGAACAGCGCCTCCACGGCATCGGCCAGCTCCGGCGAGTTCGCCGCGTGCCAGAAGTTGAACACCAACGAGCGCCGCGTCCGGCTCACGCGCTGGACGCCGTGATACGACCCTTCGTGCAGCAGGAAGCCGAAGGCCGCGTCGTACACGGGCTCGACCTCCGCGACCGGCACGCCTTCCGGCGAGTCGTAGAGCTCGAGCAGCCCTCCGTGTTCGCGGCGCCAGGCGTGGTTCAGCTGCAGGACCAGTCGCGCTCCCTCGTAGCCGAGGAGCGGCCGATCGCTGTGCACGCCCACCACCTGCCCGGGCTCCATGCGCTGGGCGCTGACCACGACCTGGTCGGTCAGCGCTAGCCCGGTGATCGCGCGCATGCGAACGGCCGCCGCGCGCAAGAGCTCCGCGGGCAACTCCGCCGTCACGTCGCGCAGAAAGCAGCTGTAGAACGCATCGTCCCGCGCCTGCCAGCTTGCCTCGGCGGCGAACAGCTCCTCGAAGCCCGCGCACGCTTCCGCCCCGAAGGCGCGATCGCAGCGGAAGAACGGAAACGGCTCGTTCTGGTGGCGCGGGTCGGAAAGCATCGGCGCTGCCGGTATAGCCCATCGGCGGATTCCCGATGATTGGGCCGCCCGACAAGCCAATCCCCGGAGTTTCCCGGCAATCCGCGGGCATCGAGCGGCGTGGTTTACGTCGCGTCTTCCGGGCGGTACGGAACTTCCCTGCTCGAAGGGGGTCGGTAGAACCGATGAAGATCGTCGAATGGGGCCTTTTGGCGGTGCTTGTTCTGCCGGCGGCGGCGTGTGGGCAGCAAGGGCGCAAGCTGGCGCCGAGGAGCAAGACCTGGGCGGAGCTGCGCGTGGTGCGGCACGGGGTGCACGTGACGCTGCCGGGCGGCAAGGAGCGCGCGCCGTACCTGCATGAGCGGCTCGTGGACGGCGAAGCGGTGCGGCTGGACGCCGACGGGCTGGCGTGGCTCCGGCGCGACGGCGGCGCGACGCTGCTCGTGCGCGGCCCGGCGAGCCTGAAGCTGTATTCCGGCTCGGTGGAGCTCGACAGCGGGCGTGTGTTCGTGGATGCGCCGCGCAAGACGGAGCTGATGACGCCGGCCGGGCCGCTGCACCTGTCCAAGGTGCGCTCGAGCATCGACGTGACGAAGGGCGGCGCGACGAGCGCGTACGTGCTCGCCGGAGAGGTGCGCGCGGGCGACGAGACGCGGGCTCGCGCCGGCGAGCTCTTGACCCTGGCGAAGGGCGCCAGGACGAAGGTCGCGCCGGAGCTGGTGTGGGAGGACTGGACCGGCGGGCTGGCCACCACAGATCGCGTGGCGGAGCCGGCGCCCTTCGGCGTAGGCACCGTCGGCGGGCGCGAGCCGGGCAGCACCGGCCAGGCTCGCTTCCCCTTGGCAATCCAGCATCTCGACGTGCATGTGACGATCGACGGCGAGTTCGCACTGACGGAGGTGGACGAGCGCTTCTTCAACTCGAGCTCGAACAAGGTCGAGGGCATCTACCGCTTCCGCACGCCGCCCTCTGCCAGCCTGTCGCGCTTCGGCGTGGATCGCGACGGAAAGCTGGTGTGGGGCCGCGTGAAGGAGAAGCAGGCCGCGGCGGCGCAGTACCAGTCGAACGTGTACCAGGGCTCGACCGAGGATCCCGCGCTGCTCGAGTGGCAGGGCCCCGGCGAGTACGCGGCGCGGCTGTATCCCATCGGGCCCGGCGAGACGCGTCGCGTGGTGGTGCGCTACAGCCAGTGGCTGGGGCGCACGGGTCCGAACGGCGAGCGGCGCGAGTACGTGTACCCGATGGCGGCCGAGGGCTCGGAAGCGTCGCTGCCGCACATCGAGGAGCTGACGGCGACGATCGACGTGGGGCGCGCCCGCGCCAGCGAGATCCGCGTGGGCATGGACGGCGTGCGCGAGGGCAGCACCATCGTCGTCAAGAAGCAGGACTTCGTGCCGCGCGCCGATCTGGCTGTGGAGCTGTTCGACGGCGGCAAGAAGAACCTGACCGCGTATCGCGCCAGGCACCAGCCCGACCTGGACGTGCTGCCGCCGGATCAGCGCGCCGACGCGGTGTCGAAGTCGCTGGGCGAGCCCGACTACGTGCTGGTACCGGTGCGCGCGCGCGACGTGCCGCTGCCCCACGGCGGGCTCGATCTGGCCATCGTGGTGGACGCCTCGGCGGCGAACGAGCCGGCGTCGATGGCGCTGGCGCGCGCCGCCACGGGCTCCTTGTTGGCCCATCTGTCCAGGGATGATCGGGTGGTTGTCTGGGCCGGCGCGGAAGAGCTCCGGCCGGTTGTGCCGGGCATGGACAAGCTGGCGTCCCTGGACGACGCGGCCAAGCGTCGCGTGCTGGCGTCGCTGGCGACGCTTGATCGCGGCGGCGCGACCGATCTCGGCACGATGCTGACCGAGGCCGCGGCGTCGCTCGATCCGAAGCGCCGCAGCGCGGTCATCTACGTCGGCGACGGTCACGCTACCGTCGGCGAGCTGTCGCTGGAGGCGCTGAAGAAGCGGCTGGCGAAGCTCCCGCACCCGGTGCGGCTGTTCGCCCTGGGCGTGGGCGCGAGCCCGGACATGAGCGTGCTGTCGGGGCTCGCTGCCGGCGGTTTCGCCGAGCGCGTGGACAGCGGCTATGCCGCAGCGCGCGCGTCGCTGTCCGTGTTCGAGCAAGCCGAGCGTCCGGCGCTGCTCGGCACGGCCGTCGACCTCGGACAGAACGTGGAGCGTGTGTATCCGCGTGATCCCGACGCGCTGGTGGCCGACGAGACCGTGCTGGTCGTGGGACGCGTGAAGGGGAGCTCGCCGGACCACCTGGTGCTTCAAGGGCCGGCCGGAAAGAAGACCGTACAGCTCGACCACGCCGATCTCGACGACCACGGCGATCTGCGCCGGCGCTGGGCGGGCGCGCGGCTCGGCGAGCTCTTGCGAAGCGGCGCCGGGCGCGCGGCGATGGTCGACCTCGGCACGCGCTACGGCATCATCACGCCCGTCACGTCACTGTACGTGCCGACGCGCCGCGAGCTCGAGCAGGAGGACTCGCGCTTGCGTGCAGAGCTCGAAGCGAAGCGGCGTCTCGTCCACGAAATGGAAGCCAAAGAGGAGGTGGCCGCCGCGCCCGCCGAGGACAAGCAGGGCGGTACCGGCACGCGCGCGAAGGGCGAGGAAGGCTCCATGGGCAGCCCGGTGCAGAAGAGCGCGAACCATCGCTATGCGGTGCAGGGCCCGAAGGATTCGGATCTGCGCTCGCGCGCGGCGGCGCTGCAACAAGCGCAGGAGTTCGGGATGATCGGCTCGTTGGACAGCGAGTCCACCGGCAAGCCGAGCGCGCCGCCTGCGGCGGCTAGCGCAGTGAACAACGACGTCACGACGCTCCCGAAAGCCGCGGCGCAGTTGGCGCCCGCTCCGGAACCGACGGCGACCGCGGACAGCAACGCCTGGGGCGGCGACATCGGCGATCCGATGAATGGCCGCCTCGGGCTGTCCGACAACGGCGCAGCTGGCGGCGGTCGCGGTCAAGGCATCGGGCTCGGAAACATCGGCACGATCGGCCATGGCGCCGGGACCGGTACAGGTCAGGGCTTCGGCAGCGGGCATGGACGCCTGGCTGGCGACGAGAAGACGCAGCCGCCGCGCGTGCGCATGGGCGCGACCTCGGTCAGCGGCAAGCTCCCGCCGGAAGTGATCCAGCGCATCGTCCGCCAGAACTACGGGCGCTTCCGCATGTGCTACCAGCAGGGGCTGGAGCGCAACCCGAACCTCCAGGGTCGCGTGACCACGCGGTTCGTGATCGGGCGCGACGGGAGCGTATCGCACGTCGCCAACGGCGGTTCCGACCTTCCGGATTCCGGCGTGGTCGGCTGCGTCGTGCGGGCCTACAACGGCTTGAGCTTTCCAGCGCCGCCGGACGGGATCGTCACGGTCGTCTATCCGATCAACTTTTCGCCGGGCGACTCCGTCCCGGAGCACGACAAGCCGGCGCCCGCGAAGCCGGGCCCGCTGGTCCGCATCGACGTGCTGCCTCGCTGGGTCCAGCGCTGCGGTCCCGGGGCGAACATCCCGCTGGTCGAGCGCATCGGGCTGTGGCGCGAGCGCCTGGCGCGCGCGGGAGGCGATCCTGCGGTCGTCGAGAGCGTCTACCGGCATGCGCTGGGCGCGTGCGAGGCGCCGACCTGGGCGGAGCGCCGGCGCCTCCTGTCGCTCATGCTCGATGCGTTGCCCAGCACGACCAAGCGCGTGGCGCTGTGGCGCTCGATGTTCGACGATCGCGCTGAAGCGGACACGCTCTATCGCGGCCTGGTAGCGCGCGTGAAAACGCCCGCCCAGATGCGGGAGCTGCACAAGGCGTTGGGGCTCAAATCGCTCGACCCACAGCTGCTTGCCAAGTACCTGCGCGACGCGAAGACGCCGGAAGCCCGCATCGCCAAGATGCGCGGCCTCGTCCGGGAGTGGCCCGACGATTTCGACGTCGCCCTGGCGCTGCTCGACGCGCTCGAGGACGCGGGCGATCGCGGCGGAGCTCGCGATCTTGCCGAGCAGCTGCGCGCGCGGCCGGACATCGACGCCCACGTGCGCACGGCGATCGGGGAGCTTTATCTGCGGCTCTCGGCGACCGACAAGTCGCCCGACGACAAGAAGTCGGATCTCGCTGCCGGGCGCCGCGCGTTCGGCGAGATCGTAGAGTTTGCACCGGACGATCCAGTGGCGCGCCGGCGGCTCGGGGATCTGCTCCGCGCCCACGGCTGGTACGCCGAGGCCCAGCGCCAGTACGAGACGCTCGCCGAGCTGGCGCCGGACGACGCCTCGGTGCCGCTCTTGCTTGCCGCCGCGGCACAGGGGCAGGGGCAGCTGGAAGCGGCGGTGCGCTGGCTGGAGAAAGCGGAGGGGGGCGGCGCCCCGGCGGCGGCGCCCGATCGCGGGCCGGCAGGCGTGGCGCGTGCGCTGGCCGCGACCTACCTCGCCTGGGGTCGGCTCGCGGCGCGGCAGGCGAAGAACGACAAGGAGCTCGCCGCGCTCGTTGCCCGGGCGACGCGAGTGCTCTCCGACCAACGCGCGGCAGGCAGCGCCCACGGGAGCGTCCGCGTGTCGCTGACGTGGGCGCACCCGGAGCTGCACCCGACGCTGTGGAGCAACGCACTCGGCTCCGACATGCCCGCGCCGGAAGGCGACGTGGCCGAGGGCATCGCGCAGGTCCGGGTTCCGCGCCGGGCCGGCATCCATGTACAGGTCAGGATCGAGCCGGAGGAGCTCGCGCGCACGGCGCGTCTGGGCGCACAAGCCGTGCTCACGGTCGTGTTCGACGAGCTGGGCAAGGACGAGAAGATCGTCAAGCTGCCCGTGAAGTTCGAACGCGGCGGTTCGTCGACGTTGACGTTCGACATCAGCGACGGGGAGGTGACCCGTGGCTAGGGCCTGGAAGCAGCTGCTGCTGATCGTAGCGATCACGCTGCTGCTCGCGGCCGGCGTGTGGAAGCTGGTGCAGCACCCGGTGCGCACGCTCCCGCCAACGGTTGCCGACCTGGAGACCGTGCACAGCGGCGTTGCGGTGAAGGGGGAGGCGCGCGTCGGCGTTACGCGGCTGTCCGTCGGCGACGCCATCGTCACGGACGGCGAAGGGCGCGCGCGCGTACGCCTGGACGACGGCACCAGCGCCGTGATCGACCAGAACACCAAGCTGAGCGTGACCGAGCACGGGCTGTCGCTCGACAGCGGCCGCATCTTCGTGCTGGGCGCGACCAGTGCCCACACCAGGCTCCAGCTCGGAAAGGCGACGGCCATCGTCAGCGCCGCCAACGCGGGGCTGGAGAAGAAGGGCAACACCGCGACGCTGTACTCGGCCAACGCCGAGATCCCGATCAGCGCCGGCGGCAAGGACTACAAGGCGCGCTCCGGCGAGCAGGCGACCATCGACGGCACCCAGGTCGCCATCACGCCGGCGAAGACCTTCGACGACTGGACCGGTGGGCTCGCGGCGCCGTGGGGCGCCAACGGGCCGCCGCGGCGTGCGGTGGGCGAGCTGTGGGGCCGGCGCCAGGATGCTGCGCTCGGCGACCCCGGCTCGCCGCTCACGATCCGTTCGCACGACGTCTCGGCCACCATCACCGGCGAGGCCGCCGAGACCCGCGTGCGCACGGTGTACTTCAACGGCGGCAGCAACGCCGTCGTCGGGGATTTCCGCATGGCAATCCCGCCCGGCGCTATCGTGTCGCGCTTCCGTTGGGGCCAAGGCGGGGAGCTCACGGACGGTAGGATCTCGCTGGCGGATCGCGAAAGGAGCGACACGCGCCCGGACCGCGTCATGCTGGAGTGGGCCGGCGACGGCTGGCTGCGCGGTAATCTCGGCTCGATCTCGAGCGGCGCCGCGATCACGGTGGAGATCGACTACGTCGAGTGGCTGCATCCGGAGCACACGAAGGCCGGCGACATTGTCGAGCAGTATCGCTATCCGCTGGCTGCCGCCGCCGAGCCGCCGTTGATCGGCGAGTTCTCGGCGAAGGTGGACGCCGGTCCGTCGCGGGCCACGGCCATCGCGACCGGTCTGGGCGCCCACGTCAACGGCAGCGTCGTGACCGTACGCAAGCCCGACTTCCGGCCCACGGCGGATCTGGTGGTGGACGTCCATCTGCCGGCGTTCGAGAGCGGGGCACGCGTGTACGTAGCCGATCCTGGCAAGAACGAGGAGCTGAAGACGGTGCTGGTGCGCACGGAGGTGCCGCCTGCGAAGCCCGACGCGGGCGCGACGCTGGTGCTCGTCGTCGACACCAGCGGCAGCGCGGAGCCGGCGCTGCTCGCAGTCGCCCGCAGCTTCGTCACCGCCGTGCTCGACGCGCTCGGCCCGCGTGATCGCGTGCTGGTGCTCGCCGCGGATCAGACGGCGCGTCCCGTGGGCCCCGACAAGATCGGCGCCGCGGATGCCAAGCGCAAGCAAGCGATCGAGGCGGCGCTGGACAAGCTCGCGCCCGGCGGCGCGAGCGATCTCGGACGCGCCCTGGAGGCGGGCGCGGATGCGCTGCCGGCGGACGCGCCGGGCGGCATCGTGGTGTACGTCGGCGACGGCTGGCCCACCATGGGCGATCCCACCGTGGACGCGATCCAGGCGCGTCTCGCCCGGCGCGCCGGCGGCGTGCCGCGGCTGGGTGCCGTTGCCGTCGGGCCGATGGCAAACCGGCTCGCGCTAGCCGCGCTGGTCCGCGGCTCGGGACCGCTGCTGGAGATGGCGGACGCGAGCGACGCGGGCAGCGCCGCATCACGCCTCGTGGCGAGCGCGCTGCAACCCACCTATTCCGACGTCCGGCTCGAGCTCGGTCCGGAGGCAGAGCAGATCTATCCACGACACCCGCGCGCGGTCGTCGCCGGCGGCACGGTGAGCGTGGTCGCGCGCCTACGCCGCGGGGCGCCCAACGCCGTTGTGCTGCACTGGCGCGACGCCAAGGGCATGCACCAGGATCGGCGCCTTCTGGCGCTGCGCACGGCGCCGGATGCGGGCGACGTGCGCCGGCGCTGGGCAGCGGCGCGCATCGACGACGTCATGCTCACCGGCAAGGGCCGCGAGGCGGCGGCCGACGTCGCGCTCAGCGTCGGCCTGATCACGCCCTGGACCGCGCTTGGCAGCGCCACCGGGTCCTACGTTCCGACCAAGCTGGCCACGCGGCTGCTGGATCTCTCCGGCGGTTCCAGTCTGGCGGCGTTCACCTCGCCGGGCTGGCAGCCGAGCGCGCTGTCCAACGCATCGGTGGCGATCCCCGCGGGCGACAGCGACGCGATCAGCCTCGACGATGCGCTGGGCAATGCCGACGCGCGCGTGCTCCAGGGCGCGGGCGACAGCGTACGCGCGTGCCGCGACTCGCGCGCGGCGCTGCGCCCGGATCTGTCCGGCAAGCTGCGCGTCAGGTTCCAGGTCGACGGCGACGGCCACGCCGATAACGTCAGCGTGCGCGGCGAGACGCCGGAATCCGACGACGCTGCGCTCGATCGCTGCATCCAGGTCGTGGTCCAGGGCCTCCGCTACCCCGACGGCGGCGTGACCGTGAAGGTCGAGCAGGTCATCGTGCTGCCGCCGCCGCGGTCCGGCATCCGCAAGGTCAAGTGCTCTGCAACGTCGAGGCTGCCGCTGCCGCTCAGGCGCGGGGTCTGGCGCGAGCGTCTGATCGAGGGCAAACCCGCGGACATATTCCTGGCGGCGCGCCGCGCTTGCGAGCTCGGCAGCTGGTCGGCACAGCGCATGCTGCTCGAGCTGATCCTCGGCATGCAGTCGAATGGCGTGGGCACCGTCCGGCTGGCGCGCACGCTCGACGACAACGGCCAGGCGGATGCCGCCGCATTCCTGCGGCGTGAGGCCGTGCGACGCGCCTCTTCGCCGGAGGACCTCGGCGCGGTGCGCATGGCGTTGCTCGGCGACGAACGCTATCCGGTCAAGACGTTCAGGAAGCGCTACACGGCGGCGCACGACGACGCCGCACGGCTCGCCGTCGTCCGCAAATTCCTCGCCGTCGCGCCGCACGATCCTGGGCTCTGCCGCCGCATGCTCCTGCTGCTCGAGGCGCTTGGCGACAAGCAAGAGCTCGCCGACGAGACACGGCGCATCCGCGTCGACCCCTTCGCCAATGCAGCGCTGCTCGCCGATGCGGCGTCCGCCTTGCGTCGCATCGGACAGGAAGCTGAAGCACGGCGCACCTTCGGCGAGCTCGCCGAGCGCGCGCCGAGCGACCCGTGGGCGCGCGCGTTCCTCGGGGATCGCCTGCGCAACGAAGGCTGGTTCGACGACGCCAGCGCTGCCTACGCCGCGCTCGACCAGATCATGCCCGACGACGCGGGCGTGTTGATCCGCCTAGCGCTGGCCAACGCCGGCGCCGGGCGTGTGGACATCGCGCGCCGCATGCTCGCGCGCGTGGCCCAGACCGGCGGTCGCAACGGCAACCCGAAGCTCGCCGACCTTGCCGGTCGCCTGGCGTCGATGGTGCTGGCCGACGCGCGCATCGCCAAGGGCACCAGCAAGGACGACGAAGCGAAGCTGGTCGCCGCGTCGCTGGAGATCGCACGCCCCACCCGGGGCGTCTCGCTGCTCGTGCTCGCGCCCGCCGCCACCGTGCCCATCACAGCGACGGTGCTGCGCGGCGAGGGCAAGGCGCGCGAGGAAAAGCCCGCCGACATCGAGGCGCCGGCCATCGGTGCGTACGCGCTCTCGTTCAACCCCGAGGGCGTGGACGAGGTGCGCATCCGCTTGAAGCGGCCGGAGGATTTGCCGCCCAGTCGTCCCACGCGCGTCCGGCTGCGCGCTCTGATCGGCTCCGGCTCGCCGGTAGTGGCGCCGGCGCTCGCGTCTCTCGACGTTGACGTACCCAGGACCGGCAAACCAGTCGAGGTCGTGTACAAGGACGGCAAGCTGCGTCTGCCGTAGCGTTGTCCACGACGGAGCCGCCGACCCTGAGTGGGCGTTGGCTTCCGTTCCTGCACACGCTCGTAGCTCAGAACGTCTTCAGGTCGGAACCGAAGCGCGCGATGAAACCCTGCGGGTCCGGGCCGGCGTCGAACATGACGCCTGCGCCAGTGTGCTTGAACTTGCCGCCGCTTTCGCCGCCGACGTAGATGGTGCCCTTCGGAGCGACCGCCACGCCCCAGGCTTGATCCGATTCGTCGGTGCCGTACTCCGTCGTCGGATCAATCTCCTTGCCCGTGGGATCGAACTTCGAGACGAAGAAGTCGCTCGAGTAGTTGCTCGGAAACGTGTTCTGGGCGCCGTCGTAGTTGCCTTCAGTCGTTCCGGTGATGATGGGATTGCCCTGTGCATCGAGCACGAGACCGTTGGGGACGTCACTCTGATCCGATCCGATCTGACGCGACCATTGTTCTTTGCCCGTCGAATCGAATTTCGCGACGACCACGTCGTGGCCCCCGGCGTTGGTCGTGCCTTCGAGGTCGCCCATCGTGTTGCCCGCGACGTAGACGTTGCCCGCCGCATCGGCCGCGACGTAGGAGCCGTCGTCGGCTGCCGGAGTACCGAGCTCCCGCGCCCACTTCAGGTTGCCGTCGGTGTCGAGCATCACGGTCAGGATGTCCCAGTCGCCGGCATTGGTGGTGCCCGTGAACGCCGCGTCGGAGTGGCCCGCGGCGTACACGTTGCCCTGCGCATCCGAGGCGACGCCGTAGCCGACGGTCGCGGAGCCTGGATCCGGCGCGCCGATGAGCTTCACCCAGACGACCGTGCCGCTCGGGTCGAGCTTCGCAACGATCATGTCCTCCGTGGCAGCGATGGTTTGTCCCCCGATGTCCACGTCGCTGATGCCGGCGATGTAGGCGTTGCCCTTCCCGTCGAGTGCGACGGACTCCGCGCCGAGCCCTCCCGGTTTGTTCGGGTCCGTGCGCTTGATGGTCTGGAACCATTGCTGCTGGCCCTTCGAGTCGAATTTGACCAGCGCCATCTGCCCCAGCTGCGTCTGCGGGTCGTCCGAATGGCCGGTGACGTAGATGGCGCCCGACTGTTGATCGACTGCCATGCTCAGCGCGGCGAGATTCTGGATCTCGACGTTGAAGAGCTGCTGCCCCTTCGGGTTGAATTCGGCGACATAGGAGACCTGGACGTTGTTGGCCGGTTGCCTCGGCCCTGCGACGAAGATGTTGCCGCTCGCATCCGTGGCAATCGCATTGATGCGGTCGGGCGTTGGCAACGGCCACAGCGTTCCGCCGCCGGTGCCGCCGGTGCCGCCGCCTCCCCCGCCTCCCCCTCCGCACGCCGAGAACAGAGCCGCGACCAACACAGCACTACCCGCATACCCAAGGAAAGTCTTCATGGGCGAAAGCTTGTACCTCGGGCGCGGCAAAAGGAAGAGTGTCCGGAGAGTCGGGTCTGGACCGCCCCGGCGTTGGCGCCGAAGCCCGCGTATTCGTTGGTCGGGGCACACATTGCTGCCTGGAAGCCTCAATGACTTTGAAGCTCCGGCAACCGGGGAGGACCCGCGAACGCCTAGTGCCCCGCGAGCGTGACCACGATCTCCGCCACCCGACCGTCGCGAACCGCGCGGGCCAGCTCGCCGTCCACGCTCGAGCCCTCGACGACCCGCTTGTCTCCGTCGCGGAATGTGAAGTCGTAGCGAACGGGCTTGGCGCCGTTCTTTCCCCACGTGTCCAGGCGCGCATCGTTCCGGTAGGTGACGAGCGTCTTGCCCAGGAGCTTGAACGCGAAGGAGCTTTCGGGGATCTCCACCTCGAGCCGGCCGCGAACCGGATCGTGGTAGGGCACGATGGCGGCCTTGTCGGTGAAGAACCAGCCTGGAAGCGCCGGCTCGAGGGCCAGCCGCAAGTTGCCGTCGCCGTCCAGGCGGAAGGGGCGCTCGCCGGCGACCATCAGGATCCAGGCGTGCAGCATCTCGCAGGTAATGCCGCTCAGGCGAGGCTGGAAGCCGCGACCGTGGAGCGTGGGATCCGCGTAGGAGCTGCTGACGATGAACGACGCGCCCTCGAGCGTGCTCCGACCGTACACGGCCGGATCGTGGAAGGGGACCAACACGGTCTTGATGTCGCGGTAGAACTCCTCGTAGAGACCGGCTCGGAGGATCTCGAGCAGGTACTTGTACTCCATGTGCAGGTAGACCGACTCGTTCTCGAGCCAGCCGCGCGGGTAGGCGCCCACGGCCCTGCCCAGCTCGAAGCTCTCGCGGGACATGTTCACGCACGAGCGGTACATCCCGAGCTTCGAATCGAAGAGATCGCTCTTGCGCACCGCTTCGTAGACGTCCTTGGCCTGGTCCGGGTGGACCTTCATGTAGTGGACCGGTCCCTCGAGGAAGAGCGGCACCGGACGCTGCTTGAACTCTGTCGGCACAACGAGCGGCAGCCCCTGGTGGCTCGTCCGGCCCGTGTCGTCCGACGCTGTCACCTCGTTGACGAAGTACGTAAAGGGAACCCCGTTGCCGTCGAGCACTTCGCTTTTCCGGGTTCCGTCGAAGAGCGGGCCGAGCGCGCCCAGACACCGGCCGAGGAAGCCGCGCAGTCGCTTTGCGTCCAGGCGTTTTTCCGCGCCCGACACACCCAGCTTCGTCGCCGCGCGATAGCGCTCCTTGGCCGCGTTCGCCGCTTCCCAGTAGTCCAGCGCCCGCTCGCGCTGGCCGCCGTAGGCGTCGAGCGCCGGCGTGAGCGCGTCGACGAGGTCGACGAGCTCCTCGTACACCCCCACGGAAACGTCGCCGAGCTGCTCGAGGTAACTGTCGAGCGAGCGGCAGGCCTTCTCGAGCTCGAGCGTCTCGCACAGCGACGAGCCAAACAGGCCGGGAAGCCCGTTCATCGAGTCGTTCCAACCCGGCTTGTCGGCTTCCATGTCCATACCCACGCCCAGAGGGTCCAGCGTCGCCATGCGATTTACCACCAGGCAGAGCAGCTTCACCAGCAAGCAGGTCCGGTAGACCTCTCCCTGTCCATGCTTCGTCCGCACCTGGTAGGCGTTGGCCTTGCGGCCCTCGATGGCGGCGCGCTTTTCCGGATCGCGCACCACCGCTCCGTAGCGACGTACCGCTCCGTCGTCGCGGCGGACGCTCTTCTCGCCGCGCGGAAGGATGACGTCGGGATCGTCGAAGAAGGTGTAGTCGCTCTGCTCGACGAGCAGCTCGCTGAGCTGGTCGGGAAAGACCATCAGGTACACGTCGATGGTGTCGAGGTTGTAGAGCCAATGGTCGACCCAGAAGCCCTCGTGCAGGCCGCCAATCTCGCTTTCGTTGCAGCCGGCGAGCACGCGTCCCACGAGCTCGAAGCAGCGCTCGGGCGATTTTCGCTCGCCTTGCTCGAACGCCATGACGAGCTCGCCCGGGGTGAAGGGGCGGCGCGTGACCTCGACCAACTTGTCGAGCGCCGGCCCCTCCGGTGCGAAGTCGCGGAGCACGAGCTCCACCACTTCGCGGTCCCGAACCGAGTAGGTCAGCCCGCGGACCTCGAGCGGGTTGTAGCCGTCGAGCTGGATGAGGTTCATGAACCAGCGGATGTTGGCGTCCTGGATTTCCGGGTAGAACCAAGCGTCGGTGCGACGGTTCTGGTAGATGCTGCGGTAGTGGCCTGTGCCCTGGGATAGGTAGGTCGGCTCGAGCACGAAGTAGTGGTAGTCGCGCTCGAGATCGCCGTTCTGGCGGGCGTAGACGTAGAACACGCTGCGCTTCTTGCCGCCGTTGAACACGACCGGGAGGCCGCCACGCATGACGTTGTCGAGGAAGTCCTGACCGCAGTACTGATCGAAGCGCTTTTCCGCGCTGGCTGTGAAGGCCATGTCCGTGATGCTCGCGATCTCGTCGCGGTTTTCGGAGCGCTTGTCTTCCAGAGCGCCGGCGCGCGTGGCCAGGGTCAGGAAGCGCTCGAGCTCCCGGTCTTCGCCGACGTTGCCGAGCACGGAAGTAAAGGACATCGCTTCCCCTGGCTCCAGGCGCCCCGACAGGGCGGTGAAGGCGCAGGGGGTCGCGTTTTCGGTGAGCTGTCGCGCGGACAGAAGCGCTTTCACGCCGCCTCGTTCGAAGGCCCACGCGCGATGGTGCTGGAAGGGATCGCCGAAGACGACCTCCGGATCGACGATGAAGCGTCCGTCGCAGAGCTCACCACCCTGCACGGTCAGGAAGAAGTTTCCCCCCGACAGCTTGTCGACGCGCTCGCGGTCGGAGGCGGTCTGCTTGAGGCGGAAGAGCGGCACGCCCTGGTGGTGCTGCACGCCCATCATCGCCTCGATGTGTCGGGCGGTGAACTTGATGTGCTGCTGGTTCATGCCGTAGGGCAGCACGCGCGGCACGCCGTCGAGACACTCGAGCTCGATGGGGGCTTTCGACTGGTTCTCCAGCGTGACCTGCCGCACGAGCCCGGCGACCGGGAGGTTGACCAGGGGGAAGTAGACGACCGTGGTCCTGAGGCCCGTGGCCGGATCGCGCTCGCACAGCTCGACCTCGCCTGCGGAAATGGCCAAGGACTGCTCGACCTCTACGCGGTCGGTGCGCACGAAGGGCTCGTGGACGCTTCCGTCGCCGAGGCGGATGAAGGTCCGGAAGCCTTCGTCCGGGACGGCCTGGCAGGCGCGGTTGAAGGATTGAAACTCGAGGATCTGGTGGTCCTTGTCCCGGACGCCCATCGAGCACACGGCCTGACCGCGGCTGACGTAGTAGATCCACAGCGGGATGCCCCAGAGCCCGGCGATGCCCGGAAAGAAGTCCGAAAACGGGATCGCCCAGTTGTAGTCCTCGACAACAAAGCGTTTGCGATCGTCCAGCGAGTAGCGAATGCGCCGGTCCGGCATGCGTCCTCCTTGGGCCACGGAGCGAAAAGGGGGAGGATGATAACGCACACGACAACCCGATGCGGAGTGACCCATGATTGACGACAGCAACCTGCAGGTTCGACTCGCAGCCCGTCCCGTCGGCTTGCCCACCGCCGAGACCTGGAGCATCGGTCCGGCTCCGGTTCCCCAGCCCAAGCAGAACGGGGAGGTGTTGGTGAAGCTGGCGTACATCTCGCTCGATCCGGCGATGCGGGGGTGGATCGAGGAAAGGAAGTCGTACGTGGAGCCCGTCGCCGCCGGCGCGGTAATGCGTGGAGGCGGTGTCGGGACCGTCATGGCGTCCCGACACCCGGACTTCGCCGAGGGCGACCAGGTGGTGGGGATGACCGGAGTGCAGTCGTACGCGGTGATGGCCGGGCGGGAGCTCACCAAGGTCAGCGACGAGCTGGCGCCGCTGCCGACCTTCCTCGGCGCGCTCGGCATGCCCGGCATGACGGCCTACTTCGGGCTCCTGGATGTGGGTGCGCTGAAGGAAGGCGACACCGTCCTGATCTCGGGGGCAGCCGGCGCGGTGGGATCGATCGCCGGCCAGATCGCGAAGAACAAGGGCGCGGGGCGCGTGGTGGGAATCGCGGGCAGCGACGAGAAGTGCCGTCACATCGTCGACGAGCTCGGTTACGACGCCGCCATCAACTACAAGACGCAGAAGGTTGTCGACGCGATCCGCGAGACCTGCCCGGACGGGATCGACGTGTACTTCGACAACGTCGGCGGGTCGATCCTCGACGACGCGCTGGCTTGCCTGCGACGGGGGGCGCGTGTGGTCATCTGCGGCGCCATCTCGCAGTACAACGACCGCGCGATGCGCGGGCCGGCGAACTACATGTCGCTCCTGGTCAATCGCGCCCGCATGCAGGGTTTCCTCGTCTTCGACTACCGGGACCGCTACGCCGAGGCATTCGCGGAGATGGCCAGCTGGCTTTCTGCCGGCAAGCTCGTCCACCGTGAGACCATCGTGAAAGGGCTCGAAACCTTCCCGCAAACGTTCTTGCGGCTCTTCAGCGGCGAGAAACTGGGCAAGCTTATCATCGAGGTGTGAGCCGCGCCAGACGACGAGTGACTCGTCCAGACGATGGGGGAGAAGCTAGCTGCCGCTCAGGGAGTCGGGGCGGCAGGTGCGGACGGCTGTCGCCACGCCTTGGCCACTGCGGGGGGCAGCTTGTCCATGTGTCCGACGAAGAGGACGAGCTGCCAGATCTGCTGCTTCGTCAGTGTGTGGTCGAAGCTCGGCATGGCGGTGAGGCGGATGCCGTGCGCGACCTTCCAGAACGTTTCGCCCGGAGGGTCGTCCTCCACGCCGTCCTTTGCAAGCTGTGGCGCCTTCTGGTACAGCCCGCGCGCCACCACCGAAGGCGAACCGTCGGCGCCGCCGTGGCACGTCGCGCAGTCGTTGGTGTAGAGCTTCATCCCCGCGAGCAGATTCGCGTCGGACAGCTTGACCGGGCTGGGCCCTTTCGGGGCGTCGCGCCCGATCGTCGCGTCGAGCGACTTGTGCGCCGCCCAGGTCTCCAGTGCTGACGGCTTCGCGTCGGCATTGGCCGGAAACAGCCCGAACTCCACCACCACCAACGCGCCCAGGAGAAGCGCGAGGACCATGGCCCCGGCGCCGAGAAGGAAGGACTTTGTCTGCATTCTGCTACAGCACTCCGGCGCACGGGAACATTCCGACGCGGCGGATCGCTGGAGAGGGGGGCGTGCGCTGCGGGGCGAAGATGCGGAATCAAACCCCGGTGCGCTGCAAAACGAGCGCGAAATCCGCAGGCGCCCGCGCCAGAGCGGCGCCGCCGACCGCAACGTCTACTCTTCCGGGTTCGTCTCCATGATGTTCGGTGCGACGCTGATCGTGCCGCCGCTCACCTGTCCCCGGATCTCGAAGCGGGACTCGACGCCGTCACCATTGAGGTCGCCATGAGCGATCACGCTGAAGCCGCTCGGCGTCGATTGGTAGTCGTACTGGTAGTACTGCGGGTACGACATCGAGAAGTGGAGGCACGCGAAGCCCGCGTGGGCGGCCTGGTCGGCCTGCCAATCCGCCGGCGAGGACTGGTACTTCCTACCGCGCGGCACCGTCGCCGGAACGGGCGAAGACGCGGAGGGGCAGAGCTTGCCGTCTCGCGTGTACGCGGCCGCCGCGTCCTTGGCGATCTGCCCGAGGGTACTTCTCGCCTCGGCCGTCTTCGCGTTCGCGATGTACTTGCGCGTACCGTAGATCCCCAGTGCGGCGACGATGCCGATGACGGCTACGAGGACAACACCGACTCCCAGGATCACGATGATCCATATCGGAGCGCTGGAGCCTTTCCTGGGTGGAGGCACAGGGGGATAAGGCGCGTTGGTCATGTAGCTCCCTGGGACGGCAAGCTGGTGTGTCGGTGGCGAGCATACCAATCCCGGGCGCGAGCGTCCTTCCCTTTGCCCGACTGCGCCCCTTCCCCCGAGAAGGCATGGGATAGTCGGCAAAGCCGCCCGAGTCGAAGGCCGAGTACGACACCACGAGAGGCACGCCGATAGTGAGCTCGTCACATTCCGTGTTGATCGTCCTTTTGTTCGTCGATGCGGTCGGCATCGGCGTGCTGCGCTGGATCGACGTGCGCAAGCGGCCGACGTTGTACGTGCTTCTCGGCCTGTTCCTGGTACCGGCGTTGATCCCGGGAAGCCTGGTGGAGGCCTTGAACGAGTTCGGGATCAAGCCTGCGCTCGAGCGGGGCTGGTTCGCGGCGTTCGACTTGCTCGTGCCCGTGCTGGTCCTCGGGTCCGCGTTGTGGGCGGGCCTGCACCTGAGGTCAACGAGAGCAGACGCTGCGAAGCCGCCCCCCCGCAAGTCCGGGCTGCGGAGCGACCAGCTCCCTCGACTCACGGTGCTGACCTGCAGGAACTGCGGTGCGGCGCGCCCGTCGCGTTCGCCGCGCATGATCTGTGCGCCGCTTGTCGCTACTGCGGCGCCGAGAGCTACCGCGCAGACTTTGCCCACGCCGCGCGAGCCGCTGCCTCGCAGAGGGAAGCCGTCGCGGCGAGCGGAGCGCGCCGTAGAAGCGAGCGTCTAGGCAGGGGCGTGCTCCACGGCGCGCACGTGGCGTGCGTTGGCCGTGGAGCGGCTGCCAGGACCTGCCTCCCTAGCGCATCGAGTTCTTGACGTTGTTCGCGGTCTTGACGCCCTTCTGGACCGCGGCGGCGACCTTCGATGCGCTCGCCAGCGCCGTCGACACGCCGGGGATCGGCACGAGCCTGGATGCGATCTCCAGCGCCTTCGCGGGGTCGCCGTCCTTCAGCGCAGCGACGCCTTCGATCGCCATCTTGACCTGCGCTACGCCCGGGATGGCATCCATCAGGTTGCCGAGGAAGCCCTGGGCCTTCTCGACCTCCTTGTTCACCGCGCCGCTTACCAGGTTCTGCAGGGCGTCCGGGCTCAGCTTGCCGTCCGGGCCGGCGGCTGCCTTGGCGGCCTTGCAGGCGTCAGGACCGACCATGCTGGCGGGCGGCGGCTCCTTGCCGGCTGCACATGTCTGGAGGTCGGCCTCGTACTGCTTCTTCGTGTCGGCCATGAGCTCGTCGACGCTCTTGGCCTTCGTTGCGGAGGCGGCCTGCGCGAACGTCGAATCGATCTGCGGCTTGTACTTGGCCTCGTACTCGGCATCGCCGAACGTCTTGCGCATCTGCTGCTCGTACATCTGCTTCGACGCCGCGACGTTCTGGTCGAAGTTATCGACGTACTTCTTGGCGTCCTCGATCGACGCTTCACCCTTGAGCGGCAGTGCAGCGAGGCCAGCCTTGGCGACATCCGTGATGATCTTCGGATCCGCGCCGTGGTTGACCACCGCCTGGTAGGCGCCGAGCATTGCGAGGTCCAGCGCGGCCACAGCTGTGCGGCGGCTCTGCCGCTCCATGACCTGACGCACCAGCTCGTAGTCCTTGTCGGTCCACTTCATCTCCATCTGGCGACGGCTGCGGATCATGCTCGCGACGGTGGACATCGTGGTCATCGAGCCTGTCGTGACCATCCACCCCGATTGCATGGCCGGCATGGTCGCGGCGCGGACCTGGCCCTTGAGATCGTTGATCTCCGGCACGAACTTCACGCCGTTCTGCACGAACTTCATCTCGGCCGGGGTCGCCTTCTTGCTTGCGATCTTCGGGCCGATCTTCTGGACCTTCTGCGAGTACGAGTCCTGAAGTTGCACGAACTGGCCCGCCACCGGCTTGCCCTGGGCGTCGAGCACGGGCGTGATCTCCAGCTTGATCTTCGCCTTCTTGATGTCGTTGATGGCGTCCGCGGCGGGCTTGGGAGGATTGCCGCCCGGGTAGGCCGCCTCCTGCCCGAGGGCGGCCTTCATCGCCTTCTCGACGTCCGCCTGGTTCTTGTCGATCTCGGCGTCCATCTGCTTCTGGGCAGCGACCATGGACTCGTCGCCCTTGCGCACCTGGGCTTTCGATTCCTCCGGAACGACCGGGCCCTGAGGCTGTTGTGCAGGCGCCTGCCCTGCGGGGACGCAGGCACAGGAGAGGCTCGCGAGAACGAGCGCAGCAAATCCGAGGTGTCGCATGGGTCCTCCCTTCCGAGGAGCGCGGGATTACCAGAACCCGGCGCCAGCCGAAACCCTCCGACCGGCTTCGCGCGAGCGACTTTCCGGTGCGGGTGGAGCTTCGTTCTGGGCGGTATACGGTTGTCACCCGCCGTAGCTCCCCTGCTTGATCGCTTTTCGTGCTGGATGCAGTCGCCGTGACTATCGTCAACTCCTCCGACGGACCGCCGCGGCGAGCCCGCTGCCTGCGAATCGGGCCTCACTTCCGGCTGTCACCCCAGGGGGGTGGATGCGTCGGGGGAAAAAATCCTGTTTCATGGGGGGGATGCTTGTGTCGGGACACCGCCATCGACTGCGGGGGAGGTCGCCAAGCCGGGCGACATCCGCCGGCACTCGCGCGGCGCTCGCGGCCGCAGCGGTTCTACTGACGGCGGCCTGCGGCGGCAGCGTGGCGAGCAACGGCGCGGCAGGCGCGGGCGGGACAGGCGGTGCCGCGGGCGCCGGAGGTTCTGGTGGAAGCGCGGGAACGAAGACGTTTCCCTGTGTCGATCCGCAACCGCTCCTGGTCGGTGGCCAGGACACCGGCTACGACACCTGCCAGGGCGGCTTCCTCAGGCGGCGCAAGGCGGTCGAGTGTCCGGACCTGCTATCGAGCGCCAAGAGCTGTCCGGGCGGTGGCGACTGCACGACCGACGCCGACTGTGGCGCGAGCAACCCCTACGGGCACTGCGCCATCGGCGGCGGGTTCGTGTGCCAGTGCATGCCCGGTTGCCGCACCGACGCGGATTGCGGGGCGGGCAACATCTGCCTGTGCGCTGATCCGATCGGGCAGTGCGTGAAGTCGAGCTGCACGACCGACGCGAGCTGCGGCGGGCGCCTGTGCACGAGCTACGTGACGGACGGGGACTGCCACGGCAAGGGCTTCGCGTGCCAGACCGCGGGGGACAAGTGCGCGTCGGATTCCGACTGCTCGCAGTACCTGCAGTGCGGCTACAACGGCGCGCACCGCGTCTGCAAGGACATCGGCTGCGCTCTGTGACCCTGCCGGCGCGCGTCGAAGCAGGGCGTGGCAGAGCGGCGCGAGTGTGGCGTATCAGGTGCACCCACGGTGATCGAACGGACGGAGCCCGGATAGCGCCGCCGCGGACCAGCGACTACGAGCACTCCGTGGAGCAGTTGGTCGCTACGCAACTGATGAAGTTGCTGTAGAGCGTGAAGCCAGACGTGGAGCTGTTGCAGTACATTCCCGCGCAGTTGAGATCAAATTGCGACTGGCAGTTTTGATCGACGCAGGCGGCCACTCCGGTGCAGTCGACATCCGATGCGCATGCCGAAGCCTGGCTGCAGCAGGACTTGTTGATGCAGTCAGCGCACGCTGGCTTGCTCGACGACAAGCCGCACGAGCCGCCGGCGCCGCCTTGGCCGCCGGGTCCGCCGTCGCTGCCGGCGCTGCCGCCCGAGCCCGCTGCTCCTCCGGTGCCGGTTCCGCCTGCGCCGCTCGCACCCGCAGTCCCGCCCGAACCGCCGCCGCCGCAATCGCACGTGCTCCACGTCCCGTCTGCGGCGCAACTCTGCCCGCCGCTGCACGCTCCGGGGCCGACGCACGTTCGCGTGTCGCCGGGCGTGCATCCCGAGCTGCTCCCGGCCGTTCCGCCCGAGCTGCTCCCGGCTGTTCCGCCCGAGCCTCCGCTTCCCTTGGCGTTGGAGCCGCTCGAGCTGCATGCCCCCGCAATCGTCGCCAACGCACCGATCAACAGCCACGTCGAAACACGCATCGCCGCCTCCGGCCTGGTCCTCTTGTCGCGCCAGGCGTCGCAATCCTAGCTGATCGCGTGACAGCCCAGACGGGCAAACGCCCGGGGGCGGACGCCCCGAGGTCCGGACCCCACAGCGAAGGGCGCACCGCCATCGCAGCGGCCTGCTACTGCGGCGAACAGATCAGGCTGCCGGCCTTCTGCGCGGCGTTGCACGACGAGCCCCCATCCATCGTGCCGGAGAAGGACAGGATGAGCGTGGAACCATCGATGCCAAGCGACGCGGCCGGGACGGGCAGCGTCTCCGGCGTCATGGACGGCGTGACGCCTATTCCGATCGGAACCTCGCAGGCCGTGGTCAGGCTCTGGTCCAGAGCTGCGATCGCCGTGGTCGCGCTCGTCAGGCGGAGCTCCAGCGTTCCGGTGACGAACTTGTCCCCGCTGTATTGTGCCTTCAGTGTCGCGCCGGACTGCGACAAGAGCAGCGTGCCGCCGTCTCCGCCGCTGGTCACGATCTGCTTCTGTCCGCCGCTCTCGTAGAGCGTGTCGATCTGGGAGGTGCAGGTGTAGCTGCCGACGGGCAGCGCCGGGATCGCGGGCGGTGTCACGGAGTCGATCTGCGTGGTGGGGCCCTGGCGGCAGGCGACCCAGAAGGCTCCCCCTACCGATACGTCGCCGCACGTCCCGCCGTCACCCGACAGCGTTCCCGTCGCGGTGAGGAACACCGTCCCGCTGTCGTACATGAGCGTGCCGTCGGTGGCCTCCAGCGTCGCCGGGAAGGGCTCCTCGTTCGACACGCCTACGCCGTGGACGCACAGGCCCATGAAACCCGAGCTCACCTGTCCGTTGTGCGCGAGGATCGCCGAGCGATTCGTGGTTGGAAAGAAGTCGAGCGTGCTCGCGCTCCCGTTGAAGTCGGTGAAGGTCGCGGTGACCGCGGCTCCGCTCCGCGCGAGCTCCAGCGTGGCGCCCGGTTCGAACCCGCTCACGTTCATCACCGCGCCGTCCGGGTTGTGCTCCCCCATCGCGCAGTCCGTGAAAGTTCCAAGAGGAAAGGTGATCGTGCCCGAGTCCGCCGCTGCGCCGCCCGCGCCTGCGTCCTGCTGCTCCGCCGTCCCCAGCCCCAGTGTGCTCCGCGCGCCGCAGCCGATGAGCGGCAGCGCAAGAAGAAGCGAAGAGACCATCAAGCGCACGCCGGTGACGGTAGCACGGCGAAGAGCGGGGAGCGGCGGGTGCATGGCGCCCGCGCCGTGGAGCGCTAGAACTTCGCCGTGCGCTTCGACTTCACGCCTGGCGAGCAGAAACAGTTCATGCGCGCCGCGCTCGCGGCGGGTCGCCAGGCGCTGCCCGACTGCGCGCCCAATCCGCCCGTCGGCTGCGCGCTGGTGCGCGGTCGCCAGGTGATCGCGACGGGCTTTACGAGCCCGCCCGGTCTTCCGCACGCGGAGCCCGCCGCGCTGAGCCAGGTGCCGGGCGAGGATCTGTCCGACGTGGCCGCCTTCGTGACGCTCGAGCCCTGCTCGTTCCACCAGCGCACGCCGAGCTGCGCGCGCGAGCTGATCGCCCGACGCATTGGCGCGGTCTACGTCGCGATCCGCGACCCGCATCCGCGAAATCGTGGAGCCGGGCTGGAGCTCCTCCGCGAAGCGGGCATCGACGTGATCGAAGGCGTGTGCGCCGACGAAGCCACGCGCGACCTCGCCCCGCACCTGTGGCGCGAGTCGGACCCGCCGACGACGGATCAGTGACGCGTGCTGCGGCTTGCGCCCCCGGGCAGCCGGCAACCGCACAGCGCTGCGGCAGCAGCCAGCTCCACGAGTGGGGCGAGAGTCGATCAGTGCGAACGGCTGACGCGGCCGAAGCGCGCTACGGGCAGGAGTTCGAGTCGGGCAGGCAGAACTTGCCATAGCCGCCACAGGTGATGCACTTCTGACCCGAGCAACAGGGTCCCTGTCCGCTGCCTCCGCAGGTCTCGCCCGCGAGCTGGCACGTGCAGGCGGAGTTGATGCACGCCTTTCCGCTGGGGCACGTGCAGTTGACGCTGCCGCCGCAGCCATCGACGAACCCGCCGCACTGGTTCGGGTAGTCCGCGCAGGTCTTCGGCGTGCAGCAGCCGGAGCCCGACTTGCAGGTTCCGCCGCAGCCGTCGGCTGCGCCGCAGTTCTTGCCCGAGCACGACGGAATGCAGCCGCTGCCTCCCGCGCCCGCACTGCCGCCTGTGCCTGCGCTGCCGCCCGTGCCTGCGCTGCCGCCCGTGCCTGCGCTGCCGCCAGTGCCTGCGCTGCCGCCCGTGCCTGCGCTGCCGCCCGTGCCTGCGCTGCCGCCCGTGCCTGCACTGCCGCCCGTGCCTGCGCTGCCGCCCGTGCCTGCGCTGCCGCCCGTGCCTGCGCTGCCGTCCGTGCCTGCGCTGCCGCCCGTGCCTGCGCTGCCGTCCGTGCCTGCGCTGCCGTCGAGCGTCGCGTCCACGCCGGCGCCCCCATGCGATCCGTTTCCGTTGCTCGACCCCGAGCTACAAGCGACTGCACAGGGCAAGGCGAGCGTGAAGATGGCGAGCAGCGTCGAGCGCATGGCGAGCTGCCATTGTACTCCGGTGGGGCGCCGCGCAGGAAGAGCCACCCTTGCGTGGGCGCGCGCGCAGCGTGCATTTGCTGTGGAGCGGCTGCCAGGACCAGCCAGACCGAGCGCGTGACAGTTGCGGTGCGCTGCTATCCGTCCGGCGCCGCCGGTTTCCTCTTCTGCACAAACCCCCGCCCGAAGTCCCGCTCCGCAGCCAACGCGTTGTGCGCCCGGCAGCGCAGGTGGAGGTTTGCGGCCGTGGCCGGCCCGCCGTGGACGAAGGGCTGCTCGTGGTGGAATTCGAGCAGGGCGGTTTCGCGGCAGCGCTGGCCGCGTTCGTCGACGAAGGTACAGCGGGCGCCGTCGCGCTCGCGGACAGCGCGGCGGATTGCGGCGGGAATGGTGCCGCGCTGGCGCGGGTAGTCGCTCGGCGGCGTGGCTTCGCGCTTTGTGCCGCGCTGGCGCGGGTTGTCGTTGGTCGGCGTGTCGCCACCGCTCTGGCGCGGGTCGCCGGCACTGCGCTGGCGCGGGTCGCCGGCTTCGCGCTGTGTACCGCGCTGGCGCGGGTTATCCGTCGCGGCGTACTTCTGCTTCTCCAGCCTCTCGACGAGCTCGCGCAGGGCGCGCAGGTGCACGTCTTCGATGGAGCGATCGGGCTTTACGTGGGAGAGCAGGTCGCGGGCGCGTTCGAGAAGATCGACGTATTCCTGGGTAGCGGTGAACTCGACCTTGTAGCGCTGCGGCCGCGCCGGCGCGGGTGCGGCCGCTCGGTTGTCACGCGCGCTCCCGCCAGGCGCGCCGGACGAAGGCGGCGCAGCGCTGCCCGAAGCCGACGGTGCTGCGCCCCCACGGCGCCATGTCCTGATGGCTGGGCGGAGACGACGACGGCGCAGGCGCTGCATCGGGCCACGGCGCCATGTCGTGCCCGGTGGGCGGAGACGAAGCCGGCGGAGCCGGACGCCCCGTCTGCACTGGAGGAGGAGCTCCGGTCCGCGCTGGAGCGGCAGTAGCGGACGCGGCGGGCCGTGAGCGCTCGGACGCGGCGAGTGCAGCGCGGATGTACTGTTTCGTCTTCGCGTCCTCGCAGTCGGACGTGGTGTAGAAGCCGTACAGCGCCGAGCCCAGCGCAACCACCGCGAGGGAGGTCCCGATCGCTACGTCGGCAGGGCGGCTGATGGGAAAGTTGTTGTACGCGGACTCCGGGGCCACGACGGCATACACGACGCGAGCCGACTCGAGTCCGGTCAGTCCGACATCGACCGCCGGCGCGAGCTTGCTGGTCGTGCATTCGACGGGCGCCTGCGGGGGCAGCTTCTCCACATGCGCCGGCGGACCCGTGACCGCAATCAAAGAGCAGCCGCTGCTGCAGAGAACCAGAACCACGCCGGCAGCAACGGGTCGATAGTGGCGCGCGTAGCGCGTGCCTCCTCGCGCGCCAAATCCGGATAACGCGAGCTTCAAGGTATTTCCCCGGTGCAACCATATCAAGGCGCTATGCGGGTGTCACCGTTTCCGGTGAGTGCCACTCCGAGCACGGTCGCGGGCTGCGAGCCTCCAGTCGTGCGGCTCTGGAACGCAGGCGCGCGGAGCCGAGGGCTCGAGAGAGTCAACCGCGCGCGGCATTTCCCCATGATATCTTCATCTGGACTTGGCCAACCTGTTCGACCGTCTGCTCGGGCTCATGCGCGACCTGGGCGAGCTGCGGCTGCCGTGGTCGCGGCGCGAGCGCGGCTTCCCGCTCCCCGTCGAGTTCGACTACTGGGCATGGTCCGGACTGCCCCGCGAGCGGGCGAGCTTCCGGATGGGCCTTGGGCAGTCCGCGCAGCGGCTGGACGTGTCCGTGACCAGCGAGGCGCCACTCGGGATCGATCTGCTCCTGTGGAAGCGCGATAGTCGGCTTGGTGAACCGCGGCAGCGCGTCGTGATGCCGGAAGCGCTGGGTGGCGCATATCGCGCCACGTCGCGAGAGCCGAGGCTGTGCGCCCAACTGTTCACGAAAGAAATCAGCGATGCGTTGCTGACCATTGCGGCCAATGCCGACACGGTGGAGATCAGCGACGAGCGAGCGCTGCTCGGTTTTGATTTGGCGCGCGGTGGCTTCGACGCCGGCAAGCGACGCACGCTGGCCGCGCTGGGTCTGGTGGTCGGGTTGCTCGACCAACTGCAGGAGCAACGCGCGCTGCTGCCGCGCTCCGACTATGCGCCGGAGCTGGCGCGCGTCTGGGCGGAGCTCGCGAAGCGGCGCGACGCGGTGTTCGACGAGCTCGCCGAGACGCTGTTGGTCCCGACGGAGCTCGGCGAGCTCCGCGTGTGCGTGGTCGACGTGGCGCGCCGTCACGGGACGCTCTTGGTGTTGGACTTCGTCCAGCCGCTGCCCATCGACTTCGAACTCTGCGACAGGGACGAGCTCGGCTGGACGGAGCGGCTGCACAAGCCGTTCCTCTCCGGGCCGGATCCGGATGCGGCGCTGTACCTTCGTGGCGCAAAGGAGGATGCGCGCGACGCGCTGGGCCGCGATGCCAAGCGCGCGCTCGTCGAGCTCCGCGCCGCATCGGAGAGCGTCCACCTGTCGAGCACCGCGCTGACCAGTCGTCACGTTCACGTTCTCATCGACCTGGCCGAGCTGCAGCGCGCTATCGAGCTGATGCTCGATGCCGGTGGAACGCTGTGTTCGACGCACGAGCGGGCGGCGGGGCCGTATCGCTGAGCTGCAGCGCGACAATCCAGTGCTAGCATCCCGGTGAAGTTGTTCCTGGCGCTGGCTGCTGCAACCCGGGTCGTTGGGACCTGGAAGTACAGAAGGAGAGCACGATGAGCAACGAACAGAAGGCACCCGAGACCAGGGGTGTTTCAATGGAGTTACTCGGCACGGTTGACCTGGGTCCCGAGATTGAGGGTATGGCAGGACGCCGACTTCGAATGCGCAAGTTCACGATGGAGCCCGGAGCCGTCTTCGGCCCGGTCCACGACCACAAAGGCCGACCGGGCATCGTCTACATCCTGCAGGGAACGATCACCGATCATCGAGACGGAGTCGCTACGGATTACGGTCCGGGACTGGGCTGGCCCGAGGACAGGAACACTCTGCACTGGCTCGAGAACAGAGGAACGGTCGCGGCGGTGGAGGTCTCGGTCGATATCGTCATGAAAGAGTAGGCCCGGGCAAAGAACGGAGCGCACCGTGCGCCATCGCGGCGTGCTCCGGCGTCGTCCGCCCGACGCCAGGAGGAGCGTGCGTTGCAGGTGCAGGTACCATCGCGCTTCTACCGCCCCGTTCGCGTCACGCTCCCGCTTGCGACGCGCCACTCCTCCCGGGTGCAGGCGCGGGCGAGAACGGGATCGTGCGTGACCAGGACGAGCGCGCCGGGAAAGGCAGCGAGCGCGCGCTGCAGGCGCTCGATGGAGGGCAGATCAAGGTGGTTTTCGGGTTCGTCGAGCGCGAGGGCCCAGGCGAGGCGGCCGAAGCCGCTTGCGATGGCGAGCTTGCGCGCTTCGCCGGGTGACGGCGACTCCGTCGCGATCAGCCGCGCCGGATCGCTGCCCAGTGCGGCGACCGCGGACAGCACGCGGCCGCGCTCGTCGGGTGGAAGCGCCCGCACGTCGTCGGCGAGCGCGCGGCGCTCGCGGGCGTCGAGCTCCTGCGGCAGATAGAGCACGCGATCGGGGCGGGCGCCTTCGACCAGCGCTTGCAGAAGCAGCGACTTGCCGGCGCCGTTGTCGCCAGAGAGGTGCACGCGGCTGTCGCGTTCGACGACCAGACCGATGCGCTCGACGATGGTGCGTCCGCCGCGCGCGATCGCGCCGTCGAAGGCGAGCACGCGCCGCGACGGGGCCGGCACGTAGTCGATGAAGATCGAGCCGCCAAGCGCCTTGTCGATGCGGATCTCCGCCGCGTGCTCGGCGGCCCGCGCCAGCTCGCCGCGCAGTACGGTCACGGTGCGGCCATGGCGCTTCTCCGCGTGGGCCGCGCGTCCCTTGGCCAGCGCGCTGCGCGCATCGTGGTCCTTCACGCTCTTCATGCGCCGGCGCGAGCTCTTGCTCCGGCTCGCGGCCTGCTGGGCGCGCCGGGCACGGTCGAGCTCTGCCTCGGCGCTGCTCTGCGCCTGCTTGCGCTGTTGGTGCTCGGCGACCCGCTCCCTTCTTGCGGCTTCCCACGCGGCGCGCGCCTGCGTGTACGAGCCGCGGAAGAGCTCGACCCGCCCCCGCGCGATGCGCAGCGTGGACGCAGTCAGCGCGTCCAGCAGCGCGCGGTCGTGCGACACCACCAGGCCCACGCCGCGGAAGCGTTCGAGGCCGGCGACCAGCAGAGCGCGGGTGCTGGCGTCGATGTGGTTGGTCGGCTCGTCGAGCAGCAGCACGTCGGGATCTGCCGCGAGCGCGGCGGCGATCTGCCAGCGGCGCCGCTCGCCCGGGGACAGCGTGTTCCAGCGTGGAAGCGCGTCCGCGTCGAGCGCGAAGCGTCCGCGCAGGCGGTGTGCGACGGGCTCGTTCGAGTGAGAAAGCGTCTGCACGCGTTCGTCGGGGCGCTCCACCGCTTGCGGGCAGACGACGAGCGTCGCGTCTGCCGGCTCGATGCAGAGCCGACCCGTGCCGGGTGCAAGCACGCCCGCGATCAACCGGAGCAGCGTCGACTTGCCTGCGCCGTTGTCGCCCACGAGCCCGACCCAACCCGCTTCCAGCCGGAAGCTGGCATCCGCGATCAGCTCGACCGCATCGGAATACGAAAAACCAATACCCTCGGCCTGGATAGCCGCCATCACACACTCCTTCATCGGGCCGGAAAACCGGCAACCGGAAAACGCAGGGAACGTTCAGGAGTGAGGCGTCATGATGGCGCGGCGCGAACCGCGCAGCGCCATCCATAGCACGACGACGTTGAGTGTCGAGCTTGTCGTCCGTGCGGCGGGGATTGCCTGCGGAAGCCGCACTGCGGATACTCGCCGGCGTGGTCTACAGGCCGGCGCCGGTCTCCTGGTTGGTCGGGGTGCTCATGCCCGCGGGCTTCGTGCTGGCGAGCGCGCTGTTCACTTTCGCCGTGCTCGTACTGGGACTGCCGCGGGGCGGCCTCGTCATCGTGGTGGCGTTCGGCGCATTCCCGGCGCTGATCCTGCTGCAACAGCGCAAGCTGTTCGGCCTGCAGGTGGTGACGGACGACGAGGGGTTCAGCTGGGCGCTTCCCGGGACCCGGGGGCGAGCGCGCTGGGACGACATCGTCTCGGTGCGCTGGGTCATCAAGCTGCGCGGGCGCATGAACTTCTTCAACAATCTGCTCTTCCTCGAGCTGCGCGGCGCCGACGGAAGGGTGTCCACCCTGGGCATTCCGCCGCACGCGGCCCCGCTCCATCGCCTGCACGACGAGGTCGTCGCGCGAACCCAGCAGCATCTGCTGGGCGCCTTGCGCGCCAGCGTGGCCCGGGAAAATCTCGTGCGCTTCGGAGATTTCTGGGTGAGTCGCGACTGCCTCGGCCACAAGGACTCGACATTTCCCTGGGGCCAGGTCGGGGGAGGCGAGCTGTCGCGTGACATGCTCCGCGTGCTGCGCGCGCCCGGGCTGGGCGGCGGCATCCTGTGTTCGGAAAAGTACGGAAACGTGCCCAACGCCCACGTGCTCCTGGCGTGGCTGCGGGAGCGGACAGCGTAGATCGCGAGCACGTCACACTCCGCGTTGTTCATCCTGCTGGGCGTCGATGCGGCGCGGGATCCACTCGTTCCATTCCGCGACGGCCGGTGGGATCCAATGGTTCGGTCGAGGAGCGGAACGGCTGCCTTTCTTTGCACAGGCGGGGACGGCACGGCGATTGCTCGACTCCCCTGGATGCGCGACTCATTTTTCTGGTTGTCCCTCGTTGCCGCTCTAGCGTTCCCGGTTGGCGGCTGCGGTTCTGGAGACAAGCCCTCGTCCGGCAACGCCGCGACCGGCGGAGCGGGCGGCAACCCAGCGACCGGCGGAACGGGTGGCTCCGCGACCGGTGGAGCAGGCGGCAGCTCCGCGGCTGGTGGAACGGGCGGCAGCTCCGCGACCGGCGGAGCGGGTGGCGCCGCGGCGGGTGGAGCGGGCGGTTCGGCGGGCAGCGCGGGTGCCGGTGGCACGCCGAGCTACACGCCACTCGTGGTCGCGGACTTCGAGAACGGCACCGACGGGCAGAGCGCCAACTGGCCGGCGACCACCGGAGGCCCGATGACCTACGACAGTGCGCACGCGCACTCCGGCAATCTATCGATCCGCGTGCACTTTCGCGACGAGAAGAACGGCTACGGCGGTTACCAGAACCTACCCAAGGCCGTCACGCCCGGCGAGACCGTCTGGTACCGCGTCTACCTGTACATGCCCTCGACGCTGTCGCTGTCCTACGGCGATGTTTCGGGCGATGGGTTCGGGTGGAACAAGTTCCTGGTCATGGCCAAGCTCGACCACGGCAGTCCGCGGATGTACGTCCAGCCCCGGAGCTCCTACAAGGTCGACTTCGGCCAGAGCGGCTTCTACGGAACGGGCCTGTACGTCAACCACGACGGTCTCGGGTCCGGGTACTGTCACCTCCAGCAGTCCACGTACACGTTCCCACGCGACAAGTGGTTTGCGCTACAGATGGCGTGGCACGTCGCGACCGACTCGAGCGCGTGGATCCGCGAGTGGTCGGACGACAAGTTCATCGGGCAGTGCGACGGTGCCGGGCAGGTGCCGAGCGGCTACGACGTCCAGTCCTGGGGGATCGGCGACTACTGGAACGGCGGCGCCTGGATCAAGAACGGATCCACCGCCGACTTCTGGATCGACGACGTCGTCGTGACCGTCCAATCCCCGAACACTACCGACAGCGGCGGCCGTCCATTCATCGACCCGGGCTCGTTCTGACGACCCGGCGCGCTGGCTAGCCGGGGCGCTTGAACTTGCGTCGCGCTCGCTCCGCTTTGGCCCGGACCACGCAGTCGGGGACGTGGTCGTTGATGAGCCCCATCGCCTGCATGAAGGCGTACACCGTCGTGGGACCGACGAACTTCCAGCCGAGCTGCTTCAGGTCCCTGGAGAGGGCGGTTGCCTCCGCGGAGGTCGAGACGGTCTGCGGCTTTGCGAGCTTTGCGGGGTCCGGTTCGTAGCGCCAGATGAAGGCCGCCAGCGAGCCTTCCTGCTTGACGAGCTTCCTGGCCTGCTTCGCGTTGTTGATGACCGCTTCGATCTTGCCGCGGTGGCGGACGATGCCTTTGTCGCGCAGCAGGCGCTCGACATCGCGCGCGCCGAAGCGCGCTACGCGGTCGAAGTCGAAATCGCGAAACGCCGCGCGGAAGTTGTCGCGCTTGGCCAGGATGGTGCGCCAGCTCAGTCCGGACTGGAAACCCTCCAGACACAGCTTCTCGAACAAGCGCTGGTCGTCACCGACCGGAAAGCCCCATTCCCTGTCGTGATAGGCGAAGAACTCCGGCGCAGCTCCGCACCAGCGGCAGCGCGGCTTGCCATCGGGACCGGGAATCGTCGTGCTCATATGTTCCTCATGCCGACCGGGTGTCCTGGATCTGTCAAACGCGCCGTGGATGCGCAGCATGCTACGCTCCGGCCGCGATGCCCATCGCCATCCGCCCCGCCGTGACGGCCGATCTGCCCCGGATGGAGAAGCTGCTCGACGACATCGACGAGCTGCATCGCGAGGCGCTGCCGTGGGTCTTTGCGAAGCGGGCGGAGCCTAGATTGGTCGACGCGTTCGTGTCGGAGGCGGACCACGCGGCGTTCATCGCCGAGAGCGCAGGGACGCTGGCAGGCTTGACGTTCCTGTTCGTGCGCGAGATCGGCGGCGGCGTGGTGAGGCCGGCGCGGATGGCGACGCTCGATACGCTGGTGGTCGGCACGCGCTTCCGGCGCCAGGGCATCGGACGGCGGCTGGTCGAGGCGGGCATCGCGTGGGCACACGACGTGGGCGCAAACCGCGTCGAGCTCGGCGTGTACGAGTTCAACGGCCCGGCGCGCGCATTCTGGGAGTCGGTGGGCTTCACGACCATGTGGCGCCGCATGTGCTGTCGCCTCGAATGAACCGCAACGTCACGTCGACCGCGCGGCCCCGAGCGGAGCGTCGGTCGCGGCCTTCGCGGCGGAGCGGGCCTCCGCAGGCGGAGCCCCAGCCGGACTCCGCGTCCATCCGTCGGACACGAATGCGCAGACGAGGACTATGGCCCGCGAGCACGCGGAGGCCGCGACCGACGCGGAGCGCGACGTCCGCCGGGGTAGGGCGGGCAGGGCGGCGCGAACGTTGCGGAGGGCCCAACTCGCCGAGTGGCTGCCAGGACCTGCCGGATGGAAAGCGCGTCAGTTCTTCTTGGCGAGCGCGGCCAGGCACTCGTACGCGGCGTATTTGTACGACTCGGCGAGCGTCGGGTAGTTGAAGACCATGTCGATGAAAAGATCGACGCTGGCGCCCATGTGGATCGCGGCCTGACCGATGTGGACGAGCTCGGTGGCGCGTTCGCCGATGACATGCACGCCGATGAGCCGGCGGGTCTGCGCGTCGACCACCAGCTTGGTGATGCCTTCGAGGTCGCCCGTGATCTTGCCGCGCGCGTTGTTCTTGTACAGGGCGCGGCCGACCACGAAGTCGATGTCCTTCTTTGCGGCGCTCTGTTCCGTCTCGCCGACCGCGCTCACCTCCGGGATGGTGTAGATGCCGTAGGGCATCAGCTCGTCGACCGCCTGCTTGTACGCGAAGCCGAAGGCGTGGCACACGGCGACGCGTCCCTGCTCCATGGAAACGGACGCAAGCGACGGGAAGCCGATCACGTCGCCGGCGGCCCACACGTTGGGCACGCCCGCGTTGTAGCGCTTGTCGACGGCGATGTAGCCGCGGTTATTGGGCTGGATACCGATGTTCTCCAGGCCCAGGCTGTGCGAGCAGCCGAGGCGCCCCGCGCTGAACAGGAGCTGCTCCGACAGGAGCCGCGTGCCGTCGTCGAGCGTCGTGGTGACGCTGATGCCGCGCCGCTCCACGTTGTTCCAGCGGCGGCCCTGGATGAGGCGGATACCCATGTGATCCATCGCGGCGCGCAGCCGTTCAATGATCTCCTGATCGAGGAACGGCAGGATCTCGTCGCGCGCGTCGACCAGCTGCACTTCCACGCCGAGCGCCGCGAACATGCAGGCGTACTCGCAGCCGATCACGCCGCCGCCGAGGATGGTGAGCGAAGCGGGCAGCTTGTGGATGTGCAGCACCTCGTCGCTGTCGTGGATGAGCTCGTCCTCGAAATCGATGTCGGTCGGGCGATACGGACGCGAGCCGGTGGCGATGAGAAAGTGCTCGGCGGTGAGCGTGTGCTCGCCGTCAGGCCCGATGACGTGGACCGTATCCGGATCGACGAAGCGCGCCGTACCGGCGATGTACGTGACCTTGTGGCGGTCGAGGTTGTGGCGGATGGCGAGCGACTCGGCCTCGGCAATGGCGTTCTTGCGCGCCATCAGATGCGGCACGGTGGTGCCGGGCTCGAGCCGCACCGCGACGCCGTACAGGTCGCGCGCGCGGTAGCCGGACAGATACAGCGCGCTCTCGCGCAGCGTCTTGCTCGGCAGCGTGCCGGTGTGGACGGCCGCGCCGCCGGGCTCGAGCCCTTTCTCGATGACGGCGACGCGCTTGCCGAAGTAGGCGGCCTGGGCCGCGCCCTTCTCGCCGGCGGGTCCGGCGCCGATCACCACGAGATCGAAGTGCTGGTCGGGGGTGGACACGTCGCGGATGATAGCGCGTCGGCCCCCGCGTCGTCGCTACATCAGCGAGATGACCCAGCCGGCGCCGATCCACGCGCCGAGCGCCGAGCCGAGCGTGGCCATGATCGCGACGAGGAGCACGCGCGTGACTCGATTCCGGTAGATGCCGCGCAGGCTGAGCGCGTCGCGGCTGACGTTGTGGGCGTCCTCGACCGTCGGTCTGCGCAGCCACGCCTCGACCATGCCCGCCACCATCCCCGCGCCGATGGTGGGATTGAGCGAGGTGATGGGCGAGGCCACGAAGGCCGTCACCACGGTGAGCGGCTTGGCGCCCGCGACGATGCTGAGCAGCGCAGCCATGACGGAGTTCGGCAGCACCCACGCGAGCAGCATGTGCTTGAGCGTCTCGCCGGAGTGCTGCGTGTAGCCCCAGTAGAACGCGAACAGCACGATGGCCGGGATGATCCACTTCCACAGGCCCGCATACGGAGCGGGCGGCGGGATCTCGCTGAGCGCGTCGCGGTCCACCTCTTCGTCGATGTGCGAGAGCATGCCCTTGACGTGGCCGGCGCCGACCACGGCCACGATGCGCTTGCCGGGCGCTTCGCGGATGCGGCTCATCAGGAAGCGGTCGCGCTCGTCGATGAGCGGCTCCTTCACCTGTGGCATCACCCGGGCGAGCTCGTCCAGCATCTCGGAGATGGTGTCGCGGTCCTTGAGCTCCTCGATCTGCTCCTCGGTGATCTCCTCGGCGGCGAAAGGCGCGGCGAGCAGGCTGCCGATGAGCTTGAGCCGGCTCCAGAAGGAAACGTTGCGCCAGGTGCGCTTGAGCGTTGCCTGGATGTTGCGATCGGCGAGCACCACTTCGGCGCCGACCTCCTCGGCGGTGCGCACGGCGGCCAGCAGCTCGGCTCCAGGGCGCACGCCGAGCTTCTCGCCCATCTTGCGCTGGTAGGCGGCGAGAGCGAGGCTGGTTACCAGGAACAGGACCTTCTTTTCGCGCATGACCTGGAACAGGTCGAGCTTCTGCCACTGCGAGTCGTCGACGAGCGCGTCGTAGCGCGTCTGGTCGAGCTCGACGCAGACCGTGTCGGGATGCTCGGCGCGGATGACGCGCTCGACCTCGTCCACGCTCTTCTGCGAGACGTGGGCGGTGCCGACGAGGAAGATCTCGCGCCCGTCGTGCTCGACCCGCGTGACGTGCTCGTCGCTCATCGCCCTCGCGTTAGCCCGGAAGTCCACCGCGTACCAGTCGCTTGCTGCAGAGGCCGCCCGCCTCGGGCACAATCGCGCCCGTGTTCTCCTCGCGCAGCGGCACCGACCGCGAGCCCAACGCGTTGTCGCTGGCGCTCGAGCGGGCGCGCCGGAGCGGCCGGCGGGTGCTGGATCTGACGCTGTCGAATCCGACGCTGGCCGGTCTGCCTTATGCGAACGACGCCATCCTCGGTGCGCTGTCCGATCCGCGCGGGCTTCGCTACGAGCCGGAGTCGTTCGGGCTCATGCCCGCGCGGGAAGCGGTGGCGGCGTGCTTCGCCGAGCGCGGTTTGACGGTGGACCCGTCGCGGATCGCGCTCACGGCCAGCACCAGCGAGGCGTACGGCTTCGCGCTCAAGCTGCTGTGCGATCCGGGCGACGAGGTGCTGGTGCCGGCGCCGAGCTATCCGCTGCTCGAGCACCTGGCGGCCTTCGAGAGTGTACGGCTCGCGCGCTATCCGCTGCGCTACGACGGGGCGTGGCACGTCGATCTGGACGAGCTTCCGCGCTGCGTCGGCGATCGCACGCGAGCCGTGGTCGTGGTGAGCCCGAACAACCCGACCGGTTCGTACCTCAAGCGCGACGAGCTTGCCGCCCTCGAGCAGCTCGGGCTGCCGGTGATCTCGGACGAGGTGTTTGCCGGCTATCCGCTGTCGGAGGATCCGCGCCGCGCCGATAGCGCGCTCGAAGCAAACGACGTGTTGGTGCTGGCGCTGGGCGGCCTGTCCAAGCTCGCCGCGCTGCCGCAGATGAAGCTCGCGTGGGCCGCGGTCGGCGGACCGCCGGAGCTGGTGAACGAAGCGCTGGGGCGGCTGGAGCTGATTGCGGACGCGTACCTGTCCGTAGGCACGCCCGTGCAGCTCGCGCTGCCCGCGCTGCTCGCCACGCGCGTGGCGGCGGAGCAGGCAATTCGCGAGCGCTGTCGCGACAATCTCGAGGCGCTTCGCTCGGCGCTCGACGGCAGCGCGGCCACCGTACTTCACGTCGAGGGCGGCTGGTACGCCGTGGTGCGGCTGCCCGCGATCCGGAGCGAAGAGGAGTGGGTGCTGGCGCTGCTCGAGCGGCACGACGTGCTGGTGCAGCCCGGTTGGTTCTACGATTTCGGAACGGAGCCGTTCGTGATCGTCAGCCTGTTGACGCCGGGGAAAGAGCTTCGTGACGGTGCTCGGCGACTGGCGGACAGCGTCGCTTCGGCGGCCTGAGGGCCTTTTCGTGACGCGGAAGTCAGCTTCCTGGCCCAGGCTGGCACATTCGCTGGCAACGGAGGAGCGCACGAGCGCCGCTTTCGGTCGGGTATGCCGATTGCTTCTGCGCGCGCGAGGGAGCAAGCTCGGTCCCCCGGGAGGAAGCCTTGAACTATCGTTATCCGGTTCTGGTGGGCGCGGCGTTGGCCGCCCTGGCAACGACCCATTGCGGCAGCCGCGGTCCGTTGTTGGAGGAGGCGCAGTGCGGTCCGGGCACGGCGCTCGTGAACGGGCAGTGCCTGCCTGTCGACGGCGGCGCCGGCACCGGCGGCAGCGCGGGTGCCGGCGGCAGCTCGGGCTTCGGCGGCAGCTCGGGCTTCGGCGGCAGCTCGGGCTTCGGCGGCAGCTCGGGCTTCGGTGGCAGCTCGGGCTTCGGCGGCAGCTCGGGCTTCGGCGGCAGCTCGGGCTTCGGTGGCAGCTCGGGCTTCGGCGGCAGCTCGGGCTTCGGCGGCAGCTCGGGCTTCGGCGGCAGCGCGGGCTTCGGTGGCAGCTCGGGCTTCGGCGGCAGCGCGGGCTTCGGCGGCAGCGCGGGCTTCGGCGGCACCGGCGGAGTCGGCGGCACCGGCGGAGTCGGCGGCACAGGCGGAGTCGGCGGCACAGGCGGAGTCGGCGGCACAGGCGGCACCGGCGGTAGCGGCGGCACCGGCGGCAGCTGCAACAGCGCGACCACCGATTGCGACGGCGACGGCTGGATGGTCAAGGACGGCGACTGCTGCGACAAGCCGGGGCCGTGCAGCTCGACGCCAGAAGCCGTGAACCCGGGCGCTATCGAGTACATCGGCAACGCCGTCGACGACAACTGCAACGGCATGATCGACGAGGTCACGCCGCCCTGCGACGTGAAGGTCACGAATACCAACACCAACGATCCGCTCGACTACGCGCGCGCGATGGATCTGTGCCAGTTCACGCAGGTGACGGAGCCGCTGCCGAAGCGGGTCTGGGGCGTCATCGACGGCAAGCTCACGCTCGCCGACGGAACGGGCACGCCCAATCCGGACGCGTACGCCGTGAGACCGCAGTTCGGTACCGCGCTCTTCCCCATCAAGGGCCAGCGCTTCGCGATCCTGTCGACCGGAGCGGCGGCGGCGCCCGGGGATACCAATCCGTCCTACACGCCGTTCCAGCAAGGCAAGGACAACGGGAAGACCAGCAAATTCCCGCAGGACTGGTTCTCGGCCAACAACAACCAGCTCCCCAACTCGCCAGGTTGCCCCCCGGCGACCGGCAACCAGGCAAACGACCCGGTGATGCTGACGCTGCGCATTCGGGTGCCGACCAATGCGCGCTCGTTCTCGTTCAACTCGTTCTTCCTGTCGGCCGAGTTCCCCGAGTACGTGTGCACGCAGTTCAACGACTTCTTCGTGGCGCTGGTCGACGGGAACGTGGCGAACAACCCGCCCGACAAGAACCTCGCCGTGTACATCGCGCCCAACTTCCAGCGCTATCCCGTCGGCGTGAACCTCGCGCAGGGCACGAACCTGTTCACCGTGTGCAAGCCCGGACCGACGGGTTGCCAGGGAACCGTTCCCGGGAACGCGACCTGTGCGTCGGGCCCGTCGCTGTTGGCCGGCACGGGGTTCGACGCGACCAACGTCCAGGGCTGCGGCACCAGCGACCTGCTCGGCGGAGGCACCGGCTGGCTCACGACCGCCGGAAACGCCCAACCGGGCTCGATCATGACGATCCGCATCGCGCTCTGGGACACGAGCGACCCGGTCTGGGACTCGCTGGTGCTGCTCGACAACTGGGTCTGGAACCTGAACCCCGCGCAGCCCGGAACGAACTGAGTCCGCGTCGAGCGCGCCAGGCTCCGGCGAAGGGTTCCGGTGGGCGGGATGCTAGCGATACCGGCGGCGCATCACGAAGCCGCCCATCAGCGCCAGCGCCGCAAACAGCAGCGCCGGATCCGCCGGAGTGTGGCTGGCCTCGATGCGGCAGTTGCAGCCCGGCTTTTGCTTGACGGGGGGCGGCGCGTCGTCGGCGCCATTGTCTCCGCTGGGCTCGCTGTCGTCGCCGGACCCCTCGTCCGCGTTGTCGGAGCTGCCGCCCGAGGCGGAGTCGTCGCCGCCGCCGGAGTTGTCGTCCGAGGCGCTGTCGCCGGATGAAGCATTGTCGCCGCCCGATGGGCTGGCGTTGTCGGTGACGTTGCCGTTCTTGTCGACGTGCTTCATGTCCTCTTTCTTCTTCTTCTTCCCGATGTTGCCCTGGAACACCATCGTGCGGCGGTCGATCGGCTTGTTCTTGCCGCCCAGGATCAACGTGATGGGAGTGCCGAGGAAGTGGCCATTGCGCGCGTCGCGGAGCTTGACCTGGTACTCGCCGGCCTTGAAGTCATGAGCGCGCGTGATCTTGAACGTGAAGCGCGTCCGCTTCTGGATCTTGCCCGTTCCGGGGTCGAGGAAGCCGATGTCCACGTCCTCGATGATGGCGGGGTTGTTGACGAGCGGGACCCTGCGCTCGACGATCTTGTCGCCGTCGACGAGGTCGCGCTCGTAGTAGACCTTCGGCGTGAACTCGAACTTCACCGGTATGTGCGGCACGCTCGGCGGGCTGCTCAGGTAGATCGTCACCCCGAGATGCCAGGACTGGTCGTCGCGCTCGTCCGGGTGCTTGTTGTTCCAGACGACGCGGCCCTCGGCGAAGGCGCTCGCGGAAAGCAGCACCGCCACCAGCAGGCAGGCGGAGGCCACGAGGTAGCGGGAGAATAGTGAGAGGCGGCTCTTCGGCATGCGTTTCTCCGGCGCGGCCGGCACGTGGCGGCGCGGGTGGGGGTTTCGTCCCCGAACGCGTCGGGGCTAGAACCAGAAGGCGAGTGATACTAGCCGCTTTGTCCCGAGCTCGTCACGCCTGGCCGGGCGCCGCTCTTGCGGCGGCGCTGGCGGCCGGATGTTCCACGCGCCCCGCGCCGAGAAGCGAACCCGGCGCTCCGCCGCGGCTTCTGGTGCCCGCGGCTGAAGCAGCGCCGGAAAGTTCCGGTTCCAGTGCAGAAGCAGGGACGGATGCCGTGCCGCCCGACGCGGGTCGAGAACCGGACGGCGTGGACTCGGCTCCGGCGTGCAGCGACGTGCTCGACGGACAGCTCGCGCAGCTCTCGTGCGACCGGACCCGCGTGCTGGTGAAGGGGCCGATCGTCGCGCCGCCGAAGTACGCGGTGCCGCCTCGGGAAACGCGCCGGATGCTCGACGCGGTCGCGCGGCTGCTGCGCGCACATCCGGAGTTGCAGCTCCTGCGCATCGAAGCCTACAGCTCGCACGAGCCCGGCAGCGAGGCCGAGCCCGTGCGTCGCGAGCTCGAAGCGAGCCAGGCCCGGGCCGACGCCGTGTTCCGCTACCTGTGGCAAAACGAGAAGATCTCGCCCGAGCGCCTGGACGCAGTCGGCTACGGTTTCAAACCGGCTTTCGAGGGCGCAAGCCAGCGTTGGCCGATCGTTCTCCGCGTAGTGCAGCGCGCGCGGTAGCAATCCACGTTGGGAAGGAATAGGTTCGAGACGCATGCGAACCGGGGCCGTGGCTTGGGCGTTGGGGGCGATGGCGCTCCTGGTTGCGTTGCCGGCGCGCGCCGACGCGCCGCGCGACTACTTCCTGAACGCGCCGGCTCCCGGCAACTACGCGCATTTCGATGCGTACACGGTGGGCACGCAGCTCGGTCTGGAGAATCGCTCCGACCTGGAGCCCGGCATGAGCATGCTCCACACGCGCGCGAGCGGCATCCTGAGCTACCCGTACACCGAAGGCAGCATCAACATGGATGCGCGCGTGTTCCTGTTCACGCTCGGCGGCAGCCTCGGCTACCGCTGGGTGTACCGGAACCTGACCTTTGCGCCGGGCGAGTCGCGCACCATCCAGGCGCGCAACGACCGCGAGAAGGCCGGCAAGTTCGACACGCAGGGCTTTGCATTCGGCGAAGGGCGCTTCCAGCTCGTCGTACCTCTCGACTTCCTGTTCTTGATCAACAAGACGACGGTCCGCTGGGAAGGCCGGCAGGACAACTCCTTCGACTGGTTCCACGCGACGGTGCACGACCGCGGCACCATGGTGAAGAACGAGACCACGCTCTTCTACCGCCACCGCGACTTCGGCGCGATCGGCCCGTACCTGCGGGTGATGGACATGCCCAAGGACGGTACGCGCAAGACGGAGCTCCACGTCGGTTTCGTCTACGGCACGCGCCCGGGGCTCGTCACGCCGCGCCACGGCAACAGCGATCTGTTCCTGCTGCAGGTCATCGGCAGGCCAGGCAGCAACACCTTCGGTCTGCACGGCTACCATGTGCCGCTGTACATCCTCGCGGTGTACCGGGCGACGCTGTCGCTGGATTGAGCGCGCGGGGGCGCGGTGAAGATCACGTTTGAAGGGGCGACTGCTGTTCGACCGAACCAGCGACTGAAGAAGTGGGCGGCAGGGCTGGCGCTCACGGGAACGATGGCGGTGCTTGCGACCTCCCCGTTTGCGCCTGGAGCGGTCGAAGTAGCCCTCGTGGTGATGTTCACGGGCTGGGCTGGTCTTGCAGCGCTGTGGAACGGTCTCTGGCCGCTCAAGAGTCACGAGCCACTCATGGGGGCGCGCGAGGGACTGTATGAGGGGGAGCGGCTGATCGTGGCCCGCGATACCGTGCGCGGTGCGTTGGCCGTTCGGCGCGCGCTGGCCGCGCCGCCGCCAGAGCTCGGTCCGGCTCTGGTTCTCCTTGCAAGGTCCGGCGCGGTTCTTGTCCACGTCGACAGGATGGAGACTGCGTACAGGCTGGAGCAAGCGCTGCAGCTGGACGCAGAGCACCGCCGGGCCCAGGTGCTGTACCGCAAACCAATGGGATTCGCGATCGTGGGCGCCGTGATCCTATCCATGTTGGCGTTCGTGGTCGCGGCTAGCTGGCTACCGAAGACCTTGCTCGTGCCAGCGATGTTGACTCCGTTCCTGTTGGTTGCGTTCTGGTACACCACGCTCACGATCGGCGATGACGGCGTGAGCCTGCGCACGCTTGGGCACGAGCGCTTCATGCCGTACCCGGATATCGAGAGCGTGGGTTCCGTCCAGGCTGCCGACCCCGGTCGACGAATTGCGCCGCGCTTCACGCTGCGCTCCGGGAAGGAGTTGACCATGGATCAGGCGCCTGAGCTGCAGAGCCGCTCGGGCGTCCAGATCGACGAAGCCGTTCTCGATCGCGCCCGGGACGCGCTCGAGCAGTACCGCACCCGCGCGAAGCGCGCTCCCGTCCTGCCCTTGTCGCTCTCCGCACAAAGTACCGGCTCCCCCGCCGAGCGCGTGCGTGCTCTCACCAGCAAACAACAAGGCGGCGATGCCTACCGCCAGAGCGCGACCGATGAGGACGCCCTGCGCCGGGCGGTCGACGAGCCTACGCTGCCGCCGCGCCTGCGCGCCGAGGCCGCCCTCATGCTGGCTGCGGCGCGCAACGACGACGATCTCGAGCGCATCCGTCGCGCCGCCGAGCGCAGCGCGTGCCGTCCGCTCAGGGAGTTGTTCGAAGCGGCGGCTGCCGGCGCGAGCGAAGCGAAGCTGGCGCGGGCGCTCGGGCGCGTGCGCTAGCCCGCCGCGGCGAGCGCGCGCTTCTTTACCAGCACGCGCCGCGCCTCCAGCGCCGCCGCGAGCGCCACGGCTCCGAGCGACAGCGCGAGCGTCATCGCCCACACGCCGGCGGCGCTGTGCGGGACGACGCCGGCAAAGTCGAGCACGCCGAGCACACCGAGATGGACGACATAGACGGCCAGCGCGTGCTGTCCGAGCCAAAGGACCGGCGTCATCGCCCGCGGCCGACAGACGGCCTTCTGCGTTGCGAGCAGGAGCAGCGTGCTGCCGAGGAGCGGGGCCAGCAGCGCGACCGCGCCGGTCGCCGAGTGGTTCCAGAACACGACCGCCACCCTTCCCGGCGGGTGCGAGAACAGATCGGCGAGCGCGAGCTCGCCAGCGTGACTGGCGTAGTACGATGCGCGCTCGGTGATCCACGGTCCCGACGGCGCGGCCAGTGCCGACAGCGGCAGCGCGCCCAGTGTGAGCCAGCCCAGGGCGCGGATCCCGCCGTCGGCGTAGACGCGGCCCGCAATGGCGCCTGCTGCCGTCAGCGCAAGCAGCGGAAACGCGCCGCCCGGCCCGGCGTTGAGCCCGCTCACCGTCGCGCCCGAGGTGTCGAGCATGCGAGTGACGGCGATCACGGCGACTGCGAACCCGGCGAGCGGCGTGATCGGGCGCGGCAGAGCCAGCATCAGCCCGACCGTCACGATACCGAACGCGATCACCGACAGGATCCCGGACGAAGCGATCAGGTCGGGCAGCTCGAAGCCGTAGTGCGCCACGAACAGCGCGACCGAGATCCCGTACAGCAGCCCGGCGCGCCTCGACAGCAGGCGTAGCCACGCGCCGCGCTCCGGGAAGCGCCGCCTGGAGAGCACCAGGCTGAACCCCACAATGAACAGGAACGCGCCCGCGGTATACGGTTCCACGTAGACGAGGAGGTCGAGCACCCGCTGCCCCAGCCCGCGGTGCAGAATGTCCGACTCCAGTCGGTACACGTGCGCCTCGAACATCAAGAGCACGGCTATCGCTCGAAACAGATCGAGCCCGGGTTCGGAGCGGCGCATGACGGCGAGCGGAAGCGTAGCGCGTTCGCGCGGGCGATAGCTGGTGTACACTCTCTGTCATGCTTCGGCATCGACGTTCCGCCGCGTTGCTCGCCGGCGCGCTGGCACTCTCCTTTGCGGCGTGCTCCGGCTCGAGCTCGAGCGGTACCGCCTCGGGGGGCAGCGGCGGCATGGCCGCGGGCGGCAGCGGCGGTTCGATACCCTGGCCCGACGGTGGGGGCGGCGCTGCGGGAACCTCGACCGGCGGCTCGTCGAGCGGCGGCACAGGCGGCGCGCCGCTGCCCTGCGACTCGCGCTTCTCGTTCAGCGACAATCCCGCGACGTCCGGCGTACCGTTCACGGCGAGCTTCACCGATTCGCCCGGCTACGCCTACGTCGACATGCACGTCACTGGTCCCGGCTCGCCGACGACGACGTGGATCGGCGTCTCGGGTACGCCGCACACCTGGAGCTGGACGGTGTCCGGACATGGCGTAGGCGTGCTCGACTTCACTTTCGTCAAGGATGCGAACGGCACGCCCGGGACGCCCGTGGCGTCGTGCCAGATCTACTCGAACCCGGGCAGCGGCGGTGCAGGCGGCAGCGGTGGGAGCTCCGGCACGGGAGGCAGCGGGGGAAGCAGCGGCGGCCCGCCGCCAGTCAATCGCTACGGCATCGGCTACGTCGACCAGGGCGATGCGACGGCCAACGCGCTGTCCGCCAAGCTGATCGGACCGGGTGGCTACGTCACCGTGATCTTTGCCGACATCACTCCGAGCCGCACCAGCGCGGACCAATCCTGGAAGGACTCCGTTTCCGATCTCTATTCGCGCGACCTGATCCCGGTGATCCGCATGGCGCCGCCCTGGGGCGACCGGAAGGTGCGCAACATGGGCGAGAGTCCCACCTCGTACAAGGCGCTGGCGCAGGCGTACGCTGCCGTGATCAAGGACCTGCCGAAGCGCGCGGGTTGGCCGATGTACGTCGAGGTCGATAACGAGCCGAACCTCTGTTACGAGTGGGCCTGCGACAGCGGCTCGCTCACTGCGCAGCAGATGGCGAGCGAGTACGCACACCTCTTGTCCGACGTAGCCGACGCGCTGCACGCCATCGGCGACGCGCGCATCAAGGTGCTGAACGGCGCGCTCGCTCCCGGCGGCGTGAACTCGTGCGATTGCTCCACGCAGAACGGCCCGCCCGGCACGCTGTCCACGACCTTCCTCGGCTACATGAACAGCGCGGTGCCGGGCGTGTTCAACAAGATCGACGCCTTCGCGTCGCACTCGTATCCGGCCAACGGTGAAGGCTACGGCTTTTTCTGCGACTACGCCTCGGCGATGCCCGGGCTGACATTCTTCCAGAAGGAGCTCTCCGCCATCGGCAAGCCGAACATGAAGGTGATCATGACCGAGACGGGCTGGACCATCAGTGCCGCGCCGTACTCGTGGTCGCGCGATCAGGTCGCCAACTTTACCGTCTCGGCCTACCAGAACGTCTGGCTCACCGAGCCGAACATCCTGGCTGTCACGCCCTTCATCCTGCGCGGCGGGTCGCAGTGGGAAAACTTTGCCTGGGTGCAGGCGGACGGCACGCCGTATCCCGTGTACACGAAGGTCCGCGCGTACCGCTGCTCCACGGCCGGGGCGCAGAACTGCAACTAGGCGCCCGGCTCAGGTCTGCTGCGTGTCGACTTCGTCGTCTTCCTCGGGCTCCAGCGGGGGCGCGGGGATCGTGTCGTGCGCGTAGCCGTCCTCCTCCAGCTTTGCCGTCTTCGGGTCGAAGTCAGGAAGGGTGGGGCGCGGCTCCTTGTCCTCGTCCCGCCGTGTGTCCGGCGCGATCTGGATCTTGGGCTCGCTGGCCGTCGCCGTGCTCTCGGCGGGGCTCTTCTTCTTTGTCTTGTCGTTGATCATGGAAGAAGAGGTCGACGCGCGTGTCGACCCTGGGGCCATGGTTGCACGAATCCGTCGGCACGGAAACGTGCGTGCGCGCGCAACACGAAATTGCGTCATGACTCCAGCGATTTGGCGCCGGTCTGTTCCACCAGGCAGTGCCTCGGCCCAGAGCCGCTCGGCAGCGATGATCCCGCTACGTTCCCTTCCGCGGTGGCGGTGAACAGGTGCAGGCGAACAGTGTGGCGCGGTGTGCGCTGCGGTTCTCGTATGGCTCCGGTCGACCCTCCGGCCACACACGGCAGTCGCGGATCGCACGCCCGTCGTGCAGGAGCTCGCCCGCGACCCGCCACTCGATCTGCCGGCGCGGCGGGTCATGGTCGGGAGGCAGCTCTTGACCCGGCTCGACATGCAGCAGATAGAGCCCGGCCTCGTGTGTCTCGAGCAGCACCTCGACGACGCCCCAGCTCTGGGCGCGCTTGACCGGCGGATACTGGCTTCGGCGCCTGTGGATCTGTACCGCCACAGAGCGCGCGCGGCCGTGCAGGGCGGCGGGCTTTTCCAGACGGATGCCGACTTCCTGGGCGACGCTGTTCAGTCCGAACAGCGCCGCCGCGAGCTCTTCGATCGCGACCTCGATCAGTCGGTATTCGCGGAAGCGCAACAACGTCGTCACTTCCTCGGCGATACGGTCGTAATCGCAGGTCTGTGTGATGCGGCCGCTGCGCCCTGCGGGTGACAGGTCGAGTCCGAGATCGATATCGAGTCGTACAGGCTGCTTGCGACGTCGCTCGCGCGGTCGCAGCCCGACGATGCACTCGAGCTCCAGGCCGACGATCTGGATGAGATCCATGGTGTTTGCTGCCGAGCGGGCGCCCGTCGGGGCGCGACCATCCCATGCTGCTGGTGACGACGCCAGAGCTCGCGGGCGCCCTGGGCACTGCTCGCTTGCTCAGCGTCCGCCGTTCCCGACTCCGTGTTTCCCCGGAAACACCTTCTAGTAGCGCGCGCTCTGCTTAGCCGAAGTGCGCTCCGTCCTCTACACTGGTGCCATGATCCGGCGGGGCAGACTTCTCCTTATCCTTGCCGCAGTCGCGCTGGCCGGCGGCGGCTGTGGTTCACGCACAGGCATGCTCGACCCGTACGCGGCGAGCGGCGGCGTCGGCGGCGCAACGGGCGGCGTCGGCGGCGCAACGGGCGGCGTCGGCGGCGCAACGGGCGGCGTCGGCGGCGCAACGGGCGGCGTTGGCGGAGTCGGAGGAACCCCGAGCTGTGGCGGCGGGAACTGTGCGGGCTGCGCGACGTGCATGAGCTTGTGCCTTTGCCAGGGCGAGCAACCTTCGATCTGCAAGGGTGTCTGCAACGGAACCGGCGGCGTTGGTGGCGTCGGCGGCTTCGGTGGCGGCGGTTTCGGCGGCGTCGGAGGCGGACCGGTGTGCGGCCCGCCGCAGTGTTTCGGCTGCCCCGACTGCTACTCGACGTGCCTCTGCAACGGCGGCTCGCCGCTGGCGTGCAAGCAGGCGTGCAGCACGAGTCCGTGCTGCGTTCCCAGCTCGACGAAGAGCTGCAACGATCCGGGCATCGCCAAGTGCGTCTGCCAACACGACAGCTATTGCTGCAACACGGCCTGGGACTCGGCCTGCGTGAACGAGGTCAACACGTTCAATTGCGGGCAGTGCAACGTTGGCGGGACCGGCGGTGTCGGTGGCTTCGGCGGTGCCGGCGGCTTCGGCGGCACGGGCGGCATGCCCGGCGTGATCTGCGGCGGGCAGGTCTGCGCGCCGCAGTCCATACAAGGGTTGCTCACGCTTCCCGCGTGCTGCCCGTCGAACAATCCGAATATCTGTGGCCTGGATACGTCGCAGCTCGCTGGTCTCATGCCCGGCATCCCCAATGGCTGCGTCCCGAGAAACCAGCCTGGCGTGCCGGATCCGACGTGCCCCCCGATGCCCACGCCGGGACCGACGCTGAACGGTTGCTGCAAGCCGAACGGTCTGTGCGGTGACAATCTTGGTCCAATCGGTCTCGGCTGCGTCGACACCTCGCCCTGGGGCGGTCCGCCCGAACAGAAGTGCGGCGTCGGCGGCACCGGCGGGTTCGGCGGTGCAGGTGGCTTTGGCGGCTCCGGAGGCATCGCCGGCGCGGGCGGCACCGGCGGAACCAGCGGCAGCTGCTGCACGCAGCAGCAGAGCCCGTCCTGCAGCGACCCGGGCGTTGCGACGTGCGTCTGCGCGCAGGACAACTACTGCTGCCAGCAGCGCTGGGACCAGCTCTGCGTCAACGAGGTGACCTCGTTCAAGTGCGGCTTCTGCCCAGGGGGCGGAACCGGAGGGACGGGCGGCTTCGGTGGCTCCGGAGGCATTGCCGGTGCCGGCGGCGTGGCTGGTGCGGGCGGCATTGCCGGCGCGGGCGGCATTGCCGGCGGTGGCGGGACGGGTGGCGTCGGCCAGTGCGTGTCGCAGTCCAAGACGGCCTGCGAGGCGTGCGCTTGCCAGTCGTGCTTCAGCCAGCTCGGCGCCTGCATCGGGGACTTCGGCTGCCCGCAGATCCTGCAGTGCGTGCGCAAGACGGGCTGCAACGGTCCGAACTGCTATCAGCCCAGCACCTGCCAGAGCGTGATCGACAACTTTGGCGGTCCTACTGGGACCTCGACGCAGGACGCGATCCAGCTCGCCATCTGCACGCAGCAGGCCGGCTGCCCCTGCCCGTAGTCGGCGGCGGGCACTCCGTGCGCAACGCGCTCAGGCGTCGCGCTCGGAGGGAGCGCTTTGCCGCACCGGCGCGGGCTCTTCAAGCTCCGCCATCGTCGCTTGCTCGGCTTCGAGCTGGGGCCGCGGACGCTTCTTCTTCTTCTTTTTCCTGCGCGGCGGGGGATCCGGCTCGGAGATGCCCTTCTTGAAGTTCCGGATGCCCTTGCCCAATCCGCCGCCTAGATCCCCCAGCTTCTGCGGTCCGAAGAACAGCAGCGCCAACACCAGGACGACGAGTATTTGCCACGGGCCGACTTCACCCACAGGACGGCTCCATTCGGTCAATCGTGATCATGTCGAACGCGCGGAGCATCCCATACTCCAGCGTGACGGCAACCTGCCATGTGTCGCGGCTATTCCCGGCGCCTAGTGGGTCACGATCGGCTGCTGGGACTGCTCCACGAACGCCAGGGGCCACGCGACTTCCGCGCGGGTCCAGCTCCCGCTTCCCGACGCGCGCCAGTCGACCCGGAGGTCGTACTGTCCGAGTACCGGCGGGACCGGCAGTCCCATGGTGCGGGTGCGGTAACGTGGCGTCACCGACTTGTGGGAGAGCACGTCGCTCACGGTCTCGAGGCCCGTGGCGGTTGCGACCAGCGAGAAACGCATCTCGAACTCGCTGCTGATCTCCTCCGGCGACAGCTGCCAGTACGCGTGGATCTCGAGCGGGATCACGCCGCCCGGAGGCGGCGGCGCGTTGGGTGGCACGTTCAGCTGCTCGACTAGATTGAACAGCGTCACGTTGTTCGAGTGCTGGTCGACGGACGAGCCGCTGCACAGGGTGAGCAGATAACAACGAGGCACGCGACCCATCTACAACTTCTTCGCCGGATTCGCACGCGCTTCGGCACGACAATCGTGCACCCGGCTCGACGAGCAGGCTGGGTTCGTCCAGGATCGATGCCGGCATGGTCGAACGCCCGCCCCAGCCGGAGCATTTTGCGAGCGCCCCGCCTCCGCGCGCGCCGCACGTTCGACGAAACGTGCTGGTCGGGCTCGCGGCCGCCCTGCTCGTGGCCGGCGCCCTTGCCGGCGCGTTCATGGCCCATCGCTCGCGGGTGTCGGTTGTTGCTCAACCGGACCCGGAGACCGCGGCCCATCGCGCCGCCGCGCTCGCGCGCCAGAGCGAGATGCGTCGCGTCTCACGCCAGGTCGAGGAGATCAAGAAGCGCATGCACGCGCTGGCCGTGGAGGCTGGCGTTGCCAGCGCGCTGCCGCCCGCAGCCCCTGAAGCCGGCGCATCGCCGTGAGGCCATCTCTATCCGGACGTGTGGGTCGCGAGCGCATCACGGTCGCGCTTCTGGTCCTGATCAGCATCGCGATCCTGCTGCTGGTCACGAACCACGGGCCCGGCATGTGCAATGACACCAGCCGGCTTGCCACTGCCGATTCGCTGGTGAACCACTCCACGTTCGCCATCGACCATTCGTACTTTTCGTACACCTGCGACAAGATCAAGATCGGCCGGCACTTCTTCTCCGACAAGCCGCCGGTGCAGTCGATGTACCTGGGCGGATTGCTCGCGATCGTGCAGGCGTTGACGCATTGGACGCCGGACCGCGATCTGGGTTCGCTGTATTTCGTCCTCACGTTGTTGTCGTCGGGACTGGCGTTCCTGTTCTGCGTCCTGGGCGTCTACCGGCTGACGCGCCTAGCGGGGCTGGAGCCCGCAGGGTCGGCGCTGGTCGCGCTCGGCGCGTGCGCTGCGACGCTGATGCTGCCCTATTCGGCTGTCATCAGCAGCCACGCCGTCGGCGCGCCCTTCCTCGTCTGGCTCTTCGTCCTGATCTACGGCGACCGCAAGCAGGCACGGCGTCCGGGCCCGGCGCGCGCCGTCGGCATGGGCCTTCTGGCGGGTGTCGGCGCGGTCGTCGAACCGCTGTCGGTGGCATTCAGCGCGCCGTTGCTGCTCGCCGCAGTCTCCTACGCCGAGAACCGTTCCAGCATCGGCTGGGTCGTTCTCGGCGGCCTGCTGCCGCTCATCCCCGACATCGCGATCATCCACCACCTCTCTGGAAGCCTGCTCCTGCCGAATCTCGACCCGGGCCACTTCCAGTTTGCGGGCTCCATGCACAGCAGCAAGAACCTCACCGGGGTGGGTTGGGCGCACCACAGCCTGCACGCCTTCCTCCTGTACGCCTTCCACTCCCTGTTCGGCTATCGGGGCGCCGTGATCTACAACCCGCCCGCTCTGCTCGGTGCTCTGTGCGCCGTGTCGCTCGCACGCGGCGCGCGCGAGCGACGTCTCTTCACGGCTGTGTGCGTGGGCATACTGGCCTTCTTCGTGCTCACGCTCGGCTTCAGCAACAACTACTCGGGTTGGTCGTACGGCGTGCGCTGGCAGGCGACCCCGGCCCCGCTCCTTGCCTCGATGACCGGCATCTTCATGGCGCGTGCACGGGGGCGCGTGCAGCGTCTCGTCGTCGCGGCGCTCGTGTCGACGACCGCGATAGGAGCGGTGTTTGCCGGGTTGGGCACGCTCGACCCCTGGACGCCCTCGACCAACAAGGAGTTTTCCTTCGTCGAGGTCGTCAGCGACGGACCGGTGTACGTCCACGCGCTGCTCGACAACGCACGCGCGCTCATCGCGATCCGGCGCTACGCAGCGGCACGCTACATGGCCGACAACGCCCTGCGCCGGTCGCCCTCTTCCGCCAGGGCGTGGGTGCTCGCGGTCCAGGCTTCCATGGCGCTCGGTGACGCCCGTCGTCTCGAACACTATGCCGCGCGCCTGCGCCGTGGCGTGCCGGGCCTGGCGCATGGGTTCCGCGACACGGCGTTGGACAGGATCGGCGCGTATTTCGCGGCGCACGGCCCGCGGTGACGACGCGGTCGCGGCCTCTACGGAACGGCCTTGCTGGACGAGTTGTGCGGATCGCTCGGTGTGACGCTGGCGAAGTCGCTGGCGTTGTTGTCGGTGTCCTGGCAGTTGCCGCCGCTGCCGCCGGGCTTGCGCTCGAGTGCCATGTCGGTGTTGCCGGTGCTGGTATTGTCGTGCGGAGAGTTGTCCGCGGGCGTGCCCTCGCACTGGTAGCTCGAGTCCAGATGCGCCTGCGAGGTGGAGTCGAAGTAGATGCAGATGGCGTCCACGACGTTGCTGCCGTTGTTGAGCTGCACGGCACCGGCGTCCGTGATGCCCGTCGTGAGCGTGTCGTCGCCGGACGGGCTCTGCGTGTAGCCGGCCCCCACGATCAGGAGGTGATGGTGCGCGCCGATCGTCTGGCCGCTCCCGGTCCAGCGGGCCGTGAAGCTCGAGCCGCTGTCGCTGCGCCCCTGCAAGGTCCAGTTGCTGTCCAGCGTCACCGTGGAATTCGTCGGATTGTACAGCTCGACGAACTCGTCCGTGCCTCCGCCGGGCCCGCGCGTCCTGATCTGCCCGATCACCAGGTGCGACAGGTTGCACGTGCCGCCGCCGCCTGTGCCGCCGCTGCCGCCCGTGCCGCCGCTGCCGCCCGTGCCGCCGCTGCCGCCGGTCGCCGTGCCGCCCGTGCCGCCACTGCTGCTCGTTCCGCCGCTGCCACTCGCACCCCCGGCACCGCCACTGCCGCTCGTTCCGCCGCTGCCGTTGCCCGCGCTCCCTCCGCTGCCCGGGCTGCCGCCGGCACCTGCGGCACCGCCGCTCCCTGCGCCGCCGCCGCTTCCGCCGAAGCCGTTCTGGGGAACATCGGTGGCCTGCGCACAGGCGCCGAGCATGAGCACCGCCGTGGTCACGGCGGCACAACGAACTCCGAAAGACCGAAGAGCAAGCATGCGTCGTCCTTCGTCAGGGTCAGTTGAACGCCGCTACCACGGATACGCCGCGCGCGTTAGCCGCCGCGCCTTGACTTTCGTGTGACATCCGGTAATCCGCCCGCCGCGTCAGCCGAGCAACCAGCCGAACAAAAGCCGTTTCGACGTATCCCGGGCCACGTGCTGGATCGAGTCGACCAGTGGGATCTTCACCGGGCAGACCTCGACGCAGTTCTGTGCCTTGCCGCAGTCGGCGACGCCGCCGGGGCCCATCACGGCTTCCAGGCGCTCGGAGCGCTGCAGCCTGCCGGTGGGGTGGGCGTTGAAGAGGCGGACCTGGTTCAGCGCGGCGGCGCCGACGAACTCGCTCTGGTCGCCGTATTGCGGGCACGCTTCCAGACAGCAGCCGCAGGTCATGCAGCGGCTCAGCGGGTAGAGCGCTTCCTGGTCTTCCTGCGACTGGCGCGGGCCGGGGCCGAGCGCGTGCGTTCCGTCGATCTCGATCCAGGCTTTGACGCGCTTGAGCGACTCGAACATCCGCGAGCGGTCCACGACCAGATCCCGCACCAGCGGGAACTTGCGCATCGGCTCGAGCACGATGGTCTCGCCCTTCGGTGCGATGACGTCGACCAGGGCGCTGCAGCTCTGGCGCACTCGACCGTTGATGACCATCGTGCACGCGCCGCACACCTCCTCGAGGCAGCTCGACTCCCACGCCACCGGCGCGACTTCCTTGCCCTCGACGGTGACGGGGTGCTTCTGGATCTGCATCAGCCCGCTGATGACGTTCATGCGCGGCAGGTAGTCGACCTCGAACTGCTCCCAGCGGCGCGTCTGCGGCTTGTCCGGCGCGTCCTGGCGGCGGATCTTCAGGCGCACCTTGCGGCCGCTCGAGCTCTTGTCCGTGCTCTTGTCGTCGTCGGCCATCAGCTCTCCGCCTTCTTCGCCGCCGCTTCGCTGGCGGCTCCGGCCTGCTCGTAGCGGCGCGGGCGCGGCTTCACGAGGCTCGTGTCGACAGCGTCGGTGACGTGGATGCTCCTTCCGGCGCATTCGTAGTCGAATTCGCGGATGTACTTCACGTCGCCGCGCTCCTCGTGCACGGCCAGCGTGGTACGCAGCCACTTTTCGTCGTCGCGGCCGCGCTCTTCCAGCTCCGGCTTGAAGTGCGCGCCGCGGCACTCGTCGCGGTTCAGCGCTCCCTGCGCGATCACGCGAGCCAGCACCAGCATGTTTCCAAGGTGGCGGAGGAACTGCGCGCTCTGGTTCATTCGCAGCGACTGGTCGGTGAGTCTCGCCCGACCGAGCCGTTCGTCGAGCTCGTCGAGCTTGCCGAGCACCTCGACCAGCCGGTCGTTGTGCCGTTCGATGGTGCAGTCGCGCAGCATCGTCTCGCCCAGCTCCTGGTGCACGAGGAAGGGATTCTCCGCATCCTTCGCGTCCTGGTTCTGCGAGAGCAGTGCGTCGAACTTCTCCTGCTCGGCGGCCTCGGCCTTTTCGAAGATCGAGCCTGGAAGATCGAAGGCGCTGCGCGCCAGCGCCTTCCTGTAGCTGGCGATGGCGGGTCCGGCGATGGTCCCGCCGTACAGGCAGCTGAGGAGCGAGTTGGCGCCCAGGCGATTGGCGCCGTGGTACTGGTAGTCGACCTCGCCAACTGCGTAGAGCCCGGGGATGTTCGTAGCCTGGTTGCGGGGCGAACCGGCCACGATGTTGCCCGAGCCGTCGGCTTCGTAGTCGACCCACAGACCGCCCATGCTGTAGTGCACGGCCGGGAACACGCGCATCGGCTGCGTGTATGGATCCTCGCCCACGAATTTTTCGTAGATCTCGAGGATGCCGGACAGCTTGCGACGGAGCGTGCGACGATCGATGTGCGTCAGAATCGAGGTAGACCTCGCGGTCGTTCTCGCCCGTCTCGGGGTTGAAGATGCCCCGGCCCTCGTGGAAGGCCACCTGGAACAGCGCGCGCGAGGCGATGTCGCGCGGCACCAGGTTACCGTAGCCGGGGTACATGCGCTCGAGGAAGTAGTCGCGCTCCCTCTCCGGGATTTCGTTGGGACGGCGCTTGTCTTTCGCGTCCTTCGGTACCCACACGCGCCCGCCCTCGCCGCGCGCGCTCTCGCTGATGAGCCGGAGCTTGTCGGCGCCGGGAATGGCCGTCGGGTGCACCTGGATGAACTCGCCGTTCGCGTAGATGGCGCCCTGCTGGTACACGGCGGACGCCGCAGTGCCCGTGCAGATGACGCTGTTCGTCGAGCGGCCGAACACGAGCCCCGAGCCGCCGGTGGCCAGGCACACCGCATCCGCCGGATAGGCCTTGATGCGCATCGTGCGCAGGTCCTGGGCGACAATGCCGACGGCGACGCCGTTGTCGTCGCGCACGAGCCCCAGGAAGTCCCACAGCTCCAGCTTGCGCACCATCTTCTCGCCCGGGACGCCGACGCCCTTGTCGTCCACCACGTCGGTGGTCTCGAAGCGGCGCACCTGCTCGTCGAGCGCGTAGAGCAGTTGTTGGCCGGTGGTGGCGCCGGCAAAAGCGGTGCGGTGGAACAGCGAGCCGCCGAATCGCCTGAAGTCGAGCAGCCCTTCCGGCGTGCGGTTGAACGCCACACCCATGCGGTCCAGAAGCTCGATGATGCCCGGCGCGGCGTCGGCCATGCCCTTGACCGGCGGCTGATTGGCGAGGAAGTCGCCGCCGTACACCGTCTCTTCCAGATGGATGCGCGGACTGTCGCCTTCGCCCTTGGTGTTCACGCTGGCGTTGATGCCGCCCTGCGCGCAGACAGAGTGCGAGCGCTTGACGGGTACCAGGCTGACGAGCAGCACCGGCACGTTCGCTTCGCACAGCTTGATGGCCGTCATCAGCCCGGCAAGCCCGCCGCCGACGACGATCACACGGCGCACGCGCCCGCGTTCGCTCTTGACGGTGTCAGTTGTCGCCATGGGCTTCCCTGTGCGGCAGCGAGGCGAGGGGCGAGCTGTTGTCGTGGGCGGCGGCGGTCTTGCCGCCCACGTCGCGGCAGCTCACGGCCGGCGGCTCGGCGGCGCTTTCCGTCGAGAGCACGAGCCGCGAGCCGGTCGCAAAGTAGATGACGGTGTTTGCCGAGATCACGAACAGCACGATGCCCGCGATGCCGAACAGCGCCGACGTGATCCGCGTGGCGCGCCGCGAAACGGTAATGCCCCAGGAGAAACAGAATCCGTACAGGCCGTTCGTGAAGTGGAACACCGTCGCGGCAATGCCGATCAGGTAGACCAGGGCGACGACCGGGATGCCAGCCTGTGTGCTCGACAGCGACGAGCACAGCGTGGGAAAGAAGTCCGCCTTTGCCATGTGACCGAGCGCCACCTGGATGCGGAACTGCCAGACGTGCCAGGCGATGAACGCGAACGCGACCAACCCGGTCGCGCGCTGCAGCGTGTACATCCAGTTGCGCGAGTACGCGTAACGGCGGACGTTCGGCCGTGACTCGAAGGCCAGCACGATGCCGTACAGCGCGTGGAACAGAAGCGGGATATAGATGCCGACGATCTCGAGCGCCAGGAGGTACGGCAGGTGCGCGATCTCCGTGACCGCCTGGTCGTAGACCACCTGCCCCTGGAGTGCCCGGGCGTTGGTCCACAGGTGGAAGACCAGGTACAATCCGACCGGTGCCACGCCGGACAGCGAGTGGAGCTTCTTCAGAACGAAGGCGCGACGTTCCCTCGCAGAAAGCACCGCCGTGGAAGGTCGGTTGGACAAGCGTGAAACCCTCGCAGGACAGGAGAGGCGGCGGCTCGCAGTCGCCGGGACCCCCGGCGGGACGCGCCCGCGTCCGCGTGCTACGGGAACCCGCCGTTGTCGTCAAGCCGAGCCAGGTGCATGAAGAGCCGTAGAGCCTTGATTGTGCTGGTGGTTTCGAGCCTGCTCGGCAGCTGCGGCGGCAAGCAATCGGACGGGCCCGAGCCCAAGGCGGCGCTGGCCGATTCGCAGGCTGCACAGCACGACTTTCGCGAGCTCAGCCAGCGCTGGCTCGCCGCGGGGCCAGGCCCGGCGCGGGCCAGGCTTGCCGGGCCGCTGCGCACGTTCCTCGACCGCTACCCGGACGATCCGCGCACGGCGCTCGTCAGGATCTACCTCGCCTGGATCGAGATCCAGCAGGGGCGGCTGGACAAGGCGCGCGAGCTGGTGGCGCCCATCCGCCAGGGACCGGCGGGAAGCGCGCAGGACTTCGCGGTGGTGACCGACGCCGCGATCCTGATCCGCCAGGGCGAGTCCGGTCAGGCTCTGTCGCTGCTCAGCCCGCTCGACGGCAAGATCGTCGATGCCGATCAGCGGATGGTCTACGGCGAGCAGCTCGTGCTTGCGGCAATCGGCGCCAAGCGCTGGCGCAGCACCGTCGCCTACATGCTCGACTGGTTGGTGCAGGCGCGGCCGGAGGATCGCGAAGTCGTCCAGAAGGACGTCGACCACCTGCTCGATCAAGTTCCGACGCGCGCGCTCGAAGGCAGCCTCGTGGACCTGGACCGCGAGGCAAAAGAGGTCGGCGCGGAAGCCTCCCGATCGCCGGCGCGCAACTGGCTCAGGAAGACGCTGCGCGAGCGGCTCACGCGCTTGGCGCTGGCCAAGCGCGACTCCGCGCTGGCCAAGCGTCTGCTGGAGCGCGGACCGTCGGCGCTGCGCGCGGGCAAGCGTGGCGAGAAGCTGTCCGAGCTGGCCGAGAGCGGCGACGTGCGGCCGCGCGTCGCGGGCCGCTCGGTGGGCCTGGTGCTGAGCCTCGGCAGTACGGATGCGCGGCGCCGTTCCGCTGCAGTGGCGCTTGGCATGTCCCGCGCGCTGGGTCTGCCGCAGCGGGGAAAACAGCCCGGCGCAGTCAAGCTCCTCACGCGCGACGATGGCGGAAACGCGGACGGCACCACGCACGCACTGGCCGAGCTGGCCGGCGACGGCGCCGTGATTCTCGTGGCTGGCGTCGACGATGCCGGCGCGAAAGCCGCGTCGCAATACGCCGAAGCGGCATCCATCCCCTTGATCCTGCTCAGCCGACCGCAAGGGCTGTCCCCGGGGCGTTTCGGTTTCGTGCTTGGCGCCGACGCGGGCGTCGACGAACGTCTGGTCACCGCGGAGCTTCGCCGTCGCGGCGCGACCGCGCCGGCTCTGGTCGGCCCCGGCGGTGTCGCCTGCGACAGCCAGCCCCCAGCAGCGGGCATGCCGCGCTTTCCCGTCCAGCGCTGGCGTCACGATCACATCGATGCGCTCGCCCTGCTCGGCGATGCGACCTGCGCGCGCGATGCGATCGCGGAGCTCGCCCACATCGGCGATCGGCCGGCGCTCGGTTTCGGCCTGGAATGCGCGCAGATGATCTCCACGGCCGGAAGCAAGCAGCCGGCATTCGCGATTTCGGCTGGTAATTTTCCGTATCGCGCAGGCGTGCAGATCCCCGACGCGATGCAGGGCTGGATCACGCGCTACGGCGAGCCGCCGGGGTGGTACGACGTGCTCGGACACGACGCCGCGCTGCTCGTCTCGTCCGCGCTGTCCGGCTTCCCGTTGGAGCGCGTCGACGACCCGGGCGCCGTCGACGAGCTCCACCACCGGGCGCTACAGGCGCTGTCCGCGGCCACTGCCGATCTGTGGTCGAGCGGCAAGCGCGGGTTCTCGAGCGCGCACGTCATGGACCGCAGCTTCGTCGTGGTGTCGGCCCCGGCCTCGACCGCGCCGAGCGCTGGGCGAACCGGAAAATGAGCGACGCGCTGCTTCATCCGCTGCCGACGCGCCGGTCGACCACGCGTCTGGCCCGGCGCCTCGCGGCAGAGCTGCGCGGCGGGGACCTCGTCCTTCTTGGCGGACCGCTGGGCGCCGGCAAGACGTTCCTCGTCCGGGCGCTGTGCCGGGCATTGGGACTGCCCGCGCGCGTGCGCGTCACCAGTCCGACCTTTTCGCTGGTGCACGAGTACGACACGGCGCCACCCGTGACCCACGCCGACGTCTATCGCCTGGACGGCGCCAAGGACGTGCCGGGCCTGGGCCTGTTCGATCAGCGCGACGAGGGGCGGCTGTTGCTGGTCGAGTGGGGCGAGCCGTATCTTGCGCTTCTGGGGGGAGACGCGCTGATCGTGCGCCTTTCGCTCGACCCACGGCAGGCAGAGCTCCATTCCACGGGCTCGCGCTCAGCGGAGATACTGTGCGGCCTGCGCGAGTGATAGAACCGGGGCCCGTGGCAACCGAGCACGACACAGCCGAGGAGCGGGGCGCGGGTCTTCTCGCTGGCGCGTTCCGTCCCGTGGTCGATGTCTTCGAGAGCCTCGGTACGCAGCTCATTCTCGGTCTGCAGACGCTGTCGTGGATGATCCGCCCTCCCTATCGGGTGAATCAGCTGTTCGCCGCGATGGACTTTATCGGCGTGCAGTCGATATTCATCGTGTCCCTCACGGGCGTGTTCAGCGGCATGGTGCTGGCGCTGCAGACCGTACACAGCCTGCGCACCTTCGGTGCCGAGGGCGTGGTCGGCTCAGTTGTGGCGATCTCGCTGACCCGCGAGATCAGTCCGGTGTTCGCGGCGCTGATGGTCACGGCGCGGGCCGGAAGCGCGATGGCGGCGGAGCTCGGCAACATGCGCGTCACCGAACAGATCGACGCGCTGGTCACGATGGGAGTGAGCCCCGTCCAGTACCTGCTTTCGCCGCGCGTGCTCGCGTCCGTGCTGATGGTGCCGCTCCTGTGCATCCTCTACAGCTGCGTCGGGATGGCAGGCGCGTGGGTCGTCGCGGTGCGGGGGCTCGGCGTGGACCCGGGCATTTTTGTCGCCAATATCGAGCACTACATGGTGGCCCACGACTTCTGGATGGGCGAGATCAAGTCCGCCGTGTTCGGCTTCCTGATCGCGAATATCTCCTGCCGTCAGGGCTTCTTCGCTTCCGGCGGCGCACGGGGCGTTGGTCAGGCGACGACCCGCGCCGTGGTGCAGAGCGCCGTTGCCATCCTGATCGCCAACTACATCATCACGAGCTTGATGACGAACCTCTGAGCCCGACGCGGTTTCACGGGGCTCAGCGCGGAAGCGTGGCGGCCAGCTCCGTGATGCGCGCGTTCTCGGGGTTGGTCTCGAAAGCCTGGCGCAGCTCGGGATCCTCGATATCGGCGGCTCGTTCCTCGAGGCGACTCTGTGCGCGGCGCAGGACCTGGTCGGCTGGTTCGTCCGCTTTGTTTTCGGCGAGGGCCCGCGCGTGCGCGAGCAGCAGCGCGAGCTCGCCGTCGGCGCGCCCGCCCAGCGCGTCGAGCAGATCGATGCCGCTCCCGGTGACGTCCAGCGCTTCGCGGGCGCTTCCCCGCGCGAGCAGCACGTTTGCCAGCGTTGCGATTGCGTGGATGCGGACCGGAGGATAGGGTTCGAGGATCGACACGGACCGTCGCCCCGTGGTTTCGGCGCGCTCCAGATCCCCTTCGAGGAGCTCGAGCTCGGCAAGGTGGTTCAGGACGCCTCCCAGCATGCGCTGGTCGCCGCGCTGCTCGAGCATGCGCTCGGCATCGAGCAGCAAGGGTCGCGCCTCTTCGAAGCGGCCGAGCCGGGTCAGTGAAAAGCCGAGGTTGTTGCGCGCGGCGGCCATCACCCCCCTGAGCCCGAGGCGCTCGGCCAGAGCGAGGGCGCTCTTCAAGTGGCGCTCGCCGTCGTCATAGGCGCCAAGCTCGTTCTCGGCGTGTCCGCCGTTGTGGAGCTGAACGGCAGCGTTCCGCAGATCGCCGACGCGCTCGAAGGTCTGCGCGGCGAGCATCGACCAGCACAGATACTTCTCGATCTCCGTGCGGTAGAGCGCGCGCGTCGCCTTGGTCGCGAGCCAGAGCGCCAGCGAGGCAGCGTCGTTCTCGGTCAGCGGACCCGCGATCCCCGCAAGGCGGTCCATCAGCTGGTCGGCAATTTCGAAGCGGCCGGATTGCGTGAGGACTACGGCGGCTCGGGAACCGCTGACCAGAAGCTGCGTGCCGGGCTGGTCCCACGCCGGCGAGGCGAGCAGGAGCTGGGCGATCTCCTCTGCGCGATCCGGATCGCCGTTCTGCTGGCACGAGCTTACCAAGACGAAGACCGCGCGAAACCAATCGTCGCTCCGTTCGGGCAGCGCGGCAAACGCGATCTCGCCGATGCGTTGAGCCTGGTCGTTCTCGCCGCGCCAGAGGTGCGCCTCGGCTTCGATGCGTGCCAGGCTTCCGGCTGACGGATGGTCGCTGGGCAGGAGCTTCCGCGCCCTCGCGACCGCGTCGAGCGCCGTCGCGAAATCGTTGCCGTCAATCGCCTTCTGCGCGCCTTGTTGCCAGTATCCGATCGCGCGCTCGGCGTTCCCGCCGAGCTCATGGTGCCCCGCCAGCGCGAGCACGTCCGGCTCGCCGCTCGCCTCGAGCCATTCGGCCGCTGCGCGGTGTCCGCGCGAACGGTCGTCGGGCGTCAGCATGCCGTATGCAGCGTCGGCGACCAGGCCGTGCCGGAACGACAGCTCGCGCTGGCCGTGGAAACGACTGGCGGGGCGTTCGGTGACGAGCTCCCGCTCGATCAGCAGATCAACCCACTCGCCGAGCTCGCTCGTGTTTCCGCCCTCGCCCAGCAGCAGCGCCACCGGTCCCTGCCAGAAGACCTTGCCGAAGACGCTGGCCGCGCGCAGCACCCTGCGCGCGCCGTCCGGCAGCGCTTCGAGTCGCGTTTGCAGCATCGCCAGTACGCTGTCGGGCAGGCGCGCGGCATCGCCTTCGCTCACCGCGCGAATCAACTCTTCCAGGAAAAAAGCGTTGCCGTCGGCGCGCTCGAGGATCGTGGCGAGCGTCGTGTCGTCCACCGAAGAGCCCAGCGTCTCGAGCGCCAGCGCGCGCATCGCGCGACGGGTCAATCCGCCCAGCGCAAGCGTCTTTACCTCGCGCTGCGACCAGAGCCTGGGGAAGCGCTCGTGCACGTCCGGGCGGGCGAGCGCCAGCACCATGAACGGATGGCGGTCCGCCGCCCGCAACGCTGCGTCGACCAGCTTCACGCTCGGCAGGTCACCCCAGTGGAGGTCCTCGAGCACCAGAAGCACCGGTCCCTCGCCGCACTCGCCAACGACGAAGTCCTGCCACGCGCGCTGCGTCTGGTCGCTCATCAGGATCGGGTCGCCTCGCGCTGCGGCGAGCGCCTCGTTCACCCCTTCTGGCGGCAGTCGCGCGATCTCCCCGAGGAAGTCGAAGACCCGGTCGAACGTCCGCCGGCGGCAGCACGCGGGACACACGGTCGCGGAGCCGCTGCCTTGCTAGAGGCGTAGGTTCGCCGTCGCGCACGTGGATGATCCGCCTGAGAAGCTGTCCCAAGAGCGCAAAGGGGGAGCCCTGGCTCGTGGGTTCTGCGCGGGCCAACCAGATGCGCGTGTTCGGCGCGTGCTCCGGGAGCTGCCGCATCAGCTCGTATCGCAGGCGCGACTTGCCGACGCCCGCCGGACCCGTCACCAGTGCGGCACAAGCCATGGGCTCGGCGATGCAGTCGTCCAGAAGTCCCAGCAGGAATGCGAGCTCGCGATCGCGTCCGACGGTGGGCGTGGGTTTGCCCAGCAGCAGGCGGGCGGTTTCGGCGCCGGCGCGTTCGCTCGACAGCTCGCGCCGTCCCTCCTGGTCCAGCGTCACCTCGAACCGCGCGTCCAGCAGCCCAGCGGTTGCGGGGCCGATCAGGATCTGTCCCGGCGCGGACTCGTCCAGTTGCGCGGCCACTCGATCGATGACCTCGCCGAGCGGAACGTCACCGCTCACCACAGCACGCCCAGTCGCCACGGCGATGGGCGCTCGCGGGAACAGGTGCTGGATCGCAAGGGCCGTCCGCGCGGCGCTGGTCGCCAGGTCGGTCGCGCTGCCGGCTCCAGCCAGGCTGATGATTACCGAGCCGTCGCGCAGCGGGTCCAGGCGCGCGCCGGCGCGGGTCGCGGCGTCACGAAGCGCCGAGAGTGCCCGATCCTGGCGCGTCTCGGCCACATCCCTGCGGGCGAGGCGCGTGCTCGCGCCGATCGCGAGCGTAGCGACCTGGGAAGGTTCGTCCTCGTCTTCCGCGGGGAACACGCCGCGCGCGAGGATCGCGCACACCACGCGCTGTTCGGCGTCGGTGATCACGTGCGCGGGACGCGTTGCCGAAGCGCGCGTGGGGAGCGCCTCCTCGCGGACATCGATGCCACGCAGCTCGCGCACCACCTGGGCGCCGTCGCTCGGGCGATGCTCGCGCTCCTTGGACAGCATGCGCGCCACCAGATCGTCCAGTGCCGGTGGCAGCTCGGGGCGGAGTTGGCTCACGCGCGCGGGTTCTTCGAGAATCAGCTTTGCGAGCACCGCGAGCGGAGCCTTGGCCGCGAACGCCGCGCGGCCCGTCAGCCCATGGTACAGCAGGCAGCCGAGTGCGAAGACGTCGGCGCGGCTGTCCACATCCGGCTCGCCGCGTGCCTGCTCGGGCGCCATGTACCCGGGCGTGCCGAGCACCGCGCCGGTGAGGGTGACGAACCCGTCGGGGTCGAACACCCGGGCGACGCCGAAGTCGAGAAGCTTTGCGCGCTCCACCTCCGCCTCGACAAGCAGCACGTTGCCGGGCTTGATGTCGCGGTGCACGATGCCTTTCTGGTGCGCCAGCGCCAGCGCATCGGCGATCCGCGTCACGAGGCCGACCGCTTCCGCGGCGGACAGCGAGCCGCGGCGCAGGCGACGCGACAGGGTTTCGCCTTCCAGCCACTCCATCGCCAGGTACAGGCCGCCTCCAGGCACTGTGCCGTGATCCAGGTAGCGGACGATCGCCGGATGCCGGAGCCCGGCGAGCAGGCGCGCCTCGCGCATGAAGCGCTCGGTGTGCACACTCTCCTTGATGACCTTCAACGCGACGGTGCGCCCGTTGGCCAGGTCGCGCGCGCGATACACGGCGGCAGTGCCACCCGTGCCTGCGAGCTCCCTGAGCTCGAACCGTCCCGCGACAACATCTCCGGCCCGCACACCCGCAGTATAGAGGTCCTCGCCGTGCCCCGGCGGAAGTCAATTGTTCAGCGGCGGCGGATGCGGGCGAGCACGGCGCGGGCGGTGGTGCTCTGGCCGTCCGGGTCGAGAGCCGCTTCGAGCTGGCGCAGGAGCACGGCTACGTCGAAGGCTTCGCGGCGGCCGCTCTCGTCCAGGTCGTGCCACGCGGGGTGGGCGCGGACCGTGCCGTCCGCGTCGCGCTCCCGCCATGCCGACGCCACCTGTTCGACGAGGTTTTCCCGATCGCTCATCGCATCACCTCCGCCAGATGTACGCCCCGCTTCTCCAGGCATTCTGAAAGCAACCTGCGCGCCCTCACGATGTTCTGCAGAAACGTATTGAGCCGCATGCCGAGCCGATCCGCGAGCACTTCATCCGGCTCGGTACCGTCGCTGCCCAGGCGCTCTTCGAGCGCAGCCGCCGGCTTGTTCGGCAGCTTCTCGTGACAGTGATGAATCCAGCGCCGGAGCAGTGGATCCGGCGGGCGCGGCAGACCGGCTTCGTGAGCGGCGGCTTCGAGCGCGCGGATCTCGTCCGCCGACAGGCGTCGACGCCTCAGCTCGTCGATCGCGAGATTTCTCGCGATGCGGATTGCGAGACGCGCAAGGCCGTCCGGCTTGCCATCTGGCGCGAAGCGCGGCGCCACCTGCCATACGCGAAGCAGTGCCTCCTGGATCACGGCCTCGGCGTCGACCTGGCCCGCGTAGGCCCGGAGGCTTGCGCGCAGACGCTGCTCGACGCCGGCGACCCAGCGCCCGAAGGCGGCTGGATCGCCGGCGACGATGTCAGGCAGGTAGGAGTCGAGGTCGGATTCCATCAAAGTCCGATCAGCAAGGTCGTGCCCGGCAGCTCCAGCATCACTGCGTTCGGGCGCGCGCCTGGGTGCTGGATGGTGATGCGCAGCGTGCTCCCGGCGGCGACATTTCCCGCTCGGGTCGAGCGTGTCGCATCCACAGGCGCGGCGACGATGCCCTGCTCGAGGTGCAGCTCGGCGAACGAGGGCGTGCTCCAGTCGAGATCGCGCTCGTCGAGCGTGAGCTCGATGACGATCTGCTCGTCCGTGTGCAACAGGATCACGCCCTTCAGGATCCGCGTTGTCCGGAGCACGCCGGTCTGCGTGGTCTCCTGCGACCGCGGCGGAGCGCCCGTAGGCGGCGGCGCGGAGGCCATCCGCGGCGGCGGAGCGCCCGTGGGCGGCGGCGGAGGCGCGCCACCCATCCGCGGCGGGCCGCCAGCGGGCGGCGGCGGGCCACCGCCCGTTCCGCCCGCGGCTTCCGGCGCCGCGGGACGACTCCGCATGAGCCCGCCGAGCACGCTTCGGCGCTGCGGCGCCATCGGCGCAGCGGGTATGGGCGCCGCGCGCCCCGCGAACGCGAGCGACCTCATGACGCCGGTTGGCGCTGTGGCCGGACGCAGTCCGACGCCTTCCGCACTCATCCCGTACGGCAGCTCGTGCGGCATGCGCACGCGGCGAGTCGGCTCGCGGGGATCCACCGACGCTTCCTCGTCGATGACCACCCACGACGTGAGGCGCGTCGCGATCGAGAACGCGAGCCCCAGTCGCTCGATCTCGTTGTCGATTGCCGGGGCGCTGTGTGCTGCACGAAGCGTTTCCAGATCCTCCACCCGCTCCCGCGCATACAGCGCTGCGATAGCGGCGTCGCCCGTGCCTTCGGCGACAGGTGACACCTGGAGCCGGTGCTCCCAGACGCCGCGTTCCGTTCTGCCGCGCACGGCGAGCTGACCGCCCTCGGCGCGCAGGCGCACCGACAAGAGTGCGGGCGCGCCCGCGAACACATCCGGGAGCTTTGCCGGCGCGCTGTCGAGAAGCGCGTTGCCCGACAATTCGAGGTCGACGACGAGCGGGGCGTCGGTGCGCGCCACCAGACGCTGCGCCGCGCGCTCTGCGTCCTCGCCGATCCCGAGGATGACCTCCTCGCCCCGTCCGGCGCGCGCGGCCGAGCGCGTCAGGGAGCGATTGACGCCCGAGCCGACGCCCAGCGTGTGGACGCGGGATCCCTTGGGGAGCCGCTCCAGGATCTCGCCGACGATCTCGCTCTCGAAGCCGATGAGCCCGTCGGTCACGAGCACGACCTGCCGCTGCGCGTCCTGCCGCAGCGGAGCCAGCGCCTCGAGGATGCCGCGGCGCATCTCGGTGCCGCCGCTTGCTCGTAGCGACGCGACCCACTTGTGCGCGCGCTCGCGCCCGCGGCGATTCATCGCGATGGGCTTTCTCGCCCAGCGCGTGACGAACGATGCGAAGGAGAGCATCTCCAGACGATCGCGGTCCGAGAGCGTGTCGATCAGGGCTGCGACGACGCGCTGGGCCTGGGCGAGCGGCTTGCCATGCATCGAGCCGCTGGTGTCCAAGAGAACGATCAGATCGCGCGCTACCGGCTTGCCGTGATGCTCGCGCTCGGGGGGCACGAGCGTGAAGAGACCGTACGCCGCATCGCTCCGTCCAGGTCGGGCGACAGCGAGGGTGGCGCCGACCTCCGGTCGGGCCACGCCCCAGCGCACCACGACGTTCTCGATCGAGCCGAGCGCCTTGCTCGTCGCGGAACACAACGTCCGTCATGGCTCCGTGGGCCGCGATGTCGAGCGCGTGGGAAGGCGAGCTGGGTGCACGCGTCGTGCTGTCGTGGACGCAGAGAGCGAGCGAGGTGCGCACGCCGAGTGGGCGGTCGGCGACGTCCACGGTGACTCGAGCCGCGTCGGCAACGCGTCCTTCGGCGCCGAGATAGCGTGGCGCGACCACAGTCGGGAAACGCCATTCCCAGGCGCCATCGTCCAGCCAGGCGAGCCGCTGGTCGATGCTGATCTCCACGATCACTTCCTCGCCGGGCGGGATATTGCCGAGCTCCTGCGTGAACAGATCCGCCCGGTCCTCCTCCAGCAGTGCGGCGCTCTGCCCCTCGAGAATGGCCTCCTCGAAGCGCTGGCGCGCGTCGGCTCTCCTGTCGATCTCGCCCACCACGCGGCGATCGCCAATGCGGAACGCATAGCCGCTGACCGCTGCGTCGGCTGGCAGCGGCACCTGGTAGGTGACGCGCAGCGGTTCGTCGTACGAATTGGCAAAACGCTGCTCCAACACAACGCGTGCGATGCCGCCGCGGGCGTCGCCGCGGATGGCGGTCCCGGTCAGGGGCAGCTCCCGTCCGTCGGCGGTTACGAGGCGGCCGCCGCACGAAACGTGGCTCGTGGCCGCGGGGGAAGGGGTCGGGCTCATCGCTGGCATCGGCATCATCGCGCACCTCCTCGGTTTTCGTCGCGCTTCGACCGTCCAACGGGTCCCGGCCTGGTCCGGTGACAGAAAATCGACATCCGGAAAACGTGGGGCAGTGCGGCCTGTTATGCTGCGCCGCGGCGGAACAGTGAGGGTGGATACGGAATGAAGGCGCGAACGAACGCGGGCTTCACAGGCCTTGTGCTGTTGGTTTCCCTACTCGCCTGCAAGGGCAGGCATTTGCGCCGGAGCACGAGCGGGCCGAACCCCGACCCCGCACCCGCGAACACGGGCAAGCCGATGACGCCTTTTGCTGCGCCGGGCCTCGACGGCCTGACGCACAAGCCGCTCGCCGTGCTGTGGCAGATGAATCCGTGGCTGATGGTGATCGGGTCCGACGTTCCGACCGTGGTCGTGTACGACGACGGGCTGGTCGTGATGCAACGGATCGCCCGACACTCGGTCTCGCGCATCCAAGGGCAGCTCGCTCCCGCCGATGCGCGGGCTCTAGCGGCCCGCATCGACGCTGGTCTGGCAAAGTCACCACACCACTCGAGCGCCAACCTTGCGACGGATCAGCCGACCGTGGACATCCTGGTGCAGAGCGGCGGACTGTGGCGCGAAGCGAGCTGCTACGGCTTGTCGGCGGATGGCGTCTCGTCCACGCGCGGCTCCTCCGGTAGCGAGGCGCCGGTGGGATTCGTCACGGCGTTCAAGGCGCTCCTTTCCGTGAAGCCGTCCGGGGAGAAGTCGTGGGTGCCGGATCAGATCGAGATCATGCTCTGGGGCAACGACGGCGCTCCGCGAGCCACGCCCTGGCCCACGGATGTGCCCGCTCCGGCAGCGAGCATCACGCCTCCGCCTCCGGGCAGCGGCGTGATCAAACACGTGGTCGCGGGCAAGTACGAGCCCGCGCTGAAGGCGTACCTCTCGGCGAACTCTGGGCGCGGCGTCCGCCTCAACGGCCACACCTGGGCCCTGCGCTACCGTGTGCGCGTGCCCAGCGAGGAGTTCATCCAGAAGGTGCGCCGCTGCGCGAGCCAGCGCGCTGCAGCCGAGGACAAGGGCAAGCCGCCGCCGGCCTGCACGACGACCTGAGCCGCTCGACGAGGTCCCGGCGATTTTCCGGTGCGGATTCCAGCGCTTGCGCCGCAGCACGGCGCCGCCGGTCGCCGGATGGCGCATCCGTGACGCGCGGATGCGCATCCGGCGAATCGAGCTAGTATCGCCGCGCTTTGCAGGATGCCGACACGCGACAGCTTGCGGGGGACGCCGCTTCCCCTCCCGAGAACGCCGCTCCCCGCGTGGTCGCGGAGGATCCGGCGCGCGTGGCCCAGCTGCGCCGCGTCGCGCGTCGCCGCCGCTACGCAGGCTGGGCGTTGCTCCTGGTGCCGGCAGCAGCGGCCGTCGCGCTCGACTTCGCGCGGCGTTCGGCGCGCCTGCACGAGCTCGGTTGGCCCTACCGCCTCGACTACGCCGCCGCCGTGCTCGAGAGCCTCGTGGTGTGGTCCGCGCTTCTGTATGCGGCGGCGCGTCGCTCCGGTGCGTGGCGCTGGGTGGCGGGCGTGCTTTTCGTGCTCGGCATCACCTTCTCGTTCGGCGGGCAGGAATACTTCTTCGAGCAGTACAACGCGTACTTGAACGTAGACGTGTCGGTGTTCGCTTCCAACCTGATGGACAGCGTCTGGAACCAGCTGTTCGCCGACATCGGAACATATCTGCGCGCGAACCTGCCGCCCTTCGTCGGCGCCCTGGTGCTGCTATGGATGGCGCGGCGCTGGCTGAGACCGCGCCGCCGGCCGGCGCGGGTGATGAGCGTGGTCGCGCCGCTGACGCTGGTGGCGGCGTTCTTCATTCCGACCCAGCACCGCGAGCTGCAGGCGTGCACGCCCGATATTCTCTACCTCAACGCGGTCGGCGGCCTGATCCGCACGCAGTTCGGCTACACCGACCAGTCGCACCAGCTGCGCCCCGAGCTGCGCCATTCGCTGCCCGTGCCGCACCTGGTCGCTCATCCGGCGCGGCCGCGCAACGTGCTGTTCCTGCTGCTGGAGAGCGTGCGCGCCGACGCGACCTGCATCGAATACGATCCGTCCTGCAAGCGCACCGAGGCGAGCAACCTGTTGCTCCCGCATCGCTATCCACTGACCCAGATGCGCTCGCTCGACTCCACCACGGCGATCTCGCTGTCCGTGCTGTGGTCGGGGACGGGTCCGGAGGCATCGCGGAAGATCATGCACACCTGGCCGCTGATCTTCGACTACGCCCGCGCCGCCGGATACGACACCGCGTACTGGACCAGCCAGAACATGATGTTCGGCAACGCGCGGCTATGGGTGAAGAACCTCGGCGTGAACCACTTCTTCACGGCGACCGATCTCGACCCCACGGCGGACCTGGACATGGGCGCGCCGGAAGCGCTGTTCGCAAAGCGCGTCGATCGCGATCTGGAGACGCTCAAGGAGCCGTGGATGGCGGTCGTGCACTTCTCGAACGTGCACTACCCCTACTACGTCGACAAGAATCTGCCCCAACCGTTCCAGCCCGCGACCACCAGCAAGGCGCCGGAAGAGAACTCCTCTTTCAAGCGCTACTACCAGAACTCGGTCTACCAGCAGGACCTGCACCTCGCAGACATCGTGCGCCATCTGCGCGAGACGCCAGCGGGACGCCGTACGGTCATCGTCTACACCAGCGATCACGCCGAGGCGTTCCGCGAGCACGGCCAGATGGGCCACACCTTCAGCGTGCTCGACGAGGAAGTGCACGTCCCCGGTTGGATTGACGCGCCGCCCGGCACGCTCGGCGACAGCGAGCAGAAGGCCCTCGAGGACAAGGAGAACGCCTACGTGTTCCACGTCGACATCGCGCCGACCCTCCTCGATCTGATGGGAGTCTGGGACGACCCCGGCATCGCGAAGTACAGGACACTGATGAAGGGCCACAGCCTGCTCCGCCCGGCGCTCACGACCACGCCGCTCGCCATGACGAACTGCGGCGGCGTCTGGAGCTGCGCGTTCGAGAACTGGGGCTACATCCAGGGGCACGTCAAGCTCGAGGCCCGCGCATGGGATACCGCCTGGCACTGCTACGATCTCGCTAGCGATCCTTTCGAGAAGTTCGAGCTCGGCATGTCCACGCCCGTCTGCCGGAATCTGCGCGACGGGGCGATGAAACAGTTCGGGCGCCTGCCCGGAAAGCAGCGGAAATAGAAGCCGTTCTGCGCTATCCTTGAAACAATGGGTGCGCGCGGCTTTGTGCTTCCGGCTCTGACCGCCGTCGTTATCGCGGCGGGCTGCGCAGCCGGCAGTACCGGTGGGTCGCCCGTGAAGCCGGGCAGCGGCGGTGCGGGCGGGGTCGATGCGTCCGGCGACAGCTCCGGAGCCGGCGGCAGCGCGGCTTCGGCCGGCAGCGGCGGAGGCCTGGGCGACGCCTCGCTGGACGTGGGATCGGCCGGGTCCGGCTTCAACCCCGACTCGGGCTGCGCGACGTCGACGCAGACTGCGCAGGTGGAGAAGCTCCCAGTGGACATCATCTGGGTGGTCGACAACTCCGTGAGCATGAAGCCCGCGGTCGACGCGGTGACCGCGGGTCTGAACAACTTTACCCAGCTCATCAAGAACAAGAACCTGGATTACCGGGTCATCATGCTGTCGATCAGGTTTGACGGGCAGACGACCAGGAACGGCGGCACGCGCTATGGCGTCTGTATCCCCCAGCCGCTGGGCGGTCCGAGCTGCGCGGACAACCCGCCGCTCTTCTACCAGTCGGACGTCGACATCAGGAGTACTCAGCCGCTCGAGCAGTTCCTGGGCACGCTCGCGCAGACTGACGGCTACCAGGTCGGGCAGAGCAAGGGTGGCGATCCGTGGAAGCAGTGGCTGCGCCCCAACGCAACCAAGACGATAGTCGACGTAACGGACGACAATTCCCGCCTCGACGCCAACCAGTTCGAGCACTTCGCGGGCGGCAAGGACCCGTGGAACTCCACCACGCTTCCGCCCGGCATCCTCGATGCGAGCTGGAGCGGCCTGTTCGACGGGTACGTGTTCGATGCGCTCTACGGTTGGGGCTCGAAGACCGACCCGAGCGTGAAGTGCCAATACAGCGACGGATCCTACCCACCGAGCTCCGGCACGACCTACACAGACCTCGTCACCAAAACCGGCGGCGTGCGCGCCCAGATCTGCGCCGACCCGACCACGTGGGGGCCGTTCTTCGACGCGGTTGCGCAGGCGGTCGTGAAAGCCTCGAAGATCAGCTGCGAGCTCACCATCCCCACGCCCGAAGCCGGCACGCTCGATCCCGGCAAGGTCAACGTCCAGCTCGACAGCCAGGGGTCGCAGCAGCTCTTGTACAAGGTCAAGGACGCGAGCGCCTGCGGGACGAGCGGCGGCTGGTACTACGACGACCCGCAGAACCCCACCAAGGTCATCCTCTGCGCCGCGTCCTGCGATCAAGCGCAGCAGGAAGTGCAGTCCGCCGGCGACGCGACGCTGAGCGTCGTCTTCGGCTGCACCACCGTCGTGCAGTAATCAGCTCAGCGCGAGCATCCGCTCGATGGGCCGGAGCGCCCGCTTGCGCAGCTCCTCGTCCATCTCGATGCGCGGCTGGAGATCGCGCAATGCCAGGTAGATCTTTTCCGGCGTGTTCAGCCGCATGAACGGGCACTCGTTGCAGGCGCAGTTGCCCTCCGGCGGCGCGGCAATGAGCGTCTTGCCGGCGGCCCTCTTCTCCATCTGGTGGAGGATGCCGGGCTCGGTCGCGACGATGAACTCCCTGCCGTTGTCGTTCTCGACGAAGCGGAGCAGGGCCGTGGTCGAGCCGATGAAGTCGGCCATGTCGAGGATCGACGACTCGCACTCGGGGTGCGCGACGATCTTTGCCTCGGGATGTTCCTGCTTGATCGCGATGAGCTTCCGTTGGCTGAAGGTCTCGTGGACGATACAGCTGCCGTGCCACAGCACCATGTCGCGGCCCGTCTCCTTGATCAGGTAGCGGCCGAGATTCTGGTCGGGGGCGAACAGGATCTGCTTGTCCGCCGGGACGGCGTCGACGATCTTCTTCGCGTTGCTCGACGTGCAGATGTAGTCGCTCTCGGCTTTGATGGCGGCCGAGCAGTTGATGTAGCTGATCACCACCGAGTCCGGGTAGCGCGCCTTCCACGCGCGGAATGCTACCGGCTGGCAGCCGTCCGCCAGCGAGCAGCCCGCGTTCATGTCCGGCACGACCACGATGCGCTCGGGGTTGAGGATCTTGGCGACCTCCGCCATGAAGTGCACGCCGGCGAACACGATCACGTCGGCTTGCGTCTTCTTCGCCTCCTGCGCCAGCTGCAGCGAGTCACCGATGAAGTCCGCCAGATCCTGGATCTCGCTCTCCTGGTAGTAGTGCGCGAGCAGAACGGCGTTCCGTTCCTTCTTGAGGCGGAGGATTTCCTCGTCGATATCCAGTGTGGCGAGATCGGGTTCGACGGCGGCGCTGCTGGTCATGATCGCCCCGATCTATAGGGTCGCCCGGCCACGCGCGCGAGGCTCTCGAGGCAGCAAAGCGCCCTGGGTTCGCGCTGTTGCGGGGTCCGGGGTGACCGTAGGGGAAGGTGGCGACAGGTGCGACAAGATGCCACAACACTAGCGATTTCCGGTAGTTAACTCTTGATCCGGGGTACGGCGCATCGCATGGTGAGATCGTGGTGCGAATCGGTCGTTTCCTGGTCGGGTTGGGGGTGCTCGCTTTTGCGGTTCCCGCCCTCGCAGAGGGACCGGCGCACAAGACTCCCAGGGTGCCTGTGCCGAGCAAGGCAGCCGGGCTCTCGTCCGCTTTCGAGGCCTCGATCGCGCTGGTCGCGGCCGAGCGCTCCGCGAAGGCGGAGGAGAGCCGGCTACCGGCTCCGGCACGCCACCTGCCGCCTCCGAAGAAGTGCTCCCTCGCCACGAGCTGCGGCTATCACAAGGCGCTCGCCTACCTGGTGATCACGCGCGACTTCCAGGTCCCCGGCGCTCCTTCGATGGCGGTCCGCCTGCTGCCGACGTCGAGCGCGCTCGCCGGCGACAGCCATTCCAGCATCGTGGTCCGCCCGCGCGTCAAGAACAGCAGCTACGGCCTCAACATCGCCGCGCGCTTCTAGGCGCTATTCCGTCGGAGGCTTGTCGACGTTGGGGACAGCCCGGGCGAAGCGCTCGGCGAATTCCTCGGCGCTGCGCGCTTTCGACACGTCCAGCTCGAAGTCCGGCCGCTCGCCGGGACCCAGCTTCTCGACCAGTTCGCGCACCTCGCGCTTGCTGAGCCCAAGCTCTTTCAGCGCCCCGGAGTCGAGCGAACCGCCATTGCGGGCCGCGACGCTGTCCTCGCCCGCGTCGACAAGCCGGCGTAGGGCATCGAGCTCCATGCGGCTCATGCGCGTGCCGCACACGTCGTAGTCGATCCACGCCTCGTAGCTGAGCGGCGCGACGCGCTTGAGCATGCCCGCCATCACGCGGCCGTACTCCTGGATCTCCCACTGCGCGTGCGAATCCACCCGCAGCTTGAGGAAGTGCAGGAGGTTGTGCAGGTCGATTTTCCAGTACCACTGGGTATAGGTCGACAGCGGCAGATCGATACGCGCCAGCTCGCGCGCCACGTCGTGCAACGTCATCCACTCGTACGTGCCCGCGCTCTCCTTGCGGATGCGCTGCCAACGCTCCAGCGCCTCGCGGTACATCGCGTCGTCCACCGGCTGTCCGCTCCGTCCCTGGTTGTTCTGCGTGCTCTGCGTCTGCAGTTGCTCGGCCGAGGGCGTGTGGAAGAGCATGGGCATCAAGGAGTATCTCCCCGAGTACTCGTTGATGCTGGCCATTCTGTGTCGGACCCACTGACGCGCGATGAACATCGGCATGCAGCAGTGGAACTTGAGCTCGACCATCTCGCTGGGAGTGGTGTGCAGATGGCGGCGCAGATAGCGCAGAAGGCCGCGCGTCTGGCTGGCCTTGCGCGTGCCGTAGCCATAGCTGACGCGCGCGGCGCGCTCGACGCACTCGTCGGTGCCCATGTAGTCGACCAGCGACACGAATCCGTGGTCGAGCACGGGGAAGTACAGGCCGAGGATTTCCTCGGCGCCCGGCGAAGTGGGACGCTTCGAGCTCACGCGACGAGCTCCGCGATCTGCACAGCGTTGAGCGCAGCACCCTTGCGCAGGTTATCGGCCACGACCCACAAGTTGATGGCGCCGGGGACGGCCAGGTCGTCGCGCACGCGGCCGACGTAGACCGGATCGGTGTCGGCGGCCATCAGCGGTTGCGGCTCGCCGCCCGGCGTGTACTCGCCATCGACGAGCACGATGCCCGGCGCGCCGGAGAGCAACTCGCGCGCCCGCGCCGCCGTGAGCGGCCGGTGGAACTCGGCGTAGACGGACTCCGAGTGGCCGGTGACGACCGGCACGCGCACGCAGGTGGGCGTGACGCCGATGCTCGGGTCGCCGAAGATCTTGCGGGTCTCGTTGACCAACTTCAGCTCTTCCTCGGAGTAGCCGTCGTGGCCGGGCTTCCAGTCGGAGAGCACGTTCATCGCCATCTGCTTGGGGAAGACGCGCACCTCGGGCTCGCGCCCCGCTGCGATGGCCTTGATCTGTCCCTCCAGCTCGGCGACGGCCTTGTGTCCCTTGCCGCTGGTCGCCTGGTAGGTCGACACGACGATGCGCTTCAGCCGCGCTTCGTCATGCAGCGGCTTGAGCGCCACCACCATCTGGATGGTGCTGCAGTTCGGGTTGGCGATGATGCCCTTCGGTCGATCTTTGATCGCCTCCGGATTGACCTCCGGCACGACCAGCGGGCACTGGTCGTCGCTGCGCCACGCACTGGAGTTGTCGATGACGACGGCTCCGCTCGCTGCCGCAATGGGAGAGAACTCGCGCGACACGGAAGCTCCGGCGCTGAACAGCGCGATGTCGACACCCTTGAACGAGTCCGGCCCGAGCTTGTCGACGGTCAGCTCGCCGCCGCAAAAGGGGAGCTTCTGGCCCGCCGACCGCTCCGAAGCGAGCGCGATCACGCGCTCGGCAGGGAAGTTTCTCCGTTCCAGGGTGCGGAGCATCTCGCGCCCCACCGCCCCGGTCGCGCCTGCTACGGCCACTACTCTGTTCATCGGGTGCTCTCTTTTCCTGGGTTCCGGGCAGCGCCAGTCCCGCCGGCCCGGCACCGGTCGACAACGCTAGGATCGGGGGGGACTTCGCGCAAGCGATGCTACGCTCGCGGGGATGCGGCGGCCCAGACTTCCGTGGCGCGCTCTCGGCTCGGTCCTGATCCCTGGCGGTGCCCTGTTGGCGCTTGGCGGCCCGGGGTGTGGTGCGCATTCCCGGACGCCCGCGCCGCGCGTTGCCGCCGCGTCCACGTCCAAAGCTCCCTCGCTGATCACTCCTGCGCATCTGGTCGCCGTCCCCGACAGCACGTCCGTGAGCTACAAGCATCGTGACGACGACGGCACCGTGCGCCTCGTGGCCCATGGCATGCGCCTGCTCTCGCATCCCGACGGTTCGGTGGACCGCGCGAAGCAGCTCTTGCCTGCGGTGCAGGCCGTGCACACGCTGGAGCTGCCGCGGCGCCTGGGTCACGGCTATGTCTTCTACGTCCACTCCTCGAGCACGACGCTTGTGTGGCGCTCGAAGACCTGGACCGGCGCGCTCGAGCCGCTGGCCAACGTGGGCTTCGACGTCGCGCGCGTCGTTGCCGGCTTCGACCGGCTCTACCTCGTGGATCGCGCGACGCGTAGCGTCGTCGCCATCGATGCCGACACCGGCAAGGTCACGGATCCGGGCGCGCTGCCGCCCTCGCCGGGCTACGGCGGCATCGCCATTGCCGACGCCTGGACAGGGGTCGTCCAGGTGCCGTACCGCGGCGTGCTCGCGACCTTCGACGCGGGCGCAAGCTGGCACCAGGTCACGTCGCAGACGACCTACGGCGTGGCGCTCGATCACGGACGCATCGGGATCCGCCTCGCCAGCGGGATGTACGTGCTCGATCCCTCGGGCGCGCTCAGGAAGTACGAGCAGAACAGCGATCGTGAGTCGATGTTCCGGGGCGCGGGGCAGGACCCGGCCGACGTGAGCTGGGTGGACCCGGCCGACGACAGCGCCGAGCCTCCGACGACGCCGCCTGCCGGGCCGCTTGGGCGCCGTCCGCTCGACCTGGCCGTGCTGCGCGGCTACCCCGACACCAAGACGACTGCAGTGGTGGCGGCCGCCGGGGCGGTGGGGCGCGTGCGGCTGTCCGATGGCGCGCTGCTCGACGTGGACGAGGACGCCTTCCCGCGCGGGAGCACCTGCGACGGAATCGAGCTCGGGCATGGGTTTGGATTCGTGTGCGGCGAGCAGCGCGGCAGCACGGTCGTGTACGGGTTCAAGGCGCCGCTGTCGCTCGAGCCGGTCTTGTCGTTCGACGAGCCGCGTTACGTGGCACCCAGTGGGAATGGCGCGCTCGTGATCCGCGGCGGTTGCAGCGGCCACGCGCGTGACAATCCGGGCGCGTACTGCATCCGCTCGCCCGGCGGCGCGCTCAGCGAAGTCCACGTCAAGGGAGATCTGGGCGTCGAGCGCGTGGTCGCCCTATCCGACGGGCGCGCGGCGGTGATCGTTCCGCCGCGTCTTGGTGCGCCGGGCCTCCTGGTCTTGATCGACCGGGCCGGCAAGACGAAGAGCGTGAAGATGCAGCTGCCCGCGAAGGCGGGAAAGTCGATCCTTGCACTGCTGAACAAGGGGCTCTGGCTCGATGGCTTCGTCGAGCGCAAGCCCGGCGAGCTCGCGGGCTGGGTGGCTGCCGGCGGTCCGTTCGTCGGCGTTCGACTGCATCTCGATGGAAGCGTCGAGGTCGGCAAGCTGGAGAACGACATCGACCGGAGTCTGCTGTCGGGGCAGCTCGCCTTCTCCCTGGGCGATTCCGGGCTCGCCGCAGAGAGCATCGACGGCGGCTTCAAGTGGCGCGAGGTCGAGCTGCCCGCCGACGCGACGAGCACGTCGAGCTCCCGCTCGGTTGAGGACGGGCCACGTGGCTGCTCGCGCGTCGGTTGCGCATTCGGTTCCTGGCTGCGCATCGGTTGGCGCGGTACCAATGGCCACAAGTCGAAGCTGGCGACCGCCGAGCCGCCCCGCCCGACCGTAGAGCCGCCGACCGGAGGCGGGCGATGGCTGCTCACCTGTGCGTCCACCGGCGAGCAACGTGGCGAGCGGATTGAACCGCGCCCCAGGGCCTCGTCGACGAGCCGGCGCTACGCAAGGCCGCCGCCGGGCTATCGCTACGGAACGGTGCCGAGCCCCGACCAGCTCCAAAGCACCGACTGGAAGCCGTTCTTCGGTTATCCACCGCCGTCGAAGCGTCCCGAGCAGGTCGGCTTCGACACAGGAACGGAGACGGCGACGGTCAAGGTGCACGGATACGTGTGGGGCGCCCGCGGCGCGAGCTGGGATCGCGTGGGGCTGTTCCAGATGCGTGTGGTCGATCGCTTCGACGTCGACCACGCTATCTGGTCCACTGCGGCGACCCGCAGCCCTTGGGACGACATATCGCAAGCCGCGCAGGCGTTCGGGCAGGGCTACTACGGTAGTGCGCCCAATTGGGAAACCATGCTCGATCCTTCCGAGCGCGCCGGCGCGCTGAGGATAACGGGAGCGACGGCGGATCTCTTCTTGATCGAAGAAGGGCGATCCGTCGTCAAGGTGGCGGACGTAGGGCGGCAGGGGTTCAACACTCTTGCCGGCGCCGTCAAGCTCGGCAGTACATGGTACGTCGGCTCGATGTACGGCTCCAGTGAGTTCCGGGTATTCCGGATCGAAGGCAGCCGGATGCAGCTGCTGGGTCGCTACCCGATGCGCGTCGGTTCGCAGGCATCTGGAACGGTCACGAGCCTGTTGGTGCGCAATGCTCGCGGCGACGCGCTTGGAATCCTGGCCCGTCCGCGTATCCGAGGCGCATCGAACAACACTTTCATCTATCCGATCGATCTGAAGACACATCTGGCAGACGCGCCGCTCGAGCTCACGCCCTCCGCGGTCGCGTCGGCGCTTCCGTGCGGCAATGACGATGACGACGGATGGCTCATCGTGGTCCAGCCTTCGGTGGCGCCCTACATGGACTTTGTCGGAGACGCCGATCCATTAAGCGTGAATGGGGTATCGGCGCGCCTGCTCGCCAGCGCGCACGGCGTGTGCATCGACTCGCTGGCTGCCTACGCCGAATCGAAAGTTCCCGCGCGCATGCATCCTCCATCCGGCGGCGTCGCCGGATGGGCTGCCGGACGGCAGACGGCGACGCTCGCCGTGACCGGGCGCGGCGGAGGCGTGCGTTGGGGCTTCCGCTGCAAGCGCTAGCGACCTGACGACCGCCCACAGGTTGCGAGCTCGCTGCGCAGGAGTACGGACACGCGTCAGCACCCGATCCCGACGGGGGCGAGGGAGCCCGTGCGGCGTCCTTGCCGGATGATGGCTCACGAGGTTAGCGGTGCCCGGCTTTCAAAGATGAAATGACCGGGCCTCTCGTGTGCACGGTCGGTGCGATGGGTCGCTCGCGATGACTGCGGCGAATAGCAGCGCGGATTTGCAATTTCACACGGGCGCTGCTACCTCAATCTCGTCCGCGTGGAGCGAGGCTGTCCCCCCCCCGGCCCCTCTACGCGGACACTTTTTTTGTCTCCAGCCAGGCCAGAGACAGCGGTCGGAGCGGTGCGTCGTGCGCCATGGCGCGCTGCGGCGAAAGCGGAGATCCGGGCGTCGCAGCGCCGCCGACGACGATCCTGACCGAGCCGCGTCGCGGGCGTTGTGACACGGAGCGGCAGAACCGCTAACCTTCTCGCTCGCCTTTCCAGGAGATCACGTTGCGCTTTTCTAGACGCTCGGGGCTTTACTCGTTTCTCGGTCTCGGCTTGCTCGGCGCGCTGGTGGCGCTTTCGAGTTGCTCCTCGGGCAGCAAGACCACGCACAAGGCCAAGGTCCCTGTGCCAGGTCCGGGCGAACAGTGCTTCGACCCTGATCCCGCACAGGTCGGCATACTCATCCGTCCGGAGTTCCTCGTACTCGCGCCGGATCAGACCCGCGAGTTCCAGGTCATCGTGGAGCCGGATTTCTGCAAGCCCGCGAAGGTCACGTTTTCGGTCGACAACACGAGCGTGGTCGCGACGCCGAAGTCGCAGACGATCGACCTCGCCACGTCGGAGCTCCACGTCGACCTGAAGGGTCTCAAAGCGGGCACGGCGAAGCTGACGGCGAGCATCCCGAAGGGCGACGGGACCGACGCGACCGCCACGCTTCCAGTCGAGGTGACGAGCCCCGACGTCGCCGCATGCTCCGGCAGCGGCTCGGGCAAGGTCGGCGACGGTACGACTGTGAGAGGCTCGGGCGGTCTACTTGGCGCGTCCGTGGGCCTGCAGAAGGGTGCGACCAAGCCCAACTCCGGGAGCTTCCTCTGGCACGTCGATCCGTTCGACACGACCATCAAGTGTGCGGCCGATCAGGTGCCGCAGGGCTTCACGAAGATTGGACCGGCGGTGACGTTCACGCCGGCCGACATGGAGCTGAAGCGCGAGATACCGTTCACGCTGCCGATCAACATGGCGGCGATGCCTCCCAAAGCCCGGCTGCGCCACGTAACGGTGTCGTACACGGGCCCGCACGCGAAAAAGCCGCGCGCCATTCCCATCGCGGACCCGCACTTCGTCCATGACCAGAACGGCTACCAGCTCTACTTCATGGCCCCATGGCTCGGCACCTACCAGGCCATCGTCAAGAGCAATGCGGGCACGGTGACGTTCACGCGCCATCTCACCCACCGCGCGCTCATCGGCGTGTCCATGGGCGGAGGCGGCGCCGCGATGGACGGCCTGCGCAACCACCAGCTGTTCGACGTGATCGCGCCGCTTGGCGGCCCCGTGGACTGGACGTGGCTGCTCGGCTACATCGAGCGCAACCACGTCGCGGGCTTCCCGACCAACGACGGCACGAACGTGCCCACGACACCGCCGTACACGCCGGACCAGCTCCCGGCGCCGCTGCCCTACGAGCATGCGAGCACGTTCAACCAGTGGTGGTACGAGTACCCGAAGAACGGCAACGGCGGCAGCTTCCCGCGCTCCGAGTACGTGCAGATCTTCCGCGACCTGGCACTGATGTTCGGCGACCCCAACAGCTACAATCCCCTCGCCCCGAACCTGCCTGCGGGCGTGCCGCCGAACGATCCCACTGTCGTGGGCGATCATCCTGGCGACGAGTGCGCGGTGTGGGTCGACCCGATCAGCGGCGACCCGAACGAGGCCAAGGAGAAGGAGCTCAACCAGAACTGCCCCGTCGAGCGCTGCAGCCATACTCTCTCGCTGTCCAACTACTACGACGACGAGTTCAACCCGAAGGGCACGTGGCCCGTCATCACGGTGTGTGACGGCTCGCCGCAGGATCCATCGCTCACGCCCTACGCGAACACCTGGAGCCCGACCGGCGACAACAGCCCGCTCGAGCTCGCGCTGGCCGTCGACTACAACGGCAACGGCGTCCGCGACCAGAACGAGCCCATCATCCGCGATTCGAACGAGCCCTTCGACGACGTTGGCGTCGACGGCAAGGCGGACAAGGACGAGCCCGGCTACCAGCCGGGCGTCAACGATGACCCCGACGGTGACGACTACAACCCGCAGTACAACCCGTCGGGCACCGAGGGCAATTGGCGCTACGACAAGGGCGAGCCCTACAAGGACTACGGGCTCGACGGCGTCCCGAACACGAAGCAGAGTCCCTACGACTACGGCGAGGGCAACGGCAAGTTCGACATGACGCCGGGCTACGCGACGTTCCTGGCTCGGGACTCGCGCACCATCCTCGAGCAGCTGCCGAACGCGAACCAGAAGTATCCGCTGGACGACAAGGCGCTGCAGCGCATCGATGTCTGGACGGACGGCGGGACGCGCGATCTGTTCAACTTTGCCGTGGACGCGCAGGCGCTCATGGGATCCATGGCGGAGCGCGGGCGCATCGTCCACTACTACACGTCCTTCGGTCGCATTCCCGGCCAGCCCTGGGACGACTCGCTGCACTACCAGGCAGGGCTCACCGACTGGCAGGACATACCGGGCGCCGTGATGCTTCGCTACGGCAAGATCGACCCCACGCAAGCGGACATCAACGACGGCACCGGACAGCACGTGGGCACGGCTGACGACATCGCGCGGCGCCTGCAGTCGGCACTCTACTACGCCGGGTCGCGCTGGCCCGACGCGCCGCACACGCTCGACGAGGCGTCGGCGCAGGATCCGGATCCCAACGCACCCACCTGCGAGGTGCAGGGCAGCTGCAAGTTCGACTTCACCGACTCGCTGGGACGCACCGGACCTGTGGGCGTGAATCTGCCGCCGGGGTACGCGAACGAAAAGAGCAAGAACAAGCGCTACCCGGTGGTCTACGTGATGCACGGCTACGGCCAGACGCCGGAGGATCTGACGGCGTTCATCGCGTTCATCGGCAACTGGATGAACGGCACCGCGGACTCGTCGGTGATGCGCCTGCCCAAGGTGATCATGGTCTACGTGGACGGTCGCTGCCGCGTCGGCAAGAACGGCGAAGCCGAGTGCATCCGCGGCACGTTCTTCACCGACAGCGTGCGCAAGAACGGCCCGAAGATGGAGCAGTGGATGGTCGAGCTGATCAAGTACATCGACGACCACTACCGGACCATGGGCCCCAGCGACATCCCGTGGACCGAGTAGCGCCGCCCGGCGCTAGCAGCTAGCAGCTCGTCGACGACGGAGCGCTGCGGCCATCGCGACGACGAACCCGAACAGGGCGGGGGCGGAGCCGCCCGCGGGCGAGGGCGCCGCGCTGCAACTGCTCGTGGCGCCCGCTCCGTCCGTGAAGCCGCCCGCGTAGAGCTTCGTCATGGACGCCTGGTCGTCGCCGGACAGGACGCGTTTGTTCACGTCGCAGCGTCCCGTCGAGCGGTACATCGTGGCGCAGGTGTCCGTCTCGTCCTCGCCCAGGCCGAGGAAGTGGCCGACCTCGTGCGTGGCGACGCTTTCCAGATCATAGCGCCCGCCGCAGCCGACCACGCGCGGGCTGCCGCACTTTCCGTGCTCGTCTTCGCTTTCGTGCTCGTCGTGCTTCTTCCCCGACGGCGCCGTGTCGAGCGTGCCGAAGCGATGTCGCGAGTTGATCACCAGGTCCGCTTCCAGGATCGCTCCGCTGTCGGGGTCGGTGAATGCGATCGTGAGGGCGAGGTCGTTCTTGTGGCCGGGGATGTCGATCGGCGCGTAGACCACGCTGTTCTTCCCGTCGGGCTCCTCGGAGACGCGCGTGCCGTGCGCGGAGTCGAAGGTCAGCGCGGGGACCTGGGCACCGCTGGTCAGCCATGCACCGAACGCGCTCTCCACTGCCTGGCGCGCCGCGGGCCCAAGCGCGTCGATCGAGTCGTCGATGGTCACCGTGGCGTGGCTCTTCTGCCAGCGTTCCTCCGCGCCGGTCGACGTGCGTTTGGGCGAAGCGTGCCCGCTGACGATCACGACCTCTGCGTGCTCGAGGCGTGAGCGGCTATCGGTTCTGCTCCTCCAGAGCACGGCACCGCCGAACGCAGCCCCCGCCACCGCCAGACCGATCAGCCACAGGCCGAGCTGTGGTCGCGGGCGCTTGGGTGGCGCCGGGCGCTCCGGCTCGGGCGCCGGGACGGGCTCGGTACGGGAGAGCGGCTGCAGGCTGCCGACCACCGGCTGGTGGGCGATGCGCGGCGGCGGCGTAGTGGAGGGCAGGCGCGGGTCCATGGGCGAGGCCTTCATGCGTCCATACGGCCCGCCCCCGCCCCTCTTTAGCCTCCCGGCTACTGCTCGCGGGGTTTCATCAGTTTCTCGGCCATCTGCTCGCCGAGCTCGGTGGCGCGGCGCGTGGCCGACTCCACCGCGTCGATGAGCGTGCGGCGCAGACCGCCCGACTCCAGCGTGTGTAGGCCGGCGATGGCGGTGCCTCCCGGGCTCGTGACCATGTCCTTGAGCCGCCCTGGATGCTCGCCCGTGTCGAGCAGCAGCTTGGCCGAGCCGAAGACCGTCTGGGCGGCGAGCAGCAGCGCGGTGTCGCGGTGCAGCCCGACCTTCACGCCGCCATCGGCCAACGCTTCGATGATCAGCATGATGTAGGCGGGACCGCTCCCGGAAAGTCCCGTGGCGGCGTCGATCAACGTCTCGTCGACGGTCACGGTCCGCCCCACGGCGTCGAACAGCTTGCGGGCCGTCAGGACGTCGTCATCCGTCGCGTGGGCGCCGGGCGCGATGGCCGTGGCGCCGGCCAGGGCGATGGCGGCGGTATTGGGCATCGCACGCACCACGCGCACGCCTTCGGCCAGCCGCGATTCGATGGCCCGGATGGGGACGCCCGCCGCGATGGACACGACCAGGGTGTGGGGCGAGAACGCATCGCCCACCTGATCGAGCACGCGATCGACGACCTGCGGCTTGACCGCCAGCACCACCAGATCCGCCCATTGAACCAGAGCACGGTTGTCCTTCGTGGTGGCGATGCCGTGCTGCTGTTCGAGCACATCGAGGCGGTCCTGCCGGATGTCGCTGGCGCGGACCTGTTCGGGCGTCACGGTGCCGGAAGCGAGCAGCCCGCGGATCAGCGCACCGGCCATGTTCCCCGCACCCAGCATCCCGATAGATCGCGTTTCCATGTTCTCTCCTTGCTACTCCCCGCCGCCGAGCGGCACGCCGAAGGCCGCGAGCGCCCCCCGCACCTCGTCCGGCGTGCGGCAGGCTGCCACGCGCGGCGGCAGCTCGCGAGCTTCATCTGCAGGAAACCAGATGACCCTCGCCCCGACGCCGAGCGCGCCACGCACGTCGGCTTCCCACGAATCACCCACGTGGACCAGCTCGTCGGGCGCGACGCCCAGGCGCCCGGCGGCCCACTCGAAGATGCGCGCATCCGGCTTCTCGAACCCCAGCCGTCCGGAGTCGGCGATGCAGCGGAAGCGACCGGACCAGCCAAGTTCCTCGAACAGTTCCGCGATGCGCCCTTCAGAGTTCGAGACGACGCCGACCGGCACTCCGGCCCGCTCCAGCGTGTCCGCTATCTCGAGCATGCCGGGGATGGGCTTCCGCCACAGGTTGTGCTTCGGCTGCTCGGTCCACAGCCACTCGGCAAGCTCCCGGCACTGGTCTCCGGGCAGCCCCGAACGCGAAAGAAGCGTCACCATGAATCCGAGCCACGCCTCGCGCCCCTCCATGCCGCTTCTCTTGGCCTCGTTGTAGGCCTGCCACGAGGCGGGCGTCTCGCGTTCGAGCACGCGCTTCTCGACCCTTCCACCGCGCTCGGCGATCCTGCGCGCGAGCAGCTCGTGGTCCAGCTCGACCAATGTCTGCCCCAGGTCGAAAGTCACCGCGCGCGGGTGGGCTTCGTCCCTCGATTCGCCGACGCCCGCCGATCCCGGCCGCTGGCTTTGCCTCCCTGCGCTTCCGGTGCTCACGTAGCCAACTACGCTCCGCTCCGGTTCTCGCTCGGCTGCGCCAGCGACCGAGCTTGACGGGCGGGTGTACCCGCGCGCTTGGGTGCGTTCGCGTCGCTCATCCGAACAGGCTCTTCAGCTTCTCCACGAACGTGCGCTGCTGGGGCTGCACGTCCTCGCCGAGCTCGTGCGCCAGCTCCTCGATGAGCTCCTGCGCGCGGGGCGTGACGTGCGAGGGCACCTCCACCGTGACCTCGACCAGCTGATCGCCACGGCCGCTGCGCAGCCTGTGCTGGATGCCCTTGCCCTTGATGCGCAGCACGCTGCCAGGCTGCGTCGACGGCGGAACGCGCAGCTTCACCTTGCCGTCGAGCGTCGGGACGTCGACTTCGCCGCCAATCGCCGCCTGTGCAAACGTGATCGGAACGGAGCAGATGACGTTGTCGCCGTCGCGCCGGAAGAACGGGTGCGCTGCGATCTCCACCACGATCTCGAGGTCGCCCGGGGGCTTGTCGGGGCGCGTGCGATTGCCGCCGCGGTCGACCGCGCGGCTCGATCCGGACTCGATGCCCGCCGGAATCTCGATCTCGATCGTGCGCGTACGCTTCTCGAGGCCGCTGCCCCTGCAGTGCCCGCACGGACTCGCGGGGACGCGACCACGGCCGTGGCAGCTCGAGCACGGGCGTTCGACCGGGATCGGGAACAAGCCCTGCTGGAAACGCACGCGCCCGCGCCCGCCGCAGGCGCCGCACAGGTCCACGCGGCTGCCGGGCTCGGCGCCCTGACCGCCGCAGTGCTCGCAGAGATCCACGCGCTCGTAGGAGAGCTCGCGCTTGCAGCCACGAGCTGCCTCCCCGAACTCCACTTTGATCCGCTTCCTCAGGTCTCCGCGGTCGCCGGTGCGGATCCCGAATGCGCCCAGGATGTCGCCGAAGATGCCGTCCAGCCCTCCGAAGTCGAAGTCGACCGGACCCGCGCCGCCGGGCTGGAAAGCGGCGGCCCCGTAGCGGTCGTAGGCGGCGCGCTTCTGCGGGTCCGAGAGGATCTGGTAGGCGGCGTTCAGCTCCGTGAAGCGCGCCTGCGCCTGCTCGTCCCCCGGGTTCCTGTCGGGGTGGTGGCGCGCCGCAAGCCGCCGGAATGCGGACTTGATCTCGGCATCCGAGGCCCTCCGCCCCACGTCGAGCACCTCGTAGGGATCGCGCACATGGGCTTGATACCACGGACCGTGCCCTCTGGCGCGCGGGGGCCCGGGCCACCAGCCGGGGTGCCATCCCGCCGTTTGGCTTGGCCGCGCGCCCGGCGCCCGACTACCCTGCCGTGGATGGCTTCCGACGACGACCGTCGCCGCCACGGCCGCGCTCCGATCGAGCTCAAGGTCGAGTACAAGCGTCTGAACACGTTCTTCGCGGACTACACGAAGAACATCTCGCGCGGCGGAACCTTCATCTCCACGCAGAAGCCGCTCCCGATCGGAACCGAGTTCATCTTCGCGCTGGGCATTCCGCAGATGGATCAGCCGCTGCGCCTCCGCGGCAAGGTCATCTGGATCACCCAGCAGGAGGAAGCGAGCGCGGCCAACCCCGCTGGCATGGGAATCGAGTTCCAGTACGCCGACGCCGCCGAGCGTCACGACAAGGAAGCGGCCGTCGAGCGGCTGCTCACCTCCGAGTTCGGCGACCACCTCGCCGAAAGGCTGCTCGGCCGCAAGCCGCAGAGCTAGGCCGCGCTACTGGATTGCGCCGTAGTAGCGGAGCATCCAGTACGGCAGGAGGTACGGCCAGGGCGCCTGCACGGCACGGCCGTCGCCGCCGTCCGACACCTTGTACGGGTTACCGTTCCACTCCATGGTCGCGATCTCGTCGTACGGAAATACGGTCGTGAACTGCGCGTCGCTGAAGCGATCCTTCTGTGGGTCGAGCTTCGCGTCGAGGCGATGGCTGTTGTCGACCAGCCACTCGCGCTGGTCGACCGGCCACTCGCGGAGCGTCCGCGCGGCATCGGAGATGTTGGCGTCGGGCATCGCGCTCGCCATCACGGCAAGCTCGAGCGTGTTGCGCTCGTCCTTTTCGTAGCCGTCGAAGTCACGGAGCGACTGCAGCCACTTCGCCCGGCGATCGGGATTCGGTTCGTAACGAAGCAGCGTGTAGTACGCCAGCGCCGCCAGTTCGTGATCCGAGTGGTTGCCGGCCGAGCGCGACGTTACGGTGAGGGTCGTGTCCTTGACGGGCACCATGTCGCTGTATCGCTCGTCGATCGCGAGCCGGTTGTACTCGTCGTAGTAGCGGCTGTCGCCCGTGACGTGCCAGCTGGCGAGCAGGTAGCCCAGGATCTCGATCGAATCCAACCAGCCTCCGCCGCCGAACGAGTCGGCGCAGTTGTCGTAGTGGTGCGAAAGACAGTCGCCGATGCCGTTGACCGCGTTGGCAAGTCCTGTCCAGTCGCCGAACGTCGTCGGCTTCCCGTCGAGATCGATGAGCTGGTCGCCGTTGTCCACGATGTAGCCCATGACTTCGTCCACGTGCTTCGCGATGTCCGCTCGCTCCGCGCTGGACTGCGCGCACAGGTCGTAGAAGACCGGGATGCCGAAGAAATGTCCGGTGATCTCGTCCGAGCTCGTGTCGTCCTTCCAGTAGTACGTCTTGCCGGCGTACGACTGCAGATGCCAGTTCGACTGGGTCTTCTTCTCGTCGAAGACCGCGCCCTCGTCGCTCCGCACCAGCGATCGCGTGACGAACCCCGGCGCCATGCCTTTGGCGACAAACGTCGCGGAGGGCACGTCGATCTCGAGCAGCATCGTGTCGAGGGCCTTTCGCGCCTTGTCGTAGTAGCCCTTGTCGCCGGTCGCCTTGTACGCGAAGCACCACGCGGCCACGTTCATCTCCGTCCACAGGCCGTCGTTGTCCGTGTCGTGCGTCGCCGGCGGCGCCGAGTGATCCCACGGATCGGCGTAGCCGACCTGGTCGTCGATGAACCCGTTCATGCGCCAGTGGGCGGCGTTCGCCGTTTCATAGTCGGCGGCCTTCTTGGCGAGCGTGGTCTTCTGTGGCGTGATGCGGGAGATACCCGCCGCGGTGCCGAGGAATCGCGAGCCGTCAGGGCCGAGCGCGACCGCGTCGACACGCTCGGCCGGGATCCAGCGCTCGCTCGAGTAGTAGTGCCGTTCGCTGACGCCCTCGAACTCCGCGCCGATGCCGTGTCCGGTCAGGACGTCGCCGCCGCGCGCATCGATCGCGAGCACGTCCGCGTACGGGAGCGCTCCCGGCCCCGGTAGTGTGACGGTTGCGCTGGACCCGTCGGCCGCGATCCGTGCGCGGCCCTTGGCGGTCGCCGCGAGCACGCTGCCGTCGTCGGCGACGGCCAGCGCGCGCACGTCGTCGTCGGGCAGCTTGCCCGGCGCGTGCAGATCGCCGAGCGCGGTGTTTGCGGAGAGGTCGTACCGGCGCACTCCGCTGCCCGTCGCGATGAACAGCACGTTGCCGGACACGGCGAGGTCGCGCACGGCAAAGCCCTGCTCGGCCGCGATGGCCGTCGTGCCGCCGGCATCGACGCTGGAGACGCCCTGGTCCGTGCCCACGTAGACCTTGCCGGCGTGCGTCGCGACCGCCGCGATGCTCTGACCGGTGACGGCCCAGTCGTCGGCGGGCGCGCCCGCGGGCGTCAGCGTGTGAACGCCGTCGGCGCGCGCGGCGACGAGCTGGTTCGAATCCGAGCACCGCCAGATCGACGACGGCGCCGCTTCCAGCAACCGCCACCGCGTCGAACCCGGAGCCGTCGCCCCGGAGCTTGAACAGGCCGGTGGCGGTTCCGGCGTAGAGCGTGCTTCCCACGAAGCGGAGCGCGCGTATGTCCAGGTCCGCCAGCACATCGGTGGTGCGGAACTGGGTTGCGGTCTGTCCGTCGTATGGCGCGTCGGTGACCGGCTGATCGTGCGTCGTCTGCTCGTTTGCGACCGACTTGGGGCGCGTGGCGTGCGCCGGCGTCTTGGCTTTGGACGAACAACCGGCTGCGGTCAGGGCGAGCGCTGCGAGGCGCGCGACCGTTCCTGCTTTTGCGCGTATAAATCCCGACACCGCGTGGCGAATCTACCACGGGCCAGGTGGCGGGGCGCCGGCTATGGGATCTTCACGCCGCTGGGAAGCGAGAGGCCGAGCGTTCCGCGATGCTTCGAGACGACGTCGCGGGCGATGGCGACCTCGACCAGGTCGATGGCCTCGCTCTTTGCCACCTCTTCCAGCCCGGGCAGCGCCTTGGTGGAATCGCCGCCGACCTGGTGCTGCATCGCCGTGTAGAACTTGGCTTCGGTCTGCTGCACGCGGTTCTTCGCGGCGGCGAGCAGCGCCTTGTCGTCGAGCTTCCCGCGCGCCCACGCCCTGAGCCTCGCCGGCCAGTACGACGACTCGTCGATGGCGTCGAAGGCCTCTTCGACCGTGCCGTCGTCCGACACCTTGAGCTTCTCTTCCAGCAGCTTGAGCCACAGGGCGGCGTAGACGAGGTCGTCATCCTCCAGGCCGGAGTCGATCGCCTTCCGCACGGCCTCGCGCCCCGCGGCGAGGTCGTCCCGCATCAGCGCGCGGCGAGCCGCGTCGAGGATCGTGGCCGTGAGTTGCGCGCGGTCGCTGCGCGAGGCCTCGTAGGCGCGTTCGGTCGCGCGCTTTGCGCCTCGCGCGTCGCCGTATACGTCCAGGATGCGCGCCAGGAGACGCTCCGCCTCGGCCTGCTCGGCAAAGGAGTGCGCGAGCTTGCGCGCATCGAGCGCGCGCTCGAGAGCGGTGGCCAGTGCCGTTTTTGCCTGCGCGTCGTTGCCTTTCTCGCGCTCGATCTCGAAGCTGCTCAGCCAGGCTTCCGCCTCGTCGGCGCGGCTGCCGAGCCGGGCAGCCAGCTGGATCACCTCCTTGAGCGATGCCAGCGCCTGCTCCGCCGAGCCGCGTTGGCGATCGATGGCGGCGAGCAGGCGGTAGCACTCGATGCTGGGTTGCTCCTTGACGGAGGCATCGAGCTCCGGGCGCGCACGCGCCAGGTCGCCGGCTTCGGCTTCCAGTGCGCCCATCACGTAGTGGAGGCGCGCGGCGTTGGGCCGCACCCGACCTGCCATCTGCTTGGATTCGGCCAGCCGCAGGATCGGCTGGGCCGCCTTGAAGACGCGTCGCGCGGCGGCGTGCTGGCCGATGCCGTCCTCGGCGACGATGCCCTGGAGCACGACGGACATCGCGCTGCCGAGATCGTTCGCGGAAGGCTGGCTGCCAAGCGCGCCGGCCAGTACCAGCGGAGCAGCCTCTGCCATCCCGTAGTGCAGCAGGAGACCCGAGAGCGCCACGGCCGCCTGGGGCGAGCCGGGCTGGCTGCGGTAGAGCTCGAGCGCCGATCCCCAGGCTGCGGCCCGGGCCAGATCCGCATCCAGGCCAGTCTCCGGCCGCTCCGTGCCGACGGCCGATTCGAACAGGTGATAGAGATCGGCCCACGCTGCGGGGTCATCGTCCTCGGCCGCGCGCTGCAGCCGGTCGGAGAGGCCTGGAGGCACTACGCGCGACAGGTCTGCGTCGTCGATGGCCTTCAGCGCGTGGGCTGCGTCGCCGTTGCGCAGGTAGAGCGCCACCAGTGCGGCGCCTCCTGCCCGGATGGCGTGGTATGCCTCGATCGCTTCCTCGCGATCGAAGCTGGAGCGGATCGGGATGTCCGCCGCGTTGAAGCTCAGCGCCCGTTTGACCCAGGCGACGGTCGATTTGCGCGCGTCTTCCATCGCGGGCTTCGTTGGATCGAACAGCGCACGCTCTATGGCTGCACGTTGCGTCGCGCCCGCCGCCTGCATCGGCCCCGAACCCTCCGACGCGCGGTCCCAGTGGGCGAGCGCAGCCAGATGCGCATCCACGTCCTTCCGCTCGGGACCCGACGGCAGCACCTGGTCCAGCATCTTGTACAGCGCGTAGGCGCGGCCCTCGTTGCCGACGCGCGCGACTTCGCGAGCGCCGTCGGAGAGCGCGCCCTGGGCGTGCTGGATCATCTCGCGGTGCATCTCGCCGGTGCGCACGAGGTACAGCGCGCCGGTCAGCGCGGCGAGCCCCGCCGCGGCGTGTCCGCTGTCGAAGCGTTGCTGCGCGCGCTCCAGCTGCCGCTGCACCACGCCCACCAGCAGATCGGTTCGCTTCGGGGTTCGTTCGCCGGATATCAGCACCTGGTACGCGCTGGCGGCAAAGTCGTCGTCGCTGACGGCAACGGGGTGCACGGGCGCGGACGCTCCGCCGGCGCCGGGAGCTCGGGGGCCGGTCTGGACCGCTGGGCCGCACGCGTTCACCCCCGCCAGAAGGGCGATCAGCGTTCCCACGGCAATGGCTCGCATTGCCGGGAGTCTACACGTCGCGAGCCTCCGTGCACGGTCGGCTGACGGTTCTGCCCCGATTTCCAGGCCGATCGCCGCCGGGGTCTGCCACGCGATCGGCTCCGGCCGGAAGGTTTTCGCGCGCCGACCATCCGCCGTTTTCCGGCACGGCGCGGCCGCGCTAACGTAGGGCAGCCGCCGGGCTGCGCCTGGGGCGCTCTGTCATGGCCGACTCATCCGCCCGACCCGTCCCGAAGCGCCTGGCGGACTTCGAGATCATCCGCCGCCTCGGTGTCGGCGGAATGGCGGAGGTGTTCCTCGCCAAGAAGCGAGGCGCGGAGGGCACGTTCAAGCTGCTGGTGGTCAAGCGCATCCTGCCCGCTCACGGCTCGTCGCGGCGCTTCCGCGCGATGTTTGCCGAAGAAGCCCAGCTGGCCACGCGGCTCAACCATCCGAACATCGTCCAGGTCTACGAGTTCCAGGACTACGGCGACGAGGGGCAGCTCCTCAGCATGGAGTATGTGGAGGGGCCGGACCTGCGCAAGCTGATGCGCTCGGCGCGCTCGAAGGGATTGCGCCTGCCGCCCTACGCAGCCGCATACATCATCGCGGAGCTCGCCAAGGGCCTGCACTACGCCCACGAGCGCAAGGACGAGGGCGGCGCTCCGCTCGAGATCGTCCATCGCGACGTCTCGCCGCAGAACATGCTGCTCAGCTTCGAGGGCGCCGTGAAGATCGCCGATTTCGGCATCGCTTCGGCCAACCTGTTCCGCGAGGAGCCGGGTGTGCTCAAAGGCAAGACGGCCTACATGTCTCCCGAGCAGGCGCGCGGCGAGAAGGTCGACCGGCGCACGGACATCTACTCGCTGGGAGTCGTTTTCCACGAAATGCTCACGGGCCGACCGCTCCACGGCGCCGCGGACGGCCCCGAGCTGCTCGAAGCGGTCCGGGGAGGACAGGTCGAAGCGCCCAGCACGTTCGCGCGCGAGATCCCGCCCGAGCTCGAGGCGATCGTCATGCGAGCGCTCTTGAAGAACCCCGAGGATCGCTTCCAGACGGCCCGGGACATGGCAGCGTCGATCACCCGGGTGCTGTTCCAGAAGCAGCAGCTCGTCGACTCGCACGTGCTCGAGACCATCATCGCGCAGCTGGTCAGCCGCGAGCACACCTCGCCAGGCGTGGAGCGCCCCGCCGAGGACAGTCGCTTCGAGGAAGAGGGCGCCGACGAGGCCGGCGCCAGTGCCAGCTTGTCCGACGGCGATGCCGGGATCTGGCGCGATGAGCAGACCGGTCCGGGGCGGCCCATTCGCCCGCGCGGCCTGAGGGACCGGGCGGGGCGCGAGGTGCGCCACGTCGCCGTGGTGATGCTGCAGCTCCACGGTCTCGAGGACCTCGAACAGGCGATTGGCGCGGTTGGAGCGGCGCGCTTCGCCGAGCAGCTGCGGACCATCCTCGACGAGATCGCATTCAAACGCGGCGCTCGCTGGACGTGGGAGGCGCAGGCCGCCTCGGACGCGAGCGAGGCGCCCGCAGTGCTGGCGACCGGGCGGGCGGTGGTCGGCCTGATGGCGAACCCGGCACGCGCCGCGGCCGACGCAGCCTGGCTTGCCGTCGACGTCCACGACACCATCCAGGGAGCGTGCGACGACCTGCCTGTCGAGCTGCAGGCCAGCGTCGGCATCGTGCGCGGGATCGCGACGGGACAGCGCGACAAGGCGGGCCACCTCATCGACCACACGCTGCAGGAGCCGGCGCACGATCTGGCGGGGCTTCTGGGTGAGCGCGCACCCGCTGGCGTCACCTGGGTGGCGGGCGGTCTGTACCGGCTGGTTCGGCGGGATTTCGTGTGGGGCGATGCGCCGACCATCGAGGTGGAGAACGCCGAGGCGCGTCACCTGCCGCGCATCATGCGCATCTACTCGCTTCTGCGCCCGCTCACCCGGGAGGAGAAGCTGCAGGAGATGGCGCTCGCGCCGAGCGATCTGATTGGTCGCGACGCCGAGCTGGCCGACCTGCACGCGGCCTATCACCGCGCCGTGACACCGGGCCAGAACGGCGGGCTCGGCCAGGTCATTGCGCGGGTGGTGCACGGCGAGATGGGCATCGGCAAGACCGCGCTGGTTTCGACGTTCCTGTCCGAGCTGCCGCCGGACGCGCGTGTGCTGCGCGTCGAGTGTTCTCCGGCGCGCAGCGAGCTGCCGTTCGGCAACGTGGCCGAATGGGTCCGTGAGCTCACCGGGACCCGCGAGAACCAACCGCTCGCGGAGGCCAAGCAGCTCATCATGGACAGCCTCGGTGAGTTCGGCGGCGGCCAGAACGGCTCCGATATCGTCACGCGCATGGCAGAGCTTGTCACCGGTCGCGTCGCGGCTGCCTCCGACGAGGCCGACGTCGAACACAATCGCCGCCTTGTTGCTGGCGGCATGCGCCGCTTCTTTGCCCGCGCCGCGCTCGAGTCGCCGCTGGTCGTGATGATCGAGGGCCTGCAATGGAGCGACCGCCCCAGCCTCGAGCTCATGTCCGAGCTGGTGCGCCGCGCCGATCCACTGCCTATTCTTGCCGTTCTGGTCACCCGCCCCGACGACGGCATCGCGCCGCACCTCGAAGGGATGGTGCGCATCGAGCTCAAGGGGCTGAGCTCCGAGAACCAGGTGCGCCTGCTCTCCGCTCGTCTCGGCGCCAACGAGGGCGTGGCCCAGGTCTGTGCCGACCTGCTTCCTCGCGCGGCGGGCAATCCCTTCTTCCTACTGGAAATGGTCGACGCGCTGCTCGAGCGCGGTACCCTGGAGATCCGCGAGCGGGACGACGGGACCCACGAGCTTGCGCGCGTCGAACGTCCTGGCGGGGTGGCGCAAGCGCTTCCGTCGACGCTCGAACAGCTCATCGCCGACCGACTCAACGAGCTGCCCGGGGAGGAACAGGCCATCGTCGAGTGGCTCGCCGTGGCCGGCGGACCCATCAAGAAGGAGGACCTCGCAGAGCTCAACGGCGAAGGGAGCGACGAGCCCGTAGCGCGGCTCTGCGCGCGGGGCCTCTGCGACGACAAGGGCGACACGGTGGACGTGCGCCACCCGCTGACGCGCGACGTGGCGTATCTGGCGCTTGAATCGGGCGAGCGCGCGCGGATGCACCAGGCGTTGGGCGAGCACCTCGCCGGCACGCCGCTGGCGAAGGGGCTGACGGCCGCGATCGTCGGCCGGCATCTCGCCCGCGGGCACCAGCGCGGGCGCGCGGCGGACATGTACCTGGAAGCGGCGTCCACCGCGCGCACCAGCTATCAGACGCAGCTAGCGCGCCGCTACTACCGCCGCGTCGTCGCGCTCCTGCCGGACGACGACCTCAGGCGTCTGGAGGCGCACGAGGCGCTGGAAGCCATCTGCCGCATCCAGGGGCGCTGGCGCGAGCGGCGACGCCATCTGGTGGCGCTGCGCCAGCTAGCGCGCCAGAGCGGCAAGCCTCACTGGGTCGCGACGGCGCTCCTGCGCACGGCCCGCATCGAGCTCGAGGCGGGCCGGTTGGCGCGCGGGCTCACCTCCGCCCAGCGCGCCGAGCAGGTCGCCGCGCAGGCCGGCTCGTCGGTGCTGGAGCTCCAGGCCCAGCTGCTCATGGCCGAGATGCTGCGCGATCTCGGCGATATGCAGGGCGCGCTGGCCGCCTGCGATCGCGCGCTGGAGACGACGAACCAGACGGGCGTCTCCGCGCGCCTGCGCGCGGAGGTGCTGCGCGCGCGCGGCACGCTGCTGCGCCGCGTGGGCCGCGTCGACGAAGCCATCGAAGCCCACGCCGAGGCGATCGCCGTGTTCCGGCAGGTGGGCGCGCGCCGCATGGAAGCGCGCGCGAAGAACTCGCTGGCCTTCGCCATGTTCGTGATCGGTCGCTGGGAGGACGCGATTGCCCTGGCCCTGGACGCGATCCGCATCGATCTCGCGATCGGCGGCCGCTTCCAGATCGCCAAGACGCTCAGCAACATCGGCCAGAGCTATGCGCGCCTCGGCGACCAGGATCGCGGCCAGGCCTATCTCAAGCGCGCGCGCGATGCCCACGAGCGTTACGGCGATCAGGACGCCCGCGCCGACACCTTGCTCGCCACCTCCGAGGTACTGCTCGAGTGGGGCGACGTCGCGGCGGCCGACACCATGGTCGGCGACGCCGGCGCTCTGACAGCCGTGACCGGAAACGCCTACGACTCCGTGCACGAGAAGATCATGCGGGCGCTCCTGGCGCGCGCATCGGGCGACTCGGGTGCGGCGGTCATGCACGCCTTCGACGCACGGCAGGCCGCCGAAGCGCAGGCGTACGTCGCGTATCATTTCTACGCGATGGCCGTGGAGGCAGCGGCGCGCGTCGACATCGGCGAGCACCACACCGGTATCCTGCTCGCAACCACGGCGATGGGCGCCATCGAAACGGTGCAGGGCTCGGAATACGGTCTCGAGACGCGCGCACTGTGCTGCGAAGCGATGCAGAATGCGCGCTCGCCCCAAGCAGACGGGATGTGCAAGCGCGCAGCCGAGCACGTCTATCACCTGCTGGAGTCGATCCGCGATCCGGATCTGCGGCTGATGTTCGTCAAGCGACCGATCGTGGCTGGCCTGTTGGGGCACACCGAAGGATCCGCCGAGAGGGTTGCGGCGGCTCTGCGCAGCGGCCCGTCGTCGCGGCCGGTTCCCGGCGCGGAAAGCGTGCGTCCGGAAGTCGAAAAAGGTAGCGTATCTCCCTCGTGAGCGACCCCCCCCCGCGCAGGAGCCTGGCCGTCATCCTCTCCGGAGGCGGGGCGCGCGGCGCATACGAGACGGGTGTGCTCTGGTATCTGTTCGACGAGCTCACCCGGCTGCGCGGCGCCGCGCCGCGGGTGGACATCCTGTGCGGCACCAGCGTAGGCGCCATCAACAGCGCCTACCTTGCCGCGCATCTTTCCGACCCCGTGCTGGGCGTGCGCCGGCTGGTGGACGTGTGGAGCAGCATGCGGCTCGACGACGTGCTCGGCTTCGGCCTGCGGCAAGCCGTTGCGTTGCCGCGCGTGCTGTTCGGCGGCGGCGACGGCGCCGGCATTTTCGACGTGTCGCCCATGGCGACGCTCGTGCAGCGCGAGATCCCGTGGCGTGCCATCACGCGCACCATGCGCCAGGGCAAGCTGAGCGCGCTCAGCGTCTCGGCCACGGAGGTGTCCACCGGGCGCACCGTGATCTTCATGCAGACCGGGCCGCGCACTTCGCTGCCCACGCGTGCGCCGCCGCGCACGCTGATCCGCGCCGATCGCATCGGGCCCCAGCACGCGCTGGCATCGGCCGCGATCCCGCTGCTCTTTCCGCCCGTGAAGATCGGCAGCCAGCTTTACGTCGACGGCGGCGTTCGCCAGAACACGCCGATAGCTCCGGCGATCCGCCTTGGCGCGACGCACGTGCTGGTCGTGGGCACCTCGCGGTTGGTGCGCGGCGTCGCGCACTCCAAGCCCGAGACGACCGCTCCCGGCGCGACTTTCCTGCTCGGCAAGATCATGAATGCGCTGCTGCTCGACCACCTCGACAACGACCTTGGGATGGTCAACCTGCTGAACGACATCATGCTGAGCGGTGGGGCCGCGTACGGCGACGAGTTCGTCGGTCGTCTCAACGAGTCGGCGGTCACGCGTGGCGGCCACCAGTTCCGCCCGATCGAGACGCTCGTTGTCCGCCCCACCGAGGGCATCGGCCAGATCGCCGCCGAGCACATCCACAAGGGACGGCTGCGCGGCGGACCGGTCGTCACGCGCCGGCTGCTCAAGCTTCTCGACGTGGGCGTCTCCGACGACGCGGACCTGGCGAGCTACCTCTTGTTCGACGGCGGCTTCGCGCGGCGGCTGATCGATCTCGGCTGCTCCGACGCGCACGCCCGTCGCGCCGAGTTGCTCGACTTCCTCGGCGCCGCCGAGGACGACGCCCCGCCCGCCATGGAGCCGCAGAGCGGCAGCGGCGGCGGCTCCGGCTCGTGGACGCTCCCCCCGCCCGCCGTCGGCTAGACCTCCCCGAGCGCGTCCTCGAGCTCGCCGAGCGCCTTGCTGTCGCCCTTCTGTCTGGCCAGCGTGATGCCCTGTTCGAGCCAGACGCGCGCGTCGTCGCCACGGCTGGCCTCGATCAGCATCTGCCCGGCCATCAGGTACATCGGCAGATAGGCCGCGTCGGAAGAGCGGAGTTTGTCGAACGTCGTCAGCGCGTCGTCCAGCCGCTGCTCTTTCCGGTACTCCATGGCAAGCGCGTACCACGCGAACGAGTCCGCCTTTCCCGAGGAGGTCATCTTCTCCAGCATCTCCAGCCGCTTGTTCATGACGCGAGGCTAGATCAGCGCTAGCGCTAGGCGAAGCCCGAGAATGGCCCGCGCCCTGTCCAATGTGGTCGGTTTCGACGACGCGCCGTCCCCGCCCGGCCGCCGCGGCGATGTGTCGCTGGTCGGCGCGGTCTTCGCGCGCACGCGCCTCGACGGCGTGCTGGTCGGCCGCGTGCGCTACGACGGACGGAACTCGACCGACGCCATTGTCGGGATGCTCCGCGGGTCGCAGTTCGCGCGGCACGTGCAGCTCGTCGTTCTGCAGGGTATCGCGTTCGCCGGCTTCAACGTCGTGGACGTGCACGCCCTGCACGCCGAACTCGGCCTGCCGGTGCTGGTCGTCGCGCGGCGCGCCCCCGACCTGGCCGCCATGCGCCGCGCGCTGCTCGGCCGCGTGCGCGGAGGTGCACGCAAGTGGCGGCTTGTCGAACGGGCCGGCCCCATGGAGAAGCTCGGCCGCGTCTACGTCCAGCGCATCGGCCTCGACCGCGAGCGCACTCGCCGGTTCCTCATGGAATCCACGATCCACGGCTCGCTGCCCGAGCCCATCCGCGCGGCACATCTCATCGCCGGGGCGATAGCGACCGGCAAGAGCCGGGGCAGGGCGTAGTCGTCGGCAGGGAAGCGCAGAGCCGGCGGTGTCGTGCCGTGGCAGTGGGCGCAGTGGCTGCCAGGACCTGCAGAGCCCGCCGGGCGCTCAGGCGTTGGCCGACGTGTTGTCGGAGGCGAGCTCCGGGTAGTGCTTGGCGGCGCACTCCGCGCAGATGCCGTGGCTGAGCTGGGCCTGGGAGTGGTGGCTGATGTAGACCTCGAGCTGTTCCCACTCGCCGCCGGCGTTCCTGATCTTCTTGCAGTACATGCAGATGGGGAGAATGCCGCGCAGCATCTGGACTTCCTTGCGGAGCGCGCGCTGCTGCCGGGCGATGATAGCGACCAGTGCCGCAACGAAGGCGAAGGTCACGAGCCGGATCACGGAGTTCATAATCTCGTTGAACGTGTTCCATGGCCCGTTCCAGATCTCCGCGAATGCGAGACGCGGGATCTGGATGGCAGCCGCGTAGACAACGCCCCCGCTCAGCCCGTACCGCCACGCGACCAATGACAGCGGAACGAGCAGCAGGACCGGGAAGCGGATGCGCGGCCCGGTTGCGTAGTCGAGCGCCAGTACCGCCAGTGTCAGCGCAATCCAGAGCAGCGCGAACGCGAGCGCGCCCAGCCTCGGTTGTGGAGGTGAATCCTGCTGCCCGAGGTTGGCTTCCTCGCGCGTCATCGGCTGCCCAGAGAAGATGGCGCCGGGTGATCACGCCGTCAATCAAGGCCGCGTCCTGGCCGCCCCGCGTCTATTGGAACTCGAGGAACTGCGCCAGGATGCGCCGCGTGCCGAAGCCGGGAAAGCGTGCGACGACCGTGGGTTTGACGCCCGTCTCGACGCGTTCGACCACGCCCTGCCCGAAGCGTTTGTGGAACACGGGGTCCCCCGGGTGCACGACGCGACCGGGTTCGTCGGACGGGATGTCGTCGAAAGCGTCGTGGTCGACCAAGCGCTCGCCGGGAGCCAGCGCCGGGCGCGCGGGAACGTCGGCGCCGAAGCTGCGCCAGCGCGCGGGCGCGCGCTGGAAATCGTCGCCGCGGCCGCGCGGCTCGGCGTAGCCCCGACCGCTCCACGCCGAGCCCTCGCGCACAACGCCTTCCCCGGGCAGATCGCCAAGAAAGCGGCTCGCCGACAGATAGCGCGTCTGCCCGAAGATCATCCGCATGCCGGCGTGGGTGATGTAGAGGCGCTGCCGCGCGCGGGTGATGGCGACGTACGCGAGCCGCCGCTCCTCGTCGAGCTCTTCGGGCTCGTTGGCGTCGAGGCCGCGGTACGGGAAGATCTCCTCCTCCATGCCCGTGAGCATCACCACGTCGAACTCCAGACCCTTGGCGCTGTGCACGGTCATCAGCGACACCGACGGCAGATCCTGCATCACGTCGACGGCGCTGATGAGCGAGACGCGCTCGAGGTAGCCGCCGAGGGTGGCGGTCTCGCCCGCGTCGTGGGCGTCCTGTTCGTACTCCTGGATGCTCGACAGCAGCTCTTCCAGATTCTCGAGCCGCGCGTCGGCCTCGGCGGTGTCCTCCTCGCGCAGGATGCGGCGGTAGCCCGACTCTTCCAGCACGCGGCCGGCCAGCTCGTGCGGCGAGAGCTCCGCGGCAGCGCTCCTCAGCTCCTCGATCATCTCGCGGAAGGCGACGAGCTTCTTCTTCGCGGCGGTGCCGAGCAGCTTGCCCTCCAGCGCGGCATCGATGGCGTCGTAGCCGCTGGTGCCGCGGCGCGCGGCCGTGTCGAGCAGGCGTTCCACGGTCTTTCCGCCTATGCCGCGGGCCGGCACGTTGATGATGCGCATCAGATCGGCGTCGCTGCGCGGGTTCTCGACGAGCCGGAGGTAGGCGACGAGATCCTTGACCTCCGCGCGCTCGAAGAACTTCATGCCGCCGACGATCTGGTAGGGCACGTTCTCCGCGCGGAACGCTTCTTCCAGCGCGCGTGACTGCGCGTGGATCCGGTAGAAGACCGCGATGTTGTTCGCGTCGGTGCCGCAGGCGATCTCGCTCGCAACGGTGCGCACCACGAATGCCGCCTCGTCGCGCTCGTCGCGCACGGCGCGCACGCGCACCGGCTCGCCCGCATCGGCGCTCGTCCAGAGCTTCTTCGGCGAGCGTTCGAGCGACGGCTCGATCACGCCGAGGGCCGCGCTCACGATGTTGCCCGTCGAACGATAGTTCTGTTCCAGCTTGACGACCATGGCGTCCGGGAAATCGCGCTGGAAGCCGCGGATCAGCCGCACGTCGGCGCCGCGCCAGCGGTAGATCGACTGGTCGTCGTCGCCGACGACGCACAGGTTGCGGCGCTGCGCCGCAAGCGCCCGCACCAGCCGGTACTGGATGGCGTTGGTGTCCTGGAACTCGTCGACCAGCACGTAGTCGAAGCGATCGCGGAGCTCCCGGCCCGCGGAGCTCTCGCGGTCCTCCGCGATGCGCATCACGTGCAGGATCAGATCCTCGAAGTCGACCGCATTGGCTGTCGCGAGCGCGCGCTGGTAGCGCTCGTAGACCTCGAGCATCGTCTCGTCGAAGCCGCCGCGCGACACGTCGACGTTGCGCGGGCCGCGCCCTTCGCGCTTTTCGCCATGGATGAGCGAAAGCGCCAGTTTCGGCGGAAGCCGCTTGTCGTCGAGGCCCATCTCCTTCAGCACACGGGCCATGACGGCCTTCTGGTCCGAGGCGTCGTAGATGACGAACTGCCGCTCGAGGCCAACCTCGGCGTGGTATCGGCGCAGCAGCCGCGCGCACACGGCGTGGAAGGTGCCGATCCACAGGTCGCGCGTCACGTCTTCGCCCGCGAGCTGCACGAGTCGTTCCTTGAGCTCGCCCGCTGCCTTGTTGGTGAAGGTGACGGCGAGGATGCGGTAGGGCGGCACGCGGTGCTCGGCGAGCAGGTTCGCCACGCGATAGGTGATGACCCGCGTCTTGCCGCTGCCGGCTCCGGCAAACACCAGCAGCGGCCCATCGGCGTGGGCTACAGCGCGTGCCTGCGGTTCGTTGAGCTCGGCCATCGTCGATCCGGGCGAAGCCTACACGACCGCTCCGCGCCGCGCATGCCGCGCGGGGTGCGGGGGCGATCGAAGCGCTACTGCTCGCCCTTCAGCTTTCCGAGCGCCTTTTCCACGGCCTTGATGTGACGCCCGTAGCCGGCGAAGTCGCCGGCCTTGAGCGCCTTCTGCGAGGCCTGGAACTCGCTGTCGGCCTGGTCGATGAGCGCGCGGGTTTGTGGCGGCAGCGCTGCTTTCGAGGAACCCGCGGCGGGCGGCGGCGCGCCGGGTGCAGCGCTCGACGGCGGTGCAGCGCTCGACGGCGGCGCCGCGCTCGATGCCGCGGCCGCGTTGGCTTCGGGCTTCGGCGCGGGCTTCTTCGCGGCGCCGAAGATCTTCTCCAGCGCCTTGCCGAGCGAGGGCTCCATCACGACGTTCTGCTGCTGTCCCGAAGGCGGCGGCTTCGCGCCCGCCGGCGAGCGGTAGAACACCACCAGGCGCTTGAACTGCGGCAGCTTCGTCTGCTCCGACTCGATGTACATCGGCTGCACGTAGAGCAGGCTGTCCTCCACCGGAACGACCAGCAGGTTACCGAAGATCACGCGCGAGCCCTGCTGTCCCCACAGCGTGCGCTGCGAGGAGATCCCGGGATCCTGGTTGACGACGGCTTCGACCTGCGCGGGACCGTACACGGTCTGGCTCGCCGGGAACGCGAAGCTCACCGCCTTGCCGTAGTGGGGCGTGTCGGATTCGGCGCCCAGCCAGCCGATCATGTTGCTGCGACCATTCGGCGACAGCGGCAGCATCAGCAGGAACTCCTCCCGCTTCTGGCCGGGCAGACGCATGATCACGTAGTACGCAGCCATGCGTCCCTGGCCGGAGATCGATGCGCGCTGCGGAACCTCCCACTGGTCGCCCTTGTTGTAGAAAACGCTCGGGCTCGTCACGTGATAGGTGGAGAAGACCTCCGCCTGGAGGTTGAACAGATCCTCCGGGTAGCGGATGTGCGCCATCAGCGACTTCGGCATGGCGCCCTTCGGCTTGAACATGCCGGGGAAGATCTTCTTGTACGTGGCGAGCAGCGGGTCGTCGGGGTCGAAGTCGTAGAAGCTGATCGTGCCGTTGTAGGCGTCGACGACGGCCTTGACGGAGTTGCGCAGGTAGTTGATCTCCCGGGTCGGCTCCGAATACGGATAGTTCCCTGTCGCGGTGTAGGCGTCGGCCATCCAGTACAGTCGCCCGTCCGCCACGACGATGTACGGGTCGGAATCGAAGCTCAGGAAGGGCGCGGCCTTCTGCAGTCGCTTCTTGATGTTGTTCAGGATGATGACGCGCGTGTCGGCGTCGATTGCCGACGACGTGAAGAACTTGATGGTGCCGAACTCGAACGCGAACGCGAGCTTGTTCACGAAGGAACCGATCGGAATGCCGCCGCTGCCGTCGTACGTGTGATACTTGTCGCCGTCCGGCCCCGGGTAGTCGAACTCGGGAGCCTTGGTCTTGACCAGGCTGTAATCGGTGCCCAGCTCTCCGTAGTAGATGCGCGGCTGCGTGATCTTCAGCGAGGGCGCGGACGAGGTGACGGGGATGTCCTGGACCAGGAAATCCGGCGAGCCGTCGGTCGTCACCTGGTTCACGGCCGAGACCGCGACGCCGTAGCCGTGCGTGTAGGTGATGTGCTGGTTCACCCAGGTCTGCGCCGGGCGCGGCAGACCAGCGATGTTCATCAATCGCGCAGCGAGCATCGTCTCGCGATAGACGCCGTTGACCTTGTAGCGGTCGACGTCGACGTCCGTGAAGGTGTAGTACGGGCGCAGCTCCTGTAGCTGCTGGTAGCTGTGCAGCAGCGTGGAGGGATCCCACAGGCGGATGTTGCGGATTGTCAGGTCGTTCGCCTGGAGCTTGTCGGCGGTGAGATCGCCCTTCAGCGACAGCTTCGTGTTCGCGATGCTGTCCAGGTCGTAGGCCCTGCGCGTCGCCTTGATGTTGCGCGCGATGTACTCGGCTTCCTTGGCGCCCTGGTCGGGGCTCACGACCAACGACTGGACCGCGGAGGGATAGATACCGAGCAGCACCACCAGGGCAACAATCCAGCCGCCAATGGCCACAAGCGGCAGCTTTTTCCTGTGCAGCCGCACGTTCGCGAACAGCGCCGCGGCGATGATCCAGGCCACGACCATCAGGATGCGCGTGGCCGGCAGGCGGGCGTGCACGTCGGCGTAGCCCGCCCCGAACACCACCCCGCTCGACGAGAACAACAGCTCCCAGGCGTTCATGATCTCGCCTGCGCCCGCGAGGACGAAGATCAGGCCGAGCAGCACCGACACGTGCGAGAGCGCGTTGTCCTGGATGTGCAGCTCGGCCTGCTGTGGACGCACCGTCACGCTGCCGAGCGCCAGGTGGATCAAGATGGTCACGACCAGCGCCGCCAGGAGCGTGGCGAACAGGAACGAGTAGGCGTACTGCCAGGCCGGCAGCTTGAAGATGTAGAAGGCGAGGTCGCGGTGGAAGACCGGATCGCTCGTGCCGAACGGCACGGCGTAGCGCGCGCGCAGGAACGTCATCCAGCTCTGCGCCGTGGAGAAGGCGACGACCACGGAGATGGCGAGCGAGAGCGCGAGCCCCACACGCCGAACCAGCGTGAGCACCGTGTCGTCCAGCGGTTGTACCAGGCGCAGGCCTTCCATCGCGCGGAAGCGCGGAGCAAGCCGCCGCGCGGTCTCGATCGTCCCGTAGAAGATCACGAAGAAGACGGCACCGAAGATCGGTCCGACGACGGACTCGGCGCGGATCGATCTCCAGAACACCACTCTGAGGTGCACCTCGCCGAACCAGAGCCAATCGACGTAGTAGCTCGCGAAGAGGACCGCGACGATGACGAGCGCGGCTACCACCACCCCCGCGGCGATCAGGGAGCCCCGTGTTCTGACCGTGGGGCGGTCGGAGCCCGGCACAAACCGCGGGCGCGTGGGTGGGGGAATGCTCATGCGGTGCAGAAACCGCTACCGCATCGTGACGTTGAGCACCAGTTGCGGCGCGAAGGCCGCTTCTCCCCGGGCGATTGTCACCTGGGCGGCGGGCTGGGCCGTCCTGAGCACGCCCTCGACGACGCCTATCAGCCACAGCCGGAGCTGCAGCGAAGCGGCCTCGAAATCGGTGACGCGCAGTGTGATTAGCTGGTCGCTCTCCGCCGACACGTCCCACAATCCGAAATCGAACCAGCGGCTGCACAGCGGGCTGACCCGCCTCAGCACCGTCAGCGCCCGCTCGGGCCTGAGCGCGGGCCGCAGGATCGGCAGAAGCTCGCCGGACACTGCGGCCTCGCCGCCCTCGCGGCACCAGTTCGGGTTGTCCCCGAACAGCAATCTCGTGGAAAGCTCGAGGTAGCGCGTGATCGCTTCGAGGTCGTAGAAGACGATGGCCTGGAGCGTGCCGTAGGCGAAATCGCTGGCATGTTCCGGAGCGAGCTGGTCGAGCACGCGCTGCCGGTCTTCCGCCGTCGCGACCGAGGCCACGTGCTGGTCGATGGCGCGCAGGACCAGGCCGCGCGCGTGGCACTGGCCCACGAAGCGCGTCGGCAGCGAGCGCAGTCCGCTCGGCGAACGCGGCGCCGACGATCGCCATTCCTCGGCCACGGCACGCGCGGGTGTCCGCACCACCGGCCTTGCATCCGAGCGCGGGGCCGAGCCCATCGGGGAGGAGGCACGCACCGTCGGCGCATGCGCATCCGGAGAGTGAACGAGCGTGCGTCCGGAAGAAGGACCACGCGGCGTCGACATGCGCTCGTCCAGAAGGCTGTAGCCGCTCTGGCGGACATCGACCAGCTCTGCCAGAGCGCCGCTCGAGTCCGGCTGGACCAGCAGCGACAGCTCGCGGGCGAGCTCGGCTGCGCTCGAATAGCGCTCTTCGCGGCGTTTCTTCAGCGCGCGCTGGAGAATGGCGTCGACAGTCGGTTCGGACGGCCCTCCGTGGTCGGCGACGCGCGGAGTCCTCGCATGGGCCACCTTGTACGCCGTGGCCACTGCGGTGGGGGCGTGGAACGGACGCCGGTTCGTGAGCAGCTCGAACAGCAGCACCCCAACGCTGAACAGATCGCTGCGCCCGTCGATGTCGTGCTCGCCGTTGGCTTGCTCCGGTGACAGGTAGTCTGGCGTGCCGAGCACGACGCCAGTACTCGTCTTCGGCGAAGGGCCCGAAGGCCACAGCATCTTCGCCACGCCGAAGTCGAGCAGCTTGACCGTGATCTGCCGGTCCTCGTCGACCGCGTAGAACACGTTTTCGGGTTTCAGGTCGCGGTGGACGATGCCCGCGGCGTGGGCCGCTGCCAGCGCGTCGAGGACCGGCAGCACGGTCGCAAGCGCTGCGGAGAGCGAAAGCTTGCCCCGCCGGGCCAGCACCTGCGCCGCGCTCTCGCCCTCCAGGTACTCCATGACGATGTAGGGACCCGTTTCCCCCCGGCCCGCGTCGAGCACGTCCACGATCCCGGGGTGGTGGATGCGGCTCACCGACTGGGCTTCCTGGAAAAAACGCGCCGACAGATCCAGGTCGTCCGACTGGGTCGCGGAGAGCAGCTTGAGCGCTACGATGCGCCCGATCAGCGTGTTCTCCGCGCGGTACACCTCGCTCATGCCGCCAACGCCGATGCGTTCCAGCAGTCGGTACTTGCCGCCGATCACCAGGCCGGCTTCCGGTTCGAGCAGCGCGGTCACGATCGGAGTACCCCTCCGGTCGGGTTTCCAGGTGACTTTCGTCGCGTGTGGGCACCAGTCCGCACGGCAGTGATCTACGCTCCGGATGAACGAGGGAAGTGTCATTGTATCCTATCGACAGATTGGCCGCGCGCTCCGTCCGGGCTGCCCCGCGCGTCGAGGCAAGAGTCCTTGCCGTGTCGCCGCAGGGGCTGATCCTGCCGGGCAATTGCGCATGCTGCGGCGGCGTCGCGGCCAGCTCGCGCGTCGAAATCCGCAGCAGCGACGGGGCCAGCCTGATCGTGCCGTACTGCACCGATTGCCAGCGGCACGCCTCCGCCGTGACCACCCGGACCCTGGCGGTCACTGTCGCGTCCTGCCTGCTCGCCGCGACCCTGGCAGCCACGCTTCCACTGCTGGACGAGATGCAGGGGCTCGTGGCGTACGGCACCATCGTGTTGGTCGGCGCGCTCGTGCCGGTGGTCGGCTCGCTCTTCTGGCCGCGCCGCATCGTTCCCGGGCACACCGCTGCCGGCCGCTCCGTGTGGTGGCTCTCCGATGGAAGGCTGGCCTGCACGAACCCCCGCTGGGCCGCCGAGCTCGCGGTCGAAGCGGGCGTGGAGCCTCGGCGGGAGACTCTCGGCGAGCGGGTGTTTTCGCCTTGGATGCTGGCGGGCGTGCTGATGGCGCTCGGGTCGGCGCCGTTTTCGTGGTGGCTCTACCATCCGCTGGTCCGCGTGGTCGACCTGACCGGTTCGCGCATCGAGCTGCGTCTCGACGGGCGAGCCGTCGCCAGCGTGCAGCCGACCAGCGCCGAGAGCCCTGCCGCGGGGGTAGAGCTGCGCTTGCCCGCCGGAAAACACCTGCTCGAGAGCCGCGACTCGCACGGTCAGGTGGTGGCGAGCGCCGAGGTCTTCATCCACACCGGCGCCGACCATCTGTACGCCCCGGGCGCCCGTGGATACTGCTTCTGGCTGGAAACGACCGGCTACGGAAGAGCGGGCGGCCAGGGTCCGGTGATCCGTCCCCTGGCTGGCACCGCGCGCTTCTGGGCCCTGCCCGTGGACGTCGACACCTGGTTTTCGCCCAACCCCGCGCCGTCGCGCGACGACGTGCGGTCTAGCGGAGGAGAGCTTACCGCGTTGAGACAGGCTCTTTGCAGCGAAGCCCCCGCCGCGGCGCGCCCCTGAGATCCGCCAGCCCGGATTCGCCGGCCAAGGGTCCGGCAGCAGCGCGTTGACCCCCGCAATTTTCCGGTCAAGTTGGCAAGTCAGGACAACTGGCTATAGTAGCGAGCCGCTGTGGCTGACGACAACCAGGGAACCCGCGACGAGGAGGGCGCAGTGGCCGAGCTGCCGCCCCAGGACGAGTTCACCGAGGCGGAGGCGGCAACCGAGCCTGCGAGCGGGTCGGCCCGGCCTGCTGCCGAGGGGCCGGAGGCTGAAATCGCGCGCATCCGCGATCAGCTGCTGCGCACGGCTGCGGATTTCGACAACTTCAAGAAGCGCTCCCGACGCGAGGTGATCGACGCCGATCGCCGCGGCCGCGAAGAGCTGCTTCGCGATCTGCTGCCCGTCTTCGACAACCTGGAGCGGGCCACCGCGCATATGGAATCCGCGACCGATGTTCAGTCTCTGGCCGACGGCATCCAGATGGTGATGCGGCAGTTCCTCGACACCCTCACCAAGCTGGGTATCGAGCGCATCGAATCCGTGGGAAAGGCCTTCGATCCGGCGGTCCATGAGGCCATCCAACACATGGAGACGCCGGAACATCCGCCCGGCAGTGTGGTAGCCGAAGTGCAGGCCGGATATCGGCTGGGCGAAAAGCTCGTGCGCCCCGCAATGGTCGTCGTGGCCAAGGCTCCCAGCGGGTCCTGACGGTTCACTGCGCCCTCCGGGCGCTCCGCGCGGACCGTGGTCCTTCGTGGACTCCGTCCAGCGTCGCTGGACTCCGTCCACTTCGGTTCGCGCGTACGCACTGTCGCGGGGTATGCTCCACTTCGCTCATGGGCAAGATCATCGGAATTGATCTCGGCACCACGAACTCGTGCGTCGCGGTGCTGGAGGGGACGAGCGCTTCCGGGGAGCCCGAGGTGAAGGTGATCCCGAACCCCGAGGGTGCCAGAACGACTCCATCCATCATCGCGTTCTCGAGCAGCGGCGAACGACTGGTCGGCCAGGTCGCCAAACGCCAGGCGAATACCAATCCCGAGAACACCATCTACGCAGTGAAGCGCTTGATGGGCCGCAAGTTCCCTGAACAGGACGTGCAGAAGCACGTGACGTTCCGTCCCGTACCACGTGGTCGAACACGACAACGGCGACGCCTGGATCAAGCTGGTCGATCGAGATGTCTCGCCGCCCGAGATCTCCAGCATGGTCCTGACGGCCATGAAGGACGTGGCAGAAAGCTACCTGGGCGAGCCGGTCACCGAGGCTATCGTGACGGTCCCGGCGTACTTCGACGACGCCCAGCGCCAGGCCACGAAGGACGCCGGTCGCATTGCCGGGCTCGACGTGAAGCGCATCCTGAACGAGCCGACGGCTGCCGCGCTCGCCTACGGGCTCGACAAGAGTCAGGCGGAGACGATCGCGGTCTACGATCTGGGCGGGGGCACGTTCGATATCTCCGTCCTCACGATCAGCAGCGGCGTTTTCAGCGTAAAGGCGACCGGCGGTGACACCCACCTCGGCGGAGAGGACTTCGACGTCCGGCTGATCGACTTGCTGGCCGAGGAGTTCAAGAAGAAGAACGACGTCGATCTGCGCAAGGACCGCATGGCGCTGCAGCGCCTCCGTGAAGCGGCAGAAAAGGCCAAGCACGAGCTCAGCTCCTCGCTCGAGACGGAAATCAACATTCCGTTCATCGCCACGGGTGCGGGGGGCCCGCTGCATCTGGAGCGCACCATCAAGCGCAACGAGCTGGAAGGCCTGACGCGCGACCTGATCGAGCGCACTGTCGAAGCCACCCGCTCGGTCCTCGTCGACGCGAAGCTCACGCCCGAGAAGATCGACCAGGTGGTGCTGGTCGGAGGGATGACGCGGATGCCTGCCGTGCAGAAGGCGGTCCGCGAGCTTTTCGGCAAGGATCCGAACAAGGGTGTCAATCCCGACGAGGTCGTCGCCGTCGGTGCGGCAATCCAGGGCGCAGCGCTGGGGGGCGAAATCGAGGAGGTGCTGCTGCTCGATGTCACGCCGCTTGCGATCGGCGTGGAGACCGGGGGCGGCGTTTTCACGAAGCTCATCCCCCGCAACACCACCGTCCCGACCGAGAAGAGCGAGATCTTCACGACCAGCGTCGACAACCAGCCCTTCGTGCCCATCCACGTCCTGCAGGGCGAACGCGAGATGGCCGCCGACAACCGCAGCCTCGCGCACTTCGAGCTCACAGGGATCCCACCGGCCCCGCGCGGCGTTCCGAAGATCCAGGTGACGTTCCGCGTCGACGCCAACGGCATCCTGGCCGTGGAGGCCAAGGACCTGGGCACCGGGCGCACGCAGTCGATCAGCATCACGCCCACCAGCGGTCTGACCACCGACGAGATCGACCGGCTCGTGACCGAGGGTGAGAAGTTCAAGGAAACCGACCAGCTTCGACGGGAGCTCGCCGAGGTCAAGAACCAGGCCGAGACGCTCATCTACACCACCGAGCAGGCGCTCGAGGCGTACGGCGACCTGCTCGAGGCCGAGCGAACCGACCAGGTCAAGGAGGAGATCACGCTCCTCCGCAGCCTGCTCGAGGCCGGCGGAGACCTGACCGGCATCCGCGACGCCTACACGCGTCTCGAGAGCGCGACGTTCGAGATCGCCGAGGCCATGTACGGAGGCGCCGACGAGGAGCCGGCGTAGTGTGGAGCGCCGGTTGATCGCGGGGGCAGCGCTTCCATGACCGCCGCATCGCAGCAGGGCACGGCCTACGGCCGATATCAGCTGCTCGAGGCCATAGGGCGCGGCAGCATGGCCGAAGTCTTCAAGGCCAAGAGCTTCGGCGTCGAGGGTTTCGAGAAGACCCTGGTGGTAAAGCGCATCATGCCGGACCTTGCCCGGCAGCCCTCCTTCGTGGATTCGTTCGTGGGCCACGCCAAGCTCGCGGTGCGCCTCAGCCACGCCAACGTCGTGCAGGTGTTCGATCTCGGCCGCGTCGACGAGCCGGGAGGGGCCAGCTACTTCATGGCGATGGAGTACGTGGCAGGGATCGACCTGGCCACGTTGCTCCGGCGCTTGCGCAAGTCGGAAGGGGGCGTGTCCGCAGCGCTGGCAGTGTACCTGGCGTCCGAGATCGCTAAAGCCCTCGACCACGCACACCGGCGACGCGACGACCAGCTGCGTCCGCTCGGAGTCGTGCACGGCGACCTCGGCCCCCAGAACATCCTCGTGAGCTGGGAAGGCGAGGTGAAGGTCAGCGACTTCGGCGTGGCGTGTGCGCTGTACGCTGCCGGGCAGGACGGCGGAACGGAACCGCAGCGGCTAGCCCGCAAGCTGATGTACTCGAGCCCCGAGATGGTTCGCGGCGAAGCGCTGACGCCGCGAAGCGACCTGTTCTCCTTCGGGACGCTGCTCTACGAGGTGCTGGCCGGAAGAAATCCTTTCCAGGCATCCAACCCGGAAGACACGCAGCGCGCCGTTCTGGAAGCCCGCTTCAAGCCGCTGGACCAGGTGCGGGCCGGTCTGGCGCCCGAACTCGTGGCCCTGGTACATCGCGCGATGGCGGTCGACCCGGCACAGCGGTTCGAGACGGCGGCGCGCCTCTACGAGGATCTGCTCGCGCATCTGTACGCGTCCGGCGCTCGTTTCGACGCCGGCGATCTCGCCGAGCTGGTCGACCGCTTCCGCGAACCCGAAGCTCCGGTCCCGGAGGGGATCGACCGCCTGGTGCGGGCTGGGCTCGAGTCCGTGGCGGAGACGCCCCCGCACGGAACGCGCCCGATCAGCGCGCCGCCGCCGCCCGTCGAGTCTGCGCCCGTGCCCTCGCTGCGTGGCTTGACCGACCACAAGGGCCAGCAGGAAGCCTCGGCACTGGTCGTCCGCTTCTCGGGCAAGGGGGTGGTCCCCGCGCCGATGCGCGAGAGAGCGCGCAAGATTCTCGAGCGCTACGGCGCGCACGTTCTGTCGGACGCGGGACGCGAACTGTCGGCGATGTTCGGGCTGGAGCAGGCCGACGCGCGCGACACCGAGAACGCCGTTCGCTGCGGCCTGGTGCTGGCGCGTAGCCTGGCGGCGGGCGCCGTTCAGCCGAGTGTGGGCGTGGACGCGGGGCGCCTCCGGGTCGGTGCCGACGGTGCGCCGGAAAACGATCAGCATCTGCGCAAGCTGGTGGGCTCGGCGCGTCGCCTGGCCGGCAATCCGGCGGGTCGCGTAGCCATCCCGGAGCTCGCGTCGCGCAACCTGCACGGCTTGTTCACGCTGGAGGCGCTCGACGGCGGCGACTACCTGGTCGGCGAGGTGCGACCGGTCTACGACGCGTTCGGCCGCTTCGTGGGACGCAAGAAGGAGCTCAGGCAGCTGGGCGAGCTCATCGCGCAGGCCTCGCGACGCAATCTGCAGGTCGTCGGCATCGTCGGCGAGCACGGCGTGGGCAAGACGCGGCTCGTCTACGAGATGGAACGGCGCATAAGCCGCGGCTCCTTCAACATCGCCTGCTACGTCGCCGCCTGCCCGCCCCGCGGGCACGAATCGCCCGGCAGTGGCACGATCGCCATGTTGCGAACGCTGTGCGGCGTGCGCGAAGGTGACCCTCCCGAACGCATCCTCGGCGTCCTGCCGCGGCTGCGCGCGCTCGGCCTGCGCGAGGAAGAGGCGCAGGCCATCCTGGCGCAGCTTGGAGCCGGGCCGTCGACCGCAGCCAGCGGCGGAGACGCCTCGCTGCGCGCCACGGTGGCGCGCATGTTCGCCAGCCTGGCCGAGGATCGGCTGCACGTGTTTGCGTGGGACAACGCCCAGGAAATGGACGGGGAGACCGCCGCGCTGCTCGCTTCGATCGCCGAGCGTCTGCCGTTGGCGCGCGCCGTGCTGCTCCTCTCGGCGCGCCCCCAGGCGGACGCGGCGTATAGGACGATCCCCGGTTACCGCGAGATCACGCTCCGCGATCTGGAGGACGACGACGCTTTCCGGTTGGTCGCGCTGAGACTCGGCGTGGAAGAGGTTCCCGACCCGCTCCTGCGCTTCCTGAAGAAGCGCGCCGGTGGCCACCCCATGTTCCTCGAGGAGCTCATGCACGAGGCCATCGAGTCGGGCGCCGTCGTGGTCAAGGACGGCCGCGTCGACGCCCTCAAGCTCGACGGCGCGCTCGCGATCCCGCGCCCGCTGCGCACACTGCTCGGAGACCGCGTGCGACGCCTCCCGAAACCGGAACGCGATCTCGTGATCGCGGCCGCGGTGCTCGGCGCGCCGGCGGACACGTCCGTGCTTGCGGCGATGCTGGACGCGCCGCTCGGAACCATCAACGCTCTCGCCGAGTCGCTCGAGGCCCGCGAGCTCGTGCGGCGCGAGGGCCCCGTCGCGCTGGATTTCCCGTCGCCGCTGTTGCCGGAGGTCGTGCTCGCCGGGATCGAGCCGGACGTGCTGCTCGAGCTACACCAGGAAGCGGCCAACGCCTACCAGGTCGTTCTGGGCGAACGCACGGAAGAAGAAGCGGCGCGCATCGCCCGTCACCTGGCGGAAGCCGGACAGCCGGACCGCGCCGCCAGCTTCTACGCGACCAGCGGCCTGTTCTCGCTGAACGCCCGGCGCCTCGACCAGGCCGTCGCGGATCTGTCGCGGGCGCTGGGCCTGTGCGACCTGGAGGGGCGCGACGACGCGGAGCTCGCCGAGTGGGTCTCGGCGCTGACGCGCGCCGTGCGTCACGTTCGCAGCGGCTCGGAGCTGCCGGCCGTGTTCCAGCGCCTCGGCGCACATCTGGAGAACAACCAGGCTCTGGACACGCGGCTGCGTGCCCAGATGACGATCGATCTCGCGCTGATGGTCGGTTCGCAGAATCGCTACCGCGAGTCGCGGCGGCTGCTCGCCCTGGCCGTCGACGCTGCCGCCGCCTGGCCGGAGCTCTCGCGCTCCGCGCTCACCGTCGAGGCCGAGGTCGCCATCCGCCAGGGAGAGTTCCGCGTCGCATTGCAGGCGCTCACCCAGGCCGAGCAGCTCGGCAAGGGCGACGCGCTGGAGCAGCATCGCCTGCTGGTGGGAATGGCGCAGTCGCTCGGCGGCGCGGGCGATCACGACCGCGCGCTCGCCTATCTGGATCAGGCTGCCGCGCTGGCTCCCGAGGACGACCTGGTGCTCGCCTGCGAGCGCAAGAAGGTGCGCTCGCTGATCCTCTACTTCCGCGGCGACTGGGCCGGCGGCGCCAAGGCCTCGGAAGAGGCCGCCGAGCTCGGGCGCGCCGCCGGGCTGATGCACGAGATCGCCGTCAACCTGCACAACCAGGGCGACTCGCTGATGCGCCTGGGCGAGCTGCCCCGGGCCTACGCCACGCTGCAGGCTTCGCTCGCAGTGGCGGAGGAGATGGGCAGCGAACGTCTCGTGAACCTCGATCGCCTGATGCTGGCCTACCTGGACGCGCTCAACGGCTCGGACGCCGCGTTCGACGTGCTGGGCGAGCGCCTGGCGCAGGCGGAGGCGCAGCGCTGGACCTGGGACGTGGCGAGCGGCCGCTATCTGCTCGGCAAGCTCCTGGCCCAGCGGGGCGACAGCGCCGGCGCGCGGCGCGAGCTGGGCATCGCCAGGCAGATGGGCGAGTCGACCGACAACAAGCTCGTCGTCGAGGATTGCGACCGCGAGCTCGCGGCGCTCGAAGGCTGACGGCTGATGGGGCTTGGAGAACGTACGCGCCTCCGGCTGCAGACGGCCCGTTCGCTCGCACGGCTGTTCTCCGACGGCCACCGCTTCCTCTCGTTCGGCAGTTGGAGCGCTGCGCGACTTCTCGAGCGGAACGCCGACACGTGGCCGCACAAGGTCGCGCTGATGTTCGAAGACCAGCGCCTGGGCTGGCGTGACGTGGACGAACGGGCCAACCAGTGGGCGGCGTTCTTCGCGCGCGAGGGGATCGGCCGCGGCGACGTGGTGGCGCTGATGATGGACAATCGCCCCGACTTCCTGTTCGCGGAGATGGGGCTCAGCAAGGTGCACGCGAGCTCGGCGCTGATCAACACGCACCTTTCGGGCAGGCCCCTGGTTCACGCCATCAACGTCGCCAGGCCGCGCCTCGCCCTGGTCGGCTCCGAGCACCTCGGCAGCATCGAGCCGCTCCGCGACGAGCTTCACGTACCGAACGGCGTTATCGTGCACCGCGACGGCGGCGATGATGCCGGGACCTTTCGCGTCGTCAACGACGAGCTGGCGGCCTGCTCCGCCGCGCGCTCGAGCTACGGCAAGGCGAAGACCTCGGAGCCCATGGGCTACATCTACACCTCCGGCACCACTGGACTGCCGAAAGCCGCGGTCATCACCAATCGCCGCTACCAGATGGTGATCACGGGCTTTTCGCGCATCGGGCACGAGGCAGGTCCCGACGACGTTATCTACGTGGCGCTTCCGCTCTACCACGGCAACGCGCAGTGGGCGGGCTGGGGCACGTGCCTGCACAGCGGCGCGGCGCTGGCCCTGCGCCGCAGGTTCAGCGCCTCGCACTTCTGGGACGACGTGAATCGTTTCGGCGCGACCCGCTTCGTCTATATCGGCGAGGTGTGCCGGTACCTCTTGAACCAGCCGCCGCGCGACAGCGACCGCGGGCATCGCCTCCAGATCGGCGTCGGCAACGGAATGAGGCCGGACATCTGGGAACACTTCTGCGAGCGGTTCGGCGTGCCGCTCATCCGCGAGTTCTACGGCGCTACGGAAGGCAACGCCCCGCTCATGAACATCGACGGGCGCCCGGGCATGGTGGGAACACTCGGATTGGCGCAAGCTATAGTCCGCTGCGAGTTGGACAGCGGAGAACCGATCCGCGACGACAAGGGCCGCTGCACGCGTGTCGAGGAAGGGCAGACGGGGCTCTTGATCGGCCGGATCAGCCGGATCGCGAAATTCGATGGCTACCTCGACGAGCAGGCCACCAAGAAGAAGATCCTGACCAACGTCTTCAAGCAGGGCGACAGCTGGTTCAACACCGGCGATCTGGTGACCCTGCACGACAACGGCTGGGTGTCGTTTGCGGACCGCGTGGGCGACACGTTCCGCTGGAAGGGCGAGAACGTCTCGACGAACGAGGTCGCCGAGGTGCTGAACGGCGCGCCCGGCGTGCTCGAGAGCAACGTCTACGGGGTGAAGGTGCCAGGCGCGGAGGGCCGTGTCGGCATGGCGAGCCTGACCGTCGACGGCGCCTTCGATCCGGATACGCTCGCGCGCTACGTTACCGAAAAGCTGCCGCTGTACCAGCGCCCGGCGTTCGTGCGTCTTCTGGGCGAGATGCGCACTACAGCCACTTTCAAGCACGTGAAGACGGACTACCGGAACGAGGGCTACGACCCGTCGAGGGTTGCCGATCCGTTGTTTTTCCTCGACGGCGAGCGCTACGTGGCCATCGACGAAAAGCTCTATGCGCGCCTCGCATCGGGCGAGGTCGGACCGCGCTGACGCCTACACCCCCAGCATGTGCCGTACCACCTGCACGGTGTTCCGGACCTGCCCGGGCGCCAGAATGAGTGTCGCGAGCGCCCCGTAGATCGCGCCGCTGAAGTGTGCGTCGTGGTTGATGTTGTCGCGCGACCCGCTCGACCGCCACACGCTGTAGCCGATGTAGAGTGCGCCGAAGACTATGCCCGGTATGGGGATGGGAATGAACAGCAGGCTGATGGTCATGTGCGGATAGAGCAGGATGGCGCTCAACATCACCGCAGCGACGGCCCCTGAAGCGCCGAGCGATCCGTACGATGGTTGGTTGTAGTGGCGCAGCGTGGTGGGCAGATAGGCCACGACCACGGCGCTGACGTAGAGCGCCGCGAACAGCATCGGGCCGAGCTTTGCGACCACGCGGTCGGCGAACATGTACAGCACGAACATGTTCATCGCGAGGTGCATGCCGTCGGCGTGGATCCAGCCCGCGGTGAACAGCCGGTAGACCTCGCCGCGGCGCACCCGGTAGGGGATGAGCAGCAGGGCGCGCTTGATCCGTTCGCTGCTGAATGCGATCAGGCTGACCACAACGACCGAGGCGATGATCAGCTCGGTGACGCCGAAACCCTGGAGCACGCGCGTGGGATTCATCTGGCTAGCAGCGTACCCCGCGTGGCTCGATGGGCCGACCTTCGAAGGAGGCGCGCTGGGCGCCCTCTGCCGGCGCCCTGGTCGAGACCAGGCGCGCCGGCAGGCTTCGCTCTAGGCCGAGGCCTTTTTCGGGGCGGGTCCCAGGACCGACTTCATGTCGACCTTGGCAACCCCCGGCCCCTTCTGGGTTTCCGTCCAGATGGATACCGTGGTGCTGTTCTTGGGGAAGACCGTGTCTACGCGGACGATCTTGCCGACCCGTCCGTCTTCGAGCAGCACCTGGCGGCGATCCGTCATGAACTGATGGATGTGCCGTAGGTTTGACATGCCTCTCAATATAGGGCGCCGCCCTGTACCTGCCAGATTTCTGCAATTGTTCCGGGGCGAAAGGCGATCTGGTGACACTTCCGGGCGCGTCCTCTCCGGCCTGCGCTGACCGCCGTAGAGCATGCGATCAGGCAGTCATTTCCACAGCTTATCCACCGATCGCCGGATTCTGGTCCTGCGGCCGAACGCCTCGCTATCGTTTCATCCGAGGATGAGACCACTTCCGTTTCCCCGCCGCCTTGCAGCGCGCCGTTCGCCGCTCCGCGGTTCGTCTGGACGCCTGGCCCTGGCTTTGCTCGGCGCCGCGTGCCTGGCCGGCTGCATCCAGCAGGCTCACCGCGTGGAGGTGGCGACCCGGCCGCTACCGCCGCCCTCTGCGAGGCCCGTGCAACACAGCGGCCCGCTGTGGATCGAGCTCTATCCGAGTGACGACAACCGCCAGTGCAGGGCCGCACCGGGGCAACGCCCGCTCTGCTTCGAGAACGTGCAGGACCAGCTTGCACGCGCGCTTCGCGGCGCGCTCTGGCCGAGCTTTCCCGACGTGCGCGTCAAGCGCCGCGGCGACAACCTCGCGCCCGGCGACTACGTGCTGCTCGTCGATCTCGTGCTGGATCCGGTAGCGCCGGACAGCTCCGGTCCTGGGTGGTCGGCGCTCGGGCGGGGGCGCTGGCAGCTGGTCCGCGACGGATTGCCGGTCGTCGGCGAGCGGGTGCGCGCCCGGTCGCGAGCCGTGTTCCCCTACGGACGACCCCTCGGCACTGGAGCGGGGGAGGTCGTCGAGGCCGTGGCGGAGCACATCGGTGGCGCGCTTTCGGCGCTGCCCGAGACGCGCCCTATCCCGCCCGCAGCTCTACCGCGCGTGGCGACCGCCAACGCCAGCCAACGCTAGCGCTGGCTGGGAGCGCCACGATCACGTGGCGCTCGTGTCTAGTCCTCCGAGGACGCCAGCCGCTGCTCGATGGCCTCGAGGTGGGCGTTGACCTGCGGGTCCTTCTGCCGGAGCTGCTCCACGCGCCGCACTGCGCTCATCACGGTCGTGTGATCGCGGTTGCCGAAAGCGCGCCCGAGCTCGGGGAAGCTGCACTTGAGCCGCTGGCGGCACAGGTACATCGCGACCTGGCGTGCGAAGGCCACGCTCTTGTGGCGGTCCTTGCTCAGGAGCTCCGAATTCGACAGCCGGAAATGCCCGCACACGGCCTTCTGGATGTCCTCCACGCTCATCACCTCGGGACGGCGCGGCGCCACCATGGCGATCTCGTTGCGCGCGAACTCGAAATCGATGGGGCGTCCGGTCAGTGACGACTTGGCCGCCAGACGGATCAGCGCGCCTTCCAGCTCGCGCACGTTGCTCTGCACGCTCTGGGCGAGCAGCACCGCCACGTCGTCGTCGAGGGCGATGCCCTCGATGTTCGCCTTCTTGCGGATGATGGCGACGCGCGTCTCGAGCTGTGGCACCTGGACGTCCGCCACCAGCCCGGAGGTGAAGCGCGAGACCAGGCGCTCCGGCATGCGCTGCAGCTGCTGCGGGTACTTGTCGCTGGTCACGACGATCGGCTTGTCCGCGTCGCGCAGCGCGTTGAACGTGTGGAAGAACTCCTCCTGGGTCTGTTCGCGACCCGCGAGGAACTGGATGTCGTCGAGCAGGAGCAGGTCGCACTCGCTGCGATAGCGCGCGCGGAACTCGTCCATCTTGTGGTGCTGGAGCGCCTCGATGAACTCGTTGGTGAAGTGCTCCGCCGAGACGTAGAGCACGCGGGCGTCCGGCCGGTCCTCCAGCACCTTGAACGCGATGGCGTGCATCAGGTGCGTCTTGCCGAGCCCCGTACCGCCGGCGATGAACAGCGGGTTGTACCGGGGACCGCCGCCGCCGGCCGAGGCGATGGAAGCGGCGTAGGCGAGCTCGTTCGACGGGCCGACCACGAAGTTCTTGAAGGTGTGCTTCGGGTTGAGCGCTGCCGCCAGCGCGGCGCGCCATCGGTTCGACTGCGCGCGGGAGGACGGTGGTGCCGCGGCGGTGGCGCTGCCGATCTGCACGCGTCGGGGGCGCGAGGCGGCAGTGTCGGCGCTCTTCTGCCGTGCCTTGCACACGGGCGAATCGAGCTCGCTCGCGATCCGCCACTTCACGCTGACCGCGTCGCCGACGAGCTTGTCGAGCTGGCTCAGGAGCTCGGGCAGGAAATGGGCCTTCACCCAGTCGCGCACGAACTCGTCCCGCGCGGTGAGCTCGAGCACGCCCGAGTCCAGTCGGTCGAACTGGATGCCCGAGAACCACTGCTCGAACGTAGCCGGAGAGCGGCTGCGGGTGTGCTCCACGGCCTGCTGCCAGATGTGCACGATTTCGGAGGAACTCGGCATCGGTGTCAGAGAGATCGAGCTTTCAGAAACCACGGCGATAGCGTCCCCCAACTTGTCCACAGGCTGTGGACAGTCCGGTCCCCCAGATTGTTAACGGCTCGTCCTGGCAGGGCCTGGCAGTCGGTGGCTGCGTGGTGGCTCCGCTGGTTCGGCTGGAAGCTGCCCTATGTGACGTTCCATCGTGACGAGAGAGATCGGCTACCTCGCCTCTCCCTTTGTATCGCTGGTCGGCTCTGCGCGAAGCGCGTCGGCTCTCCGAGCGACAGACAGGGCAGCTAGCATCGCTCCATCGCGGACTTCAATGGACGATTTTTTCGCGCGCCAGAACTCTCGGAAAACTCCGCTGATCTTCTTTCCGCTCGATCTCGTCCCAATGCGTTTACCGGCTCGGGCGGTTCGTGCGCCAGGAAAACATGCGTAGAAAACGCAACTTGGCGTCGCGCGCGCGGAGGGGTGTCTCTCGGGCCGCGTCAACTTCCGTGGTTTCGGACGTCAAGAGTCGGCGGCGCATTTTCTATAACGACCGCGCTTCCGCGGGTCTTGACGGCGCGCGGATTTCTTGGCCTGCCCGAGCATGGAGAGGTAGCTCACGGCTATCGGCCCGGATACCACGACCGGACAGACACTCATGCGACAGGCAACAGCTCCCGTCGCGGCGCGGCGGCGTTTGCGTGTCGTCGCGCTCGCACTCGGCTTCGGCGCGGCTCTAGCAGCGACCGAGGGAACGGCGCACGCCGACAAGAGCAAGCTGCCGCCGGAGGTGGGTTACAACTACGAAGAGATCGAGACGCCGCGCACGGCAGCCATGGGGGACGCGCTCCGCGCCTTCAGCAACTCGGTAGGCGCGCTGTTCATCAACCCCGCGAACATGGCGGCCTCCCGCGTCTACCACATCAGCGCGTTCGCGCAGATCTGGCCGGAGGCGCAGAGGCAGAGCTACGGCGCGGCCGCAGTCGATTCGATCGTCTCGAGCGCGCACCTGGCCGGCGGTCTTGGTGCGACGTGGACGTCGCAGGATTCCAGCGGGCTGGGGCGCACCGCCATCGATCTCAGGTACGCGCTCGCGTTCCCGTTCTCCGACAAGTTCTTCGTCGGGCTGGGCGGGCGGTATCTGTGGTTGAAGCAGGACGGAAACGCCGGGCCCTTCGATCCGAGCCCCGCGTCCGGCGGCCTCCACAAGAAGAACATCGTCAAGGGTTTCGCGTTCGATGCGGGCGCGACGCTCAAGCCCACGGACGGTCTGGCGATCTCCATCGTAGGCCAGAACCTCAACAATCCGGGCAGCGGGTTCCAGCCGATGAGCTTCGGCGGCGGCATCGGATTCGGCACGCACGACTTCACCGTCGAGGGCGACACGCTTGCCGACTTCACGACCTGGGACAAGACGACCGTCCGCGCGATGGGCGGCTTCGAGTTCCTGGCGGCCGATCACTACCCGCTCCGCATCGGCTATCGCTACGACCAGGGGCAGACCAGCCACGCGCTCAGCGCCGGGGTCGGCTACATCGACAAGATCTTCTCGGCGGAGATCGCGCTGCGTCGCATCGTCAGCGGTCCGGCTGCCACGACGGTCGTGCTCGGCTTCACCTATCACCTGGAGTCGAGCGGGCTCACTCCGTCGCCTGCCGACGACTTCTAGTTCTGGTCGAGCCAGAGGCGGACGCACAGCGCGTCTTGTCGCGTGCGCTTGGCGAGTGGCGGTGGTGTCGAAGCTGCAGCGGGACCGGTCACCGGGATGACGGTGAGCGGCACATCGCCGTTGTTGCGATCGCAGAGGCGCGCGCTCGTCTTCGTGACGTGCTTGCCGCGCACCTCGACGCTGCCGAGGATCAATGGGCGTCCGGCCTGCGTGCCGAGCCTCACCAGAAGCTCGCGGGAACCGTCGGCCGCGGGTGGCGGCATGGCGCGGATCGCCTGGATTCTAAGGGTCGCCGCACCGCCCGGCGAGAGCGCGCGCGCCAGCGCCGGGCGCGCCAGCTCGATCACGCTGCCTGCCATGTGGCGGCTGCCGACGATCACCTGCGCAGCGTCGGGCGCGCTGGGTTCGAAGCGCACGTGCACCCTCTCGCCCCGCGCGCTGTCCGGCGCGACGAGATAGCCCGGTGGCGTCGCGACCAGCTCGGCGCCCAGTGCGAGCGGCGGCCCGGGCGCCCCGTAGGATGCGAAGAGCGACAGGTCCCGCGCGAACGACGGCGCCGCGGGCAGCGTGAGCTCGGTGGTGGTGCGTACGCGGTCGCGGCGCGCTTCGACGACCACGCGCGCGATGCCCACAGGTCCCAGCCATGCATCCGGTGCTCGCTGCGGCGGGGGACCGGCCGCAGCACGAGGTGATGCCGCCGCCAGTGCGGCGAGCGCGAACAACGCCGCGCCGGCTCTCATCCCAGCGCCTCGGCGAGCGCTGCGAGGAGCGCTGCGGCGCCGGCATCGAGCGCCTCCTGTGTCGCCGCGACTTCGGGCGACAGCTCGGCTTCGGAACGGAGCTGTTCGGCCGCGCGCGGATTGCGGAACCAGTCCTCGTCGTGGTCCTCGGTCAGCCGCTCCGCGCGACCGGCCGCGAGCAGCCATCCTTCGAGGCGCTGCGCGTCGTCGGCGTGCAGGCGCCACAGCGTGCCAGCTGCGCTGCCCGAAAGCTCGACGCCGAGCGCTTCGTGAAGACGCGCTTCGAACGCCTCGGCGAACGCGCGGCGGCCCTGCAGCGCGGGCGGTCGGAGCAGGACGCGCAACGCGGCGCCGCGCATCTCCAGCAAGAGCACACGCGCGACCGTGCGCTGGTGCTCCCGTGCGCGCGCCGTTCCCAGGTCGAGCTGTCGCTTGAGGAAGGGCCGCGACAGCGGCAATAGCGCGAAAAGCGCGCCGGTCGCGTGGCTCTCCAGGGCGTACGGATCGTGCGCGATGACGAAGGGCTGGTGCGCCGGCGCGAGGGCCTCGCGCCACGAGATGCCCACCGCGCGGAGCGCGCGCAGGAAGCTCGACACGCCCAGCACGGCGGGCAAGGGCCGTGGGTCGAGGCGCACGCTGTCGAGCAGTCCGCCGGCATCGAGCAGTCCGCCGAGCGCGCGGGGTGTGATGCGCGCCGGCCAGCCGTCCCCCGCATCGCGCCCCAGCGCGAGCTCGACGAGGTCGGCAGCGCGCGGCCGCAGGTGCTCGGATGCCGCGTCCGCGCTGGACGCGAGCCAGCGAGCGGCTATTTCATGCGCTGGGTTGCACGCCTCGATCGCGTCGGGCGAATCGAGTCCCATGCGGGTCGCGATTTCCGCGCGGCGTTCCCAGAGCAGCGCGACGCGCTCCGCAAGTGTCTGCGAGTTATCGACGTACGCGCGAAGCCACGCCTCGCGGCGCGCGGGCTCCGACAGCGCGCGCGAAAGGAGCACCGCGAGAGGATAGCGTCCGCCTTCTGGCGCTTCGACGGCGTGGAGCTCGAGCCGGCGCGCGGCCTCGATGGCGACGAGCGCCTCGCGGTCGATGCGCTGCTCGGCGAGCCGGTAGACCCAGCGCATCAGCGGGCGCTTGAGCGGATCGGCGTCCGGCAGATCGGCTAGCGTGTTGAAAGTCGTGCGCCCCGCGAGCATCCCGTCGAGCTCGAACGGATCCTCGTCGAGCCCGAGTCCCTGGTCGAGCCTGCGCCGCCATCCGCGCCAGCGCGTTGCCGCCCGTGCGAGTCGGCGATCGAGCGCGAAGGGATCGAGATCGTCCATCACCGTCTCTACAGCTCGTCACCGAGCATGATGGTGAGGTGAGCGTAGAGAGTGACGAACGAGTTGAGCTGGCCGTCCGTCGACTTGGACAGATCCACGCAGGCGTTGTTGTCGTTGGCGGGGCAGCGGCGGATCTTGTCGATGAACACGCGAGTGTAGCCGAGCGCCGGCCCGAGCCTGATGCGCCGGCCCAGGAAGAAGTCGATCCCGCCGCCGATGCGCACCGCGGGCCCGGCCCCCGTCTCGTTGTAGCGGCTGCCGTTCTCGTCGTGCGACGTGCCCAGGGCGCCGCCCCCCAGTCCGAGCTCGACGTAGGGATCGAACGCGCTGTGGTCGAGGAAGTAGCCGCGTCCCAGAAATCCCAGGAACACGCCGAGAGCTTGCGGATTGGCCAGCCCGAGCCGCGTCGGCGGTTTGTAGCGGAAGGCGTTGATGTCGATACCGCCGCCCCAGGCGAAGTATGGGTTCACGCGCCAGAAGGCGGAGAAGCCGAAGCCCAGGCCCGACTTGACTCCCTCGCAGCGATCGCTGGTCTGGCTGCCGGCCTGGCAGATCGGCAGAGCCAGGCCGATGCGGGGAATGAGCTCGACCGGTCGCCGCGCATAGGGCGAGACCGTGGGCGGCGGCAGCGGCGGTGGAGGTGGACCGCGCACGCTGTAGCCGCTGGGCGGAGGTGGACCCGGAGGTGGCGGCGTCTGCGAAGGCGGCGGTTGCTGCGAGGCGGGCGGCGGACCCGGAGACGCTGCCGGTGGCGGCGGTGGCAACGGGGCGGGGGCTGCAGACGGCGGCGGAGGAGGAGGTGGGGGCGGCTGGGCTGGCTGGGCGCTGGCGCGCACCGGGAGCAGCGCAGCGAGCGCGACGGCGAAGACAGAGGCTGTGGCGGGACGGCGCATCATCCGGACGGAGGGCAAATGCTACTACTTATCGGCACGGCGGTCGCTCCGATGAGCTTGGGGCAGCGCGTCCGGGATGTCGAAAATGGTACGAAGGCTGCCGGTTCTGCAGAATCCGGCCTCTGGGGCCGATGAGGAGCGTCCTGCGTGGCAGTGGGTGCCTATTGGCGCAGGCTTCGTCTTCACGCTGTGGATTCCGCTCGCGATCGTGGCCCAGTGGCTATCGCGCGTCCTGGCTGCTTCGCTCGTCGATCTCGGCGACGCGCAGGCCGTGGCGCGCTTCAATGCGACTGCTTCCGGCGGCCAGCGCGCGCTTCTGTCGCTGTTGCTGCTGGGCCCGCTGGCTCTGTCGTTCGTGATCGCGTGCGTTGCCGGCGGCATGCTCGTCGGACGTTTCGGCGGCCGCGCAAGCGCGCGGGAGGCCACGCTGGCGGGCCTGCTGGCAGCGCTCGTCGCATGGCTGGCCGCGCTGGTAGGTGGCGCTCTGTCGCCGTGGACTATCGCGGTTTCCAGCATCCTCCTGCTCGGCGCGGCCGGGGCGCTCCTGACTCGCCTGGGGGGCTGGCTCGGCCGCCGGCGCCGCCCCGGGTAGGCGCCAATCATGTGCATTGTCATGTATTGGCGGGAGGCGAGGTGGACCTGCCAAGGGGTGGGAGTTACGCTTCGTCATCATGAGTCGCCTTGACGACGAGCTTCTCGAGGCCGCAGACGCGGTCGAGCCGCCCTCGAACGAAGAACCCGCGCCTCCCGTTGTAGGCCCGCCGGCCGGCAGCAGCTCGCGTTCGAAGCGAAACATCGGGCTCCTGATTGGTCTTCTGGTGATGGGTGGCGGCATCCTCACGCTGGTCATGACCAGCTTCAACAACGCGGCCATCTACTCCAAGGGCGTCGACGAGCTGTTGGCGCAGAAGACCCGTCTGGCGAGCCGCAACGTGCGCGTCGCCGGCACGCTGGTCAAAGGCACGCTCGTCAAGCGTGACCAGCCCTGCGAGTACCGCTTCAAGATGGAGAAGAACGGCAAGGTGCTCGACGTGCGCTATCCGGAGTGCATCGTCCCCGACACCTTCCGCGACCGACCGGAGACGACGGTCCAGGTCACCGCCGAAGGCAAGCTCACGACCGCCGGCTACTTCGAGGCCAGCCAGATCATGGCCAAGTGCCCGTCGAAGTACCAGGAGAAGCAGCGCCAGCAGGAAAGCCAGAAGATGCCGACCGTGTACCCCACGAAGCGCGGCGGCTGAGCGAGCACGACACATGTGGGATCGATTCCTGCGCGCGTGCCGGCGACAGCCGGTGGATGCGACGCCGGTCTGGTTCATGCGCCAGGCGGGTCGCTACATGGCCGAGTACCGCGCTATCCGCGAGCACCACACGCTGCTCGACATCTGCCACCAGCCGGAGCTCGCCACCGAGGTCACGCTCCAGCCCGTGAAGGCGCTCGGCGTGGACGCCGCGATCCTGTTCGCGGACATCCTGCTGCCGCTCGAGCCCATGGGTGCTCCGTTCGAGTTCGCCAAGGGCGAGGGGCCGGTGATCCACGAGCCGGTGCGCGACGCGGCCGGCGTGGACAAGCTCCGCGTGATCGATGCAGAAGAAGGCCTGCCCTTCGTGCTCGATGCGATCCGCCTGATCCGCCGCGAGCTGGACGGCAAGACGCCGCTTATCGGCTTCGCCGGCGCGCCCTTTACGCTGGCGAGCTACCTGGTCGAGGGCGGCAAGAGCTCACACTACGCGCGCACCAAACAGCTCATGTACCGCGAGCCGGAGGTGTGGAACGCGCTGATGGAGAAGCTCGCCGAGGTGGTGCGCCGCTATCTGCGCGCGCAGGTCGAAGCGGGCGCGCAGGCGGTGCAGCTGTTCGACTCCTGGATCGGCGCGCTGTCCACCACCGACTACGTGGACTTCGTCCAGCCGCACGTCGCCCACATCCTCAAGGACCTGGAGAAGACCGGCGTGCCCGTCATCCATTTCGGCACCGGTACGGCCTCGCTGCTCGAGCTGCAGCGCGACGCGGGCGGCACCGTCATCGGCGTCGACTGGCGCACGCCGCTCGACGACGCCTGGAGCCGGCTCGGCGACGGCGTGGCGGTGCAGGGCAACCTCGACCCGCTGCTGCTCGGCGCGCCGCGCGGCCTGCTCGAAAAGCGCGTGGATGAGGTGCTGTCGCGCGCGGCTGGCCGCGCCGGGCACGTGTTCAACCTGGGGCACGGCATCCTGCCCGACACGGAGCCGGAAGCCGTCAAGCACGTCGTGGACTACGTGCACGACAAGACGGCGCGATGAGCGAGAACGGAAGCAGCAGGCGCCGTGTCGTCGTGATCGGCGGGGGCATCACGGGGCTCAGCGCGGCCTACCGGATCCACAAGTCGCGCCCCGACGTGCACGTCACGCTCGTCGAGAGCCGCGAGCGGCTGGGCGGCAACATCGTCACGGAGCGACGGGATGGCTTCGTGATCGACGGCGGTCCCGATTCATTTCTGCGCACGAAGCCCGAGGCCGTAGCGCTGTGCAAGGAGCTCGGGCTCGAGGGCGACTTGATGACGCCGCGCGACGACGCGCGTCGCGTCTACATCGTCAACCGTGGCCACCTCGAGCTGATGCCGGGCGGCATGGCGCTGGCGGTTCCGACGCGCGTCGGGCCGATGCTGGGCACGCCTATCCTGTCGTTCGGCGGCAAGCTGCGCATGCTTGGCGATCTCGTGATCCGCCGAGACGAAGCGGATGAGGACGAGTCGATCGCCGACTTCATCGCACGGCGCTTCGGGCAGGAAGCCGCGCAGCGCATTGCGGCGCCGCTGCTCGGCGGCATCTACGCGGGCGACATCGCACAGCTCAGCATGCGCGCGACCTTCCCGCAGCTGGTGGAGCTCGAGCACAAGCACGGCAGCCTGATCCGCGGGCTGTTCGCCGCGCAGATGGCGCGGCGCGGCGAGGCGCCGAACGGCTCCGGGCGCTTGCGCGACACGGCGCGCCTCGTGGCCTGGCTGCGGCGCGAGGCCGAGGTGGCGCCGAGCCCGTTCTATTCGCTTGCCGGAGGCATGGGCTCGCTCATCGAGGCGCTCGCCGCGGCGCTTCCGCCGGACGCGATCCGGCGCGCACGTCCGGCGCAGGCCCTCGGGCGCCTCGCCGACGGGCGGTGGAGCGTGATGCTCGACGACGGCGAAGAGCTCGTCGCCGACGCCGTGCTGCTCGCTTCCCCGGCCCACGTGACGGCGAAGCTCGTCCCGGATTTGGCGCTCGCGGCCGAGCTCGACGGTATCCCGTACGTGTCCACCGCGACGGTGTTCCTCGCCTTCAAGCAGAGCTCGGTCGAGCGTGCGCTCGACGGCGTGGGCTTCATCGTGCCGCCCGGCGAGGCGCGCATCCTGGCCGGCACCTGGGTGAGCAGCAAGTGGATCCGCCGCGCGCCCGAGGGCCACGTGCTCCTGCGCGCCTTCGTCGGCGGCGCGGAGAGCCGCGGCTCCGTACGGGTCAAGGAACACAGCGACGACGAGCTCGCCAAGCTCGCCCACCTGGAGCTGACGCGGCTGATGGGGCCGCTCGGCGAGCCGCTCTTCTCGCGCGTGTTCCGCTACGTGGATTCAAATCCGCAACCGGTCGTCGGGCACACCGCCCGCCTCGAGCGCATCGAGCAGCGGCTCGCCGACGCACCCGGGCTGTACGTCGCCGGCGCGCCCTACGAGGGCGTCGGCATCCCGGACTGCGTGAAGCAGGCCGAAGCCGCCGCGGGGCGCGTGCTCGCCGAGCGCTGCTAGCGCAGCCCTTCCGCGATCGCGCCGCGTGCACTAGGCTTTCCGCTTCCGGGCCCTGCGGGCCCTCTTCCGGCGTCGTCTAAAGGCAGGACAAGGGACTTTGAATCCCTGAATCATGGTTCGAATCCATGCGCCGGAACCGCCTCTGGTCCGGCTGGGACGCGCCGTCGGCAATTCAGCGACTGATCACCGCGCCCCCAGCCACGTCGAGGACGACGCCGGTGATCCACGCGGCAGCGTCGGAGGCGAAAAACAACGCGACCTGGGCGACGTCGTCCGGCGTCCCGAGCCGGCCTCGATCTCCCGCTGCACGCCCGCAAGCGCCTGCTCGTCCCGGCCGTGCAGCGCGACGCGGGCGCCGCGCGCGGCAAACAGCCGGGCGATCGCCCTGCCGATGCCGCGCGAGCTTCCCGTCACGAGGGCGATTCGGTTTTCGAGAGTCGGCTCCGGATCGTTCACTGGATCACCATGCAGACGATGGCGAGGGCGAGCAGTACCGAAGCTATGCGGTGCCCCAGCAGCGCGCGGGCGCGAGCTTCCTCGTCGGTGGAGATCCGCTCTCGCTCGCGGCCGACGAACATGCCCTGGACCCCTGCCGCAACGACCGCGGCGAGCGCGCCGATGCCGACGACCATGTGCCCGGGGCTTCCACCGAACATTTTCGCCCACACGTACCCGCCGGCGAGCACGGTGACTGTCGCCGCGCCCATCTGCGGGCCGAAGAGCTGTCCGGCAGTCTTTCCGTCGGTCCGGGCCAGCGTGAAGGTGGAGCCGGCCCAGAACGTGGCGGCCAGCACGTGAAGCGCAAGAACGATCGACAGGACGACGGTCATGGTGTTTCTCCCTGCTTGCCCTTTCCATTTAGGTGTACAGACTGTATAGTCAATGCCCTCGCCCCGGAAAAAGACGAAACGCACCTACCAGAGCCCCAAACGCGAGGCCGCGCGCGATGAGACGCGCGCGAGAATCGTGCAGGCCGCCGCGCGCGTGCTGGGCAGGCAGGGCTGGGAGACGTTCTCCCTGGAAGCGGTCGCGCGCGCGGCCGGCGTTACCCGGCTCACGCTCTACAACCAGTTCGGCGGCAGGCGGGCCTTGCTTGAAGCGGTCTTCGACGCGCAGGCGACCAGCGGCGGGCTCGGCGCTATCGCGGACGCGATGCAGATGGATGACCCGCACGCGGCCCTCGAGCGCGTCGTCGGCGTCTTCTGTCGATTCTGGTCGGGGAGCGCGCCCATGCACGGTCTCATCGCGGCGACGATGGCCGACCCGGAGCTCGCCGAGGCGATCTCCCAGCGCAACGAACGGCGCCGCCAGCTGCTTTCCGTGCTGGTCGCGAAAATGGTCGATCGGTCCGACGTAGCGCGCGGCCGGGCCGCCGAGCTCGTCGACACGCTGTTCGCGCTCACCAGCTATTCGTTCTACTCCGAGCTGGCCGCGTCGCGGCTCCCGCCCGCGAAGGTGTGTTCGACGATCGCAGAGCTCTCGTCCGCCGCCGTCGGGCGCTGCCGCCCTGCCCGGTCCAGGCGCCGATCGGGTTGAGACACCGCCGGGCGCCCCGAGGTTCCCGCCGCGCGGGAGCGGGAACCCTCGCCGGATCCGGGTGTCGCTGGGTGAGTGGCCGAGCGGCGCGCGGACCGGCAAAGTGACGCATTCCTGCCCGAATTGGTACGCTCGGGTAGCGACTCCACGCCGCTTCCGGTCTACCGTGTCGCCGAGACCTGGTGGGACGTGCCTGAGGTGGACGACAGCAGCGAGCGGCGCTTCATCGAGCGGCTGCGCGCGCACGACGAACGCGCGTTCAACGAGCTCGTGGAGATCTACGAGCAGCGTGTGTTCCGCCTCGTGTTCCGCATGCTGGGCCGGCGCGACGAGGCCGAGGACATGGCCCAGGAAGTCTTCGTCCAGGTGTTCAAGGCGATCGGACAGTTTCGCGGAGACGCCAAGCTGGGGACGTGGATCTACCGGATCGCCGTGAACCTCTGTAAAAACCGCGTGAAGTACCTGGCGCGGCGGCACAGCGAAGCGCAGGACGAGCTGGAACCGGTGGCGGAGCGCGCGCCGCTCAGCCAAGCCAAGGGAGTGACCTTCGGCGACGTCGCAAGACCGGATCACATGGTTGAAGGCTTCCAGGTCGAGGAGGTGGTGCGCGTCTGCATCGCCGAGCTCGAGCCCGATTTCCGCGAGGTGTTGATCCTGAGGGACGTGGAGGATCTGAGCTACGACGAGATTGCCGAGATCACGGGGCTGGCGGACGGCACCGTGAAGAGCCGCATCCACCGCGCGCGGACCATGCTCAAACAGAAGGTCGAGCGCGCGCTGGGGGAGAAGATCCGATGAGCGAGTCCGGGAAGCCCGACAAGGAACCGACCGTCACCGACGAGGAGCGTGCGGCCGAGGCCGACGACGCGGCGAAGGAGCCCGTGGCCGACGGGGCTGGCAAGGAGTCGAGCGAAGCCGAGGAGGAGCCAACAGTGGCCGCAGGCGATGAGGAGGCGGACGGCTTCGACGACGAGGAAGCGGACTCGGAGATCCGCGACATGCTGCGCGGCGCGATAGAGCAGCGCGAGAAGGAGGAAGAGCCGCCGCCCGACGTGCTGCGCGGCGTGCAGCGCCGCCTGCGCGAGCGCAGTCGCGGGAAGTTCTACGCTGACGGCTGGAGCACCGCGCGCCATCCGCCCGTCTCCATGTTCCTGCTGACGAGCCTGTTGATGCTCGCCATTGTCTTCATCGTCTACGCCGTGCTCAGCCCCACCGCCGGCGAGCCGGTCCACGTCGAAAACGCCCCCGCGCCTGTCCACATCATGCCGCCGCAGCGGCACTGAGCCGCGTCGCTGCGCCCCCGGCGCGCTACTCGATCCAGCGAGCCAGCACGCAGCTGATGTTGTCGGGGCCGCCGTTTTCGTTGGCGGCTTCGATCAGGCGGTTGGCCGCGGTCGGCAGGTCTGGCGACTCCAGCGTGATCCTGAGGATGTCCGGATCGCTGACCGGGCCGCTCAGCCCGTCGCTGCAGAGCACGATCGTGTCGCCCGCCCGCGGCGCCTCGAAGCGCGTGTCCACCTTGACTGTGTCCTTCATGCCGAGGGCCCGCACGATCACGTTCTTGTGCGGGAAGTTGGCGATTTCCTCCTCGGTGAGGCGCTTCATCTTCTTGTAGTCGTTGAGCAGCGAGTGATCCTCGGTGAGCTGCTCGATCGCGCCATCGCGGATGCGATAGACGCGGCTGTCGCCGACGTGGGCGATGTAGACGCCGTCCTCCACCGCGAACAGGGCTACCAGCGTGGTGCCCATGCCGCGCTGCTTGGCGTTGCGCTGCGCCTGCTCGTAGATGCGCAGGTTGCAGAGCTTGATGCCGGTGACCAGGCGGTTTTCTTCGTAGCCCTTGTTGCGGTCCATCTTGTAGGGCCACGTGCGCTCGGGGTCGTCGGCCGTCGCGGCGAAGAACTCCTGCAGCGTGTCGACCGCCATCTTCGACGCGACCTCGCCGGACGCATGACCGCCCATGCCGTCCGCCACCACGTAGAGGCCGTACTCCGCGAGAATCGCGAAGTTGTCCTCGTTGTGGTTGCGTTTCCGGCCTACGTCGGTCTGGCCTGCGACCTCGATACGGAGGGGCCCTGTCACGGAAGTGCCGTCGCGAAAATCACCAGAAGATCCGCGAGTATCCTCCTAACAGGCGGAGCCGCTGTCAACGAAATCATCCGCGGCTTTCGATCGGCCGCATATTGGCGCCGGACAGCGGCTCAATAGCCCGGATCTGCCCGGTGGCTGGGCGTCCGGTGATGCGCGCCGTGCCGAGGAGCGAGATGGCTCTTGACGGATGCGCCCGGGGCCGCTCTGAGCGTGACGGTCACTCGGCGGAACTTGCCATGACCGAAGACAAGCAGCTCCACGCTGTCGCCCACCGCGCTCTGGTTGATGCGCTCGGCCAGGGCCTCGGGCGTGCTGACCGGCTTGCTGTCCACCGCCACGACCTCGTCGGCCAGGCTGGCGTCGCCGCTGCCGTGCAGGCCGGCGGCAGCCGCCGGGCTCTGCGGATGCACGCTGACGATTCGCACGCCGTGCACCGGGCCGCTCTCGTCGGCCACGCCCTGGATGCCGAGCCACGGCGCGGGGGGTACGGCGTTCTTCGGGACGGTGCGCAGGAAGGCTTTCAGCGCGCTGACCGGCACGCCGTACGGCACGCGCGCGCAGGGCGCGTTTGGAACCGGCGCGCAGGCGCGCGCGATGAGCGCGACGACGCGGCCCTTGTTGTCGATGATCGGCGAGCCGAGGTCCGTGTTCTTGAAGTGGGTCGCAAGCTCCAGCGCGTCCGGCAACAGCTCGCTGTCGGCGCCGAGCAGCGTGCCTTCGCCCTTCACGATGGTGCGCGCCAGCGCGAGGCTCTTTTGTCCGACGAGGCTGAACGACCGAAGCGACAGACCCGCCTGCGTGGGTGACTGGTTGGACGCCTTGAGTCCCTTCTTCCAGCGGCCGTTCTGCGGGACGAGCAACGCCAGATCCCACGAGCGATCCGAGTGGCCGACCTTCACGCGGGACACGCTGCCGTCGGCGTAGCGTGCATCGATGTTGTTGCCGTGGGTGAGCGGCGAGAGCGCCGTGAGGATGCGGCCGTCGCCGGCGAGCACCGTGCCGACGCCGAGCGGCTTGCCACGACGCTCGAGCACGACGACGCCCTGCCGCGCCTTCTCGAGCGGGCTCGGAGCGTTCTGGTCGGCGGAGTCCGGAAGGTCACCGGCTGCGACCTGGTCGGCGGCATCGGCTGCTGCGCGCGCGGCCTGTCCGACCTTGTGCGCAACCTCGGCGCGCGTCGGGTTCGTGTTTGCGGTCTGGGCCGATGCATTCGCGGTGACAGCCGTGCCCACCACCAGCACAGAGACCCCGACCGCGGCGGAGAGAAGTCGCCGTACGGTCACACCCGCAGTGTAGCTCCAATTACACGCCTGGACAGGCCGAGCCTCGTCTATTCGCATCGTCGCCTCCGTGATCCCGTCCGGCGTTGCAAATCCCCTGCCGGGCCTCGCTCGCTCTGTCCCGGAATGTGCGGTCGTGCAAGCCGGCGTCGACGTGGCGCTTTCCGCGGCGCGGGGCGCGATGCCCCGCGAGTCACCATTTTCCACGCCTGCTGGATGGCTTGCGCCGACGCCCAGCCGGGGCACGCTTGGCGGCTGCGACGTCGGGACCCTCGGGCGCGCGCAGGCCGGCTCGACGTGATGCGCGTCCGGGAGCGGCCGGCCGAGCACGGCCGTGAGGGACCGCCGCCGCGCCAGCGGCGGCTCGCGCCATCGACGCGCCGCGGTGGGGAGCACCACCCCCGCGGAACGCAGAACGTGCGCGCGCACTTCCGGCGGACCCAGCGATCCATCGGCGTTTTCGCCGTCTGCGAGACCGAACCGCGTGGCGTGGAGCTTGCCCGGACCCGTGCATGGCTCGACTCGCTGGTCTTCTGCTGCTGATCGCGCTGCTGCTGGTGCCCCTGTCCGCTCGTGCCCAGAGCGTCGCTCCTGCCTGGTATCTCGCGGCTCGCGCCGTCCTGAGCGGCTCGTCGGACCACTCCGACCCGCCCGGCTACGAGGTGTACAGCGCCATCACGGTCGAGGGCGCGGCCGGCCGTCATCTCGGACGCTGGCTCGGCGTCGAGCTCGACGCGCGGACCGAGTCGCACGAGATCGATCTGACGCAAGATGCCGGCTACCGGAGCCTCGGCTCCGTCGAGATGCTGCCGATCAACCTGCTGCTAGAGCTCCGGCCACCTTGGTGGAGGCGCGTCCATCCCTACCTCGGCGCGGGCGTCAACGTGACCGTCACGTGGGAGAAGAGCGGCGAGCTCGACTCGACCGATCTCACGCCCAGCGTTGGACCGGCGGTCGGGCTCGGCGTCGACGTCAATCTCTCGTCCGCCCTGTTCGTCAACGCCGACGTTCGCTGGAACCTGCTCAGGACCACAATCGAGCAGAACGGCGAGCGGATCGCGGCGCTGCGGATCGATCCGCTTTCGCTCGGTATCGGGCTGGGCGCGCGGTTCTAGCGCGGCTACCTGGCGCGCTCGAGGCGGCGGATTCCGTCGGCGCCGGCCACGAGCACGAGGTCCGCACGCTGGATGAACAGGCCCGTCTCCACCACGCCGGGCACGCGGTGCAGCTCGGCGTCGAGCGCGGCGGGGTCGTCGATCTCGCCGGCGCGCACGTCGTAGATGTAGTTGCCCGCGTCGGTCATCCACGGCTTGCCGTCCCTGAGGCGCAGGCCCGTCTCGCCGAAGCGGCCCAGCGCGTGGGCCGTCGCCTTGTGCGCGAAAGCGAGCACCTCGACCGGGACGGGCCAGCGGCGGCCCAGCTTCTCGCTGAGCTTGGTGTCGTCGACGATGATGATGTTCTGGCGGGACGAGAAGTTGACGATCTTCTCGCGGGTGTGTGCGCCGCCGCCGCCCTTGACGAGGTCGAGCGCCGCGCTCACCTCGTCGGCGCCGTCGACGCAGAGCGCGATGTCCCACGGTCCCTGGTCGTCGCAGAGCTCGATGCCGAGCGACTGCGCCTGCGCGCGGCTGCCGTCGCTGGTGGGCACGCCCTTCAGCTTGCGCCCCGCCTTGACGAGCTTGCCCACGCCATCGATGAAGAGCTTCGCCGTGGAGCCCGAGCCGAGCCCGATCACGCCTTCCTCGGGCAACAGCTCGAGTGCCGCCGCTGCCGCCGCCTGCTTTGCCTCGTCCTGCGTCATGGCAGCGGACTATAGCTGACAGCGGGGACAATAGTGCGCCGAGCGCTGGCCGATGACGATGCGGCGGATGGCTGCGCCGCAATCCGGGCAGGGTTCGCCTTCGCGGGCGTAGACGCGGCGTTCGTCCTGGTAGGCGCCGTCGCTGCCGTCTGGTTGGACGTAGTCGCTGATGCTCGAGCCGCCGGTCTCGATGCTGCGGAGGAGCACGCGCTCGAGCTCGGCGACGATGGCGTCGGCCTCGCGGCGGGTGACGCGCGCGGCGCGGCGCGTGGGGCGCACTCCGGCTAGAAACAGCGCCTCGTCCGCGTAGATGTTGCCGACGCCGGCGAGCACGGATTGATCGAGCAGCAGTGACTTGATCGGGATCTTCCGCCGGCGTGAAGCGGAAAACAGCAGCGCGCCGTCGGCGGCGAGCGCGTCGGTGCCGAGCTTGTCGAGCCGCGGGTCGCTCTGCCCGGCGGCGAGGAGTGCGAGCTTGCCGAATTTCCGCACGTCGCGGAAAAGCACGTCGGGACCGCCGTCGTCGAAGGCCAGAGCGAAGTGCGTGTGCTGGTCGGGCTTGAACGCGCGCTGCGCCTCGGGCGCGAGCGCGGCGCGTCCCGTCTTTTTGAGCAGCCGCACGCTGCTGGCTCCGGCGCTGAAGAGCTGCCCTGTCATGCCGAGGTGGATCAGGAGGCGGCTCTGGTCGTCGAGCGTGGCGAGCAGGTACTTGCCGATGCGATCGAGCGCCGTGACGCGCCGGCCGCGCAGCGCGCGGCGCAGCTTCGCCGGAGGCGTCAGAAAGAAGTAGCTGTCCGCCGTGGTGCGCACGCGGCGGATCGTGCGCCCCACCAGCAGCGGCTCGATGCGCCGCCGTGTGACCTCGACCTCGGGCAGCTCCGGCACGAGCGGAGCGTAGCCTGTCTTCCTCCCACCCACCCACCCCCGCCGGAATCCTCCTCGAGGGGGCTCACCGCCCCTCGAAGCACCCCGACGCGATTCGCTGCGCTCGCCGCGGGCTCGCCGTCGCTCGCAGGCGCTACCGCCGGGCGGTCTCGTTGTCCTTGCGCACCAGGTAGAAGAAGTCGCGCAGGGAGCGCTTGCGCAGGTACTCGTCCTTCTCGAACTCGAAGCCGTCGGCCAGGGGCTTGGCTTCGAGCTTGCCGTCGTCGCCGGGGCGGTACAGCACGAACTTCGGGTACGACCAGTTCACGTCGAGCTGGGCCACGCTGGTGGCGCCCGCGAAGTGCATACCCTCGGCGATTGCGGGAGCCGAGGTGTGGTTGGAGATGCCGACGTAGAGGACCTTGCCGGTCTTGTCGATGCCGATGGCGGAGCGCCGGATGACGGTGTCGCCGTCGAGCGTCGCGCCCCACGCCGTCGCGTCCTCGCTCCGCAGGCCGACGTGCATCTTGTCGTGGTCGTACATGCAGCCCGGCGTCTGGCGGTACCACTGCATGTCGTCCGCGCTGTCGGCCAGATCCTTCCACGCGCCGATCTTGAGCGTGTCGTCCTTGTAGTCGGCCACGACGCAGGCGCGCTTGCGCGGGCTCAGGAGCGTCACGCCGTCGACCTTCATGCCGTAGTGGCCGTGCTCGGTCTTGAAGCCGCCGTTGAACGCCGCCAGGAGGTTCGGCAGGTCCTGCTTCGCGATCTCCGCCGGCCGCTCGTACTTCTTGCCCTCGGTGGTGTTGCTCTGCGGCTCGCGGCTGCCGGCGACCAGCTTCACGTCGGTGCGCCTGAGATCGATCGCCACCACGAACAGCTCCGCCCAGGAGCGGTTCTGGTCGGGATGGATGAGCGTCTTGAACATGTGCGGGTCGTCGTCCGGATGGCGTGGATCGTCGATCGCGACCCACACGCCGTCACCCGGCGCCGACCAGCTCTTGTGCATCGGGCCGACGTTTTTCGGCTGGAACGGAGGCAGCGGCGGCGGGCCCTTGTCGGCGACCTTCTTCGCGCGGTGGCGCGGCTTTTTGTGGGCGCTCGGCACCTGCCAGTAGGCCCTGGGCTTCTCGTTCTTCTTCCAGACGCGGTTCCAGTCGTCCTCGACGCCGTACGCGAAATCCTCCAGCCGGGCGACCGCCCGGGTCCCGACCACGGCCCGCAGCGAGTCCGCCATCAGCGGCCCCACCCACTCCACCTTGTTCGCGGCGATGAACAGGCCCAGCGCCAGCGCGGGCAGTCCGATCCCCAGGCCCAGCAGCACCTGCTTGACGCGGCTCCGGCGGCGGGGAGGGGACTTGGGGGCTTTGCTGCTCCGGCCCATAAGTGGAGCGGATCCTAGACCACCGGCCCCCGAAGCGCTCGTTTGTTGCGGCTTTCGCCTATCCGTTGGGCCGTCGGGTGTAAGAAGGAGGTCGATGCGCCGCGCCCCCCGCCCTCGCCAGCACCGTGCGCATCGGGCGCGCCTCCGCCGCTGTCTGGCCCTGCTCGTGGGTCTCGTCGCGGTGTTGCTGTCCGGCCTGGTGCTGGCCCAGGAACCCGGCGAGGAGCAGGCCACCGGCGCCGCCGCCGGGGCGATCCCGAAGCTCTCGCCCCCGCCCGAGCTCGGCGATCTGGCAGGCAAGCGTATCGTCCGCATCGAGGTGGTCACCGCCGGCGGGCGCTGGGTCCAGAAGGTGCGGCTCGAGCGCGTGCGTGTCGGCGACCCGCTCACCATCGAGCTGGCCCGCCGGGCGATGCGCGAGCTCACCGACACCGGGCGCTACGCCACTGCGCGGGCCGAGGCGCTGCCTGAAGGCGATGGCGTGCTCCTGCGCCTGGTGGTGCTGCCGCGCCGGATCATCGAGAGCGTCAAGCTGCTCGGCGGCGTGCTCGACGAGGAGGACACGCTGCGCGCCGCCGACGTGCACGCCGGCGGCGAGCTCACCGCGCCCGACCTGCTGGAGATCGCAAAGCGCATCCGGGCCTACTACGCGCGTCATGGCTTCCCGACGTCCAGGGCCGACCTCGACGTGATCGACACGGACGATCCGATGCAGGTCGTGCTGCTCATCACGGTGCACCCCGGTCCGGCGCGACCGCTGGTCGGTGTGAGCTTCGCGCTCTCGCCACAAGGCGCGCCGGGCATCGGCGACGTGCTCTCCAGCTATGCCGTGCATGCCGGCGATCGCATGGATCAGGAACGCCTGGACGCGGCCGACCGCGAGCTCGAAAAGGAACTGCAGTCGCGGCGTTGGTTCCGGGCTGCCGTCGAGCACCGCATCCTCCAGACGAAGACGGGCCAGAGCTGGCTCCAGGTCATCGTGCGCGCCGGCCCCCTGATGAACCTGCGCTTCGAGGGCAACCGCCACTTCGACGCTTCCGAGCTGGAAGAGGCGCTCGATCTGGACAAGAGCGAGGATCGATCGCCAGCGACGCTGGCCCAGCGCGTCAAGGACTACTACGTCAAACGCAGCTTTCTCGACGTGGAGGTCGAGCCGCACGAACGCGGCGAGCCCGGCGCCGCGGTTCACGATCTGGTCTTCGTCGTGCGCGAGCATCTGCCGGTGCTGGTGGAGCGGCGCGAGTACCCGTGCCTCACCGGCAAACGCAAGCCGACGGACGTCGGCAGCGAGATTGACAGCTTTCTGTCCGAAGAGCTGCCCGGCGCGGACATCCTGGGCTCGGTCAATCCGCGCGTGGTCGACCAGGTCTTCGGGCCGCGCGGCACGACCGGCTCGCGCGTGGTGCCGTTCCAGCTCAATCCCTGGAAGACCTACGTGCCGGAGGTCTACGACCGCGCCATCAAGCACCTCTCGGATCTCTACCGCTCGGAGGGCTATCTCTCGGCGATGGTCGGCCCCGCGCAGTTGCTCCGGCGTCGCTGCAGCCTGCGCTCGCCGCCTGGGCGCTGCATCCCGGTGGGGCCGCGCATCCGCCCCAAGACGACCTGCCAGTACGACGAGAACGGCCTGCCGTTGCCCGAGCCGCCGCCCGATCCGGCGCTGGCCTGCGTGCCCAATCCGGCAAAGGGCATCAGCTGCGAGCCCAATGTCGTGCTGCACATCCCGATCAAGCTCGGCCCGCAGACGCGGCTCTACGACATCGCCTTCGAGGGCAACAAAGCGCTCTACGAGAAACAGCTCGAGGACGTCGCGGACCTCGAGCTCGGCGCGCCGGTCTCGCAGGGCGAGCTGGAGAAGGCGCGCCGGCGCATCCTCGATGCCTATGCCGAGCAGGGCTACGCGTTCGCGCAGGTGGAGACGGCGCTCGACTTCTCGCCTGATCGCACGCGCGCGCGCGTGCGCTTCATCATCAGCGAGCGCGAACAGGTGCGCGTCAAGGGCATCATCATCCGCGGCGCGCAGCGTACCAGCGAGAGCCTGATCCGCCGCCGCGTGGCGCTCGAAGTCGGCCAGCCCTACCGGCGCAGCGACGTGCGCAAGACCGAGGAGCGACTGGCGACCCTGGGCGTGTTCTCCAGCGTCACGGTCGGGTTCGAGGATCCGTACGTTCCGGCCAAGGAAAAGAACGTCATCATCACCGTGCAGGAACGCCTGCCCCAGTACCTCGATGTGCGTCCCGGCGTGAGCACCGGCGAAGGTCTGCGCATCACGTTCGAGTACGGCCACAGGAACCTCGGCGGCGAGGCGATCCAGCTCACGTTGCGCGTGCAGCTCGGCTATCTGCCGAACGCGCTGATCCTCGAGAACGACGTGAGGCAGAAGTACGACGAGCTCGACGTGGGCCAGCGTCTTGAACGCCAGAACACCGCCACCGTGCAGTTCCCGGAGATCGGGCTCGGCCCGCTGTTCCCGTTCAGCGTCGAGGGCGTGGACGTGCGCGACAACTCACGCGACTACGGCCTGACCAAGGACGCCGGCATCCTCACGCTCATCTTCCGCCCGAGCCGGCAGTTCTCCGCGCAGATCGGTGGCTCGCTGGAGCTGAACACGGCGGAGATCTTCGGCAACAAGCAGAAGGACGCGCTCAAGAAGTACGTGCAGAACAACCAGAACCTGCGCAACGCGTTCCGCGTTCCGCAGGGCACCAGTCTGGCGATCGCGCAGCGCATCGGCTTCACCTGGGATCGCCGCGACAACCCGTTCGATGCTACGCACGGCACGCTGCTGTCGGCGAGCGTGGAGCACGTGCGCGCCAATCCGGTGGGCGACACGGCCGCCAGCGCCGGCGGCTCCACGGACGTATTCGCCGCGACGACCAGCGACTTCCTGCGGTTCCAGAACCAGCTTGCGGGCTACATCCGCCTCTCGAAGAAGGGACTGGCGCTCGCGGCGAGCTTCCGCTGGGGATACAACTACCAGCTGCTCACGCCCTGCCGCGATCCGAATGCGACGATCGCGCTCGGCAAGTGCTCGCAGACGTATCCCGACCGGCTCTTCTTCCTGGGCGGCGTGGACAGCATACGCGGCTTCCTGCAGGACTCGCTGGTGCCCGAGGACGTGGCGCAGGAGCTGCTGCATCCGCAGAACCCCGCCACGCCGCTCACTCTCGACGAGGTCGTGATCCGCGGCGGCGACTTCTTCGTGAATCCGCGCATGGAGCTGCGCATTCCGATCACCAAGACGGTGCAGACCGCTCTCTTCCTCGACACCGGCAACCTGTGGACCGACCCGAAGAAGGTGATGGAAAACCTGCGGCTCCGCTACGCGGTCGGTACGGGCCTGCGCATCGCCACGCCGATCGGTCCGCTTGCCTTCGACTACGGCTTCAACATCGAACGCGTGCTCGACCAGATCGACCCGAACCGGAAGAACCAGCGGTACTGGGAGGACCTCGGTGCGTTCCACTTCAGCATCGGGCTGTTCTGAGGGCTACGGGTACTTCTGGTTCTTGGCGCCGGGCGTGGGGAGGTTGAGGGCGAAGTTGCCGGTGCCGTCGGGGAGGCGGCCCCAGGTCTGGCCGTCCACGGTGTTGGTCGGGTAGTCGACGAACGAGTCGTAGCTGTTGTGGCTGTCGATCAGGTAGACGCGCTCGCCGCTTCCGGAGATCCCGAACGTTGCCCACCAGCAGGTGGACGTGTAGCCGAGGCAGCTCGTTTGCGGTCCCCCAGTGGAGGTCTGTTGCGCGAGGACGAGCAGGTACTTGCCGGGAGCGAGCGTGGTTCCCTTGGGAAAGTAGAGCGCCGTGTTGTAGTTGGGGGCGCCGTTGACGCCCTGTGCATCGGTGACGCCCCAGCCGCCGAGATCGGCATTGCCTGCGCCGATGTTCTTCAGCTCGACGTAGTCGGTGCCGCCCAGCGCGCGGACCTCGTTGATGACGACGAGCGGGCCGCCGGCGTCGGTGCCGCCTGTTCCGCCTGTACCGCCGGTTCCGGAAGCGCCGCCTGTACCGCCGGTTCCGGAAGTGCCGCCTGTACCGCCGGTTCCGGAAGTGCCGCCTGTACCGCCGGTTCCGGAAGTGCCGCCTGTACCGCCGGTTCCGCCGGTCGCGGCCGTTCCGCCGGTTCCGCCTATTGCTCCGGTTCCGCCGGTGCCACCGGTTGCCGCCGTGCCGCCGCTGCCGGCGGTTCCGCCGGTCGCGCCGGCGCTACCACCGGTCCCGGACGTCCCGCCGCTGGCCGAGCTCCCGCCGCTGCCCGCAGTTGCGCCGGTGCCGCCCACGCCCGACCCGCCGCCTCCTGCGCCGGCAGTGCCGCCGGTTGCCGCCGCGTCCGCTTCCGGTCCGAGCCCGTTGAAGTCCGCACCGACGATCGACGCGCACGCGGCTGCGGATAGCGCACCCACGAGCACCGCGCCCAGAGCTCCGTATCGCCACCCCATCAGAACCGACCTCCGACGCCCAAGGTTGCGCCTCCCGGTACGGGCCGCGCCTCCAGCGCGGTCTGTTCGTGCGGCTTGTGCGTCAGGATCAGCGTGACGCCGACGCCGGCGCACACCGCGCCGGCGATGAACGACACAGTGCTCGCCGTCGAGAGCGTCCGCCCCGCGCTCGCCGCGTCGAGGCCCTGCTGATCGCAACGCTTGTTCGCGCAGTGGCTGTCGACGACGCCCTTGCGAGACAGCACCATCGCGCCGAGCACCAGGCTGATCGCGACGCCCGCGGCGCCGACCCCCGCTATGACGAAGCCCGCGGTGCGCAGGCCGCTGCCGCCCGTTCCGCGATCCTGCTGCGGCGGTGCGCCGCTTGGCAGCGGCTGCGAGAACGCGCCGGGCGCGTCGACTACGGGTCCGGACTCGACCACCAGCTCGCGCGTTTCGCCCTCGCCGAGCGAGACCGTGTAGTGCTTGTCGGCGTGGCCAGGAGTGCGCACGTCCACGACGTGCTCGCCAGGATCGACGGGTAGCGACAGCCCCAGGCTTGCCGAGCCAAGCTCGGTCTTGTCGCGCAGCACGATGACGCCGGCGGGCGTGCCTGGTGCAACGCGCAGTGTCAGGTGCGGCACGCGGTGTTCGAGCGACGTGGCGCGCTCTCGAGCCACCGGCACTCGCGGATCGCTGGGTGGCAGGATCTGGATGACCTCCCGGAAGCGCTGCCAGGCGCTGGCGAGCTTGCCGATCTTCTCGTTGCAGTCGCCGAGGTTGAACACTGTTCCGGGCTCGCGGTCGAGGCGGTTGCTCTCGCGGAAGCGCGCGCACGCCGTGGCATAGTCGCCCTTCTCTGCGGCTTTGCGCCCCGCGCGGAACAGCGCTTCGGCCGTGGCGCTGTCACGCGCCTGCGCGCTCGCGATGGGAGCGGCGAGCAGGATGCAGACGAGGCTGGCGGAGAAGGCGGCGCGCACGTCAGTAGCGGCTATTGAAGAGATCGGGCTGGGTGGACTTCGGCTTGGGTGCGGGCTTGGCTGCGGGTGTTGCAGTGGCGGCGGGCTTCGCGCGATGTGCATGCGACCGCGCTCTGCGCCGCGGCGCGACCGCTTGCGGCTCGGCGCTCGGGGCCGGCTCTGCCGATTCCGCCGGCGTCACGTCGGGCGGCGGCGTCCCGGGCGACGCCGGTTTCGCCGCTGGCACGGCGGGTGCGGCCGCGGTTTGGTGCTGGACAGGCGTCGGCTCCTCCGCCGCGTGCGTCGGCTGGCCGCTGCGTCGCCCCACTGCCAGGACGGCGACGAGCGCGACGATCGCGACGGCTGCTGCTACTGCGCCGATCGCCTTGCGTGACATGCGCGGCGGGGTCGAGGGGTTTCGCGCCGAGGTGACGGCGGCGGCGGTGATTCCCGCGTCGGCGCGCGCGCCGCCGGTGATCTGGCTGAGCACATCGGCCGGTGCGGCGAGCGTGTCCGCCTCGCGATCGGCGCCTTCGACCGTGATGCGGATGCGAGGCACGCTGAGATTCTCGGCGAATGGGACTTCAGTGGCGATCTCGCGCAGTGCGGCGCGCATGGCCTTCGCATCCGGCCAGCGATCTTCCTTCTTGAACGCCAGCGCGCGGTCCACCAGCTTGACGACGGCGTCGGGCAGGTCCGGCCGGTGTTTGGCGATCGACGGGGCGGGCGTCGTGGCTGCGAGTACCAGCTGGTCGTTGACGGTCTCCGCCTCGTGGACGTTGTGGCCGGTGAGCAGTGCGAACATCGTCGCGCCGACGGCCCAGAGATCCGACTGGACATCCACCTCGCTCCAGCGGCCGCGCGCCTGCTCCGGCGCCATGAACGCCGGCGTCCCCATGAACGAGCCGGCTGCCGTGCCGCGCCCGTCCTGTCCCGACATCTCGCGCAGCCGCGCGATGCCGAAGTCGAGCACCTTCAGACGCCCCTCCGTAGTGAGCATCAAGTTGTCCGGCTTCAGGTCGCGGTGGATGATCTTCTTGCTGTGGGCCGCGACCAGCAGGTCGAGGAGCTGATCGGTGATCGCCAGCAACTCCGGCAGCGGCAGCCGCGGGCCGAGGCGCAGGGCCCGGTCCTCCAGCGACTCGCCTTCGATGAGCTCCATCACCAGGAAGGGCACGTCGTCGTCGGTCACGTCGTTGTCGTGGACCCGGACTGCGCCCGGATGGTCGACGGTGTTGGCGACGTAGCCCTCGCGCAGGAAGCGCGCCTGGATGTCGTGATCGATCGCGATGCCGGGATGCAGCATCTTGATCGCGACGCGGTTGTTGTTGCGATGCACGGCGGCGTACACGGCGGCCATGCCGCCGACACCGAGCACGCGCTCGATGCGCCACTTGCCGCACACCACGCTCCCGACCCGGGCGCGGGCACGGTCGACGACTGCCGTCGACACTCCCATCTTTGGCGGATGTTACTCCCTCGCGCGACCCTCCGTCGAGGTCGCGCGGAGGTCTGCGACATCCCATGGCAACACACAGGTGGGATATGCGCCCACCTGCACAACGGCGCCCGGCAAGGGGACTTTCGCGGACGGCGTCTACCAGCGCGCTCACTCCGTCGTGTCGTCGTCGGCTTCCCGCTCCAACCGCTGCCACTCGGCGATCAACCCGGTGCGGGAGCTCGCGCCGAGCTTGCGCGCGGCGCGGGTGAGCAGCGTGCTGACGGTGCCGACGGCGATGCCCAGCTCGTAGGCGATGAGCTTGTTCGAACGACCGTGCGCGGCGAGCGAAACCACTTGCCGCTCGCGCTCGGAGAGCGGTCGCACATCGGGTGTCTGGAACCGGTTTTCCTTCGCGATGAGTAAGTGGCGGCCGTCGGATTCGAAACGGTCGACCAGCGACCAGCGCGCCGAGACGAGCCCCCGCCAGATGGCGACGGCTTCGTCCGGATCTCTGCTGCGCTGGACGCGGGCTCGATCGATCGCCCGGGCGGCCTGCCGCAGGGCGATCTGCGCTTCGCGATCGCGCGCGGGTCCGGTCGCGTCGTGGAGCTTCCCGCCCGGGTCGAGCACGGCCTCAGTCCGCGGGCCGTCGCGCCAGCGCAGGCGGAAGCCCGCGCCGAGGTGCGCAGCGATGCGGAGCCAGGTGCGGTGCTCCGATGGCGAGAGGGTGTGTGGGCTCGCGAACATCGTACTCAGGCACACGCCCGCGCCGCTCTGGTCGTACGCGACCACCCCGAGCGTGTCCCTCGCGCCGCAATACGCCAGCTTCGGGCCGGCCTGGGGCACCTCGTCGAGGTCTTCCCCGATGAAACTGCTCAACGTGGCCGCAAGGTTCGTGTTGAAGGCGCGCACGATCACGTCCGGCTCCGCTTCCGCGTGCATCTCGAGGACACAGGACGTGAGGGCTTCCGGGTCATCGCCGAGAGCGAGGAACGTCCTGCAAACTGGGCGCTGGGCTGGAAGATCGAAGGTGTACGAGACGGTGCCCAGGCCCGTATCCAGCACCGGGCGCGCCGCGGCGGCAATGCCCGCGAGCCAGCTCTGCTCCGTCTCGGCCTCGGCGTAGGCCGCTTCGATCACGTTGATGAGGTCGCGCTTCACTTGACCCTGCTACCGAAGCGTCATGCTCCGAGCTCGAGCCGAGCGAGCTTCAGCGCCGCTTCGGTGCGCGACGAGACGCCGAGCTTGCGGCACGCCGTGGAGAGCTGGTTCTGGATCGTGAACACCGAGCGGCGTCGCGCGGCAGCGATCTCGACGTTGCTCAGGCCGTCGACTGCCGCCCACAGCACGTCCGACTCGGCACGGGACAGGCCGGGAACCTGCGGTCGCGCGCCGGCCGGAAAGCTCAGCACGACGTATTCCGAACTCCCGATCACCAGCGACGCGGACCGGAGCCCCCGCGGCGGATCGCCGAGGTTCTGGGGTGCTCGCCTGTCGCCTCCTCTCATCGTTGCGAAGATGATGCCCCCACAATCGCCCGGGGAAAAGGGGCGGTGTCTCCAAAACAGCCATACGCCCGCCGAGGTGACCCAGCTACGTTGCCGCCATGCGGACTTCCGGCTGGCTGGGCGTGGCGTTGTGCAGTGTCGTACTGGGGTGCTCCGGGGCGAGCTCGAGCCCGAGCGGAAGCGGCGGCACGGCGGGAAGTGATTCGGGGGCTGGCGCGGGCGGCACGTCGGGCAGCGGCGGCACGTCGGGCGGCGGCGGCACGTCGGGCGGCGGCGGCACGTCGGGCGGCGGCGGCACGTCGGGCGGCGGCGGCACGTCGGGCAGCGGCGGCACGTCGGGCAGCGGCGGCACGTCGGGCAGCGGCGGCGTCGATGGCGGCGCGGGCAGCGGCGGCACGTCGGGCAGCGGCGGCGTGGACGGCGGCGCGGGCAGCGGCGGCACGTCGGGCAGCGGCGGCACGGGCGGATCCGGTCAGGTGTGCACACCCAATTCGACCGCGTCCTGCTACACCGGTCCGAGCGGGACGGAAGGTGTCGGCATCTGCAAGGCCGGCACGAAGACCTGCGCCAGCGATGGCATGAGCTACGGGGCCTGCACCGGCGACGTAACGCCGGCAGCGCAGGAGGACTGCACCACCGCTGCGGACGACAACTGCAACGGGCAGGCGAACGAGTCGTCCGCGGGGTGCGTGTGCATGCCCGGCACCACGGCGTCCTGCTACACGGGCCCGAACGGCACGGAGGGCGTGGGCATCTGTACCGCCGGCACCAAGACCTGCAACAGCGACGGCAAGGGCTACGGCGCATGCACCGGCGACGTGACGCCCAAAGCGTCCGAGGACTGCTCGACGCCCGTAGACGACAACTGCAATGGTCAGGTCAATGAAGCGTCCGCGGGCTGTACGTGTACGCCTGGATCGACACAGTCTTGCTATGGTGGGCCGACCGGCACCGCCGGCGTGGGTATCTGCAAGGCCGGCACGCAGACCTGCAACAGCGCCGGCACGGGCTACGGCGCCTGCACGGGTGAAGTGACACCCAAGGCGTCCGAGGACTGCACGACCTCCGTCGACGACAACTGCAACGGTCAGGTGAACGAGGCGTCGGCGGGCTGCGTGTGCAACCCGGGCGCGACGCAGGCCTGCTACACAGGACCGAACGGTACCCAGAATGTCGGCATCTGCCACGGCGGCACCCAGACGTGCAACAGCGACGGCAAGGGCTACGGCGCCTGCACGGGCGAGGTGACGCCCGCCGCGTCCGAGGACTGCGCGACCTCGGTCGACGACAACTGCAACGGTCAGGTGAACGAGTCGTCGGCGGGCTGCGTGTGCAACCCGGGCTCGACGACCTCCTGTTACACGGGTCCGAGCGGGACGAACGGCGTGGGCATCTGCCACGGCGGTACGAAGACCTGCAACAGCACCGGCACGGGCTACGGCGCTTGCACCGGCCAGGTGGTACCGACGACGGAGGATTGCTCGACGTTGACCGACGACAACTGTGACGGCAATCTGAACGAGAACTGTCACTACACGAGCTGCAACACGATGATCCTCGCGAACCCCGGGCTCCCGAGCGGTCTCTACACGATCTACCCCACGGGCGGCGCGATCACGCAGGTCCAGGTCTACTGCGACATGGTGACCAACAACGGCGGCTGGACGCTGATCGGCCGCTCCGCGAATGGCAACACCAACACCAGTTGCGCCAACGGCACAAGCGAGACCGCGCCCTTCGGCTGGGTTGTGAAGACAGCCGGCGGCGTCACGGACTACTACCAGCCGTACTCGCTGAACGTCCGCAAGTCCGACGGAACGAACCTCCAGTTCCTCGAGGTGATGTGGGGCAGCTACACGAAGCTTGCCGGCGGCGCTCCCAGCTGGGGCACGGGCGACAGCGCGTACAAGATGTTCGTGAACGCCAACTTCGAGCCGAATTACTACACGGCGCAGAAGAACTGGGGCGCTCCCACGACGTTGAAGGGCACCTGCTCCGGCGCGAACGCTCCGGTCATGTTCAACTGGTTCGGGCTGGCGGATCTCTCGACCCGGTTCCATTTCCGCGACATCGACGACGCCCCCACCGGCCTGTACGGCCTCACCGGCAACGGCTGGTACTCCTGCTACAACGACTGCCGCGGCGGCAACCTCAACACCAAGCCTGGCTGGATCTTCGTGCGCTGAGCCTGGCTGGTTCGACGGGGCAGCGACGGCGCGGCTGACGCTTCCCCTGGCGCGCGGGTGCGCCGCTTGGATCGAGCCCGGACGCGTGCTAGCCGGCGCGCATGGATCCCGAGCGCGATCCTCCGGGCAGGCGACGGCGCGCGGACGCCGGCGACGCGGCCGCGGCGCTCGGCACGCTCCGCGGGCTCGCGACCGGGGCAGGCTCGCCGGAGATCGCGGCGGACGCCGAGGTGCTGGCGGAGCGAGTCCGCGAGGGGCGTTTCTACGTGGCGGTGCTCGGCCAGTTCAAGCGCGGCAAATCGACGCTGATCAACGCGCTGCTGGGCGAAGGGCTCCTGCCGGTCGGTGTGGCGCCGGTGACGTCCGTTGTGACGATCGTGCGGCACGGCACGCGCAGCGCGCGCGCCCGCATCGACGATCGCGACTGGGAAGCCCTGCCGATCGAGCGCGTTGCCGAGCTCGTCTCGGAGAAGGCCAACCCGCAGAACCGCCTTGCGGTGAGAGGCGTCGAGGTGATGCTGCCCTCGCCGCTCCTCGAGTCGGGCATGTGCCTGGTGGATACGCCCGGCATCAGCTCGGTGTTCGAAGGCAACACGGCGGAGACCCGCGCGTTCGTGCCGCACGTGGACGCGGCGATCGTCGTGCTGGGCGCCGACCCGCCCATCTCCCGCGAAGAGCTGGCTCTGGTCGAGGAGATCGCCGGGCGCGTCGAGCACGTGCTGTTCGTGCTGGCCAAGGCGGACCGCTACTCCGCGGCGGACCTTGCGGAAGCGCGATCCTTCACGACCGGGGTGCTGCGCGATCGGCTGGGCGCCGAGCCCGCCATCCTGGAAATCAGCGCACGAAAAGTGCTCGAGCACGGGGCCGCGACACGCGACTGGGGCGCGCTCGTCGAGCGTCTCGGCTCGCTGGCGGGCGAGCACGGCGGCGCTCTCGTCCAACGCGCCGCCGAGCGCGGAACCGGCGCTCTTGCGAAGCGCCTCGTCGCCGACATCGACGAGCAGCGCCGCGCGCTGACGAGCCCTATCGAAGAAACGCGCGCGCGCGTTGCCGCGGTGCAGAGCTGCATCGCGGATGCCGAGCGCGCGCTGCACGAGCTCGGGTTCCTGCTGCAGGCGGAGCAGAAGAGCGTCTCGGAGCGCCTGGAGGCGGAACGCCGCCGGTTTGTCGATGAAGCCCTGCCGCGCTGCCAGGCGCGACTCGGCGAGTCCGTCGGCGGCCTCGAGCCGAGGCGCGGTCCAAAGCTTCGCGCCGCGACGCTCTCGCTCGCGCAGGACATCGTCCGCGCCGAGGCGGAAGGCTGGATGCAGCGACTGCGTCCGGAAGTCGAAGAGATGTACCGCACGCTCGGGCATCGGTTCATCGCGCACGCCAACGAGTTCCTTGCGCGACTGCGCACGGACGGTCGGCTGCCGGGGGGCTCGCTCGGTGACCTGCCGGAAGAGACCGGCTTCCGCTTCCGCAGCGCGTACTATTTCTTCAGCCACATGTCGCTCGCGACGCCGCCGTTCTTCACCTGGCTCGGCGACGTGCTGCGGCCGGAGCGCGCGGCGCAGAACGCGGTGCGCCGCGACGGGCAGGCGTTCGTGCAGCGGCTGGTCGAAACGAACAGCTCGCGCGTGGTCGGCGACCTGAACGACCGCGTGTTCGAGAGCCGCCGCCAGCTCGAGTTCGAGGTGCGCGGGCGTCTGCGCGCGGTTGTCGCCACTGCAGAGCGCGCACTCGCCGGCGCGGAAGCCGCCGAATGCGGCGGACAGGCAGCCGTGGATGAAGCGCTGGCGCGCCTGGACCGGTTCCGCGCCGCAGCACTCGCCGTGGCCGCAGAGTCAGGCGACAGAACGCAATGACCGAAGCGTCCGTTCGGGCCCTCTCATCGCTCGCTGTCGGACGATCCCGGGGCGCGCGTTCTCGGCATTCCGGAGCGCTGGCACGACGTCTGCTTCACGTCATGTCGGGGCGGCCGACCTGCCGCCGGAACGAAAAGGAGGTGTCTGCCATGCGCGACGAGTTGTTCTCCTACTTCCGCATAGTCAACGTTACGCTCGGTGCGTGGCTATTCGTCTCGGCCTTCCTGTGGCCACACACGACCGCCGAGCTCGCCAACGCCGTGCTCGTCGGCGCCGCCATCATCGGCGCCGGCGTTGTCGGGACGAGAATGTCGATGATCCGCTTCGTGAACACGGCGCTGGCCATCTGGCTGTTCGCTTCGGCGTACGTGTTGCCGGCGCGGGAGTGGGGGACGCCGGCGAACAGCGGCATGGTCGCGCTTGCCGTGTTCATCATCTCGCTCCTGGGCAGCTACCGGCGCACGCCGGCGCCGCGCCAGACGTAGCCCGCGCCGTGGCGTTTCCCCGCGCCGTTGCATTCTGCCTCGACGTTCCCGAACGGCACGCGCTTTGCTCCGTTTCCGGGTGTCGCGGTGAGGCCGCGGCAGCATCGGAAAAGGAGCAAGGGTCATGGGGGAAATCGGAAAACGCTGCGCGCTGGTCGCGGCAGGCGCGCTGCTTGTGGTGGCGTGCACCGCCGAGAACAACCCGCCGGCAATCCCGCCTGTGCCTCCGCCCACACCTGCGCCCACGCTCACGCCGGCGGCCGGCACGGAGCAAAGCGCGGGGCCGCGTTGCGTCGAGAACTTCAAGCTGTTCGACACGAACGGCGACGGAACGGTCTCGAGCTCCGAGTTCAAGGCGCGTCAGCACTGGCGTGGCGATCCGCAACAGATGTTCGACGCGCGTGACACAAACGGCGACGGCGTGCTGACGGAGAAGGAGTTCTGCTCCGGTCCGCGCGGGAGCGATGTGCCGGCGCCCTGAACGCCGGTGTTACATCTTCTTCTTCGCGAAGGCCGCGATCCCCGGCAGGTCGAGCTGCTTGATCAGCTTGACCGACTCGTCGGGATCGGATGCGGGATCGACGCTGAGCCGGACGTTGACCTTGTCGACGAGCAGCGCCTCGGCCTCCGACTTCTTCGAGTCGAGGTACTCGGTGCGCACGACCGTGAAGCCCTTCACGGCGAACGCCTTCATGGCCAGCTTCGCCGCCGGCGATTTCCTCGTCTGCCCCGGCTTGAGTCCGTGGAGCTGGGCGCGCACCGTCGCGACGTCCTGGACCGGCATCAGGTTGATGTTGATCGCCCTGCGGTGCGTCATGTCCAGGTAGGAGCCGATGGCCGCGCCGCCCGGCAGTCCGCCGAGCAGCATGTTGTTCATGTGGCGGAGCGGCGTGCCCTCGAGCGACGCCGGCAGGAAGTCGGCCAGCGACTTCGGCGATTTCGGCGTCGTGGGCGGCGCAGCCGCGGCGCTCGCGCTCGGCGCGTCCAGTGCAGCGCTTGCAGCGCTCGCGCTCGCCGCCGCGGTCTGCGCACTTGTTGCCGGCGGCGCGGCGCTCGCGCGCGGATTCGCCGTCGGTGCGCTGCTACTCGCGGTGGCCGACGGCTTCTCCTTCGAGCACGCCGCCAGGAGCAGGCACACGAACACGACCCGTTTCGTCATGGCCCGCACCGTACACGCAACGTGCTCAGGGACCCAAGCCTGCGCATTGCTTCCGTCCTGATCGTGGCTACGTTGCCTGCCAGGGTTGTGGGGGTACAAAGCCGTGAAAATCTGGAGCCAGGGCGTTGGCCTGGCCTTGTTGGTGCTTGGGTTGCTCGCCGGCTCGTGCGCGGGGGTGCCCGCGGCTGTTGTGCAGGGTGCAAGCCCCGAGGCAGGCAACGCGACGCCGCCCGATGACGACGGCGGCGCAGGGGTGGACGCAGCGGACGCTCTGCCCAGCACCGACGCCACGGACGCGACGGCGCGCTCCGACGCATCCGACGTTCCCATAGCTCCTCCCGCGCCCACGGTACTCTGCGCGCGGGCCTTTGCCGTGAACCAACCCGGCGGAAGCGTCGGTATCGCCGAGAGCGCCAGCGGAGCGGTCACGATCGCGGGAACCATGATGGGCACGGCCGACCTGGGTACCGGAACCCTCCGCGCGGAGTCGGACGACGCTCAGCCCGGCTCGGGCGTGTTCGTCGCCGGCTACGATGCGGACTGTAATCCCCTCTACAGCCGCGAGTTCGGCTCCAACGCGGTGATGCGGAGCATGGCGGGCGACAGTGACGGCAACGTCGTGCTCGCGGGAGCCTTCGACGAGCCCGTCGACTTCGGCACCGGCCCGCTCTGCACGCAGGGCCAGGGGATGTTCCTGGTCAAGCTGGATTCGCAGGGGAAGACGCTCTGGGTGCGGAGCTGGGAGTCGGAGCGCCGCGACATCCACGTGGCGACCGGCAGTGGCGGCGAGATCTGGGTCGGCGGCTCGTTCAAGGGGACGGTCGACATCATGGGCCAGACGCTCGTCGCGTCGGGTCACGACGGTCTGTACGTGGTGCGGCTCACGCCGGATGGTGACGTGGTGTGGGCGCACGGCCTGGGCGGCACGGGTATCGGCACCGTGGGCTCGTTCCTGTCGCTCCCATCCGGCGGCGTGGCGATCACGGGCAGCGTGTACGCTCCAGTGGGCATCGGCGAATACGTGCTGGAGCCCGGCGGCGCGATCAGCGCCGCGTTCCTGCTGCAGCTGGACGCAAGCGGTGCTCCGATTCTGGCTCGCACGTTCCCGAGCAAGGTCGATACGTACGGCAGGGCGCTCGCCGCGGGCCCCGACGGATCCATCGTGCTCCGCACCTCGACCGACGAAGGAACGGACTTCGGTACCGGCATGCTCGTGCCGCCCGTCCACGCACCAGCTCTCGAGGACTGGTCCACCCTGGCAAAGTTCGACGACTCGCTGAAGCTCGTCTGGAGCGGCCTCTATGCCCGCAGGGACATGGGGTGGGATCACAGCATCGCGACCGACCCGGACGGCAACGTGCTGATGGCGGGACGCTTCCTCGGCAGCCTGGACTTCGGTGCGGGTGCGCTCGTCGCCGCGAGCTCCATGCGCGGCTACGTCGCGAAGCTCGGTCCGGACGGCCGCGGGATCTGGAGCCTCCGCATCGGAGAGGGATCCGGAACGCAGGCCGCCGACGTCATCGCCGTGAACCCGCAAGGCGAGAGCGCAGTGCTGGGCAGCTACGGCGGCAACGCGGCACCGCTCGTGCGCGAAGCGCCCGGACCGGTGGGCATGTTCATTGCGCGGTTCGCGCCGTAGGGGACGCTGCTCCGGCCCATACCCAACGCTGCACTCCCGCAGCGTGTCCGTGCATGTGATGTGACCGAGCATCGAACGCGCATCGCCTTGTCGTTCGCCGCGCTCGCGCTCGCCTTGATTGCCGTCGCCTGCGGGACGGTGATGCCGCGCGATCGCCCCGGCGCGACCTCGTGCGCGAGTCGACGCCGCAGCCAGGCGCGCGTACTGTTCGTCGGCGCCGGATCCACCGTTGGTTGCCGGCGCCGCAGCACACGAACGAGCCGAACTTGAAGCACACGCCACAGCACACCCGACAGAGCCCGAGGTGGACGGGACCGGGCATGCTTCTGGCCATGTCGTTCAGTCACACGCGCTTCCGGCTGCAGGGGCCGGAGGACTGGCAGGAGTGGGCGCTGGACGACTGACGGCGAAGCTCACTCCGGAGCGAGCGATTCCGCGCCGGGTGAATCCCGCGTCGCAACGCTAGCGGCTCATCACGTACACCGCGAAGTCGTCGGGCGATCCGTAGGTGTATCCGACGTAATACAGGCGATGGCAGTCGTGCGTGATGTGGGGGGCGCCGGCGATGTCCTGCGGAATGGTCAGGTTCTGGGGGGCGCCGAAGGAGCTTGCTGCGTTGCTGCGGGTCGCCATGACGAGCTGTTGCCCGCCGAGGCCGCCGAAGAGAACCAGGCCGTCGTCCGAGACATCCGGAGCGATCACGTCGACGGTCTCGAGCCCCGGGATCGGAGCGGCGGGTCCGAACGCCACGAGCCGGCTGCCGCGCGTGGCCACCAGCGCCGCGCCGGGGTTGGAGTACGCGCTCGAATACGCCGAGAGCTCGTCCGCGGAGAGTGCGACACTGCCTCCGAGGGTGTCGCCTTGTGACTTCTGGGCTGCAAACGTTGCCGTCCTGCTCGCCCTCGTGAAGAGCTGCAGCGGCTGGGCGGCGCCGCTTCCGTCGTCGCAGCTCACGTAGGCGCGCAACCCGTCCCGGCTCACGTCGATGGTGCGCGCCTCGTCGGGCGACGCGCAGGCCGCGTCCAGCTCCGGCACGACCTGAAGCGGACCGAAGGGCTGCCCGGCGTCCGCTCGCTGGGTGCGTGCGAAGTGGAAGGTCGTTCCATCCGGGCTGACCGACACGAACATCTCGAGCTCGTCATCGGGCAGCGCGGGGCTCGAGAGCGGATACTGCCCGTTGTCGACGAGCGGCACCGGCGTCCCGAAGCTGCCCTGGCAATCGACCGGCCCCGGCACGCCGCCCGTGCCGCCGGCGCCGCCAGTTGTCGTGCCGCCGGCGCCTCCCGAGGTTGTCCCGCCCGTTCCCGCGGTGCCGCCGGCGCCTGCGCCGGCATCCTTGCCGCCGAAAGAGGTGTTCGACGAGGAGGAGCAGGCCGCTGCGAACAGCGCACAACAAGCGATCGAAGCCAGGCGTGAAGTCATCGGTAACCCTCGGTCGAGTCTAGCGACCGGCGCGCCCGGCGACAACGACCGGGCAGAGCTGGTCGTCAGTGCCCGGCGGTTCGCGCCAGCGCGCGGGCCCACACTCACGCGGGGTCGCAGCGGTGCTAGATCGACGGGCGTGAGCCCACCCCACGAAATCCGGCGCCGCCGGCAGGCTCGTCGCATCTCCGCTCGCCGCTTCTTGCTCGTGCTCGGCGCGCCGCTCTTCGCCGGCGCGTGTGCCGGGGCCTGGGGGCGGCTCAATGCGATTCCGGATTGCCCGAGCGGAACGGAGATGGCCGAGACGCAGCACGGGCAGGGAGTCGGCTGCTATCGCAATGGGGCGCCGGACGGGCCGTTCGTGTTTTTCGACGATGACGGGCACGTCACGGCCAGGATGACCTTCAAGAGCGGCAAGATGGAAGGTCGCGTCACGTTCTACTACCCGGACGGCCACGTGAAGTTCACGACGGCCATGCACCAGGGCAAGATGGAAGGCCGGCTGGTTGTCTATCGCGACGACGGCAGCATCCGGAAGATCGCCACGCACCTGCACGGCGTGCTCGAGGGTCCGTACGAGGAGCGCCGTGCGGACGGTTCGCCGGTGATGCGCGGGCAGTTCGCCGGCGGGCTCAAGCAGGGCAAGTGGAGCTCATGGAGCGCGCGCGGCGCGAAACCGCAGACGCTCGAGTACGACCGCGGACGGGTGGCGATTCCGCTGCTGGAGATCCACCGCCTGCCCGGCGACGCTGGAGCGCCGAGTGGATCGGACCCCGGGGCTCCACTCCACGATGGAGGCAGCGTGTCCGAGGCCGGCGTCGATGCAGCGCAAGATGCTGGTGACGCGGCGCCGTGACCGTCCGGTCGCACCGTCGCGTCGTGGCGCTCGCGTTCGTCGCTTTGGGTTGTGCGGCTGTTCGCCGCGCGCCCGAGCGCCGTGCCGCGGCACCGCCCGCTAGACTGGTCGCCACGGCTTCGGCGTCCGCTCCACAGCCGACGGCGTCGGCCGCGCCGGCACCGCCGCCACAGATCGATCTGGACGGGAACGACGAGACGAAGAGCGCTGCGATCGCGCTGCCGGAGCACGGACACTTCGAAAAGGTGGGCCGGCACTGGGCGGCACTCTCGCGCGTGTGCGACTTCGCCGTCGTGGGCGATGCGCTGGTCATGGCGCACGCGACGCGGCCCCTCGGATTCGGCGGCGCGACGCTGACGCGCTACGCGCCGGCCGCGAAGCCGCCCTTTTCGCTCGTGTTCGACTGGAACCGCGAGCACGAGCCGCAGAAGGGCGGCGGCGGAGGGCAGGGCTTCCTGCGCATCCGCCAGATCGGCGGGCGGTTGTACGTTCCGGATGCGGATCCGCCGTACCTGGGGCTCGGGCTCGCCGCCGGCGTCGAGGGCTACGTATTCGAAAGCGATGCGACTGGCAGGTTCGCTCGTCCGCGCGGGCCGCACAAGCTGCCGCCGGCCGCGCCCACGGAAAAAGGCGCCGGTGCGATCGTGCTGCCCGGCGCGATCCACGACTTCGACGTGATCCGCTACCGCGGAAAGCTGTACGCCTCGACCAGCGCGGCGATCCCGCCCAGGGCGACGGCCAGCTCCTCGCCCGGAACGCTGTTCACGCCGGGAGACAAGCCGGGCCCTTGGCGCGCCGCGTACACGTACGCGGGCGCGCCAGGGGAAGAGTCGGTGCGCCTCGGGTACATGACGCGCTTCCGCGATCGTCTGTACGTCGCCATCAGCCCGCTCTACGACATCGACCGTCACGACTTCGTGGTGTTCAAACCGCCGCGCGACGCGACAACGCTCTCGGCCAAGTACGCCACGCCGGTGCAGGTGACGAAGTCCGGCGGCGCGCACACGCTGCGCTGGTACGCCGATCGCGGCAGCCTGTACTGGATCACGATCGGCTCCGACGGCGGACAGATCCGCGTCACGAAGGACGGCGACGCATTCCGCGTGCTCCCGCTGCCGCCGGAAGCGGGCAGCCCAAGCGACGTGCTGTGCGTGGGCGAGCGTCTGCTCGTGCTGGCCGAGCATGGCCTCTACCAACTGTCGGACGGAGCCTTCCGCCTGATCGCGCCCGCGCCTCCGAAGTCGATCTTCAAGGTCGACGACGCCTACTGCGCGCCGCCCATGGTCGTGTTCAAAGGCGCGCTCTACGCCGGCGGCCAGCACCACGGCGCGCTGTGGCGGCTTTCGGCGGACTGAGCGTCGCTGCTCAGCGCGACTCGCGGGACAACCGCTCGCGCTCCTCTTGCGTGCCCACCCATTCGAGGCTGCCCACCGCGCTTTCGAATGCGGGCACCGCGCTGGCCGAAAGCCAGCGCTTCCGCCCGGCGCGGTAGCACATCAGATCCGTGGAGGGCGCGTCCCGCATCAGGGGCTTGTCCAGCGGGCTTGGTCCCGACGGGGCGGCATCGAGCTCCTGCATCAGGGCCGCCAGCGACGGCGGCGGGAGCCTCTTCGCGCGCCGCCCGCTGACCTTGACGAACTGCTCGCCGTCGTAGACCACCGTTCCGTCGTTGCAGACCACGATGCGGTACACCGGACACGTTCCCAGACAGGGTCCGCGCTCGAGATGCGCGAGCACGCCGCCGCGGCCGGGGTCGCCGTTGCAGCTGACCGAGGCGGGCGCAGGCGTGTAGCTGCGGAATCCTCCACCGCAGCCCACCGCGAGCGCTGCTGCCAACAGACTGGAATGCCGCATCTGCGGAAGTGTACGCCCGGCGATGTGCGGTCTTCCCTGGCGCGCACGCTCATGTCGGCTTCACCGACGCCGAAAGAACCGACAACTTGCGGTCCGCGAGAGGGATCGTCCGGCTCTGGAGGACCCGCGCCCTGGCGGAAGTACCGCGTCGCGGGTGTGGGCGCGTGCCCGGTGCCTTGGCCTCACGGATTCGCAAACCCCGCCTGATGGTCGTGGCACTTCGTGCACTGGCCGGTGTCGTGTGGCGCGCCCTGGCCGTTGACGAGATAGTACTTCGTTGTGGTGTGACAGACCTCGCACAGGCCCTTGCCGGCGTGCACGAGACCGTCGGGCGTATCGCCGTCGGGCTTGGCGACGTGCACCGGCGCACTGGCGGAGCCGCCGGGCGGCGTGACGCGCGTCTTGATCAGGAACGCATTGTCGCTTCCGTGCGGATTGTGGCACGCGGTGCAGGACGAAGCGCCGAACGGGTGCGGTCCTTCGCTGTGGCAATCCGAGCAGGCGTGATAGCTGACGGGCTCGCCTCCGCTGCAGCCGCAGACAAGGAGCGCAAGGCACGACCAGCCAGCCAGATTCATGGCAGCGCCTTGTCGATCTCGAGCGCGCGAGAGACTTTTCCTGGGGAATGTCGTATAGGATAGGGTTTGCGGTTATACCCGCGCCGAAGGGGAGAGCCTCATGAATCGACGGTTCGCGTTGGGAGCTGGAGTCGTTGTTGCGCTGGCGATCGGGGGATGCGGCGGCAGCAGCAAGACCACGTTCGGCAGCGGCGGAACGGCGGGTGTCGATGGAGGCCTGGGGGGCACGGGCGGCAGCGGCGCGACGGGCGGCAGCGGCGCGATGGGCGGCAGCGGCGCCGTGGGCGGCAGCGGCGCCGTGGGCGGCAGCGGCGCCGTGGGCGGAAGTGGAGGCCTGGGGGGCACGGGCGCAACGGCTGGCACGGGCGGCACCGCTGGTAGCTCGGGAAGCGGAGGTACTGCGGGCAGCGGCGGCGCGGCTGGCAGCGCAGGAAGCGGGGGTACTTCGGGCAGCGGCGGCGCGGCAGGCAGCGCAGGAAGCGGAGGTACTGCGGGCAGCGGCGGAAGTGCAGGCAGCGCAGGCAGCGCAGGTGCCGACGCAGGCGTTGGAGGAGCTGCAGGCAGCGGCGGCACGGATGCCGGAACTGCAGGCAGCGGCGGCACGGATGCGAGCGCCGGGGGCAGCGGCGGCACGGATGCCGGAACCGCCGGCAGCGGCGGCACCGACGCCAGCGCCGGAGGCAGTGGCGGGACCGGAGGTGTCGACGCTGGAACCGGAGGCAGTGGCGGAACAGCGGGCAGTGGCGGAACCGACGCCGGAACAACCGCTCTTTGCCAGGCGTACTGCACGAAGCGCGGGAAGGAGGCGACCGTCCACAACTGCGCCAGCTACAACGTGGCGAACTGCAAGGCCGCGTGTGTCATCCAGGCCAAGTACTGGCCGTGGTGCGGGCCCGACCTCGATGCCGCCTACACCTGTCTGGTTGCGCTGCCCAACTCCAGCTTCGACTGCTCGGGCAACAACAACAGCGTAGCGCCGACCGGCTGCACTACCGAGCGGGATGCGGCCAACAGCTGTCTTCTCGACGGCCCCGGAACCGGGTTGCCGAACGCGACGAAGACCTGCACCGCGTACTGCTCGGCGCTCTCCGGCTTGAGCTGCGTCTCGTCGAATTGCCAGACGGACTGCGAATCGATGGCAAACAACGGTTTCGACAGCAGCGGGCGCTGCAGCAGCGCAAATGACGCTTTCACCACTTGCGCAGCGGAGGCCCCGGGCTCGGACTTCAGCTGCGACGGCAACGGCAACATCCAGGTCGCGTCCAGCTCGGAATGCTCGACTCCGGCCCTGACCGAGATCATCTGCATCAACAGGTACTGCCAGGCGCACCCGGGCGCGGCGGGCTGCCCGTAGCGCGTTTCTCCTCGCGTTCTGCACCGTTTCTCGGCAAAGCGTCCACACGCGCTGCGCGCGAAGCGCGTTCTCTCGATGAAGAGAGGAGGACGCATGAAGCTTCGCATCATTGTCTGCTACGTGCCTCGCTATCGCCGGGGCCACTTGTTCGATTTCGTGCCCCCCGTGACCGGGATACACCTCGCCGCTCTCGCGCCGCCGGACTGGGAGGTCGAGGTCGTGCACGAACAGGTTCGGCCGGTGCCGATCGATCGCGACGTTGATCTGGTTGCGCTGTCGTTCTTCTCCGGGTTTGCCGACCGGGCCTACGACATCGCCGACGCCTACCGCGAGCTCGGAGTGCCGGTAGTCGTTGGCGGACCGCACGCGACGTACTGGGTCGACGAAGCGCTCGAGCACGCTGACGCGGTCGTGACCGGCGAAGCGGAGTCGGTGTGGGGCCAGGTCCTGAGCGATGCCCGGCACGGCCGGCTAGAGCGCGCGTATCGCGGAACGGCGAGCCCGCTCACCGGTCTGCCGACGCCTCGCTACGATCTGCTGGAGAGCCGCTTCGTGGTGCGCCGCGTGATCCAGGCGACGCGAGGCTGTCCCTTCTCGTGCAGCTTCTGCTCGGTGCCGGATCTGAATCCTGGCTTCCGCACGCGCCCGGTCGACGATGTGATCCTCGACATCGAGACCACGAACTTCCCTGCACCGTGGCAGGACCGGGTGTGCTGGTTCTGGGACGACAACCTGCTCGTCCGGCGCCGCTGGGCCAAGGAGCTCTTGAGCGGGCTCGCCGGTCTCGATCGCTGGTGGCTCACGCAGGCGTCGATCGACATCGTGAAGGACGACGAGCTGATGCGGCTGATGGAGCGATCCGGCTGCATCGGGATCTTCCTCGGCATCGAGAGCTTCGACGAAGGCGCGCTCCGTCAGGCGAACAAGCGCCAGAACCACGTCGACCGCTACCGCGACGCTGTCCAGCGCCTGCACGATCGAGGGATCGCCGTGATGGCGGGCTTCATTGCCGGCTTCGACAACCAGAGCCCCGACGACATCGTGCGGATGGCCGACCACATCGACGCGCTCGGCTTCGACGTGCCGTTCCTCAGCGTTCTCACGCCGTTCCGCGGAACGCCGCTCTACGACGAGCTGCTACGGGAAGGGCGCATCCGCCGCGACGTCGGCTGGAACCACTACAACGGTTACAACGTCGCGTTCCACCCTGCACGCATGCGCGCCGACGAGCTCCGCCGTGCGCACCGGCGCCTGTGGCAGCGCGCCTTTGCGCCGTCGGCGGTGGCAGCGCGGCTCGCCCGCGCCGCGCGCCAGCTCCGCCCCGGCGCCGCGATGCTCTCCGCCGCGATGAACGGCTTCTACGGCGTCAAGCGGCTGACCGGCAACCTGCCCGCGGATGCGCCGAGCGGCGGCCGCCGCATCGCGCATCCGGAGCAGCTGTCACGAATCCGCCCCAGGCAATCCGCGCGAGGGCCCCGCGCGCCACGTCTGGTGGCCGACGGCTCTTCGCGGTCGTAGGATCGGAACGCTCATGAACTGGAGAACGATGCGCGCCTTGGTTCTGCTCGCGGCCACGCTTGCGGGTGGGGTGTCGGGTTGCGCAGGTGGTCGCGCTGCCCCCGCCGTTTCCCCGGTGCAGACGCGTTCCGACGTTCCGGCCGATGCCATCGACCCAGCCAAGGCAGCGGCTGTTGCCGACGGGCAGTCCGTGACGATCGTCGCGTGGCTCCGGTCGGCGGCACCGCAGTGTCAGCCGTGCCCCAAGGGCGCGGCGTGCTCTCCTTGCGAGCAGAGCGTTTCGACCTACGGCCCGGGCCCGGCGCCCGCTTCCGGAGAGGTCACGCTTCCCGTCGTCGGCGACCGTGTCCCCGAGGCCGACGTCGGGCGGCAGTTCGTGCTCGAGGGCAAATGGATCGTCTCGGATGGTCAGCGCGTCTTCTATGCCAGCCGCGCCCAGCGCGTGGATCGGTAGCGAGCGCGGATCGCGCCGAGAGCGCCGAGCAACGTCGACAACGGCGGCACGTGGAACCCCAGCGGGAGCGCGAAGCCTGCGATCGGGCGCTCGGGGCCAATCTGGTGCAGGTACAGCGCGATGAAGCAGCCGATCTCCGCGATGCCGAGCGTGGCACAGCGTGATCTTCGCACCAATCGGCTGCACGCACCACGGCGCTGGCGCGCTCGACGATGCGCGGTGCATGCTCGCACTTCGATGACTGTTCCAGCCGTGTCCGCGCTCGAAGCGCTGCTCCGCCCGCGCGCGCGTCACGAGAACGACGTGAGCACGTGGCGCGATCTCGACTGGAAGCGAGCGGGCGTCGATCTGCCGGCGGGCCTCGAGCTCGAATGGCTGGGGACGGCTGGGTTCCGGCTGTCGTACGGCGGATTCGATCTCCTGATCGAGCCGTATGTGTCGCGGCAGCCGCTGCGCGCGATGCTTCCGCGCAAGGCGTTGCTCTCCGATCCGGAGCGGCTTGCCCGCTTCGTGCCGCATGCCGACGCCGTGTTGGTTGGGCACACGCATTTCGATCATGCGGTGGACGTGCCCGCGCTGGCGAAGCGCGACGACTGCAAGGTGTACGGGTCGACGTCGCTCCGCACGCTGATGGGACTGTACGGGCTTGGGGACCAAAGCGTTGTGGTTGCGCCAGGGCGCGTCTACGAGCTTGGGCCGTTCGAGGTGACGTTCGTGGAGTCCCTGCACTCGAAGCTCACGCTCGGTCTTGCGGTTCCCATGGGGGGCGAGCTCACCTGCGATCACCTCGACGATCTGTCCGCCGGCCGCTACCGCTGCGGACACGTCTACGGCATCCATATCGCGGTAGCGGGCGTCACTTTCTACCACCAGGGCAGCGCCAACCTGATCGACCGTCTGGTGGTGCATCGCGGCGTCGACTATTTCCTCGCGGGCATCGCCGGGCGTGGCTTCACGCCCCGCTACACCGAGCGCATCCTGTCGCGCCTCGAGCCGCGCGTCGTCATCCCGCAGCACTTCGACGACTTCTTCCGCCCGCTCGACGGCGAGATGGGCTTTTCGCTCAACGTGAACCTCGGCGGCTTCGTGGAAGAGGTCCGCCGCGTCTCCCGCGATTTCACCGTGCGGACGCTCAGGCCAGCGGAGGCGGTATCGCGCGCGTAGCCTGGGAAGGACGCATCTCGCGGGCAGACGGGGGGGACACGTGCCTCGCCAAAGCCATGCGCGAAGCACCGCGAATTCCCGTCTCCGGTCTGCGACGAAGCCACGCGCTACAGAGCGGCGCGAGCGTGGCGTATCCAGGACGTGGAGCGGCTGCCAGGACCCGCCCCTCGCTCACGCCCTCTGGCAAAGCGTCATGGCGAGCGGCACCTTGTGCAGGATCCAGACGCCGAGGGGCAAGAGCACGATCGTAACGCAGAGTATGTAGCCGGCCTTGAACAGCAGCAGGCCGAGCCACCAGCCGACGGCAAAGAACCACACGACGCGCAGGAGCAGCGGCAGCTCGTCCGGGTGGCGCCCGGTGTCGAGCTCGAGCGGGACGGGCTTGAGCGTCAGCACGTAGGGCAGCCGGTTGAACATCGCGGTGCCGACCGGCAGGAGCACGATCGTCGCGCAACAGACGTAGGCGACGACGCCCCAGATGAACGCCGCCCACCAGCCCACGAGCAGGAAGTACAGGATTCGTTCCAGGGTCAGCGGTTCGTCCAGGCTGTCGGGCATCTCGTCTCCTCCGGGGAGCCGCCGTTTCGCGGCCCCTGGTGACTCTTCGTCCGGGGGGCGGCACTTATTTCAACCTTCCCGCGAAGGTCGTGCGGATGCGGTACGATGGGACATGGCTGGCGTGAGGGGCATTGCGTTCTGGGGATTCCTTGCCGTGTTCGTGGCGGCCGGCTGCGGCGGGAGCACCAGCTCCGGCAGCGGCGGTGCGGGCGGCAGTGGCGCGACAGGCGGCAGCGGTGGCAGCGGAGCGACCGGCGGCAGCGGCGCGACCGGCGGCAGCGGTGCGACCGGCGGTAGCGGTGCGACCGGCGGCAGCGGTGCGACCGGCGGCAGCGGCGGCACCGCGGGCGTCGGTGGCAACTGCAACGCGAGCGCGAAGAGCTGTGGCGTGACCAGCGATTGCGTGCTTGCCGAGGCGAGCTGCTGTATCTGCGGTGATCCCGTACTCAGCGACTACGTCGCGACAAACAAGGCGCACCAGAACGCGTGCTCGTGCCAGGGTCCGGTGTGCGGCTGCATGAGTGGGATGAACCCCTATCTGGGCGCAACCTGCAAGTCGGGCATGTGCGCCGGTTTCGACGTGCAACAGATCGATGCGCTGTCGTCCTGCAATTCGGATCCCGACTGCACGTTGCGCATTGGCCTCGGGTGTTGCCCCGCCTGCCAGTCGAACGGCGGCGATGTCATCGCGCTGCGCACCGACGCGGAACCGGCGCTCGAGAAGCTGACCTGCGACAACGGCGCGCCCCAGGGGTGCCCCGGCTGCATTCCGTCGCTGCCGTCCAACGCCCACGCGGCATGCGTCAAGGGACGCTGCCAGGTCGTCACGCAGTAGACCGGGGCAACGAGCACTTTTTCCCCGCCCGGTTCCGGGCCACACTGCACGCGTTGGCGCGGCAGATTGCAAGGCGGCCGGACCGCGAGGTCTACGAGTTCCACGGCATCACCACGGTGGCGCCGCAGATGCTCGATTTCTTCGAGCTGCTCACGCGGGTGGCGCGGACGGACTCGAGCGTGCTCATCCGCGGCGAGACGGGGACCGGCAAGGAGCTGGCGGCGCGGGCGCTGCACGAGCTGAGCGCACGCGCCGGGCGTCCGTTTTCGGCGCTCAACTGCGCCACGCTGACGCCGGAGCTGCTCGCATCCGAGCTGTTCGGGCACGTGCGCGGCGCGTTCACCGGCGCGATCCGCGATCGCCGCGGGCTGTTCGCACAGGCCGACACCGGCAGCATCTTCCTCGACGAGATCGCGGAGATGCCGCTCGACATCCAGTCGCGGCTGTTGCGCGTGCTGCAGGACCACACGTTCGTGCCGCTGGGCGGCGTGGATGCGATCACGGTGGACGTGCGGCTGGTGTCGGCGACGCTGCGCTCGCTGCGCGAGGAGGTGCGCGCCGGGCGTTTCCGCGAGGATTTGATGTACCGCGTGCGCGTGGTGACGCTGCACCTGCCGCGGCTGGCCGACCGCGACGGCGACGTGGAAGCGCTGACCTGGCACTTCATCGACCAGTTCAACGCGCTCGGCTACCGACACGTCGAAGGTATCGACAAGAAGGCGATGGAGGCGCTGCTCGCCTATCCGTGGCCCGGCAACGTGCGCGAGCTCCGCAACAACATCGAGCACGCGTTTGCCGTGGGGCAGGGGCCGGTGCTCGAGGCGCGCGAGCTGTCGCTGGAGCTGCGCGGCCTGCCGCCGCCCGCATCGCATTCGCTGTCGGCCCGCGCGAACGGCGAGCCTGCCGCCGCTGTCCTCAGCAACGAGGCCGACCGGATCCGCGATGCGCTGCGCCGCGCCGGCAACAAGAAGGGCGAGGCCGCGCGCCTGCTCGGGATGAGCCGCTCCACGCTGTGGCGCAAGATGCGCGAGCTCAGGATCGGGTAGCTCGACCCGATGCGGACGCCTGCCCCTCGCCCTGGGGTCGCGGCCTCATTCCGCACGGCGAGCTGATCACGCTGCCGGCGGCTGCCAGCGTACGATCGCCTTGCAGTGCGCGTCGTGGCTCGCGACGCACTCGACGCGCAGCACCTCGACGTCGGAAAGTCCCATGCGCCGGAACACCGCGGCCATCGTCTCCATGGTGACGGCGCACAGAAGCGGATGATGGCCAGGCCAATCCTCGATGATCGAGATCGCCTCTCCAGGGCCGACGATTTCGATGTGCCGCGTACCGGTGTCGTGAATCTGGTTCCAGAAGCGCTGGATGTGTTTCGCGTAGCGCTCGGGCGTGCCGAGGAGCTTGAACGGGAGGCGGAAGACGCCACGGATTGCGCGCTCGACGGCCTCCGTGGTGCTCTCGCGGATCAGCCGCATCCGCTCCGCCTCTGTGAGACCTTGCGTGACGCCGTCGAGGAGTAGCCCGATCGTCCGCGCCGGGTACCACTGCGTGGCCAGCACGCCGAGCAATGGGAGGGACGGGTCCAGCGCGTCCCGCTCCGCCGGCGGGATGCGCCTGGCGATGGCTGCGAGCTGCTCGGGGCCGTAGCGTTTGGCGTACCACGACATGCAATACAGCAGAGCGGCTCCCTTCACTTGCGCGGTCGTGCTCTTTCCCTTTGCCTGCCCCATGGGACAATGAATCTACACCTGCTGCCACAAAGGGTGAATCCGATGGCGTCGAGGCGAGCCAGGCCGTGCGGCTGCGCGCAGCCCGGTTCATTCGTTGAAGGAACGCGGACCCTTTCTGGAGTTCGTGTTTGCCTTGATCGAGCCGTGGGGGATCGGCCGCAGGCCTCCCGCGTTCGCTCGCCCATCCGGATGTGATAGAAGGAGTCCGTTGTGAACCGCCCGACGGACAACTTTCGCCGACAGCACCGCGAGCTGTCGAAAATGGCGATGACGATCATGTCGCAGCTTGTGGCGGAGCGCGTCCGTCGGGATCCTGCAGCGCTGCGGTCGGAGCTGGCCCGGTTCAACGGCAAGCTGAGGGTGCACGCCGCCATGGAGAACCAGGCCCTGTACCCTGCGTTGTTCGACGACCCGGACCCCGCCGTCAGCAACCTGGCCCGGTCGATGTTCGATGAAGTCGGCGCGCTCTACGCTCGTTTCGACAAGTTTGCGAAGCAGTGGGCGGACACCGAACGCATTGCGACGCATGCCGAGCAGTTCATCCGTGATGCCATGGAGATGTTCCGGATCCTCGGTCAGCGCATGATGCGTGAAAACGAGGAGCTCTACCGGATCGTGGACGCTCGTTCCCCAAGCGTGCACCCCCGCCAATAGGGGCCCCAGCGAGGCGTGCGCGGGGTCACGGCGCGCGGTTTCTTCGCCAATTCCTCAAAAGGCCGCTGGCAGTCGGCCCGGCCTTGCCCTAAGCCTTGTCCGGGCCCGCGTCCGGCTCGGCGACCGCTCCCGTCCGGATCGGTGGTGTCTCCGCTGGTGCCCCGCCTCCTGCATGTTCTCCCGAAAAGAAACGAAAGCCAGCGAGATCCCGGTCACGCTGTGGGGCCAGGCCAAGCGCCACGCTCCCCGCTACGGCGCCGGAATGCTGTTGCTCGCCGCGTACCAGTACGCGCAGTACTTCTTCGACACGCGGATGATGACGGCCATCGACGCGGCCGTGAAGGGCCGCGCGGCCTACGCCACGCACATCGGCATCATCCTGGTGAGCGTCTCGCTCGGGGCGTTCGGCATCCGCGTGATGTCGCGCATGGCCATCTTCAACGGCGGCCGTATCGCGGAGTACGAGCTCAGGAAGGCGCTGCTCGATCGCCTGCAGCGACTGGGCCCCTCCTTCTACCGCCGTATGAGCACCGGCGAGATCATGAGCCGCGCCACCAACGACCTGGCCCAGGTGCGGCTCCTGCTCGGTTTTGGCATCTTGAACAGCTTCAACACGCTGTTCGGGTTGATCAGCGCCTTTTCCGTGACGCTCTCCATCTCGTGGAAGCTGACGCTGGCTTCGCTGTCATCGCTGCCGCTGCTGCTGGTGGTCACCCGTCAGTTCTCGAGGCTGATGTACACGCGCACGCGCGCCAACCAGGACGCCATCGGGCAGATGAGCGAGTGCGTGCAGTCGAGCATCGCGGGCGTGCGCGTCGTCCGCTCCTTCGCGCTGGAAGAGTCGGAGGTCGAGCGCTTCGAGGAGCGGAACCAGGACTACCTGGAAAAGAGCCTGTCCCTGGCGCGACTCCGCGGATCCATGGGGCCGGTGATGCAGGCGATCAGCACCGTCGGCATCGTGATCGTGTTCTGGTACGGCGGTTACCTCGTACTGCACGGCCAGCTCACCGAGGGCGGCTTCCTCGCGTTCTATCGCGCGCTGGCGCGGCTCACCTGGCCGCTGATCGCGCTCGGCTTCCTCGTGGGAATGGTGCAGCGCGGTCGGGCCGCGTACTCGCGCCTGCAGATGGTGTTCGACGCGCTGCCGGACATCACCGATGGCCCGTTGCCCGAGCCCGAGCGCGTCGAGGGTCGGATCGACGTGCGCCATCTGTCGTTTTCCTATGGCGAGCAGCCCGTCCTCCGCGACGTGAGCTTCGAGGTGCCGGCGGGCGGCTCATTGGCCATCGTCGGGCGCACCGGCAGCGGCAAGTCCACGCTGGCTGTGCTGCTGCCGCGGCTGCAGCCCACGCCGGCGGGCACGGTGTTCCTCGACGGCAACGACATCTGCGATCTGCCGCTGTCGGTCGTCCGCGGCAGCATCGGCTACGCGCAGCAGACGCCTTTCCTGTTTTCGACCACGGTGGGTCGAAATATCGGCTACGCGCTCGCCGACCCGGACTCGCAGCCTTCGCTCATGACCGTTCGCGAGGCCGCCCGGGAAGCTCACATCCTCGAAGAGGTACTGGGCCTGCCGGACGGCTTCGATACGGTGGTGGGCGAGCGCGGCGTGCAGCTCTCGGGCGGGCAGAAGCAGCGCGTCGCGCTGGCCCGGGCGTTCGTGTCGGAGCCGAAGATCCTGCTGCTCGACGACCCGCTGAGCGCCGTGGACGCGCGGACCGAGAAGGGCATCCTCGAGGCGATCGATCGCGAGCGCGCCAGGCGCGGCGTGATTCTGATCACGCACCGCGTGTCGGCCGCCGCGCGCTGCGACCGCATCATCGTCATGGACAAGGGCCGCGTGGTCGAGCGCGGAACGCACGACGAGCTGGTGCAGGCTGGCGGCCTATACGCCGAGTTCGCCGAAGAGCAGCGCATCGAGAGCGAGCTCGATCGGCTGGGTGCCCAGGAGCTGGAAGCCGCGGAGGCGCCGGCATGACCCTGCAGCCTGCCTCCCAGCGACCTGGCGCTCTGCCGCCCTCCGACGACGCCGACGCCGAGGACGGCGGCGCCCGCACCGAGGAGGTGCTGCGCGCCTTCCACGAGGAAGCCATTCTGGGCAAGGCCTACGACTCGCGGCTCATCGCTCGCCTGTGGCCGTTCGTCAAGCCGCAGCGGCGACTGCTCCTGATGGCGCTCGGCGTGCTGCTGGTCACCGCGGCCGGCGACCTCCTGCGCCCGCTCATCATGCGCGAGGCCATCGATCAGGGCGTGCTGAAGCACAACTCCGCCATCCTCATGCGGGGCGGCTTCCTGCTGGCTGGGGTGGTGCTCACCGTACAGATCCTGAGCTTCATCCAGATCTACACGATGCAGGTGGTGGGCGCGCGGGCAATGGCGGACCTCAGGCGCCACGTCTTCACGTTTCTGCACAGTCTCAGGCTCGGCTTCTTCGACAACCAGCCGGTTGGGCGCCTGGTGACGCGCGTGACCAACGACGTTGACGCCGTACTCGAGCTGTTCGCGTCCGGCGCGCTGAACGCATTCGGCGACCTGGTGAAGCTCGTCGGCATCGTGGTCCTGATGCTGGTGATGGACTGGAAGCTCTCGCTCATTGCATTTGCGGCCACGCCGCCGGTAGCGGTGCTCGTGATGCTCGTCCGCCGCAGGTCGCGCCAGGCGTTCCGCGACATCCGCGCCAAGACGGCGCGCATGAATGCCAACATGAACGAGCAGGTCTCCGGCATGAGCGTGGTGCAGGCCTTCGGGCACGAGGAGGGCGCGGCGCGCGAGTTCGACGAGATCAACGCCGCGTACCTGGACGCGAACCTTCGATCCATCAAGTACGAGGCAACGCAGGACGCCGCCATCGAGACCGTCGCGTCGATCTGTCTCGCGTCGATCGTCGTCTCTCTGGGCTACCGTCCGGTGAGCTTCGGTACGGTAGTGGCCTTCAACGCCTACCTGGTGCAGTTCTTCCAGCCCATCAGTCAGCTCGCCCAGCGCTACACGCTCTTGCAGAGCGCAATGGCCGGCGCCGAGCGCATCTTCGGCCTGCTGGACCAGAAGGCCCCGGACGCACCAGCGCGGGAGGAAGTAGCGGAGCCGGGCGACCAGGACGTGGCGTTCAAGCTCGAGGACGTGAGCTTCGAGTACAAGCCGAACGTGCCGGTGCTGCGTCACGTCGGATTCAAGGCGCGGCGCGGCGAGAAGATCGCGCTGGTGGGGCCCACCGGCGCAGGCAAGACGACGATCACGGCGCTCCTGCTCCGGCTGTACGAAGCGCGAAAGGGCGTGATCCGCGTCGACGGCGACGACGTGAAGGGGCTCGAGCGCAGCGAGCTCCGGCGGCGCTTCGCCGTCGTGCCGCAGGACGTGTTCCTGTTCCCGGGCACGGTCGCCACGAACATCGCGGCCAGCGCGACGCCGGATCGCGAGCGCGTCGAGGAAGCGCTGAGGCGCATCGGCGCGCTCGATCTGTTCGAGAGCCGCGAAGGCGGCATCGACGCGCCCATCGAGGAGCGCGGCGGCAACTTCTCCGCCGGCGAACGGCAGCTCATTGCCTTTGCGCGCGCCCTGTACCGCGACGCCCCGATCCTGATCCTGGACGAGGCCACGGCGAGTGTCGACAGCGCAACCGAGGCGCGGCTGCAGCGCGCGCTCGAGGAGCTGATGCGCGGGCGGACGGCGCTGATCATCGCCCACCGGCTCAGCACGATCCGCAAAGCGGATCGCATCGTCGTCTTCCACAAGGGACGCATCGTGGAGCAGGGCCGGCACGAGGAGCTGCTCGAGCAGGGCGGCCTGTACGCCCGGCTCTACGAGCTGCAGTTCGCGCGGAGCCAATCGCACAGCGCGCTGCCGCCTCCGGAACAGATCGCGGCCACGCGGCAAGGCGCGGGTCCGGGCGAGTAGCAGCTCAACCGTGACTGCGCTGGATCAGGTCGGCGGCCCTTTCCGCGATCATGATCGTCGGCGCGTTGGTGTTGCCGCGCACGATGCGCGGCATGATCGACGCGTCGGCGACGCGCAGGCCCGTCAGGCCATGCACCCGTAGCTCCGTGTCGACCACGGCAGCCTCGCCGACGCCCATGCTGCACGTACCGACGGGATGGTAGAGGCTCTCGGCGGCTGTACGCACCCAGGCGCGGAGGCCGGCTTTGCCCGAGACGTTCGTCCCGGGTGTCGCTTCGGCGCTGGTGACGCGTGCGAGGGACGTGGCCGACGCGATCTGCCGGGCGAGCTTCACGCCGCGCGCCAGCAGATCGGCGTCCGCCCGGGCTTCCAGGTAATGCGGATCGATGGCCGGTGGCTCCAGTGGATCGGGCGAACGTAGGCAAATCTCCCCGCGGCTCTCGGGTTGGAGCAGCGTGGGCAGGATGCACAGACCGTGGCCAGCCGGGCGCGTGAGCCCGTGGTCGTAGAGCTGCCCCGGCAGGAAGTGGAACTGGAGATCGGGCGCTACGAGGTCGGTGTTGGTCTTCACGAACCCGCCGGCTTCCACCAGGTGGGAGGCGAGTGGGCCCTTGCGGAGCAGCGCGTACGCCAGGAGGTTTTTCGGCGAACCCATGCCGTCGAGCGTCTCGGCGCCGCTCACGTGGTAGTTCACGTACGCCACGACGTGGTCCTGCAGGTTCTTCCCGACGCCCGGAAGGTCGCGCACGACGGGGATGCCGTGCTCGCGCAGCTGCTCCGCGGGGCCAATCCCGGACAGCAGCAGGAGTTGCGGCGAGTTGATGGCCCCGCCACACAGGATCACCTCGCGCTTGGCGCGCGCGAAGCGCGGCCGCCCGCCGTCGACCGAGTAGTCGACGCCCACGCAGCGATCGCCCTCGAATCCGAGCCCCAGAGCGCGCGCGCCGGTGAGCACGGTCAGGTTCCGCCGCTTCATCGCGGGCACCAGGTACGCGGTCGCCGTGCTCTGGCGCACGCCGCGCTTGAGCGTGGCCTGGAACAGCCCGAAGCCGACCTGCGTGGCGCCGTTGAAGTCGGGATTGAACGGGTAGCCGCACTCGTTCGCCGCGCGCACGAAGGCGAGGCTCAGCGGCATCGGCGAGGGCAGGTCCGAGACGTGCAGCGGTCCGCCCGTGCCGTGGAACGCGGAGGCGCCGCGCGCCTGGTCCTCGGCCTTCTTGAAGAAGGGCAGCACCTCGTGCCAGCTCCAGCCGCGGCAGCCCGCTTCCGCCCAGCCGTCGTAGTCGGCGCGATGACCGCGGATGTACACCATGCGGTTGATTGCGCTCGAGCCGCCGAGCGTCTTTCCGCGCGGCCAGTACAGCTTGCGTCCCTTGAGGAAGGCTTGCGGCTCAGTCTCGTAGTTCCAGTCGTACTCCGTCTTGTACAGATCGCCCGACGCCGCCGGCGTGTGGATGCGTCGATCGCGATCCGGTCCGCCCGCTTCCAGCAGCAATACTTTCGCGCGCGGATCCTCGCTGAGCCGCGCCGCCAACACCGCCCCCGCCGATCCCGCGCCGACGATCACATAGTCGAAGCTCCTGCCGAACATCGGGCGCAGGCTAGATCAGTCGACGAGGTGCTGCCAGAGGCGGCACCGGGCTTCAACTGAATGTCACTCAGTCCGTGCCGGCGTCGGAGGTCCCCGATCCGCCATCGACGCCGTCGAGCGAGCGAATGCTGACCCAGATCCAGTACTCGGCGCAGGTGTCGTTGCGGATCTGGACGTAGTCCTTCGTCTTGGCTTCGATGATGACGGCATTGCCTGCGGCGGGAGACGAGTTGCCCACGCTTCCGTCCGCGTGCAGCGGATGCTCTTCGAAGCCGAGGTCGGTCTCCACCGAGACGTTGTTGGTGCCGAGGCCATGGTAGAAGCGAAAGCGCCGTCCGGGCGGGTAGTGCAGCCAGGCGTCGTCGGGGGCCGTGCTCTCGTAGGTACCGGTGCTCGGGTTCAAGCCATCCTTGTACGGAACCGGATCCTGTCCGCTGGTGTCGCACGTCGGACCGCATGCGGTGGAGAACGTGCCGACGACAAGCGACGTCACCCCGAGCGCGAGGGCCAGCGCGAGGCTTCGCGCGATCCAGCGATGGGGCGTGGTCGCCATGGAACGCGTCGTACCACGGCCGCAGGCCGTTGTGGATCAGCCCGGCAGCTCGAACCAGCCCATGACGATCGCGCGCTCGGCCAGCGCGTCGATCACGTCCTCGGCCCGGGCGACCTCGCGTGCGCGGAAGGGCCGCCAGCGACGGCCGAGCTCCAGCATTGCCGTGAGCCGGCCGTGCATGCTGAGCGGGATCATCGCCACGCCCCGGGGTGACGGGACGCACCGGCTGATGCGGCCGGCCACGTAGCGCCCGGCGTCGCCCAGCTGCGGCTCGCCCATTACCGTGTGACCTTCCTGGGCGGCGAGCAGCGCCGCGTCCTCCGGCAGGAGCCGCTCGCCGAGCAGCATCTCGGCGCCTGGACCATGGGCAAAAGCGGTGACCGTCGCGTCGAGATCCAGTCGGACCCGGTGGATCAAGCCGACGTGCGCGGCGGCCGCGGTGACCGCGGTCGAAAGTGCCAGGAGCAGCGCCTCGTCCAGGTCCGTCGCGCTCTGCAGCACGCCGACGGGATCGACCGGCACGGGGCGCACCGACGGCGGCCGCCTGTCGGGATCCGGTGCGGGGCGGGACAGCTCGGCCGAGCTGGGCGGCGGCGGAGCCTCGTTGTGGATGCTGCTCGCGCGCTCCTCGAAGCTGGAGCTGATGCCGGCCAGATGCTGGATTGTCTCGCGGCGGGCCGCGGCGCTCAGCGCCTCGATGTCCTCCAGCCGGCGCCAGACCTTCCAGGACTCGTGGCGGATGAAGGAACCCGGCGGGATCCGTCCTTCGGCCACCCCGCGGGTGAGCAGATCGAAGCTCACGGGCCCCACAGCGACGACGCCGTTGGTAACGTACCAACGGTCGGCGACACTCATGTCGTCCAGCAGCTCCATGTCCACCGCGTGCACCATCTGCCCCCTAATGGATCGTGTGCACCCGAGACCTACAGGTGCACACAGGGTGGGAGGATTGTCTTCATCATCGCACCTCTGTCAAGACAATATTGGGCCCGCGGGCCGACGCACTGCGGCATTTCGGAGGGCGCGCGCGGTGCTCTACTTCACGCTAGAGCGAGGTGATCGTGGCCGAGCGTAGTGCGGGCAAGGTGTGGCTTGTGGGAGCGGGTCCCGGGGATCCCGGGCTCGTCACGGTGCGCGGGCTCGAGCTGCTCGAGCAGGCCGACGTGGTGCTCTATGACCGCCTCGCGCATTCCGCGCTGCTCGACCTGTGCACGACGAGGGACAAGCGCGACGTGGGCAAGCGCTTCGGGCAGGAGAGCCCGAACCAGGCGGAGATCACCGCGCAGCTCATCGAGCTCGCGCGCGCCGGCAAGCGCGTGGTGCGGCTCAAGGGCGGGGATCCGTTCCTGTTCGCGCGGGGCTCGGAGGAAGCGACGGAGCTGGCGCGGGCTGGCGTACCGTTCGAGGTGGTGCCCGGCATCTCGTCGCCGGTCGGCACGGCTGCGTATGCGGGTATCTCGCTCACGCACCGCGATCTGTCGTCGAGCGTCACGTTCATCACGGGCAGCGACAAGGCCGGCAAGCACTGGTCGCCGGAATCCTGGAAGAAGCTCGCGACAGCGACCGACACGCTCTGCGTGTTGATGGGCATGCGCCGCATCGAGGAGATCACCCGCGCGCTCATGGACGGTGGGCGCGCCGCGGAAACACCGGCGGCGGTGATCCGGTGGGGAGCGCGTCCCGAGCAGCAGGTGGTCAGCGCGACGCTTGGCACGATCGCCGCCGAAGCGAGAGCCGCGGGCGCAAAGAACCCCGCGGTGATCGTCGTCGGCGACGTGGTACGGCTGCGCGAGCAGCTGCGCTGGTACGACAGTCGTCCGCTCTTCGGCAAGCGCATCCTGGTGCCGCGACCGCTCGAGCAGGCGAGGGCCACGGCCGGCGCGATCCGCGAGCGCGCGGCCGAACCGGTGGTGTTCCCGGTGATCGAGCTCTGCGATCCGCCGGACCCTGCGCCGCTCGAGCGCGCGGCGCGCGAGCTCGGCGGCTACGACTGGGTGCTGTTCACGAGCGCCAACGGCGTGGACCGCTTCTTTGCCGCGCTCTCCCGCGCCGGACGCGACGCGCGCGCCTTTGCCGAAGCGAAGATCGGCGTGATCGGTCCGAAGACGGCCAAAGCGCTGGAGCGCTACGGCCTGTCCGCTGATCTGGTGGCCGAAGAATACGTCGGCGAGGGACTTGCGCGCGCCATCCGCGAGCGCGGCGTCGCCCGGCGCGTGCTCATTCCCCGCGCGCTGGTGGCCCGCGACACGCTGCCGGCGATGCTGCGCGAGGAAGGGGCCGAGGTCGACGTGGTGCCCGCCTACCAGACGCGGCCCGTCGACGCCGAGCGCGCCCGGGAGCTGGTGCGCCGCTTCGAGGACGGCGCGATCGACGTGGCGATCTTCACGTCGAGCTCGACGGTGAGCTCGCTGTGCGCGCTGCTGGGCGATCGCGCCGCGGAGCTGCTCGGCCGCGTCACCGTCGGCAGCATCGGCCCGGTCACGACCGGAACAGCCGACAAGCTTGGCATCCGGGTCGACGTGACGGCGACCGAGTACACCGTCGCCGGGCTGCTCGACGCGCTCGAACAGCACTTCGCGATTAGCCGTTAGCTGTTGGCCGGGTCAGCCTGGAGCGGTGCGCTACGGCGGTGCGCCAGGATGGAGCGGCCCTTGGCGCGGGTGCGGGAAAAGCGGCAGAAACACGCCGGCACGCGCTTCGCAATGCTCCTCTGCATCCAAAGGAGGAGTCATGAAGATCAGATTCTGGGGAGTTCGCGGGAGCATTGCATCGCCGGGTCCGGAAACGGCGACCGTCGGCGGCAACACCAGCTCGGTGGAGATCGAATGCGGGCAGCAGCGCATCCTGCTCGACGCCGGCACCGGGCTCCGGCCTCTGGGCGACAAGCTCGTGCGTGAGGGCGTCGACTCAGCGACGCTGTTGGTCAGCCACCATCACTGGGATCACATCCAGGGGCTGCCGTTCTTCGTGCCGCTGTACATGCCGGGCACGCGCTTGTCGGTGATGGGTCCTTCCACCGAGCTGGGCATCGCCGGGGTGCTGGCGCGGCAGATGAGCGCGCCAGGCTTTCCGGTGCGCTTCGACGAGCTGCCCAGCACCGTCGAGACGCGAGCGCTGAAGAGCGGCGACCGCGTCGAGCTCGGCGACGTGCGCATCACTGCTGCCAAGCTGAACCACCCCGGCGGCGTGCTCGCCTATCGCATCGACTACGCAGGAGCGAGCGTGGTGTACGCGACCGACACCGAGCACTACGCCTGCGTCGACCCGGCGCTGCGCGCGCTGGCGGACCGGGCGGACGTGCTCATCTACGACGCGCAGTACACGCCCGAGGAGTACCGCGGCGAGGTGGGCCCTTCGAAGGTGGGCTGGGGACACTCGACGTTCGAGGAGGGCGCGCGCCTGGCGAGGGTCGCCGACGTGAAGCAGCTCGTGCTCTTCCATCACGATCCGAAGCGCGACGACGCCGCGGTCGCCGAGCTCGAAGTGCGCGCCCGGCAGCGCTTCCAGCAGAGCTGCGCGGCCCGGGAGGGCATGGTGATCGAGCTCGATGCCGCAGTCCGCGCCGCGTGAGGCCGCCATGGCGCAGGCAAACTCCGCTATGCTGGCGCGGGTTCCGAACTCGATGTCGCGCCTCTCCCTGCTGGTGGACCTGTCCTCGCTGCTCGCGCGCGAGGTCGACCTGGACTCGCTTCTGGCGACGGCGTGCGAACGCATGGCCGATGCGCTGCGCGCGGACCGCGCGAGCATCTGGTTGGTCGACGCCGAGCGCGGCGATCTGGTAACGCGCGTGGCGGTCCTGCCCGAGCTCGACGAGCTCCGGCAGCCAATCGACCGCGGGATTGCCGGCTACGTCGCCCGCACGGGCAAGCGCGTGCGCGTGGATGACGCGGCCAGCGACGACCGCTTCGACCCCAGCGCGGATCGCGCCACCGGCTACACGACGCGGTCGATGCTGGTCGCGCCGATCCGCGACCACGCGCGGGCGCCGGTACGCGGCGTGATCCAGCTTCTCAACCGTCGCGAGGGGCCGTTCGACGCGGAGGACGAGCGCTACCTCGACGCGCTGGCCGCGCAGCTCGCCCGCGCGCTCGCCATGACGACCCTGCGCGCCGCCGACGAGTCCGGCCCCGGCGTTACCCTGCGCGGTCCCTTCAACCATATCGTCGGCCGCAGCGCAGCGATGGAGAGCGTGTACCGCCGCATCGCTCTGGCCGCCGGCACCGACGCCGCCGTGCTCCTTCGCGGCGAGACCGGAACCGGCAAGGGTCTACTGGCCCGCGCCGTCCACGTGAATTCGCCGCGCCAGGCCGGGCCCTTCGTCACCGTAGACTCCACGACGCTGCCCGCGCAGCTCGTGGAAAGCGAGCTCTTTGGTCACGAGCGCGGCGCCTTCACAGGTGCGGAGCGGCGGGTGCGCGGCCGTGTGGAGCTCGCCGACGGCGGTTCGCTGTTCCTCGACGAGGTCGGGGACTTGCCGATGGAGATCCAGGGCAAGCTCTTGCGCTTCCTGCAGGACCACAGTTTCGAGCGGGTAGGCGGTCGCGAGACGCTCAGCGTGGACGCGCGGATCATCTGCGCGACGCACCGCGACCTGAAGCAGGCCGTGAAGGACGGCCGCTTCCGCGAGGACCTGTACTACCGCATCCGCGTCGTGCAGGTGGACGTGCCGCCGCTCAGGAAGCGCGGCGCGGAGGAGATCGAGATCCTGGCGCGTCACTTCGCCGACATCTACGCCGCACGCTACGGGCGTCCGCCGCCTCGCTTCGAACCGCGCGCGCTCGAGGCCCTTGTCGCACACGACTGGCCCGGCAACGTGCGCGAGCTCGAACACTGGGTGGAGAGCGCCATCGTGTTGTCGCCGGACGGCAACATTGTCGATGAGCTCCTGCCGCAGTCGCGCCGTGGCGCTCTATCGTCCGGGCGCGCCGCGCGTCCCGGCTCGGTCTACCTCGAGCCGGGGCTGACGCTTTCGGAGGCCGGCCAACGCTACATCGCGGCCACGGTCGACGCGTGCGGCGGCAACAAGACGGAGGCCGCGCGGCGCCTGCACGTCGGACGGAACACCATTGCCCGCGCGCTCAAGCCCCGCTCGTAGGCGGATTTCCCCGGCGCACCCCCTGCACAAATGGCGCAGATTGTGCGGGCGTGCTCGATGGTAGTACGCGGGAGGCGAGGGTTCATGCGAGCCTTGCCATGGCACGAGGCTTGAACGTCGAAGCCGCTGGCCGCTCCACCCGGCCGGAGAAGAGAGGCGACTTGAACGCTGCTGACCTGATCAACAAGGAGCATCGCCTGATCGCGCGTGTGCTCGACGCGCTCGAGGTATATGTTGCGGGTCTGGAGAGCGCAGGCGACGCGGCCGATCGCCACGACCTGGCGCGTTTCGTCACATTCTTCCGCGAGTTTGCCGACCTCGGCCACCACGAGAAGGAAGAGAACGTGCTCTTTCCCGAGTTGGTGCGCGCGGGGTACAGCTGGGACGACGGGCTCCTGTCCCGGATCCGGAAGGAGCACAACCAGGAGCGCTATCTGATGCGCACGCTGCGTCACGCCTCGCTACAGAAGAACCTCTGGTCAACCGAGGATCTGCGCCACCTGGTGAGCCTGGCCCGCACCTTCATCGAGTTCCAACGAGCGCACATAGCGACGGAAGACAAGGAGATCCTGCCGGTTGTGCGCGAGCTGCCGGACAACGTGCAGCACCAGCTCTCCGAGCGCCTCGAGCGCTTCGGTGACGCGTGGGCGGACGGAGGCGAAGACGCCTGGTTGCGTGGGCTCGCACAGGATCTGGTCGAGCGCTACGCGCCGGGGCACGCCGCGCCCGACGACACATCCAAACCCGCCAAGTAGGCGCGTCCCGCGCCTGCGGCCCGCTCAGCCGCCGGGATCGACCAGCCCGTGGACCACGGCCCACTTGGTGAGCCCTGCGGTGCCCTGCACCTCGAGCTTGCGCATGATGCGCTCGCGATGGGTCTCGACGGTGCGCACACTGATGCCGAGCCTCTCGGCGATCAACTTGTTGGAGTTGCCGTCGGCGATCAGCCGGAGCACCTCGAGCTCGCGACGCGACAGCGGACGCTTCTGGTGCCCGGAGCTGGGTGCTTCTTCGTTATCGGCTTCGTGCGTCTCGAACCAGCGCTCGCCGGCGTGGACCCGTTCGATGATCCGGATCAGCTCGGCGGGCGGCGTGGTCTTGACGATGTAGCCGGCCGCTCCTGCATCCGACATCTCACGCATGTAGTAGGGGCTGTCGTGGATGCTGAGCCCGAGGACCCGGACTTCCGGATAGGTCTGGGTCAGGACCCGCGTCGCCTCGATGCCGTCTGTGCCGGGCATGGCGATATCCATCAGGACCACGTCGGGGTGCAGCGAGCGCGCCTTGCCGATTGCTTCAGAACCATCGTGCGCCACGCCAACGATCTGCAGGTGGGCAGACCGCTGCATGACGTGTTTGAGGCCTTCCAGGACGATCGGGTGATCGTCAACGAGAAGAACCTTGATCCTGCTTGGTTTGCTTGCGGGTTCCACGCTCGTGCGCGTCTGGCCATGCCCGGTGCGTCGAGCGCATCGCGACGGGTTGACCCATGGAATTGAATAGGCGGGCGGCGATCGTCCGGATATCCGATAAATTACGGATTTCGGTCGGGTCGGGCTCCAGATGGGGCAGTCAGCCTGGACTCTCGTGCGCGGGGGACCGCAGATAGAACCCACGTCCAGTTGAAGGCTCAACCGGGACCCTGGGGCGCTTGTTCCCTTGTCGTTGCGTCGATGCAGTGCAGTGTCAAGAGCGTCCAGCCGGCCTCCGACTCCTGCTCGCATGTCGTGAGTCCGTGCGCGGAAAATGCGCTTCGCACCTCTTCTGAGCGCTCCTCCAGAAGGCCGCTCAAGACGAGACATCCGGCTGTATGGCTCGCAAGCAGCGGCGCAAGAGCGAGCAGCGTCGGGGTCTCCATATTGGCTACCACCAGCTCGTAGCTGTCGCCGAGCGATTCCAGGTTCGCCTCCGAAAACGAAACGGAGAGCGCGTTCAACCCTGCATTGTGCCGCGCGGCTTCCACGGCGGCCGGATCTGCGTCGATGCCGGTCACTCGACCGGCGCCGCTCGAAGCGGCAACGAAGGCAAGTACTCCGCTTCCCGTCCCGACGTCCAGCGCGCTGCAGCCCTCGTGCGCCAAGGCATAGCGCTCCACCGCGCGAGCGGCGAGCCGGGTTGTCGGATGGCTCCCTACACCGAAAACCATGCGCGGCTCGAAGACGATGCGCCGGGTGCCGGGCGGTGCGGGGGTTGGATCCGTGGCCGGTTGAACCACGAGCCGCTCGGTGAGGCGCTCCTGCACCAGGTAGTCGCTCCACCGCGTCCGCCAACGGCTGTTGGCGATTTCCACGACTTCCACGCTCCAGCCCGGCCCGGCGCCCGGCAGCGACGAGCAATAGACTTCCACCGCGCGGGCCAGCCGCTCGGCCTCCGTCCGCTCGGTTGCGTAGACGCGGAGCTCCACGGCTTCTCCCGCTTCGCGCTCCTCGAATCCGCCGGCACCCGCCTCGAACAGCAGGCTTCCCACGGCATCCGCGACCGGCGCCTCGGCGCGGATGACAAGCGCGAACAGCCGTTCGGTCATCCCGCGATGTAGCGCTGGACCTCGTCAGCCACCCGATACGTCGTGGGCAGCTCCGGGGCGTCGATCAGTCGGTAGACGCCGTCGCGCCGTACTTCGTATCGCGCACCGATGTGGTCGCGGTTCTTGACCAGTGTCTCGAGCGCCGCGCCGAGCGCCTCGATGTCGGCGCTGGTGGAATACAGCCCGAGCGACGCCCGCACCATTCCCGGGATATTGCGGCGGTCGCCGCAGCTCATCTCGTACCGGTAGCGACTTTCGGTTTCCTCGTCCACGCGAAGCAGAGCTTTGACATAGGGATGGGCGCAGAAGCATCCGTCCCGCACGGCGATGTTGAAGAAGTCGTTGAGATAGGCGGCGACCAACCCGTGCGGCAGGCCGTTGACGTTGAAGGAGACCACGCCTGCGCGCGGAACGTGCTCCAGATCGGTGCTTCCGTAGACTGTCACGCCTTCGACGCCGTCGAGGCGCGAGACCAGCTGACGCGTCAGCGTCCGCTCCTCGTTGGCGACCTTGTCCATGCCCACGCGCATCAACAATTCGGCGATGAGCCCGATCGCTATCGAGCCCGGGATGTTCGGCGTGCCCGCTTCCTCCCGGGCCGTGACCTTGTCGGTGAGCTCGAACTCGTCGAGCGTCACGTACTCGACCATCCCGCCGCCCACGTCCGTCACGCAGCGGCGTTCCGACAGCGTCCTGAGATTACCGATCAGCGCGCCGCGGCTGCCCGGCGCGTACAGCTTGTGTCCCGAGAGCACGAGGTAGTCCAGGGTCTCCGCGGGATCCGGCCGATGCATCTGGACGGGGGCGTGCGGCACCCACTGTGCGCCGTCCACGAGCAGCTCGGCGCCGACGGCGTGCGCCAGTCGTGCAATCTTGTGGACCGGGTTGATGATGCCGGTGACGTTGGAGACGGCCGTGACCGTGACCAGGCGCACCCGTTCCCCTTCCTTTTCGAGAATGCGCTGGAGCTCCGCGAGGTCTAGAGCACCCGTCTCCGGGTCGACGCGTACCGCGCGCAGGTTGTGGTGCCCCACGGCTTCCATCCATGGAAGCAGGTTCGAGTGGTGTTCCATCTGCGTCGTGACCACCAGGGGTCGCGCGATGAGCTCGTCGAGGAAGGCGCCGACCGACGCACCGAGGTGGTTCTTGAGGGCTTGTACGAACTCCGCCGGCGCGCCCTCGGGGAAGCGCTTGACCACGGGACGCAGCTCCGAGGGGAACAGTGCGCGGGCGAGGAAGTTCGTTGCGCCCGTCGCACCGTTCGAGGCGAAGATGACTACGTCGCGCTCCGGCTGGTAGCCAACCAGCCTGCCTACGGCGTCCCGGCTGTCCTCGATGGCGCGGGTCGTGTCGCGTCCCGCGCGGTGCGCCTCGGTGTGGCTGTTCGCCGAGGCTGCCGCCAGGTAGTGTTCAAGCCCTTGCCATACGGCGCGGGGCATCAGAGCGGTGGCCGTGGTGTCCAGGTACACGCGGCGGCGTGAGCCTCGCATGCCGGCGCCGTCGTATACGGGGTCGACTCGATCCAGGCCGATGAAATCGCGGGACAATCGTTCGAGGAGCGACATGGCGGGTTCCATAGTGGGTTGTCCGATTGGCTGGAGCGTAGAAGCCGACGGGTTGCCGTTCAAGGCGTGCGCGTGGGGTCGGGCCGGGCGGGACGCAGGGTTTGCACCCGTTCCGGCACCGACAGACCCCCGGCCTACAGATGTCATGGCTTTGCCGCCCGGATCGCGTAGCTTTGCGGGGGAGGCGCATTGGTAGACCGGGACCCCGACGAGCTGCTGGCGGCGCTGCTCGAGAGCGATCAGCGCTTCCGTCTCGTGTTTGCACATGAGCGCGACGCCATGAGTGTGTTCGACGCGGCGACACAGCGGTTCGTCGAGGTGAACGACGCCTGGGTCGAGCTCTACGGCTACTCGCGGGAAGAGGCGCTCGGCATGACGCCTGACGACGTGACGGACGAGCAGGACGCGACGCAGGCTGCGATCGCGGAGCGTGCTGCAGGGAAAGGCACTGCGCGCGTCGATCTGCGCTGGCACAAGAAGAAGGACGGCACGCGCTTCCCGGTCGAGCTCAGCTGCGGCACGCTGACGTTGGGCGGACGCGCCGCCATCTACGCCGTGATCCGGGACATCACGGAGCGGGTCCGCGCGGACGAAGCCGTTCGTCGCTCCGAGGCGAGCTTCCGGGCGCTCATCGAGGGCATCCCCTACAGCGTGTTCGTGCACCGCTTCGGCAAGCTGGTGTACATCAACCCAGCCGGTCTGGAGCTATTGGGTTTCACCGGCCACGCCGACGAGATTCTCGGGCAGGAGGTGATGGGTTTCGTCCATCCCGACTACCGCGAAGAAGTCCGGCGGCGCATCGAGCACTACACGAAGGTCGGAATGCCGGCCCCCGTGCTCGAGGAGCGCTTCCGCCGGCGCGACGGCAGCTACGTGATCGTGGAGGTGTCGGGGATCCCGGTCATGTTCGACGGAGAGCCGGCCGTGCTCGCGTTCGCGCAGGACCTCACCGACAAGAAGCGCCTGGAGGCCCAGCTCATCACGACCGACCGCCTGGCCTCGCTCGGCCGCCTGGCAGCCTCTGTGGGCCACGAGATCAACAACCCGCTCGCCTACGTGCTTGGCAACGCGCAGATGCTGAAGCAGGATCTGTCCCGGCTCCGTCCCGGCGCTGTCGACGAGAAGATCCTCGACCAGTTCGCTGAACGGCTGTCCGCAATCGAGCAGGGCTCGGAGCGCGTGCGGGATGTCGTGCGCGACCTGAAGACGCTGGCGCAGCGGGACGAGGAGGCGCGCGGCCCGGTCGACGTGCACGGCGTGCTCGACGCATGCGCCGACATGGCCGCGCACGAGATCCGTCACCGTGCGCGCCTGGTCAAGGACTACGGCGACGCGCTGTTCGTCGACGCGAGCGAGGGGCGGCTCGGCCAGATTTTCCTCAACCTGCTCGTCAACGCGGCGCAGGCGATACCCGCGGGCAACGTGGCGGACAACGAGGTGCGGGTCGTTGCTCGTCGCGATGGCGATCAGGTCATAGTCGAGATCAGCGACACGGGCGTCGGGATCCCCGACGAGGAGCGGGGGCGCATCTTCGAGCCGTTCTACTCCACGAAGGGACCGGGCGGTGGGATGGGGCTGGGTCTGTCGATCTGCCACCACCTCGTGACCTCGCTCGGCGGAAGCATCCAGGCCCAGCGGCGCGTGCCGCGGGGCACGACCTTCGAAGTGACGCTTCCGGCGGCACAGCGCCTTGCCGTCGAGCCACCAGCGCCGGTCGAGGAGCCCGCGCCGCTCGCCGGCCGCCGCGTGCTGGTGGTCGACGACGAGGAGCGCTTCGCCCGCGTACTGGCGTCGTTCCTCGAGGGTTATTCCGTGAGCCTGGCGCACAGCGGGCGGGAGGCCATCAAGCTGCTCGACCGTGGCGAGCAGTTCGACGTCATCCTTTGCGATCTCATGATGGGCGACATGACGGGTATGGATGTGTACGAACATCTGCTCCGCGCCGGTACCGGCGTGGAGCGCAGGATGATCTTCATGACCGGAGGCGCCTTCACTCGGCGTGCCCAGGAATTCCTCGAGTCCGTGGACAACCCGCGTCTGGACAAGCCGTTCCGGCCGTCGCAGGTTGCGCGCATGATCCGCGAAATGCTCTCCGAAGCCGCGGAGTGAGGCCCGATGCCAGCTGACCTTGCTGCCGACACTGCGGTGCGCGCGCTCGATGCGTCGCCTGGATGGTATGTCGCCGATCTGCCGGCGAGCTGGAACTACCGCACGCCGTCTGGCGGCGTACTCATGACAGTGGCGCTCCGGGCGATGCAGGCGGAGCTTGGAGATCCAGACCTCCGCCTGTGCTCGGCGAACACGCTGTTCTGTTCGCCGGTGCCGGCCGGGCCCATCGAGATCCAGGTTGCCGTGCTCAGACATGGAGGCGCCGCCGCTCAGGTGCGCGCCGCGCTCAGCTCCACGGCCGCGCCCGGTCCTGGTCTGGAAGTGAGCGCTACGTTCGCGCGGCGCCGCGAGGGCTTCGAGTTTACCGACACCGCGCCGCCGGACGTGCCGCCGCCCGACCAGGCGCACGAGCTCAGCGAGACAGTGCCCTTTGCCAAGGTGCGCCCGCCCTTCTTCGAAAACCTCGATAGCCGCCTCGCGCTGGGCGACGACTGGTGGCAGGGGCCCTGGGAGGGCGGCGAGGCGCGCTACGCTCGCTGGCTCCGCTATCGCGTTCCGCAGCGGCTCCCGAGCGGGCTTTTCGATCCGCTCGCGCTGTGTCCGGTGGCCGACACCATGCCGCCCGCCGTGGTGCAGAAGCTCGGTCGCGGCTTCAAACCGTTCGTGGCTCCGAGCCTGGACCTGACCGTGCATTTCCTCGAGGACACGCCGCGGGAGTGGCTGCTCGTGAGCGCACACTGCCGCCGCGCGTTGGCCGGCTGCGCCAGCGCCGACGTCGAGATCTGGGACGACGAGAAGCGCCTGCTTGCGTTCGGCACGCAGGTCATGATGTTCCGCCGGCCTCCGGCGTGGCTCGTGAGCGGGAACAAGCCATCCGACGGCTGACGAAGCGCCTCAGCTCCGCTTCTGGCTGCCGCTGGAGAAGCGGAGTCCGCGGATGCGCACGGCCGGGGCGGCGACGGATCCGCTGACGGACCACCAGTTGGGCAACAGTTGGCGCAGGCGCGTCGCGCCGTCCGCGCGCTCGAATGCTTCCAGCAGGCTGTCGGTGAAGCGCAGGTTGCCGACGGCGTGCGTGGGGCGGCCGTTCTCGATCAGGAACGTGCCGTCGCGCGTCAGGCCGGTCATCACTGCGCGGCGCGGCTCCAACATGCCGTTGACGTAGTGCAGGCGTCTGATGTGAAGGCCGCGTTCGAGCCCGGATACGAGCTCGTCCACGCTGGCGGCATCTCCGCCATCCATCACCAGAGCGCTCGGCGTCGGGCCGCCCTCGCCGAAGGGCGACGGCGTTGCCGCGCTGCCCGTCGAGCGCGCGCCGAGCCGCGCCGCCCAGCTCCTGTCGTACAGGACGCTGCGCGCGACGCCGCGTTCGACGAGCTCGACGCGGCGGCGAGCCACGCCTTCCCGATCGAACGGCACCGCGAAGGACAGCTCGCCGAGCGGATCCTCGGTGACGCTGAACGCGGGCCCCGAGATGCTCTCGCCGATGCGGCCGGCAAGCGCGCTCGAGCCCTGGTCGAGCTCGCGCGCGCCGAGCGCGATCATCGCGAACCACTCGATGAGCTCCGCCACGGCGGGCGGCTCCAGTACGACGTCGTAGGCGCCAGCGGGCAGAGCGATGGGATCGCGCGAGCGCTCGGCGTCGCGAATCGCGCGCTCGGTCTCGGCGGCGAGATCGAGCTTTCGCACGTCGGCGTGTGCCGTGAGACCGTGGCCGGCGGCTCCGCCGCTGCCGGCGCTTTCCAGCGCCCAGATCTTGAAGAAGGCGGTCGTGCCCGCGAACGAGCGTTGGAGCCCGCCGGTCGTGGCCACGGCGTGGACGCTCGACGTCGCATCGAGGACGCCGGTTGCGACGAGCCCCGCGGCCGTCACGCGATCGAGCACCGGACGCAACAGCTCCACCCGCTCTTCAGCCGTCGAGGTCGCCGTGGCCGGCGCAAAGCGATCGACCGCGGAGGGAGCCGGCTCCGAGGCGTCGGTGAATCCGGGGAAGGTCTGCTCCTCCGGGACCTCGGGTGCGATGCGCGCAGCGGTCTGGATCGCCTCCACCAGCCCCTGTTCGTCGAGCGCGCTCGTCGACGCTTCGGCCACGCGCTTGCCGCGTGCCACCCGCACCACCGCACGCGGCTCGTCCAGCAACATGTGCTGGCCCAGCTCGCCCAGCGCAAAACGCGCAAACCCGCGCCGCGACCAGCTCGCGTAGACTTCCGCGTGCTGTTCGCCTGCCCGGGCGAGGGCGCTGGACAGTAGACCCGCCAGCTCGTCGGGGGGGATCGCCGCGCCGTCCGTCGCCGTCACGAGTGCCCGACCTCCACGTTGGCGAAGCGCGCGGGCGGCGCCGCGTGCGCGACCTGCATCGCCTGGATCGGATCGCCCTTGCCGCAGGTCGAAAGCCCCCAGATGCGCGCTTCTTCCGGCCCGGTGATCGCGTCGCAGCTTCCCCAGAAATCCGGCGTGGCGCCGGTGTAGCGTCCGTCGCGCAGCATGCGCACCCGCTTGCCGTGTTTGATCTCCCAACACAGCTCGCAGGAAAACTGGAAGTTGAGACGCAGGTCGTCGATGCTCCAGCTCTTGTTCGTGTCGAACAAGAGGCCGTCGCTGGTGTCGGCGACCAGGTCCTCGAGCGAGCCCGAGCGCGGCTCCAGGGAGACGTTGACCATGCGGATCATCGGCACGCGGTCGTAGCCGTCGGCGCGCACCGTCGCGCTGGACTCGCGTCCCAGCGCCGCGGCCGTCTCGCGCGAAGAGAGGTAGTCCGAGAAGATGCCGTCCTGGATCAGCGCGACGCGACGGGCGGGCGTGCCCTCGTCGTCCCAGCCGAAGGTGCCGAGCCCGCGCGGCGCGATCGAGTCGGCTGTCAGCGTGACGATGGGCGAGCCGTAGCGCAGCTTGCCGAGCTGTTCCGGTTGCAGGAACGAGCCGCCCGCCAGCGAGATCTCGTGCCCCAGCGCCCGGTCGAGCTCGGTCGGGTGTCCGCACGACTCGTGGATCTGCAACGCCAGCTGGCTGGAAGCGAGGATCACGTTGCGGTGTCCCGGCGGGCACACGTCGGCGGAGAGCAGCTCGATCGCTTCCCGACGGATGCGCGGCGCTTCCTCCAGCAGGCGTGACTCGGCGATGACCTCGTAGCCGGCCTGGAGCTGCTCGGTACCCGGAGTGCCCGGATACGAGCGGCGTTGCATCGATCCATCGTCGCCGACCGCGATCGCCAGCATGCCGGCGCCGCCGTAGACGAAGTGCTGCTCGATGTCGCTGCCCTCGCTGCTCAGGAGCAGCTTGTCGATGCGAGTCCAGCTCATCCACGCCTCGGCGCTCTTGATCGGCGCGCCGCCCTGCCTGAGCGCCGCCTCGGGGGCGGACAGGTCGGCGAGCTTCCGCTCCAGCGGAACGCCGAACGGATCGATCTCGAGCGGCGTCTCGTACGTCCCCACCTGGGCGTCGCGCGGTGGAAATCGCACGGGAGGACGCCCGAGCGCGGCGCTGGCCCGAGCGATCGCGAGCGCCTGGTCCACCGCCTGCACGATGGCCGCCTCGCTCCGGGTGGCCGTGCACGAGAAGCCCCACGTGCCGCGCGCGATCAGCCGCACGGCGAACCCGCTCTTGTGGCTCGCGCCCACGCCGTCCGGGGCGCCGTCGCGCACGCGCAGCCGCTCCACCTCCTCGGCGGCGAAGCGCACTTCCGCGTAGCTCACCTCCGCATCGCGCGTCGCATGCGCGAGTCCCGCTTGGCAGAGCGCGCGGATTTCCGGAGGAAGCGGCATCGGGTGGGCGAGCATAGACGAGCCGGCGCTCCGTGTGTCGGATTCCGCACGATTTCCGCCGCCGCAGCGCGTCACGCTGTGGCGTCAGGGATTACACACCGGCACCTCGACGCCGAAGTACGGCTCCTTGTCGAAGTTCGTCCAGGCCTGGTTGAGCTTCCAGATGCTGTTGTCGTCCTCGTACAGGACGATGTTGTCGTTGTCCTTGCTCGCGTAGGCGCCCCAGTGCCACTGGCAGATGTCGTTGTCCGATCGCGAGAACGTCGACTCGTTCACCTTCTGCCCGTCTTGCCAGACGACCATCACGCCGTCGTAGTAGTTGATGTAGATGGTGGTGCGCACCCACTTTCCCATGGGGAATGCCGGGGCGTTTGGCGCCCAGGTCACGGTACCGCCGGTGTTCTTGATGTGGGCGGGGGTGAGGCGGTTCGTCGTGTCCTCCAGCCCGAGGGTGATGACCGTGTCGTTCCAGCCACAGTCGTTGTTCACGGTCCAGAAGCTGAACCATTTGCCGTTCTGGAAGGCATACGGCGCTTCCAGCCAGCTCCAGTAGGTGTTGACCACGCCGTGCGGCGCCTGGATGCCGGTGCCCTGGTTCGTGTAGGCCGGCACGACGCTGTCGTGGTCGAACTGCAGGCCGCCGTAGCCGCGGTGCGACTGCGTGTCGACGCAGGTGATCACGCTCTTGTGCGAGTGCGACGGGCTCTTGGCGTGGTCGGTGGAGAAGCCGTTGTCGTGGCAGAAGCCGTTGTTCCAGTCCTTGCCGTAGGTGTTGCTGGTCCAGCGCTGGTAGTCGCCGGTCTCGAAGTCCTCGAACCAGAGCCGCGTAGCGTCGAAGCAGGCGCCGCCGTCCAGCGTTCCTCCTGTACCGCCCGTCGCGCCTCCGGTACCGCCCGTTCCAGGCGTGCCCGCCGTGCCGCCCGTCGCGCTGCCGGCCGTGCCGCCGGTGCTGCTACCTGCCGTGCCGCCACTGCCGCCGCTGTTCGACCCTGCGGTGCCGGCGGCACCCCCTGTGCCTGAAGAGCCCGAGCCGCCATTTCCGCACGCGGCGACCATGATTGCCGCGCCGAGCATCGTCCACGTCTTCAACCCACCCATCGCTCACCTCGCCGCGACGAGCGTATCACGCGTCATTGCGCCGCGGGCGGGCGTTCCGTTCCGCGCGCTTTGCATCCGGCACTGCCGGGCGGCATCATCGCGGGCGCGATGGAGCAGCCCGATGTCGCCAAGGTCGAGTTCCAGACGCCGCGTCTGGTGTTGAAGATGCCGCGTCCGGACGATGCCGCGCTCGTTTCCCGCTACCACTACGATAACCGGGAGCACCTCAAGCCCTGGGAGCCGCCGCGTCCGCCCGGCTTCTTCACGCCGGAGTTCTGGCAGTGGCGGTTGGAGCAGAACCTCGACGAATTCTCGCAGGACCAGTCACTCCGCTTGGTGCTGCTGCCGAGCGAGGGCGAACGGGAGGGCATCATCGGCCAGATCAACTTCAGCCGTTTCAATCGAGGACCATCGCAGTCGTGCCTGCTCGGCTACAGCCTCGACCACCGGCACCAGGGCAAGGGCTACATGACCGAGGGGCTGGGCGCTGCTGTCGAGTTCGTGTTCGAACGCCTCGGCATGCACCGCATCGAGGCGAACTACATGCCGATCAACGAGCGCTCCGGCAGACTGCTGCGCAGGCTCGGCTTCGTGGTGGAAGGCTATGCGCGCGACTACCTGTTCATCAACGGCGCCTGGCGCGATCACGTACTGACCGCGCTGACCAATCCCGATGCGCCGCGCCCGGGCCCGCTCGACAACCAGGCTCCGGCGCAGGGCTAGCGACGCCGGCGGACGAGAGCGAGACCGACGCCGGCCAGTGCGAGCAGGCCTAGCGGAGAGGATGGACTCTGCTCACCGGCAGCGCGGCAGCCGCAGCCGCCCGAATCCTTGGCGGGCGCCGCGCCGTTCGACGAGCCCGCCGCGCCGGCCGCGCCTGCGGCTCCGCCCATGCCGCCGGCTCCGCCCATGCCGCCGGCTCCGCCCGTGCCACCGCTTGCCTGCACGGAAACCGTCAGCGACTTGTAGCGCCCATCCTGGTCTCCCTTGTTCACCAGCATGAGGTAGGCGTCCGTCGAGTTCTGGGGCACGGCGATATCCACGCTTGCCTTGCCGCTTGCGGGGGCGACCGGAGTGCCGGTGGCGTTGGTGGCCTGGCCGCTGGTCGAGCTGAAGTTCAGCGGCGTGGCGTCGCCGAAGCGCGCCAGCACCGCCGGCGTGTACGGCGCCCCCTGCGAACCGAACGGACTGCCGGAGCTGCTGCCCGCGTTCACGTTGCTCCACGACACCGTGACCTTCGTAGCTCCCGTGGGCAGCGCGACATGTACCTGGAACAGCCCCGGCGCGTACTTCGCGCTCGTCATCAGGCCCACTGTGGGTCTGCCCGGCGCTCCGAACGAGTTCAAGAGCTCCGGATCCGGTCCGTTGATGGGCTTGCCCGCCCACTCGAAGATGCGGCTGCACGACGGCATCACGCCGCGCTTGGTCATCTCCTGGTCGAGCGCGTCCGCCACCGTCTGGCCGAGCGGTGACGTCTCTGATCGAGTCGCTGAACAGCTTGACCAGCTCGTCGTAGCCGAGGTCGCCGGACGGCGCGCTGATCAGCGCTGCCAGGATGGCCTTGTCGTATTCGGCCTGGTCGGCAGTCGAGAGAGTCTTCCGCACCGTCCACAGGCCGCCCGAGAAGAACGTGGAGTCCGCGTGCACCTCGCCCGAGAGCCCTTCCGGGCAGGTGTCGCTGTTGTCCAGGTCGCGGATCACGCCGCTCGTGGTCAGCCCCTTGCTGGCATACTCGCCGACCTGTCCGTCGCCGGTGATGGCGCTGGAGAAGAAGTCCGCCAGCCCTTCGTTCATCGCGCCCGGCGAATCGACCGCGCCCTGGTTGTCGAGGTGCCAGGTGCCGACCAGCTTGATGGTGCGATCGACCATCGCGTGCGTGAACTCGTGATAGACGACGTTGCCGTCGTACGAAAAGTCGATATACGTTCCCTGCCCGAACCACATCGCGCCGCTCTGGATGTTGAAAACGGTCGAAAATAGCGGGTCCTGCGGCGAGAAGAACGCATTGTCGAAAGGCGCCAGCGGGATGCTCGTGTCGGCCGCCTTGGTGAGGTCGCCCTGCATGATGCCGGCGGGGATGCGGAGGTTCACGATCGCCGGAAGCTCCGCCGGTTGGAGCTCCGGCATGCCCAGCGCCTGCAGGAAGTCGTACGCCTTGCTCACGTGGTAGAACATCGCCACCTCGGCGTAGCTGTCCTCCGGAGCGGTGTCGTTGCCCTTGGTGTACGTGTACGCGGTGAAGTCGCCGTTCGAGTCCGCCACTGCGTCCTGTTCGAGCTCGCAGCTGTGCACCGTGATGCCGTAGAAAGTCTTGGTCGTCTGCTTGTCGATGCAGTTCTGCACGTTGACGTGAGCGTCCGTCAGGTTCGTGGACGCCTGCGCGAGATCGGACAGCTGCACCGTGATCGGGGTCGGCGTCTTGACCGGGTTGAACTCGTTGACGGTCGCCTGCCGATCGAAGCGCACCGCGTTGTAGCGCTCGACCAGCTCGCCCGTATTCGCGTCGAGGACGATCACCGGCGCGTACGGGATCCCGGCCACCACCGGAGCGTAGAACGTCCACACAAGTCGTGCCGAATCGCCGTAGGGAAGCCACGCAAGGCGGGCGCGCTTTGCGGGCATCGCGATGCCGGACAGCTTCGACGCGATAGCGAGCGCCTGTCCCTGGACCAGCGCCGGCGTGGCATCGCCCGGCAGGCGGGCCTCGACCCGTGCCGTGGCCAGGCTGGTTGGCTGTCCCTGTGCGTCCAAAAGCACCGCCGCTCCACGGTCCAGCACCGGCAGCCCGAGGTGCTGCTGCGTGAACTTCACGATCTTCCGTCCGCCGCCCACGTCGAACGTACCGGCGGCCACGAGCTCCGCGCCCGACAGCGCCGGAGCTCGCGCGGTCAACGTCGCTCTCGCGCGCGCCTCCAGGCTGCCGGTGACGAACGGCGTGGTTGTTGCCGGCAGCACGAGCGGCGTCGACGGCGTGGCCGTTGCTGCGCTTGCGGCGCCAAGCACGAAGAGAGCGGTCAGCGGGCCTGTCAGGTAAGTCTTTCGCACGATGCCTCCAGAAGCGGGCTTGCATGGTGCCCTCCGGGCGGATTGGCAGCAAGCGCTGGAAAATTGCGCTCTTGGCGGCGCGCGGCTCGTTCGCTAGTCCGCCCAGCGTTCGAGGTAGCTCTTCACCCGCAGTTTGCGCCGTGTGCTCTCCGAGCTCATGTAGCGCACCGTCCCGAACACGGGTCGCTTCGGCCCCCACGCTCGGTCGTATCGACCGAGGCACCAGCAGATGCCGCCGGTCGAGTTCGGATCGCGTCCGTCCACTGCGTCGCGGTTATCGAGCTCCATCATCGTCTCGAGCGCGACTCCCGGCTGCGGGACCACTCGATCATCTTCTTGTCCCACAGCATGCGCAGGTAGCCGGCGATGCGACCCTCCGCGCGCAGCTGCCGCTGCGCTGCGTTCCACAGCGGGTCGTGCGTGGTCGCAGCTTTCCAGCTTGGCGTGCACGTGAAGTCGCCGTCGGAGCGAAACGGGCGCCCGTTCTCCTCGGTCCGGCGCAGCTCGGGTACACGGCTCGGGCGTTCGCTCGGCATCGGCTCGATCCGTGTCGACGGGTGGCAACGGCTCGTCTGCCGGAAGACGGACCGGGCACGGCCCGCCGGTTTGTCCTACTCTCCGGCCGTGCAACGCGAAGCCGGACTGTGGGTCGCAGTGTTGTCGTTGGTTGTGCTCGGGGCATGTGGCGGCGCGCCGCCGCCCCCCGCATCATCGCCTGCCGCCCAGAAGAAGCCTGCGGCCGCCCCCAAGCCCGCCACGCCGCGCGATCGCCTGCTCGCCGTTCTGCACACGGTCAATCCGGAGGGGCCCGTGCTCGGCGGGCTCGATGCGCAGGCGCGCGCGGATCTGGACGCCCTGGTGAAGCAGGTGACGCCCGAACAGCGGAGCCAGATCACGCAGAGCGGCAGCCCGTTCGCGGTCGAGCGCCCGCTCTTGTTCCTGGCGCTGGGCGGCGAGTCGCCCGACGCCTACTACGCGCTCGCGACAGCGGGCCGCGGCGCCGACGAGCTGGCGGGCATGCGCCGGCGTAACGGCAAGAGCGACATGGACGATCTCGTGCACGTCGCCGCCGAGGTGAGCCGGCGCGCGGCGACGCAGTGGCTGCGCGACCGAGCCGTGGATGTCGCAAACCCGCACGGGCTCACGCCCGAGCTGTGCGATCAGATCGACGCCGTGGCCATCACGTTGAACCGTCTCGACATCCGCCGGCGTGCGCGGGAGATGGCACAGAAGCTGGATCCTTCGGCGGAGCGCGAGCTCAGGTTGGCGCGGGCCGCGGCGTGGCAGCTCGACGTCGCCGCGGCGCGAGCGGCACTCGCAGGTGCGCGGGCGCACGGTGCCGACAGCGATTCCGCGACCGGCGTCGAACACCTGATCGACGAAGCTGCGCTGGTCCAGAGCGTGAAAGGCACGAAACCCGGGCTCGACACCAGCGTGAAGGCCGCACGCGCGCTGCTCGACCTCTACCACGCCGACCAGGTTGAAGCACTCGTTGCACCGTATCGAGCCCAGGCAGGCTCGCACCTGGGGCTCGCGTCGGTGATCGCGCTCGCTTCGACCGGTAACGGCATGTGCATGGGCGTGCCCGACGGAGCGGGCAACGCGCTGCTCTGCGCGACGGCGTGGCACGCGAGCAAGCGCATCGCGGACGTTGTGCAGCTTCTGGACAGCGCGTGGAAGTCCGGAAAGGGCCGGGACGACCCGGCAATCCAGACCTGGCTCGGCATGGGGTATGTGCTGCCGTGGGTGTACGGGACGATTCGCGATGCGGGGTCCAGCGCGCCCGACGCGAAGGCGCACTTCAAGACGCGCCTCGTCGCCGCGCAGAACGCCGTGAAGGAAGCGTCTGCTGCTTCGCATACGTTCGACGGGCTGGTGCTGTTCGTCGATGCGAGCGCAGCGGGGCTCACCGCCTCGGAACGCCAGAAGGCGGGAGAGCGGGTGCATCTCGAGAAATCGGTACGCGAGGATCTGGAGCGCCGTGCGACCGAGCTCGGCAAGCGCTCCGGGGGGCAACGCTTCACGCAGGCGGCAGTGCTGGCTGTGGCGGGCATGCTGAGCCAGGAACAGGACATCGGTCCGTTGCTCGGGCTCCTGCCCGATCCCGTGGTGCCCGGCTACCGGCGTGTGCGCGCCGTGCTCGAGGCGTGGAACGCCGTGGCGCACGGCGCCGCCGAAGCGGAAAAGGGACGACGCCTTCTCGCTGACTTGATCCCCACGACCCAGCCGCACTCGCTGGAGCGCGCGAAGACCGTGCTTCTGATGGCGGAGCTCGACGCGGCGCTGACGCACGCCCCGCGCGCGTACAATGTACTGGCGCAGGTTGCCGGGCAGCTCACCAATGCCCAGACGCCCGCCGAGCTGAGGCTCCAGGCCGGGATCGACCGCGCAGGAGTGCTGTCGCGTGCGAGCCGTAGCGCCGATGCCGAGAAGCTGCTCTCCGATCTGCTGGAGCCCGGCATTCCGCCCGGCACGGGGGACGACCACGACCTGGCGCTCATGGCCAAGGCATATCTTCTCGTGCTGCGCGCGCGCGAAACGAAGGGCGACGAGCGGAAGCAGTACGTCGACAAGCTCTCCCACGTTCTGGACGACGCCGGGCACGTCTCGGCGCGGATAAGCCTGTGGCGCGACATGTGGCAGCGCGAGCTTGCCTACCAGATGAAGAAGGACCAGTGCGGCGGGCTCAAGGTGTGCCTGGCAAGGGCCGCGAAAGAGCGCAGCGTCCCCCAGGCGGAGCTCGAAGCAGCGATGGGTCCCCAGGCTCTCCGCATCCTGCGCTCGGGGACGCTGACGATCGGCTCGCTCAACATCCAGTTCAACTTCAGCCGCGAAGCGGGCCTCGCGCCCAAGGTGGAGTTCGAGCCGCGGCTGCTGGCCGCGGAGCTTCCGGGGACGCCGTGATATCCCGACGTTCCCTTGACCGCGGCGCCGCGTGCTGACGGGAGCTTTGAAAGCCTGCTATGACGAGATGATGAAGTTGGCTTATCGCTTGGGTTTCCTGCTTCCGTTGGCGCTGGCTCTGGCTGGGCTTTCCTGCTCCTCGAAAGGCGGCGTTGCCAGCAACAACAACGGCGGTAGCGGCGGCAGCGGTGGCGGCGATGGCGGCGGAGCCGGCGGAGCTACCAGCTGCGAGGGTGGTCCGCAGGCGATGTGCAGCGGAGCGTGCGTCGACCTCACCAGCGATGCGCAGAACTGCGGACACTGTGGAAATATCTGCGGCAGCGGTTCGAGTTGCTGCGATGCGACTTGTGTCGAGACCAGCTCGTGCTCGTTTGCCGTGACCGGTTCGGAGCCGGCGGAGGGTTGGCAGAGCGGCGGGGACTGGGTGCTGGTCCACGGCCACGGCTTTGCCGACGGCATGAAGGTCTACATCGCCGACGGGCGCGCGCCGACGCTGGTACTGGATCCGCAGACGGCACGCATCAAGACCCCGCCGGGCCCGAAGGGCGATCAGGACCTGCGCATAGAGCTTGGCGGCAGCAGCGCAACGCTCAAGGGCGGCTTCCACTATTCCGCTGGCGGGCTGAAGACGCCGTGGCAGCAGAAGCCGATGCAGGTGGTGCGAGGCGAAGACCCGGCGGTGGCCGTGATGCAGGACGGCCGCGTGCTGATCGCCGGCGGGACCACCGTGCCGGACTCGACCGCCAACGCACTCGACACGGCCGAGATCTTCGACCGCCAGACGGAGCAGGTGACGGTGGCGCAAGGCCCCATGAGCACCCCGCGCTGGCAGGACAGCGCCGTCACGCTGATGGACGGTCGGGTGCTCGTGGTAGGCGGCGCGTGCCACTCCGACATGACCCAGTGCAACGGCGATGCGACGCTGGCCGATCTGTTCGATCCGAAGACGGACACCTTCACGCCCACCGCTGGCAAGCTGAACGTCGGGCGCGCCTACACGCGGGCCGTGCTGCTGCCGGACGGCCGCGTGTTCATCGCCAGCGCGAACGACCCGAGCGTGGACATCTACGACCCGAAGACCAACAGTTTCACCAAGATCGACCACACGCCGGTACACGTGTTCGGGTTCCTGGTGCGCCTGCGGGACGGCCGCGTGCTCATCGGCGCGGGCGACGGCAGCGAAACGCACTCGGAGCTCTTCGATCCCGACACCAATACCTTCAGCGACACCGGCTCGCTGCAGCAAGGTCGCTCGATGCTGACGGCGCACACGCTTCCGGACGGTCGCGTGATCGTGATCGGTGGTGCCAGCGTCTCGGCCGGAGGCATCAACACGCCGCTCGACTCGATGGAGGCGTATGACCCGAACACCGGCACCTGGACCACGCTGCCCTACAAGCTCGGTACGCCGCGCTGTTGGCATGCCAGTGCGCTGGTGCTCGACGGGACGATCATCGTGGCCGGTGGCTACACGGTAACAGGGCAGTGCGACTCGCTTTCCGACACCGTGGATCAGGTCGACCCCGTCGCCGGCACGGTCACGTCCTTCGCGACGCTGCCGAACAAGAACACCGAGTGGAACGCCGTGACGTTGCTCGACGGCTCCATTATCGGCGTCGGCGGCGGAGCCTGCGGCACGGCGACCGCCCTGCCGGATCTCGACTTCCTGCCCGGCGATCCCACGCCGCAGTAGCCGCGCGCACAGGGAGCGGAGGCTGCCGGTGTTCCTGAAGCCGCTCGCGCCCCCGTACGATCCGCTCGAGTGGCGGCAGAAGCCCTTCGCCGAGCGCGCGCGGATGGTGTGTCGCGCGTGGGCGATGCAGGGCTACGGCACGCCGCTCGCGATCTACCTGGCGTACGCGCTCAAGATCGCGCTCTACGCGGGCGGGTGGGTGCTGAGCTGTCGCGCCACGCCTGGGATGGGACACCTCGACGACATCGGACGCTGGTGGCTGCGTCCCGAGGCGTTCGAGAAGGCCGTCGTCTGGAGCATGCTGTTCGAGATCCTGGGGCTCGGTTGCGGCAGCGGCCCGCTGACGGGGCGCTACGTTCCGCCCATCGGTGGCGCGCTGTACTTCCTCCGCCCCGGGACCACGAAGCTCCCCGTGCTGCGTGGCGCGCCGCTCGTCGGCGGCGAGCGGCGGAACTGGCTCGATGTCGCGGCGTACGCGGCGAACGCCGCGCTGGCGATCGCTGTCTTGGTTTCAGCGCATCCCGCACGCTCGCTGTTGATCGCGCTGGCCGTGCTCCTGCCGGTGCTCGGCCTGCTCGACAAGACGCTCTTCCTCGCCGCGCGCGGCGAGCACTACTGGACGCTGATCCTTGTCTTCGCCCTGTGCACGGACTTCATCCCCGGCGCGAAGGGCGTCCAGGCCGCGCTCTGGCTGTGGGCCGGCATCTCCAAGCTGAACCACCACTTTCCCGCGGTCGTCGGCGTGATGACGAGCAACAGTCCCTTCGCGCGCTCGAAGTGGCTCCGCCGGCACATGTACCGGCGCTATCCGGACGATCTCTCGCCGTCGGGGCTCGCGACGTGGATGGGCCACTTCGGGACCGCGCTCGAGCTCTCCGTGCCGGTCGTGCTGCTCGCCGGCCACGGCGGCGCGATCACGCTCGTGGGCCTTGCCATGATGCTGCTTCTGCATGGCTTCATCACCAGCAACGTGCCGATGGGAGTGCCGCTTGAGTGGAACGTGATGGTGGTCTATGGCGGGTTCTTTCTTTTCTACAAGCACGCTGCGGTGAGCCTTCTGTCCGTGACGCCGCCGGTCGCCGTCGTGCTGCTGGCGATGTGCGTCGCCGTTCCGCTGCTCGGGAACCTCTTCCCCGCCCGCGTGCCGTTCCTCATGGCCATGCGCTACTACGCCGGCAACTGGGCCTACAGCGTCTGGCTCTTCCGCGGTCAGAGCTACAAGAAGCTCGAGCGGCTGACCAAGAGCTCGGGTTGGGTCTACGACCAGCTCGGGCGTCTCTACGACGAAGCCACATGCGTCGGTCTGGTCAGCAAGGTGATGGCATTCCGGCTCATGCACCTCCACGGTCGCGCACTGCCGCTTCTGCTCCCGAAGGCCGTCGACAATCTCGTGGACTACGAGTGGGTCGACGGCGAGATTGTCGCCGGGCTCGTGCTCGGTTGGAACTTTGGCGACGGCCACCTGCACCGCGAGGAGCTGCTCGAGGCGGTGCAGCACCAGTGCGGTTTCGAGGAGGGAGAGCTCCGCACCATCATGGTGGAGTCGCAGCCCCTGTTCCGCCCCGCGCTGCACTACCGTATCCGCGACGCGGCGAGCGGCCTTGTCGAAGAGGGGCACGTCGATGTGGGTGACCTGCGCGCGCTGCAGCCGTGGGGAGCAGAAGCGTGACGGGGCGCGTGACGCGACGCGCGCCCCGTCGACCCGCGGCTCAGGTTGCCGGTGCGGTGTGCTGCGTCGGCTCCGGCTCCACCGCCACGGCTTCCGCCGCGACGGGCGCAGGCCCGGGCAGCGTGGCCGTCGTGCCGGGCGCCGGGTAGCCCTCGAGGCCCATCTCGGGCACGTCGAGGCCGGCCATCTCGGCTTCCTTGTCGACGCGGTTGCCGACCAGCTTGCCGATGACGGTGAGCGCAAGCCAGGTCATGGCTCCGACGAACAGCACGTTGACGACGATGCCGATGACCGACGCCGCGAGCTGGCCCGCGTCGCCGTAGAACAGGCCGCGCACTCCGCCGTCCACGCCGTTCAGCCCGTCGCCGTAGGTGCCGTTGGCGAACAGACCGACCGCGAGGATGCCCCACGCGCCGTTCACGCCGTGCACCGCGACCGCGCCGACGGGGTCGTCGATCTTCATCTTCTGCTCGATGAAGACCGCGGCGATGACGACCAGCACGCCGGCAATGGAGCCGATCAGGATCGAGGCCGGGGCGCTCACGAAGGCGCAGGGAGCCGTGATGGCGACGAGCCCCGCGAGCATTCCGTTGCACATCATGGTCACGTCGGGCTTGCCGAAGCGCTTCCACACGTACAGCGTGGCGGCGAGGGCGCCGGCGGCCGAAGCGAGCATGGTGTTGGTGGCCACCACGGCGATGCGGGTGTCGGTTCCGGCCAGCGTGGAGCCGGCGTTGAAGCCGAACCAGCCGAACGCCAGGATGAACGTGCCGATGGTGACCATCGGGATGTTGTGGCCGGGGATGGGCTTGACCGAGCCGTCCTTGTCGTACTTGCCGATGCGGGCGCCGATCATCTTGGCGCCGACCAGGGCCGCCACGCCGCCGGTCATGTGCACCACCGAGCTGCCGGCAAAGTCGACGTGACCGTGACCGAGGTGGAAGTTCGCGCCGAGCTGCGAGAGCCAGCCGCCGCCCCACACCCAGTTGGCGTAGAGCGGATAGATGAGCGTCGAGATCACCAGGCTGAACAGCACGAAGGACATGATCTTCCAGCGCTCGGCCATGGCTCCGGTCGGGATGGTGGCCGTGGTGTCCATGAACACCATCTGGAACAGGAAGAGCGCCGCCACGGCCGGCGTGTAGCTGGCTGCCGTCAGGAAGAATCCCTGCGTGCCGAACAGGCCGAACTGGTGACCGGCGATGGTGATGGCGAACTCGTGCGAGAGCGTTGCGTCTCCGCCGAAGCTGCCGAGCGCGCCGACGCCGCCCATCTGCAGCGCGAAACCGACCGACCAGAATCCGATGATCCCGATCGAGTAGACGAGGAAGTTCATCCCCATGGTGTGAGCGACGTTCTTGGCGCGGGTGAGTCCGGATTCGACCATGGCGAAGCCGGCCTGCATGAACATCACGAGGAATGCCGCCACCAGCGTCCACACGATATTCAGTGCGGTCTGGGTGTCGGCGAGTTGCTTGGCGAGTTCTGTTGCGTTCGGTGCGTTCATTGGCGAGGTCCCCCCGGGGTATCGGTCCCGGGCGCCACAAGCCTCCCAGCGCCAGGTTTCGGCTGCATTTCGGCCACGATTCCGCAGACGGCCCGGCGTCGGATTCTGCACGCCGGCCGGCGCCGGCAAACCGCCGCGTTCGGCCGGGCGGCGCTCGTGCCCGGTTGCCGGATGTCTGCACTCGGCCCGTCCGGGACGGCGTCCCCGGACCCTGGGGGCTCTAGCCGGCTTTGCGCCGCCTCAGCAGCACGATGCCGAACACGACGAGCATGACCACGAAGGTAAAGCCCATCACGCCGACGAAGATCAGAAGGTCCATCTGCGAGTCTTCCTGGTAGTGGATGACCTTGACGTTGTCGGCGAGCTTCAGCCCCATGTGACCTGTGAGATAGCCGCTTACGCTGCTGGACAGACCCTCCCACAGGATGTCGTCCAGGACGCCTTCGAACTGCGTCGAGTGGATGAGCTGTTCCTGGGCGGTTGGCCCCAGATCCCCGGTCTTCAGGATCACGTGGACAGGATCGGGCTTCTTCCAGCCGGGCGGCACGAGCGGTAGGTAGTACTCGACGGTCGTCTGGCCCTTGTGCGTCGTCTTCTCGAACATCGCATCGTCGAGATCCGCGACGCCGGAGACGATCAGGTTGTGGGTGGACGGCTCGTAGCCCTGGTAGAGCTTTGCGACCGGGACGCGTTCCTGGCCGCCATCGATACCGTGCAGGCCCATCGGCAGCAGAAGCAGACCCATCACCGCCATCACCGCGATAAAGGCGATGGGTAGCGCGACGAGCTCCATCCGCGTGGCGCCCATGGTCTTGTGCGCCGTCTTCGAGTCCAGATGCCGGATGTCGATGTCCGGTCTGAGCGAGAGCAGCGTGCCAATCAGCGCCTGCATGTTCGGGTCGTTCGCGTTGGAAAGCAGCCGCACGACCTTCTTCTTTCCCGGCGAGGGCTGGTGGCACAGCATGACCGTGTCGACTTTGCCCATGCTGCCGGCGGTCGTGTGGGTCACGTACAGGTAGCTGAGCTTCCCGATCTCGATGGTGAAGTTGCGTATGCCCTGCTTGATGCTCAGCGTGCCGCCGGCCAGCGTCGCTGAGAAGGTCGCAGCGAGGTACCTCCACTGCCACGATTGCTGGGCCCCCTGCGGTTGGCCTTGCGGTGGATAGCCCTGTTGAGGCGGCGGGTAGCCGGGCGGGCCCTGCGGTCCAGGTGGGTAGCCGGGTTGACCCGGCGGATAGCCGGGAGGTCCGGGTGGGTAACCAGGTGGGCCAGGCGGATATCCGGGCTGCATCGCGTTCCCCTCCATTCGGTGAACGGTCGCGATACTACACCGTCCGCCAGCGCGCGGCCGCAGAACGTGCCCTCCCAGGGAATCAGCTCGCCCGCGTCACCACGACCGGGATCGCCGCGTGGCGGAGCATGCGCTGGGCGACCGAGCCGAGCACGCCGGCGCGTCCCCGCGGCGAGCGCCGGCCGACCAGGACCGCATCGCTGCTCTCGCCTTCGATGCGGCCGAGCAGCTCCGCGGCGGCATCGCCGCGCGTGGTGTGCGCGGACGCTTCGAAGCCCGCCTTGTCGAGCAGCTCGGCCGCGTGCTCCAGCTCGTTTCCCAGGCGCGCGCGCGTGCTCTTGACCGCATCGGCGATGAAGTCGGGCCAGGGAAGCCCGCGCTCGCCGGGCTCGAAGCTATGGAACAGCTCGATGTGTCCGCCGGGTGCCGCCAGCGCCCGGGCCCAGGCGATCATTTCCGGGTCGATGCCCTGGGCCCCTACCGCGACCAGCAGGCGGTGGAACGCAGCGTCGGCCGGCAGGGTGAAACCCTGCCGTTGCCGCGCCACCAGCACCGGGCACGCCGCGTTCGCTGCGACGTTGGACGTCACGCTGCCGAGCAGGAAGTGTGCGGACGAGCCTGCGCCGTGTGGCGCCATGACGACCAGGTCGTCTCCGTTCTCGGCGACGTGCCCCGCGATCGCGACGGCGATGTCGTCACGTGCGAGCGCCGTGTCGACGCGTCCGCCGCCGAGCTCCTGCACGAGCCCATTGAGGCGATCCTGCACGACCCTGGACCGATCCTGGACGTAATTGGCCCAGATGTCCGCGGCGACGCGTTCGGCCATGTGCTCGCTGAACGCGGGAAGTTGATCGACGTGGAACAACGTCAGCGTAGCGCCGTAGCGCTCGGCGAAGGCGAGGCCGAAGCGCGCGGCAGCCATCGAGTCGCTGGAGAAGTCCACCGGGGCGAGGATGTGTCTTGGCTGCATGCCTGGATCGGATGCAGGATCCGCGCCCGCGGACGGCGCTGCGCCGCCCGTGGATCGCGGCAGGCCGCCCACCAGCGCGCGCAAAAGCTGCGTTGTTGCGCCCCGGGCGCTGCATGCGAGAGTCGTCCCGATGCCGCACAGGCCCGACGAAAACGGGGGTGACGAGGAGCCGCTCCGTTCCCGCAGCGAGGAGCGGCGCGCGGAGAAGACACGCGAGGACGCACTGGCGCGGCTGGCGAAGGAGCTGGTGCAGCTCGCCGACCGCAAGCTCGAACAGCTCGACCTTGCGGACGAGGCCCTGGACGCGATCCGCGAGGCGCGCGCGATACGGAGTCACATCGCCAAAAACCGGCAGCTACGAGTGGTGCGCAGCGCCCTGCGCGATGCGGACTGGGCCGCGATCCGCGTCAAGCTGGACGGTCTGCTCGAGCACGGCACGGTACCGGTCGCGGCCGACGGTGCGGAGCGCCAGTGGGTGGTACGGCTGGTGGGCGGCGGCTCGCGCGAGCTGGAAGCGTTCCTTTCCGGGCACCCGCACGCCGATCGCCGGCACCTGCGCCAGTTGATCCGCAACGCACAGGCCACTGCGCCCGTGCGTCGCAAACGTGCCGAAGACAAGCTGGCTCAAGTGGTACGCTCGCTGATGACGCACTGAAGTGTGGCCTTATGACCATTTCCACTAGAGCCTGTGTCCTTCTTGCGCTTGCGTGGTTGGGGGTTTCTGCTTGCTCGGGCAAGGTCGCGTCGAGCAAGAACTGCAAGCCGGTGCCCTGCCCCCAACCCGGCTGGGACCCCGCGACCTGCTCGTGTCGCCCGCCCGCGGACGCGGGAGCGGATTCGGCAGTAGAGGCTGGTGGATCGCAGTGCAATCTCGATGCTTCGGACATGACGTATCCCTTCAAGTATTCGTGCCAGGCCGTCAACGACTGCGTCGTGGTCGCCCATACAGTCGATTGTTGCGGGACGATCGAGTACGTGGGCATTGAAGTGTCCAAGCAGTCGGCCTTTGTCGCCTGCGAGCAGGCGTGGGACCAGTCGCTTCCCGCGTGCGGTTGCCCTGCCGGGCCCGCGACCGCCGAGGATGGCAAGACAGTGACCGACCCCTCGCAGGTCATGACCGATTGCACCAACTTCACGCAGTCGGGGGGCATCTGCTACACGTACGTCCCCTGAAGCGCTGCGCCGTAGCGGGCGCGTGTTCGACACGACGTGCACCAGCGTGCAAGACCACAGCGAGCTCGACCTCGCGATGGTCGGTCCCGCCGCTGCGCCGTGACGCCTACGCCGCGAGGCACATCGGCGCGTCGTGCCGCGCCCTGCGATAGCTACCCGGTGCGACGCCGGCCCAGCGCTTGAAGGCGCGGCTGAACGCAAACTCGGAGCGGTAGCCGACCTCGGCGGCGATGGCGGCAAGCCCGAGATTGGTTTCGGCGAGGCGTCGCGCCGCGTGTTGCATGCGGAGCTCCGCCCAGTGCCGCTCGGGCGGAGCGCCGACGGCTTCACGGAAGCGGCGGGCGAAGGCAGCGCGCGATAGTCCGACTGCGCGTGCGAGCTCGGCGATGCGCCGCGGACGGCCGAGCTCCTGTCGCATGATCGCAAGCGCGCGCTCGACGGCGAGATTGGCGCATGCCGGCATGCGAGCGGGGATGACCAGAGCATCAAGCTCGGCGCAGGAAAGCTCGGCGTGGTCGGCGACGACCTCGATCGCGCCGGACAGGACGACAGCCGACCCTCGCGCAACCTGGACGACGCGACCGCCGTCGAGCCGGACTTCGCAGCTTCCCTGGCGGACGGAGAGGACGCGGAGGCCGGGACTGGCCGGAAACGATCGGCGACCCTCGACCCGGCAAGTGAAGCTCTTCCGCGCGCGGCTCACACCGAAAGCTTCAGTCCGACGCGCCCGTGTGTCCAGTAGGCGAGCGGAACGGACAGATCTTCGAGCGGTTCGGGCATGGCCGGACGCGCGGACACGCGGCATGGGAGCTTTCATGAGCGAGCCAGTACGCGATCTGTCGCCGGTGGACGCGGCGCTGTTCGGCGCGCGCACCGTGTTGCTGTTCGGGCAGATCGATATGAAGCTGGCCGGGCGCGTCAGCGCCGAGCTGCTCGCGCTCTCGGTCGCGTCGGCGGAACCGATCCTGGTCGTCATCAACTCTCCGGGTGGCCACGTGGAAGCCGGCGACACGATCCACGACGTCATTCGCTTCGTCGAGCCGGAGGTGCGCGTGCTCGGCACGGGCTGGGTGGCAAGCGCCGGAGCGCTCGCCTACGCGGGTGCCAAGCGCGAGCACCGCTTTGCGCTGCCGAATACGCGCTTCCTCCTGCACCAGCCGCTCGGCGAGACCAGCGGCCGCGCCAGCGATGTCGAGACCGAAGCCGCCCAGATCATCGCGATGCGCAAACGCCTCGATGCTATTTTCGCGCGCGCTACGGGGCAGCCCGTCGAGAAGATCCACAGCGACAGCGAACGGAATCACTGGATGACCGCGACTGAAGCGCTCGAGTACGGGCTGGTCGGGCGGATCGTGCAGGGTGTCCGGGAGATGCCTTGACGACCCTGACTGCAGCGCTTCGGCGCGTCGGCTGTGCGCGGGCCACCATCGAGATGGCCACGCGGTGACTCGAAAGAGTATCCTTGGACCATGCGAGGTCTGGTTGTTGCTGCGGTCGTGATTGTGGGGTGTGGCGCGTGTAGCTCGTCGTCGGATGCCGGACGCGGCAGCGGCAGCAACGCGGGCGGCGCGAGCAGCGGCGGCGCGAGCAGCGGCGGCGCGAGCAGCGGCGGCGCGAGCAGTGGCGGCGCGAGCAGCGGGGGCGCGAGCAGCGGGGGCGCGAGCAGCGGGGGCGCGAGCAGCGGGGGCGCGAGCAGCGGGGGCGCGAGCAGCGGGGGCGCGAGCAGCGGGGGCGCGAGCAGCGGCGGCAGTGGCGGCGCCGCTGGCGCGGGCGGCGTCGTCACGTACGGCAGCCCCTACACCGGCGGACAATTCAACCTGGGACCAGTCGATTACGCCGAAACGCAATGGCACAACGCCTGTGCGCCTCCCACCAAGTACGCGCCCGCGGTGCAGACGCTGGAAGGCGACCTGTTGGCTGGATTGTGGAATGGCGTTGCCAACGTCGCGGGCTACTGCGACGCCTGCATCTACGTGGTGACGGCGAAAGGCAAGTCGGCGCTCCTGCGCGTCGTGACCTACGGCGCCACCAGCAAGAACAGCATCGACGTGAGCCCCCAGGCGTACTCGATCCTGAACAGCGGCGAATACCCGAGAACCATGACTTGGCAGTTCGCCAAGTGCCCCGATACCGGGAAGATCCTCTACGAGTTCCAGACCGGCTCGAGCGAATGGTGGACCAGCCTGTGGGTGCGCAACGCGCGGGTGCCGCTCACCAAGGTCGAGGTCAAGAGCCCCAACCACGCAAGCTTCGTCGCGCTGACCCGTGGTTCCGACGGCACGCTTACCGACGCGAGCGGCTTTGGAAAGGGCAGCTTCACGATCCGTCTGACCGGCGCCGACGGTCAGACGGTCTCCGACACGTTCGGCTGGCCGTCCGCCGGCATCGCCGGCCAGACCCTCACCGGCAAAGGCAACTTCCAGTAGGGCGCTACGCGCCGTGTCGGGCCTTGACCCCGACTTGATCGCTCTTCGCGTCGTACAGGACGCTGAACACGTAGTACGGCCGAAGCCCCGCGCGCGCACCGGTGTCCAGCCGCGCAGGCGGGCAGGTCGGTCTGGTCGTGCCGGTGTCGAGGCAGAGCGGCAGCTCGAAGTTCCCTTTCTTCGTCGGCACGGGCAGCATCTGGAAGCCGCCGCGATCCTGCGCGCCCGGGTCGATGATCAGCTGGCCCGGAGCCGACGCGCCGGGCTCCGGAACGTCGACCAGATAGGCCTGATCGCCGAACGAGACGAGCGGGTTGATGGCGCCGCTGCCACGCGGCGAGCGGATCGAGATGCCGAGGATCGCCTCGAAGCCTTGCCGCGCCAGGCCGTCGCCGCCAATGCGATAGTCGCCGGGCGCGAGCTTCGACACGGGGCAGTGCGGCTTCTTGTTGCCGCACTTCACCGTCTTCACGACCTGGATGACTACCGGCTTGTCGATGCTCGCATCGCCGATGCGTATCGTTGCGTTCGCCAGCGGCCCTTCAAGCGTGGCTCCGCTGGCGTAGTGGTACACGTGGTTCCTCCCCGTTTCCCGGTAGTCCGACGGCGATACCGCCTGCGCCAGGACGCGGAGCCCGTACGATCCCGTGTCGAGCATCGCCTGGATGGGCTTGCTGTTGCCGACCTGTACGGGCACCGAGTAGCGGAGCGTGCCGTCGGAGAGCTTGAGCTGCGAGATGGGGACGACGACGCGCGGTGAAGCTCCGGCGGCGGCAGCAGCGCCCCCAGCGCTACGGCGAGCGCTGCGTGCGCGGCTAACCCTGCGGGATGCGCGAGCATTGCCGGCGGCAAGGGCCGCCGCGCTGTGAGCCGGCGGCGCCGTGCTCGGAGCGCTTGATGCCTTCTTGCACGCCGGGACTACCAGAGTGCCGGCGGCGACGAGCACGACCATCATGGGGTTCACTCGCATGGTGTTGGTCCGGTTCATGGCTTTCTTCCTGGATGCCTTGCGTTGGGTGGCATGGAGTCGTCTATCTACCCGCGCCGCCCAGCATCACCGCAGCAATCCCCAGCAGCGCGCCGCCCACGGCCACGGCTCCGCGCTCCTTCTGTGCCTCTTCCGAGGCCGCGATCTCCTTGGCCTGCTGCTGGCGCCAGCAGAGCTCGCACAGGATGCCGTTCGGGCCGATATTGGCTCGGTCTTCCGTGATCAGGTGGTGGCAGCCCGAGCAGCGCACCTGGCGGACCTCGGGCGGCGGCGCGTCGCCGACGGCTCCGTGCGTCAGCACGTGGAGCAGCTGCGACAGCTCGAACGCGTCGAACCAGCTCCCGTGCTCGGTGCATACGTCGATGGCGATCCCGTGCGTCTTGACGTGATCGAGTACGGCCGTGCACACGGGGCAGCCCGGATTCTTCGCGCGCACGGAGCGGTTCCGGGCGTTGTCGCCGGCGCGCTTGGCGAGCTCGGCGAAGATCGCTTCGGGATTGGCCAGCACGCTGCGTGCGCTCGCGTTGTTCACCCAGATGCCGCCGCAGCCGCTGCAGCCGTCGAGCTCGACGCCCTTCGTCACCACGCCGACCAGCTTCTTGTGGCAGTGCGGGCAGCGCAGCACTGCCGGTGCGCCAGATTGCGTGCCCTGGACCTGCACCACGTTCCTCACTACCTGCACCGGTACCGGCACCTCGACTTCGCGCGGAGGCGGGTCATTCGCCCGCTCGCAGTACCTGCAGATGGTGGGCGCATCCGGCGATAGCGTGATGGGCGCACCGCAATATGCGCACTGGCTCATGCCCCGTACGATACGGCAGGCGCACGGGATTGGGAACGTCCGGAACATCGTGCCGTGCGGGATGTCCGACGAGATATGCGTCTGGTTGCGGGTCTTTGTCTGGGGCTGCTCGCCGGATGCGCAGCGCCAAGTCCGCCGCGCTCCAGCTCCGCTCCGGCTCCGCCGCTCCCCCGCGCCGCGGTTCGCATCGCGCGCTCGCCCGCCCGGAGCCGGCCAGCGGTCGCGACCGCGAGCCCCGGAGAGGAACTGCAGGTCGAACTACCGTCCGGGACGCTGCATTGCCGAGCGCGCACCATCGCCGCCTGCGAGCTGTCCGTGCCGCTCGCGCTGACGAACCTCGGCGCTGGGCCCGTCACGGTGACGTTGATCGAGCTCCGGCGTGGCGACTTGACCGTCAAGTGGGAGCCGGAACCGCGAGCGCTGGCGCAGGGCGAGCGCCTGGTGCAGACGCTCCGCGAGTTCTCCGTCGGGTCCCAGCAGATCATCGTGCACTACCGTGTCGGCTCCGGACCTGCCCGCAGCATCACGCGCGTCGTGAGCGTCGACAACCCGGAGCGCGAGCGCCGCGAGGCGGCCTGCCGCGCCTGCAACGGCGACTGGGGCGCGCACGGCATTACCGGATCCGAGGGCTGCAACTGCCGCATGCGCGACGCCGGCAAGGAGTGCCGCGACGGCACCGACTGCGAGGGGGAGTGCCTGTTCGATCATGTCGAGGAAGTGCGCCCCGCTTCCCAGCACTGCAGCCACGGTGCTTGCAGCGCTACGCTGCGCGAAGCGCGCCTGGTCGGCCGCTGCGCGACCTATCGCACCACCTTCGGCTGCCACTCTTTCATCCCGGACGGGGAGTCGAAGCGCCAGCCGAGAGTCGGCCTCGTACACGCGCCATACATCTGCGTGGATTGACGGCGGCTGGGAGCGTCCGCATGCGCCCTTGCGGAGCGCGCTCGGGCAACGCAGACTGGGCCCGTCGTCTCGTCATGACTTACCGTATTCACTATCTCCTTGTCGCCGCGCTGTGCGCGGCGTGCTCCACGTCGCAGTCCGAGGGCGCGCATACCGCGACGCCGCAGATAGCCGCGAAGAGCGCCGCCGCCCCGGGCGTCGCGACAGCTCCGCGCAATGCCGCCGCGCCGGCCGCGCAGTCCGCAGCCCCTACCGCCCGTTCGGCGAAGTGGGCGCAGCCGCTCTCGCGGCCGGGGCTGCCGAACCTTTTCAAGGTGAGCGACGGCTTCTACCGCGGCGCGCAGCCCACGGCCGAGGGCATCCGCCAGCTGCCGAAGCTGGGCGTGCACACCATCGTGAACCTGCGGACGCTGCACTCCGACGCCGACAAGGTCGCGGGCCTCCCGCTCTCGTACGAGAGCATCAGCTTCAAGGCGTGGCACCCGGAGCACGAGGACGTCGTGCGATTCCTGAAGATCGTCACGAAGCCCGGGAACCAGCCGATCTTCGTGCATTGCCAGCACGGAGCCGATCGCACGGGCATGATGACTGCCGTCTACCGCATCGTGGTCCAGGGCTGGAGCAAGGACGACGCCATCCGCGAGATGACCCAGGGCGGCTTCGGCTTCCATCCCATATGGCACGATCTCGTCGACTACGTGCGCAAGCTCGACGTGAAGGCACTGCGAAGCGAAGCCGGCATCCCGGCACCGGCGCACTAGAGCGGCCCTGCCCCTTGCCACCAGCGCTGCATTGCGCCAGGTATTGCGCATGGCCAGCGTCTACGATTTCACGGTTCGCACCATAGATGGCGAGGAGCAGAAGCTCGACGAATACAAGGGCAAGACGCTTCTTGTCGTGAACGTCGCGTCGAAGTGCGGCTTTACTCCCCAGTACAAGGGCCTCGAGGAGATCTACCGCAAGTATGCCGATCGCGGGTTGGTGATCCTCGGCTTCCCGTGCAACCAGTTCGGTCACCAGGAGCCAGGCGACGAAGAGGAGATCAAGAGCTTCTGCTCGCTCACGTACGACGTGAGCTTCCCGATGTTCGCCAAGGTCGACGTCAATGGGAAGAACACCCACCCGCTGTACCAGTACTTGAAGAGCGAGAAGAAGGGCGTCCTCGGCTCGGAGTCGATCAAGTGGAACTTCACGAAGTTCCTGGTCGACAAGTCCGGCAACGTGCTCAAGCGCTACGCTTCGAAAGACAAGCCGGAAAGCATCGGCAAGGATCTGGAGAGCATCCTCTAGCGGTCGAGCCGGCGCGCGGCGTTAGTGGACTCCCATTGCCTCGTAAGGCGAGCCGGCCTTCACCCGCAGGTCGTCGGTTGGTGGCGGGAGCTTCTTCCACGACTCGGGATGGTCGGGCGGCGGCTGGTTCGTGCTCTGGGCGATGGCCTGATACAGGTCACCGTCGAACATCACTAGATCGCCGATCGCGTAGGTGATGGCGGGGCTGTTCGGTGCGAGTGTCGCCGCCGGAGCCCAGATCTCGAGCTTCTGCACGGCAACGCCGGCAGGGTATCCGCTGTCGACGAACTCGAGCGGCGTCACGGTCGTGTTCTTGTTGCCCGAGCCGTTCACCGTGCCCGAGACCAGCTTGTCCGGACCTTCCCAGGTGTTGTCGTCGAAGGTGACGGGGCCCTGGATGTTGCCCGAAACCTTGAACACGACGCCGGGGTCCGTCGCCGTCGGGTCGAGCTCGTTGTAGGTGAAGTCGATGCCGCTGAAGAAATTGCCCATGAAGTGGAAATCCGACGCGGCTGTCGCGTCGCCGCCCACGTACGCCATGAGCGACTTGGTGTCGGCGAAGTAGTTGTCCTTGAACGTGACGTGGCGCGCGCCATCGCCCGTCTCCGGCTGGCTCCAGAAGCTGAGCACGCTGGCCGATCCGCCCATGAAGACGTTGTCGTGGATGCTGATCGTGCCTTGTCGCGTCTGGATCTGCGAGTTGTTGTCTTGATACTTGCCGAGCCCGTTGTCGCGCCAGTGCAACGAGGCAAAGGCGATGACGTTGTTGTAGACCTCCGTGCCGTCGCCCAGGTCCTGGATTTGCAGCGCCTCGTTGCCGGTGCGCACGATGCGGTTGTTGTAGACCTTCAACCCGGGCAGGAGGTTCGCCGGCGGATTGCCCGTCCAGCCAAAGTACGTGCCTTCGCCACCCGTGTCGTGGATGTAGTTGTCGTTGATCCGCACATTCGCCATGTCGTTCGCAGGGTCGCCCGACGCGCGACTATTGAGGAGCCGGATGCCGGCAAAGCCCGACCGCTCGACCTCCACGTACTCGATCTCGAAATCGCTCGCGTCGCTCACCGAGATGCCCATGTGCAGGTACGGCCCCGTCGTGTCCAGGGCATCGTCGCTCAGAAAACCGTATCTACCGCGAGAGGTCGCATAGGCGCCGCAGCGATGGCCGGGGTACGCCGCGTCGCCCGTCTTCGAGTCCTTGTCGTAGCGCCCCGTCAGGACCCAGTTCGAGCCGCCGCTCATCGACCAGATGTAGTTGCCGCCCAGGTTCGGGCCGACCGCGACCTGCCCGCCCTGGTTCGTGATGACGAGCGGGTGCGCCGCGTCGCGCTTCGGGAGATTGCCGAGATTGAAAGTCTTGTAGTGACCGGCGGGGATGTACAACCGGTCGATGCCTGCCCAGTCGACATTGGGGAAGCTCTTCTGCACGTCGGGGAAGTAGAAGCCGTCGCCGCTCGGCTTCGGGATGGCGAACGTCTTGTCCGCCGCGCCGAAGTGACCGAACGTTGCGCAGCTCGTAGGAGCGCCGCCGGCTCCGCCGCTGCCGCCCGCGCCCGCGCCCGCGCCTCCGTCGGCGCCGCCGCCGCCCGCCGTGCCCGCGCTGCCCGCCGCTCCGCCACTGCCCGCGGCGCCGTGCCCGGAGTTGCCGCAGCCAACCAGCAACACCAGCGGGGCCGCCCACCATGACAAGCGCATGCCCCATCCTAGCATCCAGGCATGAGTGCAGTACCATCCGGCGCGATGCCCAATCCACTGATCTCCGATCGCGACGTTGAGTTCCTGCTCTTCGAGCTGTTCGACGCCGAAGCGCTGTGCAAGCTCCCGCATTTCGCCGACCACACGCGCGAGACGTTCGAGCTGTACCTCGCCTCGTCCCGGAAGCTCGCTCGCGAGGTGCTGTTTCCGGCGTACCGACCGTTCGACGAGGCGCCGCCGGTGCTGGAGCAAGGCCGCGTGAAGGTGCACCCGCTGCTCTACGACATCCTGCCGCGGATGGTCGAGCTCGGGATCATCGCGGCGACGCGCCCGGCGGACGTGGGCGGCCAGCAGCTGCCGGTGCTGGTGGCGTGCATGGCGAACGCCTACCTGATGGCCGCCAACGCCGGCGCGTACGGCTTCATCGGTCTGACGAGCGGTGCCGGGCGGCTGATCGAATCGTTCGGCAGCGACGAGCTCAAGCGCGAGTTCATGGACCGGATGTACGAAGGCCGCTGGACCGGCACCATGGCGCTCACCGAGCCGCAGGCGGGCAGTAGCCTGTCGGATGTGCAGACGCACGCCACGCCCACCGACGACGGATACTACCTGATCCGGGGATCGAAGATCTTCATCTCCGGTGGCGATCAGGAAGTGACCGAGAACATCGTGCACCTGCTCCTGGCGCGCATCGACGGCGCGCCGCCCGGCATCAAGGGGGTGAGCCTGTTCGCCGTGCCGAGGCTGCGCCAGCAGGGTGACGAGCTCGTGCCCAACGACGTTGCGGTGACCGGCGTGATCCACAAGATCGGCTGGCGCGGATTGCCCAGCCTCGCACTCGACTACGGAGAGAACGGCGACTGCCGCGGTTGGCTCGTCGGCGAACCGCACCAGGGCATCCGCTACATGTTCCAGATGATGAACGAGGCGCGGTTGATGGTGGGCGTGAACGGCGTGGCCACGGCCTCGGCCGCCTACCACGAGGCGCTCGCGTACGCGGCGGATCGCCCGCAGGGCCGCCGCCTCGGAGAAAAAGATCCCACGCTGCCGCAGGTTCCGATCATCGAGCATGCCGACGTGAGGCGCATGCTGCTCAGGCAGAAGGCGATCGTGGAAGGGGGGCTGTCGCTGCTGGCGGAGTGCGCGCGGCTGTCCGACATTTCCGAGCACGGCACCGACGAGGCCGAGCGCAAGCACGCGGGTCTACTGCTTGATCTGCTCACGCCCGTAGCCAAGACGTTCCCGGCCGAGCGCGGCTTCGAAGCGAATGCGCTGGCGGTGCAGATCCACGGTGGCTACGGCTACTCCAGCGAGTACCTGCCCGAGTCCTGGCTGCGCGACCAGAAGCTCAACAGCATCCACGAGGGCACGACCGGCATCCAGAGTCTCGACCTGCTCGGTCGCAAGGTGATGGGACACGGCGGGCAATCGCTGTTCGCACTCCGTGACGAGATGGTCGGGACCATCGCAGAGGCGCGCGCAGCGGGTGTGGACGATGACTGGTGCGGTCGGCTCGAGGGCGCGCTCGCGGCGCTCGGCAGCGTGACGGAACATCTCGGCGGGCTCGGCATGAACGGCGACGTAGCCGGCATGCTGCTGCACAGCGTCGATTACATGGATTTGTTCTCGACCGTCGTGATCGGCTGGCAGTGGCTGAAGCAGGCCGCGGCAGCGAAGCGCGGCCTCGCTGCGGGTCGCGCCACGCCGGCCTTCTACGAAGGCAAGCTGTGCGCCGCGCAGTACTGGATCAATACCGAGCTGCCCCGCGCCGGCTATCTTTCCGCCCTCTGCCGCAGCGGCGAGGACTCGTACGCGCGCATGAAGCCCGGGTGGTTCTAGGCGCGCCTACAGATCCAGAACGAGCCGCAGCTTGCGATCGAGCTCCGCGAGCGTACGCGGCCGGAGCCGGCCGACCCGGCCGGGCGCCAGGCGGTCCGCTATCACGGCGCGAACTTCGCTCGTCAGCGCGTAGTGCTCGCTGCCGCTGCCGCATTCCGCCGCGGCTACGCGCACGGACAAGGAGCTCTTCCGGAACGTCGGGTCATCGGCCAGCGGCACCACGACGAGCGTCGGGAGCGCGGCGCAGAGCGGCGTGGCCTGGACCACCACGACACGCTCGCCCGCCTTGTCGCCGCCGAAGCCGAGCCGGCGCTTGAGCTCCAGGACGTCACCGCGCTCGGCCATCGAGCTTCTCCAGCGCTTCCGCCACCAGCAGCAGTCGTTCGCGAAGCTCCGCGGTCGTTTCGTCCGCTACGCGTCGATAGAACTCGGCGCGCTCTGCTCGCTCCAGCGCTTCGAGCAATAGTTCACGGGCGAGCTCGGACTCGGTCTTGTCCAGCTGCTTGGCGATGGTCTTGAGACGACGCCGCGCCTCCGCCGGCACATTCAGGTTGATTCGCTCCAGTGCCATCCTCGATAGGGATGAAACTATGCAACATTCTAAGGATGTCAATAAGGATGTAATTACATCCTGAATGCGAGGGCTTGACAGGTGACTAAATAGTCACATATTGTGGTTGCGTTGGACGATGACGACCGCATTTTCAAGGCTCTTGCCGATCCGACCCGTCGGCTTTTGCTCGATCGCTTGTTCGAGCGGGAGGGCCGCACGCTCACCGAGCTGGAGGGCGAGGTGGAGATGACCCGCTTCGGCGTGATGAAGCACCTGCGGGTGCTCGAGGCCGCCGGGCTCGTGATCACGCGCCGCTCGGGGCGCGTGAAGTTGCACTTCCTGAACCCCGTTCCGATCCGCCAGATCCACGACCGCTGGATCGACAAGTACACCGCGCGTCGCGTGTCGGCGCTCGTCGACCTGAAACACAAGCTGGAGAACGCCGGATGACCGAAGAGCAAGTCGTGCAGGTGTATCGCATCTACATCAAGGCCACGCCCCAGGCGATCTGGGACGCGATTACCCAGCCCGAGTGGACCGCGAAGTACGGCTACGCGATGCTGCTCGAGTACGACCTACGCCCGGGCGGTGCGTTCCGCGCGCTGCCCAACGAAGGCATGAAGGCGTTCCCCGGCATTCCCGATGTGATCAGCGACGGCGAGGTGCTGGAAGTCGACCCGCCGCGCAAGCTCGTCCAGACCTGGCGCATGACCATGTCGCCGGAGCTCGCCGCGGAAGCGTATACGCGCCTGACCTGGGAGCTCGACCCGGTGCGAGGCGGCGTCACGCGCGTCACCGTGACGCACGACGTGACCGGCGCGCCGCTCTGGGCGCCCGTGCTCGCCGGCAAGCGCGAGAACGACGGTGCGGGTGGCGGCTGGGCCGAGGTGCTGAGCGGCCTCAAGACGCTGCTTGAAACCGGACAGCAAATGCCGTTCCAGAGCGGACCCGCACCCGAGTAGCCGCGCGCGCGCGGGCCTTGGGTAGTGGTTCCGGGCCGGGCGGCTCCAGGCGGTTCAGTCGGTTGCGTCGCAGTGCGCCCGTGCACACGCTCTCGCGCCGTCATGTTTGTGCTTCACGCGGCCATCGACGCCCTCTGGCTCGCTTTCCGGATGCTGTGGGAGATTTTCTGGGGGCTAGCGCTGGGCTTCACCATCTCCGCCATCATCGAGGTGCTGGTGTCGAAGGACGAGATGTCGCGCCTCCTTCCGAACGCTTCGCCGCGGTCGATCGGATTGGCGAGCCTGCTCGGTGCGGCGTCTTCCTCCTGCTCCTACGCGGCGGTGGCCATGGCGCGTTCCATCGTCCGCAAGGGCGGTGACTTTACCGCTGCCATCGCTTTCCAGTTTGCAGCCACCAACCTGGTGCTGGAGCTAGGCGTACTGCTCTGGCTCCTGCTCGGCTGGCAGTTCACTGCCGCGGAGTTCATCGGCGGAGCGGTCATGATCACGGGACTGACGCTGCTCTTCCGCCTGCTGCTTCCGGCCCCGAGGGTGAAGGACGCGCGCGCCCAGGCCGACAAGGGCATCGCCGGCAGCATGGAGGGCCACGCCCAGATGGCGATGAGCGCACGACAAGGGCGGTGGCTCCACCGTCTCACGTCGAAGCAGGGTTGGGTCGCCATCAGTCACGACTACGTCATGAACTGGTCGATGCTCTGGAAGGACATCCTCGGCGGCATCCTCCTCGCGGGCGCCCTCGGTTCCTGGGTCCCGCATACGTTCTGGCAGTCGTTCTTCCTCGTGCACCACCCGGTGCTCGCGCCGATCTGGGGCGCGATCATCGGCCCCTTGATCGCGCTTGCGAGCTTCACCTGCTCCGTTGGCAACGTGCCCCTGGCGGCGGTGCTGTGGAACGGGGGCATCAGCTTTGGCGGGGTCGTGGCGTTCATCTTCGGAGACCTGATCATCGTTCCGATCCTGCTCATCTACCGGAAGTACTACGGCCGCTGGATGACGGGGTTCCTCTTTGCCACGTCGTACGCGACGATGGTGGTGGCTGCGCTCGTGGTCGAGGGGGCGTTCGCGCTGTTCGGGTGGACCCCATCGGTGCGCCACGCGACCGTCGCCCGCGCTGCCATGTCCTGGAACTACACCACCGTGCTCGATCTGGCGTTCTGTGCCGTGAGCCTTCTCTTGCTGGTTGTCTTCGCGACCACGGGCGGCCCGAAGATGATGCGCGACATGGCGCACATGGACGCCACGTCCTCGGGCCACCAGCACGCGCACGGCCACGGTTGACTGCCGGGGGTCGCACAGCTCGAAGGCTGCCCGCCGCCAAGGAGCCCGTCCACGGCGGCGTTGGACGATCAGCGCGTCCAGCGCAGCAGCGTTCCGTCGGAGCTGAAGATGTAGACGAAGCCGTCGGCCGCGGCGATCTTGTCGATCTGGAGATCGGGAAGCAGAACCTTGTCGGCAAGGCCCGGCAAGCTGACCCCCTCGAGGCCGCCGTTCCTGTTGGCGACCAGAACCTCGCTGCCCATGATGGCGACTGCCTTGGCGTTGATGTTGGCGGCTTTCGTCTTCTTGGTCGAGAACGAGTAGACGCCAAGTTCGTAGCCGTCTCCCCACGCGGCATACGAGTCGCTCGCGTCGAGGTCCCATAGCAGGTCCATGTTGGTGGGCAGGTTCGTCACCTGGCCGGAGCCCGACATCAGGAACGGAGTCTGGTAGGTCGCCTGGCGCTGCGCGTCGACTATCAGGCCTCCGTTCGGCGTGGGGGCCATGCGCATGACGGTGACATTGTTCATCAGCACCGAGGGCGTGCCGCCGCTCTTCGGCATCGACCAGATTGTTCCGGGGTTGTCGTTGGCGGAGAAGAAGTCCGCCCAGAACAGCGTGGCGCCTTGCAGCACCACTGCCGAAGGCGCGTACTGGCCGCCTGCGAGCTGCGCGGCCTGCCCGCCGTCCGGAGTGAAATAGACTGCACTGCCGGGCGACCCGTCGTTGATCGAGCTGACCCAGTACACGCCTCCATCTGCCACGACGAAGGCACCGACATAGCCTCCACCGATGACGATCTTGTGACCGCTGCCATCAGTAGCAGCCCGTTCGAGATTTTCGTCGCCGTCGATCCAGTAGACGTAGTTGCCGGCCACGGCGGGCCTGCTGTTCCCCTGGAGAGTCATGTTCTGGACGAGCACAACTGGTTGGCAGACTCCCGCGCTGCAGTCCGCGCCGCGGCAATCGTGCCCGCACGCGCCGCAGTTCGCGGGATCGGTCTGGGTATCGACCGGGCCGCCGGGACAGTCGGTCAGTGCGGGGGCATCGCTGCCCGCGTCGGACGTTGACTTCGACGGTTTGTCGCCAGGGCTGGACGAGCAGCCGGAAATGACCGCGGCAGCCGCAAGCGACGCGCAGACAAGCGCCCACCACGGTGTCCGGTCCAGTCCAGCGCTTCCGTGCAGAAAAACACTCCTACCAGACGCAATAGTTGTTCGAGCCATAGGGATCCGTCCCGTGAGGGTGGTGGCCGTTCGACGGGCGCCAGGCCCGACCGATTCACCTGGCGCTGGTTCCAGGGTACCTCAGGCTATCGCATCGAGGATGATCCGCACGGTACGTTTCTGCAGATCGCGATGCTCGGCGGTGTGCTCGGCAGCGCGGGACGCCGCGATCACGACCGCAATCACTTCTTCCGGCCCGACGTCGCGACGCACGGCCTTCGCTTCGCAACAGCTCCACGACAACCTCGCGCAGCGGCCCGTGTCCTGTGCGCTGCTTTACCCCGAGTCCGCCATCGGGAAGGTAAGAGGCCAGCAGCGTCACCTTCCCGCGCCGGCGGCGGCTTTCGTCTTGTTGGCGAAGCAGATGTGCTCGGTGCCTTTGCTTTCGTCCGAGTGAAACACCTGCGTTGTCGTCACGTTCACGTCGGTGGCGCCGCAGTGCATGTCTGCCGGGCAGTCGCTGTTCGTGTCGCACTTCTTGTAGCAGCGCTTGCTGATGCAGACGTTCCCCCACTTGCAGCCGTTGCCGTCGGCGCATGACTCGCCCGTGTCGGCAGCGATCGCCTGCAGCGCCGCGAGCCCGCCAACCACGATGACCAGCAGCAGCACGATAGCCCCGATCCACTGGCCCTTGCTGTTCTTGCCCTTTGCCTGCTTTTCGTTGGCCATCCTGGTTCTCCCTTCTACGTGAAGGCAGCGTCGCGTGTTCCCTGGCTTCTGTCTTCCACGAATGGATCGTCAGGGCGCGGCGGGATGCCTCCCGGCCGCAACCCGGACCGCCGCGATGAAAGGCGTCGCCGCAACGATGAGCCCGAAGGCCAGGGAGCCCGTGTAGACCCAGTAGATGCCGCCGGGGCTGGCGAGGAGGTAGGACCCGATCGTTCCGGCGACCGCCACCGCGCTCAAGAACAAGCCAGCGAGCAAGCGCCACGCCAGGAACCGCCGCCGCCTTTCGCGGGGCAGGCTGCGTAGACGCGTTTCTGCGTCGACGACGAAAGGATGGTTCGAGTCAGGCAGAAGGTTCGTCCCCACGAGCTGTCCGAAGAACCCGAGCAGGCTGAGCATTGCCGGTATCAGGGCGCAGGCCGGACCGACGTCCATGCCGAGCGCGAGGGCGGCCGTCGCGCCGCTGGCGCCAAGCACGAGCAGCGAGCAGGACAGGATGGTCACGCCCCGGACTCGCAGGCGAAGAAGTCCCAAGAAGCCCGACAGACCCATGATGGCGAACGCCGCGATAGCGATGACAGCCGATCCCCGCGCACTCTCCTGTACCCTGGAAACCGCAACCGCGAGCTCCTGCTCGACGTGCGACGGGGCGGCGCCTTGACCGATCCCGCGGTTTTCGAACGCTGAAGCGGCCTTGTCCAGTTCACCGGTCGAGTGCGGGCTGGCAAGCGCGCGCAGCGCCAGCGATTGCGCCAGAACCGACGCATGCTCGAGGCGCGTTTTGCGCTCGCTCTGGGGCGGCGGACTGCTCGACACGCGGGCCCAGGGGGAGGCCCAGGAAAGGTCGGGCGCCGGCGGTAGCGCCGCGAGCAGCAGGGCCGTCGCCACGACTCCGGCAATCGCGCCCAGGCACAGCACGGCGCAGACCGCGGTCAACAAGGTCGAGCTCCTCGTCAGCATCGCTGCCGCGGCTCTTCGCTCTATTCGAGCTCGCCCACGAGAGCCCGCGCTTCTTCGAGCTGCGCCTTCTGCCGCTTCAGTGCCGCAAGTTGCTCGCGCGCTTCGGCAACGACCTCGGGCGGCGCCTTCTCGACGAACTTTGGATTCTGGAGACGCTTGCCCAGCACGTCGATGTCCTTCTGGATCTTCTTCTGGGTGCGCTCGATGCGCTGCTCTTCGGTCTTGGCTTCGACCAGGCCGCGCAGGCCGACCAGCACTTCGATATCTCCCGCGACGCTGAGCACGCTGCCCTTCGGCCGCTGGCCCGTCGCGTCTTCAACGCCGGGAGCGCCGTCGGTGCGCACCAGGAACTCGATCAGGCCGGCCTGCTCGGTTAATAGCGCGCGCAGCGCCGCGTCGTGGCTGCGCAGCGTGAGCGGCACGCGGGCGCTCGGCGCAATCTCGTGCTCGCTGCGCACCGAGCGCGCCGCGGAGATGGCGCGCATCAGCGCGTCCATCTGCTGCTCGGCGCCGGCGTCCGCGCGCCCGTCCGCTGCGACGGGGTAGGGGGCGAGCGCGATCGACGCCGGTCGCGCCGCGGGCCGCGGCACCTTCTGCCACAGCTCCTCGGTGATGAACGGCATGAACGGATGCAGCGCGCGGAGGGCTGTCTCGATCACGTGCGCCAGCGTCTGCCGCGTTTCGGCCTTTTCTGCTTCGGTGCCTCCGGTGAACACGGGCTTGCTCGCCTCGATGAACCAGTCGCAGAGCTCGTCCCAGAAAAAGTGGTAGAGCGCGCCCGACGCGCCGTCGAGGCGGAACTCGTCGATGCTCTTCGTGCTCTCTTCCACCACCGTCGCGAGGCGCGACAGGATCCAGCGGTTCGGCAGGAGCTTCGGCTCCGCGGGCGGCTTGCCGTCGAGCACGGCCCCCTCGATGTGCCCGAGCGAGTAGCGGACCGCGTTGTAGATCTTGTTGCAGAAGTTCCGGTAGCCCTCGATGCGCTTGGGGCTCAGCGCAATGCGGTGCGCCTGCGGCGAGTAGCTGCACAGCGTGAAGCGCACCGCGTCGCCGCCGTAGGCGGGGAAGCCCGCGCCGACCTGAGCCGCCGACGGATACGCCTTCTTGAACTTCGACAGCGCCTCCTTCACGGGCGCGCCGGGCAGCGTCTTCTGCACCATCTTCTCGAAGTTGGCGCCGTGGATGAGATCGAGCGGGTCGAGCGTGTTGCCCTTCACCTTGCTCATCTTCGCGCCCGTCTCGTCCACGACCATCCCGTGCAGCAGCACGCGGCGGAACGGCACGTCGCCCATGAAGTGCAGGCCCATCATCATCATGCGCGCCACCCAGAAGAACAGGATGTCGTAGCCCGTCTCCATGTCGCTGGCGGGATAGAAGCGCTCCAGCGCGGGCGTCTTGTCGGGCCAACCGAGCGTGGAGAACGGCCAGAGCGCGCTCGAGAACCAGGTGTCGAGCACGTCCGGATCCTGCTCGAGCTTCTCGCTGCCGCACTCGCCGCACTTCGCCGGGCGATCCTCGCGCGTGACGGTGATGTGGCCGTTGTCGCAGAAGAAGGCCGGGATCTGGTGACCCCACCAGAGCTGCCGCGAGATGCACCAGTCCTGGATGTTGGTCAGCCAGTGCTCGTACGTCTTGACCCACTCCTCGGGGATGATCTGCGTGCGGCCGTCGCGCACGGCCTCCAGCGCGGGCTCCGCGAGCGGCGTGGTCTTCACGAACCACTGCGTGCTGATCATCGGCTCCACGATGGTGCCCGAGCGCTGGCAGCGCGGCAGCGTGAGCGCGTGTTTCTTCGAGCCGCGTTCGAGCCCGGCGTCTGCGAGCGCCTGCTTGACGGCCTTGCGCGCTTCCTTGACGGTCATGCCCTTGAAGCGCCCCGCTTCGTCGTTGAGCGTGCCGTCGAGGTTCAGGATGTTGATTTCCTCGAGCTGGTGGCGCTTGCCGGTCGCGAAATCGTTGAAATCGTGCGCCGGCGTGACCTTCACGGCGCCGGTGCCGAACTCCATGTCCACCAGGATCGAGTCGGTGATGATGGGGATCTCGCGGTCGACGAACGGGTGCTTCAGCTTCTTGCCGTGCAGGTGCTTGTAGCGCGGGTCGTCGGGGTGCACGGCGACGGCTGTGTCGCCCAGCATCGTCTCGGGGCGGGTCGTCGCCACCACGAGCTCGGTCGCGCCTTCCGAGGCGTCGGCGCCGGCGACGGGGTAGGCGAACTCGTACATCTCGCCTTCGGCTTCCTCGTTGTCGACCTCGAGGTCGCTGAGGGCCGTGCGGCAGTCGTTGCACCAGTTGATGAGCCGCGTGTCGCGGTAGATGAGCCCTTCTTCGTACAGCCGCACGAACGATTCGCGCACGGCGCGCGCCATGTCCGGGTCCATCGTGAACTTGATGCGGTCCCAGTCGCACGAACACCCGAGCACGTGCATCTGCTCGAGGATCCGTCCGCCACTCTCTTCCCTCCACTGCCACACGCGCTCGACGAACTTCTCCCGTCCGAGATCGTGGCGGCTCTTGCCTTCGCGGCGGAGCTGGCGCTCGACGACCGTCTGCGTGGCGATGCCGGCGTGGTCGAGCCCGGGCTGCCAGAGGGCGTTGTAGCCCTGCATGCGCTTGTGCCGCACCAACACATCCTGCAGCGTGCCCATCAGCGCGTGGCCCATGTGCAGCGACCCCGTGACGTTCGGCAGCGGCAGCGGCACCACGTACACCGGCCGCTTGTCGTCGGGATTGGTGCTCGCGTGGAACACCTTCTGGTCGAGCCAGAACCGGTACCAGCGCGGCTCGACCTCGGTGGGCTCGTAGGCCTTGGGCAGCTCGTCCATGAGGGCCGGAAAGCTAGATCACCGGCCGCGAAACGCGAGCGGGATTTGGCCTATTCGCTGGTCAGACGCCGGATCTCTTCCTTGATCAGCGTCTCGGCGAGCACGGGGACGACTTCCCACACGACCTGCTCCACCACCTCGCGCGACAGCGCGAGCACGGCTTGCACCTGGTTGGCGTCGAGGCCCAGGCCCTGGAGCTTCTCGGCGAACTGGCCGCTGCCGTTGGTCGCGGCCGCCGCGGCAGCTGCGGCGGGCGGCGCACCCTTCGAGGGCAGCGGAACTCCGGTCACCGGCGTCGGAGCGATCGGCGCTGTCTGGCGGACGGGGGCAGCCTGCGCCTGGGGCGGAGCCGGCGTGCCGGTCGCCGTCTGCGTGCGGGGCGCCGAACCTGGCGTCGCAACCGCGCCCGGCGCGGGTGTCCCGTAGGAGAGCGTCGGGGAACGCGGGCGCAGGCCCGGCGGTGCGCCTGCCGCCGCAGCGACGGGTGCGGGCGCGGGCGAGGGAGCCTGGGCGGACGGCGCCGTTGCGGTGGCGCGGGGTGCAGCCGGGGGTGCGGCGACGGCCGCGGGCGCCTCGCCGGCTTTCCGGGCCAGCGCGCCGACCTTGTCGATCAGCTGCTGGGTGTCGAACGGCTTGTCCATGAAGTCGTCCGCGCCCGCCGAGGAGCCGCGCGAGCGGTCGTAAGGCTGCTGCTTGCTCGAAAGGATCAGCACCTGCACGCTCGGCGCAGCCTGCTTGATCTGTTGGCACAGGTCGTAGCCGCTGGTCGAGCCAAGCTGGGCGTCGATCAGCACGACGCCGGGCCCCTCCGAGCCGAGCTTTTCTAGAGCGTCGGCGGAGGATTCGGCCAGGACAGTACGATAATCCTCCCCCGCGAAGGTGATCTCGAGCACCTTCCGCATTGTCTTGCTGTCGTCGACGGCCAGCAGCGTCGTGGTCACAGGTCCTCCGGGTCTCGGGTAGGCCGGTGTGGGATCATCCGTTTCCGCTACAAAAGTGTCAAGGAATTCGCGGATCGGCGGGCCCTGGCCCCCGGCCCCCCACCTCCAGCGCCTCCGGGGGCTCCCGATCCGGGCCGCCCCGTGTCCCGGCACGTCCCACCGGCCCGAGCGCCTGCGGTGGCCCCCGCCGCCCGGGGAGCCGCTTCGGCTCTGATACAATCGACCGCCGACCTGTCGTCGAGCTTGCTTCTGCGACGCGGCACTGGAGGACCGAATGCGGATCCTTGACCGGAAACTGATTGGGCTCGCGCTCTCGAGCGCAGTGCTTCTGGCGCTGGCGGGCTGCGGCAGCCCCGACATCCAGGAGCCGCTCGGCATGTCGCGCCAGTCTGTCAAGGCGCCGCTGGCTTCGGCCTACTGCACCATCAACGTGACCGGCGGCGTCGGCAGCAAGGCGACCGAGACCGACTACATCCCGAAGGTCATCACGTGCGAGGACGGCGGAGCGAACCTCGAAGCGCTCAAGGCGCAGGCGATCGCCGCGCGATCCGTCGCGTACTACGGCATGGCGGTCAATGGGGGGATCTGCGGCAACTCGGGATGTCAGGTCTACAGCTGCAGCGCGAAGCCGAGTGCGAAGGCCATCCAGGCCGCCCAGGAAACGGCGGGCATGTACCTGTCCTACGCCGGAATGCTCACCTACGGCTTCTTCGTCGCCGGCGACTCGAGCACGTCCCCGCCGACCTGCCACGGCAGCAGCGGCAGCACCGAGAAGTTCGTGACCTACAACGAAGGCCTGTCGGGCACCGACGTGCACCAGACCACGCTGGGTTACGTCGGCCCGCCGGGCTTCGGCCAGAACCGCGGCTGCATGAGCCAGTGGGGCGGGCGCTGCCTCGAGAACAGCAACGGCTACGGATACAAGAAGATCCTGCAATTCTACTACGGCGCGGACATCAAAATCCTGCAGGCCAGCGGGCCCTGCGTTACGGGTAGCGGCGGTTCGACGGGCACCGGCGGTTCGACGGGCACCGGGGGTTCGACGGGCACCGGTGGTTCGACGGGCACCGGCGGTTCGACGGGCACCGGCGGTAGCGGCGGCACGACGAGCAGCGGCGGCGCCGCAGGAGCCTCCACCGGCGGCAGCGCCGGATCGGCCACTGGTGGCAGCGCCGGATCGGCCACCGGCGGCGCGTCGTCGGGCGGTTCCGGCGCCGGCGGGACGGCGGGCGCAGCGGGCGGCATCAGCCGCGAGAAGTCGCGTTCGCTGGGAAACGACAGCGGCGGTTGCGGCTGTCGCACGGTGCCCTCGCGCTCGCCCTCGGGCGCCGCGGGCCTGCTGTTGCTCGCAGGCCTCTGGTGGCGCCGCCGCGAGTCGCACGGCAACCGGCGGGACCGCAAGGGGAACGCCTAGGCCACAAGACAGGGACGGCCGACAGCCGGTCGGCTCGGGGGAACGCAGCCCCGCTCGTGGGTCGCCTTCACCGGCTGATCGGCAGAGCGCCGTTGGGCGTTTCGCTCTAGCGACGGATCAAGCGAGGCGCGCCACGTCCATTTTCGTATACTCGGTGCGATGAGGGCACGTTGGCGAGGTGCGCTCGCTGCGCTCGCTGCTTGCGTGGGAAGCTGCGGAGGTGCCGCGCATCCCGAGCAGGCCGCGAATCCGCCGGTCGTGGCGCCAACGCCCCAGCCCCTGGCCGCGGCCGCGCCTGCGGTGTCGTCGCCGCCGCCCAGTCGGAAGCCGCCGTCAGCCTTCCCCGACACTTCGCTCACTCCGCTCGCCAGCTCGATCGAAGCGCTGGCGCGCGCAGCGCTCGCCGGGCGGCCGCTTCCAGAAACACCGCTCGAGCTCGAGCCCTATGCCCCTACGGACAAGCTCGTCCGCATGCAGCAGCGCCCGGATCCACAAAAGCTCCAGAGCCTGCTCTTCGGCGTCGACGTGGACATCTACGTTCTGTCGGCGGACCAGGCGCTGCCGCGCCGCTACGGTCCTTACCCGACCAACGCGGCCGCGGTGACGGCGTCGTTCGTGCTCACCAAGCTGGGCCTTCGCGTTGCCAAGCTCGGCGAATCGAAATGGGATCCGACCGTGCCGCTGCCGGACTGGCTTTCCGGCGTGGTGGAGCCATCCAGGAACCTGGTCCGGAAGATCCGGTCCAGGAAGGAGGACTCCCTCCTCGTAGGCATCGACGAAAAGCGTCTGCTCGCGCCTCACGACCTGTGGGAAAAGGATCGCTTCCAGCTGATGGGCGACCCCCGCATGCACCATGTCGAGGAGCTGGCCAAAGCCGCCAAGGCCGAGGAACCGCTGGGCTACAGCGTCAACTCGATCTTTCTCTGGGCGGCAGACGGCGACGCCTCGTGGGCGTTCAACTTCGAGCTCGTCAAGCACGATGGACGCGTCGTGCTCGGAACGCACCCGCTGCTCGAGGGCGGGCGCGTGCAGTGAGCGGATCTCACGGCTGGGCCGCGAGATCCGCCGCGCTGAAAGGAGGCTCCGGCAGGGTCAGCCCGCCGGCGAGGATGCGGAGCAGCTTGTGCTCCACGTCGGCGATGCCGCCCTGTTGTGTGAAGTACGCGAACAGCACGTGCGCCAGCATGATCACGTCGGCCTCCTGGCCCACATCGGTTGCGGGTACGGAAAGCGGACTCTTTGCCAGGCCGCACTCGCGATACACGACCATCGTCTTCTTTCGCGGGGGATCGGTCTTGTTCGCCAGCTCGGAAAGCGCGCGCTCACCCTGCCCCGGGCACGCGGCGCCGAGCGCGGGCGCGAGCTCGCTCGAGCCGAGTGCCTTGAGCACGTAGTCCTGGCGCGAGCCATGCTCGAGCGGCACCTCGATCGCGCCCAGCGCCACCTGCGCGATGCTCGGGAGACGCCCGACCTCCACCTCCGCCAGCAGCGTCGCAGCCGTCTTGCTGCGTAGAGCGCGGTCCGCGACGCCCACGACTCTCGGATAGAGCTCTTCCGCCTTGAGCTCCGCTTGCGGCGACATCCCCGTTCCGTGCGGAGCGGAAGCATCTGCGTTGCCAGCGACGGGAGCCGCGCTCGCTGCGGGAGGAGCTGTCGCCAGCGGCGGCGTCGCCTCTTCCCGGGCTGCTGCCGGTACCGGGGGTGTCGGCTCGGGCGCTAGGGCAGGCGCGGGCTGGCAGGCCTCGACCGAGCACAGCATCGCGATGGCTACGACGCGCATCGCGCCGCATCATGCCATATCGCCCGCCCGCGATGTTCGCGCGCGCACCAGATCGCCCTAGGAACCTTCCACATGCCGACCGCAACATGCGCCACGAACCAGTCCAGACAGACGACCGGTCCCGGCTCTGCCAGCTCGCACCCCCCGTGGACCACGGCGTAGCCACCGATGGTCTTGGTTTGACCGTAGTGGAGGGTGTCTTGAGTCGTGCCGACTGTGGCCACGAGATTTGCCGCCCAGCGCCCGGGCGTGTCAGCTCCGCGTAGCGCGGGGGAGCATCACTCGACGATGAACCACTTCACGCCGTGGGTCACCTCCATGTGGAAGTGGTTGTGGTGCGGCTTGTTGTGGTCCGGCGTGAGGATGACGTTGAACAGGTGCTGGTCGGCGGCTTCGCACACGATGGAGTGCAGCTCGCGGGCTTCCGGCGTCGCGGGATGGGGCTTTTCGGCCTTGGGCCCGCAGGTCGTGTTGCCGATGCGGCCGTGGAAGTCGTCGAGGACGCTCAGCTCCTTGCCGGAATTCTTCTTGAACAGCCTCATGTCGATAGCGAGCGCGCCGGGATGGCGCTTGGCGATCTTGCCCTTGGGCCATTTCTTCGACGGCGGGCGCCAGGCCGAGAACATGCGCACCTCGTCGATGTCGTGCGCGCGCAGGATGCGGCTGAAGTCGTCCAGCGCGAGCACCAGCCTGCAGTCGAACACTTCGTAGGGAACCGTGGGGCGCTTCTTGTCCGGGAAGTCCGTTCGGTACAGCACGCCGCCGAGCTTGCCCCGGAGCCGCACCGGGATCAGCACGCCCGGTGCGCGCCTGACGCGGCGATAGGCGATGTGGCGGCGGCCGAGCTCCTTCAAACAGCTGTGCGGCGTCAAGCGCGCGTAGCGGCACGCAGGCGTGCGCGTGGCTCCCGGCAGGAACCTGGCGAGGCTCTTGTCCGCCCGCGCCGGGGCCGATACGAGAGCCGCCGCTGCGGCAAGCGAAAACCAGGTAGCGCGCACCACCCAGCGCTAGCGCAGGCCGGGAAGAAGGGCAAAATCTACGCGCGGAGGACTCGTCGGTGTGTCCCCCGCAACGTCGCGCCGAGGCGCAGGCTGCGCGCCGGCCCAGGTTGCCGCGCGCGGCGGACCTGTGCGAGATTGACGCCGATGGGTCGTGCGCGTCGGGGGCGGAAGCTGCTGGTCGCATCCGTCGGTGTGGCGGCGGTCACCTACGGTTGCAAGGATTTCAGGCGCGAGCCCGTGGGGAATCTGATGGTCGTCGACACGCCGGGGCCCGACGCCGCGGCGCAGGTTCCGGGGCACTCCCGTGCCGATGGCGGCGCGAAACCGGAACCGCCCGCCTCCGCACAGCCAACCGACAAGTAGGCTCAGCAGCTTCCCGTCAGCGGTGATGCGGCGGGACGCAGCCGGTTCCCCGGGTCGTGCTGGTGGAGTTGCGCGCGACCCAGGTCACTTCGTTGCACGTGAACCCGGAAGGGCAATCCGAGGCGCTCTTGCAGGCGACGCTGCAGAATCCGTTCGGCGCGTTCACGCAGAACGAGGTCGCCCCGGCGCAGTCCACGGTAGCCGCACACGTCTCGCCGAGCGGTGCTCCCGCAACGAACGACTTGTATGCCTTGTAGCCACCGATCCCGACGACGAGGGCGAGCAATGCCGCCCAGCCCAGGACGTTTCCAACCGTCAGCTTCTTCTTTCGCCTCGTGCCCGCCATGCGTCGAGTACGATTCATATCACGTCGTTGGGCAACGCGGTGTGGCGGATTTGACGCGATGGCCTACCGGATCCCAGAATAAAGTAGTGAGCACGAACCTCACCAAGCGCGGTCGCTCGGTCCTGTACGCGGTCGTCAACGAGTTCATCGCTACCGGCGAGCCGGTGGGCAGCCGCACGTTGGCGAAGAAATACGGCTTCGACCTGTCCGCGGCGACCATCCGCAACGTGCTCGCGGATCTCGAGGACGCCGGCTATCTGACCCAGCCCCACACGTCGGCCGGGCGCGTGCCGACCGAGAAGGCGTTCCGCCTGTTCATCGACGCGCTCATGCGGGTGAGGCAGCTGTCGGCCGACGAGGCGACGAAGATCGCCGAATGGTTCGAGGATCTGCGGCCCGGGGCGGACCTCCTGCGCGAGACGGGGCGGCTCCTGACTGAGCTGACCGGGGCCGCGGCGGTGCTGGTGCGGCCGCGCGTCGAGTCGCGCACGCTCATGAAGGTGCGCTTCATCCCTACGCGGCCCGGGGAGCTGCTCAGCGTGATCGTCCTGTCCGACGGCACGGTGGAAAATCGCTTCCTCGCTGTCGACACGCCGCTCGGCGAGAGCGAGCTCGAGCGGCTGCACAACATGTTGGAAGAGGTCATCGAGGGGCGCACACTGGGCGCGGTCCGCGACTACTTTGCGCATTCGATCGACGAGCATCGCGGCGAGCTCGAGGCGCTGCGCGAGCTCGGCCTGTCGCTCGTCAGTCAAGCCATCGAGGGCGCCGATCGGCGCGCCGATATCCTGATCGAGGGGCAGGCCCGCCTCTTCGAGCAGGGATTTGCCAGCACCGAGAACGTGGGCGAGCTGCTGCGTGCGCTCGAGGATCGCGAGCGGCTGGTGTCGCTGCTCGACCGCATCCTGTCGGCGCAGCGCGTGCAGGTATTCCTCGGTGAGGAGACGGCCGATGCGGTCGGCTTCCCTGTGAGTCTTGTGGCCGCGCCCTACGGCGAGGAAGAGGGGCGCCGCGGCGGTGCTGTCGGCATCATCGGACCAACGCGCATGGACTATCCGACGGTGGTGCCGCTGGTTGGCGCGACGGCCGACGCGATGAGCGCGGCACTCGCGCGCCGCGGTCTGGGGAAACCCGGCGGCGACGGCGAATAGCTGGCGTTTCGTGGATCCGTGATACGCTGCGCGGGCATGGCCACTGCGCCTCCCGACCTTCCCGGCACGCCTGCGGACAGCCCGATCGACCGGGCTCTGGCGCTCGCTCTGGCCGACGAGCTGGACGCCTCGCTGCGCTGGGCGATCGCGCTGGTCAAGAGCGAGCCCGCCAGCCCCATCGCACTGCTCATCACGTCGCGGCTTCTGGCCGCACTCGGCCGCCGCGAGATCGCGACCGACGGCCTGGACGCCTGCGTGACGCGCGCTATCGACGCGGGCAACCTGCCGCTCGCCGTGGCGGCATGCTGCGATCTGCGCTCGCTCGGCGCCGACGCCTCGCAGCGGCTCGACGACATCGCGAAGACGTTCGCAAACGACTCGCCGCGGCTTCTGGGGCATGGCGCTACGCCTCCGGAGCTGCCCGGCCAGAAGCGTGAGGATTTCAAGCCGCTGCCGGCCGTGCTGAGCGGCAAGGCGCTCTTGTCGAAGGCCCAGGAGGCGCTGCATGAGGCCCGGCAGCTGCTCGACGACGACCTCGCCGAGCGCAAGCAGCTTCCCAAGGTGGCGCCGGTGCCGCTCTTCTCTGCGCTGGATCGCGAGGCCTTGCGTTCCATGATCGGCATCTTCGACACCACGAGCGTGTCGAGCGGCACAGTGCTGATCGAGGAGGGCACGAGTGGTGCCGAGGCGTACATCGTCGCGCGCGGCGAGCTCGAGGTGCGCCGCAAGGCTACCGACGACGACCAGGAGTCGGGCGAGATCCTGCTCGCGCATCTGGGAGCCGGCGCGCTGTTCGGCGAGATGGCGCTCCTGTCGCGGTCCGCTCGCGCGGCGAGTGTCGTCGCGTGCCGACCGAGCATCATCCTGGTGGCGCGCAAGGAAGCGCTCGACGAAGTGGCGTCGCGTCAGCCCCGTGTCGGCACGGAGTTCGCCGACCACTGTCGGCGGCGCATGGTCGAGAACCTGGTGCGCACGAGCGCGATCCTGAGCGCGGTCAAAGCCAAGGAGCGTCCGGCGCTGGTCGAGCGCTTCGTCACGCGCACCTTCGAGGAAGGCGACCGCTTGATAGAGCAGGGCCAGGAGTCGGATGGCCTGCATCTGGTGGCGTCCGGCGAGGTCGCGGTGGTGGTCCGCGACGGCGAGGACAGCACCGTCATCGCCAAGCTGGGCGTGGGCGAGGTGGTGGGTGAGGTTGCGCTGGTCCTGCGCCGCCCGTCGAACGCCGACGTGATCGCCGCGAGCCCGACCGTGACCCTACATCTGCCGCGGGATCGCTTCCTCGATCTGATCAAGGAGCATCCCGCCATCCTCGGTCAGCTGTACGAGCTGGCCATCAAGCGCGACGAGGAAACGTCCAGCATCGTGGCCCAGGAAGCCACGGATGCGAACGACTTCGTCCTCATCTAGGCGTCGCGCCGCCGTGACTTGACCCCCGTCCGGCTGGAGGCTAGAGCCCCCGCCATGGTAATCGGTTCGATCCAGCGATTTCTGGGGGCGCTCCTTGCGGTCGCCGTGGTGTCGGTCTTCTCGACCAGCGCCCACGCGCAGACGAAGGTGGCGGTAGTCGACACGCAGCGCGCGATCATGGAGACCGAGGACGGCCTCCGCGCGCAGGCCACGCTGAAGAAGCTCTTCGACAGCCGCCAGCGGGAGCTCGACAAGAAGCAATCCGATCTGCAGAAGCAGCGTCAGGACATCGAGAAGCAGCGCAGCGTGCTCAGCAAGGACGCGCTGCAGAAGCGCATGGAGTCCTGGCAGCGCGACATGGTGCAGCTACAGACGGTGTTCGTGGAGTACAACAAGGAGCTGCAGAAGAAGCAGAACGAGCTCACGCAGCCGATCTTCCAGCGCGCCATGACCATCATCCGCCGCATCGCGTCGCAGGAAGGCTACGACGTGGTGGTGGACAAGCAAGCCGTGCCGTACGTGCGCAGCGACCTGGATCTCACCGATCGCGTGATCCAGCAATACAACCAGGGCGCCGGCGCGTCGTCGTCGCCGAGCGACCAGGGCAAGAAGAAGCCCGCACCCAAGGCAAAGGCCAAGGGCAAGAAGTAGCGGCCTGCCCGATGGCATCTCCGGATCCGGGGCCTGCGCGACGCGGGATCGCGCTTCCGGAGCCGGAACGGATCGCCGCACTGGCCGAGCGTCTGGGCGGCGAAGCGGATCGCGAAACGCGCGAGGTGCGCGTCGAGCGCGCCGTCAATCCCGCGCAGGCCTCCTCGCGCTCGGATCTCGTTCTCTTGACCTCGCCGCGGCAGCTGGGGGCGGCGCTCGAGGCGCCGGGCGTGCTGCTGTGCTCTAGCGAGCTTTCGGGACGCGTGGGCGTGGGCCGGCGCTGGGTGCACGCACGGCCGATGTGGGTCGTCGCCGAGCTGCTCGCGTCGCTGCCGGCGCCCGACGCCATCGGCCACCGGCACGACGCGGCGCACGTCGAGGCAGGCGCGGAGCTGGCTCCGGATGTCGAGCTCGGGGCAGGAGCCGTTGTGCGGGCCGGCGCGCGTATTGGTCGCGGATCGCGCATCGGGGAAAACGCGGTGATCTACCGCCGCGTGGAGATCGGCGAGCGCGTGGTTGTCGGCGCGCAAGCGGTGATCGGCCGAGCCGGCTTCGGCTGGACGGAAGGTCCTCACGGGCTCGTGCGGGTGCCGCAGCTCGGTGGCGTCGTGATCGAGGACGATGCGGAAATCGGGCCGCTCTGCAGCGTGGATGCCGGCACGCTCTCTCCCACCTGGATCGGCCGCGGCGCGCGGCTCGACGCCCAGGTGCACGTCGGCCACAACGCGCGCATCGGCGCCGGGAGCCTTGTCGCCGCTCAATCCGGCTTCGCGGGCTCGGCGGACATCGGTGAGGGGGTTTTGGTCGGTGGCCAGGCGGGGATCACCGATCACGCGCGGATCGGCGCCGGCGCCCGCATCGCGGCCAAGAGCGGCGTGATCGGGGATGTACCGGCAGGAGCTGTCGTGGCAGGATTCCCCGCGGTGTCACGCGCGCGCTGGATTCGCGCGATGGCCCGTCTGCTCGAGAAGCCCCCAGGTCGACGACGATGAACCCGCGCGGCAAGAGCGTGAAGATCGAGATTCCGAAGATCCTCGAGATCCTCCCGCACCGCTACCCGTTCGTGCTGGTCGACCGGGTCACGGAAATCGTGCCGGGAGAGCTCATCCGCGGCCACAAGATGGTCAGCTACAACGAGCCCTGGTGCCAGGGGCACTTCCCCGGCCATCCGATCATGCCCGGCGTGCTCATCATCGAGGCGCTCGCGCAGGTCGGAGGCATCCTCGCCTATGCGTCGGAGCCTTTCGACGCCACGTCGAGCCTCATGTACTTCCTCGGCATCGACAAGGCGAAGTTCCGCAACACGGTCACGCCGGGCGACCGGCTCGACCTCGAAGTGCAGGTGCTCCATCACCGCTCGAACGTCTGGAAGCTCAAGGGGGAGGCGACCGTCGAAGGCACGCTGTGCGCGAGCGGCGAGCTGTTGGCGTCGATCGTCGACCGCGAGACCTAGGCGTGGCGAGCATACATCCGACGGCCGTGGTCGAGCCCGGCGCCCTGCTGGCCGACGATGTCGTCGTGGGTCCGCTGTGCTTCGTCGGCGCCGGCGTGGAGCTCGGTGAGGGAACGGAGCTTGTCGCGCAGGCGACGCTGCTGGGCCCGATCCGCATCGGCCGCAGCAATCGCATCTACCCGCATGCGACCCTGGGCGCGCCGCCGCAGGACCGCTCATGGCAGGGCGAGGCCACGCGGCTCGAGATCGGCGACGACAATGTATTCCGCGAGCAGGTGACGGTGCATCGCGGTACGGCCAAGGGCGGCGGCGTGACGCGCATCGGATCCCGCTGTCTGCTCATGGTCGGCGCGCACGTGGCGCACGACTGCGACGTGGGCGACGACGTGGTGATGACGAACCTGGCGACGCTCGGTGGCCACGTGCAGGTCGAGCCGAACGCGGTGCTGGGCGGCCTCGTGGCAGTGGCGCCGTTCGTGCGGCTCGGGCGGGCGTGCTTCGTGGCCGGCGGCGCGAAGGTGGAGCGCGATGTCCCGCCCTTCACGATCGCGGCGGGGGATCGCGCGCGGGTGCGCGGCCTCAATCGCGTAGGGCTTTCGCGCGCGGGCATTCCCGGCCGTTCGCAGCAGGCGCTGCGTCGCGCGTACCGCATCATCTGGCGCTCGGGTCAGCCGCTGTCGCTCGGCATCGCGGCGGCCCAGGCAGAGCTGGGCGAGGATCCGTTCGTCGCCGAGCTGTGCGCGTTCCTCCGCGAACGCTGAGGCCAGCCTAGTAGTCGCAGTAGCCGACCTCGGAGGAGGCGGCGTATTCCTGCGTTCCGAACGAGTAGCAGTAGTACGGCGACGGGCAGTTCTGTGTGGCGACGTTGCAGAAGCGGTAGCAGTTGTTGAAGTAGTAGCTGTCGGTGAGACAGACGTAGCCCGTGGCGCACTTCGTCTGATCCGGGTTCAGGTTCACATCGTCGCAAGCCGAACCCTGCGTGCCGCTGCCCGACGGTCCCACGCAGCTGCTCGAGCCGTTGGTGCTCGGGAAGCAATTGACGCCCGGGCCACAGGCTCCGTACGGGCCGCTAGCAGTCCCAGGATTCACCGGGTTGCAGGTGTGCGAGCAGGTGTAGAGCCCGGGGATGGGTGTTCCGCCGGACGAGACGCCGCCGCACTGCGAGTACTGGCCTGGGCACGCGGCACCCGTTGGATCGCACATCAACGTGCAGTTCCCGTCGACGCAGGTGTAGCCCGCCTGGCACTGCCCGCTGCCGTTGCCGGTGCAGGCGTAGTTGGGTGGAGTGTTGCCCGAGGCGACGCAGCTGGTCGCGCCGGTTGTGTAGTTCGTCACCATGCAGTTGTCGCCGGGGCAACCGCACTGCGGCACCGTGTCGCAGGTGCCAACGCCCGCGGGCGGCGTGCATCCCGAGCCTCCGGTTCCGCCCGAGCCTCCGGTTCCGCCCGAGCCTCCGGTTCCGCCCGAGCCTCCGGTTCCGCCCGAGCCTCCGGTTCCGCCGGCGCCGCTCGAGCCTCCGGTTCCGCCCGAGCCTCCGGTTCCGCCCGAGCCTCCGGTTCCGCCCGAGCCTCCGGTTCCGCCGGTTCCGCCGGTCCCACCCGTTCCGCCGGCGCCGCTCGAGCCGCCGGTTCCGCCGGTTCCGCCGGATCCACTCGTTCCGCCGGTGCTGCTTCCGCCGGTGCCGCTCGAGCCGCCGGTGCCGCTTCCGCCGGTGCCGCTCGAGCCGCCGGCGCCGCTTCCGCCGGCGCCGCTCGAGCCGCCGGCGCCGCTTCCGCCGGCGCCGCTCGAGCCGCCCGTGTTGCCACCGCCCGCGCCTCCGGTGCCTGTCGATCCGGAGGCGCCGCCGGATGCGCCCGAACCGCCGGTGCCGTAGCCGCCGCTACCGGAGGCGTGAGTGACACCCTGCGACTGGGCGCAGGCCACTGCAGCGACCAACAAAGCAAGGCTGGCGGCGCTGACACGTTTCACGCGGGTACCCCCTTCAAGTTACTTGGTATTGAAAAGATCGTCGAACACGCGGTCGAACTCATCCTCGTCGTTGACCGCGCGCTGGGCGGCTGGCGCGGGCGCCTGCTCGGGCTCCAGCGCTGCGATGCGATCCTTGACGTCGCGGTAGCCGGGGTCGCGCCGCGCTATCTTCTTGAAGTAATAGAGCGCGTCCTCGTTCTTGCTCTTCATTTCGTAGACGGTGCCGAGATCGTAGTAGAGGCTCATCTCCTGCTCGACCGTTTTGTCCTCCGCGTCGAGCCCGCGGATGTAGGCTTCGGCAGCCTTGTCGAGCGCGTCCTGCTCGAGGTCGATCATGCCGACCATCGCGTAGCACATGCACTCGCGCGACGGGTCGCGCGCGGCCAGTTCGAACTCGGTGATCGCGTCCGCGAGCAGGCCCATTTCCTTGTAAGCGACGCCCAGATCGTAGTGCGTCGAGCTGTCGCTCTCCGATACCTGCGCCCGGACGCCCTCCTTGAACTTCGCGAACACCTGGTCGACGTCGACTTCCTGCTCGGCGTTCGCGAAAGAGCTCGCTTCCGGTTGGATGTCGCCGACCTCGAGGTTGTCGAGTGCATCGAGCGCGTCGAGCGATGCCGCGATGTCGAAGGCGTGGTCGTCCTCGACCGGCTCGGCGGCGGCTGCTGCGCCGAGCTGCGAGCGCTCGATCGTGCGGCTCTCGCCGGCGCCTGCGAGCGCTTCCTCCACGTCGCGCAATCGCTCGAGCACGAGCGGATGTTTTGGCGTGCGTGAAAGCTGGTCGGTGAGGATGGCCTTGGCGTCGTCGTACAGTCCACGCGATGCGAAGAAATCCGCTTCCTCCAGTACTTCCTCGATGGCATCGCTGGGCTCCGGTCCTTCGGGCGGGATCTCGGTGTCGGGCGCACTGGCGGCGATCGGCTCGCCGGCGTGGCCCCTGTCCGTGACTGCTGCGGCAGTCCCCGCCTCCGCTTCGACGTACTCGGGCTCGACGTACTCCGCGTCGTCGTACTCGGGCTCGACGTATTCCGGCTCCGCGAACTCCGGCTCCGCGAACTCCGGCTCCATGTACGCGGGCTCGCCGTGCAGCGTTGGCCCTTCTTCGTCGGTCTCGAAGGACGGCAGCGGACCATTTCCGCCAGAGGGCGCTTCGTAGCTCGGCTCGTCGAGCCCCGCCATGAGGTCGTCTTCTTCAGCGCCCAGCGGGAAGCTGGGCAACGGCGCTTCCCCACCGAAGGGCGCGTCCAGGTTTGCGCCCGCAAACGGGTCGTCGGCTTCCAGGTTCTCCTGCTGGTAGGGCTGCCCCACGCCAAGAGCCTGCGACGGCCCCACTTCCTCCAGGTCGTAGGAGGGGAGCGGAGCGCGCGGATCGTAGCCCCGCGGCGCGTATCCGGGCTGTTCGTAGGTCTGCGCTTGTTGCGCGTACGCGGGGGGGCCGTTCTGCAGCTGCTCGAGCAGCTCGAGCGCCGCGGGGTGCTCCGGCTCCATATCGAGCACGTCATAAAGGAGCATCTCGGCGCGTTCGGTGTCGCCGATGTCCAGCAGCATCGCCGCCAGTGTGATGCCCTCGCCGATGGCGCCGTCGCGGTCGCCGGCTTCCGACAGGATCTCCCGGAGCTTCTCGCGGATGTCGATCGAGCCCGGGTCGATCTCGAGTGCGATGCGCAGCGTCTCGATGGCCTTGGAATACAGCCTCAGCTTGCGGAACGACTCCGCGTCGATCACCGCCTTGCGGGCGTGCGCATCGGCGTCGAACGCATCGCCCCCGCCGTACTCCTCTGCGGGCGCGTACTCGTCGTTCACGACGACTTCCGGCCCGCTCGTCATCGGGTGGCGGGCGGGCTGTTGCTGAAGCTCGAACGGTGCCTCCTCTACCGTGACTTCCGGCGCCTCCTCGATCAGCTCCACGTCGCTATCGATGCTGACGGCGCTGGCTTCTTCGCGGGCTGGACGATTGGCGCTCGGAGGCAGATTCGCGAGCGCGCGGACCTGCTCGTCTCCGGGAGCCACTCGCTGCAGGTGCTCGACGAGCTTTTCGAAGAGCTCGTCGCGTCCCTGCTCGCGCGCGATGCGCGCTATCTCCTTGTAGACCTCGATCGACTTCGCTTCCTGTCCGATCGCGGTGAACGCCTGGGCCAGCAAATCGAGCGTCTCGAGGTTCTTCGGGTCCGCCTGGAAGCAGGTCTGCAGGCGCTGCAGGGCCTGCATCCCGGCCTCCCGGGTGCCCTTCTCCAGGTAGAGCTCGGCAGCGACCCGCGCGTAGCGCGCGTCCTGCCGGAAATGCAGGATTCGCTCGATGACCTTGAGCGCGTCGTCGCGGCGCTGCAGCTTCATGAGCAGCTCCGCGGCCGCCCAGAACGATTCGATCGCCTCGTCCAGGCTCTGCACGCGGCAGCACGCTTCGGCCAGCCTGAGGTGCGGCAGCGGGTTGGTCGCGTCCAGCACGACCATCTTGCGGAAGATCTCGATCGCGTCGCGATCGCGACCGCCCCGTTGCAGACGCGTTGCGACCTCGTCGTAGGCGGCGAGGGCGTCGCTCGTCAGTCCGAGCTGCGTATAGATATCTGCCAGCCTGGGAACGATGTGCCCATACCGATCCGCCAGCTGGGGAGCGTGCTTGCGGATGAGCTCGCGGATCTGCTTGTAGACCGCGATCGCTTTGAGCGCGAAGCCCTGCTCCGCGTAGTAGTGCCCGACCCGATCGTAGGTAGCAATGGCCTCGGCGTAGGCCTGCATGCGTGCTTGCAGGTCGCCGATTTTCAGTAGAGTGCGAGCGTCGTTCGGGTCCTTCTGAACGATCTTCTGGTACTCCTCGATGGCCTTGTCGAAGCGGCGCTTGTCGATGTGCCGCTGCGCAGACTGGAGGATCTTCTCGCGTTCGTTGGCCACTTGGGGATGATCCAGCAGTGGTCCGGAAGCCACTGCGAAGCGCCAAATCCTACAAGATAACGGGAAGTTCCGTCAAGTCAAGGCACTCCGGCCGGACGCTTGTCCACCCTCGCTAGAACGGCTGCCGGATCACGAAGAAGACGGCGGCTGCGGCCGACAGGAGGAGAACCACTGCGAGCGTCGGCACGGGTCCCGCGTCGGCCTTGTCGCCGCTTGCCATCTTCTTCGCGCGACCGCCGATCACGTGGTGAAGAGCGATGACGACCAGTGCAAATAGAAGCTTGGCATGCATCCACTTCGAGCGCACGAAGTAGGCGTCCAGGCTCAGAGTCAGCCGCGTCACGCCTGCAGTGAAAGAGATGACGAAAGCCGGCACGGCAAGCCGGCGATAGACGCCCAGGCCGATCCGGCCACGTTCCTGTGGCGTACCGGTGTCGGTCGCAAGAATGTAGGCGACCGCCAGGATCGACCCGATCCACACGACGTTTGCCGTGACATGGGCGATGACGAGCGCCGTCCGCATCCCGTCCACCTCACGAAGGTAGCGGCGTTCTCCCGTGGAATCACCCGCAATCGCCTCTGGCGGGACTTCCGGCTCCGGTTCGCGGGCGCCTCTCCTTGACGCGTTGCGTTGGGGCGCGGCTGGATTCCGGCCTGGCGGGAAACGAGCGGCTTGCGACGCCCCGCGGTCGGCTGCATGGTCAGCCCGATGAGCACGCCCGATTTCCCGATGCAGTCCCTGCCGAGAGCCCGATGACCGCCAGCGCCACCTATCGCGCTCCCTTTGCCCCAGGCGGCCCCGCCGGCATCGACGCGGAGATGTGCCGGAAACTGCTCGCCGTCGCGTTGTCGCGCGGCGGAGACTACGCCGATCTCTTCTTCGAGTATCGCGCGGGCGGCGGTCTGGTCTTCGAGGAGGGCATCACGCGCAGCGCCTCGCGCGGCGTGAGCATGGGTCTCGGCGTGCGGGTGCAGCGAGGTGATGCCACCGGTTACGCCCACGTCGAGGATCTGACATGGGAAGCGATGAAGCGAGCCGCGGAGACGGCGGCTCGCATCGCAAGCGGTGGTGCGGGTGCTCCTCCGGTGAAGCTCGACCCGATCGTGCTGCCGAGCCGCTACGAGCTGGACGAGCTCTCCATCGACGTGGAGGGCCGGGACAAGCGCCAGATGCTCGAGCGTGCGAGCAAGGCTGCGCTGGCGTTCGATCCTGGGATCGTGAAGGTGGAGGCTTCCTTCGCCGAGGAGGTGCGCGAGGTTCTGATCGCGACCAGCGACGGTCGCATCGCGCACGACGTGCAGCCGCTGATGCGCATGGGCGTTCGTGCCATTGCCGAACGCGGGGGTCGGCGCGAGGCGGGACGAAGCGGAGGCGGCGGGCGCATGACGCTCGGGTACTTCGAGGACAAGAGCCCCGAGTGGCACGCCGAGCAAGCGGCGCGTCAGGCACTCGTGCTGCTGGACGCGCGCCAAGCGCCCGCCGGGCAGCTCGAAGTCGTGCTGGCGCCCGGCGACAGCGGCATCCTGCTTCACGAGGCGGTCGGTCACGGGTTGGAGGCGGACTTCAACCGCAAGGGGACCAGCAACTACACCGGCCAGATCGGCAAGCCGGTGGCCAGCGAGCTGTGCACCGTGGTCGACGACCCGAGCTTCGTCCAGGCGAGGGGATCCATCAACGTGGACGACGAGGGCGTCGAACCGCGCAGGAGCGTGCTCATCGAAAATGGCGTTCTGCGCGGCTACATGCAGGACCGGCTCTCTGCACGGCATTTCAAGGCGCGCCCGACGGGCAACGGGCGGCGCGAGAGCTTCGCGTGCGCTCCCATGCCGCGCATGACGAACACCGTGCTGCTCGCGGGGCCGCACGACCCGGAGGAGATTCTCAAGAGCGTGAAGAAGGGAATCTTCGCGAAGACTTTCGGAGGGGGGCAAGTGGACATATCGAACGGAGATTTCGTCTTCTCACTGACCGAGAGCTACTTGATCGAAGACGGGAAGCTCACCGCCCCGCTCAAGGGTGTGAACCTGATTGGCAACGGTCCCGAAACACTCCGCCAGGTAACCATGCTCGGCAACGACCTGGAGACATCGGACGGCATCTGGACCTGTGGCAAGGACGGTCAAAGCGTACCGGTCGGGGTTGGTTGCCCGACGATCAAGATTTCCCGGATTACGGTCGGTGGAACGGAAATCGGGTGATGCGCCCAGGCGCAGGCGCACGTACGTCGCCGTAGTCGGGCACGGCCCTCTGCTCGAGCGCGAGGACGGGGGAGCGTCGACATTGCGCCAGCTTGGTGCGACCGTTCGCACGCTCGATCTCTGGGACGACCCGGTGAACCTGATCGGCGTGGACGACGACGAGCTGGAGATCCGCCCGCGCGCGCTGCTGTTCGAGGCGCTGGATCGACCCGATCTCGCGGTTGCGGCTCTGCGCGCCGTGCGGCGCGAGACCTACTTCGACAACGTCGGCGCGATCATCGCCGTGACCGTCGGGCAGGTCGCGCGTATCGAGCCGTCGAGCGGCTTCGACGACTTCGTGCTCCATCCCTATGTGCCAGAGGAGTTGTATGCGCGTATCCGCGCGCTGGAGTGGCGCCGCAGCGAGTTCGCCACCGAGGAGCGACAGAAGATCGGCACCATCGTGATCGACAAGGCGGGGCACGAGGTCGAGGTCAACGGCCGCCCCGTCGCGCTCACCGCGAAGGAGTTCGCGCTGCTCGCATACATGTCCGAGCGGCGCGGCCGCGTGCTCTCCCGCGAGCATCTCCTGTCGCGCGTGTGGGGCAACCGCTACGAAGGTGGACCGCGCACGGTCGATATCCATGTGCGCCGCCTGCGCGCGAAACTAGGAGATGCACTGCCGCTCGAGACGCTGCGCGGCTCGGGTTACAAGCTGCGCGCGCCGGATAGCGACGGCCGCGGCGAAGAAGACGACGTCGGCGCCAGCGAGCCGCCGCCGCCCCCTGAAGAATGATCGTCGTCTCGACGGGATGTCCCGCCGGCGTCGGACCGGAGGTATCGGTTGCGGCAGCGGCCAAGCTCCGCCGCACGCCGTGCGTGCTGGTTGGCGACGAACGCACCTTGCGGTCGGCGGCCAAGCGCGTAGGCGTACCGCACGCGAAGCTTGCCCGGTTCGACGGCGCGCCCGCGGCGGGGCGTATCGCCATACTGCAGGTGGGAGCTCCGTTGTCCGTGGCGGATCGGCGTCCCGGGCGACCGTCGAAAGCTGCGGGGGCTGCGCAGCTCGCGTACATCGACGCGGCGTACGCCCTGGCCCGGAGCCATGGCGCGGCGCTTGTGACTGCGCCTGTCAGCAAGGCGGCGATCGCGCACTCGGGCGCTCGCGGCGCCGCGCGTTTCACCGGCCACACGGAGTGGCTTCGCGACCGCGACGGCGCCGACGCCAGCGTCATGTGCTTCGCCGCGCCAGGGCTCGTGACCAGCCTCGTGACGACGCATCTGTCGCTGGCGCGCGTCCCCAGGAGCCTGACGCCGGACAACGTCGCGCTGGCTGCCGTCTGGCTGGCGCGGCTGCTGCACGCTCTCGGCAGACCTCGGCCTCTCATCGCCGTGGCATCGCTCAATCCCCACGCGGGTGAGAGCGAGCTGTTTGGACGCGAGGAGAGCCGGGCCATCCTGCCCGGCATAGTCGCCGCGCGGCGGCGACTGCGCGGCGGCGCGCGCATCGAAGGTCCGGTGGGCGCCGAGACCGCGTATCGCAAAGCCTGGATGGGAGAGTACGACGGCGTCGTGGCGATGTACCACGACCAGGCCACTATCCCGATGAAGCTCGTCGCGTTCGGCGACGCGGTGAACGTGACGATGGGACTCTCGATTGTACGCACCAGCGTCGATCACGGCACGGCCTACGACATCGCCTGGCGCGGCAAGGCCGACGCTACCGGTATGCTCCGCGCCATGGAGCTTGCGCAGCGGCTGCTCGCAGGAGCGGGCCGGCGTTGAGCCGGCTCGGTGCTCAGGCGCTCGAAGCGCTCGGGGTCCTGCTTGACTCCGTGGAGCGATCCGACCAGCGCACCCGGGGCAAGCTGCTCGGGCGCCTGGACGACGCGGTGCTGTACGACTCTCTGCTAGCCATCGTGCTGCGCGTGGTCGCTCTCGACTGCGCCGGACAGCGCGGCGTGCTGGAATCGGCCGCCGCCGGCGACTGGGCGCAGCTGATGGAGCGCTGGCGCGACGTGCACGACCGGCACCGGGCGCGGCTGTTCGACACCAACCGGGACGCGCTGTGCAGCGCACCGTCGCCGATCGACGAAGTCGCGCTGTCGCGCGCCGCGACATTGCTCCGGACGTCGGACGGGCAGCTGCCGCTCGAAACGCTGGGTCGGCTGTACGAGCAGCTGATCGCCTATCGCATCGAACGCGCGGAGGGCCGAAGGCGCCTCGTCCGCGGCAGTGGTCGCAAACGGAGCGGGAGCTTCTTCACGCCCCGCTCGCTGGCCGCGCAGGTCGTCGAAGCCGCGCTGGCGCCGTTGGAAGAGCGCCTCGCGAGCTCGGGTCCCGCCCAGAGCATCGACTTGATCTGCGCCTTCAAGCTGTGCGACCCGGCGATGGGGGCCGGTATTTTCCTGATGGAGGCATGCGCCCGGCTCGGCGCGCTGCTGGTCCGATCCGGCGTTCCGGAACGCGAAGCGATGCGCCGCGTCGCGTGCGATTGCCTATACGGAGTGGATCGCAGCGAGTTGGCGGTGGCGGTCGCCGAGCTGTCGCTATGGCTTTCGATTGGCGACCCGACGCTGCCCGTCGCAGACGTGGCACGTCACCTTGCGGTCGGCGACTCGTTGCTCGGTGCCGTGGGGAGCGAGTCGCCCGAGGAGGCGGACCGCGCACTCGTCACAGCGCTGGGCGAGCCGGAGTCCGGCGCGGGCTTCGACGGCGGGCGGTTCTTCCACTTCCCGCGCGAGTTTCCCGACGCTGCATCGGGCTTCGATGTGGTCGTGGGCAATCCACCCTGGGTGGCCTTTGCCGGTCGCGCCGCGCAGCCGCTGGACCCGCGGCTGCGCCGCTACTTCCGCCAGGAATTCCGCGCGATGCACGGCTACCCCACGCTGCACGGTCTGTTCATCGAACGAGCGTCGGCGCTGGCGCCGCGCGGCGTGGTGGCGCTCCTGGTGCCGAGCCCGGTGGCGGATCTCGACGGCTACAGAGCGGTGCGCCGCGCGCTCACGGCGAGCCATCGCGTTCGCGAGCCGTTGCTCGAGCTCGGGCAGGATGCGTTCGAGTCGGTGGTGCAACCCTGCTTCGTGCTGGTCGCGGATCCCGATCCGGGCGCCGGGGCCGACGACCGCGTCTGGCGGCTCGCCGAGCGGCAGCGCGCGGCTGCTTCGGCCGAGGCTGTGCGCGTGCCGGAGGTCCTCTCCGTGTTTGCGGGAGCACCGCCGCTTCCGGCCACGGCTTTCAGGGAAATGGGGTTCCAGAGCTCGCGTATCGCCAGCCGCGAGCTGATGCTGCGCGCGCCCGCTCCCGACGAGCGGCACCGCTATCCCCTGCTCGAGGGGCGGGACGTGTCGGAGTTCCGCGAAGGGCCGCCGCGCCTGTACCTGTGCGCCGACCCGGACGAGCTGGCGCGCGCGCGCTGCCGCGTGCGGAAGCAAGGCGACTACGAGCGAGCGCGGTTCGTGGTGCGACAGACCGCAGACGTTCCGATCGCCGCGCTGCACTCGGGCGTTCCGTTCCGCAACTCGCTCCTGGCGGGGCTCGAGGCGGACGGGTTTTCCGCCGAGCTGCTCGTCGCGTTGCTGAACAGCGCCTTGTACCGCGCGATCCATCTGTCCGCGCGGCGCGACGCGCGTCAAGCGGCGTTTCCCCAGGTCAAGCTGGCGCATCTGCGTGCGCTGCCGAAGCCGCCGCCCGATGCGCAGCTGCACCAGCGGCTCGTGGATCTCACCCGGTCGGCGACGGAACGCGGCGTGAATCCAGGCCTCCGTCGCGAGCTGGACGACGCCGTCTTCGAGTTGTTCGCCGTGCCCGACGACCACCGCCGGGAAGTGCGCGCGTTTCTGGCGCTCAGGGTGAAGCGTCTCGGGTACGCGGCGGAGGGCGGGAAGGCGCGCTCGCCGCTCGACGGAGTGCGTGCGCGCCTCGTTTGACGGGCGGAACGGTGGAGCCGCGGCAGCGAGCCAGCGTCAGCTCGAGGTGTCCGTGTAGTGGTGCAGCGTGACGGCAGCCATCGACAGATCCGGCGGCAGTACGATCGAGATCCACTCGGATTCGTGGATCACGGTGTTGAACATGGCGACCTGGCTGCGGCCGATGTCGCATCGAGCTCGAATGCCCTCCGCGGAGCGGCCGACCTCGAACGCGGCGGGCGATGCGAGGGCCCGCCCAATCGGCGCCCAATCGACGCGGGCCGGCGGGCGTAATGGCTTGTCATAACTGTTCGCATTGGTAACGATGCATTCGACCTCCGCGAAGGTCATCGGCACCCTCCTCCCACCGACGAGCACGCACCACGCGTCCAATCCGGCGCGACCCTCGAACTCGACGCGCGTGCCGCCGAGCTCGAAGTACTTGTCGGCACGGATCAGATCCCGGGTCACCATCAGTTCGCACGCTCGACTTCAACGGAGCGCACATCGAGGTCGCGCACCAGCGCAAACGACGGCAGCGCATACACCGCGCGGCGGAAGCGTGCGACCAGCTTCTTCGCCGACACGCCGCGCAACTCGTCGGCGAAGACGTTGATCTCGACACCGTCTTCCAGGTCGTCGCAGTCGAGGGCGACGAGCGTGGCGTCCACGCGGAAACCGTCCAGGTCGTAGTCGTCGGGGTTGTCGCCGCGGCCTCGTCCAAACCGCGCTTCGAGCTCGATGGCGCCGCCATTCGCTGCGACGGCGAGGTCGAGGCCCGTCAGGCGCCACGAGCACGGCGCTCCGGCGACCTCGCAGAAGCGCTCCACCACGTCGAGTGCTCGCCGCGGCGAAGCCGCGCGCAATCTCGCATAGAGCTCGGCGACGTCGCTCTTCGCGGTCCCTCTCTTGTTCGCAACCGGAGGCTTCACATCGAGCGGTTGCTCCACCCGGCGATCGGCGTCGAGCATGGAAAAGCCCGCCGCCAGCTGCTCGGCGCACAACACATCGAACCGCGCACGCGCCGCCACGTCGTTCGCCAGCTCCTCGAAGCGGATCCGTCCCCGTGTTCGGGGCTTGCCCTCGCGAATCCACAGCACGTGCCCGCGCTGCTCGATCACCCAGAGGTACGTTTCGCGCCTGTACGCCGCCATCCGCTGTGTCGCGATCCTACCATTGCCGGCGTTGCCAAGCTGTGTCGATGTGGGTGCACGAGCGTGCTCGTCCGGACAGCCCGTGTCAGTGGCATGCGCTGCGCGGCGACGAAGCCTCGTCCGGTTGCGGCATCGCGACTCAATCGAGCGATCCGCGCGAAATCGCGCTGTTGCTCGGTGCGCTCGGTTGGCTCGCTGCCTTGCGGTGCCGTCGCTCGAACAGGTCCGTTGCCGATCGGACACGCGCAGAAACAGTGCGTCTGGGCCATAAGCTCGAGCCGCGTCTGGGCGTGACCGAACCAGGGCTGGGTGTCTCACTAGAACGGCGGCGCGTGGTTGTCGTCGCACGTCGACAGCGACTTCTTCGCGATCTGGGGCAGCACCAGCAGCGAAAGCGCGATCCGTCATCTGCGCGCTCGCATCAACTCGTCCCCGAACGAGAAATAGACGTTGTCGGAGTCCACCGTCGGAGCACCGAAAGAACCGGATGATCCGTCGGCGGGGGGGAGCCGGGCGATTGTCTTCGCTGCGCCACCCGCGATCGGCGCGCGCTTGACGCTGTGGTTCCGGGTCGTGTTGAAGCCGCTCAAGTCGGCATCGCAAGTCGCATAGACGAAACCACCGTACACGGCGATGCCGTTCACGCCTTCGCAGCCGAAGTCGTACTTGATGACGGCGCCGCCTCCCTTCGGGACCGCCGCGACGAAGTTGATTTTCGCGCCACCGCCGGTTTGACCAAGGAAATAGACGTTCGCGTCATCGACCGCAACCTGGTGCGCACCCCCGAGCCCGGTCACGTCCTTGGCGAGCAGCACCGGCTTCGAGCCGGCTTTCTTCGCCAGCGAATAGACGTTGTACGAGAGCGAGCCGTCGTCGGCGACGAAGTACACGTTGTTCGCATCGGTGGCAATGCCCCCGAGCGTGTCGAGCCCGCTGGCGAGCGTCTCCACGGTGCCGCCCGACAGCGGCGCGCGCTTGAGATCGTATGTGGAGTGGGGGGTAACGGCGGTCTTCACCGTCCAATACGCGTAGCTGTCGTCCGCGCCTATCTGCGAGATCGCGTCGCTTGCGATCAGGACCCGGGCGCCTGCGCTGGCGAGCGGCGCCTGGACGAGATCGCCGATTGTCGCGTTCGCCGGTGTGGTCTTCCAGATGAGATCCTTGGCGTTCGCGCTCATGGGATACGCGCGTTGCTGGGTCGCGAACGCGCTCTCGTCCCCGCTTGCGGGTTCGATGCGATCGATTTCGCCGTTCGCATCGAGACCGACCGAGCAATACACCGCACCGCCCGCCGCCACGACGGCTACGATCGTCGCGCCCAGCGAAGCAACTTTCGTCGGCGGTGGCGCCGCGCTTGAACCGGCGGGGTTGTTGCTGCACCCCACGAGCGCGATCGCCAGCGCGCTTGTGGCGAGTATCGGCCTCATCCGAGCAAGCCTATCAGCACACCGCCAACCCGGAAACAGCGCGCAGGAACCGGCGGCGGTCGAGCACTGGTGAAGGTGCTTCCGGACGTGCCGAAGGCGCGCGGAGTTCCATGGCAGTTGGCCCACGCTCGGCATTGTGCCGGCCGATCCCGCGCAGCGCCGCCGACGGTGCCGGACGCGCTCGCGGCAGCGAGCAAGTGGCGTGTGCGCCGGTGTTGTGACCAGCGGGCGCTGTCGCCTACATGAACCACGCTCGGCGACGCCGGAAGAACCACGCCGCACACACGAACGAGAACCACGCGAGTGGGCTTCCGCTCGGTGATCCCGCCGCTCGACAACCGCAGCCGCCGCTGGACCCGTTCGACGCTCCGCCGGCTCCGTCGGGCGACGCATCCGCCGGCGGAGCGCCTGCACTGCCGCCGCCCGTGGTCGCGCCGCTTCCACCCGCCGCCGCGCTGCCTCCGCCGCCGCCCGCGCCCGCGCCGCCGTCCACTCCGCCGTCCGCGGCCGGGCAGGACAGGTCGACGGGCGCGCCGGCGGGCGGGCACGCGCCGCCCGCAAAGCAGCAGTTGCGCGCCTGGCCAAAGTTCTTCCACGCGTCGCCGAGCGCCTGATCGCCGGCGGGATCGGCGGGCTCGCCGAAGAGCTTGCCGATCTGCTGTCTGAGCTGGACAAGCTTGTCCGATCCCTCGACGACGTCGGGCTCGAACTCCGTCCCTTCCGTCCAGTCGTCCCAGGTCTCGAAGAAGACGCCGCGCAGATCGACCTCTTGCTTGATGCTCGCGAGGTAGTCGAACTGGCCGGTGAGCACCGCCGCGTCACGCGGGATCTCGCGCAGCTGGCAGGCTCCCCAGTTCTGCGTGTAGTCGTCGAAGCCGGGCGCGATGCCGCCGAAGAACACGCGACCCGGGTTCGACGAAAGCGCAGCGAGCATCTTGGCGTATTCGCTCTTGGCCCACTGGACCGCGCGGTCGTGTTCGTCGGAGATCGACGATGCGTTGTTCCACAGACCGATATTCACCCACGGTGCGAGCGCGTCGAACGCGCCGAAGTACGTCGCGTTCAGCGTCGTGCCGAGCGCGTAGAAATCCTGCCCGGTGCGCGCCCGCGCCCCGTCGAGCACGGATTGCCACTCTGCGACCGTCAGAAGCGCCGAGTCGACGTAGAAGGCGAGCAGCGGCTTGCCGTCGAGCTTGACGGACGAGGGATGCGCCATCGCGATCTTGACCATGTCGACCACGTCGTCTTCGAGCGCCCCGAGGCGTTCCGCCTGCGTCGTGAGGCCGTAGTTGCCACCGAAGTGCCAGTAGATGGTCGAGTCGTCCGCCACCATCACGGCGTTCGGGAGGTTCGCCTTGTCCGCCTCGGCGAGGTAGGCGACCAGGGAACGGTAGGCGATGTCCCACGTGTTCGATTGCTTGTTGCCCGGATACTTCGAGGTGAACTTGATGCTGTCGAGCTGCACCGCCCAGGCGTCCAGCTTCGCTCCGGAGCTGCACGGCCGGCGCAGCGTGGACAACAGAAAGTCGATGCGGCGGAGGCTCTCGGCATCCCGGCCGCTTGCTGAATAGATGCCCGCCATGGGCCGGCGTTTCGACGCGATCGACCGCTGGAGCCCCGCGGACTGGAAGTCGGTGCACGTCGAGGGATCGTTGGAGAGCGCACAGGCAGGGAAGTTCTGGCGCCAGTTGCCGTAGCCGCTGTCCGGACCGGGGCCCTGCGGATCGTTCTTGTCGACGCCGAACCAGGCCATGGTGAACATGACCGCCAGGTGCGGCGGCATGTGCTGGTTCATGTCGAACACGTGAGCAGCGCGCGCCGTGCACGCCGCGCACGCCAGAGCCAGGGCGGCCAGGACCGCCACAGAGGCGCGTTGCATGCGGCAAGTGTCGTGCGAAATGGCCACGGCGTGAAACCCAAACGTCCCGCGGCTACGGGTCCAGCCCAAGCTAGCGGTCACGATCCGGACGCGGAGCGCCGGCTCCAAACGGCACCGGCAGAGCTCCACCCCGGAAAATCCGCGACCGTGCGCTCCATCGCGCGCGGATTCGCGGCAGAGAGTACAATCGCGGCAAAGGAGGTGTCGTGCCTCGACATCGGTTCGCGCTCATTGCCCTCGCAGCTGCCTACCTCGTCGCCGCGTGCGGTTCGAACGACAGCGGGTCCCACGCGTACGATGACGCCGGCGTCGACACCGGTGCCAGCGGCGCGGGCGGCAGCGCGGGTGCGGGCGGCAGCGCGGGTGCGGGTGTGGGCGGCAGCTCGGGCGCGGGCGCGGGCGGCAGCGCGGGCGCGGGCGGCAGCGCGGGTGCGGGCGGCAGCGCGGGCGCGGGCGGCAGCGCGGGTGCGTCGGCGGCATGTCCGGCGAGCGGCGACCCCGCCGCCTGCGACGACGGTACCGGATCGCTCGGCGCGGCGACGGCGTGCCCACTCGGCGCGGTGCCGCATGCGGCGTCCAGCTACCACCTGACGGTGAGCGGCTCAAAGTTCGCGACGGTCGGCGCGTGCGTGTAAGTCGTGCCAAGCACCTGCGCCAACACCGCGGGCGACGTGGTGGAGTTTTCCGGGGGCGACGGCACAGGCAGCCCCGCGCAGCTGGACAACGCCTTGTCCGCCGATCCCTTGTGCTTCCGCTTGCTGGACGTGCTGTGGGATTCGGCCTGGGAGGACGACGGTTCGACGAACGGCGGACCGGCTGGCCAGGGCGGAAACGTGCTCGCGGCATCCGGTCGCGCGCACGCGCTGATAGAGTGGATCCACGCGTACGAGCGCAGCTCGGCGAGCACGCCGTTCTGCGCCCGTGGCAGCAGTGGAGGTTCGTCGTTGCTGCTCTACGAATTGCTCCACGGCAGCGGCGACGCGCTGTTCGATCACGTCCAGCTCCGGCACGCGACGCCTTTTGCCCGCATCGACAAGGGTTGCGACCCGAGCTCGCCCGCGGAAGGCATGAACGTCGTCTGTTCGGGCCTGCCCGCCTCGACGGAACCGCAATACAACGGCGCCGCCGGGCTGGTGCGGAAGATCACGCACGACTCGAACTGCGACGTGGCCGGTGGCTCGCTGGCTTCGCAGGAGCGCACAGCGCTTCACGCGATGAGCGTGATCACGCCCGGGCTGGGCGCCACGACCCTTCACCGCACCTCGGTCTCGGTGTTCATGTGTTCCATGAATCCAAACGCGACGCAGGGCCAGGCCGTGGACGTGTTCGGCGTGGACGCGGATCTCGCGAGCGCCGGCACCGCGTCGTATGGCGGCGTGCTCGACGTGAAGCTCGCCGCGCCGTTCAACGGCTGCGCCGCCGGCGCAGAATGTCCGCCGCACGTCTCGTGCAGCGCCGCCTGTTCCGGGGAGTCGTTCGGATCGGTAGCGGCGGATCGCCAGCAGCTCCTGCAGGACATGCACAAGAACTGCGTGCTCCGGCACTAGCCACGGCAGGCGTCCAGGCGCCGGACGGCGGGCTGACGGGCGTCGCGCCCGGGCGCTCGGCGCCGCGGCGCTGCCCGCGAAGCCACACTTCGTGGAGCGCCATTCCTCCCAAGCACCAGCAGCCGGGCGAAATGCGCGTACACTCGGGCGATGAAGAACTTCGCGTCATCTCTGTGCGCGACCGCGGTCGCACTCGGGCTGGTCTGTGGATGCGGATCGAGCTCGTCCTCGTCCGGTTCGGCGGGATCAGGCGGCAGCGGCGGCACGGTCACCGGCGGCAGCGGCGGCACTGCCACCGGCGGCAGCGGCGCCAGTGCGACCGGTGGAAGTGGCGGGAGCGCCACCGGCGGCAGCGCCGGAAGCGGAGGTCAAGCCGGCGGCGGTGGCGGAAACGCCGGTCCCACTATCGGCGGCTGTCCGATGTTTCCGCCGGGCTACCCTTACAACCAGGACATCTCCAAAGCGCCGCTCGATCCCCAGTCGTCGACCTACATCTCGAATCTCGCAGCCCGGGCCGGCGCCATTGTCGCCGAGTACCCCGGCATCGAGTACGTGAACGTAGTGCCGGCTTCGCAGTCCGCCGTGCCGGTGCAGACCGGTGCGGCGTACGGCTTCGATTCCGGCGACAGCTTCTTCCACAACGACGGAACGGGCGCCATGGCGCCGGTGCCGAACGGCGCCGTGTACGAGAACCAGAACAATCCCAACTCCGATCATCATCTGATGATCGTGCAGCAGGGCACGTGTCGGCTGTTCGAATTCTACGGCTGGAACCCTTCCAGCGCGACCAGCGGCTGGAGCGCGTTCGTGACCTGGAACCTGGACAAGAGCGAGCAGCTTCCCGACGGCTGGGGCAGCACCGCCGCGGCGGGCACTCCGCTCCTGCCGGGCGTGATCTGGTACGACGAGGTGGCCGCCGGAGAGATCAAACACGCCGTCGACATCGTCATCCCCGGAGCCGCCATCGCCCAGTACGAGTACGTCAAGCCCGCCGCGCGCAGTGGCGGCGCCTGTGGTTCGAACTATCCCGCCGACGGCTTCCCCTATGGCGGCCGGCTGCGGCTCAAGGCGAGCTTCGACACCTCGAGCTTCACCGGGAGCCAGGCCCTGGTCGTGATCGCGGCGCTGAAGAAGTACGGCATGATCAACACCGACGCCAGCGGTGAGAACCGTTCGTCCTTTCGCCTCGGCGACGGCAACAAGCTGGACAAGACCGACATGGATCAGCTGGGCAAGCTCACCTGGAACGACTTCGAGGTACCCAGCATGACCGTCGTGCAAAGCAAAGCCTGCAACTGAAACAACAAGCCCCGCGTTCTGCAGCGCTCCGCGCGACGGCGCCGTGTTGTTGCCGCACGAGCTGGCCTAGCTGGCGGCCGCGGGGCCCGCCTTGGCTGTTTCGTTTCCAGTGCGTACGGGTCTCCGGCCCGTCAACTTCGTCACCGCCTTCTCGGCGCGGCGGAACAGCTGCAAGCGCTCCAGCGGCGCATCGAGCCAGCCCGACGTAATGCAGTAGTTGTGCACGTGGCCGGTGTGGTGCACGTCGTGGTGCGCCGGACCGAGAATGAGTCGATGACGCTGGAGCCAGGCGATCGGCCGCGGCGGGCTGGCCACGTGAACCCAGACGTGGATCTGGTTGGTGAGCGCGACGGAGAGCAACAGGCCCCAGAAGAACCCGAGCAAGGCGCCCGCCAGCGGGTGCCCCTTCACCGGCAGCAAGCACGCGGCGGCCGCGACGGGCAGCGCGAGCAGACAGCTAGCCCCATTGGCCGCGACGAAGCCATGGCTCGTAATGGCCAGCGGGTCGCGATGGTGCTCGCGGAACGGGACGATGAGCTTCGGACCGATGATGGGCGTAGCCGCGCTGCCCCAGCTGTCGGCGGCCCAGTGCACCACGCCCGAGAGTAGATCCGTAGCTGGATAGGCGAGAGCCGCAGACGGGACAGCCAGCAATGGCGCGACACCGACGAGCTTCCACGTCATGACGCAGAAGAGCATCGCGAAGGTGCCGCACGCCGCGGCATCGAGCGTCGTGGCGCCCTCGAAGATCGGTTGGGCGATTGCAGTAACAACCTCATGAGAACGCATGACCACCTCCGACACTCGCGCGACCCCGGCTACTCGCAACGCTCGTGGCGTTGCTCGGTGCCAACGGCGGCCGGCAGCCACAGGGAAACCAGCGTGCCCGCGTCGGCAGTCGACTCGACGCGCAGGAGTCCGCCGTGCTCCTCCACGATCTCGCGGGTCACCGCCAGCCCTGCGACGCGGCTCTCACGGCATGCGCCGACGTGCCCCGGCCCTTGCGCGGGCATGCGTCGCCCGCGGTCTTCGATGGTCCATTGCTGGTCGCCGCCCGGCAGCTGCCGCGCCACAACGCAAACGAGGCCGAGCGCGTCGCTGGCTTCGATGGCGCTGACCACCACGTTTTCGAGCGCGAGCGTCAACGCGTCGCTGTCTGCCAGGAACACGCTGTCGTCACAGCTTGCGCGCACGTACACCGAGCGAGCCCGGGCGCGCTCCTGGACGTTTGCCAGCACCGTTCGAACGACCAGGGCCCCACTGCATTCGCGCATCGCGCCGACTTGTGGCCGCGCGCCTTGCCGGAGCTCTGCTTCCAGCAAACCCTGGGCGCGCAGAAGCAGCGCCCACGAATGCCCGAGCCACTCGAGCGCCGAACCGCCGAGGCCGCTGGCGAGCGCCTGGTTGACCCCGCCCGCGGCCGCCAGACAATTCCTGATCTCCCGCATTCGCGCGGCTTGCGTTGGCAGCGCCGAACGCTGCACGAGCACCTTCATCCGGGTGCGCGGGCCGCCGCGCTCGCCTTCGCGACGCTCCGGCGGGCACGCTACGTCTGTGTTTGCGGCGTGCTGTTCTATCCGTTCGAGGTTCATCACGTCTCCTTCGATCGCTCTGCGTGTGCGACTTGCCTCCAGCAACTTCCGGGCCAGAGGCGGTCGACGGTCGAGCGCGGCTTTCCTTGGGAAGGAGAGCAACGTGTTCGGGACCAATGCTGGACAGCGTGCCCAGATCCCGACAAGCCCGCGTGGGCGGTTCCCCGTTGGAAGTGGCAGATGCCGCACGCAATACGGCGCGGGAGATCGCCGGGCTGACTTCCCAGCGCAGCTGGCACGCTCCTCGCTTCAGGACTGGCTCCCATGGAGGAAACATGACCCAGTCACTCGCAAAGAATACTCGCCTCACCGCGGCGGATCCCATCGTCGGCCAGCGCAGCCGGGAGGTTCAACCCTTCGGCACGCTGACACGCTACGCGCTCGGTTTGAGCGAGCAGGCGCGCACCGCGTCGGTCGAGGGCCTCAACCTGCTTTTGGCCGACAGCATATCGCTACGCGACATGTACAAGAAGCACCACTGGCAGGTCTCCGGGGCGACCTTCTACGAGCTCCATCTGCTCTTCGACAAGCACGCCGGAGAACAGACCGAGCTGGTGGATCAACTAGCCGAACGCGTCCAGACGCTGGGCGGCATCAGCGTAGCGATGGCCGGCGACGTTGCGGAGATGACGCACATCGAGAAACCGCCGCGCGGTCGTGAAGAAGTCCCCGTGCAGATCTCGCGACTGCTGGAGGCGCACGAGCACGTTCTGATCGAGGCGCGCACGCTAGCGCAGAGCGCCGCCGAGCTCGGTGATGTCGGCACCAACGACCTCGTCGTGAGCCAAATCGTGCGGGTGAACGAGGCTCAAGTCTGGTTCATCAGCGAGCACCTGGTCGACACGCCGCTGGTGCGCGCCGAGTGAGTGCTAGGAGCTGCCGCCTCGCCGCCGGTCGCGTGAGGGCTCGATGCCAAGCTTTCTCATCCGGTAGTTCAGCGTGGAGCGCTTGACGCCGAGCCGCGCGGCGGCGCCGTTCGGGCCGGCGACTACCCAGTCGGCGGCCTCGAGGACGCTCAAGATGTGCGCGCGATTGACCGAGACGAGGTCGTCGCCAATCGCAACGTCGGGCAGTGCGGGAATTTCCAGGATGGGTCCGCGCGCGAGGATCATCGCACGCTCGATAACGTTGTGCAGCTCGCGAATGTTGCCGGGCCACGGGTGCTGCTGCAGGCGGCCGAGGGCGACGGGGGATATGGCCCGTACGTCCTTTTTCAAGCGCTCCGCCAGCTGACCCATGAAATGCTCGGCGAGGGCTGGGATGTCCTGGCGCCGTTCGCGGAGCGGCGGCACCGTGATCGGAAACACGTTCAGCCGATAGTAGAGATCCTCCCGGAACGTGCGCTCCTTCACCATGGCCGCCAGGTCACGGTTGGTCGCGGCGATCAATCGCGCATCGGAGTGGAGCGTCCGCGTCCCACCCACGCGCTCGAACTCACGCTCTTGAAGCAGGCGCAGCAGCTTGGGTTGGAGCTCGGTGGCGAGCTCGCCGATCTCGTCCAGAAAGAGCGTGCCGCCGTGAGCCATCTCGAAGCGGCCGATGCGCTGCGCGACCGCTCCGGTGAAAGCTCCCTTTTCGTGCCCCATCAGCTCGCTTTCGAGCAGGCCCGCGGGGATCGCGCCGCAGTTGACCTTGATGAAGGGGCCGTGCCCGCGGTCGCTCAGCTCGTGGGTTGCGCGCGCGATGAGCTCCTTGCCGGTCCCCGTTTCGCCGTAGAGCAGCACGGTTGCGTCGGTGCGGGCCACCGTCTGGACCTCCGTCATGACGTCCATGAGCGCGGCGCTGTCCCCCACGATCCCATACTCGAGGCCCAATCCCTTCGAAGCATGGCCGGAGCCTTGGGCGCGGCGCACCCCAGGCGCGCCGGTGCTGTTGCCCCTGCAGTCCATTTCCGCGCGGCTTGCCGCCGTGATGCCCTCGCGGATCGCGGCCAGAAGGCGGTCGGGGTCGAGCGGCTTGGTCAGGAAGTCCAGCGCGCCAGCCTTCAGTGCCCTCACCGAGATCGGAATGTCGCTGCGCCCGCTCACGAACACAATCGGGACGTCGACTGACGCCTGTATCAGCCGCTCCTGGAGCTCCAGCCCGGTGAGGCCAGGAAGGCTTACGTCCAGCACCAGGCAAGCCGGTGGCGCGGCGTGAGCCGCCGTCAGGTAGTCCTGGGCCGAAGCGAAGGCTTCGACCTGCATGCCATCCGAGCGAGCTAGCGCGCTGATTGACTCGCGGACGGAAATGTCGTCGTCGATGACGCAAACCACAGCGTGACCCTCGCTCATTTGCCTTCACTCCGTTGCAGTGACACAAGGGCGAGGATGCCCCTTCGCGCGGGCGGGCGATATCGTACGTTGGTGTCACTTTTTCCGGCGCAGGGTGGGACCGATACCAAAGTACAATGGCCTCGGGCCCCGCGGGTGATCCATGCTGTCCTGTGCAGAAAGCCAGTTCCAGGCGGCCGAGCCGCGCCTTGCAGGGCCGGACCCGGGGAGGGTCGATTCGATCCAGGAGCGAGGCGCTGAAGAGCGACGGCATGCAATCCGCGAGGCCATCATGAGCGACGTTCGGCCGCTCGTCTCGGTCGTCGATGACGACGAGTCGGTGCGCGAGTCGCTTCCCGCCTTGCTGGGGGAGCTCGGTTTCGATGCGCGCACGTTTTCCTCGGCCGAGGAGTTTCTGGAGTCGCTTGCGACGGAGGAAGCGCGATGCTTGATTCTGGACATCGGCCTGCCGGGCATGACCGGCCCAGAACTGCTGCGGGAGCTCGCTAGCCGCGGCGTCGAGATTCCGATCATTTTCATTACCGCGCGCGCGGATGACGGCGTGCGTTCAACCTTGATGGAACAGGGGGCCGTGGAGTGCCTGTTCAAACCGTTCAGCGAAACTGCGCTGCTCGACGCACTGCGGGCGGCGCTGGCCTAGACGTATCTTGCCGGCAGAGCCAGACGATGCCGCCCGGCAGCCCCATCGTGTACGTTGTCGATGACGACGTCTCGATACGCGAGTCGCTCGAGGTGTTGCTCCGCGACGTGGGGTGGCACGTCGAGACTTTCGCATCCGCCGGAGCTTTTCTGACGCGGACGCGGGCTGACGTGCCGAGCTGCCTGGTGCTCAACGTCTCGCTGCCTGATTTGAGCGGCCTGGACCTGCAAACGCTGCTGCGCGCCGATTCGACCACGTTACCGATCATCTTCATTACCGGCCACGGCGACGTGCCGACGACGGTACGCGCCATGAAGGCCGGCGCCGTCGAGTTCTTGACCAAGCCGTTCGACGCGGACGTGCTGTGCGAGGCTGTGCGCCAGGCGCTCCAACGCAGCGAAGCCGCCTTGGCCGACGAGACCGAGCTCAGAACGCTGCGCGAGCGCTATGCCACCCTGAGCGCGCGCGAGCGTGAAGTGATGGCCTGGGTCGCTTCCGGACTTCTGAACAAGCAAGTCGGCGCAGAGCTGGGCATCAGCGAAATTACCGTCAAGGCTCACCGCGGGAAGGTGATGCGCAAAATGCACGCGGAATCATTTGCGGACCTGGTGAACATGGCGTCGCGCCTGGGAGTCACGCCGAAGACGTGACCCGCGCACGCGCCCGCCGACCGGGCGACAGGTCGCGCGGGACAGTCACTTGCGCGGGTCGTTTTCCGGGTTCACGTAGTCCAGCCCCAGCGGGCCGAGCCCGTTCACCTGGGTGACGTATTCGCCGGCTCTGGCCCAGTGGTAGTGCTCCTGACCGCCGGGCAGCACGATGACGCTTCCTGGCGCGAAGGCCTGCAAGTTGTGCTCGTCGAAGGTTTCGCCGAGCCCGATGTAGAAGACGCCGGACACGACCGTGTAGATGCGATCTTCCGGGTGGCGATGAGGCATCAGTTTGGTGCCGTGCGGAACCTTGACCCGGATTACGTAGGGCCCGGTCTTGCCCGGGTCGCCCACCAGGACCGCCAGCCGTGCTCCCGACGGAAAGGCTGCGAACGGCTCCCATGCAACGTCCTCGGAACGGATGGAGAAGAACCTGTCTGGCTGATGTGCGGGTGACATCTGGACGCGTGCTCCTTGGCTGCGCCGCCTCACGTTGAACGCGGCGATGACGATAGCGGTGGCCCCGGTCGACGTGCCGCACAATTGGACGAACGTATAGGGCGCGTCGCGCGCCGGGATGGTTAAGGTCCGGGGAGCAATGCAATCGCTGCCGATGCAGTTCGACGCCGAAGCACGTCGTGCACAGATGTTTCCCGTCCTGACGCGGGAGCTGTTCGAGCGCATCGCTGCCTTCGGCGCCGAGAAGACGTTCGAGGATGGCGAAATCCTGTTCGAGCAGGGCGACCGGGACACTCCGTTCTTCGTGGTCGTCGACGGCGAGATTGAGGTCCTGCATCCTCAAGGCGGGCGCGACCACCTGGTCACGGTCCTTCGCGCGCGGGAGTTCACCGGCGAGGTGGCCATGCTCTCGGACCGGCGCACATTGGTTCGAGCGCGCGCGAAGGGCCGGCTCCGCACCATCAGGATCGAGTACGGACGGTTGCGATCGCTGCTGCAGACGGACTCGGAATTCAGCGATATGGTGATGCGCGCGTACATCCTGCGCCGTGTCGGGCTGATGGCCGAGGGCCGGAGCGAAGTCGTTCTCATCGGCTCACGGCATTCCGCCGCCACGCTGAACCTGCAGGAGTTCTTGACGCGCAACGGACACCCGTACCGTTACGTCGACGTTGACCGCGAACCGGAGGTCGAGCGGCTGCTCGGCGTAGTCCACGTCGAGCCAGCCGAGATCCCGATCCTGCTGTGCGGCGGAAAGCGCGTGCTCCGTAATCCGAGCGAAGCCGAAGTAGCCGACTGCTTGGGGCTCAATCCCGACCTCCACGTCGACGCAGTTCAGGACCTGGTGATCTGCGGAGCGGGTCCCGCCGGTCTAGCCGCGGCCGTCTACGCGGCGTCCGAAGGGCTCGCGGTTCTTGTGGTCGACTCGACGGCGCCGGGCGGACAAGCGGCGGCAAGCTCGAAGATCGAGAACTACCTCGGCTTTCCCACCGGTGTTTCCGGTCAGGCGCTGGCGGCGCGCGCGGTCGCTCAAGCCGAGAAGTTCGGCGCGAAGCTCGCGGTCGCGCGCGGCGCCGTAGGCCTCGACTGCAACGACTCCCTCGTCCGGATCGACCTCGCCGGGGGCGAGTCCGTTCGCGCGCGCGCGGTCGTCGTTGCAACCGGCGCCCGGTACCGCAAGCTTGGCGTGCCGGAGCTCGCGCGGTTCGAGGGCTCCGGGGTGTACTACGCCGCTACGTTCGTCGAAGCACAACGCTGCGCGGCGGAGGAAGTAATCGTGGTGGGCGGCGGCAATTCCGCGGGCCAGGCTGCGACCTTCCTGGCGCGCGGCTCGCGGCACGTGCACGTGCTGGTCCGCGGCGCGGGTCTGGCGGCAAGCATGTCCCGCTACCTGATTCGTCGCATCGAGGAAACGCGCAACATAACGCTTCACCACCGTACCGAAGTTGTCGGCCTTCACGGTGCCGAGCATCTCGAGGGCGTCACATGGCGCGAGCACGGGACTGGACGAACCTTCAATCACGCCATCCGCCACGTGTTTTCGATGGCCGGCGCGAGCCCTAACACCGAGTGGCTCGAGGGCTGCGTAGTGCTCGATCCTCTCGGCTTCGTGCTGACCGACTCCGGAATCACTCGACAGATGTTGGCCGAAAGCCGCTGGCCGCTCGCGCGGGCGCCATACCTGTTCGAAACGACCCGGCCGCGTGTCTTCGCCGTGGGCGACGTCCGTGCGGCCAGCGTCAAGCGCGTGGCCTCGGCCGTCGGCGAGGGCTCGGTGTGCATCCAGCTCGTGCAACGCGCGCTCACCGCATAGCCGGTCGCCGACCGGGCGCACCCGCCCGGGCGCCTGGTCGCGGGCGGCCTCGTCCGGCCGGCGCTTGGCAGGGCGGTCAAGCAGGCGTCTAGCTTTCGCTCCTGGGCGTCACTTCCGTCAGCTGACCTGTCGCGAGATCGAAGACAAACGCGCGGATTTCCACGGTCGAGGGAATCCACGGGTGCGATCTGAGCTTCAGCACCTGCTTTCGTGTCTCCACGTTTACGTCGGAATAGAAGTGGAACCTGTCGGGAGCCACGGCCCAGGCGCCCGATAGCCTGTGCAGGCGGTTCTCGAACTCCCTCTCCGAGAACATCTCCATTCCGCAGCCAGTGTGCCCGATGAGCATGACTTCCCGCACGCCGAGAACGTGGATCGAGAACATGAGAGACCGCACGACGTCTTCCGTTGCGGCCGTTCCGACGTTCCGGATCACGTCCGCGTCAGCCGGTTCGATGTCGAGCCACTCGAGCAGTCCGTTCAGGCGTGGGTCCATGCAGGTGAGGATGGCAATTTTCGGAGCAGGCTTGTCCGGTAGCGACGGATGCTGATGGGCTGCCTTTTCGCGGTTTCCCGCGAGCACGCGATCGATCTGCTTCATCTGGAGTTCTCCCGGATGCTGTAGGAAGTTTTGAGCCTGTGTGTTGGCGACGCGCCCAGGCCTTTCCCGCGCGAGGGATGCGTCGGCCCGGAGAAGCCGCCAACGTCGTTTCCTGAAGGGCCGACCACAATCGGACGAAGGTGTCGGTCGCGCCTTTCGGACCGACACCTTGGTGCAATTGCGCTGCCGTGCGATCCACCACCAGATCAAGAGCACCGAACAAGACGCGTGGAGCGCTGCGCGGAAATCTGCTGCGCACCGGCGAGTCGGAACAACGGCAGCGCTGTTCTGGAATGCACCCAGCGAGGCAAACGATGAAGCGACAAGAGGACAGGCAGGGCGCGTGCACCATCGTCATCGAAGCGGGGGCGGAGTGGCCCGCTTTCGGTCATGAACCCGCGGGCACCGACATCCACGCCGTCATTCCGCAACAGCCCGATGAGACGCCTGCGGAGCTCGCGCTGCGCGCGGCCGACCGGGTGGCGTCGCTCGGTCGAGGCGGAGCGTCCGTCCAGTCGGTGGTTATCGCCGTCGGCGCCGTACACGACGACGAGGTATTCGCGGCGCGGTGCAGCGTGGCGCGGGCGCTGATCGCGGAGCTCGGCGCCGGTGGCGAGGCCGAGCTGACGTTCTCGGCGCCGGCCCTGCTCACGGACGGGGCCCGGCACGAGCTGCTGGCACTTGCCGGAACGCTCGCCTCCCAGGCGTACGGCAGTGCGTTCTCGGTAAACGTCCGGTTCTCGGCCGCTCCCGTCCAGCGGCGCGACGGCGCCGGCGCAGGGCGCGCGCCCGAGATCCTGCCCGACGTTGCGTGAGATATGGCTGCCCGCATTCCGATCGGCGGGCGCGCGCGGCGGCCGGGCGGCGACGCTCTTGCTCTCGCGGCGCTGGCCATCATCGCGGGCGCGTGGACCGGAGTCGTCGTCGCCCTCTTCCGCCTGGGACTGGGTCTCGCCGACCGATTGCGAAGTGCCCTGATGCTCGACGCTCATCGCTGGCCAGTGGCTGGCTCTGTCGTCGTCATCGCCGTCATCACGGCGAGCGTTGTCGTTGCCAGATGGCTGGCCCGACGCTTCTCTCCCTACGCCTCCGGCAGCGGCATCCCGGAAGTGGAGCTGGCGTTGAGCGGCGAGCTACCGCACACGCCGCTGCCGCGCCTTTTGCTCGTCAAGTTCGCTGGGGGCTTGCTCGCGCTTGGCGGCGGCATGGTGCTCGGCCCTGAAGGCCCGAGCGTGCAGATGGGCGCGGTGGGCGCGCGGCTGATCGGCGTTCGCTTCAGGCGCGCGTGGCCCGATCTTCACGCGCTGATTGCGGCCGGCACCGGCGCCGGTCTCGCTGTCGCCTTCAACGCGCCCATCGCCGGCGCGGTGTTTGTGCTCGAGGAACTCCACCGCCGGTTCGAGAGCAGGCAGGCCTTGGCAGCGCTCGGCGCGTCCTCCACCGCCATCCTCGTGGCGCGCCTGTTCCTCGGCGACGCGCCGCTGTTCCACGTGACCGGAGCGGCCGCGAGCGGCCCGGGCATTCCGTACGCCGCGGCCGCCACCTGGCCGCTGTATCTCGCGCTCGGCGCGCTCGCCGGGATTGCCGGCGCGATGTACAACCGGTGCCTCACGCTCGCCCTGCGAATGGCGCGGCGATTCGACCACTGGCGCATCCGCCCGCAAGCGGCCGCGGTGGGCGTCGTGGTGGGCCTCGCCGGGTGGTTTGCTCCGCAGCTTATCGGCGGCGGCGAGAAGCTCACCCAGAGCGCGCTCCTTGGAACGGCCGCGGTCGGAGCCGTCTCGCTGGTCCTTGTGGTCCGGTTCTGTCTCGGAGCAGCCTGCTACGGCGTCGGGGCCCCGGGAGGCCTGTTCGCGCCACTGCTCGCACTGGGCGCGGGACTCGGCGTGCTGTGCGGAACCCTCTGCCACTCCGCGTTTCCGGGGCTCGGCATCTACCCGCAGGCGTTCGCCGTCGTGGGCATGGCGGCGTTCTTCACGGGCGTGGTCCGCGCGCCGGTCACGGGCATCGTGCTGGTCATCGAAATGACGGGTGCGTTCGCGACTCTGCTTCCAATGCTCGCTGCGTGCTTCGCCGCGATGGTTGCCGCGAAGCTCATCGGCGTCCCTCCCATCTACGATACGTTGCGGCAGGAGCTTCTCGAGCGGGTTCGGGGGTCGTGAGCGTTGGTGTCGATACCAACGAACAATTGGCGAAGGACTCGATCGGTCCAAACATGCGAACCGTCGCAACGTCGAGCTTCCCCGAAGCGAAGAGCGCTGCGACGAAACAGCAGGTTCGCATCAAGAAAAATGAGAGGAGATATTGCCATGCGTAGTCAGGTACGTACGCGGTCGTGGATCGATACGACAAATCTGGTTCTGGCCGTGATGTTGTTCTGCGCTCCCTGGGTCGTCGGTCCGGCCAGTGCCGGAGGCGAGTGGAATGCCTGGATCGTCGGCGGGCTCGTTGCCTTCAACGCGGGCTGCGCGCTGACCGGCTTCGCCGCCTGGGAGGAGTGGACGAACCTCGGGCTCGGCATGTGGGCGGTGATCTCGCCGTGGGTGTTCGGCTTCCAGGGCAACAGCGCTGCGACCAGCACTTCCGTGATCCTGGGTTGCGGCGTGGCAGGCTTCGCGGCCATTCAGCTCTGGCTGCTGAATCGGCAGCACGCACCGGCTGCAGGGTGAGCGTTTCTACGCCATCGCTCTGCATCGCGGACGCAGGCTTCGCGCGATGGGCGGGGCGCCGGCGGCGCCGTGACGCTCGCGCGAGGCTTGCCCCGCGGCTTCCGCGGCGATGCGCTCATGTTCCAGGCGTGTGTTGTCAGTTGGACGACGGGTGCGAGCTATCAAAAGAGCATTCGCATCAGGAAGGAAGATGGAAGTGCCATGAAAGTGCAGGTCGATCAAAGTGTCTACCAGATGCCGCCGAAGAATGGGTTCTCTGTTGCACAATTCTTCACGGTTTCCGATATCGAACGCTCGGCACGGTTCTATGAAAGGGTCTTCGGCGGCCGCATCATGAGCCTCGGCAACAGCCGCGGCGCTCCGGGGTATATCCAGATTGCGAACACCTGGCTGATTGTCAGCGTCGGCGGCGGGCCGACGCCCGACAAGCCCTCGGTAACGCTGAGTGTCCCCGCCGACCCCGATCGGGTCAGCAGCTTCATGAATCTTCGCGTTGCCGACATCCAGGCGAGCTACGAGCTCTGGCGGAGTCGAGGAGCCGAGTTCATCACGGAGCCGAAGGACAAGTACGGCGAGACTCGTTGCTACATTCGGGACCCTGATGGCTACATCATAGAGGTCGGGCAAAGCAAACCGGACTTGACGTCCGGGTGAGCCCGGCGGCCACGCGGAGAGGAAGGCATGAGGACCGAGAATGCCGACACGTTCGTGTTCTTCGGGGCGACCGGCGACCTGGCCCATAAGATGATCTTTCCGGCACTGTACCGCCTGGTGGCAGCCGGGCGGCTGAGCGTGCCGGTGATCGGCGTCGCGAAGAGCGCCTGGGATCGGAGCCGGCTCATCGAGCGCGCACGCGACGGCATCGAGAACGCGGAAGGGCAGGTCGATACGGGCACGTTCCAGAAACTCGTCGACCTCCTTTCCTACATCGAGGGCGACTACGGCGACCCGGGCACCTTCGAGAGTCTGCGCGCGAAGCTCGGTCCGGCGACGCATCCGCTCTTCTACATGGCCATCCCTCCGTCGCTCTTCAAGGGCGTGGTGGAATCCCTGAAGACCATCAGCTGCGCGCACGGCGGACGGCTCGTCATCGAGAAGCCGTTCGGGCACGATCTCGAGTCGGCCCAGGAGCTCAACCAGATTCTACTCGACGCGTTTCCCGAGGATCACATCTACCGTATCGACCATTTCCTCGGCAAGGAGCCGATCGAGAACCTGAGCTACTTCCGCTTCGCCAACACGCTCTTCGAACCGCTCTGGCACCGCCAGCGCGTGGAGTCCGTGCAGATCACCATGGCGGAAGACTTCGGGATCGAGGGGCGCGGCGCCTTCTACGATCAGACCGGCGCCATTCGCGACGTGCTGCAGAACCATCTGCTGCAGACGGTCGCTACGCTCGCGATGGATCCGCCGGGCCGCGGCGAGTCGCTGCGCGAGGCGCGCTCGCGCGTCATTCGCGCCGTCAAGCCGCTCGAGCGCGCGGACGTGGTGCGCGGCCAGTTCCGCGGTTACCGCGACGAGCCCGGTGTCGCGCCGGACTCGGAGGTGGAAACGTACTGCGCCGTCAAGCTCTTCGTCGACAGCGACCGCTGGGCAGGCGTGCCGTTCCTCGTCCGGTCCGGCAAACGGCTTCCCACGACGGTGACCGAAGCGCGGATTACCTTCAAGCCGCCGCCGCGACCGGCACTCGGCGATCCCGTGCCGGCCGGCGCCACGTATCTGCGCTACCGTATCGGGCCGCAGCCGGAAATCGCGCTGGGCCTGCGCACCAAGCGCCCGGGCGAGGAGATGGCGGGACGAACCGTCGAGCTCGTGGCCCACAGCGACCATTCCCGTACGATGACCCCCTACGAAAGACTGCTCGGTGATGCGCTGGAGGGCCGGAGCGATCTTTTCGCGTCCCAGGTGGCCGTCGAAGCCGAGTGGAGGGTCGTCGACGGCGTGCTCGCTGCACGCCCCCCGCTCCACATCTACGAGCCTGGTTCGTGGGGTCCTTGCGAAGCCGAAGCGGTCGCCGAAAGGGCAGGCGGTTGGTACTCCCCCGGCGACGCGACGGTGGTCCGATGAGTCGTCCGCCCGTCGAGCTGTTCGTCGTCGACGTCGACGGCACCTTGCTCACGCCGGACAAGCAGCTCACCGATCGCGCACGGAGGGCGGTCGACCGGCTCCGCGAGGCGGGGGTGAAGCTCGCGCTCACCAGCGGCCGCCCGCCACGCGGCCTCGGGATGCTGGTCGAGCCGCTCGCGCTCGAAACGCCGCTGGCCGCGTTCAACGGCGGCATGTTCGTCGAGCCCGATCTCGAGATCGTCGAGCAGCATCCCGTCGCTCCCGGCGCAGCGCGTGACGCCGTCCGCGTGCTCCTCGATCATGAGCTGGACGTGTGGGTGTATCGGGAAACGGATTGGTACGTGCGCGATGTGGATGCGCCGCACGTCGCGCGCGAGCAGAAGACCGTGCAATTCGAGCCCGAGGTCACCGATGACCTCGAGTCGCTGCTCGATAGAGCGGTGAAAATCGTGGGTGTGAGCGACGATCGCGACCGGATGGCGGACTGCGGAAAGGCGATGGCGAAGCTCGGCGCGGAGATCTACGCGGCGCGCTCACAGCCGTACTACCTCGACGTGACCCACCCGAAGGCCAACAAGGGCCAGGTGGTCCGCTACCTTTCCGAGCGACTGTCGATTCCGCCCGCTCGCGTTGCCACGATCGGCGACATGCCGAACGACGTGGAGATGTTCGAGGCGGGAGGGCTGAGCATCGCGATGGCCAACGCCAGCAGCGAGGTGCGGCAGCAGGCCGATCGCGTCACGGCATCGAATAGCGACGAAGGCTTCGCGAAGGCCGTCGAGGATATCCTCCTGCCGCGAGTGTAGCGGCCTCCCGGCGGAGGCCGTCCCAGGCGGTGCGAGAGAAACGACGGAGTCCAGCCGCGCGCCGGCATCCGCCCAACTTCACAGGTCGATAACCAGATCCCGAAGCGGCCTGGAACAGCAGATGAGCAGATTGCCGGTCGCAGGCTCATCGAGCGGCTCGGGCCCGTAGACCACTTTGCCCGAGACCAGACCGCTCTCGCAACTGTGGCAGACACCTGACCGGCACGACCAACGGACCGGGACGTCACAGGCTTCCGCCAACTCCAGGATGCTTTCGTAGGCCGACGCGTTCCAATGGGCGGCGATGCCGCTGCGCGCGAACGACACCAGCGGTCCCGTGTCCTCGTCGTCCGCCGGCCGATGCGGAGGGTGTGTCGCGCCGCCGACAACGCCCGGAGCCATCGTCTCGCCGCCGTTGAACAGTTCCGAATGAATCCGGTTCCGGGCGACCCCCAAGCCGGCAAGCGCCGCTCTCATGTCCGACATGAAGCGCGCGGGGCCGCAAAGGTACACGTCGGCATCTCGTGGAGTGCCGACCTCCTCCAGGACCGCGGACGACAGACGACCGGCCGCGTCGAAGCTCTCGCCTTGCTTGTCTCCCGACTCCGGCCGGCTGTAGCAGATGAAGCTGCGGCCGTTGGCGAGCTGGTCGATGAGGCGGCGAGCCTCGGCGGCGAAGGGATGATGCCGGCGATCGCGAGCCGCGTACAACCACAAGACCTCCCGCCCGGAGAAATCGACCGCCAGCGCGTGAAGCATGGCCAGAAGAGGCGTCGCCCCGATTCCGGCGCCAAGCAACACCACCGGGCGATCGCCGGGGTGGAGGATGAAACTGCCGCGCGGGGAGCTGACGTCGAGAACGTCGCCCAAGCCGACATGCTCGCGCAGATAGGCGCCAGCTACTCCGTTCGGCTCGATCTTGACGCTGATCCGGTAGAAGCTCGAGGATGCGGGGCCCGAGAGCGAGTAGCTGCGGAAAAGCGGCGGCCCGCCGCCGGACCGTTGGAGACGCAAGACCACGTACTGGCCAGGCAAGGGCGCTGGCAGCGGCTGACCGTCGAGACTCCCAAGCTGCAGCGAGATGACGTTGGCGGCATCCTGATCGCGCGCCGTCACACGGAGAGGGCGAAACCCGGGCGCAGCCGGATGTGCCGCCGCTTCGGGGACGAGCCCGGCGTTGACGCCTCCCGCACCCGATCCGCTCTCGAGTAGCGCCTTGAACGACTGGCGCCATCCGGGCGAAAGCGCGTCGATCCGCAATGCGCGTTCGAGCTGGTCTCGCGGGTGATGCGACGAATACAGGAGCGCATTGATCTCCGGGACGGTCATGCGCTCCTTCGCCTCTCCCACCTTCAGCATCTCGTCGCCGGCGCCCACCTCGCCCTCGGAGAGCACGCGCAGGTAGAATCCCGGCCGCCCGCTGGACGTGAGCAATGCCGCCATCCGTGGCTCGCCGACGCGGATGCCGACGCGGTAGCAGGTGACGCGCGGCTGGGTGACCTCGAACAGCGCGCTTCCGATCTTGTAGCGGTCGCCGATGCCCACGACCTGGTCCGGGAGTCCCTCGATCGTGAAGTTTTCGCCGAACTGTCCGTAGACAAAGTCCGTCCGGTTCAGTCGATCCTGCCAATAGCGGTACGATTCAACCTGGTAGACGAGGACCGCACGGTGCTCGCCTCCGTGCCCGGCCCGATCGCCCTGACCGTCCCCCTCGAGGTTCAGCCGGCCCACGCGACAGCGCCCAGACACCGGGCTCTTCCAGATCCCCGTGTGCACGGTGCGACTCTTCCAGTCGACGTCGCGCGGGAGCCCCACGTTCACCGACAACACTCGAGCCATGTCCCTCCACGCTCCCGCGCCTCGACGAACGCGCGAACCCACCCGGCATAGCGCTCCGCGACCAGGCGTACCGCGTCGTCGTGTTCCATTGTGTGATCGCGAAGACCCACGAGCGCATCCTGGAAAGTCGTCCGTCCGACCGCGAATCCGATGAATCCCGGCACGGAAGCGGCCACGCGAAGCCACGCGAGAACTCGAGCCTGGCTGGCTCCGCGGCCCAGGACGATGCAGCCGACATGAGCTCGACCGTCCCGCCGCGCGGCCCCCGCGACGGCCTCGCAATCGGCCCGGCGATCGAGTCCTTCGACTTTCCAGACGTTGGGTTCGACGCCGGCCTGCTGCAGCGCGCGGATCGCGCCGACCATGAGCTCCGGGCGCAATTCCCGGTCGAAGCGCGCGCTGTCGCCACCCACGCGATCCGACTGCGCGCCGACCATCGGCACGAGCAGCTCGAAGAGGAACCTGCGGCTACTGCGATGGCAGAAGTCGGAGAGCTGTTTCAGCCGCCCGGTCTGGCGACGGTTCAGCGCCTCTTCACCTTCCACATTGTAGCGCACGAGAACCTTCACAAAGCTCGGCTCGAAAGCCGCAATGTGCTCCTGCCATCGGTCGCCATACTCGAACGTGAACTCGTCGCTGCCGCTCCTCTCTACCGGTGCGCAAGTCGTAATTCCGCGCTCCCTGGCATCGCGCAGGATCGACGCGCCAAACTGTTCGTCCACGAGAATGCCAGCAGGCTCTCTGGGCACGCCGCGCGAGAGGGCAAGCTTGAAGCCTTCGTAGACGACCTGCTTGCTCGCGACGAGCGTCTCGAACTGGCTCGGCGACAGCGGCGGCGTGAATCCGAACAGCTTTTCCTGAAAGCTCGACCGCTGATCGAATGGCAAGATGAACAGTGGCTCTTGGTATCCCAGGTCCATGGGTCGCCTCGGCGCGCCGGACTGATGGGTGGCGTGGCCGCGCTCTTCACAACTACGCATCGGCGCGTGCCGGATCGATTGCACGAACGTATTGGGGGCCAACTGGCCACGGCCACGGAGTCCGCGCGGACCGCCCGGTCGGCGTCATCAGGTCGCTGGAGCGTCCGGGACGTCCTCTGGCGTGTATGGGATGGAGAAGGCGAACGTCGCTCCCGGTCCTTCATTCGACGCCGCCCACAGCCGGCCGCCGTGTCGCTCGATGATGGAGCGGCTGACGGACAATCCAATCCCCATCCCGTCGCTCTTCGTCGTGTAGAACGCCTCGAACAATCGAGCGATGGCTCCGGGATCCAGGCCGATGCCGACGTCCTGGACGGTCAATCGCACGTGGTCCCGATCGTCGCGTTCCGTCCGGATCACCATCTGCCTGGCACGGCCCTCGACGTCGCTCATCGCGTCGGAGGCGTTGCGCATCAGGTTCAATACGACCTGCTGGAGCTGCACGCGGTCCCCGGTAACAAGGAGGGCGTCGCCGTCGAGCTCGGTCCTGAGCACGACGCGGCTCCGCCGCAGGTCGTTCGACAACAACGCAATCACCTCCCGGACGACTTCATTGAGATCCAGGACTTCGGCCGTGACGGCCCTGTTGCTGAAGAGTGCCCGCAGCCGCGAGACGACTTCGGCCGCCCGGTTCCCGTCGCGAATCGTCCGGCGCGCCGTCTCGAGCGCGCCGCCGACGTTGGGCGGATCGGCCGAGAGCTGCCGCACGCACGTGCCGGCATTGGTGATGATGCCCGACAGCGGTTGATTGACTTCGTGCGCGATGGAAGCGGTCAAAGCTCCAATGCTGATGCTTCTGGTTACGCGCGCGAGCTCCGAGCGCGCCTCGTCCAGCGCCTGATCCGAGAGATGGCGTTGCGTTACGTCCTGCATCGCACCGACGCACTCGCGGGCGGCATTCGGGTGGTGCATGACGTTCGCGTGCGTTCGCGTGTACTTGATTCTGCCGTCCGGCATCAGCAGCCGGAACTCGTACTCCAGCGTTCCCGCGCTCTCCCGGGCCCGGGCAGCCAACCCGGCGAGCACGGGCGCGTCATCGGGATGAACTCGCGCGCCCATCTGCTCGAGGGTGATCGCGCGATTTTTCTCGAACTCGAAGATGCGACAGAGCTCCTCTGAAAAGGTGATCTCGTCGCTGTCGAGGCGCCACGAGAAACTGCCGGTCGCGCTGATCCGCTGCGCGTCTGCGAGCAGCGCTTCACTGCGGCGGAGCGCGTCTTCCGCCCTCCTTCGCGCTTCTATGTCCGTAATCAGGAAATACCAGCGGATGATGTGCCCGTTCGAGTCCGTCAGCGGCGTGCCGCGAATCTGGAACCAGCGATACACGCCATCGAAGCGACGGAGGTGGTTCTCCATCTCGAAAGGCGCGCCGGTCTCGAACGCTTTCGTCATGCCGGCGACCACCTGGGGCAGCTCGTCCGGTGGGACGAAATCGCTGGTCTTCCAGCCGGTCAGCGACGTCGCGGAGCTGCCAAAGAACTCCGCCATCCGGCGGTTGATCTGGCGGACCTCACCTGCCGGTCCCAGCACCGCAACCTGGGCCGGGATGCAATCGACGATCAGCCGGGCCTCGCGCTCGCTGTGCTGGAGCTCCTCCTGCGCCTGCTTCCAGTCATGGATGTCGACGACGCTTCCGTACCATCTCAGGATTCGCCCCTGCTCATCCAGAAGCGGGAGCGCGGTGACGGCACACCGGCGATAGGTGCGGTCCGTGCTCCGGAAGGTCCTCACTTCGACCCGGTATTCGGTCCCAGCCGCGACGCAGTCACGCCAGATGGGGGCGACCCGCGCCGCATCGTCGGGGTGGATCGTCTTCTGCCAGCCCTCGCCGGCGACGGCGTCCGCGGACAGGCCCGTGTACTCGAGAAAGCGGGCGTTGCAGTAATCGACGGCGCCGTCGGCCGCGGCGCTCCACAGCATCTCCGGAATCGTCTCCGTCAGTTGCTGAAGCTCGTGTTCCCGCGCCAGGATGGCATCTGCGGCTCGCTTGCTGTCTTCGATGTCGAGATTGATGCCGTACCACTTGACGATCGTGCCGGACTCGTCGCGAAGCGGGTTGGCGCGAAAGAGAAACCAGCGGTACTCCCCGTCGAATCGCCGCAGGCGCGCTTCGGCGGCTCCAGCTTGTCCGGAGCGCATCAACCGCCGCCATGTGCCGGTCAAGCCGTCCATGTCCGCCGGGTGAACGGCAGCCGTCCAGCCCCAGCCGGCCGCACGTTCCGCGGAGAGGCCGATGAAATCCAGATAGCGTTGGTTGAAGAACTCGGCGGTGCCGTCGGGACGGGCGGTCCAGGCGAGTGCGGGAATCGTTTCGATGATCAAGCGGGATTCGCGTTCGCGTTCGCGAAGCGCGACTTCCGCCCGCCGGCGCTCGGCGATCTCGTTCTGCAACACGGCGTTGGCGGCCGCCAGCTCGCTTGTGCGTTGAGTGACCCGTTCGTCGAGCTCGGCGGCGAGTCGCCGCTGCAGGGCCAGGACACGGGCCTGTTGCAGTGCCATCGCCGCTTCGTTGGCAGCGACCTGGATCAGGAGAGCCTCCGTTTCAACAGGAAAGTCCGGCCTTCGAGAGCCGGCGATCACCACACCGCTTTCTCCGGCGACCCCCAGCGGAACGGACGCGACGTGAATCCTGGCGTCGCCGATCCAGAGCTCGGATTGGAGCGGGGAAGCGCTCCCGGACGGGTCCATCACGTCCTCGGCGCGTATCTTGCTCTCGAACGGTGGAGCGACCCGCATCAGTTCCAGCGGCGCCGCGTCCTCGGACTCGCTCTTCCGGACCAGCACGAAGGTGAGTCCGAGCATCCCGAAGAGCGCGTCCGCCAGGCTCGCAAGAATCTGCGGCGGCTCCGCGCCGGTCCAGATCGCGGGCAGCCCCACCACGCTCACGAGGTCGTTCAGGCAGCCGCGCAGTCGAGTGAGCTCTTCTGGTGACTCGGCCGGGCTGTCCACCTCACGCCTCCCGGTCGTCAGGCGACGTTCGCTCTCCACGCCTTCGACGGAACTGCTCCAGGAACTGCTCTGGCGGAACGAAGAACGGATTGCGCTGCAGCAGACCTCCGAGGATGACCATCGGGTGCGTCCGCACGATGTCGATCAGCGCGTCGCCGCGGAACTGCGAGGCGCGGTAGGTGCAGATGACGGCGTCGTCGTGATGGCGCCACACGTCGTTGACGCGCGCTTCGAATTCGATGACGTTGTCGACGAGCGCGCGCTCGGCAGCCCAATCCATCCGACAGACGATGCGGTTACGATGAAATCCGTCGTTCACCGCGCTGCCCGCGATCTCCCGAAACACGGCCAACATCCGGTCCTGATCGAAACTCCCGTCGGGCAGGTAGGTGCTGGCGTTGTCCCGCAGGTCGAGCTGACCAGCCCGTTCCGCGGCCGCCGTATCGATTCCGGCTGCCGCCAGGCGCGACAAGTGATCCTGCCGCTGCCCCTGGTTGACGACGTGAATGCCCCTGTCCCCAGAGTGGAAGCCGTCGCTGATGAAGGGCAGCAGCACTCGGTACTCTTCCTCATCGTCGTTGAACAGAGCGCAGACGTGCCGCACGTCGTCGAAGGTCGAGCCTGCGAGAGAAAGGCCTGCGTGGTCCGGCATGGCGATGGAGCCTGCTCTCCAATCGACACCAAGGTAGCACCTCGTCGCGCCTCGGGTTTGCGAATCGACGCGAGTCCGGAGCACGTAGCGGAGTGGATTCCGGCGGACCGGACGGGGTGCTGGACGGAGTCCATGGGGGACCACAGTTCGCTGGAAGGGCGCAGCGCAGAGGTGGCACGCTGCTTGCTGGCGCGAGGCCTGTGCGGTGATGAATCCACGTCCCGTCCACCGGTAGTCGAGCGTTGCCTCGGCGCCTGGCGGTGATTACGGTCGGGCCGGGTGCTGGTCCGCGGCTCCTGGGGCCACCGCCACGCATGAAGGGGTCCAGCCATGAAAGCCAGCCACGAGGTCGATCTCTCCCAGCCGTGCGGGCATGTCCGCGAGGATACCGTGCGAGAGGTCCAGCGGCCGACACCCGGATGTCGCGAATGCCTGGAGATGGGCGACCGCTGGGTGCATTTGCGCATCTGCCTGACGTGCGGCCACGTCGGGTGTTGCGACAGCTCACCCAATCGGCACGCGACCAAGCACTTTCACGCGACGCAACATCCCCTCGTCACCTCCGGCGAGCCCGGCGAAACATGGGCCTACTGCTACGCCGACGACGCGTTCCTGTCGCGGGAGCCGTGACGTTGCGCACGCACGAAGACTTCATACCTGGTTGGAATCCGCCGACCCTGCCGTAGCCGCGGGGAAGTTGGCGCGCGGATCTGCGGCGCCAAAGTCCATGGGCGACCACGAAGTCCAACATTCGTCAGCGCGACCTCGACGGAAGCATCTGGGGGATCCGGGCGCCTGACGCACCACGTCTCCCGGATGGTCCGGTCTCGAGGCAGCATCGTGCCTACGGGGATGCCCCATGGGTACAGCCGGCGCGCTGGCACGAGGTGTGCAGTCTTCGCAACGTCTCTCGCCAAGTCGCAGAATCGCCGGCAGCTTCCGCTGAGCGTCCGGCACCCAGGAAGGAACGATGCCCATGGCCACCGGGAATGCGCCGGTCCGTTACAGGATCGTAGTAGGTGTCGACTATTCGCCGGTCGGCGAGCTGGCGCTGCAACGCGCTTTCGAAATCGCCAACCGCGAGCCCGACGCGGAGCCCCATGTCGTCTACGTAGCAGGCTTCCACGAACCGTTGCTCCGGCTCGAGGTTCCGGAGGACGACAGGAGCTCGTCCGTCGAGGAAGCGTTCGACGAGCTTCGACGCTACGTGGAAGAAAAGCTCGCCGGCTTCCAGGTGCAGCACGTGGCGGCGTTCAAGCGGGCGGTGACCCACGTGCGCGTCGGCAGGCCGGCCCACGAGATCGCCCAGCTCGCAGCCGACCTGGACGCCGACATGGTCGTGGTCGGCACGCACGGCCGGCGAGGGGCGCGTCGCCTGCTGCTGGGTTCGGTCGCCGAGGAGGTGATGCGCCTCTCACGCTGTCCGGTGCTCGTGGTCCGGCCGAAGGATCACAGCAGCGAAGCGGCGGAAAAGGTGCCGGAGATCGAGCCGCCTTGTCCCCTCTGCCTGGAGGTGCGGCGCAAGACGGGGGGGCGCGAGCTGTGGTGCCCGCGACACAAGGAGAAGCACGGCCGCCGGCACACCTATCACTACGTCGATCGCAACGCGGCCGCGCACGAGAACCTCCCGCTCACCGAGCGCGAGGATTCAATCCAGGATTGACACCCTGCGAGCGCGCCCCGGCCCAGCACCCAGCCCCTCCGAAGGGCGCTTGTGCCACCTGCGCGCTCGATTCTAGTGCAGCTTCTTTCCGGCTTTCATGAGTGCCAATAGTTTCGTCTTGCGAAGTTCGCGCGTCTCCGGCTTCTTGGCGGTCTGCAGTCGCCAGGCAATGGCGTAGGTGTTGGCCCGGTTGAGCGTTTTGAAGAACGCGTATGCGTTCTTGTCCTTCTCGAGCTCTTCAAGGAAATCTTCCGGTACCGTCATGGCGCTCGGCGAGTCGTAGGCCTTGCCCCAACGACCGTCCTTCTTGGCGGCCTGCACTTGCGCCAACCCTGCCGGCATCATTCGCTTCTCTTTGATCAGACGCGCCACGTGCTCGCGGTTCCTTTTCGACCACACGCTCTTCGGTCGGCGCGGAGTGAATTTCTGCAGCCACGACGTCTTGTCGTAGGCGCGTTTCTGCCCATCAATCCAGCCGAAACATAGCGCTTCGTCGAGCGCCTCGGCGTAGCTCACCGTCTCCTCGCCGGCGTGTTTCTTGAAGATCCGTACCCAGACACCTCGCGATTTCGCATGGTGTCTCTTCAGCCACTGCCGCCAGTCTGCGGCGGTCTTGAACGTCTTGGTCGGGAGATCGTCAGTCATGTTTGCTGCTCGTCTCTAGAACCAGCTGTCCGCCCCGGTGCGCACGCGACGGATGGTGCGGCCGACGAGCAGCGGCGCGATGCAGCGACGCGTGACCTCGACTTCGGGCGGTTCGGGCACGGGGGAGAGCGTAGCGCACACGCGCGCCGCCTCGCGGCAGCGGTCAGCGGTCGAGCCACTGCGCTGTGATGGGCCCGCGCGAAGAAAGGAGGGTGGAGCCGAGGGGGATCGAACCCCTGACCTCATGACTGCCAGTCATGCGCTCTCCCAGCTGAGCTACGGCCCCGGGAAGGACGCGGAGACTTGCACGCCTCGAAGCGGAAGGCGAGGACGAATTTCCGATGCTGTACCGCTACGGAGCGGGGTGGGGGACCGGCGCCGGGGCGGGCATCGGGGCAGTCGCGGACGGCGCCGCCGACGCCGACGCGGCGGCACTGGAGGCGGGGCTGGCCTTCTGCGACAGCTGTTCCGCGGTCTTGCCCGGCGGGCGCGTCATCAGGAAGGCCAGGATGGCGAGAAGCGCCAGCACGCCGCCCAGCAGCGGCAGCCACATCGGCGTGTGCGGCTCGTCGGGAAGGAGCTCGCTTTCCGGCTCGTCGTCGTCGTCATCGGCCGCGTGCGAGGCGGCCGGCTCGGTCGGGGCGCTCATGGGGGCGCATCGTAGGGCCAGCCCCGAGGCCCAGGTCAAGCCCCTCGCCAGGTCAAGCCGGAAACCGTTTCGTTACACAGCCCGAGTTAGGCAGAGCCCATGCAGCTTGCTAGTATCCGGGCGTGTCGCTCACCTTCGCGGTGGTGTCGGACTCCGAGCCGACCCAGGAGGCCCTGGGGCTGTTCTGCACGAAGCTCCAGAACGTCCACTGGTGTCGACGTCGCTCCGATTGTCCTGTCCAGCTACCGAAAGCTGACCGAGGCGGCGCTTTCCGCTCGCGTGGACTTCGCGTGGGCGCCGCCTCTGGTGGCCGTGGAGCTCGAGGACCAGAAGGTGGCCGTTCCGATGGTCGTCATCAGGCGGGGCCTCCGGGGCGGGTATCACTCCGCACTGTTCGCACGCGCCGAAGCCCCGTATCGCAAGCCCGAGGACCTGGTCGGCCTGACCGCCGCCTGGGTCTCGCGCGAGAGCGCGTCTGGCTACTTCGTACCCCGCTGGCACCTCCGGTCGCTGGGGGTCGATCTCCAGAGCGCCTTCCCCCGGGAGCTCTTCTGCTCCAGTCACGAGGGCGTGGTCGAGGCAGTGCTCGCCGGACGGGCCGACGTGGGAGCGACGCACGTCGGCCTGGAACCGGTGAGCGGCCAGCTGGCGGCATCGCCGTGGCTCGACATGGGCGCGCCGCCGAATTCGGTGCGCGTGCTGCTGCTCGTCGGTCCCATACCCGGCGACTTGATCGTGGCCGGTGCGCACGTCCCTGCGGGCGTACGCCGGCGCGTCACCGCGGCGCTTCTGGCGATGCACGACGACGACGACACTGCCGCGCAGAGCGTGTTCCAGGCCAGTCGTTTCGAGCCGGTGCCCGACGGCCATCTCGGTCTGCTCCGGCGCCTGGCACGCTATTCGGAGACGAGCGCGTGAGCCGCCACGGACCCGGAAGCCGGCAGCAGGCGCTGGATCCGGCAGGCAGTAGCCGAATCGCGAGCGGTCATGTAGCCTCGACTTCCGCTGGTTCGTACCCTGCTGGGTCGGTACGGCCGGAGAATTCCCCGCCCCATCGAGTTACCAGGTGAGCTAGCGCGAGGAAATGGCACGCGAGCAGCAAAGATACAAGGTCCTCGAGAAGATCGCTTCGGGCGGTATGGCCGAGGTCTTCCGTGCGGAAAGCGCCGGCCTCGAGGGCTTCAAGAAGATCGTCGCCATCAAGCGGGTCCTTCCGCACCTTTCGGAAAAGAAGCAGTTCATCGGGATGTTTCTCGATGAAGCGCGGCTCAGCGCTCATCTGTCCCACTCGAACGTCGCGCAGGTGTTCGACATCGGCGTCGGCGACAACACCTACTTCATCGTCATGGAGTACGTGGATGGCGCCGACCTCAAGGCGATCATCGAGCGGCACAAGAAGCTCAATCAGCTCGTGCCGATCGAGGAAGCATGCCTCATCTGCGTCAGGATCTGCGAGGGGCTCGCCTACGCGCACGAGCTCGCCGACCCGAGCGGCCGCCGCATCGGCATCGTGCACCGCGACATGTCGCCGCCGAACGTCCTCATCACCCGCCACGGTGAGGTCAAGATCGTCGACTTCGGGCTGGCCAAGGCCAACAGCCAGCTCGAGAAGAGCGAGCCCGGCATCATCAAGGGCAAGTTCAGCTATCTGTCGCCCGAGGCCGCGCTCGGCCAGCCCGTGGACGCGCGCACCGATATCTTCGCGGTGGGGATCATCCTGTGGGAAATGCTGGCAGGCCGCCGTCTGTTCATGGGCGAGACGGATCTGGAAACGGTGCGCCAGGTGCAGTCCGCGCGCGTTCCGCCCATCCGGCAGTTCAATCCGAACGTGACGCCCGAGCTCGAGGCCGTCCTGGCGCGCGCGCTGGCGCAGAATCCGAACGACCGCTACCAGGCTGCGCGAGATCTCGGTCAGGACCTGAACCAGATGATGTTCCATCTGGGTCGGCCGGTCTCCTCCTTCGACATCGCACAGTTGGTATTCCCGGTAGTCCAGGACCGCGAGTTCGAGAGGGAGCAGAAGCGGGTCCAGGATCGCGGGTCCATCATCGGCTCGCTCATCGACGAGGCTCTCATCGAGTTCAGCTCGCTCAAGGGAGACGACAGCAGCAGCAACGGCTCGGGCGCCGTAGCGCCGCTGGTGCTGGGCGATTTCGAAAGTTCGGCGGACTGGGCCAACGATCTGGATCTGGCTCCGAGCCGCACCGCTTCGTCGGGGCGCAAGTTCGAGCTCGGCAACCTCGCGGCGCTGGAGGACGACGCGCCGTCGCGGCGCGCGTCCTCCGATCTGTCGAGCGATCCGTCCGTGCCGCTCGTCAGGGCGCCAGCGCCAGTGAGCGCTCCGGAGGCAGCTCCGCCGCCTGCGCCAGTGGCTGCAGAGAAGAGTGGCGGCAAGGGCGGCTTGATCGCCGTCCTGCTACTGCTCGTGGTCGCGGCGGCGGTCGCGGTGGCCTACGTCAAAGGCCTGATTCCGCCCAACCTGATTCCGCACTAGGCCTCGCCTTCTTCTGCGGTGGCCTCGGCCGGTTCGCCGGGCCGCGCATTGGCGGGCTGGCTCTTTTCCTGGTCCTTCTCGCGCGCCGCGCGTTCCGCGGCCAGGCGCTGGAGAACCTGCGGCTTGGGAGCGATCGTCAGGCTCATTGTGCGGCCCTCCATCGTCGGGCGTTGCTCGACGTTGGCCAGCTCCTCGGTGTTCTTGATGATGTAGTCGAGCTGCATCTGCGCACGCTCGGGATGGGTAATCTCGCGGCCGCGGAAGCGTACCGTGAGCTTTACCTTGTTCCCCGACTCGAGGAACTTGCGCGCCGCGCGGACCTTCACGTTCAGATCGTGATCGTCCGTCTTGGGGCGCAGCTTGAGCTCCTTGACCTCCACCACGGTCTGTTTGCGCTTGGCTTCGCGCTGCTTCTTCTTTTCCTCGTACTTGTACTTGCCGAAATCGAGGATCTTGCAGACCGGCGGAGTGCCCTTGGGGTTGACCTCGACGAGATCTAGCCCACGGGACTGCGCCTCACGCAGCGCCTCGTCCGTCGGCAGTACGCCGAGGTTGGTACCGTCTTCCATCACCACGCGCACTTCCGGCACGCGGATCCGGTGGTTGATCCGGATCTGCGGGCCTCGCGGCTCCCGACTGAAACGTCGCCCCATTGCCATGCGGTTGTCTTCTCTCTTCCTTTCCCCGGTCGCGCTATCGCAGCCGGAAAGTCAACGCTCGTCCGCGCCAAGGCGCGGTGGGCGCGCTTCGCGCGCCAGCCTCTTTGCGAAGCTCTCGACGGACATCGCCGGGAGCTCCCCTTCGTCTCTTGATCGCGGCGCTACCGTGCCGCTCTCGGATTCTTTCTCGCCGAGCACCACGATGTACGGCGTGCGCATCAGGCGCGCGTTGCGGATCTTCGCGCCGAGCTTGTCGGCGCCAGCGTCCACCCCGACGCGAAGTCCGTGGTCCGAGAGCTCTCGCCGCACCTTCTCCGCGTAGTCGGCCTGCTTCTCGCTGATGGTGACCAGCGTGGCCTGCTCCGGCGCGAGCCATACCGGGAACTTCCCCGCCACGTGCTCGATGTACATGCCGAAGAAGCGCTCGATCGAACCGAGGATCGCGCGGTGCAGCATCACGGGGCGATGCGCTTCGCCGTCGGCCGCGACGTACTCCAGCCCGAAGCGCTCGGGCAGGCCGTAGTCGACCTGGATCGTTCCGAGCTGCCAGCTGCGGCCGAGCGCGTCCACGATGTGGAACTCGAGCTTCGGCCCGTAGAAGGCGCCTTCGCCCGGCAGCTTCTCGAAGTCGATCTTCGAGTCGACCAGCACGCGCTCGAGCACGCCCTCGGCGTTGTCCCATAGCTCGTCGGAGCCGATACGCTTTTCAGGACGTAGCGCCAGCTTCACCGAGAACGTCCTTGAAGTCGAACGCGGCGTACACCTCGAACAGCAGCTGGTTGAACGAACGGATCTCCTGACCCATCTGCTCCGGCGTGCAGAAGATATGCGCGTCGTCCTGGCAGAAGCTCCTGACGCGAGCCAGGCCGTGCACCACGCCGCCGCGCTCGTAACGGTGTAGCCTGCCGAAATCCGCCACGCGCCAGGGGAGCTCGCGATAGCTCCGGCGGCGCTGCCCGAAGATCAGGCAATGGCTCGGGCAGTTCATCGGCTTCTGCCCGAGCGCGTCCAGCGCCGGATGGTGGTGGGCGTGCTCGCCCTCGTCCGGCGTGACGTTGAGCCCGACTCCGGCGGCCGCCGAATCGAGCATGTCCGCCGTGACCGGCAGGTACATGTTCTCGCGGTAGTTCGCCAGGTGGCCGCTCGTCGAAAATAGCCTGTTGTCGAAGATCTGCGGCGTGATGACTTCCTCGTAGCCGTAGTCGACGTAGAGGCCGCGGATGTACTCGACCAGGCGATTGTAGATGCCGGCCCCGCGCGGCAGGAAGAACGGCATCGCCGGCGCGTACTCGTGGAACATGAAGAGCTCGAGCTCCTTGCCGAGCTTGCGGTGGTCGCGGGCTCGCGCTTCTTCGAGCAGCCTCAGGTGCTCGTCGAGCTCTTCCTGGGTCGGGAATGCGGTTCCGTAGATCCGCTGGAGCATCGGGTTGTGCTCGTCGCCGCGCCAGTAGGCGCCCGCCACGCTGGTCAGCTTGATCGCGCCCAGATGTCGCGTGGTCGGGACGTGCGGCCCTTCGCACAGGTCCACCCAGGTGTTCTCGGGCTTTTCGGGTCGGCCGTGTCGGTAGAGCGAGATGCGCTCGTCCTCGGGGATCGCGTCCAGGATCTCGAGCTTGTACTTCTCGCCCATGCCCTCGAAGAGCTGGTGTGCTTCGTCGCGTGAGACTTCCTGGCGGAAGAAGGGGACGTTCTGCTTGATGATCCGCCGCATCTCCTTCTCGATGCGAGCGAGCTCCTTCTCGCTGAACGGGCCCTCGGGGCGATCGAAGTCGTAGTAGAAGCCCGAATCGATCGCGGGCCCGATGGTGACCTGCGTGCCGGGGAAGAGCCGCTGCACCGCGTCCGCCATGACGTGCGCGGCGGAATGGCGGATGACGGGCAGCGCCGCCTTGTCTGTCCAGCGGATGGGCACGATGTCCGCATCCGGGTCGACCGGCGTGTGCAGGTCTCCCAGCCTTCCGTTGACCCGGACGGCGACGATGTCGCCCTCGAGCTGCCCCCTCTCGGAGAGCAGCTCGCGCGGCGTACGGCGCAGACGCTCTGCCATGAGCTATCGAGTCATGGCCACGACGCGGTCACCACGAAAGAGGACAAGGCATTTTGTCTACGGCGACGAGCAAGCAGAGTAGGCGCGGGCAGGATTGAACTGCCGACCCCTACCGTGTCAAGGTAGTGCTCTACCACTGAGCTACGCGCCTGTGGACCGGCGGAGCCGGCGCCATGATTGTTTGCCTGTCCGGGATGCAGGGGGCGATCAACTACATCCGGCCCCCGGGGCTGTCAAGCTGCGGGCGGGCCCGAAGCTCCCGCGGGGAAAGCGTCTGTTCAGTACCCCTCACCCGGCCCGGTCGGCGCCCACCGCCTTGCTTGCGCGGCCACCATAAAGTCGCTATAGGCCGGCCCTCCTGGAGGAGACTTTGGCTTCGCCAATCCTAGCATTTCAGGCTGTTCCCCCGGCGCCCGGTCGACCCCAGGCGCCCGGTGCTCCGCCTGCCCAACATACGACGCAACCGGCGCACCCCGCCGGCAAGTCGCAGCAGGGCGCTCCTCCGCCGAAGGGCTCGCCGCCCAGCACGCTCGGGATGTTGTTCCCGCTGCTGCTGCTGGTGCCGCTGCTCATCCTCATGTTCTGGTCCACCCGCTCGCAGCAGAAGAAGCAGCAGCAGGCGGTGGCGACGTTGAAGAAGGGTGATCGCGTGCTTACGCAGAGCGGGCTCGTAGGCAAGCTGGTCGAGCTCGGAGATCGCTACGCGAAGGTCGAGGTCGCGCCCGGCGTCAAGGTCGACATGCTCAAGTCAGGGTTGCTCGGCAAGGACAACGCCGAGAACGCCAGCGTCGTCGAGAAGAAGAAGTAAGCTGGATTGCCCGTGACCAATACCATCCTCCAGTATGTGTTTGCGGGCATCTGCGCCCTCATGTTCATCGCGGGGTACGTGCGCAGGCCGCACCGCGTTGCGTTCTGGTTCGGAGCCATCTGCGCAGCATCCGCGGCCGCCGGCGCCCACTACGACGGGTTCTGGACCCTGGTCAGCTTCGGCATCCTGACGCTGTGGGCGTTCATCGCGGCGCTGGGCGTGATCGACCTGGGCTGGCGCATGCGCTTCGGGCTGGTCGTCAGCGTCTGCGTGCTCGCCTTCATCGCGCTGTGGCCGACGCTCTTCAACATGTCGGATGGCAAGGTCCCTTGTCCCAGCTACGTGCGGAATCACGTGGGATTCCGGCTGGTAGCGGGCCTCGACCTCAGGGGCGGCCTCCGGCTCGTCTACACGGTCGACGTCGACGAGGCCATCAAGGACAAGCGCGACAACTACTACGAGGACATGCGCGCGCAGCTCGCCAAGCTGTACGGCCTGTACAAGGGCGACGAGCAGCCGAGCGACGCCGTGTACGCCCAGCTGCGCAAGAAGATCGATATCGAGGCGCCTCGCCATCCCGCCAACGAGATCACCATTCACGTCAAGGACGGCGTGGATCAGACCAAGGTCGACACGCGCTTCCTCATGCAGTTCGGCGCCGACATGAGTTTCTCGCGGAGCGGCGACGGAAGGGACTTCCGCTTCCGCATCAAGAACGCGGTCGAAACCCAGACCCGCACCAGCGCCGTGGAGCAGGCGCGCCAGATCATCCTGCGCCGCATCGACGAGCTCGGTCTGCGCGAGGCGTCCGTCTCGACGCGGGACGAGGACATCATCGTCGAGGTTCCCGGCAAGAGCGAGAAGAGCTTCAAGCGCATCCGCGACATCATCAGCCAGACCGCCCGTCTCGAGTTCAAGCTGCTCGATGACGACCAGGACTTCTTCGGGCCGATTGCCAAGAAGGCCGACACCGCCAGCCTGCCCAAGGGGCTCGACTTCAGGCAGGAGGACGCTCCGGTCGGCCTCGACGACAGCGGCGACATCAAGCACAACCGGATCACCTACGCTTTCCTCGCGCTGGAGAAGGGCGAGCTGACGCAGCACGCGCTCGCGCGATTCAAGGAGTGGACCTCGACGCTGGAGCTCCCGCCCGATCGCGAGCTCGGCTACCAGATCGTCTACAACACGAATCCGGACACGCTGAAGCAGACGGCTGCGGGTTGGCGCACCTATCTCCTCAAGAGCCACGCCGACATCACGGGTGACATGATCCGCGACGCGCAGGCCCAGCCCGATCAGTCCAAGGGCGGGCTCGGCGGCTGGCACGTCGCGCTCACGTTCACCGCTCAGGGCGGCAACATCTTCGAGCGCATCACCGGCGCCAACATCAAGCGGCGCTTTGCGATCATCCTCGACAACCGCATCGAAAGTGCGCCCGTCATCCAGACGCGCATCCCGGGCGGTCACGCCGAGATCACGATGGGAGCATCCGACCCCGAGGTACAGCTCGAGGATTCGCGCAAGCTGGAGCTGGTGCTCAAGTCCGGCGCGCTCCCCGCGCCGATCTCGCCGTCGAACGAACAGCGCATCGGCCCGTCGCTGGGCAAGACGTTGATCAAGCTTGGCGTCCAGGGAGCCATCGGCGGTGGCCTCCTGGTGCTGCTGTTCATGTTCATCTACTACCAGCGCGCCGGGCTCATCGCGAACACCGCGGTGACGATGAATCTGTTCCTGCAGCTCGCTATCCTGGCTTCGTTCGGCGCGTCGATGACGTTACCCGGTATCGCGGGGCTCGCGCTCACCATAGGTATGAGCGTGGACGCCAACGTGCTCATCAATGAACGAATACGCGAGGAGTTACGCGGGGGGAAGAGTGCGCGCGCAGCGGTGGAAGTGGGCTTCAGCAAGGCCTTGAGCGCCATCGTGGACGGCCAGATCACCACGCTGATCTCCGGCATCATCCTGGCGCAGTACGGCACCGGACCGATCAAGGGCTTTGCCGTCACGCTGTGCTTCGGCGTCATCTGCAGCGTGTTCACCGGCGTGGTGGTGAGCCGGGTGTTCTTCGACCTGTGGGTTCGCGGCTTCGGTCGTACCGCCAAGCTGGATATGGGCTGATCGATGCAGCTGTTCCCCGTCGGCAAGACCTTCGACTTCATGGGCAAGCGCCCATTGTTCATCGGCATCAGCGCGCTGTTCGTGCTCGCTTCGCTGGTACTCATCGTCTACCCCGGCCCCAAGCTCGGCACGGACTTCCAGGGCGGCACGGAGATCGAAGTCGCGTTCAACAAGGCCGTCGATGGACCCACCATCCGCAACGCGGTCACCGCGGCCGGCTTCTCGCGCCCCGATGTCATCCACGTCGACGACTCCAAGGAAGCGAACCGCTACCTGATCCGCGTCCAGGACATTTCGACCATCAGCGAGGCGACGCAGAACCAGATCGAGCGGCGCCTGTGTCTCGGCAAGAACCTGCCGGCGGCAGAGTGCCCGAAGGATCGGTTGTCGAACGAGGTCAAGTTCAGCCCCGGCGGCGACAAGATCACCGTCCGCTTCAATTCCGCTCCGGACCTGGACTGGATCAGGAAGCAGATGACCGGACTCCACGGCATCGAGCTGCGCGAGGGCAAGAACAACCCGACGATCCAGAACGCCCGGGATCACAAGGTCGAGATCCAGCTCAAGAGCAAGGGCGACCAGCTGATGGACGCCATGCGCGCGCGGCTGGGCGCGGGCACTGTGCCTGCGCAGGCGCTGCGTGTGGAATGGATCGGCCCGAAAGCGGGCGCGCAGCTGCGCGACGCCGCCCTCAGAAGCATCGCGATTTCGCTCGTCTTCATCATGGCGTACATCGCGTTCCGCTTCGACCTGCGCTTCGCGCCGGGCGCGGTGATCGCCCTCATCCACGACGCCGTCAACACGATCGGAGTGCTGGTCATCCTGGGAAAGGAGGTGAACCTGCCCACAGTGGCGGCCATCCTTACCATTGTCGGCTACTCCGTGAACGACACCGTCGTCGTCTACGACCGCGTGCGCGAGAACCTCGGCAGACTGCGCGGCGCGACGTTCGACAACATCATCAATATCAGCCTCTCCGAGATGCTGAGCCGCACGATCCTCACCAGCGCCACGACCGTGATCAGCTTGCTGGCGTTCTTCTTCCGCGGCACCGGCACGTTGAAGGATTTCTCGCTGACGCTGGTCGTCGGCATCATCTTCGGCACGTATTCGTCGATCTACGTGGCGCTGCCGCTGACCGAGTGGCTCGACAAGCTCTTCTTCGCGAAGGTGGGCAGGAAGAAGAACAAGGGCAAGAAGACCGCGCGCTCCGGCAAGAAGGCCTCCGCGACGGCCTGACGCGACGGGCTGACAGCGTCTGACAGTGCGCGTCGTTGACGAGGCGGTCCGGCGCGCGGAAGATGCCGGGCGCATGCCGCCCTCCGCGTCCACCCGACCGCTGCCGCCCCTGCCGGGCGACGCGGCACGCGAGCTCGGACGAGCGCTGTCCATGACCACGACGGTTGCGGATCTCCTGCACCGGCGCGGCTATCTCGATCCGGGCGCCACGCGGCGGTTCCTCGATCCGAAGCTCGCGGACCTCACACCGCCGGATGGAATGGCGGACCGCGCGCTAGCAGCGGAGCGCATCGTCCGCGCGGTGAAGCACGGCGAACGGATCTGCGTGTTCGGCGACTACGACTGCGACGGCATCACGTCCGCCGCGATCATGACGGAGCTCGTGCGCGCCGTCGGCGGGGAGGTCGTGCCGCTCCTGGCGAGCCGCTTCGACGGGGGCTACGGCGTGTCGCCGGCGGCGGTGGAACGCATCCTCGCGTCCGGTGCGCGCGTGCTCGTCACCTGCGATTGCGGTTCCTCGGACCACGCCACGCTTTCCGACATCGCCGCGCGCGGGATCGACATCATCGTCATCGACCACCACCTGGTTCCGCCCGAGCCGCTGCCGGTGCTGGCGTTCCTCAACCCACACCGCGACGATTGCGCCTTTCCCTACAAGGGGCTTGCCTCCTGCGGGCTGGCGCTCAGCGTGGGCGCAGCGCTCCGGGCCGAGCTCTCGCCCGGGCTCGATCTCCGGCAGTGGCTCGACCTGGTTGCCATCGGCACCATCGCCGACGTGGCGCCGCTCGACGGAGACAACCGCGCCCTGGTGCGGGCAGGGCTTGCGCGCCTCGCCGAGGGGCGGCGGCCCGGCGTGCGCGCGCTGCTCGAACTCGCGAAGATCGACGCGAGCTCGTCGCTTTCGGGCGAGGACGTGGCATTCCGCATCGCGCCCCGGATCAACGCGCCGGGCCGACTCGGCCCGCCGGACGTCGCGCTCGAGCTCCTGCTCAGCCGCACGCACGACGAGGCACGTGCGCTCTGTGCCAGCATCGAACAGCTGCAGACGGAGCGCCGAGCTCAGCAGGATCGCATCATCGCCGAGGCGGTCGAGGAGATCGAACGTGAGGGATGGGCCGATCGCTCCGCCATCGTGGTCGGACGCGACGGCTGGAATCACGGCATCGTCGGTATCGCTGCGGGGCGACTTGCCCGGCGCTACCAGCGTCCGGTGATCGTTGTGGGGTTCGACGGCGATGTCGGTCGGGGCTCGGTGCGCGGTCCGGCGGGTGCGCGCCTCCACGATGCGCTTGGCCACGCGCGCGACGTACTGGACCGCTACGGAGGGCACCAGGCTGCGGCGGGCGTCGAGCTCAAGCTGGCCCGCCTCGGCGAGCTGAGGGAGCGTTTCGAGCAGGCTTGCGCGAGCCAGGAACGCCCCGACGAGTTGCACGACACCGACAACGTCGCCCGTCTATGCCCGGAGGACGAACCGCACGCAGTCGTCGGCGACCTCCTGCGCCTGGAGCCGTGCGGCGCCGCCAACCCAACCCCGCAGATCGCCGTGGAGGCCGACGTCGCCGCGTCCCGCGAGGTCAAGGGCGGCCACCTCAAGCTCGAGCTCTCGCTGCCGGGCGGGCGGCGCATGGGCGCTTTCGGCGTGCGCATGGGAGACCGCGCGGAAACCCTCGCCGGGCAGGTGCTCGTGCTTGGGCGCCTGCGCCGCGACACCTATCGCGGCGGCGGCGCCGTCGAGATCCACATCGACGAAATCCACGCCTGAAACGTCAGAGCCGCGCCGCTCTGCGGCGCTGTGCGGGTGGGGTACGGGAAGGCGGGAAGGTTTGTTTGTTTGGGGTCGCGGCATGGAACGGCGGCGCACGGCTCATCCAGAGGGTGGAGCGCTCATGCGATGGCGCGCCGTGGGCTTCGCTTCCATCAGGGACGCTGTGGCGTCATTTCGGTCGCGGATCCCGACAGTTCGGGCCGCTCAGGCGTCTGACGGGACCGATATGTCGGCTTTCCCGACAGTTCAAGCTCCACAGTGTCCCTGGTGGAAACCTCCGCACCGCGACGCACCAGCGCGCAGCGTCGCCCCCCACTCCCGCTCTCGCCCTCGCTCTCGCTCGCTCTCGCCCTCGTGCCGCTCTCGCCCTCGCGCCCGCTCTGGCCCCCACTCCCGCTCTCGCCCTCGCTCTCCCCCTCGCGCGCGCTCTCGCTCTCGCGCGCGCTCTCGCCCTCGCGCGCGCTCTCGCCCTCGCGCGCGCCCTCGCCCTCGCTCTCGCCCTCGCGCGCGCTCTCGCCCTCGCGCGCGCTCTCGCCCTCGCTCTGGCCCTCGCTCTCCCCCTCGCGCGCGCTCTCGCTCTCGCGCGCGCTCTCGCTCTCGCGCGCGCTCTCGCCCTCGCGCGCGCTCTCGCCCTCGCGAAGCGAGGGCCGACCGCTCGCGCTGCGCCATGAGGCGTATCGCCTCTGGCGCGGCTGGCTGAACCGTCGCTCGCAAGTACCGTGGGGTAGAATGCGCCGGCTTGCGGAGCACTACCCCCGTGCCCGGACCCGACCCCGCGACCTGCGCGCCCTGGCGAAGCCATGAACCGAGGAGCCGGATGGGTAGATTCCTCACGTCCGGATTTGTGGGGGGCCCGGGCGGCGACGCCCGGCCTAGCCGACTGAACCCCAATCAGGGCTGCTGCGAGGCGTGCTAGCTTTCGGCGGGAGATGGCGGATCCGCTGATCACTTTCCGCGGGGTGAAGAAGGCCTTCGGGCACAAGGTCATCTACCGGAAGCTCGACCTCGATGTCGTGGCCGGCGAGGTGCTGACCATCGTGGGTGGGTCCGGCGTGGGCAAGAGCGTGATGCTCAAGATGCTGATCGGCCTGCTCGAGGCCGATGCGGGCTCGATCGTGTTCGACGGCGACGAAGTCACGAGCATGAGCGAGGACAAGCTCAGCAAGGTGCGCCAGCGCATCGCGATGCTGTTCCAGAGCGGGGCGCTCTTCGATTCGCTCAGCGTCGGCGAGAACGTCGCCTATGGGCTCGAGGAGCACTTCCGCAAGAAGATGAGCAAGGAGGACATGGCGGCGCGCGTCGCCTGGGCGCTCGGGCTCGTCGACCTGCCCGGCATCGAGCAGATGCGACCCGCGGATTTGTCGGGCGGCATGCGCAAACGCGTGGCCCTGGCCCGGGCGATCGCGGTCCAGCCCGAGGTGCTCCTCTACGACGAGCCGACGACGGGGCTCGATCCCATCAACACCGCCCGCGTCAACCACCTCATCATGGGCCTGCAGAGAAGACTGAACATCACCAGCATCGTGGTCACGCACGACATGAAGAGCGCGTTCTCCATCAGTGACAAGGTTGCGATGGTGCACAGCGGTCGCATCATCGCCTACGGCACGGTCGAGGAATTCCAGGCGTCCACCGACGCCCGGGTGGCCGACTTCATTGAAGGCCGGGCGCCCGTCAAGGAGGACGTGGAGACTCTTCTGAACGCCTGATCCGCTAGCCTCTAGCTGCTGGCTGTTGGCTGTGGCTGCTGGCTGCCAGGCGTTGGCCGTCCGGGCCAACAGCCAAAGGCTGGAGGCCAAGAGCCAACTGGCGTGACTGGGCCGCCGGTTTGAGGGAAGATCCACGGGAAAGATGTCGGGGTCCCGAAACGTCAAGGTCGGCGCCTTCGTGCTCACCGGGCTCGTGGTGCTGGCGGTCGTCATCTTCCTGATTGGCGACGAGCGCCGGATGTTCCAGTCGAAGGTGCAGTACCGCATCGTCTTCCACAACGTGGAGGGCCTCAAGCGCGGCTCGCCCGTGCGCATGGGCGGCGTCGACGTGGGAGACGTGTCGCACGTCGGCTACTCCGACAATCCGAAGGACGCGCAGCTCTATGTGACGGTCTCCATCGTACAGGAGGAATCGCGGCGTATCCGCGCCGACAGCATCGCGTCCATCGAGTCGAAGGGGCTGCTCGGTGACAAGATGATCGTCGTCACGGTCGGATCGCCGGGCAAGCCGCGCATCAAACCCGGCGGCATCATCCCGAGCACGGAGACGTTGGATATCGCCGACATGCTGGGTCAGGTCACCAACATCGGCAAGAAAGCCGAGCAGGTGATGAACAACCTGCAGAAGACCACCGACACGCTGGCCGACAAGAACTTCAACCACGACGTGAAGCGCAGCGCCAATTCGCTCGGCAATATCCTCGAGTCCATGGACAAGGGCGACGGCTATGCCGCGCGCCTCCTGCACGATCCCAAGGAAGCCGATCATCTGTCGCGCACCGTGGAGAACCTCGAGCACACGACAGCGGAGCTGAACCGCACCGTGGCCGGGTTCAACCAGGTGCTCGCCCGTGTGCAGAAGGGGCCCGGCTTCGCCCACGAGGTCATCTACGGCGAGAGCGGTTCGAAGACGCTCGAACATTTCGGCGACGCGGCCGAGGAAGTCGCGCTGACGCTCAAGGGCATCCGCAAGGGCAACGGCGTCGCCAAGAGCCTGATCTACGGCGACGACAAATCCCAGCAACTGATGCAGAACCTCAACGCCATGAGCGGCGACCTCCGCCACATCGTCGCGGACGCGCGGGCCGGCAAAGGGACCGTAGGGGCGCTGCTCGTCGATCCGTCCGTGTACGAGGACATCAAGATGCTGCTCGGCAACGTGCAGCGGAATCAAGTGCTCCGGGCGTTGGTTAGATACTCGATCAAGAAGGACGAGAAAGAGGGCCCGAACGTCGAGGTCTCCGATCCGGACTCCAAAGCCGGCGGATCCGCCTCCGGTACGTCCTCGCAGGGGTCGTCTTCGGCGGGCGGTTCCGCGACCACGGGCGGCGGCACGGCCCCGGCTGCGCGGCCCGGCGCCGCTCCGCCCTGAGCTCCCGCGGAGTCGGGCGGAAACACGCCTGTAGGGGCAGCATTTCTGTCATCTCGTCCTATACTCCCGAGCGATGCGAATCCTGGAGCGCCTCGGAAAGGCACTCGTCGTTCTCGGCGTGTTCGCGCTGGCGTCGTTCTTCGCGCTGCGCTTCGGCACCGGGGGCTTGTGGAGAGGGCTTGAAGCGGCGCAGGCGGTGACGGCGCCCGGCGCGCCCAAGGCTCCGTATGATCTGACGCAGCTGGTTGCGGTCAACGAGACGCTCAAGACGATCCGCGACAAGTACGTGGACCCGTCCCGCGTCAAGCCGCGGCAGATGTTTCTGAGCGCCTTGAACCAGGTGCAGAAGGAAGTCGCGCAGGTCATCATCCTGCACGACCCCAAGGCGCCGACCGTCAAGGTGCGCGTGGACACCGAGCAACGCGCGTTCCGCGTCGACAACATCCAGGGTCCGTGGGATGTCGCCGCCCGCCTGAGGGAGGTGTTCGCCTTCCTGCAGAAGAACCTCAAGGGCACCGAAGTCGATCTGCGCGACGTTGAGTACGCAGCGTGCAACGGCATGCTCAAGACGCTCGATCCGCACAGCGTGTTCATGAGCCCGGAGGCCTACCGGGAAATGAACCTCTCGACCTCTGGCCAGTTCGGCGGGCTCGGCATCGTGATCTCGATCCGCGATCAGATGCTCACCATCATCCGCCCCATGGCGGAGACTCCCGCCGGCCGCGCGGGGCTGAAGCGGCTCGACCGCATCACCAAGATCAACAACGAATCCACGCTCAACATGCCGCTCGACGACGCCGTCAAGCGCCTTCGCGGCAAGCCGGGCAGCAAGGTCACCATCTGGATCCACCGTGACGGGCAGGGCGGCTGGACCGGTTCGCGGCCCTTCGAGCTGACGCGCGAGGAGATCCACGTCCGCTCGGTCGACTTTCGGGAGCTCCAGCCCGGAATCGGCTACGTCCGCATCAAGCAGTTCCAGAGCAGCACCTCCGACGAGCTCGACGACGCGCTCGCCGCGCTGCACAAGAAGGGCAAGCTGAGCGGGCTGGTCCTCGACCTCCGGGGCAACCCCGGTGGCCTGCTCGACCAGGCGGCCAAGGTCGCCGACACGTTCCTCGACCACGGCGTGATCGTGTCCACCGTCGGCGCGAGCGAAGGGCGTGAAGAGAAGCGCGCCACGCGCCGCGGCACCGAGCCCGACTATCCCATCGTCGTCCTGGTAAACGGCTCGTCGGCGAGCGCGAGCGAGATCGTCACCGGGGCGCTGAAGATGCAGAACCGCGCCGTAGTGGTCGGCCAGACCACGTTCGGCAAAGGTTCGGTGCAGCTCGTCTTCCCGCGCATCACGCCCGACGGCGCTGCCCTCAAGCTCACCATCGCGCAGTACCTGACGCCGGGTGACGTATCGATCCAGGGCGTGGGCGTCGCGCCGGACATCGAGCTCGACCCGATGACCGCCGACACGCTGGAGATGGATCTGGTCCGCACCGAGCATTCGCTGCGCGAGCGGGATCTGTCGAAGAGCCTTTCCAACGGCGGGAAGCGCGCCACCGCGCAGCCGTACTTCAAGCTCCGCTACAACTTGCCCGAGGCCGAGCGCGAGAAGCTGCAGGAGCTCGGCGGCGACATCGACGACGAATTCCGCCTGGACTTCCCGATCCGCTTCGGGCGCGACCTGGCCGCGAAGATGCCCTCCGGAGCGCGGCAGTCCGAGCTCAGGGCGGTGCGCCCCTTCCTCGACAAGGAGCAGGCCGCCGAGATCGCCTCCATCAGTCGCGACCTGGGGAAGATGGGCATCGACTGGAGCGCCCCGCCGGCCGACGTGAAGGCCGGCCCCAAGCCCGGCGACTACGACGTCAAGGTCAGCACCGATCGCAAGGACAACACGGTCGTGGCCGGCGAGCCGATGACGCTCAAGGTGGCCGTCACGAACAAGAGCAAGGACCCCATCTACCAGCTCCGCGCCATCACCAAGAGCGACGGTCCGTACTACGACGAGAAGGAGCTCGTGCTCGGCAAGATCGATCCGGGGCAGACCAGGACGGCCACGGCTCCGCTCGGCTGGTGCGACGTCGACGGGCGCAAGCCCGGGTCGACCAAGCCGCTGCCGAGCGACGCCAAGCGCGTGTGCAAGCTGCCGCTCGATGCCGTCACGCGCCAGGATGTCGTGAAGGTGCGATTCAGTGCGGAGGGCGGCGCGCCGCCCCGCGAGATGGAGTTCCGGCCCACGGTCAAGAGCCTGCCGAGGCCCATCTTTGCCTACAGCTACCAGGTTGCCGACAATCGTCCCGGCAACGGCGACGGTCAGCTGGCGCGCGGCGAGGGCGCGACCGTCTACCTGACGGTCAAGAACGTCGGCAAGGGCAAGTCGTACGAGACCCAGGCGAACCTCAGGAACCTCACCGGCGACGGTCTGTACCTGCGCGCCGGGCGCTTCGATGTCTCGAACATGAAGCCGGGCGATGTGCGGCACGTGGCGTTCACCTTCGACGTGATGAAGACCCTGCCCGAGAATTTCGCCAAGGTGGAGCTGAGCGTGGTCGACCGCGACCTGCGCGTTCTGGCCAACGAGAAGATCACGATTCCGATCACCCAGAACGGCCTCTTCATCAACAAGGCGTCCGGTCTGGTTTCGCCGAAGGCGAGCGCTCCGGTGCGCGGCCAGCCTGTGGCCGCATCGACCGTGATCGGTACGCTGGACACGGGATCGGTCGTGAAGCGACTGGGCACCTTCGGGTCTTTCACCAAGGTGGAGCTGTCGAAGGATCGTTTCGGTTTCGTCGAGACAAGCCAGGTGGGCGATGGCCACGGAGCAGTGAACGCGGTGTTCAAGCCGCTCCTGAGCCGGTCGCCGCCGATGCTCGACGTGAATCCGGCCCAACTCGCGACGCGCGAGGATCACGTGCGCATCCAGGGCGTGGCGACGGACAACGATCGCGTGCTCGATGCCTACTGTTTCGTCGGCTCGCAGAAGGTCTTCTATCAGTCCAACCGCAAGGGACAGGACCCGAAGAAGCTGAATTTCTCGTTCGACGCGCACCTGCAGCCGGGCGTAAACGTCATCACCGTGGTGGCGCGCGAGAACGAAGACACCGCGACCAGCCACACGCTCGTGGTGCGCAGGGACGGGCCTCACGGCGAGTCGCTCCCCACGCCGAAGGCCGAGCTTTTCGGCGAGGATTGGCAGTTCGGCAAAAAGTAGTTGTCCTTCGTGGCCGCCCCATGTCCGTGATGCGTCTGCACATCAACGTCGACCACGTCGCGACGCTGCGCAACGCGCGGGGCACGAGCTATCCGGATCCGGTCTTCGCGGCCCAGCAGTGCCAGCTTGCGGGGGCCGACGGCATCACCGCGCATCTGCGTGAGGATCGCCGGCACATCCGCGACGACGACGCAGTGCGACTGCGTGCCCAGGTGACGTTCTTCAACCTGGAGATGGCGGCGACCGACGAGATGATCGAGATCGCCGAACGGATCCGTCCGGACGTGATAACGCTGGTGCCCGAGCGTCGCGAGGAGCGCACCACGGAAGGCGGTCTCGATGTCGTCAAGAACGCCGCGGCGATCGAACGGGCGGCGGCCATGTGCGATCGCACCGGCATCAAGCTCAGCCTCTTCATCGAGGCGGATGAAGCGCAGATCGACCGGAGCGCCAAGCTCGCCGCGCGGCAGGTGGAGCTCCACACCGGCGAGTATTGCCTGGCGCCCGCGGCGGAGCAGGGCGCGCATCTGGAGCGGCTCGCCCGCGCCGCCGCCCATGCGGCTGAAGCCGGGCTGGAGGTGGCTGCGGGACACGGCCTGACCCGCCACAACGTCATCGCCGTCGCCGCCATCCCGACCATCGCCGAGCTCAACATCGGCCACTCCGTCATCGCCGACGCCGTGCTGGTCGGGATGGATCGCGCGGTGCGCGACTTGTGGGCGGCCATCGAGCGCGGGCTCGCGCTGCGCGGCGGCTGAGCGTCGTGGGTACGGCGCTCGGCGTCGATGCTCGAGGGAACAACACGAAGGGCCGAAGGGCCGAAGGGTTTTCTTGGGGGGGTCGAGGGGTGGGGCGGCGCTTGGCGGCTAATCCAGCGGGAGGGCGGCGCGCGCGTTGCGTCCCGGGTGTCGCCGACATTTCGGGGCGGAAGCCGCAGCTTGAAGCCACTTGTGTCGGTCACGCCGACAATTTCTTGGCCTAGCCATGGCTTGCGACGTGTTTTGTCGGCCACGTCGACATTTTCCGGCGCAAGCCGTCGCTTCGCGCCGTTCATGTCGGCCAGACCGACATCTTCCGCGCCTTGCTACGGCGCCCGGCGTCGATGCTCGAGGGAACAACACGAAGGGCCGAAGGGCCGAAGGGTTTTTTTGGGGGGGTCGAGGGGTGGGGCGGCGCTTGGCGGCTAATCCAGCGGGAGGGCGGCGCGCGCGTTGCGTCCCGGGTGTCGCCGACATTTCGGGGCGGAAGCCGCAGCTTGAAGCCACTTGTGTCGGTCACGCCGACAATTTCTTGGCCTAGCGATGGCTTGCGACGTGCTTTGTCGGCCACGTCGACATTTTCCGGCGCAAGCCGTCGCTTCGCGCCGTTCATGTCGGCCAGACCGACATTTTCCGTCCCTTGCTATGGCTTCGAGCGCCTTATGTCGGCGTCGCCGACATTTTCCGGCGCAAGCCGCGGCTTCGCCCCTTTTGTGTCGGCCATGTCGACATTTCCGTGGGCAAGCCGCAGCTTTGTCGGCGGCGGGTCATGCATCGCGTTCTTCAGCTGGCGGCGCGCGCTTCGCGGCGGCGGCGGAGGTTGAGCGCTACGAGACCCACGGGCGCGAGCGGGACGAAGAGTGCGAGGTCCACGACGCCGATCGCGAGGCCCGCGACCAATGCGAGGGCGAACCACAGAACGTCACCCGGCGTGGGCCGTCTTGTGTCGGCTTCGCGGAGCCCCGTCTGCGCGCGCACTTCCGCGACGCTCTGATCGAGCAGCGGTTCGAGCGGCAGGCCGTACAGGCTCCGGCTGTGCCGGCCGCGCACGAACGCGCGGAAGATGCGTCTCGGCATGTAGGTCGCGCCGCCGAACATGCCGGCCAGATTGAGCTGCCACGCCACGACGAAGTTTCTGCAGCCCGCCGCGATCTCCCAGGCGGAGATCTCCATCTCGCCGTGGAAGTCCGTCCGGTATCCCGTCAGCACGTGGTGCAGGTCGTGGTAGCGGACCGCGCGCACGCGCGCCGCGCTGTTGGGGAAGGGAAACGGGACGGGGCCGATCTTGAAGTCGACCCAGGCGTCGTCGTAGCCGCCGTCTTTGCCGAGCCCGTTGTCCTCGAAGTACTGTGCCCGGGCCTCGCGCATCGTGATCGCCTCGTCCTGCTCCGCCACAGGTCGCCTCCCTTGTGTAAAATGACTATAGTCATTATCTTTTCAGACGCCAGCGCGAAAATCTCGCTGAAATGCGTGCGCATGTGCCGTCGGGGGCGCAATTTTGGTGAGCATAGTCATTATGTCCGGTGAGCGTGAGCGACAGAAGGCCGACAAGCGCGAGCGCATCCGCGACGCGGCCTGGGAGCTGTTCACGACGCAGGGTTACGCCCACACCACGACCCGGGAGGTCGCCAAGCGCGCGGGCATCGCGACGGGCACGCTGTTCCGCTATGCGAGCGACAAGGCGGACCTGCTCTTCCTCGTCTATCACGAGCGGTTGTCAGCCGCGCTCGAGCGGGGTTTTTCGTCGCTGCCGCGCGGGGGGCCACTGATCGACCAGCTCCTGCACCTGTTCGGAGGGTTCTTCCGCATGTACGAGGCCCACCCCGACGTGGCGCGCGAGTTCGTGCGGGCCATGCCGGGCGCCGACGGACCCAACGCGCAGGCGATGAACGGCCTCACCTTCGGCTTCCTCTACCAGCTCGCCGGGCTGGTCGGCGAAGCGCAGTCGCGCGGCGAGGTCAGCCGGACGATCGAGCCGATGCAGGCGGCCGCCAATTTCTTCGCGCTCTACTACGGGGCGCTGCTGGGTTGGCTCTCCGGCTTCTCGTCGCTGGAGGCTTCGCTGGATCCCGTGCTGAAGAGCTCGCTCGGCCTCTCGATACGCGGCCTGCTGCCGCGCGACGACGACCCTCGACAGCCGCCATCGCCGGGGGCAGAGTCGTCGCGATGATCGTCGGGCTCGGCATGGACATCGCTTCCATCGAGCGCATCGCGCGTTCGCTCGAGCGCTATGGCAAGCGCTTTGCCGAGCGGATCCTCACGCCGGGCGAGCGCGCAGATCTGGCGGTACGTCGCGGCGACTATCCGGCAGCTGTGGCGGGGCGCTTCGCGGCCAAGGAAGCGCTGAGCAAGGCGCTGGGCGGGCCGCGCGACGTCTGGTGGCAGTCGGTGGAAATCCGCAAGGGAGCGCTGGGCGCCCCGGAAATGCATCTGAGCGGTCCGGCGCAGGTGCACGCCGATCGGCTCGGCGTGACGCGCTGTTTCGTGACCATCACGCACGACGCGGGCGTAGCGGCAGCGGTGGTAGTGCTGGAATCGGAGCGCGCCTAGCACTACCGCGTCAGGCTCGACTGCATCGGTGCTCGCCCGAAGCCTCTACCCCCTCGATTCAATTGAATCGAGATACTAGGCGTAGATCTCGCGAACCTCCAGCGTCACACCGATCGAGGGCATCTCGACCGAGTCGCCGGTTATGGCAGTGCGGCGGTTCCAGCCGTCCTTCCGGGAATAGATTTCGAGCCTCTGCTCGTGCTGGGCCACGAGCACATATGTCTCGAGCGATGGGATGCTCTTGTAGTTCTCGAACTTGTCCCCCCGGTCATATTCTTCCGTGCTGTCCGAGAGAACTTCGACGATCATCGTCGGATTGGTTGCTGCGCGCTGTGGGTCTGCGACATCACCCTGGATATCCCCGCAGAAGACCATGACGTCCGGATAGGCTCCGAGGCCGCTGGGGGTCCGCACCAGGAAGTTTCCGGAATAGGGCGTGCATCGACGGCTTGTGAGATGTCGGCGTAGCGCGACCAGCACATTGTCCACGAGCCGTCCGTGCTCGAACGTTCCTCCGGCCATCAGGTACACGATGCCGTCGAGCCACTCGTGCTTCGAGGTATTGAGCTGCTCCAGCTTGAGGAACTCCTCGAACGAGATGCGAGGAATCTGTTCGGCGGCGCCCACGGCTCCAGGATAGCATGCCTTCCAGCGGCGCGTCGGCCGCCGCCACGCCAGCGCACGAGCTTCCCGGGCGCACCGGCCCGAGGCAGCGGGCCGCGGCGATCCGCGGCCGTGGCGGGACGCTTCGCTGCGAAAGAAGCCCTCGGCAGGGCGCCGGGCGCGCCGCGCGACGTGTGGTGGCAGTCGGTGGAGATCCGCCGGGCAGCCGTGGTGGTACTCGAAGCCGAGCGTACCTAGCGCGCCCGCGCCGCTTCGCCGGCTCATTCCAGGACAAGATCAGGTTTTTCAAAGGCACTGTGCGCATGCGCGCTTCCCGGGCAGGAAAATCGCCGGCACACGCGTGAGGCGCGTCGCCGATTGCGCCAGATTCGTCCACGGGGAAGTGATGCCGAGCTTGCACACATTGTCCCACCGAACATACCGCAAGCAGATTTTTGAATTGTGAAAGACTGCTCCGATCGGCACTATCGTTCCAGGCGCCGGACTGGGGGCGCGGAAGGGAGCGGGACATGGCGGGCAACGCGATCAGCGATCAGCGATCAGCGATCAGCGATCAGCGATCAGCGATCAGCGATCAGCGATCAGCGATCAGGGCAGGACGACGCGCGCTGCTCTGGTGCGCAGGACTCTGCGCCTGCGTTTTCGTGCTGGCCGCGGCGCGGTCGGCACGCGCGGTCACGATCACGCAGGTGACGACCGGACCTGACTGCGAGCTGCCGTACAACCCGTACACGCACGAGACGGCGACGCCGCACGCCTCGTACTACGACCAGAACGCGAGCACCGACTACAGTTACCTGTGCTCGCTCGACGAGGATCACGACGGACTGGACGATCACATCGAGAACGTCATTGCGAAGTGCTTCGATCCGTGAACCGCCCCGGGTTCTCCGTGCAGCCGAGCCAGTGCGCGACGCATGCTGTCTGCCGCGTTGCCGACGCCATGGTGTGTGCGGGCGGGCGCTGTGGCGACGGCCGGGCCGTATCCCCGCTGGCGCTGATCGGCGATCGGGTGGCTGTCGCTCCCGCGCTTGGAGTGACGGACAGCTGGTCCCACGGCGCGGACCACGGGCACCATTCGAAGCACGGCCAGCACGGGAAGGACGATGACGATCACGGCGCACGTCGCGCGCCCGTGCTCGTGCTGGATCGCGACGGGGACGGCTGGCACGTGCTTTCGGAAGCAACCGTGGAAGGCAGGGTCGAGGCGTTGCGCGCATCGGGCGGCTGGGTGTACGCGGTGACCGAACGGTGGCACGGAAAGCACGCTGGGCAGCTCGACCCCGCGTTGGGCGTCACGGACGGCGAGTTCACCAGCGCAGAGACGCACGATGTGCCCTGGTGGGTGGAGCGCCGCGACATGCCGGACCGCAAGCTGCGCGTGGTTCACGGCGACGTGCAGATCGCGGAGGTCGCTCCGTGACGCTGGGCCCCGCGCTGCGCGCGGCCGTGCTCGCTCTGGGTGGCGCGCTCGCTGTCGCAGTCGGCTACAGCGCGTGCGGCGGGCAGTCGAGCGGCGCGCCGGCCGCGGACGCGAGCGGAGGCGCGGGCGGAACCGCGATCGACGCGACGGCGGACGTGCCCATATGGACCGACGCGGGCAGCGACGCCGATGCCGCACCGCCACCCTGGGGCACCCTGCCGCCCTGGGATCCCGTCTGGCACGAGACCGCGCCGCACCAGTGGAAGGAAGTGCCGCACGACACCATGCCGGACTGCGGGGCGGGCTGTACGCCGCTCACGGCGTACTGGCCCCATTCCTCTATCCCGTTCTCGATCGATGGCGATCGTGTCGCGTACAACACGTCCCAGCCGGACGTGTACACGCTGCTTATCGACCTCGACACGCTCAAGGAATACCTGATCGACGACGGCAAGAACGAGCCGCACCTGGCGAACGACGACTGCGAGGCCTACGCGCCCTCGTTGAGTGGCGAGTACATCCTGTACGGCATTACGTGCAAGTCCCACTCGCGCCTCGTCCTGCGTTCGCTGAAGACCGGCGAGTCGAAAACCGTGATGCTTTTTGGCCCAATGCTTGATGGCTCGCCCGCCAGGACGGGCCTAACCCCTACGCACGCCTACTGGCTGTACGCCAATGTGAAGGGCCCGAACTCGATCTCCAGCTTCGACCTCACGACCGGCGAGGTGAAGACCACGAACATCGGCATCTGCCGGACGATCTGGTTCCGGCCCGGGCCGAAGGGCGACGAGGTGCTGTGCACGGACGAGGACATCGAGCGCATCCTGATGATCGATATCGCGCACCACAAGTACACGCCGCTCTCGCCGAGCTCCTACGCCCAGAACTACGGTTACCTATCCCCTGATGGCACGCAAGCAGTCTGGTACGACTACCGCGACCCGGGCCCGAACGGCGAGCACGGCAGCTACGAGTTCGAGTACGCAGGCGAGATCTACTGGAAGAACCTGGTCACCGGCCAGCAGAAGCGGATCACGTTCGACAACCCCAGCGATCCGGTGAAGAAGCAGTTCCCGTCCATCCGCAACGGCGTCATCGCGTGGCAGGATTGGCGTACGGAGGCCATAAAGAATCCACAGGGCGGTACGGGCTTCGCGACCCAGGCCGACCCCGTGCGCTACCAGACCGGCACGAGCGGCACAGCCACAAACTGCGCCGCGACTGCGAATGTGCTGAATCCGCAGATGACCAGCAAAGGCATCCTCGCGCTTGGTGGCGGCACCATGCCCGACGGTTCCCCGCGCGAAGCGCTGGTGCTACTGGCGTGTCAGTGAGTATCGCGTTCCGCTCCGCTGCGACGGTGAGCGCGCTGGTGATTTCGGCGACCACGCCGGCCCTTGCCCAACCGAGCGCGGCATTTCCACCCGAGCCGCCGCCCGCTTCCGCCGAGGCGCGCGCCGCTCTTCCCACGCAAACGTCGTCCCCCTATCCGCAGTCCCGCCCGGTGTACGCCCCACAGCGCCCGCTCTACTACCCGGCGCCCGCGCCTTCGCTGCACCTCGTCGGCTTCAGAAGCGACGTGCCGCACACGCGGTTTGCGATCGAGTTCGACCAGAACCGGCGCGTGCTCGGCTGGTGCACGAACTGGTGCTGGGTCCATCTGTGGCCGGGGCGCTACCGGGTGCACGTAGCTGCGTCGCTTGACGGTCGAGCCGCTGGCTCGCTAGCGCCAACGCTCGTGCTGCCAGGGCGGAGCGGTGCGGTGCGAGACGGTCGCGGGCCGACCAGGCCGCGAGATGACTACTCCTCGCTCGATCCCGAAAGCTTGTCGGCGAGCACCTGCTCGAAGATGTCGTAGACGATGCTGCGCCGCTGGGCGAAGATGCACTGGACCGTCTGGCGCGGTCCGTAGGCGAAGATGATGCGGTAGCCGCGCACCCTGAGCCGGCAGAATCCGTCCAGGGGCGGCTCGAGCGAGCGGATGTCGCCTCTCTCGTTCGCGAGGTTCCTGAGTGCCTGCCGGAGGAACCTGCGCGGCTCCGGCGCCTGCTTCCGCACGGAGTCCACCACCTGCTGCGACAGCTCGACCCTCATCCGTCGGACTTGTCGAGCGCGGAGAGCGGAAGGAAGCGCGTCTTCTTGTCCCGGTGCCGCCGGAGAGCCCGCATCGCGTCCTCGCTGCCGAGGATCTCGAGCGTTTCCACGATGGCCTCCAGGCGCTCGCGCGACAGCACGTACGCCACGGTCTCGTTGCGGCGGCGGATCCGGACCGGTGCCCCGTTTTCCGCTTCCTTGAGCAGCCGGGGCAGCTGGCTCTGTGCTTCGCTCACCGTATACGTAGATTTCATTCCGGATCTATGTATCCAGGTTGTCGGTGGGTCAAGCGAGGATTAGGATGATCCAGTGATCCCCGTCCTCTCCCGCGACCAGATCCGCGCGCTCGACGCGTGCGCCGCCGGCGAGTGCAACGTGCCGGGCGTCACGCTCATGGAGAATGCCGGACGCGGCGCGGCGGAGGTGATCGATCGGCTGCTCAAGGAGAGCGGCGCGCAGGGGCACGTGCTGGTGCTGTGTGGGCCGGGGAACAACGGCGGGGACGGCTTCGTCGTGGCGCGGCGGCTCCTGCTGGCCGGCCGCGACGTGCGCGTCGTGCTGACGGTCGCGGCGGAGCGACTCACGGGCGACGCGCGCACCAATCACGACGCCTGGGTCGGCGTCGGCGGGGATGTGACGGAGATCCCGTCCGACGCGGAGCTCGGACGGCTCGAGCTCGGCGGCGCAGCGGTGATCGTGGACGCACTGCTCGGCACGGGGCTCGATCGCGACGTGGAAGGGCGCCTCCGGGCGATCATCGAGCGCATCAACGCGGCCGACGCGCTGCGCGTTTCACTCGACATTCCCTCGGGGCTGCACGCCGACACGGGCAGGGTGCTGGGCGTGGCGGTGCGCGCGGACGTCACGGTCACGTTTGCGCAGCTGAAGCTGGGACTCTGCACATCGATTGGCGCGGAGCACGCCGGCGAGATCGAAATCGCCGACATTGGTGTGCCGTCCTCGCTCCACGAGCGCGTGGGCCACGCCGCGAACGTCGTGGAAGCCGAGGACGTAGCCGCGGCGATCGCGCCGCGTTCGCTCGCGACGCACAAGGGCTCGGCGGGGCGAGTGATCGCCGTGGCGGGCTCGCCCGGCAAGACCGGGGCGGCGCTGCTGGTCGCGCGCGGAGCGCTGCGTGCGGGCGCGGGGCTCGTCAGCATCTGCACCTCGCCCGAAGCAGCCGACTCGCTCGATCGCCGCGTGCTGGAGGAGATGACGCTGCGCATTGCTCCCGGGCGGCTCGAAGCGTCGCTCGACGAGCACCTGGCCGGCGCGGCCGCGGTGGCGGTCGGTCCCGGCGTCGGCCTCGACGCGCAGGCGCGCCGCGTGGTCGATCACGTCGTGCTCGGCTGGGACGGCGTGAAAGTTGTCGACGCCGACGCGCTCACGCACTTTGCCGATCGCGCGGGCGATCTGGCGAAAGCCGCGGGTCGGCTGATCCTGACGCCGCACCCGGGCGAGATGGGACGACTGCTCGGCATCAGCGCGAGCGAGGTCGAGGCCGATCGCTTCGGCGCGCTCGCGCGTGCGGTCGAGCTGACCCGGGCCGTGGTGCTGCTCAAGGGCGCGCGCACGTTGATCGGCGCGCCGGGCGAGCTCCCGATCGTCAACTCCTCCGGCACGCCCGCGCTGGCGACGGCGGGAGCGGGCGACGTGCTCTCCGGCATCACGCTGGCGCTCGCCTGCAGCCTGACGCCGCACCAGGCGGCCTGGTGCGCGGCGTGGATCCACGGCATGGCGGCAGAGGACTGGGCGGAGGAGACCGGTGCGGACCGCGGGCTCCTGGCGCACGAGGTGGCCGACCGGGTGCCGGGTGTGCTTGCCGGCCTGGCAACCGCTCGACGGTCGCTGCCAGTTTGACACGCGCCCTGCGTCCCCCCGGACGCGCCTTCCACCGCAGGATCGCGGGAATTTCCGGGTCAGCACGCCTGGCACGTCGCTTGCGATGTGCTCCGGCCATGAACGCGATGATGACCTGGCCTGCCGACCTTGCGACCGCCCCGAGCCCCCCGCGACCGCTGCGCGACGAGCTGCTTTCGGTGATGCCGTCGCTGAATGCCCGCGCGCTCAAGCTCTGCCGCAACGCGACCGAGGCGCAGGACCTCGTGCAGGACACCGTGGAGCGCGCCCTGCGTTTCGAGTCGAGCTACCGCCCGGGCACGAACCTGCGCGCGTGGATGCAGCAGATCCTGTTCAGCGTGTTCGTGACGCGCTGCCGGCGGCGTGGTCGCGAGCGGCGCGCGCTGGACTCGCTGACGCAGGACCCGTGTGCCTGGACGCGGCGCGACGCGCCCCCCGCCATGCGCGCGCTCTCCCCGAAGGTTGCGGCTGCGGTGGACGCGCTGCCCGAGCAGTTCGCGGCGGTGGTGCGGCTCGTGGACATCGGCGAGCTGTCGTACAAAGAGGCAGCCGGGAAGCTCGGCGTGCCGGTCGGCACCGTGATGAGCCGGCTGTTCCGCGGTCGGCGATTGCTCGCGCAGGTGCTGGCCGAGGATTTCACGCCGATGATCGCAGCGGGTGATGAGGCACTGGACGGCGAGCCCACGGCCGAAGCGGCGTAGCCACACGACGAGAACGCGGTCGCCGGCGAAGAGCCCTCTGGATGAGACGCATCGCGCGCCCCAGCGCTCGACCCCAAAAAAAAGAAGTCGTGCTCCTGCAAGCTAATCCGTCGTCTCGACGGTACCCGAAAGGATGCGGTGGCGCGTTCCGGCATCGTCCTCGACGAGCAGCGCACCGTCGCGATCGATGCCGCGCGCGTACCCGGCGACCGCCTCGATGCGCACGCGGGTGCCGGCGAGAGCATCGTGGGCGCGCAGCTCTTCCAGCATCGACTCGAGACCCGCGCGCTGGTAGCTCGAGACGCGCCGGGCGAGCGCCTCGAGCAGATCGACAAGCAACGCCTCGCGGTCCAGATCGGTTGCGCCGAGCAGCGCGAGCGACGTGGCCAGATCGCGGATCTCCTCCGGCAGCTCGCGCATGGCGACGTTGAGACCCACGCCGACCACCACCGCCGACAGCGCGCCGCCCGCAAGCTGGCTCTCGACCAGCACACCGGCGAGCTTGCGTCCCCCGACGAGCACGTCGTTCGGCCATTTGAGCTGGACGGGCTCCGTCACGCGCGGCGCGACCGCGTCCCTTACCGCTAGCCCCACGGCGAGTGTGAGGGCGCTCAGGCGCTCCAGCTCGAGCTTTGGCCTGAGCAGCACGGAGAAAGTAAGATTGTCTCCGGGAGTGGCGCTCCAGCGATGTCCGCGCCGTCCTCGTCCCGCGGTCTGCGCGTCGGCGACGAACGTCGCGCCGTGCGATGCACCCGCGCGCGCAGCCGCCATCGCGTCGTCGTTGGTCGACTCAGTGACCGCGCGGTAGTCGAGTGGACGGCCGAGTGCAGCGCCGCGCTCGGCCAACAGCGCCGCGCAGCGTCCAGCGTCGAAAGCCATCGCGCCACGATACCCCGGCACCGCCGCGCAGTCGAAGCCGCGCCGGAGCGCGTGGGCGTCTACTGCGCCATAGCCGTCCGCCAAAGCCGCGGCGGCACAAAGGGGGTTTTCTAGCAGCGCTTTTCAGCGCAGAGTTGATCTCTCGATGCAATCTTCCGGATCGCGCCTGCTTGCCTTGACCCTCACGCTGCTGGTTCTGGTCGCTGCTTCGGCCGAAGGCTGTTCTACCTCCGGCAAGAAGAAGGCCCCAACCTGCGGCAATCACTTCCGCAGTCAATGTGTTGCCGATGCCAGCGCCGGCGACTGGTTCGCTTGTGCGTTGCTTTCCGATCAGACGGTGTGGTGCTGGGGACGCAACGATCAAGGCCAGCTCGGCTACGCCACGACGGACCTGTGCCCTCTCGATATCGGCGGCGGGCAGACGCGCTCGGTTGCGTGCCATACCTTCCCGTTCCAGGTTGTCGGGTTGAAAGGCGCTACGGCGCTCGCTTCCGGCAGCGGTTTCAGCTGCGCCATCGTTGCCGGCGGGAAGGTGCGCTGCTGGGGCGGGAACACGCGCGGAGAGCTAGGGCATGGAACCACGGTTACCAGCCAGTCACCGGCCACGGTGGCGTCGCTGGCGCACGTGAGCCAGCTTGCGCTCGGAAGCCATCACGCGTGTGCGCTCGCGAGCGGGCAGGTCTCATGCTGGGGTAATGACGACAGCGGCCAGCTTGGCGTGACCACGACGGAAACGTGCAAGGTGGGCGCCACCACCGTGCCCTGTGCGACGAAGCCGATCGCGGTGCCCGACTTGACGGACGTGGTCGAGCTCACCGCCGGAGCCGCGCACACGTGCGCGCGCACGAGCGATGGGACCGTGACGTGCTGGGGCGACAACCACTTTGGCGAGCTCGGCATCGGCACCGCGCCCGACTCGCCCGCGACTCCCGAAAAGGTCCTGGAGACGCTCGGTCATCCGCTGGATCGCGTGCTGGCTATCGCGGCGGGCGCGCATCACACCTGCGCGCTGCGTGACGGCGGCGCAGTGTACTGCTGGGGGCGTGACGATCACGACGAGCTGGGCGAGCCGCCGCCGGCGTCCGGCGCGGTAGGCTGCGACACCACGTGCTCCATGCTCGCCATCGAGGTGCAGGGGCTGCCCAGCGCTACGCCGAGCTTCGATGCGGGCAGCGACGCGGGCGACGCGGGTGACGCGGGCGACGCGGGCGATGCGGCAACCCCGGAGGCGGGCGCCGACGCGGGGTCCGGTGGATCCACCAGCGATGCCGGGCTCGACGGCGCCTCCGACGCGCTCGTCGATGCCGCAGGCGAAGCCGCGATCGACGCTGGGCTCGACGCGGCATCGGATTCGGGGCCGTTGCTGGGCGCCTTCGGTCGTCAGCTCACGTCGGGGAACGGGTTCAGCTGTCTGCGCATCGGAGACGGCACCGTGTGGTGCTGGGGGACCGACAGTGTCGGCCAGCTCGGCGATGGGCGCACCACGAGCGACCCCAGCGTGCCGGTGCTGGTGATCGCCTCGCCCGGCGCCGCCGCCGACAACCCGCTTCCCGGCGTCGATAGCGTCCACGCGGGGGGAACGAGCGCTTGCGCCGTGATGAAGGATGACAGCCTGCGTTGTTGGGGGGAAAATGACACCGGTGCCCTGGGTGTGGGCCACTTCACGCCCCAGCAGGGTCCTGTCCCCGTGAGCTGGTAGCTCGAATCATGTCCCGTTTCCTGCGCCCTGCCGTCTTCCCGCTTGTTGCTCTGGCGCTGGCGGGTTGCGGCTCGAGCGCGGGTCCGGAGCGCGGGCAGGACGCAGGCGCGCAGTCCACCCATACTGCTTCGAGCTCGCCGGCCTGCAAGGGTGTGACCTGTCTTGCGGCGGGGGAGTGCCGGTCGGGTCAGGCGTCGGCGCAGTTCCGGCAGCAGGTTGCGCCGCCGGATGATCTGCGTCCGGGCGAGCGCGCATGGGCCAGCGTCACCTTCGACAACTGCAGCGGGCACACCTGGATGAAGAAGAGCTTCGCTCTGCGCCCGGTGGACCCGGCGGACGAAAGTACCTGGGGGCTCGGTCGCGTGTCGCTTCCGGCCGACGTGATAGACGGCAGGCGGGTGACGATCCCGTTCCAGGTCCAGGCGCCGGACACGCCGGGGGTCTATCCGTTCGTGTGGGCGATCGCCGGCGATGCGATCGGTACGCTCGAGGAACACTCGCCGCTCGTCGACGTGAGCATCCGCTACAGCGCGGATTGTACAGAGCCGGGTCCGCCGGCGCGCTTCCAGTCGTGGAAGGTACCGGACTTCGTGCCCATCGGTTCCGCGGTGCACGCGAGCGTCACGTTTGCCAACTGCAGCACGGTCACGTGGACGACGGATGCCGGCTTCGCGCTCGGGTCGCAGGCAGATCAGGACAACACCACGTGGGGCACGAATCGCGTGCCGCTGCCGATGGACGTGCCGTCGCAGACCGAAGTGACGATCCCCGTGGACGTGACGGCGCCGGCCAGCCCCGGCTCGTACCGCTTCTCGTGGAAGATCGTGCAGGAGGGCCAGCAGTGGTTGGACGAGGCGACGCCGGTCGCCAACATCACCGCGCTCGAGGCGTTCGACTGCGGCGACCAGGGGCCGCTGTCGCGCTTTGTGCGGGAAGACGGAGTTCCCGGCACGGTGAGCCCCGGCGATTCCGTGCACGCAAGCGTCACCTTCGCCAACTGCGGGCAGGACAGCTGGGGCGGGGCTTTCCACGTCGGCGCTGCTGCGCCTGCCGACGACGGGATCTGGAGTGCCGGCGCCATGCCTCTGCCGCTCGAAGTCGCTCCCGGTTACGCGATCACCGTGCCAATCGATGCCCACGCGCCAAGCCCCGGTAGCTATCCCTGGCGCTGGACGATCGCAGAAGACGGAGTCGGTCCGATCGACGAACCGAGCCCCGAGCACACCGTCACGGTGGTCTGCGTCCCCAGTTGTGGCGACCACACGTGCGGCGCCGACGGCTGTGGCGGCTCGTGCGGCTCGTGCGGCAGCGGCTACTCGTGCGACGGCGCCTACTGCAAACAGGACCCGCACGTACTGAGTTGCAGCAGCGTGCAGTGGTGGAATCGGCCGCTGACCTACGGCCCCTACATGAACTACGGCTGGTGGGACACCGACATCGCCGTGTCGTCGAGCACGCCCATCCAGCTCCGTCACGACTCCAAGCTCTACAAGTGGGGGATCTACGGCTGGGGCTACATGCCGGAGTTCGTCGATATGGTGACGGGCGAGAAGTTCCGCCTGCTCCACCTCCGGCCGCAGCACACGTGGGCCACCACGGTCGGCAAGATCTACCCCGCAGGGTACATCGTGGGCTTGTCCGGGGGTGACACGGTAGACACGGGGCTCGGGCCGTACAGCACCGGCGCCCACCTCTGCGTGCAGACGCTCGACCTGTATCGCACGTGCTTCCCGAAGGGCTGGGACGCCTGCCAGTGACGCGGCTCGGCCGCTCGGCACGGCGCGTGGCGCGCCCGATCCAGGTGGCCGTCGCACTCTGATTGGTCGGATGCTTCGCGGGCTGTACGCGGGAGCCCCGGGCGTCCTCGGCGACCGGCGGCGGACTGGTGCAACCGCGGCGCAAGGTGCTGCGATCTCTGGGCGACGGCACGAGCATCATCCAGCAGAGGCAGGGCTGCTTCCGCGCGCGCTACCGGCGCTTTCTGGGGAAGTAGGTCGCTATCACTGCAGCGGCCGGGGGGCCTTCTTGCAGGCATCGGCGTCGCCCGCGTCGCACGCTCGCTGGTACAGGCGCCGTGCGGCGTCGGGGTCCGCCGCGCCGCCGATGCCCTTTTCCAGCATCTGTCCGAGGTTCTCGCAGCCGGTTGCGTCGCCGCCGTCGCACGCCTTCTCCAGCAGTTGCCGCGCCCCGGCGGGGTCCTGCTCGCCGCCCACGCCCTGGACCAGAGTGACCGCGAGGTTGGTGCAGGCGCTGGCGACACCGGCATCGCACGCCTGCTTGTAGAGCTGGCGCGCCTGCTCCGGGTCGGCTTTGCCGCCCCTGCCGGTGCGCAGCATGTCGCCGAGATCGGAGCAGCACGAGCTGATGCCGCCGTCGCACGCGCGCTGGAAGAGGTGACGTGCGCGCGCATCGTCCTGCGCGACGTCGCTGCCCTGCCGGAACATCCAGCCCAGCGCGCAGCATCCCGCCGGACTGTTGCCGTCACATGCGCGCTGGTAGAGCGCCTGCGCGCGGTGGGCGTCGCGGTCGACACCGTGGCCTTTCGCGTACAGGTCCCCGAGGTTGTAGCAGCCGAGTGCGCTTCCCCCTTCGCACGCGCGCTTGAAAACGCTCCGGGCGCGCTCCAGGTCGCTCGGGCCGCCCTGTCCTTTCGCGAGCAGCGCGCCGAGGTTGTTGCAGCCGAGCGCGCTTCCGCCTTTGCAGGCCTGCTTGTAGAGCTGCCGCGCCTGGCCGAAGCTCTGCGGACCGCCCTTGCCCATCTCGAACAAGACGCCGAGCGTGTTGCAGGCGTCCGCGTTACCGCCGTCGCAGGCCTTCTTGAACAGCAGGCGGGCGCGCGCGTAGTCCTGCTCGACCCCCTTGCCCTCGGCCACGATCTTGCCGAGGCTATTGCAGCTTTCGGCGTCGCCCGCGTTGCAGGCCTTTTCGCAGCTCGTGGCGTCCCCGGGCTTGCACCCCGCGCTGGGGGAAGGCGCGGCGGCGGGCTGGCTGGCAGCCGGACGGGGCGCGGCGGTGTGGGGGCGGACGCGCGTTGTGCTCCCGCCGCAGCCGGCTATCAGAAGCAGCCAGCCCGCCGCCGCCGCGGTGCCGATTCGTGCCCGGTGCGCCGTCGCCATCCCGGAGGGGTGCCTACAGGTCGGCGGGCGCGACGTCAACGCTGCGACGGCTCAGCCGGGGAAACGCAGACCCATCACGAAGCGCTCCCAGGTCCTGCGGAACGTGACCGGGTCCGGATTGCCGAGCACGCGCATCAGTGTCGCGTAGCCCGTGGGGTCGGTTGCATGGTGCGCCACGAACTCCTTGTAGTAGCGCCGCAAGAGACCGCGCTGCTGCAGGTAGTAGAGCAGGTAGCGCGCCTGGGCGTAGTTCGTGCCCTCGTCCTGATTGTAGAACTGATCGTCGTCGGTGGCGGTGAGCGCGCGGAACGAGGGTACGGCCTTGCGCCGCAGCGCTTGCTGCAATCCCGCCAGGCGCCAGTTCGTGAGCCCCACGATGCGCCCGCCGCGGTCGGCGGACTGCTCGTAGAGCGAGCCGAGCCCTTCGTTGAACCACGCCGGGCAGTCGGGGAAGTTCGCCGCGATGAACGGGTGGACGATCTCGTGCACCAGCGTGCCGCCGCCGGTCGAGATGTTCATGATCAGCGCGCCGTGCGCGGGCGAGAAGTAGCCGTAGGGCGTATCCGGCGTGTCGCCGAACAGGTCGCGGGCGTTTCCGTAGTAGCTCTGCGCGTCCTTGAACAGCCAGATGTCGAGTATGCGGGCTGGATCCTTGCTGAAGTAGCTCCGCTTCAGGCGCTCGACGGCCCAGCGCACGGTGTTCTCGGCCGCGGCGGCGACGGCCTTGTCGCCCGCGTCACCGACGACGACGAACGGCGGCTCGACCACGATGCTGAAGCCGCGCGGCAGGCGCGCCTTGAGGCTCATCACGTGCTGCGCGTAGTCGGCCGCGGAAAAGCCCGGCGCACGGGGCGGCGTCCGGAGCTTGTCGCCGTCGAGCGCGAGGCGGATGATCGTCCAGCGATCCTGGTCATACTTGAGCGGCCAGAGCGACAGGAAGCGCGCGCGCGACATGCGGAGGTAGGCGCCGTCCTCGAGTGCGGGGTCGCTGTAGACGACTTGATCGCGGTCGGCGTCGTAGCCGAGCACGAGGCGGAAATGCTCGGTCGTGTGCGGCCGCTCGTCGAAGCGCGTGCACACGATCGACGGCACGCCGCGCCCGAGGTCGGCGTAGAGCTCGCTGAAGCGCTGGTCGAGATCCGCCGCGTCGTCCGCGCGCACGCTGTACCAGACCGGCCCCGGATGGACGCCGAGCGCGCGGAGCGCCGTGGCGAGCTCGCGCGTGGTGTCGCCCATGCCGCGCGCCGGGTCCATGCCGGACACGTCGAAGACCTGGTCCTGCGTGGCGTCGATGCCGCGCCAGCGCAGGAACATCGCCACGTCCGCCTCGCCGCAGAAGTCCGGCTTCTGTGTGACGTGGGGCACGCCGCGGATCACGACCGTCGCCGGGTGCGCCGGCGCGGGCGCGGCAGCCGGTGGCTTGGCATCGCCCGCCGCGCAAGCCGTCAGGAGCAAAGCCGCCGCCCATCCCCATGCGTCCCGCATCCCCGTTGGACGGAGCAGCAAGCCGGAATATTGGGTGGCCGCGGCCGGGCGTCCAGGCGACCATGCCCGCCATGGCCGAGACGGCGCCGTTCACCTTCCAGGAGCTGATCCTCGAGCGGGCCGCGGATCCGGAAATGCGGGACCGCGTGATGGCGCGGCTCGACGAAACGCGCGTGACCTACGGCGAATTCGCGCGCCGGGCGGCGCGCTGGGCGCACCTGATGCTGGGCCAGGGCGAGGCGCCCCAGGTCGCGGTGATGATGCAGAACCGGCTCGAGTTCCTCGACGCCTACGGCGGAGCCGCGCTCGCGGGCGGCACGTTGTTCGGCATCAACACCGGGCTCGGCGGCGACGTGCTGCGGCGGGTCATCGAGCGGAGCGGCGCTTCGCTGCTGATCGTCGACGAGGAGAACCGCGGCGCCGTCGATGCCGTCGCGCCGCAGCTCGCCGCGCGCGTGCTGTGCGTCGGGCCGGAGCTGGACGCCCAGCTCGAGCGCCTGTCCGACGCGCCACCGCCGCTGCCCGCCGGGCTCACGATGCAGACGCCGTGGATGGTCATCTACACGTCCGGCACCACGGGGCTGCCCAAGGGCATCCTCAACACGCACGCCAAGCTGCGCGGCATCGGTATGTTCGTGGCGAACCTGGCGGGCATGACGAAAGACGACATCGGCTACATCTCGACGCCGCTCTTCCACTCGAACGCCGTGTTTCTCAACTGGGCGCCGGCGTTCACGATGGGCGCGTCGGTGGCGCTGCGCGCGAAGTTCACGGCCTCCGGCTTCTTCGATGACGTCGTGCGCTACGGTGCGACGTACTGGAACTACGTCGGGCAGCCCGTGCACTATGTCCTCGAAGCGATCGCTCGGCGCTGCGACGGCGACGAAGCGCGCATACTGCGCGAGATCGCCGGCCACCCGGGGAACAAGCTGCGTTTCGCCTACGGCACGGGGGCCAGCGGCGCCGAACGCGCCCGCTTCATGCGCTTCTTCGGCGTCGAGCACGTCTACGAGAACTACGGCAGCACCGAGGCCGAGATCAGCACCTGGTGCATGCCCGGTAACCCCATCGACAGCGTGGGCGAAGTACTGGACGAAGCCATCTTCATCATGAACGACGCGGGCGGGATGTGTCCGACGCTGCGCGTGAACGACGACGGCAATCCGCTCAACTATGCCGAGGCTGTCGGCGAGATCGTGCGCAAGGGAACCACCGGCCGCTTCTCGGGCTACCACGACATGCCGGAAGCGACGGAGAACAAGGTGCAGGACGGCTGGTACCACTCGGGCGACCTGGGCGCGATCCGCGAGATCGACGGGCGGCGCTTCCTCTACTTCATCGGCCGCACCGACGACTGGATCCGCAAGGACGGCGAGAACTTCAGCGCCGAGAGCGTCGTCGACATGGTGAAATCGTTTCCCGGTCTCGATCGCGCGGCGGCCTACGGCGTGCCGCACCCGGTGAGCGACGAGTGGGTGATGGTCGCGCTCAGGATGAAGCCCGGATTCGACTTCGATCCCCAGGCCTTGTTCGACCACTGCGAAGCGGAGGTGGCGCGCGGCCGCGACCGCAAGTGGTTTCCGGACGTGGTGCGCCTGGTGGACGAGTTCCCCTGGACGGAAACCTGGAAGATCAAGGTGCGCGAGCTGAAGCGGGCCTTCTATCACCCGGACCGCGCCGACCGCGTGTTCATCCGTCGCCGCGGCGACAGGACGTTCTCGCAGCTCGACCGCGCCGGCTTCGACGAGCTGGCGGCGGAGTTCGCGGCGACCGGACGCGGCGGCCTGCTCGAGCTCCGCTGCTAGCGCGGTCGGCTGCGGCCCTGCGCCGCGATGGGCTACGGCTCGCCCGTACTGAACGCGAGAGGAATCGAAACGGTAGCCGTGCCCTCGGGCGGCGCGGGAAAACTCACCCGATGGAACGCGGCCAGCACGCACTCCGCCAGCCTTGCGTCGTGGAGATGGTCGTTTTCGACGTGCGCGCCCGATACGGCCCCTTCGGTATCGACCTTGAAGGCAACGTCGAAACGTCCCGACAGCTGCGGCGCCCGCTTCAGCGCTTCCTTGTAGCATTGCAGATACCGGCCGCCCCACATCCGGACCATACGGAAGGCGACCTCGGCCGGTAGTCCTCCGGTAACCGATGCGTTTTCCAGGTCGATGGTGGGGCCGTTCGCGGCACCGACCAGATGCGCGCCCATGAAGTCGTCCACTCCCTGGTCGGGCGACGGAGTCCGGGGCGGCGGAACCGGAGCCAGGAGCTCCTTCGTCGTGCCGAAGAGCGCCAGCCTCGCCGGACTGTCGCTGGTCAGCGCCGCGACCTGGAGCACATCGGCGACGGGCACGTCCGCTTCCGCACTGATATCCAGCGAGGCATCGGACCGCAGGCGCTTGCGCAGCGCCTGGAGACGCTCCGTGGCGCTTCCCTGGATCTTCGTGACGCTTTCCCCCTGCCTGAGCTGCCACGCGTCGCGGGCCAGGTGAACATGATTGGGCCGCCGGTCCATTGCGGCCGTCGAAGGATCGATGCGAACGGCGACGTCCACGGACGCCAGGATGCCGAACGGCGCTGGAAGGTTAGTGGCCGACTTGGTGGCGAGCCATTCGACTTCGCGCTCGTCCCGGTCGATCAGGCCCGCGGCTATCCCGAACTGTGGCGGGCGCTGGCTGTGCCCGCCTTCGCCGGATTGCTCCGCGAGCGCCAGGGCGACGCAGTACATGCGGCGGTAGCGGGTCGATGCATCCAGGTAGACGCTTCTGTACCAGCTGCGGCGGTGGCCCTTGGAAAAGGGCTCGGTGCAACGCTTGCCGTCGAGCACTTCCACTGGGCCGATGTCCTTCACCGCAGCGCCGAGTGCGCGCGACTGGAGACGTTGCTTCCCCACGTACAGAACCGGACCGGGAGGGGCGCGCTCGGGGCGACCTCCAGCGATGATCGGCCGCGCGAGGTCCGACGGGAATGTCCTCGATGCAAACCCGGCGAGTGTCTCCAGGTTTGCTCGACGCGGCAGGACAGCCGCCAGCACGAGGCCGGCGCTGGTCAACACTGCCCCGAGCGCCAGCGCGCGGCCCGTGACCAGGCCCCGCCGCATGCCAGGCAGCGCCGACACCGCCGCGCCTCCCAGGGCGAGCAGCACCGGCAGCGCGAACGCGAGATCCGCGCCCCAGGCCGCGCTCGCCCAGCCGAGCCCCTTTGCGATGACTCCGGCCCTTTCCACGGGCAGAAACACCTCTTCGCCGGATCCGATGAGCGCCCGGGCGAGCCCCGCGCTCCAGACCGCCTGGCATCCCAGCGCCACCGCCCCGAGCGAGCACGCCACTCCGGCGAGCAGATCTCCGGCAGAGTGCGCTTGCTGCTCGACCTCGCCGTCGAACGAGCTCGCGGCCAGCGCCACGCCCAGCACGCCGACGACCGCGGGCAACCACACGAGCGCAGTGCCTTGAAACGCTCCCATGATCGACGTCGCGACCGCCAGTGCGACGAGCCCGCACGTTCCCGCTACCAACGCACCCTTCGCGGGCGCACCAAACCGTCGTGGCCCGCGCTGCGCGGCGCGGGCGTACAGCACTGCCGCGGCTCCGCTCATGAGAACCGAGGCGACGATCAGCGCGAACGTGGTGTTGTTCGCGAACTCTCCCATGCCGTCGGCGAAGATCCGTGCGCTCTGGTTGGCGTCCGTCAGATCGCCAGTGACGGCGGCGTACGCCCTGCCGACCCCTCTGCGCTCGAACAACACGCCGGCGATCACCGTCAATGCCGGCAGGACCAGCAGCGTCCAGGTGCGGCCGCGCCCGGGTCGGGTGAGCCACAGCCCGAAGAACAACAGCGAAGCCAGACCGATGACGCCCAACACGAGCAGCGGGAAATGCCCCAGCCCCATGCGCTTGAAGAAATACAGCAAACGATACGTTCCGCCGCCCGCCGCCGCGTTCGCCATCACTCCGAGGCCGATGCCGTGTATCAATACGCTCGCCACCGCCACGGCGATGACGAGCGCTCGCCCGTCGCCCTTTTCCTCCACGGTGTCAGGCTCCACGATGCGAGCAACGTCTGCAACCGTGAAGATGCTGCGCGTCGATTCAGGATGCGCGCAGCGGGACCTGCCGCTTCGCGGCGCGTCAGCCCAGCCGTTCGATATCCAGCGCGATGTCCGCCGACGGCACCGAGTGCGTCAGCGCGCCCACGCTGATCACGTCTACGCCGGCTTTCGAAAGAGCCGCCACGCGCTCGAGCGTGATGCCGCCGGAGACCTCGACCAGCGCGCGCTTGTTCACGAGCTTTACCGCCGCGCCCACTTCGCCGGGCTTGAAGTTGTCGAGCATGACGATATCCGCGCCTGCGCCCAGCGCTTCTTCGAGCATCTCCATCGACTCCACCTCCACCTCGATGCGAGAGGTGTGCGGGGCATGCGCGCGCGCGCGCTCGATGGCGTGCCGCACGCCGCCGGCGGCTTCGATGTGGTTGTCCTTGATGAGCACGGCCGAGCCAAGCGTGTCGCGGTGGTTGTACGCGCCGCCCGCGCGCACCGCGTATCGCTCCAGCGCGCGGAGCCCCGGCGTGGTCTTGCGCGTGTCGGTGATGCGCGCCCGGCTGCCCTCGGCGATGGCCGCCACGTAGCGTGCCGCCTGCGATGCGATGCCGCTCATGCGCTGCGCGAAGTTCAGCGCGGTGCGCTCGCCCATCAGGATCGATCGCGTCGAGCCCTCCACAAGCCAGAGCACGGCGTCCTTGTCCGCGTGCTGCCCGTCCGCGATGCGGCGCTCCACGCGTAGGGACGGGTCTACCCGGTAGAAACAGCGCGCGAATACGTCGCCGCCGCACACCACCAGCGGCTTGCGGGCGAGCGCGCGGCCGATCGCGCGCGACTCCTCCGGCACCACGGCCTCGGTCGTCAGGTCGCCGCCCTCGAGGTCCTCGGAGAGTGCGCGGTCGACCAGCTCGTCCAGCAGATAGTCCGGTATCACGGCGGCGAAGCTAGCCGCGGAGCGGGCGGGGCGCAAAGCGCGGCGGGCATCCCCGTAGCGCCCGGCCGGTGCTGGTTGCGGGGTGCGGGTGCACCACGCCGACTTTGCTGGCGGGTCCTGGCAGCCACTCCACGGCGGAGATACGCCACGCTCGCGCCGCGCTGCCGCACCCTGCCCAGTCGCTTCGAGCGCGGCCCGCCGGGGCGCCTCGGCGCGGTTACGCCGACAGGCTCGCGGCCTGGGTGCAGTACAGCCGCGAGTCGGTGAGGGCGTGGGTGCGATGCCTGGCGGCGGCCTGGTAGTCCTCGTTTCCGACCATGTCGAGGAACGCCTGTCGCGACGGGTACTCGACGATCAGCACCTCGTCCCAGGCGTCGTCGCCGATGACCGTCGCCTTGGCCGAGGAGTGGAAGACGACGCGGCCGCCGACGCGCGCCAGGTGCGGTCCGACCAGCTGTGCGTAGCCGAGGTACTCCTCGCGCCCGCCTTCCGCTTTGAAGCAGAGCAGGTTCACCATCAGGATTGGACCTTCGAGCGGCGCCGACATGAACGCCTGCATCTGCTCGGGCGTGGGGTTGATGCTCGCCATCGGCGCGAGCGTGCGCCACGCCGCGGCGAGCCGTCAAGGCGCCTCCGTTGACGTTCAGGATAGGGGAGGGTAGGCGAACGTGATGAGGGAGCCATGCCGAGCGCCGACGCCGCGGTGATCGGACTGGGCGCTGTCGGCAGCGCGGCTGCCTGGCAGCTTGCCGCCCGCGGCGCGAGCGTAGTCGCCTTCGAACCGCACGGCATTGCGCATTCGCGCGGCAGCTCCCACGGCCAGAGCCGGATCATCCGCAAGGCGTACTTCGAGCATCCGGACTACGTTCCGCTGCTCGAACGCGCGTACGCATTGTGGGACGGGCTGGAGGAGGAGAGCGGCGTCGAGCTGTTCGAGCGATGCGGCGTGCTGCTCGCCGGGCCGGCGAATGGCGCGGTCATCGACGGTGTCCGCAGGGCTCGCGCGATCCACGGCGTGGCGCTCGAGGATCTCGACGCCGCCGCCGCGCGCCGGCGGTTTCCGGGTTTCGCGATCCCGGACGAGCTCGAACGTCGTGTTCGAGCGGGACGCGGGGCTGCTCCACGTCGAGGAGTGCGTGCGGCAGCAGTGCGCCGCCGCGCAGCGACGCGGCGCGACGCTCGTCGCCGACGCGCAGGTGACGGGCTTTTCCGCCGCGCCGGGCGGGCTCGAGGTGCACACCTCGAGTGGAACCTGGTCGGTGGGATGCGTCGCTGTCGCGGCGGGCGCGTGGTCGGGCGGCCTGCTCGCCGACCTCGGGCTGCCGCTTGTGGTCCGCCGCAAGGTGCAGCTATGGCTGGAAGCCGACCCCGCGGCGTACGGCGTCGAGGACGGCTCGCCGGCTTTCGGGTTCCACGTGCCGGCGGACGACGGCGAGGCGTTCTTCTACGGCTTCCCCGCGCTGGAGCCCGGCCTCGTCAAGATCGCCGAGCACACCGGCGGCGATCCCATCGACGACCCCGACGCGCTCGACCGCACCCTGCACGGCAGCGACACGCGCCGCGTCCGCGCTTTCGTCGAGCGCTACCTGCCGTCGGCCCGGACGCGAGTCGTGCGCCACGCGGCGTGCATGTACACGATGACTCCCGACGAGCACTTCGTCGTCGGGCTGCACCCCGGCATCGGCCGCGTCGCGTTCGCGGCGGGCATGAGCGGGCACGGCTTCAAGCTGGCGCCCATCCTCGGCAGGGTGCTGGCCGATCTCGCGCTCGACGGATCCAGCGACGCGCCCCTCGAGCTGTTCTCTCCTTCGCGCTTCGGTGCGCGGGGCTAGACGATCCGCGTGCATGCGCTGCTCCCTCGAGCGGCATCTCGACGCGGGGCGCGTTTTCGTGGCCAATGCACCCCCTTTGCGGGCATCATCGCCAGATGAGGCAGGTCGGATTTGCTTTGCTGCTGGCGGGTGCCGTGGCGACCGGGCTTTCGTGTGGCGGTGCAAAGCCGCGCATCGGCACAGCGCGCGAGATGCAGCGCGATGCGGCGCCGCCGGCGAAGAAGCCGCCGCAGAACCCCGTGCGCTGGTTGCTCGGCGGCACGCCGTTGTCGTGGGATGGCGCTGTCGAGGCGGGCGGCGGCACGCTGTATACGTCGGCGGTCGGTGAGCGTGCGCTTGTTCCGCGCGGCGCGCTGCCGAGCGCCGTGACGCTATCGCAGTTCTACGCGCCGGGCGCGCCGGCCCACGTCGGCGATCGCTTCGGGTTCGTGCGGCCATCCGGAGCGGTATCCGTCACGACGACGCCGCTCGGACCGCCGGTCATGGAGTACGCCGCGCCGCAACCGCACGGTGTGGCGTCCGCCGCGGGGCGCCGGGCGCTTGTGACCGTCGCGAGCTCGGGGAGCATCCTGCGCAGCACGGACCTCGGCCGGACCTGGAAACCGGCCGCGAAGAACGTCGTGGGCGTTCCCGTCGACATCGTGATGAACCAACAGGGCCACGGCCTGCTGCTCACCAATCCGCAGGCGCTCTGGGTCACCACGGACGACGGTGCCACGTGGAAACAAGCGACCGGCCCCGGCGGCGCTGTCGTGCGTCTCGCCGTCGGCGATGGCGGCTCGCTATGGGCAGGGGGCGCTCCGCGACGCGGATGGTACAGGCTGGTCGGCGACCGCCTGCAAAAGGAAGCGATGCGCGCCATCGCGGGACCGGCCGTGTCGTTGGTCCAGTATCTGGCGCGCGATCGCGTGGTGCTCGCGCGTCTGGGCGGGCACGGCACGGTCACTGCGGCGATCCTGCCGCTCGGCAGCCGACAGGCGCCCGGTTGGCAGAAGCTGGAGGCACCCGGCCGCTGCAGCGAGCTGCGCGTCGCCGCCTTCGCCGACACGAGCTACGTGGGCTGCCTGCGAGGGCGTCGCCACCACTTTCACCTGACGCTCTGGAGCAGCATGGGTGGAGCGCAGTTCCATCAGGAAGTTGCCGATCTCGATGTTTCGACCCGCTGGGCTGCCCGGCTGGTGGCAGGCCCGGGCGGGTGGCTGATGGTCGCGGGGCGGGTCAGGAAAAAGACGGGCGACAAGCCCGTCAGGATCACCAAGCCGGATCTGGATCAGGACTGGAACGCGCTCGAGATCGGCGATGTGCTGCACCTGGTGTACCCGGAGGCCGGCGACCTCTACTACGCGCGGGTGACGCGAGATAAGCCCATCCCCGCACCGGTCCGTCTGGGAACGCAAGGCATCGTGTCGGCGACGCTGGCCGACATCGGCGGCCAGCCCCGGGTTCTGGCCGACAACCTGGGCTACCTCGCGCTCGATCCGTCGGACCCCGGCGCCCCGCCGGAGAAGATCAGCGATCGCGTGCCGCGCGGAACCAAGGAGTTACTGCGCCACGGCAAGCGCGGGATCGCGGTCCACGCGTCGGGTCAGGTCTACGAGACGGCCGACGGCGGGTTGAACTGGACGAAGCTCGACGACGCGCCGCCGTTTCCCAAGGGCGATCCGAACGCTGCGCTGACGGACCACTGCAACGAGCACGGCTGCCAGATCGGCCACCGCATCCGGTTGGGCTGGCGCCTGGGCGCAGCTGCCCCACCGCTGAAGCCCGTATCGCCCTCGGCGCCGCTCCCACCGCGGAGCGAGCTTCCCATCGGCAGGCTCGCCTGCAAGGTCATGGGCCCGATGGAGCCGGTGGGCCGGAAGGTGGACAACTCGTCGCTTGCCGACTCGTACTCCATCGGGGGTGCCGTGCGCTGGCTGACGTGGGACGACGACGGCACGGCCCATCTGGTGGGACGACTGCGCGACGGCACGAAGCTCGATGAGCGGCTGCTTTCGCCCCGGTCGAAGGACGTCGAAGCCATTCGCTACATGCGCTCGCGCGTCACGCCCGAGGCCGTCATTGTTGCCCGCGAAACCGAGACGGAGATCGACAACCCGAAAAAGCCCAGGGTGTCGGTGGAGCTCGGGAGCTACGAGCTTGCCAGTCGTGCCGTGCGTCGCAGCCGGCTCGGTACGGTCGGGCGCTTCATGGACGGCGCCGTGGTCTCGCCGCAGATCGGCTGGGTCGACGGCCAGGCCTGGTATCGGCCGTCCGGGTCGGGCGCGCCGGCGTTCGTCGTGGACGCGGGCGGACAGATCCGCCGGCAAGCGCTCCCCCGGCTGAATCAGGACTCCCGCGACATCGTGGGGTCCGCCACGAGACCGGTCGTGTGGGACGGCGACAGCGCGGAAGCGGGAACGTACGCGGATCGTCCGGGTAGGTCGCTAGCCGACAGTACGGGATCGGTCGAGTGGTCTCCGGGCGGCCCGACGAGGCTCGGGACCTGGAAGGGGGCACCGGCGATCGGAGTCGACGTGATCACCGCGAAGTCGAAAGAGCCGGTCACGGCTGCGTACGCTGTGCTGCTGCGGGTGAAGCCCGACCCGCTGGTGGTCGGGCGCGTCACGGCGGACTCGCTCGGCGATGTCTTCGACCGGGCCTGCGAGCCGGGGGCTAGCGGCGGCGTTGTGGCGTGGCTGCGCAACGTGAGCGAGGTCAGCATCGGCGGGTTCGACGAGCCCCTCCAGCGGAACCCGCTGCCAGCGCACATACTGGTCCGCTTCCGCCCCGGCCGGAAGCCGTGCGTCAGCGGCTGGGCCAGCTCGATCCCGTACAACAAGCAATTCGTCTACGTGCCCGCCGACGCTCTGGGTGCATCGTACGTGTTCGCATCGGACTACGGGGACCTGCGCGTCGCCCCCATGTCGTGCACCCGCGCAGCGGGCGGGTAACGAGGCTGCGACGCGCCACGCGGTCTGCTCGCGTAGTGCGCGCAGGCGGGTCTAGAACGACGATCCGGGTTGCTTCAGGAATTCCGTCTCCTCGTCCGTGCTCGCGCGCCCGAGGATGGCGTTCCGGTGCGGAAAGCGTCCAAAGCGCTCGACGATCCCGGCGTGGCGGCGCGCGAAATCAACTGTGTTCTGGCAGGTCTCCCTGATCTCGTCCGGTGCTTCCGCGGCGAGCTGCTCGAAGGCCTGCACGCACTGCTCCTGCACGCGCGCGTCTTCCGCGTGCATCATCGGCATGTACAGGAACTGCCGGAGCGCGCAGGGCAGCCCGGCATCGAGCCCGGCTGTCTGTGCGTGCAGGGACGCAGCGAGCGCCTGTACGTCGTACGTGAACGCCCGCGGGGTGCCCCGGTAGAGGTTGCGCGGGAACTGGTCGAGGAGGATGACCCACCCCACGCACGAGCGAGGCGCATCGCGCCAGGCGTCGAAAGATCCTACCCCCGCAGCTTGCACCGCGCTCTCGAATCGGCTCCGGATCGAGTCGTCGAAATCCGGGTCCTTCTTCCACCAGTGTGCTTGCAGCGCGAAGAGCTCGGCTTCGGAGCGCCCCTCGCCAAACCAGAACGTCAGGACAGTCTCGGGTTCGGTCATGTGTGCCTCATTCAACACTAATGCAGGAGCCCGTAGCTATGCGCAAGGTACGCCGTGAGCAGGTTGCTCATGGCGTGCAGGGTGAGGCCGGCGCCGATGCCGCGCGTGCGGCAGCGCAGCCAGCCGAAGAGCAGCGCGGGGAAGAACACCGCGAGGCGGTTCACGTTGACCTCGGTGCAGATGTGGCCGAGGGCGAACAGCAAGCTGGCGATGACGAGCCCCGGTCCGAGCTCCGCACCGAGCACGCGCACGCGGAAACGGAACGCATCGTCGAATGCGGTCTGCAGGTAGCCGCGGTAGAACGCTTCTTCCGGCAGCGCGATCACCAGGAGCTGGCCGAGCACGTCGTTTCCCAGTGAAGGCGGCGGTGCGGGAACGAAGCCGTGAGGCGGTTTCCACCACCACACCCAGCCCGCCCAGAACAGCGGATACACGATCGCGGCCACGAGCAGCGCCCAGCCGACCGCTCGGAGCGCGTCACCACCGATGCGCCGCCACGACAGCGGCTCGGTCTCCAGCACGCCGCCGAGCGACAGCCCGAAGTGGCGCACGCGCGAGTTGTCCTCGTCGTGCCGCAGGGCCAGAAACCAGGTCACCGCAAGGAAAGCGATCCCGACGCCGGTTGCCGCGAACCGGTCGGGGAGCCCGTAGGAGAGCACGGTCACGAGGCCGGTCGTCAGGACGGCGACGACCAGAGGTCGCCGCCAGCCCGAGGCCGGAGCGCCCGCTGCCGCGCTCGGGTCCGTCATCCCGTGCTCCCGGCTCGGGTCCAGCCGCGCGGTAGATTTCCGCCCCGGGCGCGACGGCCGATGTCCGCGATCAGCCGTGGTGCACTGCCGGGCTCCCCGCCTGCGCTCTCATGGGATAAGGTCGCGGCGGCTCGTGTCCCGGGCCCGCGTGCGGCGCGAATCGGCGCCAAGGAATCCCAGCCACGCGTCGTCGGAGGATCCATGCTCGACCCCAACCTGCCGAACCTCCATGAGGTTCCCCGTCCGCTGCCTCCGCCCATCGGGCGCGTCGACCTGGCCAAGTGGCCGCCGGACGATGATGACGACATTCCCGCTGGTCCTCCTCCTGGGGGCGGAGCGCCTGCTGGCGGTGGAGGCTTCGACATCGGTGACGGGAACTTCAAGAAGGGGCGAATCGGTCCGATCGCCATCATCGTCGGCATCCTGGTGGTCGTCGGCGGAATCGCGTTCCTTGCCATCGGCGTGAAGCAGGACGCGAAGAAGCTTACGATAGAGCAGGCGGAAGCACAGAAGAAGGCGATCTTCGTCCTGCCGAAAGCCGAGCAGATCCCGAAGTGGCGCGAGTGGGCCGCTTCCGACCGCAGCGGCGAGCTGAGGATGGAGGCACTCAAGCAGCTTGCCTGGGCGAAGGACCCCGCGGGCGTCGATCTGGCGATCAAGGCGCTGGACGACACGGAGCCGCGGGTCGTGGCCATGGCAGCGACCGCGCTTGCCGCGTACGGCTCGCCAATGGCGGACAAGGCGAAGGACCCGCTGCTCAAGCACCTCAAGACCGCCGGTCTCGCATCGCGACCGCAGATCGCGTGGGCGGAGGTGGTGCTTGGCGATTCGCGCGCCCTCGACGAGGTCATGAAGCTCTACCGCCTCGGGCACCTTTCCAAGGTGGAACGGCTGGGCGGCGGCGTGGCGTTCGACCCAAACATGATCGTCAAGCTGATGAGCCTCGACAAGCTTGCCAGCCTCTCCAAGGACAAGAGCGATGCGGTGCGCCAGCTCGTGGCCACCGTGCTGTCGCGCAAGGCGGACCCGAAGTACACCGATGTGCTGATCCAGCTGGTCAAGGACAAGGACGCCGAGGTCGCGCGCCAGGCGGCTCCTGGTCTCGGCAAGATCGGCGACCAGCGCGCACGCCAGCCGCTGCTCGACGCGCTCAGGGACGCTGACAAGGACAGCCGCAAGAAGTACCTGGAGGCGCTGCGCGACGGCATCGGCGACCAGGGTCTGGTGCTGGCGCTGCAGGCCATCGACCACAGCGACGTGAAGAAGGCCTGGTACCAGACGAAGGAGATCTTCTCGATGATCAGGGATCTCGCCGACCCGCGTGGCGGCGATTACCTGCTCAAGTACCTGGACGGCGACCCGAAGCCTCACATCCACTGGCAGACGGAGGCCGCGATTGCCATGGCCGAGGTGGGCGACGTGCGCGCCGTTCCGACGCTGGCCCGACGCCTGCGCATGGACCCGCTCAAGATCTACAGCGACCAGTATGACTGGGAGCAGATGCTCAAGCGTGACGACGAGGAGCGCGTGGTTGCCGCGCGCATGATCGCCGACCTTGCCGTGCTGCATCCGGACAAGCGGCAGCAGATCGCGGACGAGTCGGCCGACGCCGTCATCTTCTGGATCCACCAGATGCCGTCCCCGCACGCCAACGGTCTGCGCGCGCTGGCAGCCATGGGCTCGGACAAGGATCTCAAGGCGCTGCGCGACTGGGCGAACCCCAAGGTCGAGCTGCCCAAGCTGGGCCAGCAGCCGCCCATGCCCGAGGAGTGGGTCATTGCGCAGAGTGCGCTGCGCTACGAAGGCTGGATGAAGGACAAGCCGTCCTGGGACTGGATGATCAAGGCGCTCAAGCGGCGTCCGGAGGACGTGGACGCGACCATGGCCGGGCTGCTCCAGGGCGGCGAGGCAATCCTCGGCATGGCGCTCCGCGCCGAGGGCGTGGGCGCGGCCCATGGCTTCTCGGAGTGGGGCGACGAGAAGGCCTTCAAGCCCCTCATGACCTACGTTCTCGACACCAAGAACAACGAGCAGTCGCGCATGGCGGCGTGCGATGCGATGGCGTGGGTCGCCAACCCGGATGACATGCTCGAGGTCGCCAAGACCATCCAGGAGCACGACAAGACGGAGAAGGCGGACCAGTTCATCCGCGCCTGCCTGCTCGACACGCTCATCACGCGCCCTGTGCCCGGCACCTCGCCGGCGCTCCTCAAGCTGCTCACGCCGGATGCGTCTCTGGAAGAGCGCCACCAGATCGCGCGTGCCATCGGCATGGCCGGCCTCGACGCGGACGTGCAGGGCAAGTTGTTCGACATGATGAAGAACGACGCGCTGATGAACGACGCGGCGCTGGCGCTGATCCTGGGCGGCACTCCCGACGTGGCAGCCCGCGCCGTGGCCCTGTATTCCGGCAAGGACAAGGCCGCGCTCGAGGAGCTGGGCGACCTCTGGTACGACACCTTCGGCTACTGGTCGACGGAGGATCTGGAGAAGGGCCGGCTCTTCCGCTGGGTCGACAACGCCGTCGCCATCTCCCACGTCGAGATCGACAAGACCGCGCAGGAGTGGGCGCGCGTGATGTTGATGAAGCAGTTCGACAACCTGCTGTTCGACAACGGGCCGCACTCGTTCACTCGCGTCGTGCTCCGCTATCGGCTCTGGCAGATGGCCAAGGGCGACGACAAGGAAAAGCGCGAAGGCGCCATCCGCACGCTGAAGTTCATGAAGGAACAGGGCGTGCTGCTCGCGCTGCGCGATGCGCCTGGCGAGACCGGCAAGCTGGCCAGCGCCGCCTATCACGATCTGATGAATCCCAAGGTCGTGGTGGGCGTGAAGATCCCGGAGGGCAAGGGCAGCAAGAAGTGAACCGACCCGGCGCTGGAAAGGTCCGGAGGCGCTCGCCCTCCGGACCGCGGCGCCTGTCGTCGGGCGCGCTGTTTGCGGCTCTGGTTCTGCTCTCCGGGTGCGGCACCCGGCACCTCCCCCCGCCCAGACACCCCGGGCCTTCGCTGCGGCAGCTCAGTGCGTCGCCGGGCGTGGTCGTGGAGCGCGCGTGTACGCCGACCGGTCCGGAGCTCTGCTTCAACGCCGTCGACGACAACTGCAACGGCATCATCGATGAAGGCTGCGGCGTCCACACGGGCATCGTCCAGTTCGCGATCGCCTGGGACAAGCCCAGCGCCGATGTCGATCTGAACGTGACCGACCCGAACGGCGAGCTCGTCGAGGTCGGGCGCGTGGCGGCGAGCGGTCTGGTGAAGGAACGCGACTGTCCGGGGCGCCACGACGACTGCCACGGCCAGAACATGGAGAACGTCTATCTCGAAGAAGGCGATCCGGTGCGCGGGTTGTATCGCGTGCGCATTCGTCTCGAGAAGCTGGGCGGCGAGGACCCGCCGGTACGCGTCCGGTTCGGCGCGCGCGTCGGCCCCAAGACCTATTCCGCAGAGCTCGAGCTCGACCGCCCGGAACAGGAGCGCGAGCTCGACATCCGCCTCTAGCCTCCTGACAATTCTCCGGTGCTTTTCGTGTTCTTGCGCGGCAAAGCTTGGTAGCCTGTACGGTTGTGGCAAAAGTCCTCGGCCGGGTAACCGGCGCCGTCGATGTTCCGCGGGGGCCGGACGTCATCCACCGGATCCAGGTTCCGGGGGCGTGGCTCGACGAGGGCGCGAGGATCGAGCTGGAATTGCCGCGAAACCTGAGCTGCGCGGCCTGCGGAGGCGGCGGTTGCGATCGCTGCGGGCGCTCGGGCGCGATCACGATGCGCGGGCGGCGCGAACCGCCCGAGGTCGTCGAGGTCGAGCTGCCCAGTCGGCCGGTGGCCGAGGATCCGCCCTCCTCCGGCAAGCGCGGCGTGGTGGTGCGGATCCCGAAGCAGGGCGGACTGCCCGACGAGGGTTCGGATCTGCCGCGCGGGGTGCTGATGCTCTCGGTGCTGGCCGGCGACGAACCCGATCCGGGCGTCAGGCGGGTTTCGGCCCGCCCCATGGTGGTGGCCGCGCCTCCGTCGGAGAGGCCCGCCGCTTTGGCAGCCCGCCGCTATTCGAGAACAGTGGTGATCGCCGCCGTGATCGTCATCATCTGGATCTTGCTTCTGATCTTGCTACGCGTCCTGGGCTACGCCTAGCGCACCTGGCCTGGCCTGATGATGGTCCGCTGGCCGGACAGGGAGCGGTTGACGCGGAGCGCAATAACCGCATACGGATCGTGACGTTGTTGCGGGTGGCTCTTTCCCGCGGAGCATCCTCCCGCCCGGATCGGGCCGCGCCGCGGCCAGCCTCGATGAAGCGGCAGAAGAGGTCCTCATGAACCCGGTAGCGATGGCTCTCATCATCCTCGGATTGGTCGGGCTGTTCGCCTGGAGCGCGAACCGCCGCTGGGGGCTGATGATGGTCGGCAGCCCGACCCAGGAAAGCCGCTTCAACCTGATCGGCCGCCGCATCAAGCGCGTGTTCGTCTTCGCCTTCTACCAGAAGCGGCTGCGCTACTACTTCACCGCGGGGTTGGCCCACAACCTGATCTTCCTCGGGTTCATGGTGCTGCTGCTCAACACCCTGATCCTGTGGGGGCGCGGCTTCTATCCGGGCTTCGAGTTCTGGATCTTCGGGCCCCAGCCCGTGGCCGGAATTCCGCTCGGGCACATCTACGAGTTCATCAAGGAGCTGTTCTTGATCCTGGTGCTCGTGGGCGTCGCGATCTTCTTCTACTACCGCGTCATCAAGCCGCAGAAGCGCATGGCGCTTGGCTGGGAGGGCCTGGCGATCCTCGGCATCATCGCCGTGATGATGGTCGCCGATATGCTCTACGTGGGCTCGGCGTCGGTGCTGAACCTGCGTCACGCGTCGGCGTGCGCGGGCGCCGGCGCCGCTGACTGGTGCAAGAGCGCCGCCACCGTGGTCGCGCCGTTTGGAAAGCCGGAGGAGATCGCTTGGCGCGCGTATCCGACGCCCGGCAGCTCGCTGATTGCGACCTGGATCCAGGGCGCCTCGCCCGCAACGTTGATCGTGCTGGCGCATGCCGGCTTCTGGACGCACGCCACCCTGGTCCTGATCTTCCTGAACATCCTGCCCTACACGAAGCACTTCCACATCATCACCGCCATCCCGAACGTGTACATGGCGGATCAGACGCCCCGCGGGCGGTTGCGCCCCATCGCGAAGAACACCGAAGAGCTGATGGGGATGGTCGAGAAGGCGATGGAGAAGGAGGACATGCTCGCTTCGCCGATTGGCTATGCGCGCATCGAGCACTTCACCTGGAAGGACATCGTCGATTTCTACACCTGCACCGAGTGCGGGCGCTGCTCGGACAACTGCCCGGCCTACACCACCGGCAAGATCCTCAGCCCCAAGCATCTGACCCTCGATCTGCGCGATCAGCTGTACGCGCGGCAGGAGGAGTTCCTGGCGCTCGGCGACAAGCTTCCCCGCCACAGCCTCGAGGAGCTCAAGCCAAAGGAAGGCGAAGAGGGCGGAGAGGCGGAGCCCGCCGAGGCGAGCGAAGGGGAGGAGAAGAAGGAAGACGGCGCCGACTACAAGCCGGTCGATCTGGTCCCGAACGTCGTCCACGAGGACGTGCTCTGGGCGTGTACGACCTGCCGCGCGTGCGAGGAGCAGTGCCCGGTCTTCATCACCTACGTCGACAAGATCGTGCAGATGCGACGCAATCTGGTCGTCATCAAGGGCGAGTTCCCGGCCGAACTGAACAAGCCGTTTGAAGGCATGGAGGTCAACGGCAACCCGTGGAACCTGTCGCGCATGGACCGCGCGAACTGGGCCGAAGGGCTCGACGTGCCGACCTTCGCCGACAACCCCAAGGCCGAGGTGCTGTACTGGGTCGGTTGCGCCGCCAGCTACGACGACCGCGCCAAGAAGATCGCGCGCGCCACCGCCAGCCTGCTCAAGAAAGCGGGCGTGGACTTCGCCATCCTGGGCGAGGAGGAGACCTGCACCGGCGATCCCGCACGCCGCGCGGGCAACGAGTACCTGTTCACCATGCTCGCCGAGGCGAACATCGCCACCATCGACGGCTACCGCGAGCAGGGCGGCGCGAAGAAGATCCTCACCACCTGCCCGCACTGCTTCAACACGATGTCGAACGAATACCCCGACTTCGGCGGCAAGTACGAGGTGATCCACCACACCGACTACCTGCTCGGGCTCGTCGCGGAGCGGAAGCTCGCGCCGAAGAAGCCGGTCAAGGGGCGGGTCGTCTACCACGACTCCTGCTACCTGGGTCGCTACAACGACATCTACGACTCGCCACGCGAGATCCTGAGGAGCATTCCGGGCGTCGAGCTGGTCGAGGTCGACTACTGGAAGAAGAACAAGGGCCTCTGCTGCGGCGCTGGCGGCGCGCAGATGTGGATGGAGGAGCAGAACAAGGATCGCGTGAACGTCAAACGCACGCTGCAGCTGCTCGGCACGGGCGCCAAGACGCTCGCCAGCGCCTGCCCCTTCTGCATGACGATGCTCACCGACGGCATCAAGGCCGAGTCGAAGGAAGAAGAGGTCAAGAACCTCGACGTCGTGGAGCTGCTCGCGCTCTCGTGCGGTATCGGCGACGCGCGCGGGGCGACGGCCGAGGTCGCCAAAGAGGCGGAAGCGGCGCCAGCGCCCGCGGAATAGTCCGTCGGCACTGCGACCGGTGTGGCGCTCTGCAACGGCGGATGACGCGTTGCTGTATCGAGCGGAGCGCACACATCGACGGACACGCAGCACGGCATCGCACCCGGGTTTGCATTCTGCAAAAGCGTTGCGTGATCGGCCACGCGGTCTGCGAGCATCGGCGTCGTTCGCGCTTCGACACTCCTATCGCGGCCAGCTACACTCGCGTGACTGGCAGCAAGGACCCTCCCCCCGACTCCTTTGTTGCACGCACGCACGGGGCGCTCGCGTCTTGAACCACGCAGAAGCCCCGCATGATGCGGTGGCCGTCGAGCATCCTTTGCATCGCCGTGATGCTCGTTGCCCGCGTCGCCGGCGCCCAGACCAGCCAGGACAAAGCGCACACCGAAGTCGACCTGTTTCCGTGGGTCGGAGGGACCAGCGACGTGGGGTTCGGTGGAGGGCTGCTCGGCGCGGTCGCGCGCGTGGGCCCGGGCTACGCGCCGTACAAGTGGCGGCTCGAAGGCGGCAGTGTCACCATGTTCAAGCAGGGCGGGAACGGTTCCGGCGGACATCTCACCTGTCAGGACTACTACCTGAAGCTGAGCCTGCCGTGGCTCGCTGGCGGCAAGGCGCGGCTCGACGCCCGCGCTTCCTGGACGCGCCAGGATCCCGTGCACTACTACGGCCTGGGCAACGCCAGCGAGCGGCTGCCGCGTGGCCAGTTCGCGCCCGGCTACTACGACTACACGCGCACCCATCCCACCTTCTGGGTCAAGCTCCGACTGCATGTCGGCGGACCGTTCTTCGTCCGTATCGGCAACAGCTACACACAGAACTCGTACCAGATCGCCCCGGACTCGAAGCTCGCCCAGGACATCGCCTCGCCGGATCCGGAGGTTCGCGCTCTGCTCAACCATCCGCGCGATTCCGCCGTGGATTTCTTCGAGTACGCGCTCATGTACGACACGCGAGACAACGAGATCGAACCTACGAGAGGCGCGTACGACAAGTTCCAGGTGCGCTTCAGCCCCGGCGGCTCGTCGCATTTCCCGTATCGCTACGCGGAGGCGAACCTGACGCTGCGTCTGTACAGGACGGTGATCCCGAACCACCTGACATTGGCGATGCGGCTGGTGGGCGACGCGCTGTTCGGTCATCCGCCGATGTACGAGCTGTCGCGCATCGACGATACGAGCGCGATCGGCGGCAGCAAGGGCGTACGCGGCGTTCCCGCGGGGCGCTACGCCGGCAAGCTCAAGCTGCTCGGCAACGTCGAAGCGCGCATCCCCTTCTACGACTTCAGCATGCTGGGCAAGCAGTTCCGTCTTGGAGCCGCCGCCTTCTTCGATGCCGGTCGCGTATGGGCGGACTACACGTCGCACCCCGAGCTCGACGGTCGGTCGCTCGGTCTGCACTACGGCATTGGTGGCGGGCTGCGACTGCAGCAGGGCAAAGCGTTCGTGCTCAGGGCGGATGCCGCGTGGTCGCCGGACGCCCGCCCGATGGGGTTCTACCTCACTGCCGGCGAGGCTTTCTGAGCTGCGGTCGTTGCTGCGTGCTCGCACGTGCCGTCGGGCTATACTCCCCCGCACATGGCTGTCCCCCCCCAGGCCCCGCTCGTCGCCGCGACGGATGATGCCGCCGCCCAATCAGCGGCGGAACGGAGCTTCCACTGCGACAGCTGCGGGCGGACGTTCTCCGGCGAGCCCGGGGGCGCGGGCCTGTTCGTGTGGACCCGGGGCGACGAGGTCCGCTACGAGGAGCCCCCGCTGTGCGACCGCTGCGCCTACGAGATCAGCATCGGCGCGCTGCTCCGCTGGAGCATCGAAGAAGAAGAAGAGGGCTAGGGCCGTCGCCGCACTGCCGCGAGGCGAGGGCCGGCTACTACTGCAGCGGCGCGTCGTCGGTCTGGCGCAGGGGTGGGCGCCGCTGCTTGAGCTCGCGCGCCGTCGTGCGCAGGACGCCCGGTGCGTCCGTGCTCTCCATCACCAGGCCGAGCTCGCCGCGCGTGCACAGGACGAGCAGCGGGCCGGCCATCTCCGGCGGCGAGCCCGGATTCAGCAGGATCGACATGCGCACGCGTGGTCGCGCGAGCCATCGCGGCGATTGCGCCAGCTCGCGCATCACCTCGAGCCGTGCCGGGCGCCGCGTTGCCAGGCGCACCACGTCTTCTTCGGTGACCATCGGATTTTCGAGCAGCTGCCGGATGACGAGCGGGTGCGGATCCGCGAGCAGCCGGTCGAAGGCGCGGCGATCGGGGCGCCGTGCCAGGCTGCGCCGCTCGCCCACCGTGAGCTCGCGACCGGTGCCGTAATCCGGGACGGGCAGGTCGTCGATGCGCCGCCCGTACACCGGCGCCGGCGGTCCGCGGCGCAGCAGTCGGTCCAGGCTCAGGAGCCGCCGCCCGGCCGCCTCCTCGCGCAGGCGTTCGATGAGCCGGCACTCGCCGAGACCGACGAACAAGAGAGCAGCGGCCATTACCGCTTCGCGCGCGTCCGGCTCGGAGCTTTCCGCTTCCTCGCACAGCGCGTCGAGCTGCCCGGCGGCGTGATAGAGCGGCCATTCGGCGAGCTGACCCGAGAGCCACCCGACGCGGAGCGCGATTTCGGGGAGCGACAGCAGCACCCGCTTCAGGCGTGACACGTCCGCCATCGCCCCCAGGCTAGCATCCCGCAGCGCCCTGGCGCCGCCCCCGGGGCCGGCCGGCGAGCGGGGGCGGGTGGGCGGGAGGGAAGCACGCTAGACTTCGCGCGTGGCGGTTACTGGCGCACTCCAGAAGCTCGCGGACGCGTGGCACTCGCGCGTCGGCGGCGCATCGCGTCGTGCTCTCGGTGCGTTGGTCCTGGCGGCCTTGCTGGGGGGCGCCCACCTCGCGCGGCTGGGCACGCCCTGGACGCGCGCCGCCGCGCTGGTGCTGCTCTTGCTGGCGCTGTTTCTGCTGCTCTGGCGCTCGGTTCGGGAGCGAAGGGACTGGTCGGATATCCGGCGCACCATCCGGCGCGTGCTCGTGCCCACGAACCGCGGTCTGGCGGAACGGACGCTGCGTGCGGTGTCGCTGGTCGAGCGCACCGGCGTCGATCAGAGCGCGGGCTCGGCGGACCTGGCGCGCCTGCACTACGAACGGCTGCTGGCGCGCGCTTCGCTTGCCGCAGTCGAGCGGAGCGCGGAGCGCCGCGCGCTGCGCTGGCGCTGGGCGGCGTTGGGTCTGCTCGGCGCGGCAATCGCATCGGTGGCGGTCGGGCCGTACCAGGTGGTCGAAGGCCTCGACGTGCTTGTCGCCCACGGCGGCCGTGCGCCGCTTCCGCTACCTTGGCTCGACTACGTGCGGTTCACGGCGCAGCCGCCCGGCTATCTGCGCACCAACGCGCGTCTGCTGTTTCCCGACCTCGTTGCCGAGCAACCCGAAGGCAGCACGCTCACGGTGCGTGGCATCCCGCTCAGAAAGGGGCGGCATCTGGTTCTGACCGACGGGAAGCGCGAGGTGCCGTTTTCCGACGACGGGTCGGGCGGTGTCGTCGCCCGTTGGAAGCTCGATCGAAGCGCCAAGCTCCAGGTTGCCGCCCGCTTCGGCGACGTGCTGGTGCCCGAGCCCGAGTCGCTGGACGTGAGCGCGATGCCCGACAAGCCCCCGGTGGTACAGGTCGAAGGCGCGCCGAAGACGCTGCATCTCGCCAAGATCAGCCGGCTGGCGATCCGCTACGCCGCGTCGGACGACCACGGCCTCCGGGAGATCGACCTCGTGCTGCGCGCGGGCGACCGCGAGGATCGCCGCGTGCTGGGCCGGTTCGACGGTGACAGCACGTTCGAGAGCGGTGGATACGCGCTGACGCCTCGCGATCCGTTTCTCCGGCGCATGTTCCTGCCGGTGATCGTGACGGTGGAGGCTCGCGACAACAATCCGCTGCACGCGCCGAAGTGGGGCAGGAGCGCTCCCATCACGCTCTTGCCTCCTGCCGTCGGCGAGCCAGAAGCCGCACGCTATGCGGCACTGCGCGCTGCGCGGGATGCGGCTACCGATCTTCTGGCCTGGCAGCTCGATGCGCCCGACAAGCCCACCGCGACCGAGCGCCGGGATCGTGCTCGTGAGGAGCGAAAGCGCGCGCAGAGCGTCGCCGACAAGATGCAGGATGCCGTCGACGGAACGTACGGTGGTCTGACGGTCTACTCCGGGATGCGCTCGTTCCTGCTGGGGCAGATGCGCGTGCTCAGGCGTCCGCGGCGTCCCGGCGAGTCCATGGTGGGGCGGACCGAGGACGTGGTGCTGGCCGTCGACGTGGCGCTCGGGGCACTGGCTTCGCGGGACGCTGGGGTCGTCTCGAAGCGCCTCGGCGACGTCGCCGAGGAGGCCGCCGGAGGCGCGCGGCAGGCGCTCGACTCCGAACAGCGCGAGCGGGGAGTGAGCCGGCTGGATGCGGCGATTGTTGCGCTCGACGCGGGCAGCAAACAGCTCATCACGCTCGGCGCGCTGGGACGGGATATCGGGAGCGTCGCAGAGGGCGATCTCGGTCGCATCGAACGCGCGCGCAAGCGAGACGACATGACCCACGCCGAGTTGGCGGCGAAACACCTCGCCGAGCGGCTCCGCCGCCCCGTCCCGTCGTTTTCAACCGCTGCGAGCGGCGGCGTGGAATCGGGTGCCGGCAGCCGGCGGGGTGGGGTCTCGGGCAAGGCCTCCCAGGCCGACGATCGCTTCAACCAGCTCGAGAGCGAGCTCCAGCAGCTCGCACAGGAGCACGCCGGAGCCGTCGAGGGCGTCCAGCAATCGCTCTCCGACGCCGAGAAATCGGTCGATCTCGAGTCGATTCGCAAGGAGGCCCAGGATCACGCCGAGGCCATCCGCCGCTCGGTGCAGGATCTGCCGTTACCCGGAGCCGAGCCTGGCTCGGCGCGGGCAGCTGCTGCGCTCGGGCGCGAGCAGGCGGAAGCGATGGCGCAGTCGCTGGAGCGCCTCTCGCTCGAGGAAGCCGTCAAGAGCGGTCGCGACGCGATCGCGGCGCTCGACGACGCGGAGCGCAAGGCGAAGCAGGGCCAGCTGCCGAGCGACTGGCTCGACGGCGATGTCGCGGGCGCCAGGAAGCGTCTGCAGCAGCAGCTCGACTGGGCAGAGAAGCAGCTGGCCAAGGTGAAGCGCGAAGCGGAGGCGCGCGCGAAATCCAACCTGGGCAAAGCCGGGGAAGGCGAGAACGGCTTCGCGCGGCGCGCCGGCAACCTGGCGGGTCGCGGCAAGAATGGCGCGACGGCGTTCCCCGAGGACGCGATCGACAGCCTCGAGCGTGCCGAGAGCATCATGCGCGAAGCGGCTCGCGAGCTGTCGCAGGGCAACGGCGAGAAGGGACTGGCTCTCCAGCGCGAAGCGCAGCGCCTGCTCGAGCGGGCCACAACCGGCAAGACGACGGATCCCGAGGACAGCCCTTCGGATGACGACCAGAGCCCGCACAACGGCGTCCAGGGCAAGCGAATGCGCACCGGCGGCGAGGTGCCGAAGGAGGGCAAGGCCGAGAAGGCGGAGGATTTCCGCAAGCGGGTGCTCGAAGGGCTGGGCAAGGACAAGGGCGGGCGCCTTTCGCCCGCGGTCAAGCGCTACGCGGAGGGGCTCCTGCAATGAAGCGAGCGCTGTATCTCGGCGCGCTGATGCTTGCGGTGCTGTGCGTGGCTGCAGTTCCGGTTCCCACGCAGCACAGCGCGCCTCCGCAGCCGGACGATCCCGTCGTGCGCGTCGCCGATGCCATCACCGAGCTGGACGTCGACCGGGCGCGCAAGCTGCTCGGCGCGACCAACGACGATTCGCAGGCGGTAGCCTTCCTGCGCGCCCGGCTGGCCGTCTATCTGGGCGACTGCGATTCAGCCGCGGCAATCCTCTCGGCGCCGCGATTCGCCAACACGCCCGAGGGCGAAATGCTCGGCCAGTTGGCGCGCGGTTGCGCCGGCGTCGTGGCCGGCTCGCTGCTGATCGAGGACAAGAAGCAGGGCATCTGGCTCAGACTGCAGGACTCCGCCGACAAGGTGCTCGCGCCGTACATCATCGACATTGCCGCCAAGGCGCGGTCCAGGATCGAGCAGGATCTAGGAGTTGTGATGCCGCGGCCCTTGCGCATCATCCTGGTCCGCGATCTGTTCTCGCTGTCCGCGGTCAGCGGGCTTCCCGTGAAGGCGGCCGAGACGACGGGGACCGTGGCCGTCGCCCGCTGGGGGCGCGTCAACATCATCTCGCCGCGCGCGACGCCGCAAGGCTATCCATGGGAAGACACCATCGCGCACGAGATCACGCACCTCGCGCTTTCGCGTGCGACGCGCGATCACGCGCCGCTGTGGTTGCAGGAAGGGATCGCGAAACGCGAAGAGACCCGCTGGCGTCCGCCGCACCCCTTCGACAGGACGCCCGATCCCGATCGCGAAGCGCGCGACGCTCTGCTCTCGGGTCACTCGGTCGGGATCACCAAGCTCGGGTCCTCGATCGCGATGCTGCCGACGCCTGAAGCCGCCTCGATCGCGTTCTCCGAGGTGACCAGCTTCATGGAGTACTGGATCGACCAGAACGGCGTGCCGGGGCTGCATCTGCTGCTTCTCGATCTGAAGGGTCTCGGCCAAGGCAACGCCGATGCGGCCATGCGCAGCGTCACGGGGGAGCCGCTCGCGGTCTGGATCCGGCGCTGGCAGGACAACCTGCGCGACCGGTCCGATCTTTCGGCCAAGCGGCCGACTGCGGAGAACGGACCTGACGAGAACGCCGGCAAGGATCTCGTCCGCCGCGTGCGGCTGGGCGACCTGCTCTTCGACAGGGGGCACAGCTCGGCGGCGGCGAAGGAGCTTGCACCCGCAGTTCCCGAGGCCGGCAAGCTGGCTGCGGTGCGTTGGAGAGCCGCGCGGGCGCTGCTGGGTTCCGATCAGGCCGACGCCGCAGGCAAGGCGCTGGGCGGGATCAGTGACGTCGCAATGTTGAACGGGCCCTGGTTCGGCATCGACGGTCGGATACAGCGGTCGGCCGGCCATGCCGAGAAGGCCGAGCGGGCTTTCGAGCTCGGGATCTCGGCCGACCCGCTGTCCGAAGAGGCCGCGTGCGAGGGCGAGACGGCACCTCGCGGCCCTCACCCGCACGGCACGGCACGGCTGCCCGACAGCGCGCGGAGACGGGCCCTGTGCGAGTCGGCCCGCAGGATTCCGCGCGATTGACCCGGCCCGGACCAGCGCCTACCATGGGGCGCCCAACCTCGCGACAATCTTGAGACTTCCGGTGAGTCTTGCCACCTTCACCGCGGCCCAGCTGCTGCGCATGGTTCCCCGCGTCCGCATCAGCCACGCCGTAGGTCGGTTATGTGATCAGGAGCTGCCTCCAACTGTGTCCCGGGCCATCGCGCGCGCATACATTCGCGCCTACGGCGTCGATATGCAGGAGGCTGCAGGCACGCCGTATCCCAGCTTCGACGCGTTCTTTACGCGGCCATTGCGGCAGGGAGCGCGGAAGATCGACGACGACGCGGTGGTCAGCCCGGCGGACGGATCGCTGGAGGCCAGTGGGCCGGTGGACTCCGGTGGGCGCATATTCGTCAAAGGACGCCCCTACGATGTGGGCGAGCTGGTGGGCGACACCCGGGAGGCCGCTCGCTTTTCCGGCGGCGCGTTTGCGGTCGTGTACCTGTCCCCGCGCGACTACCACCGGGTGCACTCACCCGTGGCAGGCCGGATCGACCTGGTGCGTGGCATCCCGGGCGATCTATTTCCGGTCAATTCAGTCGGGGAGCGGCACATCCCGCGGCTGTTTGTCCGCAACAACCGCGTGGCGATCTGCATCGACACGAACGACGTGGGGCGGGTTGTCGTCGTGATGGTGGGTGCGGTGATCGTTGGACGCATCAGCGTCGGCGTCGTGGACGCGCCCGCCGTCCCGCCGGGGGACCATGCGATCGCGCCTCCCCGGGAGGTGCAGCGCGGCGACGAAATCGGCGTGTTCCACCTTGGATCGACGGCTGTCGTCCTGCTGGAGCCCGGCACAACAATCTCGCGTGGTGTCGGTCCCGTGAGGTACGGTCAATCGCTTGTGAAGGCGTCATGACGAGCGACGAGCAAGACCGCGACTCCGTCGAGGTGGACGTGGACCTCGACGACGAAGAGGGACCGCCGGAGATCCCGGATATCTCCTCGGAGCGGCCGCCGCCGCCCTTGTCGTCACCGCCTCCGCCGCCTTCCGACACCGAGGTCGCCGCCGCGGACCTGGAACTGCTCGACGACAAAGACGTGGCGGATTCCTCGCCAATCTCGCACAGGGTCGTGCCGCCGCCCAAGCCGCACCGCCGGCGCATGCCGACCTTGGCCGATACTCCGGCAGCGCGCTCGACCCCTCCTCCAGCCACGGAAGCGGCGAGGGACCAGGCAGCCGCTGTGGCACTGAAGCCTCCGCGCACGCCGTCGCTCACGCCCACGCTGGTCAATCCGACGATCTCGCGGCCGCCGCCGCCTCCCGACAAGCCCGTTTCGTCGCCGCCGCGTTCCATATCGGAGCGTGCGCGCCCCGTGTCGGAGCCACCGCGTCCGATGTCGGCGCCACCGCGTCCGATGTCGGAGCCACCGCGTCCGATGTCGGCGCCACCACGTCCGATGTCGGCGCCTCCGCGTCCGGTGTCGGAGCCACCGCGTCCGGTGTCGGAGCCACCGCGTCCGGTGTCGGAGCCACCGCGTCCGGTGTCGGAGCCTCCGGTCCCACGGGGTGGAGCGGAGCCGCCGCCTCCGATTTCGGAACCTCCCGAAGCCAAGCGTCCGGTCTCGCAGCCTCCGCCCCCGGGGGCTCCGGGCGCTGCGTCGGAAGCTCCGGCTAGTGGAGCGGAGCCACCGCCTCCGATTTCGGAACCTCCCGAAGCGGGGCGTCCGGTGTCGGAGCCACCGCGTCCGGTATCGGAGCCACCGCGTCCGGTATCGGAGCCACCGCGTCCGGTGTCGGAGCCACCGCGTCCGGTGTCGGAGCCACCGCGTCCGGTGTCGGAGCCACCGCGTCCGGTGTCGGAGCCACCGCGTCCGGTGTCGGAGCCTCCGGCTGCAGCGTCCGGGCCGACTGCGCCGATGGTGGTCGCGAACACTTCCGAAGAGGCGCAGCCCGGCGCCGTCCAGCGAGCCCGTGCGCGGATGGTCACCATTCCGGACGACGCGGTGCCCGCGCAGGGCGTGTCTGCGGAAGTCGCGGCGCCATCCGTGATGGCGATGCGGATCATCAACGTCGGCGATGCTGCGGAAGAGGCGCCGCCGGAGGTGCCGTCCGACAGCGAGCCGCCGGGCGCGCCCGCCGACGAAGAGCTCGAGGGCGCGGAGGAGCTCGACGAGGAGGATGTCGCTCCGGATTCGGGCGAGAGCACGCTCGAGCACGCCGTCTCCTTGAATCCCGAAGAAGTAACCGAGGAGCCGTCCGGCAAGCCGCCTCCGCCGCCGCGCCGCGGAGCGCCCCCGCCTCCACCCTCGGAATCGGCGCGGCAGGCCGCGCGCTCTCGCAAGGAGCAGGCACCGCCTCCTCCATCCGCCGAGGTCGTGTCGCGCAAGCCGCAGCGGCGGCCGTGGTGGGAAGAGCTGTTCGGCGAGGACTTCGTTCGTGCCTCGACACGCGACACGGACGAACAGATCGCCCGCGAAGTGAACTTCATCGAGGAGTCGCTGGGCGTCGCGCCGGGCGGTGTGGTCCTCGATCTCGGTTGCGGTGCCGGATACCACGCGGTCGAGCTTGCGAGCCGCGGTTATGGTGTCGTCGGCTACGACCTGTCCCTGTTCCAGCTCGCCCTGGCTGCCGACGTCGCGCACGACCGCGGGCAGAAGCTGAACTTCCTCCAGGGCGACATGCGCGAGATGGCCTTCGAGGAGATGTTCGACGGCGTCTACTGCTGGGGCACCACGTTCGGTTACTTCGAGGAAGAGAAGAACCTGGCTGTTGCCCAGCGCGTGTTCCGGGCGCTCCGTCCCGGCGGCATGTTCCTGCTCGACGTCGCGAATCGCGATTTCGTCGCGATGGATCAGCCGAGCCAGGTCTGGTACGAGGGCGATTCCTGCGTGTGCATGGACGACATGAGCGTCGACTTCATTACCAGTCGGCTTCGCGTCAAGCGCACCATGATCCTCGACGACGGCCGCACGCGCGAGTGCAACTACTCCGTGCGGCTCTACGCCCTGCACGAACTCGGCAAGCTCCTGCACGACGTAGGCTTCCGCGTCACGGAGGCCAGCGGACATCTGGCGACGCCCGGCGTCTTCTTCGGGACGAACTCGCCCCGCATAGTCGTGCTCGCGCAGAAGCCGTGACGAGCCGCGTTGGCCCGAGCGCCGCGCCGCGAGCCGCACGCTCGTGCTGGCCGGCGTGGTGCACAGAAGCCGCAGCACCGGGTCATGTTATCGTCCAGCGGCTAGAGCAGGGGAAGAGGTGGTCAGAAAAGACCTCATCGAATGCGAGGGATGCGGCAAGCTCACGCGCCCCGAGAAACTCTCGTTCGACAACGAGGGCCGCGCGCTGTGTGCCGGCTGCAACGAAGCCGCGATCACAGACAAGGCGAGTTGGCTCAAGCGGAAACCGAAGCAGCCGCGCAGGTGCCGTATCTGCGGGCACGTAGTCAGGCCAACGAGCGCCGGGGGCGGCTACTACCAGTGCGAGTGTGGCTACACCTTCAGTCTCGACGGCACGGCTGGCGTGAGCGTCTGGGGCGTCGCGGGGGCCCTGTCTTCCTGGTTGTCAGGGCTAGCGCTCAGCGCCGACGCCTACGTCCCCGCTCTGCTCGCCGCCGGCTTTGCACTGATCATGGTGGTCAAGATCGTCAGGGAATTCGTTACCCGCGTGCGCAATCCTCCCGTGCGCTGAACCGACGCGGGCGCGCCCGCGCGAAGGCGACAGGGATGAACCGCCGTTGACAGCCAGCGGCTATTCGCAGTCGACGTACACGCCGCCGTTGTCGGCGTTGCAGCTGCAGCCGGAACCGAGCGTCTTCGTCACGCAGTCGCAGCTCACTTGCTTCGCGCAGTCCGGGAGCCAGCTGCACGCCGGGCCGCCCGCGGCCTTGCGATCGCAATAGAAGCCCTTGGGGCAGATGCCGTCGCCGCACGGAAAGCAGGTGCCGTCGTCGCAGCTCGGCGCCTGGGGGGTCTCCGGAGCGCTGTCGGAGCTTCCACTCGTCGAGCCGGCGGGTGTGTCGTCCGCTTGCTCCCTGGGTGCGTGTGCCTTCGGCGTCGCGCCGCCGCACGACGAGACCAGGCAGCCCAGGGCCAGGGCGGCGAGCAGCCGGGCGAACCCGGCGCGGGGAGCGCGTTCTACGTGCACAGCAGCACCACGTATACGTCCCGCGCCGCGTTCGGTACAAGGGGGGCGTGGACCTCGCGAGCAGTCTCGCCAGCGCGCTGCCGCGGCTCCGGCAGAGCGCCGCCCCGCCGGACCAGGTTGCCTACTCGCGTGACCTCTGGCCCCGCCGGCTGATCGACGTGCGCGCCGGCCGCCCTGCCGAGCACCGCCCCGCCCTGATCGTCTGGCCCGAAAGCGTGGACGACGTCCGCGCTCTGGTGCGCTTCGCCCGCGAAGAGGGGGCGCCTCTGGTTCCGTTCGGCGCGGGAAGCGGCGTCTGCGGCGGAGTCGAGCCGGAACCGCGCGCCATCGTCGTGGACCTCAAGCGCATGCGCGACTACCGCATCGATGCCGAGGCGCCGCTCATCGACGTCGGACCGGGCGCGATGGGCATCACGCTGGAAGAGGAGATCCAGCGCGAGGGCTACACCATCGGACACTTCCCCTCGAGCATCCTGTGCTCCACCGTCGGCGGTTGGGTTGCGGCGCGCGGAGCGGGTCAGTGCTCGGGCCTGTACGGCAAGATCGAGGACATGGTCGTGTCGCTCGAGTGCGTGCTGGGAGACGGGGAAGTGGTCGAGCTCCGCCGTCGCCGCTCGGGTGCGGACCTGACGCCGCTGATGATCGGCAGCGAGGGCACGCTCGGCGTGATCACCCGCGCCAAGCTCAGGCTGCACCCCGCGCCGCGGGCGCGCGCGTACTCCGCGTTCTCGTTCAAGGACATCGCCGCGGGCTGGAACGCCCTGCGCGAGCTGTTCCAGAACGGTCTCCGCCCTGCCGTCTCCAGGCTCTACGACCCGATCGACTCGGCGCTGATGCGCCAGGGGTCGGTGAGGTCCGGCGGTGGTTCGCGGCGGCGGAAGAGCGGCGGCCGATCCCGGGCGCTGGCGGCCGTGTTGAGGTCGGCGCTGCGCGTGCCCGCCGCGCTGAACGCGGTCATCGAGGCGGCGGAAGGCAACCTGCTCGGCGGCTCCACGCTGGTGCTCGTGTTCGAGGGCACCGACGACGAGGTCCACGCCGACAGCGAGCGGGCCGAGGAGCTGTGCCGGCAACTAGGCGCCGTGACGCTCGGCGAGGGGCCGGCGCGTACCTGGTTCCAGCATCGCTACAGCGTGAGCTACCGGCAGTCTCCCGTCTTCCGCATGGGAGCGTTCAGCGACACGATGGAGGTGGCCGCGCCGTGGGCGTGTCTCGATCAGCTCTACGACGACGTGCGTCGCGCGCTCGGCCGGCACGTGCTGGTGATGGCGCACCTGAGCCACGCCTATCCCGACGGCTGCAGTATCTACTTCACCTTCTCGGGCGTGGGGCGCGACGACGCGGACGCAGCGCGCATCTACGAGCGCGCCTGGCGCGACGCGCTCGGTGCGGCTATCGGCGCGGGCGGCACGCTCAGCCATCACCACGGCGTCGGACGCAGCAAGGCGCCGCGCCTCGGCGAGGAGCTGGGCCTCGGCGTCGACGTGATCCGCCGCATCATGCGCGCCTGCGATCCGTCCGGGATCATGAACCCCGGAAACCTCGCGCCGCGCGAGCCGTTCGAGAGCTCGACCTCACCCGGCGTGCCGCATGGGACCGCGCCCTGGGTTGCGAGCGAGGAAGAAGGCGCGCCGGCAGACATCGACGAAACATCGCTCCTGGCGTCTTTCGCGGGCGGCACGCAGCTGTCGGTCGCCGAATCGCTGCTGTCCGCCCGCGGCATGACGCTGGGCATGGAAGCGGAGCCCGGGACCGAGCAGGTCGCCAGCTGGATCGCCCACGGCATGCCCGGAGGCCGCGACTCCTGGAGCGATCCAGTCGATCATCTGGTGGCCGGACTGACCGCGCGCCTGCGCTCGTCGGAACAGCTCGCCATCCAGCCCGCGCCGCGCCGCGCGGTCGGCCCGGACCTGGTGCAGCTGTTCGCGGGAGCCGGCGAACGCGTCGGTCACATCGAACGCGCGACGCTGCGTGTGCAGAGAAGCGGCGCGCCGCGCGCCCGCAGCCTGCCCTTCAACATCGACCGCGACCCGCCCCTCTCCGACGCCGAGCGCGCCCTCTGGGACCGCATCGCCCGCGCTGTCGTCGGCTAGCCCGTCGCAGCGAACCGGCTGAGCGAAGCCGTCCCGGAATCGCTGCGCAGCGGGCCGCAGTAGCCGAAACCGCCGTTGACGCCGCTCGCCCATGATACATACTAGTGGTAGATATCATGGCGGTGAAGAAGACCGAGGCGAAGCTGTTCTGGACCGGCCGGAGCCAGGCGGTGCGATTGCCGAAGGAGTTCCGGTTCGACGGCAGCACTGTGCTCGTGCATCGCGAGGGCGACGCGGTCATCATCGAGCCGAGTGGCTCCTGGCCCGAGGGCTACGTCGAGTCGTTCAGCGAAGTGGCCGACGACTTCGCGCGTCTGCCGCAGGGGCGGGTCGACAAGCGGGCGAAGCTCGGATGAAGTTCCTGCTCGACACGGACACCTGCATCTATGCTCTGAAGCAGAAGCCGGTCGTGCTCGGCCACTTGCTCGACAAGGCGCCGGTCGACGTTGCCGTCAGCGCCATCTCTGAAGCCGAGATCAGGACCGGCGCGGCGAAGAGCTCGTCACCGACCCGCACCCTGCGCGCCGTGGAGAATTTTCTGCGCCCCATCGCGATCGTCGACTTCACGTCCGACGACGCCGTCAGCTATGCACGCATCCGCGCGCGGCTCGAACGCGCCGGCAAGCCCATCGGGCCGCTGGATACGCTCATCGCCGCCCAGGCTGTGTCACGGAAGCTGGTTCTCGTCTCGAACAACGAACGCGAATTCAAGCGCGTCCCCGGCCTCGAGCTCGAGAACTGGTCCAGGTAGAGTCCACCATGTGGGCGAGAGCGCTTCTAGGCATGCGTGACGCAAGGAAATCCAACCCCACGTTGGGTTGATACGATCCGGGGCCAGGCTGGCCCCGCGGCGCAGCGGTGGGGCTAACCGCACGCCGCCGGGCGTCTCGCTCTTCACCCGACAGCGCCACCGGTCGGCATGCTCACGCTCGCTCGAATGGCCTGGTTCTGTTCACCGTTCGTGCTGCTGCTCGTCGATCGTGGCGCGGAGCTTCTCTTCCTTCGCGCGCAGTTCAGGTGTGAGCTCCTTGCCGAAGTCCTCCGGCTCGAAGATGGGCCGGATCGTCACCTCGACGCCGTCGTCGAACGGCGCGCGTCCCAGCCACTCGACGGCCTCGTCGATCGACTTCACCTGCCAGATCCAGTAGCCCGCGACGAGTTCCTTGGATTCGGCGAAGGGCCCGTCGATGACGGTGCGTTTGCCGCCCTCGAATCTCACGCGCTTCGCTTTCGAGGTTGGCGTGAGCCCTTGGCCGTCGAGCATGACGCCCGCCTTCACCAGCTCCTCGTTGAACTTCATCATCTTTTCGATGAGCTCCTGGCTCGGCATTACACCGGCCTCGGAGTTCTTGTCGCCTGGGACGAATACCATCACGCGCATGGGTCTGCTCCTTTGGGTCGAGGGAAGGGTAGCTGCTCCGGAACGGCCGCGAGCAGCCCTTCCGTTTCCGATCGAACGACGAACAGGACCGGGCTGGATCGACATGCCGTGTCGCACCCATTTTTCGCGAGATCCGTAGACATGCAACCACTAGGTTGCTCTTTGGGCCAGGAGGCGCTATGGGATGTGCAACCTGGAGGTTGCACATGAACAGCGATCGCGTCGAGAAACAAGTCCTGCTCCGCGCCCCGCTGGAACGCGTCTGGCGCGCCATCAGCGACTCGGAACAGTTCGGAACCTGGTTCGGCGTGGAGTTCGAAGGGCCGTTTGTCGCGGGCACGGCGATGCGCGGGCGGACGGTCCCGACGGCGGTCGATCCGGAGATCGCCAAGCTTCAGGAACCGCATGCGGGCAAGCCGTTCGAGATCACGATCGACCGCATCGAGCCCATGCGCCTGCTGTCGTTCCGCTGGCATCCGTTCGCCGTCGAGCCTGGTGTGGACTACTCGGCCGAGCCCACGACCCTGGTCGTGTTCGCCCTCGAGGCGACGCCGGACGGCACGCTGCTTACCATCACCGAGTCGGGCTTCGACCAGATCCCGCTCGCGCGCCGCGCCGACGCCTTCACCGCCAACGAGGGCGGCTGGACCGTGCAGCTCGCCTTGATCGAGAAGTACCTGACATGACCCGCCCGCTTGCCGAATCGGCGCCGCTGTTCGCGGCCCTGGGCGACGCCACGCGGCTGCATCTCGTGGCGCGTCTGTGCCACGAGGGTCCGCTGTCCATCGCACGCTTGAGCGACGGGGCGGGCGTGTCGCGCCAGGCGGTGACCAAGCACCTCGGCACGCTGGCGGACGCCGGGCTGGTCAAGAGCCGCCGCGCCGGGCGCGAGCGCATCTGGGAGCTCCGCCCACAACGTCTGGAAACCGCGCGGCGCGATCTGGACCGCATCTCCGCGCAGTGGGACGCCGCCATCGATCGCTTGCGCGCGTTCGTCGAAACATAGACGAGAAGGTCGAGGAGATCGGGAACGGCGTGGGCGGCGAAAATGGCGAGCGCGGTCGTTGGGAAGCGCCCACGCGCCGCCACCGCGAGTGTTCGGGTGCGGGCTATTCCGCGCTGGGTGGCGCTGCTTCTTCGGCGGGTAGCGCGGCGCCGCCCAGGCGCTCGAGCGCTGATTCCACGAGCGCGCGATCCTCGGCGGACAGCGCGCTCTTGCCTGCGCGGTGCAGCGCGAAGCGCACCGTGGCGGCTTCCAGCGCCGTGAGCGCGATGGTGCGGTGGAATGCGAGCTCCGGCACGCGGTAGCGGATCAGCACGCGTCCGTCGTCCAGCACCTGCTCGCCGACAACCTCGGCGAGGGCGCGGCCATGGCCCGCCAGCTGGCGGATCACGCCGCGCACGCGCGCGGCGCGTCGCCGCACGCGCCGCGCGGTCCGGTCCTCGTAGAGCGCGAAGAAGCGGTTGCGCGAGTAGGTGCGCGGCGCCAGCACCAGCGCGCAGAGCAGCGCTTCCGGATCGACGTGGAAGCGCCCGCTCACGCTTCCGCCTCGAGCTGTGCGGCCTGATGCCATGCCACGACCGCGTCGATGAGCTCGTCCAGCTCGCCCTGCACCACCCGGTCGAGCTTGTAGAGCGTCAGGTTGATGCGGTGATCGGTGATGCGGTTCTGGGGAAAGTTGTAGGTGCGGATCTTCTCCGAGCGGTCGCCCGCCTTGACCATGCCGCGGCGTTCGTCGCGGATAGCGTCGGCCTGCTTCTGCTGCTCGATATCCAGCAGGCGGCTGCGAAGGATCTTGAGCGCCTTGGCCTTGTTCTTGATCTGGCTGCGCTCGTCCTGGCATTTGACGATCATGCCGGTCGGCAGGTGCGTGACCTGCACCGCGCTGTTCGTCGTATTGACGCCCTGACCGCCGGGGCCGCCGGCCGCTGCGATGTCGAAGCGAAGATCCTTGTCGTCCAGCTGGAGCTCGACTTCGTCCGCCTCGGGCAGCACTGCCACTGTCGCCGTCGAGGTGTGGATGCGGCCCTGCGCCTCGGTGACCGGCACGCGCTGGACACGATGAACGCCGCCCTCGAATTTCAGGCTCGAGAACACGCGGTCGCCGGTCACCAGCGCGATGATCTCCTTGAGCCCGCCCGCCGAGGCCTCGCTGCTCGAGAGGATCTCGACCTTCCAGCCGCGCCGCTCGGCGTAGCGCGTGTACATCCGGAACAGATCCGCGGCGAACAGCGCGGCTTCCTCACCGCCGGTTCCCGCGCGGATCTCCAGGATAGTGTTCTTGTCGTCGTTGGGGTCGCGGGGCAAAAGCAGGATCTGGATCTTCCGCTCCAGGTCGCCCATCTGCGCTTCCAGCTCGGGCAATTCCTCGCGCGCCAGCGGGCCCAGCTCGGGGTCGTCCAGCGCTTCGCGGTCCTCGCGGATGCGCTTGTCGACGTCGCGCCATTCGGTGAACGCATCCAGCACGGGACCGAGATGGCTCCGCTCGCGATTCAGCGAGGTCATGCGCGACTGGTCCGCGAGCACGTCCGGCTCGCACATCAGCTGCTCGATCTCCTCGTAGCGGCGGGCGAGGGTCTGCAGCTTCTCGACGGGGATCATCGTCCCGTCCTTACGCGCCGGGCGCTGCTTCGGCGGCCAGCACCGCGTAGCTCTCGAAGGTGCGGTCCGCCGGCTCCAGCTCCGTGGCGACGCCCTGCTCGCGTCCCAGCGCCACGGCCAGCGCTCCGAGCGCCACCTCGAGCTGCTCGTCGTCCGGCTCGATGGTCGTGATCTTCTGCACCACGAAGCCCGGCCACAAGAGGGCGCGCAAGGGCCCGCGCGTGCAGTAGCGCGCGAACACCCGTTGGATCTCGAAGGTGAGGGCGGCGAGCACTGGCAGGAACGGCAGCTTCATCAGGAAGAACGCCACGTTGTCCACGAGCTTCCCCATGCCGAGCTCGGGCAGGAGCGGACCGATCGCCGTGAAGACGACGATGCTCACGAGCGCGACCATCACCAGGAAGGTCGTGCCGCAGCGAGGATGGAGCGTGGTCTTCGAGCGCGCGTTCTCCACCACGAGCGCTTCGCCGGCTTCGTACGTGAAGATCGATTTGTGCTCGGCGCCGTGATACTGGAACACGCGGTAGATCTCCGGCATGCGGCGGATCGCGAGCATGTAGCCGACGATGATCACGAGCTTGCCGGCGCCGGTGATGAGCTGGAACCCGGGGCTGCGCACGTCCAGCCCCAGATGGAACAGGCGGCTTGTGCCGGCGGCGAACGCCTGCGGCAGCGCGACGAACAGCGCCAGCGCGAACACCACCGTCAAGATCGTGAACAGCTTCTTCTTGGCGTCGCCCTTCGGCTCCTCCGGCGAGGCGAGCGGCTCGCCGGGCTCGGCGGTGAGCAGCGCGAGGATGGGCAGCGAGAGCGCGGCGAGCGTGCTGGGACCCCGCGGAGCGCTGGCTTGGGCCTGCTCCTCCTCTTCGGCCATGTCCTGCTCGAAGATGTCGGCGGCGAAGCGCAGCGCGCCGCTGCCGAGCTTGAGCGCTTCCACGAGCGTGATGACGCCGCGCACGCCCGGCCACGCCTTCACGCCCCGGCGGCTGTCCGGCATCTCGCGCTGGCGAACGACGAGCGCGCCGCTCCTTCTCCGCACTACCGCGGAGAACGAGTGCGGCGAGCGCATCATCACGCCCTCGATGAGCGCCTGCCCCCCGATGTAGGGACGAGCAACACCGTCCGGACCTACGACGGAGGGCTGGTTCGACATCGTCCCCACTATAGTCTGCCCGGCGGGTTGGACCAGGCGCGACAGCGCGCGGCGAGCGCTATTTGCCCGCGTTCGCGTACTTGCGGCGGAAACGGTCGATGCGGCCCTGGGTGTCCATCAGGCGCTGCTTGCCCGTGTAGAACGGGTGACAGGCCCCGCACACATCGACGGTGAGCTCCTTCTGCGTGGAGCGCGTCTCGAACGAGTTCCCGCAGGCGCAGGTCACCGTGATGACCGCGTACTCCGGGTGGATACCTTCCTTCATCTCTTTGCTCCGCCTCGGCCGTCTGGGCCGGAAAAAGGACGGCGAACCTAGCGCCCGGCGCCCCGAACGGCAAGGGGCATGTCCCGAGCAACTCCAGCCCGAAGAGGCCGTCAAAGCGTCCAGGAGCGGTGCATGCGACAAGTATTTTGCGTGCTATTCCAATGTGTTACCCTCGGCCTACGGCGTCCGCCGCTTAACTTGACGTTACGTCATTTGTAGCCCATAGCTGGAGAACCATGGAGGAGCGTCCGTCCCGGCGCGAGGCGATCAAACGATTGGCGCTCTCGGGAGCTGTCCTCGGGGGAGCCGCCGTCGCGACCAAGCTCGCCTACGACAAGGGCGGCTATGGACTGTCGCGTCCGAGCGGCGAACGGCAGGTCCGCGACTTCGAGGTCAAGAAGCCGCCGGCCGGCTCGCCCGTGATGGCGATTGCCAAGAGCTCCGACGATCCGGCGACCCTGGTGCAGCGCGCCGTCGACGCCCTGGGCGGGATCAAGCACTTCATCTCGCGCGGCGACGTGGTCGCGATCAAGCCGAACATCGGCTGGGACCGCGTGCCCGCGCAGGCCGCCAACACCAACCCGCGGGTCGTCGCCGCGATGGTCAAGCTGGCGTTCGAAGCGGGTGCCAGCAAGGTCATCGTCACCGACGCCTCCTGCAACGAGCCGCACCGCTGCTTCCAGCGTTCCGGGATCTGGCGTGCGGCCTACGCGCTGGGCGCCACGGTGATCCTGCCGGCCGAGCACAGGTTCCGCAGCATGCGCATGCAGGGCGATGTGCTCGACCAGTGGCCCATCTATACGCCGCTCATCAACGCCGACAAGGTCATCAACATGCCGGTCGCCAAGCACCACAACCTGGCGAAGTACACGGCCGCGATGAAAAACTGGTACGGCATGCTGGGTGGACGGCGCAATCGCCTGCACCAGAGCATCAACATGTCGATTGCCGATCTCGCGACCTTCATGCGCCCGACGCTGACCGTCGTGGACGCCACGCGCGTCTTGATGCGCAACGGGCCGCAGGGCGGGAACATCGACGACACGCGCGTGGTGAACCAGGTCATTGCCAGCCTGGATCAGGTGGCGGCAGACGCCTACGGCTGCACGCTGATCGGCCAGGAGCGGGAGCACATCCACTACCTCAAGCTCGGCACCGAGCGAGGCATCGGCAACATGAACTGGGAGCAGCTCCACCACGTGGAGGTGTAGATGTCCCAGGGGAGCGAGCCGGTGCGGGCTCGGCCGCCGGAAGCCGAGCTACCCGCGCCGATCCCGTGGCTCACCGCCGCCGGATCCGTAACGCCGCTGGACGCGCCCGCTGCGGGCGATAGCGTCGCGCCGATGGCCGTTCAGCCCGCGCCCGAGCCGGCCCAGAAGGCCGCCGCGCCGAAGGCGGCCGGGCCCCGCCCCTGGTACTCGCGCGCGTGGCGGAAGATCTACAAGAAGAAGAAGCGCTCCGGTTCCGGCATCCCGGCGCGACGTTCGATCCGGATCCTGGTCTGGGTGCGCAGGGCGGTGCAGCTCGGCTGCTTCAGCCTGTTCATGTACTTCCTGTTCCAGACGGCGTTCCGCGGCACGTTCTCGGCGTCGGCGGACTCGCCGGTGCGCTTGCCGTTGCCGGTGGAAGGCTTCCTGCTCGCCGATCCCTTCGTGGCGACGATGACGTTCCTGAGCACGCACGCGATCTACCGCGGGCTGGCCTGGTCTCTTGGCATCCTGGCGCTGACGCTGGTGTTCGGGCGGGTCTTCTGCGGCTGGATCTGCCCGTTCGGGACGATGCACCACTTCTTCGCGTGGATCTTCCCGAGCCGCTACCTGGAGGGGAACAAGCGCGTCGCATCGAACAGGACGCACTGGTGGCAGGCGGGCAAGTACTACATCCTGTTCGGTTTCCTCGGCGCGGCGCTGGTGGGCAGTGCTATCGGCGGCCTGCTGGATCCGATCTGCGTGGCGGTGCGGGCCGTGGGGCTCGGCGTGCTGCCGGCGCTGCAGTACCTCGGCATCCACTCTTCCAACGTCATCGCCGACACGAACATCCGCGCGCTGCAGAACGTAGCCGACACGAGTCAGGACTTCCTCGCGCAGACGGTGTGGACCTCGCACCAGTACTACTACCACCAGACCTGGCTCATCCTGTTCCTGCTGGTCGCGATCCTGTTCATGAACCGCTTCATCCCGCGGTTCTGGTGTCGCGCGCTGTGTCCGCTCGGTGCGTTCCTCGGTGTGTTCTCGCGCTTCGCCATCTTCGGGATGGAGAAGGACCACGCGAAGTGCACAGACTGCAATCTGTGTCTCGTCAACTGCCAGGGCGCCGACAGTCCGCAAGGTGGAGTCAAGCACCGGCAGGACGAGTGCCACATGTGCCTGAACTGCGAGAACGCCTGCCCGGAGGACGTGATCAAGTTCCGCTTCCTCCCCAACCGGCGCAGCGTGATCAACAAGCCGGACGTGAAGCGCCGCACCGTGCTGGCGACGGGCGCGGCGGGTGCGATCGCCATCCCCGCGATGCGCATCGCCGATTGGCCGGACAAGGACTACAGCCCCAAGGTGATCCGCCCGCCGGGCGCGGTGGAGGAGCGGCAGTTCCTCGATCGCTGCATCCGCTGCGCGGAATGCATGAAGGTGTGCCCGAACAACGCGCTGCACCCGGCGTTCTTCGAGGCAGGGCTCGAGGGCATGTGGACGCCGATCCTGATTCCTCGCATCGGCTACTGCGAGTTCTCCTGCGTGCTGTGCGGGCAGGTCTGCCCGACCGGCGCCATCCAGAAGATCGACGAGAAGGAGAAGATGGGGATCGGCCAGAAGCCGATCGCGATCGGCACGGCAATGTACGACAAGGGGCGCTGCCTGCCGTGGTCGATGGCGACGCCGTGCATCGTGTGCGAGGAGTTCTGCCCGACCTCGCCCAAGGCGATCTGGGCCGAAGACGTCACGGTGCCGAAGCGCGAGGAGAAGCCCGGCCCGAACGGCGAGCCGCCGAAGATGACGACGGTGAAGCTGCAGCGCCCGCACGTCGACCCGAACCTCTGCGTCGGGTGCGGCGCCTGCGAGAAGGTCTGTCCGATCGTCGACAAGCCCGCCGTGTACGTGACCAGCGCCGGCGAGACGCGTTCGAAGACGAACATCATCCTGCTCGAGAACACGAGCTACAACCAGAAGACGTAGGGCGAAGGAATCGCATCTGCTTCGCCGAAGCGCCGCCGCTGGCTGACGGCTAACGGTTAACGGTTGTCAGGGGCGCGTCCGTTCAGTCCTTGTCCGGGCTGGTGGACGACAGCACTGCCGTGGTTGTGCCAACCGCGCTGGCTTCCAGGTGGCACAATCGTTCGCCGGGTTCGAGCGCACTTCGGGATTCTCCGCAATATCGCCCCGTCCTGCCGCGCGCGGTACAGTGTTGTACACGCCTCCAAACGGCTGGCGTGGGGATTGCTTGGGAGCATGCCGATGACGTGCCACAAGGGATGGGCCAGGCTCATGGCGATCGGGGCAGTGTGCGCCGCGGCGGTCGCCGCCGGCGGCTGCGGCCGCGCCAATCTCGACAACATCGCGGACTACGGAGATGCCGGGGGCCAGGCCGGCAACGGGCCGGTCTGCGGAGACGGAACGTGCAACGTCGGGGAAACCGTCCAGAGCTGTCCTGACGACTGCTCCGGCGGCTGCGGGGACGGAACGTGCACGCCGCCGGAGACCGCGTCGAGCTGCCCCTCGGATTGCAGCACCAAGTGCGGAAACGGCGTCTGCGAAAAGGGCGAGACCAAGGAGAGCTGCCCGAAGGATTGCGGCAACCCCGGCTACTGCGGCGACGGCAAGTGCGGCTCGAACGAGAACGCGAAGAGCTGCCCGCAGGATTGCGGCTACTGCGGCGACGGCAAGTGCGGCTCGAACGAGAACGCGACGAGCTGCCCGCAGGACTGCGGCAGCGGGTACTGCGGTGACGGCCACTGCAGCCCCGGCGAAAACCAGTACAACTGTCCGCAGGACTGCGGCGGGTACTGCGGCGACGGCTACTGTGGGACGGGCGAAGACCAGTACAACTGTCCGCAGGACTGCGGCCAGACAGGCTACTGCGGCGACGGCTACTGCGGCCCCGGTGAGAACCAGTACAACTGCCCGACGGATTGCGGCGGCTACTGCGGCGACGGCTACTGCGGTCCGAACGAAAACCAATACAATTGTCCGCAGGACTGCGGCGGCTACTGCGGCGACGGCTACTGCAGCCCGAACGAAAGCCCGTACACCTGCCCGCAGGACTGCGGCTCCTGCGGCAACGGCGTCTGCGACCCGGGCGAAACCCACCAGAGCTGCCCGTCGGACTGCCAGCCGTACTGCGGCGACGGCTACTGCGGTCCCGGCGAGAACCAGTACAACTGCCCGACGGACTGCGGACAGACCGGCTACTGCGGCGACGGCTACTGCGGTCCGAACGAGAACCAGTACAACTGCCCGCAGGACTGCGGCGGCTACTGCGGCGACGGCTACTGCGGTCCGAACGAGAACCAGTACAATTGCCCGACCGACTGCGGCGGCTACTGCGGCGACGGCTACTGCGGTCCCGGCGAGGATCTGAAGAGCTGTCCGATCGACTGCGGCTATTGCGGCGACGGCCTCTGCGGCCCGAACGAAAACCAGTACAACTGCCCGCAGGACTGCGGCGGCTACTGCGGCGACGGCTACTGCGCACCGAACGAGAACCAGTACAGCTGCCCGCAGGACTGCAGCATCTGCGGCGACGGCGTCTGCGGCCCAGGCGAGAACCTCTACAGCTGCCCGCAGGACTGCGGCTATTGCGGCGACGGCCTGTGCGCCCCGAACGAGAGCTCGAAGACCTGCCCGCAGGACTGTGGCCAGTATGGCTACTGCGGCGATGGCTTCTGCGCGGCCGGCGAGACCCCGCAGAACTGCCCGCAGGACTGCGGCTACTATGGCTACTGCGGCGACGGCATCTGCGCGGCCAACGAGTCCCCGACCACCTGTCCCGCGGACTGCGGCGGGACAGGTACCTGCGGCAACGGCATCTGCGAGCCCGGCGAGCCGCAGACCTGCCCGCAGGACTGCTACTACCCGGGCGTGGACGGCGGTCCGGTGCCGCCGCCGCTGCCCGGCGGCGCCGACGCGGGCGCGGCCCCCTGACGCCCACGCGTCGATTGCAAAAATCAGCGCAACGCAATAAGGGGTCTGGGCCGGCTCCGGCAGGCTAGCGACCTTCTGCTTGCATCGGGCTGGGTCTGCACCCGATCATGTCGACAATGACCGAGAGCGTCGCCGACGCACGGACCACCGCCGCCAGTGTGGCGAAGTGGCTCGTCGACAAAGGCCGGCCCGACGAGGCGGTGTCGCTTCTGAGCGCCTGGGCGGCGGCGGGTCCAAACGATAGCGCGGGCCAGCAGCTGCTTGCCGAGGCGCTCCGCATCGACCCCAGCGCCCGCGTCGCCCAGATGGCGTTCGAGCGCATGGAGGGCGTCCAGGGCGATCACTCCGAGCTCGAGGCCCTGATCCAGCGCTTCGACGAGAAGGAGCTGGGGCGGCTCGAGGCGGAGATGCGTCGCCCGAGCTTCCGGAAAGCCCAGATGGGCTACAACAACAACATCCGCTTTCGCGAGCAGGTGTTCCACGTCCAGACGGAAGACTCTGGGCTCGACCAGCCGCACATCGTTACGCACTTGTTCGCCGACGGCGGGCGCATCATCAAGAGCCACAAGCGCTCCTACGCCGATCAGGTCTCGCGCCCGGACGTTGCCGAATACGTGCGCGGCCTGATGAAAGGGCAGCACCTGGAGATGGTGCTCGCGCTTCGCGAAGGCCGCTTCGACGCTGTGCTGGAAGGCCGCGAGATCGGCGGGATCGAGACGCTCACGGAGCCGCCGGCCGTCGACATCCGCAAGCTCGCCAGCAAGAAGAAGCAGCGCGCGGAAGCCGGTGCAGCCGCCGGATCCTCGCCTGCAGCGGCGGCCAAGCCGCCGCCGCCCCCGCCGGTCCAGCCCGCCGAGGCGCCGAAGCCGACGGCATCCAAGCCGGCGCCCCCTCCCGCCCCTCATCACTTCTCGCTGCAGGTTCTCCGCAGCCTTTCCGGGGGCCCCGAGAGCTATGCCCCGCCGGGCGAGCTGGTGATCATCGGTTCCGCGGGCGCGGTGGGCCTGCCGGGCGAGCGCTTCTGCCACCCGCGCGAAGCGCAGCTCACGTGGAAGGACAGCCGCCTCTGGCTCGAGGACCTCGAGGGCGGCAACGGCGTGTTCCTGCGCATCCGCACGCCGGTGGAGCTGGAGCTCGGCGACGAGTTCGTCGTGGGCGACCAGCTGCTGCGCGTCGAGAAGAATCCCGTTCCCGACGACGGACCGGACCCGGATCCGACCTACTTCTACTCGTCGCCGAAGTGGCCGTCGTCGTTCCGCGTCGTACAGATCTTCGAGGGTGGAGCCTCCGGCGCCAGCGTCGTTGCACGCGGCAACACGCTGCAGGTCGGATCGGCGATCGGAGATCTGGTATTTCCCGACGACCCGCTCGTGGGCGAGCAGCACTGCGTCGTCGAGGAGCAGGCCGGGTCGGTGGTGCTGACGGATTTCTCGTCGCGGACGGGCGTCTTCGTGCGCATCCGGGGCGAGCAGGAGCTCGCGCACGGCGACGAGCTGCTGGTCGGGCGCACGCGCCTGGTCGTCGACCTCAGCGGCGCGTAGACAAAACAAGAAAGCCAGGTACGTTGCCGTACCTGGCTTCCCTGCGTTGGGCAGGACGGACGCGCTAGCACGTCCATCCCAGCCGCTCTTGCTATCAGTTGGCCGGCGCCGGAGCGTCGTCGCCGCCCGCCGGGGCGTCGCCGCCCGCCGGAGCGTCCGAAGCAGCCGGGGCGTCCGGAGCAGCCGGAGCGTCGGCCGACGGGGCCGCGGGCGCGTCCGGAGCAGCGGGCGCCTCGGGCGTCGCTGCGTTATCGGGCGTCGCGGGCGCGGGGGTGGCGCCGCCACCACAGGCCACGGCCAGGGCGCACAGCGGAATCGACAGGGCGAGAGCCAAGTACTTGCGAATGCTCATTTCGGGGATCCTCCTAATCCAGACCACGGTGGTCTGGGCCTCACTGAGAGATGCACGAGTAACCCAAAGCGGCTCACGAAAAAAAGCCCCATTCGAGTCGCCTTCGATTCCGCGCACCTGGCGCGCGCCGCCCGGGACGCCCCACACTCCGGAACTGCAGCGGAATCACCTATGACGCGGCGCGGCATCGGGGCGTTCGTCGCCCGTGAGCCGAAAATCGGGCACGCTGCGTCCATTCATGGACGCCATGGCATCGAGCTCTCCCAACCCCCGGCTCCGCCTGGTTGGAGGGACGGCAGAGCGCACGTCCCGCCGCCTGGGGCCAACGGGAGATCTCGACGACGCGCAATTGGTCGCACTCGCGCGCGAGAACGACACGGTTGCTTTCGAGGTGCTGTATCGCCGCCACGCCGTCTTCGCCATGAACCTCGCCGTGCGTATCCAGGGCCATGCCACCGATGTGGAGGACGTTGTCCACGACGCGTTCCTGCGCGCACACCAGCGCATGCACGAGCTCCGGGAAGCCGCCGCGTTCCGCTCGTGGCTCGGCTCCATCGTGGTGCGGCTGGTGCGCAGCCGGCTCAGGCGTGGGCGGCTGCTCGGTGCGCTCGGTCTCGGGTCGGCAGATCCGGTGGAGCTCGACGCCATCGCGTCGTCCGACGCCGGGCCCGACGCGCGCGCCCAGCTCGCCCAGATCTACGCACTCTTGCAGACCATGCCGGCAGACGACCGGATCGCCTGGACCTTGCGCTACATCGAGCGCCACCGGCTCGAGGCGGTCGCCGAGCTCTCCGGCTGCTCGCTGGCCACGGCCAAGCGTCGCATCCAGCGCGGGCAGCGCTTCCTGACGGAGCATTTCGTCTCGCCTCTCGCGGAGGAGCCGGCATGAACGACGATTGCCGTCTCCCCGAGGTTCCGGTTTCGGCCCTGCGCGACCACGGCGACGGCGAGCGTGTGGAGCGCGTGTGGCGCCGGCTTGAGCAGGACATCCCGGCAGCGTCGGCTCGACCGCGGAGCGCCCTGTGGTGGGCGCCGGCCGCGGTGGTGATTGTCTTCGGCGCCGGCGTCTTCGTGGGAGCACGTTGGTTCCGCGAGGCTTCGTCGGCGCGGGCGACGACCGTCGCCGCCGAGCCCGCCGCGCAGCTCGACGAGCAGCCGGCTTCGAAGACGGAAGCAGCTGGAACCGCGCGGACCGCACCGGCTGCCAAGCCGCACAAGCACCACAGCCACGAGCGGACCCATGCCGCGGCGACCGAGCCGGCCCTCGAGCAGGCGCCGGTGGACGTGGTCGCGCCTGCTCCCGCTCCCACCGCAACGATCGTCGAACCGCCGAAGTGGCAGCGCCTGGCCAACGCCGGCGACTTCGCTGCAGCGCATGAGGCCCTGGAAGAGCAGGGCGGGTTCGATTCGGCGCTCGGCGCGGCTTCGGCCGAGCAGCTGATGAGCCTGAAGGATATCGAGCGGTTCGCAGGGCATCGCGATCGGGCTCTGCAGGCCCTCCGCCGCGTGATCGACCGCTTCCCGGATGACCCGAACGCGCCTCTGGCGGCCTACGAGCTCGGGACCATGCTGGAAAACGCGGGCGACCATACCGGGGCCGCCAAGGCATTCAGGGCCTATCGGCGCTTGTCTCCGCAGGGTGATTTCGCGGACGATGCGCTCGCGCGAGAGGTCGAGGTTGCCATCGAGCAGGGGAACCTCGACCAGGCCAAGAAGCTCGCCGGTCAGTATGCGAAGGACTTCCCGAAAGGTCGCCACCGCCGCGAGATCCGCGAGCAGCTCGCGAAGGTCGCGACCGATGCTGGAGCGCGGGTCGTGGCCGCTGATGCCGGCGCGGCGAGCCAGGCGGACCCGGACGACGACGATCCGGGCGCTGCTGCAGATCCTGCTAACTAGTTGCGTCCTGTTCACGGCGCGCGTCTCGGCTGCCAACCCTGGTACGCCAGTCGTTGTCGAGATCGACGCGAAGGCGCAGACGCTGATCGATCCGCATCTGACGCGGCGGCTCGTCCAGCTCGAGCTGGCGGACGTTGAAATGCCCCCGCCGACCGCAGCCACGGCTGCCGGTCGCCATCCTCCCGCCAGCCTGTACTTCCGCGTGCTGGTGACGGACCGGGGCACGTTGCGCGTCGAGCTCTGGGACCGCGGCGAGTTCGGCGGAGCGCGCAGCCTTTCCACCGCGCGCGGCAGCGCCCAGATCCGCTCGCGACGCATCGCACTGGCCGCGGCGGAGCTCGCGCGGCGCCTCAAGCAGAAGCGCGTGTACGAGGCACAGCAGCGACTCGAAGAGAAGAAGCGAGCGGAACGCGAGCAGAAGGCCGCAGCCGCTGCGCGGGCTCCGCGGCTCGCGCTGCTCGCTGGGGCGGTCGGCGCAACCGTCGGTCCCGCCGACGCTTGGCTCGCGGGACCGACGCTGGCCGGTCAATTGCGGGTCGGGCCCCGGGGGCGGCTGGCCGTGGGTGCTGCCTGGATGCTCGGGACCGCGCCGCTCGCCAGCGGCGCGCCGAGCGCGCGCTGGCTCGAGCTGTCGATCGCGCCGTCGTACGCCGTTCCGCTGCGTCAGGGGCTCGACCTGGATGCCGGCTTCACTGCCGCGGCCGCCGCTGTTCACCTGACTGGAATGACCCAGCTCGACGGCATTGCCGGCGAGCACGACACCTGGTCGGCACGAGCCGTGGGACATTTCTATCTGGAACCGCGGCTGTCGCCCGCACTGGCGCTGAGCTTCGGACCCGAGCTCGGCGCCGTGCTGCGCCGCGTGCCGATCGTCGACGCGCAGGGCGAACGCCACCGACTCGGCGGCCTGTGGCTCGGCGCCCAGCTCGGCGTCATCATCGACCCCGCCGCGCCGCGGTCGGCGCACTAGCGACCAGGTCTCGATCGGATCCACCGGAAGATCGGAAGGGTGGAAGGAGCTCTTCACGGATCCGGAGACGGCTTACTTTTCCTGGGTCGAGGGATGAGGCTCGAGCTGCGGCTCGTCCAGAGGATTGGCGCCGTTGTGCCGTTCGCCTCGCCCGGGCTCCTCGTCGGCGCGCAGCGAACGCCAGACGCGCAGCGCGGCCGGGGATTTTTCGGCGGGCGCCCCGAGTCGTGCGAGCGTCACGATCCTCGCCGCGACCATTTTCCATATGTCCGGACTCGCTGGGCAATCCAACGGGTCCGTTCGGCGCTTTGGGCTACGTATCTGGCGTGAGGTCGTTGGCGCCTGGAAGCACAAACGCGAACGTTGCTCCCGGGCCACCCTCGTTGGCGCTCGCCCATAGGTGACCGCCGTGGCTCTCGATGATCGAACGGCAGATCGACAGACCGATTCCCATCCCGTGCGCCTTGGTCGTGTAGAACGCCTGGAACACCTTCTCCAACGCGCTTGTCTCCACGCCGGTGCCCGAGTCCCGAACTGCCAGCTCGACGCGACCCTCCGAAACGAGGTTCGTCTCGACCAGGAGCGTTCTGGGTCGGTCCTCGACCTTGCTCATGGCGTCAACGGCGTTCAGCAGCAGGTTGAGGATGACCTGCTGGATCTGGACTCGGTCGGCGCATATGACCGGCAGGTCATCCGCAAACTTCGTCTCCAGGAGCGTCCCCCCTCGCTGGAGCTCGTTCGACGACAGCGTAATCACGTCTCGTGCGGCGGCATTGAGGTCAATCGGTTCCACGGTTGGAGCTTTCGCGGTGAACATCGCCCGCAGGCGTTGGAGCACCTGGCTGGCGCGCTCTGCATCACGGATCGACCGCTGCAGGGATTCTGCGACGCCGGTCAGACTGGGAGGATCGGCAGCGAGCATCCGCATGCCGGCGTTGGCGTTGGTCAGGATCCCCGATAGAGGTTGACTCACCTCGTGAACTATCGAGGCCGTCATGGCGCTGAGCGCTGCGACCCGTGCCACGTGAGCGAGATTGGCCTGCGTCTGCCGCAACGCCTCTTCAGTGCGCTTCTGGTCATCGATGTCGGTTGTCGTCCCGACGAACTTGAGGACTCTTCCCTCTCCATCGCGCAGAGCGACGGCTTGCTGGAGGTGCCAGCGATAGGTCATGTCCCGAGCGCGGAGCGCCCGGGTTTCAAAGGAAAATGCCCGTCCAGAACGCACTCCGGCCCAGAAGGCCTTGAGCGCTGTCTCGCGATCCTCGGGGTGGATCGCGGTCATCCAGGCCTCGGGACGCGACCGGACGAAGTCGAGCGTCTGGCCTGCAAATTCAAGCCAGACCTGGTTCACAAAATCCGGCGTACCGTCGGGCTTGAGCGTCCAGGCGGATACCGGAAGCACCTGGAGCAGGCCGACCTTGATTTCGAGCTCTGAATAGAGCGCAGCGTTCTCGAGTGAAATCGAAGCCTGGGAAGCCAGTAGCTCCAGCACGGCGACCCGATCCGGCGTGAAAACGCCCGGCGACAGGCCGTTTTCGAGATAGAGCGCTCCAATCAGCCGCTTCTGTTTGACGATCGGAAGGCACAGGATCGAGTGGGAGTCCTTCTGCCGAAGATATTCATCCTCGGAATACACGCTATCGGACGCGGCGTCGTCCAGGAGCACCCGTTCCTGCGTCCGGATCACGTAGTGAAGTACGGACCGCGGGAGATCGGACGGCGCGATGGCGGCTCCGTGCCGGGCCACGACCTCGATCTTGCCCAACCCGGTCCTGGCGTCCGCTTCGATCCGCGGCTCGCCATCGCGTACCAGGATGAGCACTCCCCGCTCGGCCCCGGCATGCTCTACAGCGATTTGCATGAGCCGCTCGATCAACCGCGGCAGGACCATCTCGCTCGAAAGCGCCTGCGAGGCCTTGACCACCGCCTCCGCGTCCAGCTGCCCGATCGACGGACCAGCCGTCGACCTTGATCGTTCCCTGCGCAGGTCTGGATGTAGTTCGTCGAGTTGCTTCAACTTGCCGTCGGCGCCCCAACGCTGATAACAGTCCCGTGCGTTGCGCAGATAGCCGTAACCGGCCGCTTCGAGGCCGCGCGCGGCGTAGAAGCGAGCCGCCAGCTCGTTGGCGAGCGCCTCGTTGTGGACGAACTCGCTCCTGCGGGCCGACGCGATCGCGCCTTCGTAGAGGCGTTCGGCATCCAGTGCTCGCCCCTCGAGCCGGGCCATTTCTGCTGCGACCAGCAAGGAGCGGTTCTCGAAGTTCTCCGGGCAGTGCTCCGCCCACTCCGCAAGTTGTCTGGAGTGCGCCTCCAGCGCGTCGACGTGCTGCCTGTATTCGACGGGACTGGCCGCATCGCAGGATGCCGCGTGACTCAGAGCGCCGTAGAAGTGAGCGTCCGCGGTCTCGAGAAAGGACGGCGAGGTCCACAACAACTGCTGTGCGTTCGCGGACGCCGCTACGGCTGCAGCGTAGTCACCCGCGAAGTAGCGGGCCTGGACCTTGCGCACCCAGTACCAGCACGCCGCTATCGCGCGACCCTCTTCGGTCGCCAACCGCCGCTCCATCTCGCTTTCGTCGAATTGCGAGTCGTTGAAACAGCCAAAGCGCGTAGTGAGACCACGGAGCGCCCGGACCAGCGCGACCTGGGTCGCGCTGATGTCCGTCAAGAGTCCGAAGCGCGCGTTCCTCGAAAATTCCAGGCTCTGCTCGGCCTTGCGCTGCACCTCGGCGAGCGGGTCGCCGCGCGTGAGAAGGTTCCCGAACAGGTCGACACCGCAAGATGCGGCGGTCGTGAGATCGCCGATGGCGGTTGCCGCATCGAATGCCCGGCGGATCATCTGCTCGCCGATCCGGACGTGCTTGGTCCAGGGCACGATCAGAACGGCGAAGGACAAGTAGGTGTGCGCTCTGCACCGCTCGAGCTCGCTTCGCTCGGCAAGGTCGTAACCGAGGCGGCCGAACCGGAAGCCCGCCTCGTAATCACCAAATCTCGGTCCAGCGATCATGCCAAGCCAGATGTAGCCATCGCACGACGCTCCGGTGTGCCCGTGTTCCAGGCTGATGTTGACCAGCCCACAAATCATCAGCGCCAGAAGATTCGCATCGGTGTACAGAGCGGTCTTCAAGCTCCTCTCGAGGACTTCCAGAGTCGCAATGTACTTCGGGTCGCTCATCGCGGGCAGCTCGATGAGCTCATCGATATTGCGGTCTTGCAGCAGCGACCAGGTACGCTCGTATTGAAGGCGAGCTTCATGCTCCGTGGGATGCGGCGACCAATCAAAGCCCACGTGCCGAAGGAACTCGAGTGCAATAACGATGGCGCGATCGCTCTGATCGAGGGTCGTGCATACGTCTATGTGCAAGCACGCGAGCGACGCCTGATCGACGGCATGGGTCGCGTGATTGGCCAGCGCTACCAAGCGCGCATCCGCTGCGGCGAGCTCGCCGAGCAGAAACTCGCACCCCGCGCGTTCCAGCTCCAGCGCGAACATCAGATCGCCTCGGCTGGCCCAGCCGTGGTCGCCTAGCAGTTCCGCGCCGGCGATGAGATACTTGAGGGCCGACGCATACGCCGCAGACGCTTTGGCCTTGCGCCCCGCCTGCAGGTCGATCTCCGCTGCATGGGCCTTCTCGTCGTGATCGACAAGCAGTGCGGCGGCGTTATTCAACTGTCCGGCGACGTTGAACAAGTGTTCAGCCAGCGCGTCCGCCGTGAGGTTCGCAAGTAGCCGCCGGCCGATCCGCAGGTGCACCTCGGTGCGTTCGCTCCCGTCGATGAGCGTGTAGGCTGCTTCCTGGATCCGGTCATGGAGGAACGCATAGGTTTGCTCCAACCGGACAATCAGCCCGGCGCGGACCGCATCCCACAAGGCGGCGTGAAGCTCCTCCTCGGCCTGTCCTGCAGCCACGGCCAGCAACGCGATCTCGGCCTCGTTTCCAAGACAGGCGAACTGTTGGAGTGCGGTCTGAGTACGCTGGGACAATCGCCGCAGCTTGCCCAACATGAGGTCTACGACGTTGTAGGAGTATCCCTTCGCGCGGATCCGGTCCAGGTCCCAGTCCCAGCCGGCAGCGCCTCGGTCGAACCGGAGCAAACCCTCCTCGGCCAGCGAGGTGAGGAGCTGGATTGCGAAAAACGGGTTGCCTCTTGTCCTTTCATGGACCAGGAGCGCGAGAGGACCGGCGGACTCCAACCGGATATGAAGAGCGTCGGCAACGAACTGCCGAACGTCGTCGATCGCCAGCGGCGCGAGCACGAGTTCGCAGATCCTTGCGCCCGCGTCGCGCATGGCGGCCAACGTCCGCGAGAGCGGATGAGCGGGAGTGACCTCGTTGTCACGGTAGGCTCCGACCAGCAGCAGGTGCCGGGTGCCAGGATGCGTAGCCACGCGCTCCAGCAGCTCCAGGCTCGCTGTGTCCAACCATTGCAGATCGTCGAGGAAGAGCGCCAGCGGATGCTCCGGGCGAGCGAGGGCGTCGAGGAAACGCAGGAAGACCAGCTGGAAGCGAGCGCGGGCTTCCTGCGGCGCTAGCTCCGCCGCGGGAGGTTGCTTTCCGATGAGAAATTCGAGCTCGGGGACGAGGTTCACCATCAGCTGGCCATTCGGCCCCAACGCCTCCTGCAGGGTGCGCCGCCAATGGTCGACCTCGGCTTCATTCTTCACGAGAATCTGGCGCACCAGTGTCTGGAACGCTTGCGCCAGCGTTGCGTAGGGCACGTCGCGCTTGTACTGGTCGAACTTGCCGGCGGCGAAGATCCCGCGCGGCGGCACCAGCACCTTGTGCAGCTCGTTGACGACCGACGATTTGCCAACGCCGGAATAGCCGGATACCAATACCAATTCAACGGTGCCTTGCGTCACCACTCGGTCGAAGGCCGCGGTCAGCGCGTCTACCTCGCGCTGCCTCCCGTAGAGCTTCTCTGGTATCAGCAAGTGGTCCGGGAAGTCACTTGCACCCGGCACGAACGGATCGATGCGGCCCCGTGACTGCCACTCGGACATGCAGTGCCGCAGATCGGCTTCGAGACCGGCGGCGGTCCGATAACGCTCCTCCGCATTCTTGGCGAGAAGCCTCATGATGATCGCCGACAATGGTTCCGGAACCGCACGACGTTTCGCCGGAGGCACGGGCTGGCGTGCCATGTGGCTGTGAACCCACTCCAGTGCGTCGGCAGCTGCAAACGGGAGCACGCCGGTGACGAGCTGGTACAGCGTGACGCCCAACGAGTAGAGATCGCTACGGGCGTCCACCGAGCGATTCATGCGTCCGGTCTGTTCCGGAGACATGTAGGCTAGCGTGCCGGCAATGACCTCGGGCGCCGCTGGCGGCAGTCGCTCGCGCGGAAGGCGAGAGGCGATGCCAAAGCCGGTCAACCAGACCCTATCGGCGCTATCGACGAGAATGGCGGCGGGCTTGACGTCCCTGTGAATGAGGCCTTGCCGATGCACCTGGCCAAGGGCGGATGTCACGTCCACGGCTATGCGCAGGACCTTGCCCAGATCGATCGGACTTCCTCGGTACTGCTCGATCACCCGCTCCAGTGGTTCGCCGCCTGGATCTTCAAGAACGAGGGCCACCCGTCCTCGATGACGAGTCAGTGAACGGGGCCGCGCCGCCCATGCCGGATCAAGCTGGGTGGCTAGCGAGTACTCGGCTTGAAGGCGTCCGACAATCCGGGCCGACGGCTGTTCGGCAACAGGTGTCACCGCCAGGATCGGCGTCTGGTCGCGGCCGTCCCTGCCGCGGTAAAGGATATATTCCGGTCCTTCGTGGAGCGCCTCCAGGACCAACTCGGAATCCTCTGCCATCCGGGAGCACCTTTCGTTGCCAGGACTACAAGCCGCCCGTCCAGGTCGACGGAGATGGACGCCCCGCACCGCGCGAGTTGGTGCTTCTACTAGTCCTGCAAACCTCCCAAGGCCAGCTCGGCCCGAAGCAACAGCCTCCAGTTTCCGACGACCGACACGAACGGCGATGCCAACCATACCGCATGCGTCGCCGAAGCACCCTTGGGATCCCATCGACGGCGCCGCGACGCCATGATGCTCGCGCGAATGGGCAGCCCACGCTACATCGAGCGCCTCGACGCCCGGTCTGCGAAGTTTGGCTAGCCGCCGAGCACGCGGGCGCGTTGGGCGCGGGAGAGGTTGACCCAGCGGCCTTCGATGCGGAAGCTCGGCGGATTGGTGTCGCCGATGCGGCGGCAGCCGCGGACCTTGACGAGATAGCGCGCGTCGTCGCCGGCGCTGCCCGCCAGCGTCGAACCGGGCGGCGAGGATCGCGTGGCGAGCAGCACCACGCGATCCCCGTCGCTCTCCTCGACGCGCGCGCTGCCGCTGCCCTCGAGCGTCAGCTCGAGCATCAGTCCGCCTTCCGTCCCCGGCGCATCGCCTGCTGGGCTTCCCGGGTGGCTTCCTTTTCGCGCAGCGCCTGGCGCTTGTCGTGCTTCTTCTTGCCGCGGGCCAGGGCGATCTCCACCTTGGCGCGGTTGTTCTTGAAGTAGAGCTTGGTCGCGATGACGGTCATGCCGTCGCGTTCCACGCCCGCGCGCAGCCGCTCGATTTCTTCCGCGTGCAGCAGCAGCCGGCGCGGGCGGCGTTCCTCGTGGCCGAACGCCGCGTGCTGCATCGGCGGGATGCGCAGCCCCTTGATCCACGCTTCGCGCCCGTTGATGTCGACCCAGGCGTCGCGCAGATCGGCGGAGCTGTCGCGCAGCACACGCACCTCGCTGCCGATGAGCGAGAGTCCGGCTTCGTAGGTCTCGCCCACCTCGTAGTCGAAAAAGGCGCGGCGGTTCTTCGAGACCAGCCGGTCGCCCTTCGGCTGTTTTCCAGCTGTGCCGCGAGCCATGGGGGCCGCACTATGCCGCGTGCGCGCCGGAGCGCAAGGCGGGACGCGCCAGGGGGTTGCGGCCGGCCTGGTCCCGACTAAGTGCTCGAACGTCCATGCTGGCGACGAAGCTCCGGGGCGCGCGCACCCACAACCTGGACGGCGTGAGCCTTGTCATCGAGCCCGGCGAGGTCGTGGCCATCACTGGTGTTTCCGGCGCGGGCAAGAGCAGCCTGGCGATCGATACGTTGTACGCGGAGGGACAGCGGCGCTTCGTCGAGAGCTTCTCCCCGTACGCGCGCCAGTTCCTCGAGCGGCTCGAGCGTCCGCCGATGGAGTCGCTGGAGCCGGTGCCGGCGGGCATCGCCGTCGACCGCCGTGCGCCGGTGAAGAGCTCGCGCTCAACGGTCGCCACGATGGCGGACCTGGAGCCGTACCTGTCGGCGCTGTTCACGCGGGAGGCGCGGCCGGTGTGCCCCGAGCACGGCGTGGAAGCGGTGGAGCTCGACGCGCTCGGCGCGGCGGACCGCGCGCTCGCCGAGATCGACGGCGCGCGCGCGGTCGTCACGTATCCGGTGCGCGTGAGCGGAACCGAGGCGTATCTGGAAGTGCGGGAACAGCTCGCGCGTGACGGCTATCGCCGCCTGTGGCTCGACGGTCGCGCCGAGGAGATCGATCGCGTGCGCCCTTCAGAAGCGCTGGCGGCGGGTGTCGAAGTGGTGGTCGATCGCGTGAAGGCGGTGCGCCGCGAGCGCAAGCGGCTGGCGGCGGGTATCGAGCAGGCCTGGCGCCGCGGCGACGGCCACGCGCGCCTGCACGCCGAAGGGCGCGACCTCGTGCTTTCGAGCGCCCTGGCCTGCCCCGAGTGCGGGCGCAGGTTCGAGGCGGCTCGCCCGGGCCTGTTCTCCTACGAGTCGCCGCTGGGCGCGTGCCCCGAGTGCCGCGGCTTCGGGCGCACGCTCGGCATCGATCTGTTCAAGGTGATCCCGGACCCTTCACGCACCCTCGCCCAGGGCGCGATCCGTCCCTGGAGCGGCAAGAGCACGAAGTGGGAACGCGCCGAGCTGGCCCGCATGTGCCGGCGCAACCGCGTGCCGATGGATCGCCCCTGGCAGGAGCTGTCGCACGAGCAGCAGAGCCTGGTTCTGGAAGGCGACGGCGACTGGGACGAGGGTCTGTTTCCGGGCGTGCTCGGCTGGTTCCGCTGGCTGGAGACCCGTACCTACAAGATGCACGTGCGCGTGCTGCTCTCGCGCTACAGGAGCTACGACCCTTGCCGCGCCTGCGGCGGAAAGCGACTGAACGAACGCGCGCTCGCATACCGCGTGCTCGGCAACGACCTGGCGGCGTGGCATGCGCTGGAGATCCACGCGGCACGCGCAGAGCTGGAAGCGCTCGAGACACGCACCGGCCAGGGCGAGCTGGCGCGCCGGGAGCTCTCGACCCGTCTCGGCTACCTGGAGCGTGTGGGGCTCGGATATCTCACGCTGGACCGCCAGGCCCGGACGCTCTCGGGAGGTGAAGCCCAGCGCGTGACGCTCACCGCGGCGCTCGGTACGTCGCTGCACAACGCGCTGTTCGTGCTCGACGAGCCCACGGTCGGGCTGCACCCGACCGACATCGAGCCGCTCTCCGTCATGCTCCGCGAGCTGGCCGCGCGCGACAATGCCGTGCTCGTCGTCGAGCACGACCCGGCGATCATCCGCGGCGCCGCCCGCGTGATCGAGCTCGGGCCGGGCGCGGGCGCCGAGGGCGGGCGCGTGGTCGCAGACGGCACACCCGCGGCGCTGTCGAAGCTCGGCGGTGCGACGGCGCGGGCTCTCTCCGGCGCCAAGGCCCGCGCGCGCGCGCCGCGTGCCGCAAGGGGTCACCTCGTCGTGCGCGGCGCGCGCGAGAACAACCTCTCCGGCGTCGACGCGGAGCTGCCGCTGGGCGTCCTGTGCGCCGTCACCGGCCCCAGCGGCAGCGGCAAGAGCACGCTCGCCGTGGACATCGTCTACCGCGCGCTGGCGCGGCGCCTTGGCGCGCTGGACGTGGAGCAGCCGGGGCAACATGACGCGATCGACGGCGCCGAGGCCGTGAAGCGAGTCGTTCTAGTCGACCAGTCGCCGCTCGGACGCACTTCGCGGGGCAACGCCGCCACCTACACCAAGGCGTGGGACACCGTGCGGAAACTGTTCGCCGCCGAGGGCGAAGCCGCTGCGCGCGGCCTCACGGCGTCCGACTTTTCCTTCAACGTGGAAGGAGGACGCTGCGACGCCTGTGCGGGCGAAGGCTACGAAACGGTGGAGATGCAGTTCCTGGCGGACGTGCGTCTGGTGTGCCCGGTGTGCAAGGGGCGGCGCTTCAAGGACGAGGTGCTCGGCGTGCATCACCGCGGCGTCAGCATCGCGGACATGCTCACGATGACGGTCGACGAGGTGGCGGACCTCTTGCGAACGCAAGCGGCGATCCAGCGCGCGCTTGGACCGATGCAGATGCTGGGGCTCGGCTATCTGCGGCTCGGTCAGCCGCTCTCCACGCTCTCGGGCGGCGAGGCGCAGCGACTCAAGCTGGCGCGCGCGCTCGGCGACAAGCACGAAGGCGAGCTCCTGGTGCTGGACGAACCCAGCGCGGGACTGCACGCCGACGAGGTAGCGCGGCTGCTCGAAGCGTTGGACGTGATCATCGAAGCCGGCGGCAGCGTGCTGGTGGTGGAGCACGACCTCGACGTGGTGCGAGCGGCGGATTGGGTGGTCGACCTGGGGCCCGGAGCCGGAGCTGCCGGCGGTCGCGTGGTGGCTTCCGGCACGCCGCGCCAGATCGCCCAGGGCAACAGCCGCACAGGGCAGGCGCTCTCCGCGCGTCCCGCGCGCGCATCCCGCCGCAAGGCGCGCGGCAAGCGCAGAGCGGCGGCGCTCTCGGTCGAGCGGGCGCGCGAGCACAACCTGCACGAGGTCTCGGTCGACATCCCGCACGGCGCGCTCACCGTCGTGACCGGACCCAGCGGCAGCGGCAAGAGCACGTTGGCCTTCGACGTCGTGTTCGCCGAGGGGCAGCGCCGCTTCCTCGAGACCCTGACCCCATACGCGCGGCAGTTCCTGCCCACCATGCCGCGGCCGGACGTGGACGCCGTCACGGGTGTGCCGCCGGCGATCGCGCTCGAGCAGCGCACGTCGCGTGCCGGGGCGAAATCGACCGTGGCCACCGTGACCGAGGTCGCGCACTACCTGAGGCTCCTCTACGCCAAGCTGGGCGTGCCGCACTGTCCCGACCACGAAAAGCCCATCACGTCCAGCAGCCCCGACGCGATCTTCGCCGCGGCGCGCGCGACGCGCGGGAGTTTCGATCTGTGCGCTCCCGCCGTGCAGGCGCGCAAGGGCACGTACCTGGACGTGTTCACGTCCGCGGCGCGTGACGGCATCGAGCGAGCGTGGTGCGACGGCAAGCTCGTCTCCACGGACGACCCGCCGCGGCTCGCGAAGAACCGCGAGCACAACATCGATCTGGTTGTTGCCCGGAGCAGCGGTCGGCAGCTCTCGAGACGGGACCTCGACCTGGCGCTGGAGTGGGGCGGCGGCGCGGTCAAGCTGCGCTCGGGCAACAAGGAGAGACTGTTGTCGGCGCGGAGCGCTTGCCCGGTGTGCGGCTTCTCCGTTCCCGAGCTCGACCCGCGCTGGTTCTCGTTCAATACGCGGCAGGGCCGCTGCGAGCGCTGCGAAGGCGAGGGCGTGCTCTACGAGGAACGGCGCCGTGGCCGCGGCGCGAAGGCGACCAGACAGGTGGTGACGCGCGTGTGTCCGGATTGCGGTGGAGCACGCCTCGCGCCCGTGCCGCGCTCGGTGCGGCTGGAAGGCGAGCGTTACGCCGAAATCAGTGCACGCTCGGTGCGCTCGGCGCTCGCCCGCGTCAAGCAGTGGCGGTTCGCAGCGGGGCAGCGCCCGATCGCGACGCCGATCGTTGGCGAGCTCGAGCGCAGGCTGCGCTTCCTCGTCGACGTGGGGCTCGATTACCTGTCGCTCGATCGGCCTGCAAAGACGCTTTCCGGCGGCGAGATGCAGCGTCTCAGGCTGGCGGCGCAGCTCGGCGCGGGCTTGACCGGCGCGCTGTACGTGCTCGACGAGCCCACCATCGGCTTGCATCCGCGCGACACGGGACGGCTCCTCGACAACCTCAGGAGCCTCGTTGCCATCGGCTCGACCGTGCTGGTTGTGGAACACGACGCGGACACCATCCGCGCCGCTGATCACCTGATCGATCTCGGCCCCGGGGGCGGCTCGCACGGCGGCCGCGTTGAAGGCGAGGGGAGTCCCGCCTCGGTGCTCCGTCAGAAGCGCTCGCCGACGGGGCGCGCTCTGGCCGCGCCGCCGGAGCTGCGCCCCTCGCTGCCGATTGGACGCGATGCCCAATGGCTCACTCTGTCGGGCGCGTCCGAGCACAACCTGCGGGGCGTCGACCTCAAGCTGCCGCTCGAGCGCTTCACAGTCGTGGCCGGCGTCAGCGGCTCGGGCAAGAGCACGCTGGTGAGGCAGGTGCTGCTGCCGGCGCTGCGCAAGAAGCTCGGTCTGGTCGCCGACGAGCCGGGCGCGTTTCGTTCGCTCGACGGCGCGGGCGCGTTGAAGCGCGCGATTGCCGTCGATCAGTCGCCGATCGGTCGCACTCCGCGCTCGGTGCCGGCGACATTCCTCGGCATCTGGAACGTCATCCGCTCGCTGTATGCGGCTACGCCGGACGCGCAGGTTGCCGGCTTCAATGCGGCGCGCTTTTCCTTCAACACCACGAGCGGCGGGCGCTGCACGACCTGCGAGGGGCAAAGCGTCATCACCCACGAGATGAGCTTTCTGCCCGACGTGGTGACCCCGTGTCCGGCGTGCGGCGGTCAGCGCTTCGAGCCGCGCACCCTCGACATCCGCTACATGGGGCTCAGCATCGGGGATGTGTTGGCGCTCACCGCGGAGCAGGCGGCGGACGCTTTCCAGAATCACCCCTCCGTTGCCGGGCCGCTCCGCACGTTGTGCGACCTCGGTGCGGGCTACATCACGCTCGGCCAGGGGTCACACACGCTGTCGGGCGGCGAGGCGCAGCGCTTGAAGCTCGCGGCGGAGCTTACGGCGAGCTCCCGTCACGAGCCGACGCTCTACGTGCTCGACGAACCGACCACGGGGCTGCATCTCGCGGACGTCTCGAAGCTGATGGAGGTGCTCGGACGCCTCGTCCAGCGCGGCGACACGCTGGTGGTCATCGAGCATCACCCGGTGGTCATCGCCGGGGCCGACTGGGTGGTGGAGCTGGGCCCCGCCGGCGGCGAGCGCGGCGGACGCATTGTCGCCAGCGGAGAGCCGGCAAAGGTTTCGCGGAAACGTACGGCGACCGCGGAAGTCCTGCGCGATCTGTTGCAGCCCGGCTGAACGGGCCGTCGATTACATCGTCGCGTACGCCATGTACACGGAGATGAAGCCAACCACGAGCGCGAGGCCGAACAACACCACCACGAGTGTCAGCTTCAGCGAGCGCTGGCGGTTCATCTGCGCGATCAGCTGATCCGGGTCTCCCTGAACGTTCGCATGGGCCATGGTAGGTCACTCCTCTTTGTAGACGGCTCCGTGCGCCCCTCGAGGGAGGCCGAAGCCGGGGCTTGTTCGTCCCCACGCCTTGTCGCTGCATCAATTGGGCCAGCTGGATTGCCCGGATCGACGCTCGCGCCCTGCGGCAATCTGCCACGCAGTGTCGCCAGATGTTGCGGTTCGTCCCGGTCTGCTCACGTGCTCCGACGCCTTTCGCCTCTCGCGCACAATGGCTATCGGTAGCTACATGGGTGCACCGTCCGATAGCGGTCGGAGCAGGATGGAAGGCGAGCCGCGACCGGAGCAGCACGAGGAACGCAGCACGGTTCGCCCTCGCGCCCGACTGATCACGGCCCCTGTTCCGGGACGCGTGTCGGCGGAGGTGTTCGGCGTTACCGACCGCGGCCGCGTGCGCGAGGACAACCAGGATCAGTTCCTGGTTGCCGATCTGGGGCGGTCGATGCACGTCAGCTCGAGCGCTCCGGCGTTCCGCGACGTGCGCATGATCGGGGCGCCGCAGGGGTGGCTGTTGATCGTTGCGGACGGGATGGGCGGCTACCGCGGAGGCGAGGTAGCCAGCGCGATCACGGTCGAGGGCATGGCGCGCTACGCGCTGGAAGCGATGCCCTGGCCGGTTCCGTCGACTGAACCCGATGCGCTCGAGCGAGGTCTGGAGCAGGCTGTGCGCGATTGCCACGACGAGGTCCAGCGCACTGCCATCGAACGAGGTCTGGATGCGCGCATGGGGACGACGCTCACGCTCGCGTTCATCGACTGGCCGCAGCTCGTCGTCCTGCACGTCGGCGATAGTCGCTGCTATCTGCTCACGCGCGGCGTTCTCTCGCAGCTCACGCGCGACCAGACGCTTGCCCAGCAGCTCTACGAGGAGAAGACGCTCACCGCGGAGGAAGCGGCGCGTTCGCGCTTCCGCCATGTGCTCATCAACAGTGTAGGCGGGAACCTGTCCGACCTGACGGTCGAGACCCACCGCGTGAGACTCCATGCCGGCGATCGCCTCCTGCTCTGCAGCGACGGGCTCACGGGTCACCTCGACAACGACGAGCTGTCGCGCCGGCTGTCGTCCGACGGTTCGATGGAGTCCATCGCGCGCGGTATGGTGGAAGCCGCCAACGTGGCAGGCGGATTGGACAACATCACCGCGCTCGTCGCGGCGTTCTGATCACCGGCCCCCGACCGGCTACTTGCGCTGCGGCAGGCCGATCGGGTGTCCGGGGCTGCTCGTCGACGACCCGGCGGTACCGGGTTTGGTGATGTGCGGAAATCTGAAGACGGGCCGTTTGGGCGCCGTCGAGGTGGTGGTGGGCGCTGTGGCCGTCGCCGTCGGCGTCGTTGCCGTCGCGGTCGTGGTGGTCGTAGGCGTTGCAGTTGCAGTGGTGGTCGCGGTCGCGGTGGGCTTGGGCGTCGTGTGAACGACCGGCGCCGCTGCGGGCGTTGGTGCCGTCTCGGGCGGAGGCTCCGGCGTGGTCGCCGGTTGGTCCGCGCCGGGAACCTCCGGCTGGACCTCCGTCTGCGGGCTGCTCGAGCCGATGTCGATGGTCTGCGCAGGCTCCTCGCTCGCGCCGGACCTCATGGCGACCACGCCTGCGACCACGCCGCCGACCACGACAAGACCGAGCAGAGCGAACAACGCCAGCATCGCGCCGCCTCCGCCGCTGCGCCTGCGCGGCATCGACATCATCGGAGGCGGGTAGCCCATGGGTCCGCCCGGCGGCGGGCCGTAGGGCGCGGGCGGCGGTGGACCGTAGGGTGTGGGCGGCGGGGGACCGTACGGTGACGGCCCCGGCGCCGGTGGCTGTGGCGCTGCGACGTACGGCACGCCGCCGCCCTGCGGCTGTGGCGCTGCGACGTACGGCACGCCGCCCATCTCCGACATCAGCGGCGGCTCGCCCGGCTGGGTCACGCCTGTCTTCGCCCAGGGCGGGTCGGACACCTGCGTCGGTCCGTCGTCCATTACGGTCGGTGAGACGCCCGGCTTGTCCTTCGAGTCCGGCATTGTCATCGCGCCCGTCGGCTGTCCCGGGCGGTCCCACTGCGGCCCATTCCCGTTGTTCGACTGGGTCATAGCGCCTGGCGCGTAGCCTACCAGAACGCCGGGCCTGGCGCTCTCCAGTTCGATGCGGGGCCCACCCGTCGTCGATCCCGGACTAGGCTGCGCGGCCATGTACCGGGTGGCGATCGATGCCCGCTCCGTGGTCGCCCGCCAGAGCGGCATCGGCAACTACGTCGACGCGCTGGTGCGGCACATGGTGCCGCTGGCCCCGGACGTGAGTTTCGTCATGCTGCGCCACCCCGACGCGGCCGGACCCATCGTGGAGAGCGACCGCGTTCAGGAGCTCCGGTTCCGCGGCGAGACCAAGTCGGTCGACACGGTGTTCCGTCTCGGGCGCGCGCACTCGTTTTCCGACTGTGACCTCTATCACTCGCCGGCCGACCTGGTCCCGCTCGGCATCCGCTGTCCGTGGGTGGTGACCATCCACGACCTGATGTGGATCGAGGCGCGCCATCTCGCGTCCGCCTTCCTGCCTGTGCGCGTAGCGAACGGCATCTGGTACACGCTCAACATCCGCCGCTCGGTTGCCGGAGCCCGTCGCGTGATCGCGATCTCGCAGGCGACGGCCGATGCCGTCGCCCGCGTGTTCCCGGACGCTGCGTTGAAGACGCGGGTCATCCACCACGGGCTCGACCACGAGCGCTACTCGCCGGACAACGCCGGCCCGCGCTCGATGCTCGACTCCATCGTCCCGCCCGGCTTGCGCTACTCGCTGATTGTCGGCCAGGGCTCGCCCTACAAGAACCACGTGGGCATGGTGCGCGCCTTCGTCGAAGCCATGCACGATCGCCCCGATCACAAGCTGGTGCTGGTGCGCCGCTTCTCCCGCATCGATCGCGGCATGAACCAGCTGATGGCTCGCCCCGAGGTGCAGAAAAAGCTGATCAGCGTCCCGTTCGTGCCGGCCGACGTCCTTTTGGCTCTGTACCGGCACGCGCGCATGCTGCTGTTCGCATCCCTGTACGAGGGCTTCGGGTTGCCGGCTCTGGAGGCGATGTCGCTCGGCACGCCTGTCCTGGCGTCCACCGCGCCGGCGGTGCGCGAGGTGACCGGCTCCGGCGCACTGCACGCGATTCCGGACGACCACCACGACCTGGTCGACAAGATGCGCCGCCTCGATGACGACGAGGAGCTGCGCCGGCGGCTGATTGAAGCCGGCAAGCGCCGGGCGGCGGAGTTCTCCTGGGAGCGCGCGGCACGCTCCACGCTCGACGTGTACCGCCAGGCGATCGAAGGCTGAGCCGCGCGCGTTCAGCGCGCGGCGGCGCTTGCCGTTGCCACGGGCTCGAGCGCCGAGATGACGGCAACCTGGATCTGCAGGCGGCGCTCGGGAGTGATCGCGGAGCCGTCGAGCTCGACGATCTGGAAGCGGTCCTGGACGCGGTCTTCGACGGTGCGCACGGATGACTGGACGATCTGCACTCGCTGCTGGAACAGCGCTCGCGCGAGCGCCAGAAGCAGACCCGACCGATCGCCGGTCTCCACCTCGAGCGTCCCGAGCGAGCCGGAGTCGTCCTCGACGAAGCGGACCCGCGTCTCGATGCCGGGCGCCGACGACGCGGTTTCCGCCGCTCCGGGCTCCAGCGTCCCCTGGAGGAGGCCGACCAGCGTGTCGCGCAGCGCGTCGATCTCGTCGTCGGAAAGCGCTTCGCCGCGCACCGGCTCTCCCGCGCGGCGCACCCAGAAAAGGTCCACGGCTTCGTCAGCCCCGGCCGGCGTGTGCCGCGTGTGCGCGTCGGCGTTCACCACGTCGAGCTTCTGCATGACGAGCGCTGCGCTGATGGTAGCAAGCAGCCCCGGGCGGTCGGCCGCGACGACACACAATGCGTGCGCGTCGCGCCGTCGCGTGTCGAACGCGCCCACGTTCGCCGACGCATCGCCACGCTCGCCGGCCACGCGTGCGTGCGCGGCCTGCGCGGCGCCGTTGTAGCGGTGCCGGTAGGCGGCGGGCAGCGACTCGACGAACTCGCGGATGTAGGCTTGCGAGGGGCCGTTCACGCGGAGAGTGTACGCTCGTTATGCGTCCGGCAGGTTTCGCGGCTGCTACTTGCTCGATGCCGGTGCAGGCTTCTGGCCGGGGGGCGGCGGCAGACCGGGGATCTGCGGGAATGCAGTCGGGAACGTGGTCGGAATGGCCGAGGGGATCTGCGGGAAGCCGCTGGGAAGCTGTATCCCGGGGAACGACGGGAAGCCGGGACGGCCGGCGTCGGTCGTTGCCGCGGCGCCTGCGTCGGCCTTCGGGTGGGCGGTTGCCGGCGTTCCCGGCGTGTGCGTGGCGCCGGCGGGTGGAGTTACCGGCGGCGGCGTTCCCGGCTCGATCGGCGGCGGCGTTCCTGGAACCGGACCGCCCTGTGCGGAGATCGTCGTGGTCGGCGTGGTGGTGCCGCCTCCGGTCAGCGGCGTGATCGGCTCGTCCGGCTTGTTCTGCCGCTGCATCACCACCACTGCGATGATGCCGCCGGTTACGAGCGCGCCGGCGAGCAGAGCCAGGATCGCTCCCATGGCGCGCCGGGGTTTGCGGCGCGGCGGCATCGGCGCCGCCGTGTAGTAGGACGACGCGCCGCCGGCGTAGTGCGGCGGCGCACTCTGCTGCATGGGGCGAGGCGCGGCCGCCATGTGGCTCGTGCCGCCCGCCGCCATGTCCCGGGCGATCTGCTCCATCGTGCCTTTCGGCGCTTCCTGGGTGCTGCCCTTCGGCGGTGATCCGCCTTGGGGCACGGTGGTGTCGAGCGCGCCGTCCGGCGGCAGCGTCGGCGGCACGCCGCCCGAGGTTTCGGCGGGGCCGGATAGCACCGGCGCGTCGACCGTAGCGGGCGGGCGCTGCTTGTCGGCGGGCTCTGCTTCCGGCGCCGGGATGACCGAGGCAGGCGCGGGCGTTGCGGCGAGCCGCCCGGCGTGGCTGAGCTGCCCAGCGAACGGCGCCAGCGCCAGCCGCATGTCCATCGCGCTCGCGTAGCGTTGGTCCCTGTCGGGGGCGATCGCGTTGTGGATCACCGTCGCCAGCCCATCGGGGATGGAGGGATCGTGCTCCGTGATGCGTTTGACCTTGCCCTGCGCCACCTGCGCGATGATCTGCGGCGCATCATCGCCATAGGCCGGGCGCTCGCCCGTCAGCATCTCGTACAGGATGGCGCCCAGGGAGTAGATGTCGGCGCGATGGTCGACGCGATCGGCCGCGTACAGCTGCTCCGGCGCCATGTACTCCGGCGTGCCCATGACGGCGCCGGGTCGGGTGAGCCCCTTCATGTACTCGTTGCTTGCCCTGAGCTTGGCAATGCCGAAGTCCAGCAATTTTACGATGGGGCCGCCCGTCGAGGGCGTGATGAACACGTTGTCCGGTTTCAGGTCCCGGTGCACGACGCCCAGAGCGTGTGCCGCCTCCAGACCGGAGAGGATCTGCAAGGCGAAGTCGATGGCCTGGTCGCGCGGCAACTTGATCTTGCGGTCGAGAAGCTGCTGCAGCGACTCGCCGCTCAAGAGCTCCATCACCAGGTAGGGCGACTCGTCAGGTGTCTGGTCCACGTCGGTCACCCGCGTGACGTGCGGGCTCTGGATGCTGGCCGACACTTTCGCTTCCTGCAGGAAGCGGGACGAGAGCCCTGGTCGCTTGGCAAGCTCGGCGTGAAGGAACTTCAGCGCGACGGGCGAGCCGAGCACCTCGTGGCGCGCCTCGTACACCGCACCCATTCCGCCGTCGCCGATCAGACGCACGATGCGGTACTTGCCGCCGATCACATCGCCTGGATTCGGTCGCATTTCTTCTAGCCGCAGTCCTTGATGCGCGTTTCCGGCGGAACGAAGCGCTCGTACTCACGCTGGAAGGCGAGGGTGCGAGGATCGGCGCGGTCGACGAAGAGTACCCCGTCGAGGTGATCCGTCTCGTGCTGCACGATCGCCGCCGCCACGCCCTCCCACTCGAACGAGAACGCGTCGCCGTGTCGGTCGAGCGCGCTGACCGACACGCGTCGCGGGCGTTTCACCAGACCGCGGATGCCGGGCACCGACAGACAACCCTCGTACATCGTGATCGATTCCTCTTCGCTCGGCTCGCCGACTGGTTTAGCCAATTGCGGCTCCACTATTGGATTAACCAGTACCACGAGCGGCACGCGGGGAAACTGGGGATAGCGCGGATTGTCCGCCACCTCGATCACCGAGATGCGTGCCGGTACGTACACTTGCGGCGCGGCAATTCCGGCTCCGTCGGCGTCGCGCATGGTCTCGATCATGTCGTCGATCAGGGCCTGGATGTGCGCCGAGCCGATCTCCGCCACCGGGACCTCGTCCGCGCGGCGCCTCAGGACCGGATGCCCCATGTGGGCAATCTTGCGAATTGCCATGCCCCCATGGTAGCAGCCGCGGCATATAAGGGGCGAGCCGCGACCCCCGGCCTTCCGACTCCTTCTCCCCGAAAGAACGGCAGCTGGTCTGCCCGCCCAGGAACTCCCATGACAAGGTCCACGATTCTCGGCGTAGGCAGCTACACGCCCAGCAAGGTCGTCACCAACGACGACCTCGCGAAGCTGATGACCACCAGCGACGAGTGGATCCACAAGCGCACCGGCATCAAGGAACGCCGCTACATCGAGCACGACGACATCGGCGCCAGCGACCTGGCGATCCCCGCAAGCAAGGCGGCGATGGAGCACGCCGGCGTCGAGCCGGGCGACATCGACGCCATCATCTTTGCGACGCTCAGCCCGGACTACACCTTTCCCGGCTCCGGGTGCCTGCTCGGCGACAAGCTCGGGATGCCCGGCGTGCCGGCCCTGGACATCCGCAACCAGTGCTCGGGTTTCCTCTACGGGCTGAGCGTGGCGGACGCCTGGATCCGCGCAGGCATGTACAAGCACGTGCTGCTCGTGGGCTCCGAGGTGCACTCCACCGGCATCGAGTTCGCCGACCGTGGGCGCGACGTGACGGTGCTGTTCGGCGACGGCGCGGGCGCAGCCGTGGTCGGTCGGTCGAAGGACGACGAGCACGGCCTGCTGTCGATCGCGCTGCACGCGGACGGCACGGGCGCCAGGGATTTGTGCATCGACGCGCCCGGCTCCCGCTACATGCCGCGCATGACGCACGAGATGCTGGACGAAGGGCGCCACTACCCGAAGATGAACGGCAAGCAGGTGTTCCGCTGGGCCACCGACAAGATGCCGGAGGTCGCTCAAGAGGTCCTGAAGGAGGCCGGGCTGACCATCAAGGACGTGGACCTGTTCGTCCCCCACCAGGCGAACATGCGCATCAACCAGCTGGTGGCGTGGCGGCTGGAGCTGGACGAGGAGAAGGTCGTCCACAACATCGAGAAGTACGGCAACACGACTGCCGCAACCATACCGATGGCGCTGGACAAGGCCTTCAAGGAAGACCTGATCAAGGAAGGCGCGAACGTGCTGTTCGCAGCCTTCGGCGCCGGCTTCACCTGGGCCGGCGCCGTCCTGCGCTTCTAGCTCGCCGAGCGCGATTATCGCTCGGATCAGAGGTCCACACGAAGGGCCGAAGAGCCGAAGGCGCTCTTCACGGATCCGGGGACGCCTCTGTTCTTTGGGGTCGAGGGCTGGGGCTCGCTGTGCGGCTCGTCCAGGGGGCTTTCGAATATTGCCCAGCGGGTGCAGGCCTCTGGATTAGCCCTATTGGGCGACCCAGCACTCGACCCCAGAAACCTTCGGTCCTTCAGCCCTTCGTGTGAAATCCGGGATCGTGCCCCGCCGTTCCCGACGTGACCGGGTCGTCGGGAGTCGTGACCGGCGAGCTCGCTGGAACTAGTGCACGTGCCCGTGGCCATCCGGACCGTGCGGGTGGCCGTGGTCCTGCTCTTCCTCGGTCGCGTCGCGGATGCCGGTGATCTCCACCGCGAAGTGCAGCGTGACGCCTGCCAGCGGGTGGTTCGGGTCCACGTACACCTGCTCCGGTTCCACCTTGGCGATCCAGAGCGGGATCAGGTCGCCGTCCGGACCTTCTGCTGCGAACTGCATGCCGGGGCGCAGCTCCACGCCTTTCGGGAAAGCATCCCGCGGGATCGGCTGTGGATCGGTGGCGATGCGCTGTCCGTAGCCGTTTTCCGGGTCGACGATGGCGTTCAGCTTGTCGCCCACCGAGTGCCCCTCCATCTCCCGCTCCAGCCCCGGGACGATGTTGTCCGCGCCGTGCAGGTAGTCCATGGGTTGGCCGCCGCTGGAAGTGTCGAGCACCTTCTCGGAGTCGTCGGTGAGGGTGTAGTGGAACGAAACGACCTTGCCGGCCTGGATGACTTCGGGTTTCGGCACGATGGGCTCCTTGCGATTCGCGGAACGCGTACGGCGAACTGCTGGCGCCGCGTCAGGGACGGGCGCAGCGCTAGCAGGTGACAAGCCACAACGCAACGTCGCGCCTCAGCTCCGCGGGTTCCACGGGATATCCTCCACGCCCGCGTCGTGGTTCACGCGCCGGGCCAGCACGAACAGCAGATCGCTGAGCCGGTTCAGGTAGATCACCATCTCCGCTCGCACGTCGCTGTCGCTGCCCGTGGTCAGTACCCTGCGCTCCGCGCGGCGACACACCGTGCGGGCATGGTGCAGCGCGGCTGCGGCCGGCGTTCCGCCGGGCATCACGAAGCTCTTGAGCGGGGGCAGGCCGCGTTCAGCGTCGTCGATGGCGTGCTCCAGGCGCTCCACGTCGCCATCGTCGATCAGTCGCATGCCGAGCTTGTCCTCGCGACCCGGTACGCACGCGAGCTCTGCGCCCACCACGAACAGGTCGGCTTGCAGCTCGGCGAGCACCGCATCCAGTTCCGCCCCCACGCCGTGGGCGCGCGCGCAGCCGATAACGGCGTTCGTCTCGTCGACGGTGCCGTAGGCCTCCACCCGCGGGTCGTCCTTGTCGACCCGTGCTCCGCCGAACAGGCCGGTCTGCCCCCGGTCGCCGGTCCTCGTGTAGATCTTCATGCGCCCATCGTACCGCCACTGGCGCGGCCCGGGCGCGTCCCCGATCGCGTCAGGCCATGGCCGCGGAAAAGGCCTCGTAGCCGCGGCGCCAGGCTTCCAGGTCGGAGCTCGCGCCGTCGATGATCTGCACGCCGAAGCCCGGTGGCACCGTCGCGGTCCCGGAAGGGCCGAAGGCTCGCCGCCAGACGACCTTGCCGACCAGTCGCACGCGCCGTTCGCTGCGCGGCGGCGTGAGCTCCAGCCACACGGTCTCGTCTTCGGGGGCCAGCAGCGTACGCACGTACACGCCGCCCGCGCTGACGTTGTACGAGTAGCCGTAGTCGTCGCGTTCGCGCCCCGCGCCGCGGAACGCGACCGTCGTACCGAACAGCATGCGCTGGCTCTTGCGCTGGTTCTGGCGCGCTCCGTTCGACAGTTCGTTGGCCAGGAAGAGCACGTTCTCGGAAGGCGCAAAGCCGTCCGTCGCCGTTACGCGTTCCAGGCCCGCCAGCTCCTGGTGGGTGTGGCCGAGATCGCGCGGAGCACAGGACACGATCCACGTTGCCCGGCCGCCCGCGTTGCGGCTCTTCTCGATGACGTCGCGTGGCTTGTCCGCAAGCCCGTTTCCCATCACGACCAGATCGATGTCGCCGTTCCGCGCATAGCCCTCGAGGTCGGGCTCACGCGCCGCGAAGGTGACCTGGTAGCCGGCGTTGCGCAGCACGCGCCCCAGCACGATGCGGCGTGTGCGGTCGCTGTCGGCGACCAGGGCCGCGCCGCGACCGTTTCCGGCCGGTTCCGGTGCGCTCCTGGGCAACGCTCGCAGGCGCCCGACCAAAGCATGCGAATCGGCCGCCGCGACCACGTCGTCGCCGCCCCAGCTGAACACCTCCGCAAACGTCAGATCGCCCGGTTCCCGCGTCAGCGCGATGATGGGAACCTGCGCGTGCTCGGCCTCCGCACGGGTGTCGACGGCGGCCTGTTCGGCGCCGGGCGAGGCGCCGTCGAGGAGCATCGCGTGCGGCCGGTGGTTCCCCAGCCAGTTTGCCGCTTCGTGTGCGGTGCCCACGACGTTCAGCTCGAACGCGGACTCCACGGCCGCGCCCGCCAGCGCGTGACGTTGCTCGTGACTGAAATGCCCGAAGGCCAGCAGCGGTCGCTTTTCCATGGCGCCTCCTCACGGTACAACGGCCGGAGGAGCGCCGACTGAAGGGCTGTCGCCGAGATCCCGGGCGATCCCCGAGAGCGGCCCTCCCCGATTTCGACTCTGCTGGGGCGTCAGACCGAGAAAATCTGCTGGATTTCGCCCTCGATCGAGGATGTCTCGACCTTCTTGGCCAGCGCCAGCTCCTGGATCAGCAGGCTGCGCGCCTGATCGAGCAGGCGGCGCTCGCCGAAGCTGAGGTCCTTGTCGAACTTCAGGCGGTACATGTCCCGCAGAACCTTGGCGATTTCAGACGGCAGGCCGCTCTTGAGCATCTCCGTGTAGGCGCGGAAGCGCCTGTTCCACGGCTGCATGTCCACCGCCACCTCCGGCGCACGCAGGATGTCGAGGATTTCCTGTGCCTCCCGCTTCTTCATCACGGGCCTGAGGCCGACCCGCGAGGCTGCCTCCTTGGGGACCATGACCTTCAAGCCGGTGTCGATGATCTTGAGGACGTAGCAGTGGCTCATCTGGCCACCTAGCTCCCGCTCCTCGATCTGGGCGACTTCGCCGACTCCGTGCGACGGATGAACAGCCATGTCGCCCACCTTGAAGGTGTGAGCGGATACTACGTTGACACCAGCTTGCATTCTTCCTCCCTGCTGTTGCCCCGGCCGGCCCCGCTTCGAGGTCCCTGTGGGGGCGGCTGCACGGTCGTTCTCCGTCGAACGCTGCGCGCCGGACGAACGCCCCAGGCCCATCTCATCGTCCGGTCTGCCGCGGTGCAGCACGGTGCGAAAAGTACCATTGGTGGGAGTCATCGGTCAATCGCGCTCGCCGCGCTCCCTATTGGATAAGCTGTTTGAATTATTCAGATTGTGCGGACCCTCACGGGCTGTTCCGCGGGCCACCGGTCGGTTTTCGCGGGGAGATATCGAGCATCTGCTGCACGTCGGCTGCCACGGCCGCGTGCAGACCGTCCACCAACGGGCCCAGCCGTAGGTGGACCTCGAGCTCGAGCAGCTTGGGAGTCGTGGAGATGACGGGCGCAGACGCCGGATTGTCGAATCCGAGCAGCTTGCCGGTCGAGCTTCCGGCCAGATCCTCCCAGGTTGCCAGAAGCCGCCGCGTGCTGTCGGAGCCCTCGGCGGTCCAGTCGCCGGACAGGACCACATCGGCTTCAAGCTCGCCGTCCGGAAGCGGCTTGGCCGTGATGGCGACCGCAAGCGCCGCGTCCAGCAGGCCGTGCGCGCCGGAAGCCCACTCGTTGCCGAACGGCCCGGGCGCGTAGAACGCGAGGGGCGCGTTGCCCAGAGCAGCGGGCAGGGTCGACAAGGCCGCGCCGTGGAACGCGGTGGGCGAGCGCTTGAGCTTTCCCATCGCGTAGGCTTCCACGACGCGTGCCGGCGTCGGATCGCCGACGGCCACCGCGACCAGCTGCCCGGCGATGCGCACCAGCGTTTCCGGCGTCGTGCCGATCACGCCTTGTACGTAGTGCAGATCCGCGTGCGGCGTGGTTTCCACCGGCCCGCTCACGAGCCGCGCTACGAACGCCTGCTGGACGGCGAGGTTATCGCCCGGAGTTTCCGCCATGTACAGCGTCGAGTAGTCGAACCCGGCGACGAGCGCGCTCCTGGTACGCGTCAGGTCCACCCCGGTCCCCTTCGCGTACGCTACCAGTCGCACTGGCGGGATCAGTGGCGACAGCGCCTTCGCCAGCTCGGGGTCGGCGGCGAGCTCGGCGGGTCGCCCCACCACCATCCAGCGCAGCCCCGCCGACGCCACGAAGTCGGTAAGAGGTCCTCGATGCAGCGGTGCCGGCGGTGGCGGGGGCGCGTGTGGCTGCGGCGCGCCCCCGCCGCAGCCGGTGACCACAAGCAGACAGATCGCAAGAAGCAGCCGGAAAAGCGCGGGCACGCTCACCCGGTGACCTTGACGTAGCAGAAACGCCGCTTCTTCGAGCCCACGCGCACGAGATAGCGCCCGCCTCGCGCCAGTTGGTATTGCTCGTCGCGGACGCGTTCTCCGTCCACTTCCACGCCGCCCTGGGCCATCAGCCGCCGGCCTTCGCTCGTGGACGCCACCAGCTTTGCGGCCGACAGGGCCTTCGCCAGCCATAGCGTCTCGCCTGGCGCCGCTACCACGATCTCGGGCGTGTCCTCGGGGACGCCGTGCGACAGGTACGCGCCCGCGAAGTTCTGCGCCGCGCTTTCCGCCGCTTCCGCGCCGTGGAAGCGCGTGACCACCTCCGCCGCAAAGGCGCGCTTGGCCGACAGCGGATCGCCTGCTTGACGGAGCTCGGCGATCTCGGCCGCGCTCTTTGCCGACAAGAGCTCGTAGAAGCGCCAGATCACGTCGTCGCCGATCTGCATGCACTTGCGGTACATCTCCAGCGGCGCTTCGCTCAGGCCGATGTAGTTGTCGGCCGACTTGCTCATCTTCTTGCCGACGATGCGCCCGTCCTCGATGCGCGCGTCGATGCCTTCCAGGATGGGCGTCGTCATGACGATCTGCGGCCGCTGGCCGTAGCGCTGCATCAGATCGCGCCCCACCATCAGGTTGAAGAGCTGGTCGGTGCCGCCGAGCTCCACGTCCGCTTCCAGCGCCACCGAGTCGTAGCCCTGCAGCAGCGGATACATCAGCTCGTGGATGTAGATGTCCTTCTGCGCCTCGAAGCGTTCCTTGAAGTCGCGCCGCTCGAGCGTCCTGGCCACCGTGCGGCGGGCGCACAGCTCGATCATCTTCTCCAGCGACATCGAAGCCAGCCACTCGCTGTTGTAGCGGACCACGGTCTTTTCCCGATCGAGGATCTGGAAGGCCTGGTCGGTGTAGGTCTCCGCCGCCTCGCGCACCTGCTCGGCCGTGAGCCGCGGGCGCATCTCGTTCTGCCCCGTGGGGTCGCCCACCATCGCGGTGGTGTCGCCGATCAGGAAGATGACCTCGTGCCCGAACTCCTGGAACTGGCGCATCTTCTGCATCAGCACCGTGTGGCCGAGGTGCAGGTCCGGACGCGTCGGATCGAAGCCCGCCTTGACCTTGAGCCGACGCCCCGAAGCCAGCCGTTCCTCGAGCTCGCTCCGCTGGTGCAGGTCGACTATGCCCCGGGTCAGCTCGGCGAGTTGCTCGTCGACGGAAGCCACGGCGCGGAAGCTAGCACTTGCGGAGCTTCAAGACGGACGACCTTTGTTGCCGAACCCGGCGAGCGACAGCGAGCCCGCGATGAGCGGAGCGAATCGCGTCGGGGCGCTCGAGGGGCGGTGAGCCCCCTCGAGGAGGACTACGGGCGGCGGCGGGCGGGCGGAGACTAGAGGAGACTAGTCGTTGTCGTTGTCGTCGCCGCCGCTGATGGCCGTGTGCCGGCTGGAGTTCACGAGCTCTTTCAGCTCCTTGCCCACCTTGAAGAAGGGCAGCCGCTTGGCCGGAACGGGGACGGGCTGGCCGGTCCTCGGGTTGCGTCCGTCGTACGGCTTGTAGGGCCGGACCGTGAAGCTGCCGAAGCCGCGAATCTCAATGCCTTCGCCCTTTTGCAGCGCATCGGTCATGGCGTCGAAGACGCAGTTCACGACCATCTCGGCGCGGGCTTTGGTGAGCTCTCCCCGGGCGGCTATGGCTTCGATGAGCTCGCTCTTCGTCATCCCACTCTGCGCCTCGTGCGAACCGGTCGATCGTTTTCCCTAAAGCCTGAATTGTCAACGCTTTTTCCAGCAAGCGCCGGGCGCCTGCTGCGCTTCATCGAGCTCGCGCCCTGTTTCCGAGGGCACAGAAAAGATTGTTTGATTACAGCAGGTTACAAGTGGAGGGCTAGCCTGGGGCTAGGGAGCCCCGGGGGACCTGGCAGCCGCTGGCCGGAGCAGGACCTCGTCCAGTACGCCCGGCCCTGCCAGACCCAGCGTCAGCCGGTTTTCGCCGGCGGCGAGCTCCACGCGCTTGGGCGGCATGCGCCAGCAGCCGCCCTTCTCGACGCTGCCCGTCGCGGCCCAGTGCCGGCTGCCCAGCGCGGCGTCGGCCGACAAGCGCGCTCTCTCGTGGCTCCAGAACGCCACGCCGAGCTCGTACGGTCCCGCACGCGGCGCGTCGACCTCGAGTGTCACGCGCACGCGCTGCGAGGTCGGCAGGAGCGCGAGCCCATGCGCTCCATGTGCGCAGCTTCCCGACGGAAAATCCGGATGCGCCCAGCCTCCCCGGACGGCGAGGGGCGGCCACTCCGCGGCGGCTTCGAAGCGCAGCGTGTCCGGCAGCTGCATGGGCTGGGGCGTCACCCGCGGGACGGCGCGGGCCGCGGACGGGTCGTAGCGGTAGCGGTACGCCTGGGGTCGGCCGAGTCGCTCCCAGAGCAGCGCATCGTGCGCGTCGCCGCGCCAGCGTGCGACCACGACGCCGCGCGCGGCGTCGAACGCGCCCGGAGCAAAGCCCAGGTTGAAGCCGTGATCGGTGTTCACGAACACCAGCCCGTGCGTGACGCCGGCCCGCGCCAGCACATCGGGTTCGAACATCGGTCGTCCGCCCTCGCGCGCCGCGAGCGCACGGTGCGCGTAGCTGGCGTGGAAGGCGAAGCCAGCCAGTGCCAGGGGCGCCGAGAAGCGCGCAACCCGGAGCTCGCACAGAGCCCACGCCAGCAGCACCTGCTCGAGCGGCAGCGCCTCGGCGAACATGCGCGCGCCGCCGCCGGGGTAGCTGCCATCGAAGTAGAAGGGGGCGTAGGCGGCCACGATGCCCAGCGTGCCGAGCGCCAGCACGCGGATGCCCGGGCGCTTCCAGCCGGCGATCATCGCGTAAGGCACCAGGAGCGCGAGTGGCGCGAGGTTCTCGATGTCGAGCGCGTGCCACGCCAGCCGGCGCCCGGTGGTGCCGAGCGCAGCGACCAGGCCATAGCCGTGCGCGAGATGCGCCCGGACGAAATCGGCGTGCTCGAAGCGGCAGCCGATGCCGTGGCCGAAGCCGTAGCGGAAGCAGCCCGGCGGTCCGTCGGCGAGCGCGTAGTAGCGGAGCTGGCTCGACGCGAGCCACGCTCCGGTCGCCGCGTGCTGCTGCACGAGCAGGAGCGCGATTCCTGGCACGAGCCCCAGCGGAAAGAGCCAGCGCGCGCGCCCGGCGCGCGTCAGGAGCAAGAACGCGGCGGCCAGGCCCACCACGCCCGTCACCGGTCGCGTTGCCACGAGCCAACCGCATGCCAGTCCGGCCAGCAGCACCGGCCAGCGCCCGCCGCGGGCCGCCGCTGCGATCGTCACGGCGAGGAGCAGAGCCGCCCAGCCGTGCGACATGGTGTCCGCCGTGTGATAGCGCAGCGCCGCGCACAAGACCGACAGGAGCGCCGCGCACAGCGCCACGTCGCGGCGCCCCGTGAGCTGGCGGGCGAGCGCGTACGTGGCCGCGACCAGCAGCGCCGCGATGACCGGGCCCACGGCCATCGGCGCGTGCAGCAGGAAGCCCAGCGCCAGGATCGCGGGGTAGCCCGGCGGGAAGATCACGGCGATTGCGCTCGAGCCGGGCGGTGTGACCAGAAACCGGCCCCGGAACGATCCCGACGGATGCGGCACCGGCATCGCCAGCTGCCCGACGGAAAGCCCGCGCGCTTCGAGCCAATAGCTGGTGGCGTCGATGATGCGCGGGCCGCCGCGCAGGTAGAACGCGACGTAGCCAGCCGAGAGCAGGAGCGCTGCCGCCGCGAGCGCGAGCACGAGCCAGCGATCGCGTGTCCGTTCGACCGCGCCGGCCAGACGCCGCGGAACCGACACGACCAGCGCCAGCACGCACACCGCTACGATCAACGCGGCCCAGGCGACCGCGTCCGGCGGCGCGCCGATATGACCGATCGGCGTGTTCACGACCTAACGTCTCTGCACGGCCCACAGATGATACAGGATGTACTCGCCGTGCACGGGCTCGAGCCGCACGCGAAGCGTCGTCTGCACGCTGCCGGCAGGAACGACCAGGGCCGGCTCCTGCCATGCGTCGCGCGGTTCGAGGTGCACGACGCCGGTGCGCTTGCCGCCGATGACGACCGCGAAATCGGCCGGCTCGGCCGGCGCGACGCGGAACAGCAGCCGGAGCGCGTGGCCGGGCGACAGGCCGTGAAGCGAGAAGCTCTGTGTGACGTTGCCGCCGATGGTGCGCCCCGCGTCCCACAGCGCCTTTGACGTCTTCTCCGGGTCGGGCAGGATCTTCATGTCGACGAAGCCGACGTCCTTTTTCGACAGCGCGTAGCCGTGCTGCTTCTCGCTGACGATGTCGGCCACATCCAGCTCGTCGGCGACGCGCTCGCCCGGCGCCAGCTTCGACGGCCTGGCGCTGCCGGCCAGCGGGCTCCAGTCAGGCCGGTAGATCACCTGCGCCGCCCCTCCGCAGATCACGTTGCCCCGCACCGGCACCTCGCCGATGCGATCGCCGAACCATAGGACGAAGTCTCCCCACCACGACGGATACGTGGCGATCACATCCGGGCGCTGGTCGGGGGCCATGCGCTCGATGAGCTCCACCGCGGCGCCGACGCCTTCGCGTGTGGCGCGCGCGAAGGGCAGCTTGTGGTAGCCGCCGAGGCCGATCAGGTCGAGCGCAGGCAGATCGGAAGCGTAGGGGATCGCCCCCGCGTCGCTCACCAGCACGCGATGGGGCGTGGGCTTCAGACGATCGAGCACCAGCCCGGTGGTGATGTGCTGCTGCAGGATGTTGCGCGAGGCGCGCCCGAAGAACCAGATCTGGTCGCGGAAGCGCTTCTTCTGGTGGTAGGCGAACAGCGACACGGCGATCAGCGCCGTCGCGACGCTCGACGCCCGGAGCACGCGCCCGCGCCTTCCGAGCGCCCAGCGGTGCGACAGCAGCACGCCGACGCCGAGCCCCGCGGCGAGCAGCAGCCACGCCACCGCAGGCATCGTGTAGCGCTCGTTCTGCCAGCGCACCTGCCCGTTCAGTGCGACCAGCAGCACCCACAGCGCGGCACTCGACCACAGCACGATCGCGTAGCGGCGCGTGGCGCGTGGAAACAGCGGTACCAGCGCCAGCCCCCAGGCGATCCAGCCGTAGCCCGCCACGTCGCTGAAGTGGTAGTTCGTCGCGCGCAGGACCTGGTACTTCGTGTGGAAGAGCCACGCATCCCAGACCTGGTGCGCGGTCATGTAGGGGTGGTTCAGCTCGAGCTTCACGAGCGAACCGGCCGCGGAAGCGTCGCCGGTCAGGACCTTGTTGGCGATCGTCTGCAGGACGAGCACCAACACGCCGGGCAGGGCCGAGGCGAGCAGCACCTCGAACGCGGGCTTCCGGCCCCGGCGTCGGAGGATCGTGATTGCCGCGCCCAGAGACAGCACTGCCACGGCGACAGCGCCTTCCGGTCGCGTCGCCACCAGCGCCGCTCCCCACAGGCCCAGCACCAGCGCGGATATCCGGGGGCGCTGCAGCGGTGGGTCGCCCGGGGAGCCGACGAGATCATCCCACGCGATCAGCGCGCCGCCCCACAGCGCCAGAAACAGCGCCACCTCCATGCCGCTGAAGAGCGTCCAGTCGAGCGCACCAACGCACAAGAGGGCGGGCGGCGCGAGATAGCTCGTCCAGCGCGGGAGCCCGCTGAACATACGACGGCTGGCCAGGAGCAGCGCGAAAACGCACACGCACGCCACCACGGCCGCCCAGAGCATCAAGAGCAGCCGACGGAAGCCCGCCCAGTATCCGAACGCGAGCACCAGCGGGTAGAGCAGGCTCGTTCCGCCGCTCGAATAGCCGTTCCCTTCCGACCACTGGAACGGAAAACCCCGTGCGGCGGCCCGTGCGAAGTCGAAGTGGATGAAGACGTTGTCGAGCGGTGCCGACCACGGGCCGGCGTGCTGGATCTGCGCGGCGAAGTCGCCCCCACCCATCTCCAGGTAGTGCGTCTGCAGCCGCATGTAGGAGTAGAAAGCAAGCGCGATCGCCAGCGTGCAGGCCGCGGCGAACAACGCGTACAGCAACGGCTCGGCGCGGGAGCCGCGCCTTCCGGAAGCCATCGGCGATTTGCCGGGCCCGCGGCGCAATCCGTCGCCGGTCGCCATGACCGGCGGCGATCTAGCACGCCTTGACGGTTCGGGATGCGGCTTTTGGCAGGAACCCCGGACTTCCGGTCGCGCCGGGGGCGCGGATCGAGCCCCGTTTGGTCCAGTGTAGTCCACTTTCGTGCGAGGCTTGGAAAAGCCCGCCCCGGAAGAGTCGGCAGCGCACGAAAGGAGACGGATTTGCCGCTTGCCCAGCCGCCATGGAGGCGCTCTACTAACGGTCCGCTTACGCGAGCCCCCGAGAAGGAATGCGCTGGTTTGTAGAAGTGTCTCGCATCGGCGAAAGCGCCGAGGCACAGAGGTACTGCGTCGAAGCCAAACAGTGGCAGGCCGCCCTTCAGGAGGCGCGCAAGCTCCGCGGCGACGCCGGTCCGCTGTCCAAGTTCTCGATCGAGCTGATGGACGACGGCTACCGCGCGGTCGATCCCAAGCTGAAGATCCGCTACGTCGTCAACAAGGCGCCCGCCGGTGCGCAGCTCACCGGCTCCAACGGGGCGGCCGGACCGAAGACGCACGCTGCGGTCCCTGCAACGACGCGCGTCAGCGCCGCGCCCGCGACCGAGCGAATGAGCGGTCCGCCCGCGAGCGCGCTGTCGAAGAAGCCTTCGCATCCCAACATCCGCGTGCCGCACGACGAGGTGCCGCCGGCTCCGCCGGCACCGGCGCCGAGCCCGGCAGGGCCGCGTATGTCCACGCACCCCACGCAGCGGAGTTTCGAAGCGCCCAAGCCCCCGGCGTTCCAGCTTCTGCGCAAGCGCGAGGAGGAACCGACCGAAAAGACACCCATCGCGTATCGCGAGTACGCCTACGCGGTGTCGGAGGGTACCGGCGTGCGTGAGGCCGAGGTACTGCTCTGGGCGCGCTTCCGGGAAGTGCGCCAGTCGCTCGAGGGTCGCCCCGACGGGAAGTTCGTGCAGCTGGCCGTCTTCGATCACCTGTTCGAGCGGCGCCCCCTGCGCCCACCTCTTGCCACGCTGGCGTGGAAGGACTGGCGCGGTAATCCAGTCGTACAATTTCCGGGCAGCTCTGCGAAGCCGTCGACTCCTCCGGCTGGCGCTCTGCCCGAGGCGAAGCCCGCGGCTTCAGCCGCACCCGCAGCTCCTGCGCCCGCTGCCAAGCCAGCTCCTGCGCCCACTGTCAAGCCAACTCCGGCGCCTGCTGCCAAGCCAACGCCTCCTGCGAAACCGCCTCCAGCCCCGTCTTCGCGAGCAGCTGCCGCTCCGGCGAAGGCGGAGCCGGCCTTTCCTGCGCCGCCGTCGGCGTCCCAGCCGGCGGCCGCGCCACCTCCGTCGTCGCAGCCCGCAGCAGCGTCCCAGCCGGCGGCCGCGCCACCTCCGTCGTCGCAGCCCACAGCAGCGTCCCAGCCGGCGGCCGCGCCACCTCCGTCGTCGCAGCCCGCAGCAGCGTCCCAGCCGGCGGCCGCTCCACCGCCTCCAGCGCCGCCGCAGCCGGCAGTGGTGTTCCAGCCTGAAGTGGCGCCCCAGGCCTTCGCCGCGGAGCTCCCGTCGGCGCCGTCGCAGCCGGTGCAGCGGCGCAAGGCCGGCGAGGATTTGATCGGCGAGCTGTTCGAGACGATGCACAACCTGCACTTCATGCCGGATCTGGTGGCCGGCTCGGAGTTCGTGCTGCGTGTGCTGGAAAAGACGCTCCCCTGCGAAGCCATCTTGATCCACGTCTTCGACATCAACACGGAGCACTACGTGGTCGTGCGCGCGAACGCGCCGGGGGCCGCCAAGGTGATCATGAGCCGCGTCCCCGATGGGGACGCGTTGTTCGAGCCCATCATGCGGCGCCAGCGTGCGCAGAAGATCGACGACGCGGCGGGCGATTCCCGATTCCAGGTGGAACGCTGGAAGCTGGCGGGCGTCGAGGTGCAGACCGCGCTCTGCGGCCCGGTGCAGCTCCATCGGCGCTATCTGGGCATGATCGAGCTCGTCAACCCTCCGGGTGGCGGTCCCTTCTACGAAAGCGAGTGCAACGCGCTCGATTACATCTGCGAGCAGTTCGCCGAGTTTCTCGCCGCCCACCCGATCGTCCTCGACGCCGAGCTGATCCTCGCGAAGCCCTAGCCGGGCGCATCAGGGATCGAACGCTTCGCCGACCGCCATGGCGAAGGACCGCATGAAGCTCAGCGCGACGCGATCATCATCACGAGCAGCGCAATCGAACCGAGCGCGCCCATCACGATCGCGAAGATCGCCCTCCCCATGCCGTGCTTGCCGGGGTGCTTCTTGATGTGGAACACGGCGGCGATGCCGAGCAGGAAGGCGATCGGTGCGGGAAAGACGGCGAACGAGAGCAGCCCGAAGTAGCCCGCCACGATCGCGACCCATGAGCGTCCGACGGGCAGCAGCATGCGGATGGCCGCGTTGTCGCCCATCGCCTGTCCGCCCTGCGGCGGCTGTGCGGGCGGGGCCGCCTGGCTCGCAAGATCCCCGCGGCACTGCCAGCATTGCGGTGTGTCGTCGCGGTTCTGGGCGCCGCAGCGAGAGCAGATCATCGTGGCCGAGCGTATCACGCAGCGCGCGCGAAACGCACGATCGCGCGAGTCAGCGGGCTTGCCGGATCCATCAGATCGGTGACCGCGGTGAAGTGGTTCTGGCCGGGTTGACGGATCAACTCGGAGGCCAGGCCGCGCTCCCGCCAGCGGCGCAGCATGTCGTCGGTCTGGCGGCGGAATTCCGCTGTCTCGGCTTCCCCATAGCTTGCGAGCAGCGGGGGCGCGGTTGCCGGCAGCTCCAGCAAGAGCGGGCTGTTGCGCTGGATCTCGGCGGTCGTCAGCTGCAGTGATGGACCGATGCACGAAAATGGCAGCGGGCGCAGATCGAACAGTCCGGAGATCGGCACGCCGCCCGCGATGGGGTTTTCCAGGCCGTACTCGCCCGCCCAGTCCGTCAAGAGGCACATCAGCGTCAGGTGCGCGCCGGCGGAGTGACCGCCGACGAACAGCCGCGCTGGATCCACGCCGAGCTCGACCGCATTGCGCGCGGTCCACGCCACCGCTGCGCGCGCCTGTCGCGTAATCTCGTCGATCGTCACCTTCGGGCACAGCGAGTGCGTAGGGATGACGACCGTGATCCCTGCGCGCGCCAGCCCGAGCGCGACGAAATCGAACTCCTTCGCGGTGAGCATCCGCCAGTAGCCGCCGTGGAAAAAGACGAGCACCGGCGGAAGGCGCCCGTTTTCCTGTTGTGCGGGAAAGATGTCGAGCCGCTCGTCGCGGGTCGGGCCGTAGGGCACGTCGCTCGTGTGCGGAAGATCGGCGCGCGCGCGTGCGCTACGGTCGAGCAGCAGCTCGACAATCTCGGGGAATTCAGGAACCAGGCCGTCCACGTCGTACTCGGCGTCGAGCTCGGCCTGGGTCTCGAAATGGCGGTACAGCTTCATGCCGGATCGGTACGCAAAGACCGCGCCGCCCCGCTTTGCCGCGTCGGAGCATCCGGGTCGCGCACCCGTTGCGCGCGCTGGCAGTCGGCCGGCAACCCCGTGACGTAACACCCTGGCAGCGCTGTCACGCAGGTGTACCCGCCAGGACACGTGCGGGAATTGACGTACTGCGGCAACTCCGCGGAATCATGGGGATCGAGGGATTGGCATGCGCCGTGCTTTACCCGTGGGCATGACCCCCAAGCAGACCCCGCGGCGTATCCCCTTGCTCGCCGTGATGTCCATCCACGACCTCCGGCGTTTGTTCCGGGAGGCGCGGACGACGGGCACGGTGAGCCTGCCCCCGCCCAAGAAGCAGTCCCCCGCCGGGATCGAGCGGCGCCGGGCAGCCTGAGCTCTCAGGGCTGGACGCCGATGGCGCCCACGATGGCGGTGTAGCCCGAGCCCAGGCTGAACGCGCCCAGATCGGTGATGCTGCCATCGCTCATGAAACGCACCCGGCGCACCGCCGTGTTCTCCGCGACGAGCACGAGACCCGACAGCGTGCCGCGATCGAGCGTCGCCACGTTGCCCGGCAGCTGCGGCTTTCCGCCCTGGTAGCTGAGCTCGCTGCCGAGCGCGAACGGCGCGGAGCTGTTCGATGGGTCGTAGGAAAGCTGGAAGATCGCGTTACCGAAGCCGCTGACGACCAGCGCGGCATTGTCGAACGGCGACACGGCAAAGTCGTACGGATCCTCGATCGGGCTCAGCACCTGTACCCCGCCGATCGGGGCGAGGCTCACGACGCCGATGCGGTTCTGGGGTCCCGCCGTGATGTCGTTGTCGCCGATCAGCGCGAACTTCGCGTCGTGCGTGACGACCGCGCTGGAGACGATCGCTCCGGTGTCCGGGAAAGGCGCGGCGCTGCCGAGAACGCTTGGCGGATCGCCCCATGCCAGGAGGTGCGCGTCGTTGCCCTCCGGAATCGACAGCACGTCCTTGGACGCCAGCAACGCCCGGGACGGATCGCCGGGAAGGAACTCGAGCGCGGCGGGCAGCTTCGCCGCAGCGACGAGGTGGGGCGTGCCCGGAGTGCCGTCACAACCGATGGGCAGCGCGTAGATACCGCCGCCGATGTTTGCCCACTCGTCGTCGAGCACGTACGCCACGTCGCCGCCCGGGTCCACGGTGACGCTGTTCGCGTAGAACCCGCCGTCGAACGCCGCGTTGACGACCTGCGGCGCGCCGCTCGCATCAAAGCGGAATATGCCGAGCTTGCCGTCGTCCTCGGCGACGAATCCCACCTTGCCGTCCGGTGTGAACGCGATCTTGCCCGTCGAGGAAGTGCCGAGATCGAACGTCGTACCGGTCTGCGACAGATCGCCGCTCGCCGACAGCTCGAGCACCTCGTACGCGGGCGCCTTGTTGGCGCTCGCGTCGTCCGGGTGGCTCACCACGACCCTGCGCACGCCGTCGGCAGGTCCCGGCTTGCGGCCGCACCCGCCGCCCGCGTCACCTGTCTCGGCGGGCGCGTCGCTCGCGGCGTCGGCGGGCGCATCGCTGCCCGCATCCGCCGCGGCTTCGCCGGAGCTTTCCGTCCCCGCGTCGTGCGGCCCCTTCTTGTGCCCACCGCCGCTGCTGCCACACGCCGTGGCACACGCCGCCACCAACACCCAGACCGGCCCCGTCCGCATCGCGCGAAGGTACGTCTAGCCTCTGCCCGGGTCCACGCCTATCTGCGCCGCGCGGCAATCCGCTCGCGCGCGATGCGCTCGGCCACGCTGGAGGGCGTCGCGCCTTCCGCGAGCGCGCGCTCCAGCACTTCGCGTGCCGTGTCTCCCAGGCGATCGATGAGCGGCGTGCGGTCTTCGAGGTCCATCACGGTGCGCCCGATGCCGTCGACCACCGCGCCCGCCGACGCGATCTCGTCCGGCACGTGCAGGACGCCGCGGCGCTGGAGCTCCTCGGCCGCATCCGCTGACGCGAGAACGCCATTGGCCGCGCCGCACACGCACCACGCCGAGAGCCTGGCCGCGACGTCGCGGTTTACCACTCCGCCCACCGCGCACGGCGCGATGACGTCCGCCTCGGACAAGAGTACGCCGGCCGCGTCGACGACCTGGGCGCCGGTGGCGTCGGCCACGGCGCGCGCCCGGTCCGCGTCGGTGTCGGCGACCAGCACGCGCGCGCCGTGCGCGGCGAGCTCCCGGGCCGCCGCGCCGCCGATGGCGCCCGCGCCCTGCACGGCGACACAGAGCCCGTCGAGCGTCCGCCCCTTGACCGTCGCAGCGGATTCGATGCAGCGCCGTAGCCCGCGCGCGACGGACGCCGCGAGCCCGCGCTCGTCGGTGTGCGCGAAGCGCGTGTGCCGCGACATGGTCTCGACGTCCTCGCCGCGCGTGCCCAGGTCGCCCGCCGTGCGGAACAGCCCACCCAGCTCTTCCACACGCTGGCCCAGCACCGCGAACGCCCGCCGCCGATCGAGACCCGGGTGATCCATCACCACCATCTTGCCGCCGCCCGCATCCAGACCGGCAAGCGAGCACTTGAGCGTCATCGCGCGCGCCAGGCGCGTCGCGTCCGCCGCCGCTTCACCCGCCGAGCCGTAGCGCCAGGTGCGCACCCCGCCGGCCGCCGGTCCCAGCGTCACGTCGTCGATCACCAGCACCGCAGTCAGCCCGGCCGGCGCGTCGCGGAACACGAAGCAGCGCGCCACGTCCAGGCTTTCCAGGGTATCGAGCAGCGCGTCCGCCACGGGACGCGGATGGTGCGCGCACGGGGTCACGCTGTCCAGCCCCGGCCGGACAAGCAGAAAATGTCGTTAGAGGTTACTCTCTCGCTCCATGGCGGACCGTACAGGGCGCGCGCGCCTGCTGACGTTCCTGCTCCTGCCGGCGATCGTGGTGGCCGCGGCGGTGCTGGAAGGGGTGACGTTCCGCAATAGCTTCCAGCTGGAGAAGCTGCGCGAGCAGTCCGTCGTCGAGGCCACGCTCTTGCTCGCCAACGAGAAGGCGGATCGCCTCGACAAGCGCATCATCGAGCAGGACAACGCTGTAGCTTCCGTCATCGATCCGGACGACAGACAGCACTTCGGCGCCGACTGGCTGAAAGTGGCTGCGCGCCAGACGCCGTCGGTGCGCGCCGTGCTGGTCGTGGATCTGAGCTCGCCGGCGCACGACGTGGTCGCGTTCGCGTCTCGCGCGCCGGGACCCGATGACGAACGTTTCCGGCGCCTCCTGGTCGGCACGATGCTGGGCGACATGAAGCTGGACCAGGCGCCGCGCACCCAGCTCAGACACCTGCACAAGACGTATCGCGGCGCGAGCTATCTGGTCAGCTACTGGCAACGCGATCTGCATCACCGGCGCTACCTGGTGTGTGCCTGGCACGACGTCCCGCGCATCGTGCACGATCTGTTCCCCGCCCTCTACTCGGACCACGACCAGCAGAGCCGCGTCAACGTGGTCGACAGCGAAGGGCGCATCATCTACGGCCCGCCGCTGAGCCGCGGCGGCTTCACGCTCGGCCGCCACTTCCAGACCACGCTGTACAAGTGGCGCCTGAACGTCACCATGACCTCCGCCGAGGAGCTCGCCGCCGCAGTGGCGCGCCGCCGCGTTCTGGAGATGGTCATGGTGGGCCTCTCGGGGCTGGTGGTGATCGCGGGCTTGATCGTGATCCTGGTCGCGGCGGCTCGCGAACGAAAGCTGTCCAACCTGAAGAGCGACTTCGTGGCAAACGTCTCGCACGAGCTGAAGACCCCGCTTTCGCTGGTCCGCATGTTCGGCGAGCTGCTTTCCAGCGGGCGCGTGGAGAGCGAGGAAAAGCGGCAACAGTATCTGCAGATCATCACCAGCGAGAGCGAACGACTGAGCGCGCTGATCGAGAACGTGCTGGACTTCGCCAAGGTCGAACGCGGCAAGGCCGCCTACGAGTTCAGCGAAGGAAGCGTGGGTGACGTGGTGACTCGCGCCGTGGACGCCTGCCGGGTTCGCGCCGAGCGCGAGCACGTCGCGCTGGAGCTTGCGATCGACGACCGGCTGCCGCACGCGTTGCTCGACGAGCGCGCGATCGAGATTGCCGTCATCAACCTGGTCGACAACGCGCTCAAATACGCGCCGGACGGCCGCTCCGTACAGGTCTCGGTGCGCGGAGGCGACGGTCGCGTCGAGATCCGGGTCACGGACCAGGGCGAGGGCATCCACGCCGACGACAGGAAACGCATCTTCGACCGCTTCGTGCGCGGCCGGGCCGCAGAGGGAAAGCAGGTGCGCGGCAGTGGAATCGGCCTCGCGCTGGTCAAGCACATCGCCGAGGCGCACGGCGGACGCGCCTGGGTGGAAGCAGCCCGTCCTCGCGGCAGCACCTTCGGTATCTCGATCCGCGCCGTGCAAGCGCACTCGAGCACGCCGTCCGGCGCGGCGGAATCGCCGACCACGGCGTAGCGGAGTCAGCGCGATACTTCGCCGTCGTCCGTCGCGGGCTGCATCTCGAGCAGCTCCTTGTCCGTCAGGTACACGGCGCTGGTCTTGCCGGCGGGTTTGGCTGGCGTGGCCGGCGTGGCCGGCGCGGCCGGTGCGGCGGGCTTTGCGGGCTGGTTCGGCGTCGCGGCGGCAGTCGTGGTGTCGCCCAGGTCGCCTTCGTCCGCGCTGGGCGTCTCGTCCGCGCTGGGCTCGCTGGGCGGCGTGGCCTCGGCAACGGCTGGCGCGGTGTCGCTCGGCGGCGGCGGCAGGGGTATCGCGTCCAGCGTCGCATCGTACTTCGCCTTGACCTGGCCAAACGCCGCCTGCTCGCTCTGGGGCAGCACCTGCATGCTGTCCGGATGCAGCGTCATCGCGTCGATGAACTTGCCGTCCTTCTTCGCGATCCAGTGCAGGTGCGGTCCCGTGGAGCGCCCCGTCGAGCCGACATAGCCGATCACCTGGAAGCGCTTGACGTGGTCGCCCACCTTGAGGCCATTCGCGAAGCGGACCAGGTGCGCGTAGCCCGTCTCCATTCCTCCGGAGTGCTTGAGCATGATCAGGTTGCCCGTGGCTCCGCTGCCGCTCATGCGCTCGACCACGCCGTAGGACGAGGCGTGCACCGGCGTCCCGATTGGCGCGCCGATATCGGTGCCGAGATGCGGCATGATCTTGTGCAGGATGGGATGCATGCGGTGCAGGTTGAACGGCGAGGTGACGTGCGCGCCGGGGATCGGGAAACGCCAGCCGCCGTGATAGGGCGACTTGCCGTTCTGGTCGTAGTAGCCGGTCTCGTCGCGTGAATCCCGGTAGTAGTAGTAGCGCTGCGGCGCGCCCTTGACGGGGCGGTACTCGACCGCCTCGATGCCGGCATAGCGATCGAGCTCGCCGAGCACCGTCACCTCCTGCGCCACGACCCGGAACGCGTCGCCACGCGACAGGTCGTCCATGTCCAGGTGTCCGCGCAGCGCCTCGTCGAGCGCGTCTTCCAGGCCCTTACCGAAGCCCGCTGCTGCGGCCGAGGCGTCGATGCTCTTGCCGTCGTAGGTGAAGGCCCCCTTCACCTCGGCGCGCTCGACGTGCATGTCCAGCTTCTTGGCCTGGAGCGCACCGTTCTTGCCCGCGCGCGCCTGGTAGATCTCTTCCTTCGACGCGATGTACTCGAATGCCGTCAGCTGCTTGGTGGAGCGCTTGATGGCCGCCTTGAACCGGTCGTGCGGCCCGCACTTGTCCAGATTCACCAGATCCTTGAACGCCGCGAGCACGCTGTAGGCCTGGCTCTTGTCGAGGCCCTTGTCCTGGATGACCTTCAAAAACGGGTCGCGCCCGATCTCGCCGCCGATGATGCGGTAGCTCGAATCGTCCTTCAGATCGTCGATGCGCCAGGGGCCCGGGATCTTCTTGTGCTGCGGAATCGGTGCCGGCGCCGCGCGGGCGACTGGTGCCGTGGCGCTCGCTGTCGGGGCCGCGTGCGGCGCTATCGGCTGCGCCTCCGGGTGAACCGCGGGGTCGAGGTGGATCATCAAGGCGATGAGCGACGCGACCGTCGCGAGCCCGAGAAGTGTGCCGAAGACCGCCACCATGCTGGGCGAGAGGTGGGCGCCGCCGCTCTGGACAAGCGGTGCGGCCGGCGGGCGTCCTGCCCGGGCGCCGACCAGATCGAGCTCCACGTCGAGCGGTCGAGCGGGCGGGGGATGATCGCGTCCGATCTCGTCCAGGCCCCGCCCGAGCGCCTGCCCGCGTGTGCCGAGCTTTTCCTCGCGCTCGCGACGGTTGGCTGCGGCTCTCGCCAAAAGCTTGTCGCGCACCGGATGACCGGCATCGGGTCCGCTTGGCCTGGATTCCGCGTCGGCCGGCGCCGGGGTCGCGGAGTGCCCCGCCTGTTCGGCTCGCTCGCCCTCGACGCTTTCGACGTCGGGAGCTGTCGTGGCGGTCTCCGCCTCTTCGCTGACCTCCGGGTCCAGCTCAACGGCCGGCTCCGTGGCTCCGTCCTCGCGGGCCAACGGGTCCACGACCCGGCCCAGGTGACGCGGGCCGTCCGCTTCCGATGAAGACGCCACGGTGCGCTGGTAGCAGTCGCGGAGGGACGCGGCAAGGCGACCCGGGGCTGCCCGGAGGCCCAGATATGTAGCGAATTGCTACGATTTTGTGACATTTTGCCACATAATTCCCCTCCCGTGACCGCGCGCAGGCCGGAGGCCGAGCACGGGCGCCGGGGAGGGGCCGGCGCGCGCAGGGCCGGAGGCCCGAGCACGCCGGGGGGTGGGCAGCTCCCGCGGAAAGCGGGCTGTGGGAGCCGTCGAGATGCGCCGGTGTCGACGCGCCGAGCGGTTTCCACCAGACTGGCGGGGCACGTGCCAAGTCGGCGGCGCTTGGGTTATGGACATGGATCCGGTGCTGCGCCGACCCGCGCGAGGAATCTGACAGGATGGACGACCACACCAAGCAGCTGCTTCTGCTCGGACGCGAGCACTACGAGAAGCGCGAGTTCGAGAAGGCGGAATATCTGCTCAAACAGGTCGTCGACAAGACGGATCGCTACGCGGATGTGTTCGACATGCTTGGTGTCATCGCCCACAGCAAGGGCGACTTCGCCAAGGCCGAGGAACACTTCGAGAAGGCGATCCAGCTGAACCCGAACTACACCGAGGCGCAGCTCAATCTGATGGTCACCTACAACGACCTCGGGAAGTACGACGCTGCGCGCGAGATCTACTCCAGCATCCGCTCGCGCGACTCCGGCGACCGGCGCGCCGATCCGTTCGCCAAGGGCAAGATCGCGAACATGCACGCCGAGATCAGCCAGGCCTACCAGGACGCCGGCATGACCATCCAGGCGATCGAGGAGCTGGAAAAGGCTGTCGGACTGTGCCCGACGTTTGCGGATCTGCGCACGCGCCTGGGCGTGCTGCTCCGTGACACGGGCGACGCGGCGCGCGCAAGAGAGCAGTTCGAGGCGGCCAAGGAGGCGAACCCGAAGTACGTGCAGGCGCGGCTGGCACTGGGCGTGCTGCTGCTCAGCGCCGGTGACAAGGACGAGGCCGTCCAGGAGTTCAACGCGGTGGTCGCCCAGGATCCGGACAACAAGAGCGCGCAGATGTATCTGCGGATCGCTGCCGCGCGCGACGCACTCAAGACGATTCCGCCGGTTGATCCCGAAGGCTCCGACCAGGGCTCGTGATGGTGGCGGGCGCGCCGGCGGCAGAAAGCCGGGGCGGTCTGCGCGCGCAAGCGGGCCGGATGTGGCGGCGGCTCCGCGGCGGCGAGCTGTCGCGGGGACGCACGTCGGCATCGGTGGCGGTGGGCCTGTTCATCGGGTCGCTGCCGCTGTACGGCCTGCACCTGCCGCTGTGTCTGGCCGTGTGTATCCCGCTCAGGCTGGACGCGCTGGTGGCCTATCTGGCTGCGAACATCTCCAATCCGCTGTTTGCGCCGTTCCTGGTCATGAGCGAGGTGGAGGTCGGCTCGCTTCTGCTCACGGGGCACGCGGTCCCCTACGATCTGGCGCAGGCGCGACATACCGGCGTCGGCGGCTTCATGCTGCAGGCGGGCGTGGGATCGGTGGTGGTGGGCGGGCTCCTGGCGGCGCTGGGCGCGCTTATCGTTGTCCTCGTCGCGCGGCGGCGTGAAGCGCGCGAGAGCGAAACGTTCAAGGCGGTCGAGCGCACGATCCGGCGCTACCGCGGCACGCATCGGCGGCATCGCGTCTACGTCACCATCAAGCTGCGCAGCGATCCCATCGTGCCGGCGCTGGCGGGGCTGTCCGGGCCGTTCGGCAGCGTGCTGGATGCAGGCGCGGGGCGAGGCCAGTTTGGTCTCCTGCTTCTGGAACTAGGGCGGGCGGACGCGCTGACCGGCTTCGACTGGGACGAGGAGAAGGTCGGCGCGGCGAACAAGGCGGCCGCCGGACAAGCCAGCTTCGAGCGGGCCGACCTGCGCACGGCCGAGTTCACGTCCAGCGACACCGTGCTGCTGCTCGACGTGCTGCACTACCTGCCGCGCGCCGATCAGGACTCGGTGCTGGAGCGCGCCGCCGCGGCGCTGCGCCCGGGTGGACGGCTGATTGTGCGGGAAGTCGGTGGCGGTGCGGGCAGCTGGCTTACCAAGCTGTTCGAACGCATCGGCACGCGGGTGGAGATGAACCGCGCCAGCTCGCTCGAGTTCCGTCCGTTCGCCGACATCATCGAGAAGCTCGAAGAGCTGGGCCTGGCCTGCCGCTCGGAGGACGCGTCGCAGGGGATGCCGATGTCCAACGAGATGGTCGTCGCACGGCGATCGGAGTGAACCCGAAGGACGAAGGGCCGAAGGTTTCCTGGGTCGAGCGCTGTGACGGCGAAGTCCGGCTAATCCAGCGGGTGCACGGATCCTGCCGAAACACGGCGCTGCGGACGTTGCGGCGGCGTGCTGTACGAGGGGAGCCACACGAAGGGCCGAAGGGCCGAAGGTTTCTGGGGTCGAGCGCTGGACGGCGAAGCCGGCTAATCCAGCGCGTGCACGGATTGGTGTCGAGGCACAAGACCTCGGGCCTATGAGGGGAAGGCTCTGGATGAGTCGCTCGCTTCGATCCAGCCCGCGACCCCAATCCCCCCTTCGGCCCTTCGGTCCTTCGTGTTCAGCCCTCTTCGGCCCTTCGGCCCTTCGTGTGGCTCCGGAAACGTTCAGTGCCGGAACTTCACCGTCACCTGCTTGTAGCCGAGCGAACGGACCAGGCTCTCGACGGTGCGCTTCACGCTCGCTTCGGCGATGGGCAGGATGCGCGACTTCTTTGCGGCGTCGACGATGCTCTTCTCGGCTTCCTGTCGGGCGCGCGTTTCCAGGTTTGTCTTGCGCTCGGCGAGCAGGTCCGTGTCGCGTGAGTGCACGTAGGTGTGATCGTTGTCCAGTCGGTGCGAGAGGATCTTCGCCGGAGGCAGCGTGATCTCGGCCGTGCCCTTGTCGCGGTCGACGCGCACGTCGCCGTCGCGGATGCCCGAGAGATCCACACCCGCTGTCACGTCGCCGGCAGCCACCAGCAGGATGGCGTCCTTGGCCTGGATCAATCCGAAGAAGTGCGATTGCTTCTCGGTCAGATCGATCACCTTCTCGATGTGGAACTGGGCGCCCTCGATGCTCGACAGCTCGCGGATCGCGGTCACCACGCTGGGTGTACCGCGCACGACCGTGACCGAGGCGGCGGGCTTCGGCGCGGGCCTGGAGCAGCGACCGAGCAACGCGCCGAGCCCGACTGCCAGAAGCACGAGTGCGCCGATCAGCACCGCGCCCAGTGGCTTCAGGCAGCCCGCGGCGGATGCGTGCGGCGTGGGGCTGTCGCCCTGCGGCGGCACGCTGGGCGGCGGCCCGTAGTCCCCGGTGCTCATGCACCTATGAATACTGCTTCTGGCGGGAGGGCGCCCGCGGAGTGATCGGACAGGCCGGAAATGTCCGCGTCCAGCACGTCGCCGAGGATCGCGAGCGCGCGTTCCGCGCTCTTCTGCACGTCGGGGGAACGGCCCGTGAGCGACTGGACCGAGGCGACGCCGTGCTGGCTGATGCCGCACGGCACGATCAGGCCGAACAGCTCGAGGTCGGTCGTGAGGTTCAACGCGAAGCCATGCATCGTCACCCATCGCGAGATGCGAACGCCGATGGCGCCGAGCTTGGCCAGGCTCCGGGCGGCCTGTTCGCCCGGAAAGCGATCCAGCGACGCGGGATCGACCCACAGTCCCACCAGCGACTCGATGCTGCCGGCTGCCACGTCGTGCTCCAGGGCCAGGCGCCGCATGGTCTCGGCGAGGTCGCGGACGTAGCGGCGTACGTCGCAGCGGTCGGGCGACAGATCGACAATCGGATAGCAGACGAGCTGCCCCGGCGCGTGCAGCGTGACGTTGCCGCCTCGGCCCGTCTCGGCCAAGTCGATGCCGCGGGCCGTCAGCAATTCCCTGGGGACCAGCAGGTTTTCCGCGTGCGCTCCGCGGCCGAAGGTGACGACCGGTTCGTGCTCCAGCAGCAGGACCGTGTCGCCGATGCGTCCCTCGCGACGGGCCTCGTGCAGGGCCTTCTGGAGCGCGTGCACCGGCTCGTAGCGGCGGCGGCCCAGCCAGATCCCGCGGAGCGTGCGCCTCACGTCTCCCCCTACTCGGGGACCTTCTCGCCCGAGTCGCGGATCTCCTCGCGCAGGTGCTCGATCTTCTCGGTGAACGTGCCCGAGACGTTGGGATCGAACTGCGTGGAGGAGCAACGGATGATCTCGTTGACGGTCACTTCGTGCGGCAGCGCCCGGCGGTAGGCGCGATCGCTCGTCATGGCGTCGTAGGTGTCCGCCACCGAGATGATGCGGGCGATGAGCGGGATTTCCTGCCCGGCCAGGCCGAGGGGATAGCCGCGGCCGTCCCAACGCTCGTGATGCAGGTGCACGCCGGGGATGACCGGCTGGAGAAACTTGATCGGGTCGAGGATCTCGCGACCGTAGACCGGGTGCTTCTTGAAGATCTCGTACTCTTCCTGCGTGAGCTTGCCGGGCTTGTTCAGGTTCATCACGCAGCCCACCTTGCCGATGTCGTGCATCAGCGCCGAGTGGCGCACGATTTCGGTCATGTCTTCGGACAGGCCGAGCCATCCGGCGAGCGCCACCGCGTAGCGCGCCACGCGCTCCGAGTGACCGGCCGTATAGCGGTCCATCTTGTCGATGGTGCGGGCCAGGCTCTGGATGGTCTGCTGGAAGGTCGCCTGCAGATCCTCGTACAGCCGCGCGTTCTCGATCGCGGCGGCCGCGCGCGACGCCACGATGCTGAGCATCTTGCGCTGGCCCTCGTCGAAGCGCTTGCTGGCCGTGAGCGAGATGACGCCAATCCAGCCGATCAGCCTCTCGCGCATCTTCAGCGGCACAATCGCGATGCTGGACACCGCGCGTTCCGGCAGGAGCTCGAACAGGTCGGCGGCGCGCGCGCCGTGCTCCACCAGCTGTTCGCCCCGCGACAGGCGCGTGGAGATGACGTTCCGGTCGAGGCGCCCCGGGTCCAGGCTTGCGGGCAGCGCAGCGCCCTGCTGCACGCTGCGCTCGACGTACCCGCCTTCGCCGTCCTCGAGCCAGGTCGCCACGACATCCGCGCGGATCTCGTTGACGGCGCTGTCCGAGACGGTCGCGATGACTTCTTCCAGCGAAAGGCTGGCCGCGATGGCCTCGCTGACCTTGTACAGGGACAGGGCCTCGCGCAGGCGCAGGTTTTCCGCGGCCAGGCGCCGCTTCTCCAGACCGCGCTGGACGATGTGGACGATCTCCTCGACCTTGAACGGCTTGAGGATGTAGTCGTACGCGCCGCGCTTCATCGCGTCGATCGCGGTCTCGACCGTCCCGAACCCGGTCATGATCACCGTGAGGGTGTCCGGATGCGCGCGCGACACTTCCTTGAGCAGCTCGAGCCCGCCCATGCGCGGCATCTTGAGGTCGCTGATGACCATGTCGTAGCTGGCGCGAGCCAGCTCGTTCACGGCGCTCGAGCCGTCTTCCGCCGTGCGCACGATGTACCCCTCCATCCCGAGGAAGTCGGCAAGGATGTCGCGGATGAACTTCTCGTCGTCTACGACGAGAACCCGCGGCTTTTCCTGGGATGTTCCGGGATTTGGACTCGGACATCGATGAGGGAGCTCCTAGCGTAACAGCTTTTCGCGCGACAGGCCCCGTGGCGGGTCCTCGAGCCGACAGCCGGGTCTAGCCCGGGGCGGGCGGCTTGGCCAGGCTCTGCGGACTGTCTCCTTGATCCGGGCTGAACAGCCCTGCGGCCGAGGGGGCCCGGTCGGATTTGTCCGCGCCGGCGCGTGCTAGCTGCGCTGGCCCAGCAGGCCGCCCAGCGAGCGCCGCGGCGGCTCCGGATCGTGGGTCTTCAAGTAGCGCAGGTTCAACCCGTTGATGAGCGCGTGTGCGACCAGCGGGCCCAGCAGCGAGCCGGTGAGCTGGAAGATGGCTCCCAGCGCAAGGCCCACCAGCGTGGCCCAACCCACCCACACCCAACGGCTGCGGCCCCGGACCTGGTGCATCACGCCGAACAGCAGTGCCTGGGGGATGAGCCCGAGCCACGGCTGGAGCAGGCCCCGGAACAGGAGCTCCTCGCCGAGCGCGCTCAGCAGCGCAACGACGACGATGCCGGTGCCGCTGATCCCGCGAGCGATCGGTCGGAGCTCCTGGTGCAGCCCGCGCGCCCAGGCGAAACGCGGCACCAACACTCGCGTGCCGAGCGCGACCACCGCGCCGAACGCGAGCCCCAACAGGAAGCTGTACGAGTGGCTGGCGGGCGAATCCAGGCGGAGCCACGGCGACGGGTAGACGAAAGGCGAGCCGCTGCGCCACACCACGGCTATGACCGCCGCACAGACACCCAGGAATGCATAGGCGGCAGCGAACCGGCCCCACCGGATCATCGTGCCTTGGACTATGGCACGCTGCGGCTTCGGACGCACCCCGCAACCGGCGACGGCGCCGTGATCGCAGAGGACGCTGGCGGATCCTGCCGAGGCTTTCTCGGGTTGGAAGGGACCCGGTTGTTACCCCGTCTGCATCCGGAGTACGCTGCCGCCGAGGTGGAAAGGGCGAACGATTCACCCGAGGTACTCGAGCGTTTCAACGCCACGCTCGAGCTGGTCGAGATCATCGCCAGGCAGGTGGCGCGGTCCATCGGCGCTGCCGTGGAGCTCGACGACCTGGTGGCTTTCGGTCGCGAGGGCCTGCTCGACGCCGCCCGCCGCTTCGATCCCGAGCGCGGAGTACCGTTCCGGTCCTACGCGAACTTCCGGGTGCGCGGCGCGGTTCTGGACGGCGTGCGCGCCATGTCGCGGCTGCCCAGACGAGCGCACGAAAGGATCAACGGATTGCGTGCTGCGGCCCGCGTGAGCGAGGGCGCGCTGGAGGACGCCTCGGCCTCACCGCCGCCCGGCGCCAGCGCGTCCGACGCGGAAAGGGGCTTGAACGAGCACCTGGCCGCAATGGCGACGGCCATGGCTGTGGGGCTCGTGGCCCCCGCCACTCGCGACGAGCACGGCGAGCTCACGAACGTCTCGACCGGGGACAGCCCGGAGGAGGCCACCGCGCGGGCCGAGCTGCTCGCCGTCGTCCGCGAGGCCATCGATGGACTGCCGTCCCAGGAAGCGGAGCTCGTACGGCGGCACTATCTGGAGGGCGAGCGTTTCGACCACGTGGCGCGGGATCTCGGGCTCAGCAAGTCGTGGGCGAGCCGCCTCCACACCCGCGCTATCGGCCGGCTCGGCAAGCGGCTGCGCGGCGTGAGCGACTGAGCGGAAATCCGCGCAACCGGCGATGGGGGCGGCCGATGACGGGGTCATGTCGATACCCATCGGTTCCGTTCCGGGTCTAGAACAAGGACCCTCCGCTTCCGCCCGTGCCCAGTCGCCCTCCGCTCCGGCGGCTTCCGCCCCCGACGCCGCCGAGCGTCGCGACCGCTTCCAGAAAGCTCTGGACGGATTGGGCCACGAGATCGATCGCGGCGAGTCCGTGGTCCGGCGCGCGTTGTCGGCCGGCGGCCACATGGGCGCTGGCGATCTGATCGCGCTCCAGGCCGGGATCTACCGCTACAGCGAGGCGGTGGACCTCACCTCCAAGCTCGTCGATCGCGCCTCCACCGCCGTGCAGACCACGCTCCGCGGCTCGTAGCGGGGACGGCTCTTGACCCGTCCGCGCCCCGATCCCTTACTTCCAGGGATGGAGCGCGTGCTGGTGGCCATGAGTGGCGGCGTCGATTCGTCGCTGGCGGCCGCGCGGCTCGCGCGCGAGGGGTTTGACGTTGTCGGTGTGACGCTGCACCTGTGGGACTATCCCGATGACGGCTCGGTGCGGGGGCGATGCTGCGCGCCGGAAGACGTGCACGACGCGCGGCGCGTCGCCGACGCGCTGGGCATCGCCCACTTCGCCTTCGATCGTCGCGAGCTGTTCCGCGCCGAGGTTGTCGATCCCTTTGTCGACGCGTATCTCGAGGGGCGGACTCCGAGTCCCTGCGTCCGCTGCAATCGCGGCGTGAAGATCCGCGAGCTCGTACACCTGGCCGATCGCCTTTCCGCCGACTCGATCGCGACGGGTCACTATGCGCGAATCGAGCGGCAGGGCGGCGTGCCGCGACTGCTCCGCGCCGTGGATCGCCAGAAGGACCAGAGCTACTTCCTGCACATGCTCGGCCCGGACGTGCTCTCGCGGCTCTGCTTTCCGCTGGGGGAGGCCACCAAGTCCGAGGTCCGGCAGGAGGCGCAGCGGCTCGGATTGCCCGGGGCCGACAAGGGCGAGAGCCAGGAGCTGTGCTTCGTTCCCACTGGCCGCTATGATCGTTTCGTGGCGGAGCGATCCAACGGACGCACGAGGCCCGGAGCAATCGTCGACGAGGCGGGTCGTCGCGTCGGAGGCCACGACGGCATCCACGGCTTCACCATCGGACAGCGCAAGAACCTCGGAGTTGCGCTGGGGCGGCGCGCTTACGTCGTGGGGCTCGACCCCGACGACGGCACCGTCCGTCTGGGCCCGCAAGAAGCGCTCGAGAGCCACGGAGCGGAGGTCGGCGAGGTGTCGCTCGCCGACGACGTGTCGCTGCCGGCGCGCTGCGAAGTGGAGGTGCGATACCGTGGGACGGCGCGTCCGGCGGAGGTCGCACCGAGCGGGGAGGGCCGCGTGCGGGTGACGTTCGACGAACCGGTGCGTGCGGTGGTGCCGGGACAGTTCGCGGTCTTCTACCGCGGAGACCGCGTCCTCGGTGGCGGCAGCATCCAGACGGCGATCGGGGGCGACGCGTGAAACGCGTGACGTGCCTCTTGTTGGGTGCGGTGCTCCTCGCGGGCTGCTCCACTGGCGAAGGCGAAGGCTGGGTGCGGAGCAACAAGCTGTACGTGAAGGACTGCTGGAACGGGAAGTTCGATCTCCAGCCGACTTTCTTCGGCGACAACCCGTACCGGAATACGCAACAGATCCGCATCCAGCGCGGTGACAATCTGGAAGAGGTTTCCGACGGCGTGACCGCGCTGGTGAACGACGTGAAGGGGATTCGCGGTTCGCAGCTGGGCACCGGCGTCAAGGTCGGCATGCCGCCGGGGGTGTCGCCGCCGGGCGTGCCTATCAAGTACAACCCGAATCCGCCGAAGGTCAGCCTCGCCCTCTACCTGCATGACACGTGTCACGCGCAGAACGGTACGCTCTACTCCGTGGGCGGGACGATCACGTTCAGCTCGTTGTTCAGTGGTGACCCCAACGAGTCGAACGCCGACGACCGACTTACTGAAGCGCACTTCGACGCCCAGTTCGTCGATCCCCGCGATCAGCTCGCGGACGGCAGCTACGACCCGGCCAAGGAGAGCTCGGTCCAGGGCTATTTCCGCTTCTTCTTCCAGCGCGGCCAGCCTGCCCAGCCGTTCCCCTAGGGGGGCTCCGGGCTTGTGGCGAGGGGCGGCTGGCTCTCGGCCTTTTGGCCGGGGGCCTCGTGTGTGCGCGTGCGTGGAGGTGTGACATCGGCGCCTTCCGGAGGCGTCGGACCTGCATTTTCAGTCGCGATGCTGCATACTTCAAGCACCCCTGTGCGGGTTGATCCGTCCCGAGCCGGCCGATAGGCTTCAAGAAAATTCCATGAGTGGTGTCTCCAGCGCGCGGCGCAAAATCCTTGTCGCACTGTCCGGCTTTGTCTGCGCGCTGATGTGCGTGGTTTCACCGGCAGCAGCCACGTCCACGTCGTTCGGTCAGGCCGATGCCGCGTGGCACCAGGGCGAGCTCGAGAAGGCCCAGCAACTGTACGAGAAGGCGCTAGCCGCGGGGGGCCTCGAGCCGCAGGACGTCGTGATTGCCTACTCGCGCGTGGGCACCGTCAAGGCTGCTCTGCACGACAAGAACGGGGCGCTCAGCGCGTTCCGCGTCGCGGCGGCTATCGATCCAAAGTTCGAGCTGCCCGCCGACAGCGGGCGAGCCGCCAAGGAGCTCTATGAGCAGGCGCGCAAGGAGGCTGCCCAGCAGGGCGAGAGACTGAGCCTCCACGTCGCGGTGCCCGACACGGTTCCCGCGCACCAGCCGTTCACGGTGGAGACGACGATTCCTTCAGGCTTTGCGGTGCTGGTCGCGAAGGTAGAGGTGACGATCGAGGATCCCCTCACCAAGAAGAAGTGGCGCAAGGCCAAGCCCGCCGAAGCAGCGCTGAGCTTCCAGTTCCCGAGCCGCGTCGCGATTCCGGGCGCGCACCTGAAGGTCCATTCGCGCGCGGTCGACGGCCAGAACAACGCCTGGGCCGCGGCCGATAACACCTTGAAAGTCGAGGGAACCCGCAAGGTCAACTCGATGGACGAGGGGCAGGTTTCGCCGTTCGCGGACGACGCCGATCACAAGAAGGACAAGAAGGACACAGGAGGCGGCCTGTTCAAGGGGCCGGTTCCCTGGATCGTGGGTGGCGCGTTGGTGGTCGGCGGCATCGTCGTCACCGCGGTCGCCCTATCATCGCATTCGAGCCAGGTCTCGGTCGGATCCCCGACCTGGAAGTAGCTGCAATCGACAATGGCAAACGGTCCCGCACATGGCGGCCATCCGCCGCCGCGCCCCAGCAAGCTGACGGGGTCATCCCCCAGCGAACGGGAGCGTCGCATCAAGGAGGGCAGCGAGCCCTCCCTGCCGGGAGGCGGGACCTACTTCCTCGGTCGCTACCGCATTGTCGACGAGATCGGCGTGGGCGGCATGGCGAGCGTGCATCTGGCGCGCGCCGACGGTCCGGGCGGGTTCCAGAAGTGGGTCGCAATCAAGCGCATCCATCGTCATCTCGCCGAGGACGAGACGTTCATCCGCATGTTCCTCGACGAGGCGCGCATCGCGGCGCGGATCTCGCATCCGAACGTCGCTCAGGTGTTCGACCTCGGAAAGCACAAGGACACCTACTGGATCGCCATGGAATACCTGCATGGCGAGCCGCTGCGCGAAGTCGTGCGCGCGGTGGAGGAGGGCGGCGCGCCGCTGATGACGCCGCAGCTGGCGGCCAAGATCATCGCCGATTCCGCCGAGGGATTGCACGCCGCCCACGAGCTTCGCGACAAGAACGGCAAGCTCCTCAATCTCGTGCACCGCGACGTGACGCCGCACAACCTGTTTCTGACCTACGACGGTGCCGTCAAGGTCGTGGATTTCGGCATCGCAAAGGTGACCGGACGCCTGTCGAACACGCGCGCCGGCACGCTCAAGGGCAAGCTCGCGTACATGAGCCCCGAGCAGGTGCGCGGTGCGCAGGTGGATCGCCGCACGGACATCTTCGCGCTGGGCGTCGTGCTCTGGGAGCTGACGACCGGGCGCCGCCTGTTCCGGATGGAAAGCGATCTGGAGACGCTCGAGCGCGTCCAGGCGTGCGTCGTGCCGCCGCCCTCGACGGTTGTCGAGAACTATCCGGTGGAGCTCGAGGCCATCGTGATGCGCGCGCTCGCCAAGGATCTGAACCGCCGCTACCCGACCGCGCGCGAGATGTCGCGTGCGTTGCAGCAGTACCTGATGAAGGCCGGGTCCTTCATGGGGTCGGACGAGATTGGCGGGTACGTGAAGCACGTTCTGTCGGAGCGCTTCGAGAAGCGGGAGGCGCACCTTCAGTGGGCGGCCGAGGTCACCCAGACCATCTCGCTCGAGCAGCTCGACGGTGGCCCGCGGGAGCTCGAGGAGGTGAGCATCCTCACATACGCGTCGGACGTGCAGGAGGTGCCGAAGCGCACGGGGCCCCGTCCCGCCGCGGGCGCTGCGCCACTCCCCGCCGCAGGTCGGCCGAAGAGCGCCACGCCGCCGCCGCGCTCCCAGTCCGAGGGCGCGCGCCCTGTGCCGCCGCGATCGGCGCCCCGTCCGGCAGCCGGAAAGCTGCCCAGCTACGACCTCAATTCGGCCACCGGGACGGACTCCGATCTGCTCGAACCACTCGACGAAGACGACGAGCTGGCCAAGACCACGGTCGCGAGCCCGTTGGTCAAGGACGGCGCGTCCTCGCGGCGCCAGCCGACAGCGCTGGGGTTGGGGCCGCCGAGCCAGAAGTCGGGGGCGGGGCCACCGCTTCCGAGCTATGAGATCACATCGAGCGCGAACCCGGGCGCATCAGTTGCCATGCACGACTACAGTGAAGAAGACGACGACGCGGTAACCCGCGTCATGGCAAGCCCCATGGACGAGCCCGACGCGGCCGTCAGCGCGGTGCATGCCCCCGCCAAGAGCGTGCAGCCGGCGCCGCAGCCTCGCGAGAACATCGTCGTGTCGCCCTCGGCCATGACGCATGACATGCCTCAGTACTCCCCGGCACCGCCGCAAGTGGGAATGCAGGGCATGCCCCCCGGCATGATGCAGCAGGGGATGTACTCCATGCCGCCAAGCATGGCCCCCGGGATGGGCTACGGGCCGCAGCAAGCGCCGCAGGCGCAGGGCCAGTCCTCCCGCAGCGTCCTCATCACGGTTATCGCGGCGGCGACCACGCTGATCGCGCTCGCGCTGATGGCGTTGGTCGTGCTCAAGGTCACCGAGGCGCCCGCGCCAACCGCCGCGACGGCGCCGGCGACCACGACACAACCTACGGCGCAGCCAGTGGCCCAGACCGCCACGGCCCCGACTCCGCAGCCGACCGCAGCCCAGCCCACGGCGACGGCAACGCAGGCGGCGCCCGAACAGGCGGTCGATCCGTCGACCCTGCCCACCGAACCGAAGAAGACGGCGACCGTCAGCCACAGCTACGCGTCGCACCCGGCGCCTTCGCCGCCTTCGCACCAGACTTCCTCCGCCTCGGGTTCCAGCGGTTCGAGCGCCCCCGGCTTCCTCACGGTGGTCTGCGATCCGGCCTGCGACTCCGTGGTGGCGGCCGGCCACAGTCTCGGGCCCTCGCCGGTGGTCCGCGCGTCCCTCAAGCCGGGCACCCACGCCGTTCTCCTGCGCCGCTCGGGCTCGCCGAGCCAGTCGATCAGCGTGACGATCGTTTCTGGCCAGACGACGGCCCGGCGGGTCAAGATGGGTTCATGAACTTGTTCGAAACCTTGAGCTTGCCAGGCGCGCCGAGCCCTGGGTACCGACGATGCGGCTCATGAAGAGAACGGGGGCCGTGCTCGCCCTGCTTGTCGCCGGAGCGGCGCTGCCTGTTTCGTGCGCGAAGAAGCCCTCCCTCACCTTCATCCTGCTCGACGACTGCGCGAGCCAGAACAAGTCGTTCAAGGAGGCCGCGACCTACACCGAGATCACGGTCTTCAAGAAGGGGTGCCCGCAGGACGCGGACCTCGCTCTCGGGCTCACCACTCTGGGCAACACGGACCTGGCAGCCCACCCCGAGATGAAGGACTTCCTGCCGGCTGCTTTCGATGGCGTCGCCGCGAAGGGAGATTCGCTGCCCAGCGTCAGCGATCTCGACAAGAAGAAGTACGGCTTCGCCGCAGTCATGCGCGACGCCAACTGCGGCGTGATCGGCTTCGGCTGCACCGAGGCGGACCTGAAGAGCATCCGCGAGGTGCGCGTCTCCGTGCGCGCCTGGTCGCAGACCGATTCGTCCAAGGTCTGCGATCCGCTCAAGGGCGCCGGGTGCACGACGGGGCGCACTTGCGATCAGGGCCGGTGCAAGCTGCCGGTCGACGGCGGTGAGGGCGGAGCGGGCAATTGCGATCTGTCCGTGTTCGCGTCCGGCTCGCTGCCCCCGTTGTCCTCCGGCGACGCGGGAGGAGCGCAGTTTACGGGTCCGACCGTCGCGGCGAGCACGGCAGGCTTCGTCGTCGGTTACCGGACGCAGGAGTCGGGGGCGCTCTACGCGCACGCCGCCCAGCTCACCACGAGCGGCACCATGAACCCGCCGTCCACGATTCCGCTCAAAGATTGCCCGAACAAGTCCCCCGCCGACGGGGTGGGGCTGGCATTCTCGGGCGGCAACGGGCTGATGGCGCTCTCCCTGCCGGATTGCGACGGCAACGGCGCCGGCGCGTACTTCATGGCCGTCGACCCGAACGGGCAGCTGAGCGCGTTGAAGCTCGCTCAATCGCCCGGGCAGTTCCTGGATCTGACGCTGGCCCGCACCCACGCGCTGAGCGGTACGGACGCGCCCAACGTCTATGATTTCACCTATCGCGCGACTCCGCCTTCCAACAACATCCAGATCCAGCTGGCGCAGCTGCAGGGCAACAGCTTCTTCGGCAGCATCACTTCGCTCTTCGGCGCGGAGGCCGCGCTCTTCGGCATGGTGGCCAGCACTTCGCAGATCCAGGCTCTGCTCGGCCAGGTTCCGTCGAAGGCGGCGCTGGAGTTCGATGTTGGAGGGCCGGGCGCGGCCGCCGGCAAGGGTGGGGACGGCGGGAGTGCGCATCCCTTCCTTCTGCCGTTGTCGGACTGGGGCGCGCTCACGGCGTGGGACGACCGCGCCGCGGCCATCGCTCCGGGCGCGGCCAGCGGGCTGACGCTGCAGGGAGCGGACGCGACCGGTACCGATCTGGGGCAGGTCGTGCTCCAGGGCGATCAATTCTCCAGCGGCGACATCGTGGCTTTGCGCGATCATCTGATCGTCGTCGGAGCCGAGGCGCAGCAGCTCACCGTGTACCGTATCGACGGCGCGAAGGGCACTCCGGCGCCCGACGCGGGAGGGCCGCCGCCCCAGGATTCCGGCACCGCCGGCGAGGCGGGGCAGCCCGAAGGCGGCCAATCCGAAGCCGGCCCGGTCGATTCCGGGCCGCCGCCGCCGGATTCGGGATCGAGTGGCGGAACGCTGACCATGGCGACCACGACGTTGATCGACCTCGGCACGCTCAAGCTGCCATCCACCTTCGACGGCAAGCAGGTTTCGATCGCGGCGTTGGGCGACGAGGTGGCGGTCGTCTGGCGCAACAAGTTGAAGCCGGATCCGAGCGCGCCGGGCGGCTGGGTGCTGCTCAAGTGCAAGCAGTGATCGGTCGCGCCGGATGATCCGGAGCGGTCGATGCCGCGTTCCCACCCTCCCACGCTGTTGAAGCTGACCGGGCGCACGCTCAGGGAGGAATGCATCCTTGCGCGTGGCGAGCGGATCCTCGCGGCGGTTTCGGGAGGGCCGGACTCGATGGCCCTTTTGCACGTGCTGTCACGTCTTGCGCCCCGGCTCGGGTTCGAGCTCCTGGCGCACGGGGTGGATCACGGGCTCAGGGCGGAAGCCGGAGCCGAGCTGGACCTCGTCGAGCGCTTTGCCAAGGCATCGGGGATCGCCTTCGGGCGCTCGCGGCTGGCGGTGGCGCAGGGCGGAAACCTCCAGGCGCGGGCGCGGCACGCGCGCTACCGGGCGCTCGAGCGCGCGGCGGAACGCGCGGGCGGCGCGCTGATCGCCACGGCCCACCACGCGGACGACCGCGCCGAGACCGTGATGATGCGCTTGCTCCGCGGCAGCGGCACACGCGGGCTCGGGGTGCTGCCGGCGCGTAGCGGCTCGTTGATCCGCCCGATGATCCGCGCGCGCCGGGCGGACATCCTGGCGCACCTCGGTCGGCACCAGATCGACTACGCGGTGGACCCCTCCAACCAGGATCGGCGCTACCTGCGCGTGCGGGTGCGTCAGGACTTGATGCCGGCGCTCGAGGCGCTCTCGCCCCGCATCGTGTCCCACCTGGCCGCGCTGGCGGATCAGCTGGTGGAGGGGGCTCCGCCGCTGGTCCTCGACGAGTCCGGCGAGCCGCTGGCGATGAGCCGCGCGCACGTCGAGGAGCTCCGCCGCGCGCAGCGGCTGGGCCTGGTCGGGGCACGGATCCGCCTTCCGGGCGGCAGGGAGCTGCGGATCGATCCGCGGACGAGGGAGCCGGTGCTGGGGGATTTCCGGCGACCCGACGGCCGGGGGGACGGGACAAAAAGGGGGGATGGCAAAAGCTCCGGAGGTGATTAAGCCATAGAGGTCGCCGGGATCCGCGCTACGGATCGACGGATCCTGGTTCCGGTGGCATGATTCGATACTGCGTCTCGCGGCCGGGCTGTGCCGGCCGGTCCGCCCCATTCGAGGTTCATAAGTGAAGCAGCCCCACAAGACCCTGCTCCTCTGGGTCGTCCTGATCGTTGCGTTCCTGGCCATCTGGCAGTTCCTCAGCCCCGATGGTCCGCAGCGGCAGCCGATGCCGTTCAGCGAGTTCATGGCGCTCGTGAATGCGCCGAACGACCAACGGCACGTCGAGTCCGTGAACGTGAAGGATCGGGAGTACACATTCCAGATCAAGAACCCCGCATCGAAGGGGCCGCCCGAGCGCGGCGTCACCATCGGCCCCGACAAGGACGACTCGATCGTACCCGTGCTGCTCAAGCACGACGTGAAGGTGACCTACCAGAAGGACGACGGAAACCCGATCCTCACTTCGGCGCTGACGATCCTGTTGCCGATGCTGTTCCTGCTGGTGATGTTCTACCTGTTCATGCGGCAGCTCCAGGCAGGCGGGGGCAAAGCCATGAGCTTCGGCAAGAGTCGCGCGCGGCTGCTGAACGAGTCGCAGAACAAAGTGACGTTCGCCGACGTCGCGGGCATCGACGAGGCCAAGGACGAAGTCGAGGAGATCATCGCGTTCCTCAAGGATCCGAAGAAATTCCAGCGCCTCGGCGGGCGCATCCCCAAGGGCGTCTTGATGATGGGGCCGCCCGGGACGGGCAAGACGCTCCTGGCGCGCGCCATCGCCGGCGAAGCTGGCGTGCCGTTCTTCAGCATCTCCGGCTCGGACTTCGTGGAGATGTTCGTGGGCGTGGGCGCGAGCCGCGTTCGCGATCTGTTCGAGCAGGGCAAGAAGCACGCTCCCTGCATCATCTTCATCGACGAGATCGACGCGGTCGGCCGTCACCGCGGCGCGGGCCTCGGCGGCGGTCACGACGAGCGCGAGCAGACGCTGAACCAGCTGCTCGTCGAGATGGACGGCTTCGAGTCCAACGAGGGCGTCATCATCATCGCCGCGACCAACCGTCCCGACGTGCTCGACCCGGCCATTCTGCGTCCCGGGCGCTTCGATCGGCGAATCACCGTGCCCAGGCCCGACATCCGCGGGCGCGAGGGCATCCTGGGCGTGCACACGAAGAAGGTGCCGCTGGCGACCGACGTGGACCTGCGCACGCTCGCGGCCGGCACGCCCGGCTTCGTCGGCGCGGATCTGGAAAACCTCGTCAACGAGGCTGCCCTGCTGGCCGCGCGCCAGGACAAGGACGCCGTGGGCATGGTCGATTTCGAGCTGGCCAAGGACAAGGTGCTGATGGGCAGCGAGCGGCGCTCGATGGTGATGAGCGAGGACGAGCGCCGCACTGCCGCCTGGCACGAGTCCGGGCACACGCTGGTCGGCAAGCTCGTCGAGGGCAACGACTCGGTCCACAAGGTCTCCATCATTCCGCGCGGAGCTGCGCTCGGAGTGACGCAGTTCCTGCCGGTAGAAGATCGCCACTTGATGACCAAGAAGCAGACGCTGGCACGCATCGCCATGGCGCTGGGAGGTCGCGTCGCGGAGCAGATCGTGTTCGACGAGGTGACGACCGGCGCGCAGGACGACATCAAGCGCGCCACCCGCCTGGCGCGCGCCATGGTGTGCGAGCTCGGCATGAGCGAAACGCTCGGTCCTGTGGCCTACGGCGAGAGCGAGGGGAACGTTTTCCTTGGCCGCGAGATGGCGTCGCGCCACGAGGACTATTCCGAGGACACGGCCCGCCAGATCGACCAGGAGATCCGCGCGATCGTCGAGCGTCAGTACGACATCGTCCAGAGCGTCATTTCGGGTAACCGCGACAAGCTCGACCGCCTCGCCGAGGCCCTGCTCGAGCGCGAGACGTTGGACGCCGAGGAGATTGAGGCGGCGCTCGACGGTCGCGAGCTGCCCGCGCGCCAGCGCGTGGTCATCCCGACCTGGAGCGAGAAGCAGAAGGCGCAGAAGGAAAAGAAGCGCCCCGCCAGCATCTTCGGAGCCCCCAAGCCGGCGCCGAGCGCGTAGCGCCGCTCGTGACAGAGAGGGCTGCCCCGCGCGGTGAGCGTTGCGGGGCGGGGGCGCCGTGCTCGCTCTCGCTGCGCGCGGCGCCGGGCCCACCAAGGCCGGTCGCCACGCGCCCGGCCGGGGGCCCCACGGCTAGAGCGAGAGCGAGGGCGAGAGCGAGGGCGACGGCGAGAGCGAGGGCGAGGGCGAGGGCGAGAGCGAGGGCGAGGGCGAGAGCGAGGGCGAGAGCGCGGGCGAGAGCGCGGGCAAGGGCACTGAAATGCACGTGAGACATGCATTTCACCCTGCTTGCCTAGGCAAGGCACCTCGAATGCACGTCTGACGTGCATTTTGCCCTGCTTGCGTCTCGAGCGCGGGCGCGCGTCGGCTTTGCCTCGCGCGCCGAGGGGGAGAGCGAGAGCGGGGGGTCGCTCGTGGCTATTTCAGGATGCCGCCGTGCTCGGAGCTGTCCAGGCCGGGGCCGTCCTCGCCGTGCTCGGACCCTGCGGGTCCTGCGCGCGGCTGCGGGCGGTGCTCGCTTCGCGAGCAGCCTGGACAGCTCCTGCGCGCGGCGGCGCTCGGGGCTTCGCCCTCGCTCGGTTGGCGGGCTTGGGGCTGCCAAGGAGTCACATGATGTTGCGTATCTATCCTGTCCTGCTCGACTTGTTCGTTCGCTTCGGCCGCTCTTGCGGCAGTTGGAGCGGCATGACCCCGACCTGGCGCGGCAGTGTCGGCGGGCGCTGACCAGCGCGCCGCTCGATACGGCGGAGGGATCCTACAGCCGCGGGAAGAATCGCGCGGTGCGCTATCACACTGCGCTCGGTTCACTGCGCGAGGTGCAGGCGTGCTTCGAGGTGGCGGCGGCGCTCGGGTACATGGCGGAGCTGGATGCCGCGCTGGTACGGCAGTTCGATCGCGTGATCGGCACCCTGGTGCGGGTGGTGCGTCCCGCGTGATCAGGACGCGGCGGGCTACGGGCTTTGCGCCGGAGCCCGCCGCGTCCGAGTCGGTTTCCGGTAGGCCGCCGCGCCGCGCCTCGACACGGATTCGCTCACCCGCTGGATTAGCCGGGCATCGTCGTCACGGCGCTCGACCCCAGAAACCTTCGGCCCTTCGGCCCTTCGTGTGGATCCCCTCGTGAAAGAACGCGCCGCGACGTTTGCCTGCGCCGGGTCACTCCGGGTCGCAGGGGCCCTGGCAGGTGTTCTCGATCAGGCCGCCGGGCTTGAAGAAGCGATCGATCTGCTCCTGGCTGGCGGTCAGATTGCGGACGCCTTCGTGGACGGGGTTCGTTGCGGCGCTGGTCTCGGCCGTGATGCCCGGCAGCGGGTTGACGTGGAAGTCGAACTCCACAATCGCCGAGCCGTCGACGGGCGCCGGCGCATCGGGCACACCGTAGATGGGCTCGGGCGCGGGCGTCAGGTGCGTGAGGCCCATCTCGCGCGCGTATAGGTGCGAGGCGATGTTCGGCACAGCCGGGTCACCGATGCCGATCTGCATCAGCACGCGGCGATCCGCAGGCGAATCGGGCAGCGGCTGCAGGACGTCGTTCGGTGCCCAGGTCACCGGGTCGATGCGATCGAACGTGCTCTGCGACAGCAGGGCGAGCTTCTGCTGGGAGAGCTTGTCGCCAATGACGCTGTTGATGACGAACAGGAATGCCGCAAAAGGCTGGGCGCGGAACATCATCAGCGACAGGTCCGCACCGCCGACCCCGATCGTGCCGCGCTCGGCGTTCGGTGCCAGCGCCAGGTACGTGCCGCCGAGGATGCCGCCCTGGCTGATGCCGTAGTAGTAGAGGTGCGTGGGGTCGTAGGCGGGTGCGCCGTTGACGCTGAGCTCGGGCTCCTGGGCGAGCGGGCCCTTGGCCGCGTAGGACAGCGCGATGAAGTTCGCCATCCCCTGGTGGACGCGATCGGTGAAGGCGGCCATGTTGCCGGGGTCGTTCTGGATCGACTTGATGACGAACGTGCGGTCGTCCGCGCTCATCCCCCACCAGTCGCACGCCACGACGACGAACCTGTACTTGTCGGCGAACGCGTACACGAAGTTTTCATCCACCTCGTGGCGGTCGCCGAAGAAACCGTGCCCGAACTGCAGCAGGCGTGCGGGCGGATCGCCCGGAGCGCTATTGTAGACGCTTTCGGGGATGGTCACCGTGAACGGCACGTCCGCTTCGCCCTTGGCGACCACGTTGCCCTTGGCGTCGTAGTCCAGCATCGCCCCGGGCTTTGCCGAGCCCACGTACAGCGGCACCTTCATGCTGCCTTCGATCACCCGGAAATTGTGCGTGACGCCAGCCTTGTCCGTTCCGGATGTGTCGGTGGGCGTCTGGAGAGTGATCGCGGGCGGCGCTTGCTTCATGCGTGCGATCAGGTCGCTGCGCATGGACAGCATGTCGCGCGTGACGCTCTCGTTCGACTCGGTCGTGAAGTCCCAGGCGAGCTGGAGCTTCTTGCGGTCGATGCCGGCCTGCTGGAGCACCGGAAAGATATCCGACTCGTAATGGGCCGCGAGCGGCTTCAGGACCGCGTTGTCCCCTGCCTGGTGATCGCGGATGCGGCGGAACCCCTCGGGCGGCTCGACGGGGTTACCCTGCTTGTCCACGAGTCCGGAGATGGCGACGATGTAGCGGGTCTTGTTCGCGAGCCGCACCAGCGGGCGGATCAAGAGCGCTCGGTGCGCGTCGTCCGGCGCGCGCGGATCGAGCTCCGCCATGTGGAGCACGCGCTTGCCCGTATCGGCCTCGATCAGCGCCGTCGGGCTGTCCGCCGCGAGCGACTTCGACAAGTCGCCGGTCCAGGTGACGAGATTCGAGTCGTCCACGCCGTCCGGGAACAGCGCCATGATCTGCGTCCCGTGCGAGAAGCCGTCGGGACGGTGCAGAGCCAGAAGGTCGACGGGGGCTCCCTTGTCGGTCTTGATCAGCGCGGGCGTATCGATCTGGACGCGATGGCCGCTCGGCGTGGACGGGTCGTCGACGAGGAAGAAATCGGACGGGTAGGGCAGCATGCAGTCCCAGCTCGAGTCGAGCGGGTTGCAGCCCGATGGGATGTCCAGCTTCGGCAGGCTCTTTCCGGATGACGACGAGCCGCACCCCAGCGGCAGCGTGAGCAACAGGACGAGCAGGACGAGCCGCCGGACGGACCAGGACGGGCTTTTCGGAGCGCGCGCTATCACGCGTCCATCTTCCGCCCATAGGTCGCCGTGGCGCAAGCGAGCGCGCTTCAGTCGCCTCGTGCCAGGCCGCGGGCGCGTTCAAGCAGCGCGTCGCGCTGGTTCCGTCCGGGGTCCTCGATCACATCCTCCAGTAGGCTCCGCAGGATCTGTCCGAGCAGGGGTCCGGGCTCGAGCCCGAGCTCCGCCATCAGATCGCGCCCGCCGATAGCCAGTTCGCGCACGCTGAACGCTGCGCCTGCCGCGAAGGTTTCCTCGACGCGAGCCTCGAGCTCGGCGGCGCGAGCGAGGTCTTCTTGCGGATCGCGGCCTTTGGCAAGGATGTCGGCGTGATTCAGCGTCAAGAGGTCGTCGATGAGCTCCGGCCCGACGCGGCGGATCCAGCGCCGCACGGCTGCGTCGCTCCACGACGGCTCGTAGCAGACGAGATGATGGCGCACGAGGGCCACGATGCGCTCACGTTCTTCCGTGGAAAAGCGCAGCCGCTCGAGCAGCGGGTCGCTCATCTCGGCGCCGATCTTCTCGTGCTCGTAGAACGTGTAGTCGCCGTTCTCCTCGCTGCGCTGTCTCGAACGCGGCTTGCCGATATCGTGCAACAGGCCCGCGATGCGCATTACGGGAGACGGCGGACACCCATCCATGCAGCGCATGCCGTGCGTCCACACGTCGTACGCATGGTAGCGATTCTGCTCGCAGCCCACCGATTCAAGCAGCTCGGGCGCGGTGATGGCGAGCATGCCGTGCTCTCGCATTACCTCGAAGGCGCGGCTCGGCGCGTGCGCCTTCATGGCCTTGATCCATTCCTCGCGGATGCGTTCCGGGCTGACCTTGCGGTAGCTGTCGAGCGACGGCTCGATCGCTCGAGCGGTATCCGGGTCGATGTCGACTTCCAGCGTGGCGTGGAAGCGCGCGGCCCTCAAGACGCGCAGCCCGTCCTCGGCAAAGCGCGCCGCAGGGTCGCCCACCGCGCGCAGCAGATGCCGTACCAGATCGCCCGCGCCGTCGAAGGGATCGATCAGCCGGTCCTCGAGCGGATCGTAGGCGATGGCGTTGATCGTGAAGTCGCGGCGCGCCAGGTCGGCGACGATGTCGTCGACGAAGTAGACGGAATCGGGGCGACGCCCGTCCGAATAGCTCGTCTCGCCGCGGAGCGTCGTGACCTCGTAGCTGCTGTCGCCGAGCAGCACCGTGACGGTGCCGTGCTTGATGCCGGTCGGCACCACGCGGCGGAACAATTTCATCACCTGCTCCGGGTGCGCGTCGGTGGCGATGTCCCAGTCGTTGCGCGTCGACAGCACGTCCTGTCCACTCGCTTGCGAACGGATGTCGGCTAGAAGCTCGTCGCGCACGCATCCGCCCACGACCCAGGCACGAAACCCGGAGTCACGCAGGCGCCGGCACAGGCCGCGGACATCGTCCGGCAGCATGGCGGCGAGCGTCGTCGTATCGAGCTCCGTCACGGCCTCGCACTCCCTGCCAACCGAAATAGCGAATCTTCCGGCTGTCGCAAACCGGCGGAATCAATTGCCCCAGGGGTTGACGATCTCCCCGCCGCCGATGGTCGAGCTCTTCTTGTGGTGGACGACGGGCGGAGCTGCCGTGTGCGTCGGTCGGGGGGCTGGGCGCGACAGATGCACGCTGGGAATGCGATCCAGCTTCACCGACGCCTTGTCCTTCGAGCCGTCGAGCGTGATGCTCGCGTCCTTGTATCCCTTGCGGCTGACCTTGAGCGTGACGCTCTGGCCGTCCGCGATCTTGACCAGCACCGGGCTGGCACCCAGGTCCTTGTCGCCGTCGAAGACGTGGGCGTCCAGCGGATCTACCGCCAGCGCCACCTGCTTCTCGTCCGGTGCCGCGTTTCCGGCCGCTGCGCTTGTGTTCGTGGCCGGCGCCCCGGACTTCTCCGCCTTCGGGGCCGCGGACGTCGCGGTTCGCGCGGAGGCCTCGGACGCGGTGCTCTCCGCGCCGGTCGCGAAGATCGCGACCACGATCAGGATGGCCGCGACCACACCGGCGATGCCGGCGTACAGGGGCCAGCGGCCGCGGCGCGGCACGCCCGCCGGAGTCGCCGGCACGGGCTTCGGCATCCCGCCGCCCTTCTTGAAGTAGTCGGCCGGGACGTTGAAGCCGCCGGAACGCGCCATCATCTCCGGTACGGCGTCCGGCACGAGCCCGTCGCGCATCTTGTCGAGCTCGCCGATCACCTCGTCCATCGACTGGTAGCGCTGCTCGGGCCGCTTCGACAGGCACTTGAGCACGATCGCCTCGAGCCCCGGCGGAACGTCCTGCGGCTGCGGCACCAGCGCACGGATCGGTACCGGCGCCTTGTACATGTGCTGCGTCAGGATGCCCATGAAGTTGTCCGCGTCGAACGGAACGCGGCCGCTGGACAGCTCGTAGAGGATGACGCCGAACGAGTAGATATCGCCGCGGTGGTCGATGGGCGCGCCCGCGGCCTGCTCGGGCGACATGTAGTGCGGCGTGCCGAACACGGCGCCGGCGCGGGTGAGCTTGCCTTCGCCCGTGCTGGAGACCTTCGCGATGCCGAAGTCCAACACCTTGACGAAGTCCTTCTCGCCGCCGCGCGTGACCAGGTAGATGTTGTCCGGCTTCAGATCGCGGTGCACGATGTTCGCCTGGTGCGCCGCGGACAGGCCTTCCGCGAGTTGGCGGGCGATGTGCAGCATCCGCGTCATCGGAATCGGCTTGGCCTCGTTGATGACGTCCGTGAGCGGAATGCCCTCGAGGTACTCCATCACGAAGTAGGTCGAACCGTCGGGCAGCTGACCGAAGTCGCTGATGTCGATGATGTGCGGGTTGCCGATCGCTGAAGCGGCGCGTGCTTCATTGAGGAAGCGCTCGGTCACCTCGTTGTCGCGCGCCATGTCGGCGCGCAGAACCTTCATCGCGACTTTCTTGTCGATGATCTTGTGGCGGCAGCGATAGACGACACCCATGCCGCCTTCGCCCAGCACGGCTTCCACCTTGTACCGCCCGTCGATGGTGCACCCGATGTACGGGTCCTTGGACGCGGGCGGCGGACGCTCGCTCTCGGGGACACCCGGATTGACGTAGTCGGAGACCCGCCCGTCGGGGATGGACATGCCGCCCGGCGAGACCGTCACCATCTTCAGGCCGCTCGAGCGCTTCAGCTTCTGCATGGAGTCCGGCTCCGGGGCAGGTGCCGGCGGAAGACCCTTGTGCTGGTGCTGTTCGCTCATGGGGTGGAGACTCTCGGAAATCTAGGCCGAACGGCGGAGGGGCTCCAGTTTTTCCAGGCCTTCAGCGCCGATGCGGGAAGCCCTGCTACTGCTCATGGGTTCAACGCCCGGGTCGGGGGATACGGGCTTCCGGGCGTGGTGCAAATGGTGGGCCGTCGCGATCCCCCACGAACTGCGGGATATCTGCTTGCCCGGACCGACACGCGTGGACGAAAGTCCGCAATCGTTGCATAGCTTCGCCGCGCCGGCCGTGGTTCGACTGTCGCGACCTCGCCCCCGTCTGCTACACCCGCCCTCGCCCCATGGGACTGTCCCTCGAGCTCGCTCTCCGCTACATGCGCTCGCGCAAGCGGGCATTCGTGTCGGTGGGGACGATGTTCGCCATCATTGGAGTCGCGCTGGGCGTGGCGGCGCTGGCGACGGTGATGAGCGTAACCGGCGGGTTCCGCGAGGAGTTCCGCAACAAGGTACTGGGCGTCAATGCTCACGTGCTGGTCCTGAAATACTCCAGCGATTTCCGCGAATACCGGAAGATCATGAAGGAGATGAGGAAGGTGCCGGGCGTGATCGGCGTCGCTCCCTTCGTGATCAACCCGATGATGATCACGCACGGTGAGCACACCGCGACGGGCGTGCTGCTCAAGGGCGTCGATCCGAAGCTGATGCCGAGCGTGCTCGATCTGCCTGAGCACATGTACAAGGGGCCCGACAAGAGATACCAGGGCAGCCTGAAGGGGCTTCGGCTGCCGGGCGCCAAGCCGCCCAAGCGTCGTCGCAGCGGCGTGCTCGATGACGACTTCGGCAGTGGTTCGGACCTGCCTCCCCTGCCGCCCCTGGGAAGCGCAGGCAAGGCCCTGCCGCCCCTGGGAAGCGCAGGCAAGACCACCTCGCTCCTGAAGGCCATCCAGAAGTCCGCGGGCGTCGACCTGGATGCGGGCGCTCCGACTGCCGGACTGCAGGTACCGGATGCGGATCTGACCGGACCGGACGGGGGCGCCGAGGCGGGCGCCGAGGAGCTGCCGCCCGGCGCGCCTCTAGGCGATGTCGTTCCTGACGGGGGCTACGCCAGCAAGTTGCCCGACGACGACGTGCTGCCTCCGGACGTGAACCCGGATCCGTGCAAGAGCGCCGAGGCCAAGAAGGACCTGCCCGGGATTGTCATCGGCATCACGCTGGCGAAGAACCTGGAAGCGAAGGTCGGCGACTGCCTGCAGGTGACTTCCCCGACCATCGGCTTCACCTACTCGCATGGAGCCATCCGGGCGCCGGTGGCCAAGGAGTTCCGGGTCATCGGCGTTTTCGACGCCGGGTTCGACCAGTACGACTCGAAGCTGGTCTACACGGATCTGTATCAGGCCCAGGCGTTCTACGACTCGGGCGACAGCGTGACCGGCGTCGAGATGAAGGTCGACGATATCGACAATGCGCCGGCCATCGCCCGCGATATCGACCACCGGCTCGCGAACGGCATCTATCACACGATGACCTGGGAGGAGCTGAACCACGGGCTGTTCACCGCGCTCAGGATCCAGCAGATCCTGATGAGCCTGGTCCTGGCGCTCATCATCATCGTGGCGGCGTTCACCGTGATCGCGACCCTGATCATGGTCGTGCTCGACAAGAAGAAGGAAATCGCCGTGCTCAAGGCGATGGGCGCGACGGACGGAGCGCTGCTGCGCGCCTTCCTCTACCAGGGCGCGATCATCGGCATCATCGGCACCGCCGTGGGGCTGACGCTCGGCCTTGCCGTCTGCAAGGGCATCCTGATCTACGGCTTCCCCCTCGATCCGAAGGTGTATTTCATCTCGCATCTGCCGGTGCAGGTGAAACCCCTCGAGTTCGTGATGGTGGGGATTTTCGCGATTGTCGTCTGCCTGATCGCGACTGTCTGGCCGGCCATGTATGCGGCGCGCTTGCGTCCGGCCGAGGCATTCCGCGAGCAGCAATAGCGGCGGTAGTCCCTCGAGGAGGCTTACCGCCTCTCGAGCACCCTCGCCGCGACTTGCTCCGCTCATTGCGGGCTCGCTTTCGCTCGCTACTGCGCAGGGTTGCAGGCGTCCATCCAGCGCGGAAAAATCCGCCAATTTACGACGTCTGGGCGCTACCGTTTGGCCGTTGTGCGTTAGCCGGTTAACGGCTAGGGTCCGCGCCTCGTCGGAGTCAGGGACGACCCTCCGTTCACGGCGCCGATATCCAGGCACAAAGGACATGGCCTAGGACTTGCTTTGGGGCCGACCGCTGGGATTTCTCTAGCCGATGAGTGTGGCTCGAGCCGGCGCCTCGGAACTTGAACCCGGACGTATCCAGGGAAGAGGAGTAGCGGAATGAAAAGGTGGACTACTTGGCTCGTGCGCGGGCTGGTCTTGGGAGTGCTGGCGATGGCCGGCTGCGCCCAGCAGCGTGCGCCGATCAATCAGGTGCAGCCGAACGCGTTGGACAAGACCTTCTTCGTTGGCGCCAAGCTGAACGACGATTCGGACAACCCCGAGTTCTACTCGCGCGGCTTCGTGATCGACGGCTCCGCCCACCAGAACGACATCAGCGTCGGCCTGTATACCGGGACCGATCGCATCAAGTGGCAGATCACCGAGGATTGGCTGATCGCCCGCAAGTCCTACCAGATCGTCGTGGGTCAGGATCCGAAGACCCAGGACGGCAAGGTCGACGGCACGATCGTGGCCAAGTACAAGATCCTGAGCCACTTCGACATCAAGCGGGCCTACAACCCGCAGACCGGTGAGCCCCAGAACATCGTCACGGAGAACACGACGGATCGCCCGTGGCAGGAGCGCAGATACATGCGCGTCGACTGGTCCACGAACCAGGTCAACGACCCCGAGTGGGGCGAGATGTTCTTCGGCAAGATCTTCGGCAACGAGACGGTCGAGCCCCTGACGTACACCGTGACCGACCCGACCAGCGACGACGCTCCGCACTTCGAGGTCAAGGACGGCTACTTCGACGTCACCGACAAGTTCTACATCGCCCCGGAAAACACGGAGTTCTCGTGGGGCACCATCCCGACCTGCATGCTCATCGGCTTCTACACCGGCACGACCGCGTACGACTGCAACGCGCAGGAAGCCACGGTCCGCTTCAGCTACTGGAAGGTCGATCCGAAGCACGACTTCCAGCCGACCGAGAACACGAAGCGCTCACTCGACATCATTGCGAACTTCCAAGGTGGCAACAGCGCCCAGCCGGGCTTCTCGACCACCACCCAGTGCTGGGATCCGCAGTACGGCTACAGCGACGCCTGCTTCCACCAGTTCTTGAGCAAGCTCAACTTCTGGGAAACGAGCCACGCCGACATCAGCTGCCAGAGCAACGCCGACGCCAACAACGACGGTACGGCCGATGACTGCGCGTCGTACAAGGGGTCGCACGGCTCGCAGTGCGACATCTACACCACCAGTGACGCGCACCCGAAGGGGACGTGCACGATCCCGCTCCGCGATCGCGTGCTCAAGCCCCAGGGCTACTGGCTGAACAAGGAGACTCCGCTCGAGCTGCTCGATCCGCTCGACAAGGACGGGAATCCCACCAGCCAGATGCTGGGCGCGGACGGCAATCCCGCCGGCGCGGATGCCGCATACAAGGTCCCCAAGTTCCGCGGCGCCATGGAGGACGTGATCAAGTCCTGGAACCAGCTCGTCACCACGGCGATCGCCTACGGCCGCGAGGTCGAGTGCCGCCGCACCGGGGACGGCACGCGGGACAAGTGTCACAAGCAGTTCTTCGTGACCGACTCCAGCGGCAAGGACGTGTCCCAGATGGTCGCGTTCGGCGGCTGGGGCATCGCGACGCCGAAGGTCGAGTCCCAGGACGGGCCGGGTGCGATGGTGGCCTGCCACGCGCCGGTGCGGGACTACGACTACCAGCCGACTTGCGGCACGGTCACGGCCAAGAAGTGCGACCCGACCATTACCGACCACAGCCAATGCGGCGCCAACATGGGCTGCAACGCCGAGGGTCACTGCGCGGACGTGGCTCGCAACGGCGACCAGCGCAAGAACATGATCTTCTACTGGCCCTGGGACTCCGACGCCCAATACGGCGGTGTCGCCGGCCTGGGCGCGGACCCGACGACGGGCGAAGAGCACGGCGTGACCGCGATGATCATGGGTCGTTCGGCGACCGGCGCGGCGGCGCGGTATCGCGACTTCCTGCAGGCCGCGATGGGCGACCAGAGCATCGGCGACGTCACCGAAGGCGTTCCGGAGTTCATCTACAACAAGGTCTTGCAGAACGGCTACTCGCCGGACAGCGACTACGCCAAGAAGGCGCGCGGCGAGAAGATCGACTACACGCAGGGCAGCGGAGCAGCCGCTCCGACTTCCGATACGAACCCGAACTTGACCGGCGCCCCGACGGGCACCCCGGGCATCTCCAACAAGGTCCTGAAGAATCTGAAGCTCAGCCTACTGAGCGGCCCGCGCGTGGCCGCGCCCCAGCTCCAGAGCTCCGCTCAGCTGCAGTGGGACGCGCTGGCCAGCAGCCTCAGGGGCACGCAGGTCGAGGCGCAGATCGTCGATCCGCACTGGGCGATGGATACGGTTGGCGCCACGAACCAGCAGAACGTGACCGGCGACCTGATGAACATGGCCTCGCCGCTTCGCGGCCTCGATCCCGGCGCGATGGCTCTGTGGCGCAACCAGATCGCCAACAAGCTGGCGGCGCACGGCATCTGCTACACGGAAGACATAACGCGGGTCGGTAGCGTCAACTTCCTGGGTCTGTCCCGTTGGTACGAGGACAAGTTCCACGACATGGGCTGGGACACCGACGTGAAGACCAAGGATTCGACGGGTCTGTGGCTACCCGGACCGCGCGATCCCGCGATGGTCAAGAAGCGCGGCGAATACATGTACCGCGACCTGTTCCACGGCATGGCCACCGGCATCGCGATCCACGAGGTCGGCCACACCCTGGGCATGCGGCACAACTTCGAGTCGAGCTACGACGCGATGAACTACATGCCGCAGTATTGGCAGCTCCGCACCGAGGATGGCGATCCCAAGGCCATGGGCGCATGCTCCGGCAAGCGGGCCGCCGACAGCCCGGACACCTGCATGGGTCCGCGCTTCAACGACCCCGAGACGCCGATGGAGCAGGGTCTGGCCGCGCCGACGAACGGTCGCAGCAACGGCCATCCCGCGGTCGACTACTTCGGCAACTCCACGGTCATGGAGTACGAGCAGGACTACATGTCCCCGGGCATCGCTCCGTACGACTTCTACTACACGGAGGCCGTGTATGGCGGCGTGCTCGAAACGTACGACATCGACAACACGGCCCAGGGCGGCGTTGCCGAGAACGCCCAGTCGAAGTTCGTGGCGAACGACGCGCTGAACGGCGCAGCGTTCCGCCTCGAGAGCGACAACTTCGTGCACTATACGCAGCTCGCGCGCGACATGAACGTGTTCAAGGCGAGCTACTGCCGGCCTGCGACGAAGGACGAGATGCAGCAGGCCCAGTGGCGCGTGATCGACGGCCAGATCTGCACGCGCAGCCCACGTGATCGCTTCATGTGGACGGACTTCGTCAACGACAACGAAGCCGGCGTGCACCCGAACAGCCAGCTGGCGAGCACGACTACGTCGACGAACGGCACGGGTTGGACGTTCACGGCTTGGCGCACGAATCCGAAGATGCCGCACGCAGACGGTCGCGATCACGAGCGCTGGCCGTACCGCTACGGCGAGACGTACGACCCGAGCTACCTCCACACGAACTACACCGACAACGGCGCCGACCCGTACGAGGTGGTGGTCAACAACGCCGCGTTCTACCGGATGACGTATCCGGTCTACTACTTCCGCCGGCAGAACAAGACCTACAAGTACTGGAACATGCCGTCGTACATCGCGCAGCGCTTCTTCGAGCGCGAGCGGGCGTACCACTGGATCCTGTCGGACTTCGCCGGCAGCCTGGGTGATCCCGACTCGACGGCGGTCTACAACAACGCCAACCGCGAGACGTTCAACTTCCTGGCCCGCGCAGCCATGTCGCCCGAGCCTGGGCAGATGGTTCTCACGTCAACGGCCGACGGCACCAGCATCTACGACGTGCCGAACGGGAACAGCCAGTTTGCGGCGAAGCCCGTCTTCGACATGGCGCTCATCGACGGTCGCTACGTCGGCGACGATTTCAACAGCAACACCGGCGGTGACTGGGACTACCTCGACTGGATCGATCACGCTGGCTTCGGCGTCGAGCGCGGGTTCGCGATCCGGGCTCTGGTAGACAGCCGTCCCACGCTGTTCACCATCTCGCGGACCAGCTTCCTGGATGGACGCGCGGTGATGAAGAACTTCCAGACCGACGACGCGCGTGGGCTCGATCGCTTCCTCGGCGGCATCCTGTCCGAGGACTGGAAGACCGTTGCGCCCAGGGTCGTCACGACCGGAGCGGGCGAAGGGACGGCACCCGACAAGCTGCCGTACCGGTCCACGCAGATGCTGAACCTGCTGGACGCCAACGTGACCCCCCCGGCGAACTCCACCCCGGTCTTCCCCAACATCGGCTTCAAGACCCAGCTGCAGACGCTCGTGTGGGCGGATCTCTTCGCCGCCATCAACACCGACACGACGCTGCTCAAGAAGATGGCCATCTACGTGAAGGGCATCGACTTCGTCGACGCAATTCCGCAGGCGGATCTGGTCAGCTTCACGGATCCGGCCACCGGGATCACCTACCTGGCGCGGAAGTTCGGCACCGACAACGGGATCGCCGGGAACCCCGATTCCGGGATCGCCTCGCGCATGCTGCAGCACGCGAACGATCTCGCGAGCAGCGGCTACGCTACCCCGGCCGACGTCGAGAACTACGCGGGATTGATCGCCACGGCGCACGAGATCGAGAAGGATCTCGCGAAGGACAGCGCCTGGTATTCGGTGGGCATCGCGTTCCAGTGAGCGCGGCGCTCTAGTAGCGGCGAACGCCGGAGCGAGTCATCGCTCCGGCGTTTCGCTTTTTGTGGCCCGGGCGCGCCGCGGGCCAGCCACGCCGAAGTGGCCTATCGCTTTGAAGGTGGCGGCATCTGGGAGCGACGCAGGAGGCCGTGGATGCGGGCGGCGAGCTCGGGTGCGCGGAAGGGCTTGCTGACGAAGTCGTCGGCGCCCGCGTCGAACGCCTCCACGATGTCGCGGCTGGACGAGTGTGCCGTCAGAAACAGGACGGGCAGGCGGGCCCAGGACTGCTGGGCCTTCAAGCGCTTGCAGAACTCGATGCCCGTCATCCCCGGCAGGTTCCAGTCGACGACCAGCAGGTCGGCGGCTTCGCCGCGCAGGTGATCGAAGGCTTCCTCCGCGCTGGAGACGGCAGACACGGTAAAGCCGTTGCCGCTCAGCACGCGGCTGACGACGCGCTGCAGGTCCGGATCGTCATCGACGATCAATACCCGCGCATCGGGCGGGGGATGCACGTGGGGCATCGACAGCGGCAGGCTGGGCGGAGGCGGCGTCGGCGGGCCGTCGGCGTTGGCAAACTGCCACAGCTGTTCCCAGTCGTGCGGCTTGAAGCTGAGTCTGAGCCCATCGCCGCGATCGACGACGCAGGCGGCGATCGCGATCGTCTCCTCGCCGACGCCGATGGTGCAGAGAATCCACTCGCCGTCCCTGAAGCCCTCGCCCCAGGGCAGCTCCAGATCCTGCTCGTCGCCGCCCGCCTCCATCAGCAGCGAGAGCGCGTCGTAACTGTCGAAAGGATAGACGATGCCGCGCACGCCGCTCGGAGGGTAGCGCGCACCATGGGCCCTTTCCAGGTCACCCCTGACCGGACCCGCCAGCCAGTCGGAGGGCCGAAATCAGCTGCGGATCCGCCACAGCGACAGGCCGAGGTAGCCGAGCGTGAGCAGGGCCAGCGCCAGGCCGCCTTGCCACTGCGCAAGTGCCAGGACAGGAGCGGCGCCCAGCAGGTTGCGGATGTGGCCGCGCGGCCACGGCGCGGCCACGAGGGTCGTGGTCGACCCGAGCACCCAGTCCAGGCACAGCGCCCAGAAACGCCCGCCCCCGCGGCGTCCAAAGGCGGATCCGAGCGCAAACCACGCCGTGTAGGCGATGCCCGCGACCGCGCCGATCCAGGCGCTGGCCTGCAGGTCAGCGGACAACGCGCCATCGGAGAGACCGCGGGCGACGGCGACGCCAAGCATGGCGAGCGCGGCGCCCGCGGCCGCCATCAGCGCCGCACATACCCAGAGGAGGCCCAGGGCGGCGGCGCGGCGGTTGGCGCCGTGGCGCGCCAGCTCGTCGAGCGAAGCATCCAGCCGCCTGCCGTCGGCCGAACACTCCACAACGAGATAGCCGAGTACCGGTACGGCCACGCCGAAGACCGCGCCCACGAGCGTGTGATCGGCAGCATCGAGCGCCGCACTCTGGCGCTCCAGCAGCGCCGCCACCGCTACCAGCCCCGCCGCCAGCAAGAGCGCGACCAGGCTGGCTCGACGCCACAGGCGAAACGCCGCAACTCGTGCGCCGGCGCCCAGCGAGCTCACGACGCGCCTCCCTCGGGCGGCTCGCGATCTGGCGGTGCGGACTGCTCGTTCTGCGAAGGAGCATAGACGGCTTGGCCTTGCGAACCGCGTCGGGGCTCCTGGCGCTCCGGTGCGCGCGCCCGGCTCTGGGCAGCGCGGTACGCCTGCTCGTACGCGCCGCGCGCCAGCCCGGCGCTGGCGCCGCGGACGACGTCCAGCGAGGGAAGCGCGGGGGACACGGCGCGCACCGCGATCGTTTCGGCGACAGCGACGCGAGCGATCGCCAGCGCGAGCTCGCTCGCATCGGTCCCGCGCACCCGGAGCTCGTCGGGGCTCCGCTGCTGGTTCCACTCCACGCCCACGACTGCCGTCTCGGCGGACAGGGCGGCGGCCAGCTGTCGTGGGTCGTCGGTCTGCACGAGAAAGTCCGGCACGGTGCCGGGCGCCAGCTCCGTGGCGAGCGGAGGCGTCGCGCGTCGCACGAAGCGGCCCCGGTCGAGCAGGAGCAGCGCCGACGACAGCTCTCCAGCGTCGCGAGCGCTGGCCGTCGCGCACAGAACGCACGACCCCGCCTCGGCGAGGCGCCTCACGGCGTCCAGTACGACCTGGCGTGCGACACCCGTCACCGAGAGCGGCTCGTGCAGCGCGACGAGGGTCGGCTTCCTTCGTGCGAGCGCGATCGACAGCGCGACTGCCCTGAGCTCGCCCGCGTCCAGCGAATCCGGTCGCCGCTCCGCCCAGTGCCCCAGCCCGACTGCAGCCAGTGCATCCGGCGCTGCGGCCTCTTCGCCCGCCAGCGAAAGCGCCCGGGCGACGGACGCGGTGACGCTGTTTGTGGGGATCAATCCTTCCTTGGGAAACAACGCCGCGATGCTCCGGCGTGTTTCCGGGCTGGAGAAGGGATCTCGCCCCGCTACGCGCACCTGGCCTCTGCGCGCGCGCGCCATACCGGTCGCGACGGCAACGAGCTCGTGCGTGCCATCTGTCGGCGCTCCCAGCACTGCTTGCATCCCCGCGTCGAGCGAAAGGTCCGCACCCCGGAGTCCGCCGTGGGTGACCCCCGACAGCTCGAGCACGCTCACCTCAGCGCCCCGATCGCAATCAGGTGTGGAACCAGCCGGGCGAAGAACGACGGTACACTCGGCACGAGCGGCCAGAGCTCCCGCAAGAGGTACGGCCCCAGGAGCAACGCCACCAGGACGGTGCGCGGTCGCCGCGGGCTGAGATTCGCAGACCAGCGCGAGAGCGTGCCCAGGACGACCGCCAGCAGCGCGACGTAGCCAACGACCGCCAGACATAGAAGCGCTCGCTGCAGCGCCAGCTCCAGCGTGCCCGACAGAAGCAACGCGAGCATCGAGAGGGCGAGTGCCGGCCAGCCTGCAGCGCGCCCGATACAACGAATCGAAGCGATCGTCCGGGAGAGCGTCAGCTCGCCCTTCGCGTAGCCCCGCTGCAGCGCGAGTGCGGCGAGTCCTTCGCGCGCATCCAGAGTAGCGAGATCACGCGCGCTGCCGAGCGCAGCGACACCGGCCGCGAGCCACGCCAGCCACTCGACGCCGCGGATGGCGATGACATCCAGCACGTCGCGCCCGCCCGCGAGCGCCAGCACGAGCATCACGCCGGCGAAGCCCAGCGCGACCAGGACGCCGATCCAGCGCGCCGCCCGCACCCCCGGAAGAGCCCTGATCCTGGCGTCGTAGAATCCGGCTAGGGCGATCAGGCGCCCCGAGCCGCGCGGGGGCTCGTGATGCTGCGCTGCGGCACCGTGCACGGGGGCCAGCATACCGCGGCCTTGGGAGGCGCCATGGGTCAATGTCCCCGGATGCGCGGAGGATCCGCTGCTGGGCCGGGCTTCCACGAGGCGCCGGGTGGGCGCAGGTCGAACCGGGGTTTCTGATTTGCTATCCTTCAAGACCGGCGTGAGAGCTTTGTTGCTCCGCCTGAAACGACTGGAGGCCTGGATGGCGCGTGCTTACTTCGTCCCGGCAGTCTTGCTGACTGTGGCGGGACTTGTGCTGGCGGGCTGTGGTGGGGGTGCGGACACCGCGCCCGGCTCCGGTGGCTCGGGTGGCGGAAGCGGCAGCGGCGGTTCGTCCGCAGCCGGAGGCATGGGAGGCGGCGGCGGCAGCGGTGCCACGGACGGCGGCCCGGGTGGCGCCGGCGGCAGTGACGCGGGCCCCTGCGTGAGCCTGTGCAGCACGCCCGATTCGGACTGCGACAACATCCCCGACGACGTCGAGGGCAAGGCGCAGAACCGCGACACCGACGGCGACGGCATCCCCGACTATCTGGATACCGACAGCGACGGCGACACGATTCCCGACAAGGTCGAGGCGAACACCATCAATGGCTGCAGTCCTCCGCTCGACAGCGACGGGGACGGCAAGCCCAACCAGATCGACCTGGACAGCGACAACAACGGCATTCCCGATCGGCAGGAGATCTACCCCGACGGGAAACCCTACGACCCTACCAAGAAGGGACCGGGGTACGTCGCGGGGCTCGCGGACACGGACGGCGACGGCATTCCCGACGTATACGACGACGACAATGACGGGGACACCATTCTCGACAAGGACGAGCTGGTGAACGGGAAGGCGGTCGACACCGACAAGGACGGCCTGCCCGACATGGACGACATCGACTCGGATGGCGACACCATTGCCGACATCTTCGAGAAGACGGACGATGCGGACGGAGACGGCATTCCCAACTTCCGCGACCTCGACAGCGACGGCGACACCGTTCCGGATGCCTGCGAAGCAGGATTCAACCACACCGTGCTCGACGCCAACGGGCAGCCCAATCCGCCGGTCGATACAGACGGCGATGGCACAGCGGACTTCCTCGACATCGACTCGGACGGCGACGGCCTGACGGATGGTCTGGAGGACAAGAACCACGATTGCCAGGTGAACATCGGCGAAACAGACCGGATCAAGTACGACTCCGACGGCGACGGAGCGAACGACCTGATCGAAGTGACGCTGGGCAGCGACCCGAACTGCGCGTCCTGCACCCCACAGGCCCTGGGCAAGTACTACTTCGTCATGCCCTACCAGCAGGATCCGCAGCCGCTCGACCAGGACGTCGTCCTCAAGACGAACCTGAACAAGGGAGACATCGCCTTCGTGGTCGACACGACCGGCACGATGGCCGGCGCGATCTCGAACATCCAGACGAACCTGACGTCGCTGATGAACGCCGTGAAGGCCGAGGTGCCGGATGCGCACTTTGGCGTGCTCGGTCACGACGACTATCCGGTCAGCGGCTACGGCGACGGCGCCGCGGGCGACCTTCCGGTGTGGCTGCCGGGGGCCACGGCGTACCTGAGCGCCACGGCGAGCGATACCGTGAAGGCGGTGGGCAACCTGACGCTTCACGACGGCGGCGACAATCCCGAAGCCCAGATCCCGGCCATGTACCGGGCGATGGTGAATACTCCGCTGACCTGGCCTGGCGGTTCAGTGCCGGCCTACAGCTCCGGCTCGGGCTACGGCGGCCTCGGATTCCGCCCCGATGCGTTGCCTATCGTCGTCTCCGTGACCGACGCGCCGTTCCACAACGGCAAGCGCGTCAACGCTTCCAGCACGATCCACGACCCGTACAGCTTCAATGCAGCGAACTCGGTGCCCAAGGTCGACGACCTGGTGGCCGTGCTGAATTCGCATGGTGGCAAGTTCATCGGCATCGCGCTGGACGACGGTGCCGGACGCTCCAACAACAGCCCCGGCGACCCGTACCTCGACATGGCGTACCTGGCCGACCAGACCACCTCGCTGGTATCCCCACAGGAGGCGTTCGGGGGGCCGCTGTGCCAGACGAACATCGCCGGCGGCACGCTGGCTCCCGACGGGCCGAACAGCACCTGCCGCCTCATCTTCAGCGCCTACAAGAACGGTACGGGCGTTTCGCAGTCGGTGCAGAAGGGCATCTTCGCGCTTCTCAGCGGTATCCACATCGACGTTCGCGTTACCGCGCTGGCCGCGGAGCCGCCGTACCTGACGTGCGCCGGGACGCTCTACAACGCCGTGGACGACTTCATCAACCACATCGAGGTGTATGCGCCCGGCAACATCCCCGACCCCGCGGACCCCGGGTACTCGTGCGCGACGATCGACCTGTCGAAGCTCCGGGACTGGTACAAGGGACCGCGCGGAGTGGTGGGCGGCGAGCCGCCCAATGATGTCCCCGACTCCTACGACGAGACCGCCATCGACATCACGCCCGGCACCCGCATCTGCTTCAAGGTGGTGCCGAACAAGAACACCATCTGTCCCCAGACCGCCAAGGTGCAGGTCGCGCAGGCATCACTCGTCGTGCACGCGCACAATGTCGGCCAGTCGCAGGATCTGATCGTCGGCCAACCGCGCGACGTGTTCTTCGTCATTCCGCCGAAGTCGCAGTAGGCCCGCGCGCGCGTTCGCCGGCCACAGCGCGCCCTTTCTTCGGTCCGGCCTCTGCTACGTGTTTCCGCGGGCCCCGTCGCCCCGCGGTCGAACCAGGCCCGATGTCCGCCAAATTCCGCCGCGGCCCGCCGCCGCAGGCGCCCCGACCTACGCGTGGCGGAATTGCCGGGAAACCGCGGGGACCTCCGCTCCGTATCCCCGGGATGTGGTTCTCCGCCGCTCTGCCGGACGCGCCGCCATCGACGGGTGGCGCGGCGCTCCAGTGCGGGATACGACTGTCCAGGGTGGATGCCAGGGCCCGTGACCGAGTCGCCGACGCCACGCTCGAGCAGCTGATGGAGCTGTATGTGGACGGGTCGGCCGACGCGTTCGACGAGCTGTACGGCCGCATCTCGGGCAAGCTGCTCGGCTATCTCTTGAGACTCACACGGGACCGGGTTCGCGCCGAGGATCTGCTGCAGATCACCTTCGCCAAGATGCACCGGGCGCGCGGCAGCTACATGCGCGGCGCGCCGCTCCTGCCGTGGCTGCTCGCGATTGCGCGCCGCTCTTTCTACGACGAGCGACGCGCCGCCAGGAGCCGCAGCGAGGATTTGAGCAGCGACGGCAGCTTGCCCGAACCCCGGCCGGAGCCTCCGGACGACGTGCCGAACGATCTGTCCGAGGCTCTGGAGCGCGCGCTGGACAGCTTGCCCGAGAGCTACCGCGAAGCCATCCAGCTTACCAAGATCACCGGCCTGTCGGTTGCCGAGGCGGCAGAGGTCCTCGGCACCACCGCGACGGCCGTGAAGCTCCGCGTGCATCGGGGCTACAACCTGCTCCGCAAGGAGCTTGACGACTACAGGAGGGGGACATGAGCGTGCACGAGCCTGACCCGTTGGGCGAGCTGCCGTGGCCCGGAGAGCCGGCGCCGCCGCGACCCGAGGTGACGCGCGCCATTCACGAGGAGTGCACGCGGAACCTGAAGTGCAAGCGCAGCTTGTCGGCCGGACGTCGTCTGCTCCTGTCAGTGGCGCTGTCGGCGTTCGTGGTCGGCTTGCTCGTGTACCTGAGCTATGGCAGGCAGCGACCGGAAGGGGCGCTCCGCGCCGCGTTGCTCGGCGCCGCGGGCTGGGGCATCGTCCAGGCCTTCGTGCTTTTCGTGGGTCTGGCCAGGCCGCCGGGCAAGCGCATCTCGCGCCGCATGCGGCTGCTGCTCGCGGTCACGCTGCCCGTGGCGTTTCTCGCCTACCTGGCGTTCGAGGGGACGCGCTGGCTGCCGCTGGGCACGTTCGTGCACACGCATGCAGCGGGCAACGCGATGGCATGCGGCCTGCACGCGCTCCTCTTCGGCGCGATCGTGTCGGGGGGCACGCTGCTGATCTGGCGCCGGACCGATCCGCTGTCCCCTGGGCTCTCCGGCGCGCTCGCCGGTCTGGTGGGCGGTCTGGCTGGCGCGGTGGCCATCGGCGTCGCGTGCCCGAGCGGGGAAACCTGGCATCTGTGGGTGGGCCACGGTCTCACGGTGGTGGCGTTGATCTTCTTCGGCTGGGCCGCGGGCAGGCGGCTTCTGGCACCCTGAGCACGGAGTCATGCGACCAACAAGCGATCGCGATCGCGACGACGAGCCGAGAGCTTCCACGCGCAGCGTCGACCGGGATGGCCGCGAGTTCCGCGTGGGACGCGGCCTCAAGTACGTCATCTACTTCGTGATCGCGGCGGCCATCTTCGCACTCATGTCGCGGCGGAGCTCGGGCCCCGACGAGGGCAAACCCGCGGCGGATTTCGAGCTTCCGGCAGTGTCCGGCGCGAGCTTCAGCCTGGCGGAGCAACACGGCCACCCCGTCGTGATCGAGGTGTTCGCCAGCTGGTGTCCGACCTGCCGGCGCACGGCGCCGATGCTTGCCGAGGCAGCGCGCGCGACGCGCGCGAGCAAGGTGACGTTCGTGGGCGTCAGCGTCGACGACAACAGCGCGCAGGCCAGCGCCGTCAAAAGCGCCTGGAACATCCCGTACCCGGTCCTGCACGACGACGGGCGGTTCTCGAAGCTCTACAAGATCACGCTTCTGCCGACCATCATCGTGATCGACGCCCAGGGCCGCGTGCGGCACGTCGCCACCGGCATGCCCCGGCGCTCCACTCTGGAAGGCTGGCTGTCGGACGTGGGCGCTGCGGCGATCTAGCTCAAGGCGCCGACGCAGGCGCCGCGGGCGCCGATGCCGGGGCCGCGGGAACCGGAGCGCCGGCGGAGGCGGGCTTGCGGGAGTCGGCCTTGTAGATCGTGCCGCTCGACGTGAGGTGCATCAGGTAGCTGTGCGTGCCGTCCGGGCCGGTCAACGTCACGCGCACAGTCGCGCCGGTCGGGTCGTTGGACAGCAGTTCACCCGTGGTCAACACCTGGTCGACGAGCTTCTTGCTCTCTGCCGCGCACGCGCTGTCGCAGGTCTTCTTGTCCTTCTGTAGCTCGGCAGCGGCACTGCCCGTCGCCAGCTCGAGCGCCTCGGCGTAGCGCTTGGTAGCCCATCTCTGCTGGAGCTCGATGGCCGCGTCCTTGGGGTCCCGGGCCAGCTGCGAAGTCGACACCTGGCGGGGCTTCAACGTCGGCCCGTGAGCGTTGCAGGCGAACCGGGCGAATCCCCACAAGATCAAGGTTATCAACGCGACGATGCCCAGCATCCAGAGCGTCTGGGGCTCCGGTGAGTTGATTTCCTTCTCGGTCAGCGGGCGCACTGGAGGACGCTTCGGCCGCGCTCTGTACGGGCCCGCACGCTTTCTCGGCGCCGGGCGGACCTCTTCCTCGTCGTCCTCGTCGTCCTCGTCGTCCTCGTCGTCCTCGTCGTCGTCGTCCTCGTCGTCCTCGTCGTCCTCGTCGTCGTCCTCGTCGTCCTCGTCGTCCTCGTCGTCCTCGTCGTCCTCGTCGTCGGCGTCCGCTTCGCGGGAACGCTGCGCGCGCGACGAGGGCTTGGCCGGGCCGCCCGTCGCTTCGTCGGAGCGCTCGTCCTCGGCGTCTTCCGATGGCGACTGGTTGTCGTCGGGCTCCTTCGACATGGCCGGGAGCATCCCCGCCCAGGCCGCATCGCGCAACAGCTTCTGCGGGCGCCCGGGCATTTTCCGTGCCTCGGTCCCAGCCGGCGAAAGGCCCGCATTCCCCGGACTTCGTGCGGCGGCAGAACCCGCTTCGGCCATTGGGCCGATGACGGCGGGCCTGCACCGCGGTACGCAACCGGGAAGCGCCGCGGCCGATAGGTCCGCCATGAGGTCCGAGTTCCTGCTCGCCATCGTGCTGCTGCTCGCGCTTCCCGCGTGCACCGGCGCCGCACCGCTTCCGCCCAAGGCACTGGCGCTCAACCGCGCCGGCGTGGAGGCGCTGCAGCACGGCGACCTGGAGACTGCCGATGCGCGCTTCTCCCTCGCGCTCGAGTACAACCCGCACTTCGTCGAGGCTCTCACGAACATGGGGCTGGTGGAGATGCAACGGGGCAACTTCGACCGCGCCCGCGAGCTTCTCAAGCGCGCCCGGAAGTTGAATCCCGACATCGCGCAGCCTCATCACGGCCTCGGTGTGCTTGCCGAGCGTGAGCACCGGCCGGACGTCGCCGAGAAGCACTACCGCGCCGCGCTGTCGGTCGACCCGGGCTTTGCCCCATCCCGGGCGAACCTGGCCCGCCTGCTGTTCCGGACGGGCAGGATCGAACGCGCGCGCATCCAGTTCAAGCGCCTGGTGGAAGTCGCCCCGGAGGATCCCGCCGGCTACGAGGGCCTGGCGGAGTCATTGCTCAGGCTGGGCCGTTTCCGCGAGTCGGAGCAGATCACGGAAAAGGCCTCCGGGCTGTTCCCGGGATCGGCGGAGATCTGCATCCTGTCCGCCCGTGCCAAGCTCCGCCACGGTCACGCCGGAGAAGCGCTCGAAATGCTTTCGCCGCTCGCGGACTCCCACGACGACACGGCGGTGGCCGCGCTGGGCTGGATTGCCACGGCGGAGCTCGCGCTGGGCCATCCGGAGCGCGCGGCCCGCACTGCGGAGCGCGCCCTCCGACTCGAGCCGGGCGACCCGGTGAGCGTGTACGCGCTGGCCATGGCGCTCCACGCCCTGCGCGATCCCGGCGCGCACGCATGGTTGGTACGCGCCCAGCGCCTCTCGCCCGACAATCCCGAGATCACGCGCGCCCTGGCCGGCGAGCGCGCGAGCGGGGGCGCTGCGACTTCGGCGGAATGACGAAGAACACGTCGCGCCGACACCGACGCCGCTGACTTGCGACTCCAGACGCCGGCCCGCCACGGGTCGACGACGAGGTGTCGGAGATGTACCGTCCGGCCAACCGTTCATAACCTACAACGCGGGACGTCCAACAGCGCCCGCGGGCTGGACCGTGACGTGACCGCGAGCAGCCGCGCTTCTGTGAAAGTGAAGCCGTCGACAGGCCTTGCAGGATGGGTCTTGCTGGGATTTCTCGCGCCCCACGTCGTGCTCGCCGGCTATCTGGCGTTGGTTCCCGATCACGTGGCGTTCACGCTCACGGAGGCCTTCACGCTCCTGCACGTCGGCCTCGGCGTCGTGAGCATCCCCTTCGTCGTCGCGGTCATGCTTCGCCATGCGCGCGGTCGCCTCAAGGGTGTTGTCGGGCTCCGTTCGCTCGGTCGCCGGTTGGCGCTCGCGTCGCTGGTCGGGGTCTTCATCAGCGGAGGGTTCGCGATGTGGTGGGGCGACGGGTCCGTCGCCGGCGTCGTGCACACCGTACTAGGGGCAGCCTTCCTGGCGCCGCTCCTGCTGCACTTCCTCATGGACCACAAGCGGCATCGTGCGGTCCTGGTCTGGATCGCGACGGTGCTCGTCGCCGTCGGGTTTGCGGAGCTGATCCGGCGTACCGCTCCAGAGTCGTCGCCCAACCCTGCCGTGCCCGCGTTCGCCCCCATCGACCGCAGGGTCTCCGACTACGACTCGGCCACCTGGTGCGGGGAGTGTCATAGCGAGATCTACAGCGAGTGGCGTCGATCTACCCACGGCCGCGCCTTGTCGTCCAAACGCGTCCGCAAGCAGATCGCGAGGCACCCGAAGGCTCTCGGCCTCGAGCTTCCGGAAGTCATTCCGATGGAGAACCGTGGCCAGTCGCCCCCCGACGACATCTGCACCAAATGCCACGCGCCCATCTCCTTCTATGCGCACGAGAGCACGCCGCCGTTGAAGAGCCACACCGTCGTCGCCGAAGGCGTCACCTGCAGCTTCTGCCACACGATCCGGGCCATGTACGCGCACCCGGTTGATCCGTCGAAGTTCATGAATGTCGCCGCGATTGCGGCCATGCGCCGTCCACTGGGCACGCGTATGGGCGTCATCGACCACCCCAAGTCGGTCTACTACGTATCGGCGCCCGAAACGGTGCGCCGATACTTCGGTCAGGCGTCGACGAACCGCGTGCTCCACCTGCTGGGCAACCTGCTGATCCGGTGGAGACCCGCTGTCCACCACGCCGACTACCACTCCGAGGCGCTCGTGAATTCGCGGGCCTGCTCGGCGTGCCACGGCTCGGCGATCGGAATGGAGATGTCCCCCCATCGCACCTGGGAGACATGGGTGAAGAGCGAGCAGCGCGCTTCCGACTCGAAAACCGTGCACTGCCAGCAGTGCCACATGGTCGAGAACCTCGCCAAACCACGGTACCCCGTGCGCCATGTGGTGAACTGGGGTCGGCCTCGGCCCCGGCCGTCGCACCTCTTCCTCGGCGGCAATGTCGCCCAGGCGCGGGCCGACGGCGACGCGCAGTTGGCCCAGCTAGAGGAGCGCTTCGCCCGCGCGGGCGTGAAGCTCGATGTCGTCGGCGTGACCCGGAAGGCGACGCACCTCGATGTCGAAATCGCCGTCCGCGCGCCGCTGGTCGGTCACCAATGGCCAGCGATGGAGTCCGGTGTGCGAAAGCCGTACGTTGCCTTGCGCGCGTTCGACCGCACCGGAAAGGTCGTCGCGAAGAGCGCACCGGATGACCGGTCCGGCCTCATATTCTTCAAGGCCGAGCACGCCACGGATACCGTCACGCTTGATACGATCGTGCCGGCGCGCGGGAAGCGTCGCCTGTCCGTCTCGCTCGAGGTCCCGCCCGAGGCAGTGCGCGTCGAGGTCGCGCTGCATGACACGATAGGCGCCGGCCTGCTCGCCGCGAAGACAGTCGATCTGCCGGCGCTCTGACGCGGGCGATCCAGTCACGAAGCGGCCGACCCGGCCTGCTGCGACTTCGGCAAAATGACGACCGCTCCGCGCGGTCGACGGGTTTCCGGTCGAAATTCGCGACGCGCAGGGAGCAGGAGGCGGAGCGTCCGCTGGGACGGGCGCTGGCAGAGGAATGGAGCGGGAATGGAAGCGGCTCTGGTCGGGGCAAGAGGAGGAGCTGGCGGGGGATCCAGCTCCGCCTCCTGCGCCCTGCGCGTCGCGGTCTAGCGCCTCAGATGAGGCTCTTGAGGTCCAGCATTTCGCTGACGTCCGGCATCAGCACCAGCTCGACGCGGCGGTTCTGCTGCCGGCCTTCGGGGGTGCTGTTGTCCGCGACCGGATCGGTGTCGCCATAGCCGGCGGCGTGCAGTCGCGAGGGGTCGAGCCCTCCGCCGCCGTCCTTCGCGTCCACGGGGGAGATCAGATACACGAGCACCGAGCGAGCGCGCATCGCGGACAGGCCCCAGTTGTCCATGAAGCGGCCGCCCTTGAGCGGCTTGTTGTCGGTGTGTCCGGCGACCTGGAAGTAGCGCTGGGACAGCTGCTTGTCATTGCGGATGACCTCGGCCACCGCGTCGAGCACCTTGAGGCCCTTGTCGCGCAGCTTGGCGGAGCCGGAAGCGAACAGGACGTTGCCGGGAAGCGAAATAACCATCCGGTTCTTGCGGATCTCGACCTTGAGGCCGAGGTTGGTCAGCTTCTGCAGCTTGCCGCGCAGGAGCTCGAAGCGCTGCTTGATGCGCTCCAGCTGGGCGGCGCGTGCCTTGTACTCGTCCAGAGCCTGCTTGAGCTGCGCCAGGTTCGCCGCCAGCTGCTCCTTCTCGGTGCCGGTGGCCTGCAGCTGCTGGTTCAGCGTATTGATGTTCACGCCCATCTTCTTGAGCTGGTCTTCGAGCTGGGCGACCTTTTGTTTGGTCTGATCCAGCTCGGCCTGCGTCTGGGCGTGTTCGGCCTTCTCCTGCTGGTACTGGGTGTCCAGTTGCTTGTACTTGGCGAGCTGCGCCTGCCACTCGTCTTCCGAGTAGCCGCAACCGACAATGCCGACCGCGATCAGGAGCACGAAAATGCGCTTCAACACGGGGATGACCTCCTCACAGGGGTTCGATCCGGGCCACCGCGACCGGATCAGGCCCTTCCGGGTCCGGCGCCAAGCTCTGCGATAGCGCACTCCGAGTCAACCCCCATCCCCCGACCGTCCAGGCGTTCTGGGCGCCAGCGCTGAACGGACGTACATCGCGGCCCCCTACCTGCGCTAGGATACCGCCCAGGAGGCGCTGCCACGTCTGTTCTACGCGGCTGTCACCCGGCCGTCACACAGTGGCGGTAACCCCGCGATTGGACGATGCCGAAGATCCTGGTCATCGAAGACGAACCGGACCTGCAGCAGGTGCTCGAGTACAACCTGCGGCAGGCGGGGCACGACGTGCTCCTGGCCGGGCGCGGCGAAGACGGGCTCAGGTTGGCGCGCGAGCAGCTTCCCGATCTGGTGCTTCTCGACCTGATGCTTCCGGACATCTCCGGAACCGAAGTGTGCAAGTCGCTGCGCGACGGCGCCGCGACCCGGAAGCTGCCGGTCATCATGCTCACGGCTCGAGGCGAGGAGATCGATCGCGTGGTGGGCTTCGAGCTCGGGGCCGACGACTACGTCGTCAAGCCGTTCAGCGTGCGAGAGCTGCTGCTCCGCATCCATGCGATTCTCCGTCGCCGCCAGGGCGATGAGCAGGAAGGCGAACCGACGATCCAGTTCGGATGCCTGAAGATCGATCGCGAAGCTCACCGCGTGTGGGTCGAGGGCAAGGAGGTCGAGCTGACGGCGCTCGAGTTCCGGCTCTTGCTGACGCTCTACGATCGCAGGAACCGCGTGCAGACGCGCGCGGCGTTGCTCGACGATGTGTGGGGTATCCAGGCCGACATCACGACGCGCACCGTGGACACCCATGTCAAGCGGCTGCGCGAGAAGCTCGATGCGGCACGCGACTATGTCGAGACGGTGCGCGGCGTCGGCTATCGCTTCGTGGCGACGGCTGACGAGGCCCGAACTTGACGCTTGGGATCCGCGCCAAGCTGTTCTTCATTTCGCTTGGGCTGATAGCCGTCACAATAGCCGCCTTCTATGCCTACGTACGCGTCGAGGGCCAGTCCGGACAAGCGCTGGGCGTTGCAGCGGTTCTGGCGCTTCTGTGCGCGGTCGTGGTGTCCAGCGCCGCTGCAGCGCTGGTCTCGCGAACGGCGCACACGCTGACCGCCGCAGCGCGACGCATGGCCGAGGGCCATCTCGAGACGCGGACTCGACTGGAGGCCAGCGGCGGATTCGGCGACCTGGGCAGTGCGCTCGACCAACTTGCCGAGAGCCTCTCGACCACGCTCGACGAGCTTCGCACGCAGCGGGATCGGATGAGCGGCATCCTGTCCGGGATGCACGAGGGCGTGCTCTTGCTGGATCGGCAGGGGCGCGTGGCGTTGGTCAATCCCGCGCTGCGCGAGATGCTGCTTCTGCCCGCCGACGCGGAGGGCAAGACCCCGCTCGAGCTGATCCGCCACGCGGAGCTCAAGGAACTGCTGGATGCGGCTTCCAGGTCGGCCGAGCACGTCTCCGGCGAGATTGAGCTGGGCGGGCTCAAGCCGCGCCGCGCGCTCGTGCGCGCCGCACCGCTCGGCGGCGAGCCGGGCGGCGTGTTCGCGGTCTTCGTCGACGTCACGGAGATGCGGCGCCTCGAATCCGTGCGGCGGGACTTCGTCGCCAACGTGTCGCACGAGCTCCGCACGCCGGTCACCGCAATCCGCTCCGCCGCGGAGACGCTCCACGACGCCGCGGAGCGCGACCCCAAGGCTGCGGCAGGTTTCGTCGACATCATCGAGCGGAACGCCGAGCGCCTGCACGAGCTGGTCGAGGATCTGCTGGACCTGTCGCGCATCGAATCGCGCGAGTTCCGTCTGGACCTCGAGGATCTCGATCTGGAGCAGGTATTCGAGCACGTGCTCGGCCTCTTCCGCGAACGGGCGGAAAAGAAACAGATACGGCTCGCCCAGAGCGTGCCCCGCGACCTGCCCCTGGCGCGTGCGGACCGCCGCGCCCTCGAGAACATCCTGACCAACCTGGTCGACAACGCTGTGAAGTACTGCGGAGAGAATGCGGAAGTGCGTCTGTCGGCGAGCGCGGAGGAGGACGCCGGGGTCGTGCGGGTCCTCGTGGAAGACACCGGGCCCGGGATCGAGGCGCGCCATCTCTCGCGGCTGTTCGAACGGTTCTATCGCGTCGACGCCGGCCGCTCCCGTCAACTCGGCGGCACCGGGTTGGGGCTCTCCATCGTCAAGCACCTGGTCGAAGCCATGGGCGGCAGCGTGGGCGTGGACAGCGAGCCGGGGCGCGGCACGCGCTTCCGCTTCTCGCTGCCGCGCGTCGACGACGAGTCCGGGCGAGTGGCGGACTGAGCCCGCCGCCTACTTCTTCTTGCTCGACTCGGGCTCCACATCGAACCTGAGCGGGTCGATGTCCGGCAGCGTCGGCATGGAGTTGCGGGTTGCGTCGCGACTCTTCCGGTAGCCCGCGTCGTGGCGCAACGGGTCCTCGTCCGCGAGTGTGGGCATCATCTCGCGCGGGCGACGCGGCGGCGGCGGCGCCTCCACTTCCCAATCGAAGTCGATGTCAGCCGTGTCGGGGATCTCCGAATGCACCGCTTTCGGCGCGGGAACGGTGGACAGACTCGACCGAGCCGTTTCTCCAGGCAGCGTCGGGCGGGTGCTCTTCGATCGCGGTGGCTCGGAGGGTGCCCTATCGCTCATTCTCTCGCCCTAGCGAGAGATTCTGCGTCGCCGGCGCCGGAAAGCAAATCCTGCAGCGAAGGCCAGCATGAGCAGGGAGCCGGTGCCACTCTCCCGAGCGGGAGCACCGACGCCGACGCGGCAGGCGCAGCCGCCTTTGTCGCCGCTGTCCTGGGGACGGCCATTGCCGCTGCCGGCTGCCGCTGCGTCGTCGTTGTTGCCGGCGTCCTGGGTGGCCCCGGCGGTTCCGCCGCTAGCCGCAGCGCCTCCGCTGCCGCCGGTGGCTCCGCTGCCGCCGGTGGCTCCACTGCCGCCGGTGGCTCCACTGCCGCCGGTGGCTCCACTGCCGCCGGTGCCGGCTGTTCCACCGGTCCCGCCGGTCCCGCCGGTTCCGCCGCTTCCGGCCCCGCCGTCCGGGCACACCGCGTCGCACGGCGTGAGCTGGCCGTTGACGCATTGCTGCTGGCCGGTGCCGCAGGAGTTGGTGCAGCTCTGGCTGCTGGGGGCGTTGCACGCCGACCAGCCGGCGCCGGTGCAGGTGCGCGTGCCCTGGATGCCGCACGGCCCGGTGCAGTTATCCGTGACGACGGCCTGGACGATGTTGGACAGTGCGGTAGTGAGCTCGGACGGCGAGGTCGCCTGCAGGTAGCAGCTCGGCGAGGTGCTGTTCGGATCGCAGCCCGCGAGCGCGGTCCCGCCCGCCTGCGCTGCGCGGTTGAGCGTCAGGGCGTCCGTCTTGGTACCGAAGCCAACGACATAGGTCGGAACGGCCGTCTGTTGCAGGGCCTGTACGCCCAGTACCGGCCAGTTCCTGACGCAGTAGCAACCGTCCGCGTTCTGCCCGGCGCAGTTGGGATCGGAGGTTCCCACCTCGCAGGAGTTGCATGAGGGACAGGTCGAGACGCTCATCAGCGAGCAGTCCGAGCTCGTCGCGCACATCGGAGGCCCGCTTGAACCCGGGATATCGCAGAACTGCCAGCCGTCGGTCATGAACACGACGTAGTTCTTGTGCGCGGAGTCCGTGATGCCGGGGTACTGGGACGCTGCCACCAGGCTCTGACCGGCCGGCGTCTGGTTGTTGGCCGGGATGTTCAGCCCGAAGAGCGTGTTCTCGATCGTCGTTCCGGTGCCCGCGGCCACGTTCACGCGAACGGTGCCCGTGGAGCACGTCCCGGACGGGCCGGGGAAGGTCATCAGGCCGTACTCGGCAGCGCCGCCGTAGTTCTGGAACACGGAGGACACGGCGTCCTGCACGGCTTTCCACTTGGTCTCGGTGGTTCCGCCGTTGCTGATCGTTTGCAGCATGGACGAAGAGGCATCCATGACGAACAGGATCCGGGGCGGATCGCAGGACTGCGCCCGCGCAGGCGTTGCGAGGACGATCGGAGCGGCGCACGCCGCCAGGGCTAGAATGAAGCGGAGACGACTCATGGCCGCCGAGATTACCAGCCCTGCTGCATACATCCACCCGCAGCGGGAATAGTCGGCTGGCCGGTAGGTCGTCGCATTGACATCACGCAGGTGTCGCAGGTCCGTCCCGCAATTTTCCCGCAATTCACGGCTGCGTCACCCGTGCGTCACACGACCCAGGCTTTCTCTCGGGCGTCTCGAAACCGAAAAGAGAACACGCCCATGAGAACCGCTTTCCGAGTTGTTCCGCTCGTCCTTCTGGTCTCCGGCGCCGCCCTGGCGCAGACCCCGCCCGCGCCCGCAGCGGGCGAGCAACCGGCCCCGCCGGCTGCTGCCCAGCCTGCTGCCCCCGCGGTTCAGGATGCGGGAGCAGCGCCAGCGCCTACACCGGCTCCGGATACGACTGCTGCCGCTCCTGCCGTGCCTGCCGCACAGCCGACTCCCCAACCGCCGGCGCCTGCTCCGGCTCCTCCTCCGGCGGCAGTTCCGGCTCCCGCCCTTCCTGCGCCGGCGGCTGCTGCGAAGGCCGACGAAGGCGGCCACTTCAAGATCTACGGCAAGATCTATGCGGACTTCAGCTACGCCGAAAACCGGGACGTGGGGGCGAACTCCCACACCAGGACCACCGCCTTCGACATGAAGCGGTTCTACCTCGGGGTCAACTACACGCTGACCGAGATCTTCAGCGCGAAATTCCAGACCGACATCGGCGACTACAACCACAAGTACGACGTGTTCGTGAAGAACGCGTACTTCGAGGCCAAGTTCGCTCCCGAGCTCGTCGTGCGCGCCGGCGTCGCGAACAACCCGTGGATCCCCTGGGTCGAGGATCGCTACGGCTACCGCTACGTCGAGAACACGCTCATCGACCGCCTTCACTACGGCAACTCGGCGGACTGGGGCGTGCACGTCCTGGGCGACATCGCCAAGGGCGTGCTCGGCTACCAGGTGTCCGTCGTGAACGGGCACGGGTACGGAAACCCGGCGCGCGCCCATGTGCCTACCGGGGCGGCGCGTCTGAACGCCGAGCCCATCAAGCACTTGAACATCGGAGTCGGCACGTCGATCTCGACGCTGGGCGCGCCTGGGCCGGTGGCATGCCCCGGGTCGAAGTGTCCCGGCTACGGCACCCGCTTCGACGGGTTGATCGCGTGGGACTCCGACCCCGTGCGGGTGGGGGTCGAGGGCTTTCTCGGGCGCAACTACACCGCCGACCAGATATCCGGCGCCGCGCCCAAGGACACGGCTCGCGGAGTCTCCGCCTTCGCCAACGTCCGGTTCATTCCCATGCTCGGCGTGTTCGGGCGCTTCGACTACACGCAGCCCAACGCCAGCACCGACACGTCGATCAAGGACATGTACTTCAACGTGGGCATCGATGCCTCGCCGGAGAAGTTCCTGGACCTGGCGCTGGTCTACAAGTGGGAGACCGTGAAATCGGGAGCCGGCGGGGCCGTGATCAACACCACCAACGGCAAGATCGGTTCGACCGTCCCCGACTCGAAGGGCCAGTACCAGGAGATCGGCCTGTTCTCGCAGTTCAAGTTCTGATCCGGCAAAGCCGCCGGCTCCACGCCTCTCGGCCTCTTGTCCGGATCCAGTGACCTCGATTTTGCTCGCGCGTCACCCAATCGTCACACAGCGAGCCTACCAACGCACCAGCAAAGGAGCTCCGTCATGAGACGCCTGTCCATCCTGTTCGCCCTTGCCCTTCTTTCGGTGGCCGGCTGCAAGAAGTCCGGGGGGCCCGTGAGGCCTTCCAAGGACAACGGCCCTGCGGGGACCATCACCATCCAGGGCGCGGGAAGCACCTTCGCGTATCCGATCTACAGCAAGTGGGCTGCCGAGTTCGGCAAGTCCCACCCCAAAGTCCACATGAACTACCAGGCCATCGGCTCGGGTGGCGGGATTCGCCAGATCACTGCGAAGACGGTGGACTTCGGCGGGACCGACGTGCCGTTGACCGCCGAGGAGCATGCCAAGGCACCGGGGCTCGAGCACTTTCCCATGAGCATCGGCTCGGTCGTGGTCAGCTACCATCTCGACGGGGTCAAGGAGCTCAAGCTGAGCCAGGCCGCAGTCGCGGGGATCTTCCTCGGCAAGATCACCAAGTGGAACGACCCGGCAATCGCGAAAGACAACGCCGGCGTCAAGTTGCCGGACACCGCCATCACCGTGGCGCATCGCTCCGACGGCAGCGGCACGACCGGCGTCTTCACGGACTACCTGTCCGCCATCAGCCCTGAATGGAAGAGCAAGGTCGGCGCCGGAAAGAGCGTGAAGTGGCCCGTGGGCGTCGGCGCCAAGGGGAACGCGGGCGTGGCCGGCCAGATCAAGAACAGCCCCGGCGGCATCGGGTACATCGAGCTGGCCTATGCCATGCAGACCCACCAGCCCTATGCGGAGCTCCAGAACCAGGCGGGTAACTGGGCGAAGCCGACCGTGGAGGGGTGCAGCGCCGCCGCCGCGGGAGCGGCCAAGACGATGCCCGACACTTTGACCGAGTCTCTCGTCAATGCGCCGGGCGACCAGACCTACCCCATCTGCTCGTACACCTACGTCGTGGTCTACCAGGACATGTCCATCGCCCCGGACAAGGCCAAGGCGCTCGCCGAGTTCCTGTGGTGGGGCGTGCACGACGGTCAGAAGTTCGGCGCGCCCCTCTACTACAGCAAGCTGCCTCCGGTCGTCGTGAACAAGCTCGACGCCAAGCTGAAGGCGCTGAAGGCTGGCGGGAAGGTCCTGCTCGCCGACGCAAAGTAGCGTGTAGCGAGTGGCTCAGAGCCGAATCTGGACCGGCATCACGGCCGGCGAGGTCAACCTCGGGGACCGCATCTTTCGCGTTGCCACGGGGTTCTTCGCCGCCCTGATCATCCTGACCCTCGCGGCCATGGCCGTGGGCATGGCACAGGCTTCGGCCGAGAGCCTCCATCGCTTCGGCTTTGGCTTCATCAGCGGGACCGACTGGGATCCGGTTCACAACCAGTTCGGCGCGCTCCCCTTCATCTTCGGCACGCTCTACTCGTCCCTTATCGCCCTGATTCTGGCGGTGCCCCTGTCTCTGGGCACCGCCATCTTCGTCGCCGAGCTGGCCCCCGCCTGGGTCCGGCGTCCGGTGGGGTTTCTGGTGGAGCTCCTCGCCGCCATCCCCAGCGTGGTCTACGGGCTCTGGGGGATTTTCGTCCTGGCTCCCTTCCTCCTGAACCATGTGGAACCCGCTTTCGCACACTGGCTCGGGTGGCTCCCGTTTTTCAAGGGCGCGCCGCGAGGGTTCGGAATGCTCGCGGCCGGGGTCATCCTCGCGGTCATGATCCTTCCCACCATCGCGTCGGTGAGTCGCGACGTGATGTTGGCCGTGCCATCCGCGTTCCGCGAGGGCGCGCTTGCGCTGGGCGCTACGCGGTGGGAGGCCATCCGCACCGCGGTTCTGCCCAGCGCCCGGTCCGGGATCGTGGGCGCCATCATCCTGGGGCTCGGTCGCGCCCTCGGCGAGACCATGGCCGTGACGATGGTGATCGGCAATACGTCCAGGATCTCGCCGTCGGTGTTCCACACCTCGGCGACGATGGCGAGCGTCATCGCCAACGAGTACACCGAAGCGTCGAGCGATCTCTACCTGTCGGCGCTCACCGAGATCGCCCTCTTGCTGTTCGTCGTTACGATCGTGGTCAACATCATCGCCCGCCTTCTGGTCTGGCGAATGAGCAAACCGCTCGCCGCTGCCAAGCTGGGCGGCGCTGCGAAGGGGCTGTGATGGATCCGCGCTACCGTCGGCGGAAGGTCATCGACCTCGTGGCGCGCGCGACCTGCGTGGCCGGCACGCTTCTCGCGCTGGTGCCACTGGTCCTGCTCATCGGCTACGTGATCGAAAAGGGGCTCGGCGGCCTTTCCTTGAACTTCTTCACCAAGCTCCCGGCGCCCGTGGGCGAGCAGGGCGGAGGGTTCGGGAACGCCATCCTCGGGACCCTGGAGCTGGTGGGACTCGCCTGCGTCATGGGGATTCCGGTGGGAGTGCTCGCCGGGGTCTACCTGTCCGAGTTCGGAGACAACCGGTTTGCCCAGGCGGTGCGGTTCTCGGCCGATGTCATGTCCGGCGTGCCGTCCATCGCAGTGGGCGTGTTCGTGTACGTCGCCATCGTGCTCCAGACACGGAGCTTCTCGGCTCTGGCCGGCGGCGTGTCCCTCGCCATCATCATGCTCCCCACCGTGACGCGCACGACCGAGGAGCTTCTCAAGCTTGTGCCCCAGTCACTCCGCGAGGCGGGGCTGGCGCTGGGCGTCCCGAAGTGGCGCGTGATCTTCCGCGTAGTGCTGCGCACGGGCGCCCCGGGCATCGTTACCGGCATCATGCTGGCCGTCTCGCGCATCGCCGGCGAGACAGCCCCGCTGCTCTTCACTGCGTTCGCCAGCCAGTACTGGTCCACCAGCCTGACCAAGCCGATCGCATCGCTGCCGGTGCAGATCTACAACTACGCGACCTCGCCCTACGACGACTGGGTGGCCCAGGCCTGGACGGCGTCGCTGGTCCTGGTCGCCCTGGTGCTCCTGTTCAATGTTGGAGCGCGCCTCCTCACGCGCACACGCACGGCTCGCCCCTAGCGCGCCCGCGCTGGATGACCAGGCTGCGGGGGCGCGTCCCCCTGCGTTGTCACACAACTGTCACATGGCTGTTACCCGATAGCCGTTCCTTCCCGAGCCGGCCCTGATAGGAGATCAGACCCTACGAGGATCGGCGCCTGCAGGCGCGGAGTCGTTATGTTGGTGCTGATGGCAATGGGGCTCGTGCCGGGATCCTGGCCTGGGTGCCTGTCCGCCACTACGCGCCGAGTCACAAGGACTGTCGAATTGTGAACCCCGAGCTGCCCATGTCGCTCTCCAACCTCCGCCCCGCAATTCCCGCCGGCCCAGAGCCGGCCGTGACGCCCGCGGCCGAGCGCGCGTCCGACGCGGTATCATCCGACGCCGTGCCCGTGGTCGACGTGAATGCCAAGATGCGTTCCGAGGGGTTGCACGCCTACTTCGGTTCGACCGAGGTGCTCAAGGGCATCGACATCCCGATCGCCGAGACGAAGGTCACCGCGATCATCGGACCGTCGGGTTGCGGCAAGTCGACCTTCGTCCGCTGTCTGAACCGCATGCACGAGGTCGTTCCGGGAGCTCGCGCGACCGGTCGCGTGCTGCTCGACGGACAGGACATCTACAAGGGCGGCGTGGACCCCGTCCGCGTGCGGCGTCGGGTCGGCATGGTGTTCCAGAAGCCGAACCCGTTCCCGACGATGTCGATCCGCGACAACGTCCTGGCCGGCCTCCGGTTGAATGGGCGCAAGCCTCGGGATGCCGACCGCCTGGTGGAGAAGGCGCTGACCCAGGTGGCGCTCTGGGACGAGGTCAAGGACCGCCTGAACCTGGCCGGCACGGGCCTGTCCGGAGGCCAGCAGCAGCGGCTCTGCATCGCCCGTACCCTGGCTCTGGAGCCGGAAGTCCTGCTCATGGACGAGCCCTGTTCCGCCCTGGATCCCATCGCCACGGCCCGGGTGGAGGAGCTCATCCACGAGCTGAAAGACCGCTACACCATCGTAATCGTCACCCACAACATGCAGCAGGCCGCTCGTGTGGCAGACTATACGGCGTTTTTCTACCTGGGTGAGCTCGTGGAGTACAATCAGACGGACGTGATCTTCACCCGGCCGGAGCAGCAGAAGACGGAGGACTACATCACGGGTCGATTTGGCTGAGGGACGAAAGTAGATGGTGGATCGGCGCCACACAGACCGCGAATACGAGCATGAGCTGACCAAGCTTCGCGAGCAGATCCTCTTCATGGGGGCGCGCGTGGAGGAGATGATCGGCTGCGCGATGCGCTCCTACGCGGAACGCGACAGCGAGCTCGCGAAACGCACCATCGTACTGGATCGGCAGATCGACCAGCTCGAGCTCGATATCGACGAGCAGTGCCTCCGCATCCTGGCGCGGCGCCAGCCCGTCGCCTCGGACCTCAGGTTCATCACGACGGCGCTCAAGCTGGTCACGGACCTGGAGCGGATCGGCGATCTGGGCGTCAACATCTGCGAGCGCGTGCTCGAGTTGAACGAGCATCCGCCCATCAACGTCAACGTGTCGCTGACGCGCATCGCCGAGGTCGCGCACGGCATGCTGCGCGATGCGCTGGACGCGTACGTGGCCGGTGACGCCACCAAGGCGGAGCAGGTCGTCGAGCGCGACTCCGTCGTGGACGCGCACTACGCTCAGCTCTTCCCCGAGCTGGTGGCGCACATGGTGGCCGATCCGCAGAGCGTGTATCGGGCGACCCGCCTGCAATCGATCGGCAAGTACCTCGAGCGGATCGCCGACCATGCAACCAACCTCGCGGAGATGGTCGTGTTCATGGTCAAGGGCGAGGACGTCCGGCACGCTTGGGTTCTGGGCACCGCGCACAAGTCCGACGCCGTCCATTGACTGGTCGCCATGCGCTGGAGCGGCGCAGCAGCGGCCGGGGTTGACGGCGGTACGGTCAGGGTCCAAGGGTAGAACCGCCCGCTACGATGGAGTCCAAGCTCCGACTCGAGATCCTGCCGCAGCCCGACGACAGCACGTGCGGGCCGACGTGCCTGCATGCCGTCTACCGTTACTACGGCGACGGGATCCAGCTCGACGAGGTGATTGCGGACACCCCGGCGCTCGAGGGAGGCGGCACGCTCGCAGTGCTGCTCGGCAGCCACGCGCTGGCGCGTGGCTACCGCGCTACCATCTACACCTACAACCTGCAGGTCTTCGACCCGACCTGGTTTTCGTCCGACGGCGTCGACGTGCGCGAGAAGCTCCTGGCCCAGGCGGACCTCAAGCCGGACGACAAGCTCCGCACCGCCACCCGCGCCTACGTCAAGTTCCTCGATGCGGGCGGCGAGCTGCGCTTCGAGGATCTGACCGCCGCGCTGATCCGCCGCTTCCTCAACAAGCAGATCCCGATCCTGACGGGGCTGAGCGCGACCTATCTGTACCGCTCGGCGCGCGAACGCGGGACCAGCTTCGACGACGTGGGGGGGACGCCCGCCGGGCACTTCGTCGTCCTGTGCGGCTATCACAAGACGGAGCGGAAGGTGCTGGTTGCCGACCCGTGGGCGGCGAACCCCGTTTCCAGCTCCCACCAGTACTGGGTCGACATCGGGCGGCTGCTCAACGCTATCCTTCTCGGCATCCTGACGTACGACGCGAATCTGCTGGTGATCGAACCGGGCCAGCGAAAGGGGGGCGAACGTGCGGGCTCTCATCGTCGTCAATAATCCCAGGGACTGGCCTTTCGACATCCCCGGGGTCGAGGTGATCGGCGCGCGCGCCTATCTCACGCAACCGGAGTTCAGCGAGCTGCGCGGCGCGAAGGTCTTCAACCTGTCCAAGTCGTACCGCTACCAGAGCCTCGGCTACTACGTGTCGCTGCTCGCGGCCGCTCGCGGGCACAAGCCGGTCCCCACCGTGGCCACAATCCAGGAGCTCAAGGCGACCGAGATCGTGCGCATCCGCTCCGACGAGCTCGAGGAGCTGATCCAGAAGAGCCTGGCGCCGATCCAGTCGGACAGCTTCATCCTGAGCATCTACTTCGGTAGGAACCTCGCCAAGCGCTACGACAGGCTTGCGGCGCACCTGTTCAAGCTGTTCTACGCGCCGCTGCTGCGGGCGAACTTCGTGCGCTCACGCAGCACGAGGAAGTGGTACCTGTCGAGCATCTCGCCCATCGGCGCAGGCGAGATCCCGGAGAACCACCACGAATTCGTGCTCGAGGTGGCGCTCGACTACTTCCAGGGCCGCCGCTGGAACGCGCCGAAGCGCCGCGTTTCCCGCTACGAGCTCGCCATCCTCTTCGATCCCCAGGACGAAGAGCCGCCTTCGGACGAGCGTGCCATCCAGAAGTTCGTCAAGGCGGCGCAGCACCAGGGGATGAGCGCGTGGGTCATCGGCAAGGACGACTACGCGAGCCTGGCCGAGTACGACGCGCTTTTCATCCGCGAGACCACGAACGTCAACCACCACACCTACCGCTTTGCGCGCCGCGCCTTCGCGGAAGGGATGGTGGTGATCGACGATCCGGATTCGATCCTGCGCTGTACGAACAAGGTGTACCTGAAGGAGCTGCTCGATCGCTACAAGGTGCCGGAGCCCCGGACGGTGATCCTGCATCGCGATAACCTGCCGACCATCGCTTCGACGCTCGGGTTGCCGTGCATCCTCAAGCAGCCGGACAGCGCCTTCTCGCAGGGCGTGGTCAAGGTCGAGACCGTCGACGAGCTCATGCGCGAGGCCGAGCGGCTGCTGTCGAAGTCCGAGCTGATCATCGCGCAGGAGTTCGTGCCGACGGAATTCGATTGGCGCGTCGGCATCATCGACGGCAAGCCGCTCTGGGTCGCGAAGTACTACATGGCCCACAAGCACTGGCAGATCATCAAGAACCAGAAGGGTGGGCGGCGCTACGGGCGTGTCGAAGCCGTCGCTCTCGACAAGACGCCGGAGTTGGTCGTCAAGACGGCTCTGCGCGCCGCGTCGCTGATCGGCAACGGCCTCTACGGCGTGGACCTCAAGGAATACGGCAAGCGCGTGTACGTCGTGGAGGTGAACGACAATCCGTCGCTGGAAAGCGGCTACGAGGACACCGTGTTGAAAGACGAGCTGTACGAACGCATCATGGAGGTGTTCGTGCGCAGGCTGGAGGCGCGGCAGCAGGGGCGGGAAACGCGATGACGAGCTCGGCTGGACACGAAGCTGCGGGCACGAAGCCCGGCGCGGAGGAGAGTCCGCAGCTTGGCCTCTTCCAGGGCTTCGGCGTCGAGATCGAGTACATGATCGTCGACCGCGAAGGGCTCGGCGTCTCGCCCATCAGCGACGAGCTCATCAAGGCCGTGGCGGGCTCCTACGAGTCCGAGGTCGAAAACGGCGAGCTCAGCTGGTCCAACGAGCTGGTCCTGCACGTCATCGAGCTGAAAACGAACGGCCCCGCTGGCGCCCTGGAGCCGCTGCCGGCGCTGTTCGCCCGCGATGTGACGCGCATCGATGGGCTGCTCGCGCCGCATGGCGCGCGGCTGATGCCGACCGCGATGCATCCGCTGATGGACCCGGCCACGGAGACGCGGCTCTGGCCGCACGAGTACAGCGACGTCTACGACACCTTCGACCGCATTTTCGGCTGCCAGGGTCACGGGTGGTCGAACCTGCAATCCGTGCACATCAATCTGCCGTTCTCCGGCGACGAGGAATTCGGACGGCTGCACGCGGCCATCCGTCTGGCGTTGCCCATCCTGCCGATGCTCGCGGCCAGCTCGCCGATCGTCGAGGGGCGGGTCACGGGGCTCTGCGACAGCCGGCTTTCGTACTACCGGGACAACTGTCGACGCCTCCCGTCGGTAACCGGCCATGTCGTTCCCGAGGCGGTCTTCACCCGCGCCGACTACGAGCGCGAGATCCTGGATGCCATCTCCAGGGATATCGCTCCGCTCGACCCGGACGGCGTGCTCGAGGCGGAATGGGTCAACGCGCGCGGGGCGATCGCGCGCTTCGTGCGCGACAGCATCGAGATCCGCGTGCTCGACGTGCAGGAGTGCCCTTCGGCCGACCTGGCCGTGGTGGCGGCCGTGGTGGCGCTCGTCAAGGCGTTGTCCGAAGAGCGCTGGGCGCCGCGCGCGCTGCAGCGGAATTTCCCGGTCGAGCCGTTGGAGGCAATCCTGCTCGAGGGGATGCGCCGCGGAGGTGCGGCAGTCGTCGAGGACCCGCAGTATCTGTCGCTGCTCGGACTGGAGGGCGACCGCTACACGGGCAGCGCGCTGTGGCAGGAGCTTTTGGGCCGGTTGCTCTCCGAAGGCCTCCTGCCGGATCTGGACCAATGGCGGATGCCGCTGGATCTGATCACGCGGCAGGGCACTCTCGCCGAGCGAATAGCGCGCGCCGCCGGTCCCGAGCCGTCGGGCCCGCTCCTCCACGAGATCTACGCCCGCCTGTGCGACTGCCTGGTGCAGGACCGGATGTTGTCCCTGTGAAGCCGATGGCCCTCGTTGTCACGTGCGAGCATGCGTCGCATCACGTCCCGCCGCGCTATCGGTCGCTCTTTGCCGGGCAGGCGAAGCTGCTGGAGGGGCATCGTGGTCACGACAAGGGCGCGCGCGACCTCGCGCGTGCTCTCGCCCGGGCGCTCGACGCGGAGGCAGCCTTCGGAAAGGTCTCGCGCCTGCTGGTCGACCTGAACCGATCGCTCACGAACCCCGCGCTGCTCTCACGGTTCACCCGGGATCTGTCGCGCGACGAGAAGGCCGCGTTGGTCGATGCCTACTACCGGCCATTCCGCGATGGAGTAGCACGCAGGATCGCGTGGCACCTGGCGGCGGGCAGGCACGTGCTGCACCTGAGCGTGCATTCGTTCGCGCCCACGCTGCGCGGCAAGCGGCGCAACGCCGACGTCGGCCTGCTGTACGACCCGGCACGCGTGGCAGAGGTCGAGCTGGTGCTTGCGGTTCAACGCGAGCTCAAGGCGCGCGGATTGGTTGTCCGGCGTAACTATCCATACCGGGGCGTCGCCGACGGACACACCAGTGCGCTCCGCCGCGCATTTGTCGAGGGCTACGCGGGTATCGAGCTGGAGCTGAACCAGCGCATCGTCAGTGACGCATCGCGCTTTGTCCGCGTGCGGCGCGACATCGCCGAGACGCTGCGCTGGGTCGTGAAGGCGCGGGACTGACTCCCTACGCGAAGATCTCTCCGGGCACGGCCAGGCGTTGGAAGGCGTCGCGGAGATCGGGGGAGAGCGGCGCGCGCACCGTGACCGGGCCGCTGCGCCCCGGCACGCAGAGCTCCAGCGCGTGCAGGGCCAGGCGCAAAAGCCCCGCTTCGGCCCGCACCTTGCGGTTGAACCAGCCCGTTCCGTAGTTGCTGTCGTTGGCGATGGGGTGGCGCACGTGCGCCAGGTGCCGGCGGATCTGGTGGAAGCGACCCGTGCGCGGGCGCGCTTCCACGACGGAGAACCAGCCGCCCGCGTAGAGCCGTCGGAGCTCGGTGACGGCGGACACGCGGGCTTTGCCTTCACCCTTCGGGATGGCGTAGTCGACGAGGGAATGCGGGTCGGGCTCGCCGCGCGCCAGCGCCACGTAGCGCTTCTTCACCTCGCCGCGCTCGAACGCCGCGGCGAGCGAGCGGGCTGCCTCTTCGCTGAGCGCAAACGCCAGCGCGCCGCTGGTTCCGCGATCGAGGCGATGCACCGGCCAGACGCGAGCGCCGATGGCGTCGCGGGCACGCGTCATCGCGACGTCGCGATCCGGCGCCAGCTCACTGCGATGCGTCAGCAGACCCGAGGGCTTGTCGACCACGAGCAGATCGTCGTCGCGATAGAGCACGGAAAGGCGCGTCATGGGGCGACAACCAGCGGCAGCCCGCGGAGGTCGACTTTCTTGTCGCGGACTTCCGCCAGGCGTTCGAGGTAGTCGCTGCGGGGGATCTCGCGCGCGCCGAGCGACTCGAGATGCGGCGTCAGGAACTGCACGTCGAACAGCTTGATACCCGCGGGAAACAGGCTCCGCACGGCCACGATCAGCGCCACCTTGGAGGCATTGGTCCGTCGGTGGAACATACTCTCGGCGGCGAACAGCCCTCCGCGATGCACGCCATAGAGCCCGCCGGCGAGCTCGCCGTCCTGCCACACCTCGAAGCTGTGCGCGTGGCCGAGCTCGTGCAGGCGCGTGTACGCCTCGATCATCTCGGGCAGGATCCACGTTCCGCCCTCGCGCTCCACGCCGCATGCGCGCATCACGTCCTCGAACCTGCGGTCGAACGACACCTCGAACAGCCCGCGGCCGAGCACGCGCTGCATGCTGCGCGAGACGTGCAGCCGCTCGAGCTCGAGGATGGTGCGCGGATCGGGGCTCCACCACAGCGGCGGCAGGCCCACGTCGTGCCAGGGAAAGATGCCGTGGTCGTACGCCAGGAGCAGCCGCTCCGGCGACAAGTCGCCGCCCACGGCGAGCAGCCCCTCGTCGTCCGCGCCGGCCGGGTCGGGAAAGACCAGAGGTCCTCCCGGCGGAATCAACATGGGCCGCGTCCGCCGCATGAATCAGTGGATAGCGCGGGCCGGTGGCGACGGCCAACCGCGCGTGCGCCCGTCGCCCCGTGGCCGTGCCGATGTGTGTGCGCCCTGACAGCCCGCCCGCCGCGATCTACGCTGCCCGCCGTGCACTGGGATCCGTCGCAGTATCTCCGCTTCAGCGCGCAGCGGTCGCGGCCGTTCTTCGAGCTCATGGCGCGGGTCGCTGCGGAGCGGCCGTCGCTGGTCGTCGATCTCGGCTGCGGCCCCGGCACGCTCACAGCGACGCTGGCCGAGCGCTGGCCGGCCGCGCGGGTGATCGGCGTGGACTCGTCGGCGGAGATGGTGCGGGCCGCGGAGGAGCGCGCCTTGCGCGGACGGCTCGACTTCGTCCAGGCCGATATCCGGAGCTACGCGCCGGACGCGCCGGTGGACGTGCTGGTGTCGAACGCGGCGCTGCACTGGGTGCCGGAGCATCTCGAGCTCCTGCCGCGGCTCGCGGGCTTTCTCGCACCCGGGGGCTGGCTCGCGTTCCAGGTTCCCGCCAACTTCGCGGAGCCGAGCCATGCCGAGCTCGATGCCCTCGTCGGCTCGGAACGCTGGCGCGACAAGCTGGGCGGACTGGAACGGCCGGGCTCGCACGACGCCGAGGACTACCTCGACGCGCTGGCGCGTGCGGGGCTCGCGGTCGACGTGTGGGAGACGCGCTACATGCAGCTGCTCCGCGGCGACGACCCGGTGCTGGAGTGGATGAAAGGCACCGCGCTGCGCCCGGTGCTCTCCCGGCTCGACGAGAGCGAAGGACAGCTGTTCGTCGAACAGTTCGCCGAGCGCCTGCGCCGGGCCTACCCGGCGCAGAGCTACGGAACCCTGCTGCCCTACCGCCGCGTGTTCGCCGTCGCCCACCGCGGGGGCTGACGCTCAGCGTATCGCCAGCAGCGTCTCCGCGACGCCCTGGTAGCCGCCGAAGAACCACGTCCACCAGGCGAGCATCATGATCAGGTGCCCGGTGAAGATGCCCACGTGGCTCCACATCTCCACCCGGTCGGCCTGCTGCCGTACGTAGCGGCGCCAGTGGAAGGCCTCGTCGATGACGCTGTACATGAACGAGAGCAGCGTCAGCACCATGGCCGGGATCCACAGCGCGCCGGGACGGGCGTACGCGGCCGCGAGCAGCACACAGCTGCCGATGCCATTGAAGATGGTGATCCCGTGGACCAGCCCCTCGGCCTCGCTGATCTCCTCCTTGTAGATGGTGCGGTGGCCGATGCTGTCGATGGCGATGCTGATGGTGAACACGAGCGCCCCGACCGGCACCAGCCACGCCTCCGCGGGATAGCTGACGCCGTTGGCGTGACCGAAGAGCAGGAAGCCGCCGGTGGATGCGACGAGCCCCAGCATGAGTCCCACCCAGGAGATGTAGACGGCCCAGTCGTTCTTCTGGAACTGCCGCACACGGCCGACGTAGACGCCTACGTCGTGGAGGAAGCTCCCGGCTCCGGGAGCAGCGGACCTAGTTGCGGAGAGCGATGACATCGGAGTACCTCGTGATGGGCAGGCGCGCTGCCCTCCTGAATCGACGCCGCATGCGCGCGGGCAGCTCGGCGAGAGTCAGAGCTGCTGCCTTCGCCGTGAGCCAGAGCTTCATCCAGCCGGGCACGAACGCACGGCCCGCGAGCACGTCGTAGCCCTGCCGCGCGAGTCGCCCGCCGATGGCGGCGTACACCAACCGCGCGGTGCGGACCGCAAACGCCGCGCGGATCGGCAGGGCCGAAAACCCGCGATCGCCGGAGCGGTAGTAGCGGTCAGCGAGCCCGAGCAGCCGCTCGACCGCGCTCGCGAGCGGACCGCGCGCCGGGTCGGGCAGGGGACGGCCGAGCTCGCCGGCGAGGCCGGGCGCGCCCAGCGGCGAAAGCAGCTCGTCCGGGACATACAGCCGTCCGCGCCGCCAGTCCTCGGCCACGTCGCGGCAGATGTTGGTGAGCTGCATCGCGATGCCGAGGTGCGCGGCGTACCCGAGCGCGCGGGGATTCCTGACCCCGAGCACGTGGCACATCATGAGCCCCACGGTGCTCGCGACCCGGTAGCAATAGCCGAGCAGCTGTTCGACGCTCTGGTAGCGTTGTCCCTGCGCGTCCATGCGCAAACCGTCGAGCAGCTCGGCCGGGTAGTGCGACGGGATGTCGCGGCGCGCGACGACCGCCTGGAAAGCGCCGAGCATCACGTCGTCCTGCGGCGCGCCTTCGTACACGTCGCACAGCTCGCGCTCGAGCTCTGCAACACGCGCGCGCTCTACGCCGCCCGGCGCCTCGTCGATGGCATCGTCGGCACGGCGGCACCAGGCGTACAGCACCGCGGCCTCGTCGCGGCTGTCCGCGGGCAGGAGCTTCGCGGCGAGCGAGAAGCTCCGGCTGTGCGCGGCCAGCGTCTGCCGGCACTGGACGATGGCGTCCTGCCCTTGCGTCATGCCGCTACCTCGCCGGCCAGGTCGGCCGCGATGATGCTGGCCGTGGCTTTCGCGGAGTTGATGACTCCGGGCAGCCCCGCGCCTGGGTGGGTTCCAGCACCGACGATGTACAGCCCCGGGATCCTTGGGTCGCGGTTGTGAGGGCGGAACCAGGCGCTCTGCGTCAGCGTCGGCGCGACCGAAAACGCCGAGCCGTGGTAGGCGGAGAGCTCCGTGCGGAAATTCTCCGGCGTGAACCAGCGCCGCGTCACGATGTGCTGGCGGAGCCCCGGCATGTGACGCTCGAGCGACGCCAGGATGCGGTCGGCGTACTCTGGCGCTGCTGCCTGCCAGTCGATGCTGGCGTGGCCCAGGTGCGGCACCGGGCTCAAGACGTAGAAGGTGCCGCCGCCGGGCGGCGCCAGCGATGAATCGGTCACCGTCGGCGCATGCAGGTACAGGCTGAAGTCGTCCGGCAGCTGGCTGCCCTCGAAGATGTCTTCGAGCAGCTCCTTGTAGCGGCGGCCGAACAGCACCGTGTGGTGCGCGACGTCGTACGTCACGTCCGTTCCGAAGTAGAGAACGAACAGCGACATCGACCAGTCGGCGCGCTCCAGCTTCTTCTGCATCCTCGCCGCGCCGGGCTCTCCCCGGTACAGCGTGGCGTAGGTGTGGTGGAGGTCCGCGTTGGAAACCACGAGATCGAACGGCTCGCCCTCGATCGAATCGGTGGTCACGCGGTGTACGTTTCCATCGAGCTCGATGTGCCGCACTGGCGACGACAGCCGGAGCTCGCCGCCGAGCTCCTCGTACAGCCGCACGAGCGCCCGCACCAGCGCACCTGTTCCGCCGCGCGGGAAGAACACGCCCCACTTGCGTTCCAGGTAGTGGATGAGCGTGTAGATGGCACTGGTGTCGAACGGATTTCCCCCGACCAGGAGCGAATGGAAGCTGAGCGCTTGCCGCAGGTGCTCGTCCTTCACGAAGCGCGCCACCGTGTCGTAGACGGAGCGGTCCGCGCGGAGCCTGGCCAGATCGGGTGCGACGCGCACCATGTCGAAGAAGCGCAGGAACGGCGTCGCGGCGAGCTCTTCGTAGCCCTTGGAAAAGACGCGGGACGTGTAGTCGACGAAGCGCCGGTAGCCCTCGGCATCTCCGGGGCTGCGCTTCGCGATCTGCGCGGCCATCGCCTGGCCGTCGCCGACGTAGTCGAAGCTGTCGCCGTCTTCCCACAGCAGGCGGTAGAAGGGATTCACCGGGAGCAGCTCGACGTAGTCCTGCATGCGCCGGCCCGCGACCTCGAACAGCTCCTCGATGCAGTGCGGTGCGGTGATCACCGTCGGGCCGGCGTCGAAGACGTAGCCCTGGTCCTCGTAGACGTAGGCGCGCCCGCCGGGTTTGTCTCGTGCCTCGAACAGCACCGTGGACACGCCCGCGGCCTCGAGCCGGATGGCGGCCGCGAGCCCGCCGAAGCCGCTGCCGATGACGGCGGCGCGCCGCGCGCGCCGGTGCTGGCCGGAAATGCGATCGTCACTCATAGCTCTTCTCCAGTCTCTCGATCTCCCGACCCAACCCACCGATGACCGGGGAGCGACCGACGGCGCCTTCGAGATCGGCGAGCGCGCTCGTCAGGTGCTGTTGCACGTGGAAGCGACCGCGAATTGCGATGTGCTCGCGCAGCGTTCCGGCCAGGTACTCGGGATGCAGGTCGTGGGACTGGACCTCGCGCGACATGGCCGACAGCCGCGCGAAGCCGACCTCGTCCAGATCCTGCGCGGCCCACGCCCAGGGCCATGTCGGCCGTCCGAGCAGCAGATCCTCGTGGCCTTTGTGGCAGCGCTTCTCGCTCGTCAGCCCGCCGAGATCGTCGAGCATCTGCAGGCCGGCTCCGAGTCGCATTCCGAAGCGCGAAATGGCCTCGGCGTGCCCGGCGGGTGCATCGGCGGCGATGGCGCCGCACTCCGCGGCCAGCTGCATCAGCGAACCGGTCTTGAGCGAGGTGGTGGTCTCGACGACGCGAGGCACGTCCCGCTGCGCCAGCGTGTCGACGCGCGCGGACAGGTCCAGCGCCTGGCCGCTGTGGCAGCGGAGTAGCGTCCGGGATATCGCGCGGTGGAGTGACAGGCGCGCTTCCGGCGATACGTCGAGCCGTTCGACCAGCGACAGCGGCCAGAAGTACAGCCAATTGCCGGCGTTCAGCGCGAGCGGCAGACCGTGGCTGACGTGCAGCGCCGGCTTGCCCCGGCGATAGGCGGAGCCGTCCTCGATGTCATCGACGATCAGCGACCCGGCGTGCAGCAGCTCCACGATCAGCGGAAGCTCCGTTGGCGGTGCGTCCCGACGCCCGGCGAGTGTCCACGCCGCACAGACCAACCGGGCGCGGAACTCCTTGCCCGGTCGTTCGAGGAAATCGCGCAGCGGACCGTACAGCGCCTGCTCCCACAGCCGCCACGGGATCGGCTCGCTGTCGGCTGGCAGAAGCGCGCCGAGCGAGCTACCCGCGAACTGCCGATCGAGCAGGTCGAGGACCGGCGAGACGGAATCGAGCTTTCGGGCCGTGTTGTTCATGTCGTCAAACCTCGTGTCAGCGCTCTTCCGAGCGAGATGCCGCGTGGCGGTTTGCCGCACAGGATCCGGGTCCGGTCGCCCGCGGTTGTCGTCATTGCGTAGAAGCGACGGATCGTCGCTTCGGGCAGGCGGTAGAAGCGTTCGAGCGCGTTCCAGCGGTCCTCGGGCGCGAATGCGCCGAACAGCATGCGATTCAGGAGCAGTGCATAGCGGCTCTGGCGCTTCTGCTCGGCGACGAGCTCCCGCCAGGCGTCGCCAAACAGCGTCTCCGGCGTGGTGCTGGCAACATGCTCGGCGAGGCGCAGCGCGACCGGGAACGAATAGCCCGTGGTCGGGTGGAACCAGCCGCCCTGGAAACCAGCGACGAGCGGGCCGTGATCGGGCGGGCGGCGGGCAGTGCGGCTCGGCAGCGGCAGCACGCCGATCTCTTCGCGGACGATCGCATCGACGTCGAAGCCAGCGCGCAGCGCGTAGGCGACCACTTCAGTGCGGAGGCCCGCGATGTCCAGCTCCGGCGTGTCCGAGAAGTACGTGTCTTCCACCAGCACGCGCTGCTCGTCGAGCGGCAGCACGTAGGAGAAGCGGAACCCGTCCGTCTGTGGCACGCGCGCGTCCATCAGGATCGGTCGCTCGAGCCCGCTCGGTCGCCCGAGCGAAAGCTCGAGCCCCAGGAACTTCTGGTACGCGACCGGGCCCTCGTTCCGGTAGCCGCCCGGGCCGCGCGCATCGATGACGACGCGCGCTTCGAGCACGCGCCCGCCCGCGAGGACCACACGGCGCTCGTCGACTTCGACGGCCTCTGCCCGACGCAGGAGCAGCGCGTTGTCCGAAGCCGTCAGACGCCGTTCGACGACGCGCGAAAGCCGGTCGCTGCTCACGGCCGCGTAGTCGTGTTCGAGAGTCCGGGCGAGGTTCGGAAAGCGAACGCCGTATCCGGACCAGCGCTGCTCGACGAGCGGCTCGACCAGATCGCTGGCGCCCGGGCTCACGTCGTCGGTGTGGAAGCACCAGGTGTGGTTCCCGCCCAGGACGCCGTCGCGCTCGACGAGCGCGAGCCGCGCGTCGGGCTGCCGGTCCGAAAGCGCCAGGGCGATGAGGGCGTTCTGGAGCCCGCCGCCGACCAGGACGTAGTCGAGCGGCGTAGCACTGGGATTCATGCTGTCCATCTTTTGACCAACTTCTGTCTAGGTCATTGAGCCCGACACCCAGTTCGTCAATTCCCCGCCCCCACAATTGTGTAAATGTCCGAAATGACGTGAGCATCTTCCGGCTATGGCTGCGATTTCTGCACATCGGGCTCGCGTGCGTGCTTGCTCTGTGCAGCTACGCGTTCCGACGCGTCCGCCTCGGATTCGCTTCGGCCCAGCACGTCGAGCGGCTCCGCGGCGAGGTGCTCGCGCATCTGCTCCAGCGCCTGGGCGCCACGTTCATCAAGTTCGGGCAGATCCTCAGCACCCGTCCCGACCTGCTCGGCCCTGGATACATCGAGGCGCTGGCCCGGCTCCAGGACGCCGTGGCTCCCGCGTCGTTCGCCCGGATATCCGCTGTGCTGGATGCGGAGCTGTCGCCCGACTCGCGGGCGCGCATCGCCTCCATGGCCACGGAGCCCATCGCGGCCGCGTCGGTGGCGCAGGTCTACCGCGGCGTGCTCGACGACGGCGAGGTCATCGCGCTGAAGGTGCAGCGCCCGGACGCAGCGATGCAGATCGAGCGCGACCTCGCCATCCTCGGCTTCTGGGCGCGCCTGCTCGACCACATCCGCGCCGTGCGCATGCTCAGCCTGCCCGGCGCCGTCCAGCGCTTCGGCGAGGCGCTGCGCGGCCAGCTCGACTTCCGGCGCGAGGCCCGGAACAACCACCGCTTCCACGACAACTTCGCCGATGTCGACGGCGTCGATGTGCCGCGGCTGGTCGAGGATCTGTGCACGGGGCGCGTGTTGGCGATGGAGTTCGTCGAGGGCGTCAAGGCAACAGAGCCCGAAAAGGTCGGTGGCGACCGCGCAAAGCTCGCGCGCACCGGCGGCGAGACCGTGCTCAAGATGGTCTTCAGCGATGGCTTCGTCCACGCCGACCTGCACCCCGGCAACATCATTCTCACGCCCGACGATCGCGTCGTGCTCATCGACCTCGGCATGGTGACCGAAATCCCTATCGAGATGCTGCGCCCCTGGGTGGAGACGTTCATGGCGCTCTCGCAGCAGGACGGCGCCAAGGCCGCGCGCATCTTCTACGGCTACGCGCCCAGCGTCGGCGACACCGATTACGCCAGCTTCGAGCGGGACGTGATCGAGAACCTGCGCGGCCTGTATGGCAAGAAGCTCGGGGAGGTCGAGGTGAGCGAAGCCGTCAGCGGCATGATGAACGTGCTGCGCAAGCACCACGTGCAGATCGACCCGACTTTCACCGTGGTAAACATCGCGATGCTGGTTGCCGAGGGGCTCGGCAAGCAGCTGGACCCGACCATCGATCTGATCGCGCTGGCCGCGCCCTATCTGGCCCGCGCCATGCTGGAGGCCCCGCCCGGTCGCGCACCCGTGCGCGAACCGCCGGTGCAGACTTCCAGCAAGGCTGTCGCGGCCTGATCCGCACCGCGCAGCGGGCGGGGGGCGTGATAGTGTCGGCGCCCATGATTCCCCGCTCGCTCCTCGCCCTGGTTCTGGCTGCAGGTTTCACGGCAGTGGCCTGCGACAATCCGCCGAAGTCCGATGCTACCAAGCCCAAGCCGAAGGCGACGCAGACTGCTCCGCTGCCGACGCCCGAAGCCACCGCCAAACCGAAGCCCAAGCCGAAGCGCACGCTGGCCGACTGCCCCAAGGGCAACAAGGTCGAGTTCGTCGACGACGCCGTCGAGAAAGAAGTGCGTCGCAAGCTTTCCAAGGACAAGGGCGACATCACGATTGCCGATCTCGGCAAGGTCAGATCGCTCAACCTGTCGCAGGCGCACCTCGATCAGCTGGACCCGTGCGTGTTCACGCATCTCACGGACCTGCACGAGCTGTTCCTCGGGTCCAGCGACGTGCTCGACGATCTGTCGCCGATTGCGGGGCTGAAGCATCTGGAGTCGCTCAGGGCCTCGCTCAACCAGGTCAGCGACATCAAGCCGCTCGCGGGGCTCACCCACATGGACCGCCTCGACCTGGGGCACACGCAGGTCAAGGACCTCACGCCGCTCTCGAAGATGACGGTAATGACCGAGCTCGAGCTGGACAACACGCCGGTCGAGGACCTGAAGCCGCTCGCCAAGCTGACGAAGCTCCAGCGCCTGAGCCTCAAGAACACGCAGGTGAAGGACTTCAGCCCACTCAAGGACCTGAAGAAGCTCGAGTTCATCTACGTCGCGGGCACCCCAGCGACCGACATCAGCCCGCTCCTTCCGCTCAAGAAGGACGGTTTGAAGATCATCGACCGCTGATCCAGCGTTGGCGCCCGCCCCAACGAACCGATGGGAACCGCGCGCATGGACTGGCTGAAGATCGGACGGCTGCGCGCGCTGATCGTGATACTCGGCGTGCTCGCGCTGCACGCGGCGTGGCAGTTGCCCGGCCTCGTGCACGGGGGCTTCCAGAACCAGGACGTGGCGGGCATCGCCTACAACGCACGTCTGCTGCTGGCGGGCAAGCTGCCGTACATCGACTCCTTCGAGTTCAAGTCGCCGTTGGCGTTCCTGCTCTTTGCGCCGCTGTTGGCGCTCGGCTCGATGCGCTGGGTCTGGGCGCTGTCGATCCTGTGGGGCGCGGCGGTTTCGCTGGCGGTCGGGCTGCTGGCTGCGCGCTGCTGGAACCCACGGGTCGGCGCCGCCGCCGCGCTGCTCCACGCTGCCGGGGCGCGCGCGGCATCGCTGGGCGACATCAACTACTCGTTCTGGATGGTCCTGCCCTTCACGCTGGCTGCCGCGCTGGTGGCGGGTGGCTGGGCGGAGAAGCAGCTGTCCAGACGCCGCTGGCTCGCGGTGGGGGCGCTGCTGGCGGCCGCCGTTCTGTTCAAGCACACGGCCGTGACGCTGGTGCTCGTTGTCGCGCTGCCGCTCTGCCGCGAGCTGTGGCGCCGCCGCTGGTCCGCTGCGGGACAGCTGGCGTTGTGGATCGGCCTCGGCGGTTTCGCAGTCCTGGTTCTGGTCTCGCTCCCCTTCGCCGTGCGAGGGCATCCCTTTGCTCTCGTCACCAGCCAACGGGAGGCGGGGAAGTTCGCCTCGGGCTACCTCGCGTCCATGTGCGGTGCGTCCGGGGGGGTGCTGCCGGCGCTGTTCGGCGGCTTCGGCTGCATCATCGGTCGCGTTCCCATCGCCGTAGCCCTTGCCGTGGCGGGCGCTTTGCCGATCCGGCGCAAGCCCCCAGAGGAGCGCGCGGCGGCCACGGTGGCCGTCGCCTTCCTCGTGGCGGCATGCATCGGACTGGCGCTGACGCTGCGCTTCTACCCGCACGACGTGACACAGCTGTGGCCGGCGCTGGTGCTGTGGAGCGTGCGACCAGGCGGCGCGTTGGTGCTGATGTTCGACTGGCTGACGACTCGTTCGCTGCATCTTCCGGCTGCCGCCGCTCTGGGGTTGATCAGCGCGGCCACGAGCTGGAAGGACGTGACGGGGATCCAGGACTTCCTCCTTTCACAGGACAGCGAAGTGCAGTCGGTCTGCCGGCCACTCCAGAGCCGCCTGCCGCCGTCGCAGCCCGTGCTGGGTTGGGGCTGGAACGCCTGGAGCGTGTACGAGCACTGCCACCGCTTCGCGCCGGGGCGGTTCTACAAGGCGCTCGGCTCCGTCACCACGGACAACACGAACACCTGCAGCGACTCCATGGGCGGCCCCATCCGCCTGCGCCCGGGAGCGGCAGCGACGGACTACCTGCGCGCGCTGCGCGACAATCCACCCTCGCTGATCATCCTGTCCAGCTACTACCGGATGATGGGCGACCACCAGGATCCTCTCCAGAGCTGGACTCCGGCACATCGCTTCATCCAGCAGCACTACCTGGTGGTGCGCGTGCACGGAGGGTTCGTCACGCTCGTCCGCAAGGACCTGATTGCCGGCCGCTAGGGCTCAGCGCGGCTGGATTGCCGTGATGCCGACGCTCATGGCGCTGCGCACGATGACGGCGCGGCCAAAGGCCCAGAAGACCCAGCGCGTGGCATCGGCGGGGATCTCGCGCTTCGCGGCTATTCGCCCGCCGATGCCATGATTTCACATGCCCTCATCGATCGGGTAGTTTGGAATCCCATGAAGGGCTGCGCTCTGGGGCTGATCACGCTGCTCGCAGCACTGCTGGCGTGCAAGAAGCACACAAAGGCCGACAACACGCCGCCAGCGCCGAAGGCCGCGCCATCGGCTCCGGCGGCGCCAGGCAGTGCCGCGCTCCCCGCCGCCAAGGCGACAGCGTCCGCGCCGGCGGAGCCCAAGGACAAGCCGCTCGACCAGCTCTTTGCCGGCCCGCTGGACCCCACGGTGATCATGAAGGACCGTGTGACGGACCGATACGTCGGCGATCTCTACACGAGCGTGCCTGAAGGCTGGAAGTCCGACCCCGAGCAGTACGATGGCATGGTGATCCTCGACTCGAAGGACGGCACCTCCCACATGTTCACGCTTTCAGGTGGCAGCGCCCGCATGGCCAACGTGAAGTTCTGGGCGCGCGGCGGCTTCCGCCAGAAGGCGAAGATCACCTGGAACGAGGACGACACTGCCGCCAAGGTGGGGCCGCAGGGCGTCGACAGGCACGTCGGCACGGGCAAGGGAACCTACGCAGGCAAGGCCTCGCAGTGCCTGTATGTCCGCGGGGACACTCCCAAGGCCGGCATCATCATCGAGGGATGCGTCGCCGATGGCGCGCCGCCGGATCGACGCCGCGAGATGATCCAGGCGATGAAGAGCGTGTCGACGAAACTCAAGCTCTGAGCCGGCCGCGCCCGCGTTCGCCTAGGCGCGCGACTCCTCCGCGGGCGCGCGCACGCACCCCGCTAGCGCACTACGAAGTATTTCACGCCGCGGTCGATATCGAAATGGAAGTGGCTGTGGTGCGCGGCGTTGAAGTTCGGCGTAAGCAGGTGCTGGAAGATGCCGGCGCTCGCGACGTCGCAGACGATGTTGCGCAGGCGGATGGCGCCGGGCGTCGCTTCCGCCGGCGCCGCGTCGGGACCGCACACGGGGCGGCCGATGCCGCCGTGCCAGTCGTCGCCGACGCGGAGCGTTGTGCCGTCGCGGAACGTGAAGCCCATCAGATCGATCGCCAGGCCGTACGAGTGCTGGCTCGGCTTGTGCCTGCCGGCCAGGTGCGCGTGCGGGCGGTAGAAGTTGTCGACGTAGACGGCGATGACGCCGTGCTTCCACAGCACACCCGCGAACGCCTCGAGCGCGAGCGCGAGCCGGCAGTCGAGCAGGCCGTAGGGACTCGGCCGGTGCGGCGTGATGAACTTGACGTGGTGGATGCGTCCCGCGACGCGGCGCGGATTGGCGACGCCCGGCGTAGCGATGTGCACGCCGGAGAGGGGCAGCTTCTCCTTGCGCGCCTCGGCGCGGCACGCAGCGGGCGAGAGGTTGGCGTCGCGCATGGCGGGGCTCTTCTTCGGCAGCCACTTGTCCGGCAGCGGCGCCTGGAACGCGTAGGGCGCGTGCGCTTCTGCGGGCGGGGGATCCGCGTCCGCTTCCACTGCGTTCGTGTCGGCGTCGGCAACTCCGCTCTCGCCGTCGCCCGCTCCCGCGTCGAATGTCTGCGAGACGATGACCGGTGCCGGGTGCACAGCCGGTGCATTCGGCGCGAGCATTCGTGTCGGCGCTGGCGCCGGCGTGGTCCCAGCGCAGGCGGCGAGCAGCCCGCCGCCCAGCACAAGCATCCGCCCGAAGCGCATCCCGCCAACCCTAGCGAACGGGCGGGCAGCGCGCACGCCGCGCTCAGGTGCGCGTCATCAGGAAGCCGATCAGCGCGCCGTACAGCGAGGCGGTCCACCAGCGGGCCGTGATGGGGCAGGCGCCGGTGCTGCAGCCGATGAAATAGTGGTACGCAAGCCCGAGCGCGGCGCCGACGAAGAGGCCGATCACGAGGCGACGGTGGCTTCGGCGAGGCGGAGCTGGCCCGGCGCCGGCGGGTGCCGCATGGGGGGCGGACTGGGCCACGGTCAGTTCAGGCCGCAGCCGCCCGTGCCGCAGAAGCCGGTGCCGCAGCCTCCGCCGCCAGGGTCGAACGAGGCGGACGAGCTGCTGCTACCGCCGATAGCGAAGGCGGAGAGCTGCTTTTCCACGTCGGCGCTGGCGCAATCCGGGCACCGGGCCTCGGACAGGTCGTTGACCAGATCCTCGAACTTTTTCCCACACTTGTTGCAGAGGAAGTCGTAGAGCTTCATGGGTCCTCGAAACGTTCGAGCCCGGCGCGCCCAGAAGGATTCGCTGCTTCTCGCCTAGCGCTGCTGGTCGGCCTCCTTTTTCGTCTCGAGGTCCTCCCAGCGCGCCATCAGTCGCTCGACCTCGCCCCGCGCGGCCTCGAGATCGGCCGTGACCTGCTGGATGTCGGCGCCGCCGCCGGCGTAGCTCGCCGGGTCGCCGAGCACGGCCGTGAGCTCCGTGACGCGCGCCTCCGCCGCGGCTATCGCGTCAGGCAGCGCCTCCAGCTCCCGCGCCTCCGCGAAGCCGAGCGCCTTCTTCCTGCGCGCGGGACGGGGTGGCGGTGGCGGCGCGGCTTCGGGAGGAGCAACAACGTCTTTCGTCGCCTGGGCGCGCAGGCGGCGGTACGTGTCGTAGTTGCCGGGATAGTGCGTCACCCGGCCGTCGCCCTCGAAGGCGAGGATCGATCTAGCTACGCGATCGAGGAACCACCGGTCGTGCGTCACGACGATCGCAGTGATGTCGTAGTCGACCAGCATGCTCTCCAGCGCGGCGAGCGTCGCGACATCGAGGTCGTTGGTCGGTTCGTCGAGGATGACGAGGTTTGCAGACTGCCGGAGCAGCCGGGCGAGCGCGACGCGCGCGCGCTCGCCGCCCGAGAGCGAGCCGACCGGTTGCCGCTGCTTGTGCCCGTCGAAGCCGAAGCGCTCCAGGTAGGTTCTGGGCTCGATCACCTGCCCGCCGAGCTCGATGCGCGACTGGTCGCCCGTCACGTTGTCGAAGACGGACAGGTCATCGTCCAGCCCGCTGCGACTCTGATCGAAATACGCGATGTGAGTGTTCCTGCCTCTTACGACGCTGCCGGCGTCCGGGGCGCGCTCACCGACGATCGCGCGGAGCAGCGTGGTCTTGCCGGTCCCGTTCCGGCCCACGACGCCGATGCGCTCGCCCTGCGTCACGAACAGGTCCAGATCCCGAACCAGTGAGCGCCCGTCGATCTCCAGGCCGAGGCCGCGGAGCTCGAGCACGGTCTTGCCGGCGCGGGCCACGTCGACCTCCAGCTTCACGGTGTGCTCGGCCTTCGGCGCCCTGGCAGCCTTCGCCGCTTCGGCCCGCTCGATGCGCGCCTTCTGCTTGGTGGTCCTCGCCTTGGGTTGGCGTCTGAGCCACTCGAGCTCGCCGCGGAGGAAGTTCTGTCGGTTCGCTTCGACGCGTGCCGCATGCGCCAGGCGCTCCGCCTTCTGTTCCAGGTAGAGCCCGTAGCCGCCGTCGTACGAGTACACGTTGCCGTCGGCGACTTCGAGCGTACGCGTTGCGACCCGATCAAGCAGGTAGCGATCGTGCGTGATGAGCAGCACTCCACCCGTGTGCTCGTCGAGCAGGTACCCCTCCAACCATTCGATGGTCCCGGCATCCAGGTGGTTCGTGGGCTCGTCGAGGATTGCCAGGTCGGGACGCGCGATCAGGATCCGGGCCAGCGCCACGCGCCGCTGTTCGCCGCCGCTGAGCGTGGAGACGCGCGCATCGGTGCGCGCGACGCCCAGATTCTCGAGCATCGACGCAACGCGGTGGCTCTGCTCCCAGCCGCCGGCGCGCTCGACGGCCTCGGCGGCGGCGGCCTGTTCCGCGAGCAACTCGTCGAGATCCCCGCTCGCGTCGCGCAGCGCGTGCGCCGCCGCCTCGTGACGCTCCACTGCCGCGCGCCACGCCGAAAGTCCCGACGCGACGGCCTCCTCCGCGGTGGGATCGTCATTGAAGCGCGGGACCTGGTCGAGATAGAGGACGGTTGCGCCGCGGCGTCGCGACAGCTCCCCGCCGTCCGGCGCCTCGATGCCCGCAAGGATGCGAGCCAGCGTGCTCTTGCCCGCGCCGTTCAGCCCCACGACGCCCACGCGTTCGCCGCCGCGCAGCGCGACGTCCGCGTCACCGAGGACGACGCGGGCGCCGTACGCCTTGTGGAGATGTTTTGCAGCGACGATAGGCACGGGACGGAGAAGCTAGCACCGCGCCGCGGGCGTTACTTGGCGATGCCACGGCGTGCGAGGCCGCTGGCGATGCGAAGGCCGGGAGGCTACCGCCGCGGTCCGAAACCGGCAATGGCCGCTCGAGCCGAATAGCCTTCCACAACTGTCCGGACGCGGCGTGCTGGGAGGTCGGGGATGGGTACTTCCAGGAACCTTTGTGGTCGGGCGCGGTCTGTATCCAACGTGACCCGCCCAAGCTCTCACGTCCTTCCGTCGTTGTCGCTTGTGATGCTGACGCTGGGAGCCAGCTGCGCGCCCGCAGCTGCGCCGCCCGTTCGCCACGCCGCGCCGCCCAGAGCTGCGCCCGTCGCGTCGGCGAAGCCCGCTGAAAAGCCAAAGCCGACGCCGACGCCGACGCCGCCCAGGCCCCCGCCGCCCAGAGTGACGGTCGCGATGGCCGGTGAGCCGCCGGCCGCAAAGCTTTCCGAGGCGCGTCTGCAGACGTTGAGTTGCAGAGATGTGCGCGCGGCCGAGCAGAAGCGCATCGCCGCCGAGATCAAGCAGATGCGCGCCGACGTGGGTCGCTCCTACCGCGAGTGGGCCGCGGAACAACCCGGCTGCTGGCAGCAGTACCGATGGAGAGGGGCGAGCCGCCACTGGTCGAGCGGTATCGGGGATGCCTTCGGATCCGGTGGTCTGGGGCTGTCCGGCGTCGGACGCGGCGGCGGTGGGAGCGGCGCCGGATTCGGCAGCGGCATGGGGCGGCTGGGTGGCAGCCATGTTTCGACCTCGTCGGTCAAGCGCGGCAGCGTGTCGCACACCAACAACCAGGTGGCCGGCGTGGACGAAGCCGATATCGTCAAGTCGGACGGGCGCTACGTGTATCTGGCGACGAACGGCGCGCTCCGCATCGTGACCGCGCTCCACCCGCAGCTGGTTTCCACGACGCGCGTGCCAGGCACGGCGCGCGAGCTCTTCGTCGAGGGCGACCGCGCCGTGGTGTACTCGTCGAGCGCCGGCGCCCGCAAGAGGTGCACCTACGGCTACGACTGCCGTTTCGCGGGTGACGGCTCGTCCACGCGCATCCTGGTGTTCGATATCTCGAATCGAGCTGCGCCCGAGAAGGTGCGCGAGATTGACCTGTCCGGTTCGCTGATGGCGGCACGCCGCATCGGCAATGCGGTGCACACCGTGGTCGCCGACAACGATGCGCGCACTCCCTATTACAGCTCGTGGCCCGACGACCTGCCCATGTGCGGCACGGTCGAGTCGGTGGTGCGCGCGAAGTTCGCGCGTCTCGAGCGCGAGAACGAGCGGCGCATCCGCTCCCATCACGTGGGTCTGCCGACCATTCGCGACGAGGGCTCGACCACGAAGCTGTGCGGGGGGCTCCTGAAGACGGCGTTCGGCGACGGCGAGGCGTTCACCACGCTGGTGTCGTTCGACATGAGCGACGACAAGACGCCCGCCAGGACCGCCACGATCCAGAGCCGTCCCGGGGCGGTGTTCGCGTCGAGCGATGCGCTCTACCTTGCCGTGGATCAGCAACGTCGCGGGAACCGTTGGTATTCGTTCTACCCGAGCATCCACGAGGCCACCGAGGTGCACAAGTTCAGTATCGGCAAGGATCCGGGCGAGACGCACTACGTGGGCAGCGGCGTCGTGCCGGGTCACGTGCTGAACCAGTTTGCGATGGACCAGTGGTACGGCTATCTGCGTATCGCCACGACGCGCGGTCGCGTGCCGGATCCGAAAGCCGAGAGCGTCGTGTCGATCCTGACGCAAGGCCAGGGCGGAAACCTCGTCCGCGTCGGGGCCGTCGGGCACATCGCTCCTGGAGAGGACATCCGTGCGGTCCGCTTCGATGGCGACCGCGGCTACGTCGTGACGTTCAAGAAGACGGACCCGCTGTACGTGCTGGACCTCTACCACCCGTCCGATCCGGAAATCCTTGGCGAGCTCGAGATCCCGGGATTTTCGACCTACCTGCACCGCATCGACCCGGATCACCTGCTGGCCATCGGCCTCGATGCGAACGACCACGGGAGCTTCGCGTTCTTCGACGGCGTGATCCTACAGCTCTTCGACGTGAAGAACCCCACCAAGCCGAAGCTGATGTTCCGCGAGAAGATCGGCACGCGCGGCTCGAGCTCTGCAGCTCTGACCGACCATCTCGCGTTCAACTACTTCGCTGAAAAGGGTTTGCTCGCCATCCCGATGACCATCTGCCAGGGCGGAAGCGACGGCCGGAACGGCACCGACATGACGTTCAGCGGCCTGCTCGTCTACAGCGTCAGTCTGCAGAAGGGCTTCAAGCGCCTGGGCGGCATCGACCACGGCAAGAAGGGCGTGAGCTGCGGCACCTGGTGGTCGGACGCGACCTCCGCCGTGCAGCGCAGCCTGTTCGTCGACGACCTTGTCTATTCGATCGCGCCGGATCGCTTGAAGGTCCAGCGCCTCGGCCACTTCGGCAAGGACGTGGCGGACATCGCGCTCCGCTAGGGGGCCGCGTCGGCCGGACCGGGGGCCGGGGACGGTATCGCTGCCCGCGGAGGAAGGATCGGGCCGAGCCCGCGTACGACGCTGCCATGGAGGCACGGACTGTGAGGCAGGAGGAGCTGCAACGCTCGTTGAACCGGGTGGTTCTGGTGGTGGGGGTGCTGGCGGCGTTCGCCTGCGCCGTGGTGTCGGCAGCGTCGGGAGGCTGGAGCGATGCGGCCCTGGCGGGGTTCTTCGTGCTGCTGCTCGTGCTCGCTGCGGGGGGATCCGCGGCCGGTCTTGCGGTGCGGGCGCTCGCGCCCCCGTCACGCCGCTGACACCAGGAGACGCCGGCCGCGTACTATGTTCGCCTCCGGTCGACGAGGAGGCACGACGTGGCCGAGTCCATCACGCTGTACGGTTTTGGCGACAACGATCGCAGCGGCAAGGTTCGCTGGGTGGCGGCCGAGCTCGGTATCGAGGTCGACGAACGCAGGGTGACGCCCGGAGAGCACCGCAAGAGCCCCTACAAGGACCTGAACCCGCTCGCGCAGATCCCGACGGCGGAGTTCCGCGGCCAGACGCTGCTCGAGAGCACGGCGATCTGCCATGTGCTGGCCGAAGCATTGGACGAGCCGAAGCTCTGGATCGGACCCCGCGAGCCCGGGCGCGACAGGTACCTGTTCTGGCTCGCGGCGTTCGGCGAGACGCTGGAAGGGCGGCTCGTGGAGTGTGCGGTCAGCCGTGCCGGATTCCTGCCGCCCGAGCACTTCTCGCTGCACGAGAAGACGCTCCGCTTCAAGCTAGGCGCGCTGACGAAGATGCTGCCCGCCGAGGGCTACCTGTGCGGCGAGCGCTTCACCGTCGCCGACGTGCTTGCGGGCTACAGCCTGCGCCTGGCGCTGGGTGTCGGGCTCGTCGAGCGCGCCGCCATCGAGCCGTACATCGGCCGGCTCGTGGCACGCGATGGTGCGCGCGCGGCCCGCATATTCGCCGGCCTGGGATAGCGTGCCGTCGCCGGGTTGCTCTGGGCCGGCGCCCGCGCTAGGGCCGGGAGCCCATGGCGGAGGATGTTCCCGAGCCCGAGGCGCCCGGAGAAGGCGAGGACGGTCCGTTGGAGGCCAACGCCGCCGATGCGGTGGACGCCGGAGATGCGGCCGCGGCGGAGGCCGGTGCCGACGAAGCACAAGCTCCGGAGGCCGCCGGCGACGAAGCACAAGCCCGGGAGGCCGAGGCGGCCGACGCAGGCGGCGAATCCGATGGGGAAATCGCGGCGAAAGCGGCGGCATCCGTGGCGCCCGGACCGCGCCAGTCGCTGCCACGCCCCTCGCGGCGCACCCTCGTTCTTGGCGGGGCGCTCGTCGCCATCATCGGTGTGATCGCCGTCGACGTGATCGTGATCGTGAAGGGCGCGAACAAGAACGCGCGACCGGTTGGAAGCATCGCCCACGCGCCGGCCCGGTCCGCGCCGCCGCCTCCCAGCGCTGCGCCGCCCAGCTCGAGCTCGGCGCTCGCGACGAAGTTCGTCGATGGAGGCGTCTTCCTCGACTACGACGACGGCGAGCAGCCGCACGACACCGAGCCGGCGCCGGAGCACCACGTCAGCTACAGAACCGTGCAGCAGGCGGCCAACCGCACCTGCTCCACGAAGAGCGTGGATGGGCTCAGCCGGCAGATCATCCGCCAGTCCCACTGCTTCGATCCGAATGCCTTCGTGGCGGTCCCGCATCGACCGAACCTGAAGACCAAGTCGAACGTGTATCTCTATCTCGAGGCGCCCGCGCGCCGGCATCTGCTCAACGTGCTCGACGCGAACCGCAACAAGACCATGACCATCAACAGCGCGCTCCGCACGGTCGCGCAGCAATACCTGTTGCAGGAGTGGTATTCGAAGCGTCGTTGCGGGATCACGTTGGCGGCACTGCCCGGCGAGAGCAACCACGAGACGGGGCTCGCGCTCGACGTCGCCGAGGCCTACAAGTGGAAGTCCGCGTTCAAGGCGCAGCAGTTCCACTGGCTGGGCAAGGTCGACGGGATGCACTTCGACTACAAGGGACCGGACGCCGAGACCGGGATCCACGCGGACGTGAAAGCCTTCCAGCAGCTATGGAATCTGAACCATCCCAAGGACACGATTCCCGCCAACGGGCGCTACTCGCCCGCGACGGAAGAGCGCTTGCGGCAATCTCCTGCCGCTGGCTTCGCCCACGGACCCCACTGCGGTTGATGATCATCAAGTCGTGCTATGCTGCGCACGATGTCCTTTGCTTCTGGAGCCGGTCCGCGAGGGCCGACGGCCAGCCGCGCGCTGCTTGCCGCAGGGCTCGGGGGCTTGTTGTGCCTCGGGCTCGCGGCCTGCGGATCCAGCGGCCCGGCGAACCCCAACGGTCGCATCACCTCCTCGAAGCTCGTGCCCAACATGACCGTCGATACGTTCACACAGATGTGTGACGACCGCGGGGGCAAGGTCGAGGTCATTGTCGAGTGCGGCGGCTCCAATTCCTGCAAGGGGATGTCCTGGGATCAGGGGGCGCAGACCCTCACGGAGCACACCTGCAAAGCCATGAACACCTGCGCCGGCTATAGCTGCGTCGTTCCTTCATAGGTTGCCATGTCAGACGAAACATCCGAACCACGCGCCCGCTCGTCCACTGTGGCCAGCCACACGCTCCTGTCCGCCGCGCTCGGTGGTCTTCTGTGTCTCGGGACGGCGTGCAGCTCGAGCAACAAGACGCATTCCGGCTCGACGGGCGGCACGGGCGGCGCCTCGACGGGCGGCACGGGCGGCGCCTCGACGGGCGGCACGGGCGGCGCCTCGACGGGCGGCACGGGCGGAACCGGCGGCAGCTCGACCGGCGGAACCGGCGGCACTGGAGGGAGCGCGACGGGTGGCACCGGCGGGACCGCGACGGGCGGCACGGGCGGCAGCGCGACGGACGGCGGAGCCGACGCATCGACCGACGCGGCGACCGACGCATCCGACGCGGCGGCGTACGTCTACTGCAGCAATGCTCCGGTGGATGTTCGAACGGTCACTTCCCAGATGACGATCGCCATGACCCAAGCCCAGTTCCAGGGACTGTGCGCCTCGAACGGCGGGACATTCGAGATCATGCCCCACTGCGGCGGCTTCAACACCTGCATGGGCTTCTCGTACGACATCGGCACGCAGGTTCTGAGCCAGCACACGTGCCAGGGACTCAATACCTGCGCGGGCTACAGCTGCGTCGTCTGTGGAGACGCGGGAACCACCTAGATGCCTACACCCGATCCCCGCACCCGCTTCGCTGCTAGTCATGCGCTCCTGTCCGCCGCGCTCGGTGGTCTGCTGTGTCTCGGCACCGCGTGCGGCTCCGGCCCGGCTAGCGGCGGCAGCGGCGGCAGCGGCGGCAGCGGCGGCAGCGCGACCGACGCGGGCGCGGATGGGTCGGCGCCCTTCTACTGCAGCAATCCTGCGGATGTGCGCACGGTCACTTCCACCACGGTCGAGACCCTGACCGAAGCCCAGTTCAAGGCGATGTGCGACGCAAAGGGAGGGGTTTTCGAGGTCGTCGCGGAGTGCAGCGGTCACGCCACGTGTATGGGGTTTTCCTACGACGACGGCACCATCTCCGGCAACCCGCCGCAGCTCACCGAACACACGTGCCGTGGCGTCAACACCTGCGCGGGCTACAGCTGCGTCGTCTGCAACGGCGACGGCGGAACCAGCAACGGCGACGGCGGAACCGGCTAGAAGCCGGCGCTGGCGCCGGCTCCTTCCTCCGCGAGCCCGATCCAGAACCCGAGCTCCACGCTGCGCGCGAGCCAGTGCTGCGCCTTGGCGGGTAGCGTGGCGCGTTCGACTTCGTCGCAGGCTGCCTCGAGCCGGGCGAGAGCGTCCTGTACGACGTAGCGCCCAAGCAACTTGAACAGCTCGGCTTCGCGGGCTTCTAGCGCGAGCTGGCCGATGCCTTCGGGGCGGCGGACGAGCGCCCACGCTCTAGCGGAATCGAGCCGCGGGGGCAGCGGCACAGCCGCCTCGCCGGAGTCGCTCCCGATGCTGCGGCGGAGCTCGCAGAGCGGCCAGTGCTCCACGACGACGGCCACGGCCGGAGACGGCAGGAGCCGCGAGGTGGGAAGGCGAGCGGCGTCGTCGGCGCCGGGATGGTACGGCGTGACTCGCGGCGCGCCGAACACGCGGCGCCACGCCGCGTCGAGCCGTGCGGCCTCCACCAGCGCTTCGCGCTCCACGCGGCGCCCCTTGCCGAGCTCCACATCGCCGTCGAGCGTTTGCTCCAGGTACACCTCGAAGCCGTCCGGCACGTCGTCGAGATCCCAGGTCCCGGGTGGGCTTGCGAGCAGGAAGCGCGCGGCGTAGTCGTTGAAGTGCCAGTGGCCGCAGAGGCGCGTGGTCAGCGGGAAGGCCGTGTGCATCACGGTGAAGAGCCGGAACCAGTACTGGCGGTTGTAGACGGCCAACCGCTCGGTGGCGGTGGCTGCCGGCCCGTCGCGCGCTTCGTCCAGCAGGCGCGGGTCGTACTCCGACGGCGTCGCGGTGAGCGTGCCCGTCTCGCGATCGAGCGGAGTGCGGATCATCGCCCCGAAGCGCGCCTGCAGCTCGGCGAGCCATGCGGGACCGCTCATGCTCGCACCTGCCTTGCCTTGTCGAGCTCTGCGAGCACCTCGGGCATCGGCGGGATGTGCGCGTCCCACTCCAGCAGCGTCGGGAACGGCCCGCCCATCTGCCACGCCTGGCGGTAGAGCGCCCAGACCGCGTCGGAGACTGGATGATCGTGCGTGTCGACGATGGTTCCGTTGGGCTCGCGCGAGTAGCCCGCCAGGTGCACCTGCAGCACGCGCGAGAAATCGATCGCTGCCAGGTACGCCTCCGGATCGAAACCGTGGTTCACGCTGGAGACGTAGATGTTGTTCACGTCGAGCATGAACGAGCAGCCCGCCTCGCGGACCACGGCCGTGTAGAACTCCCACTCGGTCATCGTGGAGGCCTTGAACTCGACGTAGCTCGACAGGTTCTCGAGCCCGAAGGGACGCCCCAGTCGCTCCTGCACCTCGTGGACGCGCTCGGCGGCGAAGCCCACGAGATCGGCCGTGTACGGTGTCGGCAGAAGGTCGTGGTGCGAGACGCCGTGCGCCCCGGTCCAGCACAGGTGATCGCTCACGAACGGCGCATCGACGTAGTCGGCGAGACGGCACAGGTCGTCCAGGTAGTCCTCGTCGAGCGGCGCATGCCCCAGCAGGTTCAGCCCCACGCCGTGCAATACGATCGGATACCGCCCCCGCACCCGATCCAGCTTGTCCCGCGGTCCCTGCGAGTCGCCGAGGAAGTTCTCGCTGATGACCTCGAAGTAGCCGACGTCGGGCCAGTGATCGAACAGGTATGGGTAGTGCGGCAGCCTCAGGCCGAGGCCGAGCGCGTCCGCCGGCAATCTGCGTGGGGCATCCACGTACGGAGGCTAGCCTGGCGGTCCCACTCGGGCAATCCAGCGTCGCGTCGAGGATCACGGGCCGCCCGGTGCCGGATCAGCGCGCGCCCGGGGGCTTTGCGGGGAGCGGATCGACGGGCAGATCGGCGTCATTCTCGATCGTCGACCCCGCGTGCCGCGCCAATACCGCCATGACGACCTCGATGATCCTGTCTCTGGTTCGCCAGTCGGATTCAGGATCTGGAATGGCAGCCTGGAGCTCGATCCAGACTTCGCCGCCTATTTGCCGGATAGTCCGGCTCCTCTTCCCGTCACCCATCCCATGCCCCCGCCGGTTGGACTGCTTGCTGCTGCATGCTCGCTGCGCGTTCCACTCCAACCTCTCATCCAAGACGATTTCTGCGCGCTGCGCATCACCCCCAGGGGTGATCGGCGAGCGGATTTTCAGCGGCGGGCCAGGCCGCTTCCGGGGCACTGCGACGCGTCACGCCTACGCCCAGGCGGGCGCGAACGACGCGAGCCAGTCGTCGATGGTCTTGGTCAAACGGCTGAGCGATCCGGCGATGCTCGTCGAAATCGAGGCGGACGGCGTGGTTCGGTGGATCTCCGGGGTAGACTTCAGTCGACCAGCTTCTCGGCCTGGTGCATGCCGCCGAGCAGGCTTGCCGGGTCGTGCTCGTCGTAGAAGTACTGGAAGCGGTCCCGCGGAGCCCGGATGTCCCGCGCGACTTTCCCGGTGGGAGAGATGAAGTACGTGCGTGGGATGTAGCTCCCGTCGAGGGAGTAGCGCCGCGCCACGTCGGGTTGCCGGTCGACGTCGATGTGGACCATCACGAACTTCTTCGCCTCGACAACCACACGCGGATCCTCGAACACGTGGCTGTAGTTCTTGCAGTGCGGGCACCAGGTTGCGAAGAACACCAGGCACACCGGCTTGTGCTGTGTCTTCGCGCGGGCGAGTCCCTGATCGTAGTCGACCCAGTCGATCTGCGTGCCGTTCCAGCTTTCCCCTGTCGCGTGGGGCCGGGGGGGCGGAGCGGCGCGTGGTGCCGCCGGCGCTGCCGCATGCGGCGTCGCCGCGGGGGGATCCACCGCATTTTCCCGGTGGTGCGCGCCGTCGGTCGGGCCCGCTTTGCAGCCCACCGTCACTACCAGGGGCAGTGCGATCCCGACAAGCCGGCGTTTCCTCATCGGATGGGAGCATAGCCGACGATTGCCAATCCGGCAGCGCTGCGTTGCGGAATGCGGAAGGTCCAGAATCCGCCGCCCACGCACTTCTATGTTCCGCGACCCGGCAACGTGATAGCGTCCTCTGCCATGCTTGACAGAACCCAGGCGCAACAAGGCGGATATGGGCCCCCCGGTGGCCCTTCTCCATATGGACCGCCACCCGGAGGTTATGGTCCGCCAGGTGCGCCGGGTGCACCGGGCGCACCGCCGGCCGGTGGTTACGGAGCCCCGGGCGGAGCGCCTCCGGGTATGACGCCGCCCGGCGCCGGTGGTGCACCGCCCGCCAAGATGAAGCCGGGAGTCAAGTACGCGCTGTTCGGCTGTGGCTGTCTCGCGCTCATCGGCGCCGGCGGTGTGATCTTCGCGCTGGCGTCGGGTGGCGTTGCCTCGTACATGGCGAAGAAGGCGACAACTCCGGGCGGAGCCGATTGCGTCGCCGCCGCGGCGTGCTGCAAGAAGATGCTCGCCAAGAGCGGCCAGACGGACATGAGCAGCTGCGATAACCTGAAGACGGCTCCGGCGATCGCCTGCGCGGAGGCGCTCAAGACGTACAAGCGCTCTGCGCCGGCACTGGGCCTCACCTGCCCGTAGCGCTCACGCGGCCAGGATTTCCGCCGTCTGCGGCCCGCCGCCGGCGATCAGCACGCGGCCGTCGCCGAGTCGCGTTGCGGTGTGCCCGGCGCGGGGCGCGCGCGATGCGACGATCCCGAAGCTCTGCGTCTCGAGGTTGAAGAGCTCCGCCTCCGGCCACGGCGTGGAAGGAGCGTCGACCTGGCCGCCGATACCGCCGACGACCAGCGCGCGGCCGTTGGGCAGCGAGGTGACCGTGTGGTTGACGCGTGCGCGGTGCATGGCCCCGACTTCCGTCCAGGTATCGGTCTCCGGATCGTACAGCTCGGCGGAAGCAAGGACGGACGGGTCGTCGCCGTAGCCGCCGAGCGCGAGCACGGAACCGTCCTCCAGCCGGGTCAGCGACGGCTCGGCGCGCGCGTGGTGCATTGGTGCAGCTTCGCTCCAGGCGTCCTTCTGCGCGTCGTAGATGGCAGCGGAAGCCAGAGCGACCAGCGTGCCATCCGGCGTCTGGCCGAGCCCGCCCGCGACGAGCACGCGGCCGTCGGCGAGCAGCTCGGCGGCGTGCAGGTAGCGCCCGCGGAAGAGCCCGGCGCCCGCGCGCCACGTCGCTGCTGCGTGCTCCCGGATAGAGACACTCGCAGTCACCCGCTCGCCCAGCCCCCCCGCGAGCAGGATCCCTCCCGAAGCGAGCTCGGTTGTGCTGGGCGCGAGCAGGCCAGCGATCGACGGTTGCGCCGACCATCTCCCGGTAACAAGGTCGAACCGCTCCACCGAGCCGGGTGTGCGCAGGCAACCGCCACCGGAGAGCACGCCACCGATGACGAGCACACCGCCCGGAACAAGCGCCGCCGCATGGGATTCGCGCGCCTGGAGCATGGGCGCAATGAGCTCGGACGAGAGCGCTTCCGGGTCGACGATTTCCGCGCTCGCGAGCGAGCAGGGATCGTCGAAGTCGCAGACCGCGGCGCGTTCCGGAGTGACCGGTTTCGCGCCGCCCGCGAGCAGCACGCGCCCATCGACGAGCAGCGTTGCAGTGTGCCCGCGGCGCGGAGAGCGGAGCGGGAAGGCGGCGTTTTCGACCACGAGAGCCCGACGTTGCCGCCCTACTTCTTGCCGCCGTGCTTCGAGGCTTCCGGGCCGTGCTCGTGCTCGTGCCCGTGCTCGCCCTCGAGACCCGGACCGAGGTTCTTGCAGTGGCCGCCGGGACAGCTGACGTGACAGGTGGCGCCCGCCGCGCATTGCGTCTTGCAGTGCCCGCCCTGGCAGGTGACGTTGCACGTGGCGCCCTTGACGCACGTGGTCTTGCAGTTGCCGCCCTGGCAGGTGACGTTGCACGTGGCGCCCGCCGCGCATTGCGTCCGGCAGTTGCCGCCGGCGCAGCCCAGCGTGCAGTTCGTGCCCTTGTCGCACTTCATGTCGCAGTTGCCGCCCGCGCAATTTTCGTTGCAGGTGCCGCCAGCCTTGCACGAGAGCTTGCAGTTGCCGGCCGCGCACCCCGCGGAAGCGTTCACCGACGCCGTGCCTCCGGAAGCGGAAGTGCTGCTCTCGGCTGTGACGGAGCCGGATGCGTTGCCGCTCGCGCTGCCTTCGCCTTCGCCGTTGGCGTTTGAAAGCGCGCCGGAGCTCTCGCCCGCCGCCTCGCCAGGCGACGAAGGTGAGGCCGACGACGACGAGGTCGAGGAGCCCGGCGCCGTCTCCGGCATCGGTCCGCTCCCGGACTTGACGGTGCAGCCCGCTATCACAAGCAACGCGCCGGCCGACAGGAATGCGATTCTCATGGTGAACCCCCTTTCGATCGGATCCCGGTGGGTGCCCCCAGCCTACCGGAGGGCTGCGCCCACATTTGCATCCGAGGGCCTGTTGTCCAAGGTCGAATCACCACGGTAGGCTGCGACGTGACCATCTACGAGCGGGTTTTCCGGGCGCTCCACGACGCGGGGGCGCGCTACGTCGTGGTGGGCGGGCTCGCTACCGTTCTGCATGGCTACGCGCGCCTGACGGCCGACATCGATCTGGTCGTGGACCTGGAGCCGGACGAGGCCGACAAGGCGATGCGGGCTCTGGAAGGTCTGGGACTCAGGCCACGCGCGCCTGTGCAGGCCAGAGACTTCGCCGATGCAGGCAAGCGACGCCAATGGGTAGAGGACAAGGGCATGCAGGTGTTCTCGCTCTGGGACCCCGCCGAGCCGCTGCTTGAAGTCGATGTCTTCGTCACGCATCCCATTCCCTTCGACGAGCTCTGGGGTCGCTCCGAGGAAATTGCGCTGGACCAGGTGCCGATCCGGATCGCCTCCATCCCGGATCTCATTGCACTCAAGCGCCTTGCCGGACGCCCGCAGGACGTTCAAGATATCGAGGCATTGGAAGCCATCCTGGAACGCAAGCGTGGGTCCGATGAGTAGCGACGACGACGGGTGGGAGTGCGGGTTCGCTGCCGCACGGCGGCGGAAGTTCCTGCTCGGGCTCCGCGCAACGCCGGCCGAGAGACTCCGGTGGCTGGAGGATTCCCTGCGCGTCGCGCAGGCCTCGGGCGCTCTCCAGCGCCGCCGCGCCGCCGATCGCAAGCGCGACGGACTGTGGGACGAGACGCGCGAGTAGTCCGCCGCTCAGACGATCTTCACCAGCAGCTCGCCGGTGTCTTTCACCAGGTCGAGGCTCTGCGCGAGGCCCTTGACGATCAGCTTGAGGTGCAGGACCAGCTTCGGATTGAGGATCTGCTTGGGCGCGCTGGCGACCAGAGCGGCGCCTGTGGAAACGGTCTGCTCGGTCTTCGCGGCAAGCTGGGCGCCGAGCGTGACGACCGACTTGTAGAGCTCGGCGAGCTGCTTGGCCTGCTCGGCGATCTCCGGCTTTGAATCGGACGTGAGCGTATCCAGAGCGCTCTGCACATCGGCTTTGGGCAGCTTCTTCGTGCCGTTGTCCACATTGCTCGGCGGGTCCTCGCCGGCGGCTGCGCTCTTGGCCAGGATGATGTGCCGGCCCGTTTCCATGAGCTGGTACGCGGTGCCGTACATCTCGGCCGAGGAGCGGAAGAAGTCGTCGTACTCCTTCATGCCGATCTGCACGTACGTAAAATCGTACGCCGGGTTCGGCTGCATCGTGGCGACCTTGATGTAGTCGTACTTCACGTTGCCTTCGTAGGGCTTGAGCGACGGGTCGAGCTGCCCGAGGCGCACCTTGCCGGGCGGCGGCACGTCGGTCAGCTTCTTGATGAGCTGCGCGGTGACCTCGCCCACGTCCTTCGCGAACTCGGAGAAGTCCGTTCCGACCTCGCCCATCGCGTCCTCGAACTCGTCCCAGTTCTTGAAGTCGCGCTCGTGAACGGTGGTGTGACCGTTCTTCGTCATCGTCGTCACGACCTTGCCGTGGATGCCCAGCGCCTCGCAGGCGGCGGCAAGAGAAGAGACCACGGCCAATCCCAGCACACCCCGACGTGTCAGCATTGCGGCGACCCATAGCCGCGATCGACGCGGCTCTCAATGGCCGGCGACAGGTCCGGCACGTGCACGGAACACCCGCCGCGCACTGCGGTGCGTCGAACGCGCGACGCCAGGAGGGTCCGGTGTCGTGACGGACCTGTGGAGCGCGAGCGGCTGCCAGGACCAGCCCCTACCGCGGCCGGAGATGTAAGCACTGCCCGCACGCGCCGTTGTACGGCGTGAAAGGACGGAAATTCCCGATGCAGAGCTACTTTCTTCTGGGGGCGATGCTCCTTGCGCCCGCTATGGCGGGGTGCGCGGGCATGGCGATGGGTCAGGGCACGATGGCCGCGAAGAACGCCGACGACGCCAAGCAGCTGGACGCTCCGCTGGCGGTGGGGGCGTCGATCCAGCCGGACGTGCACATGGACCTCAGGGGCACGGCTTCGCCGACGCTCGTGCTGGTGTCGGCTCGCCCGGCGGTCGTGGCGGCCGACGGCGGACGGCTGACGGGGCGCACGCCGGGTGTCAGCGCCATCCTGGTGACGACGAAGGAAGGCCAGGTGCTCGATTTCTATCACCTCTGGGTAGAGCGGGCGTCGCGTGCGACGCTGCATCGGCTGTACGACGATGGGCGCGACATGGGCGAGGTGCGCAACGAGATGGACCTCATGGTGGGTGAGTCGGCGATGCTGGCGCCGAAGGTCTACTACCGCGCGCAGGAGCTGGCCGGCACGATCGAGGGACAATGGTCGGTCGAGCCGCCGATCGCGCGCGTGCTGGCTGAAGGCATCCCGGAGCGGCGTCGCCTGGTCGCGACGAAGGCCGGCAAGGCGACGTTGAGCGTGAAGCTCGCAAACGTGACGGTGACGATGCCGCTCAGCGTGCTGCCCGCGGGAGGTGCGTCGTGAAAGCCCAGCTGCTGCTACTTGCTGCGATCGCGTGCAGCGCGTGCACGAGCTATCACGCGGTCACGCCGTCGGTGCCGAGCCGCACCGCGGCGCTCGACAACGCGCACGACACGCTCACCGTCTCGCAGGGCGTCGCGCTCGGCTTCGAGTGCACCACCGCCTGGGGCAATCCGTGCGCCGCCGGTCAGGCCACGGTCGACGACCAGAAGGTGGCCAGGGTCTACGCCGCGCACCTGAACCATCTCGAGGGCTTCCTGAACGGCGTCCTGCCCCCGACAAGCTACGTGGTCGTGGGCATGCAGCCGGGGCAGACGACGCTGCACATCCCGGGCGAAAGCGCGCTCAGGGTGGTCGTCACGCCGTAGCTCAGCGTTCGAGCCAGGTTTTCTTGACGCTGGGGCGGGCCAGAATGCGATCGGCCCAGGCGCGGATACGCGGCGGCGGCTCGAGGCCGAGCTCGTCGAGGAAGCGCACCAGCGGCGCGTAGCACACCTCCACGAGCGAGAACGCGTCGCCCACGAGCCAGGTGCTGTCGCCGAGCTGGCCGTCGAGGATCGTCAGATGCTGGTTCACCTGCTTCTGCGCCGCGCTCATGGTTTCCATGTCCCAGCGCTCTTTTGGCAAGAAGCGCCTGGGGAAGATCAGCGGGCGCGTCTGGCTGCCGAACTCGACGTCGCAGATCTTCATGTGCATCGAGACCAGCGCGCGGAGCTTCGGTTCGGACGGCACCAGCGCGGGCTCCGGATGGATCGCTTCGAGGTACTCGAGGATGGCCGTCGACTCGTACAGGATGAACCCGTCGTGCTCGAGCGTCGGCACGCGGTGGTACGGATTCTTCGCGAGGTATCCGGGAGCGCGGTGCTCGCGCTTCAGGAAATCGAGCGAAACGAGCTCGGCCTCGATGCCCTTCTCGTCGAGCGCGATGCGCACGCGCTGGGAAAACGTGGAAAGCGGAGTGTAGTAGAGGCAGAGCACGCGCCTAGACTAACCCCAAACGCGCCGCCCGTCCGCGGGGAAGCGGCGGCTGCACCGGCACCTGCGTCAGCGGCTGAGGCGCCGCACGTCCTGTTCGCTGTGTAAAGGGTGCGTTCCGCACGTGGCTGTAGCCGCCGGACGGGCCTGTCGGCTATCCTGTCGGGATGCTTGTACGCCGGTTGTGGGCGCCGCTGCTGGCGGCCCTGTTGATCGGGGGGTGTCATCACAAGAGCGCGGCCAAGGCCCAGCCCCTGCACGCGCTCGAGCCCGCGAAGCTGCCGAACGACGACATCGCGGCAGCGCGCGTCGTGGGCGAGGCAGCCGTCAAGGAGAAGGACCCGCAGAAGCTGGCAGGTATGCTGACCAGCCTGCTCGCGCGAGTCTACGTACCGGTGGTCAATCGCTCCGGAAGCGATCTGGTGACTCCCGGCATCCTGACCGGGCCCGTGCCGAAGCAGTTCTGGCTCTGGGAGCCGGTGGTGTCCGGCATCGCGCGCGCGACGACGCTCGGCGACCTGCGGCCCACGCCGGTAGTGGTCGCGGGATTCGCCGGAAGGCAGACCGGCACAATCGACGTTGACCTCGGAGCCCTCGCGGAAGGCTTTGCCGACGAAGCAACCAAGGGCTCGCACACGCCGCTGGCGATTCTGGGCACAGCGCTCGACGCCGATCTCCGTGCCCGCGACCAGATCCGCCCGGCCCCGCTGCTCGATCCCGCCGCGACGCTCATCCTGGGCGTGATGTTGGTTGAAGCGGATGCGATGCCGCGCGCTCCGGCGCCCGCCGCGTCGGCCGTGCCGTCCCTGCCCGGGATGCCGCCGGGCACCCAGCTGCCCGCGAACGTCCAGAAGCTGCTGCAGGAGAGGCAGAAACTGCTCCAGCAGCAGCAGCAGTTGCTCAAACAGAAAGGCGCAGTCGGAAACGACATCGGTGGCGCGCTCGACAGCGCTTGCGGATGGATGGGCGGCGCGTTCAAGTCGTCGAGCAAGGAAGCGAAGTGGCTGGGAAAGGCCATGAGCTGGGGCAGCAAGATCACCGGCGCGCTCGGCACGGCGGAGAAGTTCACCAAGTTCGCCGGCGACCTGGGGCCGTACATGAAGGGCGCCAACCTCGCGGGCACGATCATGGACGGGCTCACCGGCATGGGCATCGCGGCGTTCATCGACGTGCAGGGCGACGTGCGGCCGACGCGCGTGGCCTACGGCGATGGGCCGGCCAAATACCGCATCCTCGTGCAGAGCGCGCTGCCCGTGGAAAAGGACGAACTGAGTCGGGTCGTCAAGTGTCTGGAAGCCACCGACCCCTCCGGAACCATGGCGGGGCTCGAGGACCTGCCGCCGCACGGCCCCGTGAAGAAGGTGATCGTCGACTGGCACCACACGGGCGTCTACGACCCCAAGCACGGCAAGTTCACCACCGACAAAGGCGAGCCGATCACCCTGCCGACCTTCGGTGGCCACGTCGATCTGTCCGGCGTCGCCCACAAGCTCCAGGGCATCCTGAACGCCGGCAACGGCGAGCTGACCGATTCCGACGGCAAGGCGCGCGCGACCTTCCAGGTGAGAAAGCCCAAGCGCAAGCCGGAGAGGTGGATCGACCAGACGTTCACCATTCTGGGCGTGGTCTTTCCGTTCCCGATCAAGGTCAGCCTGGTGATGCTAGCCTCCAACGCGTTCTTCAACCGTTCGATGCCGATCGCACTCGTGATCAGGATCCCCGGCGACCAGTTCCTGATGCATCTCGATTCGAGCGCCTTCGTCCACCCGATGGGCATGCCGGACAAGGGCTTTCTGCAGACCATCTCCGGAACCGTGCCGCTCCACATCAACAAGGACGACACCATCACCGGTCACGGAACGGTGCAGAGCTCGTACTCGCTCGACCAGCACTACGTGAACATCCACTGCACTGCGCCCGCCGGGACGCGCCCGCTCGATGTCGACGTCAGCGGCAAGTTGCTCGATGAAAAGGGCAACGCAGAGCTGCACCTCTCGATCACCTCGCCGACGGGCCACCAGCCCATGACGTTCACCTGCACGGTCATGGGGAAGTATCGGGCGGGGAGCAGCGCCAACGGGCGCGTCATCCGCAACATCACGGCGGGGACGAAGGCGGAGAAGTTCAACATGATGCTCGCCGACGGCAACGAGAAGGAGCTGTCGATCGGTCAATCCCAGGGCCCCGTGACGATCGCCGGCAATCTGGACGTCAGGCTGGAAACGGACGCTGCCCCGTAGTTCACGCGCCCGCGGGTCCTGGCAGCCGCTGTGCGTCGTGGAGCCGGCGCAACACCGGACGCTCTGCTCGCGTGCTCGCCTTGGCGACGCCCGCCCCTCCGCCGGTGCTGTCCGGGCCGGCGGGGCCGGTGTACACCTCGGGCGTGGCCCCGGCCCCTGCCGTCCCCGCTCGATCCGCCGACCCGGAGGTCCATCGACTGAACCTGGTCTGGCTGGTGCGGCTGCGCTGGGCGAGCATCGCCGGACAGTCGCTGACGGTGCTGGGGGTGCAGTACGTCATGCACATTCCCGTGCCGCTCGGGCCCCTGTTCGGGCTGATCCTGCTCGAGGCAGCGACCAATCTGGCTGCGGCCCTGTGGGTCAGGCGCCGGGAGCGGTGTGGCGAAGCACCCGTCGCCGCGCTCATTACCTTCGATCTGCTGCTGTTCACCGGGCTCCTGTACTTCACCGGTGGGCCGACGAATCCGTTCAGCTCGCTCTATCTGGTCCACATAGCGCTCGCCACGCTCGTGCTGCGCCCGCGCCTGACGTGGGCCCTGGTCGGGCTGACGCTGCTCTGCTCCGCCGGGCTGTTCGTCGCGTACGTTCCGCTTCCGATGGGCGCCCATGCGTCAACGGGCCAGTTCGGGACGCATCTCCGGGGCATGTGGGTTGCGCTCGGCATTGCCGCAAGCTTCATCGTCTACTTCCTGAGCCGCGTGGTGCGCTCGCTGGCCGTGCGCGACGCGGCCCTGGAGCGCGCCAGGGAGAGCGCGCAGCGTCACCAGCAGATGGCCGCGCTCGCAACGCTGGCTGCCGGCGCGGCCCATGAGCTCGCGCAGCCCCTGTCGACCATTGCGGTCGTCGCCAAGGAGCTCGAACGGAGCCTGGAGGGCGCGAAGGCCGGACACGTCGACGACGCCCGTCTGATCCGCACCGAGGTTGCCCGCTGCAACGACATCCTCGGCGAGCTGGCCGCGGGCACCGGCCAGCCACGCGGCGAAGGCGGCGAGCCATCGAGCCTCCCGGACATCGTGGGCGCGGCGCTCGACGGGCTCAGGGACGCCGAGCGCGTGGCCATCGACGTAGAAGAGGCGTCGCTAGTCCTGCCCGCCCGGCTGCTGGGGCGGGCGCTCCGCAGCGTGGTGGCGAACGCGCTCGACGCCACGGCGGCCGGCGGCCAGGTCGAGCTCCGGGCGCGCGTCGTGGAAGGTCGCCTGCGGATCGACGTCCACGACGAGGGCACCGGCATGTCCGGAGAAGCGCTACGCCGCGCGACGGAACCGTTCTTCACGACAAAACCGCCGGGCAAGGGCATGGGGCTCGGGCTGTTTCTCGCTTCCAGCATCGTCGACCAGCTGGGCGGCGAGCTGCGGCTCGCGTCGCAGCCCGGGAGTGGTACGACCGTGACCTTGGAGCTTTCGTTGTGACCGGGGATGTTGCAGCACAGTCGATCCTGATCGTCGACGACGACGACGTGTTGCGTCCCACGCTCGTGCGCGCGTTCTCCGGGCGCGGCTTCGAGGCGGCGGGCGCGCAGAGCTTCGAGGAAGCGATCGCAGCGGCAGAACGGGAGCCGCCGGAGCTCTGCGTCGTCGATCTCAGGATGCCCGGAAAGGGCGGCCTGGAGCTCATCCAGGAGCTCAAACGCATCGAGCCGCAGATGCAGATCGTCGTGCTCAGCGGATACGGAAGCATCGCGACGGCCATCGACGCGATGCGGCTCGGCGCGACGTACTTCCTGCCCAAGCCTGCGGACGTGGACGACATACTTTCCGCGTTTGCGCGCGGGAACGCGCCGCCTTCAACCGAGCTCGACACGGCGCGCGCGCCCTCGCTGGCACGCACCGAATGGGAGCACATCCAGCGCGTGCTCGCCGACTGCGGCGGAAACGTAAGCGAGGCGGCGCGGCGGCTGGGTATCCACCGGCGGTCGTTGCAGCGCAAGCTGCACAAGCGACCGCCGAGCGAGTGACTCCGCCCCGACCGGGTGTGACAACCGTCGGTCGAAATGCGGAACGCAGTTGACATCCGCCGCGCTTCCCGTAGGGGATCGCACTCCCGGCGAGTCCGGCCCGACACGCGAGCCCGGGACGAGGAGCGACCAACCATGAGCGACAAGCCCACCATCCAGTACACCAAGACCGACGAGGCCCCCGCCCTGGCGACCTACTCGTTCTTGCCGATCCTGCGTGCGTTCACCAAATCGGCGGGCTTGGCGGTGGAGAGCCCGGATATCTCGCTGGCGGGTCGCATCCTGGCGCTCTTCCCCGACTACCTGCAGGAAGAACAGCGCGTCCCCGACGCCCTCGGCGAGCTCGGCGAGCTGGCGCTGACGCCCGACGCCAACATCATCAAGCTGCCGAACATCAGCGCGTCGGTGCCGCAGCTCGTCGCGGCCATCAAGGAGCTCAGGGACAACGGCTACGCGGTGCCCGACTACCCGGCGGAGCCGAAGAACGACGACGAGCGCGCGCTCAAGGCGCGCTACGGCAAGGTGATGGGCAGCGCCGTCAATCCCGTGCTGCGCATGGGCAACTCCGACCGGCGCGCGCCGCGTGCGGTCAAGGAGTACGCGCGCAAGCACCCGCACTCCATGGGCGAGTGGTCCGGCGACTCGAAGACGCGGGTCGCCACCATGAGCCAGGGCGACTTCTTCCACAACGAGAAGTCCGTCACCGTTCCCGCGGCCACCCGCGTGCGCATCGAGCACGTCGCAAAGGACGGCAAGACCACCGTGCTCAAGGACAAGCTCGAGCTGCTCGAAGGCGAAGTGCTGGACGGCACGTGCATGAGCGTCAAGACGCTCGAGGCGTTTCTGGCCCGGCAGGTGGAGGAGGCGAGAAAGAGCGGCGTGCTGTTCTCGCTGCACATGAAGGCCACGATGATGAAGGTCTCCGACCCGATCATCTTCGGCCATGCCGTGCGCGTGTTCTTCAAGGACGTGTTCGAGAAATACGGCGCCACGTTCGACAAGCTCGGCGCCAACGTGAACAACGGTTTCGGTGACGTGGTGGCGCGCATCAAGGAGCTGCCCGAGGCCGAGCAGAAGGCCATCCAGGCCGATATCCAGGCCGTCTACGACCGCGGGCCGGGCATTGCGATGGTCAACTCGGACAAGGGCATCACCAACCTGCACGTGCCGAGCGACATCATCGTCGACGCCTCGATGCCCGCGATGATCCGCGCCTCCGGACAGATGTGGAACGCCAAGGGCGAGATGGAGGACACCCTGGCGGTCATTCCCGACAGCAGCTACGCCGGCGTGTACGAAGCGGTGATCGAGTTCTGCAAGCAGCACGGCGCGTTCGATCCGCGCACCATGGGCAGCGTCTCGAACGTCGGGCTGATGGCGCAGAAGGCCGAGGAATACGGCTCGCACGACAAGACGTTCGAGATCGCGTCCGACGGCAAGGTCCGCGTCGTGGATGCTTCGGGCAAGGCGCTCATCGAGCACGACGTGCAGGCCGGCGACATCTGGCGCGCCTGCCAGGCCAAGGACGCGCCGATCCGCGACTGGGTCAAGCTCGCGGTGACGCGCGCACGCGCGACCGGCGTACCCGCGGTGTTCTGGCTCGACGAGAAGCGCGCTCACGATCGCGAGCTCATCGCCAAGGTGAAGCGCCATCTCGGCGAGCACGACACGAAGGGGCTCACGATCGAGATCATGTCGCCCGTGGAGGCGACGAAGATGGCGCTCCGCCGCCTGAAGGAGGGTCAAGATACGGTCTCGGTCACGGGCAACGTGCTCCGCGACTACCTCACGGATCTCTTCCCGATCCTCGAGGTCGGCACGAGCGCGAAGATGCTTTCGATCGTGCCGCTGATGGCCGGCGGTGGGCTGTTCGAGACGGGCGCGGGCGGCTCGGCGCCCAAGCACGTGCAGCAGTTCCTGGCGGAGGGGCACCTGCGCTGGGATTCGCTGGGCGAGTTCCTGGCGCTGGCCGTCTGCTTCGAGCACCTGGCCGACCACTACGGCTACGAGCGGGCGCGAATCCTCGGCAAGGCGCTGGACGACGCGACCACGGCGTACCTGATGAACAACAAGTCGCCGTCCCGCAAGGTCAACGAGATCGACAATCGCGGCAGCCAATACTGGCTCACGCGCTACTGGGCCGACGCGCTCGCCGCGCAGGGCGAGGACGCCGAGCTCAAGGCGAAGTTCGCACCCGTCGCCAAGGCCCTGGCGGACAGCGAGCAGAAGATCACCGCCGAGCTGATGGCCGCGCAGGGCGCGCCGGTGGACATCGGCGGCTACTACCTGCCGAGCGTCGAGCTCGCGACCAAGGCAATGCGCCCGAGCGCGACGTTCAACGCGATCATCGACGGGATCTGAGCTCGCGGGCTCCCTGGCATCGGCGCGCCGCGCTACGATGCGGCGATGGCCACCGGGGGCAGCGGCGAACAGGCATACCGGGCCGGGTTCGCACGCATTGTTCTCGGCGTATTCGGGCTCGCCATGGCGCCGCTCGCCATGCCGCGGCTGGGTCGCTACTGGCCGGTCTTCACCGCGTACATCGTTTCCGCGCTCGGCATCCAGATCCTGATCAAGCGCGGGATCGGCGGAAGCTGGCGGGCGTTCCTGGGCGGCGTGGTGGATCTGGCGATGCTCACGTTCATCGTGCAGCGCGTCGGATCGGCGTCCACGCCGCTCGTGGCGGTGTACGTCGTGATCGCGATCGTGATGGGGCTCCTGCATCGGCGCCGCGTCGCGATCGCGCTGGCCGCGATCGGGGTCGCGGCCTACGCCGCCGTCCTGTTCGCGGAGGTCGAAGGCGTGCTCCCCTACGGGCCCGCCGCTCCACCGTGGTTTCCGGGCTACCGAGCCGACTGGCGCGGCGCCACGCTCGCAATCACGGTGGTCGCGATCCTGATGGCACTGACCACGCTGGTGGTAACACAGCTGGCCCAGGCGCTTCGCGAGCGCGAGGCGGAGCTCGTGCGCGTCAACCAACGATTGGAAGAGCTGAGCCAGCGCGACCCGCTCACCAATCTCTACAACCGCCGTCACCTTTTCGAACGCGTCGAGCACGAGCTGGCGCGCGCCCGGCGCGATCACGGATTTTCGCTTCTGATGATCGACCTCGACAACTTCAAGCGCGTCAACGACGAGCACGGCCACGTGCGCGGCGACGATCTTCTGCGCTCTATCGCCGACGCTATCCAGAACACCACGCGGGAGGTCGACCTGGCCGGTCGCTACGGGGGCGACGAATTCCTGATCGTGCTTCCGGACACCGGGGTTGAAGCCGCCCGCGCCGCTGCCGGTCGCGTGGTCGAGGCGGTGCGGCTCGCGGCGGACGGCTTCTCCGACGGCGTCGCGGTGACGGCCAGCGTCGGCGTCGCCGTTGCCGAGCCGGAGGACGACGCCCGCGGTGCGATCCGCCGCGCCGACGAGAACGCCTATCGAGCCAAGCAGGCCGGAGGCAACCGGTTTGCGCCGGCAGAGTAGGCTACGGGCACTTCAGCGAATCGCGGATCTTGTCGAGCGCCGTCACGATGGCGCTCTGACCGGTCGCGCCGGTGTTGTACGCGGCCGTCGTTCCGCCGCCGACCGCGATGCTGTCCCAGGTCGTGGTCGCTTCGTCGCTTCCGACCGAAATCACGTAGGTGTTCACCGCAGGCGTGCCCGTCGCGGCTGTGTTTGCGGCATCGATAGCCGACTGCACGGTGTCGTACCCCGTGCAGATGTTGGGCGAGCCGTCGGTGATCATGACCACGGCCAGGGTCGAGCCCTGTCCGGCGCCCAGCGTGCCCCACGTCTTCATGTAGCCGGTCGCGCCGTAGATGGCCGGCGTCATCGGCGTGGAGCCTGTGGGGGTGGTGTGGCCCGACAGCGACGACACCGCGGCGGATGCCGCGCCCGGCAGCACGCCCATCTTCACGTCCGGCTTCGCGTAGTCGCCGTTCGTGCACGAATCCGTATACGAGCATTGGTTGTTCGTGCAGGTGTCGAGACTGCCGCAGTCGGTGCTGGTGGTGCAGGACTGGGGAATGGGGAAGTACTGCACGCCAACGTAGATCCCGGCTGAAGCAGCCTGCTTCACGAACGTCGTGACGGCGGCGGACATCTCCGACCAGCGTGTGCCGGAGCCGAGCCCCGTGCTCGTCGAGCCGGACATGTCGAGCAGGAGCAGGATGCCCGGCTGCTTGCAGGTGCACCCGCCGTTGACGCAGCCCGTGCCGGCCTGGCACGTCGTGCCGCAGTTGCCGCAGTGCTGCGAGTCGGTCTTCGTATCGACGCAGAGCCCGCCGCAGTTGGTGTAGCCCGCGTCGCACACGCACTTTCCGCCCGAGCAGGTTTCGCCGGTGCCGCACGCGGTGCTGCAGCCTCCGCAGTGCTGGGGATCGGTCTGCGTGTCGACGCAGGCGCCGTTGCAGGACGTCTTGCTGCAGCTGCAGTGGCCGCCCACGCACGAATATCCGGTAGCGCACACGGACGCGCAGCCTCCGCAGTGCTGGGGGTCGGTCTGCATGTCGACGCAGTCGCTGCCGCACTGGTTCTGGGCGGGACAGGTGCAGGCGCCGCTCACGCACTGTTCGAGGCCGTTGCAGGTGGCGCCGTTGTCGATCTTCCCGTCGCAGTCGTTGTCGAGGCCGTCGCACACCTCGGCGTGACCCGGGAAAACCGTGCCGGCCGAGTCGTTGCAGTCGTCGCCTCCGCAGATGACCGGCGGATGGTTGTCGCCGTCCTTGTCGAGCGTGCCGAACACGCAGGTGTCCGTCGCAAGGTCGCAATGCACGTTCGTGTTGCAGGCGTCGCCGCCAAACTGCGCGATGCACGACGCGTCACCCGAGCACGCCGGGCTCGCGGTGCAGCCGCTCTTGACGTCGCAGTACTGTCCCGTCGGGCACGCCGTCGCGCCGCTGCTCGGGCCCGCGGCGTGCGAGCACGCGCCGCTCACGCAGAAGTCCAGCGTGCAGGCGATGCCGTCGTCGCAGTCGCCGTTGCCCGTGCATCCGCCGGAGCCGCCGGAGCCGCCGGAGCCGCCGCTGCCCGCCGTGCCGCCGCTGCCGGAGCTTCCACCACTGCCCGCGGTTCCGCCGCTGCCGGCGGTTCCAGCGGTTCCGCCGCTGCCGGAGGTTCCGCCGCTGCCCGAGCTGCCGCCCGCCCCGCCGCTGGCCGCGCTGCCGGCAGATCCGCCGCTGCCCCCGCCGTCCGGATTGTTGTTGAACAGCGCGCCGTTGCTGTTGCCGCCGCACGCGGTCGTGCCGAATGCGGCGATCCCCACCGCCAGCCCGATTCCGAACCAACCCCTGGACATGAAACAAGCCTTCCTTGCGGCGCCACTTCCGGGCCGACAGCCACCATCCGGGCCACCGTGGGACCCACGGGACGCAACATCCGCCGCGCCGCATGCTGATACGCTCGCGCGCTCTGCTCTATCCCCGGCGCTTGTGCGACCCAGGTCGATTTCCGACAACGGTCGAGCGCCGCGCCGCGCTGCGGTATGAAGCGGCGTGTCGCTCCGCCCGCTGACAGCGGCTGCGCTGATCGCCTTCGCGGCTGCCCGGCCGGCTCTTGCCGATCCGCCGGTGGCTCCGATCCGCATCAGCTATCACGCGCCCGCCGGCTGTCCCGCCGAGTCCGCGTTCAGCTCGCAGATCCTCGCGCGGACCAGCAGAGCCCGGATCGCCACCCCCGGCGAGGCGGGCAGCCGGGCGCTGCTCGTCACGATCGTCCCTGACGGCGGGGGATTCGCCGGGCGCCTCGAGATCGCCGATAGGGGCGGCCGGCTCTCCCATCGCGAAGTGTCCGGCGACACCTGCCAGGAGGTCGTCGCAGCCCTCGCGCTGGTCACGGCGCTGACCCTGGATCCGCTGGCTTCCACCAAGCCGCTGCCCCCCGCGCCCGCCGCGAAGAGCTCCGCGCCGCCGCCTGCTCCGCCGCCCGCTCCCGCTCCAGTGCCCGTGCAGAGGCCGGTTCTGATCGCGCCGCGCCCGGCGCCTGCTCCACCGCCGCCGCGACCTCCCTGGCACGTGAGCTTCGGCGACGACGTTGCCGTCCGCGGCGGGGCGACTCCGCATGCCGTGCTGACGCTGCCGCTGTTCGTGGAGTTGGAGATGCCGCGCATGGGCGCGTCGCTGCGCGCTGCGTTCGAGCGCTCGCAGCAGGACACCGAGCAGGTCTCGCCGGGAGCAGCGGTCTTCCGCTGGACCGCGGGCACGCTCGAGGCGTGTCCGCTGGCCTGGTCCCGGTCCGGATTCCGTGTTTCGCCCTGCCTGCGACTGGAAGCGGGTGTTCTGGAAGGGCGGGGCGAGGGCGTCACACCGCCGAGGTCGCGGAGCCGTACCTGGGTCGCGCTCGGCGCGACCGGACGGGCGGAGTGGTCCTTCCTGCCACCCGCGTTCCTGGACGTGGGGGGCGGCTTCGTCCTGCCGCTCACCCGGGATCGCTTCTACTTTCAACCAGATACGACGATTTACAAGCCTCCGGCGCTGGGCTGGATCGCGCGCGCGGGGCTGGGCGTGCGTTTTCCGTGACGAGAAGCTGCATCCCCGCACATTCAGCGGTAGGGCATGGCCCGCTGCTGCCGTGATGACTTCCGCCGATGTCTTGAGCCGGTCCCCCATGCCCACCGAGGTCGCTTCTGTGCCGGCCGATCGGGAGGAGCAGCCGGCGCCAGAAGCGCGCTTCCGCGCGATGGTGAACGCGCATTTCGACTTCATCTGGCGTTCGCTCCGCGGGCTCGGGGTTCCCGCGCACAGCGCCGACGATGCGGCGCAGCAGGTCTTCATGATCGCCAGCAGCAAGCTCGACGCGATCGCCCTGGGTGCCGAACGCAGCTTCCTGTTCAGCACCGCGACAGGCGTGGCGGCCAACCGCCGAAGGTCCGCCGCGCGCTCGCGCGAGGTCCCCGACGCCGAAGCGCTCGAACAACGCGTCGACGACGCGCCGGATCCGGAAGAGCTGTCGAGCATGAAGCAGGCGCGCGAGCTGCTCGACCAGGTGCTCGACGCGCTGCCGATGGAGCTCAGGACCGTGTTCGTGCTGTTCGAGCTCGAGGGACTGACCACTGCCGAGATCGCCGCGATGCTCGAGCTCGCGCCCGGTACCGCCTCCTCGCGCCTGCGGCGAGCGCGCGAGGAATTCCAAGCAGCCGTGCGGCGCCTGCAAGCGCGCATGCGATTTCCAGGAGGCAGCCCATGAGCGATCCGCGACGGCTTGTCGACGAAGGGGCGAGCGCCTTCGAGCGCGAGCTGCTGTCCGCGTGGCAGCACGAGCAGCCGCCGGATCGCGCGCGGCACAGGGCGTTGGCTCTGGCCGGCGCGGGCGCGGCCACGACGCTGACTGCCGCGACCACGGCGCAGGCGGCCGCCACCGCGGCGCCCAAGGCATCGCTGGCTCTCGCATTGACGAAGTGGCTCGGCGTGGGCTTCGTGGCGGGCCTCGCGACGAGCGGGGTGGCGCTGCACTACGCGGACCCGCTGCCCGCGGCGCCAAGGACCGTCCAGTACGCCGCTGCTCCGGCTGCCCCGATGCACGCGGCGCCCGCGCGGCGAGCACAGCCCACCCTACCTGCGCCGCCCGTCGAGCAAGCTGCTCCGACACCGGCCGCGGCGTTCCCGCCCCGGCACGAAGCGCATGCGTCACCGCAGCTCGACGACACCGGCGCGGCTCCCGACGCGCCGCACGGTTCGCTCGGCCCGGAGACGGCCGCCCTCGACCGCGCGCGCGCGGCACTGGAGTCCGGGCAGCCCGCGCAGGCGCTCGCGCTCGTGGCCGACTACCAGCGACGCTTCCCCGACGGCATGCTCTCCCAGGAAGCAGCGGTGCTGCGCATCGACGCGCTGGAGAAGCAGGGCAACCGGGCACAAGCCGTCCGCCAGGCGCGTCGCTTCCTGGTCGCGCATCCCGACAGCCCGCACGCCGAGCGGTTGGAACGTCTCACGGTCGGCACGACGAATCCGTGATCAGCCGGCGCAGCTGCGGACATCCTCTGTGTGACAACGGAGGAAGAATGATGAGGGGATGCTTGTGGGTGTTGGCTGCGGTGCTCTGCATGGGTTGCGGGAACAACGTGAGTCTTGGCGGCGGCCCAAATGGCGGATCCGACGCCGGCAGCGGCGCATCGGGCGGTGCCAGTTCCGGAACCGGCGGAACCACCGGAATGGACGCGGGCAGCTCGGGCAGCCCGGGCATGGACGCGGGCGTTGCGGGCAACAGCGGCATGGACGCGGGCGTGGGCGGTTGCACGGCGACCGTCGTCGCAGAGTCCGCGTTCCCCACGCAGTACTGGGGTCTCGCGGTCGATGCGGACGCCGTGTACTGGTTCTCCTTCGACTCCACCGGGGATCAGCTCACCTGGATCGACTTCGCGATGAAGCCGGGTGGAAAGCCGCAGCATCTCGCTGCTGTGGGCCAGGCCGCGGAGTGGCTGACCTCGAAATACGGCAACATCTTCTACGCCGCGACGGGCACCGGAGTGGACCAGGGCTCCATCGGGCGCGTCGACCTGGCCACCGCCAAGTTCTCGCCGATCGTCAGCGGCGTGATGGCGCACGGCGTCGCCGTCAACATGACAACAGCGTTCTTCACTGCAGACCACCCCGGCGCAACCCCGGCCGGCAGCGAGCTCGACATGGTGTCTTCCGGAGGAGGCAAGGTCACCACGCTCTCGTCGGTTTCGCTCAGCGCGCCCTTCGCCGACCCGGCAGGCCCGATACTGGACGGCAACGACGTCTACTGGATCAAACCCGGCAAGCCGTCGAGTCTCGAGCAGATCAACCCCATCCTCGCGATGCCGCCGGTGACGGTCGCCAGCGGCGACTTCATCGGGGGCACGCAGACGCTGGCGATCGACAACGGAAAGCTGTTCTATCTCGAGAACAACGGTACGGCCGCGCTCAACGGCGGAGTGGACGTGAAGACCGTGAGCACCTCGGGCGGCCAGAGCAAGACCGTGGCCAAGAACACGAACGCGGGAGCGGTAGTCGCCGACGGTGGCGAGGTGTTCTGGCGCAATGGCGGGACGCATGTGAGCGGCGACCCCGGCTTCTACAAGGACGACGGCTCGATCCAGAAAGCGCCCGCGACCGGCGGAGCGCCCGTGACGCTGGTCTCCGGGCTCACGGGCGGACAATCGCCCGGCGTGCTCGCCATCGCCGTGGACGCGACCTACCTCTACTGGGTCGAGGACAACCACACCAGCGGCTATCGCGTGATGCGAACCTGTCGCTGACAGAGTAGCTGCAGCACGCCCGGACGCGCGAGCGAAGCCGCGCGTCTACCGAGGATGAGCCGCTACACGCTGTGGCACAAGATGCGCGAGCCCGGAATCGGGTGGCTGACGGGCTCGTCACGGGACCTTCATCCAGCCGTCCCGGTGACGCCATCGCGCCCGCGTAGGGTCGGGCTTCACGCTGCCCATGACCGGCTCCTTCCCCGGCGCTCGCCGCCGTCTTGTGGTCTGCCTGCTTTTCGCGGCTGCCGTTGCTTGTGGCTCGCTGTCCGCCCGGACCGCCTCTGCAGATCTGAAGCTCTGGCAGGAGCACCCCGACAGCCCCGACAGCTATCGCGACTTCTGGGCCACCGGCTACATCCAGCCGGGCTACATCTGGCGCCAGAACGACGACACGAAATACGGAAACCCTCCCCAGGACGCCCGGCTCAACGCCAACCAGGACGACAACTTCTGGGTGCAGCGCGCCCGCATCGGCTTCCACTCGCAGCTGATGCGCTACCTCTCGATCAAGCTGGAGTACGGCGCGCGCGTCAACGCGCTCGAGGACGCCTACGTGGACGCGAAGTTCCACCCTGCGTTCAACGTCCGCGCCGGGCAGTTCCAGGTGCCGTTCCTCAGGACGTACCTGTTCAGCGATTCCAAGCTCGCCTTCATCGACCGCGTCGTCTACACGCCGCAGGCGCAGGAGCGCGATGCGCTGCGCTTCCTAGGCGCGCGCGACATCGGCTTCGACTTCAACGGCGCGGTGCCCTTCATGCAGGGGCCCACGGCGCCGACGCTTTCCTACTGGGCAGGGATGTACCTGGGCCAGGGTGCCAACCAGAGCAGCAACTTCAAGAACGCCTACATGTACACCGCGCGCGTACAGCTCGACGCGCTCGGTACCCCCGACGGCGTCGACGCGGAGAGCGATCTGGCACGCAACAAGACGCCACGCATCTCTGTCGGCGGCGGGGTCTACTCCAACTGCGACGACCGCAAGATCTGGAACCGCGGCCTCACCAGCGACGTCGAGTTCCGCTACCAGGGGCTGTACGCAGCGGGCAGCTTTGTCTGGTTCGTGGACAGCGCTTCCGAGGGGATCGGCAACGCGCTCGGCTACGGCGGCTTCTGCACCGCCGGGCAGGGCTACACGCCGCAGGTGGCGAGCGGCGGCAGCTTGCAGGCGGGCTACGTGCTGCCCACGCTCGTAACGGGCGAGCACCAGTCGGTGGAGGTGCTGGCGCGCTTCGACCAGGTCAATCCCCAGTCGCCGTGCAATGCGAACAGCGGGCAGTGCTCGCTCTTCGGAGGCGATTCCAGCACGCCCGGCTATGTGCCGCCCCCCAGCTACAACGACACGGACAACCCGCCCTCGCGCTACCGCATCACCGCGGGCGTCAACTACTTCCCGAACAACAAGCAGCAGCTCCGCCTGTCGCTGAATTACATGATCAATCGCGAGACGGAGAACGTCGTCAAGAGCGGGACGACATTCGTCGGCGTGAAGAACGACATCATCTGGTTCCAGATGACTGCCGGTCTCTAGAAGGAGCACCGAGATGAAGAAGCACACTCTGTTTCTAACGGTTCCCGTACTCGCCCTGGCCGGAAGCGCATGCAGCCAGAAGACCGGCACAAGCGGCGGCTCGGGCGGCAGCAGCGGGGGCGGCCTGCCGTACACGCCCCAGGGCTGCGGCTACCAGGTGTCGGCGCCCGACGGGACGGACGCCTCGCTGGGCGGCGACGCCGTAGGCTCGGATCCGGCGCCGCGCCACATCCACGTGAGCTTCGCGGGCCCGACGGACACGACGTTCGCGGTCAACTGGGCGGCGGGCGTCGACACCCTGCTCAGCGATCTCGTCTACGGCACGGATCAGACCAAGGTGCAGGCCGCCGACGGCGCTGCGGACGGCGTCACCCTGCAGAAGGGCCACACCATCCTCTATGGCAGCGACAGTCCGCTGTACAAGGACCAGCAGACCCGCGTCCACGAGGTGCACGTGTGCGGGCTGACGGCCGGGACGACCTACTACTACAAGGTCGGCGGCCCCGGACACTGGAGCCAGGTCTACGACGTGGCAACGGCCCCCGCCCAGGGCAGCACCAAGCCGTTCCGCTTCGTGGTCACGGGCGATTCGCGCAACGAGCCCAGCGTGTGGGCACAGGTCCAGCAGAAGGTGCAGTCGGAAGCGCCGGACTTCCAGATCTTCAGCGGCGACGCTGTGAACATCGGCGCCAACCAGAAGGAGTGGGACGACCTGTTCGCCGCCACCAACGGCAGCTTCAAGACCGAGGACTACCTGGCTAGATGTCCGCTCATGCCTGTGAACGGCAACCACGACAACCTCACCGTGAACTACATCGCACAGTTCGCGCTGCCGCAGGTGGTGAGCCAGGGCGAGAGCGCCCAGGGCGAGGAGTGGTATTCGTTCGACTACGGCAACGCGCACTTCGTGATGCTGAACGACACGTCGGCGTCGACGGACACGATCACCTCGGAGAGCGCGTGGATGAAGGCGGATCTCGCCAAGCTGGACAAGCAGAAGACGCCCTGGATCTTCGTCGTTCACCACAAGCCCACCTACTCGTCGGCCTCGGCTCACGGCTCCGACACGACGCTGCGCGCGCAGTGGCAGCCGATCTTCGACCAGTACAAGGTCGACATCGTGTTCAACGGGCACGATCATGACTACGAACGCAGCAAGCCGATCCGTGGCTTCCAGGCCGGCGGCCAGCAGGGCCAGGTGGCTTCCGGCAGCGGCGCGAACGGCGCGCCGGCGGGAGAGAACGGCACCGTGTACGTTGTCGCAGCCGGAGCCGGCGCGCCGCTCTACAGCGTGAACGGCGATTACTTCACGCAGACGAGCGAGAGCACGCGCAACTACGTGGTCGTCGACATCAGCGGGCGCACGCTGAAGTACACGGCCAAGCGCCTCGACGACAGCGTGCTCGACAGCTTCAACTACACCAAGTGACCTGGCTGTCGCCCGCACGAGGCGGGTAAGGTGCGCGATTTCCAGCAGTTTTCGCCTTCGCGAAAACGTTTCCCAACCGCCGCGGCGCTGCCAGCGCAGGCAATCATGTTTCGATTGTCATGCTGGAACGAATCATTGCCGCCGACGCGCTCGGCGTGGTGTTTCAACCGATCCGACGGCTCCGTAGCGGCCGTGTCGTCGCCCATGAAGTGCTCGGGCGCATGCTGAGCCCGGTCGACGACCTGCCCGTGCTCGGCCCCGCCGAGCTCGTCGAGCTCGCTGTCATCGAAAACCGGCTGTTCGAGCTGGAGCGCGCGTGGCGTCGTGCTGCGATCGAGCGCATCGCGGAGGTCGTGACAGACGGCACGACTGGACGACGCGAGCACTTCTCGAGAAGTACGGTCTCTCGCCGGAACGTTTCGTGTTCGAGCTTGGCGAACGCGACCCCGAGCTCGGCTCGCGGCGCATCGCCGAGCTGCTCGAGCACTATGCTATGCAGGGCTTCGACGCCGCGCTCGACGACCTCGGTACGGGCTACGCCTCGCTGCACGCGCTGGTGTCGCTGCGCCCGCACATAGCCAAGCTGGACAAGGCGCTTGTAGCCGGGATCAGCGGCGATCCGATGCGCCGTGATCTGGTGGGCGCGCTCGCCGACTTCGCCCACAAGTCGTCGATCGAGCTGATCGCCGAATGCATCGAGACAGCCCAGGACAGGGACACGTTGATCGACCTCGGCGTGCCGTTCGGTCAGGGCTACCTGCTCGGACGACCCGCGCCCGATCCCGTCGACCCGGAGCCGAAGTCCAGCCCCATCCCGAGCCGGCGGCACCTGGTGCTGGTCCACAGCGCCTAGAGCAGAGCGGCGGAGCTCAAGCGGTGTCGGTCAGAACCGCAGGGGCTTGAAGCTTCAGCGGCGGCGCTACCAGCAAGCCTAGCCCGAGCGCCGTGTAGACGAGCTCCCTGGCGCGCTTCACCAGCGCGAACGCTGCGCCGAGCTCGAGCGCAGCCGGCACACCCAGCGCGCTCAGGAAGCCGACGTAGCCGGCGTCCTGCACGCCGATGCCCGCGGGCACGAAGAAGAACAGCTGGCGTGCGAACGAGACGGTCGCCTCGATGGCCAGCGCCTGGTCGAAGCCGACGCCGACACCCAGCAGACGGAGCACGATCAGCGTCTCTACGCTCTCGGTACACCAGGCGACGAGACACGCGATCACCGGTCCGACGAGCTCGCGGGCCGAGAGCCGGCCGACACGCGCCATGTGCGCGTCGCTCTCGATGAATCCGCCCCGGCGCGCGGCCAGCCGGCGGCCGATGCGCGGCAGGCGCGCGAGCAGGCCGTAGACCCACCGAGCGATCCCGCTGCGCGCCAGACCGAGCGCCATCGCCGCGGAGGCCGCGATGAGGATCAGCGCGGTCGCCAGCACGAACCACTCGAGCCCGTCGATTCCGATCACGCCGTGCGAGAGCCGCCGCAGCGTGGCGTAGCCGAGCACGAACGCCAGCGAGATGTACCCCGCGTGCGACCACAGCCGCGCGTACTTGCGAGCCGCCGCGGCGCCCACGCCGGCAGTCACCGGCAGCCCCGCGTGGCGCCGCAGCAGTACCGGCTTCATCGATTCGCACCAGACCACGCCGGCGGGTAGGCTCTGGGAGAGCGCCTCGGTCGCGATGCGCACGCGCAGCAAGGGCAGAAGCGACAGCCGGTAGCCCAGCGACTCGATCAGGCGCTGCCAGCCGAGCGTTTCGCTCAGAAATGAGACCGCCTGTGGAACGAGCGCAAACAGCAGCGGCGCGCCGGTGCCCGCGATCAACGCGGTCACGCGCGCGCGGTCCACATCGTGGAAGACACCGAAGACCAGCGTGCACGCGACAAGCGCGCCGACGGCGGTGGGGGCGTGCTTGGCGAGGCTGCGGGCCTTCACGCCTTGGCATACTGGCAGGCCGAGGCAACGCGCCCGGGTCGGAGGGGAAACAATGCGGTGTCACGCGCTGCGAAACGCGCGGTGTCGGCTTGCGGCGGTCGCAGGTGTGTGTTGGCCGGGCCTAGCCGGTCTCTACGGCGGCGGGCAGGCCCTCGCCGCTTCCCTGCGCCGGCATCAGCCGCGAGCCTTCGCCGATGCGCATCAGGTTGCCGCGCCAACGGACCGTACGGCGCACGGCTCCGATGACCCAGATCACCGACACCAGCAGATCCTTGACCAGCACCCACACCAGGTCGCGGTAGTCGAACTCCGTGCGCAGGTGGCGGATCTGCAGCGCGTCGATGGTGCACTTGGCAAGGAGCCCGGCCGCGCCCAGCGCCAGCACCACGGGCGAGCGCGCGCCCATCGCCTCTACTGCGAGCAGCAGTACGAGCCACAGGCTCGGGTTGAGCAGCGGCTCGCCGAGGTACATCCACGGCGAGATGCGGCGGCGCATCTGGCTCCAGCGGACGTGGCGCGCGATGAAGTCGCGCACCGTGCGCTTGCCGTTGATGGTCTCGATCACGTGGGGACTGAGCGCTACGCGGTAGCCTGCCGCCTTGAAGCGCTTCCCGAGGAGGTAGTCCTCCGCCAACACGTTGCTCACCGAGGCAAACCCGCCGAGCGTTTCCAGATCCGTGAGCTGGAACAGCATCGACTTGCCGATCACGCAGGGATGCGAAGCGAGCACCTCGGCGCCGCACACTGAAAGCGAGATGAACGAGTTGAGGTGGAGGTTCTCGAACAGAGCGCCCAGCGTTTCCTCGCCGGTTCCCGCGATCAGGCTGGATACCAGACCAACGGCGGGATCGGCGAGCTCCGCTGCCAGGGCCCGGAGATAGCCGGGGCGCGCGCGTACGTTCGAGTCCGACACCACGATGTGCTCGTAACGCGCATGCGATGCCAGCATCGCCAGGTTGTTGACCTTGGGATTCTCCCCGATGCGTCGGGCGCCGGAGACCACCCTGATAGCGACCTCCGGGAACTCGCGGCGCAGCCGGTGGGCCACGTCGAGCGCTGGATCATCGGGGCTCTCGGTGCCCAGAATGATCTCGAAACACGGGTAGTCCTGACGCGCGATCGAAGCCAGGTTCTCGAAGAGCCCGTCGTCGATCCCCTTCAGCGGCTTGAGCACCGAGAGGGGCGGCATGGGGCCGCCGTCGGGTCGACGCCGCAGCACGATCCGCACGCTCAGGTGCGTCGCCAGCGACAATGCGAGCGACACGAACGCCAGTGCGAGCAGGGACGCGATCAGTGCGTCGTGCATGGGTGATCCTCGCGGACCACTGTGCACGACATGGATGTCAACTCTGCGACCCTCGGGCAACAAGCCGGAAAACTCCGGCGCGCTGCAAGCGTGCGAGTCAGATCGGCGCGTCGGCAAAGCGGTAGCCCACGCCGCGCACGGTCTGCACGTAGTCGCGTGCGGCGCCGAGCTTCTCCCGGAGGCGCTTGACGTGGGCGTCGACGGTCCGGGCCGAGATCCTGATGTTCGCGCCCCATACCGCGTCCAGAAGTGCTTCGCGCGACTGCACGCGGTTCTTTCGGTCGTAGAGCGTGACCAGCAGCTTGAACTCGAGGGCGGTCAGCTCGATCTCCTCCCCGTCGACCCACACGCGATGCGCGTCGCGATCGACGGTCAGTGTCCCGAACTCGATGCCGCCCGTTTGTGGCGGTTCGATGACGGTCCGCCGCAGGATGGCGCGGATCCGGAGCATCAACTCGCGCACGCTGAACGGCTTGGTGATGTAGTCGTCCGCGCCCAGCTCGAAGCCGACGACCCGGTCGATCTCCTCCGAGCGCGCGGTCAGCATGACCACCGGCACGGCACGGGTGGCGGCGTCGTCCTTGAGCGCGCGGCAGATCTCCGTCCCGCTGAGATCCGGCAGCATCAGGTCCAGAAGCACCAGATCAGGTCGCTGCTCGCGCGCCAGTCTGAGGCCTTCCTGGCCGCGTGCTGCGGCGAGCACGTCGTAGCCTGCTTGCCGTAGGTTGTAGTCGAGGACCTGGACGACGTTGGTTTCGTCCTCGATGACGAGGATGCGCGCCATGCGTCGATCCTGGTTATCGGGAACGTGTGACCGTGCAGTGACGACGCGGTAGCAGTTCAAGGCTGCTGGCGGCTTTTGAACGCCCGTTCAGGCCCCGGCTCCGGTTCCGGTCGTGTTGTCGTTGGTCACCGACGCTCTCGGTGCGTCCCTCGTGGCGGGCCTGTGACGCGACGTTGAACGTGCCGCAGGTGTTGAAACGGATGGTCGTCATGGAAGCGCCGCGAAGCGTCGTTGCGTGACGGACGACGTTTCCGGCAGCGCTCGCGGTTGTCCACAGCCCGCGATTTGCGCCCTTCACAAACAAGTCACGCAGCGGACGCGATGTCATCACGCAAGCGTGCGAGATGAGTCGACCAGTTGTTTCGGGCGCGCCCCACAGCCGTCAACTGCCGCCAGTAGCTTCCCGCCGTCTGCAACCCAGCAGCGAACGGAGAGAGAGCATGCGTACATCAATCAATAGAATGAGCAGGATGTGGATCGCCTGCGCCGCGGCAACGGGATCGATGCTGACGGCTCACGCGGCCCACGCGGCGGACTGCACGTCTCTGCCGAACCCGATCTTCGTGACGGGGTCGAGCGCCGTGCAGCCCTTCTTGGCGGGAATCGGCACGGTGTTGGCGGCGGGGAGCACGCCCGTCACGATCGTCTACAAGAACCAGGGGTCGTGTACCGGCGGCGACGCGATCGTCAACGGCACCAAGATGACCGGAACGGCGATCTACTGGACCGCCTCGAGCAGCGTCAGCGGCGAGACCTGCGATCTGCCGACGGCCGGACAGGTCGCCGACGTGGGCGCGTCGGACGTGTTCTGGACGAGCTGCGCCGGTGCATCGGCTCTGCCCTCCGACGTGGGCGACTTCTTCGGACCGGTCGAGGTGATGACCTTCGTGGTGCCGAAGGCCTCGAGCCACACGTCGATCAGCGCTGAAGCGGCCTACTTGACCTTCGGTCTGGGCCAGGCGGGCAAGACGCCCTGGGACGACGAATCCCAGATGTTCGTGCGCAACGCCCAGTCCGGCACGCAGTCGGAAATCGGCACGGCGATCAAGGTTCCGCCGAGCAAGATCAAGGGAATCGACGCGAACGGGAGCAGCGGCGTGCTGGCGAGCGTGTCCGGCGCCACCAATGTCGACAAGGCGATCGGCATCCTCAGCACGGGCGAGACGGACGGCGCCCGCGACAAGATCAAGGAGCTGGCCTACCAGCACTACGGCCAGAGCTGTGGCTTCTGGCCGGACTCGTCGGCCACGTCGTTCGACAAGATGAACGTGCGCGATGGCCACTACCCGATCTGGGGACCGTTGCACCTGTTCTCCAAGGTCGACAGCAGCGGCAAGCCGACCAACGCCGATGCGGCGCTCCTCATCGACTACGTGAGCGGCGCCAAGGACCTTCCGGGCGCGAACCTCATCGACGTGACCATCGACGCTCACCTGATTCCGCAATGCGCGATGCAGGTCACCCGCACCAGCGAGATCGGCGCGCTGATGTCCTACCAGCCGCCGACGCCGTGCGGCTGTTATTTCGACAAGAAGACCACGGGCACGACCTCGTGCCAGGCCTGCACGAAGGACTCGGACTGCAGCACCAACCACTGCCGCAACGGCTACTGCGAGGCGAACTGATCATGGCACACAGGCACTTTTCCCTGATTGCCGTCGCCCTGGTCGGCGGCGCCCTCGCGCTCACCACGGCGTGCGGATCCAGCAACAACAATCCCAGCCCCAATCCGACCGGCGGCTCCGGCGGCACGGGCACCGGCGGCACGGGCACCGGCGGCACGGGCACGGGCGGCACGGGCACGGGCGGCACTGCCGGCACCGGTACCGGTGGCACTGCCGGCACGGGCACGGGCGGCACCGGCGGAACAGCCGGAAGCGGCAACTGCACCGGGACCGACTTCCCGAACTGCTACTCGTGCGCGCCGAAGACCAACGACCAGTACCTGAACGCGTGCAAGGGCGGCTGCCAGCCGTTCGACAACAGCACGCTGTCCGAGCTCAAGAACGGACAGCTGCCGCCGCTGCCCTGACGCAGCCGAGTGGGGTCCGGCGCGGCCAGGCGCCGCGCCGGGCGCTCGCTTCACTAGTACCGACCAGCACCGGGTGGATGCGTGAGACCGAGAGCCCTTGTTCCCTGTGCGGTCATCGTTGCGATGACCGTCGCCGCTTCTGCGAGCGCGGAAGAGGCCCCGCCTCCGGCGGCGAGCCAGCCCGCGCCCGCGGCGACGGCGCCCGGCACCGACAGCAAAGCGGCGCAGAAGCCCGCGGCACAAGAGCCGGCCGCGGACAAGCATGCCGACAAATCCGGCATCGATCTGCTCGCCGGCATCCGCATCAGCGGCTACCTCCAGGCTCAGTACGAGAGCCACCAGGACTCGGAAAACCAGCTGCAGCAGGGCGGCGCGCCGCTCAACCTGGATCGCTTCGTCCTGCGCCGCGCGCGCGTAAGGGTGGAACGCATCTGGAAGTTCAGCTCCGTGATGGTCGAGTTCGATGCCAACACGGTGCACGGCCCGTCGTCGTTCGGCGTGCAGCACGCCGAGGCGTCGCTCTTCTATAGGGGCGACAACCCGGAGAGCGAGCTCCCCGTCGCAAAACTGACGATGGGGCTGTTCGATGTGCCCTTCGGCTACGAGCTCACCGAGTCGCCGAAGGCGCGGCCGTTCATGGAGCGCTCGCTCGCGTCGCTGGCATTCTTCCCGGCGGAGCCCGACCTCGGTGTGGGGCTTTCCGGCAAGGTCTCGTTCGTCAAATACGCGGTCGCCGTCATGAACGGCGAGCCGAAGAGCGAGGTCACGGGCTTCCAGCTCCGCGACCCGAACAGCCAGAAAGACGTGGTGGGCCGCGTCGGCGTCGACGTGCCGATCGGCGAGCGCTTCCGCGTTTCAGGCGGCGTGTCCGCGATAAACGGCTACGGCTTCTACAAGGGCACCGACAACACGAAGAGCGTCGTCGTCTGGACGGATCTGAACGAGGACGGCCAGATCAACACGGGCGAGCTCCAGGCGCTGCCCGGCACCTCCGGCACGGTGTCGCAGAATTTCTTCCGCTGGGCGGTCGGCGCCGACCTGCAAATCCGCATGAAGAGCAAGCTCGGCATGACCCAGCTCTACGGCGAGCTCACGGCCGGATCGAACATGGACCGCGGCCTGTTCGTCGCCGACCCTGTGCTCACGTCGATCGACGCGCGCGAGCTCGGCTACTACATCGGCCTGGTGCAGCAGGTGACGCCGTACGGCGTCGTCGGGCTCCGCTACGACTACTACAACCCGAACGCCGACTTCCTCGACCGGCAGGGCGGCAGGATCGTGCCGTCGACGCAGGACATCCAGACATGGTCGCCGCTGGTGGGCGTGGTGCTGCCGGAGCGCGCCAAGCTGCTCTTCGAGTACGACTTCATCCGCGACTACCTGGCGCGCGACAAGAGTGGCGTGCCCGCGGACCGCAAGAACAACGTCTGGACGGTCCGTCTGCAGGGGGAGCTATGAAGGGCGCCTTCGCTCTTCTGTCCATCCCGCTGGCGCTCGCTGCGCTCGGGTGTGGTCCGTCCTACGACGCGACGAGCGGCGAAGGCGAACCGATCCGGCTCGAGAACGGACAGTTCTTCAAGGGGGCGCTGCCGACGGGCAGCCAGGGTCCCGTCGTCACGGCGATCAACAGCCGGAACAACGTCATCCCGCAGGGTGCGACGGGCAAGAAGATCACCGGCAACGCGGCCAAGGGCGCCATGTCGGTCGCGGTGCGCTTCGACGACATCGGCACCGGCTACTGGCTGGTTCCCGTCGGGCCGCCCGACCCCCAGACCGAGGGCGAGCTGACCTGGACGATGCTGGCCGACTTCGCGCGCAACGCACGCGTCGGCGACCACAACCTGATCTTCTCGGCATCCGACTCCAAAGGTCGCTTTGGCCCGGAGAAGTCCACGGCGGTCGTCGTCACGTCGCTCCGCCCCGAAGGGCACGTAGTGGTCAGCCTCACCTGGGACTCGGACGCGGATCTCGGATCTGCACATCGTGTCGCCCGGCGGGAACGAACTCGACCCCAAGCATCCCAACACCCTCGCTCTCGACGATGCCGGCGCGCCGCTGCCCGGCAACGGCGTCCTCGACCGCGACTCGAACGCCGACTGCGTGCTCGACGGCTACCGCGAGGAAGACGTCGTCTGGCAGGACCCCCCGAAGAAGGGGAACTACATCGCCCGCGTCGACATGTTTTCGGCCTGCGGCGCGCCGTCCGCCGACTTCACCCTCCAGATCTGGGTCGACAAGAAGCAGATCTTCACCCGCAGCGGGCGCCTGATCGCTCTCGACGCGAGTGGTGGGGGACCGGGCGCGGGCCTGTTCGTTACCGAATTCCACTTCTGAAGAAGAGAGGTGCATCGTGCTCATAGCCAATCTCGAGAAAGTCGCACTGATGGGGAGCGCGTGGGTCCTGTACGCGCTGATGATGCTGTCGGTGCTCTCGATCGCGGTCATGCTCGACCGCTGGATCTACTTCCGGAACCATCGCGGCGACGCCGACGCGCTCGGTGACTCGCTGATCGAGCGGCTCAAGCACGGCGACCGGCGCGGAGCGCGCGGCGTGCTCGAACAGAGCGCCACTGTCGAGTCGGAGGTGGTCCTGCGCGCGCTCGAGTGGATGGATGGCGGCCCGGATGCCGTTTCGGAGGCGCTGTCCGCCCAGATGCAGCGCAAGCAGAAGGAGCTGAACCGGGGCATAACGTTCCTCGGCACGCTCGGCAACAACGCGCCGTTCGTGGGTCTGCTCGGTACGGTCATTGGCGTCATCCAGGCCTTCCACCAGCTGGGCCAGGGTCACAGCGAGGCCGCGATGGGCAACGTCATGGTCGGCATCTCCGAAGCGCTGATCGCGACCGGAGTCGGTCTGTTCGTGGCGCTGCCGGCGGTGGTCGCCTTCAACGTGGCGCAGAAGAAGATCGGCGACATCGAGAACAACGTCGAGATGATCGGCAAGCAGTTGCTCGCGTTCCTCAAGTCCGAGGACAAGATCGTGCGCGAGTTCCACATGATCGGCGAGTTGCCTCCGCGCAGCGGAACCGCTGCGGCGGGCGCCAACGACGAAACGCCCACCGACGCGGTCGCAACCACGATCGAGGGCGATCGCCTGGTGTCCTGAGCGGAGGCAGCACGATGGCCGGCACGATAAGCAAGGGCGGCAAAGGCCGCGGGATGATCACCGGGATCAACATCACGCCCATGGTCGACGTGGTGCTCGTGCTCCTGGTAATCATGATGGTCTCGGCGACCTACATCGTCTCGCAGAGCCTGAAGGTGGATCTGCCGAAGGCGGCGAGCCAGACGGACTCGGTCGCCTCGATTGCCGCGGTCACGATCTCCCGCAAGGGCACGCTCTACTTCAACCAGAAGCCGGTCACCGAGGCCGGGCTGATCGGCAAGTTGAAGAGCTCCTACGCGGCGAACCACGACATCAGCCTGATCGTCAGTGCGGACAAGCTCGTTCCGCACGGCAAGGTCGTGCACGTCATCGACCTGGCGCGGCTCAACGGCATTACCAAGTTCGCCATCAACGTGGAGATCGCTCACTAGCGGGCAGAATCGATGCGCTGGATCACGGTGACCGCCGTCGGCAGCCTGGGGCTGCACCTGGCGCTCCTGAGCGGCCTCAAGGAGATGCCGCAGCCGAAGTTCCATGCGTCGGAGGACATCAAGGTCATCGTTGCCCCGAAGCCGAAGCCGAAGCCGAAGCCGAAAGAGCCGGACAAGCCGAAGCCTCCGCCGCCCGATCCCGTGAAGACACCGCACGCCAACCCTCGTCCGGCCGCGAAGCCCAAGGCTCCGCCCCCCGAGCCGCCGCCCGAGGCGGCCCAGCCGAAATCGGTGAAGAACTTCCAGCCCGGCCTGTCGGACTTCGGCATCTCCATGTCGGGCGCGTCCGGAGGCGGTGGCATCGCGGTGGGCCCGGGCGGTGGCGGCGTCGGATCCGGCGGAGGAACCCAGGCCGATCCGAAGTCGGTCGTGCACGAGAAGACCCTGACGGCGAAGAAGCCGGATGAGCCGGCCGCCGACCAGTGCGACGAGCCGATGGTCAAGGCCAAGCCCAAGGGCTTCGTGCAGCCGCAGTACACGGACGACGCGCGCTCCGCCGGCGTGGAAGGGCGCGTCCGGCTCCGCATCACGATCGACGCGGCGGGCAACGTGTCGAGCGCGGTGGTGCTGTCCGGTCTCGGCCACGGGCTGGATCAAGCGGCCGTCGCTGCTGCGCGCCGCATGAAGTTCGCTCCGGCGACCAGGTGCGGCAAGCCCGTGCAGTCGTCGTTCGTGATCTCGATGCGCTTCGTGCTCGGAGAATAGGTGTGGGTCGACGTCTCGCCGCGGCAGTGCTCACGGCGCTCGCGATCCTTGTTGCCCGACCTGTGTCGGCGCAGCAGGGCGGCAACAGCCAGACGCCCTCCGAGCAGCACAAGCTCACCAAGCTGCCGAAGCTGGTGCACTTCGAGCAGGCGCCGTACCCCGAGAGCGAGAAGAAGGCGGGCAAGACCGCTTCGGTGACGCTCGTGATCGCCATCGACGACAAGGGCAACGTCGTCGATGCGATGGTTGCCAAGTCCGCGGGCCAGGCCTTCGACGAGGCGGCCCTCGCGGCCGTCAAGAAGTTCAAGTTCTCGCCCGCCGAGATCGACAACAAGCCGGCGCCGGTGAAGATCACCTACCGCTACGACTTCGTGATGAAGAAGGAGCCGAAGCAGCCGGTCGTCAACTACGAGGGCGTGGTCGACAACCGCTTCACGAAGAAGCCGATCCCCGGCGCGAAGGTGGAGATCCAGGGCGTTGGCGCAGCCATGACCGACGAAAAGGGCCACTTCTCCTTCAAGGAAGTGCCGCTCGGCAAGCACGTCATCACGATCTCCGGTCCCGGCCTGACCACCGTCTCGACCGAGGAGAAGCTGGAGAAGGGCAAGAAGCTCACCGTCGAGTACGCGCTCGAACCGAAAGAAGAAGCGCCGCCCGGCGAGGAGAGCGATCTCGAGATCGTCGTCGTCGCGCCGAAGATCCAGAAGGAAGTCGTCTCGACCGAGATCAAGGTCGCCGAGGGGCGCCGCGTGCCGGGCACGCAGGGCGACACGCTCAAGGTCGTGCAGAACCTGCCCGGCGTGGCGCGCGCTTCATTCGGGTCGGGGCAGCTGGTGGTGTGGGGCGCTTCTCCACAGGACACGCGCATCTACGTCGACGGTATGCACATTCCGCTGCTCTATCATGGCGGCGGCCTGCGCTCGACGATCAACAGCGACCTGGTGCGCGCCATCGAGCTTTCGCCGGGTGGCTACGGCGCGGAGTACGGCGGTGGTCTCGGCGGCCTGGTCACCATCGACACGCGAGCGCTCAGGTCCGACCGCGTGCACGGCTACGCCGCTGCGGATCTGATCGACGCCTCGGCCATGGTGGAAGCGCCTATCACGGCGCACACGCGCGTCGCCGTCGCCGGCCGCAAGAGCTACCTCGACCGGACGCTGAAGCTGTTCACGTCGAAGGACGTGGGCGACTTCATCCCCATCCCGAGCTACTACGACGCGCAGCTGAAGATCACGCAGGATCTCGGTCAGAACGAATCTATCGGAGCATTCGGGCTGATTGCCCGCGACTCGCTGACGCGCAAGCTCGGCGACCCCGATCCGGCGCAGATCAAGACAGAGGACACGCTGACGGCCTTCGAGCGCGTGGAGCTCAAGTACGACAAGCAGATGAAGGACGGCTCGAGCGTGTTCGTGACGCCCTGGGGCGGGCACGATCACTTCAGCACCGTGTCGTCGTTCGGCGGAACGCCGGCCCTGCTGGACGTGCGTGGCAACGTGTACGGCCTGCGCACCGCGTGGCGCGGAAAGGCCGGCAAGCACAACGTGGTGACCGTCGGCCTCGACTTCGAGGCGAGCCGCTACTCGCTCCGGCGCAAAGGCTCGGTCACGCTGCCGCCCCGCGAGGGCGACATCACGGTGTTCGGGCAGCCGCCGGGCGACCAGGTGAACGCCGACAGCTGGCAGACGACGATCGCCGACATCGCTCCGTATGCACAGGTCGACGTGGGCCTTCTCGGCGACCGGCTGCACGTCACGCCGGGCCTCAGGATCGCGTCCTACGTTACCGGTGCAAGCCGCCAGACGCCGGAGAAGGGCGACACGCCCTCGGTGGGGATCGCGGACCAGGACACGGCGCCAGAACCGCGCCTGGCGGTGCGCTACCAGATGATTCCCCGCCTGGGCTTCAAGGCGGCGGTCGGTCTCTACCACCAGTCGCCCCAGCCGGATGATCTGTCGGCTGTCTTTGGCAATCCCAAGCTGGGCGTGGAGAAGGGCGTGCAGGTGCTCGGTGGCACGAACTTCAAGCTGACCCAGCAGCTCTCGCTGGAAGAAGTCGTCTTTTTCTCGAAGTCGAGCCACCTGGTGACGCGCAGCCAGTCGTCGACACCCGCACTTGCACGGGCGCTGGTCCAGCAAGGGCAGGGGCGGGCCTACGGCATCCAGCTGCTGCTCCGCGAGGAGCTCGCCAAGGGCTTTTTCGGCTGGGTGAGCTACACGCTGATGCGCAGCGAGCGCAAGGATCACCCCGACACCAGCTGGCGGCTGTTCGACTACGACCAGACGCACGTCCTGACGGTCCTGGCGTCCTACGATCTGGGCCTCGGCTTCACCGTGGGCGCGCGCTTCCGCTACGCGACGGGCTTCCCGCGCACGCCGGTTGTCGGGTCATTCCCGAGCGCTACGCGGCGGGACCTGTACGAGCCGATCTTCGGCGCCCAGAACTCGACCCGCATTCCGGCCTTCGTTCAGGCCGACGCGCGCGTGTCGAAGAGCTTCAAGCTCGGCTGGGGCAAGGCCGAGGCGTACCTCGACGTCCAGAACGTGACCAATCGAGCCAATCCCGAGGAGATCGTCTACGACTACCGCTACAGGAAACGGAAGTACATCACGGGGCTTCCAATCCTCCCCGTGGCGGGTGCGAGGCTACAATGGTGAAGTCTTCGCTGTGTGTTCTTGTCGGCGTGGTCGCGCTTGCGGGCTGCCGCCCGGCGTTTTCCGACCGCTCGAGCAGCCTGCACGACGAGCGGGTGCTCGCCATCCAGTCGTCGCCCGCGCAGGCGGCGCCCGGCGACGACGTGAGCTACAAGGCACTGGTCGCTTCGCCCAAGGGCACGCTCGACAGCCTGGCCATCGACTGGGCGTACTGCACGCAGCCCAAGCCGGTGAACGAGTTGAACGATGTATCCGTCGAGTGCTTCGTGCGCCGCGGCGACCAGATCGTCCGGCTCGGCACCGGGCCGACCGCGAAGGGTACGATTCCGGACGACGCCTGCCGGCAGTTCGGACCTGATGTGCCACAGGCAAGTGCCGGACAGCCCGCAGGCAGGCCGACCGATCCCGACGCGACCGGCGGCTACTACCAGCCGCTCAGGCTGTTCGTCCCTGTGACAACGGGAGGCACGCTGCTCGCGCTCGGCTCGACCCGCATCACGTGCGGACTGCCGGATGCCACGCAATCAGAGTTCGAGGACTACCAGCAGAGGACGCGTCCCAACGAGAACCCGACGCTGGCCGCGGTGGAGCTCGTGCGCGGACAGAACGCGGAGCCGCTGTCGGATGCGAATGCCACGACGCTCACCGAGGTCAAGCCGGGCGAGAAGGTCGTGCTGCGCGCATCGTGGCCCGCGTGTCCGGACAAGGCGGTGTGCGGCGACGGCATCTGCAGCCCCCACGAGGACGTGCAGGGCTGCCCCGCGGACTGCACCGATCCGCACGGCTGCGGCGGGCCCGAGCCGTACGGCTACTACGATCCGCTGAGCCGCACGCTGCGCGATCGCCACGAGTCGATGCGCGTCTCCTGGGTCGCGACTGCCGGCTCCTTCCAGTACGACCACACCGGCCGCACGGAGAGCGAGTACGACAAGCTCTCCACCCAGGACCGCTGGACCGCGCCGAAGTCGCCCGCCACGGTAGACATGTGGGTCGTACTGCGCGATTCGCGCGGCGGCGTGACCTGGGGGGAGTACCGCGTGCAGGTGCAGTAGCCGTTCACGGCGTCGCGCGCGGCTCCTGCGAACCTGTCGCTGACAGACGCCAGCCGGGCCCTGGTGGTAGCATCGCTGTCGATGCGCTGGGGCCTCGTGATGTCGACGCTGCTGGTTGCGGTTGCGCTCCTGTCGTGCAGGCGGCGGTCGACAACGAGCACGACGAGCACTCCGCCTTCGGCTGCGGCATCGGCCGGCGCCGGCCACGAGCAGAGCGGCACCCTGCGCACGCCCGACGGCCGCGAGCGGAGCTATCGCGTGTACACGCCCAAGGGCTACCCGTCCGGTGCGCCGCGATCGCTCGTGCTCGTGCTGCACGGCGGCGGCGGAAACGCGGACGGCGCCGAGCGCACGAGCTTCACGCACGCCGCTGCGGACAAGCACAACATCATCGCGGTCTATCCCGACGGCATCGGCAAGCGCGTGCTCGGGAAATCGATGGAGACCTGGAACACCGGCTACTGCTGCGGCAAGGCGGCCAAGGACGGCGTCGACGACAGCGCGTTCCTGATCGCGCTCCTCGATCACCTGAAGAAGACCGTCAAGTACGACGCCAAGCGCGTCTACGCCACCGGCATCTCCAACGGCGCCATCATGGCGATGCGGCTGGCGTGCGATCACCCGGACAGGATCGCCGCCATCTCGGCCGTTGCCGGTCCAGGCTACGCCTGCACGAATGCAAAGCCCGTCGCGGTCCAGCTCATCCACGGCACGGCAGATCCCTGCGCTCTGTACGCGGGAGGGCCGACCTGCGGCGGCTGCTGGGAGCGCGCGGTGAAGAAATGGATCGGCCTCACGCTGCCCGCACGCTCGTTCCCCTGCACGAGCGTGCATGACCAGGCCGAAGCCTGGCGCAAGGTGGACGGCTGCGGAGCCGGCACGAAGGTGACCTACACGCACGGCGCCGCGAAGTGCGAGGAGTACACCGACTGCTCCAGCAAGAAGAGCGTCAGCGTGTGCACCATCAAGGGCGGCGGCCACACCTGGCCCGGCGGCGACCTGGGCTGCGACCTGCGCAAGAAGGGTTGCCGCGCCTACTCCGACACCACCGGCCCGATCAGCCACGACCTCGACGCGAACGATACGATGGCCGCTTTTTTCGCGCGCTACGCGCTGCCGTGAGCTCTCACTTCGTGAACACGCCGGCGGTGAGCGCCGGCAGATCGATCGTAAGCTGCCCACCGCTGACCGTCGCCGTCGCCCCCGAGAGGCCGTCCGTCACCGTCCCCGTAAGACCGATGTTGGTGACGCTCATGGTCCGGCTCGCCGCGCTCGTGCCCAGGTTGAACGCGGCGACGACGATGTCCTGCCCCGCCGCGTCGACCCGCCCGTAGGCGTAGAAGGATCCATCCACCCACAGCCGCGTGCGCTTGCCCGTGCGGAGCGCCGCGTGCGCCGCGCGCAGCTTGCCGAGCTTCTGGAAGTTCGCGAGCGTGCTCGCTTCCTGTGCGCTCAGCTGCGAGCCGAAGCGCATCATGCGGCGGCAGTCCGGGTCGATGGCGCCGGGCATCCCGAACTCGTCGCCCATCCACAGGACCGGGATCGGGTCGTAGGTCATCAGGAACGCCTGCGCGAGCTGGAGGCGCTTGAAAGCGTCGGGATTCGTCTCCTGGGCCGGCGGCGGGTTGTTCCACGGATCGCCGACGTTGTCGCCGTTGGCGAGGCTGATCGCGCGCGGGGTGTCGTGGCTGCCGAAGAAGTGGCCCATCAGCGCGTTCGGTACCGCGCCGGTCCACTTCGACTCGTCGTCGAGGACGCCGTTGTCGAGGTCGTTGCCCGCATTCGAGTCGTTCTGCAGGATCGTGCCGACGATGGTGTTGTGGATCGGATCGTCGACCGAGCCGTTGAGCATGTCGGGGCCCACGCAGTCCATGACGTTGCCAACGTCTCCGCCGAGCGCCTCGCCGATCATGAAGATGGGCAGATGGGTCGAGTCGGCGGCGTTGAGCTTCGAGCGCAGATCGCGGCACACGTCGTTGGTCACCTGCTTGGCGGCGTCGACCCGGAAGCCGTCCAGGCCGAACTGCTCCATCAGCCACACCGCGTGATTCGCGATCACGTCGTCGACCGTCGGGTTGGTCGTGTTGAAGTCGGGCAGGTAGGGATCGAACCAGCAATCCGCGCGGTTCCAGGTCTGGTCGGTGGGCGTGTCCCAGAGGTTCTGGCCGCCGCAGTCGTTCACGCCCGCGTTGTAGGGGATGTTGAACCAGGCCGGATCCGACTGGTGCGCGGTCCACAGCGGTCCGAGCTCCGGCGATTGCCCCGACGGCGGGTTCGAGTCGGCGAACACGTGGTTGACCACCAGATCCGTCAGGACGCGGATACCGTGCTTGTGCGCGGCGTTGACCAGCGCGCGCAGATCATCCGCCGTGCCGAAGTGCGGTTCGATCGGCGTCTTGACGCTGGCAAACGCCGGATCGCTCTCCGAGCCGTAGGTCCAGCCGCTCGCGACCGGGAAGTACGAGTGGTAGCCGGACAAGCAGTGGCCGGCGTTCGCGCCCACGCCCATCTCGCAGAGCTTCGTTCCGGTGTCGGGGGAGCTCAGCCAGAGCGTGTTCACCCCCATCGAGTCGAAGTACCCGTCGTTGATCTTCTTCGTCACGCCGCCGAAGTCGCCGCCCTTCCAGTCGCCCGCCGCTTCGGTGGGAGGGCCGTTCGGCCCCGCCTTGCTCGTGCCCCCGGGCAGGAAGCGATCGATCATGACCTCGTAGATGAAGGCGTCCGCCCAGCCGAAGCCGGTCTTCTCGATCCAGAACGGCACGAACAGCCGCGCGGGGTTGCCGTTCTTGTCCTCGACGGTGAAGAGATAGGAATACTTCCCGGGCGAGGTGACGCCGGACGACACCGAGACGCTGAACGTGTGGGAGGAGGCGTCGTAGGGCACGTTTGCGGCAGCGCCGTTCAGCGTGATCGCCGTCTTCGATGTGTCGAGATCGGCCGCGCCGGGCACGAACTTCACCTTGAACGAGTAGCTGCTGGCGGTGGTGTTCACCGTGTCGCCGACGAGCTCCAGCGTGCCCGCCGCAGGCGTGTTGCACGTGACCGCTTCGAGGAGGTTGTTCGCGGTTCCCTGGGATGGCAGCTGGATCGTTGGCTGGGCGGGGTTCACCATCCAGTTGCCGTCGGCCACGAACTTGTACTGGACGTCCTGGCCCGCCGGCACCGGCGTGGTCACCTGCCACGTGCCGCTCTTCAAGGTCAGCGGGATGGCGTTCGTCCACTGGCCGTAGTCCGTATTCAGTACGACGGTCGAGTAGTTGCTGTCCGGCAGCGAGAACTCCTGCGGGCAGGTCGACGAGCCATCGGTGGTCCCGTCGGGCCCACCGTCATGCAGGTGGAAATCCGGCTTGCTCGCCGGCGCGTCCGAGCTGCAGGCCAAGGGTGCCGCTGCCATGCACACCACAGCAGCGAGCAGAAGAGCCAAGTATCTCGTCATCGGCGACGTGCATCCTAGCACTCCGCGAGGTCGGACGTGGACGTGCGCGTGATACTCTCGCGAGGGTGCGTGGATCGAAACCCCGCGCAACCGTCCAACGCAGCAACCGTCCCCCCGACGCCCCTACCTGATAACCCCCGCCGTCCTGAGCTTCGACTTCAACAACATCACCTTCTCGCGCCCGCCGCCCTTCGGCACAAAGTAGTGCTTCGACAGCATGCGCACCCAGATCGTGCTGCCGAGCGCGCCGAAGCCGAACGTGGCTGCGGCGAAGGACCAGGCGACCCAGAGCACGCTGCTGGCCGAGGCGTCGGCGGCGAACGCGAGGGCGGACAGGCCGGCCCAGAAGCAGACTGCCCCGTACAGCACGAGCTCGCGGATCGTGTTGGTGATCCTGAGCCGGAACTCGACGAGCTGTCCCCACGCGATGGTCCCCGAGAGCTGGCCGCGCCGGTAGATGCCGATCCTATCCCCGAACGGCACCAGCACCGTTGGCCTCAAACGCCGATAGAGCTCGACCCCGGACGCGAGCACGCCGACGGCCAGGCCTCCACCCAGGTACGCGAGATTCTCCAGATCGCCCAGACCGTTCAGCACGGCGTCGAGGGCGTAGCCGGCGAAGATGAAGAAGCCCGCGATGCCCAGCGCGCCGAAGCCGACGCCGAAGGTCTCCTTCAGGCGCGCCGAAGCCGGGACCTGCATGAGCGCCACCGGCAGCCCGCTTGGCGGCGGTTGCGGCACAGGCGCGGGCGCCTGCTGCGGCGGGTACCCGTACGGCTGCATCGCCACCGATGGTACTCCCAAGCCCGCTCCGCAACGGCGTGATTCGTGGACGCGCTCAGAAATGGTCGCGCATGCACGGCGCCGGGCCGGCGAACAGCGCCGCGGCAGTCGTCATCGCCGCCTCGTCGCCTTCGAGCAAGCCTGCGCGCCGGAGCGACGCCGGCTGCATGAAACCCGAATAGAGCGCGGCGAGCCCGCGCGGGCCGGTGCGCAAAGTGCCGCTGCCGCCGCGCGTGACGCGCCCTACGCCGCCCTCGACCTCCAGCACGAAGCGCGCGCTGTTCTTCGGCACCAGGTCGTCCTGCAGCCCGATCTCGAGCCGCGCGTTCGTGGCGACGGGATAGCCGCGCGCGGCGAGCGCTGCTTCGGCGTCCACGATGCGCAGCATCCAGTGGTCGCCGAGCTCGCAGTCGTAGCGCTCGGGCAGGAGCGACATCACCGGGTCGGCGGCTCCGCAGCTGAACGCCGTGGTGTCACCGAGCGTGCGGTGCTCGGCGAGCAGGCCGAGCAGCGCGCGGCCCGCGCGCGGCGTGGTGCTGGCTAGATCGACGACGCCGAGGTCGTAGTGATTCTTCTGCGTGCGACGCTGGTAGAAGTACACGTAGCCCTCGAGGCCCGCGTCGGTCTCGACGAGGTAACCCTGGCAAGGCGCGGCCCGCGGCGCGCGCACGCGCCCCCAGATGTACGGCCCGCGATCGAGGTAGCCGTTCTGGTCGCGCGCGAGCGCCGAGTACAGGGCGGTGATCGCCTCGCGATCGGACTCGTCGATGCGGCGCACGTCGAGATCGCGCGGCCCCACCGGGATGTCGCGCGTCCTGACCGAGCAGCGGAAGCGGCTGCCCGCCGGCTCGTAGCCGCTCTTGCGGTACAGGCCCAGCGTCGCGGGGTAGAGCACGGACAGCGCCACGCCGGCGTCGCAGAGCTCGGCGATGCTCGCGTTCATCAGCGCCAGCGCCACGCCGCGACCGCGGTGCTCGGGATCCACCGCGACGCCCGCAATACCCGTCATCGGAACGCTGCGCCCTCCGAACCACTGTCCCATCGGGATCTGGATCAGCCCGCCCGCCACGCGCGTTCCGCGCCGCGCGAGCCGCACGTTGTCGTGCCCCGCCTGGTCGAGCCACGAGGGGATCCCCTCGACGTTGACGCCGAAGGCCCAGGCCGCGATCGCCGAGTACGCGCCCACTTCCTCGGCTTCGCCCGTCATGCGTGCGATCGTGATCCCGCTCATGGGCCGAGCCTCGTGGCGCCCGCGCTGCGGGTCAATTCCCCGCGCGCAAACCGGAAAATGTCGCCGGTTTCTCTGGGTCCGTCCCAGAGCCACGAATCCTTTTCGCGATCCGGGGCTCGTACCAGGAACGAGAGCGGGTCGACCGTTCTCGAAAAGGAGGCCTATCCGGGATGTGTCAGCGAGTCCGTTGTTCGAGTTGCGGCAAACCCACCTTCGCCGGCTGCGGCGCACACGTCGAGCAGGTGCTCGGCGACGTGCCGCACGACCAGCGCTGCAAATGTCGCGAGCAGACGCGCTCGCGCTCCGGCGAGGAGCAGGCCTCGCTTCTGGCGCGGCTGTTCGGGCGTTCGTAGTAGATGGCGGGCGCGGGGCCGGCTCCCCGCGCTAGCCGCCAAAGCCGCCCGAGAACATGAAGCCGAGCAGCGCCCCGTACAACGTGGAGATGTACGGGTTGCTCGAGATCGGGCAGACGCCGCTGCGGCAGCCCACGAAGCGGTAGTAGGCCAGGCCGGCGGCGCCGCCGATGGCGACGTGGAGCAGGGTGCTCATCTCCACGTTCGAGCCCTTGCGGCACAAAAGGATTCCTCCGGCGCGCAGGCCGGCCCCGGTCGCGCTACGCTCCCGGGACGATGGAACGGTCCGACCAGGAGCTGCTGGAGGCGCTGCGCGCCGGGGATCGCGCGGCGCTGGCCGAGCTGGTCGAACGGCACGCGCCCGCCGTCTACCGCTTTACGTCCAGGATGTGCCGCGAGCCCGAGGACGCGAAGGACGTTCTGCAGGACACGCTGCTCAGCGCTGCGCGCGGTCTCGGCGACTTTCGCGGCGATTCGTCGCTGACTACGTGGTTCTACGCCGTGGCGCGCAGCTTCTGCATCAAGAAGCGGCGCAAGTCGAAGTTCGCGCCGGCCGAGACCGTATCGCTCGAGTCGGGCGAGGCCGTGCAGCTGGCGGACGCTTCGCTGTCGCCGGACGAGGCCGCGGCGGGGCGCGAGCTCGGCGCCGCGCTCGACCGTGCCATCTCGGAGCTGGATCCGGACTACCGCGAGGTGCTGGTGCTCCGCGACGTGGAGGGGCTGACCGCGCCCGAGGTCGCCAAGGTGGTGGGAGCGAGCGTAGCGGCGGTCAAGAGCCGCCTGCACCGCGCTCGCGCCGAGGTGCGCGCGCGCCTCGAGCCGTTGCCGCTTGTCACAGAGCCGACGCCCGCATGCCAGGACGTCGTGCTGATGTTCTCGCGCTTCCTCGAGGACGAGATCGGCGCCGCCCAGTGCGAGCAGATGAGCCAGCACATCAAGAGCTGCGAGCGCTGTCGCGCCACCTGCGATTCGCTCGAGCACACGCTGAATCTGTGCCGCGCCGCGCACGACAACGCCGTGCCGGCGGAAGTGCAGTTCCAGGTCCGCAAGGCGCTGATGGCGCTGGGAGCGGAAGCGCCGGCGTCGGCGAGGTAGGGCTCGCCCATGTGGGCGGTCGCGGCGCCCCCTACTGCGGCACCGGCGGCACAACGACGGTATTGATCGCCTGCGTCCCCATCCCCGCCGGATAGGCGTAGCTCACCGCGAAGTCCCACCCCCACACGGTGAGGCCGAAAGGCGCGGTGCTCTCGGCGGTGTGCACGCCGTTCGAGCAGTTGCCGTTCGGGGCGCCGTCGACGACCAGGTCGACGCGGGTGTACTCATACTTGCCGGCGTTGCCGATCGGCGTCCAGCCGCTCAGCGTCCCGGCACAGTCGAGGCTCACGTCCTTGAACGTGCCGTCCTGCGCCTTGGTCCGCACGAACACCAGGTTCGTCTGGCTGTAGGTCACGTCGGTGAGAAACAGGTACTTCGACAGGTACTGCTTGGCAGGGATCACCGTCACGTATTCGGGATCGCCTTCGCCCTGCGGGTTTTTGGCCAGCGCCTGCCGGCCGGTCATGTGCCCGTCGAGGTAGAACGGGTGCTTGTCGTCCTGGCTCGTGACCACGAACGGTGAGCTGGCGTTGAAGCGCACCATCTGTCCGCCCGAGAGGGTCGTCGGTGCGCCCGCCGGCGGCGACGGGTCGTAGCTCAGCGTCGTGCCGTCGACCGCACCGATCAGCGTCCACGGCACGCTCTCGTCCTGCCCCGCGACGCGGTCGCGGTAGCGCACCGCCACGTACTCGCTGCCCAGCGCCTTGACGGGCAACAGCTCCTGGTGCGCGGCGTCGCAGGCGAAAACGCCGACGGGAATGTTCATGCACGACGAGCCGCCCCACATGCTGATCGGCTTGTCGGACTGCACCGCGCTGCCGGCGAGCTCGGCCGTCTGCTCGAGCTGCAGCACCTGGCCGCTGTCGATCGAGTAGGTGATGGGTTGGCCTTGGCCCGTCGCCGGCACGCCGGTGCCGCCTGTGATGGCCGCCACCGGGCTGATCGTCACCTTCGTGGCATCGTCGCGCGCCACGAACTGCACGAACGGCGATCCGACGGTGTCCGCCGTGTAGGCGTCGGCGGCGACGTAGTTCGTGTCCCACGCGGCCGTGGGCACCAGCAGCGTCGCGCTCGATACGTAGCTCTTGGCGCCGCCGTACGGATACATGTCGTACGCGATGATCGGCGCGCTCGCCGTGATCTGGAACGCGTGTCCGAGCCCCGTTCCGTCGATCGACGGATCAGTCGTGATGCCCGGCGTGACACCTGCTGGGCATGGCGTGTAGTGCAGCGGTCCGCTCGGCCCCTGCGCCAAAAACAGGATGGCGATGTGCCCCGGCGCGAGCTGCCCGCCCGAGAGCGGTTGGTACGTGAGGCTCGCGCCGGAGCCCACCGGCTCGCGCGCCATGCCCGCCACGTTCAAGCTCTGCCCGTTGTACGTCGCCCCGAGCGTGATCGGCTGGTCCCAGGTATTGGCCAGCAGCGCCGCGAAGCACGAGCCTCTCACCTCGTACTGCGGCGCCGGCACCACCGCGTAGAAGTCGCAGCCGACCGTCGTGTGGTTCGCGGTCGCGGCCTGGCAAGCATCGATGCAGGTGCCGCCCGGGCCGCAGCCCTGGTTCTGCCCGCACGTCTTCACCACCGCGTCGTGGCAGTCGATCACCTGGTGCAGATCGGCGGAGCAGTGCACCGCGCACGACGGCCCGTCGCCTCCGCCGGCATCGATGACGGGCGCGCCCCCGGTGCCGCCGGGTCCGCCGTCGTTCTGTCCGCCGCCCGCGCCGCCGCTGCCTCCCGTGCCGGGTGGATTCGCCACCTTGTTGCCGCCGCTCGCGCTGCAGGCCGCGAGCAGGGCGCACCACACAGCCACCAGCAGGTACGAGCGCGTCATCACCGCTATCGTACACCGCCGGCGTCCTCGGCGCGCGTACAGAGCCGCGCCTACTTCTTCTTCGGCTTGCGCTGGGCCACCAGCTTCTTGATGAACGCGCCCACCTGCTTCCACTCCGCCGGCGTGAGCTCCTGGTTTGCGAGCGAATGGGCCTTCGGGTTTCGCGCGCGGGCCAACGCCCGCTGCTCCTCGTCGAGATACCCCGCCAGCTCCATCAGCCTCAGGTACGGCACCTCCAGCGCCAACGCCACCCGCGCCAACACCCGCGGTGACGGATTGTTCACCACTCCCCGCTCCAGCTTGTGCAGATACGCCCCCGAGATCTTCGCCGGCGCTGCCACTGCCTCCAGAGACAGCCCCTTCTTGTCGCGGGTCCTGTGCAGTTCCTGTCCCAGCTTTTCGAGCATGGGCAGAGCTTGACTATAGTTTATGGGTTGTCAACTATAGTTAATGGGGGTCCTGGCAGCCGCACCACTCCGGAGATACGCCACACTCGCGCCGCCCCGAGCGCTCAGCTTCGTCGCAACACGCCGCGCTCGCGCCGCCGTATGCGCCCGCCCACGTGGGCAGCACGCCACGCCGCTCCCCCGCGTCGCCCCACCCGCTATACTCCGCCTCGCATGTCCTCCCGCGACGACCACATTGCCCCGACGGCGTACTACACGTCCTACGTGTGGCATCGCCTTGGCTTGCCGTATGCGGATCTGTTCGCTACGCGGATGGGGGCGGCGATGTTCTGGGGCTTCCGGCTTTCGGGAGAGTGGATTGCGACGCGGACGCCGCGGCTGCCTTCGATGACTCAGTATCTCGAGATCCGGCATCGGCTCATCGAGCGGCGACTTGGCGAGCTCGAGCCGGACCGGGTGGTGGAGATCGGCAGCGGGCTGTCCCGGCGGGGCGTCACCTGGGCGGCGGATCACGGCGTGGAGTACGTCGAGGTCGATCTTCCGCATATGATCGCGGAAAAGCAGCGCCGCATCGCGCTCGCGCCGGCGGACCTGCGCGCGAAGCTCGACGGGCGACTGCGCTTCGCCCAGCACGACGTGCTCGGTGCGGGTTTTGCGGATTTCCTCGCGGAACAGCTCGTAGGCGCGGCGCGCCCCGTGGTGATCGCCGAAGGGCTGCTCGGCTATTTTCCGCTCGACGAGCGCACGCGCATCGCCTCGTCGGTCCGCGAGGGGCTGGCGCGGTCGGGTGGGGGGAGCTTCCTGTGCGACCTGCGCGCGCGCGAAGGCGGCGCGACCGTTGCCGCGGCAGCGACCGTGCTGCGCGCGGGGATCCGGCTGGTCACGCGCGGTCGCGGAGCGCGCGAGGATTTCCCGGGCATCGAGGCGGTGCGCCGCTTCTTCCGGGACGCGGGCTTCGACGGCGCCGAGCCCGTCGACCAGGCCCTGCTGCCGCACCTGGCGCACGTCACCTCGCCGGGGCGGATCTGGCACGCACAGGTCGCCGGCATCGGCTAGGCTCGCGGCGAAATGGGCTACGGGAAGAAGGTCGATCTGTTCGCGGGCGCGATGTCGCGGCTGCTCCACGTGCGCGGCGCCGAGCACAACACGGTCGACGATCTCGAACAGTACCTCGACCTCTCGCCGGAACAGATGTTCCCCGAGCCGCCGCCCGTCACCGACCTGCGCGTCGAGCGCACGCTGCTCGACCGCAAGCTCAAGACCACCACGCTGTCCTGGAAAAGCGTCCACGAGGTGATAAGCCCCAGCTACCGGCGGCGTCACGAGGGCGAGTACCAGAAGAACCTCACGGCCTGGGCGCGCTGGATCCGCCCCGACGGCGAAGCGCGTCCCAGCTGTCTCGTCTACGTGCACGGCTGGCTCGAGCCGGGGTCGTGGGCGGAGGAGTCGACGCTCTTCCGCAAGTGGACCCGCGAGCTCGGCGTCGACATCGTGCATGTGGCGCTGCCGTTCCACGGGCGCCGCAAGCCGCGCGGCGCGCTGTTCAGCGGCGAGTTCTTCTGGACGGCCGATCTGGTGCGCTCGGTGGAGGGCGTCCGGCAAGCGGCGTGCGACGCGCGCTCGGTGGTGGCCTGGCTGCGCCGCCAGGGGTACGAGCAGATCGGCGTCACCGGCATCAGCCTGGGCGGTGCTATCGCCATGCTGCTCGCCTGCGTCGAGCCCACCTCGGACTACGTTGCGCCCATCGTGGCCCACCTGAAGCTGGAAGAGGCGGTCGAAAACGCGCCGATCCTCTGGCGCATGAAGCATGATCTGGAACGCTGGGGGATCGACGAGGCACAGCGCCGCGAGCTGTTCCGCCGGCTCGGTTGGTCCAGATTGAAGCCCAGGCTGCCGCCGGGCCGGCAGCTCTGGGTGCAGGCAGAAGAGGACGTCTACATCGACGCGGAGCTGACCCGCCAGCAGTGGCAGGAGTGGCATCGCCCGCCGATCCTGTGGATCCCGGGGGGCCACATGACATTCCCGCTGCACATCGACCGTATCACTGAACGGCTGGATGAATTCCGGCGCAGTTTGGAATAGACTTCCACCTGCATCTGCTAGTACCCGTTCTTGCCTGGCTCGCGGAGAGGCCATGGCCCCGCGAGAACATCCCATGTCTTCTGGTTCGAGGTTCCGGCTTGCCGCTCGAGGCGGCGCGTGCTTCGCGGCGCTTGCGCTGGCGGCGTGCGGCTCGGCGAATTCGAACAAGGACAGCTACTGGACGGCCGCGCCCGATCCAGGCGGGCTCAGTCTGGTCAAGGACGCCGGAACCGGCGGCAGCGCCGGCGCCGGCGGCGCGGGAGGCGCCGGAGGGCAGACGAACCCGCCGCCCACCGGCAGCGTCACTTTCCAGGTGAGCACATCCAGCTACGGAGGCCGCTACGGGCCGCGCAACGTGGGGGCCATCTGGGTCGAGACCAAGAGCGGCACGTTCGTCAAGACGCTGACGGAGTGGGGCAATTTCCGCTACGGCAACCTCGTCAAATGGGCCGCCGACACGAATTACAACCGGGTCGACGCGGTCACGTCGGCCACGTCGTTCTCGTCCGGCTCCCACTCCGGCAAGTGGGACTACACGGATTTGAAGGGTCAGGGCGTCCCGGACGGACAGTATCAGTTCATCGTGGAGTTCACCGAGGACGACTCGGCGCTGTCCTTCATCCCCGCCGGCCCCTGGACGTTGGTTCCGTTCACAAAGGGGCCGAACCAGAAGAACTTCAATCCCCCCGACAAGCAGTACTTCCACAACATGTCCGTGACCTACAAACAGTGATGAAAACGGCAACGAGCATCGTGCTGGTATCGCTGGGCCTGGTGATGGCCCTGCTCGCCGGCGGCTGCGCCCACGTGGCGCCCTACCAGCGTGGACAACTGGCCCGCCCCGAGATGGTGGCCGGGGATCTTGCGGGAAGCGGCGCACAGCACATGCGTTCGGTTCGCGAGGGGGCAAGCGGGGGCAACATCGGCCCGGAGAGCGGCTGCGGCTGCAACTGACGAGCACCCTGGATGCCCGCGGTTCGTTGCCCATCCCTGCGCATCGTGGCGGTGGTGTTCGGCATGCTTCTGCTTCCGGGTGCGGCTTCCGCGCAGGCGCCCGCGGACACGTCGCCCAACACGTTGCCAGCATCGGCGCAGGCGCCCAAGGACACGTCGAGCTCGTCCGACGCGACCCCAATAGCGATCGGCGCCAGCACCGAGGTCTCGGTCTACGGCGACTCCGACCACGTGGGCGTGGTCACGCCCCAGGCGTCGATCAACGTGGACAGCCCGAGCACGGGCTGGTCGGGCTCCGGCAGCTATCTGGTCGACGTGATCTCGGCGGCGTCGGTCGACATCGTGTCCACGGCCTCCCAGGCCTGGCACGAGGTGCGGCAAGCGGGGACGCTCGGCGTCGGCTACAAGCCGCACGACTTCGGCGTCCAGGCGACCGGCGCGATTTCCAGCGAGCCGGACTACCTGTCGATCACCGGCGGCGGCACTCTGACGCTGGACTTCGACCAGAAGAACTACACCGCTCTCCTGGGTTATTCGTTCGGTCACGACACCGCGGGTCGGACCGGCACGCCTTTCAGCGTGTTCGCGCTCCGGCTCAATCGTCAGTCGATCAACGCCGGGCTCGACGTCACGCTCGACCGCAGCACGCTGCTCGTGCTCATCGGCGACCTGGTGCTGGAAAACGGCGATCAGTCCAAGCCGTACCGCTACATCCCGATGTTCGCCCCCGACGTGGCAAAGACGATCCCGAACGGCCTGAATGTCGATCGCGTCAACGCGCTGCGCCTTCCGGAGCGCCCTCTCGAACAGCTGCCGCTCAGCCGGCAACTCTACTCGCTGACGGCCCGCATCGCCCACCACATGGGCAGCGGCACGATCCGCGCGAGCGAACGGCTGTACACCGACAGCTGGGGCCTGAAGGCGTCGACCACCGATGCGCGCTACCTCTTCGACGTGGGAGATCGCTTCATCGTTGGACCGCACGTGCGCGCGCACGTCCAATCCGCCGTCTCGTTCTGGAAGCGGGCGTACACCGTCAACTACACGACGGGCGGCAAGTGGACTTTCCCCCGCTACCGCACCGGCGACCGCGAGCTGGGACCGATGGCCGGCTTCACGCTGGGCGGCACGGCCAGCTACTACTTCGGCAATGCGCCGCTGGACCGCGCCTGGCACCTCTCGCTGGATCTGGAGGGCTCGCAGGACTTCTATTTCGACGACCTGTACATGACCTCGCGCTACGCGGGGCTCACGGCGATCTCGCTGGGAGGGACGTTCTGATGCGCCGCGTGACCATGCTCGTCGCCGCGCTTGCCTGCTCGCTCGGGGCGGTCGCGTGCGGCAACCCCGTGCAGGACAATCTCATCAACAGCCTCGGACCGGAAAAGGACGGCGTTCACCGCGGGCCCCTCCATCGGCCCGGTCAACCCTGCCTCGCCTGCCACAGCGCGGCGGGGCACCGCGAACCGTATTTTTCCGTTGCGGGCACGGTCTACCAGAAGCAGGACCCGGGTTCGCCGCCGGCGCGCGACGTGATTGTGGAGCTGATCGACGCCAAGCAGCACCACGTGACGGTCGCCAGCAATTGCGCCGGTAATTTCTACGTCCAGCAGGCCGACTTCCGGCCTGTCTATCCGGTGCACGTGACGATGCACTACGCCGGTGTGGACAACAAGATGATCACCGTGGTCAACCGCGACGGGTCGTGTGCGACCTGTCACACCGACCCGCAGAGCTGGAAGAGCGCCGGCCATATCTACATGGATCCCGGCATCGGCCTCCAATTTCCCAGCTCGAGGTGCCGATGAAACGTGCCGTCTGGATGTGCGCGCTCGCGCTGCTCTCCGCTGCCTGTTCCGGGCCGGCGACCGGCGCGTCCGACATTACGGCGCCCACCTTCCAGGACTTTAGAAGCGTGAACGACGCGCTCGGCTACAGCTGCGGCACGCTCGACTGTCACGGCCAGCAGGGACGCAACCTCCGGGTGTGGAGCAAGTACGGAATGCGCATTCCGGACAACACCAAGACGCCGCCCCTGCCCGGCGGCAAGGACTCGACGGACGCCGAGCTCGAGTCCACCTATCGCTCGGTGGTCGGGCTGGAGCCCGAGATCATGAGCCAGGTCGTCAAGGACGGGGGCAGGGATCCGCAGCGCCTGACCTTGATCCGCAAGGCCCGCGGCACTGAAGCGCACAAGGGCCACAAGATCATGAGCGTCGGCAGTCCGCTGGATCGCTGCCTCACGAGCTGGCTCGCCGGGCAGGTCAACGTCAACGCCTGCAACAGCACGCTGCCCGCGCCATGAGCCCGACGACGCGCACTTCCGCATCGCGGCGCCTGGGCCGCGGCCTGCTGCTGGCGGCGCTCCTGGTCGCCTTCGTGTGCATGAGCCGCACGGCGCACGCCGACTCCGGTGCGCGCTCTGGCTCGCGCTTCGTGCCGAGCCTCTCGGTTGCCCAGGACTTCGTCTGGGCAGGCGGCACCGACGTGTGCACCGAGAAGAGCCAGGTCAGTCTCGGCTGGTCGTGCTTCCGGAAGCAGGGCTCGCAGTATCACGGCACGCCGGCGCAGGGGTACCGGGACACCGTGTCGGCGGGGTTCAACGTGGCGACGACGCGCGTGCTGCTCGGTCTCGACTATCTCGCGTTGAAGCAGCTGGGTCTGGGGGTACGCCTTGGCTATGCCTTCGGCGGCAGCCCGCGGACGGATGGAGGCCATCGCTTCCTGAGCCTCCACCTCGAGGCGCGCGTCGCGTACTGGCTGGGGCAGGCGTACCCCGAGCACGGGATAGCGCCGTTCGTCTTCGTGGGCGCGGGCGCCGCCGAGGTGGACGCGCACTATCCCGTCGACATCCGCGAGGATCCCAAGGCGAAGCCGCCCCCCGAGCAGCTCGACAATCCCGCCTACCAGACGCTCGACGCCTACAAGAAGCTCGGCACCGGCTTCGCCAGCGTCGGCGTGGGCGGCTACTACGGGTTCGGACCGGCCGGCGGGATCCTTCTGTCCGGCAGGGGCATGCTGCTGTTCCCCTCCTCCGGTACGGCGATGGAGCTCGAGCTCGGCTACGCCATCGGCCTGTAGCGGGCTACGCAGTCGGCCTAGCTGTGCGGCACGCGCACGTCGTCCGCCGTGCCCAGACGACCATCGCGACCCGCGGAGCGCACCATGACATTGCTGTCATCGCAGCTCACGCGATAGCGGTTGCCCCACGGGTCCGCGGCGCTCGCGCTTTCGGGCAGGATCTTGTCGAACTGCAGCTCGCTGATGGTCGGACAGCCGGTTCTGTTGTCGTCCTGCCATTTCACGACGGCGTCGTGGATGATCTGCGCGCTCTTCTGTGCGGCGTCGATGCGCTTTGCGTCGAGCTTCGGCTTGATCCAGAGCGTGGCCCCGCCGGCGACGAGCGCGATGGCTGCAGCGACGGCACCGACCTCGACCAGCGTCACACCGCGGCGTGCGCGGCGGGGGGAGCGATGCTTCGAGTGCATGCCGACCACTCAAGCAAAGGCCATGCCCTGCCTCGTTCTACCCTCAATCCCATGGAATCATTGCACTCGCCCTGCGGCCGCCGGCGTAACCCCGCGTCATTCTGGCCACGGAGCAATGGAACCGGGTGTCCACGCTGACAAGTTGTCACTTCTGATAGTAATCAGCCGGCCAGCAAATTGGCCCTGGCCACGCGGGTCCTCTGGCGAGACCCTGTCAGGTGGGACGCGCGTGGAGAGCCGGGCGGGGGCAGCTGGAGGAGCGAACAGAGGGGGCTGACGTTCCGACACACCGACCCTTCCACGCGCTGTCCCACCAACTCGACGCCGGTCGATCTCAACCGGCAGGCCGCCCCGAGAGCCCTTCAACCCGGCGTCGGGTTTCCCTGCGGAGGAACTCGAACAGCCTGCTCCGGGCCTCTTCGTCGAGAGCGGCGTCGGCGAGAGGATAGAGCGTCCGGTCCTCGCGCTCGGCGTGGGCCCGGAGCGATGCGACCAGGTCGTCGACGACGTTCTTGCGGAGCGTGTGCAGATCCGCGCGGACGCCCAGCTCCGCCACCAGCCGGCGGATGCGGTCGTGCTCCTCCTCGATGCCTCGCACCTCCGCAGCGTGGTCCTTTTCGAGCAGTGGCAGGATGTAGCGCTCTTCCGCGTCGAAGTGCGCCATCAGGCCGCTCTCGAACCTGGACCACATCTGCTGGATTGTCGGTGGGTCGGCCGTCTCGACGGTGTCCACCAGCTCGCCGAAGAGGCGCTCCAGGCGGAGATGGTCCGCGTGCAGCTCGTCTCGTATCCTGGCCATAGCAACAAGGTGGGTCTGCCGATCCCGGCCCGCCAGCGCCGGGTCCCGGATAGCGACGCGAAATCCTGGCGCCCAGGCTTCTCCGGGAGCCTTCCGTTACGACACCATTGCGCGGCGCCAACGTGGGATCGCCTGGAATCCAACGACCGTCAGGTCGTCCCGCCGTGCTGCTTGCAGCGTGCGGTAGCGGAGGCCTAGCTTGGAAACGAGATGTCACGCACACCAGCGGGGAAGACGGGTGAAATTCGCGAAGTGATGGACGCGTTCCGGCGCGTCGTCCGGGAGCTTCGTTTGAGCGGGGGAGAGGTCGAGCGCAAGCTTGGCATCAGTTCCGCGCAACTGTTCGTGCTGCATGAGCTGGGGAAGCATCCGGGTTGCTCGATCGGCGAAGTCGCCGAGCGCACGCACACCGATCAGAGCTCGGTGTCGACGGTCGTGAGCCGGTTGGTGTCGGCGGGCCTCGCGAAGCGCGCGGCCTCGGCCGAGGACGGACGCCGCGCCGAGCTCACGCTCACGGCTCGCGGCAAGTCATTGCTCCGCCGCGCTCCGAGCACCGCCCAGGCCCGCATGGTGACCGCGCTCGGCACATTGCCGGCGCGCCAGCGCCAGGTGCTCGCCCGCTCGCTGTCGCAGATCGTGGAACAGATGGGCGAGCCCAACGGCGCGTCGCATCCGCGCGGCCGCAGCCCCAAACGCTAGCTGCGACGGGGTTCCAGCGCCCGCGACAGAAGAGCGGTGACGCGTTCGGCCAGGCTCGCGATGCCGCCGGGTGTGTCGTGCAGGTGGCCGTCCAACCACAAGAGGGCGAGGCCGTGCACGACCGACCATGCCGCGGTCGTCACCACCGGCAGCTCCTCGTCTCCGACACCGCTCTCCGATACGACTTCGCGCGCCGCATCCACCAGGATCTGGAACGCCGCCTTCGAGCTCTGCTCCAGCGCCGCCGTTGCGTCGCGTGGAAGGTCCGCACCGAACATCACGCGGAACAGCGCGCCGTGCTCCGCGGCAAAGCGCACGTACGCCACCCCCGTCGCGTTGAGCCGCTTGCGTGGATCGCTGCCGGCGCGATCCTCGGCGCGCTGCATCGCCGTGGCGAGCTCGTCGAAGCCTTGCGCCGCGACGGCCGCGAGCAGCTCGCGCTTGTCTTTGAAGTGGTGCAGCGGCGCGGCGTGCGACACGCCGAGCCTGCGCGCGGCGCCACGCAGGCTGAGCGCCCCGGCGCCCTGCTCGGCGATGATCTCCCGCGACGCGTCAACCAGCGCGCGGCGCAGGTCGCCGTGATGGTAACGGCCGCGGGGTTTCTTCGCGGGCGGCTTCGCGGTCGTCCGCTTCATGGATTCCGAGGGGGCCATGGCGTCTTGACACTGTCAAGATAGACGCTATCTTGACGCCGTCAAGTTCGAGCCTGGGAGAGAGCGAATGAAGAGGAGCAAGCGTCCCGACCGGTTCCGCCGCCTGGAGCAGGACCGGTTCGATGTGGTGGTGGTCGGCGCGGGGATCGGGGGACTGACCAGCGCCGCACTGCTGGCGCGCCGCGGCTTCTCGGTGCTGGTGCTCGACCAGCACTACGTGGCGGGCGGCAACGCCACCGTGTTCCGCCGCCCCGGCTACGAGTTCGACGTGGGGCTGCACTACATCGGTGATTGCGCGCCGGACGGAACGCTGCCCGGCATCCTGCGCGCTGCAGGCGTGGACGACGTGGAGTTCCGTCCGCTCGACCCCGACGGATTCGACACGCTGGTCTTCCCGGACTTCACCTTCCGCGTACCTCGCGGCATCGACCGCTACCGGGAGCGGCTGCTCGAGCAGTTCCCGCGCGAGCGGCGCGGCATCGAGCGCTACATCAGCGTGCTCCAGCAGTTCGACGCCCTGCAGGGGTTGACGGTGAAGCCGAAGAAGGCGTGGAAGGTGCTGCCGCGTTCGCTCACGGCGCTGCGCTACGCCACCTCGACGCTCGGGAGCTTCCTCGACACGTGCACGCGCGATCCCAAGCTCCGCGCCGTGCTCGCTGCCGAGAACGGCGACTACGGCCAGCCACCGAGCCGCGCGTCGCTGCTGCTGCACGCGGCATTGATGCTGCACTACCTCAAGAGCGGCGGGTACTACCCGGTCGGCGGCGGACAGGTGATGTCCGATCGGCTCGCCGACTCCATCGAGCGCAGCGGCGGAAAGATCCTGCTGCGCGCGCGCGTGGAGCGGATCGTGGTGGAGAACGGGCGGGCTACCGGCGTGGTGCTCTACAACAAACACGTGGGACGCCGCGAGGTCCGCGCCCGCGCGGTCATCGCCAACAGCGACCTGAAACGCACCTTCCTCGAGCTGATCGGCCCGGAGAAGCTCCGTCCGCAAACCGTGAAGCGCGTGCGCGGCTACGAGATGTCGCCCGCGCTCGGAGTCGTCTACCTCGGCATCGAGGGAGAGCTCGCCAAGGAAGGCGTGCCCAACACGAACTACTGGGTCAGCCGCTCCTACGACTTCGAGCGAATCTACGACAACACCCGCGCCGGCCGCTTCGATCCGGAGCCGATGGTCTACATCTCCAGCGCCTCGCTCAAGGATCCGGAGAACCCCCACATCGCGCCTCCCGGGATGACCAACCTGCAGCTCATGTCACTCGCGCCGAGCGATCCGGAGAGCTGGGGCGTGACGGCCGCCCAGGTCGAGAGCGGCACCTACAGCGACAACGCCGAATACCAGAAGCGAAAGGGCGAATACGCCCAGCAGCTGATCAAGCGTGCCGAGCGCGTGATCCCGGGGCTCGCGGGCCGCATCGTGCTCATGGAGGTGTCCACGCCGCTCACGCACAGCCGCTACACGCTTTCCACCGGCGGCACGTCCTACGGGCTGTCGCTGATCCCGTCGCAGTTCCTCCACCGGCGCCCGGGCGCAAGGACCGAGATCGAGGGCCTGTACCTGTGCGGCGCGAGCACGCGCATGGGACACGGCATCATGGGCGCGATGATGGGCGGGCTCGAGGCCGCGTCGCAGCTCGCCGGTCGGGGCATCTACAAGGAAGCGTTGCGCCGGCCGCGCCCGGCGCAAGCCGCGTCGACGAACGGATCCGGAGCGCGCCCCGAGCGGGTCGTGCCCGCCGAGGCGCGCGAGCTCGTCCAGCAATAGCCTTCAGCGCTGGCCGAACTTGGCGACGAACACGCGGTGGACGTCCAGCGCGGGGTCGTCGCCGGCGAGTTGGGCCGGCCGGTAGCCGCTGGACACGCCCAGCACGCGCACCTCGCGCCCCTCGACGTGGAAATGCACGCGCCAGTCCTTGATGGCCAGCCTCAGCCCGTCGCCTTCGCGCCGGATGCGCCGGTAGGCGTGCGGGAGCGGGCCGAGCGACAGCGTCTCGACGATGCGGCTCTCCAGCTCGACACCGAGCTCCTCCGCCAGGAAGCCGAGCTGGGCGCCGGCCGCCTCGTCGATCTCCACCGTCCAGCGGCCCAGCGGGTCTTCCGGCGCGGCTTCCGCCTCGGCGTCCAACCAGCCGTTTTTCGCGTCGGAAAGGGCGTCCGTGTAGGCGACGTAGGGTTTGATGTCGAGCACGGGCGTCCCGTCGAGCATGTCGACGTTCGCGATCTCGAGCCGGAGCCCGTCGACGCGCTCCAGCCTCACCACGCTCAGGCCGATAGGGTTCGGCCGGTGCGGGGCGCGGGTCGCAAAAGCGCCGCGCCGCACCCGGCTGCGGGGAGGCTGGACCTTCGGCCGCCAGCCGTCGTTGAGGTGGAACCAGAACAGCACCCAGATGTATTCCCAGCCATCCAGGTCCGACAGCGCGTCCTCGTAGTTGTGGCCGGAAAAGAGCTCGATGCTGCCGCGCACGCCCTCGGCCGCCTGTGGCTGACGGGGCGCGTGGACGCGTTCGGTGAACGGCGAGTGCACGACCCCGATCGGTTCCAGCGTCAGGCTCTGCTCTCTCTCCGGGCCCACGCGAGGGTCATAGCAAACGGCGCGCTCCGCCCCCACCACATTGAAGTTGCCTTCCGGCAAACCTCCGTCATGATCCAGGGGTGCCCCCCCGCCGGTCCCGCCGGACTGTCGACAGCCCCCGGCGACCAACCGGGGCAAGAAGACTCCTGCTGCTGTGTGCTGCGCTGCTGACCGTCGCCTGCAGCGCGAAGCCCACGGATCAAGCCGCGGACGACGACCGCTTCGTCGACAACCAGTTCGGCGCCTCGAGCGTGACCGGAAGTGCGCTCAGCATCGCCGAGCCGCCGCGGAGCCAGCTCGCCTTCTCGGTGCGCGACGCCGACACCCACGAGCTGATCCCGTGCAAGCTCACGTTCCTGGGCGTGCACGGCTCGCACGACCCGATGTTCTCCCAGACCGACAGGCCGCGGCAGATGAAGGGCTCCATCGCGGCCTTCAACCGCATCTTCTCGCTGAGCGGCGTCGGCACGCTGCCGCTGCCGCGCGGCCACTACGACGTGTACGTCAGCCGGGGACCGGAGTGGACGTTGAACGTGCGCCGCGATCTGCACGTCGGCGCGCGCGGGGTCCGGCTGGACGTGGAGCTGAAGCACGTCATCGACAGCTCCGGCTGGATCAGCGGCGACTTCCACGTGCACGCGGCCCCGTCCTACGACTCGCGCGTACCGCTGAGCGCGCGCGTGTACGAGTTCGCATCCGACGGCGTCGAGATCCTGGTCTCGGCCGACCACAACTACATTTCAGACTACGGTCCGATCATCCGGCGCCTCGGTGCCGAGCGCTACGTGGCCAGCGGTATCGGCAGCGAGATCACCACGCACCGCTGGGGGCACTTCGGCGCGTTCCCGCTGCAACGCTTTCCGGGCCTGCCGCTGGGCGGCGCGATCCACGTGGGAGGTCGCACGCCGGCGGAGCTGTTCCGCGCGGTGCGCGAGCGCTCGCGCGAGGCGGTCATCGAGGTCAACCATCCGCGGCTGGATCGCATGGCGTACTTCAAGGCGGGCAAGCTCGACTCGGCTCACGCCCGCTTCAAGAGGTCGGGCACGTCGTTCGACTTCGACGCCATCGAGCTGTTCAACGGCTACGCGGGCCCGCAGCGGCAGCACGCCGACCAGGTGCTGCGCGACTGGTTCAATCTGATCGATCACGGCATGCGCTTCACGGCCACGGGCAACTCCGACACGCACCATCTGCGTTTCAACCTGGGCGGCTTCCCCCGGAACTACCTGCGCGTGGCCGACGATCGCCCGGAGGCGATGACGCCGGAGATCCTCGCCCAGACGGTCAAGGCGGAGCACTGCTTCTTCACGACGGGTCCGTTCGTGCGGGTGGACATTGCCGGCGGCCAGGAGGGCGACACGGTCGAGGCGCCGAACGGCCACGTTCCGGGACTGATCAAGGTGCAGGCCGCGCCCTGGATCGACGTGAGCGAGGTCACTCTGTTCGTCGACGGACAGGCAAAGATGCGCTGGGAGGTGCCGCCGGGAAGCGCGGTGAACCGCTTCGAGACGCACTTCGATGTCGACGTGGAGCGCGACGCCTACTTCGTCGTGCGCGTGCAGGGCAAGCGACCGCTGACGCCGGTTGTGGGCATGCCCGGCGGATGGCGCGTGCTCCCGCTGGCGCTCACCAATCCCGTCTACGTCGACGTGGACGGCAACAACCGCTACGACGCGCCGCTCGCCGGGAAGCACTGACAGGCCCGCAGGGCGAGCAGCGCAAACTGGCCCCTCGTTCGCGGGGTCATGGCCGGTGCATCATGCGGAGATGCTCAGGGACGGCATCGTCGGCTCGAAGTTCTGCTCGCGCGTCAGGCTTCGTTTGCCACGGCAGACGTTGATCGCCGCGTGTGGCCCGGTGGAGGAACTCCAGCGGAACGTCGACAACAACCGGGTGGTCGGTGCCCGTGTCGGGAAAGCGCAGTCGCTTGATCTGGAGCACGACGCACTCGTTGAACCTGGCGTTGCTGCTCGCCTTGCCCAGACGAGCGCCAGAAACGTCTCCAGTGCGGTTGATCCTGAAGTGGACAACCAGGTGTGCGACGAGCCCGGGATCCTTCTCGAGCGCCTGTTCGTAGCAGGCGGCAATGGCCCCCGACCTGGACCGGAGCACGCGCCCGATAGCCGAGCGCATCCCGGACGATGTCGACTTCACGTTCCCGATCGTCACGTCGTTCAATCCGAGCGCGTCGTCGTCCGCGACCCCGGCGGGCATCGGCGCAGGCTTCGCTGCCCTTGTGCTGTCGTTCGGGGATTCCGGGGTGTCCGCTTCGGTTTCGGCGTCCGTCGCTCCTCCGGCGTCCGCTGCGCTGGTTCTTGTGTTCGCTCCGGAGATGGCAGCATCCGGTGCACCCGGACGCTTCTGCACAGTCGGAGCAGCCGGCGGAGCGGCGCTTGTGCAAGCCCCAAGCGCGACGAACAGACAGCAGAGACCGGTCTTCATGCCGAGCATGCGGCATACTACCCCCTCGGGAGGGGGCCTGGCATGGCGCTCGGTGACGCTCATGGCGACGCGGACAGATGACACCCTGTCGCGTGTAACGGACCCCGAGCATGACGGCCACACCGCCGAGCACAAGCGCCGCCCCCGCCCACATCACGCCTTTCATGGCTCCGCCGCAGCCGAGCGTAACATCGTCCGGCGAACGCGCGGCACGCGCTTCGCCATTCCGCGTTGCCTGGGCGGGCCATTTCCCGAGCGGCAGATCGCCCGCGGGGTGCAACGGGTCGTACGCGGAGATGCCGGACCACACTCCGTACCATCGCCAGCGCGGCGGGTTTGCGGCGGCTCCTGTCGAACTTCATCAGGCGCCGATCCAGCCAGGCGTCGAGTCGGCGTTCCCTTGACGACGCGGCTGGCACACTTTAGATTATGATCATAATCTATATCAAGGAGCCGGACATGAAAGTAGCAGTGGTCACGGGCGTTTGGCCGCGGCTGCGCTATCCGGCGGGCAGGCGCGCCCGCCGCGTCGCGCGGCTGCGACGGTTCATGCCGGCGAGCGTGTTCGACGGCGCACTCCGCAAGCAGTACCGGCTCGACGTCAAGGGAGTTGGGCATGCGCCGCTCGCGTGAAGAGACCGCACGGACGCGGCGAAGCGCCGTCGAGGCAGCCGCGCGGCTCTTCCGCGAACGGGGCATCGACTCGGTCAGCGTCGGCGACGTGATGGCGAACATCGGCATGACGGCCGGCGGGTTCTACCGCCATTTCGAGAACAAGGAGGCGCTGGCCGCGGAAGCGTGCGCGGCGGGATTCGAAGGATCCGGGCTTGTGCACGCGCGCTCGGTCGAGGCGATGCTGCGCGGCTATTTGAGCAAGGCGCACCGCGACGCGGCGGCCGCCGGCTGCCCCCTGCCCGCGATGGTCTCGGACATGGCGCGACAGCCCGCCGCGGTGAGGGACGCGTACACCGAGGGCGTGCGCGACGCGCTCGCACGAATCGGCGACATCGCGCCGAGCGCCGATTCAAGGACACAGTTGGCGCTTCTGGCGGGAATGGTCGGCGCGCTGGCCCTTGCGCGAGCGATCGGCGATGAGGAGCTGAGCGCGAAGATGCTGCGCGAAACGCGGCGCTACTGGCTGGAGGCCTTGTCATGAACGAAACCGTCCGCGCACCGAAGACGACCGGGCACCTCGACCAGCTCCGGCGGATGGTGCGCGGTGACGCGCCGCCGCCGCCCGTCGCGGAGCTGATCGGCTTTCGACTCATCGAGGCGGATCTTGGCCGGGCCATCGTGGAGCTGGACGCGTCCGCGCGCCACGCGAACCCGATGGGCACGCTGCACGGCGGCGTTCTCTGCGACGTCGCGGACGCCGCCATGGGCTGCGCACTCGCTTCGACGCTCGAAGACGGCGAGAGCTTCACCTCGCTCGACCTGACGGTGAAGTTCTTCAAGCCGATCTGGAACGCGCGCATCGAAGCCGCGGCGCGGCTGACGCGGCGAACGCGGACGCTAGCGTTTCTCGAGTGCGAAGTCACGGACGAGAGCGGAAGTCTCGTCGCCAAACTGTTCAGCAGCTGCATGGTCCTTCGGGGACCCGAAGCCAACGGCCGGTGACATTCACATGGACCTCCGTGAGAGCATAAGCAGGCAATCGAGCACGCCAGCGTTCACGCGGGTAGCGAAGCTCGGGGGGCTTGTTCGGGAGGTCGCGAGCTAACGCTGTGCGCGCCGGCACGTCGTCGCGCCGCCGCTTCATCGCCGAACACGCGCGCCACCATGGATGTGGATCGCACCGGCGTCGAGGACGCCGAGGGCATGCCGTCGTCTACCTGACCGCCCCTGGCCCCGCGCGCTCCGGAGACCTATGGTGGTGTCATGCAGGCAGTGGGGATCGGTGCGCGCTGGGGTGTGGTGATCGGTTGCGCCTTCGCGATGGCGTGCTCGTCCGGGGGCGACAAGGCGGGGGGAAGCGGGCGTTCCGACGGCGGCCCGTGCGTGCCCTCGCAACCGAAGGCGCCTCCCGAGGGGGCGGGGTGCGACGGGGTGCCGCTTCTGCAGTTGCCGGAGGACCCGGCGGCGGAGGGGCCGTGGCCCGTTGGCGCGCGCACCGTAGACATCGACGGACTCACCACCGAAGTGTGGTACCCCGCCAAGCCCGGCAGCGAGCAGTGCCAGCCGAAGGTCGAGTACGACATCCGCAAGCACCTGCCCGACTCCGAGCAGGGCAAGATTCCGGACTCGGCGAATCCCTGGCAGGTCTGCGAGTGCTATCGGGGTCTGCCGATCGACGACCAGCACGGGCCGTACCCGGTGGTGCTGTTCATCCACGGTCTGGCCGGCTTCCGCACGTTGAGCCTGAGCCAACAGGTGCACTGGGCGAGCCGCGGCTTCATCGTGTTGGCGGCGGATCATCCTGGCATCACGCTCAAGGACGTCCTGGCGACCCTGGCGGGGCAGGGAAGCGGCGTGCAGGCCGACCAGGTCGGCGACGCCAACAAGATCCTCGACGCCGTGGAGGCGCACAGCGGCGAGCTCGCATTCCTCTCCGGTCACGTCGACGCGCAGCACATGGCCGTCGGCGGGCACAGCGCGGGCGGCGGGGCAGTCGCCAAGCTCGACGATCGCCCGGGGCTGCTCGTGCGCATGCCGATGTCCGCGGGAGGCACGACGGCAAGCCCTTCGCTGGTCTCGACGCTAATCCTCGGCGGCATGGACGACGGCATCGTGGCGTACTCGAAGCTGCAGTCGGCCTACGACACCACGCCGACCAGGAAGCGTCTGGTGGGCGTGTCCAACGCCGGCCACGGCCTGCCGACGGATCTGTGCTCGCTCGGAAGCGATCAGGGCGGCATCCTGCAGGTGGGCATCAAGTACGGCGTCCAGATCCCGCCGCTGGTCGCCACGCTCGCCAGCGACGGCTGCGGGGCCACGCAGATCGACCCCGCCGTCGGAACCGCCATCGTCGAGTTCGCCTCCAGCGCCGTGCTGGAAGAGACGCTCATGTGCAGCACCAGCGCGACCGCGGAGCTGTCCGCGATCCAAAAGAAGTACCCAGAGGTCGGAGATTACCGCGAGGATACCGGGCCGGAATGACGCGCTGAGCGCCGGCGGGCGCTCGTTCTGCAGGACCGCCGTGAGGATGCGCTTCGCGGTCTACCTGACGACGCTGTGCTTGAGACGGTGACCGTCGGTTGAAGCGCAGTGCGCGGAGCTACTGCTGCAACGAAGCCGACCAGACGCGGGATCGAGCTCTCAGTTCGCCTTGCCCCCGAGCAGGCTCGCGGTAAGCGGGCCACCCTCGACCAGCAGTTCCTGGAGCGCGTCCGAAAGGTGCTCATCCGAAATCTTCGTTCCGGCTCCCGCGTCTGCTGCGACCAGCGCTGACTTGCGTAGAAGCTCCCGAATAAACGCTGCACTGACACCCTCGGTCTTCCTCACGACCTGCCCGATGTCTGTGGCTTCCAGTTCGAGCCCTTCACCGTACAAAGCAAGCAGACGCCTCCTGCACTGGTCGTCTGGAACGGGGATCTCTACGGCCAAGTCTACTCGACCTGGCCGCGCGGAAAGGGCCGGCTCCAGAATGTCCGGCCTGTTCGTCGTGAGAATGAACAGGAGATCCGCGTCGTCAGCCAGACCGTCCATCGCGTTGAGCAACTCATAGAGGATGGTGTTGCAGGAGTTCTGGCCTGCGGCTTGGCGCTCCTCGGCAATCAGATCCACGTCTTCGAGTATGATCGTTGCTGGCTGAAGGACTCTCGCCATCGCGACCGACTGCTCGACGAGCCCAAGTCCTCGGCCCGTGAGAAGGATGACGGTTCTGTCCTTCATACGACCGGCGAGGTGCATCGCGGTCATGGTCTTCCCTGTCCCGGGTGGCCCGTAGAGCAGCAGCCCTCGCTTCAGGTGCCGGCCCGACTCTCGTAGGAGCTTCGCGTGACCTGCGAAGCCGACCGTATGTCGCTCGATCCGGTGGAGTACGCCCTCCTGGAGAATGATCTCCTCTCTGGAAATGTCGCGGAGGCGGTGAAACTGGACACCGATGGAGTGATCCCGCTTCAAAACGAGCGAGATGACCTGACCTCTGTACACATTCAGGCGACGCATGGTCGTCCTGATGTCCGCGAGAACCGATTCTGCGGAGTCTCGCTCCGGTGCGATCACTTCCAGCATCATGTTTTCGCGAAACCCCTGGTCGCTGGGTCGGTGACCACGGCATCATGCAGCTCTTGAAGTGATGCCGGCCCGTTGTCGCGAGATGACGGACAAGCCCTTCGGCGTGAACCTTGCCTTCCTACCCGCGTTCGCCGCCCCACCGTACCCCGAGTACATCGACGCCATCGTCCAGGGGGGCGTGAAGATCGTGGAGACTGCCGGCCGCAACCCGCAATCGGGTACCGCGCGCCGCCCTGCCGTCCCTTGACTCCCCCACGCGCCGCACTGAAAACCGGCGTATGCGCACGCTCCACACGCTCTCGCTACTCGCCCTGTTGATTGCCACGACGGGTTGCGATCGGAAGAAGCCGCAGGCGGAGCCGCCGGCTCCGGCACCGCCGGCTCCCGCGCCTGCCGCGGAGTCGGAGTCCGCGGCGGAGCCCGCGACGCCTCCGCCCGAGCCCAGGCCGAACGTCGCTGCGCCTTCCGGCGCGGCGGTGTTGGCCCGAGGCGAGAACCAGCTCGGGTTCGACCTCTACGGGAAGGTGCGGAAGCAGGGCGGCAACCTGGCGCTGTCTCCCGCCAGCATCGCGACGGCGCTGGCGATGACCTGGGGCGGCGCGCGCGGCAAGACCGCGAAGCAGATGCAGAAGGTGCTGCACTTCACGGGAGCGCAGGACAAGGCCGTGCGCGGGGCCGGCCAGCTCGCCCGCTCCCTGGAGAGCGCGGGTCGCGCCGTCACGCTGCGCACGGCGAACCGGCTGTTCGGCGAGAAGAGCTACGAGTTCGAAAAGTCGTACCTCGACCTGACGCACGACGCGTTCGGCGCACCGCTCGAGCCCGTGGACTTCGCGCACGCGGCCGAGCCTGCCCGGGTGCACATCAACGGCTGGGTCGAGAACCAGACGCAGAAGCGCATCTTGGATTCTGATCCCGCCCGAGGGCGTCACGGGCGAGACGCGTCTGGTGCTGGTCAACGCCATCTACTTCCTCGGCGATTGGCAGGACCAGTTCAAGAAGAACAGCACTTTCGACCAGCCGTTCCACGTCTCGAAGACCGAAGAGCACAAGGTCCCGATGATGCACCAGATGCAGCACTTCCGCTTCGTCGCGAAGGGCGGGCTCAAGGCCGTGGAGCTGCCGTACAAGGGCGGCGACATGTCGATGCTGGTCGTGCTGCCTGACGCCGTTGACGGTCTCGACGCGCTCGAGGCTTCTTTCGATGCGAAGAAGCTCGAGTCCATCGTCAATTCGCTGAAGGATCAGAACGTCAACGTCGCACTGCCGAAATTCAAGGTGGACCCCGCTGGTGCGCTGTCGCTGCGCGATGCTCTGGCGGAGATCGGCATGCCGCTGGCGTTCGACGCGGACAGGGCCGACTTCACCGGCATCGCCAACCCGCCGAGCCCCGCCGATCGTCTCTACATCGGTGCCGTGTTCCACAAGGCGTTCGTCAAGGTCGACGAGAAGGGCACCGAAGCCGCCGCAGCCACCGCGGTCGTGATGCCGCGCGCCGGCGGCATGCCCCCGAAGGCCGTTTCCTTCACCGCCGATCATCCTTTCCTGTTCTTCATCCGCGACCACAAGACCGGGCTGGTGCTGTTCATGGGTCGCGTGGCAGATCCGGCCGCGAGCTGATCCCCGGTTGCCCCGCCGGCCCGTCGAGCGCTTGTCGGGCCCGTCCTACCTGCTGGACGAACCGTTGTCATATGCCGGTTGGTAGCCGGCCGCTGTCACCTCGCGGTTTCGTGGACGACGACGGAAGCGCCGCTGCTGCTTCCCTCCACCTCGGCGCTATTCCGCTCACGGGGCCGGGACGTAGGTGTCCCCCTGGGTCTGGCAGTCGTTCTGGACCTGCTGCGCGGATGTCGGGTCAAGCGGGTTGCCCGCGTCGCCTGCCGGGGCATACCGGAAGGTGGTGATGTCCAGCGTCGCCTGCGCGTTCTTCACGGTGACTGGGCCCTTGCACCCGCCGAGGTTGCCACTTGCAGGACAGGAGCTCACTACCTGCAGCTTGTTTCCGCCCTGGTCTACGCAACCCGCCTTGGCCTGGGCAATGACCGTGGCCGCGTCCTTCCCGCTGGCTTCGTAGAACTGACACGTCGGCGCCATGCCGGCGAGGGTGACGACACAGGACAGCGTGTTCGCGCTCGACGAGCTGCCACCCGAGCCTCCCGTCGAAGAGGACGAGCTGCCGCACCCCGAAGTCGCAAAGCCAAGCGAAAGACCGAACAAGAAAAGCGGCGAGAGAAGTCGCATGTCAGGAACTCCAGTCTGGTTGTCGTGTAGAGAAGCGCAACCAACCTATGAACGCGTACGACGGCGTCTCGAAACGCCCTCGTGCCCGGCTGAATACGTGACCTTCTGTGCAGGCGCAAGCCGTCGAGCCTGCAGGAGTTGCTCCAGGTCGGCGACGCGCGCTCCACTCTGCGCGGCTTTTTCAACGTCGAGTTGGCACTTTCGGGGCTATGTTGAGGGCACCATGCTCGCCGCCATCCTCGGCCTCGGGGCTTTCGTCGCATGGCTCGTCGCAGTCGTGAGCTTCGTGCGGGCACTCTCGCATCGCGCCGAGGGCGTCTCGCTGGGAGCCCTCCTGTTCCAGGGCATGAAGGTCTTCGACGCGCGCTCGTTTACACCGGAGGGTCAGCGCCACCAGAAGCGGTTCCTGATCGGGTTCACGGTCTTCTTCGCCATCGTGGTCGCGGCGGCGGTGCTCGGCGTCGTCCTCGGGAGCTGAGCCCGGCGGCTACCTCAGTGCTCGCGGATGCGCAGCACGCTTCGAGCGCCGACGATAACGAGCACGGGGCCGCCCCGCGCCGCGACGATGCGAGTGACGTTGGAGCTTGTCCCGATGTCGAAGACCTTCCACCTGGATCCGTCGCGGTGCAGCACCGTCCCGTGCTTGCCGGACATCCAAACGTCGGCGGGGGCGCGCTCGTAGACGTCGTCGAGCGGCACGTCCACGGGGAGCGGCACGTCACTCCATCTCGCGCCGTCGAAGTGGCTTGCAAAGCCGCCCTTGCCGAAGAGGCGACCGCGCACTCCGACGGCCCACACGTCATGGTCCGAAGCGCCGTGGATCGCCGCGACGTACGACCAGCCTTTCGCGCCGAGAGCGGTTACCGTCGCGCTGCCTTTTGCGAACCTCGCGATGCGCGCGGGCTGGCCGGTCGCTTTCTGTGGTGCGTGAACGAAGACCTCCTCGGGTGACGCGGCCCACACCGCGCCGAGGTTGCTGTCTGCGACGGTCGGCTCGTTGCGTTGCGACCAAGCGCCCTTCGAGTAGGTCCAGAGCCCGCTGCCAGCGGCCGTCATGAAGGCGGCGTCGCCGGCTGCCGCGATCCCGACCATGTCGTAGCCGACGGGGACGCGCTGCACGTCGATGTGCGTCGCGTCGCCATGGCCCCACGCGCCCGCGTGACCGGCGGCCCACACATCCTGCGGTCCAGCGACCTGAACGGACCGCCAGGCGCGGGAGCTTCCCGGGATAACCGCCCAGGCGCCGGCCGCAGTGCGCTTCCATAGCTGTGACCCCGCAACGACGTAGCCCGCCCCAGGATCGCCGTCGATGTCCGAGAGCGAGTTGCCGGTATCGGTGAGCTCCACCGTCGTCTGGACGGTTTCCCCCTTGTGACGTGAGCAGGCGCCGAGCAGCCCCACCGCAATGAGCGCTACCAGGATCTCCAGCCGCCCCATCCCGACAACACTAGCCGATATCTCGAGCACGCTCCACGCCCAGGCGATCAGCTGCGTGCAGCAAGGGGTCACATTGTGTTGCAAGTGCGGCGTATCCGCGGCGTAGAGGGGCTGCCAGGACCTGCCCTCGATCCGGTCGAGGGCGCTGCTCACGCCGCGTGGCGGTCGTCGTCATCTCAGCGGCCCCGGAAGGCCTTCGCTCACGCACGGCGGTCCTGGATGCGCACCATGGTGACGATGAGGCCGAGGACCACGACGAGCAACGCCGCTACGAAAAGCCCGGCCCCGCTCGGAGCGCTTCCGTAGGGACATGTGACGAGCATGTGCCCAGCGGCGGGATCGGCGAGGAACGCGTTGATCTTGTCGGCTGCCGCGCGCATCGGGGCTTGCTCGCGCGGGTCGATCGCTGCGCCCGTCAACGGGCGCTCGGCGGGTGTCCTCAGGACGAGGTGCACGGCGCCGGGCCGCCCGGGTACGTCGACCACCTGCGCTCTTTGGATGTGCGCGACACGAATGGCGACGTAGTTGGAGCTCCAGGAGGCCATCGAGCCGACGCTGCGCACGCTGCAGTTGCCGCGGGCGCGGTCGCAGTCGATGTGGAGCTCTCCGTCGGCCAGTTGCGTCTCGATGCGCGAGACCGCGGGTACGAAGGACCCAAGCGCAAAGCAGACGGCGAGCCCCAGGATGAGCGCGACGGTGAACCCGAGGTGTCGCCGAGGACGGCGGTGAGCAGCGGACATGCCGACACCCAGCCTACACTGGTTGGCCTCCTTGCTCCGCGATTCCACCGCGGCCGGACCGGCAAAGAAACCGCTCGCGTGCCGCCGGCGCTGCCCCGGCGCCGACGTTGACGAACCAGTCGGGACGAGCCGAGCGATACCGCGCGGGCCTACGTCTCCTGGCTGCCTTCGTCGTCCGGGTTCAGGCTCGTGCGGCGCCGGCGCCGGTCGCGGATGTACGACCAGATCCAGAGCGCGAAGCCGCCGACCGCGATCGCCAGCATCGCGTGCAGCTCGTAGTGGTGCGCGCGCGTCAGCGCGAGCTTCATCGCCTCGCCGATCATGTAACTCGCGCCGGCCAGACCCGCGGCCCAGATCGCAGCACCGAGCGTGTTGAGCGGGGTGAAGACGCGTGAGGGAACGCCGCTCATGCCGATCACGAACGGCGTGACCGAGCGCACGCCGTACAGGAAGCGGAAGCCCACCATCAGGAGCTTGCCGCGGCGTTCGAGCAGGTCGCGCGCGCGCTTCATGCGGCGCTTCCAGACCGGGCGCTTCTCGATGATCCACGGGCCCCAGCGCGTGCCGACGATGAACCACGTCTGGTCGCCTGCCAGGCTGCCCACGAACGCCGTCACCATCACCCACGGCAGCGACAGGTAGCCGTGATGCGCCGCAAGGCCGGCCAGCACCAGCACCGTCTCGCCCTCGAAGAAGGTGCCGATGAGGACGGCCCAGTAGCCGTAGGTTGCGACGAGGTGGTGTAGCGACACTTGAGCTCCGCGGAGGACCGGGGCCAATCAGCCCGGGACCGCGCAGTTTCTGCAGCAGGGCATGCCGCGCACCCGTCGGCGCGCGCTCGAAGGCCGCCAACGCCTAGCGCGCCGACCGGGCGGAAGCAACTCCGGGGGCGGCTCGGAGCGACTAGCGCTGGATCAGTCCCCGTCGGGCCGCCAGAAGTATCGCGCCGATGTGCACGCCGTGCTGGATGCCGCCGCGGTCGACTTCCTCCAGCAACGCGCCCGCTTCCAGCAGCTTGACCCGGATGTCCTCCGACGCCTCCAGCGTGGGCTCGCCCACGCGTCGCGCGCGTGACGCGAAGAAGAACACCGCGCGTGTCGTATGCCGGCTGGGTTCAGTCGAGACGTCGGACAGCAGCTGCCACTCGTCGGCGACGTAGCCTGTTTCTTCCCTGAGCTCGCGCTCGGCGGTCTGCTGCGGAGTCTCACCGCTGTCGATCACGCCGGCGGGCAGCTCCAGGCTGATGCGCCCGAGCCCGTGGCGGTACTGCTCTACCAGCACGACCCTGTTGTCGTCGGTCAGCGCCAACACCGCGACCCAGTTCCGCGTGTCGACCACGTGGAACTCCTCGATCTCGTGCCCGCTGGACGTCACGACATGATCCACCCGCAGCTTGAGCCAGGGGCGATCCAGCAGCACGCGGCTTTGCCGCACGTTCCAGGGCTTCATGATGCGAGTGACAATGAAGGCCGCGGCGGAAGTGTCAAGCTCGTCAGCGTCGCTCGCCGAGGTAGTCGATGCAGCTCGTGACCAGCGAGGTCCAGCCCGTCTGGTGGCTCGCGCCCAGGCCGCGGCCGTCGTCGCCGTGGAAGTGCTCGTAGAACAGCACCAGGTCGCACCAGTGCGGATCGTGCGCGTAGCGCGCTTCGGCGCCGTGCGCCGGTCGCACGCCGCTGTCGTCGGGGAGGAACAGCCGCGTGAGGCGCGTCGCCAGCTCCTCGGCGACCTGGTCGAGCGTGCATCTGTGGCCGGAGCCCGTCGGGCACTCCACCGTCAGCTCGTCGCCATAGAAATGGTGGTAGCGGCGCAGCGCCTGGATCAGGAGGAAATTCACCGGAAACCACACCGGCCCGCGCCAGTTCGAGTTGCCGCCGAACATCCACGAATCGCTCTCGCCCGGGACATACCCCACGCGGTGCTCGCCGCCGGGCGTGTCGAACACGTACGGGTGCTCGAGGTGCACGCGGCTCAGCGAACGGACGCCGTGCGGCGACAGGAACTCTCGCTCGTCGAGCAGATAGCGGAGCACGCGCTCGAGCCGCTCCCGTGACGGCACGGCCAGGAGCCGCCGCCCGGTCGCGTCCACCCCACCGCGGGCCATGTACGTGATGTGCTGCGCCAGATCGTGGCGATGCTCGAGGAACCATTGCATGCGCTTCTTGAAGCCGTGCAGCTGATCCACGACTTCGTCCTCCAGCACGACCGCCGCGAAGAGCGGAATCAGGCCGACCACCGATCGCGTCTTGAGCGGCAGCACCTGGCCATCGGTGTGGAGCTGGTCGTAGTAGAAGCCGTCCTCTTCGTCCCAAAGGCCGGTACCGCCAAGTGCGTTCATCGCATCCACGATCGCTACGAAGTGCTCGAAGAACTTCGACGCCATGTCCGCATAGGCCGCGTCGTAGCGCGCCAGCTCCATCGCGATCTCGAGCATGGTCGCCGCGTAGAACGCCATCCACGCCGTGCCGTCCGCCTGTTCGATATAGCCGCCCGTCGGCAGCGCGACGGACCGGTCGAACACACCGATGTTGTCGAGGCCGAGAAAGCCCCCCGAGAACAGGTTGTTGCCCTGGTCGTCGGTGCGGTTCACCCACCAGGTAAAGTTCAGGAGCAGCTTCTGGAACACCCGCTCGAGAAAGAAGCGATCCGGGTGTCCCGCGCGGAGCCCCGCCTGGTACACCTCCCACGCCGCCCAGGCGTGTACCGGCGGATTCGCGGCCGAAAAGTCGTACTCGTAGGCCGGGATCTGCCCGTTGGGGTGCATGTACCACTCGCGCAGCATCAGGATCAGCTGCGCCTTGGCCGCGTCTGGGTCGATGCGCGACAGCGGGACCATGTGGAAAGCGAGATCCCACGAGGCGTACCAGGGGTACTCCCACTTGTCGGGCATGCTGATGAGGTCACGGTTGTACAGGTGCTGCCAGCCGCTGTTGCGGATGCCGAAGCGGCTTTCCGGCGGAGGCGGCGAGGTCGGATCGCCCTGCAGCCATTCACGCACCACGTAGTGGTAGAACTGCGTGCTCCAGAGCAGCCCCGCGTACGCCTGCCGCGCGACGTTGCGCTCTTCTTCCACGTGGGTCGACGAGAACAGCGCATCGTAGAACTCGTCGGCTTCCTTCCGGCGGAGCTCCAGCGTTTCGTCGAACCCCTTGTCGAACGCGCCGCGCTCGACTGCGCCGTCCGCGCACAGCCGGAGCCGCACGCGCAGCTCGGCCCCCGCTGGAACCGAAAGCTTGTAGTAGCCCGCCGCCTTGGTTCCCGCGCCGTCGCCCAGCACCTCCCCGCGCCCGCCGATCACATGCTCGTGGAAGGCGTCCTTCTTTTTCAGGTCGTCGCCTTCGTCCCACAAGCGGCGCGTATTCGTCTCGTTCTCGGTGAAGAGCAGCTCCGGCTCGCCCTGGCACGGCTCGAAGTGGAGCCGCATCGCGCCCAGCGACGCATGCTCGGCCAGCAGCTCCAGATCACTCACGCGCTGGATGCCGGGCTTCTGCCAGTAGCCTTCGCCCTTGCGCCCCCACGACCAGGTGTTGCGGAACCACAGCGTCGGCAAGAAGTGCAGCGTCGCCGCATCGGGCCCGCGATTCGCGATCGTGACGACGATCAGCAGATCCTCCGGCGCGGCCTTCGCGTACTCGAGCTGGACGTCGAAGTAGCGGTTCTCGTCGAAGATGCCCGTGTCGATCAGCTCGAACTCGCCGTCCCTGCGCGTACGCCGGTGGTTTTCGTCGACCAGCTCGCCGTAGGGGAACTCGCCCTGCGGATACTTGTACAGCGCGCGCCCATACGAATGCGTGGGTGTCGCGTCGAGGTAGAAGTAGCACTCCTTCACGTCCTCGCCGTGGTTGCCCTCGGGGCCCGACAGCCCGAACAGCCGCTCCTTCAGGATTGGATCGCGCCCGTTCCAGAGCGCCAGCGCAAAGCACAGCCGCCCCTCCCGATCGCACATACCGAAGAGCCCGTCCTCGCCCCAGCGATAGGCGCGGCTCCGCGCATGGTCATGCGTGAAGTAGTCCCACGCCTCGCCATCCGCCGAGTAGTCTTCCCGCACCGTCCCCCACTGCCGCTCCGGAAGGTACGGCCCCCAGCGCTTCCAGTTCTTCTCACGGCGCGAGTCTTCAGCGAGGCGCAGTGTCTCGGCGTTGGATGTCGTCATGCGGTGAACCGGGAGCGTACTTCGTCCGGCTGCTAGCCGTCAGTTGTTAGCTAGAGAGGCGCTTTCCGGGGGGCGGGGCTTGCTAGCCGCCCACTGCGCGCTGTCGCAGATGCCGCGCGATGGCGACGGCATTGCCCAGGCGCTCCGCGGCGCGGCCGCGCACCGGGGCGGGACTGGCGTCGAGGCTCTCTGCCGCGATCACCGACTCCAGCGTGCCGGCTCCGCGGCGTTCCACGTTGCAGTAGACGGCCTTCAAGAGAAGCGTCGGGTCGTTGTGGTCGAGCTGCTGCAGCAGATCGAGCGTGCTCTGGTTCCACGCGGCGATGGTGCAGTGCGCGGACACCGCTGCCCATTGTTCGCGCAGCTCGTCGAGCGAGATGCCGCCTTCGACAGCCTGTCGTTCAAGTCCCATGTGCTCGAGATGGCGCGAGTCGGGCATGCGCAGCGTGGGGCGGACGATGCGTTCGAAGCTCTGCCTGGTGTGCGGCGCAAGTGCCGTCCACTGCAGGAGCTCGCGATGCCTCTCGCCGCGTCGGGTCGCCTGCGCTGACTCGCCGTACACGACCCACAGCCGCTCGTAGTCCTCGACCAGCGCGCGCGGGATGGCGCGCCATTCGCGCCGGCGCTGCACGACGCGTCGCCCGCGGCGCCGCGAGCGCGCCTCGGCGATCTGCGCGTCGATCATGCCATCGAAGCTGTCGAGCAGGGCGTCGAGGCCCGCCGTCTCCGGTTCGAGCAGCGACAGAGCTTCCGCGATCGCTTCGATCGTCGACACGCAGCCCTCCCGGGGCTCGCGGCGGATGCGGTAGCGGCTGGGCGTGCGTGGAACCAGCGAGTAGCGCGGCAGACCGTGCAGCCAGGGGTGGTCGCGGAAGAGCGTGCGCGCGTGGTGCCAGGTGCCGTCCAGCACGACGAGCGCGCTCGGCCGCTCGCTCTCGTCGATTTCGTCGAGCCGTCTCGCGCCCGGGCCCGGGTACAGCACACCGGTGCCCGGCGGCAGCTCGAAGGGCGGTTGGCTGCGCGCGTGCTCGGAGAAGACCGCAAGCTCCACCCGGCCGAGTCCGAGCCGGGCGAAGCGCGCCGTACCGATCGGATGGAACCGCTCGCGGGGGTGCTGCAGGATGAACACCGGCGTGCGGTTGTCGATGCGCGGGACCGTCGCGCAGATGCACAGCGGCTGCGGCTTGTGGCAGCGGTAGCAGACCGACCGGAAGCCATCCGGCGCGGTGGTGGAGGGCAGGGGGAAAAGCACGACCCGCCGACTACCTACCAGACCGTGCCCCGCACGGAAATTGCAGGGGATCTACCCCGGGTACGAGGCGGCTCTGCGCGCTCGGGGCACGACCTCCCCACACGGAGCACGGGTCATGCTGAAGCAAAACCATCGCCGGGTCTGGGAAGTGACGATCTTTCTGGCGGCTATCTACCTCGGCACCGGGATTTCTGCCGTCGCAGGAGTGCCGGTGTGGGTCGACCACTTCCACGCCTGGGGCTACTCGGACATGTTCCGCGTGCTCGTCGCCGTGTACGAGATCGCCTTCGCCATCGTGCTGCTGGTCCCGCGCATTGCGTCGATCGGCGCCGTGGGGCTCGCTCTCGTGATGCTCGGCGCAATCTTTACGCACTTGTTCCGCGGCTCGCCGATCGTCGCGCTCCTGCCGCTGACGCTGTTGATGCTCCTGGCGTACGTCGGTCGCGAGCGTCTGCCGCGGCCTGACAACAAGCCGCACTGGCAGCCGCACCCCCGCAGCTACCGGTGAGCGATCTGTAGCAAAACGCTACAGACGCGCTGTTGCGTCAAACGGCCAGTGCCACCGGCGCGAGCTCCTGCTCGTCATGAGAGGCGAGCAGCGCCAGCGCGCAGGGGCGGACAGCGCGGTCGAGCGCATCGCGCCTGAGCTCGGTGCGCAGTGCGCCCGCGACCAGACCATGGCCGAGCAGCGCGTCCTCGTCCATGTGGCCTCCGGGTTCCGTCGCCGGTGCGGGCTCGCCGAGCGCAGCCCGTAGCTCGGCGCGCACCGCGCGTGCGAGCTCCGCGTCGCCGCTGTCCAGCGCCCACGACAGCGTGCGCCAGGCGAGCTCGGCGTGGCGCGTCTCGTCCGCCGCGATCTGTTCCAGCACCGCGCGCACCACGGGATCGGCCGCGTGCTCGCGCGCCTCGGCGGCTTCCAGCGCCGCGACCGTTTCGCCGATGCAGCCCTCGCGCACCAGCGTCGCGATGATGCCGCGCGGCGAGTTGTCTCCGAGCGCGCCGTCCACGGGCAGCGCAGCCGGTCCGACGCTGCGCCCCGAATAGGCGCTGGCCAGAGCGAAGCCGAGCCGCGCATGGCGCGTCTCGTCGGCCATGGCCGCGTGCGTGCGTTCGAGCAGATCGGCGGGCGCACCCAGCGACAGCAGTTGCAGCGCGAAGCGCGCGAATGCCGCGACGGAAGCGTGTTCCATCAACGCGATCTGCGTCCAGCGCTGTGCCAGCTCCGCGCGCTCCTCCGGACCGAGGCCGTCGAGGCGCGGTCGGAGTGCGTCCGCCCAATCGCCGCGCTCCGCGGTCGCCGCCAGCCGCTCGATCCCTTCCACCAGGAACGGTCGCCCGATGGCGCAACCGATCTGCACGCAGGCGTGGTGCGCGCCGTCGTAGCTGCACTGATAGCCGGACGGGCAGTCGGAATCTCCGGCGCAGCTGTCGCCCGCTGTCTGGCATGCGAACGCTGTCCCGCCGCAACCCGGATTGGCGACGTAGCTCGAGCACAGGTAGCCGCTGCAGCTCGAGTCGCTCTTGCAGGTCGACTGCGCGCAGTAGCCGACCGGATCGGCGCACACGCAGATGCTTCCGCTGCCGCAGTCGGCGTCGGTGCGGCAGCCGTAGCGGCAGTAGCATCCGGGCGCGCCGCCTGGACCGCTCGGATCGCAGTAGCCGTTGGGCTGGTCGGTGCAGTCCGAGTCGGTCGTACAGTTCGAGCTGCCCATGCCGGCGTCCGCTCCCGCGCACACCGAGTTGCGGGGCAGCAGGCTTGGGCAATCGACAACCTTGCGACGCCGCATGAAGCCGCCGTCGCAGTTGTCGTATCCGGTGTCCACGCCGCCCACGATGACGGGCTTGGGGTTCTTGCAGGGGAACTTCAGGAAGGTGCTTCCGCCCGATCCGCCGCTGCCGCCGCCCGATCCGCCGGAGCCGCTCGACCCGCTCGAGCCACCCGATCCGCCCGTGCCGGCGGTCCTGACGTTGCCGCCGCAGCCCGCCAGCCCCAGCACGGCAAGAAGCGCCGCTCCCCACATATCCACCGAGACCACTCGTCGCATTCGTTCTCTCCTCCGCGCGCGACACCCGTCGCGTGGGCACACCACCCATGCCAGGAGCATACCAGTTGGGATCGCACTGATTTGCCGCGGTTTGTCACTGCCGCTGGCACAATTGGCACAGCGCATCCGGGGCAGCGCTGTCAGGTGCCAGGCACCCGGGACGCCGGTGCGGACCCACCGTCAGCGCTCGTCGAACGAGTGGCGGCGGTTGGGCAGGCCGTCGTAGAAGCCGATGCTGTTCAGGAAGCGGCCGGTCTGCTTCAGGTATTCGCCGCGGTCGAGATGGATCAGGTGGCTGCCGGGGAACCAGTGCAGCCGGCAGCGGCCCCAGTGATCCCAGAGCAGACGCGCGTGCTTGGGCGGAGCCAGCCGGTCGCCCACGCCGCCGATCACCATCAGGTGCTCGCGCGGCAGGAGCGCCGGATAGGTGAGGGGGCAGCTCACCGCGAGCGCGTATCGGATGTCGGACAGCGGGCGGCGCATGGCGGCCAGCGCGCCGCGCACCACGGCGCCAATCGGCTGCCACTCGAGTACGAGATCCGCCACGCTCGCGAGCGGCACGTTGGGGATCGAGAATGCCAGCCGTGGTTCGGTCGCCGCGAGCAGCGCAGAAGTGAATCCGCCGAGGCTCACGCCGGTCACGCCCACACGCGGCGCGCCGCAGTACTCGAGCAGGTGATCGAGGAAGATGCGGAAGTCGTACACGGCCTGGCCGAAGGCCTCGTTGATGCGCGACATGCCGCCGCCGAAGAAGCCGTGCCCCGAGAACGCCGAGAAGCGCGCCTGGCGCGGACCGTGGAACGGCAGCGTGAACAGCGCGACGTCGAACCCCATCCGGTACAGCCACGGCAGGGCGAAGAACCACTCGTTGAGCAGGTATAGATCCGCGCTGAAGCCGTGGATGGCCACCACGGTAGGGCGCGGACCCTTGTGGTGCCGCCAGAAGCGCAGGTGCGCGGTGCGATTGGCCCGCTGCGAGAGGTAGTCCGCCCGCTCGTGGGGGTTGACCGGCTCGTACGGGCTCGAAAACGAAAGGTCCTCGCAGATGCCGTCGCGCGGGCGGAAGCGCGGGAAGCGCGCGCGGCGTGTGTCGACGCGGACGCCGGCCGGGGGCTTCTTGAAGAAGCGTCCGGGATCTCCGGTCTCGGCCATCGCGCCGTACAACGAGCGGTCTTCCAGATCCCGCTTGAGCCGGAGCGGGTGGTAGCCGAGCGGAAATGCGAGCGACCCGACCAGGCACGCGCCCGCGGTGCGCAACACGATGTCCGCCGCGGCGGTGGCCTGGACCTGGAGGCGATCCCTCAGCGCCAGGTCGAATGGCTCGGGACGCTCGGCGAAGTCGCTCGGCAGCTCGGCCCACCAGCGCTCCCGGGGCATCTCGCGGGGCGCTTCGAAGCAGGCATCGTGCACGATTCGCGAGACGACAGGCGAGCGGGACAAGCATCGACTCCTTCTCCCCCTATGTGCCGCGAAAGTCGCTGAAAGGCCCACTATTGTACACCGGCGCTTGGTATTGCGCCCGATCGGCCTTAACAAGGAAAGGTATGCAGGAAGCCGCCCTGCTGCGTCTGCTCGATCTGGTCCAGCGCAAGCTCGGAGCGGACGACGTGCGCGCCGAGCTCGGCGGCCGCGACCCGGAGGACGAGCATCTGGTGTGGTGCTCGCTCGACGGTGGCTTCCGCATCGTGGCTGTCTTCAGCGAGGTGCCGGCGGATCGCGACGCGCGCTCACGGCGGCTCGAGGTGCTGGTGCGATCGTTCGCCGGCACGCTCGAAGGCGGCGAGCCCGAACGTCCGGCGATCTCCAGCGAGCTCGCGTCGCGAAGGCTCGACGATGCGCTCGACGCGCTTGCCGACCGTGCCGGCGCGGTGAGCGCCGTGGTGATCGATGCCCAGTCGCCGGTGGTGTGGGGCACTTCCGGCACGCGCCGCGGCGACGAGGACGTGGAGACATCGATCCGCACGGCCGAAGCGGCCGAAACGGCCGTGCGCGCCGGAGTCGACTTTGCGGCGCTGCTGGAGCGCGAGCCCACCGAGGTGCGGGCGCTGCTCGAGCAGCGCGGCGTGGACCCCGAGATAGCGCGCTTCCTCGCTCGCGAAGCGGAACGGATCCGTCAGGCGAGCCGCCGCAGCATTGCGGCGTGGCGCCACCATCTGCTCACGGCCCGCGCCATTGCGGCTGTACGCCGTGAAGTGGGGGAGCCCTCGGCCTACCTGCGCGAGGCAGTCCGCGAAGAGAGCTTCGGCTATCTGGCGCGTGCGTTCGCGAACATCTACCGGCTGCTGCTGGTATTCGAGGGTCCGTTCTCCGAGCTGCATGCCGAAGCGGCCTTGGTACACGCGCTGCCGCACATCGAGCGGCTGGTGCTCGCGCTGCCCCCCGTGGAACCGCCGCCCCGCGGCGAGCGCGCGCGGCTTCGCCCCGTGCCGAACGACTGAAGCGCGACCTCGGGCAGGGCACGCGAAGCGTAGGCGGGCTGCGGCCATCACGGAGCGCGGTTCCTGCGCCCGGGGAAGAGTCGAGCGCCGGGGGGCGTATGCACCTCTGGTGGGAAGAGCTCGCGGCGTCATTCTACTGGCGATTTGTGCCGGTGCCTGTTCGGGCTCCGGTTCCGGAAAGTCATCGCCCAGCTCCGGAAAGCACAACTGGAGCTCGGAGGGACCCGCGACGACCGATGCAGCCTGCGATCGGTTTGCCGACGCGGAGTGCAAGCGCGAAGCGCGCTGTACCCCCTACTTGCTCGAGCTGAACAGCGGGGACGCGGCGACCTGCGTGGCCCAGTACGCCGCCTACTGCCGCGGCCAGGTCAGCGCTCCGGGCAGCGGAATGACCCCTACGTCGATCAACCGCTGCTCGAACTACCTGTTGGGCGCGGATTGCTTTGATTTCGATGCGGAGGTCTGCGAGGCGCCGGCTGGCAACCTGGCCGACGGGGAGCCCTGCTTCGGCGACACCCAGTGCGCTGGACGCCACTGCCGACAGACCATCGCGGGAGCCGTCTGCGGCACCTGCCAGACGCTTCCCGGGCTGGGCGCATCCTGCAGCACCCTTCCGGGTTGCGACTACGGGCTCGATTGCGTCGATGGCAAGTGCGTCGCGGAAGCGACGCTGGGCATGGCGTGCGGCAACGGCGTCCAATGCGCCGCCAAGGGTTCGCTGTTCTGCATCAACGGGAAATGCGCCGCAGGGTTGGGCCCTGGCGACGCTTGCTTGTCCTATGCGGACCAGTGCGACATACGCCAGGGGCTCAAGTGCGATCCGGATACGCAGAAGTGCGCGCGCTACGATAAGCTCGCGGGAGCCGGCGAGCCATGCGGTGGGGCAACAGCGACGTTTCCCAGCACGGGCTGCCGAGCTGCCGGCGCTTGCCCGCTCACCACGGACGGAAGCCAGCGGATCTGTCTCGCGAGGCTCGCGCCAGGCGACTCGTGCACGTCGACTTCGGGTACCGCCGGCTGTCCTTTCCCGACGCGTTGCCTCGACGGCGTGTGCAAGGTGCCGGATGCCAGCTCCTGTCAGTGATCGGCGCCTCGCGATCGCGGGTCGCGCGCTGACCGTCGCCGCGACTCGGTACTGGCTCGAAGACCGAGGCTCGAAGGAGAGCCCGCGGATGGTGGTGCCCGACGCCTAGAACTGCCGGATCACGGTGAGCCCGGCGCCGGTAGGTCCTGCGCTCGGTATCAGCGCGGTGCGTTCGCTCGAATGGCTGCTCAGGATGAGCCAGGCCCCGGCTGCGATGCCCACGCCGCCCACGATGAAGCCCGTGGTGCTGACCACGCCGAGGGTGCGGCCGGCTTGGGCGGCGTCGTAGCCCGTCGGGTTGCAGCGTTTGGCCGAGTCGCAGTTCTTGTCGACGACGTTCTTCTTGCCGAGCACCATGCCGCCGGTGATCGCGCCCACGGCGAGGCCCGCCACGCCGACACCTCCGATGACGTAGCCCAGCGTCCGGTGATCCGACCCGCCCGTCGTGGCGCGGCCGCCGTCGTGGCGCGGCGCCGGCGTGGACGACAGCGCCGGGCCCGGCGCCACGTCGATCGAACGGTTCTGCCCCTCGGCGATCTGGACGTGCACCGACTGCGGCTGGGTGCCGGGCGCGGTGACGCTGATCACGTGGTCGCCAGGATCGACAGGCAGCGAAGTGCCCAGGCTGGCCGCGCCGAGCTCGACTTGATCGCGCAAGACGCGCGTGCCCGCCGGCGCGCCCGGTGCCAGCCGGATGGTCAGCTTCGGGACGCGTCCTTGCAGCGCCGAAAGCCGCTTCTGGGCGATCGGGATGCGATCGTCGGGTGGCGTGAGCTGCTGCATTACTTCCTGGAACTTCGCGTACGCCGTGGCGACGTGCCCTTGCTTCTCCTCGCAGTCCGCGATGTTGAAGACCGTGCCGACCGCGGGATCGAGTCGGTTGCTCTCGTAGAACTTGGCGCAGGCGGTCTTGTAGTCGCCGGCTTCGGAAGCGGAGCGCCCCTGCTTGAACAGCGCTTCGGCGGCGACCGGATCGCGACCCTGTGCCGCGGCGGCCGCGCTCGCGGACAGCGCCGCACACAGGACCCAGCCGGAAATCACCCGCGAGTAACGCATCGCCGTGACTATACGCTAGTGCCTGCGGTCGAACGGATTGGAATGAGCGACCGGAGGCGGGTAGGCGACCTTGTGGGTCGTGGGGGCAGGAGCCGTTGCTGGCGGCTGCGTCGCGGTGTGGGGCGGCGTGGGTTGGTGGCGCACGGGCGGCGCGACAGCGCTTGCTGCCGGCTTCGGCGGCGCTTTCGCGGAAGGAGGCGCGCTCGGCGCCGGCTTGGCCGATGTTTTCGCTGGAGCCTGCGCCGTCGTTGGAGGCTCGGCGGTCGGTGCCCCAGCCGACGCTGCTACCGGCCTCTTGTGCTGCGACGACATCAAGAGCGCGACCGCACCCAGCACGGCGAGCACGGCCGCCGCCATCAACAGCCCGCGCGATCTGGCCTGCGGCCGGTCGCCGTGCGCCGTGCGCAGCATGACGCGATCGGTCGAGACGGTACCGGAACGACCGGTGATGGCCGAGGTGATCTCGGGCGGCGCCACCAGTGTGTCGGTCTGCGGATCCACCTGACGCGCGACCGATGCGCGCGGCAGGCTTGGCGGGCTCTCGTATTCCAGCTTCTCGAACGCGGCGCGCACGGCCGCCTGCATGGTCTGCGCGTCGGGGAAGCGCTCTTCCTTGTCGAACGCGATCGCCCGGTCGATCAGCTCGACCACGCAGCGCGGCAGATCCGGTTCTACCGTTGCCAGCGACGCCGACGGCTTGGTGGCTGCGAGGATAAGCTGTTCGTTCACCGTGCCGGCTTCGTGCACGAAGCGGCCGGTCAGCAGCGTGAACAGCATTGCGCCGACGCCCCAGATGTCGGTCCTGTGGTCGACCGAATCCCAACGCCCGCGCGCCTGCTCCGGCGCCATGAACGCGGGTGTGCCGAGCAGCGAGCCGGCGCGCGTCGTGCTCTGGCCCGCGGCGGAGACCTCGCGCAGCCGCGCGATGCCGAAATCGAGCACCTTCAAGCGCCCGTCCGTCGTCAGGAACAGATTCTCCGGCTTGATGTCGCGGTGCACGATGCCCGCGTCATGAGCGGCCGCGAGCACGTCGAGCAGTTGCTCGGCGACCGCCAGCACCTCTTCCACGGGCAGCGACTCGTTCTTGCGTTCCCAGCGGGACTCGAGCGTCTCGCCTTCGAGCAGCTCCATCACCAGGAACGCCGCGCCGTCGTCGCTCACGTCGTCGTCGAGCACCTGGACGGTGCCCGGATGCTGGACGGTGTTGGCGACGTAGCCTTCGCGCAGGAAACGCTGCGTCACCTCGGCGTCCAGCGCGACCTCGGGATGCAGGATCTTGATCGCGACGCGATTCTGGTTGCGGTGCGTCGCGGAGTAGACCGTCGCCATGCCGCCCACGCCGATGACGCGGTCGATGCGCCACTTGCCTTTCAGCGTGGTGCCGACCCGCGCCTGGGCGCGATCCGTGACGTCGTTTCGAAGGGCCATGGGACAGATTGTGGCGGTGGATGTGCACCGCCAACGCTCGAGAGAGTCCGTTCCTTACGGACGTTTGTTACGCCCGCGAGTTCCTTTCTCTTTCGTCGGTTGCTCGGATGTGTGGCGGGTTCACATCCGGCTCACTACACACACCTACATTGTCGCCCACCTTGTCTCACGATTCTGCGCGTTCCGCGGCGCGAGGTCTATGATGCCCGCCTGCCCGCAGGGGAAGAAGCGACACATAGCCAGCGTACGATTTGCGTTGCCCGGCAGCTGTGCCGCCCCCAGCGGGGAAAAGGACCCTGGAGAAAATTCGCCATGACCGTCAACAAGCAGTTCGTGAAGCGTGCCGCTCTTTCGTTGGCTCTCGGCCTCGGCCTCGCCGGGTCCTTCTACGCGGGCATCGCGTATGCCGCCGACGCGCGGTTGGACTCCGCCAATTCGCTCATCATCAAGGCCGACGCGCTCCTCAAGGCGGCCTCCAACCCGAACCTGAAACACCACCCCTTCGGCGGCCATCGCACGAGGGCGGTGCGTCTGTTGAAGGAGGCGGAAAAGCAGATCGCAGAGGCGAAGAAATACGCCGATAGCCCGCATCACCAGGGCAAACACAAGGCCAAGGCGAAGGGCAAGACCAAGGCCAAGACCCACCACTCCAAGTCGACCAAGTCCGAGGGCAAGGACAAGGACAAGGACAAGCGTTAGCGGGCCGGCCCCCGCGCTTTCTCGCGGCGTCGTTGGACCGCCGCGGCGGATCCGCTAGCCTGGACCCGCCGCAGGATTTTCATGGCTCGACTTCGACCTGCTGTACGTCGCACAGCGGTCGCCACGGCGATCGCCAGCGGGTTGTTGTTGCCGGCGTGCGCGATCTCGTTCGACGGCTACAAGCTGGGGCCTGGTGACGCGAGCGCCGGCTCCGGCGGCAGCTCGGGCAGCGGCGGGACGGCGACCGGAGGCGCCGGCGGCACCACGGCCGGAGGCGCCGGCGGCACCACGACCGGAGGCGCCGGCGGCACCACGACCGGAGGCACGGGTGGTGCAGGCGCGACGGGTGGCACGGGCGGTACCGGCCCGTCCTGTCCGACCGGTCTCAGCGGTCCGTCGATGGTCTACGTTCCCGTGGGCAACAAGGGCTTCTGCATCGACAGCACCGAGGTCACCAACAAGCAGTACCAGAGCTTCCTCAAGGCGAACCTCGACCCGAGCCAGCAGATCGGCTCCTGCTCGTGGAACTCCTCTTTCGCCGCGAACACGTCCGGCGCGTGCTCGCCCTCGCCCTACGACCCATCGGGCAAGGCGAACTATCCGATCTCCTGCGTGAACTGGTGCGACGCCGTGGCCTACTGCAAATGGGCCAAGAAGCGGCTGTGTGGACAGATCGGCGGCGGCTCGAACAACACGGACCATTCGGCCGACGCCACGTACAGCCAGTGGTACGCCGCGTGCTCGGAGCAGGGCAAGCGTGCATTTCCCTACGGTAGCGCGTACCAGGACCAGTACTGCAACGGAGTAGACTACCTGACGTCGATCACCACCATTCCGGTGGAGCAGGCGAACCTGTGCGTGGGCGGTTACGACGGCATCTACGACATGAGCGGAAACGTGAGCGAGTGGGAAGACTCGTGCACTGGCAGCAACCAGACGGCCCAGTGCTTGTACCGTGGTGGCGGCTATCTCGACCACGAGGGCGGCACCTCCAACCTGCGCTGCGACTCGGCGCCGTTCGCGACGGTTACCGCGACGGCGCCGACGCGCGGGTTCCGCTGCTGCTACGACCCGTAGCCAGCGCGGCACAATCGCTCCAGATGGTCTAGAAATACGCCATGCACGCGGGCGTCGCCGAGTTGGTCGAGCTGCTTGCCAGGCGCAGGTTCGTCGCGCTCACGGGGGCGGGCTGCAGCACGGAGTCCGGGATCCCCGACTACCGCGGCCCGGAGACCGCGCGGCGCGCCAGGAATCCCATCCGCTACCAGGAGTTCTTGCGGCAGCCGCTGGCGCGTGCGCGCTACTGGGCGCGGAGCTCGATCGGTTGGCAGCGCATGTCGGCGGCCGAGCCGAACCCCGCGCACCATGCGCTAGCGGAGCTCGAGCACGCCGGGCTTGCTGTCGGGATCATCACGCAGAACGTCGACCGGCTGCATGCCCGCGCCGGCAGCCGTCGGGTCGTCGAGCTGCACGGAGCTCTGGCCGAAGTGCGGTGTCTCGAGTGCGGCGGGATCGAGCAGCGAGCCCGACTGCAGGAACGCCTGCTGGAGCAGAATCCCGGCTGGAAGCAGATGGACGTAGAGCTCGCTCCGGACGGCGACGCGGAGCTGGACGCCGCGCTGGTCGAGGGATTCTCTGTGGCGTCGTGTCTGGCCTGCGGAGGCGTGCTCAAGCCGAACGTGGTCTTCTTCGGCGAGAATGTTCCGCGACCTACTGTCGATGCGGCCTACGCGCTGCTTGCGGAGGCGGAAGCGCTGCTCGTGGTGGGCTCGTCGCTCACGGTGTTTTCGGGGTTCCGCTTCGTGCGGCGCGCGAGCGCGGAGGGTGTTCCGGTGGCCATCGTCAACCTCGGCGGTACGCGCGGTGATGACTATGCACAAGTCCGCGTGCAGATGCGGGCAGGCGACGCCCTGTCCATCGTCGCGGCCGGCCTTCTGGGTCGGTCGGAGCTCGACGGGGAATGCCTGGCGACCTAGCTGGCCTTCGCGCAGAGGAGCTGGCGTACGACGCGCGCCAGCTCCATGCGCTCCAGCGTCGTGAGGCCGCTGAACTCCACGCCGAACTCGCCGCGCCGGGCCCAGCGGACGACGGCGCGGAACCGGCCGTCTCTTTCAGCGCCAGGCAGCCGCATGCATACGACGACTGTCTCGCCGTACTCCGGCGCGTCGAACGACTCGACGCACAGACCGGTGAGGCTCAGGTCACGGACGACACCCCGGATGGTGCGGCCCGACTCGCGCTCGCACCGGACGCCGATCTCGACGGGGTGCCGGCCATGGCTGCGCACGGCCGAGTAGGTTCCGCTATCTCTCGTTGAAGGATCCCACCGCATAGGACCAGTCCCTCCCGACCAGGACAAGCTAGCAACGCGCTGCGTCGCTTTCAAACCCTCACGGCCTGGCCTCGCTGGAGCCGCGGAATTGCACGGCTTTCCGCGTAGAGCCGGCGCGGCCCCGCTGACTAGCGGTTGACCGCGTGCATTCCGGCCTCGTGATAGCGGTCGCCGGATGCGACGTCCTTCGGCGCGATCTCTTCGATGTGCCGCAGGTCATCCTGGGTCAGCGTCAGATCGAGCGCCTTGACGTTCTCTTCCAGGTACCTGGTGTGCTTGGTGCCCGGGATGGTGACGATGTCGTCGCCCTGGGCGTGCACCCACGCCAGCGCCAGCTGTGCGGGCGAGACCTTCTTCTGCGCTGCCAGCTGCTTGATGTGCTCGACCAGCTGGAGGTTCTTCTTGAAGTTCTCGCCCTGGAAGCGCGGCGAGAAGCGGCGATAGTCGTTTTCCGGGATGTCCTGCAGCTTCTGGAAGCGTCCGGTCAGAAAGCCCCGGCCGAGCGGGCTGTACGCCACGAATCCGATGCCGAGCTCGCGTACCGTGGGCAGGATCTCGTCCTCCGGGTCACGGGTCCACAGCGAGTACTCCGTCTGCAGTGCGCTGATGGGATGTACCTCGTGTGCGCGACGGATCGTGGCCGCCGCGGCCTCCGACATGCCGAGGAAGCGCACCTTGCCGGCCTTCACCAGCTCGGCCATTGCGCCGATGGTCTCCTCGATCGGTACGCTCGTGTCGACGCGGTGCTGGTAGTAGAGATCGATGTGGTCGACGCCCAGCCGCTCCAGAGAAGCGTCGCAGCATTGCTTGACGTAGTCCGGTCTACCGCTCACGCCGAGGAATGCACCCTCCTCGTTGCGCATGTTGCCGAACTTGGTCGCGAGCACGACCTGGTCGCGGCGATCGGAGATCGCCTTGCCGACGAGCCGCTCGTTCTTGAACGGGCCGTACATGTCCGCGGTGTCGAGCAGCGTCACGCCGAGCTCGACGGCGCGGTGGATGGTCTTGATCGACTCCGCGTCGTCGGCGGTCCCGTAGAACTCGCTCATGCCCATGCAGCCGAGTCCCATCTCCGACACGACGAGCCCCTCACGCCCGAGCTTCACCTGCTTCATGGTCCGCTCCTCTTCCTGTCCCCCAAGTGAGGGGGTCTCATGCCTAGGGCGTCGGAAGCGGCCTTGCAAGCGCCCGGCGGATTTTCATCAGTCTACTGGCGCCTGACCGAGGCGTGCACATGGCTGTCGTCTTCGTAGAACACCCAGTCGAAGCCCGCGTCCACCGCTAGCCGGGCCAGCGTGCCGAGCTTGCCGGGGTCGAGGTCGGAGGTGGTCAGATCGGCGGCCCGCCCGGCGTAGTGCAGGCTCTTCGGGCCGTGCTCGTGGTTCTCGTCCCAGGCCTCGGTGACCCTGAGGTCCACGCCTTTCCAGCGCTCGCGGACCAGCCGCGAGAGCCGTTCAAGGCGGCTCCTGAGCAGCGGGGTCATCATGCGGTCGGCGCCAGTCTTCTCCTCGTCCTTGAAGATGATGTGCGGATCGCCGCAGCGAACCAGTTGGCTGAACCCTTTGGCGCCGCGCGCGATGGGGCGAGTGAGGGCGCCGGAGGCGTCCACCTCGGGCGCGTCGGGCACGTGCTGGCCGAGGTGGAACGGTGCAGCGCGCTCGTGGGCCAGCGACGGGCCTGACGGCAGATCGTTCGTGCACGCCGAAGAGCTCGTGGACAGCGCCAGCGCGAACAGCGCGGCACGGATCGTCAGTGGGCGGAGCAGGGAAGGCGCAGGCGGCGGCACGACAGCGGGATCGTGCGATGCACGGGCGGGATCGGCCAAGGAAATGGGGTGAGGAGCCACCCCGTAGCTCTGGTTCGTGCTAGGCACTGCCCGCCGTGATCGGGATTTCCAACCTTGCCAAGAGCTACGGCCGCCAGACGCTGTTCGAGGGCGTCACGGTCCAGCTCAACCCGGGCAGCCGCTATGGGCTGGTGGGCGCCAACGGCTCGGGCAAGACGACGTTTCTGCGCATCCTCACCGGGGACGAGCCGGAAAGCGGCGGCGAGCTCACCTTCCCGAAGAACGCGCGCATCGGCGTGCTCCGGCAGGATCGCTTCCTCAACGACGACCAGCTGATCCTCGACGTGGCGATGATGGGCGACGAGATCGCCTGGCGCGCGCTCAAGGAGCAGGACGAGCTGGCGACCCAGGATCATCCCGATCCGCACCGGCTGGGCGAGGTGGTGGAGATCCTCACCGCGCACGACGGCTACACGCTGGAAGCGCGCGCCAGCCAGGTGCTGGTGGGCCTCGGCATTCCGGAAGCCTCGACGCGGCAGCCGCTCCGCACCCTGAGCGGCGGCTACAAGCTGCGCGTGCTCCTGGCGCAGGTGCTCGTCGGACAGCCCGATGCGCTGTTCCTCGACGAGCCCACGAACCATCTCGACATCCTCAGCATCCGCTGGCTCGAACGTTTCCTCTCGAGCTACCGCGGCTGCGCAGTCGTGATCAGCCACGACCACCGCTTCCTGAACAACGTCGCCACGCACATCCTCGACGTCGACTACGAGACCATCACCCTGTACACGGGCAACTACGACGCCTTCCTGGAGCAGAAGGTCGCCACCCGCGAGCGCAAGGAGACCGAGATCGCACGCGTGGAAAAGGCCATCGCCGACAAGAAGGCCTTCGTCGAACGCTTCAAGGCGAAAGCCACCAAGGCCCGGCAGGCCCAGAGCCGCGTCAAGCAGATCGAGAAGATCGAGATCGAGAAGCTGCCGCAGTCGTCGCGGCGCTATCCGAAGTTCTCGTTTGCGACCGTTCGCCCGAGCGGCAAGGACGTGCTCGATGTGGAAGACCTCCAGAAGGCCTACGGCGAAAAGAAGGTGCTCGACGGCGTGTCGCTTGCGATCCGGCGCGGCGAGCGCGTCGCGGTGATCGGCGCCAACGGGCTCGGCAAGTCCACGCTGCTCAAGATCATCACCGGCAACCTCGAGAAGGACGCCGGCAAGGTCACCTGGGGCCACGAGACGTACGTCGGCTATTTCGCCCAGGATCACAAGGAGCAGCTCACCAACCCCGAGCAGACGGCGCTGGACTACCTGTGGGAGATCTGCCCGCAAGAGGGCACGAGCTTCGTGCGTGGCGTGCTCGGACGACTGCTGTTCAGCCGGGAAGAAGTCGACAAGAAGATCAAGAGCGTGAGCGGCGGCGAGGCGACCCGGCTTGTCTTCAGCCGCCTCATGGTGGACAAGCCCAACGTGCTCGTGCTCGACGAGCCGACGAATCATCTCGATCTCGAGGCGATCGAGGCACTGGTCGACGCCCTCGAGAAGTACGATGGCACGCTGATCTTCGTGTCGCACGATCGCTGGTTCGTCTCCCGGCTCGCCACGCGCATCATCGAGATCCGCGCAGACGGCCTGAACGACTTCAACGGCACGTACGAGGAGTATCTCGAACGCCAGGGCGACGATCACCTCGATGCCGAGCAGGTGGAGCTTCGCGCCAAGCAGGAAAAGAAGCAGAAGAAGAACCGCGGGCGACAGAAGAACGCGGCCCGGCCCAGGACGAATCGCGAGAAGGAGCTGCCGAAACGGCGCGACGAGGTCGTCTCCCGCATCGAGGCGGTGGAAGCCGAGCTTTCCTGGATCCAGCAGCGTTACTGCGAGCCGGGGTTCTTCGACAAGACGAGCCAGAACGAGGTCGAGTCGCTGCAAGATCAGGAGAAGAAGCTCTCCCGCGAGCAGGCCGAGCTGATGCAGACGTGGGAGCGGCTCGAGGCGGAGCTGACCGAGCTCGGCGAAGGCGCAGCCGGGTAGGTAGTTGCGCGACCAGTTTGGCGTCCCGCTGCTCGCAGGGCCGCCCATCGTTCGGGGCTTGGCGTATCAGTGGAGCATGGGCAAAGGTGCACTCTTCTGGCTTGTGTCGTTGGTCGCGGTTGTCACGAGCTGCAGCAGCAGCACCACCGTCAAGGGGTCGTGCACTGCCGGCGAGGTGCGGACGTGCGTCGGAAGTGACGCGTGCATCGGGCACGCCGTGTGCGGTGCTGACGGGACGTTCGGCGAGTGCGTCTGCGGAGGTCTGGACGGCGGACTTGCCGGAGCCGGCGGTGTTTCCGGATCCGGCGGCAGCGGCGGTGTGTCGGGCAGCGGCGGTGTGTCGGGCAGCGGCGGTGTGTCGGGCAGCTCCGGCAGCGGCGGCGCGTCGGGCAGCGGTGGCGTATCGGGCAGCGGCGGCGTATCGGGCAGCGGCGGCGTATCGGGTGCGGGCGGCGCGTCGGGTGCGAGCGGAGCGGGCGGCACGGCCGGCAGCGGTGGAAGTGATGCTGGAGCCGATGCGTCCGCGGGCGGCGCGGGCGGCGCGGATGCGTCCGTGGGCGGAGCGGGCGGAACGGATGCGTCCGAGGGCGGAGCGGGCGGAACGGATGCGTCCGCGGGCGGAACGGACGCCGGCAGCGATGCGTCGGCAGGTAGCGGCGGAACTGGCGGCACCGAAGCGGGCGGAGCATGCCCGAACGGCGTGACCGGAGGCGACGGCACCGTGAGCTACCCGTTGTGGCCGGTGTCGAGCGCCGATCTCCGAGCCACCGCGGAGTTCACCACGACGCAGGACACGGTGCTCGACCACGCGACGTGCTTGATGTGGCAGCGCAGCGTCAATACGGGAACCTATTCGTGGGCCGCGGCGAAGGCCGCCTGCGACAATCTCTCGCTGGCTGGCTACAACGACTGGCGGCTGCCGACGCGTGCGGAGCTTGTCAGCGTCACGGACTACACGGCGTACCCCGCGATAAACCAATCGGTGTTCGCCAACACCCCCACGGGCGCCAACGTCGACACGTTCTGGGCGTCCACGCTGCTTGCCAGCGATACGACCAAGCACTGGGTGGTGCTGCTCGGCGGAGCGGGGCAGGTGGCCTACCTGCCGTCCACGAACAGCTACAGCGTGCGCTGCGTGCGCGGCTCGGGAGCGCCGACGACCGCGCGTTTCGACAGCAGCACGCCCGCGGTCGTCTTCGATCTGGAAACCGGGCTCGAGTGGGAAGCGAGTCCGCCAAACCAGGAGTACTCGCAGGCCGAGGCGGACACCTACTGCCAGAGCCTCGTGCTCGACAACCAGAGCGACTGGCGCCTGCCGAGCATCCGCGAGCTCACGACCTTGATCGATCCGGCGGACGCAAGTCGCGCGCTCCCGACCAGCTTCAGCCTGGTGGGCGCCTGGTACTGGTCGTCGTCGCACACGACCGGAAATGGCTACTTCGGTGTGAGCATGGGCGCGGGCTACACGGCCCTCGTTCCGTCCAGCGCGACCATCCATCGCGTTCGCTGTGTGCGTTAGTTCCGGACGTCTACGAACACGTCCATTTGATGACGTACTGGACGTCGACGGCCGCGCTAGGCCTCGACAACTGGTGTGTGGGGATGGGAAACGGGTACACGGCCTCTTGCCCGGTGACCGTCCAGAAACACCACGTCCGCTGCGTGCGAAAGCCGTAGCCGGGGTTTCCGGCGCTGGCCGTTCCGCGCTACGCTCGGCGGATGCTTGCTCGATGGGCCGGAGTAGTGGCGGTCGCCGTGTCCCTGGCGGCCTGTGGCAGCAGCAACAACGGTTCCGGGCCCTCTACTGGTGGGACTGGAGGAACGGCCGGCGCGGCCGGTGCCGCGGGAATGGCTGGTGCTGCGGGCGTTGGCGGCGCTGCGGGGGCAGGCGGATCCGGTGGCAGCACGGCGTGCAGCCAGCCGCCGAAGGACTTCTGGACCTGGGATTTGACCGTGATGCCGCCGAAGGACAAGCAGGTGAACTGCACCTGCGTGGCCGAGACGGATCACGCCTACGTGTACGTGGCCACCGACAGCTGGACGGCCGGCAAGATGACCCAGGCCCAGGTGGACACCATCGTCAACGCCTTCGAGAAGTCGACGCCGGCCGACAAGACGCGCGGCATCTACGCGACCGACACGCAGACCTTCGGCGATCCGCCGGACGTCGACAACGACCCGCATATCTATCTCGTCTACTACCCGATGGGCTCGTTCAATGGCACGGGCTTCGATGGCTACTTCCGTGACACGGACGAGTCCCCTGGTACGGGCTCGAACCAGCTGGAGATGCTGCATCTCAACTCGGAGGGGCAGTTCGCTCCGGACACGGACTACATGTTGGGTGTCGTCATCCACGAGTTCGTCCACCTCATCAACTGGAAGTACGACAAGAGCGAGGAAGGCTGGCTGAACGAGTCGCTGGCCGAGTCCGCGATGACGCTCGGCGGCTACATGACCGACCTACCGGTCGGCAAACAGTACGTGAAGGCGACGGCGAGCACCCCGCTGTGCATCACGGGCTACTCGGTCTACGGCGCGACGTTCAGCTGGGGCAGCTACATGCTCGACCGCTGGGGCACGTCGTTCCTCGCGTCCGTGCTGCAGGATCCGGCACACGGCATCCCGTCGATCGAAGCGCACCTGCCGTCGGGGACGACCTTCCGCGACGCATTCGGCGACTTCATGGTTGCAAACCTGCTGGACCAGCCGTCGATCGGCGACGGGCGCTACGGCTACAAGTCGTTCGACGAGTCCGCGCTGGGCAGCGAGACGGCGGGCACCATCGACGGCGCGGATCACACCAGCGACGCCATTGCCTGGGGCGCGCGCATGTTGCGCTTCACGCCGACGGGCGCCGGCACGCTGACAATCACGCTCGATTCGGCGGACTTTGCCAAGCTGGTCGTTTCCACGGTCGTGATGGACCCCGCGCAGCCGTCGGGCGCCACGGTCACGCGGCAGACGCTTTCCGCGCAGACGACGCCGCTGGCTATCCCGGTCACCGCGGGACAGGTCGTGGATGTCGTGGTGGCGGTCGACCCCGGCGCCTCGGTGGACAGCACGAATGCGCCCAAGACCAGCTTCACGTACAACGCGACGCTGAACTGAACACCGCCAGGTCGTGTTAGCGCCTTGTGCCAGGGCGGCGGACGCCGCACGCTCCCGCCATCATGAAACGCCGTGGATGGTTCGTGGTCGCAGTGCTGGCGGCCGCATGTTCGAAACACACGCCGTCGCCGCCGGCCACGAGCGCCCGCACGCCCTCGCCGCCGGCGAGCGCCGCCGCCTCGAGCGCCGCTGCTTCGAGCGTGCGCGCCGCTCCATCTGCGAGCGCTTCGTCCTCCCCGCTCACGGGCGTGCTGTCGGAAGAGGCGTTCAAGAAGCTGCACCAGCTTCGCACCGACGCCGAGCCGCCGAAGAAGGGCGTCATGATCCAGCTGGCGGGCACGCGTGCCTACCTGAGCCTGCCCGAGCACGAGAAGGCGCCGATGCCGGCGGTGGTGGTGATCCACGAATGGTGGGGACTGAACCAGCACATCGAGCACTGGGCCGACAGGCTCGCGGCGGACGGCTACGCGGCGCTGGCTGTGGACCTCTACGGCGGCAAGGTCGCGACGGATCCCGACCAGGCGATGAAGCTGATGAAAGCCGTGGATGCCACCCGGGCGCGAACGACACTGGTGGCCGCGTATCATCTCCTCAAGACCGATCCGCGCGTGAAGGCGCCCCGCGTCGGGTCCATCGGCTGGTGTTTCGGGGGCGGTTGGTCGCTCCAGCTCGCGCTGGCCGAGCCGAAGCTCGATGCGGACGTCATCTACTACGGCCATGTGCCGACCGATCCCGAGAAGCTGACACCGCTACGCGCTCCCGTGCTCGCGTTCTTCGGCAACAAGGACAAGAGCATTCCGCCCGCTCACGTCGATGAGTTCGAGCAGGCGCTGGAGAAGCTCCACATCACGCACACTGTACTGCGTTACGACGCCGAGCATGCTTTCGCGAATCCATCCGGCGCCCGCTACAACGAAAAGGCCGCTGCCGACGCCTGGAAGCACGTGCGCGCGTTCCTCGACAAGTACCTGAAGCACCCCGCCGCCCACTGACCTTGCCACTGACCTGGATCCGCGCGATCCTGGGTCTGCCATGGGGTCGAGCCGGGCAGCGTGTGCGAGCCGACGTTGGTTTTCAGCGGTGACGCTCCTGCTCCTTGGTGCAGCCTTGTGCAGCGCCGGCTGCGGTGGCAATGGGTCGGGCGTGGCCAACCCGCGCGGCGTCAGCGGTTCCGGCGGAACAGTCGACGGAGGCGGCAGCGGCGGCGCGGGCGGAAGTGCGGGGATGGGATGGCCGGACGCCGCCGCGGGCGCGCCCGCGGGAGGATCTGCCGGGGCCGGCGGCAGTGCAGGGAACGGAACGGGCGGCATCGCAGGCAGCGGCACCGGCGGAACGGCAGGAACCGGCGGCTGCCCGTCGGCGGGATGGACGTACCAGTGCGCGCACTCGTGTCCGCTCTCGTTCCCCCAGGGAGTCCCCGATAGCGACTTCATCGAGGCCGCGTGTACCTACGGCGACACCGATCACAACGTGGATCAGGCCGTCAACGCGGTGATGGCGTCGCTCACGGGTTGTGGAGTCGGGAGCGACTGTCCGATCACGGTCGTTGCCGGCACGACCACGGATCAGATCTGCCAGAACTGGTTCGCCGCCGTGACGCAGGCCCTGCGCGCCCAGGGCTATTGTGCCGGACAGCACGCCGTCGGTTCCACGGACGAGATCGCCGTCAACGACACCTGCTGCGAAGGCAAGTGGTACGGCTACCATATCTGCAACTACGGCGGGGCCAAGGTGGTGTGGAATCCCGGCGCGCGGCGCGGCTGGTGGGCGATCAACGCCAGCTACTGCGGACCCTGATCGCGGCGGCTACTTGGCGTGGTGCCGGCCGCCGTCGCCATGGAAGTGCGGGTGACCGCCGTCCGCCCACGCTGATCCCGAACCTCGCGGGCCCTCGTGGTCGCCATGGTGTTTGCAGCCGGCGAGCCCGAGGGCGATGACTGCCGACGCAGCCGCCAGCACTACGACCGCTTTGATTCGCTTCATGTCGACCTCCTGTTCCCCCGCGTTTCATGGGCTCGAACACGAGAGCACCGGAACATGGGTCGCCAAGTCCCGCGCGAAGAAACCGACGAACCGTGCCCACAACACAACGACCTGGGTCCGGTGGCCTCCGACCGCCCCGACGGATCTAGTGCAGCTCGCCGATGCGCCGCGAGGTGATGTCGGAGAGCGCCATGATCGTGGCCTGTGGGTTCACGGCGCTCGGGCTCGGGAACACGCTCGCGTCGCAGACGTACAGCCCCTCGATGCCGCGCACCCGGCCTTCCTGATCCACCGGACCGCTGTCGTCCGCCGTCATGCGGCACGAGCCGAACGTGTGGTTCAGCGTCATGACCATATGCTTCGCGGTGATCCTTGGGTGAAGCAGGCTCGCCGTGTCCTCGGCGCTCTGCATCTCGTCGACCGCGCCGGGGATACCGGTGTGCACGTAGCGCGCGCCCACCTGGAGCAGCGCATCGGCGGCGATCTTGATGCCGCTCATGACCGGCTTGACGTTCTTCTCCGGGATCCACAATCGCATGCGCGGCTCGCCGTTGCGGTTGGCCTTGACGCTGCCGTGGACATCGCCGCGGTACACCACCGCGATCACTGCGGCGTGTTTCACTTCGTGCAGGCGCTCCAGGAACGGCAGCCCCACGTCGCCCCAGCGCACCATCAGCACGCTGGGCGATGCCCATAGACCCTCGTACTTGAGCCCGAGGATGTCCTGGCTCTGCGCGCCCCAGCCCTGCGTCGCGCCGACCCAGGGATCGACGACCTCGTCCATGATGCCGACGATGCCTCCGCCGATGTGGCAGAACATGGTCGCGCCGACGCGCCCGCGGGGATTGATGCGGCTCCGCTGCAGGATCACCGGCGTGTGCATCGTGCCGGCCGCGAGCACCACCGTCTTCGCGCGGACCCGGAAGCGCCCGACCGTCCTGCGCCCGCGCGGGTCGACCACCCGGCCTTCGACGCCCACCGCTCGCGCGCCCTCGGTGAGCACGCGCTCGACGTGCGAGCAGGTGTAGATCTGGGCCCCTTGCAGCTCCGCGTCCGGCAGATAGGAGCGATCCACCGATTGCTTCTTCCCGCCCGCGCAACCTGTCAGACAGTCCGAGCATCCGTCGCAGTCGACGACCGCGCGCGGCAGCGGCTCGCCCTCTATCCCCGCCACGCCTTCGACGGCGTCGCGTGCGATCAGGTTGCGCCGGCCCATCACCGTCATGGGCGTGGGCGCGACGCCTAGGCGTGCGAACACCCGCTCGTAGGCTTCGTCCAGCGCGCTGCCTCCCAGCCAGTCGATCCCGGTCTCGCGCTGCCACTCCTTCCGCACCCATGCGGGCAGCTTCAGGATGATCGCCGAGTTGGAGACCGTGCTGCCGCCGAGACAGCGCGCCTGCAGCGATGGGCTCTGCGTGGTGCCTCCGATCAGACGCAGCCCGCCCTCCCAGAAGTAGCGGGCCAGGAAGCGCGGAGCGTCGCGTGTCATGTCCGGGGGCTTCACTTCCGGTCCAGCCTCCAGGACCACCACGCGCATGCCGGCCTGCGCGAGATTCAGCGCGGCTACTGCGCCTCCAGCGCCGGACCCCACGACGACCGCGTCGCACTCGACGTCGAAGCCGCTCTTCACGTCGTCGAGGTCGTACCTCACGCGCCGTCTCCCATGCGTACCAGCGCATCCGGGCGCACATCGATGCGCTGCGGGTCCTCCGGGTGGGCGCAGACGCGGTACTCGCCGATGTAGGCGACGACGGACGGGTGCGACATGTAGATCATCGTCGTCGCAGCCTTGATCGAGTCGCCGAGCACCCTGAGAGGAAGCAGCCGCGACCGCCGCCAGCCACGCACGACCGCCGTGCGGCGCGCGAGCCGGATGCGGGAAAAGCGCCGGAAGCCGAACACCAGGAAGATCGCTCCCAGCTCCACGAACACGAACAGCAGCATGAGAAGCCGACGCTGCTTCGGGGGCAGCTCGTCCAGGTACTCGAGCGTGCGCTGCACCATGTCGGTGCTCTTCCAGTCCGGGGCTCCGATGTCGTTCCCGGGGAAGGTCGCCTCGGACAGGGCGGCGATGCCGTCCCGCGCCCGGTTCGCCCAGAAGCCGTGGCCGCTCACGTGCCCGCTCATACCACGAGGCGCCCGCTTCTTGGCCCTCGCTGCGCGCACCGGCGTACGATCGCGTCTGGAGGTACACATGGACTCGATTCCCCGGTACGCCGGAGCGCGGCTCATCCGCCACACGGCTCGCGTCGCGTGTCAGGTGGTGCGGCTGCGCGACTTCCAGTTGGTCGCGGATTGCATCCAGAACGTGTCGGATGGCGGCGTGCTGGTCGGGCCGGCGGATCCGGTGCTGACGGGGGAACCGCTCCTCGTGTCGTTCAAGGTGCCCGGATTCCTCGACTGGATCGACGCCGAAGCCGTGGTGCGGCGGGTCGCGCACGGTCGGCGCCCCGGCGAGACCAGCCGCGCGCTGGGGCTCGAGCTGCTCGACCTCGATGACTACGCCAGACGGCTCCTGGCCATATTCGCGAGACGCCTGCCCCCGGTCCCGCCCAACTACCGTGTAGGCGGTGGCTGGCATAGGCGGGTCCGCTCGCTGGCTCCCACGCTGCACGCCGCCTGAGCTCGAATTTGACGGCTGTCACGGGCCGGGGCGTCCTGGGACGATTCCGGACTCCGGGGATGTGCTACGCATATTCCCCCAGCATGCACGTCGAGATCATCGCGCTGTCCGAGGCTCACGCCCTGGCCGTCTGGCAGAACGTCGTCATCCAGATCTGGGAGAGGTCGACCGATCCGGGAGTGACCCGGCAAGAGCTCGAGAGGACGCTCGCGACGTTCAAGCGAGTCCGGCGGGCTACGCAGGGCCGTCCGCTACTTGCTCTGAGCGTGATATCGGCGCATGCGAGCATGCCCGATCCGAAGTCCCGGGCCATCGCAGCCGAGTTTCCCTCGTACTTCGACTACTACGTCGGTGTGCACGAAGGTCCCGAGCTCCGCGCCACCCTGGTGCGGACGGCCATCGAGGCGATGGCATTGGCTGCCCGGGTCGAGCCGACCTACGAGCTGGTGGGCGAGCTCGCGGAGGGCTGTTCCAGACTCGCGTCCCGATCTTCGGGTGGCGTCGACGCGGTCGATCTCTGCGACATCGTGTCGCAGCTGCGTGAGCGCATCGAGACCGCCGGGGCGGCGTAGACGGGGGCGGGTGGTATCCTGCCGCATGGCCTCGACTCTCCGTGGAATAGCGGCGCTGGTTGTGGCCGCCGCGTTGCCGGCGTGTTCCTCGGCCCCGGACAACAGCTCGCGGACCGGCGCGCTGGTCGGCGGCACGGGCCCCTTGCCCGGCGCGATTTCCGGCATGCACTACACCGCCGGCAAGCTGAGCGGGTACACGGACACGCAGGGGCATTTCAAGTACCACCGCGGCGACAACGTCGTGTTCTCGGTGGGCGCGCTCCAGTTCCGGCCGGTGAAGGGAGCGGCCTTGGTCAGTCCGTTCCAGCTTGCGAACGGCAGCGGGTGCGCGGCAGGCGACGCGCTGGTTCACGTGCTGCAGATCCTCCAGAGCCTCGACACCGACGGCAAGCTCGACAACGGCATCCAGCTGACCGAGCTGCCCGTTGGCGATCCGCCGCGCAAGGTGGCGGACCTCGGCGCGAGCGATCTCGCCCAGGCTGTGACGGACGCGAAACCCGGGGCGGCGCTGGTCGACGGCGCCCAGGCGCTCGACAGCTTCATCCGCCAGATCGACAGCGAGGCGTGGAAGAAGACAGACAAGGGAAAGTCCTTCGGGCTGCCCGACGCGCTCTACCGCGCGCAGGGAGTAGCGACGGACGGCAAGAGCTGGTTCTTCTCGTCGACCAACCATCTGCAGCGCACGGACAAGTCCTTCGTTTCGCAGGTGGACAACGCCAATCCGGTTCCGCTCCAGCTCTTCAATCTGGGCGACAATCACATCGGCGACATCGACGTGTACGACGGGCTTCTCTATGCGCCCCTCGAGGACGGTCCCACCGCCTATCTGCATCCGTACGTGGTCACCTACGATGCGAAGACGCTGCAGCCGACTGGCAAGACCTATCTGCTGCCGCAGAAGCTGCAGACGCAGGGTGTGCCCTGGGTGGCGGTCGACGGTCCGCGGAAGCGGGTCTACACGGCGGAGTGGGACCCGACGAAACAGATCAACGCGTTCGATCTTGAAGGCAATCTGGCGCTCGTAGCGTCGATCCCGCTGACGACGACCATCGGCCGCATCCAGGGCGCCAAGGTCTTCGGCAGCGAGATGTACGCCACGAGCGACAACGACGAGAAGTCGATCTACAAGATCGATCTCGACACCGGCACGGTCATCAAGTTGTTCGCACTCGGCACCACCGGCTCCGAGGTAGAGGGGCTCGCGTTGACGCACGAGTCGGACGGCGCGCACGTGCACATCGAGAATGTCGTTCTGCCAAACGTGAACTTCGCCGACTACCTGCGCACGCGCGCGCCCTTGCGCGATCGCATCTGCCGATAGCGAGGTTGCGCTGGAGCCGTGGGCCGTCTTCGCGCGAGACAAACGCGGACAGCGGACAATGATGCAGTGCGGCGCGTCCCGCTTCGGCAGCTTCACCAGCCTTGGACGCTTCACTTGACAGAGGCGCCCGGATGGTTGCACCATCGTACTCTGGTCTTGTTGCGCTTCCCTGTGTCAATCCGCATGGGTAGCACCAACGACCACACGCACTTACACGGAGGTAGCAAGGTGATGCAACGAAGGCTATGGGCGCTCCTCGCGATGCTCTCCGTGCTCTGTTTTGCCGGGGTCGGCCGCACGGGCAAGTCCGTCAGCGGCAAGGTCCAGCTGATGGACTTCGTCCAGCAGACGAACATCGTGCTCGGCTACCCGGACGGCCAACCGCCGCTCGGCTGGTACCACCGCACGGAACACACCCAGTTCCTGCCTGGTCCGCCCAGCTTCTACTTCCCCCCGAGCCCGTGCCGCGGTCTGGATCGGGCGTGGAACGTGATCGTGAACCTGCAAGCCAAGAACGGCTCGGTCGAGGTGCTCAAGCGAATGGCGCTGGTGCGGATCCTCGGCCAGATGAGCAAGCACGAGTGCAACGCGATCATCGACCGGAACGCCAACGGCACGCCGGCCGACATCGTGAAGATCAACCCCACGCCGTGATATTGCCCATCGCGCCGTTCGAGGCGTGGTGGAACAACGCGGAGTCGACTATCCTGGGGCGCTGGAGGCTGCTCCAGGAATGAAGGTGCGCGACGTGCGCGCGATGGCGCTGGAAGCGCTGGAGCGCGGCTGGTTGGCTGCAGGCGATCTCTGGGAGATCTCGCAGCGATGGGCGACGCTCGAGGATGGCGCCTCGCCTGACCTCGTGTTCAAGGGTCTGCTGCCACCCGGGCAGATCATCGAGCTGGCCCGGCAGTTCCCCAGCGACGCAGAGACGTGGCCTTCTTTCGTCGAACCGTTCGTCTCGCCATCCGAGCCGCCGAACGTGACCGTTGATGCCGGCGACGATTTGTTCGTGACGCCTCCCGATCCGAGCGTGCGCCGCCCCCAGCTCATGAAGTCCAGCCGGCCCCCGCCGCCGGACAACGACCTGGGCGCGCTGCCGGGGCGTCTTACCGGACCGCGCTACGAAATCGTCGAGCCGCTCGGTTACGGCGGAGTAGGCGCTGTTGTCGCAGGCCTCGACCGCGAGATCGGTCGCGTTGTCGCCATCAAGACCCTGCACGAGCGCGCGGAAGGCGACCCGAAGACGTTGCGGCGCTTCCTGCTCGAGGCGCGCGTAACCGCGCAGCTCGAACATCCGGGCATCGTGCCGGTGTACGACATCGGCGCGCTGCCCGACGGCCGTTCGTACTACACGATGCGGGTCGTCAAGAAGCGCTCGCTGCGCGATGTGCTTCGGGAGCCGGAGCCGAGACCGGGCTGGCCGCTGGTGCGTCTGCTTGGTGCGTTTCTCCAGGTGACGCGGGCGCTGGCGTACGCTCATTCGCGCGGCGTGCTGCATGGCGACATCAAGCCGGACAACATCCTGCTTGGCGACTTCGGCGAAGTATACCTGGCCGACTGGGGGCTCGCGCGGGTGCAGCGCGACAACAAGCTGCGGATGACCTCAACCGGCTCCGTTCCGCCGCCGGGCTCCGCGTCGCCGACGGGTGGTACGCCCGGCTACTTCGCACCAGAGGTGGCGCGCGGCGAGTGGGAAACGCTCGACCACCGCTCCGATCTGTTCTCGCTCGGCGTGGTGCTCTACGAGATCCTGACCGGTCGCCATCCGTTCGTGATGGATCATCCCTCGGCGACGCTGCTTGCGGCCGCCAATCGCGACGCCGTGCCGCCTCGCGAGCTGGTACCGGGCTGTCCGCTGCTGCTCGACGACCTGTGCATGCAGCTTCTGAAGAAGGACCGGAGCGAGCGCACACAGTCGGCCGACGAGATCGCCGAACAGGTCGAGGCGTTTCTCGAAGGCGCCAAGGAGCGGGAGCGCCGGCGGCAGGAAGCGCGGCGACTGTGCGAGCGGGCCGGCGAATCGAGTCGCCACTACCACGAGCTCGAGGCAGAGCGGCAGCGCCTGGTCGAGGTTGCGCGCGAAGCGCGGCGCGATATCGAAGGCTGGGAACCGATGGAGAAGAAGCGCGCGGCCTGGGGCGTGGAGGATTCCGCCGCGGCCGCGGAGCGCGAGGCGGCGCTCGCCCTGGCCGAGACCATCGAGCTCTACACCAAGGCATTGGGCTACGACGCGGAAAGTGCCGAGGCACACGCCGGCCTGGCGGAGCTGTACTGGATGAACGCGCGCGCCGCCGAGAAACAGCGGCAGGAAGCCAGCCAGATCTACTACGAGGCGCTGGTCGTCGATCACGATGACGGTCATTACGCTGACCTGCTCAAGGCCGATGCGAGCCTGGCGCTCGCGACGGATCCGCCGGGCGCTCTCGCGATCGCGGAGCGCTACGTGGAGCGCGACCGCGTCCTGGTACCAGACGAAGAGCGCACCCTTGGCCAAACGCCCCTCGCCGACGTGAGGCTCGCTCCGGGCAGCTACCTCCTCACGCTCAGGCGCGAGGGCTACCGGGACACCGTCTACCCTGTGCTGCTGCACCGGGGCGAGCGTCACGAAGCTTCGGTGAACCTGTATCGTGACGAGGAAATTGGCGAAGGGTTCGTCTACGTGCCAGGCGGTCGCGTACTGCTCGGGGGAGACGCCGAGGCGTACGATCCCATCGCGCGGCGGGAGGTCGACGTCCCCGACTTCGCCATCTCGCGATTCCCCGTCACGATGCGCGAGTACTGCGCCTTCCTCGATGCGCTGACCGCGGACGCGTCGGAGCTGGTGGAGAAGCGTGCCCCACACGACATCCGCGGCTCCGAAGGGCTGGTCGTGCATCGCGGTGAAGACGGGCACTGGGCGCCCGACGAGATCATGATCGAGGGCGAGGCGAGGCAGATGTTTCCGCTGGAGGAAGGTCACCTCTGGCGGCTACCTGCTCTGCTTGTGGACTGGTTCGACGCCCAGGCGTATTGTCGCTGGCGCGGCGAGCAGGAGGGCGTGGTGGTCCGTCTGCCGACTGAAGCCGAATGGGAAAAGGCAGCGCGGGGTGCCGACGGCCGCTTCTATCCGTGGGGTAGCCGCTTCGACCCTACGTTCTGCAAGATGCGGGACTCGCGGTCGTTCACGACGCAGCCCGAGCCCATCGGGACCTTCCCCTTGGACTGCTCGCCGTATGGTGTGCGCGACATGGCCGGCGGCGTCCGCGAGTGGGTGGGCGACATCCTGGGCGACAAGCGCGCCGAGGAGCTAGCCGTCGAGCCGGAGCCAGCGCCGGATGCCGAACGCGGGCAGTCCAGCTGGCGCATGGCTCGTTCGGGCAACTGGATGTCGGATCGGGTGTGGGCGCGGTCCGCGTCGCGCGGCGAGCTCAGGGCCCTGACCCGCGGCACGGGGCTCGGCTTCCGCTGCGTGCGCGCCTTGAGGCGCAGGCCCTAGCGTCGCGCACAATGCAGCTGTTCCGCGGATGGCGCCTTCCGCCCGCAGCGGCTGCAGGCGGAGCGGTTGGGAACGCGCTCGGATCAGTAGCAGACGTGGTAGCCGGGCAGGTAGCCACTCTGGTGGCACGAGCCGTTGGCGCAGTCGACGCCGTCGTTGGGATCGCAGATCTCGTACTGGCCAGTGGTGCAGCTCGTCTGGCACTTGAGCTCGCTGTACGAGGTGCCGGCAACCGTGCCGCAGCAGCGCTGGCCGGAGGGGCAATCCGTCGGGCCGGCGCAGGTGATCGTCGTGTGCGTGCAGAACGTCCCGGTGCACGTGCACTGGCTGCTCGCATCGATGCAGCTGTAGTTGGGTTGCGCGGTTGCTCCGCCGCGCGTCATGCAGCAGACCTGCGAGGGCCCGGAACAGCTCGAGTTGCCGCAGGTGATGGTGGTCCCGGAGCCTCCGGTGCCGCCGGTTCCGCCCGTGCTGGTCCCGCCGGTTCCGCCCGTGCTGGTTCCGCCGGTTCCGCCCGTGCCGCCGGTTCCGCCGGTTCCGCCGGAGCCACCGGTGCCGGAGCCGCCGGTGCCGGAGCCGCCCGTGCCGGTTCCGCCGGTGCCTGTTCCACCGGTTCCGGTTCCGCCGGTGCCTGTTCCGCCGGTTCCGGTTCCGCCGGTGCCTGTTCCGCCGGTTCCGGTTCCACCGGTTCCCGTTCCGCCCGTGCCTGTTCCACCCGTGCCTGTTCCACCGGTTCCGGTTCCGCCGGTGCCTGTTCCACCGGTTCCGGTTCCGCCGGTGCCTGTTCCACCGGTTCCGGTTCCGCCGGTGCCTGTCCCGCCGGTCGAGCCTCCTGTGCCCGCAGAAGCGTCACCATGCGCGCCGCCGCTGCCGAACAGGTCGCTGGAGTTGTTTCCGCCGCAGGCCAGCGGAACTCCGAGAGCGATCACGGTGGCAAGTCCCAATCTGGCCAGACCAAGTCGACGATGCGTCATCCGGAGCTCCTGTGAGGAAGAAGGGGAGACGAGTGCCTCCTGCACCAGATTATCATCAGGAGCTCCGCTCGATCGAGGGGTCACTATGCAACGCATCGCGTCGTGAGCGCCGTGTTGGCATGTCCGTTGCGTTGGATTCCAGGCGAAGGGAGGCGCCGTGCCGGGCCAACAAGAGATTGTCGACGGGCTATCCCGCATCGCCTCCGGGTTCCTGCCGCTCGCCGTCCTCTGGCACCTCGTTGTCGCGACGGCGCTCGTCACCCTGGTTCGTGGCGCATGGCGCCCGGGTCGTCGGGCGGCCGGCGCACTGCTCGCGTTGCCCGTGCTGTCGGTGAGCACCGCCGCCTGGACGACCGGGAATCTGTTCAACGGCGCGCTGCTGCTCGTCGTTGCAGGAGTGCTGGCGATCGCCGCGGCGATCGAACCGCCTGGGCCGATCCGTCGCGGTCCGGCCTGGGCGGTGGCGGCGGGCAGCGCCGCGATCGCGCTCGCGTGGGCCTATCCGCACTTCCTGACGACACAGCCGATGTGGGCGTACCTGTTTGCGGCACCCATCGGCCTCGTACCGTGCCCGACGCTGATGCTGGTCCTGGGCTTCGGTCTCGTGGGAGGTGGCCTGGGCTCGAGGACATGGTCGTTGACCGCCGCGAGCGCTGGGCTGTTCTATTCGCTGTTCGGCATGTTCCGCCTGGGCGTGTGGCTGGACGCGGGTTTGCTGCTCGCTTCCGTCGCGATGTTCGTCGTCGCTCTCGGTAGCCATCGCAGGGAACAGGCTGCGGCAACCGGCTCGATGCAGACGCCTGGCGCATAGCGCCTAGCGCAGGAAACACACCGGGCTGGCGCAACCGTTCATGGGCTTGCAGGAGAAGCTCGCTCCGCAGTCGCGATCGCTGTCGCACGGCTGGACGCAGACACCGGCTGTGCATTGCTCTGCCAGCGCTCCTGCACAGTCCGAATCGACCTCGCAGCTGTAGCGGCATTCGCTGCCAGCGTCGAACGCATTGGACGCGATGCAGACGCTGCCCGGCCTTCCGTAGGCACACACATCGCCGAAGCATCCGCGCACGCACACGCCGTTGTCGCACCACCGCGTCTCGCTGCACTCGTCGGAGGTCCGGCAGCCCGGCATGCATCGTCCCTCGCCGTGACAGCCGTTGGAGTCGCAGCTCGTGCAGTACTGTCCGTCTGGGCAGTCGGTGTGCCGCGAGCAGCCCGGAATGCAGGTGTTCCCGCGGAGGCCCCAGTAGTCGCACACATAGCCGCGCGGGCAGTCCGAGTCGCTGTAGCATTCGTCGCCGAATACGTTGAGCGTGCAGGACGCTGCCAGAAGGCCGCCGCACAGAACAACGAGCGTTGCAATGGCGCGCTTGATCATGAGCCCCACCTGGTCTGGCCAGGAGAGAGGCAACTGATGTGCCTGGCCCTCGGGCGATCATCGCCAGTCCAGCGTCCAGGCGCGCGCAATGCCTGCATCCACGTCCTGTTTGTGCGCAGGCACTTCGTCGCTTCGAGCCGATCCCGGCCGTGATATCCTGTTCATGATGTTGCGCCCCAGCTTCATTGCCGTCTTCGTCGCGATCTCGTCTGCCGGCTGCGCCGTGAGCGCGGACGTTCCCGGTTACACCAACGCCTCCGGCGGAGCCGGTGCCACCGACGGGGGAGGCAGTGGCGGCAGCTCCGGCAGCGGCGGCGGTTCGGCGACGGGAGGCTCGTCGGGCAGCGGCGGTTCCCCAGCGACCGGCGGCTCGTCGGGCAGCGGGACCGGCGGCTCGTCGGGCAGCGGGACCGGCGGCTCGTCGGGCAGCGGGACCGGCGGCTCGTCGGGCAGCGGGAGCGGCGGCTCGTCGGGCAGCGGGACCGGCGGCTCGTCGGGCAGCGGGACCGGCGGCTCGTCGGGCAGTGGCGGATCAGGTGGCGGCGCGTGCCAGGACGCGTCCTGCCAGCAGGCAACGAGCGCCGGCACGGTCAGTGGCGACACGGGTGGCCAGTCCGTCTACTTGACTGGTTCCGCGCCCAGGTGGGTGCAGGTGCGCGTCACCGAGGACAACTCGAGCGCCATCGGACAGAAGCTCAAGGTCACCGCGACCCTGAACTCGCCGGCGGGCGAGAACTTCGATCTGTACGTCTACTTGAACGAGAAGTCCGATGTCGCCCTGGAGTGCAGTGCGCTGGCCGGCTCGTCCACGAACGGGGCCGGTGCGACGGATACGGTCACCAAGAGCTGGGGCGAGGGCGCCCTCGCGAACGGCAGCGACGACAGTCGCAATGTGTCCATCGAAGTGCGCGCCGCCGCAGGGACGACGTGCAATCCGAACAACACGTGGACGCTGACGGTGAAGGGCAACTGATCGGGACCTGCGGTCCCTAGCTCGAGCTGTCCGCGGCAGCATCGCTGACAGCTAGCATGCCGGGCAGTCGCAGCTCACGCCCATGATCCCCGAGAAGTCGCTGCAGTTGTCGTAGGGCGCGACGCAGACGCTGGTACCGAAGCAGGAGCACGTGCCGTTCCCTCCGCACTGCTTCGGGATCGTCACGCAGTGGGCTTGGTTGCCGACTTGCGTCATGTACATCGCGCAGCTCAGACCGGCCGAGTTGCACACGCTGCAGTCCTTGACGCCCGAGCACTCGTCCGCCGGCACGCAGTCGCCCGTGTAGCAGGTGCCCTGGACGCGCGGCACCTGGCCCGACGGGCAATTCGGAACGGCCACTTTGCAGGTGACCTTGGAGCTGTCGCAGTCGTAGCCGGCGACGCAGCGGCCGGCTACGCACGATGCGCTCTTTACCTGCATCGCGCTGCACGAGTCCTGGATACACTGCTTCGGGCATGCAGTCGGCGGCGTTTCTCCTGGCGCCAGTCCGATGCAGGTGCAGCAGTCCGACCACAGTTTGCAGTCGGCGTTCTTGGTGCACTCCGGGCTTGCGCCACCCGTTCCGCCGCTGCCCGCGCTACCGGCGGTTCCACCGCTGCCTGCGCTGCCTGCGGTTCCGCCAGAGCCTGCGCTGCCTGCGGTTCCACCGCTGCCTGCGCTGCCTGCGGTTCCCGCGCTGCCGGCACTGCCTCCTGTCGCGCCGGTGCCCGCGCTGCCGCCGCTTCCAGCATTGCCCGCTGCTCCGCCGGTGCCCGCGCTGCCGCCGCTTCCGCCGCTATGGGTCGAGCCGCCACAGGCGACTCCAAGCAGCGCCGCGCACACAAGAATGCCGAGTCGTTTCATCGCACACCACTCCCGCAAGCCATCGCCCCTAGTGTAGAGGAGACGCCGGCGCGGACAACCCCCGTCTACATGAACTGTGCGCTGCGCGTGACGGTCATCTTGCCGCCTCCGCTGGCATCGAGCTTCTGCTTCTTGTTCTTGACCTGGCCCTTGGCCTTTACCTTGCCGGCGAGCGAGAGCCCCGTGACCCAGCCGGTAGCCATGTCGACCACCGCCGGTCCCTTCAGATCGAGCGTGAACGTCATGTCGCCGGTGTGCAGGTCGCCCTTTAGCGTGACGTCGAGATCCGCCAGCTTGCGCGCGTCGCCGTGCGTGCCCTTGAACACCGCGGTGGCGGTCATGTTGTTCTCGTCGATGCCGGGGAGCACTCCGATCAGGACCCGGCGCGCGGGGGCGTCCGGCTGGAGCGTGGCGCCCGGCTTCTGGCCCGTCAGCAGCTTCACGAGCGGCCCTGGCGAACCGACATAGCCGTACTCCGCGAGCACGGCATCACGCTCGTTGTCGGGCGCGGGCTTGTCGCTGCGCGTGACGGTCGGCGTGCCACCCTGTCCCGCGATCTCGTAGGTCTTGTTCTCGGTCACGCTGGGCTGTTCGAGCCCGAGCAGAGGCTTCGCCTCGCGCCGCCCGAACATCAGCTGCAGCTTGGTGATGGCATCGCCTTTGACCGCCTGCGCTTCCTCGGTTCGCTGCTCGTCGATCGACCAGCTGCCGGACTGGATGCCCGCGGAGGCGCCCTTTTTGGAAAGTGTCAGATCGAACTTCATCTTCACGGCGCGCTTCTCGAGCGCCCGCGCGCCGACCTTGGGCTGCGGCATCGCCGGCGCGCGCGCCGCCGACCCGCTCCCCCCGACGCTTCATGCGTCGTGGTGACGGTCGTGCTGTCGCCGCCGGAGTTCGCATTGGCGGCGCTCTCCGGTCCCGGGCCCTGGGCTTTTTTCGATCCGCAACCGGCCACGCAGGCCGATACGAAAAACACAAGCAGCGCTGAAGCTTTCATGATGTCACCTCGTCCAGGGCGCGGAGTCTATCACCTGGACGAAGCTTCAGCAGTCGTGATAGTCGCAGGTCTTGACCGGCGTGCCGTGCGGGTCCTGGTAGTGGATCGTCAGGCTGCAGCTCACGCCGTCGAGCGAGAGGCAGTAGTCCTCGCGGGTATAGGCTGTGCCGTTGACCTGCACTGCGGGCTGGCGGATGCGCAGGACCAGGGTCTTTCCGTCGGGCAGGAGCCCGATGTCGCGCAGCAGCTGACCCATGTCGGTGGTCTTTCGCGCGGCGACGTCGATTTTGAACAGATCGCCGCCGAGGCCGTCGCTGCGCGTCTTGAGGGTGAAGACCTGTCCGTCCGCGGTCTGCACGAAGCGGTCGAGGGAGGCGGCCGGACCCGAGAACGGGGTGAATGTGCGCGTATCGAGGTCGAAGTAGCCGAACGGCGCCGTTTCCTTGAACACGCCGAGCTCGGCGCTCCCGCTCACCGTAAGCCCGTTCTTGTCGAGCGTGACGTTGGCGTCGGCCTTCACCTTGGCCGAGTAGCGCTCGTACATCACCGACGAGTCGACAAGCATGCCCTTGCCGTCCGGCGTCATGGCGAAGCGGGGCAGGGCCTTGCCGATCGGATCCAGCGTGAACGAAAGCGAACCGGGATCGATCACCATGAGCTGGTAGCGATCAGCGTCGGCGCCGGGCACCTGCGCGGGATCCTCGAACATGGACGGATCCATGCGCTGGGTGTCCAGGTAGGCCACGGCGCGGCTGCCGTCGGGCGACAGCGCAACGGGTCCGAAGCCGGGCAGATTCTTGACGAAGCCGAGCGAGCTCTTGTCGATGTCGATGACGCTCACCGGATCGGGGTTGGTCCAGGTGGCGTTTGGATTCGCGCTCTTGTCTTCTTCGCAGAAGGTCGGCGAGAGCAGCGCACGGGTCTCGTCGGGCAAGGCCACGAACTTCGACTCGCAGTTCGGGATCCGGATCGTCGAGCTTGCGAGGCTGTCGAGCGCCACCATCACGAGCGCGGTGCTGGGCTTGTGGTCCGTCCACGTCGTGGCGCCCACGACCACTGCCGCGTGATGCAGCGGTAGGAACGTCGCTTCGGTCACGCCGCCGTCCACGTGCACTGCGTCGCGCTCCACGCCGGTTTCGGGATCGAGGACGTGGAGCGTGGAGCTCTCGCCGAGCAGGACCGCGTGCTCTGAATCGCGAACCCGGAGCAGCGAGACGTTCGTCGAAGGCAAAGCGTAGCTCCAGAGCTCGGAGCCTGTGTCGAGATCGAGAGCGGACAGACTGCCGTCCGCGGCGAGCGCGTAGCCGACGGCGCGCGTCTTCGAGAACACGAAGCGGCGCGGTTGGAACGGCAGCTCCAGCGTCGTCTGCTTCTGGAAGTCGACCATCACGGCGGTCGTGTTGCGCACCATCAGCGCGCGCTGACCGTCGGGCGAAACCTCCATTATACCGGTCTGCAGCACTTCACCTTCCCCGCCACCGCTGCTGCGGTCGTTGGCGTTGGCGCCACCTTCCTGCGTCGTCGGAAGTGCGCAGGCCGTGGCGAGCAGCAGTGTCGAAAGCAACCCGAGCTTGAAGTTTTTCATGCGCGGACACGACTGCAGCGGTTGTGCCCGTCCACCGCCGTCGACATTTTCCGTGAAAGCGCGATCCGACTGCTCTCAGCGTGAACGCACGGACACGGAGCACGACATTCGCGATCAGGGTTTGCGTCGTTCGCACGGCACCGATGCGTTCACCCGCGTTGCGTTGGCGGTCGACTTGACGTACGGTCAAGTCGGCCCAATGGCCGATGCTTGGGAGGCGACCATGAGACTGACGACGCTTGTCGGGACCTGTGCCGCGTTGATCGCGATGGCGGCATGCTCCGCAGCTGGCGGAAAGAACACCGTCCACGGATCAACTGGAGGCAGCGCGGGCAGCGGCGCCAGTGGCGGCAGCAGCGGCAGCGGCGCGGGCGGCACGGGCGCTGGCGGCAGCGGCAGCGGCGGCACCGGCGGTCAGATCATCGTCGGAGGCAGCGGTGGCGGCAGTGGAACCGGCGGCGACGGTGGCGCTTGCAAGTCCGTGCCCGAAGAAACGAAGCCGGCGGGTCTGCAGCCGGCCGACATCATCTGGGCCATCGACACCTCCTGCAGCATGACCGAGGAGGTCCCGTCGGTTCAGAACAACATGAACGCCTTCTCGCAGCAGATCACCCAGTCGGGCATCGACGTGCACGTGATCCTGATCGCTGCCTACCCGAACGGTTTCCTGAGCGGCGGCCTCGGCATCTGCATGCAGCCGCCGCTCGGCAAGGCCGGCGGCTGCCCGTCGACCGCACCGGGCTCGGACAACAACCTGCCGACCTTCTTCCACGATCACAATCCGCCGCTCGGCGTGCAGTCGACCAACGGCCTCAATGCTCTGAAGGCGACCTACCCGCACTACGCGCCGCTGCTCCGTGCTGGGGCGACTCACTGGGTGGTGGCGGTCACCGATGACGACGCGAGCGATCCGCCGTACGGCAACCTCACCGCCGATGCGGGTGCGACCAAGTTCATCGCCGACTACAAGGCGCTGGATCCGAAGCTGAACGACTTCAAGATGAGCGGCATCACCGCGCTCAGCTTGTGCTCGAACGCGGCGAATAAGGGCGTCCATTGGCAGTCGGTCATCAAGGACACGGGCGGCCTTTCCGCGGACATCTGCAACTGCGCCCCCGGCCAGACGCAGCAGTGCCAGACGGCCTTCCAGCAGATCTTCACGCAGCTCGCGCAGAAGATCATCCAGGCCTCCCAGCCGCTCGACTGCCAGTGGCCGATCCCCGCGCCGCCGCCGGGACAGACGTTTGACCAGGGCAAGGTCAACGTGCAGTTCACTGACAAGGACACGAACCAGACGACCCCCCTCTATCATGTGAAGAACAAGGCCGCCTGCGATCCGCAGAAGGGCGGCTGGTACTACGACAGCGACCAGAACCCGACGCAGGTGATCTCGTGCCCGGCGTCGTGCACCATGATCAAGGCGGCGACGAACGCCAAGATCGACGTGCTGTTCGGCTGCCAGACGCAGGCACCTCCCGTCCAGTAGCGGGCCACGCCTTCGCGCGCCGCGCGGGGGGACCTACTTCGCCTCGTCGCAGTGCCAGCGGACGTTGTCGATATTCCAGCCCTGCTTGCACTGCTCGGCGCTGGCCGTCACGGAGTGCGATCCGTTCTCCGCCAGGCGGAACTGCGACGAGAAGTTCTTCGTGCTGGTGGTCTTTCCGTGGTTGTCCTCGCAGCTCACGGTCCAGCTCAGCGTGCAGGCGAGCTTGCGCTCGCAGCTGTTGTCCACGCCGTAGTCGAGCCCCTTCTCGCTTTCGGTGCGGTCGAAGCGGATGCAGCTGTCCGCCGACTCCGCTGCCTGCGCCGTCGGCACCGATAGCGCTCCCGCGCCCGACAGGCCGTTCAACAGACCGAAAGCCCCCACTGCGTACACGAAAGTCCTTGCCCAACGGCGCATGACACCACCTCCATCAAGGGCCGCGCACGCGCCGGTTCCGGCCCCCGGTTGTGGGGGCCGCTCGGCCCGGTTTTCGCGGGCGGCATGCTGTAGGACAGCGCGCCCGCGGTCGGGTTCCCGGAAAAGTGCCGGGGGCGAGGGGAGCCTAGTGCTCGTGCATGTCCGACATAGGCGGAGCCTGTCCGGTCAGCTTCGCCCAGGTGGCCTCGTCGACGACCTGCTGCTTGTACGTCTTGTGGCAACCCGTGCAGGTCTCGAGCGTGCTGGCCAGGGCGGTCATCACGCCGGGCATGTCCTTCTTCTTCGCCGCTTCGCCGATGCCGTCGGCGGTGTGGTGGAACTTCAACGCCGCCTCGGTGAAGCCCGGCGCGCCGGCTCCCATGTGCTTGCACATCATGCCCATCTGCTCGGAGTAGCCGATGCGGCTCGCCGCCTTCTCGATGCCGGCAAAGTCCTTCTTGCCGGCCGCGGTGACGATCTCCTGCACGGCGAGCAGATGGTCGCGCATCTCCTGCTTCTGGTGCGCCGCCATCATCGCGACCAATGGCACGGGCTTGCGTCTGTCCATCGAGTCGAGCATCGCCTGCGCGGGGGAGGCTGTGGGATGGGCTGCTGCCGGCGGCGCCGCCGGATGCTCGGCTTTCGCCGACGTTGACGGCGCCGGCGCGGGGCTCGAATGGCACGAGACGGCAGTGAGGAGCAGGGCCGCGACAGCAAAGGGGCGGAGAGTCATGCGCATGGTTTGTCCCGCGAACTCTTGCGCGGCAAGTGCACAAGTTGCGTGTGCGCCGTGGACACGGAGTCCACCGCGGGCGAGACTGCCGGCGCGCTCCGGCACTGGAACATGACCGTGGAAAGTCGAGCCAACGACCTGCCCGCTTCGCTGGATGTCGCCGTCCTCGGCGGCGGTTTCGCCGGCAACCTCCTCGCGCGGCAATTGATGCGCGCCCGCCCCGGGCTCCGTGTCGGGCTGTTCGAGCGGGCAGCCGAGCGCTCGTTCAAGGTGGGAGAGTCGACCGTCGAGCTCGCTTCCCACTACCTGATCGAGCGGCTGGGCCTGTCGAGCTATCTGTACCAGCACCAGCTGCCCAAGAACGGCCTGCGGTTCTTCTTCGACACGCCGGACAAGGACGCCGAGCTCGAGGCGATGAGCGAGATCGGATCGACGGCTCTGCCGTGCATCCCGTCGTTCCAGATCGACCGCTCGCGCATGGAAGCCGATCTGCTGGAGATGAATCGCCGTGCGGGCGTGCGCGTGTTCTGTCCGGCCAAGGTGCAGAACCTTGCGATGAGCGCCGGCGACGGGCCGCACCGCTTCGATGTGAAGATCGGTGACGAGGTCCGCCCGGTGCAGGCGCGCTGGCTGATCGACGCCACCGGGCGCACCAGCCTGGTCGCTCGCGCCAAGAAGCTACGCACGGATCAAGACCATCCGATGGCCGCCGTGTGGGGCCGCTTCCGCAACGTGGTCGATCTGGACGACTACGGCTCACCGGCCTTCCGCGAGCGCGTCAAGCACACCAGCCGCGTGCTCTCTACCAACCACTTCTGCTACCCGGGCTATTGGATCTGGTTCATCCCGCTGGGCGGGGGCATCACCAGCGTCGGCGTCGTGATCGAGCGAGAGCTTTTCGACGAGGCCTGGCGGACGGCTGACGGTTTCCGGAGATTCCTCGACGGACACGCAGCGGTGCGGACGCTGCTCGAGCCCGCCGAGATGATCGACGTGATGAGCTATGGCTCGTACACCTACGGCACGAAGCGATTCTTCCACGGCGCCGAGCGCTGGGGGCTGGTCGGCGAGGCCGCGGCGTTCAGCGATCCGCTCTACAGCCCCGGCAGCGACTTCATCGCGATGGAGAACGACTTCGTCTCGGATCTCGTCCTGCGGGACGTCGCTGGCGAAAGCGTCGAGGCGGTTGCGGCGCGCGCGGAGCTCTACGACGGCTTCATGCAGTATCGCTTCGACAGCACCATGCTCCTGTACAGGAAGCTCTACCAGACGCTCGGCAGCTACGAGCTGTTCGGTCTGAAGTGGGACTTCGACATCGCCTGCTACTACAACCTGTGGGTCGAGCCCTACATGCTCGATCGCCATCTCGACGCGGAATACCTGAAGGCCCAGCTGCGCCTCGGCAAGATGGTCCCCACCGTCATCGAGAGCTTCGCCGGCCTGTTCCACCGGGTGGAGCAGCATCTGCGCGAGGGGGGCAGCTACTTCGACCGGAACCTGGGAGCCTTCACGGGAGGTCTACCGACGATAGAAGGCCAGGAGCACCTCGGCGAACCTGCGTCCGGAGAGCAGGCTCTTGCGCGCACCGAGCGGGCCTTCCATCACGTGCGCAAGCGCGCGCTCGAGCTTCTGGGACGGCCGGATCTGGTCGCTTCAGCCCGCGAGCTTTCCATGCGCCACTTCATGCTGGGCAGGCCGGTGCTGCCGGAGCTCGAGCAGGGTCCTCAGACGACCGGCGTCAGCAGCACCACGGAGTAGCCGACTGCTTTCCTGCGGCCGCGGTTGGCGTACGAGTGACGCTGGTCGCCGCGGAACACGACTACGTCCCCTTCGCCGAGGCGCCACGTCTCGCCGGCTGCAACCAGCTCGATCTCGCCGCTGTCGCACGTGAGGTACTCGCGGGTGCCGGGCGTGTGGGGCACGCCGACCATGCGCGAGCCGGAGGGCAGCTCCAACCGCTCGATGAGCGTGCCGGGCAGGTTGTCGGGCAGGAGCGTGCTGACCTGCACCTGTCCGCGCGTGCGCGAGGGCAGGGTGCCGCGCGGGTAGTGCTTCACGTCGGCGCGCGGCTCTGCGATCAGCTCCTCCAGCGAGACCTGGAGCGCCAGCGCGACCCGGTGCAGCACCGCCAGCGTCGGATTCGACGCGCCGGATTCGATGTTCGCCCAGGTCGCTCGCGGCAGGCCCGACAATTTCGCCATCTGCTGCTGGGTCGCGCCGCGCGTGTCGCGCAGGTGCTTCACGTTCTTCGCCAGCCGTCCCGCGAGATCGTCCGCCATCGGCGCGATTTGTCAATGGCTTGACGCCGAAGTCAACAAGCTGTCCGGCGGCGGGCGGCGATGCGGTCAATCCATCGGAATGAAGTGGAACCCGTAGACCACGTGGCCCTTGCCGTCGGGCCCGGCGGCGTTGATGGTCTGCCCCACGAGCGTCCCGACGACGCACTGGTTGAACGACGAGCTCTGGATCGTCGACGATTGCAGATGCGCGTGCTGTGGGAGCTGGTCCAGGATGTCGAAGCCGATGGTCACCGTTCCCTCGGGCAGCTGCTTCAACCCGGCGAGCGGCTCGTAGCAGCGCAGGTACTGCCATGAGTCCCATTCCACGGCGCTCCGGACGACCGAGTCCGCGACGTTGCTCTGGTTCTGCACGAGGTAGGCGACGAGCCGCACGTGGCGGTGGTTGCCGACCGTCCAGACCACGCCGGGGTGGTGCTTGGTCGGCTTCTCGCCCGCAGAGGCAGTCGAGGTTGCGGAGGAGTGCGGCGCGCTCGGAGTCTTCGTCGCGAGCGCTGCATGGTGCGGAGCGGCGCTGGCCTCCGGCGGAGCGGATGCCGATGCGAGCGGGGCCGACGACGAAGCCACTGCTGCGGCCGAGGCCGGAGGCCCGGCGCTCGTCGTCGGAGCCGGGGTTTTCGTCGCTACGGAGGTTGCGGCGTGCGACGACGCGGTCCGGGAGTCCTGGCGCGGCGTCGAGCCGCCGTGCGCGAGCGCCCAGCCGACCGCGATCCCGCCGATCGCGATCGCGACGCCTGCGACCAGCGTCGCGCGCGACGAAGGCGCCGCGGCCGGCGGAGTCGTCGGCTGCACCGCCGCGATGGGAGTCGCCGCAAGCGCCCGGTCGGGTGATGACGCCTTCCCGGGCGTTTCGTTGCGCTTTGCGGCTGCCCGCGCGACGTACGGCGTGGCGGCGTCCGTCGCGGATTCGTCGGGGCCCGGCGGCAGCGATCCGCTCGGCGCCAGCTCCGTTTTTGCGAGCGCCTCGTCTTGCTCGAACAGGGCCCGCATCGCCTTCCACAGCCCGGAAGCGTTGGCAAAGCGCTCTTCCGGCTCGCGCGTGACCGCGCGCGCGAACCACGCGTCGAATCCGGGCGGCAGCTTGTCCGCGACGCCCTGCGTGAGCGCGCGCTCGCTGGCGCGCGGAATCGGGTCGAGCACGATCTCCCGCATCAGCTGGGCCGTGTTCGGCGCGCTGTCTTCGTCCGCGGCACTGACGCTGCGCCAGAAATTCGTGCCCGTGAACAGGCGGTACGCGATGAGTCCGAGCGCCCACACGTCGGTTGCCGGCGTGACGGGACCCGGCGCGGTCTGTTCGGGCGCCATCCACATCGGCGAGCCCACCGCACCGGTGGTCGCCCGGGTCGCCACCTCGGCCGCCAGCTTCGCGATGCCGAAGTCGAGCACCTTGACCGTGAAGCGTTCGCCGCCGGCGCGCCGCGACCAGGCGAGGAAGATGTTCTCCGGCTTCAGATCGCGGTGCACCACGCCAGCCGCGTGCGCGGCGCCAACGCCATGGCAGAGCTGCTCGAAGATAGTCCGGATCTCGGCGTGGGCGAGCGCGCCGTGGGCGTCGGCGTATTGGCGCAGATCGTCGCCTTCAAGGAGCTCCATGACCAGGTACGGAAGACCCGAGGTCTTCTCGACGCCGGTGCCGAGCACCTCGACGATGTGCTCGCTCTTGATGCGCGCGCCCGCCCGCGCCTCCCGCTCGAAGCGTTTGAGCAGCGCCGTGTCGGCGACGATCTCGCGGTGCATCACCTTGACAGCGCGCCGCTTGCCGGTGCTCTTCTGCTCGACGACGTAGACCGCGCCCATGCCGCCCTGGTTCAGCGGCGTGACGACAACGAGGTCGTCCGTGATCGAAAAGCCAGGCGCGAATATCGACGGCTTCGACATGCGAGCGCGGGAAGCGTAGCACGTCGCGTCAGGCCGGCGGCTGTTCGGCGCAGCGGTACGGCGCCGGGCAGCCCGCCCGCGGACGATCGACGCGCTTCCACTCCGTGCGCCCCGTGATCTGCATCATCACGAACAGGGTCACGATCGCGCCGATGGTGATGGCAAGACCGGTGAAGCCCGTCCAGAAGAACGAGAACGAGAACAGCACCAGATAGATCAGCTGCGACAGCCCGAGCTCGCGCAGCGCAAAGCGCCAGCCCGTGAAGAGTCGCGCGTAGCTGACAGAAAGCCCAACACTCACCAGCGAAGCGATCGCGAATGACGGTGCCAGCGCGACGTGGTCGACCAGATATGCGAACAGCAGGTGGAATGCGAAGAACGAGCAGCCCAGGAAGAAGAAGTTCAGCGGATGGATCTCGCGCTCGGTCGCTGCGCCGAGGATCGCCATCACGAAGAAGAAAAACAGAAGCCCCACCGGCGCGAAGAACGTAATGCGCGCCGCGAGCGGGCCGGGGTCCACGCGCCGGGGCAGATCGACGCCGATGGGAGCGCTCGCGACCAGCGACTTGAAGCTCCACTCGCCGTGCCAGCGCCCGTCGGATGCGCGGTGCCGGGAGGGCGAGATGCTGCCGGCGGGAAAGTCGACGTTCTCGAAGTTGCCGTCGATGGTCAGGTGGAAGTTCTTGACCTGGCCGGTGCCGAGGGTCGGTTCGTAGCGGAAGCTGCCGATGCCGCGAGTGCGGTAGGCGACGGCAAAACGACGCTTCGCGTGCGCCGGGAGCGTCGCGTGCCAGTGGGCGGCGCCTCCGGTCACTTCCGCTTCGACGCTTCCGCCGTGCTCGTCCGTGACCTCGAAGCCGTCGTAGATCGCCCCGTTGCCGCGGAGCGGCAGCACGATCTGCACATCGCGCTCCGCGTCCGTGGGGTTCGCGAACGTGTAGCGCGCGCGCAGATCCGCGGCGTAGGTCGGAAACCACTCGAGCCCCTTCTTGCGTTGCTCGAGATCGAGCTTCACGGCGATGTCGGAAGCCGTGAGCGGCAGAGCCTGCGGCGCGCCCTTTTCGCCCGCGTACGACGCGGATGGAGGCTGCTGGTCGATGGGCGTGCCCCAGAGCGTGGCGACGTCCCGGCCGAGCGACATCGAGGCGTCGCCGGAGCGCACCACCAGTGACGAGCCGAGAATCATCCAGGCAACGGCGCATCCAAGCCAGATCAATCCAATCGCGACGAGACGGCGCATGCGGTCCCCCTTTCGGGAAAGCTTCAAAGTGGACACGCGCAAAACGCGGCAGCTTGGCGCCGCGATTCCCAGTCCACGCTTTCTCCACGCTACGTCCGCGCGGGCTGCACCCGGTGGCCATCGACCCCGGGTGCCGCGCCTGCGTCACTTCTTCATCGTTGGCGGCGGCAGCGGATCGGGCGGAGGCGGCGGTGGGTGGTTCCGCTTGGGGTGAGTCACCGGCGGCGGAGGCGGATCGGGCGGAGGCAGCGTCGGTGCGCTGGCGTCGGCGCTCCCGGAAGGTGGCGGCTGGGCGAACTGCCGCCCCGTATCCTGGGCCGGCGGCTTGTGTGCGCCCGCGTCCTCGTGCAGGCTCGGCGGCGGCAGTGGATCAGGCGGAGGCGGCGGTGGAACGGGATCGCACCCCAGCGGCGAGAGCGCGATCGCCGCAGCTGCGGCGACGCCCCAGCGCTTCATGGGTCGCGGGCGCGACACGCCGCGCGCTGCCTGCAGGATCGCGTAGCTCGCCTCGGCCACCTCGGCTTCGAGCGCCTGGTTTGCGCGCGTCACTTCCTCCGTCGTGAGCTGGACGTATTCAGCGAAGGCCTCGCCGTCCTCGGAGCGCTGCGACGTGCAGAAATCCACGATGTCCTGCATGCGCCCGACGGCGTCGCGGTTCACGCGCTCGATCGTTGCGATGGCGCGCCGTCTGAGGCTCGACGTGAACGACCGCGGATAGAACTGTTTGAGCAGGTGCAGGTAGTAGCCGAGCGACAGATTCGAGTTCATCAGCCCGTCGCAGCGGAAGTTCCGGTCGAGGAACGCGCTGGCGAAGACGCGGAACGCTCGCTCCGCGGCCGGGTCTGCGATCTCGTAGTCCCAGCCGAACACGTCGCCGATCAGCCGCCCTTCGCGCGAGAGCTTCTTGTGAAGCGGCGTGCCCGGGTAGATCTCCGTCCGGCAGAAGTTCATCGGCACGTCGGCGTTGGCGCGCAGGAATGCGAGGCTGTCGCGAAGCGACGCGATGCTCGTCTGCGGGTCGAAAATCAGCATGTTGAAGCAGGCGTAAACGTCCCGCCGGCGCAGGAACTCGAGCGCGCGCTGGTTCGCCGCGATGTCCACGCCGCGTCCCAGCGTCTTCAGTCCCTGAGAGCTTCCTGCCTCGATGCCGATGTAGATGCGGAGCAGGCCAATCTCGCGCAGCACGCTGAACACTTGCTCGTCCAGATCGTCAGGCCGCGCCTTGAGCACCAGCGCCACGTCGTTGACGTCGCGGCGGCGAAGCGCGTCGCGGAGCGCCGTGACGCGGCCGAGATCGCGCTCGTGGTCGCGCGTGAAGAAGTCGTCGTCGTGGAAGACGAGCATACGCGCGCCGCGTTCGCGGCGCAGAAGGGCGATTTCGTCGGCGATGTTGTCGGCGCTGCGCTCGCGGTAACGCGCTCCGCCCGCGTCGTTGATGTAGGCGTTGATGCAGCAGAACGTGCAGTTGCCGTAGCAGCCGCGGCTGCCGACCAAAAACGCCGCCGGAATGCCCATGTGCAGCTGCGGCTCGCCGACGCGCTTGGGAAAGCGCACCGCGTCGAGGTCGTCCATGAGCGGTCTGGTCTGCGCCGCATGGATGCTGCCGTCCGCGCGGCGGTGGACGAGCCCCGCGATGTCGTCGAGCGGACGCGCGGCGTCGAGATGGCGACAGAGTTCCGTCAGCGTGAGCTCGCCCTCGTGCCGCACCACGCTGTCGAGCGCCGGATAGCGCTCCAGCACCTCGCGGTAGGCGAAAGTCGGGAAGTGCCCGCCCGCGGTGATGTGTCCGGCGTAGCCCGCCGCGCGCAGATCCGTCGCGAGCTGTCCGAACTCCTCCGCCCGCCGCTGGAAGGTCATCGACAGACCGATCAGGTCCGGATGCCGCCGGGCGACCGCATCCACCACCCCCCGCGTGTCGTCGACCCCGGAGAACGCGGCCAACTCCGCCTCGTGCCCCTCCGCTTCCAGCGCCGACGCCAGGTAGCGGATCGCCAGGTTCTCTTCGAGCTCCGAACCGACCAACAGCACATGCATCGCGCACCTCCCGGCAAAGCCGGCGAAGTCCGAAGCATTTGCCGTGCCCCGCCCGCGCGGGGGCCGTTTGTACGGCCGGCCCGATCCGGTGACTGAGGAATTCGCGAAAACCCTGCGTTGTGTCCCGAATGGGACGCTGCGGTTGCCTGGACGCGCCGCCAGAGCGCGTACGTCGCAAGCCCCGCGATCGCTCCGAGCACGTGCGCCGCAGGCAGCAGCCGGACGTTGTGACCGAGGTCCGGAGCCAGGATGGCGCGACCCGCGAAGAGCTCGAACGCGAGCTTCGCGACGCACAGGACAATCGCAACGCCAACCAGCGCGAGCCCGCCGCGCAGCCGCCGGACCCGCGGCGACGCGGCGAGCAGGCACAGCACGATCGTGGCGAGCGCCAGATCCACGCCGGACAGCCCGCGGTAATGCGCCACAGCCGGACAGAACAGCAGGATGCCGCAGCCGATGATCGAAAGCGACGCGGCGAGCCCCAGGACCAGCAGCCGGCGCGAGCGCGCTTCGATGAAGGCGGCCCAACCGCAGAACCCGAGGATGTCGCCGAGGGCGTGGGCGCGTCCATAGTGCACGAGCTGCCCCGTCACCACGCGCCACCACTCGCCGTCGATCGCCTGGACACGATCGAGCTCGAACGCTCCGCGCGACCCGAGGCCCACCGCCACCAGCGCAACGAAACAGGTGAGCCACGGGCCGCGCCGGAGCAGAGCTTTCACGCCCGGGTCCTCCGGGTGCGGCGGTCCAGCGCCGAGACGACGCCGAGCCCCAGAGCGAGCAGTGCGAACAGAGCGAGCAGCCCCGGGTCGACGGCGCCACCCGACACGAGCGGGCCGCCGCCGGACGATCCCGAGCCGCCGCCCGAGCTGCCGCCGCTGTCGCTTCGGCTCGTGTTGTCGTCATCGACGCCGTACTGTTTCAGCGTCTTGTCGTCGACAACGATCATCGCCGTGTAGTCGGTGACCAGCTGGTAGTCGACGCCGATCTGTGTGATGCGCGCTTTCGCGTCGGCATCGGAGACCAGGCCGAGCAGGTTCTCGATCTCGATGGCGTGCACCATGTCGAGCGCCCAGAGCTGCTGGATTTCGGGGTTCTGGGTGTCCTCGGCGGGAAGCGTGACGGTGTCCTTGATCGCGATCGGGCCGGTACCGCTCTCGCGCGCGGAGAGCTCCAGCTGGGCCGTGCCCGGCTGGTCGTAGCGCCCGAACAGCACGAGCTGCTGCCCCTGGTAGATCTTGGTGAGGCGGAAGTCCGTCGTGTCCGAGACGCCATCGCCCGTGATCTGGAGCTTCACGTCGCGCAGCGCCTTGTGCGTGGCCTTGTCGAAGGCAAGCTGCACCTGCGAAGCGATGTCGTCCTGGTTCGAGACCTGCGCGTAGAACCCGCCCGAGGCCTCGGTCAGGATCCGCATCAGCGGCCAGTTCGCGTTGTTGCCCATCAGCATGCCGTAGATGCGGATGTCGTCCTTGCGCATCAGCTGGTTGAAAGCAGCCGGGTCCAGGATGCCCTCGTTGGTCTCCGCGTCGGTCACGAGGAACGTGGAGACCACGCGATCGGAATCAAGGTTCTTCAGGCCTTCCATCAGGCCGCCGTACAGGTTCGTGCCGCCTTCAACCGCCAGCGCCTGCACCCGGGAGCTGACCATCGCGACGTTGGCCGATGTCGCATCCAGCCAACCGCCGGAGATGTCGTGCGTGCCGTCGCTGAAGGTGATGACCCGGAAGCGATCGGTCGGCTTCAGCTTGGCGAGCGCCTCGACCACTGCATTGATCAGCGTGTCGAGCTTGGTATCCATGCTGCCCGAGACGTCCAGCACGAAGACGTAGTTGCTGCCGCCGGTGACTGGGCCGAGATCGATCCCCGGCGTCAGAATCATCATGAACGTGCCCTTCTTTCCGGAGCTATCGCGGTAGGGCACGAAGTCCAGGCGCTGGTGCTGGTTATCCTCGAACTGGTAGTTGAACACCAGATCCTTGCCGAGGCTGCCCGGCGACGCCGTGAGGCTCACCTTGTAGTGCCCCTGCCCGAGCTTCGTCACCGTCGGGCTCAGCCCCGGCATGCTGACGCCGGAGATCGGCAGCGCGCTCTCGAGCTCGAGATCGAAGCTGAAGGTCCCGCTGACGTTCTGGTTGCCGGTCCACGGCTGCGGTGCCGTGCCGCCGTCCTGCAGCGGATACAGGTAGCGTCCGACCGCGCCGCTTACCTCGAGCGGCTCGTAGTAGACGAAGCTCATCTCCGCGTCGGCGTGTGCAGGAATGTTGGCGACCGAGAAGCGGAAGTTCTGGTGGCCGTTCTTGGTGGCCAGCCCCGCCTGCTGGCCGGAGCTCTTCTGCTGGTCGTAGATCTTCTGCGCCTGGTCGCGCGGCAGCACCTTGCCGTTCATGACGCGGTCGCCGATCACGATCTTCATCTGCGAGAGCGCAGCGTTTTCCGGGATGGGAAACTCGTAGATCGCGTCGATGGGCGCGTTGTTCGTGTTCCTGAAGACCTGGGTCACCTTCGTGCGGGCAAAGCCGTTGTCCAGCACGACTTCCACATGGTGATCGACGATCTCGGCGTACTGCCCGCTCGCCGTGTCCTTCAGCGTTCCCGCGGCGTGTGCCGTCGCGGAAAGGCCGCACATCACCCACGCCGCGCAGCAGAGCGCGGCCAGAACAAGCTTCCAGCGCATATCCCGACTCCTTGGAAATTGGTTGAACCAGCCTTCGCAAGGGCCGTGCCGATGCCGGACGCAGACGCGCAAGTGCCGGGAAATACAGCGCCAGGGCCGCGTCCGCGCGTGCTTTGCGTCGCCGCTTCGCTGGGCGTGGCGTGCCGCGGCACCGTGCGCTGCGTGCAACACCGTGGCGCCGGCGGCCCGCCGGAGCTGCTACTTCGTCGTCCGGAACACGCCGGCGTTCGTGACCCAGTAGACGTAGGTCGAGTCGACCGCGAGCGAGAACGTGCCGCCGAACGCGCTCGTCGTGGCGAGCGGCGTCTCGGCGGCGTCGGCCTTTGCGATGCGGTACACGACGTCCGACCCGCTCGAGTAGCCGAAACAGTAGACAGAGCTGGCGTCCGCCGCGAGTGCATCCGGCAGCCCGCCGCTGAGGTTGGTCTCACAGTTCGCGAACGGCGCGGGCGAGCCGCCGCTCCGGTCGATCCGGTACACGTTCTCCGACGCTCCGGAAATGTTGCCGTTCACCCAGAGATCCGTTGCGTCTGCCGCGAGAGCTCCTGGGCGCGGCACCGAACCGTAGCTCACGACGGCACTCGCGAGCGCCTTGTCCCGCCCGCGCACATAGCCGCTGGGAGCGAAATTCGTCCAGAAGACGTTGTTCGCGTCCTGGGCAATGCCGGTCAGGGACGTTTGGTTGGTGGCGAGCGTGGTGGCGGTGCCGCCCGCCTTCGGAATCGCCAGAACCTTGTTCTGCCCGTAGACCAGCACGTACACGTTCCCGCCGGTGCCCGGGTCCGCGATGATGCCGCGGGGATCGGACAGAGCGCTGGCGATCGTCGTGCTGCCGCCGCCGCTCTGATCCATCCGGATCACGGAGCCGGTGTTCGCCGTGGTTCCGGAATCGGTGTAGTAGATGTAGTTGCCGTCCGTGGTCACTTCCTGGGGGTGGCCGGTGGCGAGGGTTGCGGGCGTGCCGCCGGTCTTGGCGACGCGATTCACCCACTGGGCGGAAACGTAGACGACGTCGCTGGTATCGAGTGCCAGGGCGCTGCCGCCGACTCCGGTAAGCGTGCTGGGAGCGCACGACCCGGTCCCTCCCGACGGAACCGTGCAACTCGTCGTACAGCTGCGCCCGCACCCTCCGCAGTTCGGGTTGGCCGTAAGAGGCGATTCGCACCCGTTCGTCTTGTCGCCGTCACAGTCGCCGTACCCGAAAGCGCACTTGAACCCGCACGTGCCGCTCTGGCATGTCGCCACGGCGTGCGCCGGCGCTATGCACCAGTTGTTGCAGCCGCCGCATGTCGCTGGGTGCGACAGATCCGCCTCGCAGCCGTTCTGGGCGTCGCCGTCGCAGTTCGCGTAGCCGGAGTCGCAGCTGAACGAGCACGCGCCGGCGCTGCATATGGATGTCGCGTGGTTGGGCGTGACGCACGGCGTGCACGACTGTGATGCGCAACCATAGGCGGGGTCGTCCAGGCTCTGGCACGTGCCGCTGCATTCCTTCTGTGACGATCCACAGCTGACCACATCGGGAGCGGCATCCGTGGGCGCGTCGGGGGCCGAGTCGGGGAACGCGTCGGGGGCCGAGTCGGAAACGGCGTCGACAGAGGAATCGCCAACAGCGTCGGAAGTCGAGTCCGGGATGGCGTCGGAAGCCGAGTCGCCGGCGTCGGGGGACGCGGCTTCCGGTGTTCCACTTTCGTTGATGGCGTCCGTACCGGTGTCCGGTGTCGCCCCGACTTCTTCCGGAGCGTCCGTCGAGGCGTCATGGTGCCCGTGGTTCCCGCCTGACGAACCGCTGCACGAGACGACGAGCGCGGCGGTCGAGATCAGCGTGAAGATCCCGGCGCGGATGCGATGGCGCGAAGATGACCCACCCGGCATCGGACACCTCGAAGGGGCTAGAGTACTTCATGCTACGCGCCTGGTTCCCGGACGGTCAATCGTGGCGCGGGCCCGCGCTCAGCCCACCGGTTGTCCGATCGCGATCTGCGTCTCGAACGTACGCCAACGCAGGCCCGACCATCCGTAGGCGCGCGGCTCCCCGCTGTCCGGATCGGCGACGATCAGGATCGTTCCGAACCCGAAGCCGTTCCGTCCCTCGCGGGTATCGTCATCGTGCAAGAGGTGCGTGGAATCGGCAACGCGCACCAGATACCCGTGCTCGACCTCGGGTACCGGGCGCGGCGGGAGCACGATGAACGCGACGTGTCCGGTTGCGAGGTTCCCGGCTCTGTCCGGACGTAGGACACCGGTCGTGCGAGCGAAATTTGGGGCGAGGTGACAGCCGAGTAGCCATCCGCCAACAGATTGGCGGCAGAGACAACATCCTGTCTGGCGGGCCCCATGCTGCCTGGCATGGAGGTGCTCAGATGAAGCTCGAAGGAAAATCCGCTCTCGTCACGGGCGCGAGCCGGGGTCTCGGGGCGGCGCTCGCACGGCGACTGGCCGAACGCGGCGCGCGCGTGGTGGGCGTCGCGCGCGGCCGCGAGGCGCTCGAAGCCGTGGTGGAGTCGATCCGCGCCGGCGGTCACGAGGCGCACGCGCTCGCCGCCGACCTGGGCGACAAATCCGCCATCCACCGCATCGCCGGCGCCGCGGCGGAGCTCGCGGGCCCGATCGATCTGCTCGTCCACAACGCCAGCGAGCTTGGCCCGACGCCGCTCCGGCTGCTGCTCGACACCGAGTGCGAGGATTCTGTCACGCGTCCTCGAGGTGAACCTGCTCGGCCCATTCCGCCTCACCAAGGCCGTAGCCGGATCGATGGCGCTGCGCGGCGGCGGGCTGGTCGTGCACGTGAGCTCGGACGCCGCCGTCAACGCCTACCCGACCTGGGGCGCGTACTCGGTGTCGAAGGCGGCGCTCGATCACCTGACGCGGCTCTGGGCCGTGGAGCTCGAGGAGCTGGGCGTGCGGGTGCTGTCCGTCGATCCGGGCGACATGGACACCGCCATGCACGCCGCGGCCATTCCCGACGCCGATCCCTCCGAGCTCACCGACCCCGACGTCGTGGCCGCTCGCCTTGTCGATCTTATCGAAAAGAACGACGGCCTGGAGAGCGGATCGCGCATCGAGCTGGGGGCTGCATGAAACCCGCCACCTGGCCGCGCGATGATCCCGCGTCGGGGCGACTGCTCGTCGTGGACGCGGCGTCGAGGGCGATGCGCGACACTCGCCTGGTCGACCTGCCCGATCTGCTCGATCCGGGCGATCTGCTCGTCGTCAACGACGCCGCAACGCTGCCCGCGTCGCTCGCCGGCAAGACGGCCGACGGAAAACCCGTCGAGCTCCGGCTGGCGCGCGCGCTCGGCAAAGGCGCGTTCCAGGCCATCGCATTTGGAGCCGGTGACTGGCGCGTGCCCACGGAACACCGTCCCCCGCCGCCCACGTTGCGTGTCGGCGAACGCCTGCGCTTCGACGCGGCGCTGCACGCGGACATCGCCGCCGTCGATGCGGAAGAGCCGCGCCTCGTCACCCTCGCGTTCGCCGAACGCGACGACGCCCTGTGGCAGGCGCTCTACGCCGTTGGACGCCCCGTGCAGTACGCCTACCTGCGCGCCCCGCTTTCGCTCTGGCATACGCAGAGCCGCTTTGCTTCGCGCCCCTGGTCGTTCGAAGCGCCCTCCGCGGGCCTGCCGCTGTCGTGGCAGCTCCTGCTCGCCGCGCGCCATCGCAGCATCGGCATCGCCGCCATCACGCACGCCGCGGGTCTCTCGTCCACGGGCAGCGCATCGCTCGATGCGCGCCTGCCGTTGCCCGAGCGGTTCGAAGTTCCGGAATCCACCGCCGCCGCCGTGCGCCGCACGCGCGAGACGGGCGGCCGCGTGGTCGCGGTCGGCACCACCGTCGTGCGCGCTCTCGAGTCGCAGGCGCTGTGCTCCGGCGATGTCTTCGAAGCGGGCAGCGGCGAAGCCACGCTCCTGCTCGGCCCCGGCTACCGCCGCCGCGTCGTCGACGCCCTGCTCACCGGCATCCACGAGCCCGGCACCAGCCACTTCACCCTGCTCGAAGCCTTCGCCCCGCGCTCCCTGCTCCAACGCTCGCTCGAGCACGCGGCCCTCGACGGCTACCTGCTGCACGAGTTCGGGGATTCGATGCTCCTCTGCGCTCCTTGATTGGGCGGCACCCCACCGGGTACCCCAGCAGGCCCACCCCGTCCGCCGCCGCGGCGCGGTGACCGCGGGCGTCCTGGTTGCCCAGAGTGCTCGGCCGCGGCAACCCTGCACACATGTACTTCACCCCCAGGGGTGATTGACATCCGCACCTAGCGCATCCCAACATATCCGAGGAGGTGCAGGGGTGGCCCGAATGCTGGACGAAGCACACGACGTCGCTGGGCGCGACGCGGGCGCCGGGGCGGAGAAAGGCCAGGATCCCGACGAGGCCCGATTCGCCGAGCACGTGTCTGGCGTCTTCGCGAAGTCCATTCCGGACGCGGCGAAGCATCGCGAGCCCGGGGCTTGCGACCAAGCCGTTCTCGTTCGCAAACACGGCAGGAGCCGGGTCGGTCGTCTCCGGCTGATCGGAGGCGCGGTCGTTGTCGTGCTGGCGGGCTGGGGCTCCGAAATCGCGGAGACTCTCGAGCGCGGGGAAGCGTTCGCCATCGAGGTCAGCCCGGTTCCAGCAGCAGGAGCCTCGGCGAGTCTGCAGCCGTTGATCGAGATCCGGGCGCTGATGGGGGAGCGTTGCGCCTTTGTCGCCGGCGTTCCTGTGAAGCTCACGAAAAAGGAACTGGCGGTGCTCGAGGTGGTGCTGTCAGCTCCTGACGGCACTACCTACCAGGAGTTCGACCGCGTGGTCTGGCCTGGACGCAGCGGCGACCTTGCCGGTTCCCGCCATATGCTTGTGTACCGATTGAACGCGGACCTCGAGCCGCACGTGGATGCTGCATTGGAGCGCGCGGGCGAGCCGCGCCGCGACGGTCATTTGGTCCGGTGCGAGAACGGGCGCGTGTTTATGACCGTTCGCTCGGGTACGTGCGTGTAGGCAGAAATGTAAGCCCGATGTGACTCGCATCGAGCCCGTCATGTCGGCACGATCCGTCGTGGCGAAGTGGGCCGCTCGTGCGCTCGTTCGTGCAGGACGCGGCTCGGCATTGCGTCCTGCCCCCGGGAGCGAGTCATGCCACGCATACCTTTCAACATTCCATGCCGTCGCCAGGCGACGGTGGCGCTGTCGATCCTGCTGCTCTGCGGCTGTGCCGGTTCCGGTCCGGATGGCTCGTCCCGGAAGGCGTCGCCCGAGCCGGCGCACACCAAGACAGCTCCGCTCCAATCGAACCCCACCATCCCCGGGTTCGCGGTCTACGCGCTGCACAGTGCGCGACTGGCAGACAACGCGTTCGTCACCGGCGGCGATGTCGGCGTCGAGCTCGTGGGCGGTCCCTACCTGGACAGCGGCTACTCGCTCTCGCTCCACAACAACGCCGCGGTGGATGCGTCGCACGACGTGCTCGCCGACAGCGTTCTGCTCGACAACAACGCGAGCGTCGGCGACATCGAGACGAATCACCTCGTCGCGCACCATGCCACCCACGGCAACGTGGCCGCCCTGCCCGCGATGCCCGCTCCTCCCTCGCTGCTCACAGCATCGGCAGGGACCACCGACGTTTCGGTGGCAAAAGACCACACTGCGGAGCTCGCTCCGGGCTCCTACCGCAACGTCGTGGTCGAGAACAACGCGGTGTTGCAGCTCGACGCGGGCAGCTTTTCCGCGGCCAGTATCACCATCGAGAAGAACGCCAAGGTCGAGCTGCTCGGCTCGGTGCAGCTCCTCGTCGCCGGAAGCGTGGCCGTCGAGCAGAACGGGTTTCTGGGGCCGGCCGAGGGCAGCGGTCTGGGCGCTGGCGACCTCGACCTCGACGTGGCTGGCAGCGACCAGGGCACGACCGCCGTCGTCACGCTCCAGAACAACTCCGTGCTGGTGGGGTTGGTGCTGGCTCCCGGCGGCACGCTGACAGCCGAAAACAACGTCAAGGTCTTCGGAGCCATCGTCGCCGGCCAGATAGACCTGCACAACAACGCCAGCGTCACCTATCAGGACGGCTTCCCACCGCCGGGGTGCAGCACCTCCTGCGACGACAGCAATCCGTGCACCCTCGACGCCTGCACCAACGGCGCCTGCACGCACACGGCCGCAGCCGACGGCACATCGTGCAGCGACGGGAACGCCTGTACGCAGACGGACGCCTGCAAGAACGGCGTCTGCGTCGGCTCGGATCTGGTGACCTGCACGGCCAAGGACCAATGCCACGACGCCGGGTCGTGCGATCCGGCTACCGGGCAGTGCTCCAACCCGGTGAAGGCCGACGGCAGTGCCTGCGACGACGGCGACGCCTGCACGCAGACGGACACCTGCCAGGCGGGCGCATGCAGCGGGAGCAATCCCGTGACGTGCACGGCGTCCGATGCCTGCCACGTAACCGGCACATGCGATTCCGCGACGGGAACGTGCTCCAACCCGGCGGCGCCGGCGGGCACGCCCTGCGCGGACGGGAATCTCTGCAATGGCGCGGAGACGTGCGACGGCAGCGGCACCTGCGTCGCCGGCACACCCCTCACCGTGGATGACGGCAATCCGTGCACGGCGGATGCGTGCGATCCCGTCGCGGGTGTATCGCACACACCGGTTGCCGCAGGCACTTCATGCTCGGACGGCAACGCCTGCAACGGCGCGGAGACCTGCGACGGCTCTGGGACCTGCGTGGCCGGCGTGGCGCCGATCGTCGACGACGGCAACCCCTGCACCACCGACTCCTGCGACCCGGCCACAGGCGTCCACCACACACCGGTTGCCGCGGGCACGAGCTGCTCGGACGGCAACGCCTGCAATGGCGACGAGACCTGCGACGGCTCTGGAACATGCGTGGCCGGAACCGCGCCGACCGTCGACGACGGGAATCCTTGCACGGCGGACGCCTGCGATCCGATCGCGGGTGTGACACATACGGCCGAGCCGGCAGGCACGAGTTGCGCCGACGGCAATCTCTGCAACGGCGACGAGACCTGCGACGGTTCTGGAGTCTGCGTCCAGGGGACGGCGCCCACTGTCGACGACGGCAATCCGTGCACGGTGGACAGCTGCGATCCGACGACCGGAGTGAGCCACGTGCCGACCGCCGCCGGCACCGCCTGCTCGGACGGCAACGCCTGCAACGGCGACGAGACCTGCGACGGCGGTGGGACCTGCGTCGCGGGAGTCGCTCCGACGGTCGATGACGGCAACCCGTGCACGGCCGACTCGTGCGACCCCGTTCTCGGCGTGCAGCACACCCCGCTCCCGGCCGGGACCTCCTGTGCCGACGCGGATCTGTGCAACGGCAACGAGACCTGCGACGGATCGGGCACCTGCGTCGCGGGCACTCCTTCGACCATCGACGACGGCAATCCGTGCACGGCCGACGCCTGCGATCCGATCACCGGGGTCACCCATACTCCGCTCCCTGCGGGCAGCTCGTGCTCGGACGGTAACGCCTGCAACGGCGGCGAGACCTGCGACGGATCGGGCACGTGCCAGGCCGGGACCGCGCCGACGGTGGACGACGGGAACCCCTGCACGATCGATTCCTGCGACGCTGTTCTCGGAGTCGTGCACCAGCCGGCGTCGGCCGGAGTCTCCTGCGCGGACGGCGACGCCTGCAACGGGGACGAGGTGTGTGATGGTTCCGGAACCTGCCTGGCGGGTACGCCGCCGACGGTGGACGACGGCAATCCGTGTACCGTGGACACCTGCGATCCGACGACTGGAGTGAGCCACGTTCCGACCGCTACAGGCACCTCCTGCTCCGACGGCAACGCCTGCAACGGCGACGAGACGTGCGATGGAAGCGGGACGTGCACCGCCGGAACGGCCCCCACGGTAGACGACGGGAACCCCTGCACTGCCGATTCCTGTGACCCAGCCAGCGGCGTCATCCACAATCCGGTGCCCGCCGGAACCTCCTGCAGCGACGGCGATCTGTGCAACGGCGCCGAAACCTGTGACGGCTCCGGCACCTGCGCTGCGGGGACACCTCCGGTGGTAGACGACGGCAATCCATGCACGGCAGATGCCTGTGATCCCTCCACGGGCGTGTCCCACACGCCCGTGGCCGCGGGTACGAGCTGTTCGGACGGCAACGCCTGCAACGGCGACGAGACCTGCGACGGCTCCGGTACCTGCCAAGCTGGCACGGCGCCGACCTTGGACGACGGCAACCCCTGCACTGCGGATAGCTGTGACCCCGCCACCGGCGTCTCCCACAGGCCGGAGCCCGCCGGCACGGCCTGCGCCGACGGAAACGTCTGCAACGGGGACGAGACCTGCGACGGTTCCGGTACGTGCCAGGCCGGTACGCCACTCACTGTGGACGATGGCAATCCGTGCACGGCCGACGCCTGCGACCCGATCGCGGGTGTGACGCACACCCCGGTGAGCGCGGGAACGTCGTGCTCCGACGGCGACGCGTGCAATGGCGACGAGACCTGCGACGGCTCCGGTACCTGCCAAGCTGGCACGGCGCCGACGTTGGACGACGGCAACCCGTGCACGGCGGACGCCTGCGACCCAGTACTCGGCGTGACACACACACCCGTCGCCGCCGGCACGAGCTGCTCGGACGGCAACGCGTGCAACGGGGACGAGACCTGCGATGGCTCGGGCACGTGCCTTGCTGGAACGGCCCCAGCGGTAGACGACGGCAACCCCTGCACCGCCGACAGTTGTGACCCGCTCACGGGCGTCTCGCACACGCCCGTTGTGGCTGGGACCAGCTGTTCCGACGGCGACGTGTGCAACGGGGAGGAGACCTGCGACGGTTCCGGGACGTGCGTCGCTGGGACCCCGCTCCTGCTAGATGACGGGAACCCCTGCACGGCAGATTCGTGCGATCCGACCGCGGGCGTCTCTCACACGCCCGTGGCCGCTGGCACGAGCTGTTCGGATGGCAACGCCTGCAACGGGGACGAGACCTGCGACGGCTCTGGCAGTTGCCAGTCCGGCACCGCGCCGACCGTAGACGACGGGAACCCGTGTACCACGGACAGCTGCGACCCTGCCACCGGCGTCTCGCACACGCCGGAGCCGGCGGGTACCGCTTGCAGCGACGGAAACGTCTGCAACGGGGACGAGACATGCGATGCATCGGGGACGTGCCAGGCCGGTACGCCACTCCCACTGGATGATGGCAACCCCTGCACGACGGACGCCTGCGACCCGACAAGCGGTGTGACGCACACCCAGATCCCTGGTTGCGATTCTGCGCCCGCGGTGGAGGGCAGCCGGTTCGAGACCCGTGCTTCCATCCTGGGCAGGGTCGAGAAGGCGGACGGCAGCGCGGTCACGAACTACACCGTCACCGTCTACGACCTGGATTCGAGCGGAGCGACGCCGCGCACCGACGTCCAGCTCACCACAGCAGCTGACGGCTCGTTCAGAGCGCGCCTGGCCACGTTCCCCGAGCAGGTGGCCCCGCACACGCCGTTGGCTCACCTCATGGTGCACGTCGACTCACCCGACTTCCCGCGGCTGGTGCGAACCATGTACCTGCGCCCCGGAGATGTCTGGGACATGGGAATCATGACGGTGCTCCAGCGCGATAGTGCGGTGACCTACATCGGACCCGCCGGCGGCACGGCCACCGATTCACAGAACCTCGTCGAGGTCGACATCCCGCCGAACGCGCTTTCCTCGACCATACCCGTGCGCATCACGCCGGTGAAGACCCGCCCCGAGTTTCCCTATCCGCTGCCGGATTCGACTGCCACGACGTATGGCTTCGTGCTGGAGCCGAGCGGAACCCAGTTTGCGGTCCCCGTGAGCGTGCACCTCGCGAACTACCGGAACGTTCCAACTAGCGTTCCCTTGCCGCTCGGTTCCCTCGATGAACAGAAGGGCGAATGGAGGCACGAAGGATGGGCGCTCTGGGACGGTACCGCCTTCACCGCGCAGATCTCGCACTTCAGCGCGTGGGACGGGAACCCGGGCGGGACCGGCACGCCGTACTACATGATCTCCCACGGCCCCGACGTTGACAACTCGAAGGACCAGATGTGTCCGGCCAGCAGCGTCTCGCTGGGGGGTGGATCGGTACGCGAGAGCTACGAAGTCGCACGGAGCACGCGCTCCGGGATGGGATACTCAGTAGACCTCATCTACGACAGCGGCCTCGCCGGTTCGCGCGAGCTGGGGCAATCACCGGACCAGAGCGGGGTGGATGCGGCAGTTTCGACCGCAGGCTTCCGCGTTCCCATCAGCGGGACCGAGCTGATCTACGGCTGCGCCCCGCCCGGCGCGTCGCCACCAGCGGGTGCTTGCGGTACCGGCGGCGCCTGCAGCGGAGGAGTCGCGTTCCCGCATCGCCTGGGCCTTCAGACGCAGGTTGCCGGCACGGACGTGTCGGTCAATGCGGACACCCCGGTCGGCGCCCAGGGTTTCGGTACGGGCGCCTACGTGGACGTGCCGCTGAACCCCGACGGAAGCGTGCCACCCCCGTCGTACTGGCTGACACGGACGGAGTTTACCCTCGGCGCCCCGTCGAGCGGCGGCGGAGGCGCCTGCGTTGGCGGCGGCGGTTCGGTGTTCGGTGGCTCCGGGACGAACCCCACCGTCCAGACCAGCCTGGATCCCGGCCCCGTTTCCTCCGTGGCCACGTACCAGCTCGCTTATCACCGTCGCGGTTCGAGCGTGGGCGCAGGATGGGGCGTCGCGGGCATCAACGAGCTCTACCAGGCGCCGGATGGCGCACAGGCCGATCTCGTCACGGGGTCGGGACTCCGCGAGACATTCATCAGGCGCCCCGTTGCAAGGAGTCTCACGTCCTCTCTGCCTTTCGGTCCGAAGCCGATGACGCATGACGCCACGAACGGCGACGTCTTCCTGACGGACACCTCCTACGACATCCTCCAGCTCAACCCGGATGCGAGCACGTCCCCGGTATTCTCCAGCCTGCCGCTCGCGTCGCAGCCGCTGGACATCGCAGTTGGGTACGTCTCGGGTCAGCGACACTTCGTCCTTGCTCTGGCTACAGCGCTGGTCGACGTAGACCCGTCCGGGAACGTTGCGGAGCTCCTCCCCAGGACCGATTCCGGCGGGGCGGGTAGCTATCCCCACGTAGCTGTGCGCGACGCACTGGCCTTCTACACAAGTGGCCACGACAACCTGATCCACGAGATCCATCTCGATGATCCGACGTACACGGACGCACCCATCGGCGTGCCCGGTACCGACGGGGACTTCAAACTGGACCCAGACTCACCTGCAGGACAGGTCAGCTTCCAGACGCCGCGCGGGCTGGCGTTCGGGCTGGATGGCAGCCTGTATGTCGCGTGTGCCGATCGACACGCCGTCTATGCGCTTGCGCCCCAGAGCGATGGGACCGTGGGCCCGGCGAGTGCCGTCTCGCGCGTGATTGGGACTGGCAACGGCAGCTCTGGTGCAGGGCGCGGCCATGTCTTGCCAGGCAGAACCTTCGACATCAACGAGCCCATGTCGCTGTCGACGGCTCCGGATGGCACGCTGTTTGTCGCGACGCCCTACGGGCTCGCTACGTACGACCCGGTTGGAGAGGTCGCGTCGTGGTACCTCATCGACGCTGGGCTGCCCAAGATTTTCAACGTCTCCTTCCACGTCCTCGAATGGATCGGGTTCGTAGGCCAAAGCAGCACGAAGGCGCTCGTCACCGGTGATACCTATCTGTTCGAGGCCGACGATTCGCTCCTGCGCAGCCAGCTCGATCCAGCGCGCACACTGGACGTGACGACCACGGGAGCGACGCTGCACGACCCGCTCGCGGATCGGCTCGAGCAGTACCAGTGGGTCGATTCGTCAGAACAAAGCGCCGTGATGATCGCGCGGACGAAGACGAGCGGGGATCCGATCCTGACCGCGACGTACGTGCCTGGTACGCGTAGGCTTGCCACCATCTCCGATCAGAGCGGTGGCACGTTCACGTTCGGCTATGACGGTAACAACAAGCTCTCGTCGATCACCGACCCGGCGTCGCGTGTCACCCACGTCGACGTCGATGCGGATGGGGATCTGACGTTCCATCCAGCAGCCCACCGGCGAAACCCGCACGTTCAGCTACGAGTACCACCGCCTGGTCGCGGCGACGACGCCTCTGGGGCACACGTCCCACTACGGCTACGACACCAACGGGACCCTCCAGACAGCCGTTCGCCCCGGCGGAGCTGCGATGCAGCTCGACGCCGCCTTCGGGGCTCCGATGGCGTGGGACGACACCGGTCGGTTGGTGAGCCACGGTAGCTACACGGACGACCGCGGGGTGCATCACGAGATCGACGTTGATGAGCGAGGACAGGTCATCCGCGACCAGTTCACTGCCGACGGGACCGCGTACGATCGCCGCGCCGTGTACGAGAACAAGCTGGTCGACCGGAGCAGCGGCTACTTCTCGCGCGCCAACGACCTGTATCGCATCGCGTATACGACCGTGAACGGCGTGCAGCTGGGCTCGACAATTGGCTGGGATCCCCTCGGGCGTCTGCTCGACGAGCACACGGCCGCGGGCGCACCCCACTCGAACTCTGCGATCCTCGACACTTCCTACGATGCCAACGGGTACCTGCGCTTATTGGGTGACACCAGCTTCACGTATAGCAATGTCGACGCGTATCGCTTCCAGCGTGACGCCAACCACCGCCTTGCCAGTCTCGACTACATCTTCCCCTACGATGGGAGCATCGTCGGTCCCTCGTTCGGCTTTACCTGGCAGAACAACGGCTTGCTCGCCACGCTGACGACCCACGGCGTCACGACGACCTACGGCTACGACTCCGCCGGCAATGTCATCTCGACATCCGACAGCATCGGCCGGGTCGAGAGCATCGGGCGCAATGCCGCCGGCGACATCACGTCCTACAATGACGGCACCGCTGCCGTCGCGTACGGCTACGACGCCGCCGATCGGCTCACCAGCATCCAGGACGGCGCGGGCAACGTCACGACGCTCACGTACCAACAGCCGGGCTGCGGCTGCTCGCAGGACAACCTTGTCAGCACCATCCACACGCCGGACCTGCCATCGGGCTCTGCCTGGCAGTTCGACTACGACGCCGACAGCAACCTGTCCCAGGTCACGGATCCGACAGGCAATGCCGAGCAGTACACCTACACGCAGTCGTTTGATCTTTCGACTGTCACCGACCGGAACCAACATACGACCAGCTTCACGTACGATCAGCTTGGTCGCCCGGTCAGCGTCGTTGATCCGCACGGCCGCGTGGGCACGTACAGCTATCCGGTGCCATCCTCCGGACAGTGGGTCGGTCCGGCCGTCTACGCGGGCAGCCCGGACGGCACGCTCCCGCCGACGGCCCTGGGAGCTGCGCTCCGCGACGGCGAGTACCAGGTGGGCGCCAACGGCTACACCCCTGGCGGCTTCCCCGCGCAGATCCAGCTCTACCGCGACGCGACGTTCGAGCTGTCGTTCGGCTTCTACTTCGACTCGTACCAACGCACCGTGTACAGGCGGGATCGGACCGGCCTGGCGATCGATTCGACGCAGCCGTACGGCAGTGGTCCGTTCCGGCTCAGCTCGACCACGAGCTACGGGCTCCACACGGCTGCGCCCGTCGTCTCGCTGATCTCGTCCTCCCCGTACCAGACGAACTACTCGGAGGAGAGCCAGCTCGGGCGCAACACGAACTTCGACCTCGTCAGCGCCCTCGGCTGGGAGCAGAAGCATCCCTACCAGAACCAGACCTACAACCGCGACGTGGCAGGTCGCATCCTGAGCATCGACACCAGCTTCAGCGCACCCTCCCTCCCGTCGCCGTACCCCAGCTTCCACGAAAGCGTCACCTGGGACGCCTCCAACCAGCGCAGGATCACCCAGCTCGTCGGCGGCGCGGGCACGCAGGACATCACGTACAACGCCCGCGGCGACGTTGCGTCGGTGCAGCTCTCGTTCGACTACATCGATCCCGTGACCTTCGGAGTGGACACAACGACCGAAGGCACCTTCAGCTACGACGGCTACGACGCGATGGGCCGCAACACCCACCTCGTCTACCCCGACGGCCACATCCGCCGCCAGACCTGGGACGAGCTCGGCCGCCTCACCTCGCGCTGCTACGACTACGCGGCCGGCACGCGTTGCTACACCGCGCAGTACGACCCCGCCGGCAACCCGATCGTCCTCACCGATCCCGAGCGCAGCTGCAACATCGCCTACGACGACCTCGATCGCATCACGGACGTCTCCTGTGACGACGGCTCCGACGGCGGCTACACCTACAACGCCCTCGGCGCCCTGAGCGAAGACGCCGGCGAGACGCTCGAAGCGACGCGCCCGCGCCTCGACGGTAGCGGCACCGCCTCATCGGGCGTGCCCGCGACCTACGGCGGCCAGCCCGTCACCCTCGACCCCGTCGGCCAGGTCACCTCGCTCCAGGGCACCACGCTCGGCTGGAACGGCCGTGGTATCCTCGTCACCGCCACCGACGGCACCACCAGCGACGAGTACGGCTACGACGCCTTCCTCCGCCGCATCGCCCGCGTCCGCACCACCGGCACCACCACCGCGCGCGAATACTACATCTACGACGTCCCCCCCACCGACGGCTACCTCAGCGCCAGCAACACCCTCCCCACCGCCAACAACATCACCGCCGTTCTGGACGCCCCCGGAGTCGCAGGCATCCAGCGCCGCTACCTCTATGACGGCGTCGACCAGCCCCTGTGGATGTACGACGCCGCTCTCGAAGCCACCCTCTACTTCGAGCTCGACACCCTCGGCAACGTCCGCCGCCTGCGCGGCGGAAGACGCCTCGATCCGTCCAAGTCCGCGCTCCCGAGCGATCTCGGCGGCTACACGTACACCGCGTTCGGGCGACTTCTCCCAGCCGATTCCGGCACGCCCGCTCCGGCCATCGATGGCCAACCCTTCGACCAACCCCTGCGCTGGCAAGGCCGATGGTACACTTCACTGGCGGGAGGCCTCTACGACTTCCGCGCACGCCAATGGTCACCAGCGCTCGGTACGTTCCTGACGGCGGACAGGTTCGGGTTCCTGACACGGACGGGGACGCTTTGGAGTTGGCCGGGGGAGAGCCCCACCGGCCTGGCGGATCCGACAGGCCGCACCAACGCCAGAATCGACGAACTGTTCAACTGGGCGACAAGCGGCAACTTCGGAGGCGGGATTGCCGCGTTTGCCCGCGGGGTAGAGCAGCGCCGCCAAGGTATCAACGAGCTCGCAGACCCCGCGACGACCGGCCAGGGGCTGAGGGACGTTGAATGCGGTTCGGCTTCGATCGCAGGGTCTGCAGGGCAGATATTCGCCAACGGGAACACCGTGCTGGGCGCAGTGGGCGTTGTCCAGGGCGTTGCCGAGCTCACGACCCGCGTACACCTGAACTCGAATGCGTCGCCCGCCCTCAACCACGTGTACAGAATCTATCAAAAGTCTAGTGGGGAGACCTACAAGTATGGAATCAGCGGGGTTCCGTTGGTAGGCAGCAAATCACTTCGAGCAGCGCTGCAAACGCGATGGCTCGGGAGTGACTACTCGTATGAGATCGTTGCGATGGCGCAAGGTCGTGCCAACGCCGCATGGGCGGAGCGCTGGCTGGTCACGGCGGGTCGTCTCAATGGCGAGGCACTTCCTGGCAACATACGTCCAACCCCCTGGCCGTTCCTACCATAGGCATGCTGCTTAGAGACTTCGACATCGGCCGCTTCGGCGAGGGAGACGCGACGCACCTGAACCGCCGCGTCGCCCACATCGCGGAGCAGTTGCGGTATCGGGTGTGTGCCCAGCCGCGCCTCGAGGCACCTTTCGCCAAAGTGTTCGTCAATCTGCTTTCACCCGGCAGCACTGCCGCCGCCCGGGTCGTGCTGGGTGTTGCCCAGGTGCCAGTGGATTTCCAGCACGAGAAGGAACACGCGCCCTACCCGGTGTTCCGATCGGCGGTCGTCGACGCCCTGGATGCGGCCCGCGTCCTATTGCGCGACAAACTCGGCTGGCAGCACGAGCGGCTGGAATCCGAGATTGCGGAACTGCGAGCCAGCTGCGAGCCGCGATTCCGGACGCGCCTGGGATTGTCCCGGGTCGACAAGCGAACGGGACGTTGGGTGGATGTCTTCTACGAAATCGACGAAGAGCGATCGTCGGTACAGGCCACCGTGTACGATTCCGCGGGAGTGCTGGTGCACGACACGATCGTCGCACGTCACGACGTGCCGGTGCCGATGGACCTCGTGTTCCCCGCTGCTCGCTCGAGATTCAAAGGCGACTCGTTCGTTCTGTTGGATCGCGGGGGTACGATTCTGGCGAGCGTGCCTGCGCCCATACGCGGATGAGCGCGGAGCCGCCTTTGACACGGTCAAGAGGGCCTGCCTCAGCCGAGGCATCTGACGGCTGTCCATGTCCACCGACCTTTCATCGCGATTTCGAGCTGGATCCGGGCTGCCGGCCGTCCTCGCGGACGCTGTCGAACGCGTCGCCAACCGACGCGGTTCGCACGCGGGACAGATCGCTGCGACCGCGCTTGGCGCGTGGAATGGATCTGGAGATGACGCCGTTTGACTCAGGCCGCTTCGCGAAGCTCGACGACAGGCAGCTCGGCCCGCTGCTCGTGGGGCGTGGCCACGAGAGCGAGCGGAGCTGTGACCTGTCGCCGCAGGCCTCGTGTTGGCCTTCCCCGCGCGCGGACTTCGAGCGGCGGCCGCCCAGCGGCGGGAAGCCGTCCTTCGAGCACCTCGGCGGGGCTCGCGCCGCCGAGCGACTCGTGCGACCGGTGCTCGAGGTACCAACCGATGTAGGCCTCGATCTCGCGCTGCATCTCCTCGATGGACAGCGGCACGCTGACGAGCCGGAGGTACTCGCTCTTCAGCGAATGCCAGAAGCGCTCGATGATCGCGATGCTGCCGTGCTTGCCGAGCGCGCCATAGCGCGGTCGCACGCGGTGCCGCTCGCACCAGTCCCGGTACTCGCTATGGAACTGCGCGCCCTTGTCGGAGACGACGTAACGTGGCGCTCGGCCGGCCTTGTCGACAGCCGCGTCGAGCAAGGCACAAACCTCGTCGGCCGTCGGCTCCTTCTTGAAGACGGCGCTGGCGACGGGCGCCCGCGAGAAGTGATCCAGCACGACGCCCAACCACCACGCGAAGGGCCAGACCTGGGTCAGCGCCTGTGGAAGCCACGGCACCCAGAAGCCGAAGAGCGTGGGCACGACGCTCAGGTCGACGTGCCAGACGTGATGTGGGTAGTCGGCGCGGACGCGGCGCTCCCGACCGGCACTGTTGCCGCTCTTGGCGTTTCCGGAGGCCGGCTGCGTGGGCGGTGGCTTGGGGGGCATGTTCTTCTTCAGCAGCATGCGCCGCACGGTCGACGGCGCGAGATGCAGCCCCGCGCGCGCGAGTACATTGGTGACGCGCTTGCGGCCCATGCGCGGCGCGCTCCGGCGGAGCTGCTGGACGAGCGCGGCAACGAAATCGGCAAAGCGGTTGACCGGCACGGGCGTGCGCACGAGCGCGTCCTCGCCCTCTTCGTCGAGGCGCTTAATCCAGCCCGCGACCGTGCCGGGAGCGAGCAGGAAGCGCCGCGCGGTCTGCACGGTGTTCCAGCCGTGTGCGGCACGCAGCGCCAGGATGGCGAGGCGTTCCACCGGCGAATAGTGCGGCCTTCTCGCCGGCGCGAGGCGCGCCATCCGGGCGTCCTTGATCCGGAGGGGAGCGATGGACTTCCCATCATGCGAGCGTCACTCCGCAGAGCACGGAAGACAACGCACGCCAGGCGCTACCCGGATGTACCGAGCGCCTCCCGCACCCGAGCGACAGCCGCCGGCAGATCCCGCATCACGAGCGCTGCATCCAGCAGCAGCACGCGCCAGCCGGCCCTGGCCAGCGCGCGGTCGCGCCGCGCGTCCAGCCGCTCCCGCCCGCGGTGCCAGTCGCCATCCACTTCCACGATCAAACGCCGGGAGGGGCGAAGTCCGCGATCTACCCACCGACGACGACCTGCCGCCGGAACTGCACGCCCAGCTGCCGCCGGCAGAGCGCCGACCACAGCGCGCGCTCCGACGCGGTGGGTAGCGCGCGCATCTCTGCGGCGCGCTGCGCGAGGACGAGGGAGCGAGTGGACTTGGGCGGATGATGACGATGCAAGAGAGCCTCCTTCCCGGCGGAGCGGCCGGGCTTCGCACCCTCCGGCGCAGGCCGCATGACACGCCCGGGAGCCGCGCCTCGCGCCCCTAGCGCCGCACTCCGTCGAGCACCGTTCGACAGTGTTGGGCGTGGCGGGCGGCGTGCGCCGCTCCCGCGGAGCCCGGTCGCCCCGCCGGGAAGGAGGCGCCGCATTGGCGTAACCCCGCGCGCTATCCTCCGTTGGGCGCTGCGGTCGAGACGACGTTCCGGGCCCACGCCATTCGCTCCCCGGACGGAAGACGCCACCTTCCCCGCTCGCGCGCAGCCCGGGCCGCAGTGACGTGAAGAGCCGTTCCGTATGGAACAGAGAGGGCGGCCCGGGCGAGCACGAGCTTGGGGAAGTCGAGCGCCCGCAGGCGGCGACGACGTACAGAGCCGTAGTTCCGGCGAGCAGCGCCCGCCGAGGACGCGCGGGTTGGGGCAACCCCACACCCGTTGCGCTGGCAAGGCCGATGGTACACTCCCCTCGCGGGAGGCCTCTACGACTTTTGCGCACGGCAATGGTCACCAGCGCTCGGTACGTTCCTGACGGCGGACAGGTTCGGGTTCCTGACGTCCACTGGGACGCTGTGGAGCTGGCCCGGGGAGAATCCGCTCGCATACGGCGACCGGAGCGGCCGGATCGGAATTGCCATTGGAGGTAGCGCAGGTGCTGGCTGGTGCGCCGGCTATTGCGGGCCTGCGGCGTGGGGCGGCGGAGGAATCTACATCGGCACAGAGGGCATCGGGAGGTATGCGACGGGTTCTGGTTCAATCGGCGTGGGCGCTTTTGCCGGCGCCGGCATACAGATCAGCGGCTACTCGTCACTGGCGGCTTTCAAGGGCTTCGGGTTCGGCGCTGCGGTCGAGGGGGCAAGGGAAGGATTCTTCGGCGCCGGGTCGCTCACGGGAAACGCCCATGGTGTGGTGGGCTCGATTTCGGGAGGGCTTGGCGCTGGAATTTGGCTGGGGGCCCTCGTCTCGTACGTCAAGACGTGGCCGGGTCTGTGGCCGTCAACCTCGCACCCCGCGCCCCCCGCGCCAACGCCATCTCCGAAACGCGGCGGCCGTGGCCCCTGTCCTTGACGTTCTCCCCACGCGGCCATGACATCCCGCGATAGCAACCGGTCGTACTCGGCGGTTTGGCGTAGGTATTGGACTTGCTCCTGGTGCTTCAGGCTCGGCTTGCTGCTGTTCGTGCCAGTCGGCTGGGCTATTGGTCACGTCGCCCCGCGATGGCTAGTGGACTTTGCGTTCCCTCTCGTTTGGTGGGGCGTCACCATCTCCGCTTTCATGTGCACCGCTGCTTTCAGATGCCCGCGCTGCGGCCATTCATTCTTCTTGCGGCGGAGCTGGCAGAACATTTTCGTCATGCTTCGCTTGCTGTTTTCGAATAGGTGTCCAACGTGCGGACTGCGAGCTGGGGAGGCACCACAGCGGAGCGACTCCAACTCGGACGCGTCTTCGTGCTAGCCGCGCGAGCGCGCGGTCCCGCCGCGCATCCAGCCGCCCCCGCCCGCTGCCGACTGCTTCGCGGATTGCTTGTACGGCAGAGCGCCCAGACCCGCGCGGGCCGGGGCGTTGCACGCGCGCCGCCAGGGGTGCCTCCAGTGCCGGGGCCTTGACGCGGCTCCCCTGCAATGACCGTATTGTCGACCTTCCCCCCGGAGGCAGGTCGAACGATGACAACAGAGGGCAGTCTCGATCCCCAACAACTCCCTGATGAACCGCAGAGCCGCCAGGCGCTGGCCGCCGAATTGAAGCAGAAGGCTCTCGCGGCGCGGCAGCGCGGCGAGCTTCTGACGGCGATGCTGCATGCCTCCGACGCGCTCATGCTGTACCCGAACGAGCGCGAGTATCTCGATCTGGTGGACGAGATCGCGCTCGGCACGCAGGACCCGCTGTCGCTCGTTCCGGTGGCGACCGGAGCCGTGCACGTGGCCACCGCGGCGGCGCGCGCTCGCATCATGATGATGCAGAAGGATCTGGGCGGCGCCATCGAGCTCGTATGCGAGGTCGTCGATGTGGCGCCGGACCTCGATTACTTCGACTGGGTGCGGCGCTGGCTGCAGCCGCAGATCATCGAGTCCCTGGGCTGGAAGAAGCTGGCGCCGAGCGTGGTGCGCACGGCCGTCGGCCTGCTCCGCGAGGCGCCGCCCGGCGCCCCGGCGGATCATCCCTGCCTGTCGAACATCCGTGCTGCAGCGGACACGCTCGCCCTGTTGCGCCAGAGCTTTCCCGACAAGCCGGAGCTCTACTTTGGCGAAGCCGCGCTGCGTCGCCGGCTCGGCGACCCGAACGCGACGCTGGCCGTGGCGAACGAAGGCGTGCAGCGCTTCCCCAACGAATGGTCGGCGCTGACGACCATGGAGAACGCGCTGGGCGACGCAGGGCACCCCGACGACGCGCTCGGCTACGCGCGCCGCGCGATGCAGCTCGACCCCGGGGACTTCTCGCCGCTGGACGACGCGGCCTGGGGCTACATCAAGGCCCAGCGCTTCGACCAGGCGGCGCAGATCTTCGACGAGATCATCGCGGCCAAGCCGGGCTTCCCGGGCGAGCGGCACGCCGCGCTGCACTACTGCCGCTTCCGCGCCACCGGCTCGCCCGAGGAGCGCCAGGCGCTCTTGCGTATGCGCGACCGGCAGTGGTGGAACGACACTGCGCAGGATCTCGCCGACGAGATCGATCCGCCGGTCGAGTTCGAGAACACGCTGCCGGGTCCGCAGGATCCGACGGCCTACGCCGGCCACGGGCTGGTGCGCGAGATCAAGCAGATCATCCAGTGTTGCGGCCAGGGCGGCAGCGTCGAGACGGAGCTCGAGAGCCAGTACCTGGACGCGCCGAGCGTACCGATGGCGTTCGATCTTTCCCTGAGGAGCCTGGGCGCCGGCGGTAAGCTGAACATCAAGGTGGCGGAGGTGCAGCAGCCCGACCCGCGCGCGGACAAGGCGCAGGTGCAGTTCCGGCTGTGGCAGTACCAGGGCACGACTCCCCAGCGCGTCTACGGCCAGGCCGATCCGCGCGTGCAGCAGGCGATCGCGCAGATTGCCGACCAGGTGTTCTCGCGCGAGGGCTGGGACCAGGCGGCGCGCGCCGTCGCGGCGTGGGGTCCGGACTGGATCCACGGCTTCATGGCCGTGATGACCGATCCGCCGCTCCTGCCGCAAAATAGCGAGTTCGACGGCTTCATCTGGACCTATCGGTGCCAGGTGGCGACGGCGATCGTGCTCTCGCATCTCGGTCCGTGGGAGAGCGGTCCGGGGCGCGCGGCGCTCTACTCGCTCCTTTATGGCCCGGGTGACTGGACTACCGACGCGGCGATCATCGCCCTCTACTTCCGCGCCAAGGAAAACCCCGCGCTCCGGCCCGAGGTCGAGAACATGTTCCAGTGGATGCGCGGGCAGATCCCGGAAAAGGGCTTCACGAGCTGGGAGGCGCCGCTGGCGCACTCGTGGCGCGCGCTCGGCGGTCATTCCCCCGAGGTGGAGCGCGAGCTCGACGCCTGGATCGCGCGCTACCACCGCAGCTACTCGAAGAAGAACCGCGTGCAGCCGCCCGAGCGCAAGTACGGCGGGCTCTCGCTACGCCAGTATGCCGAGTTCAGCGTCGAGCGCGACGTGATGATCGCCAAGCAGGGCTACTCGGGGACACTCGGTATCATGGCGCGCGCGCTCGCTGGAGCGCCGCCGCCCGGCTTGCAGGAGCTCTGCGATCGCTACGGCGTGCCGATGTACGGCGTCGGCGGCGTCGTGTATCCATACATCGAGGAGTGGAACGAAGCGATGAACGGAAATCCCGACCTGCACCGCGAGTTCATCGAGATGACGCGCGAGATCCAGCTCGAGAAGCAGGGCGTCAGCGCCGAGGAAAAGGCCGCGCTCGACAACATCCTCGACGGAAACATGGACATGCACGAGCGCATGGCCCAGGCCCAGCAGGCACAGCGCGCGGTGGCCGAAGGCAACGCCGGCGATCCCGATCCGGTTGTGTTCCCGGGCCAGCCTGTTGCGAGGCTGAGCGACTACGTTGGCATCATGAAGGGCATGCAGACCGGCGACATGATGGGCGCGCTCGGTCGCTATGGCCTTGACATGATGAGCTACGGCGGCGTTGCCCAGGCCTGGGGCGCCAAGATGGCCGCCGACCCGGTGCTGATGGAGAAGTTCACGCGGATGATGAACGGCTGAGGGTGTATCGGGCTCAGCGCAGCATGACAGGCCTCTTCTCGTGCTACGCTTCCGCAAGTGACACGCGCCGCAACATCGCCTACGGAACCGACGGCGCCCGAGCGGTTGCCGTTCCTCGAGTCGCTCTCGTGGTTCGATCGCGAATGGCGCAAGTTGCCCCCGCTCGACATGCTGCGGCGCTACGAGTCGGGGTGGCGACAGAAGGGCGTGGTGGGCGAGCCGTCGCCTGAAGAAATGGACTTCATCCGCGCGCTGGCGCGCCGCTACGGCAGCACGCTCGATGTTTGAGCGCGAGACCCATCGCGCGGTGCTCGACGTGCTGGCCGAGCTGGATGCTGCGGCGGTGCGACCTCGGTGGGCGCCGGTGGCGTGTCTCTCCATCCCGGATTGCTACGCGGAGAAGCTGCTAGCGAACTGTGACCGCTGGGCGGATAGCGATTCGCTGTTCCGCGACCTGATCGATCTGGCGGCGCTCCGTTCTGCCCACGGCACGATACCCGATAGCGCCTGGCGGGCTGCCGAGTCGGCCTACAAGAGCGCACCGCGTGAGGCGCTCCGGAAAGCAGGGCTCGCGTGCCTCGGCGACGCGGCACGGCGCGCGCGCTGCAGTGCGGGCCTCGGCATCGCCGAAGCCGACGCAGAGCGATTGCGAGCGACCGTCCAGCAGCTCCTGGGCGAGCTGTAGCCGCGGGCGGCCGCACCTTGAACCCGCACGCCGCACAGCCCACGGACGCCTCCGGCAACCTCGGCCGGAGTCTGCTCGGCGTGTTCCGCTACGGCGGACGCGCCCTCGGGCTGGTGTGGAGCACGAGCCGGACGCTTTCGGTCGCGTTCGGCGTGCTCACGCTGATCGCCGGCCTGGTGCCCGCGGCGATCGCATTTGCGGGCGCGCGCATCGTCGACTCGGTCGTCGCGGCGCACGCGGCACACGTCGCCGGACACGCCGTATCGCTGGCGACCGTCGGCACCTGGATCGCCATCGAGGGCGCTCTGGTTGCCGCGCTGGCCGGCACCACGCGCGGCATCTCGCTCTGCCAGTCGCTGCTCCGGGCGCAGCTCGGCGAGCGCGTCAACGAGATGATCCTCGAGAAGGCGCTGACCCTGGAGCTGACCCAGTTCGAGGACTCCGAGTTCTACGACAAGCTCACGCGAGCGCGCCGCGAAGCCTCGTCGCGCCCGCTGTCGTTGGTCACGCGCACCTTCGGTCTCGCTCGCAACCTGGTGTCGCTCCTGAGCTACGGCGCGCTGCTGGTGCGCTTCTCGCCCTGGGCAGTCGTGGTGCTGCTGGTGGCGGGGCTGCCGGCCTTCGTCGCCGAGACGCGATTCTCGGGGGAAGCGTTCCGCCTGTTCCGCTGGCGCTCCCCGGAAACGCGAATGCAGATGTACCTGGAGACGGTGCTCGCGCGCGAGGACCACGCCAAGGAGGTCAAGCTCTTCGACCTCGGTCCGCGCCTTCTGGAGCGCTACCGGCGGATCTTCCAGATGCTGTACCGAGCGGACCGCAATCTCACGATCCGCCGCGACAGCTGGGGATTTGTCCTTGGCCTGCTGGGGACCGCCGCGCTCTACGGCGCCTATGCCTGGGTTGCGGTCACCACCGTGTTCGGTCGAATCACCCTCGGCCAGATGACCATGTACCTGGCGCTGTTCCGTCAGGGCCAGTCGTCGGTGTCGGCGATCCTGGCGGGCATCGGAGGCATGTACGAGGACAACCTCTACCTGTCCACGCTGTACGAGTTCCTCGAAACTCCGATCGTATCGCCCACTGGAATTGCGACGGAGGGGCCCGAGCCGAGCGACGGCATCCGCTTCGAGAACGTCGACTTCACCTATCCGGGCGCGGAAGCACCGGCGCTGTCCGGGATCGATCTGCAGATCCGACCGGGCGAATCCCTGGCGCTGGTCGGCGAGAACGGTTCCGGCAAGACCACCCTGATCAAGCTCCTCACCCGCCTCTACCGCCCGCAACAAGGCCGCGTGCTGCTCGACGGTCTCGACCTCCAGGAATGGGACAAGGACGCGCTGCGGCGTCGCATCGGCGTGATCTTCCAGGACTTTGCCCGCTACCAGATGCGCGTCGGCGAGAACATCGGCGCCGGCGACGTACGCTTCTTCGAGGACGCCGAGCGCTGGCGCGAAGCCGCCGACCGCGGCATGGCAACGCCCTTCGTCGATGCCCTGCCGGAAGGGTTCGACACGCAGCTGGGCCGCTGGTTCAAGGACGGCCGCGAGCTCTCCGGTGGGCAGTGGCAGAAGATCGCCCTGTCCCGCGCATTCATGCGGCGCGACGCGGACGTGCTGGTGCTCGATGAGCCGACGGCGGCCATGGACGCCGGCGCCGAAGCCGAGGTCTTCGAGCAGTTCCGGAAGCTCGCTCACGACCGCATCGTCATCCTGATCTCGCATCGCTTCTCCACGGTGCGCATGGCCGACCAGATTGTCGTGCTGCACGGCGGCCGCATCCAGGAGCGCGGCAGCCACGAAGCCCTGATGGCGCTCGATGGGCACTACGCGCGGCTGTTTTCGCTCCAGGCGCGCGGCTACCGTTAGGGGCGGCCTCGCGTTCGCGTGCGCCTATCGACCGGCTGCCATCGAGAGCGTCAGCGGCAAGGCGCCGCAATGCCGACCGCCGTCCAGCACGAGCTCGAAATAGCCGGAACGCGGAATCGCGAAGTCGCCGTGCTGCCCGAAGGCCACGCCGGTGCTTCGATCGAAGGGCAGGCCGCAGCCATGCTGCAGCCATTCCGAGACAGGTGTGCCGGGCGCTGCGACCCTGAGGTGTTCGCCGTGACGGGCCGCGAAGCAGTAGGCCGCCGTGCAGCGCGGCTGGGAGCGGTATTCGATCTGTACCAGCGTGGTGGAGCCGGGGTGTCCGTCGCTGAGCGGTTGGGCGTGCAGGCGGTCGCCGACCGGGCGATCGTCGGCGAGCACCTGCGGCACGAACATGGAGAACCTGCGCGGTGGCGCCAGCGCGTCCTTGAAGGTGGGTGCTCCCTCGCCGAGTAGAGCCATGAAGCCCGCGTAGCCCGGCACGAGCACGACGAGGAGCGCCAGGCGCGTCCTGGAGCCGCGTCGCACGATGGCGCGGTTCTTCCGCTCCTCCTCGGCGGCGGAGGCCGCCGCCCGCTTCACCCCGGCGGTGTCCGATTTCACGCCGGCGATCCACTCCGGCGGGAGCGCCACGAGATTGTCAGCGGAGCAGTACGGGCAGCGCACGCCCAGCTCGCCGCTTTCGACGGCGAGCGGCGCGCCGCAGGAACGACAGGTCGAGCGCCCCCCCGGTGTTGTTGGCGGTTTGGCGGCGAGCGCTGCCTGCAGCGCCCGCCGCTTCAGGGCGTGGCGCCGGCCGTGGCTGCCGAGCACAGCCAGCGGCGCCAGCATCGCAAACACCGTCCCGCCGAGCACGAGCCCATGCGTTCCCGGCGAGAGCACGTCTGCCAGGTAGACATGGAGCACCCGCTCGAGCGGACCCAGCATCAGCCACCATGCGGCCCGGCTCAGGTACACGACGCAGAACGGCAACAAGAGGAGGAAGATCCAGAGATAGACGCGCGCGCCGAGAAGACGGAGCAGAGGTCCCGGCGGTTCGCCGATGCGCGCGAACAATGCCTGCCCGGCAGCGTCGACGCGCGCAGCCTCGTAGCGCGCGCGATACGCTTCAGGAAGCTCGACATCCGCTCCGCAGTACGGGCACTTGACGTGGTCCCCGTCGACGAGCGGTACCGGCGCATCGCACCCCGAGCAGTGCAGCACCGACAGCCGACCTGGTCTGGCCCGGTCGGGCGGTGTCGCCTTCGCCGACATGGCGCCAGTATACCGGCTCGACGCGAGCGGGCGTCCTTGAATTCGTTCCCATGCGCAGTGATGCACCACGCGGCTAGTGGGGGTAGGCTTGGAAAAGGATGCAGCTCAGGATCACTGTCGTTGAAGCACCCCGCGCCCACAGCGCGGACTACGCGAAAATGGACGACGTGTACTGTTTCGACGTCTCCAGGGACGTGCGGGTCTACTTCGGGCGCTCGCCGCGTTGCGAGGTATCCCTCGCGTCGGTCCATCTCGGACGCCGGCACGGCGAAGTGTCCATCCAGGACGGGGAGGTCTGGCTCAGGGACATGTACACGACCAACGGCACCTACGTCGACGGCGTGGACGGGCGCGTGGAGCGGATCCAGGTGACCGCTGGGCCTCCGACCGTCGTGCGGATTGCCGACGTGCTGCTCGCGCTGGAGATCGTCCCTACGACCGCGCCTTCCACGTGAAGCTGTCGACCAGCACGGGCTTCGCGTCGCTGCCGAGCGGGTCCACCATGCCGACGACCCAGCCGTCGACGGCGCTGCCGTCGGCGTGGACGCGCAAGCGCACGAAATGCTTGAAGCCGGGGTGGTCGAGGGCGGTGAAGGCCTGGGTGTTTTCCAGGCCGAGCGCGGTCAGAAGAGCGAGGTACGCGCCGAAGATGAACGTGCCGCCGAGCACGCCGGCGACGAGCGAGATCCCGGCGAGCAGGAGCGGCGCCAACTGCACCCCCGCGTCGCCCAGCAGATGATCGAGCAGCCACGAGGATGCGATGGGTACCGCCGCCGTCATCATCGCCGCGACCAGCGCGTACAAGAGCGTGATGCGCTGACCCCGGCGGATGCCGCCGATGAGGGCGTACACGATCGTCACGATCAGCGTGATCGCGAGCGGCGCGCTGACCATCACGCCGGTGCGCTCGTACATGCGGAGCCCGACGCTCACCGCGGGCACGAACATCAGCAGCATCACATAGTGCGGCAGGAAACCCGAGCGCCCGAACATCACTTTCCATGGCACCTGCCAGAGCAGCCGCCGGCATTGCGGCGCGTCGGGGAACTCCACCGCGGCGGGGCGCAGCCCTTTTCGTCGGAGCGGTGCTGGATGGAGGAACGCGCCGCCGCCGCCGGCCGTGACGAACTGCGACGGCCCTTCCACCTCGCGGCGGTACTGATGCACGTCGCCGGACAGCACGAAGTGCGGGCGCGCCGTCAGGTTCAGACCCAGCGATTCCACCATCGCACTGCCTGTCACGCTGTGCCCGCCGAAGCGGTAGGCCGGATCCGGCAGCACCACCCACGGCGACATGGCCAGGTTCTGGTTCAGCCAGCTCACGAAGAAGTGCTGCTGGCGCGAGTCGATGTTCTTCAGCTGCCGGTCGACGGCGAGCATGCCGATCCCGGGAGCGATCGGCAGTGCGAAGTAGCTGGCGCTCTGCACCGGAGCATAACCGGTGAGGTCGAGCGTCTTGGGCTTGTCGATCTGTCCGCCGAGCACGAACTCGCGCGCGAAGTTCGTGTAGCGATCGATGAGCGTCCTGGTGATGCGCCCGCTCTCCGGTCGCTCCTCGCCGTCGACCAGATGGCGGCGGAACATGCGCCCGAAGCCGTCGAGCCCGTCGTACCAGTCGTGGTTGCCCGGGATGCCGAGCAGCACGCGACGACGCCCGTCGTCGCGCTGTTCGAGCACCTGGTTGAACGGTTCGATCACCCGCGCGGTGATCTCGTCCGCGGTCGCGACCGGGTAGGCCGTGTCGCCGCCGAAGAGCAGGATGTCGCCGCGCGGTGCGCGGAGCGTCGCGCGCTCCTTGGCAGGATCCGGCAGCACGTACTCGCGGAACACGAGCCCCGCCACCGCCCGGCTCACGGACACGTCGTCGCCCGTGTCGGCGACGTAGTCGAGCCACAGATCGCGCCCCAGGCTCTCCGTCACGCTGCGCTGTCCCGGTGCGCCGCCCAGCCGCTCGGCGACGCGCGAAGCGAGCAGCAGGGGTGGATCGGCGCTCATCCAGTCGCGCGAGTCGACGTCCTCGGTCGCGATGGCGCTCGCGATGAAGTGGCGCATGTGGCCCCAGAACGAGCGCGCCCCGAACCACACCACGCCGCGCGGTTGCGCCCGCCCGCGCGTGAAGCGCCGGCGCAGCGCTCCGGGATTCCAGCGCTCGGGGCTCGGCACCTCCGCTCGGTCGCCCGGAGCATTCACCGGGGCGAGCGTAGGCCAGGCCGGCCAGCGTTGTCAGCTATCGTGAAGGCCGCGCTGCCGGCCCCGCGCTTCCTCGCTGGAGTGAAGCACGTCCAGCGGTGCGGGCCTCCGCGCCGGCCTGGACATCTTGCGTCGGATCCATGGGCCCCCGGTGATCGAGACGCGCGGCAGTGCTGCCGTTTCCGCTATAGTCCTATGCCTTGACTGGTCACCGCAGGGAAGGGCGGCACCTCTCGCGCGGAAAGGCGCCGCGACGCGTGGACAGCATCGACGTTGCGACGCTGCCGTTGAGCCCGATCGACGCTTTCGTGCTTTCGCAGCTCGACGGGGTTACCGATCTCGAAGAGATAGGTCTGGTCACGGCGTTGGATCCGGCCACGCTTGCAGAGACGCTCGACCGGTTGGCGCAGCTGGGCGCGGTCGTGTTCGATGACGGCGACAAGCGGGTCGAGCCGCTGCGACGTGACCCGCGCCGCGACCACGACGAGCCGATACGCGAGGAGCACGTCGGGGTCGACGCTTCGCGGACCGCGCGGCGCGCAGAACCTCCTCCACCACCGGCACCAGCGCCGCCGCCCGTGGAAGAAACGGTGGATCTGGACGCGGCTCAGCGCCAGCGCATCGACGAGATGTTCGAACGCCTCGGGCTTGTCAGCCACTACGCCTTGCTGGGAGTCGAGCGCAGCGCAGACAAGGCGACAATCAAGAACGCCTACTACGCCTTGATCCCGACCTTCCACCCCGATCGCTACTTCGGTCGCGAGCTTGGTGTCTACAAGAAGAAGCTCGACAAGATATTCGAGCGACTCACCGAAGCTGAAAGCGTCCTGACGCGGAAAGCATTGCGACGGGAATACGATCGCTATCTCGAGGCGCGCCGGGAGACGCATGCGTTCGACGCCGTGCTGACGTCGATCCCCCCGCCACCCAGGTCGCAGCTTCCTCCTTCGCCTGAAGCCGAATCCCCGCAGGGGATTGTGCGCCGGCCAGCCAGCGACCCGGCCGCGATGGCAGAGCAGCGCGGCCGCGCGCTCGCGCAACGGCTCGCGGGGCATCAGCGACCCGCGCCGATTGTCGAAACGCCGATACCGTCGGACGACCTACGCGAGCGCGCCGGCGAATCGTTGCGGCGCTTCGTTGCGCAGCGCCGATCGCCCCGAGTGGACACTTTCTTCAAGGCGGGGCAGGAAGCGATGGCCGAGGGTAGCTGGGTCTCGGCGGTCAACTCGCTGCGCATCGCGCTCACTCTGGCGCCGGACGACGCCGCGGTGCGCGAGCTGTACGAGAAGGCGGACGCTGAAGCAGCGCGCCACCTCGCGAGCCGTCATGAAGCGAGCGCACGGTACGAAGAGAAGAGCGGCCACTGGGAAGAGGCGGCGCGCTCCTGGCAGCGAGTCGCCGACGCGCGAGCGGGGGAAACCGAGCCGCTGCAGCGCTCGGCGGAATGCTACCTGCACACCAGCGACCCGAAGCGAGGCGTCACGCCGGCTCGCGAAGCCGTGAAGCTGGAACCGGACAACTTCGACCTTCGCCTTACGCTAGCTCGCGCCTACGAAGCAGCCGGACTGATCGCAAGCGCCCTGGGCGAGCTCGGCCGTGCGATCGAGCAGGTTCCAGGGGACGACGAGCTGCGAGCTTGGCGCCGGCGGCTGGAGCGCGCTCGCTAGTGCGGAGCCACTGCCACGCGGGTTGACATACCCTGCTGCGGCGCCGTCCGCGCGTGCCCGGTGCCGAGCAGCACCTTCTCCGGCCCTTTCAAAATCAGGTCGGCCAGCAAGTCGCGTTGCTCGGGGGTGAAGATGGCGAGGACCGTGTCGGTGCGCTGACCCGCCCGGGCCACGTGAGCGCGCAGGACGGCGAGCTTGTCGGCGCGGAATGCCTCGAGAGCGGAGTCGAAATGGTCGCCCTGGAACGCGTCAGCGAGCGCGACAAGCTCCTCCCGGCTGGGGCGCAGGCGCTTCTGCTCGCCGAGGAGCTTCTTCTTCATCGCCTCGAGCGCGTCCACCTGCTGCGTGGACAACATCAGATACGACGCGAGCCGGCGGAAGCCGCGCTTGTGATGGTGATGTCCGTACCTCTGGTCGATGCGCGCGCGGAGCGCGGCCGCGACCACCTTGCGCTGGTCGGGCGTCAGGGTGGCGTGCAGCTCCTCGAGTGCGTTCGTCATGGCGTCGGCTCGCTCGGTGAAGACGCGGACAGCCTCGTCGACGGACTTTTCGAAAACCGCGGAATCTGCCGTGCCGGAGCGCACGACGGCCGCCGCGGAAGAGCGGAGCTCTTCGTGCATCGCGTGGCGGTTCTTCTTGTCAGAGCGGAGGTCGCTTTCGATTGCGGTCAGGGTCTGCTTCTGCGCGGCCGTGAGCTGGACGTTTTCGCGGGTGGCGGCGATGACCGCATTCACGGGACCGTGCAGGTGCCGGGCGCTCTCTGCCGCGAGCTTCGCGGGGGCGATATCGCGCTTCTGCGCCTTGTCCACCCGTGCAGCACAGGCGGCCGTTCCTAGCAGGACGGCGACGCCAAAATATGCGAGAACGCGACGGGCTCGACCGGCTTGGCTCTTCATGCCCTCCAGTCTAGACCCGCACAGCGACAAAGCACGGAATCCGCCTCAGGGTGAGCTCTTCTTCGCAATCCCGCGCGCCCCAGCGCCAACGTATCCGCCGGTCGGAAAGCATCCGGCTCGTAGCCGGCTTCGACCTGCTCGAGTCGCTGCGCTCGCGCAAGGCGATCGTGCTTCTGGCGCTCTACCTGCTCGGCTCGCTGGGCGCCTCGGCGATCTTCATCCAGCTCGTGACCGCGATACAGGAGCGACTGCACGAGCAGCTGGGTCGCGCGGTCCAGATGCGGGAGCTGATGCAGAGCCCGGGCATGACCCGCCTCGTCCAGTCCCTCACCGGCGATCCCGAGGTCGCCAAGGCCGTCGTCGCGATCCCTCCGCTGGCGATCTTCTATGGCTGGCTGGCGCTCCACTTCGTGCCGCTGCTGGTGCTGTTCACCTCGTCCGACGCGATCTCGGGCGACCTGTCCAGCGGCGCGGTGCGCTTCTCGCTGTTCCGTACCGATCGCATCAGCTGGGCTCTAGGAAAGCTCGCCGGCCAGACCTGCCTGATGGCGCTCGGCGTCCTGGTCGGCGCGCTGGGCTGCTGGATGATGGGCCTCGTGTGGCTGGATCAGATGCCGGTCCTCTCGACCGGCTACTTCCTCCTGCGCGTCTCCGGGCGCGCCATCGTCTACAGCTTTGCGTACCTGGGCATGGTGATGTGCGCCTCGCAGATGACGCGAACCAACGCCCGTGCCGCAGGGCTGGCGATCTTGATCATGTTCGTGAGCTGGCTCTCGGCGACGGTGCTCGGGGCCGAGCCCATCGAGAAGCGAGCGCCGACGCTCTCGACGCTGCTGTCCGGCCTCTTCCCGGGCGGGCACCAGCTTTCGCTGTGGGCTCCGGGCCTTCTGCGCAGCGGCGGCGCGATGCTCGCGCTCGTCGCCATTGGGCTTTCGTTCTTCGCGCTCGGTTTCTGGCGCTTCAACGCGAGGGACGCATGACGGCCGCGCTGGAGATCCGCGGGCTCTGCAAGGCGTACGGCCGCACCGTGGCGCTGGACCGGCTCGACGTGAGCATCCCGAAGGGCGTGATCTCGGGCTTCGTCGGTCCCAACGGCGCTGGCAAGACGACCACGTTCGGCATAGTCGGCGGCCTGATCCGCCCCGACGCCGGAGAGGTCGACGTCCTCGGCCGCGGGCCGCTCTCGCCCCACGACCACCCCGGCTCGCTCACGCTCCTGCCCCAGGACTGCGAGCTCAGCCCGCACGTCAGCCTGCGTCAGCTTCTGACGCATTATGCCAGGCTCCAGGGTCTCGGCGCCGCCGAAGCCCGCAAGCAGGTCGACGCCCGCCTTGAAGAAGTCGCGCTCGCCGATCGCGCCGAAGCGCGCATCAAGACCCTGTCGCACGGCATGCGGCGGCGCGTGAGCATCGCGCAGGCGCTCCTGGGCGATCCCGACCTCGTGCTACTCGACGAGCCCACCGCGGGGCTCGATCCCGAGCTCGTGATCCGCATCCGCGAGGTGTTCGCTTCGCACCGCGGCAAGCGCACGCTCGTCATCAGCTCGCACAACCTGCTGGAGCTCGAGGCGCTGTGCGACCACGTCGTCTTCATCGAGCGGGGCCGCTGCACGCAGAGCGGGTCCATGGCCGACGTGACCGAACAGGGCCTGGTGATGCGCTACTCGGTCGAACGCGCCGTGGATCTCGCAGCTCTCGAGGCGACGCAGCCGGAGCTCGACATGACCTGGGATGGCAAGACGTTGCTTGTGCGCGGCTCCGGCAGCTGGACGCCTGCGGCGCTCAACGCGACGATCTTGCCTTACCTCTTGCACATGAGCGCCGGCGTGCTCGAGATCCGCCGCGGCAAATCGCTCGAAGACGCGTACCTCGCCGGGAAGGCGGAGGCGGAGGCCGGGAGCTGAGGGGTCGGGCAAGCCACGCCGCCCGGCGGCGTCAGCTGTCACGTGTGACCACGGGTATCTCCTTCCGGGGTTGCGCGCGCCGAACGGGCGACCCAATAACGGTGGGGTGTCCGGTTCCGGTTGGAGACTGACGGGATGGCTGGTGCTGGCGGGGGTCGCCGCCTGCGGGCAGAAGCTCGCGCCGGCACAGGGCCCAGCCGGTCCGCCGCCCGTCGCGGCGGGCCAGCTCCGCAGTGTGCAGGCGTTCTCCGGGATCACCGACCGGACGCAGCGCTCCGCCGCGATGTTCCTCGAGGCTAGTCGCGTGCTGACGCACCCGCGCTGCGTGAACTGCCATCCAAGTGGCGACTCTCCGTTGCAGGGTGACCAGGAGCGAGTGCACGAGCCGCCCGTTGTGCGCAGCGTCGACAACTTCGGTGTGGTCGGGATGCGCTGCTCGAGCTGTCATCAGGACCGGAACCAGGAGATCGCGCGCGTGCCGGGCGCGCCGAGCTGGCGGCTCGCCGACAAGTCCATGGCCTGGCAGGGCAAGACGCCGCGCGAGATCTGCGAGCAGCTCGAGGACCCTGCGCGAAACGGCCATCGCACGCTCGCGCAGGTCGTCTCGCACAGTGCGCACGACTCGCTGGTCGGCTGGGGCTGGCATCCGGGTCACGGGCGCACGCCCGCGCCGGGAACGCAGGCGGAGTTCGGCGCGCTGATGCAGGGCTGGGTCGACACCGGCGCCGTCTGCCCGCCACAGGGAGCCAGGCCATGAAGCTGAAGCTGTTCGTCAACGGTGTGGAGCACGACCTCGACGCCGATCCCGACATGCCGCTGCTCTGGGCGCTGCGCGATCTGCTCGGGCTTACCGGCACGAAATTCGGCTGCGGACAGGCCTTCTGCGGCGCGTGCACCGTGCACGTCGCGGGCCAGGTGGTGCGCTCCTGTGTGACGCCGCTTCGCCGCGCCGCCAATCGGGAGGTGAGGACGATCGAAGGGCTGTCGAAGGACGGCAGCCATCCGCTGCAGCGCGCGTGGGTGGAGCTCGGCGTGCCGCAGTGCGGCTACTGCCAGGCGGGGCAGATCATGACGGCCGCGGCACTGCTCGCCGAGCACCCGCACCCGACCGATGAGCAGATCGAGCAGTCGATGGCGGGTAACATCTGCCGCTGCGGCACCTATACGCGCATCCGCGAAGCCATCAAACGCGCGGCGGGGGAGAAGAAGTGATGCGCGCAGTGCACGTCACGCGCCGATCGTTCCTGACCGGGCTGAACCTGACCCTGGGGGGCCTTGCCATCGGTCTTCTGCCGGATGCGGCGCACGCCGCCGCCGCGAACACCACGACCAAAGTGAAGGCGACGTTCAATCCGAACCTGTTCATCCACGTCGCGCAGAGTGGCGAGGTCACGCTGGTCTGCGCGCGCTCGGAGATGGGGCAGGGCGTCAGGAGCTCCATCCCCGTGCTCTTCGCCGACGAGCTCGGCGCGGACATGACGCACGTCCGTGTGGTGCAAGCCGACGGCGACAAGGCGTACGGCAACCAGAACACGGACGGCTCGTCCAGCATCCGCAATGGACAGTACGAACGGCTCCGGCGTCTGGCGGCGACGGCGCGCGTCGTCTTGATCGCCGCCGCGGCAAAGCAGCTGCACCTGCCCGCTACGTCGCTCGCTGCGCGCGACAACAAGGTCTTCGCGAAGAATGGCCGTTCGATCGAGTTCGGCGAGCTGGCGGCGCTCGCAGCAACGCTTCCGCTGCCGGACCCCGCGACCGTCAAGCTGCGCCCCGACAAGGAGCTCGTGCACGTCGGCACCGCGCTGCCGCTGCTGGACGCGCCGGACTACGTGACCGGAAAGGCCGTGTACGCCGCGGATGTGCGTTTGCCTGGCTTGCTCGTCGCGGTCATCGTGCGGCCGCCCGTGGTCGGCGCGCAGGTGTTGCACTTCGATGCCAAGCGCGCGCTGGCGGTGCCGGGCGTCAAGCGAGTGATCCAGATGCCGGCGCCGGCCGAGCCCTGGATGAACAAGCCCTGGGGCGGCATCGCGGTGGTGGCCGACAACACCTGGGCGGCGCTCCGCGGGCGCGCCGCGCTCTCCATCGACTGGAGCCCGAGCGAAAACGATCACTACGACTCGGCGAGCTTCAAGCAGGAGCTCCTGAGGGCCGTGCGCGCGCCCGGCAAGGTGCTCAAGCACCGCGGCAATGCCGAGGCCGCGCTGAAGAGCGCCAAGTCGACCCTCGACGCCGAATACTATGTACCGCACCTGCCGCACGCGCCCATGGAGCCGCCTTGCGCTACCGCGCGCTACGAAAACGGGCAGCTCGAGATCTGGACGAGCACGCAGAATCCACAGGGCGCTCGCTCCGACGCAGCGCGAATCGCCGGCCTGTCCGAACGCGACGTGATCGTCCACGTGACGCTGCTTGGCGGCGCCTTCGGTCGCAAGTCCATGACCGACTTCGTTGCCGAGGCCGCGTACCTCGCCAAGGAGCTCGGCGCGCCCGTGCGCGTGCAGTGGACGCGCGAGGACGACATCCAGCACGACTACTACAACGCCGTGAACATGCAGCGCCTGAGCGCGGGCTTCGACGACAAGGGCAAGGTCGTGGCCTGGCGGCGGCGTACGGCATTTCCGCCCATCAGCTCGATCTTCGTCACCGGTGCGGACACGCCCTCCGAGGGCGACCTCGGGCAGGGCGTGACCGATCTGGCGCTCGACGTACCGAATGTCACGGCCGAGGGCTGCTCCGCCAAAGCGCATGTCCGCGTCGGCTGGCTCCGCAGCGTGTACAACATCTTCCACGGCTTCGCGAACGGCGTGTTCATGGACGAGGTCGCGCACGCGCGGAAGGTCGATCCGCGCGACAACCTGCTCGAGCTGATCGGTTCGCCGCGCAAGCTCTCGCTGGGCGAGCTCGGCGTCAGCAGTCTGCACAACTACGGCGCGTCGCTCGTCGAGTACCCGGTGGACGCCGGCCGACTGCGCGGCGTGATCGAGCGCGTCACCGACGCCTGTGGTTGGAAGGACCGACAGAAGAACGGACGCGCGATCGGGATCGCTGCGCACCGGAGCTTCCTCGCCTACGTGGCCGTCGCCGTCTCGTTGGAGAAGGAGAAGAACGGCCGCGTGCGTCCCGCGGAGGTCTGGGTAGCGCTCGACGCCGGCAAGGTCGTGAACCTCGACCGCGCGCGCGCGCAGATGGAAGGCGCAGCGGTCTTCGGTCTGAACCTCGCGCTCTACGGCGGGGTGACGTTCAAGAACGGGCGCGCCGAGCAATCGAACTTCCACGACCTCCGGCTGCTCCGTATCGCCGACGCCCCGCGCGCCATCCACGTCGAGGTCGTCAAGAGCGACCTGCCTCCGAGCGGCATTGGCGAGCCGGGGGTTCCGCCCGTGGCGCCGGCGCTGTCCAACGCCTACTTCGCTCTGGCCGGAAAGCGGCTGCGCGAGCTGCCCCTGGGCGGGCATTTCGGCCTCGGCAGCGGCTTCGGGCCCTGAGCCGCGCGCTCATGATCAATGTCAATTCCCGGGGGCCGGCGCCCCTGGATCCGTGGCGTTTCCGGCCCCACGTAGTAGACAACTGTCATGCAGATCGCCCCCGCTGACCTCCTCAGGAAGCCGCACGCCGGGCACGAGTACGCGCTCGCTCCCCGCAACGTGTACTGGGAAATGACCATCGCCTGCGACCTTTCGTGCAGGCACTGCCGCGCCAACGCCATCCCTACGCGGGACCCGATGGAGCTCTCCACCGACCAGGCCAAGGAGCTCATTCGCGGCGTCAAGGAGCTCGGCAGCATGCTGATCCTCACGGGCGGCGATCCGATGAAGCGGGCCGACCTGTTCGAGCTCATCGATTACGCGCGCTCGCTGCATGTGCCCGTGGGCATCACGCCGGCGACCACGCCGCTGCTCACGCGTGAAGCCATCCACGGTTTCCACAAGCACGGCGTGGCCGCGCTCGGCATCAGCATCGACGGCGGCACTGTCCGGACCCACGACGACTTCCGCGGCGTGCACGGCACGCTCGACCGCGCCTTTTCGGCGCTCCAGTGGGCGCGCGAGGTCAGCTTGCCGGTGCAGATCAACACCGCAGTCACGCGCCAGACGCTGCCCGAGCTGCCGCACCTGTATGAACGACTGAAGAACGAGGCCTACCCGCCGGTCAAGCGCTGGAGCCTGTTCCTGCTCGTGCCGACGGGGCGCGGGGCAGTCGAGGACATGCCCACGCCGGAGCAGGTCGAGGAGCTCTTCGAGTGGAGCTACAAGACGGCCAAGGAAGCGCCCTTCCACGTCGGCACGGTCGAAGCGCCGCAGTACCGCCGCTTCCTGATCCAGCAGAAGGTCCGCGAAGGCGTGACGGTGGACGCGCTGATGAAGGACGGCAAGCGCAACGGCTTCGGCGTGCGCGACGGCAACGGCGTCATCTTCATCTCGTTCAAGGGCGAGGTGTACCCCGCGGGCTTCCTGCCCGATCCGCTGCTCGGCAACGTCAAGGAAGCGTCGCTGCCGGACATCTACCGGAACTCGCCGGACCTCGCGCGCCTGCGCGACATGGATCAGCTCGGCGGAAAATGCGGCCAGTGCGAGTACCGCTGGGTGTGCGGCGGCTCGCGTGCGCGCGCCTTCGGCATGACCGGCGACGCCATGGCTACCGATCCGGCCTGCGTGTACGAGCCGGCTGTCGCGTAGCCGGGGGCTGCCCCCCCGCTCTACATCTCGCCCGACGGCACGCCGCGCTGGCGCGCGGCGCGGGCCCGCCAAGGTCGGGCTCCGCCCGCCCGGGGGCCCCACGAACCGGGGCGTCCTTGCCGTATCGGGCAAACTGCGCTAGATCGCCGCCACCACGTCTTCGACCGGCGAGCTCGCTCGCGGCGCGGACCCTCCGAATGCCTGGCGACGACACTGCCGGCGGTCGGACGTGGCACACGGCGAATCTGCACCGTGTGATGTGTTTCCGGATTGCCGGAAGAAAGAATCGATCTACGTGAACCAGACTATGTACCGGCGCCGTCGGCGCCCGGGTCGCGGCGATGCTGCGCGCGCCCAGTCCACCCAGCCCTCGCCCGAGGGCCGCACTGTGCGCCCCGCGCCGCAGGCCCGCGCGCATTCCGCGCCGATCCGCACTTCGCGTCCCGCACCGGCGACGCCTGAAATCCTTGCCGCGGTGGCGGCCTCGCCGTTCTCGGCGCTCGGCCTTTCCGTACCGCTCGGTCGTGCCCTGCTCGACGAGGGCTACGCCGTGCCGTCGCCCGTACAGAGCGAGGTCATTCCGGCCGCGCTGGCCGGGCGCGACGTATTGGCTGGCGCCCAGACGGGCACCGGCAAGACCGCGGCGTTCGTGCTGCCCATCCTGCAGCAGCTCGCCGCCGATGACGGCCCGCGCGGAGCGATCCGCGCGCTGATCATCACGCCCACGCGCGAGCTGGCGGCCCAGATCGCCGAGCGCGTCGAAGCCTACGGGCGCTACCTCGATCTCGGCCATACGGTCATCTACGGCGGCGTCAGCCAGCAGCGTCAGGAATCGGCGCTCCGGCGTCGCCCCGACGTGCTCGTCGCCACGCCCGGGCGGCTGCTCGATCTGATGCAGCAGGGCCTGGTGCGGCTCGATCGCGTCCAGCACTTCGTGCTCGACGAGGCCGACCGCATGCTCGACATGGGCTTCGTCCACGACGTGCGGCGCATCACCGCTGCCGTGCCTGCCCGGCGGCAGACGCTGTTCTTCTCCGCCACCGTGCCGCCGCCCATCGAGAAGCTCGCCCGGAGCCTGCTCTCGGATCCGGTGCGCGTCGCGATCCAGCCGCGTGTCACAACCGCCGAGAGCGTCGAGCAGTCGGTGATCTTCGTCGAGAAGGCCGACAAGCGTCGCTTGCTCGAGGACATGCTGGGCGACGACGCCGTCGAGCGCGCCATCGTGTTCACCCGCACCAAGCACGGCGCGAACCGCCTCTCGCAGCAGCTGTCCAAGGCGGGCATCGGTGCCGAGGCGATCCACGGCAACAAGTCGCAGAATGCCCGCGAGCGGGCGCTCGGCATGTTCAAGTCGGGCAGGACGCGCGTGCTCGTCGCCACCGACGTGGCCGCTCGCGGCATCGACGTGGACGGCATCTCGCACGTCATCAACTTCGACCTGCCCAATGTGGCGGAGAGCTACGTGCACCGCATCGGACGCACGGGGCGCGCCGGTGCAAAGGGCCAGGCGATCTCGTTCTGTGCCCGCGACGAGCGCGGGCTGCTCACCGACATCGAGCGGCTGATCCGCTGCCGCTTGCGCGTCCAGGCCGCGTAGCACGGCGTCTGGACCGCCCAGCGCGCGCGCCTACTTGTCGACGCGACGGAGCGACACGCTGGGGACGTAGCTGTTGTTGATGGTGATGGCGTAGGTCCGCATGATCTGGCCGTGGTTCTTCGGGTTGCTCTTGCCGCCCGAGTACTGCCAGGCCTGCACGCTCATCAGCTCTTCGCCAGTTCCGCTGGAGTAGAAGGTGGGCGTGCCCGGACCGAACCGACCGACGCTCTTGTCCGTGGCGAGCCAGGGGCCGTTCGGCGTCTTCTTGGTGCACGGGCCTTTGATGCCGGTGCCGCAGTCGGCGTAGCCGACCGAGTAGGTGTTGTTGTCCCAGGCGCGGGCCGAATAGAAGACGAACCAGTGAGCGGACCCGCTCGGCGGAGCAAGCCGGACGACGCCGGCGTTCTCGAGCACGGGCTGCTCCCACGAGCTGGGGGAGTTGTGGGTCATCTCCGACCAGCTCGACCCGGAAGCGAACTGCGCGGCGTTGGCCGTCAGTTGGCGGATCTGGATGGTGTTGATGCCGCCGGGCTGGTCGATGCGCGCGGCGAGCTGCCACCTGCCTTGTGCGTCCTTGACCAGGTACGGGTCGATGGCCCACAGCGTGGACGGCGCGCAGTAGATTGGCCCGGCGTAGTCGTCGACGAACGGCCCCTTCGCGCCCGACGCGTGCGCGCGCCAGATGCACTTCTTCGAGGTCGTGCCGGCGAGCTGCGCGGTGTAGTAGAGCATCCAGTGCGTTGCGTCGATGCGGGCCGCCGCCGGAGCCCAGACGACACCGTTCGCCACTGCGTTCGTTCCGAGCTTCGGTAAAGCTTCGCCCACGAACGTCCAGTTGCCGTCGGCGGTGAAACTGGCGTGAGGAACGTGGTAGCTCTTGCCGCCGATGCTCTGCTTCGCGAAGTAGGCGTGGAACGTCTTGCCGACGCGCACGATGGTCGGCGAGGCGTACTTGCCGGGGAAGCCCACAGGCGGAGGCGCCTGCGCGTCCGCTGCTGCATCGCTCACCGTCGCGTCGCTCACGGCCGCGTCGGAAGCACTACCCGCTGCACCGCCGCCGCCGGCCTGCCCGGTGTCGGGAAACGCCGCGTCGATGGGCGCGGTGGCGTCGTACGCGGCACCTCCGGTTCCGCCACCTCCGTCCGCGCCGTGGGTGGTGCCGGTGCCTGCAGAGCCGCACGCGGTGACCGCGAGGGCGCACAATAGGGCGACTGGAAAGCGGGATGATCGGAACTTCATGGGAGGAACGAAATGCTACAGCAGTCCCATCGAGGAGCAAGAACCCCCGCCACGGGCTCACTCGGGGTCTCCTCTGTCACGGCGTGGAGAATTCGACTACACTCCGCGCCCAGTGTTTGGGCTTTGGGGCTTTGGGGCACACTGAACCTTGCCGCTGTCGTCGCGCGGCCGGAGTAGAACAATGCACTTGAGAAAACATCTTGCTTACCTATGTGGACTGGGGTCCGTTATCGCCCTCACGGCGTGCGGCGGGTCAGGCGGGTCATCGGGCGGGCTGAAAATCACTTCGGTGACGCCCACCGTCAGCTTGCACTCCGTGCTGGCCTACAGCCTGGAGGTGACGACCAACGAAGCGGCCACGCTGTCGGTCAAGGTGACGCCGAAGGACACGAGCGTGCAGCCGTGGACCGTGACCAGCCCTGCCCAGGCGACCAAGGACAATACGGTTGTGATCGCCGGTATGCGCGCCCAGCAGGAATACGACCTCGAGATCACCGCGACCGCCGGATCGGACACCGCCACCGACAGCAGCCATTCGATTACAACCGACGCGCTGCCGTCCGATCTGCCTCCGATCACGGTCAAGACGGCCGACTCCGCCAAGGTCGCGCCGGGCTTCACGTACTTCGGCATCATTACCTGGCTCCCGACCGGTGACCCCGCTGCCTCGGGCTGGCTCGTCATGCTGGACAACGCCGGCCAGGTCGTCTGGTACTACCGGACCCCCAATTATCCCGGCGCCGGATGGGGTGGCGGACCGCAGGACGTACGGCTCCTGCCGGACGGCAATGTCGGCTACGGTCACGAGGGCTCGATCGACGGCTACACGGAGGTCGATGTGCTCGGCAACCAGGTGAACAACTGGGTGGCGACGGGCTTGGCGAGCGAGAAGGCGCCGTCCGGCGCCATTTCCGTGCCGATCGAGTCCATGCACCACGCAGTGTACCCGCTGTCTAATGGCGACTTCCTCACGCTCACCAGCGAGCTCAAGAATCCTGGTTCGGCCGCCTGCGCGAGCGCGACGCAGAACTTCGTCGGCGACGATGCCGTGGAGTTCAAGCCGGACGGCACGGTCGTCAAGAAGGTCTCGGAGTTCGACATCCTCGATCCATGCCGGCAGAGGACCGCGGCCCAGGTCAAGCTGGACTATGCCACGGGCTATTGGGACGCGTACTACGGCGGTATCAGCACGCAGGATTGGACCCACAGCAATACCGTCTTCTACGACGAGACGAGAAAGCTCGCGATCGTCTCGGTGAGGCACCAGGACCTGATTATCGGCATCGACTGGACGCCGGGCGACGCCAGCGCCAGCGGCAAGGTCGCGTGGATATTCGGCGATCCCGAAGCCCCGGGCGACTTCGGCAGTTACGCCAAGTTTACCCCGAGCGGCACGACGTTCGGTTGGACGTACCACCAGCATGGCGTGGTGGTCTTCGACAATGGCGACCTGGCGGCGTTCGACAACGGCAACCTCCGGCCGGGGACGGATGAGAACGATCCGAACAACCTGCCCTACAGCCGCGTCGTCGAGTACAGCCTCGACACCACGAACATGACCACGAAGCAGGTCTGGGACTACAAGGCGCCGGACCCGTATCGCAAGGGCGGCTTCATGTACTGCCCGTTCTTCGGTCTCATCCAGAAGTTGTCCAACGACGACAGGCTCGCGACCTTCGGCGGCGGCGTGGAACCGCCCACCGACGCCATCAAGCGCCAGGGCGTGGAGAAATTCGCACGCATCGTCGAAATCGCGGACACCCAGTCGAGCAACACGGTCGTTCTCGACGTGCTCGTGCAGAAAGCGCCCACGTCCAACGTCACCGGTTACTCGGTCTACCGCGCGCGCCGCATCGACGGCTTCCTGCGCTAGCGCGCGCTACGGCGTGGCGCCGCAGAACATCGGCGAGCCCGGGCAGCCGGAGAAGCACTTGTAGTTCGCGCCGAGCGACGCGCAGTCCGTGTCGGAGGAGCACGTCTTCGAGCACGCCTTCTGTCCCTGGGTGCAGCCGGCGTCGCTGAACGTCGCGAAGCCGATGCACGACAGCCCCGAGCCGCAGTCCGAGCTGGTCTTGCACCCGGTGCTGGCCGCGCCCGGTGACGACGAGCTGCTGCACGCCGCCAGCCACAAGAGCAGGAGCGCAGGCAGAAGGAGGCGGGTCTGGCGCAGCATGGGAGAAGCGTAGGCCACCCTCGATACGCTCGCAATCCGAAGCGCTGGGACGGCATCCCTACCAGGTGTACGTTGGCTGCATGGACAGCGATCCCGCCCGCATGGAACGTTCACGCCGTCGCTGGCGGCGCGCCGCACTCGCTACCTGGCTGCTCCTGTTCGCCGCTGCGGCCTGCGATGCCAGCGGCAACTGGGAGCAGGTCGGTACGCTCGAGATCCTCAAGCAGGCCACGGTCGGTCCGGAGAAGGGCGGCAGCCACACCACCGTGACCGCCGGTCGCATCGTGCTCAGCGATGCGTCGGGAAGAAAGCTCGTGCTCACGCCGAGCGGCATGAGCCGGCTCGACGCGGCGGGCAAGCCCGTCGCCATCCCGCCTCCGCCCGCCTATTGACCGGTGCGCAAGCCGCGCTCGGAGCGCGACTCGAGACCCAACGTGTCCTCGATGAGGCGGACCACGTACTCCGCCTGGTGCTCGTCGGCGCCTACAGCTTGCTCGCGAGCTTGCCGGCGCGGGTGCGGGCGTCGGCGACGATCGGCTTGGCTTCGTCCGCGGAGAAGCCGAGCAGGTCGATCAGCTTGTCGAGCAGCTTCTGCTCGGCCTTGGTCTGCTTGCCGTCGGCATGCGTGAGCAGAGCGGCGTTGGCGAGCAGCATCCGCTTGCCTTCGTCGTCGAGCTCGCCCAGCGGCGCCTCGTCCAGCGGACGCTTCTTCTTGGCGTATTCGCGGATCTCCGCGTCGTCCTCGTCGCTGGCGTCGAATGCCCAGCAGAGGCCGTCGATGATGCCTTGCTCCGGCTCCTTCACGGTGCCGTCCGCCCAGGCGACCGCCACCAGCGACTTCACGATGTTCTTCTCACCCGGCGTCATGGCGCCCACCATAGCGCAACTTTCGCCGGGGCGGCGTCTACTTCTTCTTGCGCCGGCGGACCAGCACCACGATCCCGAACACCCCGAGCGCCACGAGCCCGACGACCGCGACAATCACCACGGCGAGCCCGCCGAGCACGACCGGCTCCGGCGCAACGTCGGCGGCGACGCGCGCGGCGCTGGTCGATGCCGCACCCATCCCGGCCGGAATCATCGGTTCCCAGGTCACCCGCGACGAGGATACCGCAAACGCCCCCACCCGGCACGGAGTCCGACCCCCAGAAACCTTCGGTCCTTCGGTCCCTCGTGTTGCCCCTCGCAGAGTACCGCTTTCCGCCAGCGGAGCCCGCGCGCAGGTTTCCATCAGGGACGCTGCCAGGGCGCAAACGGTCGGAAAACGTCACATATCGGTCCCGTCAGACCCCTGAGCAACCAGAAGTGTCCGGATTTCGAACCGAAACAGCCCCACAGCGTCCCTGATGGAAACGGAGCGCGTGGACGCCTTCTGCTTCGCCGTTCCCTGACCCTTGCCGATCGGGCGCACCCAACCAGGTACCAGAGCAGGCGCGCCCCGCCCGCCCCCGCAGCCCTCGTCGCCCGCGAACCACGCCGCCCACCCGCTGGATGAGCCGCGCCCTCCGCCACAAGGCTCGACCCCAAAAGAACTTCGGCCCTTCGGCCCTTCGTGTTGCGCCCCGTAGAGTGTCGCGAAGCGCCGACCGCTACTCGTCGTCCGGGTCCAGCGGCGGAAGCCGCACTCCGGCGCGCTTGGCGGCGAGGCGCGCTTCGACCTGGAGCTCGAGCTCGCGGGGCAGCTTCGTGAGCTGCTTGCCACGCATCCAGCGCATGACCTGCGCGGACAGCCCGGGCTGTGAGTCGGGCCGGGAAAAGTCCCAGGAGCTGGTGAGCCGCCGCTCGGCGCGCGTGGACTTGCCGCCGCAGGTCAGCGGCCACTGGCGTGGCGTGTAGGTATACGGCGTGTAGTCGGGCGTCGACGTGAACATGTCGAGCGGCAGCGCGGCGTTCTCGATTGGATAGTTCGGGTACGGCTTGCCGAAGATGTGCGCGAACAGCTTGTGGAGGCTCGCGATGTCGAGGTGCTGGTGCGAGACGTAGCCGCGCTTGATCCACGGCGAGATCATCACCAGCGGCGTGCGGTGGCTGTCGATGTGGTCGCTGCCGTCGAGCGGATCGTCCTCGGTGACGATGATCAGCGACTCTTTCCACAGCGGGCTGTGCGACACGGCATCGACGATCATGCCCGTCGCTTCGTCGTTGACCGCGCAGTTCGTCTCCGGCGTCACCGAGTTCGGCGACAGCCCGAAGGTGTGGTCGTTGGTGATCGTCATGTACGAAAACTGTCCAACGTCGCAGAGCACGCGCACGCGCCCTGCGATGTGGCAGGCCTTCTCCACGTCGTTGTAGCCGATGTTCTGGAACGGCCCGCCCGGATACTTGAAGTCAACGGGGTTGCGCGCCGGCAGCTTCTCGGGGCGGCCGACGATCTCGCCCATGATGTCGTAGTCGACGCCCTCGTTGCCCAGCCAGTCGAAGAGCGAGCCTTCCTCCGGGCGCCCGACATCGACGATGCCGCCGCCGGGCACGGCGCGCGGGCCGTTCGACAGCGCCCAGGTGCGCTCGTTGAAGTCGTTCGAGCGCCCGTACGTCGCCCACACGTGCCCCTGCGTCGATTGCACCGCGGACGTGTAGTAGTTGTCGCTCACGGTGAACGCGCGGGCCAGAGCGCGGATATTGTGCCAGATGCTCTCCATGTCGGATGACTTGGCCTTGAGCGTGAGCTTCGGGTCGCCCTCGACGCCCTTCATGTCGCCGAAGATCGCGTCGAAGTCCTTGTTCTCGCGCAGGATGAAGAACACGTGCTTGATGACCGGCGACGGCCCGTCGCTGATCTTCACCGGCACCGGGAAGTCGCTGGCGCCCGAGGGGCACGTCACGGTCGGCGTTCCTGCGAGCCCCGCCACGTCGTTGTTCTTGGTGACGGCGCTCTCGCCCGCCGTGAGGTCCGCGCTGGTGGGTGACGGAATGTGCTGGACGCCGCCGCGGATGAGATCGCTGATTGCGCCGTGGCCGGGCGGGTAGGGCACGTTGCCGGGTCCCGCTCCACGCGAGCGCATGTTGGCCACGGCCAGCGATCCGTCCGGCATCACGGCAACGCCCGACGGCCACCAGTCGGTGGCCAGCATGCCGGCCGGCGTGATCGCGGGCGGCGTCTTCGACAAATCCACGTTGTACGCGGCGATGGCGTTCATACCGCTCAGCGCGACGTAGAGCCGCTTGGCGGCGGAGTCGTAGGCGAGCGCGGAGGGCTCGAGGCCCTCGAGCTTCTCGTTGTCGTCGACGGGGACGATGCTCGCGCTGCCCGCCACGCGATCGATCAGCGTGAGCGAATCGCCCAGGTCGTTACCCACCGCCATCCAGCGGCTGTCGAGGAAGGCGATGCCTTCCGGATCCTTGCCGGTGTCGAAGGAGCGCGTGACCTTCGGCTGCGTGGGATCGGTCAGGTCGAGCTCCAGCACCTTCTTGTCGGCCCACATGGACACATAGGCGTGGTCGTTGTCGGCCGGATCGAACCACACGCCGAACGTCTCGTCGTTGCCGAGACCGACCGTGCCGAGCTGCTTGCCGAACGTCGCCGAGCCCGCCTTCACGTCGAAGACCAGCGCCCGGGTCTGCGCCAGCGGCGTCACCACCAGATGCGAGCCGTCGGGCGACGCGGCGACGCCTGCCGCGTACCAGGGGACGTCGTTGCCGTTGTTGTCCTTCACCGTCGGCAGCGTCAGCGAGCGGGTGTCGTCGCGCTGGAGGGTGCCGGCACTGGTGTCGACGGTGAACGCCTGCACCACGCCGTCGTCGGTGGCCACGTAGAGCAGATCCGGAGGCACGAACGCCATGCCGCTGTTCAGCACGTCGGGCGGCGAGAAGCCGACGTAGCTGGTTACGGGGTTGCCGCTGCCGACCTTGGTCGTGTCGATGAGCCGCACGGCGTGGTTGCCGATGCCGGTGTCGACGGTGACCACGTAGCTCGTCGACGGGATCGCGATGAGCCCAGTGGTGATGCCGCCCTTCAGATCCGTTTCGTTGAACACCCAATCCTGTCCCGCGGGTCGGACGCGGCGGCCGTCGGGCAGGATCGTGGTCTTCGGGTCGGCGGGATCCGTTCCGCTGAACTTCTTCGACTCGCCGGCGGCGTCGGAGACGGTGCACTTGCCTTGCACGACCTTCGGGTATTTCTCGTTCCAGGACCCGCACGTGTCGGCATGCGGTACGCCGGTCTTCCAGTCGCGCAGGTTCTGGCAGTCGTAGGGCTGGGTGCTTTCGCTGCAGCTCTCCGGTGGACAGTTGTACGCGCAGGACTTCTGCACGTAGACGAAGTCCCGCGGGTCGACGTTCGGGCCTGTCGCGCCGTGGGTCTGCTTGCTCGAGCCGCAGCCGGGCAGGGCGAGGAACACGACGAGCGTAGCAAGGCGGCGAAGCATCGGCCGCAGTGTATCCCCGCAGGCCCGCGCGATCGAGGGTGTCGCCGGTGACGTTCTATCGACGCGGCTAGGCCGGCTGGAGCCCGCCCGGGATCTTGATCGGCCAGTTGGAGGCGATGGTGCCGCCGTCGACCTCGAGGATCTTGCCGGTGATCCACGAAGCTGCTGGAGACGCGAGGTAGAGCACGGCCGCGGCGATGTCCTCCGGCGCGCCCAGCCGCTGCATCGGCGTCATGTCCTCCATCTGCCTTTTCAGGTCGTCCATGGCCACGACCAGCTCCAGGGCGTCGGTCAACGTGGCGCCCGCCGCGACGGCGTTGACGCGCACGCGCGGCGCCCACTCGCATGCGAGCAGCCGCGTCATGTGGTTGAGCGCGGCCTTGGCGGCGCCGTACGCCACGAAGCCCGAGTCGACCAGGTGCGACATCGCCGACGAGATGTTGACGATGTTGCCGTGCTTCGATGCCGCCAGGTGCGGCGCGGCAACGCGCGCCAGGTGCAGCGGCGCCGTCACATTGAAGTGGTAGGACGCCTCCAGCTCCTGGTCGGTGAGCCCGAGCGCGATGGTCGGCGGATAGCCGCCCGCGTTGTTGACGACGACGTCCAGCCGCCCGAGCTCGTCGAGCGTGCGGGCGACAAGTCGATCCAGCTCGTCCCCGACGGTTACGTCCGTGGGGACGGCGAGCGCGCGGCGTCCGCGCGTTCGCACCTCCGCCGCGACTTCCTCGATCACCTCCGCGCGGCGCGCCGCCACCACAACGTCCGCCCCGGCTTCGGCAAAGGCGAGGCAGACGGCGCGGCCGATGCCGCGTCCGCCGCCGGTCACGATGGCGACCTGATCGGTCAGCTGGAATCGATCGAGAATCATGCTCTGCCTCCTGGCGGTCGCGGCAGGAGGCGCGAGACGCGCTTCCTGTGCGCGGAAAATCCCGGCCGCGACCCGGCCAGGTGCTTCTCCATCATCGGGATGCTCACGACGTTGAACAGCAGCGTAATCGCGACGGGGCCCGCCATGCACCAGAGCGCGTGGCGATCCGCGCCCAACGCGAGCAGGAAGAGCCCCCACCAGAACATCAGCTCGCCGAAATAGTTCGGGTGGCGCGACCAGGACCAGAGGCCACGCTCGCAGATCGCGCCCGGCTCCCGCGGCGAGGTCACGAACGCGCGCAGCTGGCGATCGGCCACGGCTTCGATCAGGGTCGCCCCCGCCGCCACGACCACGCCGGCGATATCCAGCGCTCCCAGCGCCGCCGGGCGGGTCATCGCCACCACGATCGAGAAGCTGCCGAGCCACACCAGGACGGCTGGGAACAGATGGATGCCGAACAGGCTCACCAGCCAGTACGCGGACCCGCTCTGGCGCCGGAGATCGACGTAGCGGAAGTCCTCGTGTTCTGGTCCACGCCATTGCCGGATCCAGTTCCAGGTCAGGCGCGCGCCCCACGCCCACACCACGAGCGCCACCAACCAGGCGCGCGCATCGCCGTGGTGCGTCCGCGCGACGAGCCATGCCACGGTCGCCATCGGCGCGGCGCTCCAGTACGGGTCGAACGCGCTTGAATTGTCGAGGGCGACGCTACACGCGAATACCGCGAGCGTGGCAGCCAGGCTTGCGGCGCCGAGCCGCCAGACGAGATCCACATCGGATGAGAGGCCATGCATTGCGAGCGCCGCGGCCCCGGCCGCAGCCGCGTACACGGTCGCCACCAGGACCAGGGCTGCGGAGCGCGATGCAGAGGCCAGACGCGGCACGCCCGGGAGCGTAGATCAGCACTCTTGCCGCCCGGAAGCGACCGCGGTACTGAATTGCGCATGGAGCTGCCCAAGACGGTTGCCGAGGTGATGACGCGCAAGGTCGTGACCATCGGCGAGAACGACACGCTCGAGAAGCTGGAAGAGGGCATGACGCGCTTCCACTTCCGCCACCTGCCGGTCGTAGAGGACGGCAAGCTCGTGGGCCTCGTGACGCACCGAGATCTGCTGGCCGCCTCGTCGAGCTTCCTGTCGGAGGCGGCGGATGCGCGCAATGCCATCATCCGCAAGCAGCCGGCCAGGAAGATCATGCACACCGACGTGCTCACCATCGGTCCGGACGACTCGCTGCTCGAGGCAGCAACGCTGATGTGGGACGGCAAGCTCGGTTGCCTGCCCGTAGTGGACGCGGACAACAGGGTGGTTGGCATCATCACCGAGGCGGACTTCCTCAAGCTGACGATCCACCTGCTGGGCGGCGGCGGTCGCCCTCCTCCGCCGAGCAGCGTGCACGGCTAGGCGCGTTCTGCCGGCGGGTGGCGATGAGCGCAATTCGTGCGCAGTGTCGTCTGCCGAGGGCGCGAGCTCGATGGTCCGGCGGACAGGCACGACTGATGCACGTAGGGGCGGCGTGATGACACGGCTTGTTGCACGCATTTCTGCTGTTGCCGGGCTGCTCGCCATCGTGGCTGCCGCGCGCACCGCGTCCGCGCAGCACGAGGGGCCCGGCCTGACGATGGCCGCCGACGAGAAAGCGCAGACCGCGGCCGGTCCGGTTGCGCCGCCCCCAACACACGTCGTGGTGGGCTGCGAGGCGCCCTGTCCTCGGCTGCCCCGCCACCAGGACGAGTTCCGCACCTTCGGTCTGCGCGTCAGCGAGACGCGCGTGAAGATCGCCAACGACTCCACGATCTCCGTCGGCGTAACCGCGGCGTTCGACCATCACCAGTACACGACGTACCGCTTCTTCACGACGCGGTCGCTGGACTTTGGCTTCATCGGCGCTGGCTCGGGCGGCTTCGAAGGAGGGCTGGGCGGCGACTTTGCGTTCGGCGCGCGCGTGCCGCTCGGCAGATGGCACGGCCCGTTCTTCCGGCTCGGGTTCAAAGGCCACCTGTACGGCAATGACGACCTCTACAGCTCGATCCTGGAGCTGCCGACGGGTCAGCTCGGCTACCAGATCCTGATCGGACATCGACTGCTGTTCGAGCTGGCGGCGGACGGCGCGCCGGTGCTGGTCGGTCGCTACAACGTCGGTGATGCGGCGCCACGCAAGCTAGGCAAGTCGCTCGACTACGGCGGTCACCTCGGCTTCCGCGCCGCGGGCGTGCATCTGGAAATGGCCGTGTCGCGCATCGACCGCGGTCACGACTACGCGCTTGATCCGCTCGACGTGTTCCGCGGCGAGCTGTGCGCGGCGGCGTGGCCCATCGCGATCTGCGTCGACGGCCGCGCCTACCACGGGCAGGTCTTCGTGCCGCGCCCCGGCCCGGACGCGATCGGCACCACGCAGAGCTACTATCTCGGCGCTCACTTCGGCGTGCTGACACAGCTCCGCGACGACCGCCGGCAGGGTCGGAAGCAGCGCCACGAGCGCGCGCCGGAGCGCTAGCTCGAAACCTTCTCTGCCAGGTTCGCGAGAAAGCCTTCCACCAGATCGGCGAACACCGAGCGCACGAAGGGCGGGACGGCGAGGCGGAAGGGCAGGGGAGCGCGGATGCCGCCGATGGTGCCCGAGATGGACAACTTGATGTCGATATGATCGCCGCCGTCGACGGTGACCCAGCGCCCGCGGATGAGCGAATTGCCTTCGTCCGCGATAGGCGACCATTCCACCACGCCGCCGTCGAGGTCCACGCTGAACTTCGTCGCATAGCGGACGACGTGTGAGATGCCCGCGGGCTTGAAGCCGATCGGCTCGAGCTCCCACAGGTACGTCTGCTCGCCGATCGGGATCAGCTTCGCGAGCTTCGGGAAGAGCCAGAGGGTCCCCGCGAGGTCGAGCATCCGCTCCCGCGCCCGCGCGAAGGGAACGGGCACCGTTGCGCTCCGCTCGATGTCGACGTCGACGTCCATCGCGCGCAGGGTACCCTTTCCCGCGCCGCTGAGCGCCGTCATAACTCCCCGTCGCGTGTCTTGACCCGGCCTGGGGCCGGTGCCAAGGATCCCGCTCGCGCCGGCCGATGGGGCGGCCGTGGGAGAGAACGCATGGCGAAGCTACCGATGGTCAGGGAACACATGGACACGCGCCCGCTCAACCTGCGGACGGACGTGCCGATCCTCGAGGCCATTGATTTCCTGCTGGACAATCACATCACCGGCGCGCCGGTCGTGGACGACGAGGGCAAGCTCGTGGGTCTGCTCTCGGAGAAGGACTGCCTGAGGCTCATCGCGCGCGGCGTCGACGCGGACGTGCCGAAGGGCTCCGTCGGCGACTTCATGTCGACTGAAATCACCACCATCGAGCCCGACATGAACATCTATTTCACCGCGGGCGTCTTCCTGAGCCACAGCATGCGACGCCTGCCGGTCGTGGAAAAGGGCAAGCTCATCGGCGTGATCACGCGCTTCGACATCCTGCGCGCGATCCATAACGGCTTGCGGTAGCCGAGGAACGAGCGCTAGCGGCCCAATCCCGAGTCCGGAGCTCCCGCCGGAGGCATCCGTCTGCCCGTCGCCCGCGAACCTCACCGCGACGAGCCGACGACGCTCGCCTCATGCAACCGCTGAACCTCGTGGAGAACCACAACTCGGCAAGCCGCATGCACCAGCGGGCGGGCGCGCAACCTGAGCGCGTTCACGCGCCGTCGCCCAGGCGCAACGTCAACGCTTGGCTAGGCGCACCACGGCGAACGTCTCCCAGCCCGTGGCGTCATGCGGGCGCTGGCCGCGGCTCCAGACCCCGGCGCTGGCCGTCACGGCCCACGCGCCGTCCGGGGTCTCGAGCCTCCGCCACTCGTCTGGACGGATTCGCGCGAGCCGGCCGCCGGAGCTCGACAAGGTGCTTTGCCAGCCGCGACCTGACCCCGTCCGGCGGTGGCGGGTTGCCGACGACATCGCCGAGCCGGAATGTCCAGCCCGGTACTTGTGCGTTCCAGGCCTGATCCGCAATGGCCAGCAGCAGGCGCCCGTTCAAATCGGCGATCGTTGCGCGCGTATCCATGTTGAGGTGATATCGCCAGCGCTCGCCAGCAGCGACGCCGAGAAGCAGCAGACGACGCGCCAGACCATGCGCTGATTCTACATCATCTCGTTCATGCTCGTGGCGGACGGCCTCGCGCGTGATGGATCCGCTCGGAAAAGAGGGAAGCGCGCAATCTGCCACGCCCCGCAACCTGGATAGCCAGCCGCCCAGGGTCGCGGCGCTGCCGGACGAAGACGACGGCGCGGTCGAGCGATCCACACGGGTCTGCCGAGCCGGCCGGAAATGACGCCGATCTTCGCGCCGTAATGCGCACGGGTTGTCACCGGAGTGCGGCGCTCGTAATCTCGTCGTCATGACGAGGGGACGATGGGGCACTTTTGTATTTTTGCCGATGCTTGCAGCGCTGTCGTGCAGCAGCAGCTCGGGTGGAGGTGGCTCGAAGTACGCGTGCCATTACACCTCGAGCGTTCAAACGGTCTGTAACGGCTACAGCGACTACAACGAGGATCCGGGCTGCATCCAGGTCAGCTCGCAGTCGGAGTGCAACGACTACACCAAGTCGTCGACCGACTGCACGGGAGGTTGCTGCACGGACACGAGCTACGTCGACGTGAAGATGGTCGCGGGCTCGTGTTCGAGCACCTCCGGCACCGGAGGCAGTGGCGGCGGCGGCGGTGGTGGCGGCGGTGGCGGGTCGGTATGCGATTCCGCGTCGGGGGACACCGCCTGTACGACCTGCTTCAAGTCCCTGTGTTGCGCTTCGTTTTCGGCGTGCAACGCCTCGCAGGACTGCATGAATCTGGTCAACTGCATCGGGCCGTGCGCTTCGGGAGACACCGCCTGCGTCCAGTCGTGTGAGAACAGCTACCCGAACGGCGTGACGCCGCTGAACGATTTCGGCAACTGCCTGAATACGAGCTGCAGCACGCAGTGCAACTGAGCCGGCGCGGCAAGCGCGCGCAACCCGGACGAACCCGCTCGCGGCTGGATGAATTGCGCCGCGCCGCGAGGCCCTCATGGAGCCGCGTGCTGTTGCGCAAGATCGATCCGGTACCCGTCCTCCTCGCAGACCACGAGAATCCCGACACCGGCCAGCGTCCTCCTCAGTCGCGAGATGTTGACGAGCAGCGCGTTGTCGTGGACGAGCGGGTGGTAGACGGCGCTCCAGAGCTCTTTCACGAGGTCGTCGCGCGTCACGACTTCGCCGGGACGATCCGCCAGCGCGTAGAGCAGGCGGCGCAGCACCGGGCGCCGGGCGAACGACACGCTGCCTTGGCCCGTGCGCACCTCGTGGCGGCGGCGATCCACGACCGCCTCCGTGATTGCCGGCGACTCGGGCTCGGCCGAGGGCGGGGGCCGCACGCTGACCAGCGTCACGCCTTGCAGCGCAGCGCTGATCGCCGGCACCAGATCGGCGTCGACGCCGCCCGCGTCGGCGTCCTCGAGAGCCGCCCGCTCGTGCTCGCCGGCGAGACTTTCGTCGCCGGCGCGCCGCGCAATCACCGCAAGCGCCAGATTCGCCATGGCGCGATCGAGGGCGCGATCGAGGCCCTGTTGGCCTGCGTCCGCATTCGCATCCAGCAAGCGCCTGGCCTCGTCGTCATCGCCAAGGCGGGCAGCGCGCAGCGCCGCCAACGAGCGCCAGCGGATCGCGCGCACCGGGCTCGACGGCATCGGCGTCGCGGCGGTGGGCTCGCTCACGGCGACAAGCGGGTCGCTCTCCAGCGCGCGCGTCGCCATGAGCTCCATGCTTCCCATCCCGGAAGCGCGCGCCCGCGCCACCACGTCCTCCAGCAACGCGAGCGCTTCGGAGCGCCAACCGAGCTCGAGCGTCGCCTGGCCGACAAGGCAGTCGACCCACAGCACGCCGAGGCGGTAACCGGAACGGTCCATGGCGTCGCGTACGGGTCGCCAACGCTCGACCGCGTCCTGGCGGAAGCCGCGGTGGTAGGCGACGAGCGCCTCCACCGCGCTGAGCTCGAAGCGAGGCCTCTGGTCCGCCTCGTTGCGAAGCACGGCGGCCGCCGTGCGGAGCGCCTCGTCCGCCTCGGCGAATCGACCGCGCGTGGCTTCGAGGCCGGCGAGCATGAGCGGCGCGGCAAACGACTTGCGGAAGCTAGGAGGCGCGTGCGCCAGATGCCCCAGCGCGCGCAGCAGCGCGGGCTCCGACTCCTCGCCGCGCCCCTCCACCCAGTACGTGAATGCCTCGGCGAGGTGCAGGTTGCCGACGTGGACGGGGTCCTCGGCCCTGGCCAGCGCGTCTCCGACGAGCTGGCGCGCCTCGTCGAAGGCGCCGGCGTGCGCTCGCAGCGTGGCGAGCGCCGTCTCGGCCAGCATGCGCTGTCGCGGCGACGCGTCGGGAGCCTCGAGCACCACCTGGAGCGATCGATGCGCGGTGTCGAGGTGGCAGGTCATCGCCGCGAGCTGACCGAACGCAAGCTCTAGCGGAACCCGCGGCCCAGCGCCCGCATCGACCAGCCGCGCCAGATCGCGATATGCGCTGTCGAGGTCGAGCACGCGGCCGAGTGTGCGCACGCGCTCGATCTGGACGAGCAGCGAGCGCCGCTCTGGCGGGATGGCGTCGAAGCTCCTCAATAGTTCCCAGGCGCCGCCCGCGCGCACCAGATCCGCCGAGTGTTCCAACAGATACTCGCCGGCCTGCTCGTAGTGGTCGAGCGCCGCGAGGTGTCGGCAGACATCGCGCGCGCGATCGATCAGCGGCAGATCAGAGCTTGCGATGGCCGCGGCGAGCGCGTCGTGAAGCTCGCGGCGCTCGTCGTGGGCGAGGGCGCGGAGGATCTCGCTCCGGAACAGGTCATGCAACGTGCACGCCCCTTCACCGTCGCGCTCGACGACAAGGCGTCGCGTGAGGGTGGCGACCGCAGCGGTCGCGCCGGGGACCATGCTCTCGAGCAACTCCACCGACGGACGCACCTCGCCGAGCGCCAGAAGCTGGGCGACGCGGCGTTCGACGGGCGAGAGCGCGCTGACCGCCGCCGCGATCGGGTCGACCTCGGCCGCGCCACCCGCGTGCGCGCGCCTGAGCATGAAGGGATTGCCGCGCGCACGTTCGCAGGCCCGCTCGAAACCGCTCGTTTCCCCGTAGAGTTCGTCGAGCGCATCCCACACCTGTCGTGCGCTCTCGTCGCCGAGCCCACCGAGGTGGATCTCCAGGCGCTCGGGGCCGTCGGCCGGCGATCCGATTCGCTCGCGCGAGGTCGCGACCACGCGCGCACGCACGAGCGACTCGGCGACGAGCCCCAGAAACGCAGCCGGCGAGGTGAGCCGATCGAGATCGTCGATGACCAGCAGAGCGCCGAGCTCGTCGAGCCGGTCCCCCACGGCGGCGAGCGCTTCCTCGATGTCTATCCTGCCGGCGGGAGGCGCGCGACCCACCTGCCGGGTGAGCTCGAGCGCCGCGTCCTCGACGACGCCCTGCGGGGCCGTGCGATGGTAGAAGACCGGCCCGGACCAGCTTGCGGCAAAGGCGTACGCCAGCGCCGACTTGCCCACGCCCGCCACGCCGTAGACGACCGCTACCGGGACTTCGCGCAGGGCCGCGTCGAGCCGCGCGAGCTCCGCGTCACGCCCTCGGAAGGCGCTGGGGGATCGGGGAATGCGCACGTGCGGTAGAGGCTGAAAGGGATGATAGCGCACGTGTAATGAATTGTAAGTGACGCGCCGTAGCCCTGGCGGGTGCCGGCCCGCATGATGCCGCCACAGGAGGCTGCTCATGCGTCATTTTGGTTGGATCATCGCGGTGGCGGGCGTCGGGCTCGTGACAGGTTGTGGAGGCTCGAACGGCGAGCCGTGGGACTCGGTCGGCGAGGGGATCTCGTCGCCTCCCCCGGCGTGCGGCACCTCGATCGGCTCGTTCAACGGCACCTCGGCGCGCTCGAACGGCAAATACCAGGGCACCACGACGAGCTGCGGCGGCGTCGGCAGCTACGGCTACGACTACCAGTGCGTCGAGCTCATCAATCGCTACAACATGACGCACGGCCTCGGCGCACGCATCTACGGTAACGCCGGCTCGGGCATGTGCTCCGGCGCTGCCGGGCTGAGCGACTACGTCGTCTACTACCCGGGCTCGACGGTCGCGCCGGTGCCGGGCGACGCGCTCGAATGGAACACCTCCTCCGGCGGCCCTGGGCATACGGCGCTGGTCACGGGCCGGAGCGGCAGTACGATCACCTTTCTCCAGCAGAACGCCGGCACAACGACCAGCTACTACCCGACGGGCAGCGTGTCGTGGACCGGAAGCAGCATCGGCTGGTACGGCAGCGGCTTGAAGCCGGCTTGCTGGATCCACGCGAAGAAAAACGGCGGCACGACGACCGCCGGCGCGCCCCATCACACGGATCTCGCGATGTTCTACGGCGGCGGGTCGGAGGCGGAGCTGTTCGACTGGCACTCGACCGGAGCGAGCTTCGGGTCGGCCGCGATCCCGTGGTCGGTATCCTCGGGCTACACGCTGGCCAACGTCGGCGACCGCATGGTCTCCGGCGATTTCAACGGCGACGGCAGGGACGACATCGCCACCGCGTACCAGTACAGCGACGGTACGTTCCGCTTCCACGTCTGGAAGGGCGGGTCGATGAGCTACTCCGGCGGCGGAGGCTGGTACACGAGTGGGCACTTCCCCCTGTCCAACGTCGGCGCGCGCTTCGTGGCCGGCGACTTCAACGGCGACGGCAGGGACGACCTGGCGATGTTCTACGGAAGCGGCAGCTCCGCGTCCGTGTATGTCTGGCGCTCGACGGGCTCGTCCTTCGTCTACGCGGGTATCTGGTGGTCGGTGAGCTCCGGATACGCGCTCGCCAACGTTGGTGACCGGATGGTTGCGGGCGACTTCAACGGCGACGGCAAGGACGACATCGCCACCGCGTACCAGTACGCCGACGGCACCTTCCGCTACCACGTCTGGCTCTCGACGGGCTCGTCGCTGACGTACCAGGGAGCATCAGGCTGGTACCACAGTGGCTCGTTCAATCTCGGTCACGTCGGCGCGCGCCTGGTCGCCGGCGACTTCAACGGCGACCACCGCGCCGACCTCGCCATGTTCTACGCGACCGGCACAACCGGCGCCGAGATCTTCAGGTGGCTGTCGAACGGCAGCTCGTTCCTGAGTCCGGTGAAGACCTGGGTCGTCAGCTCGGGCTACGACCTCTCGAAGGTCGGCAATCGCATGGTCGCCGGCGACTTCAACCGCGACGGCCACGACGACATCGCGACCGCCTACCAGTACCCCGACGGCACGTTCCGCTACCACGTCTGGCTCGACGCCTCCGCCTACCAGGGCGCAACCGGCTGGTACAGGAGCGGCTCCTTCGGTCTCTCCCACGTCGGCGCGCGGTTTGTGGCGGGGAACTGGGACGGGAACTGACGGCCTAGGGCAGCTGCGGGTCGACCAGAGCCGCGGCTACGCGCGCCTGCGGTTTGCCGCGCGCCCGCGCGGGAAGAACAGTCCCGCGCTCGCGCCCAACGCCACGAACAGGAGCGCGGCCGCGGCGAACAGCGAGCGACCGAGCCAAGTGAAGAGAATGCCGCCGGCGATTAGCCCGACGATGCTCGCCAGGCTGCTCGCGCTGGCGGCGGCGCCCTGCACCACGCCTTGTGCGTCGGTTCCGGCTGCGTCCGCGATGCGCGCCTGGAACGTGGGCCACGCGATCCCGTTGCCTAGCGCAAAGAGCAGGGCGCCGGCGAAGATCACAACGGTTGCGCGAGCCATGAACGCTCCGAACGAGACTGCCAGGATCGTCATCCCGGCGACGAACAGCAGCATCGGCGAGACGCGCTTTGCGCCGGCGGCGAGCACAGGTCCTTCGCAAACGATCAGCGCGAGGGAGAGCACGGCGAAGAACGCACCCAGCATGCCCGGGCTCCAGCCGAGCGTCGTGTCCGCCCGCACGGGGAAGATCGCGTAGAAGACGTTGAATGCGAGGAAGAGCACGAAGGTGGCGGCGAGCAGGCGCGGCACGGCCCTCTGTTTGTGCAGCGCTCCGGACAGCGGCGGCGGCACCTGGTCGCAGCGGCGCTGTTGCTGCCCGAGCAGCTGCGTGACGGCGCGCTCGGGCGGCGGCCCGTCCGGGCATCGCTCTTTCGTTTCCGGTAGCGTCAGACACAGGACGGCGGCGCCGGCCGAGATCGCCGCGGCAGCCAGCACGGGCGGAAAGTAGCCGAAGCGCGTCGAGCCGAGCGCGCCGGAGATGGCCGGTCCGATCGCGAAACCGAGCGACGCGGCCATTCCCATCCAGCCGAACGCCCGCTGCCGCGTCTGCTCCTCGCGGGCGGTGAGGTCGGCCACGTACGCGTTGGCGACCGAGACGTTGCCGCCCGTGAGGCCGTCGAGCGCACGCGCCGCGAAGATCACGAGCAGCGGCAGCGTCAGCGAAGCGCCGGCGAACTGGCCCAGCGAGGCTCGTGGCAAGCACAAGGCGAGCGCGAACAACAGCCAGCCGGCCAGCGTGCCGGTCTGGCTCACGAACAGCACGCGGCGGCGGCCGATGCGATCGGACCAGCGCCCCAGAATGGGCGCACCGACGAGCTGGAACGCTGAATAGGTTGCGCCGGCAAGCCCGTAGGTCCAGGCCACGCCGCCGAGATCGCGCACCAGATACACCAGGATCGGCAGCGCGATCGAAAACCCCAGCGTGCCGATGAATTGCACTGCCAGGATGGGGGCAAATCGCCTCGCTGGGCCCGCGACCATTGTGCAACCCTAGCCTGTTGTACGGCCGCACGCGCCCTGCAGGCATGATCGCGGGCGTACCAGCCGCGCGCGTCCCGCGCGCGGTTCGGGGACGAGCCGCCTACCTGAGTTCCGCGGAGCTCTTGCCGAGCAGTCGCCGCGCGATGATCAAGAGCTGGATCTGCTGCGTGCCCTCGAAGATGTCGATGATCTTCGAGTCGCGCGCCCACTTCTCGAGCAGCTCCGTCTCCGTTGCGCCGACCGAGGCGCAGAGCTGGAGGCAGCGCAGCGTGATGTGATTGGCGGTGCGGGCGGCCTTGGCCTTCGCCATGGACGCTTCCTTGGAGTTCGGGATGCCGTTGTCCGCCATCCAGGCGGCCTTGAGCGTCAGGAGCCGCGCCGCTTCCAGATCCGCTTCCATGCGGTAGAGCTCGGCTTCGGCGGCCGACGAGGCGAGCAGCGGGCGCGAGTAGTCCGCCTTCACGCTCGCTTTGCGCAGCAGCTCGCGTGTGCGCTCCAGCGCCGCGCGCCCGACCCCGAGCGCCATGCCCGCCACCATCGGCCGCGTGTTGTCGAAGGTCTGCATCACGCCGCCGAAGCCGCCCTTGGTGTTGATCTCCGGGCTGCCGAGCAGATTCTCCTTCGGTACACGGCAGTCCGTGAAGGCGATGGTCGCCGTGTCCGAGGCGCGGATGCCGAGCTTGTGATCGAGCCGGAGCAGCTCCATCCCGGGCGTGCCCTTCTCCACCACGAAGCTCTTCATCGCCGCGCGCCCCAGCGCGGGATCGAGCGTGGCCCACACCACGACGAGGTCCGCGCGGCTGCCGGCCGTGATGAAGATCTTCTCGCCGTTCAGCACGTAGTGGTCACCGTCGAGGCGCGCGGTCGTGCGGATGGCGCCGGAGTCGGAGCCGGCGTCCGGCTCGGTGATGGCCATCGCGGCCCAGCGCCCCTTGAAGCGCTCGAGCTGCTCCTCGTTGGCCACCGCGGCAATGGCCGCGTTGCCGAGCCCCTGCCGCGGGATGCTCAGCGCCAGTCCCACGTCGCCCCAGCAGAGCTCGGTGAGGCCGATGATCGTGGCCATGTTGCCGCCGTTCTTGACGCCGCCGTCGCCGTTCTTCTCGCGCTTCTTCTGCACCGCTCCGGCGCCGCCGGTGCCGCCGCTTTCGCCCAGGCCTTCGAGCACCGCGGCGAGCATGTCCAGCTCCACCGGATACTCGTGCTCGGCGCGGTCGTACTTGCGGGAGATGGGCCGGAACATCTGCTCCGCCACCATGTGGGCCTGCTCGGCCAGCGGAACGAGCTTCTTGGGAATTTCCAGGTACATGATGTTTCCTCGGGTCTAGACCAGCACGCCGCCTTCGAGCACGGACAGGGTCATCAGGTCGCGGTACCAGCGCTCGACGGGGTGTTCCTTGATGTAGCCGTGCCCGCCGAGCAGCTGCACGCCGTTGGTGGCGATCTCCATGCCCTTGTCCTGCGTGAGCACGCGGGCGAGGTAGGCGAGCACGGCCTGCGCAGTGCCGACGGCTAGCGCGCTGGTCGCGATGCGCGACCGATCGAGCAGAGCGGCGTAGTCGAGAACGTCGGGGTTTCCGCCGAGCAGCGCGCCGGCCGGTAGGCGCACGCCGTCGAAGCGCACGCGGCCGAGCCCAGCCGCGCGGGCGCCCAGAGACGGATCGGTTTCCTGGTGGCAGCTGAACGCGCGGTCGACTTGTGCGATGCGGTGTGATATTCTGTTCGATAGGGAGCCGGGGCATGGTTCTAGCAGGCAGGCAGGCAGGCAGGCAGGCAGGCAGGCCATAGGAGGCGTGTCGTGATCCGCGTGCTGCTCGTCGATGACGAGGCAGCAGAGGCGCGGACCCTGCGACGCGCTGTGCGGGTGACGCGTGGTCTGCCGGAGATGCGCGTGGACGACTGCCGAAGCGCGCGCGCTGCGTTGAATCGCGCGCGGGAGCGCCGCTACGAAATCGTGATCGTCGACCGTGGGCTCGGCGATATGGACGGTCTTGCGCTGGCGCGTCACATGCGGCGTGGCGGGTACGAAGGCGCTTTGATCATGTTGACTGGTCGCTACACGCGACCGAGGGACGGTTCGCAGCCTTCGAGGCCGGATTCGACGACTTCGTGAGAAAGCCGGCCGATGCGGCCGCCCTCGTGGCGCGACTCGCGGCCGTCGCGCGCAGGACATCTCCAACCAATAGCGAGTGCAGACCGTCGCTTTCCGTTGTTCCGGAGCGTACCGGCCTCGCCGACCGCGCCCTTGAGGTCTCGCCTGATGAACCGGTTGCGTTCGTGTTCTCGCGTCGGGTTGCGCTGACGCCGCTCAAGTGGCGCATCCTTCGGGCGCTCTATCTGCGACGCGGTCAGACTGTTCCATGGACCGTGCTGGTGGGCGAGGGATGGGGCGCTGGTGGCCCTGGCGAAGCCGTCGCTTCCGCGGCCAAGCAGGTGCGCCAGCTCAGAGCGCTGCTCGGCGACGATGTGGCGGCTCTCGTCGACATCGTGCGTGGCCACGGCGCGCGGCTCGGATTCTGGAATCGGAAATACCCGAAATGACTGCCACTTCCTCAGGGCAAATTCCTGTAATGGGCTGCTGACCATGCGCACCACGTTCGGTAGTCTGTGGTTGATCTGGCTGGGGCTCACCACCACTACTGGACAAGGCTCGGAAAGGGAGACAGCTCATGAAAGCGGGAATTGGATACCGCACAACGAGTCAGCGTGATTCGCGAGCGTCTGGCCGGTCCAGTGTGCGCGAGATCGTGACCTGGTCTGTCGCTCTCGTTGCCTTGACAGTGCCCATGCCTGCCCGAGCCGCGGACGCGGGCACCGCGTCGACCGCGATAGCCCTCCAGACGCGAGTCGTCCACGGCGAGACCAACTCGGACGGCACGGAGCGCTTTCTCCTGCCCCTGCAGCCCGAGGCCGCCGCTATCGTCCAAGCGCTAGGGCAGCGCGCCCACTACGTGGCGAAGGACGGCAGCACGATACCTGCAAGCGTCAACGTCGAGTACGGGAAGACACCGGCTGACAGCAACGTTGCAGTGACGCCCCTTCGAGCGCTCGCGCCCGACACGTGGTATTGGCTTGTGGTGGCCACCGACGCGAGGCTGACCATCCTAGACCCGGACGTTCCTGGCGGCGCGCAGTGGTCGACGCACTTCTTCACCGGGAGCGCTCCGCACGTCATCCGCATCGAGGTGCCGGGCAAGGGCAAGGCGCCGGACCCCGTCTCGTTGACATTCAGCGAGGCCGTGGATCTCACGACCATCGACGGTACCAAGGCGGTCCAGGCGGATGGCAAGAACGTCGGCCGCTGCGTGCTTCGGGGCACGCAGTGCTGGGCCGGCAGCACGCCGTGGCCGTCGAATACCGCTGACCTGCGGGTCGACCTGGCGGCGCTGCCGGGGATCCTAACGATCCGAGTCGCGGGCAGCACGCAGGGGTCCGGCAGGACCGTCGGCGAGGGCCGGGCGTTCACCCAGGAGAAGGATCCCAATGGGGATGGAATCGCCGTCCAGCTTCCGACAAACACACTAACGCCCGTTTCCTCGGGCGGCTCGTCTTTCTGGGCAGAGATCGTGCCTCCCCCGCCATGAGACACCGCGCCCCGGCTTGTGCTCTGCTGCTTGTTGTCTTGCCCCTGGTGGTCGCAGGTGGGGTGGGCTGCGGGAGCGATAGCACGTCGGCCACGCATCCGCGTGCCGACGCTGGGCTGTGCCTCTGCGATGATGCCCACTGGACGTGTAGTCTCCCGGGGGTGGAGAGCGCCACTATGGACATTGCTGCGAAGCAGACAGACGGTTGTGTCGCGACGCTTCCGGGATGGACGTTCCAGGTGCGCTGCGCGGATCGGGTGCTGTGCTGGGATGGCGGGTGTCGACCCTACGGCGTCGGGTCGGGGATCGCTACATTCATACTCCCTGGGGGCAGCGACACGGTTACGTGCTCGCCGGATCACCCCTGAGCCGGACGGCTGGGGGCCAGTCCAACCACCATCCGGAATCCGGCGCATGCCCGGCCTTCCAGATTACCGCAGCTCCGCCGAGCTCTTGCCGAGCAGCCGCCGCGCGATGATGAGCAGCTGGATCTGCTGCGTGCCCTCGAAGATGTCGATGATCTTCGAGTCGCGCGCCCACTTCTCGAGCAGCTCCGTCTCCGTTGCGCCGACCGAGGCGCAGAGCTGGAGGCAGCGCAGCGTGATGTGATTGGCGGTGCGGGCGGCCTTGGCCTTCGCCATGGACGCTTCCTTGGAGTTCGGGATGCCGTTGTCCGCCATCCAGGCGGCCTTGAGCGTCAGGAGCCGCGCCGCTTCCAGATCCGCTTCCATGCGGTAGAGCTCGGCTTCGGCGGCCGACGAGGCGAGCAGCGGGCGCGAGTAGTCCGCCTTCACGCTCGCTTTGCGCAGCAGCTCGCGTGTGCGCTCCAGCGCCGCGCGCCCGACCCCGAGCGCCATGCCCGCCACCATCGGCCGCGTGTTGTCGAAGGTCTGCATCACGCCGCCGAAGCCGCCCTTGGTGTTGATCTCCGGGCTGCCGAGCAGGTTCTCCTTCGGTACACGGCAGTCCGTGAAGGCGATGGTCGCCGTGTCCGAGGCGCGGATGCCGAGCTTGTGATCGAGCCGGAGCAGCTCCATCCCGGGCGTGCCCTTCTCCACCACGAAGCTCTTCATCGCCGCGCGACCCAGCGCGGGATCGAGCGTGGCCCACACCACGACGAGGTCCGCGCGGCTGCCGGCCGTGATGAAGATCTTCTCGCCGTTCAGCACGTAGTGGTCACCGTCGAGGCGCGCGGTCGTGCGGATGGCGCCGGAGTCGGAGCCGGCGTCCGGCTCGGTGATGGCCATCGCGGCCCAGCGCCCCTTGAAGCGCTCGAGCTGCTCCTCGTTGGCCACCGCGGCAATGGCCGCGTTGCCGAGCCCCTGCCGCGGGATGCTCAGCGCCAGTCCCACGTCGCCCCAGCAGAGCTCGGTGAGGCCGATGATCGTGGCCATGTTGCCGCCGTTCTTGACGCCGCCGTCGCCGTTCTTCTCGCGCTTCTTCTGCACCGCTCCGGCGCCGCCGGTGCCGCCGCTTTCGCCCAGGCCTTCGAGCACCGCGGCGAGCATGTCCAGCTCCACCGGATACTCGTGCTCGGCGCGGTCGTACTTGCGGGAGATGGGCCGGAACATCTGCTCCGCCACCATGTGGGCCTGCTCGGCCAGCGGAACGAGCTTCTTGGGAATTTCCAGGTACATGATGTTTCCTCGGGTCTAGACGAGCACGCCGCCTTCGAGCACGGACAGGGTCATCAAGTCGCGATACCAGCGCTCGACGGGGTGTTCCTTGATGTAGCCGTGCCCGCCGAGCAGCTGCACGCCGTTGGTGGCGATCTCCATGCCCTTGTCCTGCGTGAGCACGCGGGCCAGGTACGCTTCGCGGTGGAAGTCGAGGCCGTGCTCGGCCTGCGCCGCCGCGCACCAGGTCACAAGCCGCATCGACTCGATCTCGATCGCCAGGTTCGAGACCATGAATGCCACGGCCTGGCGGTGGCTGATCGGCTCGCCGAACGCCTTGCGCTCGTTGACGTAGGGGATGACGTAGTCGAGCACGGCCTGGGCGGTGCCGACGGCCAATGCGCTGGTGGCGATGCGCGAGCGATCGACCAGCTCGGCGTAGTCGAGCACGTCGGGGCTTCCGCCGAGCAGCGCGCCGGCCGGCAGCCGCACGCCGTCGAAGCGCACGCGGCCGAGCCCAGCCGCGCGGGCGCCGAGGGCCGGATCCGCCTCGACGCTGACGCCTTCGGCGCCACGCTCGACGAGCAGCGCGCACGGCCGCCCGCCGACCAGCTCGGCCGCGACCAGGAATAGATCGGCGTTCGTGGCGAGCGGTACCAGCGATTTCTCGCCGTACAGCCTCAGCTCGTTGCCCCGCAGCGTGGCCCGGGTGGAGAGCGCGTCCGGATCGAACAGCGGTCTCGGCTCGCTCAGCGCGAAGGCCGCGCGCGGGGGCGTCTCTCCCGCAAAGGCCGGCAGGTACTTCGCCTGCTGCTCGGCCGAGCCCCAGCGCACCAGCGCGTGGGCGACGCCGATCGGCGCCAGCGCCGCGATCGCCAGACCCAGGTCGCCGTGCGCCAGATCCTCCGCCACCAGCGCGCCCATCACCGTGGACGCTTCCGTCGCGGCGCCGCCTAGCGCTTCCGGTACCGACATCGGTCCCAGAGCGAGATCGGCGAGCTGCGTCTCGAAGCCTTCCGGCGGCGCACAGTCCGTGTCGGCCTTGGCGGCTGCCGGCTCGAGCACCTCGCGCGCGAAGCGCTGCGCTACGTCGCGGATCATCTGCTGCTCGTCGGTCGGGCTCAGATCGAAGAGCTTGCGTGGCGTGGGCTTTGCGAGCCGCTCCGGAGCGCCGGGCTTGCCGTTGGACTTGAACGCGCGCGCCACCTTGGCGCCCGCCTGGAAGCCCTCGCGCACCGCCGAGCGCGTCAGCTTCTGCGCCGGCTCGTACAGGCCCAGCCGGTGAACCAGCGGCGAGGACGAGAAGCGTCCCAGCACCGCCAGCGACGCGCTCATCGCCTGCCGTCCGAAGCGCGCGCCGGGGCTCTCCTTGCCGTTGGTCTTCGAAAGGCCGGTGCTGTGTTCGATCTCGGTTTCCATAATCCTCTCCGTCATGATCCGACGCGCTCCATGACTGCCGCTGCCCCCAGACCGCCCGCGGCGCAGATGCCGAGCAGCGCGGTGTTCTTGCCGCTTGTGTGAAGCTCGTTTGCCATCGTGGTCACCATGCGGGCGCCGGTGGCGCCGAAGGGATGACCGAGAGCGAGCGAGCCGCCGTGGACGTTGAGCCGATTCATGTCCACCTTGCCGACCGCCCGCTCGCGACCGAGCCGCGCGCGGGCGAAAGCGTCGCTGCCCAGCATCTTCACGATGCTCAGCACCTGCGCCGCGAACGCCTCGTGCATGTCCACCAGGTCCACCTGGCCGAGCTCGAGCTCCGCGCGCTCGAGCGCCTTCGGCATCGCGAGCGCGGGTCCCATGAGCAGCTGATCCGCCGGGTCGACGCCCGTGTAGGCCCACGACCGGAACGCGGCGAGCGGCTCCAGCCCGAGCGCCTTGGCCTTCTTCTCGCTCATGAGCAGCACCGCTGCGGCGCCGTCGGTGAGCGCGCTGGAGTTGCCCGCGGTGAGCGTGCCGTCCTTGGCGAACACCGCTCTGAGCTTGGCCAGCTTTTCCACCGACGTGTCGGCGCGCACCAGGCCGTCGGCGTGCACCCAGCGCCCGTGCGGCGTCTGCACCGGCACCACCTCGTTGTCGAAGCGCCCCGACGCGATGGCCGCCGCGGCGCGGTGGTGCGACTGCACCGCGAACTCGTCCTGCGCCTCGCGCGGGATCTCGTTGCGGCGCGCCATGCGCTCGGCCGCTTCGCCCATCACCTCGCCGGTGGTGCGCTCGGCGATCTTCGGCTGCCTGGGCAGAAGGTCCGTGAACGGCGCCAGCTTCTGGATCATCCCGAGGTAGTCCGCCGGCGTGCCCTTGCCGAACGCGACCGGCGCGGCGGCGTGGATCAGCTTCTGCGGCAGCTTGACCTCGGCGTTGCTGGTCGAGTCGCTGCCGCCCGCGATCACCACGTCCGCCTCGCCGCGTTCGATCGCAGCCGCGGCCAGCGTCACCGCCTGCAGCCCGGACGCGCAGGCGCGCGTCACGGTGAACGCCTCGCACGCGGGGTCGAGCTTCAGGTCGAGCACGATCTCGCGCCCCACGTTGGGCGCCGTGCCCGGCAGGATCACGCCGCCCCAGACCAAGCTCTCAACCTCGCGGTACGGCAGGTCCAGCCGGTCGAGCAGACCGCGCACGGCGGCCACGCCGAGCGCAATGGTGTCCATCTCGATGAATTCGCCGAACGCCTTGACGAACGGCGTCCGGGCGCCGCCGACAATCACTGCTCTGTTCTTCTTCGTAGCCATGTTGGTTGCTCCGTTACGCTCCGATGAACGCGCCGCCGCACACGCGCAGGATCTGTCCCGTGAGGCCCTGGGCGCCGGGACTGGCGAGGAAGGTGATGGCCTGGGCGACATCCTCGGGCTGGCCGCCCTGGCCCAGCGCGCTCAGCCGCCGGGCGACTTCGCGGATCGCGACCGGAATCGCCGCCGTCAGCCGCGTCTCGATGAAGCCCGGCGCGATGGCGTTGACCGTGATGCCGCGCGGCGCGAGCTTCGGCGAAAGACCGCGCACGTAGCCGGCCACGCCGCCCTTGGACGCCGCGTAGTTGGTCTGCCCCATGTTGCCGGCGAGCCCCGCGATCGACGATAGGCAGATGACGCGCCCGCCGTCCTTGAGCCCCTTCTTCTGCACGGCAGCGGTGAGCCGCACCACGGCCTGGAGGTTCACGGCCATGATCTGGTCCCACTGCTCTTCCTTCATGCGGGCCAGCGTCTTGTCGCGGGTGATGCCGGCGTTGTGCACGATGACATCCGCGCCGCCCAGCTCGCCGAGCGCGGCCGAGAGCTTCTCTCCCGCGTCGGCGGCCGTCACGTCCAGCGCCAGCGGCGTGCCGCCGATCTCGCGCGCGAGCTGCGAAGTCGGGCCGTCGTCCTCCGGACGGTCGAGGCACACCACGTGCGCGCCTTCCAGCGCGAGGCGCCGCGCGGTGGCGTTGCCGATGCCGCGCGCCGCGCCGGTGACGACGGCCACCTTGCGATCGAGCGCGCGCACCGGCGGAGCGCCATTCGCGCCCATGTCCTTCGCGCGCAGCGTCACGGAGAGCGGCTGCCCGCTCACATAGGCCGAGCGCGCCGACATCAGGAACGTCAGCACTGGACCGAGCCGCGATTCGGCGCCCGGCTCCACCAGCACGAGGTTCGCCGTGGCGCCCTTGCGTCCGACTTCCTTGGCCACGCTGCGCATGAAGCCGTCGAGCGCGCCCGCGACCAGCGCCGACGCTGCGCTTTCACCCGCCGTCCGGCCGAGCACCACCACGCGCCCCGAGTGACCCACCCGCTGGATGGCGGGGTGGAAGAAGTCGTACAGCGCGCGCAGCCCCGCAGGGTCGGTGATGCCCGAGGCGTCGAACACGAGAGCGCGCACGCGCTCGCCGTCGCCGAGCTCCGAAACGGACCGCGGCGGATGTCCGTAGGCCTCGCCGGCCTCGCCGAACGCCTTCGCGTCCACGCCCTCATCCAGGTACGGGTCGGCGCCCGCGCCGGCCACGCTGCGCGATACGGCGGAAAGCAGCGCCGCGCCCTGTGCCGCGCCGATCGCGACCTTCTGCTCCATCAGCGGGTGGGCCGACCACGCTCCCTTCTCCCGGTCGAGCGGGGTCGGCAGCGGCAGTGGCAGCCCCAGCGTCTTGATCAGCGAGCGGGCCTGCGGGTTCTTCGAGATGTCGATCAACCAGTCAGCCATGATCCGTTCCCTCCTTGCGAGCCGCGCGCGTCTCGAAGCGCCCTTCGAGGTACGCGCCGCCGCCCGGCGCATCACCCACGTACAGTCCCTGATCGCGCGTGACGTACACGCCGACCGAAGCCGGCAAGAGAAGCGGCCGCGTGAAGCGCGCCTCGACCACGGCGAGCGCGTCCACGTCGCCGCACAAGAGGTCGCGGTCCACCGCCTCGATGGCGCGTGCCAGCGTGGAAAAGCCGTGCAGGATCACCGAGCGGAACCCCGAAGCCCGCGCGTAGGGCGGAACCCAGTGCAGCGGGTTGATGTCGCCGGTGAGCTTGGCGAAGTCCCAGCCCGCGGTCTTCCCGATGCGCATGAACGCGATCTCGCGCGCTTCCACCGGCACGGTGGCACGCCGCTTGGGTGCTTTCTGCGACTTTTCTTTTTGTCTGTCCGGCGTGGAACCGTTCTTGTCGCCAGCGCGTCCCAGCGCCACGTGTGCGCGCAGCTCGGCGACGATGGCCTCCGGCGCGCTCTTCGTCCCGGTGACGATGGTTGTCGCGATGATCGCGCGCCGCCCGTCGTCGTCGATGGACTCGAGCCGCGCCGCGACCTCGAGCGGCTCGCCCGCAGGCAGCGGCGCGCGCTGCTCGATGCGGCAGCCGGCGTTGACCGCGCGCGCCATCGGATAGCCCGTGCCGGCGATGGCCCGCGCCGCGAGCGGAAAGCCCCACTGCGGGAACAGATGCGCGGGCACGCGCCCGCGATACCAGGCCGGATCGCCGCCCACGTGGCGCACGTAGTCGCGCACCAGCGCCGCGGAGCGCGGCGGGATCGTCTGGCGGATCCACTCGCCAGGAACCGCAGGCACCGGGCCGCCGCCCTTGTTCGATATGGACGACAGCGCCGCGCCGCCGAGTGCGCGGATCACCGGAAGCTGATCGACTAGACGCAACATGGAAACAGACATGATCACCTCGCTCGGGGCTGCCGCGGCTCGTCCGCGGCAATCCCGGGGTCACGGAACAGTGCTGCCCGCGCGATGCGTAACAGCTCCTGCTCGTAGCGGAAGCCGGCATCGCTCGCCGGCTCGATGGCGGCCGTGCTCACGCTGGCACTGGACACGGCGCCGAGCACCAGCTGCAGCATGTGCAGCACGTACACTTCGGGATCGACATCCGGCCAGTGCTGGCCGTGCTCCTTGCCCTGCTCGATGTAGCCGGCCACAGCGAGCAGCCACGGTCGCACCGCGTCGTGCATCAGCTGCTTGGCTTCCTCGGGGCGATCGAGCATCTCGCGCACGATCAGCCGCGCACGATCCGGATCGTCGGTGAAGAAGCGGTACAGCTCGCCGATCACGGCGTCGAAGCGATCCTCGCTGGCGCTCGCCGCGAGCAACAGCCCCGGCAGCACGTCGCGCCAGTGGTCGAGGATCGAGTCGAGGACGGCCTGGCGCAGCGTCGACTTGGACGCGAAGTAGTGCAGCACTGCCTGCTTCGTCACGCCCACCTCGTCGGCGATGAGCTGCAGCGACGTGTCGGCGAAGCCGCGCCGCGCGAACAGCCGCGTCGCGACCGAGAGCACCTCGGAGCGCACTTCGCCGGGTTGTGAGGGGGCGCTTACCATCCGGGTAGCGAACGCTTACCAAGTGGTAGGCCGGCCCGCAAGCCAAAAACGACGCAATGCGGCAAGTTGCGGAGATCATGGCGGTCATGTCCGAGCTTTGCCCGGGCAACGCGGTGCGGTAGCGACGAGGCGCGCATGTTTCCATCAGGTCCGCCGAGGCCGCGAAACGGTCGGAAAAGCCGACATATCGGGCCCGTCAGACCCCCTTGGCCCCCAAAATGCCCGGATTTCCGACCGAAATACCCGCACAGCGTCCCTGGGGGAAACGCCCCGCCCAACGCACTACGACCTGCCGCACTACGGCGCCGGGCCGTAGAGGCAGGGGCCCCCGGGCGGGCGGAGCCCGGCCTTGGCGGGCCCGCGGCGCGCGCAAGCGAAGCGAGCACGCCGCACCGTGAAGCAACGCGCGGATCGGGGGCATCCCCCGATCAGGCCGCCGCCGGATCTCGTGACGAAACACGCTCGATGCGCGACCCTGTGGCGTTCCGAAGTGGTTCGTGATGAACGAGCTGTCGGCGTCGCAGTGGCCGGGCAACGCGGCCTATAGAACGTACGCGATCAATCTGGCGACCACGATGCAGAACACCTACAACAAAGCGGTCGTCATTGCGGCGCCCTTTGCGACGCCGGGCGCGCACGCCGCCGACTGGACGGCGCTGGCGAAGCACGCATTTGTCGGCGCGGAGGTGTATCTGACCGGCGCCGCCATCAACAAGAGCGGCAACTCCGTCGCCTGGTGCCAGAAGCAGTACCAGGCGAGCATCACCGCGTACGCCAACCTCGGCGTGCCGAAGAGCCGGCTGTTCCTCTTCGAGCACTTCGGCAACACCACGGCCGGCACCAACTGGGGCCGCTCGGGCGTCTCCGCCGCGGGCTGGAACAACGCCATCAAGGCGCGCTCCCAGGCGGCTCACAACCTCGGTTTCGCCGGCTTTGTCAGCTACGGCTGGGGCGGCAACGCGATGCACGCGCCCGAGAGCGACCGGCTCGGCTTCATGGACACGTACGCGGCCCAGACCGTGCCCTGACCTGCGTGCACGCGCACCGATTCGGGCGGTGCAGGTCGCCCGCTGCTGGGCTAGCCTCGCGGCGGGCGCGCGGCAGTGCCTGCGCCGGAGGGAGTCATGGCCACGCGGAAGAAGGGCAAGCGCAAGGAATCCACAGGCAAGCCGGAGACCGCAGCGAAAGGCACGCAGCCCGCGCCCGAGCCGGAAGCCGCGCCCGAGCCTACGCCGGAGGCGGAACCCGCGGCGGCGCCCCCGGCGGAAGCCGAAGGGTTGCCCCGGGATTTCCACGTGGTCGGTCTGGGCGCCTCGGCGGGCGGGCTCGATGCGTTGGAAGCGTTCTTCCAGAACGTCCCCGAGCGGTCCGGGATCTCGTTCGTGGTCGTGACGCACCAGCATCCGGGCCACGTCAGCCTCTTGCCCGAACTCATCGCCAAGCGCACGGCGATCCCGGTGGAACCCATCACGGAAGGGGCGCTGCTTCTGCCCGACCGGGTGCTCGTGACGCCGCCCGGATACAACGTCCACGTCCGCCACGGCCGCCTTCACCTGACCCGCATCGAACATGGGCACCTGCCGATCGATCATTTCTTCCGCTCGATGGCGGAGGAGCTGGACGGCCGCGCGGTGTGCATCGTGCTGAGCGGCACGGGCACCGACGGTACGCTCGGCCTGCGCGAGATCAAGGCGCAAGGCGGCATGGCCATGGTGCAGGACGACGTCTCCGCCCGCTACTCCGGTATGCCGCTCAGCGCCGCGGACACGGGCCTGGCGGACTACGTGCTACCGCCCGAAAAGATGGCGGAGTCCCTGCTCGCGTACGTGCGGGCGTCGACGGCGTCGTTCGGCGCGGATCGTCTCACGGACATCTCCGGCGTGCGCCAGCGCATTTTCGGACTGCTCCGCGCCCGCACCGGTCAGGATTTCAGCGGCTACAAGCCGAGCACGATCCGGCGGCGGATCGAGCGGCGCATGCGCGTGCACCAGCTCGAGCAGCCCCCGGACTACCTGCACCTGCTGGAGTCCAATCCGCACGAGCTCGACCTCCTGTTCAAGGAGCTCTTGATTAGCGTGACCAGCTTCTTCCGCGATCCGGACGCGTTCGCCGAGCTCGCCCGGCGGATCGAGGCTAGAGTCGGCGAGCTGCCCGACGACTACACCTTCCGCGTCTGGGTGCCCGGCTGCGCGACCGGCGAGGAAGCCTACTCGCTGGCGATCCTGCTGCAGGAGGTGCTGGAGCGGCTCAAGCGCCCCCTCTTGACCCAGATCTTCGCGACCGATCTGGACGAGCGCGCCATCCTCAAGGCGCGCGCCGGCTCGTATCCGGAGGGCATCACCGCCGACGTGAACGCGGAGCGCCTGGCGCGCTTCTTCGCGCGCAATGCTGGCGGCTACCGCGTGAGCAAGAGCGTCCGCGAGATGATCGTCTTCGCCGTCCAGAACGTGCTCAAGGACCCGCCCTTCACGCGGCTCGATCTTGTTTCATGCCGCAACCTACTCATCTACCTGAACCCGGACATCCAGCACCGCCTCCTGCCGGTGTTGCACTATGCGCTCAAGCCGGGCGGGATCCTGATGCTGGGCACCTCCGAGACGGTCGGCGAACTCGAGGACGTGTTCGAGCCTCTCGATCGCAAGTGGCGGCTCTACGAACGGCTACCGGGCCCTCCCGGGGCCGGTCCAGTAGGCGGCTTCAATCTGGAATCCCTGGGCGCGCAGCGCGTGGCCCGGCGCGGTGCGCCCGCGGCCTCGCCCTCGGCGGCCATCGAGAAGGCGCTGCTGGAACGCTTCGCCCCGCCTACGGCCATCATCAGCGAGCGGGGCGACATCGCGTATCTGCACGGCCGCACCGGCAACTTCCTCGAGCCGAGCAGCGGCGAGCCGCAGAACAACCTGTTTGCCATGGCGCGCGAGGGGCTGGAGTACGAGCTGCCGTCGCTCGTCCGCATCGCCTCCGACCAGGGGCGCGAGGTCACGCACCGGGGGATCCCGGTGCGCACCAACGGCGACTTCGCGCAGGTAGATCTTGTCGCGAGCCCGATCCTCGAGCCGGAGAGCATCCGCGGCTTGATCCGGGTGAGCTTCGAGATTGGCGAGAAACCCGCTGTCGAGAAGAAGACGCGGCGCGGCGGGCGGGCCAAGGAGTTGGAGCTCGAGCTCCAGCACACGCGCGAGACGCTGCAGAGCACCATCGAGGAGCAGCAGAGCACCAACGAGGAGCTGCAGAGCGCCAACGAGGAGCTCCAGAGCACCAACGAGGAGCTGCAGAGCGCCAACGAGGAGCTCGAGACCTCGCGGGAGGAACTGCAGTCCTTGAACGAGGAGCTGCAGACGGTCAACTCCGAGCTGATGCTCAAGAACGAAGAGCTCGCCCACGCCAACGACGACATGCAGAATCTGCTGCAGAGCACGGACATCGCGACGCTGTTCCTCGACACGGAGCTCCGGATCAAGCGCTTCACGTCGCAGGCGCGCGAGGTCATCAATCTGATCCCCAGCGACAGGGGGCGCCCGGTCGGCGACCTGTCGATCAACATCCGCTACGACGGGCTGGCCCAGGACGCCCAGCGCGTGCTCGACACGCTGGTGCCGCACGAGGTCGAGGTGCAGACGACCGACGGCGAGTGGCGCGTTATCCGGACCCTGCCCTATCGCACGTCGCAGAACGTGATCGACGGCGTGGTGATCACGGTGATCGACATCGATCGCATCAAGCGCGCCGAGGCGCTCGCCTCGTCGCGGGCTTTCGCCGAGAGCATCGTGCAGACCGTGCGCGAGCCGCTGGTCGTGATCGACCCGGATCTCGCAGTCGTCACGGCCAACCGCGCGTTCTTCCAGAGCTTCGGGTTCGATCCCGATCAGGTCCAGGGGCGACGGCTCGTGGATTTGCCCGGGGGGGAGTTCTGGGCGTTGCCGGAGTTCCGGACCCTGCTCGACGCGGTGGTGAAGGAGGGCCAGGTCTTCGAGGACTTCGAGGTCCAGCACGAGCTTCCGGGCGTCGGCGCCCGCCACCTGCTCCTGAACGCCCGTCGCCTCGAGCCGGGTTCAGGGAAGACTGTCCACGTTCTACTAGCGCTGGAGGTCCAGGACGCAACCATTTCGCGTTGACCGGGCAGCGGCGTGCCGTACGATACGAACCACATGGGGGAGCTCGCAAATGCGCAGGATCTCCGGAGCCGCGCAGAGGCCGCGCTGCGCAAGACGGAACGTGACGTCAGCGCGCTGGCCCCCGAGGAAGTGCAGCGTCTCGTGCACGAGCTGCAGGTGCACCAGATCGAGCTCGAGATGCAGAACGACGAGCTCCGCCGAGCTCAAGCAGCGCTCGAGGAGTCACGCGGGCAGCTCCAGGTGCTGTTCGACAATGCGCCGGCGGGCTATCTCGACGTGGACGCCGACGGCGTCATCGTGCGGGCGAACGTCGCCGCCGGGAAGCTGCTCGGCATCGCGCCCGCGCGTCTGCCCGGGCGACGCCTGAGCGCGCTGGTCGTGCCGGACGATCTGCGGCAGCTCCGCGAGCATCTGCGCGCAGTGTTCGAGCGCGGTGAACCAGCGGAGTGCGACCTGTCGCTGCTGCGGTCGGGCGGCAGCAGCCTGGCCGCTCGGCTCGACAGCAGTCCCCGCCAGCGCGGTTGCCTGACGCTGGTGACCGATATCAGCGAGCGCAAGCGGGCTGAAGGCGCGCTTTTCAGGCTGGCGCGCGAGCTGGAGGAGCGCGTGGAGGCGCGCACCGGCGAGCTGGCCGACAAGAACCGCCGCCTCCAGTTCGAGATGGCCGAGCGCTCGCGCGCCGAGCAGGAACGCCAGCACCTTGAAACGCGCCTGCGCAGCGCCGAGAGGCTGCAGAGTCTGGCCAACCTCGCAGGCGGCATCGCCCACGACTTCAACAACCTGCTCGTCGGCGTGCTCGGCAACGCCGACCTGCTGCTCGGCGAACAGGAGCCGACGCCCGCGATGCGCGAATCGCTGTCGCTCATCAAGCAGTCCGCGCTCGCCGCGACGAATCTGACGCGCCAGATGCTGGTGTATGCCGGCCACGCGCAGCGCAATGTGAAGCCGGTGGATGCCACGAGCATCGTCGAAGAAGCGCTCGAGAGCGCACGCCCGCAGGCTCCCGAGGGCGTGCGTCTCGTCGGTGAAATCAGCTCCGATGTGCCCGACGTGCTGGCGGACGAGGGCCAGCTGAGGGAGCTCGTGACGCACCTGATCATGAACGGGCTCGAGGCGACCGGCGAGGCGAAGGGTCAGGTCACGGTGCGCGTCTACGCGGTGGCCTTCGACGAGCAGGAGCTCGGAGCGTTCACGCTGCGGGCGGGCGCCGCGCCCGGGCGCTACGTCGTGCTCGCGGTCGACGACACGGGACACGGCATGGATGCGGCGATGCGGGCGCGCGCGTTCGATCCATTCTTCACGACCAAGTTCGCCGGGCGCGGGCTGGGGCTCGCGTCGGTGCTCGGCGTGGTCCGTGGGCATCACGGAGCGCTGAACCTGTGGAGCGAGCCGGGGCACGGCACCAGCATCCAGGTCGCGCTGCCTGCGGCTTCGCGGGCCGGGGATGAGGACCCGGCGCTGCGGTCCCGGCGCAGCTGGGCGGGCTCGGGAAACGTACTCCTGATCGACGACGACGAGCTGGTGCGTGGCGTCCTCGCTCGCCAGCTGGGGCACATGGGCTTTAGCCAGGTCGTGCAGGCCGCGAGCGGTCGTGAGGGTCTGGATTGCTATGCCGAGCAAGGGCAGAAGTTCTCCGTCGTGGTGCTGGATCGCACCATGCCCGGGCTGTCCGGCGAGCAAGTTCTGCTCAAGCTCCGCGAGCTCGACGCCGAGGTACCCGTGCTCATGATCAGCGGCTATAGCGCGGACGACGTCGACATCGACGACCCGCGCGTCGCGTTCCTGCAGAAGCCGATGACGGAGGCCGACCTCATGCAGGCGCTCGGCGGCCTGATCGACAGCCAGGCCGCCGAGGTCCAATAGCGTCAGTTCGCGGCTGGCCTGGGCGTGGACGCTACGAACTGTCCGAACTTCTTCAGCTCTTCCAGTCGGCACGACCACGCCAGCCGCCCGTCGTGGATCGTCATGTCCGGGCAGCCGTCGCACATGTTCTGCCGGCCGTCCGCCAGCACGTCGATGGGCTGGATCACCAGGACCGACTGCATGTGCACCTTCCTCAACAGGTCTCGCGGATGTGTGGTCACCCAGCCGAGGTAGCTCTTCGCGGCGTCGCGGATCTTGCCGTCCCACAGCGAGCTCGCCATCACCGAGCGCCCCATCCCCAGTGCGGCCGGCGACGAGTACGCGAGATAGCGGCCCTTGAACAGGTGGTAGCCCGCCTGCACGGTCTCGATGAAGCGCGGGCCGGTGTAACCGTGGATGCGCCTTCCGTCGCCAAAGCGCAGCGTCATCAGCCACTTGAACGAGTCCGGTTTCTCCGTGCCGTTGAGGTACGCGCACGGCGAGAAGTCGGGGAAGCGCTCTCTAAGCGTCGCTACGACCTCGCGCGAGCTGATGTCGGCGCGGCGCTTCTCCTTCTCCGAGTAGACGACCTCGTCCATGTCGATCTTCTTCCCGCCCGCGTAGTAGTCGAAGGAATCGGCTGCCGCGTTGCGGTAGGCGATGAACACGACCGTGTGCACCTTGTCGATGTTCCGGCCGGCCCACTCGAGAATGTCCGGGCTCTGCTCCAGCGTGTCCTCGTAGACCGTGGAGTTGAACGCGCAGGCGAGCCCGCCCACGCTGGCGACCAGCTCCGCGAACTCCGAGCGTAGGTCGTTCATCTGCGCTTCGGTCTTGTTCTTCCAGCCCGGACGACCTTGCTTCGAGTCGATGTGGAACGTGAGCCCGACCAGGCCCGCCTTCTTCAGCTCGGTAAGCAAGCCGCGATCCAGCGCCAAGCCATTGGTGTTGAGGATGGCCTTGCGCCCCATCTTGGTGACGCGCTCCACGATCTGCACCGCGTCCGGATGGCAGAGTGGGTCGCCGCCGGCGATCGACACGCCGTCGAAGTTGCGCAGGCGCGCGAACGTGTCGAGGTCTTCCTGCACCTCGTCGATGGGCTTGTGCTCGCGGACGTTCTGCCGGTAGCAGCCGTCGCAGGCGAGATTGCACTGCTGCGTGGGCTCGAGCCACACGATGGGGTTGTCCGCCAGATTCCACGGCAGTCGGTAGAGCTTCCTGTGATCGAGATTCGCTTCCATGTTCACCTTCCCCCTGCTTTGGGAAGCGCGAGGCTTCCAGGCTCCGGCTTCTGCCCCAATGACCGTGGTCATGTAGCCAGTAAAGACGCTGTCTGCATTGACGGTCGGCAAGCGTTCAGCCCTGTCGTCACGCAGCAACACGCGTCCGCGAGGCATGACTGGATTGTCAGGGGTCCGTACTGATCGATCGCGCAAAGGCGCGGAAAAGCCCCTCGATTCATCGTCCGGCATGACGCTTGCGATGTGGCGGGTGGCTCTTTCTTTCTTGCTTTGGAGGACTCTCGATGGGGAAGACCACTAGCTGGTGGACGACGGTGATCTGCGCCTTGCCGGTCGTGGCGGCATTGCTGGCGTGCGAGCAGGGCGGCGCGAACATGAACCAGAAGGGCGTCGGCAATCAGCCGGGCGGCGTGCAGCTCGGTATCGGCGATATCGCCGTCGCGCCCGTTGGCAACTACGTGGTGTTCACGCGCGACAACAAGCTGGCCGTCGGTTGGGTCGACACGGGGCAGATCCAGCCGTTGCCGGTGGACTCGCCGTCGCGGCTCGCGTTCTCGTACCAGCGCGGCGTGGTCTACGTCGGCAGCCAGAGCAGCGGCGAGGTAGACGCCGTGAACGTGAAGACGCATTCGCTCCTTTGGCACTCGCCGGTCGACGACGCTTCCACCGAGCGGCTGCGCCTCGAAGTCTCGAAGGACGACCACTTTGTCGTGGCCGCCAATACGTTCGGTATCCAGGTGTTCGACGCGCAGACGGGGCAGGAGCGGCTGTCGAAGACCTTCGACGGCGGCATTGTGGACGTGGAAATCCTTCCGGATTCGGCACGAGTGCTGGTCGAGGAGAAGGAGACCTGGCAGTCCGGGCTGCCTTCGACCCGCATCACGCTCATCGGGATGGGCACCGGCGTCACGACGACCATCAACGTCCCGAACTGCGCGTCGCAGGTCGTCGTTTCCGCGGACGGAAAGCGCGCCTTCGTGGCGCCTACCATGTGCTCGAAGGATCCGGTGAGCGTGATCGATCTTTCGCCCGGCTCGGAAGGCTTCGACAAGAACCTGCCTGGCTTCGGCCCCGTGGCGCGGGCGCCGCGCGGCAACATCGCCGTGGCGTTCTACGACCGCGACCAGGGTGACGCATCCCTGTTCGACGATCCGAGCCAGATGCCCGGGCCGAACACAGCGCGCTACCAGCTCATGCTGATCGACACCGGCACGCTGAAGTACGACTTCGCAGAGGTCGGCGACAATCTGCCGCGCTTTGCGGTCACTCCCGACGGCAACGTGCTGCTCGTCGACTCGACCTGGAGCGGCGACACGGCGCGCATCTTCGATGTGCCGAGCCGGAGCTTCCGTCCGCTGTCCGGTCCCATCGTCAAGCTCGACAACTTCGCGATGAGCAGCGACTCCAAGCACGCCTACGTGCTGCAGAACGACGTGTTCGATCTCGACATCGCCGCGGCCACGGCATCGCACTTCGGTCTCGACTTCACGCCGGAGAACATCAACATCTCCGCCGACAACCAGTATCTGTTCCTGCGCAAGAGCGACAACGAGATCTGCATCTACGACATCGCCACGCGCGCCTGCCGGCAGCGGTTCCTGGTGTCGACGACTATGTAGTGGGGGTGCTCGCGCCGGCGCGGCAACGAAAGCGCGCCGGCGACGGGGCCTTGTCGAGCGTGACCGCGGTTTCTTCCTGACCGGCGGCGCGGCTTTGGTCGGCTTCTACCTGCACCATCGTGACACCACCGATCTCGATCTGTTCTGCACGGATGACGATGCGTTCGAGCGCGGGCGCTTCACATTGGCGGGCGCCGTCGCCAAGCTCGGCGCCGTGCTTGCAGTGGTGCAGGACGCGCCGGACTTCAAGCGCTTCAGTGTCACGCGCGGCGACGAGATCGTGATTGTCGACCTCGTGAGAGATCGCGTGCCGCAGACCCACGCGCAGAAGAACGATCTGACGGCGGCTGCACCCCTGCCACGCTCGCATGGCTCTTGAGCGAGATCCAGATCCCCGATTCGGCGCGTCTTCCCGGCGACGTGGACCCGGCCGAGCTCCGCGGGTGGATCGCGGAGCTGGTCGTACGGCTACGGCGTGCCGCGGTGCCAGGCTAGGCGCGCCGCACCTCCAGCTCCCGGCCCGGCGAAGCTCAGACGTTTCCGCAGCCAATCCACTCCGAACAGCGCGCGCTCCGGGTGATGCGCCGCCAGCCGGATCCCGTAGTGGGCGACCCAGTCCCCATTGAGCGATCCGTCGTAGGCAAAGTGCAGCATGCCCCCGGTCCGGACGACGCATACTGCGTGCCGTGACGCGGCGATCGCACCCGTGGCACACGCGATGCTTCCGACCGGCCCGGCATCGCTCGCTTCACCTCGCTCCGCGAAGGGCACATCGTACGCGCCGCGGACGCTCCAGCGCGAAGAGCTGCCGCCGGGCCGCTCGGCGTGGCTCGAGTCGGCTCGAGCCGGCCTAACCCGGCTTGAGCCGGCTCAAGCCAACGGCACGCACATCGACGCCCGCCTCGCGATCGGAGCTCAAGGTGTTTGCGCTCCGATCCAGAACCTCGCGCACCTTGGCGGCCAAGTTGCACATCGTCCACGGTTTCTGGATGAAGTTCGCGTCTCCGAGCTGCAGCCCCTGGCGCGCCATCAGGTCGGACGTGTAGCCCGAAGTGAACAGGACCCGGAGCCGGGGCTGGTCCGCAACAAGCAGCTTGGCCAGCTCGGGGCCGCTCATCTCGGGCATGATCACGTCGGAGAGCAGCAGGTCGATTCCTCCGGCGTGTGCTGTCGCCAAGCGCAGGGCACCGGTTGGAGTATCCGCAGCCAACACCCGGTAGCCCAGTCGTTCCAGCCCCTCCTCTATCAGCGCGACAACCGCGGGCTCGTCTTCCACGACCAGCACCGTCTCGTCGCCGCCCACTGCCGATGCCGTAGGCCCAACGCTATCGGCTGGCAAAGCGCCGGCGTACTCGGGGAGGTAGACCGAGAACGCGCTGCCTTGGCCAGGCTGGCTACTCGCTTCGATGACGCCCTTGTTCTGCTTGATGTTTCCGTACACCGTGGCCAGCCCGAGCCCGGTCCCTTCGCCGACATCCTTGGTCGTGAAGAACGGCTCGAAGATCCGGCACAGGGTGGCCGCGTCCATGCCGCGGCCGGTGTCGCGCACAACCAGTGAAATGTAGGATCCCGGAACGCACTCGACGTGTCGCGCGCAGAACGATTCGTCGAGCTCGACGCGTGCGGTCTGGATCGTGATGGAGCCAACGCCGTCGATGGCGTCCCGGGCGTTGAGGCACAGATTCGCCAGGATCTGGTCGACTTGGCTGGGGTCCATCTCGATCGGCAGCGCCCCCGGGGCGGGCTGCCAGCTGAGCGTGATGTTCTCACCCAGGAGGCGACGCAGCATCGTCAGCATCCCTTCCACGGTTCTGTTGAGGTCGAGCACCTTCGGGACGACCAGCTGGCGTCTGGCGAATGCCAACAGCTGGCGTGTGAGGTCGGCCGACCGCGTCGCCGCCTTCTGGATCTGCTCGAGATCCGCGCGGATCCCTGTCTCGTGGGCGAGCTTTCCGGCTGCCGCTTCGGCGTGACCCAGAATGACGCTGAGCATGTTGTTGAAGTCGTGGGCGACTCCGCCTGCCAGCCGACCCACGGACTCGAGTCGCTGCGCTTGCGCCAGCTCACGCTGGAGCCGCTCGCGATCAGCCGCTGCCTGCCTGCGCTCGGTGACGTCCTGGCTCATGAGGAAGAGCCCTTCGGGTACGGGCCTCACCCTGAGCTCGTACCAACGCGTGGTGCCGTCCGGGAACGTGAAAGCGGACTCGAAGTGCGCCGGCTTCCGCTCCTCCATGCAACGCCGGAGGGCCTCGTAGATCCCGGACGTTTCGACCCCGGGATGCACTTCGGCAACGGTTCGTCCAATCAGGGATTCCCGGGTGCGGCCGCCGCCTTGCCGAGCGGCCGGCTCGTTGACGTAGAGGTAACGCCACTGGTGGTCGATGATCGTGCAGCCTTCCAACATGGCGTCGAGCGTGTGCCGGAAGCGCGCTTCGCTCTCGCGCAGGCTCTCTTCCGCCTCTGCACGCCGCGTGACGTCGTGCACGACGCCGACGAGGTGCGTGGTCCCGTCGCACTCGTCCACCATGGGCGTCACGGACACTTCGCCGACCTTCTTTCCGGCCGGGTACACCGACGTCTCTTCCCAACTGATCGTCGTGTTCAACCGGATCGCGTCCCGGTAGCGGCCCAGCACGAGCGGAAGCGAGGCGGCGGGAATGACTTCATCGACCCGGCGCCCCACGACCTCGGACCTCGTCAATCCCGTGGCGTCGAGGAAGGCGTTGCTGACCGACACGAAGCGAAAGCGTTCACCGGCTTCTACGACCAGATCGAAGAAGATGGCGGGGACGCGCTCGTAGATCGCGACAAGTCGCTCTGTCTCGGCCAGCAGTACTTCCACCGTTCGCGATTGCCCGTCGTCGGATGCCATCGACGGCTCCCCTTTTCGCCACTCCGGGGCGCAGAATAGTCCGCGCCCCACCATCCCGATTCCGAATACTAGCCGCGTCTACACGTGTCCGCTCTGCAAATCGGCGCGTACTCGCTCTGACCTGCGCCCTGCAGAAACTGCGCCGCGTATCGCGCGGCGTCATGTCGCTCGCGCCGGCGCGCGGAGAGCCGCTAGGGTACCGTCCGTGGCGACCCGGACAAACCCGCACGTCACCGCGAACACTGATGTCCCCGCGACAGCGCTAGGCTTGCCGGGCAAATCACCGTGTTCGTCGTCGTAGCATCGGCGGTCTCGTCGGCGTGGTCTGGGCGCCGCTCAACGCCTACGCGCTGATCAAGCACAAACCCTGGGCGCGCCGCTCGACACGCGGGACGAGGTGAAGGCGAGCCGAGCCCTACTCGATCTCCTTCGGCCTCCACACCTTCAGACACCGCGTCCGCCCATCGAGCTCGACATCGCTCCAGTGCTTCACGTCGACTTCGAGCACCGCCAGCGCGCCGGTCGGCATGCGCTGGGCGCGGCCGCACAGCGCTTCGAGCAGATCCTCCATGCCGGGGTTGTGCCCGACGACGAGCACGCGCGTTGTCTTGTCGGGCAGCTCGTTGATGACACGCAGGTACGCGCGCGGTGCCGCCATATAGAGCGCGCGGCGCCGGTCGATCTCGCCCTCGTAGCCGCACGCTTGTGCCACCAGCTCCGCCGTCGTTGCCGCGCGCACAGCGCTGGAGCTCACCACGGCGTCCGGCACCAGGTCCTCGTCGCGCAGTAGTTGGCCCATGCGCGGCGCGGTCTTCCTGCCGCGCTTGTTGAGCGGACGGTCGTGGTCGTCGAGCCCGGGCTCGTCCCAGCTCGACTTGGCGTGTCTGAGGAGCAGAAGCGTCTTCATCCCGGCCCCCCCCGTTTTCGCCTACGGCTTGCGCGGCGGCAACCACGCGGCTTTCGACGTGATGGAGCCGCCGACCTCGACCTTCATGAGGTCACCCTGGTCGCACTTGACCTTGACCTGGGGCACGCCCGCCGTTTCGGTCACCACGCTGTCGACCTTGGCCGGACGCAGATGCAGCTCGTCCTCGCAGAACGCCATCACCTTCAGGCCTTTCTCCAGCTTGCCGATGCGGAGCGAGCCCAGGGGCACGGTGGCGTCCAGGCTGTCGGCGATGCGTGTCACGATGGCCTTCTTCCCGTCGACCCGCTTGACGATGCCGAGGTGGTAGTCCTTGCTCGGCGGCCGCAGCGGACCCCACACGCGCACGCCGGCGAGCTGGTCGGTGGGCGGCAGCCACATGTCGGTGTCCACGCTCTCGAGGTGCGCCGGATCGACCCAACCAGTCGCCTTGGCGAAGAGCTGATCTTCCGCGAGCTTTCCCGGGTCCTTCAGCGCGACCAGCGAGTTCTTCGGGCCCTTGCCCAGTACCCACACCTTCTGCGCGTGCTTGATCTTCGCGGTCTGTGCGCCGGCCGCATCGGCAGGCGTATGCACGACGATGGCGCCCCAGGCCCAGGCAGGCACGGGCTTCTGCATGCGGCAGTGCAGCTTCTCGCACTCGACCGCGACCGCCAGGACGGCCCGCTCCGCCGTCAGGTCGTCCGGGATCTGCTTCCAGTCTGCGATCTTGACCTGGGCAGCGATGTCATCGGCGACTGCGCTCGGCTTCTTCGCCGTGAGCCCTTTCTTCGCAACGTCGAGCAGATGCGCGTGGATGGCGTCCTGCACGATGCTGAATGCGACCTCGTATTCCTGATCGTTCAGGGTGTTCGCCTTCTTCATCTCCTGCAGCTTGGCGATGGCGTCCATCCACTTGTTCTGGGCGAGCAGCGGCTGGATACCCGAGGTGCTGCGCTTGACGATGAGCTTCTGCAGGACGCCGTGCGCTTCCTTGTAGCCCGCCTCGGACAGCGCGGTGGTGGCGTCGGGCGTTTCCAGCATCATGCGGGCGGGCTCGAGATTGCCCGCGTCTACGTCGGTCGCGAGCTTCTTCGAAAGGCAGTCGATGAGCGATTTGCGCGCGCGCTTCTGCAGCTCCGTCTTGAAACGGGGGCGCGGCTTCTTGCGGAGCGGCACGGCGACCCGCTTGAGCGCGCTCGCGCACTTGCCCTGGGCCGCATCCTTGCCGGCGGCGCTGGCGACGAAGGCCGCACGGTGGTCGTCTATCTCGTTCTGAAGCTCGATCGCCTTCTGCGTGAGGTCGAGGCCGGCATACATGCGCGCTTCGTCGGTCCTGTCTTCGGCCGTAGCCCAGTCGTCTTTCGCGATCGCCTTCTTCGCCTGGTCGATCAGGATCGCCGCCAGCTCGTCGCGGGCTTCGCCCGCCGCTTTCGTGTCGCCGAAACGGCTGATGATGAGGCGGTAGCGGTCGGCGCTGTGCTCGGTGCGGGCCCGGTCCAGCAGCCTCTGGGCCTTTTCCTCGTTGTGCTTCTGCGTGGGGCTCTGGGCCGGCTGCTCGGGTCCGCCACCGCAACCGGGCAGGCAGGGAAGCAACAAGCCCATGCCGAGCGCGAACGCGCCGACCCAGCGGATCGGAGCTCTGCCCTTCGGCGACCGTTCGTCCAGACGCATCATGTTCGATCCCTCGTCGTGACCAGGAGCTCGTCCGGCGAAAAGCGGCCGGAACGTCGTCACGAGCGCTGTGGTAGCCGCCCCGGCTTGCGGGCGTCAAGGCGACGCGGCTCCGGGTCATGCTATCCATCGCAAGCGACAAGGAGGGCACGTCGGAACATGGGTCGCACGGCCGAAGCACCTGATCTCCCGCCCGGCTCGGAACGGATCGCCGCCTGGGCACGCCAGCGGCGCTATGCGTACGAGGGCTGGCCCGACCAGCGCTGGTTCCGGGGTTGGGAGCCGTACGACACGATGGTCAGTCCCGAGGCCTGGTTCAACAGCGTCTCCTGGGCGCTGGGGCCTGGCAGCGTCACCGTCGCCGAGCCGTGGTTGGCGCCGCTCGACAGCGAACCGCTCGACCGTACGCTGGTCACGTTCGTGACCCACCCGGGGTTCCGGCGGAGAGCCGCGGCGCGCGGAGGCGAGCACTTCAACACGCGGGTCACGTTTCTCGAGAACCCGCCGCCGCCGCGCGTGGAGCTCGGCGACCCGGTATGGGATCGCGCCATGGCGACGTTTGCTGCCTCGGCATCAGAAGCGGTCGCGGCGCTGCCGCCCGCTGCCCGACAGCTGCTCGCGAGCTGGGGCTTTTCCGGTCACATCGAAGTGCGCCCGGGCGGCGTCGTTGTGCACTTCGCGGGCATGCATCCCGTGGTCGAACAGCTCGAGCGGCTGCCCGGATCCATTCCCTCACTGGTGCAGGCGCTGCTCGGCGGCCGCTGATTTTTGGTGCTAGCCTTCGGCCGGATGGCGCAGCGGATCCTTGTGGTGGAGGATGAACCGGCAATCGCCGAGAGCGTCGCGTACGCGCTGCGCCGCGACGGCTTCTCGGCCGTCACCGCCGCCACCTGCGCAGAAGCCGAAGAGCGGCTGCCGGACAGCGAGCTGGTGGTGCTGGATCTGATGCTGCCCGACGGCAGCGGCTTCGACCTCATCAGCCGGCTGCGTGCGGCCGGCGAATCGACGCCGATCATCGTGCTCTCCAGTCGCGACAGCGAGGCCGATCGCGTTGCCGCGCTCGAAACCGGCGCGGACGACTACGTCACCAAGCCTTTCTCGCCGCGCGAGGTCGTCGCGCGCGTGCGCGCCGTGCTGCGCCGCACCGGAGACCTGGAGCGCGTGCCGGGTGCCCAGACATCGTCTCCGGCGCTCTCCGTCGACGAACCGACGCGCCGCGCCCAGGTTGCCGGGCACCCACTCGAGCTCACGCGCGTCGAGTTCGATCTCCTGACGAGCCTGCTGGAGAGCCCAGGGCGCGTCTACACGCGCGCGCAGCTCATCGACCGCGTCTGGGGCGACGGTTTCGCGATCAGCGATCGCACGGTGGACTCGCACGTCAAGTCGCTGCGCAAGAAGGTGGCCGAGGCGGGCGGCGACCCCGGGCTGATCGAAACCGTGCGCGGCGTCGGCTATCGCGTCACCGACTCGCCGTCTGCGACGAACGGCACGTGATACGTCTCATCGTCGTCGCGGCCGCGTCCATCGGCCTGATCCTGTTCGTCGCGTTCATCGTGTCGCGCCTGCTGCGCACGCGCACGCGCGGCATGTCGATCCGCATGCAGGTGTTCCTGGCGCTGGCGGTGATCGTCGGCGCGTTCGCGTTCGGCCTGGGCTTGATGGTGATCGACCGCATCGAGGCGCGCGCCGTCAGGCTCGCTTCCCAGGCCGCGGGCGACGAGGCCGTCTCCATCGCCGGCATGATCGAGGGCGAGATGGACCGCACGGGAATGACCGTGCACGAGATCGCGGGCAAGTTGCAGGAGGAGCGCGACCGGGGCGCGGATCTCCGCCTGGAAGTGCTGGATCCCGACGGCAACGTACTGTTCCCGCTGGGGCAGCCGAGCGCGCGCGGAGAGCCCGGGACGGTGTTCGTGGACGCGCCGATAAAGGTCCACGGCAGGGACGTGGGCTCGGTGCGCGTGGTGAAGCCGACCGTGGTGATGCGGCGCCTGCTCGCCGATTTCGCGCCGACGGTGCTCGTCATCAGCCTGGTGCTGGGCGCCGTGGCTGCGCTCGCCGCCGCCTGGATCGGCCGCGCCATTGCCATGCCTATCGAGGCGCTCACGGCGTTCGGCGAGCGGCTGAGCGCGGGCGAGAGCGGCGCCGCTCCGCCCGTTGCCTTCGGCAGGGAAGTGATGCGGCTCACGCGATCCATCGATTCCATGCGTCGCCAGCTGGAAGGACGCCCCTTCGTCGAGACCTTCGCCGCGGATCTCTCGCACGAGCTCAAGAACCCCGTGGCCGCCATCCGCGCCAGCGCAGAGCTGCTCGACGAGGGCGCGCTGGAAGAGCCGGAAGAGGCGCGGCGCTTCATCGCGCGCATCCGTGAATCGACTGAACGCATCGAACGGCTGCTCGGCGATCTGCTCAGCCTGGCGCGGATCGAGGCACGCGGAGTCGAGTCGTTCGAGCCGATCGAGCTCGGCAAGCTGGTCGCGTCGTCCGTCGCTGCGCTGCCATCGGGCAGCGAGCGCGTACACCTCGAGATAGAAGGCGACACGCGCGTCCGCGGCGACGACGACTGGCTGGGCCGCGCCGTCGCGAACCTGCTCGACAACGCGCTCGTCCACTCCGAGCCCGGCGCGGACGTGAACGTGAACGTGCGCCGCGACGCGAGCAGCGTGGTGCTCGAGTTCAAGAGCGGCGGCAGCGTGGCCAAGCACGTGAAGAAGCGCCTGTTTCGCCGTTTCGTAACGACGCGCGCGGACAAGGGCGGGTCGGGTCTAGGTCTTCCGATCGTGCGCGCGGTGGTGGAAGCACACGGCGGACAGGTGGATTTGAGGGCCCCGGGGCCGCCCGAGGTCGTGTTCAGGGTGACGCTGCCGCCCGCGCGCCGCTGGGCCAGCGAGCAGAAGGACCAGGCCCCGGAGCGCGAAGGCGACCCCGGAGACGAGCGCGACAGCCCGCCACCCAGCTCGTGGTCCGACTGAATCCTTAATAGATCCAGTGTGTTAGCGACCACGATGACCGATGCAGGCTGCGCGCATGCTCAGCCGCGAGCCGCGCGTTTTCCTCGGAACCTCCACACACGTTGCGCGAGAGCCGGCGTTCCATCTGCCAGGCTCCCTCGTAGCCAGGCTTCGAACCTTCAAGAAGAGAGAACAGAGTGGAGAATACGACCCGCCTCCCCCGCCACGTCGCGATCATCATGGATGGCAACGGCCGTTGGGCGAAATCCCGCGGACTCGAGCGCGCCGAAGGGCACGCGGAAGGCGCACGCGCCGTGCGCGATGCGGTGGAGACCGCCGCGCGTGTCGGCATCGAGTACCTCACGCTGTACGCCTTCAGCGTCGCCAACTGGGCGCGCCCGCGCGGCGAGGTCGAGGCGCTGATGCGGCTGCTCGTCGACTTCGCGAAGCAGGAGCGCGCCGAGCTCCGGCAGAACGGTATCCGCGTCAACGTCATCGGTCAGCTGGAAGAGCTGCCCACCGTTACGCGCCATGCCGTCGAAGATTTGATCGCATACACGGCCGACGGGGATCGCATGACTCTCACCCTCGCGCTGTCGTACGGCGGGCGGCAGGACATTGTGGAGGCAGCGCGCGCGCTCGCCGTACGTGCCCGCGCCGGGCTGGTGCTGCCCGAGGAGATCGACGAGCGCTTCTTCCACCGCGAGATGACCACGCACTCGTTGCCGGACGTGGATCTGTTGATCCGGACCGGAGGCGAGAGCCGGCTCAGCGACTTCCTGCTGTTCGAGGCGGCCTACGCGGAGCTGTCGTTTATGCCGATCATGTGGCCGGATTTCACGCCGCAGACGCTGCTGGACGCCATCGAGGTGTACTCGCAGAAGGAGCGGCGTTTCGGCCGCACGTCGGAGCAGGTGGCCGTCGCCCAGTCGCAGGGGCAAGCGTTCGATCCCGCGGAGCCGGCGGCAAGCTGAGCGCCGTGAGCGCCGCCCGATGCGACGCTCGCAGGCGAGGATCTAGAAAGCGTACTCGATCGTGTTCAGCGACTTGACCGGATCCTTCCAGGTCAGGCCGCGGATCTGCTTGTCGATGCAGGCAGCGAGCTTCTGGTTCTTGGGAGTGGTGATCACGTCGACGCCGACGGCTTTGCCGTCCCAGATGGCGACCTTCAGCTTGAAGTGCTCGTTCGGCCGCGGCTTGCAGGGCTTGTAGACCTTGAAGTCGGTGAGCGGCTTGGACAGCTCGTCCTGGTCGACGTTCTCGCGGGGCAGCCCCTGGGGCACGGCGTTGATCGCCTGGTCCACAGTCATGCTGTCGGTGAACTTCGGCTCCACCGTGTCCATCTTCTTGGGCTTGTCGGAGTCGTCGGACGACGAGCTGTCGTCGCCGTTGTCTCCGTTGTCGTCCTTGGGCGGAGCTTCCTCGCTGGGTGTAGCCGACTCCGCGGGTGCGCTGGCCGCAGGCGGCTCGGGCGCCGGAGCCGGCGGCTCCGGTGTCTCGGCGGGAGGCTGGCTTCCGCCGCACGCGACGGCTAGTGCCGCCGCACAACCAATCAGGCTCAGGTAGAGACCCCTCATGGCGGCGGAGAATACTCCTGCACCCCGGGCCGCGCGAGCGTCACGGCACGGTCGGCCTGTGCGCCATCATGGGGGCCCAGAAGAGCCCGCACCGGCTGCCATCGGCGGCCTCCTGGGCTACGCTGCGCGGGCCGTCTGCCACCCGGACGGCGCTCGCGCCCGTAGCTCAGCTGGATAGAGCAGCGGCCTTCTAAGCCGCCGGTCGCAGGTTCGAATCCTGCCGGGCGTACCGTCAGATCATATGCGCTGGTGCGCGCGTTCCCGGCCAATTCGGTGCTGTCCGGGCGGCGCCAGTCGACGGTGTTATGATCTCGTTGATGGCCCAGTCGAAACCAGCTCCCGGGTTGCTCGCCGTTCCCAAGGCACTTGAACCGTTGGTCAAGCAACTGGCTTCGCTCCAGCCGTCCGAGCGAGAGCTGGTGATGCACGCCGCGGAGGCCGCCAGCCAGAGTGGTGGTCGGTACCCGACGATGAGCTGGGAGGTTCTCGAGGAGGCCCGCGGAGTCGTGAGCTTGGGCGGCGACGCCGTCGAAGACACGCGGGCGCTCTACGATGGCTGAGGTTGTCCTCGACGCGAACGTCCTGGTCGGCTTCCTCGACAAAGCGGATGTCCACAACGCTCGCGCCGTAGCGCTTCTCGGCCAACTGAAGCGAGACGGCCACGTGCCGCTGATTCTGGACGTGCTTGTTGCAGAGGCCATCTCGGTGATCTGCCGGCGGGCACAGGAACGGCGCGCGAAGCAAACCGACCTACGTCACGTCACCAGCGAGGTTCGGAGCTGGCATGGCGCGGGAGCCATTGCGAACGTCAGCGCGGATATCGCCGCACGTTTCGATGCGATCCTCGACGTAGTCGATGCGTCGGACGGCGTGATCAACTTCAACGATGCATTGCTCGTGGTGCTCCAGCGCGAGGGAGCTATCGGAGTTGTCGCATCGTTCGACAAGGCGCTGGACACGGTGCCGGACTTTCAGCGTACGAGCTGAGCTGGAACCGGCCGGCGCTGCTGCGATCACCGCCTTGCAGAGCCGCACCGCCTCCGCCTTGAACGCGGCATCGAACCTGCTTGGGCTCGTATGCACGGCGCGGGACACACTACCCGAGTGGAAGCTGCGGGACGGGCTGCGGCTCTTCCAGTGCCCCGATGGCAGAAGCCCTCTGCTACTTGCGCCCCTCACGGGTGACAATGCGGCAGCGCTCCGGATATGGGATACTCGTGGTACCTTGGGTGTCCCCGGGAGGGTTTCCAATGGGGCGTGCTTCGCTTCTGGTCGGCATAGCGTGCGTGGGGTTGGCTGTTGCGTGCAGCGGCGACCGGCGCGACACGACCGAGCACGTGGCGGGTGCGCCGGCGGCGCTCTCTCCGGACGTGTGGGTCCAGACCCAGGTCGTGGAAGCGAGCGACAAGCAGTTCGGTTCCGTTTTCGGCACGACGATCGCGATGTCCGGGGACACGGCGCTGGCGGGCGACGTGCACCACGTCGGGGGCGGAGCCGTCTACACGCTGGTCTGGTCGGGAACGAGCTGGGCGGAGCAGCAGCTCCTCACGCTTCCCGATGGACAAGTGGGCGACGAGCTGGGCACTGCCGTTGCGCTCGACGGCGACACGGCCCTCGCGACCAGGATCGGAGACAACAACATCGACAACGCGGGCGCCGTCTTCGTCCGGTCCGGGACGACCTGGATGCTCCAGCAGATGCTGCTGCCTGGAGACGGCGCGCCCAACAGCACTTTCGGTGTGTCGGCGGCGCTCTCGGGCGACACGGCTGTCGTCGGCAGCAGCGAGCTCGGTTCCGGCTCGGCCTATGTGTTCGTGCGTTCGGGCAGCACGTGGACGGAGCAACAGAAGCTGGTCCCAGCGGACAGCTCGCCGTACGCCGCTTTCGGGGGTCCGGTGGCCGTCTCGGGCGAGACGGCGCTCGTCGGCGTCTCCTACACCGACACGACGCCCGGCGCCGTCTACTTCTTCACGCGCTCCGGAAGCGTGTGGACCCAGCAGCAGAAGCTGTCGGCCAGCGACGCGGCTCCGCACGACGCCTTCGGCGCTTCGGTTGCGCTCGACGGCGACACGGCCGTGGTGGGTGCCACGAGCGGCGCCTACGTGCTGGTCCGCGTCGCGGGCGTGTGGAGCGAACAACAGAAGCTGCCCATCCCCGCGAACCAGCCGCCGCCGGGAGCAGACCCCGTCGCGCTCTCGGGCGACACCGCGCTCGTCGGCGCCACCCGCGACGACGGCGACTCCGGTGCGGCGCACGTGTTCGTGCGTTCCGGCACGACGTGGACCGAGCAGCAAAAGCTCGTCGCGCAGAATGGCAACCAGTTCACCGGGTTCGGCATCCCGGTCGCGCTCTCGCCCGACCTGGCCCTGATCGGGCTCTGGCTCTACGGCGGCCAGGTGTGGGCGTTCCATCGGGGTCCGCCAGACGGCACGGCGTGCACCACGGATGCCGACTGCGCGAGCGCGCACTGCGCAGACGGCGTCTGCTGTGACACGGCGTGCAGCGGAGCGTGTGACGCCTGTTCCGTCGCCGCGGGCGCGGCAGTCGATGGAACGTGCGCCATCGTGGCCAAGGGCTCGCCCGGATCGCCGTCGTGCGCCCCGCTCGCCTGCAACGGTTCACTCGCCCACTGTGCCTGTCTCGCCGACAGCGACTGCGCTGCCGGACAGGCCTGCGTCATCGCAACCGGAACCTGCGTTGCGCCCGGCGCGCCCGGCACTTCCTGCACGCACGGAAGCGCGTGCACCGGGGGCAACTGTGTCCACAGCATCTGTTGCGACACGCCCTGCGCGGGCGGCTGCGAAGTGTGCTCCCTCGCCCAGGGTGCCACGGACGAAGGCGGCTGCACTCCGGTACACGTGGGGGGAGTCAACTGCGGCTATGGGTTCGTCTGCGACGGCCAGTCGGGGACCTGTCCGGACTACTGCACTGTCGACAGCGATTGCGCGGTCAACTTCCACTGCTCGTTGCAGCAGACCTGCGTCCCGATCGGCAGCGGGTGCTCCGCGGACCTGAGCGAGTCGCTGGGGCGCTACGACAACACCAGGTGCACGCCGTTCCTGTGCGACCCTGCGACGGGGAGCTGCCGGACCCGGTGCCAGGACAACACGGACTGCGATCCCCTCGGCGAATGCACCGCCTCGCATGTGTGCGCGTTTCCCGGGAGCGATGGCGGCGTCCTCGACCCCGGTTTCGACGCCATGGGATACAACAGCTCCTGCGGCTGCCGCACTGCCGGTCGCCGCCAGCAGAGCGGCACGCCGCTGGTCCTTCTGCTTGGCTTGCTGCCGCTCGGGGTGTGGCGCAGGCTGGGCTAGAGCGGATTGCGGGCGCCGACCACCGCGGCAGCCGCGTTCTTCAAATCGAACCGCCGCGCGGCCATGTATGGCGCGTCGCCGTGAGCTGCCGCGCCAGCGGCAGCTTCCCCACCACCCGCAACCTCCGCTCCGTCACATACCTCTCCGGCGTCCCCGGCGGCAGCGCCCGCACCCACGCCTGGATCTCCGGATGCAGCTTCAGGAGCGCCAGCACATGCGTGACCCACATCGCGGACACGCCGGCTTGCCTGGCAAGCTCCGCCCGGTTCCGGACCATTCCCGCGTCGAGCATGTGCTGCCACTCGTCCGCCAGGCTCATCAGCCGGACGATGCGGGGTGGCTCGGTCGGAGTAGGCCGGGAGCGGCGCCTACGGCGCGGCTCGACACGAAACCGGACGCTGAAGTTCGTACTTGTGTCGGGGTTGGCGTACCTAGGTACCCGAAGCGGCATGGCGCGGAGTCGCTATTCGTTGGGCGACATCTGCTTCGCAGGTTTCCTGCGCGGGCGTCTCTGGTCCTCGACAGTAGGAAGCGCACCCGGGTCCAGTCCTTGCATCTTCCTTGCACGGCCTGTGGCATGAGTGCTCGACACATGACCGCCCCGCGGCCCGATCCCAACGTCCTGCTGCGACAGGTACAGCAGGAGGAGCGCAGGCACGCTCGCGGAGAGCTGACGATCTATTTCGGTGCGGCGCCAGGGGTCGGCAAGACGTTCGCGATGCTGGAAGAAGCGAGCTACAAGCGCGACGTCGAACGCATCGACGTGGTCGCCGGCGTGGTCGAGACCCACGGACGCTTCGAGACCACGACCTTGCTGGCCGGCTTCGAGCTGTTGCCCAGCAAGCCGATCGAATACCGCGGCCGCACGCTGGAGGAGCTCGATCTCGACGCGGCGCTGTCGCGGCATCCGGACGTGCTGCTCGTCGACGAGCTGGCGCACGAGAACGCCGAGGGCTCGCGCCACCCGAAGCGCTGGCAGGATGTCGAGGAGCTGCTCGACGCGGGTATCGACGTGTTCACGACGCTCAACGTGCAGCACGTGGAGAGTCTGAACGACGTGATCGCGCAGATCACCGGCATCCGCGTGCGCGAGACCGTGCCGGACTCCATCCTCGACGAAGCGGCCGCGATCAAGCTCATCGACCTTCCGCCGGACAAGTTGCTCGAGCGATTGCGCGAGGGCAAGGTCTACATTCCCGAGCAAGCGGAGCGCGCTCTCCGGAATTTCTTTCGCAAGGGAAACCTGATCGCGCTGCGCGAGCTGGCGCTCAGACGCACCGCGGAGCGCGTCGATGCGGAGATGGACGAGTACCGCCGCGCGCACGGCATCGAGCAGACATGGGGCGCCGGCGACCGCCTGTTGGTGTGCATCAGCCCGAGCCCATATTCCGCGGATCTGCTCAGGGCCGGACGCAGGATGGCGGCCGGGCTCCGCAGCCGCTGGTACGCCGTGATGGTCGAGACGCCCTCGACGCTGCGCCTGCCGCCGCGCGACCGCGCGCGCGTCTCGGCGAACCTGCGCCTCGCCGAGCACCTCGGCGCCGAGACCGTGACGCTCACGGGCGAGCACGCGGCCAGCGAGATCCTGGCGTTCGCGCGCGAGCACAACGTGACCAAGATTGTCGCCGGAAAGCCTCGAACGCGCAGGTTCCGCGATCGCGTGACGACGCCGTTCGTCGACGAGCTGATCCTCGGCAGCGGGAGCGGCATCGACGTGTACGTCACGGCGGGCGAGAGCGAACAGCCCGAACAAGCGCTACCGCAATCGCGCGCAGGGCCGCGCACGACTGCCCGGGGCTACGCCGTTGCGATCCTGGTCATCGTGCTGGCGACCGCACTCGGGGCGCTCCTGTTCGGACGGAGCGATCTGCCGGACGTGGTCATGATCTACCTGCTCGGCGTCGTGGTCGTGTCGATCCGTTCCGGATTCCGGCCTGCGGTTCTCGCGGCGGCGCTGGGAGTGCTCGCCTTCGACCTGTTCTTCACGCCGCCGTACTACCGGTTTGCGGTCGCGGATCTGCGCTACCTGGTGACGTTCGGGGTCATGCTCGTGGTCGCGCTCATCGTCACCGGCCTCATGCAGCGCGTGCGCGATCAGGCGCTCATCTCCCATCGCACCGAGCGGCGGACTGCGATGCTGTACGCGATGAGCCGCGAGCTCGCGCGCACGCAGGGAGGCCCCGCCCTGGTGAGGGCGGCTACGTCGCACATCGAGAGCGCGCTCGAGTGTCGGCTCGCGCTGTTCGAGCGCGACGGCGCGGGAACGCTTGCGCCGAGCTATTCGACCGCTGGGCTTGTGACCCCAGGGGCGCGCGAGATCGGAGTAGCCGGCTGGGTGTGGTCGAACCGACGCGAAGCCGGTCACGGCACGAGCACGGTCCCCGGCGATGCCGGATACTACCTGCCGCTCGCCGGTTCGAGCGGCGGGGAGCCCATCGGCGTGCTCGGCTTCTTCGCCGACGATCCCGAGCGCTTCACCGATCCCGAGCAGCGCCGGCTGGCGGACGCCTTCGCCTCGCAGATGGCGATAGCGCTCGAGCGCGCGACGCTCGCCGCCGAAACGGAGCAGGCGCGCGTCGTCGTCGAGACCGAGCGGCTGCGCAGCACGCTCTTGAGCTCCGTCTCGCATGATCTCCGCACCCCGCTGGCCGCCATGAAGGGCGCCGCGACCACCCTCGCGGACGACGAGGGCAAGCTGCCGCCTTCGACACGCCGCGAGCTCCTCGAAACGATCATCGAGGAAACCAATCGCCTCGAGCGCCTGATCTCGAACGTGCTCGACATGACGCGACTGGAATCGGGCAGCGTCGTCATCAAGAAGGAGTGGCAGGCCGTCGAGGAAGTGGTCGGCGCGGCGCTCAATCGCGTCGAGTCGCTGCTCGGCGATCGCGACGTCACCACGCGTGTGCCCGGCGACCTCTCGGCTCCGTTCGATGCCGTCTTGATCGAGCAGCTGCTCGTCAATCTGCTCGAGAACGCCGCGCGTCACACGCCTTCGGGAACAGGCATCGACATCTCCGCGCGCAGCCTGGAAGGCGAGGTCGAGATCGAGATCGCCGACCGCGGCCCTGGCCTGCCGTCGGGCGAAGAGTCTCGCGTGTTCGACAAATTCTACCGTGGCGACGCGAGCCGCGGTCCGGGGGTCGGCCTCGGCCTGGCGATCTGCCGCGCGATCGTCGCGGCGCACGGCGGGCGCATCCAGGCCGCAGCCCGACCGGGCGGCGGCGCCTCGTTCTGCTTCACGATTCCGCTGGAGGGTCTGCCTCCCGCTGGCAGTCTACCGGAGCTACAGGATGGGTAACGCCATGGCGACACAAGGTCCTTTGGTCCTGATCGTCGAAGACGAGCCGCAGGTGCTCAAGTTCCTCCGGGCGACGCTCGGAGCGCACGACTACCGCCTCGTGGAGTCGACGAGCGGAAAGGACGCCCTGGCGCAGGCCGCGACGCGCAATCCCGACGTGATCCTGCTCGATCTCGGCCTGCCCGACATCGATGGCATCGAGGTGACGACGCGCCTCCGCGAATGGACGCGGACGCCAATTATCGTGATCAGCGCGCGGGGCCGCGACGAGGACAAGATCCGCGCGCTCGACGAAGGCGCCGACGACTACTTGACCAAGCCGTTCAGCGCCGGCGAGCTTCTGGCGCGGATCCGCGTGGCGCTGCGACACGTCGCCGACCGGGCCACGGACAGCCCGGACGCCGTGTTCGAGGTCGGCGGTCTGCGCGTCGATCTCGCGCGCCGCCAGGTGTTCGCCGGCGGCAGCGAAGTGCACCTGACGCCGACCGAGTACAAGCTCCTGTCCGTGCTGATCCGCTACGCCGGCCGCGTCGTCACGCACCGCCAGCTCCTGAAAGAGGTCTGGGGCGCCGCCTACGTCGAGCACACCGGCTACCTCCGCGTCTTCATGGGCCAGCTCCGGCACAAGCTCGAGCCGGACCCCGCGCGGCCTCGCTACCTGCTGAACGAGCCGGGCGTCGGATATCGTTTGAAGGACGAATAGCGCCGGCGCGGGCCACAACCCGGGCGGCGCGCTAACGGAATCCTCACAAGGACTCCTCCCATCCTTGCGAATCATCGATGTGCGGATCGTCACACTGCCCCCGTGATGACGAAGTTTCCGTCTCCATACCGGACTCCAGCGTGGCCGGCGTCGTCGGCGGCGCCTCGCCCCCTGCAGGACACCGATCTCGTCCCTATCGCCGCGCTGATCTGGATTGCCGCGCTGGCTCGGCTCGTTGCAGCGCTCGTTCACGGGGAAACGTTCGGCACCGATGCGACGCTCGCCCTGGCGTTCGTCATCGTGGTGCCCGTTGCGCTGCTCCACGCAGTCCTTGCGCGCCTGCGTGAGCGGCGCGGGCCGAGCTGCGCATGGTGCAGTTGTTGCAGGTCCCGTCGTGGGACTGGCGCGTCGAAACCCGACGCCAGAAGGGGGATCCGACCGTGACGACGCTCTACTGGACAGGTCTCGCCGTGGCCATCGGCCTGTTCATCTATCTCCTGGTTGCGATGTTGAAGCCGGAGTCGATGCAATGACGGCCCTCTTCTATCTCGGCCTGGGCCTCGGCTGCTTTGCGCTGCTTTTCGGGCTGACCGAAGCAACGTCGCGCACGGCGTCGCCGCACAAGGGCTCATGACCGCGCTCGTCTTCGTCGTCGTCATCGTGGGTGGCAGCGCGCTGTTGTCGTGGCCGCTTGGCCACTACATGAAGTGGGCCCTGGACCCCGGCGACGGCGCCGGAGCGCGGCGCGGGAAGCTGGAGCGGCTGTTCCAGACCATCGCCGGCAGGGCGGGCCGCGGGCAGCAGGACTGGCGGCAGTACGTCCTCACGATGCTCGCTTTCAACGTCGTGATGTTCGTCGTCGGCTTCGCGATCCTCGCGCTCCAGCAGCACCTGCCGCTGAACCCCGACGGCATGAAGGCGATCCGCGGCGATACGATCTTCAACACGGTGGCCTCGTTCACGTCGAACACGAATCTGCAGCACTACTCCGGCGAAACGACCCTGAGCTACTTCTCCCAGCTCGGGGCGCTGATGTGGCTGCAGTTCGTTTCGGCCGCGACGGGCATTGCGGCCCTGGCGGCGCTGGCGCGCGGGCTTGCCGGCCGGAAGGCGCTCGGGAACTTCCTCGTGGACGTGCAGCGCGCGGGCTTTCTCGTGCTCCTGCCGGTCGCCTTCGTCGTCGCCGTGTTGCTCGTGCTGGGCGGCGTACCCATGACGTTCCACGGCGCCGTGCACGCGACGACGCTCGAAGGCGCCGGACAGGTCATCGCCCGCGGGCCCGTCGCCGCGTTCGTCGCGATCAAGCAGATCGGCACCAACGGCGGCGGCTTCTTCGGGCCGAACAGCACGCACCCGTTCGAGAACCCGTCGTTCTGGACGAACGCCGTGGAGATCATCTCGATCCTGCTTGTTCCCATGGCGTGCGTGTGGATGTTCGGACGCATCGTCGCCCGCATGAAGCACGCGAGCCTGATCTTCGGCGTGATGGCGCTGCTTCTGCTGGTGAAGATCGCCGGTGCGGTCTGGTTCGAGCAGGCCCCGACCCAGGCGTTTGCGCATCTGCCCATCGATCACGTGACCGCGAACCTGGAGGGCAAGGAGCTCCGGCTGGGGGCAACCACCGGGCCGCTCTGGGCCGTGCTCACGACCTCGACCAGCAACGGCTCCGTCGCCGCGATGCACGACAGTCTGAATCCCATGACGGGCCTCTTCGCGATGATCGGGATGTGGCTCAACGCCACTTTCGGAGGCGTCGGCGTCGGGATGATCAACATGTTCATCTACGTCATCCTGGCCGTCTTCATCTCTGGAATGATGGTCGGACGCACGCCGGAGTACTTGAACCGCAAGGTCGAAGCGCGCGAAGTCAAGCTCGCTGCGGTCGCGCTCTTGGCTCACGCTTTTTTCATCCTGGTGGGGACGGCTATCTTCGCAGTGTCGCACTGGGGCATCGACGCGCTGAACAACGTCGGCCCGCACGGCTTTTCCGAGATCCTCTACGAGTTCAGCTCCGCCTCCGCCAACAACGGGTCGGGCTTCGAAGGTCTGGGCGACGGGACGGTGGCCTGGAATGTCGCGACCGGAGCGACGATGCTGCTCATGCGCTTCATTCCCATCATCCTGCCACTGGCGATCGCCGGCTCGCTTGCCGCGAAGAAGGCCACGGCGCAGTCCGCCGGGACGCTCGGGGTCGACAACGCCACGTTCGGCGCGATGCTGCTGGCGACCATCGTCATCGTGGGCGCCCTCACGTTCTTCCCGGCAGCAGCGCTCGGTCCCGTCGCCGAGCACCTGCAGTTCATGCTCTAGGCTCGCCATGCACGCGCTCACAGCCAGTCTCCGCATCGCACTCGCCACCCTGGTGGTCTGCGTCGCCGGCTACGCGCTGGCGGTCTTCGGCCTCGCCCGTGCGATTTCTCCGGCCAGCGCCGAGGGCTCGCTGGTCGCCCTTCCCGGTGGTCGCATCGTTGGAAGCAGGCTCATCGCTCAGCGCTTCGCCGAGCCGCGCTACTTCTGGCCGCGGCCGTCCGCCGTGGACTACAACGCCGCGGCCGCCGGCGGCAGCAACAAGTCGCCGACCAGCCCGGACCTGGAGAAGCGCGCCACCGCGACCGTCGCCAGGTATGGCGCGACGCCCGCGCGGCCCCTGCCCGCCGATCTGGCGGCTGCGTCTGGAAGCGGGCTCGATCCTGACATCACCGTGCGCGCCGCACGCTACCAGGCGGCGCGCGTGTCGCGCGCCCGCGGCTTGCCGCCGGGGCGCGTCGAGTCGCTCATCGACCAGCACGCATACTCTCCGGGCGGGCCGCTCACCCCCGATCGACTGGTCAAGGTGCTGGAGCTGAACCTCGCGCTCGACCGCTCGAGCGCGGGGGGCTGAAAGCAGGACAGCCATGGCGATCACGGAAAGTCACAGCAAGCGGAAGCTCGACCGCGCATCGACGCGTCCCGCCGAGCGCTCCACGTTGGAGGGTGGCCGCGGCAGCGCCCGCCCGTTGTTCGACCGGGCCATCGTCCAGCAGGCGCTCGCCGCCAGCTTCACGAAGCTCGATCCGCGCCATCAGTTCAAAAATCCAGTAATGTTCGTGGTGGAAGTCGGAAGCCTTCTGACCACGCTCTTGTTCGTGCGCGCTCTGCTGGTCACGGGCGCGGGCTCGCCGGGGTTCATCGGCGCCGTTTCCGCTGGGCTGTGGTTCACGGTGCTGTTCGCGAACTTCGCCGAGGCCATGGCCGAAGGCCGCGGCAAGGCCCAGGCCGACACGCTGCGCAAAGCGCGCAAGGACATCCAGGCGCTCCGCCTGCGCCAGCCCGAGCGCGACGCGCCGCACGAGGAGGTCCCCGCTTCCGCTCTGGCCAAGGGCGACGTGGTGCTGGTGGAGGCGGGCGGTTTCATTCCGGGCGACGGCGAGGTGATCGAGGGCGTGGCGTCGGTCGACGAGAGCGCCATTACCGGCGAGAGCGCGCCCGTCATCCGCGAGAGCGGCGGCGACAGGAGCGCGGTCACCGGTGGTACGCGAGTGCTGTCGGACTGGCTCATCGTGCGCATCACCGCGAACGCGGGCGAAGCATTCCTCGACCGGATGATCTCGATGGTCGAGGGCGCCCAGCGCCAGAAGACACCCAACGAGATCGCGCTCGACATCCTGCTGGCCGCGCTGACGCTGATCTTCCTTCTGGTGTGCGTGACGCTGCTTCCCTATTCGATCTACAGCGTGCACGCCGCGGGGCGCGGCAGTCCTGTCACGGTCACGGTCGTCGTCGCGCTGCTCGTCTGCCTGATCCCGACGACCATCGGCGGCCTGCTCTCTGCGATCGGCATCGCGGGCATGGATCGGATGATCCAGGCGAACGTGATCGCGATGTCGGGGCGGGCGGTGGAAGCCGCGGGCGACATCGACGTTCTGCTGCTCGACAAGACCGGCACGATCACGCTGGGAAACCGCCAGGCGAGCGCGCTTTTCGCAACGCGGGGCACCACTGACCAGGCTCTGGCGGACGCCGCGCAGCTGGCGTCGCTAGCGGACGAGACGCCGGAAGGGCGCAGCGTCGTCGTTCTGGCCAAGCAGCGCTACGGCATCCGCGGGCGCGACGTGGAGGATCTGGAGGCTCACTTCGTTCCCTTCAGCGCGCAGACGCGCATGAGCGGTGTGGACCTGGGCGGCCGCATGATCCGCAAGGGTGCGGTCGACAGCATTGCGCGTTTCGTCGAGGAGAGCGGCGGCGAAATGCCCCCCGAGGCCCGCGCGATGGCGGAGAGCATCGCCAAGGACGGTGGAACGCCCCTGGTAGTGGCGCAGGCCGACGCGCGTGAGGATGGCGAAACCGTCCGTGGCAGCGTGCGCGTCCTTGGCGTCATCCAGCTGAAGGACGTGGTCAAGGGCGGCATCAAGGAGCGCTTCGCGGAGCTCCGCCGGATGGGGATCCGCACGGTGATGATCACGGGGGACAACCAGCTCACCGCTGCCTCGATCTCGTCCGAAGCCGGCGTGGACGACTTTCTGGCCGAGGCCACTCCGGAAGCCAAGCTCGCGCTCATCCGCGAATACCAGGCTGGGGGGCGCCTCGTGGCGATGACCGGAGACGGAACGAACGACGCGCCGGCGCTGGCGCAGGCCGACGTGGCGGTTGCCATGAACACGGGGACGCAGGCGGCGAAGGAGGCGGGGAACATGGTCGACCTCGATTCCAACCCGACCAAGCTCATCGAGATCGTGGAGATCGGCAAACAGCTGCTGATGACACGCGGCTCGCTCACCACGTTCAGCATTGCCAACGACGTCGCCAAGTATTTCGTCATCATCCCCGCGGCGTTCATGTCGGTCTACCCAGCGCTCGGCCGGCTCGACTTCATGCATCTGTCGTCGCCGAGGAGCGCCATCCTGGCCGCCGTCATCTTCAATGCGCTCATCATCATCGCGCTCATCCCGCTTGCCCTGCGCGGCGTGAAGTACGTCGCCACCGGCGCAGACAAGGTCCTCCGGCGGAACCTCGTGATCTACGGCCTCGGGGGTCTGCTCGTCCCGTTTCCGGCCATCAAGCTGATCGACGTGCTGCTCACGGCCTTCGGCGTGAAGTGATCCTAACAAGATCCATACGCCCGAAAATGCATGCTGGGGGTCGTGGGCCCCGCTGAAGCGCTCGCTATCGTGCCGATCGTGTGCGTCGCGTCGGGGACGCTGATGGCGCTGATTGCTGCGTTTCGCTTCCGGCCTGGGTTGGAGGCCAAACCCCGCGGTGTCCTCTTCGCGGCAGCGCTGCTGTTCGCGGTGGGGAGCGCGACCGGGCTTTCCGTTTTGCGCGGGTGTGGCCAGCCGTCCGATGCGCAGCGCGCGGCGCGCTAACAGAGTCCTGATGATCCTTTCCCCGTTCCTTGCGAAGCACCTACCTGCGAGACGCCACACTGCTTCGAGGGATGCAGTCGTACTCGTCTCCGTACCGCACTCCGGCCCAGCCGGCGTCCCAGGCGCGTTCGCGCCATCTGCGGGACGCCGACCTCCTGTCCGTTGCGCTGCTGCTCTGGATCAGCGCGCTGCCGCAGGTTGCCGCGGCGCTCGAGAATCGGGAACCGTTCGGCGCGACGGCAACGCTGGCGCTTGCCCTCGTCGTTGGCCTGCCGATCGCGCCGCTGCGCGCGATCTTCGCCCATCTGCGCAGGCAGTCGGTCCGTCGGTTCGAACGTCGCCCCGCGCGACCCGGGATAGGGAATGCTCCACGGAGCCCTGCTTCCGTTCGCCGTCGCGATGATGGTGCTCGCCACCTGCGGGGCGCTCGGGGCGCTCGGTAGAGGTTGGGCCACGGCAACCGATCCGCGACGCCGGACGGCGTTCGGGCGAGCGCTGCTTCTCTTGATCCTGGCAGTGATGGCCGCGGCAGCCGCTGGCGGCGCCTACGCATCGTGTCGAAGCCGGCGGGCAGCTGTCTCGCGGCGTTGATTGAAGCCACTTCAAGGATCACTGGAGGAACTCGAGCCAATGGTCGAACCGCGGACAGCATCAACCAGCGAAGCAGCGTCCCCCGAGGGCGTCGCGTCACACGATCATCACAAACCGGCCCCGCGCGGCCGCTACCTCGTCGGGCTGAGCCTGGCCGCCGTGGGCGTGGTCTACGGCGACATCGGGACGAGCCCGCTCTACGCGGTGCGCGAGTGCTTCAAGGGAGAGCACGGCGTGCCGGTGTCCACCGGGAACGTGCTCGGCGTGCTGTCGCTCATCTTCTGGACGGTCGTCGTCGTCGTCACGCTCAAGTACCACGTGTACGTGCTCCGGGCGGACAACAAGGGCGAAGGCGGCATCCTCGCGCTCATGGCCCTGGTGCATGGGCAGGTGAAAGGACGCGCTCGCTGGCTGGTCGTGGCTCTGGGTCTCTTCGGAGCCTCGCTGCTCTACGCCGACGGCGTCCTGACGCCCGCCATCTCCGTGCTCGGTGCGATGGAGGGTCTGGAGGTCGGGCACGCGTCGTTTGCCCGCTACGTGGTGCCGGTGAGCGTCGCCATCCTGGTCGGGCTTTTCCTGTTCCAGCGGCGCGGAACGGCGGGCGTGGGCGCGGTCTTCGGACCGGTCATCGTGGTCTGGTTCCTGACGCTCGCCGTGCTCGGAGTCCACGGCATTCTCCTGCATCCGGGTGTTCTCGCCGCCCTGAATCCGATCCACGCCGTGCGCTTCTTCATCGCGAACGGGCTCGCGGGCTTCCTGGTTCTCGGTGCGGTGTTCCTGGTGGCAACCGGCGGCGAGGCGCTGTACGCGGATCTCGGCCATTTCCACGAGCGAGCCATCCAGCTCGATTGGTTCGGTCTCGTCGCTCCCTGCCTGCTCTTGAACTACTTCGGCCAGGGGGCGCTGGTCCTCACGTACCCGGCGACCGTGGACAATCCGTTCTATCTGCTGGCGCCGCCCTGGGCGCACTACCCGATGCTCGTGCTCGCAACGATGGCCGCGATCATCGCGTCGCAGGCCATCATCTCGGGCGCGTTTTCGCTGACCTACCAGGCCGTGCACCTGGGCTACTTGCCGCGGCTCCTGATCCGCCACACGTCGGCGCACGAGCAGGGCCAGATCTACGTGCCCCAGGTGAACTGGCTGCTGATGCTCGCGACGATAGCCGTCGTCGTGGGCTTCCGGAACTCCAGCAACGTCGCCGCGGCCTACGGCGTCGCGCTGACCGCCACCATGCTGATCACGACAGTGCTCGCGTTCGTGGTCACCCGCCGACTCTGGGGCTGGCCGCTGTGGGCGTCTCTGGCCGTCACCGGGACATTCCTCGTCGGCGATATCTCGTTCTTCGGGTCGATGATCGTCAAGATCCTGGCGGGTGGCTGGTTCCCACTGGTCGTGGGCGCGCTGGTGTTCCTGGTCATGAGCACGTGGCGCAGGGGCAGGGAGCTCCTCGGCAAGAAGATTCAGGAGAGCATCGTGCCGCTGGATGACTTCTTCGAGCTGATGAAGCTCGGGCCCACGTCTCGCGTGCCCGGCACGGCCGTGTTCATGACCAGCAACGCGACCGGGACTCCTCCCGCGCTCATGAACAACTTCGAGCACAACCACGCGGTGCACGAGCAGGTCGTGCTCATCACCATCGTGATCGAGGAGGTCGCCCGCGTTCCCGTCGCCGAGCGGGTCACCACCGAGCCCATGCAGGATGGATTTGTCAGAGTCGTGGCGCGCTACGGCTTCATGGAGAGCCCCGACGTCGTCGCGCTACTCGCGCGGGACGACACGCCGACGCCGCCCATCGAGCACACCACGTTCTTCCTGGGCAACGAGGTCGTGCTGCCCGAGGGCGGCTCAGGCATGTTCCGGTGGCGCGCGCGGATCTACGCTTTCATGGCCCGCAACGCCGTGCGCCCGACGACGTTCTTCAACATCCCGACGCAGCGTGTGATGGAAGTCGGCTCGCAGATCTCGATGTGATGCCGGGCCCCGTTGGGGGCGGCCAAGCCCGGCGAAGCGCGATCTGCTACCGCCTCGCTCCGAACAGCGGAGCCAGCTCTGCCCGGAAACGCTCGAGCTCCTGCTGGTGCAGCCGGGTCAGCTTCTCGAGGATCCGATGGCCGCGCGCGGTCAGCTCCAGACGCCGCACGCGCGCGTCGCTTTCGTCTACGCGCACGCGCACAAGCCCGAGGGCTACCGCGCGCTTCACGAGCTCGCTCGCCGAATGGTGGCGGAGCTGGAGTCGCTCGGCGACATCGGCCACCGCTGGTACGTCCGGGCCGGGGAAACCCCGGATGGCGAGCAGGAGCTGGTGCTGGGCTGGCGTCAGCCCGGCTTCGCGCGCCGCCTTCTCGCTGAACCCGAGGAAGCACCTGAGAGCGTAGCGGAACGCCGCCAGGGCCTGGAAGTCGGCATCCGCGAGGCGCCGTCGGCTCATGCCCGCTCTCCGATCCGGGCGCCGCGCTGGGCTTCGATCATCACGGTACGCCCGGAGAGTAGCAGAGCCACCACAGCGGCCGTGAGCGTCGAATCCCACGAGAACGACGCGCGGGAGCGAGCGCGGCGTGAATCGAAAGCGTGACATATCGTGGCACGATATGTATCGTAGCTCTTGCAGGACGACAAAACAGTGCGCCGCACCGAACAGCCGCACCGGCCGGCCGCCCACGCTGTGGTCGGACATTCGTCACAGTCGGGATCTGCTCTCACATTGATCCTCGTCGTTTGGAGCCCATAGGTACCGACACGATAGTCGAGCGCGAAGTGCCGATACGCCAGCACCGCAGGAGAGAGCTCGAGCTGCTGCGCCCGGACGTGATCCGTGGTCTTGCGCAGCGGCTCAAGGTGACCCGACTGCTCGACTACTTCCCCGAGCGGCCCGTGTGGGCGCTGTTCATGTTTGTGAACGGCTTCCTCTCCATCGCGCTTCTGTCTGCTGTCGCCATGGTCACGGGGACGCCGTTCGTGTTTCCGTCACTGGGTCCAACGGCGTTCCTCTTCTTCTTCACGCCGCTTTCGCCGACCGCGAGCCCGCGGCACACCCTGCTCGGCCATGCCATCGGCATCGGCTGCGGCTATGGAGCGCTGCTGGTCTCTGGGCTGGCCCACGCGCCACCGACCATCAGCGTCGGGGTCGACGGGGCGCGGGTGTTTGCCGCGGCATTGTCGCTCGCGGCAACCGGCGGCTTGATGATCCTGTTCAAGGCAGCGCACCCGCCCGCCGGCGCCACGACGCTGATCGTCTCGCTCGGAATCGTCACGAAGCCGCTCTACCTGGTCCTGATCGAGGTCGCGGTCATCGTGCTCACGCTCCAGGCAGTCGGCATCAATCGCCTCGCCGGCCTCGACTACCCGCTGTGGGCCCGCCGTGTCGAGCCCGGGCCGGCGCCGGGGAGCGAAGAGAAATGAGGAGCGAGCGCAGAGCCGCATGGCGGGCCACATTGTGGGGCCTGTTCGTAGCCGGGCTGGTCATCGTCGGGATCTACTCTGGCAGTCGCGAGCTACGGGATTTCGACCCCGCGCTCGTTGCCTATGCGGGGGCGTCGGTGTTCTGCGCGTTCGGGCTCGCCTACCGCTACGCGATGTGGCTGTCCCGTCCGCCCACGCGGCTGTATTGGCGGCGTGGCTGGCAGACGTTCCTCGCTCCGTCGCGCCTGCCAGGAAACCTGGCGAAGTTGTTCCCCCTTTTCTGGAACAACATCGTCGCCCAGCGCTTCATCGAGAAGCGCTCCCATGCGCGCTGGTTTGCTCATCTGTTCATCGCGTGGGGCTGTCTGCTGGCCGCGGCGGTCACATTTCCGCTGTCCTGGGGATGGATCCACTTCGAGAGCGCGCCGCAAGGGCCAGGCGTCTATCAGGCGTTCGTGTTCGGCGTGAAGGTGCTTTCATTCCCGCTGTCGAGCCCGCTCGCACCGCTCGTCTTCAACGTTCTCGACATCGCGGCCGTGATGGTGCTCATCGGTGTGGGCATTGCGCTCTATCGGCGCGGGCGGGACCGCGGAGCGCTTGCTGTACAGCAATTCGAAAGCGACCTGCTGCCGTTGTTGTTGTTGTTTGCGGTCTCGGTCACCGGTCTCTTCCTCACGCTCTCGACCCATCTGATGAAGGGCATCCACTACGGCTTTTTGTCCGAGTTGCATGCCGTAACCGTGATCTTCACGCTCTTGTATCTGCCGTTCGGCAAGTTCTTCCACGTGTTCCAGCGCCCTGCGCAGCTGAGCATCAAGTTCTACAAGGAGGCGGGACAGAAGCAGGGAAGCGCAGCCTGTTCGAGCTGCGGCGGGCCCTTTGCAACGGCACTCCAGATTGGCGACCTCAAGAGCGTCCAGGCCGACCTGGGGATTGGGTACGCCCAGGACCAGATGCACTACCAGGACATCTGCCCGACGTGTCGCCGCAAGTCGCTCGCCGTCACGCAGGATCGGCTCTGGCACGAAGCGCGCGCAGAGGCGAGGAGATAGGACGATGGCAAGGTTGCCCGCTTCGATACCTGAGCTCGTAGACAACTGGGGTCCGCACCTGCACACGGTGCCCGCCGGCGGCTGGACGCCCGTGGGCGACGCTGACCGACTCGTGAAGACGCACTGCTGCTTCTGCGGACAGCAGTGCGGCATCCAGCTCAAGGTCAAGCACAACAAGGTTGTCGGTTTCGAACCCTGGGAGGACTTCCCGTTCAACCAGGGCAAGCTGTGCCCCAAGGGCGTCAAGCGCTACATGCAGGGCGACCACCCCGACCGTCTGCTCGAACCGCTGGAGCGCGTCGACGGTGTGGGCTTCCGCCCCATCGACTGGGAGAGCGCGCTGGACCGCACGGCGAAACAGATCCGCGCCATCCAGGAGAAATACGGTCCGGACAGCTTCGCCATCCTCACCGGCGCCTCGCTCACGAACGAAAAAGCGTACCTCATGGGCAAGTTCGCGCGCGTCGCCGTGCGGACGGCCAACATCGATTACAACGGCCGACTGTGCATGGTCTCTGCGGCGGCCGCGTCGAAGAAGATCCTCGGCATCGACCGCGCCGCCAACCCGTGGAGCGACATCCGCAAGGCGGAGGTCATCCTGGTGGCGGGAGCCAACGTGGCCGAGTGCGCGCCGATCACCACGGAGTACCTGTGGTCGGCCAGGGAGAACGGCGCGAAGATCATCGTGATGGATCCGCGCATGACGCCCATCGCGCGTACGGTGGATCTGTACATCCCGGTTCGTTCGGGCGGCGACATCGCAGTGTTCAACGGCATGCTGCACGTGATGATCGAGCGCGGCTGGATCGACCGCGACTTCATCCGCGATCACACGACGGGTTTCGAGCAGGTCGAGGACGTTGTCAGAAAGTACACGCCGGAGTACGCCGCGAGGATCGCGGGCGTTCCCGCGAATATGATCGTGCGGGCCGCCGAGCTGTGGGGGCCGGCGAAGACGAGCTTTCTCCTGCACGCGCGCGGCATCGAGCATCATTCCAAGGGCGTCGACAACTGCATGGCGGCCATCAACCTCGTCGTGGCGAGCGGTCGCATCGGCCGCGAGGGGTGCGGCTACGCCATGATCACCGGACAGGGCAACGGCCAGGGCGCCCGCGAGCAGGGACAGAAAGCCGAGCAGCTGCCCGGGCAGCGTGACATCGAAAACCCCGAGCATCGCCGCTACATCGCCGGAGTGTGGGGCGTGCCGGAAGAATCGATCCCGCATCGGGGTCTGAGCGCGGTGGAGCTGCTCGAAGCGATCCACGACGAGCGCATCAAGGGGCTGTTGCTCATCTGCTTCAACCCGATGGTTTCGCTGCCGGACCAGCGCTTCATCGGCGAGGCGCTGGAGAAGCTCGAATACTTTGCCGGGATCGACTTCTTCCTTTCGGAAACGCTGCGTTATGCGGACGTGGTGTTGCCCGGCTCGTTGATGGAAGAGGACGAGGGCACGACGACCACGGTCGAAGGTCGCGTCGTCCACCACCAGAAGGCCGTCGACCCGCCGGGCAACGCGCGTGTGGACTGGGCCATCATCTGCGACCTGGCCGCGCGGCTCGGCGTGGGCGAAAAATTCGCCTTCCAGTCCGCGAAAGAGATCTTCGACGAGCTGCGCGTGGCCTCGAAGGGCGGGGCGTCCGACTACTACGGCATTACCTACGAGAAGATCGACGAGCAGAAGGGCGTGTTCTGGCCGTGCCCGGAGCTCGACCATCCCGGCACGCCGCGCCTGTACGAAGGGGCGCACTTCGCCCACCCGGACGGCAAAGCGCACTTCCAGCCGGTCGAATGGCACCCCGCCGCGGAGGAGCCGGACGAGGAGTATCCACTCACGCTCACGACCGGTCGGGTGGTCTCGCAGTACCTGTCCGGCACGCAGACCCGTCGCATCGGCGGCCTCGTGAACCAGAATCCGGCGGCCTATTGCGAGATGCACCCGCGCCTGGCCGACAAGCTGGGCGTCGCGCACGGCGATTTCGTCCGCGTAGAGAGCCGGCGAGGTGCGGCCACGATGCGGGCGATGGTCGTCAAGACGATCCGTCCGGACCATGTCTTCATTCCCTATCACTGGCCGCTCGAACGGGCGGCCAACAACTGCACCATTCGCGCGCTGGATCCGGTTTCGAAGATCCCGGAGTTCAAGATCTGCGCGGTGCGCGTCGCGCGCGTTGAACAACCGGATGACGCCGTTGCGCAGTTGGAGCCCCAGGCGGGAGGCACGGGTTGAGCGAGCTCGCGTTCTTCATCGACTACTCGCGCTGCATCGGCTGCCAGGCCTGCGTGCAGGCGTGCGAGGAGTGCGACACGCACCGTGGCCGTTCGATGATCCACCTCGAAACCATTGCCCGTCGGGACACCGTTCAGACGGCGCCGCAGGTATGCATGCACTGCGAAAATCCCATCTGTGCGCGGGTCTGTCCGGCCGACGCCATCAAACAGACGCCGGACGGAGTAACGCAATCGTCGCTGAAGCCGCGCTGCATCGGTTGTTCGAACTGCGTCCTGTCGTGTCCCTTTGGCGTGCCGAAGTACGAGGCGGACTTCGATCAGATGATGAAGTGCGACTACTGCTACGACCGTACCAGCGTCGGCAAGCGGCCGATGTGTGCAACGGTCTGCCCGTCGCAGGCGCTCGCGTTCACGACGCGCGAGGAGATAGAGCGCACCCGTGGCGGCACTGCAATCAACGAATGGCGCTTCGGGAACGAGACGGTGCGGACGAAAGTGTTCGTTGTGGTGCCGCCCGAGACGCAGCGCGTGGAGGTAGACGTGGTCGGCCTCCGCAGGAAGGGCGGCGATCCGATCGCGCTTGCACCCGATCCTGGCGATGTCGCGTCCCTTCTGGAGGAGATCTGACATGACCGACGAGAAGAAATCCCCGCCCAGGTGGCAGGCGGACTTTCCCATCCAGTGGGACGAGGACCACTACATCACGCGCCGCGAGCTAACGAAGTTCCTTGCACTTGGCTCGGCGCTCGTCGCAGGCGCCAATGTGGTGGTCGCCTTCGAGGGCAAGCAGCGCTCGGCGCGAGCGTATGCTCCCAAGCGCATCGCGTCCGCTCGCGCGCTCCGGGCGGGGCACTCGCTCCTGTTCCGCTATCCCACGGCCGACGATCCGTGCATCCTGGTGCGGACCCGGGAGGGCGCGCTCGTCGCCTTCTCGTCGGTGTGCACGCACCTGTCGTGTGCAGTCGTGTATCGCGCGTCCGACGATCGACTGTTCTGTCCGTGCCATCGCGGTCTCTTCGAGTGCGGGCCAGAGGGCGCGCATCCCATCGCCGGGCCGCCCGAGCGTCCGCTGCCACAGATCACGCTCGACGTGCGCGGCGACGATGTCTACGCAACTGGAGTGGTCGGCTGAGCCATGAGCTATCGCAAACAGGGACAGCAGCTGTTCACCGCTATCGCAGCGCTGATCGGCATTCTGGTCATCGTCCAGCTGTGGCTTCTGGCGGCCTCGCTCGACGCGGTGCTCGGTGGCGACGCTGGCGTCGCTACGGCAGCCGCCGTCGCATCGATGGTGCTGGTCGGTGCCAACGGGGCGCTATTGCTCTACGTGCGCGGCTTCGACAAGCGGCTCGGGCCGCATTGATGCGCGACCCGAGCCGGCGCTTCCTTGCGGGCGAAGCTCACCTCGCGTGCTAGGCAGATGCGATGACGCGGATCACTGACTATCTCGTCGACGACCACCGCCGTCTGCACGCTCTGCTGGACAAGGCGGATGCGGAGCCCTTCGACGCCGAGGCGTACGCCGCGTTCCGTGCCGGCCTGCTGCGGCACATCGGGATCGAGGAGAAGATCCTGTTTCCGGCGGCCAAGCGCCGTCTGGGCGAGCCGCTCGAGCGCGCGGCCCGACTGCGCGTGGAGCACGCCGCGCTCACGTCGCTGATGGTGCCGTCTCCCGACCGCGCCTTGTGCACCGAGATCCGTGGCTTGCTCACGCGACACGACGCGCGGGAGGAAGGGCCGGACGGCGTGTACGCCGAATGCGAGGCGGCGCTCGGCGAAGAGAGCGACGCGCTCTTTGTGCGCGCCCGGGACCAGAAGCAGGTGCCCGTGTCGCGCTACTACGACGGACCCGAGGCGCACCGGACGGCCGCTTCTGCACTGGCCAGCGCGGAGAAAATTGCCGCGGCGCGGAAGAAGCGGCGGTAGGTCCGGGAGCCCTCCTCAGCGCTCGCGCGGCAGCAGCCCGTTGGGATTCCAGGCGCCTGGAATGCTCGCATATCACGTTTGGCGGATGGCTCGACCAGCGCCCGGCACCCACGTTCCAGGTGTGTCCCGAACCCGGAGGTAGCCCGAAATGGAAGCTCTTCTGTTCCACCCGAAACTGGTCCATGTGCCGATGGCGCTCGCCGTCTTGATGCCGGTTCTTGCAGGCGGCCTGCTGCTGGCCTGGTGGCGCGGCTGGCTGCCAGGCCGGACCTGGATCGTCGCCGTCCTGCTCCAGGCCGTGTTGGTCGGTTCGGGCCTGCTGGCCATGAGGAGCGGCGAAGCGCAGGAATCGCGCGTCGAGAAGGTGGTCGCCGAGCGCGCCATCGAGCAGCACGAGGAAGCGGCGGAGTTGTTCATGTGGGCGAGCGGCGGCGTGCTCGTCCTGATGGCGCTGGGTGCGGGTCTCGCATCGCGCCAATCCGGCCGACCGCTCGCCGCGGTGGCAACCCTGGGCACCGTCGCCGTGCTCGGGCTGGGATATCGCACCGGGCAGGCGGGCGGCAGCCTCGTGTACGAGCACGGCGCCGCGCAGGCCTACACGCATCCGGTTGCGGCCGGCGCCGGCGTCAGCGCAGCCCGTCATGACGACGATTGAATGGTTAGCGCATCGGCTTCTGCGACGGTGCATGTCCTCGACGCCGTGGCGGCCTTCGTACTCGTCGAGTCATCTCGTTCGCCGTCCGATGGCCGTTGGTGCATGCGCGTAGCACTGGCGCCAACGTGCTGTCGGGCACCCGAGCGTCGTGCTGCAACGAGCGTGACGTCCTGTACGTCGGCGAGCCGGCAACGCTCTTCTCGGGGCGCCAGAAGGCGATGGCGTAGTACATGGCCCAGGCGATGATGCTGATGAGGATGACCCACGCCCAGGTCGGCACGGGCGCCGGAGTTTCGGCCTGCGAGGGTTCCCAGTTCTGTTCACGACCACCGCCGAAGGCGTGAACGACGACCGCGAGCTGCCCTCCAACGACATCTCCGGCGGACAGTCCCTGCACCGAGATGTCCGGGCCGTTCCGCACCGTGAAAGGAATGCGGCGCACGCCCTTGTTGCCTTGCTGGTCCCACGCCTCGAGGCGCAGCACGTGCTCGCCGTCCGCCAGTTGGCGGGTGTCGAGGTTCAGCCCCACCGGCGCTTGCTCCGTGAAGAGGGGGCTCTGCGAATCATCGAGATAGGCGACAACGCGGTCGGTTGGCTCGCTCGAGCGGCTTCCGTCGCCCGGGTTTTGCTTGCTCCGCTGGCCTCCGTCGCGCTCGTCCGATTCACTCACCGCTCCACCTTCGCGCTCGGCGCCGAGTCGTCGAGCACGGCGCGCTTGATGTGACCAGCAGCTCTCTCGCCGGGCCAGAAGAGGAACCGGACGGCCTGTACCAGGGCGATCACGACGATTAGCAGGCCGACTACGACCAGGGCGATCTCCCAGCTGCTCTCGGGACCACCTTCGTGCAGCCCGGGGGCCATTGCGGCACAGAGTACGCCGAGGTCTGCCGTCGTCATGCCCAGGCTCATGGCGTGGGTCCTTTGTTTCTCACGTGCGCCACCTGCTCGGCCGTCACGCTGGGCGCGTGGTTGCCCCAGCTCGAGCGCTCGTAGTTGACGATGGCCGCGATCTGCCCATCGTCCAGCTGTCCGGCAAACGACGGCATCGTGACCGGATACTTGACGCCGCCGATCACGCGCCCGTGCGCTCCGTCAAGCACCGTGGAGATGTGCTCCGTCGGATCCGATGCGGTGACGACGGGGTCAGCCTTGAGCGGGGGGAAGGTGCCTGCGATGCCCTCGCCGGCGGCCTGGTGACAGGAGGCGCAATGCGTGGCGAAGAGGGTTGCGCCCTGTCCGCCGGCGCTGGGTGTTGCCTTGGTGGCGTGTTGCTTGCTCCCGAGCGGCGCCTGACGGAGCGACAGGAGGTAGGCGACTAGATCGAGTGCGTGCGGGGTCGCCGCGACTCTACCCCGGCTCGGCGCAAACCTTGGCGGGACGGGAACCACAGTTGCATTGTCGCCGGGCGAATCGACGGTCCGGAAGAGGTCATGGAATCTAGGCATGATCGACCAGCGCGAGACTGCGCGCGGGTTGTAGAGGTGGATCAGCTGCCACGTCTTGCTCGGCTGCCGCGTGCCGATGTTGGATAGATCCGGACCGGTCCGCTCCGAGCCGAGCAGCCCGGGCGTCTGCTGCCACCAGGTCATGGGGTGCAGGCGAGCGTAGTCGGATGCTACCGTCGGACGCCCCCACACCGAATCCATCGGCAGCGGTCGCACCTGCTGCGTGTGGCAGACGGGACAACCCTCCGACACGAAGACCTCGAGGCCGCGCCGTTCGGCAGCCGACAGCGGCTTCGAGCCCGGTAGTGGCTGGTACCTGTGCTGCACCTCGACGGCGGGGCCCACCGCGACCAGCATGCTGAGCGCGAAAAAGCCTAGAAATACGGTGCCAAAGAACAGCGCCGGTCGGTTGTATACGTCAAGCCGCACTCGCTGCCTCCTGTTCGACAACCGGCGCGACTGCGAGCGCCCTTGCCGGCAGCATGCGCCACACATTGAAGGCGAACAGCAGGTGCGAGCCGAACATCAACGTTCCGCCGATGGCGCGCCAGAGCCAGTACGGTGCCATCAGTAGCACCGAATTCTGGAACGGCTCGCCGTGCTTCCAGCTCAGGCCCTGCAGCGTCCCGCCGATGCTCAGCGACACGCCGTAGATGAGCAGGCCAATGAACGCCAGCCAGAAATGGATGCCAATCGACAGCTGCGGCGCTTCACGGCCCGACAGGCGCGGCAACAGTCCGTAGGCGCCGCCCCAGATGAGGAACGTCACGAACCCGTACATGGTGATGTGCGAGTGGCCGACGGTGTAGTTGCTGAAGTGCCAGATCACGTTGAGCGAGCGCAGCGCCTCGAAGCTGCCTTGCATCGATCCGACGAAGTAGTAGACGACTCCCACCAGCAGGAACGGCACGGCGTAGCTGCTCCGGAGCGCGTGGCGGCTGCCGCGCATCGTCAGGAGGAAGTTCGCCGTGCCCGCGACGACCGGCACGATCATCCCCACGCTGAACAGCACGGCCACTGTCTGCAGCCACCAGGGCAGGGGGCTGTACAGGAAGTGGTGCGAGCCGATCATCGTGTAGAAGAGCATCTGCGTCCAGAACGCGAGCACGCCCAGCGAGTACGAGTAGATCGGCTTGTTCAGCAGCTTGGGCAGGAAGTAGTAGGTGAGCCCGAGCACCATGGGCGTGAACCACATGCCGACGCCCTGGTGCATGTAGTAGCCCTGGATGACAGTCTCCCCGAGCCCGTGCTGGTAGAACGGCAGATAGGCAATGGTGACGAGCGTCAGGGTCCAGATCAGCGCACCCAGCACGTACCAGTTGGAGATGTAGATCTCGCGCGTGGTGCGCTGCGCCACGGTCCTGTAGAAGTTGTACAGCGTGAGCGCGAGCCCGGCGGCGAACAGCGCCATCACCGGCCAGACGAACTCGCGGTATTCTTGACCGCCGTTGTTGATCCCGGCAGCCAGACAGATGTCGCCGGCGACCACGGAAGCCGACATGAGGCCGAGCGCGATCCAGCCCAGCCGGTAGCTGTGGAGGCGCTTTCGGCAGGTGCGCGGCACCACGTAGTAGGCGAGCCCGAGCATGCCGTGGGATGCCCAGCCCCAGAACACGGTGTTGGTATGGATGGGCCTGAGGCGTCCAAACGACAGCCAGCTCACTGCGTCGATGTCGGGCCAGATGAACTTCAGGCTCAGGTACAGCCCCACCAGCGTGCCGAACACCAACCACCCGGCTGCTCCGGCGAGATAGCCGAACACCAAGCGAGTCAATTGGCGGTCGTCGTCGATCAGCTCGTCGATCGGCGCCTTGGCGACCGTTAGTGGTCGTCGCATGGACTGTCTCCCTTCCGCTGCCGGGCTCAGCGCTTCGTGACCTGGACGCGCCACACCGTGGGGCCCTGTTCCAGGTAGTCGAACGAGAAGTCCGCGCCGGGGTGCGTCGCTTCGAGCGTGTAGTACATGCAGCGCGGGTCGTGATCGAGCGTGAGCTCCAGCGGCACGCCGTGCGGCAGCGAAGAGTAGGCGCCCAGGACGTGCTCGATGCGATCTTTCGGTTCCACGTCCCGTACGTCGAGCCGTTGGCGGTGCTCGCGTTGCCGGCGCCGTTCGTCCTTCTGTGCGGCGGTACCGCAACCCGCCGGCCTGGACGACTCCATCCACTTCCGCCACAGCGGTCGCTGGCTGCGATCACCCGGGCAGAGCACGAACGGTCCGGCGTAGCGAACGCGGGTCAGCTCCACGACCAACGGCCCCAGACCGAGCCCGTCCGTGGCGCGCTGCTCGGGACCGCCTCCAAGCAGCCGAACGTATTCGAGATGGCCGGCGAGGCGCTCGATGAGCGACCGCGCTTCGCGGAGATCTTCTCCAACCGGGCGCACCTCCCAGGCCATCCCGATACGCTCCAGTCGCTGCCGCTGGACGGTTTCGAGCAGCATGGAAGCCTCGTCCGTGCGCGTCCGGTGCGACACGAGGAGTCGGCCGCGCGCGGCCGCGTACAGGGCGTCGAGGTCATCGAGAAGCCCCAACGGGACCACGCCGGCAGGCGCGACGACCGGAGCGGCGACTCGCGCGGAGAGCTGCGCCGTCTCCAGGCTGCAGATTTCGTCGAGGTCACGCACATACAGACCGGTCACCGGGCAATCGTGTCTGGAAAGAAGCTGTGCGAGCTCACCCAGGTCAGCGGGAGCCAGCGCGCGCGGAAGGTCGCACTCCGCGTCGCTCACCAGCTCGATCCCGCGAAGGCCCCTCAGGCGGCAGGCATCGAGCAGATCGACGATCCGGTAGTCCGGATCCGCGCTCGCGCTCAGGGATGTCCTCATGAAGCTAGCGCCTCGAGATCCTGATGCGCCACACCGCGGGGCCCTGTTCCAGGTACTCCCACCCGAACTCGCCGGCGCGCTCGACCTCGAACTGACGCCGGACCGGGAACGGGTCGTGATCATTGAGCAGAGTGAACGACTGGCCCGGCGCCAGACCGTCGAAGGTCGAGAAGATGGCGGGATGCTTTTCCCGCGGCGGGATCACGCGCACGTCCAGCTGCATACTCGAGTCCTGATCAGCCACTTTGCGTTTCCTTTCTTGTAGAATCTTCGATGACGACCTCGACCAGCTCTGGTTCCACCTGACGGATCTCGTAGGCAAAACCGCGCTGGGTCAGCAGCGGCAAGAGCAATTCCGGCACGCGCACGTTGAGCTGCACGAGCTTGCCGCCCGGCGGCAGCCGGGTCAGAGCGGCCAGCGTTCGGGTCATCGGCTCGGGGGGCTCGAGCCCGCGCACGTCGAGCACGACCGGCTCCGCGTTGGCATCTGGCGGCGTCTCGACCCGCGGCGCAGTCGGCTTCACGCTCTCGGAGCGCTCCGTAGGATAGAACCAGACGCGCCAGTCCTCCTCGCCGAGCCGTTCCGTGTAGGCCGCGAAGCCGCGCTGCGCCATCACGCTCTTGAGCGGCGACGGGTCGAACGTGGCACGCAGCCGGAATACGTGGCCCTCCCGTAGCCCCGCGACCGCGCCCATGATCTTGTGGAACGGCTCCTCGCCGCGACCGAGGTCGTCCCGCACGTCGAGATCGTCGATCAGCTCGGGGGCGATCCGGTCCAGCTGCTCAGATCGAGACTGATGGGCTTCGGTCTGCGCATCCGGTCCGGCGCTCTGGATCGGGGATTCGCTGTGGAGCGCGGCCTCCAGTCTGGACACGAGATCCGCTGGTGTCATGCCGGCCATGCCCGCGGCCTCCTCCACTGTGACCAGCCTCGCCATCACCTCGCGGACCGCGGGCGAGCGCAGCATCCGCAGCTGGTCGGAGAGTCCGGCCAGTACCTCGAGGAGACTTTCGTCTCTGGCGAGAACCGAAACGAGTCGTTCGTCGGGAGCGATCAAAAGACACCATCCTTGACCCTTCGCGGGTCCCAGGGAGGTGACCAGACGAGTCTGGGAGCGACCTCCGTTACATCAGGAAGCGGGGAGAGCACCTTGTGGATGCCGCGCCGGATTGCGTGTTCGAGCGGGCAACCCCTGGTAGTGAGTGTGAACGTGACGTTGACCCGGCCGTCCGTGAAGCTAACGTCGTAGACGAGACCGAGGGTCACGATGTCCACGCCCAGCTCGGGATCGATCACGCGGGTGAGCGCCGTGTAGATGTCGTCAACGGTGGTCGTCATGCGGTGGTCCTCCGCACGAGGGCAGAGAGCTGCAGCGCCTCGACGATGGCTCCTGCTGCGAACGCCAGGGCTCCGGTACGGACACCTGCGGGTGAGCCCAGCAGAATGGTCGACACCATCGCAACGAGACCAAGGGGAAGCACGACGGCCGGGATCCAGGCGATGCGAGCCGAGAACAGCTCGGCCACGTTCGGCACCGCACGCTCGCCAACCAAGGGCGCGAAGCGGTGGAACCAGATCAAGAACGGGGCGATCTTGTAGTAGTGGCCCGCGACGAACAGGCCGATGCCGCCGAGCACGAGCAGTAGATATGCCAGCGGCCAGCGCGGCGCCTGGAGGCCCATCCACGCTGCGTAGGGAGCGAGCGGCAGCGCCAGCGCCAGCGCGAACAGGCCCGCCGTCGCGAGCGCAAGCCCTGGCCCCAGCTTCCGCTTGAGGCGCGCCCGGTAGTGCCGCGCGGATTGCACGAGAAAGGCGAGCATTCCGGCTTCCATCAGCACCAGCCCAGCTGCATCGGCTTCGCGACCGAGCGGCAGCGCCGCGAACGCGACGCCCGAGAGGATCAACGCCACGGCCGCCATCGCGAACGTTCGCGAAACCCCGTGCACTACCAGGAACATCGGCTGCAGGTGGCCGGCGACGGCGATCATGACCAGGCCGAGCCAGCCGAAGAGCGCGATGTGCGCGTGCACGAACACGGCCTCGAAACGGTCGGGGACGAAGCCGCGTGTCCGGTCCAGTGCCAGCGTGAAACCCCAGCCGAGGGTGATGAGCAGACAGAACGCAGCGCCCAACAATGCCCACCACGTCGCGTCGCGCATGCGCGCGCGTGCAAGGGTTGCCAGCAGATCGAACGCGAACAGCAGCAGCCCTGACGCGAGGGCGCCGGCACCGAGCTCCAGCGCCAGCGTCAACGACGCGAGAAAGCCGACCTCGAAGAGCACCAGCCCGAGTGCGACGAGCCCGAGCGTCCAGCGCGCGAGCGACGGCCAGCGGAGCGGCGTGCCGACGGCGACGGGCAAGAACTGGCACAGCGCACCAATGACCGTCAGCGTAAGGAACCCCAGCGTGAACAGATGTGTGACCGCGATCACCGCTGGCACGTAGAACGCGCCGGCAGCGAGGGCCGGCGCCACCCAGAGGAGCCCGAGCGCTCCGAGGACGAACGACAGCATCGCCGTCGCGAAGAAGCTCCCCGGCAACGACAGGGGCGGCGAGTCTCCGATTGCCAGCGAGGCAGCTGGGCGGAGAGCCGCGACGTGGATTGCCTGGTTGGTAGCCATGGGTCGGTCGGCGGCGCACACCCCACCAGCCGGCTGCACATGAAAAGTGCTGGCGCGGCCAGGCGGCGCACGCGCCTGCTGCGTGACCAGGCGTAGAGCAAGGACCGTACCGCACCGAGCCGTCGGCGAATGCCGGTTTGCATGGCGACCAGGTGTTCCGGATCGAAACATGACGAAACGCTTCCGCGCTACGCGCGCGCTCGTTCTGTCGCAGAGCCGCGCCGCCCACTGCACCCGCTCGCGCCGGCAGTCGCCCGCGCGACGCTTCAGAGAGGGCGCCCCGGGCTTCCGCCGTTCACGACCGGTATTGATCCCCGCGGCGCTCGCGGATCGCGGTCCGGATGGCGTCGAGCGCTTCGTCGTCGAGCTCGCTCTGGAGCGCGGGAAAGATGTGCTCTTCCTCGGCCTGGAGGTGCCGCTCGAAGAGCTCCTGGAGCTCGCGCGCCTGGGGCAGAAGCGCGGCTGCGCGCGCGGCGAGGCCGCCCGGCGCTTCGGACAGCGCCCGCCATGCCTCGATCTGCGGCGCCAACAGCGCGTCGATGCGCTCGTGCTCGGCGCGCATCGTCTCGAGTCGCGCGTCCAGCTCCTTGCTCAGGCCGCTCAGGCGCGGAAGCAAGTCCAGTTCCTCGTCCTCGGTATGCAGCGGCAGGGCGAGCGTGAAGTAGCGCACGAGCTGCCGCGCTGCCTCGGCTACCTCATCGGCCGGGGCTCCATGCGACCCGGCTAGCGCGACCGCCATGCTGCTGAAGTGGCGGATGCGCGCGTGACAGCCGCTGAGCAGCGACAGCGCGTCGGAAGGCTCGGCTTCGCGCGAACGGAGTGACGGATACAACATGGGCGCCTCGATAGATTGCGTCGCCAGATGCCCGGTGGCGATGACTTCCGTCATCGGCATAGCACGTGGTAGAGACCCACGCTTTTCGCCTGAGCATGCGCGTTCTGTATCTCGTCTCCGTCTGGCTGCACATCCTTGCCGCAACCGTTTGGGTGGGTGGCATGGCGTTTTTCATGCTGGTGCTGGTGCCGCTGATGAGGTCGAAGGCGGTGGGGGCCAATGCCGGCGTGCTCATCCACTGGATCGGCGTGCGCTTCCGCAGCGTGGGCTGGGCGAGCCTCGGCGTGCTGGTGATGACCGGCAGCTTCAACCTATACGCGCGCGGCGTCCGCTGGGCGGATCTCGGAAGCGGAGCCTTCTGGCACACCGACTTCGGCGCGACGCTTGCGGTGAAGCTGGCCATCGTGGCGACGATCCTCGTGATCAGCGTCGTGCACGACTTCAAGGTCGGCCCGCTGGCGACACGCCTGCTGCGGGAGCAGCCGGATTCGGCGAAGGCCCGGCACTACCGCAACCTGGCGCGTGCCATCGGCCGGACCAACGTCGTACTGGCTCTCGCCGCCGTGGCGCTGGGCGTCATGCTGGTGCGCGGTCTGCCGTGAGCAACGGACGACCACCGGCGAGTGTGAGGCGCCGAGCTGTCTGATCGGAATTGCGTGGGAAGCCATCTTCAGGAACTCCTGGCGATGGAATCGTCCATGACAAATGTCATCTTCGCGGCTAGCGCGGAAAAACAAGGGTCAAGGCCCCCCAGTCGATGAGCAACGAGCGCGTCGATGCGAGCGACCGGGCGGGAGGGCTTGCGCATGTCATCGCGGTGTTCCAGATCGAAACGGAGTGAAACACCTTCCGCCCTGCGACCACCCGTTCGAGCGCGGCCGGCTATGCAAGACATGCGGCCTCAGGCCGATGATCGACGGCGTTCGGAGCTGCAGCCGCCTGGTCGCGCGCAGCGAAGCGATGCGCACGCTGCTCTCCAAGGTGGCGCTGGTCGCCGCCAGCGATGCGCCTGTAGTTATCGAGGGGGAAAGCGGCACGGGCAAGGAGGTGCTGGCCCGCGCCCTGCACGCCAACAGCTCCCGCGCGTCGCATCGCTTTGTCGCGGTGAACGTCGCCGCGCTGCCCGCCGACTTGCTCGAATCCGAGCTCTTCGGGCATGCGCGGGGCGCATTCACGGGAGCAACGGGCGCCAAGCAAGGACTGTTCGAGGAGGCCGCGGGAGGCACACTGTTACTGGACGAGATCGGGGAGATGCCCCACGCCTTGCAGGCCAAGCTCCTGCGCGCTCTGCAGGACGGCGAGATCCGCCGCATCGGCGAGACGCGCTCGTTCTCGGTCGACGCGCGCGTTCTATGTGCAACGAATGTGGATCTGCGTGCGCATGTGTCTTCGGGGCACTTCCGTGCCGATCTCTACTATCGCCTGCGGGTCTTTGGCTTCGTGGTCCCGCCCCTTCGACAGCGGCGCGACGACATCCTGCCCCTCGCCCGCGTACTCCTGGAGCGCATTCCGCACGCCTCGCAGCGCTTCACGCCGGACGCCGAAGCCGTGCTCCAGGCCTATTCGTGGCCGGGGAATGTGCGCGAGCTCGGGAACGCCGTACACCACGGAGCGGTCCTGTCGCAGGGTGATGACATCGACGTCGCGCATCTGCCGGATGAGGTCACCTCCGGTTGCCCGGAGCGGTCGGGAACCGCGCTCGACACGTTGGCAGAGGTCGAGCGGCGGCATCTGCTGCGCGTGCTCGAATTCTGCAACGGCAACCAGGCCGAGGCCGCCCGCATCCTCGGCATCGGAAGGACGACGCTCTGGCGCAAGATGCGTGATTTCCGCCTCGAGGCTTCGCCCGCGCCGAGCGGGCTTCTCGCATCTCCCCCCCGGTAGTACCCAGCGGCTTACGGGCCGCAGGGTCTGGGAATCGAGAGGAGGATCACGCTGTCCTCGAGCGCGACGGCGTCGTGGACGATATCCGGCTCGAGGAACAGAAGCTCGCCGGCGCTGACTTCGAATCGCCGGTCTGCCTCGATCCTGACGCGACCTGCAACGATCTGGATTGACACGGGCGAGTGTACCCGATGGTCCTCGAGGGCCGCGCCGCGCTCGAGCGCCACCAGGACAAGGCGAAGCCCCAACGTCTTGACCAGCGTCCTTCCAGCGTGCCCGTCGAGTCGGTACTGCGGGCTTGCTTGCAGCTCCGCGATCTCCCGCTGGAGGTCGAACCGACCGGATGTCGGAGGGACGTGGTGAAGAAGGGGGGCCGGCTGGTGATATCGCGGAACTGGCGTGGCTTCGTACATGAGAACCTCCGCCGTGGTCTGATGCATTCTCCATACCGGCCGGCCACTCGCAGTTCGCGCTGGTCCAGAAGTTGCGTGGTCACACAAGAAGGAGGCGCACCATGAACGACCCAGGCGCGAGCAACTCGTCAGCAGCCAAGACGGAGTTGCTCGACGAAATCGTTTTCGACGTGATCTGTCCGAGTTGCCAAGCCACGTATGCCGTGACGGGCCGCCAGATCCTCCTGGCCCAGGAGATCCTACGCTGCGGGAGTCTGGAACCCCGCGTCGATGGTCTGCCAGTCGTCGCCATCGAGCACGCGACTCACCACCGGGTACAGCGACGCCTCCTCGAAATCGAGGTGGTTTCGCAGATCGGAAACATACCTCCGGCCGGTCTCGACCACGTCATCTCGTGCGACCGGTACGTCCGCACGTGCCCGTTCCACAAGGTCACGAACCATGCTGCCTCCCGATAGAATGGCGCCATGCTGGCGCGAGACCGCCACCAGCGCCTCTCCAACATCCGCGTCGCGCATCGCGGAAAGCGCGAACGCAGCCTCTTCCCGCGGATGGTGGAAGCAATCGACGTACGTGGTCATGTAGTGGAGCACGTCCACCATCAGCTGGTAATCGGGGGAGCCGTCGTCGGCGACGTTGGCGAGCTCCATGTCCAGCAGGTCGAGCAGCGTCCGCATATGCTGATGTTCGCGGAGAAAGTCCGCACACCGGGAATGGCCGTCGCCATGTTCAGCCCAGGCGGGCGGTCCGAGCGTCCAGCCCGGCGGGTCGCTCGCGGGAAATGATGCCGCGCCTGCGTCGTCCACGCGCTGGTCCGTGGCGCTCCGCGCGGCGCGCTCTCTAGTCCCGGGCGGGCTACGACCTGTGCCTTCGAGATACATGATTCCCCATCCAGCAAGAACCAGGCCAGCAGCGCCAGGGCGCGGCCCGGATCGTGCAGAAGTGGAACCCGGTCCGCCATGCGCAGCGCCGACTCACCCATCACGTTGGAGGTGTGGACGATCGGTCATTCCACGCGTCCCATCGATGCGTTCATCGACCTTCTCGAGGCCCACCGAATCGAGGGCGTCGCCGACATCCGTACGATCCCCAGGTCCCGCCGAAATCCCCAGTTCAACAAGGATGCGCTGCCGCATGAGCTCGCGCGCGCCGGCATTCGCTACACCCACCTGGCAGCCCTCGGGGGCCTGCGGCGCGCCAGGCCGGATTCGAAAAACTCCGGCTGGCGCAATGCGAGCTTCCGGGGCTTCGCGGACTACATGCAGACTCCGGAATTCGCGGATGCACTCGCGGAGCTCGAAACGGCGGCGAGGCGCGAGCGGCTCACGCTCATGTGCGCCGAGGCCGTGCCCTGGCGCTGCCATCGCAGCCTGGTCGCCGACGCCCTGGTGGCGCGAGGCGGGAGGGTCTGGCACATCACCAGCCGGACGCGCGCTGCGCCTCACGTGCTGACGTCGTTTGCCAGCATCGAGCAGGGTCGAGTCAGCTACCCAGAATCCGACGCCGACGACCAGCGATGACAGTGCGCCAGCAGCGATTTCGACCGCAGCCGCTCCTTTTCGGCGCAGCGACGCTGTATGCGATGCTCGCCCTGCCGCTCTGGGTGTTGGCGCGAGAGGTGCAGCTGCGTTGGGCGCCGGCGCGGTTCGTCTCAGGCGATTGGCACGGCTACGAGATGCTCTTCGGGTATGCCTTCGCCGTCGTCGCGGGGTTCCTGATCGGCCCCATCCCGCGCTGGACGGTCGCGTGGCTTCTCCTCGTGTGGCTCGTCGCGCGCGCCGGAGCACTCGTCGCACCGTTCGGTCCGGTGCACTCGACCGCGAGCGCGCTGTTCGGGCTGTCGGTCGCTTCGCTCGCGTCCGTCAAGCTATTCCGCGGACCGTCGAAGCTACGAAATCGCATGCTGGCGCCCGTGGTTCTGGGCCTCTCTGCCATTGCTGCCATCGCGCCTTTCGCCGGGGGGATGCGCATGCGCCTGTTCGTGGTCGCGCTGGATCTCTTCGTGGTGCTGCTTGCTTTCATGGGCGGCCGGCTGATTGCTGCCGCCGCGGCGGGACATTTCTACCGCCGGGGGCAGAACCTCCAGCAGCGGGTACAACCGCGGCTCGAGGGCGTGCTGCTGGCGGGCCTGCTGCTCCTGGCCGTCTGCGATCTCGTGGCAGCTCCCGAGCTGGTGTGCAGCGCCGTGGCCGTCGCCGCGGCGGTGCTGCTCGCGCTCCGCTGGTCGCGCTGGCACCTGTGGACCTGTCTCGACTGGTGGAACTTGGCGGCCCTGGGTGTTGGCTATTTGTGGCTCGCGATCGGGTTGGCGCTCCGCGCGACGCGCTCGCTGAGCGTCTGGATCCTTCCGGTGGATGCGCTGCACGCGCTCACCGTTGGCGCGCTGGGCTCGGTGACGCTTCTGGTGATGGGGCGCACGCGCGCTATGAACCGCGGGTTCGATCCGGAGCGCTCGGCGCCATTGGCGGCAGGGGCGGCGCTGGTGAACCTCGCCGCGCTGCTGCGGCTTGCCGCGGGGGTGCTTCACGAAGCGCGGCTTGGCTTGCTGCTCGGTGCGGCAACCCTATGGACGCTCGCGTTCGCGACACTGGCTGGCTTCATGTGGCGACTCCGGAGCGGGGAGCCCGCGACCAGAGTCGTGGGCTAACAGCCGGGCTTGCCCCAGATGTCCACTTCGAATCCTTCATGCGTCGTATTCGACCCGTCGCCGGACATCCTCGGCGCCGTCCTGACGAAAGTCATGCCGCGCGTCGCGCGGCCGGCCCACACTGGGTCCGTGAAGATCGATCCTTCATCGCGATCCGGGAAGCGACTCGAGCCTGTGATCTGGGCTGCGTAAACCGAGATGGGCGTGCTCGAATCCCGCTGCAACGAGGAGTCGTGAAATCAAGCCTGCTCAAGCCGGTCCACCCCGAACGCACGTGCTGGGGCTGCGACAAGTTCTGCCCTGCCGGTGACCTGGCCTGCGGCAACGGTTCCGAACGGACTCCGCACCCGATCGAGCTCTTCGGCGAAGACTGGCTCGAGTGGAGAGACCGGGACGAGGCGGCTGGGTCGGGCGACGAAGCGACCCGGAACCGCGGCAGCTGACGCACGCCGCTCCGATCGCACACCGCCGCCCACTGCGGAAGGGCACAAGCGCATCTGCGCCGGGGAAGGAGGTAGGAGCGCCCGTGCAGTGACAAAAGTCATGGGCAATCGGGGGCGCTAGTTGCAAATGATAATCATATTCAATTGCGTTGGAGGCGCCCATGACCACGCAGTCCGCCAGACTCGACGACAAGCCCTTCGAGAGACAGCTCGACGTCCAGAAGATGCCAGCCCATTGGCTGATGGCGCATCTGGGCAAGCGCGTGCTCCGCCCCGGCGGGCGGGAGACCACGCATTGGCTGCTCGACAGCGCGCGCATCGACACGTCCGACGACGTGGTCGAGCTCGCTCCCGGCCTGGGTGTCACCGCCTGCGAGATCCTGCAGCGCGGCCCCAGGAGCTACGCCGGCATCGAGCGCAACGTCGAAGCGATCGCGCTGACCCGGCGATCCCTTTCGCGCGCGGGGTTCCCCGCGACCACGGTGCTCAAGGGTGACGCCGCGGACGTGCCGCTGCCCGACCGCTCGGCGTCTCTGGTGCTCGGCGAAGCCATCTTGAGCATGCAATCCCACGACAAGAAGCGGCTCATCATGGACGAGGCGCGACGGCTGCTCCGCCCTGGAGGACGCTACGCTATCCACGAGCTCGCGGTCGCCCCGAACGACATCGACAGCGCGCGCCTGGCGCAGATCCAGCGTGACCTGTCCACGACCATCCACGTCGGCGTCCGGATAGGAACACCGGCGGAGTGGTTGGACTGGCTCGAGCAGGCGGGGCTCGCTGTCGAGAGCACGAAACTCGCGCCCATGCGTCTGCTGGAGGTGGATCGCCTGGTCGACGACGAAGGCATGGCCGGGACGGCGCGCTTCGTCTTCAACACGCTACGGACTCCCGGCGCCGTGCGCCGCCTTGCCGCGGTGCGCGCCAGTTTCCATCGGCACCAGGCGCACCTGCGCGCCATCGCCATCGTCGCTAGAGTGCCATCTTGAAGGAGCGAAACCATGGCAAAATCAGCGAAGCTCCCCACAGCCGAAGCGCTCACCCTGGCAACGCTCGTCGCCTCTACCGAGCAGGGGATCGCGAGTCGCGTGCTCGCCAAAACCGGCGGCGGGAGCGTGACGTTGTTCGCCTTCGACACGGGCCAGGACCTGAGCGAGCACACCTCGCCCTTCGATGCGCTGGTCCTCGTGCTCCAAGGCGCGCTCGACCTGACCATCGGCGGACAGGCCGTCCGAGCCACGCCGGGCACCATCGTCGTCATGCCTGCGGACGTGCCGCATGCTCTCGAGGCGCTCGAGCCAACACGGATGTTGCTCGTGATGCTGCGCGAGCCCAACGCCAAGCGGGACTAATCGCGTTCACTGGTTGCCCAATGCGGGCGCAGGACTACAGCGGCCACGGCCAGTGCGACAACGGGAAGTGCTTCCCTCCCGCCGGCAGGTGATCCGCAACCCGCGGCGCCCGCGGCCGAGCAGGGGGCATGAAGTGGACTCTCGCGCCCGTCATTGCATGCCTGTTTGTCGGTTGTAGCGCCTCGCCGACGTTCGTTTCTGCGGGTGGGGGTGCCAGCGGCAAGTCGCGGCCGGCGCCTTCCGCCACGGCGCCGCCGGTGCATCAGAATCCGTTGCGGCCGCTTCCTCCCTCCGTCGGCGCGTTCCACGCTGTGCCGCGATCGGCGCGCTCGGTGCACATCGCCTCGGTCGCCTTCGCGCTGCACACCTCTGGCGACGTTGTCGCGTTCGACCCGATAACCGGCGCCGAGCTCGGGCGCTACGTTTTCGGGCGGGATCTCGAGGACGTGTGCTGGGATGCGCGCACTGCGCGCGTGCTCATCGTCGAGCACGACGCCTATGCCGACGGCAGTCGCGTCCATGCGCTCGGCTGGGACGGCAGCCACTTCGTGCACGAGTCGAGCTCGCCCGTCCTGCCGGGGCACACGCGCGTCTTCGCCGCGTCCGATCGCGTCTTTGCCGTCTCTGAAGAACAGGGCGTCGTCTGGAACGTGCTCGACGACGATCTCGCGCCGGTCGGACAGTTCCAGCCTCTGGTGCGTCCGGTTTCGCTGCTCCAGGTCGACGGCAGCGCATCGAGCCGGCTTCTCGCGCTGGTCAGCTCGGCGGAGATCGCCGGGCAGCCTGCGGACGAGCTTCTCGACATCGCGCATCCAGACACCGCCTGGAACATCACGCAGCAGAGCTACCTTGCGCCAGGCCGCCCTTCGGCGCGCATGATCCCCGGCGAGCCCGGCTTCGCGTACGTGCTGCACAAGGACCCGGGCGAGGGCACGATCCAGCTCGCGCGGCTCTCGACCTCCTCGCCGGATGTCCCGCCGGACTTCCACGTCGTCATGACCGGTGCGGGGAGCGGCGAGCTCGAGGGCGCGGCGTACGACCCGGAGCGGCAGCTGGTCGTGATGGCGCTGTCGCGCGTGCCCGTCGCGCGGCTCGCGCTGGTTCCGACGCAGACGGGGCGGGCTACCGGGCTCGCGTCGCTCGGCACCGGAATCCCGAACCGGCTGTGGTGGCCGCGCGATCTGGTTCGCGACCGCGCGAGCGGGCGAGTCCTGGTCGCAACTGAAGAGGGCCTGCGCGCGTTCCTGCCGGCGGGCAGCGCCGCCGCGCCCGCGCTGGTCGCCGACCCCGGTTTCGCCGCACCCGATCTGCGCGGCCCGATCGCCCTGGCCCAGTAGTCGCTACGGGCAGGCAAAGACCGGTGCCAGCGGTGCGAACTTCTCCGTGCGCTTCGGCGCGCACTCGTTCACGGGCAGGCACTGGAACTGGTTGCTGCCGGACTTGTAGCGCTGGTAGCAGGCCTCGTCCGCGGCGCAGGCGGTAGAGCAGTTGCTGGCCGCCACCTGCGGGAACGCCGTGTTCGGGTAGCACTCCTCGCTGGACGAGCAGCTGTTGTTGCAGCTGGCAGCTGGCAGCGGCTGGATGTTGTCGAGGTCGGTGAGCGCGGACTCGAGCGCGTTCTTGATCTGTGCGTAGGTCTCGTCGAGCTTGTCGGTAGTCGTGGTCTCGGCGACGCAGATGAACTTCTTCCGGCCGCACATGTCGATGGTCTCGCAGCCGGGGGCCGCCGGGCCAGCGGCCTGCAGCTGGTCGTCGCCGTACAGCACCTTGCCGCCGACCATCACGAGCCGGACGCTGTGCGGGGAGGCGGCAAGGATATCCTTGTACGGCTGCGTCCCATCGCCGCCCACCACGAACAGGTCGGCCTTGTAACCCACCTTGATCGAACCCAGCGTGTTCGGCAGCGCGAGCACCTCGGCCGCGTTGGATGTCGCCATCAGGACCAGATCCTTGGGCGACAGCCGGTCGTTCCAGTGCGTGTTGTCCCATTTGTCGGCGAAGCGCAGCTCGTCGAGCAGGTTCTGGCTGCCGCCCATGGACCAGTCCGGCGCTATCGAGACGGTGAGGCCCGCGTCGAGCGCCGCGGGGATGTCCGTGGTCTTGCCGTAGAGCGCGACGTTCGAAGCCGGCGACCAGGTCAGCTTCATATTGTGCTGGGCCATGATCGCGAACTCGGTCGGCCCGAACGCGGTGCCGTGCGTGATGGCCGTTTGGGGCGCGTACAGGCAGTCGTCCGGCGTGGTGACCGTTCCGAGCGTGGCGAACTCGTTCAGCGCGGACTGGTCGGTGCCCTCGCCGCAGTGGATGAGATAGGCGTCGGTCTTGCCGCTCGCGAAATTGGCGCACACGCCGTTGGCGCTGCTGGACGACGGCGGGAACAGTGCGCTGGTCTGGATCTTGTCGCCGGATAGGCCGTTCTGCGTCACGTCTATCGAGCGCGAGAGCGAGCTGAAGCAGTTCGACGAAGTGCCGGGAAGCCCGACGATGGACGTGGTGCCGGCGATCATGCCTTTGAGCTCGCCCCACTTGTCGAGCTCGCACTTGAGGTCGCCCGCCTCGTCGTATTTCTGCGGGCACCACGAAGGCTTGCCCTGCGAGGCGTCTTCCAGACACTGCTTGTAGTCGAGCATCTGGTTGTACTCCGCCTCCTGGGGCCATTGGTTGTGGTCCGTGTAGCGGCAGACGTTGTCGACGCAGGCGCACTTGCCCCCCGAGCAGTACTGCGAGGCGTTGCAGTCCGTGACGCTGTTGCAGGTCGACGGCAGGTGCGGCATCCAGTCGTCCTCGTCGAAGATGTCGAACAGGATGTGGTTGTGCGTGTCGAGGAGCCCTGGCGCGATCACGCCGTTGGTCGTGATCACCGTCGCACCCGTCGCGCCTGACTGGGACTCGCAGCTCGTGCCCTGGGCGGCGCACGTGATCGTGTCGCCTTCGACCAGCACTTCGCCGTCGTAGCTGGTGTCGGGTGTCACGACCGTTCCGATCAGGAGGAATCGATCGGCGGCGCCGGGTTGGATCGTGGCGTCGGGGCTTGTGGTTCCGCCGGTTCCCGCGCTCCCCCCGCTGCCCGCGCTCCCGCCTGTCCCGCCGCTGCCGGAGGTGCCGGCGCTCCCATCGATGCCCGCGCTGCCCGCGGTGCCCGCGGTGCCCGCGGTGCCCGCCGTGCCGCCCGTGCCGGCGCCGCCTTCCTGCTGTCCTCCGCTGCCCCCGGAGCCGCCGGTGTGATCCCCGCCGCCACACGCGCCCGCTGCGAGGAGGAGTGACAAAGACACGAAGACCAAAGAGCGCCCAGCCATGTCCTTATCCTACTCTTCTTCGCGCGGTTCGTGGGCCAGCAACCCCGGCCAAGTGGCCGGGCCAGACGCCTCGAGGCCCATAGCCGGCTGGCGTTGGCGGGAGCACGGCGGTATTGGGTCGGGGCATGTCCTCCCGGACTCGCTTGCCCGCCAAGAAGGACGTGGCTCTTGCGCTGCTCGAGAGCTCGACGGTCTTGATCCATCTCGATCCGCGCACCGAAGAGGTGCGCGTGCCGCCCTGGTTCAAGAAGCAGCCGCAGCTGGTGCTGGAAATCGGCCTGAACATGCCGGTTCCGATCCCCGACCTGAGCGTCGACGACGACGCGGTGTCGTGCACGCTGAGCTTCAGCCGCTCGCCGTTCTTCTGCTTCATTCCGTGGGGAGCGGTGTACGCGCTCGTGGGGTCCGACGGCCGCAGCATGGTCTGGCCCGACGATGTGCCGCCCGAGGTCGTGGCCCAGGCGGAAGAGGCGCGACAGAAGGAAACGCAGAAGAAGACCCGCCGGGCTCATCTCCGCGCCGTGCCCGACGACGGCGAGGAGCAGGAGCTGGACGAGGCGTCGGGAGACGCCGACGAGCCGGAAGACATCGACGCTGCGTCCACGGCGGAAGAGGACGCGGACGAGACAGAAACGGCAGAAGCGGCAGAAGCGGCGAAAGCGGCAGAAGCGGCAGAGGCGGCGGAGGAAGGCGCAAGCGAGCGCAGCGCTCCCACCGAACCCCAGGCTTCGCTCGAGCCGCTGGACGCGGACGAGGAAAAGGCCGCCGGCGGAAACGGGAAGCGCAAGCTGCCGCCCTATCTCCGCGTCGTGAAATAGCCCGCGGCGTCGGTGTCAATCCGCGCTGGCGTCCGCCGGAGCGCCGGCGTCGCTTTGCCCGCCGGTGCCGCCCTGTCCCGCATCGGCACCGGCAGCTCCGCCAGCGCCCGCAGCGCCGCTAGCGCCCGCGGCTCCACTCGAGCCTGCTGTTCCACCGGCGCCCGAAGCTCCCGCACTGCCCGCTGCGCCCGCTGCACCGCCGCTGCCCGATGCTCCGGCCGTGCCGCCGGTTCCCGCGGATCCGGCGGCGCCTGCGCTACCGCCGGCGCCGGCCACGCCGCCCGTTCCGCCGCCCGGCACGCACATCCAGGTACCGTTGGCGATCTGGCACTGGTACCCCTGGACGCAGCCGCTGAACGTGCAGTCGCCGGTATGGCACTGGCGGTCGACGCCGCAGGTCTCGTTCACAAGGCAGTCAGTGGGCTTGCTGCACTGCGCACCGCCTGCGCCGCCGGAGCCTCCCGACGAAAGCACGCACAGGCCGCTCGAATAGTCGCACTGGTAGCCCGAGCCGCAGTCCGAGTCGGTGGCGCACGCGGTCCCCTGGTCCGGATAGATGGGGCATCCTCCAAGCGCGAAGGCCGCTACCAGGGTCGCACCCAACAGCAATGCTCGCTTCATCGCTCCGCCTCCGTCATGCCGGTTCCGACCCGCCCGGCGGGCCCGTTCCCGCTTCAGCGTAGCAAGCAACGTGCCCCGGACAAGCTGCCGGAGGCCCTCTTTTCCCGCGCCAGGAGCCCCGGCGAGTGAAGCCCGGTTCACGCCGGCGTGTGGCGGCCGGCGGGTCCGCTGGAGTACGGGCCGGCCTGGAGCCAGGCTGGTCGCTGGGAAAGAAGTAACCCTGGTCGGCCAACATGCTAGATTTCCGGCGCCTTTTTCGACGAGTGACGCTGGATGGACGTTCGCTGCGGCCGGTGTGGGACCGAGTACGAGTTCGACGACGCTCTGGTCTCCGAGCGGGGGACCACGGTCAAGTGCACGAACTGTGGTCACCAGTTCAAGGTCCATCCTCCGCATTCCATCCGGGCGGGACCGGAGCGCTGGGTGGTGCGCACTGCCTCGGGCCGGGAGCTTGTCTACACCTCGCTGCGTGACCTGCAGAAGGGCATCGCACAACGACAGGTCGGTCCGGGGGACCTACTGGCGCGCGGCAACCAGCCGGCACGGCCGCTCGGATCCATTGCCGAGCTCGAGCCGTTCTTCCAGCGTGGGGGCGTGCCGCGGACGACCAACCTGCCGCGCACGCTCGCCGGCGTTGCGCCCCCTGCCAATGCCGTCACGCACCCACCGGACGTGCGGGTGCAGGACGTGCGCGGCTCCGCTGCGAGCGATCTCCGCGTCGACGCAACCCTCCGCGATGAGCCCCGCGCCGCCGCGTGCCGCGCCGCATCGTGCAGACCCGCTCGGAGGCACGGTACCGATCGATTTCAACCAGGCGGGTGTTGGCCATCCAGAGGGACGTTCGGAGGAAGCGGAGCCGCCGACGCTGCCCCGGAACGACCGCCCGCTTCCACCCGTCGAGCCGCGCACCCTGCCGCGCCCGTCGCCGGTGGACCGCCGCCAGAACCCCGATCCCGTCCTCACGCCGACGCCCAGCGCGATCCGCGACAGTTTCCACTCCGAGTCCGAGATCCAGACCGATTCCAGGTTCATCGCCGGGCCGCATTCGCGCCGTGCCGGGTCCCGGTGGATCGCGGCGCTGGTGATCCTCGGGGTGGTCGTGCTGTTCGGCGCGACCGTGGGGCGCGAGTACATTCTGAGATTTGCGCATCCGACGCAGAAGGCGGAGAAACCCGCGGCCGACGGTCGGGTCGCGGGTCTGCTCGAAAAGGGCAATCGCCTGCTCGTCGATGGCGACTTCGAAGGCGCGAAGGAGCAGTTCGACAAGGCGAGCGCGCTGGCCGAGAACGACCCGGCGGTGCTGGCAGCGCTGGCCCACCTCGAGACGCTTCGCGCCGATCTGGTGTGGATCCAGCTGAGGCTGCTCGATCCGGGCGACAAGGAGCTGGTCAACCTGACCCATCGCGAGCTCGGTGCGCGCGTGGGACGGGCGGAGCGGGCGGTGGACGCGGCGAGCAAGGTCGCGCCGACCGACCCGCACGTGCTCAGGGCGCGCATCGATGTGCTCCGTATGAGCGGCGACACGAAGAAGGCACGATTGCTCGTGGGGCCCATCGCCAAGGATGCGAGCAAGCCGGGCAACGCCTATGTGCTGGCGGCGCTTGATCTGGCCGAGCCGTCGCCGGGCTGGTCGACCGTCATCGATCGGCTCCGCACCGCTACGTCGGGCGAGCGCGACCTCTTGCGTGCGCGTCCCGCCCTCATCTACGCCTTGGCGCGATCGGGGCAGATATCCCAGGCCGAGGCCGAGCTCCACAAGATAGAGTCGAACAAGAGGCCGCATCCTCTCCTTCCGGAGTTGAAGGCCTTCGTCGATCGCTTCGCATCGGCGGCAGCCGATGCGGGCCGCGACGCCGAGGCAGAGGTCGCTACCGTCGATCCGTCGCAGTTGCCGGAGCTCGACACCTCGAAGGCCAACATGCCGGAAGAAGCGCCAGCCGGTGACTTCCGTACCCAGCTCGAGCAGGCAAGTGCGGCCGCTTCGAGCGGGAATCTGGATCGCGCCAAGCAGCTGTACAACTCCGTGCTCGCCCAGCACCCGGGCAACACCGAAGCCCTCGCCGGGTTGGCCGACGTCGCGCGGCGCCAGCACGACACCGCCACGGCGGAGAAGCTCTACAAGCAGGTTCTGCAGGACAATCCGAGCTATCTCCCGGCGCTGGTCGCCCGCGCCGACCAGAAGTGGGATTCGGGCGATCGGAAGGGCGCCATTGCGATGTATCGCCGCGTCCTCGAGCAGGCCGGTCCCGGCTCGGGTTACGGTCAGCACGCCGCGGCACGCATCGCCGAGGGCGAAAAGGCGGCGAGCTCGTCCAGCGCACCCGAGGGCAGTTCCTCGCCACCGCCCGCACCCACCGCCACCGCTACGGCGACGGCGACGTCAACGGCCGCGCCGCCCGCCGAGCAGAAACCGAAGAACAACGACTCCAACATCGACACCACCGACCTGCCCGGGTTCAATCAATGAACTGCCGCCGGTGGCGTTGGCTCGTGCCGTTTGCATTGGCGCTTGTGTGCGGGTGTCGGCCTCGGCCGCGTTCCGGAACATTCGAGTCGAAAGGCGGGCTGTCCGGCGCGCACGGCAAGGTCATCGAGATCGATCTCGCCGACGGCGCGCCCGAGTCGCTGGGCTCGGGTAGCGTCTTGTTCCAGCTGCCGCCGTCGCGCACGTACGTTGGCCTCGTGCGCGCGCTCGAGCGAGCCGAGAAGGACGAAGACGTAACAGGCGTGTTCGTGCGACTTGGGACCGAGGAGCTCGGCTGGGCGCGCAGCGAAGAGATTGGTCATCTGCTCCACCGGCTCGGCAAGCAGCACAAGCCGGTCGTGTGTCACGCGGACGCGCTGACCAACTCTTCCGCCTGGCTGCTCGCGGCCGGGTGCGATTGCATCTGGCTCAGCCCTGCCGCCGAGGTCGACACCGTCGGTATCGCCGCGCAGATGGTCTACCTGAAGGGCGCCCTCGACAAGCTGAAGGTCGAGACCGACTTCATCCACATGGGCAAGTACAAGAGCGCGGCCGAGCCCATTACGCGCGAGGGACCGAGCGAGCCCGCGCGGATTCTCGCTGACCGAGACGCTCGCCTCCATCCGCAAGACGTGGCTCGACGGCGTAGCCGCCTCGCGCAGAAAGAAGGGCATCCGCGAGGCCATGGAGCAGGGCCCGTGGAGCTCCGGGGAAGCCCGGGAGCACGGTCTGGTGGACGAGATCGGCTATGAGTCCGACGCCATCAAGGACGCGGAAAAGCGCGGAAAGGCGGCCCGCCTCACGCCCGTGTTCGGCCCCGAGGTCCAGGGCGGAGGTCTCGACCTCGCCCAGCTGATCCGCATCCTGGCCGGCGCGGACAAGCGCTCGGGCGGCCGTGCGCACATCGCGGTGTTGCCGGCCGATGGCGAGATCACGATGGAGTCGGGCGGCGTGCTGTCGAGCGGCGGCATCAGCGCCAAGGCGATCACCAAGACCATCCGTCGTCTGAAGAAGGACGATTCGGTCAAGGTGGTGGTGCTGCGCATCGACTCGCCGGGCGGATCGGCGCTGGCAAGCGATCTGATCTGGCACGAGCTTGCCGAGTTGAAAGAGAAGAAGCCGTTGGTCGTGTCGGTGGGCGACATGGCGGCGAGCGGCGGCTACTACATGGCCTGCGGCGCCACGCGCATCGTCGCCGAGCCGACCAGCATCGTGGGTTCGATCGGCGTGCTGGGCGGCAAGGTCGCGCTGGCGCCGGCGCTGAGCCAGTTCGGAATCAACAGCTACACCTTCCCGGCGAGCAAGGCGCCGGGCGCCGCGGCTCGTTCCGCCTACGAGTCCATGCTGACGCCCTGGGACGATGCGACGCGCGAGCGAGTCCGTCTGGAGATGCAGCGCATCTACGGTCTGTTCCTCCGTCGCGTTGCCGCGGGTCGCAAGATGAAGGTCGCCGACGTTCGACAAGATCGCGCAGGGGCGGATCTGGACCGCGGCGCAGGCCAAGTCACGCGGCCTGGTCGACGAGTTCGGCGGTCTCGACCGCGCGCTAGAGGTAGCGCGGGAGCTCGCCCACCTCGACAAGCGCGCGCCGGTGACTGTCGAAGGCGCCGGGGAGAGTCTGCTCGAGAAGCTGATGGTCGGCGATCAGGCCAATGCGAAGGCCGTCGCCGAGGCGGCCGAGCGCGCGCGGCTCAAGCAGGCTCCGTTGGTCAGCCTGTTGCCCGCCCAGCTGCGTCCGTTTGCTTCGAGCCTACAGCCGATGCTGGATGGCGAGCACGTGCTCGCCGCGATGCCCTACGCGCTGGTCATCCGCTGAGCGTCATTTGCAGGGATTGTCCTTGGCGGTCGCTCTGGTGTCCTTGGCGTCCGAGCGAGCAGTGGACGAGGTCTTGTTCCCGCCCTTCTTCGCTTCTTCACGGGCGCCATTGCTGCCGCCACTGAAGAGCCCCCCGACGGTCCTGCCGGCCGTCTTGATTCCCTCCAGGGCCGTTTCCCCGCCCGTCTTCACGCCCTCGCCCGCGGTCTTGGCTGCGTGCGACACGTGACATCGGGTGTCGTTCGCGGTGTGCGGCTCGCTGCACGCGGCGGCGAGAAGGACGACGAGGGCGATCCAGCGCTTCATTTTCCAGCGGGCCAGCTTATGGCGACGCGAAGGCTAGCGGATTTTCCGTCGCTGGTGCAGTTGAATTCGCCATGTGAAAGCGCCTTCTCGACGCAGCTCGAGGCCGCCTTCGTCTTCAAGCCGGAGCGGACGTTCGACGGCTTCGACGCTGCCGTCGCCGCCAAGCGACAGATCCGCGACGACGATGCTGTTCGCGGGGACTCTGCAGCGTGCCAGGGGCGCCCGCAGTCCGTCGAGGTTGTCGACCGCGAGTCGGTGCACCGAGGTGTACGTCGTCTTGCCGTGATCCTTGTGGCGGAGCGAGCGCCAGGAGGCTTCGCTGAACAAGTTGCCCGACGTTCTGGATGACGCGCATCTCGGGGCGCGGTTTGCCTGCGAGGTCGGGCGCTTCGTACCGGAGCTCCAGCGTGCGCCGGCCGGCGCTGGCGCCCATCGCAGCGGATTTCTCGAGCGCATTGCACAGGCAGGTCTCGACCTGGTGGTCGGGGCCGCTCGCGTCGTCGAGGCCGGCCAGCTCGCAGCGCGCTTGCCCCTCGAACAGAACGTCCCGTTCGTCCTCGTCCTCGCCAGCGAAGCACTTCGCGAGCGCCGCTGCGTCGCCCGCGAGTTGCTGGGTCTCCGGGGCGCAGCTGTCGAACGAGGCCGACTCGCAGAGCGAGAGCCCGTCCGCGCTGACCTCGTTCTTGCGGCTGGTGGATTCCGGCGAGCGCGCCGAGCAATCCCAGCCCACCGCCTGCGGGCTCTCGCACCAACGAGCTGAACGCCGCCCGGTAGCCGCCCACGCGGTCGAGGCTCCGGTTCCACACGCTGGTGAAGGTGATGTTGTCCTCGCCGGCCCTGTCTTCGAGCGTGACCCAGAGCTCCGGGGGCTTGTTCCGGAAACCGGCGACGTGCACCAGATCCGTCGCGAGCCATCCTTCGTCCTCGGCGCGGCGGAGGGGCGGGGCGGGGTACGCGCAGCGCTTGCCGCTGCCCTTTGCGACGGGGAGGAGCTTCTGATCCACCTGCGACAGAAGCAACACATCCAGATCCGGAGCGCGCTTGGCGAGCTCGCTCGCCAAGAGCTGCCGGAGCCCCGCGCGCTCGTCGCGGAACAGCTTCTCGTCGTCGATGGGAAGCACTGCGACCTTGTCACGCTCGTGTGGCGCCTTCGGCGTCGCCGAAGCGGACGCCGCAGGTGTGACGGGCGGAGTCGGAGCGGGCGAACAAGGTGCGCCGCCCATCGGCGCGCGCGGACAGGGAGCGGCGCAGCCGGAAGCCACGCCCAGACCCACAGCGAAAAGCAGTGTGCGTACCTTCATTGGGGCTTCACCGTAGCGGGCTTGATGTTCCAGCCGGTCACTGCCACGGACGGAGTCGCGCCACCGAGGTCGGCGTCCGCGTAGCTGGCGACGACCTGGCGCTGCTCGCCCGGAAGCAGCGAGAAGTAGTTGTCGGACCACGTGCTGGGCAGCACTTCCCCTCCGCCGGCACCCTGGTCGAGCCGGAGCTCGACCATGAAGGCGAGGCTCGTCGATGGGTTTTTCACCGTGACCGTCGTGGTCCGCGAAGCTCCGGATCCGGCGTTGGTCGCGGTCGCGTCGAGCGCGACCTGCGGCAGCCCGTCGAGCTCCGTCATGTCCGCATCCGCCAGGGTCGGCGTGTACTGGAAGGTCGTGTTGTTCCAGTCGAGCTTCACAGCCTTGGTGGACAACCAGTAGAAGTTGTCGCTGACCAGCTTGCCGGCGCTGTCCGACAGCGAAAGCTTCACGAACCACGTGGTCGTCGTCGGCGCTGGATCGGGAATGGTGAGCACGACCGTGCTGCTGTCCGGCGCAACGTCGAGCGTCTGCTGCTGGGAAGAGAGCTCGGTCAGGTTGAAGTCGTACACGTCGACGCTCGCCTTCATCCCCTGGAAGGCCTGCTGGAGCGCGTTGACGACCACGACCGAACGGTTGTCGTAGGAGTACTGGATGTGCAGCGGCTGGTTCGCCTTCTTCGTGCCGTAGTAGCCGCCGCCGGCGGACAGGTAGTAGTCGTACAGGTGCCAGATGAACGACGGCCACCCGTCGTTCAGCATCCACTGGATGACTCCCGTGGACGTGTACTTGTTGCGGCGATACGCCTCGAACATGGCCCGCTCGCCGTCGTAGGCCAGAACCTGGGACTTCATGGCGAAATCCGCCAGATCCTTCGCCTTGCCGTAGCGCGCGTTCATCGCGCTGGTGAATGGATCCAGCTGATCGAACGGGACTCCGCCGCAGTGGAGCTTCCACACCTTGTCGAAAGGCCACAGGTCGCCGGCCGGGATGAACTTCTTGATGCTCTCGACGTTCGGCACCGCGGGGCCGGGGCTGGTCTCGGTGTTGAAGCCGAAGGCGCCGCCGTTGTCCTTGTCGATGTACCAGTAGCTGGGCGGAACGTAGTCGTAGGGGCCCGTCATCTTCACACCGGTGGGGCCGGTGACCGTGCTCGGCTTCTCGTCGGCCGACGCCTGGTACGGATTGGGCCAATCCTCCGCCTTCAGGACGTTGATGTACGCCTTCTCCATCTCTGCGGACGGGCTCAAGTCGCTGCCGTTCCACCAGGAGGCGAGGCTCGGACGTCCGCGAAGCCGGTAGATCTGGTCTTCGAGCGAGGCCTTGGCCACGGCCTTGGTCTCGTCGGTCCATTCGTAGAAGTACTGCCAGATGTTGCAGCATTCCCAGCCCGCAAAGACCAGGATGCCTTCGCGATCGGTCACGTCCAGCAGGTGATTGTCCGCGAGCTTGCCCTCGAGGCGGATCGCGTTCAGGCCCATGTCCTTGACGAGGTGCATCTCCTTCTCGTCGCGATCGTCGTCGAAGCGCAGCATCATGTTCGACGTGTAGCCGGCCCCTCGTATCAAGAGCGGCTTGCCATTCACGCTGTAGACGAGGTGCTTGTCCTTGTTCAGCTTTGCGCCGACCTGGCGGATGCCGAACTTGCTGGTCGAGCTGTCGCTGGTCTTGCCGCCGATATCGAAAGAGAGCGAGAGATCGTACAGGTGCGGGGTGCCGAGCTGGTACGGCCACCAGAGCTGGGGCTTTTTGAACGCGAGCCCGGGATGCGCGGCGGAGTCGAGCTTGACGGCCCGCTTCTCGTGAGCGGCGAGCGTGATGTCCTCGGTCACCGTGACGCTTCCGACCTTTGCCGTCAGCGTGCCGGTCACCGACTTGCCGAGGTGGTTTTCGAGGTCCGCCTCGATGGTGAGCTTTGCGCTGTCGAGAGCGGGCATGGCGATCTCGCTCTTGACCATGGGGTGGCGCACCGTGACGGGGCCGCTGGTGGTCACGTACACGTCGTGCCAGATGCCCATGTTCTTGTCGGGGGGCATCGGATTCCAGTCGATGAACGTGTCGGAGAGGTCGGTCTTCCCGGGCGCGGTGACCTCGACGGCCAGCACGTTGTGGTGGCCCGGAGCGGCGATGCCGGTCACGTCCAGGTCGTAGCGGCGATACATTCCGGCGATCTCGACGTTGTCGGCCACGAGCTTGCCGTTCAGCCAGATGTTCGCCTTGTAGTTGATGCCGTTGAAGTGGAGGAAGGTGCGGTCGCGATCGCCCGACGGGGGCAGATTGAAGTCCACGCGGTACCACCACGAGGGCTTGAACGGGCTGTCCGCCGACATGGGGAAGTTGGAGAAGTTGAGGCCGGGACCGTAGTCGGTGCCGGGGATGTCGCGGAGGTTCTCCCCGACATCCGGATCGGCGTACACGCCGTCGGCGACGAGCGCCGCTACGACCGTGGACGGCACGGTGGCCGCCTTCCAGTCCGCTGCCGGTTGGAAGCAGGTCGTGGAGATCGCGGCGCCGCCGGCGTCGAGCCCATCCGACGAGCGGATGGACCAGCCGTCGTGCAGCATCAGCCGCTCTCCCGGTGAAAGCGGCGCCAGCGAGGCGGCTTGCGGCGGCGGACACCGATCGGCCTTGACCTCCCGCTTTCCCCCGCAACCAGCCAGCAGAAGCGCGACAAGCGCCCCCAGGAACAAGCGATGGCCCAAGCTCACAAGGCACCTCCCCGTCGGCGGAACGAGCAGCGTCGGCGACGCGCGAGGGACCCCGACGGCTACTGGCGGAGAGGGCGGGATTCGAACCCGCGGTAGGCTTTTGACCTACGCCCGCTTAGCAAGCGGGTACCTTCGGCCTCTCGGTCACCTCTCCAGGCGAGTGAGGGCCGAGAAACTACCCGCGCGCGCGTAGCCGTCAAGGGACAACGCGAAAACGGCGCGAAGAGGCTGGCTTGGGCGGGCTCCGCGTCGCCGACTGCGGTATGAGTAGCGAGGCACATGCTCCTCCTGCGACCCGAAGTAGACGAGCCCTCGCCGGCAGCCCGCGACAAGGCGCTCCGGCTTCTGGAACAGCGTCTGGGCCCGTCGCGCGTGCTGACCGGTCGCGACGCCTGCGAGCGGTTTGCCGGCGACGAGTCCGAGGCCGAGGGGCGGATCCCGGACGCCGTGGTCCAGGCGGAGAGCCGCGACGACATCCTCACGGCGCTGGCGGTGGCGCGAGAAGCGGAGGTGCCGATCACGCCGAGGGCGGGCGGCACTGGTCGCACCGGCGGGGCCGTGCCCGTTGCCGGCGGCATCGTGCTCAGCGTGATCGGCATGAGCTCGATCAAGGAGATCGATCGGCGTGAAGGGTTGGCGGTGGTGGAGCCCGGAGTGATTCTGGGCGACCTGCACGCCGCAGTGGAGCAGGAAGGCTGGTTCTACCCACCTGATCCAAACTCGCTGGTGGGCTGTGCGCTCGGCGGCAACGTGGCCGAGAATGCCGGCGGGCCGCGCGCCTTCAAGTACGGCGTCACACGCGAATACGTGCTGGGGCTGGAAGCGTTCCTGATCGGAGGTCAGCGCATCCAGGCTGGACGGCGCACGCGTAAAGGCGTGACCGGCTACGACGTGACCGGGCTCCTGGTCGGCAGCGAGGGTACGCTGGCCGTGTTCGGCGACATCACGCTGAAGCTGATCCCGAGGCCGCCCAGCGTGATGACCTTGATGGCGCTGTTCGACAGCGTGCACCAGACCGGCGCGGCGGTGGGCGCGATCGTGGAAGCCGGGCTCGTACCGCGCTGCATCGAGCTGCTCGATTCCGGCACGTTGCAGGCGATGCGCGATGCGGGGAACGCGCTCGATCCCCGCGCGGGAGCCATGCTTCTGCTGGAGGTCGACGGTGACGAGCGCGCGTGCGAGGAGCAGGCCGAGCGGATCTCCGACGCCTGCGAGAAGACGGGCGTGCTCGAGTTGCTCGTGGCGCAGGATGCCGCGCAGCGCGACCGCCTGTGGGCGGCACGCCGGGAGATGAGCCCGGCGGTGAGGCGTCTGGCCAGGCACAAGCTCAGCGAGGACGTGGTGGTGCCCCGCCAGATGGTGGGCGAGCTTCTGGATCGCGTCGCCCGTACCAGCGAGCGCACGAAGATCCGGTCGCTCACCTATGGTCATGCAGGCGACGGCAATCTGCACGTCAACTTCCTGTGGAACGACGACAGCGAGCTCGAAGCGGTGGATGCGGCGATCGGCCAGCTTTTCCGCGACGTGATCGAGCTCCGCGGCACGCTCAGCGGTGAGCACGGCATCGGCGTGCTCAAGGCGCCCTACCTGTCGCTCGAGCAATCGCCGGAGCTCATCACCCTGCAGCGCGACCTCAAGCGCGTGTTCGATCCGCGCGGACTGCTCAATCCGGGCAAGATCTTCCCGAGCGGCGGCCACGGCGCTTGTTGACGACGACGCGGGCTACGGCGTGCGCAGCACGTGCGCGCGGTAGTGGGCAAGCTCGGCGATCGAGTTCTTGATGTCGACCAGCGCGTCGTGGGCGCCTTCCGACGGCTTGTCGTACTGCGCAGACGAGTCGTACCAGAGCTTGGCCAGGAGCTTGAGCGCCGTCACGTCGATCATGCGGTAGTGCAGGTAGCCCGCGAGGCCCGGCATCCAGCGATCGATGAAACGGCGGTCCTGCCCGATCGTGTTGCCGCAGAGCACGGCCGGGTACTCGCACCAGCCCGCGATGCGCTCCAGCAGCATACGTTCGGCCGAACCAAGGTCGATGCGCGACGCCCGCACCCTTTCGGTCAGGCCGGTCTTGTCGTGCATGTCGCGCACGAACGGCGTCATCTTCGAAAGCGCGGCCTCGGGCTGCCAGATATCGCAGACCAGCTCTTCCAGCGGCGAGAGCTCCTTGTCGGTGATGATCAGCGCGGCCTGGATGATGACGTTGTTCTGGGCGTCCAGGCCCGTCATTTCCAGGTCGATCCACGCGAGATTGCCGGAGTCCCGGCTGCGGACGATGCGTTCGGCGGCCATGCGGGCCCCACTGTACTTCACCCCGCCGCGCCGCGGGTGCGCGATCGTCGTCGGACAGCTCGCTGGACGGACACGGGGTTGTCGACCTCGGCAGAGGGCTCGGGCATGCTGCGGGCCGGAGGGAGCGATGCGTATCCTGTACGGAGTCGTCGGCGAGGGAATGGGGCACGCGACGCGCAGCCGCGTCGTGCTCGAGCACCTGCTCGGACAGGGACACACGGTGCGCGTGGTTGTGTCCGGTCGAGCACACGGCTTTCTCGTCGAGCGGCTCAAGAACTACAACAACGTCACGATCGAGGAGATCCACGGTCTGACGTTGCGCTACTTCGCCAATCGCCTCGACAAGAGCGAGAGCCTCTTCGACAACCTCAAGAAGGCGCCGGGCGGCATCAAGAAGAACATCCAGGTGTACTCCAAGGTCGCGGAGGACGGGTTCAAGCCCGAGCTCGTGATCAGCGACTTCGAGTCGTGGGCGGCGCTCTACGCGTTGAATCACTTCCTGCCCGTGATCAGCATCGACAACATGCAGGTCATCAACCGCTGCAGGCACGACAAGGACATCACCGCGGCCAAGGGCTTCAACTTCAACGTCGCCAAGCTGGCCGTGAAGCTGAAGATGCCGGGAGCCTATCACTACCTCGTTGCCAGCTTCTTTTTCCCGCCGGTCCGCAAGAAGCGCACCACGCTCGTGCCGCCCATCCTGCGGCCGGAGATCCTGAGCGCACGACGCGAGCCCGGGAGCCACGTGCTCGTCTACCGAACGTCCTCCAACGAGGCGCTCCTGCCGGTTCTGAAGAAGCTTCCCCACGAGTTCCGCGTCTACGGCATGGGGCGCGAGGGGAGCGACGGGAACATCACGCTGCGGGCATTCTCCGAGACGGGCTTTGTCGACGACCTGCGCACGGCGCGTGCAGTGATCGCGGGCGGAGGCTTCTCGCTGATGAGCGAGGCCGTTAGTCTCCATGTCCCGATGCTCTCCGTGCCCATCGAGCAGCAGTACGAGCAGGAACTGAACGCCCGTTACCTGGCACACCTCGGCTACGGCAACTGGGCGCGCAGCCTGGATGGGGACGCGATCGACCGCTTCATGGGGCGGGTCGACGACTACGCCCAGACGCTGGAAGTCTACCAGCGCCGCGACAATACCATGCTCTTCGGCTGCGTCGACGAGCTGATCGAGCGCTGGGGCCGCGGCCAGAAGCGTCCAAAGGTGCTCGAGGCCCCGGCCATGGGCAAGTGGGAGCCCGGGAAAGCTTGATAGGCGCTCCCCCGCCTGGGCAGAGGTCCGTCCGGATGGTAACATTCGGCTCGAGCTTGAGCCGGGAGAGGTAGCAGATGAAGTCGCTTCTTGGATTGATTGCAGTGTGCTCCGCTGGCGCGCTCGCCGTTGCCCTGGCTGCTTGCAGCAGCAACAACGGCGGCGTAGCGAACGGCAACCACTTCACGCCTGCCGGCGGAACCGGCGGAAGCGGCGGAGCAGATGCCGGGCCGGACAGCGGCGGAATCGGCGGAGCGTCCGTGTGCAACTACGGCGACACGCAGTGCAACGGCAACGTCGTCCAGAACTGCACCTTCCAGGGCCACTGGCAGGACGGCGAGACGTGCCCCAGCATCTGCGTCAACGGCGCGTGCGGCGGCGACTGCCATCCGGGGGAGACGCAGTGCGCGTGGGACGGCCTGCAGACGTGCGACTCGACCGGCCACTGGGGCAAGTCGACGCCGTGCCAGTTCGGCTGTAACAACGGCGCCTGCCGCACGGGCTGCGCCACGGGCGAGTTCCACTGCGCGGGCAACCAGATCGAGACCTGCAATGCCGGACCACCCTCGAGCTGGACGCCCACCGGGACGACTTGCAACGCGTCCAGCGGCCAGGTCTGCAACGCAAGCACCGGGACGTGCGATACGCTCTCGCCCATCGGCGGCACGACGCCCACCGGTACATACTACCAGTACGCCGTTTTCCAGACGGGCTCTAGCGCGTTCCTGGGCGGATACGACGTCGATTCCTACGGCGACTACATCTACGTCAACCGCAGCTCGTACCTCAACGTCTACAAGGTGACGCTGCTCGACTCAGACGGCGACGGCAAGCTGGAGCCGAACCAGCATCCACAGAACCCGAACGACACTGGCCCGATCGAGCAGCGCCAGCTCACGCTGGTTCAGTCCCTGTCCAAGGCGACCGACGGCGTGCCGCTGGGGAACGGGTCGCAGGCGGAGCTCTACGCTCTATCGGACCGGATCGACATGCTGGGGCCGACGCACGACGGCATCATCAGCGAGTACATCTTTGCCACAAAGACCAGCAGCGTGATCGTCCAGCCGACCACGCCGCTTCCGCTGTCCCAGTTCGGGTACGGCGACGCGGACGGCAGGTGGTACGCAAGTGGCGAGAGCAATCGGCGCGTGTACTCGTTCGACCCGGCCAGCAACAGCTGGGTGGGCGAGTTCGAGTATCCGAACCTGGCCGGCAGCCACATGGACGGCATGGAGGTCGTCGTGGCGCCGACCACCGGCGATCAGTACGTCTACGTCTCCGACATGACGTCCGACTTCATCGGCCAGTACCACCGCGACCCGACCGGTTGGGTGCAGACGAACCTCTACCAGTACTCGGACTCGACCGGCTCTCCGGTGGAAGGCTTCGGGTTCGGCGCGCTGGATCACTTCTGGGCCACGAGCGGCACGTACCTGTACGAGATCGGCGGAGGCGACATCCAGAAGTACCTCTCACCCTGCAAGGGCGGTCAGCAGGCGTGCGACAACAAAGGCAACCAGTGCCCGAGCTCGCAAAGTTGCGTGAACGGGTGCTGCGTGACCATTGGCTAGCGCCGGACGCCTCGGTTACATCCTGGCGCTCTGCCTCGCGGCGGCGGCCGTGGCGGCGGCCTGCGCAAATACCAACGGTGGCGGAAGATCGCTTGGCGACGCCGGCGGGACGGACTCCGGGGCGGGCGGCAGCCCCATTGACAGCGGCCTTGACGGGGCGGGGGGCGTCGGCGGCAGCGCCGGATGGAGCTGGGGTGGAGCCGGCAACACCGGTGGCGGCGGCTACGTCTGCGATGCGGGCGGCTTCTGGCCGTGCACCTACAATCCGAATTGCACGGCGACGAAGCCGGCGCCCGCGGATCACGACGCTTACAGGACGACGGATTGTCGCACCTGTCACGGGCCCCCCATACCAGTGGACGGTGGGACGGATGCCGCGGCTACGGACTCGGGCGCAGGCGCCGCGGCCGACTCGGGCATGGACGCCTCGGCGACGGACGCGTCCGCACCGGACGCCGGCGGCGCGGACGCGTCCGCACCGGACGCCGGCGGCGCGGACGCGGCATCGGACGCCGGCGGCGCGGACGCGGCATCGGACGCCGGCGGCGTGCCCCAGTTCCTGTTCGGCGGTTTCGTCTGGGACCCCTACACGCCAAAGGGCGAGCCGAAGATGGAGATCGGGGTAGGGGACGGCAACGTTTTCTACTACGCCTGCACCGACGACCGCGGGTTCTTCTTCGTTCCGGCGTCAGCGGGGCCGGAGCCCGACTGGTCCGTGACGGAGTCCCACATGCGCTCGGCGATCGGGGAGAAAGTCATGCCGGTCGACAAGCCGCACGGACCGGGCTGCAACTCCGCGCCCGACTGCCACGGCGATCCGCAGAACCACATGCTGGCGCCGCTGTGAGCTACCCGAGATCGCGCAGCACGCGCTCGGCGGCGTTGTAGCCGCACATGCCGTGCACGCCCGCTCCCGGGTGCGCGTAGCTGGAGCACAGGTACAGGCCCTTGACGGGCATGCGGTAGCGGAACCACGGAAACACAGGTCGCCAGAGCAGCTGGCGATTCCAGGCATTGGAGCCGCCGCCGAGATCCCCGCCCACCAGGTTCCGGTCCATGGCCTCGAGATCCGGCGGAGCCGCCATGCGCCGGGCCAGGATCTTCTTCTTGAATCCGGGCGCGAGCGCCTCGATGCGCTCTTCTACCCGGTCGGCGAACGACTCGCGCGCGTCGTCCCAGCCTGTGGGAAGCGAAGACGGAACTCGCGAATAGCAGTAGAGCGTATGCCTGCCCGCCGGCGCGCGCGTCGGATCGGCCAGGCTCTGCTGGCCGATGACCAGATACGGGTTTTCGGGCAGCTCGCCACTGCGCACCTGCTTCGAGAAGCGCGACAGATCGTCGATGCTGTCTGCCGCGTGCACGACCGCGCTCTCGCGCGCGGCTTCCACCGTCCACGGCACGGGGCCTCCCAGCGCCCAGTCGACCTTGAACGTGCCCCAGCCGTAGGGGAACGCGCGCATGCGCCGGAGGACCCGGGAAGGGACGTGCTCGGCGTCGAGCAGGTCGAGCAACAATGCGGGCGCGCCGGTGTCGGCCAGCACCGCGCGGCGCGCGGGGATCTCCTCGCCGCCGTCGAGCCGCACCGCGTGCGCGCCACCCTCGCGTACCACGATCTTCTCGACGCGCGCTCCGAGGCGCAGCCGGCCGCCGTGCTGCTCGAGGAGCCCGGTCATCGCGTTCGTGATCGACTGTGCTCCGCCGCGCGGCACGGCATAGCCCCCGGTGCTGGCCGTCATTCCGAGCACGAACCCCAGCGCCGCGCCGAAGCGATCGTCGGGACCGACGTCGACGTGCAGCCCCAGGCTCGGCAGCACGCGGCGTGCGGCTTCGCTCTGGAACAGGCGGCTTGACAGTCCGCGCGCGCTGGAGGCGAACGTGCGCGCGATGCGCAGCAGGTTGACCGGACCCAGCCGGATGAGCGGGCGGACCGCTGGGAACGTGAGCAGGAGCGCGTCGAGCAGATCGGACTCGACCGAGGAGTACCACTTGGTCAGGCGCCGCCAGGCGTCGCCGTCGGGACCGAAGTGGCGCGCCGCGACGTTGGCGTCGCGCGCGATACAGGCGTAGCTTCCGTCGGGCGCGGGGTGGCAGCTCTCGATCGGTGCGTGACACCACTCGAGCCCGTGCGACTCGAGGTCGAGCGCGCGGAAGGCCGGGCTCGTGGTCCCGAACGGGAAGAACCCGGCGCCGACGTCGTGGACAAAGCCCGGCAGCGTGCTTTCGAGCGAACCGAGCGCGCCGCCCGGCCGCCGTGGATTGGCTTCGACGACGAGCACACTGAAGCCCCGCTGCGCGAGGCGGCACGCGGCGACCATTCCATTCGGCCCCGAGCCGATGACGATGATGTCCGGGTCCCGAGCCGGCACGGTCGACAATCTGTCGCACTACTTTCCCCCGCTGTCCATGCCTGCTACGAGTGAAGGCAGGATGCCGCACTGGGGAAGGACGCCACGGTGATAGCTCTGGGAATCGACCCGGGCACGCGGCACCTGGGCTGGGGCGTGGTGAGCCGGCACGGCAATCGCATCGCCCATGTCGACCATGGCGTGATCGATCTGGACGCCCGCCTGGCGCTGCCGGCAAGGCTGAAGCTTATCGAAGAGCAGCTCGACCAGGTGCTCGGGCGTCATGAGCCAGAGGTCGGGTCCGTCGAGACGCTGTTCTTCCACAAGGACGCGCAGGCGGCGGCCAAGCTGGGGCACGCTCGCGGCGTCGTGCTGCTGGTTCTGGCCCGGGCAGGAATCGACGTGGTCGAGTACGCGCCGGCCAAGGTCAAGCGCACGATTGCCGGACGCGGGCGCGCGGACAAACGCCAGATCCAGCTGATGATCCGGGCGGTGCTCGCGCTGGACGAGCTGCCCCGGTCGGACGCCGCCGACGCCCTCGCCCTGGCGATCACCCACCTCCGGCTCGGGCCCGTCGCGGAAAAGCTCGCGGCCAAGCGAAGTCCCAGGGCCTCCAGCGCCTCGAATCCCGCTCTGGCCGCTCTACTGGGCCGGCGCGGCGGCCGGAAGCCGATGGGCGGCGCCGGCCGCGCGCGCTAGGCTCGACAATCGCCGCGGCACGGCGTCGGGTTAAAGCCTGCGGGCAGATTCCAGCCCGTCGGAACAATTGGGGAAATTTCGTCACGCCGGCGCGAATCTCCGGGGCGGCTCGCGCGTCTCTCCATTGCCAGAAGCGGTGTCAGCTGCCACATAGCCACCGCGTTGTCTCTGCCAGGAAGTTGTCGATGAAAGCCAGAAGCCTCGTTCTCTCCCTGATGGTCGGTCTGCTCGCTCCGATGGCGATGCCCGCGCCCAGCGCGGTCGCGGATTCGAAGAAGAGCGCCTCGAAGGAGCCGGACGCATCGCAGATCGCCGATCGCGTGCAGGCCTTCTACAACCATTCCCACACGTTCCAGGCCGGCTTCCAGCAGAAGTACACGGTCCGCGCCTACAACAAGGTGAAGGACAGCAAGGGACGCGTCGTGTTCGAGAAGCCCGGCAAGATGAGCTGGCGCTACACGAGCAATGGCAACCGCGTGGTGTCCGACGGCAAGACCATCAAGGTCTACGAGCAGGACAACAAGCAGATGTACCTGCAGCCGATGGGCAAGAGCCAGTACCCGGCGGCGCTGGCGTTCCTCGTCGGTGGCGGCAATCTGAAGAAGTCCTTCCGGCTGAAGAAACTCGATGCCAGGGCGATGCACTTCGAGGGCGGCTACGTGCTTCTCGGCGAGCCCAAGAAGAAGACGCCCGCCTACCAGAAGATCGTCCTCTACGTCGACGGGCAGACCGCGCAGGTCCGCCGCGTGATCCTGCTCGACGCGCAGGGCAACCAGAACCGCTTCACCTTCGAACAGCCGGTGATCAACAAGAAGGTGAAGCCCAGCGAGTTCCAGTTCACGCCGCCGGCGGGCACGCAGGTCATCAAGCCGTAGTCGTATCCTGCCCCTGCTGACCGCCTGCCTTCGAGGCGTTGCCGGCTGTGATCTCGCCCACCACGCGCTTGACGAAGGGCAGGCCGCGGGCGACGCCGGCGATGATGATGGCGAGCTGCCATACCAGCGAGAACGCGAGCACGCGTTCGGCGGTGGACCAGGGCGCCATCAGGAGCCATGCGCCCTGCACGGCGCCGAAACCCGCCACGTTGACCGGCATGGAGCCCACCACCAGCACGATGGGCAGGTACACGGCCATGACCCACAGCGGGATCACCAGTCCGAACGCCCGGGCGCCCGCCCAGGTCCCCACCACCAGCACGTAGATCTGCAGCACGCGCACCGCGATCTGTAGAAGGCCCTTGAGCGCGTCGACGCGCTGCCAGGGCTCGAACAGCACCGGTCGCCTGTAGCGGCGCAGCAGGCGGAGCGGGCCGAGCAGCTTGAGCGCCACCAGCACGAGCGCGACGGCCGGAGCGATCACCCCGATCTGTCCCGGCGCGCGCGCGCCGCCGACCCAGACAGCGACCGAAGCAACCACGGCCACCGAGACGAGATCGCTGGACACGATGTACAGCACGATGCCGCTCGCGAGGCCCACGCTGCTGCTCGTCTTCCGGGCGATCCACAGGCCGTAGCCTCCCTGCCCGGCGGCGTAGCCGATCGCTCCCAGGAGGCTCGTCCCCGCCTTTCCGAACAAGACGTCGATGTAGGACGGCCCGCCCGTGCATTTCCTGATGACCACGGTGTCCGCTGCGGCAACCAGCAGCAGACTGGCCACCAGCAGCGCGAACGCGATGGGCACGAGCGGCAGCACGTGTCCGTGCTCCACCTCCACAGCGATGCGTCCGGGTGGGTAGCGTACAAAGACGGCTGTCAGCGCCGCACCCGCGACGAGGTACGGAGCCAGACGCTTCGCCCACTTTCCGGCACGGGAACGTGCGTCCCTGGTTCCCGTCGGGCTCACGCGGTGCAGTGTACGGGATCGGGGCCAAGCTGCTATAGCCGCGTGGCTTCGTGGACAATGTCACTCATTCGCTGGCCGGCCTGCTCGTGGCCGAAAGCGTCGTCCAGATCCAGACGCGGCGGGGGCGGCCGCCATCGGACGACGAGCGGAGCGCCCTCTACTTCACGTCGCTTCTCGCGAACAATCTGCCGGACTTCGACTTCCTGTACGTGCCGATCACGCACGGACGACTCGGCTACCTGCTGCACCACCGCGGCATGACGCACACGCTGATCGCGGCGCTGCCGCTGGCGATGATTGCCCTCTTGCCGCTCCTCGCATGGTCGAAATGGCGGCCATGCCTTGGAGGCGCGCAGCGCTGGGTGATCGCCGCAGTAGCGCTGTTGGGACCGCTCTTGCACGTCCTGATGGACTACGGCAACAACTACGGCGTGCACCCCTTCTGGCCGTTCGACGACCGCTGGGTGTACGGCGACTCGATCTTCATCCTCGAGCCGCTGTGGTGGGCCGCGGCGATCCCGCTGTTGGTCCCGGCGCTCCGGAGTCGCCTCGTGCGCATCGCGCTGTCCGCACTCCTGGTCGTCGCGCTGATCCTCGCCTGGAGCAGCGGTCTCGTGCCGCCTCTGGCTGCGGGCGTCATCACGCTGCTGGCCCTGGCGATGGCCGTGCTCGGGTGGCGCTTGACGCCGCCTCGACGCATCGCACTTGCCGCGGCTTCGGTGCTGGCTGTCGCGGTCGTCTTCATTGTCGCCGGACACGTCGCGCGAAGCCGGCTCCGGGCCGCACTGACGCACGACTTTCCTGCCGACCGGCTGAAGGATCTGGTCACGACACCGATGCCGGGCGATCCGCTGTGTTGGCAGGGAGTTGCCGTGCAGACGCAGGGAACGACCTATGCGGCCACGAGTGCGACGCTCTCGCTGGCGCCTGGCGTGATCGCGCCTGCCGATTGCCGGACGCGGAGCCGCGAGACGACAGCGCCGCTGGTCCCGATCACGGCGGGCGCTACGCCTGGGCTCGTCTACCACGGCCGCTTCACTGCGCCGCTCTCCCAGCTCGCCGAGCTCGACCGCGACAACTGCATCGCACGCGCCTTTCTACGCTGGGCGCGCGTGCCGTTCTGGGTCGACGGTCCCGACGGATGGGTGATTGGCGACCTGCGCTACGACCGCTCGAAGAAGCCCGGCTTTGCGGCACTCCGCGCGCTGCGTCACCCGACGAGCTGTCCAGGGCACGTGCCGCCGTGGGTCCCGCCGCGCGCGGCGCTCCTGCACTGAAGCGCGGACAGCGACGACCTGGGCAAGCTCGCGAAGTCCGTAGAGAATTCGACTCGCCGATGGTGCCGGGGCGCGACCATGGTGTAGTCGAGGAATTACAGGGGTCCAGGCCTGACGCTCTTCCCGCATGTGGTTACACAAGGCTGGAGTCCGAGGATACGCTTCCGATGGGAGGTCCACTTTGAACACGTCGCTTCACGCACTCCTGGTCGCCGGCGCCACGGCTCTCGTTCTCGGGGGCTGCGGCTCGAGCAAATCAAGCGGGTCGTCTGCGGCCTGTAATCCCCCCGCTCATTCGGACGCCGACGTGCTCCTCGTCGGCACGTATCACGGCATCAAGGGCAAGTACTGCACTATCCAGTCAGCGGTGGACGCGGCCAAGCCCGGCGCGTGGATCCTGGTGGGTCCGGGCGTCTATCACGAAGACGACGATCTGAAGAACCCGCCGTCGCAGGCGATGCAGGACGCCGGGGCCTTCGGCGGTGTGCTCATCCAGAAGCCGAATCTGCACGTCAGGGGAATGGACCGGAACAAGACCATCGTCGATGGCGACAAGCCGGGCTCGTCCACGCCCTGTGACCCCGCGCCCGAGTACCAGAGCTACGGATCGACCAACGCCAAGGGTGAGCCCATCGGCCGCAACGGCATCACGGCCTACAAGGCCGACAACGTCTGGATCGAGAACCTGACGGTGTGCAACTTCCTCGCCGGTGCCGCGGGCCAGGGCAACCAGATCTGGTGGGACGGCGGCGAGGGCTCCGGCACGATCGGTATGAAGGGCTATTGGGGCAACTACCTCACCGCTACCTCGACCTTCTACAAAGAGCCCGTCAAAGGCGAGATCGACGTGAACGCCACCTACGGCATCTTCTCCAACTCGGCGGGGGGACCGGCCAAGTGGGACAACGTCTACGCGTCGAACATGAACGACTCGGGCGCCTATGTCGGCGCGTGCCCGCAGTGCGACGTGACCATCGACCACTCGTGGTTCCAGTACAACGCGCTCGGCTATTCGGGGACCAACTCCGGCGGCTCCATCGTCATCCAGAACTCGGAGTTCGACCACAACCAGGACGGCCTCGACACCAACTCCCAGATTGCCGGCGACCCGCCGCCAATCCAGGACGGTAGCTGCGCGGCCGGCAAGACCAGCCCCATCACCGGCACCAACTCGTGCTGGGTGTTCATGAACAACAAGGTGCACGACAACAACAACTCCAACGTCCCCGCCGAAGGCTCGGCCGCCCAGGGTCCGGTCGGCACCGGCATGACGGTCTCCGGAGGCCGCAACGACACCATCATGAACAACACCTTCTCCAACAACGGCGCCTGGGGCATCCTCTTCCTGCCCTACCCGGACGACGGCACGCCGTACAACGGCAAGACCTGCGCCGACTATGGCGGGGACGACAATCCCCTGGGTCTCGGCCTCGGGTGCGTGCTGGAATCCTGGGGCAACGAGCTCACCGGCAACACGTTCGTGCACAACGGCTACTTCGGCAACCCGACGAACGGCGACTTCGGCGAGCTGACCCTCACCGCCGGCAAGCCGCAGAACTGCTATTCAAAGAACAACGCGCCCGACGGGAGCACTCCGCCCGATCTGGAGACGACGCAGCCGACTTGCGACGGCACGCCGACCACCGCCACGCACATGGACCTGCTGCAGCAGGTCGGATGCGACACGGGCAAGCTGCCGTGCCCGCCCGGGGCGAACTACCCCAAGATCACGACCAACGTCGTGATGCGCCCGCTGCCGGCGAACCTGCCCAGCATGCCCGACCCCTGCCAGGGAGTGCCCAAGAACCCCTGGTGCCCGTAGGCGCGTCGAGCCGCGGCCCTATGTCCCGAACGCGAGCACGCGGCGTTCCGGCGCGCCGCGCTCGTCGATGTGCACGTACGGACGGCCTCCGCTTCTGGAGAAGGCGAAGGAGCCGGTGTTGAGATAGCGGGGCGCGTCGTCTTCGTGATGCGTGTGGCCGAAGATCACGCAGTCGGCGCCAGTCAGCTCGGCGACGTGTCCCGCCGCGCCGCGTAGGCGCTCGACGACATTGCCGCTGTAGCGGCTCTTGTTCTTCTGGACGGAGTACGCGAGGTAGCCCGTCGACGCCGCTGCGACTCCCAGCGCGACGGGATTGCCGAGCGCCAGCCCGGCCGCGGTTCCCGACGTAGCGAGCAGCGTCGCGATGATGCGGTCGAAGTACAGCCGCATGAACGTGTCGCGGAAGCGGTGGTGCGTCGGCTGCGGCGCGGAGCCGAGCAGCTCGGCGAGCTGTGCGGCGTCCAGGCCCGTTTCCAGAGCAAAGTCGTCGAGGGCCAGCGCGCCGAGCTCCCGCTCGATGACGAGCTCCGCCTGGCGCCCGGCTTCGACGCACAGGCGGATAGCGGTGTGGAAGTAGCGCGCGACGATCCACGGCGCCTTCGGACCGAACAGCTTGAACGTGCGCGCCAGGCCGCCGAGCGGCGTGGTCTCGTGTGCGTGGGCGAAGTGGAGCGCGCCGCTCGGCGCGAGAAAGCGTCGCGTCAGCGAGATCCCGAGCGGCTCCGTGCCGGGAGACCAGAGGGCCAGCGGATGTGCCGGCGCGTTGTCCGGGTCGTAGAGGTGGCCGTGCTCGATGTGCACGCCGCCCCGCCGCACGAACCACGGCGCCACCGACAGCTGTGCTCCGTCGTCGAGCTCGAGCATCCCGAGCAGGGCCCGGCGCACTTCCGGGATCGTCGTGGAAGCGTCGTGATTGCCGGCGATCAGCGTGATCGCGCCCGCGCCCGCGAGGTGCGCGCGGCACGCGGAGAGCAGCTCTGCCCGCGGCTGGACGAGCGCGACCACCGACTCGGCCGGGTCGCGTTCGGGAGGGTCGACCGAAAGATCGAACAGATCGCCGGCGAGCACCAGCTCGTAGCCCGGGTGGCCCTGGATCAAGCGGGCCAGATCCCGCGCGGCGCCGGCACGCCCTTCGTGCGAGAGGTGGACGTCGCTGACGACGAGAACCGGACGCGGGGGGCGGGAGCTCATACGCGGTCGGCCGAGCCTAGCCTGGAATGCTGGATCGTGCCCGTCGGGCCCGGTTTTTCGGCGTTTTCCCAGGAAGCCGCCCCCCGGAGACGGTGTTCCACTCTTGACGCCAGTCAGGCTATGGTGGCCGGCCATGCCGACCGGAACCCAGCGCAGCGGGGTAGTTGTCGAAGCGGAAAAGCTCCTGAGCGGCGCGGCCGACCGGCTCTGGCCGGTGGTGCTGCGTTATAACGAACGTTTCGCTGGCGCGCCCTTCCAGCCGCGTTGGGCGCCGGCGCCCCTGATCCGCAAGAAAGAGCGGACGTTCCCCACGCTCGGCTGGCCGCGCGAGACCGACTCGCTCTGTCCCACCTGCGTCAAGGAGGTGCGCAGCGCCGTGCTCTCCGGCAAGAAGGACCTGTCCGAGCTCATCGACGGTCACCCGGGCGAGGTCCGGGCGAGCATCATCGAACGCGATGGGCAGATCTGGATGGTCAAAGAGTGCCCCGAACACGGCGTGTTCGAGGACGTGATGAGCATGGATCCCGCGTTCCTCGCGCGCATCGAGAAGCTGTTCCCCGGTCGCGACTACGAAGCGCCGAACAAGCACATCAGGAACCACGGCACGTCCAGCATCAAGTACGGCCGCGGCTCGGTGCTCACCGTGGACCTGACCAACCGCTGCAACATGATGTGCGATCCGTGCTTCATGGACGCGAACCAGGTCGGCTACGTCCACGAGCTCACCTGGCACGACATCAAGAAGATCCTCGACGACAGCGTCAACGTGACGCCGCGGCGGCAGATGAGCGTGCAGTTCTCGGGCGGCGAACCGACGCTCAGCCCGCATTTCATCGAGTCGATCCGCTACGCGCGCGACGTCGGGTACTTCTGCGTGCAGTGCGCGTCCAACGGCATCCGCTTCGCACAGGAGCCGGAGTTCTGTCAGGAGGCGAAGGAAGCCGGGCTCAGGTTGGTGTACCTGCAGTTCGACGGCGTCACGAACGAAGCCAACAGCCACCGCAAGGTCGGCAACCTGTTCGACATCAAGCTGCGCGCCATCGACAACCTGCACAAGGCCGGCATCGACGTCGTGCTCGTCGTCACCATCGTGGGTGGCATCAACAACGACCAGGTCGGGCCGATCGTGCAGTTCGCGATCGACAACGCCGACAAGATCACGGTCGTGTCGTTCCAGCCGGTGAGCTTCACGGGGCGCGACGAGGACATCACCGACGAGCTCCGCGCGAAGCAGCGCTACACGCTCAGCCACCTGGCGCACGACATGAAGACGCAGCTCGGCCAGACCGAGCCGCTCCGCGATTGGTTTCCGCTCTCCGCGATGAATCCGTTCAGCGATGTGGTCGACCTCTTGATGGGGCCGGCGGCCGACTGGGGCGCGCTCAAGTGCGGCTGCCACCCGAACTGCGGCATCGGCACGGTGCTGCTCGTGCACAAGAAGACCAAGCAGATGGTGCCCGTGAGCGAGTTCCTCGACGTGGACCAGCTGCTCGCCGACATGCAGCAGATCGCCGACGCGGGCCACGGCAAAAAGCGCACGATCGCCGAGATCGGCCTCGCCATCCTGCGGAACTTCAAGCCCGAGAAGGCGCCGCCGGGCTACGGCTTTGCCGAGCTCGTCAAGCAGTTCCTGAGCCAGACCGGCGCAGGGTCGAACGAGATCGGTGAGACCGAGGGCGACGCGGACAAGTTCGAGTGGCGCTTCCTGTTCGTCGCGGGGATGTGGTTCCAGGATCTATTCAACTACGACTTCCGCCGCACCGAGATGTGCATCATCCCCTACGGCACGCAGATGGGCGAGATCAGCTTCTGCGCGTACAACACCGGCGTCGGCTGGCGGAACATCATCGAGAAGATGAAGATGACCGCGACCGTGGCCGACTGGTACCGCGAACAGGGCCGCCATCCGGTCTACGCCAAGAACCAGAACCTGCCGCTGCCGGAGCTGCCGATGAGCGTCGTTGTGCGCGATGAGCAAGGCCGGAAGAAACTTCGCGTCGTGTAGCCAGGTCATCCTGCGGACCTGGATCGGCGTGATGGGGTGCCCCCACGCTGTACGTCGCGTGACGTTGCGGCGGCTGTCGCCGCCGCGTGGCCCCAAACGCGCGCCTGCGGCGCGCCCGGGGCCACCCCAGCCGAGCCCGCGCCGCCGTGCTAGTCTGGACGCGTCATGGTCAGCCGGGTGAAGGACAGCGCGGAGGAGCTCTGGGCGCGGCTCGAGGCGCTCCCGGAGCACCTCAAGGGCGAGATCATCGACGGCGAGCTGTACGTCCAGCCACGCCCGCGCCCGCGTCACGCCCGCGGGATCGGCTACCTCGGACGCTTCCTTGGCGGCAGCTTCGACTACGACGAGGGCGGCCCGGGCGGCTGGTGGATCGTGCCGGAGCCGGGCATCGAGCTGCCGCGCGCGCCGGAGGTGGCGCCGGATCTCGCGGGCTGGCGCCGCGACAGGCTCCCCGATCTGCCGCCCGTGGGCGAGCCATTCCGCACCGTCCCCGACTGGGTGTGCGAGGTGCTCTCGGCGAGCAACGCGCGCTACGACCAGCAGACCAAGGCGCCCTTCTACGCGAGCATCGGCGTACCGTGGTTGTGGCTGGTCGACACGCGCAGCCAGACGATCGAGATCCGCCGCCTCGAGCAGGAGAAGTGGGTCGTCGAAGCCGTCTTCAGCGATGAACGCGAAGCGCGCATGCCCCCCTTCGACGCGATCGCGGTGCCGCTGCACCGGCTGTGGGTTTGACGACACAGCTCCCCGCCGCCGGGAGCCAACAGCTACCTGAGCCCCTGCTGGATCACCGCCCACGGCACGGGCGTCGCGTAGCTCCACTGCACTTCGCCCTCGGTGGCCTCGCGGGACAGCTTCTCGCCGCCGCGGGCTTCGAAGTCCGTCGAGTGCTCCTTGTCGCCGACGGCGCATTCCCAGTAGACCTCCCCCAGCACGTAGTCCACGCGCGCCTTGGACTTCTCCGTCTTCTTGAATTTCTTTCCATTGTAGCCGACGACTTTCGGCATGCCGGAGAGGTCGAGGTCGGCGACGCTGATCGACATCGACCACATCCACTTGCCCTCGTCCTTCTCGAGCCAGCGGTAGCCGATCTTCTCGCCCCACAAGAGGTACTCTTCCCACGAGTAGCGCTCGCCGTCCTCCTTCTCGCTGCGGATGAGATACGCGATGACGATGTACTCCACACCGCCGAACAGGGCGTGGGTGCCGATCGGGATCTCCGGCTTCGAGAGGGCCTGCTGCTCTGCCACGACGCCCTGGCCGGTCAGATCGTTCATCGCGCCGCAGTAGCTGCAGCCCACGCGCCAGGCGCGGGCGCCGCTCACGAGGTGGAGCTCGCCGCCGCAGCTCTGGCACTTGATGGCGCTGGTGGCGGCGCGGACGGTATGACCAGGCGATCCGGGGGCGACGATCAGCTCGTGCTCGTAGAAGATGCGCCCGGTGAAGATATCGACCTCGTCGGGGTCGCTGTTGTCGCCGTAGTCGAGGGTCGCGTACGTGCCGTTCGGGCCGCGGAGGTCGGTGTAGTAGAAGACCTCGCCGGGCTTGACGGGGAAGGGCAGCTCGCCCTTGGCGGTGACGACGCTGCCCTGGCGCGATTCAGCGACGCGGAACACGCCGTGACCGTCGAGCCGCACGTCCTGCTCGAGCTGGAGCGACCCATAGGGCGGCGGCTCGAACCACGGCTGGAGCGAGCTCGCGTACCAGATGCCGTCGTCGTAGGCGAGCCAGCCCCAGGCCTGCCCGCCGCCGTAGCTCAGGTAGTACTCCTCCCAGACTCCGCTGCCGTAGTCGAGCTGGAGCTGCCCCATCACCACGAACGGATAGCCCGCGAGCGTGCCGGTATCGCCGACGGCGATGAGCGACGGGACCTTCGCGAGCTCGGCTACCTTGCCCAGGTTCTCCAGGCCCTTGTCGCTGCGTACGACCGTGGTGCGACAGAAGTCGCACACCTTGGAGAGCGACGATCCGACGCCGAATTCCACGGGCGCTCCACAACCCGGACATGCCCCTTGTGCTACCGCCATGGGTACCTTGTAACGGATTGCGCGTTGTCCCGCACGCATTGCGCTGAGCGCAGGATGTGCGGACGTGCGCCGCTGCCGCCACTCGCTAGAATTGTCGTCCCGCATGAGCACCCGCCACACTCGACGCTTCCGTCTGCTTGTCGCGGCGGCCGTACTCCTGGTGGCTTTCAGTCTCGCCAGTCTGGTCGGGCACGGGCTGATCGCTTCGGCGATCGCCTACGCGCCGAACCAGTACGGCGTGGCGGACGAAGCGGAGGTGCTGACAGGCTCCGAGCGCGTCGAGCTCGGCCGGCACGAGACGATCGCGGTGCGCGTAGGACCGCCCGACGCGACGTTGGCCGCGTGGGTCATCGAGCCCCGGGCGGCGCCGCGCGGGACGATCCTGCTCCTGCACGGCATCCGCGCGGACAAGCGCATGATGATCGGCCCGGGGCGGGCCTTCGCGGACGCCGGCTACCGCGCGGTGCTGGTCGATCTGCGCGGCCACGGGCGCTCCGGCGGCGAGTACCTGACGTACGGCGTCGTCGAGTCCCACGACATGTCCGCGCTCCTGGACGCGGTCGCGCGGCGCGGTCCGCTCGGCCCCGTGGGCGTGTACGGCTACTCGTACGGAGCGGCCGTAGCGATCCAGCTTGCGGCGCGCGATCCGCGCGTCCGCGCCGTCGTCGCGGTATCGGCGTTCAGCACGCTGCGCGGCGTGGTGCGCGACTACGAGAAGCGGCTGCTTCCGGGCGTCTCGGACGTGCTGCCCGATTCCTGGGTGCAGGGTGCGGTCGACGAAGCGGGCGACATGGCGAGCTTCGATCCGGACATGGCGAGCCCACTGCAGGCCGTGCGGCACCTCTCGGCGCCGCTCTTGCTCGTGCATGGCACCGCCGACCGGCGTGTGCCGTTCCACAATGCGCTGGCGCTGGTGCACGCTGCGCACGGTCCGGCGCGGTTCATCCCCGTTGCCGGCGCGACGCACGGTTCGGTTCTCGCTGACCCGCACGGCGAGCTGCGGCGAGCAGCTCTGTCCTGGTATGCGAAGTGGCTTCCCCGCAAGCGTCTCAGCCGGTAGGCGGCTGCGCGTTCTGCATGAACTCCATCAGCATCTTGACGAGCTCGGCGGGCGGCGTGACCTCGGGCTCCTCGACCGAGTCCTTGTCGTGCTCGAAGCGGAGCAGGTCGAGCTTTCTGAACTCCTCGCGCACGCGCGGCGTGAGCAGCCCGAGGCGCCTCAGGTTCGGCACGATCTTCGAGAACATCATCTGGCGGAAGCCCTTCTGGAAGGGCGTGTCGCGCATCCACGGCACCCAGACGCTCTTGTCCCAGCCGAGCCGGTCGAACACCTGCTCCATGAGCAGCCGATCGCGCAGCAGGTGGGTTGCCTCGATGATGAAATCCTCGCGATCGGCCAGCTCGCGCGCGCTCATCTCCTCGCTGTAGACCTTCGAGAGGCTCAACACGCCGAAAGCCACGTGGCGGGACTCGTCCGCCATGATGCGCGAGGTGATGTCCTGGATGAGCGGCTCGTTCTGCATCACCAGACGCATCATCCCGAACGCTGCGAGTGCGAGCCCCTCGACCATGATCTGCATGCCGAGGTAGGTGATGTCCCAGCGCGAGTCGCTGACGATCTCGTCGAGCAGCGTGCCCAGGCTCGGATGCACCTCGTAGCTCATGCCGAGCTTCTCGGTGAGGTAGCGGTGGTAGACCTCGACATGGCGCGCTTCATCCGCGACCTGGTTGGCGGCGTAGAACTTCGCTTCCTCCCAGGGCACGGTCTGCACGATCTTTGCCGTGGCGATCAGCGCGCCCTGCTCGCCGTGCAGGAACTGCGAGAGCATGAACGCGTTCATGTTCAGCCGCATGGCGATCGCTTCTTCGCGCGACAGTGTCTTCGGCGGCGCCATCAACTGGTTCATGAAGACGTTGATGTTGCTTTCGCGAGTCATCTTCTCGACGTCCACGTCCGTCGACCAGTCGAGCTCGTTGGCGTTCCAGGCGAGCTTCTTGCCCTTCTCGTACAGGGAAAGCAGCTTCTGCTCCTCGAGCGCGTACTGCCAGTCGAAGACCGTATCGATGGTCGACTTCACGCTCTTGAAGGCGCCGCTATCAGGAACGGGGACCGGATTTTTCTGCTCGTAATCCATGGCACCGGAATCTTGTCCCCTCCCGGTCCCGGGACCAAGCGCTCGATGCAGCGGCGGGTAGGGAGATGTGCGTGGCGAGCTCCGCCGTGCTGGCCGCGCACAGCGCATCGGCGTACCATCGTGGCCCCATGTCCTGGCGGACCGAGCCTCGCGCGCCGCGCAGTGACCGCCGGCGGAGTAGAGCGCGGATGGTCTGTTGGGCCCTGCTGCTGCTTGTCGCGTCGAGCTGCGCCGACTTCTCCAGCAAGCGGCACACCGAGAACTACGACACGCTGGGCAACGCGATCTACCAGGCGCTCTGCGACAGGGTCGGGGCGCAATCGCTGGTCGAGGATCTATCCGGGGCTTCGTACCGGCGCGTGTGTCATCCGGACGCGCAGGGCCACTACGCGGACAAAGTCGATCGCAGCGCCCTGCCGGGAGCGCCGGCGGGCTTCGCGGCGCTGACGCGCGAGCTTGCGATCGGCAAGATCGAAGCGCTGGCGCGGCGCCGGACCGAGCTCGTCGAGGCGCTCGACGCGACGTTTGCCGATGTGCCGGTCAAGAAGACCACGCTGCACGCTGCGCTCTCGGACTTCATGGCGCGCAACAAGCAGCTCTACGACGAGGGCACGGTGCCCGACGTGACCGACGCGCTCGGGGAGTTCGGCGGGCACTGCCATGAATCCTCCGTGGCGGACCTGGCTCTCGCGCGTCTCGCGGCGCGCAAGGGCTACCGCCCCTACGAGACGGATCTCGGGCCGCTCGGCGCGGTGCTGTCGTACCCGAAGCTGACCGAGCTCACGCGCGCAGGGCTCGCTCCCATCGCGCCGTACTCCGACCCCGCCGACACCAGCTCCGCGCCGGGTCCGGCGTACCCCAAGCTGACGGCGCTGATGGACGCGGCCGCGGCGGAGATGCAGACGGCCGACGCAACGCCGCCGGACGGCGCAGTGCGCGAGATCGCGCCGGGCGTGATCAATCGGCCCCGGTCCACGGCGGAGCTGCTCTACGCCCTGGGCTCGCACAGCGACCCATCGCTGGAAAAGGCCGCAACACCCATCTGGCTCGTGCGCCGCGACGAGCGCGGTCTGGCCCTGCTCGCCGGTCCGAGGCTCGACCAGAACCACGACGGCTTCCAGGACGTCGACGCGCTCGGGTTCCCCGTCGACGCCTCGGGCAAGCGCCGCGAGCTCGCGTCGCCATTTGCCGCGCTGTCGGCTGTCGACGGCCCGCGCGACGCCGACGGCCGCGCGCTCGACGCCGGCGGCAAGCAGCTCTGGCAGACGTTCGACGGATCGCAGACGCTGGGCGCGGCGCTGGTCCGCGACCTGGCCGCGCTGGCCACGCCCCGGAAGGGCGAACCGTCGGATCTCTCGGCGGTGCTGCTGGGCGCGATGCCGCTTCTCGGCAAGCAGGCACCCGCCCACAAGACCTACGCCGCGGCGAACGGCAATCCCGCCGTGACGCTCGACTACACGGGCTACCAGCCGGACACGTCGCCGCTGCTCGCTCTCGGTCACGCCGTCGCGATGCTGCTCGGCGATCCGCGCTCGAGCGATCTGCTGGAGCTGAGCTCGAAGCTGATGGCGGAGCACCCGCACGAGGTGGCGCGCGTGGTCGGCGCGATGCTCGAGATCAACGATCTTTCCAAGCAGTATCCCGACGCCAAGCTGCCCGCCGATTCCATGTTCTGGGACGACGTGCTCGACGTGCTGGAGGATATCGCGCGAGTCCCCGGGCTGCTCGACGACGTGCTCAGGAGCGCGATGGATCCGGACACGCTGCTCGGCCAGAAGGCGTTCCCGGCGTTCATGACCTTCAGCGACCGGATGACGTACAACCCGGCGGACCTGAATGGGCCAGGTCTCAACATGACGCTGGGTGGCACCGGGGATCCCGCGACTCCAGTCGACCGCCAGAAGCCGATCACCGGCGACAACAGGAGCCTGTGGTTCCGTCAGCTCGCGATGCTGGACGACATGCGCGGCGTGGCGATGTGCAACAAGGAAAACGCCATCGTCCACGGCAAGAACATTCCGGGGATCGGCGACCACGACTACCCGGATGGCCAGATCGTGTTCGGACCCATCCACGCTTGCCAGGTGTTCCGCGTGGACGACGTGGCATCGCTGTTCCTCGATTCGATCGGCGGGCTCGCGTACATCCCCGTTCGCGATCCGGCTATTGCGGGAGCCGTGACCGACCAGACGCAGGAAGACTCGTGCGGCATCACCGGAATGACGCTGCACCCGACTCCCGAAGCACTGGCACGGTTCACGAGCTACAACTTCATCGACGACACCGATCCTTCGACCGCGCTGACGCGGAACTACATGAAGGATCTGATCGATCCGCCCGCGACATCGGGCTGCCCGCTGACGCCGGTGACCGACCCCTACGACGGCACGCAGGTGCCGCTGCGGACGTGCACGGACCCGTCGCAGCGTTTCTGGGACCGTTACGGCCAGGATACGGCCATGTCGCTGGAGCGCTTCGGCTTCCTGCAGGCGTCGCGGCCGCTGGCGCACGCATTCGCCGTGCACGGCCGCTCGGATCTGCTGGCGCGGCTGTTCGACGCACTGTTCCACCACTGGGGCGACGGCAGCCAGAGCGCGGCGGAGTGCGACCCCGGCGCCAAGCCCGGCGAGCACCGTTACTGCTCCGGCGACGGGCTGGTGCGCTACGAGCCTCTGCTCGCCAAGGCGCTCGCTGGCGATCTCCTTCCGGCCCTCCACGACCTCACGCTGGCAACCGCCGATGTCACGGTCGACTCGCACGTCGACGGCGCGCCCGTCGACGGCATCCGCGCGCTGTCCGAGGCGCTGCGCGGGGCCATCGATCCCGATCTGGCGAAGGCGCGCGGCGTCACCGATCTCGCGGGCAACGCAACCGGCACGCGGAACGACGGTTCGGTCGTGCCGCAGGTCACGCCGCTCCGGCTCTTGATCGACGCCATCAAGAGCATCGACACGCGCTTCGACGACTATGCGAAGGCGCACCCGGGCGGGCCCGACCGCCACGCGTTGTGGAAGCGCGCGCGCTCTGCCCTGGTCGACCGCTTCTTCACGATCGAGGGCAGCGGCGCCGCGTCGAGCTTCAAGAACCCGGCCACGCCGGTCACGGGCGCAGTCCTCTCCGAGCTGGTGCGCGAGCAGATCGACGCGCACTGCCCCGGGCGTGTGCAGACCCCGGCGACGAGCTCGTGCAAGTGGATCGACCAGACGCTGACCGACAACCTGCGCGACACGCTGGGCGGACCCGTTGTGGCAGGCGCGGCGGGCGTCGGTGACGCGGTTCTCGGCGACGATGCGGCGCGCGCCGAGATCGAAGCCTTCGTCGCGTACCTCACCGACCCCAAGGGTGCGGGTTTCCGCCCGCTCGTCGCGTCGGTGGTGGACGGGCCCGCCGGCATCAACGACGGATCGACCCTGGCGCCGCTGCTCGAGGCAGCCGCGCCGCTGCTCGAGCGCTCGTCGAAACAGAGCACAGCCTACGCTGCCGTCCTCCGCCTGCTTGCGCGCGTGGCGGAGAGCGACGTCGACCCCGATCGCGTGATGCAGGTCGTGCTCAGGCAGCTCGTCACGCCGATGGGCCAGGGCAAGCCCGCACCGCTCGACGTGTTCGTCGACGTGCTGGGCGACGTCGAGCGCTACGACTCGCGCCTGCAGCCGGACGCGCCCCTTGATGCTCACGACATGACCGTGGCTTCGGACAGCGTGCAGCGGCTGATGCTCGATCCTGCGCGCGGTCTGGAACAGTTCTACGAGGTGATCCGTGATTCGGGGCGCTAGCGCGGTGGTTTTTTTCGCGCTCGGTGCGCTGGCGCTGGCGTGCTCCAGCACGGACAAGCCCGGTTTCGTCGCGCGCGGCCACGCCGACGGCGCCGTGCCGCCCGAAGCGGGGCCGGCAGAGAGCGGTACCGATGCGGGTGACGCAGCGTTGCCCGACGCCAGCGACGCCGCAGTCGAAGCGGGGCCTCCGCCTTGCACCATCCAGGTGCCCAAGGATCAGAAGACCCTCGCCCAGGCGATCGCGGCCGCCCAGGACGGCGACGTGATCTGCGTGGCGGATGGCACCTATGGCGACACCGTCACGCTCAACACCAAGAATCGCTCGCTCACGATCCGTGCGAGCGGCAACCAGGCCATCTGGAACGGGCAGCTGGTGGTCGACGGTGGACCAGGGCCTGGGCATTCCTTGCTGGTCGAGGGCTTCCAATTCGGGTGCGCGCCTTCGAACGTCTCGCTGAGCGATGCCACCGGGCGCGTCGTCATGCGGGCCAACCGCTTCGACAACGCCTGCGGCTACGCGCTCGATCTGGAAAACAGTGGAGCGGGTTCCGTGACGGTCGTCTTCGAACAGAACCAGCTCACGGACACGAGCCTGGCTTCGAGCCTGGCCTCGCCCGCCGCGGGTGCCCAGGCGCTCGTGGTGTTGAAGAACAACCTCGTCACGGGTGGCTCGGGCTTCGGTCTGCTCGCTGACGGCGCCTGGGCGCGTTACGTGATTTCCGGAAATACCTTCGACGTCGATCCCGGGTACACGCTGCTGCAGCTCGATCTCGGCACGGACGAGGGCCCGGGCTCCAGCATCCAGAACAACATCCTGGCCGGCGGCGACACGGGCATCAATTGCCTCGACTGCAAGAACGTCTACGTTTCCCGAAATCTGCTGTTCTCCGGAGATGCGACCTACGGCGACCTCCAGCTCGGCGAGGGCAACATCCAGGCCGATCCGCTGTTCCGTGCGGCCGACGATTTCCGGCTCCAGCCCTGGTCGCCGGCACTGTACGCCGGCCGCCGGACGCCCGGCGCACCCGCCGACGAGGATCTTCCGGACGACATCGAGAGTCGCCCGCGGCCCTCTCTCGACATCGATATGGGCGCGTACCAGCACCCGTGACCGAGCGTCCACGTTGACGAGGCGCAAGGCCTCTGGTCTCATTATCGGGTGCGGACCGGTCCGGGCGATATGCGTCCGGGGCGGCCGCGGAAGTCTCCGACGGGCCCACGGGCCGCGCGGAGAATACGAGAGGAACCGGCGATGAGTGCTCGACTTGGCTTGCGTCTTGGGCAGATGGCGTTGGTGGGTGTTTCCTGCATGGCGTTGGTTGTTGCGTGCGGAGGCGGCGACAACGGCGGTAGCAGCAGCGGCGGGAGCGGCGGCACAGAAGCTGGCGCAGGCGCGGGAGGCACGGGCACCGGAGGCACGGGTACGGGCGGCACGGGCACCGGAGGCACCGGCACGGGCGGCAGCGGCGGCATGGCCACGGGCGGCACCGGCGGCATGGCCACGGGCGGCACCGGCGGCATGGCCACAGGGGGCACCGGCGGTGCGGCCACCGGTGGCACCGGCGGCGCGAGCACGGGCGGCACCGGCGGTGCGGGAACCGGCGGTACCGGCGGCAGCGGCGCATGCGACCTCTCCGGAACCTGGGGCACCTACATCGACTCCCCGGTTACGTGGAAAGGGACGGGGGCTCTTTCTGCCGGCAGCGGCCACCTACGCGAGTGGCTGCTCAGCACGCGCACGCAGAACGGCAACAAGACCGTCGACAAGGCCGTGCCGTGCAGAATCGTCCTTCCCGACTTCCAGAGTACTCCGCTCCTGGGTGAGAAGTACGGGACTCGCTTCCCCAATGCCAGCTTCGACAAGGGCAAGGTCCCGGCGACGACGTTGAACGGGACGCTCAGCGGTACGACGACCGGCTCGACCTTCAGCACGCCCAACACGGCGCTGCTGCTCGGGCTCAGCATGGCCAATGCCGCGACGGCGACCTGGCCGGCCACCTCGTCCGGCATCACGTCGCGCGACGACGACGCGGACAACCACCCGGGCTTCACGGTGAATGCGGCGACCGGCGCGGGCTACTCGAACTTCCCCGTGGCCCTCCAACTGCCTCCTCTTCCGCGCGCTGACCGCCTGTACCTCGCGACGCGCACCGTGGCGTCCCTCAGCGGCAAACTGACGAGCTGCACGCAGATCGACGGAAGCGTGAAGTTCGCTGTGCTGGGCGGGACACCGGCGATCAACTCGCATGTCCTCGGCTGCCGTCGGGTGGGTGGGGCGAACTGCACCACCCAGGAGCGGGACTTCGTGGACAACAACCAGCCGGCATTCGCTCCCGCCGCTGGCTCCGTGATGAAGTCGGTCAAGCTCGCGAACAACGCGACCTGTTCCGACGTGCGCAGCGCGCTTCCCTAGTTAGCTCCCGAGCACTCTTCCCAGCGCGTCCACCATCCGCAGCGTCAGGCCCCATAGGCGATGCTCGCCTATGGGGTAGCACTGGAAGCGGAAGCGCAGGCCGAGGTAGCGCCGGGTGAAGCGCTCGCGCGCTGCCGGATCCAGCATCGGCTCCAGCGGTATCCAGCGTGCGTCCGCGATCTCGCTGCTGGGCGTCAGGTTGGCGGAGCGCGTCAATGCGAACACGAACGGGCTCACCGCCATCGGCAGCAGCACGCGCGGGCTCACCGCGAGCACGTCTGGTAGGCGACCGAGCCGCCTCGCGTCGACCTCCAGATCCAGCCCGATCTCCTCGCGCGTCTCGCGGATCGCCGTGACAATGCGATCACGGTCGCCGCGTTGTGCCAGCCCGCCTGGAAATGCGAGATCACCCGACCACGGATCGCCCCGGCGGTGCGCGCGTTCCACCAGCAGCAGATCGAGTCCCGCCGCGCCTTCTCTGATCACGGCCGCCACGGCCGCGGCCGGCAGCCAGGAAGGCAACAATCGCGGGCGGGACGCGGCGAGCGCCGCACGCACTGTGGACAGCGTCTCCGTCCCTGCCATCGTCCCCGCCTTTGGAGATTAGCAGCGACTGACGTTCGACGCACCGCGCGATGGCGCCGGCACACGGTTTGCACCCTTCCAGCACATGGGCTTCCAACCACGGGTGCGTCTCTTGCGCAGCTGCTTGGCTGTTGGTCTGTTCCTCATCGTGCTGGTTGGCTGCCGCGGCGATATCGCTCCTTTGCGGCACGCGCCCCCGCCCGCGTCCGTCGCGGTTTCCGTGGCGCCCGACTCGCCCTGGAGCTCACCGTCGGCGTGCGAGCGGGCCATCGCATCGCGGCACGACAGTTTTGGTCCGGCGGCGCGTGTCGGTACGTGGAACGTGCGCTTCTATCCGGACGGCGCGCCGTTCCTGCGACGCGATCCGCATCGCGCGACGGATATCAGTTGGCTCGCGTGCACCATAGCCTGGATGGACGTGGATGTCCTGGCAGTGCAGGAGTTCAAGCGCAGCGATCGCGCGGCGCGGGCAACACGCGAGCTCCTCTCGCGGCTTGATCGTCTCACCGGTGGAAGCTGGCGGCTGGTTCTCGACGATTGTCCCAATGATTCGCTCAACCACGTCGGCTTCCTGTTCGACCAGAACCGTGTCCAGGCGCACGACTTCCAGCGCGTGGCCCGCTTCAATCCCAAGGGCGGCGCGTGCGACGCCGCGGAGGACCCCGGCTGGATGGGCGACTTCGACTTCAAGAGCGGGCTCGAGCTCTCGCTGGTCGCGGTGCACATGGTTTCCGGGGATCGGCACGAGGCCTACGCGCTCCGGCGCAAATCATGGGCGGCCTTCCAGGACAGCCTCGCGCTCGCGCAGGGCAGACCCGTGCTGATCGCCGGCGATCTCAACACGGCCGGCTGCGACGACTGCAGGCCGCACGTCACCTCGGGAGCTGAAATCCGGTCGCTGTCGGACCACCTGACGCAGAGCGGCTTCCGGCTGCTTCCGGCCGACGCCCGCTGCAGCGAGTACTGGGGGGACCGCCCCCTCTTGCTCGATCACTTTGCGCTCGCCCACGGCAACGGACTGTCCGTCGCGACGGCGGCACACATCGCCGGTTTCTGCCGAGAGGTCGAGTGCGCCCGCTTCCCGAAGGATGCGATGCCTGCCGCTTTCCAGCACCTGAGCGATCACTGCCCCGTGCTGCTCGACATCGGCGGCCGGCCGGGCATGTAGCCGCGAAGGCTCGCGCTTGCCGTGCCCGAGTCGGCCTACGTCGCGGCGCCGGGCGCCGCGATCACGGTGTCGTCCAGGTCCCGCCCGACTGGGTGCAGCCCTGCTCATAGCCGTTCGCGCCCGCGTCCCCACCCGTCGTGCCGGCGTCTGTGCTCGCCTTGTAGTAGCACGACGTGGGCTTGTATTGCTGCTTGGCGTTCTGGCAACAGCCAATCTGGTTGTCGGTCGGGCAGGAGTCGACGGCGGTTCCGCCGACCTTCGTGCAGACGTTGTTGGAGCTCTTCTTCTGGGCGGCGGTGAGGCCGGAGGTGGCGGTGCAGACCTGGGTTGTCCCGGTGCTGGCGATGCATGCGGTCGAGCCGCCCGACGAGCCGCCGTTCGAGCTCGAGCTGCACCCGAAGGCAGCCAGGCAGCTGACCAGCGCAACCGCAAACGTGAACTTGTGCATCCGGATCATCGTCTTCGCCTCGCTTCGTTTCACCCAGGCTTCGCAGCGAGCCGTGGCACGCCCAGGAAGAACGACACTCCGCCCGCGATGAGCAGCAGTGTGCTCCACGCTGCCTGCATCCATAGGCCGCCCAGCATCAGCGCGCAGCCGAGCACGAGTGCGCCGAGCTTCCACGCCGGCACCTTCTTTTTGATACCCAGGGCGACAAGCAGGAGCGTGCCGAGCGGCAGCGCGACCGTATGGAACCACACCATCGAAGCCCCCTATCGCGGCTAGGCGTGGGCGTGGTGCTGGTGGCGGCGCTGGCGCGCCTTCACCTCGGGGGATTCGGCGACGGCCATGCCGATGAGCCGCGTGCTCTCCAGCAGGTGCTGCGCTGTCGTGCGCGTCAGCTCGGGTACGACTTTGCCCACATCGGGGAAGCCCTTGCCATCGGACTTCGCGTTCTCCCAGTTGGCGAACAGCCGCCCCCATTCGCTCTCCATGCACTCGCGGACGCGTGGAAAGCCGTAGCGCGGGTACCAGAACATGTCGTGGTAGGCGACGCTGGCCACGTACGCCCAGGGCGCGAGCCAGGTCTTGAGCGACCACTCCACGGGCTTCTTCAGCGGCCCCCAGTAGATCCGGTGCTGGTTGCGCGACGCGAAGGTCATCTCCTTGAAGGGGCCGTCGAAGTGCCAGTTTTCCTTGGCCGCGTCCTGGTCGCCGACGATCTCGATCTCGCGCGGATCGCCCACGCCCAGGCCCTGCTCGTGCGCCAGCCGCACGAACTTGCAGTCCTTCATCGGATCCATGCCCATCAGCTTGGCGGCGACCGCATCGATCGCCACCTGATCGGCCGAAGCCAGCAGCACGTTCTTGGTGTGCGGCACCATGCAGCGCGGCCCCGGGCCGTCGCCGGCAAAGGTGCCGTCCATCACCGCGAACACGCCGCGGTGGATCTTCTTCTGGATCATCAGGAGATCCACCAGCGTTTCGTGGATCACCGGGTGCGTCCAGTGGCGATGCTCGTTCAGCAGGCCGCCGAAGGCGTTCTTCATCGCGCCCGTCGTGGTCGTGAAGATGTGCGTCTTGACCGTCGGCAGGTGGATGATGTTCTCGCCGATGAAGCGCTTGGGGATCGAGAAGCCCTTCGGGTAGACCTCGTTCAGGCACAGGAACTTCTTCGTCAGGTCGCCGACGGCCTCGCGGATGTCGATCCACTCCTCGCCCTCGTAGAGGTGCACGTTGCGGATGCCGTGGGCCTGCACCACGTCGATCTGCTTGTTCTCCCGCTCGCCCAGGTGCGCGTCGATGACCACGGTGCGGTTGTGGCAGGCGTGGATCAGGTCCTTCTTGTACCCGTCCTTCTCCATGGCGCAGAGCACGCCGTCGAGCTGCCACGGCGTGGTGCTCGAGCCCGGGTAGAAGAAGTGCCAGGAGATGTTGACCTTCAGCCCGGTGTCGGCGTCCTTCTTGATCACGTCCTGGTAGCCGGCCAGGTTCATCAGGCGGTGGTAGTCCTCGAGCACGGTCGCGGGCGAGGTGCGCAGGACGGCGACTTTCGAGCGGGTCATCTTCAGGCTCCTTGGATCCGGAAAGCGAACGAAGCGGGGCCGCCACGCCTTTGTCATCGCGCGGCCCCGCTCGCAAGTCTGTCGCGATTTTTCCGCCTGATCAGCTATTTCAGGCTTCTGCGCGCAAGCTCCATCGGTTCTGCACACTGCCTGCGCACGCCGGCGCCGGACCGTTGGCCGGCGGATTTCCGCGCTAGGCTCCAGATCCCGCATGAAGCCAACCCTGCGCGAATGGCTCGCCGAGGAGCCCTTCTCCCTGGGCATGTCCGCGGGCTTCTTCGGTTTCTTCGCGCACACCGGCGTGATGACGGTGCTGGAGGACGCCGGACTCCATCCTCGTCGTGTCACGGGCGCGAGCGCGGGGGCGCTCGTCGGCGGCCTGTGGGCGGCCGGCCTCGACGCTGTCACGCTCCGCGACGAGCTCGTGCGGTTGCGGCGCGAGGACTTCTGGGATCCGCGCCCCGGCTTCGGGCTGCTCGCCGGTCGGCTGTTCCGCGAGCGGCTCCAGCAGCTCCTGCCGGTGGCGGACTTCCACCAGGCAAGGACGCCCGTGGCGTTGAGCGTGTTCGATCTGCTGTCGCGCCGCACGCGCGCCCTCGATTCGGGAGCTCTCGCGCCGGCCATCCAGGCGTCCTGCACGCTGCCAGGCCTGTTCCACCCCACATGGCATGAAGGCCGCCCGCTGCTCGACGGCGGCATCCTCGACCGCGCCGGCCTGGCCGGCATGCCCGCCGGCGAGCGCGTGCTGCACCACCACCTGGCGTCGCGCTCACCCTGGCGCCGGAAGAACAGCGCTGCGCTCGATATTCCGTCGCGACCGGGTCTGGTCGCCCTCGTGATCCGCGGGCTGCCGCGTGTGGGGCCGTTCCGTCTCGAACAGGGCATCAAAGCGTTCGAAGCCGCGCGACAAGCTGCACAGAGCGCACTGGGGAGATCGGCGGACAGCGTGGTCACTTCGTGACGGCGGCCGCGGCGTTGGTCGGCGGCCTGGCGGCCAGACGGATGCCGAGCCCGCGCAGCACGCCCGATTCGGGTAGGCTCCGGAGGCCATGAGCAAGGGGCGTCTGGAAGCGTTCAGCGACGGCGTCATCGCCATCCTGATCACCGTGATGGTGCTCGAGCTGAAGGTGCCGCACGGGCCAACGCTCGCGGCGTTCCGGCCGGCGGTGCCGTCGCTCCTGATCTACGTCTTGAGCTTCGTGTTCCTCGGCATCTACTGGAACAACCACCACCACATGCTGCACCTCGCCACCCGCATCAACGGCGGCATCCTGTGGGCGAACCTCCACCTTTTGTTCTGGCTGTCGCTGGTGCCATTCGTCACGGCGTATATGGGCGAGAATCACTTCGCGCCGGTGCCCACCGCGGCCTACGGCGTCGTGCTGCTGCTCGCCGCGATCGCGTACTTCATTCTGCAGAGCCGCATCATCCGCGATCAGGGCGAGGGTTCGCGCCTGGCCGCAGCGGTGAAGGGCGACCTCAAGGGCAAGATCTCGCCGGTGCTCTACGCCGCGGCGATCCCGCTGGCCTTCGTGCATCAGTGGATCTCCGAGGCGCTGTACGTGCTCGTGGCGTTGATCTGGCTGGTGCCGGACCGGCGCATCGAAGAGCACATCCGGACCTCCGGACAATAGGCGTCGTCGCAGAATGCCACTCCGCGCGTGGCGTTCTGCCACGCGGGCTGCGGGGTCGGGCGGGGTGGGCCTGCTCCGGGACCTGGAGGGGTGCCCCCGACAAGCCGGCACGTGCGTTGCACCTTGCTGCCGGTGACGCCCGATCGCGATCGCGTTCCGCCGCGCATGACGCACCGCCGGACGCTGCCACGCATCGGGCGCGAAGGGAGTGACAGATGACGATCACGGTACTGGGAGCCTTCGGTTCGACGGCTCAGGCCGCACAGGCAGTGGAAGAGCTCACGCGCGCCGGCTTCGAGCGGCGCCAGATCAGCGTCGCCGTGTCGGACCGCGCGCACGCTATGCATTTCTCGGCGAAGCGCGACAAGACGGTCGAGGGGATCGGCATCGGCGCTATCGCCGGCGGCGTGCTGGGCGCGGTGGCGGCCGGGCTCACGACGGTTGCAGCTTTCGTGGTGCCGGGCGTGGGTGTGCTTGTTGGCGGCCCGCTGCTCAGCGCGTTCGCGGGGCTGAACGCCGGCGCCGTCGTCGGCACGTTCTTCGGCGGGCTGATAGGCCACGGCATTCCGGAGCGCGAAGCCAGGATGTACGAGCAGGCCCTCAAGGAGGGGAATCTGCTCATCGCCGTTACCGCCATGAACGCGGATCGGGCCGGCGATGCGCGGCGCATCCTCGACAAGGCGGGGGCGACCAAGTTCGTGCCCGAATAGGGCCGCCTCCGCCCCGGCTGGAATGCCCGCATAGGCAGCCGGCGTTCTCGCGATCGGAATGATCGCTTCGCGCCGGCTCGCCTTGCTGCTGCCGTTGCTCGTGCTCGCCGCTTGTCGAGACCGCGGCGAGAAGGTGGAGCACTCGCCTCCGCCTGTGCTGGCGGCGAAGCCGGCCGACGCCGCACTCGACGCCTGCCGCGCGCACATCGCCGCGGTCGAGTCGAAGCCGCCGCTCCCCGGCGCGCCCGCGTTCGAGAAAGAGCGGGCGGAGATCCTCGGCAGAGCGCGCGGACAGCCGCTCCTGTTCGTGAGCGAGCCGGAACCCACTCCGGACAGCGAGCTTCTGCCGGCGGCAGAGAAGGCGCGGCGTGAGCTCTCGAAGCTTTCGGCGTGGCGGCGCGTGCGCGCCCTCCGTGCGCGTTTCCGGGGCGAGCCGAGCGAGCTTCGCGCCCTGATCCTGCGCCAGGGCTACCTGTACTCGGCGGATCCCATTGAAGCGCTGGCACTGGTCACGCTGATCAAGATCCCGGATCTGTTCTCGCGCCCGACCATCGTGCTCCAGCGCGGTGGGCGCGTGGTCGAGCTCTATCGTCACGACGGGAAGCATCCGGAGTACCGGATGAGCGACGGGCGCGAAGCGCGGCTTCTGTTCGGCGACAGGCTCGCGCCCACGCGCGACGCGCTGGGACCGACCCTGCACCGCGATCTGCTGGCGCTGGCGCACCGCACAGGCTTCGACCGCGTGCGCGTGGAGCACATCGGTGCGAGCGCGCTGGTGGCACGGCTCAGGTTCGGGCCGAGCTGGGTGCGCGCGCTGCTCGTGTCGGATGGCGCGCGGCTCTCGCTCTCGTGCCTCGACGCTCCGGCCAAGGAGCGCCGCCGCGTCCAGCGCTGGCAGCACGACGACACCGCGCGCAGGCTCGCGCTCTCGCGCCTGCGCGCGCAGGTGAGCGAAGAGATCGCGGAGCGACTGCCCTTCGATCGGCCGCGCGGCGAGGACACCGAGGACGAGGACGGACAGCTCCGCCACGCGTGGCGCTGGGCGTACCGCACCGGCCAGCGCGTGTTCCACTACGACGACGAGAGCTACCCGGTGTACGACGTGGATGGGCGACCGCATCCGCCGCAGGTGTGCGTGGAGTTCGTCCTCGATAGCTACGAGCGCGCGGCGGGAACGTGGTTCGCGCCGCTGGGAAAAGGACCGGGGCGCGTCGAGGGCCGGCTCGATTTCAAGGCGTTCGGCATCGAGAACAAGAGCGGCGTGCTCGCGTTCGAGCGCTTTGCCGAACAGCACCCGGAGCTGTTCGAGCACCGCCGCTTCGAGGGCAACGAACGCATCCCGTTCCGCGAGCGCCACCGCTTCTTCTCCTGGCTTCTCGCGCACGCGGATCTGTTCCGCCCCGGCGACATCGTCGCCATCCGCGGCCTGAAGGACGACAAGCGCATCCACCAGCACGCGCTCCTGATCGAGGACACCGATCCGGTGACGGGCTTCCCCTATGCGCTCGCCGACCAGATGAGCGTGCCGCGCCGGCGCACCTGGGAAAACATCATGGGCCCCGCGCCGCGGCGCAGCCTCTACTACCTCCTGCGCCCGACTGCGGCGCTGCTCGACGCGCTCGCCGGTGACAGCACGCCGGACACACGACCCGCCGCTGTTCCGTGAGATGCTATATGGCCCGCGTGCAGGACGCGGCGGACATCACGTGGCTCGACCTCGGCGATCACCGGCTGGAGGCGCGCTGGTTCGGCTCCGGGCAAGGTCCGGTGCTGGTGTTCCTGCACGAGGGTCTCGGCTGCCTCGATCACTGGCGCGATTTTCCGGAAGCGCTGGCGCACTCCCTGGGGCTCCGCGCGTTCGTCTACAGCCGCCGCGGCTATGGTCGCTCGGATGCCTGCGAGCTGCCACGCCCGCTCGACTACATGCAGCAGCACGGCGAGCACGTGCTCCCACGCGTGCTCTCGGCCGCAGGCATCGACGAGGCAATCCTGATCGGTCACTCCGACGGCGCGTCCATCGCTCTCGTCTACGCCGGCAGCGCGCTGCGGCCCGGGCTCCGCGGCCTTTTGCTGGAAGCGCCGCACGTGTTCACCGAGCCGCCGGGGCTTGAAGCCATCGCCCGCGCGCGCGAGGCGTACAACCACGGCGACCTGCGTCAGCGCCTGATGCGCTACCACGGCGACAACGTCGACTGCGCCTTCCGCGGCTGGAACGACGCCTGGCTCGACCCGGATTTCAAGCGCTGGAACATCGAGTCGTACCTGCCCGGCGTCGGCGTGCCCGTGCTCGTGCTGCAGGGTCTCGACGATCCCTACGGCACCACGAAACAGGTCGACGCCATCGCGCACCACTCGGGCGCCCCCGTCGCCGTCGAGCTCCTGCCCGAGTGCGGCCACGCTCCCCACCGCGAACAACGCGACGAAACCCTCGCTGTGATGTCCGGCTTCATCCGCGGCCTGCTCGAAGGGTAGGGCAGGTCCTGGCAGCCGCTACGCGTCGCGGATACGCAGCGTTCGCGCCGCTCCGCGTCCCCTGCTTCGTCACCCGCCTTCGCCCGCTGCCCAGCGCATCGCTTCCGCTTCGTTCTGGGTGACGGAGGGGGCGCGGCCGGTTCGTGGTTACGTGCACTTGCGGTGAACTATCGCCGGGCCGAATTCGGTGTACTCGGCCTTCGTGATCCACATTTGCCGGAACGTGGCCAGGCTCGAAAGGATGGATCCGCCGATCCATGCCGAGTACTTGCGTTCAGGCGCCGCGATCACCTTGATGGTCATGCTGGCCGGAGCGAGCGCCTTGATCTCATGCGTCATGCGAGCTGCGAAGTTGGGGAACAAGGTGTTGCCCCCGCAGAGAACGATGTTGTTGTACAGGTCCTTTCGGATATCCACGTCGCACTTCATGATCGAATTGAAGGTGGCCTTGTGAAGCCCCTCCTGCTGCAGCCCTATCAGGCTGGGCTGGAAGAGCGCTTCCGCGCACCGGAAACGTTCGGTGCCGATCTTGACCATCCGCCTGTTCGGTAGCTGGTAGGCCTGAAGGTGCGGACTGGTCTTGTGCTTGGCAAGCTCGGCGTTGTAGTCCAGAGCCACGTATCCCAGCTTCTCTTTGATATCGCGAACAATTTCGCGCTGGGCTGTCGTCGTGAACGAATAGCCCCGCCGGGCGAGCAGGGTCTTGAGGTAATCGGTGATGTCGGCGCCGGCGAGGTCCAGACGCTCCACCGCGTGCGGCAGGCAGTAACCCTCGTAGATCGGCACGGTGTGCGTAACCCCGTAGCCCGAGTCGACCACGATGCCAGTGGTGCGACCGGAAGCGTAGAGAGCGAGCACCGCCTGGATCGCGACGTATGCGTCCGGCACGTTGTAGGTGTCGAACATCATCTGCACCACCTTCTCCCGATTGGCTTTCGGGTTCAGCGGTGCTTCCATGACCAGTACGGGATGCTGTTCAGGCGCGACACGGAGCTGGTCGTAGTAGCCGTAGTGAAAGACCCTCTCCATATCCGGCCAGTTGGTGACGATGCCGCGGGAGATCGGCGAGCTCAACGTGAGCGTGGCGAGCTTGGCCCAGGCGTCATCGCCGACATAGAACTGGCCCGCGCCGACCGTCACTCGGGTGTGTCGCGTGCGACCGACGATGGTCGGGAACTCGGCGCGTGGCGCGGCATCACCTGCAAAGCCGACCTTCGTCGTGCCGGAGCCGGCGTCGATTACGAGGGCTTGTTGGTTCGACATGGCTTTCGTAGCTCGTTTGCAGCGGGGGTATTGGAGCTCAGCGTTTGCGCAGCTTGCGCACAGCGGGCGCTCGAGACGCGACCGGGTGCTTGACAAGCGCTTTGCCGATTCGGTAGCGGCGGAACGACTGTGTCTCGATGGCTTTCCAGGCAGTGCGGCGCGACAGCGTGCTGCTGACGCGGCCTCGGGTGGCCTTCTGTCGCGACGGAGCCGGGTTCGGCTTCCGCGCACGCTTTGCCCCCCGACGAGGCGTGGGCAGTCTCGGCGCGCCCAGAGCGCGCGATACCACGATGGCGCTGCGGTTCTCCGCGAGGCAAGCCATCAGTTGGGCGCGCTTCTCGGTCTCGAGCGCGACTTGATCTTTTCGATCCTGGCCCCCGAAAAGCGAGATCCTGCAGCGTGCTTTGGCGGTGCAGCCAGCGCGGCAGGCGGCCTTCTTCGAACCCGCTTTCGCGCAGAACGCTGGGCAGGTGACGGCCACGCACTGCTTGACGACTTCCTGCTCGCACGTGCCCGCGGCTGCGGCGCGACGGGCAAGCGACAGCGTTAGCAATAGGCCGAGGAGCGCAACCAGCGCACCTCTTCTACGCGCCAAGGTCCGGATCGGCTTCGACATTCGGCTCTGGACTCCGTCAGGCGATGCCGGCGGTGCGCCGCGCGTATTGGTAGACGGCTTCGACAGCACGACCATGTGCCATGCCGTCCGTGCTGGTGGCGACAACAAGCTCGTTGCCGCTGGCCCGTACTACGAGGAACTCTCCAGAGCGCACCGCATGGAACGCGGTACCCGCTTCCGCTTCGCGAACGAACACGAACTTGCGCCCACCCACGCGCAGACCTCGCTCCCGAATAGCCGCGATGTCCCGCGCATCGAACGCGCGCCGCAACCCGGCCTGCTCCTGGGGCGTGATCGCGAGGGAGCCTCGCGCACCAGCCGCCGACAAGAAGGCTGCCTCGGCTATGTGGGGCCTTCCGCTCGCGTCGCGGCTGAGATCGACTAGCGCGGCTACGCGCTGATCCGCTCGCGATGCGTGGCCTGCCGTCGGAATACGACGCCCCCTGGGCACGCCTCCCGGAAACAGCACGGCCGTAGCCATGGCCCCACCGACAGCCGCCGCCCCTCCCAGAAACGCGCGTCGATCGATAGTCGTCATGATCTCCGAGGATCAGTCAGCCGCGCGTCGGCGTCAATTCGAATGTCAGGGACCCGGAGTATGGAGTTCCTGCCGGAAAGAATGACCGCCGTGGCGCCTTGCGGCATCGACGCGTTGCGACCGTCGTGCGCTAGTCCACGGGCCACGTCGGGCTGGCGCGCCGGCCGGCCTCCGTGGGTACGCAAGACGATGCGCGCTACAATGCCTTCCCCGATGACCATGCAGCGTATTCCCGGGCCCGAGCTGATGAACGACGTGGAGCAGGCGCAGGCCTACGCCGCGGCCGATTTTGCCGAACCGCACCAGCGCTTCGTCGAGCTCCTGTGCGAGCGCTTTCCTTCGGCAGATCCGGCTTCGGCGCTCGAGCTCGGCTGCGGGGCTGGTGACACCAGCATCCGCTTCGCGCGGGCCTTTTTGCAGAGCATCGTGCATGGCATCGACGGTGCTGAAGCCATGCTCGCGTGCGGCCGCGACGCCGTGCGCGCGAGCGGGCTTGCGGATCGGGTCGAGCTGGTGCGTGGCTATCTGCCCGACGACGCCCCGCCTCTGGCAGCTTTCCGCCGGGCTGGAATCGTTGCAGGTCGAGGTCGTCAGCGACCGCCACCTGATCGTCTGGGGGGTGACGCCGTGAGCAGCGCCGGGCTTCTGCCCGCGGCAACGCTGGGCGGGACGGCACGGAGCTAGTCCAGATCGAACGCGGAGAGCTTCACCGCCCGGACCGGCGTGCTGACGCCGATGCGCTCGGCGACGACAAGCCGGCCCTTGCCGGCCCGCGCGATGTAGGCGTGTAGAACCCTTTCGTCGAATGCAGCGTCGATCGCACGCGAGCGGTCGACCTCGCCCGTCTTCGCGTTGATGAGATAGACGGTCCGTCGCACCTCCGGCAGAGCCAGACGCGACACGATATGGGACAGCTTGGCGACGAGACGATGGTCGGCTTCGGCTGTGAGCACGACGAGCGTTCCCTGCGAGAAGGTTGCGGCCTGGATCCCGCCGCCCGGCGCAGTCCACGCAAGACGGGTGCTTCCATCCGGTTCGACGAGCTCGAGCTTTCCGCGCGCCGTCGACAGGGCGACGACGCCGTCCGCATCGATTGCAAGCACGGTGTCGTCCTTTCCGAGACGCCGGCGGGCGAGTGGGGTTGCGTCCGGCGAGAGCCAGATGAGCCACCGGGTATCGGGCCTTCCGTCGAACGTGCTTGCGATGGCGCCAGACGCGGTCGCCCACAACGCGCCGATGCTCGTCTGGCAGTGCGCTGAATCGCATCGAACGAGATCGCTCGCGGATGCGGTCTTTCCCGAAGGTGAGCTCAGCCCGAGCACGGTGTAGTGCCATGCTTCCGCTCCGCGGGCGGCGACATGGGCGAGCACCTGTCCCGTTCCGCAGGTCTCGTCGCGCTGGTAGCCGGGGGCGCTCGTGCGGTGTGTGCCGTCGGGGGCGAAGCGTTCCAACACGGCCTTCGAACCGGTCCGGGCCTCGTTCAAGGCATAGGACAGCCGATGCACCGTGCCCGCTGCGCCTACGGCGAGCGCTGGCAGATAGCGATTGCCTCGATCCAACGTCGTCACGCGACCGTCGGGAAACACCAGCCGCAGGCCGGCGGGATCCTGCGCTGCGAGGTGTCCTCCGGTACCCAGGGTAGTGACCAGCGACTCCGGAAGCACCCACCGAGGCGCCTTCGACGATGCCGCACGGTATTCGACTTTCCGCTGCCAGCTGGGTTCGACCAGGCGCTGCCGCTCGAAAGCGACCCACGCCAGCGCGCCCAGCGCACCCAGCACTACGGCGAGCAGAGCGAAGCCGAAGATGCGCTTTCCGGGCATCTCTCGTTGGCGTGGTTCCAGCATCCTCCCCAATTGGGCCTACTACATCGAGGAGTTGCGCGGAAGGACTGGCGCGCCTCTCGCCGGCGCACCACATTGGTGCGGTCGCGTCGCCGGGATCGGGGAGGGGGAGGGGACAATGTCGAACGCTCTGGTGCGGGTGCTGTTCGTCGATGTCATGAACGACGGACTGAGCGTCGTGGTCGCACGCGGCCTACAGCGTGCGGGACGCTACCAGGTGCACTGCCTGACCAGTGCTGCCGCTCACGACCTCCAGCACTCGTCGCACGCCCGCGTTGTCCATCGCCCCTTCAACACTCCCGAGACACTGCTCGCGGCGATCGAGGCACATGTCGCGGAGCGCCCCGTCGACCTCGTGATCCCGATCCAGGAAGCCGCCCTGGAGCTCACTGCCCGGATCGCCCGGGAGCTGCCCCCACCGATGCGCGTTGTGGCGATTCCGTCGGCCGAGCTGTGCGAGATCGTCGACGACAAGTGGAGCTCCTACAAGTTGCTCGTCGACGCGGGCATCCCGACACCGCGCTCTCTCCTGCCCGCGGATAGGATCGAGCGCGACCGCGCGGGGCTCGAGGCCGAGCTCGCGTCGTGGGGATGCGCGTCGTACCTCGTCAAGCCGCTCCACGGGTTCGGGGGGAACGGGATCGAGTTCTGCGAGTCCCCCGCGGCCATCATCGACGCCTGGATCGCAGCGTCCGGCAGCAGCGCCGACACCTTCCTGATCCAGGAAGCGATCCCCGGTAGCGACATCGACTGCAGCTTCCTGGCCGTCGATGGACGTGTCGTCGTGGGCACCGTGCAGGAGCCGTTCCGTCTCCAGTACGAGGCACACAAGTCGGGCCTCGGGCTCGACTTCCGCAAGCACGACGGCCTCGCACGGATCATGGACGACCTGGCGCGCGCCACCAACTGGTCGGGAGTCGCGCACATCGATCTCCGCCGTGACGAGCGCACCGGGGCAGTCTCCGTAATCGAGATCAACCCTCGCTACTGGCAGACCCTCCTCGGTTCGCTCGCGATGGGGGTGAACTTCCCCGACCTCCACTGTCGCCTGGCGCTCGGCGAGCCGGTCGACGTCCCGACCCCGGGCACGGGGCGTTGGTACAACACGCACGCGATCACGCTGGAGATCCGGAATCTCAAGGCGCTCCGACGCGACGACCTCGGTCCGGTGTTCCGGCTGTTTCGGGACGAGGTTGCGGCCGACCCGCGACTCGAGCTCTACCTGCTCGGGCACATGTTCACCGAGCACCTCCGGCTGAAGTTCCGCGATCTCGCGTCCCGGCTTCGCCCGGCTCCGATCCCGCGGCGGCGCGTCGCAATCCCGGAGTGATAGCCAGACACAGCCCGAAGGGGCGGCGTCTACAGCACTTCCCCCGCGAAATCCCCTCGCAGATCGACGGGTCCGTCGAACGTCGGGCGCTGCATCTGGCCGAGCGCGCTCGTGCGGGCACGCGGAAGTACTTCGGCCAGACGCGCCGCCGTGGCGTCGGGGACCGATATGCCGAGCGCGGCGACGGAGCTCCCGAGCGATGCGAGCAGCGACGCGGGATCGCCGACGACCTGCACGTGCAGATTCCGCCCGATGGGCGGCAGCACGAGCGGGCCGCCTGTTGCATCGAGCCCGACCGAGCCCTTGCCCGCGGGAAAAAGCTCGGCGGCGTACAGCATGCTGTCGCGGTAGCGGGTCTGGTCGGCGAGCTCCTCGCTCGAGAGGACGCCGCGCGGGACATCGTGCGCGAGGCGGGCGAGCTGTTTCACCAGAAGCTCGACGAAGCGGCGTGCGGCGTCGGCCTCGCCGGCAAACAGGCACAGGCGCGGGCTCAGGCAGCCGCGCTGGTCGAAGGCGATCACATCCTCGGCAAGGTGTAGAGCGGCGCTGGCTAGCGCCCGATCGCGCTCGGGTCCGGCGGCGGGCGGCTCGACGACCGCGACGCCGATGCCGGCGCCGTGCGCGTGCAGCACCACGCCGGCGGGCAGCTCGCCGTGCAGCGCGTGGAGCGTCTCGTCCGAGCCATAGGCCCAGACGTGATCTCCGGGATTGGGCGCCAGCTCGTCGGTCAGGCGGAACGCGCCGTGGGTGCCTTCGTAGAGCAGCGCTGCCATCTCGGGCTCCCGGCGCGAAGCGCGTACCTCGACGCGGGCCGACGCCGCCAGGGCGATGGCCACGGCTCGGTGCGCCGCGATGAAGACATTCGCGGAGAGCAGCACGTGCGCGCGCGGTACCGGTGGCGTGCTCTCGCAGAGCGCTCTGAGCTCGTCGGCGGATGGCTCCGTCTCGAGGCAGTTGTGCAGCGCGTACTCGACTCCCTCGCGGCTGAGCCCCGTCGCTTCCGGCAGCACCTCGCGTGCGCGCGCTCCCAGCGGATCGCGCGCGTCGGCGATACGGCGCGCCGCCTCCAGCAGCCGCTCGATGCGCGCGAGCCGCACTGGCAGCGGCTCCGGCGGCGCCAACGCCGGGTAGCTGGCGCGCGAGGCCGGCGGATAGCTAGTCGGCATGGCCTTGCACCAGCGCTTCCATGGCGAGCGAACAGCCGCGCGGCGGTGCTCCCGCCCGGCGGCCAAGAAGCTCGATGCCGCCGTCGCGGCGCCGCACCAGATCCTGCACCACGATGGCCACGGCCGAATCGACGTTGCCCAGATCGACGATGCGCGCAATGCCCGTCTCGCCGTCGCCGAGCGGTTTGAGCGTCGCCGGGTCGACCGGCACGACGCGCAGCCACGGCGGCTCCACGTACACGCCGGGCTCGCTGAAGAGAGCGCCGCCGGGAAGCGTGCCTTCGTAGAGCTGGCTCGTGAGCTCGGTCATGCCGTATTCGCCGATGACCTGCACCCGCGGAATGCGGAAAGCGCGGGCGACCGCGCGGCGGAGCTTTTCCGGCGCGACGCTGCGCGTCTTGCCCTTGAAGCCGCCGGTCTGCATCACGACGGTGCGTTTCGGCGCTGGGATCTTCGCGCCGGCCAGCGCGTCCAGCAGCAGCACCAGGGCGAACGACGTCGCCAGTACGAGGAGCGGCTCGCGACGCTCCTGCGCCACGAGCGCGGCCCGACGCAGTCCCGCGATATCGACGCCGCTCGTGCTCGCGAGCCAGCGCCCCGACGACTCCGGCTCGAACTCCGCGCCGGACGGATCGACGGCGAGTGCGCGGCCGTCGAGCTTTTCCATAAAGGCGCGCATCATGAAACCGAGCGAGGAGCTAGCCGGGTTGCCGGGCGGCGGCGCGAGCGCCACCACGACGCGTCGCCCCGGCCACGCCGAAGCCAGCGCGCGCGTGCCGAACGCGAGCGACAGCTCGCGGTAGGTGCGGGTGGTTCGCATCGCGTGCGTGCCGCGCGCCGAGCCGGTGGTGCCGCTGGTCACGAAGCGCACTGCGTCGAGCTCCGGCGGGTGCACGGCGACGCGCGTCAGCCGGAACGCATCGCTCGGCACCGCAGGGATCGCGTCGAGCCGGTCGAGCCCGGGGCTCCTGGCTTCGACCAGCCGGCGGAAGCCGGGTGCGTAGCGAGCCTGGAAGCGGGCGATGTCCAGCGCCAGGCGCTCGAAGTCGTCCGTTTCAGGTGCTTCGCCCCGTGCAAAGGCGCGCGCGCGCTCGTGCAGCGCTTCGCTCTCCAGGGCGATGCGGTCGTCTGTGGATACGTCGGTCAATGGGGCCCTAACCGTGAATCGCTTCGCGAATCGCGCAAGCGGCGCTGTCCAACAGCGTTTCGGCGATGTTCAGCGGTGGCGTGAGCACGACGACCTCGCGGCTGCCGCCGCCGCTCGAGACAATGTAGCCGCGCTCCAGCAGCGCTCGCATCAGCCGTGGCGCGCCGCCGGCGCGGCTCTGCACGTCGATGCCGACCATCATGCCCGCGCCCCGGACGCCGTCCACGCCCGGCAGCCCCTCGAGCGCCGCGCGGAGCTTCGCGAGCCACTGTGTGCCGACGTGCGCCGAGCGCTCCACGAGCTGTTCGCGCGAGATCACGTCCAGCGTCGCGATCGCGGCGCAGCAGGCAAGCGGCGCGCCTGCGAACGTCGATGTGTGCACCACCTCGGGCTCGCGGCGCCACGCCTGCATCACGTTCGCGCTGCCGATGCACGCGCTGATTGGCAGCCCGCCGCCGAGCCCCTTGCCGAGGCAGATGACATCGGGGCGGGCGCCCGCGGCGACCGAGTACAAAAGCTCTCCAGCGCGGCCCAGACCGCTCCAGATCTCGTCGGCGATCAAGAGCGCGCCGCCCGCGCGCGCGATGCCCGAAAGCTCCGCGAGGAACCCGGGCGGCGGCACGACGCAGCCGCCGCGCCCGAGCACCGGCTCGATCAACACGGCGCCCAGGCGGCCGCGCGCGAGCTCGAAGCGCACGCGCTCGAGCGCCGCGTCGCCTTCGCTCTCCGTCGACGGGTAGTCGACGAAGCGCACGACCGGATTGAGTTGCGGCAGGAACGGCTCGCGGTAGCCCGCGCGCAGGCCCGTGGCCGCGAGCGGGCCGTACGAAAGCCCGTGATAGCTGCCCGAAAACGCCACGATGCCGGGCTTTCCCGTGAACAGCATCGCGGTCTTCAGGGCCGCGCTCACCGCGTCGGCGCCGGACTGACCGAGGATCACGCGGGCGCCGGGTTCGGGATAGAGCGCGGCCAGGCGATCGGACAGGGCAATCTTCGGCTGTGACGGGTACACGTCGCCGAGTGCCTGCATCAGCCGCGGCGCCTGCAGCTCGAGCACCTTGAGGATGCGCGGATGCGAGTGTCCGAGGAGCAGCGCTCCAAAGCCGGCGGCCAGATCGACGTAGCGGTTGCCGTCCACGTCGATCACGTTGGAGCCCTTGCCAGTCGAGTACACGATGCTGCTCGCCGGTACGTCGGTGCGGACCAGTTGGCTCCCGGTCGGCGAGGGCGCCGGTCCCATCGGCGCGCCCACCCGCGCGGCGCGCGTGAGCCAGGAGCTTGACTCGGGTCCCGGCGGCTTGACGCGGATTGCCGGCTCGTCGTTGCCCGGATCGACCTCGGGCGGCGGAGGGATCTCGCTGAAGCTCATCGGAATGCCGCGCCGGCTGCGCGAGCCGGCCGGATCAGGCGCAGACCCGGTTCCGCCCGCTGCGCTTGGCCTCGTACAGCTTTTCGTCGGCGCGCTGGATCAGGTCGGTGGCTGTCTTGTCGTCGGGGGACAAGAGCGCGCAGCCGATGCTGATCGTGACCGGAATGCGCTCGTTCTGGAACACGAAGCTGTTCTCGGCGCAGCGCGCGCGCAGGTTCTCGGCGAGCGCCGTGGCACCCGGGAGCGGCGTTTCCGGCAGTACGATCACAAACTCTTCTCCGCCGTAGCGCGCGAATACCTCGTCGCGGCGGATACGCCCCTGCACCACCTTGGCCAGCTCGCGTAGGACGTAGTCGCCCGCCAGATGGCCATACTGATCGTTGATGCGCTTGAAGAAGTCGATGTCGAACATCACCACGGAAAGCTCGCGCTCGTGGCGACGCGCGCGGATGACCTCGCGCTCGAGCGCCTCGTACAGGTAGCGCTTGTTGTGGATCTGCGTCAGACCATCGACGATGGTCATCCGGTAGATCTCCTCGTGGTACTTCGCCTCGGCGTCCGCGCCGGAGAGGAACTTGAGGATGGTCGGTCCGACCTTGATGCGGTCGCTGTTGCTGAGCAGCATCTCGCGCGGGATCTGCTCCTCGTTCACGTAGGTGCCGTTGGTGGAGCCGTCGTCGATGACGAACCAAGCTGTCGCCCGCCGCTCCAGGTGCGCGTGACGCCGCGAGACGGAGTCGCCCTCGAGGACGATGTAGTTGTCCGCGCCCCGGCCGATGCGAACCGGATTGCGGTCGAGCACGAAGCGCTTGCCGAGCAGCCCCGGCTCCTTGGTGTAGATGACCACCACGCAGTCGTTCCCGCCGCCGCTGTCGTCCGGGGCACGCTGAACGACCTGGGTGACCCGGGTCTTCTCGTCGAACTCGCTCACCGGCGGCCTGCTCCCCGGCGGTGCAATCCTGGCGCAAGCTGGGCGGCGTACGTCACCGATGCGCTATGTAGCGCACCTGGGCTCGTGGCCGGCACTCGACCCCGTTCAGCGGGTTCCCATGCTGCTCGCATGCAGTCTTTCTAGAGCCACAAGCTAGCTCTCCCCGATTTCTCGCGTCAAGCCGGCGTCCGGCGCTCGCATCCAGCCTGTAGTCTGGCCCTTGTCGCCCGATCAGGCCAGCGCCTCGCGGCCCCGGGAACCGACCGGCCTATGGGCCTGTCGACCGGGGGTGTGGGCCGGGCCGAGCTGTGCGACAGATGGCCCGGAGATGGCGACGATCGAGCAGGGTCGGGTGGAAGCCTATACGTTCAAGGAGGGGATCCTGGGCCGCGCGGCGCACGACCTCCGGCTCACCGTGCAGAGCTTCCGCATCGAGGGCTCGCCGGCAGAGCTCCACGCGACGTTCGACATCCGGAGCTTTCGCGTCGATGGCGCGATGCGGGATGGCCGCCTCGACGAGCGCGCGCTGGGCGACAAGGACAAACAGGAGATCCTCGGCAACGTCCGCGACAGGATCCTGCACGCCGATCGCCCGCTCCGCTTCCAGGGGCAGGCTGCGCTCCGCGATGACGGAGGTTACCGGATCAGCGGCGACCTCGAGATGGCGGGACAGAGCCGGCCCATCGAGCTCACGCTCGACAAGTCAGGGGATCGGCTGCAGGGCGAGATCGAGCTCACGCCCTCGCGCTGGGGCATCAAGCCGTTCAAGGCATTGATGGGCGCCATCAAGCTGCAGGATCGCGTGCGCGTCCGCTTCGATCTGCCGGCGCCGGAGTAAGCCCGGACAACGCGGGCGGCACCCAGCCGCCCAGCGCGCGTTCGAGCTCCATCGCGACGGCGATGGTGACGTGATCATTGCCGTGTCGCGAGACGACCTGCACGCCGAGCGGAAGCCCTTCGGCGTTGAGGCCGAGCGGCACCTGCGTCGACGGCAGCTCCAGCACGTTCATGATGCCGAGGTAGGCCCAAGGCATGTGCAGCCGGAGGGCCTGACGCACGGGCTCGTTGTGGCGCGGCGCGGGCGAGCTGTGCGACGGGTAGAGCAGCACGCCGTCCGCCCCAAGCATTTCCACGACCTCCGCGCGCAACGCGCGCCCGAGCTCGACGAGCTTCTGCGCGGGTCCCGGCATCAGCTTGGGCAGCGGATCGATCAGCGCGAGCAGGCTCGCCATCAGCGTGTGGTCCGAGCTGCCCACGGTCCACTTGAGGATCTCGTAGAGCGGTCTGATTGGCTTTCCCTCTCCGAGCAACTCTCCGAACGGCGTGCCACGCGCGGCGCCCATCATCGCTGACCAGATGTCGAACTGCTTCTTCATGGCCGCGAAGCGCACGCGGCGCACGCGCATGCCGCGATCTGCCAGCGCGCGGACGGCGCGCTGCTGTGCGGCACGCAGGTCGTCGCTCACGTCGATGGCGCCGTTGTCCTCCACGTCGAGCAGCGTGCGCCCCTGGAGATCGACACTGTCCGGATCACCCAGCGGCATCTCCTCGCAGCCGTCGTCGATGCCGTCGGGGCCCGCCAGGATCCGGAGCAGCGGCATCAGATCCTCCGCGCGGCGCGTGATCGGTCCGGTCGTCAGGTAGCGGAGCACCTCGTTCTCGGCCATCGGGTACTGCCCGGAGCCGGGCACCAGCCCCCCAGTCGCCTTGTGCCCGAACACACCGTTGAAGAACGCCGGGCCGCGGATCGACCCGCCCACGTCCGAGCCCAGCCCGAACGGCGACGCGCCAGCGCCCACGATCGAGCCTTCGCCGCCCGAGCTGCCGCCGGCGATGCGCCGCTGGTCGTAGGGATTGTTCGTGCGGCCGTACACGTAGTTGTTCGACTCCATCCACATGCAGAGCTCGGACGTGTTCGTCACGCCGAGCGGGATCGCGCCCGCCGCGCGCAGCCGGGAAACGGCGGTCGCATCGCCGTCGGAAACGACCCGCCGCCTGCGCACGAGCCCCGCGGCATTCGGCATGCCGGTGAGCGCGAACGACTCCTTGATCGTACAGGGGACGCCGTGCAGCGGTGGCAGCTCGCCGCCGCTCTTCACGCGAGCATCTGCGGCGTCGGCCTCGGCACGCGCTTCGTCGAAGCGATCGCGCACCATCGCGTTCAGCGCCGGATTCACCCGCGCGATCTGCGCGATGTGCGCCTCGACCGCGTCGCGCGAGGAGAGCGCGCCCTCGCGGATCAACCGCGCGATCTCGACGGCGGACAGCAGGCGGGGCTCGGGCATCGGGGCGCAGGAACGTACACGACCGACGCCGGGTCGGCCAGAATGGGTGCCGGTCGCCGATGTTCCGCCGCGCGCGGCGTCCTGGTACGCTCGTCGACATGGCTTTCCGGATCTGGATGGGCGCCCTGGTGGGCTTGGCTGTGGCGGGGTGCAGTGGAAGCAGCACCAGCAGCTCGCCGCCGGCGGACTTCTCGGGGGACTACTCGGTCGCTATCACCAACGGCCAGAACGGGTGCAACTTCAAGACCTGGACGGTCGGCAGCTCCTCGAACGGCACCCCGGTGACCATCACCCAGAACGGGTCGAGCGCGAGTGCGTCCGTAGGCGGGGTCGCGGGCGGGTACTACGACGTCATCCTCGGCAGCCACGTCTTTTCGGGCACCGTGTCGGGAACGCAGACGGCACGACCAGCTTCAAGCAGGGCACCAACTGCACCTATCAGGTGACGGCGAACATGAGCGCGTCGATCAACGGCGACAGCATCTCCGGCAACATCGCCTACACGACGACCACCAATCACGGTTCCGATTGCGGGACACTCGAGAACTGCTCGTCGACACAGAGCTTCGCCGGCTCGCGCCCGCCGAAGTAGGCGAGCGACAGCGAGCTACTGCTCGAGCGGCACCTCGAGCCCCACGGTGCGCATCAGCCTCAGCGCGTTTCCGGCCGTGACCGGCCCCGGCCTGAGCTTGTAGTCGAAGCTCATCTTGCCATCCTTCACGCTCTCACGGAAGTGCACCAGGGTCACGTGCTGCATCATCTCGTCGGGCAGCCGCGCGAGGCCCATGTCGTGCGTCGAGACGGCGCCCATCGCCCCGCGCGAGAGCAGCTCTGCGATCACCCAGCGCGCGCCGATCTGCCGCTCGCGCGAGTTGGTGCCGTGCAGGATCTCGTCGAGCAGGAACAGCACCGGCGGCCCGCCCGCGGTGGCGTCCAGCACGGCCTTGAGCTTGCCGAGCTCCGCATAGAAGTGGCTGACGCCGCTGCCGAGCGAGTCGGCGATGCGGATGCTGGTGCAGACCGAGAAGCGCGCGATGCGCAGCTTCGCCGCGCAGGCCGGCGCGCCAGCGAGCGCCATTACCGTCGAGAGCCCCATCGAGCGCAGGAGGGTGCTCTTGCCCGACATGTTGGAACCGGTCACAAGCAGCGCGGTACCCGGCGCCGGCAGCGTCACGTCGTTGACCACGCGGGCCGGATCGTCGATCAGCGGATGGCCGAGCCCTTCCGCCTCGAATACGGCGCCGTCCTCGACGATCTCCGCGAAGGCGTAGTCCGGCTCGTCGTGCGAGAGGCCGGCCAGCGACGAAAGCGCTTCCACCTCGCCCAGGGCGCGGAACCAGCCGCGTGCCGCCTTGCCAGCGCGCTTCTGCCACCTCTCCAGCGCCAGCACGCAGTGCACGTCCCACATCAGCAGAGCATTCGCGACCGGGTGGATCAGCCCGTTGTGCTTCAGATCGAACCAGCCGACCTTCGTGCGGAACTCCTTCATCGAGTGCGACGGCCGCTGCTGTCCGGCCATCAGCTGCTTCTGCATGGAAGAGATCAGCTTGGAGGGCACATCCAGCTGTTCGATCAGCTCCAACATCGCGCCGTAGCGCAGGAAAGCGCCCTCCGTCGACGATACCGCGTTGAACGCCTCGATCGCGGGCAGGCGCGTGCGGAAATTAAGGAACATCTGCAAGAGCAGCGGCGCCGCCCACACGACCGCGGGCAGACCGAGGAGCCACGAGGCGATGATCGCCGAGATCGTCAGAGGCGGCAGCAGCCACGCCAGCCCGACGATCAGCGGCTGCGTGGACAGTCTCGGTTCAGACTCCGCCCACGAAAGCAGCGGCTCCGGATCAGGCGGAGCGCGCAGCGGGCGGCCCTTTTTCGGAGCCTCGTCGTCGTCGTCCGAGGTCGCGTAGCCCGGCGGAGCCGAAGGCTGCACCACGGCCAGCGCCAGCGCCTCCAGGCGCTGGCGCGTGTCGAGCTCGGGCGCGAGCGACTGGGCCGCTTCCTGGCGCAGGCGGATCTCGGCGGGCTCGGCCGGTGCGCGGAGATAGCGCGCCAGGGCCTGCTGCCCGAAGCGCGTGTGCGCGACCGAGATGCGCTGGAATAGCGAAGCCGGCCCGAACACGTCCAGGTCTTCGGCGTACGCGTGCTTGTCGTCACGGAAGCGCCGGCCGTCATCCGGCAGAGAGCGCCACTCGCCGCTCGCGCGAGCGAGCGCATCGCGGTTCACTCTTTCCCATCGCCTGGCGTCGTCCTCGGCCTCGATCACGCGGGCGTGCCACGCGACCAGCAGCACGAAGGCGAGCGCGCCCGCCGCCGCAATGCCGCCGGCCAGCGCATGGTGTTTGCCCAACGCCGCGAACAGCCCCGCAATCACCGCGACGCCGAACGCCAGCCCGCGCAGGTTCGACACCAGCTTCGAACGTGCTCCGAGCGCCCGGGCCTCGGCGGCAAAGCGCACGACGCGTCCGCTGTATGTGTCCTCGACGGCCACTAGCCGACCAGCTTGCTGACGACGCTGCCGATGTGATCGAGCTTCACGACCTCGTCGACGACGCCCATCTCGACGGCCGCGCGCGGCATGCCGTAGACCGTGCATGTGGCGCGCTCCTGGGCCACCGTGCGGCCGCCGGCGGCCTTGACCGCGGCCAGGCCCAGGGCGCCGTCCCGGCCCATCCCCGTCAACACGACGCCGACCGTGCGCGCGCCGTACGCCTGCGCCGCGGACTTGAGCGTCGGATCCGCCGCCGGGCGCACGCCGTGCACCGGTGGCGCATCGCTCAGCGCGATTCTCCCGCTGCGCTCCACCAGCAGGTGCTGCCCGCCCGGCGCGACCAGCGCCATGCCCGCCTCGAGCGCGTCCCCGGCCTGGGCTTCGCGCACCGTGTAGCCGACCCGCTCGTTGAGCTGGTCCGCCAGCGCGGCGGTAAAGCCGGCCGGCATGTGCTGCACGATGAGCAGAGCCGCGTTGTCCGCCAGCTTGAGCGTCGGCAGTACGCGCACCAGCGCCGCCGGTCCGCCCGTGGAGCTGGCGATGACTACCACGCGGAGCCCGGGCGGCATCTGCCGCACGACCGAGCGCATGGCGCGCCGGGACACCGGCGGCTCCGACGGCGGCGGAGTGCTGGCTGGCCTGCCCGGCGGCGGCGCGCGCAGCACCTTCGCGCCCGCCGCCGTGAGCAGCTTCTCGAACAGCTCGTCGCGCACGTCGGTGAGGTTCGCGCTGACTTCGCCGCCGGGTTTCTCCACGAAGTCCACGGCGCCGGCGGCCAGCGCGTCCACCGTCTCGGCTGCGCCCTCGCGGGTGTGCGCGCTCAGCATCACGATCCCCACCGCGCGTCCGGCCAGGATCCGCCGCGTCGCTTCCGCGCCGTTCAGCCCCGGCATGTTGAAGTCCATCGTGATCAGGTCGGGCTGGAGCTCGGTCGCGAGCTTCACCGCCTCCAGACCGTCCTTCGCCTGGCCGCACACCTCGAAGCGGGGATCGGCTTCGAGCAGGCGCGACACGGCTCCACGCATGAACGAGGAGTCGTCGACCACGAGGACCCGGAGAGGCGCGTTCACCGGTCTACTTTACTGAACTTCACTACCAACGTCGCCCCAACAAGCGGCGCCTCGGGAACGCCCACGCTGCGGCGGTCGACCACGTCGGCCACGCAGCGTGCCGCGTTCGAGCCGACTCCCCGGCGTTTCTTCACCGAAACCCCCTCCGCGCGCCCGCGGGAGCCGCGCACCAGGAAGCGCACGTCCACCTCGCCGTGGTCGCCCTCGAGCCCGCCGTTCTGCTCCACGCACTCCTCGAAGCGCTTGCGCGCCGCGCCGAGCTTGCGCTCCGCCTTGGGCAGCGTGCCCTGATCCACGATCACCGGGCCGACCGTCGCTTCAACGTGCTGAACGGTCGGCACCGGCGGCTGTGCATCGGGCACGCCCGCGTCCGGTGGCTGCGGTGCGCTCGGTGCGGGCGCGGGTTTCGCCTCTGGCCTGCTGTGGGAAAGCATCTGGCTCGCCTCGTCCTTCGTGATGCAGCGCACCAGCATGCCGTGGCCGTTGGCGATCCGTCCCCAGGCGCAAGCGGGGTCGTACGGGTAGCGTGCCGCATCGGCCGCGTTGTCGGCCCAGGCGACGCCGGCCGCCACCAGGCCCAGCGCCAGCACGAGCGCGCCGCCGAAAGCCGCGAGCCTCTTCCTTCTGTTCGAAAGCATGACTTGACTAGCCGTCCTCTTTGAGACCCTTCAGCACGTAGGCGCTGACCGGCTGATCGATGCCCTTGAGCGTCAGGCCGGTCATCTCCTCCACGATCACGTGGTCCTTCACCCGCGGATACAGGTCCGCGCTCAATAGCACACCACCGAGCGGTGCCTTCGACTCGTGACGCTGGGCGCGGTTCACGACGTCGCCGATGCAGGTGTAGTCGCGCCGCACGAAGCGCGAGCCGATGTCACCGCGCACCACGGTCCCGCAATTCAGCCCGATGCGCATCACCAGCGGTTTCTTGCGGTTCTTGTTGAACTCCACCAGCGCCTGCTGCATGCCCCAGCCGGCGCGCACCGCCCGGAGCGAATGGGGCTCGTCGAGCTCCGGGCGGTCCTCGAACACAGCCATGATGGCGTCGCCGATGAACTTGTCGATGTCGCCGCCCTGGTCGCGGATCACTATGCAGAGGGCGTCGAACGCTTCGTTCAGGATCGCCACGACCTCGCCCGGCGTCATCTTCGAGCTCATGCTCGTGAAGCCGGAGATGTCGCTGAAGAGCAGCGTTGCGTCCACTTCTTTCGCGCGGATGTCGCCCAGCTGTCCGGTGGCGCTCATCTCCTCCGCGGCGCGTACTGCGCCCTCGGAGATGTACAGCCGCGACGCTTCCTTGTAGCGAGCTAGCCTCTTCTCGGCGAGCACGCGCTCCACGATGGCGATGCACTTGTCCGTGCTGAACGGCTTGACGAGGTAGCTCGTCAGCCCCGCCGCGCGCATCTGCGCCTGGTCGCGCTTGCTTTCGCGCGCGGAGAGCATCACCACCGGCACGTCGCGCGTGGTCATGTCGCGGCGCAGCGCCAGCGTCAGCTCGAAGCCGTTCTTGCGCGGCATGTCGTAGTCCGTCAGCACGATGTCCGGCGGCTCGGCCAGCGCTTTTTCCAGCCCGTCCTGCCCATCGACAGCCGTCTCCACGCGAAAACCCTGGCGCCTGAGCGAATCCGCCACCAGATGGCGGATCGCCGCCGAGTCATCCACGACCAGCACGCGTTCGCGCACGCTCACCATGCGCGTGGCGAGAAGGTTGTGCAGCCGGCTGAGCAGCTCCTCCGCCACCACCGGCTTGACCAGATAGTCGTCCGCGCCGGCGTCGAAGCCCTTCTCCAGATCGGCCGCTTCGCCCAGGCTGGAGCAGATCACGACCGGGACGTTGGCGGTGTGCTCGTCCTGTTTGAGCGACCGGCACACGCCGTAGCCGTCGAGCCGCGGCATCTCGACGTCGGTCAGCACCAGGTCGGGGCGATCCTTGTCGAAGAGCTCAAGCGCCTCGGCGCCGTCCCACGCCTCGGTCACGTCGTAGCCGGCGCCCTGCAGGATCGGCACCGTGTGCTTGTGGATGAGATCGCTGTCGTCGGCGAGCAGCACCTTCAGCTTGCCGCGGCTCGCCGTGTCGATCGTGCTCAAGAGCTCCTGCGCCTGGAACGGCAGTTGCACCGCGCGGAAGAACCCCGCGCGCCGCGCGCTCTCGCAAGCCGCCACGTCGAGCCCGAGATAGACCGCACGCTCCGGCGCAAGCCCCGCGCCCCGCGCTTCCGCCAGCACCTCGATCGCCGTCTGCCCGTCCACCACCGGCGCGAACAGCACCACTTCGGGCTTGTCCTCCGCCTGCTCCAGCAATGCGTCGAGATCCGGCGCCACGTTCAGCTTGTGCCCCGCCGGCTCCAGCGCCCGCGCCACGAACTCGCCCAGAACGCCCGGCGGCGTCACCAATCCGACCTGCATGACCCGCCTATGGTAGTCGCCGCGGCGCGGTGCGCATCGGCGCGGCGTAAAACCGTGCGGTTTCCGGCGGTCGCGGGCCCTCCGGGCTGCTATACGCCCGGGCCGTGACCCAGCCGCCTCTGCCCGCTGCCGCGGAAGCGGTCCTCACGTTCCTCGAGAGCGTGGGCCGCCGCTCGGAGGCGGAGCTCTATCTCGGGCTGTTCCGGCGGCTGCCGAAGGAGAGCTTCTCGATCATCGCGGCCGAGGCGCCGGTGGTGCGGCAGGCGCTGGGCTCGCTGGTCGAGCAGCTGAGGTTCCTGTCGGAGCTCGGGCTGTACGCGCCGGTTGTGCTCGGGCTCTTCGATCCGGACTCGGCGGCGCGCGGCGCCGAGCGGCTCGCCGCGCGGCTGCCGGCCGCGGGGCTCGAGCCGATCGTGCACGACGCGGGCGAGGCTGCGCTCGGCGCGGCGCTCCGCGACGAGCTTCGCAGCGAGAATATCCCGCTGGTGCGCTTCTCGCCCGGCGACTGCGACGGCGTTCTCGGGCGCTTCGAGCGCGTCGGTGCGCTCTGCCGCGAGCTTGACAGCCAGAAGCTCGTATTCCTCAGGCGCCGCGGCGGGATCGGGCCGCACGGCGAGCGGCGCATCGAGCTGCCCGGCGCGCACGTGCTCGGCGCGCACGGCGGTGGCATCTCCGTCATCAACCTGCGCACCGACTACGAGCCGCTCGCCGCGTCCAATCTGCTCGACCAGCGCGATGCGCGGCTGCTCGAACGCATCCGCGACCTGCTGCTCTCGTGTGACGCGCGCGCATTGGTCAGCGTCACCTCGCCGCTGAACCTCTTGCGCGAGCTCTTCACGGTGCGCGGCGCGGGCACGCTCGTCAAACGCGGCACCGAGGTGGATTGCTTCGCCAGCTACGCGGAGCTCGACGTAGCCCGGCTTCGCGCGTTGCTCGAGGCGAGCTTCGGACGCCGCACACGTGCGGACTTCTTCGAGCGCGAGCCGCTCGCCATCTACGTGGAACGCGGCTACCGCGCCGCGGCCATCCTCGAGCCGTCTCCTGTGGCGCCGTTTTTGACCAAGTTCGCCGTGGAGCCGCTGGCGCAGGGCGAGGGCATGGGGCGGGATCTGTGGCAGGCGATCGAGCGGGACCATCCGAGCGTGTTCTGGCGCTCGCGCCCGGATAACCCCATCGCCTCCTGGTACGTCACCGAGTGCGACGGGATGCTGCGGCTTCCGCGCTGGCAGGTGTTCTGGCGCGGGCTCGCGCCGGAGGATATTCCGCGCGCCGTGGCTGAAGCGCTGGAACGCCCCGAGGATTTCGAGGTATCCACCTCCGGGCGCTGAATCGTGGTGCAGGGATGCTGACCGTCTATCTGTTCGTGTTCACGGTGGGTCTGATCGGCGTCGGGCTGTACCTCCTGCTCATGTTCCGCGAGGTGCCCGGCGCCGCCGAGGAGCGCTTCGGCAAGCTCGAGGAGCTGCCGCAGGACCTTGGCAAATGGGTCATCGACGAGGACTCGCCCGAAGCCGGCAGCGCGAAGAAGGAAGGCCTGGTGCGCGAGGTCCGCTTCTTCCACGACACCGAGCACGCGAAGTTCAGCGGTGGCCGCCTGCTCAAACAAGTCCGCTACCGCAACGCCGAGACGCGGAAGATCGAGCGCGTCGAAAAAGACGAAGTCGTCAAGAGGAAGCGCCGCAAGGCGTAGGCGCGGCGCCGCGCAGAAAATGTAGCCGCGTTTCGGTCCATCACACGGACCGTTTGTGGCTCACACTGCAATGTGGCGGCCTATTGGTCCGCCTGATGGACCGAAACGCGGCCACATCTTGCGCAACACACGCGGGGTACGCCCGATGAGGCGGCATGTATGTTCATCTCGTCGCGCGCAGGGCACGCCGCTTCCGGCGCCGGAGCCGCAGCGCAGAGTGGCCGAGCTCCCACTTTCGCGGATGATCGGCGCGGCGCGCGCCGCCGTGCCGGTGTGCGCCCGGCTGCGGCGGCACCTTGCCGTGGCACTCGCGTACGACCAGGGCTGGCGCGACGCGGACGTGGTTGCCGGCGCCCTCGCCATCACGCCACGCGCCGTGCGTCGCCTCGCGCAGAAGAACAGCGCCGAGCTGCTCCGCGTGGGGCGTCTGTACCTTGCCGACCAGCGGCTCCGTCATGTGCCGCGGATATGAGTGGAGACAAGTGTGACGGCCTTGCGGTCCATCAGATGGACCGTTTGTGCCTCGCATTGCATTGTGACCGCATTTCGGTCCGTGTGATGGACCGAAACTGCTTCACATCTTGCGGCACTCGCCAGGCAGTTCGCCGCCGTCGAGCACGGCGCGTAGCCGTGCGAGCGCCTTGTTCTTCGCTACGCCGCGGTCGGCGAGGTCTCTACAAACGGCGGCGGCGCGGATCAGCTTGACGTACTGCACCGGCTCGCTGTCGCCGCCGATGTTCTGCGCCATCGCGTCGCAGCAGCGATGCGATATTGCGCCGGGCTTGTCGGGCTTGGGCGGTGCGGGAGCGCCGGGCGGCGAGCTGCTCGCGACCGGCGCTGCGCTCGCGCTCGGAGCAGCGTTGCCAGTCGCGACGGCGCTCGACGCGTGCGCGCTGGTCGATTGCGCAACGAAGCCGGCGGTCTCCACGCAGCCGAGATCGACGTTGCCGAGCGAGAGGAGCACGCCGCATCTGCCGGAGTGCTTCCGGCAACCAGGAAAGCCGGCGCCAGCAGCCACGGGGAGCGCCGGGCAGCTCACATCCAACCGCCCGGGCGCTTCGAGCTCCATGCAGCCGGCAGAGAGCCCCGCGATGGCAGCGCCGGCCGACACGTCGACGCCACAGCGTCCGGGCGCCGCCGCCGGGCAACACGGTCCGAACACGATCTTCCCGATCCCGTGCGACGTGCACATCGCCGCGCCGCAACGCACTGCGCCAGGCTGTAGAGCGGAAGAACGGACCTGCGCGCCGGCGTCGGCGGGTGGCATGCTGCGCGCTCCAGCGCGCTCGCCTGACCCGCACGAAAGCGCGAGCACGCCCGCCAACAGCGTGGCTCGAGGCAGCAATCCCGCGCGGGTCCGCATCATTTCCCGCAGATCACGACGAACCGGCACGCCACGGCATTCACGTTCCGCGGAATCCAGTTCCGCGGAACGCTTCCCCGGGGGTCCTGGCAGCCGCTGCGCGCAGAGCTTCGTCGCGACACCGCCGGCCCGCCGCGTCCCTGCGGCAGCCCCTGGGCGGCGGCACTGCTAGTAGATCGTGCCGAGGAACGTCGACTTCCTGCCCGGATGACGCACGACGCGCCATACGCACGACAGATAGGCCTTCAGTCCGAACTCCCGGACGATGGTCCCGCAGTGCGTGAGCAGGTGTCTGGTTCTGACAACGCCGGTCATGCTGGCGCGAAGGGACTGCAACTCGCGTACCCAGGCCGCGCAGCTACTTCGCGGGCAGTTGGGGCTCGCGTTGACCAATGAGCATTGCAGATGTGGAAGCCGGATTCCGACGGCGAAATCTGCGCGAATACGGCGCGGCATGACATGTGTGGTCATTGCACGCCACATGCTCGCTCGCGGCCACCCGCCGTCCCGGCGCCCTCGCGCGTGGGGTCAGCCGGCGGGCGTGCGGGGTCCGCTCGAGGCTGCCGGCTCGCGTTTCTGCACGAGCGCCAGGCGCGCCAGGATCTCCGACTGTCCCTGGAGCAGCGTCTCGATGCCGATCTCGCTCTTCAGGTTCACCTGGTAGTCGTTCTGCGCGAGGAGCTTGTCCTTCGTGGCCTGCCGGTTCTGGCTCATCATGATGATCGGAGCCTGCAGTGCCGCCAGCGTGGAAAGCACCAGGTTCAGGAGGATGAAGGGGTAGGGGTCGAATCGTATCCCGCGGAGCTCGTTCGCCGTCATCCAGATGGCCATGAGCATCGAGAAGATGCCGATGAACGTCCACGAGCCGCCGAAGGACGCCACGCGGTCGGCGACGTATTGGCCGAATGTAAGTCGCTCTTCGGCTTCGGCGAGTACGTTGCGCGAGACCTGCCGCTGGAACATGGCGTTGGTCTGGCGCATGCGCTCGGCCGTCTCGCCGAGGATCAAGAGCGCAGCCTCGGGATCCGACCTCAGGAACTCGACGAAGTCGTCGCGGTCGAGAGCGAGCAGCGTGCTCGGTCTGATGGCCGTTGCCGTCGCCGAGCGAGGTTCGCCGTCGAGCAGCGACAGCTCGCCGAAATACTGGCCGGGAAAGAGCGTCGTCAGCGTGACCGAGTCCTTGCCGTCGGCGTAGGAAATCTCGACCGCGCCTTCCTCGATGATGTAGAGCCGCCCGCCTTCATCTCCCTGGTGGAACACAACGGCGCCCGCGTCGAAGGGCTGGTGTTCGAGGCGCGACGAGAGCGCCTCGAGGTCGTCGGCGGCGAGCGACTCGAACAGCTGGAGCTTCTTCAGCAGCTCGATGTGCTCGCCGTCCATGGAAGACTCGCTTTCGCTGTTGCGGAGCCGCCCCGCGGTAGCTCCGACCTGCCTACCGCCCGAGGGCCGCGGCGCGATTGACGATGCGCGGGGTCAGGAAGATGACAAGCTCGCTCCGGGTGTCGCTGGCGCGGCGGCGCTGGAAGAGCAGGCCGATGAGCGGGATGTCACCGAAGAAGGGCACCTGGTCGAGGTTGCGGCCGGTGTTGCGGGTGAAAATGCCACCGATGACCGCGGTGTGGCCATCCATCACCAGCAGGTCCGTCTCGGCCTCGCGCTTGAGGATGGTCGGATCGCCGCGCGCCGAGGTCTGGTTGAAGTCGGGCTCGTCGCGGTTGATCTTGACGTGCATGCTGACGCTGCCGTCGGCCGTGACGTGTGGCTTGACCAGCAGCTGCAGCTTGGCTTCCTGGAACGTCGTCTGCACGCCCTGCGCGCTGATCTGGGAGAACGGAATCAACGTGCCCTGGGAGATGCGCGCCTCGCGGTTGTCCAGCGTGAGGATGCGTGGGCTCGACAGGATGCGAAGCAAGCCGCTCGACTCGGCCGCCGACAGGCGCACGGCCAGGTTCACGGTGCTGTCCACCGAACCGAAGGTCAGGCCGAGCGCGCCACCCTGACCGGTACCGACCGTCGCCGGGAGGTTGACGGCAAAGTTGGGGTTGGCCACCGAGTTGGAGAACGGGCTGAGGCCCGCGGTGGGCGTCTGGTTGTCGCTCGCGCCGCCGACCACGCCGACCGAGTTGGGGAAGGCCAGGCCCGTCGAGTTCGCCGTGGCCGCCGAGAAGGTCGCGTCACCGCCCCACTGGATGCCGACGTCCCTGAGGTAGCGGCTCGTCGCTTCGACGATACGCGCTTCCACCAGCACCTGCGGCGTCTGCGTATCGAGCGAGCGCACCAGCTCCTCGATCTGGTTCAGATTGCCGGCCACGTCGCGGACGATCATCACGTTCGTGCGCTCGTCCACCGCAATCGACCCGCGCGGCGAGAGCAGCTCCTTGGCGCGGTCCTGCAGTTCGGAAGCCTGCGCGTAGCTCACCGGGATGAGCCGCGTTTCGATCGGAGCGAGCTGCATCTCCTGCTTGCGTCGCGCGATGGCCATCTCGCGCTCTTTCTCCAGCTCGGCGAGAGGCGCGACGCGGATCATGTTGCCCTGCCGGACCATCCCCAGATTCTTCGCCTGCAGCACGACATCCAGGGCCTGGTCCCACGGCACGTTGCGCATGCGGATGGTCACGCTGCCCTGGACGTTGTCAGCCGTCACGATGTTGACGCGTCCGACATCCGCCAGGAGCCGAAGCACGTTGTGGATGTCGGCGTCCTTCAGGTCGAGATCGATGCGGCGGCCGGTGTAGCGTTGCTGTGCCAGGACCGTCGGCGTGAAGGCGCCGGCCTGGTCCGGGTTCTCGGTCTGCTCCACGGGTTCCGGCCCGTCGTAGCCGGAATGGACCTGGGGGATGTCGTCGAAGCTCTCGTCGACGTGCACCGTGCGCGCGCGCCGCGCGATGCCGCCGTCCGCGGCGACGCCGGTGACGCTCGAGGGCAGGCTGCCAGGCTTGTAGAACGACCAGACCAGCGTGCTCCCCTGGCGCGTGATCCGGCTCTCGGCCTTCCCCGAGGTCTGCGCTTCGAGCACGACCTCGTCCTTGTCGTGTCCGCTGCCGTAGCTGGACACGCTTTGGAGCATGCCGCCGAACGCGGTCACGTCCAGCGTGCGGACCAGGGCCTTCGGGAGCTGCGTGTGCTGGAGCACGAGCTTGGCGCTGTCCGATTTACCTTCAGAGCGCGTGTAGTGCGGAATGCTGGAAAGCTCCACGAACACCTTGTCCTCGAGCGACGTGTGCGCAAACCGGACGCTCTCGACGCGCGCCGTCGTGGGCGGTGCGCTCGTCGCCTGGTGCTGGAGTGGCCGCCTCTGGTCGAGTACGCCGGTTTCGCCCGGGACCAGCGTGACCACCAGGTGGTTGCCGCGGATCGCGACCGAGTACTTCGCGTCGCGGAGCAGCGTGACCAGGATGCGCGTGGTGGAGCCGCTTGGCGTGTGGAACGCCTGCGCCATCACGCCGCCGACCACACCGACGTGGCGTGTCAGTGCGCCCGGCGCCCCCCGGAGATCGGCGTGCGGAACGTCGACGATGAGCCGGCGACCCGCTCGCTCCAGCCGGGCGGTGAAAGTGGGCTTCTGCGTGAAGTCGACCACGAGCTGGGCGGCGCCATGTTGACCGGTGGCGGACAGCTCTATGTGGGTGGCGTGTCGGGCGGTATCGGCAGACGCATTGCGTGCAGTGGCCAACGTGGCCGACAGCGCGAGCGCCGAGAGGGCCGTGACGAGGCCGGCGCGCAGGCGCCGGCGGCCGCGATGGCGGGGTGCCGGGGGCGGGGTCCAGCTCATGGTGTGAGGCTCCGATCGTCGATCTCGCCGACAAGCCCGGAAACGGACGTTGGTTCGGCTTGAAAGCGTAGCCTGCTGCGATCAAAGCGAACAAATTCCGGGCTTCTCGTCGCGTCGCTTACGTAAGTGGAGCGCGCGTTCGCCGCGGGATCAGCTGCGGGGCAACCGGATGGCGCGACGGCGCTGCGCTGCAGCCGCCGCTACTGCTGTTCGCCGTTCGTCTGCTCTTCGCCCTTGGGCCTGAGCGGGATGACGCGTGTCGCCGTCGGCACATCGGGATTGGACGGATCCTCGCGCACCAGCACGATATCGGTGGGACGGATGCGGTCCACGCGCCAGTTGACCTCATAGGTCGTGTCCTGACCGGGGGTCTGCACCGTTTCCGGCCGCCCGACGAACTGCCCCGGCTGGACCACGTAGCCCTTGCCGTTTGGGTCGACCAGCATGGCCTTGGCCGGGTGCACCCGTGTCACGATGCCGATGAGCTTGAGCTCGTCCAGCGAATACTTGTCCAGCACGACCTTGCGCTGCGACTTGACCTCGGCTTTTGCCTCCTGGGCAAATGCCTTTGCGTAGGAGCGGAAGGGGTCGCGGCTGCGGTTCGACTCTGTGAATTCCGACTCCTGGAACGACACCTTCGGCGGCTCCGCATCGGCTGTTCCGGCGTCGACCTGCGCGGCCGGCACGCGCTTCACCGTGCCGCCGTCATATGTCGACTGGGAGACCTTTTCGCTGCAGCCCGCTGCGATCAGCAGTGTCATGCAGACCCAAAGTGCCGCACCGGTACGGTTCATTTCTTTGGCCCCTTGGCTGCACCACGCTGCTGTTGCTCGTTCGTCGTGCCAGTGTCCTGGAGGGCGTGGAAGGCCGTGGCCAGCACGTTCACCTTGACGACCACGTCGTCGCCTTCGACCTTCGGATCGGTAATGGAGATGTTCTCCATGTTGATGATGCGGTCGAGCTCCCCGACACCGTAGAAGAACTTGGCGACCTGGTGGTAGCGGCCCGACAGCTCCAGCTTCATCGGGACGCGCGCGTAGAACTGCTCGGGTACCTCGTCCTGCGGCGTCCACGCGCTCAGCGTGACGCCTGACACGTTCGCGACGCTCTGGATTGCGCTCAGGAACGCCGGATACTCCGTGGTGGCGGGCAGGATCTTGTTCAGCTCGCGCTGCCGCTGTTGCCGGTCGGCGAGCTCGGCGAGGTCCTTCTGGTAGGCGAACTCCGCCTTGCGCGCGTCTGCCAACTTCGATCGGAGCTGGCGTTCGTTGTTCTGCGCCGCCTTGATGCTGCTGGCGAGGTCCCCGTAGAAGACGACGAAGTAGGCGACGGCCGCGAGCGCGAGGACGCCGAAGACGATGCCTGCCTTGGCTAGCGGCGGCAGCTTGGAGAGGCTCGACTGCGCCGCCATCTCAGTACCTCACCTTCGCTTCGAGCTGGAACTGAACCAGCTCCAGCCCCGTGTCCGAGTCATGGACCTGGTGCGCTGGCAGGAGCTTCACGTCGTGGAAGTAGCTCGACAGATTCATGCGCCGGGCCAACTCGCTCACGTCCTCTCCATCGCGCGCCACTCCCTCCAGCCGCACCTGGCGATTCTGCTCGACGAACTTGGTGAGCCAGAGCCGCCGGGCGTCCCAGTTCGGGTTGTAGACGGCGAGCGGGTTGTTGCGCCTCAGCTGGGCGAGCTTGTCGGGACTCACCGACGGGCCGCGGCCCGGGGTAAGGATGCGCGACAGCTCCAGCATCATCGCCGTGGGACCGGTACGGGCGCTCTGCAGCTTGCTGATGGCATCCTCGCGAGCCCGGAGTTGCTGGAGCTTCTGCTTGACGTCCGCCTGGTTCTTCACGGCGCGCTTGGCTTTGTCGATCTGCGCCTGGACCTCGGCATTCGTGTTCTGCTGCGCCTTGAGCTCCTGTCGCTTGTAGCCGTGGAAAACGACGAAACCAATGAGCTCCGCGATCAGCAGCACAAGCAGTACGGCCAGCCACAGCTGGCTCCCCTCGGTCCGCTCCGCGCGCTTCTTCTGCGGCAGCAGATTGATGCGGATCACGAGCGGCTCTCCTTCTCCTTGCGCAGCGCCAGGCCGAGCGCGACGGCGAGCTGGGCCGATCGCGCGTGGAGCAGGTTCGGGTCGACGTGCTTCGGGTCGCCGACTATCCGCTCGGTGGGTGCCCACACCTCGACCGGAACGCGCGACCTGCGCTCGATGGCCTGGCCCAGCGCAGCGAGATTCGCCGTCCCACCGGTCACGAAAATACGCGAGATCTCGCCTTCGCCGCTGGTGGCCATGAAGAAGTCGAGGCTGCGCTGGATTTCCGCTGCGATGGCATCCGAAATGGCCTCCACCACCTGGAGCACCTGTTCGGGAACCATTCCCGCGCCTGCGCGGTAGGGATCATCGGGCGAGGCCTGGCCACCGCACTTGTACGCTTCGGCCTGATCGAACGGCACGCCGAGCTGCTTCTGGATTTCCTCGGTGATGACATTGCCGCCGTTGGCGATCTCACGGGTGAACGAGCTGATGCCGCCCGCTACGATGTTGAGCGAGGATAGGCTTGCGCCGACGTTGATGAGCGCGATCGTCTGGTCGACCGGTACGCCGCGCGAGAACTCGAAGAGGTTCTGCACGGTGAAGGCATCGATGTCGCACACGACTGGCTTGAGCTTCGCGTTGCGCGCGAGCTGGGCGTAGTCGTTGATCTGGTCGCGCTTTGCCGCGACCAGGAGCAGGTCCATCTGGCTTGCTTCCGGACGGCGCCGGAGCACCTGGTAGTCGACCTGCACGTCCTTGATATCGAACGGGATGTGCTGCTCCGCTTCCCACTGGATCTGCTCGTCCAGCTCCGCAGCCGTCATCATCGGCACAGTGATCTTGCGGATGATGACGCTCTGGCCGGAAACGCTCAGCCCGATCTCCTTCTGCTTGATCCCCGCTTCGCGGGTCACCCGCTGTAGCGTTTCGGTCACGGCGCTGGCGTCCATCACCTGCCCGTCGACGATGGTCTGCTGGGGCAGCGTCGCGTAGCCGAAACGCTCCAACGTGAAGCCTTTTCGACTCTCCTTGACCTGACACACCTTGATAGAGCTGGTGCCGATATCGACGCCGACCAGGTTTCTACCTTCGCCCATGAGGCCTCTCGAGCAGCGCGGGCGGAAAATCCCGCCACGAAACTTTGGCATTCCGGCTCCGGGAACGCCAAGAAACGAGGAGCTGCCAGGGCGGAGGTGGGCCTGGCTGCTTGGGCGCCCGGCGCTGGGCCGGACGACAAGTCGGCTGTGGTTCCGTGCTTTTTTGTTTCCAGTGCCGGGCTGGTGGGACTAACCGTCATCCCCTCCCATGCGTTGGCTTGGAGCTCTGCTTGTCCTGGCGCTGTCGCTGGTGTCGCTTCCGGCACTGGCGGCCGGGCCCAGCCATGCGAAAAAGACCCGGATCCATGTGGTGTACCGGGGCCAGACGCTGGGCATGATCGCCAAGCGGTATCATGTCTCCATCGCCGCACTTTGTCGGGCGAACGGCCTCACGCGCCGCAGCCGGATCAAGGCGAAACAGAAGCTGATCATTCCAGCACCCGATGATCCGGACGGGTCGCGCGCCGCGAAGCAGCTCGCGCGCGCCGGAGGCAGCGCTTCGGGCGGACGGCGGGCCTCGGTCTCGGCCGCCGCCAGGGGTCATGCTCGCTCGGGCGCGCCCGCTTCCGTTGCGCGACATCGCTATGCGCGGCGCCCGCGTCACTACGGATACCTGATCCTCTCCGGCGGTTCGGGCGTGTGGCGGGGCTACGCGGTGCGCCACGGGAAGCTGACTCCGAACGCGGAGCGGGAAGTCTCGCGGGTGCTTTCTTCGTGGAGGACGGGCAAAGAGGCAACAATCCACCCGCGACTCATCGAGATGCTCGCCAAGGTCAGCGACCATTTCGGGGGGCGCCCTATCCGCGTGGTCAGCGGCTTCCGCCCATACCGGCCCACGCAATACACGCCCCATTCGCGCCACAACCAGGGCCGCGCAGTCGACTTCAGCATCCCCGGCGTGCCGAATGAAGTGCTTCGGGACTACTGCCGGACCCTGCCCCGGGTGGGATGCGGCTACTACCCGAACTCGAGCTTCGTGCACATGGATGTGCGTCAGGTTTCCGCCTACTGGGTCGACCTCGCTGGGCCAGGCCAGCCGCCGCACTACGCGTTCGTCGGCGGCTCGGAGACCACGAACGCGGACGAAGGCGCGGCCGATTCGCAAGCGGACAAGGACTCCAGGCGAGCCTCCACGAGAGCCCATCACTCGATTCATCGCCAGGCCGCCCACCATGGCGGGTCCTTGAAGACCCACAAAAGCTCGCATAAAACTGCCGGAAGTCGGTAGCCGGCGACCAATTCGGCATCGCTGGGTCATTATAGACCTGGTAGGTCGTGCCGCGTGGGCGCTGCCAATACAACTAGCTAGAATTATTGTGGGTTCAGTTCCAGATGCAGCCGGCAACGCGGATTGTCTGGCGCCTGGAGCAGCGAATAATGGGTATCCACTGACCCATACGCGGCGACCCCGGTCAAGTTTAGCCATTGATTCCAGCTAGTTACTGGCGTGGAACGGGACCTGCAATGACCCGCGCCATGGAAATGCTCAGCCTCGTTCCCGCCCCGCCGGCTCCCAGCCCCCGTCGCAGCCCCAAGCGTTCGCAGGCTTCGCGGCACCTGTCGCTCGTCCCGCGTCCTTCCGCTTCGCGTCGTCCGCTCCGCGCGGCGCGGCTCGCGCCGGTCGCCGCCCCGCCGACCGTGCCGGGCGGAGCCCGCACGCTGCTTTCGCTGTACACGCCTCTGGTCAAGCAGATAGCGGGCGGCTTCCAGCGCAAGCTGCCCCAGAACGTGCTCCGCGACGACCTCATCGCGGCCGGCATGAGCGGACTGTGGGACGCCATCCTCAAGCATGGCGACCAGCATGACGGCGGGTTCGAGTGGTACGTCCGCGTGCGGATCCGTGGCGCGATCCTGGACGAGCTGCGCGCCCAGGACTGGCTGCCGCGCCGCGCGCGTTCGGAGTCCGCCGGCGACGCGCCATTGTCAGTCGTGCGGATCGACGACGTCAGCGCCTGGGAGCAGGCACGTTGTCTGTCGGCAGAAGAGGGGACGACGAGCGCGGAGGTCGCGGTAGAGCAGAAGTCGGTGCGCGCCGCACTCGAGCTCGCCATCGACAAGCTGCCCGAGCGCGAACGGCACATCGTCTCCAAGCATTACTTCGACGGCGTCAAGTTCAAGGACCTCGGCGCCGAGCTGGGCGTCAGTGAACCCCGGATCTCGCAGTTGCACTCCCGGGCGATGCAGCGGCTCCGCGGCCTGATGGACGAAGCTGCCTAGCGCCGCTCCGCCTGAGATCGAATGCGCTCCGCTAGAGCTGGACCAGCCTGAAAGGTCATCGCTCTCCTGGAGCGCTGCCTTGTCGCCAAGCCGCCACGAGCGCCGAGTCCGCCAAGGGTTCCTAGTCTCTTTTCCATGAGCGGCCTGATGAAGCAGGTGAAGACCGCCCGTTGGAATGGGTCGGAAGCTCTGCTATCCAGCGCGTATCCCCAAAATCCCTTGGCGTTGCTTGGCGGCCTTTGTGGCTTGGCGACCTATTCAACGTTTCGGGTCAGGATCAGCTTTCGCCAGCCCTCGATGCCAGAGGAGGCCGCGCGAGCTGGCTGGATGGCTCGGCGCGGCGGCTATTCCGGCTTCTTGCGCTTCTTCTTTGGCTGCGGAGGGTAGTCGTAGCCGGTGGGTGTGGTGGACGGCTTGGAGCCTTTGGGCTTCCAGCGGAACGCGTGCGGAGTCATCGGGCGGCCCAGCGCGAACAGCACCGTCGTCTCGTAGCCGGACACTGGCGGCGTGTCGGTGCCCGTGCGGTGGACGAACGAAGGATGGCGCGAGCCGCGATCGAGCGACACCACGCGGCGGCAGCCGGTGCCGAGCAGAGCTGTCGCGATCGGATCGGAGCTATCGTGGCGCGCGCGGGCGATGATGACGCGGCCGGTCGGCGTGACGCATAGCGCACCACGCATGCGGAGTGCGCCGTGGTCGCGGCCACGCGCCACGAGTCGGCCGTCGTCCGCCAGGAGCGGGAGCTGAACCGCTTCTTCGTCGGGTTCGAGCGAGGGGACCTGACCCGGCGCCACGATGTCCGGTGGCTTGCCCGGCGAGAGAACAAGTGTGGCGTAGCTGCTTCTGAGCGACAGAATGGCCGTATCGCCCATCGCGAGGCCGTAGGCCGTGGCTTCCGTCGTGTGCCCCATGCCGATTGCGGCGATCACGCGATGAGCGTCGTCGCCCTGCAACTCGAGATGGCTTGCAGGCTGGCTACTGCTCGTCGGTTCTCTGCTGCCCGCGCGGATCTCCCAGTCGACGCGTCCGGGCTCGATACTCAGGAGCTCGATCGGCAGCGTGCCGATCGAAACGCTGCCCTTGAAAACCCCGGGCATCCATGTCGGCGGCGGTTGCTGTCCGCCGTCCGGAACCCAGCGGATTCCGGATGGGTCCTCCGGCACCGGGTCGCGGACCATCATGTAGAAGAAGTCCTTGGCCGACCAGCGGACGAACTTGTCAGGCGGGATCTTCATGCCCGGGTCCAGCTTTGCCAGCTTGTACTCGTGGGCTCGGGGGTCGCGCACATCGGTGAACACGAAGCCCGAGTGCGCGGGATTCATGTCCAGATGGATGCCGTACGAGCAGCCCGCTTCTTTGAGCGCCTTGCCCAGCGTGGGACCGTCGATCGCCTTGCCCCACGCGTAGTAGAGCTGCCCTGCGGGCGTGACGCAGATGGCGGTGCGCTGGGTCATCACGCTGGTGCCCTGGAGCTGCCAGCCCCAGATGTAGCGGCCCGTCGGGTTGACCTTGCCGTCCTCGACCAGCGGGTCGAGGTTCTGGCGGAAGGAGACGATGTCGTCCGGGATCGTCTCGGTGTGCGGCCAGCTGCCGAGGCCGGTGTCGCCGCTCTTCGTGACGACGACCGTGGCCGCGCCTTTGATCGGCGGCAGGAGCACACGGCGCTTGACCATCATTCCGTACTTGCCGTGCTCGGTTTTGAAAGCGCCGTTGAAGGTCGCCACCACGCGGCTCTCGATGGCCGGATCGCGAGGCAGTCGGCCGTCGCCCGGCGGTCCGGTGAGCGGCTTCGGGTCTTCGTAGCCGGCCTGCATGCCCAGCTGGAGCTGTCGCATGTCCATGGCGACGATCACGACCTCGGAGTACGGCCGCTCGATGTCGGGGCGGATGAAGGTCCGGTAGAAATAGGGCGGCGGGTGCGAGCCAGGGGTCGTATGCGGCAGCGCCTTGAGCCACGGATAGCGGATCGGTTCCCACTGTCCTTCGCCGGGTTTCTGTTCCTTCCAGAGCGACGGGATGGGGCGCGGCGGCCACTGTCCCGTCGTCATCTTCGAGGCATCAAGCTCGGGCGTCTTGTCGTTCAGTGCGGACTCGGCCTTGGAGGAGAAGAGCTTGAACGTCGCGCGCTTGAAGGTGTCCTGTGCGCCGAACACCTTGTCCTCCAGCCACGTGATGGGAGCGGGACCGACCTCCGCGCGCACCGTATCCACGCCCCACAGGATGAGCGGCTTCGGAGGATGGACCTGGGGGACCGCCCGAGCCGCATAGGGCTGCCCACCGCCCGCGGCTCGCAGCGTGCGCCGTTCCAGGTTGTAGACCAGATCGCGGCCGCGCTCCCCCAGCCCGATGTTGAGCACTGGCGGGTCGAGCGCGAGCCGCGCGTGGCGCGCGGGCACGTCCAGGACGATATCGGTTCGGCCAAGCCCCGCGAGGCTCCCGGTCTGTTGGAATTCGGTGATGGCCAGCAGCAGCCGGTCGAACAGGTCCCGGGGACGGTTGCCGCGACGGATTCCGCCGAGGTCGAGCGTGGTGATGCCCTGGATGCGGCCGTACGCGACGGTGGCGAATGCTGCGCGGTTGCCGCGCACCTGCAGGCCCACGTCGTCGCCGATGGGTGTCTGCGTGATGTCGCGGATCTGTTCCACGCTGACGGGCTGCCCGGAGAGGGTGACCCGGACCCTCGCGCGGTACAGGTCGCGCGGCTTGCCTGCGGCCGGCGCCGCCAGGAACAGCACCCGCCGCCCCGCGAACGTCTCGGTCAGGAAGCCAGGGCTCGGCTCCCACGCGATGTCCTTTGGCGACACCACGCCGCCGGCAGCGCGTCCCAGCATGTCTGCCAGCCCCGCAAGCGTCCGCGGCGGCGGTCGAGCGCTCGACAGACGAACGCCGGTGGCCACGACTGCAGCCAGGCCGGCCAGCGCCGCGCGCTGTTTGATGAAGGGGCCGAGCGACCTCATGAGGGCGGGATGCCGCGGGTCTAGCGACCCGGCCGGCTCCGCGCAAGTTGGGCCGGGCGCCCCGCCGGGCCAAGCGGCCTTGTGACCTGGCTAAGCCGCTGATAACGCATGGTCCGCGTGCCCAAGAGCAATCTGGTCATCCGGCTCTCCACCGCTGCGGTGGTTGCCCCCCTGCTGCTGGTGGTCCTGTTCCTGGCCCCTCCCTGGGCCTGGTATCTGGTTGTCTTCGCCGCGTGCGGTATCGGCGCGCAGGAGTTTTTCGGGATGACGCACCCCGGCGACAAGGTGTCGCAATCCGCCGGGGTCCTCGTCACGCTGATGGTGTCGCTCGGGCTGTACTACCGATCCAGCGACCCGCGGGTGCTGATCACGATCCTGCTGCTCGTGCCGATCGTGGGCATGCTGCTACCGCTCTGGCGCCTGGGCGACATTCAATCGGCGGGCCTCAGGATGATGGCCGGCGTGGCAGGCCCGCTGTACGTGGGCGGGCTGCTCACCACGATCGGGTTGATGCGTCGTGACGCCGGGGCGGACGGCCCTGGATATGTCCTGTTGACGCTGATGATCGCCTGGCTCGGGGATACCGGCGGCTATTTCTTCGGGCGCTTCCTGGGCAAGACGAAGCTCTACGAAGCCGTGAGTCCCAAGAAGACGCGCGCCGGCTTCGTTGGCTCGCTGGTGGGCTCCATGGTCGGCGCCGCGCTGGCGCACTTCTGGTACCTGCCGGCCCTTCCGCTCCTGCACGGCCTGGCGTTGGCGCTGGTCGCCGGCGCGCTGGGCCAGTTCGGCGATCTGGTCGAATCGCTGCTCAAACGCTCCACGGGGATCAAGGACTCGGGGTGGATCATCCCCGGCCACGGCGGGATCCTGGACCGGATCGACGCGCTGCTCGTGGCGAGCTCGCTCGTGTACCTCTACACGCTCTGGATGCGGCACCCGGCTGTCTGAAGGCGTTCTTCGCAGTTGGTGGAAGCGACCGCGGTCGCCCGGTAACGCGCCGCGTTGTCGAAAAAACTCGCCCAACCCATGGAAACGCGACAGAAACTCTGTCGAAATGGTGTGTGCTTCGGGCAATCGATGCTTCCGGTCCCCGAACGGCCGCGCCGCCAGGAGCAGGAGAGACCACCCCCATGGACAACGGGCACAACGCGCTCGCGGATGACCTTCCGCAGTCCGCGCCTTATTCAACGCCGCCGAACGACGATCCGGATCGCGAGGAGAAAGCTGCTCGCGGCGATGAGAAGCATCGCTTCGAATTCTTCCACGTAATCCAGGACTACCTCGATCAGGCGGCGCGCATCATCAAGATGCCGGAGTACATCCGGACCATCCTCAGCCAGCCGAAGAACGAGCTTATCGTTCACTTCCCCGTCAGGATGGACAATGGGGAGTACCGGCTGTTCAAGGGTTACCGGATCCAGCACTCGAACATCCTCGGCCCGTACAAGGGCGGAATGCGCTTCCATGAAAGCGCGTCACTCGACGACTTCAAGGCGTTGGGTGCGATGATGACGTGGAAGTGCTCGCTCATGAACCTGCCATTTGGCGGGGCGAAGGGCGGCATCAAGTTCAACCCGCGCGACGTGTCGCGGAACGAGCTCCAGCGCATCACCCGCCGCTTCTTCCATGCGCTCGGATCCAACATCGGGCCGGACTACGACATCCCCGCTCCCGACATGGGCACCAACTCGCAGACGATGGCGTGGGCGATGGATACCTACGTGAACACCGTCGGAATGGTGAGCAAGCAGGCGGTGATGGGCGTCGTCACCGGCAAGCCGGTGACGAGCGGCGGAACATACGGCCGCGACAAGGCGACCGGCCAGGGTATCGTGCACTGCATCCACGAGTGGGCCGAGCGTTCGCGGTTCGACCTCGAGGGCAAGAAGCTCATCGTGCAGGGCTTCGGCAACGTGGGCTCTCACTGCGCCGTCCTGCTGAGCCACTCGGGTGTGTCGCTGGTCGCTGTGGGAGATCACACGGGGTACCTGTACAACCCCGAGGGCTTCAATGCGCACCGGCTGCAGAAGTACGTGCAGGAAAATGGCTCGATCGAGGGTTATCCCGCGGGCGAGAAGATCACGCGCGAGCAGTTCTTCGAGGTGCAGGCGGATATCTTCGTGCCGGCTGCGCTGGAGAACCAGGTGGGTGTCGAAGAAGCCGAGGCGTTGCAGGTCCGGCTGGTCGCCGAGGGTGCCAATGGCCCGTGCTCCCCGGCGGGCGAGGAAGTGCTGCTACGGCGCGGGATCGACCTGCTTCCCGACGTGCTGGCCAACGCCGGTGGCGTCACCGTGAGTTACTACGAGTGGGTCCAGAACCGTCGCAGCGAACAGTGGGCGCTGGCGGAGGTCGACCAGCGTTTGGAGGAGGCCATGCGGAGCGCCTACCAGCGGATGATGGAGTTCGCGCGCGCCTACGACTGCACCTTGCGCCAGGCCTGCTACGGAGTCGCATTGCAGCGGCTGGTCACGGTTTACAGCGAGCGCGAGATCTTCCCCTGAGGCGGGCCGCCGGGTGCGAGCATGTGTGCCGAGCACACACGCATGGACAGAACGCGCGTGCCCGCCGTGGGATGACCCGCTAGTCTTCAGGTGTCGCCATGCTCCGTACGGTGCCGCCTCCGGACTTTCGATACGTCGGGCTCCAGCCCTGTCCGTCGGGACGCGGTGCGACGATCTTCGCGGCCTTCGCCGGCATCGGGACATTCGGAGTCGGACTGGCGATGGCGGGAGCCGAGCTCGGCACGCTGGCTCTGGCCGGAGCTGCCGGCGCGTGCACCGCGATGCTGATCGCACGCGGTCGCGGTCCACTGCTCAGCGGGCTTGGCTTGCGGCAGGTGCCCATGGCCATCGTCCCCTGGGGCGTCCGCCTCGACTCGGAGCTGGGCATGCGCGTGTTGCGCTGGGCGGCGGTGCGCAAGGTCAACGTGGACTTCGTCCACGAAATGGATCACGCAACGCCTTCCACTCGCTGGAGCCTGGTGACGATCGAGACCGAACGCGAGCTGTTTGGAGGCCGCGCGCCGGGCACCGTGTCGCTCGAATGCCTGGAGGCGCACGTAGAGAGCTACGCGGAGGAGGCCGCACGTCCGGTAGCGTTGGACCTCGACGGCAACCAGCCGCTTGATAGCGGCTTCGAGCCTGCGTTCGAGCAGGTGCTTTGCGAGGCGCGGCGGCTGCTTCACAGCGGCGAGCTCTGCGAGCGCCTGGAGTTGCCCGTGGACGGCTATCGCGCGGCCGGCCCGGGCCACTCCTCGTCGCGTGCGTGCGAGATCCTGCGCGCCCGGCTTTCGGATTCCCACGCCGCGGTCGCCGACCCGCGGCCGCTGGCCGCAGTGCTGGCGGCGGAACTGGAAGAGACGCGCCTGCTGGACACGCTGTGCGCGCTCTCCGCCTCTCCACATCCGCTGGTGGCGGCGACCTGTCGCGCGTCGGCGCTGCGTCTCGGTGCCGACGTCAAGCGGATCGGCGCAATCGACGAGGTGTGCGACTTCGTGCCCGAGCCGGATCTCGAGGGGCTCGGCGCCTGGCTGCGACGCTGCGCGTGAGCGCGCCGTCGGCCGATTCCGTGCGGCGATTGCCGCGGCGTTGACAGGACGAAGCGGGCTCGACGATGCTCCGCACTGCCGGCGCGCCAAGAAGCGCTCGCACGTCGGCGACCCGGAGCCAAAACGTAGGATGTCGAGGCGGGCAGCAGGCTGGTCGACGGTTCTGATCGCCGCGCTGGGCGCGTCGTGCTGGCCGGCGCGAGCGCGCGCGTACGAAGCGGATGTCGACTCCTCCTTCGTCGGTCAGTGGTACACGCTGTCGAGCCCGTACGGCGAGCCGCTCGTGCGCCGCCGTCGCTACACCCAGATGCTCGGGCTGACGCTCTATGATCTCCAGGGTGATTTCGTCCCTGGCGGCCCCCAGCTGTCGTTCAGGGCGCGCATGCGGCTCGACGCGGATTTCGGCCAGACCGGTGCCGAGCGCAACCCGGCTTCCGACGAGACGTTCGTCCCCGGATTGAGGCAGGCACCGCTCGATCTGATGTACGCCTATCTCGAGGGGCGGAACTACTTCGGAGGCTGGTTCGGATTCCGCCTCGGCCGGCAGTACGTCACGGACGTGCTCGGCTGGTGGTCCTTCGACGGCGGGCTCGTGAGCTTGACGACGCCAGCTTTCTTCAAAGTGGAAGCGTATGGAGGGTTCGAACAGCGCGGCGGTCTGTCAATGCTTTCCACGTCCCGCTTCGAGGGAGACGGCGTGTATCGCGGTGATCGCAGCCAGCTCGAAGGAAACCAGTGGCCAAGCTATCTTTCCGAGACAAAGCTCGCGCCAGCGTACGGTTTCGCCGTGGAAAGCAGCGGCGTGCAGTGGCTGCACGGTCGGCTGAGCTACCGCAAGGTCATCAGCCGCGACACGGTGTACGTCTCGCCGTACGCCGACACGCAGGGCCGCTACACGGTCGTGGGCGGAGATCGCGTCTCGAGCGAAAAGCTTGGCTATTCCGCGCGGGTCGAGGCGTCCGGCCTGGGCGCGGTGAGCGGCAATTTCGTGTACGACCTGTACAACCAGGTCATGAGCCAGTACCAGGGCTCCCTCGACTGGTACGCGACGCCGCGCGTCACCGTCGGCGCCGACTACGACTACTACCTGCCGACCTTCGACGGCGACTCGATCTTCAACTGGTTCGCACACAGCGGCATGCAGCGCGCGATCGCGCGGGCGAGCTGGCGGATCGCGCGCCCGCTCGTCGTGTCCGCCTCCGGCGGCGTGCAGCTGTACACCACCGACGGCAACCCCAACAGCTACGCAGCTGCCGCCGCCGATCCGGGCGCCACGCCGACCCAGACCGGCAAGGCCTCGCTGCTCGATACGATTGCCCGTCTGGGCGGCGACTACCGATGGTCCAACGGCAGCGTCGGTCTCGCAAGCCTGCTCCAGACCGGCGAGACCGGTCACCAGGCGGGCGCGGACGTCACTACGAAGAAGCGATTTGACGGGGGCTTCTACGACACGCTCGTCATCCTCTCGCTGTACGACTGGCGCGATGCGCTCCAGCCGGATCGCAGCGCGACGAGCTTCACGTACGTGCTGGGAGGCGGCGTCTCGCCGCTTTCCCGGACGCGCTTCGGCATCCAGTGGGAGCACAGCATGAACCGACTCGTAGGGCAGCGCTTCCGCGCGCTCGCTACGGTGGATGTGGAGGTGTCCCCGTGAAGGCGGGCAAGCGCACTCCGGGCTTGCAGGGCGGGCTTTGCCGATCGCGGGAACACGCAACGGGGACGTGGTGGTTGGCGCTGGCTTGCGCGCTGTCCGTGGCCGTAGCTTTCCTTTTCGGCGACGCGCACCCCGCGCACGCCGACGCGCCGCCCGCCGCCTCGGGCGTGTCCAGCGCGGGCGCTCCGCCCTCCCCGGTGCACGGCCTGGCTCCGCTTCCGGGGGGGAAAGTGGTTCCGGAGTACGATCGCCCGCCCGGAGCGACCCCGGGCGACGGGGGGCCCAGTCCCGCGATCTTCCCGCCGCAGAAGCTCACGATTCGCTTCAACCACGCCAAGCACGTCAAGGAGCTGCACCTCGCCTGCACCCGCTGCCACGCGCGCGCGAAGACCAGTCGTTCGAGCGGCGACTCGCTGTTGCCCGCCGCCACGCGCTGCGACGGCTGCCATCACACCGACCATAGCGATCTGGACTCGGTGCAGAGAAACGGCGATGCGCTCATCGGGCAATGCGGCTATTGCCACGTCGGCTACCGCAAAGGCGATGGCAACCGTGTGCAGCGGCAGCTCGTCCCTCGACCCCACCTGCGCTTCGATCATGCGGCGCACGCGGCGCACAACATCGGTTGCCCGCAGTGCCACGGCGCGGTGCAGAACCTGGAGCTGGCGACGCGGGATCAGATGCCGCGCATGCGTGGCTGCTTCCACTGCCACCAGATGCCGCCCCCGGCGCAGGGCAAGGCGCGCGGCAGCTGCACCACCTGTCATCTGCGCGGTACAGGTGGACGGATGAAGACGCGCTTTCCGACGGGTGTGCTCAGTCCACCCAGCTGGCTGCACAACGCCGGACACGGCCCCGGCTGGCTCCAGCGACATCGTTCGGCGGCGGCCAACGACAGCCAGTTGTGCGCAACCTGCCACAGCGAGCGCTATTGCACCGATTGCCACGATGGACGGGTCCGGCCCAGGCAGGTCCATCCCAACGACTGGCTGAACCTTCACGCGGTCGCGGCGCGGCAGAACAACCCGCGCTGCACCAGCTGCCATCGCGAGCAGTCCTTCTGTCTCGGTTGCCACCAACGCGCGGGAGTCACGGTCAGCGGTCCGTACGCAAACTTTGCCGGTCGGGGGCGCTTTCATCCGCCCAAGTCGATCTGGACCGACCCGCCGCGCGGGCCCGGCCACCACTCGTGGGCGGCGGAGCGGAACCTGAACGCATGCGTCAGTTGCCATACCGAGCGCGACTGCACGACCTGCCACGCGAGCGCGGCGGTCGGCGGGCGTGGCGCTGGGCCGGGCGGCGGGTTGGGGCAGGGCGTCGACCCTCATCCACCCGGCTTCCTGGGCCGCTGCCGCGTTGCATTGCAGAAGAACGCGCGCCCTTGTCTGGTCTGCCACGACCCGGCCGATCCCCAGCTCGAGCAATGCCGATGACTTGCTTCCTCCGCTTTCGAGGGACGATTGCCCGCGATCCGCCGCGCTGGCGACTGGGGTGCGGGTCGGCGCGCGCGCCGGCAGTGCTAATCTGCTTGCCTCGGCGTTCGCCCGACGGGTATAGCGGGAGGCCGCCGGTGGTTCCGCCGCCGCAGCACAAGGAGGCCCTTGGTGAAGGAGCTTGTCCGCTATTTAATGGAGAACCTGTACCTCGATTTCCAGGGGGACATCTCCGTCGAGAAGGTGCGCGAGTTCCTGCGCGAAGACGACAGTCGGGACGCTCGCCAGCTGCTTTCCAAGATCATCGAGGAGAAGGGCGTCGACGACCTCCTGATCACGCTTGCCGATTGCTTGAAAGAGAGTATCCGCACCGGAGTGACCGAGGACACGATCCGCGACCAGCTGTCGCTCTACTCGGAAAGCTGATCCCCCGTCTGGTCGTCCTGGCCGCCTGCCTGGCGGTCGCCGCCTGCGACCAGGGTTCACGCGACCTCGCTCCGGCGCGCGGGCCGGACCTCCATCTCGTCGCCAGCTACCCCAGCGACGGAGCCGGCCTGGACTGCCAGCCGTCCTCGCCGGACTGCGGAATCCCGACGAATGCGCCGATCGAGCTGCGCTTCGATCGCTATCTCGATCCGTCGACGGCGATCCGCCAGGCGGTCCTCGTGTACAGCGGGAGCCAGGACACCTCTGTCTTTCTCGAGCCGGAATACGATCTGGTGGAGCGCGTCCTGCGCTACCGGCATTTCTCCGGCGGGACTTTCGTGCCGGGCGTGCTCTACACGGTGCAGCTGTACGTGCCCTCGAGCGATCATCCGGACGGCTTCCGCGCGTTCGACGGAGCGCCGATCGCCGAGGGCGACGCGCCGCTCACTTTCAATTTCCGGACGCGGGCGGCCAAGGCACCGCAGCCTGCGCCGGCGCCGGTACCGAGCTGTCAGGACGTGCTGGCGATCTTTGCTCGTGCAACTTCCACGGGGCTCCTGTGCAGCGGCAGCGGTTGCCATCGCCCGCCTGCGCGCATGGGGCTGGATCTCTCCTCGGCGCAGGGCCTTGCCGCGACCGCGATCGGACGCGTGGCTCACGAAGCGGCGGTCGGTCCCCGTCCGGATGTCCCGCTCGAAGACCCGCCGCGCGTCGGCGTGCAGATGCCGGTCATCGACCCCGGACGGCCCGGTAACAGCTACCTGATGTACAAGCTCATCCGGAACACCGACAACTTCACGGCCCCGGCCGGCCCCTGCGTGACCGAGCATCAGGTCGAGCTGCCCAAAGGGCAATGCCTGCCGCCATCCCACGCGGAGAGCTTGCGACTTCGCGAATGGTTCGTGACGGGAGAGCCCATGCCTCTGCGGCGCACGGTCGACGATCATCCCCATCTCGAACAGTCGGACCTGCGCACGATCCAGAGCTGGATAGCCGGCGGTGCTGATCTGGCCGGATGTCTCTGACGACGCTCCTCCCACCTCGACCCACATGACGCGGCGGGGGCTGTAAGGTCCATGGTCCGCAACCGTTGCATAGTCGTGGCTTCACACCCGACCCGCAGCTACTGGAAATTACACGGTCTGGATACTGGTACGGCACGTGCAGCCCTGGGCTCTATGTCCCCCGAACAGTCAACCGGAGAGCCCGGCGTGTCGCCTGGGCAGGAGGAGCGCCGCGCGTTCCGCCGCGTCGAGCTCCGTGCGCCGGCCATGCTCGACGCCGCCAGCTCGTATCATTCGGGGCAATGCGAGAATGTCTCGGCGGGAGGCGTCGTGGTGCATACCGACGCTGGCCTCGAGGTTGGAACGCAAGTCGAGCTGTACTTCGAGCTCCCCAACGGCATCGCCGTCGAAGCCAACGCCGAGGTCGTCCGCCGCGACGGAAGCCACATCGCGCTCAAGTTTGTCGAGCTGGAGCACGAGCTGGTCGTTGCGCTCCGCGCTTTCTGCCGTCGCAGCGGGATGATGGCGGCTGTGCGACCGAGCCGCCCCGACGTCTAGGTAGCTGCCTTCACGCGCTCTTCTCCGCGTCGCGCTCGCGGCGTAGTGCGGAACGCACCGCGCGCTCCAGCTCGTCCGCGGTGAACGGCTTGCCGATGAATCCACCCCCCGTCTCGTTGATCAGGGATTCCATGGGCTGCCCGTGGGGGTAGCCGGAGACGAACAGAACGCCGAGGTCGGGCTTTAGCGCCCGCAGTTCTCGCGTCAGCTCCGCGCCGCTCATGCGCGGCATGATCACGTCGGTGAGCAGAAGGTCGATGTGCTCGATGCCACGGCGCTTGGCCAGCTCCAGCGCTTCGCTCCCGGTCGGAGCTTCCAGCACGTCGTACCCGCGCTCGCGGAGCATGCGCGCGGCGAGCTGACGCACGGCTGTCTCGTCCTCGGCGAGCAGGATCGTGGCGTGCTCGGCGGCACGCGACGGTTCGCTCGGCGGAATGCGCGCCTCCACCTGGTCCCCCTCCCAGCGCGGCAGGTAGATCAAGAAACGCGTGCCTTTGCCCGGGCTGCTCTCGACCTCGACGTGACCGCCGCTCTGCGCGACGATGCCGTACACCGTCGCGAGGCCGAGCCCCGTGCCCTTGTCCGCGGGCTTGGTGGTGAAGAAGGGCTCGAAGATGCGCTGGCGCGTCGCTTCGTCCATGCCTTCGCCGGTGTCGTACACCTCCAGCAGCACGTACTTGCCCGGCTCGAGCGTGTCGCGCGCGTCGTCCGAGGTGATCTCCACGCTTCCGACGTCGATGCCCAGCGTGCCGCCCTCGGGCATCGCGTCCCGCGCGTTGACGGCGAGGTTCATGATCACCTGTTCGATCTGGCCGGGATCTGCCTTGACCCGAGCCGGGTCGGCCCCGAAGTGGGTCGTCAGCTCGATGTCCGCTCCGATCAGGCGTCGCAGCATCTTTTCCACGTTGGCCACGATCTCCCCCAGATCGATCACGCGGGGCTGGAGCACCTGTTTGCGGCTGAACGCGAGCAGCTGGCGGGTCAGATTGCCAGCTCGCTCGGACGCCTTCCTGATCTCGTCCACGTCCTCCCGCAGCTGACTGCCTTCGGGGAGCTGCGAAAAGAGAAGCTCCGAGTAGCCGGTAATGGCCGTGAGCAGGTTGTTGAAGTCGTGCGCCACGCCGCCTGCGAGCCTGCCGACGGCTTCCATCTTCTGGGCCTGGCGCAGCTCGGCTTCGCGTTCCCTGAGCGCGATGGACGTGTGCTCACGCTCCTCGATAGTGGCTACCAGTCTGCGGTTGAGCGAAACGACCGTCGCGTATCGCCATACGCCCATGGAGATCATGACGACGACGAGCAGCGCGCCCATCGTCCACAGCACCCGCGGTACGGTCCAGAAGGGCGTCGGCTGCCCGTACCACTTCACGTAGAGCCGCTTGTAGGCGGGGCTGCCGACGAAGCTCCGCACCGCCGGTTCGAGTTTGGAGAGCAGCTCGGAGTCGCCAGCGCGGACTGCGATGCCGCGCTTCACTTCGAGCAGGGGCGGTCCGGTCGCGCGGATGCGGTCCTGCACGCCGATGTCCCGGGCCAGCTTCTCGATTATGGGCTGCGGAAACACCAACGCGTCGACGTTGCCGGCCAGCAGATCGAACATCGCTGCGTGCACGTTGGAGAACACCCTCAGCTTGATCTTCGGGCGTGCCTTCAGCAGCGACACAGCGACATTGGTTTCGACCACCGCGACGCGGTGTCCGGCCAGGTCGTCGAGCTTGTCGATTCCGGTAGTGCCGCTGCGCACGAAGATGCGCAACACGAACGTGTCGATGGGCGAGGTGAACGCCAACTGCGCGCGTCGCTCGGGAACGATGCCGCACTCCGGGATCAGGTCGACATCGCCGTGGGCGAGCGCGGAGTACGTCCGCGGAAAGCTCTCCAGGACCCGGTAGCGCACCTCCAGCCCGGCGCGGGCGGCGACTTCGTTCATCACGTCGACGGCGAAGCCCACCGGCGCTCCGTTCTCGTCCAGCGAGTACTGCGGGGGCCAGGACGCCGGAACCGCGGCCGTCACTACCCGGCGAGGCGCGGCCGCCCGGGCTGGCGCCGCGAGCGACAAAAGGACGGCAATTGCGAGCAGAGCGCCGAACGCCTTGATCATGCCGGATACTCTCTCCCCCACACCACGCTCCCGCCGCCTACTCTAGCGCTCGGCGGCCCCGATGGGACCCGGATTGCCACCAAATGTGGACCCCGGCGTCAGGGGATGGTCAGTTTCTCGCCTGGGTGGATGGGATCCTGGCGCCGGATGCCGTTCGCGTCGCAGAGATCCGCGACGGATACGTGGTACCGCCGCGCGATCATGCCCAGCGTCTGTCCCTTGGCGACGACGTGGGTGCGAGCTGTGCGAGGCTTGTCCGCGCGTGCCTTGCGCGATTCGCGCGCGTCGTGCGAAGCCGTCCCGCCCGGATGCCCGCCCTTGCAGCAGCGGAATCCGATCGAGTAGTCGTGGTACTTCGTCGAGTGCGCTGCGGTCATGTAGCTGCAGCCCTCGCCGTTGGTCGTCGTGTCGAGGTAGTAGCCGCCGCGGAACTCGCCTTTCGGATTGGCGGTCCACTCGTGCAGGTTGCCGACCATGTCGTACACGCCGAACGAGTTCCGGCAGTGGCGGAACTGCCCGCTGCGCGCCACCGATCCCGGCGTCTTGTTCAGACGCGGATCGTTCATTGCCTCCATCCCGAATGTGGCGAGCGAGCCGTCCTTGCCGTGCAGGAGCCTGAGGGGCGAGACACCGTGATCGTTGCAGTAGCCGTCGCGGTGCTCGTCGCCGTACGGGTAGAGCGTGGGCTTTTTGCCCTTGCAGGCCGTGACCCACTCTTCGTCGGTGCACAGGCGCTTGCCGGCCTCGGCGCACGCCGCCTGGGCTTCCTCCTGGCTGAAATAGCCCTGGGGTACGGCGCCGCGGCGGCTCTTGGCGACCAGGCGCAGGCCGGGTTCGGCGGTGTGGTAGGGCGAAAAGCGGCGGATCGTCCTACCGCGCGCGTCGGCCACGTCCACGCTCGCTTCGTAGACGTCGATGCAGAACCGCCCGAGAATGCTCGCCATGCCCGCCGGGCAGCGACGCGCGCTCGCCGTCGGCGCCTGGGCGACGAGCAGGGCCAGCATGGCCGAGGCGAGCAGGACTGCGCCGCTGGTGCGCCCCGGAAAGCTGGCTCGAAGCATGGGTCCACCGCTACCACGGATGGCCGATCACGCCAGTTCCCGCAGGGGCCGCGGTCCGGATGCCCCATTGCGGCACTCCTGCAGTCCATGCGAAGTTACGCGTGTGAAGTACCCCGTTCTTGTCGTGCTGTTGGCTCTGGTCTTCGTAGCGGGGTGTGGGCACGACGAACGCTATACGGCGCAGGCGCTCGGTGGCGGCGGAGTAGCAGGCGCGGCGGGCAGCGGAGGCAGCGGCGGTCTCCAGGTGCGCGAGAGCGTGGAGCAGCTGATGGTGACGCACGCGCACCCCGATACCGAGCTGCGTCTGTCCGACAGCGAGGGCAAGGAGGTGCAGACCGGCACCACCGACAAGCTCGGCAGTCTCATTTTCCGCAAGGTGCCCCCGGGCGACGGCTACGTGATCACCACCACGCAGCAGAGTCCCGAGGAGCAAACCGGACCATTGCACGTGATGAGCATCGCGAGCAGTCAGCCGCCGCAGACCTTCTACAGCTCGCAGAAGCTCGTCGCGGGCAACGGCTACGTCACGACGCGCGACGGTACGAAGCTCTCGGTCTTCATCACACTGCCCGGTCCCATCGATCAGGGACCCTATCCCACGGTCATCGACTACTCGGGCTACGACCCGTCCAGACCGGGCGCACCGATCCAGAGCGCCCAGATCCTGTGCAAGGAATTCCCGGTGCTGTGCGATGCGCCTTCCGCGCCCGCAGCGCTGATCTCCGCGCTGATGGGCTACGCGACCGTGGGCGTCAACATGCGCGGTACCGGTTGCTCCGGCGGCGCATACGACTTCTTCGAGGAGCTGCAGCTGCTCGACGGCTATGACGTGATCGAGACGGTCGCGGCGCAGGACTGGGTGCTTGGTCACAAGGTCGGCATGGTGGGGCTTTCCTATCCGGGCATCTCGCAGATGTTCGTAGCCGAGACGCGGCCGCCCAGCCTGGAGGCGATCACGCCGCTCTCCGTGATCGGCAATACCGCCAGCACGCTCGAGCCGGGCGGCATCCTGAACGACGGTTTCGCGATCGACTGGGCAACGGGTGTGCTCGACAAGGCCGACCCCTACGGGCAGGGCTGGGAGCAGGGCCAGGTCGACGCCGGCGACGACATCTGCAAGGAAAACCAGCTCCTGCATCTGCAGAAGGTCGACATCATCCAGGAAGCCTTCGACACCAAGTACTACGACCCCGCGATCGTCGATCCGCTCAACCCGACGCTGTTCGTGCACAAGATCGACGTGCCCGTGTTCCTGGCCGGGGCGTGGCAGGACGAGCAGACCGGTCCTTTCTTCACGACGCTGCTCGACAAGTTCACGGGCGCACCGGTGGTCCGATTCAATGTCTACAACGGCGTGCACCCGGACGGCTTTGCCCCGCACATCCTGGTCGAGTGGAAGACGTTCCTCGACCTGTACGTCGCCCATCGCATCCCCTCGATCGACCCTGCTCTGCTCGACGTTGCGCCCCTGCTGTTCGACCAGATCTTCGGCGTGTCGATGAAGATGTCGCAGACGCGCTTCGCGAGCTACACCGACTACAACAAGGCGAAGGCCGACTACGAAGCGGAGCTGCCGCTGCGCGCCATCTTCGAAGATGGCGGCGTGAAGTCCGATCTCGGCGCGCCGGAAGGCACGTTCGAGCATCGCTTCAGCCAGTGGCCGCCGAAGGAGACAACGCCCGAGCGCTGGTATCTCGAGCCGGACGGCTCGCTGGGACAGAGCGAGCCCACGGTGGCCGACTCGGCATCGTCGTTCAATCTGGATCCGGGCGCGGGCGAGCAAGGGATCATGGCGCCGGGCGGCAACATCTGGGACGCGCTGCCTGCCTATGCGTGGCCCGAGCTCAAGGACGGCGACGCCGTCGCGTTCGTCAGCGCGCCGCTCACCGAGGACCTCTTGATGCTCGGCACGGGAAGCGTCGACTTGTGGCTCAAGTCCACAGTCGACGACGCGGATCTCCAGGTGACCCTGACCGAGGTGCGTCCCGACGGACAGGAGATGTACGTGCAGAGCGGCTGGCTTCGCGCCAGCGAGCGCAAGCTGGCTGACGACGCGACCGATATGTGGCCGTCGCACACCTACCTGGAAAAGGACGTCCAGCCTCTGGTGCCGGGGCAGTGGGTCCAGGCGCGCGTGGCCATCGCCGGTTTCTCGCACGTGTTCCGCAAGGGCTCGCGCATCCGCGTCTCGGTGGACACGCCCGGCAACAGCCGCTCGGTGTGGCGCTTCCGTCTGAAGCCGTTCCCGAACGGCGCGACGCATACGGTGGGCCACTCGTCCACACATCCGTCGAGCGTGCTCCTGCCCGTGATCTCCGGCGTTCCGGTGACCACGCCGCTTCCGCCGTGCCCGTCGCTGCGCGGCGAGCCGTGCCGGACGTACGTGGCGTACACCAATACGCCGGCGCAGTAGCTAAATCTACTGCGGCGGCGGCTGCGAGCAGACGTGGTTGATGCAGCTGACGCCGGAGGAGGCCGAGCAGCAGTCGGCGTCGGTGTTGCAGTGGTCGCCGGTCTGCGAGCAACCGCCGGGCGTGGGCGAGCAGGTCGGGCCGCCGCCTTCCGGATCGTTCCGGCAGTAGCCGCCGCAGCACTCGGTGCCAGATGCGCACGCCTGGCCGTCCTGCTTGCACGGGTCGAGCGCCCAGAAGCCGCGCATGTTGAGCGAGGTGCCATCCTGTCCTTGCAAGCGGAAGGGCGGATGGCTCGGGTCCTGCCCGGCCGTGGGCTTCTCGTCGATGGCGGCGACCCACAGCTGCTTGACCTGGTCCTTCGTGCCCAGGAGCTCGTTGCCGTACGTGCGGCGGCTTGTGAACACCACCCAGAAGTAGCCGCCTGAAGCCACCGGCGCGAACGTCGGCTCGAAGTTCCACGCGAGGTCGCGGCCGCCGGCGGCGAACGGATAGTTGTCGCCGTCAAGCGCGGCGAGGCGCACCTCGCTGTTCGGCGTCTGCGTGCTGGCGATGTACAGGTCGCCGTTGCCGGTGCGCGTGTCCGCTCCCGCACTGCGCCCGTAGAGCACCCACTTGCCGTCGGGCGAGACGGTCGGCCACACGATGCGGTTGTTTGCATCGCTCCCCGCCGAGATCAACACGTGGTCGTTCGACGCCATCGGATTGCTCGCGGCGTTGAAGTCCATCACGTGCAGATCGCCGAGCGGAGGGATGTTCCAGCCCTGGGGCCAGGTCGACGGATCGCCTGCGGCTACGTACGCGATGAGCGAGCCCTCCGGCGACCAGGCGGGCATCGCCGTCAGCGCGCCGTCGAGCCCGCTGTTCGGTACCTTGGCGCCTGTGTGCGTGTCGTAGAGGCTCTCGAACCCGCCCGGACCGGGTACCTGTGCTGCAAGGCTCAAACCCACGGCCATGGTGTTGGTGAGCATGTATTTGCCGTCGGGCGAGACCGCCGAGTTGCTCCACACGACGGACTGCCCCTGCGTGGTCGTGCCCCACGTGCCGCCCGTGTAGTAGATGGGCTGGCTGGTCTTGAGGTCGTAGGAACCGCCAAAGGTGCCGCCGCCCGAGATCAGCGTGGAGCCGTCCGCCGAGACCGTGTGGCAGGTCATCAGGCACGAGGACTGGACGTACTTGGTCGAATCGTTGAGCGGCGCTTGATTGGCGAAATCATCGGGCGTGGCGGCGCCCGGCTTGATGCGCATGACGCGACCGAGGTTGTTTGCCCAGTAGTAGATGGTGCCCCGCATCGATTCCGGCGCGACCGTCCACTTCTGCTGCGTGACGATCGTCGCATTGGCTCCGTCGTAACGAGACACGAACAGGTCGGCGGCGCCGCTGGTCGAGTCCGTAAACTTCTGCCACAGCGTGCTGGCGATCGTGTATCTCGCGGGAGGGGGAGCCGTTGTATACGCCTCGAGCACGAAGTACTGGCTACTCAGGCGCACGTAGTAGATGTCGGCCGCGCCACCGCCGTTCCACTCCAGCGGCGGCGATAGGAGCCCACGCGGGAACACGGTCTTGTCGTACGGGTAGGCCCATACGCACGACGTGTCCTGCGTCGTCGCGCCGGTCAGCGCGGTCTGGACGTTCGAAGGGACGTTGCCGGGGTTGTCGAGGAAGCGCAGCTTGATGCCGAGCTTGGCGGTGCCTGTGACGCCCTGGTACGCCGCAGTGATCGTGACCAGCCCGCCGACGTCGGTGGACGGCGTGTAGAGGCCGGTGTTGTCGATGGTGCCCGCCGCGGGCAGGTCCGTCGACCAGGTGGGCGAGGTGATCTGCTGCTTCGAGCCGTCGGCAAAGTTGGCGTAGGCGACGAAGTTCTGTGTCACCACCTTCCCGTCGACGATCTCGATCGTCACGTTGGCGGGCGTGACGGTGATGCTCTGGATCTTGTTGTTGCCGAGGTTGAGGCCGCCGTCGGCGCCGCTGCCGCCCGAGCCGGTTCCGGCGCTGCCGCCGCTGCCGTTGTGACCGCTGGCAACGCCTCCTCCTCCTCCTCCTCCACATCCCACGGGAAATGCCGCCAGTACGGCTGCGAAAAGACAGGATCCAAAGAGAAGCTGTTTGAGACCGCCCATGCACGGATTGTAGGCGATGTGAGTGGTTGCCGACCAGTGCGCTGGAAGGCGATCAGCGCGTGCTTTCAGCCTGCAACGGCCATGCCGATTTCTGCGTCTGCGGCCGGATCATCTTCAGAACATCCACCCGACGGTCCAATCAAAGCGGTACACTGGGCGCATCCACGGCGCGAGACGGCCCGTCGCGTCGAAGTCGGCGCGCGCGCCGACGCCGAGGCTCGGCGTAATTTCAAGGTGCCCGATGGCGAAGCGCCAACCGAACGAGCCGACCAGCGAATAGCCTTCGTTGCCACCGATCCAGCGGTGGTGCCGCGTGTCGCTCATGGTCATGAACGACGCATCGCAGCGCAGCGACAGGAACGGACCGACCATGGCGTCGCCGCCGAGGTGCTCGGACCTGTCGGGGCCCCAGAGCCAGTAGCGCGGTTCGATGCCGACCGTGGTGGTCCACGACGAGTAGTCGCCCCGGCTTCCGGAACGACCGCCCAGGCCGAACGCGAGGCTCCAATGCCTGGGCGCGATGTAGCGTTCGTACTGCACGGCGAGGCCGTGCGACGTGAGCGAAAACGGATGGAGGCTGAGCGCGTTACGGGGTCCGACCTCGTCGGCACGGGCCGCTCTGGCGAACGCTGTTGCCGCGACAAGGCCGACCAGCGCTGCGGCCCGCTTCACGGCCATCCCACGGTGCGGGAGAGGAAATCCGTCATGGCCGCCCAGCCCTCGGGCGTCATGTCCGCGACTTCGAGATCCACCGCTCCGACGTTCTCGTCGGGGTTGATCAGATGCCCGCCGCCGTTGGTCCGGAGCAGCTCCGCGTCGTTGCCAGCCGCGCGCATCGCATCGCGCATGTGCGCGAGGTCCTTGTCGCTGGCGAACCAGTCGGCGCCGCCCGTGATCATCAGGAGCGGGGGCTTGCCGGGCGCGACGTGGAAGACCGGCGACGCAGTGTTGTAGTTGTCCGGCACCTCGCTCTCGCTTCCGCCCAGGAAGTCCTGCACCCACTGGTGGTCGTGGCCGTGGAAGTCCTGTACGCCTGCTGAGCTGATCACCGCGGCCGGCAGACCCGTGCCGCCTGCTGCGCAGTCCGGCACGTGCTCGGGCGCATTCGCCGCGACGCCGATCAGCGACGCGAGCTGCCCGCCCGCCGAGTAGCCCGTCACGGCGATGCGGCGGGGGTCGATGCCGTATTCGTCGGCGTGCTTGCGGAGGTAGGCGAGCGCGCAGACGCAGTCCTGAACGGCGCGTGGGTACACGCCGGCCGCGCCCAGCCGGTAGTTGATCGACACCGCAACCCAGCCGGAACGCGCCATGCGCACCGCGGCGTCATGGTAGGCGTCTTTCGAGCCGCTGCGCCACGCGCCACCGTGGATCATCATGATCGCCGGGCTGTGCGCTGGGGCGCCCGACGGAAGGTAGATGTCCATCGTGGTCGCGTCGCCGAAGCGGTCGTCGTAGGAGACGTTCTTGATCTCCCCAGGAGCGCCGCATCCGACCAGGGTTGCGAGCACCGCCGCCAGCAAGATGAGCCGCCACACGCCGTGGGCTCCTGCGAGCGCCATGCCAGCCGGCAATCGCCCAAATCGCCGCGCCGCGAGCCGGGTGCGCCAACCCCCGTTCGCTTGGCGGCATGAAGTCGCGTTCACGCGAGCCGTTAGAAGTACGCGATCATGCCGGCGCCGAGCTTGAAGCGGCGGTAGGACGTACCGGTCGAGTAGGAAGCCGGTCCTCTCGGTCCGGGGTCCGTGTGCGTGTACGTGCCGGTGAAGCTCAAATCCAAACCGGGGCCGACGTAGAAGCCGACGTGGTCCACCGGCATGATGCAGAACAGCACGTCGGCGTCGAGCAGCCAGAAGGTGAATTTGTCCTCGGGGATCGTGCTCTGGTAGCTGGTGTGTTCGTCGTCGACGGCAACTCCGAGTCCGCCGCGGAACCAGAAGCCGAGCAGGTCGCTCAGCATCAACGCGTAGCCGACCTTGGGCTCGAAGATGAACGTCGAGCCGCTGCCCAGATCATACTTGCGCGTGGCACCGCCGGGGCCGACGGGCACCTCGACGCCTCCGCTACGCGACTCGTAGCCGAGGTTGCCGCCGATCGAGAGCCCGTCGATCACGAAGTAGTGGAAGCCGACGGTCGACGCAGGCGTCGTGAAGGCGTACTGGCCGCCACCGTGGGTCGAGAACAGGAGCGAGAAGCGGGTGTTGTCTAGGGAATACTGGAACCCGGCGTTGTCCTTCCAATCGACGTGATCGTTGTACACGCCCAGCAGATCTTCCGCGGTGACGGCGAACTGCCCCTGGGACCCGAAGCGATCCGGCGAGGCCGTGTCCTGTGCGAAGGCGTGGGCTTCGAACGAGAAGAGCGCGGCCCCGAAGGCAGCGGCAGCGAGGAGATGGCGTGCGAGGGTCGGCGTGGAGTTCGAGGTCATGCACAGACTGTAGCCCCGTCGAGGAGCGTCCGGCTAGCGCCGCCGTCCCTGCAATTTCCGTGACGAGCGGGCGGCTCAGCGATCCGTCCGCCCGCCGGCCAGCACGAGCTGCCGCGAGAATTCGCCTAGAAGCTGGTCCGCATCCGCCGCGCCGCGTGACTGGTTCGGCAGGAGGTGGCCGAGGCGGTCTTCGAAGCCACGCAGCGTCACCGTGGGGTGATACAGACCCAGCGTAAGCCGCAGGCGATTACCGTCGGAAACCAGCAGCGCGTCCGCCGTACGGTGGTCGAAGGAAGTGTGAGCCAGCAGAAGCGACGTCCTCGCTGGCCCGGGCTGCAGCAGATCTCGTCCCATCGTGTCGGGCAGCTCGACGTGCTTGCCCGCCACGAGATGCGCAAACGTCGGCAGCACGTCGGCGTGCAGCGTCGGGTCGCCGTCGCGGCGCAGGGGAACGCCCGGTCCCACGATGGCCATCGGCGTTCGCGCGATCACGTCGGCGAACGAGTAGCCGTGCCCATAGCGGCCGTCGTCAAACAGGCTCTCGCCGTGGTCGCCCGTCAGCACGATGACGTTCTTCGTCGGGTCGAGCTTGGCAATGGCGTCGGCGACAAGATCGTCCAGAAACGCCAGCGAATTGTAGTAGCGATTGCTGAGCGGGATTCGCGAGGCGGCACCGAGGCTGTCCATCTGGGTGACGGAGAAGTGCACGGTGTTGTCGACAGGCAGGTGCCGCTCGTATTCCTTCGGATACGTGTACTCGAAGTGCGAGGAGATGAGGAACACGACGCCGAACAGCGGTCGCTTGTGCGCGGCATTCGCAGCTTCGACCATGCTGGCCATCGCGTGGCGGTCCCAATCCGGCCACGGGCCCTTGTCGTAGTGGACGAAGCTGTCGAACGTGTGCGGATTGATGAACTCTTCGCGACGCATCCACACCACGGGGTGACCACTGAAGTACCCGGTGCGGTAGCCGGCCCGTTCGAACAGCACGAGCGCGTCGGGCTTGACCTTGTTGTCCAGGGCCGCGTGATAGATGAGCGGCGAGCGACCGTAGAGCAGCGTGAACAGCCCCGCCTCGGAGTACGTCGAGCCCGCGTAGTGGTTGGTCAGCCTGAGGCCGCCGTTGGCCCAGGCGTCGAGCCGCGGCATGCGGGCATGCGAGAGGGCGTCCCGGCGCAGACTCTCCAGCACGATGATGATCAGGTTCGGTCGATTCGCGACAGGGATGTGCGTCGTGCTGGCGACCGCATGCTGGGCGAGCAGCCGCGGAAATGCGCGCGCGTATTCGCGGGACAGCCCCACGGACAGGCGGTCGAGCTCCGGGTCGGAGAAGTGCTGCACGCTGCCGCGCCTGGGGCGGAGATCGATCGGCATCGCGGCGAACAGGCGTTCCAGGACCACCGAGTCCCGGTAGCCGCCGGCGATCAGCACCGGACCTCCGGCTCCCGCGAGCACGCCGGTCAACGAGAGCACGCCGAGCGTGCCCCGGAACGAGCGCGAGGCGCGCCGCACCGGACGCGCCAGGAGCTCGCGGCAGCCGTAGGTCACCGCCAGAACGGCAAGCGTGGAGAAGGCCACGTGCTCGAGCGACGGCCACAGCCACTGTCCGATGCCGCCGGCGGCGCGTCCGCCGCCCTCCAGGCTCGCGAAGTGCAGGACCTCGACGAGATGACGGCCGAAGTCGGCGTACGACCGCAGATCCACCGAAAGGATGCCCGCTCCGAGCCCGCCCAGCCCGGCAAAGCACCCGAGCGCTGCGCGCCGGAACCCGCGCAGCGAAAGCGCGCTTGCCACCACCAGCGCCGGCAACAGGAACACGAGCGTGTTGCCCATGATGCCGAGCGGGACCAGCCAGCGTTCGTCGCCGCTCAGCGCCGCTCCGCCGACGCCGAGTAGGGATGCAAAGGCGCGGCGATCGATCAGCAGCCAGGAGCCGATGGCGTACAGCACCGCCGACATCGCGTATCCGACGACATCTGCCGCGGCGGATCCGGGGTCGTCGCGCCTGGGCATTCAAAAGGCAGGATAGCAGAGCGATCGCTTCGCGCTTCGCGAAGGTGACGCGCTGCCTGGTAGCCGAGCCGATCCGGAGCGGTTCTGGCCCGCGTGTTGCAGATATCCAGCGCGAGGGGGGGGACCAATGCGCCTGCGAACCGCGATCGCGACCGGGGGTTCGATGTCGATACTGCTGCTATGCGCGTGCGGAGGGGGCGGCAGCTCTGCGGGCACAGGCGGCACCGGCGGAGCGGGAGGCTCGGCGGGAACCGGAGGTACAGGCGGCTCTGCGGGTACCGGCGGTGCGGCCGGCACGGGCGGAACGGCCGGCAGCGGTGGTACCGGCGGCGACGCAGGGCTCTGCGAAACACTTCCCGCCGTCGTCGACCACGACCTCGGTGTCGGGCCCGGCTGTGTGTCCATGAACAGGACACGTGTGGAAAATGGCGCCACCTTGACCGTGGCGCCCGGGACGGAAGTGCGCGTGGCGGCTTCCGGCTACATGCTGGTCGACGACAACGGCACCCTGGAAGCGACCGGTACGGCTGCCCAGCCCATCGTGTTCACGTCCGGGTCAGGGAGTCCGGCGGCGGGGGATTGGCAGTGCATCCGCTTCGGTAGCGGCAGCTCGTCGTCGCAAATCCGCCACGCCACCCTCGAGTATGGCGGGGCACCCTGTGACGCAAACGGCGCCAAGAAGGAAGCCATCGTCGTGATCGGGTCCGGAATCAAACAGCTCGCGGATGCGAAAATTTCTCATAGTGCCAATCACGGCATCGAGATCGAGCACAACGCCAACCCACGCGGGCTGGAGAACCTCACGTTTGCCGACAACGCCAAGCCGTCGATCTTGACCAGCATGTCGGAGGTGCTGACGCTCGGCCAGGGCCACGATTTCCGGAGCGCCGGCGACCGGATCGAGGTCGACACGACCTTCGCCCTGCAGAGATCCGGACACTGGCTGCCGCAGCCGGTCGCGTTCCGCATGGTGGGCGGCCCGCAGATCAGCGGGCTGGCCGAAGTCACGATGGACGCCGGACTGAAGCTGGAGATGACCGGCAAGACCTTTACGGTGTTCAACTCGAACCTGGTGATCGAAGGCACCGCCGCCGATCCGGTGGTGTTCACCAGCGGCGCGAGCAATCCCGCCGCCGGCGACTGGGGCTGCCTGTCGTTCGAGAACACGACGGGCACGCCCAACATCGACCATGCCGCGTTCGAGTACGCCGGCTCCGGCGACGGCTGCACCGGCGCGAACTACCACACCGCGCTCAACGTCCCCGCATCTGCGAACATCACCGACACCACGTTCGACCAGATCGCGGGCTACGCCATCAAGAGCTCGGCCGCCTGCCCGTCAAAGAAGTCGCAGTGGTGTGCCAACACCTTCCGCGACGTTGCGGACGCCGAGGTGAGCTGCAATCTGGATCAGGATCTGGGCTGTCCGTAGCGGCGCGGCGAGTGCGCTGGTGTTTGATGGCGGGCGGGTGGCACAATAGGCGAGCGCCTTTGGCCGATTTCCGGCAGCGCCTTATTATCGGAGTGGGCCATGGCTCGACCGACGCTCGCCGCGCTTGCACGTATCCTTCTCGTTGTCTCTTCCGTCGGCATGGCCCTGGGCTGCAGCAGATCGATGCTTGACGTCGGGAGCGCGGGTGGCGGGGGACAAGCGGGAGCGGACGCCGGTCCTGACGCGCCCGTGTGTCGCGCGGACGGCAGCGGTTGCAGCTCCGATGGGCAGTGCTGCTCGGGCGCGTGCTCGAACGGAGTGTGCGGTGGCGCACCGCCGCCGTGCCGCGCGGACGGCAGCGGTTGCAGCTCCGATGGGCAGTGCTGCTCGGGCGCGTGCTCGAACGGAGTGTGCGGCGGTTCGCCGCCGCCGTGTCGCGCGGACGGCAGCGGTTGCAGCTCTGCCGGGCAGTGCTGCTCGGGCGCGTGCTCGAACGGAGCGTGCGGCGGTTCGCCGCCGCCGTGTCGCGCGGACGGCAGCGGCTGCAGCTCCGCCGGGCAGTGTTGCTCGGGCGTGTGCTCGAACGGAGTGTGCGGTGGCGCACCGCCGCCGTGCCAGCCGGATGGCGCGCCGTGCAGCGCGGGGCCGTGCTGCTCGGGCCTGTGCTCGAACGGGATCTGCGGTGGCGCACCGCCGCCGTGCCAGCCGGATGGCGCGCCGTGCAGCGCGGGGCCGTGCTGCTCGGGCCTGTGCTCGAACGGGATCTGCGGTGGCGCACCGCCGCCATGCCAGCCGGACGGCACGCCGTGCAGCGCGGGGCCGTGCTGCTCGGGCGCGTGTACGAACGGATTGTGCGGAGGCGGGCCGCCGCCATGCCAGCCGGACGGCGCGCTCTGCTACACACCGTCGCAGTGCTGCTCGGGCGTGTGCCAGAACGGGATCTGCGGTTCGCCGTATTGCCAGCCGGACGGCGCGCCCTGCTACCCGGGATCGCCGCAGTGCTGCTCGGGCGTGTGCACGAACGGAATCTGCGGAGGCGGGCCGCCGCCGTGCCAGCCGGACGGCGCGCCCTGCTACCCGGGATCGCCGCCGTGCTGCTCGGGCATGTGCTCGAACGGGATGTGCGGCCCGTCGGTGTGCCAGCCGGACGGCAAGCCCTGCTACACGCCGTCGCAGTGCTGCTCGGGAACCTGCTCCAGCGGCGTGTGCGGCCTCCCGCCGCCGTTGTGTCCGCCGGCGCCTGGTCCGTGCGGCTCCTGCGTTGCGGGCGCTTGCTGCTCCCAGGAGTCGGCATGCCTGCAATCCTCCGCGTGCAGCTCGTGGTGGGGTTGCATTGTCAAGTGTATGCAGGCCGGCGGCACCGGCTTCAATTGCTACAACCAGTGTGGTCCTGCCGGCACCCTGCAGAACGCCATCTACAACTGCGCGGCCAACAACTGCAGCTCGGTGTGCTACTGAAGCGGCCTTCCTCGAGCCGCGAATAGCTACTCCGCCGCCGAGCGCCCGCTCTTGGCCTTCGCGGCGCGCACGCGCTCGATCGCGAAGTACGCCGCTTCAGGCGTCGCCGGGCAGCCGAGCTCGACCGAGGGCGACTTGCCGAAGGCGCTGACGGCCTGGCGCACGGCTTCGCGCGCGGAGATGGCGAGCATGAAGGGCGGTTCGCCGACGGCCTTGCTGCCGTGGATGACGCCGGACTCCGCGGCGCGCTCCATGAATGCCACGTGGAACTCCGGTGGGCACTCGCCCAGGCTCGGCAGCTTGTACGTCGAGGCGCCGCGCGTCGCGAAGCGCCCGCTCTCGTCCCACACGAGCTCCTCCATCAGAAGCCAGCCCAGCCCCTGGATGAAGCCGCCTTCGACCTGGCCGCGATCGACCAGCGGCGACATCGAGTCGCCCACATCGTGCAGGATGTCGATGCGGCGCACGCGGTGCTGTCCGGTGAAGCCGTCCACCTCGACCTCGGTCACGGCCGCGCCGTAGGCGAAGTAGTGGAACGGCTTGCCTTGTCCGGCCTTCTCGTCGAAGTGGATGTCGGGCGTTCGGTAGTAGCCGGTCGCCGAGAGCGGCACGCGCTCCAGGTACGCCTGCTTGACGACTTCGGCGAAGGGGCGCGCCTTGTTGCCGTCGCCGAGCGGGAAGACCTTGTCGTCTTCGAACACCACGTCGTCCGGGTTGACGCCGAAGCTCTGTGCGGCAACTTCCGCGAGCCGCCCGCGCAGCGTGTCGCAGGCGTCACGCACCGCGGCGCCGTTCAAGTCCGAGCCGCTCGACGCGGCGGTCGCCGAGGTGTTCGGCACCTTGTCGGTGCGCGTCGGCATCAGCCGCACGCTCTCTGCCGGGATGCCCAGCGCGTCGGCCGCCACCTGCAGCATCTTGGTGTGCAGGCCCTGGCCCATCTCGGTGCCGCCGTGGTTTAGCTGCACGCTGCCGTCCTGGTAGATGAGCACCAGCGCGCCGGCCTGGTTGAAGAAGGCCGTGGTGAACGAGATGCCGAACTTCACTGGCGTCATGGCGAGCCCGCGCTTTTCATGCGGGTGGCTCGCGTTGAACGCTTCGACTTCGGCCCAGCGCCTGTCGAATTCGCTCGACTTCCTGAGCTCCGACCACACGTGAGCGACGCGCCCCGCATCCTTCACGAGCTGACCGTAGTGCGTGCGGTCGCCCTCGGAGTAGAAGTTACGCTCGCGCACCACGTGCGGCGGCAGGTCGAGCTCGCGCGCGACGCGGTCCATGATCTCCTCGATCACCAGCATGCCCTGTGGCCCGCCAAAGCCACGGAACGCCGTCTGCGACGTCTTGTGCGTGAGGCATACGCGACCCGTCACCTCCATGTCCGGCACCAGATAGCTGTTGTCCGAGTGGAACATGCCGCGCCACAAGACGGGCGAGGACAGATCCAGGCTCCAGCCGCCGTCGCTGAACAGGGCGATGCGCGCGCCGAGCAGCTTGCCCGAGTCGTCGAAGCCCGCCTGGTAGCGCCCGAGGAACGGGTGGCGCTTGCCCGTGATCACCATGTCGAGCTGGCGCGAGAGACGCACGCGCACCGGCCTGCCGGTGAGCCGCACGCCCAGCGCAGCCAGCGCTGCCCACGGGTTGGCCTGTACTTCCTTGCCGCCGAAGGCGCCGCCCATGCGCAGCGACTGCACCGTGACGAGGTGCTTCTGCACGCCGAGCACGCGCGCCACGACGTCCTGCGTCTCGCTGGGGTGCTGCGTGGACGACTGCACCACCATCTGTCCCGCCTCGTCGGTGTAGGCGAGAGCGGCCTGCGTCTCGAGGTAGAAGTGCTCCTGCCCGCCGATGTGGAGCTCGCCCGATAGCCGGTGCGCCGCGCGGGCGATCGCTTCGTCCGGCTTTCCGCGCAGGATGCGGAACTCCTCGGTGTGGAAGCTCTCCTTGTCGATCGCCGACTCGAGGTCGAGGATCGCCGGGAGCTCCTCGTAATCCACCTTCACGGCGAACGAGCCGAGGCGCGCCGCTTCCTCGGTCTCGCCGAGCACCCACACGACGGGCTGCCCGTGGAACATGATCTCCGACGGGAACAGCGGCTCGTCGTGGCGCGCCGCGCCGGTGTCGTTCTCGCCCGGTACGTCGCTCGCCATGAGCACGCGCACCACGCCGGGCACGTTCTCGGCTTCGCTCGTGTCGATCGACACGACGCGCGCGTGTGCGTGCGGCGCCTGCACTGGCCACGCATGCAGGATCCCCGGAAAGCGGGTCACCAGGTCGTCGGTGTACAGCGCACTGCCAGTGACGTGACCGCGCGCGCTCTCGTGCGGGATCGCCTTGCCTACTTCGGTCATCCCTTGCCCCGTTCTGCCTCGATGTCCGCGTACAGCTTGTGCAGCAGCGAGCCGACCATAGCGTGGCGGTAGGCCTGGCTGCCGCGGTGGTCGCTGATGGGAGTGAGCTCCGCCTGCGCGGCCTCGGCCGCGCGGGTCACAGTCGCTTCGTCCCAGCGAGCGCCCTCGAGCACCTTCTCGGCCGCGAAGGCGCGGATCGGCGTGGCCGCGACGCCGCCGTAGCCGAGCCGCGCACGCTTCACCTTGTCGCGGTCGAAGTCGAGCGCGAAAGCGCCTGCGACGGTGGAGATGTCGTCCAGCTCGCGCTTGCTCAGCTTGTAGAAGCGCATGTGCGCCGGCAAGGGCAGCGGGATCCGCACCCGCGCGATCAGCTCGCCCGCCCGGAGCGCTGTCTTGCGATAACCGGTGAAGAACTCCGCCAGCGGCACGCTTCGCTCGGCCGCACCTGCGATCACGATCTCCGCATCCAGCGCGAGCAGCGCCGGCGCGCCGTCGCCGATGGGCGATGCCGTTGCCAGGTTGCCACCCAGCGTGGCGCGATTGCGGATCAGCCGCGACGAGAACAGCGGCAGCAGCTGCTCCAGCATCGACAGCTTCCCCGCGAGCCGATCTTCGACTTCCGAAAGCGGTACGCCCGCACCGATCTCCAGCGCGTCGTCGCGCCACTCGAAGCGACGCAGCTCCTCCACCGCTTCGAGCGAAACGATGCAGTCGAAGCGGCTGTGCTTCTGGTTCACGTCGACCACCACGTCCGTGCCGCCCGCGACGAGCTGGGCCTTCGGCTCCTTGGCCAAGAGACCCAGCGTCTGCTCGAGCGTTGTTGGGCGGAAGAAGCGACGGCCGCCTTCCGCGTACTCCACGCTGCGCAGCGGGGGCGGGTCCTTCTGCAGGCGTTTGGCAAAAGCGTCGTCGGCCGCCGGCTTGCCGAGCCCCGTCGCTGCGTCGCGGATCGGCCGGTAGCCGGTGCAGCGGCACAGGTTGCCGCCTATCGATTCCGCGTTGAAGCCATCGCGCCCCGGCCGGTAGTACTCGGCGAACAGGCTGACCACGAAGCCGGGCGTGCAGTAGCCGCACTGCGACCCGCCCAGCTCGACCATGGCCTGTTGCACCGGGTGGAGCTCGTCGCCCTGTGCGATGCCCTCCACCGTGACCACGTCCTGGTCGGCGACGGCCGGCAACAGCACCAGGCAGCTATTGATCGGCTCGTAGCGCGTCGTGCCGTCGGCGTGGCGCCGCACGATCGCCACCGCGCACGCCCCGCACTCGCCCTCGGCGCAGCCCTCCTTGGTGCCGGTCATGCCGCGTTCTCGCAGGAACGCCAGCAAGGTCGTGTTCGGGTCGACGCCTTCCGCGGTGATGCGCTCGCCGTTCAGCGTAAACGAGATCGGTGCCATGGGCTTGTCACCCAGCCTACCGCGCATCCGCGCGCGCGACGACCCGCGGGGGCCCCGCGATAGCCGGAAATCGCTGAAAATGTTGACCGACGCTGGTCAGCCGCCAGCGTCCGCGCCGCCCATGCCCTCCGCGCCCACGACGTCCGCGCCCCGCAGCGTCCGTGCCCCCGTCCCGCAGTCTTCTACAGCTCGGCGGCCTTCGCCACGGCTTCCAACGCCTCGACGTCTGCGAGATCCTGAAGCCGGCCGACCGCGCGCTTGTTCGCGACGAGATCAGAACGCGCAATGAGCGGCACGGAGGCACCGTCGACGGTCACCTCGCCTCTGCGAGCCCAACAAGCTTCGAACTCGACGCCCGGGATGCTCGTGAGCAGATCGATGCGGAAGGGATCTCTACCGAGCACAACCAGGGTCTTCGGGTCGGTGAAAGCCGTCGGCGAGAGCCCGGGCGGCGTGCCGAACGCTTCCAGGGCCTCGAGGACTCTTGCGCCGTTCTCCGCCGTCGGGCGGACCCAGAGGTCCATGTCCTTTGTAAGCCGGGGGTAACCGTGCGCGATGACGGCTTGGCCGCCAACCAGGAGGAACTCAACGCCGTGGGCGATGAACAACCTGCACAATTCGATCCAGTCGTCGAGCATCGGGGTAGTAGTTCTTGACCCAGAAGGCATGCAGCTCTGCGCCCACCTGAAGGCGCTCTTCCTTCGTCATGGCGGCCCACTGGTTGTGCTCGAAAGCCTCCAGCGCCTCGTGACTGGCGAAGACGCGCACCTCTTTCTTCACCCAGACATGGTAGCACGCGCCGCCAGGTCGAGGCGCGCACTTCGCGGGCCCCTGGTAGTCCCGCGGACGTCTTCGCCCTCTGACCCTTCGGAAGCCTGTGGCGCAGCGCACCAGAATCAAGAACCGCGAGACCCGTCACACTCCGCTTCGACGATCATGCGCCGCCGTCCGGCCCCGGCAACTTCGCCGCCGCTTCCGGCGTGAGCTCGCCGCCCAGCACGCGCGAAAGGCGCGGGTCGTCGATCGCGCGCAGGTGCGGGGCCTTGTGGCCGTGGCGGATCGCGACCAGCTCGGCGACGATGCTGACGGCGATCTCCTCCGGGCTCACGGCGCCGATGTCGAGGCCGACCGGCGAATAGACGCGCTCGAGCGCGGGCAGGCCGCGGCGCGCGTGGATGCGCTGCAGCACCCGGAACACCTTGCGGCGGCTGCCGATCATTCCGATGTAGTGGTGCGGCAGCCGCGCGAACGTATCCAGCGCCTGCTCGTCGAGGCGGTGGTCGTGCGTCACGATGAGCAGCCAGTCGGTGTCGCGCGCGTCGACCTGCTTGGCGGCTTCGCCGGGTTCCGCGAGGACCAGCCTGCAGCCGGGAAAGCGCTCTTCGGTGTTCAGGTCCTCGCGGTCGTCGACGATGGTCACCTCGAAGCCGACGCTCCGGGCGAGGGCCGCTGTTGGGCGCGCTACGTGCCCCGCGCCGAATACGACCAGCCTCTGTACCGCCTCGATCGGTTCCACGAACACCTCCATGCGCCCGCCGCAGCACATCCCCAGATCGCGCCCCAGGTCGTGCACCACGAGCTCTCGGCGTCCGTCCACGCGACAGGCGCGCAGATCCTCGATCACCGCCTGCTCGATGGCTCCACCGCCGACGGTGCCCACGGTGCTGTCGTCCGGCATCAGCAGGAGCCGCGCGCCGGCGACCTGCGGTGTGGAGCCGGCCGTGCGCACCACCGTCGCGAGCGCACCACGCCGTCCACTCTCCAGCACCTTCAGGATCGCCTCGCTGACCTCTCGCACGGCACAATCATAATGCGATTTGCCGCTGGGGGCCCGTCGAGGAAAATCCGGGCTTGACCCTCACGCGACGTGTTCGAGAGACAACATGGCCCGTACGACCGCGAGTACATCGATCGCTGGTTCTACCCATGCTCGCACACGATGCAGGTGGGTCTGGGCGAGATGTGCGTGGCCGACCCGCGCTTCCGCGACAACTTCGAGCGCCGCGCCGACGGGCTCGCGGAGTTTCTTCCGCGACGCGATCCGCGCCAACGCCGCGCGCGCCCCGACATAGTTCGTGCCATCGGTTTCCCGCTAGGCGATTCTTGGCTGCATGAGCGAAACGAGGGAACTTGCTCTGCCGGATGGAACCCGCATCGCGTGGGACGAGCTCGGCTCCGGACCCGCAGTGGTGCTCGTCCATGGGCTCGGGTCGTCGCGCCGGCGCTGGCGGCTGGCGCGGCAGGTGCTCGCTGACGCGGGCTTCCGTGCGCTTCGCTATGACCTCCGCGGTTTCGGCGAATCGAGCCCGGCGGACAGGCCCCACGGAATGGAGGAGCAGGTCTCCGATCTCGAATACTTCGTCGACGGCATTCCGCTCGATCGCTTCCACCTGGTCGGTCACTCGCTGGGCGGCATGATCGCGCAGCGCTACGCCGTCTCGCATCCGGAGCGCGTGGAGTCGCTGGTGTTGGCCTCGACGACTTCGCACAACGGGCGCCGGGCGAGCGCGTTCGCCGAGGCGATGGTGCTGCTCTCGGAGCGCGGGTTCGACGCGGCCTTCGCCGACGAGCAGCGGCGACCCGCGCTCGAGCACGCGCTCGCCGAAGCGTTTCCAGGGGGACCCCCGCCGCTGGACATGCTCCGGGTTGGGCTCGAGGAGCCGGACCCCGCGCGCGCCAACGCCTGGCGCGCCTGCATCGGTTTCAGCGTCAAGCAGGAGCTCGGACAGCTGAAGTGCCCGGTGCTGGTAATGCACGGCTCGGCTGATCCCCTGATCCCGTTCCGCGCCGGGCAGCTGATCCACGAGGCCATCCCGCACTCGGAGTGGCTGGCCGAGGAAGGCGCAGGGCATTCGCTGCCCACTTCGCGTGCGGATTCGTTCAACCGCGCCCTCGTCGGCTTCCTGGGCCGTTCCTGAGCCCTCACGGATGTCCTGCCATCCCAGTTGACGCACACGCGAAAACCAGGGTAATCTATGCTGGTGAGCGCGAGCCCGGCTGCGCCAACCGAGTTGGTCGGATGGCGCTTCCGCCCAATCGAGCCGCTCGGGGCGGGAGCGACCAGCCAGGTGTGGCTGGCGGAGGATCGGGAGCAGGGCGGGCGCGTCGCGCTGAAGGTGGCGCGGGACGCGGCTCACGCCGCGACGCTGGCCGCCGAGGCCGAGCGGCTGCTGTTCGTGGACTCGCCCGTGCTGACTTCGCTCCTCGATGCGGGGCGCGTTCCCGCGGGGCAGGGCAAGCTGCAAGCAGGGGCGGCGTACGTGGCGCTCGACTGGGCTCGCGGCGCCGCGCTCGACGTGCGCGCGAAACGATCGGGGTCGAAGCGCGAGGCGCTCGCTCTGCTCGTTGCGCGAGACGTGGCTGCGGCGCTCGAGGGCCTGCACGCTCTGGGCTCGGCGCATGGCGACGTCAAACCGGCGAACATCGTGATCGACGAGGCCGCGGGTCGCGCGCGGCTGATCGATCTCGGACTGGGCGACGCCGCGGATGCGCAGACGCCGCGTGGCGGCACTCCGCGCTACCTGGCGCCGGAAGTATTCGATGCGGCGCAGGCCGGCGATGGCCGTGCGCGCGACCTGTGGGCGCTCGGCCTGGTGCTGGCCGAGATCGCCAGCGCGGACGTCGCTCTGGCCAAACGCCCCGCGGACAAGGCGGCCGGTGTCGCGCTATCCGGAGCGCTCGAGCCCATCGTGAGGGCATTGCTCGCTCCAGCGCCGGGTGCGCGACCCACGGCTACGTGGGTGCACCACCGCGCGCTGTCGGCGTTGGGCAGCAGCGAAACCGACGAGGAGCGGACAGAGCGGCGCCGCCGCACGGTGCGTCGCGCGTATCTCGGCGTGCGGCGGCGCGAGCTGCTCTCTGCTGCGCGCCATGTGCGCTGCGAAGTGCGCGTCGAGGGTGAGCCGGGCGCCTGGCTGGAGCGCGCGATGGAGCTCGCGCGGCGGGTGACGGCGCTGGGTGGAAAGCTCATCGACCGGCAGGCGCCGCCGCTCGAACCGCTGGACGCGCTCGGGCGCTCGCGTTGGCTGGTGGCGCTGGTGGGTCCCTCCGCGGCGGCATGGCCCCAGCCCGGCGTCGGGTTGGATGCGGCGCTCGCCGAGCGGCTCTCGGCCGCGTGCGAGCGTCTGGAGCCGGCCAGCTTCACGCTGTCCGAGATCGAGCAGGGCCATCAGGTGGCGTCCGCGGAGGCGGACACGGATCCGGTTGCCATTGCGCTCCGGCTTGCCGATCCCCGCGCCGATCCGGCCGTGCTCGATGCAGCGGAGCAACTGGTATTTGTCGGCGCCGCGCCGCCTGCGCTCGGTATCGCGCTGGGTCGTGCGCTCAGGCTCAGGGGACAACTCGGTCGCGCACTGTCGGTGCTTTCGCGGGTGGAGCGCGCCGAGGGCACGCTCGAGGCGGCGGAAGCGGCGCGCCGCGCCGGCGCGCGCGAGCTCGCCGAAGAACTACTCGGCAGCGTGGACGAAGCGGCGTGCGATGCGCCAGCACGCGCGCGTCTTCTCGCAACGCGGGCGCGGATGCTGCTCGACGGCGGGCAGGCGCGCGAGGCGCTCGCGCTGCTGGAAGCCGGGCCAGAGTCCGCCGCCACGCTCGAGACGCGCGCGCTTGGCGAGCTGTCACTGGGAGAGCGCGACGATGCCGAGCGCAGCCTGGCGCGTGCACGCGTACTTGCCGACAGCGAGGAGCAGCGAGCGCGTGTGGCCGGCGTGGAGGGAACGCTGGCGCACCACGGCTGGGGCGACGCGGAACGCGAGCTCAGGGCCTTCACGCGCGCGGCGGAGCACGCGGCGCAGGCCGGGGCAGTGCTGGAAGAGGCGACGTACCTCACCGGAGTCGCCGCTGCCGCCACGAATCTCGGGGAGCTGGGTGCGGCGCTTGCAGCGGCCGGGCGCGCCACGCTCCTTTTCGAGTGTCTGGGGCGCGGCGCCGAAGCGGCGCGCGCTGCGCTGGCGCGTGCGTCGGTGTTCACGGTGGCAGGCGCGGTGGCCGAGGCGCGAGACGCCGCTGGCGACGCGATGGCCCGGGCGCGCGTCGCAGGCGACGCGCGCTGCCGTGCCTATGCGCACCTCGATCTGGCGGACGTGCTGCCCGACGATGACCCCGAGGGAGTCGAGCACGCGCGACGGGCGGCGGCACTGCTCGGCGATGCGTCGAAGGACGACGCGCTGCGCGTCGGCGCCCGCCTGCTCCGCCGGGGCGAGAAGCTGGACGTAGCGACGCTGGATCGCTCGGGGCGGGATGGTGGCGTCGGCGTCGACGCGCGGCTCGAGTGGTGGGGCGCGCGAGCGCTTTCGGAATCGCGCCGCGATCAGCCTGTACGGGCCGACGCGATCCTCGCGGGTCTGGAAGCGCTGGCGACCGAGCGCGCGCCCATCGCGGTGCGCGGGCCGGCGCTGGCGGCGGGTGCAGCGCTGGCGGCGCGCACCGGCGACGGCGATGCGGCGCGGCGCCTTTCGCAAGCGAGCGGCGAGGTGGCGCGCGAACTCGTGCGCCGTGCGCCGCCGGAGCTGCGCGCCTCGATCGGCGAGCTTTTCTGGGTCCAGTCGGTGCAGTCGCCGCGCGAGAGCCGCATTGCGCCCGAGCAGCTCACCGACATCGAGACGCTGGTCCGCGCGTTGGGACGGCGCGATCGACTGCGCCCGCTGCTCGACCAGGTGCTCGACGCGCTGGTGCTGTGGACCGGCGTCGAGCGCGGGCTTTTGCTGCTCAGGGCTCCGGGCGGCAAGCTGGTGCCGCGCGCGGCCCGCAATCTGGCGAAGAGCGACCTCGAGGGCGCGCAGCTCGAGCTGAGCCACAGCCTCGCGGAGCGAGCGCTGGCCGAGCGGGAAACAGTCGTGGCTGTCGACGCTGCGGGCGAGATGCCCGAAGTGCACGCGAGCGTGCACGCGCTCAAGCTCCGCAGCGTTCTGGCGGTGCCGCTCCTGGCGCGGGGCGAGGCGCTCGGCGTGGTCTACCTGGACGATCGCGTACGGCGAGGAGCCTTCGGGCCAAGGGAGCTCGGCTGGGTGCGTATGGTGGCGGCGCTCGCCGCCGTAGCGATCGCCGACGCGCGCGCCCAGCTCGAGCTCAGGCGCGCTGCGCGGCGGGCGCGCCGCGCCGAGCAGCGCCTGGCCGAGACGCTGGCGCGGCGCGAGGCCGAGCTGGACGTGGCCGAGCGCGAGCTCAGCCGCGCCCGGGACGCGCGCGACACGCGCTTCAGGTACGACGAGATCGTCGGAGAGAGCGAGCCGCTCCAGGCCATGCTCCGGCTCGTCGACAGGGTCACGCTCTCGGAAGTGCCCGTGCTCGTGATCGGCGAGTCGGGGAGCGGCAAGGAGCTGGTGGCGCGCGCCATCCACGAAAACGGGCCGCGCGCCGGCAAGGCTTTCGTGACGGAAAATTGCGGCGCTATCCCCGAGACGCTGCTCGAGTCGGCGCTATTCGGGCACGTGCGGGGCGCGTTCACGGGCGCGTCGCGGCCGCGCGCAGGGCTCTTCGACGTGGCGGACAAGGGCACGCTGCTGCTCGACGAGATCGGCGAGATGAGCCTGCCCATGCAGGCCAAGCTCCTCAGAGTGCTGCAGAACGGCGAGATCCATCCGGTCGGCTCCGAGCGCTCCAGGCGCGTGGACGTACGCGTGATCGGCGCCACGAATCGCGATCTGGGCGCGCTGGTAGACGAGGGGCGGTTCCGCCAGGATCTTCTGTACCGGCTGGACGTGATCAGCATCCGCGTGCCGGCGCTGCGGGAGCGGCAGGGAGACATTGCGCTTCTGGCGCGCCACTTCGTCGAGAAGCATGCCGGAGAGCGACGCGTCCGCGTCTCGAAGGCAGCGCTGGCGGCCCTCTCCGCCTTCGCCTGGCCCGGCAACGTGCGCCAGCTCGAGAACGAGATGCGCCGCGCGCTGGTGCTGGCCGACGACGTCATCGACGTGGAACATCTGTCGGACGAGGTCCTCGATCGCGGGGGAGCCGGGTCGCGCCCCGACGGGCTGAACGTGCGGCAGCGCGTGGATGCGCTCGAGGCGGAGCTGGTGAAAAAGGCGCTCGAACGCACCGGCGGCAACCAGACGCGCGCCGCGGAACTGCTGGGCCTTTCGCGCTTCGGGCTGCAGAAGATGATGCGGCGGCTGCAGATCGAGTCGCAACCTTTACGCCGGCGGGCCGCAGCGGTACGCGACACCCGATGAGGAACGCCGCGCTGCCCGGGCCGGTCCTGAAGTGGGCCGGAGGCAAGTCGCAGCTGCTCGACCGCATTCTGGTGCAGCTGCCGGAGCGCATCGACACGTACTACGAGCCGTTCGTGGGCGGGGCAGCGGTGTTCTTCGCCCTCGCGCGCGAGGGGCGCTTCCGGCGAGCAGTGCTCTGCGACCGCAATCCGGATCTGGTCGCGGTCTATCGTGCCCTGCAGCGCGACGTCGAGGGCGTGATCGACGTGCTCGCGCACTATCGCTACTCGAAGGACGACTACTATCGCATCCGCGGCGAGAAGCCACGCTCGCTCGTCAAGCGCGCCGCGCGCATCATCTACCTGAACAAGACGGGCTACAACGGCCTCTACCGCGTCAACAGCTCCGGGCAGTTCAACGTGCCGTTCGGGCGCTACGTCAATCCGAAGATCTGCGACGAGAGGCGTCTGAGAGCCGCCGCCGAAGCACTTCGCGGTGTGGAGATCGCCGAGCGCGATTTCGAGGAGACAGCGCGCCAGGCGAAGCCGGGCGACGCCGTATATTTCGATCCGCCCTACGTGCCGGTATCCCGCACCGCGAATTTCACGGCCTACGCGCGTGACGGTTTCGGAATGGACGAGCACGAGCGACTGGCGCGCGTGTTCGCCGAGGTCGCGGAGCGCGGGGTGCGAGTCGTGCTGTCGAACTCCGACACGCCCGCGACGCGCAGGCTGTTCCGCGGATTTTCGCCGGAGAAGGTGCTGGTCGGCCGCAGCATCAACTCGCGCACCACCGGCCGTGGCCCGATCGCCGAGATCCTCGTCAGTGCGGGGGGCGAAGCGGCGCGGGCGAAGCGGCGCGCAGGGCGCGCGCGTTAGTCGCCGCTACCACTCGACCGGCGTCGGCACGAGGCCCGGCGTCGTGGTGCCGTTGCCGAGTTGTCCCCGGTCGTTGCGGCCCCAGCACGAGAGCGAGCTGTCGGCGAGCACCGCGCAGGCTTGCCCGCCGCCCAGTGCAACTCCGCGCACGCCGGCCATATCCGGCACGCCGCCGGGCGCGAGCTGCGAGCACGTCGTGCCGTCGCCGAGCTGGCCGTAGTCGCCCGCGCCCCAGCACGACAGCGTGCCGTCGGCATCGAGGGCGCAGTTGCCGAAGCCGGCGGACAGGGCGACCACGCTCGACACGGGGAGCCGGACCGGGGAGTTGTGCTGCCGCGTGGTGCCGTCGCCCAGGCCGTCGAAGTCGTAGCCCCACGCGAGCACGCTGCCGTCCGCGAGCAGCGCGTAGCTGCGGAAGCGGCTGGCCGCGACGGACTTCGCTCTGGCGACGCCGGGTACGGGAGCTGGCAGCGTGTGCGCGGTCGCGGCGCCGTCGCCGAGCTGGCCCCAGCTGCCCGCGCCCCAGCACTCGACCGTGCCGTCGTCGAGCGCGGCGCAGGTGTGATCCTGTCCCGCGGCGATGGAGACGGCGCCGGTCAGACCGACCACGGGCGCAGGGCGGCTGCGGCTCTCCATCGTGCCGTCGCCGAGCTCGCCGCTCTTGTTGTAGCCCCAGCAGCGGGCGGTGCCGTCGTCGAGGACGGCGCAGGCGTGGTCGAGGCCGACCGAGAGCGCCGTCACGCCGCGCAGACCGATGACGGGGCTTGCGGGAGCGTGATCCGACGTGGTGCCGTTGCCGAGCTGTCCGCCGAGGTTGTCACCCCAGCAGCTCACCTCGCTGTCCCGGAGCAGCGCGCAGGTGGCGAACGGACCGCCGGCGATGGCGACTGCGCCTTCCACGCCGGGCACGGCCGCGGGCAGGTTTCGCGACACGGGCGTCGCGTCGCCGAGCTGTCCGTAGCGGTTGTCGCCCCAGCACTCGACCGTGCCCGTGGACAGCAGCGCGCAGGTGCTCGTTTCGCCCGCCGTGACGGACACGACACAGTGTGCGCCGGCACACGGGCCGCCGGGAGTCAGCGGGTTTCCGGTGACGCCCGGGTCTGTGGGCGCCTCGAGCGCTCCGCCCGGTCCTGGGGTTTCGTCGATTGCTCCTCCGCCTTGTCCTGGTGCCTTGTCCGGAACGGCTGCCGGCGAAGCAAATTGCTCGCTACACGCGCCTAGAAGCGCGAGAGCGAGCGCGGCGGGAAGTACCCCCCCGATGCGCATGCTGGATAATGTCGTGACGTTTCGCGCGCCGCGCAATGCCCACGCACATTTCGCGCACATCGTTCCGCTGCTAGGCGACGTTCTGGTACGCTGAGCCATGCTTCGTCACCTTGCTCCGCTTCTTTTCGTCATCGTCATCGGCTGCAGTAGCAGCGGGTCCAACACCGGCGGCAGCGGCAGCGGCGGCAGCTCCGGAGCGAGCGGCAGCGGCGGCTCGGGCGGGAGTTCGGGCGCGAGCGGCAGCGGCGGCATGGCCGGCGCGAGCGGCAGCGGCGGCATGGCCGGCGCGAGCGGCAGCGGCGGCATGGCGGGCGCGGCGGGCAGCGGAGGGTTGCAGCAGGGCGACACGTGCGATCTGAACAACGATCAGTGCGGAAGTGGTCTCAAGTGCTGCTCGGAGCCGACACACATGAATCCGCCGACGCACGACATCTGCGTGCCACCCGACTCGAACGGCACGTGTCCGGCGTACCCGTGACGACCGCGCCCCGGGCGCGGGTCCTCGACCCCGCGTCAGGCGGCGTCGGCTTCTAGCTCGCGGAACAGGAAGCGGAGCTCGGGGCGGCCGCGCAGTGGTGCGCAGAACTGACTCGCGAGCTCGAGCAGCTTGGACTCGAGGCCGTCGGCCTTGGCGCCCATCTCGGCGACGCGCTTCTGGCAGCGCTCGTGCTCGGTTTCCAGGGTGTCGGTCTGGCTCGCGAGCGCGGCGCGGAGCTCCTTGCTCTGGAACTCCAGGTCGGCGACCTCACCCTGCTTGGCCCGCACGCCCTGCTCGGCATGCTTCTGCCGCTCGCGGACGGCGGCCCACTCGTCGATCAACTCCGCGGTCCTGCGGTACGCGGCCGAAAGGTCGGTGTATGGCTCCTGGAATGCCGAGCGACCTTCCCACAGCACGATGTTCGCGTGCGACTTCTGCACCTCGGCGATCTTCGCGCTGACCTCTTCGCCGATCGCCGTCACGCCGGCAACCGCGGCCTTCAGCTCGTCGCGCGCGCGACTGGCGTCGATGCCGAGCGCGTCGACCGCGTGTCCGAACCGCTCGTGGCAGTCGCGCTCGCGTTGCTCGACGCTCTCCAGCTTGCGTTGTTCGTCCATGCTCTTCTGTCTGAGCGTGGAGACTTCCTGCACGAGCGACTTGACCTTGGCGAGCAGCTCGGACAGCTCCTCGGGCCGCTTGTCCGCGTAGGCCATCTGCAGCATCTGGTCGAACACCGCGGTGCGCCGCACCCAGCGGTCGATCGCCACGGGCGGAAGCGTCTTTGCAGGCTGGCGCGAGCTCTCGACCGCAACGGTGGGGTCGCCCGGTATTCGTACCCCGATGGCGCCCGCGACGGCGCACAAATCGTTGTTGAGCCGGTGCGCGTCCACGGGGCGGTCCGCCGGATCCTTCGCCATCAGCTCCTGGACGAGCTTGTCGACTTCTTCCGGGATGGAAGCGTCGACCGAACGCAGCGACGGCGGCTTCTCCTTCATGTGCTTGAGGAAGACGGTCGCCACGTCGCGCGCCCGGAATGGCAACTCCCCCGCGAGCATCTCGAACATGATGACGCCGACCGAGTACAGGTCCGCTTCCGGTCCGGCGTCGATGGTAGTGATGCGCTCGGGGGCCATGTACTGCGGGGTGCCGAAGACTTCGCCGCTGCCGGTCAGGCGCGAATCCGCTGCCGAGCGCGCGATGCCAAAGTCGAGCAGCACGACGCGCGTGCTGCCGTCGGGCTGCTGGGCCAGAAAGATGTTCTCCGGCTTCAAGTCGCGGTGGAGCACTTCCAGATCATGCGCGCGGGCGAGCGCGCGTGCGATCTGGATCAGGATGGGCAGCGCCTGGTCGAGGGGGACGCGCCCGCGCTCCATCACGTCGGCAAGCGTCTCGCCCTCGAGCAGCTCCATGACGATGTACATGCTGCCGTCGTCGGTGTCGCCCTGGTCGAAGATGTCGATGATGTTCGGGTGGGCGAGCTTCTGGGCGGCCTTGGCCTCGCGGCGGAAGCGCTCGCGGATCACGTCGTTGCCTGTGAAGCTGTGGTTCATGATCTTCACGGCGCAGGGCCGCTCGACCAGCCGATGGCGCGCGCGGTACACCGTCGCCATCCCGCCCTCGCCGATCACCTCCTCGATAAGGTAGCGCCCCGCGATAGTCGTACCGATCCGCGGGTCCGGGATGTCGACCAGCGCCGAGCCGTCGAGAAAGCAGCTCTTGCTCTCGCTCGGGTACTTCAGTTTGCACTGCGGGCAGGCCTTCATTCTTACGGTCTGGGCAGCGCCGCCGGGGCGGGGCGGGTCAAGGATAGACGCTGTACCGGCCGGGCGCGACCGCCGCGGTGGGCCCGGCGGCAAGGCAGCCGCACACCGGCCTTTTTTCCATCCCGGCCCGGTCGTGCTAAGCCGGCGTCTGCCGCGCTCCGTCCGCGGCAAGCAGGTTCTTTCGTGGCAGAAAAGCGCGTCAGGGTAGAGGTTCCGTCACCGGCCGAGGATCGGCCGCGGCTCGGGCGCGTCGGCATCATCGCGGCTGTCGGCTTCGCGATCGGCATCGTCTGGCCGCGCCTCGCCGGGGTGCATCTGGTGCCGAGCGCGCCGGTAGATGACGACACCGCGGTCGCTTCGGCGGCTCCATCCTCCTCCGCCGCGCCCGCGCCGGCTGCGCCGCCGGCCGCGAAGCTCGCCCAGGCCCAGGCCGCGGAGAAGAAAGCGGAGCTCGATCAGCGCATCAGCGTCCACGACGATGAGGTGGTCACCAGCTGTCTGGATTCGGACGGCCGCCGGCACAAGGACTGCGACGCAATCAAGTTCGGCGAGGTCGCGCGCCCGCGCATCCGCGCGCTCGCCGAATGCGAAGCTGCCCAGAACGTGAAGGGGACGCTCTCGATTGGCTTCGACGTGGATTTCGACAAGAAGCAGATCACCGACATCACGAGCGGCAAGAGCACGACCTTGCCCGGTGCCGCGGTCCGCGAGCTTCTCAAATGCGCGAAGAAGGAGTTCGAGGACGCACCGCTGGACGGGATCCAGCACAACTACTCGAAGTACTCGGTCTTCTTCCTCGCTGATCTCCTGGTTCCGGGTCACAAGGAAGCGAAAGAGAACGAAACCGGCAATGCCGCTGCGACGCCCGGAGACGTGACCCAGGCCAGCGGCAGCGCGACGGTGAGCTGGGAGGTGGCGCTCATCCGCGACGCTCCCAAGGACGGGAACAGGGTTGCGCGATTGATGCGCGGCACGCGCGTCGTCGTGACCGGTCGCAAGGGCGACTGGTACCGGGTGAAATACGACGCCAAGGGCAGCGAGGGTTGGGTCTACAAGGCCGCCATCGGTATGTAGCGAGCGCGCGGTTCTCGCGCATGGTAGAGATCAGGCGTGGCCCGGAAGGCAACGCGGTCGGCACGCAAGGCAGAGGACAAGCCTGAAAAGGCTTCTTCCCCGCCCGAGCCAGGCGACGGGCAGGCGTCCAAAAAGGACGTCGTGCTGGTCCACGGCGTGACAGAGGACGGCCGTGGGCTGGCTGTGATCCGGCAACGCGACGATCAGCTCGAGACTGGCGCGCTCCGGCCGCTCGAGCAGGGCAAGCCGATCCACGGCGAGGTGGTGACGCTGGAGCCGCGCAAGGAGTCTCCGCTGCTCTGCGACGTGAAGGTCGAGGTTCCCGCGCCGGCCGCCGAGGAGCCGCGCGCGCGTCGATCGCACTCGGGCCCGGCTCAGGTAGCGAACGATCGCTACCGCAAGAACTGGGACACCATCTGGAAGAACCGCGACAAGCGGCCGAACTGAGCTACAGCGCGTCGAGCAGGCGTTTGACCTTGCTGCGGGCGATGACGAAGGTGGCGTTCACGCCGTCGACGCGGGCGTAGTAGATGCTTACGTCGCGCCAGGAGTCGCCGTTGCCGACGCGCCACGTCGTCGTGACGGGCGCACCGCCGTCGATGGCTTCGAGCTCCACGCGCACGGTGAGCGCGGGCTTTGCGAGCCCTTCGGATGCATGAGCGGGGCCCATGTGCAGCGCCGCCTCGGCGCGCATCGACGACAGCGCGTCGGTGATTTGCTGGATCGCAGCCGGGGAGAGCTGGGTCTTGCCGCCCGTCTGGACGTACTCCTTGCCGCGACGGGCCAGCTCGACCTCGCTGTGCGGACCGGACAGCACGATGCGCGTGGCGTCGCCGGGGTGGACCACGAATCTCGAGCGGTCGAAGAGCAGGGTCTCTATCGTATCGACGACCGGGCGTGGCATCACGAATACGCCCTGGTCGCTTCCCAGCGTTGCGAAGTTGCCGCCGCTGGTGGGAGCGCCGACTACCAGAGTCTTCTGTTCGGCTCCCGCTTCACGCGGATGCAGCGTCAAGGCGACACGGGCCACCGGTTTGTCGAGCCCGAAGCTGCCGTCGTCGCGGTCGGCGACCCAGCGGTCGGCGGTGAGCGAGCCGAGCGCCTCGGCCAGATCGCTGGCGAGCCCCGCGTCGACGTTGAAGCCCGCGGGTGACGTGAGGTCGTAGCTTCCGGCGCCCGTGCGCTCGAGCGCTTCGTGCACGCCGCCGACGTGGAGGTCGACGCTCGTGAGCTCCGACGCGGAGAAATCGAAAATCTGCCGCTTGCGCAGCAGCGAGGCGTCCGGCGTGAGCGCCCGGGCGGAATCGCGGTCCAGCTCCAGTACCGCGCCGTCGCGCTTGCGCTCTACGGCTACGCTGCCGTCGGATGCCGGCTTGCCCACGAGCAGCGTCTCGGTGACCACCTTGGATTCCTTCTCGGCGGCGGACTTCAGCGTGATGCGCCCTGTGGGCGGGTCCAGCCCGAGCTTCGCCAGGTCCGGACTGTCGACCAGCTTGCCGCGCACCTGGAGCAATTCTTCGATGCGCTTGTTGCCGGGCTCGAGGTCGACGTCGGTGTGCTCGGGCGAGCGCATCAAGAATCCGCTCTGCTTGCGCTCGAGATCCAGCTTCTCCTTGCCCTGCACGATCGCCAGGCTTTCGACCTCGTCCTGGTGCAGGGAGAACAGGCCGCGATCGAGCAGATCCACGGCCGGCGTGGACAGTCCGTGAATGACATTTTCCGGTACGCAGGCGTAGGCGGGATCGGGCTTTTCGCGGATGGCGACCACGTCGTTCTTGCTGTCCGGGCACGGGCCGCCCACCGTGACGACGCCCTCGGGCTGGCTCTTGTCGCTCGGCCGCATCGTGATGCGGAGCGTGTGGGCGCCGGCCTGCGCCTTCTTTGCAGCCTGCTTGTCGATGAAGTGGTCGGCCTTGGTGCGGGCGAACTGCAACAGAACGCGGTCCAGAGCGCCGCGCCCCACGGCGAAGTCGTGCTGCATGCCGTCGAAGCGCCACCCGTCCCAGCCCTTGGCGCGCCGGAACTTGTTCGTCCCGCCGTCGCTTTCGACCACGAGGTGTGACAGCTCGGTCGACACGTACGGCATCATCTGCCGGCCGCGGAGCTCGTCGGAGTTGATGCTGAGCGCCTGGACCAGCCCCTGCTCGACGATCACCACGCCCGGCCGCGGCACGCTGTCCCCGCCGACGCGCAGATAGGCCGCGCCCTCGGGCGACACGGCGTCCTTGCCGAGCTCCAGCAGATAGTGGATGCGGCCCATCGAGAGGTGCACGACCATGCGCGGCGCGTCGAGCCCAAAGGCCTTGACGTTCACTTCCGACGGCTTGATGCGGCGCACCGCGGTCGCGAACTGCAGCGCGCCGAGCAGCTTGTCGACGGCAAAGTCCTCTGCCTCGCCGCGGATCGGCTCGAGCATCCGCCAGCCAGTGAGCCCCGCGTCGTCGGGCGGCTCGCGCTCGAGCACGAGCTTCTTCTTGCCGGTACGGTCGATCTCGATGCGGTCGAGGTCGTCCTGGCGCCAGGCGCCGAGCACATTGTCCTGCCGCGCTTCCTTCTCGCTGGTAGTGACGTGGCCGCTGGTGGCCATCACCGCGACCACGCCGCCCAGCGCAACGACGACCAGGGCGATATTGACCCATCGGTGCCGCAGCGGAGACGCCATCAATCCTCGTCCTTGCCCCGGCGCGAGCGCTTCTCGGCAGCGCGGCGGCGCAGCAGGATGAACGCCGCCAGGAGCAGCCCCGCGCCCGGCATGTAGAGCAGCACGTAGTTGCGGACTTCGGCGATGGAGTCCTCCGTGAGGCTCAGGCCGACGTCGTGCGAGGGCTTCTCCGGCACGCTGACCAGTGTGGGACGGGCCGCCAGCCACGAGATCGCGTTCTCCACGAACAGCCTGTCGCCGAGCAGCGTGCTGTCGCGCCAGCTCTGCGACCAGGCGACGTTGACGGTTCCGACGACGACCAGGCGTGGGCCGTGGCTGTCCTTGTCGCCCTTGGGCTTCGGCAGCTCCGATGCCATGGCCACGGTGAAGGGGCCGCCCGGATTGTCGGGGCCCTTGACGACGTCCTTGTCGCCCTGAACGAACGGACCGAGGTTATTGATGCTGAACGCGGAGGGGCTGGAGACGAGCAACGCGTCGGGCGTACCGGAGGTCGTCGTCTTCAGACTCTGCGCGTCCTCCACGAGCACGCGGAAGCGCGGCTTGCCGTCGTCGTCGAACAGCGCCTTGGTGATGCCGTGCTGCTTCGGAACGGCGAAGAAGTTCGCGCCCAGGCCGCTGGGCAGGCGCGCGGAAGGGTCCTGCTCGATGATGAAGTCGTTGTCGAAGCGGATGCCGCCCAGCTCCGCGACGGGCTCGAGCCCCGTCGGGCGGACCTTGTTGTCGTCGTCCAGCACGGGATTGACGAGCAGCAGCACGTTGCCGCCGCCCTTCAGGTAGTCCGCAATTTCCTTTGCGGTGCGCGCCGGGACGCGGTCCTGTGGGCCGGCCATGACCACGACGCGGCAGCCGGAAAAGCGCGGGCCGCGCGACGGCGTCAGCGTGTCGACCACCTTCACCTTGTAGTTGCCCTTCTGCAGACGGAAGTGCAGCTCGCCCAGGCCCGTCGGGCCTGCGTCGTCGATCGGGATCTCCTTTTCGCCCTTGGTGAAGCAGACCTCGGCCTGGTCGCGATCGAGCACGTTGGCGATGCCTTCGGTCAGTGCCTGCTCGAGCTTCGGTCGGACCTTCCCGGTCTTGTCGCTATACGACATCATGTCGTCGGTGGTGATGAACCAGTGGCGGCTGCCGCGCGCGACGACGATGCTGGCGTCCGTGACCACGCGCCCGTCCTCGGTCTTGCCGGCCTGGATGCCGTACTTCTTCTGGATAGCCAGGAATTCTGCGGGGTTCTTGTCCGGGTCGATGAAGCGCGGTTCGAGCTCGGTGGTCTCGGCCCGGTAGGCGTCGAGCATGTGGTGCACGCTCTGGGTCAGGTTGTCGCTGGCGCTGAGCAGCACGATGATCTGCACCGGGTCGCGGAGCGAATGCAGCGTCTGTACCGTCGCGTTCGACAGCGTGTACAGCCCCGCCTCCGTCCAATCCCAGCGCTTGTAGAAGCGCGCGACCAGGACGTTGACCGTGATCGCGATGACCCCTGCGGCGAGCACGCCGGCGGCGGCGAGCGCCTTGAACGAACGCGTGACGGATCCCGCGGCGCGCTCGGGCGTCTGGGCGCGTTCCACCGGCGAGGTGCTGCGCTTGTTCTTGCGCTCTTCCGCCACTAGCCCCACCTCCACGAGTCCACGACCCGCGTCGTGACGAACAGCGGAAGCGCGACCAGCGAGGCGTCGAAGACCAGGCGCCTGAGGTCGACGATGCCCTTGGACATCTCGTCGAGCTGCGAGAAGGCCGAAACGTGAGCGCAGATGTCGCGCATCAGCCCCGGCTGGAAGATGTACTCGCCGATGCCGATGATGAACAGGCCCACCAGCGCCAGGATCGTGAACAAGAGCGCGAGCACCTGGCTCTTCGTCATCGCGCTCATGAGCGTGCCCACGGCGAGGTAGCCCGCGCCGATTCCGATGACGCCCACGTAGCTCGAGCCGACCACGTGCCAGTCGACATGACCCGTCTTGCGCAGGATGACCACGTAGAGCAGCGTCGGCGCCCAGATCACGAGGTAGGTCGTGAACGTGGCCAGGTACTTGGCCAGCACCACCGCCGTCGGCGTCACCGGAGCGGTGAGCAGCGACTCGATGGTGCCGCTGCGTCGTTCCTCCGCGAACACGCGCATGGTGAGCGCGGGGCAAAGCATCAAGAGGAGCAGCGGCAGAAAGATGGACTGCCCGAAGTAGGCCTGCACGGGGCCGGTATCGAGGCTGACCTGCGAGACCTGGGAGAAATGCAGGACGATCGAGTAGAAGCTGTAGCCCTGCAAAAGCAGGAACACGACGAGCAAGACCCAGGCCAGCGGCGTGACCCACAGGCTCAACATCTCGCGCTTGTAGACCGCCGAGAAGCCGCTCACGAATCGTGCTCCTCGTCGTCGTCGCTCTCGTCGGCTTCCGCGCGTGTCAGCGAGGCAAACACTTCTTCCAGCGTGGCGCGCGCGGGGCTCGCCTCGCGCACCCCGATGTCCGCTGCCACGAGCTTTGCGACGAGGCCTTCGAGCAGCGCGCCCGGATCCTCCACGTCCTTTTCATAGCGGACGCGCACGCGCAGCAGGCCGTCGTCGCCCGCCGCGGCGGAGCTCGCCTTCTTCACACCTTCGGCTTTCGACAAGAGCGAGCGCGCGCGTTTGTCCGGATCGCGCAGCACGAACACCGCGCCGGACGCTGCGCGCCGGGCCCGGAGCTCTTCCAGCGTCCCCTGTGCCACCAGCCGCCCGCGGTCGATCACCACGGCGCGGTCACAGGTCGACTCGACCTCGGACAGGATGTGCGTCGAGACCAGGATCGTGTGCGACTCGCCCAGCTCGCGCACCAGCCGGCGCACCTCGCGGATCTGGTTTGGATCGAGCCCGGCCGTCGGCTCGTCGAGGATGAGCAGCGGCGGGTTCGACACGAGCGCGTCGGCGAGGCCCACGCGCTGCCGGTAGCCTTTGGACAGGTGTCCGATCAGCGTCCCCGACATCTCGGTGACCGCCGCCTGCTCCATCGAACGGTCCACCGCCGAGTCGCGCTCGCGGCGCGGCACCTTCTTGACCGCGGCGCGGAAGCGCAGGTACTCGCGTACGCGCATTTCCGGATACAGCGGCGAAGCTTCGGGCATGTACCCGATACAGCGCCGCGCTTCGATCGATTCCTCGACGATGTCGTGACCATCGATGCGCACCCGCCCCGCGGTCGCGCCGAGGAAGCCGGCCAGGATGCGCAGTGTGGTGCTCTTGCCGGCGCCGTTCGGCCCGAGGAAGCCGACCACCTCGCCCCGCCCCACCTGGAAGGACACGTCGCGCACCGCGACCACGGTGCCGTAGTCCTTCGTCAGGTGCTCGACCTCGATCACGGTGCCGGCAATACCACGGCTCGGGGAAGGGGTGCCATGTCTCGGCAGGCGGCTCAGTGCAGGCGCGCCACGTCCCAGCGGATGCGCCGCATCGGGCTATTTCGCACCACGAGATGCACGTCGGCGAGCGTGATGTCCGAGCCCGTGGAGAGCGCCGTAGTCACCTGCAGCCGGTCCACGTCGCCGGTCTTCTCCCCGTGGTAGCAGGCCGCGCAGTCGGCGACCTGGTCGGCGGCGACGTTCTGGAGGTTGTCCGGATTCTTGTGGTCTGTATCGAGTCGATCGGCGACCAGCCGCGTGCCGTCGTTCAGCGTCAGCTCGGCATGCCCGCCCGGCGACAGCGCGACCTTCACGTCCAGCCGATCAGCAACGGTCTGCGGCGTGACGACCGACGGATCCGTCGCGGGGGCCAGTGTCTCGATCGACGCATCGAGCATCGGCAGGATCTGGTCGGCCACGAGCAGCAGCGGCAGCTTGTCGAGCGGCGCCGGAACGGTGACCTGCTGGTCGCCGCCCGAGTACACCTTGAAGTCGTCCATGTCGACGTACTGGCCGGGTGGCAGCCAGCCGGTCTTCTCCGTCTGTCCGCGCTTGACGACGGGCCAGGCGTACAGCGCCGGTCCGAGGAAGTACGCGTCGTCGACCGCCCAGCTGTGCGGATCATCCGGGAACAGCAGGAAGGGATGGAGCGTGATCGGTATTCCGGTCTCGTGTGCCTTCCTTGCCAGCACCATGAAGTACGGCATCAGGCGCGTGTGGAGCCCGGCGTACTTGGAGTAGATCTGGATGGTCTCGTCGTCGTTCCAGAGCTTCCACTTCGTCTTCTTGCCGCCGACGGGGTTGGAGCAGGCATTTTCCTCCAGCATGATCGGCGACACGGCGCCGACCTCCACCCAGCGCAGCCACACTTCCTTGTCGTTGGGCGCGCTCGTGATGCACTTGAAACCGGTCATGTCGCTGCCCCAGTAGGGTACGCCGGACATGGACAGGTTCACGCCGGCGCGAATCGCCGAGGGCAGCCCCAGGGTGTTGTCGAACGTCGCTTCCGCGTCGCCCTCCCAGACGGCGGGGACGTACTTCTGCGTGCCGCTGTAGCCGGAGCGCACGTAGAACAGGTAGTTGCCGGGGCGCTCGCTCTCGAGCAGGTCGTGCGCGGTCTTCGCCGAGAGCACGGGATACTCGTCGTGCACTTCCTTGCCGCGGCGGCCGTCGTGCAGCATGGCGTCGCGCTGCGTGTACTCGCCGAAGTCGTGCATCCAGCCGTCGTAGCCGAGCTGGAGCGTCCGCGTGAGCAGCGTCTTGAACCAGGCCGCCGCGGCGGGGTTGGTGAAATCGATTTCAGCGACCTCGAGCAGCGTTCCCGAGATGAACTCGGTCAGCTCGGGCTTGCCGTCGGGGCCGCGCACGAAGAAGTTGTTCTGGACGCCGTAGGCGTAGTCCGAGGCGGAGTTCGCGTTGTCGGCGGCGACGTACGGGTTGTTGTACGCCAGCGCCTTGTAGCCTGCGTCGTGCAGCTCCTTGGTCCAGGTGGAAAGCTCGGTCTCGCGTCCGGTCTGCGACAGCGCGGGCAGGAAGTGCACCGAGTCGTCGACGGCGGTGCAGGGGACGTGCTTTTCGCGCATCAACTGCCAATCCGGCTCGCCGTTCACCAGGTCCTTGTCGCCGACGCGGCGGATCGGTCCGAACGCCCAGGATGCGGGAATCATCGGGCGTCCCGTGTCGGCGGTGTAGTCGGTGAGCGACGCCAGCGGGTCCTTGTGCACGTACACCGTGGCGTCGAAGTGGTCGGCGTTCACGTCGAAGCGCCAGGCGTCGTCCTGGTCGCTGTCGAAATACACTTCGGTGCGGAAGGTCGTATCCAGGTGCACCGCGTAGCCGCGATTCGAGAGGAAGAACGGCACCGGGAAGTAGGTCATCGACGGCCCGTTCGGGTACGGGTTGTCCTTCGCCACGGGCGCGTTCTCGCCCCTTCCGAGCGCGCCCTCTTCGGCCCAGCTGTAGATGGGCCAGCCGCGGTGATCGACGGTGGCGAAGCGCTCGCCCATGCCGAAGAAGTGCTCGCCTGTCCCCGAGCCGAATGCCATCGTCATCTTGTTGAACGGCTTGTCGGCGCCCGAAGCCTGCTCCGTCACGACGTGCAGCCGCACGCGCGGCCCGTCGAGCGCGATGTCGAGCTCCATCTTCACGCCGCGGCCCTGGAGCTCCAGCTTTGCCGAGCTATCGGTCGACTCGAGCAGCGTCGCCTCGCCGGCGTGGTGCCAGGGCCCATCCTGCGCCAGGTAGCCGTCCCAGCCGGGCAGCGACTTGGCGACGAAGATCGGATCGTCGACCGTCGCCGCGAGCGAGCCGTACGGGTCGTTGCTTGTGCCGTGGAGCGTGTCGAGCACCGGCTGGCCGTCGGCGTCCCTGATTTCCATCCCGAACGGCGAGAGCGCGATGCGCACGCTGACGGAACCGTCGGTCAGCACCACGGGCGGGGTCTTCTGCGCGGGCGACCCGCACCCGCAAGCGAGCAGGGCGAGCGCGACGGCCGGAATGCGCGCTAGGCGGGCGGGGGACATGGCGCGCTATCCTGCCACGTGGCCAGGGCTGCGGGCAGTCCCGCCGCCGGCCGAAATCGCGAGACCGGCCCCGGGGTCGACGTAGGCATCCGGTTTGCCTAGGCCCGCCGCGATGGCGTAAGCCAGGGAGCGATGTATCGCCGCCACCTCGTTCTGTGTGGAGCCCTGCTCGTCGCCTGCAACGGAACCTCCGAGCCCAAATCCCAGCCCGCTCCGCGTGCCGCGCCGGCGCCCGCAGCTTCCACGGCTCCTCTCGTGCAATCCGCCGCACCCGCGGAGTCGGCCGCACCCGCCTCCGGCGACGCGGGAAACGCCGACGCCGCGCCCACCGAAGCCGGTGCGGAGGCAGCCCACGCCGACATCCCGCCCGACATGCTGCCCGTGCCCGGCGGCACGTTCGTCATGGGCGCGGACGAAGGCGGCGAGAAGGACGAGCATCCGGCGCACAAGGTCACCATCAAGGGCTTTCTGCTCGACAAGACCGAGGTGACCAACGAGGCGTACATGGAGTGCGTGCACGCCAAGGTGTGCCGCATGTACCGCACCGACGCGGCGGTGAAGTTCCACGCAGGCCCGGACTCGGAGTTCCGGCATCCGAAACAGCCGGTGTCGGCCGTGAGCTGGCAGGACGCCGTGACCTACTGCAAGTGGCGCGGCAAGCGCCTGCCGACCGAAGCGGAGTGGGAGCACGCCGCGCGCGGCAACGACGGACGCAAGTATCCGTGGGGAAACACGCCGCCGGACCACACCCGCGGCTGCTACTCCGGAGGCCCGCCGCCCTGCGCCGGAACGACGGCGCCAGTTGGATCCTATCCGGCGGGCGCCGGTCCGTACGGTCACCTCGACCTGGCCGGCAACGTATGGGAGTGGACCGCGACGTACTACGATCCGTACGCCTACCGGCGCCCCACTGCCGACAAGGGCATCCCGGGCAGCTGTGCGGAGATCAAGACGACGCAGGACTGGCTGCGCAAACACAACCAGCAGGGCTTCACCGGAACGAACCCGATCCCCGTCGACTGCGACCGCGTGCTCCGCGGCGGCGCGTACAACTACTTCGTGAAGGGTCTGCGCTCGAGCAACCGCGTGCACCACCCGGGACGCTTCCGCATTCTCGTCGCCGGGTTCCGCTGCGCGAAGGACATGTAGCTGGACCTGGGCTTCGTCACGGGTACGCACAGTTGTGATAGCCCGGGAGCATGGAGGTGTCGTTGCAGACCATCTTGGTAAACTGGATCGGACACGGCTGGGGGTCGTTGGGATCACATATGGACCCCGGCGCCGAACACTGGGAACTGCACGCCAGCGAGGCGTAGCCGGTTTTCGAGCCGTTGAACGTGCCACAGCACAGTTGACCGCTGGCACAATCGCCCTTGCCGTGGCACTCGATCAGCGTGACCCGGCAATTTGTGCCAGTGCAGCTGGCGCAGGAAGTTGTCGACGGATCGATGCAGGTCCACGACGACTGGTAGGTGGAGGATCCGGTGACCTGTTGATATTTGTAGCAGCACGCCTGCGGCGCCGTGCAGGTGGTGCCGCCGCAAGGGAGGATGCCGATGCCGTCGGGGAGACCGCCCGCTCCGCCGGTGCCGGCCGAGCTCGATGTTCCACCTGCGCCCGCGGTCCCGCCCGACCCCGAGGCGCCTGCCGAGCCAGCCGCCCCGCTGCCCGACGTGCCGCCGCTGCCTGCGCCCGCTTCCACGCCCGCGCCCCCGGAGCCGCCGCTCCCGATATTCGAGACACAGATGTGCAGCGCGGGGTCGCAGTGATCGCCGGGATCACATCCGCCTCCGGTCGTGCAGGCGCAGCCGAGAGCCCCGACACTACACGTGCTGGCGTCGGTGTGGCTGCCCGACGCGCTGTTGGAGCCGCCGCACGCGCCGGCGAGCAGAGCCATGCTGACCAGCAGCGAAGTGGAAATGCGCATCAGGTGTCTCCTCACAGACAGGGTGTCAGTGGCCGCGCGTCAACGCAAGCCGCTGCCTGCGGGCGCCCCCTGTTGAAAGAAATAACGCCTGGCTGGCTCAGGGCGAAAACGGCCCCAGCTGCCGCCGGCGGAGCTCGGCGGTCATCAGCTTCTGGAAGCGGCGGTTCTGCGTGATCGCCAGCACGACCATGCCGAAGTAGCCGCGGGGGAGCTTGGGGCTCTCTTCGAAGTGGCGGAGCTTCTGGTACGGGCGCGAGGCGTGGGCGTGGTGATCGGCGTGGCGCGACAGGCCGACCAGCGTGTAGAGCGAAAACCACGATTCCGTGTCCCACGAGTCGATGGGCCGCACCTTGCGCTCCGTGCGCGCCAGACCCCAGTGCTCGAAGTAGTTGACGGCCTCGAGCAGGCGCACGGCGCCGAGAGCCTGCAGCAGGAACACGATGAGCGCGGCCGGTCCGAACGCGACGCCAAGCGCCGCGGCCAGCGACACTTCCAGGGCCACGCCGTGCAGCACGCGGCTCTTCAGGATGCGGCGATCGTACCACTTCATCTCGACGTCGCCGAGCCGTCTGGTCTCGAGCCGCCACGCGCTCCGGAACTGCGCCGGCACGGTACGCCGCCAGAACTGGCGGTAGCTCTCGCCGAAGCGCGCCGTAGCCGGATCCTCCGGCGTGCCGACGCGCGCGTGGTGGCCGCGCACATGTTCCGTGAAGAAATGCTCGTACATCACCGTGCACAGCAGCAGCCGTCCGAGCAGCTGCAGGTGCTTCTCGCGGCGGTGCACCAGCTCGTGGGCGACGACGATGGCGGAGTAGCCCGAGTTGACGCCGACCAGCAGCGCCGCGACGAGCGCATCGGCCGACCACAGGCCCGACATCGAGACGAGCCGGGCGGTGAGCACGATGTTGGCGACCTGCAGCGCGACCAGCACATACAGCACCGCGTTGAACGGCCACGCGGGCAGCGCGGAGTCGGGCTGGCGCCGCGCCGGGCCCGAGCGGGTGTCGATCATGACGCTCGCCACGACGACGCCGAACCAGGGCAGCGCCGCGTACCAGCGATGCGGTCCGCTGAGCGCGAAGCCGAGCGTGGTCAGCGGCAGCACGAAGCACGCGAGGTGACGGAGCCAGAGCCTGGCAGCGGGAAGCGGCTGCGCCGCGTCGCGGGGTTGCCCGGGCAGCTTCCAGCCGGATCCAGCCTGCGCGCTCATGTTTCCGCTCCCGACGGCGAACATACGAAGCCGTATGTCATCCCCGTAGTGTCTACATACGATGACGTATGTCAAGTGTGGAGGCAGAGGGGGCAGGGGCGGCGCGGGAGCTGCGCGACCCGGGCCGTGGAGCGGCTGCCAGGACCCCCCGGCGATCCGCTGGGATTCGTTGAAGCTTCCGGCAAGGTCGCCGCGGGGGTGGTATTCGTCGGCATATGTCCGGCCGCTCGTCGTCATCGGGCGCGCGCCGCGCCGCACCCGCTCCGGAATCCGCCAAGACGCCCTCGCGCAGCAAGGCTGGCTCGCGCGAGCAGTCCAAGCAGGAGACGCGGGAGGCGCTGGTCGACGCGGCCATGGCGGCCTTCGGCGAGCAGGGGCTGGAAGCGCCGAGCCTGGATGCGATCTGCGCGCGCGCCGGCTACACGCGCGGCGCGTTCTACGTGCACTTCAAGGATCGCGACGATCTGATCGCAGCGGTGATGGAGCGGCTCTTGCGCGGGCTGCTCGACGCCATCATCGCCACCGGCGACGCGGCGCTCGATCTGGAGCGGACCATCCGCGTGTTCGCCCAGGCCGCCGAGGAGCACGTCCTGCCGATGCAGAGCACCGTGGCGTCCTACCAGTTCATGCAGGCGTGTGCGCGCGCGCCGGAGCTCCGCGAACGCTACGTTGCCGTGCTGGACGAAGCCGTACGCCGCGTCGCCCACGCGGCCCGCGAAGGGCAGGAGGCCGGCACCGTGCGCAGCGACGTCGATCCCGAGCAGATCGGCGCGCTGCTCGTCGCCGTCGTGCTCGGCGTCGACCAGATGGACCAGGTGAGCTACCCGTACCAGCCGCAGCTCGCGGCGGGAGCGCTGCTCACGATGCTCAAGCCCTGACAGTCACCGCGGCCATAACGTCGTCCGCAGCAGGACGTTGCCGCAGCCGCGAATCGTGAGCAGGACCCTGTAGCCGCCGGCCGGCTCGACGTAGCCGCCGTCCCACTGACACTGCCTGCGACCGAGTTTGTACTGGAGCACCAGGCCGGACTCGCCGTCGGGCTTCGGCACCAGCTCGACGGCTTGCCCGCGTGCGAGCTGCTTGATGGATGCACTGCTGCCGCGCACCGAGAGCGCGATGTCGGTGAGGGGCACGTTGGGCGGAGCTTCGCTCTGGACGGTGACGACGACGCGGCGCCACTGGTAGGCTGCGTATCCGCCCGCGGCGAGCAGGGTAGCAACGATCAGCCCGATGAGCGCGATCCGATCGAGGCTGCCGCGGCTCGGCGGCTCGCTTTCCCGCCGCGCGTAGAAATCGTCAGGCGCGCGGTTGATCCTCGTCGTCCTCTTCCAGCGCGGCGCCGTGGCACTTCTTGAACTTCTTGCCCGAGCCGCAGGGGCAGGGATCGTTGCGGCCGATCTTGGGTCCGGTAGAAACCGGCGCGGGCGGCGGCATGCTCGCCACTTCGCGAGCGAGCGCCAGCGGATCGTCGGATGCGTCGGCGTTGACCGTGGGCGGCTCGCCCGGATGGCGGGCGATGGCGTGCTCCAGCTCCTCCTGGTGGCGCGCCTCGGCCTCGTGCTCGAGCGCCTCGATCTCCTCCTGGCGGTGGATCTGCACCTCGAACAGCTTGATGAGCACCATGCCCGACACGCGAGCCATCATGTTCAGGAAGAAGTTGTAGCCTTCCTTCTTGTACTCGTCCTTCGGGTCCTTCTGCCCGTAGCCGCGCAGACCGATGCCGTCGCGCAGGTGCTCCATGGCTGACAGGTGGTCGACCCACTCCTCGTCAATCGTCTCGAGGTAGATGTGGCGGAAGATGCGCATCGCGAGATCAACGCCGAGCTCCTCCTCCTTCTTGAAGTAGGCCTTCTCGGCGTGTTTGTAGAGCTCCTGGACGAGCAGGTCCCGGTCGCCGAAGTCCTCGATGTCGTCCTCGATTTCGCCCTTGAAATGCTCCGTGAAGCCGTCGCGGATGCTCTTCCAGTCCCAGTCCTCGGGAGGCTTGTTGGCGGGGCAGCTCTCTTCGACGATGGCTGCGACGACGCGGTCGATGAGGTCGAGCATGCGCTCGCGCTGCTCCGACAGACCGCGCGGCACCAGATCGCAGAGCTCGTCGTAGACCTTGATGGGGGTGAGCTTCTTCGAGCGGGTCTCGATGTCGAGCTTGATGCCCCACAGGCTGTAGACTTCGCGTTGCAGCGAGTCGAGCTCGACCAGCTTGCCGGCTTTTTCCAGCTCGCTCTTCGTCGGAGCGCGCGCCTTGCCGTCATCGCCCTGCGGCTGGACCGGCTCCTCGCAGAACATGCCTACCAGCTGCCCGACGAGAGGCGTCACTTGTTCGGCGATCTTCGCGTCGATCTCGACCTTCTTCACCTTGCCGGTGGGCTTGCCGAGCTCGTCGATCTCCTCCGGCTCGTAGCGTCCGATGAGCAGCGCCTGGCGCAGCGAGTACACCGTCTTGCGCTGCGCGTTCATCACGTCGTCGTACTCGAGCAGGTTCTTGCGGATGTCGAAGTTGCGCTCCTCGACCTTGCCCTGCGCGTTCTCGATGCTCTTCGACACCATGGGGTGCTCGATCGGCTCGTCGTCGGGCATGCCCATGCGGTCCATGAGGTTCTTCACCTTGTCGCCGGCGAAGATGCGCATCAGGTCGTCTTCCAGCGACAGGTAGAAGCTGCTGGATCCGGGGTCGCCCTGGCGTCCGGCGCGGCCGCGCAGCTGGTTGTCGATGCGTCGTGATTCGTGCCGCTCGGTGCCCAGGATGTGCAGGCCGCCGAGCTCGAGCACTTCCTTCTGTTCCTTGGCGCAGCTCTTTTCCAGGCTCTTCACCAGCTCGGCGAACTCCTCGGGCTCCGCATCCGGGTCGCGGTCGGTCTCCTTGAACTCCCAGCGCGCGAGCATCTCCGGGTTGCCGCCGAGCAGGATGTCCGTGCCCCGGCCGGCCATGTTCGTGCTGACCGTGATGGCGCGCTTGCGGCCCGCCTGCGCCACGATGAACGCCTCGTTCTCGTGGTGCTTCGCGTTCAGTACGTGGTGCGGCACCTTCTTCTTCTTGAGGATGCGGGCGATGGCAGCGCTCTTCTCCACGCTGGTGGTGCCTACGAGCACGGGACGCCCCTTCTCGTGCTCCTCCATGATCTCGCGGATGACGGCCGTGAACTTCTCGCGCTCCGTCTTGTAGACCATGTCGTGGCCGTCTTTGCGGATGAGCGGCTTGTTCGTGGGGATCACCGTCACGTCGAGCTCGTAGGTGCTCGAGAACTCCTGCGATTCGGTCTCGGCCGTGCCGGTCATGCCGGCGAGCTTGTCGTAGAGCCGGAACAGGTTCTGGAAGGTGATGGTGGCCATCGTGCGACTCTCTTCCTGAATCGGCACGTTTTCCTTGGCCTCCACGGCCTGGTGCAAGCCGTCGCTCCAGCGGCGCCCGGCCAGCACGCGGCCAGTGAACTCGTCGACGATGAGCACCTTGCCGTCCTGGCTGACCATGTAGTGCTGATCGCGCTTGTACAGGGCGTGCGCGCGCAGGAGCTGGTTGGCGATGTGCAGCGTCTGGACGTTGACCGGGTCGTACAGGTTGCTGACGCCCAGCATCCGCTCCACCGTCTCGACGCCGTCATCGGTGAAGGTGACGGTGAAGGCCTTCTCGTCGACCAGGTAGTGCTCGTCTTTGCGCAGACGGGCCATGACCTCGTTGATCGTGCGGTATTTCTCGCTGGCGGCCTCGGCCGGGCCGCTGATGATGAGCGGCGTGCGCGCCTCGTCGATCAGGATCGAGTCCACCTCGTCGACGATCGCGTAGCGTAGGCTGCGCTGCGCGTAGTCCAGCGCCGAGAACTTCATGTTGTCGCGCAGGTAGTCGAAGCCGAACTCGTTGTTCTGCCCGTAGCAGATGTCCGAGCGGTAGGCGGCGCGCTTCTCGTGGTCGGGCTGCTGGTTGACGATGGTCCCGATGCTCAGGCCCATGAAGTTGTACAGCTTGCCCATCCACTCGGCGTCGCGCGTGGCCAGGTAGTCGTTGACCGTGACCAGATGCACGCCCTTGCCCTCGAGCGCGTTCAGGTAGATCGGCAGCGTCGCGACGAGGGTCTTGCCTTCGCCCGTCTTCATCTCGGCGATGGAGCCCTTGTGGAGCACCATGCCGCCGACGAGCTGCACGTCGTAGTGCCGCATCTTGAGCACCCGGCGGCCGGCCTCGCGGCACACGGCAAAGGCTTCGACCAGGAGGTCGTCCAGGCTCGCGCCGTTGTCGAGCTTCTCCTTGAACTCCGGCGTCTTGGCCTGGAGCTCGGCGTCGCTCAGCTTCTTGATCTTCGGCTCGAGGTCGTTGATGGCGGCGACCCTCGGGCGCATCTTGCGCAGGGTCCTCTCGTTCGAGGTGCCGAAGACACGTTTCGCTACCCAGGTGAACATTGCTTCCCGTTCTTCTCCGTTTCGACCGGAGCTCGCGACAGGGGACAGGGGCGGCGAGGCCCGGCGAAGTCCAGGGAAGCTAGTCCGCTCCGCGTTGTTGCGCCAGCACCCACAGGGCGGCCGGGCGCCGGGTGCCTCTTCATTGCCGGCAGAACGCCCATTGAAGCCTGTTCAGGGTGCGGCGAGCGCCCCCGGCCGAGCGGCCGCTGCGAAGATTGTTGCTCATCACGCAACAAAGAGTTCCCGCTTCGAGCGCTTGTCGCGCCAGACCTGTCGCCCCAGATAAAGCTCCTGGGTGCGGCTTCCCGCACGGCCCGCAATGAAAAGGAGAGCCATGACTACCAGCGCAGAGTCGTTCCACAGTCGCAGAGGGACCCAGGGCGAGACTGGTGCGGGCGCGCTCGGCGTTGCCGTCCCGGTCGGCCGGGTGCTGTTTGCCGCGATCTTCGTGAGCGCGGCGTTCCATCATTTCTCCAGCCAGACCATCGGCTACGCGGCTTCGGCCGGAGTGCCACTGGCGACAATCGCCGTGCCGCTGTCGGGCGTGATGGCGCTCGCGGGCGGGCTCAGTGTCGCGCTCGGCTACCGGACCAAGCTCGGGGCCTGGCTCCTGGTGGCGTTCCTCGTCCCCGTCACCCTGTTCATGCACGCGTTCTGGAGCGTGCACGACCCCATGATGCACCAGATCCAGCAGATCATGTTCATGAAGAACGTGTCGATGCTGGGCGGTGCGCTCCTGCTCGCGTACTTCGGCGGCGGGCCGTTCAGCCTGGACAGCCGCAGGCAAAAGCAGAGCGGCGCCTCGGGCTAGAAGCACGAGGCGGGGAAATAGGGGTTGGTACGGACGCTAGACTCCTATTGTCGTGTGCGCCCCAGAAATATGGTCCCGCAACCATCATCCATTCCGGATTCGCTGCTTGAACTGCCGCCGTCGACGCTGGAGGATCGTTCGATGGCGCGAAGCGATGTGGGCGCACGGCCGGGTCGGGTGCCCACCGGTGTGGAAGGGCTCGACGCGCTGGCCGGCGGCGGGCTGCCGCGCGGTCGGACCTCGCTGTTCCTCGGCGCACCCGGCACCGGCAAGACCGTGCTGGCGCTGCAGACGCTGCTGAACGGAGCAAGCCGTTTCAAGGAGCCCGGCATCTTCGTCTGCTTCGAGGAGCCGCCGCGCCAGCTCGTCGAGAACGCTGCGTCGTTCGGCTGGAAGCCCGGAGCGCCGAAGTCGGGCGTGCATTTCCTCGATGCGCGCCTGTCGCGTTCCGTGGTGCAGGGCGGGGATTTCGATCTGCTCGGGTTGCTCTCGGCGCTGGGCGCGCTCCAGAAGCGCACCGGTGCCAAGCGCGTCGTGTTCGATGGTGTCGACGTGCTGCTCGGCGTGCTCGACGATCCGGCCGCGGAGCGGCGCGAGATCTACCGCATCCACGACTGGCTCATGGACAGCGGCTTGACCGGGATCTTCACGGCGAAGGCGGCACGGAGCGGCGACCAACTCCCCCCCGAGCGCTCGTTCATGGAGTACATGACGGACTGTACGGTATCGCTGCATCACCGCGAGCTTGGCCGCAGCGGCGTACGCGGCCTGAGGGTCGTCAAATACCGCGGCGGCGCCCACTCATCGGACGAGGTGCCGCTGGTGATCTCCGATCGCGGCATCGAGGTGGTCGGTCACCACGAGCCCGAGCTCTCGTACCGGGCGTACACCGAGCGAGTCAGCTCCGGCGTGCGCGGACTCGACGAGATGCTCGGCGGCGGGTATTTCCGGGGCGCGTCGATGCTGATCTCCGGGGCGCCCGGCACGGCGAAGTCGACCCTGGCCGGCGCGTTCCTCGACGCCGCCTGTCGGCGCGGCGATCGCTCGCTGTACGTCAGCCTGGACGAAGCGCCCGAGCAGATCGTACGCAATCTGCGCTCGGTCGGGGTGGATCTCGGCCCCCACAAAAAGAGCGGGCTGCTCGGCATGCTGTCGACGCGCACGCGCGCCATGAGCGCGATCGCCCACGTGCAGCGCATCGTGCGGCTCATCGAGGAGCACGATGCGCGCGCGGTAGTCATCGACCCTATCTCCGCACTCGAGCTTGCCGGAGGCCCTGCCGGCAAGGACACCTCGGTGCAGTTGCTGGACTTTGCCAAGAGCCGCGGCGTCACGATCCTGTCGACGTCGTTGCTCGACACGGTCGCAGGCGGCCTGGAGTCCACCGCCGCCAACATCTCGACGATTTCAGACACCTGGATCCACCTCAGCTATCTCGTCCACGGGGGCGAGCGGAACCGGGCTCTGACCATCGTCAAGTCACGTGGCATGAAGCATTCGAACCAGATGCGCGAGCTCATTCTGGGCGACGAGGGCGTCAAGCTGACCGACGTGTACACCGCCGAGGGCGAGGTCCTGATGGGCACGCTCCGCTGGCAGAAGGAGGAGCAGGAGCGTCGGGTCCGGCAGGCCGAGGAACGCGAGGGCCGGCGCCGCCGTCTCGAGGTCGAGCAGAAGATCCACGAGACCGAGCGGCGCGTCAGCGCGCTCCAGCAGGAGCTCGATGCCCAGAAGGCGGAGCTGGAGCTGGGCCGCGGTGAAGCGGAGGCCTACGCCGAGCAGTCGCGTCGCCGCGAGCAGACGACTCGCGTGCTTCGCAGCGAGATGTCGCCTGACGAAAGTGGGCGTCGCCCGGCGCGCCAGCGGAGGCGATGAGCTTGGCTCCCGCAGCGAAGTCCGGGGCTCCGGAGGGCGAAGCGGCGCCGCTGCGTCTCAGGCTCTACATCGCCGGCACGGCACCCAACTCCGTCGCCGCCCTCGACAACCTGCGCGCACTGTGCCGCGACGGGCTCGGCAGCGACTGCGCCGTTGAAGTGGTCGACGTGCTCGAGGAACCGATGCGCGCGCTGGACGACGGCATCATCGTGACACCGACGCTGGTCCGGCTCGAGCCGGACCCGCCGGTGTTCGTCGTGGGGGACCTGGGCGACCGCGACAGCGTGTTGCGCGTTCTTGTCGCGGGCGCGGGGTGGGGGGCGTGAGCTCGAAGGGGGACGAAGTGGCCGGCCTCCGCGCCCGGTTGGCCCGATTGGAGGCCACGGTGCGCGCGCTGGTCGAGGAGAAGGTCGACGCGGTCGTCTCCGGTTCGAGCCAGGCGCCGGTGCTGCTGCGCCAGGCGCAGGACGCGTTACGTCGTTCCGAGGCGCGCTTTCGCGCGCTGGTCGAAAACAGCTCCGACGGCATCGCGCTGCTCGATGCCGGCGGCAAGGTGGTCTACGCGAGCCAGTCCTGCCAGCGCGTGCTCGGCTATGCGCCGGAGGAGCTGGTCGGCAGGAGCTTTCCCGAGCTGGTGCACCCGGAGGATCTCGAGCGCGTCCAGCAGGAGGTCGCCGAGGCGCTTGACCATCCCGGCGTCGCCGTGCGTTCGCTGGGCCGCGTGCGCCACAAGGACGGCTCGTGGCGCGTCATTGAAGGCATCGATACCAATCGTTTCGATGAGCCCGACGTTGGCGCGCTGGTCGTCAACTTCCGCGATGCGACCGAGCGCTTCGAGGCGGAGGGGGCCGTGCAGCAGAGCGAGCGGCAGTTCCGCGCCGTGTTCGACAGCGCGCTCGAGGCCATGATTGTCGCAGACGACGATGGGAACTACGTCGACGTGAACCCCGCGGCGTGCGAGCTCCTGGGGCGGACGCGCGACGAGGCGATCGCTCTCAATGCCGCTGACATCGCGCCGCCCGGGGTCGACGTGGCGGCATGGTGGCGCGCGTTCCTCGAGGCGGGCAGCGCGTGCGGCGAGCTCATTGTCGTCCGGTCCGACGGTTGCCTTCGCGTGGCGGACTTCTCGGCGACCGCAAACATCACTCCCGGTCGCCACCTGTCGGTGCTGCGTGACGTGACCGAACAGAAACGCGCTCGCCAGTACCAGCAGGTGCAGTCCGCTGTGATGCGTCGCCTCGGCCAGGCATCGAGCATCGACGAGGCGCTTCGTGACCTTCTGCCCGAGCTCGCGACGGATCTGGATCTCGACCTGGGGCTCTTGTGGAAGGTCGATGCGGCGGCGGATCAGCTCCGCCTGGAGGAAGCCTGGATCCGTCCGGATCTGCCGCCGTTTTCCCAGGCGCAGCTCGAGAGCTTCCGGGTGCTTGAACGCGGGCAGGGGCTGGCCGGCCGGGTCCGGGCCGACGGCGTTCCCCTCGTCTCCGACGACGTGGAGGACAGCGACGATCCGGTGTTCCGCCGACTGCGCGAGGATTTGTCGGCCCACGCCGCGTTCGCGGTTCCGATTGGAGCGCCGGGACAGGTCGATGCGGTGATCGGGCTTGCCGGGCGGCGGCGTCTGATCGCGCCCGACGAGCTTCTAGCCGTGGCAGAGGACATCGCCGAACAGTTCGCGCAGTTCATCCGGCGCGGGCGGGCCGAGGACGCGCTGCGCCGGAGCGAAGCGACGCTCGCCGCCGCCGAGCGCACCGCACACCTGGGCAGTTGGCTCTGGGACGCCGGCAAGGGCGAGCTCTACTGGTCCGACGAGCACTACCGCATCCTGGGGCTCGAGCCGGGGTCGGTACGTGCAACCCCGGACCTCTGGCTGCAGGCGGTACATGCCGAAGATCGCGCGCGCGTGGTCACGGCCGTCGGGAAGTCGATCGAGCACGGCGAGCCGTTCGAGCTGGAGTACCGCGTACGGCGACCGGACGGCAGTGAGCGCATCGTGGTGTCGCGCGGCGAAAGACCCACTGTGGAAAGCGGCGAGATTGCCCGGATCCTCGGCAGCGTGCAGGACGTGACCGCGCAACGGTCGCTCGAGGCACAGTTCCGTCAGGTGCAGAAACTGGAGGCGATCGGCCAGCTCGCGGGCGGGGTGGCCCACGACTTCAACAACCTTCTCACCGCCATCCTGGGCAACACCGACGCGATCCTGTCGGAAATCGCTCCGGAGCACCCGTTCTACGAAGATCTGGATGAGGTGCGGCAGGCGTCGCTGCGCGCAGCCGCGGTCACGCGCCAGCTCCTGGCATTCAGCCGCCGCCAGACGCTCCAGCCGCAGAGCCTGAGGCCTTCGGAGCTGATTGCCGGAATGCACCGCATGCTGGAGCGGATCATCGGTGAGGACATCGAGCTTCACAGTTCGTCCGACGGCGATGGCTACGTCCTGGTCGATCCCGGGCAGCTGGAGCAGGTGGTGCTCAACCTCGTTGTCAATGCGCGCGACGCGATGGAGCGGGGAGGCCGCATCGAGATCGCCGCCGGGCGCGTGAAGCTGGAACAGGCGCTGCTCGAGCAGCACGCCGAGATCCCGCCCGGCAGCTACGTGACCTTGAGCGTGCGCGACACCGGTTCTGGAATGGACGCGGCGACCCAGGCGCGTATCTTCGAGCCCTTCTTCACCACCAAGGAGGCGGGCAAGGGCACCGGGATCGGGCTGTCGACGGTGTACGGTATCGTGCGTCAGAGCGGCGGTCACATCACGGTGGATTCCGCGCCGGGGCGCGGCACGCTGTTCACGCTGTACCTTCCGCCGAGCGCTCCGCCTGGGGGCCGGGTCCGGAAGTCTTCCACCGCCCCTTCCAGGCTGCGTGGAGGAGAGACGCTTCTCCTGGTCGAGGACGAGCCTAGCGTGCGTCGCGCCACCAGGCGCATCCTGCGAGCGAACGGCTACCGCGTGATCGAGGCGGCCGCAGCCGCCGAGGCGCTGGCCGTGCTGGGCGACGCCGAGCGCGGTGTGGATCTGGTCCTGACCGACATCGTGATGCCTGGCCTCGACGGACGCGAGCTTTCCGAAAAGGTCGTTGGCATCCGGCCTTCGCTCCGCTGCCTGTACATGTCCGGGCACAGTTACGATGCGCTCAGTCGCCGCGGCGCGCTGCCCGAGCACGCCAGCTTTCTGCAGAAGCCGTTCACGTCGCACGCGCTGCTGAAGAAGATCAGAGAGGTGCTGGAGCGCTGACTAGAACCGCTCCTCGCGGAACGGCAAACCGAGCTCTTCGCAGACGGGACGGATCTTCCGGCCGAGGCCGGGCGGACCGCAGAAAAAGACGTGGACGCGCTCGGGATCGTGCTCGTCCCTGATGGCACCGAGCTCCTTCTGCCAATCCGGCTGGCCCATGTGCGTCTTCGAGCGCAGGCCCGTCACCACGTCGGGCAGCCCTGCGTCCCTCGACAGCTCGCGCGCGACCTCGAGCCCCGCCGCGGTCAGGCCGCCGCGTCCGCCCGTCATGTGGATGTGCAGATCGAGCCGATTCGCCTGGTCGCTCTGCTCGAGCGCGGCCAGAAGCGCCGCGAACCACTCGAACGAGTACTGGTCGCGGTTCAGCCAGAAGAAGTGCACCTTCTCGATCGCCGAGGACGAGGCGTTGTCGCCCCGCGATTGGTGGAGAACGCTCTCCAGTACGCTCGCGAAGGGCGTGACGCCGATGCCCGCGCCGATCATCACCGCGTAGCGCGCCTCGAAGATGTGCCCGGTAGGCGAGCCGTAGGGACCGTCGATGCGCACCGGCAGCGGCGCCTGGTCGCCGTTTGCGGTCTTCGACTCGATCAGCCGGCGCAGCGCGCCCGTCCAGTTGCCGAGCGAACGCACGTGCAGCGTGAGGCGCGGGCTCTCTGGCGCGCTGCTGATCGTGAACGGATGCCATTCGTGGCGCGCCAGCTCGGGCACGCGCAGGAACAGATAGTCGCCCGCGAGCCCCGCGAACCCGGGCGGCCGTTCCAGCTCGAGGCGCGTGACGCCGGATCGCAGCGCTTCGGCGCTGACGATGGCGCTGGGCCTCGAGCGCTGCTTGTGCCGGAGCCACTGCTCGATCACGAGGCCGATCAGCGCCAGGGCGCCAAAGCCGAGGATCGCCGGGGCATGGATGGCGGCCAGCACGATGAACGGCACGTACAGGAGGTGCGTGAAATAGAACAGCTCGAAGCGATGCGAGCGACGGATCGCCGCCCGCGCGAAAAACCACATCACGAAGAACACGACCAGCAGCGAAAGGCCCGTGATGCCTTCCAGCGAGAGCAGCCCGCGGCCGAGCGTGCCGCTGCCCACGTAGCCGTAGATGCGCGCCGAAGCGTGGCCGATCGCGAAGACGAACATGCTGGTGCCGACGACGCGGTGGAAGTCGAGCGCATCGTCGATCGGCAGCACGCCGCCCGCGCGGCTGCGCCTCAGCCAGGTCATGAGCCGCCGCAACACCGGGATGAAGAGCAGAGCCGCATTCAGCTCGATGCAGGTGGTGCACGCGTCGCCGAACTTCACGAACAGACCGGGCGGAGGGCGACCGTGGCGCGCGTGGCCGGGAAGCGCCAGCGTGACCGCGATGACCGCCAGGTTGACGAGCGCCCAGACGGTGACGAAGCCGATCTGCGGCCGGCGGTTGTCGATGAAGCGGCGCAGCCGTTCTCCGGTCCTGGGGCGTGCGGTGCCGAAGCGCGCGAGCAGATCCTCGTTCGGCGCGATCCAGCGCGCTTCGCTCCGCGTCATCTGGTCGAACAGATGTGGGTGGCGCTGCACCGCCGCTTCGAACTCGTCGAACGACAGACGCTGGTCGCGGTTCACGTCGGCTTCGGACAGCAGTGTGTCGGTCAGGCGCTCGACATGCGCATCGCCGACCGATACGTCGTCCTCCGCCAGGCTGATGGCGATCATCCTGCAGAGCTCGTCGCGCTCGAGCGCACCGTCGCCGTTGTGGTCGTGCAGACGGAATGCGAACGACAGCTTGTCGCGGGTGGTGCCGAACACGATCCTGCGGACGCCCGCGAGGAACTCCTCGCGGCTGATCACGCCGTCGCCGTTCTCGTCGAAGATCGCCAGCATGCGGCGCGCGAGATAGTCGCTCTGTAGCCCCAGCGCCTTCTGCAGCGCCGCTACGTCGATGGCGGCGGCTCCACCTGCATGCTCTGAAAACGCGCGATCCAGCGACTCGACGAGTCGCGCGTCCATGAAGGAAACCCGCTGTTCCATGTAAGGGTGGAATACAATAGCCGAGGCGCTGCTCGAACAACAGCAGGCCGTGGGCGTATATTCCGGGGGGGCGGGCGCGGTGGCTACCCGCCGCGCGCTTGTCGGCGTGCTTTGTGGCGTGCTTCGGCGTCGGCGAAGGCCCGCCGCTGCTCCTCGGTTTCCGCGACCAGTCGCGGCACCGGGCAGGGGCGGCCCTCGTCGTCGAGCGCGACGTAGACGACGTTGGCGGAGTTGGTGTGCGTAGTCTCGCCGGTGATGGGGTTTTCGGCCTGGACGCGGACGCGCACCTCGACCGAGGTGCGCCCGACGTAGCTTACGTCCGCCTCGCAGCTCAAGAGCTCGCCGACGTGCACCGGCGAATGGAACGTCATCGAGTCCATGGCCACGGTGGCGCAGGGACGCTGCGCGTGGCGCATCGCCGCGATGCCGCCGGCCTCGTCGACCATCTTCATGATCAGGCCGCCGTGCACGTTGCCTAGAGCGTTCGCGTGTTCTGGCAGCATGAGCTGGTGGAGCGTGATGCGCGAGCTCTGGACCGTCTTGGATTCGGGAAGTGCGTTCATCGGGGGGGCACGATAGCGATGTCCGGCGCCGGATGCGCGGATTCCGGCGTTCGCCGTCGCATTCCCGGCGCCGCTGGGCGATGGTTTTCCCGTCTTTGTTCGCTGATTTGCACGACGGACCGGCGGCGGTGCCCCCTCGCGTGCTAAGCCCGGGAGGCTCGGCAGCATGGACCTCCTGTACTTCATTGTCCTCATCAGCTCGCTGATCTTCGTTCACGAGCTGGGGCACTTCCTGTTCGCCAAGGCCTTCGGGGTGAAGGTGTTGACGTTCAGCCTCGGGTTCGGTCCGAAGATCCTCCGGCTCCGCGGGCGCGAGACGGAGTACTGCATCGGGCTGCTTCCGCTCGGCGGCTACGTGAAGATGCTCGAGGAGTCGAAGAGCGACATCGTGCTGCCCGAAGACAAGAAGCGCACGTTCGAGTCGCTGTCGCTGTACAAGCGCATCATCATCGTTCTTGCCGGGCCGGCGATGAACCTCGTCTTCCCCGTGCTCCTGTACTTTGCCGTGTTCGTCGGCGACGGACCGTTCCTGCCGCCGACGGTGGGCATCGTGCTGCCGGGCCATGCGGCGTACGGAAAGTTGCTGCCCGGCGACCGCATCATGGCGGTGAACGGCGAAGAGGTCGGCACCTTCGACGAGGTCAAGCGCATTGTCGCGAACAGTCCCGGCAAACCGCTGCATTTCAAGGTGTTCCGCGACGACAAGTACACGACCGTCGACGTCACCGCCGAGGATACGGTCGAGCGCCGCCAGCTCGACATCGTCGAGCATGTAGGCACCGTGGGCATCCAGCCCAGCGCGCCCGCCGCCGTGATCGGCATCCCGGACGCGGATTCGCCCGCATATCGCGCCGGTCTCCGCACCTTCGACGTGGTGACGCACGTGGCCGGCAAGCGTGTGCGCCGCTACATGGATCTTGTGGACGCACTCGAGCACAACCACGGCGAGACCGTTCCGGTGACGTATCTCCGGCCGGTGGTGATGCCCGACGCGCTCGGCGGGCTTGCGGACATGGCCGTGTTCGAGGCAGGCGTCGTGGCGCTCACGCCGGATCCCTCGGGCAAGGACTTTGTCGGACGCACCGGCATCGAGTTGGCGGATCTGTACGCGGCGATTGTTCCCCAGGACTCGTACCTGCACAAGGCGGGGCTGCACGAAGGCGACAAGATCCTCAAGCTCGACAACGAGCCGGTGCCGGCGTGGTCGACCTTCCGCGAGCGCGTGTTGGCCCAGCCGAACCAGCCGCACCGTATCGAGTACCTGGCCGCGCGCGACGGACGCGTGCGCTCGGGTACGTTCCGGATGCGCCGCGAGGACTTCACCGACGAGTACGGCCAGAAGTTTGCACGCTACGTGCTGCGCGTGCAGCACTGGATCCCGCTGGCCCCGGAGAAGCAGGTCGAGCACCCGGCGCCGATCCGCTACGCGGCGGAGAAGGCCGTGGACGAGACCATCGATGTCTCGCACTTCATCACGATAGGCATCGTGCGACTGGTGGAGGGCCGCATCAGCCTCAAGTCGCTGTCCGGGCCCATCACCATCTACGAAGTGGCCGGCGAGGAAGGCCGCAAGGGCACCGACTACTTCATCTGGGTGATGGCGGTTATCAGCATCAACCTGGGGCTCTTGAACCTGTTGCCGATCCCGGTGCTGGACGGCGGGCATCTGCTCTTCTTCGCGATCGAGGGCGCGCTCAGGCGTCCGCTGCCGCTGCGCGTCCGGGAGGTGGCGCACCTGGTGGGGATGGTGCTGCTCGTGAGCCTGATGGCCCTGGCTTTCAAGAACGACATCCAGAGACGCTGGGACGTGATCTGGGGCCAGTTCCACGACATCATCGGCTAGATGGACGTTGTGGCGCGATCCAGAATTTCACACGAAGGCCGAAGGACCGGAGGTTTCTGGGGTCGAGAGTTGGCTCACGCGATACTGCTAATCCAGAGGCCTGTACCCGCTGGGCAATACGCCAAAGTGCCCTGGATGAGCCGAACAAGCCGCCCCAAGGCTCGACCCCAGAAACAACAGCCGTCCCCTGTCCCGTGAGAAGCTCCTTCGGCGCCTCGGCCTTCGTGTGAACCTCTGACCAGAATGGACGACGGCGCTCGGTGATGTAGAGCTGAACAGCTATGCCCCGAAAGCGAACCGGACCGCGCGGCGTGGACGCGCGCAGTATCGCGGCGCGGGTGCTCGTGCGCGTCGGCCGCGATCGCGCTTATGCCGCGGCGGCGCTGGACGCGGAGCTCGAGCGTCATCCGGAGCTCGACGCGCGCGAGCGGGGGCTGGCGACGGAGCTCGTCTACGGCAGCCTCAGGAGCAGGGGTGCGCTGCTCCAGCGGCTCTCCGCGCTCGCTCCGCGCGGCATCGCCGGCGGCGACCGGGACGTGGAGGCGCACTTGCTGGTGGCGGCCTACCAGCTGTGTGTGCTGTCGCGCGTGCCGGACTTTGCCGCGGTCGACGCTGCGGTCGGCGCCATCAAGAAGCTGCGCGGGCCCAAGGTCGCCGGCTTCGCCAATGCCGTACTGCGAAAGCTTGCAGCGGGAGAGAAGCTCGACCGGAGCGACGCCGTGATCGAGAGCGCGCCGCCGTGGCTTGTCGAGCGGCTGGAGCAAGCCGTGGGCGTGGAGGAAGCACACGCGCTCTTTGGCGCCGATCGCGACGAGCGCCCGCCGGGCGTGGCGCTCCGTTTGGTGGGCGGGCACGCGATGCCGGAGTGGCTTTCCGATGCGGAACCTGGCCGCGCCTCGACCCTCTCGCGCATCGTACGTCGCGGCGGCGACCCGCGGCAGAAGCCCGGCTACGCCGAGGGCGCGTTCGTCGTGCAGGAAGAGGGCGCGCAGGTCGTCGGACTCGCGCTCGGAGCACGGGCGGGCGACCGCGTGCTGGACGCCTGCGCGGGACGCGGACAGAAGAGCTCGCTTCTTGCCGAGCAGATCGGCGCCGGCGGCGAGCTGTGGGCGACGGATATCCACGCCTCCAAGCTGCGCGCGCTTGCGGCGGAGGTCGAACGGCTGGGTCTGCCCGCCGCAAGAACCGCCACGGTGGACTGGTCGATGGGCGGGGGAGCAGTGCCCGGAAACTTCGACCGCGTGCTGGTGGATGCGCCGTGCAGTGGCGTCGGTACGCTCAGGCGCCGTCCCGAGATCGCGCTGAGGCTCGAGCCCGACGATCCGGCGCGCCTGGCGGAGCTCGCCGGGCGCATCCTGCTCCATGCCGCGGCCCACGCCAGGTCGGGCGGGCGCGTGGTGTTCGCGGTGTGCAGCGTGCTGCCCGAGGAGGGCGAGCGCGTCGTGGAGCGCGTCCTTGGCGATCTCGAGCCCGCGCCCTTCGACGCGCCCGGGCTGGAGGCGGTGTGCGATCCCGGCGCCACCTCGTTCCGTCTCCTGCCCAAGCGCCACGGCACCGACGGCTACTTCGTCGCGTCGTTCGTCCGGCGCTAGGACGTTGCAGACCCCGCTACTTCATCAGCTCGTCGCAGGCGTCGAGGTCGCCTGCGGTTTCCGCGTTCATCACGCAGCGATAGGCCCTCGGGGTGGCCTTGCCGAGGCAGGCGTCCACGTTCGCGCGCTCGCCGACCTGTTCGGCCATGCCGAGCCCGGCGGTGCTGGCGCTCCTGAGCCGACGTTCCTTGCGCACCAGATCCACGCACTGCCGCCGCGTCACCGCCGTCCCCGCCGGCGTGCCTTTGCAGCCTGCGACGGCGAAAAGGAGCGAGAGCGCGAGGAGGCCCGGAACGAGTCGCATAACGCCGCATGATACCTCATTGTCGTCGCGGCTAACTTGCGTCCGGGCCCGGAACGCGCGAAACGATCGGCATGGCCAAGCTCGAGCTCCGTGGCGCTTTCACCGCACTGGTTACGCCTTTTGTCGAGGACGGTTCTGCCATCGACTTCGACGCCTACGACAAGCTCGTCGAGGCGCAGATCGCCGGCGGCATCTCCGGGCTCGTGCCCTGCGGCACCACCGGAGAGACGCCGACGCTCCCGGACAGCGAGCAGCGCGAGCTGGTCAAGCGCACGGTGGGCGTCGCCAAGGGGCGCGTGCCCGTGCTGGTCGGCACCGGCTCGAACAGCACCAAGAAGAGCATCGAGGCTTCGAAGGCCGCGCTCGAAGCGGGCGCCGACGCCGTGATGATCGTGATGCCGTACTACAACAAGCCTTCGCAGGAGGGCATGGTGCGCCACGTCGAGACGATCGCGAAGGCCGTGGACGCGCCGATCGTGCTCTACAACATCCCGGGGCGAAGCGGCGTCGAGCTGTCGGTGGAGAGTCTGCTCCGCGTCCTCGACATCTGTCCGGGCGTGGTGGGCGTGAAGGACGCGACCGGCAACGTACAGAGCTGCCAGAAGTTGATCGCGAAGGCCGGCAATCGCGTGGTCGTCATGAGCGGCGATGACCCGCTGACGTTGCCCATGATGAGCGTGGGCGCCCGCGGGGTGATCAGCGTGACGTCCAACGTGTATCCGGCGGAGGTATCCGCTGTGGTGGCCGACGCGGCCGCCGGCCGCTGGGACGACGCGCGGAGCAAGCATTTTGCGCTGCTTCCGGTCCACGCTGCGATGTTCTGCGAGCCCAATCCGCAGCCGGTGAAGGCCGCGCTGTCCTTGAAGGGCCGCATGCGGGCGACCGTGCGGTTGCCGATGATCGAGGCGAGCGAGGCGTGCCGCGCCACCGTTTCGAAGGCCATGAAGGACTACGAGGCGTCGTGAGGCTGGCACTGCACGGCGCCACCGGACGCATGGGGCTGACCATCGCGCGGCTCGCGCACGAGGCGGACGACATCCAGATCGTCGGCGCGGTCTGTTCCAGCGTCGACCCGAAGCAGGGCTCGGACGTAGGCGATCTCGCGGGACTGGGCACTCTCGGCGTCGTCGCGACTGCGGATCTCGGCGCGGGGCTGCTGGGCGCCGACGTCGTGATCGATTTCTCGACGGCGACGGCGGTGCCGGGATTGTTGGCGGTTGCCGCGAGGCAGAAGGTCGCGGTGGTGAGCGGAACCACCAACCTCGACGCGGCGGGCAAGCAGGCGCTCGACAAGGCCGCGGAGGCGGTGCCCGTGCTGTGGGCGCCGAACATGAGCCTCGGGGTGCAGGTGCTGGCCGAGCTGGTCGAGCAGGCGCTCAAGCGGCTTGGACCGGACTACGACGCGGAGATCGTCGAGATCCACCACCGCCGCAAGGTCGATGCGCCGAGCGGCACCGCGCGGCGCCTGGCCGACGCGGTCAAGGGCGTGCGCGGCGAGCTCACCGAGCTCCACGGCCGTGACGGCGAGGTGGGCGCGCGTACCGACAACGAGATCGCCGTCTTTGGCGTACGGGGCGGCGATGTGGTCGGCGACCACACCGTATACCTGCTCGGGCCTGGGGAACGGCTCGAGCTCACACATCGAGCGACCAGCCGCGAGCTCTTCGCGCATGGTTCGCTCCGCGCTGCGCGGTTCGTGCAGGGGAAGAAGCCCGGCCTCTACACGATCGCGGACGTGCTGGGGTAGCGCGATGCCGGGGCGCGCTGTCGGCGTCTGCTCGGCCGCGGTCGTGCTCGCGCTCGGCGGCGTTGTGGCGTGCGGCGGAGCAACGCGGCGGACGGAGCCGCCCGTCGCGACCGTCGGCGTACCCGCTCCGTCGTCGTCGGAGAGCTCGGAGCCACCGGCGCCCGAGGATCCGGCGCTGGCTCGCAAGCTGGCCTTCCAGAACAACCTGCAGCGCGCCCTGGCCGCCGCGCGCGACGCCGGTTGGGTCGAGAACCGCCGCATCACGATCCCGGGACACGACGCCGTGCTCGTCATCTACGAGCCCACGCCCGACAAGGCGCAAGCCATGATCCAGCAGCGCGTCGACGCCATCGGGGCCGCGCCGGACAACGTCATCACGCGCGACGCCGGCATGATCGACGTGAGCCGCACCAAGGACGGCAAGGTGCTCTGGGATCTGCGCGGCAAGGGCGCTGATTCCGTGCTCGTCGAGCTCACGCCGTGCGGAGCGCATTGCGGCGTTCCCACGACGTTGGCCCTCGAGCTGCACGACGATCGCTTCAGCGTGGCGGACTCGGCGCCGGCGTGTCCGACGTGCATCCACGATCTGGATGGAGACGGTATTCCCGAGTTCGATTTCCCGCTGATCCAGCTGTCGATCGGGCCTTGCTCGTACGCCTCCTGCGGGAACAGCTACGCGCTCGAAGTGGACGTGCAGGGTTACGAGTCCTGGGACGGCAAGCGCTTTGCAAAGAATCTGGAGCTGTTCAAGACGCTGTACGAAAGGGCCCTGCAGAACGCGGAGCAGGAAGCCAAGCAGCTCGGCGCCGCGCCGAAGGCCGGCGTGTGTCCAACGGACGCGCTGCGCGTCGCCGGCGAGCTGTATGCCTACGGGCGACTCACAGGCGAGCCGCTGGGCACGGCGCTCGCAGCCGCGGACGCGGTCATGAAGGGCTACTCGACGAAGCCGTGCACAAAGCAGCACGACCTGCTCGCTGCACCGAAGAGCTGGCGCGTGCTGCGCGGCGAGCTGTCGAAGACGAGCCTTCCCACGCTGGACGCGAAGCGCTCGAAGTAGCTTCTCTACTCCGACTCGTCGTCGTCGTCCGCGGGCTCCGGGGCAGGCTTCTTCTTCTTCTTCTTCCTGGGGGGCGGCGGTTCTTCTTCGGCCTCGTCGTCTTCTTCGCCGTCTTCCTCGGCCTCGTCTTCTTCCTCGCCGTCTTCCCCGGCCTCGTCTTCTTCCTCGCCGTCCTCTTCCTCGTAGTCCTCGTCCTCGAACTCCTCGTCTTCCTCGTCGAGCAGCTCTTCTTCCTCTTCGAGGTCCTCGGGCGGCGCCCAGCCGACCGGCAGCCGCTTCTTCAGGCTCCACGCGATGCCGTAGTAGCCGAGCAGCGCGGCCGGGATCGACAGGAACTGCCCCATCGTGAGCGCAGTGCTGGTCGGCAGCGTCTGGTAGGCCTTGTAGTACTCGACGAAGAAGCGCCCCGTGAAATACACAGCGAAGAAGACCGAGATCAACAGGCCGCGCGGCCGCTCCTCCTTGCCGGCCTTCTTGTCGACAATGTAGAGCACCAGCAGCACCAGGAGGCCCAGAGCGACCTCGTAGAACTGGCTCGGGTAGCGGTAGGGACCGTTCGGGATGCGGTCGTAGCGCGGGAAGCGGATGCCCCAGCTCTGGTCGGGCGTGGGTCTGCCGACGATCTCGGAGTTGAAGAAGTTGCCGATTCGCACCAGCGTCGCGCCGAGCGCGGCGGAGAAAGCGAAGCGGTCCGCGCCTTCGAGGAACGGCACGCGGCGCCGGCGGGTGAACAGCCACATGGACACGATGAGGCCGGCTGTGGCTCCATGGCTCGCGAGGCCGCCCTTCCAGATCTCGAAGACCCAGATCGGATCGGCGAGTGCCTTCTTCCAGTCGTAGAAGATGACGTGGCCGAGCCGCGCGCCGATCAGCACGCCGAACACGCCGTAGACGATGAAGTCGCCCGCGTCGTCCTCGTCGCCGCCGCCCCGCTCGATCTGCCACTTGAGCAGCGCGTAGCCGCCCAGGAACACGCCGACGAACAGCAGGCTGTAGTAGCGCAGGGCAAGCGGCCCGATGTGCAGAAAGACCGGGTCGATGTTCCAGGTGAACTTGGGGAGCACGCTCTCTATTCTCTTCAGGTAAGCGGTCGAACGACAAGCACGTGGCGCCTTGGGCGCGCGGTAGGATACCCGAATCGCAGCGCTGTGCCGGACAATCGCCCCTCACTGGAGGATCAGGGGGTAAGCCCGCTCTGCTCGCTCTTGTCCTCTCCCCACGGATGACGCACGAGCAGCCGCCCACCCCTGCGTCTGAGCTTGTCGTCGAGCTTGCCGCGGCTGGCCCGGCGTAGCGCCAGGGCCAGATCGGCCGCTGAACCGAAGCGGTCGTGGCGGTCCTTGGCCAGCGCCAGCGCCAGCACCAGCTCCACATCGGGGTGCAGCCGCACGTGCTGTCCGGGTCGCACGGGCTGGGTGTGGACGACGTTGTACATCGTGCTCAGGGCGTCGGCGGCGGTGAAGGGGGGGCGTCCTGTCAGCGCGCGGTAGGCGATGATGCCGAGCGCGAAAACGTCCGTGCGGTGATCAACGTCCTCGCCGCGCGCCTGCTCCGGCGACATGTAGCTGGGCGTGCCCACTGCCACTTCCTTGGTCAATGTGCTTCCGGCGGCGCTGATGCGGGACACGCCGAAGTCCAGCACCTTCCACAGCCGTCGCCGGCCGACTTCGATGGCGAACAGGTTCTGCGGTTTGAGATCGCGATGCACGACGCCCGCCTCGTCGGCGACCGTGAGCGCTTCGGCCACCTGTGCGACCAGATCGACCGTCTCCCGTGTCGACATGCGGCGATTCTCGCGCAGGTGCCAGCCGAGGTCGTGCCCGTCCAGGCGTTCCATCACGAGATAGGGCGAGCCGTCAGGAGCTTCGCCGCTGCCCAGGATCTGGACGACGTGCGGCGAGTCGAGCGCTCCACACAGCGCTGCCTCGCGTTGAAAGCGCTGCACCTGGATCGGCTCGTCCCGGACGACGGATGGGTGCAGCACCTTCAGCGCGACGCGCTCGCCGCTGCCGTGCTCGGCCGCGTACACCTCGCCCATCGCGCCGCGCCCGATCACCTCTCCGACCAGGTACGCCCCCAGGCTCTGGCCGGAAAAGCGGCCCAGATGCCCCGCGCCCAGAGCGCGGTCGAGGTCGTCGCGGGCCTCGTTCAGAAGCGCTTCGCGCTGGCGGATCTTCTGCTCCGCCGCTTCCAGCTCGGCGATCGCGCGCAGCGTGGCGCGGCGGCTCTGCTGGGCGAGCGCGAAGGTGAGCGCCAGGAACACTTCCAGCACCAGCGTGACGACCACCATGGCGAAGGGGTCCGCGGTTTTCAGCGCGAAGACCGATTGCCGGATGTCGATGACGCTGGCGAGCGCCAGCACGCCGAGCACCAGGTAGCCGACCGCAGCGAGCACGTAGATGCTCCAGGCCTCGCTCTTCGAGTTGCCGAGGCCGAAGTAGTACACGCCGACGAACAGGGGAATCACTGCCGGCGAGAAGATGCCGGCGTAGTAGGTGACGGCGAGGATCGCGATCACCGTGAAGATCCCGAACGCGAATACCAGGCGCTCATCGACCTTGCGCTCGCCGCGGCCGAGTAGAAGAAGCAGGCCCGACCACAGGCTGATGCCGAGCAGACCGGTTGTTGCGACCCAGCGACCCGGCGCTGCGCTGTTCGGGATCTGCAGTGCAGCGACAGCAACGAGCCCGACGATCAGCCCGAGGCGTAGGAGCGCGCGTCCGCGCACCGCCTGTTCGTCGCCGAGCGCGCGGGCCGTGGTGATGCTCGCCGTCGACTGCGAGCCGTCGTCGCGACGGTCCAGCCCGGGCGGCGCTTCCGACAGTCGTTGGCTGACCGGCGGCACGTCCGACAACCGCTCGCTGACGGGCGCGCTGGGCGTTTCCAGCGTCGCGTCGGGTAGCTCCGGCGTGCGTTCGCCGGGTCCGGGTTGGACCTCGTCCGCCACGGCACAAGGCTTGTCCCGACAGCCCGCGCGGACAAGGGCCGGCGATTCAGAGCTCGAACCGGCGGCTCACCAGCGTCAGGTCGCCGTCCTGTGACGGCACCGCGCGCGGCCCGCGGGCGCGGAGCAGGGCCTGCCCCGACGTCGGCAGACCGGGGCTCCGGTCGACAGCAAGCGCCTGGACCCTCTTTTGCGTGCCGAGATCGAGCTCCACTTCGGCGCCATCGGGCGGCGCGCCGAGCACGACGACGCGCTGCCACTCGCCCCGGCGCCGGAAGAATGCCGGCGTGCCGTTCACGCGGACTGCGCTGACCGGAGCATCGGCCGGGACGAGCAGAGCTATGTCGCGCGCGCCGCGCAGCGAACGGATCACGAGGCGCACGCGCCGGCCGTGCGCCGGAGCTTCTGCCGGCACGCGCTCGACGCCGGGTGCGACGAGCTCCGGGTCCGGCGCCTTGCCGGCAAGTGCGAGAGAGTTCCAGCCGCCGGTCCAGGGCGCCGGCGACACGGGCATCGGCGAGAACGAGCCGGCGCGGAGCAGCGCCGGCGGGAGGGGTCCCTGCGACGCGCCGGTGAGCCAGCGGGCGCGATGCGCGGTGGCGTCCTCGGCGAGCACCAGGCTCGCCCTCTGCGGCAGCTCCCGGGAAAACGGCGCAGCGCGCGCGGCGATCACGGTCGCGACGACGCTGATCGCCAGCGCGCCGAGCACTCCAATCCAGCGAACGCGCGCCCGGACGGGACCCAGTGCAGGGCCCAGCGGAGTCAACGCCAACGCGACGACGGCGGCCAGCAGCGCGAGCGACACGAAGCCGAGCGCGCCGTATAGCAGAAGCAGGATCGGCATCCACACGATCGCGCCCACGGTGAGTGGCGTCAGGACGGCCAGCGCAGTCCGCCATCCGGAACCGGGCGCCAGCGCCCAGATCGGGCCTGTCACGGCCATCGCCAGCAGCGGGGCTTCCATCAGGTAGCTTGCCCCTGGCAGGCGCAGTGCGACGAGTGCGCCGAGTGCGGCCAACCAGACGCCGTCCGCCAGCCACCATGTCGTTGCCTGCGCGTGGCGTCCGAGCGCTGCAACCGGCAGGCCGACGCCAACGAGGCCCAACGCCAAGCACGCCACGAGCGCCGGCAACGGGTGGGCGATGAACTGCACGGGCAGCGCTCCAGCGCCGTGGATGAGACGGCGGAGAAGCGCGCCGCCCCCCGCCGCGACCAGCCAGCCGAGCGGTACTGCTAGCAGGGTCGCGCCGAACGCCGCGAGCCCGACTGCGCCGCGGCGGTGAAGCAGCATTCCGGTCAGGGCGAGCAGGAGCAGAGCCACGCCGAGCAGCGGCAGCACCCAGCCTGCCGGAAGCGCGACAATACGAAAGGCGAGCAGGTCGAAGAACACGGCGTCGCCCCGCGCGCTCACCGGCGCGCCGTCGGCGAGCTCCCGCGCTAGAGCCAGTGCGCTCTCGCCTTCGTGCTGTAGGCTCGCGGCGCTCGAGTGGTCGAGGTCGTCGAGCGGCGTGTGGTAGCGCGGCTCGTCGCCGATGAACGCGAAGTTGACGCCGGGAATGCCCGCGTGACGGAAGACGGTCAGGTCGGTGTCGTTCGGCAGCTTGCGGTAGACCGACGCAAACAAGGAGCTCGTGACGGGGTGGGGCAGCGACGCTGCGAGCGCGCGCACCAACGCGGCGTTGTCGGCGCTCGTCTCGAACATCAGACTGGGACCCGACGTTCCGCGCGCTTCGAGGTTCACCACGGCCGAGAGCCGGTGGGCGAGGGGATTGTGCTGGACGAACGCCTGTGCGCCGAGCAGCCCGGCTTCCTCGCCGTCGTCGAACAGCAGCGCCACGGGGCGTTGGCGCGGCGGCTCGCGTTTCAGCGCCCGCGCGATCTCGAGCAGCGACGCGACGCCCGCGCCGTCGTCGGATGCGCCGGGTCCCGCGCCCACCGAGTCGTAGTGACAGGCGAGCAGCACCGTTCCGTCCTTCGAACGCCCCGGGATGGTGGCAACGATATTCGTCACCTCGGCGCAGGCACCCGAGCGGCTGCAGCTCATGTGCTTCGAGAGCCCGGGCTTGAAGCCGAGACGCTCGAGCTCGGCGACGATGCGCAGTCGCACGCCCGCGTTGGCCTCGCTGCCGACCGGGTGCGGCTGTTTGTCGCCGAGCACGCGGTCGAGCGCTTCTCGCGCGCGCGTCGCCGAGAAGCGGTCGGGCGGTGCGTCCGCAGGCGCGGGAGCGGGGGGAAGGATGCGAAGCGCGGCGACCAGACCGACCAGAAGCGGGATCATCACCGCGGCTAGCGGCAACCACACCGGAGCAGCGACTCGAGACTCGTCGGCCATCGCCGCGGGACTGTACCCCCGGAGCCCGGAGCCTGGAGCCAGGAGCCCGAACTCAGACCTCGATGCCGGCGCCGCGGAGCTGCTGTTCGATCGCCTCCGCCCAGCCCTTGTTGGCACGCGGATTGGCCGGGCTCGGGTGCAGGATGCTGCTGATGCGCGGTCCGTCGCCGCCCAGGACCAGCCGCGCGCGCTTCTCGGCAAATGCCCCGACGCCGACCACGTGATCCGGCCGGAGCAGCTCCACGATCTGCGCCAGCGCCTCGTCGCAGGCGGCGTGCAGCGGCTCGCGCTCCGCGACAGGGAGCTTGTCCGGCGTGCGATTCCGCCCGCTATCCTCGAGAAAGGCCAACGGGCAGTAGTTGATCACGAAGAAGCGCGCGAAGAAACGCTCGGGCGTGCCGAAGCGCTCCCGCGCCCAGCCCCAGAGCCGCGCGCCGCTCACCTCGCTGCGCGGGCAGTCGAAGCCAAGTACGCGGCGTTTCTCGTGCTCGCGTCGCGGCCGTTTCACCTTGCCGCCGATCGCCATCCAGTCGCGCACCGCGCTCACTTCGCCGAACGGCACGCCCGTCTGCGCCATGCCGAACGGTCCCGGGTTCATGCCGAGCAGCACGACCTGCTTCGGCCCGGAGCCGTAGCGCCCGAGATACGCTTCGTGCGGCTCGCGGGCGTAGTCGAGCGGGTTGTAGACATACGCGACCGGCGGCTCGAACTCGAGCCGGTCCACGCGCCGTGCCAGCCGGCGGCTGATGTCGACGAGATCCACGTTGTCCGTTCGCGTAGCACTGCCGGCGGGCATCCGGCACAGTCATTTCCTGCCGCGACAGGCGGATCGGTTGAAGCCAGCGTTTGCTTCCGCTGCTCGAGTGGTACGCTGGGGGCGTGTCGGTCCCGGCGTTTCCGGTGATTTGTCTGGGTTGCGGCGGCGTCGTCGACGACGGACACGGTATCCCCCCGGGCGAAGTCGCCTGCACCTGTCCTCCGCCCAGCGTCGAGGCGCGACAGGTCATCTGTCCGTCGTGTGGCGGCTCGCTGCGCGTCGGGGCGCGCGCGTGTCCTTACTGTCGCTCCACGTTGGCGACGACGCGCTGTCCGGGCTGTTTCGCGTGGAACCTGGCCGGCGCGCAGCATTGCCAGGCGTGTGGCGCGGTCATGACGCCGGAATCCAGCGCAGCAACGCGGGAGAAGCTGGCCTGCCCGCGGTGTAGCGGCTCGCTTTCCGCGCGCCGCTATCACGATCTAGATGTCGACGAGTGCGACGCCTGCGGCGGCATCATGATCTCGCCGCGTGTCCTCGACCGAATCGTGGCCGCGAAGGACAGTGCGACGGATCTGCGTCTGGCGTTGCCGGCGCGCGAGCGGGTCTCCGAGACGAAGGTGCGCTACGTGCGCTGTCCGCGCTGCGCAGAGACCATGAACCGTCAGGCGTTCGGGCGCATTTCCGGCGTCGTGGTGGATGTCTGCCGCAAGGATGGCGTGTGGTTCGATGCGGGCGAGCTGGTCGCCGTGCTGGCCTTCGTCGAGCGAGGCGGGCTCACGCGCGCGCGGGAGCGCGAACGGGCGGAGCTCGAAGAAGCTGCTCGCACCCTGCGCGCCGAACGGATGATCTCGGGCGCGACCGGCGGGCTGTCGCCCGGTGCCACGCTGGGCAGCTCCGAGGGCCGTGCGATGGGCATCGGGTCCGACATCATCCGCGCTCTGGCGGATCTGTGGAGCTAGCCCGGCCGAGGCTCCGGACCGCCGTCCGGCCGCCGCGTTCGGCGGTACTGCCCGCTACCGCCCTTGCGCCGGATGCGCTACGTTGCCAGCAGTTGTCGCGCGGGGCGCGGGCCGCAACAGGCCGCTGAGAAGCACCCGTAGAACCTGATCCGGTTAGGACCGGCGGAGGGAACGCGATGCCAGCTGGCGTCGTCCTCCTCCGGAGAGAAAGTCTGGAGACGCTGATGACCCAACGAGCTCTGCCGCTACGCGGCGCGCACAATCCGTCCAGCACCCGCGAAGGCACGAGCCCCGGCTCGTTCGCTAACCCCGCCGACATCGGCGGTCCGCTGATGTTCTCCTCGCCGGACACTCCCGGCATGCCCGCGCCGAGCAGCAAGACGGCCTGGGACTTCATGCCTGCTGGTTGGCGGCAGGAGAACGGGCGCGGCGTAGCGCCGGAGGGCTTCACCCCGGTGACGCAGCTCGAGCATGCGCGCCTCGGGGTTGTGACGCCCGAGATGAAGCGCGTCGCGGAGCGCGAAGGGCATCTGACGCCGGAGCAGGTCCGCTACGAGATCGCCGCCGGCCGCCTGATCATTCCGGCCAACCGCGTGCACCTCGGCTACCAGCTCGACGCGATGGCCATCGGCCGCGCGACGAAGACCAAGATCAACGCGAACCTCGGCGCTTCGCCCGTCTCGTCCAGTACCGACGAGGAAGTGGAGAAGATGCGCTGGAGCGTGCGCTGGGGCGCGGACACGGTCATGGACCTGTCGACCGGCGGCGACCTCGACGCCTGCCGCGACGCCATCATCCGTGCGTCCACGATACCCATCGGCACCGTGCCCATCTACTCGATGATTATCGGCCGGAAGATCGAGGATCTGACCGAGAAGGTGATCATGGAGAGCCTGCTCGCGCAGGCGAAACAGGGCGTGGACTACTTCACGATCCACGCCGGCGTCCTACGCGAGCATCTGCCGTTCGTGCAGAAGCGGCTCATCGGCATCGTCAGCCGCGGCGGCTCGCTGCTCGCCAAGTGGATGCTCGTCCACAAGCAGCAGAACCCGATGTACACGCACTTCGACGAGATCTGCGACATCATGCGCGAGTATGACGTCTCCTTCTCGCTTGGCGACGGCCTCCGCCCCGGCGGCCTTGCCGACGCGACCGACGAGGCGCAGCTCGCCGAGCTCGACGCGCTGGGCGAGCTCACCGAGAAGGCGTGGAAGAAGGGCTGCCAGGTGATGGTCGAAGGCCCCGGCCATGTGCCTTTCGACCAGATCGAATACAATATGAAAGTGCAGCGCGCCGTGTGCCACGGCGCCCCGTTCTACGTGCTCGGACCGCTGGTGACGGACGTGTTCCCCGGCTACGACCACATCACGAGCTGCATCGGCGCGACCAGCGCCGCCTATCACGGCGCGGCCATGCTCTGCTACGTCACGCCCAAGGAGCACGTCGGTCTGCCCAAGAAGGACGACGTGAAGCAGGGCTGCATCGCCTACAAGATCGCAGCGCACGCGGCTGACGTCGCGCTGGGCATTCCCGGCGCGCGCGACTGGGACGACGACTTGACCAAGGCGCGCGCGGCGCTCAACTGGGAAAAGCACTTCGAGCTGGCGTTCGATCCGGACGTGGCGCGCGCCTTCCACGACGAGGACCTCGACGTGGACACCGACTTCTGCGCGATGTGCGGACACGACTGGTGCAGCGTGCGAATCTCCAAGGAAATCATGGAGTTCTCGAGCGGAAAGGCCGAGGGTTTCGAGCGTGCCGGTGTCATCAAGTCGCCGGCGCTGACGGCCGAGCAGCGCGAGATCCTCGAAAAGCGCGGCGTCTTGCCGCCCGAGGAGATCCACCGCCTCGCCAGCAAGACGAAGAGCGCTATCGGCGTCCACGCCGGCGAGAAGGCCAGCTGCCACTCCGACTACGTCGACCCCGACCAGGCCCAGCGCATCCAGGAGAAGCTGGTGCAGATCCGCTCGCGGGCGGACGCGGAGTAGGTTCAACCTGCGCGGGACGACCACGCGCTTTACCACGGCGTCGCAGCGCTACTTGTTCTGCGCTCTCGGCCGAGGCAGACCGTAGGTCGCGATGCGCTCCACCAGCGTCCGCCGCGGCATGCCGAGCAGCCGAGCGGCGCGCGACTGGTTGCCGCCGCACTTCTCCAGCGCATCGGCGATGCGCTCGCGTTCCACCGCATTGAGCTGACTGCTGAGGCTCTGGTTCTGGCCCCCTGCGCCCTCCTCCGGGCTCGACAGGACGCTATGCGGCAGGTGCACCGCCTCGAGCGTCTCGCCGCGCGCGAGCAGGATCGCACATTCCACAGCGTACTTGAGCTCGCGCAGGTTTCCGGGCCAGTGATAACGCTGCAAGGCATGCACGAAGCTCGCCCCCAGCTTGGGCGGCTCCTGCCCGAGCGTTCCCGCGATCTTCCCGGCAAAGTCCTCGGCCAACTTGACGATCTCGTCGCGTCGTTCGCGAAGCGGAGGAACCTTGACCACGACGCCACAGATGCGGTGAAAGAGGTCGGCCCGGAACTGACCTTCCTTCACCATGCGGTCGAGGTCTCGCTGGGTTGCCCCCACGAAACGCACATCGTGCTTGCGGTTGGCTGACGCCTTCGCCTCGCAGCCGCGCTTGCTCTGGAGCGCCCACAAAAGCTTGCCCTGCGACGGCTTCGGCAGCTCACCCACGTCGTCGAGAAAGAGTGTTCCGCCTTCCGCGGCTTCGAGCAGCCCGCGTTGGGGTCCGTCCGGGCCATCCCGGGAGCCGCAGAGCTCGAGCTCCAGGCGATCTTCCGACAGCGCCACGCAGCTGAGGTGGACCAGGGGCGCGTTCGAGCGCGTGGACGCCGAATGCAGCTCCTGGACGAGAGCGTCTTTGCCCACGCCCGTCTCGCCCACGAACGTGATGGGGATGCTTCCGGGTGCAAAGCGCTCGATCAGCTCGTGTACGCGACGCATGCTGGTGGTCGCGGTGGCGCCGATCTCGTCGGCGGACGCGGTTCCATGCACGACGAGCAGTGCATCGCCGACCTCTACCGCTGCGCCCGGAATAACGGGGGCGCGCTCGCCCTTGGGCAGGAGGCGGCCGCCGACGCGCGTGCCGTTGACCGTACCCAGATCTTCGATGGTCGGGACGGGCAGGAAGCGGAGCCTGGCGTGGTGCCGGGAAACGGAGGGGTGAGGAACGCAAAGGTCGGCGTCGGGGTCGCGGCCGATCACCACCTCCCCGGTGCTGCGCGCGCGCCTGTCGACAGAGCCGCCCTCCCAGTAGGCGACGAGGTGAATGGACCCCGCGGCGGTCTTCCGCGCGAATCGCGCAGTCGTGCTTCGCTGCCCATCCGCCCTCACCATGTCAGTCTCATGGAAACCGCGCCCCTGCGGAAATGCAAGGACCGGCCCACTTTGCTGAATGATTCCGGCTCTTCTTACGTGGTCTAGCGGAACACAGCTCGCGGGTTGGCGACCACAAAACGCCGCGGGGAGCGCGGCTCCTCGCGAGAGGAACCGGCTCCCCGGACGTTCTACCCACGTTGTGCTGGCTACTGGATCGTCGACGCTGCCGGCGTCGTCGAAGCGTTTAGCTGGAAGTAGTATGCACCCGTCCAGCTCACCAGCGTGTTCGGCGGGGACGGCCATACCTGGAGGTAGGCGTTCCCTGCCGCGTTCTGCACCCCACCGACCATGTACAGCACGGTCGGATCCCCGATAGCGGTACGCGCGATCGAGAACTCGGCGTAGGTGCTGCCGCCGCCGGTGTAGCCAACGTTCACCGTGACGGTGGCATCGGCCTGCCAGCTCCCGGGGCTACCCGGGACCCACTTGTTCACCGTTGCTGTCGACGACGTGTTCGTCCACATCAGGTGGTAGAGCGCGTTGTGCGGCAGCGTCGGCATGCCCGCGCCGTCCGGCGTGGTGGTGCCGGACGAGCCGTCGCCAAAGTAGGCGTCGACCGTCTGGCCCGAGCCGAACGTGAACCCGTCGTAACCCAGGTAGATGTTGTTCGCGTCCCACGAGACGTAGGCCGTGCCTCCAGCACTGGTCGCGAGCGCTTCGTTCGATGCGTTGAAGTCGTTCGCGCCGTCGATGTTGATGGTGTCATTGAACGGGTTGAACGTGTACTGCGCTTGTTTCGTGGACCAGACCATGCCCGTCTTGCACACGACGGCCGATACGTTGCCCGTCGCGTTCAAGTTGGCGACTGGCTTGTTACCACCCGTCGTGTAGTCCGTGCAGCTCCACGCGCCTCCGAGATAGCTCTGCAGGGCCGATGCGCCGCAGAAGTTCGGCTGCGGCGGAATGCTCACTGCACCGGTCGCGTGGCACAGCGTGTAACCTCCACCGAGGGTCGGGGCGGGGGTCACCTTTGCCGTGACGTTCTGCGGCGAGTTGTACGTTGCCGAAGGATCGGGCGAGAACGTGACCGGTCCGACCTGCAGCGTGTATGTCTTGCTCGAGACGGAAGATGCCGGCAGACCGTCATCGCTGCACGCGATCATCTTCACCGTGGCCGACTGCTGGATGAAGGCAGAGCAGGTGCCCCCGCCGCAGGAGACCGTTGTCGAGCCGAATCCGCAGCCCGACGGCGTGCACGTCGGTGTCGTGCCGTCGAACGTGTAGCAGAAGAAGTCGCTGGTTGGTCCACCGACCGTGTTGCTCGGCGGGTTATCGACCGTGCTGATGAGCCAGTCGTTGTACGTACCCGTGTCCGGCTGGAGATTCGGCGGCTGGATGAAGTACGAGTACGTCCACGTGGCCACGTCCGACGGGGCCATGCCTGCGGAGCATGCAATGACCTTGATCGTGGTCTTCTGGGGGTCGACCATGTGGTACGAGGTGCCCGCCGTACCGCTGCTACCCAGACAGTTCGGCGCCGAGCCGTCTGTCGTGTAGTAGAAGGTCACAGGTGCCTTCGTGGTCGCGTTCGTCCAGGCGATGCTGGAGCCGATTGGCACGGAGCCCGGCGCCGGCGACGCATTGGTCAGGGTCGGCGTGGCGACCTTGAGCGTGTAGGTGATCGACGCCGTGGTGGAGAGGGTCTTCACCTGCGTCGGATCGCAGGCCTTGGCCTTCACCGTCACGCCCGTGGCCTTGACCAGATTATTGATCTTGACCGTGTTGCTGGGCGGGCTGCCCGTTCCGGGCGCGGCGGCTACCAGCGCGGTGCACGTCGTGCTGCCGGCGTTGCCACAGGCTGCCGTCGGCGCCGGGTCGGAGCCGTCGGTCGTGTAGCAGATCTTGCCCGCTTCGAGCGTGTCGTTATTGGTGAAGGTCACGGTGACCCAATCGCTCTGCGCGCTCGCGCTCGGGGCGATGTCCGGCTGGGCCATGGCGCTCGCCGTCGGATAGGTGGCGCTGCCCGACGCGGAGTCGAGATCCCCGCTGCTGTCGCAGGCAACCGCGCTGACCGTGGTGTTGGCCGTTACGTTGATGCCGCTCACGGACGTCCCGTTGACCTTGGTGAGGCCCGTTCCCGAGCAGGTGCAGTCCGGAACCGCCGAGGTCTTCGACCAGCAGATGAAGCTGTAGGCCGTGCCCGAGCCGTTCTGGCTGATGCCGACGGACAGTGTGCCCGTGCCGGCATTGACCGGCGTGCCGGTCGGCGGCGTGAACTTCAGCGGGTCGAGTGCCAGCGTGAAGGCGTTGCTCGTCGACACGTCCGAATCAACGAAGCCGGTTCCGCAGGCGATGCTGTTCAGCACGGTTCCGCTCTTGGTGACCGTAACGTTGCCCATCGATCCGGCGGTGCAGCCGCTCGCGCTACAGGCGGGCGTGCTGCCGTCCATCGTCGTGCAGGTCCACGAGCCGGTGCCCGCGTTGGCCCCGTTGCCGATGGTGACGGCCTTCGGCTTGTCGAAGGTGCCGCCGTTGGTGCCGATCTTCGGCGCCACCAGCTTCCAGGAGTAGGCCGCCGTGTAGACGTCCGAACCCTTGTAGCCAGGCTTGCAGGCCGCGAAGTAGTAGGTCTGGGCGCCGTTCGTCGAGTCGATGGCCCAGTTCTTCGGCAGACTGCCCACCAGATTGCCGGTCGTGCACGACGGCATGTTGGCGGAGCTGGTGGTGTAGTTGGCCGTCACGGCGCCCGTCGTGGCCGAAGTGAGCAGCGGATTGATGCTCTGGTTGGCCGTGTCGTAGTCGTACTGTCCGGGTGCCGGGCCGCCGAGAGCGGGGGTCGCCACCTGGAGCGTGTACTGCTGCGTCGTGACAGTGCTGTCGGTGTCGCCAGCCTTGCAGGCGATCGCCGTCACCGTGACCTGCCCCGTGTTGGGATTCGTCACGTTGCCGTTGACCGGAATCTGCGTCTGCGAGTTGTACGTCTGCGCCGAGCCCTGGCAGGTGCCGTTGCTGCAGGTCGGCGTCGAGCCGTCAAGCGTGAAGCAGATGGTCGCGCCCGACGTGTTCGAGGTGAGCGAGAGCAGGAAATCGTTGTACTGCGTTCCTGCGGAGGGATTGGCCGTCGGGGCCTCCACCGTGCCCGGCGGAATGTTGATGGTGTAGGTCGCAGCCGCGACCGCCGAATCCGTAAACTGCGGTGGCGCGTTGCACATCGCACGGATCGTCGTGGTCTGGCTCACCGCGATCGGTGCGCTGTACACCTTGCTGCTCGTGGTCGGGTTGGTCCCGTCCGTCGTGTAGTAGATGGTCGCGCCGCTCGTGGTCGTGCTGATCGTCACGCTCTGGGCGCTGGTGTAGGTGCCCGCTGTCGGTGCGAACGTGGGCGTCGCGCAGGGGTTGGTCGCAGTGCCGCCACTGCCGCCCATGCCGCCCGTACCAGCGGTGCCGCCTGTACCAGCGCCGCCGTCGGTGCCCGCGGTGCCGCCTGTGCCGGCGCCGCCGTCGATGCCGCCGCTGCCGCCCATGCCAGCGCCGCCGCCCATGCCGGCGCCGCCGCCGAAGCCAGCGCCGCCGCCGAAGCCAGCGCCGCCGCCGAAGCCAGCGCCGCCGCCCATGCCTGCCCCGCCTTCGGTCGAACCGCCGGTTCCACCGCTACCAGGGCTGCTGTTGTTGCCGCTGCCGCAGCCAACAACTCCTCCAAAAGCAAGTGCAGCCGACAACAACAGCGTGTAGCCGGCCTTGACGCCTACGGCGCCGTTACGACCAAGTTTCATTTGCTCCCTCCTGCTCCTTACTTCAGTGCGCGGGCACTGGTTATCTCACAATCGAGCCTCATACACTCCTAGCGCAGCGATGCATAGTGCAAACACGCTCATGTGCGTGCGACGGCGCCCATACGATGACGAGACTCAACAGCGTCGATTCAGCAGAGCTTGAGTTGTGCAACTCACGCACAACCCGCTTGCGCAAGTTGTGCAGCCCATGCGCGGCGCGCGGGTTTTTGGCGGTTCCTTCCCCGATTCCAGGCCTCCCGGGGGAGCGCACCTGCGCGGCCGGAGCTGTACCGGTGTCGGGTCGGCGTGACCAGGGATACGGTGAGCGGAGCGACGGCGGTCCGGCGCTCCGGGTGTTTGTTCAATATGGAACCGGAAGCGTTCTCCGTGGGTCGAGGCGGCGCGTCGGGTCTTCGATGCGCCGCCGCCGAGCGAGGAGCATCGCTTCTACTATCCGCGCTTCGTGCGCGTGGGCTACCGATGACGCCGCGTGCCCTGCTGGTTCTGTGTGCGCTCGCGGTCTTGCCGGTCCGGGCGCTGGCGACTCCGCTGTGGGTGCACGGTGCGGCACGCGCTCTTCCCCGTTCGAGATCGGCATCGCGCGAGGTCGCCGTCACGGAGTACGCCTACGGTCCGCGCGCTCATGCGTCGATCGGCGGCGAGGTCCGTGCTGCCGCTGCCGAGCGGGCTGCCCTGACCGCGGATCAAGGTTGCGTGGCGCCGCCAGAAGGCGCGGCCCTGCTGCCTGTCCAGCTCCACACCAGCGCAAGCACGCCCAGCGTGACCGCGACATCCGCGACGTTGAAGATCGGCCAGTGCTCGACGTGGATGAAGTCGATGACATGACCTGTGAGAAGCCGGTCGTAGACGTTGCCCAGACCGCCACCGATGACAAGCGCACCGCCCAGCCGCGCCATCGGCGACAGGTCCTTCCAGCGCCGCACGACGAAGACGAGGGCGCCGAGCGTTACCGTCAACGCGAGCGCGCTCAGCAGGATCCAGCGCGCGTGGGGCGACAGCGTGTCCCCCAGCAGGCTGAAAGCCGTGTCGGTGTTGTGAGCCACCCTTAGTTCGAGGACGTGCGGCCACACGCCGAGCGCACGAGACTGGAGCTCGGTGGCCGCGAGTCGCTTCGTGGCGTGGTCGCACCCCGTGACCCCCACCAGGAGCGAGACAAAGGCCACCCAGCTGAAGCGATTCATGCGGTGGAAACCCGCAAGCTCCGCTCGCTATTCCGGCTCGCCGCGCTCCGCCGCGGCTCATTTCACGTGAGTCACGGGAACGTCTTTGCCGTCGACCTCGACGGTGCACTTGCCGTCGGCCCCGCCCCAGTTGATCGCGACCTTCACGTCGACGGGCTTGCCGTCCACCTCTGCGGAGGCGTGCAGCTCGCCGAGCCCGACCCAGGACCAGGTCCGATGTGCGATCTCGGTCCCGTCCCAGTCGAGCTTGATTCCCTTCGTGATCTCGTTGCGCGAGACCACGAGATCGTGTCCTTCGTATTTCGCTTCCCAGCGCGTGCCCAGTAGTCCCATGCGCGGAACGGTATGTGGGGTCCTCTACGGACGCAAGAGCCACGGCTTGCTCGTGGCGCGCTCCGCCCTCAGCGGCAGTGCACTGGCCGCCGGCCGGGTAGCGCCAGGCGCGGATGGGCCGGATCGTACAGCGACTTTCCGCCGTCGACCGTGCCGCGCTTCTTCAGCATCTCCGCCAGCGCGTCGCGCACCGTGATGCCGAGATCGGCGTGGACATCGGCGGAGGGAAGCTCGAGGCCCTTGAACAGATCGTCGCCGCCGGTCACCAGGTAGTCGCTGGTGGCGACCGTGAGCTTCGCGTTGTCCGGAAACACGTGGCCGTTGGGCCGCACGAGCTGCACAGACAGGCCCTTCGGCGTGCACTTCGCCACCACGCGCATGCCGGCTACGCTGATGATGCCGTGCGCGTCGCTCTCGAGGTGCTTCGTGATCACCTGGCGCAGCTCCGCACCCGTCATACGCAGCGTCGCCAGCCGGTTGTCGAACGGCATCGCCTCGAACAGCTCGCCGTAGGTGAGCTTTCCCGCCGGAAGATCCGCGCGCAGGCTGCCGCCGTTGGTGATGCCGACCTCCGCGCCGGGTGCTGCCTGGCGCATCAGTTCGGCGAACAGATTGCCAAGCGGTGATTCCACCTTGTTCGCGCGCCGTATTGCCGAGCCCAGCGTGACGCCCACCGGTTCCGCGCGCTTCTTTGCAGCGCGATCCAGCGCGGGCTGGATCACGCGCGCGATGCGCGCGTCCGGCTGGACGGGCCGGCCCGCGTAGCTGCCCGGATTGCAGTGGTCGAGGCTCTTGAAGTCGGCGCAGACCTGGTGCGGAGGGAAGATCCTCACGCCGAGCACCCGCTGCGTCTGCGGAGCGAATCGAACGTCCACGCGCGAGAACGCGGTGCCGTAGGCGTACGCCTCGACGACGGCGATGCCGTTGACGTACTGGGCGACGCCCTTGTGCGTGTGCCCCGCCACGATCACGTCCACCAGCCCCCGCGGCAGCTTGCGGGCGACCTTGAAGATCTCCTCGTCCGGCTTGCAGCTGGAAAGATCGTGCGGATGATCCACGTTCTGGCAGTTGCCGCCGGCGTGGGCGAGCACGACCACCAGCTTCGCCCCCTCGGCGCGGAGCTTCTTCGCTTGCGGGATGATGCTCGCCGCGAGCGGGCGCGCGGCGAGCCCCTTGAAGTAGGCGGGCATGACGATGTGCGGCGTTTCGCGCGTGAGCGCGCCGACGAGTCCGATGCGGATGCCGGCCACGCGCACCATCGCCGACGGAGCGAGCCCGTGCCAGGGCGGCGTCTTTCCCGACGCCTCCTCGACGAGGTTCGAGCTGAGCACCGGAAAGCGCGCCTGCGCGATGCGCGCCTCGATGGCGCCGAACGGGTTCTTCGCCTCGGCCGCGACCTGTCCCGGCGGCTCGGTGCCGACGGGGCCGAAGTCGAACTCGTGGTTGCCGATCGCCGCGGCGTTGTAGCCGAGCGCGTTGTAGCCGCGCACGACCGGCGCGCCTTCGGCGATGTTCGACGCCAGCGTGCCCTGGAACATGTCGCCGGCGTCGACGAGCAGCACGCCGCCATCCTTGTGGCGCCGTGCCCGGAGGTTGTCCACGAAGCCGGCCAGCACCGGCAGCCGGCGCAGATAGCCGTGGAAGTCGTTGGTCCCGACGATGGACACGACGATGGGCTTCGGGCGCGCCGGCGTTTTGGCGGGGCCCGCGACGGCCGCGCGCGGCGCCGGCGCGGGCGGAGCGGTCTCGATGCGCGCCTGGCATCCGCCCAGCGCGAGCGTCACCAGCCCTGCGATCCACAGCCGTCGTGCGATCATGGCAGGCGCTCTCGCTCAGCTCGATTCGAGCAGGCCGCGCAGCTGGGCGGGATGGACGCGGTATTCGCGCCCGCAGTAGTCGCAGGAAATCTCGAGCACCTCGCCGTCGGCGAGCAGGGATTCGATGTCACTTCGCCTGAGCGTGGCGAGCGACGACATCACGCGCACCTCGTCGCACCAGCACTCGAAGCCAACCGCGGTGTGGTCGAGCTTCGTGAACGGCATGCCGTACAGAAGCTGCTCCAACAGCCAGCCCGGCGAGTAGCTCTCGCTCTCGAGCTGCGCGCGGATGCTCTCGAAGTCGCGGAGCCGTTCGGTCATCACCATCAGCGGGCCGCGCCCCACCTCGGGCAGCAGCTGGACCAGGTAGCCCCCCGCGGCCACGACCTTGTCGCCTTCCATGACGGTTTCGACCGCCAACATCGAATCGACCTGTTCCGACGTCTGCATGTAGGCCATCAGCGCGCGGGAGATACCGCCTTCTTCAGGCACCTGGACGAAACCCTGGTTCAGATGCCCGGTCGGCATGCTGCGCATCATCTGCAAAATGGCGCCCTTACCCAGATCGAGCTCGTCGCGCCCCTCCGGCATCTGGATCAGACCGCGGGTGCGTCCGGACGGATGCGAATCGGCGATGAGGCTGCCCGAGCCGCCGGCGCCGCGCATGATGCCCTGCACCCTGAGCGCCGGAGCCATCGTCTCGCGGAACAGCACCGCGCCGGTCAGGAGCTCGCCGAAGTAGCGCGCGGTCGCGCCACGGCCGCCCTGGGCCCGGACGGCGTTCTGCACGGTGCTGGTCGTCTGGGCGGTGATGACGCGGAAGGCGCCGTCGTCCGTGATGGCACGCAGCACGCTGTCGGTCTGCTCGTTCATGTCCGCATCCGGGGCCCGGCGGGCCCGCCTGCTACCAAGCGTAACGCGGCGCCGGGAATCGGCCAATCCGCGCCCAGATCAGTGCGATACGGGCTCGTCGCCAGCCACCAGCTCGGCCAGGTCGTCGTTGCCCAGGGGCTCCGACACCCGGTAGCGCTCCTCGAACCAGTTGCCGAGGTCGACCTTCTTGCAGCGCGCCGAACAGAAGGGCCGGGGCGGGAAGTCCTCCGCAACGTCCGGAAGCACCTTCTTGCAGATAGGGCAGCAGATACGCACGACCGGGTTCTACAACATCGCGGGCGGTCCGGCACAGCGCCGATGCCCCGGGCTGCCGCCCAGGGCTCGCATCCGCGCGGGCCTTGTTCTAGCGTCGCGTCCTGTATGGCAAAGGATCTTCTGCTCGAGATCGGCGTCGAGGAGCTGCCCGCTTCGTTCGTCACTGCGGCTGTCCAGGCCTTGCCTGAGCTGCTCGAGCGGCAGCTTTCCGGGCTCCGTCTGGAGCACGGCCCGGTGCGGGCCACGGGCACGCCGCGCCGGCTCGCGGTCTGGGCCGACGCGGTGGCGGAGGCGCAGCCCGACCTGGACGAACAGGTGCAGGGGCCGCCGGCGCGCGTCGCCTTCGATGCCGACGGCAAGCCCACCAAGGCCGCCACGAGCTTCGCGGACAAGATCGGTTGTCCGGTCACCGAGCTTTCGCGGATCGAGACGCCCAAGGGCGAGTATGTGGCCGGTCGGCGCCAGCAGAAGGGTGCGCCCGCGCGCGAGCTGCTCCCCGACGCGCTCCGGTCGGTGTGCGAGAAGATCCCGTTCAGGAAATCAATGCGCTGGGGCGACGGCGAGACCGCGTTCGGACGGCCCGTGCGCTGGCTGGTCGCGCTCTTCGGCGAGCAGGCGTTGTCGCTGTCGTTTGCGGGCGTCGAGAGCGGACGAGCCTCGCAGGGACATCGCTTCCTCGCTCCGGATCCGATCGTCGTGGGGAGCCTGGCGACGTACGTCTCCCAGTTGCGCGGCGCGCACGTGCTCGTCGATGTCGACGAGCGGCGCCGGGCGATGCTGGAGCGTCTGCGCGCCGCGGCCGCCGAGCTCGGTGGTGCGCTGATCGAAGACGAGTTCCTCGTGGAGGAAAATTGCTCGCTGGTGGAGGAGCCGCAGGTCGTCGTGGGGAGCTTCGACGAAGCCTTCCTCGAGCTTCCCGAGCGCGTCATCCTCGCAGTGGCCCGCGGCCACCAGCGCTACTTCGGAGTGCGCGACAAGGCCGGCCAGCTGATGCCGCGCTACCTGGCCGTGGTGAACACGGCCCTCGATGCCGACAACGTCCGTCGCGGCAACGATCGCGTGATGCGTGCGCGCCTGGCGGATGCCAAGTTCTTCTACGACGAGGACCGGAGCGTGCCGCTGGCGGATCGCCGCGAGGCGCTCGACGGCGTGGTGTTCCAGAAGCGGCTGGGCAGCGTTGGCGACAAGGTGCGTCGCGTCGAGCGTCTGGTCGGGATCCTGGGCTCGAAGCTCGATCTGCCGGCCGCGACGATCCAGACGGCCGAGCAGGGGGCGGCGCTCGCGAAGTGCGACCTGGTGACGCTCATGGTCGGTGAGCTGCCGGAGCTGCAGGGCGAGATGGGTCGCGCCTATGCCCTCGCCCAGGGCGTGCCGTCCGCGGCGGCGGACGTGATCTCCGAGCACTACCAACCGCGCGGTGCGGACGATCCGACGGCGAATGGGGATGCCGGCGCGCTGGTGGCGATTGCCGATCGGCTGGATACGCTGGCCGGCTGCTTCGCGATCGGGCTGATGCCGACCGGAGCGGCCGATCCGCTGGCGTTGCGCCGCGCGGCCATCGGGCTCCTGCGCACGCTGCTCGACAAGGACTGGGATCTGGACGTGTCCGGCGCCGCGCGCGCTGCTCACGACGGGTTCGAGGGAGTGAAGCTGGATCTGGACGCGGCTGCGACCGCTGAGCGGCTGGGCGGGTTCTTCCGCGACCGGCTCAGGGGCCTGCTCGCCGACCAGCTTCCCGCGGACGCGGTGGACGCCTGCCTCGCCGCTGGCGCCGACCGGCCGAACGACGTGGCGCTCAGGGCCCGGGCGCTGGGCGCTATCGACAGCGAAGTGCGCGCATCGGTCGGCGAGGTGTTCAAGCGTGCAGCGAATATCGCCCGCGATGCCCCGGCCGGCGATCCGCTACCCCCAGCCGAGGTCCAGGCCGAGGTCCATCCCTCCGAGCAGGCGCTGTTCGACGCCATCGGGACTTTGGAAAAAGAGCTGGCTGCAAGTGAGCAGCGTCAGGACTACGCTGTGGCTCTCGGCCAGATCGCCGGCTTCGCTCCGGTACTGGCTCGCTTCTTCGACGACGTGTTCGTGATGGTGGACGACACCAGGCTGCGGGAAAATCGCCTGCGGCTGATGCGCCGCATCCACCACAGGTGCTCCAGCCTGGCGGACTTCAACCTGCTGGCGAAAAAGAACGACGCGTGAAGCGCGCCGGAGTCGCTCCAAAGACAACGGACGGATATCCCCCATGACCAAGCAGATCTACCGGTTCTCGAAAGACGGTGCGGACGGCGACGCAGGACAGCGCGCGCTGCTCGGTGGCAAGGGAGCGAACCTTGCCGAGATGGCCAACCTCGGCGTGCCGGTGCCGCCCGGCTTCACCATCACGACCGAGATGTGCGTCGCGTTCTTCAAGAGCGGCGGCAAGATGCCCGACGGTCTGCGCGACAACGTCGAGCAGAGCATGAAGTGGCTGGAGCAGGAGACCGGCAAGCGCTTCGGCGATCCGGACAATCCGCTGCTCGTCAGCGTCCGCTCCGGCGCGCGTTCGTCCATGCCGGGCATGATGGACACGATCCTGAACCTCGGGCTGAACGACAAGGCGGTGGAGGGGCTTGCCAAGCGGACGGACAATCCGCGCTTTGCCTACGACGCCTACCGGCGGCTGCTGACGATGTACGGCAACGTCGTGCTCGGTCTCTCCCACGAGGACTTCGAGGGTCCGCTGCATGACGCGCGGCGCGCGCTGGCCAAGAAGCGCGGCATCGAGGTGCCGGAGCACGAGGAAGATCTTGGTCGCGCGATCCCGGACTCGATGCTCGAAGCGGAACAGCTGAAGGAAGTCGTGGCGCGCTACAAGAAGCTTCTCGCCGAAAAGACGAAAGGCGGCTTCCCCGACAAGCCCTTCGATCAGCTGATGGGCGCCATAAGCGCCGTGTTCGAGAGCTGGAACAACGACCGCGCGAAGCTCTACCGGCGCATGCACGGCATCCCCGACGAGTGGGGTACTGCGGTCAATGTGCAGTCGATGGTGTTCGGCAATCTCGGCGACACCAGCGCTACCGGCGTCGCGTTCACGCGCGATCCGAGCACCGGGGAGAAGCGCTTCTTCGGGGAGTGGCTGCCCAACGCGCAGGGAGAGGACGTCGTGGCCGGCATCAGGACGCCGCGCCCGATTACCAAGCACGCGAGCACGCCCGGCCAGAGCCTGGAGGAGGCGCTGCCCGGCAGCTACAAGGAGCTCTTCAAGACGCAGGAGAAGCTCGAGAAGCACTTCTCCGACATGCAGGACATCGAGTTCACCATCGAGGACGAGAAGTTGTTCCTGCTGCAGACGCGCAACGGCAAACGCTCGGCCCGTGCCGAGGTGCGTATCGCGGTGGAGATGGTCAAGGAGGGTCTGCTCGACAGGCAGCAGGCCGTCGCGCGCGTGGACGCCTCGCGCGTGGAGCAGTTGCTCTTCCCTTCCATCGACCCGAAGGCCGATGACAAGCCGGTGGCGAAGGGGCTGCCGGCTTCGCCCGGCGCGGTGACCGGCTATGCCGCCCTGTCGGCGGACGAGGCGGAGCAGCGGGCCGAGAAGGGCGACCCGGTGATCCTGGTGCGCGTGGAGACCTCCCCCGAGGATCTGCACGGCATGAAGGCCGCGCTGGGTATCCTGACCGCCCGCGGCGGAGCGACGAGCCACGCGGCGGTCGTGGCGCGCGGCATGGGACGCTCGTGCGTGGTCGCCTGCGCGGCCATCTCCATCGACTACGAGCTGCAGATGCTCACCTTCCGCGGCGAGGACGGCGAGAGCGCGATCGTGCGTCCGGGGGATCTCATCACGATCGACGGCTCCAGCGGCAACGTCTACCTCGGTGACGTGAAGAAGGTGGACGCCGAGCTCGGCGGCGAATTCGAACAGCTCATGGAGTGGGCCGACGCCGTCCGCCGTTTGAAGGTCCGCGCCAACGCCGACACGCCCGGGGACGCCCAGAAGGCCCGCAAGCTCGGCGCCCAGGGCATCGGCCTGTGCCGCACGGAGCACATGTTTTTCGACGAGGAGCGCATCAAGGCCGTGCGCGAGATGATCCTCGCGGGCGACACGGCCGCGCGCGAAAAGGCGCTCGCCAAGCTCCTGCCGTTCCAGACGGGCGACTTCGTCGAGCTGTTCCGCGCGATGGCGGGGCTTCCGGTGAACATCCGCCTGCTCGATCCGCCGTTGCACGAGTTCCTTCCGAACGACGCGGCAACGGTGGAGGCGCTGTCGCAGAGTCTTGGCGTGGCGGTGGCCGAGATCGACCGCAAGGTCCAGCAGCTCCACGAGTTCAACCCGATGCTCGGCCACCGCGGCTGCCGGCTCGCGATCACCTTCCCCGAGATCTACGCGATGCAGGTGCGTGCCATCCTGCAGGCTGCGTGCACGGTGCAGAAGGAGGGGGTCGAGGTCCTGCCGGAGATCATGATCCCGCTTTCCCTCAGCGACGCGGAGCTCGTGAGCATGCGCGCGATCGTGGACGAGGTGGCAGCGCAGACGTTCAAGGAGACCGGCACCGAGGTGAAGTTCAAGTTCGGTACGATGATCGAGCTGCCGCGTGCCGCGCTGCTCGCCGACGAGCTGGCGCGAAGCGCCGAGTTCTTTTCCTTCGGGACGAACGATCTCACGCAGACCACGCTCGGGCTGTCGCGCGACGACTCGGCGAAGTTCCTGCCGCGCTACGTCGAGCAGCGAATCCTCCCAGCCGATCCCTTCGTGTCGCTCGACCAGGAGGGCGTGGGAGCACTGGTGCGACTCGCGGTGGAGAAGGGACGCGCCACGCGCAAGGACATCTCGATCGGCATCTGCGGCGAGCACGGTGGCGACCCCGCCTCCATCGACTTCTTCGAGCGCGCGGGCCTGGGCTACGTTTCCTGCTCGCCGTTCCGCGTGCCCATCGCCAGGCTTGCGGCGGCTCAAGCCGCGCTGCGTCACGGCACGGCTAAATCCGCGGAATAGTCTGGCAGCCCCACCCGGGGCCGATTGACGTTACCGAGGCGCCCGGGCCGGGCGGCGGGTCGCCGCCATGAGCTCTCTCGCGAACCGGTCTGGTTTGATGTATGCTGGGTTCGTGCCTCCGAAGGAGAATGGTCCGGGGAAGTTGCCTTCCTTCTCGCGTAGCGCGCGGGGAATGCTCAGCAAGTCCGAAGACGCCGTCATCGATCGCGCCCGCGAGAACTGCGAGCAGGCGCCGGGTGTCGGCGACGACAGCGGCGGAGTGCTCCTCGCCCAGCACTGCTCGCACGGCAGCCACGGCTCGCACGGCAGCCACGGCTCGCACGGCAGCCACGGCTCGCACGGCAGCCACGGCTCGCACGGCAGCCACGGCTCGCACGGCAGCCACGGCTCGCACGGCAGCCACGGCTCCTGGTAGCGGTTCTCGCTTCGCGTTCCGGTTGCCGCGTGCGCGGGCGGTGTCGCCTAGTGGCAGTTCTTGAAGTTCATCGTCGCGACGACGTGATGCCCGCTGCCGGTGCAGTCCGCCGTGAGGGTGCCCTGCACGTTCTTCACGTCGTTCACTTCGCTGTTCTGCTCGGTCACGTTCATCGAGCCGCAGTTCTCGCCGATTAGTGTGCCGCGCTTCGCGCCGGGGTCGAAAATGAACGTCCGCACGCTGCCGCTCGGCAGCGCGACGAAGCGCACTCGGCGTCCGGCGCTGTCCATGAAATCCACGCCCGAGAACTTCGGCATGTTCGCCTGGCCCGAGCGACAGCTGTCGACCGTGAAGCCTGCGCTGTCGATGTTGATGCTCCCCGAGAGCTTTGCCCGGCACGCCAGGAGCGCGCCCGCAACTGTCACCAGCCCGATGAAAATCGTACCCCGCATGGCGGCGAGGATAACACGGGTTCTGACGCCCCGGAGCACCAGAGCGCGATGGTGCGCCTGATCGCGCGCCATTGCCCGCCTCGCAGGCTCTGCGCCGCGTTCCGTGCTTGGATAGCCCCACTGTGTCGGTGCGCCCACACATCGCGGCGTTTATCCTGCTCGCTGCAGGCTGTGGGGGCTTTAGCGCCGCCCGGCCACGGTCGGCGCCGCCTCCCCACAGTGTCACCTCGGCGACGGCGGCGCCCGTCGCGTCCGATCGTGACGCGGACGGCGCGGACGACAACGAGGACAGGTGCCCGGACGCACCGGAGGACTGCGATGGCTTCCAGGACGAGGACGGCTGTCCCGATCCCGACAACGACGCCGACCGGATACCGGATATCTGCGACGTTTGCCCCGACCAGCCCGAGACGATGAACGGCTACCAGGACGAAGACGGTTGCCCGGACAAGCCCATCGATATCATCGTCGAGGGCCAGATCCGCATCGTTCCAACGGTGCTCTTTTCGTACGGCAGCGCGAAGCCCCCACGCGAAGCGCAGGCGATCGTCGAGTCCGTCGCGGCGATATTGAAGGACCACCCGGAGATCGAACTGGTGGGCGTCGTCGGCCACGCGGCTGCCGGAGAGCCGCACCCGGTCCAGCTCGGCGAGCGGCGCGCGCAGGTTGTGGAAGAGGCGCTCGAGCGCGCCGGCGTCGCGGTGTCGCGCCTGGAAGTGCGCTCGCTCGGAAGCGCGCATCCCATCGCCGATCCCCGGGGGAGCCAGTCAGCGAAGAACCGCCGCGTGGAGTTCAGGCTCGTGAGTATGGGCGGGAAGGAAGTCGCGCGGTGGACGCCGGATGGGTACGAGCAGGTCAGAGCTCCCCCGGCTCCCGCGCCTCCGCGGCCAGCGCCGCGGCCGCCATGCCGTGCTCCAGAGCGCCTGCCGCCCGAGCTCCACAAGCGCTGCGCGGGGCGATCACGGCGGCGCTAGATCCCCGCCAGCGCTTCCGACGCGGCAGTGATCGTCGCTTCGATGTCTTCCGGCGTGTGCGCGGCGGAGATGAAGGCGGCTTCGAACTGCGACGGGGGCCAGTAGATGCCGCGCTCGAGCATGCCCTGGTGCCAGGCGCCGAAGCGCTTCGTGTCCGACGCGCTCGCGTCCTTGAACGAGCGCACCGGGCCGTCGTGGAAGAACAGCGTGAGCATCGAGCCGACACGCTGCACGACGCCTGTGACCTTGCGTCCGGACAGCGCGTTCACGAGGCCCTGCTCGAGCATCGCGCCGCGCTCCTCCAGCTGTTCGTAGACGGCGGGCGTGAGCCGCTCGAGCGTCGCCAGCCCCGCGCTGGTGGCGAGCGGATTGCCGCTCAGCGTGCCGGCCTGGTAGACGGGGCCGAGCGGTGCGATCTTCCGCATCACGTCGGCGCGCCCGCCGTACACGGCAAGCGGCATGCCGCCGCCGACGATTTTGCCCAGGCAAGTGAGGTCCGGCTTCGCGCTGTAGCGCTCCTGTGCGCCGCCGCGCGCCACGCGGAAGCCCGTCATCACCTCGTCGAAGATGCTGAGCGCGCCGTGCACGGTGCACAGCCGCACGATCGCGTCGAGGAAGCCCGGCTCGGGGGGCACGCAGCCCATGTTGCCGGCCACCGGCTCCACGATGACCGCGGCAATGCGCTGGCCGTCCCGCTCGAACAGCTTTTCCAGTGCCGCCACGTCGTTGTAGCCGACGGTCGCCGTGTTTGCGACCATGGGCTTGGGCACTCCCGCCGAGTCTGGCGCGCCGAACGTCGCGGCGCCGCTGCCCGCCTTGACCAGGAGCGCGTCCGAGTGGCCGTGGTAGGCGCCGTCGAACTTGACGATCACGTCGCGCCCCGTGAAGCCGCGCGCCGCGCGCAGGGCGCTCATGGTCGCCTCCGTGCCGCTCGATACGCAGCGCAGCATCTCGATCGAGGGATAGCGGTCGCGCACGGCCTCGGCGAAGCGCACCTCGAGCTCCGTGGGCGCTCCGAAGGAAAGCCCGCGCGCCGCGGCGTGCTGCACGACTTCCACGACCTTGTCATGCGCGTGCCCGAGGATGGCCGGACCCCACGAGCCGACGTAGTCGATGTACTCATGGCCGTCGGCGCCGGTGATGCGCGAGCCTTTCGCCTTCGCCACGAATATCGGGTGACCGCCCACCGCGCGGAACGCGCGTACCGGGCTGTTCACGCCGCCCGGCATCAGCCGCTCGGCTCGCTCCATCAGCTGCTCGGAGACCTTGTCGCTCATGGCCCGGGTTCTACATGACGGACCCCGACGCCGCCACCGCGTCCGTCATGAGCCGCCGGGCCGGGCGGTGCGAGCGTTCAGTGGGCGACGGTGACCTTGCGATCGTACGAGCCGTAGCCCGTCGGCATCGACACGTGGACGCTGTACTTACCTGGCGCGAGCCCCGATACCGTGACGCGTTGATGAACCATGCTCGCGCACGACGTACGCGTGCTCGAGTGGTTCTCGTCCGACAGCGTTACCGTGACGTGCCCGGGCCCGGCGCGGTGTGCCCGCCACAGCCACTGCCCGTCGCACGCCAGTCCCTCGATCATGTCGACAACCAGCCCGCCCTTCGTCGCCTTCACGTCCAGCGTGGACGGCGCTTCGCCGGGCATCGGCGCTTCCAGGTTCTCGGTGTGCACAGCGAGCGAAGCGCCCGTGCCGGGCGCGGCGGAGGCGGCCGGCGCGGCGGAGGCGGTCGGCGCGGCGGAGGCGGTCGGCGTGGTTGCGTGCGATGCCGACGGTGCGGAGCCGTGCGCGTCGCGCTGCCCGGCGGGCGGCTCTTCGGCGCGCGGTGCCGGCGACGCGCTCTTGTGACATCCCTGCGCGCCCACAAGGAGCATCGTGGCGATCGCGGCACTGTAGCGGAGCATTCTCCGAGGATAGCGTGCTCGAGCGTGGTCATGTGGTTGGCCTTTGCGTGAGCGAAGGAGATGGCGCATGATCCAGCCATGCATATTCGCACTGCTTTCTGGGCCCTTGCCACTTCAGCTATTCTGTTCGGGTTCACCCCGGCGTGTTCCAGCAGCTCGAGCTCGAGCAAGAAGGGGAGCGGCGGCACCTCCGGCTCCGGCGGCAGCGCCGGCTCCGGCGGCAGCGCCGGCTCCGGCACGGGCGGCAGCGCCGGCTCCGGCACGGGCGGCAGCGCCGGCTCCGGCACGGGCGGCGGCGCCGGCACGGGTGGCAGCGCCGGCACGGGCGGCAGCGCCGGAACGGGTGGCAGCGCCGGAACGGGCGGCACTGCCGGAACGGGTGGCAGCGCCGGAACGGGTGGCACTGCCGGCGATGCGGGCAGCTCGTTCGCCTGCGGTGGCGGCACGAAGTGCAACGCCGGCCAGCTCTGCGTGAAGAAAGCCGGTGGCGCCGGTTTCACCTACTCCTGCCAGGACAATCCCTGCGGTAGCCAGCCTGTGAGCTGCTCCTGTGCCGGCTCCCTGTGCGGTGGCTCGCCCTACCAGTGCACGGCCGCGAAGGGCCGCAACGTGACCTGCGACTGCCCGACCTGTGCCTGACGCTCCGGCAAGCTTGTCGACGTGCACGGCGAGCGCCGTGCACGTCGCGTGCGAGTGGCGGCCCGCCGCGGTGAGCGCGAACCTGGCCGACAACACCACCGCGTTCTAGCGCCGGCTCGTGCTTCAGTCCGCCGCGGAGCTGCCGTCCCCTCTGGCCAGGACGATGTTTGCGAACGTCTGCGGCGCGAGCTGCACCAGATCCACCGGCACCGGCGCGCGCTCCTCTACGTCCGGGAGCGCGGCGAACGGGAGATGGACATCGCAGCCCAGCTACTGTGCCAGGCCCAGCCGTTCCAGCAGCGGCTCCAGCCGCGGCTCGCGGCCCATGAAGTCGATGAAGAGCTGCATGGGCTCGCGACTGTCGCCCTTCGACAAGAGCCGCTCGCGGAACTGGCGGCCCACTTCCGCGTTGAACAGGCCCTCGTCGCGGAAGCGGGTGAAGGCGTCGGCGTCGAGCACTTCCGCCCACTTGTACGAATAGTAGCCGGCGGCGTAGCCGACCGGGTAAGAGAACAGGTGCGCAAAGCTCGCGAGCATCGCGTAGTCGTCGGGCAGCGGGGTGGGGGAGTAGTCGGCCATGATGTCGCGCGCGTAGTGCATCACGTCGCCGTGCTCGGCCGGGTCGTAGTCGACGTGCAGCGCCAGGTCGACGGCGGCAAAGCCGAGCTGGCGCATCTGGGCGTAGGCGGCGCGGTAGGTGCGCACGCGGCGCAGCCGTTCGACCAGCTCCGCGGGGATCGGCTCGCCCGTCTCGTGGTGACGGGCGAAGAGGTCCAGCCCTTCCTTCTCGCTCACCCAGTTTTCCATGATCTGCGAAGGCAGCTCGACGAAGTCGCTGGGCACGCGTGTGCAGGCCAGGCTCTTGACCGGCACCTGGCTCAGGCAGTGGTGCATCAGATGCCCGAACTCGTGGAACAGCGTTTCCACTTCGCGGTGTGTCAGGAGCGCAGGCCTGCCGCCGACCGGCGGGGTGGCGTTCGAGCAGATGAGCGCGAGATGCGGTGCCGGCGGCACCGACGCGATGAGCCCGTGCATCCAGGCGCCGCCCGTCTTGTTTTCGCGCGGGTACAGGTCCGCATAGAACCGGGCCAGCTCGCTGCCGTCGGCGTCGCGGATGCAGAATGCGCGGACGGCCGGATCCCACGCGCCCGCGCCTTCGAGCGGCTCGAAGCGGATGCCGTACAGGCGCCCTGCGGTGTCGAACAGCCCTTCGAGCACGCGCTCGGCTGGGAAGTAGGCGCGCAGCTCCTCTTCGTCCAGCTGGTAGCGCGCCTTCTTCAGCTTCTCCGCGTAGTACGCCACGTCCCACGGCGCGAGCGGAGGCGCGTCGGATCCTTCCAGCTCGCGGCGAAACGCCTCGAGCTCGGCGTTCTCGCGTTCGAAAGCGGGGCGCGTGCGTTCGGTGAGGTCCCGTACGAACTCGCGCGCGCGGGCGGCGCTCTGGGCCATCCGATCTTCCAGCACCAGATCCGCGAAGCTCGAGAAGCCGAGCAGCCGCGCCTTCTGCTTCCGGAGCTCGAGGATGCGGGCCAGCAGACCGCGGTTGTCGAAAACGCCCTGGGCGGTACGCTGGTCCTGCGCGCGCCACAGCTGCTCTCGAATCGAGGCGTCGTCCAGGTAGGTGAGCGCGGCGATCAGGCTCGGCGCTTGCAGCGTGAAGCGATAGCCTTCCAGGCCCTTCTGTTTCGCGCTCTCGCGCGCGGCCGCGCGCGCCGAAGGCGGCAGCCCGGCCAGGCGCGACTCGTCCTCGATGACGAGATCGAATGCGGCTGTGGCATCGAGCAGATTCTGCCCGAATCTGGTGGTCGCCTCGCTGAGCTCGCGGTCGATGTCGGCCAGCTGCTGCTTGTGTCTTGGGTCGAGCTCCGCGCCGTGGCGGCGGAATTCGTCGAGCGTCTTGTCGAGAAAGCGGCGGCGCGTGGGATCGAGCGCGCCCGCCTCCGGCGTGCCAGCGAATTCCCGAAGCGCCTTCCACACGCCGGCATGGAGCGGAATGCCGCTGGAGAACGCGCTCACCTCCGGCAACACGGCGTTGTGCGCCGCGCGCAGCTCCGGGGTGCTGGCGACGTTCTCGAGGTGTTCCACGATCCCCATCGCGATCTCGAGCTGCTCGGTCGCTCGTTCCAGCGCGCCCAGCGTGGCGTCATACGTGCGCGGAGCGCTCTCCATCTCGTCGAGCGCCGCCTTGCCTTGCTCGAGCAATTCGGTGATTGCTGGTTGTACGTGCTCGGTGCGGATTTGCTCGAACGGAACGCCGACGTGCGCTTCCAGTAGGGGGTTCTTCATCTACTCCACCGCCAGAACGCTGGGGCTCGCCCGCCCGGCGTCGCTACTCGTTGGAATCAACCGAGATGCCATCTACTCCTGCATGCGGCGCGCGCGGTCGGTCAAGAGCGCGCGCCAGGCTTCGATGCGGCTGTGTGCGAGGTCCGGCCAGGGAAGCCGGGCCAGGCGTGCGAGTATGTGTGGCGTGTGATCGCCGGCGCTGAGGCGATTGCCGAACACCTCCGAGGCCGACTCCAGCGCTTCGGTCGCCTTGTCGGGATCGCCGGATTCCATGTGGAGCCAGGCCTGGGTCATCAGGTAGTGCTGGCGCGGCTCGGCTTCTTCCACGTGGATTGTTCCGCACTGCTCGAGCAGCGTCGCGGCTGTCTCGACATCGTGCCGGCACAGGGCTATCTGGCAGCCGAGCAGCCCGGCTTCCAGCTGCCCCCACGGATCGCCCATCTGGGAGTAGATGGCGAAAGCGCGGGTGGCGTGCAGCTCGGCCATGTCCAGGTCGTCGGTGTCGATGCCGATCATGGCGAGCAGCCGCTCGCAGCCGCCCTGTCCGCGCGGCGTCCGGAGCGCGTCGAACGCGCCGAGCGCATCCGTGGCCCCCACTTCCGCGCTGTAGAAGTTCATCAACCGATGCTCGACGTGGGCCAGCGAGAACGTCCGCCTGCGCGATGCCGAGTCGGTAGCCGGCCTTCTCGAACTCGGCGCGAGCCTCCAGCGTAAGGCGGCGCGCGCGTGCTGTCGCGCCCTCCGAGTGGTCGATCCAGCTCAGAAGCAGCAGGCACTGCCCGCGGCCGAGCGGTTGACGGATCTCGTTGAAATGCGCTTCGCCCGCCGTCACTACCTCGCGTGCGCGCAGGTAGTTGCCCAGCAGGTATTCGATCTCGCCGGCTACGGCCTCGCACTGCGCCATGCCGAGCACGTTTCCCTGCTGCTCGAAGAGCTGGTGCGCGAGATCCACCAGCAGAAGCCCTTCCGCGGACGCGCCCTTTTCGCTGTCCAGGTGACCGAGCAAGCGCATGCAGTGGGCAAGGCTCTCTTGATCGCCCAACTCCTCGAAGGTGGTGCGCGCGATATCGGCGTGGGTGATGGCCTCTTCAGTCCGGCCGATGTGGCGGAGCGCTTCGGCCTGCCAGCGGTGCTTCAGCGCGAGCGAGCGGCCCTGGAGGTGGCCCTTGAGCAGATCCAGATCCGCGAGCGTGGCGAGCGGTTCGCGCGCGCCGTGCCAGGCACGAGCCAGAAAATCGAACAAGAGCTCTGCAGCGTTGTCCGGCTCGCCGGCATTGAGCAGATTCACGACGCGCTGCCGCACCACGCGCCGTGTGTTGGCAAGTGGATGATGGAGCAGCGCGTCGGCTGCGGCGTGGAAGACCTGCCTTTGATCGGCGCGCGCGGAGAGACCGGTAAGCAGATGCTCCTGCAAAAGAGCGTGTGGCCAGCCGTAGCGCGCCGGGCCGCGCGGCAGCATGATCTCCGCCTTCTGCAGGCTGATGATGCAAGCGTCCGCCGGCAGCCCCAGCGCGGAGAGCAGGGCGTGCAGGACCTCGCGGCGGATGTCGCCGCCCAGGGTTGCGACGGCATACGCGGCGAGCCGATGTTCTTCCGGCAGGGCGGCGACGCGGCTGTCCCAGAGCTCGGCCGTCGTCTGCGGGCGCAGTGCCAGAACTTCGGGCGGCACGCGGTACAGGCCGTTCAAGAGCTCGAGGTTGCCGGCCAGCGCCCAGGCGTGCAGCTGCTGCAGCGCAAACAGCGGGTTGCCGCGGCTGCGGCGCGCCGCTTCGCGGGCCGCGGTCTCGTCGAGGGGCAACGATGCCTGCAGGAGCGCCGTGGTCGTTTCTGGATCCATCGCGTTGATCTCGACCACGGCGCCGTCGAGCACTTCGCGCAGCTGCCTCAGCAGATCCGCTGCGGGGGTTCCGAGCTGTACGTCTTCGGCGCGCACGGTCGCGACCATCACGATGCGTTGGTCGGGATCGTTTTCATGCAGGCGGACCAGCCCTTCGAACGTCGTGGCGCCCGCGTGGTGGAGATCGTCGAGCCAGAACAGGAGCGGCCGACCGCGCGCTACGCGCCGGAGCGTGTAGCGGTGGACCTGGCGGCGCGTTTCGAGCGTGTCGAGCGTGAAGCGCAGGCCGGTCGGCCCCACGTCGGCGCCCTGCTGGGCCGGCCTCAGCCACTCGGCCGCGCCGGCGACCCACGCGCGCCCGTTCTTGTCGTCCTTCTTGACCTTCCAGCGCGACAGGAGCGATCGCTCGATGGAGTCGCGGTCGGTGCGCTCGAAGTTGTAGTACTGCGTGACGGCGCCGAGCATCCCGTCGAGCGGCGTGCGCATGGGTCGGTAGCGCGCGCGCAGCGGGATCATCGTTCCTTCTTCGTGCACGACCTCGCACAGCCATTCGGCGATGCGGCTCTTGCCGGCTCCGGCAGGGCCCACCAGGATCACCAGACGATGCGTCGGCCCGCGGCCCTCGGTCACGTCGTCGCACACCTCATGCAACAGGCGGCGGACGTCGTCGCGTCCGACGAGCGGGCTCGGCCGCATGCTGAGCAGACCGGGAGCACGTTCCGTCGCGGCGGACAACATCGGATTCGGGCCATGCGTCCCGGTCTTGCGCGTGGTGGCTGCCTTGCCCGCGCTCGCGCGCGACACGGCTGGAAAATGCCACACCTCGGCACCCACGTCGGCGTCGGGCCGGAAGCGCGCCCACTCGGCTCGCGCTTCGGCGGCGAACTCCCAACGATCCCACGGACGCTTGGCTAGCATTCGCTCGACGAAGGTTGCTACTTCCGCCGGCGCTTCGATGGCGAGCTCGAGCGGCGGCACGCGATCGAAGGCGTGCTGGCGGAGCAGCGCTTTCGGATCGCCGGTGAACGGAGCGCGCCCGCTCAGCAGCTTGTACAGGATGCAGCCGAGCGAATAGACGTCCGTCGCGCCGCACACGTGGTGCATCTCGTGCTGGATCTGCTCGGGCGCCATGTAGCCCGGCGTGCCGGCCCCCGCGTGTGGCGCGAACTCCATCGATTTTTCGCCGTCGAGGCGTTCGTCGTGCGTGTCCTGACGCAGCCACGCGAGCCCGAAATCGAGGATGTGCACCAGGGGCGGCGCGTCTTCCTGCTCCTCGACCAGGACATTGGACGGTTTCAGGTCGCCATGGACGATGCCGCGCGCGTGCGCGTGCGCGAGCGCGCCGAGCACCTGGTCCACGATCGACCAGATGACCTCGAAGCCGAGGCGCGTTGCGGTCAGGTCATGGAGCGAAATGCCGCTGGCGAGCTCCATCGCCAGGTAGGGCGAGCCGTCGGCGAGCTGTCCGAAGTCGCGCGCGCGGACGATGCCGGGATGGTTGAGCGCGGCGAGGGCGCGCGCCTCCTTGTAGAACCACATCACGTATTCGCCGGCGAGCTTCCCCTCCGGCGGAATGACGCGCTTGATCGCGACGTACTGACCCGTGGCCTGGTCGCGGCAGCGGTAGACGATGCCCATTCCGCCTTCGCCGAGCACCGAGACCACTTCGTAGCGGTCCGCGACGACGTGTCCGGGCAGCACCGGGATGGGGGGCGACGGAATCGACTCCACCTCCACCTCGACGGCCGAGACCGCCTCGTAGTCGGATGGCGGGTTCGCGAAGTCGTTGGACTTCACGCTGGCGGCCGATGGGATGCTCGGCGGCGCGCTGTCCGGCTCGGGCTCGGGCTCGACCGCGACTGCCTGCGAGTGCGCGGCGTCGCTGCGCCCTGCCGCAGCCTCGTCGGCGCTGTTGCCGGAGTCGGCGCGGACCACGCCGGCGCGGGGCTCGGGACTGTCCGGATTGTGAGTGCCCCCGTTGGCCATGACCGGCGCGAGTGTAACTCCTGCGCGGCAGATTTCAGCCGCGGCTGGCCGTAGCGCGCCCCCGCGTCGGGCGGACACGGGGCCGATACGGACGTGGTGTGTCTATCCTGCCGTAACGACGGAGTATTGTCGCACCGGCGGCGCGGCGCCAGCGCTCGATCGGCCGGGCGCGCCGCCTGGCGTTCGATCGCGCCTGGCGTTAGTCTCCCGCGCCATGTCAGCACGCACCCAGTCCGAGCCTTCTCTCGCCGATTTCGACCCCGAAATCGCCGGCCTTGTCCGGCAGGAGGAGGAGCGCGAGCGCGACAAGCTGCGGCTGATCCCGAGCGAGAACTACGTGTCGAAGGCGGTGCTGGAAGCCAGCGGCTCGGTGCTTACCAACAAGTACTCCGAGGGCTACGCGGGTCGCCGCTACTACGAGGGCCAGCAGGTCGTCGATCAGGTCGAGCAGCTGGCCCAGAACCGGCTCAAGGAGCTGTTCGGAGCCGACCACGTCAACGTGCAGCCGTACAGCGGAAGCCCGGCGAACCTGGCGGTCTATCTCGCGTTCTGCCAGCCGGGCGACCCCATCATGGGGCTTGGCCTGCCTTCCGGCGGCCACCTGACGCACGGCTGGAACGTGAGCATCACCGGCAAGTTCTTTGCCAGCCACGCCTACGGCGTCAGCAAGACGGACCACCGCATCGATCTCGCCGAAGTGCGCGCGCTGGCGCGCGAGCACAAGCCGAAGATCATCTGGTGCGGTACCACCGCCTACCCGCGCGTTCTCGAGTTCGACAAGTTCAGGGAAATTGCGGACGAGGTGGGCGCGAAGCTCTGTGCCGACATCGCGCACATCGCGGGGCTCGTCGCCGGCGGCGTGCATCCGTCTCCCGTGGGCATCGCCGACGTGGTCACGAGCACGACGCACAAGACGCTGCGTGGCCCGCGCGGCGGCATCGTGATGTGCAAGGAAGAGCACAAGAAGGCCATTGATCGCGCGGTTTTCCCGGGGCTGCAGGGCGGGCCGCACAACCACACCACCGCCGGCATCGCCGTCGCCGCAAAGGAAGCGATGCAGCCCGCGTTCAAGCAGTACGCGAAGGACGTCGTCGAGAACGCCAAGGTGCTGGCCGAGGCGCTGGCCGGCAAGGGCTTCAACCTCATCACTGGCGGCACCGACAACCACCTGATCCTTATGGACCTCACGCCCAAGGGCGTGCCCGGCAAAGTGGCGGCGAAGGCGCTCGACGCCGCCGGTATCGTCTCGAACTACAACTCGATCCCGTTCGACCCGCGCAAGCCTTTCGATCCGTCGGGCCTGCGTATCGGAACGCCTGCCATTACCTCGCGCGGCATGGGCAGGGACGAGATGAAGAAGCTCGCCGACTGGATGGATCAGGTGGTCTCCGCGCACGAGGACACGAAGGTGCAGGAGCGCGTGGCCGCCGAGGTCAAGGAGCTCTGCAAGAGCTTCCCGCCGCCGGGCCTGTGACCCGCGTCAGAGAATCGTGCACGTCAGCGTGCGCGCGCCGCCGCTCGTGACGCAGTTGCCCTTGCAGGTCTTGCCCTGGGGGCAGGTGCACTGCGCGTTGCAGCCGGGGCCGGACGTGATGCAGGCGTACCCGTTCTGTGCGTGGGTCTTGGTCAGGTCGATGCTGTGCTCGCAGATCTGGCTCTGCACGTTGCAGAAGTATGGCCCGCAGGCGAACGTGCCCGACGGGGCGGCGCAGTTGCCGGCGATCGACAGGTCCGTGCCGTCCGCGGCCGCGGCGCATTGGCTCGCGTAGGTGGTGCCGCCGCACCCGCATGCCGCTGTGCCTCCGCCCGGACAGCTCGCCGGGTTCGCCTGGCACTTGCCCGGCAGGTTTCCCGTGCCGCAGCTGAAGTCCGGCACCTTGCAGTATTGTCCGGCTGCACAAGGCAAAAGCTCCGTGCACACGTCCGGCGGCCGGCAGCCCGGCTCGCCGAACAGCTTTCCCCCCGGCGGGCACACCCATGCTCCGTTGACGCACGACGCAACGCCCACCGTACCGTCGCTCTTGCAGCAACCATGCGGCACGGTCGGGCAGCTGCCGCAGGTGTCCGTCTGCACCGTTCCCGGGGGGCACGTCCAGAACGTGCCCTGGCATATCGCGGGGCTCAGCTCACCCGAGCCGCACTTCGGCGTGCACGAGAACGTGACGATGCTGTCGCAGGTGCCCCCGTCGGTCGTTCCCCCGTCCGACTGGGGGGAGTGTCCGCCGCAACCGGCGGTGACTTCCACTCGCGACTCCGGGTTCTGCTGCACGGCATTGCAGATACCCGGGCAGAGCTGGATGCGGCTGGGCGCCTCCGGGTCGTCGACGTAGAAGCTGTTCGTCCCGTTGCACGCGCTGGCGTCGGCGACCCTCGACAGCGGAGTCGCGGCTCCGCTGCTCGAAGCGAGGTACGACGCCGTTACGTCCGATGGCAGCAGCGTGGCGCTTCCCGCGTCCGGGACCGCGAACTGACACGTGCCGAGCGTCTGTCGCAGGCCTTCGAGCGCATTGACCAGCTTCTGCGCGGAGTTCGGGCTCTTGCCCACGATGATCGCCTTGCCCGTGCCGCCGGCGGCCGCGATCCGCGCCAGCCCCGACTCGGACGCGGCTTCCTGCCCGATCACGAACGTGAGTACCTGGGGCGGCGTGTTCACCCCTTCGCGCGCTACCTCGGCGACGTTGTCGACCGTGGAACTGCACACGTTCGGAACACCGTCGGTGACCAGCGCGATCGCGACTTCCTCGTGTGGATTGGCGATCTGTCGACCGCGCGCGTATTCGATAGCGGCGCGCAGCGCCGGACGAGTCGGCGTGTCGCCGTCTTTTGGAGCGTGCGCCGCGAGCGAGTTCTTGATCTTGTCGGCGTTCCCCGGCAGCGGCGCGATCGGGACTGCGGGCAGCGCGTATGTCTGGGTGTCGCAGGTGGCTCCGATCGGGAAGTAGGCGAGGCCCACGCCGAGACCGCTCATCGCCGGATCGCTCACGAAGGCGGACAGCGCGGCCGTGGCCTCGTCCCACTTGTTGTCGTCGTTCATGCTGCCGGACATGTCGAGCAGGATGTAGATGCTCAAGCTCGAGTAGCCGGAGCGGTAGCTCGCGCTGGCGCAGAAGCCGCTGCTGGGCGGTGGCGCGCTGGCGCCCGCGTCACCCACCCGGAGCCCGGTGCGCGCACCGCAGCCGGGGATGATCGCCGCGGGGGCCGCCAGCAGCGCGGCCACCACGGCCGCCCGCGCGCGCCCCGTTCGACGGGCTGCTCCGCATCGCTGCTGCATGTTCCCCCGGGAAGCCTACAACAGGATGATACCGGTGCCGACCAGGAGAACGAAGGTCCCGGCCAACACGACGAGAATCAGTCCCGCGACCAGGAGCCAGGTGCGCTTGCGCTGTGCGCGCTCCAGGACCTCGACAGGGTCGCCGCCCGCGTGGATATCCGCGATTGCCTTCAGATCCGGTTCGCTTGCCAAAGGCGAAGACGCTGCGGGGCGCGCGATTTCCGGCGAGGAAACGGCCCCTGCGGCGCTCACGGCCCCCGACCGGGCTCCGGTGCGACGCGATCTGGCGCTGCGCGCCCCCGAACCCGGGCCATTGTCCGTGAACGCCGGTCGCGATCCCGTGCTCCCGCGGGGAAGCGAGGTGAGTACCGACACGTCGTTCTTGCTGTTGGCCTCCGGATCGCGCAGCCAGGTGCGATAGATCGAGGTGCCCATGATGTCCTCGACCACGTCGCGCTCCTCGAGCCACAGCGCGAGCTGCTCCCCGAGCTCCTTCATCGATGGCCAGCGATTGGATGTCTTCTTCTGGAGACCTCGCTCGATGATCGTCTGCAGCTCCGGCTCATCGATGCCGTACCCGGAGATCGCCTTGGGCGTCTTCTCGATGATGGAACGCATCAACGCGTTGTAGTTCTCCCCGTCGAAGGGACAGCGCCCCGTAACGGCTTCGTACAGCACGACGCAGAAGCTCCACAGGTCGGCCTGCTCGGTGGGAGGCTCGCCGCGTGCCTGTTCGGGCGACATGTAGTCGGGTGTTCCCAGCGCGGAGCCCTCCACGGTCAGCTTGCGCGGGCTGTCGACCATGCGCGCGATGCCGAAGTCGAGCAGCTTGGGAATCACCGCGACCTCGTCGTGCACCAGGAAGATATTTTCCGGTTTCACATCGCGGTGGATGATGTTCTGCGCGTGCGCCGTCGCGAGGGCGTTTGCAATCGGCAGTAGCAGCTGCACCGCCTGGACGGGCTCGATGCGCGTTTCCCGCTCCAGCAAATCGGCCAGATCCTCGCCGTCCAGCAGCTCCATCGCGATGAACGGATCGCCGTGCTGGGTCTCGCCAAAGTCGTGGATGCGTACGATCGACGCGTGCCCGAGCTTGGCGGCGGCTCGCGCTTCCTCCAGAAGGCGCTGCGTCAATGCGCCGGCTGTCCGCCGGGTACGGAGCTCGATGAGCTTGATGCCCACGTGCACGTCCAGCACGTGGTTGTGGGCAACCCAGACGGTGCCCATTCCGCCTTCCTTGAGCAGGCGAATCAGCTCGTACTTGTCTCCGACCAGGTCACCAGGCCGGTACCGCGACAACGGACCCGGCGCCGAGCTGGGGACTTCGCGCACGCCCGTATGCGACGGGTCGCGCGTTCGCTCGGGGATTGTAGCCATCTAGTTGTCCAGACTGCATTTTGGCGGAACCCGCCGCAGGCAGCAAGGCTTGTGCTTCGTCCCGCGTGAGGTCCCACATTTCGACGTGCCGCCCCATGTAGGGGTGTGTAGGTCCGTCGAAGCGGTGATATCCGCCCGCGTCGTTCGGCTGATAGTATTGCAGGTGGGGCTCATGCGCGCACACGGAGCTCGACGCGAGCAATGGCTTGGTGCCTACAACCTTGTTCGCCGGCTTGCCACCGGTGGAATGGCGGAGGTGTACGAAGCGCGCCGCGTCGGTCCCGGAGGCTTCAGCAAACGCGTCGCGGTCAAACGCGTGCTCCCGCAGCTGGCTAGCGACCCTCGCCTGCTCTCCATGTTCTGCGACGAGGCGCGTATCCACGCCGGCCTCTCCCATCCGAATCTCGTGCAGGTGGTCGACTTCGGCGAGGCGCACGGCGAGCTGTTCATGGCGATGGAGTACATCGACGGCATCAACTGCGCGGAGCTGCTCACCGCAGTAGAAGCTCGTGGGTGCGGCGTCGACCTCGCGCCGGCGCTGTTCATCGCTCGCGAGGTGCTGCGCGGCCTCGCCTACGCGCATGCCGCATGCGACGAATCCGGGCAGCCGCTCAAGCTCGTCCACCGGGACGTCGCCCCCGGCAACATCCTCGTCTCGCGCTCCGGTCAGGTGAAGCTCGCGGACTTTGGAGTGATGCGCGGCCGCACCATCGAGGCGCGCACCGCCCCGGGCGAGATCAAGGGCAAGATCGGTTACGTTTCGCCCGAGCAGGCGCTCGGAAGGGAGCTGGACCTACGCAGCGACCTGTTCTCGCTCGGCGTAGTGCTCGCCGAGCTGCTGCTCGGCGAGCCGCTCTTCCCCGGCAATACCGAGCTCGAGATCCTGGAGAACCTGCACAAAGGTAACCTGCAGACACTGCGAGCTCACGAGGATCACATCCCCCGGGACGTGCGGGATCTGCTGCTCCGCGCTCTCGAGGCCAAGCCGGCGGCGCGCTTTGCGAGCGCCGGGGAGTTCGTCGCGGCCGTCGATCAGGCGATGGCCACACACGACGCGGCACTGTCCCAGACCGGGCTCGCCGAGTGGCTCGCTGACCTGGGGGTGATGCCGATCCAGAGCAGCGTCCACGATGTTCCGGATTCAAGGCGCTCGAACGAGCAGCCAACTCCTGTCGACAACCCGTACGGCACCCGCATCGCCAGCGCGGTCCCGCAGTCGATCTCGCGAGCGGAGGACATCCCCGGCGTGCGCAAGGCGCGCGCTCCTGTGCGCCCCGGACATTCCGTCGGCATCCGGCCGGCGCCGCCCGACTCCAGCGCCGACAGCGCCTACCGGATGCGGCGCCCTGGCGGGACCATCATCGGGCCGCTGTCGCTGGCCCGGCTATTGGAGATGATTGCCACCGCGCGGGTCGGGCTCGATACGCTGGTGTCGAACGGCGGCGGGCCGTTCGTACCTGTCGCTTCGGTCGACGAGCTGTCCCGCCTGGCGGCTCGGCCCGCGTACCGGTTCTTCGAGCCGCTGGATGCGCGGAAGAGCCAGCGGGCACGCATCGACCGCGCCAAAGTGCCTGCCCTGCTGGCAAGCCTGGTGCTCCACCGCCGGAGCGGGCTCCTGGTCGCGATGTCGGGGCGCGACCAGAAGCGCATCTACTTCGTGGACGGTTCGCCGCTGTTCACGGCGTCCACCGACCACGACGAGCTCCTGGGCTGGCGGCTTGTGGCGGACGGGCTCATCGATCGCGAGTCGCTCGAGCGCGTGCTCGAGCGGGGATATCGCACCGGTTATCGACTCGGCGAGTCGCTGATCTCTGCAGGCGTGCTCAAGCCGAGTGGTTTGCTCAAAGCGGTCGCCGCCCAGCGCAGCGCGCGCATCACGGCGCTCTGCCGCTGGTCCAGTGGAGAGCTGTGCTTCGTGGAGGGCGCCCGCTGCGGCGAAGAAGCCGTCAGTCCGCCGGGCTCGCCGCTCAAGCTGGTGGCGGCGGCGATCCTCGCCGCGTACAGCGACGACGAGATCGCCGCGCTGCTCGAGCCCCTGCGCGCCGAGCCCTTGGAACGCCGGCATGCGGCTGCCCGGCTTGGCGTGATGCTGGATCTGCCGGTCCCCGAAGCGCGTGCTCTAGCACTCGCCGGAGGTGGCGCGTCGCTCGACGCCCTGGTCCACGACGCCGCGCTGGCCAAGGTGGCGGAAGCGCCCGAGGTGCGCCGCGCGGTATTCATCGGCCTGGCTGTCGGCGCGCTCGTCTGCCACGGCCAGTGCGCCGCATCGACGTAGGCGCCTCTGCCCTTCCCGCTTCTAGCGAGCCGACTGGACGATGGCGTAGATGGCCCACGCGGTCAGCGCGATGCCGCCCAGCACCACCAGCAGCACCCAGCCGGATGAGACGACGGGCCCCGATCGCTCGCGGCGGGGAGGAGGATCGTCGGGCGCCATGCCGGGCAGTGTAGTCCCCACGTAGCTCTGCACTACCCCGAATCGGCCCGCAGCTGCTGGACGATCCGCTCGCGATCTGGCCGCTGTGCCGGGTTGGTGCCGAGCAACGCGGCGCAGAGGTCGTCCAGCGCGGGCGGGACGTGCGCGTTGCCAACCAGAAGGCTCGGCCGGGGTGCGCCCACCGTACGCTTGCGGACGAACATGGCCTGCGCCGAGCCGCTGAAAGGCAGCGAACCGGTCAACGCCTCGAACAGCATCACGCCGACGGCGTACCAATCGCTCGCTGGCCCGGAGCTGGCCCGGTCCCATTGCTCCGGAGCCATGTATGCGGCCGTGCCCACCATCTCGCCGGTTTCGTGGTCGTCCGGCAGACCCAGATGCGTGACGAGGCCGTAGTCGAGCAGTACGACCCGACCCCGCGGCGTGACGCGGACGTTGTGGGGTCGAAGGTCGCGATGCACGAGCCCCGCGTCGTGGATTGCGCCGACGCCGGAGACCAGACCGGAAAAAGCCTGGCGCAAGCGCGCGATCCCTGACGGCGTGCACGGCGCATAGGCCGATTGACCCATTTCCTGGACCGGCTGTCCGAACGCAAGCGGCATGCTTCGCAGAGGTCCGCCAGGGTCAGACGGGCGGCCCAGGTCCGAGCGAACGTACGCGATAAGATCGCTCCCCTCGACCAGCTCCATGGTGAAAAAGCAGTCCTCGTCGAGGAACAGCTCGTAGAGCCTTACGAGGTTCTCGTGCTTCACGTGCGAGAGAATGGAAAACTCCCGCTCGAAGCGCGCCAGCTGGGTCGCGTCGAGGCGGTCGGCGTCCTCGAGCAACTTGAGCGCCACGCTCGCCCCGGTCTGGCGGTCGCGGGCCTGGTAGACGACCGCGAACTGTCCCTTTCCGAGCTCGCGCTGGACTACGAAACGACCGAATGGTCCGAGCACCGTCGGAGTCCCATGGGTCATCGGCACATCCCGCTATGCGCTCTGCTGGAAGCGGTACACGGACCCAAGGCGCAGTATGCGCGTCAGCTCGTCCAGCGCCGCGTGCACCTCGCGGAGCAGCGCTGGGTCGGCGAGGTCCGCGGCGACCAGGCGATCGCGGTAGTGCTTTTTCACCCACTCCGTAAGCTCGGACAGCAGCGCATCGTCCGCGATTACCCGCGCGCCCAGCGCGTCCCGCTCCGCGTCGGCCAGCGGCACCCGCAGCCTGAGGCACGCTGGCCCTCCGCCGTTGTTCATCGATTCGTTCACGTCGATGTAGTGCACGGCGACAACCGGGTTGTCCTCGGCGACGACGCGCTCGAGAAAGCGGCGAGCCGCCGTCTTCCGCTCGCTCTCGCGGGGCGCGACGATCGCCATGCCGCCCGACGGCAGCGTCACGAGCTGCGAATTGAACGGGTAGGCTGCCACGGCATCGGCGACAGGCAGCTCGGACGCGCTCGCCAGACAGTACGAGAACTCTGCCCCCAGACGCGACACGAGCAGCTGCGTGAGCTTGTCGTGGTCGACGAAGGCCGACTCGTGCAGCATCAAGAAGCTCCCGTTGCCCACGGCCAGCACGTCGGTGTGGAAGGCTCCACCGTCGATGCCCGCCGGGCTCTGTTGCCAGAGCAGTGCGTGGTCGTGCGGCAGCGCGTGCAGGCGCGCCAGAGCCGAGCTCGCTTCGCGTGTCTGGCGCGCGGGAAAGCGCGAAGGCGCCTCCGCCTGCCCCCAGGCAGCGCGACCCCAGGCGAAGAGATGTAGCGCGCCGTGCGCCGTTGTCAGCCGGGTGTGGTTCGCTGCGCCCTCGTCCGCGAAGTGCTCGCCCGCGGGCAACGGATCGTGCACCACGAAGCGCTCCTGGTCCGCGAAGATGCGACGGAGCACGGCGGTCGTGGTCGGCGCTTCCAGCGATCGGTGGAACATCGAGCTGAGGTTCGCGGGCACGAGGTGCATGCGCCCGTCTTCGGTATCGCACGACGGCGCGACGGTTGCCGCGTTTGCGGTCCACATCGACGATGCGCTGCTGCACAATCTGAGCAGTTGGCCGTCGCCCTCCGCCGCTCGCGCCAGGACCCTCTGGTCGTCTCCGGAGAAGCCGAGCTCTCTCAAAGCCGCGACGTTGGGGCGCGGCTGCGGCGGCAGCACGGCCTGCCCCACGCCCAACGAGGCCACGAAGCGCATCTTGTCGAGCCCCTGCAACGCGGCTGCGCGGGGATTGGACGCCTCGCCGGCGTGCGACGTGCTCGCCAGATTGCCGGGGCTCAGGCCCGCGAAGTTGTGCGTCGGCCCGACCAGGCCGTCGAAGTTGAACTCGCGCACTGGCGGCAGCGTAATGTCGGCCCGCCGTGCCCGCAATCTCAGTCGCGCGCGATGCGGCCGTCGGGGTGCGCGGGCGCAAGCAGCTCGGCGAGCACGCGACCGGCGTCGGGGTCCGTATCGGCTTCGACGCCCATCAGCTTGCGCAGCGTCGGCGCGATGTCGGCGAGGTGCCGCGGCACGGGCGCGCTGACCAGCCCGTGCGCGTGGATCATCGAGCCCCCCGCCACCAGCCACGTGCGCATGGCAGACGGCACTCCGCCGTGGTTCCGGCATTCAGGGTCGCGGCCGTGATCGGCGGTGACGAAGAACGCCGTCTCCCAGCCAAGGGTCTGCAGCGACGCCAACGTGCGGGCGACCTCACCGACCAGCGCGTCCGCGCGGCGCAGGGATTCGAGGTAGTCCTTGTAGTCGTTCTTGTGGCCCCACTCGTCCGTGTCGCCCAGCCCGATGAACAGGAAGCGCGGGTGCTTGGTGCGCAGGTAGTGCAGCGCGATCTGCGCCGTGTAGTGATCCGGCCGGTAGTCGTCCGAGCCTGGGAGCGCGCCGGCGCGCCTGCCGTCGGAAAGCAGCTTCCTGGCCTTCTCGTCGAAGCGCAGATGGTCGAGATGGTCTCCCGTGATGCGTCCCGTCGACATCACGATGCGCGACGGATGCTCCGCCGCAGCGTGCGCGATGCCAGACCACGACGAGATGACTGCGACGTTGTCGAGCTTGTACCCGGGCCGGGCCGCCAGCTGATCGACGAGCGTGGGCCGATCGATGCGCGGACAGCTGTTGTTGACGCAGCGGCTCGTCCTGCGCCCGCTGGCGATCTCCATGTATCCGGGCAGCGACTTCACGGCGCTGTCGCTCGCCGAAATCGGCTCTCCTTGGTCCGGCGCCCCGAGCGCAGCGCCTTCTCCCGCCGCCAGCGCGTGAAGCTCCGGCACCAGCTTGTCGGGACCCACGACCTCGGATGACGGAAGGCGATGCTCCATCGCGAGCCGGGGGTCCACGCCGTTGAACACCTCCTGCCACCGCACGCCGTCGATCGTAATGAGCACGATGCTCTGGCCTGCCGGGGTGGCCTTGACGGGCGGTTTGGCCGCCGCGCGCGCCGGAAGCGCGATGTGCGGCGGTTGGACGGGGCTGTCCAGGCGCAGAACCGGCTCCTGTCCGGCACAGCCGAACATGACAACCAGAAGAACCAGGAACAGACGCAGTCTCGCCATTCGATCGAAAAGAACGGACCCCGAGCCCCCCAGGCAGTGATGTCTACGTTGCCACGGAGCGAAGAAACTCGCGTACGTGCAGCAACAGGGAAAAACCTAGCACGAACGCGAACTTTCGCAAGATTTCGGGGTCGGCGGCGTGCTTCTCCGCACGAAACGTCGCGCCCGCACGCTTGTGCTACCACCATCGTCGATGGATCCGACGGAGCGGCTCTACTACGGCGATTCGTTCCTGCTGGACTTCGAGGCGCGCGTAATCGCTCACGGCGAGCTTGCCGGACAGACGTCCGTCGTGCTCGAGCGGACGGCGTTCTATCCCGAATCCGGCGGGCAGATGGCCGATCGCGGATCGCTGGGACACGCCCGGGTTGTGGACGTGCAGGTCGATGCAGACGGCGTCGTCCACCACCTGCTGGACGGGGAGCTCCCCGCGCCCGGGACTGTCCTTCCGGGCTGCATCGATCGCGCGCGGCGCCGGGTGCACATGGCGTTGCACACCGGTCAACACATGCTGTCGCGAGCGCTCGTGGACGTCGCCCACGCCGAGACGTTGTCGTCGCGTCTGGGCGAGACCAGCTGCACGATCGATGTCGACGCCTCCGCGATCGACGAGCGAACGTTGGCCGCGGTCGAGGATCTGGTCAACTCGGTGGTCGACGACGACGTTGAGGTGCGCGCGTGGTTTCCGGAGCCGGACGAGCTGTCGACTCTGGAGCTCCGGCGCACGCCCAAGGTCGAACAGCACATCCGTGTCGTCAGGATCGGCGAGTTCGACATCACGCCGTGCGGCGGCACGCACTGCACGCGGACGGCGCAGGTCGGCCTGATGCGCATCACCGGCGTCGAGCGCTACAAGGGCGGCACGCGTTTGAGCTTCGCCGCGGGGCGCCGCGCGCGGGAGCAGCTCGGTGGCGAGTCGGAGGTGCTGCGCGCTCTCGGACGGGAGTTCACCTGCGCGCCCGCCGATGTGCCGGCCGCCGTGGAAAAGCTGCGACGCCAGCTCGGCGAGGCGCGTGAGTCTCTCGGGCTGGTCCGCGCTCGACTCGCCGAGCACACCGCGGCTGAGCTGCTCGCCCGCGCGGAGGAGAAGGGCGAGCGGCGATTGGTCGCGCAGCTTGAAGGCGCGCCCGCCGAGCTCCTGCGCGCCGTCGGGTCGCGACTGACCGCGCTGCCCGATGCGGTCGCACTGCTGGCTGGCGGCACTTCCGAAGGCACGCCTGTGCTCGCCGTGCGCGGCAGCGAGAGCGACTTCGACTGCGGCGGGTTCGTCAAGCGCGCCGCGACGGCGACGGGCGGTCGCGGCGGCGGTCGACCCGAGCGCGCGGAAGGTCGCCTGCCGCCGGGTGTCGACTGGCCGGCGCTGGTGGAGTCCCTGCTGTCACTCTAGGTTCCCGCTCGTACGACGAGCCGCGTCCTGGCAGGACGCGGCGCGCCGGCGACGGAAGCCGATCAGGAGCGCGCCGAAGGCGAACAGCACGAGCCCGCCGTCGTCGTTCCGCGGATCGCCTGCAACCAGGCAGCCGCACCCGCCTCCTGAACCGCTCGACGGCGGGCTGTAGCCGATGCCTCCGCTGGTGCCGCCGCCGCCGTCGGTGGTATTGCCACCGTCGAGCGAAAGGCCGCCGCCCGAACCGCCGGAGCCGCTCGCACCGCACGTTCCGTTCTGGCAGGTCTGTCCATCGGGGCACACCGCACCGTTGCAGTCGTCCACGCACGAACCGTTCTTGCAGTATGTGCCGGCGGCACATCCTCCGGGGCACGATGGGTCGACGCAGTCGTGGGTGCTCTTGTCGCAACTGAGCGGCGACGCGCACGTCACGCCGCTGCAACTGCCGCAGCCCGGCAGGCACACGCCGTCGCGGCACACCTCGCCCGCGCTACACGCTACGCCCGCGCACAGGTCGACGCAGGCGTTGCCGACGCAGGTCTGGCCGTGCGGGCACACCACGCCGTCGCACACGGCCGCGCACTTGCCGGCGTGGCACACGGTATCGCCGGTGCAGGTCACACCCACGCACTTCGGGTCGACGCAGAGCCCGCTCTTGTCGTCGCACGTCGTTCCGCCGGCGCAGGGGAACTCGCCGCCCGCGCAGCTCTTCACGCACTTGCCCTGGTAGCAGATCTGGCCCTTGTCCGGACACGTCGCTCCGTCGTCGACCTTGCCGTTGCAGTCGTCGTCGACGCCGTTGCACTTCTCGGCTGATGGCTTGATAGCCGACTCGCAGCCGAGCTTGCCCTGCGAGCAGGCGCTGATCCCCATCGCGCAGGCTCCCGGCGTTCCCGTATCGCAGCTCTGCCCGCCCCCGGAGCACTCGACGCCATCGACGCTGGTCACCAGATCGGTGAACTCGTTGTCGTTGCCGCCGAAGATGTCTTCCCACGCGAAGTAGAACTTCTGCGTCGAGATGTGGCTGTCGTAGGTCAGGAGATGGACGAAGGAGTTGGCGCCCGCCTGATCGGGGTTGTACTTCCGCTCCGAGTAGTAGACGTAGCCCACGCCGCTCGAGAGGCGCGACAGGCTCGGACAGCAGTCGCCGCTGTCGCAGGTCCCCTTCGACGCATGTGACTCGGGCGTCAGCAGGAAGAAGCCGATGTCGCCGCCCTTGTAGGCGGGCTCGCTCGACAGATCGAGGGTCACCGCCTTGCCCGCGGTGTCGTTGCAGCCGAGCATCGGGTGCAGATCGCTTGGTGCGGGCTTGGAGCCGGTCACGTTGTACCAGCCGAACACGTTCTTGAAGATCGCCGTGCCGCGCGACAGGAGCGTGAAGGTGAGCGCGCACGTCGGATGGAACGTCTCGGGCGTGACGGCTGCGTCCTTCACCGGGTCGAGGCCCGACTGGTTCGAGGGAATGCAGCTGTTGTCGTTGGCGGAGTGCCAGATCGTGGTCTCGCACGTGCCGTTCGTTCCCGGGTCGCAGCTCGCGGAGCCGCCGGGGCAGGTCGCGCCGATGTTGCACACGCCGCTCTGCGTGCATTGGCACGCGAAGATCGCCGACAGCCCGCCAGGGTTGCCGGAGTCGCAGTAGAGCGTGGGCGTCGGGATCGTCGTGCCGTTCGGCTGGGTGACGGCGCGGGCGAGCGACGCGTGGAGAAGGACGACGGCGGTAGCGATCGACGCAAGGATGCTTCGCATGACGGGTATCCCCCGGGACAAGGCTCGCGGCCTTCTAACCCGGATCCACAGCCAGTCAAAGGCGCAGGGAAGGTTCCGTCAGGGCCCCTGTCAGGCGCGGCCGGGACGGGTTCCCAGCTGTGCCAGGGCCCGGTCGAGCTCGTCCCAGGTGATCAACTTGTCGAGCCGTGGATCGACGAAGTCGAGATTGCGCGCCTGTCGGCCGCCGACCCACACGCGGACGCCGCCGGGCAGCTCGCCCAGCAGGAAGCGCAGGTGATCCGCGGTCGCGGAAAGATCCGCTGCCGCGGAGATCGAGATGCCGACGGCGGCGGCGCCGAGCGCGCGCGCAGCCTCCACGATCTGCGCGGGCGGCGTGTCCACGCCCAGCAGGCGGGGCATTACGCCGTGCACGGCGAGGTACAGCGCGACCATCTCGAGGCCCAGTCCGTGCTGCTCCCCCGGCAGCGTGGTCAGGACGACCGGTGCGCCTCCGGCCGTCTCCTCGTAGGTCGACAGGAGCAGCCTCAGCTGAGTGGAGAGCTGCGCCGTAAGAAGGTGTTCGTGGCGGACGTTGAGCTGCCCGCGTTGCCAGGACTGGCCGACCGCCACCACCAGTGGATCGGCGACCTCGACCAGGAACCGGCGCGGACCGAGCGTGGCGAGTGCTTGCTTGAGCTCGGCGCGCAGCGCGTCGGCGTCGTCGCGCGCCAGCGTGTCCAGCAGCGACTGCACGGTCGGCGCGGCGGGCTGCGCGTCGAAGCGCGGCTCCGTCGAGGTCCGGAGCAGCGCTTTCAGCTCCGCCGGCTGCCGCCGGATGACCTCCCCGGCGCGGAACCCGGCCCGGAGCGCCCGCGCGACGAGCACCAGCCGCTCGATGTCCGCATCGGAATACACCCGGATCCCCGAGTCGTTGCGGGCCGGGGCAGGGAAGCCGTAGCGCCGTTCCCACATGCGCAGCGTGTCCGACGAGATGCCCGTCAGCCGCGACGCGACCCGGATGGAGTAGCCGGGCGCGGAGGTCTCGGCGGGCGGCAGGTCCATGGGTGTCGCATAGTCCTGGACATACCTATGTCAACCGTCGTTGACGCGGACACCGGGCCGGGCGCATGGTGGATTGGTGCGGAAGCGGCCGTTCCTCGTCGCTCTCACGCTGGCGCTTTTGTTGGCGTTGCCCGCGTGCGGCTCGCGCGGCGACGCGGGTTTCCCATCCGCCGCCGGCGGAACCTCCGCGGAAGCGGGTCCCGACGCGACGGAGGCGGGCGGGGCGGGCGGCGCGCTCGTCGAAGCGGGGACCGACGCCGAGGACGCGCCGGCCAAGCTCGGCCCGCCCTACCCGATCGTGCTCGCTCACGGCTTCTTCGGCTTCGACAAGTTCGCCGGGCTCGATTTCGCCACCTACTTCTACCAGGTGAAGGACTACCTGGCGCAGAACGGCGAGACGCAGGTCTACACGCCCGCGGTCGACCCGTTCAACGATTCGACCTACCGCGGCGCGCAGCTGTCCGACGCCATCCAGAAGATCCTCCAGCAGACCGGCTACGCCAAGGTGAATATCATCGGGCACTCGCAGGGCGGGCTGGACGCACGCGTGGTCGCGCACGACCATCCGGACTGGGTCGCGAGCGTGGTCACCTACGCAACGCCGAACGAAGGCACCCAGGTCGCGGACGTTGTGCTCAGGCTGATCTCCGATCCGAACGCGCAGGCGATCATCGACGCGCTGGTCAAGGTCGTGGGCGCGCCGCTGTACGATCAGGTCGGCAACCAGACGTTGCTGTCCAAGCCGATGAAGCTGTTCAGCCAGGCTGGCATCGCGGCGTTCAACCAGCAGTACCCGGATGCTCCCGGCGTCACGTACTACTCGATCGCCGGTCGCACCGATCTCTCCCTCGGCATTCCCGACTGCAACGCGCCCGGCGCGCCGTCGTTCATCACCGACTTCAACAAGACCCTGGATCCCGTCGATCCCCTGCTGAAGCCAACCAATACGCTGCTCGACGAGGGGCTCTCGCAGGTACCGAACGACGGGCTGGTGCAGGTCAAGAGCGCTCGCTGGGGCACGTTCCTTGGCTGTGTGCCCGCCGATCATCTCGACGAGATCGGCCAGCTTTTCGGCGATAGTCCGGGCCTCGGCAACAACTGGCAGTACCGGGAGTTCTTCCTGGCTCTGGTCCAGTTCCTGCGGGCGCAGGGGTTCTGAGCCTGGCTCTGGTCCCCGGGCCGGCCCCGGCGTGGTAGAATTTCCGGCTGGGTCCGCGGCCGGCACGATCCGGCAGCCCCCCGGCAGCCCGAGTTGGTACACTGGATTGCTCCTCATGACCGCCTCTTTCACCCCGGGAGCAGCAAGAGAAGGGCGGCGGGGCGACATCGCGCCCGGAACCGTGGTGGGGCAGTACACCGTCAAGCGCCGCATCGGCGCGGGTGGCATGGCGGAGGTGTACGAGGCGCTGCACTCCGGCCTCAACAAGCGGGTGGCGATCAAGACGCTGCGCCGCGAGTACGCCGACAACGGCACGCTGGTGGCCCGCTTCCTGCGCGAGGCCCAGGTCGCTTCCAGCTTCCGGCACCCGCACATCGTCGACGTGACGGACGTCGGCATGATCGACGAGCTGCCCTGCCTGGTGATGGAGTACCTGGAGGGCGAAACGCTCCATGCGATGCTCAAGCGGCGGGAGACGCTGCCTGTCGCGGAGATCGTCGACCTCATGCTGCCCGTGATAGCGGCGGTCAGCAAAGCTCATTCCCAGGGCGTGGTGCACCGCGACCTCAAGCCGGCGAACATCTTCCTGACCACCGGCTACGCAGGCGGGCTGCATCCCAAGGTGCTGGATTTCGGGATTTCGAAGATCCTCGCCGACGAGGAGCCGTCCGCGCTGACCACGGACTCGACGTTCCTGGGTTCGCCGCACTACGTCTCGCCGGAGCAGGCGAGGGGAGAGCGCGTCCTCGACGGGCGCGCCGACCAGTATTCGATCGGCGTGATGCTGTACGAAGCTTCGTGCGGGGTGCGGCCGTTTGCGCATCGCGCGCAGACGTTCATGTCGTTGATGTACGCCATCGCGCAGGGCGACTACGCGCCTCCGCGCACGCACAGGCCGGATCTGTCGCCCGAGTTCGAGGCGATCGTGCTCAAGGCGATGGCGCGCGACGCCGATGCACGCTTCGATTCGCTGGGCGAGCTGGGGCGGGCCCTGTTGCCGTTTGCTTCCGAACGCGGGCGTTTGTTGCAGGCGCCGGTGTTCAGCGGCATGACCCAGTCCGCGCTTTCGGCGCCCGACAACACGATCGTCGATCCGCCGCGCTTCCGCCTGGAGGAATCCCACGGCACGACGCTGGGGCGAAGCGTCAGCGAAATAGACGGCATGCGTTCCATACCGTCGCCGTCGCGGCGCATCTCGCCCGTGGTGTGGATCGTGGGCGCGGGAATCGTGGGGGCGCTGTGCCTGGTCGGTTGGGGCGTGGAGCGCAAGATCGCGGCGCGCGCGGCAGCGAGAGCTGCCGCTCCGTTGACCAGCGTGCAGAAACCGGAGCCGGTCGCCACGCAGTCGGCGGCGCCCGCGCCGGCACCGACAGAGGAGACGTATGAAGCCTCGACCGTCGTTACGCCGAATAACGCCGTCATCGAGGTCGACGGTACCAAGATGGGAACGGGCTCGTTCTCCGAGGAGCTTCCCAGGAACGGCGTAGCGCACAAGCTGACGATCACCGCGCCCGGCTACGACACCGTGGTGCTCGTATTCAAGGACGCGCCGCCTCCGGCAAGCGTGGAGCTGGTGCCGACCAAGCCGGAGCCGCGCCGCCCCGTGCATCACGTCGTGCGAAGCGCTCCGCACAAGGCGGCAGGGCCCACGAGCACGCTGCACACGGACAATCGCGATCCGTGGGCCCAATGAGGAAATGGGCGTCTTGAGGATGCGATCCCGGATCCTGGTTGTGCTCGCGATCGGCTGCTCGCTGGCGCTGTCGCCCTCGGCGCTGGCTCTGCCCAGTCCGCCCGGAAAGAGGGTCAGCAAACAGGACGACGCTCGCGCGCGCAAGCTGTACGAGAAGGGCGACAAGGCCTACGCCGAAGGCCGCTACCAGGACGCGGCGGACGCGTTCGAGAAGGCGTACGAGCTGAGCGGGCGCTCGCTCCTGTTGTTCAATCTCGGCAACGCCTACGAGCGCCTCGATCGCTACCAGGATGCCGCCGAGGCGCTGGATCGCTACCTGCCCGACGCCAAGCCCAAGGAGCAGGACGCGATCGCCAAGCGCATCGACAACCTGAAGAAGCGAGCCAAGCAAGCGCAGGAGCAGCAGCAGCAGAAACAGGAGGCCGAGCAGGCGAAGGCGCACGAGACCAAGGCGGCCCACGAAAAGACCAAGCCTCCGGAGCAGCCCCCGGCCCAGACCGGTTCGCCGCCGACGCTCGGCTACGTGCTGCTCGGCACCGGCGGCGCCGCGCTCGTGGTCGGCGGGGTATTCGGAGCGCTGGCGCTCTCGGCGCGACACGACGAGAACGCGAGCTGCAAGACAGCCGCGGGGAGCCGCTTCTGCACGACCGATGCGAACGGCGCGATCAGCCGCGACAGGAACTACTCGCTGATTGCCGATGTCGGCTTTGGCGTCGGCATCGTGGCGGCGGGCGTGGGCGCCTACCTGGTGCTCGGATCGGCAGACGGCAAGAAGGACACGGGCAGCCGGGCGAGCAGCCACTTCACGGGCGCGCTCGGCGCGAGGCCGCGTCCGGGCGGCGGGGAGCTGGATCTTGTCGGCTTCTTCTAGCGCCGGTCGTCGGCGGTTCCGGCGCACGCGCCGGGTCGCAATCCTGGCGCTGAGCGGGCTCGGAATGGGCTGCTCGCTGACGCGGCCCGCGGTCAACGACTGCAACAAGAACTCCGAGTGCCAGGCGGCGTTCGGCTACGGCATGGTGTGCGCGAGCGGGCGCTGCCAACGCGCCCCGTCGAACCCGCGCTGCACCGAGACCTTGCCCCCCGACCTGCTCGTGCAGCCCGGCCGCTATGTGGGGTGGCACGTGTACGGCAGCCTGACGGATCATTCTTCCGGATCGCAGGTGGGACGCGAGAACGCCGTCCGCCTTGCCGCCAAGGAGGTCGTCGACCAGGGCGGGCTGGACGGCAAGGGAATGGGCGTCGTGTTCTGCGACATCGCACAGGACGCGAAGTACGACGGCCTGAGCCGCGGCGACGCCGCGAAGGCGACCGCAGAGTATCTGGCCGACCAGATCGGAGTGCCCGCGATTGTCGGGCCGTCGAGCTCGCCGGACACACTGGCGGTGTACAATGACCTGAACGTCGACCATCACTACGGCACCCTGGTGATCTCGCCGGCAGCCACGAGCACCGCGCTGACCCAGGCGGACGTGTCGCCGTCGACCGACGCGGACCCGGGCCTTCTGTGGCGGACGGCGCCGCCTGACTCCGTGCAGGGAGCGGCGATCGCGCAGTACATGCACGGAGTCGCGTCCGTCTCGATCGTGCAGGAGAGCGGCGCCTATGGCGAGGGGCTGGCCGGGGTGTTCCTGCCGGCCTTCCAGACCGGAGGCGGCAAGGCGCAGGTCCACATCTTCACGGGCAGTTCGTCGCGTGACGCGGCGATCGCTACCGCCGGCCAGGACGGGGCCAGCGAGGTGCTCTTCATCTCGTCGCAGACCAGCGACGCCGTCGCGTTTGCCAAGGTCGCCGCGACGTCGCCCTCGTACGCCGGCAAGCAACTGTTCCTCACCGACAGCGCTGCGAACTCGGACTTCCTCACCCAGGCCTCGAGCGCAAAGTCGATCTTCCCGCGCATCCACGGCAGTCGCATCGCCATTCCCAGCGGTTCGACCTATGCGGAGTTCTCCGGCGACTACAAGGCCGCGTTCTCCCAGAACCCCGACAAGCTCTCGTATGTGGCCAACGCCTACGACGCCGCATGGCTGGTGTTCTACGGCTCCGCGTGGTCCCGCTACCAGGAAGGCAGCGTCAGCGGTGTCGGCATCGCGCGCGGCTTGAGAAACGTCAGCCAGGGCGATCAGGTGACCATGCTGCCCGCCAACTGGAGCACGGTCGTCACCCACTTCAAGGCGGCTCAGCCGATCGACGTCCTCGGCGCTTCAGGCAAGCTCGACTTCGACCCGGACACCAAGCAGATCACTTCCGATATCGACATATGGGCCATCGATTCATCGGGCAACCTCACCACGGTCGTCACCATTCCGCCGTAGCGCGCCTCCGGGGCCAGGCGGCTAGAGCGTCTGCGTGTTCTGCACGGCGGCCAGCGCCTGGTCGATCGCATTGGCGCTGAAGCCGACGAGGATGTGGCCGCCGATGTCGATGATGGGGATTTCGCCGGTGCTCAGGTGGTTGGCGGCGAGCTTCTGCTGCATTTCGCGTCGCGCGACGGCGTCGCTCTCGATGTCCTTGTGGATCACCTTGACGCCGCGCTGCTCGAGGTAGCGCTGGGCGTCGTGGCACGGCTTGCACCAGCTCGCGCCGTACAGGATGGCGACCACGCCGCCGTGAGCGGGCGCGGCAGTGCCGTTCGGCGCGGCGGACGAGGGCGGCGCGACGGACGCGCCGGGTGCGAGCGCCTCGAGTCGTTCCTTGCGCCGACTGGCGCCTTTCTCGTTCCACGCGGCGCGCGTCATGGTCGCGACCGGATAGGTCCCGTCGGATCGCTTCTTCGTCAGATTGGCGACGTAGACGAGCTGGCCGGTGCCTTCGTCTTGATTGGTCTCGACCACGCGCACCGCGGAGCGTCCCTGCTTGGGAACATCGCTGACCTTCTGCACGACGTGGAAGTCGCCCTTGTCATCGATCCAGGTCAAAAGCAGGTGCTGCGTGTCGTCCTCGAGCTTCAGCGGCGGCAGCGCGTTCGAGGTCGGGACGGCGCCGGTGTTGTCGCCGCTGTCGCTGTCGCCCTTGTTGTGGCAGCCGGCGGCGAGCGCGCCGAGCAGGAGCAGCAACGCGATTAGCCAGGCTCTGGAGGTGCGCGTCATCGGTCCGGAGGATCCGCGTCCTGTCTAGCATCCGTTGCGCGCTCCCGCATCCCCGGCAGAGCCCGCTTCTGCCGGGAATTCCGCGATTCCATCGGCCGGCGCTAGCTCCGGCCGCCCGTTCGCTCGGCGAGGATCGCCGCTGATTCCGCGGCGATATCCTCGACGCAGGCGTCGACGTGCGCCGCGCGGGTGCGGAAAGCGAGCACGCAGACGCGCCCCAGGTAGCGCTTGCCGACCTGGGCGCCCGTGACCATCACGCGGCCGCGCGCCGACACGCGGCGCATCAGCTCCCGCGTCGCGTCGTTCTCCTCGCTCTGTGTCGAGCCGGGCCAGTGCAGATGGAAGGCGAACAGCGAGAGCTGCGGCGGCGCCGCCATCGCGATGCCGGGCAGCTCCGCCACGCGGCGCGACGCGTCCAGCGCCAAGGCGCGCTTCTCCGAAAGAGCCGCTCGGAAGCGAGCCGCGCCGAACAACATCAGCGGCAACCACACGCGCAGGCCGCGATAGTCGCGCGACAGCTCCGGGCCATACTCGGCCGGGTCGTAGAACTCGCCCCGGTCCGGCGTGCCGGGCAGGTAGCCGGCAGTCGCGGCGTGGGCGGCGCGCAGCGCCTCGCCGTCGCGCACGAGCAGCGCGCCGGTCCCGTAGGGTAGAAAGAGCCCCTTGTGCGGGTCGAGCGTGAGCGAGTCGGCGCGCGGCAGGCCCGACAGCAGCGGGCGGAGCTCCGGGCACATGTGGAAGAACGCGCCGTACGCACCGTCGACGTGATGCCAGAGCCTTTCACGCGCCGCGATGTCCGCAACCGCGTCCAGCGGATCCACCGCGCCGGTGTTGGTCGTCCCCGCCGACGACACCACCATGAACGGCTCGAGCCCCTGCGCGCGGTCCGCGGCGATCGCCGTTTCAAGCGCGTCGGGGCGCAGTCGGTAGTCGTCATCCACCTCGAGGCTCCGCACGCGATCGGGCAGGATGCCGGCCAGGCGCGCCGTCTTCTGCACCGAATGGTGTGCTTGCGTCGACGTGTACAGCACTCCGTCTCGCAGCTGTGCACCGAGCCGCTGCTCCCGCGCGCTGACGATGGCGCTGAACGTCGCCATCGTGCCGCCCGTCGTGAGCAACCCGCGCGCCGCGGCCGGAAACTGCATCCAGTCCGCGAACCAGCGCAGCACGTTGGCTTCGAGCTCGACCAGCACCGGCGCGCCCTGCCACACGCCGGTGTAGCGGTTCACGCCGTCGCCGATCAGATCGGCGAGCGCCGACGGGAACAGCCCGCCGCCGGGAATGAACGCCAGATAGCCCGGTCCGGCCGAGTTGAACGAGCGGTGCACCCAGTCGGCAAACAGCGGGTCGAGCAGCTCGGCGAGAGGCGCGCCGTGCTCGGGCGCCGGCGCCCGGAGCGAGCGGCACGTGTCGGCCACGTCGAGATCGCCGTGGCACGGCGCCGAGTCGAGCGCGGCGATGTGCTCGACCACGCGGCGGAGCACGTCCTGCCCGAGCTCCAGCATCTCGTCGGGCGAAAGCTCCAGCGAAGCGGGATCGTCGGAAGTCACGCCGGCGAGTATGCGCGATGTCGCTTCGGGGGGCAGGCGTCATTGCCGCCGCGCCGGCGTCGTGGCATCGAAATTGTGTGACCTTGCAAGCAACCGGGCCCTCCGGACGCCGCGAGCCGTACGAGCGGCGCCACGGCCTGCACGTGCTGCGCCTGTCCGGCGACGACTACGAGATGGGCTACCAGCACGGGCGGCTCCTGCGCGACGCGGTGGCGCGCGGACCGGTGCCCTACTTCGAGGCGTACATCGAGAAGCTGCTCGGCGCCTCGCTCGGCCCGGGGGCAGGGCGGCTTTTTGCCAAGCTGCTCAAGGCTACGGTGGGCCGGCGCGTGGCCGCGGGCTTCCCGCCGCACGCCCGCCGCGCGCTCCACGGCCTGGCCGATGGCGCGGGGCTCGGCCGCAGCGCGCTGCTCGGCGCAGTGACGATGCCGGAGAGCTACCTGTGGGTGCTCAAGCTGATGATGCAGATCGAGAGGCCGGCTCCGGCGCCGCGCTACGCCGTGCCGCTGATGGGCTGCACCAGTGCGATGGCGTGGGGCGAGGCCACGAAAGACGGAGCGCTGCTGCACGGGCGCAACTTCGACTACCAGGGCGTGGGCGCGTGGGATCGCGAGCAGGCGGTGGTGTTCCACAGGCCCAGCGACGGGCAGCCGTACGTGTCCGTCGCCGCGGCGGGCATCCTGTTCGGCGGCATTACCGCGATGAACGAGTCGGGGCTGTCGCTGGTCGTGCACCAGCACATGGCGTCGACCGATCTGCGCCTGGGCGGCACGCCGATCGGCGTCACCGGCGACCAGGTGATGCGCCACGCCCGGCGCCTGGACGACGCGCGCCGCATCCTCGACGAGGACAAGCCGAACGGCTGCTGGACGTACGTGATCGGTTCGGCGCGCGAGCAGGCCGCGCTCTGCTACGAGATCACGCCGCGCGGCCGCGCCTGCTTCCGCATCGAGGACGGCAGCTTCGGCTACAGCAACATCTACCTCGACCCCGCGCTCGCCGACAGCGAGCTGCACCTGTACCCGTCGCATTGGCGCAACAACGCGGGACGCTTCCACCGCGTACGCGATCGGCTCGCCGACGCGCGCGGCAACATCGACGAGAACGAGATCGCCAGCATCCTGGGCGATCGCTCCGATCCGCGCTGCCGGCTGCGCCACGCCATCTCCATGCCGATGACGGTGGCTTCGGTGGTGTTCCGCCCCAGCGACGGGCTGGTCTACGTCGCGACAGGCCGCACGCCGACCTCGAACCGCAAGTTCGTGCCGTTCGATCTGGCGCGTGAGGACGTGCGCGACGATCTGCCCGCGCTCGACGGCGGCGTGCCTTCGGACGCGGACGCGCGCGACGCCTTCGACGCCTATCGCGACGCGTACGAAGCGTACTTCAACGCCTCCGACACGGCCTCCGCGCGCCGGCACATCGCTCGCGCGTGCGCTCTCGCGCCCGCCGAGGCGCTCTACCACTTCATGCAGGGGCTCCTCGCCCTGGTCGACCGCGATCCCGCCGCGGCGGAAATGGCCTTCGACCGCGCGCTCGAGCTCGGTCATCCCGACGCGGAGCGCTTCGCCGCCTTCCACCTGTGGCGCGGCCGCAGCCGCGACGTCCAGGGCCGCCGCGAGGCCGCCCTCTCCGACTACCGCATGGTCGAGCGCGCCGACCACGCCGTCGAACGCGCCGCTCTCAAAGGCCTGCGCCGCCCCTGGCGCCCCCGCCGCTTCGGCATCGAATTCGCCATGGCCGACGTCCCCGCGCCGTAGCCAACGCACGCCGCGACGTTTGCCGTTCTGCAGGTCCTGGCAGCCGCTACACGTCGGAGATACGCAGCGCTCGCGCCGCCCTGTCGCACCCGGCTTCGTCACTGCGCGGGCCTTCACCACGGAGGCACGGAGGCGCGAGAGCGTGAATGGGGGACGTGAACGGCGGCGCGGGCAGGCGCGTTCACGCGCGGCTTCGGCTTCGCGGGAAGTCGCGCAACTAGACGTTGCGGTCGCCGGCGCGTGAAACCGGCGCCAAGCCCAGGCTCGAGAACGAAAGCAAGCGCGTGGCTTGCGGACGGAAATGTCGGCGAGACCGACATGGTGAGCTCGAAGCGCGGCTTGGCGACGGAAATGTCGGTGTGGCCGACAAAGAGCGCTTCAAGCTGCGGCTTGCGGACGGAAATGTCGGCGAGACCGACATAGTGAGCTCGAAGCGTGGCTTGGCGACGGAAATGTCGGTGTGGCCGACAAAGAGCGCTTCAAGCCGCGGCTTGCGGACCGAAATGTCGGCGAGACCGACATAGCGAGCTCGAAGCGCGGCTTGGCGACGGAAATGTCGGTGTGGCCGACAAAGAGCGCTTCAAGCCGCGGCTTGGGGACGGAAATGTCGGTGTGGCGCGTCCTTCGACGAAGCGGGGACGCGTTGTGCGGCGCGAGCGTGGCGGATCCGTGCCGTGTAGCGGCTGCCAGGACCTGCCGACCGGAATCCGCATGCGGCAGAAGCCTGAAGCCCGAAGCCCGAAGTCAGCTCTCGGCGGGGGGCGAGACGGAGTCGCGGGCTGCCAGACCGCGCAGGCGGCGGGCTACGTGGCGCAGCGACTCGAGGATGCCGATCGTGATGTAGACGGACAAGAGCCACACCAGCACGAACTGTGGCTTGAAGCGGCGCCACACGAAGGCGCTCGACGCCAGAGTGAAGAGCACGAGCAGCACGGTGCCGGTGTTGAGCCTGAGCTCCTTGAAGGAGCGGAACTTCACGTTCGAGACCATCAAGAGGCTCAGGCCGATGGTCACGGCGAACAGCATCACGGTGTAGCGCTCGTGGCCGAGCGCGCCGCCCACGGCGTGGTTGGCGACCACCAGCGAGATCAGGATGCCGGAGGCGGGCGGGATGGGCAGGCCCACGATGTACTTGCCGGGCTTGGTCGGCTTGCCGCTGGCGCTGGACGACAGCACGTTGAAGCGCGCCAGGCGGATGGCACCGCAGGCCACGAACAGGAACGCCGTGAGCAGCCCCGCGACGGGATAGCGGTACAGCACCCACTTGTAGACGAGCAGGGAGGGGGCGACGCCAAAGGAGACAATATCGGCCAGCGAGTCGATCTGCAGGCCGAAGGCGCTCTGGGTCTTGGTCATGCGCGCGACCCGGCCGTCCATCAGGTCGAACAGCATCGCGAAGATGAGCAGGACGGCGGCGCGGTAGAAGTCGTCGACCGTGACGTTGTTGCCCGCGACGATGCGGATAGCGTTGAAGCCGCAGAAGATGCTGGCCAGCGTGATCAGGTTCGGCAGGACGAACAGCGTCTTCCGCAGATCGACGCGCCGGCGGAGCCGCTTTCTGGCGCGTCTGGTGCGACGGAACCCCACCTGGTCAAGTTAGCTTCACGGCGTCCGGGCGTCCAGAAGCAGCGCAGCCGTGGCGGACATCTGGCCGCCGCCGGGCAGCGGGCCGGCCTTGCCCCGCCCTCTGCCTCACCGCCCCAAGTTTGGCCCGTCCGCCGGGTGGACTCTACGATTCGGCCAGGATGCGACCGCTTCTGTCCGGATACCGCTCTGTCGTCTTTGCGCTGGCGCTCGGAGCCTTGCTTCCGGCCTGCGCCGGCCAAAGCCAGGCGACGAAGAAACATCTGTCGGACCTCGAGGACACAGTCACCCGCCTGCAAAATGGCCAGGACCGTCTCGAGGAGCGCCTGGTTGCGCTCGAGCTGCGCGCCCGGGCCCACGACCAGAAGAAGCAGGCGGCCGATGCTGCGCCCGACGCTGCGCCTACGCCCGCCGCGCCCGACCATCCCAAGCTCGCGGTGGTGAAGCTGGCTCCCGGCGAGTCGCAAGCAGGCGCAGCAGCTGGGCCCGACCCGATCGACGTGCCGCCGGCCGATCCCCCACCCGAGACCGACGACGGACCGCGGCCGGTGCTGCGTGCGACCGGCCATCAAGAGGGGCGCATCGACGAGCGGCACGACAAGAAGCACGCTGCGAAGCGGTCGCCGGAAGCCGACAAGCAGTACAAGGCCGCGCTCGGGTTGGTGCGTGGGAAACAGTACGGACCCGCACTTCAGTCGCTGGCGGAATTCGTGAAGCGCTATCCGGATCATCCCTACGCCGACAACGCGCTCTACTGGAGCGGCGAGTGCTACTACGCCGAGGGCAAGTACGAACAGGCGGCCCAGTCGTTCCGCCAGCTGACCCGCCGCTATCCGGCCGGCAACAAGGTGCCGGATGCTCTACTGAAACTCGGGATGACCGAGGCACAGCTCGGCCGTGAGCGCGAAGCACGGGCAAGCTTCGCGCTTCTGAGCCAGAATTATCCACGCGCTGCCGCCGCGCGGCGCATCCCGCAGGGGTACCTGGAACAATGAGAACGTCCGAGCGCGATCCTGCTGTCTGTTTCCGCTATCGCAGTGGCCGCGCTCTGCGCCGTGCCAGCGTCCGCGCAGGACGACAACGGGGGCAACGGCAGCGGGCCGGTCACGGTCCAGACCGGCAACGGTCAGCCCACGACGGTCGTGGTGCAGCCGCAGACGACCACGACCACCACCACGACCAACGTGCCGCCGCCGGGCTATCCGGCGCCGGGGACGGACATCAACGCCGGGCTGCCGTCGAGCTCGACTCCGGTCTCCAACACGAATGGTCCCGGCGACAGTTTCGACTTGAACCAGGGCTCGTCCGGGGGCGGTACCGTCTACGGCGGCAAGAATTCGAGCGCCGTCATCAGCGCAGCGCGGCCGGTGAGCGTCCCGGAGATCCACACCGTGCGTCGCGGCGACACGCTGTGGGACCTGTGCGGCACGTACTACAACAACCCGTGGAACTGGCCGAAGGTCTGGTCGTATAACCCCCAGATCCAGAATCCGCACTGGATCTACCCCGGCGACCAGATCCGCATGCGCCAGCCGGGCTCGTCGGGTGCGCCGGGCGCCGAGCAGCGGTCGACGCTCGCGTCGCTGCACGGACTGACCGGACAGAATGGCGGCGGCGCCGGCGGTCCGGGTGGCGGGAGCGGCGGGGTTTCGCCGCAGACCGTGTTCCTGCGCGACCAGGGCTACATCGACGATCCTGCCAAGGACACCTGGGGCGACATCGTGGGCTCGCGCGAGGACCAGATGCTGCTGAGCTCCGGCAACCACGTGTACATGCAGCTCAAGCCCGGAAAGAGCGTGAGCCCGGGGCAGCTCCTGACGATCTACCGCCCGGTGCGGCAGCCCAAGAACGTCAAAGGCGCGCGCAGGCCGCCGGGGCAGATCGTCGCTATCAAGGGCACGGTCAAGGTCGACCAGTGGGACCCGAAGAAGCGTATCGCGCGCGGCACCATCACCGAATCGCTGGACGTGATCGAGCGCGGCGCGAAGGTGGGACCGGTCGGACGCCGCTTCGACGTGGTTCAGCCCAAGGTCAACGACAAGACGGTATGGGCCCGCGTGCTTACCGGCGTGTACCCGCACATCTACCTCGGGCAAAACCAGGTGGCGTTCATCGACAAGGGCTCGGAAGACGGGCTGTCGCCGGGCAACCGCCTGTTCGTGGTGCGGCGCGGCGATGCCTGGCGGCGGAGCCTGAAGACGGCGTCCGACTCGGCGCGCCAGCGCGTGCGCATGGATGACCCGCGCACCGCACCCATCGAGCGCACGCCCACCGAGGGCAACGAGAAGAACTTCCCCGAGGAAGTCATCGGCGAGCTCCGCGTCCTGCGCACCCGCCGCTACAGCTCCGTCTGCATGGTCACCGTCTCGCACCGGGAGATCGTGCCGGGTGACCGGGCTGTGGCGCGCAAGGGGTACTGAGGCGCAAGGCGGCCCGGGCTGCTACTCCGCCGGTCTCCTCAACGGCGTGAGCGCACCCGCCCAGCGCTCGAGCTCGTCGAGCATCCCGCGCGCGGCCTTGACCTGCTTTTCGTCGCCTTCGAACTTCCCGTCGTTGAACTGCTGCTTGAAGTAGTGGAGCGCGACGCCCTGGGGGATCGGCATCATCCTCAGGCTGGTGACGAGCAGCTTGGTCATCTGCACGGAGCGCATGCCTCCCGATGCGCCGCCGTAGCTCACGAAGCCGACCGGCTTGTACGCCCACTCCGCGAACAGGTAGTCGATGGCGTTCAACAGCGCGGGCGGCGAGCTGAAGTTGTACTCCGGCGTCACGAACACGAACGCGTCGGCCGCGCTGACCAGCTCGCTCCATGCCTTGGTGTGCGGATTCTTGTAGTTGCCGAGGCGCGGATGTTCCGGCTCGTCAAGAAGGGGCAGGCCGACATCGGCCAGCTCGACGAGCTTCGTCTGGAAGGCGGCGTGCTCTTTCGCGACCTCGAAGAACCACTTGGCGATGACCGACCCCGCCCGCCCGGGCCGGGTGCTCGCGACGACTATGTCGAGTTGCATGCGGGAAACCCTACGGCGCTGTCCGCCGCATGTCATCCCACCTGCGCTCAAGCGCACGGCTACGGCAGATCGAACGAGCGGACCGGGGCCTCCTCGGTCTGTAGAGGCTCGGGTTTCGCGGACGCACCGCCCCGGGCCGGAGGCGCGGTTCTCCGCGTTGCGGCCGCGGGCGCGTGCTCCGGCGTCGCGGCCCTGTGTGCGTTCTGCGGCGCGGCGGGGCTGTTCGCCTGTGGCCCTTCACCCAGCACGCGCACCATCACGTTCCGGCTCCTTCCGTCGTCTGCCGGTACGATTTCCAGCGTGTGGGCGCCGGGGCCGAGCTGGATCGGCACTGCGGTGCTTCCCGCGGTGGCGCTTTTTGCGGGTGGCGCGGCGGAACGCGGCGCGGCCGCTGGCGTGGCGGCGTGTGCCCCCGCGGCGCTCGCGCCGAGCATCCCGGGCACGTAGTTGGTGATCCCGAGCGAGCCCACGACTCCCGCGACGAGACCGACCAGCGCGCCGCGCGCATCCTTTCCGACTGGCCAACGCCAGCGCGGGCGGAGCGGCTGCTCCGGGACGGCCCGCCCTGCCGGCGTCGTTTCCACCACGTTCCCGTCCCTGAGGTCGCGGACCTCGTCGCGGTCGTCGAGGCGGGCCGCGATCTCGAGCAGCTCCTGCTTGCGCTGGCGGCCGTTCGGGAACAGGCGATCCATGAGATCGGCCACCTCCGCAAGCCCGACCGAGCGCTGGTGTCTGGCGAGGAAGCGTGTGAGCTCCTGTCCCATCGCGCGCGTGGTCGCGTAGCGAGCCTCCGGTTCGGGCGACAGCGCGCAGAGCGCGATCTCGTCGAGCTCGGGCGGGATGCCGGGGCGCACGGCGGACGGCTTCGGGACGTTGTGGTCCAGCACGGCGCGCAGGGTCTCGCCATCCGTCGCGCGTTGGAACAGGCGGCGCCCCGTGCAGAGCTCCCAGAGCACGACGCCGAGGCCCCACACGTCCGCACGGCGATCGGGTTTGCGACCGTGCAGGACGGAGGGATCGATGTACGCGAACCTGCCCTTGACGATGCCGGTGCGCGTGTGATGCGCCTGGTCCGCGGCGCTGGCCACGCCGAAGTCCACCACCTTGACCACGCCGTCGTAGGTGACGAACAGGTTCTCGAGCGACACGTCGCGGTGCACTACCTCCAGCGGCCTGCCCGTCGCGTCCTTGAGCTCGTGCGCGGCATGGAGGCCTTCGCACGCGTCGGCGACGATGCGCGCAACGTACGGGCTCGACGTCGCCCTGAGCGCGCGGCTACGTGCCAGCGCGCGGCGCACGTGGCTCAGCGGCTCGCCCGCCAGGTACTCCATCACCATGTAGCAGACGTTGTTGTCGACGGCGCAGTCGTAGACGCTGCACACGTTGGGATGGTTGATGCGCGACGCGATGTGCGCCTCGTCCATGAACATGGCGGTGAACAACGGATCCTCGGCGAGGTGCCGCGCGAGCTTCTTCACCGCGACGAAGCGCTTCAGGTTCGAGCCGTTGGCCCGCGCCAGATACACGGTGGCCATGCCGCCGGACGCCAGCGCCAGACACAGCCGATATGAACCGAGCCACTTGTCGGATGCGACAATCGTCGGCGGGTCGACAAGCGAGTCGATGCGCGTGCGGTGCGGCAACGACCCGTTTCTGGCACTGCTTGCAAGTCCTGCGCGAGCCCAGTTCTGGACGTTGGCCATGACAAGTCCCCCCTCTGGAAAGACGACAGGTGAAGCATCATGCGTGCCAGACGGGATTCCGGCTACTTGCGCTGCGACGAGCCGGGATTCGCGCATTGTCGGCAGGCAAGTCGCCAAGGACGGTTGCGTGCCGCGCGCAATCTGCGAGGGACGCGGCGCGCAGTTTCAGTCCAGTGCTTCCGGCCGATAGGCGTAGCCGATCTTGACGCGCGAGAGCGTTCGCCAGGTGTGCTCCATACGGAGCAGCGAGTCGAGCACGTCGTCGGTGCCCCGGGCCTCGGCGCGTGCCGTAACGAGGATGCGCTCGATGGCGTCGCGCGCGTCGGCAGGGTGGAACACTGTGCCTGGGAGCACCGCGCATCCATCTGGACTTGCCAGGAGGCGCGCCTGGCAAAGTGGTGCGTCTGCGGCCTGTCCACCTCGTGACAGCTCGCGCGCGACATCGTCGCGCGGCAGCATCATGAACTCGGCGCGCGACCACAGATCGCGCGCGATGATCGACTCGCGCAGCCGGTCGAACACGAAGATCCCGCGATGCGCTCGCGAGAGCGCCAGCGCGACGCCGCGCTCGGCGGCGTCCTCGAAACCGCCCGCCAGCTCCCGTGCCAGGCCGCCGCGCACCAACGCGTCTTCCCAGCCCGCTCTGTCGCGCGATCCCGCCGAAGGATGATCGGGATCGTAGCGACCGGAGCGATCGAAGAACGCCTGCCTGAGCGCTTGCGAGCGATCCGAAAGCGGCGCGCGCGCTGCCCGTTCGACCAGCTCGTCGTAGACCGCGCTCAGGATCGGCGTCACGCGCCAGTCCTACGCGAGTCCGTCGAAGCCAGGTATGTGGCAAAATGCCACAAAAGCGTGGCATTTTGCTACATTCTGCGGGCCCCACGCCGATCATGCATCAACAAGCACAAGCCGGCTCGCTGGACTACGATCCCGGTCGAGATGGGCCCGAACCGCGTCTTTTTTCCCCAGGAGGCGCTCGATCAGTGGTTGAGCGATGACCGGGTCGAGCTGACCGGATCGGAGCTCGTCATCAAGGCCGAGGACCGCAAGTACCGCATCATGGAGGCGGTCCGCGTGCTCGGCGAGTCGACGGGTGGCCAGGACGACAACGAGATCGTCGGCAGGGTCAAGACGGTGGCCTACCTCACGGAGCTCGGCGCGGAGCTCCTCGGCAACTCCATGATCATCGGGGACAACGCCTACGATGTGGTACCGGGCTTTCTCGGCTCGCCCATCGGAACCTTCGCCGAGCACCGCGCGGACTCGACTTCCATGCCTGTCAGCGCGTCGAGCGAAGAAGAGCTGCTCGCACAGTACCTGATGCAGGCTCTGGAATAGCCCCCGCCATGCACGACCTCGCCACCATCGCGTTCTACCTGGGCGTGATCGCCTACTCCGCCGCCGCTACGCTGTTCTTCCTGGATCTGGTGCGGCGCGAGGGATCCAGCACGGCGGCGCGCTGGGCGCCAGTGGCGCTCGGCGTTGGCGCCGCGATGCACGCCGGTCACGTGATCACCGCAAGTCTGCTGTCACACGTGTGCCCCGTCGAATCGGTGCACTTCGCGCTCAGTCTGTCGGCGTGGATCGTCACGGTGGTGTTCCTGCTGGTGCGGCGACGACTGCGCCTCCAGGCCATCGGCGCGTTCGTGGCGTCCGTCGCGCTCACGTTCCTGGTGGGCGCTCAGTTCGTCGGCATCCAGCGGGCCGGCCCCGACGGCCAGCGCGGGCTGCTTGCCGCGCACGTCACCTCGAACGTGATCGGGATGGCGCTGTTCCTGCTGGCCGGGATGGCCGGGATCTTCTACATCGTGCAGGAGCGGCAGCTGAAGGCGAAGCGCGTGACGTGGTTTACGGCCAAGCTGCCGCCGCTCGACGCGCTGGACCGTACCGAGCACCGGCTGCTGCTCGCGGGCTTTCCGCTGCTCACCTTCGGTATTGTCACCGGCGCCGTGTTCGCCGCGCACATGGAGCATGCGTCGGCCGGCGAGATCCTGCGCGCCGCGCTCGCCTACACCACCTGGTTCGTCGTGGCCGGCGTGCTGATCCTCCGGGCGGTCGCAGGCTGGCGTGGACGCCGCGCCGCCTACGGCACCATCGCCGGCGTGGTGTGCGTGCTGCTCGTGATCCTGCTGTACGTGTTCCATCCCGCAGTGGGGGCCGGCGCATGATCGTCGTCGTCGGCCTGTCGCACCGTACGGCGCCCATCAACGTGCGCGAGCTGATCGCGTTGCCGCGCGACGTGGTACCGACCGTGCTGTCGGAGATCGTGGCTCGCCCCGAAGTGGGCGAGGCCATGCTGGTCTCGACGTGCAACCGCGTCGAGGTGGTCGCGGCGGGAAAGTCCGCCGACGCCGACATGGGACGCGTGGCGAGCCAGGTGTCCGACGCGCTTGTCCAGCGCGCACCGGGTCTCCAGGGCAACCTGTACGAGCATCTCGGCGGCGAGGGCGTCCGCCACCTGTTCCGCGTGGCTTCCTCCCTGGATTCGCTGGTACTGGGCGAGCCGCAGATCCTCGGGCAGGTCAAGGACGCTTTCGAGGTGGCGAGGCAGGCCGGCACCGTGGGTTCGGCCTTGAACCGTGCCGTCCCGCGCGCGATCCGCGCCGCCAAGCGCGTGCGCTCGCAGACGGCGATCGGGATGGGACAGGTTTCGGTGCCCAGCGTCTCGGTCGATCTGGCCAAGCAGATCTTCGGCGACCTGAAGGGTCGCACGGTGATGCTGATTGGATCCGGCGAGATGGCCGAGACCGTCGCGCGGCTGCTGGGCGGCGGCGGCGCACGCATCGTCATCGTGGGGCGCAACAAGCTCCGTGTGGCGGAGCTCACGCGCAGCGTGGGAGGCGAGGGCCGCCAGTGGGGCGACCTGAAGGCGACGCTTGTCGAGGCTGACGTTGTCATCACCAGCACGAGCGCGCCGACCTACGTCGTCGACTACGACATCGTGAAGAGCGTGCGGAAACAGCGCCGAGGTCGCAGCCTGTTCTTCATCGATCTGGCGGTTCCGCGGGACATCGACCCGCGCGTCGAGTCGCTGGCAAACACCTTCCTGTACAACATCGACGACTTCTCGAGGGTGGTGGCCAGCACGCTGTCCAGCCGCCAGCAAGAGGCCGAGCGCGCCGAGCAGATCGTGCTGGAGGAGACGCAGGGCTACCAGCGCTGGCGCGAAGTGGCGCAGATGACGCCGACCATCGTCGCGCTGCGCGAGCGCTTCCGTCGCATCCTGGCGGCGGAGCTCGAACGCAGCCTCAAGGGGCGGCTCAAACACCTGGGCACGGAAGAGCACCAGGCACTGAACAAGATGTGCGAGGCTGCGCTCAACAAGATGCTCCATCACCCCACCGCACTTCTGCGCGAGACGGCTGCCGAGTACGGCGTCGAGAGTCATCCGGTCGAACAGCTGGTGGGCGCAATCGACGAGCTGTTCGAGCTCTCGGGCGAGCACCCCGAGCTGCACGCTCCGGTCGATTCCGGCGAAGGCACCGACAGCGGGGAGCACGACGCCAAGGACGACGATTTCGACGACCGCGCTGCCACCGGCACGAGGGGCCGATGAGCGGGCGGGTGGTCGTCGCGACGCGCCGGAGCAAGCTGGCCTTGGCGCAGGCCCGGGCGTGGATGCAGGAGCTGGCGGCCCGCCACGAAGGGCTGACCGTCGATGAGCTACACGTCACCACGACCGGCGACCGCGTGCAGGATCGCGCGCTGGGCGAGATCGGCGGCAAGGGACTGTTCATCAAGGAAATCGAAGAGGCGCTGCTCGACAAGCGCGCGGACCTGGCCGTGCACTCGATGAAGGACGTACCCGCAGAGCTGGCGCCGTCGCTCCTCATCGGCTGCGTGCCGAGGCGCGAGGATCCGCGCGACGTGGTGGTGACCCGCGACGGGCGTCTGCTCGAGGAGCTGCCCAGCGGCAGCCGCGTCGGGACCTCGTCGCTCAGGCGTGGCGTGCAGCTGTCGGCGTGGCGCTCCGATCTCGAGATTGTGCCGCTTCGCGGCAACGTCGACACGCGCCTGAGGAAATGCGCGGAAGGCGAAGTGGACGCGGTGGTGCTGGCGCGGGCGGGCCTCACGCGGCTCGGTCTGCTCGACCGCGTGACCGAGACGCTGGATCCGGAGCGCTGCCTGCCGGCCGTGGGCCAGGGAGCGCTGGCGGTGGAGCAGCGAGCGGACGACGAGCAGGTTGCGGCCATCCTGGCGCCGCTCGCCGATCCGGAGACGACGCTGACGGTTGCCGCCGAGCGCGGGGTGATGGCGGCGGTCGAGGGCAGCTGCCAGGTGCCGGTGGCGGCGTACGCGCTGCGCCAGGGCGACAAGCTGTGGCTGCGCGGCCTGCTCGCCGAGCCCGATGGGACGCGTCTGCGCCGACGCGAGGTGACCGTGGCGTGGCCGGCGAGCGCGAACGAGGCCGAGCAGGTCGGCCTCGAGCTCGGCCGCGGTCTCAAATGACGTCCTCGCTGCGCGGGTTGGCGCAGCGGCGGCTCGAGAGCGGCGCGTTCGACGGTCCGCTCGCGCGCGGCGCGAGCGCGGCATGGCGCCGCATCGCGGATCCAGCGCGGCCGCTCGTGCTCCCGCCGGGCGTGCGCGTGGTCGGCGTCGGGGGCGCGACGCTCGGCGGCGCCGGCAAGACGCCGCTGGTGCTGGAGCTCTCGCGCCGTCTATCGGCTCGCGGCGCGCGCGTCGCGGTGGTCGCGGGGAGCTACCGCGCGCGCCCGGGCAGGGCGCGGCAGGTCGCCGTCGACGACCGCGTCCAGCAGGTGGGGGACGAGGCGCTTCTGCTCGCGCGCGCGCTGGTGCCGTTGGGCGTGCCGGTGGTGGTCGCGCCGCGCCGACAGGACGCGCTGGATCTCGCGTCGTCGCTGGCTCCACTCGTGCTGGTGGACGGGCTCCTGCAGGCGCGCCCCGAGCGGCTCCAGCTCTCGATCCTGGCGCTCGACGCGGGCGAGCCCTGGGGCGCCGGGCGTTGTCCGCCGTCCGGGGATCTGCGAGCGGATCGCGAGCGACTGCTGGCCGCCAGCGACGTGGTCGCGCTCTCCGGCGAAAATGTCCGGACGATCCGCTACCAGGTGGAAGCGGCTTGCCGCGATGCCGGACGCCGGCTGTTCGAGGTCCAGGGGCGCGTGTGCGGAGCCCGGGCGCCCGACGGCACCTTCCACGGCGTCGACGAGCTGTCCCGCCGGAGGCTCGGCCTGGCGCTCGCCGTGGCTCGCCCGGAACGTATTGTCGCCGCGCTCCGGGAAGCCGGCATCGCTCCCGCCGGCGTCCGTTTCCACCCTGATCACGGCATGCTGCCCCCGCCGGGCCGGGGGCCGTCGCCGGAGGCCTGGCTGGTCACGGCCAAGTGCGCGACGAAGCTCGGCCGGCGGCACGGCGGCGCGCCGGTCTGGGTGCTGGAACAGGCGCTGGCTCCCCCCGATGCGCTGCTCGAGCTGGTGACGCGCGGTGCCCCGCCGTGTCCCTGGACTTTGCCCGGAAGAGCCGTGGTAGAGTCCGCGCCATGTCCGGGTTCCGAAGCATCCTGAAGATCGTGTTCCTGCTCGCCCTCGCGGCGCTCGTCGTACCGCTCTCCGGGTGTGGGCAGAAGGTCGTCCACTCCAAGGTCAAGGCCGGCGACATGCCGCCCGGTGCCGAGTGGACGGGCGTCTACTACAGCGAGATCTACGGCTACCTCCATCTGATCAAGGAGGGCGACACGGTCAACGGCCGCTGGCGCACCACCGACGGCGCTTCGTGGGGCGAGCTCAGCGGCAAGACGGATGGAAACCTCCTGCGCTACTCGTGGACGAACCACAAGATCGGCTTGGTGGGGCCGTCGGCCACCACGAGCGGCAAGGGCTACTTTCTCTACACGAGGCCGCACGAGGGCGAGGCGGACGAGATCCACGGTCAGTGGGGGCTCGAGCAATCGGACTCGGGCAACAAGTGGGACTGCGTGAAGCAGAAGGGCATGAAGCCCGACTTCAAGGCGGTGTTGCCGGACGAGTACCAGCGGCGCGGCCAGGGCGGCGGCTGGGATGATAGCGGCGGCGGCAGCAAGGCCGGCTCCGGCGACAACGGTGGCGGCGACGAGGGAGCCGCTGGTAGCAGCGGCGACGACAGCGACCAGCCGAGCGGCGACCCCCTCAACAACGGCGGCGACGGCCTGTAGCCTTAGCGGGGGGCGCGATCACGGCGCTTCGCGTCCAGCGGAGCGCCTCCATTCCGGAGAGAACATTGCCCGCAGAAGCAGCCAAGGGCCTCCAGTTCCGCGAGCCTCCCATCTTCGAGCGCGGCGCGCCGGGGCGAAGCGGCGCGTCGCTGGGGGAGCTGGACGTGCCGCCCGTCGATCCGGCGGATGCGCTCGGGTCGCTCGCCCGCCGCGTGCCCGCAGCGCTGCCCGAGGTGAGCGAGCCGGAAGCCTTCCGTCATTTCGTGCGCTTGAGCCAGTGGAACTTCAGCATCGACACGCAGTTCTACCCGCTCGGCTCCTGCACGATGAAATACAACCCGAAGGTGAACGAGTGGGTGGCGCGGCTCGACGGCTTCGCCAAGCTCCATCCCTGGACGCCCGAGCACCTGGCGCAGGGCGCGCTCGAGGTGATGGCGGCCCTGGAGGAGCTGCTCGCGGAGATCGTCGGCATGGACGGCGTCAGTCTGCAGCCGGCTGCCGGCGCGCAGGGCGAGCTGACCGGGCTGATGATGATCCGCGCGTACCACCAGTCGCGCGGTCGATCGCCGAAGAAGATCTTCATTCCGGACAGCGCGCACGGCACCAATCCGGCGAGCTGCGCGTTGAACGGTTTCGATGCGGTGCCGTTCTCGGCGGGCGACACGGGTGTCGTCGAGCCCGAGAACCTGGCGCGCGCACTGGAGGCTGCCGGGGACGACGTCGCCGGCATGATGATGACCAATCCGAACACGCTCGGCTTGTTCGAGAGCGCGATGCCGCGGCTCACGGAGCTGGTGCATTCGCGAGGCGGGCTGGTCTACGGCGACGGCGCGAACATGAACGCGGTGCTCGGGCGCGCGCGTCCCGGCGACGCGGGGGTCGATGTGATGCAGTTCAATCTGCACAAGACCTTCACCACGCCGCACGGTGGCGGCGGTCCGGGGTCGGGTCCCGTTGCGTTCAAGAAGATCCTCGAGCCGTTCCAGCCGGCGCCGGTGGTGCGGCGCGACGGCGACCAGGTGCGGGTGTACTGGGACCGCGAGCACAGCGTGGGGCGAGTGCGATCGTTCCTGGGCAACTTCGGCATGATGGTGCGCGCCTACGCGTACATCCGCGAGCTCGGACCGGAGGGTCTCGCCGCGGTCAGCGACATGGCGGTGCTCAACGCGAACTATCTGGCGGTGCGCCTCAAGGAGCTGTTCCCGATCGCGTTCGAGACCCAGCCGCTGCACGAGGCCGTGTTCAGCGACAGGGAGATCGAGCAAGAGACGGGCGTGAAGACGCTGGACATCGCCAAGCGGCTCATCGACTACGGCTTCCATCCGCCGACGGTGTACTTCCCGCTGGTGGTGCGCGGGGCGCTCATGATCGAGCCGACCGAGACGGAGACCAAGCAGACGCTCGACGCCTTTGTCGAAGCGCTCCGTTCGATCAAGCGTGAAGCGTACGAGAACCCCGATCTGCTCAAGCGCGCGCCGCACCTGACGCGACTCGGCCGGCTCGACGAGGCGCGCGCCGCGCGCAAACCGCGCCTGCGCTGGACGCCTGAAGGGGCGTAGGCCTGGACCGCTCCAGCCCGCTCGATGGCGGGCGCAGCGTATGCACGCACGTGAGCACGACCGGGCATTGCCAGCGCGGATGTTGCGGCAGCAAGCTGGAGCGGTCCTAGAAGCAGGCCCAGCCGCCGCCGACGCAGTCGCATTGCGACGCGCCGTACACGCAGTGCAGGCCCGTCGTGGAACACTTCCCGTTCTTGGGCTGCTTCGACGGGCAGGCGCCGCAGCTCCATGTCGTGCTCGAGCAGATGCACTGCGTGGATCCGTATTGGCAATCAGCGGAGACGGGCGAACAGGCGGCGCCGCCGGAGGGCTGCGTCGCGGGACACGCCGTGCAGTGCCAGGTCGCGCCGTTGCAGTGGCACTGGCTGGACGCGTAGCTGCACCAGAGCGCGCTGTCCGTGCAGCTGCCGCCTTCGCCGGGCTTCGGTCCGGGGCAACCCTGCGTTCCGCCACTGCCGCCGGTGCCGCCACTGCCGCCGGTGGCGGTGCCGCCGGTCCCTCCCGCTGCAGTGCCGCCGGTACCGCTGCCACCGCTGCCCCCGGTTGTGCCAGCGCTGCCGCCGGTGGCGCTGCCGCCGGTGCCGGTGCCGCCGCCACCGCCGCTCCCAGCTGCACCGCCGGTGGCGCCGCTCGCACCCGCGCCGCCGCCGGCGCCGGCCACGCCCGCGCTGCCGCCGGTAGCGCCCGTACCTGCGCTGCCGCCGGTAGCGGTGCCGCCGGTGCCTCCCGTTGCAGAGCCCCCGCCGTTGCCGGCTGTTGCTCCGCTGCCGCCGCCGGGCGCATCCTGCCCGGCGTCCCGCGCGCCGCCGCTGTTGCCGTTGGACCCGCAGGCGGCGGCGAGAGCGACGCTACCGATCACGATCGCTGTGCGGAAAACGGACACGCGACCAGCGTAGCATTTCGGCTGGCCCCGTCTGCCCGGACATGACAAAGCGGTGCTATCCTGATGACCGTGAAACGACCTTTCTGGATCCTTCTGGCGCTCGCCACATGCGGGCTGTACTGCGCTTCATGCTCCTCGTCCAAGCAGGATAACCCGGGCTATTCGTCCGGCGGCTCCTCCGGTGGGAGCGGAGGCAGCGGCGCTTCGGGTGGTAGCGGCGCGACCGCGGGCACGGGCGGCGCGACGGGTGGTGCCGGAGGCACGGGCGGTGCAACCGGCGGCGCAGGTGGCAGCGCGGGCTCTGCCGGAACGTCGGGCTCCGGCGGCAGCGCGGGCAGCGGCGGGAGCCCTGACGCCGGCGCTCCGTGCGGCGGAAGCTGCCCCACGGGCTACACCTGCAAGACGGCGAACGGCAAGGACGTGTGCCGCGCCAAGAGCGGCATACCGCTGTTCTCGCACGTGTTCATCATCCTGATGGAGAACACTTCGTACTCGACGTTGCTGAAAGCGATGAACAACGGCGGCGCGCCCAATCTGGCGAAAATCGCGCAGGCCCACGCGAGCGGCTCCAACTACCACGGCGTCGCGCACCCGAGCCTGCCCAACTACATCGCCCTCACCTCCGGCGATACGCAGGGCGTCACCTGCGACTGCAATCCGGCCGGTTCGGCCTGCGGCACGCTCAACTGCAACGTGGTCTCCCACGACTGCGGATGCGGCAAGGCGGTGCAGAACCTCGGCGACCAGCTGGACACGGCCAAGATCTCCTGGAAGGCGTTCGGGGAGAACATGGGCACGCCCTGCAAGACGAGCGACAGCGGCGAGTACGCGGTCCGCCACATCCCGTTCGTCTACTACGACGACATCCGGACGAACGCCACGCGCTGCGACGCGCATGTCGTGGATCTGTCCAGCTTCTCGCCGAGCACGGCGCCGCGCTTCACGTACATCGCGCCCAACCTGACGCACGACATGCACGACCCGTTCCCCGCTACCGCCACCAACATCAAGAACGGTGACACCTGGGTCGGGCCAGCGATGAACGCCATCCTGGGTTCGGCGGCGTACAAGCAAGGCGGCCTGGTCGTGCTCGTCTGGGACGAAGACGATCTTTCCGGCGGCTTGCTCGGCAACTCCGACGACCCGATTCCAATCTTCCTGATGTCGCCGTATGCGAAGGCCGGCGGCTACGTGAGCAAGCCCAAGGCCGACCACTACTCGCTCCTGGCGACCATCGAGGACGGGCTGGGACTGCCGCGCATGGGCAAGGCCGCCGCGACGCGGGCGGGCGTGGCCGACACGCTGGCGGACTACTTCCCCGCCAAGTGATCGGCGACCGGGAGACTACGTAGACACGGCGGCGTCCGCCGGCGTCTCAGGCCACCTGCACGAACGGATCGAGCAGGAGCTCGAGAGCCTGGGTCACCTTGAAATAGTGCACGGCGATAACCGGCGTCACGCTCGCGCCGTCCATCGTATCGGTGGTCGCGACGAGTAGCTGTCCGAAGTCAGCCGAATAGTTCGCGTTGGGCTCGACCTTGTACGTTCCCGAGAGCGTGTGGCCGTCCTCGGTGGTTTGCGAGAACGTGCCGTCGCCGTTGAGCGCGAGCTGGGGCGTCAGCGTATTGGTCTGCCCGCTCGACGTGATGGCGACCTTGTACGACCAGGTTCCCGTGATGTCGCTCGCCGACCCGCCGCCCGCTCGCGTGTACGGCCTATCCGAGAAGTAGGTCGCGTCGACGTAGAAGTCCGAGACGCGCGTGCTCTCGATGGAGTCCCACTCGGCGCCGAAGTCAGTCGTGGTGCACGGCATGTGGTGCCGTGTTTCGAGCTTGAGGCGACCGTCGCTGCCTACCGAATAGGTTCCGCCCTGCGGGCCGTCTCCGGCCGCGTCGTCCTCCTGGCACCAGGTGGTCGCGGTCAGCGTGTCCCTGGGACGTGACAGGACCGGATACTCGCCGCCCCCGTTGAGCTTGTTGTCGTACACCAGCAGCGTCCAGCCCTGGACCAGCGCTTGCGCGCGGCTCGGGAACACGGCTGCATACGGCCAGAGGCTCTGGTTTCCGGCTTCGTCGGTCACACCGATGTGGACGGTCTGCCCCGCCTGGACGCTGGCCGAGATCTCCCACAGGCCGTTGTGCAGAGTCGCAGTCTGGCCAGGCAGCGGCGTCTTCGAGTCGTCGAGCGCCTGGGCCGTCAGGTTGTCGGTACTGGTCACGTCGTCGACGGCGAAGACCTTGAGGGTCAGCGGCGTCGGCGCGGCGATGACCTGCTTGGCGTCGCGCTTTCCGATGTCCAGCGGTACTACGCCGAGAGTCGCGTATACCGACTTGATTTCCGGCGGTGTCGTGTCTTTAGAGGCGATCGGCTTTTTCGGGCTGCCTCCACTTCCACAAGCTGCAATGCCAGCGCTTGCCGCGAGGGTCAGCCCGAATGCGAAGAATCTGCGTCGCACTCTGTCACCGGCAGAAGCGCATCCCGACATGCACTTGCCCATGGGTGACCAAGGCTACCAGCGGATGTCGCACTGTCAACGCGCCCAAAACACGCTAGGCTCCCGCGTCTCGCTTTTTTCGTTGGGAGTACGGCCAGGGAGGGTCGTCGAACAAAGTCCCGCGCCTGCGCGGGCCCCGAGGAGTGTCCATGCGTACGTTTTCACGTCTTGCAAGCTTGAGTTGCGCCCTTGTGGTCGGGTCTTCCTTCGCGCTGGCCGGCTGCGGAGATGCCGCGCCACCGCCGAAGATCACGAACGTCCAGCTGACTGCAAGCACGGAGAACGTGCTCGCGTACATGTTGACCGTCGACACGAACCAGGCGACCACGATTTCCGTCGAGGTGACGCCGGAGGACACCAGTGTCGCACCGTGGACCGTCGCCGGTTCGGACCACGCGGCCAAGAAGAACAACGTCATCATCGCGGGGCTCCGCGCGCAGCAGAAGTACTCCGTCCAGATCACCGCGACCGCCAAGAGCGGAGGAAGCGCGGACGACTCGGAGTCGATCACGACGGATCCGCTGCCCACCGGGATGCCGCCCATCCAGGTGAGCCACAACGATCCGAGCCGTATGGCGCCCGGCTACACGCTGTTCGACATCTTCAGCTGGTTGTCGGGGGCGCCCGGAACAGACAACACCTCGGGTTGGCTGGTGATGCTCGACAGCGACGGCAAGGTCGTCTGGTACGCGCATACCCACAACCGTCCCGAGGATGCGCGGCTGATGCCCGACGGCAACATTGGCTACAGCTACGCCGCCGAGGACAATGACGGCTTCATCGAGCTCGATCCGATGAGCCAGCAACAGAACCAGTGGGTCGGTGCCAACTTGAAGAGCAAGACGGTGCCCGACGGCGCGATCCCGGTGGCTGTCGACGCCATGCACCACGAGGTGTTCCCGATGCCGAACGGGCACTACCTCACGCTTGCGCCCGAGATGCGCAAGATCGGCCAGACGCAGTGTTCGAACTACAGCGGCACGCTGAACGTCGTGGGCGACGACATTGTCGAGTTCGACCCGGCGACGGGCGACATCGTGAACAAGGTCTCGGAATTCGACTTCCTCGACCCTTGCCGGCGCACGGACCATGACTTCACCAGCACCTTCTGGAATTCGCTGTACGGCGGCATCACGACGCAGGACTGGACCCACAGCAACGCGGTCATCTACGACGAGAACCGCCAGATGGTCATGGTGTCGATCCGGCACCAGGACTGGATTGCCGGCCTGACCTGGCCGCCGAGCGGCGACGCGAAGAAGGACGTGGCCTGGCTGCTCGGCTCCGAGGGCGCCCCGGGCGACTACGGCACCTACAAGCACTTCACGCCGCAGGGCTCCCCGTTCGAATGGCAGTACCACGAGCACGCGCCCGCGGTGATGAGCAACGGCGACATCATCCTGTTCGACAACGGCAACCTGAGGCCGGGGACGGACCCGAACGATCCCAACAACCTGCCGTACAGCCGCGTCGCCCAGTTCCACATCGACGAGAGCGCGATGACGATCAAACAGGTCTGGGACTACAAGGCTTCCGACGGCAAGGGTGGCTTTCTGTACTGCCCGTTCATCGGCGACGCGGATGAGCTTTCGAATGGCGACGTGCTGGCGACCTTCGGCGGCGCGGTCGATCCGGTCACCGACGCGATCGGCGCGCCGACGACGCGGAAGTTCGGTCGTATCCTCGAGCTCGACAGGAGCTCCAACGACGACATCGTCTACCAGGTCGACGTGAACGACCCGACGGACAGCTACTCGATCTACCGCGCCGAGCGCGTGGACGGCTTCCTGCACTAGATCGAGCCGAGTGACGGGGCGCCGGTGTCGAGTCCGCCGGCGCCGCCGCCGCTCGCGATGCGGCCGTCAGGAACCGGACGGGGTGTGCGAGCGTTGGCAGAATCGATCAGGGCCGCGCCCGGGACTCCCGGACGTGCTTTTGCGGAGAGGGCGGGATTCGAACCCGCGGTACGGTTACCCGTACACATGATTTCCAGTCATGCACCTTCGACCACTCGGTCACCTCTCCATCGGATCCTGGTCTGTCCTCGTCCGCTCGAGCTGGGCGAGCCGGCTCCAGGGACTCGGGCATGTGCTGCCGCCCTAGCGGGCGGTCGAGAGCACGGACCGGGCTCCTGGCGGAGAGAGTGGGATTCGAACCCACGGTACCGTCACCGGTACACCTGATTTCGAATCAGGCACCTTCGACCACTCGGTCATCTCTCCGCGGCGGAATTTGGCAGGGGGCCCCTATCGTGTCAACGCCACAGAACAGGCCGTTCGCGGGCCTGGGAGCGGGCGTCAGCTGGGCTGATGGGCGGCGGGACCGGCCGCTTCCCTCGGCGGCCGCCCGGCTCTCCGGATGCCATTTTCCGGCTCCGGCGCGGATTTGGTCGCAGCCCGGGTGCAAGGTCGCCTAGCTTGTAGAGCAGGATGGGTCCACGGGGTTCCTACAAGAAGAGCGAGGCCAGTCGAAAGCAGGTCATCGACGCCGCCGTGGCGGCGCTCGCCGAGCGCGGCTACGCGCGCACGAGCGTGAGCGACATCGCGACCACCGCCGGGATGAGCAAGGGCGCGGTTCACTACCACTTCGAGAGCAAGGACGACTTGATCGCCCAGGTGCTGGACCGATGTGCCGCCCTCATGCGCGATCGGGTGCGGCAGGCGTGGGACGCGCCGGGCGAGCCGATGGAGAAGGTCCGGCGGGCCCTGCGCGAGATGCGCGCCATGCGCAAGCAGGGTGGCCCCGAGCTCCGCGTGCTGGCCGACCTGATGGCGCAGGGCATCCACGATCCGAAGCTGCAGGCACCGCTCGCCGCGATGTTCGAAGCCAACCGCAAGGAGGTCCTCGAGCACGTCGTGCAGAGCCTCGAGCAGTTCGGGCTGAAGACGAGGGTGCCGGCTCGCGTGATCCCCCGGCTGCTTCTGGGGGCTCTCGACGGCCTGGCCCTGCACGACTTCTTCGATCCTCCCGCTGCGGAGGATGACGACAGCATCGAGCAGGCGCTCGAGACGATCGCGTTGCTGCTCTTCGAGAGCTGAGCGCGCGGGGGCGTGGGCCGGGCGTCAGGGCGCCTTGACACAGTGCGTAACGAGCCTTACTAAAACATTCTGTACGGCCAGATTGTTCGGGAGTGCACAATGTTTAGCAATCTTTTCATGTACTTCGGTCCGACGTGGTCCGCCGTCGCCCTGTTTGCGGTCCTCCTGCTCCCGCTCACTTTCGCGCTCGTGGAGACCCTGCGGCTCGCAGCGCCAGCCCCCCACCGGCCCGCTCTGCCACCGGTACAGCTCCAACGGTTCCGCCAGCGGCTGGTCCACTCGTTCGCCATGGCGCACGCCGGGAATGTCCGCGAGGTGAGGCGGGCTCTTCTGAGAGCATCCGCGGCGGTCGGCAGGGCCCGCCGTATCTAGCCCGCTCGGGCTCCAGCGTCGCTGCAGCACTGCAGCCTCGCGGTTCGTGCCGCGCGCCGGGCCAGCGCGTGATTGCACACGCACCGTCTACGGGTGATAGTCCGCGCATGCGTCGTCATCTCTCTCTCGCTTCGGTTGTCGCTCTCGCCACCTGTACGTTCGCACTCTCCGCGTCCGCACAGCAGCCGGAGAAGCCACCGGCCGATTCCCCAGCTGCTGCTCCGGGCAAGTCCGCCGACAAGTCGGATACGAAGAAGGCCGACGAGAAGAAGGCCGACGAGAAGAAGGCCGACGAGAAGAAGGCCGACGAGAAGAAGGCCGGCGAGAAGAAGCCGGACGAAGCGAACGCGGGCGAGCAGACGCCCGGTAGCCAAGGGGAAGCCAAGCCCGGCGAGAGCACGGGCGGCGGTACGCCGGCAGCACCCGGCGCAGCCGCGGCCGCACCCGCCGCACCTGCAGCACAGCCCGCTGCGCCCGCGACCGCGCCGCCGACAGCGCCGCCCGCCGCCGCGCCGCCCGCCGCCGCCGCGCCGCCGCCCGCTGCCGCGCCACCGGCGCAGCCGGCGCCCGCATTCGCGCCCACCACGCAGCCCGCGCCTACCGCCGATCAAGGCGCAGGCGCTGGCGCGAAGAAGGCGGAGCATCCGCCGGAGCGGACCCTCGGCGTCGAGGTCGACGCAGGCACCAACGCCCGGCTCGACGGCACGCCGGCCGGCTACAGCCAGCATGAGTCGGTGAGCCTCGCGTATGGCGCCGGAGTCTGGTTCGCGCCGGAGCGTCTCTATTCGCTGGGTCTGTCGTTCGCGCGCACCGGCATCGGCAGCGAATCCAGCTCGCCGATCGGGAACAGCGTTTCGGTCAGCCGTGATCTCAACACGCTCTGGGTGGGCGGGCGCGCCTATCCGCTGCGCAACGACAAGATCGGTCTCTACATCCAGCTGAACCTGGGCGCGTCCTGGCAGCATCTCCAGGCGAGCGGCACCACCGTGACCAGCAACCAGATGGTCGCGACCGCCCACCCCTTCGAGTGCTCCGCGACGCAGGGCCCTGGTTTCGCGATCGGCGGCGGCGTGGGCGCCGATGTCGATCTCGACAACCACTTCGCGTTCCTGGCCAACGCCGGTTTCAGCGCGCACCGCCTGAGCAACAACGCGTCGGATCTGGGTGGCTGTGCGCCGGGCTCGGGTTCAGTGACGAACCTCGCCGCGCAGATCGGGTTCATGTACCGCTTCGATCTGGGCGGCTCGTCCGGGACGGCCACCGCCTCGTCGAAGCACGTCGTCGGGCGCTTCTAGCCGTCAGCTACACGCGGTAGTTCGGCGCTTCTTCCGTGATGATCACGTCGTGCACGTGGCTCTCGCGCAGGCCCTGCCCGGTGATGCGGATGAACTTCGCGTTGTCGCGGAGCTCGGTGATGGTGCGCGAGCCCGTATAGCCCATTCCCGAACGCAGACCGCCGACCAGCTGCTGCACGATCGAGCCGAGCGAACCGCGATGCGGGACGCGCCCCTCGATACCTTCGGGCACGAGCTTCTCGTCGGCGGTGCCGCCTTGCCCGTAGCGGTCCTTGCTGCCCTTTTTCATCGCGCCCATCGAGCCCATGCCGCGGTACACCTTGTAGCTGCGGCCCTGGTAGAGGACGATCTCGCCCGGCGCTTCGTCCGTCCCTGCGAAGAGCGAGCCGATCATCACGCTGGACGCGCCCGCGGCGATCGCCTTGGTGACCTCGCCGGAGTACTTGATGCCGCCGTCGGCGATGACCGGGATGTTCTGGCGCCTGGCGACTTCCGCGCAGTCGGCGATGGCCGTGATCTGCGGCACGCCGATGCCGGCGACGATGCGCGTCGTGCAGATGCTGCCCGGTCCAATCCCCACCTTGATGGCGTCCGCGCCTGCCTCGATGAGAGCGCCGGCGCCCTCCGCGGTGGCGACGTTGCCGGCGATCAGCTGCACCGAGGGGTGGCGCTTCTTCATCTCGCGCACGGTCTCGAGCACGCCCTTGGAATGGCCGTGTGCGGTATCGACGACCAGCACGTCGACTCCGGCCTCGACCAACGCATCGGCCCGCTTTGCCCGGTCCGGACCCGGGCCGATCGCCGCGCCCACCCGCAGCCGCCCGCGATCGTCCTTGATGGAGAACGGATGCCGCTCGGCTTGCAGCAGATCCTTGATGGTGATCAGGCCGACGAGCTTCTTGCCGTCGACGACCAGCAGCTTCTCGATGCGGTGCTTGTGGAGCAGCTCGCGAGCTTCCTCCGCCTTGCAGCCCGGCATGACCGTGACGAGGTCCGTCGTCATCAGTGCGCTTACCGGTTGATCCAGGTTCTTCTCGAAGCGGATGTCGCGTGCGGTCAGGATGCCGACCGGTGAATCGCCTTCGACCACCGGCACGCCCGAAACGTCGTGCTCGCGCATCACGCCGAGCGCCTCGCGCAGCGACTGCGACGGCCGCACCGTCACGGGGTCGGTGATGATGCCGCTCTCCGCTCGCTTGACCCGGTCGACCTCGTCGGCCTGCGCGCCCGGAGGCAGGTTCTTGTGGAGGATGCCGATCCCGCCCTGGCGCGCCATGGCGATCGCGGCGCGCGCTTCGGTTACCGAGTCCATCGCGGCGCTGACGATCGGGATGTTCAGCTCGATGCCGCGCGTGAGGCGCGTCTTCACGTCCACTTCCGGCGGCAGCACCTCGCTGTAGGCCGGCACGAGCATGACGTCGTCGAACGTCAGGCACTCCCGGAGATTGTTCCTGTCAAACATGGCCAAGCCTACACTCTCGGGCCTGCCCGGTCACGAGCGGAACGCCGGCATTTTGGCCCTCATCCGGGCGGAGCCGCTTGCAAGGCAGCGGCGGCGCCCGTAGTGGTAGGACCGTGAGCGACTCGCTTCCGGTCAGCGTGGAGGCCGGTGGCCACCACGGTCACGGGGGGCACGGTCATGGCGGGCACGGTCACGGGCAGGCCGGCGCAGCTCCCGGCCGGGTTCTCCGGGTCGCGCTCGTGCTCACCGCGAGCTTCATGGTCGTGGAAGCCGTCGTGGGTGTGTGGAGCGGGAGTCTCGCGCTTCTCGCCGACGCGGGCCACATGCTGGCGGACGCGGGCGCGCTGGCGCTGGCTCTGGTTGCCCAGCACTTCGCTGCCCGCCCGCGTACCCAGCAGAGTACGTTCGGCTTCCGCCGAGCGGAGGTGCTGGCCGCGTTCATCAACGGGGTTGCGCTGGCGCTGACCGCCGCGTGGGTGGTGGTCGAGGCGGCGGAACGCTGGGTGTCTCCCCACGCCATCCGCGGCGTCGGCATGTTGATCACCGCCGTTATCGGGCTGCTCATCAACGCCGTTGTCGCCGCCGTATTGATGGGAGCGCAAAAGGACAGCCTGAACGTCCGCGCGGCGTTCGTTCACGTGCTCACGGATGCACTCGGCTCGGTGGCGGCCATCCTTGCGGGACTGGCGGTCGTGCTGCTGGGCTGGGTGCGCGCGGACCCGGCGCTGTCCGTCTTGATCGCGCTGCTTGTTGCGTACAGCGGTTGGCGTGTGCTGCGCGAGACCACGGCTATCCTGCTCGAGGCTGCGCCTGCCGACCTCGACGTGGCTGCCGTGGAGGCTTCGATCCGCGAGTGCCCCGGCGTCGCCTCGCTCCACGACCTGCATGTGTGGCGCATCTCGGACAGCTTCGACGCGCTCACGGTGCACGTGACGTTGGCGCGCGGCGCGCACGGAGTGGAAGTGTGCCGGGGCGTCGCGGAGCGGCTCCGGGCGGATCACGGTCTCGAGCACGTCACGGTCCAGCCCGAGGCACCGCCGCCGGACGAGCTGGTCAGCGTCCGCTCGAGCCGCGACGGCCGCACCCTGTAGTGCCCGGAAGCTCGCGGAACGCCCCGCCGGGCCGAGCGGCCGGTCCCCGGGAGGGGGTGACCCCGCCGCCGCGGCCCCGTGTTACGCTGCGCAGCCGATGATCAAGTCGAACGAGGATCTCGAGACCTACCTCAACAAGCTCGAGCGACGGTTCGAGCGACTCGAGGACGGCACGTTCCTGGTGGGGATGGGGGCCGGAACGCCCCCGGTTGCGGTGCGCCTGGCGCCGCCCGTGGTGGTGGTGCGCGTTGCGATCGGCGAGGCGCCCAGCGGCGACCCGAAGCGCGAGTCCCGGGTGTTCCGCCGGCTCCTCGAGCTCAACGGGAGCGACCTCCTGCATGCCTCGTATGCGATAGACGACGGCCACATCGTGCTGAGCGCGGCGCTCGAGAACGAAACGCTCGACCTGAACGAGCTCGAGGCCGTCTTCGCGGATCTGGATCTCGCGCTGGCCGAACACGTGTCCACGCTTCGCGAGATGGTACAGAACAAGGCCTGATAGTCATGGGAATCTTCGCGCGCCTGGCACGGCTCATCAAATCCAACATCAACGATCTCATCAGTCGCTCCGAGGACCCGGAGAAGATGCTGAACCAGATCGTGATCGACATGAACGCGCAGCTCATCGAGGCGAAGAAGCAGGTCGCTTCTTCGATCGCCGACGAGAAGCGCCTGGCCAAGCAGGCCGAGCAGGAAGCTGCGAACGCGGCCGAGTGGGAACGACGCGCGATGATGGCGGTGCGCGCGGGCGACGACAAGCTCGCCAAGGAGGCCCTCGCCCGCAAGAAGGAGCACGCACAGCTCGCGCAGCAGTTCCAGGACCAATGGCAGAAGCAGAAGACCTCGGTCGATCAGCTGAAGCTCGCCCTCCGCGCCCTGAACTCGAAGATCGAGGAAGCGAAGCGCAAGAAGAACCTGCTCATCGCGCGCAAGAAGCGCGCTGAGGCGCAGAAGGCTATCCAGGAGACGATGAGCGGCCTGAAGAACGCCAGCGCGTTCGAGGCGTTCGATCAGATGGCAGGCCGCATCGAGCAGATGGAGGCCGAAGCGGAGGCCGGCGCCGAGCTGGCGGAGGAGTACTCGGGCGACGTGCTGGCCAACAAGTTCCAGCAGCTCGAGATGACGGCCGGCGCGGACGAGGATCTCACGGCCCTCAAGCGCAAGATGGGCGTGCTGCCGCCGGAGCCCGAAGCGCCCGCGGCCGAGGAAAAGCCGGTGCGCGTCGAGGAGCAGGCCAGCGCGGAGTTCGAGCAGCTCGACCAGGCCGAGAAGGACGAGCTGGCGCAGGCCCTGGCCGAGCTCGAAGCGCAGGAACAGCAAGAGCTCAGGGTCAAGCGCTAGACATGAAGCGCGCAGGCGTTCTTCCCTCGCTACTTGCCGCTGCCAGCATCCTGCTGTCCACCGCTGTTGCGGCGGGGCGCAGCCTGGAGCCGCAGTCCATGGGTCGCGTCAGCATCGACGGCCTGTTGCGCGAGTGGGGCGGACGCATGACGCCGCTGGACACGAAGGTGCGCGGCAGCGGTGACGCGCGTGTGTCCGCACAGGTCGGCTACGACGAGAACAACCTGTACATCGCGCTCGACATCCACGACAGCCGCATCGTGCGCACGAGCGCGGCGAGCAGCGGCGAAGATCACGCCACGCTGTACATCGCTTTCCCGCACGGTCGCGGCTATGCGACGCACGCGGTGCAGATCTTCCCCGGAAATCCAGGCAAGGTGGCGGGGGTCGTCAAGATGGGCGGTCGCAACGTGCCCGGTGCGCAGGCCGTGGAGGCGCCCATCAAGGGCGGGCTCGACGTGGAAGCGAAGATCCCGTGGTCGACTTTCTCCGAGGCGTCGCGCGTGCGCGTCGGGATGCGCGCGGCCATCGAGTACAGCGATGCGGATTCGCCTGGAACCATCAGGGCGGTTGTGGGCACCAGCGGCGGCCGCTCGGGCCGCAGCCTGCCGCCGATGCGGCTCCCGGGTGAGCAGGGCCTGTACGACAACCTGATCCACGCCCGCTCCTTGCCCAGCGAGCCGGCGCGCGTGGCGTACGGCAATGTGGCGGGCGACGGGATGCTCGAGCAAGTGGCCGTGTACGGCGGCTTCCTCACCATCGTCGGGTCGCACTATCGCGGCGGCAAGCAGTTCTACTTCGGAGATCTCGGTACCTGGGGCCCGAGCGGCGTCCGGCGCTTCGAGCTCGAGGATCTCGACGGCGATGGGCGCGACGAGATCGTGATCCAGAAGAACGTCGGCAACAGCGAGAAGTACCGGGGCGTGTTCGTGGTCTTCAAGGTCGGCCCCGACGGCGCTCCGTACCAGGCATTTGCCCACGAGGTGGCGATCGTCACGTCGGAGGGGCGCGTCGAGAACAGCGTGCGGCTCGAGAGAAAGGGCAGGGGCTACGCGATCACGGTTGCCCAGGACAAGGCGGAAGGATTCGACCCGGCCACCTACAAGGAGCCGACCAGCGGCGACATGCCGCAGGCGCTGCTTCCGTGGCAGACAGTGGGCAGCCAGACGTACACGTGGAACGGCAAGTCCTTCGTCAAGTCGGGCGAGACCACGCACACCCCGCACGCCGCAAGCAAGCTTTCCCACGACAAGTCGTCTGCGCCGCCACCTCCGCCTCCGCCGCGCCCCCCGACGGCGGATGAGCTGCTCGACCGCGTGTACGCCCTGTATCGCAAGGAGCGGCACGTGGGGCGCGCCAAGCCGCGCTTCGATTTCGTGACGGACGTGATCGGCGACGGCCGCATGGAGCGCGTGCTCGTGCACAACAAGGACATTGTCGTGTTCGGCAAGGGCTTCCGCGGCGGAACGAGCTACGCCTACATCACGATCGGCGTGGCGAAGGCAAAGGACATCCTCGACGTGACGGCGCGCGACCTCACCGGCGACGGCAAGGCCGAGATCATCGTGCGCGGCGTGCTGCACGCCAAGGCGAGCAAGGAGCTGGGCGGCGACGTGGTCGAGCGCGACGCGCTGTTCGTCTACAAGGTCACCGACGGCGGTATCCACCGCATCTTTGCGGCAGAGACGGGGCGTGCGCTCGGCGATAACCGCATCATCGGGACGGTAGCGTTCAAGCCTGCCGACAAGGGGCTGTCGATCGTGCTCGGTCCGGGGCGCGCCGTGGGCTGGACGCAGAAGGACTATCCGTTCCCCACCGACACCACCGCGGCCGGCGGCCTCGAGCCCCTGGCCCTGCCCTGGAACAGCAGCTCGCCGAAGCAGTACAGCTACAACGGCACCGAATACGCCGCGCGGTAGCCGCGCGGCGGGGCCGAGCTGTGCCGGCTGAATCGGGTCGGAGCACCAGCGAGTTTCGAGTGAACTGGGCGATGCGCAGGCGTCAGCGCGCATCCCCGAGATCCTTGGCGAACTTGGCGCTCTTCGCGGCTTGGCGACTCCCTGGAACGCTTCAGGGTAGCATCGCCCCGCCAGACCGCATGGACGTTGCGCGGGCGTCACCGCAGGACGGTCAGGGCGACGACGGCCCAGCCGCCGGGGTTGAGCTTGATGCGCTGCTCCTCGCGCATGCCCCGCGCGTCCAGCAGGACCGAGTGCGTCCCTGGTGGAAGCCGCACGCGTCCGAAGGCCATGCGCGCCGGCAGAGTTGCCCAGCTGCGCGTGTCCGGAGTGTCCGCGGCTGTCAGCGCAACCTGCGTTCCGAGGCCGAGCAGCAGGCCTTCCCAGCCCTTGACCGCGTGCTGGGCGACCTGGCCCGCGACGATGCGCGCCACGGCGCGCGTGATGGCGGAGGCGATAACCGCGCCACGCATCTTCTGCCAAGCCTTCTCCACCTCCTTGTCCACCGCGCAGATGCCCTCCAGCGGCTGCCAGCGGCCGTCGAGCGCAAACTCCGGAAGCCCGTACTCGCCGTGAGGACGGCCCAGCGCGGGGTAGTTCACCCACGTCACCAGGCCCTGGAGAGCGAGGCGGTTGGCGCGTTCCTGGTCGTACGGGCTGATCGAGCCGCTCGCCCAGGTCAGGGCCAACCCGATCGGCACGCGCTTGGCGTACTTGGCGGGGACCCGGCCGTAGTTGACGACCACGAGCAGCTCCGCAGTGTTGTCCGGCGCAGGGCGCGCAGGCGACTTGCTCGATGCCGCGGCTTGTGTGCCGGCGTTGCCCTCGGCGGCTTCCGGCGGCGCTTCTTTCGTGGAGTTGCCCTCGGCGGTCTTGTCCGGCGGCGCTTCTTTCGTGGAGTTGCCCTCGGCGGCCTTGTCCGGCGGCGGCGCATTGCTGCCCGACGCCGCCGGCGGATTCCGCCGGCGGTGGATCGGCCGCCTGTTCGCCGGGACCCTCGCCCAGGATGCGGCGGATGCGCGGCGAGCGGTAGCTCGACAGCTTTGCCAGGCGACGGATCGGACCATAGAGCGACTTGTAGTCGCCGTACTGCAGCGCCTCGTCGTAGTAGCGAAGTGCCTCGTCCGCTTTGCCGCTCTTCTCGAGCGTGAAGCCCGCGAGATAGCTGCCCGGGCCGCTGAGCCCCTCGGAGGGGTCCTTCTTCGACTCGATGTACTGCTGCATGACCGCGAGCCGCCGCGCCTCCACCCGCGAGCCCTCCAGATCGCCCCGCGCCAGATAGTTCACCATGTTCATGGTGTTGATCATCAGCTTCTCGTAGGCCGGCGCCTTGTAGGGCCCGGCCTGGTCCGAGAACACGTACTTGCCGAGATCGTCGAGCGCGCTGCGCGAGAAATCGAGGATCTGGATCTGCTTGTCCGAGAGCTCGAGGTCGCGGCTCGACAGCTTGTAGTCGCCGAGCTCCTGCAGCACCATCGAGCGGTCGAGGATGAACAGCACATTGTCGCCGCCCACGTTCCCGGGCAGCTCCTTCGCGCTCTTCACGTCCATCGCCTCGTTCAGGAGCGACAGCGCGCGGCGCGGCTGGTTCGCGTCCAGCGCGGTGCGCGCCTCGAGCGTCTTCGACGCGTGTCCTGCGCAGGCCGTGGAGAGGAGCGCCGCGACCAGGATCAACAGGGCGACGCCGCCCTGTGCTTTCGGTCGGAAGGTTGCGGCTCCCATGGCGACGCCCGCGCCGCACGGCGCTACTTGACCAGGGCCTTGGTCAGCGAGGTCTTGTTCTGGAACAGGATGTCGCTCGTCTCGGCGTCCAACACCTGCATGAACATGAAGTACTGCACCCGCCGTTCCTCGTCCTGGCGCTCGTCGGCGCTGTAGACCTTGCCGGTCACGAAGTAGCGCGCGCCGACCTGCTTGCCCCAACGCGCCACCTTGGATGGGTCGAAGGCGTCGCCGTACTGCGAGCGGACTTCCTGGACCAGCTGCGGCTGGCGCTCGACGCTGACCACGCGCACGTGCCCCGCGTTGACCAGCTTGGTCTCGATGTCGCTGATCAGCGCGTCCAGCTGGCTCTCGATGTGCTCGGTCGTGTCGTTCCGGAAAGGCAGGACCGCGACCGTGGGGCGGTTCTCGCTCTCCCAGCGCCGGATGACGGCCGAGTGCTGCAGTGCCTCCATGTTCTCGTGGAGCAGCTTCTGGAGGTCGCGCTGGTCGAGGCCAGTGCTCATGGCCTCGTCGTTGAGCCCCGGCACTTCCTCGCCGCGCACCGCGTGCGGGCCTGCGCAGGCGCCCAGCGGAAGCGACAGCGCGGCCAGCGGAAGCAGCAGCCGAACCAGGCTCTTGTGCGCCGACATCTTCAGTCCTTTCGCGTGGATCGGGGGGCAGCGAAAGCCCCGCCTCTGGCTTTCTGTAAGTTCTGGATGCCGTCCGCGCCAGTGCCTTGCCTGGCACGACCGGCGTCCATCAAGTTGGACGGAGCCCCCGCCCGGATCATCCAGCGCGGCGTGCGGCCAGGTCAGCGCCGGACGGGGATGATCTGCACCCGGCGGTCGTCGCCTTCGCCGTCGCTCTTGGTGACGACGCCCTCGAACTTCGCCAGCGCCAGGTGCACCACCCGGCGGTCGCGGGGATTCATCGGCTCGAAGGTGATGATCTTGCCTTCGTCCACGGCCTGTTTGCCCAGGCGCCGCGCCATGGTGGCGAGCGAGTTGTCGCGGCGGCTCCGATAGCCTTCCGCGTCGACCAGCACGTGGCGCCGCTCCAGGCCCGGGCGGTTGACCACACGATGGGTCAAAAACTGGAGCGCCGCCAGCACCTGGCCCTTCTTGCCGATGATGCGGCCGGCGTCGCGTCCGAGGATCTCGATGTTGATCTCCGCTTCGTCGCCTTCCTTGGGGCGCCGGAGCCGGACGCGGCAGTCCATTTCCATCTCGTCGACAACGTCAGTGACGAAGTCGAGTGCCATCTGTGCGCGCTCGTCGCCTTCGCCGTCCCAGTCCGGTTCCGGCGCGCGGCGCTTCCTGCCACGCCGCTTCGGGCGACCGTCCTCGTGCTCGGAAGCGCCGTTATCCCCCGCTTCGGTCGTCAGCTCCTCGTCTTCCCCGTCGTCGCCGTCTTCTTCTTCTTCTTCCCAGGTGTCGTCGTCGATCTGCGGATCGTCCTGTGCGTCGTTCATGTTCACGCCTTTCCTTTGCCGAGGAGCGTCCGGCTTTCGGAGAGCTTCGCGTCCGAATCGCCATCGCCGGCTTTCTTCTTGGCCTTGCCGGCCTTGCCAGACTTCTCCTCCTTGACCTTCACTTCGATTTCGCCGTTTCCGGCGGCGGCGGCCGCGGTCTGCTTCTTCACGTGCCGCTCGACGATCTGCTGCTGGAAGATGCCGAGCAGGCTGTTCGTGAACATGTAGACGCCCAGGCCCGAGGGCAGGAACAACATGAACACGGCGAACATCGCCGGCATGAAGTACTTCATCATCTTCGCCTGCGTCGCATCGCCCTGCATCGGCATGATGGACTGCTGGACGAACGACACGCCACCGATCACGAACGGCAGGATGTAGTACGGATCGGGCGCCGACAGATCAGGGAACCATAGAAACGGGATATGGTAGAGTTCGACGGCTGTTTCCAGCGTCGTATACAGCGCGAACCACACCGGCATCGACGCGAGCTGCGGCAGACAACCCTTGATTGGGTTGACGTTGTGCTTCCGCCACAGCTCCATCTGGGCCAGGCCCTTGGCCTGCGCGTCGTCCTTGTATTTTGCGTTGAGCGCGTCGAGCTCGGGCTTGAGCTCGCGCATCTTGACCATGCTCTTGATCGACGGCCAGCTCAGCGGGAAGAGCAGCGTGCGCGCTGTGATCGTCAGCACGATGATCGCCACGCCCCAGTTCGGCAGCACGCCGTGCACCGCCAGCAGGAACGCCACCATGATCTTGGCGATCGCCGAGAAGAAGCCGAGGTTGATCAGCTCGCTGAGCTCGTGGCTGCCGCCGCCCGCCGCCGCGAGCACGTCGCGCTCCTTCGGCCCGATGTACGTGAGCACGTCGTACGTGGCGCTCTGCCCCGGCGCGAGCTCCATGGGCGCATACGCGAGCCGCGCGCGGTACATCGCGCCCCCGTTCGGATCGTCGGAGACAGTCTTGTAGCGGGCGGAGTCCCAGCGCTCCTCGATCTGTAGCTGGCAGACAGGCGTGTGCTTGTCGTACGGGACGATCGCGCTCGAGAAGTAGGCGTTGGAAACAGCCGCGAAGTCGACCTCGCCGTCCTTCTTCTCGTACCAATCACCCTGGTTGAGCGCGTTCGGGTGGAATTCCTTGTCCTTCTCGAAATCCTTCGGCTCGAAGTCCTTCTCGTTCAGGCGCTTCGCGTCACCATTGTGATAGATGCACTCGACCTGGGTGCGGAACGGGCTCACGCGGAACATGTGCGAGCTGACCTGCTTCTCCGTGTGCCACTGGACGGTGTGGACAGTCAGCGCGTGGCGGAGCTTCTGGTCGCTTAGGTTCTTGATCGTCGCCTTGACCATCAGCTCGTACGGACGCCCGGTAACGCTGATCGTCTTTTCCAGCTCGACCTTGTCGTCGTGGTACTCGAACGTGCAGGACTTGCCGTCCGCCTTGGTCAGCTTGAAGCCGACCAGGTCGTAGTCGGTCTGCCAGTTCTTGCTCTTCGGCCCTGCGACGGCCTCGTTTCTCCAGTGGAACCGGAGCTGACGTCGGAACGCCTGATCCGGCGTGGTCGACAGGTCGATGGGCTTGCCCTTGTCCTGATACTTCGCCGTCAGGAGGTAGAAGTGCTTCAGGTCGGCGCCGTCGCTGGAGAGCTGCGCGTGGAAGCGCGGGCCCCACAGGTCGCAGGTCTTCACCGGACCCGGCTTCTTCTGGACGACAGTGCTCTCGAACTTGAGCGGCTGCGTTTCGCCGCCCTTGTCCTTGCCCAACAGCTTGGGCAGCTGGGTGACTGCCAGAAACACGACAAGCCCGATCAGAAGCCAGCGTGTGAGACCGCCCTTTTCCATGTCGTCCTTGCGATGAAGTCGTGTCGAGGTGGATCAGCCGGGCGAGCCCGGCGTGCGGGCCGCTTCGTCCAGCGGCGCCTCGCACCCACAGCGGTCGCCTCGCGGCCCGGGTCCGTCGGACGCTTCTAGCAGCACCGGCGGTTTTTCGGCGAGATCTTCCCGCCCGCGTGGCGGAGGAGGGGGGTCCCAGCCACCCGGATGCCAGGGATGGCACTTGGAGAGGCGCACTGCGGCGAGCCAGCTACCACGGAACGCGCCGTGATATTCCAGGCATTTGACCGCGTAGCGCGAGCACGACGGCTCGAAGCGGCAGACCTGCCCCAGCATCTTCGACAGCGTCAGCTGGTAGATGCGGATCAGCAGGATCAGGAGCTTCGCGAGCATGGGACCGGGCGAGTGTGCGTCGTCCAGGACCGATCCGCCAGCTAAGATTCGCGCTTCTTCCGGTCGATCCGTGCTTGTTCCGACGCCCGCGCGATGGCGTCGCCGGCGTTCCGCCATTCGGCCACCGCGTCGCCCGCTTTCATCTCGCCGAGCGCCCGCCGGACGATGACCACCAGGTCCAGATCCGGCGCCCACAGCTCGCGCGTGGCGCGAAAAGCCTCGCGAATCAAACGCTTGCAGCGATTGCGCACGACGGCATTACCCACCCTCCGCGATGCCGTGATGCCGAGCCGCGTCTCGCCTTCAGCAGGCGTCCTCGCGTGCAGCAACAGCACGAAGTGCGGCAACTTCACGCGCCGCGCCTGCGACTGGATCTCCCGGAACTCCGCGCGCTTGCGGACAGTAAGCACGGCGGCTGGCCCGGACGGAGGAGCCGCTACTTCTTGTAGGCGCTGACGGTCAGACGCCAGCGGCCCTTGCGGCGCCGGTTCTTCAGCACGTTCCGGCCACCCTTGGTGCTGACGCGCTTGCGGAAACCGTGGGTGCGGAGCCGGCTCAGATTGTGCGGCTGGTAGGTGCGCTTGGACATGGCAGGAAATTCCAGGGTATCCGGACGCGCGGGTTGCGACCGGGCCCAGACGGGGACAACGGACGCGATCCGCGTCGACACCGCGAGGGGCCGGGAGTCAGCCATGCCCCGCCGCCGCCGTCAAGCGGCAAGCGGGGCCGAGCGTCGAGCTGTTCCGCGTCAGGACCCGGATCAGGCGTCCCGGAGGTCGGAATTGCGCGCCAGACGCGCATTTCGGTGCTGTCAGGCGTCCCACGAGGTGGAAATGCGCGTGGGAGGCGCATTTCGGTGCTGTCAGGCGTCCCACGAGGTGGAAATGCACGCCAGACCCCCTGCGTTCCAGCGCTTGTCGGGGTGGAAGAGGGAGCTGTCGGGGTGGAGGCGGGACTTCGGACTGCAGCCTGGCATGGCCGACGTTGCGACGGCGGCCGCTCCGGCTAGCGCTTGTCAGGCCGGAACCGCGACTTCATCCCCGTGAACAGCTCGTGGAACTTCGTATCCAGCAGCGGCGTCTTGCGCGCCCACTCGGTGGACCGGAACGGCAGGGCCGACTCGAACATCACCCACAGCGAGTCGTCGCTGATCCGCTCGGGCGTGTCCACCTGCTCGTCCGTCTGCGACAGCACGTCGTCGTACGACTTTGTCCCGATGCCGTGGGCGGTGAGCAGCGGCGTCACGAAGACCTGTCCGGGCGCGTAGCCTTCCTCGCCGGGCGAGCGGATCACGCAGTTGATCTCGGCGGCCGCGTTCCGGTGCATGTAGGGCAGGCGGAAGCTGTGCTCGGCGATCTGCCAGCGCGGCGGGAACACCACGAAGTCGGCGATCGCGCGCCCGTGGTCGTCGAGCGGCGCGGTCAGCGCCGTGAGGATCGACGGGTCCGCGTGATCAAACGTCACCGATCCCATCGCGTTGAAGAGGTGCAGCTCGTACGTGAACGGCGCATGGTTGCCGTGCCAGGCGACCACGTCGAACGGCGAGTGCTCCTGCATGCCGGCGTACACCTTGCCGCCGCTCTTGGTGACGAACTGGAAGCCGGCCGGGCACGTCCGGTCCTCGTACGACGCCACCGGCGCCATGAAGTGCCGCGCGTCTGCCAGCCCGTTCGAGCCGATGGGGCCGCGCTCGGGCAGGCGGAAGCGGTTGCCGAACACCTCGAGGATGAAGCCGCGGCCCTTCTGGTCGGGCAGGCCGATCGCGAACTTGAGCGCGCGCGGGATGAGCAGCACCGTGCCGGGTTCCGCAGAGAGCCAGCCGAGCTCCGTGCGGCAAGCGAGCGTGCCTTCCTGCGGAATGATCAACAAATCGCCGTCCGCGTCGGCGAAGCAGCGGTCGACCATGTCGCGGTTGGCGGCGTAGAGGTGCACGCGGTAACCCGGTCCGCACGTGGGGTCGCCCGTGCCGCCGAGCGTCACCAGCCCGTCGAGGAAGTCCGTGGGCTCGACCGGGATCGGAATCGGCTCCCAGCGCCGGCGGTTCGGATCCACCGCGCCGAGCTCCGCGCAGAAGCGCGCCGGCGGCAGCTCCACGAGCTCGTCGTGCGAGAAGGACGCGCGGATGCGGTACATGAACGTCCGCGAGTTCTCCGCGCTCTTGACCGTGAACGGCGTGCCGTTCAGGCACTCGATCAGCAGACCGTACGGCGCCGGATGCGGCATGTTCTGCCGCTGGGGGAGAGCGCCCGGCAGCGCCTCCGACGCGTGCGTGGAGCCGAGCCCGAACTGGTGGTCGAGCTTGGCCGGCGCGCGCAGTGGCGGCACGTCGCCCTGGGGCTTCGGTCCGGACCAGGCCTGCTGGACCATCGCCACGAGCCGCCCGCGGTCGAGGCCGGACAGTGCCGGCGTCTGGAGCGCCGCGTCGACGGCCTTCTCGATGCCGCTCTCTGGCATGCCGAGCTTTTCGAGCGAGAGCGGGGCGCCGGTCGCGCGCGCCAGCCGCTCCATGCCGCGCACCGGATCGAGCACGCCCAGCGCCCGCGCGATGGCCGCCATCGCGTCCGGAGCGGCCTCGCGCTGGAAGCGCACGACGTGTGGCAGGAGCACCGTGTGCGTCGCCGCGTGCGGCAGATCGAACAGCCCCCCCAGCACGTGACAGAGCTTGTGGTGGATGCCCGAGCCTGCGTCGGCGAACACCGCACCGGCCATGTACGCGCCCTCCAGCGCCGCCTCGCGCGCGTCGAGGTCCTCCGGCGCCGTCGCCAGCCGCGCCACGCCGCGCGCGAGCAGCCGGAGCGCCTCTTCCGCGGCGAGCTTCGTAGCGCGGTCCGCCTGCTCGCTCCACAGCGCCTCTGCCGCGTGCGCCATCGCGTTGAACAGGCTCGGCACCGTCACGTCGCGCGGCAGAGCCCGCGTGAGCTCCGGGTCGTACACCACCAGCGCGGGGCGCACGCGCTCGTCGCGTCCCGTCTTCTTCACCTTGCCGGCCGTGATGCCGTACACCGGCGTCATCTCCGAGCCGGAATAGGTCGTCGGCACGGCGATCACGCGGACCTTGCCCCCGAGCGCGATCGCCTTGCACAGGCCGATCGCCGAGCCTCCGCCGTAGGCGAGCACGGCGTCGGCGTCCGCCTTCGAGACGGCGCTCTTTGCCTCTTCCACCAGGTCGGCAGGGACGTGCTGTCGCGCTATCGCCAGCGTTCCGGCAGAGCGCGCTCCCAGACGGCCGGCCAGCTTTTCGGCCTCCGCCTGCCGCCCCGGCGTGCACACAACCATGACGCGCTGCGTGGCAAGCTGCTCCAGCTCCTGTGGAAGCCTATCCAGCGCGCTGGCCGCGAACACGACACGGGTCGTGCCGCGCTGCACCGAAAATCGCCTGCCCATCCGCGTCCTCCGTCCTTGTAAAGAATTGACGGATGCCTAGCATTGTCGCTTCCCACGCTACAAGCAAGGAGACCGCGTCATGAAGCTTCACTTCCATCCCGCCTCGACCACCTCGCGCACCGTCATGCTGTTCTGCGCGGAAGCCAAGATCGACTACGAGCCGGTCGTCGTCGACATCATGACGGGCGAGCACACCCACGATCCCTACCTGTCGCTCAATCCGAACGCGCAGGTTCCGCTGCTCGACGACGACGGTTTCATCCTCACCGAGTCGTCCGCCATGATCAAGTACCTGGCCGACAAGCACAACGTGTCGACCTACCCGAAGGATCTGAAGGCGCGCGCGCGCGTCAACGAGCGAATGGACTGGTTCAACACGAACTTCTACCGTGAGTGGGGCTATCACCTGCTCTACCCGCAGGTGTTCCCGCATCACGTCCGCAGCCCCGAGGTCGCGCAGAAGGCGACGGTCGACTGGGGCCTCGACAAGTCCGGGTTCTGGCTCAACGTCCTCGACAAGCACATCATCGGTAGCAACAAGTACGTGTGCGGCAGCGACATCACCATCGCCGACTACTTCGGCGCCGAGCTCATCGGCGCGGGCGATCTGATCCGCGTGTCGCTCGCGCGCTGGCCCAACGTCGACCGCTGGATGAAGACCATGCGCGCCCTGCCGAGCTGGGCGAAGGTCAACGAGGTGATCGACGGCTTTGCCGCCTCGCTGAAGGACAAGCCCTTCGTCACCACCACTTGAGGTGGGCTTCCCCGGCACCATTCTGGAGCTCATCGCGTGGCGCGCCGCCCAGGCGCCCGATCGCGAGTGGCTCCGGTCCGGCCCGGATTCCTTTTCGTACGGCGAGGCGGCCGGCGAGACCAATCGAATGGCGGTGGGTCTCGCCGAGCGCGGCGTCACCCACGGCGACCGTGTGGCGGTGCTGCTCGGCAATCGTCCAGAAACGGTCTTCAGCTGGTTCGGGGCGAATGCGCTCGGCGCCATCGCGGCCGTCATCAACCCCGCATTCAAGCCGCCCGAGCTCGCGGGGTTGTTCCGGCTGATCGAGCCGCGCGTGGTCGTGGTCGACGAGCACCGCGCGCTCGTTGAAGCCGCGGTAGCCGGGCTGTCCGATCCGCCGCTGCTCGTCACGCCGGCCGAGCTCGCGCGCGCGGGCCGTGGGGCGCCAGAGGTCGAGGTCGCGCCCGACGACGTAGCCGTGCTGCTCGCCACCAGCGGCACCACCGGCGCGCCCAAGGCCGTCGTGCAGACGCACCGCACCTACGCGCTCACGGCCGAAGCGTTCCCGTCCTGGCTCGGTCTCGGCGAGGCGGACCGGCTGATGGTCGTCTTGCCGCTGTTCCACATCAACGCGCAGGCGTACGGCGTGATGGCGTCGCTCGGCGCGGGCGCGGGGCTCGCGCTGCTGCCGAAGTTCTCCGCCTCGCGCTTCTGGCAGCAGGCGCGCGAGCTCGGCGCCACGGAGGTGAACGCCGTCGGCGCGATGCTGCACATCCTCTTGAACGCGCCGCCGGGTTCCGCAGATCGCGATCACGCCGTCCGCATCGTGTACGGCGCGCTCGCTCTGCCGGAAGAGCAGCACCGCGCGTTCGAAGAGCGCTTCGGCGTCGAGCTCAGCGTCGGCTACGGCATGTCCGAGACCACGTTCGGCACCATCTGGCCGCGCGGCGAGCCGCCGCGCTACGGCAGCATGGGACGGCTGCGCCAGCATCCGCGCCTGGGCGAAGTGAACCGCGCGCGCGTCGTGCGCGACGACGGCAGCGACGCCGCGCCGGGAGAACCGGGCGAGCTGTGGCTCCAGAGTCCCGCCGTCATGCACGGCTATTACGGCGCGCCGGAAGAGACGCGGGCCGCGCTCGCTGGCGGCTGGCTCCACACCGGCGACATCGTGCGCCGCGACGCCGACGGCTTCTTCACTTTCGTCGCACGCCGGAAGCACATGCTGCGCCGGCGCGGCGAGAACATCTCCGCCGCCGAGATCGAAAGCGTCCTCGCCGCCCACCCCGACGTGGCCGAAGCCGCCGTCATCGGCGTGCCGTCCGATCTCGGCGAGGACGAAGTCGTGGCGTACGTCTCGCCGCGTCCCGGCCATTCCATCGACGCCGCGGCCCTCGCCGACTTCGCCCGCGAGCATCTCGCGGACTTCAAAGTCCCTTCCACGATCCACGTCCGCGACGCCCTGCCGCATACCGCCACCGAGCGCGTCGCCAAGCACCTGCTGCGGTAGACGAGGGGGCAACACGAAGGGTCGAAGGGCCGAAGATTTTTTGGGGGATCGAGTGGTGTGGCGTTGGACCGCGGCTAATCCAGCGAGAGGGCGGCGGAGCACGTCCGGAGACTGCACTCACGGGTCGCATCCGCACAGCCGCTGGACGAGGCGCACCAACTCGCCCATTTCGACCCCGCAAACCTTCGGTCCTTCGGCCCTTCCTGTGAGCCCCCGTACCCCGCCGCGACACGCCGTGCCCGCGACGGGTAGGATCGCGCCATGCACGACGGCGGACCGCTTGTAGACCGCGCAGCCGCGAGCACGGTGTGGAGCCTGTTCGCGGCGCATGCGCGCGTGCATCCGGGGCGGGTTGCGGTCGAGGACGCCGATCGCGTCCTCACGTACGGCGAGCTTCACGACCGCGTGCGCCGGCTCGCCTCCGCGCTCTCGGCGCGCGGTGTCGCGCGCGGCTCGCGCGTGGCGTTGCTGTCGGAAAACCGCGCCGAGTATCTCGAGCTGGTGCTGGCCGCCGCCGAGCTCGGCGCCATCGTCGCGTGCCAGAACTGGCGCCTCGCCGCACCCGAGCTCGCGCACTGCCTCCAGCTGGTCGAGCCGACCTGCATCGTCGTCTCGCCGCGCTACGCCGCGCGCGTCGAGGGCGGAAAGATCGTGTTCGGCGAGGACTATGAACGCATGCTGCAAAGCGAAGCAGCGAGCGAAGCGGGCCCGCGCCGAGCGAAGCGAAGCGGCGTCGGGGGTCCGGGGGCGGTGAGCCCCCGGCGTAGGACTACGGTGGGGGCGGGCGGGCGGGATGAAGAGGTCGATCCAGAGGACGCGCTGCTCATCCTCTATACCAGCGGCACCACCGGCTTGCCCAAGGGCGCCGTCATCAGCCACCGCGCCGAGATTGCGCGCAATCTCGTCATCCGCACCGAGTTCGGCATTGCCGGCACGGACGCCTTCGTGGCGTGGTCGCCGCTCTATCATATGGGCGCGGCGGATCCGGCGCTGGGCGCGCTGATGAGCGGCGGCAGCGTGATCGTCGTCGACGGCTTCGACCGCGCGCGGCTGGCCGAGCTCGTCGCCACGCGCGAGATCGGCTGGCTGCTGCTCATGCCGGGCACGGTCTCCGCATTCATCGAGGAGCTTCGCGCGCGCGGCACGCAGCCGCGCGGCGTGAAGGTGTGCGGCGTGATGGCCGATCTGGTGCCGCCGCACGAGATCGCGGAGGTCACGCGCCTGCTCGACGCGCCCTACGCCAACACCTTCGGCGCGACCGAGACCGGCTGCCCGCCGTGCTCGTCCAGCCTGCTGCCCGTCGGCGTCCCGCCCGGGAGCCTCTCGAAAGAGCAGAGCGCCTACTGCGAGGTGCGCCTGGTCGATGCGGACGACCGCGACGTCCCCGACGGTTCTCCCGGCGAGCTCGCCATGCGCGGCCCCACGCTCTTTTCCGGCTACTGGCGCGCGCCGGAAGTCAACGCCGCGGACTTCCGCGGCGGGTGGTTCCACATGGGCGACGTGTTCGTGCGCAATCCGGACGGCTCGCTCGATTTCGTCGACCGCGTGAAATATCTGATCAAGAGCGGCGGCGAGAACGTCTACCCCGCCGAGATCGAGCGCGTGATCCGCGAGGAGCCGCGCGTCGCCGACGTCGCCGTCGTGCGCCGCCCGGACGAAAAATGGGGCGAGGTGCCCGTCGCCTTCGTTGCGCGCCGCGACGGGACATTGACCCGCGACGAGCTCTTTGCCCGTTGCCGCGCCGCTCTAGCCGGCTACAAGCAACCCAAGGACCTGGTCTTCATCGAGCTCGAGGCGTTCCCGCGCAGCGCTTCCGGCAAGGTGCAGCGCCACGAGCTCGAGAAGCTGCTGCCAGGGAGGAAATCATGACCACGAGCATTGCAACCAGCACGAAGGACGACATCTTCGTGCGCGACAAGAGCCTGTGCCGCGAGCTGATCGGCCAGCTCACCTTCACCGAGATGACGTACTTCCAGGTGCTCGGCCGCATGCCGACGCGCGCGCAGACCGCCATGCTCGACGCGTGTCTGGTCACGCTGATGGAGCACGGGCTCACGCCGAGCGCGGTCACCACGCGCCTCGTTTACACCAGCGCGCCCGAAGCCATGCAAGCGGCCATCGCCGGCGGCCTGCTCGGCGTGGGCAGCCTGTTCGTGGGCACCGTGGAAGGCGCGGCCGCGCTCATTGCCCGCATGATGGGCGCGCCGGACGGAGCCGGCGCCGAGGCTCGGCGCATCGCCGAGGAGCATCGCGCTGGGCACCGTCCGGTGCCGGGGTTCGGTCATTTCCTGCACAAGCCGGACGACCCGCGCCCCGCCGTGCTGTTCACCGTAGCGGAGACGAACGGCCTCACCGGCGCGCACATCGCGGCGCTGCGCTCGCTTTCGGCGGCCGTCGACGAGGTGTACGGCCGGCACATCACCATCAACGCGACGGGCGCCGTTGCGGCGTGCCTGGGCGATGCGGGTGTGCCGGCGGAGATCATGCGCGGCTTCGCCGTGCTCGCGCGCTGTGCCGGCCTGGTCGGCCACGTGCACGAGGAACAGCATAGGTCCGCCATGCGCGAGATGTGGGAGGCAGCGGAAAACGCCGTCCCCTACGACGGCGAGATCCCGCGCTAGGCGGCGTTTGCCGTCGCGCCCCCCATTGCGGGACAATGCGCCATGCGCGCCTTCTGGTTTGTCTTGTTCCTCGCCGCGACCGGCTGCAGCCGGACGCCGCTCTTCGACTCGCTTGGCCCCGGACCCGTCGCGACCGGCGCAACGGGCGGCAGCGGCGCAACGGGCGGCAGCGGCGCAACGGGCGGCAGCGGCGCAACGAGCGGCAGCGGCGCGACCGGTGGCAGCGGCGCGACCGGTGGCAGCGGCGCGACCGGTGGCAGCGGCGGCGCTCCGCCGTGCACGACGTGGAGCGTCGTCCCGGCACCGCCCATCCCGCTTACCGATCCCGTGGGCGACTCCATGCTGACCTCGCTGCACGCCGACGGCAGCCACGTCTTCGTAGGCACCATGAACGACAACGACCCGAGCCCCGACCCGACCTGGCGCGTCCGCGTCGTCAAGGACGACCTGTCGGACCTCGGTACCTCGCAGGTCGTGATGAAGCATCCGCAGAGTGTGTCGCTGTCCGGCATCGGCGTCGCCATCGGCGCGGGCTATCGCGGTGCCACCGTCTGGGACGACGCGCAGGGCTGCCGCTTCGTCGAGCTCGGCGCCGACGGTGCTCCGACCACCATGCCCCGGTCGATTGCCAAGACATGGTGTTACTGGCTCGTTCCTTCGGCGCCCGGCTTTGTCGTCTTCAACTCGCCGGTCTTCACATTCGCGCCGCTCACGCTGCTTTCGCTGAACAAGCATGGGAAGGTCACGCAGACCCATCCGGATGTCATCACGACCACGAGCTCGCCGAACCAGACCTATCCGCAAGGGCTTGCGCGCTTCGACGACGGCACGCTGCTCGTAGGCTGGTCGGACGGGACCGGATTCAGGGGCCAGCATCTCGACAAGAGCGGGAACAAGCTCGCGCCCGGATACAGTCTGGCCATCTCGCCGAGCTCGCGCCTTGCGCTCGCATCCATGGGTAGCTCGGCCCTGGCCGTGCTCGCGCTTCCTGGCGCCGGCTCGCAGGTCATCGCGCAGCCTTTCGACGAGGACGCCAACCCGACGGCGTCTCCGGTGACGCTCACCTCGACCAACGCCGTCGTCGGCAACGTCGCCGTCGCCCGCGCCGGTGGCGTCGCTCTCGTCGCGTGGACCGAAGGCCAGAACGGCGCGAGCCACGTTCTGCAGGTTCGCCCCGTCGATTTCGACGGCAACCCGGTCGGTCCGGTTATCACCGCACCGGCCCCGGACTTCATCGGCACCGTCCGCCTCGTCGGCACGCCCGCAGGTGCGCTCGTCGTCTACGAAGCGGAACAGCCCGGCACGCTCACCCAGGTCTTCGCCGACCGCCTCGTCTGCCACAACTGAGGGGGACCCCTTCGATGAGATACCTGCTCCTCGCGCTCGTCCTTGTCGCCGCGGGCTGCGGCGCGGCTGGCCGCGGAGGGCCGAAAGGAAATGCTCCGCGCGCCGTTGCTGTTCCGACCGCCAGCGCATCGGCGGAACCATCCCCCGCGGCGTCCGCGGCGCCCGCGGCGTCCGCGGCTCCGGCTCCAACCTCGTCGGCGCCGCTCGCTGCGCCGCCTACGCGGTCGAACCGGGGATCGGGGCCGGGCGGCTGTTTCACCCGCGACGAGCTCGCGGCCCGCGGCAAGCAGGCAACGGCCGACAATGCCGCGACCTATGTCGAAGCACTTCGCCGCCTTGGTCTCCAGCCGGTGCGCCTCGCCGCCCACACGCTGGTCCACAGCACGAGCGAGTTCCGGGGCCCCTTCAAACCGGCGCACGTCGAGGAGCGCGACGTGCCGCCGCACGGCCGCGCGCGCGTGATCGTCACGCCGCCAGTCGGGGGCTGCGGTGACCTCTCCTTGGCGTACGACTTCGCCCGCGGGGGCAGCCGTGTGTGGCTCGTGAAGCGGCACGTGAAGACCCGGACGATCAACGTCACGCTGTGCGGCTGTCCCGACTGCAAGTGCAAGTATCCCGGCTTGCACGGATGCGGCGGTGCGCGGATTGCCCGGACGACCGTGCTCGGCTACGAGCTGCCCGAGGGAACGGAGTTCGCCGGCGAGCGCGAGGTAAAGTACGTCGAGGACTTCGTGCGCGTCCGCGACGAGCTGCCTCCGCAACCCGAGTGCACCCCGCCGCCGCCGCCGCCCTGAGGGTTCCGGGCCGCCGCGCGCTACTCCGCCGCCAGCTCCTCCAGCGCCTCGTCCTCGAGCCGCGCCCGGCGCGCGGCGACGAAGCGGATGAAGGTCTCCTCGATCTGCTTGGAGAGCGCGCGCAGCTTCGGGCGGTCGCCGCGATCGCGCAGCTCGGCGCTGAGCTCGCGGCAGATGAAGCGCACGCACAGGTTCGGGCGGTCGGCCACTTCGAGCGAGCAGCCCTCGGGTCCGCGGAATGCGCAGCCGGCGTGATCGGCGTGCGGCGCGACCAGCTTCGCGGGCGTGGTGCCCGAGAGCTTGAGCGCAGCAAGCTCCGCGCGCGAAAACAACTTGTGCGTTTCGGTGCCGCAGCAGTGCCCGCCCTGCCAGCGGCCGTTGGGCAGCGGGTGCCCCTCCGCGCAGCGGCTGCACGACTTCACCTCGCCGAGCCCGGCGCGCATGCCTTCGCGCAGCGCCGCCAGTTCCATGGCCAGGCGCCGCTCCTCGCGCGTCGCGCGCGACCAGTCGGCCTGGGCCGCGAGCGTCGCGCGGAGCTCGTAGAGTTCCTCGGCGCGGCTCCTCGGATGGCGCACCCGGTCGACCAGGTACCGGAGCGGGATCAGCTGCATGACGCTGGTCAGTCTACCCCGCTGCGGCGAGACGCCTCCCTTGACGGTGCGCCGGCCCGGGTCCATGCTGGGCTTATCCCACCCCACCCGGGGAGGGGCAAGCCCGCGCCCAGGGACTCCACCTCGGCGCGTAACCAGAAATTCCGGAGTAATTTCCATGATCAAGCTGAAGGTAACGGGCATGACCTGCGGCCACTGCGAGATGGCCGTCAGGAAGGCGCTCTCCCAGGTGCCCGGCGTCGAGCAGGTCATTTCGGTGGATCGCAGCCGTGAAGAAGCGGTCGTCGACGGCTCGCCCGATGTGTCCGCACTCGTGGCTGCCATCGAGGAAGAGGGCTACCAGGCGGCGCCCCGATGAAAAGCTGCGCCCACGGTCTCAAGCTCGATCCCGAGACGCGCGAGCAGGCGCGGCGCCGGCTGCTCAGCATTCGGGGTCACGTCGAGGGCATCATGCGCATGCTCGAGGACGAGTCGATCTACTGCGTCGACGCCCTGAAGCAGATCAAGGCCGTCACCGGAGCGCTGGACAAGGTGGGCGCGCTCGTCCTCTCGAGCCATCTCAAGGACCACGTCGTCACCGCGGCCGAGCGGGGCGACACCGACGAGATCGTGGCGGAGCTGATGGAGGTCCTGAAGTACCGATGACCGATCAGGCGAAAACCCGCATCGAGCTCGGCGTGCAGGGCATGACCTGCGCAAGCTGCGTCGCCCGCGTCGAGCGCGTGCTCAAGAAGCAGCCCGGCGTGGTCGACGCGACGGTCAACCTCGCGACCGAGAAGGCGAGCATCGAGTTTTCGCCGGAAGCCGTCAGCGTGCAGCGGCTCAAGGCCGCCATCGAGGACGCCGGCTACGAGCCGATCGATCTCCAGGCAACGCCGGACGCCCAGGACGTGGCGCACGAGCACGAGCAGGAAAAGCTCCGTCGCGATCTCGTGTTTGGCGCCGCGCTCAGCGTGCCGCTCGTGCTGCTCGCCATGCTGCCCATGCTCGTGCCCGGCCTCGAGCAGGCCATGGCGCGCATCTTCCCCATGCCGGTGTGGGGAGCGTTCGAGCTGGCGCTGGCCACGCCGGTACAGTTCATCGTGGGCAAGCGCTTCTATCGCCAGGGCTGGGCGGAGCTCAGCCACAGGAGCCCCGGCATGAACACGCTGGTGATGATGGGCTCGAGCGCGGCGTACTTCTACTCGGTGCTGGCGCTGATCGCGCCGGGCATCTTCCCGGCGGGCACCGCGCACCTCTACTTCGAGGCCTCGGCCGTCATCATCACGCTGATCCTGTTCGGCAAGTACCTCGAGGCCAAGGCCAAGGGCCGCACGTCCGAAGCGATCAAGAAGCTGATGCAGCTCTCGGCGAAGACGGCGCGCGTCTTGCGCGACGGCGAAAGCGTGGAGCTGCCCATCGACGCCGTGGTGCCGGACGACCACATCCAGGTGCGTCCCGGCGAACGGGTGCCGGTCGACGGCGTGGTGCTCGAGGGCCGGAGCTTCGTCGACGAGAGCATGATCACGGGCGAACCGGTGCCTGTCGAGAAGAGCGCAGACGCCGAGGTCGTGGGCGGCACGATCAACAAGAGCGGCGCGTTCGTGTTCCGCGCCACGCGCGTCGGTGCCGACACCGTGCTTTCGCAGATTATCAAGATGGTCGAAGAGGCGCAGTCGACCAAGCCGCCCATCCAGCAGCTCGCCGATCGCATCGCGGCGGTGTTCGTGCCGATCGTGATCGCCGCGGCGCTGCTCACGTTCGTGGTGTGGCTCGTAGTGGGGCCGAGCCCGGCGCTCAGCTATGCCTTCGTGGCGGCGGTGAGCGTGCTGGTCATCGCCTGCCCCTGCGCTATGGGCCTGGCGACACCGACGGCCATCATGGTCGGGACCGGCAAGGCCGCCGAGCTCGGCATCCTGTTCCGGCAGGGCGCCGCGCTCGAGACCATGGCGCGCCTCGACACCGTCGTGCTCGACAAGACCGGCACGCTCACCAAGGGCCGCCCGGAGCTGACCGACGTGCACGCTTTCGGACCCGCGGGCGACAGCGAGCGCGCGTCGAGCGAAGCGAGGCGCGTCGGGGGTCCGGGGGCGGTGAGCCCCCGGCGGAGGACTACGGTGGGGGCGGGCGGGCGGGATATCGACCATCTCGAGGACGAGATTCTGTCGCTCGCGGCCGGAGCGGAAGACCAGAGCGAGCACCCGATTGCCCAGGCGCTCGTCGCCGGAGCGAGGAGCCGCGGGCTCGACGTGCCGCGTGCGGACTCGTTCCAGGCCGAGGCCGGCTACGGGCTCGAAGCTCGCGTGAACGGCCGCCGCGTGCAGGTGGGCGCGGACCGCTACATGGAGAAGATCGGCGTCGACGCCGCGCAGGGTAGGGAAGTCGCCGACAAGCTCGCTGCCGACGCGCGCACGCCGATCTACGTCGCCGTCGACGGCGAACTGGCCGCGGTGCTGGGCGTCGCCGATCCGCTCAAGCAGAGCAGCGCCGAGGCCGTGCGCGAGCTTCGCGCGCTGGGCTTCGAGGTCGCCATGCTCACCGGCGACAACAAGAAGACCGCCGAGGCCATCGCGCGCCAGGCCGGTATCGAGCGGGTGCTGGCCGAGGTACTGCCCGACCAGAAGTCGAAGGAAGTGAAGCGGCTGCAGAGCGAAGGGCAGCGCGTGGCGTTCGTGGGCGACGGCATCAACGACGCACCCGCGCTGGCGCAGGCGGACGTCGGCATCGCGATCGGCACCGGTACGGACATCGCCATCGAAGCCGGTGACGTGATCCTGATGAGCGGCGACTTGCGGGGCCTGGTCAACGCGGCAAAGCTCTCGCGCCGCACGCTCCGCACCATCCGCCTCAACTTCTTCTGGGCCTACGCCTACAACGTTGCGTTGATCCCGGTCGCCGCGGGCGCGCTGTATCCGCTCATCCGGCTGCTGTTGAACCCGATGTTCGCCGCCGCCGCCATGAGCGTTTCCAGCGTCTTCGTCGTCACCAACAGCCTGCGCCTGCGCCGCTTCTCGCCGCGCGCAGTGTAGTGGGGTGCCCCGCGCGCAGCGCGTCGCTTCACGGTGCGCCGCGCTGCGCCCGGCGCGGGCCCACCAAGCCCGGGCTGCGCCCGGCCGGGGGCCCCACGTAGTGAGCGTCCGGGTGGCGGCCGCGGGCGAACGCGGTAGCCCGGCCTCGTTCACTCCAAAGTCACGCGAGCCAGGCGAACCTCACCCACGAAGTTGCCCATCGGCCGCGAGTAGCTGATCACGATGGAGCGACCGTCGGCCGAGCTCAGCGCCGCCTGCTCCTGCGCGAGGTAGTTGGAGCCTTCGCCCGCCGGGAGGATGCCTCCGTCGGCGGGGTGCAGGGTCACGCCGGAGGTCGGCCAAGGACCCTCGACGTGCGGCGCCGTACGCAGCAGGACGTTGTTCGACCCAGGTACGCTGGTCACCGAGAGGTAGCGGCCGAGGTAGGCGTCGTAGCTGACCGAGACCGCCGCGCCCGCGAAGCGCATCACCACCGCCGCGGTGCTGGGGTCGGCGCTCCAGCCGATGCCGTCGTAGAACTCGAAGGCGCCCCTCTGATCGGCCTGGGTGCGCGGCACGCGGGCGACGCGGCAGGCGCCCAGGTCGCAGGCGAAGAAGTACGCGGTGTCTCCGTCGACGGCCACGCCGCCGGTTCCGTAGAGCGGAGTGCCGCCAGTACCGGGCGGCAAGGGTCGTGAGAAGAGGTCGTCCGGCGCGCGGGTGGCGACCGTGTCGTGCGGGGCGATGCGCGCCGTGCCCAAGCCGACTCCGTCGAAGCCGGTGCCGTTGGTCCGCTTGACCCGCTGGAAAAGCACCAGGAGCGTGTCGGCGCCGGTGTCGATCGCGGCACCCGGCCAGAGCGCCCAGCCGTCCAGCGGTGAGGCTCGGTTCTGTGCGATCTCGTCGTTGGTGTAGGGGATGAGCTGTGCGGGGACTCCATCCGCGTCCACCGGTTGCTCGAGGTCGAGCGGCGCGGCAGGCGTGGCCCAGGCGCCCGTGGCGCTGACCACGTTCGAGCCGTCGATGGGGCTGGACACGTACATGAACGTGTCGCCGAAGGTCCAGAGGAGCTGGCCGTCCAATACGCCGGAGCTCGCGCCGTCGCGCCCCGCCACGCTCTGCGAAGGGAGCGGCAAAGCACCCAGATCCTCGACCGAGCCGACCTGAAGCGGCACCTCGTTCCCGGCGTCGGGTCTCGATTGCGGGCCGCTGCACCCCACCGTCCAGAGCAGGATCAACAGAACGTGGGCGACCGCAGAGCGCATCCAGGAATCGTACCCCATCCTGGCGCAAGCATAGCCCGCTCGAACGCGCAAGGCCTCGCAAGGGCGCTCATGCGACCTACGCGCTAGGCATTCATCCGGACCCTTCGACGGCGTCTGTGTCAACATCGGGGCTATGAAGCGGCGCGTCTTGGTGTGGGTTCTTGCGGGAGTGCTGGCTCTCGGCGGCACGGCCTGCGGCGGCAACAACAACTCCTCCTCCTCGAGTGATGCTAGCGGCGGCAGCGCCGGAACCGACGGTGGCGCCGGAGCGGGCGCCGGAGGCACTGGGACCGCGGGCGCTTCCGGAGCCGGCGGAGCGGCGGGCAGCGCAGGCGCGGGTGGCAGCGGCCCGTTGCTCGCCGGACCGTGCGATCCATTGGTGCCCGGCTACTGCTCGTTCCCGTTCCCGTCGAACGTGTGGCTGAAAAGCGATCCGGGCACACCGACCGGCAAGCGCGTGGACCTCGACGCGGCCAGTCTTCCCGTCAGCGCGAACGGCACGCACACGACCCCCGCCCCGTTCGACCAGAGCGACGGCTTCTCCGCCAGCGAGGCGCTGCTCACCGTGATGCCCGGCGCGACCACGACCGGTCTGCCGACTCCCGTCACGATCGCGCACTCGCTCGACATCGACAGCCCCACCGTCATCATCGACGCGGACACCGGCGAGCACATCGCGCACTTCTCCGAGCTGGACGTGGCAGCCGCCCAGAAGCCCGACCAGCAGGCGTTCATGATCCGTCCGGTCGTGCGTCTCGAGGACGGGCATCGCTACATCGTGGCCATCCGCAACGTGCTGGACGCACAGGGCAACCCGCTGCCGCCGAGCCCGGCCTTCAAGGCGCTGCGCGACGGCACGCCGAGCACGGACCCGAGCGTGAAAAACCGCCGTGCTCTGTACAACGACATCTTCACGCGCCTGGAGAAGGCCGGCGTGCCGCGCAACAACCTGCAGCTCGCCTGGGATTTCACGACGGCCAGCCGCGAGAACAACACCGGGCGGCTGCTGCAGATGCGCGACGAAGCGCTCGCACAGGTCGGGCCGGACGGGCCGAGCTACACGATCGACTCGGTCGAGAACAACGTCGACGCGAACATCGCTGTCCGCATCGAGGGCAAGATGACCGTGCCGCTCTATCTCGACAAACCGGGCCCGGGCGCCAGCATGATGCTCGACGCACAGGGTCACCCGGTCCAGAACGGCACCGCGCAGATCCCCTTCCTGTTCCTCTTGCCGAAGAGCGCCACGCCGCAGAACCCGGCGACGGTGATGTGGTACGGCCACGGCCTGCTCGGCGATCGCTACGAAGCCGACTCGTACCGGGACCTCGCGAACCTCTACAACTACGCGATCATCGCGACCGACTGGTCGGGCATGGCTTCCGACGACCAGCAGAACGTCGTCAGCATCATCTCCGGTGGCGATATCGGCGCGTTCCATACGGTCGTCGACAGGCTCCAGCAGGGCATCCTCGATGCGCTCCTCGCGACGCGCATGGCCGGCGGCAAGCTGGCGCAGGATCCGTCCCTGCAGCTGAACGGGCAGCCGCTGGTGAGCTCGACGGACAAGGTGTACTTCGGCGGGAGCCAAGGCGGCATCCTCGGCGCGACCTACATGGCGCTCAGCACCGACGTGACGCGCGGCGTGCTCGCGGTGCCCGGGCAGTCGTACAACCTCATGCTGCAGCGGAGCGTGGACTTTACCCAGTTCTTCGGGCTGATGAACATCACGTACAAGAGCCCGCTCGACATCCAGATGGCGCTGGATCTCGCGCAGATGCTCTGGGACCGCGCCGAGCCGAGCGGCTATTCGCACTACATCCAGACCAACATGCTGCCGAACACGCCGTCGCATTCGGTGTTGATGCTTGTGGCAATCGGCGATCACCAGGTGACCACGCTTGCCGCCCACCTGCTGGCGCGTTCGATCGGCGCCAAGAACCTCAAACCCGTCAACCGCACCATCTGGGGTATCCCCGAGGTCGACGCGCCCTACAAGGGCTCGGCCATGATCGAGTACGACTTCGGTCTGCCGCCGGAGCCGATCACGAACGTGCCGATGACCGCCGGCCAGGATCCGCACGCGGAGATCCGCACCGTGCCATCGGCGGGCCAGACGCTGAACGATTTCCTCCGCACCGGCGTGGCCGAAGCCAACTGCTCCGGCCCCTGCAATCCCGACTGAAGTGACGCCGCACTTGCGCGGCGATCACGGGGAGCACCGCTGGGTCTGGGCGCACGCTCCGCACCATCCGCCCCGGGCTGCGCCCGGCCGGGGGCCCCACGGCTGCCGCCGCTGTGCCGCCTCGCTACCGCCGTGCCGGCGGACGGAGACGCCGCGGTGCACGACCGCTGCGAATCAGGTGCCGCGAAGGCCAACAGAGAGTTGGACGCGGCGCGAACCGGGTCGGAAGCTTGTCATCGCGCAACGCTTTCGCAGCTGACCGACAATACCCAGTCTGCCGGCCAGGAGACCCCCCGAGAGCTCTGCTCTGGTTGACAGGGCACTATGCCCTGATATCTTTCCGATGTCATGGCTCACCTTACGCGTGGTCTCGCTCTCGAGGCCGCAACGGCGCGGCTCCGCCCGCGCAGGTCCGGCGGAATCTGGGTCGTGCTCGTGAGCTTTTTGTGGGGCTGCAGCAGCGGCAGCAGCCCCAGCAAGAGCGAAGACACAACTCCGCCAGTCATCGCCGGCGTCTACGCGACGTTCACCGCAACATCGGGAAGCCTGGACCTGAGCAGTGCCGACGCTCAGCACATCCTGAAGACCCCGACGCCGCTGACTCTGCAAGTCCAGGCCAGCGACGACGTGACGTCCACCGACGCGCTGGAGGTTCAAGCGCTCGATGTGGACAGCAAGCCGATCGCATCCCAGAGCGCGTCGTTGCACAACGGCCTGTGGAACGTGACGACGACCGCCGCACCGGGACTGACGATTCGCGTCGCGGCGACCGACAAGGCCGGCAATCAAACGATCTGGCCGCATGCGGCGATCTTTCCGACGCAGGAGCAGGCCATGGTCCGCCAGTGGACTCTGCTCGTCTACGGCCCCACCGCCACGGTGATTTCGCGGCCCCACCTCACCATGACCGGGACCACCTGGTGCCAGGACGACGACGCGGCCGGCGATGGCCCCGTCGGAGGCACGTGGTCCTTGCAGAGCGACGGACGGCTGAAGATGGAAACGCGCGGGCACGCGGCCTGCACGCAGAACGTCGGGAACAACGGGAACACCGTCCTGTCCTCGCGGACCGCGACCTTCTACGTGGACGCGACGTACTTCTCCAATGGGCCCTACAAGAGCCAGAACGGATCGGCCACGGACGTTGTTGGAACCTGGACGCGCACGGCGGATATCGCCACGACGGGATCGGCGCAGTCCGTAACGTCTTCGCTCGCTCTGTTGGCTGACAACACGTTCCAGGAAACCACCGAAGACGGTCACCAGGTCACGGGGACGTACCAGCGGAAGCAGAACACCGACTACAGCACCAACTTCGGCAACCTGCTTCTTCTGACCGCGACCAAAGTGGACGGAGCAGATGTAACGCCCAGCACGGCCGTCCACTACTGGGCGATCAAGGACGGCGAGCTGCTTCTGGATCCGTTCGTTGTTATCTGATGGGGTTGCCGAGCTACCTGCCGAAGTTCGCTCTGTCACTGCCGGCGGCGGTGGGCACGATGGCGACGGGTTGGATGCGCGTCACGCTTGTCTTGTTGCGCCAGTCGTGCGCTTCCAGAAGGATTGACTATGCATAGAACTATCAAGGCTGTCCTGCGGTTGGGCAGGCATGCGGCGACCCTGCTTGCCACCGCGCTGCAACTCGCCGTGTTTACCGGCTGCGGCGATAACGCCAAGACTCACTCACCTTCAACCTGCAGCGGCCACAGCAGCGTAGGTGCCACCCAGAACGTACTGGTCGCAAAGTTCGACTTGTGCGCAAGCAAGGCGGCGTCCGCGTACGTCGAGTTTGGACCGGACACGAAATACGGCTTGCGCACGTCCTCGGAGCAACCGGACGCGAACGGCGCGATGAGCTTCCTGGTTGCCGGGATGAAGCAGCAGACCGTCTATCACATGCGCGCCGTCATCACGGCTGCCGACGGTACCAAAACCAATGGCTCCGATCTCACGTTCCAGACGGGCGCGCTGCTCGGCCCAGACTTGCCTTCCACGAAAGTCACGGTCACGCCGGGCATGACGCCCGCCCCGGGCGTCGAGCTCGCCACGCTCTCTGTCGCGGGGGAGGGGGGGCAGGTGGTTGGCTTCGACAACGCGGGAAACGTCGTCTGGTACTACAACTTCGATCCTGCGCTCGGGATCGCCCAGCCCATCAAGCTGCTGCCCAACGGGCACATGCTCGCCCAGCTGTATGCGCAATCGCAGGGCCCCCCCGGGTCCACGCTGCGCGAGATCGATCTGGCCGGTAACGTCATCCACGAGATTTCGTATGACGATATCAACCACGAGCTGGCCAAGGCCGGTTACGACCTGAGCGTCAATTCGGTCAACCACGACTTCGCGTACTTGCCGAACGGGCATCTGATCCTGATCGGCACCGACGAAAAGACGTTTACCAACCTTCCGGGATTCCCCGGTCCCCTGACCGTGCGCGGCAACGACCTGATCGACCTCGATCCGAACTACAAGCCGGTCTGGGTCTGGAAAACGTTCGATCATATGGACGTGAACCGGCACCCCCTCGCCTTCCCCGACTGGACGCATGCCAACTCGGTGGAGTACTCGCCCGACGACGGTGCACTGATCGTGTCCTTGCGGCATCAGTCGTGGGTCATCAAGGTCAACTACAACAACGGCAAGGGCAACGGCGACATCATCTGGCGCCTCGGCTATCAAGGCGATTTCACCTTCAACGGTCCCGTCTCGGATTGGTTCTTTGCAGAGCACGACGTGAGCTATTTCAGCAAGAACACAACCGGCAAGACCGAGATTGCCCTCTTCGACAACGGTAACGGTCGTGTGGTCGATGCGAGCGGTACGCTGTGCGGTACGCCGGGAGCGGCTGCGTGCTACAGCCGAGGCGCGATTTTCGACGTGGACGAAGACAACAAGACCGCCAGCCTGGCTTGGGCTGTTCAGGAAGCGTATTCGGGCTGGGGTGGGGTGACCCAACAGCTCGACAATTCCAACGTGTACATCGACGAGTCGCAGCCCAGCGACGACCCCGCAGGCGGACGAGTCCAGGAGGTCACGCGCGGCTCACCGCCGAAGGTCGTATGGAGCCTCGAGATCGGCGCGAACCTCTACCGCACCATTCACCTCGACAGCTTGTATCCGGGAGTCAAGTGGTGACTGTCGCGGCTCGCGCGAGTGTCCGGCGCCGCGGGGCGTATCGCGCGACCCGCGCGGGGTAGGCGCGTCTGCTCGCCACTGCGCGCAGGGCTGGCGGGGGCTGCTGCGGCGCACGGGGTGGGCCTGCTCCGGGACCTGGTTGGGTGCCCCCCAGGCCCAGGAATATCCAATGATTACGGAGGGCTTGGGCCCAGTGGGCGGCTGGCGCTCTTGCCGGCGCCCGACCCTCGTGGTAGTCGCTCGCCTCCCATGCGCGACAACATCCGTCTGGTCTCGACCGCCGGTACCGGCTTCATCTACTACACGACCAAGAACAAGCGGACGATGACTTCGAAGCTCGAGCTGAAGAAGTACGATCCGAAGGTGCGCAAGCACGTCGTGTTCAAGGAAGCGAAGATGCCGCCTCACAGCAAGTGAGCGGCGCCGCCTTCCTGAAATAGGGCGGCGTCCCGCTGCGCGGTTGCCGCGCCGCCCTTCCCGACGATCAGTGCGCCGACAGGTGCGTGCAGTCGCTCGTGACCTTGATCTCGCTCATGCCGGGCTTTGCCGTCACGCTGGCAACGCCGTTCTGGTCGTCGTCGACGATCCAGAACATGTCGCCGCTGTTGAACTGGTGGCTCGACACCGAGTTCGATTCGACGCTCGAGTAGGTGCCGCTGCCGAACTTGGGCTTCTCGCCGTAGAAGACCTTGACCGTCTTCGGGCAGTCGCTGCGGATGTCGACCGACACGGGACCGGCGGGAGCGCTCGCGCCGGAGCCCGAAGCTGGATTGGAATCCGGAGACCCGGCGATACCATCCGGCGCCGAGGGCGGCGCGTCGGTCGGTCCCGAGCCGTTGATTCCAGATTGCGAGCCATTCGTTCCGGGCTGCGAGCCGCTTCCGCCCTGCTGGGCAGGCATCGGCATCATGCAGGCGCCGAGACCGACCAGAAATGGGACAAGTATGGCGAGGCGGATGTTCATCGGTGACTCCTTCCGGCCGTTGGTACGCCCCCGGCGCGCCGGAGCTTCCCCACTTCCGGATCGGAAGATCAAGCTGCGTTGGCTGGCGCTGGCCTCGGCCAGACGCGCATACTGGTACGCGAGGACGCCGCCCGGCCATGACAACCGCTGAAAAGAACCCCGAACCAGCCGCGGAGGCCGGAATACTCGCAGGCGGGACGCGCTGGGAGACGCCGTTCTACCTGGTCGACAGCGGCAGGGACGGTCCGACGGTGGCGCTGGTATCCGGCGTCCACGGCGACGAGGTCGCGGGTCCGCTGGCTCTGGAGGGCATGCTCGCCTGGGAGCTCGAGCGCGGGCGTCTGTGGCTCGTGCCGCGGGCCAGCCAGCCCGCGCTGGGGCGGGGCACACGCCACGCACCGCGCTCGCGCTTCCCCGACCTGAACCGCAACTTCCCGCGCGCGGAAGGCGACGAGCCGCGTGGCACCATTGCGGGCGCTCTGTGGCAGGCGATCCAGGCGACACAGCCCGACTGGGTGCTCGACCTGCACGAGGGTTTCGACTTCAACCGCGTCAACAAGCGGAGCGTGGGCAGCTCGGTGCTGTGCCTGTCTACCGACGACAGCCGGCGCCAGGCCGAGCGGTTGGTGCGCGCCGTCAACGCCACGGTCGCCGCACCGGCGCACCACTTCACGCTGCTCGGACGGTCTGCGCGCGGCAGCCTCTGCCGGGCGGTGTTCGACCAGCTCGGGATCCCGGCGATGATCCTCGAGACCACGAAGAAGAAGCAGCCGCTCGAGGTCCGCGTCAGGCAGCACCAGCTGATGGTGCGCGAGCTCCTGACGGACCTGGCAATGCTCGCCAGGTCCGCCTGACTATTCGTTGTCGTCGCTGCCTTCGTTCAGGATCTTGAACTCGACGCGGCGGTTCTTGGCGCGTCCAGCGGCGGTGGCATTGCTGGCGATCGGCTTGTCGGGACCGAAGCCTTGCGACTCGAGCCGGCTCCCGGAGATGCCGTGCTGGATCAGGTACTCCATGACCGAGTGTGCGCGGTCCTTGCTGAGCTTCATGTTCAGGTCGTGCGCGCCCTTGTTGTCGGTGTGGCCGTAGACGCCGATGCGGATGTTCGGCCGAGCCTTCATCAGCGTCACGACCTCGTTGAGGATCGGGAAGCTGACCGCCTTGATGGTCGCCTTGGCGAACTCGAACTGGATCGGCTTGAGCAGCTGCACCTCGCCGCTCTCGGTGACGTGTGTGAGCTGCGGGCAGCCGTTCTTCGAGGCGATCTTCGACGCCGGCCCCGGCTCCGTCGGACAGTGGTCCTTCGTGTCGGGGATGCCGTCGTTGTCGGCGTCGGTCTCCGGACAGCCGTCGTTGTCCTGGATGCCATCCTTGTCTTCGGGTTCGTCCGGACACTTGTCGATGTTGTCCGGAATGCCGTCGCCGTCGCGGTCGCTGGCCGCGGGGCAGCCGTCCGTGGGATCCGGCGGCTTGCCGTCTTCCTTGACCAGCGGGCACTTGTCGATGTCGTCCGGATAGCCGTCGCCGTCGGTGTCCTTCGGGTAGTCGGAAACGTCCGGCACGTTGTGGTAGCCCGGCGGGCGCGAGGGCGGCGGCTTGTCACTGATGGTGAAGAAGCTGCCGATGGACGCCAGGATGCGGAAGTCCGGCGAGCCGTAGCCAGTCGTCAGTTTGGTACCGGCGCCGGCGTTGATGAAGGTGTGGTGGTTCTTGCCCAGAGCAAAGCGCGCCTGCCCGAGCCATTCCAGATCGGTGTTGCGGCCTCCGAAGAATGTGTTCTGCCCGCCTACGTTCTGGATGCCGGTCGTGCCCCAGAGCTCGACGCCGAGGCGCACCGTGCCCTGCCTGAGCGGGACGTATCCACCAAAAGCCCAGCGCAGCTCGTCGCCGATGAACAGCGCTCCGTTGCTGCCGCCGATGCTCAAGCTCGGGCGGAACTGCGGGCCGATGTCGCCCGCAATCAGGAACTTCCCGAAATCGTACTCGCTCGAGACAAAGAAGGCGCCGGTGAGCGAACCGTCGCTGTCGAACGAGGTGAAGTTGCCGGTCGGCAGCCACATTGCGCCGTCCACACCGAGCTTGAACTTGTGATTGCCCGACTGGAGCAGGCGCACGCGGGCGTCGAGCCTGAGGTCCATCAGCGCCACCGGCTTCACGTCCATGCCGCCGCCAACGTTCTGCGAGATGGGATCGGGATTGGGCTTGGCCTGGTAGAGCGCGATCGGGAGCGCTGCGTTGAAGCTGGCGCGGTTGGCGACCTCGGTGCCGACCATGAGGTAGCTCATGAGCTGCGCCGACATCGGGTTGGCGATGTCGCCCGCGGTGCGCGAGTCGATGGCGACGGTGTCCGCGCGCAGCGGACGGTTGGCATAGCCGAGTGCAAACTGGCCGTAGAAGCGCGTCTTCTCGTAGGTGTAGGGGCGCCACACCATGAAGCCGTCGTCCGGCGCTCCGGAGAGCTGCGCGCGGTCGAGGTAGAACGTGTTCGACTGGGCGCTCGCTTCAACGGTGGTCGCCAGCGCCGCCGAGGCGAGCAGCGTGGCCAGCAAGCGGCGCGGAGCGTTCTTCATGATGCCCCCGGGGACCGATCGGCGGGATTTCGCCGGCTTGCCGGCAGTCGAGAGAAGCACGGCCGAGGAAACTACCCCGCGGGATTGGCCATTGAAAGCGGAACACGCCAAATCCGCGAAGATACGGATATTTATGGGCATGGCGCAGCCGCCACGCGAGCAGCGGCGTGGGGCCCCCGGCGGCAGGTCAGCGGTCCGCGAACTCCTCGCATACCCAGACGCTGCCGTCCGCTGCGTGCACGATGCCCACGCCCACCTCGTCGAAATCCGCAAACAGCAGGTTTCCGCGATGCGAGGGGCTCGCCCACAGCGCGCGGTGCGCGCGCCTCAGCGTCCGCGCGTGGGCGACGTTCTCGCCCGCCGCGTGCACCTTGATGCCCGCGGCGACCACGCGTTGGGCGGGGTCGCCGTCGCCCACGTCGTGGCCGATGCGTCCAGCGCTCTGCATGGCTTTGGCGTGGGCGAGAGCGACGGCGTCGAGCTCAGCGTTGTGCGCCAATGCGGGCAGATGCTCGGAGCGCCGCGCGGCGTTGATCATCGCGATGAGCGCGGTCTGCTCGTCGGCTTTCCCGGCGGCGGCTTCTTCGCCGGGCGCTGGTTCAACGTGGAATCCAGCCGGTGGCGGACCGTCGACCTGTACCCTGGCCTCGGCCACGGGGCGTGGCCCGCCCTTGACGTTGGCCATGACCTGCACCAGCCATCCGCCCGCGCGATCGGCGCGGAAGGTGGCGCGCACCGTGTTCGCGTCGAGCGACGAAGTCACGCTGTGCGGCCTGCCGGTGGGTGCCAGCACTACCACCGTCGCGTTGGTGGCTGGCACCAGCAGGTGCGCAGTTACCTGGAGCCACTGCCCGGAGCGAACCCCGGTCGGCAGGGGATCCAGATCCGCCAGCGCGTCCAGTGCCAGCATCACGATGGCGTGCGTGTCCGGCCCTTCGGCGCTGGCGATGCCGCAGCGCCGCTGGCCGCCGTCGCCGAACGACGCAAGCCAGTGCCGGATGCGTTCGCGCGCGTCGGCGTGGTCCAGCTTCGGCCCCGCGAGCGACCACAGCCGCGGCCACACGTACGGCGATCCCGCCGCGCGCAGTGCGAACGTCGTTTCTGCGATGTCGAGCGGCGGCAGGGAGCGGGCCTGGCGTTCGGCGATGCGCGCGGCGACCGCATTCAGGGCGGCGTCGCCCTTCCCGCACAGCGCCAGCAGGTCGCGGTCGGCCGGATCGGGTGCCGCAGCGGGCTGGGGCGACCAGGTTCTAGGCTGCCAGGTGAAGCGCGCGTCGTCGGCTTCTGCGTCGGCGGGCCGCGCGGTCGGTCGCGGAGGCGGCGGGTCCGCGGAGGCAGCGACCGGCGCGCGGGCCGCGGGAGGCACCGGCGCGACGGCGGGCGCGCAGCCTGTGATGACACCCAGCGCCAGCACGCCGAGGAAAGGCCCGCAGCGGGATCTCCCCGGGCCGCGATGCCAGGCATTCCGCATGCCTGCGATCCTAGTCCATGCTCCGCCGGCAGACCCGCGATCGCCCCGAAATCTCCCCGAAGTCGACCGCCGGCCGCACGCTTGGTAGGCTGAACAAGCTTGGTTTGACATGCGTCGGTTCAGCACAGCCGCGAAAGTCGGGCTCTTCACCGTCGTCACGGTTGTCGCCGGCCTGTTGATCTACCGCTTCGTCACGCATAGCGCGGTCAAGGGCAGCGGATACACCGTCTACGCCATCTTCCACGACGCTACCGGTATCGCCAAGAACTCGCAGGTCAAGATGGCGGGCATCCCCGTCGGCGAGATCAGCGACATCCGGCTCGACCACGGCAGGGCGCGCATCGACATCAAGATGCGCTCGGACGTGCCGCTCTACGACGACGCCACGGTGTCCAAGGTCGCCACGAGCCTGCTGGGTGAGTACTTCCTCGCCGTTGCGCCCGGCACGGAGGGCAAGCGCCAGCTCGAAGACGGCGACCGCATCAAACACGTCGTCGAGGCCGCGACCACCGACAAGATCCTGAAGGACGTCTCGGACATCGCCGCGGACGTGAAGAAGGTGACGGCGAGCCTCGCTGGCAGCGTCGGCACCCAGAAGGGCGAGAAGAATCTCAAGGACACGCTGCAGAACCTGGCGGACGTGACCGACGCGCTGAACAAGACGGTCCGCGAGAACCGCGACAGCATCAAGAACATCCTGAACAACGTCGAGCGCATCACGGCGAAGGGCGAGCCCAAGGTCTCGCAGATCCTCGACAACGTGCAGCAGACCACCAAGGAAGTCCGCGAGCTCGTGGCAAAGGGCAAGGCGGGTCAGCCCGCCAGCGCAGGGCAGGTGCAGCAGATCATCGAGAAGGTGAACCGCGCCAGCACCAGCCTCGAGCGCGCCATGAACAACATCGACGAGGTGACCGGACGCATCAACCAGGGCAAGGGCACGCTCGGCAAGCTGACCAAGGACGAGAAGCTCATCGACGAGGTGCAGGGCGTCGCCGAGGGCGTGGGCGAGTTCGTCGGCGGCCTGAACCGGCTGCAGACGATCGTCGGGCTGCGAACCGACTACCAGTTCCTGTCCAGCACCGTGAAGAGCTACGTCTCGCTCAGGCTGCAGCCACGCGAGGACAAATACTACCTGATCCAGATCGTCAACGATCCGCGCGGCCTGACCAGCTACCAGCAGATCGACGTGGATACGACGAATCCGAACCAGCCGCCGCACTACCGCGAGGTGAAGACGATCACCAGCAACTCGTTCCGCTTCACGCTGCAGTTCGCCCAGCGATTCGGCCCCTTCACCGGCCGATTCGGCATCATGGAGTCGACCGGCGGCGTCGGTCTCGACACGGATCTGTTCGACGATCGCTTCGAGCTGCAACAGGATCTGTTCGGGTTCGGCGAGGTGGTCCTGCCGCGCTGGCGCGTCTCCCTCGGCTACGAGTTCATCAACCGGCTGTGGCTGCTCGGCGGCGTGGACGACATCCTGAGCTCGAACCGTCGCGACTACTTCGTCGGCCTGCAACTCCGCTTCAACGACGAGGACCTGAAGACCATCCTGCCGTTCGCGCCGGCCAAGCCGTGATCTGCTGCTAGCGAGTGCGAGGTTCGAGAGGGCGCGGCGCGCATGCGTTGCGCCGGCACCGCGCCGAGACCGGGCACGTCCTGGCAGCCTCTGCGCGTCGCGGCGCCCCGTCGCGTGACGGACACCCGGACGTTACTGTGGCTCCGCGAAGGCCCGTTCACTGCGTTGCATGTATGGGTTTACACATTGAAACATCCCAGTTCATATCAGAATCTGGAATCGGCCCTCCCACCACGAAAACGCTTGCCTCCTGCGAGGTCAGCGGCGTACCTTCGTCGTTCCAGTCCCACGGGAGGGCGCCCGTCCTCCGGACAGAGGAGGTTACCCATGCGGCCATGGACGAAGACGATGTGGGGGGGGGGTAGGTGTCTGTGCGATGCTGGCGGCTGCGGCCTGCGGACCCAACGGCGGAGCTGGCGGCGCGGGAAAGGATACGCGTAACCTGCGTCTCAGGACGTTCCGGCGCAGTGTACTTCGGCAAGAACACTCCCAAGGACCAGAGCACAGCCTACGGCCCGCGCGATCTGGGCCTCGGGCGTGCGCTGCCGCTGTCCAAGCTGATCGCGGACTACCAGGGCCACGCGGGCACCAGCATCGACTGGGTGCCAGACTTTCCGGGTGTGGGCACGGTGTCCGAGGCGCACGTCTTCATCGAGGACCCGCAGCAGACCTGGGACGACCTGTTCAAGATCAACATGAACTACAACCCGTTCTTCAACGTCCCCTACACGGAGAATCCGAGCCGCGTCTTCTCCCGAATCGTCTCGGGCCGTGCGGGCGGGATTGGCATCGTCTGGCCGAAGTGGCATGGCCTTTCGGCGCCGGGCGACAGCCGGTCGTCCGTGAATCTGAAGTGCCCCGAGTTCTATCCATCCGTCGAGGCGGACATCGGGACCCGCGTTGGCTGCACGGTGCACCACGTCCAGGCGCTTCGGGTTGATGACCGCGGCGGCTGTGCGGCCAAGACGGACATGCCGGCGCGGGAATTTGGGCAGAGCCTATGGTGCGGGTTCAACCTCGCAGCGACCGGCGACTACTCCAACGCGGTCCGGCACGCCAATAAAGTCGCCTCGGCGCTCACGCACGAGCCCGGTACCCGCGCGACCAACGCCCTCGGGGGCTTCGCGGGATACATCGACTTCGAAGTCGACTTCTACTCGGGCAACTTCGGGCATGAACACATCGGGACGCAGCGCTGGTACATGGTGTACGGCTATCGCTTCACGCTGGACAACGGCATCCTCGCCCTGGGCCCGCTGCGCTGGAACGCCCACGTCATGAATTCAGGCGCGGTGCTGAAAGATGCCTACTCGACGCTGCTTTCGGCCATGAAGGGGACGGGGAAGGACGACGCGCGCACGCAATTCAAGCACGCCGCCCAGCTGGCACAGGCGCAGCCGATACCGGACGTGACCAAGCAGTATGTCGAGTGCAAGCCGAGCTCGGATCCGGCGACTCTCCTAGCCGAGTGCGACAAGCCCATTCGTGCCCTCGACACGGGCTTGGGCTTCGCGCTGGGTCATGGGTTGATCACCTCTGACGAGCGGAACTACCTCCGCGATCATGTGCTCAAGGATGGCTCGAACTGGACCTGCCAGGCCCACGAGCTCGGCTACTACGATCCGCACAACTGCGTCGGCGAGTACGCCGAGGAGCCTCCGAAGCCTGTCTGCAGGCTCCAGCTCCGCGCCCAGCGCCTCAACGTCTATCCGGACTCCGTGGAGCTCGTGTGGTTCAACGGCGACCAGCGGCCGATGACGGCGGCTTTCGCCCTGGCGAAGGCGGTCCAGGGCTTGGCGCTCTCCAACATCGGCACGCCCGAGGATTTCGACTTGCTGCACCAGCTGTGCACGCCGTCACCCGTTGGTCCGGGGGAGGTGGGCGCGGGCCCCCCGGACTACTACCAGGAGAGCTACATCTACGATCCGGCTCTGTGATGGCCCGCTCCAACGCATCGGTCGCGGTGCTCGCCCTCCTGCTCGCGCTGGTCGGCGCGGGTTGCGGCGGCATCGCGTCCGTGCCGGGGCACGGCGGCGCTGGTGGGACCGGCGGCCAGTCCGGGCTCGACGGTGGCGTGGACGCCGACGCGGGCCTGGATGCCGGCTGGACGCAGTGCTCGGCGCCGGATGGGCTCAGGCTCTGCAAAGGCGCGCACGACTGCCCGTCCGGAAAGGACTGCCCCTGCTACGGCGCCGACGATGCGGGTCCGGGGATGTGTGCGGTCTGGTTCGACCAGGGCGACAACGGCCGCTATGCGGGCGACGGCTGCCCGCTTTGCCGGGACGGCGACATCTGCGCGGCCTGGTACGGCGGTCCGTACATCGCGTTCTACTGCGCGCCGTACCAGGCCGGGATCCTGTACGCGCAGAACGGGGCGCCTGACCGCGTCCGGTACGCCGACCTGGGCCTATGGACCGGCGATCCCTTGCCGCTGCCTACAACGTGTCCCGACCTGGGCTTTCCCATCTGCGGCGGGAACTGTGGCGGCTGTCCGAGCGGAATCTGCGCGGGCCGCTCCCCGTTGCATCCCTACGGACTGTGCGTCCCGCTGCACCTCCCCGGCGGCGATCCGAACGTGTGCGGCGTGGGCAGCGGTGGTGCTTGCCCGAGCGGCTGGGGCTGCTTCACCTACAAGGTCCAGGCGGCGGCTCAGAAGGTCGCCGACCAGCAGGCCTTCTGCCTGCCAACGGACTACTGCAAGAATGCGGCGGCCAACCTGCCCGGGGGCGGCAAGTGCAGCGCGCCCTAGCGGTCGTGATCGCGGCGGCTGCGGTCGTGCTCGTGGTTCCCGCGTGCTCGGGAAGTGTCATTACCCAGCAGGGTGGCACGGGTGGCGCAGCGGGCGTTGGGGGGGGCGCGGGTGAGACGGGCAGCTGCGTCACGCCGTCAGGCATCCGCCTGTGCGGCGCGGGCTGCGGCTGGCTCGACGCGCCCGACTGCCCCGGGCTCGGCTGCGCGAAGGGCGAGGACATCAATACCGGCAAGGCGGTCGACGCCGGAGTGTGCCTGCCCGACATCGGCGGGGACATCACCGGGCAGTGTTGGGACTGCCCGGACGGCGACGCCTGCTTCGACCAGCACGGCGTCGGGTTGGTGTGCGTGCCGGAAGAGGTGTGCCGGGAGCTGTGGCTGCTCGGCGTGAAGAACGTCTGCCGCTACGCGGACAAGTCGGCGTACGACGCGCGGCCCCTGGCCGCGCCCGGGTCGAAGTGTCCTGACGCCTACCACATGTGCGGTGGGCCTTGCCCGTGCGCGGGACCGCCGCTGACGTGCACCGGACGCTCTGCTGATCGGCGGTTTGGCCTGTGCACCGATACCGACTCACCCTACGTGCGTTGCGAGGTGCAGACGGGGCAGTGGAACGGTTGCGCCACGGGCTACACGTGCGGCGTGTTCAAGAATGCTGGCGATCAGCCCGCCGCGCTCGCCTACGGCGTGTGCATGGGCGCCGACGGCTGCCGCTACCTGCGCGCCCACCTGCCCGGCGGCTTCCTCTGCTACGATCCGAACGGGAACGAGCTACCGTGAACTGGACCTGCCAGGCCGACGAGCTCGGCTACTACGACGCGCACAACTGCATCGGCGAGTACGCCGAGACGCCCCCCAAGCCCGTCTGCCGCCTCCAGCTCCGCGCCCAGCGGCTCAACGTGTATCCGGATTCGGTCGAGCTCGTCTGGTTCAATGGCGATCAGCGGCCGATGACGCCTGCTTTCGCGTTGGTCAAGGCGCTGCAGGGCATAACGCGCTCCAACATCGGCACGCCCGCAGAGCTCGAGAGCCTCCACGAGCTCTGCACGCCGTCACCCGTCGGTCCGGGCACCGCGGAGGACCCGCAGCCCGACTACTACCAGGAGAGCTACATCTACGATCCGGATCTGTGATGTCCCGCTCCAACGCATCGGTCGCGGTGCTCGCCGCCGCGCTCGCGCTCGCCAGCGCGGGTTGCGGCGGCATCGCGTCCGTCCCTGGACATGCGGGTCTTGGCGGGAGTGGCGGCCAGGCCGGGCTCGACGGTGGCGCGGGGGCCGACGCCTCCCCCGACGCCGGCTGGACGCAGTGCTCGGCGCCGGACGGGCTCAGGCTCTGCAAAGGCGCGTACGACTGCCAGCCCTCGAGCCCGAAGGACTGTGCCTGCTACGGCTACGACGACGCGGGGCCGGGGATGTGTGCGGTCTGGTTCGACCAGGGCGACAACAGTCGCTATTTCGCATTGTGTTCCATCTGCCCGGACGGCGACATCTGCGCCGCCTGGTACGGCGGTCACGACTCCTTTTTCTGTGCGCCCTACGAGGCCGGGATCCTGTACGCGCAGAACGGTGCGCCCGACCGCGTCCGTTACGCCGACCGGGGCCTGTGGACTGGCGACCCCCTGCCGCTCCCGGCGACTTGTCCGGACCTGGGCTTTCCCATCTGCGGCGGCCACTGCGGCGCCTGCCCAAGCGGCGTGTGTACCGGGCGTTCGCCGTTGCACCCATACGGGCTGTGCGTTCCGGCACAGCTCCCGGGCGGCAAGTCAAACGGTTGCGGCGCGGGAAGCGACGTGAGCTGCCCGAGCGGCTACGGGTGTTTCACCTACACGGTGCAGCCGGCGGGCCAGGCCGTAGCGGACTACGGCTTCTGCCTCCCAACCGACTACTGCAAGAATGCGGCGGCCAACCTGCCCGGAGGCGGGAAGTGCAGCGCGCCCTAGCGATCGTGATCGCGCTTATCGCGGGCGTGCTCGTGGTCCCCGCGTGCTCCGGCCGCGTCATCACCCAGCAGGGCGGCACCGGTGGCGGAGCGGGCGCGGCGGGCAGCGCGGGCAGCGTGGGCGAGACCGGAAGCTGCGTGACGCCCTCGGGCGTGCGCCTGTGCGGCGCGGGCTGCGGCTGGCTCGACGCGCCCGACTGCCCCGGGCTCGGCTGCGCCAAGGGCGAGGACATCAACACGGGCAAGCCCGTGGACGCCGGCGTGTGCTTGCCTGACATTGGCGGCGACATCACCGGGCAGTGCTGGGACTGCCCGGACGGCGACGCCTGCTTCGACCAGCACGGCGTGGGTCTGGTGTGCGTGCCGCTGGAGGTGTGCCGCGAGCTGTGGCTGCTCGGGGTGAAGAATGTCTGCCGCTACGCCGACAAGTCCGCGTACGACGGGCGGTCGCTGGCAGAGCCCGGCTCGAAGTGTCCCGACGCCTACCGCATGTGCGGCGGGCATTGCGCGTGCGCGGGGCCGCCCTTGACGTGCACCGGACGCTCTGCCGATTGGCGGTTCGGCATCTGCGTCTGGACCGACCTTGGCTACGTGCGCTGCCAGGTCTCTCCGGGCCAGTCGAACGACTGCCCAGCGCTCGGGGGGAGAAGCATCTGCGGCGTGTTCAAGAATGCTGGCGATCAGTCGGCCGCGCTCGCCTATGGAGCGTGCGTGTACGCCGACGACTGCCTCTACCTGCGCGCCCACCTGCCAGGCGGCTTCCTCTGCTACGATGCGAACGGAAATCCGCTACCGTGAGGCCTTGCAGCTTGCCGTTGGGCTCCGCCCGGCCGTGGGCCGACGGCTCCGATCCCATGGTCACCCGCAGCGCAGAGCGGAGTGCTAGCAACCTGAGACGGTCACCCGAGGAGCGCTTGAGGAGGGGCCTTGGACGGCTACGTCCTGACCGACGCTGAACGCCGATTCCTGGTCGAGCTCGACAAGAAGGGGGTGCGCTACATCATCGTCGGCCTGACCGCCGCGGCGTTGCAGGGCGCCAACACCACCACCGTCGATATCGATCTCTGGTTCGAGACCGGCGCCGACCCGCGCATTGCACAAGCAGCGGAGGCGGCCGGAGGCCATTGGGTTCCGGGGTTCCGAATGATGCCAGCCCAGCTCGGTGGCCTGCTCGGGGATCGCTTCGACGTGGTGCGGGGCTCGAGCGCTTCGAGCGGCGCCGGCTACGTCCGCGACGCCGGGGGCGCGTCGGCGGGATACGCGATCCAGCCGAGGTGCCTGGCCGTGACCAGTGCTGCGGCGGCTTCGTTCATGGGGATAACGCGTGAGTTCGGCGTGGGATGGTGCGCGGCGATGGCTGCCAGCGCGCCGTCGACCGTCGGCGGGGACTCCAGCATACCCGCAACGAGCTGCAGCGAGATCGGCGCGCTGCCGCGCTCCCGGCTGTCGGCCAGCTCGGCGGCGCGCGGGCCCGGTGCGAGCCGTACGTCGCCGCGCGGAAGCAGCGAGCGCGGCTTGCCTTTCGAGGCCACGTAGGTGCCGGCCATCATCGGGCTCGCGAGGTCGAGATCCAACGGGAATTCCACGCGCGCGGGCAGGGTGCCGCGATAGAAGGTGACGTTGCCGCGTGGCCAGCCGCACATTGCCGCCACGCGATCGCGCCCCTGGTTGCGGATGGCGCGGAACACGTCGACGGCGTCGACCATCCCCATGCTGATGAGCGTGTCGCCGAGCCGGCCCCCGTGGCGGCTCAACATCGACAGCGCCTGGTCCAGCTGTTCGCGCGAGAGCGCCCGGCGCCGCACGAGATACTCGCCAAGCAGCTCCTTCCTGTCGGTGGAGGCCACGTGCGTCAGGTGCCCTTCGCCCAGATACAGCTCCTTGCGTCGGGGCGCTCCGGTCGCGTCGCGGCGCTCGACGAAGAGCGCGCCGCTCTCCCGCGTCGCGCGCATGTGGGCCAGAACGTCCATCATGGGCGTCTGCCCGAGCTGGGCGCGGTAGTCCGGGACGCCAGGCTGGAAGAGCCGCCCCGTCGTGGCGCTGGTGGAGGGCAGCAGGTGGCGCGCGAGCTCCTCGATCGCGTCGATGCGGCAATAGTCCGCGCCCATCAGCGCCACTTCGTCTTCGCCCATCAGCTCGCCCGTTGCGATCATCTCGATAAGATTCGCGAACGGCACGTCCTTGTAGCTGCGGCCCGAGGCCGTCCGCACCTGCGACAGGCCCGTCTCGGGCTTTGGCGGCGCCTTGGTGCTCTCGAGCTGCACCGATCGCATCCGCTGCAACGAATCGCGGATGCGCCCCTCGAGGTGTTTGGCCAGCTCGCTCGAGTCGCGAGCCCAGCTCACCCACTCGATGAGCGTCTTGTCGAGCTCTTCGGCGGAAGGCGTCTCGAACGGCGCCAGCGCGGCGGACAGCTCGGCGGCGCTGGCGAAGCGCTCGCCTGGGTCGCGCGCGAGCGCCTTTTCGCAAACGGCCATCAGCTTTGCGTCCAGCGGCGGCGACGCTTGCCGCAGCGGCTCGATGTTGACGTCGCGGATCGCCAGCAGCACGGCGAGTTGGCCGCTGCCCGGGAAGATCCGCTCGCCGAGCAGCATCTCGCCGAACACGGCGGCAGTGGCGAACAGATCGGCGCGATGATCGAACGGCTCGCCGGCGACCTGTTCGGGGGCGAGGTAGCCGAACTTGCCCTTCAAGCCGGCAGAGGGCTGGGCAGGACCGGTGTGCTGTCGCACCCGAGCGATGCCGAAGTCGCCGAGCTTCACCGAGCCGTCCACCGACAGGTAGATGTTCGACGGGGTCACGTCGCGGTGGACGATATGGAGCGGATGGCCGCCTTCGTCCGTCGCGGCGTGCACCGCCCCGAGTGCGTCGCAGAGCTGCCGGGCGATGTACACCGCGAGCCCCCGCGGCAGGGGTCGCTGCTCGGACTCGGCTCGCCGCAGCAGTCGGTACAGGTCGAGCCCCTCCACGTACTCCATCGCCAGATACGGTTCGTCGCCGACCATACCGGCGCCGTAGACCGTGACGACGTTCGGGTGGACGACCGAGCGGTGCAGCTCCGCCTCGTGCTCGAGCAGGTTGAACTGTTCGTCCTTCTGGTTGGACGGCAGCAGCCGCTTGACTACGAACTGCGGGGCCGGCCGGTCGCCACGCTTGGGACGCGCCAGGAACACTTCGGCGCTGCCGCCCACGGCGAGCCTCTTGTCCAGCAGGAACGGGCCGAAGATCGTGGGGCCGGCGCGCTCCCCCGTCTGGTCGGAGTCCACGACCCCGCATTATGGGCATGTTCGCGCCCGTGCAGAAGCCCGTACGCGGATTGCCCGGCTTTATTCGATGCGCCTGGCCGATTCCCGGGCGTTGGTCTAGATCGACCGGACCGATGCTCCATCGGCAGACAAGCCGCCGGCTCGCCCTGTTCGCCGTATGCGCGCTGGCCATCGCCGCCCTGGGCGCGAGCTGCAAGCGCGACCAGGCGCCGCCGTCCGTGCCTCCAAAGACGCCGAGCATCCGTCTGTACGTCGTCTCGACGCTGGCCGGAGCTCTCGAGCCGTGCGGCTGCGTCAAGGACATGCTGGGCGGCATCCAGCACGCCGCCAGCTACGTCGACGGGCAATCGTCCGACGCGCCACACGGCCTGGTGCTGGGTGCGGGACCGATGCTGTTCGAGGACCCGGTGCTCGATGCGACGAGCCGCGCGCAGGACCAGTACAAGGCCGAAGCGCTGGCCGCGTCGCTGCACGACATGGGCATGGCGGCGTGGGCGCCGGGGCTGAACGACTGGGCTCTGGGCTCCGGCCAGCTTGCGTCGCTGGTCAAGGCGTCCGGCGCGCGGCTGGTCGCCGCGAACCTGACCGGAGCCGACGCCGGCGCCGTCGGCGACTACGTGACCGAGGTAGGGGGGTACAAGGTCGGAATCGCCGGCGTGAGCGATCCCGCACGGGCAGGCACGTTGCCCGACGGCGTGAAGGCCGCGGATCCCGCCGCCGCTCTGCTGAAATCGCTCGCCAAGCTGGACAAGCAGGGCGCCCAGCTGCGCGTGGCGCTGGTGGCTTTGCCGCGTGGCCGCGCACTGCGCCTCGCGGAGCGCGTGAAGGGCTTCAACGTGATGGTCGTCGGAAAGCCGTTCGACGAGGGGGACGGCAACGACCCGCCGACTCCGCCCGTGCTGGTCGGCAGCACGCTGGTCGTCCAGGGCCCCAACCACCTGACTGGCGTGGCCGTTATCGACCTGTACGTGCGCGACGGGAGCTTCGACTTCCGCGACGGCTCCGGCATCGAGAAGGCCGCCGCGCGGCAGAGCTTGCAGGAGCGGATCGACGATCTGGAGCACCGGCTCGCCAAGTGGTCGAAGGCGGGCAGCGCCGTGAAGAAGTCCGATCTCGACGCGCGCCGTCGGGACCTTTCGACCATGAAGCGTCAGCTTGCCGAGCTCGGAAAGACGAAGACGCCGGCGAAGGGCAGTTTCTTCCGCTACCGGTTGGTGCCGGTGATGCAGAGTCTGGGCACCGACAAGGCCGTTGCCGGACGGATCGACAGCTACTATCGCCGCGTGAACGATCACAACCGGATCGCGTTCAAGGACAAGACCCCGCCGCCGGTGCCGAAGGGGGAGAGCGGCTACGTGGGCGTCGAGGTGTGCAGCAAGTGCCACAAGTCCGAGCGCAAGTTCTGGAACACCATGGCCCACGCCGGCGCGTATCCGGTCCTCGTCAAGGAGCACAAGCAGTACAACCTCGACTGCGTGGGTTGCCACGTCACCGGCTACAACCAGCCGGGCGGCTCGACCGTCACGCACGTCGACAAGCTCGAGAACGTGCAGTGCGAGGTGTGCCACGGCCCCGGCTCGCGCCACGTGGACGAGCCGTCGAATCCGGATTTCATCGTGAAGAAGCCGCCGAAGACCCTATGCGCCGAGAAGTGCCACCACCCCCCTCACGTCGGAAAGCACTGGGACGTGAACGAGGCGCTCACACACATCATCGGGCCTGGTCACGGGGGATGAGCGCCCGCGTCCGCCTATGCTGGATTTCCCGTTGTCTCCAGATCGCGGAGGTTGGTGCTAACATGCTGCACTGACGTCCGATGCCTTCCGTCCAGCACTCCCGCAAAGAAGTCCTGCTCAAGCTCGTCTACTACGGGCCCGGCCTCGGCGGGAAGACGACCAACCTCGAGTTCATCCACGCCCGCAGCAACCCCGACCACCGCGGGCGGCTGCTCAGCCTGAACACCGAGACCGAGCGCACGCTGTTCTTCGACCTGCTGCCCGTCGATCTCGGCACCTTCAAGGGCTACAAGATCCGCCTTCACCTGTGCACCGTGCCGGGACAGGTGGCCTACGACCGGACACGCCAGCTCATTCTCAAGAACGTCGACGGCGTGGTGTTTGTCGTGGACAGCCAGCCGGCAGCAGTCGAGAAGAACGCCGAAAGCCTGGCGAACCTTGCCTCGAACCTCAGGCTACAGGGCGTGGACCCGGAGCGCGTGCCGGTGGTGGTCCAGTACAACAAGCGCGACCTGTTCGGCGTGCTGGATGCGGGCGAGCTGCGCATCGCGCTCGGCATCCCGGCGCGCGTGCCCGAGATCGAGGCGTCGGCGAAGTACGGCCAGGGCGTGTTCGAGACGCTCAAGACCATCGTCAAGGAGTGCATGCGGGTGGTGGGCGATCCCGCGCGCCTGCCCGAGGGCCGCACGCCGTCGATCCTGCCCGGTCACCGCGCGTCCATGTATCCGGGCGCCGCGGCTCCGCCGCCTGTCTCGCTGCCCAGAGCGCCGCGCGTACCGCGCATGCCGAGCGATCCGGAAGGCTAGAGCGGGCACGCTGGCGTCCGGAACCTGGCCCATGCGCGCGGCGTGATCTACGACGGCCGGGATGAAAGTGCAGGAAGCCAGGGCGCTGCGTGCGGGCGAGCAGGCCGAGGTGGCTCGTGTGCTGGCGCGAGCTTTCCGCGACAACCCCTCGAGCCGCGCGTTCCTGCCGGGGCAGGATGCCGAACAACGCGTGCGATCGCTGTGGCGCGTGTTCCGCGGGCTCGCCGAGGCGACGCTGCGCCACGGCTCGGTGCACGTGGTCGACGACGGCGACAGCATCGCAGGGGCGTCGCTGTCGTTTGCGCCAGGGCGCTTTCCGATGCCGGTCCGCGCCTTCGCCTTTCTCGCCTACGGACCGATCGCAGCTGGTCCGCGCGCGGCGCTGCGCTACGCGCTGGCCGACGCCTGGATGCATCGCATGCACCTCGAGGAACCGCACTACTACCTGTTCGTGCTCGGCGTGGATCCCGCCATGCAGGGGCGCGGCGTGGGCGGCGCGCTCCTCAGGCGGATATCGTCCGCCGCGGACCGAGCGAGCGTGCCCTGCTACCTCGAGACCGACACCGAGGACAACGTGCGGCTGTATCGGCACTACGGCTACGAGGTCACGCGCGACGACAGGAGCCGCCTGCTCGACAACCTGCGCTTCTGGACGATGCAGCGCCCCGCGGCAGCTAGCGAGCGAGCGGCGCTACGCGCGACTTGAGCAGCGCGATGATCTCGTCCTGCGAGCGTTGGGGGGCGCCGGGCAGCGTCACGAAGGCGCGGGCCAGCCGGTTGTAGCGCTTGAACATCAACAACATCCACACCTGGAAGAAGTCGATGCCGTCGAACACGATGGCGTCCTGACGGCCGTACTCCTCGGCGTTGTCGGAGAACTCGCCCGGGTAGTCGCTCCAGTGGCAGCGCGCGCGGATGTGGTGGTGGATGTGATAGCCGTCGTTGAAGCAGCGGCGGTTGTAGCGGCAATTGATGCAAGTGATGCTGTTCAGGTAGGCGTTGCCCGGGTCGCTGCCGTCGACGAAGGCGTGCTGCCCCCAGTTGCCCATCATCATCAGCATCCGCACGAACACCACCGGGAGCACCAGCACCAGCAGCGTCTGCACCGGGCGGAACCAGGCGAGCACCAAGACGGCGCCCCAGAACGCGCCTTCCCCGATCAGTAGCCGCCTCAGCAGCTTCCGGCTTCCCTTGTTCGCGTGGTAGAGCGCCAGCTCCGGCAGCCCGAAGAAGAGGAAGCGCAGGAAGTAGCGCAGCCAGTGCGACAGCCGGTCGCGCTGGTAGGCGAGCGTCGAGCTCAGATCGTCCTCGAGGTTGTTCTCGGGATGGTGCATCCCCATGTGGTGCGCGAAGTAACTCTCCGGCGTCTGGCCGAAGAACGGGCCGATGACCCAGGGGATGAGCAGGTTGAGCTTGCGGAAGCGCGGGTTGTACAGCGGCCTGTGCGACGTGCAGTGCAGCATCAGGATGAAGCGGTCGAGGAAGCCGAAGCCCCAGACCAGGAGGTAGACCGGCCACAGCCACCAGAACCAGCGACCGCTGAAGAACAGACCCACGCCCGCGGCAGCCATGGCGAGGCAACCGAGCGAGAGCCAGACGAAGGGTAGATCGCGAGTGTCGTTGAGCAGGCCAGCGGACCATCGCTCGCCAACACCCGCTGGACGTTCGTCGACGGACGAGTCAGCGGCGTTGATCACAGGGGGGGCGCGACCCTAGCACAGGACCGCCGCGCGGGGGGTCAGGGAGATTTTCGCAATGCGGCGGGGGCGCTTGTCGCCTAGTTGGCCGGCGCAAAGGCGATGCCCTCGGCGAGCGGGATGTCGACGCTGGCCGCGTCGCCAGTGGCCGGATCCAGCCGCCAGAGCAGGCTGTTCGAGAAATCCACGGCGTAGAGGTACTTGTTGCCGACCGCCAGCCGCGTCGGGTTCCCGTTGACCGGAAATTCCTGCTCGACCGCCAGCGTGCTGGGCGAGATCTTCAGGATCTTCTGCCCGCCCTCGCTGCTCACCCAGACCGCGCCGAAGCCGGTCACGAGCCCGTCGTCGGCTCCGTCGGTCGCGACGTCCTGCTTGGCTGCGATGGAGTTGGTCGCTGGATCGATCTTGACGATCGCGCGCTTACCCGGCGTGCCGTAGTACGCCAGGAGCCACAGTGCGTTCTCCCCGTACGCCAGCGGGCTGAGCACGCCCTGCACGCCCGGCAGATCGCTCGACAGAGCAATGCTCGCGCTCACCTGGTTCGTCGCGGCGTCCACACGATCGATAGACGTTCCCGCCGCGACCCACGCCGCTCCGCCGCCGACGGCGATGGGATCCTCGATGATCCCGCTCTTCGTCTGGACGGTCGCGGTCGAGTTGCCGGATTGTGGGTCCACGCGGACCACGAATATCCCGCCGGCGCTCGCCCACGCCGCCCCCTCGCCGAAGGCCACTTCGTATGCACCCTGCGCGTCGGTGGCTTCGACCTTGCCATCCGCCGTGAGGCGGCTCAGCTGGTCGTGGCCGTTCAGCGTGAACCACACTGAACCTCCGCCGATCGCGATCGAGGTGGGTTCGGTGCCCACGCTGGTGATGTCGTGCTTCTCGACCACCTTGCCGGTGGCGGTGTCGAGACGGTCTACTGCGTCGTCGTAGCCGGCGGTCAGCCAGATCGAGCCCGGCTCGCCCGCCCATTTCGAGGCGCCGCTGCCTCCGCTCTTGCTCGAACTGCCGCACGCCGTCGCTGCCAGCAGCAGTGCGATGGGGAAGATACGCTTCGCCATAGGAGCCCTCCGGTCCGGAGCATGCTCCCTAAACCCGCCGCGTGCGACGGCAAAGGCGGGGTCGGGAAATCCGCAGGATGATCGCGGGGTCGCGACCGGCGCGGCTGCCTACGCTGCTGCCCGGATCACGACGAGCTCGCTCGACAGGGTCCACGGCCCGCCGGAAAAATCCGACTCGAGGCGCCAGCTGCTCGCGCCGCTCAGCGCCAGCGCGCGCTCGAGCTCGCCTCGCAGAAAGTAGCGATGCGTGATGCTTGCGGCGATCGAGCCGCCGCGGGCGTCGCGGTAGTCGTAGGTGGCGACGAGGCGCTGAGCGTCGCGGTCCCAGCGGCTGCTCTCGTAGACGTAGTATGTGGTGTCGCGCGCTTCGATCTGCACGAGTGGCGACGGTTCATCGTCGTCCGCGTCGCCGACTTGGTGGAATTCGTCGGCGTTCCACGCATCGGCGACGAACTCGCCGCCGGAGGCGAGGTGCGCGACGGCGGCGCGCAGCGTGGCTTCGAGCGCCTCGGGGCCGCCGAGACAGTAGAGCGCCGAGAAGGGGGCGAGGACGCGATCGAAGCGCTCGTCGAGCGCGAGCTCCTGCATCCGGCCGTGGACGAGCCTGGCGCCGGGAGCGCGCTCTGCCGCGAGCCCGAGGGCGTCGGCGTTGTCGTCGAGGCCGACCAGCCGCCGCCCAGGCGCCGCGAGCGCGGCGAGCATGCGCCCGCCGCCGCAGCCGAGCTCCAGCACGGACTGTGCGCCTTCGCACACGCGCCGGTAGAAGGCGAGGTCGCCCGGCGTGCCCTGGTGCACGGCATCGTACAGATCCACGGGGTACGCGCTGGTCATGGGCTGCCGGCGTCATAGCATCCGCCCGCCCTGGTCTCCCGCGCCGCGGCGAAGCTATGCTCCCGGCGCTTTGGCTTCCGTTGATCCAGCTCACGCGTATTGCATCGGCGCCGACGAGAACGGGCTCGGGGCGCGGCTGGGGCCGCTGGTGGTCACGGCCGTGCTGGCGCGCGTTCGGGAGCCGGCAGAGCGCGCGCTCAGGCGCAAGCTGCCGGCGCGCGTGGCCGAGGATCTGGACGACTCCAAGCGGCTCGTGTCGCATGGGCGCGTCGCGCTCGGCGAGGCGTGGGCGCGCGCGCTCGCGGCGCCGGAGGCGCAGAGCCCGCGCGAGCTGTTCGAGGCGCTGAGCCTGGAAGGCGCGGCGCTGCGCGTGCCGTGTCCGTCGCACGTGGAGGCGCAGTGCTGGTCGGCGGAAGGCGAAGCGTTCGAGGCGGACGACGAGCTGCTCTCCAGGGTGCGCGGGCATCGCGCAGCGCTCGGGCGCCGCGGCATCGAGATCCTGCGCGTGCAGAGCAGCGTCGTGTGTACGAAGCTCTTGAACGACAAGCGCGCGGCCGGCCACAGCCGCTTCACGGCGGATCTGCACGCGATGGAGCAGCTGGTGCTGTCGCTGCGCGAGCACGCTGGCTCCGACGTGCGCGCCGTGTGCGGCAAGGTCGGCGGCATCGGCGACTACCCGCGCTTCTTCGGGCCGCTGTCGGGGCGGCTGCACGCCGTGGTCGAGCAGCGCCGCGCGCTCAGCGCGTACCGCTTCCCCGGGCTTGGCGACCTCAGCTTCGAGCAGGACGCCGACGCGCGCCACGTGCTGGTGATGCTCGCTTCGCTGGTGGGCAAGTACGTGCGCGAGCTGTTGATGGCACGCATTCCGCGCTTCTACGCCGAAGAAGACGCCGAGCCCGCGACGTGCAGTGGTTACAACGATCCGGTGACGGACCGCTTCGTCGAGCTCACGCTGGACCGCCGCCGCCGCCGCCGCGTGCCGGACACCTGCTTCGAGCGCGTGGGCGCCAGGGATGCCGATGGATGAGGCTGCCCGGCGCATTCTCGAAAAGCCTCTGGCCAGCCAGGTGGCGCGCTTCGGTACGCCCCTCGCGCTCGGCATGGGGCTGCAGACCACGTTCAATCTGGTCGATGCGTACCTGATCTCGCGCCTGGAGCCGGGCGTGGCGGGTCCCGCGCTCGGCGCGATCGGCATCTGCGATCAAGTGGCCGCGCTCGGTACCATCCTGAGCTATGGGCTTTCCGTCGGCACCGCGGCGATCATCAGCCGGCGTTACGGCGAGGGCGACATCGCGGGCATGCGCCGCGTGGCGTGGCAGTCGACGCTGCTCGTTTCGGCTCTCGGCGTGCTGTACGGCCTGCTCGGCATCGTGGGCGCGCACGCAATGATGGTCGACATTGTCGGCGCCAAGGGCGACGTGGCCGCTCTAGGCACCCGCTATCTGCGCGTGATGGTCGGCGGCAGCATCACGATCTTCCTGCTCTTGCACCTGACGACCATCCAGCGCGCCCTCGGCAGCAGCAAGACGCCCGTCTCGATGCTGCTGACGGCCAACGCCACCAATCTGTTCCTGGCCGTGGTGCTGGTGTACGGCGCGGGCGCGGCACCGCCGGTGTTCCGCTGGGGGCCGCCGATCGCCGCGGCGCTCGGCCTGCCACGCCTCGAGCTGATGGGGGCGGCGTGGGCCACCGTGTTGGCGCGGATTCTCGTGCTGGCGCCGCTGGTCGTGATCATCGTGCGGCGCTTCGAGCTCTTCCGCAGCGATTCGCGCGGCTGGCCCGACTTCGGGATCCTGCGCTCCATCTGGCGTATCGCCTGGCCGTCCAGCACGCAGCTCGTGGTGCGCATCGTCGCCATGCTGGTCGTGCAGGCCGTAGTGGCGCGTGCCTACACGACCGCCACCGACCAGTCGGCGACCACGGCGCTGGGCATCGTGTTCCGCCTGGAGACGATGGCGCTGTTCGTGGGGCTCGGCTGGGGCAGCGCGGCGCAGACCTTCATGGGCCAGAACCTGGGCGCTGCCAACCGCGCCCGCGCCAAGCAGAGCGGCTGGTACGCCGCGCTCTACGACGTCGTGATGATGGCGCTGCTGGCTGCCGCGTACTGGATCTGGGGCAAGCAGATCGTCGGCTTCTTCGACGACGCGCCGCCCGTGCTGGCGGTGGCCGTGAGCTACGTGCGCTACGTGGGCTGGAGCTACGTCGGGCTCGGCATCGGCATCGTGCTCGGCTCGGCCATCCAGGGCGCGGGCGCGACCAAGCAGACGCTCAAGCTCGACGCGCTGGTGATTTTCGCCTTCCAGGTGCCGGCCGCGATCCTGGTCGTGTTCGTGCTGAAGCTCGGCTACCACCGGCTGTGGCAGGTGGTGGCGCTGACCTACTTCGCCTTCGCGCTGGTCTACGTCTCGAGCTACCGGCGCGGGCGGTTCCTGCACACCGTCATCGCGTAGCGCCTAGCATGCGGTGCGCTTGGCGACGTGCTCGCGCAGCGAGGTCAGGAGCCCGCCCCACCACAGGCCGGTCGAGCGACTGAAGTCTGCGCCGGTGAGCCCGTGGCGCGCGGGATGATCGGGGCGGAGCGCGCTCCAGCCGCTGTGCACGACCGTGACGAGCGTGCCGTCGCCGTGCGGCTCGAAGCTGACGGCGACCGTCGTCTTCTCGTCCGGCTTGAATGTCACGTTGCGCCACTCCAGCTCGAGGCGCCCGGGCGGCTCCCAGAGAGTGACGCGCCCGACCTCGAAGGTGCGCGGGCCGGAGGGCAGCTCGAAGGTCTCGAACAGGCGCCCGTCGGGGCCCTCCTCGAAGACGAGCCGGCCTCGCCTGCGGCCGGCGATCCGGTACTTCTTGCCGTGCCTCCACCACAGATCGATCTCGTGCGTGAAGATCTCGAAAGCGTCGGCCGGAGCGACCGCGACGAACACGCTAACGCGCGCGGAATCGCCCGCGCTCATTTCCGCTTCCCGCCGCGGCGTCGCTCGGCGTGGCCCTTGAATGCCGCGAGCTGTCCGGCCCAGTACGCTTCCACGTCGTCGACCCAGCTCCTGAGCTCGTCGAACGGCTCGGCGCATAGGCGGTAGCTGCGCGCCCGCGCGTCGTCCTCCAGCGAGCCTGCCATGACCTCGACGAGCCCGCTCTGGCGCAGCACGCGCAGGTGCCGGCTCATGGCGGGGCGGCTGGCGTCGAGCTCGTCCGCCAGCTCGCCCGCACGGCGCGGTCCGCTCTTCAGCAGCTCGACCACGCGGCGCCGCGTCGGATCGGACAGGGCCGCGAAGGTCTGGTCGACCGCGCTCATGCCGGCGGGTTGCGCAGCCGCTGGAAGAACCACCAGTGGTGGCCGCCGATGTCCCGGCACTGGTAGCCGCGGTCGGCCCAGTAGTCGTCGCCGTAGTCGTGCGTCTCGGGCTCGGTGGTGATCTCCGCGCCCGCCTTGCGCGCCCGCTCGCAGTGCGCCTCGACGTCGTCGACGTAGATCATCATGTTCTGCGTGTTGGCGCCGCCGACCTGCGACGGAGCGCGGCGGTAGGGAAACCGCTCCGTCTTGCTGGCCTCGCCCACCATGACGAGGCCGCCGCCGAACACGAGCTCGGAATGTTCGATGCGCCCGCCTTCGCCCTCGACCTTCATCTGGACTTCGAAGCCGAACGCGCGGCACAGCCAGTCAATCGCCTGTGCGGCGTCCTCGTAGTAGAGCGCCGACGAAATACGGGGCCAGCCCGGAGGTGTGGGTTTCATGCTCGCTGCCCTCCTCTTTTGTTGCGAGATGCTTGAATGATTAATTATCCAGTTAATCATGTCAAGAGGCTCCCGTGGGCCGCCCGCAACGGAAGAGCCGTTTCCTACCCGCCCGCGACGGGCGGAATGACCGCGATGATGTCGCCGGGGCCGAGGGCGGAGCCGGGTTCGGCGAACTCCTCGTTCACGGCAAAGCGCACGCCCGCGAGCCGGCCGGAGAGGGCGGGGTGGAGCTCTTCGAGGTGCGCCGCGAGCGCGCCTACGGTGCCGACGCCGGCGGGCAGTTCGAGCTGTTCTTCGCTCGTGCCGAGCGCGTCGCGCACCGCGGCGAAATAGAGCATGCGGACGTTCACGCCCGCGAGTGTGTCACGCCTTCTGCTGCCGTTCCAGGTATCGCCGCAGACCGTCGCTCACCTCGATGAGGTTGGGCGTGATCTTCTTGACCAGGAAGTCCTCGATCGTCTTGCTCACGCTCTTGCTGAGGAGCTTGGGCACGCCTTTGACCTTCTTCGCGTCGATCGTGAGCGTGCCGCGGATCTCCAGTCGCGTCTTGCCGTCGACGTCGACGAAGTGGTTCAGCCCCCGACAGTCCACGGCGTCCCTGAACGAGTGCGTCTCGATGCGCCACTTGCAGGTGTACGCCTTCGAGTCCCATTCGGCATAGTCCGTCCAGCTCAGCATGGACTCGCTGAGCACGACGCGCGCCGCCGCCGGGATCTCCCCGCCGCCGTGCCACTCGTTGACGAGGCTGACGAGGTCGCCGTCCTCCTTCCGCGATTTCACTTCGATGCGGCGGATGTTCGGCAGGAAGTCCACCAGATCGACGAGCTTGTCGCGGTAGGCGTCGAATACGACATCGCGCGGAAACGGAAGGTCGGCGTCGGCGGTCAGTTCCATGTGTTCTACAGGCCGTACGCGAACCCGAGCGAGGGTGCAATGACCGTTGACGTTGTCGGGAACGTCTCGCGGCCGGCCACCTCGATCACCATCGCGGCCTTTGGCGAGACGGCGTACTGCAGGCCCACTCCCGCCCCGCCGAAGGCCACGCCGCCCGTCTGGTAGACGTTGACCTTGAACTGCTTGCCATTCGGCTGCTGGGGCGTGCTCACTACGATAGGCGTCGTGATACGCGCAGCGCTCTCGCCGACGCCCGCATTCACGAAGACGTACGGCCGGACGCCCTTGCCCATGAACGGATCCTTGCGCAAATGGAAGGCAAAGCGCGCTTCGAGGTGCAGCGGCAGGAAGGTCTTGCCGTCGTCGCGTTTGGGCGGACCGAGGAAGATAAAGCCGGCGCGCGCTCCGATGGTCATGCGCTTTCCGAGCACCCGGTCGTAGGACACCATCACACGCATGGTGCCGAGCGCGACGCCGCCGTTGAGCGTGCCGTTGTCCACAAGGGGGTTTTCGGTGACCTGCTGCCCTCCCGAGTAGAAACACGACAGCTTGCCGTCGCTCTGCGCGGACTGGCTGCAGGCATCGCTCGATGAACCGACGATGCTGATATCGGGCGAGAACGAAATTCCGATCCAGTTCTTCTTGCGCTTCTTGTCCTTCTCCTTCTCCGGATTCTTCACCGTTGAAGCGTCCACGCAGGTGAGCTCGACGCACACCTTGTTGCCCGGGCAGTCGTCGTTGGAGCCGCAGCTCAGCCCTTCCACCGGCTTCGGGCATTCGGAGGGAGGCACGGCCCCCGGCAGTTGCGGCTGGCGCGCATTGATGGCTTTTTTCAGCTGTACCTTGCGCGGATTCTCGGCCGAGCCCGCGCTGGCGACGCGATCGAGGTTCGCGTTGAACGCTGTCGTGAAGTAGACCAGCGTGCCGGTCTTCTGGACGGCAAAGCAGGGGATGTACCCTCCCCAACCCTTGCCGTGCTTCTCGAGGGCGAGCTCCTTCCAGTCCTTCTGCCCCGGAGCCTTGTAACGGACGACGATGCGCGACGCCTTCACGTTGTCCGGCAACTCCACGTACACCGGCACGGGATGCCACGTGGCCTGCTCCGTCCAGGGCTTCTCCTTGAGCACAGCGACGGGCTTTTCGATCGCGAGATTGGAGCCCATCTGCTGCTTCGCCTTGTCGAAGGCCTTCTGGACGTTGCCGGTGAGGTAGTTGCTGTCGGGCGTGATGGTGGGGTCCAGCCGGAGCGCGTCCTTGAAGGCCTCGACCGCGTCTTCCTTCTGGCCGAGGCCCGCGCTGTAGACGATCCCCATGTTGGCGTGGATCTTGGCGACCAGTTCCTTCGGACAGCCGTTGTCGCCGCACGCCCTGAGCGCCGTCTGCAGTTTGGCGACCGCCGCCTTGAAGCTCGTCGCCAGGTAGTCCTGCTCCATCGCGTCCCGGTTCAGGCCGCGCGCGCGGGTTTCCGCTGCGCTGTCGGCCCAGACGGGCGCGGCGAGCAGCAACACCGCGAGCGCCAGAGGCAGCGCCCGGCTCGCATGCTTGATAAGCCGCATGGGGCGGGATGTTACAGCGATCCTGGGCCATTTCGCCTGCCTTCTTTCCAACAAGCGGCTCACCCGCGCCGCCTGGGCTGTGCTAGAAAGCCCGGTCTGGAGGGGCAGGCGGGCTGTTTCCTGCCCTCGAACGTTCCCTGGAGGCATGGATATGGCGGAAGGAAAGCAGGGCCTGGGGCGCGACGTGTACATCGCGCTGGCGGCCGTCGGCTGGGCGGACGGGCAGCTGGATCCGGAAGAGGCAGACGCCATCGTGCGAACGGCCCTGGAGGAAGGGCTCGAGCTGGAGGAGATCAACGAGATCGAGGCCGCGACGAAGAGCCCGGTGGACATGGGCGAGATCGACCGCCGCGGGATGTCGAAGGAAGATCGCCTGTTCGTCTACGCGGTTGCCTCCTGGATGACGCGGCTCGACGGCGTGGTGACAGAGGCGGAGCAGGCCGCGCTCGAGAAGCTCGGCCAGGCCCTCAAGGTGCCGGACAAGCCGCGCGAGCATGCCGACAACATCGCGCAGCAAGTTGCGAACATGCCGGAGGGCGATCGCCCTGCGCGCTACGACCTCCAGTCGCTCCGCCAGATCATCCACGACCGGCTCGAGGCCGCGCAGCAGGCGCGCGCGGCCAAGAGCGACGGCTGACCTCCGCGCGCGCTCGCTGCTCCGGAATGTGGCTGATCGAGCGCCTGGGCTCGATCAGTTGCAGCGGTAGTAGTTGTAGCCGGCCGGCAGCCCCGGCGTCTGGCCGCAGGTCTGGTTCGGGTTCGAGCAGGTCTGCCCCGGGTGGCACATCTCGCGCCGGATCGTCCCGCCGCTGCTGGCGCAGCTGTTGCGGCACTCGGTCCGCGTGTAGCGGTTCTGCTGGAAGTCGAACACGCCGCAGCACACCTGCCCGGGGCAATCCTCCGGCCCGTCGCACTGGATGTCGGTGGTGGTGCAGTTCGCGCCGGTGCAGGTGCATTGGTTGTTCGTCGCCGTGCAGTAGCCCGGGGCCGGCTCGACGGCGCAGCACTTGTCGCCGCCGCTGCAGGTCGTCGACCCGCAGCTCACGCCGGCGCTGCCGCCCGTTCCGCCGGTTCCGCCGCCGCCCGCGGCGCCACCGCTGCCCGCGCTTCCGCCCGACCCTCCGGCTCCGCTGCTGCCGCCGGTTCCGCCGCTGCCGCCGTTGTAGTTGCACGTGCCCGTGCTGGGCGCGCCGAACTGGGACGGGTCGACACAGCCGAGTCCGATGAACGTGTCCATGTAGCCGCAGTGATTGTCCGGCTTGCAGCACCCGGCGAGCTGGAATCCGCCCTGGTTCAACGGCGGGCAGTTGGGATCAACCTTTCCGGCCTGGTTCTTTTCCGCGCACTGCCCGCCGAGGGCCGGGCTGGTCAGACCGCACTTGTTGTTGCTGCTGCAACAGGGATCCGCCTGGCCGATTCCGGGGATACTGGCGCCGGTGCAGACCTGGCCGCCGCACACGACGCCGCCGGTGCCGCCCGTGCCCGTTCCGGCGGAGCCGCCCGCGGGGACTCCACCTGCGCCCCCGGTCACTCCGGTGCCGCCCGTGCCGACGCCGCCCGTGCCGACGCCCGTGCCGCCGGCGCCGACGCCGGTGCCGCCGGTGCCGACAGCGCCGGTGCCGCCGGTGCCCGTGCCGCTGCCGCCGGTCCCCGCATTGGGCGTGCCGGCGCCGCCGTCGTAGCCCTGGAAGCCGATGTCGGTGGAGCCACCGCATCCGACGCCGACGAGCAGCGTCGCGATGCCGCCGATCAGGAGCCGGGATGCGAGTCGTGAACGCGAAGAGGAAGCCATGGCCTGTCCTTCTGCGGGCGTGGGGGAGGGCCCGCGGGGGATGCGGAGTCTACCACTGCTCCGGTCGTTCCGGGCCCCGACGCGACAACTGGAGCAGAGCTGGAATCGTGCAGCACCGCCGCAGGAATCAGGCCAGGAGCTCGCTCTTGGCGACCGGATAGCCCGCGGGGCGTTGCACGGCGTAGGACAGCGCCAGCACCTCGATCAGCACCAGCCGGTAGACCGTGTGCACGTCGTCGACGTCGATCTCGTCGGCGTGGGCTTCCAGCGTGGCGTCGACGTGCTCGTGCACGAACTCCAGCAGGTGGGGTTGCTCCATCGCCACCACGTCGTCGCTGTCGAGTGCCTCGGCCGGATCGGCCCGGCGCAGCTGCTCGTCGAGCGACAGGAGCTCCTCGGTCGCGGCCAGCTCGTCCTCGCCGACCTCGTCGATGTGCTCGCCGTGCGCCTGCTCGAAGCCGAGCCACACGGCCAGCGCGAGGAAATAGCCCAGCGCCAGCGCGGTCTCGTCCAGCGGCCGGCTCAGGGCCTCGGCGACGTAGGCGGCCAGCGTGGGTTGCGTGCGCTCGAAGCGCTCGAAAGCGTCATCCAGCTGCGCGCGCGCCTCGTCGTCGTCCTCCGCCAGACTGTCGCGGACCGCGTCCAGGGCGTGCATCGGCACGCGGGCGTAGGAAGCGACGGGACGGATTGCCGAACGGCGTACCCACACGGCACAACATGTAGCACGGCGGAGGCCGATTGAAACGGGACAACGGCGCTGCCCGACCGCGCGGCCGGTGAGAGCGCGGCTTGTCGCCCGAAGCCGGCGGTGTGCCCAACGGCCGCCGGCAGCATGCCCTCAGGGCCGCACGAGTACGCGCAGCTGGCTTTCCGGAACCCAGCCCCGGGTCGTGCCCCATTCGATGTTCGCGAGCTGCCCCTCGTGGCCGACGATGTGCACCTTCGCGCCCTCGGGGACGGCGACGTGTTCGGGCACGCCGTTCTTCTGCTGGATCGGACGGCCCGCCGCGTCGAGCAACCGCGCCTGGTCGACGACCACCACCGCTGGTCGGGAGGTAACCCGGAAATGGCGCGCGGCTGCGGCGAGTCCGCCGCCGAGCGCCAGCAGCAACGTACCCACTCCGATGGAGATGGCGCCACCGAGCGCCACATGGGGTCGCTTCGACAATCGCCGGGCGATGAGCCCTCCCGTGAGCAAGAGCGATCCCAGCGCGGCGCCGAACGCCCACAGGTCCTCGGGCAGGAGCCCCGCCACCGCGCGCGCGATCGACGGCGTCGCGGTGACAGGAGAATCGCCCTCGTGCGTCCTCCGCCGCGCGATCTCCTCGCGTACGCGAACCAGTGCATGCGCCGCCTGGCTGTCGCCCGGTCTGAGCAGGAGCGTCTCCTCGAGTGCGGCAGCGGCTCGACCCAGATCGCCCGGATGCGCATGGTGCGATCGCGCGCGGTCCACGTAGGCGACGGCGCGGTCGAAGCTGGCGTCGGGGTGGACGAAGCCGCGGTCGGCGAGCAGCTCGAAATCGTCGATCGCCTCGTCGGTTGCGCCGCGCTGGATGGCCTCTACGCCCTTCCGGAACAGCGCTGGCGAGTCGCCCGGAGCGGGCGCCGGGGTGGCTCCGGCAGCGCTGGAAGTCGCAGGCGCCGCGGACGCCGGCGTCGGCGGCATGGCCGCGCTCGCTGCCCCTGCCACGAGGAGCGTGGCGAGCACAATGGCAGCGCAGAGTCCCGGTGGACGGCTCAAGCGTCCCCTCGGCTGCGGCGGTTTTTCCGGAGCAGCTGCTTGACTACAGCATGCGCCTTGTCCGACAGCTCGGCGGGCGAGCCCTGCGACGACCCCGTGAAGCGCACCGCGTCGCACTCGTCGAGCAGCGACGTCACGTCGCTGCAGAGCGGGTCGGAGATACCCGCCGCCTCGAGCTCCTCGGGCAGCTTGTCGCGCAGCACGGCGCGGGCCTTGAGTCCGCTGGTCCCCTCGATGGCCATGAAGACGGCGCGCTCGGCCGCGCTGGCCGTGCGTGCGATGTCGCCCGCGCTCGCCGCCGCCTTCGCGTCGGCGAGCGCCTGGTTTGCCAGCGTGCCGTGGGCCCGTCGCCGCGCGCGCACCTTGTCGCCGATGCCGCGACCCAGGCCGACGGCTGCGCTGATAGCAACCACACCGAGCGGGCCGGCGAAGAGCAGCTCCCAGAACCACCGATGGTCCGCCACGTCCATCGGCTTGACCGCAGGTGCGCCCAGCGTCTTCCTGAGCGAGAGGAGATTGGCGAGCGGGTCGTCGGACGTTGGTTTGGAGTTTTCCGCTGCCGCCTTCTTGTCGGGCGTGACCTCGACGCTGCCCAGGTTCGCGGTCGCCGTTTCATACGCGTTCCTGTCGGGATCCCAGTACGGCAGCTGGATCTTTCCCAGATCCAGGTGTCCCGCGCGGTCCACGTTCACGACGTACGTGAACTTGCGCCAGCCGCCGATGGTCGAGCCCTGCGGTCCGATCTTGTCGACCGTGCTCGGTTCGAGGAACTCCACTCCCCGTTGCTCCGGCGTGCGGAGCTTGTAGGGCAGATTGCCGGTGCCCGAGAGCTTGACGACGACCGACAGCGCGTCGCCCTGCGTGAGATTCCGCGGCTCCACGTTGGCGCTGAGCGAGAACTGTCCAACGTCGCCGAGCCGGTAACCCGGGGGCCGCCCCGCCATAGGCGGCTGTGCGACGACGATCTGGATGGGGCGGGTCTTGCGCACCAGACCGAGGTTCTGCCCTTGCGACGGATAGCCCCGGCCGTCGAATCCCATCGTCATCGGACCGATCGTCAAGGTGCCCGAACGGATCGGGAACAACGCCAGCTCGCGGATCTTCATCGCGTACCAGACGCTCCCGTCGATCGGCACCTGGTACTCCTGCTGCCCGTACGAGTTCTCGATGATGGACCACGACAGGAAATCCGTCTTGCTCGGTTCCGACGTGTTCACTTCGCGGAACGGGCCCCGGTGGCCGTAGGCATAGATGTCGAGTGTGAGCTGCTGCCCGACCACGACGTCCTTCGGCTTCACCGCCGCGCGCAGGAACGCGATCGGGTCCAGGGCGCGATCCATCTTCAGCTCGTCCGGGTAGCTCGGCAGCAGGTCGAGGTCCTGGTCCTGGTCGTTGTTGTTGCCGAAGTTGAAGCTGAAGCCGGGCAGCGAGTTGAACGGGCTGCCCTGTCCGAACGGGTTGGGACCCGCGAAGGGCCAGTTCGGCGAGGAGCCCGTGCCGGGCGAGGACGGCGCACTGCCGGCGGGGACGACTTCCACGGTCACGGTCTGTCCGCTCATGCGCGCGCTGCCGACCTGCACTGTCGCGGGTCCAATGCGGAATGTTCCCGTGCGCGAGGCACTGAGCGTCCACGTCACGCTGATGCCCGTACGCTGCTGGATCTGCCCGTTCGCGATGGAGACCTGCTGCTGCGTCGAGACGCTGGGCGGGCTCGCGGTGATGCCCGGGGGCACGCTCAGCCGCGGGCTACCCGGTGTTGCCGACCCCGAGTCGCCCATTGCGGTCAGCTGCAACGTGAAGCTCTGACCCACGCCGACGCGGTGCGAGCTGACCTGGGTCTGGAGCGAGAGGGCGTGCGCAGGAACCGCCACGGCCACGGCGGCCAGCACGGTTGTCGCAGCGGTGAAAGCGGCCCTCACTTGTCCTCCATGCCGCGTACCTGGCTCTGCGATGCCTGGTTCTTCGCGGCCTGTTGCTGCAACGTAGGAGCCCGCTCCAACATGTCCAGCATTCGCTGGTCCTGGTTTCCGGACGGCGGGGGACGACCTGCGTCCGGGCGGGGCTGGTTCTGCGGACCCGCGTCGGGGCGGCTTCCGCCGTCAGGTCCGCCGCCGTCCCGGCCCTGTCCCTTGCCGCCGTCTTTGCCTCCGTCCTTGCCGTTGCCGCCGTCTTTGCCGCCGTCCTTGCCGCCGTCCTTGCCGCCGTCTTTGCCGCCGTCCTTGCCGCTGTCCGGACTGGCGTCGGGCTGCGCGTCGGGCTGCGCGTCGGGGCCGGCGTCGTGCTTCTGGTCGCGGATGCGCTTGAGGGCGATGGCGCGGTTCCACGCTGCGTCCCGTCCGATGCCGTCGCCCGCATCGCCTGGGAAACCCGGTATCAGTTTGAGCGCCGAGTCGTAGTGATCGACGGCGGTCTGGTAGTGGCTCCGCAGAAACTCCAGATTGCCCGCCAGGTAGTACGCGCGCGCGCGCAGGTCGATGGGCACCGTGTCGTCGCCGGCAATAAGCGTGACGATCTTGAGCGCGCAGTCGATCTGTTCGCTTCGCTTGGCCGCCTCCGCCCGGCTCTGGGGCGTCGCCCCGCCATCGCCGGCGGTCTCTTCCTCGTCGCCGAAGCGGCGTCCGAACTGCTCACCGATTCGGAACAGTCCCAAGCCCAGGTCGAAGCCCGCGTTGTGTTTCTCGCGGACGCTTTCCGGCGCGCCGATTCCCCGCTTGTCGCACCTGCCGGTCGAGAGATAGCCCTCGAGCAGATCCGCCGCTGCGCCTGCGTCGCCGGCGTCGAGCGCCTCGATCGCATCGTCGACCGCCGGCGCGTGGCGTCTGAACAGCTTGTCGGGTCCGTGGCCGCAGCCTGCAGCGAGCACAAGGCCGAGCAGGAGCAGCACCGCGCCTGCGGCCGCGCGCTCGACCGTCCGCTTCTTTGTCTTGCGCCGTTTGCGGGGCGGCGGCGGCACGATCGTCGGACGTGAGCGCTTCTTTGCCTGGGAGATGAACGTCTCCAGGAGGAGCAGCAGGATGGCCAGACCGAGCGGGTACATGTACACGTCCGCGTACACGGTCTCGACCTTCTCGCTGAGCTCCTCGGTCATCATGCGCTTGAGCCCGCGCGCGATCTTCCGGATCCCCGTGGAGCCATGCTCGGCCCGGACCACGCGCCCGTGCGTGACCTGGGCGATCTTCGCGAGCTGCGCCTCGCCTTCCGCCGAGAGCGACGTGGTGAGCGGCTTTCCCTGCGCGTCGGTGCGCCAGCCAGTGACCTCCCCGGATTCGTCCACCTCGGGGATCGGTTCAGGTGTGCGGCCGCCGATCTGGACCACGTCGATGGTGATGTTGTCGCCTGCCGCCGATTCCGCGACGCTCTCCGGATCTCCCTCGAGATCCTCGCCGTCGGTCACCAGCACCATCACGCGGCGGTGCTTCTTCGAGACCGGGTCGCGGTCGAGCAGGTCGCGTCCGGCTTCCAGCGCGCGCGCGATGGCCGTCCCGCCCACGGGCATGTCGTTCGGCGTCAGCTGGCGGAAGAACTGCGCAATGGCGCTTCCGTCGCTGGTCAGCGGGAAGCTGAGCGGTTCGCCGGCAAAGGCGACGGCGCCGAAACGCGCACCGGGGAGGTCGCCAATCAGCCGTGCGACCTCGCTCTTGGCCCGCGCGATGCGCGACGGCTTCACGTCGCGCGCATACATGCTCTTCGAGTAGTCGAGCACGATGATCACGTCGAGGTTGGTTGCCGGTATCAGCTTGGTGCCCCGCCCGTACTGCGGCTGCGCGAGTGCCACGAAGCCGAGCGCCACGGCCAGCACCAGCAAGACGCCCTTGACCGAGCGCCGCCCGCCGGCCCGGCCCGTGACGAGCGCGCCGATCCGGTCCTCGTCGCCGAAGCGCCTCACCGAGCGCAGAAGCAGTATTCCGCCCGCGATCAGGAACGCCGCAACCACCAGCGCGAATGCCGTCCCGAACAGCCACAGCGGCTGGGCGAACTTCACGGGAACCTCCGGAGCAAGAGCGCGCGGAGCAGCGCGTCGAGCGCCAGGAGCAGCACGCCTGGCAGCAACAGAAAGCTGTACAGGTCCTCGTAGCTGGCGATGCTGGCTTCGAAGCGCGTCTTCTCCAGCTTGTTCAGCACGTCGTGGAAGCTGGCCTCGAGCGCCTTCGCGTCCGTGGCAACGTACATCTCGCCGCCGGTCTTTGCCGCGAGCTTCTTCAGGAGCTTGGGATTGGTGGGGAAGGGGACGGTGACGTAACGCGGCTGACCGAACAGGTCGAAGCCGTCCTGCACCTCGCCCGTCTTGCCGGCTCCGATCTGGATGGGGTACAGGCGCACGCCGACCACGTTGGCCAGGTGCGCGGCGTACTCGGGCGCGATCCGGCCGGCATTGTTGTCACCGTCCGTCAGCAGGATGACGGCCTTGCTGCGCGCGTGGCTGTGTCTGAGACGTGCGATCGCGACGCCCAGGGCGTCGCCGATGGCCGTCGCGCTGCCGTCGATCAGCTTGAGCCGCATCTTGCTGACGAGCGTATCGAGCAGGTGGTAGTCGAGCGTGGGCGGCGAAAGCACGTACGCTTCCTTGCCGAATACGACTACGCCGATGCGGTCGGTCTTGCGCCGCGAGATGAAGTCGCGAATGACGGCCTTCGCGCCGTCGAGCCGCGTCGGACGCTCGGCGCGGGAGCGCTTTGGCGCCAGGTGCATCAGATCGGGCGGCAGGTTGTCGAGCACAGCCTGCATCGATCCGGACAGGTCCAGCACGATCACGATATCGATGCCCGACTCATCCGCCGTCTGCGGCCGGAGCGTGTTCACGGGTCGGGCCATGGCCGCGATGAGCAGCATCAGGCCGACGGATCGCACCACTCCCGGTACGTCCCTGAGCCAGACACGCCAGCCCGAGGGGCCGGTGCGAAGCGGCGCCAGCGTGCCCAGCCTCAGGCGCGGCGTGCGGCGATCCTCGCCGAAGGTGCTGCGCCAGAACACGAACGGCACCGCGAGCAGGCCGAGCAGGAACCACTTCTGGCGCCAGGTCGCAGCGAGCAGCTCGTCGCCGCGCACAACGGCCGGATACATCAGCGCTACGACCGCCACGCCGAGCGTGGTGAGCACTATGATGCCGATGCGCGCGTACGTTCGTCGCCGCGCGGCGCGCTCGGGCGTTTCGCGGGGCCCCGTTGACGGGCGTCGCGACGGCGCGCGCTTCCTGGCGTCGGGGCGCTTTGCGTCGGTCACGCCGTGCCTCCCTTGTCCGGCGGGTCTTCGCTGTGGGCGCCCCCTTCCGTGTCGGGCTGCGTCTCGTCGGTCTTTTCGGCGGGCTCCGTTGTTTCGGGCTCGTCGGTCTTTTCGGCGGGCTCCGTTGTCCCCTCGGCGCTGGGCTCGGGCGGCGCGTAGGGAGAGCGCGGCTCGGCCACTTCAGCGGGCTCGTCGTCGCCGCCGGCTTGACCGACCTGTTCCGCCCGCGCGGCGCCCGGCACCGTCGGCGCTGGTCCCGTCGTCAGCGGCGGGATCGTGCTGCCTACGATGTGCTCGCCGCGCCCGAGCGCCGTCTCGCAATCGTCCTCGGTCGGCGTCAGGCGCGCGAACTTCACCAGGTCCGCCTCGCGCAGGAAGATCTCGATCTCGGGCACAACGGTCACAGGTGGTGTGACGCGCTTGATGAGGCCCAGGATCTCCCGCGTGGTGCTTTCCAGGCCGTCGAAGCCGTAGCGATCGCCCAGGTACTTGCGCACCGTGTGCGATACGCGGTCGAAGTGCTCGCTGAAGCGCTGTTCTTTGATGAGCCCCGCGTGTCGGGTATCGAACAGCTCCTCCAGCGCCACTTCCCAGGGCGGGCGCGGCGGCGGAGGAGGAGGCACGGGCTTTTCGCGTTTGAGCCAGCGGCCCAGAAGCCACGCCACCAACGCACCGATCACCAGCGCGATGAGCGCCGCGTAGGTGACGTTGCGCGCCGTGGTCCACTCCTCCATCTGGCGGCGTGGCTGGGGATTGCCATGTGGCTTGGCGTGCGGCGTGCTCGCCGTCGGGTCGTCGACCGTGATGTCGTGCGGCCCGGTGCACAGCGTGATGACCTCGCCGCTGGCGCGCGCGATGGCAATCGGCAACGGCGGCAGCGTCAGTTTCTGGCGCCCCGGTTTCGGCGGCAGGGGCACCAGCGGGATCTCCACGGTCGTGGTCGCTCGCTGACCATCGACCTTGGTCTTCATTGTCGGCCCCGCGCCGCCGTCCGGATCGGGCAGCGCGAAACCCGCGCGCTCCAGGGCGTGCTCGCTGTCGTCGCCGAGCTGCAGATGGAAGCCGTTTGGCAACACCGTCTCGCCCTTGCCGTGCTCGACGGTCACCGTGAGCGTGGCCACGTGGCCGCTGATGCCCCGCGCGGGGAGCTTTTCGGTCAGCTTCGGGCGGAGCTTGCCCTCCGGCAGATGTTCGATGCAGCTTGCCGTGACGCTTCCCTGGTCGGACGCGCCCCCGTCCGGTGCGGCGGCGGCGGGGCCCGCGTCCGCCTGCGCGTCCTGTGCGGTCGCAGCGTCCTTCGGCGCGCCCGCGTCGGTCGTCGTTGCGGCGTGCTTGGCTGCGCCTGCGTGCTTTGCGACCGCGGGCGCCGCGTCCAGCGAGGCGCCGGCGTCGGCTGCGAGTCCGCTCCGCGCCCGGACCATGCTCCCGGCGGCGAGCAGCATCGCCACGATCGCAGCGTGGCGCCTCACCGCCGCGCCCTCTTCGCGCGCCGCGCGAACAGGTCGTGCAGCGGCTTGATATACGGCTGGTCGGTCCTGACCACGCAGTGATCGAGCCCCAGTTTGCGGAACAGCTTGATCTGCTGCATGCGCAGATGCCGCATCTGGTGGGCGTAGTACGAGCGGACGCGCGGGCTCGACGTGTCGACAACCACGCTCTCGCCCGTCTCCAGATCCTCGAAGCTCGCCAGCCCCACGTCCGGCAGCTCCTCGTCCCGCGGGTCCACCAGCATTACCGGGATCACGTCGTGCCGCGCCGAGGCCAGTGACAGTGCGCGCTCGTAGTCGCCGGCGAAGAAATCGCTGAGGATGAACGCCACGCTGCGCCGCCGCGCGACGCTGTACAGAGTCTCCAGCGCGACCTTCAGATCGGTCCCCGTGCGCTCGGGCTGGGCGCCGAGGATCTCCCGCACCACGCGCATCACGTGCTTCTGCCCCTTCTTGGGCGGCACAATCTTCTCGATCTGGTCGGTCGCCAGGATCAGCCCCACGCGATCGTTGTGCTTGATGGCGCTGAAGGCACACAGCGCTCCCACCTCTGCGGCCAGTCGCGACTTGCTCGCCTTCCTGGTGCCGAACTGCTCGCTCGCCGACAGATCGACAACGAGCATCATGGTCATCTCGCGCTCCTCGACGAAGACCTTGACGTAGGCCTCGTTCATGCGCGCGCTGACGTTCCAGTCGATGGTGCGGACGTCGTCGCCGGGCTGGTACTGGCGCACCTCGCGGAAGGCCAGCCCCTGCCCCTTGAACACGGACGTGTAGTTTCCGGAAAGCTGCTCCGTAGCGAGACGATTGGTCGTGATCTCGATCTTGCGGAGGGCCTTGAGGAGCTCCTTGGGGATCACGAGCAGACCTGATTCCGGAAGTGCGCGTACGGGTGGCGGGTCAGGGAACCTCTACCACCTCGAACACGCGCCGAACGATGTCCTCCGCCGTGACCTCTTCGGCCTCGGCCTCGTAGGACAGGACGATTCGGTGGCGCAGTACGTCGGGACCGATGGCTTTCACGTCCTCAGGCGTGACGTAGCCGCGATGTCTGAGGAAGGCGTGGGCACGCGCCGCCAGGTTCAGTGCGATGCTGGCACGCGGGCTGGCGCCGTATTCGATCAGCGGCGCCAGATCCTTCATGCCCTTCTTCTGCGGTTCACGCGTCGAGAACACGACGTCCACGATGTAGTCCTTGACGCGATCATCCATGTACACGTCGCGTACGACCTTGCGCGCGTCCGCGAGTTGCTCGGGCGTGGTGGTCGGCTTGGCCGCTGCCGGCAGGCTCACCGTCATGCGGTCCATCACCGTCCGCTCCTCTTCGCGCGACGGGTAGCCGACCTTGATCATGAGCATGAAGCGATCGACCTGCGCTTCCGGCAGCGGGTACGTCCCTTCCTGCTCGATCGGATTCTGCGTGGCCATGACCACGAACGGATCGGGCAGCGGGTATGTCGTGTCGCCGATCGTGACCTGATGCTCCTGCATTGCCTCGAGCAGCGCGCTCTGCACCTTGGCCGGCGCGCGGTTGATCTCGTCGGCCAGCACCAGGTTGGCGAAGATGGGGCCCAGCTTGCTGGTGAATTCGCCGTTCTTCTGGTTGTAGATGACCGTACCGATGAGATCGGCGGGCAAGAGGTCGGGGGTGAACTGCACGCGCGCGAACTTGGCGTGGATGGCGTCGCAGATGGTGCGGACGGTGAGCGTCTTGGCCAGCCCGGGAACGCCCTCGAGCAGCACGTGGCCGCCCGCCAGCAGGCCGACCAGGATGCGCTCGACCATGTAGCTCTGCCCGACGATGACCTTTCCGACCTCCGCTACCAGGTCGTCGATGAAGGCGCTCTCTTTGGCTACAATATCGTTCAGCGCCCGGACATCTTGCATATCTGAAGGCTCCTCGGCTCTCGGAGGTCCTCGCTATAGCGCGACCTCCGCGTCCGGGACAATCTCGCCCCAGCGGCTATTCCGCGGCCTGCTCGCCCTGGGACGGCACGCGCTGGGAGTCGGGGATCTTCAGCGTGCGCTGGGTCCGGGTCGGATCCAGCATGCAGGCCCGTTTCACCTTGTGACAGCGCCCGCTCAGCGTGGTGAGCTCCAGCCGGAACTCGTCGCCGTCGCCGATCAGGAAGCGCTCGTGCTGCTTGTGGCCCTTCCAGTCGATCTGCCACGTCCCGGCGCGCAGTCTGACTCGAGCGGTCTGGGGGCTGGTCCCGCCCGGAATCCGGACCGAGACCGGCTTCCGCGGGTCCTTGCCGACCAGCGCAGGCGTGTGGACCGGTTCCAGCCGCAACGTGAGGGCGGCATCCGCCTTTTCCTGCTCCGCTCGGCAGGTGAGCTTGGCGCCGCTGTGCTTGCTGTCGCAGGCCGTGACCTTCTCGTGGTCATGCGACACGGTCACGACGCCGTGCGGCCCGGGCTCCAGCGAGCTCGGTGGATCGGCGCTGGGTGCCGACGCCGCTCCTCCGAGCAGCGGCACCGCAAGAAACAGGGCAACGATTCCAGCTCTCGACATCGTTCCGTTCCCCCTGACGAGGCGCACGCCGGGCGCACGCGAGAAGCAGATGATGGACGGAATGTGCGCTCGGATTCTTCAAATTGCGAGTGATCTAGCGATGCTGGATTCCGCTGCCAGGAAATGGGCCGGCCGCTCAGGCGGGCGCTTCGTGCCGAGTCCGCCCCAACAGCTCCGCGATCCGCGCGCGACACGCCTCGGTCCGGAAGCAGGCCAGCTGTGCGTCCCGCTCCTGGGAGAGCGCGGCCGTCAGCTCGCCCCGGTCCACCCGGCGCATCGAGGCGAGGATCGCCTGCCGCGCGAGCGGCGGCACTTCAGCCCAGGCGCGGGCGCGCTCCCGCCAGCGCTGCTCGTGCGCTGCTGCCGGAGCGACCTCGTCGACCAGACCCATCGCGAGCGCCTCCATCGCGCCCAGCTGCGGGCTGCGCAGCGTGATGTCGAGCGCGCGCGCGGCGCCCACGCGCCGCGGGAGAAAATAGCTCACGCCCCAGTCCGGCCCGAGGCCTGCTCGCGCGAAGCCCGTCGACAGCCGCGAGTTCTCGGAACATAGGCGGTAGTCGCACGCGAGCGCGAGGCCGAGCCCGGCGCCCACCGCGGCGCCGTAGATCGCCGCCAGCGTCGGCCGTTCGACCTCGCATGCGAGGCGCACCACGATTTCCGCGTCCACCTCCAGCATGTGTGCCAGCACCTGGTCGCCATCCGGCTCGTCGGCGAGTGACGCCAGGATCTCGAGATCCGTCCCCGAGCAGAACGCCTCGCCCGCACCACGCAGCACGATCGTGCCGATCGCGGGATCGTCCGCGATCACCTGCAAATGGCTTGCGAGCTGCTCACGCATCGTTCCGGCGAGTGCATTGCGCCGTGCCTGCCTATCCAGCGTCAGGATGGCGACCGCTCCCTCGCGATCGATCGTGACCCGCCCATCGTCGCGCATGTCTTTCCTGTCGCACGGTGCGCTCCGTGCTTCAAGTGACGACGACGGTGGCCGCCGGTCGAGGGCTCGGCTACGCAGAAGGGCGTGGCAGGACGCATCCGGCCCTTCTTGTCGTTGCTGCGCTGGCTCGGGCCATGGACCGCGGACAGCAGCGAGCCGTCGGGGATCCGCCGCACGAGCTGGATCCTGCGCGAGGGGCCGCTGGCGGGACATCGCGCCTATCTCGCCGGCGAGACGCATCACCCCGATCAGCCGGCGCGGCTCGAGGCCTACGAATACCACCCGCGCGGCGAACCCGTTGGAACCTACCTGATCGCGCCGGGGCTGCACTTCCTCGGGCCCGATGACCCGCGCCTCGACCGCTTCTGCCGCGTGCTGGCGACGGCCGGCTTCCACGTCGTCGCGCCGTTCCTGCCGGCCTACGTCGATCTCCGCGTGCATCCGGCCGCGCCGGACGACCTGGAGATCGTGGCGCGCGCGCTTTGCGCACGCCTTGCGCCTGATCGCCGTCCCACGCTGTTCAGCATCTCGTTCGGATCCTGGCCGGCGTTCGAAGTCGCGGCGCGACTCGGCAGCGCGGTCGACGGCGTCATCACCTTCGGCGGCTACGCCGACTTCGACGCTGCAATCCGCTTCTGCGTCGACGGCATCATGCGTTCGCCGCACGGCGACGTGAAGCTTGCGCGCGATCCGCTGAACTCGCCCGCGCTCTTCCTCAACATCCTGCCCTATCTCGAACACGGTGGCGGCAGCACGGTGGAGCTGGAGTCCGCGTGGCGCCGGATGGTGTACCGCACCTGGGGGCGCATGGAGCTGAAACAACCGGGGCGCCTCGAGCCCTTCGCCCGCGAGCTCGCGCCGGAAGTGCCGGAGCGACACCGGGAGCTGTTCATGATCGGCTGCGGCGTGATCCCGGGCGCCGTCGAGCTGGTGGAGAGCGGGCTATCACGAGCACACGACGCACTCCTGTTCGCGAACCCCGGTCTGGCGCTGCGCCGGCTCACGTGTCCCGTGGTGATCTGCCACGGGCGCGACGACGACGTAATTCCCTATGGCGAAGCCGACAAGCTCGCGCGCGTGCTGGCGCCGCGTGTTCCCACGCGCTTGCACTTGACGGGCCTGTATGGTCATACGAGTGCCGGCCGACCGGACGCACGGGCGGCCGCCCGCGAAGCTGCAGCTCTGCTGGCGATCGCACGCGCAATGGCGCATTGCGGTGCACTGCACACGCTGTTCCCGCGCTGAGACGCGACGCGTCCAACGCGACGCGTCCGGGCAGGCAGCGCGAACACTGGTTATGTTGTCGACAGATGCAGTCGCCCAAGTCTGGCCGGACGCGCGCGCTTACGGCCGCGCGACTTGCGCGCGAACGCGCCGAACGATCGCTGCGTGCGAGTGAGGAGCGCTTCCGCCTGCTGGTCGAGAGCGTTCGCGACTACGCGATCATCATGCTGGACGCGACGGGGCACGTGGTGACGTGGAACCCAGGAGCAGAACGCTTCACGGGCTACTCCGGGAGCGAGATCGTCGGTCGGCACTTCTCGTGCTTCTATCCCCAGGAGGCAGTCGAGCGCGGTTGGCCCGACGAGGAGCTCCGGCAGGCGCTCTGCGACGGACGCTTCGAGGACGAGGGGTGGAGGGTCAAGAAGGACGGCTCGCGGTACTGGTCCAATGTCGTCATCGCGCCGATGTTCGACGAGCAAGGCATGCTCCAGGGCTTCGCCAAGGTGACACGTGATCTGTCGGAGCGCCGACAAGCGGAGCAGGCGGTCCGCAAAGCAAATGATGACCTCGAAAAGCGGATCCGCGAGCGGACCAGCGATCTGGCGAGAGTCAATGCGGCTCTCGCACGGGAGAATGCCGACCGCCGGAAGCTCGAGGCCGACCTCACAGCGCTCGTCCGACAGCTGCATGAGCGGAACGAGGAGAAGAACATCTTCCTCGCCACCCTGGCCCACGAGCTCCGCAATCCGCTGGCGCCGATCCGCAGTGCCCAGCAGGTACTGGATCGTGCGATCGCTGAACCCGGGGTCGCGCGAAATGCGCTCGGTGTTATCGATCGGCAACTTCGCCAGCTGTCGCGGCTGGTAGGCGATCTGCTGGATCTGTCTCGAGTCGCGTCGGGCAAGCTCGAGCTCAGGCGCAATCCGCTCGCCATCGCTTCGGTGCTGGAATCGGCGGTCGAGACGAAAGAGCCGCTGATTGCCGCCGAGTCGTTGGAGCTTTCCCTGGAGCTGCCGGAGTCCGGGCTCTGGGTCGATGGCGATCCGGCGCGCCTGTCGCAAGTGTTCGCCAATCTGCTCGACAATGCCGTCAAGTTCACGCCAGCCGGAGGGAGCATCCGGATCGAGGCGCGGTCGGTTGAAAACGAGGTCGAGGTGCGGGTTGTCGATTCGGGGATCGGCATCGAGCCCGAGCTCCTGCCCAGTATCTTCGAGATGTTCCGGCAAGCGGGCAACGGGGCGGACGGCGGGCGCGCCGGGCTCGGTATCGGGCTGACGCTGTCGAAGCAGATCGTCGAGCTGCACGGCGGCACCATCGAGGTGCAAAGCAGTGGGCTGGGGCAGGGCAGCACGTTCACGGTACGGCTGCCTCTGCGAACTACGCCGTCGCCGTCCTCCAGGCCTTCGCGCCCGCACAGGATCTCGCTGAGCGGCCAACGCGTGCTGGTCGTCGACGACAACCCCGACTCGGTGGAGATGCTGCGAGCGCTCCTGTCGATGATGGGCGCGGAGGTCGAAACCGCACTCGACGGGCGCTCCGCGCTCGGCGTCGTCGAGCGATTCCATCCGACGACCGTGCTGCTCGACCTCGGCATGCCCGACCTCGATGGCTACGAGACCGCGCGTCGCATCCGGAAGACCGACTGGGGCCGCCGGGTGCAACTGGTCGCGCTCACCGGGTGGGGCCAGCCCGAGGACGTCCGCCGCACCGCTGAAGCCGGATTCGACCGGCACCTCGTCAAGCCGCTCGAGACCGAGGACCTGGCCGAGCTCTTTGACCCTGCAGTGGGCTGAACCGGGCCGACGAGAAAATGCGACCCGAGGGATTGCGCGGAGTTAGGGGAGAGTTATTATGGGTGACTAGTCACCCATAAATCTGGGAAGCGATGCCGCGAGTCAGTCAACAAGCCAAGGCCGAGGCGCGCCGCCGCCTGCTCGAGGCGGGGGCGGAGCACTTCGCGCGCGACGGGCTGGAGCGCGCCAGTGTGGACGCGATCGCGCTCGCCGCAGGCTACGCCAAGGGCACGTTCTACAACTACTTCGACAGCAAGGAGCGGCTGTTTGGCGAGGTGATCGCGGAGGGCGCGCGCCGAGCGGTGGCGCGCTACGCCGACGTTGAGGACCGCGGCAACACGCGCGAGCGGCTGGTGGCGTTGGCCGCCGCGGACGTGAGCGTCCTGCGAGAGGAAGAAGCGTTCATCAAGGTCGTGGTGCGCGAGGCCATGAGCTTCCGTCAGGAGACTTACCCGCTGATCGTCGAACATCTCGCACCGTTCATGTCGAAGATCGAGGCCGTGCTGTCCGACGGCATCGCCGACGGAGAGATCCGCAGCGACCGCCCGGGCGTGCAGCTGGCGCTGATGTTCGTCGGCACGCTGACGCTCCTGTACGTCCAGCACTGGGGCAGCGGGGGAGCGTGGCCTTCACTCGACGACGTGCCGGAGCTGGCCGTGGGCGCGTTCCTCGATGGCGCCGCCGCTGGCAAAGGAGAGACGTGATGAGCAGCTTCGTGTGGATGAAGGTCCTGGAGTCGGCGCCCGAGCGCTACGACCGCGGCATTCGCATGCTGTCGGGCGGCTACATCGCGGATGTCTACGAGCGCATCGCTGAGCGCGTTGCAGCTCCGGGCAAACGCATCCTCGACATCGGCTGCGGCACGGGCGGCGTGTCGCTGGCGTGCGCGGCGCGCGGAGCCAACGTGACCGGCATCGACATCGACAGCGGCATGCTGGACGTAGCGCGCCACAAAACCGCGCCCGAGCAGGGCAGCCTGGAGTTCGTGGAGCTGGGCGCTGCGGAGATCGAGGATCGCTTCCCGGAGGCCAGCCTGGACGCGGTGGTGTCGTCGCTGGCGATGAGCGAAATGTCCCCGGAAGAACAGGACTATGCGCTCGAAATCGCTTTCTCGCGCCTGGTCCCAGGCGGAAAGATCGTGATCGCTGACGAGACCACACCCGAGAGCGGTCTCTCGCGGCTGGTCTACCGGCTCAAGCGCTTGCCGGTCGTGGCCGCAACGTACGTGCTCACCCAGACCACGACCCGGCCCGTGAAGAACCTGACCGAGCGCGTCAAGGCCGCGGGGTTTTCGCACGTGGAAGAAGAACGACTCGCTTCCGGCAGCTTCGTGGTCGTGCAGGGAGTGAAGGAATGAGGGCGATCGACTTTCCCGCCTACGTTCGCGACACCGCGCTGCGCATGTTTCCGCACAGCGCGCGGACGGGTCTCGTGCGCATCGGCAAGCCGGGGCGCGGTTCGCCGGTGCTTGTCACGTGCAACTTCACGCTCACGGTGCGCCGGATGAAGGACACGCTGCGCGGGCACGACGCATGGCTGCTCGTCGCCAACAGCAAGGGAATCAACGTGTGGTGCGCGGCCGGGGGCGGGCACCTGACGCATCACGACATCATCTCGGTGATCCGGACCTCACACATCGAAAGCGAGGTCGATCACCGCGAGGTCATCCTGCCGCAGCTGGCTGCGACGGGCGTCGAACGGCGGCGCATCACGGAGACCACCGGCTTCTCGACGCGCTGGGGCCCGGCACGTCTCGAGGATCTGCCGGCCTTCCTCGACCGCGGTGCGCGCGTGCACAAGCGCGAGCGTTTCATGCGCTTTCCGCTGTGGGAGCGTCTCGAGATGGCTTCGATGTGGGGCGTTACGATGCTGATCATCGCGCTGCCGATCGTGGCAGCCCTTGCCGGCTGGCGGACCGCGGGAGCGACCGAGGTCGCCGTGGCGGCCATGATCGCCGGGCTGTTTGCGCTCGTGCCATGGCTCCAGGTGCGGACGCGTGCGCGCTACCTCACGTTCGCTGCGTTCGTTGTCGCGGCGGCGCTGCTAGGCGCCGGACTCTTGTTCGCAATCGGCGCGTGGACGCCCGCGCACGGGCTGGTGTTGGCGTTGACGTGTCTGATCGGGATGGGCGTCTTGTCGATCGATCTGGCCGGCACCACGCCCTGGCTTGCGAGTTACATCAACTCGTTCCACAACGCCCCGCACATCGAGCTCGTGGAGGATCGCTGCACCGGCGCCGCGGATTGCGTGCAGGTCTGCCCGCGCGACGTGCTGAAGATGAACGGCACGCGCCGCAAGGTCGAGATCGCGAATCCCGACAACTGCATCGAGTGCGGCGCCTGCATCGTCCAGTGTCCGGAGGACGCCCTGCGCTTCCACTATGACGACGGCCGCATTGTCGAGGCGACCACGATCCGTACCACCCGCATGAACATGCTCGGCCGGCGTACGGTGGAAGTGAAGCAGTAGCTGGCCAATTCTCCACGCTGTGTCAGGGCAGGAACGACTCGGGATGGGCGAGCTTCTTGGGGAGGTACTCCTCGATGACGAACGACAGACCCCACTTCGCGAGGGCTTGCTGCTCGGCGCGGACGCCCATCTCGAGCTGCTCTTCGATGGCGGCGCGCCACTCGGGGTGTGCCTGGAAGAAGGGATCGTGATCCAGCGCGTCGTGCGCGCGCTTCCTGTCGGTTTGGTCGAGCGGGTGGGTCGCGTCCTCGAGGCCGAAGTCGACGATGTCGCGCGGCGTGACGCCGAGGAAGCGCGCGGTCGGGACGGCGTGGAGCCCGCTCATGTGGGCTGCGTTTCCGGAGCCGGCCTTGAGGGTGCGGTAGATGTTGGCGAAGCCGTAGGGGTCGCAGTCGGTGAAGACATAGATGGGGAGGCGGAGGTCGTCGGCGAGCTTGCGGACGAAGCGGCGCGTGGCGCGCGTCGGGACGCCGGCCATCTCGACGAGGACGGAAGGGTGCGAGTCCCAGAAGCGGTGGTTGTGGAGGCGCTGGAACATCCCGCCTGTCTCGATGACGAGCACGAACTCGGCGTCGCTCTCGAACGCCAGGTGGCCCATCGAGCGCGGGACGGTGTAGGCGCCCGTGCCGAGCGAGGTGAGATTGATACGTACGGGTGGGCGGCCGGGGGTGGCGTCCTCGATGACGAGCCGCCCGGCCACCGAGCCGCCGTGCGATTCCGGGTAGAAGCCGAGCTCTTCACGCGTGACGCCGGCGCGCGAGGCGAGCGCTTCGATGTCGTCGAGCACGGCGTCCGAGCTCGTCTGCTCGTCGAAGCGGCAGTCGCCCCATGACTTCGCCACGTAGTAGGCCTCGCGCTTGGTGGCGAAGTCTCCTGTCTCGGTGAGCTCCTTGGCGAACGCGAGGAGCTTCAGAGTCTGTGCGAACGCCTTGGCGGTGCGCGCGCCGAGCGTGCGGGTCTTCACCTTGTCGCCAAGCTCGAAGTAGCCCCGCAGCTTGTCGTAGGTCACGTTCGAGAGCGTGCGGGCCGGGATGTGGAGCGCGGGCAGCTCGCCCCGGGTGACGGCGTCGACCACCTGCCTCGCGACCGACTCGATCACGGCGAGGACGCGTTCGCGGTCGGTCATGGCGCGCTCCTTGTCCGGTTGACGACGTTGTCGAGCTGCTCGACGAAGCGCGCGCGATCGTCCCCGGAGAGGCCGAGGATCCCGCTGACGGCGTCGCCGACGTGCGGCAGGTAGCGCTCGATCGTCGTGCGCTTCTCGAGCTCGTCCTCGAGCCGGCGCTCCTTGTGCAGGTAGGCGCCGAGCTTGCGGCCGACGTCCTGCAGGCCGAGGGCGATCTCGTGCGAGAGCTCCGGGAAGGCGGCGACGGCTTCCTTCGACTCCGATGTGAATGGGACCCACACGGAGGCGACGTGCACGAGGATGACCATCGGACCGAGCGGCAGGCTCCCGGTGGGGTGGTCGACGCCGTAGCGGCGGAGGCTCGTGTCCATGACGGAGCGCGTGATCGCGCAGCTCCCCTGCTCGTAGAGGAGCGGGGCGCGGTTCGCAAAGCGTAGGAGCTTGGCCGGGCCGTGGTCGTCCGTTGCTTCGCCCCGACCGACCTCGCGGAGGTGGCCGTCCTCGGTGACGACGACGTGCGGGGCGTCCTTGCGCCCCCAGGCGATGCCGACCTCGACGACGAACGGATTGCCGTGGTGGACCGCCGGCGGCCGCGTCGTCACGGCGTGGAACGCGGCCGGGATCTCGTGCATGAGCCCCTTCGAGATGGCGGCCTCGCCAATGGGCACGACCGCGCCCTTGGGCGGCGCGGACACGGGCGTCTCCGCGAGCGCTTCGAGGAGCGATCGCGCCTTTTCGCGCGCAATGCGCTTCGGGTAGGAGCGCGTGGTGAGCCCGGCGTCGGCGCGCGCGATGATCTCCCTGGCTCGCTTGTCGCCCACCTGCGAGAGCTCGCGCGTCAAGAAGCGCCCGAGGCTCTTCGCCTGCGTTCTCTTGAGCATCGAGATGAGGTCGCCGAGCTCGAGGCCGTGCGGATGGGGTTTCAGCGTTCTGGGCGCGCGTGGCTTCTTCCGCACCGTCCGCGCGAAGGTGATCTCGTTTCCGTTGGGCTCGCGAAGATGGATGACGACGTGCGGGTTGGCGATCGAAGTGAGCTTCAGGTAGAGGAGGATGGAGTGCTGGCCGTGCGTGTACTGGCCCTCGAGCTCGAGCTCGACCCGCGTCCCGTGCTTGACGTCCCAGTCCGTGTCCCGCTTCGCGTGGATGTCGGGGCGGTTCCTGGACGTGTCGATGGACACCAGCATCTCGCGCGCCTTCTTGCCGGGCGACGTTCGCGTGACGATGCGTATGGGTTTGCCCGTCGTGAGCTCTGCGTACATGCCGGCCGCGGAGATCCCCATCCCCTGTTGCCCGCGCGACTGCGCGCGCTTGTGGAACCGCGAGCCGTACAGGAGCTTGCCGAAGATGCGCGCCACCTGCGCCTCGACGATCCCCGGTCCGTTGTCCTCGATCGCGACCTGGTAGACCTGCGCCTGCCCGCGGCCGAGCCTGCGCGTCACCTCGACCCGGATCTCCGGCAGGATGCTCGCCTCCTCGCACGCGTCGAGCGAGTTGTCGACGGCCTCCTTGACGGTGGTGAGGAGCGCCCGCTCGCGCGAGTCGAAGCCCAGCAGATGCCGGTTTTTCAGGAAGAACTCCGCGACGGAGATCGTCCGCTGCCCCTCGGCCAGCGTCTCGGCGCTCACGCGCGTCGGCTTCTTCCTGGACACCGGGCGGCAGGCTAGCAGCTTCGTCGAGCAGGGCGTAGGCGCTCGGCGCGCGACGGGAGTTCGCCTTCCTGCCGCAGATTTCCGTTGCAGCAGTGACGGTTCAGCGCTCTTCGTTCAAGGCTTTGATCTCTTTTGCGAGCTGCCCCATTCGACGGTTGAGCGGCACCCAGACCAACACCAGCACCGCGAGGACTGGAAGCAAGTAGACGTATAGACCGCGGGGCAGGCCCACCGCGCCTCCAGCCGTTGCCGAGACCATCATCACCGCCGCGCAGAGGCCGAGAATGATAGCGAGCGGCTTACGGCGTGCCTGTAGCCGCTGGAGCTCGTCCTGCTTCTTGTCCAGATCCGCTGGTGCCATGGCTGCATCTCTCCAGGGCGCCGCACAGACAGCGCCTAGGGCAGGATCTGCGAGTTGATCACGTTCGCGGGTCCCTTGGCGATGACGTAGAAGCCGGGCAGGCCCGGTGTCTCGAAGGTGCCCTTCGGGTTGTTCTGCGTGAGCGAGTCCTTGATCGTGATCGTGCCGGTCTTGTTGTTGCTGACGAAAAACACGGCGCTGCCGCCCTCGTTCGCCTTGCAATGCTCGATCAGGCTGCTCTCGAGGTTCATCACGATCTCGTTGCCGTCGTTGTAGATGGCGCCGCCGTTTCCGCCCTGACCGCTATTCGCACCGTGGCCGACGGCGTTGTTGTACGAGAACAACGAGTTCAGGATGTTCCACGACACGCCGATGCTGCTCAGCGCGCCGCCGTTCGCGCAGTGGTTGCCGTAGCCGGACTTGCCGCCGAAGGTGCTGTCGACGATCCACACGGGGCGCGCCGGACCGGCGCCAGCCGCCACCAGGTAGTCGAGCTTGCGGATCGCGCCGCCTCCCAGGTCCGAGCCAAGGTCGTCGCACACGTTGTTGAAGAAGCGGCAGTGCACGACCTTGAGGCTGCCGCCCTGCGCGTAGATGGCGCCGCCGCCGCCGCCGTTGTTGTTCCCCTCGGGGATGCCCTTGGCGCTGGCGTCGATGAACGTGAGGTTCTGGACGACCAGGGTGGGGCCGGGGTTGGTGTTGCAGTCGCCCGACCCGGGCGGATACCCGCCGTGCGAGTTGTTGCAGGTGGACATGTAGAGGATGCGCCGCGTGCCTTGCCCGCTGAGCGCCACTTTGTCGCCGCCGTCGATGACGACCTTCGAAACGTTGTTGTACACGTTTGCCGTCTGCGTCAGCTTGATCACTACCGGGTTCGGCCCGCAGTTGAACGTGATGACGCCGCCCTTCTTCACCGCGGCTACGAACGCGGCGCTGGTGCAACTCGCCGGCGTGCCCTTTCCGATAACGGTGGTCGGGTTCGATACGTCCTCCGGCTGCCCCGCAGCGGGAATGGTGGCGTTGCCCTTTGCCCAGCCCGCCGGCGGCCCGTTCTGCGGGTTCGTCCCGGTGCTCCCGGCGGCTCCGCCGCTCCCTGCGCTCCCGGCGGCTCCGCCACTGCTGCCGGCGGCTCCGCCACTGCCGCTGCTGCCGGCGGCTCCGCCACTGCCGCTGCTGCCGGCGGCTCCGCCACTGCCGCTGCTGCCGGCGGTTCCGCCACTGCCGCTGCTGCCGGCGGTTCCGCCACTGCCGCTGCTGCCGGCGGTTCCGCCACTGCCGCTGCTGCCGGCGGTTCCGCCACTGCCGCTCGAGGCGGCTCCGTTGCTTCCGCCGCATGCCGTGAGCGTAAAGAGCGCGACGAGCGTGATGGCGATGGTGGTCGAAGAAGATACCCAGCGCATCCTGCGATGGTACCGCTCCGCGGCCCGGCCTTGCAACGCCTCCCGATCTAGCGCGGCGGGGGCGGCGGACGGCCGTGGCGCTGGGCGAAGGCGGTGCGGAAAGTGTCGAACTTCTTCTGCTGGTCGGCGTCCAGCACGGCGCGGATCTCGCTGTCGATCCGGTCGCGGAGCTTCTCGAAGCCCGGTGCGCACTGTTTGAACGTCGCTTCGCGCTCGCCTTCGTGCTTCTCGAAGATAGCTTCAATCTTGCTGCGCTGATCTCGCGTCAGATCGAGCTGGCGCGTCATCGCTTCCAGCCGGAAGTGCATGCGGGCGCGGCCGGGCGGCCCGGAGAGCTCGTGCGCGAAATGGACGCGGTGGTAGGCCTGCATGCCGAAGGTTCCAGCCACGCCGCCCAGGAGAAAGGTGCCCACCAAAAGGGCGATCGAACGGGTCTTCGGGTTCACTGCCCGTACTCCACGGGGTCGAACGCGGTCAGCGTGTTGTTGTCGAGCTGCGTCTGGGCCTGGGTCGAATACAGCACTGCCGCTGCAGCTGCCATCGCAAAGGCGACCAGCGCAACGCGCCCCACCTGCCACATGCTCCGCTGCCAGCCGCCCTCGCGCAGGGCCGCCTGCATCACCCAGTCGGTAAAGCCGCCCGAGGGCGCGACCTCGGCCGTCGAGCACGCGAGCTCGGCGAGTCGCTGGTCGGTGTTGTGCTCGTTCATGATTCACCTTCGCGTCGGCGCCTGAGCGCGGAGCGCGCCCGGACCAGACGTTGTTCCACTGCGCCCACCGTGCAGGCGAGCGCGTCGGCGGCTTCGGGGGCGGTCAGGCCCTCGACCGCGCACAGCACCAGGGCCGCGCGCTGTTCCGGCGGCAGATCATCGAGCCAGCTGCCGAGCTCGGAAAGCGCCGCGCGCGCCTCCGGGTCCAGCCCGGAATCGAAGCGACCGTTCTCGAGCGCCGTGTCTTCGCCGGCGGGGCGGGCCGCGCGCCGCCGGAGCGCGTCGATGCAGGCGTTGGTCACGATGCGCCGGAACCAGGTCTGCACGCCGGCTCGTTCGTCGAAGCGCCCTTCAGAGAGTGCGCGGTAGGCCTTCACGTAAGCCTCCTGCAGGACGTCCTCGGCGTCTGCCGTGCTGCCCAGGATGCGGGCGGCGAGTCGATAGCTCTGCTGCTCCGTGTGCTCGACGATGGTCCGGAACGCCGCCGGGTCGCCTCGAGCGACCCGGCGGGCGGAAAGCGAGAGATCGACGGCCACGGCGTTCCGGTATTCGTCTCACTTGCAGATGGGCGAGGCCCCACGACTCTGCTCCTGCTCACGGCCTTTCGCCAGCCCTCCGGTCCAACATGTTGGCCAGCTGGGTGCGCTGGTCGGGCGTGAGCACGCTGACCAGCCGCGATAGATGCTCGACGCGCTTCTGGGCGAAGCTGGCGGCGCGCTTGGCCATTGCGTCCGCGTCGATGAGTGTCTCGGCTTTGAAGTCGTCGGAAGCGAACGCGATCATCAGCTTCTTGGCTTCCGTGCCGCGGGCACCCTTGTGCCCGTCGCACTCGCCCTGCTTCTTCTGGTCGGCGGCGGGCGCCAGCGCGTGCAGCTTGTCGATCTGCGCTTGGCTCAGGCCCAGCTTGTGGGCCATGAAGCCTTCCATCATGCGCGGGCCGCCGCGGTGCAGGGCGCCCAGCGCCGGCTGCCCCGTGGCCGTGGCTCCCTGTGCGGGTGCCTTCTGTGCCATCCAATGCGCGCGTCGCTCCCCCATGCCCCGATGCTGGAAGCGGGGGCCCTGGGCGAACTTGGTCTGGAGCTGATCGACCAACATTCCGCGATCCGCGCTGTCGAGTGTGGCGTGCAGCTTGTCGAGCGCGGAGGTCTGCTGGCCGATGCGCTCCTTCACCTGTTTCTCGATGGCGGCGTACTGATCCGTGAAGCTCGCGGGATCGACGTTGCCCGAGCGCACGGCCTCGGCGAGCGCGTGCGAGAAGGCGGTGCGCGTCGTGTCCTTGCCGGGCTTGAGTTGATCCAGGATCCCCTGGATGGTCTTCTTCTGGGTCGCGTCGAGCTCCAGGTCCGAAAGTGCGCTCCTCAGCACCATGACGGCCGGGCCGCGCGGTGCACGGGCGTGCAGGGTGCGCGCCTGGGCATTGGCTGCGGTGGTCTGCTGGGCGGCACTGGTCTGGCCCGTGCCGTCCGGCGCGGTAGCGGTGGCGCAGCCGGCGAGGATGAACAGGCTGACAGGCGCGACAAGCAGGCCGAAAGTGCGTCGGAATTGGTTCATTTGGAAAAATCCTTCCCGGGGCAGAGCCCCGTGCTTCTTCCGCTTCCGACGCAGCCCGGAGCCCGATCCCTACGCGCTCAGAAATACCTCCGCCCCGTGCGGACGAACCCGACCTTCTGCGCCCGCGCCCGCGCGCCTTCGAGCGCGCTCTTCTTCACCACGCCGGCATGCGCGCGCAGGAGCTCGCCCGTCAGGTGCTCGAGGGCGAGGATCGCCTCGACGCGGTCCACGCGCGCGCGCTCCACCGACAGCTCGGCCTGACGCAGCGCGTCCTGCGCCTGCTGCACTTCGATCGCCGTGCCGGCGCCCTGCGCGTAGCGGGCCTGCTGGGCTGCGAACTGCTTCTTCGCGGCATCCGCGGCGATCTCGGCGAGCTTCACGCGTTTTTCCGCGCTCTCGGCCTGGGCCAGCTGGCTCGCAGCCTGCGACTCGACCTGCTGCCGCGCCGCGGCCAACTTTTCCTGCGCGCTATCGACGGCCAACATCGCCGCGCGGCGCTGTGCGGTCAGCGTGGTGCCGCTCAGCGGCAGCTCGAACACGATGCCGATGTGCGCGCTCAGCGCCTGCCCTGTGCCGAAGCGCTCGAACGCCGGCGGGACTTCCTTGTAGGCGAGCCCTTCGTCCTGCACGTAGCCTTCCAGGTCGAGCCGCGGGCGTTGGTTCTCGCCCGCCGTCTTCAGCTGGTCCTGGGCCACGGCCAGTTGCGCCTCCGCCTGCTTCACCTCGAGCGACTGGTCCACGGCGGACTTCAGCACTTCACTGCGGCTCGGCGGCGCCCGCAGCTGCTCGGGCGGCGCCTCGGCGGTTGTCTGCACTTCCCCAGCGAAGTCGCCCTTTCCCAGCAGCTGCTGCAGCTGGAGCGCCTGCGTTTGCCGCTGGACGTCCGCGCTGGCAAGCGACTGATCACGTTGGGCGACCTGCGTCTCGAACGTGAGCACATCGACCGGGGCCAGCGCGCCGGACTGCTGGCGTGCCCGCGCCTCGTCGCGCTGCTTGACGGCGAGGTCGCGCGAGCTCTTCTCGATCTCGACCGAGCGGTCCTTGTACCAGAGCTCCCAGTACGCCGTGAGCACGTCGCGCAGGAGCTGGCTGGCCGCGAGATCCTGGGCGCGCTCGCTGGCGGTGCGCTGGAGACGCGCCTGGCGCAGGGCTGCTTCGCCCACGTCGGTGCCCGCGCCGCGCAGGAGCGGTTGCACCAGCGTCAGACGGCCTGTCAGGTCGTAACCCGGGCCGAGCGTGACGTACTGGTTCGAGCCGGGCAGAAGCTGGGTCCTGTTCGTCGACCGCGTGCCGTCCACGCGCAGCGTGAGCTGTGTGCCCCAGGGAAAGGTGTGGGTGAGCTGCGAGCCGACGGCCCACGTGTCGCTCTTGGACACGGTCGCGCCGCTGCTGCCCGACCGGAGTCGCGGCATCTCGCTGTGCGTGTAGCCGGCGTCGGCCTCGAACACCGGCACGAACATGCCTTCCTGGGCCAGCACGTCCTGTTCCGCCGCGGCCGCGTCGATCATCGAGGCCTGCAGGGAAGGGTTCTTTGCCAGCGCCTCCTCGATTGCCTGGCGCTCCGTCAGCGTGCGCGTCTGCTGCGCGGATGCGGCGACCGGAAAGGAGGCGGAAAGAACGAGAACGGAGAGGGGCAGGAGCTTGTTCATGGCGCGGGGCATCGATGGGGTTGGGGCGCTTCAGTGCGGGCACGGGGAGTCGTCGGGGTCGATGGCTCCGCCCGGGGACCTTTCGCGCGAAGCCCGTCGATTATTTCGCCCCCGCGCTGCTTTTCCTGGGGGCCATGCTGGATCGAGGCTGGGAGGAGCCTATTCATGGCGCAGGGCATCGATGGGGTTGAGGCGTGCGGCCTTGCGCGCGGGCAAGTAGCCGAACAGCACGCCGACCAGCGCCGAGAACACGAAGGCGAGCACGGTCAATCCGGGCGAGATCACGAACGGCAGCCCCATGCTGTGCGTCGCGGCATACGCGCCGACCATGCCGAGGATAACGCCGATGACGCCGCCCAGCGTCGCGAGCACGATCGCCTCTACCAGGAACTGGAGCAGCACCTCGTTGCCCAGCGCGCCGATTGCCAGACGGATGCCGATCTCGCGCGTTCGTTCCGTCACCGAGACCAGCATGATGTTCATGATGCCGATGCCGCCGACCAGCAGGCTGACGGCCGCGATTGCGCCGAGCAGGGCGGTCAATGCCCCGGTCGTCTGCGACACGGCCTCGACGATTTCCTGCATGTCGCGCACGTTGAAGTCGTCCTCGGTGCCCGGCGCGATGCGCCGCCGCTCGCGCAATAGCGACTCGATCTGTCCCTTGACGCGCGTCGTATCGTCCTTGTTTGCCACGGACACGAATATCGTGGGGATGTCGCGGTTGCCGACGATGCGGCGCTGCACCGCCGTGAGCGGCATCACGATCACATCGTCCTGGTCCGAGCCCATGGCGCTCGAGCCCTTGGCCGTGAGTACGCCGACCACGGTGCAGGGCGTGCGCCCGAGGCGGATGGCGGCGCCGATCGCGCTCTCGCGTCCGAACAGCTCCTTGCGCGTGGTCTCGCCGATCACGCACACCGAGGCGGCACCGGCCTCGTCCTGTGTGTTGAGCAGCCGACCCTGCGCGACGGTGTAGTTCCTGACCTCGAAGAACTCCTTCGTCGAGCCGTAGACCTGCGTACGCCAGTTGGTGTTGCCGTAGACAGCGACGATGGCCTTGGCCGTCGTCGGCGCAATCGCTTTCAGACCGGTGATCTGCTTCCGGATTGCCGCCACGTCCGACATGTCGAAAGGCGTGGTCCCGGAATCCGGCGCCCCGTGATGCCTATCAGCGCCCGGACTGATGATGAGCAGATTGTCGCCGAGCGCGGAGATGCGCTCGGTGACGCTGGCCGTAGCGCCCTGTCCGATCGAAACCATGGCGATAACGGCGCCGACGCCGATCACGACGCCGAGCATCGTCAGGAACGAGCGCATGGTGTTGCGCCGGATCTCGCGCAGCGACATGTGCAGGATGCTCCAGAGCATCAGGCTCGCCCTCTCGTAGGCTGGTCGTCGAGGATGTGACCGTCCTTGAACGTCACGACGCGCGTGCCGAACTCGGCCAGGTCAGGCTCGTGCGTGACCATCACGATCGTGAGCCCGCGCTCGCGGTTGAGCCGGACCAGGAGTTTCATCACTTCTTCGCTGCGCGCGGAGTCGAGGTTGCCGGTCGGTTCGTCGGCGAGCAGCAGCGCGGGTTCGACGACCAGCGCGCGGGCGATCGCCACGCGCTGCTGCTGCCCGCCGGACAGCTCCGAAGGCGTGTGGTGCTCGCGCCCTTCCAGCCCCACGATGGCGAGCGCCTGCATCGCGCGCTCGTGCCGTTCGACGGCCGGAACGCGCTTGTAGATGAGCGGCAGCTCCGTGTTTTCCAGTGCGGTGGTGCGGGCCAACAGGTTGAAGCCCTGGAACACGAAGCCGATGTAGTTCCGCCTCAGGAGCGCCTGCTGATCGCGATCGAGCTTGCCGACGTTGACGCCCTTGAAGAAGTAGCCGCCGTCGGTCGGCACGTCGAGGCAGCCGATGATGTTCATGCAGGTCGACTTCCCCGACCCGCTCGCGCCCATGATCGAGACGAACTCGCCCGGATAGATCGACAGGTCGATGCCGTCGAGCGCGCGCACTTCGCTCGCTCCCTCGCCGTACACCTTGGTGATGCCGCGGAGCGCGAACCACGGCTCCTGCATCACGTCGCTGGCGGCGGCCATCACCCGCCTCCGGTCATATCCACGATGACCTTCTGACCCGGCTTCAGGCCCGAGAGGACTTCCGTCACCTGGCCGTCCGTGACGCCGGCCTTCACCGTCACCCGATGCGGGCGGCCACCCGAGAGGATGTAGGCGTGAGGAGCGTTCTTGTCCTCGGGCTTCTTGGGCTTTGCGGCTGCGCTGCCGGCGGGTTTCGGGCTGCGCCCCGCAAACATGCGCATGGGACCATGCATGCCGCCGCCTGTGGAGGGCGGTTTGAAGCGCAGCGCGGCGTTCGGTACCAGGATCGCGTCGCTGCGGTGGACCGTGACGATGGTGGCCGTCGCGGTCATTCCGGGCCTGAGCAGGTTGTCCTTGTTGTCGACCGTGAGGATCGCCTCGTAGGTGACCACGTTGTCGACCGTCGTGGGCACGTTGCGCAGCTGCGTCAGCTTGGCCGGGAACTTCCTGTTCGGAAATGCGTCAACGGTGAAGCTGGCCTCCTGGCCCTGCGTGACGCGGCCGATGTCCGCCTCGTCGATGGCGATGGACAGCTGCATCTCGGTCAGGCTCTTGGCCAGCGTGAACAGCACCGGCGTCTGGAAGCCGGATGTGACGGTCTGACCGACCTGCACGGCGCGGGACAGCACGATGCCGTCGATGGGCGATTTGATCTGCGCCTTGTCCAGATTACTCTCGGCCTGGTCCAGCGCGGCCTTGGCCAGCGCGATGTCGGCGGCGGAGGACTTGACCTTTGCGGCGGAGACCGCAGCCGCGGCGTCGGCGGCCTGCAGATCCTGGTCGGATATCAGGCCCTGCTTGGCGAGAGAGTGCTGCCTCGCGGCGATCGCCTTGTCGTTGGCCGCCGTCGCCTTGGCGCTCGCGTAGGCGGCTTGCGCGGAGATGAGCTTGGCGCGGGCCTGGTTGCGGGACGCCTCGAGCTGCTCCGGATCGATCTCGAGCAGCAGCTGGCCCTTCTTCACCTGGTCGTTGAAGTCGGCGTGGATGGCCTGGATGGTGCCGGTTACCTGCGCGCCGACCTCGACCGTGTCCACGCCGGACAGCGTGCCGGTGGCCGTCACCGTGGCGCTCAGGTCGCCGCGCTTGACCTCCTCTGTGGTGTATTGCGGTACGTCCTTCTTCTGCGCCGACTTGCGCCAGATCAAGACGCCGCTCACGCCCCCCGCCACGACGAGCAGCGCCACGATGCGCCAGATCCAGCGACGGACCCGGTGCGAGCGGTTCATGCCGACCTTGCGGCGAAGCTCCGCCGCGGCGTCCGTGGCCAGGCCGTTTTCGACGCTCCCCGGCTGATTTGCGTTGCTCATCCAAGCCTCTCTACGGCTGCGGGACGGAATCCCCTACGCTTCTGTGGTCGATTTCCATCCGCCCTGAATGGAAGCCGCCCTCTTTCCTGCCGTCGTCGGCTCGTGAGACCCTGCCTTATGGCCATGCGATCGTACCGAAGCGTCCCCGCGGTCCTTGCTGCGATGCTGGTTGGCTTCTCCGCCTCCGCCGCGCTCGCGGCTACGCTTTCCTTCGGCGTGGTCTCGCCCGATGTCAAGGTGCGCCCGGCCGACACGCCGACAACCGCTTCATCGGCGACGCTGCGCGCTGCGAAGAACGAGTTCGAGCCGTTCCAGATCGTGTTCACGAGCTCGGGCGGCGCCACCAGCGGCGTGTCGGTCAAGCTTTCGAAGAGCCTGACGGGTCCCGGCGGGGCGACCATCCCCGACAAGAACGTCGTGCTGTATGCGGAGCGATACTACCAGGTCGGCACTGCGTCGAACTCCGAAGGCGCGGCCGGGCGCTGGCCCGACCCGCTGGTCCCCGACGTCGACACGTTCTTTGGCGAAAAGCGCAATGCGTTCCCGTTCGACGTGCCCGGCACCGAGTCCCGTGCGGTGTGGGTGGACATTCTGGTCCCCGCCGCGGCCGCCGCCGGCGACTACAGCGGCGAGCTTGCGGTCGAGGTCGGCGGAACGCAGCGGGGAACAGTGCCGATCGCGCTGCACGTCGGCACGTTCTCGCTGCCCTCCACGGCCTCGCTGACGACGGCATTCGGCATGGGCTGGGATGCACCGTGCCTCGCCCACACCGGGACCAACTCCTGCGACACCTCGTGGAACGAGCCCAAGGCGAACGCTCTCAGGGAGCTGTACCTGCGTGCGGCCCTGGACGATCGCTTCACGATCTCCGACAGCGACTACCAGCCGCCTTTTGGCGGCAGTCAGGCGCCCTACGAGCAATACGTGATGCCGCTGGTCGACGGCACGGGCCCCACGCGACTCAAGGGCGCAAAGCTCACCGCTATCCGCCTCGATGGCGGTGATTCGAGCGTCGGACAGTGGATCACGTACGCCAAGTCCAAGGGCTTCTTCGATCGGCTTTTCTACTACCCCATCGACGAGCCCGGCTCGAACCAGAGCCAGTGGAACTCACTCATCGCCTCGGCGCAGGCGCTGCATTCCGCCGACGCGAACGCACGCATCATCATCACCTCGGACATCGACGAGGCGACCACGGCGGGCGCCACGAGCGACATCGACATATTCGTGCCGGTTATCAACTACCTCGACGACAAGTCCGGCGGCACGTATGCCGGCAACCAGCGCCCGAAGTACGACAGCTGGCTCGCGGGCAAGTCGAACCGGCTGCTCTGGTCCTACCAGTCGTGCATGTCGCACGGCTGCGGGAACTGCGGCGATGCCACGACGGACAGCTACTTCACCGGCTGGCCGCAGATGGTGATCGACTCCACGGCGGTGCAGGACCGGGCCTTTCCCTGGGTCGCGTTCAACCTCGACGTCACCGGCGAGCTCTACTTCGACACCACGCACCAGCTGACCACGGCCTGGGACCCCGACGGCCAGTGCGACTTCTCCGGGTCGGGAGATGGAACGATCTTCTACCCGGGCAAGCCGTCCGTGATCGGGGGCACGCAGGACATCCCGATCGAGTCGATCCGCATGAAGCTCATCCGCGAGGGCATGGAGGACTACGAGTACCTCGTGCAGGCCGCCAAGAAGGACTCGGCCAAAGCCCACCAGATCGCCTCCACGCTGTTTTCTGATCCGTGGGACACGCACAAGTCGGCGGCTGCTCTGGAGAAGGCGAGGGGCGAGCTCTTCGACATGCTGGACACGCCCTCCGCGGGCGGGACCGGCGGAGCGGGCGGCAGCGGGGGCACGTCGGGAACGGGCGGTGCAGCGACGGGCGGCAGCGGCGGGATCGACGGTGGCGCTGCGGCCGGCGGCAGCGGCGGCAGCGGCGGCAGCGCGGGCAAGAGCCCGGCAAGCTCGAAGAGCGGCGGATGCGGCTGCCGCACGGCGGGCGGACCGTCACAAGGCGATGCCGGCTGGCTGTTGTTTCCGCTAGCATGGCTGGTGGTTCGGCGGCGGGCCCGCCGCCGATTAACACGCGCCTAGCGCGCGGCATGTCCCGACCGTGAGCCGCGTCACCACCATCCTGGTTCCTCTCGTCACGGCCGTCATCGGCGGCGCGGTCGGGGGGCTCTTGACCCATCACAGCTCGACGACCTCGGCGAAAGCCGTCGAGAGCGCCGATGCCGATCCAGCACAGCCGGGCCAGAGCGGCGCGCTCTCCGATCGCGTCTCCTCGCTGGAGCGCCAGGTCGCGCAGCTCAAGCGCGAGAAGAACGCCATCGCCGCGCTACGAGCCTATGGCTCGGCGATCGCCGCCAATCGACCGGCACCCGATGCCGGCGCATCGCCCGGCACACCGGTGGACGACCCGGTGTTCCAGGCCGCCGTGGAGGACATCATCCAGCGGACGCAGCAGGAGCAGCGGCAGCAGCGCATGCAGCGCTTTACCCAGCGCATCGACGACCGCCTGACCAGCGCCCTGCAGCTCGATGCGGCCCAGCAGCAGAAGGTCGCGCAGGCGATCTCGGACTACATGCAGAAGGTCCGCGACATGTGGGAGAACCGCGACACCGACGCCGGGCTCGGCCGCGATGCGCGCCGCCAGCAGATGGACAAGCTCCGTAAGGACGCGCGCACGAAGATCGCCGGGTCGTTGCGCTCCGACCAGCTCGACAAGTTCAACAGCATGGACGACGTGCTGCCGTTCGGAAGACGCGGTGGCGGCGGACGTTGCGGCGGCGGCAACGGCGGGAACCAGCAGCAGTAGTAGGCCGACAAGGTGGCGTCTCCTCACACGCCCCTGATCCTGCTCGTCTTCGTCGACGGCAATGACGCCTTCCCCACGACGAGGACCGTGCTGCGCGCGAACTGTTCCCCGCACGAAAGCCCCTGAACCGGAGCCCCTTTCCGGGAGCGAGGCAGGCGGTTCGTGGATCGGATACGCTGGCTTCCATGAGGGTTGTCGTTCTTGCGGGCTTGCTCGGTTTTGCGGCGCTGCCAGCCGTGACTGCGTGCGGTTCCAGCGCCAAGGCCGGTGGCGGAGCGCCGGACGGCGGCGCCGACACCGGTACGGGGGGATCCGGAGGCACCGGTGGTGGCACCGCCGGGACGGGTGGCGGCGCAGGCACCGGCGCCGCGGGCACCGGCGGCAGTGCAGGCGCGGGCGGCAGCGGCGGCACGATCGCGACCCTCGACAAGCTGCCGCTCTGGGACACCGCCTGGACCCTGGAGCTCTCGAAGAAGTCGGACATCCAGACCTATCTCGCGGCGCGCAGGTCCCAGGGGTTCGACCTCGTCCTGATGGGCTACGGCGACTTCGACACCCGGAACACGGCGCTCGGAAATGGCCAAACACCGTTCTCGGCCACGATCGCGACGGCGGGCAGTCCCACGGTCGATGTCCTCCAGCCGAACGGCGCCGGATGGAACTACGTGAGCGACACCATCGGCTATGCGGCGACCCAGGGCCTGGTCATCTGCCTGCTGCCGCTCGGCAACTCGAGCGCCGCCCGGTACGTCGACGCGCTCGCGGATCAGTCGTCCGGTGAGAACCGCGCCTACAGGTACGGACAGTGGCTAGGCAACCGATACAAGGATGTCCCGAACCTGGTCTGGATGCTCGGCGGCGACGTGGATACGACCGTCAACAACGTGGTCGCGCTCACCAACAAGCTGGCGGCAGGTATCCGCGCGACGGGCGACGCGCACGCCATCACGTTCGAGACCAACGGCGGCGAGACGAGCTCGACGGCGTTCAATGGCGAGTCGTGGCTGACCTTCAACGCGATCCAGTACCGCCCGGTAGACCCCGCCGTGATCGCGTCCGACCTCGCGCTCCTGCCGAGCAAGCCGACCGGCGTGGCGGAGTCCGGCTACGAGACCAGCAGCTACGGCAACGGCGTCAGCGCGGACAGGGTCCTCGAGAACACCTGGCTCACCTACCTGTCGGGCGGGTCGTACATGGGTTACGGCCAGATGGGCATGTACCAGGGCCAGAACCCTGCCAGCACCACTGCCATCGATTACAGCAGGATTGCCCGCGACGAGGTCACGGCTCGCGGCTGGATGAGCTACAAGCCGACGGAGGATTTCCTCACGTTGCACACCGGCACCGTCGCTTCCATGCGCAAGAACAACAGCGCGGCGATGATCTATCTCGGCGGCGGCGGCAGCGTCGCCGTCGACCTGTCCAAGCTGGACGCCACCGGCAACGTGAAGGCGCAGCGCTTCGACCCCCGGCAGAACACCGCGACCACGCTGGGAACGTACCCGGCGTCCGGCACCCAACCCTTCACACGCGGCAGCCTGTCCGACGCGGTCATCCTGTTGGACGCGACCTGACGCTGTCGAGCGGCGCCGGAAGCGCTACGCCCCCAGCAGCCAGCCGACTGCCCCGGCCATGCCCATCAGCACCGCCAGCACCGCGGCCATCCACGCGATGCCGAGCGCGAGGCCGGCCAGCGAGCGCCGCGTGCGGATGAAGTGGATGGGGATACAAATCGGGTTGAACACCACGACGGCGACCCAGAACGTCGCGTCGTTCCACGCACGTTCCAGCTGTTCGGGGGGCAGCCGCCGCATGTCCCGCCGGAGCACCCACCAGGTGAGGAAGATGCCGAGCGCGAGCTGCAGCGAGAACTGGACGATGTCGGCCACGACAGAGGCTCACACCCACCCGTGGGAACGCGGGGTCAGGGCGTCTGCAGCGTCTTGACGTAGTCTTCGAAGGCCGCTTCCTCGCCGCCCTGCGGCCCAGTCTTGTGGCGATAGAGCTCGGCGTGGTGCGCCTTCACCTCGCACGCGATGGCCTTGTCGTAGCTGGCGAGCGGCTCGGTGTGCGATTGCCCGGCGACCACCGCCCGACCGAGCTTTCCGAGCGCTTCGGACATCGAAGGACAGCCCGAGGCTGGTTCCGGCAGCTTCAGCGCCTTGGCGTCCGTGCAGCAACCGCTGCGGATCACGGCGTAGATTGCCATGTCATACCAGCCGAGCTTGCTGAACAGCTTCATCGCGTCGGTGACGTTGCCGTGGGGAGCGCTTGTCACGATCGCGGTGCGCAGCTTGCCGGCGCCCTCGCGCGGATCGGTTTCGCTGCACATCCAGCCGAGATCCTGCGTCTTGCCGAACGCCCCCTGCGGCAGGTAGCCCGCCACGCACGCCGCCGTGCGGTCGCCGCCGGTGATGCCCGAGCTCTTGCCCGTCACCGGAACGTCCGACAGGTTGATCTCCTTGGCGGAGGCGGGCGCGGCCGGCTTGGCGGAAGGCGGCACCTGCACCACTTTCACCTTCGGGCGCGCGCGGAATGCGGAGACGCCCCAGGCCGCAACAAGTCCCAGCAGGATCGCCCCCACCGCGAACATCGGGATCAGCCTGCGCCGCGGTATCCGCGCCGGCTCTTTGCTCGTCGAGACGGCCGGCACGCCCTGGGAAACCGGCGGCGGGCGCGAGCTGCTAGCGCCCGGAGGCAACGGTGGCGGCGGATGCGACGGATCGTGGTGCAGCCCCGAATCATCGGCGTGATCCACGAACCAGCGCGCGAGCTCCCGCTTCAGCGGCTTGAGATCGTGGCTCCGTTCGTCGGAGCTCTGGTTCAGCGCGTGCAGCAGGGCCGCCTGCAGGACTTCGTCGTGGATGCCCGCCTGCTCCAGCTCATCGATTGAAGAGAGCCCGTGGGTGGGGGGAGGAGCCCCGGCCAGCATCTCGTAGAGCAGGCCCGCCACCGCCCAGGTGTCATCGGACTCCGAGGGCGGACCGCTCTCGCCGCGCTCCGGCGAATGGAATGGCGTCGGTCCTGTGAGCGGCGGGACGAAACCGAGCACGGGTGCCGGGCGTCCTTCGGGCGTCAGCACGACGCCCGCGCCGCGGACGCAGCCGTGGACGCCGCCCGCTTCATGTACGTGCGAGAGCGCATCCGCGACGCGAAGCGCGGAGCGCACCGCGTCCGTCGGCGTCTTCTTCACCACCGCCTGCAGCCGCTGTTCCAGCGTTTCGCCCGGCACGTGCTCGGCGACCAGGACCACCTCGTTGCCGGAGCCGGGCACCATTTCCAGCAGCGTTGCCAGGTGGGCATGCGACAGACCCACCACCTTTTCCAGCCCCGCCGCGTCGGCCGCCGGCAGCCCGAACAGGATCACCGGCTTCTGCGTCTGCTCGTCTGTCCCCAGATACGCCGGCCCGGCGCCCTCGAGCGACAGCTGCTCTCCCACCAAGTAGCGAGAAGCCAGCTTCTGGCCAACGGCTAGCTCCAATGACGACGACCCTTCCAAGACTTCCCCTGACGGCCCCGAGCGTGTCACTTCCGCCCCCGAGCGTCTACCGCCTGGGTCCTGCAGCACAAGGTTCGTCATGCTCCGATCCGCCCACGTCCGTGGCTTTCCGGGCCTGGTCGGGCCTCCCCGCTCGGTGGGGGGGCGCGACGCCGCGCAGTCGTCTAGGCTCGGCGGGTGGCTGGACCGGCCGATCTGGAAATCCGCCTCGCGCGTCCGGAAGAGCATGACCTCGTCCACCGCCTGATGCTGGAAGGCTTCGCCTCCACCCGGCGCTACGAGCTGCCTTCCAGCGCTCTGTCGGAGACGCGGGCCGACCTCGACCGCAGCGTACAGGGCGGCGTTGCGCTGCTGGCTTTCCGGGCCGGACGGGCCGTCGGTAGCGCGCGGCTGGTGCCCGCATGGCGCGTCCAGCCAGGCTTCGATGTCCCGCGAGCGCTCGAGCACGCCGCGGGCGGCGGGAACATCGACGGATCGCCCGGGGGCGCGCTGTCGGTCTCTCGCATGAGCGTGCTGCCGGACGCCCGGAAGCTCGGGATCGGAGCCGGCATGCTGGCGTGGATCGAAGCGTTCGCAGGGCGCCTCGGCCTGGCTGCGGTCGAGCTCAGCGTTCGCTCGCAGCAACCGGACAATCGGCCCTACTACCAGCGCCTCGGCTATCGCATCACGGGCTACAGCGAGCGCTACGGCATCCCGGACATGTCGACGCACATGCGCAAGGAGCTGCCGGCGGCGCAGCGCTCCCGGTAGTCGACAGAGCTGTCGAAATCAGTGCCAGGGCGTTGGGGTTGACAGTTTTGTGAACATCATTCACATTAGCGAATGTGATTCATGAACCCGTGGCTAGAGACGACCGCCGGTCGCAGCGCCGGCAGGCGCGCACCGAGCGCGTGCTCGACGCGGCGATGAAATTGGTCGGGGACCAGGGCCTCGACGGGCTGACGCTTCAACGGCTGGCCGCCGACCTCGGCTACGTGCCAACAGCGCTCTACCGCTACTTCGACTCGAAGGATGCGCTGCTCGCCGCGCTGCAACGCCGCACCATCAAGGAGCTGCACCAGAGCTTCCAGGCCGAGCAGTCGCGGCTTGGCGATCGCGCGGCGGCGTTGTCGCCCGGGTCCCGCGCGCTGTTTTCGCTGCTGTCCGCTGCTGACTTCTATCTTCGGCTTCCGACGCGCATGCCCGAACGTTTCCGTCTGGTAAGCCTCATGCTGGGAGACCCGCGCGCACTGATCGAACCTCAAGCGGCGCTGGACAACGCCACGGTGCTGCTCGGCTTTCTCGGCGACGTTCCGGAAGTTGTTCGAGCATGCGGCCAAGGCGCGGGCGGTAGAGCCAGGCCACGCTTTCGATCGCACACTCGCCTACTGGTCGGCGCTGCACGGCGTGGCCACCCTGGACAAGCTGGCACGCTTCGATGCTTCCACGTTCAACGTGCAGCGCCTCGGCGCGCTCGCGGCCAGGGCCTTGCTCGTGGGCTGGGGCGCGGAACCCCGACTACTGGAAGCGGCGGCGAGTGCTCTTCGCCTCGACGCCGCACCCGCCGACTGATCCCACCGGAGGAAGTGTTGATGCTGTTCTCACCTTTTGCGTTTGCCGCCGGCGCCATGACCTGGAGCTTCGGCGAGTACGTGATCCATAGATTCGCCGGGCACGCTCCGCGCGGGAGGAAGAGCGAAACGCCCGTGTCGGGCTGGCGCGCGGTGCTTTCTCCACTCCAGGGCGACTTCGGTGCGGAGCACCAGGCGCATCACGCCGACACCCGCTACTTCACGCCTACGTACCGCAAGGTCCTGGCCGCGAGCGTGGTGCTCGGCACGGGCGGCGCGATTGGCTCGCTGCTCGTCGGACCGCGGCGCGCCTGGTCCTTCGTTCTCGGTTTCGGCGCGATGTACACGGCGTACGAGGTCGAGCACCGGCGCACGCACACGCACGCGCCGCGCGGTGCCTACACCCGCTGGACACGGCGTCACCACCTGTTCCACCACTTCGGCAGTCCCCGGATGAACCACGGCGTGACGAGCCCGATCTGGGACATTGCTTTCGGTACCTACGAGAAGCCCGGCGTGATCCGCGTGCCCGTACGACACGCGCCCTTGTGGCTCCTGGACGACCAGGGCAAGGTGCGGAGGGAATACCGGGCCGAGTACGAGCTCGCTTCGGCGAGACGCACGGAAGACACGACGCCGGCGGCCGCGAGCTGATCCGGAGCAAGTAGAAATCACGCGATTGTAGGCGTTCGCTGGTCGCGGCGCGGCGGGTCGGATATAGACGTTGCTGGATGGCGGAGCACAGCGTCACGCCGCTCGGGGCGGGCGCGAGGGGTAGGTCGTCGCCGTCGGGGGAACTACCGACACGCAGCGAACAGTCCCCACGCGTCGTGGTGACTCGTGTGCTCGCGGTTGCCATTGCCTACGGTCTTGCGGCCCGGCTCGGGCTCGAATTCCCGTACACGCAGCACGCCGCGAGCCTGGTTTGGCCGGCGAGCGGCGTGGCGCTCGCTGCGGTGTTGCTCTGGGGTCCGTGGATGGCCCTCGGCGTGATCGTTGGCGCGACGATTCCATCGCACGCCGTCGGCATCACGCTCCCGCTGTCGCTCTGGTACGGAGTCGGCAATGCGTTCAGTCCTCTTTTCGGCGCGTGGTTGCTGAAGCGCGTCGGCCGCGTAGATCTCGACCTGGGGCGGCCGCGCGACGTGCTCGGCTTCGTGCTCCTCGGCGTTGTCGTCGGCACGCTGCCGGGACCCTGCGCGGGGGTATCCGGGTTGGTGCTGCTCGACGCGTTGCCGCACAGCCAGATCGGCAGTGCGTGGTTTTCGTGGTGGCTGGGCGACGCCGCCGGCGTGCTCGTGGTGACGCCGGCGCTGGTGACCTGGCTGTCGGTCGGCAGACGGCGGTCGCAGATGCCGTGGGCGCGCAAGCTCGAGGCAGCCGCTCTCGTCGCCGCTCTGATGGGCAGCACGATGGTCGGGTTCGGTGACGGCTTTGCGTGGCGCTATCCGGCGTTTCTGCCGTTTCCGTTCCTGATCTGGGCTGCGCTCCGGTTCGGCGTGAAAGGAGCTACGGGCGGCTCGCTCCTGGTCTCGGGCATGGCGGTGTGGTCGACTGCCCATGGCAGCGGCCCATTTTCCTTCGGCCATGTGCATGTCGATCTCGTCCTGTTGTGGGCGTTCATGGGCACCGTCGCCGTCGTGACGCTGCTCCTGTCGGCGGCGCTTGGCGAGCGCGACAGCGCGCGGCGGTCGCTCGAGCTCAGCGAGGAACGCTTTCGCCGGGCGTTCGAGGACGCACCTATCGCCATGGCGATGGCCACGCCCGCAGGCACGTTCGTCACGGCCAACAAGCGCATGCAGGCGATGCTCGGCTACACCGAGGACGAGCTGACGCGTTTGACCGTCGATGACATTACCCATCCGGAAGACCGCGGACGGAGCCGCGCCGGGTTGCAGCGAGCGCGCGACGGCGTCGAGGAGCGCTACGGCCTGGAGAAGCGCTATGTGAGGCGCGACGGCGCTGTCGTCTGGGTGAACATGAGCGCCACGTTGGTCAGGGACGCCGACGGCCTGCCGTACGCCTTCATCGGCTTGATGGAGGACATCACCGCCAGAAAGGCCGCCGAAGAGGAGCGCGGCCGCCTGCAACGGCGGCTGGCGCTTTCCCAGCGCCTCGAGAGCATCGGCCAGCTTGCCGGCGGAGTCGCCCACGACTTCAACAACCTCCTGCTCGGCATCCTGCTCTACGTCGACCTGGGCCTCGAGGCGGCCGACGATCGTCCGAAGCTCGTCGAAGCGCTGACCGAGATCCAGGCTGCAGCGCGCCGTGCGGCGGAGCTGACCCGCCAGCTCCTGGCGTTCGGGCGCCGACAGACGATCCAGCCGGTTGCTCTCGATCTCGACCAACAGATCGGCGGACTGCTGGGCATGCTGCGGCGTTTGATCCCTGCCAACATCGAGCTCGAGCACACGGCTCCGGACGAGCCCTGCTGGGTGATGGTCGACCCCGGACAGATCGAGCAGGTGATCGTGAATCTGTGCGTGAACGCGCGCGATGCGATGCCGGGCGGCGGCGCGCTCCGGATCCAGACGGGCAGCGCGGTGATCGGGCCGGGGCATGCCACGCTGGCGCCGGGAGACTACGCGAAGCTCACCATCTCGGACACGGGGGCCGGTATTCCGCCGGAGCTCCGCGAACGCATCTTCGAGCCCTTCTTCACCACGAAGGAGGAGGGCACAGGCTTGGGGCTTGCGGTGATCTACGGGATCGTCCGCCAGCACGGCGGCAGTATCGATATCCGCGACGAACCCGGTGGTGGCGCGTGTTTCGAGGTTCTGCTCCCAGCGGCTGCCAGGCCGGTCACCGTCCAGCCCCGGTCCGGATTGCGGCGAGCGCGGGGGGGCAACGAGACCGTGCTCGTCATCGACGACGAGGCGCTGCCGCGTCGGACCCTCGCCAGCGCGCTGGAACGAGCAGGGTATCGCGTGCTCCAGGCGACGGATGGCGTCGAGGGACTCGAGCTCTTCGAGCGTCACGCCGGCGAGATAGCCCTCGTCATCGTCGACTTGATCATGCCGCGCATGGGCGGCAGAGATGTCTTTGCGAACATCCGCGAACTGGATCCCGATGCGAAGGTCATGCTGACGACCGGGTACGGCGGCGACACTCCGGGCGGCGTTCCCAAGAACGCCGAGGTGCTGCACAAGCCCTACGGAGCGAACGAGATGCTGCTGCGGGTACGGAGTCTTCTGGACCGGCGCGAATCCGCGTAGGTTCCTAGAGGTTCCCGGTGACGCCGAGGCCGTAGCCGCTGCCGACTCGCGTCGGCATCACGACGACGTACTTCGCGTCCTCGCGCACCAGCTGCTTCGTGTGGGTGTTGAGCCCCCAGACGAGCAGGATGGCGCCGGTGGTCTGCGCGAGACCGTCGAGTATCAACATCGTCCGGGCGACCTGGTCGTCGGTGCAGGGGTTGTACGTGTCGGTGGTGGTCGGGCAGGTGTCGTGGCGCGCCGCCGCCGTGATGAACGGTCCCGCGACCGGCAACGCCAACCACCCGCTCCGGTCGACGAAGTTGAAGCCGGCCGCGGTCGCGATGCCGATCCCGTACGACCCGCCGAGCACTGCAGCGCCGGCGATCGCGGCGCCGCGATGGATGCCGTCTTCGAGATAGTAGCCGTCGGGAATGCGCTGTCCTTCGTGGTAGGGCAGCACCCGCGGTTTCGGCTTGGATTGCGCCGCCGCCGGCGGATAGCCCGGGTACGGATACGGGTAGGGATATGGGGAGTACGGGTATTGACCGTACGGGTATTGGTAGCCGCCGGGAGGCGGTGGCTGCGCCGGTGGCGGCGCGGTGCCGCTCGCGGGCGGCGGGGGAGGCGCCGCGTCGCCGGGGGCCGGCGCCGGGGCGGTCTGCGCAGAGGCCGTTGTTGCGCCAAGCGCGACGACGAGAAGGGACGCGACGGAACGAAGGAAGGTCTGCACGCCGACAAGCATACAGTCCCGCCTCCTACCCGACAATCGACGGGCACGTGCCGACCTCGAAACAACAGGTCTTCGTGCGTATCGATTCCCATGTCGGGATGTTCTTCGGGGTGCGGGCGAGCCTGCTCCAGCGGGCTCCGTTCGAACGCGTAACGCCGAAGCGTTAGCAGACTAACGCGACGGCGATCCGGCTCGGGGGTGGCAATGGCTTCCATGCGGCATTTCGCTGGGCTCCGCGGATTGGCGCAGCTCTTGCGTCGCAGCGATCGCGTCCGCGAGCGTGTGCCGTTCGCTGCGCGCGCGGACTCCGGAGCTTTGTCACGCCTACGCGTGCATGCGGAGAGGTGTTCGATGATGTCGAAGTGGTTGCATCGGTTTGCACTCGGCGTGTTGCTTGTCGTGAGCGGAATTGTCGGCTGCGCCCAGCAGCGTCCGCCCATCAACCGCGTCCAGGCCAATGCTCTCGACAAGCACTTCTTTGTCGGAGCCAAGCTCAACGACGACACCGACAACCCGGAGTTCTACTGGCGCAACTACGTCGTCGGCGGAACCGCCAGTCAGTCGCTGATCGGCGTTGGGTCCTGGAGTGGCATCGACCGCATCGTCTGGCAGATCACCGAGAACGAGTTGATCGCCCGCAAGGCGTACGAGATCTCGAAGGGTGCCGACGGTCACGGGACGCCGCATCGTACGGCCAATGGCGTGGTGGTCGCCGCGTACAAGATCGAGAGCCACTTTGACATCAAGCACGACTACAACCCGCAGACTGGCGAGCAGCTCAACATCGTCAACGAGAACACGACCGATCGCCCCTGGTACGAGCGCGAGTACATGCGCGTCGACTGGTCGAAGAACCTCGTGGACAACCCCATGTGGTTCGACATGTTTTCGGGCAACATCTTCGGCCACATCGGCATCACGCCGGTCTCGTACTATGTCAGCGATCCGAAGAGCGAGGACGCGCCGCACTTCGAAGTGAAGAACGGCTACTTCGACATCACGAACAAGTTCTACGTCGAGCCGGCGACCACCACCATGTGGGGCCAGCAGATCCCAACCTGCGTGATCGTCGGTCTGTTCACCGGCTCGGCGACCTACGACTGCAACGCGCAGGAAGCGACGATCCGCAGCTCGTACTGGAAGATCGACCCGAACGCCGACTTCGAACCGCTCGACATCACCAAAGCCACGCTCGACGTGATCGGCAATCCGGGCGGCATCGGAGACAGCTTTGAAGCCGGGATCGTGACCCCGGGGCAACAGGGCTGGTCGCCAGGCTACGGCTACGTCGACAAGCTCTATCACCGCTACGCGCACATCCACAACATCTGGCAGCAGAGCCACCAGCGCGCCGGGACGTGCAACACCGACTCCGACTGCACGGGCCTGGGCCTGCCGAATGGGTCGATGTGCATGCCGGATCACACCTGCTCGGTGGGCTGCACCTCGAACGTCGACAACGACAACGACGGCACGGCCGATCAGTGCGCGCCCAAGCTCACGGGCTACACGGGGAGCAAGGGCGCCCAGTGCGACGTGGCCATGGGCCAGTGCACGATTCCGTACCGCGACCGGCAGATCAAGACGGTCAGTTACTGGGTCAACCAGGACACGCCGGCCGATCTCCTCGACGCGGTGAACCAGGACGGCACGCGCGTCGACCCCGGAAAACGCGGGGCCATCGAGGATCTGATCTACTCGTGGAACCAGCTGATGTCCGACGCGGTCGGCTACGCGCGTGAGGTCGAATGCCGCCGCACTGGCGACGGCGACCGCAATGCCTGTCACGACAAGTTCTTCACGGGGCACACGCTCAAGGACAAGGTGATGCTCAGCTACGGCGGTTGGCTCATCGACAAGGTGCTCGACCCAACGCCGACGCTGACGCTCTGCCACAACCCGGTGCGTTCCTACGACGACCACGACGCCTGCGGTCCGACGGGAGCGACCGCGCGGGTCGGGGACGTACGCAAGAACTTCGTCTTCTACTGGCCGTACGCGTCCAATGCTCCGTGGGGCGGCATCGCGGACTGGAACGCCGATCCTCTGACGGGCCAGATCATAGGCGGCGCGGCGTGCATCATGGGGCGCTCGGCGACCTGGGCCGCGGCCGAGCAGCGCGACATCCTGCAGCTCGCGATGGGCGACACCACCGTGCAGGACATCACCGACGGGACGCCCGCCGCGAACTACGCGCACTATCTGAAGGACGGCTATGCGCCGCGCAGCTTCACGCAGGCAGAGATCGACCAGCGCGTGAACTCCATCGACGCGGAGCACGCCACGGCGACGACGCCGCTCGGCCAGACCGACAACGAGACGCTCTCCCAGCGCTACCAGCAGCTGATCCAGATGCAGAGCCACACCACCGATGATCCGACTCTGCGCTCGACGGCACAGCTCGACTTCGACGCGACGGCCAAGCCGCTGCTCGACACGAAGTACGAGACCCAGCTCGTCAATGGCCACTGGCTGGTCAATGCGTTGGGCCAGGACCCGACGACCAACATCGACGACTCGGTGCTCGACGTCGCCTCGCCGCTGCGCGGCCTGGACAGCGGGCGCATCGACGAGATGCACTCGCTTATCCAGGACAAGCTCCGCGATCACGGCATGTGTTTCATGGGCGACGAAGCGCCGATCGCGGGCAGCATCGACATGCAGGGCGTCGCGAAGTACTTCTACGACAAGGACAACAAGTCCGGCCTCTTCACCGACGCCGCGCTGGAGAAGATGTATCCGGAGCTCGGCGAGCATCCGTCACAGTCGGATCTCGTGCACTATCGCGGCGAGGCGCTCTATCACAAGCTGTGGATCGAGTCCGTCAAGGGCATCGGCATCCACGAGATCGGTCACTCGCTCGGCATGCTGCACGAGTTCGCATCGTCCTGGGATGCGATGAACTATGACCCGCAGTACTGGCAGCTCCGGACGGACGAGGGCAAGGCGACCGAGCCGTGCAACGGGCCGCGCCAGGCGGACAGCCCGGACACCTGCATGGGGCCGCGCTATGTCGACCCGCAGACCCCGGACGAGCAGGGACTGGGCAGCGAGCCGCGCCCCGGCATCGAGTATTTCGGCAGCACCTCGGTCATGGAGTACCAGATCGAGCGCTTCGGCGAGACGGTGGGCCTCGGCAGCTACGACCAGCACACCATGAACGCCCTGTACGGCCGCGTGGTGGAAACGCTCGACCCGCAGGCGGGAAACTACAAGGACGAAAGCGGCAATTCCGACTCCAATATGGAGCGCTTCGCGCCCATGCTCGAGACGCAGCTCACCGAGCAGGATCGCATCATCCGTCCGCCCGAGACGATTGCACCCGGTGTGCAGACGGACGGCTCGTTTGCCACTTCCGTCCACTACACCGAGCTCGCGCGCGAGCTGAACCTGTTCGACCCCGCGCGTGACTGCCGCCCCGCCACGCCCGAGGAGAAGGCCGTGGGCGAGTGGCGCGTCGTGCACGGCAAGGTGTGCCAGCCGCCGCCGAAGGACATCGCGGCCTGGCAGGATTTCGAGAGCGGTCACGTCACCCAGGACCACTTCCCGGCCGACCTTGCCGACCAGAACCTCGCACCGTACTGGCGGGTCAAGTCGGACGAGAAGTACGCAGCCGGCAAGGTGCGCTGGATGTTCCGCTGGGGCACGAGCCACAACGCGTACTTCCACACCAATGACAGCGATGCCGGCGCGGATCCATACGAAGTCACGATGAACACGATCCGGAAGTTCGACGTCGACTATCCGTTCACGTACTTCCGGCGCCAGAACCGCGAGTACAACTTCATGTACATCCCGGCTCGCGTGGCCGACCGCTACTTCGAGCGGATGCGCAGCTACCACTGGTTGGTCGGAACGGACGTGGCCAACTTCGGGGCGCTGTTCCCGGCGCTGGCGCAGAACGATAACTGGATGCGCCCGTACGCGATGGCCGAGACGGCGATGTTCAACTTCCTCGAGCGCGCCATCGTCACTCCGCAGCCAGGCACGTACGGCGCCGTCGCCGACCCGGACCAGCCGGGCGGCTACTACTACGACCAGGGAGCCAGCGGGAACCAGTTCAACAAGAAGCAGTTCCAGATCGACGCGGTGGACGGCCGCTACGTCGACGAGCAGTACGACAGCACGCCATACGGCGGTGGTTCGTGGGACTACCTGCACTGGATGATCCACGCAGGCTTCTCGGCGGAGAAGGCCTACGCCGTGCGCGCGCTCACCGACGGGCGGCCCAACCTGGCGACCATCAGCCGCAGCTACTACCTCGACCCGCGCGGCGTCCGGATCAACTTCCGCAACGACATGCCGCAGGCGCTCGACCGGCTCATCGGCGGCATCCTCTCGCAGGACTGGCAGACGGTGGCCATGAGCGTGCCGGGGAGCGCCGCCGGCGACGGCGCGCCGCCGGCCGGAAATCCGCCCATTCCCCAGCTGCTGGATCTCGCGCAGGACACCCCGGCGCAGCCGAACGGGTCGCTCGTGGTGTTCCCCAACATCGGCTACCAGCAGCAGCTCTACTCGATCGTGTTCACCGAGCTCTTCTCGAGGCTCAACACGGACATGAACCTGATCAACAAGATGCGGCTGTGGCTCGACGGCAGCGTGGAGCAGGTCACTGTTCCAGACGCGGACCAGATCCGCTTCACCGATCCGGCCAGCGGCTACACCTACATCGCGCGCCTGTACGGCCCGCAGACGATCGACGGCAAGACCGTGGACAAGGGCATCGCCTCGCGCATGCTCAAGCGCGCGAACCTGATGCTGGAGCAGGCGTACGTGGTCCAGTCCGATTCGAGCGGAAAGCCCGTGCTCGACAAGTACGGCCAGCCCACGCTGCAGCTGGACTCGAGCGGCCAGCCCCAGGTCGTTTCGTCCGCGGCCGTCCAGACGCTCACAAACTACGTCGGGCTGCTCGACGCCACGCGCCAGATCGATCATCTGCTCGGGTACGGTCCGCTCTGAGCGGCTGCAGCTAGCGCCAGCCCGCGCCGATTGTGACCGCTTGCCGGCCAAGTCGGCGCGGACTAGCGTGCCGCCCCACGATGGCGGACCGCCTGCTGCGAGCACTGAGCAAGCTGGTCATCGGTCGGCGCGCGCTGGTCCTGGTCATCCTCGCTCTCGCGAGCCTCGGGCTCGGGTACGGCGTCCGCCGGCTGTCGTCCGATCCGTCTCCGGAGACTCTGGTTGCCAACTGGCAGAACCAGCGCGCCATCACGGCCGAGTTCCGGAGCGCGTTCGGCGATCGAGCGGCGACGCTGCTGGTGCTGGTGCAGGCGCCGGACGTGCTGGCCCGCGCATCGCTCTCCTACAACGTGCGCTTGTCGAAACGGCTCGGCGCGCTCGCGTCGGTGTCCCGCGTGGACAGCATCACCGTGACCGCGCTTCCCCACAAGAGCGGCGTCAAGGCGGAGGAGCAGCTGCCTATCGACACCGAGCTCGAAAAGGAGCTGATGGGCGAGGGCTCCGGCTCCGACGACAAGAAGGCCGACGCGAAGGCGCCGCCTCCGCCGCCGCCGGCGTTCGGCGGCGCCGACGGACAGCCCCAGCTCGGCGCGGCGACCGTCGAGCCCATCGTCGACGGTGATACCCAGCACTTCCCGCGCGGCCTGATGTCGCTCTCCCAGCGCGTCGACGACGAGGGGCTCGTCTCCGCTCCGCTGGTGAAGAGCGACAAGATCAGCGACCGCGAGCTCTCCGTCGTTCGCGACACGCTGGCCCACTCGCGGCTCGTCGTCGGCAAGCTCTTGAGCAAGGACCACAAGCTGACCGTGGTCGCGCTCACCCTCAAGCCGGCGCTGACCGATTTCAGCGCCCAGCGCGCCGCGGTGGGCCGCGTGGAGCAGGTGATAGGCGAGCTGCCGCGCCCGCCCGATGTGCACGTGCGCCTCGGCGGTCTGCCGTATCTGCAGCAGAGCATCGTGCGCAAGATGCAGCACGATCAGAGGATCCTGATACCGGCAACGCTGGTCCTGTGCGTGCTGATCCTGTTCCTGTCGTTCCGTTGGTGGCCCGGGGTGGTGCTGCCGCTCTCGGCGGTCGGAATCACGACGCTGATCGTGCTTGGCGGCATGGGCTGGGCCCGCGAGCCGATGAACATCCTGAACAACGTCCTGCCGACGCTGCTCATCATCATCGGCATCAGCGACTCCATCCATCTTGTCGCGCGCTACAGGGACGAGCACGCGAAGAACCAGGACCGCCTCGAATCGGGAGGCATCACGCTGCGCAGCATGGCGGCGGCCTGCTTCTTGACGTTGCTCACCACCAGTGTGGGGTTCGCTTCGCTGGCGTTCGCCGACACGCCCATGCTGCAGCACTTTGGCGTGATCGCCGGGGTGGGCGTTCTGGTGGCGTACGTGGTCACTATCACGCTCCTGCCGTCCGCGTTGACCCTGGTGCGGCCGCCAGCGGTCAACCAGACCAGCAGCGTGGGCTGGCTCGAGAAGGCCGTAGTGGCGGTGACCGCGCGGATCCTCAAGCGGCCGTGGCCGGTGATAGTCGGAGCGGGGCTGTTCTTCGCGCTCGCCGTGTTCGGCGCGACCCGGCTCGTGGTCGACGTCCACCTGCTCGACCAGTTCACGCCGGGAGACGACGTGTACGAAACGACGGTGCTGCTGCAGAAGGAGCTCGAGGGGATGCGCCCGCTCGAAGTGTTCCTGCAGAGCGACCAGCCGGGTCGCCTTCGCGACCCCAAGGTGATCGCCGGGGTCGAGAAGGTCGCGCACTGGGCCACCGGGCGCCCCGGCGTGCTCGCGACTACCAGCTACGCCGACTACCTGCACTCGGTCGAAGCGCTGCTCACCGCGGATACTGCGACGTGGAAGCAGCCCTTCCGCACCGCGGCCCAGGTCGGAGCTCTGGAGGCGGTCGCGAACTCGGGCAAGGACAAGCCGCTTCGCGCGTATCTGACCAAAGACGGCAAGCGCGCCCGCCTCACGATCAGCTTCGCCGACATCGGGGCGCGCGCCACCAACCATGACATCGACCTGCTCGAGCAGCAGCTCGCGCACAACATCGATTCGCTGGGTGGTGTGCGCTACCAGTTGCTCGGCTCCGCGTACACCGGTTCGCGAGCGCTCGACGCGGTGGTGACGGATCTGCTCTACAGCCTGATGGGCGCGACGGTCGTCATCTTCGTGATCCTCACGCTGCTCTTCCGCAGCCTGCGCCTCGGGCTGCTCAGCATTCCCCCGAACGTGATCCCGATCGTCGGAACGATGGCCTACATGGCGGCGCGCGGCATCGCGCTTTCCACGGCGACCGTGATCATCTTCGCTATCAGTATCGGTCTAGCGGTCGACGGCTCGATCCACGTGGTCATGCGTTTCCGGGAAGAGACGCAGCGCGGGCTGGGCCGGAACGCAGCGCTGATCAGGTCGGCGCGCGGGACGGGACGGGCCATCATCGTAACCTGCGCGACGCTGGTGCTCGGCTTCTCCGTGCTGATGATGAGCTCCTTCGTCAGCGTGCGGCAATTCGGCGAGCTTATCGCGGTGACGGTGCTCGTCTGCACGCTGTCGACTATCGTCGTCCAGTCGGCGCTGCTCAGGGTTGGTGTGCGGGCGCGCCCGCCGGCGTGATCGCCGCGCGAGCCGTCAACCCGCCGGAGACTTGAGCCCGGCCAGCACCCAATCGAGGTCGGGCACCGGCTCGTCGAACTCGACGGCCATGCGGTGCGGCCAGAGTCCGTGCGGATCGTCCGAGTTCTCCTCCACGCGCACGACGCGCCCGGCGAGCTCGTGGATGTCTTCCGAGTCCGGGGTCCGGAGCGTGATGTGCACTTCCGAGCCCGGGTCCAGCTTGCTCGCCGTGACTATCAGCATGCCGCCCTGGCTTGCGTTGTGGGTGACTGCGATGCCTTCCTTCAGCGACTCGACCTTGACGGGTAGCCAGACCTCGTAGCGGTGCTCCGCGCGGCGCTCCATGACCGTACATGATAGCGCACCGCGCGACCGGCGCGGAAGACCTTCGCGGGGTGCCTACAAGGTCGTGCCGAACAGATCGCGGAAACTTTCCTGGTCGTTCTCGGACACCCGACCAGCGAGCCCGACCCGGAGCGAAATCGTCATGTCGTCGCCCCAGGGCCACCACAGCCCGAACGCGATCACGCGCGCTGCGGGATCGGTGGCCAACACCAACTGCTCGGCGCGGACGCCGCCCGACATCTCGGCGATCTCGCGGATATTGTCGGGTGCCTTGTGGATGCTGTCGGCGTTCCACTCGTTGGGAAGCGCGCGCTTGGCGGCGGTGCGCGCTTCGTCCGCCAGTTCGACGTTGAAGGATGACGACAGGCACGACAGGCGTCCGTCCCAGCTCCATCCTCCGCCCGGCCAGGCCGCGCGCAGGCGGACGAGCGAGTCGAACAGCGGGCTGGAAGCGAAGCGTTCGCTGGTGGGCATGCTGCAACGTTAGCACTCCTTCCGGCCCGGAGGGCGGGCAGGAACGGGGGCCGGGCTCAAAGCGTGCGAAGCCTCGCCGCCTGTGCTTATCTGGTCCGGCTCCCCACACGACGACATGCACATTCTGGACATTTTCGCGCAGCAATCCCCGACGTTCTCCTTCGAGTTCTTCCCCCCCAGGACCCCCGCGGCGGCGGAGGCGCTGTTCCAGACGATCTCGCAGCTGGAGAGCCTCAAGCCCTCGTTTGTCTCGGTCACCTACGGCGCCGGAGGCTCGACCCGCGAGCTCACGCACGACCTGGTGCTGCGCATCAAGGCCACCACCAGCATCGAGGCGATCCCGCACCTGACCTGCGTCTGCCACAGCGAGGCCGAGGTGGAGCAGCTTCTGGTCCGCTACTCGAACGGCGGGGTCAGCAACATCCTTGCGCTGGGGGGCGATCCTCCCCAGAGCATGCCGGAACACGATCGCTCCACGGATGCGTTCCGGCACGCGGCGGATCTGGTGCGTTTCGTCCGCCGCTTCAACGACAGTGGCACGCACCCCGACCCGCGCGGGTTCGGCATCGGCGTTGCCGGCTTTCCCGAGGGGCATCCCGCCACGCCGAATCGCCTCGTCGAGATGGACTACCTCAAGGCGAAGGTCGACACCGGCGCGGACTACATCTGCACGCAGCTGTTTTTCGACAACCACGACTTCTTCGATTTCCGCGAACGCTGCGAGCTGGCGGGCATCCACGTGCCGATCCTCGCCGGCGTCATGCCCATCACGACCCTGAAGGGAATGAAGCGGATGGCGGATCTGGCGGCAGGGTCGCGCTTCCCGGCTGCGCTGATGCGCGCGATCGCCCGCTGCGGCGAGGATCCCGAGGCGGTCAAGCGCGTCGGCGTGCACTGGGCCACGGAGCAGTGCCGCGACCTGCTCGACAAGGGCGTCGCCGGCATCCACTTCTACACACTGAACAAATCCGACGCCACGCGGCAGATCTACGCAAACCTCGGCGTGCGCGACAGCGAGGCGCTGCAGAGCTAGCGCGAGCGGGGCCCGTGGCGGAGTTCAGCGAGAAATACGGGACGTATCGCGACGTACCGCTGCTGCGGCAGCGCTGGTTCTTCGTCGTGGCGATCTTGTTTCTCACACCGCTCGGCGTGCTGATTGCCATCACTGGCGACGTGTACTTTCCAAAGGATGGTCGGGTCGCGAAGATGTCGGACGGGGGGCGGGTCGGCCTGGGGCTCGTGTTCGGCGCGTTGATGGCCTGCCAGGTCGGGCGCTTCCTCATGGACCCGCATGCGTTCTTCGCTGCGTTCGATCACACCCCGACCTTCCGTCAGTCGAAGCTCGAGAGCCCGGCGTCCCCTCCGACGGTTCCGCCGTCGCGAACGTCGCCCGGGTCGTCGCCGGCGTCGCCTGTAGGCGCAGGCCTGGCCGGCGCCGCCCACGGTGCGAGCACTGATCTGGCGCCCAGTGCGGGTGCGCCTGCGCAGGCCGCGCCCAGCATCGTGCTCTTGACGCCGGATTCGGTGACGGCGTCTTCGTTCTACGACAAGGGCGGCGAGCGCCATCCGCCGGAGGACGCCTTCGACGGGCTGATGAAAACGGCCTGGAACGAGGGCGCGCCGGGACCCGGTCGCGGAGAGTGGATCGAGGCGCATTTCAACACGCCACAGCACATCCGGCGCATCCAGATCAGCACGGGCTTCGACTACGTGTCGCCGAAGTACGGCGACCTGTTCACGGTCAACCCGCATCTGCGCGCGGTGCGCGTGCTGTTCGACGGCGGCAAGGCGATTCGCCGCGCAGTGCCCGAGCAGGGGCGCGAGATCAGCCTGGACCGGCTGGACATCGTGGCCTCCAGCGTCCGGATCATCGCCGACCAGGTGTGGGAAGGCACTCGCTGGCAGGATCTCGCGATCTCCGAGATCCGCATCGAAGGCAACCCGTCTCGCTAGCCCTGCTCCTCCACGAGCGCCTGGAGCTTGAGCACGGTGTTCCAGTTCCGGCCCGTGCAGAGCGTCCCGAGCGCATTCTGGATCACGGCCAGCGTCAGCTTCGAGTGACCGATTCCGTCCGGATAGTAAGCGAACAGATCGCGTCCGACCGCCTGCACGCGCTCGCGTCCCTTGATCGCGGACTGCAGGTCGTCGACTGCGCGCTTCTTCGGCGCGGACTTCATCGGCAGCAGCAGGAGGTGGCTGGGGTCCCGCTCGGCCTCGCGCGAAAACGGGTTCTTCGTGATGGCCGCTTTCCACTCGCGGGGCGCACGCACCAGATAGTCGGTGCGGAGCTTCAGCCGCTTCTCCGTCTCCTTTTCCAGGTACGCCTCGAGCGAGGAGCCTTTCCTGGCGCCTGCGTCGAAGACGACGTTCCCGCTCTGTAGCAGCGTGCGCGTGTTCGCGAAGCCGAGCGCCGCGAACATGGCCTTGAGCTCAGCCATTTTGACGCTGCGCCCGGCGACGTTGACGGCTCGAAGGAGCGCGATCTGTGTTGCCATGCGCGGAGACTAACCCCGCGACGCGCAAGGACCCAAGGCGCTCGCGGTTCCGCGCGTATGGACCTTCGCAGTTGCGCCCGGGTGTCGCTGTCCGGCATTCTGTAGGCAGCGAGGAGATCTCCATGCGCAGGCCTTCGGTCGGGATAGCTCTTGTTTTCGCGTTCGCGTGCGTGTTCCAGGTCGGCTGCGGCAGCTCTTCAGGTGGCGGCGTTGCCGGCGGTGGTGCGGGCGGCAGCGGCGGCGTGAGCGGCGCCGGCGGCATGGGCACTGCGGGCTTCCCGTCGGGTGGCTCCGGCGGAACGGGCGCGGGCGGAACGGGCGGCGCCGCGGGTAACGGCGGGACGGCGGGCGCTGGCGGTGCCGGCGGCGCTGGCGGCAGCGGCAACAGCGGCGGCAGCGGCAACAGCGGCGGCAGCGGCAACAGCGGCGGCAGCGGCAACAGCGGCGGCAGCGGCAACAGCGGCGGCACCGGCAACTACAACCCGATCTGCACCGGGCCCCAGGCGGGCGCCTACTGCGGCGGCGACGCCATGCAGAACGCCGACCCGAATGTGCTCTATCACTGCCCCGGACCGAACCAGGCGCCCGACAGCCAGACCAACTGTCCGAACGGCTGCGTCACCGAGTCCCAAGGTACCGCCGATCACTGCAAGACCGTCACTTCGCCGGGCAGCTACAAGCTGCCTTGGCGCCCCGGCGTCACCATGCAGCTCACGCAGGACTGCAACGACTCGTGCTGCAACGACCACGTCAACCACGACAAGTGGGCCTGGGATTTCGCGAACGGCGGGAGCTTTCTCGTCGTCGCGTCCCGCGGCGGCACCATTACGCACCTCAAGGACAACTCCACCTCAGGCTGCGGCTCGAGCTCCTGCGAGAACGACGCCAACTTCATCGTGATCGACCACGGCGACGGCACGCAGTCGACGTACCTGCACCTCACCGGCAATAGCCTGCAGCCCGGTATCACCTGCGGCGCCACCGTGCAGCAGGGTCAAGCCCTGGCGATGTCGGGCACCACCGGCTGGTCCACCGGCATCCACCTGCATTTCGAGGTGGATCAAGTGCACACCGGCGCCGCCACGTGCGAGTGCGGCAGCAACGGCATGGGTTGCAGCGCGAGCACCGTCCCCTGGGGCAACTTCTGGCCTTCGAACTCGTCGAGCTACTCGACGGTCTCCATCCAGTTCGACGAGTGGCCCGCCTCCTCCTCGTGCAACAATCGCCGTATCACGCTGCCGGCATCGACGAACAACTGAGCATGCGTCGAGCTGCCCGCGGAGGCCCGCTCACTCCGGCTTGGTCTTGCCCGCCGGCGCTTCCAGCGGCACGACCGTGACCTCCGACAGCTCGTCGTCGACCTCGGCGGCAGGAAAGGGCGCTGGCGTGGGCTTGCGCATCAGCGCGTAGCGGGTTGTGGGCCCCGTCGACTGTTCGACTTCCACCACGATGTCGTCGTCCGGCCCCTCGGGGGCGAACACCACGCTGACGTGGATGTCCAGGTCGTCGGGCGCGGCCCCGGCGGGCGCGGCCGGCGGCCGGAGCTGCCGGATCCCGCGCCGAGCGCTGGGGATCGGCTCGTTCTCGGTCCGCTGGAACGCCGCGCGAACGGCGGCCTGCATCTCCAGCGCCGACGCGAAGCGATCGTGCTTCTGGAACTGCAGCGAGCGATCGACAACCGCAGCGACAACCGGCGAGACGTGCGGCGCGACACTGGACAGCGGTGGCGCGTGTTGCGACATCGCGGCAATCAAGCGTTCGCCGGGCGTGCCGCCCTCGTGGACGTACCGACCCGACAGCGCGCGGAACATGGTTGCGCCGACCGCCCAGAGGTCGCTGCGCGCATCCACGGCGTCGCGCTTTCCGCGCGCTTGCTCCGGCGGCATGTACGACGCCGTGCCGATGACCATGCCCGTCCGCGTCAGGTTGCCGCCGGTTCGCTCCCGCACGCGCGCCAGCCCGAAATCGAGGAGCCTCACCTCTCCTGCCGTGGTCAAGTAGATGTTCGGCGGCTTGATGTCGCGATGGATGACTCCGTTCTTGTTCGCAGCGACCAACACGTCGAGCACCTGGTCGGCGATCACCAACACTTCCGGTTGGCTCAGCTTTCCGAAATCCCGGATGCGCGTTTCCAGTGACTGGCCGTCAAGCAATTCCATCACCAGGAAGGCGGAGCCGTCTTCCGTCTCGTCGTCGTCCTGCACGCCCACGGCGCCCGGATGACGGACACGGTTGGCGGCATAGCCCTCTCGCATGAACCTCGCGCGCACTTCCGCCGAGCGCGCATACATCTGGTGCAGCACCTTGATTGCGACCTGGTTGCCGTTCCGGTGCGTCGCGGCGTAGACCGCCCCCATGCCGCCGACGTCGAGCAGGCGGTCGATATGCCACTTGCCGCGCAAGGTCTGGCCTACGCGTTTCTTCGCTTCGGTATCCAGGTCGCCCGATGAAAACACGACTTCACAGTGATTGCGCCCTCAGGCGCTTGTCAAGCACACTCGATCGCGAACCCGAGTGGACGGAGTCCGGCTGCGCTGGACGGAGTCCGGGGTAGTGCAGCGCCAATGTTGCGGCGTCCGGAGGCCTAGTTCGTTCCTTCGACCGCGCCCGCCGTGCACCCCGACGCCGGCCGCGCGATCCCTCGCTGGTCGGTCGCAGGGCACGACTGGCCGAGGCCGAGCGCCGGGCTGCCCGTTTTCACGAGCATCGTGGGCGTCGGGCCGCCGTTCGCTCCAATCGCCGAGAGCATCGGATCTGAAAAGGTGATGCCCGCGACGCATGGGGCGTCGGCGGCGCCGCCGTTCGTGTGCTTCTCCGGAAACTGGAGGTTGTGGTTGCCGGTCGCGCTGACCTGGCACTGCATCGGTGCGCCGGGGTTGTTGCCCGTGTTGTTCGAGAACAGCGAGTTGTCGATCGTCAGCGTCGGGTTGCCGAAGATGGCGGCGCCGAAGCCGTCGACCTGGTTGTTCGCGAACGTCACGTTCTGGAGCGATCCGTCGCCACCGAACAGACAGATGGCGCCGCCGACCGCGCCCGACGCATTGGTCTTGTTGCCTTCAAAGGTGTCGTTGACGAAGTCGAACGTAGTGCCGTCGGCTTGAATGGCGCCGCACCCTTTCGCTACGTTCGCCTGGAACGTCGTCGCGGCGACCTGCAGGGTCGAGTTGTGAAAGTAGACGGCGCCGCCTCCGCCGTTCGGAACCTTGTTGCCCTCGAAGAGGCATCGGTCGAATATCGTCGTCTGCTTCGCGTTGTCGGGCGTCCGCCCGAGCGCGCCTCCGAGCGCGCCGTCACCGGCCTTGTTGTTCCTGAACGTGTCGCCGCAGAAGGTGTGCGTCCCGTCGGAGCCGCCATCGATCGCCACCGCGCCGCCGTTGCCGCCCGAGCCGACCTGGTGCTGCCCGTTCGTCGCGACCACCGAGCACTTGCTTGCGTCGTTCGAGTTTGCGCCGTTTCCGGTCGCGACGTTGCCGTCGAAGGTGGAATTGTAGACGTTGAAATCGGAGTTGAGCGATTCGATTGCGCCGCCGTTGCTCCCGCTGCCGCCCACGAACGTGCTGCCCACGATGGTCGCCTTGAGCACGCCTTGCAGCGCGATCGCGCCGCCGCCCACGTCGGGGCCGAGGGTCTCGGCCGAGTTTGCCTCGAAGACGGTGTCGAAGATGGCGACCTCGCCGTCGCGCACGAACAGCGCGCCGCCGTAGCCGTCGTAGTACCCCTGCGAGCACGGCGCCGGCGCCTTCGCATACTTCGTCGTGCCGTGCATCTTGCCATGGGCGAGCGTGATGTTCATCAGGGTGAGCAGCGTCGTGTTCTTGCGGTAGTCGCCGTGGTTGAAGCTCATGATCTGCGTCGTGCCGCCGCCGTCGAGCGTGACTTTTCCGGCGCCGTCGATGGTCGTATCGACGTTGGTGCGGAGGTTCAGCGTTTGCGTGATGGAGATGGTCGCGTTGTCGCCGCAGTCGAACGTGATGACTCCGCCCTTCGCGACGGCCGCCGCGAGCGCAGCCTCGGTGCACGTGCCGGAGCCGGTGCCGACGACAGTCGTCGGGTGGCTCGTGTCGGGTGGCGTGAGGGGCGGCGTGCACGTGGCGGTGGGCGGCGGAGGGACGGGCACGTCGGGGAGATTGGCGTCGGCCGGGGTGGTCCCGTCGCCGTGGCCGGCGTCGACCGTGCTGGCGCCGTCGCCAGCGTCGTTCGTGCCAGCGCCGTCGCCACCCGTCGCCGAACCATTTCCGCTGCATGCGGCAGCGACCACGATGGGGAGCAGAAAGAGCGTGACCAGCGACGTTCGCATGCCGCCTCCTTTCAGTCAGCGTAGTGTGCGAGGGAAGTTGTCGTAAAGTGGCTGCCAGGACCTGCGGTCCAGGTCATCTCGCGCGTGCGCCTATGCTGACGGCCACGCTGCGGGCGGCGGCGGAGGGGGCTCGAACTCCGAGGCAGGCGGCGCGAAGAAACGCCAGTCGGGTCCAAACTGTTCGATGAAGTAGAGCGAATAACAGCGGCGGAAGACCGACACCGGCAGCAGCACTACGCTGCCCAGGTAGGGCAGCGCGGCGAGGCAGCACGTCAGGCACGTGGCGAACATCGTGATGACGGCGATGCCGATGGCGAGCGCGATGGTCATCAGCCAGAACACCACAATGCTGCCGGTGTTTCCGGACAGGATCTCGTGTCGCACGCGGCGCCAGGCCTCGCCCACCCGCAGCTGGTGGCGCCACATGGCCGGCACCACGAAGTCCTCCAACAAGAATCTCACGATCCCGAGCGGCAGCAGGGTGAACAGCGCAACGCCGAATGCGACGGCGGCGCCCACCAGCGTAGACGTCCCGAACCGGAGCGCCGTGATGTCCGGCCATGCCACGACCGCTCCCGAACCCAGCACGAGGCACAGGGCGAAGAAGCTGGCGAGACCGAGCAGCAGCCGGAAGCGGAACAGGCTGCCACCGAGCTCGGCAAAGCGGTGCCACGGCTCCTTCACGGCGATGCGACCGGTCGACACCATGTCGACGAACATCAGCTTGCCGCGGCTGCTGATCCAGAGAACGACGATGCCGATCGCGACGCCCACGACCAACACGCCCACGCCGATGGCAACGATCATCGCTTCGTGAGTGTGGAAGTAGCGAAGCGCCTCGCGCAGGTCCGAGGCGCCGCCACCGCCGCCACTTCCGCCGCTGCCAGTGGGAAAGCGTGCCGAGTAGCCGCCGCCACCCTCTCCCAGATAGGCAAGGAACGCGACGAACCCACCGACCAGCCAGCGGTGCACATCGAACGGCGAAAACAGCATGGCGCGCGCCCGTTCAATGGCCCGGGAGATCGGTTCGGTGACCGAGAACTGCATGGCGCCCCAGGGTAGCCGAACTGTCGGCGGGCGTCTCCGCCCAGGTCCGCATGTGGGCGGCGACGGCGGCGCCGGTCGTGCCCGCGCCGCTCGGAATGCAGGGAGTTCGCTCGGGCTGGTCGCCGCGGCCGCGCTCGTCTAGATTGATTCGGCTTGCCGCTGTACGACCATACGCCGGACAAGAGCCTGGAGGGGGCCATCGACTACGACGCGGTCTTCGCGCGCATGCCGGAGACCCACGTCCTGAAGGGCATGTTCTTCTCGCGGCTCGTCAGGGCCACCGGGGACGCATGGGAGCCCGTCAAGGCGGAGCTGGTCGCTCCGCCGCGCTTCGGCCGCTACGTGCCCTTCGCGGACTACCCGCTCGTCGACTATGTGCGCATCACGCAGGCCGCCGCTGCCACGCGCTACCCCGACGTGTCGGCGCGAGAGGGCGCGCGGCGCCTCGCCCGCGACGACCTTGCGGAGTTTGGCGAGTCCACCATCGGCGGCGTCATGCTCTCGCTCGTACGCGATCCGCTAGGCGTGCTGATGAAGTTCCCCGATGCCTACCGACACGTGCTCGAGGGCAGCACCGTCCAAGCCGAGCGTTTGAGCGACGACGTCGTTCGTTTGGAGTGGCGCGAGCACTACGGGATCAGCGAATACATGTTCGGTCAGCTCGAGGGTGCCGTGATGCACTACGGCGCGACGCCCCGCATTCGCGGCGATCACCCGACCCCCGATTTCATGTGGTTCGAGGTGAGCTGGTTGTCCGGGTAGCGCGCATCGCTGACTTGCATGACGCCCGATCTGCGAAGTCGATCGTGGCTCAGCTGAAGGCAGGATGCCAAAAACGGCTAGTACGGGCAGATTGGCTTGTTGTGCACCAGCACGTCGCGCGCGAAGTAGTCATGCGTGCCGGCAACCTCGATGTTGAAGGTGCGCATGCCGCCCGGTCCGAATCGGAGGGTTCGTACCTGGGTGGGGCTCACCTGGCTCTCCGGGCCGAGCCGGAGGAGGGTATCTCCGGGATGCAGCTTGCCGGCGGGGCGCCAGCCGCCGTTCGCGTAGAAGGGATGGTTGGGCGTGGCAACCAGGGTTCCGTTCACAATGACCGTCCGGTGCGCGAGCGCGGGCGCGTGCACGAAGGTGTGCGTCACCTCTGCTGCGACGACCTTGTGGGTGGTCAGGTCGTATGAGAGCACCTTGTCGCCCACGCGCACCTTCTCGATGGGCCGCTCGGATCCGTCGGCCATGCGCACCGGGGTGCCGGCCACGAAGCAGATGCAGCCCCCCCACTGGCAACTGCTGTTGCAGGTCTGCATTCCGCTTCCACCGCAGCATTCGGTGCTGCCGGGGGAGCACACGCCCTCGCCGGTGCAGCTTCCCCAGGTGCAACTGTTCGAGCACGTCTCGGTCCCGCAGTTGCCGCACGACGTGATCGTGCCTGGCGCGCACGAGCCCTGGCCGGTGCAGCTTCCCCAGGTGCAATTGTTCGAGCACGTCTCGGTCCCGCAGTTGCCGCACGACGTGGTCGTGCCTGGCGAGCACGAGCCCTGGCCGGTGCAGCTTCCCGCGCTCCACTTACAGCTCGACGAGCAGGTGTCGATTTCCGACCCGCAGTTGCCGCAGGAGACGGTGCGCGTCGCGCCCGGAGTGCAGGAGCCGCAGGCCAAGGTTCCGCCGCAACCGTCCGGGGTCGGCCCGCAGTCCTGCGCCGCGCAGGTCTTCGGCGTGCAGCACGTCCCGTTGCACACCTGGCCGCTGCTGCAGGTGTTGCCGCAGTCGAGCGTGCCGCCGCAGCCGTCGCTGATCTTGCCGCATTGTCCGCTCGTGCAGCTTGAAATCGGCGAGCAGCAGGTTCCGTTGTAGAGCACCTTGCCCGTCGGGCACGCGCACGAGCCCGACTGGCAGGTCTTTCCGCCGCTGCAATTCGTGCCGCAGCCGCCGCAGTTGTTGTTGTCGGTCTTCGTGTTCACGCACGACGTCCCGCACACGGTTTGCGAGCATTGCGTCGAGCACGCGCCTCCGGAACAGGTCTGGCCGCCCGGACACTGCGTCGTGCAACCGCCGCAGTGCTTGCCGTCGGTCTGCGTGTCGACGCATTGCCCACCGCAAAGCGTCGATCCCGACGGGCACTTGCATGCGCCCGCGGTGCACGAAGTGCCGCCCGCGCAGGTGCTGCCGCACGATCCGCAGTTGGCGTTGTCCGTTTGCCCATCGACGCACTGCCCGTTGCAGTAGAGTTGGCCGCCCGGGCACGTGCACTTGCCGCTCTTGCACGACGACCCGGCGGCGCACGCGTTGCCGCAGTTTCCGCAGTTGGCGACGTTGGTCTGCAGATACGTGCACTCGCCGCTGCAGCTCACGAGCGGCGAAGGGCACGGCCCGGCGTCGCCGCTCGAGCCGCCGCTGCCCGCGGCCCCGCCCGTGCCGCTGTCTGCCCCGCCGCTGGCCGTCGCTTCATTGCCCGAATCCTTGTGCTGGCCGGCGGCCGTGAGATTCGATGGGACCGTGCAGCCGAGCCAACCGAGCGTGGCGACTGATCCCGCGATGATCCAAGCGAAGCGCATATCGAACTCGAATTTATCACGGTTCGCCGAGGCGCGCTCGGGTGGTTCGTCTGCCCGGGACCCGGACGCCGTCAGCTCTCGTCCTCGAGTCCGCCTTCTGGAGCCGTGAAGGCTCAAAACTTCGCGAGCCCTGCGGTGAGCTCGCGCAGGAGTCGTTCGGTTGCTTCTTCGACGCCGCTCGGGCCCATGCCGCCGCCTTCGAGGATCGTCCTGCGCAGGTACGGCACGAAGTAGCCGATGCGTTCGCCCTCGAACGCCAGCTCACAGTCGAACGCAGGCGGCTCGGGGTCGAGCAGGGTGCTGACGGCGCCGACGCCGCCATAGCCCGCCTTGCCGTCGTTGTCGCGAAAGAGCGGAACGACGAGGCGCCCGTCGTCGTCCTCTTCGATCGCGTCCGGATCGGGTGGAAGCACTTCGATGGCGTCGAGCGCTTCGTGGCTCGGCCAGTCCCCTTCGCTCGGCGGCTCCACGAAGTCGACGAAGCCGAACTCGAGGTAGAACGCGCGGAGCGTCGTCGGCAGGCGGGCACGCTTTTCCAGTGCCGCGAGCGCTTGCTGCGTGCCCCTCGTAGGGCCGAACGGCGCGCGGAGCGCGAAGTTGCCGAGCTCTCGCCAGCGCTCGGCGAGCCGCTCGAGGTTTGCGCGAGCGCGGCGCATCATCTCGCGCGCGACACCGAGCGCGACGTCGTCGGTCGCTCGCTCGCGGAAGAGCTCGTCGTAGACCGCGACGTGCTCTCCCCCGCGGTAGCGCCGGAGCACGAGGCTCTCGGCCGCCTCGGGCTGGATGGGCGCGGGCTTCGACGCCGCCGGCGGCGCGAGACCCGCGGGAGCGGGCGCAGGGGCCAGCTTGTCGCGGAGCAGCGTGCGCCGGCCGCCGGGAAACTCGACCTTCACGCGGTCGGGTGCGGGATGCTCGACGATCTTCCCAACGCCGAACTTCGGATGGCTCACCCACTCGTCGGCCGCGCCGGCGGCTGCGGCCGCGTCGGGCTCGCGCTCGGACGCCGTCGCCGGCTCGGCGCGGGGCAGCAGCTGGCTCACGAGGACTTGCGTCGCGCGGTTCGCGAGCTGCCCCAGGGCGTCGGCCGCGACCAGCCAAACGCTTCCGTGCTCTTCGCCGACCACGACGCCGCGCCGGCCGGTCTTGTCGTCTCTGCGAATGCGATCGAGATACGCCGCGAGCGAGCACCACTCGTTCGCGGGCCAGAGCCACGGCGGTCGCGCTTCTTCTTCTGCGTATATCGAGCGAAGCCACTCGACGAACCCGTCCGGGAGCGTGACACCGAGCCGCTGTTCGGTGCTACCGAGGCCGCGGCGCACGCTCTCGTTCGTGATCGTCATCCGGCTCATTCTAGCCGAGCACCGATCCGCGTCGAGCACCGCTGGACAGCGCCATTGGAGCTGTTGCCGATCGCCGGCGTTTCTTCTAGCTTCTGTGCATGAGGTGGGTAGCGCACTTGGCGCTGGCTTCTGGCCTGCTCGGGCTGGGCTGCTCGGAGCCGCGCGCGGTGCCGATCATCGGTCCAGATGGCAGCCACATGCTCCACGTGAGCTGCGGCGCCCGCCAAGGCGAATGCTACCGGCTTGCAGGAGAGTATTGCCCGAACGGCTATGACGTGGGGCGCACCATCGGCGGCGAGGGCAACATGCTGGTGCGGTGCCGGGCGCCGATGGTGGAGCCGGTCTACCCCGTGATGCAGTACGGGGCGCCGGCGCCGGCAGCGGCGCCGACCGGAGCCTACGTCCCTCCCCTCCGGCCGTCGCCGTACACACAGCAGCAGGTAGCGTCTCCCGCGCCGAGCGAATCTGCTCCCGTGCCGTCTGCTTCGTCGCTGCCGAGGCCGGCCAACCCCTACGGCGACAAGGACTACGGCTTCTGAGCGCGGCGCCTGTCCGACAAGGTTGAGGTGTTGCCTTCGCCGTCGAGCGCGGCAGCGGCTGCAAGCCGTGACGGGGTGTCGCATCGTGACGCGATGCCACACAACGTTCACAATGTCGGGTGGGCCTCGACGCCTGCTCGTTCCACTTTTCCTACACTGACTTCCTCTATGGTTCCAGCTGGATACGGTGACCGGCCGAACGGCAAGTCAGCGACCGGGGTATGCGATTTGCAGCCTCTGGTCTCGATGGTCGGGGAGGCCACCAGGAGGTTCAACCATGGGACGAATCGGCAGCCTACCCTCGGTTCCCGAGGAATTCGTGGGGGACGTTATGTCGACATCCTGGTCGCTCGCCAACACCAATCGCGATCCGAAGCTCGTGGTGCGCGCGGAGCCCGGGCAGCTGGCGACGCAGTGCCCGTCCTGTCACGATCGTTTGCTGATCGACGTTGTCGGCACCCCGTCTGATGCCGTCTACCAGCGACGGGCGCTCGATGCGCCGGTGAGCAGCGCGATGCGCTATGCGACGCAGATTGCCGAGGACGCGTCGCTGGCCAGAGCCGCCGAGCTCCTCGGCTTCTCTTCGCGGCGCGTGGTCGTCGTTGTCGACCCGCAGCATCGCCCGCTGGGGGTGCTGACGCCTTCGCAGGTTCTCGCAGCAGTCAAGCAGTATCCCCGCGAGCGGCTCTCGACCCTGTCGGCGCTACACGTAGCATCCAGTGTTCCGCTGCTCCCCGCACGTGCACGACTCGATGCCGCACTGCGCGTGCTGGCGCGCGAGGACCGGGAGTTCGCGCTGGTCGTAGACGACGCGGAAACGCTCATGGGAGTGCTGCTGTCGATGGACGTCCTGAACGTCCAGCTGGCAGCAGCGAGAGATCCGTACTGACGCCAGGTCGCCGTGTTGTGCAAGGCGCGCGTGAACGGGCGCGCCACGCCGGCGTCAGACTTGTGAACTTCTGCATGGAGGTGAGCATGCCATCGACATTCTTGTCGTCGCAGCCGACAGCGTACACGGCCACTCAACCGTACCCGCTCGGAGCCCTCGACAACGGCGGCTGGCAGCAGGAGAGGCCGGCGCTGGCAACGGGAACGGTCCTTGCGGAACGCTACAGGATCGACACCGTCGTCGGCAGCGGCCAGATGGGCGTCGTCTACGCCGCGTCGGATACCCGCCTCGAGCGTCCGGTAGCGGTCAAGGTATTGAGGCCGGAGCTCGCGAACGATCAAGTGCTCGCGCAGCGGTTCGCCAACGAAGCTCTGCTGATGGCGAACCTGGCGAGCGCCCATGTCGTGCGGGTGTACGACTCCGGTCGCTTGCCGCGCGGCGTACCGTTCATCGTGATGGAGTGGGTGGTCGGCGAGTCGCTGGAGAGCGTGCTCGCCAGACGCGGGCCGCTGCCGGTAGGCGAAGCTGCGGACCTCGTGCTCGATGCGTGCGCCGGCCTTGCCGAGGCCCACGCGGCGGGCGTGGTTCATCGCGACATCAAGCCGGCGAATTTGATGCTGTGCAGAGCAGCCGACGGCTCCGCGTCGCTGAAGGTCGTGGACTTCGGCATCTCGAGGCGTCTGCTGCCGGCGCCGGATGCCGCCCGCGTCGGGGAGAGCTGGGGCTCGCCGTCCTACATGTCTCCCGAACAGCTCACGGATACGGGCAGCGTCGATGCCCGCTCGGACGTGTGGGCGCTCGGCGTGGTGTTGTTCGAGCTGCTCACAGGACGCACGCCGTTCGACGGCGCTTCCGTCTCCGGGATCTTCGCGGCGATCCTCACGCAGCCGACGCCGTCGCTCGGCAGGCTGCGGCACGACGTTGACGCCGGACTGGAAGCGATCGTGCGGCGTTGCCTGCAGAAGGACCCCGTCCGCCGCTACAAGAATGCCCAGTCACTGCGCGAGGCGTTGCAGATCTACAGCAGCCAGAGTCTTCAATCCGCGGCGGTGTTCGGCTGGAACGAGCGCGACGATTCCCCCGCGCCTGTTCCGAAGAGCTCGTCAAAGGCACTGTGGGGCGGCCTCGCGCTGGCAGTGGGTCTGACCGCGTTGGTGTTCTGGGCGATAGCGGGTGCACCCTGGCCGCGCGGACGCGTCACGCTCGGCGCGACCGGGGCGCAAGCCGGGCCCGCGCCAGCTGAGTACGCTCCACGCCCCGAGGTCGCTCGAGGGGTCTACGCGGAAACCACTGCACGGGGATCGCTTCGCGCCGAGCCCGAACGCCCGCCAGCGCCGGGCCGCACGGTTCAATCGATCACCGCACCGGAGCCCCAGGGCGTCCCGATAGACCAGGTCTGGGTGCACGAACGACGGGTCTTCAAGAACGGCCAGCTCGTCGATGACCAGTCGCAGATCGTCCGCCGCCCCGCTGCAGACGACAACCCCGGCCCGTAGGAGGAGCGCGTCATGCCAAGTACCGAACATTCCGGGACCCGAGAAGAACTCGAAAACGCAGAGACCCTGCCCGACAAAGAGGGGGGGAAGCCGACGGTCGACGCCTTCGGGTTGAGCGACCTGGGCCGCGAGCGGACCAGGAACGAAGACGCGTTCCTGATCGCTTCGCTGGAACGTGCCCTCGTCGTGGAGGACTCCAACCTGCCGCTGGTTCATGATCCGCAGCTGGACAAGCACGGCGGCGCCTCGCTTTTCATCGTCGCCGACGGCATGGGAGGGATGGGCGGAGGCGATGTCGCCAGCCGCGTCGCGGTGGCGACCGTCGCCGACTACGTGATCTCGCACATGCCTCTGGCCGGACAGGACAATTTCCGCGCCAGGCTGGCGCAGGTGTCGTCGCCGGAGATCCGGATGGGGCTTGACGGCGCGATCCGCGCGGGAAACGAGCAGGTGAAGGCGGTCGCGGAAAAGAGCGCGCATCCGCTCATGGGAACGACGCTGACCATGGCGTACATCCTCTGGCCGAAGCTCTACATCGTGCATGCCGGGGACAGCCGCTGCTACGTCTTCCGGCGCGGGGAGCTCTACCGCATGACCCGGGACCACAGTCTGGGAGCGGAGCTTGCGCATTCGCAAGCCGGACGCGGCGCTCCGGAAGAGGGTCTGGCTAACGTGCTCCTCAACGCGCTCGGCGCAGGCGTCGACATGCGGCCCGACATCACCCGCTATTCCCTCGAGCGGGGGGACCAGCTCCTGCTCTGCACCGACGGGCTCCACAAGCACGTTGCCGACGAATCGTTGGCCCGGGTTCTGACCCGGAATGCGACCGCCGAGGGCGCCTGCCACGAGCTCGTCGCCGCGGCCAACGCAACAGGGGGCAGCGACAACATCACGGTGCTGGTCGCTCGCTTCTAGCTTCTGGAAGCGCCGTTACGCTGGTAATGACCATGACAGCTACACGTATTGTTCCGTTCCTGATTGGCGCAGCCGTGTTTCTGGTCGCTCTGCCGGCCGCTGCGAAGGGAAGCACGCGCCTCGCGCTCGATCTCGACTGGGCCATGCCTTCAGGGCAGCACGGTTTCAACAGCGGTCCGGGCGGCGCGATCCGCCTCGGAGAGCAGACCGACCTGGTGCTCGCCCAGCTTGTCGGCGAGCTCGGCGGCGGCTACCAGCCGTTTTCCGGCACGCGCGGCGCCAAGCTGTACACCGGCTTCATCGGAGGCCGGATCGCATTCGGCAAGATCCTCGAGCCCGGCCTCTACGGTCATCTCGGCATCGCACACCTGCACGTCAACGATGGTCCGGGCTCGCGCACCGCACCGCGGCTCGATGCCGGACTGTTCCTCGACCTGACCGTGCTTCCGCTCGTCAACGTCGGCGTCCACGGCGGCTACGACAGCTTCCTGGCCGGCAGCGGTCAGCCCGCGTTCAACTACTTCGTTGCCGGCCTTCACGGCGCGTTGGTGTTCTGAGTCGCAGCAGGCGCCGCGCGGTCCGGCTGGTCCGACGCCGTGCGGCGGCGGCGCAACCGATTCGGTCATGGTGGCGTCGAAGACGACACAGACGCCGAAGGAGCTGGTGGGGCGGTACGCTTCTGGCACGCACCGAGAGTCGGCGTCACCGGCGCGGCAAAGGCGGACCAGCGGGACATCCGGCGGCGAGCGCAATACTACTTTGCGCGCGCGGACCGCGGCTCGCCAGGGCAGCCGCCTGGACGCTCGTCGAGCCGCCGACTATTGCTCGATCGGGCATGACGCGCTCGCTGGACGCAGGCATCCGACGTTTCGCGCATCGCACGGCGCGGAAGTCCGTGTTGGTCGTGGCCTCTGCTCTATGCGGGGTGCTCGGCGCCGCGACGGCACGCGCACAGAGCAGCGCGCTGGACATCCAGTATCAGGCGCCCACGGGCTGCCCGGGTCGGACGGAATTCCTGCGCCAGATCCGCGAGCGCCTGTCCAAACCCGTGGCGGGCGCCACACCGAGCTTCCGGGCGCAGGTCACCCTCACGAACGGCGCGGCGCACGGCAGACTGGTGATCGTCAGCAGCGACGGCACGCGCTCGGTCCGCGACGTCCCCGGGCAGAGTTGCGCCGAGGTCGTGGAAGCGATGGCGTTGATCAGCGCCCTCACGCTCGATCCCGACGCGTCGACCGCGCCGCTCGGTCCACACGTCGCTGTGCGCCCTCGGCCCGTCGTGCATCGGCCCCGCCACATGGAAACGCCGCGTGAGCGCTGGCGCTTCGAGCTCGGCATGCGGCTCTCGGCAAGCGGCGCGATCGCACCGGGCGTTGCGGCCGCGGTGGAGCCGTTTGTCGGCCTCGAGCACGACACTGGACGCGTCTTCGCGCCGGAGCTCCGGCTCGCCGTCCTCAGAAGCGCAGAGTCCGCCGCGAAGACCAACCTCGGCGTCGCGGGCCTGGTGTGGACGGCCGCTCGCCTGTCCGCTTGCCCCGTGCGCTGGCCGCCGGAGTCGAGTCTGTTCCTCTCGCCGTGCGCGCTCTTCGACGCCGGTGTGCTCCAGGGCAGGGGGCGGAACACGCACGAACCGAGAAATGCGACCGCGGCGTGGATCGCCCCCGGATTGGCGGGACGGGTGGTCTGGCAGCTGGTCCGGCCGCTGTCACTGGAGCTGGAAGGCGGCGCGACGTTTCCGCTGGAGCGCGACAGCTTCTTCTTCGCGCCCCGCGACAGAGCGTTCAAGGTGCCGGTTGTGGGCGCGATCGGCTCGATCGGGCTCACGGCGCGGTTGCCCTGACACGCCCGCGCCGGCCCGTCCTGCGCTGACGCGGCGCGGCACGTGCGGAAAGTGCGCTTCGGGAGTGATCGATGACGCCAGAAGGCGACATCATCGGTAGTGCATGCTCCAGAGCGGCGCCCTCGTCCAGGGCCACGTCCCACGCGTGGCCGGGCCCTCCGCTGCCGTCGACCGGCGCGAACGGCTCACGGCGATGCTGCAGCAACACTTCCGGCTGGTGTGGCGCACCGTCCGGCGGTTGGGAGTCGCAGAAGCGGCGTGCGACGACGCGGCACAGCAGGTCTTCATCGTCGCGGCGGATCACCTCGATCGGATCCGGCCGGGCAAGGAGCGCGCGTTCCTGCTCGGCACGGCGTGCCGCGTCGCCGCCAACGCACGTCGCGCGCAGGCGCGCCGGACGGAAGTCCACGACGACGAGCTGCTTGGAAGGAAAGCGCACCCGACACCCGACCCGGAGCATCTGCTCCAGCTGAAGGAGATGCGCGAGCTGCTCGACGTGCTGCTGGCAAGGCTGACCCACGACCTCAGGACGGTGTTCGTGCTGTTCGAGCTGGAGCGGCTGTCCAGCGAGGAGATCGCCGGGCTGCTGGACATTCCGGTGGGCACCGTCGCGTCCCGGTTGCGCCGGGCGCGCGCCGCGTTCCAGGCGCAGGTGGAACAGCTCCAGGAGAAACCGGCATGAAGGATCCTGAACGTTTGATGGACGACGGGCCGGCGGATCTGGCGGCGTCGATCCTGGCCTCCGCGCTTTCGGACGAGCCAGAGCCGCATGCGCTGGACAGAACGGCCGCTGCGTTGGGCGTCGGCGGAGCGATCCTCGGCGGCCTGTCCGGCACGGCAACGGGCGGCGCGTCGGCGACCACCGGAGCGAAGCTCGGTGCGCTGGGCGTGCTCAAGTGGCTCGGCATCGGGATCGTAAGCGGCGTGGTCGTCGCGGGCGTCGGCCCCGGGCTGGTGCGGCGCGCGACCCGCCCGCAAGCGGCGAAGGTCCAGACGGCGTCGCCGGGTCCCGAAAAGCCCCGCACGCGGAGCGCCCGCTCGCCCGGCGCGCGCGGCACGCCGCCGGCGAGTGAAGCCACGCTTCCGGCCCCGCCTCCTCTGGCGTTGACTGCGAAAGCGACGAAGACCGAAGCGCCGTCCGGTGCGACGACGGCGCGGGCAGCGTCCGGCACGTCCAGCGGAAAGCCGCCGCCGATCGCCGCGTTCGACGCAGTGCCGGCTGCGGCGCCCTCCGCTCCGGTGCCGACGGTCCCGTCTCTCTCGGCGGAGCTCTCGGCGCTGGACGGAGCGAGGCGGGCGCTGGCGCGACACGACGCAAGCGGGGCGCTCCGCGCGCTCGACACGTACTCCCACCGCCGCCAGACCGGCGCGCTCGACCCGGAGGCCCAGGTGCTGCGCATCCGCGCCCTGGTCCAGCTCGGCCGGCGCGCTCAGGCCGCCGCGCTCGCGCGGGCGTTTCTGGCCCGACACCCCGACAGCTCGTACGCCCCCGACCTCCAGACGCTGTTGAAATCTTCCGCGGAGTGATCGCCCGCGCGACCCCACGACATGGAAACGTCATGAGCAAGCGCGCGCTCTGCCGGCGTTGGACCTTCGGGGGGCTGTCGCTCGCGATCGGCCTGTGGTTCGGCGCGTGCAGCTCGAGCCACCAGCTGGGAGCTGGCGGGAACGCGCTGGGCAACGGCGCAGCGGACGGCAGCGGTGCGACCGGAGGCGGGGCCGGAGCCAGCGGCGGGGCCGCGGGGAGCACTGCGACCGGGGGCAGCGGCGCCAGCGGGGGTAGCGGCGCTACCGGGGGCAGCGGCGCCAGCGGAGGCAGCGGCGCGGTCGCGGGCAGTGGCGGGACCGGAGGAAGCGGAGCCAGCGGCGGGGGCGGAGGCAGCGACGCCGGCGACAGCGGCGACAGCGGCGACGATGCGGCCAGCTGTGGCTCGACAACCTGCGCGGCGGGGAGGATCTGCTGCAGCGTCCCCGACAATTCGGGCGTCTGTCACGACCAATGCATGACCGGGCCCGGCTGCCCGAAGATCGCCTGCAAGAGCGATGGGGGGAGCGGCGACGGATCGAGCGGACGCATGTGCGGGAGCTCGACCTGCGTCGCGGGAGAACAATGCTGTGCGGTGCCCAGCACCACCGGCGCCTGCACGCCGGGGTGCGTCGCCGGACCGGCGTGCGCCTCGGCGCCGTGCAACGAACCGGATGCCGGGACGACGAGCTGTGTGGCCACCGGCGCCGCAGCTGCCGCGTGTGGCAAGCAGTGTTGCACCAAGGGTGAGCAGTGTTGCGAAGTCGCCAACGGCAAGGGGATCTGCACGCCCGAGTGCGTTCTAGGTTTCTGCCCCGCTGCACCCTGCGCCGCGCCCTGAAAGCAATTCAACAAGACCCCAGGAAAGGATGGCTTGACATGACACTTGGAAGAACAGGGATCTGGATCGTCGCGGCGATGTTCGCCGCAGGTTGTGGCGGCAGCAGCTCGTCCAATCCGGGCGGGAGCGGCGGCACCGCCGGCGCCGATGCCGGTGGAGGCAGTGGCGGAACGAGCGGTAGCGGCGCAACGGGAGGCGGCGGGGGCTCGAGCGGCGGCGGCGGAAGCTCGGGGAACGGCGGAAGCGCCGGCACCGGCACCGGGGGCACGGCCGGAACGGCGGGCAACGGCGCAGGTGGATCTGCTGGCTCCGCGACCGGCGGCAGCAGCGGCGCCGGAACCGGCGGAAGCAGCACGGGCGGAACCGCGGGCGCCGGAACTGGCGGAACCGGCACCGGGGGAACGGCCGGCGCGGGTACCGGCGGTACCGGTGGAACCAGCACCGGCGGTACCGGTGGAACCAGCACCGGCGGAACCGGTGGAACCGGCACCGGCGGAACCGGTGGAACCGGCAACTGCGGGCCGAAGACCTGCGGCACAGGGATGGCCTGCTGTGCGAGCACCGGCAAGTGCTACAACCCGGCCTGTCTGGCGTGCTGCCCTGCGGGCGGAACCGGCGGCACCGGCGGCACCGGCGGCGGCCCCAGCTGCGCGACGCTGACCAAGGACGTGCAGAGCAAGCTGGTCGCAGCGCAAGCCTGCTCGACCATCAGCAAGGCACAGTGCCAGGCCTCCGAGCCCGGCGTGTGCTGCCCGGTGGTCGTAGCCAGCGCGACCTCGCAGGCCACCAAGGACTACCTGGCTGCGCTCGCCGCGTACAACAAGGCCGGCTGTACGACCATCTGCCCCGGCGTGCCCTGCATCCCCAATCCGACGGGTTACTGCAAACCGAACGGCGGAAGCCTGAGCGCAGGCACCTGCGTCGAGGGACTGCCGCCGCCATGAAGCACAGGCCGCTCGGCTAGCGGTCGACTACCAACGCAGCGAGCACGCCTGCGACCCACGTGGGTCGCGGCGCGCCCGGCTGGAGGTGGCTGCGTGTCGCAGACATGTCGTGACAGCGCCATCCGCGCAAATGGCGGAAGTTCCCCGGGACCCCGTGCGCCAGGTGTTTCCGGGGGCTTCTGTCGGCTGGCCCGCGCCGCCACCGGACAGCTTCGATCGCGGTGGCGCGCGTTTTGCTCCACCCACGTGTCGTGCACGTACTACGCCGTCTCGTCCCCCTGGTTTGTCTCGCGTCGCTCGTCGTCGCGTGCGGCGGCGGCGCCAGCGCCAGGAAAGCCCCGGTCTCCAAGCCCGCCGGCACGCGCTTCTTCCACGCCCCCGCTGGCTCGCTGAACTTCGTCGCCCTCGCCGTCGGGGCCGACGACTCCGTATGCGCGACCATGGCGCTCTCGAAGCCGGTCGACTTCGGCGGCGGCACGCTCACGCCCGCCGGCGACAGTCGCCTCGCGATCGCGTGTTTCAGCGCCAAGGGCGAGCACCGCTGGTCGAAGGTCTATCCGATTGGCGCGTTCAGCGGCGGCGCCGCGATCGACGCTTCCGGCAACCTCACCGTCGTCGGCTCCGGCACGGAACCAGTCGACTTCGGCGGAGGCATGCTCCCCGCGCCCGCGGGCGGCGACAACAGCGGCAGCTTCTTCATCGCGAGCTTCGGCCCCGACGGTTCCTACCGGTGGGCGCACCGCTACGGAGACTCGAACGGGTTCGACGCGAGCCAGGTCGCTGCTGACGCCGCCGGCAACGTCTACGTCAGCGGCACCGTCTTCGAGTCGCTCGACCTCGGGATTGGCCCCGTGCAGGCGCAGCCCGCGCCGGGGTTCGAGGATCTCTTCCTCGCGCGCTTCACGCCGTCTGGCGATCCCGACTGGGACGCGGTCTACGGCGGGCCGCAGGTCACGCACCCGAAAGGGCTTACCGTCTCCGCGTCCGGCGAGATCACGCTCGCAGGCGAGGGGCTGCACCCTGGCGGGGGCCCCGACTTCGGCGAAGGCCCTTTCCCGCCGTACAAGCAGACCAGCGGCTTCATCGCGGGCTTCGATTCCGATGGAACGTCGCGCTTCGCCCACCTCGAGCAGGGAACGTCCGTCCCCGGCACGGGCTACCTCGGCGGCTTTTTCAACGGCGCTGCCGCCGGCAAGGACGGGCGCACGTATGTGAGCGCAAACTACAACGGTGACGATCCCAACGGCCCCGTGAAGTACCTCTTCGCCTATGGGAGCGACGGCTCGCCGCTCTTCTCGCGCGAGGAGGTCGGCGCGCTCGGGGGTTCGATCGCCGTGACGCCGGCGGGTGACGTGTTCGTCGTTCGTACGATTGCCGGCCGGGAGGGCTCGGTCGTCGTCATCCATTACGAGCTCATCCGCTTCGACGCCGACGGAACGAAGCTTGCGCAGACTGATTATGGAAAGTCACGGCTGGAGGGCGGAACGCTCCCCGCGGCACGCCTGCAGCTCGTGGCCGCCGGGGGCACCGGCGCCGTCTACGCCGCGGGCGACGTTGATGGCCCCTTCCTCGATCGTATCGAGTGAAGTCCGCGCAGGGTCCCGTCGACGCGGAGCGCGCCTGGGTGCGCGGCGTTGGCGGAATGCCGCTAGGGGATGCCGACCGGATACTGCTTCAGCGCGTACTTTGCCCAGATGTCCTTGTCGATGCCGCGCCGGGCTGCGATCTTCGCGAACAGGTCGGCGGTATGGGTGCGGGTGCGCGGAAACGACGCATCGTTGAAGTCGACCTTGAACACGCCTTCCTTCAGGTCGCGCCCGTAGGCCCATTCGAAGTTGTCGCTGATCGTCCAGTGGTAGTAGCCGCGCACGTCGTAGCCGTCGCGGATGGCGTTGGCGACTTCGTAGAGGTGCTGCAGCGTGTAGAACGGACGCTGGTCGTCGTCCGCGTCGGCCATGCCGTTCTCGGTGACCATCAGCGGCAGGTGGTACTTCGAATACGCCTCGATCTCCTTGCGCAGCCCGGCAGCGCAGATCTCGAGGTAGTCGTCGCCGTGCGGCAGCGATGGGTCGTACTGCCGCACGTCGTAGAGCGGCGTCGCGTCGATCGGATCGATCGTGCCGAACGCACCGCCCGCTTCGACGCGGAGGCGTTGGTAGTAGTTCAGACCGATGAAGTCGAGCGTGTGCGCCAGCGAGGGGTCGTGGCTCTCCGGCACGCCGTTCATGTCGAGGTCGATGTCTCCGTTCGTCACGGCGTCGACGAAGTCCTCGTTCGCCATGTAGTCGACGTGTTTCGCCGCCGCCACGTCGTCCTTGCTCTTCGGATCCAGCGGTTCGACGTCCATCGCGAGGTTCTCCATCCCGACCCAGGCCGAAACGCCGTCTCCGTCCACGTCGACGGAGTCGAGTTGGTGGACGCGGTGGTAGGCGCGCGCGTTCAGGTACATGAGATTCTTCCAGGCGCGCGTCGCGCCCTTCATGTCGAGGAGCTTGCCCGGCGGGTGTTCGCCGGCCACGTACTCGCCGAGGATGATCGACAGTGGCTCTTCGAACGTGACCCAGTCATCGACCTGATCCGCGAGCTTCGGGACCATGTAGTCGACGAAGGGCAGAAACTTGTCCACGAAGGTCTGGTCGTCGCGCGCCAGGAGATCCACGCCCGTCTTGGGCGACTGGACCCAGGCGGGCGTGACCCAGTGGAACAGGATGATCATCGGGCGCATACCGCGCTGCCTGATGGCCTTGACGATGGCCACTGCGCGCGCCGCTTCGGCAGCGTCGAAGACTCCCTCCTTCGGCTCGATGCGGGCCCAATCGAGCGAGTAGCTGAACGCATTCGCTCCGATACCCGCCGCCAGATCCAGATCGACGTCGTAGTGGTCGAAGAAGCCGTTGCCCCGCAGGTTCTGCTGCCCTCCGTCGATCTTTCCGAGGTCTTCCCACTCGCTCCAGTTGCTGTCGACGCGGCTGCCGTCGGCCTTGATGTCGCCCTCCGATTGATACGCGATCGTGCCGAACCCCAGCCGGAACCCCGGAGGGAACGACACGGGCAGCTTCACCGACGAAGGCGCGGGCCTGTCTCCACAACCCGCCGCCGTTACGGCCAGCGAAAGGATACACAGCGCCGTCGCGAACCGTCCGACCGACATCGGTAGCGATGATACGCGTCCCCCCTCCAGGTGACGAGCGCCAGCGTCGTCGGCGTGGCGGGCACAGGGCCGGAGGACGTGTGGCTGCTTACGAACACGGGGGCGATACTGCATCATCCGTGACACCCTCCCTCGTTCATCCTCTGCACCAGCACGTGGCAGCTCCACAAGGACATGCGCACGTCGCCTATCCGGCGTGCCTGCTCGCCTGGAAGTGCTCTTCGAGCTTCAGCAGATTGTCGAACGACTTTGCCAAGAAGAGCTTCGAGCCGTTGGACCTTTCCAGCGTCAGGCCCAGCAGAGCCGGGCCCATGCTGCGCCGCTGCAGATCAGCCACCTCTTTCCACGGACAGACGTTGATGATGGGTTGGCCCCACCTGCGAGCTCGCGTGACGACGATGCCATTTTCGTAGACGGAGATGTTCGACGCCTCTGCGGCCTTTTTCGCCTTCATGTAGAGATAGACGACCAGGCCGAAGAGCACCACCGAGCAGGCCAGAAGTCCCAACATGATCATCAGGGTCTGCACACGCACCGCGTGGTCCGCCGCGTCATCCTTCTCAGTAAGCAGGGAGAACAGCCCAACGCCGAGGAGCAGCGCCCCGGTCACAGGTAGGCCCCCGAGCTTGAAGGCGTTCCGGCGTCGCAGCGCTGCCGTCGCCGCGGAAATGCCGTACACCTCGAGTAGCTTGCCGAGTCCGGGATCCGCCTGCGCGCCGGCCGCATCGACCATGCAAAGAAGGCTAGCCCACGTGGTTGCCGGGTGGCAACGCGCCCCCGATCGTGACGACGGCGTGCAAGGGACGCCTCGGCGCGGGGCTCGCCAATAGGCGCGTGGCGAGGCGAGGTCACGGTGGCGACGCGGGGGCTCGCGCCGGCTACGGCGAGACCCACGTGTCGTGGGTCGGGTGCGCCTCGCACGAGGAGCCCAGGGCAGTCAGGCAGCCCGGTCCGTACCACTCGACGTTGCAGAAGCCGGCTTGCGTCTTGGTCTCGCAGCCGGCCTGGATGCCACTGACGACCTGCGCGCAGGTCTTCCCGGCGTACCAGGTGTTGGAACCCGTGCATTGCCCCGCGGCCTGGGCGGGGATCGAAGTCCAGATTCCGCCGAACTCGGTGCAGACGATTTCCGCCGAATGGCCGCCGGTCGCCACATTGGTCGCGCATGCGCCAGCCGGGGTGCCGCAGGTCTCCGGCACCGGCGTCGCGCCGGCGCCGCCGCAGCCTCCGAGTGCGTCTGCCGAAGCGTCCGCGCCGCCTGCGGCCCCGCTGTCGCTGCCTGCGGCCCCGCTGTCGCTGCCTGCGGCCCCGCTGTCGCTGCCTGCGGCCCCGCTGTCGCTGCCTGCGGCCCCGCTGTCGCTGCCTGCGGCCCCGCTGTCGCTGCCTGCGGCCCCGCTGTCGCTGCCTGCGGCCCCGCTGTCATTCGCCGGCGTGTTCTTCACGGCGGTTGAAGAACACGCCCATGCCAGAACACCCAGGCAGCAGACTGCAACCACCTCACCGAGCCGCACCAATTGTAGTCGTCGCATAAGCCTCATCCCTTTTTCGAGCACCGGAAACGCGCTCATTTCCTCATGAGTATTGCCAACTCGAGGCAACATTTCCATCAATACCGCTACTCGTGGCTGCATCGAGGTAGCGAGCTGTCCGACGTCATCGACGCTGTCGAGGGGCGGCCGGGCCCGTTCGGCGACTAGTGCGTCAGGGCACCTTGTCTGCAGCCGCCGGCGCCGGACAGTTGGAATTGCACTGGTAGTACTGTCCGGCGCAGCCGGTGTTGGGGCCGCACGAAGGGTGGTGCACGAAGTAATACGGATAGCCGGCGACCTTGTCGGTGCAGACGGCACAGCCATCGCCGCGACAGCCGCTCCACTGACCGGCCGTGCCGTTGCAGGCCGCATCCAGAGGCCCGGGCGCGGGGCAGGCGGAATTGCACTGGTAGTGCTGGCCATTGCAGCCGGAGTTGGGAACGCAGCTCGGGTGATTGGCGAAGTAGTCCGGATAGCCCGTGAGCAGATCGGTGCAGACCGAGCAGCCGGTGCCGCGGCAGCCGATCCATCCGCCCGCGCTGCCGTTGCATGTTCCGCAACTGCTGTTGCTGCACACGCTGCCCGCGCTGCAGTAGCCGCACTGCAGATACCCGCCGCAGCCGTCCGATACCGGACCGCAGGTGGCGCCCTGGGCCGAGCACGTCGTGGCGGCGCATCCGCACACGTTCGCCGTGCCGCCTCCGCCACACGTTTCCGGGCTGCTGCAGGAGCCGCAGGAGAGCGTGCCGCCGCAGCCGTCGGGGATCGAGCCGCAGTCCTTGCCCTGGGCCGTGCAGGTCGTGGCCTTGCAACCGCAGACGTTGGCCGTGCCGCCGCCGCCGCATGTGTCGGGCGCGCTGCAGGCGCCGCAGGACAGCGTTCCGCCGCAGCCGTCGGGAATCGAGCCGCAATTCTTGCCCTGGGCGTTGCACGTGGTGGCCTTGCATCCGCACTTGTTGGCGGTGCCGCTTCCGCCGCACGTTTCTGGACTGCTGCAGGAACCGCAGGAGAGCGTGCTGCCGCAGCCGTCGGGAATCGAGCCGCAGTCCTTGCCCTGGGCCCCGCAGGTAGTGGGCGTACAGCCACACACGTTGTTGGTCCCGCCGCCGCCGCAGGTCTCCGGACTGGCGCACGAGCCGCAGTTCAACACGTTGCCGCAGCCGTCGGAGATCTGTCCGCAGTTCTTGCCTTTCGCGTTGCAGGTTGTGGGCGTGCACGGGTTCGGACCGCACTTGTTGGCGCCGCCGCCGCCACAGACGTTGCTTCCGGTGCACGCGCCGCAGTCGATCAGGCCTCCGCACCCGTCGTTGACTTTGCCGCAATCGGCTCCAACGTCGCCGCACTTGATGGGCGTGCATCCGCACTTGTTGGCCGTGCCGCCTCCGCCGCAGCTCTGCGGCGGCGTGCAGCTGCCACAGGCGAGCTGGCTCCCGCAGCCGTCCGGAACGGTTCCGCAATCCGCGCCGAGATCCGCGCAGGTCTTCGGCGTGCAGCCGCAGGCCGACGCCACGCCGCCGCCGCCACAGGTCCCGGGCGCTGTGCAGGACCCGCAGTCCAGCGTGCCGCCGCAGCCGTCGGAAACCGTTCCGCACTCCGCCGCCAGCTCTGCGCAGGTCTTCGGAACGCAGGGCGACGTGCCGCACTTGTAGGGACCCGCGCCGCCGCAGATCTCCTGGCCCGGGCAGGATCCGCAATCCAGCTTGCCGCCGCAGCCGTCCGCTGGGGTTCCACAGGTTGCGCCCAGGCTCTGGCATGTCGCGGGCGTGCAGCCGTCGCCGCCGGCGCCGTCCTTGCCGGCATCGGTGCGCGAGGGAGCCCCCGATGACTTGCCGGAGGAGCAACCCAGAACCAGGAGCGCGCCACCCAGCGACAATGCAGCGACGAAGGTCCGCACGATAGATCCCCACATGCGACCAGGGTAACCGGGAATCCATCGCGGTCGCAATGGTGCCCGCGGGCCGGGCTACTCCGCTCGCTTGCCTGGTCGCGCGCCTTGACGGTAGCCTTGAGTGTCTTGTGAGCATCTCGCGGTGGTGGCCGCCTGCTGGGCTCGCTCTCGCCCTGGGGATCGCGAGCTGTCTGACACGATCGCTCGGCGACCTGCACTCGCGCGCCACCCTGGACGCGGGCCCCGACGGAGCAAGCGGCGGAGGCCAAGGCGGCAGCGACGGCGGCGCGGGGGCGGATGCGGGCGGCGCGGGCGGTTCTGATCCGTGTTGGCAGCCCGCGGACGCGAGCAGTTGCGCCTCCTGCTGCGGCAACTCGCATTCGCAGGGCAAACAGGACTTCTTGACGGCCGTGCAGACCTGCGTGTGCCAGAGCAACTGCGTTGTCGTCTGCCAGGCGTACTGCCAGTCGTCGCCGATCGACTCCGCGTGCAGCCAGTGCGTGTCGAGCGACAGCGTGCAGACCTGCCTGGCCGCGAAATGCGGAGCGGCGTGCGAGGCGTACCAGGCGTGCGTCGGCGGGTGCTGAAGATCGACGGCCAGGAAAGCCAGCGAGCTTGCGCAGCACCACCGAGGCGGCGGCAGCGGACAGAACGCGCGTCGGTCGACGGGTTCGACAATGCCGAGACAGACATGCCGCTCGACGAATCGATGGCGCGCCATACGCTGGGATGGGCGCATGACCATTGACCTGGCCCTCGCGCTGAGTGGAAGATGAGCGCTCGGTGCCACTGGGTGCCGGCTCCAGACATGTTCAGGCTTTGAATTCCCAGCACGGCCCGGCGGGACCGGGTCCAACTGCTCGTGGGCGAGGGCTGACGGCGACGTCTCCGCGCTCGATTGCGGGCGCGGAGATGACGATGAAAGACAAGGACGAGATCCTCTCGACCGCGACTCGTATCGCGGAGGATGTCGCGAAGGCGCACGCCGTCGACGTTGACAGGAAGTCGGGATTCCCGCGGGCGGTCGTGGATGCGATGCGCGACGCGGGGCTCCTGGGCCTGGTGAGCGCAGAGAGCGTCGGTGGCATGGGCGGCGGGCCCGCGATCGCCGCGGAGGTGGTCGAGCGCCTGGCGCGCGAGTGCGCGTCCAGCGCGATGGTCGTCTGCATGCACTACGTGGCGACGGCCGTGATCGAGAAGCTCGGTGCGGAGAGCGTCCGGCGCGAGATCGCGAGCGGGCAGCACCTCACCACGCTGGCGTTCTCGGAAGCGGGTTCCCGCGGTCAGTTCTGGGCACCGCTGAGCTCGGCCCGCGAAGCAGGCGGCAAGGTGACCCTCAACGCGAGAAAGAGCTGGGTTACGTCCGCGCACGAAGCCCAGAGCTATGTCTGGTCGAGCAAGCCGCTGGCAGGCGCCGAGGCGAGCACGCTCTGGCTGGTGCCCGCCGGCACGGATGGGCTTCGCATCGACGGCGGCTTCGATGGGCTCGGCCTTCGCGGCAACGACTCGTGTCCCGTGACGGCCGAAGACGCCCGCATCGACTCGGGAAATCGCCTCGGCGGGGACGGCGAAGGCTTCAAGTGGATGATCGAGCTCGTGCTGCCCTGGTTCAATCTGATGAACGCAGCGTGCTCGGTCGGCCTGATGGAAGCGGCCACGGCGCGCACGGCGGCCCACGCGTCCGGGACCGGTTTCGAACATTCGGGCACGAAGATCGCGGATTTGCCGACGGTGAGGAACTACATAGCGAGGATGCGGGTCAAGACCGACATGGCGCGCGCGCTCTGGCTCGACTCGCTTGCGGCGGTCGAGTCCGGACGCGCCGACGCGGTGCTGCGCGTGCTCGAGAGCAAGGTGGCGTGCGGCGAGAGCGCCAACGAGGTCGTGGATCTCGCGATGCGCGTCTCGGGCGGCGCCGCGTTCCGGAAGGACGTCGGCGTCGAGCGCATCTTCCGCGACGCGCGCGCTTCGCAGGTCATGGCGCCGACCAGCGACGTGCTCTACGACTTCATCGGCAAAGCCGTCTGCAACATGCCGCTTTTCTGAGGTGCACGATGTCCAGCCACGAAGACACGTTGATCCTCGGCGCCGTCGCCTACGATCCGAAAGTCGTCACCATCTGGGAGGGCTTCCGCGCCTTCTTCGCCGAGCACGGCCTCGCCTTCGATGCCGTGCTCTACACGAACTACGAGCGCCAGGTCGAGGCGCACCTGCGCGGCGACATCCACGTTGCATGGAACTCGCCGCTGGCATGGCTCGAGGCGCGTGAAGCGGGACGCCGCCTGGGCAGGACCGCGCAAGCCATCGCGATGCGCGACACCGATCGCGATCTCACCAGCATCGTGCTGGTCAAGAAGGATTCGGCGCTCTCGAGCGTCGGCGATCTGCGCGGGCGCAGCGTTGGGGTGGGCGCGGCCGATTCGCCACAGGCCACGCTGATCCCGCTGCTGGAGTTGGCGGAGCAGGGGCTCGAGCCGGACCGCGATTTCCGCGTGGTGCGTCACGACCTCCTGCCCGGAAAGCACGGCGACCACATCGGCGGCGAGCGCGAGGCGGTCAAGGCGCTGCTCGCGAACAAGGTCGACGCCGCGTGCATCATCGACGGTAACCACTTCGCGTTCACCCGCGAAGGCACCGTGCCCGCCGGCGCCCTGCGCGCGCTGCACACGACCGCGCCGTATGACCACTGCAACTTCACGGTCTTCGACGACGCGCCGCGGGATCTCGTTGCGCGCTTTGTCGAGCTGTGTCTGGCCATGAAGTTCGAGGATGCCAAGGTGCGGCCGCTGCTCGAGCTCGAGGGTCTCAAGGCGTGGCTTCCGGGCCGCACCACGGGCTACGCGCTGCTCGAACGCGCGGTTGAACGCTTCCGCACGCTCGAGCCGTGGCTTTCCCGGGTCGCAGCGGAATGAAGCCTGCGGAGATCGATCTCGAGGACCTCGGCTTCGACGAGGGCGCGCACCTGCTCGTCAAGCGCGCGCTCGCGGCGTTGCCCGTCGGCGGCGAGCTCCGGGTCCGGGGCCGCGCGCCGATGCTCGGGATCGATCTCGGCGCGTGGTGCCGCAAGGAAGGCCACGCCCTCGGCGAGCCGGAGAGCGGCGAGGCGTATGCCGTCCGCGTCCGGCGCGGCGGAGCCGGGACGGCGCGCTTCTCCGATGCCGAGCGCGCGGGCGCCGCCGATCCGGGCTGCGCCGGCGCGGTCGTCGACTCGCCGCCGGCGCGCTGGGGGCTGGCCGCGCGGGGGGCCCTCGTCGAGCGCAGCGAGCTCGGTTTCGATTTTCCCCTGCATGACAAGAGCGTAGTCTGGGCGGACGAAGCGGCGCGCCTGTACGCGCAGGCCGTCGCCGCGCAGTGGGATCCCGCGACCGCAATCGAGTGGTCGCAGCCGATCGACAATCCTCCGGAGATCGAGGACGCCGTCGTCCAGCTCATGACGTATCTCGTCGAGAACGAGACCGCCGCGCTCGTCGTTCCCGCCCGCTTTCTCGCGAAGCTCCACCCGCACTTCCGCGAGGTGATGCAGCTTCTCGCGATCCAGACCGCCGACGAAGCCCGCCATATCGAGGTCTTCACGCGCCGCGCGCTGCTCCGGCGCACGGAGCTCGGCCTTTCGACCGCGGGCGGCCAGGCGTCGCTGAAGACGTTGCTCGACGAGCCCGACTTTTCGCTTGCCTCGTTTCTGCTCGGTGTGCTCGGCGAGGGCAGCTTTCTCTCCCTGCTCTGGTTCCTGTGCGACCGGGCGCCGGATCCGCTGACACGCGACCTCGCGCGTCTCGCCGCGCAGGACGAAGCGCGTCACGTGGCGTTCGGGCTCGCGCACCTCACGCGACACGCCGGCGACGACCCGTCGCTCAGGCCGCGCCTGGCTCGCGCGGTCGAACGCCGCCACGCCGATCTCATGCAGACCGCCGGTCTGAACGACGAGGTGTTCGACGCACTCGTGCTCATCGCCGCCGGCTCATGGGATATTCCGGCTGTCCGGAGCGGCCACGCTGCGGTGATGCAGCTCGCTCACGACATGGACGCCGGTCGCCGCCAGCGCCTGCGTCGCCTCGGCTTCAGCCCGGAAGAAGCAGAAGCGCTGAGCGCGCTGCACACGAGGAACTTCATGTGACACAACTGGCGGACGGGGCCGGTGGCTCCCGTCACCGGTAGGGCCCTTCGCCGGCCGGAGCCGGCTCCACAACCAGTATGGTGACGAGGGCGGTGTTGTCGTGGTTTGGCGCGCAGAGGACGCGACATGCCACCACGCGCACGATTCGGCGCTCCACGACCTTCAAGTTGGCGGGAGTCTCCATCGGGTAGTCGAGGCGCATGGGCATCAGCGAGCCTTCGCCGGTCGCATGCCAGGTCGTCTGGTAGACGATCCCGGTATCGAGGTCGCGCACCATCGGTTCCTTGTCTTCGCGCTTCACTTCGCCCTTGCCGAAGAAGCGGACTTCTTCCTGTCCGAACCAGGTAATCTCGACCGTGTGTCCGACAGGAACGGGTGCGTACCCGTAGAACTGGAGAGTCTCGCTTGGCATCGGTGGATCCTTCTAGCCTTGTCCGTCGTGGCAAACAACGATGGAGCAAGACCATCCCGGCGCCCCTCCGCCGCGGAGCGACACACCCGAGGAAGTCCGGGGAGGCGCCGCCCCTGCAGAGGCGGGAGCAGGTCTTCGAGGATGGTGCGCGCTTCGTCGCGATAACAATGCCGAACAGCCCTAGGGGAAGAACCTGACGAGAACGACATCGTACGACGCCCACAGCGAACATAGTGCTACCACGCTGCCGTCGGGTGCAACCAGCATGCGACGAACCCGGGGCAGCTTCGGTGTGGAGATGCGCAACCTGCCGTTCGTCGCGAAGCTCGTGTCGGGCTGCCCGGAGCTGTCGTACGCGACAATGTCCAGCTCGCTGTTGCTGGTGCTGTTCTCCGCCCAGAGCAGCCGGCCCTGGGGATCGACGACGAGCTTGACCGGCCCCTTGAAGTAATCGCTGCCCTGGAGATCGGTCAACGCAACGTAACCGCCGTTACCAAAGGATGCGTCCGCTTTGCCGTCGAGCGTCACGCGTCCCACCGTGAGCCAGTCGGACACCGCGAAGTAGATGCCGGCCTGGGTCGGCAGCAAGGTGCTTGCCGGATGGTCGTACTTCAAACTGAACAGACCCTGCTGGGCGAAGCTCGTATCCAGCGCGCCATCGGACTGCAGCTTCGCGATGATGCCGGCGTCGTTCAGGGCCAGGTCGCGCGTGGTGCCTGTAACGTATGTGCCGGTCGCTCCCGCCGCGACGAGACCGCCCGACGCCACCGTGGTGTGTCCCCACGCCTGCGTCTCGATGCCTCCCGTGCCGAATGCCGGATCGAGCGCGCCGTCTGCCTGCAAGGCGCCAAGAGCCGCACGGGCGGGCGGCGACGAGCTGCCGAGGATGTCGGCCGTTCCCGTGATCAGCAGACCTCCGCTGCGGAGCGCCATGTCGCTCGGAATCGTCCTGTCGAACCCAGGCGTCGATTCTTCCACGATCCCCGAGCTGCCGAAGCTCTTGTCGAGCGCGCCGTTCTTCGAATACCGCGCGACTCCGATCTGGTCGTGGTCTTGCGCCTGGACGTTGACTTCAAAGTAGAAGGTATTGTCGGGCGCGACGGCCAGGCGTACCGGGAAGCTGTTGACGCCAGACGGTGAGTCGAATACCGCCTTGCCACTCGCGCCGAAAGCGAGGTCCTGGGAACCGGACGGGTTGAAGCGATAGACGATCGCGCGCTGTCCCATCGCGCCCGCGTCGGTGGTCGCAACCAGGATCTTGCCGTCCGACTGGATGGCCATGTCCGTGGGCGCCGTGGTGCCGAGATGCTGCACTACCACGCCACCTTTGCTGAATCCCCCGCTCCCACCGCCGCCAGCGCTGCCACCGGCGCCGCCACTGCTGCCACCGGCGCCGCCACTGCTGCCACCGGCGCCGCCACTGCCGCCACCGTCGGGTGCGCCCGCGCTGCCACCACCGCCCGCCTGACCGGTTCCGCCGCTACCCGGAGTTCCGCCCCCTCCACCAGCTCCCCCTGCGTCGCCGTTGTGCGCGCCCGAAGCACCTGCCGTACCCATGGGCGCACCCGCGGCACCCGCCGAACTGCCGGGCGACGAGGCCTGGCTGGAGCAGGCGCCAGCACCGCCCAGGGCAACCACGAGCAAAACGCAGCAGGTATAGGTATGTCTCATGTTCTTGAAGCTCCCTGGAATCGACACTACGGCAAGGTGTACTTGTAGCTTCCCCCGCCATCCGTCGCGATCCACAGCACCTTTGCGTCGACTGGATCAGCGGCGATGTGCCCGAACTCGGACACCATGTTCCCGGTGGGGAGAGCGGTCCACGTCTGGCCCTCGTCCGACGTGATCGCCAGAGGGTTCACATTGGTCGGGCTCTCGGAGGTTGCGTAGGATTCGTATCCAACAACCAGCTTCCCGTCCTTGGTGAAGGCCAGCGCCGAAACCATCTTGGGTTGGGTCGAGCTGGCGGTCACCAGGTTCGCGTCGATCTTCGTCCAGCCCGATGTGCCGTCGGCGGACAACCACACGCCGCCCTTCGAGCCCCTGACGCCCACGACCACATGGCCCTTCGGGCCCACTGCCACGCCCCTCGAGTCGGACATGCCGCTGGTGGCGCCGGTTCCAGCCACCTGGGTCCAGGAGTCGCCGAAGTGGGTCGAACGCCAGACCCCGCCGTGGCCTGCGGCCGCGAACGTCGCGTACAGCGTATCTGGATGGGCCGGGTCCTGGGCGAGATCGGTCGGATACTGATTCCCATTGTACGACGGTAGCCCTACCGCCGCGTTCCACGTCTTGCCATAGTCGGGCGACGACCAGATCCCCGTCTGCCACGGCGTCGAGTCCTGCAGGAAACCGCGCACGATCGCGAACAGCTTCTTCGACGTTCCCGATTTGAAGAATCTGAGCTGGATGGTGGACGTTGCGTAGAATGTCCGCAGCAGGGACCAGGACTCCATGTCCTTGCTGGTGAAGACCCCGATCCTGGCGTTCGCTACGCTGTTGCCTCCGTACGTGACGTAGTAGTTGCCTGCATCGTCCTTCGCGAAGCCTCCTACGTCGTGTCCATCGGTCTGGCTCGTCGTGCCAATCTGCTGGAAGTTCTTCCAGCTCTGGCCGCCGTCCTTGCTGATCGACATCCCCTGATCGAATCCGCCAACCATGACGTTCTTCGTATCGTCCGGGTCCACGAAGATGTCCCACCCACCCGTGATCATGATCTGCCCGGTGTTCTTGTAGAACCCCGGCGTTGACCCCGGCGTGGAGTAGGTCGGCACCCAGGACTTCTTCGTCTGCGTGCCGTCGCAGGACAGTGGCTGGCCGTTCGTCTTGATGAAGAGATTCGTGCCCGCAAACAGAACAAGCGGGTTCGACTTCGAGACGTTGAAGGTAAGACCTGCACTGGTGCCGAAATAGGTCGCCCAACCGGTGTTGTACGGCAGTGAGTAGCAGGACCAATCCTTTCCGCCGTTGGCGGTCTTGTAGATGGTGCTGCCGAACATCGCGTAGATGGTCTGGCCGGCGTCATCCATGATCTTGAACGCCATTACCCTGGCGTTCGTGGCGGAGCCGCCAGGGGCCATCTTCGTCCAGATCGAGCCGCCGTCGGTCGACTTGTACAGCCCATAGCTCGAGTCGGATCCCGAGTTCAGTCCCTTCGCCGCGAACACGGTCGAGGGACTGTCCTTCACCACGTCGATTGCCATGATGCGGTCTTGAAGGCGAGAGTCCGTGATCTTGCTCCAGGATGCGCCCGCATTGGTGGACTTGTAGATCCCCTCCATGCCCGCGTAGTAGACGGTCTTGCCATCCTGCGAGCCGACCGCGATGCCCGACGTGGAGTAGCCCTTCGAAAGGTCCGGGCCTCCAGCCAGGCCGAGCGCCGACCACGACGCGCCGCCATTGATCGACTCGTAGCCCATGACGGCGTAGTCGGTCTTGGTCCGCCACTTCGTGTTGGAACCCATACCGATGTAGATCGTCTTCGCGTCGTACGGGCTGAGCCTGATGGCCGAGAACGCGTTGGCGTGAAGCGCCGCGCCGCTGGCGTAGCCATAGTCAGGAAGGCCATTGTGCAGATCGGTGAACGTCTTGCCGCGGTCGGTCGACTTCCAGATGCCGCCCATGGTCGACACGTAGACAGTCTTTGGATCTGCCGGGTCGAGCTCGATGCCCGTGATCTTCTGGCTCAGCAGCCCTCCGTGCTGGCCGATGATGCGTTCCCATGTGTTGCCCCCATCCCCGGAACGCATGAACCCGCCATTGTCGGACGCGATGTAGACGTACTTCGGATCCGTGGGATCGATGACCACGGCGTTCGCGAAAGCGTCTCCACCTGGCCCTAGCTGGAGGATCGCAAAACCGCCTGCCGTGCCGCCGGCACCCGCGCTGCCTCCCGAACCCGCGCTGCCTCCCGAACCCGCGCTGCCCCCCGAACCCGCGCCGCCGCCCAGACCGGCGCTGCCTCCCGAACCCGCGCTGCCACCGCTGCCCGGGCTGCCCGCCGCACCGCCGACGCCTTGGTGGCCCGAAGTGTCGTTGCTTCCGCAGCCCTGCGAAAACGCAGCGCTCGCTACCAGCAGTGCGGCGAACAATCTCGATCCGTTCACGCTTGTTCTCCTGTTTACCGTCCCGATAGCCCCCCGGACACCTAGTGCCCAGAGGACCATCCGGCACTCGACATTTTCGGACCAGGACCGCGGGCCTGCACCGAGCGCAACCCTACTCGGCCGCGCGATGGCGCTCGCGCACGACGCCGGGCGGCGGCAGGCCCGCGCGCTTGAACGCTCGATCCATGACCGCCAGGCTCCCGTAGCCGACGGCCGTGGCGATTTCCGCGTTTGTCAGAGCGTCGGACGATAGCAGGAGCACCGCCGCCGTTACCCGCCAGCGCTTGAGGGCGCTCCTCCACCCGCGGTCGAGGAAGTCGAACTCCTTCTGCAGCCTGACGATGTCGCGCCGCACCTGACGGTCGGTCAGTCCCACGCGTTCAGCCGCGTCGGCCAGCATGGGATTTTCCATGAGCGTTTCGAGGATGGGGAACAAGGCGCGCTGGGCGCGCCGCACTACGGAATGCTCGCGGCTTCCGATGCGCAACTTTGGGCGCACGGTGAGCAAGCGCGAGGCCACGCACTCATCCACGAGCGAGCGCCACTCGCCCAGCAGCGCGTCCTCGTCCGAGCTCTCGTCCTCGAGGACGGCCAGTGAGCGCACCAGCGCGCGCTGGACGGGCGCGTCGATCTCGAGACGGTGGGGGTAGCTGCAATCGAGCGGCGTGTGCGCTGCGCGCATTCTCAAGGCAACGCCATCGAGCAACGGTTTGGAACCGCGTAGAGTCCGGCCTCCAGGCGAGCAAGTAGCGATGTGATGCTCGAAGGCGACAAACGTGGAGCCCGACTCGAACACTTCCCCGTCGGGGTCCAGCATCACGCGTCCCCGGCGGACATGACACAGGAACACCCACTGGTCGGGCTTGCGTGGCGTCTTCGGCAGCAGACTCGTGTCCCAGCTCACGCCCTCCACTCTGGCGTAGTAGAGGCCGATATCGCGCTCGACCGCAAAGCGCAGCGTCAAGGCGATATCCGCTAGGCTGAACGATTCGCGTGCAAACAGCATCTGGCCAGAGATCCCCGAGCCACCGACACCTGTATACGCTTGTTCCCGCGAAAGCACTCCCTCGCCCTCGGTGATGGGGCGCGTGTCGACTCCACGGCATGTCCGATGACGAGGCGGGGGCGGCTCTCGCGCGGGCCCGCCGGCGGCCCGCGCCGTAGGCGGAGCCCCAGCCGTGCGTTGCATCCATACGCCGCACACGAATGCGGAGACGAGGACTATGGCCCCGCGAATCCGAGTGGACGAAGTTCGGGAGGGGTCCGCGCGCGACGGCGCGGAGCGCCCGAAGGGCCGACGCCGCACGTGGGAGGCAAGCGGGGTGAAATGCACGTCAGACGCGCCTGACGTGCATTTCGGGTGGCTTGCCCACTAGCGCCAGCTGCCGCCGCCGCAACCAGCCAGCCGCTGCCGGGCCAGCGCCGTGCCCCGGGGTCTGGGACAGCTTCGTTACCCACCCGTCGGTTGTCCGGCGTCCCCACCCAGGGCGCCTCCGCGTGGACCACGAGGCCATCGGGCGGCGCGGCGAGGAGAAGTGTGCGCCCGCCCCGCCCGGCGTCAATGGTCGTTGACGTGGGCGGCCCGCGTCCTACGAGGCAAGGTCAGCGTGACTCGGGCCTCCGACGGTGCCCGGGCAGGCTCGGACGACCAGCGCAGCATGGAAATCGTGGTCGTGAAGTTCTCCGCTTTCAGCTCGTTTCACCACTGCCAGACGACGGGAAGATCGACCACGACGAGAAGAGCCAGCAAGAGCGTGTCAGCTCGACCGAGCAGCGCCCACAGCGTCGGCACGCCCGCAGGCGTCGTGGGCGACAAGCGGCTGGGCAGGTCATGCACGCGCCGCTCGCCACAACGGTCACGGTGCCGCTCGGGCAACCCGTCGCCGCGTGGGCAACGAGGCTCGGTCGCCGGCGAGTACGAAAAGCTGGACGGCGTTCTCGAAATCCTGGGGGCTGCTACGCTGGCCGCACCATGATCCGCCCCGCTGGGTGCTGCAATTGTTGCCGACGACGTGGAAGGTGCGTTCATCTCAGCGCTGGGCCTGCAAGCCCGCGCGCAACACTTGGCGCGCTTCGGGCGGTCCGGAAATCGTGAGCACGAGCGATGCGCCGGCAGTCGCCAGATCGAAGTCGAGAAACGGGACCGAAGACAAGCCCAGATCAGCGAGGCCAGTGCGGCAAGATCCTGGGCAGCGCTCGCGCTCGTGTCAGTGCAGCGCGAGGCGCGAACGGTCAGGGGATCGAGACACAACGGACGCCCTGGAAGCTGAAGGCGCCGCTGTTGGCACTGAGCTGGTCTATGACGATGCGACAGACGCCGTTCGGAACGCCCTTGCAGTCGGCATCGGTCCTGCAATCCGGCGTCACGCATTCTCCGCCCGGATCGTCTGTCAGCACGACACCGCTGAGCGGTGGGATGCAGACCTGTCCGGGGCTACAGTCCTGATTGGTGTGGCACTGCGGCGGCGGTCCGCAGCGGTTCACGTTCCACCACTCGTCCCACGCCGCTAGCTCCGAGTAGCAGACCTGTCCGGAACTGCAGGTTCGGCCCTGGCAGGCGCATTCGTTGTCCGCCATGGATGCCTGCGGGTCCGCGCTGCAAGCGGTGGCGATCGGCGGAGAGCCCGGGCACACCGACAGCTGTTTGGTGACCTCGACGCAGCCGGCTGCACACTTGCTGCAGTCGACGGACTCGTCGCTATGGGTGAACGCATTCCAGATCGTTCCGCTCTTCCCTCCGCTCTGATAGCGTTTGAAGCAGACCACGCTCCCCGTCTTCTTTGTGCCCTCGCAGGACGAGGTCGCGTCCATGGTTCCGGCGTAGGAGAGGAACAGCACCGGGCCATCGACGCTGAGTGAGCCGGCGGCGATGGGCAGCAGATTCGGCGTCGAGGGCGGCGGGGTGTTGATGACGGGTGGGCAGTCCGTGGTCAGGTGTTGGCCTGTCTCGACGTTGGCCGTGGTTGCGCTCGTGACCCGGAGCTGCACGAACCCCGATAGTGTCGGGTCGTCGTACTGCGCGGTCACCTCCGCGCCCTTCTGCGACAGAGTCAGCGCGCCCACCTGGCCGTCGGCTCCGGTACTGCTGCCTCCTGGGTGGACATACGAGAGATATCCATCGGTGATGCAGGAGTAGGTTCCGCTGGGCAGCGTTGGGGCGGAGGCTGGCAGGCTCGAGTCGACGGGCTGCCCGGCTGGGCCCTGCCGGCAAGCGAGCCAGAAGCCTCCCGGGATCGACCTCTGGCCGCACGCGCCGGCGTCTGCATCCAGACTGGTCGCTGCGGTGAGGAAGACGACACCGGCATCGTAGGTGAGCGCACCCGAGGTGGCGTCCAGCGTTGCCGGGTAATGGCTTACGGTCCCTTGCGAGTTACACGGAGCCGTGAAGTCGCCGTGCACCTGGCCGGCGTGGGCGAGCGTCGCCGCGGTGCTGGCGACCAAGCCGAATTCCAGCGAGGTGGTGTTGCCTTTCGGGTCCGTGTAGCTCGCCGTGACCGTCGTGCCGCTGCCTGCGAGCTCCAGGGCACCCCCGGGCACCAACCCGGTGGTCGCATCCGGAGCTTGTTCTTCGCGCCCGGAGACGCAGTCCGTGAAGGTGCCACTCGGAAAAGCGGAGCTGCCCACCCCTATGGGGCCTCGCCCAGTCCCCCCAGGCCCGGGCGTTGTCAGCGCGCCGCAGCCGGCGAGCAGCGACACCGCGATCAGCGCGATGTGCCAGCTGTGCCAGCATCGGACTGCGTTTTCCAGGGAAACAAGCCGCCTTCCCATTGGAGTGGGTTGATGCAAATCACGAGCCAAGCTCGCCGGCGATGGCACCGCTCGCTCTGCCTCGACTAGCACGCCGCGGCGCCGTCGAGCGCAGCCCTGCCCTGGGGCAACCTGGTTCGCATCACCCGGGGGATCTGGGCGCTTGCGCGGCGGCGACATGGCTTGCGGTATGGTTGACAGGTGACCGGCTTCCAGAGCGGGCTCGACGCCGACGCCCTTCGCCAGCGTCTCGAGTCGCTTGCGGACGCACTCCCCGCACTGGTCGCATTCGTCGATGCGGACCAGGTCTATCGCTACGTCAACGCCACGTATGCGAAGTGGTTCGGGCGGGACCGCGACGCGTTTGTCGGTAGACGGCTGGACGAGGTCGCGGAGCCCGAAGCCTACGAGCGCATCCGGCCGCATGTCGAGCAGGTGCTCGGCGGCACGCCGCAGCAGTTCCGCGGCGCGGTCTCGTATCCGTCGGGCCAGCGCAACGTCCAGGTGCACTACTCCCCGGTGCGCGACGCTCGAGGCGCCGTCACCGGATTCGCCGTGCTGGTGTACGACGTTACCCACGAGCGCAAGCTCGAAGCGACCGAGCGCGAACGCTTCGAGAGCCAGCGGCTGGCGGCGCACCGGCTCGGGCGACTGCTGGAGGTCGCCGGACAGCTCGCCGTGGCGGGCTCCGAGGACGAGGTGGCGCGCGCCGTGGTGGACTCCGGACCCGACGCGATCGGCGCTTCGGCTGCCGGTGCCTGGCTACTCGCTGCTGATGGCGACGCCCTGGTGCTGACCCGGTCACACGGCTTCGTCGCACAGCAGACCACGAACTTCGCGAAGATCGCGCTCGACGCCGCCAACCCCGTGTCGGAAGCCGTTCGCACCGGCCAACCGGTGTGGGTATCGTCCCGCGCCGAATATGGAGCGCGCTATCCGGCCGAAGAAGCCACACAGCCGGGGCCGCTCGCGTCCGGGGTCCTTCCGATCGTAGTGGGTGGCGATACGCGAGGCGCACTCGCGTTCGAGTTCCACGACGAGCGGCGTCTGACCGTCGTGGAACGCACGTATATGGAGGTGCTCGCGGCGCACGCTGGGCACGCCCTGCAGCGTGTGTGGCTACACTTCGAGCTGCGCGAGGCGCTCGAGACCCGTCAGGCGATGATCCAGTCCTCGCCCGCGGCGATCATGCTGCTCGATGCGGACGGCGTGGTGCAGTCGTGGAACGCGGCCGCCGAGCAGATGTTCGGCTGGAGCGCCGACGAGGTGATCGGCAGATTTCTGCCGACGATCTCCCGGGAGCAGCGCGCTGGATTCCTGACGATGCTCGCGCGCGTGCTCGCCGGCAACGTGATCACCGGTTTCGAGACGACGCGGCGCACGCGCAGTGGCGCCATTGTCGACGTCGCGATCCACGCGGCACCGGTCCGGCGCAGCTCGGGCGCCGTGTGGATCGGCCTGCTCGACATCGGCTTGCCCGTGATGAACGGCTACGAGCTGGCCCGGCGCTTGCGTGCCGACCCGCGTCATGCGGGGATGCGCTTGATCGCCGTGACCGGCTACGGGCGCGAAGGCGATCGAGCGCGGTCGCAAGCGGCGGGCTTCGACTCACATCTGGCCAAGCCGGTCTCCCTCGAGGACCTCCAGCGAGCCGTCGAGGACTGACACGGAGCACCTCGGCCCTTCTGGCGCTGGCTGATCGGCAGAACCAGGACCCGAGCGCGAGTGCGGCCCTAGCCCACGGCGAGGTTGCGCGACGCGTCCAGCACGACCTGCATGATCTCCGTAGACGGATCGTGCGTGACTTCCTCGGCGGCCCACGCCGGGTGCGCGACCTGTTCTCCGGGCTCCGGCTGGATCAGGACGAAGGGGCCGTCCTCGATGGGATGGTCGAACTCCACGAGCTCCATGGGGCGCCCGCCGACGCACAACCTGCTTCGCGAGTAGCGCGCGCGAAATGGCGCGGCGCCAACCAGAGCCTCGGCCTTGTCGGTCTCGATGGAGGTTACCTGGTGCTTCGACGGATTGTCGTGCCAGACCACGTGGCTGGCGCTACCCAGACCCTCCCCCAGGCGCACGATCTCGACGAGCGCCGCGTAGGCGCCGACGTCGGACACCACGCCGACTTCCAGCACGATCGCGCTCAGCCGAGTGAACGGCACTTCAAGACCCGGTCGCACCCGGAAGCGGAGGGCTCGGTCGCGTCGGCTGGACGGAGGTTCGCGTGAGGTCGCCCTGTTGCCTACGTTCTCCCGCCCACCTGGCAGCGCATGGCGGGTTCGCGGTTCAGGGTCGAGCTCGCCGACAAATCGATGGGGGGCCATATTTCTGGTTTCGGCGGTGTGGCGTTATGCCATGCCAACGCCCGACCTGTGCGCCTATGACACACTTCGGGCGTCATTTCCGGAGCAGGCGGCGCCGGCCGCTTCCGGCGTGTTGTCCGTAGATCTTCGGGGGTTAGCATGCCCAGGTTGCCTGGGCGGAGGGGGATGCCACCGGAAAATAAGCATCGCGCGTGCCACCGTGGGCGCGCACAGCGGCTCGCCTATCTGTGGACGGCCGTAATCATCACCTTGTCGCCGGGCTTGGCCTTGGCGTCCGGGGCGGGCCGCTGGCTGAGCACGATGCCTGTGGCCGTCTCGGCGCGTGCCGTCCACACGACTTCAGCTTCGAGCCCAGCCGCTTCCAGTGTCTCCTTGGCCTTGCCGACCGCCTGCCCGAGCACTTTGGGAACCACGACTTCGCTCGGCCCAGACGACAGAGAGACCACCACCCGCGCGGGCTTCTTGCGAGCAGGACCCGCCGGCGGCTCCTGCGAAACGACATGGCCTTCGGCAACGTCCTTGCTGGCGACTGGTTTGCCCTCTTCGACGCCGATACCCTGCTTCGCCAGAAGCTGTCTCGCATCATCGAGGGTATGGCCCACGACGTCGGGCACATTGGGAGGCGCCTGCGCGAAAGTGACCGTGATGGCCTGACCGCGGGGCAGGGTCTGCCCCGGTGGTATCGATTGAGCAATGACGGTGTCGGGCTGCGCGTCTGCAGTCGGCTTGCGAGCACCGACCAGGAGCAACAAGTGGAGCGCTTGCAGATTCGCTCTGGCATCCTTTTCAGAGATCCCCACGAGCTTGGGCACCGTCACTCGATCCTCCTTCTTTGGGGAAAAGCGCCCCGAGCGCAAAACGTACACGGTGGTGCCGAAGGCCGTCGCCGCCGAGACCACGATTACCGAGAAATAGAGAGCGAAGCGGTTCACGTCCCTGGTAGGTCAGCCGCGCTGCGGCTCGGCTGCAATCCGTTTCTTGCTGGTCGACCCCGGTCGCGCTTCACCCCCTTTCCGTGGGTGTACGACATCAACGATTCCGGGGATCTGTGGGCTCGCGAGTACGTCCCTGGAGGCTGCGGCGCAGGCGGCCGAGCCGTCCGGGCGTACGGCGGCGTGCAGGCCGAAGCCCTGCGCTTTGCCGAGGTAGCGGCTGCTCGGGCCAATGCGTCAACCGTGGCAGCTACGGGAAGTTCTGCCTGCCCGACTCGAACTCCTGCCCGTAGCGCCGGCGGCTCATATGATACCCTGGTCCCGTGTTTGCTCGATGGCCGCTCGCGTTGCTCGCCGTCGCGGCAGGCTGCAAACACCCGGCGGCTGCACGTCGCGCATCGGATACGACATCCACCACGAGCTCGTTGCCTGCGCGGGCTTCCGCTGCGCCGCAGGCTTCCGTTGCGCCGCAGGCTTCCGCTGCGCCGCAGGTGTCCGCGGTGCCGGTTGCGACGGCCGCCGATGCGGCGGCAGGCGACGCCGCAACGCTGCCGCGCCACGTGCTCGGGCAACGCTACGAGCAGCTTGGACCGAACTACCAGCTCATGCACTACAGCGTGCGGTCGCACGGGTTCGAGGCGGTGGCGCACTACACGGCGCTGCTCTATCACGGCCAGGATCTCACGAACTTCGTGACCGTCCACACGCTGTCGCCGGACGGGGAGTACCTGCTCTACGATGACGGTAACGGGCACAACTTCGTGCACTCCGCGGCGACGGGCAAGCGGGTCTCCGCCACGCCGAAGCCCTACGCCATCCCGCTCACGGTTGTCTGGCACCTCGACCGGCACGAGGCCACGGTGCGCTTCGAGCGCCCCACGCGGCCCATCAAGGTGAAGCTGCCCTGATAGGCGTCGGCGGCGCGCGCTTCACGCGCGACGGCCGCTCGGTCACGGCGCCGGCGGCGATCGCCAGAGTCGGCGCCCAAGCGCGGCGGCGGGAGGCAAGCGGGGTGAAATGCACGTCAGACGTGCATTTCGGGTGCCTTGCCCGGGCAAGCGGGGTGAAATGCACGCCTGGCGTGCATTTCGGGTGCCTTGCCCGGTGCGGGCTCCGCAGGCGGAGCCCCAGCCGTGCGTCGCGGCCCGCTGACGTGTAGCGGCTGCCAGGACCTGCGGCTAGGTCATCTCGCGGGCGAGGTAGACGATATCCTCGCCGCGTTGCGCATGCGGCGTTGGCAAGAGCAGATAGGCGCGCTCGTTGACGAAGATGCTCACGCCGTCGCCGCGGCCCAGCTCCGCGCCCGCTTCGAGCGAGTCGAAGCTGCGGTAGTTCTGCGTCAGCGAAAAGCCCAGCGTCGGCTTCACCACGCGCGCGAACAACCGGTACGCCGGTCCCGGCTCGTCCGCGATCGGATGATCCGTGATCCCGAGCGCACCCAGGAAGCGCGTCAGCACCTCCCAGGCGTGATCCGTCGTGCCGGGATCCTCGTGCTGCCCGCACTCCACGCTCAGCGCCGGACGCCCGCGGCGCACCAGCGCCCCGATGCTCACCTGCTCCATCAGCATGCCCGGTCCGTCCCAGCCGTAGGTCACGCGCGCTCCGGTGTGGCGCGCCAGTGCGATGCCGTCCGGCGTGCCGTCGCAGATCGCGAACGGCACCGTGGGCTGCGAGGCCGAGTGCAGATCGATCATGCCGTCGAGCCCCGTCACCAGCGGGCGCAGGTCGAAGGCGCGCTCGTGCTCGTAGGTCCACGCCTCGCGCGCCAGGTGGTTGACGTAGTGGTAGCTGAACAGGCGGTTGATGTCCGTGCCGTCGGTGGTGTAGCGCCGCCCCTGTTCCGTTGCCCGCGGGTTACCGTGGATGAGCACCAGCGTGCCCTTCTTCATCCGCGTCGCGAAACCCTCCGGGTCGTTCTTGAGCTTCTCGAGGGCGTGGAGCCCCGCGACCTCGTTGCCGTGCAGCGCGCCGATGACGCCGATGCGCGGGGAGGGGAACGTCTCGTCCGCGCTGAGCTCGTGCACGGCGGGGATGGTGGGATGGGGACGGATCAAATGGGGCTCCTTGTATCCCCCCCGGAAGAGACAAGGTGTAGCACCATCAGCCGCCGAGCGTCTCCAGATCCAGCGCGTCGCGCGCGCGGTCGTAGAACTGCTCGGCTTCTTCCGGCGTGGAGCCGATGGCGGTGAGCCCGAGCTTGCCGAACTCGCTGAGCGCGCCCAGGAGGTGGAACACCACGCCCGTCTCGTTCCATGGGCGGTAGTGCAGGTCGTGCACGGCGGCGATGTCCAGCAGGTCTTCCGGCAACAGGCCGCGGTAGTGCGGCTGCATCAGCGTGTCGGTAGAGACGTAGTAGCGCGCCTCGCCGCGATGCGTGACGTACAGGCACTTGTCCGGATCGTAGCGACCGTCGTTCAGGAGCTTCAGCGTCATGAGCGGGTGCGTGGTGCCCGTCATGCGCAGGTTGATCTCGATGGCGTAGCGGCTCCACCGGCCGCCCTCGCCCTGCACCGTGATGAAGTCGACGCCCACGCGCCCCACGCAGCCGCGCTCGAGCAGGAGCCGGCCGACGGCCAGTGCGTCGTTCTGGATCTCGTAGCGGTACGCCTCGTTCGCGGGAAAGCGGCAGCCGAGGTAGATTTGTCCGCTCTGCCCGCCCAGCATCTGGTCGTGCGTGCTCATCGCTTCGAGCTCGCCGCGCGGGTTGATGCGGAGTTGCGCGCTCGGGCTCTCCTTCTTCTTGCCCTCCAGGTACACCTCCACCACGCCGCCGATGGCGGCGAGCTCGCCCTTGAAGCGCGGCCAGGTCTCCTTGTCCCCCATGAACTCCAGGTGCTCGAGGCTCTCGATCACTGCGTCCGCACAGGCCTTCTTCGAGGCTTTGCCCGGCGCCGCCGCCTTCATGCGCTGCGTGCCGAGCGAGAGGATGGCGTTGCCTTCGCCGCTGAAGCCCTGGTTCAGCTTCACGACCATGCGCTTGGTCTTCGGGTGCTCCTGCCACAGATCCGCGACGGCGCTGGCCAGCTCGCGCTCGGTATGGAGGTCCTCCACGCCGGGCGGCATCGGGATGCGTGCTTCGCGGAAGAGCTGCCTGGAGCCGGTCTTGGTGCCGTACGTCAAGAGGTCCGGGTCGACGCCGTACAGCGGGATGCCGAGCGCCACGGCCAGCCGCCGCTCGCGCTCGCTCACCGTGAACACGGTCATGTGCGCCCGCTCGGGATCGATGGAGTTCTTGATGCGCCGGATCAGCCGCGGCCGCTCGAGGATCTTGTCCGTCAAGCCGCGCGGCGTGGAGTCGTACGTGCACAGCAGCGTGAGCCGATCGCGCGCGTGCGCCGTGGGGATGCCGCCGATCAGCGCGAGGTAGTAGTCGACGAGGATCGGATCCAGCGGCTGCGAGGTGACGTACACCAGCCGCGCGCGCGGATTGCGGAGCAGCCCCATCGTAAAGAGCATGCGCTCCTCGTAGTGGTTGATGCCGGGGATCGCCGCGAGCTGGAAGCCGTCCAGCGACAGCGACGGGATCACCACCACGTCGCGCGGACCTCCCTCGACGTCGCTCAGCGAGAGCCAGCGGTCGACCAGCTTCTGCTGAAGCGCCTTGAAGCGCTTCACTTCCTCGTCGGACGAGAGCGCCGGCGTTGGCGGGATGGAGGGGCGGCGGCTGTGCGGCTTTTCGCTGCCGGACGCTCGATTCACGCCCCCTCCGGAGAGCTCGCCGTCGGCTCCGAGTAGCTCTCCTGAAGGCCGTGGAGCAGGGCCAGAAGCGTCTGGTGCACCGGCGTCGGGATCCCGTGCAGGCGACCGCGCTGGACGATCGCGCCCTGCAGCGCATCCGCCTCCGTGGGGCGCCCCGCCAGGACATCCTGCAGCATCGACGGCTCGGTGTCCGCAAACAGAGCCTGCGTGACGTTGAGCATCGCGTCGATGCTCGACTCGCCGAGCAGCACGTCCTCGGTCTTGGCGACCTCCACGACCTCCTGCATTGCGCGAGTGACCATTTCTACCAGCTCTTCAAGCTCCAGCACCTGTCCGGCGCGAAGCCGTGTCAGCGCGCAGACGGCGTTGAACGGCGCGTTCCACAGGAGCTTCTGCCAGAGCATGTGCGGGAGGCTCTTGTCCACGTTGCAGGGGAACACCTTGCCGAGCTCCGCTGCCAGACGCTCGACCATCTTCTCCTGGGCGTGCACCACGGGTGCGATGCTCATCATGCCGCCGGCGCGCAGGTACAGCCGCCCGGGTGCGACGTGTCCTGCCGCCATCATTGCGACGCCGCCGACCACGCGGTCGAGGCCGATGACATTGCCGAGCTCGTCTTCCGAATCGAGGCCGTTGAGGAGCGGGATGGCGACGCCGTGCGGACCCAGCGCCGCGCCGGTGCCGCCCGCGACCGCGGCGAGGCTCGAGGCCTTCACCGCCACCAGCGCCAGATCCGCATCCATTCCGCGCGCCCGGTCGATGTGCTCGATGACCGGGGCGCGCGCCACGATCCTGCCGTGGGGTGTTTCCACCACCAGCCCGTGCTCGCGGATCGCGGCCGCGTGCGCGCCCCGCGCCAGGAGCGTGACCTCGTGCCCCGCCAGCGCTAACTTCGCGCCGAAATAGCCACCGACCGCGCCGGCACCCACCACCAGGATCCGCATGCCCCGAGCGTAGCAAAATCCAGCCGGCCGGCGCGAGGCGCAGAGCGCCGGGAAAATGACTTTCGTCTACAGGCGATGGCACAATGCGTGCCGTGCGGTACGCGCTGACGATTGCTTGCGGATTGCTTCTGGGCGGAGCCGGGCTGCTGGTCGCGCCGCCCGCGGAAGCCGGGCCGAACGCTGCCGCGGCGCCCAGCGCCGAAAAGCAGGTGGTCGTCGTGGCGGACGTCGGCGACGACGTGACGGCCAACGCCAAGCTCCGGGCTGCCGTGTTCGAGACCGCGGCGAAGCGCGGCTACTCGCCCGCGGCCAAGACGGATGTGACCAGCGCCGCACAGGACGCCGGGGCGATCGAAGCCGGTCGCGTCAGCACGGCCCCGGCGCCTCTCGGAACCTTGAGGGAAAAGCTCGACGTGGGGCTGCTCGTGCGCGTCTCGTCCGACTGGGTGCGCGGCGACCAGACGGGAGTGCGCGTCACGCTGGTGACCGCGCAGGACATCAAGTCCCAGGTCGTCGCCGCGCCCTCGGCCGATCCGCGTCCCGACGTGGCCAAGGCCGTGGGCGCGATGCTCGACGAGATGATGGGCCCCCACGCGAAGCCCGCGCCGGTCGCGACTCCCGCGCCCGCGCAGGGCACGCAGGGCGCCGCGACCAGCGCGCCGCCGGCCGGCGCGACTCCGGGAGGTCCCGGTGTCATCCTGCCCAGCTCGCCCGCTCCGGGCGCCAACGAACCGCCGCCGCTCAGCACCGAGGAGGCGTGGAACCAGCGCGGCGGCGTCAAGCCCATGTACGAGGCGCGCGCGATCGTCACGGGCGCGATGCTCCCCCAACAGGAGTTCACCAGCGAAAACCCGGTGACCAAGCAGAAGGACACCGGCCACGCCACCACGTACGGCATCGGCGGCGGCCTCGGCGTGCGGCTCGCGATGCTGTACCTGCCGCTGCCCGATCCGGACGAGTCGAGCGGCAGTTTCGCGGCTTTCCGCCTGGGCGCGGGCATCGACGGCAGCGTGCTCTACGTGCGCCCCGCCGTCGGCTACGCGTACAACAAATCGACCGGTAAGAACGTCGGTCTCAAGCGCCAGGACCGCGCCTGGTTGTACGCCAACATCCCGCTGCAGCTCGGCGTGCACTTCGGCATCGGACGCTTCCGCACCGACCGCATCTGGCGCGGCATCGTGCTCGGCTTCGTCTACTCGCCCACCTGGACCTACCGCATGGATATCCAGTCGCTGGACGGGCAAGGCCAGTTCAACTTTGCCGGCTTCGAAGCAGATCTCGACATCACGTCGATCGAAGCGCGCCGCGGCCTGCAAGCCGAATCCCAGATCCGCCTCTCCGCCTACGTCCTCCCCCGCATCAAGCCCGACATGCCGTGGCTCGCGTCCGTCGGCATCGGCGCGGTGTGGTACTGACTCGAGGCCGGGGGGCCGCTCCACGTCGAAGCGACGCAATGCTCGCGTCGCGCAGGGTCACGCTTCGCAGAAGTTCCAGATGGAACATATCGATTCGTCGATATCCAGGTTCGATTGTGTATATAGAATCGACCGTGCAGAGTCGATTTCTGCTTGACGCTGCGCCCCCGGAAATCTGATGCTGTCCGAGCATCGGACCGCTCGCCGCGGCCCAAGAAAGGAGGCGTGATGGGTCGGAACACGAACGCGCCTGGGGGGGGGCAGCCCCCGATGGCAGCGGACAGCAACGCTGATCGTCGCGTGGTGCCTGGTGCTTGGCGTCGTCTCGTGCGGGGCGGGAAACGATTCCGGCGCAGGCGAGACCCTGGGGCAATCGCGCGCTAGGCTCACGGACGTGGTGCGGACGTCCGAGGATTGCGCTTATGACGCCGTGAGCGGCGGCTGCTTCGGCGTGCCGCCCAAGCCGGTCGACTGCCGCCAGCAGCCGGTTCTCTGCAACGCTTCGCTGGACGGCAGCGTGGACGGCGTGAAGTCGCCCCATGAGTACGACGGGGCGACGGTCCTGCCGTACACGGATCAGCGCTACAAGTCCGAGTCGAAGGTCTACGTGCGCGCCTACAAGGAGTTCGGCCACCGCGTGGTCGGCGGCGGGGGAGCGCCCACGGGTCACTTGAAGGTGTTCTTCGAGAACATGCCGGTGATTCACGAGTACGGAAGCACGGTTGGTTCGGGCCACGGCACGCCGAATCCGTTCTACGTCGTGTTCATCGACCACGATCGCTTCACTGGCACTGATGCGAGCATCGATTCACGGGACGATTTCTTCCTGATCGACATCACCGGCACGTTGCCGGCGACCCGTTTCCGGAGACAGGCCGACGGATCGTTCAAGGTCGTAGGAAAGGCCGACTACCACGCGGCCAAGAACTGCACGCAGGAGTCTGCATTCCTGTGGCGCTGCAACGGAGAGCTACGGATCCCACTGCCCGCTTCCGACCTAGCAGCCTTCCCCGCGCCGAACGAGAACGTGGAGCCCGGGATCGGGTTTGCAGTGTACCCCTACAATCCGATTGATCTGACCGTCCTGGGAGGTCTGCCCGAGCACAAGGTAGCCACGACATCGCTGGCGGGCTTGCTGAATGATCGTACCAAAGCGATCTCCCTCCTCTTCGGCAAACCCAAGGGCTTCGAGGCCGATTTCATGACCTGGAACGTCCGGCGCTCGACGGTCGATCCGCTGGCCGGCGACTTCAAGAAAGTGGCGGATAGCACGGTGGGGGACTTCATCGGCTCTGCGTCGAGCGAAAAGAGCATCATCGCTCTGCAGGAGCTCTGGGATAAGGGCAAGAGGAAGAGTGTCTTCAAGGCCATGAACGACACCAGAGCGCAGCAAGGTCTATCCCCTCTGTATTGGGAGGGCCCGCCCGACTTCGGTGGCAGCCTGATCCACAAGGCTATCCAGACCATTGCCGGCGTTTTCATCGGCAACGACGGGACCAATGGCGGCGTGTACACGCTGAGTGCGCGGCCGATCGTCGATCACGCCTACATGACTTTCGAGAACAAGAACTGCACGGATTGTTGCAAGGGCGAGGATTGCTTCAAGGGGAAGGGCGTGCTCTGGACAAGGATCCTGCTAAATCCGCCGACCCCGGCGAAGAACCAATGCGTGATCCAGTATGCTACCAATCCGCCGCAGACAAACGGGGCCGCGCCGCCGTGCGATCAGCCGCCTGGTGGCGACGAGTACGTGGACGTGTTCAACACGCATCTGAACGCAACCAATCCCGAAGTCTGCAGCGGGGGGACGGAGCTCACTCTCATAATCGTTAACATTCTCGCAATGGAGGCCGTCCCCGGAGCCGACCTCCTGGGCTGGTACCTCTTGGGGATCCAGCAGGGCGATCTCCACTGCAATACCAGCGACCGCGTGATCCAGGAGCGCGAGCTCGACGAGATGAACGCCTTCATCGACAAGCATGCGTCTCCCGATCGCCCGTCCATCATCATGGGTGATTTCAATATCGACGGCCGGCAGCTCGGCGCTGCCGACTCCATGTACCGGGAGGTCCTGAAGCGCCTGCACATCGGGCCCGTGGATCCAAAGGCGCTGCCATTCGTGAACAACAGCAACTACCTGAACGCCGACGATCTGGTGAACCCATGGCCCTTCGACAACGACTGGGATGTGGACCACGGCGATCTGGCTCGCCAGCGATTCGCCACGTTCGGCACGACCTATCCCACGGATGGTGAGTGCATGGGTACGTACGTAGGCGGCAGCTCGCTCACTGCAACCAACTACTCGACGGCCACGTGCACCTTCGCGGACAGGGCCGATGGGCAGCATCGCTTCGATTACGTCTTCGTGCGGCCGCCGAAGCAGAGTGACGATCCGGAATTCAAGGCAGCTGACTGGGTCGCGGAGAAGGACGACCAGAAGGCCTGGTCGTCGCCGTACCCCGGGTCAGCGCCGAACGCCAATGGCGTCTTCAGCGGCCCGCCGGATCGTCTGTCCGACCACAAGCCGGTCACTGTCGGGCTCTCCTTTGCGAAGCTTGTCGTTCCACCGAGCTTCCACCCCGACTGGAAGCACCAGGTCGAGTTCCGGGTCTCGGCGGTGGACGCTTCCAACCGCGATGACTGCACGGGTTGCGGCACCGTGGACCCGAAGGTGGCGAAGTACTACGGACATGTCCCACTGGGTTCGAACAATCTCGTGTTCGACGGACAAGGCGCCGCCGGCAACTTCAGCCACTACTGCAAGAACCAGCCGAGCGCGTCGTGGCCTGCTGACGGATGCATGGACAACTGGAGCTCACCCACCGCGACCCACGACGGCCAGGAGAAGCAGCAATTCTTCGGGGCAGGGCTCTTCGACGACGATGATGATCCCAATCCCGACGACCCGCTAAAGCTGAACAACCAGGGGACATGGCCCGTGATGTGGGTCTCGTGGTCGAACCCCGCCTCCGTCTACCTGACGGGTTGGCTCGGCGGGAACCTCGGCACCAAGGTATGGGTCCCCACGACCTCGTCGGACTTCCCAATCCCCACGAGCACCACGGCCTACCCTGGCCCGACCGACATGGTGATGCTGTTCACCGCAACCGAGCTACCGCCGGACCAGCAATTCTAGCAAGGACAGGAGATGACGATGACGATCCAGCGCAACATCCTGATCCTGGCGGCCCTGTTTCTTGTTGCCGCCTGCTCGAAGAGCTCCAGCTCGCATGGCGCCGGCGGTTCCGGCGGCTCCGGTGGCACCAGCTCGCTCGCGCAGCAGCTATGTCCGGACGCCTGCAAGACCGTGAAGACGTGTTACGCCGCGCTCGACACTTCGGCCTGCCAAGCGCAGTGCGGCAAGGAGCTCGGGGGCGGCGGCTATCTGATCCCAGAGTTCGCGAAGGAGTATTTCCAGAAGCTGAAGGAGGTCGGCACGGACACGAGCTGCACGGTCACGCACCTCGAGGCGTGGAATCCGCCTGGCCAGACATACGATGCGGGTGTGAACGAACCGGCCGTCTTGAAGCAATGCGTGGACAATACGCTCAAGTGTGCCGGCGGGGCGCCAGCTGACAACGCCTGTTTCGTCGGGTACTACATTTTCAACACGTCGTACCGGGACAAGATGTCGGCCTGCTTCAAGCTCTCCTGTCCCACGCAGGGCTCGTGCCTCTGCGACGCCGCCGTGCCGTGGTTGGCCTGGGTCGCGATCCCGCGCGACCCGAACGACTTCATCCACGGGAAGTGTCCACCTACGGATTGAGTAGCGCCGTGCGCCTCGCCCCGCTTTCCTCGCCATTTCTCGCTTGCCTCTGCGTGCTGGCCGGCGGTTGTGGCGGATCCGACTCGGTGCACCCGCGCCCGCCCGCGACTTCTGATGGCGGAAACACACCGGACGGTGGGAATGACGCCGATGCCGGCGCCCCATCGGACGGCGGGAACCCCGCTGACGCAGAGATCGTCCAGGGCGACGGCACGCCCTGTGGCGACTACGCGGCAGCGTCCTGCAACTCGCTTTCGCTGTGCGGTCCGCTGTTCATCCGGCAGGCCGGCGGGCTGGACCCATGTGTGGCGCGCACCAAGGCAGGTTGCACGGCAGCGCTCTCGTACCCATCTACCGGAGCGAACGCCACCACTCTGGCCAAGTGCACGGCGGCGCTCGAGGCGACTTCTCCCTGCGGCTCGACCCCGGCGTGCGATTTCGGCGGTAGTCTGCCGGTCGGCGCGACCTGCGGCTCGGGCTGGCAATGCTCAAGCGGCTACTGCGACGGCGCGGGGCCGACATCGAGCCTCACGGACGGTGGGATCGACTGGACGTTCAGCTGCGGAACGTGCGCGGCCACGCTGGCTCTGGGCGCCGCGTGCTCCACAGATTCCGCCCCATGCTCGCTGAGCGCCCAGTGCGTGAGCACGTCGGCATCCGGCTCGACCACCTGCCAGCGTTACGGGGGCGTGGGCGATCCCTGTTACGATTCGGGCTTCGATCAAAACTGTACCTGGGGGCTGGTCTGCGACGCAACCGGACACTGCACACGAGGCGACGGAGCCGGGGCAAAGTGCGTGCCGGATGACCACTGCGACATTTTCCGCGACATGTTCTGCAATCCGACGACAGGGCTGTGCGAACAGGCGAAGATTGCGGCCGTGGGCGGGAGCTGCAACTCGTCGCTCGCCAACGGAAGCATCGTCAATTGCGCGGCCGGTTCCACGTGCTTGCCGGCTGTCGGCACGGATCAACACTGTATGCCGAATGCCAACCTCGGCGACGCCTGTGACAACATCAACGGCCCGCTGTGCGGCGGCGCCCTGTGCACCGGTGGCGTGTGCACGGCGATGGACCCCGCGTCGTGCCAGTGAGCGGGGCGCCGAATGCTCCTGGGAGGCGACGCTCCAGAGACGGTGCCGCATCGTGATTCTTCGTGCATTGAAAATTCGGTTGTAACAACCGGAATTTCAAGGTATGAACATCCCGGTGGTCGAGCGTCGCACGGAACAGGACGGCCTGCTCAAGCTATTGAAGAAGAGCCGCGTCGTCCTGCTTCTGGGCGCCCGGCAGGTCGGCAAGAGCACGCTGGCACGTCGGCTGGCGCGGCGTTGGCGTGGTCCGGCAACGTACTTCGATCTCGAAGATCCGGCGGATCGCGCCAGGCTTCGCGATCCGATGCTGGCGCTGGAGCCGCTGCGCGGCCTGGTCGTGCTGGACGAGATCCACCATGTGCCGGACCTGTTCATGCCGCTGCGCGTGCTGGCTGACCGCAAGCGCGCCCGCTACCTCCTTCTGGGGAGCGCGTCCGGAGATCTGCTGCGGCAGTCGTCGGAGTCGCTCGCAGGGCGTCTCGCATTCCACGAGCTCGGGCCACTCGCACTGGACGAGGTGGGCAGCGCGGAAGCAGCCCGCCTCTGGCTTCGAGGCGGGTTTCCGCTGTCGTTCCTGGCGCGCTCCCTGGAGGGCAGCTCGCGCTGGCGGCGCGACTTCATCCGCACCTTCCTGCAGCGCGACATCCCGGGGCTGGGCGTGCGGGTCCCGGCGACCACGCTGGACCGCTTCTGGCACATGCTCGCACACGTGCACGCGCAGAAGCTCAACTGGTCGGAGCTGGGTCGCGCCATGGCGGTTTCCGACACGACCGTGCGCCACTATCTCGACGTGCTGTCGTCCACTTTCGTCGTCCGCCAGCTCTTGCCCTGGCACTCGAACGTGGGCAAGCGGCAGGTGAAGGCGCCGAAGGTGTACGTTCGCGATTCCGGCATTCTTCACGAGCTCCTGGGGATCTCGCGACAGCGCGATCTCGAGCGGCACCCAAAGGTGGGCGCATCGTGGGAAGGTTTCTGCATCGAGGCGCTGATCCGGCGGCTTGGCGCGAGGCCGCACGAGGCGTTCTTCTGGGCCACGCACGCCGGAGCGGAGCTGGACCTTCTGGTGGTACGGGGCAGGCAGAAGCGCGGTTTCGAGATCAAGCGCACGACCGCGCCGGTGGTCACGCCTTCGATGCGCATTGCACGGACAGATCTGGAGCTGGATTCCCTCGACGTGATCCATGCCGGGCATCAAACATTTCCACTCGCGCGGGGCGTGCGCGCCGTTGCGCTGGAGCGACTGCTGTTCGACGTCGCGCCGCTGGGACCCTGACCGCCGAGTCGGGCGCCCGCGCGCCTACTTCCGCTCCAGCCGTTCCTTGCCCAGGCGTGTGTCGGACGGATTGGCCCAGACGCCGTCGAGCGTGGTGCCGCTCACCGCGTAGGCGACGACGCCGGGCGTCGCGCCCTGGCCCCAGCCGACGCTGAGCACCTTGTCCTTCAGGATGCCGACCCCGGTGTAGCTGGTGCCGGGGATGGTCCACGCGAGCGCGTATGTGTTTCCCTTGTGCGTGATCTTCACGCTGCCGGTGTAGCTCGAGCCGTTGGGGTTCTTGCCAGTCGTGATCTTGTAGGTGCCGGACAGACCGGGCGGGCCGTCGAGCACCTCGGTGCCGACGCCGTTGCCGGAGCCGCTCGCCCATTTGCCGTCGAGCTTGCCGCCGTCGACCTTGTAGACGACGACGCCGGGCGCGCCGCCCACGCCCCAGCCGACGCCCAGCACGCTGCCGACGTGCAGCGCGACGCCCGCGTACGCGGTCGAGCCGGAGATGGTCCAGCCGAGGTGGTACACGTCGCCGCTCCGCGTGATCGCCACGCTTCCCGTGTACGAGCCGCCGCCGGGATTCGACGCGGAAGCGATGCGATACGTGCCCGCGATACCGTCGGGATCGGGCGTCGCGACCTCTGTCGGCTGCGGCACGTGCGCGCCCACCGGCTCGTGAAGACAGCGCGCGGCGACGGTCTGTTCGCGATCGCCGTCGTCGTACTGGATCGACAGGCCGCCCTGGGCGTCGGCCTGGTCGACGCGTCCCGGGTAGTACACGCCGCGGCCCATCCAGTTGCAGATCACGCGATCGCCGGTCGCGATCGGTGCGGCGCAGTTGGGCGGCGCTGGTGCCGGCGTCGTCGCGATCGTCGGGGCGGGCGGGGGAGCGGGCGCAGGAGCCGGCGGCGGCGGCTCGACGGGCGGTGCGGTTTCAGCGAACACCCGCGGAGTGCACCCCATCGCCACGATTCCCAACCCGATCACCAGCTGCCTCATGCCGCCCACGCTAGCTCGCACGCGCCCGAGCGTCGAGCGCCCGCTCAGCGATTGAGCACCAGCGAGACCGGCACGTCGATCACGGCGCTGCCTTCGCTCGGGGGATCGAATCGTCCCGACCGCGCCCTCCGCTTCATGCAGCTGATCAGCCCGGACGAAAGGTTGCCGCTCCGTGTCGCGCTCACGCTATCGACCTCGCCCCCGGCGCCGATCTGCAGGGTCAAGCGCACCTTGCCCTGCGCGTCCGGGTTGTTCGCGAGCTCCTGGCGGTAGCAGGCGTGGAAGCCCGGTTGCATCCCCATCACCACGCGCGCGGCATTGTCCACCGTTCCCACACGCTGCGTGCTCGAGACCACGGTGCTGCCCTTTGGCGGGTTCACGTGCTGCACCCCGCCGGTGTTGCTGTGATCGGCGCCGCGGCTGTTGCCGATATCCGCGAGGCCGCCGTGCTGGCCGGGGTGGAGCGGCGCGCCGGACGAGCCGACGTGGAACGGATCCCCGGTGCCGACGCCGGCGGCGCTCTTCGCGGCATTGTCCAGAGCGGTCGTCGGCACCTCGCTGCCCTTGAGCACGCCCGCCGTCGCAGGTCCGTTCGAGGCGAGCGCGCCCAGGGTCTTCATCCCCATCTCGGCGAGCTCGCGCTGCAGGCGCGCGGCGTCTGCGTCACTCATGTGTCCCTGAGTGCCGGGGTGAACGCTGGGTCTGCCACGCCGGTCATGCCCCGGGTTGTGCGACGGCGAAGGCGCGGGCTTCGCCGTGTCCGCCGGCGCGAGGGACGTGGTCTGCGACGGCGTCTCGACGGGCGGCGCGGGCAGGGCGTGCACCGAGTCGACCAGGCCGGACACCACGACGCCTTCGTCCACGACCGGATCGACCCAGTCCGAGAACAGCACGCCCATGATCCCGAAGTGCAGCAAAAACGACAGCGCCGCGATGATCGTCGTACCCCAGTCGCCGCTCTCGCGGCGCATCACCGACAGCGGCAGCTGCGGCCGCCGCCGAACGGGCGGTGCCGGCACCAGCTGGAAAAGGAGCGTCGTCCCGCCGAAGATCACCTTGCCGCGTGCGTCGCCGTCGAGCTCGCGCGGCGGCGATTCGTCCGTCAGCTCGACCACGCCGTCGGAAGTGGCGATGCGGGCGCGCATGCCGGGCGCCGGCGAAAGCCACCAGCTCCCTCCCACGCGTTCCAGCAAGCGGTGTCGGCGCGGCAGATCGCGCGCGGGCAACACGAGATCCGCGCGCTCGCCCGGTCCCAGTGTCAGCGCCTCGCCGGTGACGACGCGATCCTCGATCATGCGCCCCTCGCGCACGACGCCGACCCTCAGCACGCGTGTCAGCGGTACTCCCGCCGCGCGCATCACCGCGGTCATGCGTCCGGATGACGCGGATAGACCTCTCGCTTGCGGCAGCGGCTCGTGCATGGCGGACCCTCCGTGTGCAGCGCGCCGCCCCGGCGACGGCCGTCCGTGTGCGCCCCGCGAGCACTCCGCTACGCGCAGCGACGATCCCTTCCGACATCCAGCGCGCGACGAAGTTCCCGGGACGGGTGGTCATCCAGGGGTCGCGGGCTTTCAACTGGGTAGGATATTCGACTACCCGATCGCTGAGCCCCCGTTTCCGGCTAGACTTGCCTGATGAACGGGCAACAATGGACGCGTGTCCTTCCGCTAGCGGCGGTGTTTCTGTTCGGCGTGGGTTGTGGCGACAAGGGGAGCTCGGGCCACGCTGGCACCGATGGTGGCGCCGGAGCGGCGGGAACGGCGGGTAGCGCGGGCGGTGGTGCGACCGGCGGCACCGGAGGCACCGCTGGTGCGTCGGGCAGCGGCGGCTCGGCGACCGGTGGCACGGCGGGCAGCGGTGGAACGGCGGGCAGCGGTACCGGCGGCACGGCGGGCAGCGGCACCGGCGGCACCGGCGGGTCGAGCGGCAAGACCGTCGCGTGCGGGAGCAAGCAGTGCAACCTGCCGGCACAGAACTGCTGCGATCACAACAACCAGCCCGCGGCGTGCATCACGGCCGGTGGCACGTGCACCTACGGCGTCCCGCTCGCCTGCGACGGACCCGAGGACTGCGGGAGCGGGCAGGTGTGCTGCGCGACGCTGTTCATCCAGGGCAAGAACGAGAGCTACGTCTCGACGGCGTGCGCGGCGAGTTGCACCGGCAAGACGGCACGCGTCGTCTGCGGTTCGAGCAACAAGTGCCCGAAGGGCACGACCTGTTCCACCAGCGATCTGCTGCCGCCGTATCGCGACTGCAAGTAGCAGCCTATCTGTCGCGCGTCGTCACCCGGCTCTGCCTGGATCGGCTCCGCGGTGGCTGCGTCGCGGAAGCGGCGAGCAGCCGCTCCAGGGCCAGCTCGGCGTAGTCGACTGCGCGGTCGAACGGCACCTCGCCGCGCTTGGCCGCGGAGAGGTGCGCCGCGCTGGAAACCAGCGCCATGTGCGTGAACGCCTGCGGGAAGTTGCCGAGCGCTTCGCTGCTATGCGGCTCGACTTCTTCCGCGTACAGGCCCACGTCGTTGCCGAGGCCGAGCAGCCGCTCGAGCAGCGCGTCGGCCTCGTCGAGCCGGCCGGAGTGAGTCAGGCAGTCGAGCAGCCAGAACGAGCAGAGCAGGAACGCGCCTTCTCCGCCCGACAGTCCGTCCGGGCTCAGGTAGCGGTAGACCAGCCCGTCGCGCGAGAGATCGCGTTCGATCACGCGCAGGGTCTCCGCGATCAGCGGATGCGTCGTCGGCAGAAGGCCCAGCGCGGGAACCAGCAGCACGGACGCGTCGGGCACCTCGTGACCCGCGGCCTGGCAGAACCAGCCGTTCGGCGCGCCCTGCTTCACGAGGTAGTCGTAGAGCGCGTCGCGCTGCGCTTCCCACTCGGCGAGCGGCGCCGGCAGCTTCCGCGCTCGCGCCAGCTTCACGCCGCGGTCGAGCGCCACCCAGCAGTTGAGCTTGGAGTGGACGAAGTGGCGAGGCTCGTCGCGGATCTCCCAGATGCCGTGATCGGGAAAGCGCCAGCGATCGCAGACGATGTCCACCAGTCCCGACAGGAAGCTCCAGTTGGTCTCGGTGATGTCGCCGCCGACGCGCGAGAACAGATGCGCGGCCTCCAGGATCTGCCCGTACGAATCGAGTTGCAGCTGCTTCGCGGCGCCGTTGCCGATGCGCACGGGCGCCGAGCTCCGGTGTCCCGCCAGATGCCCGAGCTCCACTTCCGGCAGGAAGCGCTCGCCGCGGATGCGGTACATGATCTGCAAGTCTTCCGGTCGCCCTGCGCCGGTGCGCTCGAGCCACGTCTTGAAGCGCTCGGCCTCGGCGCGGAAACCGAGCACCATCATCGAGGTGAGCGTCAGCGTGGCGTCGCGGATCCAGGTGTAGCGGTAGTCCCAGTTGCGCCCGCCGCCTATCTCCTCGGGCAGCGACGTGGTCGGCGCCGCGACGACCGCGCCGGTCGGCGCGTAGGTGAGCGCCTTGAGCGCCAGGGCCGAGCGCCGCACGTGGTCGGTGTGCTCGCCGTCGTACCAGGACTGGGCGAGCCAGGCGCGCCAGAAGGCGATCGTGTCCTCGAGCTTCTGCGCCAGCTCGCCGGGTCGGGGCGCCTGTGCCGGACGCTTCGCGTCGTGGGACGACGACCATGCCACCTCGATCCAGGCTTCCTCCCCGGCGTCGAGCTTCCACTCGGCGTGCAGCGCATCGCGGCTCACCGACAGCGGCCGCGAGCTTCTGACCCAGAGCGCGTCGGCTCCGCCCACGATCTCCGCCGTGTGCGGCGAGGTCAGCGTGAAGCGCGGCGTGAACGCGCCGTACTCGAAGCGCGGTTCCAGCGCGAGCTCGGCCACGGCCGGACCCGAGACGGCGCGCACGCGTCGCAGGATCGCGTGCGACGACGCCACGCGGCCCGGATCTCCGGCGTCGAAGCGCGCCGTGGGCATGCAGTCGGTGATCTCCAGCTCGCCGCCGGCGCCGGCGTGGTGCGTGACCAGCACGTTGGTATCCGCGACGTACTCGCGCCGGCACTCGGTCCTCCCACGCACCGACACCCGGAAAGATCCGCCGCGTTCGGCGTCGAGCACCCTGGCGAACACTGCCGGCGAGTCCATGCGCGGAAAGCAGCACCAGTCGACGGAACCGTCGCGCCCGACCAACGCCACCGAGTGGCAGTCTCCGATCAGCGCGTAGTCCTGGATCCGGTTCATGTTGATCGTGCTCCGGCGGGGCTGCCCGGCCCGCCGATCCTACGCGATTGTGCAGGATCGCGGTGAAGCAGGGAATTCCCCAGCGCGCTCGGCGCTTTGGTACGATGCGGCATGCGCCTGCGCGCGGGAACCAGCGGCTTTAGCTACAAGGAATGGAAGGGCAGCTTCTATCCCGACAAGCTCCCGAGCTCGGGGATGCTGGAGTTCTACGCCTCCGAGCTCCCCGCGGTGGAGATCAACAACACCTTCTATCGCATGCCGAAGGCCGACGTGCTTGCCGGCTGGGCGGCGCAGGTGCCGGCGGACTTCCGCTTCGTGCTCAAGGCGTCGCGGCGCATCACGCACCAGCAGCAGCTGCGCGACTCGCTGGACTCGGTCACGTATCTTTTCAAGATCGCGGCCATCCTGGAGGAGCGTCTGGGTCCGGTGTTGTTCCAGCTGCCGCCCTTCCTCAAGAAGAACGTAGCGCTCCTGCGCGACTTCCTCGCAATCCTGCCGGACGGGTGCCGCGCGGCGTTCGAGTTCCGCGAGGCGTCATGGTTCGACGACGAGGTGTACGAGGCGCTCGGCGAGCGCAACGCCGCGCTGGTCGGCGGCGACATGGACGATCCGCGTCGGGCGCCGCCGCTCGTGGCAACGGCCGACTGGGGCTATCTGCGGCTCCGCGCGGCCGACTACAGCGCGGCCGATCTGGATCGCTGGGCGACCACGCTCGCCGTGCAGCCGTGGCAGGAGGCGTATGCGTTCTTCAAGCACGAGACGCGCGGTCCGGAGCTCGCCTTGGCGTTGAACGAGCGCTTCGCTGCGGAAACATCCGGCGTGGCAAAGCCGAAGGCCAAGCGCCCCGGCGTGGCAAAGCCGAAAGCGAAGCGCCCCGGCGTGGCAAAGCCGAAGGCCAAGCCGAAGAAGCGTTCCGCGGGCGCCGGTTGAGAGTGTCGTCTAGCGCCTCCGCGGTGGCCCCGGCCCAGACGTTCGCGCCCTGAGCGGCAGCGCTGCGACGAAGGGACGGCGGCTCCGGACCCGGATTGTCGTGGGGTCCGCCGTCGGCGGTGCTAGGCTCCCGCCCTCGCCATGCATTTCCAGGATCTGATTCTGACGCTGCAGCGTTTCTGGGCCGAGCGTGGCTGCCTTGTGGTGCAGCCGTACAACTCGGAGCTCGGCGCCGGCACGTTCAATCCGGCAACCTTCCTCCGCTCGCTGGGGCCGGAGCCGTGGAACGTCGCCTACGTGGAGCCCTCGCGGCGCCCGACCGACGGCCGCTACGGCGACAACCCGAATCGCCTGCAGCAGTTCCACCAGTTCCAGGTCATCCTCAAGCCCAATCCCATCGACATCCAGGATCAGTACCTGGAGTCGCTGGTGGCCCTCGGCACCGATCCGCTGCACCACGACGTGCGCTTCATCGAGGACGACTGGGAGAGCCCGACGCTCGGCGCGTGGGGGCTCGGCTGGCAGGTGTGGCTCGACGGGCTCGAGATCAGCCAGTTTACCTACTTCCAGCAGGTGGGCGGCTTCGACTGCAAGCCGGTGAGCGGCGAGCTCACCTACGGCCTGGAGCGCATCGCGATGTACCTGCAGGACGTCGATAACGTCTACGACCTCCAGTACGACGCGAACGTGAAGTACGGCGAGATCTTCAAGCGCGCCGAGTGGGAGTGGAGCACGTACAACTTCGAGGAAGCGGACGTGAAGGCACACTTTGCCGCCTTCGAGCATGCCGAGGCGGAAGCCAAGCGCCTGCTCGAGCGCAGCGAGGAGCCGCTCGAGAAGCTCGTGCTGCCCGCGTACGACATGGTCACCAAGGCCTCGCATGCGTTCAACGTGCTCGACGCGCGCGGCGCCATCGGCGTCACCGAGCGCCAACGCTACATCCTGCGCGTCCGCACGCTCGCGCGCGCCGTGGCGGCGGCGTGGATGGCGCAGCGCGAAGCGCTCGGCTTCCCGCTGATGAAAGAGGCGGTCAAGGCCGCGGAGTAGCGAGCGCGTCAGGGCCAGCGTCGGGGAATGCTCGGGGAGCAGCTCGCGTGATGCGCGCGCGCCGCTGTCGTCGATCGTCTGGCGCAGCGCCCTCACGTTCTCCACTACGGCCGGACGCTTTGTCGCGCCGCGGAACGGCGTCATGCCCGTCGACCTGACCGGGCAAGCGACGACCTCGAGAGCGGGCAGGGGTTCCATCTGTCCCGGGTTCCTCTATCCTATGTTGATGCGCTTCCTTCCCTGGCTAGTGACCTCGGCCTTGCTTGTCGCCTGCGGCAGCAGCAATTCAGCGACCCACCACCACGCGCCCGGCGACGCGGGCAGCGACCAGGAGGCCGCGCCTCCGCCGAACGACGGGGGCAGCGACGCCCCGCAGGATGCGCCCGGCGGATATCCCGCCGACCATCCGCCGATGCCCAAGGCGCTCACCAAGGGCGGGCCCGTGATGCCGTCGGTGAAGCTCGTGCCCATCTCCTTCTCGGGCGACTCGCTCGAGGCCAGCCTGGACAAGTTCGCGACGCAGCTCGCGGCAGCGAAGACCTACTGGGCGGGCACGACCTCGGAGTACGGCGTCGGCGCGCTCACCACCGCCACTCCCATCCATCTCACCGAGACCGCCGCCGCTTCGCTCACCGACGCGGATGTGCAGACGTGGCTCACGGGCAAGATCAAGGGCGGCAACGGCTTCCCCCAGCCGGACGCGAGCACGCTCTACGTCATCTACTACCCGTCTACCACGGACGTGGTGCTCCAGGGCGGCCACCTGTGCAGCTCCTACCAGGGCTACCACTCCGACTACCTGATGGATGGCACGACCGAGGTCATCTACACCGTTGTCGGGCGCTGTCCGCCCATGGGCAACGTGAGCGCGATGGACGAGATCTCGGCGGAGGCGTCGCACGAGTTCATCGAGGCGGCGACCGACCCGTACCCCAACCACAAGCCGGCCTACACCGACATCGACGACAAGGCGTGGGCGATCCTCGCGGGCGGCGAGATCGGCGACGTGTGCTCCTACTTCCCGGATTCGTTCTATCGCCCCACCGGCGTCGATAACCTCGTGCAGCGCGTGTGGTCCAACGCGTCTGCGGCTGCGGGTCACGGGCCGTGCGAGCCGGACGCGCCGAGCCCGTACTTCAACTCCGGGGTGGTCATGCCCGACACCATCTCGAGCCTCAACTCGCCCATCGGCCCGTTCACCAGCCGCGGCGTGAAGATCCCGATCGGTCAGTCGAAGACGCTCGAAGTCGACCTGTACAGCGATGGCCCTACCTCCGGCCCCTGGACGGTGAAGGGCGTCGACCTCTCGAGCGCGTTCTTCGCCAGTCCGCCCAGCCTGCAGCTTACGTTCGACAAGACCGCGGGCAAGAACGGCGACAAGCTGAAGCTGACCATCAAGGCGCTGCGAGCGAGCTCGTTCGGAGCCGCGCCCTTCTGGGTCGAGAGCACGCTCGGCTCCACGTCCACGTACTGGCTCGGACTGGTCGCCAACAACTGATCTGGGTGGGGGGGGCCTGGCAGCCCGAGCGCGTCCGGGAAACGCCACGCTCGTGCCGCCCCGTGCCGCCCAGCTCCGGCCCGCGTAGCAGGAAACTGGGCCGGCGCACGGCGTGAACGCTACGCTCGGCGAGCCGCCAGGCGCGGCACGAGGAGGATTCCATGCGAAAAGCAATCGGCGCATTCGCCGCACTCGGTGTGATCTCGCTTTCGACGGCTGCGTTCGCCCAGGGCTACAGCGGCGGCTACCAAGGCGGGTACGCGCCGCCCATGCAGAGCTCGGGTCCGATCGACAACATCGGCAACCAGGGGCAGTTCGTGGTCGGCGCCGAGCGGCTCACGGCGCTGTCGTTCGACAGCCTCACCACCAGCCTCCCGGCGCCAATTGGCGACGAGACACAGAAGTCCACCGGCATCGCCCTGCTGGGCAACAGCGTCTCCGCGGGCGGCATCACGCCGTCCTCCCTGCCGCGACTCGGCTTCGACTACTTCGTGATCGACGGGCTGAGCGTGGGCACGTCCCTCGTGTATGCGCACATGTCGCTGAAGGCGGAAGCAGGTGGGCAATCGCAGGACCAGGGGTCGCAGGACGTGTTCCTGTTCGCACCGCGCGTCGGCTACGCGCTTCAGTTCGGCGATACGTTCAGCTTCTGGCCACGCGCCGGCATCACCTACACCAACGCCTCGACCAGCACTCCCGCCAGTGCGGGGCAGTCGAGCAGCTCGACCTCGACGCACTTCCTCGATCTGACCGTCGAGCCGCTGTTCGGGCTTTCCCCCGTCAGCCACTTCGTGATCCTGGGCGGGCCCTACCTCGACCTCGGCCTGAGCGGCAGCAGCAAGGCGGGCGGCTCGTCGCAGAGCGTCGACCAGAAGGCCACCTCGTTCGGCCTCACCTTCGGCATCGCCGGCTACATCTGATCGCACGCGCCGTCAGTGCGGCGCCGTCGCTTCGTTTCCGGTCGCGCCGGCGCTACTTCGGCGCGCCGAGTCCTAGCCCGAGGGGCGCCGCCGCGCCGATCGGCGGCGCGCCGGGCGCGTGGGCGCCGCCGGCCTTGGCCTTCTCGGCCTGCTTCTTCATGCGCTCGAGCGCGTCGGCGGCGTCCTTCTTCACCTTCTTCACGACCGACGGCGGCAGATGCTTCTGCATCTCGCAGGCCGGGGGAAAACCCGCCTGGCAGGCGCCCACAATGAAGCTCGCGCCGCGCTCCATGTCGCGCTTGACGCCATGCCCCTGGATGTTGGCAAGACCCGCGAGCACGCACGACTGCGCGCCGCCCTGGGCGCACAGCGATTCGGCAAGCTGGACGCCTTCCTTCTCCTTGTCCTTGCCGCCGGCGCCCAGCAGGAGCGCGCGGGCGTACATGGAGCAGCCGCGCAGCGAGCCCATCTGCTTGCAGGACGCCTCCAGCAGCTTCACGCCCTGCGCGAGGTCTTTCTTGACGCCCTGCCCGTCGGCCAGCTGGGCGCCGTAGAACGCGCAGCCGTCGCCGTCGCCGCCATCGCACGCCTTCTTGAACGAATCCGCTGACGCGTTCGAGTCCGGCTTGCCGTCGACGCCCTGCATCTGCATCGTGCCGAGCAGGCTGCAGCCCTGCGGGTGACCGCCGTCGCACGCCTTCTTGGCGCGGCGCAGCGCTTCAGCGGGGTTCTTCTTGATGGGCCCGACGCCCTGCAGCTCCAGCATCGCGAGCTGCGTGCAGCCGGCCATACTTCCCTTGTCGCAGGCGCGCTTGATCAGCTGGGCGCCGCGGGTTGGATCGCGCTTCTCGCCGAGCTGGCCGGCGATCATCGCGCTTCCAATGGCGACGCAGCCTTCGGGCAGGCCGTTGTCGCAGGCGCGATGGAAGAGCTCGCCCGCCTTTTCCGGATTCTGCTCGACGCCCTGTCCGGCCGTGTAGAGCTGCGCGAGCATGGCGCAGCCGGCGGGCGGCGCGTTATCGCACGCGCGCTTCAGGAGCGTGACGGCTTCGGGGAGATCGCGCTCCGCTCCGCGGCCGCTCATGTGCGCCACGGCCAGATACACGCAGGCGTCGCGCGCCTGCCCGTCGCACGACTTCTTGAACAGCTTTACCGCCGCGGCTTCGTCGCGCTTCACGCCGCCCTGGCCGTCGAACATCATCACGCCCTGGCCCAGGCAGCCGCGGTCGATGCCGTGCTTGCAGCTGGAGCTGAACAGCGAGTAGGCCCGAGCCGGATCCTTCTCCACGCCAATGCCGTTGAGGTAGGCGATCGCGAGCGAAGCGCAGCCTCGCTGCTCGCCGGCCTTGCAGGATTTCTTGAACAGCTCGACGCCGCGCGCTGGATCCTTTTTCACACCGGCCTGCCCGACCAGCAGCAGGTGCCCGTAGCCGGCGCAGCCGAGCTGGCTACCGTGCTTGCAGGACTTGTCGAAATTCACCGCGGCCGCCTGCAGGTCGCGCGGGATGCCGGTGCCGTTGTACTGTGCGCGTCCGAGCTTGGCGCAGCCCTCGTAGTTCTTTGCGTCGCACGCCTTGCGATAGAGCGACACCGCTTCCCGGTCGTCGCGTGTGGAATCGTCAGCGGATGCCAGCTTGTCGGCCAGGCGCAGGCACGCGGAGATGTCGGCGGGCGCGCGGTCGCACAGCGTGCGGCACGCCGAGCGCTCCGAACGCTTGCACGCTGCGTGCAGCGCCTGCTCGGCGCGAGCGAGACGGCGGACGCGCACGCGATACAGGCCGAAACCGCCCGCGATCACCACCACGGCGCCGACGATGTACCAGACCAGCTTCGAGCCGCCCGCTTCGTCGTCCGCCGTGGAAGATCGGGCGCGCGCCGCCGCGGGCTTGTCGCGCTTGGGGGGCCGGCTCGAGCGCGCCGCCGGCCGCTCCGACGCGCGCCCCCGCGCGCGCGGTGCGTCGTCGTCGTCATTGTCGTCCGGGTCCGGTTCAGCGTCGTCGTCGTCGTCATTGTCGTCCGGGTCCGGTTCAGCGTCGTCGTCGTCGTCGTCGTCGTCGGAGCTGGCGTCGTCGTCGCGCTTCGGGTCGTTGTCTTCCGCTCCAGCGGAGCTGGTACTCTCCTCGCCGGGCGTTGCTTCGGGATTGCTGGCGCGTTCGTCGTCGGGCGTTTCTTCCGGTTCGTTGGAGGGGGGAGCCACGGGGGCGCAGCCTAGCGGCCGCGCTGCTCGACGCGAGCGGAATCTGGGTGCACAGGGCGTGCGGGAAGCCCCGCGCCGCCCTTGCGAGGCCATTTTCCAGGCGATTCTGTCGGCGCCGCGGTCGAGGTCGGGTCGCCGTACCGGAAGGGCGGGCTAGCCGGTCGGGCCGAGCTGACGGGGCTTTTCCTGGAGGACGTGCTGCTGCGGCGCGCGGATCCTCTCCTCGATTCCGATGTGACGGAGCCGGCCGGCACGGAACGCGGCGTACGCCTCGGCATCGAAAGGCTCGGCCTCCGCCCTGTCCAGCAGGGCATGCAGGCGCCGGTGGTCCGCGACGAGATAGTCCGTGGTCCGGGTCATACTTGTCGCCTCGCAGAGGTCTACGATATATATCGTAACACGATATGTCGCGCTTCGCGTTCACGCCGCGCTCGATCCTGCGCGTGATGGTCACCGGACTGGTCGGGGGGCTCGTGGGGTCCGCGTACGTGCTCTGCTTGCGGGGCCTGATGTCGCTGCTCTGGCCGACGCACCACGCCTGGCCCACCCAGGCGATCATCCTGGTGACAACCGGAGTCGTGGTTGCGCTGGGAACGCGCTTCCTCGGTCCGCCGGGATCGGTGGAGCTGCTCGTGGACAACATCCACGTTCACGGCGGGCCAGAGGACGCCCGTCGCCTCAAGTCGCTGGTGCCGTTGTCGCTCTTGTGCATCGCGGCGGGCAGCCCGATGGGTCCGGAAGCGCCCCTGGTACAGACCTGCGGCACGCTCGGCGCGGTCCTGGGGCGGCGCGGAGGCGTCAGCGAGCGCGAGCGCCGCATCCTGACCCTGACGGGAATGGCCGCGGCCTTCACGGTGCTCTTTGGCGTGCCGATCGGCGCAGCGGTGTTCGCGCTGGAGCTGCCGCACCGCGGCGAGCTCGGCTACGGCGAGGCGCTCGTGCCGGCGCTGCTCGGCGCGCTGTGCGGCTACGGCGTGTACGTCGGACTGACCGGGCTAGGTCTGTCGCCGGTGTGGACACTACCTGTCGCGGGGCCCCGCGGTGCGGCGGATATCCTCTGGGCCGTGGGCTGCGGCGCGCTCGGGGCCGCCGGCGGGCTCGGCTTCGTCCGTCTGCACCGCGCCGTCGACGAAGCGTTCGGTCGCATTCCCGGGCAGCTGGGGCCGGTGCTGGCGGCTTGCGGCATTGCGGGGCTCGCGGCGCTCTCTCCGGCTGCCCTGACGTTCGGTGAAGGTCAGGTCGACGGTGTCACGCTCGGTCACGCGCTGGTCTGGACGCTGCTGGTCGGCGTCGTGGCCAAGCTGGTCGCCGTGGTGCTGGCGCTCGCGGGGCGCTGGCCCGGAGGCTTCATCATCCCGCTGTTCTTCGTCGGCTTCGCGCTCGGGCGCGCGCTCCATCTCGAGCTGCCGGCGGTGGATGCTGCGATGCTGATGACCGCCATGGCCGCGGCCCTGTGCAGCGCCGTGACCAAGACTCCGCTCGGCGCGACGCTGGTCGTGACCGGCATGGCCGGCATGGCGCTGCTGCCCACGACGCTGACGGCCGCCGTCGTGGCGCTGCTACTCTCCGGCCGCACGGTGATGATCGAAGCCCAACGCGGCGCCCGGATCGAAGAGAGGGCATGACCCGGCTCCACCAGCAGGAGCTCGAGCGATTCCGGGCGGAGCTGGCTCCGCTGCTCGGAGCGCGACACGCGCGTCCTGTCCGCTGATCGGCGCGAAGCCGCGCTTCAACCGAGCGGCGGGTCCGCTCGGCGCGGTAGCCTCCGCAGCGCCGGACTTGCGCCCGCGCCGGACGCGCTGGGTCGGCACGCTCGATGCATCTAGTGTTTGTGAAGGGAGAAGGGAACATGCCGCAAGTGGTCGGCTCCAGCCGAATGGACCCCGGCGGACCCATCCCGCAAGCACCGAAAACACGCGTGGAGTGGATGACCTGGGTGTGGATCGCGTTCCTGGTGCTGGTGGTGGTCCTGTCCGCGGTCGGGTTCTACCTGATGTCGATGACGTAGGGTCGCGCGAGGCGCGAACCTGCTGCCGTTATCGACGACGCAGTCGCAAGGCTTGCGCCGGGCGCACGTCGCCGGCACCGTGGTGATCTGCCACGCGCCGGCGTCCACTGCGGCGACAAGCCTCGGCAGCTCGTGACCTCGACCTGCTTCGGTCGGGCGCCTGGAACCTCCGGAACAGTGACGGTGAGCACGCCGTGGGCGAGATCGGCTTCGACCTACCCGGCGGCAGTTCACAGGCGAGTCCTCAAGAGGCAGACTCCGCCCATGGCTTCCGGAGACGACGCGTTTGGGCTGTCCGGGGCCTACGGTCGCTCGCGCGTTGTCCTGATGGCGGTGGATCCGTTGCACGTCCATGTCTACTGGGAAATCACGCCGGAAGATCGCGAGCGCGCGCACAAGCGGCTCGACCCGCTGCACAAGCACGAGCCGCCGATCTGGGTGCTGCGCTTCCACGACGTGACGATGGTCGAGTTCGACGGGAGCAACGCGCACAGCTACTTCAACGTCCCCGTCGATCTGGCTGCGAAGAACTGGTACGTCGAGCTCTGGTCGTCGGACAAGACGTACTACGCCGAGCTGGGGCCGCGCTCCGATGCCGGCTTCGTGGCGGCCTGCCGCTCCAATTTCGAGTACGTGCCGCGCGCCGAGCCGTCGCCGCGTTACGAACCGAGATGGCAATCCGTTCCCGACGCTCCCGCCCCGCCCCCAGCGCCCGACGAACCGGCGCACGGGGCCGGAGCCGAGCCGGAAACCGCGCTCGCGACTGCGGCGCTGCGACATGAAACCGCGCGCGACGCGCCCGCTGCGGCAGAACAACAAGCCGCACGCGAGGTGCTCACCACTGCGACGCCCCATGTCCCGCCACACAGCACCGCGCGTCCGATGCCGGCGTTTGCCCGGCAGGGGCGGAGCTTCAGCGTGTCGCTCCAGCGTGGATCCGGCTCGGGCTCGGCGGGAGGACCGCGGTGAGTCCCGGTCACGTCTGCGTGGTGCTGCACGCGCATCTTCCGTTTGTCCGCCATCCGGAGCACGAGGACTTTCTCGAGGAAGCCTGGCTGCGCGAAGCGATCCTCGAGACCTACATTCCGCTGCTCTGGACGCTGGAACGCCTCGCCGTGGAAGGCGAGCCGTTTCGCATCACGCTCTCGCTCAGTCCGACTCTCGTCGCGATGCTGGACGACGACCTGTTGCGCCTGCGCTTCGTGCGTCACCTCGACCGCCTGTGCGATCTGGCGGAGCGCGAGATCCGGCGGACCCGGCACCAGCCCGTGTTCAACGAGACCGCCAGGCTGTACAGCGAACGCTTTGCCCGCGCGCGACGCGACTACCAGAACCGCTGGAACATGGACCTCGCCGGCGCATTCCGCCGCCTTGCCGACGCCGGTCACGTGGAGCTCATCACCTGCGCGGCGACCCACGGCTACCTGCCGCTGCTCCGCCACAATCGGCTCGCCGCCAGGGCGCAGGTCCGCGTTGCCGTCACCCAGCACGAGGCGAGCTTCGGCTCGCCGCCACGCGGGCTGTGGCTGCCCGAGTGCGGTTACTATCCGGGTCTGGAAGAGGTGCTGGACGATGCCGGAGTCTCGTACTCGTTCGTGGAGACGCACGCGATCGATCACGCGGCGACGCGACCCCACTACGGCGTCTACGCCCCGCTCTGCTGCCCGGGCGGGCTCGCCATGTTCGGTCGCGATCCGGAATCGACGAAGCAGGTGTGGAGCTCCGTGGAGGGCTACCCGGGCGACGCGGACTACCGCGAATACTACCGCGACGCCGGCTTCGACCTGGATCCGGAAGCGCTCGGCCCGTGCCTTCATCCTCTCGGCGTCCGCCGGAACACCGGCATCAAGTATCACCGCGTGACAGGCAGGACGGAGGCGAAGCAGCCCTACGTGCGCGCACGTGCCCTCATGCGTGCGAAGGAGCACGCGGACAACTTCGTGTTCAATCGCCGCCACCAGATCAAGTGGCTGGCGGGGCAGATGGACCGCAGTCCCATCGTGGTCGCGCCCTACGACGCCGAGCTCTTCGGTCACTGGTGGTTCGAGGGACCCGATTGGCTCGGCCACGTGCTTCGCAACATCGCGCGCGACGGCGAGGAGCTGGATCTGGTGACGCCGTCCGACTACCTCGCGGAGTATCCGGAGAACCAGCTCGAGACGCCGTCCTCGTCCAGCTGGGGCTACAAGGGCTACAGCGAGATGTGGCTCAACGGGAAGAACGACTGGATCTACCCGCACTTGCACCAGGCGGCCGATCGCATGGTGGAGCTGGCGGCGGCGTTCCCCAGCGCATCGCCGCTCGAGGCGCGCGCGCTGGATCAGGCGGCGCGCGAGCTCCTGCTCGCCCAGGCGAGCGACTGGGCTTTCATCATGGCCCAGGGCACGGTCGTGGAGTACGCCGAGCGTCGCACCAAGGAGCACCTGTCGAGGTTCTACGCGCTCGCCCACGGCGTCGAGAGCCACGCCATCGACCCGGAGGCGCTCGCCATCATCGAAGCGCAGGACAACGTGTTCCCGCACCTCGACTACCGCGTCTACCGGGCGGACTACGCGGAGCGTGAGCGCCCCAGCAGCGACACCCCCAGGCGCGCGTCGAATACCTTGTAGGCGGCAATCTTGATCTGGTCCCGGGCAATCGCGAAAATGTTGCCGGTGCGCGGCGGTTCGGCGCGAGCTTTCTCGTGGGAAGCGTGCGCCCAGGGCACATGCCTTGCTTGCCTGTGTAGCGGATAGGTCATGGTCCGGGGCAAGGCCCGCTCTGTCTGGGCGCTCTCGCTTCTAGCGGCGATGCTCCTCTCGTCCGCGCGTGCAGCAGCGGAATCCAGCCGTGCACCCGCGCTGTCCTTGCGGCTCTCGGCGCTGCTGGGGGAGCGCGCGAACAGCCTGCCCGCGATCGACGCCCAGCTCGACCGCAACGGTTACACGCGCACCCCCGAGGCACAGCGCATGGCCGGCTTCGAGCTGGGGGGAACGGTGCGGCGGCTGCGCTTCGAGATCGGCTTCGTCGGCACGGTGGGCGACCGCGTCTACTCGCGGACCACGGGCCAGGCCGTGCGCGTGCACCGCGGCTGGATCAGTCCCGAGATCGGCTACGACGTGTACCGCTACGGCGGCTTCGCCGTGTTCCCCATGTTGGGCTATGCGTCGGGGCATCTGCTCGTGGAGATGCGCTGCGACCAGCCGCCGCTGTTCGTGGGGTATTTCTCTTCCGCGAAGGAGTGCAGCCGCAGTGTGCGGCGCGGCTTCGACGCGTTCAAGCTGGTCGTCGGAGTGGAGCAGGTGATCCCGCTGTGGCACCGCTGGATCGAGGACGGCGGGTTCGTGTTCGGCGTCCGCCTCGGCTACGTGGCGCAGCTCGGCGAGAGCAGCTGGCGGACGGGCGACATCGAGGACACCCCGCTGCAGGGCGGACCCAACGCGGACGTGAGCGGGCCGTTCATGCTGCTGAACGTGGGGATCTCCATCTTCAAGCCGTGAGCCGTCAGAAGTACAGGTCAAGCTCCATTGCCAAGCGACGATCCCGGCGCTTCTGGACCAGCGGCGGCATCTGGCTCCGTCGCAGCGTTTCCGCGCCCGAGACGCCGAAGCGCAGGGGCGCGCCGGGGATCGCGTAGCGGAACCACCCGCCGAGCTGGACGATCTGGTCCCTGTTGTGGATATCGCGCGTGACGGTCGGCTGTTCGCGATCGAGCCCTTCAATCGAGTCGTACACACCGACCTCGCCCTGCACGCCGAGCTCCGCGCCGCCGTAGCCTACGCGCACGCTCGCTCGCCCCGAGGTTCCCAGTGCGAAATAGTAGCCATGGCGCTGCAGCTCGGTCTTGGTGCCCGTGCGGCCGAAGTCCGCGGTCCAGTCGGGATACGGCAGCGACTGGATGCCGGCTGCGTCGCCGTGCGCTGTCGCCTGGAGCTCCGCATGGAACGGGCCATCGACGATCCAGTAGCGGAAATCCGGCCCGACCAGATGGGCGAGCGCCCACATGTCGGTGCGCCCGAGCAGCCAGCGCCTGACATAGCGTGCGGCGGAGTTGGCCGCCACCAGCATGGCGTGGCCTTTCAGGCCGTGGTGCGTCGCGGCAATGTCCTGCGAGTAGACGCCGGCAAACGCATTGGAGAACCACAAGTCGAGGTCCGCCCAGCCGTCGCCGGAGAAGCTCATGCGGGTCTCGACGTCGCTGAAGTTGCCGTCGCTGAATGAGGTCTCGAAGCTTCCCTCGCGCAGGAAGCCGGGCATGGCGTAGAGCCGGGCGCCGATGTCCACGTCGCTGACGATGCCGCTTCGGCCGAGGTCGTTGTCCACGGCGGTGACCGCGTAGCCGAACGTGAACTCGTGCGAGTACGCGGAGCTGAATCCGAGCGCGTCCGTGGCAATCGGCGCGGGCGGCTGTGCGTTGTCGAGGCGGTTGTGCAGGTACACGGGCGAGCCCAGCGTGTACTGCATTGCATGGTTGCCCCACGCGCCGCCGCCCGGCGCGCTGTTCAGGTAGCTCTCGAGCTTGAACAGGAACTCCCCCGGAGCCCAGCCGCCGAACGGCGTGAAGACGAGATCATTGACGCTCACCTTCTCCAGCCACTCCAGCCACCACTCGTAGATCGCCGACGAAAGCGTGGAGACCATCAGCGACTCGTAGATGGAGAGGCCGTTGACGCGCGAGAAGTTGTAGTACATCGCTCCCGCGAGCGGATGGATCACGAAGTTCGTGATCGACAGGTTGTTGTCGAAGCGCACCGCCTCCAGGTTCCAGAACCGCTGCTTGAAGTTCGGGTAGTCCCAGTCGGTCGTGTTGGAGTCCGCCTTCAGCCAGTAGTAGCCGAGCTCCGCGGTCAGGATCCCGACCTGCTCGACCGCTGCCCTGAGGTAGTAGCGATCCCGCCTCTTTCCGAACCACTGGTGGTAGACCGGACGGGAGAGCAACATGCGCCCGTCGGCGTCGATGAAATAGCCGTCGTGGACCGCTGTCGGGTCAGGCGGAACGTACGCAGGGGCGGCTGCCGCGACAGTCGGCTTTGGCGCGGTCGCGGCCTTTGCGGGTCCCGGCCCGCCGAAAACGGCGGCTAGCGCTACGACCGCCGTCATGCCGAGAAGACGAGAGAGTCGCATGACGCGCGCACCCTCTCGATGCGTGCACCCGGCGTGCCAGCCGTGTCCGTGTGAACTGGCTGCGGGCTGCCTTGGCGGTAGACGCAACCGCTGCGCGGTTGCCGGAGCGCGCGCGCCCGGCCCGATTCTGGATCAACTATTCGGAGGAAGCGGCCACGTGGACCGCGCGCCGAGCACCTGCCGCACTTTCTGCGCAAGCGCTTCGGGCGTGATCGGCTTCTGCAAGTACGCCACTTCGGATTCGAGGACGCCGTGCTGCATCACGGCCTCGTCGGTGTAGCCCGACATGAACAGGACCTTCATCCCAGGTCGGAGCTTCGCCAGGCGTTCGGCAAGCTGCCGCCCGTTCATGCGCGGCATCACCACATCGGTCAAGAGCAGGTGGATGGTCGCCGTGTGCTGCTCGCACGCCAAGAGCGCCTCGCCGGCATTGGTGGTCGCAAGGACGCGATATCCGCGGCGCCGTAGGATGGAGCAGGCAACGTTGCGCACCTGATCGTCGTCCTCGACGAGCAGGATGGTTTCGTTGCCGCGCGAGGAGTCCGGCGGAGGCGGGGTAGCGCCGTCCTCCGGCTCGCTCTCCACCCGCGGGAGATAGATCTTGAACGTCGCTCCGCTGCCCGGCTCGCTGTAGAGCCAGATGTGGCCGGCACTCTGTTTGATGATGCCGAAGATCGTCGAAAGCCCCAGGCCCGTGCCCTTGTCCTTGTCCTTGGTGGTGAAGAACGGCTCGAAGATGCGCGCCTGCGTCTCCTTGTCCATGCCGGTCCCGGTGTCGCTGACGGCGAGCATCACATACGGCCCGGGCTTCACGCCCAGATGATCGCGGGCGTACTCCTCGTCCAGTTCGACGTTCCGCGTTTCGATGGTGAGCTTGCCGCCGCTGGGCATGGCATCTCGGGCGTTCACGGCAAGATTCAGCAGGATCTGCTCGACAGCGCCGGGATCGGCGACGATCGTTCCGACCGCCGGAGCGGGTAGCAATGTCAGTTCGACATCGGCTCCCAGCAGTCGCCGGAGCATGTTCTCGATGGCGCCGAGGATCTGGTTCACATCCACTGCCCGTGGTGCCAGCACCTGCTGGCGGCTGAACGCCAGGAGCTGCTTCGTGAGCTCCGCGCCGCGCTGCCCGGCCTGTTCGATCTCCTCGATGTCCTCGCGGAGCGGATCGTTGGCCGGCAGATCGTCGAGGACGAGGCTGGTGTAGCTCAACACGGCCGACAGGATGTTGTTGAAGTCATGCGCCACGCCGCCCGCCAGACGCCCGACCGCTTCCATCTTCTGCGCGTGGCGGAGCTGCGCCTCGGTCCGTTCCAGGGCTGCCTCGGAGCGCTTGCGATCGCTGATGTCGAGCGACAGGATGCACACGCCTTCCGGCACGGGAATGAAGCGAAGCTCGAACCAGCCCGTGGCGCCGTCCGGATAGCTGAACTCGTTCTCCATCTGCGCGTGGAGGCGTTCGTTCATGCACCGGCGCAACATGGAGAACATGTCCGTTGCCTCGATGCCCGGGTAGCACTCCATCATCGTGTGGCCGAGGAGCTCCTCGCGCGACTTGTGACCGTGCCGGGCGACCGCCTCGTTCACGTACAGATACCTGTAGTCGCGTCCGATGACCTGGCACCCTTCACGGAGCGACTCGAGTACTTCGCGGGCGAGCCGGTCCAGGGAGCTCTGGGCGTGGGTCGTGTTGTCGTTGCTTCCCACGGACGCAGGCTACCTCGGGGCGGAATCCCGTGCCCATTTCTCGTAGTCCTCCTGCGGAAACAATAGGCACAAGACGCTTTCACGCTCTTCCTGGCTTTCCACCCGGATGCGGCCGCCGTGGGTTGAGACCCCACCACCGCTCCGGTCTCGCAAATCACCCCTAGGGGTGATCGGTTTGCATAGTTCCGCGGAGAATCGACATACCGCGGCGCAGTATCGTCTCGATCCGGGACGCATGGGTCCCGAAGCATCCCGAGCACCAGCGCGCGTGACATCGGGCGGGCAGCAGGGGTAGGATTGTTGGACTTTTCGCGGAGGGGGTAGGTAATGGATAGACCAGAAGCACGCCGCCAAGGTAGTTCGCCCGGCTCCGCCGAGCGCGCGCGTGACGAGGAGCAATCCCGCGTCCTGCTGGTCGACGACGACCCCCAGGTACTGGCCGGTACGGCTCGCCATCTGGAGCGGGCGGGCTTCAAGATCGAACGCCACCAGGACGGGGAGCAGGCGATCGAACGGCTGGGCTCGAGCGAATTCGACGCCGTGGTCACCGACATCTCGATGCCGGGGCTCGATGGGATCGAGCTTCTTCGTCGGGTCCGGGAGCGCGACCGGGACATCCCCGTCCTGCTCATGACCGGCAATCCGTCGCTCGAGACGGCCGCCAGCGCAGTCGATCTGGGCGCGTTCAAGTACCTGTTCAAGCCGTGCAAGTCGCAAGAGCTGATCGAATCGGTCAAGCGGGCGACACAGCTCTGCCGGCTGGCGCGGATGAAGCGGGAGGCGCTGGAGCTCCTGGGCACGAGCCGCGGAGAAGCGTCGGACCGCGCGGGCCTGGAGGCCAGCTTCAAGAGCGCTCTCGATTCGCTCTGGATGGCCTTCCAGCCGATCCTCGATGCGAGCTCCCGGAAGGTGCTCGGCTACGAGGCGCTGCTCCGCAGCGAAGAACCGTCGCTGCCGCATCCGGGCGCGGTCCTGGATGCGGCGGAGCGGCTCGACGCGCTCTACACGCTCGGCCGGACCGTACGCGACCAGGCGGCCGGTCACATGGGCGATGGCGAGGCGGAATGGCTATTGTTCCTGAACCTGCACCCGCGGGATCTACTCGACGATCATCTGTTCGATTCGACCACCACGCTTTCGAGCATCGCGAAGCGCGTGGTGCTCGAGATCACCGAACGGGCGTCGCTCGACGGAATTCCGGAAGCCCGCTCGCGCGTGATCGAGCTGCGCCGGCTCGGGTTCCGCATCGCGGTGGACGACCTTGGAGCCGGCTACGCCGGCCTATCGAGCTTCGTTCACCTGGAACCGGAGTTCGTCAAGCTCGACATGTCGCTCGTCCGCGGCGTCGACGCGAGCCCGGTCCGGCAGAAGCTCGTCCGCTCCATGACGAATCTCTGCAGGGAGCTTGGCCTGAAGGTGGTGGCGGAGGGCATCGAGACCGAGCCCGAGCGTGACGTGCTAGTCGACCTCGGCTGCGACTTGCTCCAGGGCTACCGCTTCGCAAAGCCCGCCAGACCGTTCATCGCGCCGCAGTGGTAGCGCCAGGGTTGCACGCGCCGTCGCGATCCAGTCCGCCACCTAACGTCCGGGGACGGCCGCCGCGGGCGTGCTCGAGGTCAAACGCCGGGCGCGGATCATTTTCCGTTTCCGTTGCTGCGATCGATGACCTCGCGCACCTTGCGAGTCAGCGATGCCGGCGTGAGCGGCTTCTGGAGGTAGGCAACGCCGGAGTCGAGAATCCCGTGCTGGAGGATGGCATCGTCGGTGTAGCCCGACATGAAGAGCACCTTGATACCGGGTCGCGTCGATCGAAGACGGTCGGCGAGCTGCCGTCCGCTGACGAGCGGCAGGACGACGTCGGTGAGGAGAAGGTCGATCTTCGCACCGTGTTGCTCGCATATGAGCAGGGCCTCGCCGCCGTTCGCCGCCTCCAGCACGACGTAGCCGCTTCGGCGCAGGATGGTCCGTGCGAGCACGCGCACCTGCGGATCGTCCTCGACGAGGAGGATGGTCTCGTCGCCGCGGAGGGACTCCGGAGGCGGGCGTTGTGACGAACCCGTCTCCGCACCGCTGACTCGCGGAAGGTACAGCTTGAACGTCGTTCCCCCGCCTGGCTCGCTATAGACCCAGACGTGTCCGCCGCTCTGCTTGACGATGCCGAACACGGTCGAGAGACCCAGGCCCGTCCCCTTGCCCTTCTCCTTTGTCGTGAAGAAGGGTTCGAAGATCCGCGCTTGCGTCTCGGCGTCCATGCCGGTTCCGGTATCGCTGACCGCGAGCATCACGTATTCGCCAGGCACCACTTCGTGGTGTACGTCGGCGTAACCCTCATCCAACACCACGTTCGAGGTCCGGATCGTCAGCTTGCCGCCCTCGGGCATCGCGTCGCGCGCGTTCACGGCAAGGTTCATGATGATCTGCCCGATCTGGCCCGGGTCGGCCTCGATGTTCCACAGGCCGGGTTCTCCTAGCAGCGTGAGCGTGACATCGGCACCGAGCAGGCGGCGGAGCATCTTCTCCATTCCGGTCACCGTGCGGGTGAGGGAGAGCACCTTCGGCTCCATGACCTGCTGTCTGCTGAACGCGAGGAGCTGTCGCGTCAGTTCCGTCCCGCGAATCGCTGCCGTCCGGATTTCGTCGATATCCTCGCGGAGCGGTTCGTTCTCGCCCAGATCCTCGCCGACCAGCTCCGCGTAGCTCAGGACGACCGACAACACGTTGTTGAAGTCATGAGCGACCCCGCCAGCGAGACGACCCACGGCCTCCATCTTCTGCGCCTGGCGGAACTGCTGTTCCAGTCGCTTGCGCTCGGAAAGGTCCAGGGTGATGGAGATGTTTTCTTCGTTCTCCAGCGGCGCGACGGCAACGAGCACGGGGATGCGCCGCCCGTCCTTGCGTTGGTATTCCCCCTCCCGGGCGCGCGTCCCCGCCGCGGCATCATCCCGGGTCGGCACGAGAAGCTCCCACGCGACCTCACCTGCGAGCAGGTCCGCGTGCGAGCATTCGACCATGCGCAGAAACGTGTCGTTCGCTTCGAGGATCCGGCCGTCGCCGTCGGAAACCGTGATGCCGATGATGCCGGACTCGGCGAGGCGCCGGAGACGCGTCTCGCTTGCTCTGAGAGCGCTGGTTCGCGCCCGCGCGGTGTCCAGGTGGGCCCGCACTCGCGTCAGCAGCTCGCGCGCCGAGAACGGCTTGAGCAGGTAGTCGTCGGCCCCGGTCTCGAGCCCCTCGACGACGGCTTCTTCACCCGCGCGCGCGGAGAGGAGGATCAAGGGAATGCTGCGCGTTGCCGGCGACGCACGAAGGGCTCTGAGGAGCGCGATGCCATCCATACGCGGCATGGTCACGTCCGTCAGGATCAGGTCGGGCGCGACGGTTTCCACCAGCGCGAGAGCCGCCTCGCCGTCCGCCGCGCTATCGACACAATAGTGCGGCTCGAGCAGGCTGATGACGTAGTTCAGCATGTCCGCATTGTCGTCGACGACCAGGATCCTTTCTCGTTCCGTTGGTGCGTCCTTGGTCGGTTGCTCCGGCGCCGCGGCGGGCGTGCTCCCGGAGATCCACTGCGAGGCTTCCAGCGCAGACGCCGCGGCTCCGCCGCTCCTGCCGCCAGTGGCGTCAGTTGCGATTCGATCCTGCGGTAAGTGAGCGGAGCCCAGCGGGATGGTCACCGTAAACGTGGTTCCACGCCCCGCGACGCTCTCGACGCCGATCGATCCGCCGTGCAGGCCGACGAGCTCGTGGACGAGCGCCAGACCGATGCCCGTGCCTTCGAAACTTCGGCCGCGAGAACCCTCGACGCGATGGAAACGCTCGAAGACTCGAGGGACCTCGTGTTCTGGAATGCCGGTGCCCGTGTCGCTGATCATGAGATCGACGACGTTGTCGCGCTCGCGCAAACGCACGGCAATCTCGCCCTCCAGCGTGAACTTGAAGGCATTGGACAGGAGGTTCGAGACGATCTTCTCCCACTGGGAGGGATCGACGTAGACCGGCTCGCGGAGTGGCGGACAGTCCACCACCAGGGACATCCCGGCGGACTCGACGAGCGACTGGAACGAGCCCGCGAGGCCCGCCGTCATCTGCGCCAGGTCGGTCGGCTCGAAACGCGCCCGCAGGCGCCCCGCTTCAAGGCGCGAGAAGTCCAGCAGACTGTTCACGAGGCGAAGCAAGCGGACCGCGCTGCGGTGGACGAGGCGAAGGGCCTCGCCATCGAGACTCGCCGGCTCCTGTTGGAGAGCGTCCTCGATGGGCCCGAGCATCAGAGTGAGGGGCGTGCGGAACTCGTGGCTCACGTTGCTGAAGAAGGCCGTCTTCGCAGCGTCCAGCTCTCCGAGCTTCGCGTTCGCGTCGCGCAGCTCGCGGTTGGCGACGGCGAGCTCCTCGCTGCGCTTGAGGATCTCGCGTTCCATCGCACGCGTCTTGTCGCGCAGCTCCTCGCCGAGCTCGGTCGCCTCCACGAGGCCCGTGACGTCCTCCACGCGATGCAGGATGTAGACGACCTCGCCGGAGGAAGAGAGCACCGGGATGTTCTTCGGGCTCCAGTACTTCGTCTGGAAGGTTCCATCCGGGCCGCGGATGTCGTAGCGCTGGACGGCCATCGTGTCGGGCGTGCGGGTTTCCAGGACTCGATCAAGCGACGCGCGCAGGTTGCTCGTGCCGGTGGCCTCGGGATCGTCCGGGTTGTCGGGGAAGACCTCGAACAGCGGCCGGCCGATAATCTGCTCGCGCGTCGTGTGCGTTGCAGCAAGCCGAGCGTTCGTCGCCGCCACCATCGTGTACGTCGGCGCGTCGGGGAGGAGCACGAGCAGGACATCCGGAGAGGCTTCGAACACGAGGCGCAGATCGCGCATAAATGCCTCTTCTGCCGGAGAAGCTTCCACAGGGTCGTTGCCGTCAAGCATGGGTTCCAATCAAAATGGCCGCTCCACGTCAGTCTACGACAGAGCCACGTCGCGCCCAAGGGGCGCGTCGCGCAAGCTGCCTACCAGCCAACGACGGGGAACGGCTCGCCGGGGCTCGGTGGCTGGCGTCGTGATGTCACACAGGATTGCGTCGACCCGCTGGCGATCGATCACCTCCAGGGCTTCCTGCGGTCGCTGCACGGTGACGCTAGCCAAGGCGGGGGTTACCAGGACGGGGTTTTCAGATCATCGATCCGATAGCTGGTCGGAGCCGCCGGCTTCTCCTGGGCTCGGTGCGCCTGCGGTGGGGCGACGCTTCGAGCGCGCGCCCGTCGCTCTCCCGCGTCGGTCGTGGCCCGTCCGGATGCCTCGGTCGCGGGTGTCACCAGTGGCGCGCCTGCCGGAACCACGCGGCTCGGGCTGGCCGAAGCCGCAGGGGTCTGGGCGCTCGCGGTGGCGGCGGCCGACGGGTGCGGCGCGCCGATGGCGATCCAGGCTCCCGCGCCGGCGACGGCGAGCAAAGCCAGCGCTGCATACGCGAGCGGAGGCAGCCCGCGCCGCAGCGGCGGGCGCGGCGGTTCGTCGTCGACGAACGTTTCAGCCGCGAGGGCGAGCCGCAGCTCCTGGGCGAACTGCGCCGCGCTCGCCGGACGATCCGACGGGTCCTTTGCCAGAGCCTCGAGGACCACGTCCGCGACCCGCGACGGCACGTTTCGCGCGCGGTCCGTCAGCGGTTCCGGGGGCTCGCCGACGTGGCGGGCGAGCACGCGCATGACGCTGCCGCCCTCGAACGGTGCGTGCCCGCACAACAGCTCGTAGGCAATGACGCCCAGTGCGTACACGTCCGAACGCTCGTCGAGCTCGTGGCCCATGGCCTGTTCAGGGCTCATGTACACCGGCGACCCGAATACGATACCGCGCACCGTTCGTATCGCCACGCCGCGGCCCGCAAGCAGATCGCTGCCAGGCGCGCCGGCGCCGTGCGTTGCCGCGGGGAGCCGCCGGGCGAAGCCGAGATCCACGAGCTTGACGCGCTCGTCGCCGTTGGCCGCGGGCACCAGGAACACATTGCCGGGCTTGAGATCTCGATGCAGAAAGCCTGCCTCGTGGATGGCGCCGACCGCGCCGGCGAGCATGCTGGCGACCGCGACGGCCCGATCGACCGGCAGCCGGCCCGAGCGCCCGAGGCGTACCCGGAGCGTGGTACCCGACAGCAACTCCATGACAATGAAATGGAAACCGTCGCTCTCGCCGTAGTGAAACACCTCGACAACGGCCGGGTGGCGGATGCGCTGGAGCAGCCGGGCCTCCTGCTCGAGCCGATCGGCGTAGCGGTCGGCGTTCTGCCCTGGGGCCACCAGGACCTTCACTGCGACGTCCCGACCGAGCTCGAGGTCCGTCGCCCGGAAGACGACGCTCACCGCTCCGTGTCCGATCGTCTCCTCGAGGCGATAGCGCCCGGAGAGCGTGCGACCGACCAGAGGCGGCGGCTCGTTCCCCAATCCGCGACGGGTGTTGGCTTCGTTCATCGATCCCTCCCGACGGTCTCTGGAGGTCGATCGGGCTTGTCCAATCTGGAGGCCCGGCGGCGGCGACGTTAGCGTTCCTTTCCGACACCCCCGTCGATGTCGTCGTCTGCTCCGCTGACGCGATCCTTGCCGCCTTCTCGGCCGCAGCGGCTGTCAGGAGCTGCCGTGCGACCGTCCCGCCGGACCCGTGCTCAGTGGCATCTCATGACAGCCTGGCTGATCACGTGGTTCTTGCATGACAGCGTTCCCGGCGTGCAATCGCCCCAGTCGGCGCTACTGCCGCATTGCGGCAGCGGGTCGACCAGAAAGCCCTTGGCCGTCGTGCAGCTTCCGAACGAGAGCGCCGCGCACTTCACCTTTCCTTGCGATGGGTCCGGCTCCGGCGCGCCGCTGCAGTTGTAGTCGAAGCCGATCGCGGGGTTCTTGGCCGCCACGCCGAAATACGCGGATTGACCGGGCTTCACGTCGGGGTCATGGTCGTCGCAGTCGTTGCCGCCGCATGATTTGCTTTTCGCCCCGTCCCCGTCGCAATCGCACTGGCTCTGGCAGCCGGCGCTTCCACCCTGGCCTGCCTGCCCGCCGCCGCCGGAACCCGCTGCGCCTGCCGCACCCGAGTCGGTGCCGGCCACGCCACCCGACCCCGCCTGGCTGCCGCCGGCACCAGCGCTACCCGATGCTCCCGCCGCTCCCGAATCCCGGTGCACGCGCTGCGGTAGACCGCCGGAGACCAGCTCGCAGCCTGCAAGGGCAGCAAAGCTCGACACGAGGACCAGGTTCCGTGGGCTCACACTGGAAGCGTAGCGCATGACGGGCAGAAAGCGCGCAGCGATCGCGTTCACGGCGGGATGCGCGTTCCTGTTCGCGCAGACGGCGCGCGCGGCGCCGTCCGCGGCGGACAAGGCGCGGGCCGCAGCGGCCTACGACCAGGGGGTGAAGCACTTCGACGGCGCGGAGTACCGGCAGGCGGCGCTGGCGTTTCTGAAGGCGGACTCGATCGTGCCCAGCGCGGACGCGCTGGACAACGCGATCGTGGCGGCGCGCAAGGCGGGCGACTACCTGCTCGTGGTACGAGCAGCCCAGCGCGCCGAGGCGCGAGCGCCCGGCGCGAAGCTGGCCGCAGAAGCGCGTGCGGCCCTGGCCGAAGCGGCGCCGCACCTGGCGCGGGTCGAGCTCGGCTGCGACGTCGCGCCCTGCCACCTGGTGCTGGACACCGATCCCGTGAGTGCGGGCAGTCGCTACCTACTGCCGGGGACGCACAGTGTGGATGCGGTAGCGGACAAGGCTCGCGCGCATCGCGATCTCGCGCTCGACGCGGGAGCGACCTATCGCGTCGTGCTGCATCCGGTGGCGCCCGCAACGTCTGCTGCGGCGCCGCAGGCTGCGTTGCCACAGAAGCGCCCGGCGCCGCCGCCGGACACGTCGCATCCTCCGCTGCCGCCAGCGGCGTTCTACGTCGGCGCCGCGGTCACGCTGGGCCTCGCGGCGGCAGCGACCTGGTCCGGCCTCGACGCGCTGTCGGCGCGGCGCAAGCTGCCGCCCGATTATTCGACCGCGCAGGGCGACGACGTCCGCTCGCGCATGCGCCGCACCGACTACCTGCTCGGCGGCGCCGTGGTCGCCGGCGCAGTGACCGCGTGGATGGGGATCTCGCTCGTGGACTGGGGCGGCGGGAAGGCCTCGGCCGCGATCCTGCCTACGGCTCATGGCGCGTTCGGCTCGGTCCAGGGCCGCTTCTGATGGAAAAGCGCTTCCACACGCTCGCGCGCGGGCTGTCGGCGCCGATCGGCCGCTACGAGACGCTGCTGGAGCTCGGAAGGGGCGGCATGGGCAGCGTGCTCCTGGCCCGGGCGCTCGGCGCGGGCGGATTCGAGCGGCTGGTCGTGATCAAGCGCCTGCATCCGCACCTGCTCGAGCTGCCGGAAGCGGTGCGGCGCTTTCTCGATGAAGCGTCACTGGCCGCGTGCGTGCAGCACGCCAACGTGGTCGGCACGACGCAGGTCGGCAACGACGACGATGGCTACTTCCTGGTGCTCGAATATGTCGAAGGCGGCACGCTGGAGGAGCTGGTAGATCGCTCGGCGCTGCGCGGCGAGCGCATCCCGCCGCCGATCGTGCTGCGCATCGCGCTCGACGCGCTCGCTGGCCTTTCGGCGATCCACCGGGCGCGCGATACCTCGGGCAAGCCGCTCTCGATCCTGCACCGCGACGTGACGCTCCAGAACGTGCTGGTGGGACGCGACGGAGTGGCGCGCATCGCCGACTTCGGTATCGCCAAGAGCGCGATCGCTTCCGTGTCGACCGACCGCAACTACCTGGTGGGCAAGCTCCTGTACATGCCGCCCGAGTATCTCAGGCGCGCGCCCGTGGGGCCGACGCTCGACATCTACGCGCTGGGTGTGACGCTGTGGCTCGCGCTGACGGCGCGCGAGCTCTGGCCCGAGGCGAGCGAGGCGCAGCTCGTCCACCACATCGTCGAGGACCACATCCCGCCGCTTTCGTCGGCCGGGATCACCATCGCGCCGCAGATCGAGGAGATCCTCGCGCGCGCGTGCGACGCGGACCCGTCACGGCGCTTTCCCACGGCACGCGGCATGGCCGACGCCATCGAGGCGATAGGACGCGACACGGGCTGGATCGCCAGCCACGCCAACGTCGCCGACTATGTCGACGGGCTGCTGGGTGTGGATCTGGCCCGGCGGCGCGAGCGGGTCGCGGCGCTTCTGAGCCGCCCGGTAACCGCTGCACATGCCGAGGAGGACGAGGCGCCGGCCGTCTTGACGCCCGTGGCCACAGCTCCGCGGCGCCGCCTGGGTCCGCTCCTCGCCGTGGCGGGCTTCTTCGCGCTGGCGGGCGCCAGCGCGGTGGCGTGGTCCGTGCACCGCGCTTCGCCGGCGCCAGACGCTTCCGCGAGCGTCGTCGCGCAGGCGAGCATTGCACCGGCTTCATCCAGTGCAGTCACGCCAGCCGTCATCGCCTCGTCGGCGGTCGCGCCGGCTTTCCCGAGCGCGGCGCCCAGCACGTCGAGCCCGCCGCGGCGGCCCGAGCCGCGCGTCGTCCATAGGATCGCGCCGCGCGCTCCAGCGGCGCCGACCACGGGCGGCGCCGCGCCACCGAACCAGATCTCGAAGAAGAACCCGTACCGCTGACGCTCCGACACCCTCGTCGGAAAGCAACGCTAACGTCGGCTCCGGGACGGCCCGATGCTGACTCTATGTACGAACGAGCAGCGGCGCCGAGCACCCGCCCTGCTGGGGCCCGGAACCAGAGGCGAATCCAGAGATGGGTGCTGGAAATTGCGATCTGCGTAGCGGCGGCACTGGCAGCCCCGTGCGCACACGCCCAGGTGGACACGGCGCAGGCACGCGCGGCGTTCCGCCAGGGCGCCAAGGCGTACAACGAGGCGGACTACCGGCGCGCTATCGCCCTGTTCCAGCAGGCGTACCAGCTCGATCCGCATCCGGCGCTCATCTACAACGTCGGTCAGGCGTACGAGAAGCTCGGCAACGTGCCGGCGGCGCTACGCTCTTTCCGGAAGTACCTGCGCCTCGCTCCAGACGCGAGAGATCGCGCCACGGTGGAGGCGAAGATCCGGAACCTGGAGCAACGCCTGCGCGCTAGCGGCGTGCAACAGGTGACGGTCCTGTCGCGGCCTCTGGGGGCAACGCTGTCGGTCGACGGAAAGCCCCTGGGCGAGACGCCGTGGACCGGCGAGCTCGCCCCGGGGCGGCATCGCGCGGTGCTGCGGCTGGTCGGGCACCCGGACACGACCCGCGATTTCCTTCTGCCGCCGGACCGCGCGATCGATCTCGACGTGGCCCTGCTGGATGCGCAAGCGAGGGCGGCTGGGCCAGCCCACGCTCCGGCGCCGCCCCCGGACGCGACGCCACAGCGTCCGCGGAGCGAACCCATGCACGATCGCGGCCCGGCCGTCCTGTCCCGGGTACACCCCTGGACCTGGGCGGCGCTGGGTGCCGGCGTTGCAACACTGGCGGGATCGGCGGGCTTCGAGCTGGCGCGCCGGAGCGCCGAGAGCGACGCGCGCTCGGCCCAAGACCAGCTCGCCTACCAGAAAGACTACGACACCATGAAGAGCCGGCAGACGGCGGCCCGCGTGCTGCTGGGCGTTGGCGGCGCGCTCACCGTTGCCGGGGGCGTGCTCTTGTACCTGGACCTTTCGCCGAAGAAGGAGCACGGCGCGGCGGTCGGCTTCGGTTGCGGCGCGCGCTTCTGCGGGGTGTCGACGCGGGGGCGATTCTGATGGCCCCGCTCTGGCGCGCCGCGTCTGTCGTCGTCGTCCTGGTGGGCCTCGTGACGATGGGCTGCTCCAGTGATCTCAGCGCCGACGGCGCGGGGCTTCCTTGCGACAAGGCCGGCCGATGCGCCGCGGGGTTCGTCTGCGATTCGACGCGCCGTTGCGTTCTTCCGGGCGGCGTGCATGACGGCGGCGCAGAGGATCACGTCGCCGACGGCGGCCCCGAAGGCAGCGACGCGAACGCCGACGCTGGCCCGGATGCCTCCGACGCCGGCGACTCGGGCGGGTGCAGCGCCGGGCAGACGGTGTGCGACGGCAAATGCGTGGATACTTCTTCGGATCCGTACCACTGCGGCGGCTGCGGCGCCGCGTGCGCCGTTCCGAGCGGCGCCATCCCGATCTGCAGCGACGGAGGCTGCGACTTCAAGTGCCCGTCGGGCACCGAGCGCTGTGGAAGCGCCTGCGTGGATACGTCGCAGGACGTCGCGAACTGCGGAGGTTGCGGCAACGTCTGCGTGCCGGATGTGAACACGACCCCGTCGTGCCAGAGCGGCAGCTGCGTGTCGTCGTGCTCTGTCGGCTTCACGGAATGCGCCGGAGCGTGTGTGGACCTCCAGAGCGACCCGGACCACTGCGGAAGCTGCAGCACGGTGTGCGCCCCAGGTCAGGTGTGCTCGCCTTCGGGGTGCGCGGCATCGTGCCCATCGGGGCTCTCGGCATGCGGAGCCTCGTGCGTCGACGTATCCAGCGATCCCGCGCATTGCGGAAGCTGCGACGTACAGTGCCCGGCGCCGCCGGGCGCGCAGCCGCTGTGCAGTGGGGGCGTGTGCGCGTTCAAGTGCACGACCGGGCTCGCCCACTGCGGCTCGAGCTGCGTGGACGAGGATACCGATCCCGCCAACTGCGGTGCGTGCGGATCGGCGTGCGCGGCGCCCGCCCATGGCAACGCCCTCTGCGCCGGCGGCCAGTGCGGGTTCAGCTGCCGCGCCGGATATGTCAAGTGCGGCAACCAGTGCGTGGACGTGAGCTCCGACGCGGCGAACTGCGGCGCTTGCGGCAATGCCTGCGGTTCGGGCAAGGTGTGCGCATCGGGCACGTGCAGCACGAGCTGCAACGCGGGTCAGACCCCGTGCAACGGGCAGTGCGTCGATACGACATCCGACCCGGCCAACTGTGGCGCCTGCGGTGTGGCGTGCACCGAGCCCGCCAACGGCACGGCCACTTGCAAGAACGGCGCTTGCGGCGCTGCCTGCGACGCCGGGTACGAGCTGTGCGGCGGCAAGTGCAGCAACGTGTCGTCGGACACGCAGAACTGCGGCTTCTGCGGTCACGCCTGCAGCGCGCCGCCCAACGCAAAGGCCACCTGTTCGTCAGGCCAGTGCAGCATCTCCTGCAGTCCCGGCTACAGCTACTGCAATGGCGCGTGCGTCGATCTCGCCAGCGATAGCGCGAACTGCGGCGCCTGCGGAGCAGCGTGCGACCCGACCCAGGTCTGCGCGGGCGGGAGCTGCGCCAGCAGCTGTTCGCCGCCCACCGTGGACTGCAGCGGTTCCTGCGTGGACACCAGCTCCGACACGTCCAACTGCGGCGCCTGCGCCACGGTGTGCAGCGCTCCGACGGGCGCGTCGCCGACGTGCAACGGCGGCTCCTGCGGCTTCAGCTGCAACCCGGGCTACACGAAGTGCGGCAGCTCGTGTGTAGATACCTCGACGGCCATCAGCGATTGCGGAAGCTGCGGGCACGACTGCTCGGCGCCTGCCAATGGCACCCCGACCTGCAAGAACGGCAGCTGCGGCATCTCCTGCAACTCCGGCTACACGAATTGCAGCGGCAGCTGCGTCAACCTGCTTTCGGACAGCTCGAACTGCGGCGCCTGCGGCAAGACCTGCGGCCAGAACCACGCGTGCTCGGCCGGCCAGTGCGTGGTCTCGTGCCCAGCCGGAACCACGAACTGCGGCGGACAGTGCGTCGATCTCACCCGCGACCCGTATCACTGCGGGAGCTGCAGCAACGCCTGCCCGGAGCCGGCCGACGCGACGCCGACCTGCAAGCAATCCGCCTGCAGCTTCGTGTGCAACCAGGGCTACGAGCAATGCGGCGGCGCTTGCGTCGACACCACGACCGACGCCTTCAATTGCGGAGCTTGCGACAACGTCTGCGGCGATCCCGTCTCGGGCAGCGGTACCGGAGGCCCGGTCTGCGCGTCGGGCAGCTGCGACGTTGCATGCGACTCACCCACGGGCACGCGTTGCAGCACAGCCGATGGGCTGGCCTGTATCGATTCCACGAGCGACCCTCGCCATTGCGGTGGCTGTACGGGCTGCGGGCAGGGCGGACGCTGCAGCTCCGGGAGCTGTCAGACGGACAGCTGCGCCAGGGGCCTGACGAAATGCGGGAGCAAGTGCGTCGACCTGGACTCGGACCCCGGCAACTGCGGCAGCTGCGGGCACAGCTGCGGCCTCCTCGGCGGACACTGTCAGGGAGGCCAGTGCGTCGGCTCGTGCGGCAGCGGTCACGCCGACTGCGGAGGGCTGCTGGGCGGGCACGCCTGCCCCGTCAAGGCCACCGATCCCGCCAACTGTGGCGGCTGCGGCAACGTCTGCAACCCGGGCGAGATCTGCGCATCCGGCAGCTGCGTGGGCTTCCTCTACGCGAGCGGCTGCTGGGAGTGCGGCAATGGCAACGCCTTGTCGACATGCTGCAGCGCGGGAAGCGACACGCTCTGCCTGCCGGCGGGCACGAGCTGTCCTTGATCCGGGCGCCAGGCTCTAGTGGGCGCCCGGTGAATTTGTCGCGATCCCGCTTGCTCCGGGCCGGCTCGCTTGACTCGGCGCACGCGGTGGCGTTCGATTTCACCAGCGCATGGGCATTTCCGAACGCCGGGAGCGGGAACGGGAAAAGCGCCGCAACGAGATCCTCGATGCGGCCTGGAAGGTCGCGCAGGAGACGGGGTGGGCAGGCTTCAGCGTCGAGCGGGTCGCGGTGCACGCGGAGCTCGGGCGCGCCACCGTGTACGGTTACTTCGAATCCCTGGAGGCGCTGGTGGCGCAGATGGCCGCGCAGGCATTGGAGCAGCTGTCGGAGCGCGCAGCAGCCGCCGAGGGGCTCACCGAGGCGCTGGACGTGCCGGTGCGCTTCTCGCAGTCCAGCCCGGCGGCATTCGGGCTGTTGTTTCCGCCCGCGGTCGACCCGCGCCCGGCCTTCTCCAACGACAAGCTCGCTGCCATCCGCAGCGAAGCGCAGCAGCTCATCGGACGGCTCAAGCGGCTGGCGTCGCGCGCGGGTGCGACGTTGCCTGAAGATGCGCAGAGCGCCGCCGCGTTCCTCGCCGGCATCTCGATGGCGGCCGCGGTCGTGCCCGAGCTTCGCGCGAGCACGACGCTCAGGCGGCGCTTCCAGGACTTCTGTCTCGGCGGCGGCAGCGCGCGCACTACCGACAAGGACGACGACACCGACGGGGGTGTCGGAAACGAACGCTAACGTCGGCCAAGCAGAACCTCCAGGGTAGATTCCGGAGGTCTCGATGACACGACGGTTTCGTTTGAACGCGTTGGCGCTGTTATCTGCAGCCGCCCTTGCCGCGGGCTGCGGGTCAAGCGCCGTGAGGTTCAGCTCCGCAACCGGAGGCGCAGCGGGCTCGGATAGCCCGGGGGGCTCCGGCGGCGCCGGAGCGTCAGGCGGCGTAACCGGTGCCGATGCCGGCGGGGGCGGTTCGGCGGGCGCAGACGCCGGACTGGATAGCTCGGTGGACACCGGCTCGGGCGGCGCGTCGGGCGCCGACGCTGGCAAAGACGTTTCGGTTGACGCCGGCGGCGCGGCGGGCTCGGGCGGCGCAGCTGGCGCGGGCGGCGCAGCTGGCGCGGGCGGCGCAGCTGGTGCGGGCGGCGCAGCTGGCGCGGGCGGCGCAGCTGGCGCGGGCGGCGCAGCTGGCGCGGGCGGTGCAGGAGGCTCATGCAACGACAACGGCGACGAGCCCAACGAGACGCGCGGCGCCGCCACGTCGCTCGCCTCCGTCAACTGCGGCGGCAGCTCGAAGGCGCACGGCGGCGTGGCCGCCATGTCGGGTGACACGGACTGGTACGCCACCACGGGGAACGGGGGGCTCCTGTGCGCCGGCGACGCCACGGTCAGCGTCGACCAGTCGAACCTCAGGGTGTGCGTGTTTGTCCAGTGCAAGTCCGGCGGCACGACGCGCACCTGCGCCCAGGGCACGAACGCGACGGACGGAGGACTCGACGGCTGCTGCAACTTGGGAGCGGCAGCCGAAGCAAAGGTCCACTGCAGCGGGCTCACCAACAACCAGGCAGCGGACCTGTACATCCGCGTGGACCAACCGGGCAGCGACGCCTGCACGTCCTACAAGCTGACCTACAGCTACTGACAATGGGGCCGCGGTCGGCGGCAGCCTGCAACTCTGGCCCGATCGACCTCCAACAAACCGTCGGGAAATGTGCGTTCCCGGGGATCGCAGACTTCAATCGACCGCGGCTCCTGCTCCCGACCCACCCGCAACCAGTGCTCGACGAAACGGGTGGGTCGGGAGCCTTTCTTATCCCGCATCGCTACCCCGACGGGGGTGTCGGAAATGAACGCTAACGTCGGATCCGCACAGCCCCCAGAGTGGAGTCCGGAGGTAGTGATGACACGACGCTTTCGTTCGAAATCCTTGATCGTCCTGTTCGCAGCGTCGGCGGCCGCGCTGGCCGTTGGCTGCGGTGGCGGCGACAACAACAACATCACGACGTTGTCCGGGGGCAGCTCCGGCAGCGGCGGGATGGCTGGCTCCTCCGGCAGCGGCGGCTCGGGCGGCATGGCTGGCACCGACGGTGGCATGGCCGGCGCAGGCGGCAACGACGCTGGCATGGACGGTTCAGCCGGCGCAGCGGGCTCGGGCGGCGCAGCGGGCTCGGGTGGCGCAGCGGGCTCGGGCGGTGCAGCGGGCTCGAGCGGCGCGGGTGGAACCGGAGGCGCCGGTGGCTCGTGCAACGACAACGGCGACGAGCCCAACGAGACGCGCGGCGCGGCCACGTCGCTCTCCTCCGTCAGCTGTGGCGGCAACTCGAAGACGCACAACGGCGTAGCCGCCATGTCGGGCGACACCGACTGGTACACGGCCACGGGCAGCGGCGGCACCCTGTGCTCCGGCGACGCCCAGGCCAGCGTGAACAAGTCGAATCTGAGGGTGTGCGTGTTCGTCAAATGCAAGTCCGGCAACACCACGCGCACCTGCGCCCAGGGCACCAACACGACCGACAACGGCGTCGACGGCTGCTGCAACACCGGCGGAACCGCCGAAGCGACCGTCCAGTGCAGCGGTCTGACCAACAACCAGGCGACCGATCTGTTCATCCGCGTGGACCAGCCGAGCGGCAACGCCTGCACCTCCTACAAGCTGACCTACAGCTACTGACAACGGGGTCGCGGTCGGTCGGGGCCTGCATCCCAAGCCCGATCGACCTCCAGCAAACCGTCGGGATGTCTGTCCCCCTGACAAACCCGCGGGCTCCAACCGACCGCGACCCCTGCTCCCGACCTGCCCGTGGCTGGTGCTCGACGAAACGGGCGGGTCGGGGGCACTTTATCGTCGCCGGCGCCAGGCGAGCAGGCCGAACGCGACGAGGGCTGCTTCCAGAGGAGCGCGTTTGCGCGAGCTTCCCTGGCGGGGCAGCGAGCACCCGCAACCGCCCGCCGACGCCGACGCGCACTGGCTCGAGTAGCCGTGCCGTGGCGTCGGATTGCACGCGCCGGCCTTCCGGCCCGGCGGGTAGATCGTACAGATGCCGTCGATGTCGTCCTGCGAGAGCGAACGCAGGCTCGTGTCGCCGAACTGGTACGACGCGTACATGGTCGCGTCGGTCACGGGCGTGTGCGCCATCCCCAGGAAATGCCCGCTCTCGTGCGTCAGGATGGAAGCCAGGTCCGCCTGCACGTTCTGGTCGCCCACCGTGATGGGCGCGTCGTGCGAGTTGATCTCCACGTCCGCGTCGTAGATCTCGCCCGTGTTGATGTTGTAGGTGACCGTCGTGAGCGCCAGCGTTTCGACGCTGGCGCCCGATCCCGCGCCGGTGTCGTACGGCCAGCCCTTGTCGCGGAACATGAAGATGTGCGCGTTGCCGCTGTGCTGGTTGTACTCCTGCTTGTCGCAGCTGACGGCCCCGCGGTCGTAGATCTTGATCGATGGATGTGTGCTGCCGCTGCAGTCGGCGCCCACCCACTGACCAAGTGCGGTCGAGATCACCTGGTCCGCGGTCTTCTCGGTGATGTGGCGGAGCGGCGAGCCGTCCTTCTGGACCGAGAAGGAGACGCAGGCACCAGGCCAGTACAGAGGCTTGCCGCCGGTGATGCAGCCGTTCGCGCCCATGGTGCATGGCTGGTTGGGGTCGTCGGGCGAGCAGGTCGTCGTGCGACAGAACGCGCGGGCGCCGGGCGCGACGGCCAGGGCGCACAGAGCCGCCAGCGCGCCGGTCAAGAGCGCCGTAGGTCTGCTCGCCGAGGGAATCATCAGTGCTTGTCCGTTTCCACGGGCACGTCTTCAGTCGCCGGCGTCACGGCGAAGGCTATCTTTGCGACGCCGTTCTGCTTGAGCAGGTCGAGCACGTGAATCACGCGCCCGTGCGTCACCTTGCGGTCGGCGCGGATGACCGCGCGCAGCTCGGGATGCTCGCCGCGGGCCTGCTTGGCGAGCCTGCCGATGGCGTCATCGTTGGCGACGCTCTTCGAATCCACGCGCGTCTTGCCGTCCTCGGTCAGCTCCACCGAGAAGATGGTCTGGATGTTCTGTCCGCTTGCGGCCTTCGGCAGATCCATGGGCATGCCCTGCGAGACGATGATCTTCGCGGTGACCATGAAGATGATGAGCAGCACCAGCGTCACGTCGACCAGCGGCGTGACGTTGATGCCGCTGATGAGGCCGTCCTCGTCGTCGCTCTGTCCGGCCATCTCACTCCTCCGCGGCTACGGGCGCCAGGTCATCCTCCGCCACCAGATGGGCGATCAGCACGCGGCTGAGCGCTTCGGTATTGGCGAGGATCGCCTTGGCCCTGCGCTGGAACACGTTGTACATGGCGACGGCAGGGATCGCGACGGCGAGGCCCATGGCCGTTGCCACGAGAGCCTCGGCGATCGACGCCATCACGGCCTGGGGCGCCATCGTCGCTGCCGCCTGGGCCGCGGAGTGGCCCTGCTTGCCGAGCGCCTCGAACGCCTGCACGACGCCGATGACCGTTCCGAACAGGCCGATGAACGGCGCGTTGTTGCCGAGCGTTCCGAGGTAGGCGAGGCGGCGCTCGAGCTTCATGCGCTGAAGAGCCGTGGCGCCCTTCATCGCCTCGTCCGCCGCCTGCGGACCGCGATCGATTTCGAGCAGGCCCGCGCTCACCACGGCGGCCTCCGCGCTGGGCGACGCCTCCAGCAGCTTGCGCGCGCCTTCGATGTCGTCGTCGCGCAGCTTCTCGCGCAGGCTCGAAGCAAGCCGAGCGAGGTCGTCCCTGAGCGAAAAGTAGAAGAAGCCACGCTCGAGCATGATCGCGACCGAGAGCACGCTCAGCGCGATAAGCAGCCACATGACCCAGCCCGCTCCGAAGTCGGTCATGAGGCTCTGTAGCCATTGAACCAGATTCATCGTCGAACCTCCTGCGCCAGGCCTTTGTCCTAGCGATCGAATCGCACCACGAAGGGTGGCGTGTGGGTTGTCGTCGGGTTCCCGCTTCGATCGCGGCCCGGCTGGTAGCTCTTGTTCATCGCGCAGCGCCGGGCCACGCGGCCGAAGCCGTGGCCCGGATCGCTGTTTACGCTCGCGCTCTCGGGTCTGCCGTCAGGGCCGACCGTCACGGTGATCACGACACGGGCGTGGTCGACGTCCTCCGCTTCCGGAGGGAAACCGCAGTTCCACGAAAGCGCCGTCGGCCGCGCGGGGCGGGACAGATCAGGCGGCGGGGGCGCGTCGGCCTCGGGGGCGGCGGTGGTCTCTGGCCGGCTCCCCGTGCGGCGAGGCTTCCGACGGCCGTCTTCGACGTGCCGTCGGCGGCGGTCTGTCCGCCGGCGAAGCTGTCGCCGTTACCGCTGACGAAGCCCTGGTCGGTCATGTCCACGGGTTGGTCCGGCGGCGGATCCTGCGTCAGCACCTTGCCAGCCTGGGCGGCCGCCGGCGCCGGCTGGGCGGCGACCGGCGCGGTTTTCGGCGCGGGCGGCGGAGGCGCGGGCGGCGGCTTCGCCTTCGGCGCGGGCGGCGGTGAGTCGATCTGGATCTCGACCGTTTGCGCCGGCGCCGCCTGCTTTCCGCCGTGCACGATCGACGCGACCAGCGTTCCCATCGCTACGTGCACCAGCGCGGCGGCGCCGAGCCCGGCCAACACACCCGACAGCCGGTGGCGCTTTGCGAGCGCCAGCGCCGGAGCGAGCGTGTCGCCCCCGGTGTTGATGTTGGCCCTCTTGAGACCGGGATACAGATCGTTCGAGAAGCTCACGGCCGCGCCTCCCTTGGCCCTCGCGTGCCGACGAGCCAGCACGTGACGGCATCCGCCGTCGCGTCCGTTTCGGCCAACCTCGACTTGACCACCCGCTGGAACAGGTTGTACGCGGCGACCGCCGGGATCGCGACGAACAGGCCGACGGCCGTCGCGACCAGCGCGCCCGCGATGGCGGACATGACTTCCGGGGCGGTGGACCCGGACGAGCCGCCACCGAGCGCCTCGAACGCGTGCACGACGCCCAGCACCGTGCCGAAAAGCCCGATGAATGGCGCGTTGTTGCCCAGCGTGCCGAGGAATGCCAGGCGTCGCTCGAGCGCGGAACGCGCGATGGCGCGGGCGGCGCCCATGGCTTCCTTTGCGGCGTGCGCTCCCCGACGCGCTTCCAGCAGACCCGCGAGCGCCACCGTCGCTTCCACGGAGCGCGACCCGGTGAGCGTCTCGATCGCGCCGTCCAGATCCCCCGCATCGAGGCGTGCCACGACGAGGCGCCTGAGCCACAGTGAATGCTCGCGCACGCTGAAGTAGAACCAGGCGCGCTCTACCATCACCGCGACCGAGAGCAGACTGAGCACGACGAGCAGCCACAGGATCCAGGCTGGACCGAACCCGGACATGTGGTGCTGGAGCCAGGTGGAGATGTGCATCGCTACTTCGCTTCCCACCGGAACCGGTACAGGCCGCCGGCCGCCTTCAGGTTCGAGTACAGATTCCGGCTCGCTTGATCGTCCGAGTTGTCCTGGAACGCGTAGCCCGACGAAAACGGGTGCAGGGTACTGAAGTCGACGTTCACGAAGAGCAGCCTCGGGTCGATGATGAGTCGCAGCGTTCCGTGCGGCGCCAGCGTGAAGTGCACCGGGATCGGCGTGACGATGCGTTCCTTGCAGATCGGATGCGAGGTGCTCGAGGAGCTGGCAGGCTGGCGGTTTTGGCCGATCGTGACCTGGCCGGTGAAGGGAATGGCCTGGCTTCCCTTCGTGGCCGTGCCGGCGATGACGAGAACGGGTTTGATGTCGTCGAGGTCATTGACGTTGGCGTGGTCGAGCCAGACTTCACCTGCGCGCGCGGGGATCGTCGTGCCTACGCCGCGGCGCGGAAAAGGCTGCGGTTCCGGCGACAGCAGGTTCACGTCCAGGCCGTCCGTGACCTCCGCCACGTCGGTTCCGGCAGATTCACGTCGTCTGCTGCGACCCGCTGACCGGCACGGCCTCGTTCAGGTAGACCGCGCCGACGTGCAGCTCGGCCTTCTCCAGCTGGACGTGCCAGCCGAGCCCGGTGGTGAACTGCATGCCCTTCTTCGCGCCGGCGGGACCCGACGCGGCAGCGTTGAAGTCGATCACATCGCCGCCGGTGGTGCCGACGCAGGAAGCCAGGCAGAGCGCGACCAGCGTTGCAGCAACGAGCTTCATGGCGAGTCTCCTACGTTGACCTGCACGCTGAAAAGGACGGTGCGCGGCTCTCCGGCCGTGAACGCGCGCTCCGGCACCAGCGTCGGCTGGGGCTGGCTGTGGAAGTCCGAGGCGTAGTTGTACTCGCCCAGGCGGAAGCGCGTATCGAGCAGGTTCTCTCCGCTCACCTCGAACTCCAGGTTCCGCCAGGAAACGCTCGCGGAGCCGTCGAGCGTTAAGATGGTGCCGCTGCGCTGCCCGTACGGCAGCGGGCGACGCCCCACGTACGTCAGGCCCAGGGCGAGCGCGCCGCGCGGGCGGTGGCTGGCGATCATCACCGGCATGTCCGCGAACAGCGCGCTGTCCGACCGCACCACGATGCCCGGCACGTACGCGACCAGCAGGTGCGTGTCGTCGTAAGCGGACTTGACGAGCGTGACGTTCGCCGACTCGTCGAAGAATGAACCCGTGATGCGCGTCGCGCCGACCCAGCCGGTGCGCGTCGTGCCGTTGCCGAGCACGTTGCGCCCCGCCGTCTGGCTGAAGATGAGATCGCGATCCACGTGCGTCTGGAAGAAGATCGAGCGGGCGACCAGGACCGTGTCGCCGAAGCCGTGCACGTACGCCGTACCGCCTTCCCAGGCCTTGACAGCCGCAAACGGCGTCGCCACGTCCTGGGTCACGTAGCCCGGATCGATCGAGCGCACGCCCTGGCCGTAGCCGAGCGAGAACGTGAAGCCCTCGAACAGTCCCAGGATCAGGTTGGCGCGCGGCATCAGCGCGATGCTGGCGGTGGTTGCGCGCTGGTCGGGCTCGCGGTGGCGTCCCAGGTTCTGCTGGTCGAGGCAGCTCTGGTCGATCGGCGGATTGGTGGTCGAGGGATGCGAGACGTCGTGCACCGCGCAGTTGTTCAGCACGTCGAACGTGAACAGGTCGCCGCGCAGGCCGCCGCGGAAGCCGAGCCACCTGAGCGCCTTCACGTCCGCATCGGCGTAGAGCCCGTGTCGCCGAGCTGGGAGTCGAGGTCCGTCTCGGTGTAGTAGAGGACGCCGTCGCCGCCTCCAGACGCTGCTGCGTGCCGTGCACCTGTCGCCCCGCGCGAAGTAGCCGAGCTCGAGCTGCTGCTTCTGCCGAGTGCCTTGCCCTTCATCGGCCGAACCCGCGCGCTCCGAGCGTCGTCTCCTCGACGCTCATGTCCAGCATGTCTCCGCGCTGGCCATGCAGACTCTGCAGGTGCTCCTGCTAGTCAAGCAGGAAGCCTGTGAAGTCTCCAGCAAGCGCATGTCGCGCTTGATGACGAAGATGTGGTTGTCGTACGTCGTCGATCCCGAGCGCCACTGCACGTCGCCGGCTAGCGAATAGCGCGACGAGTTCCTCCCTCCGGCGTGTGCTCGCGGCTGAACGCGAGAGGTCGTAGCTGTCGTAGAAACCCATGCGCCCGCTGTCGTAGTCGTCTTCGCGCACTATTCCGGCGGCGTGTACGTCGTCGAGTAGCCCTGGCCCGTGATGCGGTACAGGCCGTGCTTGCCCAGGTGGCCTTCGTACTGGCCGATGGCGGTGCCGTGCCGCCCGTCGCGGTTCTGTCCGTAGCCGTCGGTCTTGCCTATCTCGACGCCGCCGAAGGTGTCGTTGCTCTGTCCCTTCGGGCCCCAGAGAGCAACATCCGCTCGGTACCCCAGCTGCCGGCAGTGTACTTCATGGTCAGCCGCGCCGCGCCAGTCCGAGCTCGTAGCTGGCGCTGCCAGCCACGGCGTAGTTGCCCTGTCGCGGATCGAACGGACCCTCGATCACGCGCAGCGACTCGACCAGCTCGGGGATGATGAAGTGCGTGTCGGCGTAGCCGTTGCCGTGCAGGTTGCCGCTTCGTTGATCGGTACGCCGTCCACCGGAAATCGATGTCCTGCCCCTCGCGAGCGTCGAACCCGCGCAGGAACACCTGCTCGGCGTGCCCGGAGCCGCCCTCGTTGGTGAGGATGATGCCCGGCGCGAGCTCGAGCAGCGCCGAGGCGTTCTTGCGCGGCACCTTGTCGAGATGCCCGATGGGCATCGTGAAGTCGCTGGCGCCGTCGCTCGCACGTTGGCGCGCCCCGTCACGCTGACTTCGATCGGCGCTTCTTCCGGCTTTTCAGAGGGCGTCGCCTCGGATTCGCGCCCGCGCCTGTTCGGCGCGGCGTGTGGCCCGGCTCCTCTTTCGCTTTCGCTGGCTTCGTAGCCGGCGGCGTGCAGTCGGCGCCATTCGCAGCAGCTCGTGGGCCTCGCGTCGGCTTGCGACGAGCGCACGCGCACGCGAATCTTCGCGACGACGGAGTTTCCGTCCTTCGTCGCCGGCTTGAAGGTCCATTTCTTCACGGCGTCGATGGCCGCCGCATCGAGCTCCACCCCGCGCTCTGGAGCACCTCGGCGCTCTCGACCTTGCCGTCCTTGTCGACCACGATGTGAGCGGCACAGTCACGTCTGCGGACGTATCAGCGCAGACCGCCCTCGCGGCCAGTTGCTCCACGACGACCAGGAGCTAGATCTCGGCGTAGGCAGCGCCACTAGCCGAAAAGGCAGCGAGCACGAACGCGAGCGCGACGAGTCGCTGCAACCGGCTTCGAACACAATCATAGCAGGCTCGAGCAGAGCCCGCGCGCCTTTCGGCGGACGCGCGGGCCCTCGCTTCCTATTGCAGCGACGGATAGTTCCGCTCACGAAGCACAGGCCGCGCTGTTCAGGTAGCCCTGCGTGCTCTGGTCATAAGTGAAAAGTCGTAGTCGTCGCGAAGTCCCGTGCTCAGGTCGTTGTTCGGGCGTACGGACAGTCTCGGGTCGAACGCCTGGCGCCGTTGAACTAGGCGTGCACGTCGGTCGGCGGCGCCATGCAGTAGCGCCATGTGAGCGCGTTGCCGTCAGCGTCAGTCATCGCCGTGTAGTCCTTGCCCTGGACCATCGCCAGCGTCACCGTCAGGTTCGCGTCCGTGCTCCCGGCAAGCTGCGCGGCGAACTGATCGAAGTACGCCAGCGAGACGTGCAGCACGCTTCCGAACGGATGGTCCATGTCGAACGCGACTGCGCGACCGTAGACGCAGTCGACGAAACGTGGAGCCGCGCTGATGCTCCTCGTTGCCTAGCGGCGCAGCCAGTCGTTGTCGGGTTCTCGCAGTTGATGTAGCTCGTCAGCGACTTGAAGCAGAGCATGAAGTCGACAGTGCTCGGCCAGTCTGCGTACTCCGCGTCGCTGTTGCAGCTCGCGTCGCCCTTTAAAGTCGCGGTGCCGTCGTAGAGCACGACGCACTGCTGATCGATCATCTGCTGGTAGTCGGCGAGCGCTTCGTGGTCCAGGGACGTTCATCGCGTTCGATGTCGCGGCAACGTCGTCGAAGCCAACGCGTAGCGGGTGCCATCAGTCTTGAAAGCCGCGCCGCCGTTCTTGTTCTGGTTCTTCAAGCCGCGAACAGCACCGCCTCTTCGCCCTCGCCGCCCTTCCCGCAGTAGCCCGGTCGCTGTACGACAGGTCGATGGCCCACAGCACGTCCACCTCGCCGACCAGCTTGCCGGTCTTCGACTCGTCGCCAGGCACGGTTCCGGTTCTCCGAGATTGGACCTTGTCGACCGTGACGGCAGTGGCAGAACTTCACGTCCCACCGTCGAACGCGGGTCGCCCGCATTGCCGCGGAATGGATAGCCCGTGAGCGCGAGCACCTCACCCGATGCCGCCCAGTAGCCCCGCGCCGGATCGGCACTTTCGTAACAGCTTCAGGTTCGTGCCCTGCCTCCCGAGCCGCCGCGCCGCACGCCTCCCGCCACCTTGCCGCGCCACCGGCGCCGGAGCTGCCGCCGACCTCCGGAACCCGATGATTCCTAGCGTTGTCGTTGCCCAACAGGCGGCAACTCAAAACTACCCAATGCCGCGACGAACGCGACGCGCCAGGCGAGCCGCGGCCCTCTCCCATAGAAGACTTCATTTTCTCCCTCTGTAGAAAAACCGGATCACGGCGATCGCGACATTGCGCCTGACTGACGCTGGCCTGTCGGCTCACCTCGCTGTCTGCTGTCCCTGCGCGCTCGCCGGAGACTGGCGACCCGCGCGATCCGCGCCGACAGCGCTAGCACCGTGGAGCCTCCATCAACAAGCGGACGGGAGGCGCGCCCGCGAGCACGCGCGCGGAACTATCAGCAGACGTGATCACGCAGCGCAGTCGAGCCAGAGCGAAGCGAGCCGCTTCGCCTGACGCAGCTCCCAACGCACCCGGAAACCCGCACAAAACACAGCCCTAGCCCGCACACCCCCTCCCATCGTGCAGTGATTTCAACCCACAGCTCCCCTCCCCTGCACCTGCAATGCTCACTGCTGACTCCCTAGTACCTCCACCAGCTCCCTGCTCCACACCACCACCCTATCACATACCATCCCCCCCATACAACACAAACACCAAAACCCAAACGCCGCGTGATCTCCGCTCACGCGTCGTAAGACTTCACAATCCGTGCAGTGCTGTCAATTGCTCCGTCGTCTACGCCGTGACCGAGAACGCGTCGTCCGCGCCGCTCGCGGACAGCCGCTTCACGTTCATGCTGCCGTCCGGAGCGACGTTGATCGTGCAGGCGCCCTGCGATTTCAGCGCCGTAAGCTGGAGCTTGCTCTCACCGGGACGCGCGGCGTCCACGGCCGCGGCGCCCGCGCGCGGATCGTAGATCAGCGCCCCGCCGCCGCCGTCCACGACGTAGTGGACGCTGTCCACCAGGAAGTGCTCGTAGCAGTGGGCGTGCCCGGACATGACGAGACGGACGCCGTATTTCAGGAACAGCGCGTGCAGGGCGTCGCGTGACGCGCCGTCCGAGCGCCAGTACTTGGACAGCGTGTACAGCGGGCGGTGGAAGGCCACGATCACGGCCTTTGCTCCGGGATTGGCGAGCAATGGCTCGAGCCACTTGCGCTGCGCGCTCGTCGGATCTTCGAGACCGCTGCTCTCGCTGTCCAGGCACACCACCAGCGCCGGCCCGTAGCGGAAGCTGCCGTAGCGCTCCTTGTCGCTCGACCCCCACTGGCCGCCGGTGAGCCGGTCGTACATCACCTGGATCTCGTTCTCGCTCTCGAACTCGTGGTTGCCGACGATGATCTGGAGCGGGGCGAGCGCGTTCAGTCCGCTCATCGCCTGGAACAGCCCATTCCAGGTGTCGATGGGATTGGTCTGGTACTGGATGTCCCCGCCGTGGACCACCACGTCCGGCGCCGCGTCGATCAAGCTCGCGATCGGCGTCTTGTAGGCCGGGTACATCGTGTCGGCGATCCAGCCGATGCGCACCGCATCGCTCGCCGGCGGCGGCGCGCGGAAGCTGCCCTTGCGGACGTTGCCCCCGCCCAGGTTCACTTCCCACTGGTAGGTCTGGCCGGGCGTCAGGTCCTCGATCGCCACGTCCTGCAGGACGTGCAGGCCCGGCTCGTCCGGCGGCGCGCCTGTGGACGAGACCAGCGCATCCGCCCAGTGGTAGGTCAGGGTCTTCTGCGAGAGCGCTGGCGTCTTCTTCTGCGAGGTGCCGTCGAAGCGCAGCGTGACCGAAGCCGCGCGGGCTTCCAGCGTCTCGAAGCGCAGCCGTGCCGAGGTCGTCGACGTGAGCGACACCCACGGACCCTTCGTCAGCGCAATGGCCGCCTTGTCATGGCCGCTCGATTTGGTGCTGTTGCCGCAGGCCGGCAGAGCCAGCGACAAGGTCGCGCACGAAGCGCCCGCCAGAAAGTCGCGGCGCGATTGTGACGAAGACATGCGCCCCAATATACCCCACCCTCCCTATACCCCCTTCTTATTCTATTATTTTTGCTACTCTTCTCCCATTCTACTTAACTTCTATTAGTTGCTATCTCTTTTTCTCTCTCCTCTCTCTCCATTTCCTCTTCTATCCTCTCTCAAGCTACCTCTCCCCCCACTTCCACCTCCTCTGCCAGCGGCGCACCGACACCGTCCAGTCCCTCCGACAGCCCATCTAGTACCGTGAAGGCCATCGCCCAAGTGGCGAGCCCATAGCAGCGTCAGAGGTGCACACAGTCACCGCGAGCTTGAGCTGCGCCCCCACCTCCGCCCAGCGACATACTAGAGGCCGTGCCAGACTATTCGCCTCCCGCGAAGTATACCCCCAGCGGGGATTGATTCGATCCGGCACCGACTCGCGTTCTCTGTCGACGGCGTGCCTATCAACATGCCGAGCCACTGTCACTGTCAGGGCTACTCCGACTTCCACTTCCTGATCCCCGAGCTCGCGGTCAGCTCCACGGCTACAAGGGCCCGTACTACGCGGAGCTGGGCGACTTCGACACCGCGGGCGCGGTCGACCTGCACATGGCCGAGAAGCTGCCGGAGAGCTAGCGCAATCCATCGCCACCAGGGCCCTTGCCCGGACCCGGTTGCTCTCGCCCGCAAGGATGCGTGGCGCTCGCTAGTCGTCGTTGGACTGTACAAGGACGCCGGGCGCCTTCGAAGGGATCCCGAGCGCCTGCAGCGCTACAGCACCTACGCGCGCGTCACCCACGACCTTTCGCCCCGCGGCAAGCTCGCGCTCACGTAGATGTCGTATGGATCGAGCTGGCACGGGTCCGGGCAGAACCCCGCGCGCGCCGTATGCGGCGAAGGCGAAGCCGGCGTGCCACCGCCCAGCGCTTACGGACAGCCCTGCATCGACCACTTCAGCGCGGTGGATCCGAGCGAAGGCGGGTCCACCCAGCGCCACATGGCTTCGGCCGACTATTCCATCATCGGCAAGGATGCCGACCTGAGGGCCCTCGCCTATCTCATCAAGTACCGCTTCACGCTCTATTCGAACTTCACGTTCTTCCTCGACGATCCTCTGCACGGCCACGAGATAGACAGGACGTTGAACGCGTCGTTGCCGGCGGCAGTTCCGCGTGCGGCAGCACGCTCGCATCGGGAGCGCGCGTCTGACGACCGCGTCGTCGTGCAGTGGCCGCGCGGACGAGATCGCCAATGCGCTCTACCACGATAGAAGCCGGCACCGACTCCAGGCGCGCGTGGACGCGGGTATCTCGGAGAGCGAGATCGGCGTGTACGTCGAGGAGGATGCGCGGCTACTCGATTTCCTGCGGGTCGTTCTGGGACTGCGCGGACAGCGAGCGGATGTGGCGGTAGACGACCACCTCGGCGTCCAGCCGACGAAGACGAGCGGCGAGAAGGGAGCGAGCCTGCTTCTGCCCAAGGCGATGATCGTGCTGTCGCCGGTCCGGGCGCTCGATCTCTTTCTCGACGTGGGGCGTGGCTTCCACTCCAACGACGCGCGCGGTGTGGTGCTCGGCAGAATGCGGCGACGCTGCTCACCCCCGCCATGGGCTACGAAGTGGGCGTTCGTGTCGTGCCCCTGCGCGGTCTCGACCTCAGGGCAGACGCCTTCGTGCTCGACCTGGACTCGGAGCTCGTCTGGAGCGGCGATTCGGGCGGCACCGAGGCTTCGGGCGCACGCGCCGCGTCGGCACGAGCTCGGCGCCCGCTATCACATCTCGAACTGGCTCTTCGCACGCCGACGACGCTACACGCGCGCGCTTCCGCGAAAACGCCGGCAACGCCGGCTCGTGGCCCTGGCGCCACGCGCACCCTCACGCGCCTCGCGTGAGCTCGACAATCGGCGTCGTTCCGTCGAAGTGATCGTGCGCGTAGGCGGTCGAAGAGCGCGTCGTCGACACCGCGATCGGCAGGGTCACTGCGACGGCCCGTAGTCGAGGGCGGCGCGCTCGCGCTCGAAAACAGGCGGAGGACTCGAGCGAGCGAGCTCTAGCGCCCTGTCGAGTGCGTCCGACGACCTCGCGGCTCGCGTACGAGCCCGCTCAGGTCACCGGTATCCACTACACGCCCGGCTGGCCGCGAACGGTGATGGCGCGACTCCGGTTGTACGTACGGTGACGTGCTGGCGCGCGGCGCATCATGCTGGCGGAGCGGGCCCCTTCTTCGTCGGCGCGGCCACGACGCTCGGGGTGTTCGATCGGAACATGGCGGAGGCGCCGCTCGCTCGATGAAGTTCGTGGTCGAGTCGATCACGCCGGGGATGAGCAGCGGGCGAGATGGCAAAGCTTTGCATTCCGCCACGCGCTCTCCAGCGTGCGCCGGAGATTCACCGGGCGATGGCGTACTTTTCGACGAGCTGACGCGCGGTGACGAACCGCACGGCCGAGCCGCGGGCCTCGAGCTCATCGAGCAGGCCGGTGAACGCGCCCCACCAGCCTTTCTGGTCGCCCGGGTAGGTCGTGCCCGGGTGCCACTCGAAGATGAGTGGCTCGCCGGTGCGCAGGTGCATGGCGATCGCCCTCTTCTCGTACGCGAGAAGCTGGTCCGGGTTCATCATCGACTGGCAGGCGTTGTCGCACATGGACGATGTCTGGCCGTAGTAGACGACGATGGGCATGGGCAGCACCGCGAAGGAGTGGCCCTGGAACGGATACGGCTTGAACGTGTACACGGAGAATTGCTCCGCGCGGGCGCTCCGCTCGAGGTAGCCGAGGTTCCTCTCGTCCAGCAGCGCGTAGGTGTCTTCGTTCGCGGTGAAGCGGTTCGCGCGGAAGCCCGTGATCGTTCCAGCACCGCAGTGGGCGCCCGCCTCGGCAATGGCGGACATCTCGTCTTCCTGCTCCTGCCGAGTCGTGTCGTCGCCGATCTCCGTCGGGTACTTGCCGGCGATCTCGGAGCCGCGCCGGCCCAGCCGCCGACCGCGGAGCATTCACCGTCAATCTCGGCGCCGCTCAGCCAGACCGTCGCCACGATGCCTCGTTTCTCGAGCTCGTCCATCATCGGCTGGATGTTGTCGGTCCCCGTGACCTGGATGTTCACTTCCAGACGCGCCGGGAGCTCCGTCACCGTCGCGTTCGAGCCGCAGGCTGCGGCAGCAAACAGCGAGCAAGTGGCCAGAATGCAGTGTCTGATGCGCAGCATGTCGTCACCCTCCCTGCTGGAGCAGGAAGCATCCGACATGCCACGCCGCCCGAACGGTCACGAGGAATCCACAGCCCACGGACAACCTGTGCGAAGCGGTTGCGCAGAGCGGAAGACTCCGCGAATCGATTGCGGCGGCGCCCTGATTTCCCGGGGACGCCCGTCCTGGCACGGTCCGTGCTGCCTTTCGGGCGGCCAAGGAGAACCGCAATGTCCGTGCTGGAAGACAGGGAATCACAGGCGCTGCGCGAGGCTCTGGACGACGAATACCAGGCGTGGGCGACCTACGACCGGGTGATCGCCGACTTCGGCCCCGAACGGCCGTTCATCAACATCCGCGAGTCCGAGGAGAGACACATCGAAGCGCTGCGCGCGCTGTTCAAACGCTACGATCTGCGCGTGCCCGACAACACGTGGCCGGGTCGCGTTGCTCACTTCGCGAGCGTCCGCGAGGCGAGCGAAGCCGGCGTCGATGCAGAAATCGCGAATGTCGCGCTCTACGAGCGATTGATGCAGAGCACGACGCGGTCCGACATCCTGGCGGTGTTCGACAATCTGCGCCGCGCCTCCGCGGAGCGCCATCTTCCGGCCTTCCGTCGCTGCATGAGCAGGGGACCTGGACGCCATGCCGGGCGACGCTGAGCTGGTCTTCGGCCCGGTTCCTTCGCGGCGCCTGGGCCGCTCGCTAGGCGTGAACAACGTCCCGATGAAGACGTGCTCCTATTCGTGCGTGTACTGCCAGCTGGGCGCCACGAAACAGACGGGCGTGGAGCGTCGGACTTTCCACGTGCCGGAAACCATCGCATCCGCGGTGGGCGCGCGGGTCGAAGCTCTGCGAGAGCGCGGCGAAGGGATTGACTACCTGAGCTTCGTTCCCGATGGCGAGCCCACGCTGGATGCCGGTCTCGGACAGGAGATCGAACTGCTCCGTCCGCTCGGTCTCCCGGTCGCGGTCATGACGAATGCCTCGCTCTTGTGGAAGCCGGACGAGCGTTACATCTGTTAAGGCGGCTGGGACACCTTCACCATCACACCGTCGCGAGCGTAGTGCGCAGGCTCGACCGTCCGGATGCGCGCCTGTCGTTCGCTGACGTGCTGGACGGAGTGCGTCGGTTTGCAGCCGTGTTCCGCGGCACGCTCGTCACCGAGACGATGCTCGTCAAGGGAAGCAACGACGCGGAGGACACCATCGCGGCTACTGCCGATTTCGTGGCCGGGTTGAAGCCGAGCACTGCGTATCTTGGCGTCCCTACGCGCCCGCCCGGCGAGCGGTGGGTGGAGGCGCCCGCCGGACCGGTGCTCGCCCGCGCGCGTTCAATGTTCGAGACGCGCGTGGGGAACGTCGCGCTCCTCTCCGGATATGCCGAACCCGAGCTCGCTTCGGTCGGCAACGTCGCGGCGGAGCTTTTGGCGATCCGCGGCCGTGCATGCACGAAAGCCGCGGAGGTGCGTCGCTGGTGCCCGCGCCCACACGCGCGTTGGCTCGATGACCCCGTACCGGCGGCCGCTGAAGAGCTGGTACAGGGCCAGCGCTTCTACGTGCACGGAGCGGCGCAGCTCCCGTCGCGATCGGCCAACCACAGCATCGCCTGTGCCAGGGAACTGGCGAAGCACGTGCGCGGCGGAATCCCGCTCGCGCAGTGCCTGCGGAGGCGCTCACTCCTGTGGGGCGTGATCGCTCAGCCCCGGAATCCGGCCTTGGTCCTCTTCCGGCCGGGGAGACGTACGCGCAGCGGTGCAGATACGCGGAGTCCCCGCAGTTGTAGGCCCCGCCGCGGACGTGGAGCGCGCTGGCCGGGGACTGGACGAACTCCCAGAGGTTCCCGTTGATGTCGTACACGCCGTAGTCGTTCGTGCAGAGTGGAAACGCTCCGGTGGGCTCGAGACGGAAGTGCACGATTCCCTGCGCCCGATCGGCGGCGCCGCAGCCGGGCTCCGGGTCGTCGCAGTGCGCGTCGATGCCGTTGCAGGCCACCGGGTCGTAGGTGTTTCCGTAGCAGTACGTCGTCTTGTCGGGCCCCACGCAGGCCGACAGCCACTCGGCCGCCGTGCACAGTCGCTTGCCGGCCGCATCGCAGGCATTTTCCGCTGCCGCGTAGCCGGTGGACGTGCCGCCCGTCTTCCACGGCAGCACGCCGGGGCGCGAGGTCGCCTCGCTCTCGTCCAGTCCCGCGGAGTCGGTTGTGGCATCGGGCCGCGACGCTTCCCAGCGATCGATGCAGTATCGCTCACCGACGCTCGTCATGTCGGCCGGACAGCAGACGAGTCCCTCGTCAATCTCGCCGTCGCAGTCGTTGTCGATGCCGTCGCACACTTCGGGTGTAGGCGAGCAGGCGTCCACCTGCTCGTGGTGCGAGCCGCCCGCGCAGGAGCCGCCGAGCAGCAGCGCGACCCCGGCCAGCACCGATGCGACGCGTCTCGCTGCCGAGACGATCATGCTCCGAGGCATGCATGGGCCGCGCCTGCGGGCGGTGTATTCCTGTCTCGCTGGAAGTCCGCCGGCACATCCCTTGCTTGCCCTGCAGGCAGAAAGAGAGGGGAGGGCAACATGCAGCGAGCTCTGATGTTGATGTTCATCCCGCTGGCGTTGGGAGTCTTGAGCTGTGACAAGGGGACACGGGGGGCGGCGTCGAGCGCGGAGCCTGTGCCAGCTGCACCGGCTCCGCCCGCGAGCGAGTCCGCAACGCCGACGCTTAAGAAGCGCATGACCGAGCACTTCACGAAAGCAGCGGCGATGAAGAACGCCGTGATCCACGGCGATGTCGCGACGCTGAAGAAGGAAGCGGACTGGATGGCGAAGCACGAGCTGTCGCAGGCGCCGGACAACTGGCGGTCGCACATGCAGGCCATGCATACCGCTGCACAGCACGCCGTCGACGCGAAAGATCTCGACAGCGCGGCACAAGCGGTGGCCGAGATGGGAGCCGCGTGCGGCTCGTGCCACAAGGCTCTCGGCGGACCCAAGCTCGAGCCCGGCACTCCGCCCGCCGAGGGATCCGGCGCGGCGTTGCACATGATCCGCCACCAGTGGGCCGCGGATCGGATGTGGGACGGTCTGATCGGTCCCTCCGACACCTCGTGGGCGAAGGGCGCCGACGTGCTCGCCGACGCTCCTTTGACCGAGCGCGCGCTGAACGGCGAGAAGAGCATCCCGCCCGAGGTCGAGCTGTTCGCGCAGAAGGTCCACAGCTACGGCGCCAAGGGCCGGGACGCGAAGGCCGCCGCGCGGGCTTCGCTGTACGGCGAGTTCCTGGCGACCTGCGCCGGCTGTCACGGCAAGGTCGGCGTGAAGTAGCGGCGCCGCTCAGAATTGAAGCGTCACCTGTTCCGTGTCGCCGGGGCCGCAGTCGGTCGCCGGCGGCGCGTGCACGTTCATGGTCAGATCCAGCGAGCCGTGTGCCACGCCGCCGGCGCGCGCCTCGACCGACTCGAGATCGAGCGTGAAGTAGCCCTGCGGCACCGACGTGCTCCCGGCGGACAGGATGCACGCGGACTTGCTGGAACGGAGCGCGGCGGCGCTCCAGCCGGCGACGCTCGCAGGCGAATACGCGCCGGCTGCAGGCGCCGATCCCAGATCGAAGCGGAACGTCAACGTCTGGATCTCGTCCGTGCTGGCCTGGACCTGGAGCGAGTAGCCGCCACCGCTGGACGCCTTCAGCGTCGCGCAGTCCTTTCCGAGGTCGGAGGTCTCCGCGACGTTGCCGGACAGCGCGAGCTTGCAGGCGCGATCGGCAGGTGCGGGCGACGAGCAGCCCGCCAGCGCGAGGACCAGGAAGATTGCAGCCGGTGCGCGCATCGTGCCCCTCACAGCGACCGCAGATACTCGACGATCGCCCTGAGGTCGTCGGCGTTATCGGGCGCGCCCGGCATCCTCTTGACTGCATCGTCGAGCGTCGCGGCGCTGCCGTCGTGCAGATACGGCGGCGTCGACGCGACGCCGTTGAGCGACGGCGTGTCGAAGTCGCACGCCGATCGCGGGTTATCGTCGATGTCATCGTGGGCGACGTCCGGGAACGGCCCCGACTTCACGCAGGTGCCGATGTCGTGCAGCGTGAGCGGCCCGGCGAGATCCAGCGTGGGGTTGCCCGCGCCGGAATCGGTGAAGCGCGGCCCCGAATGACAGCTTCCGCAGCCGGAGTCCGCGAAGACCTTCTTGCCCTTCTGGACCAGCGACGGATCCGTGGTGGGCGGCACGGGAAGCGGAATGGCGTGGTTCACATAGTCCGCGAGCGCGTCGAGCAGATCCTTCTGCGCGACGGGGTCGAAATTGCCGCCCTGCTCCACGTTCACCGTCTGGAAGTAGTCCTGCACCTGGGTGCGGTCTGCGGTGCGGAACAGAAAGCCGGTGCCGAGCATGCCGCCCGCGTTGGACGGCGTGTCGCGCGGGCCCTGCGCGAACAGCCACGTGACCGCGTCGCTGCGGCCTTCCATGTGACAGGTCGCGCAGGAGATCCAGTGATCCGTCGTGACCGGGAACTCGGTGCTGTTGGCGGAATTGAAGACGTGCTGTCCGAGCCGGAGCTCCTTCGGCATGGGGTCCTTCGAGAGCCGCGGGATGGGCTTGCCGTCCACCGTCGCGTCGAGAACGTCCCCCGACTCGTCCAGATCGAGCACGGCGACGTTGCCCGAGATGCGCTCGTCGACGTACGCCTTCTTGCCGTCCAGCGAGAGCACGATGCCGTCGGGCATCGCGCCGGGCAGGGGACGCACCAGGCCGACTTCGAGCCGCGTGCGCGCGTCGACGATCATCACGTCCTCGCTGTTGGCGTCGACGATCAGAGCGTAGCGCCCGTCGTTCGTGAACGCGAAGGCGTGCGGACCCGACACCACGTCGGAGATCGAGCCGTCGATGCCGGGGATGTCCTGCGCGTCGGTGGAGAACGTCTGCTCCGCGCCAGCGCCGAGCACCGAGAAGGCCGGGAACGCCGTCGATTCGAAGTCGAGATCGGGCTGGGCGGTGTCCGTGCCGAGCAGCGTGTGCGCCACCCACATCTCGCTCGAGCCTGGACGGGGGGCGATGTCGTACAGGCCGCGCGCCTGGCCGTGGGCCAGGCGCTTGTCGCCGCGCGCGGCGACATCCGCAATCGCATGGGCGGCGACCAGCTTCATGGTTGCCGGCGAGATTTCCGCGGCACCCGGACCGAGAAACTGGGTCGCGTAGAGTCGCTTTTCGCCCCGCGACCAGCCGAGGGCCCAGGGCTCTCCCGGGACGGCAACGCTCGCCGTGACCGCGAGCGTGCGGGTGTCGACCTCGACGACGCTGCCGTCCTGCGAACAGGAGACGAAAGCGTGCTTCCCGTCGCTGGAAACCACCACGCCGACCGGCTCGCTGCCCACGCGCACGCTGCCGGTGATCTTCGCCGACTCGACGTTGACCGCGTACAGCCTGCTCGAGCGCTCTCCGGTCACGTACAGCGTCGCGCCGTCCGGCGACAGCGCCACGTCGCGCGGCATCACCGCCGGCGTGTACGCGCCCGTGCCCGGGTCCACAGCGGGCGGCGAGGGCGCGAGCAGGATCTCGCGCTGTAGCTTGCGCTCCTTCACGTCGACGACGGATACCGAATCTGCCTCTGGATTGGCGACGAACAGCAGCCGTCCGTCGGACGACAGCCCCAGCGACGCCGAGTGCGTCGCGACGTGCGCGGCTCCACCGGAAGCGGGCGGGGATGATGAGCACGCGACTGTGCCCAGGACGAGAGCCACTGCCGCTCCAGGGATTCTCATGGTGTGCTCCTGTGAATGGTGAACGTCACCGAGCTGGCCAGGGCCGCCGGCAGCTTGGCGTCGTCGATCTCCGGTACGCAGTCGTGATCGCGGTCGGACGTCGCGTTGCGCTGCCCCGGCAGGAACTGGTCCTGCTTGCTGCCGGTCTCGCCGGTCAGCGTGCGCTCGGCCATCTCCAGGCCGCCTCGCGGTAGGCCGCCCTTGTCGTCCACGCACTCGTCCGGCCAGTCGACGAGGCGGTTCTCGTCGCGGTCGTCCCAGCCGTTCAGGACCAGCTTGTCGAGCCGGCCCACGCGCGATTCGAGCAGCGGCTTGAGGGCCTGCTCTTCGGGCCGTACGGCGACGAGCTCGTACATGTCGCGCAGCGTGCTCGAGAGGAGCGCGAAGCGGAGCGGCGTGTACTCGACGCTGTCGGCCGGCGCGGGCGTCGCGTCGTAGATCCGCGCGTCCGCGTCGTAGAAGACGCTCTGTAGCCGGTTGAAGACGGCGATCGCGCGCTCCCGGTAGCGGACATCCCCGGTCGCCAGATACGCCGCGAACAGACCGCGCACGGCGGCGGTGTGCGCGTCGAGCAGGTCGTGGTCGTCGAGCCGCGCGCCCTTGTCGACGTCCCAGCCATCCCAGGCCTGGCCGCTGTCGTCGGTCAGGTGATCGAAAAGCAGGCCCGCTTCGGCGCGCAGGATCTGCTGCATGCGTCCTATCAGCGTGCCGCCCGAGGGCGGGTGGCCGGGCAGTGCGTCGAAGGGCGTCTTGCCGATGGCGGTGTCCGGCTTGTTGTTGGAATAGAGCTGCAGCTGCGAACCGAGCGACCTGAGCGCGTTGCGGAGCGCCAGGATGGAATAGGCGACGGAGGTCGTGGAAACGGTCGCGCCGCGGCTTGGCGAGGCGCCCTTCATCGTCACGTCGTCGACGAGCACTCCGGATGCCGGATCGACGTGCAGTCGATCCAGATCGACCAGAGCGACGCGCAGCACGCCGAGGGCGCGGTCGTGCAGCGTGGGCTCACCGTCCGCTTTCTGGTCGTCGGCCGGGAACGGATCGCCGTCGAAGTAGGCGCGCGCCGGCTGCGAGCCGCCCACGCCGGCGTTGGCCGTGTCGGTCAGGGCGTAGATCTCCGAGTAGCCGAGCACCATGCCGAGCAGGTCGAGCAGGTGCGTGTCAGGGCTCGAGAGCGAATACGCCGGGCGCGGGAAGCCGGAGCCGTCGTCCGTCTCCGTCACCTTGACCGCGGCGGGGAACCAGCGGAGCGGCGTCGCGTAGTCGTACGCCAGGGCCGCATCCAGCGACGCGAAGCCCGAGAGCGTCGTGCCGTCGCTCGTGCCGAGGTGCATCAGCCAGTCCTCGGCGCGGTCGTCGAGCTCCTCGATGAACAGCGCGGCCTGGAAGCCCTCGATGTCGCTCGAGCCGAGATAGGTGCCCGCTTTCGTGGCGGTCTTGCTGTCGTCGCGACCGACGACCTGGTTGTCCACCCTTCCGACCTGGTCCAGTGCCGCGTCGTCGACTTCCGCGACCGGCGCTTCGGCGGAGTCGTGCATCACCTGCAGGTAGTTGAGGACCCACAGCCCGTACTTCCACGCGCTGAAGCCGTCGGCTCCGGGCGAGACGATCTTGTCGACCTGCTGGTCGCGGTTGGGCAGGTGCAGGCTCGTCGCGTCGCACTCGTAGTCGGCGCTCAGCAGCGAACCGGTGGCGCCGGGATCGTCGTCCGAGCTGATGGTGCAGCCGAGAACCGCGGCGCCCGTCGGATCGATTGCCGGATCGAAGCTCGAGAACACGTGCGTCGTCGGCCAGATGCCGGGCCAGCCGAGCGGGTTGTCCGCGGGTTTGCCCTCGCCGAGCGAGTTCCGGTTGCCGTTGCGGGGATTGTCGATCGGGTACGTGCCCGCGGCGAAGACGAAGCGGCCGAACGCGTGGCTCGCTTCGGCGAAGTGCTGGACCCGGTCGGCGAGCAGACCGACGGCTTCGGCGCCGGAGCGGCCGTCGGGATTGACGAGCGGTCCGTAGACGAGCGAGGTTCCCGCGCCCGACTCGAACGCGAGATTGTTCATCGGCTGCTTGGAGTACTCGTAGCTCTCCACGCCCGTGGAGAAGCCGGGCAGATCGATCCAGGGTCCGGTCGCGCCCGGCGAGCTGTCGAAGTAGATGTCCGTCGGGACGTGGTCGCGGCTGTATCCGCCGAGATCGCGCCCCATGGCCTCGGCGAAGGGCTCGCCGGAGATCTGCATCTCGGCGCCGGCCAGGAATGCGTCCCGGCTCTCGAAGCGGGTGCTGCCCACGCTGGCGGTGATGCTGGCCGACTGCAGCCCAGGGCCGGCATCGGCGTGGGGGTGCGTTCCAGAGGGCTTTTTTGCCGAGCAGGCCCCGCAGAAAGCAAGGATGAAAATGATTTTCATTTTCATTTTCAATAGAGATGCCCTACTCTCCGGCCTGTGTCAACGGACCCGCTGCGTCGCGAGCCCCCTCCTCCGCGCCGCGCCGTGAGCGGCCGGAGCTGCCGCTCGCGCCGCACGCGACAGGGCCATCCATGCGCGGATTGATCTGGAGAAGCCTGCTCGCCGAGCAGCGTCGGATGCGGCTGGCGCTGGGCGCTGCTCTGGTTGCGGTGGCGCCGCTGGGCGCCGCAGCCGCATGCGGCGAGTCGTCGTCCGGTGCGCATCGCACGACCCCGCGCGACGCAGCCGCCGACGCCCCATCGCCCGACGGCGGAAGCCCGGACGCCGATGCGGCCATCGCGGTGGACGCCGACGCCGAGAGCGCCTGCCTCATCACCAGTGGACCGCGCGACGCGGCTACCGACACCGGTCCCGACGCCGACGCCGACCCCGGCTGCTGGTACCGCCTGCCTTGCGGTTTTGCCGATAGCGGTCTCGTCGTCGTCGGCTGCGACCTGTACAGGCCCGATCCGCCCGACGCGTCGCTGGCTGACCGCACGTTTTTCGGTTGCAGGTTGGCGCAGGGGAAGGGATGCGAAGGCGACGCGTTCGCGCCGGGCCCGAACGGCGCGGTCACGCTCGAATGCACGGACTGCATCGGCGGAAGCGGACGGCGTCCCGCGGGTCTGGAGGAGCCGCCCGCAGTCGCGGCAGTCGACGCCCTCGGCGCCTACTTCGGCAGCATGGCGCACGAGGAGGCTGCCAGCGTGATCGCCTTCGATCGCCTGCGCGACGAGCTCCTTTTGTGGGGCGCGCCGGCCTTGCTGATCGGTGGCGCCGAGCAGGCGCGCCAGGACGAAATCAGGCATGCACGGATCATGGCGCGGCTTGCCCGGCAGCACGGCGCTCGCATCGCAACGCCGCGTGTCCGCCACGAGAACGAGAGAACACTCGAAAGCATGGCGCACGAGAACGCCATCGAGGGCTGCGTCCACGAGACCTACGGCGCGGCTCTCCTCGCCTGGCAGGAACGTTTCGCGACAGACCGTTCATTCGGTCGGATATTCGCCGTCCTTGCCGAGGACGAGGCACGTCACGCCGCGCTTTCCTGGGCGGTGGCGCGCTGGCTGGACACGCGCCTGGACAGCAGAGCACGCGAGCGCATCACGCGTGCGCGCCACGATGCAGTCCAGGCGCTGCGCTCACGTCTGCAGAAGGCCACCGGATATTCCTGTGATGTCGTTGTTGGGCGTCCCACGCGATCACAGGCACTTGGTCTGCTCGAGGCACTCGAAAAGCAACTTCTGTAACGGTTGGAAGATGAGCCACGAGAGCATTCGACTCTTCAACAGGACGAATTGGCTACGCCTATCGTTGCTGGCCGCTGCGCTTGCCGGTGTGGGCTGTGGCGGGGCAGCGCCGGCATCCCAAGGCTCCTCGGCCACATTCCTGGCCTTCGCCAGCGACTTCCGCGGCTACCACAGCTGGCGGAGCTACGACGTGACCGACGACGCAGCGCTCGCGGGCATCCACGACGGCAGCACCGTCACCGAGTACGTCAACTCGCTGCCTCCCCACGGCAGCAAGGCCTTTCCGGTCGGGACGATCATCGTCAAGGAAGCCACCGGCGGCACGATCCCGCACGAAATCTTCGCGGCCGTGAAGCGTGGCGGCGGCTACAACACCGGCGCGCCCGGGTGGGAGTGGTTCGACCTGGCGAATCTCGACGATGGGACCGACGGCGTCCGCATCGTGTGGCGCGGCGCGGCCCCGCCCGCAGGCGACACCTACGGAGGCGACGCGGCCGGCGGCTGCAACAAGTGCCACGCCGCCTGCGGAAACGACGCCATCTGCGCGAAGCCCCTCTCGCTCGATAATTTCTGAGACCGATGTTGCCCCGCTTCTGGTTGTGCGGCGCGGTCGCGGCGCTGGCGGTTTCCGCGACGGGCGCGCGCGCCGCGGCGAATCCCAGACCGCTGCCGTTCACCTACCAGCACGAGCAGCTGCAGAAGGACGCGACGGAGCTCGAACAGTACGTCGACCTGGTCCCCGTCCGCGCGTACTCCGCCTCGAGCGGCGACAGGGTCTGGTACGGGCTCAGCCAGTTCCAGACCGAGTTCGAGCACGGCCTCACGGACCGCCTCGAGCTCGGCCTCTACGTGACGCTCGTTCCTGCGCCCACGAGCGGCTTCGCGTCGATACCGCGCGGCACGGAAGGCAACGGGATGAAGCAGCGGCTCCGCTACCAGCTCGCGCCCACCGGCGACTGGCCCATCGATGTCGGGCTGTACGGCGAGGTGTCCGAGAACGAGCGCGAGGTGGAGCTCGAGGGGAAGGTGATCCTGCAGCGGCGGTTGGGGCCGCTCAGGCTCATCGCCAACGCCACCGCGGAGCAGGAGATCTACTACGGCGGCACGCGCGACTTCGTGCTGACGCCTTCGGCCGGCGCGACCGTGGAGATCACGCCCACGGTCCAGCCGGGCCTCGAATGGTGGATGCACGCCGAGTATCCCGAGCAGCACCCGCCCTCGCCGCGCCCCTTCGGGCTCGGGCCCCATCACTATCTGGGTCCCGCGCTGCTGCTGGAATTCGGACAGCTCTGGTGGTCGACCGGTGTCTACTTCCGGCTGAGCGATCGCAACCACACGCTCCAGCCCGCGGAGACCTTCGGCAACATCTGGGTGCGCAGCGTGCTCGGCATCGGTTTCTGATCAACTCAGGGTCCCGTCCCAGCCGCCGTTTGGCGCGCTCCACGAAGCACTCGACGACGGCGGCGAGGGCAGGGTGATCGCAAGTTTGCGTCACTCGCGGAGCTGTTGCGCGAGGTAGTGCTCGCGGCCGATCTCCTTGACGACATGCAGCTGCGCCTCGTGCCAGTCGATCGATTCCTCTTCCTGCTGCAGGATGCGCTCGAGCAGCTCGCGTGTGCCCGCGTCGTGCTTGTCGAGCGCGACCTGGATGCCGCGATTGATCCGCTCGACCGCGTCGACTTCAAGAGCCAGATCCAGCTCGTGCTGCTCGATCGCGTCCTCGCCGACGCGCACCGAACCGAGGCGCTGCATGTTGGGGACTCCCTCGAGGAACAGCAGCCGTTCGATCAGCAGGTCGGCGTGCTTCATCTCCTCGATCGACTCGTGACGTTTCTTTTCGGCGAGCCGACGGTAGCCCCAGTTTTCGCACATGCGCGAGTGCACGAAGTACTGGTTGATGGCGGTGAGCTCGGCGGTCAGGACCTGGTTCAACAGCTCGTGGATCTGCGGGTCGCCCTTCATGGTCTTCAAGCTAGCGTTGTCCCGTCGCAGGTGCGACCCGCATCTAAATTGCACGTAATTCCAATAAGTTACACGGTAGCCCTTGCCAAATTGAAAATGAGAGTCATTTTCAATTACGTGATCGTCTGCCATTGCCGCACGGTGAACCACCACCGGATCCTTGAAGCCATCAGCGAGGGCGCCCGTGACGTCGACGAAGTCGGCGCAGCCTGCGGCGCGGGTACGTGCTGCGGAGGTTGCCGCGGCGCCATCGAAGAGCTCGTCGAGAGCGTGGCAGATGCCGGGTCGGCGCCAGCGATAGAAGAGCGCAGAGCGGCGTGCGGCTGCCGCGCGGCCTAGGCGCGCGTCGAGCAGCTTGCGGTGGATTCCGGGGGGTTCAGGGGCAGTCGTCCGGAACCGGATAGCCCTTGCCCTGGCACGAGTCGTAGTAGTCGTGCGTACCCACGAAACCGTCGTTGCATCCGGTGCCATCGGTGCACGCACCTGAGCATCCGTTGGCGCAGTAGCAACCCCAGTCTTCGTGGCAGGTCACCGTCTCGCACGAGCCATCGATGCAACGGCCCGTCTCCACGGTCACTGCGTGATGCGCCGAAGAAAGACCCCCATTGGTGGTCGTGCACGACCAGTCGCCAGTACATGTGGCGCTCGTGGGGCATAGGTTGCTGCCGTTGTCGACTTTGCCGTCGCAGTTGTCGTCCTTGCCGTCGCACTTCTCCTTATGGGGCACGCAGGCCGACCCGCTCGCGCCCGCGCCGCCAGACCCCTTGCCGCCCGCGGCCCAGGGACCTGCGTCTCCGGTGGCCGCGCCCTTGCCGCCCGAGCCGCCGGTCGGGTTGCCGGGATCGTTGTTGGCCACCCCCTTGCCGCTCGATCCACAGGCTGGAAGCAGCAGGATCCCGAAAAGCACGACGCTCGTTGTCGGCAGCGGGTTCACACCACCCCCGAGCGTATCAGTGGCCGCCCCGGCCGTTCAAGACGCACGGTGCCGCCGCCGCGGTTGACTGATTTCCTTCAACCGCTCTTCCCCGTTGGGACCCCGCAGCACCTGCATCGGCTGTGCCAATGTCGAAACCGCCACATGTGGCACAGGACCTGCATCGTTGTTGGCTGCTCGACGCGAGCGGGCGCCATGCCAGGGCAGCTCCCAGCGCCGACGTACGAAGGAGGAACCATGGACATCGACATCGGCATCGACAGGAAGTCGCGGGAGCAGATCGCCGCCGCGCTCTCCAAGGTCCAGGCCGACACCTACACGCTCTATCTGAAAACCCACAATTTCCACTGGAACGTCACGGGACCCATGTTCCAGACGCTGCACCTGATGTTCGAGCAGCAGTACAACGAGCTCTGGCTCGCGATCGATCTGGTGGCGGAGCGGATCCGGGCTCTGGGATTCCCGGCCCCCGGCACCTACCGGCAGTTCGCCGAGCTCACGTCGATCAAGGACGACGAGGGAGTGCCCAAGGCACAGGACATGATCCGCCGACTCGTTGAAGGGCACGAGACCGTCGCGCGCACCGCCCGCAACGCGTTCAAGATGGCCGAGGAGGTGAACGACCAGCCGACGTGCGACCTCCTGACCCAGCGCATGCAGGTCCACGAGAAGACCGCGTGGATGCTCCGCAGCCTGCTAGAGTGAGGGCTGTCCGGAGCCTCCGCGATGATCGCTGACGACGACACGGTTCTCGAGGTCTCCGACCTGGGCGTGACATTCGACCGCCAGATCATCCTCGAGAACCTGTCGTTCAACGTGAAGCGCGGCGAGATCCTGACGATTCTCGGTCCGAACGGCGCGGGCAAGACGGTGCTGCTCCGCACGCTGCTGGGCCTGGTGCCGCACCGGGGCACGATCGAGTGGCGCGCGGGCGTCCGCATCGGCTACGTGCCGCAGCGCCTGCCGTACATCCGCGACATTCCCATCAGCGTCGGCGACTTTTTCGCGCTGAAGGGCCACTCCGGGCTCGAGACGCGCGAGATGCTGCGCGCCGTCGGCCTGCGCGACGAGCTGTTGAAGCAACGGATGGGCGAGCTGTCGTCGGGGCAGTTCCAGCGCATCCTGATCGCCTGGGGGCTGGTCGGCGATCCGCAAGTCCTGCTCTTCGACGAGCCCACGACCGGGGTCGACATCACCGGGGAGGAGACCGTCTACAACCTCCTCGAGAGGCTGCATCGCGAGCGCGACCTGACCATGCTGATCGTCACGCACGACCTGGCAGTGGTCTACAAGCTCTCCTCGACCGTTCTGTGTTTGAACCGGCAGGCCATCTGTCACGGTCCGCCGGTCGCGGTGCTGACCCCGGAAGCGCTCGAGCAGCTCTACGGGACCGAGGTGAAGTACTACCAGCACCATCAGGAGTAGCGGCGCATGATCCAGCCCCTCGTCCTGAGCCTGGTTTCCGGTGTCTTTATCGGCGGTGCCGCTGGCTACCTCGGGTCGTTGATGCTCAGCCGGCGGATGGCGCTGGTGGCCGGTCCTCTGGGGCACCTGACGCTGCCGGGCATCGCGCTGGCGCTGATCTACGGCTTCGACATGTCGATCGGCGCTTTTCCGTTCGTCATCCTCGGCGTGTTCGCGATCTGGCTGCTCGAGATGAAGACGAAGCTGCCGATGGAGGCGCTGACCGCCCTCGTCTTCGCCAGCGGAGTGGCCATCGCCTTCCTGTTCCTGCCCGTCCAGCAGGCGGAGACCGCGCTCATCGGCGATATCTCGATGACGGGTCCCTGGGACGCCGCTTTTTCGGTAGGCGCCTCGCTCGTCCTGATGCTGGGCGTGCACCGCATCTACCCGAAGCTGGTTCTCATCAACATCTCGGAGGATCTGGCGGCGTCCGAGGGCATCCACGTGCGGCGCTACAATCTCGTCTATCTGCTGCTCATCGCGATCGTCGTCGCGCTCGGCGTGAAGATGGTGGGTGGCCTGCTCACTGCGGCGCTCGTCGCAATCCCTCCGGCCGCCGCGCGCAATGTCGGGAAGAACCTCGGGCAGTACGCGCTCGGCGCTGCCGCCATCGGCGCGTTCTCCGCGGTGGCCGGCGTCACGCTGTTCGAGGCCACAAGACTGCCGGCGGGACCGCTCGTCATCCTGGTGAGCGCCGCGATCTTCCTCGTGACGCTGCCATTTTCGAGGTGAGGGGAGCGGCCCGGCTATCCCCTGCCACCGAACGCGACGTCGAACGTGTGCCGCGCGATCATCAGGTCCTCGTCCGTCGGAACGACGCGCACGACGATGCGGCTGTCCGCGGCGCTCACGGGGTCGGCGCCACGCTCGTTGCGCTCCTCGTCGAGCACGACGCCGAGGTGCTCGAGCCCACGCCCGATCGAGCGGCGTACCGGCGCTGCGCGCTCGCCGATGCCGCCGGTGAACACCAGGAGGTCGAGTCCGCCCAGCGCGGCAGCCAGCGCGCCGACGGCCTTCTGCACCTGGTAGACGAACATGCGGACGGCAAGCTCTGCATCGGGATTGTGCGGGCTCTCTTCAAGCAGCGTCTTCATGTCCGGGCTCACGCCCGAGACGCCGAAGAGACCCGCCTCCCGGTTCACCAGGCGGTCGAGCGCGTCGGCGTCGAGGCCGCGCTCGCGCGAGAGGTACACGAGCACGCCTGGATCCAGATCGCCGCTGCGCGTGCCCATCATGACGCCGCCGGTGGGGGAGAGTCCCATGGTGGTGTCGATGCAGCGGCCGCCCTGCACCGCGGCCAGGCTCGCGCCGTTGCCGAGGTGCGCGATGACGACGCGCGGGGGCAGCTCGGGGCCCAGCCGCCGGACGATGTATTCGTAACTCAGCCCGTGGAAGCCGTAGCGGCGCACGCCCGCGTCGTAGAGCTCGCGCGGCAGGGCGAAGCGCGCCGCTACGTCCGGCATGCTGCGGTGGAACGCGGTATCGAAGCAGGCGACCTGCGGCACGCCGGGCAGCCGCTCCGCCGCTTCGCGGATACCGGCTATCCCGCCGGGCAGGTGCAGCGGAGACAGCGGGACCAGTGCGTCGAGATCGGCGAGCAGCGACTCGCCCACGCGCTCCGGGGCGGCGTGGCGCGCGCCGCCGTGCACGATGCGATGCCCCACCGCTTCGGCCTGCGGCAGGTCCAGGGCGTCCATCTCGTCGAGCAGCGCGCCGAGCGCTCCCGACGCCCGCCGGGCATCGCCGGACAGTGCGCGCGACACGTTCCTTCCCGCGCCGCGCAGCTTGAGCTCCGCCTCCGGCGTGCCGAGATGTTCCGCTGCGCCCCGGGCGAGCTCCACCTCGCCGTCGGCGCCCACGCGGTACAGCGCCGCCTTGCGGGACGAGGAGCCGCTGTTCAGTGCGAGAACGACGCGCTCTGCGCTCACTTGGCGGGCCAGGTCCAGTTCTGGATTTCGGGGCGATCGATGCCGTGCTCGTTCGCGTAGCGCACGTGCTCGTAGATCTGGTCCTTGAGCCACTCCTTGACGCCGGCGGCCCTGGACTCCAGCCCCGGCACGCGATCGATGACGTTGATGGCCAGGTTGAAGCGATCGATCTGGTTGGCGATCGCGAGCTGCAGCGGCGTGTTGATGTTGCCGACTTCCTTGTAGCCGCGCACGTGGAGGTTCTTGTGGTTGGTTCGGCGGTAGGCCAGCTTGTGGATCAGCCACGGGTAGCCGTGGAAGTTGAAGATGACGGGCCGGTCCGTCGTGAACAGCGTGTCGAAATCGCGATCCGACAGGCCGTGCGGGTGCTCCGTGTCCGGCTGCAGCTTGAACAGGTCGACGACGTTGACGAATCTGATCCTGAGCAGCGGGAGCTTTTCCCTGAGGATGGCCACCGCGGCCAGAGCCTCGAGGGTCGGCACGTCGCCGGCGCTCGCCATCACCACGTCCGGCTCCTCGCCGCCGTCGTTCGAGGCGAAGTCGAACAGTCCGATGCCGCGCGCGCAGTGCCGCGCCGCCGCGTCCATGTCCAGCAGCTGCAGGTGCGGTTGCTTGTCGGCGACGATCACGTTCACGTAGTCCACGCTGCGCAGGCAGTGATCCGCCACGCTCAAGAGACAGTTGGCGTCCGGGGGCAGGTAGATGCGCGTCACGACCGCGCGCTTGTTCGTGATGACGTTGATGAACCCTGGATCCTGGTGGGTGAAGCCATTGTGATCCTGACGCCAGACCGTGGAGCTGATCAGGATGTTCAGCGACGGGACCGGGGCGCGCCACTCGACTGCCGTCTTGCATTTTTCCAGCCACTTGGCGTGCTGGTTCACCATCGAGTCGATCACGTGGGCGAACGCCTCGTAGGTGGCGAACAGCGCGTGACGCCCGGTGAGGACATAGCCCTCCATCCAGCCTTCGAGCGTGTGCTCGCTCAGCATCTCCATCACCCGGCCGTCGGGCGACAGCTCGCCGCCGTCCTCGTCCTCGGGCAGGGTGCCGGCCAGCCAGGTCTTCTTCGTCGCCTCGTACAGCGCCTGCAGGCGGTTGGAGGCCGTCTCGTCCGGACCGAACACGCGGAAGCTCGTCATGTTGTTCTTCATGACGTCGCGCAACAACTGCCCGAGCACGAACGTATTGCCCACGCGTTTCTGGCCGGGCCGTTCGACGTCGACGGCGTACTCGCGGAAGTCGGGCATGATGAGCGGCTTCCTGAGCAGCCCGCCGTTGCCGTGCGGGTTGGCGCTCATGCGCCGTGCCCCCTTCGGCGGAAGCTCCCTGAGCGCGGGGATCAAGCGCCCGCCGTCCTCGAACAGCTCCTGGGGCTTGTAGCTCCTCAGCCACGCTTCCAGCGCGCGGAGATGTGCCGGGTTGTCCGCCACGTTCGTGATCGGCACCTGGTGGGCGCGCCAGAACCCTTCGATGCGGTGGCCGTCGATTTCCTTCGGCCCGGTCCAGCCCTTCGGCGTGCGGAGCACGATCATCGGCCAGCGTGGGCGGCGCGCCACGCCGCTCGCGCGCGCCTGCCGCTGCACCTCGGCGATCTCGTCCAGGCAGCGGTCAAGCGTGGCGGCCATCACCTGGTGCAGCGCGAGTGGGTCGTCGCCCTCGACGAAGCGCGGCGCCCAGCCGTAGCCGGCGAGCAGGCTCTCCAGCTCCTCGCCGGGGATCCGCGCCAGTATCGTCGGGTTGGCGATCTTGTAGCCGTTCAGATGCAGGATCGGCAGCACGGCCCCGTCCCGCGCGGGATTCAGGAACTTGTTCGAGTGCCACGAGGTCGCGAGTGGTCCGGTCTCCGCCTCGCCGTCGCCGATCACCGGCACCACGATCAGATCGGGATTATCGAACGCCGCGCCGAACGCGTGCGACAGGCTGTAGCCGAGCTCTCCGCCCTCGTGGATCGAGCCGGGCGTCTCCGGCGTGCAGTGGCTGCCGATGCCACCGGGAAAGGAGAACTGCTTGAAGAAGCGCGCAAGCCCGCGTTCGTCCCCGCTGCACTCGGGGTAGACCTCGGAGTACGTCCCCTCGAGATAGGCGTTCGCGAGAACTGCGGGCGCGCCGTGCCCGGGCCCCGAGATGTAGAGCACATCCAGATCCCGCGCCTTGATCACGCGGTTCAGATGTATCCACGCGAAGGACTGTCCCGGGTCGGAGCCCCAGTGGCCGAGCAGGCGGCGCTTGATGTGCTCCGGCGCGAGCGGCTTCTTCAGGAGCGGGTTGTCCTGGAGATAGAGCATGCCAGCCGAGAGGTAGTTGCACGCCCGGAAGTAGGCGTGCAGCTTCGAAAGCTCGTCGCTCGAAAGCGGCGCAGCGCTGAGGTCGCTCGGCGTCATGGGTCTTCCCCGTGTTGTCTGGAAGTCGTGCTCCAGGATGGCTTCGAGCCGGTGTAGTCCGTCCACAGGCCGGGCCCCCGGAATCGGTAGCAACTCTGGGTCGTCCGTCCCACCTGTCAATGACCCGATTATCGCCCGCGCCGCGCCGGCCCGGCCGGCCGGAACCGCTATTTGGCGGCAGGCGGCTCCGACGGCGCGTAGACGGCCTGCCCCGCGGCCTTGGCGACGTACATGCGGTGGTCGCCCGCTTCCCACAGCGCGTCCATGTCGGTGCCGTCCTCGGGGTAGATGGCGTAGCCGATGTTGGCGCGCACGGAGTAGCGCGAGAGCTCCGGCTGCGCCGCCAGCTGTTCCGCGCAGCGGTTCGCGGCTTGCGCCGCGGCAGCCCGGTCGGCGTAAGGCAGGAGCAGCACGAACTCGTCGCCGCCGACACGGAAAAACAGGTCGCTGTCGCGCAGGCTCTCCTGGAAGCACCGCGCCACCTCGACCAGTACGCGATCGCCCGCCTGGTGCCCGTACGTGTTGTTCACGTCGCTGAAGCGCTGCAGGTCGACCATCAACAGGCCGAGCTTCTGCTCGTAGCGCTTGGCCTGCGAAAGCGCCTCGGCGGCCTTGAGCATGAAGTAGCGTCGGTTGAAGGCGCCCGTGAGCGGGTCGCGGATCGCCTCCTCTTCCAGCTTCCGGTAGAGAACCAGGTTCTCGAGATACGGCTCGAGCTCGCGCGCCATGAAGCGTGCCTGCTCGAGATCCCACTGCGTGAACCCCGTCGCTCCGCCCACTGCGACAACTCCCTTGAACGCCGACGCTCTCAGCGGAACGACCAGCGCTGTCGGACACGTTCTCGCCTCCATCTGCCCGCGCAGCGCTTCGGGCATGTCCTCGTAGCTGTTGAAAAAGCTCGGACTGTCCTGTTCGGCCAGGAGCCCCGCGAGTGCCGCATCGACGCTGCCGGTCTGCTCGGCGCGTTCCACCCACGCGTTGCGATGGTTTTCCCACAGCGCGCCGTCCGTGCCCTTCCACGCCGACCGTGCCGTCTCGACCAGGGCGCGGAAGAAATCGCCCTCCTGGATGTGTCGCCCGAGCTGCGCCACGCGCTGCAGCATGTCCGCGTGGTCCTGCCAGCGAACGCGCTGCAGCGCAGCGCCGATGAGCTCACCCAGCGTCGCGAAGTCGTCCAGATCGCTTGCGTCGTACAGGCCCGGGCGGCTCGACTGCACCGTGAGCACGCCCGAGACGGGCTCGGCACGCACCGGAACCGCCATGTACGCGTGCATGGGATTCGGCGACTCCGGATCGGGATCCCAGACCCTCGAGTGGTAGCGGCGGGCCGTCTCCGGCTCCGTCATGTCCCCGAGCAGCAGCGGATGGCCGCCGCGGAGCACCTTTGTGGTCAGCGGCGCGCCGGAAGCAGGGATTACCAGCTCTTGCTGCATGAGGCTGACCGGTGCGATCACGAACACGCGGAAGGAGTCGCCCTCTTCCAGCAGCAGATACGCTTCGTCGAAGTCCAGCGCGTCGGCCAGGTGGCGCGATGCCGCTTGCAGGAGCTCGCCGAGGTGACGCGCCGAGTTGACCGCGCGCGCGAGCGCCAGCACATGCCGGATGCGCTCGGCGTCACGCTGCTGCTCTGTCCCGCTCCCGTCCACAGACCACCCGTTCCAGGGAGGACGCTGTGGCAAACCCGGGTCCCCCTACGAACCTGCCCCGAGCGTAGCACGCCGGCGCCGCGCTGGCGTTCACGCGCCGCGGCGCGTCAGTTCGCGCACACCACGAAGTGCCCGATGCCCTGCGGCGGCGCCTTGTCGTCGTGCCCCACGCACTTGTTGAAACCGTACTTCGTGCAGTCGACGTCGAAGGACACGCCTCCGTAGCAGAGGTGCGCGATAGAGCCTGTGCAGGACTCGGCGCAGTTGGTCGCCTGCGCCAGCGTGCAGCCCGGCGCAACGCAGAACGGCTCGTTCTTCGGATCGTTCTTGCAGTCGAGGCCGACCGAGCCGCAATCGAAAGTCACCTTGAAGCCGTTGCTGCAGAGCTGGGCGGAGCCGTTCTCGCACGGCGGCAGCGTGCCGCTGCAGGTCTGCGTGGCAAGAAGACACCCGGGCGCGCCGTTCTGCGTAGTGCACTTGGCATTGAAGCTCGAGCACATGAGTCCGTACCCCGCACCACCGATGCAGGTGTACGCGGCGTCGCCTTGGCACCCGGATTGTCCCGTCGTGCACGTATCCACGACCTTGCAGTCCGCCGTGTCGGGAATGCTGTCGCCCGTCGTGTCGTACATCTGGCACTGCCCGCCCTGCTTGTTGCAGTTGACGTAGTAGCCCTTGTCGCAGTTGATGGCGACGTTGCTCTCGCAGCGGGCACCGCTCTGCCCGCTGCACTGCTGCGGCGTCGTGAAGCCGTATCCCTGGCACAGGTCGACTTCGTTGCAGTTCGTGGCAGCGGACGTGCAAGCCGTGCCGATGAACGCCTGTTGCAGGTTCAGCGTGATGCAGTCGGAGATCCGCGTGTCCGGCCTGAAGGGGGAGCAGCTGGCGCGGAGCACACAGGTCTGGATCACCTTCTGGTTCATCGTCAGCGCATCGCCGCACGCCGGAACGCCACCGGTCCCGCCCCCGTCGGGGCCCTGCGTGACGTGGAAGTTGTCGAGCCCGAGGACCGAGTTGCATCCCGAGAAGCCCACGAGGCTCGCGACGACGAGAAGCATGGGAGCGCGCCGCATCAGAACTTCCCCGCGATGCCCGCCGAGCCCAGGCCGATCCACACGTGCGCACGCCGTGACTGCTCATCCGCCGGGGGACCCGACGATTCCGAGGTTGCAAACAGGTATGTCGCGACCGCGACCGCGGCTGCTCCCACGCCAAACGCCACCGTCGAACCGGTTCCGAACGAGCGCGCCGTGTTGAGCTCGCCTGCGTAGGCCTGTGTGCAGTTCCCGCCCGGGCACTTCTTGTCCAGATCGCCCTTCCGGGTCGCCGCCAGGATTCCCAGCACGGAGCCGGTGACGATGGCGGCCCCTCCCACGCCGAACAGCGCGTAGCTCACCGTGCGCTTGGTCGATGACGGCGAGCCGCCTTGATCGGCGGGGGCGTTCGGGTCCGGTTTCAGCTCGAGTCTGACGCGGGCGCTGCCGCCGTCGTCCAGGTGGACGGTGCGGCGCGCTTCCAGGTAGCCGGGCGCCCGGACCACGACTTCGCGCGTGCCGGGGTCGGTCGGTCGCTGCGCGCCGATCAGTGCCAGGGGAACGGGCGCGCCATCGACGAACACGTGCGGCTTCGAATCGGGGGGCGCGTCGAGGATGATCACGAGATGCGCGATGCGCGGCAACGCGTCCTGCAGGAGCTGCTCTGCCCGTGCCTGCGCCTTCAAGAACGCCTTGGGTGCGTCCGCATCGAGCTTGTCGCGTACCACGCGCTGAAGATTCTCGGTGCCGACCACCAGCTTGCCCAGCTTGACCTGGCACTCGCCGAGCGGTTCCACGATCGTCGGAGCCGCGAACAGCTCTGCCGCCCGCTTCAGCTTCCCGACGGCGTCGCGGCAGTTGCCCGCCTCCGCGAGCAGCACTCCCTGCGTGCCGAGATCGCGCGCGGCGGCAATGTCGGCGGCCGACGGCTGGCGATGACTGGTCTGGGCCATCGCGGTCGGCGCGACGCCCAGCAACAGCGCCAGCTGAGGGGGCCCGACAAGCCAGCGCGCAGCGCGCAGGCGGTGCTTTTGTCTTCGGATGGCGGTCAAGGGGCTCGGGGGCGGCGGAATGGACCAGGCCCCGGCCTACCTCAGAAACCGAGATCCGGCTTCTTAGGCGTCGGTGCCGGTGGCGGGAGATCCACCACGTGCAACCTGGGCGGCCGGTGGGCCTTGTGCTTCTTCTTCCTGGACGAGCTTACCGCCTTGTCCGAGGAGGTGTCTTCTCCGGTTTCACGCCCAGCGTCGGCCTCTTCCGTCGAACCGGCATCGCCGGGCTCTGCCGAAGCGGCCGGGTCGGCCGGCAGCGGGCTTGCGGACGGCGCCGAGGTCAGGGCGCCAGCCGAAGCGGCGGGGGTCGCATTCGAGTCCGGATCCTGGTCCGCGTCCTGGGAGGCATGGCGCCCGGAAAACGCCAGCAGGAACACCAGGACGCCCAACACGAACACCACGGAGCTGCCGACCGCTACCGGCCACAGCGGCCGCCGCGGGGATCGGGCCGCCCCAAGCGTCAGGACGCCGGAGGTGCCCACGGTTCCTGTGGGCTCCTCGGCACCGCGCTTCAAGGTCGGCATCTCGTCTTCGCCCTCGGGGGGCATGGGAGCCATGCTGTCGCGCACCGTGCCGTGCGCGAGGGTCCGCCCGCCCGCGACGAACTGCTGCAGGCTTCCTTCGGCGAGCCCCGCTGCGATGGCCAGCGCCTCGGCCAGCTCGTCCGCGGTCTGGAAGCGGTTGTCCGGGTCTCGCGCGCACGCGAGCTGGAACCACGAATCGAGCGCTTCCGGGAGCCCCGGCTCCAGCTCTACGATGCGCGGCAGCGGCTTGGTGCAGATAGCCAGCAGCAGATCGCCGAACGCCTCTCCCTCGAATGCGAGATGCCCCGTGAGCATGTTGAACGTCACCGCGCCGAGCGAGTAGAGGTCCGCGCGGTGGTCGAGCGTCTTGAGGCCGCGCACCTGCTCCGGGCTCATGAACTGCGGCGTGCCGAGCACGGTGCCGGTACGCGTCGTAGAGGTGGTCTCGTTCCGGTCGATCATCTTGGCGATGCCGAAGTCGAGCACCTTGGCGATCTGGCCGGACTCGTCGTCTTGCGACCGCGCGAGGAAGATGTTGGCGGGCTTCAGGTCGCGGTGCACGATGCCGAGCGCGTGCGCGCGCGATAGCCCGCGGGCCACCTGGCTGGTGATCCTGACGGCGTCTACCAGCGGCAGCGCGCCGTCCCGGATCAGGCGCTTCTCGAGCGTCTCGCCTTCGAGCCGCTCCATCGCCATGTACGGGATGCCGTCCTCGGTCTCGCCCGTGTCGTAGACCTGCACTGCGAATCGTGAGCGCAGGCGTGCCGCGGCGGTGGCTTCCACCTTGAAGCGCTGGCGCGCCTCGCGCGATTGCGAATAGTTGCGGGCCACCAGCTTCACCGCGACCTGTTCGTCGAGGCCCAGATGCACGGCCTGCCACACCGTCCCCATCGCGCCGCGTCCGATCACTCGCTCGAGCCGGTATTTGTCGGCGATCAACTGGCCGGCCACGCCGGAGATCTCCGGAATGTCCTCTTCCAGCTCGGCGCTGGCCTGCTTCTGCCCTTCGCTCTCGACCAAAGCGGGAAATCCTCTACGACCTCGGGGGATCGGAACACACCATTGTACGCGTCGTGAAGACGGCCGCCCTCCAGCCCGGCATCCTACTCCGCGTTCAATGATTAGTCCTGCGATTACATCGAGTTGAAGCTGTTGGAAAAATCCGGCCGAGCTCCAAATCAGTCCGCGATCCACAGCACGGTGAACGCGTCGCCCCCATCTTCGGGATCCGCCGCGCGCGATCGGGACACGTAGCGCGAGTCGGCCAGGTGCCGCCTGACGGCGCTCTTCAGCGCTCCGGTGCCGTGACCGTGCAGGACGAATCCGGCCGGCTCGCCCTCGGCCAGCAACCGATCAACGAAGGCGTCCACGCGCTCGAGCGCCTCGTCCACGCGCTCGCCGCGCAGGTCCAGCGTGTTATCCCCGGTGCGCACCGGCACGTGCTCGCCCCGCATCGCGCTCGTCGTCGTCCGCTTTGGCGCTTCGCGCTTCGCCCGCTTCCCCTTTTCCGCACGCTGGAGCGACGCCACCGGGACGCTCAGCTTGAGCGCGCCGGCGACCACCCGTACCTGGCCCTTCGACGGCGGCCCGAGCACCTCGGCCACCGCTTCGATTCCCGGTACATACACGCGCGTTCCGGCCGCCAGCTCTTCGGCGGCGAGCGGCTCGGGGGGCGCCGGAGCTCGCCGCGGCGCGTCCGCCACCTGGACCAGCCGCCCGCCGATGGCGATCTGCTGGGCGGCCCGGCTGACGCTCTGCTCCGCCTCCCGTACGCCCTGCTTGTCCAGCCCGGCCTGCTTCAGGCGTGCCCGGGCCTGGCGCAGCTCGGCGCGCGCCCGCTGCACCTCCACGGTCAGCTCGCGGGCCTGGCGCGCTGCGCGCTCGCGTTCCCGTTCGCGCTCGCGCAGGAGCTCGGTCTCCACCTCGACGCCCAGCTGCTTCTGGCGTCGCGCTTCCGCTTCCGCCTCGCGCCGCGCCTGCTCCAGAGCTCGCTCTTCGGCCTGTAGCTGCTCGACCAGCTCCTCGCGCCGGCGCGCGTGCTCCGGCACCAGCTCCTCCGCTCTCTCGAGCACCCCGGGCGGCATGCCGTAGCGGGCGGCGACGGCGAGCGCGCTCGACGCGCCGGGCACGCCGAGCTTCAGCTTGAACGTCGGCGCCATCGCCTGCATGTCGAATCCCACGGACGCGTTCGTGAAGCGATTGTTGTGGGTCGGAAGCTCCTTCAAACGCTCGTAGTGCGTCGTCACCGCGACCGCGGCGCCACGCCGGACGAGCTCCTCGAGCACCGCCACCGCCAGCGCGGAGCCTTCCTCCGGGTCCGTGCCCGCGGCGACCTCGTCCAACAGGACCAGCGTGCGACGGTCCGCCTGCTCCACGAACCTGGCGAGCTTGTCCACGTGTGCGCTGAACGTCGACAGCGAACGCGCCAGCGATTGGTCGTCGCCGACGTCGGTCAGCACCTCATCGAACCATCCCACGCGCGAGCGCGGCTCCGCCGGCAGCGGGATGCCGGCGCGCGCCATCCAGGCCGCGAGCCCCAGGCACTTGAGCGCCACCGTCTTGCCGCCCGCATTGGGGCCGGAAATGACCAGCCCCGCGCCCGGCTCGATCCGGATGTCGTTCGGCACGACGTCCGTGCCGCCGCCGATCAGGAGCGGGTGCCGGACGTTGTGGAGCTCGATACCTGCGTCGGGCTCCGGGGCGATCACCACGGCGTCCACGTCCCTGGCCCAGCTGGCGATCGCCGAGAGCTGGTCGGCGCCGAGGCACGCCTCGTAGGCGCGCGCGAGCTCATCGCCTAGCGCCGCCGCTGCGGTCGAGAGCGCGGCCAGCACGCGCGCTTCTTCGCGCTCTGCAGCAGCCTCCGCGACGCCCAGGCGATTGCCGAGCTCCGTGATCTCCTGCGGCTCGACGTAGAGCGTGCCCCCCGAGGCGCTCGAGCCGAGCACTATGCCGGGCACGCGTCGGTGCGCATCCGCGCGAACGGGCAGCACGTAGCGGCCGTCGCGTTCGGCGTAGTACGCATCGCGCAGCACTTCCGAGTAGCGGGCGACGAGCCGATCGATGCGAGTCGACAGCTCCTTGCGGATGGAGGCGACCCGGCGACGCGCATCCGCGAGCTCGTCGGAGGCGCGATCGGCGACGGTGCCGTCTTCGTCCAGCGCGTGCTCCAGCTTCGCGAGCAGCGTGTCCAGCGACGGGTCGGTCGCGATCTCCTCCGCGAGCGCCGGGTGCTGTTCGCGGTGGCGTGTCGCGTAGCTCCTGAGCCCCGCCGCCGTGCGCAGGAGCGCTCTCAGCGACGCGAGGTCGCCCGCGCCCGCAACCGCTCCGCGCTCGAGCCGGGCGAGCAGTCCGTCGAGCTCCTCGACCGCGACGCCCGGAAGTGGCGCTCCCTCGGCGAGCTCGAGCGCGTCCGCCACGACCTGGCAGCGCCGACGCGCCGCTTCGATCCCGACTGCAGGCATCAGCTCGCGTAGGCGTTCGGCAGCAACGCGGCCGGCCGTTCGCTGTGCGATACGCTCGAGCAGCTCGTGCCATTCGACATTTCGCGCGGTGTTATCGACCCACGAGGCTGCCGTCCGGGTGAGATTGGGCATCGGCGGTGGCTGCTCTACAGCGGCCCCGGCCGCCGCGCCAGCCCCGCGGTTCGCCGGGACGACGCCCGGTGCTGGCTCATTGCCCTGTCGGCGGTCTACAGTGGTCGTTGGTGTCGGAATCATCGACCCAGACCCGGGACGACGACGCGACCTTCGTTCGTAGCCTGCTGGCGGTCCACCGCTTCCAGCGCACCGGCGTGCTCGAAGTGCGCACCGAGGGCATCTGCGCGATCGTCTACGTCCAGAAGGGCGTCCCGGTTTTCGCGGAGCAGGGCTCCCTGGGCGAGACGCTCGGACGCGTTCTGGTGCGCCAGGGCGTGCTCGGTGCCGACCAGTACGCGGAGATCATCGACCGCATGACCCAGAGCGTGTTCGGCAGCGAACAGCTTCGCTTTGGCGAGATCGCCGTCGCGCTCGGCTATCTGAGCCTGCAACAGGTCAATGACGCGCTTGCGGAGCAGGTACGGCAGAAAGTGCTGCGTTGCATGCAGTGGTCGGCGCCCGCGTGCGAATTCAAACCGGTCGCCGAGGCTCTGGACGAGGTGGCCAGGTACCCATGCCAGGTGGAACCGCTCCTGCTCCAGGGCCTGCGTGAGTTCTTCGACAAGCAGCGCGTTCGTCCGCTGTGGGCAGCCGCTGCGGCGCGATTCGCGGCGCCGATCGAGGCGCCTGAAACCGTCGTTACGCGCTTCAAGCTGGGCCCGGCGGACCGCGCGTTGCTGGACGGCATCGACGGAACGCGCACCGTGGCCCAGGTGATCGGTTCGGGAGAGCTCGACGCTCTGGAGGCCGCGCAGCTGGTGAGCGCGCTTCTCCTCGCGGATGCGCTCGGCGCCTACGATTCCAGTGACGAGGCCGAGCAACAGGCACAGGCAGCGCGCGCAGGCGTACGCGTTCCCGGTGGACGCGCAGTCGCGCTCGGCCAACCCGCTGGCCACAGCGAAAGCGGACCCCCCGACGCCATCGCCCAGGCCGTCGTCGTTCCCTCGGCCCCACCCGCGGCTGCGCCGCCACCCGCGGCTGCGCCGCCAGCTAGCGCGTCCCGGCCGGAGCCTGCCTCCGCTCCTCCAGCGCAATCGGAACCACCGCGTTTCTCCATCCCGGTTCCACCGGACGTGAAGCACTCGCGGCTGCGCGCCGAGCAGCTGTTCCAGAGCGGGCGCCAGCACCTGCGCGAGGGCCGCTGGGCCAAGGCGTTTGCCGATCTCGACAAGGCCTCGAAGCTCTACCCCGAAGCCATCGAGTACCAGCTCCACGCCGCCTGGGCGGAGTTCCGCACGCTCGAGGATCCCCAGCGCATCAGCGATTCCAGGGAGGAGCTGCACGATCTGGCGCTGCGCGCAGTGCGCCAGGATCGCAACATGGCGTTTGCACACTACGTCCACGCGCAGTTGTTCCTTATCGCAGGCGACGAGAAGGCCGCGTGGCGTTCGTTCCGGGTGGCCCGCAAGCTGGATCCGGGCGATCGCGACTCCGAGCGCCACTACCGCGTGCTCACGCGGCGCCTGCGCGGCGATGACAAGGGCCATTGACCGCGGCGCCGCGAGGAGCCACGGTCCCGGCGTGACCCAGGACATCTCCGGAAGCGCGCGGGTACGCGTGGGAGTCGCGTCGACCGCGGTGGCCACAGCGTCCGGTGCAGCGGTTCGGGAGGATCTGGCGGCGCGGCTCGTAGCGTTCTGCGAGGCGTTGTCCGGCGCGCTCGGCATCGACGTCGAGCCGTTTGCTGCTCCCGACTACCCTGCGTTGCTCGAGGCGATGAACGCGGGCCGTGTCGACGTCGCATGGTTGCCCCCGGTGCTGGCGCTCCGCGCGGCATCGGCCGGACGCGCGCTGCCCATCGCGCTGCCGGTGCGCGGCGGTGTTTCGTCGTTCCACAGCGCGCTCTTCGCCCGCGCCGGCACTCCTCTGCGCCGCCCGGAGGATCTCCAGGGTGTGCGCGCAGCCTGGGTCGACCGCAACAGCGCCTCCGGCTACCTCGTCATCCGTGCCTCGCTGCGCGCTCAGGGCGTCGAGCCGGTGGAGGCCTTTTCCGAGGAGCGGTTCACCGGCTCGCATGAAGGCGTCGTCCAGGCCGTGCTCTCGGGTCAATCGGATGTCGGCGCCACGTTCATGCACCACGCCGAGGGATCGGGCGTCTGGCGCGCCGGCTGGGGCGACGCCAACACCCACGTCATAGCGCGCGTCGGGCCGATACCTGCCGACGTGATCGCCGCCGGTATCCACATGCCCGTGGCCCGCATCCGGGCGGTGCAGAGCGCCCTGACCGGAGAGGGCACTCCCGCCCTCGCCGAGGCGGCCAACGCTCTGCTCGAAGCCGACAGCTTCGTCAAAGCCGAGTCCGCCCACCTCTCGCCTCTGGAAGAGCTCCTCGACTTCCTCGAGGACAACGCCTACCGCTTCGCCTCGCAGTTCCCGCCCACGCGCTAGATGACCGGCCGCGATCCCGGGACAGCGAATGCTGATCCGGCTGACCGGGCTTGTCATTTTTCACAGGAAGATCGGAAGGGCGGAAGGTGCGCTTCACGGATCAGCCGAACGGCATTTTTCATTTGGGGGAGTCGAGGGGTGGGGCTCATGGCGCGGCTCATCCAGCGGGTGCTCGTCGATCTGCGAGTGCAGGTCTCTGGATTGGCCGCGCCGGGCCGGACAGCGCTCGACCCCAGAATCCTTCCGATCTTCCGATCTTCCTGTGAAAATCCCCACGTCGCCCGATGCGTCGTCGCTGCGGCATCGGTCCGACCCCGACCGTTCTCGCGAATCTGTCCATACCTCGATTCGCGGGCAACGCCCGCGCGAGCGAAGCACCCATCGCTTGGATGGAATCGAGGGGCTAGCTCAGGACGCCAGCGCGGCGTTGGCGGACAGACCGAGGATGGGTGCGTTCTTGCCGAAGCGCATGCCGATGACCACGTTCGTGCCGACGGCTTCACGGTCGATGCCCGCCGCGAGCGCGGTCAGCGAATGGCGCGCGCGGCCGGGCGCGCGGTCGTCGAGCGTGAGCACGAGCTCGCCGCCGCCGGAGCGCTTGAGATTCGCCATCAACCCGCGTGCCAGCACGGCGCGTGCGGCGCTGTCCTCGGGGTCGATCTTCCCATTGGACACGAGCACCATCGCGTCGAGCCGCCAGCCGCGCGACTCGAGCCGCGCCACGCGGTTGGCGACCTGCGTGACCAGCGACCCGGGGTGCCCCTGGTAGTGCTGGGCCACCACGGCCATGTCGCCGTTCTGGCTGGGCTCGAGCCAGCCCGGCCAGCTCGCGCCAAACTCGATCACCACCAGCGTCGCCGTCCTCTGGGTCGCTCTGTGCATGCTCCGGGGATAGGGCGGGCGCTATCGGCTGGCCAAGAAAGCGGGCCGGGAGACACCCGCCTGGTTCTGGAAACCTCAATCAATCCCAGGCGCCAGGCCACATCCTGACACGCTCCTGACATCGGCGTAGGATGGGCCGTGCGCCGCGCCGATCGCCTCTTCTCGATCATCCAGCTTCTCCGCAAGCGGAAGGTGATGACGGCCGCCGCGCTCGCCGAAAAGCTCGAAGTCTCGGAGCGCACCATCTACCGGGACATCCGCGACCTGGTGCTCTCGGGAACGCCCATCGACGGCGAGCCGGGCGTCGGCTACGCGCTCGCCTCCAGCTACGACCTGCCACCCTTGATGTTCGACGAGAGCGAGATTGAGGCGCTTGTGCTGGGTGCTCGCGTCGTCAAGAGCTTCGCCGATGCCGAGCTCGCGCGGGCGTCGGAGTCGGCATTGTCGAAGGTCGAGAGCGTGCTGCCAAGGAGCCTCGGCAAGAAGCTGGACGAGACGCGGCTCTACTCGCAGAGCGACGCCGGCCTTTCGGTGTCCGATCGGCTGCTTCCGGTGCGATTGGCACTCGCCCAGCGGCGCAAGCTCGAGCTGTCCTACCGGCGCCAGGACGGCGTCGCGAGCCGCCGCGTGGTGCGGCCGCTCGCCGCGTTCTTCTGGGGGCCCACCTGGACGCTCACCGCATGGTGCGAGCTGCGCGAGGACTTCCGCACCTTCCGCGTGGATCGCATCGAGAAGATCGAGTTGCTCGAGGTCACCTTCGAACCCGAACCAGGGCGCACGCTCGAGGACTACGCCGAGCGCTGGGGCGCCGAGGGCCGGAACCTCCTCGGCCCCTAGCGCTTCAAGCGCACCACCGTTGCGCCCCAGCCGCCGCGCGCCGCCGAAGCATCGCTGAACGACGCCACGAGCGGGCTTGTCGACAGCACTTGCTGTACGCGCGCCCGCTGCACGCCCTTGCCGCGCCCGTGGATGATACGCACCTCCGCAAAGCCCTTTCCGGATGCCGCTTCCAGGTAGGACTCGACGACCGAGGGGATGTCGCGCGGCTGGAAGGTGTGCAGATCGATCGAGTCCTCGATCTCGACCACCACGACGTTGTCGGGCTTGTCCTCCGCCATGGGGGATCAGCCCGTCTTGGACTTCTTCGCGCGGCTGCTCTTGCGGGCTGCGGCCTTCTTCGGTGGCTTGGGTTGGACGGCTTCCGGCTCCGCCTGGGCCGCGGCCTTCTTCGGCGGCTTCGGCGCTTCCGCGCCCTCGACCAGGCTCTTCTTGAGCGCTTCGAACAAGTCGATGATCTGCGCCTTCGGTTGCTCGGGCGCGATCGAGATCTCCTGGCCCGCCACCTTCTGGTCGACGGCAGTGCGCACGCGCTCCGCGTAGGCGTCGCTGAACTTCTCCGGCTCGAAGCCGTCCGCCGACAGTTGGTCGATCAGCTTCTCGGCAAGGTCGCGCTCCACTTCCTTGAACTCGAAAGTGGCGCCGGTCGGCACCTCGGAGAAATCGCGCACCTCGTTCGCGTAGTAGAGCTGGTGCAGGATCAGGCCGTCCTTGCCGTAGGGGCGGACCAGCACCAGCTGCTCCTTGCCGCGCCCTGCCCAGCGCGCCACGGCAACCTTCTGCTTCATCTGCATCGACTCGGCGAGCAGCCGGTAGGCGCGATCGCCGCCCTTGTCGGGGCCGAGGTAGTAGCTCTTCTCCACCTGCACGAAGTCGACGCTGGACAGCGGCACGAACTCGACGATCTCGATGCTGCCCGTGCGCTCGGCTTCCAGCTCCTTGAGCTCCTCGTCGGTGAACACCACGTACTGCCCGCGCGAGTATTCGTAGCCCTTCACCGTGTCGGCGCGCTCGACCACCTCGTCGTCGGTGGGGCAGTAGAACTGCTGCTTGAGCCGCCCCTTGCATTTCTCGTGGAGCATGTTGAAGCGGACCTGCTCCGATGACGCCGCCGTGTAGAACTTGACGGGGATCGAGACCAGACCGAAGGAAAGGGTTCCCGAGGAGGTGGCGCGCGCAGCCATACGCGTATGCTAGCCACTAGGGGCAACGTTGCCGAAAAGAACGACGAAAAAGCCTTCCGAGCGGCTCGGCGACTATCGCAACAAGCGCGATCCCGCGCGCACCAACGAACCGTTTGCCGCTGAACAGAGACGCAGCGCTGGCCCTACGCTCAGCGGTCGCTTCGTCGTGCATCTGCACGCGGCGACGCGCACGCACTACGACCTGCGTCTACAGATCGGTGGCGCCCTGGAAAGCTTCGCGGTGCCGAAGGGGCCGAGCCTCGACCCTGACCAGAAGCATCTGGCCGTGCGCACGGAAGTGCACCCGCTCGAATACGTCGACTTCGAGGACGTGATCCCGGAGGGCAACTACGGCGCTGGACCGATGATCGTGTGGGACCAGGGCACGGTTCGCTATCTGGACGGTCCGGCGGAGGAGGAGATCGAACGAGGCAAGCTCGATTTCGAGCTGGCCGGCTACAAGCTGAGGGGGCGCTTCGCGTTGGTCGACACCGGGCGCCGCGAGAAGCCCCCGCAGCCGAACTGGCTGCTGATCAAGAAGAGCGACGCCTTCGCCGTGCCCGGCGGGAGCATCGTCGACGACGAGCCGCACAGCGTGCTCAGCGGGTTGACCGTCGCGGAGCTTCCCGAGCGCGAGCGCGTGGCCCGCGAGCTCGAGCAGGCCGCCGCCGACCTGGGCGCGCCCGTCCGCGACGTGGACGCCGCAGCGCTTGTGCCGATGCTGTGCGCCGACTCCGGCGCGGGCCTCGACGAAGCCGATCGCCTCTACGAGCTGAAGCTGGATGGCGCGCGCATCCTGGCGGAGCGCCGCGGCACGCAGGTGGCCCTGCGCTACCGCAATGGTCGCGTCGCGACCGGGAGCTACCCGGAGATCGCCCGCGCCGTCGGCGCGCTGGCGGAAACGCGCGTGGTGCTCGACGGCGAGATCGTCGCCTTCGACGACGCGGGGCGGCCGAGCCTGCAGCGGCTTTTGCCCCGCATCCAGGCGCGCCGCCCGCTCGACGTGCGGCGCGCCGCAGCAGAGGTTCCGGTGGCGTACGTCGTGTTCGACGTGCTGCAGATCGGCGACCGCAGCGTCGTTGGTCTGCCGCTTCGCGACCGCAAGGCGCTTCTGCAGAAGCTGGTGGTCGGCCGGGGGCTGCTCCGCGCGCTCGATCACATCGAGGGTGACGGCCAGGCGCTGTTCGACTTCTGCCGCGAGCGCGATCTCGAAGGCGTGGTCGCCAAGCGCGCCGGCTCGCGCTACCGGCCCGGCCCGGTCCGCAGCGGCGACTGGGTGAAGATCAAGCGTCAGCGCGACGACGAGCTGGTGGTGGTGGGCTGGGTGACAGGGAAGGGTTCGCGCAAACGGCTCGGCGCGCTGGATCTCGGAAGCTACGCGGGCGAGCGGCTCATCTACCGCGGCAAGGTCGGTAGCGGGCTCGACCAGACGAGCCTCCAGCTGCTCGAAAAGAGGCTCCGGGAGATCGAAGTCGACTCGCCCGCGTTCGAGGGTGAGCTGCCGCGCGAGGCCGGCACGCGTCACTTCGTGCGCCCGGAGCTGGTGGTGAGCGTGCGCTACCTCGGCTTCACCGAGGAGGGGCGACTGCGCGAGCCGGTGTTCCGCGGCGTGCGCGCCGACGTTGCGCCCGCCCAGTGCACGGTCGCGCCGGCGGACGAGGTCGTCGAACGCGCGGAGGTCGAGCCGGCCCAGCCGGCTGCCGAAGGGCGCGTGCGCGTGACCAATCGCGACAAGGTATTCTGGCCTGCGGACGGCTACACCAAGGGCGACCTGTGCGACTACTACGCTGCGGTCGCGCCGGTGCTGTTGCCGTTCCTGAAGAGCCGCCCCGTGGTGCTGGTGCGCTACCCGGACGGCATCGAGGGCAAGAGCTTCTTCCAATGGAACGCGCCGGCGGGGACGCCGGAGTGGATCCGCACGCTCCAGCTTCGCGATGAGGAAGATCCCGACCACCACGAAAAATGCGTGTTCCTGGTCGAGGACGTCGACTCGCTGCTGCACATCGCCAACCTCGGCTGCATTCCCATTCATGTGCTGGCGAGCCGGGAGCAGAGCCTGGGACAGTGCGATTTTCTGACCATCGATCTCGACATCGGCGAGCAGCCGTTCCGCGACGCGGTGGTACTGGCACTGTCTCTGCGCGAGCTGCTCGACGAGATCGGTCTGCCCGGCTACCCGAAGACATCGGGGCAGAGCGGCTTGCACGTCCTCATACCGCTCGGCCCCGGCGTGAAGTTCGAGGTCGCGAAGATCCTGGTCGAGCTCATCGGCAGGTGTCTCCAGCTGCGGCATCCGGAGATGTCGACGATGGAGCGACGCATCAGCGAGCGCGGCGCGCGCGTCTACATCGACACGGGCCAGACAGGACGCTCGCGCACCATTGTGGCGCCGTACTCGGTGCGCGCGCGTCCGGGAGCGACGGTCTCGACGCCCCTTGGCTGGGATGAGGTGCACATGGCGCTCGACCCGGCTCGCTTCTCCATGTTCAACGTGCTGGCGCGGGTCGAGGAGCTGGGCGATCCGCTCGCCGATCTTCTCGACGAGCGCCCGGATGTGCCCGAAGCCGTGGCGCGACTGGAAGCGTTGATGCGCTGAGCTAGAGGAGGCAGCGCTCCAGCGTGTCGGCGTCGGTCGCCTTCATGGCGCACTGCCACTGGCTGCGCGACACGTGCTCCGCGCAGCCGGCAAACGCCGGATCGCGCGCCGCCTTGGCGCGTGCCTGCACCTGCAGGTGCAACAGAGTTGCCGCGCCGGCGTCGGGTTGATCGGACTGGGCCAGCAGGTCGACGTAGCGATCGAGGAGTTCGGAGCACTCCTCGTGGCTCAGCGGTTTGCCGCAGCCGGCGAGCAGCACGGGCAGCGCCAGTGCCACCACCGCCGCTAGTCGAAACACTTGTCGACGATCTCCTTCGATGTCTTGGCGTTCTTCACGCACTTCATCGCGGCGTTCGTGATGCGCTTGCCCACGCAGTTCTTCATGGTGGTGTTCTTGAGCGCCTTCTTGGTGCTCTCGATCTCGCGCTCGACGGCCTTGGGGTCGTTCGGATACTGCTTCTGGAGCTCCAGCCGGGCGATGCGGGTCACGATCTCCTCGCACTCCGCAACGCTGGCCGGGTGTCCGCAGCCGGACAGCGACAACAGCACTGCGGCGACCAGAGCGCAGGAAATGGGTCGCATCGCTGACCGCGGAGCATTGTGGCATGCGACGGCGATCGCAATGCCGTTTCGAGGAGCCGGGCGGGGGCGAGGGGACCGCGCCGGGGCGGCCCGCAGCCGAAATCTGGACGTACGTACAGGTGCTGCTACCCTTTCAAGGGATGTCCCGAACGCGCGGCAGCGCGACGGAGCCGGCGACGCCGGAAATCCTGCTCAGGAAGGCCACGCTGGCGCGATCTGCCGGCCTCAGGGCCAAGTACGCTCGCCGGGGGCTCGAGCAGCGGGGCAAGCTCGACCGGACAACCCGCGCGATGCTGCTCCGTCAGCTCTACCTGTCGCACATGGAGGGGCGCCGCTTCGACGAGGCGCTGGCGGTGGCCGAGGAAATCGTGGGGCTCGACGTGATGCCCGACGTGGCGCGCCAGGACGCCGCCCGCGCCTGCCTCGGGCTCGGGGATCGGGAGCGCGCCATCGAACACCTGCGCCTGGCGAGCCGGGTTGGGCCCGCGTCCCGCCGTGCGTTCCATCTCTGGACCCTCGGCAGCGTGCAGTACCTCTCGGGGCGGCCGCGAGAGGCTATCGGTGCGCTTTCCCGCGCCTACCGTTGGGGCACCACCGACCGACCGCTCTACCAGGCCCAGCTCGCGCTCGCGCGGATCGCGTGTGGGGACTCGGGTGGCGATCTAGGCACATTGCGGGAACGATTGGCAGAAGCGCCGTGCGGGCAAGGCTACGGTCAGTTCGTCCTGGGCGAGCTCGCTTTCCACGAGGGCGACTTTCCTGCCGCGCGCGAATACCTGCGTGCCTTCGTCAAGCGTTCGACCAGCGGACGCGTCGCTCTCGCGGTCGCGCTGGAAGGGGAAATATCCCGCGCACGCGAGCTGCTCGCGCGCCTGGGTCGGCGGCTTCCCAAAGCCTGACGCTACAGCGTCGCCTCATCATTACGGGCAGACTGCACCGGCCCGGAGGCATTGCGCCCGGAACAACGCACCCTAGACTGAAACCGGAGCTCGCCGCGGGGCATATTTGCAATAGACTCCCACGCGCGCCGGCCGACAAAGATGAAGGTATCGGGCGCGCGGGCGGATCCACATGTCATGGTAGGTACGCAGACGATGAACACCTCCCCCTTCTTCTCCAACCGGATTTCGCGCGCCAGGAGCGCGGCGACCCGGCGCCTCCTCTCCTTCTCGCTTCTCCTCGGCCTGCTTTCGCTGGCGAGCAGCGCGTTTGCCCAGTCGGCGCAGCCTGATGCGTTCACGCGCGCGTTGTCCAAGGGGCCGCTGTATGCGGGGCTCGCCGCGCTGGCCGGCGGGCTGCTGGTCAGCCTCACGCCCTGCGTCTATCCCATGGTTGCGGTCACCGTGAGCGTGTTTGGAGCCAAGCAAGTCAAGAGCCGTCGCCACGGCGCGCTGCTTTCTGGGTTCTTCGTACTCGGCATCGTCAGCATGTTCGTGCCGCTCGGCGTGGTGGCGGGGCTCACCGGCAGCATGTTCGGTTCGGTGCTGCAGAACCGTTGGGTCATCACGGGCATCAGCCTGTTGTTCCTGGTCATGGCGGCGAGCATGTTCGGAGCGTTCGAGTTCGCGCTGCCGTCGTCGCTCACCAACAAGCTGGCGACCGTCGGCGGCATCGGGTTCAAGGGCGCGTTCGTGCTCGGGCTGGCCTGCGGGCTCATCGCCTCGCCCTGCACGGGTCCGGTGCTGACCGGCATCCTCGCGTGGATCGCCAAGACGCAGAGCGCAGTGCTCGGCGGGGCCGCGATGGGCGCGTTTGCTCTTGGGCTCGGGATGCCGTTCTTCCTGGTGGGCGCGTTTGCCGTGCAACTGCCGAAGAGCGGGCGCTGGATGGTGCACGTCAAGTCGCTGCTCGGCATCGTGCTCGTGATCGTCGCGCTGTACTTCCTGAACAACGCGTTCCCGATCCTCGGCCACTATGCGAGCCCAGCGCCGAAGTTCCTCGGCATCACGGCCGCCATCATTGTCGTGGGACTGCTCCTGGGCGCCGTGCATCGCTCCTTCGACGAGCCGGGCAAGGGCGTGAAGCTGGCCAAGGGCACCGGCATCGCGCTCACGAGCGTGGCCGGCTTCCTGCTCGTGGTCGGCGCCACCAAGCCGGCCCGCACGCTGTCGTGGGAAAAGACCGACCTCGCCGCTGCGCGGGCGAAGGCACGCGCCGAACATCGGCCTCTACTCGTCGATTTTGGCGCTTCCTGGTGCCAGGCGTGCAAGGAGCTATCGGTGAAGACCTTTGCGCATCCCGACGTGGAGCGCGCGGCTGGGCGCTTTGTTGCGGTGCGCGTCGACGCTACCAACGCCGACGATCCCAAGGTCGAGGCGACCATGCAGAAGTACAAGGTGCGCGGTCTGCCGACGGTCCTGGTGTTCGACTCGAGCGGCAAGGAAGCCATCCGCTACAACGACTTCGTCGCGCCAGCCAAGTTCATCAAGGCGATCGAGCAGGTGAACTGAGCGCCCGACGCCCGCGGGCCGCTGCGGTCAGGGCTCGAAATCGGAAGGCGGCGGTGAAGGGGGCTTCTTCGGCGGCGGGGGCTTGTTCCCCGCCGGAGGAGCCGCGCCGTGCGGAGGCGGATGCCAGTGCGGCTTCGCCTTCTCCTTTTCCTTCTCCTTGTCCTTGTCCCCTTCTTCTTCGGGCTTCGGTTGGGGAGCCGCGAACTGGCCGTGATCGGTCTGGATGGCGTCGCCGAGTTGCTTCGCGGCGTCGTTCGCAGAATCGGAGACCTGATCCGCGCGCGCGGCCATCAGCGTGATCATGGTGCTCGCGTCCTCCAGGTTCTTCTTCACTTCGGCCTGCTTGCGCAGCCCGCCGAGGCGGAACACCGTGGCGACGTTCGCCTTCAGACCGACGGCCTGCGCGGTCAGCTGATCGAGCAGCTTGCGGCCCTTCGTCATCTCGGCGGCGAGCTTGGCCTCCTTCTCGACGGCGTCCCGCACGGCCTCGGCGAAGCTCTTCGCATCGCCGGTCAGCGTTCCACCGCTGGACTCGAGCTTCGCAGTTGTTGCGTCGTCGTCGCCGCTTCCGACCGTGAGCTTCAGGCCCACGCCCTTCTTCTCGATCTTGTCCGCTTCCTTCTTGACCTTGCGCGCGAGCATCGACGCCGACGCGTCGGCGTCGACATCGAGCTTCTTGGCGAGCGCGGTCCGGATGCCCTTTTCCGTATCGGGCGCCGTGCCCATCTCGACTTGCAGATCATAGAGCTGCGAGAAGAACTGGTCGTAGTCGGGGTTGCCGGAGACGTACTTGTGCCCCTGCCCGACGGTGGACGGCCCAGGGCTGCCGAAAATGAAGCAGCCCGGCTGGGTCGCCAACACCACCAGCGTTGCTGGAGCCGCGGCGGTCGCCAGCAGCGTCGCCGCCGTCGACACGTGCCGGCGCAGCCGGCGCTTGAGGGATACGGAGAAGTTCTGGTTGGTCACGGACATGTCAGGGCTGCTCCCCAGAGCTCGAGTCGCTTCCCCTTGCTGACGAGGAAGAGCGAGATGGCCTTTCTGCCCCGCACCCATACTACGCCCTGGCCCGCGTTGGCTTCCTTCGGTGACACTGTAATCGCGTCGCCCATGGGCGCGAGATCGCTTCCCAGGACCTGGAGGCGCACGTCGTGCTCGCCCGTGGACCCCTCCGTCCACTGCAGAAGCCAGCGCCCGCCCTCCAGCCCTGCAGCTGCCGGTGAAATCGCCTCGATTCCGGGGCCGCCCGGCGGAATGGCGAAATCCTGCGCTCTGGCCGGCAGCTCGCCGTTCTGGGCTGCCGCCAGCCGCACCCCCCAGTGGTCCTGACGGCTGTCGCGCGCGGCGAATGCCACCAGGATCCCCTTGCCGTTGCCGGCCACCATGGGCGTTCCGAGGAAACGGCCGCCACTCACCGGCGACAGCGCGCTCTTCCTTTCGCCTCCCGCTCCCAGCCACCCCACGAGTACCTGTCCGGATTGTCCGCCGCGGCGGAACGCGACCGCATGGTCGCCGTTTGGCGTGGTGGCGATCCGGATCTCGGTGATGCGGTCCTTCGCACCTCCCGGCCAGATGAGCTCCGGCTGGCCGCTGCCGACCACCCGGGCGAAGCCGCTATCCGACATGCCGAGCATGAAGATCGGCCTGTGGTCGACCCAGCGCGCGTAGGCGAGCGGAGCGTCGGTGCGGGTCACTGCGAATCCGATCTTTCCGGATGCCGTTGTCGGCACGACACCGAGCAGCGGCTTCGAGCTGTTGCGAGCGAACGCACGTGCGACCGATAGCGTGTCCGGGTCGACCAGTAGCCCCAGCGCGCTCGTCTGGCTTGCGGCCACGCCGACCGCGACGCGCGAACCCCCGGGCGTGGAGGCGATGTACGGCGGGATGCTGCGCAGGATCGAGCTCGCGAGTTGCCGCGCAGGTTGGACGAGCGTGCACGAAACGCGTGGAGCGCTCGATGCGGCAGCGAGAGCGGAACCGCTGCCAGCCGTCCGGAGCGGAGTCAGATTGTTGTTCCGCGTGGCGAGGAGCACGATGACCACGACACCGAGCGCCAGCGCGAGCGTGCCGAGCGCCACCAGCGCCACAGGGAAACGCTGTGCCGTCGAAGCGGGAGCTACGGGGACCGGCGCTGCGGCCGGAGGCGTCGGTGCGGGGCTCGCTGGCGGCGCAGCGCCAGCTGCCGGTCCGGAAGCTGTGTCGAGCTCCGCGCTCCAGGATGGGAGGGCTTCCGACCCCGGCGGGGCCAGGGGTCCAGGCGAGGCACGGGGAGCAGTGGGTGCTTCCGTGGAGGACGCCTGCGCTCCGTCCTTCCTTTCTGGCGACTTGACCGGTGTCGCCGATTCGAGTGTGCGCGCCAGATCGGCGACCTTCGACGCACTCCCCGCGGGCGTCTCGTCCTTTGCGGTGGGCGCCACCTCGGTGTCGGCTTCGGGTTCGACTTCGGTGTCGGGGTCGAACTCGTCTTCCGCGTGGGCGTCGAGAATGGCAATTTCCGGGATCGGGGTGTTCAGTCCCGTTCGCTTGGGCGCTTCGGGGATGGACGAGATGCGCGGCCTTGCCGGCACGCCGCGCGGGGGTGGAGGTACCGCACCCGGGGGGCGAAGCGTCATCGACGCCGGCGCCGCGGGTTGGTCTATGAGCGTCGGCATCGGGCGTCGGACCGGCGGAGGCGGCGGTGGCGGGGCAGCCGACCCAGCGGCGGCTTTCCCGACCAGCGACGCTGCGGCGATCACGTTGCGGCCCGCGGGGGAACCGCTCGCCGGCGGGGGAGGCGGGACGGCAGCCGTCGCCGGCGGGCGGTGCGAACCGAGCAGCTGCGAAGCCGCCTCGCGCGTGCGGTACTTCTCGTACTTGTCGAGCGGCGGCTCCGGCGGCTCCGTGCAGGTCGAATCCAGCTCCGGCTCGATGGCGGTCTCGCGCTGATCGGTCGGCACGGCGGTGGCGAGCTCGGCGACCTGGCAGGCGGGCAGCCAGCGCGCCCAGCCGGCGCGCCACACCAGCGTGTAGGCAGGAAGCGCCCCGGTCGACAGCGAGGAGATCAACTCCCACTCGTCGATGGGCTTCTGCGCGCCGTCGACGTCGACCCAGCGCCAGTCCTCGGACTCGTCGCTCAACAGTCGCTCTCCATGGCCGGGGGCGGCGTGCCCCAGTCGCTCTTCGCATTTCGCGGGGTTCTGGGCAATCGCAGGCTGCTTATGGAGGGCGATGGCGGACGGCCGTCAAGGGTCCGTGAGCCGTCCCGCCCGTGCCAACGCCACGACCCCCACGACGCGCGCGCCCAGCGCGCGGAGCGGCTGGATGCAGGCGGTGGCAGTGGCGCCGGTCGTAACCACGTCGTCGACCAACACGACGTCCCGCTCCGCGAGCGAGCGCCGTTGTCGTACGACAAATGCTTCCGCGACGTTGATCCAGCGCTGCTGCCGGCTCCGCCCCACCTGCTGATCGGTCGGGCGGATACGCCTGAGCCCCAGCGGGGCGAACCCGAGCCGGTGCCGACGGGAGAGCTGTCCCGCGAGCAGCGCCGACTGGTTGTACCCGCGCTCGGCGAGTCGGCGTGCGTGCAGCGGAACAGGCACCAGAATGCTGTCGGGTGCGGGGTCGAGCTGCTCCAGTGCGACCTCCGCGACGGCGGCGAGCTGTGCGGCCAGATCCGGACGGGCGCCGTACTTGAAGCGGTGGAGAGCGCCGGACATCGGCTCTGCATACGCAATGGCAGCGAGTGCCGGGACCCCGTCGAGCAGCAGGGGCGGTGGCGGGCGCAGCGCCGCGCGTACGGCGCACGCGTCGCAGAGTATGCCGCCGGGCTCGACGGGCCGGTCGCAGGCGATGCAGCCGCGGGGAAAGAGCAGATCGACAAAGCGCGACAACGCGCGCTGGCCCGCACCGGCTTTGGGCATGCAGGTCCGCTCGGTGCGGCGCACGGGCCGGTTGCCGCACAATCGGCCCCGGGCGACGCCACACAGCAGCGGCGCTGCTTCCTCTTGCCGGGTTCAGCTAGCATCGCCTCCGGCATCCTTCTTCGCGCCGCAGGGGTGGACCGGGTTCTCGCCCACCTGACGGTAGTGGGAAAATGCGCACGAGCCCCAGCCGTACTCGCAGTTGACCGTGCAGGTTCCGTCGCAGCGCTTCCATTTGGCGTAGGCGTCCAGGATCGCCTGGTTGCACTTCTGCGTGTCCTGGGAGTCGATGATGTCGGTGTAGTCGAGCTGGCAGAGGGGGAAACAGTGGCAGCTGTAGTCCTGCAGCTTCTGACACGCCCCGTTGCTCTGGCTTGCCTCGCAGCCGCCACCCAGCACGACCACAAGCGCCGGCATCAATGCGCAGGCAAACAGGCTTCGGTGCACACCCGCACTCTACACCGTCGGGCTCGCCGCGGGCTGTCCCCTCGGCCGGCCGGAAAATAGAGCCGCCTAGAAGGCCCAGCCGGCGCGCAGCTCGAGGCCGGTCGGGCCAGGCGGCGGCTGCGGCGGCATCGGACCCGGGCGTTCCTCGATGCCGGTGCGCGACACCAGGTACATCGTGAGACCACCGGCCACCAATGCGCCGCCGGCGGCGTACATCGGGATCACGAGCTTGGGCTTGTCGATGCCAGCAGGGGCGCTGCTTCCGCTGATCAAGACCACGGTCGCCGCCAACACAGACAGGATGCCGATGCCCATCGCGAGCGTGCCTACGCCGCCGAGCCCCGACGAGCCGGGGCTCACATCGAGCGTCACGGGCTGGCTCCCGACCTCGAGCAGGTGATCGGCGCGGCTGACGTCGTCGTTCTCCACCGACAGGAAGTAGGTGCCGGGGGGGAGCTGTAGCGTCAGCGGCGCGGTCCCGACACGCGTGAAGTCCCAGACCGGTGGGACGCTGCCACCGGGCTGCGCGTGCGCGACGAAGACTTTCACCAACCTCGAGCTGTGCACGGTGACACTCACGCCCGGGCCGTAGGGCTGGAGCCTCGCTGCAGCGCCGTTGATGACCGTCGGCGCGGCGGGCAGCGTTGTGGCGGAAGAAGCGGGCGTTGGCGCGCCGGGTGGGGCTGTGCTCGCGCTGGGCGCTGGCGGGGCGGGCGGCGTCGCGCTGGGAGCTGGCGCGCTGCTCGACGGCGCGGCGGTCGTACTGGGCGCGGCGCTCGCACTGGGCGCGGCGCTCGAATTGGGCGCGGCGCTCGAATTGGGCGCGGTGCTCGAGACCGGGCCTGCGGCTGGCGCGGCCGCTACTGGCGGAGCATCGGCAAGCGCGGGCGCAGCGCACAGCGCCAGCAGTGCCGGGAGCACCAGCGCGCACGTGCCGGTGCGCCGGACGCCCCGGGTCAACCGACGCCCAGCAACTTGTTCATCGACAGCTCGTCCGCCGGCGTGAACGGATACTGATCGAATTCCGCGCTGGAGACCCATTTGAAGGCGTTGACGTTCAGTTCGGTCGGCTCGCCACCCGTCAACCGACATTCGTATAGGTACAGATCGACGACGTAACGTTCATACGGGTGACTGACGAAGCTGATCAGCTGTCCCGGCTCCACCGCCACGCCGAGCCGGTGCTTGACCTCGCGCTCCAGCGCGTCGCCATCGGTCTCGCCCTCTTCCACGCGCCCGCCGGGGAACTCCCACAACAGCGGCAGCACGGCCGAGGGGCGTCGTTGCGTGATGAGGTACCGCCCGTCGCGCTCGATCACGGCTGCGACGACGCGGATGGTGCGGGGCGAAGTCATACGGACCAGCCGCGACTCAGAAGTCGCAGCGGAAGAGCTGCTGCCCCATCAACAGGATGTCACCCGGGCCGATGGCATGTTCCGAGCCGAGCCGGACAAAAGTACCGTTCGAGCTGCCGACATCCGTCAGGTAGATCCGCCCGTCCTGCCCCTTGGCCACGCGGCAATGCAAGCCAGACACGTAGCCGTCTTCGGAGAACAGGATGTCGCCGCGCTCGCGGCCGCAGTGCACGCCGCGCTCGGGGATGGGGAAGGCATTGCCGGTCGTGTCGCGTCCGATGACCAGCGCAAGCCGGCCGATATAGCCCTTGGCGGGGCTGCCGAAGCGCTCCACGCCGTCGGGCGACGCGCCCTGCGGCTTGAGCGCCTCGAGCCGGATGATCTCCTGTCCGATCCGGAACACGTCGCCGTAGTCGAGCGGCCATGGCTCGTTCGGCTTGAGCTTGACGTAGACGCCGTTGAGCGAGTTCTCGTCCTTGATGAACAGCTGGTTGCCCCGGCGCGTGAACGTCGCATGGCGAGGAGACAGATAGCTGTCGCCCGCGAAGATGCTTCCGGTGTCGCGTCCCACCGTGACGGAGGGCGCGTCCGGCAGATGGTAGTTGCCCGCTTCGCTCCCATCCGCTCTGAGCGCCGTGAGCCCGACACCCATGGCGCCTCCGGCGGCCGGAGCAGCGGCAGGCGCGGGAGCGGCAGGCGCGGAGCTCTTCAACGCGCCGAGGTTGTATCCGCATGACGCGCAGAAGCGGACCGACCCGGCGTTGTTGTGTCCGCACTGCGGGCACACGAGACCTCCGGACGGAGCGGGCGCAGATGCAGCCGGCGCTGGCGCGCTTGCGGCGGGCGGCGCGGGTGCCATGGCGGGCGCGGCAGGAACGGCAGCCGGCGCCGCAGCCGGCACGCCGTGCGGCGGGGTCTGCGGAGAGAAGGGCTTGGGAGCGTTTTCACGTGGCAGCTCTGCGCCGCAGCCGAGGCAGAACTTGTAGTGGTCCTGGTTCTCCTTGCTGCACTTCGGACAGGTGATCACGGATGGCCTCCTGGGCGCCTCGCGCGGGCTGGACGTGCCGCGCCGCAAGCTCCCTCGCTAAGCGCGCGATTATCCACGGCTCCCCGCAAGGGTCAAGGATGGCGGGAGCGCGCAGGATGATCGCTCAGGATGCCAGGAACGCCAAGGCCTTCCGGAGCAGGTCCGTCAGCGACAGTTCAGCGATATTCTGCGCCCCTAGCGCTTTGATCGCCTTGTCGGCCTCCGACGGCCGGTAGCCCATGTTCACCAGTGCCGCCGCGAGCCGCTCGGCCGTGTCCCGGGTGCCTGGAGCCGCCGCGGCGGGTTCGGTGGCCTGGACTACCCGGGGCAGCTTCTCCTTGAGCTCGAGCACGAGCCGTTCGGCGCTCTTCTTCCCGATACCTGGGATCTTGTTCAGGCGGGGCAGATCGCCCGCGTGCACGGCCCGTGACAGCTCCGGAGGCGGCAGCGCGCTGAGCACGGCGAGGGCCGTCTTGGGACCCACGTTCGGCACGCCGAGCAGGAGCCGGAACACGCCGCGCTCCACCTGGGAGGCGAAGCCGAACAGCTCGAACGATTCTTCCCTGACGTGGGTGTGGACGAACAGCACGACGTTGTCCTCGCCGGCGGTCGCTCGCGCGCGCCCCACGGAACCGATCGGTGTTGCGACCTCGTAGCCGACGCCGTGCACGTCGAGCACGATGCTGCCGTCCGGCTCTTCGACGACGATCCTTCCTGACAGGCGCCCGATCATCTGCGGCCCGGAGCCTACCGCCAGTCGTGCCGGGAGCCTTGTGGTTTTGTTCCGCGCCCTCCACGTGCTAGCCCGGCGCCATGCTTCGCGCCCGATGGCTCCTCAGCTGCGCGCTCCTCTCGGGACTCGTCGCCGGGTGCGGCGGCTCGTCGAGCGAGACGCCGCCGCCGCTCGAACCCGCCCCCGAGCCGCCGCCGTCGAGCGCCGCGGCGCCGGCAAGGCGTCACGTCGTGCAGCAGGGCGAGCCGCTGGGTGCAGGCGGAGCATCGCCGACCCCGAGCAAGGCGGCAACGGACACCTGGGGCGGCGCCGGCGCGCCCGACGAACCGCCGCCCTTGATGGGGCGCTAGAAGGCGCCGCTCAGCGACAGCCCGGCGTAACCTGGTGCCAGCTCCGGCGCCACGACCGTGTGTCGCTTCGGCGCGGCGCGCCCGCTGCTCGCCGCTTCCGGCTTCTGGACGAAGTACCAGACCACGCCGCCCACTGCGACGACGCCGCCGACAATCCCGACGGCGCCAAACACACTGCGAGCCGAGCTTGCGCTGTTCCCCGCGTTCGGATCGACGCCGCTCGGGCAGAGGTTCGTGATCTTGCCGGTCTTGGGATCCTTGCCGAGCGGGCACTTCGCCTTGAAGTCGTTCACTTTCTTGTTCTCGACGAGAAAGCCGATCAAGCCGGCGAGACCCACCACGCCTCCGCCGCCCGCGACGTACAGCGGCAGCATCGAACGTTTGCCGCCCGTGCTGGTGGAAGGCGGGGGCGGGGCGCTGGTCCCGGTGGCGGTCGGCGCGGGCGTCGCGGTGGTGCCCGCGGCGGGCGCGGTGGACGTCGGGGCCGCCGACTCCTTGGCGATCTTGTCCTGCAGAACCTCGATACGCTTCTGGATCTGGTCGATCTGCGGCGAGTTGGGCTTGCGCTTGATGTAGGTTTGCAGTGCGTTGACGGCCGCAGCTTTCTGGCCATTCAACTCGTAGGCGCGCCCAAGGTTCAGCAGTAGAGCGTCGGCGGTGCAGTCCCGACGGAAAGCGTCCTCCCAGTAAGTGATAGCGCGCGCGTAGTCGCCCTCGTTGAACGATGCCTGTCCCGCCTGGAATGCGCCCTTGGCGCCACTGACATCGGCCTCGGTCGGCTTGGTCGTGCACTCGGGGTACTGCTTGACTTGCTGCTGGGCGGGTTGCTGCTGGGCAGAGACCCCCGCGGGAGCGACCGCGATAGTGATTCCCAGAAGCCACGGCTTCAGCGACCTGCGCATTCTCCAAGCTCCGTTCAAAAAGGCCCGATCAAGGCCGCCGATAGCATAGAGGCACGGCCCGCGTACCTCAAACCTTTCGCAGTGCGCCGCGCGCCGAATATTTCCGGCATTTCCGCGGCCCCGCAGCTCGCAGCCGGGCTGTCGAGGCAGCAGGATCACCGCTCCGGGGCAAACTCGCGGCTTGTCGCCGGTGCCGATCAGGGGGCATGTTCCAGGCGGTGAATCCGGGCGTTCGTCGAAGCTGGGGGCTGTGGCTGGTGGTCGCCGTTGCGTTGGCCGTGGGCGCGCCTACGGCCGCGACCGCCCAGGGCCGTCGCGACGCCGTCTCGCGGAAGCTCGAGTCGATACGCAAGCAGATGGAGAAGGGCCAGGACCTGTTCGTTTCGGGCAAGTACGCCGACGCGGCTGCCGTGTTCGAAGCCGGCTTCAAGCAGTATCCGTACTCGGCCTTCCTGTTCAACGCGGGCGTCTGCTACCAGAAGATGAACGACATCGGCCACGCACTCGAGAAGTTCCGCGAGTACGTCCGGGTCGACCCGAACGCGCCCGATATCGACAAGGTCAAGGAGCGGATCGCGAAGCTCGCGGCGGCCCAGGCGCGTCCGCCGGTGGAAGCCGGCGCTCCGGTCTCGACCGACGCGGGCGTGCAAACGGGCGACGCTGGAGCACCGCCGCCGGGTGACGCCGGCGCCGAGGCTGCCCCTGCGCGCGTGGAAGCGGGCACGCCGCCGCCCACGGGAGCGGACCTCGGTGCCGACCAGAACGTGATGAAGTCGTTGGTCGTCGTGGAGACGGATCCTGCCGGCGCGCCGCTCGAGCTGTACGCGCGTACGCGCGCCTCGGCGGGGCCCTTCCGCTCCGGAGCGGCCAACCCGGGTTGGAAACGAGTCGCCGAGACGACCTCGCCGGCGGATCTCACCCTCGACGTTGGTCACTATCACGTGGTCGTAAAGAAATTCCGCGATTTCAACCGGAGCGAGACGGACATCGACGTGTCGCCGGGGCACGTCTACCACTTCAAGGCGAACCTCTCGCAAGGCGCGTTCATGTCGTTCCTGCGCGTCTCGGCGAACGTCAAGGGCGCGCACATCTACCTGGACGACAAGCAGAAGAAGCATCCCGAGTGGGGCGAAACCCCGTTCGGCGAGCTGGTCTCGCCCGGCAAGCACACGATTCTGGTCGAGGCGCCGGGCTTCGAGCCGCTCCTCCTGCCGATCGAGGTCAAGCACGGCGAGCAGAAAGAGGTCGAAGGCAAGCTTGTCCGCGTCTCCTACGGCTACCTGAGCCTGACCTCGAACGCGGCCGAGGCTAGGGTCGAGATCGACGAGAAGCCAATGGGCTACTGGAAGAGCGGCGAACCGCCGCTCATGGTCAAGGCTCCGTCCGGTCATCACAAGCTGACGATCAGCGCATCGGGACGGAAGACCTTCGAAGGGGACGTCGTCGTGCCGCGCGGGCAGGTCCTGCCTGTGGCGGCCCGGATGATCCCGAAGTATCCGCGCGGCGCCGCCTGGACCCAGGCGGTGATCGGTGCAGCGTTCATCGGGGCGAGCACGTACTTCGGCGTGGAGAGCAATCGCCTCTACAACGAGGTCAAACACGACCGCAAAGCCGGTGTGCTCGAGGAGGGCGACAGCCGCATCACGAAGGGCCTCTGGTACTCGGTCGGAGCGGACGCCGGCTTCGCGATCGGGGGCGTTCTGGGGGTGCTGTCTATCTACAACTTCGTCAAGGATCCGCTGCCCCCTTCCAGCATCAAGACAGGCAAGCCCGGCGAGTTCCCCGACCCGACCAAAGCGACGGCCATCGCGCCGCGTCGCAGCACGGTGCGATTCGCCCGCGCCCACCATTCCCTTCCGCCGCGGCCCACGGCCCCATCCTTCACGCTCGGCCCCTTGTTCAGCAGACAGGGAGTCGGGTTCGGCGTGGGAGGGACGTTCTGATGACTCTTCGCATCCGGTCCAACGTGAGCGGCGCCGTCGCGTTCGGGTTGCTGTTTGCACTGACCTCCTGCTCCTGGAGCCGCTTCACCGACATCCAGAAGAACACCCCGAACGTGCTCCTGAAGAAGCCGAAGAGCCTGAAGGCCGGCTTCGGAGATGGGGTCGCCGCGGCCAGTGCGCTCGTGACCGACAAGCAGAGCGGGAAGCAGTCGCTCCAGGTGCGGTTGCTCGGCACCGGGTCGCCGGGGCAGTGGGGCGGGGCCGTCTACAATCTCGGCACCTCGGATCAGCCCGACCTCGATGCCGTCGACACCAGCCATTGTTCGAAGGACGTTCTGCAAGCTGGCCCGCATACCCGTCGGCATGCCGTTCGCGGGATCGAAGCAAGGTCCTCTGCCGCTCTGTTTCGTAAGCGGGTTGATGCAGGAAAACCTCGCGCAGGACTACTTCGCCGGCCCAACCGTCCGCTGCAAGGACGGCTACGACTACTCGTTCGAGGCGCCTCCTGACGTGAAGGCCAACGTGATCGACAGGGCGTTCAACGACAAGCTCGGGCTCGACCCTCCGGACCTGGTGCTGGGCGTCGACCACACGGACCACCCGGTGCTGGTCGCCGGAGTACGCCTGACCTACGGGAACACGGTGGTTCGGCGCGCGTGGTTCTATCCACCGGATGCCTTCACGGTGAAGGATGAGCAGCTCTTGACGCCGCCGGGGTCGTCGCTCGACGAGGGCTATGCCAGCGCCGTCGCAGCGGTGCGCCTCGGCGACGACACGCGGATCCTGGCAGTGGGCGCGCCTGGCCCGCAGGGGCACGTGTGGCTGTTCCGGCTCGACAAGGGCGCGACGCAGGCTCAGCCGGTCGGTTGTCTGGGCAGCGCATCCGGGTTCGGCCGCACGCTGGCGAGCGGTCGGGTCGACAGCGATCCGGACGAGGACCTCGTCGTGGCGGACGACAAGAACGTGAGCGTGTTCAGCGGCAAGGCGCTCGGGGAGCTGGCAGTGACCACCTCCAGCCAGTGCTCGCTGTCGTCGTTGCCTGCCGGCGCGCTCATCACCTCCTTCGGCTGCGGGCAAACGCCGTCCATCACCGGTTGTTCCAAGTCCGACTTCGGCGCTTCGCTGGCGGTGGGCGATCTCGACGGCAACAACGACGGGGAGGTGATCGTCGGCGCGCCGGGCATGACGGTGCGAGGGACGTCGGACGCCGGGGCGGTGCTCATCTACAACGTGAGCCAGGACCAGCCGGGCGTCCTGACCGACGTCGACTTCATCTCCTCGGCCCAGGAAGGCGACCGGTTGGGCGCCTCCGTGACGACGGTCCGCGTCGGCGGAGACCGCGACGTCGTTGCCGCGGGAGCGCCGGGTCACCAGAAAGTGGCCCTCTTCTACTGCTCGAAGCTCCTGCCCAAGGACAAGCGCGGCGCGCGGTGCAAGTAGCGGCTTGTGGATCTCCGAGGCAGTCATGATGCTTCCCGAGCGCAAACAGATCCTGGTCGTCGACGACGAGCCGAACCTGCGCCGCGTGCTGAGCGCCCAGCTGCTCAGGGATGGCTACGACGTGCACACCGCAGAGGACGGCGAGCAGGCGCTCTCGGTGCTGCACGACAACCACATCGATCTGGTGATCACCGACCTGCGCATGCCCCGCATGGATGGCATGGAGCTGCTCCGGCGCGCCCTCGCGGTCGATGAGGAACTACCCGTGATCATGATCACGGCCCACGGGACGGTGGACAACGCCGTCGAGGCGCTGAAGACGGGCGCTTTCGACTACATCACCAAGCCGTTCGACCAGGCCGAGGTGCGCACGATCGTCAAGAAGGCGCTGCGCACGCGCGATCTGTCGGCGGCCGAGGCGACGCGACCCGGGCCCGAGAGCGCCGCCGTGGCGCGCTACGGCATCATCGGGCAGAGCGCCGGAATCGTCGACCTGTACGCGGTGCTCGATCGCGTCGCCGACACGCCGACCACCGTGCTGATCACGGGCGAGAGCGGCACCGGCAAGGAGCTGGTCGCGCGCGCGCTGCACGAGAACTCGTCGCGCGCCGACAAGCCGTTCATCAAGGTGAACTGCGCCGCCATCCCCAAGGACCTGATGGAGAGCGAGCTGTTCGGCTACGAGCGCGGCGCCTTCACCGGGGCCGTCGGTTCGAAACCGGGTCGTTTCGAGCTGGCGACGGGCGGAACGCTATTCCTCGACGAGGTTGGCTCTATCCCGGTCGAGATGCAGGTCAAGCTGCTGCGCGCGCTGCAGGAGAGCGAATTCGAGCGCGTGGGCGGCATCAAGACAATCCGCGTCGACGTGCGGCTTATTGCTGCGACGAACAGCGACCTGAAGAAGGAGATCGCGGCTGGCAGCTTCCGCGAGGATCTCTACTACCGCCTGAACGTAGTTCCGATCCGGCTGCCGGCACTGCGCGAACGCGCCACGGACATCTCGCTCCTCGCGCGACATTTCGTGGAGAAGTTCAACGAGCGGCTCAAGAAGCAGGTCGTCGGCATCGCCCCCGAGGCTGAAGAGGTCCTGATGGCCTACCCGTGGCCCGGCAACATCCGCGAGCTCGAGAACGTGATCGAGCGCGCCGTGCTGTTCTGCGATCGCGACCACCTGCAGGTCGAGGACTTGCCGCCCGACGTGCGCGACAAGAACGCCGTGCCCCGCGCGCCGACACCGTCCCAGCCCCTCATCACCGAGTCGTCCAGCCAGGACGGGCTCAAGGAACAGGTCAAGGCTGCCATGAGTCGCCTCGAGCGCGAGCTCATCGTGCGGGCGCTCGACCAGACGGGCGGCAACGTCACCCACGCTGCGCGATTGCTCAAGATCTCCCGCAAGGGGCTGCAGCTGAAGATGAAGGAACTCGGCCTCCGGGAGCGGGACGAGCGCGCCGAGTCGTGACTCTCGCGGGAGGCAGCTCCCGCCTGTGCGCGAGGGTCTCGCTGCTCCTTGTGTGCATCGCCGCGTCGGCCGGGTGCCGTCATCACGAGCAGCCGCAGGCGGCGGCTTCGGCGTCGGTCGCGCCGGGCGCTCCGCTCGGGCCGCCGGTCGCCGCGGCACCGCCGCGCAAGGGGATGGTGTGGATCCCGGGGGGCGCTCTGGTAGCGGGTACGCCGCCCGATTCGCTGCCGCGCATTGCCGACGAGGAGATGCCGGGCGAGCAGGTCATCCTCAAGGGATTCTACATCGATCAGTTCCCGTACCCCGACGAGGAGGGCGCCATACCGCTCACCGGAGTGGACCAGGCGCACGCCAAGGCGTTGTGCGAGGACCGCGGCGAGCGCCTGTGCTCCGAGCTCGAGTGGGAGCGGGCGTGCAAGGGCCCGGACAACAAGACCTACGAGTACGGCAACCAGTACCGCGCCGATCGCTGCGGCACCGGTTCACCGCCCGCGATGCGCCCCACCGGGCTCCACGTGGCCTGCCGCAGCGATTTCGGTGTGCGGGACATGCACGGCGGGGTGTGGGAATGGACCGACAGCCCGTGGGGTCGCAAGACCACGGGAGATCTGGTGACGCTGCGCGGAGGCAACGCGCCGCTCGGCGAGTTGGTGGGCCGTTGCGCCAACGCGATGGGCCGCTCGCCTTCGACTCGTTCGGGCTCGATCGGCTTCAGGTGCTGTGCCGGCCCGCGAAACGACGCCGAGGTCGTGCTCACGATCAAGCGAGGGCGACCGCTGACGCTCTACAACAAGGTGGACAAGAAGCTCGCGCAGCGCCTCCTCCAGCACCTACCGGAGGACGCCCGAGCCCAGCTCCACCATCCGGAAAAGCTCCAGCTCGTGCGGATGTGGATCTGGCGCCCCATCGGCAACGAACGGCTGGTCGTGATGGGCGGCTGCGCGGGCGTCGGCAAGAACCCCGAGTGCGGCGTGCTGGTCGCACGCGTGACTCTGGATGGTCCCAACATCCTGACCTGGGCGTCGAGCGGACGCTGGATGCCGATGTTGCACACGGACGTGCAGCCGCGCGATCTGTGGCTGTTCGGAGGCGACGAGCTCGGTTCATTCCGGCGTCTGGTCGCCTACGTGTGGGGACGCATCGACGTAGGCTCGAGGGAGCGGCGGATGCCCCGGCCGCCCCGCAAGGCGCATCACTGATCGCCGCAGAGCGAGTCGACGCGCATCGCCACCGACTTCTCGCTGCGCGCCAGGTTCTCGACCCGCCTGCGGGCCAGATCCGCGCGGACGGTTCTCTTCCCCTGGTTCGCGTCGGCGAGCGACCGGACAGCGACGCTGGTCTGGTTGAAGAGGCTCGAGAGCTCATCGACCGCCTGGCCGAGCTCGTCACCGTGCGTCGGGCGCTTCCGCTTCACGTCCTCCGCCAGGCGCGCGTAGCGATCGGCCGTCTTGCGGAGTGCGGCGGGCTCCTCCTGTTCGGCTTCCTTCGACGCCGCGATGGCATCGAGCCCGTCGTTGACCGTGCGCGCGAGATCGCGGCATTGCCGGGCTTTTGCCATGTGGGCGCACCCGGTGACGAGCAGGGCCCAGGTCGGCAGGAATCCGATGCGACGGGGCGACACGCTGCCGTCATAGCGGTTCGAAACGCCGGGTGAAAGGCGGACAGCATCCCGACGCAACGCAGGGGCCCGTAGAGAGACAGCTAGCCGGCGCAGACGTCGCGATCTAGCCTTGCCGCGTGCTCCGGGTTCGTCGTCTGCTGATGCTGCCCATTGCCCTGGCGCTGCTCGCGGCGGGCTGCAAGGACAGGAACCCGCCCGGCCAGCCGCCCCTGCCGGCGCGCCCGCCGCGCCTTTCGGGTTCGCTTTCGCCGGCTGTGCCCAGCGGTGTCCCGAAGGACCTCGCGCGTCTGCTCGCGGACGCCGGTGCCCATCGGGACTCCGCTGCAAAGAAGGCCGCCGAAAAGGAGATTGCGCGCATCCGCGAGCGCGAGCTTACGCTCACGCCGCGCAACGTTCCGGAGCAGCGCGTTGCCTTCGCTCGCTCCACGCTGGGCCAACTCACCTCCGACGCGCTGGTCGTGTTGGACACGAAGAGCTGGAAGGAGCGCGCGCGCGTTTCCGTCGTCGGTCCGCGTTCGCTGGTGGTGCTCGCCGACGGCAGCTACCTGGCGCTGTCCGCCGCCGAGAGCTACGTGCTCGCGCCGGGCAAGAAGACGCCCGATGACCATCCACGCGTCACGATGTTCCCCGGTTCGGTCGCGTTTCCCGATCGCCGGAACAACCAGCACTTCTGGGTGCTGCACCCCTTCGACGAGACGCTCTACCAGTACCAGCTCGAGACTTCGATTGCCTCGATGATGGGCATGGGCGATTTCGTCGAGCTCAAGGACTTCGATCACCAGGCCTTCGCGGCTCTGAAGGACGGCTCCTTCCTGTACACGACCAAGCAGGGCCTGCGACGCTTCTACCCGAAGGGCAAGCAGCTCGACATGAAGGCGCCGCCCGGCGAGGGCAAGGTGTGGCGGCTGCTCACGACCAAGCGCATCGACGAGGTGTGGATCGCGCGCGGTGACGGCGAGCTCATGCTCGCCCAGCTCGGCGCAGAGCTCCGGATCAAGAAGAAGATCGAGCTTCCCGCGAAGCTCTTCGACATCGATTCGAACGACAACTACCTCGCGACCCTCCGTGTGGAACGCCCCGACGGCGGGCCGCGCCAGTGGAAGCTGGCCGTGTACGATGGAGACGGCAGGGAGCGCCTCTCGGAGACGTTGCCGCCCGAGCAGCCGCCGCCGCCGGGGGAGGACTGGGTGCAGGCCGTGACGCGCAATCGATCCGTGGTGCTCGCGGCGCATGCACCGCTGGTAGCTGTCGGCGGACCCGGCGCCGTAGCGGTGTGGAACATCAAGACCGGCAAGCAGGTACTGTCGCCCTAGGCGCTCGGGCGCCCGGCCGTGCTAGCGGCGTCGGCGGCGTTCGAGGACGAGACCCAGCCCGAGCAGCAGCAGCCAGCCGGCCGCGCCGTTGTCGTTCTGCGGAGCTGGCACGCGGCAGCCGCAGCCGCCCTTCTGGTTGCTGCTCCCGCCCTTCTTGCCCGGCGCGTCGACGCCGGAGTCGACGCTGCCGCCCGCGCTGCCGCCCATGCCCGCGGCGCCGCTGCCCGCGCTGCCGCCGCTGCCCGCGTTGCCGGCACTACCGCCGACGCCCGCGCTGCCCGCGAGTCCGCCGCTGCCGCCGGTCGCGACCGTGCCGCCGGCGCCCGCCGACGAGTCGAGCCCGGCGTCGAGGCTGGCGTCGTTGCCGGAGTCCAGGCCCGCGTCCGCTGCGTCGCTGCCGGCATCGGCGGCCGGAGTCACGCACTTGCCGTTGGGGTCGCACGCGAGCCCGCTCTGGCAGTCGGCGGCAGTGGCGCAGGACGTCCCGCAGCCGGCTCCGTTGCAGCGGTACGGCGCGCAATCCTGGGTGGTGGGCGGTAGGCAGGTACCGGCCGAGTTGCACACGGCCAGACCCGTGGCCACGCCGTTGGTGCACGATCCGACGCCGCAGAAGGTCTCGCTGCCCGGGAACACGCACTTCGGCGTGGCCGTGCCGTCGCACTGCGCGCCGCATGGACCCGAGCCGCCGCAGGTCGGCCGCCCGCCGTGCGGCTGGCCCGCGACCGGAGTGCAGAAGCCCTCGCTGCCCGGGACGTCGCAGGCCTTGCACTGGTCGGTACACGCGGAGTCGCAGCAGAACCCGTCCGTGCAGCTTCCATTCGTGCATTCTGCATTGCCGCCGCAGGGTTGCCCGTCCGCGAGCTTGTCGGCGCACACGCCCGCCGAACAGAACTTGCCCGCGCCGCACTGCGCGTTGGTGGTGCAGCCACCGGCGCAGATCCCGGCGCCGCAGCTTCCCGGGCACACCTGCTGCTGCATGGCCGGGCACGCGCCGCTGCCCGTGCAGTGGGCGACCAGCGTGGCGACGCCGCCGGTGCACGCCGCGGAGCGGCAGGTCGTGCCCGAGCCCGGATAGCTGCAGCCGGTGCGGTCGCTTCCGTTGCAGGCGCCGTCGCAGGCCGAGCCGTCGCCGCTGCACGCGGCGCGGGTGCCATGCGGCGCCCCGGTCACCGCGAGGCACGTGCCCTCGCTGCCCGCCACGTCGCAGGCTTCGCACTGGCCCGTGCAGGCCTGGTTGCAGCAGTAGCCGTCGACGCACACGCCCGAGATGCAGCTCTCGCTGCTCGAACAGGCCTCGCCGACCTGCTTCTTCGCGGTGCATACGCCGCCGGCGCAGAACTGGCTGGGTGCGCAATCGGTGTCCAACGTGCAGTTGCCGGCGCAGGCAGTGCCGGCCGTGTTGCACTGGAAGGGAGCGCAGTCCTGCCGCACCTCCGTCGGGCAGTGACCGGTGCCGGTGCAGAAGGCTTCCAGCGTTGCATTGTCGCTCGTGCAGCTCGCCTGGCGGCATACCGTGCCCGGACCAGCGTACGTGCACGTCGAGGTGAGCTTGCCGTCGCAGGTGCCGCCGCAGAGCGAGCCGTCCGTGATGCACGCGGGGCGGGAGCCGTGCGGTGCGCCGGTGACGGGCGTGCACGTTCCGACGCTGCCTTGTGCGTCGCAGGCCTCGCACTGCCCCGAGCATCCGCTGTCGCAGCACACGCTGTCCACGCAGAAACCACTTGTGCACTGGTCGCCCGCACCGCAGGAATGCCCGTCGTTGTACTTGGACTTGCAGAGGCCGCCCGAGCAGAAGTAGCCGTCGGCGCACTGCACGTCGAGCGAGCAGTTCGCGAAGCATTGCGTGGGTCCGCACGAGAACGGCGAGCAGGTCTGTGTCTGCTTGGACGGGCAGGCGCCGGCGCCGTCACAGAACGCCTGTAGCGTCGCCACGCCATTGGTGCAGGACGGTGCCGTGCATTCCTTGGCGCTACCCGGGTAGAAGCACTTGCTGGTAAGCGTGCCGTTGCAGTAGCCGTCGCAGACGCTGCCGTCCGCGGCGCAGGCTGGCCGGCTGTTGCGCGGCGCGCCCGTCACCGGCGTGCAGGTGCCGGGCGTCAGATCGCAGGCCTGGCACTGCCCGGTGCAGGCGGTGTTGCAGCAGACGCCATCGGTGCAGTGCCCACTGCCGCACTGGTGATTGGCGCTGCAGGTCAGACCGTTGGCGATCTTCGGCAGGCACGTCGTGCCGTTGCAGTAGTCGCCGACGATGCAGTCGGTGTCGGCCGTGCAGCTCGACTTGCAGGCGGTGGCTCCGCATACGAAGGGATCGCAGGCCTGGTTCTGCAAGACGGGGCAGTCGGGGCCGTTGCCCGGGCAATCGGCGGCGATTGTTTCCACGCCGTTGCTGCAGGAGGCGGCGCGGCACTGCGTCGACGACGACTTGAAGCCGTTCGCGGGGCAGCTCGTGCTGTTGCCGTCGCACTTCTCGGCCACGTCGCACACCCCTAGCGAGGGGTTGCAGACGGTGCCGTTCGCCCAGGTTGTGCAGGTGCCCTTCGAGCCGGAGAGGTCGCAGGATTGGCAGTCATCGACGCCGCCGCCGCATGCCGTATTGCAGCACACCTGGTCGACGCAGTGGCCGCTCGAACACTCGTGGTCGGCATTGCAGCTAGCGCTGTTCGACTTCAGAGGCACACAATTCGGCGGCGCGCAGTAGTTGCCCGAGGAGCAGTCGGTGTCGACCGTGCAGCCGCCGAGGCAGGTGCTGCCCTGACAGGTGCTGGGACTGCAGTCCAGAGTCGTCTGTGCGGGGCAGCTCGCGCTGTTGCCGGGGCAGTACGCCGGCAGGATGGCTGTCGTGCTGTTCTGGCAGCTCGGACTACGGCACTGGACGGAAGGCGACTTGAACCCGTCCGGCGGACAGCTCGTGGTCACGCCGTCGCAGTTCTCGGCCACGTCGCAGACGCCAGCGGAAGCGCGACACAGCGTGCTTGCTGGAGCCGGACTGTAGGGACAGGCATTGTTCACCCCGTCGCACTTGTCCACGGTGCATGGGTTGCCGTCGTCGGTGCAAGCGGTGCCCGCGCCCTTCTTCGCGTCCGGGCAGGCGCTGCTGCCGTTCGTGCAGTAGTCGGCTACGTCGCAGTCGCCCTGCTTGGCGCGGCACAGCGTCCCGCCCTGGTTGGTGACGTTCGAGCAGACGCCGCCTACGCATTCGTCGGTGGTGCAAACGTTGTTGTCCGTGCTGCACGCGGTGCCGTCGGCCTTTGCCGGATTCGAGCAGGTTCCGCTGCCGCTCTGGCAGGAGCCGGCGTTGTGGCATTCGTTCGAAGCCGAACAAGCCGATACGTTGCAGCACACGCCGTCCGTACAGTAGAGCCCCGATTTGCAGTCGCCGGTCGCGCTGCACGCCGCGCCCTGCGGTCTCTTGTAGAGGACGATGAGCAACGGGCGGTAGCTGGTGGTCCCGTTCTCGCGCGAGGCAAACTGCCGCGCCGTCCGCCCGCCGGACTCCCCCGCCATCAGCAGCCAGCCGAAGTTGGAGCCCGACGAATTGACCCAGCCCTGGACGTCCGTGTTCATCGTCGAGCCGGTAAAGTACTTGTAGCCGAGTGCGGCACTGACGCTGAGGCTCGAGGAGTTGGCCAGGTAGTAGTAACCGCCCGCGGTGGTCCAGCTCGAGGTGTTGTAGAAGCGGCGGAGCCAGGTCGCGTCGTTGGTCTGCGCTGCCACCAGCGCCCCGCCGGCGCTGCTCGGTGCCGTCGAACCGGCTTCCCCCCAGCTCTGCGCCAGGCGGTGCAGGTAGAACGTCACGGCGAGGCTCGCGTCCGGCGTCCGGGTCATGTACAGCCGGAGCTCGGTGAACGTGATCTGCGCTCCGGACGGGATCACGCAGTCGTTGATGCCGTTCGAAGTGTTGTCCGTACAGTACGCAGTGCTCGCCAGGTTGAAGTACATCAGCGCGCGTCGGAGCCCGCTGTTGTACGTGTTGCCCGCGTAGAGCTGCTCGCCGTGGCCGTTCGAGTTGGACGTAGCGGCGCTGTTGATGGTCGTGTCGTGATAGGCGACCCAGCTCGCGCTGCTGTCCGCTTGCGCGGGCGTGCTGACCAGCGCTGCCGCCAGGGCACATGGAAGGAGAAACGCCCAGCTGGAACGCATGGAAGAGCAACCCGCGATAGCCTAGCGACGGTATCTCCCCGCCAGGGATCACGTCAACGGTCAAGCCTTATGGCCGACGGAGCGTCGGGCTATCCGGAGCCGTGCGGCGCTTTTCGTGGTAGCTCATCCCGTGTTGTTCCCGATGCATAGGCGTTTGATCTGGGGTTTTGCGAGCCTGTTTCTGGCTTTTGTGACTTTTTCCTGCGGCCGCACGCACGACAAGTCCGCGAAGACTGGAGCTGGCCGCATCGCGCTGGTCGTTGTCGGCGATGCCGAGCTCGAAAAGCCGCTGCGATCCGCCGCATCGCGTTACCCCACTCCGGTCGAGGTGGTCGTCGCGCCGTCCCGGGAGCTCGCGCACCGCGTCGCAGGCAGGCCGACGGATGTCGTCGTGGTTCCCGAAGACGTGCTGTCGAAACTGCGCAAGCCCGGCAAGCCGCGTCCATTCGTCGAGGATCATCTGGTCGTGATCGGCTTTCCCCAGTCGCCCATCCCCCTGGAGCAACCCGAACAGCTGGCCCGGCTGGGAGCGGCAAAGCCGCCCTGGCGCGGCCGGCTGATGGTGCTCGATCCGGCGACGCCCGTCGGCGCCGCGACCCGGAGCTACCTCCAGTCGCTCCACTCGGACGATGGCAAGAGCGTGTGGGAAACGCTGGGCGATCGCCGCAGCTCCGCAGCGGACCTCGAAGCGATCGCGCGGCGCGTCGAGGTGACCCAACGTATGCTGGGCATTGTCGCCGCGAGCCAGGCCGCTGCGCTCGCGGGAAAGGTCAAGGTCATGCTCGACCTCGGCGGCAAGGGCGCGCCCCGGTTCCGCTACGACGTGGCGGTTGTCGGCGCGGACCACGACAAGCTTGCCGGAGAGCTCGCCGACTTCCTCGTGGCTCCGGCCCAGGTCGCCTTGTTTACCAAGCAGGGCTGGCAGCGCGCCGCCGGAGATGGGAAGTAACGACGACTTGGTTCAGGAAGGGTTCGACTCGCAGGCCGCGCATTTCGACGAGCGTACCGGCGTGCCCGCCGCGGCGTGTTGCGCCGTGGCCGAGGCAGTCGCCGGTATCGCCGGCCAGGGCGCCGCGCTGCTGGAGATCGGCGCCGGCACGGGCGCGATCGGCTGCGAAATCTGCAAGCTCATGCCGGGCTACCGCGCGCTCGACTCGTCGCCGCGCATGATCGAGGTGTTTGCGGGTCGCCTGGGCGGCGAAGCGTCCGCACATCTGGTCGTCGGCGACGCGCAGCAGCGCTGGCCGGTGGACGACCAGAGTCTCGGGGTGGTCTTCGGGTCGCGAGCCCTGCACCTGCTGGATACGAACCACGTTGTCGATGAGCTGGATCGCGTGCTCGCGCCCGGAGGCGTGCTGCTTGTCGGTCGCATCGAGCGCGGCCGCGACGACCCGCGCGAGCTCATGCGGCGCGAGATGCGCCGGCGTCTGTCCGCGCTGGCAGGGAGCGCCGCGCCCCGGTCGCGCCGGGGGCTCGTTCCCGTGCTGCTCGAGCGAGGCGCCGAGCCGCTCGCGCGCCGTGCGGTGGCCCGCTGGACGGACCGCTGGACGCCCCGCGAAGTGCTGGAGGCGTGGCGTCAGCGCCAGCCGCTCTCCGGCGTCGTGCTGCAGCCTGCGGCGCGGGCGAGCCTACTTTCGGCCCTGGAACGCTGGGTCGGAGAGAACCTGGAAGGACTCGACGTTCCGTTCGAGTCCGAACCCACGTATACGCTCGAGGGAGCAAGGGTATCCGGCAACCGATGACGAAGGACGACACAGGCGAGCTGCTCGGCGCGCTCGGCAAGGCGCTGGTGGAAGGGTCGCTGACCGACGAGGCGCTGCTCGACCAGACGCAGACCATTCCGCCGGTCAGCATCCTGCCCGACGCGAACGTCGTGAAGATCGGCGGCCAGAGCATGATCGATCGCGGGCGAGCGGCGGTGTTTCCCATCCTTGACGAGATCGTGCAGGTGCTGCCTCGGCACAAGCTCATCATCGGCACGGGCGCCGGCACCCGCGCCCGACACGCCTACAGCGTCGGCATCGATCTCGGCGCGCCGACCGGGGTGCTGAGCGTTCTCGGCACCTTCGTCAGCATGCAGAACGCGCGCATGCTGCACTACCTCCTGGCCAAGCACGGCATCCCGTTCATCGAACCCGTGCAGTTCCCACAGCTGCCGCTGTATCTGGCCGAGCGCCGGGCCGTGATCTTCTTCGGAATGCCGCCGTACACCTTCTGGCACCGGAATCCCGGCGTCGGCCGCATCCCGCCGCACCGCACCGACACCGGCGCCTATCTCGTGAGCGAGGTGTTCGGCACGCGGTCGATGATCTACGTGAAGGACGAGGACGGTCTGTACACGGCGGATCCCAAGAAGGACAAGCACGCCAGGTTCATCCCGGAGATCACCGTCGACGAGCTCGACGCGATGAATCCGCATGACCTGGTGGTCGAGCACGCGGTGCTCGAGTTCATGCGGCATGCCGAGCACCGCCGCTCGATCCAGATCATCAACGGGCTCAAACCGGGCAACCTCACCCGCGCGCTCGACGGCGAGCACGTCGGGACAATCATCCGGGCATGACCGACGATCGCCGTCACCACCTGCGCTCGCTCCTGATGCGCGAAAGTCTCCTCGACAAGGCGCTCATGAGCTCCACCGAGGCGCCGGTCCGGCGCATGCTGCCCGAGGTGGACGTGGTGAAGATCGGCGCCCGCTCGATCCTCGACCGCGGCCGCAGCTTGGTCATGCCGTTGATTGACGCGATCGCGGCCGTGCTGCCGGAGCGCAAGCTGATCCTGGGCACCGGCGGCGGCGCGCGCAGCCGCCACCTTTTGTCGATCGGCATCGATCTGGGGCTGCCCACGGGCGTCCTGGCGCAGTTGACTGCGGCCGATGCGCTCGGCAACGCACATTTGCTCGGCATGTTGCTGGCGCCGCACGGCGTGGTCGCGATCCCGCCGGAAATCCTCGGGCACCTGCTTCCGCTGTTCATCCAGGCTGCTCCCGGCGTGATCTTCCACGGCGTTCCGCCCTACTCGCTGTGGGAGCACCCGCCCGCGCGCGGGCGTATCCCCCCGCATCGCACCGACGCGGGCTGCTTTCTGCTCGCGGAGACGTTCGGCTGCAGGTCGCTCACGCTGGTCAAGGACGTCGACGGCCTCTACGATGCGGATCCGGAGCACAACCCGGATGCCAAGCTGATCCCCGAGATCTCCTCCGAGGAGCTCAGGCACCGCGCTCTTCCCACGCTGCCGTTCGACCGCGTGCTGATCGATCTGCTCGACGAGGCGCGGCTCCTCGATCGTTTCCAGATCATCAACGGCAGGCGTCCCGAGCTGCTCGCTCCGGCGCTTGCCGGCGAACACGTCGGAACCTGGGTTTTCGCGCCGCCGCGCGGATGAGCGAAGGGGAGGCGATGGGCGACGAGGCGCGGCTGGTGCTCGGCGTGCGGCTGCCGCGCGATCGCTTTGTGCTCGAGGTCGACGTGCGCTCCGACGATCGAGTCCTCGGCATCTTCGGCCCATCCGGTTCCGGCAAGACGAGCCTGCTCGAGGTCGTGGCGGGTCTGGAACGCGGTGCCGTGGGCAAGGTCGGCATCGCCGGCAACGTGTGGCTGGATTCGGAGCAGGGCGTTTTCGTGCGTCCCGAGCAGCGCCGCGTGGGCTACGTGCCGCAGGACGCGCTGCTGTTTCCGCACCTCGACGTAGAACACAATCTGCTCGCAGGCGCTCGTCGGGCGCGGCGCCTCTCGCGTCCCGTCGAGGAGATGCTCCAGAGCGTGTCGGCCACGCTCGGTCTCGAACCGCTCTGGTCCCGCGACGTGTCCAATCTGTCCGGTGGCGAACGCCAGCGCGTGGCGCTCGGCCGTGCCCTGTGCTCGGCGCCCGAGCTCTTGCTGCTCGACGAGCCGCTCAGCGCCCTCGACATGCCGCTCAGACGGCGTCTGCTCGGGTTCATCCGGCGCGTGCGCGAAGAGTTCGACATCCCGATGCTGGTCGTGTCGCACGACCCGACCGAAGTGCAGGCGCTGTGCGACAGCGTCGTGGTGCTGCGCGAGGGGCGCGTCGTGGCGCGGGGGGCCCCCCACGACGTGCTCGCGGATCCGCAGGTCTTCGAGCTCGCAGCGGGCGGCGGCTTCGAGAACACGCTGCCGTGTACCGTGACATCCGTCGCCGGCGACGCCGCCCGTGTGCGTCTGGGCGAGCGCGTAGCGATCTCGACGCGCGGGGCCTCCGTCGCGACTGGCGACCGCAGCCTGGTGGGCATCCCTTCGCGCGACATCATCGTTGCCACCTCACGGCCGGAGGGCCTGTCCGCCCGCAATGTCGTTGCCGCGACGGTCGAGGACATCGCTGCCTCCGGCACCAGCCGCGTGCTGCGGGCACGAGTCGCGGAGGACGTACCGGACCTGATCGTCGAGCTGAGCGCCGAAGCGAGCGGAGAGCTCGGCCTGGCGCCGGGACGCGAGGTGTTCCTCGTCTTCAAGTCCGCCTCCTGCGTCCTCTACCCGGCGGGGTGACCTGCCACCCGCTTGTCGGATGTCAACGCTGCGGCTAGCATTGCCCAGTGCACCGGCTGGTGGCGGCCGGGTGCTGCCCCTTGTCCATATCCGAGGTCGCGCCGATGAGATCCCGAGGACCCTACTTGCTTGCCCTGACGCTTGCTGCGGCAGCGGGCGCAGCCGCTTGTGGCTCCAGCAACAAGCACTCCGGCGGGAGCGCCGGCAGTGCCGGAACTTCCACGGGTGGCAGCGGGGGTAGCTCCGGGACCGGTGGCACTGCCGCGGCTGGCGGAACGGCAGGGGGTGGAAGTGGCGGGACGGCTGGCAGCGGCGGCTCGGCGGGCGGCGCCGGCACGGGTGGGGGCAGCGCGGGCGCCGACGGCGGCATGGACAGCAGCGCCGGCAGCGGCGGGCAGGACGCTGGCACCGGTGGCGCAGGCGGCACTGCTGGCGCCGATGGCGGAGCGGGCGCCGACGGCGGCTTGGTCTTTGCTCCGTATCCCCCGGTGCCGTACCCGCCGGAGAACCAGGCGACGGCGAAGAAAGCCACGCTCGGCAAGATCCTGTTCTGGGACGAGCAGATGGGCAGCGACGACACCATGGCGTGTGGGACGTGCCACCGTGCTGGCGCGGGCGGTTCGGATCCACGTGCGGACCAGGCGACGGCTCATCATCCCGGGCCCGACGGGCTGTTCAACACCGCCGACGACATCCACGGAGCGCAGGGGATCCGTCGCTGCCAGATCGTCGGTGGCGCGGTGCAGTACGTTTCGGACCCTGTTTTCGGCATGGCCCATCAGGTCACGAAGCGGAAGCCTCCGAGCTACTTCGACGCGATGTTCTTCACCGACGTGTTCTGGGACGGTCGCGCGACCAGCAAGTTCACGGTGCCCGACACGGGCGAAGTCGCCATCCAGAGCGGCGGCGCGCTCGAGAGCCAGTCCGTCGGCCCACCGGTGGCCGACGGCGAGATGGCCTGCGAAAACCGCACCTGGCCCGACATCCTGGCCAAGCTGAAGACTGTCACTCCGCTGGCTCTGGCCCACGCGCTGCCCAGCGACATCCAGCAGGCGCTGTCGCAGTATCCGACCTATCCGGACCTGTTCAACTGGGTCTACGGTTCATCGGCGATCACGACCAAGCGCGTGGCGTTCGCCATCGCGACCCACGAGCGCCGGCTGACCTCCGACGACACGCCGTTCGACCATTTTATCGCTGGCGATAAGACTGCCCTCACCGCCGCCCAGCAGCATGGCCTTGACCTCTTCATGACCAAGGGGCGCTGCAACCTGTGCCACGCCCCGCCGCTCTTTACCGACAATCTGTTCCACAACCTTGGTTTCGAGCCCGCGTGGGACGGGGACAAGGGGCGCGAGGAGGCGACCGGCAACGCGGCCGATGTCGGCAAGTTCCTCACGCCGACCCTCCGCAACGTCGGGCTACGCGAAAAGGGCGGACTCTTGCACACCGGTTCGCAGTCGGGCGCGAACCTGCAGACGGTCATGCAGTCGTACAACGTCCCGAAGAACTACCCGAATACCGACCCGTTGATCCAGCCGCTGAACCTCACCTCGTCGGAGGTCACGGACATCATCGACTTCATGCGCAATGGGCTGACCGACCCCCGCGTCCAGGCCGAGACCGCTCCCTTCGACCGCCCCAAGCTCAGCACCGAGCCCTGAGCCGGGCTGTGACAGATTGTCAGAACGCGTGACATCTTGCCCCCGAGCGCGAGGCTGGCGTGTATTGCTGAAATGATGCCCGTCAACTAACCTCGCCGGAGTCTCCGTTCCTCCGGCTTCCGTACGGCCGGAAGGCGCTTGGACCTTGGAGGTTGGATTGAGGCTTCTGCCGTGGGCTCTGCTGGTTCTCGTCGCGATGCTTCCGGCATGCGGTGGTGGCAAGAGCGATCACTCCGATGCCGGAGCAGGCGGGAGCTCGGGAGCGGCCGGCGCTGCGGGCGGCGGCGGAGCGGGAGGCAGTGCTGGCACGAGTGGAGCCGGAGGTCAGGGCGGAAGCGCCGACACGACGCCCCCGACTTTCGGCGGCGTCGTGTCCGCGACGGCCGACAGCGAGACTCGCGTGTCGCTCGCCTGGACGGCCGCCACCGACGATGTCTCTCCCGCCGAGCGCATCGCCTACCGCGTGTACGCTGGGACGAGCGCGGGTACCGAGGACTTCACCAAGCCGCTCACGACCACGCCATCGGGTGCCACCGGCGCGGTCATCTCCGGGCTCACTCCTGGGACGGACTACTTCTTCGTTGTGCGCGCCGTGGACGAGGCCGGCAACGAGGACTCGAACAGCGCCGAGAAGAGCGCTAGTACGCCTGACACGACGCCGCCCGAGTTTCCCGGCGTCACGTACGTCCAGGCGCGCACGTCGCACGAGCTGCTGGTCGAATGGAAGCCCGGCTACGACGCGGGCACGCCCGAGGCACAGCTCAAGTACAACGTGTACGTGTCGGATACGGAGGGCGGCGAGGATTTCTCCACGCCGACGGCGGTGTCCCAGCCGGGTGCGAGCTCGGTGGTGGTCAGCGGTCTCTCGCCGCTGACCTACTACTACGCTGTCGTCCGGGCGGTCGACGCGAACGGCAACGAGGAGACCAACACCATCGAGCGTTCCGACAAGACGCCTGAAGGCGTTCCGCCCATCTTCAAGGGCGCGACCCAGGCCATCGCGAAGGGCGACTCGATCAAGATCTACTGGGCGCCCGCGACGGACAACGTCACCGAGCAGGCGAACATGGTCTACGACGTGTACGAGTCGAAAACAAAGGGCGGAGAGGACTTCTCCCAGCCGACGTACACCACCGTCGCGGCGGCCATCACCTACACGGCCAAGACGCTCAGCCCCAACACGCGCTACTACTACGTGGTGCGGGCCCGCGACACGGCGGGCAACACGGACACCAACACGGTCGAGCAGACCGCACTGACCGGTGGGGGCGCCGACAAGACGCCGCCGGTCTTTGGCGGGGTCGTGAGCGTGACGGGTACGAGTCCCTCCACGTTGCTGGTGAGCTGGAAGACCGCCGCGGACACCGTCACGCTTCAGAGCGACATCGTCTACGACGTATACGTGGCGGACACAGCGGGCTCGGAGAACTTCACGACGCCGACGGTGACGTCCGCGCCGGGTGCGCTCTCCGCGACGGTGATGGGTTTCTCTGCGTCGAGCACGCACTACGTCGTGGTCCGCGCCCGCGACCAGGCGGGCAACAGCGACACGAACACGACCGAGGCGAGCGGCGCGACGCTGGCGAATGCCAGTGGTGACAACGTCTCGCCCACCTGGGTTGGCGGGCCGACGGTATCCACCATCGGCGCCCAGCCGCATCAGCTCCACGTCAGCTGGACGGCCGCCACCGACGACACCTACGGCGCCGCGGATATCCGCTATCACGTCTGCGCCGAGACGCTGGAATCCAACTGCATGGGGACCGGGTTCGGAAAGCACGTACGCGCTACCTCGGCGTGGGGAACCACGAGCTTGAACCTGACGGGGCTGTCGGCCCGGACGCCGTACTTCGTCTACGTGCGGGCCGAAGATCGGTCAGGCAACGTCGAAACGGGCGATCACTCCGCCCAGCAACTGACGGCGACGTCGCTCGCCGATAACGTCCTGCCGATCTGGGAAGACCGCTGCAACGGCTGCCACGACTTCAAGCAGCAATTCTACCTGAAGACGGTGAACGTCCTCGGCGGCTACGTCGATCCCGTGTACGGGAATCTCTATCTGGTCGACCCGGGTCATCCCGAGCTCAGCCTGATCTACCGTCGGATCAATCCGCTGGGGGCCCAGACAGCGCCCTTCTCGGCTTCGGTGCCCAACAACTATGCAGGGTTGCAGGAACCGCGCGACGGCACGGGGCTCGGGTTCACGGCCTTGAGCGCGGCGGAAGACGGCGCGATCCGCGACTGGATCAAGGCCGGGGCATTCGCCAACTGAGGAGCTTTTCGTTGAATCGAGGTTATTCATGAAGGCGCTGGCTCTCGCATCGTGGCTTGTCGTAGGCGGGCTCGGGCTCACCGTGGTGGCCTGCGGCAGCTCGAGCAAGCTCAGTTGCGGAACGGGGACGAAGAAGTCCGGCGACCACTGCGTGGTCGCAGCGGGAGGCGCGGCAGCGGGGGGCGCCGCGGGTACCGGAGGCAGTGCGGGCAGCGCGGGTACCGGCGGCGCGGCTGGTGTGGATTCCGGGCCCGTGGCGCATCCGCCGACGTTTGCCGGCGCCAAGTCCGTCGATCCCGCATCGGATTCGAGCTTGCAGGTGTCGTGGGATCCGGCCAAGGACGACGTGACCGCCACGGAAGACATCATCTACCGCGTGTACGTGGGCACCTCGAAGGGGGGCGAGAACTTCGGAGCACCACAGGTGGAGACGCCTCCGGGGGCGACGAGCGCCGTGGTGGCCAACCTCCAGCCCAGCAAGGACTACTTCGTCGTGGTGCGGGCCGTGAACCAGGCCGGCGACGAAGACCAGAACACGAGCGAGATCAAGGGCACGCCTACCGCTGACACGACGGTGCCGACCTTCAGCGGCATCAAGGCCGCGAAGACACTGGACGCGACCTCCGTGCAGGTCTCGTGGGATCCGGCCAAGGACGACCTGACCCAGCCAGCCGGCATCTCGTACATCGTGAGCTGGGCGCCCCAGCAGGGCGGCGCGCCTACCGGGACCATCGCTGGCGTTACCGCGCCGGGTGCGAGCTCGTTCGTCGTCGACTCGCTCCCTGACCCGGATCAGCAGTACTACTTCGCGGTGCGGGCGCGGGACGCGGCGGGCAACGAGGACGCCAACACGGCGGAGGTGGCCGCTTCGACGGCGAAGGATACGACGCCGCCCGTCTTTGGCGGATGCGTCTCGACAGCCAACCCTGGCGCCACCACCGTGACGGTCAGCTGGGACGCGGCCCGGGACAACACCACGTCTGCGGACGATATCCAGTACAACGTCTACGCGTTCACCCAGCCGGTCGATGCCAATACGCCGTTCGGAGTGCCGGTCAGCTCGTTCGTGGGCGGCACGACGGGTGAGGTCAACGGCCTGAAGCCGAAGAGCACGTTCTATCTGGTGTGCCGCGCACAGGACAAGAGCGGCAACGAGGACACGAACATCGCCTACCGCGAGGTCCAGACGCTGGATGACAGCACTCCTCCGACGTTCGGCGGGCTCCTCAGCACGACCATGCACGCTACCAGTGCGGACCTGAACTGGAATGCGGCGACGGATGACCAGACCCCGTCCAAGGACATCATCTACATCATCTACCAGGCTATCATTGCGAACGACGCGCTCAACGAGCCGCCGATAGCCAAGTCGAATCCGGGCGATACGACGATCGCGCTCACGGGCCTGCAGCCGAACACGACCTACTACTGGGTGGTGCGGGCGCAGGACAAGGCCGGCAACATCAGCACCAACACGAACGAAACGTCGGCTACGACGCTGGTCAGCTTCGAAGGCGACATCCAACCGATCCTCTCGTCACTGTGCGCGAAGGTCGGCTGCCATGGCGCGGTCAATCCGCCCCAGGGGCTCAACATGAGCGACGGATACGCCTGGTACAACCTCGTCGGCGACGTGAACAATCCCGTCTCCTCCGTGGAGAAGCCGGGCATCCACCGCGTCGAGCCAGGCGACCCGACCAACAGCTACATGTACATGAAGATCACCGCTGCTTCCGGTATCTCGGGCAGCTCCATGCCGCCCTCCGGAAACACGCCTCCGGATGCCACGCAGAAGAACACCATCAAGCAGTGGATCCTCCAGGGCGCCAAGAACAACTGACCTCACATGGTGAAGATGACCCGCAACAACGCCTTGCGCATCGCGTGCGTGCTGGCACTGGCCACTGCCTTCGGCTGTAGCGTGATCAACTCGTTCGACGCGGTAAAGCCAGCCTCGAAGGACGGCGGCGCGGGCGGCAGCTCCGGCACGGCCGGAACGGGCGGCACCTCCAGCGGCGGAACCGCCGGGACCGACGCGAGCGCCGGAGCCGGCGGCACGTCGGGCAGCGGCGGAGGCGGGACGGCAGGGACGGGCGGCACGGCCGGCGCCGGCGGCAGTGCGGGCAGCGCCGGCACCGGGGGCACGGCGGGCTCGGACGCCGGACCGGGCAAGCCCGGTCTGGTTGTCGTTTCGGGATTCAATGGCCAGGGGACCGCGGTGCTCAGTGCGCTCGATCCCTACACAGGCAAGCAGATCGCGGCCGACACGCAGACCTACTACGCCAAGGCCATCGCGTACGACGCGCAGCGGGACATCTGGTTCGTCTTCACGACGCCCCTGGGCGGTACGACCACCCTCAGCGTACGCACCTTCGACAAGTCGAAGAAGAAATGGAACGTGCTCCAGACCCTCCAGGTTCCGCGGCCCCGCGGCGCCGAAGTGGTAGCCCTCTTGAACCAGTACATCCTCTACGCGTCGAGCATTCCGCAGGAAGCTTCGCAGCCGGTCGAGGGCTTCACCGTGCTCGATATCACCAACCCAAACGCCGTGACGCGCGTCGGCGCTGCGCAAGTGGCCGCGCTACCCAAGACCTTGATCGGAATGAACGCCTGGCCTGCGACCGGCGGCACCGGCGGCGGCACCGCAACGCTGATCGTGGAGGGCACCTGCTCGCAACAGGACGGCGGCACGCTGGATTGCCCCATCGAGCTGACGACTGCCCGCGTCGACGCGAACGGAAACCTCACTGTCGATTCCGCGCCCTACAAGCAGGTCGAGATGATTCCGCAGACTTCCCGGCCGGCGTTCACCTCGGACCACGTTTCGGGATTGGAAGCCGACATCCTGATCTTGCCGCCCCTCTTCTCGGGCGACAAGGGCCACGTACGGACCTTCAGCAAGTTCGATCACTCGGAGCAGGGTTCGTCGATCGACTTCAACATTGGCGGCGAGCAGCTGAGCGCGGCTGCCTACGACCCGTGTCGCGATCTGGTGATCGCGACGGAGGTCGCTACGCCCAGCAAGCAGGGCATCTACGTAATCCCGCGCACGGCGGGCGGCACGCCCACGAGCTTGACCCTCACCACGTCGGCGCAGAGCGTGTTCTACGAGCCGTACACCACGTCCGTGATCCGCCCCTTCGCGGACAAGAGCAATCCCCAGCTCACGGCCTACACGCTGGGCGGCGACAAGACGACTCCAACGCTGTCGCCCCGCACCACCCCGCCGTGGAACCCGCCGCCGCTTGACCCGAGGCTCGTGGTCGTCGAGAGCCCGGCCAATCCGCTGGCCTCCTGCAACTAGCGGGGAGCGCCCGCCAACCGATCAGCGACGCCGGCGCCGGCGCCGCGTGATCCCGGCGCCGCCGAGCGCCAGCGCGAGCAGGCCGAGCAGCGCGCCGCTCGCGTTCGAGCCGCCGGCGGCGCGGCAGCCGCAGCCGCCCTTGTCGCCGGCCGTGGAGCCGCGCGATGAGCTGCCGCCCGCACCGGATCCTCCGCTCCCGGCGTCGGTGAGACCGGCATCGGAGGCGACGCATTGCCCGGCGACGCACACTTCGCCCGCCTGGCAGAACACGTTGTCACACGACGCGCCGCTGCACTGGCCCGTCTTCGGATCGCAGGTCGAGCCCTGGGGGCAGGTGACGCCGTCGCAGTTGTCGACGCAGCCGCCCTTGGACTCGACGCATTTCTGGTCCAGGGGGCAGGTAACACCGTCGCAGATACCGACGCAGTTGCCGCTGTCGTTGCAGTGCTGGCCCGAGGCGCAGGTCTTGTTCTTGCACGCGACGGGCACGCACTGATCCGTGCCGCCCCGATCGCAGACCAGCGGCGCCGTGCACCCGGCGTCGTTGTTGAAGCAGCTGCAGGGCGCTTCGCACGCGCCGTTGATGCACGTCTTGGGGCTGGGGCACTGCACGCCCTGGCACAAGTCGATGCATTTTCCGTCCTGGCACTTCTGCCCGTAGGGGCACACCACGTTGTCGCAGGCCGGCTTGCACGTCTTGCTCACCGGGTCGCACACGCTCCCGGCCGGGCAGCTCCCGGTGGTGCAGTCGGTGGGAATGCAGAGCTGTCCCACGTCGGTGGCCTCGCAGCTCGACCCCGCCGGGCAGCTGAACTCGCCGCTGCCGCAGGCATTCACGCAGACGTGGGCGTAGCAGGTCTGGCCGGAGCCGCAGCTGCCGGGCACTCCGTCGCAGTTCAGGTCGGGATCGTCGCAGCGCTCCGGCGCGCCGGGGTGGATGTTGGGATCGCTATCGTTGCAGTCGCAGACCTGCGGCGCGCCGGGGCAGCTACAGTCGACGAAGCCGTCGTTGTCGCTGTCGGAGCAGACACCCGCGCCGCCTTCGGTCAGCCCCGCCACGGCGTCGATCTCCCCGTCGAAGGAGTCGTAGGAACACGCCGGAAAGTCCTTGCCGTCGTTGCCCGAGATGGCCGAGACGTAGCGGAAAGCAATGCCACACGGCAGGCCGTAGACCGTGACGAACGAGTCGGCTTCCACCGCGTAGTTCGCCGTGTCGCCGCAGCTGTTGCCCGGGCTCGGCGCGCGCTGGTCGATCCAGCCGTGGGTGTAGATCTTCTTCAGGACAGCGCGGTTCCACTTGTTCGGGTCGGCGCCGCTGGTAGTCGGAGCGTCGATGACGTTGGTGGAGGCCGGGTTGTTCGTCAGCCAGACCGTGTACTCGGTGGACTCGCAGGGCTGTGGCCCGTGGTCGTTCACGGCGAAGATCGCGACCTGGTTGCTCGGCCCGCCCAGATCCCAGACCAGCCCTTCGCGCGGGACGTAGCCGTCGTGGCTGGTCGCGCCGGTCTCGTCGACCCACGTGCCCGTCTGGTCCCAGGACGGGCAGGCGCCATTCTGGCTCATCGGGTGGCCGTTCACGAGCCGGACCGGCTGCACGTACTTCCAGTCGAGCGCGTTGGTGTAGGTCGCAACGTCGGTGAAGTTGTAGCCGCCGACGTTGTGCGGAGGAACGTTGGGGCACTGGCTCTCCGTGTCCTGATACTCGTCCCGGTAGTTGCCGGAGTTGGCGATCGTGCAGCCCGGCCAGGCGTTGTAGAGCTGCCCGAACACCGGCAGCTGCTGGCCGGTCTTCCCGTTGGCATCCTTGAAGATGTCATTGACGACCCCGCCACTGGCCTGGATGGCGTTGATGCAGTCGTTGCCGCCGTTGTTCTCGCAGTTGCCCACCACGGCGCCCGCCGTGGCTGCTCCAAGGAGCGATGCGAGCGCTATTGCTGCCGCGATGGTCCCGTGTCGAAGCAAGTTCGCCTCCCGGGCCGAAGAAACCAGCCCACTCGCAGCGTAACATGCCCGGAACTTGGCCGTTTTCGCTGGATCCTGCGCATTGTGCGGAGCCGAGCAGGAGAGGTGTCCTTGACGACGTCCGCGCGAATCGAGCCCGAGTTGGTGGCCCTCAGGAAGGTGGCAGAGGAGCTGGCCGGGCGCCGCCGCGAGCGCGTGACCAGCGCGCATCTGCTGGCGGCGATCGCGTCCCGTCCCGGAGCGGTCGCGGACCTTCTGCAGGAGCGGAAGCTCGGTCCCGAGGTGCTGCTGCGCGCGGCGAGGGCGTCCAGCGACGAGCTCGACAACCCGCTCAAGTGGGCGCTCACCCGCGCCCGCGAGGTCGCCTCGCGCATGGGAGCTCCGGATCCGGGGGCCGCGCACCTGCTGGTCGCCCTGCTCAACGAGCGCCGCGGGGCCGCCCACCAGGCGCTCGACCAGTGCGGCGTCGATGTGAGCCGCCTGCGGACCGCCGCGATGAACCTGGGGCAGGGCCTGGTCGGACGGCGACGCGTGGTCGCGCGGCGCGAGCACACGCCCCTGCCGCGAAAGGTCGCCGAGAGCGCGCAGCGCCGCGCCCCGACCGGCGTGACAATCCCGCTGTTCCCGCCGCCCCGGCCCTCCCAGCTGTCGAGCTCGCCGCCGCGCACGGAGTCGAGGTCTCCCGAACGGAGCGCTGCCAGCTCGCGCTCGAACGATTGTCCCGCCGCCAAGCCGGCCAAGGCCGTGGCACTTTCTCCCACCCCGCGACAGCCGGCCCGTAGCGGCAACAAGCGGCGAGCCAAGGCAAGCGTCTCGCGCGCCAGCCGCTTTGCGCTCGATCCGCAGAAGTTCCCGTTGCTGGGCGCCCTGGGCGTGAACCTCACCGAGGCGGCTGCGCGCGGCGAGCTGGACCCCGTCGTCGGTCGCGGGACGGAGATCGAGCAGACGCTCGACGTGCTCGCGAAGCGCCAGGGCAACAACCCCTGTCTCGTTGGCGTCTCGGGGGTCGGCAAGACGAGCGTTGTGCGCGGACTCGCGCAGCGCGTCGCCGAGGCGCGCGACGTGGTGTCCCTCGACGACCGCATCATCGTCGAGATCCCGGTGGGCGAGCTGGTCGCCGGCACGGGCGTGCGCGGCGCGCTCGCGCAGCGCGTCGCGGCGCTGCGCAAGGAAGTGCTGGCGGCCCGCGGCCGCGTCGTGCTCTTCTTCGACGAGATCCACCAGCTGTTCGTGGGCGACGCCGCCGAGGAGCTCGCCGGCGATCTCAAGCTGGCGCTGGCGCGCGGCGAGCTGCCCTGCATCGGTGCCACGACCCACGAGGAGTACAAGAAGGCCATCGAGGCCGACCCGGCGCTGGCGCGCCGCTTCAGCGTGGTGGAGGTGGACGAGCCCAGTCGGGAGGACGCGTACTTGATCCTGGGCGCGCTCGCGAACCGGCTCGAGGAGCACCACAAGGTCAGCTACGACGAGGACGCGCTCGCGCTGTCCATCGGCTGGTCGGTGCGCTATCTGCCCGGGCGCGCGCTGCCGGACAAGGCCGTGTCGGTAGTGGACCTCGCTGGCGCGCGCGCGCGGCGCCGCGGGGCCCGCAAGGTCACGGCGGAAGGCGTCGCCGAGGTGGTCGCCGAGATGGCGGACATGCCCGTGGAACGGTTGCTGGAGACCGACGGCGACCGCATGCTGCGCCTGGAGGAAATCCTGGCCGAGCGCGTCGTGGGGCATGCGCCCCAGATCGGGAAGATCGCGCGGATCCTCCGGCGCAACGCGGCCGGGCTCGGTTCCCGGCGTCCCATCGGTACGTTCCTGCTGCTCGGTCCTACCGGCGTGGGAAAGACCGAGACCGCCAAGGCCATCGCGGAGGTGCTCTTCCACAGCGAGAGCGCCATGACGCGGCTGGATCTTTCCGAGTTCAGCGAGGCGCACGCCGTTGCGCGCTTGATCGGCGCGCCCCCCGGCTACATCGGCCACGACTCCGGTGGACAGCTCACCGAGGCGGTGCGCCGTCGCCCCTACCAGGTGATCCTGCTCGACGAGATCGAGAAGGCGCACCCCGAGGTGCTGGTGACGTTCCTGGGCGTCTTCGACGAGGGGCGCCTGACCGACGGACGCGGCCGCACGGTGGACTTCACGAACACGGTTATCCTCATGACCTCCAACCTCGGAGCCGAGGAAACCGGCGCCAGGCCGCGGCGGCGCGTCGGTTTCGGCGGCGAGACGGTCGACGAGCGCGCCGACGCGGATGCACGCGTCGTGGCTGCCGCCCGCGCGGCGTTGCCGCCCGAGCTGTATAACCGCATCGACGAAGTGCTCGCGTTCGCGCCTTTGGGACGCGACGACGTGCGCGAGATCGCACGGCGTCTGCTTGCAGGCGTCGGGCGGACGCTGGAGGCCCAGCGTGGCGTGCGTTTCCAGGTCGACGAATCCGCGGTCGAGGCGCTGCTGGATGCTGGCGGCTACGATCCCACGCTGGGTGCCCGCCCCATGAAGCGGACGATCGCGCGCCTGGTAGAAGCGCCCCTGGCGGAAAAGATCCTGCTTGGCGAGCTTACCCGCGGCGACGTGCTGTTCGTCAGCGTGGTGGACGGCGAGCTCGCGTTCGACGTTCTCGAAGGCGTGGCTGGGTCCGCGAGCTCGGCAGCGGAGTAGCGCTCTGGTGCTCGAGGAGGGCGTCGCATAGCATGTGACGCATGCGACACGCTCGGCTCCTGGTTGGCGCGGCAGTCGTTCTCGGCTCCGCGGTCTTTGCCGCTTCCGCAACCGCGCGCACGCTCACCTTGCGCGCGCCTTCCGACGCCCTCTCGCTGGCGTGCAGCTCGGGCGAGAACTGGAGCTTCAACGACGGGGTCTGGTACGAAAAGGCGCGCAGCATGATCGCCGATGCCGCGAACTTCGGCGCGTCCGGTGTGGTGAAGGACGACTTCAAGTACAACCCGCCATTCGACGACTTCGACCCGAAGCACCTCGACGGCGCGGATATCCTGCTCTTGAACCCCGTGCACATTCCCGTGTCGCGCGCGAAGTTCGAGCCGTTCCGCATCTATGCGCTGGGCGGCGTGGGCTTCATCTCGTTCCAGAACGAAGGCATCACGTTCATGGCCGACAAGGCCGGCTGCGCATCGGAGAACACCGCCACCGTCACTTCCGCCGGCGCTGCCACGCCGGTCATGAACGGTCCGTTCGGGACGGTCGGCTCCACTTACAGCACCGGTTTCAACTGCACGTTCACCAACGAGGAGTCGGGGGTGGTCGAGCTGTCGACCAACAGCGTGGGGCCGAATGCCCTGCTCGAGGATCTGGGCGTCGTGAACCCGGGCGCGGCGCGCGCTGTCTCGCTGGGCGACGAAGAGGCGTTCGCGGGGCCCTTCAGCCTCTCGGGCTGCGGCGCATCGTTCCTCGACAAGAGCGCGGCCAACCAGAAGTTCTTCTTGAACACGTTGGCCTACGTCGAGGCCACCGCGCACGACCCGATCCCCGACGCCGTCGAAGGGACCGGCGACACCGACGGCGACGGCGTGCCGGACTACCTGGACGGGGACAACGACGGTGACGGCATCCTCGACATCTACGAGGCCGGCGACCTCGATCCGGGCACGCCTCCGGTGGACACCGACAACGACGGGACGCCCGACTACGACGATACCGACAGCGACGGCGACGGAATTTCCGACCAGGTCGAGTCGGCGAACGGCTACCTCAGTCCACCGATCGACACCGACGGGGACGGGACGCCGGACTTCCAGGACACCGACAGCGACAACGACACGGTCCCCGACAAGACCGACAACTGCCGCACCATCAAGAACGTCGACCAGAAGGACACCGATCACGACGGCATCGGCGACGCCTGCGACCCAACGCCCGGCGACGCCGGGGCGGACGCGGCGGCTGGCGGGTCCGGCGCGGGCCCGACCAGCGACGGAGGCGGGAGCGGCGGCACTTCGGGTGGCGCGTCCGGCGGCTCGCCGTCGCGCGGCTCCACCTCCGGCAGCTCGGGCGGCTGCGGCTGTCGCGCCGTGGGCGACCACGACGCGGGCGAAGGCGCTCTACTGGCGTTGTCGCTGCTGGGTCTGATCTGGCTCCGCCGACGGCGGTCCTGATCCGTCAACCGCTCGCGCTGGCCGCCGCTACCACGAGCTGTGCACGCCGTACGTGCCGGAGCGCGTGTCGAGGCTGAGGAAGCTGGTCTGCCCCGCGCTGCAGGAGCCGCTGTTCAGGAACAAGCGGTGACCGTGCTCGGTGCGCGCGGCGTGGTGCGTGTGGCCGGTGACCACTACGTCCGCGCTGCGAAGGTCCGCCACTCCGACCGCCCAGCGCTGGAAGCCGGAGCGCTCGCCGTCCACGTGCTGCCCGCCGCGCATGCCGTCGAGGCGGCTCAGGATGCGGTACAGCGGGCTCCAGCCGACGCGCCGGACCCAGCCGCCGATCCACACCCCGAGCTCGGAGAGCCAGCGTGCCCTCCGGATGATGAGATCGTAGTGGTGCCCATGCGTGAACAGCACGCGCGTCCCGTCTGCTTCGATGGCGAGCTCTTCCGGAGCGCCTTCCAGGTCGGCGGTGATGAGGTCGTGGTTGCCGTGGATGAACGTGTAGGGTGCTCGCGCGAAGCGTTGTGCGATCTCGGGATGGGCCTCGCGCGCCAGGGCCAGCTCCGCCGCCGGGTTGCCGTAGCGGCGGCCCGCCAGCGTCTCCCAGATATCCCCCAGGAGCACGATCCGCTCGAAGTTGTGCTCGAGAAAGCGCAGGAACCGCAGGAACTCGCCGTCGTCGTGGCCGAACGAATCGGTCGCGCCGGTTCCAAGGTGCAGGTCTGAAATCACAGCGATCTTCATGGCAGTCTCCATCGCGCTGCCGCACCCGCCCTATGCGCGACCGGCGCGCGTGACGTTGAGGGGGCGGGGGGAGGGCTTGTCACGTCTTCGTCCGTCGATTTCCCCGACTTGTACCGGTCGGTGGTGACGGATGGATGGAGACTGTGGAAGATCGGTGAAACACCGAGGAAGGGCGCGGCCGTTTCCGCGGGGGCGAATGCCGCGCCAGATACTAGTTCTACCCTGGTTCGGGCCATCCGCAAAGGTCGGCCGCCGCGCGCCGGTCGGCGGGTGGCCAGAAACCCCTGGTCTGCCGGGCGTGGCCCCGGCGATACTGGGCGGCGCGATGCAGACGAGCGTGCGTGCAGTGTGGGCGATGTTTCTTGTCGCGGCTCTTTTCGCTGTGGCGTGCAACGACAACGAGCAGCCCTACCCCGCGGACAACGCGGGAAGCGATGCAGCCGCCGGCGCGTCCGGATCCGGCGCGACCGGCGACGGAAGCACGACCGACGGAGCCGGCGGCGCTACCGATGCAGGCGATGCCAGCGCGGGCGGAGCCGATTCGGGGCAGGGCGGCGTATCGGGCAGCGGGGGCGCCGCCGGCAGCGGGGGCGCAGCCGGAGCTTCGACGGGCGGCGCCGCCGGCACCGCCGGCAAGCCCGGCAAAGGTCCGAAGGACGCAGGTTGAACCACTTGGTTGTCAGGCGCGCCGACGGCGCCGCCCGATGAGAAGCACACCCACTCCAGCGAAGCCGAACCACAGCCAGCCGCCGGGAGCGTTCCGGCCGCCCGCGGTGCGGCAGCCGCAGCCTCCGTGCTCGTTCGCGCTCGGCTGCGCTCCGGGCGTGCCGGCTTCGGGGGCTCCTGCGTCGTCGGTCGGGACCGGGGAGCCCCCGCCGGCGCCGAGCCCGCGCAGCTTCACCTTGATGAAGCGGTAGTCGGGGTCGTTGGTCACGAGCGTCAGGTCGGTCTCGAAGAGACCGGCCTTCTGGGGCGTGAAGGTGATCTTCACATCGTCGTTCTGTCCGGGATCGATCAGCGTGGAGGGCGCCGTCAGCTTGAAGGTGCTCTGCATGGCTGCGTCGATGAAGCCCGTGGCGCGCGCCTTCGCTTCGCCGATGTTGCTGAGCGACAGCGTCCGGAGCTTGCTGCTGCCGACGTTCACCTCGCCGAAATCGAGCATCGGATCCGTGATCTCGGCGATGTCGGGCAGAGGCACGTGTACCCGGACTGGATCGAAAACGAAGGCCTGGTCGGCGAGAGGCATGGTCACGGGAAAGTCCGTGATCGGGATCGAGAGCTTCTGGCCGAGTACCTTGATGTAGAAGGCGGGGATCAGGTGCAGCGTGCCGTCGTAGTGGACCGTGCCCTCCGGCCAGACGTCGTATTCCACGAAGCCGCCCCCCGGAAAGGCCCGGTACGTCGTGCCTGTCTCGCTCTGGATGGGCAGCTCGTTCGCACCCACCGGATCGATCTGGATCCTGTCGGTGGTGTACGTCGCGGAAAGCTCGGCCTTCACGTCGAGCGACACGCCGCCAGAGCTGATCTGGCTGGGGATTCCGGCCAGGGCCAGCAGGTTCACGTCGAAGAGCGTGACCTCGTTGGTGATGCCGTTTGCCTGGGCGCCGTTCGGAGCAAACGCCCACGGCATGAATGTCGTGGACCCTTTCGTGTGGAAGTCGACCTTCGGCACGAACGGGATGTCGCCCGTCCACTTGATGGGGATGCCCGCGACGCTCGTGTCGATGCGCGCCTTGGCGCCGACCAGGAGCCCGTAGTCGAAGGAGAGCAAGCCCCCGTCGCCGCCTGGCGTCGCCAGCGTCATGGACTGCGGCCAGGTAGTCTGGAGGTCGCCGTCCAGCTTCACGGTGGTCTCGGCTGGAACCTTCACGTAGAAGCGGACCTGCAGCGAGCTGCCGCTCGGGATCCAGTTCGTGTCCCAGTCGAACGCGATGGGCTGCTGGATCGTCTTGGAGTACTCGAGCGGTCCGGCGAAGGTGCACTCGAGGTCCGCGCTGCTGCAGTAGTCGGCCAGGATGACGCCGGGGTTGACCGACCCATCCACGCCGGCGTCCAGTGACGGAGCCGCATCGAGCGCTCCGCCGTCCTGTGCCTGCGCCAACGGCGCGGCGAACAGGGTCGCGCCCAGCGCGGCAGTGACGATCAAGTGTTGGAAGCGACGGCCCACGGCGACACCCGGCGAGCCAGGACGCACGGGTCCCGCCCGCCCTGCAAGCTACCCGGTTTTGTACCATGAAACCGCCAACGACCGCGAACGCCCGCGGGTCCGCAACAGCCCGGCCCGGTCCATTGCGTGACCGGAATCATGGGCCGTTCCGGCGTGCCTACATGCACACACGCTGTCCATGGGCGATCAACGCGGGGTAGCTTCGAGCGCCCGGCGGTAGCGGTCGCGGCGCAGCTGGTCGCGCAGGATCTCGTAGGCCTCGTCCAGCACCTCGCAGATCGTGTCCACCTCGTCGCGCAGATCCGCTGTTCGCGCGCTCAGGATGCGACTCGGCTCGAAACTGCGGCGGAGGTCGAGGTAGGCACGGCGGATGTCGTAGCCCGTCGCGCCGCGGCTGACGCCGAGCACCGCGAAGTAATCGCCCTCGCGCACCAACGACATACGCGCCTGGATCCGGGCCCGCAGCGCTTCTTCGTCGAGCTGGTCGGTCACCGGCGCCGCGGGCGGCGCCGCGTCCTGCTGCGCCGACCGGGCGGGAGACAGCACTTCCAGCACGCCCAGCTCCACCAGTGCGTACAGGAGCGGTGCGGAGTCGTCGGAGTGCGCGGCCTCGAGGATCTCCGTGATGCTGGAGCTTTTCGCACGGTTGACCAGCGCGACATCGGCTTCCACCAGGGCGCACTCGCCGAGCAGCGACGCAGCAGGGCCGTCCGCAAAGCGCGCTCCGGCTCCGCCCATGCGCCGGATGGCTTCCTGGGGCGGCACACTTCGACGTACGACCTCGACCAGCACCTCCGCTCCCGTCGCGCCGCCAAACACGGCCGGCTCGGCCTGCAGTCGTCCGGGGAGCTCCTTTTCCAGGCTCAGAGCTCCGCGTTCGACGTTGACGACGTGTCCGACGATCCATTCGGCGTGGGCGCGCAGCACGGGCCACAGCTCGTCCTGGCGCAGATGTCCGTGAGCGATCAGCGCTGCGCCCGCGTGCCGCCCGAACTGGGCGAGCTTGCGTGCCAGCGGACCCGCCACGTCCGCCGTCAACACGCCGCGCTGGGCAAGGAACGCGACCAGCGACTCGTCGTCGATGCCCGACGCAGCGGTGACCAGGTCACCGTCGCGCAACACGACGCGTCGGATCCCGGATTGGTCCTCGACGGCCAGCGCTCCGCTGTAACGCAAGCGCACCGCGCGGGCCAGCGCGCGTACCGCGTCCCCCGTGCCGAGCGCCGTCGGGATTTCGGATATGGCTGCCAAGGACGGCGTCGCGATCGGCGCTGGAGCAATGATGGCGTCGTGGGCGGGCCTTGCAGGCGACCAGGTGACGTTCCGCGTGCCGCCCGGGCGTGGCGGCGGTGCCGTCACTGCAGTGGACCCTCCGACGGGGATGCCCAGCGGCGGTGCCGTACGCCGCTGCTGGAGCGGTTCCAGCACCGAGGGAGGAGGCGGAGTCGGTGCCGGGCGCGAGAGCGGAGCCGAGTCGCTGGGCGGGACAGCTGCCGAACGGGGCCCGCCAGGACGCGACTCCACTGCCGTTCCTGCTACGCCTGGTCCGGTCTGCGCCAAGGCCGCCGTGGGTACAGCGGGTGGCGTTACTTCGTCCTGTTCGGCGGGTCGCTCGCTGACCGGACCGTGGCTCTGGGGAAACAGGCTGCCCCCTATCGCAGTCCGCGCTCCACCTCCCGTCGGTTCGCTGGGCGCCACCACGGATGCTTCGGCGCGCGGCGCATGGATTGCCGCCGTGCCCGCACCCGTTCCAAGCCCTGTTCCGCCGGCCTCGGAGCCCGAGCGAGTGCCGAACGCGCTCGAGTCTTCAGCGTCGTCGTCGGCGTCGTGGTCGAGCGGCTCGTCGAGCGCAGCGAGCACATCTGCGGGCAGCACTGCCTCGACTTCTGCTTCAGGTGACAGACGGCTCGGCGGATTCGACGAAGCCGGGTTCTGCCCGAGGCGCTTCTCCGCGCGAGCAAGCAGGCGCTCGAGCTCCGGGCTCATTTCCGACTGCGGGATCTGCCGCGCGAGCGGCGAGCCGCGTTCGCCTTCCACTCCGAAACCGAGTGGGACCGGTGGGGGAAGGCTTGGGCTATCGCTCGGTCGTTCCGACGCTTCGGCCGGATGGCTCATCGGAACAGGTGCCCAGCTGGGTGTGCTGTGCCCCGGACCGGAGGGCTCGTAGGTGATGGGTCCCGGGCCCGGCGGCGGAAGGTCCGGTGCGGGGCGGGACGAGCGCGGTGGAGGCTGTGTGGGTGTCGACGCGCCGAACCCGGGGGGAATCGCGGGAGCGGGTTGGTTGGAGCCACCCTTGGTTTTCGCTGTGTGGCTCGAGTCGGATTGCGCTTCTGCTGTCGGCCTCGAGTCGGTTCCTGCTTCTGGGGCGTGACTCGAGTCGGTGTTGGCGTCCGCGGTGTGGCTCGAGCCTCCGGCTGCAAACGGCGGTGGCTTGCTCCGGGCCGAAGGACGGCTCGAGGGTCCGCGCGGTGGTGAGGAGCTGGTCCGCGCGCCCGGCCGCCCGCTCGAGCTGGGCGGCCCATAGGGAAGCTGCGATGGCAGCAGTGCGGGGCCGCGCCCGGAGCTGGGCATCAGCGATTGTGCCGATCCCTTTGGCGGGCCGATCAGCGCCTCGACCTTGCGCAAGAGGGCGTACACATCCACCGGGCGCACGAAGAAGCCGCTGCCTTCGTGGAATACGGCGTCGGGCATGTCGTCGAGCGTGCCCCCCGCTTCGCCAAGGAAGATGATGTCGACGCCGCTGCCGCCCGGCACGTCGCGCAGGCGCGCCATCGTGTCGATCGCGCTGGTCGCGTCCACATCGCACAGGATCAGAGCGGGACGCTGCACCGCCGCGCGGCTGACGACGAGCGTGAGCGGTACGTCCACCACGACGTAGCCCCGCACGCGCAGGGCGGTCGTCAACCGTTCTGCTTCGGCGGACGCATCGCTGACGAAGATCAGCGGCTCCGACTCGGAGGGGCCGCCCATGTCGGCGCCAGGGGGATCAGGCACCACGGCGGGCGAGTGTACGCGACGCGCGCACGGGGCGGCTAGCTCTACCACACGACAATTTGCTGGGCGCGCGGCCTTCCCGCGGTCCTGGCAGAGCTCGCATCGAGCTCACTTCGCGTCGCCGTCCCGATCGCGCTCCTCGGCGCCGGCAAGCTTGACCGCGATGGCAGCGCCGAGCCGCGGCCACCAGGGCGCGGAAACCACCGCAACCGTGACGAAGCCGATCACGAACAGCTCGCCGCTGGTCAAGCCCAGGATCACGCGCTCGCGATAGCACGCCGCCGCTTTTCCGCATAATTATCGCTGCCGATGCTATGATCGGCGTGCTAGGACAGGGCCGCTACGGATTGCGTCGTGGGTCTAGGTGCCAACCTCGGAGATCGCCGTGCGGCGTTCGACGCCGCAACGACCGATCTCGAGGTTCTCGGCCGGCTTGTCGGGGTGTCGGCCCTGTACGAGACCGAGCCGGTCGGGCCGCCGCAGCCCGGGTATCTGAACGCCGCAGTGCGGCTCGAGACACCGCTCGCGGCGGAGGCGCTGCTCGACGAGCTCCTTGCAATCGAGCGCCGTCAGGGGCGTGAGCGCCGCGAACGCTGGGGTCCCCGGGTCCTCGACCTGGATATCCTGTGGATTTCGGGTATGCGGGTCCGCACGTCGCGCCTCGAGGTGCCTCACCCCGAGCTGCACCGCCGCGCGTTCGCGCTGCTGCCGCTGCTCGACGTAGCGCCCGATGCAGCCGATCCGGAAGGCCATGAGCGCTATTCGACCGTGCTCGCAGCGCTGGACAGCTCCGGAGCGAGACGCATGCCGGGCACGGCGGCGGGTGCCTGGCGGGCCCGCTAGACGTGCGGGTTCCTCGACGTTTCCGCCAGCGCGCCGACGCTCGTCAACTGTGGCTACGACGCACAGCGTCGCACCGCTAGACACTTTCGCGCCGAGGTGGTACCAGCCGCCTGCCGCTGTCTGCGGGTGAACCGGTCCGGCGCCCGAGCGACTGGCCCGGCCGGTGCAGGTGTGCGACCCACTCCGGCGGTCCGAACAAGAGCCAGGTGGAAGGACGTGCTCCATACCTCAAGCCATGCTGACTGGACGCCAGGCGCGCCGAGCCTCGAGGTAGTGGTCGGATGGTGAAGACATGCTGATCGGACTATGCGCTGCGACCGCACAGGTCGGCTCGATACTCGAGGCCCTCGGGGTCATGAGCAGTGCGGGGGGCGTGAACTTCGACTTCGACCGCACCTTTCTGATCCAGATGGTCCTGTTCATGGGCCTGATCATGGTGCTCAAGCCTCTGCTCTTCGATCCAGTTCTCAGGATCTTCGAGCAGCGTGAGCTGAGGACGGAAGGCGCGAGGGCCGAGGCCCGCCGCATGCAGGAAGAAGCCGGCGAGCTCCTGCGCCACTACGAGCAGGACCTGGAGCGGATCAACCAGGCGGCTGCGGCCGAGCGCGAGCGCCTGCGCGCCGAGACCGCCCGGCTCGAGGCCGAGATTCTGGACGAGGCCCGCGAGCTGACCTCCCGCATCGTCGAGGACGGCCGGGAGACGATCAAGAAAGAGGTCAACTCGATCCGCTTCGATCTCGGACGGCAGTCGGAGCGCATCGCCAACGAGCTGGCGACGCGTGTGCTCGGCCGGGAGGTCGAGTAATGCGACGCTCTGCTCTGACCCTGGCGCTGGCCATCCTCGCGTTCGTCGGGCTGGTGCTGGCCGCCGCCCCGCGCGCGCTCGCCGCAGAGTCCGGCACCCAGGAAACCGCGGCTCCCGGCGCCCAGGCAAACGCCGCTGCCCAGGGGGACAAGACCCGGGAGCACGCCGAGGAGCCCGAGGGCATCAACTGGTACTACGGCTTCATCGCGGAAAAGGAAGGCGAAAAGCCGAGCTTCCTGTGGCGTCCCAAGGGCATGGAACCGCCGCTGCTCGCGGAGGTGTTCGACGCCCTGATCCTGTACTGGCTCGTGTTCAAGATCGCGAGAAAGCCCCTGGCCGACGCGCTGAAGAAGCGCAAGTCCGCGATCATGCACGGCATGCAGGAAGCCGGAAAAATGCGCGACGAGGCTGCCGAGCGGCTAGCGGAATACCAGGAGAAGCTCCAGCACGTCGACGACGAGATAGAACGCGTCAAGAAGGAGATGCTGGAGGCGGGAGAGCGCGAGCGAAAGCGCATCCTGGCGGAGGCGAAGGACAAGCGCGAGCGGATGGAGAACGACGCGCGCGTCCTCATCGAGCAGGAGCTCAAGGCGGCGCGCGAGATGCTGCTGCGCGAGACCGTGCGCGGCGCAGTTCGTTCGGCGCGGGAGCTGCTCGCCCAGCGCGTCACCGCGACCGACCAGCAGCGGCTCGCCGACGACTACATCGAAGGCGTCAAGCGCGCCGAGATCCAGGTGCCGGGAGGTCAGGCGTGATCGACTCCGCCGTTGCCGAGCGCTACGCGCGCGCCATCTCCGAGCTGGGCGTCGAGACGAACGATCCGGCGCTCACCGGGCAGATCCAGAAGTTTGCCGAGCTCTACGCGGGCAGCCCGGAGCTCAAGAGTATGCTCGACAACCCTCTGGTCGAGGAGACCAAGCGCGAGGCTGTGCTCAGGGACCTGGCGCAGCGCCTCGGCCTGGGCCAGATGGCCGTCAACACGCTGCGCCTGCTCGCAGAGCGCCGCCGGCTCCACGCGCTTCCGGACATCTCCCGCCGGCTCGGCACGCTGGCGGACGAGAAAGCGGGCGTCCTGCGCGCCGTGGTGACCAGCGCCGCTCCGCTTCCCGACAGCTACTACCAGAAGCTGACGGCCGAGCTCGAGAAGGCGTCCTCGCGCAAGATCGTGATCGAGAAGAAGCAGGACCCGTCGCTCATCGCGGGGGTCGTCACCCGCATCGGTGACCACACGATCGACGGCAGTCTCAAAGGCCGTCTCCAGGAGCTCGAGCGACAGCTCCTGCACGCCTGATAGAACCCGAAAACCCGCCGCGGCTCCGGTCGCGGCCTCAAGCCGTTTCCCCGGGCCGACAGCCCCCGAGAGAACCACCATGCAGCTCAACGCCGACGAGATCTCACAGATCATCAAGAAGCAGATCCAGAACTTCGACCGCGCCGCCCTGGTCTCGGAGACGGGCACCGTTCTGACCAGCGGCGACGGCATTGCCCGCATCTACGGTCTGGAAGGCGCCATGGCCGGCGAGCTTGTCGAGTTCCCCGGCGATCTGTTCGGACTGGTGCTGAACCTGGATCAGGACAGCGTCGGCGTGGCCATTCTCGGTGACGCGACGGGCGTGAAGGAAGGCGACGCGGTCAAGCGCACCGGCCGTATCGCGGACGTTCCGGTCGGCGAGGCGGTCGTCGGGCGCGTGCTCAACGCACTCGGGCAGCCGATCGACGGCAAGGGCCCGATCGAGAGCAAGGATAGGCGCCGCATCGAGGTGAAGGCGCCGGGCATCATCGCGCGTCAGCCGGTGAAGGAGCCGCTGCAGACCGGACTCAAGGCTATCGACTCGATGATCCCGATCGGCCGCGGCCAGCGCGAGCTGATCATCGGGGACCGCCAGACGGGCAAGACGGCGATCGCCGTCGATACGATCATCAACCAGAAGGGCCAGGGCGTCATCTGCGTGTATGTCGCCATCGGGCAGAAGGCGTCGACCATCGCCCAGGTGGTCGACAAGCTCGCCCATCACGGCGCCATGGAATACACCATCGTCGTCGCGGCCACCGCCGACGAGACAGCGCCGCTGCAGTTCCTGGCGCCGTACACCGGCGTCACCATGGCCGAATACTTCCGCGACACCGGGCGCCACGCGCTGTGCATCTACGACGACCTGTCGAAGCAGGCCGTGGCCTACCGCCAGATGTCGCTGCTCCTGCGCCGCCCGCCGGGCCGCGAGGCGTACCCGGGCGACGTGTTCTACGTCCACTCGCGCCTGCTCGAGCGCGCCGCCAAGATGGCGGACCGCTGGTACATCGTGAAGAAGGGCAGCGAGGTTCCCAAGGGCAACGAGAAGTTCCGCGGCGTGGACGGCGCGGTCCATATCGGCGACGAAGGCAAGCACAGGGCCAAGGAAGCGCTCGAGGCGCGGGACGACAAGGCCGACCTCGTGATCGAGAAGGACCCGTACTCGGGCGGCTCGCTCACCGCGCTGCCGATCATCGAGACGCAGGCAGGCGACGTGTCTGCGTACATCCCGACCAACGTCATCTCGATCACCGACGGGCAGATCTTCCTCGAGAGCGATCTGTTCTATTCGGGCGTCCGTCCGGCGATCAACGTCGGTATCTCCGTCAGCCGCGTCGGCGGCAACGCGCAGATCAAGGCGATGAAGAAGATCGCAGGCACCCTGCGCCTGGACCTGGCGCAGTTCCGCGAGATGGCCGCCTTCGCGCAGTTCGCCAGCGACCTGGACGCCGCGACGCGCGCCCAGCTCGATCGCGGACAGCGCCTCACGGAGCTGCTCAAGCAGGGCCAGTACGTGCCGCTGCCGATCGAGCGGCAGGTCGTCATCATCTACGCGGGCACGCAGGGCTACGTCGACAAGCTGCCGGTGGATTCGCTCAAGGCCTACGAGCAGGAGCTCTACCGTCATATCGACGAGAAGCACCCCGACCTGTGGAAGGACATCAAGCAGAAGCGCGAGCTCACCGACGACATCAAGAAGAAGCTCGACAAGGTGCTGAAGAAGTTCTCCAAGAACTTCGTGGCCAGCGAGGACTAACCGTTGGCGAACCTGAAGGAAATCCGCAAGCGCATCGCGAGCGTGAAATCCACGCAGAAGATCACGCGTGCGATGAAGATGGTTGCGGGCGCGCGGCTCAACCGCGCGCAGCAGCGCATCACGCAGCTCCGCCCCTATGCCGTCAAGACAGGCCAGGTGCTGGAGGAAGTGACGGCGGCCGCCAACCAGCGGCTCGAGGAGAACGGCGGCATCGAAGCGGACCATCCACTGCTCGCCCGGCGCCCGGAAGAGAGCGTCCTGCTCGTCGTCGTGACCAGCGATCGCGGCCTGTGCGGCGCCTTCAACTCCAACATCAACAAGGCCGCCGAGCGCCTCTGGAAGGAAAAGGAGGCCGCGGGCAAGAAGGTGCAGTTTGCCGTGATCGGCCGCAAGGGGCGGGACTACTTCCGCCGCCGGGGCGCGCCGATGTTCCATGTGTTTTCCGAGGTCTGGGACGACCTCGGCATGGGCCAGGCGCGGCTCGTGGCGCGCACCATCCTGGCGCCGTTCCTCAAGGGCGAAGTCGACGTCATCTACCTCGTGTACAACGAGTTCAAGAGCGCGATGAGCCAGAGGCTGACCGCCGAGCCGCTGCTCCCGGTGCCCGCCGCCGAGGAGAGCGCTGCGGACGAGAACCCGAGCCTCGCCGACCGCGTCCAGAACCGCGAGTTCATCTTCGAGCCCGACAAGAAGGCCCTGCTCGAGCGTCTGGTGCCGATGTACATCGAGATCACCCTGCTCCGGGCGCTCTATGAATCGATGGCGTCGGAGCTCGGTGCGCGCATGACCGCGATGGACTCGGCGACGAAGAACGCCAGCGAGATGATCTCGAAGCTCACCCTGCAGTACAACCGGGCGCGCCAGGCGGCGATCACCACCGAGCTCATGGAGATCATCGGTGGAGCCGAGGCGCTCTCGGCGTAGCGGAGTCGTATGGCTTCGCGGAAGAAATCCTCGCGCAAGAAGCGCAAGACCCAGCGCCAGAAGAGCGTGCGGGCGAAACAGCACGGTCTTCCGGCGCGCGAGATCGAACGCCCTTCGCGTCCCGCGAAGGAAGAAGCCGCCCCCGCGAGCAGCGAAAAGCCGGCTGCCAGGAAGAAGACCGCCAAGCGCAGGAAGCCAAAGGCTCGCGAGCGGGAAGAGCGCGAGAGCCAGCCGGAATCCGAACCGGAACCGGCGGCGCCTGTCGGCTTGAGCGCACGCATCGCGGCCCTGCCGCTGTCCGCGAAGGTCGCGGCCGCAGCGGTGGTGGTGGCCGCGATCATCTACGCGGTGATGCGCTCGCAGCGCCCGAACCCCGCGGCGCCCCAAGCCAGCGCGGAACCGGAAGCTCCGCTCGTGGCGGCGGGGGCGCCGACGAATCCGCCAACCGAAGCCGCTCCGCCGGAGGCCTCGGCCAGCGCGGCGCCCAGCGCGTCGGCGCCCGCCGAGCCGGCAAGCGCCGCGGCGCCAGAACCCGCACCGGAGGCGCCTTCCGCGCCGAAGCCTGCGCCACACAAGCCGGCGCCCGCGCCCCCAGCGCCGAAGCCGGCGCCCGCGCCCGAGCCGAAGCCCGCTGCGACGCCTGCGCCGAAGCCCCCGCCCGCACCGGCGCCAAAGCCCGCGCCTGCGCCGAAGTCCGCGCCGGCGCCCGCGCCCAAGCCCACGGCACCGAAGCCCCCCTCTGCTGACAACCCGTACTAGGTCCCGCAAACTGGGCCGCGCGGCCTGGTTGGTGCCACACCCGTAGTGCCGCCTTGAACGCGCGGCGTACGCTGCGACACTTACCGGAGGAGCTCCCCGTATGTGTGGAATCGTCGGATATGTCGGACCGCGGCGCGCTGCGCCCATCCTGCTCGACGGTCTGCGCAAGCTCGAGTATCGCGGCTACGACTCGGCGGGCCTGGCCGTCCACGACGGCGAGCAGATCGAGATCGTGCGGGCCGTGGGCAAGCTCGACAACCTGGCGCGCGCGCTCGACAAGCAGCCGCTCGAGGGCAGCACCGGGCTCGGCCACACGCGCTGGGCGACGCACGGTCGCCCCAGCGAGCCGAACGCACATCCGCACGCGGCCGGCGGCGTTGCGGTCGTGCACAACGGCATCATCGAGAATCACCTGGAGCTCAAACGCGAGCTGACCGACGCCGGAGTCCGCTTCGCCAGCGACACGGACACGGAGATCGTCGCGCACCTGGTCGATCGCGAGCTCGGGCGCGGCGCGTCCTCGCTGTTCGAAGCGGTGCGCGCGGCGCTGTCCAGGGTACGCGGCGCCTACGCGCTGGCCGTCATCTCGAAGAACGAGCCCGATCGTCTGGTGGTTGCCAAGAGCGCGTCGCCGCTCGTTATCGGTCTGGGCGACGGCGAGACGCTCTGCGGCAGCGACATCCCTGCACTGCTCGGCCACACGCGCAGCATGCTCTTTCTCGAGGACGGCGAGATGGCGGAGCTCACCGCCGGAGGCGTGCGCATCGCGACGCTCGACGGCAAGCCCGTCGAGCGCCAGCCGCGCCGCATCGACTGGAGCCCGGTGCAGGCCGAGAAGAGCGGCTACAAGCACTTCATGCTCAAGGAGATCTTCGAGCAGCCGCGCGCGGTCGAGGACACGCTGCGCGGTCGCATCCTGCTCGAGGAAGGCGACCTGGTCGACGCCGAGCTCGGGCTCGACGCCGCCACCGCCCAGCGCATCGACCGCGTCGTGCTGCTGGCCTGCGGCACGAGCTACCACGCCGCGCTGGCCGGGCGTTACTGGATCGAGCAGCTCGCGCGCGTGCCCGCGCAGGCGGAGCTCGCCAGCGAAGTGCGCTACCGCGAGCCGGTGTTCACCAAGAACGACCTGGTCGTGGCCGTCAGCCAGTCGGGCGAGACAGCGGACACGCTGGCCGCGCTGCGCTCGGCGCGCGAAGCGGGCGCGCACGTGCTCGGCGTTGTGAACGTGCTCGACAGCGCGATTGCCCGGGCGGCGAACGGCGCGCTGTACACCCACGCAGGGCCGGAAATCGGCGTGGCTTCCACCAAGTGCTTCACCGCCCAGCTCGTAGCGCTCCTGCTCCTGGCAACGTACCTCGGGCGGCGTCGCGGCACGCTCGACACGGCGCGCGCCCGCGAGGTGCTGCAGGCGCTCGTCGAGCTGCCCGGCGAGATGCGCGCCGCGCTCGAGCACAAGGACGAGGTGCTGGAGGTGGCGCGCACCTGGCAGCACTCGGCGCACATGCTGTTCCTCGGCCGCGGCCTCGGCTTCCCGATCGCGATGGAAGGCGCGCTCAAGCTCAAGGAGATCTCCTACGCGCACGCGGAAGGCTACGCCGCCGGCGAGATGAAGCACGGTCCCATCGCGCTGATCGACGCGGACATGCCCATCGTGGTCGTGATGCCCAAGGACAGCCAGTACGACAAGACGCTCTCGAACGTGCAGGAGGTCCGCGCGCGTGACGGCCAGGTGATCGCCGTGGTGACGGAAGGCGACACGCAGGCCGGCGAGCTCGCGCAGGCGACGCTGTCGGTTCCGGCGGTTCCGGAGATCGTGCAGCCGCTCGTGACGGTACTGCCGCTGCAGCTGCTCGCGTACTACATCGCGGACTTGAAGGGCACGGACGTCGACCAGCCGCGCAATCTCGCGAAGACGGTCACTGTCGAGTAGCCGGACGTCGCATCGCGCTGGCTGACGGCTACTCGCGCTTGACAGCGCACCGCTTGGACGCTCAATTGGCGAGCATGCGTTTCCCGGCATCTGCGCTCACCGGAATTTTCCTGCTCGCGCCGCTGTGCGGTTGTGGCGGCGCCAAGCCGTCTCCCGCCCAGGTTCCCGACGGGCCCACTCCCGCCGCGGCCGCCAAGCAGGCGACGCCCGCCAAGGATCCCCCGGCCGACGACGACGCCAAGGCCGCCGACGACGCGCCGAACACCATGCCCACCAAGTGCGCGAAGGCGGGTGACGTGTGCACGCCCTCCTCGAAGTTCGTCAACAAGCTCTGCGGCGGCGACTTCCCGGACGCCACGCTGTACCTGTTCTCCAAGGCGTCGCCGTTCACGCACGGCTACCTCACGCGCAAGACCAAGGCGTGGAACGCGTCGGGAGGCGCGTCCGAAAGCGGCTGGGTCGCCTTTGACGAAGAGGTCGTCATCCTGCGCGCGCGCACGGCCGACAAGAACGGCATGCAGGTCAGCGGCGCCGGCGGCGGCTACGACGCCCTGCGCTGGGACGGGTCCTGCGTGACGTTGGCCAAGGAGGAGGTCACGCTTTCCAAACCTCCGGCGCCCAAGTTCGCCAAGGTCACTTTCCGCGAGCTCGAAGACTCCACGCAGGACGCCCTGCGCAAGGATGACGCGGTCACCAAGGCCTATCGAGACCGACGCAAATACTGCAAGGGCGCCACGATGGGCGAGGTCAGCTTGAAATGCGTCAAGGCCGACGCCAAGCTGAGCGAGGTGATCGTGGACTTCGTCCGCAACGGTGGCACGCTGCCTGTGCCGCAGCACATCCCGTAGCCTGCGGCGGAACCGCACAAGGAGCATCGCGATGGCAATCCCGGAACTCGGCCAGGAGCTGGCCCGCATCGCCCTGAAAAAGCTCTCCGAGGTCGACATGAAAGAGGCGACCGACGCCGTCAAGGCGATCGGCAAGGCGTCGACGGGCGCCGCGCTCCTGCCCGGCCTCGGCTCGTTCGGTATTGGCGTTGCTCTGGGCGTCGGCGTCACGCTGCTCGTCGCACCGCAGAGCGGCAGGGAAACGCGCGCTCTCATCGCCAAGAAGGTCAAGGCGCTGCAGAGCCGCTTCGGCGGCAGCACGCCGCCGAAGCCGGAGCGCGAAGCGCACGGCGACACCATCGAGACCCGCGGCACCGTCGTCAGCTGACGTCACGCACACGCCCGCTCTGCGATGGAGGGCGGGGGTTCACAGGACGATCGGAAGATCGGAGGTCTTCTGGGTCGAGTGCTGTCGCGGGCGGTGCGGCTAATCCAGCGGATGTGCCAAGCTGTGCGCTTCGACGAGACCCGTCCAGGCGGACGGTAGCGATCGGGAAGAGACGCGGCGTTGCGCTTCCATCAGGGACACTGCGGCACCTGTTCGGTCGGCATTCCCGACATTTTCGAGCTCTCGGCGCTCTGACGGGCCCGATGGGTCGGCATTTCCGACCGAAATCTGCCCACACGAGTCGACATGGAACGCGCCGCCGGTGTACGTCACGGCCTATCCCGGACGGCCGCGCGGACAGCGGCACAGACGCGTCCGACGCTGGTTCCGACGCGTCCGACGCTGGTTCCGACGCGTCCGACGCTGGTTCCGACGCGTCCGACGCTGGGCCGTAGTGGGGTGTGGTGGGCCCGGGCGCGGCGGAGCCGCGCGTTTGGGACCAGCCGCCGCGCGGGAGCGCGGCGGGCCGTGGAGCGACGCGCAATGCGGAGGGCAGCCAACCGGGATGCGCAGGACGGCGGTGATGTTGTAGAGTGCGCGCCCTCCGCGGATGACGCGCGGATGAAGGAGGCTTTGTGGATCCGAAGGGCAAGGTTGCGCTGGTAACGGGTGGGGCATCGGGCCTCGGCAAGGCGACGGTGCAGGCGCTGGCCCTGCGCGGCGCGAAGGTCGTGATCGTCGACAAGGCGAAGGACGCCGGCGAGGCGCTCGCGAAAGAGCTTGGCGGCGCGGCGGCCTTCGTGGAGTGCGACGTCACCGACGAGGCGGCGATGCAGAAGGCCGTGGCGCGCGCCAAGGAGCTCGGCGGGCTCGACATCGCCGTCGGCTGCGCGGGCATCGGCACCGCGGGGCGCGTGGTCGGAAAGAGCGGGCCGTTCAACCTCGGGCTCTTCGAGCTGACCGTCAAGGTCAACCTGATCGGCATGTTCAACATGGTGCGGCTGTGCGCCGAGGCGATGATCGGAAACGAGCCGGACGGCGAGGGCGAGCGCGGCGTGATCATCACCACGGCGTCGATCGCGGCGTTCGACGGGCAGATCGGCCAGTGCGCCTACAGCGCGTCGAAGGCCGGCGTGGCGGGCATGACGCTGCCTATCGCGCGCGAGCTGTCGCGTTTCGGCGTGCGCGTGCTGACCATCGCGCCGGGCCTCTTCGACACGCCGATGATGGCGGGGCTGCCGGAAGAGGCGAAGAAGGCGCTGGAAGCGAGCGTGCCTTTCCCGCCGCGTCTCGGCCGCCCGCCGGAGTACGCCAAGCTGGCGCTCGACATCGTCGAGAACACCATGCTCAACGGCGAGACCATTCGCCTCGACGGCTCGCTGCGCATGGCACCCAAGTAACATCCCGCCCACCCACCCCCGCCGGAATCCTCCCGGGGGGCTCCGCTCGTTACGGCAGCGGCTGCGAGAACGTATCGCGGACCTTGCCGGTCTCGTCGATGGTGCGGCCGGACAGGCTCGTGTCGTCGACCTTGATGATCTCGGCAAAGCGATACGAGCCGACGGCTTTGCGCATCGAGCAGGTGGGGCGCGAGATGTTCTTGCTCGGGTCGCCGATGGCGCCGCCGCCGCCGGCGACGGTGAGGTAGGTGATGGTCTTCGAGGGGTCGCTCGTCTCGGGCACTTCGAAGTGCTCGTAGCCGTGCATGTGGCCCTGCAGCACGAGCTTGACGCCGTACTGCTCGAAGAGCGGTGTCAGAGCCGCTCGCTCCGTGTCCTTCTGCGAGGTGTCGCCGCAGGTGAGCAGCGGACGGTGCAAAAACACCACGCTGAAGCGATAGCCCGGCTGCCCCGCCGCGTCGGCGAGCTCCTTCTTGAACCAGTCGAACTGCGTCGAGCCCGGGACGACGTCCGCCTCGGTATCCATCGAGAAGAACCACACGCCGCCGCTCTCGAAGCGGTACCAGCCGTCGGTACCGTCGAAGCCCGCGCCGCCGAAGAAGCGCGAGTAGTACTCCTGGTATTCGTCCGGCTTTTCCAGCTCGTGGTTGCCGATGCACGGCAGGAACGCTCCGTGCGACAGGATCGGCGACAGCGCCGGGAACCAGTATGCCCAGGTCTCGAGCCCCGAAGCGTAGTACTGCACGTCGCCGCCGTGGATCGTGAAGTCGTAGGGCTCGTCTTCGATTGCCTTCTCGACGTTCTTCAAGTGGTCGCCGAGCCCGGGATTCGTGTCCGCGATCGCCATGAACGTGAACGGGTCGCCCGGCGCGCGGGCGGTGCAGAAGCGTCCAGTCTGGGTCTTGTCGGCCGCGAGCACGTACGAGTAGCAGGTGGCCGGCGAGAGCCCGGTCAGCTTCACCTCGTGCGTCCAGTAGGTGCCGGCGGCGTCCGGCGGCGCATCCGGATTGAGCGGCGCCGTGTACGTCTCCTTGACCGCGAACGGCGTCGCGGTGGAGTCGAAGTCCCGCGCGCTTCCTCCTTGCTCCGGCGTCAGCGACAACTTGCCGTTACTGCTGTCGGTGCAGGCTTCCCAGCGCACCACGACCGAGGTTCCATCCACGTGCAGCACCCACGGTCGCTTGCTGACGCCGCTCGCGGGGCACAGGCCGCCGTCCTGGTTGGAGGTCTTCGCGGCGTTGCCCTTGGCACCGCAGCCGAAAAGCCCCAGCGCGAGCACGACAAGCAAGCTGGATTTCACGACCGGAGGCTAGCATTCCCGCGACAGGCTTGTCTCCGGGGCGGGGGCCTTCGCGTGTATAGTGGGGCGATGAGCTACGGGGTCGCCTTGGATGTCGGGCGGGAGCGCCGTGCTGCGCTCCTTTCGCTCGTCGCCTTCCTCTCCCTCGCGCTACCGCTCTCGGCAATGCTCGCCATCTCGTTCATGGTGACGACGGGCGACATCGAGAGCGGTCGCATCGTGCTGTCGCCGCCGTGCGCCCTCCACCAGACGTTCGGCCTCGACTGTCCGATGTGCGGCATGACGCGCGCGTTCTCTGCGCTCAGTCACGGACAGCTGCTGCTCGCGTGGGCGTACAACCGCGCGGCGTTGATCGTGTACGTCGCCTTCTGGGGCACGTTGTCCTGGGCTTCGCGCGGCGCGGCGAACGCGCTGGCGGATCTGTTCGCGACGTGCGTCGCGCGCGTGGAGGAAGCGTGAATCCGCCCCCTGGTGGCTACGGTCCGCCGCCTGGTGGTGGCGGCTACGGTCCGCCGCCTGGTGGCGCGCCGCCTGGTGCGCCGGGTGGTTTCTCGCCGCCGCCGGTTGGCGCACCACCGCCGCCCGCCGGTGGGCCTCCGCCCGGCGGGGGCTTTTCGCCTCCTGCCTGGAATGCGCCGCCCGGCGGGTACGGTGTCGGGTTGCCGCCGGGCGTGAGCCCGGGCGCGGGCTACGGCGGTCCGCCGGGCCAGACGCAGGACCAGTTTGCGGTCGTGTCGGTGGTGCTGGGCGTGCTCAGCCTGGTTCTGATGTTCTGCTGTGGACCGCTTTCGATCCTGCTCGGCATCGCTGCCATCACGTTCGGGCTGGTGGCGCTGTCACGCATCAACAAGGAACCCCACCGCTACAGCGGCAAGGGGATGGCCATCGCCGGCATCGTCGTCGGCGCGCTGGGGCTTGTGGGATACGTGCTCATGTTCGTGGTGTTCGGCGCGATGAGCTTCATGTCGCACGCCCACTTCTAGGGCGCCCACGCGATATGCCTAGCGCGGCCGCCAGACAGCGCCGAGATCCCAGCTGCCGAGCCCGTTGACGCCGGGGATGTGCGCGCCTGCGATGCGTAGCTCGCCCACGACGCCCAGCGCGAGCGTGCGCGCGACGGCGCGCGGATCGAACTCCGTGAGCTCGGGCGGGTGGCGCGCCAGCGCAGCGTCCGCCGCAGTCAGGAGCGCCAGCAGCGTCGCGCGTCCCGGCGGTCCGATAGGGCGCACGAAGTCGAGCATCAGTGCGAAGCGCCGGCTTGTTCGCCGGCTCTGGAGCACCGCCCAGCCTTCCGGCGCTGGGCGCACCTCGTGCCCCGGTCGCGAAAGCAGAGCGGCGAGCGCGCGGGCGATCTCCACCAGGTGCGGCGCGTCGTTGCGCACCAGCAGATCCGCGGGAGCGCCGCCCCAGCCGTAGCTGCCGCTCGGCGCAGGCAAGCCGTGCAGGCCGAGGTAGGCGAGGCGCGAAGGCGGGATGGCGTCGACAAGCCCCTGCGCGACACCCGGCGCGCCCCAGCTGCCCGCGTCGCGGCCCGTCCTGAGCACGACCCAGCCGAACATTCCTGCGTCGAAGTCCACCGCGCCGGCTCGCGGACGGTGCAATCCACGGCCGAGCCAACCGACGTCCGCTTCTCCCGCCTCGAAAGCGCGCAGAGCGCCAGCCAGGTCGGCGGCGCGCGCCGCCAGGATGCGATCGAGGAACGCGGCGCCTCGCGCCGCGTGCAGATTGCGCAAGAGGGTGAGCCCGCCTTGCCGCGTGGTCGCGCGGAACGCGCCCGTGCCGTCGGGGGCCGAGGGCGAGAAATTGCGCGGCAAGAGCGCGGTGATCGGGCTCGCCAGCGCTCTGGCCAGCGCGTCGGGATCCGCGCCTGGAACCAGCACTGCCAGAGGGTTGCCCGGATCTCGTGTCGGCCTGCCAAAAGGCGCCAGCAGCGCGAGCCCGCCGCGCGCGGCAGATCGCCTGAGCGACCAGACCAGATCGCGCGAGTCGAGACCGCGCCCGCGCGCGGTGGACATCAGCGGACGCAGCGCGACGCGCGTTCCCCTGGCCGTGCGCTCCGGCAGGCCGGCTGCCAGCGTGGGGTAGGGGTGTCCGTGCGCGTCGATCGCGTAAAGCGGATCCGCGATCGACGATGCGAACAGCGCCGCCGCCGGATCGTCGATGGAGTGCGGATCGATGTTGGCGAGCGGCCAGGGCAGAGACAGCGCGAGCTGTCCGCCGTACGGAATACGTCCGAGCGCGTGCGCGGCTGCGCTGGTAGCGACGCCGAGCAACCAGGCACGGCGTCCGAATCTGCTCAGTGCACGACCCAAATTCCATCTCCGGTCGCGATCGCGACGGGCGCCGGGCCTTCGTCTTCCGGCGGACAGACAGCGAGCGCACGCACGCCGGTCGGTACGGCCAGCCTGAGCCGCTCCACGACGCGACCGTCGTCCTGCCAGGTGTGAACGATCACCGCGTCCGCGCGCGGGTCGAGCGTGTCGGCTCCGCTGACCAGCTCGGGCTGACCGTCGCCGTCGATATCGCCGACCGCGAGCTGGGCGCCGACGCCGTCGATGCGCGCGTGCCGGCCCCGGTCGTCCTTGAGCAGGGCGACGGCCCGGTTCGCGATTCGTTCCGCGCGGTAACGGTGGGCCTGCCCGTCGCGCCCGAGTATCCGGGCGCCCGAAACGGCGTCGGCCTGGCTCTCGAACCCAGCCAGCCGGACCGCGCTATCACCCGCAACACAGGGCTCGATGTGCGTCGAAAGCGATACGCCCGAAAAGCGCACGCAGCCGTCCGGCGCCCACGGGATGCGCCGGGGCACCTTGCCCATGGGGTGCAGATCGGCGTCGAGGCGGAGCTCGTCGGCGCGGTCGCTGATGCCCACGTCGACATGACGATCGTCAATCGCGATCGCGCCGAGCGGCTGTCTCAGCGGGAACGGCGCGACCGGCGAAAGCGCCGTCCAGGAGACGGAAGCGCGTGCCACGAAGCGCCCCGAGCGCAGGCGCCCGATGTGGATTCCGTGGCGCCCCGCCAAGACCAGCTCCAGCGCTCCGTTCCCCCGGACGTCGCCGCAGGCCAGCGCCACCGGTTCGCGTTCGGGGGAGCTCGCCTTGTCGACACGGCTTGCCACAAGGCGCACTGCCGGCAGGAACGAGCGCACCTCCGCGTCGATGCGCCGGCTCGCGAAGGCGTGATGCGTCGGGCTCGGCTCGGGATCGCGAACCCGGTCCCAGAAATTGTGCGGCACCGGATACTCGTCCGCCGTCACGTCGAGCTTGCCGCGAGCGATTCGTATCTGCAGGTAGAGCAGCGTCCCCGCTTCGCTCGCGAGCGTACGAGCGCGCGCAATCCCCGCGGTCGCGCCGAGCGCGCGGACCTGATGCCCCACCGCGCCGGCGACGACGCGCGTGATGCGCTCCGCCAGCGCGTCCGGGCTCTTCAACTTCACTTCGCTGGCGAGCGGCGCCGCAACGACCAACGCCCGTGCCGGCACCGCACCGAGCGCGTGCGACAGCTCGCAGGCGACCTCGCCGAGCGCGCTTGCCTCGCCGTGGGTGCATGTGTGCAGAGGACCGGGCCCGGGCGGCGGGCCTGGCGCAGGAGCGGCTGCCGGCGGTGCCGCGGGCGCGGAATTTGCGGCTAGAAGTCCAGCCAGCAGGAACGCATGGAAGGCGGGTCGGATTTGCATTTACTCCGGCTGTTGAATGGGTGCGTGGAATTAAGGGAGCCGCGCCGGAACCATCCTATGATATCGGATCGGGAACTTGTTCTCCCGCCGCCTGATTCCGCTTCTGGCCGCCGCGCTTGCGGCGAGCACGTTCGTGCTGCTCGTGGCTCCCCGGGCGCGCGCCCAGTGCGTGGACGAGGCGCTCAAGGAGCAGCTCGTCGGTCGGCGTGCCTACCGCGGCGTCGTTCCCAGGCTGTTCAAGAAGGCCCTGCGCCACGAGATTTCCCCGCTTGGCGGCTGGTACGCGGCGGACCTCGCCGACTCGGCGCCGGTGTGGGGCGGCGCATATACCTTCAATTTCAGCGAGGATCTGGGGCTGGAGGCGTCGTACCTGCGCTACCGCCAGTCCTACAAGCTGCTCGATGCCGTGGCTGCCCGCCAGCAGGGGTTGATCCAGATCCAGCAGACGCCGGTCGAGACAGTGCAGCTTTTCATGGGGCATCTGATCTGGTCGCTGGCCTACGGCAAGGTGCGCTGGCTGGGCGGTGCCATCAGCCGCTTCGATTTCTACCTCGCGCTGGGCGGGGGCGCGACGGACGAGAGGGACAGTGTAGGTCCGACGGGATCGGGTGGTTTCGGCATGAAGTTCTACCTGACCCAGTGGCTTGCGCTGCGCCTGGACGTTCGGGACTACGTGCACGAACGCCGCGTGCCTGCGCTTGCGGTGCAGAAGGTGGTCAACGACGTCAACGCGCTCGGCGGGGTGAGCATCTTCATTCCGTTCACCGACTGAGCCGACAAGGCTCTGGCGAGAGCGGAATCCCGCACGTCGGTGCGGCCTCGACCATTTTCGGGTCGAGTGGAAAGGGCATCCGGGGTTATGCTCCACGGTCGGTGTACCGTCGCCGAGATCCGGACCGCCCATCCGAGCCCGCCCCGGGTTCGAGTCTCCGCACGCGTTCATCCGGCTCCTTGCGTCTGTTCGGCGCGGATTTCGATCGACTGCTCGATTGCCTGGAGCAGCCGGCCGCGCTCTGCACGCTCGACACCCGCGTGCTGATCGTGAACCCGGCCTTCGAGAAAGCGTTCGGAGGCGAGCTGGACGCGAGCCGGCCGCTCGTGGAAGACGACACCGTCCGCGACGCGCTTTCGGGAGGGCGCATCTGGCAGGGCCCGAGCGAACTGGCCGACGTCGCGACGCTGGTGCCACTGCGGTCGGCCGAAGGCGACGTCGCTGGGTGTCTGGCGCTTCTCCCCGACGCGCGCGCGGCGCGCGAACACGTCCGGCTCAGGGCGCAGCTCGAACAGATGCGACGTGCCACGAGCCTGGGTCAGCTCGCCAGCGGCATTGCCCACGACTTCAACAATATGCTCGCGGTGATTCTCAACTATGTGGGGCTTGCCGAGCGCCTGGCCGAATCAGGAGCGGATCCATCCGATGCGCTCGGTCACATCCGCGACGCTGCCGAGCGCTCCGCCGACATCACGCAGCAGCTGCTCGCGCTGAGCCGAGGTCCGGCCGGCAAGGCCGAGGCCATCGACGTGAATGCCGCGGTGTCCAGCCTGGGGCCCATTCTGGTCAGCACGCTCGGTGACAGTATCGAGTACCGAGCCGAGCTCGACGAGCACGTGTGGCCCACGCGGCTCGCCCGCACGCAGCTGCAGCGCATCCTGCTCAACCTCGCGGCCAATGCGCGCGACGTCATGCCGGATGGCGGGACGTTCAGTGTGGCTACGGCGAACGTACAGGTCGACGCGGAATTGGCCAGCCGCTACGAAGACCTGGCGCCGGGGCGCTACGTGCAGCTCGAAGTTCGGGACACGGGCAGCGGTATGCCCGAGGACGTCGCGGCCCACGCCTTCGAGCCCTTCTTCACGACCAAGGAAGTCGGCGCCGGCACCGGTCTGGGGCTTTCGATCATTCGCGGCATCATCAAGCAGGCGGGAGGCCACATCTCGGTGTGGAGCCGCGAAGGAAGGGGGACGCGCTTCTCCCTCTACCTCCCGACGGAGTCTGCGGCAGACGCGGCCGAATCGGGACAGCGGCTCGCCGAGCGGCGTCGGATCCTGGTTGTCGACGATGAGGGACCGCTCCGCCGAGCCGTCGCGCGTATGCTCGCCGAAAGCGGCTACGACGTGGTTTCGGCCACCGACGGCATCGACGCCCTCGAGCTCCTCGAGCTTCAGGACGAGCCGATCGATCTGGTCCTGACGGACGTGCTGATGCCGCGCATGAGTGGAGTGGAGCTGGCCAGCCGCCTCGCCGTCAGCCACCCGTTCGCGTCGATCGTGCTCATGTCGGGCTACGCGCACGGGCTGATCTCGCAGGGCGGCCTGGATCCCGACGAGCTCCTGTTTCTCCAGAAGCCCTTCGCCAAGGCCGAGCTGGTGGAGAGGCTCGAGACGGCCTGGGCGCGGGCGGCCGCGGCGAGACAGCCCGGCGCGCCCCGGAAATGAGCTTCGTTAGCCTGAACACCGGACGCCCTTGCCTGGGCGTGGGCCCGTGGTTTTGATCTGGCCCCCGGTCGCGTGACCGGCGAAAGCGGAAAGCCAGAGGTATGTACAAAGTCGTCCTGCTGCGCCACGGCCAGAGCCAGTGGAATCTCGAGAACCGGTTCACCGGATGGGTGGATATTCCGCTCAGCGAACAGGGCGTCAAGGAGGCCCACCAGGCCGCCGTGCTTCTTCGCGAGGGGGGCTACGTCTTCGACGTGGCGTTCACGTCTGTGCTGAAACGCGCCATCAAGACGCTCTGGATCGTGCTCGAGGATCTCGACCAGATGTGGATCCCGGTCCATCGCAGCTGGCGCGTGAACGAACGCATGTACGGCGCGCTGCAGGGACTGAACAAGGCCGAGACGGCCGAGCAGCACGGTGCGGAGCAGGTGCAGCTCTGGCGGCGCAGCTATGGCACACCGCCCCCCGCGCTCACGCCCGACGACGACCGCTGGCCCGGTCGCGATCCGCGCTACGCCAGCCTGGAGCCTGAGGAGATCCCGGCGACCGAGTGTCTGAAGGACACGGTCGCGCGCTTCCTGCCCTACTGGGACAGCGACATCGCTCCCGCCATCCGCCGCGGCGAGCGCGTCATCATCGCGGCCCACGGCAACAGTCTGCGCGCGCTCGTCAAGCACCTGGACAACGTCAGCGAAGAGGACATCGTCGGCCTGAACATTCCGACCGGCATCCCGCTCGTCTACGAGCTCGACGACGCGCTCAAGCCCATCCGTCACTACTACCTGGGCGATGCGGAAGCGGCCGAGAAGGCTGCCGCGGCGGTGGCGGCACAGGCCAAGGGCTGAGCCTCCAGGTCCGCACTGGCACGACGCACCGGCCGCGCGCCCGAGACACGTGCACCGGCATTTTCCAGCCCGGACGCGGTGGGCGGCCCCGTAGCGCCCCGGGATGACGGATCTCAATCCCGGCTGCCCATGGTAACCTCGGCGCCTGCCCATGCGAAAGCGCCTCTTCGCCCTGCTTGTCCCGCCGCTGGTCGTCCTGTTCGCGCTTGTGGCCCTGGCCCAGCCGCACAAGGGGCACGGCAAGAAGGACAAGGGAAAGTCAGCCGACAAGACACCCGCAGCGGCGAGCTCCGCCGAAGGCGCTGACGCCGGGGAGCAGGGCGCCGCCGCGTCGGTCTCGGTCTCCGGCAACGAGGACATCGGTGGCCCGCCCCCGCCCGGCACGCGCGGCGACGGCGGCCCCAAGCCGTCGCCGCTCAATCCCGCCGCCAACGAGTTCCCCGACGGCGGGTCTCCGGCTCCGCCGCCCGATTACGACAAGCTGCTCGGCGACATCGCGGCGCTGCGCAGCCGCGTGGCCGCGATGACCACGACCATGTTCGCGAGCAAGCTCCAGGTCGTCGTCGAGACGGACGACAGCAGCGACGCCCGGATCACCAGCTTCACGGTCACCCTGGACGACGGCGTCATCTACTCGGCACCGAAGAACTTCAGCGCCGAGGACGAGCGCACCGTGTACGAGCACGCGGTCGCGCCGGGCCACCACGTGATCGGCGTCGACGTGGAGCGCTACGACGCGCGGGGCAAGGAGTACCAGACCTGGCAGAGCTCGAAGTTCTCGGTCGTCGTTCCCGAAGGCAAGCGCCTCTCGGCGCATCTGCGGCTCGAGGACGACTCCGACATGGCAGCGGACTTCCCGGACGATCAGGACGGAGAATACGACCTGCGCGTGCGCCTCAGGGCGCTCGTGGCCGACTGAGCCATGCGCATTTCGGGTCGCAATATCGCCTGGGCGCTGCTGACTGGCGCGCTGTCGTTGGTGGCCGTGCCGGCATCCGCGCAGAAGCCCCACCCCGGCAAGAAGGACAAGAAGGCGGCAGCCGCCGACAACCCCTACGCCGAGCCCGCCAAGGCCGACAAGACCAAGGCGGACAAGACCAAGGCCGACAAGACCCAGACGGACCAGGCCAACGCGGGTGACGAGGGCAAGACCGCCGAAGGCACCGCCGCGAATCCGGAAGCGCAGCAGAGCCAGGCCAGCCAGCAAAGCACGCCCGCGACGCCGGCCGACGGCGGGCCCGCCGAGACGCGCGGCGCGGCGATGCGGCTCTACCAGGAGGCGCTGCAGAAGCGACGCCTGGCTGCGACCGCGCCGCTCAGCCGCCAGCGCCTGCGCGACGTGCTCGAGAAGACCGAGGCCAAGATCAGCGACGGACGCTTCGACGAGGCGATTGGCGACCTGGTCTACATCGTCGAGTCACCGCGCTTCGATGCGTTCGCACAGAGCGACGAGGGCCGCGCGTGCGTGTTCTGGCTCGGCGATTCGCTGGGGCGCGAAGGCGCCTATCAGCCCGCGCGCGGCTACCTGCTGCGCCTGCTCAAGGGCGACCCGAAGGACGTTCTGGTACCGGAAGGCCGTACGCAGTCTGGTCGACTTCGGTCTGGAGAGCGACGAGCCGGACACCTTCGTGAAGGATCTGTCCACGGTTCCGCCGAGCGCGCCCGAGGAGCTGCGCGGCGACATCGCGTACCTGTCCGGCCGCGCCGACGAGCGCAGGAAGGATCCCGCGGCGGCGTTGGTCGAGTACGCGAAGGTGACGCCTCGCTCGCGCTTCTGGGCGCAGGCGACGTATCTGTCCGGCCTCATCGAGGTGGAGCAGGGCGATTTGAAGAAGGGCGAAAACCTCTTCTGCAAGGTGGCCGACCCCAAGCAGACGCCGAAGAAGGCCCCACTGTTCGGCGGCAACGACTTCTTCCGCGTCCGGGATCTGGCTCGACTGGGCCTGGGCCGCGTGGCGCACGAACAGTTCCGCTTCGACGACGCGCGCTACTACTACTATCTGGTTCCGGCGGACTCCGACCACCTGCCGGAGGCGCTGTACGAAGCGGCCACCTCGCGCTACGAGGCCAAGGACTACGAGGGCGCGCGCGAGCTGATGGACCAGCTCAAGGCGTTGCACCGCAACCATCCCTACCAGGACGAGGCGTGGATCCTGGACGCGTACATCGATCTCGCGACGTGCCACTTCCCCGCCGCCGACAAGAAGCTCGGTGTTTTCATCGCGCGCTACGAGCCGGTGCGGAACGCCGCTCGCCGGCTGATCCAGGATCCCGCGGCGATGAAGAAGCTCGTCGAGGCCGTGCGTTCCGGGGCGGATCCCGCAGGCGCAGACATCGGTGTGAAGGGCGACGTGGCACGCACGCTGGGCGCGCTGCTCCGGCTCGATGCCGGCTATTCCCACGCTTCGCTCAGGCTGGCACGGCTCGACCACGAGATGAGCGGCCTGCGCGGCGCGATGGGGGATCTGGACGAGGCGAACCGCCGGTTGGCAACGCCGAAGTCGGTGCGCGCCCAGTCCGCCACCCCGATCGGCCAGACCGCAAACGACAAGATCGCCCGCATCGACGCGCAGCTCGCCGAGGTGCGCCGGCTCCTGCGCGAGGTGCAGCGCACCGGCAAGGCCAAGGCCGCGGACATCGCGGACCTCACCCGCAGCCTCCAGGCCCTCGAGGCGCAGGCGCGCGCGGCGCGCGCAGCGGCAGCCGCGATGCCGGCAAGCCAGGCCGCCGGCAAGGGCACGGATCTGCCCGACGTGCTGCGCGCCGATCGGCAGCGCGCCAGCCAGCTGTACGAGAATTCCGCGAAGCTCCGGGTGAAGCTCGCGGCGGAGCAGCAGGGCATGGCGCGGGACGCGCTGGTGCGGCTGGACCGGCGCCTGTCGCGGCTTCTGCGCCGCGCGCGCCTCGGTCGCGTCGAGACGGTGCTGGGCAAGAAGCGCGCGCTCGAGGTCGAGATTGAGGCGCTGTCCCAGGGGCTCTTGCCGCAGACCATCGTCGACTCGCTGAACGCCGCTCGCTACCTGCGCGACGACGAGGAGTACTGGCCGTACGACGGCGAGGACTGGAAGGACGAGTACGTGGGAGGGGAGGGGCTCCGGTGAAGCTCCGGGCGCGCTCCGGGGCAGCCTTTGCCGTCGCACTTCTGGCGCTGGGCGTCGCGCGCGTTGCGCGTGCCGACGACACGCCCGCGATGGCCAGCGAGAAGAGCGAGATCAAGCCGGTTGGCGAACGCTCGCTCGGCAAGGCCGAACGCCCCACGTTCAAGAAGCAGGAGCAGACCAACGCACAGGGCCAACGCGCCTACCGCGTGAACCTGCAGATCCCCCAGCGCCTGCGCGCAGTCCTGGAGAAGAAGATCGACGCGCGCATCGGTCGGGATATCGCCGAGGAGAAGCGGCTCCGCGACAAGGCGCACGGCCTGCTCCTGAAGTTCATCAACGAGTCGCCCGAGGACTCGCCGGCCATGCCCGAAGCCCTTCTGCGTATCGGCGAGCTCGAGTGGGAGACCGCGCGCGACCAGTTCCTGATGGACTTCCACAAGTGGGACAAGTCGCCCAGCGATCAGCGGGGCCCGCCGCCCAACCCCGACTACTCGCAGGCGCGCAAGCGCTTCCTCCGGGTGCTCAAGCACTACAAGACGTACCGCAACTACGATCTGGCGCTTTACGTCGACGGCTTCCTTGCCAACGAGGAAGGGAAGAGCCAGATCGCGGTCGATCGATTCAACAAGATCCTGGCCTGGTTCCCCCGGAGCCGCTTCGTGCCGGACGCGCACATGTTCCGCGCCGAGTACGAGTTCACCAAGGATTTCCCCAACTACCAGGCGGCGTACGAGGAGTACGAGAAGGTCCTCCAATACAAGCACAGCGAGCTGTACGACATCGCGCTTTTCAAGAGCGCCTGGTGTCTGTGGCGGCTAGGTCGGACGGATGAGGCTGCGCGGCGCTTCCTGACCGTGTTCAAGACCGCCACAGAGAAGGGCGCGAAGGTCACCAACAAGCGCAAGGCCGAGATCGACGAGCTGCAGCGCGAGGCGCTCAAGAACCTCGTCGCGGTCTTCGTGGAGGACGACAAGAACACCGCCGACGACATGTACAAGTTCCTCGTCAAGGCGGGCGGCGCGAAGTTTGCGGGCAAGATCGTCCACGCCCTGGCACGCGCGTTCTACGACCAGGCGCACTACGATCGCGGCATCGAGGCGTACCGGCTGCTCCTCAAGCTAGAGCCCGCCGACCCCACGGCCTACGAGCACGCGCTCTCCATCGCGCAGGGACACTCCACCATGGAGGAGTGGAAGGACCTGGAGAACGACTACCGCTGGATCATCCGCGACTACACCGTGCCCCCCCAGACGAAGGGCAAGCCCGTGCAGGGTGGAGTCTGGACGCGGTCGCAGACCCCGCAGACGATCGCCAAGGCCAACGCCGCCATCGAGAAGCAGGTCCGCGAGGATGCGGTCGGGCTGCACGCCAAGGCACAAGCGGACAAGAACAGCGTGGCCGAGTTCACGTGGGCCGCGAAGCTGTACGAAGTGTACCTGAGCCGTTTCAACAAGACGCCGGCGGCCTACCGGGTCTACTTCAACCTCGCCGAGATCGACTTCTATCACCTCGGCGACGACGCTGGAGCTGCCGACGCCTATCTGGCGGCGGTGCGGCTGAACCCGCAGGGCAAGCTGTCGCGCGACGCGCTCTACAACGCGCTGGCCGCACTGGAATCGTCCCGGCAGAAGGAGTTCGAGGCGGCGAAATCCAGCGGCAAGGCCGCCGAGGAGACGCCCACCGACAAGAAGCTCACCGAGGCGATGGAGCTCTACATCAAGAGCTACCCGGATGATCCGAAGATCCCCGAGCTGCTCTTCCGCCAGGGCAAGCTCTACTACGACTACGGCGTGTACGACCCCGCCGTGCGGCAGTGGGGGCTCCTGCTGGAGAAGTATCCGAACAGCAAGTTCTCGGTCGGCGCCGGCGAGCTGATTCTCGATTCGTTCAACAAGAGCAAGGACTACCAGAACATCGAGACCTGGGCGCGTCGCCTCAAGAAGGCGCCCGCATTCCAGGGCGCCGAGCAGCAGGCGCGACTCGACAAGCTGATCGTGCAGGCCGTGTTCAAGCAGGGCGAGGCGCTCGGAGCAAAGGGCAAGCACAAGGAGGCTGCGCAGGCCTATCTCCGGGCGGCGAAGGAATTCCCGAAGGAGCCGAGGGCCGCCAAGGCAGCGGTCAATGCCGAGGTCGAGGCGCGCCGCTCGCACGATCTATCGACGCTCAAGTCCGCCGCGGCTCTGCTCATCAAGGACCACAAGGGCGATCCGGAAGCGGCGCAGGGCCTGTGGATCGCGGCCACGACCTACCAGTCGGTGGGTCTGTACAGCCAGGCCGCCGACTACGACCAGACCATCGTCGACAACTGGCCCAAGTACGAGCACCACAAGGACGCGGCGTACAACGCGGTGCTGCTCCGCACGACGGTGGGCGAGCACGACAAGGCGATCGCCAGCGGCAAGGAATACACGCACTACTACTCGCGCGACCCCGACGCGGACGAGGTGGTCTTCCTGATGGGCAAGGCCCACGAGAAGGCGCAGAAGTGGAAGGACGCCGAGACGCTGTACAGTCGCTATTCGCGAACTGCCCGCAATGCGAACGCACGCATCGAAGCGCTGGTGCGCCTGGCGACGGTGCGCATCAAGCTGAAGGACGAGCGCGGTGCTTCGTCGGCGCTGAAGAGCGCCATGGACGTCTACAAGTTGCACAAGGGCCATCTCAGCGACGACGGCAAGTACTTCGCTGCCAAGGCCCACTACATGCAGGGCGAGCGCATCCTCGCGCAGTACGAGACGGTGAAGATCGAGGGCGACGTGAAGCAGCTCAAGGAGCGCTTGAAGAAGAAGAGCTCTCTGCTCAAGGCCGCTGCCGACACCTTCCTCGACACCGCCAGCATGGGCGTGGCGGAATGGACGACCTCGTCGCTCTACCAGATCGGTTTCACCTACGAGTCGTTCTCCAAGGCGCTGGAGAACTCGCCGCCTCCCAAGAGTCTGAGCGCGCAGGCCAAGGACGAGTATTCGCAGCAGATCGACACATTCGTCGTGCCGATCGAGGAGCGCGCGCTGGAAGCCTACGAGGACGGTTGGAAGAAGGCCATCGAGCTTGGCATCTACAACTCCTGGACCGCGAAGATGCGTGCCGCGCTCGGGCGGCTGAGCTCCGAGGAATACCCCCCGCTCGAGGAAATCGGTTTCAGGCTTCGCGAGAAGGGGCCGTCGCCGATGCCTCCGCTCATCGACGGACTGCGCCGCACCAAGCAGGGAGCGGCGGAGACCTACCTCATCACGCCGCCCGAGGTCGAGACGGCGAAGGGGGGCGAAGCCAGCGCCGCGGCCAAGGCCGAGGCCGAGGTCGAGAAAGCGAACCAGCAGGACGAAAGCGACGACGCTAGCAAGGACAAGGACAAGAAGGACAAGGACAAGGACAAGGACAAGAAGGGCAAGAAGGGCAAGACGACCAAGCACAAGAAGGGGCACCACTGATGAAGCGCGCGCTCCTTCCTCTTGTCCTGTCGCTGCTCCTGGTCGCATGCGGCGGCTCCAGCAAGAAGGTCGCTTCGCCCACGCTGCCGCCGGCGAACCCCCACGCGCTCAACACGATGGAGCAGGGCGTGCAGGCCGCCAAGCAACCGGGCGGGCAGCAGCAGGCGATCAGCCTGCTGCGCTCGGCGGTGAAGACGGATCCGCACCTGTGGGAGGCGCGCTACAACCTGGGTGTGCTGCTGGCGCAGAGCGGGCGGCTCTCCCAGGCCGAGAAGGAGCTCTCGGAGGCCGTCAAGCTCGCGCCCAACGCCGAGGACGTTGTGGTTGCGCTAGCCGAGGTCCGGCGCCGGCGTGGCGACGCCTCGGGCGCCGCGGAAGCACTCGACGGCTTCGTCAAGGCGCATCCGGAATCGATTGCAGCCCGCATCGCGTTGGTAAGCGCGCTGCGCGACAGCAACAAGCTGGACGAGGCCATCCAGCAGGCGCGCGAGGTCCTGGTGCGCCGTCCGAGCGATCCGAATGCCCTGGCGGAGCTGGCGCTCACGCACGTGGCCCGGGGCGACATGGACACGGCCGAGCTGCTCAGCGAGGAATCGCTGAAGGGCGAAAAGAGCGCCGTGGCGGAGCGGACGGCGGGTCTCATCGCGCTCAAGCGCGGCGACGATGCCATCGCGTTCAAACACTTCGAGACCGCCAGCCAGCTGGATCCGAAGGACACGACCGCGCGCATGAACATCGGAACGGTGCTGCTCCAGGCCGGCGTCTACGACCGTGCGGAGAAGGAATTCCGCGCTGTTCTGGACGTCAAGACGGACGACATCCCCGCGACCATCGGACTGGCAGCGGCGCTCCGCGGCCAGGGCAAGCGCGACAACAAGGCGCCTTTCCTGGAAGCGGAGAAGCTGCTCCAAGGCGTGCTCGCGCGCGAGCCCGACAATCTCGCCGCCAACTACAACCTCGCCGTGCTCTACGCGGACTTCCTCCAGCAGCCCCAGAAGGCCAAGCCGCTCTTCAAGCGCTTCCTGTCGGACGCGCCCGACAACCACCCCGCCCGCGCGAAGGCGAAGAAGAAGCTCGCCGCCATCAAGTAGGCTGCCGCTGTCGAGGCCGCACTGTCACCCAGTGGCAGGACAGCTGTTGCCGCTGACGCAGATCGCCGGGCCGGACGTGGTGCAGCACCTGGAGCTGTCGATGATGGCAGCGCACGCCGGGCAGGGGCAGGAGTTACAGCCGACCGCGGGGGCGTAGCGCCTGCAATTGCCATTGATGCACAGCTCGTCGGCGTTGCAGGGGCTGCCGCAGTCGCCGCAGTCCATCGGATCGTTGTTCGTGTCGACACAAGCGTAGGCACCGTTCTGCTGGCACTTGGTGAGCCCGCTCCCGCAGAACGAGCGGCAACCACTCGCGGTGCAGGCCTGGCCGGAGCTGCAGGTGGTGCTGCAGCTGCCGCAGTGGGACGGGTCGCTGTTCAGGTCGACGCAGCTGCCGTTGCAGTCCGTGAGCCCCGGCAGACACGTGCAGCTGCCGTTCACGCACGCCTGCCCGGTCGAGCACGGTTGTCCGCAACCGCCGCAGTTGTTCGGGTCGGTCTGCGTGTCCACGCACTTGCCGCTGCAAACCGCTCCGCCCGGACACGTGCAGCCGCCGCTCACGCAGACTGGCGCGGCCGGATCCTGGCAATCGTTGTGTGAGAGGCATTGGACGCACTTTTGCGTGTTCGGATCGCACAGAGGCGTCGCTAGCGGACACACGCCGCATCCGGCGCTGGCTTCCGCTTGTCCGCCGTCCGTCGTGCCGCCTCCTGCGCCGGCGCCGCCCGTGCCCGCGCTTGCGCCGGTGCCGCCTGTGCCCGGCGTGCCACCGCCGCCGCCGCTGCCCGGCTTTGCTCCACTGCCTCCTGTGCCCGTTCCGGCGTCGGTGCCGCCACCGCCGCCCGAAGCGAACTGTGCGCCGCTGCAGCCGCTGGTCAGGGCCAACGCCAGACCGGCCATCCAGAAGACAGGTAGCGTCCGGGTGCGGCGCGCCGCGGGCCGTAGGTGGTTCAACGAATTCCTCCAGGCAAGCGAGAAGTGGTCGACGAAATACAGTCACCGCAGGGGTCGATCAGCAGGCAAGCTCCGGCGACCTTCGCAAGCTTTGCTCAGGCTCCACCTGCGGCGAGCGCCGCGCCGCCCGCGCCAAGGCGGAGCAGAAGCTCGCGGTCGGGGTCCGTCCCTGATGGCGGCGTCGCCGGGCTCCGATACGGCCGACACTGCGCTGGATCCAGCGATGATCAGCACATGGGCTGGCCGGACGGAATGGGGGCGGCCAGCGAGCCGGTGATGCGGTATGGTCCGGGCGATGCGTTGGCCCAGAGTCTTGCTCGCCGTCCTCTTGCCGCTCGCCCTCGCTCTCGGGTGTTCCGCCACCGAGGGCTCCAAGGTCAAAGGGACCGGCGGGTCGGGCGGAGGCGGCGGTCCCGGCGGAGACGCTGGCATCAACGTATGCGACTCGTGCTTCGCGAAAACGTACACGCCGTGCAACGCAGACGGCACGCCAGGCACGCCGGTGGACTGTCCGGACGATTGCGCGGTGGGGGTCGGCTGCGTGAAATGCGTCCCTGGCTCGCACATCTGCGTCGGCAACGAGGTGCATGAGTGCACCGCCGACGGCAGCGGTCCAGGCAAGCTGCTCAAGACCTGCGATACCGCGAACGGAAAGCTGTGCGGCAACGGGGTGTGCGGGACAGCCTGTGAGGTCGCGGCCGGTTCGCCGTCGAACATCGGCTGCGAGTTCTGGGCCGTCGACCTCGATCAGCAAGATGCACTCAACGATCCCGCGAGTGCGCCGTGGGGTGTCGTGCTCTCGAACGCGGGTGTCAACGACGCCAACGTGACGATCCAGATGAACACCGCGGCGCAGGGCAAGCCGGTACAGTTGCAGATGGTCAAGCAGGTCTCGATCAAGGCCGGCGACCTCTCGACCCTCGTGCTGCCGACGCGGGAGCTCGACTGCGGCGTGAAGCCGAACGACTACAGCTCGCCCGGCACGTGTCTTTCTTCGCGCGCGTATCGCATCACCTCTTCGGCGCCCATCGTCGTCTACCAGTTCAACACCTTCCAGAACGCGTTCAGCAACGACGCGTCGTTGCTCTTGCCGACCAATGCGCTCGGAAAGATCTATCGAGTCATCGGGTGGCCGGCGGGTCACCCGACGCCCATCGCGGGTTTCAAGTCGGATCGCGCCTATGTGACCATCGTCGGGACGCAGCCCAACACGCAGGTGACGGTGAAGGCCACGTTCCGGTTGAAGAACAACCCGCCGGTGCAGCAGCAGTCCAACGGCGAAGTCGTTGCGACCATCGGACCGTTCGACGTGCTCAACCTCGAGACCGACGACGCGACGCTCAAGGAAGCACAGAACTGGGGCACGGATTTGTCGGGCACCGTCGTCCAGGCGTCTGCGCCGGTCGCCGTGTTCAGCGGCGTGGAGAGCACTGAAGTGCCGGGACAGCTCCAGGTCCCGGAGCCACCCGGCGGTGCCGACACCTGTTGCCTCGATCACCTCGAGGAGCAGATGTTCCCTGTAGAATCCATCGGCACGCACTACGTGGTCACGCGCAGCCCCGTGCGTTCCACGGGCTCGTGGCGGGAGCCGGACGTGATCCGTTTCGTGGGCGTGGCGGAGACGGCCAATGTGACCACGAACCTGCCGTCGCCCTACGACCACTTCACGATCCAGCCGGGGGAGATCAAGACGACCTGGACGCAGGACAACTTCGTCGCCACCGCCGACAAGCCCGTGATCATCGGACAGCTGCTCGTCAGTCAGGGCTACGTCGACGGTCCCTACGTCGGCGATCCTTCACTGACGGTGTTCCCGCCGGTCGAGCAGTTCCGCACGGAGTATGTGATCCTGACGCCTCCCAGCTGGACCCAGAACTGGGTCGTGATCGCGACGGAGCAGGGCAACACGATCAAGCTCGACGGGAACGACACCACTGGCTGCAAGACCGAGAGCGCGGGTACCGTGCTCGGAGCCTCCTACGAGTCACGGGTCTGCTCGCTGGCGGTGGGAGTGCATCGCCTTTCGGGCAGCAAGCCCTTTGGAATCGTCGCCTACGGGTACGGTTCGGCGGGGTCGTACGCCTTCGCGGGCGGCGCCGACGTCAAGCCGATCTACACGCCACCGCCAATCAAGTAGCGGTTCTGTTTGACGGGTCGTCGCGCGGCCGGCGTCCGCTCCGGCCGTGCGCGCTCTTGCCAACGCACCCTGGCGATGCAAGGTGTTGTCGTGATGCGGACGGTACTCGTGGTTTTCGCCCTGGCCGGTCTTCCGGTCGCCTGCACCCGGAACGGTGCGGAGCGCCCGCCGGGCTCCGGCTCGACGCCCATCGCGGCCGAGCCGGTGACGGTGCCGCCGCCTCCGGCATCGTCGCCCACAGGTCCGGCCGCGCCTGCGAGCGCGGCTCCGCCCGCGGCCAGCGCGACGCCGCCGGCCGCCGCATGCCGCACGAAGATCGGCCGCTCGGAGCATGACATCGTGCGGAGCGAGCGCACCCAGAGCGGCGCCATGGCGCCCGTGCTCGATCTGGTGCCGGGCGACGAGCTGTGTGTCGAGACGCAGAAGAAGCAGTGGGCGCTCGTCGGCTTCAAGCTCGTACCGACACCAGCGCATCCCGACCGCACGCTGTCCGTCACGCTCGGGAAGCACGGCGCCCAGGGAACGACGTTGCGGATCGACAACCCGACCGACATGATGCTGCACTACAGCCTGGAAGTGATGCGTCCCGGCAAGACCAAGCGCGAGCATGTCGTGGCCTGCCCCGTGGAACCCGGCAAGTCGAAGGAGACGCACATCAAGGGCAACGTGGCCCACGTGTTCGTCTCGAACCTGCATCTCAAGGGGCCCGGCACCGCGGGCTCCATGCTCTGCATGTAGGTCGGCGCACCGTCGCGGTCCGGCGGTGATAGCCTTTTCGCGCCGCCATGAGCAGCGACGCGGAACAAGTCGACGAGTCGCGGATCCACGCCCTGGAGCTGGAGCTGTCGAGCCCGCGGCCGCATCCGATCGCGCGCTTCCTGTCGTGGGACGAGAGCTACGTGCTGGTGCGCTTCGTGCTCCTGCGCCTGCTGGGGCTGGTGTACCTGGTGGCGTTCCTGGTCACGCTGGCGCAGTTCCGTCCGCTCATCGGCAGGGACGGGCTCGAGCCGGCGGGGCTGTTCCTCGAGCGCGTCCGCGCGTACCTCGGGACGGCTACGGCCGTCTACAAGGTCCCGACGCTGTTCTGGATCGACTCGTCGGATCGGGCGATCGCCATTGTGGCCGCCGTCGGTGCCGCGTTGGCGCTGGCCGTGCTGCTCGGCGTGACCAACGCCGCGGTCATGTTCGTGCTCTGGGCGCTGTACTTCTCCATCATCCACATCGGGCAGATCTTCTACGGCTACGGCTGGGAGATGCAGCTCTGCGAGACAGGCTTCATTGCGATCTTCCTGTGTCCGCTCCGCACGCTTGGGCCCTTCGAGGCACGGGCGCCGCCGCCGATCATCATCGTGCTCTTACGCTGGCTCATCTTCCGCATCATGCTCGGTGCGGGGCTGATCAAGCTGCGCGGCGACCGCTGCTGGAAGAACCTCACCTGTCTCCAGTACCACTGGGAGACCCAGCCGATCCCGAATCCGGTGAGCTGGCTCTTGAACGCCGCGCCGTCCTGGTTCGACAGGCTCGGCGTGATCATGAACCACATCGTCGAGGTCGGCTCGCCGTGGTTCGCTTTCGGGCCGCGGCGCTTCCGGATCATCGCCGGCTGCTTGTTTGTCGGCTTCCAGTGCTTCTTGATCCTGAGCGGCAACCTGGCGTTCCTGAACTGGATGACCATCGTGCCGGCGCTGGCGTGCTTCGACGACCGCGTGCTCATCCGCCTGGTGCCGCGACGCTGGCGTTCGCAGGTCGCGGCGCGTTTCGGTCTGGACGAAGAGGGCCGTGCCACGGAGGCGATGCTGCCGCCGTCCAGGCTGCATCGCGGAGCCGCGTGGGGCTACGCGCTGGTGGTGGGCTTTCTCAGCATGAATCCCATCGTGAACCTGACCAGCAGCCGCCAGGCCATGAACACCAGCTTCGACCCGCTCGAGCTGGTCAACACCTACGGAGCGTTCGGGTCGGTCAACCGCCGGCGCTACGAGGTGGTGATCGAGGGAACCAGCGACCAGAAGGTCGACGCGCACACTCAGTGGAAGGAGTACGAGTTCCCCTGCAAGCCGGGCGATCCGGATCGCGCGCCGTGCTTCATCAGCCCGTATCACGAGCGGCTCGACTGGCAGATGTGGTTCGCGGCGTTCTCGTCGGTGCGGAGCCAACCGTGGATCGTGCACCTGGTGTACAAGCTGCTCGCGGGCGACCACTTGATCGACACCGTGCTGGCCCGCGATCCGTTCCCCGCAAGTCCCCCTGTCTGGGTCCGCGCGCGGCTCTACCGCTACGAGTTCACGCGTCCCGGCGACGGCAAGGCCTGGTGGCATCGCACCCTGGTCGGCCCGTACCTGCCGCCCTTGAAGCGAACCTCGCCGGCGCTGCGGGCGTTCATGCAGGACCACGGCTGGACGCACTAGGTTTGCTGCCGCCACGCCCAGCCCCCGACCTGGCTGTGCTCGGCGGCTGCGCGGAATTCACGGGTCCAACGCGGCATGATCGCGTATTGTTGCGGTTCGGGCTGCACCTCACCGACGCCTGGTGGCACGGCCCGCATCCTGATGTGCAGCTCGGGCTGCTGGCGGAGTTCCGATGAAGAGACTTGCTCGACGTTTCCTGTTTGCCTTGTCCGTGGCCTCGTTCGCGGCGGCCGCTTGCTCCAACGACACCGCGAAGAAGAAACCCGAGGGCCAGGACGCCTCGACCGCCGACGCAGCGACTGAAGGCGGGGGCAGCGGCGGCGCCAGCGGCGGCGGCGGCGTCAGCGGCGGCGGCGGCGTCAGCGGCGGCGGCGGTGTGAGCGGTGACGCCGCGGCCGGGGCCGGCGGCACTGCGGGTGCTGGAGGCATGGACGCGGGAGTGGACGCGGACGCGGGACTCGTGTGTCCGACCGGAACAGTCAAGGACATGGCCGCGCAGCTCTGCCGCACGTGTCCGGTGGACGGTGGTGCGACGGGCGATGCGGGCGCGGACGCCGCGGCGGATCCGTACATGTCGCAGATTGCCTGCACGGATTTCGACGCGACCTCGACCAGCTTCGACACGGCGACGGGGCTTCTGACGATCAAGTTGGACTACCCGCTCCAGCTCGACACGATGACGTACAACATCGTCGTCTACTACAGCGACGGCGACGGCGGCGGAGGCAGCCAGCAGCTCAGCGGAACGCTGCCGCTCACCGACAACATGGTTGCCGTCAATCTCGCCGCGCCAATCGCGGAAGCCGGCGCCGTGACGCTCACGAGCTTCGAAGTCGACGCGCTGGACTTCTCGGACGCGTGCGGACGGACCACGAGCTACGGCTACTGCAGCCCTGACTTCATGTACTTCCAGCCGAACGACGGCAGCACGGTCTGGTCGGTGACCTGCAACGGTTGTTGAATCGCCTGGGCCACGGCTGGCTGACGATCAGCGCACCACGACGGTGAGCGCGCGGTCGGCGGCGCCGCCCTGCACGTCGAGCGTGGCCTTGCCGCCGTCGAGCACGAGCTTGCCGGGGCCGGTAACGGAAATCGTGCTGCTCGTGATCGGCACGCTCGCGCCGTTCCAGGTGGCGCTGGACGGAGGGCTCGTCAGTTGGTCGGCCTTCCACGAGTACGAGAGCCCGGCGGTTTCCGTCCAGTCGCTCTCGCCGCCGGGGTAGAGCCACAGCACGCGGTCGTCCTTCACGTCGGCAAGCGTGACCAGGCCGGTGGCGGGCTGCGCGGCGACCAGCGTGTCGACGGTGTCGGGGAGCAGCACCAGGATCGAGCCCGCCGGTACGAACACCGGGATCTCGCCGAGCGGCGCCGCCACCGTCGTGGTGCCGCCGCCATCCGGAATCGTCATGGGCTTGCCTCCGAGCAGCGGATAGAACGTGCCCGCGGGCAGCTGTACGTCCCGCTTCGTCGCCCCCTGCTTCACCACCGGCGCCACGATCAGTCGATCGCCGAGCATGTACTCGTCCGTCATGCTCCAACCGGGCGAAAAGTCCGGATAGCCGTAGGCGAGCGGTCGCATCATCGGCGCGCCCTTTTCCGACGCTTGCTTGGCGAGCTCGTCCAGGTAGGGGAAGAGCTGGATGTGCAGCTTCGCGTAGCGCTTGAAGTGCGCGATCGTCTCCGCGTCCTTCTCCCAGTTCCAGTTCACCTGCGCGCTCTTGCCGTGATGCGTGCGCATCACCGGCGAGAAGGCGCCGAGCTCCGTCCAGCGGAAGAACAGCTCCTTGGTGCTCGGCTGGGTGCCCTGGCTCATATAGCCGGCGATGTCGCTGCCGAAGTACGGAAAACCCGTAACGCCCAGGCCGATCCCCATCGGAATCACGCTCGGCAGGCCGTCGCCCTCGCTGAAGTCGGTCTGCTGGTCGCCGCCCCACACCACGCTCACCAGCGGCTGCGAGCCGACGTAGGCCGAGCGCACGAAAAACAGCCGGTCCACGCCGTCCGCCTTGTGCATCGAGTCGAACAGTTCCTTGTTCAGGCGCTGGAAGTCGACCGGGTACAGGTTGTGGCGCTTCGCGCCGCTCTCGCCCGAGGCGAGCTTCGCGTCCGTCGGCAGCCATTCGGCGTAGTCCGCCATGTAGCCGTCTGCGCCCAGGTCCAGCCCCTCCTTGTATTTCTTCTCTACCCACGCCACGGCCGCCGGGTTCGACAGATCCACCATCGAGGTGTCGTGGAACTTCACGCCGGTGAACAGATAGGGCTGTCCCTTGTCGTCCTTGATCTCGTAGCCGCCCTTCACCGCTTCCTGGTAGACGGGCACTTTGCTGTCGAGAAACGTGTTGTTGTAGGTGAAGAACTTGTAGCCTTCGTCGTGCAGATCGCTCGCCACCTGCTCGACGTCCGGGTAGAGGTTGCGGTCCACCTCCCAGTTCTCGCTCAACGTGTAGCCGACCTTGTCCTTCGCTCCGCCGCGCCAGTCCTCGGTCCAGATCACCGACGCAGGCACGTCGTTGTCGCGTAGGGCCTGGGCCACGTCGCGGACGTTCTGCGAGCCGTAGATGGCGTCGAGCCAGGGCGCGAACGCGAACGCCGGCGGCAGTGCGGGACGGCCTACCGCTGCCGTCAGCTTCTCGATGGATGTGGCGGGATCGGGCCCATAGAAGAGCGTGAGATCCAGCTTGTTTTCCCAGGACTCGATGCGAACCGTGCCCCCGCTCTCCGAGCACATGTTGAACTTCGAGTAGTACGGCGTATCCAGAAGCAGGCCGTAGCCGCGGTTCGTCACGTACATCGGCATCGGCGAATGCGTGGTGTGGCGGCGCCCCTTGAGATACCAGATGCCCTGGATGTCGTCGGTCGGCAGCTTGCCGATGCCGTCCTCGCTCACCCAGACGGGTACGGTCTGCCCGCGCTGGTCCACGTCGAACGACTGGCCGCCGAAGCCGATAAAGTGATCGTCCGCGTTGCACTTGAACGCCATGCTCGCGCGGTTGTCCGCGTCCCGGCCCGTCAGCACGATGTGCACGTCGCCGGCCGCAGTCGGTTCGATGAGCCCCGTGCCGAGCGTCCCGTGCTCGCCGACGAGCGAGAACGACAAGCTGCCGTCGGCCGCCTTCTTTACCGACCCCAGCTTCGTTGCACCCGACCACGGATCGGCGTTCGTCTCGTCGATCTTGAACGAGCCGAACTGCATCTCGTAGGTTGCGTCCGCGTGACGGAAAGCCGCCGCGATGTCCGGAGTGCCGCTGCCGCCGGCGCCACCCGGCAGGCCGTCGACCAACACCGTGCCGTCCGGCGCCGTGATCGCGATGCGGGCGGGGTCCGTTTCGATCTGGACGTCCAGGCCGCCGATGTCCGAGTGGACGGTCTTGCCGTGGTGGCCGCTCGAGCCGCAGCCGGATACGCACAGCAGGCAGCCGAGCACCGCGAAGCCACGAAATGCGCAGAAGCTCATCCTTTCGATTCCTACCCCATTGTGGCACCTGTGGGCCGGCAGGCGCGCCTCCAGCGGCGGCTGGTCGCGGCTTTCTGCGAGGAAATCGCGGGGTTATCGCGCCACCTGGCCCGGGTGCGCATCTTGCTTGGACACCACGGACTTGCGCTTGGACATCACCTGTTGCCACGCTGGGGCCCGCGATGGGACCCAAGACGAGGTGGCCCGCGGGGCTTGCGCTGTTCGGGGCGGTGCTGGGGCTGGTCTTCGCGTCCTATTCGACGCTGGACTACGCCGAGCATCTTGATAGGCGGCTGCACGACATCCACTGCAGCTTCATCCCGGGCGCGCCGCCGACCTCCGAGGCGGAAGCATGCCGCGCGGCGATGTACAGCCCGTACTCCGCGCTGTTCAAGGGGCAGTACTGGGGCGGCATCCCGATATCCCTGTTCGCTCTGGGCGCGTTCTCGTTCTTTGCGGGCTTTGCCCTGTACCTGCTGCTCTCGGGACCGCGCGCGCCGAAGAAGGCGGTCTACTTCCAGGCCGCGGTGGGGGTGACGCCGCTTCTGGTGTCGCTCTTGATGCTGGGAATTTCGGTCATCAAGCTCGGCGAGATCTGCAAGGTGTGCGCGGGCATCTACATCTCGTCGGGGATCCTTGCGACCGGCTCGCTGCTTCTGCTCATGACGGTCAAGGCGAGCGGGACGGACGCGATGAACGCGCCGCCCCGACCGACCGTCAACGTCGTGTTCCCACTCTTGTGGTTGGCGGCGCTCGGGGTCGTCTCGATCATCCCGTCCTTCGTCTATGCCAGCACGGCGCCCGACCAGCGCCCGTACCTGAGCACCTGCGGCAAGCTGAAGCAGGCGGCCGAGGCGCACAACGCGCTGGTCAAGATGAGCACGCCGCAGTCGGTCCAGCCGACGACGCTCTTCGAGGATCCGCTTTGCCCGACGTGCAAGGCGTTCCACGAGCGTCTGGTCGCCGAGGGCATTTTCGACAAGCTGAACGTGCAGCTTGCCCTCTTCCCGTTGGACACGGAGTGCAACTGGATGCTCGACACGTCGCTGCATCCGGGGGCGTGCACTGTATCCAAGGCCGTGCTCTGCGGCGGTGATCAAGCGCGGCAGGTCCTCGAGTGGGCGTTTCACGACCAGGACTACCTCAAGCGAGCCGGCAAGGCCGGCGAGCCCACATTGCGCGCCGTGATCCAGAAGCGCTGGGGGGACAAGATGCTGAACTGTATCGACGCCAACACCACCAAGGTGCGGCTCAACCAGAACCTCCACTACGCGGCCGACAACAACATCCCCGTCTCCACTCCGCAGATGTACCTGGGTAGCCAGCGCGTGTGCGACGAGGATACCGACCTCGGTCTGGTGTACACGCTGCACCAGCTTGCCCCGCAGGTGTTCAAGTGACACAGCCCATGGGTCCCCACGGCACGCTGCCCGGCGGAGTCATCCAGCAGGGAGGCGGTGCTCCTCCGCCGCAGGGAGCGCCGCCGCAGGGAGCGCCGCCGCAGCCGGCCCCGTCGCAGGGAGGCATGCCGAACTGGCTCGCTCCGCTGTCAGGCATGCTCGTCACGCTGGTGCTCTTGATCAGCATGATCGTGATGGTGAGCACCTCCGTGGGCAACGCCAAGGAGCGCCTGGTGACACCGCAGGCCGAGAAGCCCAAGGTCGCCGTGGCCAACGAGGCGGAAGTTGCCTACTGCACGCCCGAGTTCAAGAAGGTGCTCGAGCGTGTGCTGCACTCCTGCGGCCTGGCTGGCAGCGGCGAGCGGCGCGGCTGCAAGCCGACGGACGTGAAGACCTTCGCGTCGATCAGCGATGAGGACTTCAACGCCCTGTTTACGCCGCTCAAGCAGCGTGGCGCAGTGCTCATGTTCGACGTCGGCAAGGACGATCTGGACGACGGCGCGAAGAAGCTGCTGGAGCAGAAGTGGTTCGATCGGAAGGGGGCGCGGTACTTCTTCGTGGTCGCGCGGGCCTCCAAGACCGGAACGGTCGCCAAGAACCGCGCGCTGTCCCACCGTCGGGCGAACTCGGTGATGTTCTATCTGAAGCAGATCTCCAAGGACCCGGAGATCGACAAGAAGGTTGGACTGCTCTGGCTCGGCAACGAGTTTGCCCAGCTCTCCAAGGGATACTGCTCGTGGCCCAACTCACGTCCGGACAAGAAGTGCGACAACGACGCCATCAACCGCTCCGCATTCGTATCCTGGGTGGACTGCCGGCTGTAGCCGCCGTCTCGGTCGCAGCCCTGCTGCTTTCCGCTTGCAGCAAGAAGGACGAGAAATCGTTCGCGCCCAAGGCGCGCAGTCAATCCATTGCCGCCACCGGGCCTGCGGATACCGCGACTACGCCTCCTCCCCAGCCCGTCGCCTCGACCCACCCCGCCGTGGCAAAGAAGCCGCGGCACCTGTGCGCGGACCAGATCGGAAAGCCCGGACGCCCCTTCCCGAAGGTGACGCCCGACCGCGCGGCGGCCCAAGGTGTTGCCGAGCAACCCGCGGAGATGCCGATCGGCAAGAGCGGCTGGACCTGGGTCAACCTCTGGGCCGCCTGGTGCGCGCCCTGCAAGGAGGAGATGCCGCGGCTGCTCTCCTGGCAGAAGGCGCTCGCCGGGCACATGCACGTGCTCTTCGTGAGCATGGATGACGACGAGCGGCAGTTGCATGGTTTCCTCGACGGGCAGCCCGCGACCGGCATGCGCTCCACCTACTGGTTGCCCGACGGCAAGAAGCGCGAGGATTTCCTGAAGGACGCGCACGTCGACGAGGACACCGCGCTGCCGGTGCAGATCCTCGTCGACCCGAAGGGCGAGGTGCGCTGCATCGTCAACGGCGCCATCGAGGACAGCGATCTGGCGCAGGTCCGTAAGATCGTCGGCGGGTAGTTCCGCCCGGCCGCCATGGCGCTGCCGACGATCCAGCTGCCGGGGTTCCTCAAGCGCGCCCTGTCCAGCGGGCATCCCTGGGTCTATCGCGACCACGTGCCGCGGGACTTTTCCGCGCCTTCGGGCAGCTGGGTGCGCGTCCAGGCCGGCAACTTCAATGCCTACGCGCTGTGGGACGAGCGCTCGCCGATCGCGCTCAGGGTGCTGTCCGCCGAGCGGCTGCCGGACGCGGCGTGGGTCGCCGCGCGCGTGCAGAAGGCGTGGGAGCTTCGCGATCTGGTGCGTTCGCCCGACACCTCGGCTCTGCGCTGGCTGAACGGCGAGGGCGACGGCCTGCCGGGCATCACGCTGGATCTCTACGCGCAATTCGCGGTGCTCGTCACCTACGTCGACGCCGTCGAACCGCTGGTGCCCTGGGTTGCGGACGCGCTCGGCAAGACCACGAAGCTCGCCGGCATCGTCCGGCGTCGGAAGGGCGAGGAGCTGGAGCTTCTGTCCGGGCGCAAACCGCCGCGCGAGCTCGTCGTGAGCGAGCACGGGCTGCGCTTCGCGGTCGACCTGTATTCCGGGCAGAAGACGGGGCTGTTCCTCGACCATCGCGACAACCGCCGGACGGTGGGGCGACTCTCCGCGGGGCGTCGCATACTCAACCTGTTCTCGTACTCGGGAGGCTTCTCGCTGTACGCGGCGGCCGCCGGCGCAACCAAGGTGACGAGCGTGGACAGCGCGCCCGCGGCGATGGCGGACGCGGCCCGCAACTTCGAGCTCAACGGGCTCGACTCCGACGCCCACGAGCCTGTCGTGTCCGACGCGTTCGAGTTTCTCGAACGGGCCGTGAGCCAGGCGCGTCGCTTCGACCTGGTGGTGTGCGATCCGCCTAGCTTTGCCCGCGACAAGAGCCAGCTTGAAGCCGCGCTCAAGGCGTACGCGCGGCTGAATACCCTCGGTTTGCGTGTCACGGAGCCGGGCGGGCTGTACGCGGCCGCGAGCTGCACCGCGCAGGTCTCTCCCCAGGCCTTCCGCGATACCCTGGCCGAGTCGGCGCGCCGCGCCAAGCGCCGCTTCCAGATCATCCACGAAGCCGGCCAGGCGCCGGACCATCCGGTGATGGCCGGCCACCTCGAAGGGCGATATCTCAAATTCGTCATCGGTCGCGCGTTGGCGATCCCATAGCGGATCGTGCGTGCGGCGTTGTACCGGCCGTCCCGCCGCGCAATGCTCGCGGGTCGGAGGCACGACATGACACTTCGACTGGTGGTGATCCACGGTTCCGTCCGCTCGCATCGTCAGGGGATCCGCGCCGTCCGCTTCATTTCCGGGCTGTGTCGGAAGCGCGGACACGACGTCGCAGTCGTCGATCCCATCGAATATCCGCTGCCGCTGCTCGACCGCATGTACAAGGAGTACGCGCAGGGACAAGCGCCGGACACTCTGGAGCGCCTGGCGCGTCTCGTGCGCGTCGCGGATGGGTACATCGTGGCGACCGCGGAGTACAACCACCAGCCTCCGCCGGGGCTCACGAACCTCCTCGATCACTTCCTGGAGGAGTACTTCTGGAAGCCGTCGGCGATCGTTTCGTACTCTGCGGGCTCGTTCGGTGGCGTGAGAGCGGCAGTCGCGCTGCGCGAGATGCTGGCGGAGCTGGGCATGTCGGCCATCCCCTCGACGTTGCCCGTACCGCGCGTGCAGGACGCCTTCCACGAGGACGGCACGCCGAAGGATCCGGCGGCGTGGGAGAGGCGCGCCGCGAAGTTCCTCGACGAGCTCGAGTGGTACGCCACGGCGCTTCGCGACGCGCGGGTCCGCGACGGAAAGGACATGTGCCCCGGCCGCGGCTTCTGCGAGGCGCTGGAGGCTCTGGCCGGCCGGAGCTGAGCATGGAGCCGCGACGGATATCTCCGTCCCTGGCGGAACCCTTCGGGAAATTCCGGCCTTGTGTGGGACACCAGGACAATCCAAATGCGTGATATCCTGGCAGAGCCATGGCAACCGGTCGACTCTGCGCAATGCTGGCGATCACGTTCGGATCCCTTGTCGCGATTGCGGCCGGGTGCAGCGCGGCCGGCCCGCCGAGCGAACGTAGCTTCTCCGCGGGACCGGGCTGCGGCAACGGCGACTGCAGCGCGTGCGGGTCATGCGTCAACAAGTGCATGTGCGCCACGCACGGCGATCCGGCGTGCTCGTCGGCGTGCGCTTCCGGAGACAACCTCGGCGGCAGCGGTCCAGGCTCGGGTGGCAGTGGTCCAGCTGCCGGCGGCAGCGGCAGCAACGCGGGCGGCAGTGGTCCATCGGGAACGGGCGGCAGCGGTCCAGCCGCTGGCGGCAGCGGCTACGGCGGCAGCGGCTACGGCGGCAGCGGCTACGGCGGCAGCGGCTACGGCGGCAGCGGCTACGGCGGCAGCGGCTACGGCGGCAGCGGCTACGGCGGCAGCGGCTACGGCGGCAGCGGCTACGGCGGCAGCGGCTACGGCGGCAGCGGCGGCAGCGGCAGCGGCGGCAGCGGCGGTACAGGAGGCTCGGGCGGTTCCGGTACCAGTGTCACGCAGGACGCTATCAATCGCGCGAAGGCCGGCGTGGGCTTCTCGTACTGGTGGGCCCACGGGCGCTTCCTGCCGACGGGACCGACGTTGAGCATCGCAGGCTCGTGCAGCGGCAATTGTCCGAGCTGCACGCACAGCGGCAGCTACGGCGGCGATTGCTCCGGGTTCGCGGGGAAGGTGTGGCAGGTGCCGTCGAGCAACACCGACATGAGCATCGACTCGCATCCGTACAGTACGCTCGACTTCAGCCAGGACACGAGCCAGTGGTCGACGGTGGATCGCGGCTCGATGAAGCAAGCCGATGCCATGGTGTATCGTTCGGGAGGCGCCGGGCACATCTTCATCTACGACCACGGCGACGGCTGGGGATCGATGTACGCCTACGAGTGCAAGGGCTGCTCGTACGGCTGCACGGCGGACATGCGCACTGCGTCCAGCTCCTATCACGCGATTCGCCGCACGGGGTACTAGGACGTGACATCCGACGGCCGGGCGCGGAGCCCGGCAGTGCTCGGTGTGCTGGTTGTGCTGGCTGCCGCGATCGCGGTCATCGTGGCCTATCGCTCGAAGACAGGTCGCGATGTGCCGCGCGAGCCGGTCGCGACGGCGACCGCGCGTCGCGCAACGCCGTCTCCAACGCGCGCGACTCTGCCACCGAGCGCCAGCGCGCCGGCTCCGGCCGCTTCGTCCGGGCCCTCGAAGAGCCCCAGAGCCGGAACGAAGTTCTTCGCTGCCTGGGGATCCGGACCCGACCAGCTCGGGCACACGCGCCCGCAGGAAGGCGACCCCATGGGACCCATGAGCGTCGCGGTCGACGGGCAGGGTCGAACCTACATTCTCGACGAGATCAACGGCCGCATCGTCCGCCGTGGTGCCGACGGGAAACCGGAAGCGAGCATCCCTCTGCACGAGCAGACGCCCGACGACATCGCGATCGCGAAGGACGGCTCGATCGCGGTGCTCGACCGCACCGCCGGCAAGGACGTGGCGCTCTACGATTCCAGCGGAGCGGAGCAGGGCACGCTGCCGCTGGTCGGCAACGGCCTCACGGATCCGGGGGATGTAACGAGCATCATTACCGACGGCAACGACGTGTACGCCGAGCTGGAGCACAACAAGCTGGTCAAGCTCGGCGACACGAGCGGCACCGCCGCCAGTCCCCGCACCACGCTCTCCGGTCGGCCCAGCCGGGACGGAAAATCGCTGCTGTCGGCCCTGATCGTCGACGCGAACGCTGGTCGCGTGCGCGTCACGAGCATTGTGCGCGCTACCGGCGCGGTGCGCTTTGCCCGCGATATCGCGCTGGTCCCGATCATCCACCAGATCCTGCTGCTCGACACCGACCTTTCGGGCACCATCTACTTCGCCGTGGAGTTCCAGCGTCCGGGCGCGGAGGCCAAGGTCACGCTGTCGTGTCTCGACGCCGCAACGGGCGCCGTCACCGGCGGCGCGCTGCTGCCCGCGAACACGATGCCCGAGGAGAGCTTCCGTGACTTTGCCGTGCTCGACCACGGCGGCGTCATCTACGCGCTCCGCTCGCCCGCTGGAGTTACCTATCAGCGCTACGATTGCCGCTGATTGCCGGCGTAGCCGGTCGGGACAGCGCTGCTCGACCGCACGCGCGCCGAGCCGGCCGAATCCTGCTGCGCGACCGATACGGCCGCTACGGAGCGCTCTGGCCGGGCTCGGTCGATATCCAGGTCGCCTTGTGCTGCCGCAAAGCATTCCATCGCGCGATGAACCCCGGAGGCAGGCCCTGGGGAAATCGCGCGAACTGGTACAGCGCGTCCAGCCAGGCTGGCTGCACATCCAACTTGCTCGCGCGCCGCGAGCCGACCTCCGCGGTCACGCCGGTCCCTATCCAGACCGGCAGCGAGAGGATGAGGAGAAATCCGTGACTGAGCGTGGACGCCGCACCGAGGCCGAACCACCAACCCGTCGCGCCCGAGGCGGACTCGTAGAGAATCACCTGGACGCTGTCGATCCAGTTCCGGGGGATGTACGTGATGTCGTTGGTGGATTCGAGAACGGATATCCCGTTCGCATCCGCAGCGAGCAACTCGCCGTCCCTCTCCTCTCCGTTGTTGAGCTCGACGAGCACCTCGGCTCCGTGGACGGGCACGTCCTGGAGTTCTGCGGTGGTGGCGTGTCCGCCGACGCCATTGCGGCGGTCGAGGTATTGCCCGTTGGCGGCGCAGCCCGCTGCCATGATGCCGATCAACACGAGAGCCAAGAGCCGCGCCGGGTGGCTGGCGGTCATGGGGCTCTTCTCCCGGAAGGGTCGACGCGCACGCGGCTCGACCAGAAAAGACGGTCCATCTCCGGCTCCACGCGCTTGTAGACCGGAGCGAGCCGGCGCAGCGCTGCGTGCGGATCCAGCAGCAGCTGCTCCAGGGCTTTGTCGTTCTCCTCCTTCAGCCACGCCCTCCGCATCCACTCGTAGTAGTAGCCGGTCGACGAGAGGAAGAGCTCGCTGTTTCCAGGCGGCAGCTTGAAGTACAGGTCGTACGCGTCGCCGGGCCCGGTCACCAGGTAGCGGGTCGTGTCGCGGAGCCGCCCGAGCGCGTCCGCATCCGGTCGGCCGTCGCGCTCGACGCGATCGAGTGGGACGCGCGTCGGCGTAACGGGTGCGCCGAGATCCGCCACCGCAACGTAGTCGATGCGGAAGTTGCTCTTGGTCATCGCCAGCCGCACGTGCACCGGGCCGGGCCCCGTCTCGGGCAGCGGCACCATCTGCACCTCCCGCGCGATCGGCCCCACTTCCTCGAAGGTGCCCGCGTGCTGCCACGATTTGTCCGGGAGCTGCGCTTCCACCTCCAGGTAGCCCAGCGCGCGGCCGAAGACGTCCACGGCCTGTACCGCTGCACCCCCGCGCTCCAGCGTCGTCATGAGCTCGCCCGCGCGGGGGCCCATCCAGGCCAGAGCCTGGTAGAAGACGAACGTGTTCAACAGGGAATTGCGCGCGGCAATCACCAGCCCGCGCGGCCCCTTGCCGGGTGGCAGCACCAGGTCGATCGTCTCGCGAGCCGTCAGATCGTGCGGATCCGCCGGCGAAAGATACTCTTCCTTGTCGACGGCGCGGATCGCGTCCAGGCAGTCGCCGGCAGAGGCAGTGCAGCGCGTCGGCGCCTGGAAGTGCGTGGCGGGGTAGTAGCGGTCGCCCGCGCGCACGACGCGGCCGCCGGGGGGCCGCTCGGCTGCGAGCACCTCGACGTGGTGGATCGCGTGCGTCTCCAGCGCTTCGTTCGTGAGCAGAAGATGCAGCTCGCCCTCGTGCGTGCTCGCCGTGTACATCGCGTCCACGTCGGTGCTTTCGAGCACGCGCGCGACGGATGCCGAGAACCCCTCGGCCTCCAGCGCCATACCGTGCCCGTCGTCGGCATAGAACGTTGGGCACGAACCGAAGCAGGCTTTGGTGTTCGCCAGGCAGTAAGCCGTGAGGGCGAGCGATGCCGCGGTGACAATGCCCATCGCAACGATGTTGCTGCGGACCAGCCGCTCGGGTTGGTCGGTCTCGATCAGCGCGACCTGGTCGAGGGGAACCAGCATGGCCCCGCGCCGGATCACCGCCCGCTGGTCGTCGTAGGCGATGCCGCTTCCGGCCACCGTCCTCGTGCGCGGGTCGAAGCGCCAATTGTCGAGCACGATCACCCGGCCGTCCTTCATGTGACACTTGACGAAGGACGAGCCAGGCTGTGCTGGACCCGCGCTGGCCTTCTGCACGGCGGCGGCGGGCGCCTTGAACTCGGCGCGATACGCCGTCGTCTGGCAGCCGACGGAAAGCCCAAGCGCGACCGCAGCTGCTATCCACTTCCGGGCCGCACCCCTCATGGACGCATTGTATCGATTTGTCGACCGGGTGTGTACGTCAGGAGTCGCCCATCCCCGCCGCGACGGGGGGTGGGCATCCCCACTGGCCGCCGCTCCACGTCGAGGATACGCAAAAGCCCGCGCCGCCTGCGGCGGCTGCGCGCGGCTTGTGTCGGTCAGACCGACATTTTCGTCGCCTTGCTTTTGGCTTGACGCCCTTTGCGTCGTTCTCACCGGCTTCTTACGTGACAAGACCGCAGCGGCGACGGACTTTGCTGCTGCTGATTGCAGACAATCGCGCGCGTGCCGGGCCGATAGGCGGGGATGATGTTCGCCCACCTCACTGCGCACGCGCTGGCGGGTAGGAATCCGTTCCTGGACCCGGACATAGCGCTCGATTTCTGGCGGAGCATGCGGAGGTTCGCGCCCAACGCGGTCGCCGCGTGTCTCATGCCGAACCATCCCCACCTGGTTCTGCCGACTGACGCGCCTGACCAACTGCACGGGCAGTTCGCGCAGAGGTTGGCCGCGTTCGCGCGCGCTCACGATATGGGTCCGACGTGGCAACGCGTGCCTCCGGCGGAAATCGTACGCCCCGAGCGCCTGGTTGCGGTGATCCGGTACGCGCACCTGAATCCGTCGCGTGCCGGGTTCGTTGGCGATCCGCTGGAGTGGCTGCTGTCGACACATCGCGGGGTCGTCGGCGCGGAGCTCGACCCGTGGGTGACGGCGGATCGCTTGGCCGACGTGCTCGGTCGCCGGCGCAGACACTTCGAAGCGTGGTTCCACCGCATCGTAACGGATGACTCGTCCGTGAAAACAGGTGGCACACCGCTGCCGGAGCCTGCACCCGGGCGCGTTGTCCCTGCGGTCACGCTCGAGGAGATCGCGTTCGCCGCGCGCTGTGCGGCGCGCGGCTCTCGAATCGTCGAGCGGCGCATGCTCGTGGCGCTGGCGCGGCACCAGGGCTGGCGGGACGCGGCGTTGATCGCGCGCGCGGCGGGCATCGCGCCGGATTCGGTGCGGCGTCTGGCGCGGCAAGCCGAGCCGGAGCTGGTACGGGTGGGCGCGCTGTATCTGAACGACGCACGGCTGCGGCACGTTCCGCGGATACGCCGCTGACATCGCGGAGCGCATCGCGGAGCGCATGGCGAAGCGCATGGCGAAGCGCGCGGCGGTTGCGAGCCGTCGCGAAGCGCGCGGCGCCGCGCCGCTTCAGCCGCACCGACATATCCGCCGCCAAGCGCCGCTTCGAGCCCAAAATGTCGGTCAGGCCGACATATCCGCTGCCAAGCGGCCGCTTGAAGCGCTTTGTGTCGGCGTCGCCGACATGTCCGCCGCCAAGCGCCGCTTCGAGCCCAAAATGTCGGTCAGACCGACATATCCGCCGCCAAGCCGCCGCTTCGAGCCCAAGATGTCGGCGAGACCGACATATCCGCCGCCAAGCCGCACTTCGAGCCCAAAATGTCGGTCAGACCGACATATCCGCCGCCAAGCGGCCGCTTGAAGCGCTTTGTGTCGGCGAGGCGACATATCCGCCGCCAAGCGCCGCTTCGAGCCCAAAATGTCGGTCAGGCCGACATATCCGCCGCCAAGCGGCCGCTTGAAGCGCTTTGTGTCGGCGTCGCCGACATTTCCCCCGCCAAGCCGCGCTTCGAGCCCAAAATGTCGGTCAGACCGACATTTCCCCCGCCAAGCGCCGCTTGACGCCCTTCGTGTCGGCCGACCCGCTCCGTGCCTCCGCGGCTTCCACCGCGAAGCGACCAGGCAGGGCGCGGCAGAGCAGCGCGACTGCGGCGTATCCGTGACGCCGAGCGGCTGCCAGGACCCGCGGAACGATCAGAACGTGTAGCGGAGGGCGGCGGCGACGATCAGGGCGAGGGCGGGCTGGCTGCTCAGCTGGCGGTCGAGGACGCTGTTGTAGTCGCGCAGCGTGCCGTTCAGGGCGAGCGCGTAGTGCGGATCGATCTGGTACCACTCCAGGCCCAGGCCACCGCCGAAGTAGGGGCCGAGCGACGTTGAGTCGTGATAGCCGTAGGTGTACAGCGAGTCGTTGGTCACTTCCGAGGCGCCGATGCTGCCCTGGACGTAGATGCCGAAGCGATCGGTCGGCTTGATCGTGAGCCGGACGCCTCCGCCGAAGCCGAATAGCGTGAACGTGCGCGGGTCCGGGGGCGGGTGCGCATACGAGGTGTTCTGGAGCGTGATGTCGCCCTCGCCGAAGATCATCGCCCACTTCACCGGCTCGAAGCCGAACTGCAGATGGAACCAGGGCGCCAGCGGCGTGACGTTCTTGAGCGGACCGAGGTGCTGCATCGCCCCGATGCTCGACTCGACCACGAAGCCGTGGTGACGGGGCGGGGGAGGCGGCACCTCGGGCGCCTCGCCGCTGCCGGTGTCTTTCGTCTGCGGCAGGTTGCGCGAGTCGAGCCATGCCGAGATCTCCTGCGGCGTGAGCTGGCGCGTCTTCGGCTCGTCTTTCGCCTCCGCGGCCCGGGCCGCCGACGGCTGGAGCGCCCACAGAGCGAATGCCGCGGCCCAGAGCCAGCGGGCAGGACGGAATCTGGAAGCCTGGCGCGGCATACGCGGGGAGCCGCCAAGGTAACCCGGCTTGCGCCGGAGGTCACGCCCCCTCGGGCAGCTCACATGAAGTCCGAACGGCGCGCCAGGCTCACGAAGGGCAGCCCCGCTTCGCCGATCGTCCCGGCGCCGCCTTCCTCGCGGTCGACGAGCGCCAGGATGCCCACCACGACAGCTCCGGCCTTGGCGAGGGAATCCACCGCGCGCAGGCTGGAGCCGCCGGTGGTCACGACGTCCTCGAGCAGCACGACGCGGATGCCGGGGAACAGCGACTTGTCCCCTTCGACCAGCTTGGCGCTGCCGTGGTCCTTCTGCGCCTTGCGGACGTAGAGCGCGGGCAGGTCACGCCCGTGCTGGTGGCTGACGAGCGAGACAGCGCTGGCCAGCGGACAGCCGCCGAGCTCCACGCCGCCCACGGCGTCGCACTCCGGCAGATCCGCGAGCGCCTCGAACATCAGCTCGCCGACGAGCGCGTGGCCCTCCGCGGTGAGCACGGTCTGCTTGCAGTCGATGAAGAAGTCGCTCTCGCGGCCGGAGGCGAGGATCACGCGCTTCCTTGCGAAGCTGCGTTCGCGCAAGAGCTCGATCAGTCGCTGGCGTCGGCTCTCGTCGACCATGCCCTACTAGGTCTTCTTCTTCTTGGCGCGCGTGCGCTTGCGCAGCGCGGGGACAACGGGAGCCGGCGCGCGCTTGGCCGTCTTGCCGGGCGCCTCCTTCGCAGGCGGGGACGCCTTGTGTGCAGGCGCGGCTTCGGGCTCGGGGTCCGGCGCCGCCGCAGGCGCAGGTGCAGGTGCAGCGGTAGCCGCCGGTGCAGGCGCGGGCGCCCGCTTCGGCATCGACAGCGGGCTCCGCGCGCGTCCCGCCGGCGGCGATTCGCCGTCGGTGCGCACGTTGCCGCGGACCAGCGCGCCTTCGAGGATTCCGATGCTGGGACCGGCCAGATCGCCGACGACCCGCGCGCTGCCCTGCAGGATCACGCCGTCGGACCCGTGCAGGTCGCCCGCCACGGCGCCGGCCACGGAAATACGTGCGCCGTTGACGTTGCCCTTCACGGCAGCGTGCTCGCCGAGCGTCACGTCGCCATCGACCTCCACGTCGCCCTCCACGCGCCCGTCGATGACGATCGAGCCGCGTCCGCGCACGTTGCCGCGCACGACCGTTCCGTGTCCGATTGTCGAGGCTGCCGCCATCTTGATCAGACTTCCATGTCGACGTTGCCCTTGAACGAGGCTCCGTCGGCGATAGTGAGCCGCGACGATTTCACGTCACCGACAAGCCGCCCTCCGGCCTGCAGGTCGACGCGGTCCGAGACGTTGACGTTGCCCGTGACCTGTCCGGCCACGCTCAGCGCGGACGCGGTGACATCCGCTTCGACGACGCCGCCCGCACCGACGCTCACCGCTTCGTTGGTGTTCAGGGTGCCGCGAAGGGTGCCGTGCACGACGACTTCCTCGTCGCTCGTGATCTCCCCTTCGACCGTGAGCCCTTCGCCAATCACCGTGCCTGCCATCTCGCCTCGCTTCAAAAGTAGGTAGGGTGGGGGGAGCGCTTCAACGACGCCCCCGCGTCATCGCCAGATCCAGCTCGAAATCGGTCTCGAGGCGAACCGCAACGCGCGCGCCGGGTTCGATCGTAACGCGCGAGCCCGCGAGCTCGCCGCGCACCACGGCTCCCGCCCGTATCAGCACGGGGCCCCGCGCCGCGACGTTGCCGATCAGCGTGCCGTGGATCTCGAGCGACTCGGCGTGGACATCGCCTTCTACCGAGGCGCCCTCGGAGATCTCGGCGGGGCCCGTCACGGACACGTCGCCGCGGATCGTGCCGTCCACGCGCAGCCCGCCTTCGCCGTTGATCCGGCCGGTCAGCCGCGTGGTTGCGCCCAGCACGCTCATGTCGGGGTTGTGCCTTGCCATGGGTTCGCGGCGCGCACGCTAGTACAGGCGCGCCCGGCTGTCACCGGGGGCTGGAGGCCGCCAGGACTTCCGCGGCCCGGGAGACGGAGCGGAACAGCCCGCGCGCGTAGAGCAGGCGTTTTTCAGCCTCCGGGAGGTCCCCGGGGCGGCCGCGGGTGGCGGCTTCCAGCAGCACGGCCGCCGAGACGCTCACGTTCAGGCTCTCGACGAAGCCCCGCATGGGGATGCGCACCGAGCGGCGGGCGGCCCGCTGGAGCGCCTCGCAGATCCCGTCGTGCTCGTTGCCGAGCACGAGCGCCAGCCGCCCGATCCCCGCGAGCCCGGCCGGCAGCAGCTCGCCCGCCGGATGCGTCGCCACCAGCTCGAAGCCGCGGCTCTCGAGAACCTGGACGGCGTCTTCCGGCGTCGGGTGCCGGATCACGTCGATCCAGCGTTCGGTGCCCTTGGCCACGCCGCCGGAGACCAGGAACGGCTCCGTCCTGGGCACGACGTGCAGCTCCTGCACGCCGAACGCGTCGCAGGAGCGCATCACGGCCGCGCCGTTGTGTGGATCGTGCGGCGCGTCCATCAGCACGGTGACGCTGCCGATGCGCTGCTCGACCACGGAGCGCACGCGCTCGCGCCGCGGCCCCAGCACCAGCGGCTCCAGCACCGCGACGACGCCGTCGGCGCTCCACTCCGGGCCCCACGGGCGCGGCGCCAGCGGCTCGAACGCGTCCTCGGCGGTGCGCTCCACGCTTCGCGCCCGCTCAGGCCAGGGACTGGCCGATCGCGGTGGCCACCCGCGCTACCTGATCCATCATCTCGCCGAACATCTCGAAGGTCAGTGCCTGCGGGCCGTCGCTGAGCGCCTTTTCCGGGTCGGGGTGCACCTCGACCATCACGCCGTCCACGCCCGTGGCCACGGCGGCGCGCGCCAGCGGCGTGACGGCGCGGGCGACACCGCTGCCGTGAGACGGATCGACCACCACCGGCAGGTGCGTGATATCGCGGAGAAGCGGCACGATGCCGAGATCCAGCGTGTTGCGCGTCATGGTCTCGAAGGTGCGGATGCCGCGCTCGCACAGGATGACCTGGTAGTTGCCGCGCGAGACGATGTACTCGGCCGCCATCAGCCACTCCTTCACCGTGGAGGAGAGCCCGCGCTTGAGCATCACCGGCTTGCCGAGGTTGCCCACTGCTTCCAGCAGCGAGAAGTTCTGCATGTTGCGCGCACCGATCTGCAGGATGTCGGCGTACTTGGCCACCAGCGGCAGGGTCTCCGTGTCCTTCACCTCGGTGATGACCGGCATGCCGGTCTGTTCGCGCGCCTCGGCCAGCAGTTGCAGTCCCTCTTCGCGCAGACCCTGGAAGTCGTAGGGGCTGGTCCGCGGCTTGAACGCGCCGCCGCGCAGGATGGTGGCGCCGTGCTCGCGCACGCAGCGTGCCGTCGACAGCACCTGCTCGCGGCTTTCCACCGAGCACGGTCCGGCCATGACCGTCAGGCTCCCGCCGCCGATGCGCGTCCCGCCCACCTCCACGACCGTGTCGTCGGGCTTCACCTCGCGGCTGACCAGCTTGTAGGGGCGGCTGACCGGCACCGCGTCCTGCACGCCGGCCATGCGGTTGAACAGCGCCGGGTCGAGCGCGCCCTTGTTGCCGGTGATGCCGATCGCGAGCCGGACCGCGCCCGGGATCTGGTTGGGCGTCAGGCCCAGATCCTTGACGCGCTCGCAGACCGCGTCGATCTGCGCGGGCGTCGCGTCGGACTTCATCATGATCAGCATCGCGAGATCCTTCCGGGGGCCGCGGCACGGCGGGGCCGGAACTTCTAGCACAAACCCGCGGAAATGCGCACAAAGGGCCCTTCGTGGGAGCCTATCTGGCCGGGCGGGACTTTCCTGTCGGCGGTCCGGGGACTATGTTCTGCTCCCCCAAGCCAATTTCTCCGGAGTAGTCCATGGCATCCCAGAACGTTCACGTCTTCAACGATCTCAACTTCGACGAGGAAGTCCTGAAGTCCGACGTACCCGTACTGGTCGACTTCACGGCAACCTGGTGCGGCCCCTGCAAGGCGCTCGCTCCCATCGTCGACCAGGTCGCGCAGGAGCTGGACGGCAAGCTGAAGGTCGGCAAGCTCGACGTGGACGAGGCCCCCGTCACCGCCGGCAAGTACGGCGTGCGCGGCGTGCCCACCGTGATGGTGTTCAAGAACGGCGAGCGGGCCGCCCAGCACGTCGGCCTCACCACGAAGGCCAAGCTGATCGCGCTGGTCGACGTTCGATCGCACGCGCGGAGCTGCCGCGCCCGATCGCGCGGCGCATGCGCCGGCGGAGACGCTTTGTCCTCATCGCGCATGCGCTGACGGCGGTCGTGCACGTCGTACCGGCGCTGGCCCTGGCGGCGCTCGTGCCGGCGTGGGCCGCGGTGCTGATCGCGCTCGCGCTGTGGCTTCTGACCGCGTCGCGGCTGCACTCGCTGGCGCTCGACAGCAAGCGCCCGCGCTGGCTCACCGTGCTCGTGGACGAGCCGGTGTTCTGGCACTGGGGCGGCTGTCTGCTCGGGCTCGCGCTGCTCGTGGTGGCGGTTCCTGCCGCGCTGCTCGCGGGTATTCCGGCGAGCAGAGGCGCGCTGGCAGTCTACGTCCTCGGCCTCTGCGTCAGCGGCTGGAGCGTCTGGGGGATCCGGCGCCGGCCGCGCGTGAGGCGCATCGAGGTTCGCATCGCGGGGCTGCCGCCCGCGCTCGACGGCTACACGATCGCGCAGCTCAGCGATCTGCACATCGGCAGCTTCGATCCGCCGGCGCGCGGCGCGCGCTGGGTCGAGCAGGCCAATGCGCTCGAGCCGGACCTGACCGTGGTGACCGGCGATCTGGTGACGTTGGGCGTGGAGTTCTACGACGACACGGCGGAGCTGCTCGGACGGCTCCAGGCGCGCGACGGCGTGCTCGTCACGATGGGCAACCACGACCAGTGGGACGCCGAGCGCTTCGTCGCGACCATCCGCGCGCACGGTTCGCGCGTGCTCCTGAACGAGTGGACGAGCATCACGCGGGACGGCGCGACGCTGGTGGTCGCCGGCATCGACGACCGCTTCACGCGCCGCGACGACCTGGAGCGCACGCTCGCCGGCCGCCCGGAGGCCGCGCCGACGCTGCTGCTCTCGCACTACCCGGACTACTTCGAGCCCGCCGCCGAGCGCGGCGTGGAGCTCGTGCTGAGCGGCCACACCCACGGCGGGCAGATTGGCGTGCCGCTCCTCGGCGACCGCTACAACATCGCCACCGCAGCGAAACACCGTCCCCGCGGCCTGTTCCGCTCCGGTTCGAGCCAGCTCTACGTCAACGCTGGCCTGGGCACGACGGGGCCGCCGATGCGCCTGGGAGTACCGCCGGAGATCGCGTTGATCGTACTCCGGGCGTAGGGGTGCTCCCCGGTCGGAGGGCGGCTCCGGGGCGCCGGTCGCGCCAGCGCGCGCCCGGGTCCCTCGAGCGGGTGCTCGGCCGGCCGTCGCGCTGCGCCGCAACACGACGAGCCGGCCTGCGCGCCCGCGAGGGTCCCCTGCGCTTCGAGGACATTGCGTCGGCGTGGTCGACATTTTCGTTCGGCTTGAAGCGCGTTGTGTCGGTCAGGCCGACATTTCGGGTCGCAAGCCAGGGCTTGAAGCGCGTCGTGTCGGTCAGGCCGACATTTTCGGGTCGCAAGCCGTGCTTCGAGCCCAAAGTGTCGGCGTGGCCGACATTTTCGTGAGCAAGCGCGGGCTTGGGCGCCACTGCGTCGGCGCTCCACGCGACGGATCGCCGCCTGGGCGCTAGGATGCGGGCGTCCATGGAGGGTCGCCGAAACGTCTCCGCTCTGCGCCGCTCGCTGTCGTGGGCGGTGGTGGGGCTCGTCGGTGTGGCGGGCGCCTGCGCTGGCGGCACGCCGGAGCCGCCGCGCCATCCGCGCAAGTCGCTCCTGTCGAGCGCGGAGGTGACGCCGGCGTATCCGTCGCCGGCGACCTGGCGCTACCACCCGAAGAAGGAGGCGCCGCTGCGCGTCCGTCGCAAGCTGCCCGGCGATCGCATGCTGTACGCGGGCGATCGCGGCGAACGCTGGCTGGTCGACACGCACAAGCGCTCGGTGCTCGCGGCAGCGCGGCTGGCGCCCGAGGATCTGGTGGCGATCCTGAAGCTCGACAGCGGCGGCTGGTTGTTCGTGGGTCGGAGCGGCACGACGTATGAAGCCGAGACGCCGCTCGGCCCGTTCATCCGCTCCAGCTCGCCGCTGGATCCGCTGGCCCGCGTCAGTGCGGCGGCGAGCACGCTGCTCGGAGTGCGCCGCGACGGCGCGCTCGTGCAGAGCAGCGACGCGGGCGCGTCGTGGCACGTCGTCGGGCCGGCGCATGCGCGCTTCTCGGACGTGGCCCTGGACGACAAGGGACGCGGGCTGGCGCTCGCCGTGCCGGAGCGGCTGTATTCGACGGGCGATCGCGGGGCGAGCTGGAAGCCGCTGGACGAAAAGACGTTCGGCGCGCTCTCGATCCAGCGCAATGCCGACGACAGCATCACGCTTGCCAGCGTGTTCGGACCCCGCGAGTGGAAGCCCGGCGCGGCGACGCCGTTCGTCCCGGTTTCCACGCGCTCGGCCGCCGGAAGCTTCAAGCTGCCGCTGCCTCCGCCGCGCGGACCCGACGCTTCGGCGCTGTCGGAAGGGCGCGCGGCGATCGTCGGCAATCGCTACTTCGAGCTGGTGAAGAGTCACGGTGACTGGCGGCTTCTTTCTGGACCCGTGGACGGGCAGCTCGACGCGCGCGCGTTCGACCAGGCCAAGGGCTGCAACGACGTGCGCATCGCCGGCTTCGACCACTTCCTCTATTTTGCCTGTTCGCACGCGAGCCAGGGAAGCTCCTCGCGACCGATTGCGCTGATGTCCAGCAAGGACTCCGGCGCCCACTGGAATAAGGAGGACTATCCGGTCGTCGGCAGCATGGACGCTTTCCAGCTTGCCGTCGGCGCCGGCGGTGCTCTCCTCGTGAGCGGCGTTTGCCCGCCACGCGCGGCGGGCACCGGCTGCGGCGTGCAGGGCGTCTACTACCGGCGCCGCGCCGACGCGGACGCGGGCGCACCGTCGGACAAGGACGCCAAGGGCGCAGCGAACAAGTCGAGCGCGCCCTCCGACTACGAGCTGGCTCCCGCGGCCACGCCCGCCCTGAGGAACAGCGCCGACGCGCTGGTCTTCTCCGGCGATGGGACCACCGCCTACGCGATCGGGCGCCGCACCAAGGACGGCGCGTTCACCGTGTTCGTCTCGCATAACCAGGGCCGGAGCTTCGAGGCGCACGAGATCCAGCAGGTGCCGATCGACTACAACGACGAGTACTACGGCAGCTACGGCTACCGGCGTTACGGCCATTCGGGCACGCAGGTGGATTCGGTGATGACCGCCGAGGACGGCACGCTCTCCATCGTCATTACCCGCTACGGCACGACCTCGCTGCTCGTGACCGACAGCGATGGGCGCGTTGTATCACTGTCGACCGCGCCGTCCGGCAACGCCACCATCGGCGCCGCGGGTGCGCGGGCGCTCGCCGTCTCGCCCGGCACGCGCGACGCCTGGGAATCGATGGACGGCGGGGCGACCTGGGACCCCATCGGCGGGCTGCCGCTCGACCTGTGCGAGCACGGGACCCAGTGCAAGGTGCCCGTGTACTGCTATCCCGGCGGATGCGTGATCGGCGACCAGCTGTCGCGAATCGGCTGGCACGGACAGGCGGACCCCGACGAGGGCGTGCTGGCTCCGCCCGCGCCGCCTTCGGCAAGAGCGTACGACGTGGCTCTACGCGAGCCGATCTCCTGTACGCTCGATCCGACGCCGTGGAAGGCGATCGACTCGATGACCAGGGCGCCCGACGCGCGTGACGCCGCACTAGGCAAAGCCGCGTGGTTCGCCGTGACCCAGGACTACAGCCACGCGTCGGCGTGGATGTACAACGCCACAGGCGGGGCGCACCCGCACATCGAGAAGGTCGCGCTGCTGCCGCCGGCCAGCAATCCGGGAAAGAAGGCGATCTACGTGTCCGGGCAGATCGAGGGCGGCGCCGCGCTTCGCTTCGACATCCCCGACGGCGTGCACGAAACCCGGCTCCGGAACGTGGAGGTCGCGTGGCAGAACCTGTTCGAGGGGCGCGTGGTCCACGCCCACCTCGCGGACGGAGGCGGCTACGTGCCCGGCGACTACACCAGCCTGCCGAACACGCGCGCGCAGCTCGCCGAACCCGCGCTGATCAGCATCGCTTCGGGTGGCCTGTACCTGCGCCTGCACGGCAGCCGGAGGGACGCGCAGAAGACCTGGTTCTTCGACGGACACTCGGTGAGCAGCATCCCGCCGGTGAGCTGGCCCGACGGCGTGCAGGGCATGCAGAGCGAGATGGTCCACGTCGGACAGACGCATCTGCCGTTCAAGCTCGGAACGGCTCTGGTGCGCGCGCTCCGCTCGGGCCAGACCTACAGCTTCGACGCCCTGACCACCGGGCTTTCAAGCCCGGGCGATTTCGGGCTGTTCCAGCACATCTCGCTGACCTACCTCGACGGCCATCCCGGACGCGTGACGATGATCGAGGATCTTTCCGGCGGACAGCACCAGAGCCAGCTGTTCCTCTTCCGCGCGAGCGGCGCGGTGGTCGAGCCGCCGATCGCGCTGCCTATGCAGCAGGATCTGCCCGACCGACCCTCTCGATGCAGCAATACCCAGCGCAGCAGCACGGCCCGTTCGATCCAGATGCCCGCCGCCGGCACGCGCCATCCGATCATCGTCACCGACGCCAGCGAGCCGCTGCGCGCGCTGCTCACAGGCACAGCCGTCATGTACGGCACTCCGTCCGCGCCCTGCGTCGCCGCCTACGATGCCGACGGAGTGAGGCTCGAGGGCGGGGAGCTGCACGGCGAGCGCGCGATCCTGCCGATCGACGACCTCGATCACGCCTGGTTGTTCCGCACGAGCCCCGACAAGGGCGACAGCCGCATCGAGTACCGCGTGATGAAATGCCGCTTCGACACGGGCGTCGAGGTCCCGCCGGAGCTGTATCGCGCCGCGGGCGGTGCTTCGACCGTGGTCCGCAACGTGAGCGTGCCCGTCTATTGAGGGCGCTGCCGGGGCTACTGGTAGCGCGGGCGCGACTGGGGTAGGCGTGTAGCGCGTATGATCCCGCGCTACACGCCGAAGGAATTCGCCGAGCTCTGGTCCGACGGCACCCGCTATGCGGTGTGGCTGGAGGTGGAGCTGTCGGCTTGCGAGGCGATGGAAGCGGCTGGTCTCGTGCCTGCGGGTACAGCCGGATCCATCCGCGCTCTCGGGCTGGCTCCCGATCCCGCCGCCATCGAGGCGATCGAGAAGACCACGCGCCACGACGTGATCGCCTTCCTCACCCACGTGGAACAGAAGGCGGGCGAGCCGGCGCGCTGGCTGCACCGCGGCATGACCTCGAGCGACGTGCTCGACACGAGCCTGGCGGTGCTGCTGGTGCGTGCGACCGACATGCTGCTCGAGCGAAGCGACCGGCTGATCGCAGCGCTCGCGACGCGTGCCAGCGAGCACGAGAAGACGCCGATGATCGGCCGCTCGCACGGCATCCACGCCGAGCCGGTGACGTTCGGCGTGGTTCTGGCCGGACACCTGGCGGAAGTGAAGCGCTGTCGCGCGCGGCTTGCCACGGCGCGGTCGGAGATCGCCGTCGGCAAGATCGCGGGGGCCGTCGGCACGTACGCGCACCTGTCGCCGGACATCGAGAAGCAGGCGCTCTCGAAGCTCGGGCTCGAACCGGAGACGGTGGCCACCCAGGTCGTCGCGCGCGATCGCCACGCGGCGCTGTTTTCCGCGATGGCGCTGATGGCCGCCGCCATCGAGCGGCTGGCCACCAACATCCGCCACTGGCAGCGCACCGAGGTGGGCGAGGCGGAGGAGCGCTTCGGCGCGGGGCAGAAGGGCTCGAGCGCCATGCCGCACAAGCGCAATCCCGTGCTGAGCGAGAACCTGTGCGGGCTGGCGCGCGTGGTGCGTTCGGCGGTGACGCCGGCTCTGGAGGACGTGGCGCTGTGGCACGAGCGCGACATCTCGCACTCGTCGGTCGAGCGCATGATCGCGCCCGACGCGACGACCAGCCTCGGCTTCATGCTGGAGCGCGCGGCGGGGCTCGTCGAAGGACTGGTCGCGTATCCGGAGCACATGCGCGACAACCTCGACCGCAGCGGCGGCCTCTTCTTCAGCGAGGGCGTGATGCTGGCGCTGGTGGAAAAGGGCCTGGGCCGCCAGCAGGCCTACGAGAAGGTGCAGAGGAACGCGATGAAGGCCTTCCGCGGCGAAGGCGACTTCCGCGAGCTGCTCGGCGCCGATCCGGAGGTGAGCGGGCTGCTCTCGGCCGCGGAGCTCGACGCCTGCTTCGATCTCGACCACGCGCTGCGCTGGGCTTCGGCGATCGTGAAGCGCGCGATCGACGCCTGAGCTCGCGATCGCGCTGGGTTCAGGCGCCGGGTTCCTGCGGGAGCGCTTCCACGGCGGGCGCGGCGTCGCGCGCGTGTTCGCGCCACCAGCGCCGCGCGATGATGCCGGCGATGCTCGCGACGTGCCAGGCGCGGATGCCGCTCTGCTCGTCGGCGTACACGGGGCGCACCGGCACGTCCACGACGCGCAGGCCGCGCGCCGCCAGCATGCCCAGCAGATCGTTCGGGTAGCCGAAGCGCGGCCAGAGCTCGTCGAGCGGCAGCGCGCGCGCGGCGGCGGCCGACAGCGCCGTGTAGCCGCACTGGCTGTCGTCGATCGACAGACCCGTGCCGAGCCGCGTCGCCGCGCTCAGCACGCGCCCGCCCAGGCGGCGCGGCAGCGGCATGCGGCTGTGTTCCGCGTGCACGAAGCGGTTGCCCTTGGCGTAGTCGGCGCGGCCGGCGACCACCGGCTCCAGAAGCGACTCCAGATCGTCGGGATGCATCTGGTTGTCGCCGGCCATCACGGCCATCACGTCGGCACGCCCGGCGAGCGCCGCGCGGTAGCCGCTGACGATGCTCGCCCCGACGCCGCGGTTGTCTTCATGCGTGATCAGCCGCACGCGCGGGTCGCCCTGGGCGCGCACGGCGCCGGACGTGTCGTCCGGGCTGCCGTCGTCGACGACGTGGATGGCGTCCACGTAATCGGGAATCGAGCCGAGCGTGCGGCCGATCAGTCGCGCCTCGCGATACGCGGGTACGACCACGGCAATGCGCGAGCCACGCCACATCCCCTGTCGCTTAGCCTTCCGGCCACCTCCTGGCAAGCGACTGGTACACTGCGGTCATGACGCGTGCGTCGCTTCTAGCGTGGGCTCTCTGCTTCTTCTTCGCGAGCGTGGCCGGCGCGGCGCCGAAGCACGACATCTGTGCTGACCTGGGTCCTACGCTCGGCGTGGGGATTTCAAGCTTCTCCGCGGCGGGCAACTGGCCCCAGACGGCGTCGCAGCAGTACGGCGTGAAGTGGAAGTTCGTGTACGTCTACGTCGTTCCCACCACCGATCCGAAGGCGGACGTAGCGTCGTGGCTGCTCGGCAAGGCGTCGGACGCCAAGGCCCTCGGCGCGATCCCGGTCTTCACGTTCTACGAGCTGCTGCAGCTCGGGCAGGACAGCGGGCTCTCCGGCGCCGAACCGGACGTGGTCAAGAGCGTGCTCGGCGATCCGGCGCTGATGAAGCAGTACTTCGACAACTTCGTCTTCTTGCTGCAGACGGTCAAGCAGGCGTCCGCACCCGTCATCGTCCAGGTCGAGCCCGACTCGTGGGGCTTCATGATGTGGGCGATGGGTGTCGACGGCAATGCCGACGCGACCTCGGTGCCGGTGAAGGTGGCGGCCTCGGGGCAGCCCGACGTGGCGGGATTCCCCGACAACGCCTCCGGCTTGGGGCAGGCCCTGCTTTCGCTCCGCGACAAGTACGCGCCGGCGGTGCGGATGGGCTGGCACGCTTCCAACTTCCGCGTCGGACAGCATCCCGAGGTGGTGACCGGCTTCTACTCCACGCTCGGCGAGTGGGACGTGATCTTCACCGAGCAGCCCCACCTCGAAGCTGACGAGTCGACGTGGTGGCAGCCCTGGGACAAACAGCTGCTCGACACCAACGTGGCGTGGTTTTCCGCCGTGAGCTCCGCCGCGCACGTGCCGATCCTGCTCTGGCAGGCGCAGATTGGAACCACCGACTACCACTTCTTCGACAGCCAGCCGGACACGCTGGCGCGCTTTGCCGGGGCGGGCCTCGGCGGCGTGCTGTTCGACCTGCGCGGCAGCGGCAACCCGGACGACTTCCGCGCCTACGAGAGCGCGGCGCTGGCCACCGTGCCGCCCTCCTCGTCGACGGCAGGCGGCACCGCCGCGGACATGCGCACGCGTCTGGCGGCGTATTCAAAGGCGCCGCTCGCCTGGCCGTCCGGATCGCCGTGTGCGGGAGTTGCGACGGGCGGCTCGGGTGGTAGCGGCGCGTCCGGCGCGGGCGGCAGCGCGAGCGGGTCGGGCGGCAGTGCGACCGGAGGTTCAACGTCGGCGTCCGGCGGCAGCGCGGGCTCGCGAGCTGCGGCCAACAACAGCGGCGGCTGCGGCTGTCGCGCAACGGAAAGCAACGGATCGACGTTGTGGTGGCTCTCGGCCGCGCTCTTCGCTCTCGCGGCCGCACGGCGGCGGTGCATTGGCTGACTTCGGTTGCCGGAAATCAGGCCCTCTGGTAGAGCGCCCGCGGTGGAACGTCGTCGCGCCATCGTCTACGTTGCCGGCGGAGCCGCGGCGCTGCCCATCCTGTGGTTCGCCTGGTCGTGGATCACCTACCCGAGCGACCACACGCCCAAGGGTGCGTACCTGCGCGTGATGAGCGCCGTGAATCGCGGCAAGCCCGAGGCGTTCTTCGCCTACATCGAAACGACGGCGCAGCATGCCTGCTACACCATCCGCGACTACCGCAAGAAGGCGCGCGACCGCGTGCTTCGCTCCTACCCGGAACCCGAGCGCACGCGCCTGGCCGGCGAGTACAAGGCCGAAGCCGAGGCGGCGGACGGCTCGGACATCTTCGCGATGCAGGCGCGGCAGCGCGGCTGGCTCACGCGGCTGCGCCGCGACATGTCGGGGGTGAAGAAGGTCGAGATAAGCGGCGAGCGCGCCACGGTCGAGACCGTGCGCGGGACGCGCTATCCGTTCCGCCGGCGGGACAACGGCATCTGGGGCCTGACGTTGTTCACGGCGACGCTGGTTTCCGAGGCCGAGAAGGCGGCGCGCGACTACCGCATGGTCGAGAAGGCCGCGGACGACTACGACCGCGTCAAGGCGGGTCCGGCTCGGTCGGCAGAAGCTCCACCCCGTCACGACGCACAATAGCGAGCAGCATCGCGAAGATCATCGCCATGAGCAGCGCGGTGCCCATGTAGAAATGCAGCACGAAGCCCTGCACCAGCGTCGTGAAGTATTCTGCGGCGCACATCAGGAGCAGGCTCAGCCACACGACGGCGTCGGTGGCGTCGAGCGGGCGATCGACTGGTTTGCCTTCGCGGTGCCAGCTGCGATCGACGACGACCAGCGGCAGCAGACACACCAGGTGCTCGTAGTAGTTCGCCGCAAACATCAGGATCGGCAGAAGCAGCAGCCCCAGCACGGCGGCCTGCTCCAGAGGCTTTTTGCGACACGCCACCGCGAACATGCCGACGTAGACGATCAGGCCGACCACCAGGAGCGGGGAGCGCTGCAACAGCAGAATGCCGTGGTCGCCCTGCACGTCCGCGATGAGCCTGCGCAGACCCAGCGGGTTGACGTGGGCCTCGGCATTGATGGTGGAGACCTTGTGGTACCAGTCGATCCAGCTGTGCGGTCCGAGAATGAGCGACGTCAAACCGACCAGAGCCAGCAGCGTTCCGACCGAGGCGAACCCTACCGTGAAGGTCGGCTTCTGCGCGGCGTAGATCTCCTTCAGCTTGGGGAAGCGCCCCTCGGCCCGCCATTCCTCGACGATCCACCACACCGCCGGCACGCTCGCTCCGATGACGGCAAAGGCGGGGAAGGCGCGGATGGCCGTGGATAATCCGAACAGGAAGCCGCCCAGCACCCAGCGTTTGCGTTTGAGCGCACATGCGCCAAGCCCCAGATAAACGAGCCAGTCGTGGCGCAGGACTGCCCCGGCCCAGTTCGAGCCGTACATGACGAAATCCGTCGTCCCGAACACGATCATGCAGACCAGCATCGTGCGCCAGCCGAAGACCCGCCAGATCGCGACGAACATCAGCAGGAAGAGCAGCGGGTCGAGCAGCGCCAGGCCGAGCAGTGCGGCGTGGTTCGCGGGAAGAGCGTTGAACAGTACGTACGCAACCGAGATCCACACCGGCGTCGCGTTGCCGCCCAGGTCCACCATGTAGTGGAGCCAGCGCTCCGTCCCCATCGTCTTGCGGAAGTAGCGCGCGTCGTGTTTGTATTCTTCCCAACGCTTCGGGGAGAACTTCGCCTTCACGTGCTCGATGCCCTCGTGTTGGCCTCCCACCTTGCCCATGAGGTTCGTGTGCAGGTTGCGCATCTCCCGGTTGTCGAGCTTGGCAAGCGGGATCCCCGTGTCCTCGGTATAGGCCGCCATGTCGGCGTCGAAGAGATCGACGTAGCCGATCTCCGGGAAGTACTTCGCGGTGGCGTAGTACTGGCGCAGGTCGAGCACGTGGACGAAGCTCCACGTCTGGAGCTTTTCGTTCCAGAACTGTCCTCGCCCGAGATTGTAGAAGGCCATGACGGCGCCCAGAGCGCACACGGCGAGCGTCGTCGCGACGATGGCGCGCTTCGGAGCGAAGCGCGCGGGCGCGAACGCCTCCCAGGCGACGACCACCGCCGCCACCGCTGCAATCGTCCCCCGGGTGAGCGCTACGCCGCGCGGATCCACCGGCCACGTGGCGGAGAGCAGGTAGGCGAGGTGCGCCGCAGCCGAGAGCGGCAGCAGCGCGTACACAGCGACCCACCGCCGGGGCGTGCGCCGGGTGCACAACACCACGAACAGCATCAGCGCAAGACCCAGCAGCAGGATGCCCGTGCGTACGAGCTGGTCCGCGGGATAGCTTTCCAGACGCGGGACGTCCGGCGGGAAGGCCGCCGGCAGCGCGGAAAAGACCTGCAGCTCGGACACGGAGAAGTGCCCGTCGCCGCCGATCGCGGTCAGGCGGATGTACCGCCCGCTTCCGTTCAGATCCGCGCTCGAGCGCGAACGCGAGCCACCCTCCTTCACCGGTCCCGCGACCCACAAGCGCTGGTACGTCAGATCGTCGTCCGAGACGGACAGGATGTAGCTGTCGTTGTTGTCGCCCTGCAGCCACGCGGCGCGGATCGGCTTGACCGAGCCGAGATCGTAGACGACCTCGGCGCCCTGGCTCTCCAGCACGGCCGTTCGGTTCGTGTTCCAGCCGGAGCCCTCCCGCTCGGCGAAGCCGTCGGTGATCAGCCGGGCGCGTTCGACGTGACGCGTCTCGATCGGTTGTCTGCCCGCGAGCAGCCCTCCTCCTGCGGGGGCTCGCCTGCACGCCACCAGCGCGCAGGCGATTGCCATGAGGATCAGCAGCGCGATCCCGGACCGTCCCCGCGTGGGCATGCCCGAGCATAACCCGCCGACTGCCGGATGCAGGAGAATCCGGTATTTCGCGGGCTCCCGTCGGAATCAGCGCGGCTTGCGCTGCTTCACGTCCGTGTAGCTCTGGCCCGCCGGCTTGCCGGTCTCGACGGGCAGATCCTTCTTGCTCCAGCCGGGCGTGACGCGCCCGAACGGGTCGCGGGCGCCTTCCCAACCCGCGGCGAGATCCGCCAGCTCGGAGAATCCGGCCGCGGCCATCAGCTCGGCGGCGCGCCGGGAGCGGCCGCCGGAGCGGCAACCGACGACGAGCTTTTCTTCCTTGCCGAAGGCGCTCCCGACCACCTGCATGAACTCGCCGTTCGGAGTCATCCCGCCCGGACCGAGGTGCATCAGGGGCACGTTGAACGCACCCGGCACATGCCCCTGCTCGAACTCGGGCTCGCTGCGCACGTCGAGGTACGCGTAGCCCGCCTCGAGGAGCTCGGCGGCTTCTTCTGGCGTCACATTCCTGATGCCGGACATCGCGATACGGAACCTAGTTCGGCTGCTTTCGTTGCGCCAGCCTACTGGGGCGGCTTGATTGGCGCGGCGGTGGTGACGCCCGCGCCCCAGAAGGAAAGACCCGCCGGAACGTTCTTCAGCGGAATGGCCGTGCCGACGCCGGTCGTGAGGTCGATCGACGCGAGCTGGCCGGTGGCGCTGAAGCCGTAGGCCACGCCCGCCCAGTAGCCGAGGCCCCAGAGCTTCGTGAAGCCGGTGTTGCCGATTATCTTGACGATCTTGCCGGTCTTCGGATCGACCTCCACGATGGAGTCGGTCCCGCTCGTCGCGCCGTACGGCTTGACCGTCAGGTACGTCTTGTCGCCGATGATCGAGACGATGTCGCCGCTCGACTCCCAGTTCTGCCCATTCGGGCCCGGGTTCAGGTTGCCGATCGTGGTGACCGACGCATTCTGCGTGCTGATCTGCACGTAGGAGTCCCGGTTGTAGCCGACCAGCGCTTCCGAGTTGGGCAGCAGGGTGCCGGCGGGCAGGTACGTGAGCGAGTTGGGATAGCTGCCCGTCTTGAACACCGTGCAGTGCGCGGTCGCCTTGTCGATGGTGACCATCGCGCCTGCGCCCAGACCGTTGTTCATGCTGCCGACCATGTGGCCATCCTTGTCGATGGCGATGTCCCACATCCCGCCGCCGAGCGCGGCGGCGTTGCCCAGGCAGTCGAAGTTGCCGACGATGCTGACCGTCTTGGAGTACGGCTCCAGCTTGTACAGCGTGGTGTCGCTGTGGCCGTAGACTTCGCCGACCGGCGTGCCTCCGGAGCCGCCGGTGTTCACGTCGAGCGTGGACCCGTCGCCCGGAGGCTGCCCTCCGCTGCCCGACGCGTTGCCGACGCCTCCGGTCCCCGTGCCGGCAGTGCCTCCCGAGGCGCCCGAGCCTCCGCTCCCGGCGTGCGAGCCGCTGCTGGTCGCCGAGCACGCCGCGAACAGCGCCGCGACGCATGCGCCCCCAAGCCATGCAAGTCGTCTCATCGCTCCAGTCTACCACCGGCTCCCCGGCGCAAGCCACGAGCCTGCCCCAGCCGTTTCCGCAGCTGCGCGCGCCGCATGGACAAGCTATTGGATGGGTATACATTCGGGCGATGCCGAAAGCGAGGCGGCCCGTGCGGCCCTGGGGCCCCGGTTGGCTCAGGGCGGTCGCCCTCGTCCTCGGCCTGCTCTACCCGTCGCTGATCCTGTTCGATCAGCTTTCGCCGCGCACCGTGTACGACGTGGTGCCGGGTCCGGTGCTCTACTTCGCACAGGTGGCAGCGCTGTTCCCGCGCGCGTCGGTCTACACGATCGAGTTCCGCGCGGAAGGCTGGTCGTGCAAGGACCAGCAGTTCCACGAGATCGACGTGCGTCCCTATTTCCCGATCCACAGGAACGACAAGGAAAACCAGTTCACGCGCGCCCTCTACTTCTACCTGCGCAATCGCCTCGTGATGCGCGCGCTCGACAGCTACATCACCTCGCATTTCAACCGCGAGCACGCTGACCATATAGGTGGCGTACGCTTCCTCAGCCTGCGCGAGCCGATTCCGGAGCCGGGGAGCTCGTTCCCGCGCTTCGTACGGCGGCCGCTCTCGGCGTTCCCGGAAAAGGAGCGGCACTACTGGTATTGGACGCCCAGATCGATGCGGCGCGATCGTTGCGAGGAGGGCGGGCCGTGAGCGCCCGACGCACGAGCGCCCCGCCGACGGGTCCCGTCGCGCGCCTTGCCGCCTGGCTGTTCGCCCCGCAGCCCGTGGAACGGCTCGAGCTCCTGCGCATCCTGTTGCCGCTGGCGATCCTCGGCTTCCTGTCCGGCAGGTTGGTGCACGCCGATCACTGGCTCACGCTGCGCGGCTTCCAGGTGCCCGACCTGGGACATCCGGACTACCGCCAGCCCGTGTACTTCTCGCCGCTCGATCCCTGGCAGGCCTGGACGGTCGCCGGGCTCATCGTGGCTTCGGCGGTCGCGACGACGCTCGGCGCTTTCACCCGCGCCTCGAGCGGCGTGCTCGCGTGCCTGCTCGCCTACGTCGCACTTGCGGATCGCATCGAGGCCTTCACCGTCAACAAGCTCGGCGCCGCGCTCGTGATCGCGCTGTTCCTTTCGCCTGCAGGCGCGCGCTACAGCATCGACGCCTGGCGCGCGCGGCGGAAGCAGGAGCGGCTGCCGAAGAAGCGCCGCCGCCCGCCGCCGGTCGAGGTCGTTGGAGGCAGCGTGCGGTTCTTCCAGATCGCCATCGTGGTGATGTACGCGGCAAGCGGCATTGCCAAGAGCCGCGGCGATTGGATCACCGATCCGCTGGTCATCTGGAGCCACATGCACGACTCCTACCAGAGCGGCATCGCGTACTTCCTCGCGCGGCACGTTCCCGCCATCGGCTGGACCGTGATGCAGGGGGCGACGCTGGCCTACGAGCTCCTCGCGCCTCTCTGGTACGGCTTTGCGCGCACGCGGCGCTACGCGCTCTACTTCGGGCTCGGCATGCACGCGACCATTGCGCTCTTGTTCCCGCCGGTGATGTGGTTCTCGCTCCTGATGATGTCGGTGCTTTTCGCCGGCTATGCGCCGCTTCACTGGCTGACCTCGTCCGGGCCCGTCGGCGAGCCCGCTCCGGCCTGAAAGGGCGCTGATCACGAGGCCGTCCGGCGGGTCAAATTTTCCGCACACACAATGTAGGATAATGTGCTACAAGCCCGCCCCATGAAGCACTGGGTTGGCGTGTTGGGCGTGTTTTTCGGGGTGATCGGGGCTGCGGGCTGCGCCGCGCCGGACAACAAGACTCTGGACACCGGGGGCTCGGGTGCGGCCGGGGCTGCGGGCACCACCGGCGGCTCGGGCGGTTCGTCGTCCGGCGGATCCAGTAGCCAGAATGCTGCGAACGGCGGCAATGGTGGGAGTGCGGGAGGCACCCAGGGCGGCGGCAGCGGCGCCACCGGAGGCAGCAGCGGCTTCGGCGGCAGCAGCGGCTTCGGCGGCAGCAGTGGCTACGGGGGCTACGGCGGCAGCGGCTACGGCGGTTACGGAGGTGGCAGTGGCTACGGCGGCTACGGCGGCTACGGCGGCTACGGCGGCTACGGCGGCTACGGCGGTTACGGCGGTGGCAGTGGCTACGGTGGCTACGGTGGCTACGGCGGCTACGGCGGATCTGGTGGCAGCGCCGGTGGTCCGGCGCCTGGCAGCGGCGGACCCACGGATGCCTGCCCGGGCGTGCCAATCTCGCTCGGCGGCAGCGGCAGCGCCCCCCGCACGGGCACCGTCACCGGTGACAACACGGCTCTAACCAACGTGGCCGACGGCTCATGCACGTGGGGCTCCGGCGGCCACGAGGCCATCTACAGCTTCACGCCCGATATCGCGGGCGTGGCGCACGTCGCCGCTTCGGGCAGCTTCGACGTGGCGGTCTACGTCCGGACCGACTGCAGCACCTCCTCGACGGAGGTTGCCTGCGCCGACGACAACATCTCTTCGGGCGAGGACGTGAGCTTCAACGTCGACAAGGGCAAGACGTACTACGTCTTCGTCGACGGCTCGTCCTCCTACGACACCGGCTCGTACCAGGTCGACGTAACGATCACGAAGCCGGGTGCCGAGACGAGCTGCCCGGGCAAGGCCGTGGCCCTCACCGGTACCGGCACGCAGAACCGCACCGCCAGCGTCACCGGCGACACGACCGGCGATACCAGCGATGCGACCGGCTCGTGCACCGGCGATAGCCAGAACGACGCGGTCTACGCCATCACTCCCGACGTCGACGGCACCCTGACCCTCGACCTCGCCGATCCGGGCTGGGACGGCGGCCTCTACGTGCGCTCGACCTGCGGCACGGCGAGCTCGGAGGTGGCCTGCGTCGACGACAACTTCTCGGGCGAGAACGAGAGCCTGACGTTCCGGGTCACGGGCGGCGCGACGTACTACGCATTCGTGGACGGCTACGCCAGCAGCTACAGCACCAACGCCGGGCCCTACACGCTGGATGCCACGCTCGTGCCGGCGGGGCCCGAGGAGAAGTGCTCGGGGGCGGCTCTGTCCTTCAGCGGATCGCCGCCGGCGGCCAGCGCCACCGGCGACCTCGGCAAGCGCTGGGCGGACTACACCGGCAGCTGCGCCACGAACAACCAGGCCCCGGACGCCGTCTACCACGTGGTCGCGCCCAAGACGGGCAAGATGACCGTCACGGTCACGCCCTCCGGATTCGACGCCGTGACCTACGTCCGGACGGACTGTGTGTCGTCGAGCTCGGAGGTCAGCTGCCAGAACCAGGCCGGCACCGGCAGCGCCGAGACGGCCGTCGTGAACGCCACGGCGGGCACCGACTACTTCATCTTCGTGGACAGCGCGGACACGACCGCGGGTACGTACACGGTCGACGTCTCGTTCTGATCGCGCGTATCAGCCCGGGCAAAGTCGCGGGATTTCCCGCCGGTGTGGCCGAATCGCCGGCGGGCGTCTAGGCTGTCCGGGCCGTGTCCCCGCCTCCCGGCCCCGAGAGTGTGCGCTTCGTCCCGCTGGGAGGGCTGGGCGAGATCGGGATGAACTGCTTCGCGCTGGAGCAGCCCGACGGCATCCTGGTGGTCGACTGCGGGATGGCCTTTCCCCATGTCGATCTCGGCATCGACGTGGTCCATCCCGACTTCAGTTGGCTCATGGAGCGCGCCGAGCGGGTGAGCGGCGTATTCCTCACGCACGGTCACGAGGATCACATCGGCGGGTTGCCGTATCTGCTGGCCGAGCTCGATGTGCCGGTGTGGGGGCCGCCCCATGCGCTCGGTCTGGTGCGGCGGCGGCTGGCGGAGCACGACTTCCGGCCCGGCGATGTGCCGTTCCACGTCGCGGTCGCGGGCGAGCGCTACGAGGTGGGGCCGTTCGAGGTCGAACCGGTGCGCGTCGCACACTCGATCGTGGAAGCGAGCGCGCTCTGCATCACGACGGCGGCAGGCACCGTGCTGCACACCGGCGATTTCAACTTCGATCCCGATCCACCCGACGGCGAGCCCACCGATGTTGCGCGGCTCGGGGCCATCGGCGACGCCGGTGTGGCGCTTCTGCTCAGCGACAGCACCAACATCGACGTGCCCGAGCGCCCAGGTTCGGAGAAGAGCGTCGCCGAGGCGCTGGAGCGGCTGGTCCAGGCGGCGGAAAGCTGCGTGTTCGTCGTGATGTTCGCCAGCAACATCCAGCGGCTGATGATGCTGGGCGGGATCGCCCAGCGCAGCGGACGGAAGATCTGCCTGCTCGGCCGCAGCCTGAACACCCAGGTCGAGGTGGCCACCGCCATCGGCCGCCTCGCTTGGCCGAGCGATCTGCGCGTCGCCGCCGAGCAGGCCCAGAGCTTCCCACGACAGCAGCTACTGGTGCTGGCCGGTGGCTCGCAGGCCGAGCCGAACTCCGCTATGGCCCGCCTTGCGCAGGGCACGCATCAGCACATGTCCGTGGAAGCGGGCGACACCGTGGTGATGTCCGCCCGCATCATCCCCGGCAACGACCGTGCGGTGTTCGAGATGATGGGCGGTCTGATGCGGCAGGGAGCGCACGTGCATACTCGCATCACCGATCCCGGCATCCACACGAGCGGCCACGCCGGACGTTCTGAACAGGCGCGCATGCTCGAGCTGCTCCGCCCACGCGCTTTCGTTCCGGTCCACGGCACGCTGCATCACCTGACGCGCCATGCCGAGCTCGCTCGCTCTCTGGGAGTCGAGCAGATCGCAGTGATCGAGAACGGGACTCCGGTGCGGCTCTCCGGCGGAACGCTCCACGTGGAAGATCCAGTGCCGCACGGTCGCATCGCCGTCGCGCTCGGTGGCGTCACGCTGACTGAGGAGGATCTGCGCCGCCGTGCCGAGCTCGCCCGGACCGGCGTGGTGAGCATCGCGCTCGTGCTGGACAACGCGCTCGGCCGGGTCGCAGGACCGAGCGTGCGCGCGCGTGGCGTTCCCGGCGTGGACGACCAACCGGCGGCTCTGTCCGCGATCGCGCGCGAGGTGAGCCGTACGCTGGACCGGGTCAAGGGCTGGCGAGGGCTGGACCTGGAAGACGAGCTGCGACGCGCGGCCCGCCGGACGGTGCACGAGCTCGCAGGCTTCCGCCCGGTCGTCGAAATCCAGCTTCTGGAAGCGGATTGATGGGTTTTCGCGCGGAAAAAAGCGCGTTCCAGAGCGCCACGTCGGGTGGCAGACTAGAGAGCGATCAGATGACGGCTCCCACCTCGCTTCTTGCCCGCGCCCTCCGCTGGGCCGCGCCTGCGCTCGTCGTGCCGGCGCTGGTCGCGTGCGGCGGCTACGTCCACGTCAAGTCGGTCGCCACGTCCGTGCAGAAGCCGGGCAACGTCGCCGTCTACCTGGCGGTGTCCGCGCTGAACAAGCCGGTCACGGATCTCACCGCCGACAACTTCCAGGTCTACGAGGACAACCAGCTGCTCGATTCGAAGACGATCGGGCTCACGCTGCTGCCGGCCGATTCCGTCGCCGACCACCGCGTGGTTCTGCTGGTCGATATCACGGGCGACAGCTCCGGGCGTGCGGCGCTGACCGCCGCCGCGTCGAAGTTCATCGCGGACGTGCGCAAGGACCAGTCGGTCAGCGTGTTCGCGTTCGACGGCGCAGCCGAGCTGCACCCGGTTGCGGATTTCGACAAGGAGGGCGGGACGGACAGCTCCGCAAGCAGCACCGACAAGAGCGCGGACAGCTCGAAGAGCGCGGACGGCTCGAAGAGCGCGGACAGCTCGAAGAGCGCGGACAGCTCGAAGAGCGCGGACAGCAGCGTGAGCGCAGACAGCCCCCCGGGCCTCGACAAGCTCCAGCAGATGAAGGTCAGCGACCCATCGCGCAATCTGTACGGCGCGGTCTCCGACGGCCTCTCGAAGCTCGCCAGCTCCCTCGGCGGCGATTCCAAGCCGGTGCACGTCGGAACGCTCGTCGTGTTCACGAGCGGCCCGGACATGGCAGGGCGTCGTACCTACTCCGATCTCGACAGCGAGCTCGACAACACGCCCTATCCCGTCGTCGCCATCGGGCAGGGCGCCGACGACAAGGTCTCGCTCAGCCACATCGGCAGGGACGGCACCTTCCGCGTGCAGGGCCAGGTTGGTCTCGACCAGGCGTTCGCCCAGGCCGCCCAGCAGGTCAAGAAGCTCGAGTCGGGCAACTACGTGCTCGCGTACTGCTCGCCCTCGCGCGGCGGCGTGCGCAGGTTGCGCATCCGCATCACGATGACCACCGCCAAGGGCCAGAAGGAAACGGGCGACACCGACGTGCGCTTCTCGGCCGACGGCTTCGAGCCCGGCTGCAACAGCAGCACGCCGCCCCGCTTTGCCTCGAAGCCCAACGCGGAAGGGGTTCCTGGCGTGGCAGAGGCGGAGCCGGCCGAAAAGCCCCAAGCAGAAAAGAAGAAGCCCGCCCACCACCACTGGCACGCCCCTGCGCACAAGGCGCCTGCGAAGCCCGCCGAGAAGAAGAAGCCGCCGGTCGAGGACTTCGAGCCCTGACATGAGGCGCGCCCCCGTCGCGCTGGCGCTCGCGGCGCTTCTCGCCGTCGCCGTGGGTTGCCACCACGAAGAGAAGCCGGCGCCGGCGCCCGCTCCGCAGGCCAAGGCGCCACCGGCACCCAGGTCGCCGAACCCGCTCAGCTATCCCGCTCCGGCGCGGCTCGTGGCGATCGGCGACTTGCACGGCGATCTCGCATCGACGCGCGCCGCGCTCCGCCTGGCCGGTGCCATCAACAGCGACGACGACTGGATCGGCGGCAAGCTGGTGGTCGTGCAGGTCGGCGACGAGCTCGATCGCGGCGACCAGGATCGCGAGATCCTCGAGCTCATGGACGGCCTGGAGGACAAGGCGAAGAAGGCCGGCGGTCGGGTCATCCCGCTCGACGGCAATCACGAGGTGATGAACGTCCAGGGCGACTTCCGCTACACCACGCGCGGGGGCTTGGAGGAGTTCAAGGATAGCGCGGGCGTGCAGATGGCGGGCATCCTGGGCCGCTTCCCGTCCGTCGCGCGTGGGCGGGCCGCTGCATTCCATCCCGGTGGCGAGTGGGCACGCAAGCTGGCCAAGCGCAGCATCGTCGCGATCGTGGGCGACAGCGTGTTCGTGCACGGGGGGCTGTTGCCGAAGCACGTCGCCTACGGGCTCGACCGCATCAACGCCGAGACCAGCGCGTGGATGCGCGGGCAGGGGCAGCTTCCCGCGCTGATGCAGCGCGAGGACGCGCCGGACTGGCTGCGCAGCTACTCCGAGGGCGAACCCGATGCATCCACCTGCGCCGAGCTCCGTTCGGTGCTCGCGCGCCTGCACATGAGGCGCATGGTCGTGGGCCACACCGTGCAGAAGGACGGCATCACCTCGGCCTGCAACGGTGCGGTGTGGCGCATCGACGTCGGGCTCTCCGACTTCTACGGCGGTCCGACCCAGGTGCTGGAGATCGACGGCGACAAGGTCAAGGTGCTGGGCAAGCCGGCCGAGCCCGCCAAAGCAGCGGAGTAGCGCGCCGCGCAGCGTGTGCCGCGCGGCGCTCCCCTGTTCGATCAGGCCGCCGGCGGCGTGTCGCTGCGGAACAGCTCGACCTTCTCCAGCACCTGGTCCTCTGCCGGCATATCGCGCGAGCCGGTGCGGACGCGGGCGATCTTGTTCACCACGTCCTGCCCCGCGACGACGTGCCCGAACACGGCGTGCTTGTTGTCGAGGTGCGGCGTCGGCCCCTCGGTAATGAAGAACTGCGCGCCGTTGGTGCCCGGGCCGGAGTTGGCCATCGACAGGATGCCCGGCTTGTCGTGCCGGAGCTCCGGATGGAACTCGTCGCCGAAGCGGTAGCCCGGATTGCCGGTGCCCCAGCGGCCGCGCATGTCCTGGTGGCGGCTCAGCGGGTCGCCCACCTGCACCATGAAGTTCGGGATGACGCGATGGAAGCGCACGCCGTCGTACATGGGCGTGCCCTTCATGCTCTGCCCGCTCTTCGGATCCTTCCAGTCGATGTTGCCGCTGGCGAGCCCGACGAAGTTCGCGACCGTCTTCGGCGCCCGCTGCTCCTCGAGCTGGATCACGATGTTGCCCTGCGTGGTGTGCAGCCGCGCATACAGCGCTCCGCTGCCGGCAACGTTGATGGGCGGAAAGGTCGGTTCAGCCATGATTTTCCTCGCTGGTTCAGGTGACCGGAAAACGTCGGGGTGCGGGTCTAGCACAGCTTCGCGGGGATGGAACTCGCGCGGGGGCGCTCAGCCGCTCGGGCTGCTTTCTGCCTCGTGGTGTCTGGTGGGGACCGGGAGCTTTCGCGCTATCCACGCCCAGATCGCGACTCCGCAGGCCAGGATCACGAACAGCACCCAGTAGTTGGAGCGGAGCGCGATGCCTTCGCGGGGTTCGTGGTGCTGCTCTGGGCGCGGGCCAGCGGGCGGAGCATGCTCAACGCCCGAAGGCATCGGCGCGGGGTTCGTCAGATACGAGCCCCCGCGTCGTTGGGTCCGAGGATGTGCTCAACGCCCGAAGGCATCGGCGCGGGGTTCGTAACCATCACAAGTGGGAACACGAAGCCCGCGACGGAGTGCTCAACGCCCGAAGGCATCGGCGCGGGGTTCGTAAGACCAAGGACGGCAAGCCCGCGCACAAGGTGAGGTGCTCAACGCCCGAAGGCATCGGCGCGGGGTTCGTGTGGTCGGAGTATGCGACCGACCTCCGCGGGCGTCGGTGCTCAACGCCCGAAGGCATCGGCGCGGGGTTCGTTTCGATGTAGCTGATGATTCGCGCGTTGTTCATGTGTGCTCAACGCCCGAAGGCATCGGCGCGGGGTTCGTCAGTCGACCTGTGACCTGCGTGGCCCACCACCAGCGGGAACACGAAGCCGGCCACGGAGTGCTCAACGCCCGAAGGCATCGGCGCGGGGTTCGTCGGGCACGGTTCACCCGCCTTCGCTTCGCGTAGCTGTGCTCAACGCCCGAAGGCATCGGCGCGGGGTTCGTATGAGCGGTCTTGTTTTCCCCCAGCAGTTTCGGGCGTGCTCAACGCCCGAAGGCATCGGCGCGGGGTTCGTCTGTTCGCCCCGGGCTACATCGGACAACCCGATGAGTGCTCAACGCCCGAAGGCATCGGCGCGGGGTTCGTGGCACAGCCTCCATTGTCGCCGGCGGATGTCAAAGGTGCTCAACGCCCGAAGGCATCGGCGCGGGGTTCGTCTCGCCCGCGCGGCAGATCACATCTCCGCCACCGAGTGCTCAACGCCCGAAGGCATCGGCGCGGGGTTCGTAGTGCCTGTGGTGCGCGCCGACCGCATCGAAATAGGTGCTCAACGCCCGAAGGCATCGGCGCGGGGTTCGTAATAGTAATGGGGTCGTGGCCGATTGGCGTTTGGCGTGCTCAACGCCCGAAGGCATCGGCGCGGGGTTCGTCCGATCGCCGCGTCGATGCGGTTTGACTCGTTGATGTGCTCAACGCCCGAAGGCATCGGCGCGGGGTTCGTGCGGGCAGATCGTAGCCCTGGTCCATCCAGTAGCGGTGCTCAACGCCCGAAGGCATCGGCGCGGGGTTCGTCCGTGGGCCGACTATGCCCCGAGGGCCAAATACTGTGCTCAACGCCCGAAGGCATCGGCGCGGGGTTCGTATCGAGGCCGACCGGCTCACCCGCGCGGCAGATCAGTGCTCAACGCCCGAAGGCATCGGCGCGGGGTTCGTCCAATAGCTCATACCGCGTTCGTGGCTAGTCGTCTGTGCTCAACGCCCGAAGGCATCGGCGCGGGGTTCGTTGGTATGTGGCGAAACTAGCGCACTCTGTTCTACGTGCTCAACGCCCGAAGGCATCGGCGCGGGGTTCGTCCTGCAGATCTCCAGACGCCGCGGTGATGGTCGGGTGCTCAACGCCCGAAGGCATCGGCGCGGGGTTCGTTGGAGCAGCTTCGCGAGATCGTCGGAGGGCACCGGTGCTCAACGCCCGAAGGCATCGGTGCGGGGTTCGTCTCGAGCCGCCCTCGGGCTCCGCGCTCGCCGGCGGGTGCTCAACGCCCGAAGGCATCGGCGCGGGGTTCGTGACAAGCTCGAGAGCCTAGGCTTCTCGGATCTGGTGTGCTCAACGCCCGAAGGCATCGGCGCGGGGTTCGTTTGGACGCCTTGTCCTTGCCCCAGCCGACACCCCTGTGCTCAACGCCCGAAGGCATCGGCGCGGGGTTCGTTCGGTGCCGCCGGCTGGTCAACGCGCTCGGCGAGGTGCTCAACGCCCGAAGGCATCGGCGCGGGGTTCGTAACGCGAAGTATCACCCGCTCGAGGCGCTTGGCCCTGGTGCTCAACGCCCGAAGGCATCGGCGCGGGGTTCGTACCTCGAGGTGGAGACGGGCAGCGACGGTCCAGGGGGTGCTCAACGCCCGAAGGCATCGGCGCGGGGTTCGTACCGGCGCCCTGGGTGCCGGGGCCGCAACGCTCCTGTGCTCAACGCCCGAAGGCATCGGCGCGGGGTTCGTCAGGTGCTGCAGCATCGCGTCGAGGTCGAGATCACTGTGCTCAACGCCCGAAGGCATCGGCGCGGGGTTCGTTCTCGGCGTCAGGGTCTGCCCCACGCCCGCACCGAAGTGCTCAACGCCCGAAGGCATCGGCGCGGGGTTCGTCGCGCTCGGTGGCCTGGACCGGCAGCAGCTTGCCGTGTGCTCAACGCCCGAAGGCATCGGCGCGGGGTTCGTCTTCGAGCACGCCGACAGGCGCGCCGACGGGACTCGTGCTCAACGCCCGAAGGCATCGGCGCGGGGTTCGCGGTGGCTGCGATACCCGGCCAGCTCTTCGACAGCTGTGCTCAACGCCCGAAGGCATCGGCGCGGGGTTCGTGTCGCCAGCCCATCGCGCGCCGCTCGACTACACTCTTGTGCTCAACGCCCGAAGGCATCGGCGCGGGGTTCGTAGCTGCTTCTGGCCATTGTCCCCGATGGCGCCGAGGTGCTCAACGCCCGAAGGCATCGGCGCGGGGTTCGTATCGATACGGCGCGCGAGATGCCGCCGGCCAAGCTGTGCTCAACGCCCGAAGGCATCGGCGCGGGGTTCGTAGCTTGCCGGATGTCGCCGCGCAGCTTCCTGGAGTGCTCAACGCCCGAAGGCATCGGCGCGGGGTTCGTACGGCGTAAGCGGGCATGCTCGCCGCCCGCTCGGGTGCTCAACGCCCGAAGGCATCGGCGCGGGGTTCGTAGCTGCTCGCCCCGCGAGAGCGAGAAGAACGAGCGGTGCTCAACGCCCGAAGGCATCGGCGCGGGGTTCGTCTGACGAGCTTGTACGAAGTCGTCCGGGCTGCTTCTTGTGCTCAACGCCCGAAGGCATCGGCGCGGGGTTCGTCATCTCACGAGGCAGGGCTTCGCCCAGGGTTTTACTGTGCTCAACGCCCGAAGGCATCGGCGCGGGGTTCGTTCCTTTTGCCCGACCGATTCTACGTTGTCGAGTGTGTGCTCAACGCCCGAAGGCATCGGCGCGGGGTTCGTGAGATCGACGGCGTGGTCCTGCCGCAACGGCCGGCGTGCTCAACGCCCGAAGGCATCGGCGCGGGGTTCGTTTTCCGCCGAGCCGCCAATGAAGGTCGCGATCCGAGTGCTCAACGCCCGAAGGCATCGGCGCGGGGTTCGTCTGCTCTTGCCCGCGCCCTGGGCGCCTTCCAGGACGTGCTCAACGCCCGAAGGCATCGGCGCGGGGTTCGTCGCCGGCTCCGCAGTGGTCGCGCTTCTGGATCATGTGCTCAACGCCCGAAGGCATCGGCGCGGGGTTCGTCCCCGTGGGCCGACTATGCCCCGAGGGCCAATACTGTGCTCAACGCCCGAAGGCATCGGCGCGGGGTTCGTTCCGCTTCGCGGAGCTTCACCATCGGGTCGTTCTTGTGCTCAACGCCCGAAGGCATCGGCGCGGGGTTCGTTTCAGCGCCGTCCCGGCGGTCGCGCCAAGATCGGCGAGTGCTCAACGCCCGAAGGCATCGGCGCGGGGTTCGTCAGCAGGTTGCTGCTCACCCTGCCGTACAACTCCCGGTGCTCAACGCCCGAAGGCATCGGCGCGGGGTTCGTCGTGCCGCGGCGCGTACCCCGGCGCGAGACGCGCATGTGCTCAACGCCCGAAGGCATCGGCGCGGGGTTCGTATGATTGTCCGGCACGGGTCCAAGCTCGACAAGTTGTGCTCAACGCCCGAAGGCATCGGCGCGGGGTTCGTGTCGCTGAAGGATCTTGCGTCCGCGCCCTACGACAGTGCTCAACGCCCGAAGGCATCGGCGCGGGGTTCGTAGCCCTCCGCGTAGAGCGGGGGGATTGTTGGGGAAATGGGGTGGGTTTTCAAGGACCGCTGGCCGCGGCAGCTGGGCGCGGCGTGAGCCGTGGAGGCTTCCCCGATTCTGCAGCAATCCCAGCGGGTTTGCATCGTCAAGCACCGTCCTTGTCGCCGTTGTCGTCATTGCTGTTGCTGTTCGCGACCTTGGGCCCGGTTTCCGCGCTGCGGCTGGCAACGCGCGCCGGTCCGCGAATGCGGGGCGACGCCTTGGCGGGGCCGCCGGGTCCCACGATGGCGAAAGGTTGGGGCTCGTCGGTCCAGCCGTCAACGTGATTCCGGCTGATGACGTTGCCGGCGCAGCGGGGGCAGAGGTCGACGATCAGCAGCGCGTCCTCCGGCGCCATCAGGCGCGCGAGCTTCCAGCGCAGCTCCTCCGTCTCGCGATCGTCGAGCTGGGCGCGGAAGATGCTGTACTGCACCGAATACCCGGTGCCGCGCAGCACCTTGAAGACCTTGCGGTAGCGCTTGTCGTCGCGGATGTCGTAGCAGATGAGCCGCCAGCGCTTCCCAGAGCTCACGATGGATGCTCCGCCCGGGCGAGGGCCCGCGCTCCGGCGCTGCGCCAGCTAGCGGATCCGGAAGCGTGCGAAGAGGCCGCCTTCATCCGTCCATTCCTTTTCCAGCAGGCGCGCTTCGAGCTCGAGCATGCGCGCGTAGCTGAGCGAGTAGCCTACCACGGTGTGGCGCCACGAGTCCGCCATGCGCCGCTCGATGACTTCGACAAGCGCCGCGCGCCCGGTGTCGCTCAGGCCGACCTGGCCGGGGAACTCCCGGAAGTGCTCTTCCGCGTCGAACGTGCGGCGGTTCAGGGCGGCGACGATGGCCATGTCGACGACGGGCACGCGGAAGAGCTCCATCAGATCGAGCGCGAGCGGCTGCGCGCTCGAACGCGGCTGGTGGTAGAAGCCGAAGCCCGGGTGCAGACCGACCGCGACGATGCTCTGTACGACGGCGCGGTACAGCATCCCGTAGGCGTAGCCCAGTAGCGTGCTGAAGCGATCCCGCGGCGGGCGGCGCGTGCGTTTGGCGGGCAGCAGCCGCGGGTCGAGATCGGCGTTCATCAGCTCGGGCAGCACCTGGAAGTAGGCGGCGGCGCCGGAGCCCTCGGCGCCCAGTAGCTCGTCCGTCCCAGGGGCCTTGGCGGTTGCGCGGAGCGCCTTGCGGATCTGGCCCAGGGCGAGGTTCATCGACGCGGACCGCTCGCGGCCGCGCGTGGCCCGGAGCAGGAAGCGGAGCTGGCCCTGGAGCTTGGCGACGACCAACCGCTGCGCCAGGGGATGGCGGCGCTCCGGCTCGCGCAGGAACTCGAACTGGCGGATGTGCCGCTGTGCGCTGGCGGCCGTCGGTGCGAGCGAGCCGACCAGACCGCCGCCCATCGTCATCCAGTGCACGCCGATCTCCCGATCGGCGCACAGCCTGAGCGCCTGCGTGGAGATCTGCGAGAAGCCATGCAGCACGACCTGGCCGACGCCCGTGCTCGGCACGCGCGTCTTGTTGCCCTCCTTGTCGGTCACCGTGATGGCGTCGCCGCTGCGGCCGACGCGCGCGCCCTGCGCCGTGACGTGCAGGGTCTGGCCGCGCGGATGCTCGGGCAGGAGCCGTACCGGACGGAAGGCGGGATCCGCCGCGAGCCTGCTCTCCTCTGGCAGGCACACTTCCGACAGCGAGCAGCGCGCGCACAGGCGCTCGTTGTCCGTGATGGGCGGCCGCTCGGTGCTCGCGCGGAGCTCGCGTGCGCGCGCGATGGCGGCGCGCACCTCGTCGCGCAGGGCGGCGTCGATCGCCACGCGCACCGAGACGTTGTCGGCGTGGTAGCGCACGCGCCCCTCCGGCACGTCCTGTCCGTACGCCTCCTCCACGAGCAGCGCGTAGGCGCCGAGCTGGACGCGATCGCTCTGCCACGCCTCGCGCGCGCCGGCCTTTCCGGCCGAGCGCCCCCGCTTGTGCTCGTACGGCACGAGCTGCCCGTCGCGGCGCCTGAGCACGTCCACCCGGCCCTGGATGCCGAGGGTCTCGCTTTCGAGAGCGGGGTGCTCCCACTCGCCCTCCAGCTCGTCGGCGATCTCCTCGTGCAGCCGCCGCCCCGCGAACACCGCCCGGTCCGCCACGCGGATCCGCTCGACCTCCTCGAAGTAGAAGAGCCGCTCGCAGTAGGCGAGTGCGTGCAGGCCCGCGACGCTCAGGAGCTCTTCCATGAGATCGCTCTCCATGCTCGGAGCCGGGGGCTCGACGCGCAAGCGACAGCGGGGCGAGCGCGGGTCCGTCCGCGGCTGTCACGGGTTGTGGGGGGATTGAAAAAGTTATGGGGGGAGTGGAAAAGGGATGGGAGGACGGCCCGTGTCGACGGGAGGAGGCCCGGTCCTTGCGGGAGGAGCGGAATCTCCGTGGGAGGACGGGCTGGCGGCGTGGGAGGACGAGGTCGCCGCGTGGGAGGCGGCCTCCAGAGGACAAAAAGCCGGCGCCGCAGGGAGCAGAGCCGGCCTTTCCATGTGTGAAGCCGCGTCAGTTGGGCGCGGTGGCAGTCGGCGCGGCCGGAGCCGCGTGCTGCACGGGCGGCGGCGGCTCCGCAACCGTCGACTTCGTCCGGTGGTGGTTGTACGCGCTGGCGAAGCGGCCACGCAGTTTGTCGCTGGCGCGGAACGCGTAGCGCCCGGCGTCGCGCACCAGGCTGACCTCGTCATAGAGGTGCGTGAAGGCGCGATCTCGCAGGTCCTTGGCGCGCGCCTGCTCGTTCTCGAGCTGCTCGGTGCTGATGCCCTGTTCGAGCTCCTTGGCCAGCTCGCGCGCCTGCTTGACCTCGCCTTCCCCATCGAACGTCTTGTCGCTCTTGAACGCCGCTTTGCGTGACTCCACGAGATGCGCCAGGTCATTCAGATCCTGCACGAGATCCGCAAGCCCGCCTTCCGGCGCCACCGCGCTGACCGTCGCCAGTGCCACCCGGTCGTCGCGCAGGTTCCAGCGGCACGCCGCCGCCATCTCGCTGCGCAGGTTGCGTGCCTTGTCCTCCGTCTGGCGCTGGCCTTCGGATTTCGTGCGATCGAACGCCACCACCCAGTCCGACTGCGCCTGCCGCGCCGCCGCCACCGAGGTGGCCAGGCCCGACAGCAGCTTCTCGTCCACGCCGACCGCGACGAGGTCCTTGTGCACGTCGGGCTGCGCCACCAGCGTCTCCAGATCGTGGGATTCCTGAAGGAAGTCCGCGATCGGGATCTGCGGTATGGCTACATCCTGACGTGGAATGGCCTCGAGGACCGGCTTGAGCTGGTCCAGTTCCTTGCCCATGAGTCACCCTCCTTGGTTCGTGGGGAGAGGGAAGGTAACCGATGAGGGCGCGCGAGCCGAGTGGAAATCCTCCGGGAGGCCCTCACTGAACAGGTGTGGGCTGGCAGCATCTGTCCTACCAGGGTGCCTCTAGCCATTGACGGGTCGCGCGAGCGGGCGTTCACTGCACCCCTCGGATAGTCGGGATCGAGGTGTCCAGGTGAGCTTGACGGATGTCGTGGATCTTGCGTTCCCCGTTCTGGGTGAGTCGGTTGCTCTCGATCACGGATATGCGCTGTACGGCGCTGTCTGCGCGACCCTGCCGGAATTGCACGGTACCGATTGGCTCGGGATCCATCCGCTGGATGGTGAGCCAGTCGGCGACGGCAGCCTGCATCTGCGGAAAGGTTCGCGGCTCAAGCTCCGCATTCCGGCTCCGCGCATCCCCGAGGTGCTTCCCCTGGCTGGCAAGCGCCTGCTGGTAGGTGGCCGTCCGTTGCAGCTCAGGGCGCCGGTGGTCACGCCGCTGCTGCCCGCGGCTTCGCTCGATGCGCGCTGCGTGCACGTCCGGCTGACGACTCCACCACGCGCGGACAACGCGGAGCTTGGCAGGCCGACGCTGGACACCGCGAAGATGGCAGAGGCGGCGCAGCTGGAGCTGGAGCGGCAGCTCGCCGAGCTCGGAGTGTCGGGCCGCATCGCTCTGCACGGCAAGCGAACGATTTCCGTGGCAGGCCAGCGGCTCGTCGGTTTCTCCGTGCGGGTCTCCGGCCTGGACGGCGACGGCTCGCTGCTGCTGCAGGCGCGCGGACTCGGTGGAAAACGCGCGATGGGTTGCGGGATCTTCAGACCCACCAAGCGCAGGGGGAAGACCGGATCGTGACCTTGCTGGCGAAGTCATCGGATCGACGCCTCGACCCGGAGGGTCTGACGCTCGCGGGCCACTCGCTGCGTGTGGCGCGGGTCGCGGCCGCGCTGTTCAAGCAGCTCGGTCCGCGCCTTCGGGAGATGTTCCAGCTGCCCGAGGACGAGCTGCCCGAGCTCGGACGCTGGATTGCCGTTGCGGGCCTGCTGCATGACATCGGCAAGTGCAGCGCCTCCTTCCAGGCGATGGTCACGTCGGAGCAGCCGGCGGAGGGCGGACGGCATCCCTACCTGCACGAGTTCCTCTCCACGGCGTTGGTTGCCAGCGAGACGGAGCTCGGCGAGGCGCTATCGCGGGCGCTGGATCCGGGCGCTCGTGCTCTGGTCGCTGCCTCCATCGCGGCGCATCACCTGCGGGCGCGGCCCGGCTTCGAGCGCCCGCGTGCTCAACGTGGGGAGCAGCTTGCCTTCGCAGATCCCGATCTGCTGCCGGTGTGGAAGGAGCTGAAGCGGCTCGTCGGGGCGTCCATCGCGCCGCGTGCGGATCTGGACTGGGCAGCGCGCGAGATCCAGCAGCGGCTCGTCGTGGGCTACACGATGGATGGGCAGGACGCGCTGGAGAGCGCGTCGCCCGCCATGCGCCGCGCGCTCGGAGTCGCGAAGAGCCTGGTCATCGCGGCGGACGTTGTCGGCTCCGCGGTTCCCGAGGACGACGTCAGCCTTGAGCGGTGGGTCGAGCGGTCCTGCACGCCGGTGCTGACGCCGGAGGATCTCCACGCCATCGTGAAGGCACGGCTTGGCGATGCCACGCCGCGGGCGTTCCAGAGCGCGGTGGCGGACAGCCGCGACAGGGCCACTCTCGTCACCGCGGGCTGCGGCAACGGCAAGACGTTGGCCGCCTATCTGTGGGCGCGGCGTCATGCAGCGGGGCGCTGCCTCGTTTTCTGCTATCCGACGACGGGCACCGCGAGCGCGGGTTTCTCCGACTACCTGCTAGGGCAGAGCGACCTGGAGCGGGCGCTGCTGCACTCGCGCGCGTCGGTCGATATCGCGGCCATGCAGCGCAGCCCGGAAGAAGACGAAGCGTTGGAGCTGTGGGCTCCTGACGTGCTGGAGCGCTGGGGAAAGAAGGTCGTGGCCTGCACGGTGGATGCAGGCCTGGCCTGCTTCGCCAATGTGCGTTCGGGTCTGGCAACGCTGCCGCTGCTGGCGCGCAGCGCGTTCGTGTTCGACGAGATCCACAGCTATGACCGCCGCTTGTTCGGAGCGCTCTTGACCTTCCTCCAGAATGTGCACGCGCCGGTGCTTCTGATGACGGCGAGTCTGGGAGAAGCACGGCGCAAGGCGCTGGATGCGGCGCTCGGACGGGAGCTTGTGGCGATCGAAGGGGATCCCGCAATCGAGGGGGCGGCCCGCTACTTGCTTGAGCCAGCGTCGAACGACGGTGCGCTTGAAGCGGTCGGGGCGGCGCTCGCGCGGGGCGAGCGCGTGCTGTGGGTCGCGAACACGGTCGCGCGTGCCCAGCGCGTGCTCGACCAAGCCGCAGGGTCAGGCAACCGCGCGCTGCTCTATCACAGTCGGTTCCGCTACGAGGACCGCGTCAACCGGCAGAACCAGGTCGTCACCGCGTTCCGCAGCAGCGAGCGAACCGGACAGCTGGTCGTCGCGACGCAGGTCTGCGAGATGTCGCTCGACATCAGCGCGGATCTCATGGTGACGGAGTGGGCTCCATTGCCCTCGCTGGTCCAGCGCCTGGGACGCCTGAACCGGCGCGACCCGGTCCCGGAAGGCGCTAGACGCTGTCTGCTCGTCGAGCCGGAGCGAGCTTTGCCGTATTCGAACGAGCAACTTGCCGCCTGCCGCACGATCATCGAGCCCGATCTGGGCCGACCGCTCTCGCAGGCCGATCTCGCCCGCCTCCTCGCTCAGCTCGAAGAGGGCGAGTACGTGCCTGTGAGGCTGCCGTTCTTCCACGACTTGACGATGACGAACACCGCCCCACTGCGGGATGGCAGCCGTACGCTCACGTTCGTGCGCCAGGAGGACGTCCCGTCCTTGTCCGCCGCGCGGCGCGCCGACATCGTGAAGAAGTCGATTCCGATGCTGGAGCCCCGCAAAGATTGGCAGCAGTGGCCACGCCTTCGCGGTGCGATACGGGCGCCAGCCGGCACGATCGACTATTCGGTCGAAAGGGGCGCGTCATGGGCGAGCTAACGCTCTCGCTATCGGATCCCGGGTTTGGCTATCTCGAACGCCTGGGCGTCGCCGCCGCGGCGCTGGCCCTGGACGCCGCGGCCAAGGAAGGCGCTGATCTTGGTCCGCTCCAGGGCAGCTTCGATCGGCGCGACGTCCGCCTGTCGTGGCCCGATGACGCGCGCGACGAGGACGCACTGATGCCGCTGTTCGACTATGCGTGGCAGGCGAAAGACGGACGCATCCAGGACGGATTGGGCGTGCTCTACTTCCCCGCGGTGCATCGGGGATCGGCAGCCGACGACGGGCTGCAGCGATACGTCGAGCACACCGGCGTGCTGCGCACGTTCCTGCAACACGCCCGGATCCAGCCGAAGACCAAGCCCGAACAGTTCCAGCACGATCTGGGTGACGACCACGTCGTGCGGCTGCAGATCGTCGAGCCCAAAGGGAAGCTGGTCTACCGCGAGGAGGCTCGCACCGAGCTTTTCAAGAAGGGCCGTTTGGTTGACGGGCGGCTGGAATTCAGCAGCTTCCTGGTGCCTGGGGCAACGAGTCGCTACAGCACCGAGCCGTCGTGGTCGGGCAGCTTGCGGCAAGCGTTCGCTCTCCTGCTCGCACCCACGGCCGCGTACTACCTCAGCCTGGGCGCCAAGGGGTGGGTGATCGTCGTGCCCGACGTGAGCGATCTCCTCGGCTTCGTGCGGCTGCGTCCCCGTGCGGGCATCGACTACGAGAGTCACAGGGCGGGAAGCGCGGCGGATGCCGGCCTCGCGACGCTTGTGCGGCTGAAGCTTTCCCATGCACTGGTTGGTCTCGATGCAGTCCAGGCACGTCCCACCCGCTGCGAGGTGGTGCATGTGGGAGGCGTCATCTGGAACAAGCAGAACGTGCGGAGGATGCGTCTGGAGTTGGTGCCCGGCCAAGCCGAACTAGAGCACTTCGAGGCGGTCGCTCGCTGGCTGCCGAACCGGTACCAGAAGCGCAAGGACGACGACGGCGGCTTCATCCGCGTCCCGTCTCCCCGCGGTGTGATCGCTGCGAATCTCGGAGCTGGTCGCCCCTGGTTCTACCGCCTTTTCGACGTGCCGCGCGACGAGCGCGACAACCTGGAAAGCCAGCGCAAGAAGCTGGGGAAGAACGGTGAGGGGAAGTCCGTGGAGCGGCTGTGGTTCCACGAGCTGTCTCGTTTCTACAGGAAGGAGCTCAACGGCATCATGAACGACGTCCCCATGCAGACAGCCGACGAAGCATTCGTCGGCGCGTTCCACCAGGCGCTCCGGCGCCTGTACGGCAAGGAAGCCGACGCCGCCAAGCGAGGGTCCCGAAGCGCGAGCGAACGGCTCGAGGATCTGACGGAGGAGATCCGGCGACGTATCGAGCGGTCGCAGACGCGCTCGCTGCTCAGGGAGACGATTGCCTCCCTGTTCGCACGCGCGGGGCGCACCGAGTCCCTGCAGCAGCACAGGAGCGAGATCTGGAGCCTCATCGACAGCGAGCGCGATTGGGCACGCGCGCGCGACCTAAGCCTGCTGGCTCTGGCTTCGTACCAGCGCACGCCCACGGAAGGCGAGGAAGAAGACGCCGCGGCATCGGTCACGGACGACACGGAAGCAGACTAGCCCGAGGGGCGGAGCACGCATTACCAAGCGAGGAAGGGAATCATCATGAGCACCCACGTATTCGGAGCGGTCCTGACGGCCGAAGGGATCGCCGCTAACAATCGCGGCGAGAACGCCGGTAACTCCACCACCCTGCAGAAGATCATCCGGGGAGGCCAGGTGTTTACGACTGTGAGCGCCGAAGCCATACGCTACGCGATCCGCGAGAGCTGGAGCGCCATGGACGTCCCCATGAACCGCCGCGTGACCGCGAACGGAAGCGAGTGGGCCGACGCGGCCTTCAAGAAGTGGAAGGACTACGCCGACAACGACGTGCTCGGTTTCATGCACGCCAGCAAGGACACACTCAAACGGCGTGGGCGGTTGGAGATCTCCCGCGCGCTGTCCACCCGACCGTGGACCGGCGATACCGTCTTCAACGTGGCGAGCCCCAAGTCCCACCCCAAGGAGAACAAGGATCCCATCCCGTACGCCTCCGAGGTGCACTCGACCCGCTATCAGTACCTCTTCGCCCTGACGCCGGACGATCTGGAGGACGCGAGCCGGGCCAAGCTGGCCCTGGATGCGGTACTGAACCTGCGCCGCGTCGCCGGCAACCACAGCCGCTTCCTGTACGACTTTGCGCCCGAAGCCATCGTGCTGCGCATCACGCACGACCCCGCGCCCCGGCTGATGTACTGCTTCGACGAGAGCGAAGGCGGAGTGGTCGGGGCCGAGAAACTGCTCAACGCCCTGCAGTCCGGCGACGTTGAGGGGGGCGAAGTGATCGCAGGGGGCAGTCCACTCGGACCGCTCAGCGCTCAGTTGAAGAAACTCGGCGCGACCTACCACCCGGGCGTGAAAGCCGCGTTCGCGGCGGCAACCGAGAGGCTCGGAACGGCGTAGGGCAATGCGACTCTGGCTCGAGATCGACGTTCCCGTCTGCGGTCTTCGTCCGTCCGAAGCCCGCGACTTCCAGGAAACGCTGCCTGTCCCGCCACCATCGACGGTGGCGGGAATGCTCCTGAGCCTGCTTGGCGTCGAGATGGACGACGCCTCCCGGTTCGCCGGCAACCGCATGGGACTTCGCGTTCGCCCCACGGGCCCTCCCTCCACCATCCTGCGCAAGATGCGCCGCGACCCGAAGGCCGGAGGCGATTGGAAGGGCATCCCGCAGTTTCGTCCCGAGTACCAGGAGCTCCTCGCCGATTTGCGCTTCTGGGCCCTCCTCGACGACAGCGCGCTCGTTGCCGGCGCGGAGAGCCTGCCAGCCGCCGTGCAAGATGCACTCGCCGATCCTGGAACGGTCCGGCGCTACGGCGCACTCTCGCTCGGGGAGAGCGCGTTCATGGTCGACTCCGTCCGCGTGGTGGAGGAGCCTCCCGCTGACTCGTTGGGCCTCCATGCCAACGACTCCGGGCGGCTCCGGCTGTCCCTTTGGGTCGATCGCAAGGACCCGGACGCCTATCGATGGGCCAGGTTTGATCTGGATCCGGCGCACCTCGCGACGCCGGACCTGTGCGAAGTGTTCGCTGCGCCACGAGCGGCGCGGGCACTCGCTCATCCCTCCTCGAAATAGTCCCCGTCAATGCGACAGAGCTGGATCGTGCGATAAGGCGTGACGCCGACGCTCGAGTCCAGCATTAGCGAGGCGAGGTTCTGGCCGTCGACGAGCACGAGCGTTTCACCCAGGCTTTCGGCAAACTCCCGGGCCTCACGCGTGAACGTCGAGGTTGTGATCATCACGCCCCGGCGGGCGCGTCGCCCCGCGAGGGCACCGTAGAAGGCCTGCACGTCGGGCCGCCCGACGCTGCCCTGCCAGCGCTTGGCCTGGACGTAGACCTTCTCGAAGCCGAGCCGGTCGAGGGAGATGACGCCATCGATCCCTCCGTCGCCGGGACGGCCGATGTGTTCCAGATCGCTCCTGCTGGATCCGTATCCGACAGCGTGAAGCACATCGAGCACCAGCTGCTCGAAGAACGGAGGTGAGACGCCTGCCAGGCGCTCCAGCAGGTCCCGCGTGGTGGCGTCGCGGAGCTCGGCGACCGCGGTGTCGATTCGCTCCTCCGGAGAGGCATCAGGCGCGCCCGGGCTCGTCTCGCCTGCCGGCTGCTCGTCGCTGGCCCCAGCCGCGGCTCGGGCCTCCCGCGCGATGCGCGCAGTCGCGCTCGCGTCGAGAGCACCCGAGCTCGCTTCGAGGAGAGCCTTGCCCCGCTCGTCGATGCGCCACACTCCGCGTTCGGGCGTGTGGATGTATCCGGCCATTTTGAGCTCGGTCATGGCCCAACCGATGCGGTGCCGGTAGCGAAGCACGCCGCTGGGCGTTCGCTCGGCGCGTTGCGCTGGGGTGAGCCCTGTGACGTTGGCCACTCGCTCGTGGATATCGTTGCGGCCCAAGCCGCGAGGCTCGCCGCGAAGGGTCTCGAGGATCGGGTGGAAGAAGTGCGGAAGGGTGGGGATGCTCGAGACGGCCACGGTGAGAGACAAGATAGGCCAAAAAATGGCTGGCAGATGAGCAGTGCGCGCCACACTTCGACTGTGGTGGCCCCGGGCGCGCCGGAGGCGCGCGTTTGTTGCGCCTGGCATGGGCGCAGAACAGAGAGGTGAAGCCAGATGGCACATGAGAAAGGAGGTGGAGAAGCCAAGTCCTCTTGGGGACCCCGACGGAGGGAACCCCGCACCTACGAGGCAAGGGCACTGGCCGGAAGTGACCGGTACTGGAGCGCACGCGCGAGCGGCGCACCGCCCGCGAGGGGATGTCCAGTGGAAGCCTAGGGTGAAGTGACGAACCGAACGCAAGTGAAGCACCGTGAGGCGTGCGACTGCAGGGTGAGCCGGCCAACGGCGGTGAAGCCCGGTATCCGTCGGGCAGGGCGCGTACGGGTGACGGCGTCGTCACGAAGTTCTGCGTTCTTACCCGGGGAGATCTCTCGGCCTCCGCGGCGCGATGAGGGTCAGCGGTAGCATCGAAGGACGAAAGTACGAGATGGCGAAGGGACGAGAGAAGTCGGATGGTCGAATACAACCACAAGGCCGTCGAAAGGCGGCCGTAACCGCTGCGGGGCGTTCGCGTGTCACGGGGTCCGGGCGGGGAGGGAAGGAGACCACGGCCAGCCAACAGGTGGAGCAGCTTGGACTGTTTCGCGAGACAGCCGACAGCCCGCAAGGGGCCGACGGCGGAGCGGCGGCAGGTCGACCTGCGTCTGCGCCGCACGCGGTGCCGAAGTCGCGAACCACGACAGGACCCGCCCCACCGGCGATGACGATGGAGGAGGTAGCAAGCGAACAAAACCTGAGAGAAGCGTTCCGGGAGGTCGCGTCGAACAAGGGCGCACCCGGTCCCGACCGGCAGAGCGTCGACGAGGTGCGAGAGCAACTCGACGAGCTATTGCCGGAGCTGCGCCGCCAGCTGCTCGATGGCAGCTACAAGCCCGGGGACATCCGCCGAGTGTGGATTCCGAAGGCAGGCGGAGGGCAGCGGGGTCTTGGCATTCCGAACGTGGTCGACCGGCTCGTACAGCAGGCGGTACTCCGTGTGCTCAGCCCGAACTACGAGCCGACGTTCCACGCAAGCAGCCATGGCTTCCGGCCGGGGCGAAGCTGTCACACGGCGATCGCCGAAGCCAAGGGCTATGTGGAGGAGGGCTACGACTGGTTGGTCGACCTGGATCTGGAGAAATTCTTCGACCGGGTCCACCACCAGCGTCTGCTCGCGAGGTTGGAGCAGAAGATCGACGATCGGAGGCTCCTCGATCTCATCCGCCGCATGCTCAAGGCCAAGGTGGTGATGCCGGACGGAGTGGTGGTGAGCAACGAGGAGGGCACGCCGCAAGGCGGACCGCTTTCCCCGCTGCTCAGCAACATCGTGCTGGACGAACTCGACCGCGAGCTCGAGCAGCGCGGGCACCGCTTCGTGCGCTACGCCGACGACTGCAACATCTACGTACGTAGCGAGCGGTCGGGGCAGCGCGTGATGGCTAGCATCGTGAGCTTCATCGAACGCCGCTTGCGGCTGAAGGTGAACCGCAAGAAGAGCGCCGTGTCGCGACCGGAGAAGCGCCATTTCGTCGGCTTCAGTCTGCGGCGCAAGCCGCTGGACGGGAACGTCGAAGTGTTGTTGTCGGAGCGGTCGAAGCGCCGCCTCGCCGACAAGGTCCGCGAGCTTACGCCGCGAAACTGGGGGCAGTCGCTGCGCGACTGCATCGCCGGAATCAACGCGTATCTGCTCGGCTGGATGGGCTTCTTCTGCGTGTGCAGCCAAGCCGAGTTGCGGACGCTGCACGGCACGGACGCGCACATCAGGCGACGGCTGCGCGCTCTGGTGCTCGCGCACTGGAAGCGTCGTCGTCACATCGTACGTCAACTCATCCGACACGGCGTGCGACCACGCACCGCGTGGCACAACGTCTACAAGGGGCGCAGGTCCCTGTGGGCGTTGAGTCACTGCCCCGCCGTGGACCACGCGCTGGACCGGGCATGGTTTGCCGGTCACGGGCTGGTCTCGTTGGAGCAGCAGTGGGAGGTCCACAACGCCACGAACGTCACCGCCCCGGTGCAGCTCACGCTCGCGCTGGGATAGCTGAGGGTGCGATGCACCGACGCCGAACTACCTGCCCGCCGGACTCGCGAGGGACCAGAGATGTATCCTCGTGCCGATGGCCGTCGGGAACGTCGGCGTCCCGAAGAGCCGGATGTGAGGCCCACAAGTCCGGTTCTGTGAGAGGGGCCCCTGGGCAACCGGGGGCCCCTACTCGGCGGGCCACGCGGCGGCGCCAGCCGCCGCTGCGTGATGCGACGGCAAGCACTGGGGCAACCCCCGACGGCGCTGTTTGCGCAGCCAGCGCCCGTGATGCCGACACAGCCCGGAGGAATACCCGGCCGGATCCGCCGGTTTTCCCGTCGTCGTGGGTCGCGCGGGCGGGACGCGGACAACGCGAGCAGGACAAGACCGATGCGCGGTGTACACTCCGCGCCGACCTCGCGGAGGTCGCGGAGAACAGGAGCGCATGAAGGCAGAGCGAACGCGGCTGAACCGCCAGGAGTGGCGGGCCGTCGGCACACTGAGCGGCGTGTTCTTCCTGCGCATGCTCGGGATCTTCCTCGTCTTGCCGGTGCTGGGGCCGTACGCGAGCCACCTGAAAGGTGCGACGCCGCTGCTGGTCGGGCTGGCCTACGGCGCGTTCCCCTTGCTGCAGACCGCGTTCCAGGTGCCGTTCGGCTGGATGAGCGACCACATCGGCCGCAAGCCGATGATCGCCGTGGCCCTCGGCATGTTCACCGCCGGCAGCGTGTGGGCGGCGTTCGCGCACTCCATCTGGATGCTCATCGGCGCCATGGCGCTGCAGGGCTCCGGAGCCGTAGCCGCCGTGATCCTGGCGCTCGTGGCTGATCTGACGCGACCGGAGGTGCGCACGCGCTCCATGGCCATGATCGGCAGCAGCATCGGGCTCGCCTTCGGCGTGGGCTTCGTGGGCGGTCCGCTTCTGGCGGGTCACTTCGGCGTCGCGTCGATCTTCGCGGTGTTGGCGGTGCTCACGCCCATCGCACTGCTCGTCGTGCTGTTCGTCGTGCCGTCCCCTGAAAAGCAGCAGCACCAGGACGAGATCGAGGTCTCCGTCGGCGGCTTCCGGGACGTGGTGACGAACCCGGACCTGCTCAGGATGGACAGCGGGATCTTCGTGCTCAACGCCACGCTGCGCGGGCTGTTCCTGGTGGCGCCGTTCCTGCTTTCCACGTTGGTGGAAAAGCAGCACGAGTGGCTGATCTACCTGGGCGCTCTCTTGATCGCCGGCGTCGTGATGGTCCCGGCGATCATCTTCGCCGAACGCGACGGCTACATGAAGGAAGCGCTGTACTTCTCGCTCTTGACCCTGGGCGGCGGGCTCTTGCTGTTCACGAGCGGCGGCCGCAGCGTGACGTTGTTCTTCCTGGCCATCGCCCTGTACTTCATCGGCTTCAGCCTGCTCGAAGCCATCATGCCGTCGCTGCTGACGCGGCTCGCCCCCGCGAAAAATCGCGGCAAGGCCACCGGCGTGTTCAACATGAGCCAGTACCTCGGCTCGTTCGCCGGAGCGCTGCTCGGCGCCGTGTTCCTCAGAGGCGGCAAGGGCAAGGACATCGTGGTGGGCTCCCACTACGGGCTCCTGTTCGTGGTCCTGGCCTGCGGCGTCGCCGTCTGGGCCCTCATCGCATGGAAGCTCCCCATGCCCACGCGGCGACAGGCCGCGGCGGAGGGCGCGGTGGTCGACGGGGAGCGGTAGGCTGCGCGAGCTCAGCTCCGTGACGAACCGCCGATAGCCAGCAGGATCGCTTCCTGCGTGCCGTCCGGCGCCTTCTCTCCGTCGCCGAGCAGCACTGCGGACAGCTCGTTGCCCGAGCCGCCCAGGCGCACGGCGACGCGGACCGCACGCATCGGCTCCAGTGCGGCGCGCGGGCTCTCCATCGTCGGAGGATTCTCGCTGGAGAGCGGCTCGGGCGAGGCGAGGGGCTCGGTGGGGATCGGTGCGCCTGTGGCCGCAGCCACGGCTGCGCTTTGCTCTTTCTCGTCCATCACCACCGTCGGCTCGAGCGGCTCGCGGCGGACGGCCGGGGGCATGGGACGCGAGGGTCGAGGTGCCGACTGCATGGGCGGTTCGTCCGGCTCCGTGTCGTCCACGCTGCGGATGGCCTCGATCAGATCCGAAGCCGGCGCTTGCAGGTGCGTCGGCGCGTCCGCCTGCGGATAGGGAGCCGTGGGCGGCAGCCTGCGCCGTGGTGCGCTGCCCGACGACGGCACGGGCGGACGAGCTCCGGAAGGCGTGGCCGCTCCTTGTGATCCGGAAGACGGCGCCGGCGGATGCGCTCCGGAAGGCGCGGCCGGAGGCGGACCTGCGGAAGGCGCGGGCGGCGCTGCTGCGGCTGGCATGCCCGGCGACGAGATCTCGCCGGACGCCGTGGTCTCGCCCAACCCGAGCCGCTCGAACTCCGCCGCGGCCTGTGCCAGCGCGCCGGCGCGGTCGTCCATTCCATCGCCGCGCGCGGTCTCGGCGGCTTGTCGGAGCCAGAGCAGCGTCTTGCGTCCGTCGCCGCGCGCCCACATCGCCGCGACCGTTTCGATCGCCCAGCGCAGATCGGACGAATCATCAGGGCGAGGCGAGATCACCTCGAGCATCCAGGCAGGCAGCGTCCCCACGCTCAGACCTTCTCGAACAACGTGGCGATGCCCTGGCCCACGCCGATGCACAGCGAGGCGAGCCCCATGCGCGCCTTGTCGTCGGCCTTCATTGCGCCGAGCAGCGTGACCACGATGCGCGCGCCCGAAGCGCCGATGGGATGCCCGAGCGCCAGTGCGCCGCCGCGCACGTTGACCCGCGCCGGATCCAGATCGAGCCCGCGGACGCAGGCGATGCTCTGCGACGCGAACGCCTCGTTCAGCTCGATCACGTCGATGTTGGGCGAGCGCAGCCCCGCGCGCGCCAGCGCCTTCTTCGTTGCGGGGATCGGCCCCTCGCCCATGTAGCTCGGGTCCACGCCGGCCGTGGCGGAGGCGACCCAGCGCAGCGCCGGCTCGATGCCGAGATCCTTGACCACGCTCTCGCTCGCGAGCATCACCGCCGCCGCGCCGTCGTTGAGCGGCGAGGAGTTGCCGGCCGTGACCGTCCCGCCCTCGCGGAACGCGGGCTTGAGTCTTTCGAGCTTCTCCATGCTGGTGTCGGGCCGGATCGACTCGTCGCGGTCGACGATGACGGGCGGTCCTTTCTTCTGCGGCACCTCCACGGCCACGATCTCGTCGGCGAACAGCTTCTGCTCCCACGCCGCGGCGGCCTTCTGCTGCGACCCGAGGGCATAGCGGTCCTGCTCCTCGCGCGTGATGCCCCACTTGGTCGCGACATTCTCGGCCGTTTCGCCCATGCCGATCAGGTCGAAGCGCTGCGCCATCTTCGGGTTCGGGTAGCGCCAGCCGAGCGTGGTGTCGTAGATGGTGGGCGGCTTGCGTGCGAACGCCTCTTCCGGCTTGGGCATCGAGTAGGGCGCGCGCGTCATGCTCTCGACGCCGCCGGCGATGGCGACCTCGGCCTCGCCGAGGGCGATCATGCGCGCCACGTCGTTGATGGACTCGAGCCCGGAGCCGCACAGGCGGTTCACGGTGACGGCGGGCACCTCGTAGGGCAGCCCCGCGAGCAGGAGCGCCATGCGCGCCACGTTGCGATTGTCCTCGCCGGCCTGGTTGGTCGACCCGAACGCGACCTGATCGATGCGTTCCGCCAGCGCGGGCTGGCGCTCGACCAGGGCCGAGATCGTGAGCGCGGCCAGGTCGTCGGTGCGCACCGTGGCGAGCGAGCCGCGGAACTTCCCGATCGGCGTGCGGACGGCGTCGATGACGTAGACGGTGTTGATCGACATGGCGCAGAGTCTACGCCGGTGCGCCGCGCGTTTGTACCCCCGCGGAGCGCGAACTTCGGCCGAAATGACGGAGCTAATCCCGCCCCGCGTCAGCCGGCGCGCCGGCGGCGCTCGTCTCTGGAAAAACCAGCACCCACGAGCCCTTGCCCGGCCGGTAGAGCCGCGTCTTTCCCGGGTACTGTCCCCGATGGAAGTACGGATACCAGGGCAGCGACTGCCACGCCTTGGTGTCCTTCACGAACTCCGGCACGATCAGATCGAGCGCCGCGTAGCGCCCGCCGGCGGCCTTCGCCACGCGCTGCCCGTAGCTCCACTGCTCCAGCCCTTTGCGCGGGTACAGATCGTTGTGCATCGCGCCGCCGTACGCGATCAGCATCTTGTCGCCGTTGCCTTTCTTCTTGTTGAGCTCGAGGAGCTTCGTGAGGTCGTCGCCGCTGAGCCGTGCGATCATGTCGAGCATCTGTTCCACGTCGTTCGGCCCGGCCTTCAGGATCTTGTCGTACTCCTCGCAGGAGGGACGCAGGGCGTGGGGCTGGATGCCGAGCTTCTTGGCGACCGTGCCGAGCGTGATGAACTCGTTCTGATCGCCCTTCGCCTGGTGCTTCGTCACCACCTTCTGCTGCTTTGCGACCTTCTTGACCTGCTTCTGGCAGCGGCTGTTGCCGAGCCACAGCTCCAGCACCAGATCGCTGGCGCGGCCCTTCAGCGTCGGAAGCAGCTCTTCGGTGAAGCGCTTCGTTGCGGACTCGACGCCTTCGCTGCCGCGCTGCGCGTGCGTCTCGCCCACCGCGAGAACGAGCGGCTTGTCCGCCAGCACGGCGGCGAATGCCTCGGCGGGCGTGTCGTAGAGCCGGCAATCGAGGCCGCCGCAGCTGTTTCCGTCGGTTGCCGGCGCCGTCGACGCTGCGGCGCTGGGCGCGGGAGCGGCGGACGGAGCGGCCGTCGACGGAGCGGCCGCCGAAGGCCCTGGGCTCGGTGCCGGCTGGCTGCGGTGGTTGCACGCGAAAAGCGCGATCCCCAATGGAATCCACAGGAAACGACCGACCCGCCCGAGCTCCGTCATGCGCGGATGATGCCACGCTTTGCCGAGGGCCCGGGCGAAGAGTGAGGCACGCGCGCCTGACGCCGGGGGGCCAGGGTGCCGGCCGCGGGCGCGCGGGCCGAGGTGATTCCGGCTGCGGCAATTTGCTATGTATACAAAGCATTTTCCCGCGACTGCACCCCTCGCGTGGCGCGTGCATCGACGGCGGGAGCCGTCGAGCTTGACGTTGCTGCAAACGTGGAGCTTCTTCGACTCCTCCCATGCCGCCGCCCTGGAATACCTGGCCCTACCACCGCAACGGCTCCGCGCTGACGTTCCCGCGCGACGAAGGCTGGCATCGCCTGCTGCCGTTGGGCGTCGCCAACCCGGCGCTCGGCGACATGGAGTGGGTGTACGTGAACAGCCACGTCAAGGAGGTGGGCGGCGCAGGGCGCACCTTCGTGGTGTTCGCCGCGTACTTCACCCAGTACATCCGCTTTCTGGTCGTCCGCGCGTTCGACGCGCAGGACCGCTACCTCGGCGGTTGGACAGGCACGGCGTGGGGCATCATCCGTCCTTCGTCCGAGCGGCTCGACCTCACGTTCAGGCATGGCGGCGGCACGGACGAGTGGAAGACGAAGCTCGACGCCGCGGGCGATCCGGTTCCCTTCGCGTCCCGGCTGTCCGCCAAGGACGACGCCGGAAAGTTCTCGGTCGACCTCGAGCTTGCTTGCACCAAGCGTCCCTACGAGGCCGGTGGCGTCGGCCACCTGCCGTTCGGCAAGCTCGGGTCGTTCAACTACTACTCGATGACGCGCCTTTCGGTGACGGGTACGCTCGATCTGACGCACGAAGACGGCAGCCAGGAAACCGTCGCGGTCGACGGGTTCGGTTGGTACGACCACCAGTGGGGCCCGTTCTACGTCACGCCCTTCCGCATCCCGAACCAGGAGCAGTACGAGTGGATGAGCATCCAGCTCGACTCGAACGACGAGATCCTGCTCACCACCGTGTGGGAGCCGGACGGCCGCACGCCGGGGCTCCCGGCCTACGGCGGTGCCGGGCTCATCCGCAGCGACAACACCTTCGACAAGCTGATCGGTTCGCATCGCTGGAAGCGCACGCGGTTCTGGCGCTCGCCCGATCAGCACGCCATCTACTCGGCCGAGTGGACCTTCGACGCTCCGGAGTGGAATACGTCGCTGCGCATCACGCCGCGCTACCACGACCAGCTCACCCCCATCGTCGACGCGCCGCCGCCGAACCTGCTTGGCAGCGTCGTGAACATGTTCGGGGGCTGGTGGAACTGGCTCGGCGACTTCTGGGAAGGCAGCTGCCGCGTGACCGGCACCTTCAACGGCCAGCCGGCGAACGGCGTCGCCTTTGCCGAGCTGGTCAAGCGCTACGAGGATCCCCATTTCACCGTCGAGGTGGTCAAGAACGACCCGGACCTGACCGTTCTCGAGTGGCGCGTCCAGAATCCGGACGAGCAGGTCAGGCTCGAGTACCGCTTCTTTCTCGAGCGCGCGGACGGCACGCCCATCCTCGATCGCCCCGGTCTCGAGATCCCGGTGATGGTGCTCGACGATCCCGCGCTGCCGAAGGACGAGGGGCTGGTCGCGCGTGTGGTGGCGCGATCACTCGACGGCTCCATCTCCGGCACCGCCACCACTTCCGTCACGCTGCACTGAACCGTCCAGCCCGGCTGGAACGCGCGGTTGCGTTTGCCTGGCACCCCGACCGATGTCAGGCTGCGCCGCTATGCGTGGGGTCTTTCTTGGTTTTGTAGGGACAGTTGCGGCCGCTCTGGTGCTTTCGGCCTGCGGCGGCAAGACGAACAGCGATCTGTTCTCGAGTGGCGGCTCGGGCGGAAGCGGCACGGGCGCGACCGGCGGCAGCGGCGGCGCCACGGGTGGCAGCGGCGGCGCTACGGGCGGCAGCGGCGGCGCCACGGGCGGCAGCGGTGGAGCAACCGGCGGAGCAGCGGGCGCGGGAGGCGGCAGCGGCGGCTGCGCGAATCCAGACCCGAACATCGACTACGACAAGGACGGCTTCACCGCCGCCCAGGGCGACTGTGACGAGTGCGCCGCCGGCACCAACCCGGGCGCCTACGACGTGCCCGGCGACGGCGTCGATCAGGACTGCAGCGGCAAGGCCGACGACGAGCCCACGGGCTGCGACAAGTCGATCGCCAGCATCGACGAGTCCGATCCCATCAAGGGGGCGTACGCCATCGGTCTGTGCCGCATCGCGAACGACAAGACCTGGGGCCTGGTCAGCGCCAAGTACGTCATGGCCGACGGCACGCCTGGCATGAACCAGCTGTCGCACGGCATCCTCTCCGACTTCGGACCGAACGTGAAGGTGCGCGAGGGCACGCAGTTGCTCGCGCTCTCCTCGGGCACGGCGCGCCGTCCGAGCGATCCCGGCTACCAGGATCCGGCGGGCGCGCAGATGGGCACGACCTCGAAGGTGCCCACGGGCTTCCCGGTCCCGAGCGCGTTCTGCCCCTCCACGACCAACACGGACACCGCGGCGAACGATCCGGCGGCGCTCGAGGTGGTGGTGCGGGTGCCCACCAACATGCAGAGCTTCTCGGTCGACTTCGACTTCTTCAGCTACGAGTTCCCGCTCTACGTCTGCACGCAGTACAACGACAACTTCGCGCTCCTGCAGACGCCGGCGCCGGGCGTCACCGTGGGCGGCTCGATCGCCTTCGACAACGACAAGGACGCCATCTCCGTCGACAACAAGCTGCTCGGTGTCTGTTCGCCGCAGAACGCCGGCGGCGCGACCTTTGCTTGTCCCCTCGGTACCAGCCAGCTGACGGGCACGGCGTTCGACGGTCATGCGGCTACCGGTTGGCTGACCACCAGCTCGGGCGTACAGCCCGGCAGCGAGGTGACGCTGCGCTTCGCGATCTGGGACGTCGGCGATCACGTCCTTGATTCCACGGTGCTGGTCGACAACTTCCGCTGGCACGCCGATCCGGTTGCGGCGCCCAGCACCGCTCCGGCCCAGTAATTCCCGGTTGACCCCCATCGCCGGCTTCACCACGATGCCGCCGTGGCGAAGCAGAAGGTGGTGATCCTGGGAGGTGGGCTGTCGGCGCTGTCGGCGGGGATCCACCTCCTGCAAGAAGGCGGCAAGGACCATTTCGAGGTCACGATCCTGTGCATGGAGCACCGGCTCGGTGGCAAGGCATCCAGCTGGCGTCTGCCGGATGGACGCTACATGGAAACCGGCTTCCACGGCATTTTCGGCTACTACGACAAGCTGCAGAGGCTGCTGAAGCGCGCGGGTCATCCCGTCACCAGTCCGCGTTGGTTCTCGAACAACGAGGGCGTGCACCTGATGTACGAGACGGGCGCCCGCGCCGTGAACCGCCTCGACATCCCGCAGGGCCCGCTCGACGTGGGCGCGCTCTTCCACAACGGCTTCGTCGGCTACCAGGGCATGAGCTTCACGGAGAAGCTTGCCGCCGGGAAGTGGTTCGCCACCACGGGTGTCCGGCTCTTGACCGAGGACTTCAAGCCGGACCTCGATGAGCATTCGTTTACCGCGTACGCGGTCGCGTCGGGTCTCGACATCGAGCTCACGAAGAAGAGCTGGTTCCGCTACGTGCTCGAGCTCGCCTTCAACTACCCGGCGCCGGGCTCGGCGTACGTGGGCATGGTCGGCTTCCAGCACCTGATGAGCCCCGCCAACAGCACCGTCTACTATCTGAATGGCGGGCTCAGCGAGGTGATCGTCGCGCCCATCGCCAAGCTCTTCAAGTCGCTCGGCGGAAAGATCGAGTTCTGCACCAAGGTGACGCGGGTGGAGCTCGATCCGGGCACGCGCCGCATCGAGAAGGTCGTCACGCAGCCCACGGCGACGCCGGTGCCGATCGCGGGCGTCGACGATCACGTGGACGTGACGCCGATCGGCGGCAGCTACTCGCTGGCGGACAATCCCTATCCGGTCGGCGATCCCGCGCCCGCCGCGGGGGCGCCCGAGCGCGAGCTCCGCCACGGAACGGATTTCGACCTGGTGGTGTGGACGCTGCCGGTGCGCTCCAGCCGCGCGCTGCTGCGCACGACGCCGGACTTCGAGCGCGCGGTGCTGGACGAGCCGCAGCTACGCCGCATCTGGGAGCTCAGGAGCGTGGCGTCGATCTCGCTCCGGATGTGGCTGCCGGAGAAGGTGATGCCGCCCGACTACACGACGGTCGTGATGGGCACGCCGGAGCCGGCGCCGACCATCATCGACTACACCAACCGCGTGAGCGAGCTAGAAGCCAGCAACTGGGGCTCGGTGATCGAGTTCGAGGGCGAAGAGGGGCTGCACGGCGACCTGACCGACGCGGAGATCGTGCGCGAGCTGCTCGAGAACTTCGTGGACTTGCCCTTTGTCGACAAGCCGAAGGTGGACATCGATGCCATCGTCAACCAGACCGGCGGCTGCCACCACGAGTTCCGTCGCAACACCGCCCACCACCTGCGCTACCTGCTGATGGAACCCGGGCATTGGAAGTTCCGCCCCGAGCAGGACAAGAGCCCGTACGAGAATCTGGTGTTCGCCGGCGACTGGATGCAGGGCTCGCAGCCCACCGCCAGCATGGAAGCCGCCGTGCGCACCGGACGGGTTGCCGCAAATCTGCTCCGGCCTCGCGTCGGGCTGCCGGCGGCGGTGGAGTAGCCTCGGTACCCCGGATCCAGCCCGGACGCGGTCGTGAGCGACGACGGGCCGGTGTGGGTGCTGGCTTCGGCGAGGCGGGAGCGCGTCCCCGCAGACGTGCCTCTTCGCTTTGCGCCCCAACAGTGAGAACATCCCCACATGCGCAGCCTTCACTTCAAGCTCGTGATCCTGCTCGGCCTCCTGCCTCTGGCGTGCTCGTCGTCGAGCTCGAACAAGTCGCACGGTTCAGGGGGAAGCGGTGGCACGGGCACCGGCGGCAGCGCGGGTACGGGCACGGGCGGCGCCGGCGCAGGCGGAAGTGCCGGCACCGGCGCAGGCGGAGCTGCCGGCGGGTCCGGTAGCGGCGGCACTGCGGGCAGCGGCGGTAGCGGTGCGGGCGGCAGCTCCGGTGCGGGCGGCACGTCCGGCAGTGGCGGCACTGCGGGCAGTGGCGGCACTGCGGGCAGTGGCGGCAGCGGCGGCACGCTGCCGAAGGGTTGGCTCTACACGAAGGGCGCGAAGATCTACGCCGCCGACGGCAAGGGCTCGGGCAGCCAGTGGATGGGCCGCGGCGTGAACGCCGACGACATCTACCTGTGCGGCTACGACAATTCACTGTGGATGAGCTCGCCCGACCAGACGCTGAAGCAGATGCTGAGCGGGCTCATCAGCGACTGGAAGCCGAACTTCGTGCGCATCTCGCTCGGCATGGACAGCTATCCCACCGTCAGCAGCTGGCTCTCGAATCCGTCGCAGTACAAGACGCCGATGACGGGCGTGATCAACGCTCTCGGCCAGAACCCCGGCGTGTACGTGCTGGTGTCGCTGCGCAGCGACGCGTCCATGATTGGTCAGGACACCGTCGACGGCGATCCCGAGGCCACCGGGTTGCCCTCCGACAGCACCACCACGCCCGACAAGTCGAAGTTCCCGACCGGAACCGACGCCGTCTACAAGGCGCTGGTCGACAGCTTCGCCCATTCGAAGTTCGTGCTGTTCGGCCTGACCAACGAGCCCGGCGGCAACAAGCTGTCGAACTCGCAGATCTCCGCCGCCATGAGCCACGCGGTGGGCGTGATCCGCGCCGAGGAGGACAAGCTCGGCGTGCCGCACCACATCGTCAGCGTGCAGGGCAACGGCTGGACCAGCGACATCTCCTTCTATGCCAACAAGCCGCTCTCGTACGACAACGTCGTCTACGAGGTGCACGGCTATCCGCCCCCGGCGAGCTCCTACACCTACTCGAACATCCCCGTGATCATCGGCGAGTACGGCAGCCTCAACAACGCGACTAGCTTCTACAACGACGTGGAGCAGAAGCAGATCCCCAACCTCGCCTGGGATTTCGATTCCTACAGCAACTGCGCGCCCGACCTGCTCAACGTGAACCAGAGCTCCAGCAATCTGGTGCCGAGCGCGTGGGGACAGACGGTGCAGGCGTACCTGCTCTCGCACGCGCCCTGAGGCGAAGTCAGGGGCGGCTGCGCGCACCGCGCCGCATCGCCGCAAGCGCTGCATGGACGCACGCCGCGCGCGCAGTGCGTGCGCCCGGCGCGTGGCTTCCGGAACGGCAACGGAACGCTTGTTGCAACCGGGTCTCACAGCGCCTCGAGGAAGACGCAGACAAGGGGGCACATCATGTCCATCTCGCGTTCTACGCGGATCGGCTTGCCGGCGGCAGCGCTGCTGCTCGCGTCGGGCCTGCTGTTCGCGTGTGGTTCCACCGGAGAATCCGGTACGTACTTCAGTGCGCACCCCGACGCAGGCGTTGTGCCAGAAGGCGTCGCGCCGCCACCCAGCGGAAATGTCCTGTCGATCGAGTGCGGTCCGTTCGGGCCATCGCGGATTTCGCGTTCTGCAATTGCACAATTCGACCCGCAAGTGGTCGTGGCGGACTTCAACTGCGACGGCCATCCGGACACCGTGACCGGTTCGAGCCGGTATGGCGTCACGGCCTACGGCGCGCTGCGGCTGCGGCTCGGTAACGGCGACGGCACGTTCGTCGACGGCGGCGCTATCGACCTGGGCATGGACGCGGCGCCCGTGGGCATGGTGACGGGCGATTTCAACACGGACGGAGCGCCCGACCTGGTGGTCGCGGCCAGCCGAGGCAACGGCCAGGGAGCGATCGTCTACTACAAGGGCAGCTGCGGACAGCAGCCGTGGTCGCCCCAGGTCGTCGCCGATCCAACGGCTTATCTGGGCACCGACATGGCCGCGAAGGACATGAACGGCGACGGCTACGAGGACCTGGTGCTCCCGCGCGCGGCCTGGCCGAACCGCATCGACGTGCTGCTCGGAGGCGGCGTGCCGTTCGAGCACATGATGAGCTCGGACACGTTCTCCGATGCCACGCCTGAAGGCGCGATCCGCGCGCTCGCGGTCGGCGACTTCGACGGCGACGGTCGTCCGGATGCCGCGGTGGTGACAGGCAAGTCGCTGCAGGTCCTGGCCGGCACCGGCACCGGCAAGCTGATGAACATCGCGCAGCTGTCAGGAACGGGGTGGTTCGCGGTGAAGGCCGCTGCTCTCGGCGGCACCGGCCGTGACGAGATTGTCACCATGAAGAGGATTGGACTCTCGCCGACCGTCGTCGACGCGTACGAGCTCAACGGGCAGGAAGGCTTGCTCGTCGGGCGCACGCTGCTCGAGATGCCGGGCGCCACGCAGCTCCAGGCGGCGGATCTCGACGGCGACGGCATTGCCGACCTCGCCGTGTCCGGCCCCAAGGGCACGAACTGGCCCAGCAAGCTCCTACTCAGCGGCGGCGAGCCCATCGATCTGCCGTCCACGCGGGGCACGCTCCGGCTGGCGGACGTGACCGGCGACGGGCGTACGGATCTGGTCTTCGACGCGTCGTACGGGCTCGAGGTGTATCCGCACCTGCCGCTCTGCGCGCCGCCGAAGACTGCGTGCAGCGATGGCGTGCCGTACTCCAGGGTCCGGTATGCCCTCAGCGAGACGCCCTGGCAGCTACTGTTCGGCGACGTGACCGGCGACGGAATCCAGGACGTGATTCTGGTCGGCAACAACACCGTCGGCATTCTGTACAACGACCGCAGCGGGGAGTTTTCGCTCGGACCCAGCGTCCAGATCAAGGCGACCGGCGTCGCACTCGCCAACGTCGAAGGCACTGCCAAGCAGATCATCACCGTGGACGGCAGCCCCGGTTGGACCCTGGTGCGCGCCAACGGAACCAGGAACGCTGTGGCGCCCGCTGGCTTCCCCGACGTGAGCAACGTGGTCGCTGGCGACTTCAACGGCGATCTGCACGACGACCTGGCGTTCAAGTCGAGCGCTGGGCTGGAGATCCTGCCGGGCGCCGATGCTGCAGCGCGTTTCCACATCAACGTGAAAGCGTTCCTGCTGCGTGCTGTCGACTTCAACCACGACGGGCGCACGGATCTGCTGCTGGCGCCGTACGGGGGCGGCGGACTGTGCGTGATGTACGGGCCGCTGAATCAGCGGTCGAGCTGTCATGCCGTGCCCTACGCGCCGCGCTACCCGGTTGATCTGGGTGACCTCGACGGTGACGGTCGGCCGGACATGCCGTTCGCAGGCACCGGCGCGACGATCAATCTGTGGTCGCAGCAAGGCGCGTTTGGCCAGGTGCTCATGCCCGAATACGGCTGGCGGGGCGCGCACATCCTGTCGCGCGCGGGCGGGCCCGCCGCGCTGCTGGTGGTCGCCAAGGGCGGTGCCCTGGCGGTCTACGCCGGCAACGGTGACGGCACGCTCGGCCCCGGCGGCCCGGTCAGCGTGCAGCAGAGCGCCGGACCGCTCGCGCTGGTGGTCACCCACGACCTCGACGCGGACGGCAACGACGAGATCTTCGAGGCGACCAGCGGCGCTGAACCCAACCTGTGGGTGATGCACAGGTGCGGTACGTCGTCCGCGATCTACTAGCTGCCCCCCGCGGCTCGCGCGCCTGCCCGCGACGCGCGAGCCGCACCTCGTCGGTGAGGCGGACATTTCCGCGCGCGTGCTCGAACAACGTGCCGGAAATGTCCGTCCGTCGCGGTACCCTCCGACGTATGCCCCACACCCCCACCATCCGCGAAGCGCTCCCCGGTGACATCGACGCACTGGCCGGGCTGCTCGGCGCGTTCTTCAACGAGGACGCAGCGGTGCTGCCGTCGGTGTTTGCGCCGGCGAGCGAGGGCGAGCTCCGCGATTACTGGAGCGAGTTGATCGAAAACCGCACGCAGCGCATCTTCATCGCCGAGCTCGGCGAGGAGATTGCCGGCGTGCTCACGCTGGAGGAAGTGCGTCGCCGTGCCACGCTCGGTCGCCACGCGGATACCCACACCTTCATCCATTTCCTCGCCGTCGCCACCGCGCACCGCCGCAAGGGTATCGGCACTCGCTTGCTGCATCATGCGCACCAATGGTCCACCGCGCACGGCTACCGCACGGTCCGCCTCCACGTCTGGGAACGCAACGAAGCCGCCCGCCGCCTCTACGCGCGCCTCGGCTACGCGACGCTGAGCCGCATGCTCGCGATCGACGTTTAGCGCGGCCGCGCCGCTAGTACGGCCCGCAATACCAGGTGGCGTCGGGCGTGATGGTGCAGGTCAGGTTGTAGGGTTCGCAGATCGACTGGTCGTCGTTGGGGCAGGGTAGGTAGCATTCGCCTTGACCGCCCGCGGCGACGAACAAGCAGATATCGTTGTTCTGGCAGCCGTAGTCGTCGGCGCAATGTCGCGAGCAGTAGGTGCCTTTCTGGCAGACTTCGCAGTCGGCGTCGTTGCAGCTGGTGCCAAGCTTCCTGAGACACACCTTGCTCGTGTTGTTGCCGAGGTTGGCGCAGTCGCCCGCGATGCACTCCTCGTCGGAGGTGCAGGGCGACAGGATCTGCTTCTTGGCAGCGCAGTGGTCCGTGGCGCAGTACTTGGTGTTGTCGGCGCAGCCGCACTGCGAGCAGTAGCTGTCGGGAAGGCTGGAGCACTTGGTCGGCTTGCCGTCGATGCACACGAACCCGGTGTCCTGCTGGCAGACGGTGCAGAACATTCCCTGGTTGCCCATCGGCCGGCACTTGCCGGTGAAGTCGCCATTGGCGCTCTTGCAGTCTCCGTCGGTCTTGCAGGTTTTCGAGCAGTAGTACTCGCTCGCCTCGTCCTTGAGACAGATGCCGCTCTGGCAGTCCGGGCCCTGGCCGCAGATCGTATAGATCTCGCTGCCCGTCGGCGCGGGCTGCCCGCTGTTGCTGTTCCCGCTTGAACAAGCCGCCAGCCACAACCCCACCAGCACGACAGCCCCAAGCCTCATGCCTCATTGTACGTCTAGTCTTTCATCGCTGACAACGCCGCTCGCCTTGTGGAAGCTCGAGCGTGGCGTCTCTCCATCGCATCCGGCTGCCCCCCGCGTTGCCGCGTCGCAGCGCGTCGCGCCGTGCTCGCTTCGCTGCGCGCGGCGCGGGCCCACCAAGGCCGGGCTCGGGCCCGGCCGGGGGCCCCCACGCTCCACGACGCTGCGCGTTGTCAACGCGCCGGGCGGCGCTTCGCTGGGAAAACGTTTGCCACGGCCGGCGGGCCGTTGCGCCACTGGTATTGACGTCCACGACATCGCGGCGACAATCGCCTAGGCTCGCCGCCATGCTCGGGACCAGGCTTGTTCTTGGTGGCCGGCGGCGAATTCCGCGGGGGGGCGCGGTCAGACGATTCTCGATGGCGACGGCGCTCGTGGGGGCGGCTCTCGGCTCTGGTGCGGTCGCACACGCCGAGCCGGCTGCCGCGCCCGCCGCAACCGCGGCAACGCCCGCCGCACCCGCGGCTGCTGCCCCACAGAAAGAGGCGCCGCCCGCCGACACGTACCAGCCGCTGCTCTCGTTCGACAAGTGGGGCTGGCGGCTGGCGATCCCGATGCGGCTGGCGGGGCGCGCAGAGGGAGTCAACAGCTTCGAGGTCGACGCGCAGGGCAACAAGTTCCAGAGCGGCGTGGCGCTCTCGCCGCTGTTCCGCCTCGGCGCGAAGCTGATGACGGTGAAGCCGATCGCCGACACCGTGTTCATCTCCGGCGAGTACGAGCAGGATTTGCCGACCGGCACCTGGACCAGCCAGGATCCCGTCGCCGGCGAGGGCATGCCGAACTCGCAGGAGCTGACGACGCGGCTCCGCAAGGGCTGGGGGCTCGTCGCGCTGGGGCGCTACCTGCACTTCGGCGGCGGCTTCATGACCAGCCACTGGGCGCTGGGGCTCGTGGCCAACGACGGCGACCACGGCTGGGAGCCGGGCTCGGCGCGCTTCACCGATCCGCGCGGCGGCGATCTGGTGCTGCGCGGCTTCGTCGGCACCGGTCCGCTGACGGACGCGAACATCACCGCCACCGTGGCCATCGACAAGGTGCGGAACGACGACGTGCTGCTCTCCGGCGACAAGGCGCACGAGTACATCGCCGAGATGAACGTCGGCGAGGGCAAGCCCGTGCACGGCGGTTTCTTCATCGTGCGGAGAAACCAGACCACCCGGGACGGCAGGACCCTCGACGTGACCGTGGTCGATCCCGCGGCGGGCGCCACGATCGACATCGCCAAGGCCAAGCTGAAGCTCGAGGCGGAGGGCGCGGTGGTCTCCGGCAAGACCACGCTCGCCGGTACCCGGCAGATCCCGGTCGACAACGTCAGCCAGCTCGGCGGCGCGCTGCGTGCGGCGCTCGACTTCGCGAAGGCGGGCGGCGTGCTCGATCTGGTCTACGCCTCGGGCGACGAGAACATCCACGACGCGAACCTGCGCGGCTTCCACGCCGATCCGATGTTCGAGACGGGGCTGCTCCTGTTCCGCTACGTGCAGGCCGCGCAGACCGGTCGCGGCTACGCCACGGCGGCCAACCCGCAGCTCGTCGGCGCCCCGCCGGCCGGCATCGAGCGGCTGCCGACGCGCGGCGGGCTCACCGACGCGCTCGTGTTCTTCCCGCGGCTGTGGGTCCAGCCGATCGAACATCTGGAGACCTACGGAGGCGTGCTGTTCGCGTTCGCGCCGAAGAAGAACGTCGATCCGTTCAACACCGACATCGCCGGCGGCATCCCGGAGAACGCGCTCGGCGGCGATCCGGGCTCGTACTGGGGCACCGAGGTCGATGTCGGGGTACGCTACCGGCTGTACCTCCACCACACCGAGCTCTCGGCCGGCGCCGAGGGCGGCATGCTCGCACCGGGCTCCGCCCTGCGCGACGCCAGCGGCAAGAACGCCCCACCCGTCTACGGCGGACGGCTCCTGCTCGGCTACCGGCTGTAGGAAGGAGGAGATCGAGATGCTTGTGAAGATCCTCTCCCGCTTGGCTCTCGGCGCGCTGCTTGTCGGTGTGACCGTGGGCTGCTCGAGCAACTTCAAGCCGGAGGTGCTCGGCTCGACGCCGCCCGGCAACGGCCCCGTCGTCAATTTCGACGTGTATCACACGCCGTTCCCCGAGATCCCGCTGCCGAACGACTTCGCCACGCGCTTCGATCCGGGCTCGCCGACGCATCTGCGCCTCAACGCCAGCATCTTCGCGGCGCACACGGCCTGGGAGCAGCAGACCCGCGCCGAGCTCGACAAGGCGAGCGGGTGGGGGACGCTCGCGCCGATCACGGTGAGCTTCTCGAAGCCGATCGACCCGAACGTCATCATCAAGCGGCACTACAACGACAACTTCAACTTCAAGGACGACGCCGTCCTGGTGATCGACGTGACGCCGGGCTCGCCCGGCTACTGCGAGGCGGTGCCGCTCGACCTCGGGCAGGGCAACTACCCGGAGGTGCTCGCCAACCCCGACCTCTACCCGCCCGACACCGCCAGCGGCGAGCCCGAGCACGATCCGCGCTCCACGCAGGAAACGATCACCGTCGACACGACGGAAGAGGACCTGAACCACAACGGCAAGCTCGATCCGGGCGAGGACACCGACATGGACGGCGTGCTCGATCATCCCGACACGCTGGACGGGACGCCCACCGGCCAGCGCCTCGAGTTCTACGAGCGCGAGACCAACACGCTGATCATGAAGCCGGTGATGCCGATGCGCGAGGAGACGACCTACGCGGTCGTCCTGACCAAGCGGCTGACCTCGCCGGCGGGCGACTCCGTGCGCTCGCCGTTCCCGGGCATCAACAACGCCGCGCAGACGGGCGAGCTCAAGCCGCTTGCGGCGTGCCTGCCGCGCTACGACCTCGGCATCAAGGACGTGGCCTTCACCTGGGCGTTCACGACGCAGAGCATCACGCACGACTACAAGCTGGTGCGCGACGGGCTCTACGGTCTCGGGCCGCTGAAGAAGATCGGCAGGGATTTCCCGGCGAAGCTCTCGACCCTGGTCGACGCTGCGGACAAGAAGCCCGGCGTGACCAACACCAAGATCGTTCCGGCCGACAAGTTCACGACGCTCGCTGGAAAGATCCTGAGCCTCACCGGCTCGTCCGACGCCACCGTGGCGGGCTTCGAGGCCACGATGAAGGCCGTCGACTACGTCGTCACCGGCACCGTCGACTCGCCGCAGTTCTTCCCGCGTAACGACAAGCACGGTAACCGGCTGCCGCTCTACGATCAGGTCTGGAACCTGGACAAGCCGCCGCGCGGCGAGGACGTGCCGTTCTGGATCTTCGTCCCGAAGAAGCGCACGGGGCCGGCGCCGGTCGCGATCTTCATCCACGGCCACGGCGGCAGCATGTTCGACGCGCTGCCCTTCGGCGGCATCCTCGCCAGCTTCGGCATCGCCACCATGGGCATCGACGCGCCGAGCCACGGCGTCGCGCTCACGGCGGCGGAGCTGGCGCTGGTGCGCGGACAGTTCCAGGCGGCCGGGCTGACGGGGCTCGGCAACGCGCTGCTCGGCGGCCGCGCGCTCGACTGGAACGGCGACGGCTCCGTCGACTCCGGCGACGACTACTGGACGGCGTACGTGTTCCACACGCGCGACGAGGTCCGGCAGACCGTGGTCGACGTGATGCAGATCGTGCGCACGCTGCGCGGCTTCAACGGCACGAACAAGTGGGCCTTCGACCCCGCCGGGCACGGCTCGCCGGGGCTGGCCGGCGATTTCGACGGCGACGGCAAGGTGGACGTGGGCGGCTCGGCCTCGATCGACGTGATGGGCGGATCGCTGGGCGGCATCACCGATGCGACGATCGCCGGGCTGGAGCCGCAGATCAGCACCGTCGTGTCGATCGTGCCGGGCGGCATGCTCAACGAAATCGGTCGTCGCTCGACGCTGGGCGGCGTCAAGAATGCGATGGTGCTGCGCGCGCTCGGACCGCTGTTCTTCCAGGCGAACGGCAAGCTGATGCTGCACACCAACGAGAGCAACACGCTGGACGACCACTCGAAGATGCTCCCGATCGCCGATCTTCCCGCGCTCGCGCCCGAAGACACCGTGGTGCTGAAGAACCTCGACACGCACGAGTACCGCTGCGCGGCGGTGCAGGCCGTCCCGGCTACCGCCACGGCGCCCGCGTCGACGACCTTCCAGGTCACTGTCTCGTCCGACAAGGGCGACAGGCTGGAGCTGGCCGTCTACCACGGCGTGCTCGCGCCGAAGACGCCGGAGGGTTGCGTGATCCCGTCGGATTCGCCGTACGTCGACCTCACGACCTTCGGCTACGACGTGGCGCTCGACGGCGAGAACTGGGACGCGGGCTCGCCGCTCAGGGCGCTGACCGACGGCTTCGGGATGCGGCGGAACACGCCCGATCTGCGCCGCTTCCTCGGGCTGTCGCAGATCGCGCTCGACCCGGCCGATCCGATGAACTGGGCGCCGTACTGGAGCGGCAAGCGCAAGCTGACCTACGGCACGGGCGAGACGGTGCACACGAACGTGATGCTGATGCCGTCGGTGGGCGACCCGGGCGTGATGATCGCGGACGGCATCGCGCTGGGCCGTGCCGCCGGCTACATCCCCTACGACCACGACGACCCGCAATACGGCAAGTCGGACAACCAGGTGATGATCGACACCTGGACCACCGAGGGTACCGTGCGCATGAACCACTACCAGAACAGCAAGGGCGAGCCCGTGCTGATGGACGTGGATCACCTCGCAGCGGTGGTTCCGGTCGACGACGGCCTCGACGTGCCGCGTCTCGATCCGCCCCAGCGCTTCATGTACAGAAATCCCGACGGCACCTGGGACGGCTTCATCCTGCCCATGCTCGATCCCAAGGGCAAACACGGCTTCGTCACGCCCGATCCGACCCAGCCCTTCGACCTCGGCACCTACCTGCTCAACATGCTCGGTCGCTACCTCGGCACCGACGCCAAGAGCTTCTCCTGGGACAAGTGCCAGGCCTTCTCGCAGTGCCCGTGGACGACGTTCCCGCTCGAGTGATGTAGCGGTGGAGCGCGCCTACCCGCGCTTCGGCGGAGGCGGCGGACCGCCGCGCAGCGAGCGCGCTGCGAGCTGCAGCACGCCGTCCCTCGACTCGTCGAAGATGCGCATGGCGTCGTCGGCGTTGAAGCCGAGCAGCTTCGCCAGGGCGTCGAACATGCTGTGCTCTTCCGCGGCCTCGTTGCCGTCGACGCGCATGATCACGCCCGCGTTGCCGAGCAGCGTCTCGCGGTCGTCCTTGGAGAGGTCGTCGACGGGGATGTCGTCGAGACCGCGCTTGGTCTTCGCATACTCGCGCAGGTCCTTGGCCTCGTCGGCGTTCGCGTCGAAGGAGGTGATGACCTGCTCGAGCAGATCCGACTCCTCGCTCTCCAGCTTGCCGTCGGCCCACGCGACCGCAATCAGGGACTTTACGATGATCTTGTCTTCCGGGGTCATGGCCGGGAGAGTATCCGGGAAAGGGCGCGAAGGGGACGCTTCTCGACGATAGACGTGCCCGGAGCCCATCCGCGAGACGGCGAATGGCGCGCCCGGGTCGACCAGCTCGGCGGACATCTGGCTACATCAGCCGGACTTCGGCTGATGGCATTGCCGGCAGCTCGAGTTGTCGCGGCCCTGGTGGGATGCGGGCAGAGGCATGCTGCCCGCTCCGACCTTGTGACAGCTCGTGCAGTCCTCCCTGCCCGCGATGTCGTGCGGGATGGCCGGAGCTCCCGCCGGCTGCGACGCGGGGGCGGGGCCGGACGCCCCGGCGGGCTCCGTGGGAGGAGGCGTTCCGCCGGCACAACCCCAGAAGAGTGCACTGGCTGCAGAAGCCACCAGTGCGAAGCCCAACACCCGCGATGGAATCCTCATCATGGTCGTCCCCCGTCCCGTCCGGTCGAAAACCCCCTGGCGTTCACGAAAACCTGCAAGGCACATGCCGTCGACGCGCCCGTAGACCGCGAGCTGCGTCGGGTTGGCGGACATCTGGCGAGCGAACACCCCCGGAGCTGCTCCGCCACCGCCGTCGTGATGCCGCGCGCGGGCGGCATGCCCCCCAAGGCGATCGACTTCACCGCCGATCACCCGTTCCTGTTCTTCATCCGCGACCACTAGACCGGCCTGGTGCTCTTCATCGGCCGCGTCGCGGATCCCGCCGCAACCTGACGCGCCCGCCCCATGGCGTGTCGGGTCAGTGTTCTGGCGCCCGCGGTCAATGACCATGCGCAGTCGCGTTCCTATGCTGTCTGCTGGAGGTATCGATGCCGGAAACGGCGCGGACGGACGGGAAGATCGTAGCGGTTGCGGGGGCGACGGGGAACGCTGGGCGGGAGATCGTCAAGGAAGCGAAGCGGCGCGGCCTCCGGGTGCGCGCGCTGGTGCGCGACGAGTCGCGGCTGCTTGACGCGCGCTCTTCGTGCGACGAAGTGCGCGTGGTGCAGGTCACCGATCCCGCCTCGCTGGAAGGCGCGCTCGACGCCGCGAGCTATGTCATCTCCGCGCTCGGCAAGACCATGCAGAAGGACTCGACTCCGCGCCGCGAGGTCGATGTGGAAGCCAACCGCCATGTCTTCGCCGAGGCGGTGCGCGCGGGCGTCGAACGGATCGGGCTCATCAGCGTGTACACGGCACGCCTCGATCACCCGGCGGAGATGATCCGCATGAAAGCCGAAGCCGAGCAGGCGCTCGAACAGTGCGGCGTGCCGTTCGTGATCATCCAACCGAGCGGCTTCTTCTCGGACATGTGGGAGATGTTCGAGATGTGCGAGAAGGGAACGCTGTGGACCGTGGGCAGCGAGCACCTGCGCTTCAATCCGATCGCGCTGCACGATCTGGCGGCCTTCACGCTCGACTGTCTGCTCGACGATTCCAAGCTGGGCACGCGCCAGCCCGTCGGCGGCCCCGACGCGCTCGAGGTCCAGGAGATCGCCTCCCTCTGCGGCTCGATCCTCGAGCGCAAGGTGCGCGTGCGCACGGTGCCGGTGTGGCTGGCAAAGGCGGGTGTCGGCGTCGCCGGTCTGTTCAGCCGCAACATCGGCCAGCTCGGCGAGTTCTTTGTGGAAAGCGCAGCCTGGGGCCTGCACCACGACGCCCTCGCCCCCGCCCACGGCTCGGAACGCCTCGCCGACTACCTGCGGCAGCGCTGGGCCGAAGAGCGCGCGAAGAGCGCGTGACCTCCTCGTCACCGAACGATCCGATCCCTGCTCGCGTGGCGAGGACGGTGATGTTGTGCGGGGCGGCCTTGTTGCTGGTCGCGTGTAGCAAAGCGAGGTCGGCAGACGCCGCCGCGCCGCAGACAGATCCTGCGCCGCCCCGCACGGCGCGCCTGCTCCGCCATGGGAGCCGAAGGCTGCCCCATGAAGAAATGCGCCACCCTCCTCGGCGTGGCCTGCCACAGCGGAACGTGCACCGTCGTACAACCGCCCTGAGTCGCGCCAGCGACATTTCCGTCGGCACGCTTGCGGAGCAGGGCGCTACGGATGAGCGCGACCGCTGCGTATCGATGACGTGCCGCGGCTGCCAGGACCTGCGAGCCCCTCGGATATGAGGTACGATAGCTGGCGGTGTCCCCGGGAGGGTCCCATGGGGCGTGCTTCTCTTCTTGTCTGGATAGCGTGTGGAGTGCTGGTTGCCGGGTGCGGCAGAGCGCCCGTCGCGCACGAGCACGCGGCGCACCGCTCGGCGGCGCTGGGCGGGCAAGAGTGGGGGGAGCGCCAGCATCTGCAGGCGAGCGACGCGCAGAGCGCCGACGGCTTTGGCGATGCGATCGCGATGTCGGGGGACACGGCGCTGGTGGCGGCAGTGGGCCACAACGGGCAGACCGGCGCCGACTACGTGCTGGTGCATTCGGGCGGGAGCTGGAAAGAGCAGCAGAAGCTCACGATCCCGGGCGGCGGGCAGGGCGACCAGCTCGGTGCGGCGATCGCGCTCGATGGGGACACGGCGCTGGCCACGACGCTCAGGGTGGGCACCGGCGCGTGGGTGTTCGTCCGCTCGGGCGCGACGTGGAGCGTGCAGCAGGAGCTGCTCCCCGGCGACGGCGCGCCGAAGAACATCTTCGGGCTCTCGGCGGCGCTCTCTGGCGACACGGCGATCGTCGGCGCGGCCGTGCAGGCCAACGCGAGCGTGCCCGGTGCGGCGTACGTGTTCGTCCGCTCGAACGGCGTGTGGACGGAGCAGCAGAAGCTCGTGCCGCACGACTCCGCGGTGGGCGACGTCTTCGGAGTCAGTGCGGCGCTCTCGGGCGACACTGCGTTCATCGCGGCGGGGGGAAGCTACTCGCTGCCAAGTGCCGTCTACGTCTTTGCCCGCTCCGGCAGCGTGTGGACGGAGCAGCAGAAGCTGGTTTCGGGCAACACCGGCGTGGTCGAGGCCTTCGGCAGCGCCCTCGCGCTCGACGTCGATACCGCTATCGTAGGCGCGACCAACCACGCCTATGCGCTGGCTCGCTCGGGTGGGACGTGGAGCGTCGAGCAGGAGCTCGTGTCCGGCGGTACGTCACCCTTCGGGCTCGGCAATTCCGTCGCGCTCTCGGGCGATACCGCGCTGGTCGGCGCGGTCAACGACGACAACTACGGCGCGGCCTACGCCTTCACGCGCAGCGGCACGACGTGGACCGAGCAGCAGAAGATCGTGCCGAACGAGACCACGACGTACAACGGGTTCGGCACGGGCGTGGCGCTCGTACCCGGCCTGGCTCTGTTCGGAGGTCGCCTGGCCTCGTCGCCGTATACCGGCGAGGTGTTCGCGTTCGAGCTCGGACCGGCCGATGGCAGTCCGTGCACCGCAAACGCCGATTGCGCGTCACAGCACTGCGCCGACGGCGTGTGCTGCGACACGGCCTGCAGCGCTCCCTGCGACGCCTGCTCCGTCGCGGCGGGCGCGACCGCCGACGGAACCTGCTCGGTCGTGGCAAAGGGCTCGCCCGGGTCGCCCTCGTGCGCGCCGCTGACCTGCAACGGCATCGACGCGACCTGCGGCTGCCAGGCGGATAGCGACTGCGGTCCGGACCAGGCGTGCGTCGTCGCCGACCAGCGCTGCGTTCCCCTCGGCTCGCCGGGAATTTCCTGCACCAGCAGCGCCGGGTGCGCCGGCTTCTGCGTCAAGGGGATCTGTTGCAACGAGTTCTGCGGGGGCGGCTGCGAGGTATGCTCGAAGGCGGAAGGCGCCACCGACCAGGGGATCTGCACCCCGGTGCCCAAGGGCAGCGCGTCGTGCGCCGGCTACGCCTGCGACGGCGTGTCGGGAGGTTGCCCGCTCCACTGCGCAGTCGACTCCGATTGCAGGACAGGCTTCCACTGCTCGTCGGCGCAGACCTGTCTCCCGACCGGCGTCCAGTGCTCGGCGGACTTGACCAAGTCGGAGTCGCCCAGCGGCCCCACCGACTGCACGCCGTTCTCGTGCAATCCTGCCACAGGGAAATGCGAGTCCACGTGCACCGACAGCCTGGAATGCGCCGACGGCTACGAGTGCGATGTCACCCACTACTGCGTGCCGGTCTCGCTCGACGGCGGATACAACCTGGTCGACCCGAATTCAGGCGTCTCCCGCGAGCTCTGTGCCTGCCGCGCTGCCGGGCGCCGCGGCAAGAGCAACGCGCCGTTCGTGCTGCTGCTCGGCGTGATCGCAATCGCCCTCCGCCGCCGCCGCGCGTGACACGCGACGTGCGCAGTGCGCGGCGCGGACGGCGTTGCCCCCAAAGCCAACACGTATGCGAAGCACTTTTCCGGCGCGCGAAGGGGCGCGCTCGACGCGCCGATCGCGCGGGCGTAGCCTTTTGGCGATGAGGCTGCCGTGGCTCCTGCTGTTGGTGCCGGGATGCTCGGTCGGCGGCGTGCCGAAGTATGCCGGCGCGGGGATTGCTGTGGGCAGCATGGTCGGGGCCACGGCCGTGAATCGCGTGATCACGGGCGAGTGCTGGGCGAGGTGCTCGAAAGGATGGCACTGCAACCACAAGTCCGGAGTGTGCGAACGCGAAACGAATCCGCCGGGGGTCCACCCGATCCGCCGCCCGCCCGCAACGCTCGATGCCGGAACGTCGACGGACGCCGCGCCGACATCGACGGACGCCGCGCCGACATCGACGGACGCCGAACCCGACTCCGACGACGCGGCATCCGACGCGCCGCCCGCGGACTAGCGCGTTACCCAGCTGACCTTGAAGCGCCAGCGCCGCGGCGTGATCTGTTCGTAGGAAGTGGGGAAGGGGGTGCGGCCTAGCATGGCGATGATGGTGTCGCTCCAGCCGGCCATGAGATCGGGAATGCCGATGGGCAGATCGGGATCCTCGAGCTCGCCGATCAGGTGGTCTTCGGCGTTCTCCACGACCTCGAAGCGGCCCACGGTGCTCTGGCGCGACCACACGCTGGCGGCGCGGTTGAACACCATGGCGGGCGTCGCGAACTTGAGGAACAGCCGGTAGATCATGTGCAGCTGGAAGCGCGCCGCCATTGCCCCGAGCTCGCGCACCTCGTTCACGTCGCCGTTCGCCGCGTCGTGGAAGGCCTGCATCAGCGCGTGCAGGTGCGACCGCGGGTACCAGTTGTTGGCGAAGATGGGCGAGGCGAAGAACGCGCGCGATTCCTCGGGCAGCTTTCCCTCGACGCGCGCCCACAGCGCGCTGCGCTCGCGCTTGAGCGGGGTCACGTAGGACAGGTACGTGTAGCCTTTGACCTGCGCCTGCCCCGCGTTCACGCTCACTCCGCGGGGACCGGACCCTCGTCGGTCCAGCGGTAGAAGCCGAGCCCGACCTTCTTGCCGAGGCGGCCGGCGCGCACCATCTGCCGCAGGATCGTCGGCGGCCGGAACTGGTCGCCGATCTCGCGCTGCAGGTGCTCGAGGATCGCGAGGCGCACGTCGAGCCCCACCAGATCCGTCAGCTTGAGCGGCCCCATGGGATGACGGTAGCCGAGCTCCATCGCGCGGTCGATATCCTGCGCGCGCGCCACGCCCGATTCGAGCATGCGCATGGCCTCGGCGCCGAGCGCTACGCCCAGCCGGCTGCTGGCGAAGCCGGGAAAATCGTTGACCACGATCGGCTCCTTGCCGATCTGCTTTGCGAAGGCGAGCGCGCTCTCCACCGTCGCCTCCGCCGTGCCGAGCCCCCGCACGATCTCCAGCAGCGGCATCACCGGCGGCGGGTTGAAGAAGTGCAGGCCGACCGTGCGCTCCGCGACGCCCAGGCGCTGCCCGAGCTCGGTGAGCGACAGGCTGGAGGTGTTCGAGCCGATCAGCGCCTTGTCGCCGACCAGCTTCAAGACCTCGCCGAGCAGCGACACCTTGAGCTCCATCGACTCCGGCGCGGCCTCGATAACCAGCTCCGCATCGCGGCACGCCGTAGCGAGATCCGCACTGGCTGTGATGCGCCCGAGCGTGGCGTCGCGGGCGGCCTTGTCGATGCGGCCCTTTTCGACGGATCGATCGAGCTGCTTGGCGACGGCGGCCATGGCGCCGTCGAGCTGGCCCTGTGCCACGTCGTACAGCCGCGTCTCGATCTGCTTCGAGGCGCAGAGCTGCGCGATGCCGCGTCCCATGGTGCCGGCTCCCAGCACCGCGACCTTCGAGGGCACGTGTGTCATGGTCCGGGAGCTTGGTTTCTGCGGGCGGCGGTGTAAAGCCCCGGCCAACGACCGCCTGCACCGCGACGCCGACCTGCTGGGCACCGCCTCGCCACGTTGACTTGCTAGGGGAGGGCCGCGGAACGTGCTAGTAGTCCCTGCCGGCGGCTTGGGTGGCCAGCCTAGTGCGATCGTCAACGCGTTGCGTGGCTTCCGAGGTGGATCCACGTGCCGATTGGAGCGCTCGACGCTCGCTTTCTTCCCTCGCTCTGGCTGTCGCCGACATCGGAGAAATTCATGAATATGCGTCTCTTGCTCGCAATATTGGCCGTGACCTCCATCTGCGGGCTCGCCTGCAGCTCTGGCAGCGGCGGCAGCGGCGGCAGTGGCGGTAGCAGCGGCAGCGGCGGCGGCAGCGGCGGCAGCAGCGGCGCCAGCGGCGGCAGCAGCGGCGGCAGCAGCGGCAGCGGCGGCGGCGGCACGCAGAGCGTTCATTGCAACCGGCCGGATACGAACCAGTGCGGGATTTTCACTCTGCTGTCGACCGACGCTTCGGCGATGAAGCAGCAATGCGCCCAGGAGGGCGGGACGGTCGTCGATGCGTGTCCCACAGCGAACCTCGATGGCTGTTGCACCATCGGCGCTCTGGAGTACTGCTACTACAACGGCGCCGGGGCGCAGGCGCAGCCGCAGTGCCAGCCCGGTGGCGGCACATGGTCGGCCACACCCTGACCGCACGCGAAAAGCCGTGAAGGATCCGCGATGCGCCGCGGACCTCCTTCGGCCTGCGGCGACAGGTCCGGGCTGTCGCGCTACGGCCGGATCGCCTGGCTGCCGAGCGTCTCTTCGCAGGTGACGCAGCTCTTCGGCACGTGCGCCTTGTGATAGACCTGCCCGCAGGTGGGGCAGAGCCGCGCGTCGCGCTCGAAGGCGATGGTCTCGCCGCTGGCCGCGCACTCGCGCCCGGCGACCTGCACGCCCTCGACGGGCAGCACCTCGCCGTCGTCCGCCGCGGGCTTGGGCAGCGTGTCGACGATGCTGTTCTTTACGTCGATTGCGTCTGGAACGCGCCGCACGCCTTCCTTGAGCACCCATGCGACCGCCATGCGGTGCGCGCCGAGCGGCAGGGTCAGCGTCACGTCCTCGCCGCGCACCACCAGCTGGCCCTTGTCCACGCTCACCCGTTCGATGTCGCACCAGGGCAGCCGCACCAGCTCCTTGCCCTTCTCGATCGCGATGCCGGCGTCGCCGACCCGAACCGGCACTGCGCCGCTGTCGCCGAACCACAGCGCGGCTGCGAGCACTACCGCGCCGCCCGTGACGATGTAGGGCGCGTAGTGGTGCGGCGGGTCGCTGATCCACTGCGCGTACACGCCCGCGCCCAACCCGATGGCGCCGATGGCCCCCGCGGCGACCGACGCCCACGAGGTCTGGGTCTGTCCAGGCAGGAAGCGGCGCTCCTTGCGCTCCCGGCGAGGGGCCTTCTTCTTGCTTTTGTTCTTCTTGCGGGTCGGTTCGGCCATGGGTCTACGGGGGCGGAGCCTAGAGAAGAGAGGCCCGCTAGACGAGAGAAACCTGATATGGGGTCCTCGGGCCGGCGAACGCGGGTGGGGGGTCCAGGAGATGACGCGGGACAAACACGGTGCAGGCGCAGATGTTCCCGGCTCTCGACGCCGCCGCCCGGGGCTGCAAATCTGGGCGACCGTGAGCCGGATCGCCCTGTATTCGCTGCCCGTGATCACCGTGATCGTGGTGGCGTTCGCCCTGTTCGTGGTCGGGGCGCCCGAGCCTTACGCCGGGGTGCGGATCTACGGCGGTCCTACCGAGGGTGCCACGCGGCTGTCGTGGCGCCTCTCGCTGGTGCGCTGGCAGGACGGGGTGCAGTCGACGGCGCACCGCCAGCGGCTCGCGGTGGAGGCGAAGCTCGCCGACGGTCGCCGGGTGTCCTGGGCGGGGCATCCCGACTCCGAGGGCATGGCGGCGGTGGACGTCGAGGTGCCGGGTGCGCCCGTGCACGGTCCGGTCTCGCTCGAGGTCACTTCTCCCGGCGACAGGCGGCCGCTGGCGAACGGCCGCCTCGAGCTCGGCGTCCGCGACTGGCTTTCGAAACAGAGCGGTCACGGCGGCTGGATCAAGGGCAAGGAGACCGGCGACCTCTTGGTGCGCGCGGCGCCGGCACGCGGCGTGTTCGCGGTGCCGTTCAGCGATCCGCTCTGGATCGAGGTGCGCGGTCCAAAGGGGCCGGTCCCCGACGCCAAGCTGTCGTTCAAGCCGGAGGGGCTCGACCTCTCGGGAGCTGCGTCGCTCGAGACGCGCGACGACGGTCGCGCCGTGGTGCGCCTCGCGCCGCGCGAGTTCAACGTCGCGCTGCGCATCGCGGCCACCGCGCCCGACGGAACCCACGGCGAATGGTACTCGACGCTGCCGGTGGTCGCCGGTGCGATGCACGCCCGGTTGCACGACTCGCGCCTGCGCGTGCGCTCGCCCATCCAGCGCGATCGGGCGTACTTCGCGCTGATGACGCCCACCGGGCGCATCGCCGGCAGGCCGCTGGATCTCGCGGCGGACTCGCGCGGCGGCGCGATCGCGGACGTGGCGTTGCCGCCGCTGCCGCCGGGGCCGCTCTGGGCGGTGGTTTCGAGCGAGCCGGATCTGTCGTCGGGATCAACCGTGGGCTGGCCGCTGGGCGTCAAGCTCGCGGGCGGCGATCCGCCGCACGATCGCGTGGTGCCCGATCGTCTGCTGCTCGACGGGCTGATCGACGCCGCGCGCCGCGACGCGGTCCGCCGGAAGAAGGCGCGCCTGTTGGCGGGGTTGTTCTCGGCCTTCGCCGCGGCGTTGGTAGGCGTACTGCTGGTACTGCGCGTGAAGAAGGCGGAGGCCGACCTGGCGGAGCACCTGGCAAAGCACAGCGAGAGCAGCGAGGAGGCCGCAGAGATCCCCGCCCGCGGTACGGCCTGGGTGCTCTTGATCGCGGTGCTGTGCCTGACGCTCGGCTTCCTGGTGCTGGCGCTGGTGGCCATGTACCGCATCGGTTGACGGGCTCGGCTTGACAGCAGCGCGCGCTTCCGGAGAAGTACGCGGGATGGAGCGACCTCGACTGCGGCCTCCGCGCGTGCTGTACGCGCTGGCGATGCTGGCGTGGGCCTGTGCGGGCACCCCCGCGATGAACGCGTCGGCCGCGCCGCGCCATCGCAAGAAGGCGCATGCCGTCCATCACGCGCCGCGCTTTGCGGCGACCATCGGCACCGGCAACGTCGACCGCGTCAAGCTGCGCTGGGAAGCCGCCGTAGGCGGCTACGGCCGCGCCGTGGCCATCGATCGCGCGCTCGGTCGCGTCGCCGTAGCCACTGGCTCGCCCGTGGAGCTGTTCGACCTGCACTCGGGCAAGGACCTGGGCGGCGTGGACAGCTGCCGCGACGTGGTGCGCGGCGGCATCGCCTTCAACAAGGGCAAGCTGCTGGTCGTGTGCGAAAAGACGCTGCAGCTCTTCGACGGCAGGAAGGTTTCGCGCCTGCACGCCCCGCGCATCAATCCCTCGCCGGTCACCGCCTCGGCCGTCGCCTGGCCGCGCATCGCGCTCGGCCACCACGATGGCGTGATCCGCGTCTACGACCTGGACGGCGCCGACACCATCGAGATCCCCGTGCCTGGCCCGCCGATCGACGTGAAGAGCATGGCCATGACGCCAGACGGCTCGCGCGTAGCGGTCGCCTGGGTGCAGGGCTCGATCTGGTGGTGGGACACCAAGGCGCCGAACGTGCCGCACAAGCTGGTGCGCCACGAGAGCGAAGCCGACGCCATCTCCTTCAACGCCACCGGCACGCTGCTCGCGGAAGAGGGCGAGCCCCGCTACACGACCGTGTGGTCGTTCGCCGGCACGCCAGCGGAAAAGACCAAGATCAAGAACGGCCGCTGGGTGAAGCGCATCTGGTTCACGAAGGACTTGAAGTGGCTGGTGCGCGGCGGCTCGGACGGGCTCGAGATCGCCGAGATCGGCGGTCCAGAGCGCGTGGCGCTGGACACCAGCGGCAAGGTCGAAGACGTGGCGATGGACGATCGCCTCGCGACCATCGCGGCGGTGGATCGCGCCGGGCGCCTGACGCTCTGGGCTACCCGCTGACACTGCGATCATGGGGCGCGAATGCGGCCGCCCGGGCGGCGCGCGGTCACCACAGCTGTGGTTGTCGACGCACAGCATGCCGGCGCATCCACGCGCGGAAATCGCGGCAAATGCGCGGATTCGCGGCTGGCACGCAGGCTGCACTGGAGCTCCGTCGTAGCGCCGCCGGACGGCGCCTGACGGAGACATGACAATGAGCACAAGGTTCCTTTCCGGATTCGCACTAACGGCTCTCGTGGCCGCCACAACGTCCGCCTGCAGCATGCAGCTCGGCCAGAGCACGACGGGCGAGCTCGGCCATGTCGACTTCAGCTACGGCGCCACCTGCTTCTTCGGTTGCAGCATGGATCGCCCGGTGCTGGTCGGCGGCAGCGAGCGCGTGGACGTGACCGGCCCGGGCGACGCGGAAGGCGTCACCGCCGCGTCGACCAACCCGACGATCGCCGAGTTCAACGTGAAGCGCAGCTGCGGCTGCGAGCAGCAGAGTGGCAACTCCGCGTCCGGTACGACCGTCGACGCACAGGGCCAGTGCCCCTCCGGTTTCACGAAGAGCTGCGACAACGCGGTCGACATGCGCGCGCTCGCCGAGGGCGATAGCAAGCTCGAGCTGTTCGACGCCGAGGGCTCGCTCATCGATCGCGTCACGGTGCACGTGCGCAAGGCCGCCTCGGCACAGTTCCAGCAATCGTCGAACGGCTTGCAGGACGCCAAGCCCATCGACCGGCTGGTGGTCAAGAGCGGGAGCACGGTCACGCTCTCCGCGGTGCTGTACGATGCCAACGGCCAGCAGCTGATCGCCCGCGACGCTGTCGACTGGGGCAGCCAGGACGCCAGCGTCGCCGGCTTCCCGACCTACAAGATCCTGTCGCCGGACGCGGTCGACGACTCGGCCCAGGACCAGAGCGACTTCATCACCGTGCAGGGCGTCCAGCCCGGCAAGACCACCATCCAGCTGAAGGTCCCAGGACTTGCGCAGGGAGTGCCGGTCACCGTGACCGGCAATTGAGCATGGCGTTCTCTACCCTCTTCCGCTTGAGGCGTTGTGGGGATGCCCCTGACTTCAGGCGTTCCGGGAGGTCGGCCGCTGTCAGGTCCTGGGTGCCCCTCGTCGGGAAAGCCCGTTCTGATACTTGGTCTTGTGGGCGTTCGGGGCCCCAACCCCGAACGCGGCCTGCTTTGCCCCTGTTCCGAGACGGTTGAGTACGTGCCGACCTGACCCCAACTGCCGCGGCGCGTTGCCATCCTCCCGGCGCGCCGCTCTTCCCGCGCCCCGGGCTGTGTCTCCCTCCACGGTCCGGGGCGCGGCTTTTTTCCCGCGCCGGCCAGATCTTCCGGGCTTCTCGCCCGTCGGATGGAGCTGGAACACCTCTCTGGAGGCCAGCATGTCCAGCATCAAGCTTCGCCGGTATTCGCTCCTTGTCGCGCTTCTGGGGGTGGTTGCGCTTGTGGCCAGCCAGGACGCGCTCGCGCAGAGCCCGCGGCGCTGGTGGCACCCGCGCCCGTCGTTCTCGGTCACGTTGGTGGACGCCAACGGCGGTGCGCTCCGCGCCTTCCAGCACATGGGGCAGACCTTCGTGCTGGGCGACCCCGGCGTGCGCTACGGCATCCGCGTCACCAACCCGACCTCGAAGCGTGTCGAGGCCGTGATCAGCGTCGATGGTCGCGACGCCGTCAGCGGGCGCGTGGCGGACTTCGTGCACCACCGCGGCTACGTCATCCAGCCGTTCGGATCGGTGACGGTCACCGGCTTCCGGCAGAGCCTCGACCGCGTCGCGGCGTTCCGCTTCACCGACCCCGAGAGCAGCTACTCCTCGCGCATGGGCACGCCGCAGAACGTCGGCGTGATCGGCGTGGCGTTCTTCACCGAGAGGGAGAGGCGTCCCGTCGCCATCGCCCGGCCGCGGCCGCAGCTGCGCCGGCACGCGCGCGCCTCGGCTGCGCCGCCCGCGAAGACCAAGCGCGCCGCTCCAGCGGAAGACCGCGCTTCAGCCGCCCCGCGCTCCGCCACTGCCGAACGCGAACGCCGCTTCGAGACCGAGCCCGAGCCCGGCGGCCGTGTCAACAACCTCGGCACGGAGTACGGCGAATCGCGCATCAGCCGGGTGCGCGAGGTGTCGTTCGTACGCGCGAGCCCGATGTCGCCCTCGCGCATTATCCTGGTGCGCTACGACGACGAGGACGGCCTCGAGGCACGCGGCATCCAGGTCCGCCCGCGGCCGGTTCGCGTCGTCGAGCGGCAGCCGGAGCCGCAGGCGTTCCCGCGAAACGTCCGTTTCGCTCCGCCTCCTCCCTGAGTCACGGGCAGGCCAGGCGCCAGGCAGTCAGATCCCAGGTCTTGATCAGCGTCGAGAAGCCCTGGATGGACGGATCGCCGCACACGCTGGACTGCTTGGCCGCGCCCTGCGAGGTCTTGTTCACATACTCCACGTGGAACACGGCCTTGCCAGCATCGAGAAAGGGCTTGAGCTTTCCGCACTCCGAGTAGGTCATGCACTCCTCGTTCAGTGCCCAGTCGAACGAGGGCTCCAGCGTCTGCACCAGATCCACAGCGTTCTTCAGTCCGACCGACAGTCCGCGGGCGTGTGCCTGGCTGGCGATGAACATGTTGTAGTCGATCTGGTCCTGCTTGGTGAGCGAAAAGCCGGTGCTGTTGGCGTAGCCGTCGACGTTGTCGGGCTCCACGCCGTCGCAGCCGCGGGAACGCGCGAGATCGAGCCGCTTCTGCATGATCTTGCGCACGTTCGCCGAGCGGATGTCGAGCCAGTTCTCCCCGGGCCAGCCGGCGAGTCCGTTGCCGTAGTCGCTCGCGGCGAAGTCGCCGGCGTCGCTGCGCCAATCCTCGCGACTGCCGGCCGAGAAGTAGCAGATGACGATGCGCCCGTCGGCCTTCAGCTTGGTAAGCGCGGCATCGGGCGCGTCGAACAGGTCGATGTCGTACATGGCGACGTTGATCGAGGTATCGATGCTGCCGCTGAGCTGCCACTGCCAGCCCGTACCGGGTGCCGGTTGCCAGACCGTCCCGGCTTCGGTCGGCCCGCCGCCGCTGCCGCCTCCCGCGTCGGTCGCCCCGGACCCGCCGGCTCCGTTCGACCCCGGGCTGCCCGAGCTGCCCGAGCAGCCCGCCGCGCCCCCCAGCGTCCCGGCCAGAAAGAGCGCGCCCCGGCACACAAGTCCCCGGTAGTCCATGCCCTCAATGTACCAGGTCCCCGCGAGCCTGCAGGCTTCCCGGTGGATGAATGCCGGTGATTCCGGGCGGTTGTGGAGGATGCCAAGTCCGCGTCATGTGGCCGGGACGCGCTGCCCTTTCCCCTCATGCGTTGCGGGCGCGACCCGGTGTATATGTAGTTGCTGGGGACGCGCACATGTCGAATCCATCGAACGCTCCGGGGGGCCACGGAACGGATCCCCCGGTCGAGCGCGCGCACGACCAGAGTGGGGAGCGGCCCCGGGCAGCGGAGCTGCTGCAGGCCGATCGCCTTGCCGGTGTGGGTGCGCTGGCCGCGGGGCTCGCGCACGAGATCAACAATCCGCTGACCTATGCGCTCTACAACATGGAAAGCATGATGGACGATCTCGGCGGCATCGAGGCGCTGTGCTCGGCCGGCGAGGGCGACGAGCACGCCGTCGTGGTCCGGCTCCGCGAGCGCCTGCACCAGCTCGAGGATTTCCGTGAGCGTCTGGAGGCGGCCGTCGAGGGGATCCGTCGCGTGCGCGACCTGGTCCATGACCTCGAGACCTTCTCCAGCGTCCACAGCGATCGCCTGGTGCAGTTCGAGCTGCGCCCGGTGCTCGACTCCACCCTCAGGTTGACCGGGACGGAGTGCCGCCATCGCGCGCGCGTCGTGACCGAGTACCAGGAGACGCCACAGGTGCTCGGTAGTCCGGCGCGGCTCGCACAGGTGTTCTTCAACCTCGTGGTCAACGCCGCGCAGTCGATCCCCGAGGGCCACCAGGACGAGAACGAGATCCGCGTGGTGCTCTCGAGCGAACGCAGGCAGGTCGTGGTGGAGGTGCGCGATACCGGCGAGGGCATCCCGCCGGAGCAGCTGAAGCGCGTGTTCGATCCGTTCTTCACCACCAAGCCGATCGGGATCGGTTCCGGGCTCGGTCTCAGCGTCTGCCACAACATCGTGGCGGCGCACGGCGGCAGTCTGGAGGTCGAGAGCCAGCCGGCGCAGGGAAGTTGCTTCAGAGTCCGGTTGCCGGCGTCGGAGGAGCGTCAAGACGAGGTCGAGGCAGCGCCGGTCTCGTCGGCACCGGGCCGACGCCTGCGCGTGCTGGTCGTGGACGACGAGCCGGAGGTGGGCAAAGCACTCCGCCGCATGCTCTCGTGCGAGCACGACGTGACGGTGCTGCGCTCCGGCGTCCAGGCACGAAGCACGCTGCGGCAGCAGACCTTCGACGTCATCGTGTGCGATCTGATGATGCCGAATCTCTCCGGCATGGACCTGTATGACGAGATCTCGAGGGAAGAACCGGAGCTCGCGCGCCGCTTCGTCTTCATGACGGGGGGCGCGTTCACCGAGCGGGCGCGGCGCTTCGTCGAGCGGATCGGAAATATCTGCCTCGGCAAGCCGTTCAAGCCCGACGAGCTACGTCGCGCCGTCGCCCGCTGCGGCCGGAATTCCGGATGCCCCGAGTAGGTGGGTTGCCCCTCCAAGCCCGGACGCGGCGCGCCAGACACGTCCTCCCCTGACCGTCGCGTGGGCCCGCCTGCGCGCCGCGCCCGGGCGGAGGGGACGCGCGCGGCGCGGTTCAAGCGCAAACGTGGTGTTCGTGGTGTTGTGCCTTTGCGGGCCTCGTGGCGCCACGCTGCCGCGTACTTGACAAATGTTCAGTACTCCCTAGGCTACCCTCATGTTTTCTGCTGGAACCGCCGCCGCCGTGCGGCCAACCGGCGCGGGGGTGTACCGGGCGCAAGCGGGGGTGCGCCTGGCGCGCGCGTGCCCGCCCGACGAGGTGGTGCGGCTCGACGCGCTGCTGGCCGATCTGGTGCGGGGCGAGAGCCGGACGCGGCTTGTGCTGGGGGAGCTGCTGGAGCTCCTGGCGCGGCGAGGCGGGCATCACGAGCTCGGGTTCTCGTCGCTCGGCGCGTATGCGCGGGAGCGCTGCGGGCGGAGCACGCGCTGGGCGAACGAGTCGCGCTTGCTCGCACAGCGCGTGGGCAAGCTGCCGCAGCTCCGCGCGGCGCTCTCCGGTGGCGCCATCGGATGGTGCATGGCGGAGCTCGTCGCGCGGCATGCGACGGCCGAGACGGACGCGGCGCTGACGGAGCGCGCGTTGCGCTCGACCGTGCGCGAGATGCGCGCGCTGCTGAAGGCCGACTCGAGCGAGGTGGAAGGACGCTCCGCGGACGACGAGAAGGTGACGCTCGGCATGACGCTCGGGGTGGCGGACATCTGGCTGTGGGAGTGGACGCGACGTTTCGCCGAGCACGCCCTGGGAGAGCACACGACCGAGGGCTTCGTGCACGCGCTGCTCTCGGAGAGCTACAGCTCGCTCTCGCATGTCCTGCCGCCACGCGATCTGGAGCTGCTCGACCAGAGCGACCGCGAGGCAGATGCACAGGCCAGATGGAAGGAGCAGCTCGGCGCCTGGCGCGCGGAATCGGAAAAGCGTTGCGAGGAGAACTTCTTCGCGCGAGGTCCCGGCGGAAGACGAGCCACGCCGTTCTTCGAGCTGCCGGGGAGCCTGCAGGCGCTGGACGCGCGTATCAGCCAGCTGGCGCGAGAGCTCGCCCAGCGCGAGGTGGAGCTGGGCCGAGCCGCGCTGGCGTTCCATGAAGCCGAAGGCTGGCTCCGGCTCGGGTATGCGACCGAGTCGCAGTACGTCCGCGAACGACTCGGCATCTCGCCGTCGAGCTTCAAGGCGAAGGTCGCGCTGGCGCGGCGCTGGTGTACGCGGGTGCGCGAGGCCCTGGGCGCGGGCGAGATCGGGTACGAGTCCGCGCTGTTGATCTCGCGAGTCGCGACCGCGGAGACCGCCGAAGCCTGGGTCGAGCGAGCGCGAGCCCGCACCGTGAAGCTCCTGGAAGAAGAGGTGCGCGCCGCCGAGCTCTCGCGCGACATCGGCGGACGGGCGACGCCGCCGCCGGAAGAGACGATGCGGGAGATCCGTCAACTCGAGTCGCGCGTGCTTTCGGGCGACCGCGACGCAGTGCTCGAAGCACAAAGCCAGATGTCCGCCAAGCTCGGCGCCGGCGCGCCGACTGCGCGGATGGATCTGCGCGTGGCGCGCGACACCGCGCGCTTCTGGCGCGCCCTCGCCGGCGTGACTCGCAAGCACCTGCCGCGCGACACCAGCTTTGTACGCCTTCTATGCGACACATTCTGGAAAGCGTGGCGGCACCTCACCGAGCGCAGCGAAAAGTACGCCCACATCTACGCGCGCGACCGCTACACCTGCTCGAGCCCCGTGTGCTCACGGCATGACGTGACGCCGCACCACGTCCGGTTCCGCTCACAGGGCGGCAGCGACGAGGACGACAACGTCATCGCCCTGTGCACCTGGTGTCACCTGGAGGGCGTGCACGGCGGCCGCCTGGAAGTGACGGGATCGGCGGGCAACTTGAGGTGGGAGCTGGGGCGGCGGCGCTAGCTCGCCGGATCGGGCGGCGCGCCCTGTGACAGCAACGCCGTCATGGCCGCGATCATCGGCGCCACGTCGCGGGCGCCAGCGGTTTCGCGGCAGGAGTGCATGCCGAGCATGGGGTTGCCGACATCGATAGTGCGCACCGCCATCCGTGCCGCGGAGATCGGTCCGATGGTGCTGCCGCACGGCATGTCGTTGCGCGACACGAAATGCTGCGGCGAGATATCCGCCGCCTGGCACGATTCCTCGAACACGGCGCGTCCGGGCCCGTCGGTGGCGTACGACTGGTTGGCGTTCACCTTCAGGACGGGGCCGCGCCCGATGCGGGGCGCGTGGTGCTTGTCGTGCTTCTCCGTGTAGTTCGGGTGGATGGCGTGCGCCATGTCCGCCGACAGCAAGAGCGAGCGCGACAGCGCGCGGGGCGCGGCGTCGCCCGCGCCGCCGTAGGCCGTGGCCATACGCTCCAGCACGCCGAGCAGGAAGCGCGAGCGCGCGCCCGCCGCGCTCTGGCTGCCAACTTCCTCGTGATCGTAGAGCGCGATCACGCGCGTGGTCGCGCCGGCCTCGCCCGAATCGAGCAGGGCGCGCGTGGCCGCGTGGCAGGACGCCAGGTTGTCGAGGCGCGGCGCGAAGAGCAGGTCGTTGTGCACGCCGCCCAGGCTGGCCGGCTGCGTGTCGTACAGGCACAGGTCCCAGCCGAGCACGTCCTCGGCGGCGAGCTTGCCGGCGCCGCTTCTGCCGAGCTCATCCGCGAGCAGAGAGCGCAGTCCTGTCGCCTCGTCGTCGTCGCGGCCCACGGCCGTGACCGGCATCATGTGCGTCTGTGCGTTCAGCACCAGTCCGGACGAGTTGACGTTGCGGTTCAGGTGGATGGCGAGGTTCGGGATGCGGCACAGCGGCTGTCGGAAGCGCACCAGATGTGTGCCGCCGCCGCGCACGCTTACCCGACCAGCCAGAGACAGATCGCGGTCGAGCCAGGTCGACAGGAGCACGCCGCCGTACACCTCCACGCCGAGCTGCCGGTAGCTCATCGAGCGAAGGTCCGGCGCCGGCTTGACCCGCAGGTTGGGCGAGTCGGTGTGCGCGCCGATCATCATGAAGCCCGCGTCGGCGGGAGGCCGGGTACCGGCGATGAAGGCGACCAGCGTGCCACCCCCGCGGATCACGTAGCCCTTCGTGCCGGGCTCCACCGTCCAGCCGCTGCGCTCGTCCAGGGCGGAAAAGCCCGCAGCGTCGAGCCGGCGTCTCACCTCGGCCACCGCGTGGTACGGCGTGGGGCTCTCGTCGATGAACCCGAGCAGATCCCGGGCCGGTTCCAGCTTGTCCTCGTCTGTCATGGCCAAATCACTATACTCCGCGGCGCCGTGCTGACCCGCGATGTTCGACTTGAAGGCTTCACCACGGCCGACTGGGTGCGGCTGATCGAGCTGGTGCGCCCTCCGCCGGGCCGCCCGCGCGAGCGCGAGGACGTGGACGGCGAAGCCACGGCCCGCGTGGGTCGCCGCCGCGGCGGCGTCATCGCCATCACCACCGGCAACCGCTTGCGCAAGCTGCTCGGCACCGAGGCGGGGCGCCTGGACGTGCGCGAGCAGAGCTGGCCGATCCCGCTCGAGCAGCTCGCCGCGCAGCACGGGGCGAGCTGGGCGCTCACGCTGCACAGCGGCGCATTGGACGAGCTCATGGACCGCTTCGGCGATCGCCTGCGCCGCCAGCACGACCTGACCGCGCAAGCGCTCCTGATGGTGTCGATCCTGCGCGAGCTGGAAGCAGAAGGAGCGCTCGCCGCGTGGCCGTGGAAGGCCGGCGCATGGCCGGTGCCGAACGAGCGCATGCTGCTGCGCGCACTCGAGTCGTTCTGTCCCGACGGTCGCTCGCTGCTGCTCGGCGCGTTCGAGCACGGTGAGGTCGCCACCTGCATCGTGGCGCGCCGCCAGGGCACTGGCTTCGATCTGCTCCTGGGCCCCGACGAGCTGCGCCCCGAGATGGGGCTGATCTCGGGCGACTGGACCCGCGACTACCGGCACCTCGCGCGCGCAGCCGAGCAGCGCGCCGGTGCGCTCGCCATCGGTTGCTTCGGCGAGGTGAGCACCTTCCGCCGTCTCGCCGAGCGGCCGGTACCCGGCGCCTGGGCCGCCGCCGTGGCAGCGCGCGACATCATCCTGTCGCCCGTCGTGCCGGCCGTCGCGATCCCGCTCGGCCTGGACGTCGGCCGTGCGGCGCTGGCCACCGTGCGCGATCTCGCTGACCGCTTTGGAGCCCGCACCTGGCTCGCCGAGCACAGCCTGCTGTCTCCGGCGCTCGACCGGGTCAAGGACCTCGGCCTGTTTGATCGCGACATCGAGAGCCTGCTCGGCTTCGATCCGGTCGCGCTCCTGAGAAGGCTCCTTTCCCGCGATCACGACGACTGACGCCCGGCTGGACGCCAAAGGGCAATCCGGGCGAACATCCCGCCATGGTCGCGCCGGGTCGCATACAGCGCCGGCTGGCGCTGGCGATCGTGCTGACGGCGCTGATCCCGGTGCTGGTCGCGATCCTCGTCGCCGACAGTATGGTGCGCCGCAGCTCGGAGCGATTCTTCAAGCCCGAGGTGTTCTCGCGGCTCAACCAGTCGCTCGACCTGTACAAAGATCTCGCGCACGCGGTGAAGAGCTCCATGCGCCACGAGGCGACCGCCATCGCCGCGCAGGGCAGCTTGAGGACCGCCGTCGAATCGGGCAAGCACCCCGACATCGACCGCGAGCTGGCCAAGCAGGTCAAGCTGTACCCGAACATCGTCTCGCTCAGCGTCGAGGATGCAACAGGCAAACGCCTCGGCTACGCCGATCGCGGCCGCCCGCTCGATCGCAAGAAGGAGAACGCCCTGGAAGTGAGCCGGCCGCTCTCCGGAGCCACCGGCGACGAAGCCGAAGACGACGTGCCGCAGCTGGTGGCGGTGTTCGCTGCCAACCGCGCGCGCTTCGACGAGCGCGACGACATGAGCCAGTTCGTCGACACGTACAAGCAGATCGACGAGCGCCGGCAGGCGGTCGAGCAGAGCTACATGTACGCGTTCGCCGCGCTGCTGGGCATCACGATCATCATGGCTATCGGCGTGGGCGTGCTGCTCGCGCGCGGCGTTTCCTCGCGAATCGCCCAGCTGGCGGCCGCAACCAAGGCGGTCGGCGCGGGCGATCTCAGCATCCGCGTGCCCGAGCACGGCAAGGACGAGATCTCCGATCTCGCGCGCGCCTTCAACCGGATGCTGGGCGAAGTCGAAGCCAGTCGTGCGCGCATCGAATACCTGCAGCGCATCGGCGCCTGGCAGGAAATGGCACGGCGGCTCGCGCACGAGATCAAGAATCCGCTCACGCCTATCCAGCTCGCGGTTCAGGAGATCCATCGCCGCTACGGCGGCGAGCGCCCCGAGTACCAGAAGCTGCTCGACACGACGCTCGAGATCGTGGAGGACGAGGTGGGTACGCTGCGCCGGCTGGTCAGCGAGTTTTCCAGCTTTGCGCGCATGCCGCAGGCGGCGCTCGAGAAGCACGACCTGGTCGAGTTTCTCGAGGAACAGAAGACGCGCCTGTCGCTGCTGGAGGACGAGATCGGCGAGGGCGAGGTCGCGCGCGAGTCGGCGCCCGTGCTCGGTCTGGGCGCGCAGGTCGAGTTCGAGCTGCCGGTCGGGCCAGCCCCGGTCTACATGGACCGACAGATGCTGCGCCGCGCGCTCATCAACCTGGTGCGCAACGCGGCGCAGGCCGTCGCTGGCGCCGGCGTCGAGGACGGGCGCGTGCGCGTGCGGCTGGAGCCGGAAGGCGACTACTGGGTGCTCGATATCGACGACAACGGGCCCGGCATCCCCGAGGAAATGCGCAGGACGATCTTCGATCCCTACGTCACGACCAAGACCGACGGTACGGGCCTGGGGCTCGCCATCGTCAAGAAGGTGGTGGTCGAGCACGGTGGCAGCATCACGGTGGACGCGAGCCCGATGGGCGGCGCGCGCTTCCGGATCCGCCTGCCAGCGGCCGGAACGCCGGCCGGGGAGTTCGCGCTGGAAGCACGGGACTGGCAGGGACCGCCGTCGTCGGGTAGACCCTCCCGCGGCGAGTCCCCGCCCAGCGCCAAGAGCGCTTGAGGCCGCCCGACCCCCCGATGGTTTCAACCGAACAGCTCAAGCCCACGAAGAACCCGCGCCAGGCGTGGCTCTTGATCGCGCTGGTGCTCGGCATCAGCGCCTTCTTCGGCCTGGTGATCGTTCCGTACATCCGGCCCAAGCCCGCCCAGATGAAAGGCAGGGCTCCCGATTTCGTGCTGCCCGTGATCGTCAACGGCGATCCGGGCAGCCGGCTGAAGCTCAGCGATCTGGTCGGCAAGGCCGTCGTGCTCGACTTCTGGGCAAGCTGGTGCGAGCCGTGCCGCGAGCAGGCGCCCATCATCGACAGCGTGGCGCGGGAGAACAAGGGCAAGGACGTGATCTTCGCCGGCGTGAACACCGGCGATCAGCGCGAGCCGGCCGTCCGCTTCGCCCAGAGCCGGGGCCTCGGTTATCCCGTCGTATTCGACCCGGACGGCAAGGTGGCGGACGCGTACAAGGTGCAAACGCTTCCGACCCTCGTCGTCATCAACCGCGCCGGCGACATCATCGCCGTACACCACGGCATCCTCTCCGCCCACCAGCTGGAACAGCTCACCCTCCAGGCGATGCAGCTCTAGTGCGGATGGCCGCGGAACATGGTAGGAAATGGCCCGATGACTTCGAAGAAGATGGAGACGTTCGAGGAGTTCTGGCCCTTCTATGTGAAGGAGCACTCGAAGAAGCTGACGCGCCAGCTGCACTTCGTCGGGACTTCGCTGGCACTCGCCTGCGCAGCGGGGGCGCTGCTCGGCAAGAAGCGCTGGCTTCTGCTTCTGGCGCCGGCGGCGGGCTACGGGCCGGCGTGGTTCAGCCACTTCTTCGTCGAGCACAATAAGCCCGCGACCTTCAAGCATCCGCTCTGGAGCCTGAAGGCCGACTTCATCATGTGGGGCAAGATGATCGAGGGCACGATGGACGCCGAGGTCGAGCGGGTGCTCGCCGAAGAGCGCGTCGCGGCCCAGCAGGAGTTCGATTTCGCCGACATCCGCCCCAACATGGCGACCGACGGCACGCTGCACTGACTACTCGTCCCTGAGCGCTTCCACCGGATCGAGCCGCGCTGCGCGCCATGCCGGCAGCGCGCCGAACACCACGCCGACAAGCAGCGAGAGCCCCGCGCCGAGCGCGAGCGACAGCGGCGGGACCACGAACGGGAAGCTGCCGAGCGCGTGGCCGAGCACCAGCGCGCCCAGGCCGAGCACGCCCACGCCCGCGGCGATGCCGCCCAGCCCGCCCACGGCGGACAGCAGCACCGACTCGAACAGGAACAGCCCGACGACGCTCTTCCGCGTGGCGCCCAGCGCTCGCCTGAGGCCGATCTCGCGCGTCCGCTCCGTCACGCGCACCAGCATCACGTTCATGACGTTGATGCCGCCGACAAACAGCGACAGCGCGCCGGTGCCGACGAGCAGGATCTCCACGATGGCCAGGATCAGTCGTTCCTGCTTGGCGCCGTTCGGGTCGTCGAGCTTGTAGTTCTTTGCTCCGGCATGGCGCAGGTCGAGTACGGCGTGGATCGTCGTACGGACCGCGTTGAGCGGCTCCGCGGCGCGGTCGACGATCAGGAAGTCCGAGCGGTGTCCGGGCGCGTAGTACAGGTCGAACGTCGTTGCCGGCACGACTACCTTGCGGCCCCACACGTGCGTGCCGGTGGTGGAGCCGATCATCGGCTTCTTTGCGAGCACGCCGACGACCTGCCAGCGCGTCCCCTCGGCCTCGATGGAGAGCCCCTCGCCAAGCGGGCGGTTGCGCAGCAGCTGCTCGTAGATCTCGTGGCCCACGATGCAGATTCGCCGTCGCGCCGACAGATCGGACGGCACCAGGAAACGCCCGCGCTCGACGTGGATACGGTAGAGGTCGAGCATTTCCGGATTGCCGCTGACCATGCGCACGCGCTTGTCCCGCCCGCGGAAGTAGGCGCGCAGGTCGTGACCGGCGGCCGCGCGCACGCGATGACCGGACAGGAGGTGCGTCTGCGAAAGAGCGCGGGCGTCCGCGCGCGACAGCTCGGGAAGGCCGCGCACGCGCTCGCGCTCCGCCATGCGCTTCGTGGAGACGACCACCAGGTTCGAGCCGGTGACGCCCTGGTTGGCTCGCACCAGCGCTGCGCGGCCGCCCTCCGACAGGCCCATCACGAGCACGATGGCCGCGCTGCCGATGGCGACGCCGAGCAGCGTGAGCGCGAGCCGCCCCGGTGCGGAGCCGAGCGAACGCAGCGTGCGGAGCATCTCGTCGGCGTTCATCGGCGCATCGCCTCCACGGGCGCGAGCCGCGCCGCGCGCCGCGCCGGCAGCCAACCGAACAGCACGCCCACCAAGAGCGCCGCCACAAAGGCGATGCCCGCCGCCAGCAGCGACACGCTCACCACCCACGTCGAAAGCAGCGACCTGAGCGCGAAGCCGCTGCCGAGCGCGAGCACCACGCCGAGCCCCACGCCCGCCGCGCCGCCCAGACCCGAGAGCAACGCCGACTCCACCATGAACTGCGTGCGTATGGCCGCCGCGGTCGCGCCCAGCGCCTTGCGCACGCCGATCTCGCGTACGCGCTCGCTCACGCTCACCAGCATCATGTTCATCACGCCCACCCCGCCGATCACCAGCGCGATTGCCGCGATCGCGCCGACCAGCGCCTGCATCACCGAGAAAGCGGTGTGGAACTTCTGCACCACGCCGGACAAGTCGTAGAACGTGAAGTCGTCGATGCCGCCGCGGCGCGCGACGAGTCGCGCGTTGACCACGCGCTTGACGATGTCGTTCGAGCCGACCGCGTCGGTCTCCAGCGTGATCATCGCGTTGGAATCGGTCCTGCTGTCGTGCTGTCGCGCCAGGTTGAACGGCACCACCACCAGGTCGTTCCAGTCGAAGCCGAACCTCATGCCGAAGTGCTTGTTGTCGGCGAGCTCGCCGACGACGCGGCAGCGCAGCTCGCCGATGGCCAGCGAGTGGCCCAGCGCGGGGCCGTCCCACAGGTGCCTGGCGAGCTCCGGCCCCACGACGCAGACCGGCCGCGCGGCGCGGTCGTCCGCGTCCGTCAGCGCGCGGCCGCGGGCGAGGCGCATGTGGAACACGCGGTCGAACGCCGCATCCGCGGCCACCAGATCGGTGCGCGTGCGCTTTCCGCCGTCGCTGACCACGTCGCGCGTTCCGGGCGTCGACGTCAGCGACGCGGCGGAGAGGTGCGGCACGCCCTGGACGAGCTCGTCGCGCTCGCGCTCGGTGAACGGCCGCGGCTTGTCCGCTTTGCCCTCGGCGCGCTCGGGCACCTTCGGCGCCAGGAGCACCATGCGCGCCGCTCCCAGCTCTTCGATGCCGCGCGTCAGCGTGGCCAGGCCGCTGCCGGACAGCGACGTCATCAGTACGATCGCCAGCGTGCCGAGCGTGATGCTCGTCACCGTGAGCGCCGAGCGCCCCCTGCGGGCCGAGAGCGCCCGCCACGCCACCCCGAGATGCGTGCGGATCATCAGATCTTCGTCTCGTTCTTGTTCGCGCTGGCCGGGTCGATGAGCACGCGCTGGCCCTCGTCGATGCCGGACACGATCTCGACGACGTGATCGTTCCCGGCGCCGAGCCTGACCTGCACCTCCTGGGTGTGGTCGCCCGCGGCGTCGCTCACCACGCGCGTGACGAAGTCCTTGCCGTCCTTCTTCCGCACGCTCTCCAGCGGCAGCGCCAGCACGTGCGGCTCCTCGCGCACCGAAATGCGCACGTCGCCGGTCATGCCGGGCTTGATGCGCGGGTCGGCCTTGTCGAGCTCGGCCTCCACGGGAAAGACCTCCACGTCCTTGCCCGCGCGTTTCACGGAAGCCGGCGCGACCTTGGTCACGTGCGCGCGGAAGGTCTCGCCGTGGATCGCGTCCAGCGTCACGCCGACGCGCTGGCCGAGCTTCACCTTGGCCACGTCGATCTGGTCGAGGTCGGTCTTGACGACCAGACGCGACAGATCCGCCACGGTGAGCAGCGCCGCGGACTCGCGCGACGACTGCACGCCGGTCTCCACCATCTCGCCCGGCTCGATGGCGCGGCGGGTGACGGTGCCGTCGATCGGCGAGGACAGCGCGAGGTCGTCGAGATGGTCGCGCGCCTCGGCGAGGGCCACGCGCGCGAGCTTCACGTCCAGGGCGGCCAGCGCGGCCTGGTGCTGGGCGCTCTGCAGGTCGAGGCGCGCCACGATGCCGGCGGTCACGCCGTCGGTCTTGCGCTGTACGTCTTTTTTTGCGAACTCGTAGCGGGACCGGGCCTGTGCGAGCGCCGCGCCGGCGCGGGCCACCTCGGCGAGTGCGGTGCGGCGGTCGAACTTCACCAGCAGCTGGCCGCGCTTGATGTGCTCGCCCTCCTTCACAAGCACGTCGACCACGCGACCCGGCACGCGCGAGCCGATCTGCACCGTGTCCGGCGCCTCGATGCGGCCGACGTTGGTGACCTCGATGTCGAGCTTCTCGCGCTTGGCGGTGACGACCAGGGCCGGGTCCACCTTGGTGTGCGGGCGGTGCGTGAAGCGCCATGCGCCAAAGGCGCCGCCGGCGAGTCCGAGCGCGAGCAGCACCAGGGGCCAGCGGCGCCGCCTGCGGGGGCGCGGCCGTGCAGGTCCCGACACGGGGCGGGTGGACTCGCTCATGCTCCCCTCCTTCCGTCCGCGACGATGTGGCCGTCGGAGAACTCCACGACGCGCTCGGCAAAGGCGGCGACCGACGGGTCGTGCGTGACGATCACGAGCGTCACGCCGCCGGCCGACAGCTCGCGGAACAGCGCGAGGATCTCGCGGGTCGTCGTCGAATCCAGCGCGCCCGTGGGCTCGTCCGCCAGGACGAGCAACGGCTGGTTCACCAGCGCGCGCGCAATGGCGACGCGCTGCTGCTGGCCGCCGCTGAGCTGGTTGGGACGGTGGCTGGCGCGCTCGCCGAGCCCGACGCGTTCGAGCGCGGCGCGCGCCCGCTCCCGGCGCACCCGCGGCCGCACCCCGGCATAGACCATCGGCAGCTCGACGTTCTCGAGCGCACTGGCGCCCGGCAGCAGGTGGAACGCCTGGAACACGAAGCCGATCTTCTGGTTGCGGAGCAGGGCGAGCTCCTCGTCGTCGAAGCCGTCCACCCGCTGGCCGTCGAGCCGGTAGGTGCCCGAGGTGGGGGTGTCCAGCGTCCCCATGATGTTGACGGCGGTCGATTTGCCCGAGCCCGACGCCCCGGTGATGGCCACCAGCTCGCCTTGCTCGATGCGAAGATCGACGCCATCCAGCGCCTGCACGACGCCGTCACCCGAAGGATAGGCCCGTCCCAGGGCCGAGAAATCGACAAGCGCGTCCGACATGCCGGTACTTTCGCGGCAGCCGGCCGGCTTATTTCAGCCGGGCGTCGATTTTCCGGAGCGGCCTACTGTTGCAGGTCGGCGGCGGTGCGGGGCTCGATCTTGTTGTTGGTGAACGAGAAGGTGCTGACGCCGATGATCTTCTTGAAGGCCGTGCCCACCGGGTAGGTGTTGTTCAGCGGCGGGTACAGCTGGTCGTCGATGCGCAGGTTGCCGGTGACGGCGAACTCGTCGTAGTCGTTCGGCGCATCGGGGTTCAGCACCGTCACCTGCACGTTGTCGACCTCCACCAGCATCGACTGGTAGCTGTCGGCCAGCGAACCGCCGGTGGCGATATCGGCCGGATTGGCGACAACCAACGGACTGAACGGCAGCGTGGTGCCGCTGTCGGTGACCGTGTAGGTCGGGCTCGAGATCTCGTCGAGCGACTGGTACGGGTCGTAGACGCCGGTGAGGTCGATCTTGTTGCCGACCTGGACCGTCGGCACGGTGGTCTTCGTGAAGATGAAGATGCCGGTGTACGGCTGCTGCGTGCCGTCCTCCACGTAGAAGCCGAGCGACTTGCTCGTGCCCGCGGAGTTCTGCGGAACCACGCCGGTCACGTACAGGCCCTGGATGCTCACCGCGCTGCCGGAGGAAGGATGGCCGGCAGCGTTCGGGTCGCGGACGGTCGTGATCGGCAGCGGACAGGCGGCAAAGCCGGGATTCTTCGCCGAGGGGCACGCGTCGCAGGCGTCGCCCTTGCCGTCGCTGTCCGTGTCGGTCTGCTGCGGATTGGCGTCGTGCGGGCAGTTGTCGATGCCGTTCGGGATGCCGTCGCCGTCCAGATCGTTGGCATCGGGCTTGGTGCAGGAATCCGTCTTGTCGTCGGGACAGGGATCGCAGGCGTCTCCCTCGCCGTCGCCGTCCGTGTCGGGTTGCGCGCCGTTGTCCATCGGGCGCACCGGGTTGAACACGTCCGGGCAGTTGTCGGAGCTGTTCGGGATGCCGTCGCCGTCGTTGTCCGTCGCGGTAATGCTGCCGTCGTATTCGCCCGGACGCATCGGCACGCAGCTGGGCTCGCCCGGCGGCGCCTGTCCGGGGCAGTTCTCCAACGGGTAGATGGCAACGCCTGCTGCCTTCACGTCGGCGAGCGACACGCCCGTATCCGCCATCACGCAGGCGGCCTTCAAGATGCCGCACACGTCCAGCGTTTCGCACGTGGTGCCGCCGACGGCCTGGCTCGTCACCAGAGCCTGGTCGCCGTAGAGCGGCGTGCCGCCGCGCAGCACCAGCGCGACGTTGGCCGGCGTGGCGTCGATCACGGCGCGGTAGCCCTGGTTCGTCGTGCCGTCGAAGACGGCGATGTCGGCCACGTAGCCCGGCTTGAGCATGCCCAGGCCGTCTGCGGCGCCCGCGACGAACGCGCCGTTCTCGGTCGCCATCTGCCACAGCTGCTTGTCGCTGAAGTGCTTGTTGAAATACGTCTGGTTCAGATCGTCGGCGCACTTGAGCTCGCGCGACATGTTCATGGATCCGGACACGATCCAGTCCGTGCCGAGCGCCATGCCGACGCCTTCGTTGTCGAGCATCACGACCGGCGCCGTGTTGCCGTACAGGGACAGATTGCTGCGCGGCGACCACACGACCCAGGAATGCGTCTGCGCGATGCGCTTGGCGTCGGACAGGGCGGAGGCAGTCGCGTGCACGATGCCCGTCTGCGGCTGGATGATGTCGTAGGTGCCGGCCGTGCCTGCGCAGATGAGCTCGTTTTCCGCGGCCAGGTCGATGCCCTCGCCGATATGCGGCACGTAGGCCTGGAGGCCGGCCACGTGCGCAGCCGTGGTCTTGCCCGAACCGTAGTTGCAGCCGCTGGTGACCAGCGTGCCGCTCGAGCTGGTGAGCGGGAACGTGTCGGAGTCGACAGTCTGTATCGGCAGCCCTTCCTTCAGGTTGCCCACGTCCAGGTTCCTGAGCAGGCCTGCCTCGCCGCCTGCGCTGATGGCCGAGGTCGTGCCGCTCATCACGAAGCGCAGCTCGTGGGCGAGGACCTCGTTCTTCGACGCGCCGGACTTGTACGAGATCTTCTTCCCGCCGTTCGTGCCCAGGCTCCAGTCCTCGTGGTACTCGTAGCGCGTGGCGCCGTTCTGCGGCTTGTTGTTGGCGTAGGTGATGTGATCGTGCGGGTTGATGAGGCCCGGCGAGATCACGCCGTCGGGGCAGCTCACGACCGAGGCGTCCGCCGCGCCGGGCGCGCTCGAGCAGTCCTTGGCCACGCAGGTGATAATGCCGGAGCTGCTGATGAGCACCTGGCCGCCGCTGATGATCTGCTCGGGCGCGAGCACCGTGCCTTCCAGCAGAAGGCCGCTCTTGCCGGTCTTGGTGACCGTGCATACGCCGGCGCCCGCATCGCCGCCGTCCGTTCCCGCGCCGCCGTCGATCCCTCCCGCGCCCGCGCTCGCATCTGCGCCGCCGCTGCCCGAGGTTCCGCCGCTCCCGGCTCCGGCTTCCGTGCCGCCGTTTCCGCCGTTGTTTCCGCCGCCGCTGCTGCTGCACGCGGTGCCGAGGGTGGTTGCGCCGAGCAGCGCCAAGAGCGCTGTCAGCGCCAGAGTCGGGGTCGAGCGGAAGCGAAATAAGGTCGTCATCGCGGCACCTCGCGAAAAGCTGTGGGGGCCCGGGGGGAAACGGGCCGCACCTTTGGGTGGTTCATAGCGCATCGCCGCGGCGATGCAGCCCCGCTCGGGCATTGCGCGCCAGGAGTTGCGCCGGCTCCACGGCCGGAGTTGATCCCGCGACGCACGATGGCGCGGCCCCACGCCGAGGACGTAGCCTTGCGAGAAGCAACGCTCATGGCACTCCCGCGATCTGCTCTGCTCTCCGCGCTGCTGCTGGCGCTATCTGGCTGCAGCGGAGACGGCCATGTGGGCAGAAACACCCACACTGCCCAGACGCATGACGCGCTGGTGAGCCAGCTCGAGCGGGATCTCGAGCCGCGCTTCGGCGCGCGGCTCGACGCGCCCGGCGTGCACGCGTTCCTATCGCGCTTCGCCGACGGGCTGCTCGCCGACCCCGCCGCGAAGGCAGCGATTGTCGCGCGCGGTTTCGGTCCGCCCCATCCTCCGATGCACGTGATGGGGCTCACGGCGGGCGGCTTCGTGCGCGACGTGGCCTTCGGCGAATCCGCGCCATGGTTCTACTTCTCGGCGACGCCCGGGGACGACTACGAGGTGTCGACGGACCAGCTGTCCGCGAGCTGCACCGGGATCGGCCTGTCTGACTCCGAACAAGCCGACTGCCAGCAGGCCGTCGACGCGGGCGGACCCGACACCGTCGTGCACGTCTTCGTGCCGTCCCCAACCCAGGCCACCGAGATTGCGGTCAACGACGACTGCAGCTCCGCGCCGGCGGGCTTTCCCCACGCATCCTGCGCGAGCTTCTCGAATGGCGGGTCCACCATCATCGCGGTCGCCGTGCACACTGGTCCGCTCTTCGACGGGCTGCCGCGCACCAGCGGGCGGATTGTGCTGCACGACGTCACGACCGGCGCCGAGCAGAGCGCGAACTTCGAGATGGCGGGCAACCTGATGATCGATCTGTCCGCGATGCCGGCGGGCAGCCACTATGATCTCGACACTGCGCTGCTGCTCGATCCAGGCAACACCGCCAACGACGGCCTGGGCGCGGACGCCACGGAGATCTGGCTCATGGACAGCGGCATGCACCTTGTCGGCGGCGATGCAGCCGAGAGCGGCGCGGGCGCGGCGGCACGCGTGGCCCACGCGGAAGCCGCGGACGCGAAGTGGGCGATGGTGCGCCCGTGGTCGTTCTGGCAGGCGAGCGACGTGCTCGAGCCGCTCGTGCCCGCGGCGCTCGGACCCCGCGCGGACGGCCTGAAGGCGCGCGACGTGGGGCCCGGCCGTTACCGCGTGGCGCTCGACGACTGGTACGACGAGGACAGCGACCACGACGGCCTCTCGGACGCCATCGAGGCACAGCTCGGTCTGTGCGACGGCGTCGTCTCCTCCGTGCCGTCGAGCTCCACCGGCGCGGGCTTTCCCTGTGCGACCTGGGCCCAGGTGACGGCGGGCACGAACACCAGCGATCCGCGCGACACCGACGGCGACGGCATCAGCGACTACGCGGAGGTGCTCGGCTCGGACCGCGGCGGCAGCTCGAACGACGCCGATCAGACCTTCCCGCTCTGGGGAGCCGATCCGCGCCACAAGGACCTGTTCGTCGAGGTGGACAGCTTTGCGAAAAGCTGCCCGGATGCCGGCGACCCGGCCATCGGCGTACTGCGCCACGCGCTGCCGACGGACATCTCGCGACTCGGTCTGCGCGCGCCCGACGACCTGTACCGCTTCGCGGAGATCTTCAACGGCATCCGCGCCGATGCGGCGGAGAATCCCGACGGCGCGCCGGGCATCGCCGTGCACTTCGACGTAGCGCTCGAGGATCGCGGGACGGGATGCGCGTCGCCGCCCTGCTATGTGCACCACAGGAGCCGCCCGGCACAGGGCTACTACGTGCGCGACTTCAGTCCGGTATCCACCGACGGCAGCTACCCGCCGCGTCCCGGTCTCGTGATCTTCGATCCGGACGGCACTGGCAGCAGTTGCTCGGACACGCCCGCGCACACCGCGCTGTCCGATGCGCACCAGGGTGCGTTCGTGCACTACGCGCTCAAGGCGTACTCGGCGCGCGAGGGCAACAGCGCGTTCGCCAGCCAGGGCGGATGGGCGGGAATGGACGGCGTGACGTTCGCGCACGAGATGGGCCACTTCCTCGGCCTGCAACACGGCGGCCCCGGCGATCCCAGTCCGTTCGCGGCCCCGGCGGGTGACCGCTACAGCGCCACCAAGCTCAGCCAGCTGTCGGTGATGAACTACGTCTACCAGGGCGGGGGAGACGTGGACGCGGGGTTCTCGTCGGGCCGGCGCGCGCTGTATCCACTGCCGCGCCCCGGCACGCTCGACTATCCGGAAAGCCAGCCCTTCGGCGCGCTATCGGCCGGCTTTCTCTCAGCGGATTCGCTGGGCGGCGGCTCGTGGGGACTTGCCGTGTCCCCGGCCGGCGTGGACTTCAACTTCGACGGGAGCGTCGGTCCGCCGCTGGTGGGACCGGTCGAGGCGATTGCTCGCGCCGGCAGCACCTACTACGGTCACGAGACACGGCTCGCGTTCCAGCCGCTGTACGTCTACTACACCGATCCCTCTTCCGGAGAGCTGCTGACGCACTCGACGTTCCAGGCGGGCTCGCCGGCTGCGACGGTCGCGGCCGGCGCGGTGCAGGCGGTGTACGTCGCCGACGGCGAGGATCCGCAGGCGAGCAACTGGGGCGGCCTGGGAGCGCTGCATGTGCTCCGCGTGCGCAGCATCGGTCCCGCCGCCGGTGCGTCGTGCGACGGGCGCTTCTCGAGCTGCGCATCGTTCGATCCTGCCACCGACGAGGCCCCACTGGTGATCGACGGCGTGAAGACCGATTCCATCGGCGAGCTGACCCAGTCGATGACGACGCTGGCGGACGGATCGGTGGTGTACGCTTTCGCCGACAGCGGTCTTGCCATCGGCGGCACCGCGCCGCCCGCGTGGGGGCCGATGCACGTCGCCTACCGCGCCGACGGAGATCTGTCGCAACCGCTGCAATCGATCGGTACGCTCGCCGACGCGGCCCATCCGGCGTTCAACCAGATCGCGGTGGGAGCCGACGGGGACGGCGCGCTCGTGTTGGGCGTGGACGCCCAATCGCACGCGCTCGTTGGAAGCCGTTGTAGCGCCGCGGGCTGCGGGCCCCTGGGCGTCCCGGAGGGTCTCGCGGGCGTCACGACCCGCGGCGGGATCGCGCTCGCGACGCATGAAGTCGCGGGCGCACAGCAGGTGGTGCTGGCGGTTGCCGCGCCGCTGCGCTTCTACCGCCGTGATGCGGGCGGCGCCTTCTCGCGCGCGCAGACGAGCGGCGCCCCGGAGCTGTTCAACGACAGCGCGCTGTCGCTGGCTTTCGAGAAAGACGACACGATGCTGATGGTATACGAGCGCAACGGCTACGCCGGCGCCGCCGTCAGCGGGATCGCCGAGACCTATCCCGGCACGCTCGACTTCATCCCGGAGTGGAAGGACTACTTCCACAACGTGTGGGCCACGACCCGCCCCTACCAGAAGAGCGGCGATCGCCCCGGCGCGATCCCGACGCTCGTGAGCGGCGATCCCGCGCTGACGACGGCGCTCGCCGGGCGCGTCCGCGCCCTCTACCCGACGCACAACGCGATCATCTTCCTGGCCAACGCCGACGGAGTTCCCGACTCCGCGCAGTACGAATACGACGAGCAGACCACGATCGCGTGGGGCGTATGCGCGGCGAACCAGGTCGCAGCCGGGGGAGTCGGGCTCGCGCCGGACATCTTTGCGCGCAGCCAGTACTCCGGCGATCCGCCCATCAGCTGCCCCGGCGGACTGTTCTGGGGGGCCGCTGCGCTCGTGCTCGACCCGCTCATCTACTACCTGCCGCGGCTCGAAGCGGGCACGGCCGATCCGGGCCGCGCGCTCGCTCCGATCCTGGAAAGCCCCGTGCTGGTGCGGACGCGGCTTTCTGCACAGAAGACCCGCCCACTGCCGGTGCTGGGCGGAGCGCCGTGCAGCGCGGTCGGTGGCACCGTGGCGCCGCCCCCGCCGCCCGGCGCTTGGGCGTTCCGGAACGGACCGGCCGGCGGATGAGACGCGCGAACGTTCTGCTTCTGGGGTGCGCGCTGGCGGCGAGCCTCTTGCCGGCGTGCGGCAGCGACGAGGCGTTTGGCCAGCGCACGGACGCGCAGGCCGAAGCACAGCCGCCGGACGGCGCAGCGGATGCCGCCGTGGAGGCGTCCACGTGTCCGGGCTGCAACTGCGACGTGCCCGACGCTGCGCCGGCTGCGCCGCCGAGCTGTGCCGGCGCGCTCGCCACCTGCGGGCCGGCACACGACGAGGATTGCTGCGCGAGCCCGCGTTTGCCGTGTGGAAGCTTCCGGCGCTACTGGGACGGCGTGACGCACCTGGACGATCGGCATCCGGCCTCGCTCAGCACCTTCCGGCTCGATCGCTTCGAGGTCACGGTGGCCCGCTTCCGCGCATCCGTGCAGGCGGGCGGCGGCACCCAGGCCGCGCCGCCGGATGCCGGGTCGGGCGGCGATCCGCGCGTCGCGGGCGGCGGCTGGCAGGCGGCGTGGAACGCGAAGCTTCCCGCCGACGCCGCGGCGCTCGACGCCGCGCTCGCCTGCGGCCCGCGGGCTACGTGGACGCCGTCGCCGGGAAAGAACGACAACCGTCCCATCTCCTGCGTGAGTTGGTACGAGGCATTCGCATTCTGCGCGTGGGACGGCGGCTGGCTGCCGACGGAGGCGCAGTGGCACTACGCCGCGTCCGGCGGGGGCTACCAGTACTCGCCTTCCGCACCGGGACCCCTGGACGGCCAGCGTGTGTTCCCCTGGTCGAGCCCGCCCATCTCGAAGGACATCGACTCGAGCTACGCGGCAGTGAGCGGCGAGGCGGAGCTTTCGCCGGTCGGTACCTACTCGCCGAAAGGCGACGCGCGCTGGGGGCAGGCGGACATGGTCGGCAACGCGCTGGAATGGGTCCTCGACTGGTGGCCCAGTGGAGTGACGCCGTGCCTGGATTGCGCGGAGCTGGACCAGGGCCCGACCGGCAAACGCATCGCGCGGGGAGGCAGCCTGGATGGATTTCTTTTCAACGTGGAAAACGAAGGCGTCGATCCGACGCTGCGGCTCGACACCTCGGGAATGCGCTGCGCCCGAGCTCCGTGAAGGTCGACGAGGCGCCTGCGATGATGTAGAAGTTCATCCTGCATGGGACCTCGCATCGGCGAAGTAGCGTTCCTCGGCACGCTGCAGGGTGTGAGCGAGTTCCTGCCGATTTCGAGCTCCGGTCACCTGGCGCTCGCCGAGTTGCTCTTCGGCTTCAAGACCGGCGGGCTCGTTCTCGAAGTGATGTTGTACACCGGGACGCTGCTCGCGACCCTGGTCGTGCTGCGCCAGCGCTTGGGGCTGGCCCTGGTCGGCGGGGCCAGGGCGCTGCTGAGCCCGTCGCTGTTCCGCACGACTGCGGGTGGGCGCGACGCGCTGGTCGTGCTCGTCGCGTCGCTGCCGACGGCCATCGTCGGCCTCGGGCTTGAAAGCTCGGTACAGCGTTGGACGCGCTCGCCGCTCGCCGTCGGGCTCGGGCTGATCGCCACAGCAGCCATCCTGATCTCCACTCGCTGGGCGCGCTCCGGAGACGACGAAGTGCCCACGATCATGGGCGCGCTGCTCATCGGCATTGTCCAGGGCCTGGCGGTGATCCCCGGCATGTCGCGCAGCGGTTCGACCATCGCGCTGGCGTTGTGGCTCGGCGTTCGCCCCGATCGCGCCTTCGAGCTGAGCATGCTGATGTCCGTGCCCGCGGTGCTGGGCGCCGTGCTTCTAGAGTCGCGGCATCTGGTCGTCAGCGGCGGCGCGCTGCCGGCGGCGCTGTTCGGCGCGGCAGTGGCTTTTGCCGTCGGCGTGATCGCGCTCCTGGCGCTCAAGCGGGTGGTGGTCCGGGGGCACTTCTCGATGTTCGCGCTGTGGGTGCTGCCGGTGGCGATCGCCACGCTGGCCATGGCGAAAGCCTGGCCCGGCTGAGGCCGCCGGCCTACGAATCGACGCGATCCGCACTTGTTTCGTCCCGCGGGCGTGTTTCAATTCGTTCGATGCAGGATGTGTATGCGGTCATTCTCGCCGGGGGGAGCGGCACACGATTCTGGCCGGCGTCCCGGCGCCTGCACCCCAAGCAGCTGCTCTGCATCGGACCGCGCCCGGACCAGAGCCTGATCGCGGCGACCGTACGCCGCATCGAGCCGCTGTGTCCGCCCGAGCGCACGCTGGTGGCGACCGGCGCACACCTGCTTGACCAGACGCGCCGCGCGTTGCCGTGGCTTCCCGAGAGCTCGTTCCTGGGCGAGCCGGTGGCGCGCAACACGGCGCCGTGCATCGGCTGGGCCACCGCGATCGCGCGGCGGCGCAGCCCGGACGCCCTGGTCATGGTGCTGCCGAGCGATCACCACATCGGCGACGAAGCGGCGTTCGCTGCTGCGTTGCGGCGCGCGCTCGCGTCGGCCGAAGGCGGCGCGATCACCACCATCGGCATCGAGCCGACGCGTCCGGAGACGGGCTACGGCTACATCGAGGCGGGTGACAGCGTCGGACAAGACGTGCGCCGGGTCGTGCGCTTCGTCGAGAAGCCCGACCGACGTCGCGCGGAGGAGTACGTGAAGAGCGGCCGGCACTTCTGGAACAGCGGCATGTTCTTTTTCCGCGCCAGCGCCATGCTCGATGCCATGGCCCGGCACATGCCCGACCTGTCCGCGGGCCTCCGGCGCATCGAGGCAGCCGCCGCCCGCGGCGCGGATGCCGAGGCGTCGGAGACGCGCGCGGTGTTCGAGGCTGCCGACCCGGTCAGCATCGACTACGGCATCATGGAAAAGGAACCTGGGCTCGCCGTCGTGCCAGCGAGCTTCGGCTGGAGCGATCTCGGCAGCTGGCAGAGCGCCTGGGAGCTGTCGGAGAAGGATGAAAGCGGCAACGCGGCGCCGGACAGCGCCGTACTGGCAGATGCGCGTGGCAACCTGGTGCAGGATCTGGGAACGAGCGCCTCGAAGCGTGTGATCGCGCTGGTGGGCGTCGAGGGCCTGTGCGTGATCGAGACCGACGACGCTCTACTCGTGATCCCCCGCGACCGTGCACAGGACGTGCGCGCCGTCGTGCAGGCGCTCGAAAAGCGCGGGAAGACGGACAAGCTGTGAGCCGGGGGCGCGCGCCCCGCGGAGTATGGCTGCCGGTGCTCGCGCTGGCCCTGACGACGTCGGGCTGCGCACGGCGCAAACGCCTGCTCGAGTGCAATCGTTTCATCCAAAAGACGAACGGATCGCTCGAGGAGATCAACAAGTACACGAACACGCCGCCGCACGACCCGAAGCTGGCGACGAACATGCACACGTTGTCCAAGCTGTTCGAACAACTGGCCAAGGACATCGACGCAATGCACATCACGGCGCCGGAGCTGGCGCCCGAGACAAAGCGCTATCGCGACATGTGCCAGCAAAGCGCGGAGGCGGCGCGTCATCTGGCCGACGCGGTCGACAAGGACAACCCCGCCGAGGCGAAGTCCGCCCAGCAGGAGTTCAAGCGTGTTGTGAAGGACGAGAGCGACCTCATCCAGCGCATCAACAAGGTCTGCGCCCGCTGACGCGCTACGCCAGAAGCCCCTGCTGCTCGAACACGCGCCGCAGGTATGGCAGAGGCATGTTGCCGGAGCCCATGTACAGGGCGTGGAAGCGGCGGTCGAGCTCGATGCCTTCGAGCTTGCCCGCCTGGGCGCGCTCCAAGTCGCGCTTGAGCTCGTGGACCATGCGGTTGCCGGCAAGGTAGCTCAGCGGATAACCCCGCTCCTGGGAATACCAGTTGAGCTCCGCGCGCACGCGCCCCGGCACGAAGCCGGTCACCGCCGTCAAGAGGTTGCCCGCGGCCTCGAATGGGTCCTCCGGCGACAGATCGCAGTCGATGCCCACCTCGAGATAGCTCTTGTTGCCCGTCATGAAGAACAGATCGATGGCCACGCGCGCACCGATGCGGGCGATGTCCCGCTTGCCGATGAAGCGCGCCTCGTCCGTCAGCTCGCCCATGTAGCCGACATCGAGCATGTAGTCCTCGAGCATCGTGGTCCAGCCTTCGGCGTGATCCATGGCGTCGAAGTGCCGCCGCACCACCGAAGGATGCGTCGCAGCCGTGGCCAGCTGCAGGTGGTGCCCGGGGATCCCCTCGTGGATCATCATGCTCGGGATGCTGAGCTCGGTGTGTTCGTCGAGCAGCTCTTCCGACAGGGTCAGGTAGACGAGGCTCTGCTTGGTGCCGCCGCGGAACGGCGCCGGCGAGACCATCGCGCCCGCCGGGATGGACGGCTCGAGGAAGCGAGGCGTGCGCAGGATGCGGATGTCCTGGTCCGGCAGCACCGGAAACAGCGAGCGCTCCTCGATGAATGCCAGGATCCGCTCGCGTTCGCGTTGGTAGCGGTCGAGAATGCTCTCCAGCCGCCCGTCGGCGAGCTTCACGGCGAAGCGCTTGTTCAGATAGCGCTCCAGCTCCTCGATCGAGACATCCGCGGGCTGGCCGTAGCGCTTGGCGAGCCGCGCGCGGAGCTCCTCCAGCGTCTCGTAGGTTGCCGAAAGGAAGTCCTTCGCGATGCCGTGCAGCTCCTCCAGCGACTTGTCGATGCCGCGCTTCCGCACGATATCGCGTGCAATTGCCTCGCCGACGTGCAGCTGCCGGGTGGTCGGCAGCTTCTCGAGCCGATCGACGTAGTCCGAGAGTGCCGATTCGGCGTGGCGGCGCGCGCTTGCCAGTCGTTCCGTGTCGGCAAAACCTTCCCTTTCTGCCCAGTCCTCCGCCGTCGAGAACAGCTGCGTGAGCCCCTCCACCTTCTCGACGTCCATGCTGACCCAGCGCTCCACCGGCGTGTCCAGCCGGCGCAGGAGCGCCTCGATGTAGTCGGGGACCTGCTCGAGTCGCGCCGTGATGTCGTTCAAGCGCTCCGCGGCGGGCCGTGGGTCGTTGATGAACAGCATGAACACGCCGTCGCCGATGTCGTCGCCGGCAGTCGGCATCTGCGTGAGCCGCGCGCGGTCATTGAAGCGGTAGCTGTCGCGGTGGATCTCGCTGTCCAGCATCAGGTCCGCCAGGTCCAGATCCAGGCGCACGTCGAAGTCGAAATCCGCGTGCGTCATGCCGCTGAGCTCCGCAGACAGCTCCCGGGCCTCGTCGAGGCGCTGGCCGATCTCGGCGACGGAGGGATCGGGAAGGGCGCCGAGCTCCCGCTCGACGCCGAGCACGACGCGGCGGTTGGGGTTCCGGGTGAAGTGCGCGTGGAAGCGCTCGAGGAAGGCCTCGTAGGGTCGCATCGCTCGCCGGAGCGTAGCAGGCTATCGCGACCGGGACAGAATCACCTGCACCCGGTCCCGGCAGAGCTATGCTCACCGCCGCGCGCCGGCGACGGTCCCGGCTGCCTGGGCCCTGGAGGATTGGATGAGCGAGCTCTGCGAAATGACGCTGATCGAGCTTTCAGGCGCCCTGCGCGAACGCAGGGCCTCCCCGGTCGAGCTGATGGAGGTCACGCTCCAGCGCATCGAGGCCACGGCGGAGCGGCTGAACGCGGTGGTTTCGCAGCGCGAGCGCTACGCCCTGATCGCCGAGGCCCGCGCAGCCGAGGAGCGCCTCGCGCGCGGCGAGGCGCGTCCCCTGGAGGGCATACCGCTGGGCGTCAAGGACCTCGAGGACGCCGAGGGGCTGGTCACCTCGCACGGGTCGATTCCGTTTTCGGACAACCGGGCGCAGCGTGACTCTACCCAGGTGGCGCGCCTGCGCGCCGCCGGTGCGATCGTCGTCGGCAAGACCAACGCCCCGGAGTTCGGCTACACGGCGATCACCAAGAACCTCGTCTACGGGGTGACCCGCTCGCCCTGGGACAGCGAGCGCAGTCCCGGAGGGTCGAGCGGCGGCTCCGCTGCAGCGCTCGCCGGCGAGGTGCTGCCGCTGGTCACGGCGAGCGACGGCGGCGGCTCCATCCGCATCCCGGCCAGCTTCACCGGCGCGTTCGGTCTCAAGCCGTCCTACGGTCGCGTGCCGCGCGGCCCGTTCGAGTTCTGGGACCACGGGATGACCTCCGTCTACGGCCCGCTCACCAAGACGGTGGAGGACGCCGCCCTGGTGCTGGATCAGGTGGTCGGCCACGACGACCGCGACCCGTCGAGCCTGCCGCATCCCGGTCTGTCGTATCTGGAGCGTGTGCGCCAGCCGCTCGAAGGGCGCCTGAAGATCGGCTTTTCCCCGGACCTGGGCTACGCAGTCGTGCAATCCGACATCGCCGAGGCGGTGGCCGACGCGGCGGAGGTCTTCGAGAAGCTGGGCCACGAGATCCGCGGCGTCCGCAGCGGACCGCCCGACCTTTCGATCCACTGGGGGATCCTGGGCGCCTTCGAGCTGTCGTCGCACATTGCGCACCTGCTTCCCCAGCGCGAGAAGGACTTCACGCGCAGCCTGATGGAAGGGATCCGCATGGCGTCGGGCATCACGCCGAGCTGGTGGGGCGAGATGGCCAAGCTGCGCGCCGACCTGGTCGAATGGTGCGCGCACACCTTCGAGGAGTACGACCTGCTGCTGACGCCGACCGTTCCGTTCGATCCACCGCCGGCCAAGGGCCCTTTCCCGGACGAGACGGAGGGGCGCCCACAGCGCATGGCCGCGGTGGCGTCGTTCACCATCCCGTTCAACCTCGGATGGAATCCGGCGGCGACGGTGCGCGCCGGGCTGTCGCGCGCGGGGTTGCCGATCGGGCTCCAGATTGTGGGCCGTCCGCACCGGGACGATCTGGTCCTGCAAGCGGCCCGCGCCTTCGAGCGCGAACACCCCTGGCACCCGCACTGGCCGATGCGCTAGCGGCGGCGGCTGCCGGTGGGGTGGCGGCTGCGGCGCTTCGGGCCGGGGCGTGTGCTGGGACGGCGGCCCGAGCCGACCGCGGCGGCCACGGCGGCCACGGCGGGTCCGGCGTCGGCCTGCAGCCGGTGCAGCTCGTCGCGCAGTCGCGCCGCGGTCTCGAACTGCAGCGCCTCTGCGGCCGCGAACATCTCCTGCCGCAGCGCTTCGATCTGGTCGGCGAGATCGACCTCGCTCTGGGCGGCCTTCTTGCCGCCCTTCGCGCCGTCCTTGCCCAGCGCCACGCGCGGTACGGCGTAGTAGTCGGTATTGCCGCTCGCCGGATTGATGTCGAGGATGGCGCGTTTGATCGTCTCGGGCGTGATGCCGTGCTCTTCGTTGAAGGCGATCTGGATGGCGCGGCGGCGATTGGTCTCGTCGATGGCCGTCCTCATCGCGGGCGTGATGCGGTCGGCGTACATCAGTACCTGGCCGTGCGCGTTGCGCGCCGCGCGTCCGGTGGTCTGGATGAGCGAGCGCGGGCTCCTGAGGAAACCCTCCTTGTCCGCGTCGAGGATCGCCACCAGGCTCACTTCCGGCAGATCCAGCCCTTCGCGCAGCAGGTTGATGCCGATGAGCACGTCGTACTCGCCGGCGCGCAGGTCGCGCAGCAGCTCTATGCGCTCGAGCGTGTCGATGTCGGAGTGCAGGTAGCGCACGCGCACGCCGAGCTCGGCGTAGTACTCGGTGAGATCCTCGGACATGCGCTTCGTGAGCGTGGTGACCAGCACGCGCTCGCCGGCTTCCACCCGCTTGTTGAGCTCGCCGAGCAGGTCGTCGACCTGTCCCGCCACAGGGCGCACGAAGATCTCCGGGTCGATGAGGCCGGTCGGGCGAATCAGCTGTTCCACGACCTCGCCCTGGCTCTGCTCGAGCTCGTAGTCGCCAGGAGTCGCGGACACGAAGATGACGTGCCGCATGTACTTGTTGAATTCCTCGAACTTCAGCGGCCGGTTGTCGAGCGCGCTCGGCAGCCGGAAGCCGTACTCCACCAGCGTCTCCTTGCGCGAGCGATCGCCGCGGTACATCGCGCCGATCTGCGGCACCGTCTGGTGCGACTCGTCGAGGATGAGCAGGAAGTCCTCGGGGAAGTAGTCGATGAGCGTCGGCGGCGGTTCCCCGGGCTTCCGCTTCGAAAGGTGGCGCGAGTAGTTCTCGATGCCCTGGACGAAGCCCATCTGCTCGAGCATTTCCAGGTCGTAGGAAGTGCGCTGCGCCAGGCGCTGCTTTTCGAGGAAGCGCCCCGCCTTGTCGAAGTAGTCGAGCCGCTCGCGGAGCTCCTCGCGGATCGCGTCGATCGCGTGCTGCAGCTGCTGGCGCGGCGTGACGTAGTGCGACCCGGGAAATACCGAGTACTTGTCGAGAGAGCCGAGCACGCGCCCGCGCACCGGATCCACCTCGCTGATGGCGTCCACCTCGTCGCCAAAGAATTCGACACGGATCGCCGTGGCTTCCTCGTAGGCGGGGAAGATTTCCACTACGTCGCCGCGCACCCGGAACGTGCCTCGGTGGAAGTCGACGTCGTTGCGTTCGTACTGGATGTCGACCAGCCGTCGGAGCAGGTTGTCGCGCCGGAGCTCCTCGCCCTTGACGATCTCGATCAGCAGCCCCTCGTACGTTTCCGCGGAGCCGATGCCGTAGATGCAGCTCACGCTGGCCACGATGATCACGTCCGGCCGCGACAGCAGCGCATGCGTCGCCGCGTGCCGCATGCGGTCGATCTGGTCGTTGATGATGGCGTCCTTCTCGATGAAGGTGTCCGTATTGGGGATGTACGCTTCGGGCTGGTAGTAGTCGTAGTAGCTGACGAAGTAGTGGCAGGCGTTCTCGGGGAAGATATCCCGCATCTCGCCGTAGAGCTGCGCGGCCAGCGTCTTGTTCGGCGCGATGATGAGCGTCGGACGCTGGTAGTGCTGGATCACGTTGGCGACGGTGAAGGTCTTGCCGCTGCCGGTGATGCCGAGCAGCGTCTGGCAGGCCTCGCCCTGGTCGAGTCCGTGGCACAGCTGTTCGATCGCCGCGGGCTGATCGCCCTTTGGCGTGAAATCGCTTCTGATCCTGAACTGACCCGTCATCCCGGAACCTGACATCATTCGTCACGACGGCCCGCCTTTCAACCCCTGATAGGCGTGGCGGGCGAATGGCCACGCCCGTATCGCGGGGCGCTATTGAGCCGGCTCCCGCCCCAGGGTAGACGTTACAAACATGCCGGCCCACATGCCGGGCCCGGCAGGGAGCCAAGGCATGCACCGCTACAAGCCCATCGAGCACTACGGTCTGATCGGCGATCTGCACACTGTCGCCCTGGTCGGACCCGACGGGTCGATGGATTTCATGTGTTTTCCGCGATTCGATTCGCCGACGATCTTTGCGGCCCTGCTTGATCACGAAAATGGCGGCCGATTCCAGATCGCTCCCGTGCTGGAGGACGCGCACCACAAGCAGCTGTACCTGCCCGACACGAACATGCTGATCACACGCTTCTTGTCGGCAGAGGGCGTTGCCGAGCTCAGTGACTTCATGCCGGTCGAGGAAGCGGGCTACGTCCACAACCTGGTCCGGCGCGCCAAGACGGTACGCGGCGAGATCAAGTACCACATGGTGTGCGATCCGCGCTTCGACTACGGCCGTGCGGAAAAGCGCGTGGAGCAGCGCGACGGCGAGGTGATTTTCGAGAGTCGGGGCGCGGACCGAACGGCGATCCGGCTCCGCACTCCCGTTCCGCTTCGCGTCGAGAACGGCGTGGCGCATGCCGAGTTCACGCTGCGTGCGGGTGAGAAGGCGCCGTTCGTTCTGGAGCTGGCGAATCCCGGCGAGCCGTCGCCGTCCCAGGCGGAGGACTTCGTTCCGACGGCGTTCAAGGACACCAGCGACTTCTGGCGCCGCTGGATCGGTCGCTCGCGCTACCAGGGCCGCTGGCGCGAGATGGTCAACCGCTCGGCGCTGGTGCTGAAGCTGATGACGTCGCAGGCCTACGGCTCCATCGTTGCGGCGCCGACGTTCTCGCTGCCGGAGGAGATCGGCGGCGAGCGGAACTGGGACTACCGCTACACGTGGATCCGCGACGCGTCGTTCACGCTCTACGCCTTCCTGCGCCTGGGCTTCACGGAAGAAGCGCGCGCGTTCATGGACTGGTTGGAGGCGCGCTGCGCGGAGCTTAGCGACGGCGGCGCTCTGCAGATCATGTACGGCATCGACGGCCGGCACGACCTCGAGGAGCTGACGCTGCCGCATTTCGAGGGCTACCGGAAGTCGTCCCCCGTGCGCATCGGCAACGGCGCGGCGGGGCAGCTCCAGCTCGACATCTACGGCGAGCTGCTCGACTCGATCTACCTCTACGACAAGTTCGCCGAGCCCATCCACTACGACCTGTGGAGCGACGTGACGCGGTTGGTGGACTGGGTGTGCGAGAACTGGCAGATGGCGGACGAGGGGATCTGGGAAGTCCGCGGCGGCCGGCAGGAGTTCCTGTATTCGAGGCTGATGTGCTGGGTGGCGGTGGACCGTGCCGTGCGCCTGGCTGACAAGCGCTCGCTTCCCGCCCCGGCCGATCGCTGGCGCCGCACGCGCGACAGCATCCACCGCGAGATCCACGAACGCTTCTACGACAAGAAGCGCGGCACCTTCGTGCAGCACGCCGGCTCGACGACCGTGGACGCCGCGAGCTTGCTAATGCCGCTCGTCCGCTTCATCAGCCCGACCGATCGGCGCTGGATGAACACCATGAAGGCCATCAAGCAGGACCTGGTCGAGGATTCGCTGGTGTTCCGCTACAAGATGGGAGAGAGCGCCGACGACGGGCTCAGCGGCGACGAGGGCACGTTCAGCATGTGCTCGTTCTGGTACGTCGAGAACCTGTCGCGCTGCGGTCAGCTGGACAAGGCGCGCTTCTATTTCGAGAAGATGCTCGGCTACGCGAACCACCTCGGCCTGTTCGCCGAGGAGCTGGGCCCGCGCGGCGAACACCTCGGCAACTACCCCCAGGCCTTCACGCACCTGGCGCTGATCAGCGCCGCCTACGACCTCGACCGCCGCCTCTCCAACCGCCGCTAGACTAGACCCCTTCCGACCTTCCGACCTTCCTGTGCCCTAACCGCACTGGGCCGCATTGGCGACGTGCCTTCGCCGAAATGAAAACGGGCGACGCGAGAACGCGCCGCCCGTTTCTGTTTGCCGAAGTGGCGATCTACTCGGCGGGCGTTTCCGCCGGCGTTGCTTCGCCGCCGGTGGCCTCCGAGCGGATGCGCATCGCGTAGAAGGAGCGCCACACGAAGACCAGCATGATCAGGAAGAACACCACGGCGAGCGCCGACGTCGTTCCGCCCGGCAGCACGACCGCCAACTCGACCGCCAGCAGGCCGAACAGCGTGGTGAACTTGATGATCGGGTTCATCGCCACGCTGGACGTGTCCTTGAACGGGTCGCCCACCGTGTCGCCCACGACGGTCGCGTCGTGCAGCTCGGTGCCCTTTTCCTTCAGGTCGACCTCGACCACCTTCTTCGCGTTGTCCCAGGCGCCGCCCGCGTTCGCGAGGAACAGGGCCTGGTACAGACCGAAGAGGGCGATGCTGATGAGGTAGCCGATGAAGAAGAACGGCTCGGCGCAGGCAAAGGCCAGCGTGCCGAAGAAGATCACCAGGAAGATGTTGATCATGCCCTTCTGCGCGTACTTCGTGCAGATCTCCACGACCTTCTTGCTGTCGGTGATCGACGCCTTCTCGACGCCCTCGAGCTTGATGTTGGCCTTGATGAACTCCACCGCGCGGTAGGAGCCGGTAGTCACGGCCTGCGTCGACGCACCGGTGAACCAGAAGATGACCGCGCCGCCGGTGATGAGCCCCAGGAGGAACGGCGGATGCATGAGCGACAGCTTGCTCAGGTTCTCCGTCAGCCCGTTGGTCAGCATCACGATGATGGAGAAGATCATGGTGGTGGCGCCGACCACGGCGGTGCCGATCAGCACCGGCTTGGCGGTGGCCTTGAAGGTGTTGCCCGCACCGTCGTTCTCCTCGAGCAGGTGCTTGGCGCGCTCGAAGTTCACGTCGAGCTTGAAGTCCTTCTTCAGCTCTTTCTCGATGCCGTCGATGCCCTCGATCACGCTGAGCTCGTAGACCGACTGTGCGTTGTCCGTCACCGGACCGTAGGAGTCGACCGCGATGGTGACGGCGCCCATGCCCAGGAAGCCGAAGGCCACCAGACCGAAGGCGAACACGGCCTCGGCCTGCATGATCTGGTGCAGGCCCATCATGCTCACGTAGTAGCCGGCGCCCATCAGGCCCAGCATCACCATACCCAGCCAGAAGGCAGCGAAGTTGCCCGCGGTCAGCCCGGACAGCACGTTGAGCGACGCGCCGCCTTCACGGGAGGCGGTCACGACCTCGTCCACGTGGGCGGAGTTCGTCGAGGTGAACACCTTGACCAGCTCGGGAATCACCGCGCCGGCGAGCGTGCCGCAGCTGATGATGAGCGAGAGCTTCCACCACAGCGTGCCGTCACCCAGATTCGGGATGAGCAGGTAGGAAGCGACGAACGTCAGAGCGATGGAGACGATCGAGGTCAGCCACACCAGCACGGTCAGCGGCTTCTCGAAGTCCATCTCGTCGGCGTTGCCGTACATGCCCTTCTGCACCACCTCGTTGACGAGGTAGGACAGGCCGCTCGCGACGAGCATCATGATGCGCATCGCGAAGATCCAGACCAGCAGCTGGACCTGGATCAGCTCGTTCGGAACCGCCAGCACGATGAACGTGATGAGCGCCACACCCGTCACGCCGTAGGTCTCGAAGCCGTCCGCGCTGGGGCCGACCGAGTCGCCGGCGTTGTCGCCGGTGCAGTCGGCGATCACGCCCGGGTTGCGCGCGTCGTCTTCCTTGATCTTGAAGACGATCTTCATGAGATCCGAGCCGATGTCGGCGATCTTGGTGAAGATGCCGCCGGCGATGCGCAGCGCCGAGGCGCCGAGCGACTCGCCGATTGCGAAGCCGATGAAGCAAGCTCCCGAGTAGTCCTTGGGCACGAACAAGAGGATCGTCAGCATCAGGATCAGCTCGACGCTGATCAGCAGCATGCCGATGCTCATGCCGGCCTGGAGCGGAATCGCGTAGACCGGGTACGGCTTGCCCTCGAGGCTCGCGAACGCCGTGCGGCTGTTCGCGTAGGTGTTCATGCGGATGCCGTACCAGGCGACGCCGTAGCTACCGAGGATGCCGATGATGCTGAACGCCAGGATGATCAGCACCTTCATCGCCGAGAAGTGCTCCAGCGCGCCGAAGTAGATGACGATGATGGCGCCGATGAAGACCTCGAGCAGGATCAGGAACAGCCCCTGCTGGAGCAGGTAGGTCTTGCACGTCTCCCAGATCAGCGTGGAGACGTCCCTCATGCTCTTGTGTACCGGCAGGTTCTTGACCCTCGTCAGCATGACGATGGCGAAGACCAGGCCGAGCGCCACGACGAGCATGCCCCAGACGAGCAACGTGTGACCGTCCGTCCCGAACACCTGCATCTTGTGCATGTCGGGCAGCATCAGGTTGGCTTCGCCGGTGGCCTTGTGCTCGGCCGGCTGGGCCCAGGCGATCGCGCTCGTGAGCAGCGTGGCGATGAAAGCCACGAGGGCTATCAGCCCGGAGGCGGGGCGACGCGTCGCGTCGCGAGTTGATGACACTGACATTGGAGACCTCGACTCGTTGTCGGCGCGGCTCGCGCTGTGCGACGAAGCCGCGCTGCTTCGAGGGGTTGGCCGCCACCCCGAGTGGCGCTTCAGCTCGCCTCGTCTTCCTCCCGCGCGGGGGTGGAAGCGACCGGCGAAATAGCAGAATCCGGCCCCATTTCCAACGACCCGCCGCGGGCCCGCGAAGCCCCGCGGGATCGCTGGGAAAACGCAGCAAGTCCGGGCCCATGGCCCGGAGCCGCTAGGGGAAGGTCGCGACCTCGGGCAGGCCCAGGGCGTCCGGCCAACCGAGCGCGACGTTGAGCGCCTGGATGGCCTGGGCCGAGGCGCCGCGGGCCAGATTGTCGATGGCGCCCATCGCGAGGAGCGTTCCGGTGCGTTCGTCGAGCGCGTAGGCGACGTGCGCGCGCGCCGAGCCGCGGACCCACAGCGTGTCCGGCAGCCGGCCTTCGTCGAGCACCGTGACGAGCCCGCCGGCGTACTTCTCGCGCGCCGCCTCGCGACACTGCTCGGCGGTGACGCCATGCTTCGGCGAGGCGTACGCGGTGCTCAGGATGCCGCGGGTCATCGGTACCAGGTGCGGCGTGAACACGACGCGGAGCTCCTTGCGCGCCAGGAGGCCGAGCTCCTGTTCGATCTCGGGCGCGTGACGGTGGTGGCCGGCGATCTTGTAGGCGCGAATGCCCTCTGCTGTTTCCGCGAAGTGCGTGCCCGGCGACGGGCTGCGACCCGCGCCGCTCACGCCGCTCTTCGCGTCGATGATGATACCGCGCGACTCGACGAGCCCGCGCGCGAGCAGCGGCGCGAGCGGCAGGATGCTCGCCGTCGGGTAACAACCCGGCGCTGCGATGAGTCGCGCGTCCTTCAGCTTTGCGCGGTGCAGCTCGGGCAAGCCGTACACCGCCTTGTCGAGCAGCTCCGGCGCAGGGTGCTCGCCGTACCACTCGGCGTACGTGGCCGCGCTGTGAAGCCGGAAATCCGCCGACAGATCCACGACGCGCACGCCAGCTTCGTAGAGCGCCTTGCCGACGCGGGCGCTCGCCGCATGCGGCAAGGCCGTGAACGCCACGTCGATGCGCTTGGCAATCTCCGTTGCATCCGCGGGCTCGAACGCCTCCAGCACGCGCTCGCCGAGCCCTGCGATGCCCTGCGTCGCGGGAAGCACGTCCGCGAGTCGCTTCCCCGCGTTGTCGCGCGCCGCCACCCACTCGATGGAGAGCCGCGGATGCGCGTGCACGAGTCGCACGAGCTCGGCGCCGGTGTATCCGCCGGCGCCTACGATTCCGACGCGTACGTCCATGGAGCGGGGCGTAGCACGGGGCGGCCTGGGGGACAGCCCCGCGCGACTACGGCCAGGTCACCGGCGTCGGAGCGTACCGCGTGGTCAACGTGCCATCGCCGATCTGGCCGCCGCTGTTCGACCCCCAGCACTTCACGGTGCCGCTCGAGACAACGCCGCAAGAGTACATCGAGCCCGCGGTCAGAGATTTCGCCGTGGTGAGATCCCACACTGGTTGAGGCGCGACGGAATCGATCGCCCCGCTGCCAGCGCCCAGCTGCCCATATGCGCCGAATCCCCAGCAGTCGACGAACCCGCCATCATGCAAAGCGCAGGTGTGCCTGGAACCTGCAACGACCGCTGTCACGTTGGAAAGGCCTAGCACCGGAGTCGGGACGTGTCGTTCGGTTGAAGTCCCATCGCCGATTTGGCCGTTGAGGTTCCTGCCCCAGCAAAGGACCGTGTGATTGGAGGTCAAGGCGCATGTGTGGTCGTCACCGCCGGTCACCGCGGCAATGTTCGACAAGCCCGGTACAGGTTCGGGCGAGAGGTGATCAGTGGTGGTCCCATCACCGAGCTCGCCGTACGTGTTGTCTCCCCAGCATTCTAGAGTGCCATCCCACATGACTGCGCACGTATGATTTCCCCCAGCGCCGATGGCGGCTACGTCGGACAGGCCAGGAACCAGGATGGGTGCAAGTCGTGTGTTGGTCGTTCCATCGCCGAGTTGACCTCTTGCGTTGCTTCCCCAACACTTCACAGAGCCATCCCAGATCAGCGCGCAGGTGTGATACTCACCCGCGGCAATCGAAACTACTGTGGACAATCCCGTCACGGCGTTTGGAGGTGCTCGGAAGGTGGCCACCCCATTCCCTAGTTGCCCCGCCCCGTCCGCACCCCAGCACTCCACGGAGCCCTGGGAGAGCAGCACGCACGTGTAGTCGCCGCCGGCTGTGATGTTGTTGCGGCCTGGCGTGACGCTGACGACTCCGGAGACCCCAGGCACCGGTCTGAGAGGTTGCGTCTGGGGGCCAGAACCGCCGAGCTGCAGGTATGTGTTGTTCCCCCAGCACTCGACCGTGCCGTCCGATAGCGCAGCACAGGTGTGCTCGTGTCCTGCGGCGATGCCGGTGACGTTGACACAGACCCCGGACGCGCACGCGGCGGCGCAGGCCGTTTTGCAAGCCCCGCAGTTCTGGTGGTCCGTCATCGGGTCGACTTCGCAGCCGTCGTCGGCGAAACCGTTGCAGTCCAGGTGCGCGCTGTCGCACGAGTAGTCGCACTTGCCCGCGGTGCACGAGGCCGTCGCGTTTGCATAGGGACCGGACGTCACGCTGCAGCCGCCGCAGTGGTCCGGATCGCTGCTCGGGTCGACGTCGCAGCCGCCGGTCCCCGTCCCGCTGCAGTCCAGATACCCCGCGTCGCAGATCTCGTGGCACGCGCCGTTCACGCACGCTGCGGTCGCATTCGTGTATGGGCCGCACGTCGTGCCGCACCCGCCGCAGTTGGCCGGATCGTTCTGCGTGTCGACGCAGCTCGAGCCACACTTGACGAGCGGTGTGGCACAGCTTGTCGCGCACGCGCTGGCCGAGCAGACCTGCCCATCGGGGCAGGTGGTTCCGCATGCGCCGCAGTTGACGTTGTCGGTCTGCAGATTGGCGCAGTAGGCCACTCCTGCGTTGGTGCTGCATTTGGTGAGCCCGCCGCCGCAGCTCGTTGCGCACGCGCCAGCCGAGCAGACCGTTCCGGCTGGGCACGAGTTGCCGCACGTGCCGCAATTGACATTGTCTGTCTGGAGGTTCGCGCAGTAGGCCGTGGCGGCATCGGCGCTGCATTCCGTCAGCCCGTTGCCACAGGTCGTCGCACACGTCCCCGCCGAGCACACCGTGCCCGCGGGGCAGACATGACCGCATGCGCCGCAGTTGTTCCCGTCGACGTTGGTGTCGGTGCAGGCGCCGCCGCAGAGCGACTGCGAAGAGGGGCATGTGGCCGCATCCGGGCTATCGGGCGGGGCGTCGAGCCCGCCGTCGGTGCCGCTCTCCCCGCTCCGGGTCTGCACCGACGAGCTTCCACCGCAGCCGATCGCCGTCGCGATGGTCGCGATGAAGAGAACGAGAAGAGGTATGCGTCGCACGAGGTAGCCTTGTGGAAACCGATACCTCCAGTGTCGCGCAGATCCTTCTGCATTGCACGCCAGGAGCAGACGTTTGCGCTCGGGAATCGCGCCCGTGATACCATCACGCCATGAAGCTTCGTTGTGGGGGAATGTGGGCTGCGGGGATCATCGGAGTGCTCGTTGTTGTTCTGGGCGCGTGCAGCAGCGGCGGCTCGGGCGGCAGCGGCACTGGGGGCTCGGCGGGCTCGGGGACAGGCGGCTCCGGCACGGGCGGCTCGGGCACGGGCGGCTCCGGCACGGGCGGCTCCGGCACGGGCGGTGCGGCGGGCTCGGGTACCGGCGGCGCGCCGGGCACGTGCACCACGGATCCGCTGAAGACGGGGCTCACGGCGCAGCAGACGGGCGTCAGCGTCGACAAGTTCGACTGCGAGATCCTCAAGTGGACCGCGCATTACAACGAGCCGGACGCGATGATCTTCAAGGCGATCATCTACGTCGAGTCGCGCTTCGACCAGCTCGCCGACGCGTGCACGAATCTTCCCTGCGGAACGCCGAGCGGCTGGACGGCGGTCGAGTCCCACTGCTTCGGACTGATGCAGGTGGTGCCCGCCTGCGGCCCGACGCCGAACAATGCCGGGCTGCTGTCGAACGGGCATCCGGATCTCACGACGGACACGTCCTCGAGCGGCTGGGCGGGCTCGATCTTCAACCCGGACAACAACATCCACGTCGGGATCTACGGCGTGCACGACAACCGCGCGCAGGAGAAGCAGAAGTTCTCCGGTTGCACCGAGGACCAGTACACGATGATGGCCATCGGCGACTACAACAGCTACGGCAGCACCAAGAGCTGCAGCGTGTACAACACCACGTACGACAACCTGGTGCTCGACGCCTACAACAAGTACTCGACGGCCGCGGGCTACGCGGCGCACAGCTACTGAGAGCCGCTGCCGCGCCTTCGCGGTGGGGCGAAGCTTGGCGGAGCGGCGCGGCGCGAGCGTGGCGTGCGTTCGAGGTGGAGCGGCTGCCAGGACCCCCCGACCCGGAGCTAGCAGCTCGTGTCACGCCCGGGAGCGCGGCCGCGCGCCGAATTTCCTTCGTGCCCGCAACAACCCCCGCATCTCGGCGAAATGCTCTGCGGCTTCGCCCGCCGCGAAGACGCCCGGGTCGCAGGCCACCGGAAGCGAACGAGCTTCGTCCCTCGTCGTCATCGCCTCGACGTACGGGTCCAGCCGCGCCGGATTACGGCTCTGCCCGTGGCGCGTCACGGCGCGCCGGGGGCCGGTCACGGCGCATCGCGTCGCGCGTCACGGCGTGCCGGCGCGCCTTGCGTGTCACGGCGCGCCGACATCGAGCAATCCATGCCGCCGCCAACCACGGGCGAGCACGTGGCTCCGCGGCGCCGCTACCTCGCACTCGCCACGCGGACCCGCGCGCGGATCGCCGCGGCCCAGCGGCGCAGCCCCGCGGAACGCGAACGCGACGTACGCCATCGGCGCGCCGCGCGCGCCGCGCCATCCGTCGAACCACACCGCGGACGAATACGGGTCCACCCAGCGCTGCGGCTTCGTGCGGCCCTGGCGGATCGCGTGCCGCCGCGCGTTGCCGAGCACGTAGGCCAGGACGCGCTTCACCTCGAGCGGCGTCTTCAGGACCCGCGAGTGGAAGCGGTCCGCGAACACCTTGCCGCGCCGTCCCATCACGCGGTTCAGCCGCCGCGCGATACGGACGGACAACCCCTGGACGCCGCGCGACAGCGCTCTACGATGCGGCGCTTCGGCCACGATGTGCACGTGGTTTCCCTGCACGGAGTAGTGCACAAGCCGGAACCCGAAGCGCTCCTTGCCGCCGACGAACGCGTGGTACAGCGCGCGGAACATGCGCCCCGAGCGCAGGTTCCACACCTCGTCGCGCAGGCGCAATGTGACGTGAACCGGGCGCCGCGGATTCGGCGCTTCGCGGCGGAGGTGCGACACGCCAGCGCGCCCTTTGGCCGGCCTGCGCCCGGCACCACGTCGCGCACCGCCCCAGGTGCGGAACTGGAACGCCGTCTGCCGCGGCTTGCGCGGCTTTGCCGCGTGGTGGCGGCTACGGCGCTTGGCGGGGACGGTGTGGTTCGGCGCAGTCATGGTTGGCGGCAGGCGGTGGACGGCGGCGGGCGGTGGACGGCGGACGGCGGTGGCGGCGCTGGACGGCGGGCGGCGGGCGGTGGACGGCGGGTATTCGCGCGCAGCGGCTCCCCAAGCAGGCGGCGGGGAGCCGTCAGGCCGCGGACATCTTGAATTAGCACTAATTCGACAATTGTCAACCGGTGCTGGGCTCCTTGTTGCCGTTGGCGTCAACGGGCCGGGCTTCGCCCGTGGTGGCTGACCTTTTCTGGTGGGTCCTGGCAGCCACTCCACGTCGCAGGGACGCCACGTTCGCGCCGCCCTGGGCACCCGGCTTCGTCGCTCGGCGCGGTGCACGTCGCAGGGACGCCACGTTCGCGCCGCCCTGGGCACCCGGCTTCGTCGCTCGGCGCGGTGCACGTCGCAGGGACGCCACGTTCGCGCCGCCCTGGGCGCCCGGCTTCGTCGCTCGGCGCGGTGCACGTCGCAGGGACGCGACATTCGCGCCGCGCCGGGCACCCGGCTTCGTCGCTCGGCGCGGTGCACGTCGCAGGGACGCCGCGTTCGCGCCGCCCTGGGCACCCGGCTTCGTCGCTCGGCGCGGTGCACGTCGCAGGGACGCGACGCTCACCGCGCCCGGTGCGCTGAGCGCGCCCTCTGCCGTGTGGCCGCGTGGGATATGTGGGCGGCGGATGGCCGCGATGTGCGTTCTGCCGCGCCCGGCGCTTCGAGAACTGCGCGCCACAAAACGCGAACGGCGCGCGTGGATACGCGCGCCGTCGGCGGGTTGGACTCGTGTCCGGGCGTCTAGCGCTTCGAGAACTGGAAGTGCTTGCGGGCGCCGGGCTGACCGTACTTCTTGCGCTCCTTCTTGCGGTCGTCGCGCGTGAGGAAGCCGGCGCGCTTGAGGGCGCGGCGGCGCTCGGAGTCCTCGCTTGTCAGTGCGCGCGCGATGCCGTGGCGCATGGCTTCGGCCTGGGCGCTGTGCCCGCCGCCTGCGACTGTGGCCTTCACGTCATACTTGTCGGTGAGCTCGAGCAGCTCGAGCGATTGGCGCATCACCATGCGCGAGGTCTCGCGCTCGAAGTAGTCGTCGGCGCTTGCGCCGTTGATGGTGATCTGGCCGGAGCCCGGCGTGATCCACACGCGGGCGACGGCGGTCTTGCGCTTTCCGGTGGCGTACGTTGCAGTTTCGGACATCGCTTGCTTTCGTTACGACCGCTCAGAGCGGCATGGGCTCGGGCTTCTGCGCCTGGTGGGGATGAACGGCCTCGCCGTACACCTTGAGCTTGTCGAGCAGGTGGCGACCGAGCACGTTCTTGGGGAGCATGCCCTTCACTGCCTGCTGGATGGGAACCTCCGGGCGCCGTGCCGCCAGATGGCGGAAGCTCTCCTCGCTGAGGCCACCCGGGTAACCGCTGTGGCGGTAGTACTTCTTCGCGTCGGCCTTCTTGCCGGTGAGCTTCACCTGGCTGGCGTTGATGACGATGACGAAATCGCCGGTGTCGACGTGCGGCGTGAAGGTGGGCTTGTGCTTGCCGCGCAGCACCATCGCGACTTTGCTGGCCAGCCGTCCGAGCGGTTGGTCTTTCGCGTCGATGACCCACCACTTGCGGGCGGACAGGGCTTCGGCGGGCTTCGCCACGTAGGTTCGCATCACTGACCTCTGGAGCAGGCACTCCGCCTGCTGATGAAGGGCGGCTTTACTAGCTTTTGGCCTCTGCCACGTCAAGCAGGCACGGCCTTGCCGGCCTCTTGGCCGGTCCGGGGGCCCCGGCAAACGCCTCCGCGGCGCCGGGACGGGCTCGGGAAAATCAACGATTACGGCTGCTTTTCGAGGGGCTTGCAGGTGTACCCTGGACGTCGACTCCTGGCGATACGCCATACTGACGAAACCGCGCATGCATCCGACGGGCAACATCCGCATCGTCGAGAGGCTGGTCGCCGACGGGCTGATCACGCCTGAGCAGCAGGAGGCTGCGCTCAATCAGGTGAAGATGCTCGGCGAGCGCATCGAGGAAGCGCTCATCGAGCTCGACGCTCTCGACGAGATCGCGCTGCTCAAGTACCTCGCGGCGCTCCACAAGACGCGTTTCGTCTCGACCGAGAAGCTCGCCAAGGCGGACATCGATCGCGTCACCCTGGAGCTCGTTCCCAAGAAGCTCGCCGAGCACAACACGGTCTTCCCTGTCCTGTTCGATGCCAACGCGAGCGTTCTGAGCGTGGTGACGCCGGACCCGGACAACACGCCCGCTCTGCAGGAGGTGCAGCTCGCCTCGGGAGTGAAGGAAGTGCGCGCGTTCGTCGGCAGGCCCCGCGCCGTGCGGGCCGCCATTGCCAAGGCCTACAACGGCGACATCCACGCCTTCGCCGCGATCGATCGCTCCGTGCACGAGCAGTTCTCGACCATGCTCGACGTCTACGAGCGCAATCTCGTCAGCGAAGAGAGCATGGCGACAGCGCTGGCCAAGGAAGGCGCCACGCGCGAGCGTCTGATCTCGAGGAGCGACCTGGAGCGCGACGCGAAGCGCGGCGCATCTTCGGGCGGATCGCACGGCGTGACGAGCGACGCCTACCTGGAGACGCTCAACGTGCTGGTCAGCCTGATCGAGAACGCGCGCCAGGAGCTGCGCGGTCATTCCGCCCAGGTCGCGCGGTTGATGCGCAAGATCAGCGAGCGCATCGGGCTCTCCGAAGCGCAGAAGAGCGCGATGATCATCGCCGGTTACATCCACGACCTGAGCAAGATGAGCGCGTACCATCTGACCACGCTCAACGTCTCGGAGTACGAGGGACACAAGACGGCGGCGGCGAAGCTCTACCGTGCGCCCGTCCGTCTGATGGAGACCGTCAGCCTGCCGCGTGAAGCCATGCAGGCGGTCGAGTCCATGTACGAGCGTTACGACAAGCAGGGGCTGCCGGGCGCGGCGGGAGGCAAGGACATACCGCTCGGCGCGCGCCTGCTGGCGATCGCGGACACCTACGCCGATCTGACGCAGAACCCGCGCAACCCTTTCCGCAAGAAGCTGCGCCCCGCGCAGGCCTGCGAGGTGCTGGCGCGCTACAAGGGCACCATCTTCGACCCCAACCTGGTCGATCTGTTCAAGCACACCGTTACCGGCGACGATCTGCGGGCGCGGCTGCTCGCGAACCGCCACCTGGCGCTCATCATCGATCCGGATCCGGAAGAAACGACGGTGCTCGAGCTCAGGATGATCGAGCAGGGGTTCGAGGTGCAGCAGGCGCGCTCCACCGAGCACGCCATCAAGATCCTGCAGAAGGGCGAGGTTGAAATCGTCATCAGCGAGATCGACCTGGAGGGCGAGGACGGGCTGGCGCTTCTGGCCGAAGCGCGCCGCCATCCCTGGGGCAAGAAGCTGCCGTGGATCGTGGTGACGGGGCGGTCGGGCGGCGCCGACGCGCAGAAGGCGTTCGAGCTTGGCGCGCAGGACTTCATGACCAAGCCGGTGAGCTCGGATCTGCTGGTTGCCAAGCTCAAGCAGATCATCGAGCGCGAGGCGGCCCAGACCGGAGCGCGCGGCGTGTCGGGCTCGCTGTCGGAGATGGGTCTGCCGGACATGGTGCAGGTGCTGTGGCACGGCCGTAAGACCGGTTCGCTCAAGATCCGCGCTGGCGGCGACGCCGGCGAGATCCACTTCGTGTCCGGCGCGGTCTACAACGCGCTCTGGGCCAATCTGCGCGGCGAGGAAGCGTTCTACGCGATGCTCGGCCTGTCCGACGGCGAGTTCGCGCTCGACCCGAACTTCAAGGCGCCGCAGCAGCTGATCCAGGACAGTCCCGAGGCGTTGCTGCTCGAGGGCATGCGCCGCATCGACGAGCAGGAGCGATGAGCGGGGACACATCGGATCTGCCGGCGTTCGGGCCCGTACCGGGTCCGGGAATCCGCCGAGGCGTGTGCTCTGCGACCCGACGTGGTAACCTTACGATTCCTATCGGGAACTACTGGCCCGGAGTGCTTGGCCGTGCCTAGAACGCCGCCTCCCCTGCTCGGTTTCAACAACAACGTCCGGCATCAGGGGCGGATCTTCCATATCCAGACCGAGGATTCCGGGGTGAAAAATCCCCGGCTGGTCACGCACCTGTTCGCGGACGGCGGGCGCATCCTCAAAACGACGCGTACCGACTACACCGAGCACGTCGGCCGCGAGGACATGGCGGTGGTCGTGCGTCGCCTGATGAAGGAGCAGCACAAGGGGATGTTCATCGCCCTGCGCTCCGGCGAGTACGACGTCATCATCGAGGAGGCGTGCGGTCCTTCGCCGGCTGCGCTCGCGCCCGACGCACCCGACTCGCTGCGCATGCCCGAATCGCTTCCGGTGCCAGCCGCCGCCGACCAGGCGGAGGAGGCTCCGGTCAATCTGAAGAAGCCGTCCAGGCCGCCGAAGAGGGTGTCCAGGCCGCCGAAGAAACCGTCGAAGCCGCCGAGGAAGAAGCGCGGCCGCCAGCTCTCCAATCCGAACCTCCGACGCGTAACTCCGTCGGTGCCGCCGCCCGCGGTCGACTTCGATCTCGACATGGCATCGATGGACGCGAATCCGCCCAAGCGCTCGCGACCGCCGCCACCGTCGGACGGAGGCCCGCCGCCGCCGCGCAAGGGCACGCCGGTCCACGGCACTCCGCCCGTAGCGACCGGCCCGGGGAAGTACGCGCCCTCGCGCCCGGCTGCGATCTTCAACGAGCCGAAATCGCCGGAGAAGCAATCGATCTTCGGCGAGAGCGTGATCAGCGAGAAATCGCTGGACGAGGTGATCCTGAGCTACCTGGCCGAGGATCTGGAAGGTCCGCCGGACTAGGCGCGCGCACGGGAACGCACCCGGCCCCGCACGAAGTGACAAATAGGTGACAAGCGCAAGACGGCTACGCGTCGCAGCAGCCGCATACCGTAGCTGCCTGCAATTTTCCCCGCCCCGGGGGCCGGATGGCGTCGCTTTCCAACGCCGGGCGGGTACCGTATAGGGGCGCGGGATGGCGGACGCCGAACTATCCAGTGGGCCGAGAGCAGTGCCGATGAAGCACAGCCGCGCCTATCGCATACGGCGCTTCTTCAACTGGTTCATCCTGGGCCTGACGTACGCGACCTTCTACATGGGTCGCTACAACATCAACGTCGTCAAGCACCACATCGAGGGGACCTTCCTCGGCGGCAGCCAGACCGAGTTCGGCATCATCGCCCTGTGCGGCTTCTGGACGTACGCCGCGAGCGAGTTCGTCAACGGCCCTCTTGCCGACCGCATCGGCGGGCGCAAAGCGATCCTCATCGGCGCCTTCGGAGCGGGTACCTTCAACCTGCTCATCGGTCTGCTCTTCCTGGGCGGCTTCACCAACCACCTTATCCTTTTCATGAGCCTGCTCTACGCGGGCAACATGTTCTTCCAGAGCTTCGGCGCGATGAGCGTCGTGAAGGTCAACGCGCCCTGGTTCCACGTGAACGAGCGCGGCGTCTTCGGCGGCATCTTCGGCATCATGATCTCGCTGGGCTACGTGATGGCCCTGTCGACCGCCGGGTGGATCATGAAGCTCTCGGCGAAGGTCAGCTGGCTGCCCTGGTATTTCACCTTCATCGCGCCGAGCATCGCCATGGGGATCATGTTCCTGATCTCCTGGCTCTTCGTGCGGGATCGTCCTTCGGACGCGGGCCACGAGGATTTCTCGACAGCCGACGCGTCGGATGGCGACGAGACGCCGGTCGACTTCAAGTACATCGTCAAGAACGTCTTCAAGAACCGCATCATCCTCACGCTGATGGCCGCGGAGTTCTGCACCGGCTTCGTGCGCCAGTCGGTGCTGTTCTTCTTTCCCGAGTGGCTGAAGACGCAGCACGGTATCGCCCCTGGCACGGGACTCTTCAACGTGGCGACCACGGGCATCACCATCGGCGGCATCGCGGGCGGGCTGCTTGCCGGTTGGCTCTCCGACCGCTTCTTCAACTCGCGCCGGCCGCCGGTCGCGTTCTTCTTCTACCTCATGCAGATCGTCGCGGTGCTCCTGCTCGGCTGGATGACATCGCCGCTCTTCGCGGCCATGGGCATCGGGCTCTGCTGCATGTTCATCTTCGGTGTGCACGGCATGCTCTCCGGCACGGCCTCGATGGACTTCGGCGGCAAGAAGGGCGCGGCGAGTGCAGCGGGCATGCTCGACGGCATCCAGTACGTCGCGAGCGGGCTCACCAGCGTCGGCATGGGCATGCTGCTCGACCACTTTGGCTGGGGCGTGTGGACGTACTCGATCGTCCCGTTCTCGCTGATCGGCGCGATCATCATGACGCGCTTGTGGAACGAGAAGCCCAAGGCTCGCGAAACCGTGCAGACGCTCCCGGTCGCAGCCGAGCCCGAAGCCAGAGCCGCCTGATCGCGCGCCGGCGGCTCGAGGCGGACGTTGTCGGGCGCGGAGAAAATGCCCCGGGGGGCGTCGGCGGTACGAGCTGCCACGGACGTTGGCGGCGCGGCGCGGGTCGTTGTGCGGCGACGCGGCGACCTGGCCGATTCGCCCTGCTTTTCCGCCGCTGCGTGCGTCTCCCGCGCCCTCGAGTCGGCCTTCCAGCTTGACTCCAGCCAGGAAAATGGGAACGGTCCCGCTCCCCGGGCGAGGTAGCCAAGTGGTTAGGCAACGGTTTGCAAAACCGTCACACGCCGGTTCGAATCCGGTCCTCGCCTCCAGGTAACGACGCGAAGCTGTCCGGATTTGGCGTCGACCGTACGGCCCGTGCGCCCGCGAAGGGCTCTTAAAGGGCACTACCCGCCCGCGTCGCCGCCCGCATCCGGACACAGCGCAATGAGCGCGCACGTCGCAGCGAGCTGCGTGCCGGCGATCTGCACGGGGTGGTTGTCGGGGGCCCACTTGGCTCCGACGAGCGCGCCGCTCGAGGTGTCGTAGCTGCACTCGAAGAAGTCGCCAGGGAAGCCATAGACCCTGCGGACAGTCCAGATCCCCGCACAGGTTGCGCCGGAGAGCTCCGGGTTGCCGGCGCAGGACAGGTCGACGGACGCGCGGTCGGCTGGGCAGTACGGGGTTGTGCCGGGGCTCTTCGTGAAGGCGGACAGCGCGACCTCGCACACCGCCGCGCCGCAATCCCCGAACGAATCCGGCAGGGAAGCGTCGCCGGCGTCGCTGCCGGGCGAAGCCGTGCTGCTGGTGCAGGCGGCCAGCAACAGGGCCAACGCGCCGATGGATCGTCGAGCCACGTAGCCAGTTGGAAGCAACGGCCGTGCCGCGACACGGACGCCCAGACGGGCGCTGCCCGGGAAGGACCGGAAGAAGGCTCCCGAGCGGCACGGTACTCGCGGACAGCGATGCGCGCTGCGTCCCTCGCCGGATATGTGCCTTGCTCCCGCGTGTCAGCGACATGTCCTGACGCTCGGATAGCGCCGCGGAGCAGAAAACACGGCCCTCGGTGTCCAGGGGTGTTTCCCGGAGACCTGGGCGATTGCGGTTTTTCTGCTGCTGGAGCGTTGGAGCGGCTTGTGCAAGGTCCGCCGTGGAGGCTTCTTTCAATGGTTCCTGGCGGCAGAGGACAAGCCATCTATCACACCGCGAGACTCGGGCTGCTCGCCGCAGCCGTAGCGACGCTCGCGCTCTCGGGGTGCGGCGCAGGGAGCCCCGTCGACTCCGACCAGCCGACCGCATCGCTGCAGCAGCCGTTCTCCGTCGGCGGCTGCTCGTGCCCACAAAGCGGCAGCTGCAGCTCGGTGAGCTACACCGACATCCCGTCCGATAGCCGGTACTACATCACGACGTTCACCGGCGGCGGCATGGCTTGCGGCGGTACGGCGGACGGCACCTGGGCCTACATCGCCGACAGCGGGCGCTTCGGATGTGGGGCGCACGTCCTCATGCAGGCCAACGGCAAGCAGTGCGTCGCACAGGTCGCCGACTGCGGGCCCAATCGTTGCGTGGAAGACGCAGCGGGCTACTCGGGGTGCGGATCGCATCATCCCATCATCGACGCGAGCCCGTTCATCACCGAGCATCTTTTCGGCATAAGCGGGTCCGGCTGGAGTGAACGTCGCGTGGTGAAGGCGCAGCTGGTCAGCAGCAACACGGCGATCGGCTGTCCGGGCGGCGCGCCGCCGCCGAAGACGCTCAAAGCCAAGGCAGTGAGGAAGTGGAGCGACGCCAAGCGCTATCACGGCGGAGCGGCCGACTACCTGGCATGCACCGGCGACAAGGTGAAGCTCGGCTTCACTTTCAAGAACGTCGGCACTGCCGAGTGGCGCGACGACAAGGGCCGCGGGAAGAAGGTCGGCAGCGACGTGTTCCTGGTCACCGCCAGCGGGAAGAGGGATCGCATCACCGGGCGTCGTCACTTCAGCGTGCGGCTCGATCGCAACCACCACGTGCGCGGCGATCGCAAGGCACCCAACTGCAGCAACCGGAACGGCTGCCGCAAGACCACCTTCATCGCGGGCGGCATGGTCGGCCGGGCGCCCCGGCATCCGGGCATCTACGTGTCGCGCTGGCGGCTACGCGACTACAGCAAGGCGTGGCACAAGCATTCCCACGGCTTCGGTCCCAAGGTCCATATCAAGCTCAAGGTCATCGACTGCAACGTCCCCGCAGGCGAGTGCGGCTGCCATGTGGTGTGCAGCGATGGCAGGAGCCGTCAGCTGTCTTCCAGCATCCACAGCGACGCGGCTTGCCGGAGCGCGGCCCAGACCTTCTGCCGCCCGAAGGATGGCCAGGGTTCGCTGTTCATCTACAATTACAGCGCCTGTCAGGAGCCGGGCAGCGGTGGCGCCCCCGGCAGCAGCACGGCCTCGGCCGGCGACGGCGGAGCGTCTGCGAACAGTGGTGCCGGCGGCGCGGCGAACGGGTCGGGGTCCGCCGGCACGAGCGGCGCCGGCGGCGCGGCGGACGGCCCGGGCTCCGCCAGCGCGAGCGGGGCGAGCGGCGGCGGCGGCGCCGCGGGCAGCCCGGGCTCCGCCGGCGCGAGCGGCGCCGCTCCGACCGTCGATCCGGGCAGCGATCCGAATGGCATCGACATCCCCGACAACGGCGACGATTCGTCCGTGACGGACGATCCGGGTTTCAGCGACTACGGCTTCAATGGCGATGACGACAACACCGGAGCCGGCGCGACGGCGGCCAAGGGCTGCTCGGTGGCTCAGACCGGTGGTCGGAGCGGCACACCGCTCGAGCTCGGCGCGTTGATGCTGCTGTTCGGTCTCGCCTGCTCGAGACGCAGGGCTCGGCACGGTTGAAGTGCGGAGCGCGGCGCGGCGACGCACGCCGCTACTTCGCCAGCTCGTACACCACGCTGAACACGGCGATCAAGACGCCCATGATGCTCTCGCCGGCGATCAGGCCGGAGGCGACGGGGATCGTGTAGGTCTCGGAGGCTTCCTCGTTCGAGCCCCCAGCCGGTGTCATCGCGGCGTGGTACGATACGGACATGTCTTGGGTCCGCGGGGTGGTGTTCTTCTCTTTGTTGCTGGCGGGTTGCGGAGGCTCGGTGATGAGCGCGGACAGCGCGAGCGGGGGAAGCGCCGGGACTGGTGGCGCTGTCGGTACGGGGGGCAGCGGTGGCACGGGCGGCGGCACGGGCGCCGTCGGCGGCAGCGGAGGCTTCGACGCCGGCTCGCCCGTGTGCCAGGAGGCGGCCAACAAGCTGGCGGACGAGCTCGGCGGCGCGGCTTCGTCGTGCACCGTGGCGGTGCGGCTGTCGTCATCGTTCGCGATCCGGGGCTACGCGGTGTTCTGCAGCGGGTACGCCAAGCCCGACGAAGCGACCGCGCGCAATCAGGCACAGACCGACACCGGGCTGACCTACGGCTGCTCGCCTGCGACTTCGCTCACCGGATCGCAGCCGGGCGACGAGTTCGTGTTCCTCCAGCCTGCGACGGCAGCCCAGTGCGCCTGCTGCGGCGACGGGTGGGTCGCCGCCGTGAGCGCCCGCAACGGGCTCACCGTGTTTGGTGAGCCGCTGATGATGGGGGCGAAACCGGACGGCAAGATCTACCCGGCGATCTGGAAGCCCGCGTTGGATCTGGCGTCCGGCTGCCCTGCGCCCGCCCCGCTGCCGTCGGCGCGTGGCTTCGACTTCGCGGGTTTCTCCAGCCAGGGTGCGAAGCTCGACGACGCTTCGATTCACTCCGCGCTGCAGGCCGTGTGGCAGACCGCGCTGCCCGCGGCCTACGCCAAGAAGCAGTACATCTTCGACGCCGTCGTGCTGCGCAGCGCCGGCACGTTCATGGACAGCGTCCTGGCCGACTACATCGTGCTCGTGAACTCGGGCTGGCTGGAGTGATGCCGGGCGCCGCTACTTGACCTGGGTCGGGCAGTCCAGCTCGATGTCGATCTGGCCGCTGCCGTTCTTCACGGTTGTGCACGACGTGGGGCAGAGGGTGATCCGGGACGGGTTGGTCGGATCGTTGTAGTACCAGCCGGATCCGGTCCCACACTGTGCAGAGCTCGTCACCTTGGGGATGATGTTGCTGACGCCCCCCAGCGCATAGAGGACGTTCACCTTCGAGAAGTCGATTGCGCCGCTCGAGGTCGGTAGCAGGTAGTCGCACCCCGGTGCCGTGCTGCGGATCTTGTTCAGCGTGTCGAGGAACTGCTGGCCGATGTTCCCGGTTGTGTCGACCACGTACGCCTTTCCGGTTCCGCCCGCCTGCGCGATCGTGTCCAGGTTCGCGACGGTGCCGATGCCGACCACGAACGTCGGGACCGACGGACTGCCCTTGAACCCGTTGGCGGCTTCCGCCGCGACGTTCGTCACGGTGCTGCTGCAATCGTTGGGTTCGCCGTCGGTGGCCAGCACGATAGCAACCCGGCGCCCCGGTTGCGCTGCCGCGTATGATTGGGTGGCCTGCTCGGCGCTCTGCAGCGCGGGCAGCGTCGGGGTTCCGCCTCCGGGAGCCTCGGCATTCATCGCGCTGATGATCTGCTGTGCTACCCCGGGCAGCGCCTGGATACCCACCGCCGGCGGTAGATAGCTGTTCACGTTGCACTCGGCGGTCGTGTCCGGCATGCAGATGCCGTTGAAGTCGGTGCAACCGGTCCCGCACGGCGGATACGGACTTGAACACGTCGTGGTGCCAAGCGGGAAGAACTGCAGTCCGACGCCGATGCCCGCCACTGCCGTGCCGCTGTTCACGAAAGTGGTCAGCGCGGTCTTGACCGCGTCCCACTTGGCGCCCGTCATCGAGCCGGACTTGTCCATCATGATGTACATGGCGAGCTGGACCTGCGAGCCGGGGTACGTGGTGCCGACGCAGCTCTGCGCGCCGCCGCTGCCGCCGCTGCCTCCGCTCGATGCGTCGGGTCCTCCATCGGGGGACGTTCGAACCGCCGGTCCCCCCTGTGCCGCTGCCGCAGTCACATTGCGACCACAATCCGTCGGTTCCGCAGGCCTGCGCACCCTTGCAGGCGCCGGGACCGAGGCAGGCGCGCGTGTCTCCTTGCGAGCACGTTCCCTGTCCGCCGGCTCCCCCGTTCGCGCTGCCGTCGCCTCCGCTGCCGCCAAGCGGATTCCCGGCGGAACCGCATCCGACCACCAGCCCTGCCGCGAGCAGCATCAACCATGATCTGTCAAGCATCGGCGCCCTCTCGGTGTCGCGTCTGCGGCAAGCATATCACGCCCGGGCGCGACTCCGAGGGGCGTAGCGGCCGGCGCCGTTGAAACGAAGGCAAACGACGGCGGCGGCCGGCCGCTTGTCGGCGTCGCGCAGAACGCGGACAACGCGCCGAAGCGGGCGCACCCGCACCCTACGGATGCTTCGGTGCGTGCGGACCGCGAAGGGCGCGTTTCTCGGCGCGCTCCCGTTCGCTGTCTTCCTCGTCCGAGGGGTGATCGTCGAAGCGCGTGATGGCGATGAGGTAGACGAACGCGACGAGGCCGGCGGCAGCGGCGATCGCGTAGACGAGGAAGTGCCAGCCCTGGATGAACGAGATGATGAGCAGGGTCACGACGATGATCGCGAACCACTGGACGGCTTTCAGATGCCTCTGCATGCGTCGGACTCCTGTGATGGTGCGTACATGTCGAGGAGCAATCGGCGTGCCGCCCGTCGCCGCAGTTCCGGCACTAGATCCGCGCAGGGGGTGCGCGCGCGGCTTGCGGGCGTGCAAGCGTTGCCCCGTCGCTACTGCGCTTCGACGGCGCGTCGCGGCTCCCACACGGCGAGCATCACGGCGGCGAGCGTGATCGTGCAGCCCGCCAATACCTGTCCGGCGGGGACTTCACCGAGCAACCACCACGCGAGCAGCGTCGCCAGCGCCGGCTCGCCCACGGTAGCCATGCCGACCACGGTCGGGCGGAGCTCGCGCAGCGCCCACGTCAGCATGCCGTGCCCGACGAGCTGCGGGACGAGCGCGGCCAGCACCAGGTAACCGAACGCGCGCGCCGACGACACGGCGATGGGTACGCCCGCCACCAGCGAGCTGGCGAGCAGCGAGACCGCGCCCACCGCGCAGGCCACGCCTGAAAACGACCACACCTCGAGGCGCGTCCCGTGCGAACGCGCAATCAGCAGATAGAACGCCATCGCGAACGCGCCGAGCAGTGCGAGCCCGTCGCCCGCGAGCGCGCTGCCCTGTGCCGACAGATCGTGACCGCCGATGAGTCCGACGCCCACGAGCGCGAGCGCGATGGCGAAGTAGTGCCGGCGGTCCGGACGATCGCGCCCCGTCACCCTCGCAATGACGGCGAGCAAGAGCGGAGTCGCGGTGACGATCGTGACCGAGGCGGCGACGCTCGTCATCGCCAGCGAGCTCACCCACGATCCGAAGTGCACGCCGTAGAGCAGCCCGCACACCACCGCCGAGCGCAGGATCGGCCGCGGCAGCTTTCCCGCAAGCCATCCGCGAACCACCATCGGAGCGAGCAACACCGCCGCCACGGAGAGACGCACGGCGGCTTCGACCAGAGGGTGCGTCGGCGCCGCGGCGCGGAACAGGATCGCCGCGGACGAGATGGACAGCACGCCCAGCGCCACGGCGGCGGTCGCGCGGCTGTGTCCTGCCCGCATGATCGCCGACCATGCCACAGGCGCGGTGCGGCGAGCCGGCTCAGTTGCAGCTCACCGCGACCATACTGTGCTTCCCACCCGGGAAACCGCTGACGCACACCGACGCGTGATCGCGCGGGCAGACGCAGTTGCAGGCGTCGTCCACCGTCGGATAGCAGCGGCCGTCGTCGCCGAGCCAGGGGCAGGTCGTCGCGGAGGAGGGCAGCTCGCCCAGGTGGCAGTCGCCGAGCGTGTGCCCTGGGTAGTTCGTGTTGTTCGAACCGCCGTCGGTGCTGCTGCCGCCCGTGCCGGTGCTGCCTTGCTGCACCACCTTGCCGCCGCAGGCCGCGAAGAGCCCGCAGCAGCAGACGAGCACGATCCAGCGAAACGAACCCGGGGCCATTGCGTGGAGCATGGCAGCGCGCTTGCCGCTCCGCAAGATTCGCGATGGCGCGGCATGCGCCAACTGCGTTGGTCGGCGATGGACGGTAGTATCATCCGCAATGACCCCCCGGGCCTGTCTTTTCATGTTCCTGTGTGCCCTGGGCATGCTTCTGCCGGGTTGCGGTTCCAAAGCGGAAGCGACGCGCGGCGAGCCGCCGCCGGAGTGCTCCTCTGCGGCGTCGGCGTCGCTAGAGCAGGTGGATCCGGCGACGCTCGGCGTGTACCTGGACGCGGCGCCCGATCCGGCGATCGGGATCCTGCACGACGACATCCAGAGCTACCTCGAGAAGGCGTGGGAGCTTCCGGGCCTCGGCGTTGCCAGCGGCGCGCCGCCCGCGACGAAGCAGAACGTCGTGTGGATCAGCACGTCGCAGGCCGCGCGCGACAAGCTCGGTACCAGCATCACCGACGGCTACGCGCTCGGTCGCGTGGCGGACGGCCAGCGCACGCTGTGGATCGTGTACGCCCCCGACGCGACCAACCTGGCCTACGGCGCCTACGCCTTCCTCGAAGAGCTCGGTTTCCGCTTCTTCCACCCGAAGCAGGAACTCGTGCCGGAGCTGGGCGGCGTGTATCTGCCCGCCAAGCTCGATGTGACGCGGAAGCCGGCGTTCCGGGTGCGCGGCATCCAGCCGCACACGCTGCACCCCATCGGCTTCATGATGCCGTTCAACGTGCCGGGCAAACAGAACCTGGCCGACGCCAAGCACTTCATCGACTGGTTGGTGAAGACCGGCCAGAACTACGTACAGTGGCCGCTGCTGGAAGAGCCGTCGTTTCCAGCCTTCGCCCAGCACGCCCAGGCCATCGTGGACTACGCGCACCTGCGCGGCGTGCGCGTCGGAGCAGTGGTGGAGATGTTCGCGGCGTCGTCACTGCAGAACAACTACGTGCTCATCCAGGACGACGCCAACTGGCAGCCCGAGCTCGAGGCGGGCCTCGACAAGCTCATGACGGTCGGCTGGGACGACGTGGAGCTGGCGCTCGGTGAGTTCATCGGCAGCGACCCGACCCAGGTCGTCAACTGGCTCGACGCCGCGACGCAGTACATGGCCGACAACTATCCGGCCGTCGAGGTGTCGTCCCAGGTGCACGTCGGCAACTACCCCGGCCTGTGGGTGACGTACCAGGGCAAGAAGACGTTCTTCTACCACCTGGAGGGCTACGCCGACCCGCGGCTCACGAACAACGTCCACACCGTCTACTTCTTCGACCTGTACCGCGACTGGGGCACGTACAAGCACCCGAACTTCTATTTGCAGCGCGACTACATCTTCCAGCAGCTGCCCAAGCGCAAGGTGCGTTACTTCCCCGAGGCGGCGTACTGGATCGGCGGCGACATCGACATTCCGCAGTTTCTGCCCGAGTACATCTACTCGCGCTGGCTCGACATCCACAACCTGCACGCCGACGTGAAGGACAAGGGGCTGCCTCCGCTTGACGGCCACGTGATCTTCTCGTCCGGGGAAGAGTGGAACTACTGGCTGACTGACTATCTCCACGCGCGGATGCTGTGGACGCCGGATGCGCCGTTCACGGATTCGCTGAAGCACTACACCTCGGCGTTCGGACCGTGCGGGTCGGTGCTGGAGCAGGACCTGGAAGAGCTCGTCAGCCTGCAGAGCAGGTATCTCTTCGACCAGCGGCTGGTGGGCTACATCTCGGGCGAGAACGGCACGCTCGATGTCGGTTGGCTCGCCGGCTACGAGAGCCACCCGCGGCGCAAGAGCTACGAGGACGTGGCGAAGATGGATCCCGATGCGCAGAAGACGTTCCAGCACGACGTGGTCGACGCACTGGACCAGTACAAGAAGGCGCTCGGTCCGCTCTCGAAATCGGTGCAGGCCGTGTGCGCAACGGCGGACGACGCACTCGCCCCCTGGTGCAACGAGCTGGCCGACGGATTCGAGATCGACCGGCTGAGGGCGGAACATGCGGTGCTCCTGTACCGCGCCGTGCTCGACTGGAGCCGCGGCGGCAGCCAGCACGCAAAGCTCCTCAAGCAGGCCGCCAGCGTGCGCGCCCAGGCCGCCAAGGTCGTGGCGCGCCGCGAGAAGGGCTACCGCTTCGACCTGCATCGCATGGTCGACGACTACGAAAACCTCACCATCTACAAGTTCGGCTACCTGCGCACCGCCCACAACCTGTGCTTCTGGCAGCGCCAGGAAGATCAGGCGACCACGCTGATCGACACCGGCTACGCCGCGTCACTCAGCAAGCTGCCGTCGTGCCAGGACTAGTGGCTAGAGGCTGTTCAAGTATGCGACGAGGGCGGTCTTGTCCGAGGCAGAGAGAGTCGTGCCGAACTCGTGGCCGTAGTTACCCTCGCCAATGATGCTGCTGTCGCGCGAAACGCTCGGCAGCGGATTCCATTTCGCTGGCCGGGCCGAAGCGGGCTTGAGGAGGTCGTCGAGCGTGGGAACGCTGCCGTTGTGCAGGTACGGTGCGCTGGCCCATACACCGCGCAGGTCCGGGACCCGGTAGCCATCGCTCGTACCAACACTGAGATTGTGCTTGACAATGAAGGCGACGAACGCCTTCAGGCTCGGGTCGAAACCGAGGCCGCCGTCCCCGGCATCGCCGGCTCCGGCGTCTGACGCGCCGGCGTCGCCGCCTGATCCCGAGTTCCCTGTCACGAGGGTGACCATGAGCGGGTCCGTCATGATGGAGCCTCTCGGGAACGCTGGATCGTCGCCGGGGAACCGCTCCTGGCCGTTGCTGTCGACCGTGACGTAGCCCTCGGCCCCGAGGTTGCCCACCTTGTGACAGGAGTTGCATCTCGCCGTCGCGAACACCTGCTCGCCTTTGCTCACCAACGTGGGATCCTGCGCTGGCGCCGGCGGTGGATCATACGAACCAAATGCGCTGATGAACTGTGCGAGCTCGCTGTCGCTGGGGAACGGTACCTTCGCGTGCTGGTCGTCCGGATAGCCCGCACCGAAGCCGAAGAGCGAGAGATACACCTCGCTCTTGATGTCGTGCCCCGTGCCGAGCTTGCTCAGGAATTTGCGGTCGGCGAGGTTGTACGCGACGGGAATGTCATCCGGAATGAGCGCGCCGTCTCCGCCCGCCCCGATCCTGCCGGGCCCGAGCTGCGCTGCGTCGGCAAGTCCCTGGCTGTCCAGCAACGGGGGGTTGCCCGCCGCCACCCAGCGCTTGTTGACTTCTATCTGGAAACGGCCCAGCTCCAGACGCTCGTTGGGGGCGCCCAGCCAGAGCTTGCCATCCGGCAGTCTGGCGACATGGCACAGGCCGCAGGTGCCGTGCACCTTGTCGGGGTCGGCTGTTCCGCGCTTGAAACCGATCGGGAACTCGTCGTTCGGATCCGGGATGAAGCCGAACTTCGTGTACTGGTTTCCGAACACGCTCGGCTCGTTCTTCATCAGGTCGAGCATGAACGAGGCAGGCGGCCACTCGTCGAGCACCTCCAGCCCCCACGTATTGCAGAGCAGGTCGTACTCTCCCTGTGCCAGCGGGCTGCTTGCAGGCACTGCGTTCGCGGCGTCGACGGGGCCGCACTTTGCCGTGCCCGCGTCGGTTCCCGCTTCGCCTGCATCGGTTCCCGCACCGCCGCCCTGCCCGCCGCTGCCGCCCGTTCCTTTCGGCGAAGCCGGGTGGGAGTTGCCGCAGGCCGCGGCCAGCGCCGCTGTCGAGATTGCGGCGGCCAGCGCCAGCGTGTGTCGCGTGCTCATGCTTTCTCCCTCGCCCCGGAAGGGCAGACTTGACGGCGATCAAGACACTGGGCGAGCCGACCGTCAAGCGTCACAGGCTGTCAAGATAGGCAATCAGGTCGTCGAGCTCCGCCGGCGTGAGCCCGGAGGCCTTTCCGTGCTGCGAAGCGTCGGAGCGCGTGAGCATGTCGCGGAGATCGGGCGAGCGGCCGTCGTGGAAATACGGAGCGTGCAGGAAAGTGCCGCGCAGGCCGGGGGTGTCCGCTTCGGCGATGTGATCGTCGGGCTTCAGGCTCATAGGAGAGAGGACGGCGTGAAGTTTGTCGTCTGTGAAATCCGCGCCGCTGTGGCAGCCGGCGCAGTCCGCCTTGTTCTCGAACAGCTGTTTGCCGCGCGCGATGGCCGCCGCGTCTCCCGCGGGCGGAACGGGCGGCTTCACGATCTCGTCGATGAACGGCTGGATGGTGTCCACGTCGACGAGCAGCGCATCGCCTGCCATCAAGTCCGTGATCGTGTCGTGGACGAGGTCGTGCATGGTGCTGAACTCGCCGCTCCAGTGATACGGCGCCATGCTGGAGCGCGCGTCGGCCAGATCCGGCGTGCGGCGCCGCTTGAGCGGAATGGCCGGCGTGTGGATGAACCACACCAGGCCGTCGTCGCTGCCTCCGGGGTGACAGGTGCCGCAGGACACGACGCCCGCAGGCGTCACGTGCGTGTTGGAAGCCTCGTAGAACAGCTTCCGCCCCGCGAGCGCCTGCGTCGAATAGACCTGCGGCAGCTTGCGCACGCGCGTAAGGGGAGCGGGCACGACCTTCGTCGCGTCCAGCTTTGCGGACAGATCGATGCGCGAGATCGAGCTGTCGAAGGCGTTGTCCACCCACGCCACGCGCCGCTTCTCGTCGACTGCGACTCCGCTCGGCCCCGCGCCCACGCTGAACGTGGCGACCGCACGGCGATCCGCATCGGTGGCGCCCGTGTCGATGATCGCGACGTTGCGCGTGGACAGATGCGTTACGACGAGATGATGCTCGTCCAGCGCTGCCAGCGCCGAAGGCCCGCTGAAGACATGCGGTCCGCCGTCGAAGCGAGCGTACGTCACCGGCTCCGCTACCGGCGACAGTGAGGCGTCGAAGCCGCTCAGCGCGGGGTTGATCTTGGGATGGCCGTCCGTCACCGAGCCGTAGTCCGGCGCGACGGCTTCCGCGCTCTGGTTGCCGGTGTTGTTCACCAGCTCGTGGACAGCCCAGATTCGCCCGTTCTGTGGCAGCAGCGCTTCGGTCTCGTCCGCGGTCATCTGCGTGAGCGCCGGCCGGTAGCTCGCCTTCGCCGGCACGAGCGAACGCTGCTGGGTCGAGCCGTCGCGATCGATGCGCGTCAGCATCCCGCCGGTGAAGCCCGCTGCGAACACCGCGCTGCCGACGACGGCTACGGCGCGCGGCCGCGACAGATCCGACGCCAGCACCTTCGCGCCGAGCGTCCTGGGATCGATGCGGAGAACCTGCCCCGACCACTCGCAGGCGAGCGCTACCCAGGCTCCATCGCTCGGCGCCGCCATGCCCCACGTGCCGGAGCACTCGTGCCGCCGAGCGGTCACCTTGCGCGTGGTGGCGTCCACCACGACCAGCTCGCCCGAGCGATAATTCGTGACCAGAAGGCGCCCCGGCGAAACCTCCAGCAGCGCGTGAGGCTCGCCGCCGACGTTCGACTCGATCCTTCAATGCCAGGTTGTCCGCATCGACGAAGCTGACGCTGCCTTGATCTGGATCCACCACCGCCAGCTCCCCGCTCGACAGCAGCGCGATGCTGGAGCTGGTCTTTCCGCTCGGCGGATGGGCGATCCCGGGCGGCGAACCGCAGGATGCGCAGGCGAGGACGGCTAGAGCCAGGTGTGTCCAGCGCTGCGGCATGCGGCGCGATCAACCAGGATCGAGGAGCGCGAACTCGACCGTGACCGGGTTCTTGTCGCAGGCGATCTCGAAGCCGCCGATCGGCAGCGTAACGGGGTCGCCCTTGGAGGCGTCGCCGCTGCCGTCCAGATCCTGGGCACACAGGATCTGGTACTTGCCCGCGAAGAACGCATCGGTCGTGAAGGTGGGCGGCGTCGCAGCCTGCAGGTCCGCGCCCGGAACCGTGAAGTCCTGCACCGAGACCGCGCCGGGGTTGGGGCCGGTGATCGTCACGTCGTCGGCGTGGAAGACCGAGCAGAGCAGATCGCCCTTGAGCGGCCCCGGCAAGCTCGTGCTGTTCTTGAGCACGTCGCTGGCCGTGAAGGTGATGTCGAACACTCCCTTGGGCGCCGGCTTGTTGCCCAGTTGCTCGCACGACGCCGTCTGCGTCGGATCGGGCGGCGGGATCTTCACGTCCTGGTAGGCCGCGAAGGGCACGTCCATCAGCTTGTTCTGCGGCGACTCGATGGAATAGGCCACCGAGAACTGTCCGGCTTCGCCCTGGGCGATCACCTGCACCACGCCCCCGCCGTTGGGGTCGTCGTAATAGAACGGTACCTTCCAAGGCGTCGAGGAACCGGGCTTGGCCTGCTCCTGCGCGAGCATCGTGGACATGTTCGTGTCGACCAACGCGGCGAAGTCACTACCCGCCAGCACCGACGCCGGCGCCTTGGCGACCGGGATCCGCTTGCCGTCCTTGGTCAGGACCTCGAAGCCCACGTCCACGAACTTCTTGTCGAGGTGCGGATCGACGGTGAGCCTGAGCCAGTTGTGGGGGACCAGCGCGAAGTCGGAGAAGTTCTGCTTGCTGGTCGCGCCCTTGCCGTAGGCGTGGTCGACGAAGTAGTCGAAGTCATCTTTCGACATGTGGAACCACACGGTCCCCGCCACGGTGTCGTAGGGCTCGAAGTCGTCTGCCGCGGTTCCGATCTTGTTCGGCTCGAGGCTCGTCCTCGGTGTGGAGATGTCCAGCACCAGCGAGTAGGCGCCCTGGTTGCCGCGAACGCCGAAGGACAGCGTCCCGCCCTGCGCCGAGTGCACGCGGTACTCCAGCAGGAACTCCTCGCCCGACCCCGGCTCCTTGGCGTTGTCCGCCTGCATCGTCGCCAGCGCCACGTCGACGGTCTGCACGAACACGGTGCCCAGTTGGAACGACGCGGGCGCAATCGCCAGCACGCGGCGCTTGGTGACGCCGTCGTCGAAGGCGAAGGTGAGGCGGGCCTGGTCCGGCGTGGAGGGCTCGGCCTGGGCCTTGACGAAAACCTTCGGCGCGATCTCGCGCTCCTTGATGAAGTGACCGGCCTGTGCATCGGCGCCGAACATGCCCGATGCAAGCGCGTGGAAGTCGGCCGGGTTCAGCGGGACTTCCGTGTGGTAACCGACCCACTCGAGCGGCTGCACGCTCATGCCCCCGCTGGTATCGCAGGGCGTGGTGTTGGTGCTGCCGCCCGAGTCCTTCGCGGAACAGGCGGCGAGTGCGACAAACGCGGCGAGCACATACCCGCCGAGCCGCCAGTTACGAGCATGCGACTTCATAGAAACCTCGGCCGAAGCAGGGGAAGTAGCCAACTCTACGCACGATCTTGACGTTCGTCACGCCCGGGCATCCCCGGCTACGCTGCGCTGCGTCGTGCTCCCCTCGCAAGACCCAGACATTTGCCGCGAATTGCGCGAAGCTGCTTGGCGGATTGCAACTAGCCGGGTCAGCAGGGTTTGCGGGAAATGCGCATAGGGGCGTTCTTCATGTTGGTCGGCGTGGCGCTGCTCCCCGGCTGTTCGGGCGGGGGTGGGCCGGACGTGAGCGGGCTTTCACCGACCTGGAACAACGTCTACGGCTCGGTGATCTCGAAGCGATGTCTGCCCTGCCACGCATCGTCCGTCGGTGCGACGCAGGGCCTGTTGAACATGGGGTCGAAGGCCACAGCCTACGCGAACCTCGTCGGCGTCGCCTCCAAGGGGTCCGCATGCGCCGGTCAGGCTACGCGCGTCGTGGCCGGGGACGCGAGCTCGAGCCTTCTGTACCTGAAGCTCGGCAACCCGCCCTGCGGATCGAGGATGCCGCTGGGGATGGCGTCGCTTTCCAGCAGCGAGAAGAACCTGATCAAGAAATGGATCGACGGCGGGGCGAAGAACGACTGATGCGCGCCGGAGGTGGAGCATGAGAGCAGCGTTACTTTGCAATGCCTTGCTGTGCTGCCTGGCCGTCGGTGCGGCGGCCTGTTCGAGCTCGTCGAACGGAGCCAAGAAGGGCGACGCGGGCTCGACTGGAGGCACTGGCGGAACTGCGGGCAGCGGCTTCGGCGGCTCGGCCGGCACGGCGGGCAGCGGCGCATCTGCCGGGACGGGCGGAGCCGCCGGCTCGGGGGGAAGCAACGGCGACCAATTTGGACCGTTTGCGGGCGGCGCGGCCTACTACAAGAAGTTCAAGAACGGACCGCCGTCGGATCCGTCGTTTTTCCCAATCACAGTCTGGCTCCAGAGCCCGAGCAGCGCGTCGGCCTACGCGTCCATCGGCATCAACACGTACGTCGGCCTGTACCAGGGACCGACCGACACCATGCTGTCCGACCTGAAGGCGGCGAGCATGCCCGTGGCCTGCGACCAGAACTCCGTGGGGCTCGCGCACCTGAACGACCCGACCATCGTCGCCTGGACGCAGCAGGACGAGCCGGACAACGCGCAGCCGGCCAGCGGCGGCGGCTATGGCCCGTGCGTGTCCGCGTCCACGATCCAGAGTCTGTACCAGCAGATGCAGGGCAACGACGCGACGCGCCCCGTGTTCCTGAACCTGGGCCAGGGCGTCGCGAACGACGGCTACATCGGCTGGGGCAGCGCGTGCAGCCAGACGCACCCTGGCGACTATCCCGACTACATCAAGGGCTCGGACATCATCTCGTTCGACATCTACCCCGTCAACTCCACCGACGCGAACGTGCAGGGCAAGCTGTGGCTCGTCGCCAAGGGCGTCGACAACCTGATGAGCTGGTCTGGCGGGAAGACGCCGGTGTGGAACTGGATCGAGTGCACCGGCATCAACGATCCGTCAGGCAAGCCGACGCCGGCCGAGGTCAAGGCGGAGGTCTGGATGTCGATCGTGCACGGTTCGATGGGCATCGGCTACTTCGTGCACCAGTTCAGCCCCACCTTCGACGAGCATGCGCTCCTCGACGACCCCACGATGAAGGCCGCCGTCGCCGCCATCAACCAGCAGATCCACGATCTGGCTCCGGTCCTCAACACGCCGCCCATCATCAACGGCGGCAGCGTCGCGTCCTCGGACTCGAACCTTCCAGTGGACATGCTTCTCAAGCGGCAGGGCGGCGCGACGTACATCTTCGCGGTCGACATGCGCGGCACCGGGACGCACGCCACCTTCTCCGGGCTGACGAACATCCCCGCCGGCGCGCAGGCAGACGTGATCGGAGAGAGCCGCCAGATCGCCATCAGCGGCGCGGGGTTCGAGGACGACTTCCCCGCCTGGGGCGTCCACCTCTACAAGATCCAGTGAACTACTTCGTGCCCGGCAGATGGATCCCGAACGACTGCAGCAGCAGCGTGAGCGCCAGGTAGAGCAGGATCAGCACCAATAGCCGCGTGAGCAGCCGCCCGCGCAGCTTGCGCATGATGCGCGAGCCCGCCTGCGATCCCATCGCCACGCCGACCAGCGCCGGAACCGCCACGGACGGATCGATGAGCCCGTGGTTGTAGTAGAGAAAGGCGCTGGCCGAGACGGTGATGCCGACCATGTACATGCTGGTGCCGATCGTCGCCTTGAGCGGCACCCGCATGATCGAGTTCATGATCGGTACCTTGATCGCGCCGCCGCCGATGCCGAGCATCCCCGAGATGATCCCCGCGAACGAAGCCGCGCCGAGCCCGGGAACGATGCGCGTCGGGATGTAGGTGACGTCGTGCCCCTTGACGGGGTCGTGGTACGTCGCCTTGAGACGGAGCGGGTCGGGACCGTCGGTGATGGGCGGCGCCTCGCGCTTGCGCAGGAAGAGCGCCGCGCTCATGCCGAGCAGCGCCAGGCCCAGCACCAGGCGCAGCGTGCCGGCAGAGATCAGGATCACGATCACGCCGCCGCCGATCGCTCCCACCGTCGTCGTCAGCTCCATGACCAGCGCCAGCCTCACGTTGGTCATGCGGTTCTTCAGGTAGACCGACGTGCCGCCTGTGGAATTGACGATCACGCTGATGGCGCTGGCCGCAACAGCCGCCTTGAGCGGAACCCCGAAGAACACGGACAGGATCGGCACGAAGAACACGCCCGCGCCCAGCCCCAGCATGGATCCGAAGACCCCCGCGACGATGGACGCGAGCAGGACGCCGACTTCGGCCCCGGGACTCACGCTGCGCGCCCCGCTGTCGTCCGCCGACCCGTCACAACGCTCCCTTGAACACGATGCTGAAGATCAGGATTGCGAGCACGATGGTCGCGAGCAGCGCGTGGAGGCGATCGCTCGCGCGGAACAGGGCGCCGATCAGGTAGGCGATGCCGGTTGCCGGCGCGACCAGCAACACGAGCAGTCCGAGCGTCAGCACCGCGCCACCATGCAGCGCGGCGAGCTGCGAAGTCAGATCGGAGAGCGACACGACGCTGCTTCCGATGTGCCCGCGATGCGCGAACTCGAGCGCGGAGCCCGTCAGCACCAGACCCAGACCTGCCAGAAGCGTCACGCGTTGGATACGTGCCAGGCGGCCGGCGATGCGGGCTTCGGCCTCGTCGGCCTCGCGGCCGTTGGCGCTGTCGGCGGCGTCGGGGTCCATGGGACCTTGTTGCCCACCCCGGGCTGCCGCCGCAAGCCAGGTTGATTGGACAGGTTGGGAGGACACACCGGTTGGAGCCTTTCCGGGCGCATTGGGTTCCTCACGGGCAGCTTCCCAGCGCTATTGAAGCCGCAGGAGACGTCCGATCGGCTTGTCAGGCGCTGTCTCCAGTGCTTTTCTTCCCGCGTGCAGGACGAGGCCCCCCGCCTCCAGCTTCCGCGGCGCGCGCGCCGCCAAAGCTCCCTTGTCGCCTGGTTGAGCGGCCTCGTCAGCGTGATCCTGATCCTGGGGCAGGCGTCGGTCGTCCTGCACTTCGATCTGGTTCCGCACCGCTTCTGCCTGCTGCACGGCATTGAAGACGTGCACGTGGTCGAGGGCGCCGCGAGCCGGGCGTCCCGGGCGCACGCTCCGCCGACCCGGCAGGTGAGCGCCGAAGCGCCCGCGTCGATCGTCGTTGCCCATGATCGCTGCGCGCTGGCCATGCTCGTGCACGACCGGGTCGTCTGCTTGCCGGCGCGGAGTTTCGACCGCATCGCGGTGCCGGGCAGCACCGGCCTTGGCTATCCGACGCTGGATGAAGCGCTCCTGCCAGGCCGGCAGGAGCTCGATCTCGCGCCCAAGATCGGTCCGCCCGCGTGATGTAGCGGCGCTCTGCTGCGCCGCTTCCGTCGGTTCGACCAGCGCCGGTTTCGCTTTCGCGAGACTCGAGTGCGCCGACGCCATTTCCAGTGCGTGCCGCGGGCGCGGCACGGCCCTCTTGTTTCAAGGAGCATTGTTCTACCATGTGGAAGTTTTCCAGCACGCACATCTGGAGTGGTCTTCGCGTGCGCACGCTGGCCGCGCTCTGCGTTTGCGGTGCAGGTCTCTTGCTTGCGGGTGCCGCACAGGCGCAGGGGAGCGTGAAGCGCTTGACCGCATCCCAGGCCATCCACCTTGCGCTCGCCCACAACCCGGACAGCCGCGCTGCCGATCAGGACGTCACGTCCGCCCAGGGCGCCGTGCAGCAGGCTCGTGTTCTGCCGAATCCGGACATCTTCGTCGGGGCGATGGGCACCGAGATACATCCCGCGCAGGCGCCCATCCCGAACCAGTTCGGTTTCGACTGGACGATCCCGCTCGGAGGCAAACGTGCCGCCGGCATCGCCAGCGCCAAGGCCGGCGTCAGCGCGGCCCGGGCGGGCCGCGTGGCCACGCGCCGCCAGCTCGCGCTGTCGGTGGAGACCGCATTCGTCGCCGTGCTGCTCGACCGGTCCCTGCTCGATTTCGCCAAGGAGGACCAGCAGACGTTCAAAGAGTCCGTGAGGATCAACGAGCTCCGCTACAAGGACGGCAAGATCTCCTTCGGCGAGGTCCTGAAGCTGCGCATCCAGGCGAGGGAGGTGGACGACGCCGTCCGCGACGCGAACCAGACGCTGGTGAACGATCGCCAGGAGCTGGCGCGGCTGGTCGGCGAGGGCGTTCTGGCACCGGATTACCAGGTAGTGGGCAGCCTCACGCCGCCGAAGATGCCGCGCGATCTCGCCGTGAGCTCGATTGTCCGACAGGCGCTACAGAATCGCGCGGACTACCAGGCCCTCCGCTCGCAAGAGGACGCCTCGCGTTCCGCCCTCACACAGGCGCGCCGGCAGCCGATCCCCGACGTCGGCGTGCTGGCCGACTACAACTACGTCCCCCATACGGCCGGCAACTACGACCTGCAGCTCACCGTGAGCGTCCCGCTGTTCGATCGGAACCAGGGGAACGTCACGCAAGCGCGGGCCGACTACGCCAAGTCCGGCCTGGCCCTGCAGGCGATGCGCTTGCAGATCCGGGCCGACGCCGCGCGCGCCGTCCAGGCCTGGCGGACCATCCAGTCACGCCTTCGCGACTACAACGACGAGTTCGTCAAGCAGGCGAAGGAGTCGCTCGACATCAGTCGTCATTCCTACGAGCAGGGCGCCGGCACGCTGCTCGACTACCTCGACGCCGAGTCGAGCTACCGCGACGTGCAGCGCGCATACCGGACGGCCGAAGCCAACGCCGTGCTCGCCGCCGCCAACATCAAGTTCATTTCCGGAGAGGATCTACAATGACCCGGTTTTCCGCTCACCCTTGTTCCGCGCTGCGTTGGGCCGGGCTTCTGCTCGCGGCCGGCGCAATGCTCGCGTTCGTGGGCTGCTCGCAGTCGAACGAAGACTCGGCGGCCCAGGCCAAGGCGTCGCTGTTCACGGTGCCCCAGAACCAGCGCGCCCATCTCAAGGTCGTCGCCGTGACGAAGAAGCCCGTCACGCTGCCCGTGAAGGTCCCCGCGCTGGTCAACTTCAACGAGCTGAAGACGAGCCGCGTTGTTCCCCTGGTCAGCGGCAAGGTATCGAAAATCCACGTGCACGAGGGCGACCTGGTGAAGTCAGGCCAGGTGTTGCTCACGATTGCCAGTCCGGATTCCTCGACGATGGCGGCCAACATCGCCCGCGATCGCTCGGAGCTGTCGACCAAGAAGGTCATTCTCGCGCGCGACAAGGACCTCTACGAGCACAAGGCGATCTCGCTCGAGGAGCTGCAGCAGGCCGAGCTCGACGTGAAGGCCGCGGAAGCGACGGTCGCGAACGACAACTCGCAGGCCGCCATCACAGGAGGCAGCAGCAGCGAGGCCGTGCTGCGCTCGCCGATCTCCGGCACCGTCGTGGCGCGCAAGGTCTCGGTCGGCGAAGCCGTCTCGGCCGGGAGCACGCTCTGCTTTACCATCACCGATCCGAGCGCCGCCTGGGTCATCGCGCACCTGTACCAACAGGATCTGAGCGCCGTGCAGCTGGGCGACAGCGCCGTCATCCGATCCCCGGTCCTGAAGAAGCCCATCGAGGGCAAGGTCACCTACATCGGGGCGTCGATCGACCCGAACACGCTGACGGTTCCGGTGCGCATTGCGGCCGACAATGCCGACGGCGTGCTCAAGGAAGGGATGTACGTCGACGCGGAGATCGTCCCCGCCAAGTCGATTTCGGCCATGGTCGTACCGGACGCTTCCGTCCTGCGCGACGAGGACAACCTGCCGTTCGTCTACGTCGAAGTGAAACCGGGCACGTTCGCCAGACGGCACGTCAAGCTCGGCTCGGAGCTCGACGACGAGACCATCGTCGAGGGCGGTCTGAAGGACGGCGACAAGGTGCTGGCCGACGGCGCCCTGTTCGTCCAGTTCGCCGACAGCCTCGAGCGATAGGAACGCGAGCACATGATCCACAAGCTGATCGCGACTTCGCTACGCCAGCGGTTCGTAGTGATCGCCGCCGCCCTGGCCACGTTGGTGGCCGGCGCGTGGGCCTTCCGCCAGGCGCCCATCGACGCCTATCCCGATCTCTCGCCGCCGAAGGTGGAGCTCGTCACGCAGTGGCCCGGGCACGCCGCGGAGGACGTTGAGCGGCTCATCACCATCCCGCTGGAGACCGCCTGCAACGGATCGCCTGGCCTGCACGTCCAGCGCTCGGTCTCGCTCTACGGCCTATCCGATATCGATCTGGTCTTCAACTACAAGACCGATCCGTACTTCAACCGCGAGCAGATCTTCCAGCGCATGGCCGACGCCGAGTTGCCGGATGGTGTCGCGCCCTCGATGGCGCCGCTGTTCTCGCCGTCGGGCCTCATCTACCGCTACGTGCTGGACAGTCCGGACCGCTCGCCGGAGGAGCTGAAGGTCCTGCAGGACTGGGTGATCTACCGCCGCTACAAGGCAATCCCGGGCGTCGCCGACGATTCCGCCCTGGGCGGGACGACGCGCCAGTACCAGGCCGAGCTGGATCCGAACCTGCTCAACACCTACCAGGTGACGGTCGGGGACGTGCTCGACACGCTCGGCAACAACAACCAGAACGCCGGCGGCGGGTTCTACCAGCAGGGCGGCCAGTTCTACTACGTGCGTGGCCTCGGGCGGCTCAAGGACCTGGACGACATCAAGAACGTCGTGGTCACCACCCACGATGGCGTCCCCATCCACGTCGGCGACCTGGGGAAGGTGCGCATCGGTCATGCGCCGCGGCTCGGCCAGTTCGGCTACATGAACCGCGACGACGCCGTGGAGGGCGTGATCTTCCTGCGCACCGGCGATCCGGCGCAGACGGTCCTCAAGCGCGTGCAGAAGGAGACGGCCTACCTCAACCAGCACGTCCTGCCGCGCGACGTGAAGATCCATCCGTTCTACGACCGCACGGATCTCATCAAGCTGACGACTACTACCGTCGAGCACAATCTGCTGCTGGGCGTCCTGCTCGTGACGTTGATCCTGGTGCTGTTCCTGCACAGCTTCCGCACGGGTCTCATTGTCGCGTCGACCATACCGCTCGCACTGGCGACCGCGTTCCTGCTGCTCAGGTTCAGACACGTACCGGTAAACTTGCTGTCGCTCGGCGCAGTCGATTTCGGGATCCTGGTGGATGCCGGCGTGATCATGGTCGAGAATATCTTCCGCGTGCTCGGCGAGCGCGGGGCCGGTGACGTGGGCGTTCCCATCCACGACGCGCTGCTCGGCGCGGCCAAGGACGTGGGGCGGCCCATTTTCTATTCCACGGCCGTCATCATCGCCGCGTACCTGCCCATCTACGCGCTGACCGGGCCGGAGGAGCGGCTGTTCTCGCCGATGGCGGACACGGTCGTGTTCGCGCTGCTCGGCACACTGCTCTTCACGCTGACGCTGCTGCCCGTCCTGTGCGGCATCTTCATGCAGAAGGGCGTCAAGGATCGCGAAGGGCGCTTCTATGCCGCCTTCAAAGCCTGGTACGTCAAGACGCTGGACCGCTCGCTGGCCCGCCCCAAGCTGACCGTCATAGCGTGCGTCGTCGCGTTCGGCGTCTCTTCGCTCACGCTGTTCGGCATCGGTTCGGAGTTCATGCCGAAGCTCGACGAGGGCTCGCTCTGGGTCCGGGCGACGATGCCCTACACCATCAGCTTCAACGAGTCGAAGAAGCTCGCGCCCAAGGTGCGCAAGATCCTGATGGGCTTCCCCGAGGTGTCGACCGTCGCCGACGAGCACGGGCGGCCCGACGACGGCACGGATCCGACCGGCTTCTTCAACTGCGAGTTCTACGTCGGGCTCAAGCCCTACGACACGTGGAAGGGAAACATCCACACGAAGGACCAGCTGATCGAGGCCATCAACGACAAGCTCAAGGCGTTCCCCGGGATCATCTTCAACTACACGCAGCCTGCCGAGGACGCCGTCGACGAGGCTTCTACAGGCCTGAAAAGCGCGCTGGCCGTCAAGGTCTATGGGCCTGATCTGCACCAGCTGGAAAAGATGGCTCTGCAGATCAAACGCACGATTACCAAGGTGCGGGGCATCAAGCACGTGACGGTGGTGCGCGAGCTCGGTCAGCCCAGCCTCGACGTCACGATCGATCGCAAGAAGGTGGCTCGCTACGGGATCGATGTTGCGACCATCAACAACTTGATCGAGTCCGCCGTGGGTGGCGTGCCGGCCACGCAGGTGATCCAGGGAGAGCGCGAGTTCGACCTGGTGGTCCGGATGAGCAAGCGCTACCGCGACAACCCGGAAGCCATCGGCCGGCTGCTGGTCACGACGCCGAGCGGCCAGCGGCTGCCGCTCTCCACCTTTGCGACCTTGAAGGTCGGGCAGGGCGCGTCCTTCATCTACCGCCAGCACAGCTCCCGCTACATCGGCGTGCAGTACTCCGTACAAGGGCGGGATCTAGGCTCCGCGGTCGCCGCGGCCCAGAAGGCGGTCAAGGCGAGCGTCCACGTGCCCATCGGCTACGAGGTGAACTGGGGCGGCGAGTACCGCGACCTGCAACACGCCAGACTGGAAATGGCGGTCATCGTCCCGCTGACGGTGCTGCTGATCTTCTTCATCATCTTCGGGCTCTACGGCAACTTGAAGTACCCGTTGATGCTGGCGCTCAGCGTCGTTTTGACCATGCCGGAGGGCGGCCTCCTCGCACTGTGGATGTTGCGCACCAACCTGAGTGTGAGCTCGGCTCTGGGCTTCCTCGCGCTGTTCGGTATCTCGGTGCAGACCGGCGTCATCTTCATCAGTCACGCCAACAAGCTCAGACGCGAAGGCCTGTCCATCGACGAAGCCACGCGGCAGAGCGCGATCGTGCGCCTGCGGCCGATCCTGATGACCGCTCTGGTGGCGTGCGTCGGGCTGATGCCGGCCGCGTTTTCCCATGCCATTGGAAGCGACAGCCAGCGGCCGTTCGCCCAGGTGGTCGTGGGCGGCCTGTTGTCCCGCATTGCGCTGTCGATCTTCCTCTTGCCCGTGCTCTACCGCTGGGTGTCGAAGCCGGGTGACCGCCTGGAAGTCTAGAGTCGACGGTAATCGTCCAGGAACCGACTGCGCATATATTGCGGGGTCTCCGGTGGTGGTTATTTTCAAAGTCAAGGCCAGAGGATAGTTCCTTTGACTGGGGGAGGAACCGCCCCATCCCGGTCTGTTTTTTCGGATGGGCTCGTTTCTGGCTCGGCCAGAGGAGCTTGTCATGGATACGTCCGTCTATATCGCGGCGGCCACGGTGTTCGCGGTGGTGGTCTTGACCCCGCTCGTGGTCAGCTCTTTTCTGCGTGATGTTGCTGCTGGAGAAATCCGTCTGGTCAGTTGGCTGAACGGAAAGCTCCGCATCTACCGGGGGCCGTGCAAGGCCATGGTGGTCCCCATCCTCACGGTCAGCCGGGTGATCCCCGCGCAGGCCATCAACGTCGACATCGAGATTACCGATCAGACGGCCGACGTCGACCAACGCGGCGCGCCCGCGCCGGTGAAGGTCACTGTCAGGGCTTCCGCCATCGTCAGCGTTGGGGAAGACGACGCCATGGTGAACACCGCGGCGAACAAGTTCTTCTCCAAGATGCCTGCCGAGCAGCTCAATACGCTCACGGACGTGCTGTCGTCCGCGGGCCGGCGTGCGATCAACCTCCTGCGCCACGACCAGTTGTTCAACGCGCGTCCGGCTACGCCGGTTGCGGCGGCGGATCTGGTCGACCGCGGCGAGGACGACGAGCTGGCGGTCATCATCAAGGAGGCATGCTCTCGCGAGCTGCTCGACCTGGGGCTGTCGTTCAACAGCCTCAACATCAAGGCCGTCCTGAGCGAGGTGGCGGATGCGCGACGCCGTGAAGCTGCCGCACGCGCCAAGGCCAGCGCCGACGTGGTGCAGGCCCAGGAAGAGCAACGGGCGCGCATCGCGCAGCTCGAGGCCGCGCAGGCGATCAACGACCAGGAGCGTGCTCTGCACACCCAGGTCGCTTCGAACGGCGCTGCCATCGCCCGGGCTGAAGCCGAACGTCAGGCCGCGGTGCGGCAGCAGCGTTCCGCCGAGCTCGGCGCCACGCAGATCACCCAGGCCAACGCCGACGCCGAACAGAACGTGATCGCGATCGAGGCGTCCAGCCGCGCCGAGGCAGCCAGCATCCGTGCCATCGCCGAGGCGGAGGCCGACGCCATCCGCATGAAGGCCGAAGCGCTCCGCGAGGCGGGCAACCTGTACCTCGACCTCAAGCGGCTGGAGCTCGCTCCCGATCTGACCCGTCAGGTTGCCGACGCGCTCTCCGGCGGCCAGTTCATCAACTTCGGCACCAGTGGCGACGGTGGTCATTCCGCCGTGTCGTCCGGCTCGGACGACGTGATGCGCGTGGTGCAGACGCTGATGGCGGCGCAGGTCGTCGGCTCCAACGGAGCTGCTGCTGCGGCAGCGCGCCCCAACCCGCCTCCGTCGGTCCCGACGAAGACGCCGAACGGCGCGCCTCGCCGCCAGTAGCGCGGAGCAGGCCATGTCCGTCTTTGTCATCAGTCTGTGTGTCGGCCTAGGCGGGCTCTTGCTCATGGCCCTGCCCGGTGTCCGCCGTCACGGGCGTGCTGGTCACGCCCGTGCGGCGCGGGGCCGCGCGGGGCCGCGGCATGCCGGCCGCGCGATGCACGCCGGCCGCGGCGTGCATGCCGTTCGCGGTGGGCGCGCCGTGCGCGGGCACTCCGGCCGCGCAGCGCCCCGCGCTCACGGCGCCCGGAACGCGCCGGCCCAGCCTGCCGGCGCGCACGCTCACCAGGTTCCGCGTCAGCCCACCGAGGGCGTGTCAGCCATCGACGGGGTGATGCACTACCTGCCCGAGCCGCGCGTCGTGCTCACGGTGATCGCCCTGTTCGGCGCGTTCGGCAACGTGCTCGCACACCTCACGCACCTGTCCTTCGTGTTCCAGCTCGCCGGCGCGGTGCTGCTCGCCGCGCTCCTCGAGTGGCTGCTCGTCGGCCGCATCTGGAAGCTCGCCCTGCAGTTCACCGGCGAGCCCAGCTCGCCCCTGGAGATGTTGCTCCTTTCGGAGGTCAAGGCCGTGACCCCGTTCAAGAACGGCAAGGGCATCGTCCAGGCCGAGCGCGACGGCCGCGCGACCCAGCTGACCGCCGAGCTGCTCCCCGAAGAAAGGGGCAAGCGCGTCAGGGTAGGCGATCAGCTCACGATCGAGGAAGTCGACGTCGAGCACGAACGCGTTCGCGTCTCGACGCTGTAACCGGCCACGCGCGCCACCTGGCCCGGCCGACTCAGAAGTAGTCGGCCGGGTCGAGCCCTTTGTGGCGGGCGTAGGCGGACAGGTCCGATTTGACCAGGCGCAGGGCGATCGCCATGACCAGGAGATCGTCCAGCTGTCCGATACCGGGGATCGTGTCGGGGATGAGGTCCGACGGGCTGATGAAGTACAGCGCCGCGGCTACGGCGATCGCCAGCGAGTACCAGCGCACCTTGCGGTAGCGACCTGCCGTGTAGTCATCGACAAGGTCGAGCAGCAGGCGGACCTGGTTGGTGAGCCGCTGCATGCGATCGGGGATCTCGCGCGCCTTCTCGAACACGGCTTGTCGTGACCTGTGCAGCCGGGCGAGCTGGTTCTTGCGCACTTTGACGGTCAGCCGCTGAAGCAGGCGCAGGATGCGGCGGTGATCCGCCGCCGGAAGCTCTTCCGGCCCGTCGGTCGTCGGCTCTTCCGGCGCGGCGTGATCCTGCAGCGTTCCCGCGCCGTTGCCCCCGAGCCCGTTACCTTCCGTCATGACTCTCCAGCGTAGCCATCGTCAGCGCGCTTCACAATGTCCGCGCAAACCGTGTGCTCGGAGCGCATTTGGCATGCATTTTCACGCTCGAGTCGTTGTCGCCGGGTGCTCGCCTGGCGGGTATCCTCCGCCGTATGCGCTACTCGCTGGAAGTGAACGGCCGCGCGCGGGAGGTCGATGTGGCTCCGGGCACGTCGCTCTTGACCGTGTTGCGCGACGAGCTCGACCTCGTCGGAACGCGCTATGGCTGCGGCCAGGGCGACTGCGGCGCGTGCTACGTGATCTGCGACGACCGCGCCGTGGCGTCGTGCAAGCTGCCCATCGAGGACGCCGCGGGTCGCAACATCGTGACGGTGGAGGGGCTCGCCGACGGCGACACGCTGCATCCGCTCCAGCAGGCTTTCATCGACGAGGATGCGCTCCAGTGCGGCTACTGTACGAGCGGCATCCTGATCTCGGCCGCCGCGCTGCTCGCGCGGTCGCCGAGCCCGTCGCAGGGCGAGATCCGCGAAGCGCTCGAGCCGCACCTGTGTCGCTGCGGCGTCTACCAGCGCGTGATCCGCGCCGTGCAGAAGGCGGCCCGGCGATGATGCGCTGGGCGGAAAAGCCGGTGAAGGTCGAGGAGCGCGTGCGCATCGAGCCGGACGGCACCATCGTCGCGCTGTCCGGCAAGATCGAGTACGGCCAGGGGATCCGCACCGCGTTCTCGAAGATCGTCGCGGAGGAGCTGGCGGTACCCATAGAGCGCGTGCGCATCGTGCTCGGCGAGACCGACCAGGTACCCTGGGACATGGGCACGTTCGGCAGCATGTCGGTCGCGACGGATGGCCATGCGATCCGCCGGGCCGCGGCGTTCACGCGCGAGAGGTTGCTCGATCGCGCCGCGGCGCGCTTCGGTGCGGATCGCGACGCTCTCACGCTCGCAGACGGCAGAGTTCGTGGTCCGGATGGAAAATCGGCGAGCTACGCCGAGCTGGCCGGCGAGGCGCCCATCGCCGGCGACGCGCCCGAGACGACACCGCGCGTGCCGCCGCCGGTCGAGCGCGCGCCGCTCAGGCTCGAGGCGCGGGCCATCGTCACCGGGCAAGGGCGCTACGCGGCGGACGTGCGTCTGCCCGGCATGTTGCGTGGGCATGCGCTTTCGCCGCCCGTGTACGGCTCGCGCCTGGTCAAGCTCGACGACTCGGCCGCGCGCGAGATGCCGGGCGTGGTAGCGGTCGTGCACGAAGGGGATTTTGCCGGCGTGGTGGCGGAACGCGACGAGCAGGCGCTGGCTGCAGTGCGCGCTCTGGTCGCCGAGTGGGAGCCGCCAGCGGATCCGCCGCCCGAAAAGCACATCGAGCTCCGCGCCGACGAGGAAGCCCAGGCGGCGTTCGAAAGCGGCAAGGAGCAACTCTCGGCGCGCTACGTCGCGCCGCACATCGCGCATGCGTCGATCGGCACCAGCGCGGCGGTCGTCGACGTGCGCGAGGACGGCACCGACGTCTATGTGGCGACACAGCGGCCGTTCCCGCTCCGTGACGAGATCGCCGAAATCTGCGGAGTCGAGCCCGGACGTGTGCACATCCACCCGCAGCTTGCCAGCGGGACCTACGGTCGCAACGCGGGCAGCGACGCGGCGGTGGAAGCCACGCGGCTGTCGCGCGCCGTCGGGCGCCCGGTGCTGGTGCAGTGGACGCGCGCCGAGGAGCTCCGCCGGAGCCCGTACCGTCCGGAGGTCACCGGCGAGGTCGCCGCGGTCCTCGACGATGGCCGCATCGCGGCGTGGCGTTATACCGAGCACACCAACCCGCACACCTACGGCGGCGGCGAGCTGCCGCCGCAGGTCGTGATCATGACGTCCGGGCGCAACGCCGTGCCGCAATACAACATGCCGGTCGACGCGCACCTGTACATCGAAAATGCGCGCGTCCGCACCGGCGCGTTCCGCTCGCTCGCCGCGGCGCCCAACACGTTCGCGATCGAGTCGTTCATGGACGAGATCGCGCGGCACGTCGGGGCCGACCCCTTCGAGCTCCGGCTGGCGCACCTGGACGACGCGCGCCTCGTCGGTGTTCTGGAGGCGGTGCGGAAGCAGAGCGGTTGGACGGAGCGAACGCGTGAAGCCGGCCGCGGCTTTGGCGTCGCGTGCACGCTCTACCACGGCACCTACGTCGCCGAGGTCGTCGAGGTCGGCGTCACAGAGAGCGGCAAGGTGAAGCTCGAGCGCGTCTGGTGCGCGGTCGACCCGGGCCGCATCGTGCATCCCGACGGCGCGGTGAACCAGGCCGAGGGCGCCATCCAGCAGGCCGCGAGCTGGACGCTGATGGAAGAGCTCCGCCACCGCGAAGGGCGCGTCACCGCGGCGTCGTTCGGCGACTACCCGATCGCGAGGTTCTCCGACATACCGGCTTCCATCGACGTGACCCTCGTCGGCGACGGGAACGCGCGCTCGACGGGCATGGGCGAGCCGCCCAGCGTGCCGGTCGCGGCAGCCATCGCGAACGCCGTGTTCGACGCGTGCGGCGCCCGCGTTCGCACGCTGCCGATAACGCAATCTGCCGTGCGCGAAGCGCTCCTGAAAGGCTGAACGCGAATCGGCCCGGCTTGACAGCAGGCCGTTCGTGGACAATTGACTGGCGATAATGGTCGATGCCGTCGCGACTGCCGCCGCCGACGACGCTCGCAGCGTCGCGCTGGTGCGGGCACGTCGCGTCGCGCTCGGGCTGGTGCTCGGAGCGTGCATCGTCGCGGGGATCTGGCTCGGGCGCACGGGGCACCTGACGCAGGCTGCCATCGGCGGTTGGGTCCGCTCCTGGGGACCCTGGTCGGCGCCGGCGTTCGTGCTCGCCTTCACGCTCGGGGAGCTCTTGCACCTGCCGGGGATGCTGTTCGTGTTCGTGGCGCGCGCCGCCTTCGGCGCGGTGGTCGGCTTCTTTCTGAGCTACGGCGGGTCGCTGGTCGCCATCACGGCGCCCTTCCTGCTCGTCCGCGGGATCCGCACGCAACGCGAGCGGACCTGGCAGCCGCGCTGGCGCTTTCTCCGGCGGCTGCTGGACAACGTGGAGACGCATCCCATCCGCAGCGTGCTCGTCCTGCGGCTGCTGCTCTGGCTGTCTCCGCCGCTCGACTACGCGCTCGCATTCACCAGCATCCGCACCCGGGACTACATCATCGGTTCCGCGCTCGGCCTGGCTCCTTGTATCGGCGCCGTCATCTACGGCCTGCGCTGGCTGCCGTGGTGACGGCCGTGCAGACGGCGTTAGACTGACACCATGGTGAGCAGGGGGACCGGCGGCGCTCTCGAACGCGCCCGCCGGCTGTACGAAGAGCAGAGCTGGGCCGATGCGTACGACGCGCTGTCCCAGGCAGACCAGTCCCAGCCACTCGCCTGCGCCGATCTGGAAGCCCTGGCTATGTGCGCGGGGCTGACCGGACGCGATGACGAGTTCCTCGCGGCACAGGAACGCCTGTACCACGCGCACCTCGATGGCGGACGGGATGCCGAGGCGGCACGCGCGGCGTTCTGGCTGGGTCTCCGGCTCCTGGCTCTGGGCGAGGGCGGGCGAGCGACGGGTTGGCTCGGGCGTTCGGCGCGCGCGGTCGAGTGCCAGGGCGGAAACTGCGTCGAGCGCGGTTATCTGATGCTGCCCGCCATCCACCGGCATCTCGCCACGGGCGAATACGATGCCGCCCACGATGTGGCAGCGGAGGCCGCGGCTCTCGGAGATCGCTTCGGCGACAAGGATCTGGTCGCATTCGCGCGCAACCTGCAGGGGCGGGCGCTGATGCGGCGCGGCCAGGTCCGCGAAGGCCTCGCGCTGGTGGACGAGGCGATGGTGTCGGTTGCCGGCGGCGAGGTGTCGCCGCTCGTTGCCGGGCTCGTCTACTGCACCGTCATCGCCAGCTGCCAGCAGGTGTTCGCGCTCGATCGCTCGAGGGAGTGGACCGAGGCGCTCTCGGAGTGGTGCAAGCGGCAGCCCCAGCTCGTCACCTTTACCGGCGTCTGCATGGTGCACCGTGCGGAGATCCTGCAGCTCGGCGGCGCCTGGACCGAAGCGGCGGAGCAGGCGCGTCGTGCGCGGGAGCGCTCCGACCACAATGTCGATCCGGACGCCGCCGGCGAGGCCTGTTACCAGCAGGCGGAGATCCATCGGCTGCGCGGCGAGTCGAGTCAGGCCGAGGAGGCGTATCGCTGCGCCAGCAGCTACGGGCGGGAGCCGCAGCCGGGTCTCGCACTCCTCAGGCTGGCGCAGGGACGCGCCGACCAGGCCTGCGCGTCGCTCACCCGCGTACTCGGCGCAGCGACGCTCCCGCTTGCGCGCGCCCGTTTCCTGCCGGCTTTCGTCGAGGTCTCGCTGGCTGCAGGCGAAGCGCACGAGGCGCGTACCGCCGCCGCCGAGCTCGAGCAGATTGCCGGGCGCTTCGGGACAGAAGTGCTCGAGGCCATCGCTGCTCACGCGAAGGGAGCGGTGCTGCTGGCAGACCGCGAGCCGCAGGCGGCCATCGAACCGCTGCGACGCTCCTTCGAGATCTGGCGGCGCATCGGCGCGCCGTACCTTGCGGCGCGTATCCGCGTGCTGCTCGGAGCCGCGTCCGGCGAGCTCGGCGACGACGACGGGCGGCGCCTCGAGCTGGACGCGGCCAGGCAGGTGTTCCGCGAGCTGGGTGCGGCCACGGACCTGGCGCGGATCGACGCTCTGGAGCAGCCCGCCTCGTCGAGTCACGGCCTGACGCCGCGCGAGCTGGAGGTGATCCGCCTGCTGGCGGGCGGGGGAACCAACAAGGCGATCGCCCGTGAGCTCGGCGTGAGCGAGCGGACGGTCGATCGGCACGTGAGCAACATCTTCACCAAGCTGGCTGTCTCTTCGAGGGCCGCGGCGACGGCCTTCGCCTACGAGCACGGGCTGGTCTGACGCTGCCTCCGGCTCATGGGTGGAACTACCCATGGCGCCGCCGCCCGCAAAATGGGCGGCCCTGCCGATGCGCGACTCCTGCCGCCATTCCTATGGTCGTCCATGGAAGGAGGCAGGGAGATGAACGCAAACGCACACGGCCGAACGGGCTATCTGGAAGAAGGGGCGGCAATCGCCGATGCGACGCGCCGCGAGCACTTCGACGTGATCGTCATCGGAGGCGGACAGGCGGGTCTTTCCGTCGGTCACCAGCTTGCGAAGACGGGTCTGCGCTTCGTCATCCTGGACGGCTCCGCGCGCATCGGCGATTCGTGGCGCAAACGCTGGGACTCGCTCCGACTTTTCACGCCGGCGCGCTTCAATGGGCTTTCGGGAATGCGCTTCCCCGCGCACCCGGACTACTTCCCGACCAAGGACGAGATGGGGGACTTCCTCGAGTCCTACGCCCGGCACTTCGAGCTGCCGGTGCGGAGCGGGACCTGGGTCAAGCGCGTTCACCGCCGCGACGGGCGCTACGCCGTCAGTACACAGGACGGCGAGCTCGAGGCCGATCAAGTGGTGATCGCCATGGCCGGCTACCAGAAGCGCCGCGTGCCCGCCTTTGGCAAGGACCTCCGCCCCGGGATCGTCCAGCTGCACTCGAGCGAGTACAAGAGCCCCGCGCAGCTCCGCGAGGGCGGCGTGCTCGTCGTCGGGGCCGGCAACTCGGGCGCGGAAATTGCCAAGGAGCTCTCCGAGCAGCACCGGGTCTGGATGTCGGGACGCGACGTGGGGCAGATCCCGTTCCGGATCGGCGGGCTGCTCGGGCGGCTATTCCTTGTGCGCCTGGTGCTGAGGGTGATCTTCCACCGCGTGCTCTGCATCCGCACTCCGATCGGCCGCAAGCTGCGGCCGAAGATCACGCACGTCGGTGGGCCGCTGATCCGCACCAAGCGCGCGGATCTTCGTTCGCTCGGGGTGGCGTGCGTTCCCCGCACCGAATGCGCGGAAGACGGACTGCCGCGGCTCGCCGACGGGAGCGTGCTCGACGTGGCCAACGTGGTGTGGTGCACAGGCTTCGACTCCGGTCTGTCGTGGCTCGACCTGCCCGTCCTCGACGAGCGCGGAAACCCGCGGCATGTCGGCGGTATCGTCGAGGGCCAGCCGGGCCTGTACTTCGTCGGCCGGCACTTCCTCTACGCGCTGTCGTCCGCGATGGTCCACGGGGTCGGCCGGGACGCCGAGCGTATCGTGAGGGCCGTCGTCGCTCGTTCGGCCGCGAACGCTGATCTCCGGGCGCCCGGAGTGATAGCCTCGTCGGATGAGACCCTGGTCGACCCAGCCCAACGGACGCTTCGACGAAACCCTGCTGTCGAGCAAGCTGCTCGCGGATAACCCACTCGGCGATCCGCACGAGCGCCCGCTCTGGGTCTATCTGCCTCCCGGCTACGACGAGCATCCCGAGCGGCGCTACCCGGCGCTCTACCAGATCCAGGGGCTCACCGGGCAGCTCGACATGTGGAACAACCGCGCGCCTTTCCGCAAGAACGTTCCCGAGCTCTGCGACGAGCTGTTCTCGCGCAAGGACGTGCCGCCCTGCATCGTGGTGTGGGTCGATTGCTGGACGAGCTGGGGCGGCAGTCAGTTCCTCGACTCGCCAGCGACCGGCCGCTACCACAGCTACCTGTGCGACGAGATCGTCCCGTGGGTGGACGCGCACTACCGCACGCTGGCCGACCGGAAGCACCGCGGCATCGCGGGCAAGTCGAGCGGCGGCTACGGTGCGATGGTCACGCCCATGCTGCGCCCCGATCTCTGGGGCGGGCTGGCCACGCACGCAGGCGACGCCTTGTTCGAGACCTGCTATCTGCCGGAGTTCCGCCAGGCGGCGCGCGCGCTGCGCGACGAGTACGAGGGATCGTACGAGAAGTTCTGGGCCGACTTCCGCTCTCGCCCCGCGCTGTCCAGAGAAACCGACGCTGTGCTCTTGAACAGCTGGTGCATGGCGGCTTGTTACTCCGCGGAGGAGGACGGCAGCGTGCGTCTGCCCTTCGACCCGCTGACCGGCGAGCTCGACTACGAGGTGTGGAAGCGCTGGCTGGTGTGGGATCCGGTGCGCATGGCGCCGCGCCACGCAGACGCGCTGCGTTCGCTCGTGACCGTGTATATCGACGCCGGGAACAAGGACCAGTTCTACCTGGATCTCGGTGCCGAGGCGTTCCGGCGCGCTCTGGAGAAGATCGGCGTCGCGGAGGTCGTCTTCGAGCTCTTCGACGCGACGCACAGCGCCATCGAGTACCGCTATCCCCTGGCTCTGGAGCATCTCGCGCGGCGCCTTTCGCCCTAGGCCGCGCTCGATTATGCTCGGAGCATGTTCCGAGTCGATACGCTGGACGACCCGCTGGAAACGATCGCGCTCGAGGACACCGATGCCGGTTCGCGCGTCGTGATCGCGCCCGCGCGGGGCGGTCTGGTCACGCGCTTTTCCGTGGGTGACGACGACGTGCTGTTCCTCGACGAATCCACGCTGCGCGACCCGCAGAAGAACGTCCGGGGCGGCATCCCGGTGCTGTTTCCGACGCCGGGCAAGCTCGAAGGCGACAAGTGGTCGTATCTCGGGCACTCCGGACAGCTGAAGCAACACGGCTTTGCGCGCAACATGCCCTGGCGCCTCGCCCGCACCACGACCGAAGACGCGGCCGTGTGCGTGCTCAGGCTCGTCTCGGACGCCGACACGCACGGGATGTGGCCCTGGGAGTTCGACCTGGAGCACAGGATCTCCCTCGCCGGCGGTACGCTCCACATCGAGCAGCGGCTGCACAACCCGGGGCACTTCCTGATGCCGTTCGGCCTGGGCTTCCATCCGTACTTCCGTGTGCCGCAGGCCGACAAGGCGAAGACGCGGATCGACACGTCCGCGACACGCGCATGGGACAACGTGAAGAAGGACGAGGTCGAGCTGCACGGCATCGATCTGACGGCGGAAGAGGTCGATCTGCATCTGCTCGATCACAAGAGCAGCGAAAGCGCGCTCACGCGCCCCGCCGGCAGAATCAGCGTGCGCGGCAGCCAGGACTACCAGCGCTGGGTCGTCTGGACGCTCCGCGGGCGCGATTTCGTGTGCCTGGAGCCCTGGACGTCGCCCGGCAACGCGCTCAACAGCGGCAAAGGCCTGCTTGCGCTCGAAGCCGGCGCCACGCGCACCACCTGGGTCGAAATCAGCGTCGCCTGAGGCGCGCCGGGGCCGGGCCCCAGGGCCGGCACGGCGACAACCCATGCGCTAGCCTACGCACATGGCCGGATACCGGAGCCGTACCTCGACGCACGGTCGCAACATGGCGGGCGCGCGCGCCCTGTGGCGCGCGACCGGCATGAAGGACGCCGATTTCGAAAAGCCGATCGTCGCGATTGCCAACAGCTTCACGCAGTTCGTGCCCGGTCACGTGCATCTGCACGACGTCGGCCAGCGCGTGAAGAAGGTCATCGACGATGCCGGCGGCTGGGGCGTCGAGTTCAACACTATCGCCATCGACGACGGCATCGCCATGGGTCACGGCGGGATGCTCTATTCGCTGCCGAGCCGCGACCTCATCGCCGACAGCGTGGAGTACATGGTCAACGCGCATTGCGCGGACGCGCTGGTGTGCATCTCCAACTGCGACAAGATCACACCGGGCATGCTGATTGCGGCCATGCGCCTCGACATCCCGACGATCTTCGTGTCTGGCGGGCCGATGGAGGCGGGACAGCTTGCCGGAACGCACGACCGCGACGGCAAGCCCTTGATCCGCAAGCTGGATCTCATCGACTCGATGATCGCCTCCAGCGACGACAGCGTCAGCGACGAGGAGCTCGCACGCATCGAGCGCTCCGCATGCCCGACCTGCGGATCGTGCTCCGGCATGTTCACCGCCAACAGCATGAACTGCCTGAACGAGGCGCTGGGCCTGGGGCTGCCGGGCAACGGCACGCTGCTCGCGACGCACGCTCTGCGCTGGGAGTTGTTCGAAGAAGCGGGTCGCCGGATCGTGGACATGGCGCGGCGCCGCTACCTCGAAGGCGACACGTCCGTCTTGCCGCGGAACATCGCGGACGAAAGGGCGTTCGAGAACGCCATGGCGCTCGACATCGCCATGGGCGGCTCCACGAACACGGTCCTGCACATCCTGGCCATCGCGCGCGAAGCCGGCGTGGACTTCCGGATGGAGCACATCGATCAGCTGTCGCGGCGCATTCCGAACATCTGCAAGGTCGCGCCGTCGTCCAGCTACCACGTCGAGGATGTGCATCGCGCGGGCGGCATCTTCGCGATCCTGGGCGAGCTCGACCGCGCCGGACTGATCCATCGCGACGTGGGGACCGTCCACGCACGGACGATGGGCGAAGCCATCGACGAGCACGACATCCGTCGCGACACGGCGAGTGAAGCGGCGAAGCAGCGCGCCCTGGCCGCCCCTGGCGGCGTGCCGACCCAGATTGCCTTCTCGCAGGACAAATACTTCGCCGAAGCCGACACGGATCGCGAGCGCGGCGCGGTGCGCAGCGTGGAGCACGCCTACAGCGCCGAGGGCGGGCTCGCCGTGCTGTACGGCAACATCGCGGCCGACGGCTCCATCGTGAAGACGGCCGGAGTGGACGAGAGCGTCTGGCGCTTCGAAGGACCAGCCCGCGTGTTCTCCTCGCAGGAGGCTGCGTGCGACGCGATCCTCGCCGACCGCATCCAGCCCGGCGATGTGGTCTTCATCGTCTACGAGGGGCCGAAGGGTGGGCCCGGCATGCAGGAGATGCTGTATCCGACGTCCTTCTTGAAAGGCAAAGGGCTAGGCAAGAGCTGCGCTCTGGTGACCGACGGTCGCTTCAGCGGCGGCACCTCCGGGCTCAGCATCGGGCACGTATCGCCGGAAGCCGCGGAGGGCGGAAACATCGGGCTGGTGGAGGAGGGCGATCGCGTCCGCATCGACATCCCGGCTCGCCGCATCGACCTTCTCGTGGACGACACGGAGCTCCAGCGCCGGCGCCAGGCGATGGACGCCAGTGGCGATCGCGCGTGGAAGCCCGTCCGCGACCGCACGGTCTCGCAAGCGCTCCGCGCCTACGCCCTGATGACCACCAGCGCCGCCACCGGCGCCGCGCGCGACATCTCCGCCCTCGAACGGCTCACGTCGCGTCGCTAGACACCAGAGCCACGACGCAGGGTGCTCGGCGCGGGCTGCAGAGGAAGGTCGGAAGATTGGAGGGTTTCCTGGGGTCGAGAGCTGGGTTGCCCAACACGGCTAATCCAGAGGCTTGCGCCCGCAGAGCGCGGCGCGACGGATCCGCCGCGACGACACCGGCGCTACAACGAAGCACAGACACTCACGGACGTACGGGTGGTGACGCTCCAATCTACTCCCGGGTCTTCAGCACGCCGATCAGGTCCAGCCGGTCGAGCTGTCGGCGGACGAGCAGCGCGCTGCCGAGCGCCGACGCCACTGTGATCAGCACGGCGCTCGCATAGGTCCGGAGGGAAATCACCACCGGAAAGCGGAAGCGCTCCGGGTCGGCGGTGCCTGCGATGCCATGTGCCATCCATGTTCCGACCACCAGCCCCATAGGGATGGCGAGAATGACCTGCACCGCCATCTCTCCGAGCAGGATGGCGGAAATCTCCGTACGCGTGAAACCCAGGACGCGCAGGCTGGCGAGATCGCGACTGCGCACCGACACGGACACGCGCGCGTTGTTGTACACGACTCCGACCGCGATGATGGCCGCGAACAGCGTGAGAAGCAGCGTCATGAAGACGACCGTCTCGTCCATCTGCTTCTGGATGCTCTCGATGGTTGCGGTCTTGCTGTTGACGCTTGCAACGCGGGGCATCTGTTCCAGCCGCTGTTCGACATCCTCGAGGTGAGAAGGATCGACGGCCAGTGCCACGCTGGAGACCGCGGGCTGTTCGTCGAACAGCCGCGAGAGCGTGGACAGTCGCATGTGTCCCTGCAAGCCGAACATCTCGTCGACCAGGCCGCTGACGTGCACGCGATAGTGTTTGCGGTTTCCTTCGCGCTTTTCGATCGTCACGCTGTCGCCTGCGTGCACGCCGAGCAACTCCCCGAGCTTCTTGGTGAGCAGCACGCCGTCTGCGGGGAGCGGCGCTGGGCGCGCGTGGCTGTCGAGGATGCGCCGGAGCTCCACGTCGTCGGGATAGCCATTGATCACCGCGTCGCGGGCCAGGTGCCCGACGCGGATGCGCACCGGAACGGTGCGCATCCCCTCGGCTCGTTCCACGCCCGGTAGGACGGCAATCTCGTGCACCACGCGCTCCGGTACCGGGTCGGTGAAATCGGCGGACAGGTTGTCCCGCATGGCCTGCCGGAACTGCACGTCGAGCAGGTAGTCGACCGCGTCCACGTTGAAGCGCCCGACTACGAGGATCGCCACGGCCATCGCGATGCCGAGAGCGGACAGCGCCGTGCGTAGCGGCCGGCGTTCGAGCTCGCGCAGGATCATGCGTCCCGTCGGTCCGACCAGGCGGTGTAGCCCGAGCCGTTCCAGCAGCGTGCGGTGGTAGATGCCCGGAGGCGGCGGCTGCATCGCTTCCGCGGGCGGCAGCGACGAGACGTGGCGAACGGAGGCCATGGCTCCGACCATGCCCGCGCCGAGGCTGATCAGCGTGGCGGCAACCGCGGTATGCACTTCCAGGCGGTAGGCGAGGACCGGAAAGCCGAACACGGACGCGTACAGCCCCGTGAACAACGTGCCCAGCCAAGCGCCGAGGCCGATCCCGAGCGTCGCACCGATGAGCACGATCACCGACACCATCAACAGGTAGTGGAGCCCCACCGCCGCGTTCGAGTAGCCCAGTGCCTTGAGGGACGCGATCTGCCCCCGCTGCAGGTGCACAAGTCGGGCCAGGACGACGTTCAACACGAACGCGGCGACTCCGAGGAAGATCAGCGGCACGACCGTTGCCATGCTCTGGAGCTGCTGCATCTCTCCGTGCAGCACGTATTCCGACGACTGTTTGTCGCGTCCGACCGCACCGAATGTGCCATACGGCTCGAGCACGCGGTCCAGCGAGTCGAGCACGCCTTCCTGCGACGCTCCGGGCTGCAGGCGCAGCACCACGTCGTTGAACGCCCCCTCCATCTGGAACGCGGGGGCGATGGCCTTCCTGTCCATCCAGATCGCGGCGAACCTCGATTCGTCCATGCCGAGGCCCGAGGCGGGCATGTAGTAGATGAACTCCGGGGACGCCGCCGTCCCGACGATCCGGAGTTTGCGCAGCGTGCCGTTGATCACGACGGGCAGCCGGTCGCCGGGTTCGAGTCCATGGTTCTTCGCGAACTTTTCCAGCAGGAGCACCTCGTCGGGATGTCCAGGCTCGGGCATGCGACCGGAGCGCAGACTGACTGCGTTGAGCGGTGCCGGGTGCCCTGCGCGGATCGACACGATCTGCCCGATGGGTGGTTGCTCCGCGTCACCGAGCGGAATGCGCACGTTCTCGACCACCCGGGTGTACACCTGCGCCACCCCCGGGATCGCCTCGAGCCGCTCGCGCAGCGACTCGGGCGCGCGCTTGAGGTGGACGAAAGCGTCACCGAAGCGATAGTCGCTGTAGTAGCTCGTCTTCGACAGCTCGAGGGAGGTCCAGGTGCTCTGCAGCGCGACGTAGCTGGCGACGCCCGCTGCCACGATCAGCGCGATGGTGATCACCTGGCCCTTGAGCAGAGCCAGATCGCGCAGCAGCTTGCGGTGGATCGCCGCTATCATTCGTAGGGAGCCCACGCAGAATCCGTGCCGCGGCCCATCGGGAAAGTCCGGGCTTGCGGGGACCTTCCGGTCCGCAGGGATTGCGTAGAGGGCGGACGCGGCGCACGCTTTGCGGGCTCGGCCTGCAGCGCGGGCGCGCGCTTCGCCGCCGGCGACCGCCCTGCGCGCCTGTGCAGCCTGATCGGCCCGGGAACACGCTCGGCCGACCGCGCGTTCGAGGAGGCGTGCGATTCGTGGCAGGCTGGTGAGCATGAGCTTCGACCCCGCGACGCTTCTGATGTCCCTGCTGGTGAGCTCGGTCGGGTTCGTGCTGCTCGTGTACGGGAAGAAGCAGGCGCGGGTCCCGCACCTGGCGGCCGGCATCGTGCTGGTCGTCTATCCCTTCTTCGTGAAGAGCGCCCTTCTGATGGCGCTCATCGCGGCCGCGCTGGTCGGGCTCTTGATTGGCGCGGTCAAGCTCGGCTGGTAGTTCCGCGGCCGGTCAGAACAGTCCGCCTATCGAAACGCCCGTGCCGCCCGCCGGGTGGATCAAGCCGACCCACACCGGAGGTCGGTCCGGGGCCCTCTGCCGGTGTAGGGCCGGCACCAGCGTGCCGATACCGCCGCCCACTACGGCTCCGGCGATCACGTCGGTCGGGAAGTGCGCCGCCGCACGCACGCGCTCGTAGCCGACGAAACCGGTCAGTGCCGTTCCCGCGATCAAGGTGAGCCAGCCGCGCGTGCTGCTCCGGGAGCGCGCAAAGGCGAGGTACGTTGCCGTGGCCGAGAGCGCGGCGGTTTCCGCGGTGTGCCCCGAGAAGAACGAGAGCGAGCTGTCGGTGCCGGGGTTTGCCGGGTACGGCTGGCCCTTCGCGGCGAGCTGGTCGCGCAGCCTGTAGGTTTTCGGCCGGGGCCGTCGCACGGCGATCTTGACCAGGTTGGCGGTCGCGAACGTGATGCCCGCGCTTTCCGCATACAGGATGCCGTCCACCAGCGCGGACTCGCGCCCGTCGCTGAAGCCGGTGTAGATGGTGTCTCCCAGCGCGTAGGCGCCCGCCACTCCCACGCCGATCCCCGAGATCGTCGCGGCGTGGGGATCCACGGACTGTGTCACCGCCACGCGGTCGAACGACAGCAGGGTATCGGTGCTGCCCGGCTGTTGGGCCGCCAGCTCGCCCGAGGAGATCACCAGCTGCGACAGAGCTCCGAACCCCAGGCTGATGCCGAGAGTCGCCGTGTCGATGAGCGGATCGGCCTGGAAACGGACCGTCTGATGCCCGGCAGCGGGTGGTGGGGGCGGGGCCGATGGCGGCTCGGCATGGGCCGTCACGCCAGAGGATGCGAAGAGGAACGCCGCGCAGGCGAGCGTACGGCAGGTTGGGCGAAGCATCGGCTCACGTTCTTCGTGAACCGCAAGCCGCTGTCAACGGGGACTACCGCGCCCAGGCCGGCTCCACGGCGATGCCCACTGAGTCGATCACGTCCGCTTGCCGAGCGGCCTCGTCGGCCTGGAGCGTCCGCATCGCAAGCTGCGCCAGCGCCAGGGCGGGGTTTTCCAGCTCGGTCCTCCGCCCCCTGAGGACCACCGTCACCTGGACCGTGTCGTCGGCCCCGTCGGAATCGTCCGGCGCCCCAGCGACGCGTTCATCCGGAACTTCAAACTCGGCGAAGCACTCCGGCGGATCGACTTCGGGCGCACGCATGGCGGGATCGTCCGGGCGCTCGCGCATCCTGATGGCGACTCTCATTGGCTGTCTGCTCCTCTGCCGGGTTTCGGTCCGTGGGAACGCCCCAAAGAGCGTTCCGCTCCGGGCCGTTGCAGTCTCCGTACCAACCCCGAGCCCGATAGGTGCGAGCGCCGCGGAACGGCCTGTTTGTTCGGGGGTCGGGCCGGGAAGGGGCCAGCGCCGGCCTCGCCCGGGCCGCGCAGCGTGGCAGGATTCCACGCAGCGCCTGCGCCTCGAGCCCTGGATCGGCCCTCGGCTCGCGGAAGGATGCGCGCCGCGGCAAATCGCCCAGGGCGGGTCGGATCGCCACGCGCTGTGGCGACATGCGACATTCTTGTGGCGATCCTGCTCAGCTCTGCGGGGCGATCTGCCTCTGACTGTGGCAGATCGCTACGGTCACGACAGGCCGTACCGGTCGAGCTTGCGATAGAGCGTGCGGCGGTCGAAACCGAGCAGCTTGGCCGCCTGCGTCTTGTTGCCCGCCACGGCCTTGAGCACGCGCTGGATATAGCGGCGCTCCACTTCGTTCATGTTCAGGAGGTCGCCCGGGTCGTCGCTGGCAACCACGACGTGCGTGCTCTGGTAGTTGCGGATCTTCTCGGGCAGATCCTCGACCGTGATCTGGTCGAAGCGCGTCAGGGCCACGGCGCGCTCCATGCAGTTTTCGAGCTCGCGCACGTTGCCGGGCCACTCGTAGCCGAGCAGCTTCTCGGCGGCGGCGCTGACCAGTCCCAGGACGTTCTTGTTCGCGCGCGACGCAGCGCGCTCGATGAAGTGCTGTGCGAGCAGCAGTACGTCGTTACCCCGCGCCCGCAGCGGCGGCACCTCCACGCGAACCACGTTGATGCGGTAGTACAGGTCCTCGCGGAACTTCTTCTCGGACACCTCGGTTTCCAGATCGCGATTGGTCGCCGTGACGAGCCGGGCGTCGAACGCAAGCTCCGTGTTGCCGCCGACCGGCCGCACTTTCCTCTCCTGCAGCGAGCGCAGGAGCTTGGGCTGCATCCCGAGCGGCAGCTCTGCGACCTCGTCGAGGAAAAGCGTGCCGCCGCTGGCCTGCACGAAAAGGCCGGCGCGCGCCTGGCGGGCGTCGGTGAACGCCCCTTTGGCGTGACCGAAGAGCTCGCTTTCCAGCAACGTTTCCGGCACCGCCGCGCAGTTGACGGCCACGAATGGTCCGCCGCTGCGCGTGGAGCGCGCGTGGAGCGCGCGTGCGACCAGCTCCTTGCCGGTCCCGCTCTCCCCGGTGATGAGCACGTTGGCGTCGCTGTCCGCAACGCGCGTGATGAGGTCGTTCACCTTGCGCATGGACGCGCTGGTGCCGATCATGTCGTCGAACTGGCGGGTTGCATCCACCGCCTCGCGCAGACGCTTGACCTCCGCCTTGAGCGAGCGGTGCTGTACGGCGCGCTCCACGACCAGCGCCAGCGCGTCCATCTCCACAGGCTTCGTGATGAAGTCGTAGGCGCCCGCGCGGATAGCGCCGACCGCCGTTTCCATGCTGCCGAATGCGGTGACGACGACTACAGGGAGGTCCGCGCGGCCCGAGACAATGCGCTCGCACAGCTCCAGCCCGTTCATGTCGCGCATATTGAGGTCGGTGAGAATGGCGTCGAACTCCTGTCCGTCGAGCAGCAGCAGGCCCTCGTCGGCGGAAGTCCTCCATTCGGTCTCGAAGCCCTTGTGCGAGAGAGCGTCGCCGATCAGCTCGCACATGCTCTGGTCATCATCGATGATCAGGACTCGGCCCTTCATGCGTCTAGCCTCGGTTGTTCGTAGTGGGAGAAGGGAGTAGGGAGACGGCGACGTTGGTGCGGGGAGCAGCGATGCCAACCAGGATTTCGAGGTAACCACGCGAATCGAATCGCGCATGGCGTCGGGCTCCGCCCCATCCAGGCCGGGATACCCTCAAGCGCGGGAGGTAGCAAGGCCCGTGCCGGCCGACTGGAAGGGCGGGGAAGAGGCGGCAGTTTCAAGCCTGGCCCTCGATATGCGAGAGCACCCGCTCGAGCCCGTCCAGGTCCAGCGGCTTGACCATGTGCTCGTCGAAACCGGCTTCCAGAGCGCGGCGACGATCCTCGGGTTGTCCGTAGCCGGTGAGAGCGACCAACCGGATGCCCGGGGCTCCCTGCTCGGCCCTGATCCGTTCCGCCAGTTCGAATCCGCTGACCACCGGCAGACCCAGATCCACCAGAGCGATATCCGGGTGCTGATGCAGCGCCATGTCGAGTCCGACCTGGCCGTCTTCAGCGACGATCACGTCGTGCCCGAGCAGCGTGAGCAGATCGCGGAGCATGTCCCGGGCGTCGGCGTTGTCTTCCACGATGAGCACCCGGAGCCGAGGTTTCGATTGCTCGCGGGCCGTTGCCTTCGCAAGGCTCGATGGGGTCTGGAGCGACGCTGGTTCCGCTTCGATCGCCTGTAGGTGCACCGAGAACGCGCTGCCCAGGTTTTCGCCTCCGCTCTCTGCTTCGATGTGCCCGCCGTGCAGCTCCACGAGCCTCTTGGCCAACGTCAGCCCGATGCCGAGACCGCCCTGTGCCCGGGTCCGGGCCTTGTCCGTCTGGGTGAACAGGTCGAAGATGCTTTCGAGCTGCTCGGGTGCGATGCCGATGCCGGTATCCTTCACGCGCACGACGGCTTCGCCGGGGGGCTTTCCGCGCGAAGCATCCAGCTCCACGACGACGCTGACCGCGCCGCCTGAGGGCGTGTATTTGATGGCATTGCTGAGCAGGTTCATGATCACCTGCTCGAGCCGCACCACGTCGCCCTGGACCACCACCGGGCTGTCAGGGAGTTGAAGCTCGAGGTCCTGCCCGTGCTCCTCCGCCCGCGTCTTCACGTCGTCGAGCGCGCGTCTCGCAATCTCGCCAAGATCCACCGGCTGCTGCTGCAGCCGCACGTTCCCGGTGCTGAACCGCGACACGTCGAGCAGGTCGTCGACAAGTCTCGTCTGCAGCCTGACCTGGCGTGCGGCGACGTCCAGATAGTGCTGCAGCTTTGCATCGTCCATCTTGCCGAGGCGCATCACGCGGATGACGTTCGCCAGCGCTCCGACCGGATTCCGGAGCTCGTGGCCGAGCATCGCGATGAACTCGTCCTTGGTCTGGTTGGCGCGCCGGAGCGCTTCGCGCGATTTTTCGAGCTCCGCGCTCGCCCGCTCCGCCTCCGCCCTCGCCTTGGTCTCGAACCAGGTGACTGCGGTAAGCAGCAAGCTGACCAGGACTCCTGCCAAGAGGACGAGCGGCGGGTTGCCCCGGTGCGAGCCCGCGTCGAAGCGCGGCGTCGAGGCGAAATGCAATGTCCACGTCCGCCCGGCTACCTGGATGTGGCGCGAGCCCTGCATGTAGGGGACATCCTGCCGCACGTCCTTGCCGGCGCTGAACAACAGCGCCTTGGGCGCCGCATGGTCCCCGTCATACACGTTGAAGGCGAGCTGCCCGGCGGAATGCTCGGCGAAGATCCCCTTCAACAGATCGCGCACGCGGAACGGACTGTAGACGAAGCCGCTGAGCTTGCTCCGACGCTGCTCTACGGTTGCCGGAACGCCAACCGTTTCATACACGGGAGTGAAGACGATGAACCCGGGTTCCGTGCTCTCGCTTCCCTGCTCTTCGAGCGGAACCTCGGCCGTGGCGGCTGCGGTGCCCGTGTCCCGCGCCCGCTCCATGGCGGCTCGACGTTGGGGCTCGCTGGCCATGTCGTAACCGATCGAGTTCTTGTTTCCGTGATCGAGCGGCTCGATGAGCAGCACCGGTTGGTGGATGCTACGAGCGTCGGACGGAAACAGATGGAAGCCAGGACGACCCGCCTGGCGCACCCCCTGGACGAAGTCCGCCAGCTTGTCGGGCGGCACCGTCGGGCTCCAGCCGATGCCGCGATTGCCCGGGAAACGGCTGGAGAGCTCCAGATGCTCCACGAATGCGTGGAACTCGGTGCGCGACACCGGAGGCGCGGCCGCGAACAGGCCGGCGGTTGCCTGCAGCGCGTCCAGATACGTCTTCATGCGTTCCTGGATGGCGTCCTCGGTGGCCGTCACCGAATCATCGAAGCGCGCGCGATCCCGGTCGCCTGCGGTCCGGGCGACAAATGCCGTGACGCTGGCGGTCACAGCCAGTCCAACGAGCAGGACGATTGCGGGGGCCCACGCGCTCCGGAAACGCGAGCGCGACGGCGTCGAAGGCTGCGGGGGACGCTCGTCTAGTGCCAATACCTGGGTTTTGTTAAGGTCGCCGGGCGTCCGGGGCAAGGGCGACCCTGGAGATAATTGCCGCCCACGGGTTGCGCGGGGCGACGCGGAACCATAAGCCGGGGGAGGAGCCTGATGTCTGGCGCGCACCCGGGACCTCGCGGACAGACCTCCCCGACCGGAGGTGCGGTCGACAACGAGCCCGATCGAGCGGTGGAGCTCGATCGCCTGCGTGCGGAGGAGCGGCGCGCGGCCATCTCCCGACTGGCCGCTACGCTCACGCACGCGCTCGGTACTCCGCTCAACGTGATTTCCGGGCGCGCAGCGATGATCGGCATGCGCGACCTGAGTCGGGATCAGCTCTCGGACAACGCCAGGATTATCGGCGAACAGGTTCGCGCAATCACCGACACGCTGAACCATGTGCTGGCCTTCGTCCGCGAAGACTGGACTGGTCCCGCGCCTACGGACCTTTCGGCGCTTGCGCGTCGCACCGCCCAGCTGCTTGGTCCCGTGGCGGACGCGCGCGGTGTACGCCTGGAGCTGGGACCGGTAGCGGAGCTGTCGGCCGAGGTCCACGGTCTGCGGCTCGAGCTGGTGCTCGCGAATCTGCTTGGTGCGGCGATCGGCCTGGCGGAGCCGGGTGCCCGCGTCACGCTGTCGCTGGCGGAGGACGACCTCGAGCCGCCTGCCCACGAGCGTGGGCGCTCCCTCGGCGGGCCTTCCGCCCGCTTCGCCGTCACGTTGGAAGGGATGACGCTGCCGGAGCTCGACTTCGAGCGCGCCTATGAACCGTGGCTCTCGCCGGAGCACGGCAGTGCCGAGGAGCGCGTGTTGGCGATGTTGTACGCGGTCAGCTTCGGTGTCGCGCGGGAGCACCACGGCTGGGTCGAGCTCGGCACCGGCGATGCGGGCTCCACGTTCTCGCTCTGCTGGCCGCTTGTCACCGACGGACACGGCTCGCCGCCCCGGCGCTAGGGCAGATCGAGCGTCATTCCCTCGCTCGCGACGATCAGCGAGGTCGCCTTGGTGTGCTCGCCGATCCAGTTCGCCGAGCGTTCGCCCATGCGGTCCAGCTCGGCGTCGGTGCGATCGGGGTCGTGGTGGAACAACGCGAGCGTGCGCGGGGTGGCCAGCACCCCGAGACGGAGGACGTCGTCGACGACCGAGTGTCCCCAGCCGAGCTTGGCCGGCATATCGGCCTGGATGTACTGCGAATCGTGGATGAGTAGATCCACGCCCTCCGCGAACCGCGCCAGGTCGTCCGGCGTGACTATCGCGCTAGGTGCCGACAGCTCGTTGTCCGTCAGATATGCGATCGAGGATCCGTCGTCGTCGTCGATGCGGAAGCCTTGCGCGCTGCCAGGGTGGTTGAGCCCGATACGCCGGACGCGGGCGGACCCGATGCGCCACTCGATACCCTCTGGCCGCATGAACTCGACCTTTGCCGGGATGTCGTTGGCGCTGACCGGAAAGTGGATGTCGTCGAATATCGTGCGCTGGAATCGTTCCTGCGCGTCCGTTGCAAGCGGGTAGATCAGAAGCTCGGTTTCCTGCTTCCACAGCGGTCCGAAGAACGGCAGACCCAGAATGTGATCCCAGTGCGTGTGTGACAGGAGCAGGTTGACCGGGGACGAGTGCTGCTCGCCCAGCAACGCGTCGCCCAGCTTCCGCATGCCGGTGCCCGCATCGAGCACGATGATCGATCCGTCACCCAGCCGCACGTCCACGCACGACGTGTTGCCGCCGTAGCGTGCGGTCTCCGGGCCAGGCGCCGGAACCGAACCGCGGACTCCATAGAAGCGGACGCGCATCGCGCCTCACTCTATCAGCCTCTCGTCCCGTGGGGCATTTTCCTGACCCCTCCGCCAAGCGGGCAATCGAGCGCGGCCCGATGGCCTGCCAGAAGTTCTCCCGGGGCTGGAACGTCGGCTGTTCCGCTTCCCCGGGAGAATATTCGTGCCCTCGGGGATCACTCCAGGTCGAAGCGGTCGAGGTTCATCACCCGGGTCCACGCCGCCACGAAATCCCTGACGAACTTCTCCTGGGCATCCTCGCTCGCGTAGACCTCTGCCAGCGCGCGGAGCTGGGAATTCGATCCGAAGACGAGGTCGACGCGGGTGCCGGTCCACTTCACTTGGCCGGTCTTGCGATCGCGCCCTTCGAACACGTCCGCGGCGTCGGTGGTCGCCTTCCACTCCGTGCCCATGTCGAGCAGGTTCACGAAGAAGTCGTGGGTCAGCGCTCCCGGCTGCTTCGTGAAGACGCCATGTGTGGACTGCCCCACGTTGGCGCCGAGCACGCGCAGGCCGCCGACGAGCACCGTCATCTCGGGCGCGGTCAGCGTCAGGAGCTGTGCTTTGTCCAGCATGAGCTCCTCGGCCTTCACGCTGGGCCTGCCCTTCACGTAGTTGCGGAAAGCGTCCGCAACAGGCTCGAGCACGGCGAAGGACTCGACGTCCGTCTGCTCTTCGGTCGCGTCCGTTCGTCCCGGCGCAAACGGCACCGTCACGTCGTAGCCGGCGTTCTTTGCGGCCTGCTCGACGCCGGCTGCGCCGCCCAGCACGATCAGATCAGCGAGCGATACCTTCTTGCCCCCGGTCTGCGCGTTTTCGAACCCGGCCTGGATGCCTCCGAGCGTCTCGAGCACCTTCGAGAGCTGGGCGGGTTGGTTGACCTCCCAGTTCCGCTGCGGGGCAAGCCGGACGCGTGCGCCGTTCGCACCGCCGCGCTTGTCGGAGCCGCGGAACGTGGACGCCGATGCCCACGCGGTCGATACCAGCTCCGCGACCGAGAGCCCGGATGCGAGGAGCTTGTCCTTGAGCGCCGCGATGTCGTGCTTGTCGATCAGCGGATGGTCGACCGCGGGGGTCGGGTCCTGCCAGATCAGCTCTTCTTCCGGGACCTCCGGGCCGAGATAGCGCGAGCGCGGGCCCATGTCGCGGTGGGTCAGCTTGAACCATGCGCGTGCGAAGGCGTTTGCGAGCTCGTCCGGGTGCTCGAGAAACCGCCGCGAGATCTTCTCGTACGCAGGATCGAAACGCAGAGAAAGATCCGTGGTGAGCATCGTCGGCCGGTGCTTCTTCGACGGGTCGTGCGCGTCCGGAACCGACGCCTCGGCATCCTTGGCCACCCACTGGTGCGCGCCCGCGGGGCTCTTTTCCAGCTCCCACTCGTACTTGAACAGGTTCTCGAAGAAGGAGTTGCTCCACTTCGTCGGCGTCTGGGTCCAGGTGACTTCCAGTCCGCTGGTGATCGCGTCACCGGCCTTGCCCGATTTGAAACTGCTTCTCCAGCCCAGGCCCTGCTCTTCGAGGGGCGCGGCTTCGGGATTGGGGCCGACAAGCTTCGCATCGCCGGCGCCGTGGGTCTTGCCGAAGCTGTGGCCACCCGCGATCAGCGCGACCGTCTCTTCGTCGTTCATCGCCATGCGCGCGAATGTCTCGCGGATGTCGCGCGCTGCGGCGACCGGATCCGGGTTTCCATTCGGGCCCTCGGGATTGACGTAGATGAGGCCCATCTGGACGGCCGCGAGCGGGTTTTCCAGATCGCGGTCGCCGGAGTAGCGCTTGTCGTCGAGCCAGGTGTTCTCGGCGCCCCAGTAGACGTCCTCGTCCGGTTCCCAGACGTCGTAGCGGCCGCCGCCGAAGCCGAACGTCTTGAAGCCCATCGTCTCGAGCGCCACGTTGCCCGTGAGGATGATCAGGTCGGCCCAGGAGATTTTCCTGCCGTACTTCTGCTTGATCGGCCAGAGCAGGCGACGTGCCTTGTCCAGGTTCACGTTGTCGGGCCAGCTGTTGACCGGCGCGAAGCGCTGCTGGCCTCTGCCGCCGCCTCCGCGGCCGTCGTGGACGCGGTACGTGCCCGCGCTGTGCCACGCCATGCGGATGAACAAGCCCCCGTAGTGACCGAAGTCCGCCGGCCACCAGTCCTGCGAGCTCGTCATGAGCGTGGCGAGGTCCTTCTTCAGCGCTGCGAAGTCCAGACTCCTGAACGCTTCGCGGTAGTCGAAGTCCTCGCCCATGGGGTTGGACTTCGCGGAATGCGCTCGGAGGAGGTCCAGCCGAAGCTGGTTCGGCCACCAGTCCCGGTTGGACGTTCCGCCGCCAGCGGCGTGGTGGAACGGGCACTTTGCTTCAGTCGTCATCGAACCTTCCCTCTGCTGTGCTTGGGGCATCGCGCCCGGCACTTCTCCCAAGCAGTTCCCGTACCAGCCCGGAAATGTGGGATTTCGACCGCACGAGTCCCGGACGTGCACTGCCCGACGGGTGCGAACCGATATTTCGGTGCGCCATCCACTGACATTCCGGTGTCCCGGCCCTATGGAGTTCCCATGGCACGCGATCTGGACCTGACCCGGGATCTCGCCGAGCTGGTGGACCTGGCTGCCGCCGACGAGGTCGACGATCTGCTGAGGCGCGGGCTCGACTGGCTCTCGCGCATCGCGCCCTACGATCTGGCCACCGTGTTCGAGCTCGTGGGCGATCGCCTCGTCGTGCGGGCCGCTCGCGGGCCCTTGGTGGGCGACCGCGTGCGCGGCCACGCGCTCCGCCTGGCGGATTTCCCTACCATCCGCGAGGCCATCGATACGCGGCGCGCCCGCGCCTTCACAGAACACGATCACTCCGAGGGCGACGGCGATCCCTTCGACGGCGTGCTCGACCTGCCGCCGGGGCACTCGTGCATGGTCGTGCCGCTGTGCGCCGGCGATCGCTGTCTCGGCGTGGCGACGCTCGATCGGGCCGTGTGCCAGACCTATCCCGACGACGTCGTGCAGCTCGTAGAGGTGTACGGTCGCGTGCTCGCGATAGCGATCAACAGCGCTGAGCAGAAGCAGGCGCTCGAACGCCTGCACCGCCAGGATCATGACTACCTCAGGCTGCTCGAGTCGGAGCTGGGGGAAGGCTCGGTCGAGCTTCTGGAATCGAGCCGCAGCCCGCGCATGCAGGAGCTGGTGCGCCGCGCGCGGCAGGTCGCGCCGACGGACACGCCGGTCCTGCTGCTCGGCGAGACGGGCACCGGCAAGGAGCGGCTCGCGCGCGTGATCCACACGTGGAGCCCGCGCGCGGGTCATCCCTTCGTGGCGATCAACTGCGCTGCGATTCCCGCCACCCTGATCGAGAGCGAGCTGTTCGGCCACGTAAAGGGCGCGTTCACCGGGGCGACCCGCGACCGCAGCGGGCGCTTCCAGATGGCGAACGGAGGAACGCTGCTGCTCGACGAGGTCGGCGAGCTGCCCATCGAGCTGCAGGCGAAGCTGCTCCGCGTGCTTTCGGAAGGGCGCTTCGAGCCGGTAGGGAGTGACCGGAGCGTGAAGGTGGACGTGCGCGTGATCGCGGCGACCCACGTCGATCTCGCCCGCGCCATCGACGAAAAGCGCTTCCGCGACGATCTCTACTACCGGTTGAGTGTCTTTCCGCTGGAGCTGCCGCCGCTGCGCGAGCGGCTGGAGGATCTGCCCGCGGCGTGCCGCGTGCTCCTGGCGGAGCAGGCGCAGCGCACGGGCCGCCGCGGCATGCGCGTGACCCCGGATGGGCTTTCGCTGCTCGCCGGCTACGCTTGGCCCGGCAACCTTCGCGAGCTCGCGAACGTGCTCGAGCGTGCGACCATCGTGGCGCAAGGCTCCGGGCTGGGCCCCGGACAGATCGAGCTGCCGCGGATCGCACAGCCGCAGGCGCCCACCGCACCGGCTCGGCCCACGGGGCGCGTGGCAACCCTGGACGAGCTGCAGCGCGAGCACATCCAGCACGTCCTCGCGCTGACCAGCGGGCGGATCTACGGCCAGGGTGGCGCTGCGGAGCTGCTCGGGCTCAAGCCCTCGACGCTGCAGAGCCGCATGCGACGGCTGGGCCTCACGCGGCGCGTGGTGGTGGCCGGGCAGTCTGGCGGCGCGCGCCCGGAGAGTTAGATTCGTGGTCGATGACTGCTACCGGACAGACCGACTCGAGACAGCCCGCCGTGGCGGGCCGCTTCTACCCCGGCGACCCGGCGCGCCTGGGCGACGACGTGGCGCGCTTGCTCGGCGACAAGCCGGCCGAGCGCGACGCCTATGCGCTGATGGCTCCGCACGCCGGCTACGTGTACAGCGGCGGCGTTGCCGGGGCGACGTATGCGCGCGTCCGTGTGCCCTCGCGCGCCGTCGTGCTGTGCCCCAACCACACGGGCCTGGGTGTGCGCCGCTCGCTGTGGGGCAGCGGTCAGTGGCAGATGCCGGGTGGCGCTGTCCCCATCGCCGGCGACCTCGCCAGCGCGATCCGTGATGCCGCAGATCTCGGCGACGATCATCTGGCGCACCTGCGCGAGCACGCTATCGAGGTGCAGCTGCCGTTTCTGCAGGCCCGGCGTCCCGACATCTCGATCGTCCCGATCTGTCTGGCGGGGCTGTCGCTTCGCGAGTGCCACGAGGTGGGCGAAGGACTGGCGCGTGCGATTGCCGCGGCGCCCGGCGGCGCGCGCGAGACGCTCATCGTCGCAAGCTCCGACATGTCGCACTACGTGCCGGCGGAGGTCGCCGAGCGACTCGACTCCATGGCGCTTGAACGCGTGCGCGCGCTCGACCCCGACGGGCTGTATAACGTCGTGACGCGTCACGACATCTCCATGTGCGGTTTCATTCCGACCACGGTGGCGTTGATCGCCGCCTTGCGCCTCGGAGCTACGGGTGCGGAGCTGGTTCGCTACGCGAACTCCGGAGACGCGTCCGGCGACTACGGAAGCGTCGTCGGCTACGCCGGGGTCGTCGTCTACTGACGGCGGAATTGCGCGGCGCTCTCGACGCCGGGTCCAGGGGTTGTTAGCTTTACAAGGGTGATGTCCACACTCGCTCCGGGTCTTCTGGTCGCTGCGCCACCGCTCGGCGATCCGAACTTCGATCGCTCGGTGGTGTTGCTCGCCGCGCACGGGCCAGACGGCGCATTCGGCTGGATCGTCAACGGACGCGAAGTGATGACCCTGCCGGAGCTGCTGGTCCGCGCGGAGATCACCGGCGAGCATCTCGACGCCGCGCTCGGGTCGGTGCGCATGGGAGGTCCCGTCAGCCAGGAGCAGGTCTGGCTCGTGTACCGGAGCGAGGATCGCTTCGAGGGCATCGAAGGCCAGTTCGATGTGGGCGACGGCATCGTCGCTTCTGCCTCCCGCAAGGTGCTGGAGGCGGTTGCCGCCGGCGCAACGCCTGCGAGCCTGGTTGGACTGGTCGGCTACGCGGGCTGGGCGCCTTCACAGCTCGAGGACGAGATCCGTGCGGGCGCGTGGCTGCCGACGGACATCGATCCTGCGATCGTATTCGACGTGCCGCGCGACGAGGTGTGGACCGCCGCGTATGCACACGTCGGCACTACGCCCATCGCGTTCACCACGCGCGTTGTCGGTTCTGCCTGAGTCGATGGTGCTCGATTCCGGGACGACGCGGCGCATCCTCGCCGTCTCTCTGGTCGCTCTGGCGGCGAGCACGAACGCATTTGCGGGCGATGCCGCGCCGGTCGGGCCGGGGCCTGCGCCGGGTGGCGCCCGCCACGTTCCCGCGACTGCTTCCGCCGCCAGCCCTCCGACTCCCGCTCCGAGCACCGCGCACAAGGCAGCGAGACCCGCGAAGGCGGGCCGCGGCTGTCCGCCCGGTATGGTGCGCGTCCACGACTTCTGCATCGACCGCTGGGAAGTCTCGATGGTGGACAAGAGCACGGGCGAGGCGCTGTCGCCGTACTACCCGCCGCAGCCGGTGCTGATGCGGCGCGTGCGCGAGGTCTGGCAGGTCGAGCGATTCGAAGAGGGCAGCGAGAGCGCGACCCAGATGCCACTGCCGGATCTGTCGAAGTGGCAGGCGACCCACCGCTTCCATCCCAAAGCCGTGAGCGCGGCGGGCGTGGTGCCGCAGGGATACCTCTCCTACTACACCGCCAAGGAGGCCTGCGAAAACGCCGGCAAGCGACTGTGCACCCACGACGAATGGGTCACAGCCTGCGAAGGCGCACACCACACCCGCTTCCCCTACGGCGATCAGTTCGATCGCACCAAGTGTAACGTGTACCGCTACTACCATCCGGCGTACGTGCTGCACGACAACTCCTCGATCGGGCATACGGATCCTCGCCTCAACCTGGTCGTCGAACATGGACGCGACCCGGTGCTGCGCGCCACCGGCGCCACGCGCAGCTGCGCCAGCAAGTGGGGGAAAGACCGCATCTACGACATGGTCGGCAACCTCGACGAATGGGTCGAGGACAAGGGCAGCATGTTCGTGGGTGGATTCTACGCGCGCGGCACGACCAAGGGCTGCGAGTCGAAAGTCACCGTGCATGCGCGCGCGTACTACGACTACTCGCTCGGCACGCGCTGTTGCGAGGACGCGCGCTAGGGCCGGGGAGCGAGCCGCGTCAGGCGTCCGGGCTCCGCGCGAGGTTTCTCGCCAGGCGGCGCAGCGCGGTCTCCAGTCCGCGGCGCCGTTCCCCGGAGGGCTCCTCGGCGCTCCAGCGCGACCAGTGCACGAGCAGCAGCCGGTCGTCGTCCGAGCGAGGCGAGGGGAGCGTCCGCAGGCAGAGCACCGAGTCGCCGTCCTCCTGCCATGACATCGCGACGTCGCGGCCCGGCGTGTTGGCGAGCACGGTGCCCTCGATACGACCGCCCCAGGCACACGCAACCGCGACCCGACTGCCTGGGCTGCCCACGCCGCCGCCCGATCCAAGCCACGTGCCGAGGGCGGCAGGATCCGAGAAGAAGGCATGAGCGGCCTCGGCTGTCGTGCGCGCGTTGTCGAGCATCCACAAGGCCTGCCGCTCGGCCCCGGGGTGTGCCGCGAGCGAATGGGCCAGGAGCGCGAGCGACAGCCTCCAGGACGACGCGACGCCTTCGACGTCGTCGCCCGGCTCGAGCCCTTGGTGTTCCAGCACCACGCGCCCCGGGGCAAGCAGCAGTCGCACCACAGAACCGCCGCTGTCGAATGCGATCTCCTCGCGCTCGACGAGCGTGGACACGCTGACCGACAGGCTCGTCCCGAGAGCGGGCCATGACAGATCGAGATCGTTTCCCTGGGCTACTTCACCCTTCACCACGTCGGCTTGCCAGCGTTCGAGGCCGCGTGCCGTCGCGCACGCCTCCCATGCTCGATCGAGCGGCGCGTCGAGGCGCTGTTCCAGACGGAAGTCGAGCTTCATTGCGCCTCGCACCCGCCACGCGTGGTAGCGAACACCGCGGAGCACAACGCAACGGACCCAGCTGTCGCGGCGCAAGAAGTGCGGCCGGCATGCGCGTCTCCAGTCAGGACGAAATGTTGTGTCGCCGGTGAAGTCACGCTCTTTTCTTCCTGTTCGGCGCCCGATCGCACCGGCGCCGGCGGCAATTGCGGAAAAACCCGTTGAGGTGATGGCGTCGCCGCGACGCGTCGCGATGGTCGACCATAACGCGCGCTCCGAATGTGTGGAAGATGACGCGTTCGCGCTGGCGGAAGGACCTCCGGGAAACTAGAGTGCAATGCCTCTTGTCGCCGCGAGCCGTGACCCGGCTGGCGCACTGGCCAGAGAACGCCTTGCTCTACAGCAGAGGAATCCCGATGCGCCGTACTGCCCTGCTTGTTGCCTCGCTTGCTCTTCTCGCCGCCGCCGGTTGCGGCTCTGCCAGCGATTCGCCGACGTTGCAGCTCTCGAACGAGCAGCAGCCGATCTCCGGCGGGCAGACGGACACCACGCATACGTCCGTCGTGGCCCTCATCAGCTTCGGAGGCGGTGGAGTCGGCATGTGCTCGGGCACGCTGATCGCGCCGAACCTGGTGCTCACCGCGCGGCACTGCGTCGCTCCGATTGTGAACCCGCCATCGGTTCCGCAAGGCGCCGTGGAATGCGGTCAGACCACGTTCGGAACGGACTACGCGCCGAGTCACCTGCGAGTGACAACCGACACGCAGGTGACGCAGCAATCGTTCTTCAACGGGATTGCAGCCCAGAAGATAAGCGTTCCGAGCGAGAGCAACCAGGCCTGCGGCTACGACATCGCGCTCGTCACCTTGAGCTCCAACATCAAGAGCGTGCCTCCCTACGTGCCCCGCATCGACAAGGCGGTCTCGCCGGGCGAGCTCTACACGGCGGTCGGCTACGGGGCAGCGAGCCCGAGCGATACCAACGGAACAACGGCCGGTACGCGGCGTGACCGCAGCGGCCTGCACGTCAGCTGGTACCGCGGGCAGCAGTACGATCCGGTCTGCGGCAACAAGGCTTGCGGCGGTATCGGTCTGGTGTCCAGCGAATGGGAGGGCGAGACCGGTATCTGCGAGGGGGACTCGGGTGGTCCCGCGCTCGACTCGAACGGCATGGTGCTTGGCGTCACCGATCGGGGCTACAACTGCGACTATCCCATCTACGCCGCCGTCTCCACGTGGAAGGACTTCATCGTCCAGAACGCGCTCGACGCTGCCAAGGCCGGCGGGTACACGGCGCCGACCTGGGCCACGACCGGCAGCACAGGTCCGGGCGGTACCGGCGGTACGGGCGGCACCGCAGGAGCTGGCGGAACCACGGGCGGCACCGGCGGACAGGCGACCGGCGGCGCGGGCGGCTCTGCGGGCGGTCCGGTGACGACGCCGGTCGCGCAGGGCGACTCCTGCGATAAGTCCAACCCCTGTCCCTCGGGCTACGAGTGCGTCTACGACAGTGATCCGAAGAAGGCGTACTGCGCCGCTGATTGCAGCGCCGCCAATGCATGCGCGTCAGGGCTGCAGTGCACGTCGGTCAGCAAGACCATCCAGGTCTGCAAGAACCCGCCGGCCGCCGACACCAACACCAGCAGCGGCTGCACGCTCGGCGAAGGCCGCGGTCCTGCGAAGCCGGTGCCGTGGGTGATCGGGCTCGCGCTGGTAGGCCTGGCCCTCACCCGCCGCCGCCGCTAGCACGCGCCCGGGACTTGCTGGACGTTCTGGAACCCAGCGAAGCGACAGCGAGCCCGCGATGAGCGAAGCGAATCGCGTCGGGGTGCTCGAGGGGCGGTGAGCCCCCTCGAGGAGGACTACGCGTGGGGGTGGGTGGGTGGGAGACAGACCAGTGGAGCCGAGGGGGATCGAACCCCTGACCTCCGCATTGCGAACGCGGCGCTCTCCCAGCTGAGCTACGGCCCCGGGACGAGGACCGGGAGGGTAGCCTCGGCCGGCTAGGTGTCAACCGCAATCGGTGCGCCTTCTTCCGGGTCTGCAGCCATGTCGGCTCGGGCCGGGGCCGCGTCCCGCACGCTTTGGCATGCTCTTCTCCACGCCCCTTCCGATTTGGTTGACCCCCTACAGCGGGTGGTTATCTTGCCGGCCATCCCCGTACGCGTCGGGGCCGGATGGGCTCGGACCCCACGGGTGGTCTGCGCGCCGGACGGGCCGCCCGCGGACGCTTGGAGTGCGGGAATCGGAGCGATCAGGAGAACCAGGAAAAATGGGCAAGATCATCGGAATCGACCTCGGCACGACGAACAGCGTCGTTGCGGTGATGGAGGGCAAGGACCCGAAGGTCATCGTCAACGAGGAAGGCTCGCGTCTGACGCCTTCCGTCGTGGCCTGGGACGACAAGGGCGAAGTCCTCGTTGGCACCATCGCCAAGCGCCAGGCGGTGACGAACCCCGAGCACACCGTCTATTCGTCCAAGCGTTTCATCGGGCGTCGCTTCGACGAGGTCAACACGGAGATGCACCGCATCCCGTACAAGGTGGTCAAGGGCAAGAACGGCGACGCCTGGATGGAGGTGCGCGGCAAGCAGATGGCGCCGCCCGAGGTGAGCGCCAAGGTCCTGCAGAAGCTGAAGAAGGCGGCGGAGGACTACCTGGGCGAGAAGGTGACGGAGGCCGTCATCACCGTTCCGGCCTACTTCAACGACTCCCAGCGCCAGGCCACCAAGGACGCCGGCAAGATCGCGGGTCTGGAGGTCCGCCGCATCATCAACGAGCCGACGGCTGCGGCGCTCGCCTACGGTCTCGACAAGAAGACCAACGAGGTGATCGCCGTCTACGACTTCGGCGGCGGTACGTTCGATATCTCGATCCTCGAGGTCGGCGACAACGTCGTGCAGGTCATCTCGACGAACGGCGATACCCACCTCGGCGGCGACGACATCGATCACGAGATCATGGACTTTCTGATCGCCGAGTTCCGCAAGGACAGCGGCATCGACGTCTCGAACGACAAGATGGTCATCCAGCGTCTCAAGGACGCGGCGGAACAGGCCAAGATCGAGCTGTCGACGAAGCAGGAAACCACCATCAACCTGCCGTTCCTCACGGCGGATGCCAGCGGCCCGAAGCACCTGCAGAAGCAGCTCACCCGCGCCAAGCTGGAGCAGATGATCCGCCCCTTCGTCGACCGCACCATGGGTCCGGTCAAGAAGGCGCTCGAGGACGCGAAGAAGAAGCCCAGCGACATCGACGAGGTCGTGCTGGTCGGCGGATCGACGCGCATCCCACTGGTGCAGGAGACCGTCAGCAAGTTCTTCGGCAAGGAGCCCCACAAGGGCGTCAATCCCGACGAGGTGGTTGCGGTGGGCGCTGCCGTGCAGGGCGGCGTGCTGGCCGGCGACGTGCAGGACGTCGTCCTGCTGGATGTGACGCCGCTTTCGCTGGGTGTCGAGACGCTTGGTGGCGTGATGACGGTGATGATCCCGCGCAACACCACCATCCCGACCCAGAAGAAGGAAATCTACTCCACGGCCAGCGACAACCAGACCTCCGTGGAGATCCACGTGCTGCAGGGCGAGCGCGCCGAGGCGCACTACAACCGCACGCTCGGCAAGTTCCATCTCGAGGGTCTGCCGCCCGCGCCGCGCGGCGTTCCCAAGGTGGAGGTCACGTTCGACATCGACGCCAACGGCATCCTGTCGGTGACGGCCAAGGACATGGCAACCGGCAAGGACCAGCGGATCACCATCACGGCGTCGAGCGGCCTCAACGAGAACGACATCGAGAAGATGGTCAAGGAGGCAGCCGAGCACGAAGCGGAGGACAAGCGTCGCCGCGAGGAGATCGAGCGGCGCAACAAGCTCGACAACCTCTGCTACACGCTCGAAAAGCAGATCACCGAGAACAAGGACAAGCTGGAAGCAAGCGATGTGTCCGCGCTCGAGGGTCTGATCAAGGAAGGGCGCGAAGCCATCGAGAAGCAGGACGACTCGAAAGTGCAGGACGTGCTGGAGCGGCTCGAGAAGGAAGCGCACCAGATGGCCAGCAAGCTCTACGAGGCGGCCGGCGCGGGCGCGGGCGGTGCTGCTCCTCCGCCTGGCGGTAACGGAGCCGCACCGGGCGGCGAGGCCGGCGAGAGCAAGAAGAGCGGCGACGTGATCGACGCCGAGTTCGAGGAAACCAACTAGCTCCCGCTTGCCAGGGGCGGCTCGGGTCCGCCAAGATGCGGACGTGCTCTGCGGCGCGGAAGGTCTCCTTGCAGAACGCTGAGGTGCTCATCGTTGGTGGGGGACCGGCCGGGATCTCGACGGCGCTGTTCCTCTCCCACGCAGCGCCCGAGTTGACGGATCGCATCGTCGTCCTGGAAAAGGCGCGCTACCCGCGCGAGAAGTACTGCGCGGGTGGAGTCGGCGCGCGCGCTGACAAGCTGCTGGGCTCGATCGGCGTCGTCGTGGACGTACCGTCGGTGTGGCTGGAAGGCGTCGCGTTCCGCGCGATGGGCCGCACGCTGACGGTGCGCGAAGGGGCCATCGGCCGCGTGGTGCGGCGTATCGAGTTCGACCACGCGCTGGCCCGCATCGCGATGGAGCGCGGCATCCGCGTGGTAGAGGAAGCCGCCGTCTCGGCCATCCACCGGGTCGAAGGCGGCCTGGTGGTGGAAAGCCGCGCCGGCCGGTTCCGGGCTCCGGTGCTGGTCGGGGCGGACGGCGTGGCCAGTATCGTGCGGCGGGCGTTGGGGTTCGTCTCGACGCGCTACCGGGCGCAGGCACTGGAGATCGACACCGAGCCGGTGGACAGCGATCTCCCGCGGGACCTCTTGATGTTCGATGCGTCGGACCGCAAGTTGCCCGGCTACTACTGGGACTTCCCGACCCTGGTCGACGGGCGCGAGATGATTTGCCGTGGGGTGTACCTTCTGAAGACCGGCGACAACGACCCGCAAATCGAAATCCAGGACGTCCTCTCCGAGCAGCTCGAGGCGCGAGGCCTGCGTCTCTCGAGCTTCAGGAAGAAGCGCTTCGCCGAACGTGGGTTCGAGCCGCATCGTCCCGTGTCGCGGCCGCACGTGCTCCTGGTCGGCGAGGCGGCGGGCATCGATCCCGTGACCGGCGAGGGCATCGCGCAGGCGATCCAGTACGGCGCGGTCGCCGGGCGCTATCTCGCACGCCGCTGTCGCCACAAGAGCTTCGACTTCGCCGACTGGGAAACCGAGGTCCGCCGGACCATGATCGGTCGCGATCTGCGCGTGCGGGAGAAGGGCGTCAGGCTGTTCTACGGGGAGGCTCGCCCCGCCATCGAACGCTTCCTGCTCGACACGCCCGACTTCATGCGCATCGGTCTCCAGCACTTCGCCGGCAAGCGCTGGTCGCGGCTCGCGATCGCGCGGGCGGGCCTTGGCGTGCTCGGCCACACCGCCCGCTCCGCCTGGGACAAGGCCGAGCCGTAGGACGCGGACGGCGCCCCGTGGTGCCGCCGGCCGCGGAACCGGACCGACGACCAAACGGCGCGATCTCCCGCTGATCCGGGGGAGGACCGGCGACATGCGGGGGGCGATTTGCAGCGGCCACGGTCCCGTATAGATTGCCGCCCCATGGCTCGATTCCCCAGGCGCGCTACCGCGCTGTGCTCGCTCCTCTTGTTCGTCGGTTGTGGAGGCACCAAGCCTCCCGCCCAGAGTCCGGTCGACACGTCGCAGGCCAAGCCCACGGGCAGTGCCGTCGAGGCGGCGCCCGACCTCAGTCCCGTCGCTGCGCCCGCCGATCTGTTCCTGGTCGGTCGCTTCAAGGATCCAGGTGCCGCGATCGACACGATCTCGAACTGGGCCGGCTTGCCGGTGAGCTGGCGCCAGCTCATCGCGAAGCACCAGCCGGAGGCTTCACGGATCGTCGCGTTCGACGCACCGGTCGACATCGCCGCCGCGCTCAACCCGAAGGGCATGGGACAGCTCCCCACTCCGTTCGCGGTCGTCAGCGTTGGGTTGAACTCGCTGGACGAGGCCGTCTCCTTTGCCAGAAAGCAGGGCGAGGACGTTCACGAGATGAGCTCCGGCGTGTACCGCGTCGGCGACGGCAGCCACCCGTCGTGCGCCGTCGCAGCCGCCGTCGGCAAGGTGCCGGCGCGCCTGGTGTGTGGCCGTCGCCGCGACGACGTCGATGCGCTGTTGCCCTACGTGACGCGCGGCATGCCGAGCGAGGATCTCGGGCAGAACGACCTGCATATCGAGCTCAGAGCGGAACCGTTCCGGCGCCAGTACGCCAACCAGCTCAGGGACGTGAACACCGTACTTCCCGCCTTCCTGCTCAAGGAATTCTCGATCGACAACCCGTCGTTCAACCGCGCAATGGCTGACGGCATCCACGGGCTGGGCGACGAGTTCCTCGCGCTGGTGGAGGACCTCGATGCGATCAAGGTGGATGCCCGCATCGACAAGGCCAAGCAAGAGGCCGTTGCCACCGGCGCCATCAAGTTCCGGGGCGACAGCTCGTGGACCGTGCACACCCTGCTCGACACGGCCAAACGTGCCGGGCCGCCGCCGGACATGTTCTGGAAGCTGCCCAAGGACGTGGGCTCGGCCGGATTCGGCGTGAGCTACAATCCCGACCGCTACAAGGACATCTCGCGGACCGCCCAGGAGATGGCCGACGGGCTGATGTCGTATGAAAAGGTGCCGCGACGGGTCCGCGACGAAGCCGTCGACGCGATCGGGCAGGTGTTCAAGCTCAAGGGCGCCTACGTGTATGCGCGGGGCGATGTCTCGATCCCCGCCAGCAAGGACGCGAACCGGAAGCGGGATCGCGCGATCTCGGGCCTCGGCTGGAACGTTATCGGAATCGACACGAAGCCCGCCGAGCTGAAGAAGCTCCTGTCGTCGCTGGCCACCGTCTACAACGATGGCCAGCTGAAGAAGCTTCTCGACAAGCATACTTCAAAGCACAAGAAGGACCTGCCCACGTTGAAGGTGCACGCGGCCAGGGGCGCCGGCATCGCTCCCGGTTCGACGGCGTACGATCTCGTGCTGCCGGGCTCGATGTTCGAGGCCCACCACTATTCCTTTGGCGCAGCGCAGAAGCCGAAGAAGAAGGCCGCGAAGCCCAAGACGCCCAAGCCCGTCACCGTGTCGATCGTGCTCATGCCCGAAGGCGACCAGAGCTGGATCGGCATCTCCGCCGACACCAAGGAACTCTACGCGCGGCTTGCGCAGATCCACAAGGGCAAGGACACCCTGGCTTCGCGTGATGGCCTGGCCGAGCTCAAGAGCGCAAGGGCGATCACCGGCGGCTTCGTGACGCTTGCCGGCTTCACCCACAGCATGCGCTCCGACCTGAGCCGGACACTGGGTCCGGGCTTCACCAAGTCCCTCGACAAGGTGTTCGACGCCCTGCCCCACCACGGCGAGACGCCGGTTCCGTACACGTTCATGGTCACCCAGGATGGCGGGACGGCATTGACCTGGTCGATCAGCGCGCCGAAGGCAGTCGTGGCGGATCTCGGCGCTCTGGTTCCCGCAGTCATCGCGCTGAAGTCCCAGATGGGCGGCGGGATGATGCGGATGCCCTGAGCTTTCCGCTCCGACGGGGTCCGGACCCCACACGGCGGGGAATTTGGCCAGTTCCGCGCCGGCCATGTAACGAATGTCGCAGGATGTGTGCACCGCACCGACACCTGCTTACATGGGCGCTGGCGCTGGCCGGGCTGGTCCTGGCCAGTCCAGCCCAGGCGTGGGTCGAGAAGACCGTCGAGTCCGACGTGGTGACGCTGGACGTGGCCCGCGACGGCACGGCCGTCGTCGCCCACGAGATCGTGATGAAGGTGCGGGGCGGCCCGCTCAAGGGGTTCGACCTCGCAGGGGTCGACAGCGACGCCAAGCCGATGTCCGACGCCAGCGTGTCGCCCGCCGAGAGCGGCCAAGGCGGCGCGACGCCGATCCCGCTCTTGCTCGACAAGCGAGACGACGACAGCCTGCGCGTCGAGGTCGACAACGACAAGGGCCTCAGACGCGGCAGCTACCTCTTCAAGCTCGGCTACCGCACCAACCTGCTCGCACGCCACCTCATCGAGCCCCGGGGAGCCCGGGTTCACATCACGTGGGTCGGTCCGCGATTCGACGACGGCATCAACTCGGCGAGCGTCCTGTTCCGTCTGCCGCGCGCGGAGAATGCGCCGCGGCTGCCTACGCCCGATCCCGAGCAGGAGCTTCTGGGCGACAGCCACGGCGGCGTGTTCCTGTCGAACCTGCATCGGCTGGGGGACAAGGACGAGCTGGAGGTGGTGCGCCCGCACGTCGCGAAGGACGAGCCGGTACAGTGGCAGATCGAAGCCGACGCCAAGGCGTTCGCTGCGTTCGCCGCTCCCCCTGCGGCGCCGGCGCCCGAGGTCGCGCCGGCGGCGCCTCCCGTCCCGCCGCGAGAGCGGGCTCTGGGCATTGTCGTTCTTGCGTTGGTGGCGTTCGGTTACGGGGCGTTGGTCGTGCTCAAATGGCGGGCTGCGACGAAAGCCTGCGCCGAGCGCGGAGCGGAGGCACGCGCGCTTCTGCCGCTGCCCTCGCCGCTCAGGGGTGCGCTTGCCGGCATCGCTCTTTCCCTGGCCGCATTTGTCGCGGCGCGCACCGAGCTGCCCACCGTCGCGGGTCTCTGCCTGCTCCTGGCGATGGCGCTTGCAGCGCACGTCGCGCCGCGCCCGGTCCAGCCGCTGCGCGGCCCGGGCCGCTGGCTGCCGCTGGGCGAGGACGAGGCTTTTGCCCGGAAGAAGCGGCGGCTGCCGGGGCGCTTCCTCGATAGCGGAACGGTTCCGGGCTTCCTCGTTTTCATGCTGGCGCTGGCCGCGTTTGCCGGCGGCGGAGTGTACCTGCTGCCGGAGTCCCCCTACCACGCGCTGATGCTGGCACTGGCGTCGGCCTGTCTCCTGCCGATCTTCTGCACCGGACGCGCCGGCGCGCTTCCCGCCGATCCGGTCGAGCAACCGCGCGCGCTCCTGTCGTGGCTGGCGCGGAAGCTGGGTTCCCGCGAATCGCTCAAGGTAGTCCCCTGGGCGCGCATTCCGCTAAGCAGCGCGGATCCCGACGAGCTCCGCCTGCTGGTCATGCCACGCCGTGCGCGTCGCGGCCTCGCCGCGATCGAGGTCGGAGTCGAGTATCAGCAGGGCTCGGGCGGTCCGATCGCCCTGCCGTGCGTGATCGTGCGTGTCGCCGACGGTTCGGAGAGCTACGAGGCCCTGCCGCGCAGCGTGGTGTGGACGCGCGGACGCAAGCCGGAGGAGCGCGTCACGGTCATCCGCCCCAAGCTGCCGACCCGTGGAATGTGCCTGTCGCTCGTCGAGCGCCTGGTGCGGATGCTCGAGGAGCCGGGGAGCAGGGAGCCGCGTCGCAGTCAGCCGCGGAGCAGCCGGTCGAGCTCGTCCGGCAGACGATCCTCGACCGCGAAAGCGGGCACGACGGCGTCTCCCGCCCACGCCACGTAGCTCGCGTGCAAGGCGTGGCGCGCGCCCAGCGCCTCCACGGGCTCGCCGCCGTACAGCGCATCGCCCGCGATCGGATGGCCGGCGAAGGAGAGGTGCGCCCGGACCTGGTGGCGGTAGGCGTGTGACACCTCGACCTCGACCAGCGTCCAGTTTGGCGTGCGGGATATCACGTGATAGCGCGTCCGGGCCCGGCGAGCAGCGCGCCGATCCTGAACCTCCGGACCCACGCAGACGCGCTTCCTGTTGGAGCGATCCGGCGCGATCGGGGCGTCGATGACTCCGCGGTCGTCGAGGCCGTCGCCCGAGACCACTGCGAGGTAGCGCTTCTCGAACCTTCCCGCTCTGAGCTCGGCACGCAGGTGTTCGAACACGCGCGCGGAACGCGCGGCCACGAGCAATCCCGACGTCTGCGTATCCAGACGGTGCACGAGCCCGGGTTCGCGCGGGCGGTATCCCACGCTCCGCATCTCGGGATAGCGGCCGAGCAACGCTCCGGCCAGGGTACCGCGTTCGGCGTCGTCGAGCGGAACGCTGGGCTGCCCCGCCGGTTTCGCCACGACGACCAGCTCCGGCATCTCCAGCCGCACGTCGAGTGGTGCGTCCGGTTCGGCGGCGACGCTTTCCGGAGGCGCGAGCTCGACCACGAGCTCCGCACCGGCGGTTGCCGCCTCCCCCTTCAGCGCGCGGCGACCCTCGACCTGTACGGCGCCGCTCGCGAACAGCCGCGCGGCGCGCTTGCGCCCCAGACCGGGTACGCGGCGGATCACGACGCGATCGAGCCGTTGCCCGGCCTCTTCCGGTTCCACCTGGAACTTCAACGTGTCCGAGGACATCTGGCGCTACCAGGTTCCCCTCACGCCAGCTCCAAGAACGGGACTCTTCTGCCCGTCCTCGGTGGCGCTCTCGCCGATCACGCCCCCATACGGCAACGCGGCCCAGCCGGGGGCAGCATCTTCACCCGTGTGACGCCGCTTCGGACGCGTGATGAAATAGCCGACCGCCGCGCCTGCAACTGTTCCTCCCGCGACGCTAGCGAGCCAAGCGCGGTCCTTGCCGTTGGTCTTGTTGTCGCCGAAGACCAGCGGGCTGGCGGCTGCCGCGCCGGTGAGCCCACCGAGCACGGCGCCGAGATCGACGAGCAGCACGCGCGAGGGAGCGACCTGGATCTGCGTTGCGACGGCACCCGCGACCAGGACACCGATGCCGCTGCCGTAGCCCATGCCGCGCGTCGGCGTATCGTCGGTGCGCCCCTCGTACGTGAGCTGCGCAATGCCGCCCAGCAGCATGCCGAATGCGCCGCCGGAGTGCGTGAGCGCCGCGCCGCCTTCGCCCATGCCCTTGAACGTCAGAGCCACCGTACCGAGCGTGATACCGGCGGACGCACCGACCAGGCCGTAGACGTAGCGATCGCTGGTCGGCGTGGCGTTGTAGCCATCCGCGAGCAGCAGGCCGGCCGCAGCGGGCCATATCATTCCGGCCGACAGGTACCAGGCGTCTCCGAGCCCCACGTCCCACTCGTCGGCGACGATCATGGATCCGCCCAGGCCCACGCCCGTACCCAGGGCCATGAGCGGATAGGTGAGCCTTGCGTCGTTGGAGCCACTGGCCCGCGCCAGCGACAGGCCAACGTACCCGCCGAGCACGGCCGCGTTCAGCGCGAGCACCGCGCGGCCCTGCGAGCGCGCGTGTCGCACGACTCTGGGTTCCTCTCCGGGGGGAGGAGGCGGCTGGGGTGCCGGAGCCGTCTCGTGCCTTCCGGCCTGCACGAGATCGCGCAGCATCACCATCGCCCGGACCTCGAACTCCCGCGGCGTGACCGTCTGCGTGCGCACCAGCACGACCTTCGAGCCGGGCGCGACAGCCAGCAGCCGCAGGCGCACGTGCCCGTCCTCGTACGACAGGCGCGGCGAGACGACCCAGCTGTCGGCTGCGCGCTTCACCAACTCGTCTTCGGAGAGCTCGTCCGGCTTTACGCTCGGGCGCTCCGAGACGTCCATCGTCAGTCCCAGATCCTGCACGGACTCGCCGAGGATCCTGTCCAGTTGTCGCGCCCAGCGTCCCACTCCCGTCGGGTCCGACCCTTCCGGGCGCTCGAGCTTCTGTCCGGCGGCGCCAGCCTCGACAACGGGCGTGACCGTGGGCAGCAGGATGACGTCGTCCTGCCCTGCCAGCGCAGTGGCGGAAGCAGCCGTCAGGAGCGCGCCGAGCATCCAGGCCGCCCTACGAGCTCCGTGTCGAGCATCAACGCGCGCCCTCACGGAGAAGCGTTCTACCGCCCCTGGGCCCGCACCTCAATCTGCCATGCGCGGCCGGCAGTCGGCGGGCACGTTCTGCGAGGAAATCTCGACCGGAACACAGCGGCTAGTGCCGCCGTCCTAGAACATCACGGTCGCGTTGACCCAGGCGTCGAACGAGTGCGACCCGTCCACCTTGAACCGCCGCCCCGGCGTGTTGACCGTCGCGCGGTAGTTCGGGTTGGGGATACCGGTCGCCGTCGTGGTGTTGCCGCTGTCGCGCGTCTGCTTGCACGGACCGGCCTTGCCCACACTGTTGCTGAAGTCCGGATTGCACGGCTGATCGAAGGTGATCATGTGCGCCTGGGTCAGCGTGTACGCGCCGCCCAGGTTGAACTTCACGTACTCGCCGGCTTGCCAGGTAAACTGGGTGCTGAACGTGTACGAGCCGTGCTGCTGCACGTCCGACAGGCCGGTGTAGTACACCTTCTGCGAGTTCGGATTGACCACGGACGGGTACTGCTTGTTGCAGGGATACGTGTTGCCGTTGTTGTCCGTGCAGGTGTCGGGCGTTTCCGGGTTCGACTGGTACTCCGCGTAGTTGGGCCGGCGGATCGACGGCGCATCGCTGGAGCCGAGCGCGTCGAACAGCTCGGAGTAGTCGCGACCCTCCGACACGTACGTGCCGGCAAAGCGGAAATCGAACGTGACCCGCTGGAACCTGTCGCGCACCTCCCAGGGAATCACGTTGATGCCCATCATCATCGTGCCCCTGAGCGGCGGATGGTTGACCAGGGAGCCCTTGAGGTCGGTCGCGCCGTAGTCGCTGTTGTTGTTCTGGAACTCGAAGAAGGCTTTGAAGCCGCCGTAGGGCTCGATGTACTTGATGCGCTTGGACAGGTAGGTGTGCGCTTCGAGCCCTGTGGTGCCGCGGCTCACGCCGGGCGAACGCCCGCCCGAGAAGTTGCCCTCCAGAACGTCCCGGGACCCGTCGGTGTTGACGACCGGGTACTCCCCGCTGATGCCGTTGCGGTTGACGTCGGACGGATACGCGCACTTCTGCTGCGAGCCCGGCAGGTTCAACCCGCTGGTGCTCGAGTTGCAGGCATGCATCGACGGCGAGACGCTGAACCGACCTTCCACGCCGATCACCCAGGTGGGCTTCGTCAGGTCGCGGAACTGGTTCATGATCCCCACGTCGAGCCCCACCGCGAGATACTCGACGCCGCTGCGCGTGGGCGACGTGAACGGCATGTGGAAGAGCTGCTCGCCCGGCGCGCCGGCGAGAGTGGTTGCCTGGTCGCCACCGGCTGAGGTGATCTTCTGATCGTTCGACAGGATGATCGGTACGCGCACGATCAGCGCGATGTCCTTGTACAGGCCGATCTCCGCCTTCGTGTTGAGGCGACTGATTGTCTGCGAGTACTTGCCGATGTTCAGCGAGTCGCTCGTGAAGCCGCCCGTCGTCAGTCCCGGCTGGGCGATCGAGGTCTCGCGCCGGATGTTGGCGCTCTTCCACGTCTGCTGGTAGCCGAGCGAGAGGTTCAGGTCGAACGGGTCGCCGTTCTGGTCATCGAACGCATCGACCACCTGGGTGATCTCTGCTGGTTCGTTCAGGACCGGAGGTTCGGTCACCTTGCGTGGCTCGTCGGCCCGTGCCACGCCACTCACGCCCAGAGCTGCCAGCGTGGTCGCGACGGCAAGACCTAGCCGCATTGCGTCAAAGTTATCCATGCGTCGGAGGTCCATCGACGTCGCCTGTCGTTAGCGGACGCTAGCGGTGCACAGGCGAAACTGTCAACGGGCTGATAGGCCCTTCCGGTCGATCCCGCGGCGATCTTCTGCTCCCGGGCCCCCGGAGCCCCCGGCCGCGGGGCGTGTCTAGCGGTGTGGGACCGCACGCCAGAGCCTTTCCGCCTGTTCCAGCTGGGCCCAGAGGCGCTGGAGCTGTGCCGGGTCGCTGGTCCGGCCCACCGCGGCCGCTGCCGTCGCGCAGGCCGCCCGGGCTGCCTTTCGCGCCTGGACGTGTGCGGCGGCCCGCTCACCCAGCGAGCCCGCGTCCTTCTTGGTCGGCTTGTCGATCACTGCGCGAGCGCGTCGAGCGGTCTCCTCGGCGGCCTTCTGGCAACGCGAGAGGAGGTCCTGGGTGTCGAGCGTTCCAGAAAGCGTCGCTTGCTTCGACGGCTCGAGCTCTTCGGGTCCGTCCCGTTTTGCACCGGGAGCCGGGCGCACCCACGCAGTTCCGGTCTGCACCTTGACCTCGAGCTTCTTGTCCGAGAGCGTGGCAACCAGCCGCGCGTCGCCGTAGACGACGGTGCCGAACGGCGTTGCGATCAACGCCTCGGCGCCGGGTCGCGCTCCGGGGCCGTTGGTGGTGACGACCGTTCCGTTGGCCAGCAGGATCTGCTCTTCGCCGCTCGGGCACACCACAGCGCGCCCGGGGCCGTGCAGCTCGAACTCGCGGGCGCTCAGCGTGTGGCGCACGCTGACCACCGCGTCTTTGCCCAGGTCCAGCCAGCGCGACCCGTCGATCATCGCGCGGGCCTTCAGGGCCTTGCCGCCGGCGACGTTGACCGGTCCCTTGACCGACATCGCGCGGCAGACGAGCCGCTGCGCCTGGCCGAGCGCATGGCCGGCACTGGACGCCGAAGCGGAGGCAGAGGCCGTGGCGTTCGCCTGCGAAGCCTTGTGCTTGTGACAGCCGGCCGCTGCAAGCGCGACCGCAACCCAGCAGAACCGTCCGGTCACTGCGGTTCGCGTACCGACGGGGGTGGTGGCGGGATGACGAGCGTCTTGCGATCGTCGTCCTCGTCCTCGGCGAAGATTTCGCTGGTGATGTCCTCGGCGGCCAGTTCCTCCTTGGCGTTGCCGAGCTCCCGGCTGGTCGCGGCGAGCCGATCTGCCAGCACGCCGGTGAACTGCCAGAGCAGCTTCACTGCCAACTGGTGCTCCTTGCGCAGGATCTCGAAGAAATCCTGCCGGCGCAGCACCATCAGCTCGCTGGTGCCGTCGCTGGCCACGCTCGCCGAGCGCGGCTGGCTACGTATCAGCGCCATTTCCCCGAAATGCTCGCCCGGGCTGAGCGTGGCGAGCTCGGCGTCACCGCGGGTCACCTTGACCTTGCCGCTCAACACGATGAAGAGCTCCTCGCCCTTGTCCCCCTCCGTGATGACGGTGTCCTTGTCCTTGTAGGGGACCACGTCGGTAACCTGGAGCACGCGCAGGATCTCGCGGTCGTTGAGCGGTCGGAACAGGGGCATCCGCGCGAGCGTGTCGCGCTTGAGCTGAAGACGCTTGGCGCGGGTTTCGTCGCGCGCGCTCACGTCGCCGACGGTGACGACCACCGCCGTGATGTTGTCCTTGCCGCCTTGCTCGTTGGCCGAATCGATGAGCTTCCGGACAACGGAATTGCCGTCCGGCTCGAGCAGATACCGACCCAGTCCCTCCAGATCATCCTCGAAATAGCCGCTCAGGCCGTCGGAGCAGAGCAGGAAGCGATCGCCCGCGACGAGATCCAACACCAGCGTGTCGGGCTCCGCGTGCTCGTACACGCCTACGGCCCGCGTGATGGCGTTCTTCGGCGCGAGCTGCTCGATGCGCTCGCGCGAGAGCTTCTTGCGCTTGATGAGCTCGTTGTAGACCGTGTGGTCTTCGGTCACCTGCTCCAGCACGCCGTCGCGCAGGAGGTAGATGCGGCTGTCGCCGACGTAGATGATGAACGCCTGGTTGCCCGCGATGAGCACCGCGACCAGCGTGGTGCCCATGCCGCGCTTGCTCGGGTCCTTCTCGGCCTCGGCGTGGACCTTGCTCGACGCGCGGTTCACCGCGAACTCGAGCATGTTCAGGATGTCGCGCTTGCTGACCTTGGCGGCGCCGCTGCGCTTCGCCATGTAGTCTTCGACGAGCTCGTACTCCTTCTTGATCTCCTCGTGCATCGTGCGCACGGCGATCGCGCTGGCCACTTCTCCGGCCGCGTGGCCGCCCATTCCGTCGCACACGACGAAGAGGGCGAGCTTCTTGTCGACAAGGAAATTGTCCTCGTTGTGCTCGCGTTGTCGGCCAACGTCGGTCAGTGCGGCGAACTGCAGGGCGTCGCTATCGCTCATCGGTGCGCGAGAATAGCCGTATCGCGCTCGCAAGACTACCGCTCGGCGCTCCCGGGGGATCTTCCCCCGCTGTCAGCGCTCCAGCGCGCCGAGATCCAGCAGCGATTCGGCGCCTCCGCGGGCGATCACCACGTGGTCGAGCAACGGGATGCCCACGACGTCGCCCGCATCGGCGACAGCGCGCGTCATCTCCACGTCTTCGGGGCTGGGCGAGGGATCGCCACTCGGGTGATTGTGCACCAGGACGAACGCGCTGGCGGCGTCGCGCACGGCTGGTCGGAGCACGTCGCGCGGTGTGAGCGCGCAGCCGTGCAGCCCACCCTGCGCGATGCGCTGGGCCGACTTGAGGCCGTTTCTGCCGTCGAGCGCCAGCAGCCACACTTCCTCGTGATCGAGCCAGGCGAGCCGGGGTCGCGCCCATGCGGCGACCGACTCGAAGCTGCCGATGACGGGTGCGGCAGAGGACATCAGTCCGAGCCCCGCCCGCCTCCCGAGCTCGAGCGCGGCGGCCACGCGCGCGGCCTTGGCCGGTCCTATCCCGCGGTGGCCGGAGACGCCGTGCGGTCCGAGCCGCGCCATGCCTGCGAGCCCACCCGAGCGGTCGAGCAGCAGCGAGGCAAGAGCGCGTGCCGAGCCGCCTTCGACTCCGGTGCCGAGCACGATGGCGAGCAGATCGACGTCGGACAGGGTGTGGACACCGGAGAGCAATGCGCGCTCGCGCAGATCCGGCCGCGCACTGTCCCGGGCGAGGGTAGCGGTCATGTCGCGAGCGTGGAGCAACAAGCGTGCCGCCCTGGAACTCTGGCAAACGCACGCGTTCGGGACGTGTCCGTCGCCAGTTGCCGATGCCGACTTCCGGCTCGCGCGGCATGTTTTCCGCTGTCCGCCGCGATCGGCGGGCGCCGCCACCCCGCCGCCACCTTCGTACTGTCGGCCGTCCTGCGGAGCTACTCGACGCGCTGGGGCTCGCCCTCGGGCAGGAGCTCCAGAAAGCGAGCGGCGGCGGCTTCGACGTCGGCCTGGCTGCGCCCGTCGAACGTGATCTTGGTCTTGTAGCTCGCGTCGAACCACTTGGGATACGAGCCGACTTCGACGCGCGGGTGCTCGGCCACCACCTGGTCGAGCAGCGGCTTCAGATCGCCCTCGTCCATCTTGGTGAAGATGGCGCGCGACACGAAGCTCTCCGGGCCGTGCACCCAGACGCGCACGACGGCCAGCTTCATGCGGAAGATCTCCGGCACTCCCGGGAGCACCCACACGTTCCGCATCACCACGGTAGGCCAGAGGATGTCCGGCGTGGTGGCAAGCTCCGCTCCGTCCGGCACCAGGGCCATGCGCAGATGCCCTTCCGTGGTCCGCTCGCCATAGGCGCTCCTCAAGAGCGACTCCATGGTGGAATCGATGTGCGTTCCGACGCCGAAGGCCTGGGCCACGGCGTCCAGGGTCACGTCATCGTGCGTCGGTCCGACGCCGCCGCTCGTGAATACGACGTCGTGCGCATCGCTCAGCGCCCGCACTTCTTCTGCGATCACGTCGATCTCGTCGGGAACCATCACCACCCGCCTGAGCGAGACGCCCAGCGAGCGCAACGTACGCGCCAACTCCACGAGGTTGGCCTCGTGGATCTTGCCGCTGAGCAGCTCGTTGCCGATCAGCACCACCGCAGCAGTGTTGGCGAGCGACGACTTCATGTATCCGGTTCGATCTCCCGGACGATGGGGTTGCCGTCTTCGTCGACCGTCAGCAGTTGTTCGATGCGCTTCTCTGCGCGGTCGAGGCGAGCCTGCGATGCGCGCGCGAGCCCTACGCCTTCCTCGAACAGCTTGAGCGATTCTTCCAGGGGCAGGTCGCCGCCCTCCAGGCGCTCGACGATCTCGCCGAGGCGCCGCACCGCGTCCTCGAAGGAGCGCTCCTGTCCCTCAACGGGCTTGTCCGCCGTATCCGTCGACGGCCGGGACTTCGTCCTTGCCACGTGAATGCCTCCGATCGCGCGCCGGTCCTCTGCGGCCGGCGCGTGCTGGATGCTCCGAGGAAGCGCCACGTTCCGGATTGCGTCAAGGGTCCAGATCCCTGGAATAGCCTGGCGAGCGAAAGCGAGCCCGCGATGAGCGAAGCGAATCGCGTCGGGGTGCTCGAGGGGCGGTGAGCGCCTCGAGGAGGACTACGGCGGGGGCGGGTGGCTGGGTGCGACGGGGCTGGCCGGCGCTGCAACCCGCAGCACCACCGGGCCAGCCGGCAGGCCCGCCGCCAGCACCAGACCGTCCGGATCCGGCACGGCCGGCAGCGCCAGACCGCCGGCCGTCACAAGCGCCACCGTCGCCGACTGGACGGCGCTCTTCTGCGGCGGCTCGCTGGGAACCAGAGAAAGCCAGACGACCGCCGACCCCGGCGTCAGCCCGTAGAGCCGGCGACCCCGGAGCGCCCTCTTCGCCGCGCCCCGCACGCCCGCGTCCCCATCCAGCTGCCGGGCGACCTCGAGAGCGCGCCGCGAGTGGGCGAGGCGGCTGAGCGCCACGACGATCGCATGACGCACGTTCGCACTGGGTTCGAAGCGGTAGGCGTTGGACAGCAGGCCCACGGCGTCCGGATGCCGGCTGTCGCCGAGGCCGAGCGCAGCGTGCGCACGGATCAGCGCGTCGCCGCTCTGGAGCAGGGCTTCGATGCGCGGCCGGAGTGTCGTGCTGTCGCGCGCGGCCAGGGCTCGTACGGCGAGAGGCGCGGCCGCGCTTGCCGAATCGATGAGCTCCTGGAGAACGCGAGTGGGGACCTGGTTTGCGGCTGCCGGGACAGCAAGCGCCGCGGCCAGCGCAACGCGCGTGGACAGATCATGCTCCCGGACCAGCCGCGCCGCGGCGACGGGCGCGATCTCCGGCTCCCAGGCGGCGGCTCGCGCCGCAGCGCGCGCCACGACAGGATCCTTCGAACCCAGCAGCCGTTTCGCACTGGAAGCGTCCAGCACGGACAGCCCCCACGCTCCCGCCGCGCGGTCCGCAGGCGACTTCGAAGCGACCAGCGCATCCAGCACGCTTCGCGTGCCCGGCACGTCCTCGCCGAGCGAGACGCGGCGGACGACTGCGGCGCGCGCTGCCAGTCGGCGCGTCGCTACCGGGCGCAGCGCCGCGGCAATCCGATCGCGGGCGGCGTCGCCGGGACAGCGAGCCAGCGCGTAGGCCGCTAGTTGTGCGCGGTCCGGCTTTTCGAGCTGGGCCGCGAGCAGTGCCGCGGCGCGGGGCCCGCCAGCGCGGGAAATGGCGCCGAGAAGCGCGGGCAGCTCGCTCGCGTCCGCGTGGTCGAGCTGTCCGCCGAGCGCGGGGAGCAATCCCGGGTCGGGTGCGACCAGCGCGAGCGCGAGCGCATCTCGCCGGGTCGAGGGGTTATCGAGCAGGTGGGCGATTTCCTTTGCGGCGCCCGGCGCGTGCGTCATGGCCAGGATGCGCGCGGATGCCAGCCGGAGCGCCGGCACCTTCTCCCTTTCGAGCCAGGCGCGCGCCAGCGGCACGGTTTCCAGATCGCCCAGCCCGGTGAGCGCAACGGCGGCTGCAGCGCGAACCTCTGGCGAACCGTGGCGAACGAACGAACGCAGGCTGTCGAAGCTACGCTGGTCGGCAAGGCCCGACAGCAGCCTGACCAGCGTCAGCGTCGGCACGCCGCGCGCGCCGACGACGGGAGATAGATCTCGCGGCGGATGCGCCGCCAGTCCCGCGGCCGCTGCTTCTGCCACCGGACCTTCCTGGCGCAGTGCCTTGCCGAGCGCTGCCAACGAAGCACCATCGCCGGAGGCGGCCAGTGCGGCCGCTGCGCTGGCCCGCACCCACTGCTCCAGGTCGTCGTCGGTGCTCTGCTCCTTGGCGACGCCGACGCCGGTCATCATCCGCACCAGCGCTTGCCGCACGTCGGGCACGTGGGCGTGCGGCGCCAGGGCGCGCACCGCCACCAGCCGGTCGCGCGCGCTCCGGACCACGCCGCCGGGTTCCAGGGCCTTGACCAGGAGCTCCAGCGCGCGCGCGCTGCCCACCGAGCCCAGGCGTTCGAGGCCCTGCTGCCGTTCGACGGCGTCGGTCGACTTGAGCAGGCGCTCTGCGGCTTCCACTCCGATGCGGCTCTTGAGCGAGCTGCCCGGGGTGTGCTTCCCTTTCGGCCGCGGGCCCCGGCGCTGCAGCTGGGGTCGCGGCAGCCGCGGCGGCGGAAAGCTTGTCTGCGCTGCGGCACTGCCCTCGGCCAGCGGCAGCGACAGCGCCAGAAGCAGCGCGAACCACGCCGGTGACTTCACCTTACTGCGGCTTCTGCCCGCCCGTGTTCGGGGCAGGCCCGGGTTTGGCCGGAGGCTTGACCGGGTTCAGGTGCGGCCTCGGTGGGTGCATCCTCCGGAAGTGCGGCAGCTCGGATGGCAGTCTCATCCGCATGCGCGCGGGCTTTGCGCCGGGTGGCGGCGCCAGCACCATCACGCCGAGTCCCGCCGCCTGCGCTCCGGGCAGCTTGGACACCGCCTGCCAACCGATGCTCTCCGCGACCTCGTCACGGTGCGTGAGGCTGCGGAGCGTGTTCACAACGAGGAACGACTTGTTGAGCGCCTGCTGCTGGGCGTCGGCGCTCGTGCCGCGCGGTAACACGCCGACCATCATCACCCACGCCGGGTGCATGTTCAGCTGTTCGGCCATGGCGCGGACGGTGGGCAGCGTCTTCGGGGCGATCTCGAACGCGCCGGCCTTGCCGGCGAACGCTGGCGCGATGCGCCAGTGCAGGATCCGGTCGTTGCCCTTGAGCTCTATCGTGAGCAGCGGCTTCGCGCGCTTGTAGGCGGGCTTGTCGCTGTCGTCGTCGGGACAGCCGTCGTCGTCCTGGTCGCCGTCGAAGTCCTCCGGCTTGTCGGGGCACTTGTCGACCTTGTCGTCGTAGGTGTCGCCGTCCTTGTCGGGGCTCGGACAGCCGTTCAGCTCCGGATCGGAGCGGCGCGGGCCGGGCTTGTCGGGACAGGCGTCGTCCGTGTCGAGAATGCCATCGTGGTCGTTGTCGGGATCGGGGCAGCCGTCCTCGTCCTGGAAGCCGTCCTTGTCCTCGGCCCGCTTCGGGCACTTGTCGTTGCGGTCGAGGATGCCGTCCTTGTCCGAGTCTATCTCGGGGCAGCCGCGCCGCGGGCCGGGCGTGTCCGGGCCGGCCTGGTCCGGGCACTTGTCCTCGGTGTCGGGGACGCCGTCCTTGTCGTTGTCGGGATCGGGGCAGCCGTCGTCGTCCTGGAAGCCGTCCTCGTCTTCCTTGGCGGTCGGACACTGGTCGCGATCGTCGGGCACGCCGTCGTCGTCATTGTCGTACTCGGGGCACCCGTCGCTGTCCTGGAAGCCGTCCTTGTCCTCGGCCAGCTCCGGGCACTCGTCGTTGTCGTCGGCGATTCCGTCCTTGTCCTCGTCGTAGAAGCGCGGCGCCCAGCCGATGCCGATCACGCCGCGCACGCGCGGACTGCCCACGGCCGTGTCGATGGGCAGCTCGACTCCGGCGATGCCGCTCACGTCTCCCACGGTGTAGCGCGCCGAGACGCCGACCAGCGCTGGCGACTGCGCGCCCGAGCCGAAGCGGGGGGTGATGGCTACCTGGCCGCGCGTTTCCACGGTCCACAGCCAGCGGCCCTTGTCGTCGAGGCCGAGCGCCTGCGGTCTGACCGTGACGCCGAAGGCCCAGGGCAGCTCGTGACCGAATTCCCTGCCCACGTAGGTGCGTTGGGCGCTGCGGATGTGGGCGCCCGCGCTCGCACGCACGTCGAGCAGGACCAGCTTCAGCTCGCCGAGCAGCCTGAGCTCGCCGGTCACGGCGCCGTCGCTGACGTAGGATTCGCGATCGCCGGTTGGCGCCGTCACGCGTCCGAGCGCCGCCAGCCCGAAGCCACCCATTCCGCTGGTGGGCACCAGTGTGGCCTTCGCGTTGAAGCCCGTGTCGCCGAGCGCCGTGTGCGGCAGCGGCCCCGAACCAGGGATCAGTGTCTGCGTGTTGTCGCCGCTCTGGTAGAGCACGGTCGGCATCGACAGACCGACGGCGAGCCGGTCGGTGATACCGAGCCCTGCCAGGTAGTCGAGCGACAGCTGGTGCTCGACCGGATGCGACACCGTGCCGCCGGCAGGGGTCTCCAGCGTTACCGAGCGGTTCGAGTAGGACAGCCACGCCCCGACGTTCCAGGCGCCGGGTCCGGGCGTCGAGCTGGGCTCGAGGTACAGTGAGCCGTTCGGATCCGTAGGCGGATGGAAGTTGCGCAGGTCCAGCGACGGCACCTGGGCGCTGGCAGTACCTGCGAATAGAACTACGGTGGACGTGACTGCGGCTAGCAGCCGGCCCGTGCGCATGGCCGGACAGCGTAGTGGTTGTCCGCGCGAAATACCCGCAAAAAAATCCCGCTCCGTGTGCGGGATTCTTGCCTCCAGGCGCCGGGCCGCGCATCGTGCTTGCGCGCGCTCGTCTCCTGCCTTACGGCCCGCCTGACGCATCATGGACGCCATTCGCATCACCGGCTCCCGCCCGCTCTCCGGCAAGATCCGCGTGGGCGGGGCCAAGAACGCCGCCCTGCCCATCCTCTGCGCCACGCTCCTGTCGGACGGCGCCAGCCTGCTCCGCAACGTGCCCGGGCTGCGCGATATCGAGACCACTGCGGCGCTGCTCCGGTTCCTCGGCCGCAACGTGCAGGTCGATGTGCCGGAGGTCCGGGTTTCCCCTGCTTCGAACGACATCCGCCCGGAGGCGCCCTACGAGCTGGTGCGCCAGATGCGGGCGAGCGTGCTGGTGCTGGGCCCGCTGGTCGCGCGCTACGGCCGCGCCAAAGTGTCGCTGCCCGGCGGTTGCGCGATCGGAGCGCGTCCCATCGACCAGCACCTGCGCGGGTTGGAAGCGCTCGGAGCGCGCATCCAGGTCGAGCACGGCTACGTCGTGGCCGAGGCCGAGCGGCTGCGCGGCGCCGAGGTGGTGTTCGACATCCCGACAGTGACCGGCACGGAGAACCTGCTGATGGCCGCGGCGCTGGCCCGCGGTCGGACGACGCTGGTCAACTGTGCGCGCGAGCCGGAGGTGGAGGAGCTGGCGCGCGTCCTGAACAAGATGGGCGCGCATATCGAGGGCGCCGGCACGGCCATCATCCACGTCACCGGCTCCGACGAGCTCGAGCCGTTCGATCACGCCATCATCGCCGACCGCATCGAGGCTGGGACGTTCATGGCGGCGGTGGGCGCCACCGGCGGCGACGTGTTGCTCGAGGGTGCGCCAATGGAGGAGCTTGAACCGGTGGTGGTGAAGCTTCGCAAGGCGGGCGTCGACATCGAGCGCGAGGGCAATCACGTGCGCGTGGGACGCACCGGCGCGATCCGCGCCGTGGACGTGACCACGGCGCCGCACCCGGGCTTCCCGACCGACATGCAGGCGCAGTTCATGGTGCTGATGACGTGCGCGGAGGGCCGCAGCGTGCTCACCGAGACGATCTTCGAGAATCGCTTCATGCATGTGCCGGAGCTCAAGCGCATGGGCGCCGACATCGAGACGCGCGGCAACGTGGCCATGGTCGCCGGTGTGCCGCGGCTCTCTGGCGCCTCGGTGATGGCGACGGATCTGCGCGCCAGCGCATCGCTGGTCATCGCCGGTCTGGTGGCGGAAGGCGAGACGCTGGTGCGCCGCGTCTATCACCTGGATCGCGGCTACGAGCGCATCGAGGAGAAGCTCGCCGCCGTCGGCGCCGACATCGAGCGCGTGAAGCTGGACCCGGGGCTGCCGTGACCACGTCCGGTGGAGGCAGCGCGCCGCTCACCCTCGCCGTTCCCAAGGGCAGGGTGCTCAAGGCGCTCGTGCCGCTCTTCGAGCGCGCGGGCATCGACGCCTCGGGTCTGCTTGCCGACGACCGGCGACTGATCCGCGAAAGCGCCGACGGCAAGCTGCGCTTTCTGCTGCTGAAGCCCGACGACGTGCCGACCTACGTCGAGTATGGCGCAGCAGATCTCGGCGTGAGCGGCCGCGACGTGCTGCTCGAGCGCCGCTATGATCTCTACCAACCGCTCGACCTCGGGATCGGCAAGTGCCGCATGGTGGTGGCGGGGCCGCGCGGCGTGCACGTGCCGGCCGTGCCGCGCGTGGCGACGAAGTATCCGCGCATCGCGCTCGAGCACTTCGCCGAGCAGGGCGTGCAGGCGGAGGTGATCTACGTGCAGGGTTCGGTGGAGCTCGCGCCGCTGGTCGGGCTGGCGCACCTGATCGTCGATCTCGTGGAAACCGGCGCGACGCTGACCGAGAACAACCTCGAGGAGCGCGAGGTCATCGCCGACATCTCCAGCGTGCTCGTCGCCAACCGCGCCCAGTACAAGCTCCGCCACGACGACGTGAAGCCGCTGGTCGACGCGTTGAAGAAGGCGCTCGCCTAGCGAAGTCCCCCAACGCTCGGAGTCGCGGCGCAGCGGCGCTACATCGCGCCGAAGCTGACCGAGCCGAGCAGCGCGCAGGCGAACGACTCCGATGGGCGCGTACCACGGATCCGCTGTTTCAGTTTCCCATAGAAGAGCCGCCTACCGGTGGCTGCCGGTCGGGTCTCGACCACACGCGTGGGCGCCTTCGAGAAGCTGCCCTACCCGGTACAAGCGTGGGATGCGGAAGAACAAGACGTTGTACGCTCTGTAGGGACCGCCGTTGATGTCGAGCACCCACTGGCCGAGGAGCAGCTTGCGGAGGCTCCACGGTTTCACACTCCGCCAGGAATAGAACGCCGTCCGCTTGACCCACACGAACCTCAACCCGGCCGGTTCCGCGTAGATCGCTTGTGGCGCTTGAATCAGCAGAGCAGCGCTCATTGGTGCTACGAGAGCCACAAAGGCCAGCGCAACGACCCAATAGGTTCCGCCCGAGTAGAGCCCGCTCAGGATCGCCCATCCAAGTGCCGCGTTGACTATTACAGCAAACGCCAGCCCCAACCACCATCCAACGGGCTGACGCACGGCGAAACGTTCGTCGAACAGGTGGTCGAATGAAGGCGGCGCCGCAGGCGCCGGCGGTGGGAGAGGATCCGCGGCAACGTGCGCGGGACTCCGGTAGACGGCAAACGTCGGCGCGGTCACCATCGGATCAGGTTGGGCAGACATGCCGAGATCTCCACACCAGCGACATCCGTGCCGGCGCACACGTCATAGCGACCGTCGTGGTCCGGGTCCCGTACACCGGCGTGCACCATCGGCACCGCCGCATCGGGCCCCAGACCGTAACCAAGATGGACTTCGGCTCCGCCGACGCGGCCCGTCACGCCGGACTTCACGAAGCTGGCGCTGCTCGACATGTTGAAGCCGGTGCTGCCGTCCTCGTTGTGGATCCCCTCGGCGGCTCGAGCCGTGAAGGCCTCGAGATCCCCCTGGAAACTCCCGCTCCTGGTGAAGTCGACGTGCACGCGCCCCATACCGACCTGCGCCTCGTTCTGCGCTCCGACCTGGGCGGACGCGCTGAACAGATTGGCGGCGCCTTGTCCCTTCTTGCCCTTGACCAGCGCAACGCCGGCGTAGACCGAATCGCCCGAGGACGTGACGCCCGCCTCGGCATACGGCGTGGGGTAGCGGGCCATGGTGCGCTGGGCGTTGGTGTCGGTCGGCTTGCTCGAAGTGGTCGCTTTGCGCGCATTGGCCCTGTGCGCTCTTTTCTTGGCGCGCGCCTTGTGCGCGAGCTCCGAGGACGCTCGCGTGGGCTTGTAGCCGGCTGCCACACCCTCGGCTTCGACGCTCCGCTCCTCGCGGCACGCGGGCGCGGCGGGCTTCTCCGGCGGCGCCGTGCACTCATTCTGGTGGCAGGTGCTGTCGCTCTGTTGGGCTGCGGACTGCTCCTGCAGTTGGCGCCGGTAGTCGGCGTTTGCAAGAGAACAACTCAGGGTGTTGTCGGGCACGGATCACCTCGCCAGGATGCGATCTGTTCGGACGCCCGATGCCCCGGTTGCGTGGAAACTGCCGCCGCAGCGCTGGGGGCCTGGCGTCCCCGCTAGCGTGAAGTGGAAGTTGTGGTCGCGACCCTCGTTTCCGAAAGGCTTGTTGTCGATCGGGAAGAAGGTGGTGTCGGAGTAGCGATACACGCCGGGCTGTCCGCTGGCGGGCTTGAGCGGAAGCGTGAGCGCGGTGGAGCGCGATCCGCGCGCGACGTCTATTTGCGCGCCACGCGTTCGATCAGAGCGAGCAGTTGTTCCGTGGGCATGGAGGGCGTTGCCACGCCGTGGGCCCCGCCGCCTGGGCGCCCTGATCTCCTGCGCGTCCTGTGAAGCGACCACGACGACCTTGGCTGATTCGGTATCGACCTTCTCGAGCACGCCCCGGTGCAGATCCGTGCCCAGCACGCAACCTGTCGGGTCCCTGCTCATGCCGCGGTCGATGCGCCCTCCGCGTTGAATTTCAGCTCGCGGTGAGCCGTGCGCGCAGGTAGTCGACCGCCGAGGCCATGCCGATCGCGCCCATGGGTGCGATGTTCAGATCGCGTGAGACGGACAGCAGGTTGGCCTCGCCGAGCTGGACGTATGCTTCAAAGTTCTGCGCGTAATCGTTCATGGAACCGAGCACGGAGCGGTCCGTTGCCTTGCCGAGCACGTCCGTCTCGGACCGGCACAGCGAACGCACCAGGCCCGGCGAGAAGCCGTCCTCCAATAGCGTCGCTTCGAGATGCCGGCGGAACAGGCCGCCGAGGTCGCCGAGCTGGGCGCGTTCCACCATGGGTACGACCACCGCGTAGAGCGTGTGGCTGCTGGTGAACAGCAGGTGGCGGCGGTCGTCCTTGTCCAGAAGCCGGACGTACCACTCGCCGAACGGAAAGGCAGGCGGGCTCTCCGCAAGCTGGCGATCGTCAAGCGCCATGAACTCACGGAGCTTGGTGGTGAGCCGGAACATCGCCATCTTCGCTACGATAGCAGCCCGCCAGCGCGGCAGGGAGTTCGCTGTTTCGCCGGCGCCCCGACCCTGCCATTCTTCAAGAGATGCGCTCGGTCGTCGTGGGGCTATCGGCATGCGGGCTCGTGCTCCTGGGCTGCGGCTCGAAGCGCAAGCTGGAAAAGCCCACGCCGCCGGACATGCAACCGCTGGTCGACGCCTACAAGACGCCCACCGGCAGCATCGACCAGAAGACCTTCGATGCGGTGAAGCAGGAGCTTCTCGATCGCCAATCGCTGCTCGACCAGGCCCAGGTGGACCAGCTGTTCTCCGACGCGGCCGACGTGGCGCTGGCGGGCAACGTCGACGCGGGAGCCGCGGACGCCGGGCACGCGGTCGACGTGCCGAAGTTCGAGGGCGACGGCTACGTCACGGTGACGCGCATCTGCGGCGGCTGGGGCAACGCCAAGCCCGACAAGGCGAACGGCACGATGAAGTTTACGATGACGTTCACCGGAAAGGGGCCCGACCCGGTTGTGTGGGGCTCGTTCTCCGACTGCACGTACAGCTACGGCGGCGCGAACATCCGCGTCGGCGCCGGAGATGGCGGGCAGACGGGGCAGGTGAGCGCCGACTTCGGACAGGGGCTGTCTTTCTCGGGCTACGACGGCTCGCCAGTGTTGTTCAACGTCAATGTGCTCGCCGAAATCGACGGACAGCCCAATACGATCGACTTCGACTTCCGCATTACGCCTGCGACGCGGCACGTCGAGCTGCGCGTCCCCGTTCCGGACGGCGACGTGATAGTCGAGCTGTCGACCGCGGGCTTCGCGGGCATCCGCGCCAAGAACGGCACCTTCAGCTGTGATTCGGCCAGCAAGACGTGCACGGCCGACAGCGGCGTGAGCATCACGTTTTGAAAGCCTCTGCCGCACTCGCCGTGGGGGCGCTCGTTGCCTGGCCGGCCACGGCCGCCGCGTACAACACCAAAGAGACGCCTATCACCGATCACACCGCCTACACGCTGCCGCAAAAGAGCTTCCGGCTGGGACTGTGGAGCGCGGAGTACAGCGTGTTCGACTCGCTCACGGTGGGGACGTACTGGCCTGCGTGGATCTTCCGTGTGGCGAGCCTGCACGCCAGGTGGCGCTTTCTGCAGACCGATCGCTGGGCGTTTGCAGTGTACGGCGACGTGTTCCGGCTGGACACGAAGAACCTCAAACAGCTCGACCAGAGCGCCGGCAAGGCCACGATCAGCGCGGGGACGCTCGAACCGCGCGCGTCGTGGCGGATCTCCGATCGCTTCGATCTGAGCGGCAGCGTGTCGTGGACCTCGGTGCTCGTCGACGGCACCCTCCACAACAGCGACTTCCATGGGGCGGGCTCCGGTGCGGTCGACAACATGCAGCTCACGAGCACCTTCGAGTGGCGGCTCACGCGCGTGACCACGCTGGCGCTGCATGCGCGCTATCTCGTCTTCCAGCGCGTCGCCGCGAGGGCGGACGCCACGTACCACCCGGATGCGTTCACCACGGTCGAGGTGCACGGAAACGCGACCAGTAACGTGCTCTACACGCCGCACGCCTTCAGCTTGCTGCCCGCGGTGGCGCTATCGTGGAAGCACCTGAACCTGCGCGCCGGCGTCGGCTACGGCAACTGGAACATCCCTGGTCTGAACTTCGTAGTCGATCACAAGACGGTGATCGGCGAGCTCGACGCGTACTGGGTCTTCTGATGCCCGCTCGCGGACGTGTTGTCCGCCGTGGCGCCGGTGCTGTCGCTAGTCGGTGTAGGTCAGCTCGCGACGCAGACCCGATTTCGACCCTGGTTCTTCGCACTGTAGAGCGCGGTGTCCGCCCGCTCGATCATGGCTTCCAGAGACTCGCCCTGGCGATGTTGGCCAACGCCGATGCTGATGGTCACCTTGAGCGAAGCCAGCTCCCCGTCGAGCTGCAGCGCCTCGACGCCCCTTCGCAGCCGCTCGGCAGCCCCTGTCCCGTCGTCGGTCCCCGCCAGAAAGACCGCCAGCTCCTCCCCGCCGAAGCGCACTGCAAGATCGCTCGAGCGGGTCGTCTCTCGAACCACTCGAGCTACCTCTCGCAGCACTTGATCGCCGGCCAGGTGCCCGTAGCCGTCGTTGACGCGCTTGAAGTGATCGATATCGCACATCAGCAGGCTGAACCCGGCCCGTGCGTCGCGATTGTGCAGGGCGATCAGTCGCCCGACCACGTCGATCATGTGAATCCGCGTGAAGAGATGCGTCAACGGGTCGCGAATCGACCTTTCGTACAGCTCCGTTCGCTCGCCCTCGAGCTGTCTCTGGATCCACTCCCGCTCGAGCGCGATCGAAAGCGGTGCGTGCATCTGCCGGATCACCAACGCCAGAGCGTCCTGGTCCGGCGGGGAGCCCGTGAGGTGCAGCACCGCCGTGGCTTTTCCGTAGCCGTGGGTCTCCAGAGGAACGATCAAGGTAGGCCCTCTGCCAGCGCCGGGCGGCAGAGACATGTGCCCCCCGGGAGGCAGCGTCGCAGCGACTTCGGCCACGGATACCGGGACCTCCGAAGCCACGCCGCGATAGCCTGTGGCCTCGCTGAACTTGAGCGCCGCCTTGCCTTCGCTCCGGACGAACAGCTCGAGGTTGGACATGGGCAGCACGCGTTTGAAGATGGCAACCAGCTCCCGAACCATGCCGCCAAAATCGCGATACGTGACGAGAGTGCGGGTCAGGTCGTGCAGCGCCCGGTTCATTTCCACCAACCGGCGCAGGTCGGTGTCACGCTCCGCGAGGAGATAGATCCCGCATTCCAGCTCCGCCAGCCGGCGCATCGTATCTGCCACCATTTCGCCCGGAATGATCGAACCGTGCTGGGGCGCGATGAGCTCTATGGGCAGCTGCCCGAGCTTCTCCAGACCGTGAGCCAGGATGTCGCGACTCGGCATGTAGTGCTCGTGGAACGTCCGGATCGCCTCGAACGCCGAGTCGCCCTGCGCCACCAACGGTTGCCCGTCGCCCAGTCCGCCGAAGAGATCACTCGAAAAGAGGACCCGGGTGTCTTCGTCGAAGGTGCAGAACGCTCCCGGGAAGTGCAGGTACGGCGTAAACACGAACTTCAAGCGATGGCTGCCTGCCGAGAGCGCCCAGTCGTGCTCCTCCACCCGCCACGGCACCAGCCGTCGGCAGCCGTAGTGCTGGAGGAGCATCTCCGCGCGCCAGTGCGTCACGAGCACGGCATCTTCGCGACCAAGATCGCGATCGATCTGCACGAGCGATGCGGTGATGTCGGGATCCTGGTGGTGGCAGACGAAGTAGCGGATGTTCGCGAAGTCGGTGACTTCGCGAACCTTGCGCTGCACGGTCTCGAACGTGAGGTTCGAGCCCGGGTCGAAGAGCACCGATTGGTCCCCTTGCTCGATCAGGTAGACGTGGCATTGCAGGGAGTCGCCGGGACGGTACTCCCCTACCCAGTACGTCCGGTCGGAGATTTCGACCGCGTGCTCGAGATCCCGGTCGCAGATGTCCAACGAATGGGCCACGGTCAGCCAGCGTTCCGCGATACTTGCCGGAGCGCAATGACACGCGTCATGTCCAACGAGGTCCGGTCCCGAGCTCTGCGGCACCGGCGCAACGGCGAAGAGCCCGCGGAGGCCGCCTCAGAACGCCACGCGCCGCAGACCCGCGCCCACGTACGCAGCCCTGGTCGTCATCGACGGCTGGGTGTCGGCGCTGAAGTGGAACATGTCCAGGCCCACATGCACGCCGGGGACGAAGCCGAAGAACGAGAGGGCATCGACGTCCACGTACAGCCGCGACGTGAAGTCGATCTGTTGTGCTCGATGGCGCTGCAACGTCTGGGTGACCGCGCGGTCGAGCTGGAACGAATAGCTGTCGTGCTCGATCTGGAACGTCTGGGCATAGACGGAGCCCCGCAGCGAGACGATCCCACGGAACAACGAGTAGTAGCCCCGTGCCCGGAGAGTCACGACGCCGCTGAAGCTGCCGCTCAAGCCGCCGGAAAAACCGAACTGCCCCCTGCCGCTGCGGGTTGCGATGGCCGACTCGTACCCTTCGGCCTGGCCGCCCAGCCCGAGCCAGATGCCGAACGCCTCGTTGTCGCCCTCGTGGCGCAGCGCAGCGAGGATGTGCATGCGGAGCATGAGCGAGTTTTCGTGGAACAGCGACTGGTCGTTGGCGAGCTGGAGACGGCTGGTCGCGTAGTCGACCATGGCTAGAGCCGGGTGGATTTCGAAGCGAGTCGCGGAGTGGCCAGGAGCGAGCCAGCCTTCGAGCTCGAGGTCCATCCGCCTGGCGTCCAGCGCCGCGTTGCCCTGGACGCGATCCGTTGCCCCGAGATCGCCGGACAGCCTGATCCCGGCGATAGGCCACTGATAGCCGAGGGCGCCGCGCCCCACGAGCGTGCCGCCCAGCCCTCCGATTGTGGCACCGGCTGCGGCGCGGGCGATGATCCCGTCGGTCCAGGAACGAGTCCCGACTTGCTGCTGCGCCGGCTGGGCGTGCGCCGTCGATGCGCGGAGCAGCAGCACCAGCAACGGCCCGGCGCGAATGGCGCCGACGCGGAATCGCGGTCCACGCATGAGCCCATGGTACGGCCCTCGCCGGAAAGATCTTCCGCCATGGAAGCCTGGCGCTCGCGGAGCGTGCCCGACGAACGGCAAGCTGTAACCCGCCAGGACGCGCTGGGTGTCGCCGAGCGTTGACACAGGGCGCACGAAGCCCCGCCGGCGCAGTGTCTTGTGGATTGGCACGGCGGGTGCTAGCCCGCGCCGCACATGGCACCCATGAAGCTGCTCTTCGCCAGCGCGATTCTTCTCACGGCCGCCGGCTGCGGCGGTACGGGCTCGACAACCTCCGGGGGCTCCGTGAGCGGCCTCTCGGTCGTGGTCTCGGCCTCGACCGATCCCGTCACCTTCAACGACGGAGCTTCGGGCCAGACCGCGACGCACGTCACGGCCGGGATCCGGAGCCTCACTCTGCTGACTGCCGACGGGACGGAGTGGACGGTGTTCGACGCCGGTTCGAAGGACGCGGTCGTCGGCTACGACAACGGCGACTCCACGGTGGTTACCCGGCTGGACAGATCGGACATCGTGCCCGGCCACTACGTCAAGGCGCGCCTGGTTCAGGACTGGTCGCGCTTCGATATCCAGGCGACGCTTCACGACGGCTCGGGCGCCACACCGGGTACGCTGCACGCACTTGAAGTCACCAGCGACGGCACCCTGCTCGATGGCACGCAGCGCGACGCCGGCTACTATCAGCAGGACTTCACCGGTGGCGGATTGCCGCAGCACTTCGGAGGCGATGACGCGATCGTTCCGGACTATTCCACCACCGCCGGCGCCGAGGCCCGCGTGGAGAACGGCCTCTGGAGCGTCTACTTTCCGATCGACGTGCAGATCGGTCCGGATGCGGCGACGCTCCGCACCGTCGTCAACATGGACCACGCCTTCCGCTGGACCGACGTTGACGGCGGCGGAAACAAGTCCGGCGTGTACGACATGGCTCCGCCCCTCTACGAGCCGGTCACCCAGTTCGGTGGAAATCGCTTCGACGTGAGCGTCCAGAATCACTGAGCAGTGCGGAAGCGAATCCGCGGCGTCTCGTTCGGCGTCGGTTGACAGATCATCGTCGTTCAGGTGTGGTGTGCGGAGGGCGCGCCGTCGCGGCATGGGAAATGGCAGATCGGGTCGCAACAGGGTGCGTCGTTCTCGAGCAGGTCCACGACGCGAGCCTGGAGCCGGAGTTTCCGATCTCGCTCTGGGCCGGCAAGCTTGAAGCCCGTGGCATCGTGGTCCGGCGCGGGCGCCTCCGGGTCGACGACGCGGCCCTCGGGCAACCGGTCCGGCCGGATCTCCTGGCGCGGGTCGTCGCCTGGCTGGACGCAGAAAAGCTCTCGCACGTGCTGCTCGTGCGCGACTATCACGTCGATCTCGCGGAAAAGATCGCGGGCGCCCTTCCGCACCTCCTCGTGGGGCAGGCTGGCGACGAAGGGTTCCAGTCCATCGATGCGATCGCGCGCTGGATCCAGGGCGATGGGGCAGCGCCGGCGCGCGACGACGCGCGTGACCCCGATTCGCCCGACGACATCCCCTGGGTCGTCGCCGCGCACGATCTGACGCCGGATGCAGCGGGGCGCGGCTTTGACGGAGATCTGGTTCTCGATGATTCCCTGGACCTCCCGGCGCCCGCTACGGCCGAGGAGCGCGCTGCCTGCCTGCGCCGTCAGCTGGAGCTGCACGCGCGCGATCGACCCGAAGCACGGGTCTTCCATCTCTTCGACCGCCATGCGGTCGAACATCTGGACGAGATCGCGGGCACGGTCGCCGATGCGGTGGCACACCCCATCGAGCTGTGCATCGATGTCCAGGTTGCCGACGTGGTGCGAGGGCTGGAGCGGATCGCACGTGGGCTCGATCGCCTCGCTCCGGGCGGCCATGTCCTGGACTTCTACCGTGCGGTGATCACGACCTTCTCTCCCGGCGTCGACGAACCGGGACACCCCGCCCTCGAGAACGTCGAATGCCTGGCGCGCTTCGACGAGCTTGCGCGGCGCTATCCGGGGTCTTTCGAATGGAAGCGGCTTCGCGCCCACCAGCTTGGCCTGTTTGCCGCTGGGACGAGCCCCGACAGTCTGCTCCGCGACGCGTACTTCGCCCGGGCGCTGGGCGTCGGACGGGCCTGCGCGTGGCACCGTCCGGGCGTCGGCCTCGGCGACCGGCTCGTCGAGCGTATCGCGAGCTTGTGGACGCGGATCACGGTTCCGGACAACGAGCGCGATCTCGCTCTCTGCGCGAAGCTCGAGGCGCTGCTCGCACCGCGCGCGGGCGATGACTGGCCCGCACTCGCACTCGCCGCGCTCGTTCTCGAAGCGGAGCAGGCTGACAACCACGACGACGAGGCGGTGCTCGCCGGTGTCGAGAAGCAGGCGCATCGAAGCGAGTCCGAGCTCCTGTCCGTACGGCGCTTGCTGGGAGAGGGAGAGGGCCGGGCGCCGTGGCTGCTTCCCGCAACGAGGGACTTGACCGAGATCCGGCTGCTCGAGGCGGGCATCAAGCCCGCTGTCAAGCTGGAGCTTGATGACCGGGATCGAGCCGGTGAGATCGAAGCGGAGCTCGCTGCCGCGGGATTCGCGACGGCGCTGGTCGACACCGTTCGTGCGCCCAACCGGGTTCGCGAAGAGGGCGGCGACTCCAGCGCATTCCCGATCGTGCTGGCCTCTCGCGATCCGCAGATACTGCGCGCGCTCGCAGACCGGATCGACCACGCGATCGAGAGCTCGGCAGAAGAGGTGGCGGAGGTGGGGCGCTTGCTGGGATATCCGCGTTGCTGCGTCGAGGCGTACGCGAAGCGCGCGGACGTTGCGTCGGACGACCTCCGTTGCCTGGCGCTGGCTGTGGCGGCCACCGAAGGGGTGGCCGAAGCCGATCTCGATCCGTGGGCGGCGTGGGGCATGATCGAGTACGTGCCTTGTCGGATGGACTGCCCCGCTTCGCTCGAACGCGTGCATCGAGCGAAGCAGGCCGGCTTCAGCCGGCCCGACAGCGCCTCGAGGCTTGCCCCGCAGCTGGTCCTATCGGTCGGGAGCCGGATAGTGCTGGAAGATGCCGCGCCGGTCCCGGATGGGTGGACCTACAAGAGGTCGCACGCGATGGGGCACGCCCCGCACCTTTCCGCGTTCGCCGAGGCAATCGCCGACGGGGATCGCATCACGATAACATCCAGGCTCGCGCTGATCTGGAGGGAAGGACGCCTGCGCCACGCGCTCCCTCACGATGTCATGGTCCCCTGGGCGCCGGGCGAGCCGCCGCGGTTTTCATGGCTCGCCGCGGTTGGCGAGCGGCTCCGCGTCGTCGAGCCCGAACGCCCCGTCGCAAGCGTACGCCTGGTGCACCCCGACCCGGCCAGCGCAGCCACGCGCACACATTTCGAGCGTGCGATCCGCGCGGCGGGCTCGCCTGCCCAGCTGGTCGGTGCGGATGGACTGGGCCATGCGTTCCTGTTCGACAACGACGACTACGCGTTCTTCCGCGGCAAAGTCCTGCGCCATCCGGAAGGCATCCAGGTGCGTCTCGACGCGCTCCTCGACCATCGCCTCCGGGAGCAACGCGCAAACGCTGCCGCCTACTCGGTGCTGCGCGCGGGCGCGATACTGCGGTTCGACGCGACGGGAGCCGCAATCGCGCCTCCCCTCCCGTTCCGGCTGGGCGAATCGTGCGATGTCGTCACCTTCTGCGTGGCACCACCGCCGCAGAAGTGAAGCGGCAGAGCCGCGCATTGCCCGACGGCCACGTCGAACCGCTCTCGATCGGCCCCGTGCCGTCAGCGGAGAGCCGTCAAACGGCGCCAACGTAGAGATCGAGCATGGCGTGCATGTGCACGATCCGCCGCTCGTGTCCGCCCAGACGGAGCTCGCGGAAACCGGGCGAGTGCATGCCGCGTTGCACGGCGACCATCTGGCGCGCGTCGTCATCCACCACGCGCGGTAGCTTCGCGCCTCCCTCGGTGACAAGCTCGCCTTCGCGCTCGGCGGTACACGTGAAGCTGGCCACAGCAGCGGTCGGGCGCGGCTCGCCGGGCATGACGCGCATGAACGTGTACTGATCCAGCCACGACCGCTCCGGGTCCGTCGGGTGAGGGCGATAGCGGTCGATCTGGAACATGTGCCCGTAGGCGCTCAGACGGATCGAGGGAAAGACCGACCAGTTCCGGCACGAGAGGAGCTCGTCGTCGTCGAGCTTGACGATCCCGCGAGCGCGCATGGCCCGGCGAAGGGCCTCGGGTGCCCGCGTCGCATCCCCGTCGAGCGACGCCGGGTCGACGCCGTTCGCCGTCAGGAACTCGACGAGCACGGGACTGAGCTCGGTGAGCTGGTTGCGAGGGCTGGGCGTTCCGATGCGGAACGTGGAGAACACGTGCGGTCCGTGAACCTCGTCGCGCACGGTCGTGTCGTCGAGCGCCCCCATCAGATACGGGTGCACGGTGCGCACGTGATACGCCTCGTTGAACTGGTCGGCCGCCGCCTTCCAGTTGCAGGGAACGTCGTAGGTGGTCTCCTCGACGAGCGCGTGGCTCTCCAAATCGTACTTCTCCAGCTGCTCGACGAGCGGAGCGAGCCACTCCCGCAGCGTTTCCCGCGGCGTCCCCAGGTGCACCCACGCCTGGCCCGCCCACAACTCGCAAGGCAGCGCGTGGAGGGCGGCGCCGTCGTCGAGGAGGCATCCGAAAACCTCGCGGTCTGGCACGTGAAGCAACGAACCGTCGAGACGCCACTGCCACGCGTGCTGTGGGCAGCGCAGCGCTTTTGCCTCGCCGCTCCGCGCGTCGACGAGCCGTCTTCCGCGGTGCTGGCAGACGTTGTGGAACGCGCGAACCGTCGCGTCCTCGCCGCGTACCAGAAGCACATCGACGCCGCCGAGCTCGACACGGAGAAACGCTCCTGGACGAGGCAACCGATCGAGCGCCGCTGCGTGAAGCCACACGTTCGGCCAGAGCCTGTCGTGCTCCGCCCTGGCGTAGGATTCCGCGTAGTAACGCTCTTTTGCAATAGTCGCGGTGACCGACTCGTCGCCCGCCGAGAGCGTGGACATCGATGCAATGCTAGCCGTCGCGACAGACGCCGGCAACCGCGAACAGGAAACTGGAATAGCGGCATCGACGGGCCCCGGGCGTGGTTGACCGAGGCGCGGCGTCGGGTACGATTGCGCCGTGACAGGTTCGCGGAGCGAACTGCCGGAGCCGGCTCTGAAACAGCCGAACGACCAACGTTGGCGCCGAGGCGCGGCCCTCGTCGATCGCCAGGGGAGTGTAGTAATCGACCTGCACCGCGCCGACGGCGCCAGCGTCTCCGTCGTGGTCTCGAGGAACGCGGACGGGCCGTCGATCGCGCGGGTTCCGGGTGCGCGCGTGTCGTACTCGAGATACGCGGGGGTCAGCTCCGGTGAGGCCGCGCTCGTGGCGAAGCGATTTGCCCAGAGCCTGGCGACGAACGAAGGGAAGATCGAGGAGCTCTTCGCGGCCGCACAACCCGTCGCGGGTCCCCCACCGACGACCGACACGTCGGGCGTCGCTTCGCCGACGTCGCCGCGCACCGCGGTCCCCGCTCGGGTACCGCTCTCCGCGCACACATTCGCCCTTCGCGCTTCGGGGTTCACCCTCCTGCCGGATTTCGTGTCACGCGAAGAGATCCCGGAACTTGGCGCAGCTGCCGACCGCGCACTCGCGGCGACGCGACGCAAGCTCGACGAGGGCGCGAAGGTGCCGGCGGTAGTGTTCGACCGCGACTTCTACTTCGGTGCGCGGTCCATCTACCTCTGGGGCGACGCGCCGCTCCGCCTCCTGGAAAACGAGACGATGCGCGAGCTCACGCAGGCCGTCATAGGTCCTCACAAGCTCCTCGAGATGTTGCTCTTCGATTCGGCGCCGGCTCCCGAAGTGGACTGGCTGGAGACCGAGGGCTGGCATCGAGATGTCGAGCCTGTGCCCGGCGCGACGCGCTACCTCTGGTTCATGTTGCCGCTCGACGGCTACCGCGCCGACAACGGTTCGACATGGGTTGTCCCCGGCAGCCATCATCTCCCGGCGGAGGAGATCACGGCGCCATCGGAAGGCCCGCACCGGTTCATGTCGCGGGTCCAGATCCTGCTCCAGGCCGGAGACGCGCTCGTTCTGGACCCGACCGTCCTCCACTCGCGAGGGCACAACACGACGAAGCTTCCGCGCCGGATGCTCAACGTAATGCTCTGCCACGAGACGACGCCGATACAGAACAACGACCACTGGACGCATGCCGGTCGGAAGCTGCGGGAGTCCGCTTCGCCGCGCGTGAGGGAGATGCTCGGTGCGTCGCCCTCGCCGGAGGCAAGGGCCGCGCTGGCGAGCGGCACGATGACGGCAATCGAGCGCGTCTATGGAGGGCGCACGCCGGCGTGGCCCGCGCTGCCCGACGACTGGGAGCCGTGAGGAGAGCCCATCGATGACATCCAGAGAGCCACTGTCGATCGTCCCCCACCTGCCGGCGCCCGCCCGCGTCTCGAAGGAACGCTACTATTCCGCGGAGTTTGCCGCGCTGGAGCGGGAGCGGCTGTGGCGGCGCGTGTGGCTCCACGCCGCGCCTCTCGACCTCCTGGCAAATCGGGGTGACTTCTACACCACGACCGTCGGAATGGCGGACATCCTCGTCATCCGCGGCCAGGACGGGACGCTGCGCGCGTTCCATAACGTCTGCCAGCACCGCGGCCGCCGCCTCGTGCGGGAGCGCTTCGGCAACACAAAGCAGCTCCGCTGCTCGACCCATCACTGGCAGTACGACGATGACGGCGTCCTCGCGAACGCGCCCGATCGCGAGGTCTTCGGTCCGTTGCTCGACTCCGCGCCCTGCCTCCCCCTGGTCGCGTGCGACATCTGGGAAGGGCAGGTCTGGGTGCATCTCGGCGAGCCGGAGGAGACGCTGGCCGAGTGGCTTGCGCCGGTGACGGCAGGGACGTCCTCGGTCTGATCTCGGGCGCTACGCGCTCAAAGAGGTGGCGACGTTCGACGTCTCCTGCAACTGGAAGACGGTAATCGACATCTTCAACGAGATGTACCACATCCAGGGCGTCCACCCGAACCTGCTAGGCGTGTACGACGACGCCTCGGGACGCGACGGCGTCTACGGTCCGCACATGATGGGCACCTATGCGTGTGCCCGACCGAGTCGGCTCGCCCAGGGCTCTCCCGGCATCAGCCCCGAGCTCTCGGAGTTCGTCTCGAGCTTCGGCGTCGACGTCGCGTCGCTGGAGAACGACCCGTCCCGGATCCCTGGCGCCATCCGCGCTGCGCTTGACGCGCGCGGGGGCTCGCGGCTGACCGACGAGCAGCTGGTGTCGTGCTTCAACGCGTACGCATTTCCGACGTTCACGATGAACGCCTACGCGCACATCCTCCACCTCCAGTCGTATCGGCCGCACCCGACCGACCCCGAGCGTATGTGGTACGACTTTTTCGACTACCGGCGACTCGCGCCCGGCGAGGAGCGGCCGACACCCAAGATCCGGAACTTTGTGCGTCCGGGCGAGGGGCCGTCGCCCGGCAAGACGATCGAGGAGGACATCTCGGCGGTCCTCGAGGTGCAACACGGGATGCGGTCGCCCGGGTTCCAGGAGCTCGTGCTCGGCCAGCACGAGGCGCGGCTGATCCACATGCACGGCCTGCTCGATAAGTATCTCGCCCGCCCGGCCTGACCGGGATCGCCAGCCGGCCGTCAGGTTCCAGCCTTCGACGGATCCTCGAGCGCGGCGCCGCTCGAGCCCAGCATCGAACGCGGCGCCGAGAACCCGAGCCACAGCGCAGCCAGCAGGTAGGCTACGTAGACAAAACGGAACGGGGGCGGATTGTGCCCGAGCCACGCTTCCGCGGAAATCGCCAAGGCCATGAGCAACAGCACCCCCGCGGTCGCAAGCAGGGAACGCCCTGTGGTCTGGAAGAAGAGCCGGTAGCGAACCGCGCAGTAGAGCAACACCGTCATGAACGAGGTCAACGACCACCCCTCTACGGCGTCGAGCGGCCAACCGAAGGGCACCCACGGCGTCAAGCGTGGCCGCTGCCACGTCCAGAGGTGCATTCTCGTTCCCGTGATCTCGACGCAATAGGATATCGCGGTCGCTACGAGGGCCGTCAGGACAAAGGTCAGGAAGATGTTTGTTCCGGGAAAGTTGCGCCTCTGGATCATCTTCGCGAGCGCAAACGACACAAGAAAAGTGAAGACCCATCCTGCGACAACGACCAGGTTCAGGAAGCCCACGTGGCCGAGCTGGGCTGCGGGCGAGTACGGCAGCGGGAGGCCGGTGGCCCTGGCCATGAGCCAGTTGATGAGCTCGTGCAGGCAGGCAAAAAGGGTCAGGTACACGACGAGAATGGTCGCAGCCCGCGTTCCTTCGGTCCTCTTCATGTAGCGGATCATGAAGAGCAACGCGACGAAAGCGCCGACGCGAAACAGATTGGCTGCGGGACTCACTCTTGCGCTCCTCCGGGCGAACGACGCAGGAGAAGAAGGACGAGCAGAGCGACCGCAGGGTACGCGAGGCCGACGATCCTGGTGTCTGCCATGACCAGCGCTAGTGCCGCGAACACGCCGACCCAGATGACGACCGAGCTCCGCCTTAGCGGGACCAGCGCAGCCAGTACGAGGAACGCCAACGGAGCCAGTGTCAGCGTGAGGGCCGGTCGAGCCAGGGCGAACGTGTCGATCGTGAAGAGGACGCCGAACAGGATTGCCACGGCGAGCAACACTTCCCAATGCGTGCGCGCGTGCATCCAGGTCCGGGCAAGCGCGCTCTCGTGCTCCGTGCGCTCGCCCGACGGCCTCACGGATCCGGAAGAGTCATCCTTCGAAGCATGCACGTTGACTCGCTCGATGCTAGCACCATCGACACGTCCACGGAGTAGAGTCCCCCCGCAGAAAACCGGCGCCGCCGACGGGGCTGCCCCGTCAGTCGTAGGTCGAGCTAAGCCACATCTTCCAGCTGTTCAGCGTCCCGCTCTCGCCAGTCACGGTGTCGGTGATCTCCAGCACCCAGTCGCCGTTGACCATGTTGTCGCCCTCGATGCCCGAGGGCGCGACGATGTGGCTCGGCGGGTTCGCCTCGTGGTTCCAGAGCACGGCTTCGGCGCCGCCGGGCTGGTGCAGCACGACCACCAGGTCCTGCTTCCGGGGATGATCGATATCGAGGTCGACGACCACGTCCAGGGGAACGGTGGCCAGACCGCTCACCGGGATGGTGCTCTCGACGGGATTGCCGTCGTCGGTGATGGCGACCGGCGCCGTGCTGGTGAAGGTGCCCGCGGTCGAGGGATCCTGGCAGAAGCCCCGCGACAGCCAGGGAACGAGCAGCCCGGCGCAGAAGCCGCTCTGGCAGTCGCTGTCGGCATCGCACTCCATGCCGTTGGGCGTCGTGCCCGTGGTGGGCGTGGGCGCCGCTGCCGGCGTGTAGTCGCGCAGCTTCAACATCGCCGAGTGACCCACGAAGTACAGGCCTTCGAGCTCGAGCATGCTCTCCACGCTGCGCGCGGCCATGATCGAGTCCACGGCCCGCTTGTCGAGCGCGACATCGTTGTCCAGCGTGTCGTAGCTTGCCGTGTTCACGAGCTTCAGCGTGGCCGTGGCCTGGTTCACGGTGAAGGCCACGTCGTCGTAGACGCCGAGCACGTCGTCGCCGGTGGGCACGTAGCCCTGCGCCTCGGCATAGGCCAGCAGGTTGGCCAGGGCGACCGGTCCGACGTACTTCACGTCGTCGACCTCGGTGACATCGTCGAACAGGTTGTCGTCGGCCGTGCCGAGCACGCCGTCCGGACCGTTGCGGTGCGCGATCAGGTTGGTCGCAGCGCGCTTGTCGAGCGGCACGAGCTCGTCGAGCACGTAGAAGTCGGTCTTCGAGTCGTTGAGAAGCCCGACCACTCCGTAGGCTTCCGGAGTCCCCTCGACGATCGCCTGGTGGTCGGTGGAGACGGCGCTGGTGAGTTCAGGGCTCCCGTCTCCGGTCCTCACGCTGCAACCCCCGAGCAGCGCAGCGCCCACCACCAACAGTCCCAGCAGCTTCTTCCCCATGTGTGCCATGCCCGCCCTGGAGCAAGGCCCGGGCCACAACCGCATCCGGCAGAATCCCCGGAAAATGCACGCCAGGAATTGAATCAGCACGTATACAAGTTGAAAATATTCAACAATAGATGCAGAGGCTTCGGTAAGGACAACGCTGCTCTGCGCTGGCGCCAGAACGACGCCGACAACATCCCGGTCAACGTCTCCAGCTCTTCGGCGCACCGAGCGCGCGCTTCGGCTCAGTAGTGCCAGGGAAACTTCGAGTAGTCCTGCTGGCGCTTCTCGAGGAAGGCGTCGCGGCCTTCCTGGGCTTCGTCGGTGCCGTAGGCGAGCCGCGTCGCTTCGCCCGCGAAGAGCTGCTGGCCGACCAGGCCGTCGTCGATCATGTTGAAGCCGAACTTGAGCATGCGCATGGCCGTTGGGCTCTTCCCGTTGATCTTCCGGGCCCAGTCGAGCGCGAACTCCTCCAGCTTCTCGTGGGGAACGACGGCGTTGACCATTCCCATCGCCGCCCCTTCCGCTGCCGAGTAGTTGTCGCCGATGAAGAAGATCTCGCGCGCCTTCTTCTGGCCGACCTGCCGGGCGAGGAGCGCGGAGCCGTAGCCGCTGTCGAAGCTGGCCACGTCGGGATCGGTCTGCTTGAAGACCGCGTGCTCCTCGCTGGCGATCGTCATGTCGCACACGACGTGCAGGCTGTGTCCGCCGCCGACGGCCCAGCCCGGCACGACGGCGATCACGACCTTCGGCATGAAGCGGATCAGCCGCTGCACCTCGAGGATATGCAGCCGGCCGAGCTTGGCCGGGTCGACGCCTTCGGCGTCCTCGTACTTGTAGCCGTCCTTGCCGCGGATTCGCTGATCGCCACCCGAACAGAAGGCCCAGCCGCCGTCCTTCGGCGAGGGGCCGTTGCCGGTCAGGAGCACGCAGCCCACGTCGCTCCACATGCGCGCGTGATCGAGCGCTGCGTAGAGCTCGTCCACCGTGTGCGGCCGGAACGCGTTGCGCACCTCCGCGCGATCGAACGCGATGCGGACCGTGCCGTGGTCCAGCGCTCGGTGGTAGGTGATGTCCGTGAAGTCGAAGCCGTCGACGGTGTGCCACTTCGCGGGATCCATGATCTCTGAAACCATGCGGCGCATATACCGACGGCGGGGCGCCGCGTCGACGGCGGGTGCGTTGATGGCCGAAGGCACAAGTGGTATCCGCCGCACTCCTGGACTGGCTTTGATGCGTGCGATGACCCCGATGCTGCTCGGCGCCCTGGCTGGCGCATGGCTGGCCGCGGGCTGTTCGCCGACCGTGGAGCAGGCCGACGCCCAGGTCCATGAGCTCTCCGACGCGAACTACCATGCGGAGAGCGCCGCGCTGGCGCGGGAGGCGCGGCGCCGGGGAGTGCGGCTCGGCGCGCGGCGGCCGGTCGCTTTCATGGCCGACGAACGCTCGCTGGATGCTTGCAGCGAGCCGGACGGCGCCGCGCGCTCGTTCCGCCTCGAGAGCCCCGAGTTGAAGCTGGTCGTCACGGTTCCGTGCGCCGGAGCGCGTTCGGCGCGCCTCTGGCAGGGGACTCTGCCGGACGGGTCGCAGGTGGTGCTGGTGCGGGGCACGTACAGCTTCGCGGTCCAGGGGCAGCGCGTACTGGTCTTCAACACCGTGCCCCGCACCACGCGGCGGGAGCGGGTCGTCTATCCCGGCAGCTGCAACGAGATGCCGTCCCCGCCGCGCTTCGGGCCGGACTTCTCGCTTGTCGTCTTCCGCGGTCACAAGCAGAGCGACTTCTCTTTCGTGTCCGTGCCCTACGACGCTGTCAACGTCGACCGGACCTGCGAGCACCCGGTCGAGTAGTGCAGATGAAAAAAGAGCGGCGTGCCGCCTGGACGGCACGCCGCTGTGGGGGGATTGGGGTCGGGGTTCAGCTGGCCGGGTTGGTCACCTGGCCGACGAAGAGCAGTTGGCCCGAGTTGTCACGGATGAAGAACAGGAACGGCCGGTCGGCGTTGAACTCCTTCGGCGGCGGCTCGATCGCGCTGCCGGCGTTCATGATCACGGCGGTGGCCGCCGCCGCCTCGGTGCCCGACTCGTCCACGCCGACGAAGGCCTTCTGCAGCACGTCGCCGACGTACAGCTCGTGCTTCGGCTCCATGCCCGTGAAGTCCGCGGTCGGATAGATGAACGCGTCCTTCATGCCCATGTCCTTCAGCGCCGGCTTGAGCGAGGTCGTGCCCCAGTCGAACTTGAACTTCGGCAGGCTGACCGAGACTTCGCTGCCCTGCACCGCCTTGTCGACGCCGGCCATCCAGCTCGTCGACAGGCCCTGCCGGACCTCGTCGAAATGCCCCTGCGCGGGCAGCACGATGCGCATGGAGACCGCGCCGCCGTCGTACGGCAGGTCGACGACCTGGTAGTTCGTGCCCTCGGCGTAGGAGAACGTCTCGGTCTGGTGCATGGTCGGCACCTGCACGTCGCTGCCCGAAAGCGGGTGGAACGCGGCGTCGGCAGTGCTGCTCTTGTCGAACGGGTAGACCCAGCTGCCGTAGAAGTAGAGCGCGTTGGTCAGCACCAGGCGCGTGGTGGAATCGATGGCGCCCTGCGGGATCAGGTTCGCGATCTTGCCCTCGGTGTTGTCGCTCACCCAGCCGTTGATGGTCTTGCGCGAGCCGTCCGGATTGGACTCGAAGTCGAGCAGGTGCACGCCGGCGTCGTAGCTGACAGCCAGCGTGTCGAGGTACGGCGAGTTGAACTGGTAGTTCTTCTGCGCCCACGTGGCGTTGACCAGATCGAGGCGCAGGCTCTTGTCGCCCTCCTCGGTGTGGTGCGTCGCGACGTTTCGCGACGCAAGCTCCATGGCGAGCTTGTTGAGCGCCGGGTGGAGCTTTTCCTGCGGCAGGTCGAAGTGCAGCGCTTGTGCCATCTGGGCGGCGGTCTCGCCCTTGGCGCCGGCATAGGTCATGGCCAGCGCGACCGTCGCGCTCACCGGCGACATGATCACGTTGCCGTCGTCGGACTTGGTGAGCTCCGAGTACAGGCTGAACGCGAAGTCGCTGTTGCCGTCGAGCAACGCCTGGTAGTCGGCGTCGGCCACCTGCGGATTGTCGTCGTGCTTCAGCGAAGAGCGCGCAATGTCGCCGCCGTTGTTGTTCTGGTCCTGGTTCGATGGCTGTGCCGACGAGCCGCAGCCGACCGCGAAGAGCAGTGCCAGCGCCGCAAGTCCCGTCGTCCTACCGATTGTCCGCATCATTGTCCGTATCTCCCTCGGTTCGGCTTCCGTGCCGTTCGCACCGGCCCAAAGCAACCGGTGTGCCACCCGAGGACGGTGCAAGCGCGCACGTGAACGGCCCCAGACGCCCGTGAAATCGCGCGGTCGGGTGTGCCAGACCGTGCCAGCGCGCCGACGCAGGCGGACCCGATTGCCCCGGCTCGCGCGCTACTTGGCCGCGCCGGGCGAGAACGGCTGCATGCTCGCCGGGTCCTTGCAGCAGCGGGTGCTCACGAAATAGTAGCTGAAGGTCGGGTAGTGGCTGGTCGTCACGGGGCGGCAGGCGTTGCGAACGTGGCCCCACGCTCCGCCCTTGAGCGCCGCGAACACGGCGTGCTCCTTGGGCCGGTCATGGTCGGCGAGCGTCCACTCGTCGAAGTTGCCGGTCATGTCGTAGACGCCGTAGCCGCTCACGCACTCGGGCTTTCCGCCGCTCGGCACGCTCTCGTCGAGGCGCTCGAGCTCCGGATCGCGGACGCTCGGCTTCTCCGAGTAGATCCTGGAGAGGCTCGGCTTGATCCAGCGGTTGTCGATGTTGCAGATCTTCTTCGAGCGCTCGTAGCCGGCCGGGAAGGGAAGGTCCTTCGGCCCCTCGCAGGCCGCCGTCCACTCGCTCTCGTAGCAGAGGCGCTTGCCCTTGGCCGCGCAAAGCCCCACCGCGGTGTACCAGTCGATCATCACCGGAGGGTGTGCGCCCTTCTTGTTCGGGTACTCGTAGCGGTCGATGCAGAAATCGAGCTGGACGTGCTCGCCGATGCACTTCGGCGGCTCCTGCTTGAACTTCTGGCAGATGTGCAGGTGGTTCGGCTTGTCGTACGTGCTGTCGAGACAGGTGCGCTCGACCTTGGTGCAGAAGTCTTTCTTGATGTGGATCATCCCGTCCGGGCACTCCGCCCCGGTCAGAGCGGCCTCGGTGCCGCCATCGGTCGCGACTGGCGCGGCATCGGGTGTTCCGGCGTCTGCGACCGGGGCGGGCGCCGGAAGCGGCGCTGTCGGCGCCGGCGGTGGCGGCGCCGGCGACTGCGCGGCGCCGCACGCCGACAGCCCGACGAGCGCGAGTGCGGCCCCTAGCAGAGCCCGTTGCGACACACGGTTCACGCCCCGTGACTACCATGTGCCGCTTGTGCAGCGCGACACCGGCCTGGGGTTCAGCCGCGCGTGCCCGCGTCGCCTACCGGAGGCGGGTCGAGCACGAGGTGGGGCAGCATGCGCTTGAGGCTGCGCACGCCGATCCCCCGTACCCGCAAGAGGTCGGTCGCCCTGCGGAAGCGCTTCAGCCGCCGGCGCAGCTTGATGATGCTCTGGGCGCGCTTTTCGCCCACCCCGGGCAGGCGCGTGAGCTCCTCTTCGCTGGCGACGTTGAGGATGACCTTCCCGTCGGCGGTGATGCCACGCGCTCGTTTCGGCGCACCTGCGTCGTTGCACTCGGTCGACGCGCTGGGCGCCGGCGCTGGACCAGCGCTCCCCGCGTGCGACACCTCCGTCTTCTGTGAGGCCAGCCACGCGGAGCCGATGTCGTCGGCGGCGGCTCCGGCCGGGATCGGCACACCATCGACGCCCGAGAGGATCGACAGAGCTCCCACGCCGGCGAGCGCCAGCATGAAGAACACGATCGCTCCGGCCTTGAGCGCGAGCGGCGCCCACGCGCTCTGCCTGTAGCGCTCGCGCCATCGAGCGATGCGCCCGCCGGGTCGGGCGAGGGCCGCTTCGCGACCCCCGCCCGCCTCGACGCCGACGATGCCCTTCTTCGAGATCGGAGCGCCCGGGGGCGGTCCGGTTTCCAGCTCGATGAAGCTCATCGGAGCACCCAGCCTCAGGAGTACTCCACGACGGTTTCGGTCGACATGCCGTTGCCGTTGCTGCGGCGGGCAGGCGCGGCCGCCTCGTCGCGCGGCGTGTAGTCGCGGATCTGGAACTCGCCCGAGACGGGCACCGCTTCGAGCTTCACGTTCAGCGAGCCGTCGCGATTGACGAAGGCGACGCCCACGCGGTTCCAGTAGTGGCGGCCGTTGCGCTCGGTGATGACGTAGACGATCTTCATTTTGGCATCCATGACTTGTCTCCCTGTGTTGACGTGCCGCGCGCCTCGAGAGCGGGGTGCTTGGCGGGCGGCGGCGCCAGGGGATGGAGCGAGAGTCGTGCCGGAAGCCAAGCAGCGGGGATCGTTGGCGTTTGCTTCGAGGTGGGGGTGGCGGCGCGCGGTTTCGCCGGCGGCGGCCGCCACCTCCCTCGTTTGCCCGCCTATGGCCCGCGTGTTACTCCGGCCTTACGTAACGGCACAGGAGTCGAGACATGAATGAGCGTCGCGGGCCCAACGGCCGGATTTCACGCCGTCAAGTCATGAAGGGCGCGGCAGTGGCTGGCGCCGGCATCGTCGGAGCGGGGCTGTTGTCGGCGGTCAACGCCGAGGCGGCGGAGTCGATCGACCAGCTGATCGCCAAGCCGCCCAAGGGCTTCACCCCGATGGTCGTGCCGGGCAAGGTGGTCAAGGTCACCAAGCCGGGCGACGTGAAGTCGCTGATGCAGCCGAACCAGGTCTGGCCGAAGCCCGAGGTCGCGCGCGCCATGTTCGAGAAGGGCATGACGGCCTTCACCGGCGCGCCGAACGTCGTCGAGGCGATGAAGAAGTTCATCCACAAGGACGACGTTGTCGCGATCAAGGTCAACGGCATCGCGCTCCAGGCACTGGCCACGAACGCCGAGTTGATCCAGCCGGTCGTCGAAGCCGTGCTGAAGGTCGGTGTGCCCGCGGACAAGATCACGGTCTACGAGCAGTACCCGAACTTCCTGGCCGGCACGCGCATAACCCGCAAGGGCTACCTGCCCGCCGGCGTGAAGTGGGCCACGCATAACAACAAGAACCACCCGATGCCGTATGTGCGCATCTACAACAACATCCCGACGAAGTACTGCCGCTTCCTGCTCGAGGCGAGCGCGGTCATCAACATCAGCATGATCAAGGATCACTCGATCTGCGGCTACACGGGCCTGCTCAAGAACATGACGCACGGCAACGTGAACAATCCCCAGGATCATCACGCGCACAACGCCAGTCCGCAGATCGCGATGCTCTATAACCATCCGATCGTGACGAGCCGCGCGCGGCTGAACATCACCGACGGCTTCAAGGTCAAGTACGACCGCGGCCCGCTCGACAAGCAGCCGCGAACGAAGACGCTGTACGGCGCGGTCTTCATCTCGACCGATCCGGTGGCGATGGATCGCATCGGCTGGGGCATCGTCGAGGAAGAGCGCAAGAAGCGGAAGCTGCCGACCCTGAAGGAGGCCCACCGCGAGCCCCGCTACATCAAGGTGGCCAGCGAGCTCGGCCTGGGCGTGTACGACCTGAACGCCATCCGGATGCAGACCGTCCAGGCGTAGGCGCGCCGCGCCCGGGCATCATTGGCCTGGAGCCGTGGCTAGTGCCATTCGACACACAGCGTTACGTCGTCGCGGCTGCGCTCGGGGACGAACACCGCGAGCTCGTAGAAGCTCGACCACCGGGCCTGCAGCGCCGCCGCGTGCGCTCCTCCGATCGTGCCTTCTGCTTCGATCGGCCCGAACGGCTCCGAAGGATTGTTCGGCCAGTTGGCGCCAATGAGGTGATGGCGCTCGAAGCGGATGCGGGTGTTCGCGGGGAGCGTCGGCGAGCGCAGGGACAGGCGATCGCCACGGTGGAGCGCTGCAAACAGATGCAGCGTGCACTGTCCGCCAGAGCATTCCTGTTTCTCCACCGGGACCGGCGCGCATTGTCCCGCCCGCGGACCGGGTTCGTAGTCATGCCAGGCGCGCTCGTAGAGGATCGTGGTGCGGCGGAACAGCATCCGCGACGCGGCGTCATGGGCGTAGTCCAGGCCGTCCTGTCTGCTGAAACGGGTCGTGTTGCGAGCAGGTCCGCCGGACGGGAGCATCGAAAAGATCAGACCCAGGTAGGCGCCGAGCCCAGCCAAGGTAGCACCGGTGCGGACCCAGGCCGATTTGCGCAGCCGCCGATGCTCTTCGTCCATTGCGCGCGCGGCATCCTCTGCGCGCTTCTCGACCTGCGTCGTGGTCGAGACGATCGTGCGCAGCCACTCCCGGGGCACCTCGACCAGATTGTCGCTGCCGCAGTACGTGCAGCGAACGCCCAGAGCGTCGACGGGAACGGAGAGCGGCGCGCCGCACACCCGGCACTCCGCCGGCCCGCCTTCGCGAGACGGCGGGCGAGCCGCGAGCGCCGCCTGGAGCTCCGAAGTGGACAGGGTCTTGCGGCGGCCGTACACGCCCAGCACCGTTCCCAATACGAGCAGGCCCACCGTTTCTCCGAGCAGCAACGGTTCGGTGATGTTGTGGGGTGCAACCTCGAAGGGCTGGGTGTGTAACAGCACGTAGTACAGGAACTGGGTCGCGAACGAGATCGCCATCGCGCCCATCATCAGCACCCCTCCGGCGCCGAGCCAGAACCAGCCGCTGAACACGATGGCGCAAGCGCGCAGGATGGCGGATGGTCGCCGCGACAGCTTGCGGTAGAGCTTCTCGGCACGCTCCCGCGTCGGCGCGTCGTCCTGCTCGGCGCGGAATGCGGCGCGGTAGTCCTCGGGGAGGTCGGTAGCGTGCCCGCAATACGGGCAGCGCGCGTGCTCCGCGTCCGCGAGGGGAACGATACCACCGCATTCCGGACAATGGATCGGTTCGAGGTCTGGTCCCGTCACGCGGGGCCGAGCGTTCCATCGTGTGGCGGCGGACACAATACGAGCTCGCCGCCGCGAGGCGCGGCTGACGTTGACCGCCGGTCCCGTCACGGTCCCTCCCGGCGCCCGGCGTATCCCCGGTTCCGGCCCGGCGCGACTGGCCCGCCGGGCGGCACGTTCGCCTCCGGGGCCCGCTCGCTCCATAATATCAGTCCGTGCTGCGTCCAACGCATGTGAAGCGAGCTCTGCCGACCTGGCTTGTCGCGCTGACAGTGTCCGGCGCGACTGCGTGCGGTCCCGGCGCGGTGCGCCAGCCGCCGGGGCGGCCGCCCACGCCGACGTCCGTCACGGTGGCGGAGCCTGGAGGCGACGCGGCGGATCCGCATCGCGCGGCGCTGCTCAGGGTGCTGCACGCGCCCTGGGGACGCCGCAACGACAAGGATGGCGAGCTCGAAGCGCCGCTCCCGGACTGGAAGAACTGGAAGCGCGTCCGCTACTGGGGCGTGAACCACTTCACCGGTTTCCGCTATGGCGACGAGCACCACGTGATCGCCATCGTGTTCGTCAAGCATGTGCCCGAAGGCGTCACGCCGACCGCCGACACCTGCATGGAGCGTTTCGTGGAGTGGGCTCGATCCAGGATTCGCAACTTCGACGTGAAGCTCGAGCCCATCGAGCGGAAGGACGCGCACTGGCGCGGCAAGCCGATGGACGTCGAGTACGTGGACGGTAACGTCGACTTCGGCTTCTCGCACCACGAGTTCTCGGCGGCGTGGGCGACATACCCCGCGTATCCCGACGCCTGCCTCGTCTACGCGATCGCCGTGCCCTGGCGCGGGCAGAAAGAGGTTGCCCAGGAGCTGCGTGACCGCTGGGTCGCGGAGGGCTTCCAGCGCATGCGTCCGCTCACCAAGAAGGCTCCGCACCGCAAGTAGCGGCCGTCGCATCGCGCGTCTGCACGCTACCCGCCCAGCGTGGCCAGGATCATGGCGATGGCGTACACGCACACCGCGCCCACCCAGATCAACGTCCTCACGCGCATGCCGGCGTCGTAGCCCCAGTAGGGGGCGAGCGGCGGCATCACCAGGGCGATCGGGGCGCGCCAGCGGGGCCGCCTGGCGAGCAGCCCGAACAGCAGCGCCACGTGGGCGGTCACGAGCGTGGCGAAGGCCAGCACTGCAACGATATATATGGCCAGATCCACGGGTTCCCGATGCTAGATCACGGCGACCGACTCCGCCTGTCCGGGGTCACGCCGGCGCCTGATCGGGACCGCGGCCCGCCGGCCTGGCAGAGCGGATTCTGGCGCGCCCCGCCGCTTTTGGCTGGTCCGGCGCGGTGCACTGCTAGACTCCGCGGACTGTGAGAAACACGCTCCTGCTCGTGCTGGCAGTGCTGCTCGGCCTCCTGGCTCCCCTTGGCCTGTGGCAGACAGCCCACGCCCAGGGCGCGGCGCAGCATCCAGGCATCATGCCTGTCAAGGACATCAAGCCGGGCATGAAGGGCTACGGCCTCACGGTGTTCAAGGGCACGACGCCGGAGCGTTTCGGCGTCACCGTGATCGGCGTGTTGCAGAACTTCCAGCCGCGCCAGGATCTCATCCTGATCAAGACCGAGCATCCGCGGCTGGCCGTCGCCAAGGTCGTCGCTGGAATGAGCGGCAGCCCGGTCTTCATCAACGACAAGATGGTCGGGGCCTACGCCTACGGCTGGACCTTCGGGTCGGAGCCTGTCGCAGGAGTGACGCCGATCCAGAACATGCTGAACGAGTTCAGGCGGCCGATCCCGAAGATGATCAACGGCTGGCCGTTAGTGCCGGGACCCTCGGGCAACCAGCGCCAGGCGCGCCGCTCGATGAGCTCGGTCAACCGCTTCGCCGGCAACCTCGATCACTACGATCTCGCCAAGCACGCGCAGCAGATCGCGAAGCGCAACGCCCTGATGCTGCCCGGATCGTCGAGCCCGGCCCGGCCGGTCGACACGCCACTGCTCATGGGCGGCATGACGAGCTCGGCGCTCGGGCTCGCGAAGCAGCTGCTCTCGCCGCTGGGGTTGACCCCGCTGCAGGCGGGCGGCGGCGGAGGTAGCGCCACGCAGGGCGGGGCGGGGGCGAACCACTTCGTCGACGGCGGCGCCATCGGCGTGCAGCTCATCCGCGGCGACATGAGTGCCATGGGTCTCGGAACGGTGACCCGTGTCCAGGGGCCGAGGCTCGTTGCATTCGGCCATCCCATGATGCAGTCGGGCGTCACGGCGCTGCCGACCTGCACCGGGAAGGTGCTGTGGTTTCTGGCGAGCCAGATGCGGTCGTTCAAGATCGGCGAGCCCGACAAGCCCCTGGGCGCGCTCGTCAACGATCGCCTGGCGGCGATCGTGGTCGACGAGAGGGTGAAGGCGCCGGTCATCCCCGTCACGATGCACATCAAGGGCGTCGACGGCGCGCCGGTCACCGACTGGAAGTTCGAGGTGGCGGAGGAGAAGTTCATGTCTCCGGCGTTCCTCGCGATCGCGCTGGGCAATGCGCTGCAGGCGACCGCAGCCGAACGCCAGGACGTGAGCTGGACGGCCGACAGCCATCTGGCTATCCACGGCCACGGCAGCATCGACCTGGAAGACTTCGGCGTCGCGATCGGAGGCACGCCCGATCCGCAGGACTTCATTCGATCCAATCTGGTGCGTTCGATGGGCGCGCTGATGAACAACCCCTGGCAGCCGCTGCTCATCGACGGTGTCGAGATGACCATCCGGCTGCGCTACGCGCGGGACATCCTGCGCCTGCGCGGAAGCCAGATCCTCGATCCCGAGGTGCAGGCTGGACAGCCCGCGCGCATCCGCCTGACTCTGATCCCCTACGCCTCGAAGCCGGTGACGCGGATCGTGTCCGTGCCCATCCCGGCACATCTCGCGGGAAAGACGCTCTCGCTGGAGATTTCCCCGGGCTATACCGAGCAGCGTGACCAGGCCGACCCCGACAGCATCGACGCGCTCATCCACAATCTGGCCCACGCCATCTACCCGCCCAAGTCGCTCATCATCTCGTACAACGCCGGGGACGCCGCGGTGAGCTACAAGGGTCACGTCGCGCGCAATCTTCCCCCCGGAGCGCTGGACGCGATCCGACCGACTTCAAGCTCCGTGGCTCCCGACACGTTCCGGTCCGAGACGCGGCTCGTCGTTCCACTGCCCGAGTTCATGACCGGGCAGGACCACGTGAGCGTGGAAGTGAAACCGGTACTGCATTGATCAATGTCCCACCCGCCCGCCCCCACCGGAATCCTCCGCGAGGGGCTCACCGCCCCTCGAACTCCCCGACGCGATTCGCTTCGCTCATCGCGGGCTCGCTTTGCTCGCAGTAGTTCCCCTCGCTCATCTTCATCCCTCCGAGGAAGCCCCCAGTGAAAAGCCAATCCGCAAAGCGACTTCTCCAGAGCTCCATCGGTCTTGCCCTGCTTCTGTGTGCGGCCCAGGCCGCCGCCGTCGGCACGCGTCGTTTCGACCTGCAGGACGGCGATGACTTCAAGGGCGGCGACCTGAAGGGCGTCGCGGTGGATTCCGCCGGGCAGGTTCGCGCCGGGTTCAACCTGGGAGCGATGCCGGTGTCGGAAGGCACTGCGATCTGGAGCATGCTGCCGATGCCGGACGGCTCGCTGCTGCTCGGGACCGGCAACGAGGGCAAGCTGCTGTCGGTGAGGGGAGCCAAGGTCAGCGTGGTGGCCGACACCAAAGCGCTGGTCGTGACCTCGCTTGCGCACGCCTGGGGCGGCACCGTCGTGATGGGTACGCTGCCCGACGGCAAGGTGATGAAGCTCGAGCAGGGCAAGCTCGGCACGTTGGCCACCCTCAAGGGCACGCAGCACGTCTGGCAGGTCGCTTTCGACAAGAAGCACAACGTCGTCTACGCGGCCACCGGACCCGAGGGCAAGCTGTGGCGCATCGACCAGACGGGCAACGCGCAGGTCTACTTCGATGCGCCCGAGCAGCAGCTGATGAGCGTGGCGGTAGCGCCGGACGGCACCGTCTACGCGGGCGCCAGCGACAAGGCGAAACTGTACAAGATCACCGGTCCGGGCAGGGCGAGCGTGCTCTACGACTTCGACCGTACCGAGGTGCGCGACATCGCGGTCGGGCCGAAGGGCGAGGTGTACGCCATCGCGAACAAGATCACGAGCGGCAGCTACACGCCGTCGCGTTCGGAGAGAGGCGTCTCGACCACCGCCGGCCCGACCACGCCGCCAACCAAGACCAAGGGCACGGGCACGCTCTACGAGTTCTCGCCGGATGGGACCTACGACCAGCTGCTCGACAACAAGGACGAGCACTTCGTGAGCCTCGCCGTGGGCGACGACGGCCGACCCTACGTGGGCACAGGCGTTGAAGGTCGCGTCTACACAGTGGACGCCAACCACAACTCGGTGCTTGTCGCCGACACCAAGGAGCGTCAGGTCACGGCATTGCTCCTGTCCGGCAAGCAGCAGTTCGTAGCCAGCAGCGACCCGGCGGTGTTGCATCCCGTGCGCGGTGTGGGCGGCGCCGATGCCGTGTGGACCAGCAAGGTCCTCGACGCGGGCATCCGCGCTCACTTCGGGCGCATGAGCTGGGTGGCTACAGGCACGCTGGAGCTGTCGACGCGTACGGGCAACACGAAGGAGCCGGACAAGACCTGGAGCGACTGGAGCAAGCCCGTCGCTGCGCCGGCCCGCGTGGGCAGCCCGGCCGGCAGGTACCTGCAGGTGCGCGCGCGCTGGAGCCGCGATCCGAAGGCGCTGCTGAGCGAGCTCGAGATCCCGTTTGTCACCGACAACCTTCGCGCGGTCATCACCGAGATTGACGCCAGCTCGGGTGCAAAGAAGAAGAAGACCTCGTCGTCGTCTTCGTCCGACGGCGTACACAAGTCGGGCGGGCCGATCACCAAGAAGCCCGACACGAAGGTCAAGCTCACCTGGAAGGTCGACAATCCCGACAAGGACGAGCTGCGCTATCGTGTCGACTATCGCTTGATCGGCACCGGGACCTGGTACGACATGCTCAAGCCCGACGAGGTCCTGACGAAGACGGAATACACCTGGGACACGGCGGACCTGCCCGAGGGGCGCTACCGCGTGCGGCTTGTCGCGAGCGACGACATCTCGAATCCGCCAGGCCTCGCCAAGCAGAGCGAGATGTTGAGCGACATCGTCCTCGTCGACAACACGCCGCCCACGGTAGAGGGGCTCAGGGTCCAGGGCCGCCACGTGCTGGGGACGGCCGTCGACGGCGTCGGCCCCATCAAGCGGATCCAGATCTCGGTGGCAGGTACGGGCGTCTGGTACCCGTTCTTCCCGACCGACGGGATCTTCGACGACCAGCGCGAGAAGTTCGACGCCGATGTGTCCAGCTTCGCTCCCAAGGGTCCGGTTCTGCTCAGCGTGCGCGTGTACGACAAGGCCGACAACTTCGTGGTCCGGAACGTCACGCTGAAGTAGCGCTGGCCGGGGGCCGTTCTGGGCCACGACCGTGACACGGCTGCCAGGGGGCGGCGGCTCGCGGACGGCCCGGGGCGCGGTTCCGGGGCCGGCACGACATGTGCTCTATTGGCGGCTGGTGCTAGGATTCCGGGTACAATCCCGGGCTGGCCTGCGCGGCCTGCTGCCTTCGATGACACGACCTTTCCGCTTCATTGTCCGCGGTCTTCTCGGCCTGGCGCTGGTTTCCGGCACGGCAGCCGTAGGCTGCGCCAGCCTCGGCGTGCAGGCGAACGGCGCCGGGACCTGTGACGCCAGCAGCCTGCAGTGCCCGGGGTCCGTCGACGGTGGAAACGGCGATACGGTCGTGGAAACGTCGACGGGCGATGCCGGCCCTGATGTCGAAGCCGGAGTGTCCAACAACGCCCTGTGCGCGAGCGGCTGCCTCGGCCAGGACGGCACGGTGCATTCTCTCGACCAGGAGAACTCCTGCGTCGCCACCGGCGGGGTTGGCGATTCTGGACCCGGCGGCGATGCGATGCCGAACGCGGAAGCAGGCGCCGGTCCGGACTCTGCCGCACCGGGCATGAGCGACGGCTCCGCCGGTCAACCTCCTCCGGGCGACGCCTCGCCGGATGCCGGTATGACGCCAGCGCCGGTCTACGGCTGTCACCTCACGCAGCACAACGGTGCGCCCGCCGCGGCCTGCGAGCCGGCGGGTCAGGGAACCGAGCACGCGCCCTGCGTCGACTCCAGCGACTGCGCGCCCGGCTACGGTTGCGTGCTTGATGGCGCGGCCGGCGAGTGCCGTCACTTCTGCTGCGCGGGCGATTGCTGCAATCCGGGCGGGACCGGGGGCGACGCGGGCGACGGCGGCTGCAACCCGGATCTCGCGGGCACGTTCTGCGCGGAGCGTCCGCTGAAGGACGACGCCACGAACGGCGGAGCCGGGCAGGCGCAGCAGATGGCGCCCGTGTGCGTCCCAGCCGACAACTGCAACCTCGCGGAACCGTATCCGTGCCAGGCATCCAACCCCGCCGAGTGCACCTGCCCGGAGCAGGGCACCGCGTGCATGGTCGTGGGCAACGGGCTCACGAGCTGCATTCCGCCGCCCGGCACCGGGAAGGCGGGCGATCCGTGCCCGTGCGCGTGGGGGCATGTCTGCTCGCAGGCCACGGGGACGTGCCTGAAGATCTGTTCGCTGACGGCTGCCGATCCGGGGTGCGGCAACGGCAAATGCCAGTCGAGCAAGCAGATGCCCGAGTATTTCGGCGTCTGCATTCCGTCCACGACCGGCGACGGCGGGTTCTGAGACCATCCGGCGCGCCTCGCCGCACCGTGGTCACACGTTGGGTTTGGCGGGCGGGCGCAGGCTGTGCCGGTCGGGGTTCGGGCGCTGGCGGCGCTCGGCGCTCTCGAGCTGTGCGTTGAGCTCGGCGCCGGTCAGGAGCGCGGCACACCAGATCCACAGCCAAGCCAGCGCGATCGCGACTGCGGCGAGGCTGCCGTAGAACATCGCGAAGCGCGCCAGCGTGCTGGCATAGTAACCGAACGCGTACGAGGAGATGCCGCCGATGCCGACCGCCAGGATCGCGCCGGGCCACATGTGCCGCCTTACGCCTGGACGGTTGATCGCGATGCGGTAGAAGCCCGCCAACAGCGTGGTCAGGGTGACGATCGCCACCAGCAGCGCGATGTAGTTGACGATCTTCGCACCGCCGTGCGGCACATCCGGGTCGAGCGCCTTGAGCACCGCGATCGGACCGCCGGCGAGCAGGAGCGCGACGAAGCTGCTGGCGCCGAAAGCTGCCAGTGCGACCAGCACGCAGCCGAGCGCGATCAGCCGCTTCTTCCACCAGGGACGTTTCTCGGCGTCGAGCGCGACCTCGAACACCCTCATCTGGGTGTGGAACGCAGAGGACGCGAGCCAGAACGATCCCAGGACGGCCAGCGGCGCCACGGCGCCCGCGGAGAAGCGCCCGAAGTTCTTGGCGATGAGCAGGTGGATGTCGTACGGCGTGTGGTCGACCAGGCTGGAGAGCGTGTAGAGCGTCTCGGGGCTGTTCTTCAGCACGTTGGCGAACGCCCAGCCGGCGAGCGCGACCATCGGAATGCTGGCCAGGAACAGGTCGAAGGCCATTGCGTTCGCGGCCTGGGCCAGGCGATGGCGCCCCATGCCCCGGGCGAGCGAGAAGATCCCCCGCCGCACGGGCCCCCTGTCCAGGAAGGCCTCCAGGCGTTGGAGCGAGATGATCTTGAGGTGGCGTGTCTTTTCCAGCATGCGGCGGACTGACCCACGTTGTGGGCGAAGGGCTCCACGCTGCGGCGGGCAATGCTATACGGCGGAGCAAGTGACCGTACACCAACAAACCCTGGAAGTGCCTACCTCCGGGCGCGGCTTTCTGGATCTCGGTTCCCAGGTGCGACAGATCGTGAGGGATAGCGGAGTCAGGATGGGCCTCTGCACGGTGTTCGTGCGTCACACCTCGGCCAGCCTGGTCATCCAGGAAAACGCCGACCCCGCCGTGTTGCGTGACCTCGATCGCTGGATGGCCGAGCTGGCGCCGGAGTCGCGCCGCTGGGAACACGACGCAGAAGGCGCCGACGACATGCCCGCACACGCGCGCTCCGCGTTGACCCGGAGCTCCGAGTCGATCCCGGTTGTCGACGGCGAGCTTGCGCTCGGCACGTGGCAGGCCCTGTACCTGTGGGAGCACCGGGCGCGCCCGCACCGGCGCCGGATCATCGTGCACGTGGCGGGCGAATGAGCGGAGCCTCGCGGATGGACCTGCCCCAGACACCCTGCGCTTTCGACGAAGCGTTCCTCGCCGACCTGCCGTACGACCCCCAGGTGCTGCTGTTCGATCGGCTGCTGGAAGCCGACGCGGAACGCCGACTCGTGCGTTGCCGGATGCCTACCGACCGGTCTCTTCCGTTCACGGATCAACAGCGCGTGCACCCCACGCGCCATCCGCGGCACGTGGCGGGCGCCGTCATGGTGCATGCCACAGGGATGCTCGGTTTCATCCATGCCTACTACCTGCTCGGTCTGCGACACCGCGACGGATGGGTCGGCTACGGCACCAACATCCACAAGGTCGCGTTCCGCAAGCTGGTCCCGCCCGGCTCGCCCATTGAAGCAACCTGCCTCGTCACGCGCCAGCGCCTCGGAAAGTCGCGCCACGTCGTCCGCTACAGCTTCGAGTTCCAGCACGAGGGCGAGGTCTGCTACGAGGGCGACCAGAGCGCGTTCTGGCTGCGCGTGGAAGACGAGGCCTAGGGCTGGCTGCAGCGGAGCTAGTCCGCCGGGAAGTAGCGAGTCGCGCGCTTGTGCCCCTCGGTGCGGATTCGCCCGCTTTCCAGCAGCCGGCGCACCGGCAGCGCCAGCTCGCGGCTGCTCAGCCCGAGATCGTCGGACAGCTCCTCCATGCAGCGCCCCGGCGCAGTGCGGATGTAGCGTTCCAGCGCAGCCGTCGTGCGCTCGATCTCGATCCGTGTGCGCTTGCCCCGGCCCCGTCGAATCGTGCGCTTCTGCCGCCTATCGTCAGGCGCGATCACGGGCTCACCTGCGAGCACGCGGGATACCGACTCGAAGGCCACACGGCGGACGATCTCGCTCATGTCCGCGGCGAACGCTGCGATGCATTCTTCGATCCTGTCGTGGACATCGGTCATCTCGCGCAGAGTGACTAGCCTTGACTCGGTGTTTGCGTCAAGGCAGCTTCGAGACAAGGAGACTTCATCCAGGTCCTGAGGTAACCCTCTGCGGTGAGGGGAGGGCGCAGGTGCACGTCGAGCCGTCAGGTCGCATGGCACAATTGCGCCGGCTGATATAGACTCCGACCCGACATGCAGAACGGTGTGCAATCCCCTGGCCTGCCGGCCCGGCTCCGACGCCGGACCGGTGCGGCAGTGGTCGACAGTTTCTTCCGCGGTCTGGCGGGAGCCGGTCGTCTGCATCCTCGTGCACGGCCGGAGGCGCACAACCTGGAGGTCATCCACGATGTTCCCTACCAGGCGAGCGGTCTGGCGGAACACCTGCTCGATGTCTACCGTCCCGCTGGGACTACCCCGGAGTCGCGTCTGCCCGTCGTGCTCTACGTGCACGGGGGAGGCTTCCGCATTCTGAGCAAGGACACGCACTGGCTGATGGGCCTCGCCTTTGCCCGGCGCGGCTACGTCGTGTTCAACATCAGCTACCGATTGGCGCCGCAGCATCCCTTCCCGGCGGCGGTCGAGGACGCCTGCTCGGCATTCGAGTGGGTGGCGGAGCACGCTGCGAGTTACGGCGCGGATCCGTCGCGGCTGGTGCTCGCGGGCGAGAGCGCGGGCGCGAACCTGGTTACTTCGCTGGCCGTGATCACCTCGTACGAGCGCCAGGAACCGTGGGCGCGCCGCGTGTGGGAGTGCGGGCTCCAGCCGCGCGCCGTCGTCCCGGCTTGCGGCATGTTGCAGGTCAGCAATCCCCAGAGGTTCCGCGAGCGCTGGCCGCGTATGAGCTCGTTCATCAACGATCGCCTGCTCGAGGTGAGCGAGGCGTACCTCCGGAAAGGCGCCGGTCAATCCGCCGAGGCGATGCATCTGGCGGATCCGCTCGTCCTGCTCGAGAGCGGCGCGCGCCCCGACCGGCCACTTCCGCCGTTCTTCGTGCCGTGCGGCACGAAGGATCCGCTGATCGACGACTCGCAGAGGCTGGCTCAGGCCCTCGAGCGACTCGGCGTGGAGCACGAGGCCCAGTACTACCCGGGCGAAGTGCATGCGTTCCACGCGATGATCTGGCGACGGAATGCGCGACGCTGCTGGCAGCACACGTTCAAGTTCCTCGACCGGCACGTCGGCGCGCCGGGCGCCTAGTCATTCGGGCAGCGTTGCCACGAATGCGCGAGCTACCTGCTCGGGGCTGCGACCCTGGATGTCGACTTCCGCGTTCATGCGGCGCATGCGCGCGTCGTCGATGCGGCCGCCGAGCACCTCGAGGACGCGCTTGAGCTCGGGGTGGGCGAGCAGCGTGTCGTGACGGATCAGCGGCGCGGCCTGGTAGGGCGGAAAGAAGTGCCGATCGTCGCGCAGCACCACCAGCCCGAGTTTGTCGATGCGCCCGTCGGTGGCATAGGCGCTGATCACGTCCACCGCTTTGCCCGCGAGGGCCCGGTACATGAGCCCAGCCTCCATGCTGCGAGGCGCATCGCGGAAGTGGATCCCGTAGCGTTGCTCCAGGCCCGGATAGCCGTCGCGGCGCGCCAGGAATTCCGCGGTGAACCCCGCGCGGAGCTCGGGATGGCCGGCGAGATCGGAAATCCGGCGCATGCCCAGACGTTGCGCGGTCGTGCGGCGCACCGCCAGCGCATACGTGTTGTTGAAGGCGAGCGGCGGCAGCCACACCAACGACCAGCGCTTGAAGAAGTCGCGGCGCACGGTGGCTAGCACCCGGCCCGGATCGGTCGCCGCGGGACGGTCCAGAATGGCCATCAGTCCGGTGCCCGTGTATTCCGGATAAACGTCGATCGCGCCCCGGTCGAGCGCCTGGAAGCAGATCTGTGTCCCCCCGAGATCGAGTCGTCGCTCGACGTGCAGATGGGTGCGCCGCTCGATCAGCTGGGACATGATCTCGCCGAGCAGGATCCCCTCCGTGTCCGCTTTCGAGCCGATCGCGATCGTGTCGCGCCGCGCCTTTCCGTCGATCAGGGCGAACACGCCACTGAAGATCGCGACTGCCGCCAGCACGAACCCGAGGAGCCCGAAAACCGCCCAGACTCGCGATCGCAACGCTCAGCTCTCCCTGAGCCCCACGGGGACGAGCTTGTGCTCCAGCAGCGCCAACAGTCCGTCGAGAGCGAGCGCCAAAAGCGCCGCGGGCACGGCTCCCAGAAGAACCGTCGGCATGTCGACCATGGCGATCCCGCGGAAGATGAACTTGCCCAGGCCCCCGGCGCCGACCAGCGCGGCGAGCGTGGCCACGCCGACGTTGATCACGGTCGAGGTACGGATGCCTCCCATCACGACCGGCAACGCTTGCGGCAATGCGATGAGAAACAGCACCTGCCGCGGCCGCATGCCCATGCCCCGAGCGGCGTCGACCATGGCCGGGTCGATGCCGGACAGACCCGCGTAGGTGTTGCGCACGATAGGTAGGAGCGCGTACAGAAAAAGCGCGACCAGCGCCGGCTTGTCGCCGATGCCCATCAGCGGAATGAGCAGTCCCAGCAGCGCCAGACTGGGGACCGTCTGGATCGTGCCCACCACGGCCAGCACCGGCGCCGACAGGAAGCGTTGCCGAACCAGATAGGCCCCGAGCGGAACCCCGATCGCCACGGCGATGCCGACTGCGATCGCCGTCAGCTCGAGGTGTTCCGCCGTCGCTACCAGCAGGGCCTGCCAGTCGACGCCCCTCACCACGCCGCCTCCAGAAGCTGGCTCTTCGTCAGGAAGATGGCGTGCTCGGCGGCGGATACGGAGACCGTGTCGCAGCCTTCGTTCTCCAGGCGCTCCAGTGCATCGAGCAGGCTCTGCGACGCATCCAGCTCGATGCTGCGCGCGCCCGGGGGCGCCGTGGTTGCCCCGAGCCCGACCAGGTCGCCGAGCGCGGTCGTCAGCAGGAGCAGCTGCCGGCGGCGGCGCCCCAGCATGGCCTTCACGAAGTCGTCAGCCGGGCGGCGCACGATGTCCGCGGGCGACCCCGACTGGACGATGCGGCCTTCCCGCATCACGCCGATGCGATCGCCGAGGCGGACCGCTTCCTCGATGTCGTGCGTGACCAGGACGAACGTCGTCGCGAGTCGCCTCGTGAGGTTGGAGAACTCCTCGACCACGCTTTCGCGCGTGATCGGATCGAGCGCGCCGAACGGCTCGTCCAGCAGCACGAGCGGCGGATCGGCGGCCAGTGCACGCGCGATCCCCACGCGCTGGCGCTGGCCCCCGGACAGCTGACGCGGATAGCGATCGCGGTGCTCGCCGGGCACCAGCCCCACCATTTCGAGTAGCTCGTCGACGCGCTCGTCGGTGCGCGCGCGCGCCCAGCCCAGCAGCTCGGGCACGACGGCGATGTTCTGCCGCACGGTGTAGTGCGGAAACAGCCCGACTTCCTGGATTGCATAACCGATGCGGCGGCGGAGCTCGGCCGGATCCGCGTTTGTGACGCGCTCGCCGAGCACTTCGATCTCGCCTGTAGTCGCGTCTTCCAGGCGATTCATCATGCGCAGCGTCGTAGTCTTGCCGCAGCCGCTCGGGCCGATCAGAGCGAGCCGCTCGCCCTCTCCCAACTCCAGGTCGATGTCGCGCACGGCCCAGCTCTCGCCGAACCGCTTCGACACGCCCCGCATGCTGACTAGCGCCATCCCCGCGCTCTCCTCCAGCTCCGCGGCTACAGCCCGCGCAGCGCCTCGGGCTTGAGCAGGCTCTCATCGCGTTCGCGGAGCACGTGCTCGAGGGTGGCCAGCACCCGCTCCCGGTCGCGCGGCAAGACGGACGTGAGCGGCAGGTAGTTGCTCGCGTGATTGGCCGAGAAGCGACAGCCGGAAAGTTTCGCGTTTGCGACGATAGTGCGGAGCTCCGCAAGCAGGCCGAAGCGATCCGGCAGCTCGAACCCGCCCTGCTCGCAGAGCTCGAAGAGCGGCGTGCCGGGCACCAACGTCGTGGTGAGCGCGCCGGCGAACGGCGGGTCCATCTCCGAGAGCAGGCTCGCCGTGTCCCGCGCGTGCGCTTTCGAGAGCTCCCGACCGCCGACGCCGAGCAACACCATCACCGAGTGGGCAATGCCAGCGTCGCGCAGCTTGGTCGCCGTCTCCACGCACTCGGCGCGCGTGCCGCCCTTGTCGATGAGCTCGAGCACCTCGTCGTTCCCCGATTCCACGCCGTGGTAGACGATGCCGAGCCCGGCATCCCGCAGCTCCCGCAACTCCTCCACGCTCTTGTTGCCGACGCTCCGCGTGTCGCCGTACACCCCCACGCGCTCTACCCACGGCAGCCGTTCACGGATGCCTCCGAGGACCTCGAGCAGACGCCGCGTCGAGAGGATCAGCGCGTCGCCGTCGCACAAGAATACCCGCGAGAACCGTGGCCCGATGCGCGCTGCTTCGGCGAGGTCGTGTTCGATCGTTTCCCGCGGCTTGGCGGTGAAGCGCTTGTCCCGGTACATGTCGCAGTACGTGCAGCGGTTGTGGCTGCAGCCCACGGTCACCTGCAGGATCAGGCTCTGCGCTTCGCTCGGAGGGCGGAAGATGCGGCCGACGTAGTCCATGGGGACGGCGGCATTATAGGCCCGCCCGCGCCCCGCGGCTCTCCTGTCGCACTTGCGCTGGGGCCGTGGCTGCGCCAAGTCCATGCCTGTCGCATGGAATGTCGACCGACGTGACCCTCTATCTCGGCCTTGGGTCCGCGCTTGCCGCGGTGCTGGTCGTCGTCCTGGCGGCCATGTTCCGCTCGCGCACCTACGCGATCTTCCGCGGCGTTACGCTGGCCGTCCACACGCTGATCGTGCTGTCGCTTGTGCGGCGCTTCGCGTTCGTCCTGCCGCTGTACCTGTATCTGCACGCCACGGTGTACGTGCATTCGCTGTCGCTTGTCCGGCCGCGCATGCGTCCGCTCGCCTACCGCGTGCTGGTCAGCATTCCGGCGGCGTTCTTTGGCGCGGGGACGATCCTGTCGCTGCCCTGGGCGGTGGCCGCGGCGTTCGGCGCAGAGCTGCCTCTGGTATGGCTCCCGTATGCCGTGGCGGTGGTCGGCGTCGTGCAATCGCTCTGGAGCCGCGAAGAAGACGTGGACGTCGTGGTTCGCGACGGACATGTCGTCGACGGCGTGCGCCGCCACCGGTCGCCCGGAGCCAGGGCAGAGCGTCCGCTCCACGTCGTGCAGATCACCGACCCGCACCTGGGTCCGTTCATGTCGGTCGCGCGGCTCCGCCGCATCGCGGAGCGCGCCGTTGCGCGGCAGCCGGATCTGGTCGTGCTCACCGGCGACTTCCTCACCATGGAGTCGCAGGGCGATCCTGATCTGCTCGCCCGGGCGCTCGAGCCGCTCTCCGCGCTTGAAGGACGTGTGTTCGCCTGTCGCGGCAACCACGATCTGGAAGCACCGCGGACCGTGGCAGACGCGCTCGAGCGGATCGGCGCACGCCTGCTCGTCGACGACGCGGCAGAGGTCGTCACCGCGGCCGGGCCGGTGCAGATCCTCGGAGCGGACTTCGTCTGGCGCGGCCGCTCACAGCATCTAGCCGAGGTGTGTCGTGCGCATCCGCGCCGGCCGGGCGCGCTGCGCATTGTGCTGCTTCATGATCCCGGCGCGTTCAGACATCTGCCGCCCGGCGAGGCGGACCTCGTGCTGTCGGGTCACACGCATGGCGGTCAGGTGGGGCTGGTGAGCCTGGGCCTGCCCTGGACCATGCTGCGTGTGCTCATGAACGCGCCCGACCACGGTCTGTGGGCCCGGGGCACGGACCGGCTCTATGTCCACCGCGGGACCGGGCACTACGGCTTCCCGCTCCGGCTCGGTGTGCCGGCGGAGCAGAGTCTGCTCCGGGTGCACGCCCTGCCCGACACCTGACTCACCCACAGACCACGGAGGTGTCGTCCTGGCGGCACGGCGACGGACGTTCACGCGTCGCCGTGAACCGAGGCGCAAGTGTTTGTGATCGCTGTGTATTGGGAGGAGGCACAAGCGTTGCACCAGCGCGATTGCCATGCATCGCTTCCGCCCCGCCGCCGCTCTCCTTGCACTGCTGCTGCTCCTGGCGGCGCCGCCGGCGTGGGCCATCGGTCGCGTGATCCCGTCCGCGGACGGGCCTGCACAGCTGGACGAGCTCAGGGTTGCCGCGGCCTTCTCGTCCGGGCAGACGACGCTCTGGACGGCGTTCCGCGTGTCGGGGTCGGCCTCGCACGTGGCCGTTGTGCTGCCCGTGGCGCCGGGTTCGTTGGTCGACCCGGCCAGCGAGGCTTGGTTGCGGGGGCTGGAGCGCGCCACGGCGCCCCGCGTGATCGCTCCCGGCAACGTGGTCGTGTGCTCGGGCGGCTCGACGAACATGGTCGAGAACACCGCACACGACGGTCCCAGCGCCTCGCTGCACCCCACGCAGATCGCGGTGCTCGACACCGTTCTGGATCTCGACGACTTTGCCGCCAAGAACCAGCTCGCGCTCTCGGCCGCCGACCGCGCGGCGCTCGACCTGCCCGGTCAGCGCCTGCTGGCGCTGCTCTATGCGCTGCCGCAGGGCAAGTCCGCCTTCACCCAGACGTTGCGCATCAGCGAGCCCGTCGAGCTCACGTCGTTGCCGCTGGGGCTTGCCTGGAAGAGCGGTAGCGATCCGATCCCCTATACCCTGTGGCTCGTCGCGGCAGGGCGCACGCGCATAAGCGGGACAGAGCTTGCCTCCGCGGACGTGAAGGCCACGTGGCACGAGTTCAACGGCAACAGCGACTATGTGAAGAGGCGCCACGATCTGCTGGCTCTCCAGGCCGGCAGCTCCTTCATCCGCGAGGCAAGCGGCAACCAACGCCTGTTCGGGTGGACCGTCCTGTCAGGTCAGGGCGGCAGCGTGCCCCCGGCGGCGGACGCGTACTTCGCAATTGCCGCGCAGACCGGCGACACGACCAGCGACCCCGCGGATTGCTCCACGTCCGCCGACAAGGCGCGTGTGGCCGGGTCGATTGGCCAGGCGGTCGCCCGCGCCTGCGCGCCAGGGCTGCTCGCCCGCGTACCGCTCGACGGTGGAGCCGATCCCACCTGCAGCGAACAGGTCCAGGTCGGCAGCGTTGACCCCAACAGCCTGCGGTGCGGCGCCGCTGACGATTTCGCGATGGCGCTCTCGGGTCTGCGTGCCGACCAGGCCGGGCTCACGCGGCTCGAGGGGATGCTCGGCTCGTACAGTGACGCGTCTTCGCCGGTCCAGCAGGTTGCCTCCGATCCCCGCGCGCCGGGCGTCACTGCGTCGAAGCTCGACAGCAGCGGCTGCCAGCCCTCGTCCACCGGTGGATCGGGCGGTTACGGCGGTTACGGCGGCTACGGCGGTTACGGCGGTTACGGCGGCTACGGCGGCTACGGCGGTTACGGCGGCAGCGGCGGCTACAGCGGCTACAGCGGCAGCGGCGGCTACAGTGGTGGCACCTATTCGACCGGGTCCGACAGCAATGTCTACGTCGACGCGAGCTGTTCGAGCTCGAGCGGCGACTCGTGCAGCGGCGATTCGTCGTCGTCGAGCGGCGACTCGTGCAGCGGGGATTCGTCGTCGAGCAGCGACGGCTCGACGTGCAGCGGCGATTCGTCGTCGAGCAGCGACGGCTCGACGTGCAGCGGCGATTCGTCGTCGAGCAGCGACGGCTCGACGTGCAGCGGCGATTCGTCGTCCGGCGATGGAGCGACCTGCAGCGGCGACAGCGGCGGCGACGGGGCCACCTGCAGCGGCAGCTCGGGGAGCTCCAGCTCCGGCTGCTCGCTGACCCCTGGCCATCACGCGCCGCTCAGCGTCTGGTCGCTCGTCCTCGCCGCGGTGTTCCTGCCGTTCCGGCGCTTGTCGAAGCGCACCGCTCGCCGCCGCCGTCGAGGACAGCGCGTGGTCAGCGCGGGGTGTCGCTTCTCCTAGCGCGCCCCGCAACGGCTGGAAGAGCCGTTGAAACCGGCACGACCGTTGCAGCACCCTGGGCCAGCCTCTGGCGGCGCACCCGCCGCAGCGTTAGGAACGGAGCGCCATGCACAAGATCAGCGCCATCCTGGTCCCCGTAGACTTTTCCGACAGCTCGCTTGCCGCTCTCGAGCAGGCGCTGCTCTTTGCCGAGCGCTTCGACGCGCGGGTGGAAGTGCTCCACGTCTGGGAGCTCCCGGCCTATGTCCGGCCGGATCTGGTCGTGTGGATCGCGGGCAGCGAGGAGCATCGCAAGCCGATGACGGACGTTGCGGAGGCGCGGGCCGAAGAGGAAATGGACTCCTTTTTGCGGAAGGTTCCAGCCGGCCCGCGCGCGCGCATCACCGAGCGGTTGGTCGGCGGCGACCCTGTGGACGTGATCCTGCGTCTGAGCCAGGATGAGCCCTTCGATCTGGTCGTCATGGGTACGCATGGGCGAACCGGGCTGGGGCATTTGCTGCTCGGCAGCGTTGCGGAGAGGGTCGTGCGGGGAGCAGGCTGTCCCGTGCTGACCGTCCGGGCACCTCGTAGCGCCGCCTGATCGCGCAGCGACAGGTCCCGGCGCGCCTCTCCCGTAGGCCGCGCAAAATCCGCGCGGCGCCCCGCCGACGTGCGCCGCTTTCTCCACATGGCACGATTCGAGCAGGGATCCATGGGCGTGGAAGACCAGGCCGAGCGTGCCCCGAGAAGCCGCGTCTACCCGCTGCTGGCCGCGGTGCTCGCTCTCGGCGCGCCGCTAGGTTACCTCGCGCTGCGCAGTCTGCTCGAGCAGCGCTGGCCCAGCGTGGCGTGGGCGGCGGACGAGGTGTTCGAGGATCCCGCCCTCTACGCCTACCTGGGGCTGGGCACTCTCGTCGTCTTCGCCTCGCTCGGCTGGCTGCTCGGGCGCAAGGAAGACGAGCTCAGGCGGCGTTCGACAACCGATCCGCTGACGGGTCTGCCCAACCGACGCGAGCTCAGAGCGCGGCTCGATCTCGAGCTGAACCGGGCGCTCCGCTACGGCACGACGCTTTCGGTGCTGGTGCTGGATGTCGATGGCCTGAAGGCGATCAACGACGAGTGGGGTCACCTGCGCGGCGACGCGGCGCTGCGCGCCGTCGCGGAAGCGCTCACGCATTCCTGCCGCCAGGCGGATCTTCCGAGCCGATACGGCGGCGACGAATTCGTCGTGCTGGCGCCTTCGACGACCGCGGCGGAGGCTCTGGAGCTGGCGGAGCGTCTGGCCCGCAGGCTGCGTGATCTCCCCGCCGGCTCGGGGCCGTGGACCGCTCCGCGCATCTCGGTGGGGATCGCGGACTCCAGCTCGGCCAGCACGGCCCTGGGGCTGCTGGCCGCGGCCGACGCAGCGCTGTACAAGGCGAAGGCCGCCGGTGGCGATCAAGCTGTGGTATCTCCAGGACCAGGCGTCCGTGGCGCCGACGAGCTGCCCGCGAAAGGCTAGGACCATGCCGAAGCTGAACCGTATTCTCGTTCCCGTCGACTTCTCCGACTGCTCGCGAGCGGCGCTCGACTACGCGGAGACGCTTGCCAAGACTTTCGACGCCGTCGTCGACTTGATCCACGTCTGGGAAGTTCCGCCGTACATTCCACCAGAGGCGATGGTCGGAGTACCGGGCCACGACGCTCAGACGCTGGCCCAGGTCGCACACGGCAGCGCCGAGCAGGAGATGAAAGCCTTTCTCGACGACCTGCGCGATCGGGGCGTGAAGATCGGCAAGCCCCTGCTCGAGTCGGGCGATCCCGGCAGGAGCATCGTCGAGACGGCCGAGGAGGGCGGCTACGACCTGATCGTGGTCGGCACCCACGGGCGCACGGGCCTGTCACACCTGCTCATGGGCAGCATTGCCGAGAAGGTCGTGCGTCACGCGCACTGTCCGGTCTTGACGGTGCGCGGGCCCAGGAATACCTGATTCTCATCCGCCCCCATGGATTTCGACGACTTCCAGCGCGCGATGGAGTACGTGGGCTTCACTCACGCGTCCAGCGCCGCGCTGCGTGAGTTCCATCCTGTTGCCCAGCCGCACTTCCAGCACGCTATCGACGATTTCTACGCGACTATCGAGGCCCATCCTCGCGCCAGCGACGTCATCACCGGAGGCAGCGCACAGATCGAGCGGCTCAAGAAGACGCTCGTGCGCTGGTTGGACTCGGTGTTGCTGGGCCCGCACGACGCAGCCTTCGTCGAATCCCATTCGCGCATCGGCTACGTGCACGTCCGCATCGATCTGCCCCAGGACCTGATGTTCACGGCGATGAACCGGATCCGCCGGCACATGGTCGTCGCGGCGGACGAGGCGTACGCGGGCGACCCAGCGCGCCGGCGAGCGATCATCGAGGCCCTGGACCAGATCTTCGATCTCGAGCTCGCCATCATGCTCGACACGTATCGCGCCAACCTCGAGAGCCGGATGCGCGCGAACGAGCGGCTGGCCACGATCGGGCAGCTCGCAGCCAGCATCGGTCATGAGCTCCGCAACCCGCTGGGCATCATCGAATCCTCGTTGTTCCTGGTCAGGCAGCGGCTCAAGCGCGCGGGCATGCAGGATGCGGGCATCGACAAGCACCTCGACAAGGTGGGGCTCCAGGTCAAGATCTGCGGCAAGACCATCACCGATCTGCTCGAGCTGGCCCGCAGCCGTCCGCCGAAGCGCCAGGCCATCGACGTGGCCGCGCTGGTGGACTTCGCCGCGGAGAGCGCGGCACTCGGCGAAGGCATCCGCATCGAGCAGGAGATCCCCGAGGGGCTCCGCCTCGACGCGGATCCGGACCAGCTCCGCCAGGTGCTGTCCAACCTGCTCGGCAATGCCAGTCAGGCGATGAACGGCCAGGGGCGGATCTGGGTTTCCGCAGAGCGCGGTACGGGCGGCGTGGCGCTGCGCGTGCGCGACGAGGGTCCCGGTGTGCCGCTTGAGCACCGCGAGCACATCTTCGACGCGCTGTACACCACTCGCCCCAAGGGGACGGGTCTCGGACTGGCGCTGTGCCGCCGCATTCTGGAAGCGCACCACGGCGAGCTGATGCTCGAGGCCAGCAGTGCCGGGGCCGTGTTCCGCGTCTGGGTTCCGGATTTTGCGCCCGTTCGCACTGACCCAGCGCCGGAGGGAAAGTAGGCCCGGGACCGACCTTGCGTCCCCGGAGAGACATTGTAGATAGATGTCCGGAGTGGAAGACAAAGCGCGCCTACTGATCGTCGACGACCACGTCGACCTGGCCGAGAATCTCGCCGAGATACTCGCCGAGGCCGGCTACCACGCCGACATCGCGGAGACTGCCGAGCAGGCACTGGATTGCCTCTCGCAGACCGAATACCAGGGCGTGATCACCGACTTCCGCCTCCCGGGCAGAAGCGGCGTCGAGCTGCTCGTCGAGCTGCGCCGTGCCGGCCACACTCTGCCGGTCGTGATGGTCAGCGCATTTGCCGACACGGAGGTCGTGGCCCGGGCCGAGCAGGTCGGCGCGCTGGAGGTCCTGCCCAAGCCCGTGGACTTCGACCGGCTGTTCTCCCTGGTGGCGGAGTTCGAACGCGGGCACAGCAGCGTGCTGGTCGTCGACGACAACGAGGATCTGGCCGAGGGTTTTGCCGAGGCGCTGCGCTCCCGCGGTCTCGAACCCGTGATCGTCGGTTCGAGCGCCGCTTCGGCGCTCGCGCAGCGCGCTTTGCCCCGGGTGGCGGTGCTGGACGTGCGCCTGCCTGATCAAAGCGGCATCGAGCTGGCGAGGCGCCTGCTTGCGCGCGACCCGAAGCTGCAAGTCGTCTTCGTCACCGGCTATGCGGAGGAGGCACGCGATGTCGTTCAGCGGGTGTTGCCGGAGCTCGCGAAGGACGCCGGCAAGCCGCCGATCCTGACCAAGCCCGTCGATCTGGAGCTTCTGGTGGTACGGGTCAGCGAAGCGGCGAGGCAATGAGCCCAGCCCGGGTTCTCGTCGTCGATGACAACGAGGAGCTCGCCGAGAACATCTGCGAGATCCTCGAGGCCATCGAGGAAGTGCGGATCGACGCATCCGTCGCGACTTCAGGTCAATCGGCCGTGGAGCTTGCGGCACACAAGGATTTCGATCTGGCGCTTATCGATCTGCATCTGCCGGACGCCAGCGGCACGGACCTGATCGGCCGGATCCGCTCCGGCTCGCCGCACGCGGAGGTCGTGATCATCACGGGCGACGCGACTGTCGAGAGCGCTATCCACGCAGTGAAGGAGGGCGCGTTTGCCTACGTGCTCAAGCCGTTTCGCGGCGACGAGCTCATGGAGACGGCCCGTCGCGCACTGGCCCAGGCGCACGTCTTCCGCGAGCGGGAGCAATTGCGCCGCGAGCTCGAACGTTCCGAGCGCCGGCATCGCGAGGTGCTGGAGGCGGTGCCCGCATTCGTGCTGGGCTTCGACAGCCAGGGCCACATCGTGTTGTGGAACCGCTTCCTGGAGGAGGTCACCGGATTTTCGCGCGACGAGATGCTCGGCACGCCCGGCGCGCATCTGGTGGGCAGGAGCGGGACGGACCGGCGGCTGCCGCTCAAGCGCGGCGGATATCGGCTCGTGCGCTGGCAGACGGCGGTGGTCCCCGGCGACGACCAGGAGACCATCACCTACGGTCTCGGAAGGGACGTGACGGACGAACGCGAGATGCTCCGCCGCACGCTACGCGCGGAGCGCCTGGCGGCGGTCGGCACCCTGGCGGCGGGGCTCGCGCACGAGGTCCGCAATCCGCTCAACTCCGCCCAGCTGCAGATCTCGGTGCTGGAGCGCCGGGTCGAACGGGGGAACCAGGCGCCCGAAAACGTCCTCGCCATCACCCGCGTGGTGAAGGACGAGATCAAGCGGCTGGATCGCCTGGTCAGCGACTTCCTTGCATTCGCGCAGCCGCGTCCGCTCGAGCTCCAGCGCACGTCCGTCAACGAGCTTGTCGACTCGGTCGTGAAGCTGGTGCAGCCCGAAGCGGAGTCGCACGGCGTCGTGCTCCGTGTCGAGCTGGTACGGTTCGCCGGTGCGGTCCTTGTGGAGCCGGAACGCATGCGCCAGGTACTGCTCAACCTGGTCCGCAACGCGCTCGAGGCGATGCCGGAGGGCGGCACGCTCATTCTGAGAACGCGCGGCGCGGACGATCTGGGAAACGTCCGCATCGAGGTGGAGGACAGCGGTCCCGGATTCGCCGAGGACGCCCCCGTTTTCGATGCGTTCTACACGACCAAGGAAGGGGGCACGGGTCTCGGGCTCGCCATCGTGCACCGCATCGTTACCGCACACGACGGCAACATCCGCGTGGAGTCCCGGCCTGGGCGCACCTGTTTCACCGTGCAGCTGCCCGATCAGCCCGATGAACCAGCTCCCTGACAGAGGCGCGTCGGGGGACCGCAAAGCCTAGCCGGGAAGGCGCTCAGCGGCGCAAAGCTTGCGCCGGCGCGCGCTATGGCGCACCATCTGCGCGTAGGCGCAACACCCCTCGCGGGCCGCCGCTGGATATGCGCGCACTTGCGAGGCAGTCGATGGATTGGCACGAGTGGTGCAACCCATCGGAAATCGGTGCATTGGGCTCCTTGGAGTCCCCCCGCTAGCTGGAGGCAACACCCGTGACCGCACGAGGACGCATTCTCGTCGTCGACGACGAATCAAACGCGCGAAATGCGCTCGCCGAGATCCTGAAGGAAGAGGGCTACTCGGTCGAGACGGCGGCAGACGGCTTCAAGGGCCTGTCGCGCTTCAACGAGTTCGGCCCGGACCTGGTCCTGACCGACTTGAAGATGCCGGGGATGGACGGCGTGGAGCTCTTGCAGAAGCTCCGTGAGGTCGACCCGGACACGTCCGTGATTGTCACGACGGCTTTCGGAGCCGTGGACACGGCGGTGGCGGCCATGCGCGCCGGCGCCGTCGACTATCTGACCAAGCCGATCAACGTGGACGAGCTCCTGCTGGTAATCGAGCGCGCCCTCGAACAGAGCCGGCTGCGTCGCGAGACGCACGAGCTCCGGACCCAGCTCGCCGAACGCTACCGCTTCGACAACGTGATCGGCTCATCGCCCAGAATGCAGCAGGTGTTCAAGGTGGTCGCGCAGGTCGCGCCGAGCCGCGCCACGGTGCTGCTTTCCGGCGAATCCGGAACCGGCAAGGAACTGATCGCCGCGGCCATCCACCATCGCTCACCGCGCAACGACGGGCCGTTCATCAAGCTCCACTGCGCCGCGCTGGCGGAGAGCCTGCTCGAGAGCGAGCTGTTCGGTCACGAGCGCGGCGCGTTCACGGGAGCCGAGCGTCGTCGCGAAGGTCGCTTCGAGCAGGCGAACGCTGGCACGCTGTTCCTCGACGAGATTGGCGACATCTCGGCCGCGACGCAGGTGAAGCTCCTGCGCGTGCTCCAGGAGCACGAGTTCGAGCGCGTCGGCGGCAACCAGACCATCCGCGTGGACGTCCGCGTGATAGCGGCAACCAACCGCGATCTCCGTTCGATGGTCGCCGACGGGAAGTTCAGGGAGGATCTGTTCTATCGCCTGAACGTCATCAACATCACGCTTCCGCCGCTCAAGGAGCGCGTGAGCGACATCCCCGCCCTGGCCATGCACTTCCTCCGCCGCTACGCCGAGGAAAACGGCAAGCAGGTCGACCACTTCAGCGACGCCGCGCTGGCGCGTCTGGTGGGCTATTCCTGGCCCGGCAACGTGCGCGAGCTGGAAAACGTGGTGGAGCGGGCCGTGGTGCTGGCCGACGGCGAATCCATCGAGCCCACGCATCTGCCGCCGGAGGTCGTGCCGGCGAGCGAGAGCCGCGCCGCGCCCTTGATCCCGGGTTCCTCGATGGCCGACATCGAACGCTATGCGATCCTCACAACGCTGGAAGCGCAGGGCGGCTCCACCAGCCGCGCTGCCGACGTGCTCGGCATCAGCGTGCGCAAGATCCAGTACAAGCTGCAGGAGTACGGCAAGGCGCCCAAGAGCGGCGTGCCGGCGGTCGACGCCAAGTAGCGGTCACACGACATACGCTGGGGGAAGATGGGCGCGCACGACGTCGCGAGAATCCTGGTTCCGGTGGATTTCTCGGAAGGCTCCCGGACTGCGCTGGAGGCCGCGCTCTTCATCGCGCGCGGGTTCGGCGCCCGGGTGGACCTGCTGCACGTGTGGGAGCCGCCCGCGTACATCCCGATCGACACCGCGCTGGCAACCGTCGGAACGGGCCCACCGCGCACGCTCGCCGCGATCGCTCGAGCGGAAGCGGGTCGCGAGATGGCGGAGCTCGTCGCCGGATTGCAGCAGCGCGGCGAGCTCGCCACCCGGAGCCGCATCGAGGCCGGGAACCCGGCGGACGTGATCGTGACGCTCGTCGCCGAAGCGCCCTACGATCTGATCGTGATGGGGACGCACGGCCGCAGGGGCTTCCGCCGCCTGCTCATGGGAAGCGTCGCAGAACAGGTGCTGCGCCGGGCGAGTTGCCCGGTGCTGACGCTGCGGACTGCCGGGCAGGAGGAGTGAGCCGCCGGTCGCGCGTGCGTTCCGCGGCTGGCTCTGTCAATCTGCGCGGCATGACCGAGCCGACCGCATGGAAGCACTGCAGCACCTGCAGGACCGACATCCACTTCGGGCAGAGCTACTACGAGTGCAGCGTCTCGACCTGCAACCGGAAGCGCACCGCGCTCTACTTCTGCTCGCTGCCGTGCTGGGAAGCCCACCTGCCGATGATGCGACATCGCGACGCCTGGGCGGTCGAAGCGCGCGCCCCGGAGCGCGACGCCTGGGAGCGGGAGCAGCAGGCCGAGACGGAGGTGGAGCCGGTGCACCAGGCGCCCGCCGCCGCTCCGGTGGAGGCTCCCCGCCGGCGTGTAGTCGGCGTCGGCGCGCCGTCGGCTGACCCGCCCGCGGTCGGTCTGCGCGACGACGACCTGCCCCGCGACGTTCTGGTCGTCGTCTCGAAGCTCAAGCACTACATCCGCGCTCGTTCGGGCATGAACACCTCCGACGGCGTGACCGGCGTGCTGTCCGACCACGTCCGGCGTCTTTGCGATTACGCGATCCGGAGCGCGGGGCAGGACGGCCGGAAGACCGTGCTCGATCGCGACTTTCCCCGCGTGCCGCGGCGAGGGGAGGAGGAATAGACGGCACGGCTCGGGCCTTTTGCCTGTTGCGGGGGCTTGTACAAAGGGCCGGCGACCCGCCCGTTTCGAGATTCGTGACCACCGCTTTGGCGGGTGATCTAGAGTAGGGTCCCATGGCGTCCGAACGACCGAGCTTCCGACGGCAGTGGCTCTTGCCCATCGTCGGGCTCGTCGCGCTGGCCTTGGCGTTCTTCTGGGGCTTCTACACCATCGACCAGTACTTCACGGGCGGGCCGGTGGCCGTGCATCCGCCCGGAGCCTTCGAGCGCTACATCCACTTCGACCCCGATCACATCACCGACGCCGTGAGCCAGCTCGGCGCCATGGTGGCGGCGGTGCTCGGTATCGTCATCACGGTCGTCAGCATCATCGTGCAGTTGTCCGCCGACCGCTACACCGGCGTTGCGCGGATGTTCTTGAGCGACCGCATCAACCTCTCGGTGATGGCCTTCTACGTGGTCGGCACCGTGAGCGGCGTGTGGTGCAGCGTCTCGATCCAGAACAACTTTGCGCCGCGGGTCACGCTGCTGGCGATGATCATCATCAACACTTTCGCACTCGTGTTGATGGCGCCCTACTTCGGATATGTGTTCTGGTTCCTCGAACCGATGAACATCATCGCGCGCATCCGCAGCGAGGCGGTGAAGACGGCGACCACAGGCACCACCGCGAAAGCCGCCGAGGTCATCGCCCAATCCCAGGCCGCCACCCTTACCGCGATGGAGGAGCTGACCGACATCACCAGCAACTCGATCTCCGGCAAAGACAAGATCATCGCCGGCGGCGCCGTGGATGCGCTGAAGGATTTCGCGATCGAGTACATCAAGGTCAAGCCCCAGGCGTCAAACGACTGGTTCGATATCGGCGGCAGCATCCGCAAGAACCCCGACTTCGTCGCCATGGATCCGGAAAGCCTCGAGGACCTGGAGCAGCGGCGGACGTGGGTCGAGTGGAAGGTGATGCGACAGTACCTCGGCATCTACAACGAGGCGCTGGCCGAGATGCGCGACATCGACTACCTGATCGCGATCGACACGCGCTATATCGGAGAAGCGGCGGGCGAGGCGCGCGACGCGGAGCTCATCGAGCTTGTTTTCCGCTTCATGAACTCATACCTGCGCGCGACGCTGAATGCGCGCGACGTGCGCACAGCCTACAACGTACTCAATCAGTACCGGATGCTGGTCGAGGCCATGCTCCGCCAGGGCAACGGTGCCGCCGCCGTCGATGGCGTCAAGCACATGCTCTACTACGGCCACCTGAGCTTCGACATGAAGCTCACGTTTGTGACCGAGACGGTCGCGTACGACGTGTCCGCGCTTTGCCAGTACGCGCACGAGCTCGGTGCGCCGGAAGAGAAGAAGATGCTGGAGTTCTTCCTGGAGCTGGACCGGCCACTCCGCGTGCGCAGTCAGGAGAAGGCGCTTCTGGGCGTGCGCAAGGCGCAGGTCAAGCTCGCCGCCTACTACCTTGCGCACGACGAGGAGCAGAAGGCGCGCACCATCTCCGAGGACATGGAGAACGAGCCCGCCGAGCGGCTGCTGGCGATCCGCGAAGCACTCGAGCAGGTGACGAGCAAGGACTTCTGGGAGATCATCGATCGCGGGCGCAACTTCGAGTACATGCCCGTGCACCAGCGCGAGATGCTCGCCGTGTTCTTCGAGTGGCTCGGCGTAGGCACGCCCGTGCCCAAGGCGTCCGTCGCGTCCTAGCCATTTCTCAAGTCGGGTTGACTCGTCAGACTGCGTTGGCGCGGTCAGGAAGCGTCGTCCGTCCTGCTCCGTCCAATGGGTCGCCAAGCGGCCATGAGCGCCAAGTTCGCCAAGGGGATTGGAGATGCGCGCTGGGGAGTGCGTTTCGTCCAATTCACTCGATACCCGGCGCGGCCGGCTACCCGCGCGCCTTGGATGTTCGTCGTCAGTGCCGCTGTGCGTGTGCCGTGCCCGCTCCCCGGAGTGCGTCCGGTGATTTGGCGCTAATCGGGCCGCGTACCGACCACGACCACCTCGTTGCCGTGGGCGAAGGTGTACGGCTCCGCGCTCATGCCGAGCTTGACGAACTCGGCCGCGATCTCGTGCGGGCGCAGGAAGTGATTGCCCTGGACGTGCTCGCCGAGGTTCTGCACTGCCATGCCGCGGCGCGTGGGATCGCGGAGCTCGGCGCGGCTGTCGGGCCAGCGCGGCTCCCAGATCACCGCCGAGCCACCGGGCGCCAGGTGGTCGCGCAGGATCTTGAAGACCCGATCCCGCGTCGCCCATACGTGGTGCAGCGCGCGGTTCATCGCGATCACCTGGGCAGGTTCCTCGACGCTGAAGTGGTTGATGTCCCCTGCGTAGAAAACGAGGCGATCGGCGACGCCGTCCCGTTCGGCCAGTTTCTTCGCCTGCTCCACGTTCTCGGAGAAACCGTCGAGACCGATGCCGCGCAGGTTCGGGTAGCGCTTTGCCAGGTGGCGCAGGTACCAGCCGTTGCCCGAGCCCAGGTCGACGACCAGCCCGCGCTTGCGATCGGCCTCGGCGTACACGGGGAGGGCAGGGGCAATCTGCTCGTCGAAGAGCGGGCCGAACGTCGCCTCCAGCATGGGACCGAACCAGGGCAGGATGCTCTCCTTTTCGGCCAGCACCTGCTCGCCGGGGCGCTCGCCGGTCTTCATGAGTCCGACGATCCGATCGCCCATGTGGCCCAGCAGCGCGAACTGCACGGCGAACGGCATCAGCGTGCCGGGTGAGTCGGGGCAGAACGCCCGGCCGCGATCGGTGAGGCTGAAGCTGCCGTCGGCGTCGTCCATGTAGCCGAACGCGAACGCGGCATCGCACCAGCGCTTCACGTAGCCGTGGTCGAGCCGGGTGGCGCTGGCGAGCTCTTCCGACGTGGCGCTCCCCAGCTCCTCCAGCTTCGCCAGGAGGCCGCTGCTCACTCCGACGAATGCGATCTGGAGCGAGGCCGCACCTGCGGCCTGGGCCATCACTTCTTTCCTGAGCTCATCGGTCATCCTGCGGTCTCCCTGCCGTAGCGTGAAGGAAGCCCCGGTCCGGCGCCAGGCGTCTTCTCGGTCGAAGCACAATCCGGGCCGGCTATCCCGGGGTCTTGCCGGAGCCCGTGTCGGGATCCGGCGGGGCGCTCCGCGCCGGTCCCGTTCCGGCCGCTGGGTCGCCGAAGAGGTGCCGGATCTGCTCGGCCGCCTCGTCAACGGCGGCTACCACGACGCGATCGCCCGGCTCGAGCTTCGTATCGCCGTGGACGGCGACCATCGAGCGATCGCGCAGAATGCTGACAATGATCGTGTCTCGCGGAAGCGGAATGTCCCGGATCGCCTGTCGCGCCACTGCCGACTTCGGCGACACGCGCACGTTGTAGAGCGACTCCGTCGTGCCCGGGATCGGGACGGATTGTCCGCTCGACAACCGTTCGGCGACTTCCTGCATCATGATGTCATCGGCGAGGTGGAAGCGGTGCTGTCTGAGCAGCGACAGGGTCGTGCGGTAGTACTCGTCGTGATGCACGGGGCTGTCGGCAGGCGAAGGCACCTGCGCCTCGTATAGGCTCGGGTACTTTGCTCGGCTCGTGAGCGCCTGCTGCAACAGCACCGCGGGCACCACCGCTACCATGGTCGGCACGATCAGGCCGTAGCCGCCTGTCATTTCCACAACCATGACCAGCGTCGCCAGGGGTACGCGCGCCGCCGCGCCGAACATCGCGGCCATACCCACCACCGCAAACGCCTGGGGCGGGACTCCGTGCGTCAGACCGCCCAGACCAACGGCGATTGCGCCGCCAAGCATCGTCCCCACATACAGCGTCGGCGCGAACACGCCGCCCGATCCGCCGGAGCCGACGCTGAGCGACAGGGCAGGCAGTTTCGCGAGCGCGAGCCCGATCATCAGGAGCACCGGAAGGCGGCCGTCGATGGCGAGCTGCATCCAGCCGTAGCCGCCGCCCAGCACCTGCGGCAGGAACATGGCGGGGATCCCCAGCATCAGCCCGCCGATGGCAGGCTTGAAGTGAGGCGGGATGGGGAGCTTCTTGAACAGATCGCGCGTGCCGTAGAAGACGGTCGGGAGGAGCGCGCCGACCCCGCCGCACGCGACGCCTAGGGCCCCGTACCACAGGAGATGGACGGGGTTGTTGAACTCCAGACGCGCCGGCAGGGAAAAGAGCGGCGCCCAGCCGTCGAACATCCCGGTGAATCCGTATGCGATGGCAGCGGCGACGATCGCGAAGCTCAGGACGGTCTCCTCGAAGGCAAGCCCGCCGTACAGGATCTCCACGGCGAAGATGGCCGTGCCGAGCGGGCTCTTGAAGATCGCCGACAAACCTGCCGCCATGCCGATCAGCGTCAGATAGCGCCGCTCGTCATCCGAGACGTGGAGCAGATCGCCGACGATGGCGCCGATACCCGCGGCGATCTGCGCTGTCGGACCCTCGCGCCCGGCAGAGCCGCCGGAACCGATCGTGATCGCGCTCGCAATCGACTTGATGAATGGGATGCGTGCCCGGATGCGTCCCCGCTCCCGGTGGTATGCACGCACCACCGCGTCGGTGCCGTGTCCCTCCGCCTCCGGCGCGAACGTGTATACGAGGATGCCCGCCATCAGACCGCCGAGGGTCGTCGCGACCGGTATCCACCAATCGAGCTTCGGCATCGACGGCGGCCCCGAGGCTGCAGCAACGCTCTGGGGAGTAGGCGGCGTGAAGTGACCGACACCGGCCAGCAGCAGGTGCTGCGCCACGCCGAGCATCCACTCGAAGAGCTGGGCCGCCAGTGCGCCGACCAGACCCAGCACAACGCTCAGGATCAACATCCGGGCGTTGCGACTGAGTCGGGGCATGCGGGATCCTCGTGTCTCCTTTGGGGCTGCGGCGTGATCGCAATCAAGCGTGCCGGGGTCCCGCCGTGGCTCGACCTGGCGCGCGGCGTCGTTCCGCCTGAAACAGCATAGGCACCGCTCGTCAGGCTCGCAATGTGGGGCCTTTGCTGGACAGTTCCAGCAGAAATGAAGCTGCGTTCGGCGGATCCTGCCGGTTCGAGCTCCGGCGGTTCCACAACGCCGGACGATGATCTAGCGTCCCCGCACCATGAAGCTCCGCATCCGTTCCGCCGTCCCGACGCTACCCCTGGTCGCTCTGCTTGTGGGATGCCGCGCGCCCGAGCCGCCGGCCCCGCCGCCGGCGACGCCGACACCGACCGCCAGTGCCGCGCCGCCTGCGGCGCCCGCCGCGGAGAAGCATTCGGATCTGCCGCGGCTGCGCTTCAACCAGCTGGCGATGCGGCTGAACCTGCCCTTGTTCTGGGCGGCGGATGCGAACAAGAACGGCGCGGTCGATCCCGACGAGGTGCGCGCGCTGCTGTTCTATCCGACCACCGGCAACTGGGTGAAGGATGGCAAGTTCACTCCCGACTTCGAGAAGGCGTATGCGGCGATCCTGAAGGAGAGCACCGCTCCCGCGCCGACAGGAACGCCCGAGGAGGTCGCGCGCCGGAAAGCGGTCCGCGAGGAGTTCGATCAGGTCTCACCGACGCTTGTGCACACGGACCTCACGAAGCTTCCGGTGCCGGAGCACAAGATGGTCGAGCACGTACTCGCCGCGACGCGCTACATCGACATGATCTATTCGATCCAGACCGGCGAGCGGGCGCTGAAAGACAAGGTGCCGGCGGACCAGCCTGCCAGCCAGAGCCTGATGCGTCGCAACTGGGGGCCGCGCTGCAAGGCGCCCAGCACCGAGAAGAACCCGGCCTGCTCGGCCATTCCCGGCGCGCCCAAACCTGCCGTCGATGTCTACCCGGCCGACCTGCAGAAAGACGACGGCTTCTGCAAGAAGATCGAGAAGAACCCGCAGTCGAAGAAGCTTCTCACGCCATTCACGGTCGTGCGGGAAAAGGGCAAGAAGCTCACGGCGATGCCCTATTCCGAAGCCTACGCCAAGTGGATGGGCAAAGTCTCCGACGAGCTCACGGCTGCTGCCGACGCCATCAAAGGTTCGGATGAAGCGCCACTCGAAGCATACCTGCGGGCTGCCGCCCAGAGCTTCAAGGACAACAACTGGGAGCCGGCGGACGAAGCCTGGTCGAAGATGACCGTGAACAACTCGCGCTGGTACCTGCGCGTGGGTCCGGACGAGGTGTACTGGGAACCGTGCAGCCACAAGGCGGGCTTCCATCTGACCTTCGCGAAGATCAACAAGGCATCCCTCCAGTGGCAGAAGAAGCTGACGCCACTGCAGGAGGACATGGAAAAGTCGATCGCGAAGCTGATCGGGCCTGCGTACAAGGCGCGCAAGGTCACGTTCCATCTTCCGGACTTCATCGACATCGTGGTCAACGCGGGCGACGATCGCGATCCCTTCGGCGCCACGATCGGGCAGAGCCTGCCGAACTGGGGCAAGGTGGTCGCACAGGGGCGCGGCCGCACGGTCGCGATGAGCAACCTCTACACCGACCCCGATAGCCTCGCGATGCGTCGCGCGGAGGATTCCTCGCTGCTCGACGCGACCACGATCAAGGAACTGGCCGACGATCCAACTCCCACCCTGCTCAGCACGATCCTGCACGAGGCCACGCACAACCTAGGGCCCGCGCACGAGTACAAGTACCGCGGCAAGACGGCCTCCCAGGCCTTCGGGGGCGAAATGGCCAGCATGCTCGAGGAGCTGAAGGCGCAGACCGGCGCGCTCTACTTCATCGACTACATCCAGAAGAAGGGCGTCATCTCGCCCGAGCTTGCGAAGCAGACGTATCTGGATTCGATCACGTGGTGCTTCGGCCACATCTCGCGCGGGATGTACACGCCCGACGGGCACCGCAAGGCGTACAGCCAGCTTGCGGCGATCCAGATCGGGTTCTTGATGGATCAGGGCGCAATTCGCTGGGACGAGAAGGTCAAGGCCGCCGACGGCAAAGACACGGGCGCCTTTGTCGTCGACTTTTCCAAGCTGCCGGCCGCCACCACCAAGCTGATGACGTTGGTCGCCACGATCAAGGCGAAGAACGACAAAGCGGGCGCCGAGGCTCTTGCCAAGAAGTACGTGGACGGCAAGGTGGTGCCGCAGAAGGTGATCGCCGATCGCTTCCTGCGCTTCCCGAAGACGAGCTTCGTCTACTCCGTCGACCTCTGAGCTCTAGCCCATCATGCCGCGCCGCGATCCGATGCGGACCAGACGGAAGTAGCCGGCGGGCATGGCACGCTTGAGCCGCCAGAACCAGCGTCCGCTGGCGTGCGGCACGGAGTAGAGCTCGCCGCGCTCGACGGCGTCCAGAGCCATGGTGGCCACTTCCGGCGCCTGCACCTTGGTGCGCTCCATCACCTTCTCGATGAAACCGCGCCGGCTCTCGTCGACGCCGCTGCCGCGAGCGGCCGCGGCGATGTTCGTCTTGAAGAACATCGGGCAGAGCACCGTGACCGATACGCCGCTCCCGACCAGCTCCGTGCCCAGCGCTTCCGAGAGCGCGACGACGCCCGTCTTGGTCACGTTGTAGGGCGAGAGGTTCGGAGCGGGCAAGAGGCCCGCCGCCGAGGCGACGTTCAGGATCGCGCCGTGTCCCTGCTTCTTCAGGCGCGGCACGAAGTAGTGACAGCCGTGGATTACCCCCCACAGGTTGATCCCCATGATCCAGCGCCAGTCCTCGAGCGGCACTTCTCCGACTGGCCCCGCCACGGCCACGCCGGCGTTGTTCGCGACGAAATCGACGCCGCCCAGCAGCTCTTCGCTCTCGTCTGCCAGTCGGGCCACGGCGTCCGCATCCGCAACGTCACATACGACGGCGTGTGCTTCCGTCGAGAGCTCCGCTGCGGTGCGCTCGGCGGAGGGCAGATCGATATCCGAGACAACGACGCGCGCTCCGCGTCGCGCGAGCTCCTGACACAGCGCGCGGCCAAGGCCGCTGCCGCCGCCGGTGACGACGGCGCGGGTGCCTTTCGTGATCTTCATGGCAGCTCGTGTTGTCTGGTCGCCGCTCCGAGTCAAGCGCTCGCGGGCTTTGCCACGCTGGCCAGATAGGCCTGTGCCAGGTGGAGGTTGTCGTTGTCCCAGGGATGGAAGTCGCGGCGCAGGTATTCGCGGATGCCCTTGAGGAAGACCTTCTTGCCGATGGGATTGTCCCCGCCCAGCCGCTTGAGCTCGCGGCGCGCGTTCCTTCCAGATATGCCCTCCTGCTCGAGCAGCATGCGCGTTCCGGCCACCCAGAACGATGCCAGCATGACCGACGCCATGGCGAGCCCCGCAATGCGCAAGGCGTAGCTCGGGTTCACCTTCTGGAGCACGTCGAACGCGACGGCCTTGTGCTCGATCTCCTCGCAGGCGTGCCACAACAGCAGCTGTTTCACGATCGGATCCGCTGTGTCGAGGACGCCGTCTCTGAGCGCGTTTTCTGCCATGATGGCCGTGAAGTGCTCCGCCGCCGCGGTGCTGGCCAGATTCAGCGCGGGTGGCGTGAGCCTCTCGATAATTCCGTAGGCGATGCGCTCGTAGCGCTGGAGGAATGGACGAAGCTCGTAGCCCTGCGCCTCGAGGATGGCGAACATGCGCTCGTGCTCGTGCGCGTGGCGACCCTCCTGGCCGAAGAAGCCCTTGATCTGCTTTTCTAGATCCGGGTCGTCGATGCGATCGAGGTAGTGCCGCACGCTGCGGATGAAGAAGCGTTCGCCCGCGGGGAAGAGCAGGCACACGCCGTTGGCCACATGGGTGGCGACGGCGTTGTCGGCGAGCCAGCGCTTCGGGATCGACTCGTCAAAGGGGAAGCTCATGCGCCGCGGCGTGATCGCCGGGCGCTCGGTCTGGGTCTGGGGCATCGGGCACCTCGGGCCGTCGAGCCCACGCCCGACGGCTATTGAACTAAAGTCAATAGCACCCTGGGGCTCTATTGAACGAAAGTCAATAGCAAGCTAGGCTGATTTTCGTGAGCGCTCCGGTAAGCGAGCCGCGCAGCCGGCTTCAGGTGGACGAGCGGCGCGCCCAGCTGTTGGCCCTGGGGATGGAGCTGTTCTCCAGCCGCGGCTTCGACGAGCTGTCGGTGGACGACATCTCGCGCGCGGCCGGCGTCAGCAAGGGGCTCATCTACCACTACTTCGAGAGCAAGCGCGGCTTCTACCTGGCGTGCGTCCGCGCTTCCAGCAAGCAGCTGCTCGCCGAGACCCAGCACGCTGCCGATGCCGCGCCGCTCGACCAGCTGCGCGCCGGCCTCGATGCCTACCTGCTGTACGTAGAACGCAACGCGCGTGCCTACCTCACGCTGTTCCGCGGCGGCATCGGCTTCGACCCCGAGGTCGGGAAGATCGTGGAAGAGACGCGGCAACACTTCGTCGACCGCATGCTGGAAAACCTCGACGCCGGGGTTGCGGAGCTGCCGCGCGTGCGCAACGCCGTGCGCGGCTACATCGGCTTCGTCGAGTCCGCTGCCATGGACTGGGCCGACCACCACGATATCGGCCGAGGCGCGCTGCTCGAGCTCCTGATCGTCATGGCGGAACAGACCGTACGGGCCGTGGGCGCCGCGCCCGCGGTAGGGCTCGACAAGGCGTGACTCCCCGGGCGTAGACCCGACGGACCACTCCCCGGGGGCAGTTTGAAGATTCTCGTGCTGATCCTGGTACTCGCCATCGCGCCGGCGTCGGCCCGCGCGCGGCCGCGCTCGACCCCGACGCCCTTCGATGGGCTTGGGGACAACGTGGCGTACGCCTTCACCGGCACGCGGCTGCTGTTTCCTGCGGCGGCGGTCGCCGTGACGGGCTCGATGGCGTTTTCCGGGGAGGATCACGCACTGCGCGCGGCAGTGCAGCGCCAGCTCCGAGCGCCCGCCTGGGCCGACGGAGCGTACTACGCCGGTTACATCGCGCCCGCCGTGGTGGCGCCGGGCCTGTACGTGATCGGGCTTGCCGCACGCGATCGCAAGACGACCGGCGCGGGCGCCGCCGCGCTGCAGGCGCTGGTGGTCACGCTGGGTGTGACCGGGGCACTCAAGCTGGTGACGGGTCGCCCCTATCCGCTGCACGGCGGCGACCCCGCCGCTCCCGACCGCCTCGACCACCCGGAGTACGCCCGCGAGTTCCACCCGTTCAAGCCGCTCCTGTTCCTGTCGTGGCCGTCGGGGCACACCTCCAGCACCGTATCGATCGCCGCGGCGCTGGCCGCGTACTACAGCGACGAGCCCTGGGTCGGTTTCGTCGGCTATCCGCTGGCGCTGGGGATCGGCTTCGGCATGGTGGTCGGCGACCGGCACTGGACCAGCGACGTGATCTCCGGCGCGCTGATCGGTCACGTCATCGGCTACAGCGTCGGCCGCGGCTTCCGCCGGACCCTCGCCGGCGACCAACCGCTGCAGTCGCTCGTACTCCCGCGCGCTCTGCCCGGAGGCGGCATGGAGCTCGACTGGACAGGGCGGTTCTGAGTGCGGCTACAGGCCGAGCTCTGCGAGATCCAGGTCGGCGTAGCTCGGGATGACGACGTGCGCATCGGTGTAGCGGGAGGCGTCCATCTGCGGATCGGGCAGGGCGACGACCTGCATGCCGGCGGCGCGGGCGGCCTCGACGCCAGCGAGGGAGTCCTCGAATACAAGGCAGCTGGCGGGATCCGCGCCGAGCTCCTCGGCGGCTACGAGGAAGATGTCGGGCGCCGGCTTGAGCGCGCCGATACGCGGATCATCGCCGCTGATGACGGCGCGGAACGCGCTGAACCACGCGTGCCGCTGCACCTTGAGGCGGGTGAGGGCGCTCTCGCCGCTGGTGGCGACCACCATCGGCGTGCCGCGCTCGTGAAGCGCCCGCACCAGCGCGCTGGCGCCGGCGATTTCCTCGACTTCCGGAAACATCCGGTCGAGCAGGGGCCGGCGCCGCGCGAGGTACTCCTCCGGCTCGAGCGGCACGTCGAGCGCCTGCATCAGGTAGCGCGCGCCGTCGAGCGAGCTCCGGCCGATCATGTTGCCCTTGACCGACCAGTCGAAGACCTTGCCGAACTCGTCGAGGATCTGCTGCGTGGCGCGCGTGTACACCGGCTCGGTGTCGAGCAGTACGCCGTCGAGATCGAAGATGACGTATCCGGGGCGGGTGGCGAGTTTCATGAGCACGGCCAGCGTCGTGGGGGTATAGGCAATATCGTGCAAGCTGCAAGCGGCAAAGCGACACGCGCCGGCGTCGGGCTTGCCTATTCGGTCCGGGGCGATGGCCCGGAAACGGCGCTCTTGATCCAGGGGCTGGGCGCGCGCGCTGCGGATTGGGGGCCGTCGCTGCCCGGAGCGCTGGCCGAGCGTTTCCGGGTCGTAATGTTCGACAACCGCGGCACCGGCTCGTCTGACAAGCCGCGCGAGGCGTGGACGCTCGAGGACATGGCCGAGGACGCGCTCGCCGTGCTGGACGCGGTCGGCGCCGAGCGCGTGCACGTGCTCGGCGTGTCGATGGGCGGCATGATCGCGCAGCTCGTGGCGCTCGACCGCGCCGACCGCGTCGACCGGCTCGTGCTGCTTTCGACGAACGCCGGCGGACCATCGGTGGTGCGGCCGGGGCCGGAAGTGATGAGCGTATTCCAGCCGCCGCGCGGCACGCCGCCCGAAGAGATCATGCGCCACGCGCTCGCGCTGATCGGCGCGCCGGGCTGGGCGGCGTCGCATCCCGCCGAGGTGGAGGAGCTGGTCCGCATCTCGGTCGAGGAGCCCACGCCGAAATACGCCTTCACCGCGCAGCTCCAGGCGCTGCTATCGAGTGATCGCTCGGAGCGCATACGGAACATCACTTGCCCGACGCTGGTCGTCCACGGGGACGTCGATCCGCTGATACCGGTGGACAACGGGCGCCTCCTGGCCGAGCGCATTCCCGACGCCCAGCTCGAGATCCTGCCGGGCGTGGGACACATGGCGATGTGGGAAGCGCCGGCGAAGCTCTCGCAGGTTGTCGTCGATTTCCTTGCTCGACGGCCAGCTTCGTCTACGCTGAACGGGTGATCGAAGAAGTCGATATCGGCGCAAAGCTGACGCTGGACGACTACGCCTCGTACGCCCACCTGGCGAACACCGTAGCCGAGCTCAGGAGCGAAGCCGGACTTCTCGCTCCGAAGCTCGATGGGCGCACGGTGTGGATGATCAACTCGACGGCGAGAGGCGGCGGTGTCGCCGAAATGCTGCCGCACGACGTTTCGCTGATGAACCAGGTCGGCGTGCAGACGCGCTGGCTCGTGATCGGAACGAAACGGCAGGAGTTCTTCGCGTTCACGAAGAAGCTGCACAACCTGATTCACGGCTCCGGCGAGCCGGAGATCACGGCGGACGAGCGCGCGCTGTACGAAACAGTCAGCCGCGAGCTGGCGGACGAGCTCAAGGGCTGGCTCGCTCCCGACGACATCCTGGTCGTGCACGATCCGCAGCCGGCGGGCATGGGTGCGAAGATCGCCGAGGAGCTCGGCGTGATGTGCATCTGGCGCTGCCACATCGGTCTCGACGCGGATCTGCCGCAGACGCGGGCGGCCTGGGAGTTCTTGAAGCCGTACCTGGAGCAGTACGACCAGAGCGTGTGGACGGCGACCGAGTACATTCCGCACTACCTGTCGAGCAATGTCTCGGTGATCCACCCCGCGATCGATCCGCTCTCCCACAAGAACCGGGAGCTGTCGGCGCACAAGCTGATCGGCGTCCTGTGCAACTCGTCGCTGCTCAGGGAGTACGGACCCGTGCTCACGCCGGCGTTCAAGACGCCGGTGGAGCGGCTCAAGCCAGACGGCAGCTTCGCTCCCGCAACCGAAGTGGACGAGCTGGGCATACCGTTCCGCCCCATCGTGACGCAGATTTCCCGTTGGGACAGGCTCAAGGGTTGGAAGCCGCTGCTCGACGCATTCGTGATGTTGAAGCGGAACAAGGAACAATTCCTGCACGACGGAGAACGCGCGCGGCACCGTCTCGGCATCGTGCGGCTGGTGCTCGCGGGGCCGGAGCCAGCGGCGGTCCAGGACGACCCGGAAGCCAAGGAAGTGCTCGAGGAGCTGTGCGCTGCCTACACGGTGCTCCCGCCGGAGCTACAGCAGGACATCGCGCTCTTGAGCCTGCCGATGGCGTCGCTGAAAGTGAATGCCCTGATGGTCAACGCGCTGCAGCGCTGCTCCACGGTGGTGGTGCAGAACTCGCTGCGTGAAGGCTTCGGCCTCACTGTGACGGAGGCGATGTGGAAGCGCACGGCAGTGCTCGGCAGCTCTGCCTGCGGGCTCCGACAGCAGATCAGGAACGGCATCGACGGTCACCTGGTAGAGGATCCGGAGGACGCCCAGGAGGTCGCGGATGCGCTTTCGCGGCTTCTGGTCGATCCACTGCGGCGCGATCTCATGGCGCGCCGCGCGCAACGCCGCGTGCACGACGAGTTCCTCATTTTCAAGCAGGTGATGCGCTGGCTGAGGCTCCTGGCGTCCGTGGTCGAACCGCGGCGGAGCTCGTCGCGGCCGGCCTCGATCCGCCCCTTGCCTTCAAGCAGACGCTAGCCGCTCAATATCTCCGAGGGTGTGCAGAGTTTGCACGGTGAGGGGTCTGGGCCCCTGTCGATGCGGCAATCAGCGTGCTTGCGTTCAACGATGCGGCGACGAAGCACATCCCGTGTGCCATCGCTCCCCACAACAGCCGCTCGAGGAGTAATCTAGTCGTCTGGGTTGGAGGTTCGTGATGGCTTGTCGAGCACGACGGATTGTTCTTGTGGGCGCGCTTCTACTCACCGGTAGCTTCGGCTTCGTAGCCTGCGGCGGGAGCGGCAACGGCAGTGGGAGTGGCGGTTCCGCCGCGACGGGTGGCAGCGGCGGCAAGGGCGGCAGCGGCGGCAAGGGCGGCAGCGGCGGCAAGGGCGGCAACGGCGGAGGCGTCAGCGGCGGTAGCTCCACCGGCGGCACGCGCAACCCGACCTGCAACAAGGGGACAAGCCAGGGCGCCGTGCAGAAGCCCGTGTTCTGGAAGCACCTCGAGGGGCAGACCAGCTGGTTCGCTTCGCCCGTGATCGCCGACCTCGACGGCGACGGCAAGAACGAGCTCATTGCGGCCTACTACAAGCTGTACGTGTTCGACAGCCAGGGCAAGCTGCTGGATAGCGTCGACCCGGGCGAGGGACGCGTCTACGCGCCTCACGTGGTGACCGACCTGGAGGGCGACGGCACCATGGACATCGTTGCGGGCGAAGGCAGCAAGGTGTTCGCGTACGAATGGAAGGGAGGGAAGATGGTGCCGAAGGCGGGCTGGCCCGTCGACACCACGACGGCGAACAACCCGCCCGAGGTGCGCGGGCTCGCAGCGGCGGATCTGGACGGCAACGGCTCGATCGAGATCGTCGCGACGACGACACAGACGGCCAAGACGTTGGACGGCGGCGCGCAGGTGTTCGTCTACGAGCCGGACGGCAAGCTGTACCAGCCGGCGGGCATCAGCTGGCAGGCGTGGCCGCGCTACAACAACAAGACCGGGACGGGCAACGACGCGAACGCCAACGGCATGGGCGAAAGCGGCTATGGCTGCTATGGGCTCAACGTCGGCATCGGCAACATCGACGACGATCCGGACCTGGAGATCATCGTCACCTACGACAACCACAACATCCAGGCCTTCAAGAAGGACGGCGTGTCCATCAATGCCTCGTCGTGGTTCAAGAATCCCGACAGCAAGTACTTGAACAAGCCGATGACCTGGGGCCAGTTCATCCGCTGGGCGGATCCGGCGGTGGAGAAGGCGCACTATCACGATCACACCGGCGCCTGGCCGGACATCAACCAGACCCCGTGGCTGCAGTGGACCGCTTCGCCGCCCAACGTCGTGGATCTGGACGGCGACGGGAAGAACGAAGTGGTCGGCGTGCCGAACGTCGAGCTCCACGAGCCCTACGTGACGCAGTACTATGCGATCATGGCGCTGGACGGTGCCGAGAGCAGCGGCAGCCGCTCCGCGATGCGCCATACGGGGTGGGAAACGCTGCCGCACGGCGACACGCCGATGCAGGTGAGCGGTTACTACCCGCCGGGCGGCGTGCCGGCCCCGACGACGGTGAACATCCAGGGTGACGACCACCCGGAGATCGTCGTCTCGCTGAACGATGGCTTCGTGTACTGCTACGACTACACGGGCAAGCGGCTCTGGCGCTTCAACTACACCTTCGGCAAGAAGATCATGTACGCCTCGGAGGTCACGGTTGCGGACCTGAACCAGGACGGCTCGCCGGAGCTCCTGTTCACGACGTACGGCGACCCGAACACGCAGGACTCCGGGCACCTGGTGATCCTCGGCGCAGACGGCTCGCTGCTCTGGGACACGCCGCTGCCGAACCCCGGGCACAACGGCAACGGCAACGGCGCGCCTGCCGCTCCCGCCGTGGGCGATCTCGACGGCGATGGCGTGCTCGAGGTGTTCGTGCAGACCTTCGACCACGCCATGGACGTGTTCAAGATCCCGGGCTCGGCGGACAATTGCCTGCTCTGGCCGACGGCGCGCGGGGGGCCCTTGCGCATGGGACAGCCGAACGGAGGCTGAGCTCGCGCTACAGCGGGAGAGACACCGCCGCTCGAGCGGCCTCAGCCGTGCGCGGCCAGGAAATAGATCGTCAGTCCGAAGATGGCGATCATCGTGGCGGTCTCGAGCCAGTTGACCTTGCCGTCGTCCTGGATGGCCTTCCACAGGATGAGCATGATCGGGAAGCCGAGCAAAAGCACGCTGGTCGTGTCCAGATCGATCGGGAGCACGCCGCCGCTGGGCGTGAGCGGGATAACCCCGGTCTGCCCGAAGGCCGCAAGCAGGATCAGCGCGATCGGCATCACCACGAACGGCACCTGGTTCACCTGGCCGGAGGCGTTGGCGAGCGCCACGTCGTACATGCCCTTGGCGTGGGCGGACGCGACCATGACGAACGCGCCGGCCGAGGCGAACAGGCTGAGCACGAGCGCGCCGACCATGCGCGGATAGCCGGCGCGGGCGAGCGAGCCGACGAGCACGTCCGCGAAGTCGCCTACGGCGTGCCCGCCCAGCACGCTCGCGCCAATGCCGAGCGCGCCGTACAGCGCGATGCTCGCGATCGACGGCACCGCTGCGGGCGGGCCCTTTCCCTCGGCGGCGGACACGCTCTTCTCGTCGGAGCCGCCGAAGCGCTTGACCAGGCGCGCGACCGCGACCACCTCCACGAACAGGAGCGCGCCGCCGAGGACGTACAGGTCGCCCGCGCCGAGCGCATCGCCCTTGTGCGTTCCCGCATCGAAGCCGTGCATCAGCAGCATGATGGCGCCGGTGGCGAAGAATGCGCCGCCCGCGCAGGCGTACAGGTCCGTGCTGAGCTCGACCAGTGGCTTCGGCATTTCCGCCGCTCCACGTTCGTCACGGGGCAAGAGCGCGCTGTAGATGCCGAAGGCCGCGGCCCCGACGTGCAGCGTGACGGCGGTGACGATGAACCCTACGCGCGGAGTAGCGGCTAGCACGAACGCCAGCATCACCACCTCGGGGATGTTGCTGGCGAGACCGGCCATGGTGCCGGCCACGAATTCGTTCATGCGGCGCCGGCGCGCGAACCCATCGACCGCCTTGATCATCGATTCGCAGGCGCCGAAGACGATCAGGAGGCCGCCGACGCCGAGCAGGCCCGCGTGCAGCCAGCCCGGCATCTTCGCTCCAAGCGCCATCGCGACGGCGACCATGACGGCGCCGGCGACGAGCGCACCGATCCACGTCCGGCTTTCTCCTCCGCCACCCGACATGCCTGGCGCACTCTACAGCACCAGGCCGAGGTGGGAACCCCCGCGGGCGATCTACTCCGCGGGCTCGGGCGGCGTGATCTCCGGCTTGGCTTCTCCGCGAACGGTGGGGCCCGCCTTCTGGTACGGCGTGCCCGTCATGCGCTTGGCCATCGTGACGGAGCGCCACGCCAGGTAGTTCTTGGTGAAGGTGACCGCGTTTTCCTTGTCGGCGTACGGATTCTTCAGATGGCCGAGGTTTACCAGCGCCAGCGCCTGTTCTGCGACGCTCACCGGACAACCTTCGAAGCGCACCCAGTCCTGATCCTTCGCGGCCTTCAGCTTCTTCATTGTCTTGGCCATCTTCACGTAGATGTCTTCGTGCTTGGCCTTGTGCGGATCCTTGGTCGCTCGATCCTTGTACTTGCTGCTGATCTGCACGGGCTTGTCGTTCAGCTCGCCCTTCCAGGCTGCGCAGTCGCCCATGAACACGACCTTCTCGCCGGGCTTCGCGTCGATGGGGCCGGTGTACGCGCCGAATACGACGTGCAGCCGCGGCATCTTCTCGTCGCACTTGTCGTCGAACAGCCTGAGGATCTCGATCGCTTCCTCGATCGCGCCCGGGCAGCCGCCCCAGCAATAGTCGGTGTGCTCGGTTTCCGGCGGCGGCCCGGCGTAGGCCGTGATGTGGGTCCCCTCGAAGTACTTCTCCACGCGGACCAGTCCCACGCTGAAGCCCTGGGCGCGCTCCCTGGCTTGCTGGAGCGTCACGTCGCCGCTGATCTTGATCTTGTCGAGATCTGTTGGTCCAAAGCCGCGCTCGGCAGCAAACCGGATGTGATCCACGTCCTTCGGATCGACCCCGATGATGTTGCAGCACACGGAGTCGAACGCGACCTGGTTGTCGCCCATGATGATCAGGTTCAGGTCGCGCGGAATCGGCGTCAGCATCCGGCCTTCGCCCGCGATGATCGCGTCGATGGCGATGAACTGCGGCTGGATGATGTACTGCAGGTCCGCGATCTTCTCGTTCAGCCGGTGATCGTGGTCGATAAGCCGGTGGCGGTCGTCCTGGATGCCGATGTAGGCCTTGAGGGAGAAGGTCACCGTCGTCCAGGGATGGGCCTTGAACTTCGGGATATTGACGAAGAAGTCGGCCTTGGCGATCGGCTCCGGCGTGAACACGTAGTCGCGCAGCCGCTCCTTGTGCGTGTAGGGGATCTCGACCTGCTGCTCCTCCTCGAAGAAGTACTGCTTGACCCCCAGCCGCTTGATCATCGGGTTGTAGTCGGCGGCTTCGAACGCATTGCGCGTCGGAATCGTGATGCCGCAGCGCTCGCCGATCGCGAGCTCCTTCACGTGCCCGTCGTCGCGATCCTTGAGCGCCAGCAGCACGCCCTCGGCGAACTCGGGGCGGGTGTGCGCGTGCTCGAAGAGCGGACCGGAAGCGACGATGTTCGGCTTGACCAGGGTGCGGCCGTGCGGGCGCAGGCCGAGCTCCTCCAGGCCTTCCCGGATGATGCTGCGGATCTTTTCCGGGTCGTAGCTGTCGCAGTGACGGATGATGACGCGCGGATTCGTCGGCGGCTTCATGGTGCCCGGAGCGTACCACAGCGCCCAGCGGGCGTCCGGCGCCCCCGGTGTGTGGGCCGGCCGGGATTTATCTTGGTTCCAGCCGGCGCTTGACGCATCCGCCGTGCGGCTGCACCGCTTTTCAATGTGAGGCTCCCTATCGCGTTTGCCGTCGCGATCGCTCTGACACCGGCCTGCAAGAGTAGCGCCGAGCAGAAGCCCGCGCCCGCAGCCGCGGCGAAGCCGGTCCCGCCGCCGCGCGAGTCGGCGGAGCAGGAAAGCCCGAAAGCCCCTGCCGCCGAGCCCGCCCCCGGCGCACTTCCGTTCGACTATCCCGCCGTTGCCACCACGGCGAAGAAGGGCGACTACGTGCTCGCGCCGCCCCGGAACTGGATCGCCGAGGCGTTCGAGAAGGGCGGCGCAACGCAGCCCTTCATCTACTACGGCGGCTGGATGCTGGAGCCCGGCGCGACGGATTCAGAGATCAAGACGCTCACCGGCACCAAGTCGACGATCCCCAACGCGCTGATCATCCCCATCCCGTCGGGCGGCGCGGTCAAGCCCGGCGATGTCGTGCTCACGACCTGGCAGTCGGGCTCCGGTATGCAGCGCGCGATCGTGGTCGACGGCGGCAAACCGGAAGAGCCTCGGGTCCGCTACCTCGACCTGGCTCTCGACAATCCTTCGGGCTGGGGCCAGCAGGTGGACGCCCTGAAGGCCAACACGTTCACGAAGCTCGAACACCCCGGACAGGTCGGCGCTACCGTGGCCTGCAAGGCCGGCGCGCGCCGGACCCGCTGGATCATCACGAACGTCGCCGGCGACAGACTTCTCGCAATCGGCTTCGCCGGCAGGATCCGCGTGTTCAAGCGATCGGAATGCCAGAGCCTACCGATCAAGCCGAAGCTCCGCGCCGGCGACACAGTGATGGTGCCGCTGGCGGACGGCTACGCCGAAGGCGTCGTGGAAAAGGTCGATGCGTCCATCGGCCGCGTGTGGGCCCGCTACCACTCCGGCGAAAGCGACACCGAGCGGGCGTTTTCCTTCACGAACGTCGGCCGGAAGCTCGAGTGAGCGCTAGAACGGGCAGTTGAAGAGCGCGAGCAGCACGGCGCCAGGAAACTGCATGACCAGACCGTGCCACTTTCGTTCCTGGTCCACAGCGGCTGGCGCACGGGTGGCGGCGGGGTAGAGTGCGGCATGCGCGTGCGGCTGGTTCCGGCTCTCCTGGTGGCGGCTCTGTTATCGCTCGCCGGTTGCGGCACGGTGACCTACGTGCTGCAGGAATACGGGGGCGAACCGCGGCCGGCGGACACGATCGCGATCGTGCGGATCACCAGCACCGATCCGCTACACGTCAGCACGGTCGACGGCGATCCGCTCGACGTGCGCCTGGACAGCGATACGCGCGTGCACGTGGAGATGCTGCCGGGCGTGCACGTCCTTGGCGTGTACCGGCCGGACTCGGAGATCCCCATAGAACAGAAGGTGCGGTTCGTCGCTTCGGCGGGCCGGACCTACGCGGTCGTGATGGCCGAAGCGCCGCGGGGTAGCGCGACGCCGTGGGCTGGCCGCGTGTACGAAATCGATCCGGGTTCGGGCCAGCCGATCCACGACGCAACGCGATAGCGGCCGCGAAAGCGTCGCGCGGGACCTGCGCCGCGGGGCATGCAGCGCTTCGCGGCCGTATTGCAGCAGCTCCGCCTGTGATTTCGCGGTCCGGCGCGGGAGAGCATCGTCCCTCCTGCGCCGGACTGTCCTGCGGCCGGTGCCGGTCGATGCTATGAAGCGGCACCATGCCTCACACGTGGGATCCGGACTCAACGACGCCCAGGGACGCACTGGAGCGCCTGTCACAAGGTAATCAACGCTTTCGCGCAGGGACGAAGCCGACGCGCGCGCGCCCCTGGAGCGCGGAGCAGGCGGTGGAAAAGCAGCGCCCGTTCGCGATCGTCCTGGGCTGCTCCGATTCGCGCACGCCAGTGGAAATCCTGTTCGACCAGGGATTCGGCGAGCTGTTCGTGGTGCGCGTCGCGGGCAACATCGTCGCTCCGTCCATCGTGGGCTCGATCGAGTTCGCGGCGTCGGAGTTCGGTTCGCGACTCGTCGTGGTCATGGGCCACACGCGCTGTGGCGCCGTCACGGCGTCGGTAAGGGCGATCGAGACGGGTCTCGAGCACGAGTCGAAGAACATCCGCGCGATCACCGAGCGTATCGTCCCGCACATCGAGGGGCTCGTCCGCGTAGGCGACACGGGCGACGTGGTGCGCGAAGCGGTGCGCGCCAACGTGCGCGCCTCGGCCGATCACCTGCGCCACGGCAGCCGCATCCTGGAGGACCTGGTGCTGGCGGGGCGGATCGCGGTGGTGGGCGCCGAGTACGAGCTCGAGACCGGCGCGGTCCACTTCCTGGACAGCGTGCCGCCGGGCGCGTAGTGCCGCTCAGGCGTTGCAGCCGACGCTGACCCAGGTGACCGACGCCGAGCCAGCCTGGAAGAAGTAGACGTAGCGGTTGGCGACCACGACCGCGTCCGGCGCGAGTGTGCCCCCCAGGCCGAACGACTTGACGATGCTGCCCGTCTTCCGCTGGCGGATCATGAGCTCGCTGTTGCCGCCGCCGATGGTCAGGAGCCCATCGTCCGTGCCCACGACAGGGCCGAACGAGCCCGTCGTGCGGGACAGCACCTTGCCCTGGCTGTCCACCTCCACGACGCTGCCGCCGCCGCTGAGCACCACTTCTCCGCCGTCCCACACCACGTACGCCGGCTGTCCGGGGGCCAGATACAGATTCGTGTCGACATCGGCCGCCGCGCGATCGCCGAGCGGAGTGAACGCGGCGACCCGGGAGCCCCAGGACGCGAGAAGGCCATCGCAGGTCGGCGTGAGCGCGAGCGAGTGCAGGGCGCTGTCGTTGCCCAGCTTCTCGTCGAGCAGCGGGTCGCCCAGCGCGGTTCCGAAGAACTGCAGGTGCGGACCCGGGTCCACGACCGCGCCCACCGCTTGCCCCATGCCGGCCAGGGCCGGCGTCGACTGGGGCGTGACCGGGAGCGTGATCGGGATCGAGGCGCCGGGCTGCAGAGTGTCGAGCGCGATGGGAATCACGTGGTCGAACGCCGGGGCCGGCAACAGGTCGACCTCGTTGTCGCGTTGGAACAGCACCGGCGCCACGTTCGTACCGAGCGCCGAGGCGTCCACGTCGACTGCGATGACCTCGCCCTGCTCGGGGAATGTCACACCGATCTGTGCCGTCTGCCAGGTCTGGTCGGGCACCAGCACGAACGACACGGCCGGGCCGATCATTGTCTCGATCGCATTGCCCAGATGCACGGTGCCGGTGGTGGCGCCGCCCACGCTCTGCGTGGAGACAGAACCTACCGTCGTCACGTGCGGGCAGGCGCGCGCCATCGGACAGGCCTCGAGCGTCCCGGGTCCGTGCGGCTTTCCGCTGCCCGAGTCCCCCGCCGTATCGCAGGCTTCCAGGCAGCCGCGCGGCTTGTCGCACCCGCTCGATGCGGCGCAGAAAAGGAGCAGCGCGAGGACCGCCCAATACCTAGGGCGCGGCACTACACATCCCTTGCATGTGCACCGACTGCGGGGGATTCGCGCCACAGGTCGCCGGGCACAGGATCACCCGGTGCGGCAGCACGCCGGGAGCCGGGTCGCGGTCGAAGTAGAAGCCGCCCTGCACCGGGTCACACGCCGCCGCAGACGAAACCCGCATCACGGTGACGCCTCGCGCCGTCACCGTCAGGCTCAGCGGATCGATGCCGCCCGGCTTGGGCCAGGGGATCGAGTACTCGCACTCAGCCGCGCGGTTGCGGATCTTGTTGAAGGTCGCCACCAGCTGGCTGGACACGTCGCTGCCGGTCGACACCACGAACGCCTGGTCCGTCCCTCCGCCCTTGGCGATCTGGTCGAGCGCGCTCTGGGCGCTCGACTGCTCGTCGGGTGCAAATACCCCGACGACATACGTGTCGACGCCGTCCTTGACGCCGGACTTGGCCGCACTGACGACGGCGGGGATGCCCGCGGTGCTCGCGAGCGGCGACGACATGATCGCGGGGTCGCAGGCCGTCGGCAGACCGTCCGTCGCCAGGAGCACGATCGACTTGTCGCCGGAGTGGGAGTCCTGGTACGTGCCCGCGGCGGAGATCGCGCCCTGCAGTGCGGGCAGCGTCGGCGTCGAGCCGTCGGCGGTGCGCGTGTCGAGCCCGAGCAGCAGCTTGCCGGCCGCGCCCGGCAGCGTGCCGACGTTCACGACCATGCTCGCGTAGTCGCTGACGATGCACGACGTCCGGTTCAGGCAGGCGCCGATCGTCGTGCACTCTACGCCCGGATTGCAGTACTGCGAAGCTTGGCCCATCACGCAGATCTTCTGCGCGTCGTCGGCGCAGGCGCCCACGGGGTAGCACTTGTCCGAGCCCTGGCAGTCCAGGTCGCTGAGGCACGCCTGCTGGCCGCTCGGGAGGCAGAGGCTGGTGGGCGCGCGATAGCAGGCTCCCGACTCGCCGCAGTCCTTGTCGCTGACGCAGTTGGGGGGCACGCTGACTCGCTGGTACGGGAAGAACGATTCGCCGACGCCGAGGCCGGCTGAATCGGGGTCGGCGAAGAACGCGGCAAGCGCGTCGCGCACCGCCTTCAGCTTCGTCTCGCCGTCCGCCGTCGTGAAAGCCATCGAGCCCGACGTGTCGAGCATCACGAAGACGTTGAGCATCGAGTGCTGCGCCTTTGCGTCGAGCTCGACACATTGCTGCGGGACGCCGGCGTCGTCGGTTACCGGATAGTCCCAGACCGGCAGTCCCGTGCGTGCCCCGCACGCCACCGCGGTGGTCGCAGCGACCAGGCCGAGCGCCGCGATGGTGCGAAATAGCTTCAAAACGTCCCTCCCGGAGCGGGGAAGCAAGGTCCAGAGCGTAGTCGGCGCGTGCGCGCGGCGCAACGCGCCGGTATCTCGAACATCGCGTCGCACGATGCATCGTGTGTGCCACCGGCTGGATCAGCGTCGGTGCCCCGCAAAATACGGCGTCCGCGCCCGGATCCACGCGTGCCGGCTGCGACAGCTGTGTCGCAGCGGCTACACCCGTCGCACCCACCCGCCCCTGCGAAGTAGCAGAATCGCGCCCGTTGATTTAGCCTCCCTCTCGCGGAGGGCCCATGCCGACGATCGACGACGAGACCCGGGAGCTCTTGTTCCAGGTGGCAGTGATGGGCGGTGCGAGCCCGCTGTTCGTGGACGCGCTCGAGCTTGTGGACGGCGAGCTCAAGACCGGCCCGGTGCAAGGGTGGCAGCCCCGCTTTCATTTCGAGGCGTTTCCGCTCGATCCCTGGGCGGGCGACGGCGCCAGTGGCAAGGCGCTGGAGCGTCTGGTGCCGTACCTGGATGCGCTGGTCCTGACCGACGCGCTCGCGACGGGGACGCACTACTCGGCAGCCGCGGTCGAGCGTCTGGGCCGCACGCTCGGCCCCGGCAAGGTGCACGTGCCGAGCGTCGTCTTCGGCGGTCGCGCCCTGGCCGAGGAGTGGCAGACGCTGTCGAACCACGCGCCGGTCCTAGTCGTGGAATCGAAGCCTGAAGAGGCCTACAACGCCTTCAAGGCGCTGGCGAAGGTGCTGCTCCGTTCGCGCATGCGCAGCACGCCGCCTCCGCCGCCTGTCGCTGAAGGCTAGCTCGCCGGCGCCAGCTCCAGCACGACCGCGCCGTCGAGGATCGCCACGTCGCCGTCGCGCTTGATGTGCATGCCGCCGCCGACCTTGTAGTAGCCCTTGGCCGGGAACCCGTTCTTGCCGTCCAGCATCCAGCCGTGGTCGATCGGCTCGACGCGCACGTAGGTGTTCTCGAACTTGTTGCCGGCGTAGGGCGCGGGGTCGTGCAGCACGAGCACCGACGGATCCGGCGCGCCGTGCTCGTCGTGCCCGGCATCCACCACCGTCAGCCAGTGTCCGCCGTGGCGGTGGTAGGCGCGGCCGCCCGGCTCCGGCTTGTACCAGCCGACGTTGATCCATGCGGCGCCGCCGGGGTGCAGCGCAGCGGCGATCCACGCAGGGTCCGGCTTCGGCACGCCCACGTCGTAGGCCAGCGCATGACCGCGCCAGCCCTCGTACTGCAGGCGCTGGACCGTGTAGCCCTTGTCCTGCACGTAGTGCTCGAGTCCCGGCAGGATCCCGAAAGCACCGGTACCCGAGTAGGGGCTGGTCGCCATGAAGTGCTTGCTGCCGAGCTCGCGAACCAGCTCGAGCTGCTGGTCGTGTCGCGTCGGGCCCGCGGGCGCCAGCTTGGGGTAGCCGTGCGCCGCCAGCCACATCACGCCGTTCGAGATCGCGACTGGACCGCAGTAGGAGTTGCCGCCGCCGGGCACGCCCAGCGCGGGATCGGTCTGGGTCAGATCCGGCGTGTCGAACGCACGTTGGCGCAACACCGGCTTCGGCTTGGCTGGAGCGGGCGCGGCCTTCGCGTGTGGAAGAGCCGGCGCGGGCTTCGCCTTGGCAACGGTCGGCGGTGGCGCCGGCGGCGAAGCCGAGCTCATCCCGAGCCAGAGCAGCGTGCAGCACAGGCCGGCCCCTGCGCCGAGCGCGCCCGTGACGAGCCAACGCGGCACGCGCGGGCGGTTCCGGACAGAGGCAGCGGAAGGTTCGGCCATCGGCGCCTCCAAAATGGATCGCCGGACGCGCCGCGGGCAAGTCCGCGCGCGTCCGGCCCCGGGTTCCAGCGATACTGTCGGGGCGCGCGGCACCCGCGCCGCCCCAACGCGGCCTATTCGAGCATCCGGTTCAGCCGCTCGACCATGGCGCGCACGGCCGGGTTGTAGCCGTAGTCCGGGCTGCTCGGGTCGGCGACCGCGGGACAGATCGAGGTCGTGACGCCGCGATCGCCGAGCGCGTGCATGAGCGACAGTTGGCGCAGACCGGGGTAGGCCTTCGCGAAGTATTGCGTGGTGCTGTAGGTGCCGTCCTGCGGATTCTGGCAGAGCGGCTTGTCCCCCGACGCCATCGGCTGCCCCCACATGCCGCAGTCGTAGCCGCTCTGCTTGGGCGTCGCGAGCGGGAAGATGCAGGCGTACTGCAGGTCGTCGCGAGACGGGATGTCGTACTCGTGGCCGTTCATGGGATTGGCCAGGACGCCGGCCGACGGCGGCGCGATCGGATCGCCCGTGATCGGGTTCTTGCCAGTCCGGGGGTCGACCGATTCCTTCATCAGCGGATCGGTAGGCGCCTTGTAGCTCGCGGGGTCGCCGGCGATCACATCGAACCGGCTCTTGCTGGCGAGCTCGCTTGCCGACAGAAAACTCAGGTTCTGGGTGCTCGAGGGATTGCGCGCGATGTCCTGCCAGGGCACGCCGGTGATGACCGTTGCCGACACCAGCGAAACGCTCCGGCCACCCGCGAACAGCGGGTTCTGCACCGGCGTGTCGCCCGCGGAGCACGCTAGATCGGGATTGTCCGGACAGATCTTGGTCTTGGTGAGCGCGTTTTCGTAGCGCTTCACGGGGTACAGGAGATCGAGGCCGAAACGCCGCTTCTGCTCCAAGCAACGCAGATTGAGCGGGTCCTCCGTGTCGGTGTAGCTGCCCTGGTTGCAGGACGGGTCTGCCTGGAGCGCGGTGCAGCCCGGCGGAGGCGAGCTCTCCGACAGCGCGCAGGACCGGCAGCAGGGGCTGCCCGGATTCGTTGCGCACGCCGTGGTGGCGCGCGGCATGTGATCCTGACGAGCCACGAGCCAGCCGAGGTCCTGGTCCTCGATGCTGCAGTCGTCCTCGTCGGTGAGCAGCACGACCATCACCGCCGAGTCCGGCCTGAGGAACGCCTTCCGCTCCGAAATCACCTCCGTGTCCACGCCGGTCGGCGAGCTCACGTTGTTCACCACCTGCACGCCCGCCGGCGGCTTCGGGTCCGCGAGGAAGCGGTACATCGCCTCCAGCGTCGACTCGAAGCCGCAACCCTGTTCGCCCGCCGAGGTGATCTCGTTCGCTACGTCGCTTTCGAACGTCGCCAGGTCCTTCTCGCCGGGCGGGTTGTCCTTGCCTTTCGGGTCCCAAGCCAAAAAGCCGCTGTTGTTCCAGCTCGTCAGCGTGCTCCGCACCTTGGGCAGCAGGTGCGCGTGGTCGTTGTTGGTGGCTCCCGGCTTGGCGTCGGCTCCCTGCGGGTTGCAGAAGTTCGTCGGCGCGCCGTGGCCGCCGAGGCTGGAGGTGACGACGCCCACGTGCATGTCGGTCACGGGAGCTACCTCGCGCGAATATCCCGACGGACAGGCCGAGCTCGCGTCGGGGACCGGCTTCAGATCTCCGCCGGGACCCACGCACAGCGGGTTGACCAGGCGGTTGATGATTCCGGGTGCCGCCTTCGCCAGGATCGCCTGCTTGTCCGCCATCGAGATGGAGTTGTCGACCACGAGCAGCAGGTCGAGCTTGTTGCTGGTCTTCTGGGGAGCGCCGCCGCTGCCACCGGTGCCCGACGAGCCTCCGCTGCCGGATGTGCCGCCGGTGCCCGACGAGCCGGAGCTGCCACCGTGCCCTCCCGTGCCCCCGGAGCCCCCGGAGCCGAGGCCGGTGCTGGATTCCGCCGCAGCCGACCGCTGCCGCGAGCGTGAGGGTTCCGAAGCCGATAAGTAGCTTGTTCATGCTGCTCCTTCTCCAGATTGGCACTGCGAGTATCGAGTAGTGCCTGTCTGGGTGGATACTGGCTCATTCTACGCGAATTTTTCCACTTGGCTTCCACGGCGGTGCGACCAGCCGGCGGCTTCCTACGCGCGCCAGTTTCACGTCGGGCGCCGAAAGCTCCGTCCGATCCCAGAGCTTGCAGGTGACCTGCTTGTGCTTCTGGTCGAGCCCCTCGCAGTAGTTGGTGAAGGTGCAGCGGCGAACTTCGGCCCCGTGCCCCAGGTGAGTCTTCAGGAACCAGTCCGGGTCTGCGAGCGACTGGCGCGCAGCGCCGACGACGTCTGCTGCTCCGTCAGCGAGGATCTGCTCGGCCTGGTCGAAGCTCGAGATGCCGCCCGCCACGACGACCGGCGTGCCGCAGCCCGCGGCGCGGATTGCCTGCCGGATTCCGCCGCGCCGCCGGCACGTTGCGCCCGAACGGCCCGTGCTCGTCGCTCTTGACGCTCGGCATGCACTCGTAGCCGCTCCGCCCGGTGTACGGATAGGCCGCCCACCCCACCTTCGGCTGCTTGGCGTCGTCGAACTTGCCGCCTCGCGACAGCGACAGGAAATCCATCCCGGCCCGCGCCAGCTCCACGCCGAAGAAGGCGGCGTCGTCCACGTCGCTGCCGCCGTCGATGCATTCGTCGGCGAGATACCGGCAGCCGACGGCGAAGTCTTCAGGCACCCGTTCGCGCACCGCGCGGTGGACCTCCAGCGGCAAGCGCACGCGCCTCTCGCGCGCCCCTCCGTAGCCGTCGTCGCGGTTGTTCGTTTTCGACAGGAACGAAGCCATCGTGTACGCGTGCGCGTAGTGGAGCTCGACACCGTCGAAGCCCGCCCGCGCCGCGCGCTCCGCCGCGTCGGCGAAGAGGCCCGGTAGCACCTCCGGCAGAGCGCCGATGTGCGGCAGGTGCACATCCGTGACGCGCTCGCGGTAGCCGTAGTCGAGCGCTTCGAGCTCGCGCTCGTCGAGCACGTCGAGCAACGCGTCGTGAGGAAGTGCGGCGAGGTGCTCGCGGATCTCCACATCGCTCCGCCCCGGGAAGGCGCGGCGGTGGCGTTCGGCGATCTCGAGATAGCGCGCGAAGTACTTCGCCGGATCCGGTCGCCGGCGGATGGCGAGGAAGTCGATCAGCTGGATGAACAGTCGCGTGTGTCCGCCGCTGCCGCGACGCACCGCGTCGACCAGTTGCTCGAGGCCCGGAAGGAAGCGGTCATGTCCGATCCGCAAGAGCGGCCCGCTTGGAACGTCGCGGATCCCCGTCGCCTCGACCACGATCGCACCGGGCCTTCCCTGCGCGAAGCGCGCATACCAGTCGAGCACGTCGTCGGTGACGAAACCCTCTTCCGTGGCCCGCCACGGCACCATCGCCGGCACCCACGTCCGCTGCTCCAGCTCCACCGGACCAAGCTCGATGCGACTGAAGAGCCGAGCAGCGGCGGCTTCGTCGCGGCTTGGCCAACGGGCGACCGGCAGCTCGTGGTGGACGGGATTTGTTGGGTGCCACATGGGCTTTGCCGACAGTCTGACGGGTCGGGCTCGTGGCGCAAAGTGTCGTTCGCACCCGCTCCATGACCAAAAGCTGACAGCCGCGGGGCTCCGGGGGGCCTACGCTTCACGTTGCCATGAGCATTGCTGTCGTGGTGAACACCCAGGCCCGGCGGGGGAGCGACGCCGTAGCCGAGCACTGCCGCTCTCGCCTGCCGGCGGCGCGCGTGTTGACCTCGCGCAGCCTCGAGGATTGCGCCGGATTCGTGCGCGAGCTCGGCTCGACCGCGCCGTCCGTCGTGATCTCGGCCGGCGGCGACGGAACGGCCATCGGCCTTCTGAATACTTCGCGTGCGGCGGCGCAGGCCGGCGCGCACGTGCCCTGGCTCTCCGGCAGCGCGGCGCCCACCACCGCGCTCGGCATGCTGCCGCTGGGTACGGGCAACGCCTGGGCGCGCGTCACCGGCGCGCGCAGCTGGCGCAAGGCGATCAACCAGCTCGGCTCGCTCGTCCCTGGCTCGCCGCTCCCGGTGCGCCGCTTCGATCTCGTGGAAGTCGACGGCCAGCTCGGGCATTTCGCGGGTACCGGCTGGGATGCCGAGATGATCGACGATTTCTACGCGCAGAAGGAAGCGCGCGGCCTGTTGCCCAGGAGCCGCCGCAACGGTCTGATGGGCTACCTGAACGGCATGTTCACGCGCACCATCCCGCGGCACTTCTCCGGTCCGTCGGTCGAGGTGGAGCTGGTGAACACCGGCGCCGATGCGCTGACCGTCGACGAGAACGGCCGCGCTGTGCCGCTGCCGGGCGGCGAGCACGGAGCGGTGCTCTACCGCGGGCCGGTCAGCGTGTGCGCGGCCGGCACCATCCAGGAGTGGGGCTTCGGTTTCCGGGCGTTCCCGTTCGCCGGGCTCGTGCCTGGGCGCTTCTGCATGCGCATCTATGCCGGCGGCGCGGTCGAGGCCACCCTGCGCATGCGCCAGCTCTGGCGCGGAGCGCATCCCTGCCCGAAGATGCACACCTGGCTGCTCGACAGCTGCCACGCGAGCTTCTCCAAGGACGTGCCGTTCCAGATCGGTGGCGACCGCGTCGCGCGCCGCTCCGAGGTCGACTACGCGCTCGCCAGCGAGTGGGTGAACCTGCTCGACTGGTCCGCGCTGCCGAATTGACCCCGCCGCCGCGGGATGGGCTACGCTCGGGAGAGCGTGTATGCCGTCGCTCTGACCCGCTTTGGCCCGCCGGGCTCTCCGCCCAATGCGCGACCGCCCGCTGCGATCGGAGAGCTCGTGTCTGCTCTGGCGCCGCACCTGGGTCAGACGGCCTACGACCTGCGCCTGCTGCTCGCCGGCGCGTTGCCCAACGTGGTCCTGCGCACGTCGGACCTGCCCCGGGCTCAGGCCGTGCTCGGCGTACTGCGCGGGGCCGGCCACGGCGCCGTCGCGTGCGATCTGGATCGGGTTGCGAGCGCGGACGCGCTGATTGTGCCTCGCGACTTCTCCTTCGAGGCCGACGCCTTCAGCGCCACGGTGCCCGGAGCCGGCCCCGTGCGTCTCGCGTACGCGGAAGTGCTCGCGCTCGTGCGCGCCACGCACGACACGTCGCAGGAGATCACGACCGAGACCAAGGAGACGAAGCTCAGCCTGGCGCGCGCCGCCATGAGCGGCGGGCTGTCGTTCTCGAAGACCGTCGTCAAACGCGAACGTTCACTCGATGCGGAGCGAGAACAGGTGCTATACGTCTTCACCCGTTCCGGCGAGGGTCACCTGCTGCTCCGCGAGCAGCGGCTGCGCTACACGGGACTCGGGGAGCGCGTGGGCCGCACGCTGCTCGAGAACTTCAACACGACGGTCGAGCTGTTCCGCGCGCACGCCGCGTCCGCCTACTTCGACGACCGGCTCGTGTCCCAGCGGCGCCGTGCGAACGTCGTGCACGCCACCGGCGGCGAAAGCGCCCAGGTTGCCACCACCAACGCCGGCGAGACCGATCTCGCCGCCCACCTCATCGCCGTGGCGTGCCTGCAGGGGCAGCTCCAGGGCGCCGGCGTGGGTGCGGACTAGCCCTGCCAGACAACGCGGTTGCGGCCGCCGTGCTTGGCGGCGTACAGGCGCCGGTCGGCCACGGCGATGAGCGCCGTCGGCGTCGGTTCCTCCGCGCACGTCAGGGCCGCGGCGCCGAGGCTGATCGTAACGGGAATCGACAATTGCTCGAACACCACGGGCGCAGCCGCGGCGGTGCCGCGGATCCGCTCGGCCACGTGCGCCGCGCCGTCCACGCCGATGCCTCTCAGCACCACCGCGAACTCCTCACCGCCGTAGCGCACGAAGATGTCCTCCGCCCGGAGCCCGGCGCGGATGCGCGCCGTCAGGTCGATCAGCACCGCGTCGCCCGCCTGGTGCCCGTACGTGTCGTTGACGCGCTTGAAGTGATCGAGATCGAACATCACGAGCGACAGCAGCGTCCTGTGCCGCCGCGCGTAGGAAACTTCGGCCTTGAGCCGCTCGTCGAAGTGCTCGCGGTTGTAGCAGCCGGTCAGCGCGTCGCGCACGCTGGCCTCGTACAGTTTGCGAAGGACGTTTTCCTCGTCCTCGTCGGTGATCGAGTAGCGGAAGATCACGCTCGGGCCGAGCTGGATCATGTCGCCATCGGAGAGCTTCTGCTTCTCGACGCGCTGGCCCTGCACGAAGCTGCCGTTCGCCGAGTCCAGATCCTCCACGGCATAGCTGTCGCCCTCCCGGCGGAGCTTCGCGTGGTGGCGGCTCATGCCGGAGTCGTTCAGCCAGATATTCGACTCCATGCTGCGGCCGATGCTGTATTCGCTGTCGTCGAGACGGATCACCTGGCCCAGCTGGTTGCCGTGGACGCGCACCAGCAGGTGGCGGTCCCGCGGTGCCGCTGTCTGCGTCCGCCTCAGCTCCGCCAGGTTGACGATCGCGGTGCGCTCGGCCCCCTCGTCGTCATAATCGTCTTCGTTGTAGTCGCCCACAGCCGGTACTCGAAGAATGATCCGCTTGAAGCTACCACGCCCCAGCGGCAATTGGCAGCACCTCGTCGAGCCTGGACAACAGCTTGGAGCGCACCCGAAATTCCCGTGGTCTTTGCCGGGGGTCCTGGCAGCCGCAGTGCGGCATGGTCACATCGTGTACGTACCCTCCGAGGCGCCGCCGGACGCGCGGCGCGGTCGGATCAGGGGCAGGGCAGCCGCAACGTCACTGCCCAGCGCCCTGCCGCTCCCTGAGCAGCGCTCTGGCGATCACGATGTGCTGCACGTCCGTCGCGCCTTCGTAGATGCGCAGCGGGCGGACGGCGCGGTAGAGGCGATCGACGATGTGCTCGGCGAGCACGCCGCGGCCGCCGACGAGCTGCACTGCGTCGTCGATGATGCGCTGTGCCGCCTCGGTGGCAAAGGCCTTGGCCATCGCGCTCGGCAGGGTGACACGCTCGGCGCCGCGGTCTTTCTCCATCGCGGCGCGGTAGACCAGCAGGCGCGACGCGGACAGATCGATCGCCATGCGTGCCAGGCGGTTTTGCACCATCTGGAAATCCGAGAGAGGCTGCCCGAACTGCCGTCGCGTGGTCACGTGGGCCAGCGCCTCGTCCAGCGCGCGGCGCGCCATGCCCGCGGCGGCTGCGGCGACCGTGGTGCGCAGGCTGTCGAGCGTGGCCATGCCGAGCTTGAAGCCCTGGCCCTCGTCGCCGACGCGCGCCGACGCCGGCACGCGGCAGCCGTGGAAGGCGAGCTCGCCGAGCGGATGCGGCGCGCTCAGGACGAGCGGTCTCACCAGCTCCAGCCCCGGGGTGTCCGCAGCAACCACGAAACACGAGATCCCGCGGTGACCGGCATCGGGATCGGTCTTGGCGAACACCGTGTAGAAGTCGGCGATGCCGGCGTTCGAGATCAGCGTTTTGCCGCCGTCGAGGACGTAGTCCCCGCCGTCGCGCCGGGCCGTGGTCGACAGCCCCGCCACGTCGGAGCCCGCATCCGGCTCCGTCATCGCGAACGCCGCCATGGCGCGGCCCTCCACGACGGCCGGGAGCCAGCGCTGCTTGAGCTCCTCGCTGCCCGCCATCGCGATCGGCGTCGAGCCGAGCGCTTGCAGCGCGAACACCTCGTCGGCCAGCGACGACGCGGCGCCGAGCGCCTCCCGGATCAAGCAGCAAGCTCGCAGATCGAGCGGGTGCGCGTAGCGGAGCACGCCCGCCGAGCCGAGCCGGGCCAGGATCTCGCGCGCCTGCTTGCGCGCCTCGGCGTCGTCGGCGGGTGGCGGCAGGACAGCGATCTGCTCGGCGGCGAAGTCGTCCACCTCGCTCGCGAGCTGCCGGTGGGGGTCGTCGAGGAAGGCGTCGATCTCTTCTGTCCGCGGCATGCTTCCGGGTCTAGCCGACGACCGCCGTGTCGCCTAGTGCCGCGTTTCCATCGAATCGATGGGTGCTTCGCACGCGCGGCTCCGCCGCGCAACGCGGCACTAGCATCGTCGGTGTGGGGGCGCGGCAGCGCCCCCCTCGGCTTGGCCGAGCCTCCCCCCTCGGCCGCTCCGCGGCCGCCTAGCCCATCGTTTCTAGCGAAACGATGGGCTAGTCTCCCGATCCGGGAAAGGGGAGTCGGATGGCGATCGATCGAACAGTGGCACTGGCGGGCCTGGGGCTGCTCTCTTTGCTGGCGGCGAGCTGTACTCCGCCCGCTCCGACACCCGTCGCGCCTCCTCCGCCATCAGCGCCGCCGACGGCTACCGTCGTCGCGCCCGAGCCAAGCGCTTCTGAAGAGCCACAGCAGCTCGAGCAGGCCTCCGGCCAGGCAGCGAGCTCCGGACAGTTCGATGTGGGCCCCGTGCTCGGCCGCCCGCCGCGCCAGGACCACACCGATCCGGTTCACGACCTGCAGCTCGGCGTCAAGCTCACCAGAAAGTGGAGCACGCGCGTGGGTCGCACGACGTTCCGCACCACGATGGCGCTGGTCGGCGACAAGATCGTCATCGGCACGCACGGCCGCACCCTCAAGGGCAAGAACGAGCGCGACGACGGCGTCTACGTGCTGGACGCGAAGAGCGGCAAGGTCGCGAAGTTCATCCGCACGCCGGGCGCTGGCGATCTCGACGTGGGCGGCGTCGCCACCGACGGGCAGAACGTGATCTTCACGACCGACAACTCGCAGATCGTCAAGGCCGGGCTCGACGGCAAGATCGTGTGGAAGACGCGCGCGAAGGGCAAGGTGCGTCCCGCGCCCGCCCTTGCGGATCTGGACGGCGACGGCGACCTGGATGTGATCGTCGGCGACGAGTCCGGTGCGCTGCGCGCGCTCGACGGCAGCACCGGCAAGCGGCTCTGGGCAGTGGCCACCGGCGGCAACGACTACGGCGCCAAGGGCTTCATCGGCGCTGCCGCCGTGGCGGATCTGGATGGCGACGGCCATCCCGACGTGGTCGCCGGCGCGCGCGACGGCATCCTGAGCGCTTATCGCGGCATCGACGGCAGCGTGCTGTGGCAGATCAGCAGCAGCTCCGGCATGCACGCCTCGCCCATCATCGCGGACTTCGACCAGGACGGGCAGCCCGAGGTGCTCGCGGCGTGGTCGTACGGCGACGTCGCGATCGCCGACGGCAGGACAGGGGAGAAGCGCTGGGCGACGACGCTCGAGCAGGACGGCGGCGGCATCGAGGGGCTGTTCGGCACGCCGACGCCGCTGCCCGGCTCGCCAGGTGTGCTCATCGCGCCGACGTCGTGGTGGGGCGCCAAGGAGGACGGCATCATCGGCGTGGGCGTCGACGAACGGCGCTTCAAGTCGTTCGAGGGGCGCGTGTCGGCGAGCGCCGTGGTGACGGATCTGGCGAACGACGGCAAGCTCGAGGCGATCATCGGAACCGAGAAGGGCAAGCTGCTCGCGCTCACCGCCGACGGCGGCCGCGCCGTGCTCGCGACGCTGGGCGGTCCCATCGAAGCGCCTGCCATGCTCGCCGATACGGACGGCGACGGGAGCTACGAGCTTCTGGTCGCGTCGAACGACGGCAAGCTCACCTGCTTCGAAACGGGCTCGAAAGCCAAGCCGTTCATCTCGCGCTTCCGGGGGGAAAGCCCGCACAATACCGGCGCGATCGGCGCGGTGAAGCTGGGCTGGCAGTCGCAGCGGCAGGGCGGGGGCGCGCAGGTCGCCGGGCGCGTCGGCGTCTCGCGTGGAGCCATCCGTATCGACTACCTGCGCTGCTGCAACGCCCTGACGGAGAAGGCCACCCGCGCTCCCACCCCGCAGAACAAACGCTACCTGCAGGCGGCGTCGGCATGTACGGCTCTGGCTTCGCAGAACACCGAGCGCTCCAAGGCGCTGTCGGCGATCCAGGCGGCATTGCGCGGAGCGGACATGCCGTCGGAGTGCCGGTAGCGACGGCGCGCTCCGCGCGGCGCTAGCGACAGCGCGCTCCGCCACGAAGACCGTGCCCGACGCTGCGCTCGAGGCATCGCGTGGCTGGGCGTGATGGGCTGTCGGTGTGGTGACGTTGCTACGCGCGCAGGGGCTGCTGCGGGCTGGTACACGGCAACGCGGGCAGGGCGCCGAAGCACAGGACGCCGGACGAGCTCCGTGAGCGGGTCGTGATGCTTCGTCGAGGCAAGTATGCAGGCTTCAACGACCAGCACTTCACCGAGAAGCTGGTGGAGGTGGAGGGGCTCGAGCTGTCGCGGGAGACCGTTCGCCGCATATTGCGCGGAGCGGGGATCGGCTCGCCCCCGGGCAGGATCGAGGAACAAGAACGCGGGGTGACACTGTCACAGAGCAGTGCAGGGGTAACCTTTTCACTTTGCTCTGACATTTTCGATTTTGTATTTGACAGGTTTCCGGGAGCATCGCGTTTCGATCGCGCGGGTTGGAGCGAAGAGCGCGATTGCGCGGGCCAGGACGCGCGCTCACGCGCTCGCGCTTGCGAAAGGCGAAATCAAGTGATCCGGGCTCCGAAAACGCGCCCCCGTCGCTGCAGTGAGGCCTCTGGAACGGGGTGAGGCCGCGAACGACGCCTGCATCGCCCCGGGTGCGTCGGCAGCTCCGGCGGATGAGCCGACGGAACCGCAACGCTACAAGGTCCAGTTCACGGCCTCGCAGGAGTACGTCGAGCTGCTCGAGCGCGCGCGGGACATGCTCTCGCACGCCGTGCCCGATCGCTCGATCGCCGAGGTGCACCTGCGCGCGCTGCGCGAGCTCGTGGCACGGCTCGAGAAGCGGAAGTACGCCGCCACGGACGCGCCGCGGCGAGCAGCGCCGAGCGACGAAGAGGACCCGCGCCGGCGCGGCACTTCGTCCAGGACAAGCGAGGCCGACCCGCGCCGGCGCGGCGATGCCCGATGCGACGATCCGGATCCGCGCCAGCGCGGCGCTGTGCCCGCTGCCGTCCGCCGCGCCGTCCGCGAGCGCGATGCGCCCGCTGCACGTTCGTCGATGCGAGGGGCCAGCGCTGCCGCGAGACCGCGCTGCTCGAGCTGCACCACGAACATCCCTTCGCCCGCGGCGGCCCCGCGACCATCGCGAACCTGAGCCTCCGCTGCCGCGCGCACAACGCCCTCGCCGCGGAGCGCGACTTCGGCCGCGCCTTCATGGAACGGAAGAAAGGCGCGCCGCTGCCGGACGGCTGACGCGCTCGCCAGACCACTACAACGTCCAGTACGCCCACACCATCGCCCGCGTCCCCTACGTGTCTGCAATGGGTCGGACGTCTGCGATGGCCTTGTCACCGGCAAGGCGGTTCCCATCGCCGAGGACACGCTCAAGGGGATCCTGAAGGACACCGTGATCGATGCCGATCCCAATCCCGTCACACAGTACTTCAACTACGACAAGAAGGCCTTCCCGCCGGCTGGCTGTGCTCAAGTCGCCACTGACGACCAGGCCCAGGCATGCATCAGCGATCTCTTGAGGGGCTCCCTCGACGAGATCACCTATGGCTGGTTCGCCAACCCCTTCATCAACCGGTCGCATCCGGAGCGGCACTTCCCGATCCTCGACGTGCGGAGCTCGCTCACATGTCCGGACGGCAGTACCCCCAGCCTGAGCGATACCGGCCCGGCCGTATGTCACATCTGCGACGAAGCGTACGGCGGACCGTGCAGTTATCCCGCGAAATACGACAGCGCGACCGATAGCTGCGTTTGCCAGAGCAGCGGCGCCACCCCTCCACCGCACACGGTGTCACCGACGGCCAAGGTGCACTTCGACTACGCCGTCGACACCGACGGCGACGGGATACCGAACGTCGACGACAACTGCCCGGGCGACCAGAACCCCGGCCAGTCCGATAGCGACGGTGACGGCATCGGCGACGACTGCGACCCTTGCCCGCACTCCGACCTCATCCCCGGGCAGCCCGACAAGGACAACGACTGCGTCCCGGACGCCGTCGACAATTGCCCGAACACCTACAATCCGGACCAGACCAACTCCAACGTCCATGCCGAGGAGAAGCTCGGGATCGGACGCGTCGACCCAACGGATGGCACCATCCATCCGAGGGGCGACGCCTGCGACCCGTATCCCAGCTCGACTGCGGCCACGAAGACGAACGCCCTGGTCGACCAGTTCTCGGCGTCCTGCACGACCCCTTCGGCCCACTGCACGCCGGGCGACTGGGTCGCGCAGCAGGAGATCGACTGGAACGGCGAGCAGATGAAGAGTAACCCGAGCGCCAACGGGATCACCCAGCTCGCGCACTGCAACTGCGGCATCTCGGGGGACGTCGACACGCGGGTCAAGAACTGCAAGCTCGACGCGCAGCTACATCCCCTCTGCACCATTGCCACCCACACGAGCTATCCCGGCGCCGACGGCACCTCGATCAACTCGAGGTGGGTCTCCGAGAGCACGCAGCCGCTCTACGACAACAGCTACTTCTGCCAGGGTCTCGGCCTCTGCTGCTACGTGAACGGCACCTGCCCGACCAACCGCAACTACGCTTTCAGCTCGAACTATGTGTACAACACATGGACGTCCGGCAACGCGGCAGCCCTCTGGCGCTTCGACCAGGATCTCGATCTGCTGGGCTCGCCTCAAGTCAATAGCGAGCAGGACCTGATCGACGCCTCCAAGGGCTTCGACGGCCTGGGCTGGGCGTACACCTCCGAGCTCGACTCGACCCAGTTCACGTCCACGCAGCTCGCCGCCGACCCGCTGAACCAGGAAGACGCGGCCAACGCCGCGAAGGCCGGGAACCCCAACGCCACGGTCGCCGACGCCGCCGACCACTACTTCGTGCAGGATCCGCGGATCATCTTCAGCATCTTGCTGGGGCCCCTGGCCTGTCCGCCTGGCGCGCCCTGCGGGCGCAATCTCACTTCCATCGTCGACCAGCCGTGCCTGACCTGCCTGCGGGATGGCTTCCCGACCTGGCTCTTGAAGGACGGCAACGTGATCGTCCAGATGAGCCAGGGGATCAGCGCGGACGAGACGGGCAAGCTCGATTCCGGGCTGGTCACGATGCTCACCGACCCGAACCTGACGCTGGTGCCGGTGAGCGAGCCGGTGGCGTTCCTGCGCGCGCAGCAGAACCCGCTACGCGCGTATGCCGTCGAGAGCCAGACCCTGGCACTTGCCGGCTACGTTGGCGCTTCCGACGAGGGAATGTATGGCGTTCCGAGCCGCCCTGCCGTGGGCGACCCGCCGGTGACCAGGGTGCTCGCGGCGAGCGCGATGCAGGAGAAGATCTACGGTATCATCGGCGGGGTGGAAGGCGAGCAGCTGCTGGTCATCCCGGGCGACGGGAGCCCGCCGCTCCAGACGCCATTGACGGGCATCGACGCGGATGCGGTGCCGCTCTCGCTCGTCTACCGCGCCCAGGATGCGCATCTGTATCTGGTGGACGAAACGCAGCGCGCGTGGTGGAGCTGCCTGCGCCTGGTGCGCATCACGCAGTCGGGGGCAGCCGCTACAGTGCTCGCGAGCACGCCTTATTTCCGGGCCGGCAGCAGTGTGTACCTGTCCGCGACCCAGTCGGGCGACCTCCTGCTCGCCGAGAGCAAGAGCCCCGGCAGCACGCTGTTCATGACCCTGGCTCCGACCGCAGACAGCGTCGAGCTTACGGGCTGGCTCGTGCGGCAGGGCTCTCTGCTCGCTCCGCCGGACTCGCGCGGCGCTTCGGGCGTGAGCGTCGCGATGCGACACGGCCGCCACGGTGGCATCCAGGCTCTCGAGATCCCCGGCGACTCGTTCCGCCAGCCGGACGAGCCCCACGAGCTGCCGCTGGGATGGGATCACGAGCGAGGGCACGAGCACGACCACGGGCACGGGCACGACAAGCAGGACCACCATCACGGGTCGCCTGGGTGGTGGCACTAATGGCGCGCCGCGCCGCCGCGGCAGGTGTCGTCGCGCTGGCGCTCGGCTGGGCGATCTGGTCGGGGTGTGAGGGCCAATCGAGCCAGGGCAACCCCGGTGGCTCGGGCGGCGCGGCGGGGCAGGCGACCGATGGCGAGGCGGACGCATCCGACGCGGGTGGCGCCGCGGGCGGGGGCTCCGCAGGGGACGCGATGCTCACGGACGCGGGCCCGCCGTATCCGGGCGCGGAAGCATGCCAGTGGCCGGGGTGGTATGCTTCCCCTGCTTTGCCGAAGGGGTGCTTGTCGGTGTGCATTCCGGACAACGTCACAGCTCGCGTGCCGGCGCTGAAGTGGGACGACCGGAGCGACTGGTGTCCGGGGTGCCAGTGGCTGGAGCCGAGTTGGTGGCCGGGGGCCAAGCCGGGCAACTCGGCGCCTGTTTCCCCGGGCATAGATGCGTTCAGCGCTGGTCCAGACTTGGTCGAGTTCGGGCTTCACAACCCCGACAAGAGCTTCACGGTCGCGATGTACGACGCGTCTGGGAACCCCGTTGCAGGCGTGCGGGTGGACGTGAACGCCTGCACGACTCTCGGAGGTATCACGGTAGGGCAAGACGGTACAACGGGCATGAGATACCAGAGTCTCTCGTCCAACCAGCGCTGGATGCTCCGCCCGATGAACAGGGCCGGCGAGCTGATGCTCGCGACCAAGCCCACGTTCGCGTACAGCGACGCCTTCGTCGGCCAGAACACGCCGAACCAGAGCTTCTTCACCAAGGACTGGATCGTCGACGCGTTCGGCGGCAACTTCATGTCGCTGGTCGACGTGAAGGCCGGTACCGCGCAGAAGATCGCGGGCATGCCCGGCGCACCGCCCGGCGAGTACGACTCCGCGGTCATCTCCGGCAACGCCGTCTTCGTCCAGGCGTTCACCGACAAGAGCAGTTGGTTCGTCGTCCAGAACGGCGTTGCCAAGCCGTTTCTGGGCGGCCCCAGTGTCGATATCGAGCGGCTCGCCACGGACGGCAAGTGGATCGTGTGGAACGAGGGCACCCAGCTCGCCCCGGATCCGGCGGACCCGAGTCGCATGCTTGCGCAGCGGCAGGACCTCTACCGCACGCCCTTCACAACCGACGCCTCGAAGATCCAGCGCCAGCTGCTGGTGCCCGACACGCCCCTTTTCCGTGGCTTCCCCACCTTCGCCAACGGGTACTTCACGGGCACCTTCCACACGACTACGGACGCTGGCAGCGCGCTGCACAGCGATGCCCTCGTGGTGGAGGTCGATACGGGTCGCGCGTGGAAGAGCGATCTGCCGCAGGGCTACGTCTGGGGCGACCGGAACTACCCGACGCCGACCGAGCTCTGGGGCGCCATCTCGCCGAATCCGATCGTGACCGACAAAGCCTACACCATCGCCCGCGTCCCCTACGCGGACATGACCCAGATCCAGGCGGCCATGCCGTAGACTCCGGCCGAGCTTGCCGCTCGCCGTCCTTATGCTTGTTCCACTTCTCGTTCTCCAGCTCGCCGCGGCCGAGCCTCCCGCGGCGCCGGCTCCTCCGCCGCCTGGCGCGGGCGGGTCCGCGGCGCCGCCGGCGAGCGCTGCGCCGCAAGCCGAGGTGCCGCTCCCCGACGACGCGCCGCTCGACCGCAAGGAGCTGGAGCGACAACAAGCCCAGCTCGCCCGGGAGCTGCCGCCTCCCGCGCCGGTCCGTGAGCAGCGGGTGCACTGGATCGGACGTCTCTCGGGCGGCTTCGGTCCGGTGATGCCGAGCGCTCAGGAACAACTGCTGAACAAGGACGGCTTCAGCGGAGGCCGGTGGCTCGCTGTGCTGGATGTTGTGGGCATGCCCTGGCGCCACTGGGGCCTCGGGGGTTTCGTAGCTGGGGCGGTCCGGAATCCCGACGACACCCTCTCGGATCACCTGGACTTCGTCGGCGCGGAGGCCATGCTGCTCGCCGGCCACGGCAGCTGGCAGTTCCCGATCGTCGGGCGCGTCGGCTACGCGGGCGGCACGGAGAGCTTCAACGGAAAGGGCAGGTGGCAGAGCGCGCCGCTGTTCGGGCTCGAGGCCGGTGTGCTGTGGCTGCACTTTCCGGTGGGTCTGGCGGCGGGCGCGCTGTTCGCGCCGGCCGGGGCGCCTGGCGAGCAGGGCGAAGCCTGGAACATGGGGAGCTTCTACGGTTTGCTGGTGATCCATGTCGAGGGCTAGGCGTCGCGCGTTGCTGCTGGCCGGTATCGCGGCCCTGCTCGCAGTGAACGGATGCTTCGGCAGCCTCGATCTTTCCTCTGGTCCTGACCCCCAGTGGCTCACCGGCCTGTGTGCGGACAACGCCTGCGCCACGATGGGCTCGGCGCGGCAGACCACGGGGATCACGTCCGACACCATCGGCTTCCAACTCGGGCCCGGTGCGGGCTCGGTGCTGATCCCATCCGTGCCGGGCGACTTGTCGATACTGGCGCGCGGCTACGGTACATTCTCCGCGGAGCTACTGGGAGGATCCACGGTAGAGCGCGACATTCCGAAGGACTACGGCTGGGTCGACATCGGCGGCAGCGACGACGGCGGGGTCTCCAACGTCCGGTTCTCCGTCTCCGGCGACGGTTCGCGGCTGCATATTGCGGATCTGCGGGTGACGCTCCCTGCCGGCCACTGCTCCGTCGCGCCCGCAGGGCCGCGCTGAATGCGCAGCTACGGCGCCGTGAACAGCTCCGAGCCGAGCAGCTTGCGATCGAAGGTGGTGACGGTGCTGCAGCCGGCGCTCCGGGCGTGCTCGCGCAGCATGTAGTCGGCGAAGTCGCCGGAGCCCTGTTCGTAGGCCGCGAGGGCTCTGAGTACGCGATCCGTGGAATCGAATGCGAGCTGGCGCGCCGCGACAAGGCGCCGGAGCACGGTCGCGATTTCCGTGCGCGCGAAGCCGTAGCTCCGGCCGAGCACCCAGACGAGCTCGCACAGCACGATGTCGGAGACGAACGCGCGGTCGTCCTTCCTGGCGAGACCATCGACGAGCGCCGGGGCGCGGCGTGCCTGGCGCTCGTCGTCCTGCACCAGGAAGCGCACGAGCGCGGTGTGACAATCTGGGCATCTGGCGGACACTTGAGTGTGGGCAGCGCTCGGGCTGCCGACTTCATGCTTGTTCCAATGCTTGTTCCGGAGCTCGCGGAGGAGCTCTCGGCGCTGCCGCTTTCCCCGGCGACGGTGCCTGCTCTGCTGCTGCACGGCAGCTCGACACTGCCCGGTGAACACGCACCCATATCTTGGTCAAGCGGAACCAGGTGGCGATACCATGAAACGACTCGCGCGGATCGGGAGCCTTGCGGCGGTACTCGTCGCCTTGACGGCTTGCACGGACTTCAAGGTGGGGTTGAACAAGAAGCTGGTCTTCTACGACCAGACCGACACCGCGAAGGACCATTCGGGGATCCGTTCCATCGCGGAAGGCGCGACGATCTACATCGGGGTCAGTGACGACACAAAGCCCGGTCCCACCCAGCTGACGAACGTGACGTCCGCGCAGCCGGCAGTGCTCGCCGTGCAGGGCTTCAACAGCGACCTCGTCACGCTGCACGCCGGGAACGCCGGCACCGCACGGATCACGGCCAAGACCGCGACAGGCACGCAGGATTCCGTCGATCTCGATGTCGAGGCGATCGCCTCCGACAGGCTGGACCTGGCCCAGCCCGAGAACACCACCTACGGATTTGCCATGATCCCGGGCGCGAAGCTCGGTTTCCAGCTGGTGCACCTGGACGCGGCGGGCGCGGAGCTCACGGGATTTGGTGCCGAACCCATCAGCGCGACGCCTGCGAGCGCCCTGGTGCAGCCGCAGCAGGACTCCGATGGCTTCGATCTGGTCGCGCCGTCCACCGCCGGTACGAGCATCGAGCTGCAGGGGGCGACGCTCCAGCAGACCATCGATGTCGTGGATCCGACGAGCGTTGCCTCGATCGATCTGGCCAGGACCCACCTGACGCTCGGTCTGGCCCCCCCGACGCCGCCCGCTCCGCCGCTGGGGTCCAGCTTCACGGAAGACTTCTCCGCGCAGCAGCTCGCCTACCAAGAGGCGATCGACGTGTTCGATACCGGCGCGTACCTCGCCGACGGGCGCTACGTGTTCGGCGAGTGTCCCGATTTCGCATTCAGCGCGCCCGGCGGCGCGTCGGACTACGTGAGCATCCCGTCCGACTCGGGCGCTCCGGGGCGGATATTCGTGCTCCAGTTCAAGAAGTTCGGCACCGCGACGTTCTCCGTGACGTGCTTCGGCAGGACGGCGACGTACGCGGTGACGATTGAGTCCCCGTAGACAGGACCGCGCTGAGCCGTCGGTGTTGCAACGTCCCCGCGCGCGCAGCGGCTGCCAGGACCCCCAACGAATGTGGAGGCCGTTCGGTCCATCACATGGACACTTTGGACGCCACATTGCAGTGTGGCGGCAGTTCGGTCCATCTGATGGACCGAAACCGCGTCACATTTCTTCGCCGCGCCCGCGCTACTTGAACTTCGCTTCGCGCTTGTCGCGGAAGGCTTCGTAGGCTTCGCGGAAGTCGGGGTGGAGCATGCAGGCGGCCTGGGCTTCGGCTTCGAGGTCGAGGGCGCTCGCGAGATCCGTGTCGGCTTCGCGATCGAGCAGGCTCTTGGTCATCTCGATGCCGAAGGCGGGACCGCGGGCGAGCTTCGTCGCGAAGGCGCGCGCTTCCTCCATGAGCCTGTCGGGCGCGACGACGCGGTTGTACAGGCCCATGCGCTGGGCTTCGTCGGCCTGGATGAAGTCGCCGGTCATCAGGAGCTCCGTCGCGCGCCCCAACCCGACGATGCGCGGCAGCATCCACGCCATGCCCATGTCGGCGCCGCTCAGGCCGACCTTGGTGAACAGGTAGGCGATCTTCGCCTTCTCCGAGGCGATGCGCACATCGGCGGCGGTGGCGATCACGGCGCCGGCGCCGGCGACGGTGCCGTTCAGCGCGGCGATGATGGGGCGGCGACAGCCGCGCATGGCGGCCGTCAGCGCGCAGGTCATACGCGTGAACTCGAGCAGGCCCTGGTGGTCGCGCTCGAACAGCGCGCCGATGATGTCCTCCACGTCGCCGCCGGAGCAGAACGCGCGGCCCGAGCCGGTGATGATCACGGCGCGCACGCCGGGCTCGCTGTCGAGCGCGCGGAACGTGGCGACGAGCTCGCCGTAGATCTCGAAGGTGAGGGCGTTCAGCCGGTCGGGGCGGTTCAGCGTGATCGTCGCGACGCCGGTCTCGGCGTCGTGTTCGTAGAGGAAGCTCTTCGGGGCCAGGGACATGTCGCTCTCTTTTCGTCAGGCGGGGATGACGGCGGTGGCTTCGATCTCGACCTTGGCGCCCTTCTCGAGCAGGGCGGCGATCTGGATCAGGCTCATGGCGGGAAAGTGCCGGCCCATCACGCGGCGGTACTGGGCGCCGACCTCGCGGAGCTCGGCTTCGTATTCGTCCTTGTCGCTCACGAAGATGGTCAGCCGCGTGACGTGCTCGGGCTTGCCGCCGGCGGCTTCGACGATGGTGGCCACGTTCTGGATGGCGCGGCCGAACTGCTCGCTGAAGCGCTCGGAAACGATCTGTTCGTTTTCGTCCCAGCCGACCTGGCCGGCGACGAACAGGAGCCGCCCTCCGGGCTCGCACAGGACGCCGTTGGAGTAGCCCTTGGGGGCGCCGAGGGCTTCGGGATTGATGAGCTGGTGGGGCATGTCTTCCACTTTCTGGCCAGCGAGCGACAGCGAGCTCGCGATGAGCGAAGCGAATCGCGTCGGGGTGCTCGAGGGGCGGTGAGCCCCCTCGAGGAGGATTCCGGTGGGGGTGGGTGGGTGAGTAGGTTAGGCGAGCAGGCCGCCGCCGTCGACGACGACGGCCTGGCCGTTGATGCCGCGGGCCTCTTCGTTGCAGAGCGAGGCGACTACGAAGGCCACCTCGCGGGGCGTGATCAGCCGGGACTGGCTTGCGGTGCGCAGGATCGCCGTCAGGGCGTCCTCGCGGCCGAGCTTGGTCTGCTTCATCACGCGCTCGACCGACTCGATCGTCATCTCGGTGTCGACGTAGCCCGGGCACACGGCGTTGACGGTGACGCCCTTCTTGGCCACCTCCGCGGCGACGGCGCGCGTGAAGCCGAGCACGGCGTGCTTGGACGCGGTGTACGCGGAGATGTACGGCGCGCCCATGCGCGACGCGATGGACGCGATGTTGACCACGCGTCCCCAGCCGCGCGAGGTCATGTCGGTCACGAACGCCTGCGTGCACAGGAACGTACCGGTCGCGTTCACCGCCATCACGTGGTTCCACTCCTCGAGCGTCTGCGCCTTGACCGGCGCGGAGGTCGCGATGCCGGCATTGTTCACCAGGATGTCGACCTGGCCGAGCTTGTCGTTCGCCGCGGCGGCGAGCGCGCGCACGCTCTTTTCGTCGGTCACGTCGAGCTTCGCGAAGTGTGCGTCGTGTCCAGCCTCCCGCAGCTCGGCGGCGACGGCTTCGACCTGGGTCGTGGTGCGCGACGCGACCAGCACCGATGCGCCGGCTTCACAGAGCGCGCGCGCGACGGCCTTTCCGATGCCGCGCCCGCCGCCGGTGACGACCGCCTTCTTTCCCGCGAGATCCATGCGGGTCGTGTAGAACAGCGCGCCGCCGTCCGCTACCGGCCACCCGGGTTGCCTTGACACCATTAACTGTCACGGTTAAGAGTGTAGTCGTGACTGTCGCCACTGCCGATCCCTCGCTGGAAGCCGCCGAGCCCGAAGGACGTCGCTACACGATCGACGAGCTGTCCGCGGCGACGGGCGTGCCGAGCCGCACCATCCGCTTCTACCAGGCCAAGGGCGCGCTGCCTCCGCCGGCGCGCTCGGGCCGACAGGCGTTCTACGACGACGGCCACGTCGAGCGGCTGGAGCTCGTGGCGCAGCTGCAGGATCGCGGGCTCAGCCTGAAAGCGATCCGCGATCTGTTGAGCCGCGCGGACGCGGGCGATGTGTCCGTGTCGGAATGGCTGGGCGTGGGCGAGTCGCTGCGCGCGCCGTGGTCCGACGATCGACCGCGCATCCTCAGCGAGCCCGAGCTCTACGAGCTGCTCGGCGACAAGCCGCGCCCCGGCTTCATCGCGGAGCTGGTGCGCGCAGGGCTGGTGCGCCGCGAGGGGCACGCGCACCCGCCGAGCTATCTGGTCCAGAGCCCGGGGCTGCTCCGCATCTCTCTCAAGCTCGATGGCGCGGGCGTCGACCTCGATTCGGTGGTGAAGGCGGAGCAGATCCTGCGCCGGCGTCTGTCGCGCGCCGCGGACGAGCTGCTCGCCCATTTCGAACAGCAGACGAAGACCGACGGCGCCACGCCGCAGGATCTCGCGCGCTCGCTCGACGCACTGCGCTCGGCTGGCGCCGACGCCGTGAAGCTCATCTTCGCCCAGGAGATGGAGCGCGCCCTGCGCCAGCTCGTCGAAGAAGGCCGCGGTGTGCCAGCGCGACGGCGCCGTCGCTAGAGCTTGAACACGCGCTGCGCGTTGTCGTGCAGGAAAAGCTCGCGCGCTTCGTCGTCGAGGCCGAGGTCGTCGACTCCGGAGAGGCAGGCGCCGGGGAAGATCATGGGGTGGTTGGAGCCGAAGAGCACCTTCTTCCGGCCGTGGCCGCGCATGTACGTGACGAGCTCCGGCGGGAAGCGCTTGGGCTTGTAGGCGGAGGTGTCGATGTAGACGTTCTTGTACTTGGTCGCCATCGCGATCATGTCCTGGGTCCACGGGTAGCCGATGTGCCCGCCGACGATCACGAGCTCCGGGAAATCGCACGCCACCTCGTCCAGGTACGGGATAGGGCGCCCAGGCTCCGACGGGCGCAGCGGTCCGGCGTGGCCCACTTGCAGGCAGAACGGGATGCCGAGCTCGATGCACTCGGCGTAGAGCGGATAGTAGCGGCGGTCGTTCGGCGGCAGTCCCCAGAGCCACGGCAGGAGCCGGAGCGCGCGGAAGCCTAGCTGCTTCACGGCGCGGCGTAGCTCGCGCACGGCGTCCATCGGACGGAACAGATCCACCGATGCGACGCCCGTGAGTAGATCGGGACGCGCTTTGACGAAGCCGGCGACGGTGTCGTTGTCGATGAGCGCGCCTTGCGGTCCCCACCAGGCGCACACCAGCGCGCGCTCGACGCCCGCGCTCTCCAGCGCCCCGACCGTGAAGTCGATCGGGATTTCCTTCGGCACTTCCTCCATGCCCATCCAGCGCCGCAGCGACGCGAACATCGGATCGGCGAGGAAGCCCGGGGTGGGGTGCTGGATCCAGGCGTCGATGACGGGCATGGGTGGCAGAGTAGCCACACCGCCGGAGTGCCGCTACTTGCAGGTGCTGCCGTTGGCGCCGTTCGGCGTCACGTCCTGCACGCAGAAGTCGACGGAGTTGTCCTGCGCGGCGCTGCCGGGGCGGCGCGCCGTGGACATCGTGTCCGTTCCGCTCTGCGCCAGCGGCGCGGCGCTGCCGTACATGGTGGTGGTGGGCGCGCTGGGTGCGTTCGCCGGTTGGGCGCCGCCGTAGCCGACGGCGTCGAGCAGCTGGCCATTCGAAGGGCGGTAGAGCTGAAGCGATCCCGCGCTGCCATCGAGCCCGAAGTTGTCGGGCGACGCGATGGTGTAGCTCTGCAGCGCGGGCGACTGGTAGCCGCCGACGGTCCAGAAGCCGTTGGAGGGCATCTGCGTTCCGGTCGGCGCTACGGCCAGATCGAACACGAGCACCGTGGGGTTCGAGGCGCTCTCCCAGCGGTAGTGCCGGAGCGACAGATCGCCGATGGGCGTGCCCGGCGGTCCGGAGATCTCGATCCACTCGTGCGCGTCTCCGGCCAGATTGCGATCGACGAAGATCTCGGAGATGAGCAGCTTCGACGCCGAGGCGTCGCCGGTGCTTCCGCCGCTGCCTGCCGAGCCGGAGCTGCCTCCGGAGCCCGAGGTTCCTCCCGAGCCGGAGCTGCCGGCAGCGCCGCCGCCGTCCGCACCCGCCGAGCCCGCGCTCCCGGCGCTTCCCCCCGCGCCCGCGCTCCCGCCCGTCGCGCCGGAGCCGCCGCTGCCCGCTGCGCCCGACGTACCGCCCGTGCCGCCCGACGACTTGACGTTGTTGTCAGTTGCCGCGCACGCGACAGTTGCGAGCGCGAGCGCACCTATCCACCACGAGTTCCTCATGAGCCCGCGGTGCTTCTTCCAGCCTCGCGGGGACAAGTCAAGCGACCCCCTGACCGGTGCTAGTCGGGGATGGGCACCGCGCCAGTCGGAGCCATCAGCTTGCCGCGGCTGACGAGCATCACGCCGTCGGCCAGAACGGTGCTGTCGGCCTGGCACGCCGCGAAGCTTGTCCGCGCGCTCCATGTAGCGCCCGTGGCGCTTGCGGCTGGATCGCCGATGGCGATATGCAGCCCCGGCAGGTTCTGGTCCACCAGGGCTTCGCCCGTCGGCGCGTCCAGCCCGACGTTCACGCCTACCGCCACTAGCCCCACGCGATCCGAGTTCTCGGCGAAGGCCAGCATCTGCCGGATGTCGCGCGCGAGGGTTGCGCTGGCCGTCTCCACATCACGCACGCGGCCGTTCTCGATGAACATCCGCACCGGGTTGTCCATCAACAGTCCCTCGCGCTTGCCGAAATACTCGCCGAGCGATGCGTCCGCCACGAACGTGCCTTCAATCAGCTGCGGCGACGCGTACACGGCGCCTGCGGGCAGATTTCCCCAGCGCCCGGGCTCGAGCGTGCCGAGCTGCGCGAACCAGTGGCAGTCTCCGGACAGCGAGATGCGCACGCGCGTGCCAGCCGGACTGTGGACCTCGAGGTAGCGGGAGCTCTCGAGCTTCTCCAGCAGCCGCTTGCCGTAGCGCACGATGCGCTGCCCGCCCGCACGCATGCCGCGGGCGAAGGCCATCGGGCTGATGCCCGGCATGTGCGCGTGGCGCAGGCGATAGCGCCCGACCAGGTGCAGGAGGTGCTGGCGCATGCCGAGCTCGCGGTGCGATGCCTGCGCGACGAACACGCTCGCTTGCGCCGTCGTCAGCTCGCTCACCAGGTAGTCCGACAGCGCCTTGTGCGGGCGAGGACCGAGCTCGTCCAGATCGACCACCAGCGCCACGGCGCCGACCTCGCCTGCTGCCCGCGCCAGCGCCCCGGCGATGGCAGCCGAGCGCGCGTCGCTCAGCACGACGAGCTTCTCGTCCTTCGAGAGCGCGAGCGACGACCGGATGACGACGCCCGCTGCGCTCTCGAACTCGCCGCTCTTGACGGCTGTGACGGGTTCCTCGAACACCTGCCCAGAATATACCCCGGCGGCCGGGGGCAAGTGACGCTTCTCAGTCGAGCCCGTCCATGCGCGCTGCCACCGCCTCGTCCAGCAGGGCGCCCAGAGTCTCGATGGTGTCCCGGCCTTCTGCCGCGCTGGCCTGCGCCGGGTAGCCGAAGTAGGCGCGCGGGCCTCCGGCGGCCTCGAACGTCGATTTGCCGTCGCGGATGGCGCGGGACAGGCTGGCCGGGTTGTCGGGCAGCTCGCGGCGGATGTCCTCGCGCACCAGGTCCGGGCGTTCTGCCATGACAATCGAGCCTTCGTACTGCCCGGCGTGGCAGGCGCCGCTCTTGAACTCGTCGGTCAGCCTGAGCGCCCAGGGTTTGCGCGTCACGTCGGGGAACACGACCTCGAGCAGGCCGGCGGCGCCGATGCTTTCCGTAGCCGCGTGCAGGCTGCCGATGTGTGCGGGCTCGAGGTGCGCGTTGGCCAGCGCAAGGTAGCGGATGCCGTGAGCCGCCAGCGAATGCGCGATGTCCTCGAGCAGCGCGCGTTCCGTCCCCGGGCGGATCGAGACCGTGCCCGCGAAGCCCGCCGCGTAGTTCGCCACGGTGTAGGCCATCGGCGGCGCGATCAGCGCCGTGACTCCACGCTTGGCCAGCCTTTCCGCGGCGCTCCGCGCCATCGCCTGCGCGATGATCACGTCGGTGCCGAGCGGCAGGTGCGGCCCGTGCGCTTCGGTCGCGCCGACGGGCAGGATGACCACCGCGCGCGTCTTGTCGAGAGCGCCCAGCTCTTCCCAGGTCAGGTCCGACAGCTCGAGGACATTCACGTCCGTATTGTGCGGCGCGTGCCGCGCTGCGCCAAGTCGCTCTCTCTCGACCCGGCGCCGCGGGACGCGTAGGGTCGCCCCCATGTTCGACGATCTGCCCGAGGATCTGAACCTCGCCGACCGATTCCTCGACGCCAGGATCCGCGAAGGCCGGGGTGGACGTACCGCGCTCATCGCCGGCGAGCGGCGCGTGACCTACGCCGAGGTACACGCGGCGGCCAACCGCTTTGCCAACGTGCTGGTCGAGCTGGGCGTCGAGCCGGAAGAGCGAGTCATTGTGGCGCTGCCCAACGTCCCCGAGTACGCCGCGGCGCTGTTCGGCACGCTCAAGAACGGCAGCGTGGTCGTGATGGTCAATCCCGGCCTGAAGCCGGAGGACCTGGCCTACTTCTACGACTACACGCGTGCCCGCGTTGCGGCGGTGCACGCGGATCACCTGGAAGCGTTCTCGGAGGCAGCGCTCTCCGCGCGCGACCTCGACGCGCTGCTCGTCGTCGGCGCCGCCGGCAAGGCGTTGCCCGAAAAGCTCGACGGTCCTGCGAAGGGCAGCGTCGCCGGCCGCCGCCGCGGTGCGGTGCGCGTCGTCGATCTGGATCGGCGCATGGCCGAAGCCTCCGCTGATTTCGACAACTACCCGACGCATCGCGACGACGGCGCCATCTGGCTCTTCTCCGGCGGCACCACGGGCCGGCCCAAGGCGGTGGTGCAGACGCACGGCTCGTACGCGAACACGACGGCGCTCTATGGCCACGGCATCATCGGATATACCGAAAGCGACATCACGCTCAGCGTGCCGAAGCTCTACTTCGGCTACGCGACGGGCGCGAACCTGTTGTTCCCGTTCTCGGTCGGTGCCACGTCGATCCTCTTTTCCGACCGCTGCACCGCCGATCGCCTGTTCGAGCTGATCCGTGCGCACCGCCCCACGCTGCTCATCAATGTGCCGACGATGATCGGCCACATGGTGAACCACGAGCGCGCGGCAGAACAGGACCTGTCGTGCCTGCGGCTCGCCACGTCCGCCGGCGAAGCGCTGCCGGTGGAGCTGTACGAGCGCTGGAAGAAGGCGTTCGGCGTCGAGCTCTGCGACGGGCTCGGTACGGCCGAGATGTGGCACGTGTTCCTCACCAACCGACCCGGCGACGTGCGCCCCGGAACGTTGGGTCGCGCGGTGCCCGGCTTCGACGTGAAGGTTGCCGACGAGGAGGGCCGCGAGTGCGCGCCCGGCGAGGTCGGCTACCTGTGGGTGCGTGGCGCGTCGCGCGCGATCCAGTACTGGCACTCGATGCCCAAGACGATGCGCGCCTTCCGCGGCGAGTGGTACGTCTCGGAAGACATGCTGCGCCGCGACGCCGACGGCTATTTCATCTACTGCGGGCGCGGCGACGACATGCTCAAGGTCGGCGGCAAGTGGTTGGCGCCGCAGGAAGTCGAGAACTGTCTGTTGCAGCATCCCGCCGTCAAGGAATGCGCGGTGGTCGGCGTAATCAACGAGGAGGGGCTCGTGAAGCCGCATGCGTTCGTGATCGCACGCGAGCAGCGCGACGGACTCGACGAGGAGCTGAAGGCCTTCGTGCGCGAGCGCCTCGAGCCGTACAAGGCCCCGCGCCAGGTGGCGATCGTCGACTCGCTGCCACGCACGCACCTCGGGAAGATCGATCGCGGCAAGCTCAGGCGGGGTTGAGCCCCGGAGGAGCGCTGCGATTCGGGCGCGCGGCGCGGCCTTTTTTGCTATACTCCAGGGGTCGCTGCCATCGGACCACGCAGATGAAGCGGTTTGTTGTTTTCCTGTCGATCGGAGTCACCGTCGCTTGCGGCGCGTCGGACGTAGGCGGCGTGGCGCACGAGCAGGAAGCCGGCGCGATGACTGGCGGCAGCGGCGGCAGCGGCGGCAGCGCTGGCAGTGGCGGCGCGAGCACGGTCGACTCGGGGGGCGGATCGGCGGGAGCCGCGGCTGCCGACTCGGGAAGCGACGCGGGGCCGGGCACCGATGGCGCGGCGGACGCCCCTTCGTGCCCGGCGCCGATCCTGGTCCAGTACGCCGGGGATTTTTTCACGCCGACCGTCGCGACGCCCACCTGGCGCAAGGACATCGACATGCCGTCGGGGCAGATGTTCCAACGCATCCGGGTGGACCTCGACTTCGTTCGTGGTGCCTGGGCCAGCCCCGCGCCGTCGAGCGGCGGCATCTCGAACCTGTTCTGGCTGCACCGTGGCAAGAAGGGCAACCACTGGCTGAACAACGTGGTCGGCTACATGAACTTCAAGGGGCACGGCCACATCGAGGTCAACGACAATCTCGGGATCACCGACCCGGCCATCTGGAACCAGGCGCTGAACCAGGCCCTCACGACAACCGAGGGTACCGCCTACCACGCGACCTACGTCTACAACGCGGGAGCGCACAAGTACTGGTTCAGCGTGATGCAGGGCCAGAACGAGGTCGCACACAAAGAGGGCGTTCCGCTGCTCAACGAGGTCATGGGTCAAGACAGCTGGAAAAACGGAGCGCCGGGCTTCTTCATCCAGATCGGTAACGTCGCCTGGAATGGCAGCGCGCCGGAGGTGCCGACCTACGGCTGGCAGTACTCGAACCTGGTGGTCAAGTTCGTCCCGACCTGCAACTGACGCGGTGCTAGTCGTCGTCGTCGCGGCGCTTGCGCACTTCGGTCGTCGGATCGCCCGTGGGCGGCGCCATTGAATCGGCCTTGGCCTGCGCCTGGAGCTCCTCGAGGATGCCGTCGAGCAGAACCTCGTCGCGCCGCACGATGGCCACGCGGAGCAGCCGCGCGCGCGGCGCGCCCGCCGGCAGATCCTCGAGCAGGATCTTCGCGATGCGGATCTTCTGGTCGATGCGCGAGTGGCGCTCGTCCGCCGTGCCCGGCTGGCTCGGCATCCGCCGGCGACCGCCGGCCGAGCCGCCGCCCGACGCCTGCGCCATGATCCGCTGCTCGCTCGGCACCGGCGCGTAGCGCGGCCGGATCGACGATCGCTCGTCCTCGATTTCCGCGTCCGCCACAGGGGCGTCGGGGGGAGGGGTGCGGCCGGGAGAGCTGGTCATGGAACGCGTTCTCGCTTTCTCGAAAACAGGACTGCTGCACGAATCATTCCGCGCGCCCTCTTATCGACGTTCGAGGTCGAGCTTGGATTTGCTGCACGCGCCCCCGGCAACGAAATCTGCTGCGATCCAGTGGACAATCGCGCGACACCGGGCCCGTGGACCGGGGTCGCATTCGCACGCAATCCCTGCGCGATGGTTCACAGTCTGGGCGTGACAATCCTGTCGCGGTCCAGGGGGCGCCAGCGCGGGCCCCGCCCCGGCTGCGAAATAGCTTTCACACAGCATCAATCAGCGGTATCGACCGCCCCCTAGCGTCTTGTCACGACCCGCACGCGTCCATACAGTTCCCTCGGATCAGGAGAGCAGCAGATGATGAGGGCCACGCCGGAGTCGCCTCGCATGTTCGAGAGCGATTTCATCGACTTCTTCTCGCGCACCCATCCGGCGGTGGTGCCCCTCCTGTTCGTTCCGGCGGCTCTGGCTCTGCTCTGGTACGGCGTCGAGCACGCCGGTATGAGCGTGCCTGCGAGCGCTCTGCTGTTTGCGGCCGGCTTCGTCGTCTGGACGCTGACCGAGTACTGGCTGCACCGGCTGTTTTTCCACTGGCAACCGGGCGGCGTCTGGGGCGACCGGATGCACTTCCTTGTGCACGGCGTGCATCACACCTGGCCGCGCGACAAGTACCGGCTGGTCATGCCCCCGGCCGTGAGCATCTCCCTGTTCTTCATCTTTGGCGGTTCTTTCCTGCTGCTCCTCGGACCCCACGTGGCCTACCCGTTCCACGCCGGTTTCACTATCGGCTACATGGCCTACGACATGACGCACTACTACATCCACCACTTCCGTCCGAAGACGGAGTACGGCCGGCGTCTGAGGAAGCACCACATGCTGCACCACTTCAAGGACGATACGAACCGCTTCGGTGTGTCGTTCATGGTGTGGGACCACGTGTTCGGGACCCGCGGCGAATCCTGAATCCAGATCGCGGGCCAGGTGCACCGGGCCGCGCTTTGCGTTAGGTTCCGTGCGCGCGAGCGGCAGGAGACAAGAACATGACCGAAGACGACGACCTCGAGCTCGAGGACGAAGTGGGCGACGGCGGCCGCGTACCGGTCGTTCCCGAAGAGCTGGACATCGATCCTTTCCTGCTCGCCCTCCTGCATTGCACGGCGTTCCTCGATTTCGCGGACGAGGACACGGTCGACCCCGCAGCTGCCAGCGACGTACTGGAGCACGTGGGCCTGTACATCCAGCGGCTGCCGCCCGATCAGCTGGGGGAGATCCAGGAGCAACTCGATGCGCTCGAGGATCACGGCCGCTCCGCAGGCTGGCCCGCCGACATCGTCGAGTTCGTGCGCGACTTCCTCTACAACTGCGGCATCGGCGAAGACGAAGAGGACGAAGACGGGGAAGAGGACGAAGACGACGAAGACTAGCTTGTCTCGTCGCCTGCACCATGTGGCGCTCGGCGCTTGCGATGTCGAGCGCCTCGGGGCTTTCTACCGCGATGTGCTCGGCCTGCCGGAGATCGTCCGGCATGCGGACGGAGCCGGCGCCCTGCGCTCCATCTGGTTGGACCTGGCGGGCGCCATTCTGATGCTGGAGCGCACGGCCGACCCGCCCAGGCGCGTGGACAGCGTCGGAGCCGGGCCGTTCCTGCTCGCTTTCGTCGTGGAGCCGCCGCGGCGCGCAGCGCTGGAACGGGCGCTCGAAGCCGCAGGCTCGCCCATCGAGTCACGCACTGAATTCAGCTCCTACGCGCGCGATCCCGAGGGCAACCGCATTGCCATCAGCCACTATCCAGCGCCCCCGGCGGATGCGCCCGGCGCCGGCGTGCCGTAGGATCCAGGCATGCTGGGTGGACGGACGTTGGGGGCCGCAGCCGTCTCGGTCGCCGTGATCCTCGCGGTTGGCTGCGGTGGCAGCACGAAGAGTGACGGCAGCGGCGGCAGCGCGGGAAGCGGCGGCACGGCGGGAAGCGGCGGCAGCGCGGGGGCTGCGGGCAGCGGCGGCACGGCAGGCGTTGCGGGCAGCGGCGGCATTGCGGGCAGCGGCGGCATGGCAGGTGCGGCAGGCAGCGGCGGGACCGCGGGAGCGGGCGGCAGTGGCGGTGGCGCGCTCACGGCAAGCATCAGTCAATCGCAGATCTACGTGGACTGCATGCCCATCGTCGGAGCAGATCCCATAGGCGGTAGCTTCGACATGCTCTACGACAACCAGAACGGAACGCAGACTGCAAACTCCACCATCACCAGCGCTCGCTTCGTCATGAAGCAGGGCCAGAACACGCTCACCTGGAGCTTCAGCGTGTCGCCGGCTGGCAGCGGACCGGTGGTGTTCGGCAACACGAAGACCGTCACGCACACCAAGATAGCGGGGTCTGGCAGCGGCCAGGGCGCGCAGACACCGTGCAGCTACTGCGGCGGCACCGGCACGCTCCAGGTCACCTGGCAGAGCAACGGAAAGTCGTTCAGCGATTCAACCCAGCCGCAGAACATCCTCTGCGCGCTCTAGCGCGCCGCGCAGCGGGGCTGGGTTCGTGAACCTTCGGCTCGAGCGGCTGGCGCAGCGGCTGGAAACATCGCGCCTGGTGCTGCGCGCGTTCGCGCCGCGCGATGCGCGGCGCTTGTTCGAGCTCATCCAGTCGAGCTATGCCCACCTGGACCGTTGGTTGATCTGGCCGTCGCGGATGACGTCCGTGGAGGCGATCGAGCGCTGGGCGGCGCGTCCGTACGACGCGAGAGAGGCCTACCGCCTGGGCTTGTTCACGAAAGCCGACGACGAGCTGGTCGGCGCGGCGGGTCTCAAGGTACGGAGCCTCGATCCGAAGAGCTCGTGGTGCTGGGTCGATATGAACTACTGGCTCGGCGCCGGCGCCGTCGGCAGCGGATACGCGACTGAAGCCGCGCGAGGCCTTGCCGTACATGCTTTCGACGATCTCGATGCGCCGCGCGTCGAAATCCGCACCGAGCCGGACAACACCTCGAGCGTCCGTGTCGCCGAGCGTCTCGGGTTCCACCGTGAGGGAGTCCTGCGCTCAGTCGGACACCGCCGCGGCGGTCCCATCGACCTGGCGCTCTTCGCGCTGCTCCGGGAAGAGCGCTCCGCGCTGTAGGTCGTTTTGCGTGTCTGCGATCTCCGCGGGCCTGTACGCTGGGTGGATGGAGACCTTGGAGCTCGAAACAGGCGAGGGGATCGCGACCCTCACGCTGAGCCGCCCCGATCGCTTGAACGCCTACACCGTCGAGATGGGCGTCGAGTTGTTCCGCACGCTCGGCGAGCTGGATCGCGACGATCGAGTGCGCGCGATCGTCATCACCGGCGCGGGTCGCGCGTTCTGCGCCGGAGCGGATCTCGCCGCAGGCGGCGCGACCTTCGCTGGCGAGCGCAGCTGGGAAGCGGCTGGACGCTACGAAGCCCAGGTGCGGCCGTGGAACATGCGGACGCCGGTGATCGCCGCCATCAACGGTCCGGCGGTCGGCATCGGTGCGACGCTGCCGCTGCAGTGGGACATCCGTCTCGCCTCGGAGCGGGCAAAGATCGGCTTCGTGTTCACCCGGCGGGGCATCATTCCCGAAGCGGGCAGCACCTGGATCCTGCCGCGGCTCGTGGGCATGTCCAAGGCGCTGGAACTGCTCGTCACGGGGCGCATCCTCGGCGCAGAGGAAGCCCTCGACTACGGACTGGTCAGCCGCGTGCTGCCCCACGACGATCTTCTGCCCGCTGCTCGCGAGCTGGCGCTGGATATCGCACGGAACACCGCGCCTGTCTCGGTGGCGATCACCCGACGGCTGCTGTGGCGCCAGCTGCTGGAGCCCGACCCGCTCGCCGGCAAGGCGCTGGAGGACGAGCTCTTCGAGTGGGTCGGCAAGCAGCCGGATGCCGCCGAGGGCGTGCGCTCCTTCCTCGAGAAGCGCGAGCCGCGCTGGAGCATGAGCCCGACTCGCGATCTTCCCGAGGTGATTTCCGGGGTTCCCGAGCAGCAGAGCTAGCGCGCCGCCGCACCTCGGTCTGGAGCTCCGTACTGCCTACGGCGCGCAGAAGCCGAAGCCCGGGATGACGACCTGGCAGTGGTAGCCGTCAGCCGTCCGGCAGTCGGCGTTGGTCTTGCACGGCGCCGTGCACATCGAAATCGTGACGGTCATCTGGCCGCCGGAGCTGCCGGTCTGCGTGCAGCCACCGCTCGCGCCGCACTCGTTGCCGCCTTCGCCGCTGCACGCTTTCGAGCAATAGCCGCCGGGGAAGGTGATCGTGCCTGTCTGCGCGTTGCCGATGGTGGTGAAGCACTTCGCGTCCGGGGGGTCGCTGCAGTCGCTGTCGGTCTTGCAGGCGTCGCCGACCTTGCCGCCCCCGGTCGAAGCGCCGCCGCTTCCGCTGCTTCCGCTGTCGCCTGAGCTTCCGCCGCTTCCGCCGCTGCCGCTGCCGCCCCGCGAAGCGCCACCCGAGGCGCTGCACGCGGGCAGCATCAACAGCAGGGTGGCCAGCAATGCCAGCGAGCGCAACGACATGACCGGGACACGTTACCCGATCATGCCGTCTGCCAGCTAGAGCCCCAACCACGTGACCGCATCGGACATGCGCTTGGTCATGTCGTCGGGGAAGGTGTGCCCGACCTTTCCGAGGCTCATGAAGCGAGCCGGATAGCCGCCGCGCTCCAGGCGCCGTGCCGCCGTCCACATCGGGCCGTGCGTCATGTCGTAGTCGCCCGCCGCGAACAGCACGCGCTCCACGCCGTGACGGCGCAAGTGCTTCGCGTTCGGGTACACCTTGGCCGCGATCAGCAACAGCCGGGACCAATCGCCAGGAGCGTTGCGCGCGATGCTGAACGCCGCGTACGCGCCCTGCGAAAATCCCATCAGTGTGGCGTTACTCGAGTCGACCTCGCCGGGACGCGCGCCGACCAGGCCCTCGACGGCGCTTTCCACGGTCTGCTTCTCGCGGCTCACGTTCCACATCGCGCCGCCGCCGCGGCAAGCCATGCTGCCGCGCGGGCAGACCAGCCAGGCGTGCGGCGTCACGGCCGGAGCGAGCCACGGACACTCGTTCTCGGGTACGTCGCACATTCCATGAAGCATCACCGCGAGCGGTTGACGTCCTGCGCTCTTCGGCGGGTATACGATGGCGCGCCCGCCGCTCGGTGTGTCGATCCAGAAAGGTGCCGTGTCGCGGCGCTGGGTGGGAGGTGCGCTGCTGCCGGTGTGCGGCGCGCTCTTGCCGGTGTGCGGCGCGCTCTTGCCGGTGTGCGGCGCGCTGCTGCCGGTGTGCGGCGCGCTCTTGCCGGTGTGCGGCGCGCTCTTGCCGGTGTGTGGCGCGTTGCTTCCGGTTGCCGGGCGGGCCTGCGCGCTCTCGAGCGCAGGCACCAGCCATGCGCCCGCGGCCGCCGCCAGACCCAGCACTATCGGAACTACCCGTGTACGACCCGATCCCGATCCAGACATGGCTCCGCCTCCCGACCCGCCCTGCGGGTCCGCTTGTCGCGGGCGCCGTGGCTCGAACCGTCGAGCCGACCGCGCCGTCGCGCTTCATCTGTTCATCGCGCCGACGCGCCGGGATGTGACGGAGCTTCCGCGGGATTGTGCCGCCGGGTCGTCCCCGGGGCCTAGAAGCTGCTGCCCGTGAAGGGCTGCTTGGTCTTTGAAGGCGGCGCCTGCTGCGGGGCCGGGTTCGGCGCTTCCGACTGGACTCCCGTCGGCGCCTTGGACTTCGGCGCCGGCGCCTGGGTGGGAAGGGCGGTCGGCGCGAACGGCACCGACGTGGTCTTCCTGTTCCTGCCCAGGGAGTCCACCGGATGAGGCTTGGGCGTCGGTTTCGCCGGGGCCGCGCTGTTCACGGGCGGAGCCGTGACCGGGGGTGGAGCGCTCTTCTCCGGCGGGCTCGGGTGCAAAGCCGCCGAGGCCGCGCTCCGGGCCCTCTGGACGCGGTCGGCGCTGTCGCCGGCCGGATCGAGCCGGCGAGCGGCGTCGAGCCCGTCCAGGCAGCGCTGCCAGTGCTTCGCGGTGCAGTCCTGCAGGGCGGCGCGCCTCAGCTCACCGGCGCGCTGCTCGGGGCTCGGCTCGTGCGCGATCTGCTGCGGGCCCGGGCCCGGGTGCTTCTTCCACACCCGCCAGACCAGCACGGAGAGGCCGATCAAGGCCGCCACGGCCGCTAGCTCGGCGGCCCAGCGCCCGCGGAAGTGGCGGCGGAGCCTCGAGACGCGCTGCCGGATCCGCGGTGCCGGTATGCTGGCTTCCGCGGCAATGCTCTCCAGCTTGTCGCCTTCCGCCTCGCGCAAGGCCCACTCCAGCGTGCGGTCGGCTCCTTCGCCCTCCGGCAGCTCGCGCTCCGCCCAGCGCAGCAGATCACGCGCGCTGTGCGGCGCGCTTTCCGCCGGTACCTCGTCCCCGTGGCCCGGCTCGTGGGGCAGCTCGCGGCGCCCGCGCCGGTAGTAGTCGGCGATCTTGTTGCGCGCGATGCGGAAGAGCCAGCGGTCGAGCTCGGCCGGGTCGTCGGGCGTCTTCGGCGAGACGAGCGCGTCGGCCAGCGTGGTCTGCACGATATCCTCGACTTCGGCCTCGGGGATCCGGGGCCGGACGAAGCGCACCAGTGCGGCCCTCCGCGCCGGCTCGGCGAGCAGAGCTCGCGCCTGCGCCGCCGGCGCAGGAGCGCCGGAAGAGCTGGAAATAGGCTGATCGCTGGGTGTGGAGGTTGCGCTGGCGGGCATCGGTTCTTTTCCCATAGCGATCATCGCGGCAGGCCGTCGGAGTGTGACAGCCCCCCGGCGACCGGGCTGCACGTGCGCCTGCCTCTCCGTTGTCGGCGACCCCTCGGGTCCCCGACCTCCAGTCTATCCGACCCCGGTTGGCGTGTGTGCGTCGCGTGCGTTCCCGTCCCGGAAAGCGGTCCAGAATCTGCGGGACCCGCTGGACCCGGGGGCGATCGCCTGCGACGCTGCAAGGGTGGCGATAACGTCCGGAAGCGAGAGAGCGCCAGCCATCGACCGGCTCGAGTCCGGCCCCCGCGCGGCGCCGGCGAGCTGGGAAATCCTGCGCATGGTGCCGGGTGGCGACGGCTTCGCGCGCCTCGGAGATGGACGCGTTGGATTCGCAAGCGGCGCGCTGCCGGGCGACGTCATCCATCCGATCGAGATCGACGATCGACGCAGCTACGTTCGCGCCATTTCGTGGGAACTGGTGCAGCCAGGTCCCGAGCGCGTGCGCGCGGCGTGTCCGGTCGCGGATGCGTGCGGTGGCTGCGACTGGATGCACCTGTCACGCGAGGCGCAGCTCGCCGCAAAGGCTGGCGTCCTGCGCGAAGCGCTGAGTCGCACGGGAGGCTTCCACGAGCTGCCCGAGCAGATCCCGGTGGTCAGCGCCGGTCCCGATCTGCACTACCGGGGTCGCCTGCGCGTGCACGTGGACGACTCGGGTCGCATCGGGCTCTACGCGCGGCGCAGTCACGAGGTCGTCGAGATTCCGGGGTGTCCGGTGTGTCTGCCGGTTGTCGAGCAAGCGTTGTCGACGGTGCGCGAGGTCGCCGCGCGCCACCCGGACGCGCTTTCCGCGTTGTCCGCGATCGAGATCCGCAGCGCGCCCGCAGGTCCGCCGGTAGCGCTCGAGCTCTTGCCGCGCGACGACAATCATCCCTTGAACGGAGCCGCAGCAGACTTCCGCGACGAGCTTGCCGGCCGGTTCGAGGTCGGCGTGGGACGCGAGCCGCAGGCGCGCCACGTGCCTCACGCGGGGGAAAATCAGCGGTGGCCGCTTCCCGGCGGAGTGGAGCTGTCGGCGCCGCTCGAGGCTTTCACGCAGATCAACTGGAGCGTGAACAACGAGATGGTGCGTGAGGTCGTGGAGGGGGCGCGCAAGCGTGGACTCTCGAGCTTCTGCGACCTGTATTGCGGAGCGGGTAATTTCACCCTGCCGCTCCTGGCGTCGGGGCTGACCGGCATCGGGATCGATCGCGAGCACGCGGGCATCGAGGCGGCGCGCCGTTCGGCGCGCGGCGCCGGTCTCCCCGATTCGGGATTCCTTGCGGGAGACGTGGCGCACCGCATGCGCGCGCTGGTGCGCAAGCAGCGGCGTTTCGATCTCGTGTTGCTCGATCCACCACGCAGCGGCGCGCGCGACGTGCTGCCGGCGGTGGCGGATCTGACACCCCGCTACGTGGCTGTGTGCTCCTGCGATCCAGTGACGCTTGCGCGGGATCTGAGGGTGCTCGCGCGGCATGGCTACGAGCTCGAGCACGTAACAGGGTTCGACATGTTCCCGCATACGCACCACGTCGAAGCGTTGGCCTGGATGCGTAGGAAGCCGGAAGGCGAAGACCGGCTTGTGAGCGCCTGGGAACGCGCGCCTCGCAGCAACCGCTAGCCGGATCCTGTCAGGAGAGGGTGTGGAGATGAGTCACCAGCCGAGCGCGGTCGTGATAGGTGTGGGCCCGGGCCTGGGAGCTGCCGTCGCACGGCGCTTCGCGCGCGGCGGCTACGCCGTGGGCTTGGTGGCCCGCGGTGCCGACAAGCTCGAGCCGGTGGAGCGCGAGATCTCGGGGGCAGGGGGGCGCGCGGTGTCGGTGCCGGCGGACGCCAGCAATCCCCGCTCCGTCGCCGAGGCCTTTGCCCGCCTGAGGAGCGAGCTCGGCAAGCCCCGGGTGCTCGTCTACAACGCCGGCGCCTTCCAGATGGGCGGCCTGCTGGAGCTCGACCCGGAGGTGTTCGAGCAGTGCTGGCGCGCCAACTGCGCGGGCGCGCTGTACGCCGCGCAGCAGGTGCTGCCGGACATGGTCGCGGCAGCGGGCGGCACGGTCCTGCTGACGGGGGCGACCGCCGCGCTCCGGGGCAGTGCGCGCTTTGCGGCCCTCGCCGTCGGCAAATCCGGCCTGCGCGCGCTGGCCCAGTCGATGGCGCGCGAGTTCGGGCCACAGGGCGTCCACGTGGCCCACGTCATCATCGACGGCCAGATCGACACTCCGCGGCTGCGCAAGATGATGCCCGACCGGGCCACCGAGACGCTGCTCGCCCCGGACGACATCGCAGAGAGCTACTGGCAGCTGCACCAGCAGAAGCCCAGCGCCTGGACGCTGGAGCTCGATCTCCGCCCGAACGTCGAGAAGTTCTAGCCCTAGAACGCGAAATCCGCCGGGCGAGGGCCGCCGCCGCCGCGCTGGCCGCGGTACTGCTGCATGGCCTGGCGTAGGCGGCGCTGCATACGCCGGAGCGCAACGGCCAGCTTGGCCTGCTGCTTGGGCGTCAGCAGCCGGCTGACCTCGTTGATTTCCCTGTCCCGCAGCGCGTCGAGCTGCTTCTGGGTGCTGCGCAGCCCGGCGATCTCGCGGCGGTAGGCGTTCTGGTCGTTGCTGTCGGCCTTGAGCAGCTTGCTGATCGCCTGGCGGTGGGCCTTGAGCTTCTGCCGCAGCGCCTGGCGCTGCGGCCGGTAGCGATCGAGGATGCTCTCGACCTGCTTGGCGTGTTTCTCGTCGAGACCCACGCGCTTGCGCAGGATCTCGCCGCGGATCTGCTTGAGCCGCGCCTCGACCTTGGCGCGCTTGGCCGCGTTCGATTGCGCCGCTGCGCCCGGTTGGCCGGGACGGGCGAGCGCCGGTGCAGCGACCGTCACAGCCAGGGCGGCGGGGAGGACGAAGCGGGCGAGTCGGGTCTGGAACATGACGGGCTCCTGTGAAGCGGAATTCTGCCGGAGGATGCCGCCCGGCGCGGCGGCGTTAGAGCGTCAACCGCCGTTCTTCAGCACCGCGCTCGTAGCGTAGAGCCAGGCGTCGAGGTCGTCGCCTTGCGACGGACCGTAGAGCGGGTCGAGGCTGATAGCCGCGGTGGCTGTCGGGTCGCCGTCGTCGAACGCCGCGGCCAGATCGGGCGCATCGGAGTCGGTGGCGTCCGTCGGCGCGGCCGGAGCCGGCTTCGGTGCCAGTGCCTTGGCGACCTTTTGTGGTGCGTGGACCGCGCTGGGCGCCAGTGCGGGGGGCTCGGAGCGGTGGACCGACGGCGACAGCACGAGCACCAGAGCCGCGAAGGCAGCGGCCATGCCCGGCGCCCAGAACAGCAGCGAGCGCCAGCGCGGACGCCGTTTCACCCGCGCCGGGATGTCGGCGGCGCGGGCCGCCAGCTTGGTCAGCGTCGGGCCGGACGGCTTGTCGGCCGTGCCGTCGAACAGCTGCAGGAGCTCCTGGTCCAGCTTCTCGTCGTGGACGGGCTTGTCCGGTTTCATGGTGTCTGCTCCCCGGTGGCTACGTCACCGAGCTTGTCGCGCAGTTCCTTGAGCGCCAGGTGGACCAGAACACGGGCCGAGCCCTCGGTCGAGCCCACCGTGCGCGCGATCTCCTCGTACGACATTCCCGCATCCAGCCTGAGCATGGCGACCTCGCGCCGCTTCTTCGGCATGCCCGCGAGCACGTCGCGGATGCGGGCCCGCGTGCGCCCCGCGTCCAGCAGCTCGCCGGGACCGGCCGGATGCTCGGGCGCATCGGCCGCTTCCTCGCGCACCCTTCGGCGGCGCTCGCCGCGCAGCAAGGTGTGGGCCTTGCGTACGGCAATGGCCGCGAGGAAGGCCTTGAGCGACGTCCCCGGCTGGTAGCGGTCCAGGCGCTGGTAGGCCACCGTGAGCGCTTCCTGCACCGCGTCCTCGGCGAGCGTCGTGCTGCCGCAGGCGCGTGCCGCGATGCGGTAGAGCATCGACAGATGCGGCTCGACCAGTGATGCGAAGGCGCGGCCGTCGCCATCGAGGGCGCGGGCGACGAGCTCGTGCTCGACGGACAAGGTGGAGCCTTTTTCGCAAGCCTTCGCGGGCAGCGCCAGGGACAGGGCGGTGGGGACGCTCGTCGACATGCTATCCGTGCACGTCCGGATCCCGCCCCTGCGTTAAAGCCCGTCTGAAAACGAAGCTATTCCAGGCAGATAGAGCTACCGCCCCTGGAACTCCGGGGTCCGCTTCGAGAGGAATGCGCTCATGGCCTCGCCCAGATCCTCGGAGGCCAGGAACGCCGAGTTCCAGGCGGCGACGTACTCGAGGCCGTCCGCGACGCGGCGGCTCCTGCCGAAGTCGAGCACCTGCTTTACTCCCCGCACGGTGAGCGGCGCGTTCTCCGCGATCTGCCGGGCCGTGCCGAGCGCCATCTCCTCGAGCGCGACCTGATCGTCGGCCACGTCGTTGACCAGTCCAATAGCGCGGGCGCGCTCGACGTTGATGTCCTTGCCAGTGAACGCCAGCTCGCGGGTGTGCCCTTCGCCGATGATGGGCGGCAGCCGCTGCAGGCTCCCCAGATCCGCCACGATCGCGATGCGGGTCTCGCGGACCGAGAACTTCGCGTCCCGTGTCGCGTAGCGGATGTCGCACGCGGCGATCAGATCGACGCCGCCGCCGATGCACCAGCCGTGTACTGCCGCGATCACCGGCACCGGACACGCCGCCACCGCGTCGAGATAGCCCTGCAGCCTGCGGATGGTCGCAAAGAGCTCCATGCGCGGTCCCGCCGTGCCGCCGCTGAAGGCCGCGCCGAGATCCTGCGCGGCCGCGGTCAGATCCAGCCCGTAGGTGAAATGCTTGCATCGCGAGCGAACGATCGCCGCGCGCGCTTCCCGGTCGGCGGCCAGCGCCGTGAACGCCGCCCCCAGCTCCTCGAACAGCTTGGGCGGCATCGTCGGCTTGTCGAGCCAGATGGTCGTGATGTGGTCGCGCGATTCGACGCTGATCGTTTCGGGCATGTCGCTCCTCGGGGGGGATCGTGTAGGCTTCCCGAACCCGCCCGACCTGATACGACATGCAGGCCGACGTTGCCATCATAGGAGCCGGAACCGCCGGCGCGGCCGCCGCAGCGCTGTGCGCGAGGGAAGGGCTTTCCGTTGTCTGTCTGGATCGCCGCCCGCTGTCCGACGCGGGAGCGCGCTGGATCAACGGCGTGCCGGCGTGGAGCTTCGACGCCGCGGGCATCGCGCAGCCTTCCGGCGCGGAACTGTACGGCTCGGGTCACGCCTTCCACCTGGTGAGCGGTTGGGGACCCGAGCGCATCACGATGACGGATCACGACCTGCTCGAGGTCGATATGCGCCATCTGGTGGCGCGGCTGCAGCGGATGGCGACCGACGCCGGGGCCCGACTTGAAGGAGAGGTCCGGATCAGCGCATTCGATGGCGAAGAGCTCCGGACGAGCGCGGGCAGCGTCCGGGCGCGCTGGTTCGTCGATGCTTCGGGGCTCGCGGGCGCCCGGCTGCTCGAGCAGCCGGCGGTCGCGCGCCGGGATCTGTGCGCTGCTGCACAGGAAGTGCGGACCATCGCAGATCCGGCGGCGGCTCGGGCCTTCTTCGAGCAGCACGACGTCCGCCCCGGCGACACGCTCTGCTTCACGGGCATCGCAGGCGGCTACTCCATCGTGAACCTGCGCCTGGAAGGCGATCGCATCGGGCTGCTCACGGGCAGCATTCCCGCAGACGGGCACCCTTCCGGCCAGCAGCTGCTGGACGACTTCGTGGACAACCACCCCTTCATCGGCCGCAAGCTGTTTGGCGGCGCGCGCGCGGTTCCGCTGCGCCGGCCGCTCGACAGGCTGGCTTCGGACCGCGTCGCGCTGCTCGGCGACGCCGGCTGCCAGGTCTTCAGCGCGCACGGCTCCGGAATTGGCGCCGGGATGGTGGCAGCGCGCATGCTTGCCGACGCGCTGGTGCAGCACGGCGACCCGTGCGCCTACGCGGTAGCGTGGCAGCGGCGCTTTGGCGGACTGTTCGCCGCGTACGACGTGTTCCGCAGATTCTCGCAGACGCTCGAGCCCGGGGATCTCGATCGCCTGGTGACGTCCGGTCTGCTGGACGAGTCCGCCGCTCGCGCAGGGCTCGTACAACGGCTGCCGACGCTGGAGCTCGGTGGGCTCGGCCGCCGTTTGCGCGCGCTGGCCCGCGAGCGGGATCTGGCGCGGCGCCTTGCCCCTGTCGGTGCGCGCATGGCCGCCGCCGGAGCGCTGTACGCGCGCTATCCGCGTGACCCGGCGCGGATCGAGCGGTGGGCGCGTCGCGCTTCGCGCCTGCTCGACGCGGCCCCTCAGCCGGACTAGCGCGCTCTGGCGATTTTGCCGTCCAGGCGTAGGCCGATATCCTCGGGGGGATGGCGGAGGAGAAGGGCTTCGCTGGCTCGCGGTACCTGCTTACCGCGGCCGGCGTGATCGTCGTGCTGGCCGGGCTCAAGGCTGGCCAGCCGCTGCTCGTCCCGCTGGTCATGTCGGTGTTCCTGGCGGTGTTGGCCGCTCCGCTGGTCTTGTGGATGCAGCGGTACAAGGTGCCGACGATCGTCTCGGTGCCTCTGGTGGTGCTGGGAGTCGTCGCGCTGCTCGCTGCCATCGCTGGTTTTGTCGGAAGCTCGGTCAATGCCTTCGTGGCCGCGCTGCCGCGCTACCAGACCGGCCTCGAGGACGTGGTCGGCGGCAGCGCCCGGTGGCTCACTGCGCACGGCATCGATCTGACGAGCCAGCGCATGCGCACTCTGCTCAAGCCGTCGGCGGTAGTCAGCGTGATCGGCGGCACGCTCACCCAGCTTGCTTCGGCGCTCTCCAACGCGCTCCTGGTGATACTGACGATGGCGTTCATCCTGTTCGAGGTCACCGCCATGCCCCGCAAGATCCGCGAGGCCATGGGGGACCCGCAGGCGGATCTCAGCCGCTTTTCCAAGATCACCACCGAGGTCCAGAACTACATCGTCATCAAGACCTACGTGTCCGCAGCAACCGGCTTCCTGGTGTGGCTTCTGCTCGTCATCCTGGGAGTCGACTTCGCGGCGCTGTGGGGCCTGATCGCGTTCCTGCTCAACTACGTGCCGAATCTCGGATCGATCATCGCCGCCGTGCCGCCCGTGCTGCTGGCCATCGTCCAGTTCGGGTTCGGACGCGCGATGATCGTGGCGGCGGGGTTCTTCGCCATCAACATGATGATCGGGAACGTCGTCGAACCGAGCCTGCTCGGGCGGCGGCTCGGACTTTCGACGCTGGTTGTGTTCCTGTCGTTGATCTTCTGGGGTTGGCTCTGGGGACCCGCCGGCATGCTGCTGTCCGTGCCCTTGACCATGGTCGCCAAGATCTTTCTCGAGAACAGTCCGGAGTGGCGTTGGCTGGCGATCCTGATGGACCCCGCGCTCGAGTCGGAACCGACGCCATCGCGCCCGCCGCCATCGCAGCCGCCGCCGTCGCAGCCGCCGGCAGAGCCGGACTGATCCGTCGGCTCCGGCTGGCCCCGGGTGCTGGGTTCAGCGCCGGCGCCCGAACCTCGACCACTTGATGCCGTGGCCAGTGGGTTCCGGGTTTTCGGTCGCTTCGCCATGGATGTTCCGCACCGCCCAGCGCCGGTTGGCGAGCTCGACCTTGAAATGGCTTGTCAGGATGTACTGCATCCTCAGCGCATCCGAGGGCGTGGTCACCGATTCGGGAGTGAGGCCGTGGCTCAGCTGGCATTCCAGGTAGTCCAGGCTCGCGCCGCTCGCGAGCTCCACGCGGCCTTCCGCTACGCGCAGGGACTGGGTCGTCGGCAGCGTTGCCGCGTACAACGACACCGGCATGTGGCGCCGGCTGGCCTCCTGGTAGGCGGCGATCTGCTGCTCGGTCGTGACCGGCGCGCGCAACTGGCGACCCGGGATGAGCAGCGACGAGTCGCTTCGCCGACCGCGTACGCCGAGTGCCGTCAGTACCGCCGCCACATCGTCCAGCACCGTGGGTCCGAGGTCGTCGGAGAGGAGCACGAGGTTTTTGGCATAGAAGCTCACGCGGGACGGAAAATACACGGTCAGGTCGAGCGCTTCCGGCAGCCCGCTTTCCGGCACTGCGATGTGTCCCGCTTCCTCGCGCGAGGCGCGCTTTTCGCGCGTGCCCGGAGGCGCCAGGCAGATGTTCGTGAACTTCCGTCCGCCGAAGCGAGCAAGCGCATCGGTGAGGAGCTTGTCGGTTGCGATCTTCCCGCTCACCGAGCGCGCGTGCACATCGAGCCGTTGCAGCACGCGCCGCGCGCCCTTGTGGGCGTAGGCGGCCTCGATCTGTACGTCGGCGCCGTCCAGCTCCTTCGCATCGAGATCGATCTCGAGCACGCCGACGGGCTCCTGCTTGCCTTCACCCGCGACGGCAACCTGCGCGCGGCTGACGATGCCGAACAGTCCGTCGTCCGGCTGGCTTTCGATGGTGATGGACTCCACAGCAGTTCTTCCTGCCCCGATGCGGGCGGGCATCCTCGCATTTTATGGACCGGTCGGGTGGGTCGTGGATTTGGCCCCCGCTATCCATCCGGCGCTCGCGGCGCGATTCCTGGCGTCGGCCGGCCCGTTCTGCAAGCATCTCGGGCCTATGAGCGGATCGGCGGACATGGAGCGCTGGCGGGGCCGCGTCGCGCTGGTTACCGGCGCTTCCTCGGGTATCGGGCGTGCCACGGCCAGGGAGCTCGCTCAGGCCGGCATGAAGGTTGCCGTCTGTGCGCGGCGACAGGAGCGCCTGCGCGAGCTCGAGGCGGAGCTCGAAGGCGGCGATCTACTCGTCGTGTCCGCTGACTTGCGGCTGGAAGCCGACATCGCTCGGCTGTTCTCCACCGTGCGCGAGCGCTGGGGCGGTGTGGACGTGCTGGTAAACAACGCCGGTCTCGGCCACGCGGCGTCGCTCTTGACCGGAAGCACGGAAGAGTGGCGCGAGATGCTCGAGGTCAACGTCCTGGCGCTGTGCGTCTGCACGCGCGAAGCGCTGGCCGACATGCTCCGCCGCGGCGACGACGGTCACGTCATACACATCTCGTCGATGGCCGCTCACAGGGTGCCGCAGGGCAGCGGCGTCTACTCCGCGACGAAGTGTGCGGTGCGCGCGTTGACCGAAGCGCTTCGCCAGGAGCTTCGCGAACGCCAGAGCGCGATACGCGTGAGCGCGATCAGTCCCGGCTACGTGGAGACGGGCTTTGCCGAGCACTACCACAAGAGCAGAGAAGCCGCGGAGCACACCTACGGCCGTTACAAGGTGCTCGAGGCGGTGGACGTCGCGCGCGCAGTGCGATTCGTGCTGGAGAGCCCGCCGCACATGCAGGTCCACGACATCCTGATCCGTCCGCGCGACCAACCCGGCTAGCGCGCCACGCGCTCGAGGAACGCGGCGATGGCGTCGAGGATGCGCTGATCGATGTCCTCCTGGCTCTCGCCGTCCGCCTTGAGCTGGGTCTTCGTCGCCTGCAGGGAGTGGTTGCCCGTCTCCACGACGAAGAGCTCGCTCTTCGCCTTCATCTTCCGCCGCACCTTCTCCAGCAGATCGAGCGGGCATAACGGATCGCGCGTTCCCTGCACGAACAGGATCGGCGTCCGGAGCGCGAGCAGGACCTCGTCCCGCACGGCGGCGGTCTTGCCCGCGCCCTTGAGCGGGTAGCCCAGGCACACGAGCGCGTCGACGCGTTCCTCCAGCGCCAGGTGACAGCCGACGCGCGAGCCCATGCTCTTGCCGATCAGCACCACGGGTCCGCGGTGTCCGCGGCGTGCCGACGCCAACGCCTCGCGGTGGGCTTCGATCAATTTCGGAAGCCGATCCGGCGAGCGACGCCCCGCACGCATGTATGGGTAGTCGAACGCAGACACCTTGCCGAGCGTCTCCAACCGCTTCCGCCAGCCCAGCATCCACGCCGAGTCGGAGGCGGCACCAGCGCCATGGGCGAACAGGAACAGCGGGCGAGCCATGGTCGGCGATGTTCGTTTCTCCGGCCGCGCGAGGCCAGTGAAATGGCCGCGGGATGCCATCGACGGACGCGGCCTCCGCAGGCCCGGCTCGAGGGCCAGGAAACGATCCTCACGCCGGGGTGAAGACAATCGCGGCTTGCGGCGTTGGTTGTGTTGGTCACACTCTGCGCTCGCTCGGGACCGCAGGCGGCGGCCAGCCGCGCTGTGTCCGCTCTCTGTCGCCCCATGCAGATTGGTCTTCAACAGTTGGCCCCGGCCCCCCCGGCTTTCTCCCCGCGCGTGGCGGAGTTCCGGGCGCTCATGCGCCTGGCGGTTCCGCTCGCTGCAGCGAACCTCGGCCAGGTGCTGATCGGCGCGGTCGACACGGCGGTCGTGGGTCGACTAGGCGAGATCGAGCTGGGCGCGGTCGGTCTCGGCAATTCGGTGTTTTTCGTCGTGACCGTGGTGGGCATGGGCATCATGCTCGGTCTTGATCCGCTGGTGGCGCAGGCGATCGGCGCGGATGAGCCGGCACAGGCGCGCAGCATGCTCTGGCAGGGAGGTTGGCTGGCGCTTCTGCTCGGTGCGCCGCTCGCCCTGGTGGTGGCAGGGCTGGGCATGTTGCTGGAGCGGTTCGGCATCGCGCCGGTCACCGCCGATCCCACACGCGCGTACCTGTTCGCGCGCCTGTTCGGGCTGGTGCCCTTCCTCCTGTTCGTTGCCTGCCGCAGCTACCTGGGGGCGGTCTCCATTACGCGTCCCGTCGTGCTGTCGGTGGTGCTCGCCAACATCCTCAATCTGCCGCTGAGCTGGGCGCTGGTCTTCGGCGATGCGGGGCTCGCGAGGTTGGGTCTGCCGCCGCTCGGCGTGCCGGCGATGGGCGTGGCCGGCGCCGCCTGGGCCAGTACGGCATGCACCGTCCTGCAGATGCTGGTTCTGGTGGGAGCGGTGAGAGGGATTCGAGTGCCTGGAGTCCGGAGCCTTGTTCTGCCGAACCGTCAGCTGATGAAGAAGGCGCTGGCTCTCGGTGCGCCGATCGGATTGACGATGGTCGCCGAGTTCGGCGTGTTCAGCCTGGTCAACGTGCTCATGGGAAACATCGACGCGCGCGCTCTGGCCGGGCACCAGGTGGCGATCACGCTGGCGAGTGCTTCGTTCATGGTTCCGGTCGGTATCGGAGCGGCCGCGAGCGTGCGCGTCGGGCATGCGATCGGCCGCTGCGACGGGCCGGGGACGCGCCGCGCCGGGACCACCGCGCTTTTCAGCGGCATGGCCTTCATGAGCCTGGCGGCGCTCGCGTTCCTGCTCGTGCCCCGGCAGCTCGCCGGCATCATCACCGACAAGCCGGAGGTGATCGCGGCCGCGGTCCCGCTGCTGTTCGTCGCTGCGGTGTTCCAGCTCTCGGACGGCGCACAGGCCGTCGCTGCCGGTGCGTTGCGCGGCGCCGGGGACACGCGCTTCCCGCTGCTGTCCAATCTGAGCGGACACTACCTTATCGGCCTCCCGCTCGGCGTGCTGCTGGCCTTCCACTATGGAATGGGCGCTCGAGGGCTGTGGTGGGGGCTCAGCGCTGGCCTGACCGGCGTGGCCATCTCGCTGACGATCCGTTTCGTGAGGATTTCGTCCCGGCGCGTTCTTCGCGTCTAGCCTGGGCATCGCCGCGGCGTGCGCTAGACTCCGCGTTCTCGTGGAGCTTCCCGTCCCGATCTCGGCGCCACTCGTGCGGCAGGCGCTGACGCTGCCGAGCCCGTTGCCTCCGCCGCTATCCAGACCGCAGGCGAAACCTGCCGCGGTGGTGCTTCCGATCCGCTTCGAGCCCGAGGTTTCGGTGATCGCCGTCATCCGCTCGGAAAAGCTGCGCGACCACCCCGGCGAGGTCGGCTTCCCAGGAGGCAAGCTGGAAGAGGACGATCGCGACCTCAGGGCTGCCGCTTTCCGCGAAGCCAGGGAAGAAGTCGCGCTGGCGGCGACCGATCTGGAAGAGCTGGGAACGCTGTCGCCGGTCCCGGTCGTGACGGGGCGCTTCCTCATCCATCCCTTCGTTGCGGCCGTCAAGCCCGGCGCCGAGCCGCGCGTTGCGAGCAGCGAGCTCTCGCGAATGGTGGAAGTGCCGATCGCGCCGTGGATCACCGGGGAACGGCGGCATGGCGCCGTTGCCGCCGAGGTGCGCGGGCGGCGCTGGCTGCTGCCCCACTTCGACGTTGCCGATCGCGTGCTGTACGGTGCCAGCGCGATCATCTTCTACGAGCTCCTGCTCAGACTCTGCAACGTACTGGGCGTCGAGATGCCCGAACCGCGCGTCCAGCAGGAATTGCCCTGGGGCGATCGCTACACCTGACCGGGCCGGCGGCTTGTTCATCCACAGCGCAAGCTTCCCGTGCCACCACAAGCGTGTGATCCCTTCCGGCCGTGGAAGTCTATCCCGCCGCATTCGGCTTTCCGGCCAGCTTGACAGGCCAGTTAGGCGGGTGGGAAAAAGCTGACCCGCTACATGGACGGTCACGACGGGCTGCAGCGGAATCTCGCTCGATGATCCAACAAGGCGGACGACCGCCGAGACCCCGGAACATGTCGGAGACGTCGCCGCCCCAGTCAAGCGCCCACCAGCCTCGCATGGCCGAGCGCGGCCGGCAGCTCGGCCTGCTCTGGGCGCTCTGCCTGGTCCTGGCGTCGGTCTTCGCGTCGGGCCCGGCGCGTGCGGCAGCGCCGGATCAGAAAGCGCGGAGTCTCGAAGACCAGGCGATGAACCAGGACTACCTGGCCACGGACTTCAAGGCCGCCGAAAAGAAGCTGAAGCGGGCCGTGTCCGTATGCCAGGCGGGCTGCTCCACCAAGCTGCTCGCCCGCATCCTCAGGGATCTGGCGACCGTGTACATCGTCGGCCTGAAGGACGACGCCCACGGCCTCGAAGCGATGCAGAATGCGCTCGCCGCCGACCCGAACATGCAGCTCGACCCTGCGCTGACCACGCCCGAGCTGGAGTCCGCCTACAAGGCTGCCGGCGGCAAGGGCAAGGCGCAGGGTCCGGCGTCGCTCGCCAGCAGCGGCGGCGAGCTCCAGCACGAGCCGGTCACGGAGCAGCGCCGCGGAACGCCGGTTCCGATCTACGTGGAGCCGTCCGGCGATATCGGAGCGAAGAAGTTCAAGCTGTACTTCCGGTCGTCGGAGGACGATTCCTGGCACTCGGTACACATGCACCCGGCCGGTGACGGCTTCGGTGCGGAGATCCCGTGCGATGCCGTCAAGGGCGACCACGTGGAGTACTACGTGCGCGCCGTCGACGACGACGACAAGGTCGTGGCCAATGCCGGCTCGCCCGACAACCCCTACAGGGTGGAGCTGGTGCAGGAGCTCTACGGCAAGGTTCCGCATCTGCCCGGAAGCGATCCGCCCGGGAGCTGCGGCGGCGGAGGAGGCGGCTCGAAGGGCCCCTCGGCGGCGTGGCTCAGCTTGTCGCTGGAACAGGACTTCGCGATCGTCGGTGGGAGCGACGTCTGTTCGCCGGACAGCCAGCTCCACAAGGGCTTCTCCTGCTTCCGCACGGACGGCGTGCAGTATCACGGCACGCCCATAGTCGGGCAGGGCGGGAAAATCGGCGGAGGTCTTGCGCCCGCGACGACCCGGGTGCTTCTCGGAACCGACGTGCTTCTAGGCGACACCTTCAGCGCCGGCCTCAGGCTCGGCTACGTGCTGCAGGGTGGCGGGCCGCAGTCCGACGGCGGCAAGAAGTTCTTCCCGCTGCACGCCGAGGCGCGCCTCTCGTACTACCTCTCGAAGGGCGGCATGAACGGGGGCGGCTTCGTACCGTTCGTGTTCGCTGCGGGCGGTCTCGCGCAGGTTGACGTGAAGAAGTCGGTGCCGGTGATCGAGAACCGCAAGGTGCCGCCGCCGCCGAACCAGATCGACAATCCGAACGGCCAGATGCTCGACGCGTGGAAGAAGTCCGGCATGTCGTTCGGCGCGCTGGGCGCGGGCGTCTACTGGGAGCTCGGCCACCACAACGGCATCCTGGCAGAGCTCAAGCTCATGCAGTTCTTCCCGTCGAGCGGCACGGCGGCGTCCCTCGACATCGGCTACACGCTCGGGCTGTAGCCGCAGTCGCGGCGCCGCGAGTCAGAACCCGGTCGGTCTGGGCAACTGTCCGCCCTTCTGGCAGGCCTGCTGATCCACCTTTCCGGCGAGCCACGAGAGCAGGCAGCGGTCGGCGTCGCCACCGGTCTGGATGACCTTGTTGCCCTTGTGGTGCTCGGTGCCGCGGGCCTTGCGGACGATGGTCAGGCGCTCGGGATGCGCGCCGTGCTGTGCCAGCACCTCCGCCAGGATCTCCGGCTCCAGGGTCACCACCGAGTAGTACGTTGCCTGGTACTCCTCCTCGGTCGTCAAGACGAGCCCGTTCGGCCCCGCGTCGTACTGCCCGGAGATGTTCGGCGACACCCTCAGCCCGCTCCAGCTGTAGACGCGCAGGCTGCGCGCGATATTGCCGTGGCAGTCGATCGTACCGCAGCGTGAGCCGAGCATGTCGGCAACCGGTTTGAACGCGTCGGGTCCGGGCCCGGGTAGCGTGCCCTCGGTTCGCTTGTCCGGCGGCGGCGAGGAACACCCGACGGGCAGGAGCAGCGCGCCGGCCAGGAGCGACGCGCCAATGCAGCCGATGGCTCTGTGTGCGTTCATTTGCAACCGCTCGGTGGGTAGTTGATGACTTCGCTGGGCGCGAAGACGCGCCCGGGGCTCATCTGCCCGGCGGGATCGTGATGGCAGCCGTTACAGGATCCGCTTCGGAACATCGGCGTCGTCATGGTTGCGGTAGAACCGCCGAACGTGACCTTGACCCAGGCAGGCCACACCGGATCGAACTGCGTCCGCTGGATGAAGAAGTTACCCGCGCAGTTCGTTCCGGTCTTGACGATGTGTCCTTTCGAATCGGCGATGCTGACAATTGCGTTCGCGAGCGGCTGTGTCTTGTTGCCGTTCTTGTAGATGGTACCCGCGAACGACATCACCATGCTCGCCGGTCCGTTGCCTCCGTGGCACACCAGGCAGCGCTGCCCCGGTCGGTGCAGTGGTCCCGTGGGCACGCCCGGGTCCTCCGGGCCAGCCGCCTTCACGGCGTCCGCGTGCACCGGATCGGGGTGGCACGCGCCGAGCAGTCCGGGCAGGGCCAGCAGTGTCAAGAAGAGAGCGGGGCGCATCATTCGAAGGTAGCCTCCAGCTCGAGGGCACTGAACCCGGAAAGACGGTTCTTGATGAACAGCGCGTCGCGATAGTTGGTCTCCGAGCCTTCGGCCAACAGCACGAAGCTCCAGGCCGTCGGTCTGATGTCCGGACCGACGTTCCAGCGCATCCCACCGCCAAACGTCGTGGTCAGCAGCGGACCCAGCTCGCGATTGCCGGTCCTGATCGCAGGAACGTTGATGTATCCGCCCGGTCCGAGCTGCGCGACATAGGCGCGCTTCCAGAACGACACCGCGCTCTGCACGTCCAGGCGCAGGTGCGGCCACACGAAGACGCGCTTGCCGACGTCCACGACAAAGCGCATGTCGGTCGTGGACGCCTTCTGTCCCCAGTCGTCGGCGTAGCCGCGCTCGCTGATGATGAACGTGGAGGCGCTCAGTCGCTGTGCCAGACGCGCGGTCAGCGCATAGCGGTTGCGCGACAGCGGAAGGTTCTCGATCACCTTTCCCGGAAGCCGGAGCTGGTTGACCAGAGTACCCGGCGCACCCAGGGGCACGGTGGGCGCCACGTCCGGAGCGAAGAGCGGCACGAACCGATACGGCTTGGCCTGGTTGCCGCGCTCGAGGATCACGTCCGAGACGAAGGTGATGAGCGTGGACGGATCCAGCACCAGCTCGAGCGCGCCGTTGATGGTGTGTACCGAGTAGACGTGCGAATAGACGCTGAACGGCGTCGTCTTGCGACCCGCGGTGTTGTGCGTGTAGCTGTAGCCGATGAGCGGAACCACGTTCTTGTTGTCGAGGTCGAACGAGATGTTTCCGCCCCCTGACAGCGACAGATAGTCCGGTTCGCGCGATATCGCGGCAGACACACCGCCGCCGAACAGGTGAGGCTTGTACTTTGCGGAGAAGGTGGCTGCGTGGCGCACCTCGGTCCAGTGCGGGCTCGCGGTGGAGACGATGTCCACGCTGGCCGCGGAAACGATATCGACCAGATAGGTGCCCGACACAGACCAGCCGGCGAGCGGGTTCTCGACGCTGCCCTCGACTCCCGGCGTGACGACCGCAACCGCGTCCGAATCGGCATAGGTCGAGGTTTCGGCTTTGGCGTGGACGATCGTCGCGCTGGGCGTCGAGTCGTCCGCGCGCGCGCTCGACGCAAGGACCGTGACGAGCGCTAGCCCACCGAGGAGCAGCCCGAGCTTGTTTCCGCGCAAGTTCTGCTCCGCCTGGTTCTAGTTGCAGCCGCAGCCGCTCGTGGCGCCGACGTGACCCCCCGTTGATCCCTCGTGCACCGCGTACACGTGCTCCTGCCCCATGCTCGCGGCGTCGCCCGGATCCATGCTTGGGTGCGCCAGGCGCGCACGCTGGTACGCGTGGACATCGGCACACCCCGAGAGCAGCGCCGTGCTCAGCGCCGCAACAAGACCAACAGCGACCACCTTGCGCGTTCCGCGTGTCGGCCTTCGCAACCAATGGAAAGAGATCATGAAAAGGGTCTTTGCGTTGACGGGCGGTCAACTGCGTGGAAGTCTATTGGCGTCGGTGCGGCCGTCAACACGACGTCTTGCTCCAAGGAGAATCACCATGGGACGGCACTTCCATGCTTATGGAATTTTCCTGGCTGCCGGTATAGTCGCAGCCTGCGGATCGGTGTCGGGTAACGATCCGTCGTTCTGGCAACCGAGTCACCAGCTGGGAGGCCCGCAGGGATCGGGTGCGGGCGGCAGCGGCGCAGGCCCGGCAGCCGGTGGCAGCTCCGGCAGCGGCGCGGGTCCGGGTACCGGTGGCAGCTCCAGCAGCGGCGGCAGCTCCAGCAGCGGCGGCAGCTCCAGCAGCGGCGGCAGCTCCAGCAGCGGCGGCAGCTCCAGCAGCGGCGGCAGCTCCAGCAGCGGCGGCAGCTCCAGCAGCGGCGGCAGCTCCAGCAGTGGCGGCAGCGGCGGAGGCGGGCCGTCGCTGTGCCAGTTCACCTTCGACGTGACGACCACCGACTACGGCGGGTCGTACTCGCCGCGCAACATCGAAGCCACGTGGATCGAGGGCCCCAGCAACAACTTCATCAAGACGCTGGAGGTGCATGCGAAAACCCGCATCATCCACCTCGTCAACTGGAACAAGTCGTCGGGCGGCAACAAGGTCGACGCCATCACGAGCGCCACGCTGTTCTCGCAACCCCAGTCGCACCACGTGACGTGGAATTGCTCCAACACGTCCGGGCAGCCCGTCGCGCCCGGGACCTATCACGTCTATTTCGAATTCACGTCGGACGACTCGGCGTTCCCGTTCTATCCGAAGCCGCAGATCGGCCACGTGGACTTCCAGGTGGGCAAGGCGCAGACCCTGAGCCCGCCGAACCAGGGGCACTTCACGCAGATGCATCTGACGATCAAGTAGCGGCACCGGCTCCGCAATCGCGTGATCTACTCTGAAATCGTTGCATAGCCGCGTGACTACGGTCCGCGGTCGACAGCGGAAACTGCGGAGAAACGCCCTGGCACGTCCCGTGCTTTGGCCGGGCGTATGCCCCCAGTGCCCGCTCTCGGGCAACCTGTCGAAGCAGATGCTGCCTGGCCCGAGGTCGAGCGACGTGCGCATCGACGCGTGGTGCTGACCGCGCCGTTGAAGATCCACAGCGGCGGCATGCTGCTGAGCGGGACCAGCCGGAACATCTCCGTAGGCGGCCTGGCAGCCGACGTTGAAGGTTCCGTGGAAGAAGGGACCGAGCTCGCGTTGGCCCTTTCGCTTCCCGACGGTCCGGAAATCCAGATGCGAGGTGAAGTGGTCCGGATCGATGGCGGCGACGTCGGTGTGCGCTTCCTGGCGCTGGGACAGACTGCGCTTCTGGCGATCCTGTCATACGTCGGCAACCACTAGCGGATCGCGGTCGCGCGATCGCGCCAGAAAGGCTCGCGCAGCTTGCGCTTGAAGATCTTGCCTGACGGTTCCCGCGGCAGCTCGCGGACGAACTCCATCGACCGGGGCAGCTTGTAGCGGGCGACCCTGCTCTCGAGGTGCGCAAGGAGCTCCGTTTCCAGAGCTTCTGAACCGGGTTCGAGCTCGACCACCGCGTGCAGGCACTCGCCCCATTCGTCGTTGGGGATGCCGAACACCGCGCAGTCGCGCACGGCGGGATGGGTGACCAGCGCCGACTCGATCTCGGCGGGATAGATGTTCACGCCACCCGAGATCACGAGGTCTGCCCGCCGGTCCACCAGGTAGAGGTAGCCCTCGTCGTCGAGGTATCCCATGTCGCCCGTTGCGAAGAGCTCGCCGCGCTGCGCCTCGGCAAGCTTCTCCGATGCGCCGTGATAGTCGAAGGCGCGGCTCGCATCCGTGCCCACGCACACATCGCCCACGCGCCCCGGACCGAGCGCCGCGCCCGTCTCGTCCAGGATGCGGACGAGCACACCCGGGATGGGTCGGCCGACGCTGCCGGGGCGTGCCAATGCTTCAGGCGCTGTGATGTACGTGCAGATGCCAGCCTCCGTCGAGCCGAAGTATTCGTCCACCACGGGGCCCCACCACTCGATCATCGCGCGCTTGGTCTCCGGCGGGCACGGCGCGGCCGCGTGCTGTACCGCTTCGAGCGAGTCCAGGCGGTAGCGACTCCGCGATGACTCCGGGAGCGCGAGCAGGCGGTGCATCATGGTCGGAACCAGGTGCACATGCGTGACGCGATAGGTCTCGATCGCACCCAGCGCCGCCTCTGGATCGAAGCGGGGCAGGATCACGACGCGGCCGCCGAGCAGCAGGCTCATGCGTGCGAAGGTGCTCGGCGCGGAGTGGTAGAGAGGGCCCGTGACGAGGTGCACCGGCTGGTCGCCGAGCTTGCAGACATTGCGGAAAACGCGCACGAACGCGAGCGCCCGCTCGGGCGGTGCGGGCGCGCGCATCACGCCTTTCGGCTTTCCCGTCGTGCCGGAGGTGTAGATCACGACGCCGGGCGCGGGCCGCGCTTCCCGCTCGAACGGCGCAGCCGACGCAAGCGCTGCCTCGTAGTCCGCGAAGTCCTCGTGGCCGCCGCCCACGAGCATGCGTCGCCCCTCGAGCGCCTCGAGCCGGGATGCTGCCGCGATGCGCTCGACGTGGCGCCTCGAAGTGATCAGCGCGCGCGCTCCGCTGTCCTCGAGCACGTAGCGCGCCTCGTCCGCGGAGGCGTGGTAGTTGATGGGAACGGGGAACGCGCCGAGGAGCTGGCAGGCTACGCCGATCTCGAAAACCTCGACGCAGTTGTCGAGCAGGTACGCGACGCGGTCACGGGCCTGGACTCCCGCCGTGTCCAGAAAGCCTGCCAGTCGAGCGGCGCGCTGGCGGAGCTCTCCGGCTCCCCGGCGGCGCTCGCCCTCCGGCGCGAGCTCCAGCAGCACCCAATCCGGATCCTTCACCGCCTTCGATACCACGGCGGAAGACCGCGGCCGTCAAGCGGGCCAGCCTGTCTCATCGCCGGAACACCAGGACGTGGTTGTTGGCGGGCATGTCCACCAGCGTACGCCGCGTGAGCCCGACCTCTGCACCCAGCTCATCGAGATCCGCCACGTCGCGCACTCCCCACCGCGGGTCACGCTGCTTGAGCGACTCGTCGAAGGCTTCGTTGCTGGGCGCCGTGAAGATCCCGTTGAAGCGGAACGGACCGTACAGGATGAGCGGGGCGCCTGCCGGCAGCAGACGTGCTGCTCCGGAGAACAGGCCCTGCGCCGACTCCCATGGCGAGATGTGCACCATGTTGCTGCTGACGATCGCGTCGGCGCGCTCCAGCGGCCAGGTCGGATTCCGGGTGTCGAACTCTATAGGGGCACGCAGGTTGTCGAGCCCCGCCTCCGACCGGTACGCCTCGATGCTGGCGAGCGCCGTCGGGTCCACGTCGCTGGGCTGCCAGACGATCGCCGGCAGAGCCGCGGCGAAATGCACGGCGTGCTGCCCTGTACCGCTGGCGATCTCGAGCACAATGCCGCTGTCGGGCAGCTCGCGGCGCAGCACGTCGAGGATTGGGTCGCGGTTGCGCTCCGCGGCCGGCGCGTGGCGCTTCAATTGCCCGCTCCCTCGATGACGCCGACACAATGCACGCTGCCGAGTCGCGTGCGGAGTCGTTCGGGCGGGCGGTACGCGGACATCGCCCGCAGTCTAGCAAGCGCGGCTTCCGGCGCCGGCATCCGAGCGGAACCGGCACAAAAGAGGCCGGCGGCCCTGGGCGAGGGGGGGATAACCCAGGGCCGCCGACCGGAGAGATTGGCGCCCGGCTCACGGTGGCGGGGGAGGGAACACCACGAGTGGCGCCGCGTCCACGCATTGCACGCAGCGTGCCGGAAGCAGCGGTCGGCGTGCCGGGCACTTGGGACGCGCGGCACCGCTTCCCCCTTCCAGATCTGGAATAGGATTCCACGCTCGAAACGAGCGCGCCTATTCGGGCTGGACCGGGAAGCCCTTGAGCGGACCGAGCTGGTCGCGGTCGCGGTAGAAGGTCGGCTCGCTCTGGATATACACCGCGAGAAGCTCGGCCAGCGAGGACAGCCCCTCGCGATGTGTGCGCTCGTATCCGTGCGATGCATCGGCACCGAAACAAACGAGCGCGGTGCGCAGATCGTTGCCGGCCTCCAGCGCCGAGGCGGCATCGCAGCGGTAGTACTTGAACACGTCGCGCTGGTGTTCGATGCCGAATTGCCGCGCCAGCGCCAGGAGCTTGTGCGACAGGTGGTAGTCAAACGGGCCGGTCGAATCGGCCATCGCGATGGTGACGCCGCGTTCGCGCGAGTTCTGTCCAGGGGCAGGAGTGGCGTTGTCGACGGCGACCATCTCGGTCACGTCGCCATGCAGAATCGCCGACGCACCCGACCCGACTTCCTCCGAGATCGTGAACAGCAGGTGGCAATCCACGGGCACGGGGGCGCCGGTCGTGACGATGGCCTTGGCGGCCGCGAGCATAGCGGCCACACCCGCCTTGTTGTCCAGGTGCCGTGAGTTGATGAAACCGTTCTCGGTCACTTCCGGACACGGATCGAGCGCGACGAAATCGCCGATCGCGAACCCAGCGTGGGCGAGCTCCTCGGTGCTGCGGCAGAAGTCGTCGGTACGGATCTCGACGTTTTCCCAGCTGACCGGCTGCGTGTCGATCTCGTCGTTGAAGGTGTGGCCGGAAGCCTTGAGCGGCAGGATCGTGCCGCGGCGCGAGCCGTGGTTGTCCGTGAAGATCGAGACACGCGCGCCTTCGGCAAAGCGGCTCGACCAATGTCCGACGGGAACGATCTCGAGCCGCCCGTTCGGCTTGAGGTTCTTGACCATAGCGCCCAGCGTGTCGAGGTGGCTGACGACGGCGCGGCTCGGGTTGGACTGGCGCCCCTTGATGTAGGCGCGCATGGCGCCTCGGCGCGTGAGCTCGAAGGCGATGCCGAGCTTCTGCAACTCCTCGCCCACGTGGTGGACAATTCGATCCGTATAGCCGCTGGGGCTCGGGATCTCGAGCAGACCGAGCAAGGCGTCGATCAGGTACTCGCCGTCGATCACCAGTCGCTTCATCGGCTTCTCGGTGGTGCCCTGTTGGTTCTTCTCGGCACGCGGCTCGGGGTGTCGTTGCCTGCGGTACTTTTCGAGATCGGTTGGCATAGGACTAGACGTTGACACTTACGGACTGGGGGAACAACAGATCGACGAACCGCTCGGCAGTGGGCTGGGGTTCGTGGTTTGCGAGGCCGGGCCGCTCGTTGGCCTCGATGATCCAGTAGCGGGGCCCATGGATCGAGGGGACGATGAAATCGAGGCCCACGACCGGGATATTCAGCACCGTTGCCGCGCTTTCGGCTGCACTCACCAGTCGCGGGTGCAGCTCCGCCGTCACGTCGTGAATGGTGCCGCCCGTGTGCAGATTCGCCGTCTTGCGTACGACGACGGTCTCGCCCGCCGGGAGCCGACTATCCAGCGAATAGCCCGCGGTCTTGACGCAGCGCTCCGTCTCCTCGTCGATCGGGATCCGGCTCTCCCCGCCGGTCGCTGCCGCCCGGCGCCGGCTCTGCTTCTCGATCAGGCTGCGGATGCTGTGCTGGCCGGTGCCGGTGACCTGCGGGGGACGGCGCACGGCCGCGGCTACGACCGAAAAGTCGATGACGACGATGCGCAGGTCCTCGCCCTCGACCATCTCCTCGAGCAGCACGACATCCGAGCACTGTCTGGCCGCTTCGATGGCCCGCTTGAGCTCCTTCTTGGTGTGGATGTCCACGCGCACGCCTCTGCCCTGCTCGCCCCGCGCCGGCTTGACCACGACGCGGTCGTGGAGGGCGAGGAACGCCTCGTTGTCCCTCTTGCGCGCGGCGCTGGTCTGCGCGGGGACGTTGAGGCCGGATTTCAGGAGCAGGCGCCGCGTGACGCGCTTGTCGTCGCAGCGGCTCATCGCGACGGCATTGGTGAGCTCGCTCAGGGATTCCCTGCACACCACGGTCCGCCCGCCGAGGGTCAACGCAAAGAAGCCGCCCTCGTCGTCGAGCACTTCTACCGCTATGCCCCGGCGGCGCGCTTCCCGCACGATGATGGACGCGTACGGGTTGAGATCGGCTTCGGGCGGGCTTGCGATGAACAGCGGTTCGTTGATGACGTTCTTCTTCTTGACGCAGAACACGGGCACGCGCTGGAAGCCGAGCTTCTCGTAGAGCGCGATGGCCTGCGCGTTGTCGTGCATCACGGAGAGATCGAGGAACGAGCGGCCGCGGGCGATGTAGTGTTCGAGCAGATGCGTGACGAGCGCCTGCCCCACGCCTGGATGCGTCGTCTGCGGATCCACCGCCAGGGCCCATAGGCTGCAGCCGTTCTCCGGATCGCCGAATGCCTCCTGGTGATCGACGCCGGTGACCGTCCCGATGATCTCGCCGGTACTCGCGTCCTCGGCAACCAGGTAGGTCAGCAAGCGTGACTTGCGGTGCTCCCACACGAACTCCGGGTCCGCTTCGACCATGTGCCGGTGCTTGTAGATGCGGTTGGCGCCGACGGCGTCGGAGCGCTTCTGCAGCCGCCGCACGGTGTATCCGGTAACTGGAGCCGGCGGAGGGCGGTACTGCTCGAGGTACAGGCGGTAGGTGTGCGAAGGATCCAGGAACAGGTCCTGCGGAGCTATGGACAAGACGACGTGCGGATCGCCCAGATAGAACGCGATGTCCCGCGTTCCGCGGCGCTCCTCGCACAGCTCATGCGCGATCTGCTCGTTGGACTCGAAGGTGTGGCCGAACAATAGGCGCCCCCAGCCGCAGTCCACCGTGACGTTGTGACGGGCACCGCCCTCGTCCGCGCGGCCCGGGTGCTTCCATGTCTTGAGTGTGGGCGCGTTGTCGCGATCCACGCGGTGATGCGAGCCCGGGCCGAGGCGCGCCGGGCTCATCCGGCCTGCGGAGCGGGCCTTCTTGCCGCGTGCCGCCTGACGTTCACCCCTCCGCGTTGACAACGAGATTCGCCCCTTCCCTCTACAGATCGTGGATCGAGAGCCAGAGCTCGAGCAGAGCTAGCTGCCAGAGCTTCGAGCCCCCAAGGGGCGTGATGTGGCGTTCGGGATCTGACAGCAATGCGTCGACGTAGCTTCGCTGGAAGATGCCGCGCTGTCGCGCCCGGGGTCCGTCGAGCGCATCCTTCACCATCTCCAGGTATGGACCGCGCAGGTACTTGAGGGCCGGAACGGGAAAGTAGCCCTTCGGGCGATCGATGACCTCGGCCGGAATGACCCGCCGCGCCGCTTCCTTCAACACGTGCTTGCCGCCGCCCCCAACCTTCATCTCGGCCGGCACGCGTGCCGCCAGCTCCACCACGTCGTGGTCGAGGAACGGGACGCGCGCCTCGAGGCCCCACGCCATCGTCATGCTGTCGACGCGCTTCACCGGGTCGTCCACCAGCATGATGGACGTGTCGATGCGCAGCACCTTGTCGATGGCGCGGCCTGCGCCTGGTTCGGCAAAGTGCCGGCGCACGAACTCCCGGCTGAAATCCTCGCTGACCAGACTGGGCTCCACGGCGCGTGCGTAGTCGGCGTGGTCGCGATCGAAGAACACGCGGGCGTAGTCCGCCACGGCATCGGAGCTCTGGAGCATCGGCGGATACCAGTGGTAACCGGCGAAGATCTCGTCCGCTCCCTGCCCGCTCTGCACGACCTTGACGTGCTTCTTTACCTCCTCCGACAAGAGGTAGAAGCCGATGTTGTCGTGGCTGACCATCGGCTCGTTCATCGAATCGATGCAGCGGACGAGGCTCGGCAGCGCGCGGCTCGAGTCGACGAAAATGCGATGGTGCCGGGTGTCGAAGCGCTTGGCGATGATGTCCGAGTAGACGAACTCATCGCCTTTCTCCTGCCCGACCGTCTCGAAGCCGATGGAGAACGTCTCGATGCCCTTCTGGCCCGCCTCCGCCAGGAGTCCGACCACCAGGCTGGAGTCCAGCCCACCCGAGAGCAGCACGCCGACCGGGACATCGGCCACCAACCGTCGCTCGACGGCTTTGCGCAAGACGCCGAGCACCCGGCCCTGCCACTGTTCGAAGGAGACGCCTGCCTCGCTCTCGTCCGGTTCGAACACCGGCCGCCAGTAGACGCGCTCGTGGCGCGAGCCGTCCGGCTCCACCACCATCAAAGACGCGGGCTGCAGCTTGCGCACGCCCGAGAGGATTGTATGCGGCGCGGGCACCACGGCGTGGAAGCTCATGTAGTGATGGAGCGCGACCGGGTCGATGCTCGTGTCGACCCCACCCGCCTTCACGATCGCCGGGAGCGACGACGAAAAGCGCAGCGCGCCGTCCACCTCGGCGTAGTAGAGCGGCTTGATGCCGAGCCGGTCGCGAGCCAAGACCACGCGGCCGCTGTCGCGCTCGTGGATCGCGAATGCGAACATGCCGTACAGGCGCTCCACGAAATCCGTCCCCCAGGCGTGGTAGGCCTTGAGCAGAACCTCCGTGTCGCCGGTCGAGAAGAAGCGGTAGCCCTTCTGCTCGAGCTCCTTTCTGAGCTCCGGGTAGTTGTAGATGGCGCCGTTGTAGACGATGGTCAGGCCCAGGGCGCTGTCGACCATCGGCTGCTGTGCGCTCTCGCTGAGATCGATGATCTTCAGCCTTCGGTGGCCCAGCGCGACGCGGCCTCGAGCCACCAGGCCGGACGCGTCCGGGCCTCGCGGCTCCATGGCAGCAGTCATCCGCCCGACGGCCTCGAGCGAAGCCGGGCTACCGTTCGAGCGAATCTCGCCGCAGATCCCGCACAAGTGAGCGTTCGTCCCTGGATGCCTCGTGCGGAGAACCGAGCAGCCGGAAGGCCGCCTCGACAACGCGGCTCGACAGACCCCGATGGCAGGCGAGCGGTGCGCTTCTCCGCACGCAGTTCAATACCCCCGTATAACAATCCGGGCCTCGGCTGTAAACCGGCGGGCCGGCGTAAATCCCGGTAATTCCAGCATGATCAAGGCGAGTCCGGGGCCGCGGCGGACGGCATCCGGGTCACCCTTGCAGTGCGGTCGGCTTCGCGTCCTGACGGATCCTCGCGGGTGCGACATCGGCGTCCATGTAGGTCCAACACCCACGGAAGTTGCCCTGCTTCATAATGAGGTGGGCATGTCCCGACTCACCAGATATGGCCAAATGGGGCATCCGGGTTGAATGGTTGGGACTTCTTGGCGCTGGCGCGGTCGCGCTGGCGCTCGCGGTCGCGTGCGGAAGCAGCGGCAAGTCGGGAAACAAGAAGAAGGACGCCGGCACCGACGGGTCGGCCGGCGCGGCCGGCAGCGGCGGTGGCGGCGGTAGCGGCGGTAGTGCCGGAACCGGTGGCGCCAACGGCAACTGCAAGGGCAATGGCCTTGGCTGCGCCTCGAGCGGAGATTGCTGCTCCGCCAACTGCGATCCGAAGCTCAACGTCTGCGCCGACCCCATCGGGTCGTGCAAGACGGCTGGCCAGGCGTGCTCGTCGCCGACCGATTGCTGCACGCTGGTGTGCACCGGCGGCAAGTGCGGCTCGAAGCTCTGCACCTCCGACAACAAGCCGTGTTCGAGCAATGCGGAGTGCTGCGGCGGCAACTGCGCGGCCGGGGGCGACGGTGGCGGCAAGGTCTGCATTCCGCTGAACACCGGCTGCAGCACTTCCGGCAACACCTGCAACAACAACTCGGACTGCTGTTCTTCGGTCTGCTCGAACGGCGTCTGCTCGGCCAAGGTCTCGTTCTGCACCCAGACCGGTGACGCCTGCTCCAAGGACACCGACTGCTGCGGCGGCATCTGCACGAAAGACACGGGCGCAACGCTCGGAATCTGCGGCATGCCGGCGGCGCCGGGCGGCACGCAATGTCTCGTCGCGGGCGAGGTGTGCAGCGGCGGAGCGACGGGCGACGGCGGAACAATCCCGCAGTGCGGCGGCGCCTGCTGCAGTCGTGCGTGCGGCCCCTACGGTCCCACGGGCGTCTACGTGTGCCAGCCGGCCAGCGGCTGTCGGCCAACGGGCGACATCTGCACCAAGAATTCCGACTGCTGTGGCTCCCAGGGGATGCCGGGTGGCAACGGATCGGTCACGTGCAGCAAGGCTGCGGGCGACAAGGTCGGCCGCTGCGACAACGGCCAGGGTTGCCGCCCGGCCGGCGCGGTCTGCAAGCTGGCGACGACCTCCTGCAACGCCGAGAACAACTGCTGCGCGGGCACCGTCAACAAGCAGAACCCCTGGCCCTGCCAGCAGGATCTGCTGGGTGTGCCCCGTTGCACGGGTGTCGGCGATTGCGCGGATGCCGGCTCGATGGTGGGCAAGGCCTGCGCGACCAGCGCGGACTGCTGCGGTCTGCCGTGTCTGCCGAATGCCAACGGCAGCGGCTTCGTCTGCGGCGCGAGCTGCGTGAAGGCCGGCGGCGCTTGCTCCAGCAACGCCGACTGCTGCGCGGGCCTGCCCTGCACGCTGGATCCGGGCTCGAGCAAGGGCTATTGTGGATATCCGCCCACCCCCGACGCCGGCGCCGACGCCGCGCCGCCGCAGGAAGCTGGACCGAATTGCTCGCTCATCGGGCAGACCTGCACGCAGGACAGCGACTGCTGCAACGGCGTGCCGTGCACGAACGGCATCTGCAAGTGGGTCATCCCGCAGTAGCGGATTGATCGGGGTGCGGGCCGGACGCGCCGGCCCGTCACCCGCCGCACTCGGCGTCGAGCAGCCCGTACAGCTCGTGGCGCATCGCGTACGGCACGGCGTGACCCACGCCGGCGAACGGTCTGAGCTCGGCGCGATATCCGAGGGCGCGGAGCGCGTCGACCGCGCTCCGCGCCTCGTCGATCGGCACACGCGGGTCGGCCTCGCCGTGCAGCGCGACGACTGGAGGTAGCGTGCCGCCCGGGCGCGTGTCGGGCCGGAGCGCAGGCGGAAGCATACCGCCCATCGGATACGCCGCGGCGATGCGCTCCGGGTAGAGCGCGGCGATCGCGAACGAGAGCATGCCCGCAAACGTGTCGGGTGCCTCGGCGGTGCTGGTCGCTCCGGGTGCGCTGGACGCGGCGGGGCGCGGCGCCGTCTTGTGATGACAGCCTGCGACCAGCGCCGCGAAGAGCAGGCACGTTGCTCGCTTCATGACGGGATTTCCGGAATGTCGACAGGCATGGCCCGGGCGGGCCGCGACGTCTAGAATCGCCGGTCATGATTCGGAAGATCTTCTTGCTTGCCTCGCTGTGCCTGCTCTCCGTGGCTTGTGGAAGCAGCGGCGGTTCGAGCTCCGGCGGCGCCAAGGGAACGCAGGTGGTGTTCGACCTGGGTGCGGATCTGTCGCAGGCGGACAGCTACTACGACGTGCCCTTCCCGTCGGATCTGCGCCTCACGCCCCAGGGTAGGCCGGACGTGAGCGGCTTCCCGAACCCGCTCGGCAAGCAGATCGTCAGTGGGCTCAAGCAGATCGCGGGCGAGCGCCCCGGTTTCTCGACGGTGCCGGTTGCGTTCTTCCGCTTCAACGGCGCCATCCAGACCCGCGCCGAGGATCAGCTGATCCCCGCCGACGCGTCCTCTCCAATCCTGCTGATCGACGTTGACAAGAACTCGCCCGGCCGCGGCAAGCTGATCCCCACCATTGCGGACACGCCCGCCGCCGACGGAATCTACGTTCCAGACAACCTCTTGGCGGTGTCGGCCTATCCGGGCATCGTGCTGCACGCCGGGCGGACCTACGCCTTCGTCGTGATGCGTTCTGCGAACGATGCCAAGGGCAAGCCGCTCGGCGTTCCCAAGGCGCTCCAGGATCTGGAGGCGGGCAAGTCGCCCGGTGGCGCGAAGGGCCCCGACGCGGTGAAGCTGTACGCGGGCCTGTGGGACACGCTGGCGCAGGCGGGCATCGACAAGGCCCAGGTCGCCGCCGCGACCGTGTTCACCACCGGCGATGTCGTGCAGGAGACGCACGACATGTCGGAAAAGCTTCTCGCGAAGTACGATCCCACGATCAAGGGCCTCACGCTGGACCCGTCCAGCGCGACGGCGCCGCGCTTCTGCGAGCTCAAGGGAACCATCGACTATCCGCAGTTCCAGAAGGGCACCCCGCCGTACAACACCGACGGCGAGTTCGTGCTCGACAAGGACGGCGTGCCTGTCCAGCAGCGCATGCTGACCGCTCCGCTGGTCATCACGCTGCCGAAGCAGCCCATGCCGCCGGGCGGCTACCAGCTCGTCATGTATTTCCACGGTTCGGGCGGGCTCAGCACGCAGGTCGTGGATCGCGGCACGGTCACGACCGTGGGCGGACAGCCTACGCCGGGGCAGGGGCCGGCCTACGTGCTCGCGCCGTTCAATTTCGCCGCGGCGGGTAGCGCTCTGCCGTTGAACCCGGAGCGTGTGCCGGGCGCGAGCGAAACCGAGTACTTGAACACGAACAACCTCGCGGCCTTCCCCTACACATTCCGCCAGGGCGTGATCGAGCAGCGCTTGTTCATCAAGGCGCTGTCGAAGCTGCAGATCGATCCGTCGCTGCTGGCCGGGTGCACCGGTCCGACGCTGCCCGCCGGCGAGACGATGTTCAAGTTCAACACGGACCCGCTGCTCGCGATGGGTCAGTCGATGGGCGGCATGTACACCAACATGATCGGCGCCGTGGAGCCGAGGATCAAAGCCGTGGTCCCGACCGGCGCGGGCGGCTTCTGGCGGCAGTTCATCATCCAGACCAAGCTGCTTGGCGATCTCGGCAGGCTCGTCGGCATCATCCTGGGTCTGGGCACGAAGGCCCAGCTGACGCCGCTGCATCCCGCGCTGGCGTTGCTCGAGACGGGTTGGGAGCCGGCCGAGCCGATGGTGTACATGGCGCGGCTCGCGCGCCGCCCGCTGCCGGGCAGCCCGGTGCGTCCTATCTACGAACCGGTAGGAAAGGACGACAGCTACTTCCCCACCACGCTCTACAACGCGATCGTCCTCGCCTACGGCCACAAGGAAGCGGGCGACATCATCTGGCCCGAGATGCAGCAGTCGCTGAAGGTCGTGGGCCTGGACGGCATACTGCCGTACCCGGTGAAGGACGATCTCGCGTCGGAGTCTGGAACGAAATACACCGGCGTCGTGGTGCAGTACAAAGGCGACGGGATCTACGATCCGCACGCCATCTTCGCGCAGCTCGACGCAGTGAAGTACCAGTACGGCTGCTTCTTCAAGTCCTTCCACGACACCGGCACGGCCGTCGTGCCCGCCCCCGCGGCACTCGGCACGCCGTGTCCGGAGTAGCGCATGCCCAGGTCGAGACGCGGGGTGTGGCTCGCTCTGCTCGCAGCGGGCTGCGCTGCGCACGCTGCGGCTCCGCCGCGTGACGTTGCGCGCGCTCCCGCATCGCCGCCTGGCCATGTTCCGGTGGCGCCGGCTCGCGCGGATGCGAAGCCCGCGGCGCCGGCCGTGCCGCCTGCCGGCAGCGCGCTCTGGGCCACGCACTTCGGCGGCGGCGGCAGCGCACAGGGAACGGGCATCGCCGTCGACGCCGGAGGCGACATCGTCGTGACCGGCCAGTACACCCGGGACATCGCTTTCGGCGCTGCGCGCTACCAGAGCCAGGGGCTCGAGGACGTCTTCGTCGTCAAGCTCGACTCCGGCGGCAAGCCGCTCTGGAGCCACAGCTACGGCGGCAAGGGTCACGACTATGCCTCTGGCGCGGCCGTCGATTCGACGGGCAACATCTACCTCACCGGCTTCTTCACGGGCGCCATCGACTTCGGCAGTGGGTTGCTCCGTTCGAAGGGCGTGCACGATATCTTCCTGGCCAAGCTGTCCGCCGACGGGAAGGTCCTCTGGAGCCGCCGCTACGGCGACGGCGCCGACCAGGTGTCGCTGCGCGTGTTCCCCGATGCAGCCGGGCACCTCGTCGCGGCCGGCTATGCCCGCGGCACGGTGCGATTCGCCAAGAAGAACCTGTCGAGCTATCCGGACAAGGCCACGTTCATCGCACAGCTCGCCGCCGACGGCAGCGCCCTCTGGAGCACGGGCTTCGGCCACATCTACGACTACGCCTTTCCCGCCGCCGTCACGGACGGGAGCGGCCACGTCTTCTTCAGCGCGGGCTCGGATCCATCGCCGGAGTTCGGCGGACCGGCGAAGCACAAGCCGCGCGAGATGGACCTTGGCCTGGTGCTCGGCGAGCTCGACGCGCGGGGCAAGGTCGTGTGGAAAAAGCGGATTGGCGGCGGCAGCGACAACATGGAGACGTTGATCGGGCTCGAGCCGAACGGGGACATCGTCACAGCGGGCACCTTCAGCGGTCACCTGGATTTCGGCGGCGGCGAGTACCGGAGCACGTCGCTGTCGGATCTGTTCGTCGCGCGGCTGACCGACAAGGGCGAGCACGTCTGGAGCCGCCGCTTCTCCGGCACCCGCATGCAGAGCATTTCCGGGATGCGCGTCGCCTCCGACGGCAGCGTGACCGTGGTCGGCCAGTTCTCCAAGGGCAAGCTCGATATGCAGGTGAAGCAGCTCGAAGGTCTCGGCAGCGAGAACGGCTTCGTCGCCCGGCTGGCGTCGGACAGCCACGTCGAGTGGGCGCGCTGCATCTGTACCGGGCGCCTTGACTGGCTCTCGGCCGTCGCGCTCGACGGCGCGGGCAGCCCGATCGTCACCGGCGCCTTCCTCGGCAGCTTCGACCTCGGTTCGGGAAGCGTCGACAGCACGGGGCAGGAGGACGTGCTCGTGGCGAAGCTGCGCCCTTGAAGAACGTCGCTTCTGGCACGAAGACATGCCTCCCGGCCGCCGTGTCGCTGTGCGCGGCATTTCCGCCTCGATGGGGCGTTGCGTCACGCGCCGCGGCGAGGGTCGCTGGCAGGATTCCCGCAATCTCGAGCAAGGACGGTGCGGGCACGGCGCTTGCTCTAGTCACGAGGGCAGGCGGCGCCGGACGGGGGCCGGAGGGGGGGCGCCACCTCATTTGAAACCGAGCGAACCCGTCACATGCCCCCTGCCCGGGTCACGGGCAGGGGGCGTTTTCGTCTGCAGGCGCCGGCACCGTCGGCGTTCCGCCGAGCAGGCTCGCGAGGAAGCAGCGGTACATGTGCTTCGGCGGCTGGGTCTGGAACACGACCTCGTGACCGTCCTCCACGCCGTCTTCGCGTTGCTGCACGACAATGGCAGTGGTGTGCGGATCGATGTTGCCCGTGGCCGGCAGCGAGATGTGCTTCCGCCCCGAGAACTGCAGTCGCTCGTCCAGGAAGGGGAAGTTCTTGATCTCGGGTGTGGCGCTGTCGAGCGCTTTGCCGGCGAAGTCGAGCCCCAGCGACAGGCTCGAGGCTTCCGAGATCGTCGGCATGATGTAGTGATCGACGATGCCCTGGACCATCAGGATGTCGCGCGGGGCTCCCTGCCGCGGTTCGCGCACGATGTATCGCGCGTACGCCGGCGGGTCGGCGGGTTCGGCGCCCCACTGGAACATGTTCAGCGCGGGATCCTGCTCGTCCAGCGAGTACTTGCCGGCGACTCCGAGCAGCGCTTCCGCGAAGCCCTTCACCACCACCGGATGCAGCTTGTAGAGCACGTTCTCGATCCAGCTGCCGCCTTCTCCGCTGAGGATCCCCGCCTTGAACGCCGGTTCCGTAGCGAGGGTGAGCGGCGAGATCGTGGCGCCCATCGAGTGGCCCATCAGCGCGAAGTGGTCCGGGTCGAAAATCACGGGGCCACCCCCGGTGTCGAGCCCCGGACACGACGACGCATCGAAAGATAGCTTCTCGAGCACGTGCGCCTGCAGCGCCAGCTCGGCGGCGGACTGGCGCACGTTGTCGCGGAGCGCCCCCGGGTTCGTCACGTTGAACATCAGGAACTGTTCGTCGCCGCCGGTGATGTTGCGCAGGCCGCCGTGGGGACCGTCCACGCTCGCACCCGCCCAGCCCACCTTGGCGAAACCGAGCGCCGGTCCGGTACCGGGCACCAGCGCGGGTCCCCCGGTCTGCGCCTGCACGCCGCGGTCGACCAGTGGGCGATCCCCGCCGCCGCCCGTGCGGCTGAACAGCACGATCGGGAAGCCCGCCGGCGGCATCTTCTGGCGCGGCACGGTCACGACGATGCGCGCGTTCTCGTTCCTCTGGAAGATCGGCTTGCCACTCGCGTCGAACAGCCAGTCCCCGCCGGTCTCGTGGAACGGCGGCGTGCCGCTCTGGTAGTCCGGCATCTCGATCGTCGACGAGAACACGCAGTAGTCGGCAAAGACCTCGTCGGCCTTGAAGGGCTGGACCGGCATGGGCATTGGGCGCTGGAGCATCGCCTTCTCGACCGCCACCAGGCCGGCAGTCGGATCGTCGGTCGTGAACACGGCGAGCCCGGCCAGCGAGGACGCATGGACGCCGAACGAGCCGAGCGCGGTGATGGTCTTCTCGTACTCGCCGGCCACCGCATCGCTCATGCCGTCCGGGGTGTGCCCTTTGATGAGCTCGGACAGCGAGTGCGGCGCGCCGAGCCGCTTTCCGTGCAGGTCGATCACGCTCTTCAGCACGACGGCCGCATAGCGCGTGTCCGGCCTGAGGGGGATCCCCTGCAGTGGGATCAGCGACAGCAGGTTCTCCGTGCCGAAGGGACCGCCGTCCGCGTCGAAGTACACGCTCACCGGCTTCTTCTTTCCGCGCTCCGGCGAAGCGTCGTCCACGTCGATCAGGAAGACCTTTGCGGTGTCCGCCACGCTCGCGGCGGGGTCGGCGGCTGTGGTGGGATCGAGCGGCCCGTCGAGCGCAAAGTAGATCCCCGCGGTCGTGGAGAAGCCGTGCGCGTCGCGCCCGATCAGCTGGATGACCTTGGACAGGAACGGCGAGCTCGTCGGGTTCGGGAACGCGGCCACGTCGGGGTGCCCGTCGGACCCCATGCGGTTGTCGTCGGGGAAGGGCGCCGCGAAGAAGCCGTCCGCGAGCCTGTAGTCGGCGAGAACGTGCGTGGCCGATCCGGACTTCGACGACGAGCACGCGCTGACTACTACCGCGATCAGAAGCGCGGCGACGAGGCGCATGCCGTGACGATATCACGTTGGGATTTGGCGCGCGAAGGCGCGGCCGCCAGGCCGACCCGCCGTCAGTGCAGGCGCGCCAGCAGCCGCGCCGACAGGTAGCGCGACATGGTGATAATCGGCGTCATCGTGTGCGTCGACGAGCTGGACGGGAACCCCGACGAGTCGAAGACGTAGATGTCCCGCGACCCGTACACGTGACCGTCCGGGTCGGCTGCACCATCGTCCGCGGAAGTCGCGAAACGCGCGCCGCCCTGTTGATGGGCCGACAAGAGGGGCGCGCTGACCGGATCGAAGCGCAGCGCGTCGACCTTTGCCAGGTCGGCATTGGAGCGGAGCTCCAGCGGCGGGATGACCGGCACCAGCACGCGCTCGGCTCCGGCGGCGAGATAGATGCGTGCGGCGACCTTGATCCCCTCCCGCAGTCGCGCCTTGTGATCCTCGCGGTGCTCGTAGCGCACCAGCGGTCGCCCGCTCGGCGAGACGCGCACGGCGCCCGACGGAAAGTCCGGTACCAGCACGAGCGACGCCGCGACGTGGTCGTAGAGCGTCATCGCTTCCTTGCCCGCCATGCCCGTGTACGGCAGGAGCGTTGCCACGATGCCGGGCGTGCCCATGATCGCCTCGATGCGGAAACCCCACAGCCCGTATTCGGAGTTGTCGCTCTGTTCGTAGTGCGTCACGGCGTACGCCTGCGGGATACCGCGGAACGCCACGACCGGCTCCTTGAAGTACGCCGTCACGGGCACCTGCGGTTGGAGCGACAGATGCTGTCCGACGTGGCGTGTGCCGATGCCGGAACGGAGCAGCAGCTGGGCGCTGGCGATGGCGTTCGCGGCCAGGATCACGATCTTCGCCCTGACCTCGAAGGAGCGCTGTTCGTGGTAGCCCCTGGAGTCGAGCGTGCGCACCTGGATGCGCTTGATCTCGTCCCTCGGATAGTCGATCCGCACCGCGCGGGATCGCAGGTAGAAGCGCGCTCCTGCGTCGACTGCTTTGGGGATAGACACGAACCGCGGGTTCCGCTTCGCGTTGGCGGGGCAGCCGATGAGGCAGGTCCCGAGTCCGATACAGCCCACGCGGTTGTTCGTCATCACGTCGCCGCGTAGCCCCAGTGCCTCGGTGCCCGCGCGCAGGAGCTGGTTGGCCCGGTTCAGCTGGCTGTCGGCGATCTTGTTGGCCGAGAGATCGTCGAGCGCCGCCTTCTCGTGCGGCGCCAGCGCTTCTTTCGTGAGCCCGGACAGGCCGAAGCGGCGACGCCAGAAGTCCAGCACGCCGTCGGGTATCGGGACTACGTCGCAGGCGTTGATCACGCCGCCTCCGCCAAGCGCGCGCCCCTGCAGGATCGAGATGGACTGGTCGTCGGTCGCGCGCCCGCCGCGGTCCATGTACAGCTGGTCGTACATCGCGCCGTCGCGCTGCGTCAGCTCGGTGCCCGTCAGATCCGGTCCCTCCTCCAGCACAAGGACGTCGCGTCCGGCTTCGGCGAGCACGCGCGCCGCGGTGCCGCCGCCGCAGCCCGACCCGACCACGCAGATCTCGGCGTCAAGCCGCTCCGGCGGCGCGCGTTTCGACAGGTCGATGATGGCTCCGCCCATGGCGCTGCCTACTTGAACGAGGGTCCGGGATAGTGGATGCCCGGCCAAACCGCGGGGCTATCGTAGAACACAAGCGACAGGAATTTCTTCAAGCTCCAGGAGATCTGCCTGCGCACCAGCGAAGAGCTCTCCAGCCATCGCTTCCAGTGCGCCAGCTGCTCGGTCGGCGGAAGGTTCGAGAACGTGACGAGTCGCCGCTCGAACAGCACGGGACCGTACTCGAGGATCGTGAGCGCGTGCTTGATGTCGCGCTGCACGTCGCGGGGCTCGTCGGCCAGGTAGCGGTCGAACGCCCGCGCCAGCGCCAGCTGGTCGGCGCCCGGCGCGATAGGACCTCCCGGCGGCAGGTGTGTGCGCGCGACCGCCGACAGCGTGCGGAACTCCTGGTCGTCGAGCACCGAAAGTCCCGGCACGCGTGGTGGGCGCCCGCGCAGCGCGACGAGCCCGCCGCCGCCCGCCAGGAGCAGCGCGACCACACCGAGACCCGCTTGCAGGAACCTGCGGCGGGTCGGGTGCAGAGGGGTATCGCGATCCGTCACGCCCAGCAGCATACGGCTGCTGGGGCAAATCGGGGATCGCTGGGTTGATGCCGCCCGGATCGCGCGGGTTACGGGCCCGCGTCGGGGCACGTAGCCGGCGCGTTGCAGCTCGACGCGCTGCAGCAGACGCCGCCGTAGCAGGAGGCCGTGCCGCAGGTGACGCCGCACGAGGCGCCCGAGCAGCTCACCCGCCCGCTGCAGGCCGAGATGCCGCAGTCAATCGTCGTGGTGCCGGTTGCGGTTGAAGTGACCGTGTTGCCGCACGAGCTGGAGCCTGTGCACTGGATGTTGCAGTTCTTGCCGCTGCAGCTCACCGGCGCGTCGCAGGAGATGCTGCCGGTGCAGTCGATTTCGCAGTCATCCGCGGAGCAGTCGATCGGGCCGCCGCACGCGATACCTCCGCTGCAGTCGACCTTGCACTTCGATCCGCCGCACTTGATGTCGCCGCTGTAGCAGGAGCTGCTGTTGTTGCAGTTGATGTTGCAGTCGGACGCGTTGCTGCAGTCGATACCGCCGCTGCACGCCGACGTTCCGCAGTTCACGTCGCACTTGCCGCTGCCGCAGGTGATCTTGCTGTGACAGGACGAGGTGCCGCAGTTGACCTGGCAGTCGGTCGCCTGGGAGCAGTCCACGCCTCCCGAGCAGTCCGCCGTCCCGCAGTCGACGCGGCAGCTCATTCCTTTCGGACACGTGACGCCGGAGTAGCAATCGTTGTTCGTGCAGTCGATCACGCAGGTGTCGCCGACGCAGGTGCCGATACCCGTGTTGGCGCACTTGAGCAGGCAGTTGTAGGTCGGCGCGTCGGGGCCCGCATCGGCGGGCGTGCCGCCGCTGCCTCCGGTGCCGGCGCCGCCGTCGGTCCCAGCCGCGCCGGCGGTTCCGGCGCTGCCCGCAGTTCCGCCGCCGCCCGCGGTTCCGCCGCTGCCGCTCGTGCCGCCTGTGCCGCCGGTGGTCGAGGAGTCGCCGCCGCCGGTGCCGCCCGTCGAATAGCCGGCGCCGCCGCCGGTTGTGGAGGCGTCGCTGCCGGCTTGCCCGCCCGTGCCGCCGTTGGAGCTGCTGCTGCCGCTACACGCAATCGCGACGCCGGCGCCTACTGCCACGATCGCCGACGCACGCACCCAAGCACCAAGCCCAATCATCCCACGAGAATACCACGCAGGGCGTACCTTGTCCGGAATTGTCCGGACCTAGCCGCGCCACGCGAGCGCGGCGAGCAACGCCTGGTCGAGCTCCCGCCACGTGTACGGCTTGGGCAGGACCGCGGCGAACCCGTGCTCGGCATGGCGCGACATGGCGGCATCTTCCGAGTAGCCGCTGGACACAATCACCCGCACGCCCGGCTCCAGGGCTCGCAGCCGCTCGAGGATCTGCACGCCGCCCTCGCTCCCGACCAACGTCAGGTCGAGGATGACGAGCTCGTACGGCGTGCCGGCGGCCCGGGCCTGCTCGAAGCGCTCGATCGCATCGCGCGCGTTGGCTGCTTCGCCGACCTCGCTTCCACGTGCCGCGAGCATGCGTCCGAGCACGTGTCGGACTGCCGGCTCGTCGTCGATGACCAGCACGCGCATGCGTGGCGGGATCCCCGCGGTCGGAGCGGATGGTGTGGGCACGACGCGTGTTTCCTCGATCGGGATCTCGACGTGGAACGTCGAGCCGCGTCCGGGCTCGCTCTCGACGCGAATGCAGCCTCCGTGGCGCGTCACGATCGAGTGTGTCGTAGCCAGTCCGAGCCCGCTGCCGGCGGATCGCGTCGTGAAGTAGGGGTCGAAGATGCGCGAGAGATGCTCGACCGGAATGCCCGAGCCTTCGTCCGCGACGGACAGCGCCAGGTGGGGGCCGGCTTCCAGCGGCGGATCCGGCCCATCGAGCACGCGCCGTTCCAGTGTCACCACGACGCGCTTTCCCGCCGCCGAGGCCTGGGCGGCGTTCAGCACCAGGTTCTGGACGACCTGGGCAAGTTGCGTCGGATCGATTTCGATTGTGCCGAGATCGTCCGCCGCGCGGACCTCGCACACGACATCCCTGCCATGCAGCACGAACTCGGCGGCGTCGCGCACGATCGCCGCGACGTTGTCGGTCGCGCGCTTGAGCGGCGCCCCGCCGCGCGAGAAGGTCAGCAGCTGGCGGACAAGAGCCGTTGCACGCCGGGAGCCGTCTTCCGCTCCTTCGAGCAACGCCGCCAGATTGGGATCGGCGATCCTGCCGCGCGCGAGCGAGATCGCGCCCATGATTGCCATGAGCAGGTTGTTGAAGTCGTGGGCGATGCCGCCCGCCAGGACCCCGAGGTTCTCGAGCTGTTCGGCGCGGCGCAGGCGTTCGTCCAGCTTCCGCCGTTCCTCGGCTGTGACGCGGTTGTGCATGGCGATGCCGATGGTCTTGCCGATGGATAGGAGGGTGCTCCGTTCGTGCTCGGACAGATCGGACGAGCCCTTGTAGATAAGATTCAGCGCGCCGATGACGCCGTCCCGGAACAGCACCGGCACGCTTGCCACGTCGACGAAACCTTCGCGTTCGAGGGCCTTGCGCGTGCGGGGCTCGATTCGGCCGTCGCGCGCCAGGTCATGCGACGTGACCACGGACTTCTGGCGCACCGCGACCCCGGTCAGGCTGCCGTCGAGCGGCAGCGTCCGCGCGGCCTTCAGCGCTTCCTCTCCGAAGCCGCGGGCCGCGACCAGCTCGAGGGCCTCCTCGGCCCGGCGCACGCGGAACAAGGCCACGGATGCATAGCGGGTGTAGGTCACGATGGCGTCGACTGTGCGCTCCGCCAGATCCGCGAAGTCGCTCGACAGGTGAACCGCGTCGGCGACGGATACAACCGCCCTGAGCGCCCGCGCGTGCTCCTCCAGCTCGGACCGCTGGAGCGAGCCGATGTCGTCGCCGGAAGTTGCCCCCGTGCTCACCAGTGCGATGCTACTTCTCAACGGGTCGGGTGCCAACGGCCGCCGGTCGGGGGCTGACGCGGCGCATCGGCGTCCCTATGCTCGGTCGTGCTGTCCCGATACGGATCCGAGGAGGACGAACATGAGCGGAGAGACCAAGCTCGAAGGGCCGGACCTGGCGCAGGGGGTGGACGAGTCCTCGCTTGCCGATGGAACGCTGCTCGTAGGACATGCCGGAGGCGAATCTGTGTTGCTGGCGCGGCACGGCGACGAGGTGTTCGCCATAGGCGGCAACTGCACACACTACGGCGCGCCGCTTTCCGACGGGCTCGTCGTGGGCGACAGCATCCGATGTCCGTGGCACCACGCGTGTTTCAACCTGCGCACCGGAGAAGCGGAGCGCGCACCCGCACTGGATGCATTGCCCTGCTACGAGGTCGTGCGGCGCGGTTCGAAGCTCGTCGTGCTCGGTAGGAAGGAGCGCGAGGGTGCGGAGGCGCGCCCTGGAGGCAACATGCCCTCGCGCGCCATGGGCCTTGCCGCCGCGCCCGCGAGCGTCGTCATCGTAGGGGCGGGCGCGGCCGGTAACGCGGCGGCGGAGATGCTCCGGCGCGAAGGCTACCAGGGACCGGTCACGCTGCTCGGCGCCGAGCCCAACGGACCCGTCGATCGCCCCAACCTGTCCAAGGACTATCTCGCCGGCACTGCTCTGGAGGAATGGATCCCGTTGAGGCCGGGCGACTTCTACGAAAAGCACGGTATCGAGCTCCGCATCGGCGTGCGCGCGGAGCGCATCGACGCTGCATCGAAGCAGGTCGTGCTGGAGGACGGCGGCGCGGTCGGCTACGACGCGTTGCTTCTGTGTACCGGCGCGGTGCCGGTGCGGCTCGACGTGCCTGGCGCCGATCAGCCGCATGTCTTCACGCTCAGGAGCCTGTCCGACAGCCGTCGCCTGATCGAGAAGGCTGCCGGGGCCAAGCGGGTCGTGGTCGTGGGGGCGAGCTTCATCGGCCTGGAAGCCGCCGCGTCGCTCGTGACGCGGGGCCTCGACGTACATGTCGTGGCGCCGGAGGCGCGCCCGCTCGAGCGCGTGCTGGGCGCCGCGTTGGGTGACGTGGTCCGCCGCCTGCACGAGGACAAGGGCGTGCTTTTTCATCTCGGCGAGACGGTGACGGAGATCGGAGCGGCTTCGGTGACGCTGTCGGGCGGCGCGACGCTGGGCGCCGATGTCGTAGTCGTCGGCATCGGGGTGCGTCCCGCGGTTGAGCTCGCCGCGAGCGCGGGCATCGAGCTCGATCGCGGCGTCAGCGTGGACGAGCATCTGCAGACGAGCGTTTCCGGCATCTACGCGGCCGGCGACATCGCGCGCTATCCGGACGCGCGCAGCGGAGCGCGCGTGCGCATCGAGCATTGGGTGGTAGCCGAGCGGCAGGGGCAGGTCGCGGCGCGCAACGTGCTCGGCGCAAACGTTCCCTTCGACGCAGTGCCGTTCTTCTGGAGCCAGCACTACGACACGCCGATCGCCTACGTAGGCCACGCGCCGACGTGGGAGCGAGTCGACTTGAGCGGGGATATCGACGCACTGGACTGCGCGGTAGCGTTCCGCGACGGACGCCGGACGCTGGCGGTGGCGACCCTCGGGCGCGATCGCGCGAGCCTCGAGGCCGAGGCCGCGATGGAGCGCGGCGACGAGGACACGCTACGCAAGCTGGTGCCCGCCAGCGATGCTGGTGGATGAGCGTGGCCAAGGCCTGCCTACTGGCAGGCCTTGAAACCGTCGACCGAAGCGATCGCCAAGCAGTGCGTTCCGCCCTTGCACTCGCTATCGTTCACGCACAACGTCGCATTGCTCTTGGCCGGGCACGACGTATCGCAGGAAGCGCCGATGAACTTGTACGTGTTCGGATCGAAGTGCGCGCAGCAGACCTGGCCGTTCTTGCAGTCCGCCGTGTCGTCGCAGTAGAGCGGCTTGCCTGTCGTGCAGCCGGTGATCTTCGGGTAGCACACCGTCAGCTTGGGGAAGCAGCCGTTGCACACGCAACACACGTTGAAATTCGTCGTGCACGGCGCCGCGCCGCAGTGGATGGTGCCCGGTGTCCCGCCCAGGCTGCCACCGCTTCCGGCGTTTCCGCCGGCCCCAGCCGCCGCCCCGGAGCCGCCAGTGCCGCTCGCGCCGGAACCGCTCGCACCGCCCGTCGCTGCGACGCCGCCGCTGCCTGCGGTTCCGCCGGTCGAGCTGTCCGGACCGGCGTCCATGGCTCCGGATCCGCCGCCGGCGCCGCTGGTCCCGCCGCCGGCGCCGCTGGTGCCGCCGCTGCCGGCGCCGCTGGTGCCGCCGCTGCCGTGCGCGTGACCGAGTAGGTCGCCGGAGTTGCTGCTGCCGCACGCGACGGCGATCGCGCCTGCCGCGGTCAGCAGTCCGACTCGATGGATCAGCGAGCCCATGGGTCGATGACGTTGAGCGTTGGGAAGACTGCGGTCGGAACCGTCTTGGTCTGCCGCTGCCACGGATCCACGACAAGTGTCCCGTCGTGGCCTGCCTTGCTGTTGCGGGTATCGCGCCACGGATCGATGATCTCGCTTCCGTCAGGTCCGCGCCAGGTTGTGTGGGTGCGCGCCGCGCTTTGCGGTGCCCAGGGATCGATCACTTCGCTGCCGGGTTGCGTCGGTGGCTCGGCGGACGCGTTCGCCGACCACGCGCCCGTGACGGCGATCAACACCAGCCCAAGAGCCAGCCGGTTGGAATCCCGGAGCGCTTCCACCGTGACTTGATGATACCTCCAGGACGCGCGCGTCGCATTCTGTTAGGTTGTCGTTCTGCCAGCCCGGGAATTGTGCAGGTTTGCAGGAGCGAGATGATCCAGTCGGCAGCGGCGGCAATGCGGGCGCTGGTGCACGCCAGGGGTCGCCCCGACGAGCTGTAACACCGCTCGGCACGCGCGCCTGGCACAACAGCCGCCGCATCGACGGCTACTCCCAGCTCCGCGGCGAGTTGGCGGCGCTGCCGCCCGTGTGCCCGTAGCGCGCCGCGGTAGCGGGCGGAATTGTCGTATCTCGCCGGGGGTTTACGCACGCGTCCGGCCCGCCGCCGCAAGGCCCTCTGCGACATGTTATATGCGGGCGGCGCTGCCCAGCCGGGCACCCGAGCCACTGGAGAGACCCATGCGCAAGATCGCACCCTTCATCCCGCTCGCCGCCGTCGTCGCGCTGGCCGTGAACTGCGCCGAGCCCGCCACTCCGCCGCCCGTCGCGCCGCCTCCGGCCGCCAGCGCTGCGCCCGCAGCGCCTCCCGGCCCCGCGCAGGAGAAGGTGTCCTTGGAATCGGTGGGGCTCGACGGCTCGGCCATCGATCACAGCGTCGATCCCTGTCAGGACTTCTACCAGTTCGCCTGCGGCGACTGGATCAAGAAGACGAAGATCCCCGGCGACAGGTCGCGTTGGGTCCGCAGCTTCAACGTCATCAACAAGAAGAACCAGCTCGTGCTCCGCAAGATCCTGAAGGAAGCGGAGATGAAGCGGAAGGACGAGGACCCGGCGCTGACCAAGCTCGGCGACTACTACGCCTCCTGTATGGACGAGAAGGCCGTGGAGAAGGCCGGGCTCAAGCCGATCAAGCCCCTGCTCGACAAGGCCAAGCGTCTGGGAAGCGTCCAGGCCGTCTCCGCGCTGGTGACGGAGCTGCACAAGGACGGTATCTGGGCGCTGTTCGACGTGTCGTCGGACCAGGATTTCAAGGACGCCACCCGCTACATCACCTACCTGGATCAAGACGGGCTGGGCCTGCCGGACCGCGACTACTACACGAAGCAGGACGACAAATCGAAGGAGATCCGCGAGAAGTACCAGGATCACGTCGCGGCGATGATGACGCTCGCGGGCTGGAACAAGCACGCCGCCGAGCAGGCCGCCAAGGACGTGATGGAGGTCGAGACGGATCTCGCCCAGATCAGCAAGACCAAGGTCGAGCGACGCGATCCGAAGAGCCTGTACAACCCCGTCGACCGCGACGGCGTGAAGAAGCTCGCGGCGCACTTCGAGTGGGACCGCTATTTCGAAGGGCTCGGCTTCCCGAAGATCAAGGACATCAACGTCACCAGCAAGAAGTTCTTCTCCGGTATGGACGAGCTGCTCGGCAAGGTGAGCATGCCGAAGTGGCGGAACTACTTCTCGTGGCAGATCATCAACGCCACGGCGCCCGCGCTGCCGAAGAAGTTCGTCGACGAGGACTTCAAGATGCGCCAGGTCCTCACGGGCCAGAAGGAGCAGAAGCCGCGCTGGAAGCGCTGTGTGAGCTCCACCGACGCGGAGCTTGGCGAGCTGCTCGCGCAGCCGTTCGTCAAGGAGCGCTTCGGCGGCGATAGCAAGGCTTTCGCGCTCAAGCTCGTTCACGCCATCGGCAAGGCGTTCGTGAAGGACGTGGGCACGCTCGACTGGATGGATCCCGCCACCAAACAGCGCGCGCGGGAGAAGTTCGAGGCGATGGCCTACCTCATCGGCTATCCCGACAAGTGGAAGAAATATCCGTTCAAGGTCGATCCCGACGACTACGCGGGCAACCTCCTGCGCGGGGAGGCCTGGGAAGTCCAGCGCCAGCTCAAGCGCATCGGCAAGCCGGTCGACCGCGGCGAGTGGGAGATGACGCCCCCGACCGTGAACGCGTACTACACGGCGCAGAAGAACCAGATGGTCTTCCCGGCCGGCATCTTGCAGCCACCGTTCTACGACGTGAAGGCGACCATCCCCGTGAACCTGGGCGCCATGGGCATGGTGGTCGGCCACGAGCTGACGCACGGATTCGACGACGAAGGCTCGCAGTTCGACAAGAAGGGCAATCTGGAAGACTGGTGGACTCCCGAGGTGAAGAAGCAGTTCAAGGCCAAGACGGGCTGCATCGTCGACGAGTACAGCAAGTACGAGGCGGTCCCTGGCGTGCACGTGAACGGCAAGCTCACCCTCGGCGAGAACATCGCGGACAACGGCGGCATCAAGCTCGCCTACAGCGCCTTCAAGACGCTGCGCGGCGGGGCGAAGACGGTCAAGGTGGCCGATGGCTTCACCGAAGACCAGCAGTTCTTCCTGGCCACGGGGCAGATCTGGTGCAGCAAACAGCACGCGGCGATCGCGCGCATGCTCGCCCAGGTCGACCCGCATTCGCCCCCGCACTACCGGGTCAACGGGTCGCTTTCGAACCTGCCGGCGTTCGCCCAGGCCTTCTCCTGCAAGGTCGGCACGCCGATGCACCCGAAGAACACCTGCTCCGTCTGGTAGGCGGGAGGACAGGCGCCCGGGAAAATCTGCCCCCCGCTCGCCATGGGAGCGGCCCGGCCTTATGTTTGAAGGGTCGGGGTCGCCTTCCGCCCCCGGTGTTTCTGGATGAAGTGGTCTTTGCGCATCGCCCGCGTCTCGGGCATCGACATCAAGGTCCACGCGAGCTTTTTGCTCGTGGTGCTGTATTTCGCCGCGATGTTCGGCTCGCCGCACGGCCTGCCCGGAGCTGCCTTCGGCGCGGCTGTGGTGATCACGCTGTTTGCCTGCGTGGTCCTGCACGAGCTCGGCCACAGCCTGGTGGCGCAGCGCCTGGGCGTGAGCGTGCGGGAGATCATCCTGCTGCCCATCGGCGGGCTGGCCCGGTTGGGGCGGGAGCCGTCCACACCCCTGCACGAGCTGGTCATCGCGATCGCGGGTCCGTTGGTCAACGTCGTGATCGCGATCGCGCTCGGCGGCCTGGCGCTCGCGCTGTACGGCCCGTCCGGGATGTTCAGCCGCGAGTTCTTCGACTCGGCGCTGGGGCCGCCCTCGCTCACCGGGCTCTTGAGCTCGCTTCTATGGGCGAACGTCGCGCTGGCCGTCTTCAACATGATCCCGGCACTGCCGATGGACGGCGGCCGCGTGTTCCGCGCGCTCCTGGCCATGGCCGTCGGCAAGCCGAAGGCCACGCGCGTCGCGGCGACCGTCGGCCAGCTCCTGGCGGCGGGTCTCGCCGTGCTCGGCATCTACGCGGGCAACTTGATCCTGGCGCTCATCGCAGCTTTCGTGTTTCTCGGCGCCAGCCAGGAGCGGATGAGCGCGCAGGTGACGCAGGCGGTACGCGGCCTGTGCGCCGGCGAGGTCTGCGATCCGAACGCCATCACGCTGATGCCCGGCGACATGATAGGAACAGCGGTCGACCACCTGTTGCGCAGTCCGCAGTCGCACTTTGCGGTCGTTCACGGCGACCACCTTGTGGGGACGCTATCGCGCGACGAGGTGCTGGCAGCGGCGGGTGCCGTGGGGCTTGGCGCTTTCGTGGCGGGCGTCATGCGGCGCGACATCGTGGAGATCGACGCCGCGACGCCGCTCGACGAGCTGCGCCCGGTCTTGATCGAGCTCGGGGGTCGTCCGGTTGCGGTGTTCGGGCCGCACGGTTTCGTCGGAGTGCTGGGCTACGACGACGTCTCGCGCATCGCCTCGCTCGCCGCCGCCCTCGAGCGTCGCGGGGTCGTGCGCCCGGCCGTTGCACGGCCGGATGTGCCGACGGTGTAGCCGCGAAGCGCTCCAGACCGCCAGCCGCGGGACCTCGCGGTTTTTCGTCGCACGTCCCGGCGGATGCGGGGGTAGCATGAAGGGATGGAGGCGCACCCGTGACGATCGCGCGCTGGCGCCTGCTTGGATACGCGAGCATCGCGATCGGACTGGGTGTGACTGCCTGCGGTTCGAACGGTTCGGGGGGCGGTGGTGCATCGGGAGCGGGCGGCAGCGCGGGCGCGGCGGGGAGCGCGGGCAGCGGCGGCGTCGATGGCGGCCCGGGAAGTGGTGGCAGCGCCGCAGCCGGCGCGGGCGGCGATGCGGGTCCCGACGCTTCGGGTGCAGGTGGGCAGGGGGGCAGCGGCGGGACAACTGCGGACACGCTGCCCGACAACCGCAAGCGCCTTCTCCAGACCTACCTCGCCTACCTCCAGCAGGATCCTTCGCAGACCCAGACGAACGGCCTGTCGGGCGGCAACGTGTCGAGCGTGTGCCAGCTGTGGAACAAGCTCGATCCCTCGTCGCAGGCGACGTTCCTCACGCTGACGGCGCGCATGCAGGGCAGCATCCTGGGCGTCGACGGCAGCTCGGTGCTGTCGCACGTGGTCAAGCTCTACCGCGTGGTCGGCGGCAGCGGAGCGACGGCCACCGATCCGGGCAGCTGCGGCGGCGGCGAAAACAACCGCATGATCATGAGCATGGACGCGGAGCTGCGCGCCGCGGAGCTCGCCGCCAACCAACACCAGGGCGCGAAGCAGGCGAACGGAAAGTACGACATCGCCGACGTGACCGCTTCGAGCTTCTGGCGCGATTCGCACGACGCGGCAGGCCCGCACTCGCCGTTCGACGAGAGCGACGAGACGGAGGGTGGCGCGCCGCGTGGCCAGACGCAGTACTTCTCCGATCCGACGTCGAGCGTGGCGAATGCGCCGCTGGGGCGACAGGATCTCCAGACCCTGGTCGATCCGTACGCGCTCGAGATCGACCAGGACTACAACTGCATCCACGACTCGAACCCGCTGTGCAGCTACACGTTCTACGGCCCCGGATGTCTGCCGGAAACCAATGCGCTCGGCACCGACATCTTCACGCAGAGCTACGGCAGCTTCGATCCGGGCTATTCGCCCTGCCCGTAGAGCGGCTCGCCCCGTCACTCGGGCGCTGCCCGCCAGCGTGCATCCGCCACCACCTGTAGCCGCGTCACCACGGGCAGATGATCGGAATGGCCTGCGTGGATGACGCGGGCGTCGAGCGGCGCGAAAGCGCGGTCGAACAGCACGTGATCGAGCATCTGGCCGAATTCCCACGCCAGGACCGGATGCCGCCAGGTGTGCGCGCCGGGGCGGAAGAGAGGCAGCGCGTCGCGGTAGCCGCGCTTCTCGAGCCAGCGCACCGCCGCGCCGTCTGCTTCCTCGTTGAAGTCGCCGACGACCAGTGTCGGCTGGCCCGGTCTCGTGAAGCGCGAGAAGTCCTTGATCTCGTCGAGGTGATCTCCGCGCAGGGTCAACAGAGCCGTCAGGTCATCGACCCGCCCGCTCATCTTCGCGCGCAGGTGAACGAGCAGGATCTGTACTGGACCGGTTGGCGTCTGGACCTCGACGTGCCAGGCCGGATGCCATCCGTGCGGAGCCCGGTGGTAGCCGCGATCGACAACCGGGAACCTCGACAGGACCGCGAGCCCCGCCGCGCCCGGGTGCGGCAGGTTGTGCCGATAGAGCTGGTAGGGATAGCGCTCGGCGTAGCGCGGCCTGAGCCGAGCCTCGTAGTCCGGCGTGGTCTCCTGCAGGCACACGATGTCGGCGTGACCCGCGCCCACGGCTTCGATGATGCTCCGGTCACGATGCTTGCCGCACTCGACGTTGTAGCTCTCCACCGAGTACGAGACCGAACCCGGCGCGGGCGCGCGCGGTGCGAGCCGGCCGCTCGCGCACGCGCACAGTGCCAGCGCTGCGAGCAGGGCCAGCCCGGTGATATTCCGCACGCCCGGAAGTGTTGCACCGGGCGCGAGGCGGGCAAGGTCGCTAGCCGTCCTGGGTGATGATGTCGATGAGCTCGTCCAGCGTGGCTTCGGCCTTGTCGTTATCGACCTGGCAGGTACCCGCCGCGATGTGCCCGCCGCCGCCGAACGTGAGCATCAGCTCCCCGATGTCCGTGCGCGAGCCGCGGTCGAAGATCGATTTTCCGACCGCGAACACGGTGTTCTGCTTCTGCTTGCCCCAGAGCACGTGGACCGAGATGTTGCACTGCGGGTACAGGGCGTAGATCATGAAACGGTTGCCCGCCCAGATCGTCTCCTCGTTCCTCAGATCGAGCACGACCAGGTTCTGGTGCACCGTCGCGCACTTCTGGATCTGCGCCTTGAATTTTTCCTGGTGCTCCATGTAGATGTCGACGCGTTCCTTCACGTCGGGGAGCTCGAGGATCTCGTCGATGGTGTGCTTCTGGCAGGCTTCGATCAGGTCCATCATGAGCTCGTAGTTCGAGATCCGGAACTGGCGGAAGCGGCCGAGCCCGGTGCGCGCGTCCATCAGGAAGTTCAGCAGCGCCCAGCCCTTCGGGTCGAGCACATCGTCCTTCTCGTACTGGGCCGAGTCGCCCTGATCGACCGCGAGCATCATGTCGCCCTGGACGTTCGGGAACTTCTCCTTGCCGCCGTAGTAGTCGTAGACGACGCGCGCCGCCGAGGGGGCCTTGGGGTCGCACACGTAGTTTTCCGGCTTGCCGACGCGCAAGACCTCGCTGTGGTGGTGGTCGAACGCCAGATGCACCGCCGGCACATAGGGCAGGTTGGTCGAGATGTCGCGATCCGTGACCTCGACCTTTCCGTCCTGCATGTCCTTCGGATGCACGAACAGGATGTCGTCGATCAGGTCCAGCTCCTTGAGCAGGACCCCGCACACGAGCCCGTCGAAATCGCTGCGCGTCACCAGGCGGTATTTGTCAGCCATCCGGCATTCCTACAGGAGCGGCCGAGCGGATACCACGGTTTTTCCGGCTCGTCGCTCAGCGCCGCTGTTCGGCCTTGTGGCGTCGCTTCGCGACGGAGAACGCCACGCCCTGCGCGTTCAGATCGATGTCGGTTTCCAGCAGCTCGCGAGCCGCGCGATCACCACCGAGCCCGTGCTCCGGGAGGAGCGTGTCGAAGTGAGCGCGGACGCGCTTCTGGCAGAGCTCGCCTATGGCGTCGCCTTCGAGATCCGACGCAAACGCCTCGTCGGCCAGCGCGCCGTAGAAGTCGAGCTGGCGGTGGAGCTCATCGGCGATGGCCCGGAGCTCGCGCTGCTCGCCAAAGTGCGTCAGGAACGCGCGCTCGGCGCCCGTGGCGAGGATGCGATCGAGGCTCGCTTTGGCCTCGGCGGCATCGAAGTCCGTAGGAGACGTGGAAGGGATGGCGAGGAGCCCATGTTGCTGCAGCGCGGGGTACACCAGGCCGAACGAATCGCCGGTGAAGATGCCAGAGTGCGAGTCGAGCACGCAGAAGTGGTGGTTCGCGTGCCCGCGCGTGTGGAGGAAGGTGAGCGTGCGCTGTCCGAATGCGAGCGTCTCGTTGTCCTGCATGATGCGCACCCGCTCTTCGGGGACCGGTCGGATCTCGCCGTACATCTCGCGGAACTCGCTCTCCCCGTAGACGGCCTGCGCGCTCTTGACGAGCTTCGCGGGATCGATGACGTGCGGCGCCGCGCGCGGGTGCGCGAGCAGTGTTGCGTTCGTGCACGCGTCCATCAGCGCAGAGGCGCCGCCGGCGTGGTCGAGATGCACGTGCGTGATGATCACGTATTCGACCGCCTCCGGCCCGAGCCCCTCGGCCTCGAGCGCCGCCAGAAGCCTCGGCACCGCCCGGTTGGTGTTCGTCTCCACGAACGCCGCGCGGTCGCCCTCGCGCATCAGATACGCGGCCGCGAAGCCGTCGCGGTTCGTGTAGCCGGTGTCGATGGTGCGGGCGTCATTCATGCTGGTGACCGTAGCTTCCGTCGGCGCCGTTGCCCAGACACGCCCCTAGTCGGCGTGCTGCTCCAGATCCTTCACGAGCCTGTCGCGCCAGATGCGGCCCGCGGAGGGATCGGGTTTGTCGTTCGCCTGGCGTTGATGAAGCTACGACGCGGGAGGAAATCGGCATTGGAGGACGCAAAACCAGAGTTTTCGTCTTGCTGCGCCCGCCCCTCCCGCGCGAAAACCGCCGGGTGGCAGGCTGCGGGCCGCCACGAGTGTGTCTGCGACGGGTCGAGGAGCCCGCATCATGCCCAATCAAGCCGACGAGCCCGGGAGCAAGAGCTCCGGCAAGCACATGATCCCCACCACCCAGGGCCCGGCCGAGGACTTCGAGCCGGCGTCGCCCGCGACGGTGGAAGCCGAAGGCGACACGCACGCGCTCGTCGACGTCGAGCAGCTCGGCTTGTTCGCCGCGCTCGCGTCGCTCAGCTACGTGTTCTGGATCTGCGGCGGCATGGAGATGATCGAGCGCCTCGCCTACTACGGCGTCAAGGCGGTCGCGACCCTCTACGCCAAGGATCCCGTCAGCAAGGGCGGGCTCGGCATCACGCTCACCTCGTTCGGCATCATCCTGTTCGTCTGGGCGCTCGTACAGACCATCGTGCCCGTGTTCACCGGCGGTCTCTCCGACCGCTACGGCTACAAGGAGACGATCTTCCTCTCCACCATCGTGAAGATCTCGGGCTACATCACGATGGGGCTGTTCCCGACGTTCTGGGGCTTCTTCTGGGGCGCGATGCTGCTGGCCACGGGCACCGCCATCTTCAAGCCCGGCATCCAGGGCACGCTGGTCAAGGCCACCAACCGCAAGAACAGCTCGATGGCGTGGGGCGTCTTCTACCAGACGGTCAACATCGGCGGTTACCTCGGGCCGCTGGTGGCCGGCTTCATGCGCAAGATGGAGTGGAGGTACGTCTTCTTCGCGTGCGCCGGCATCATCTGCTTCAACTTCCTGTTTTTGCTCATGTACAAGGAGCCGGACAAGGAAGAGCGCATCGCGCGCAACAAGCTCTACAAGGAAGGCAAGGCCAAGCGCGACAGCCTCTGGCTCGAATCGCTGAAGGAGCTCTCCAAGAAGCACGTCTGGACGTACCTGGCGATCTTCAGCGGCTTCTGGTTCATGTTCAACGCGCTGTTCGACGTGCTGCCCGCGCACATCGACGACTGGGTCAATACGCACGAGGTCGTGCGCACTCTGTTCGGAACCCACGGAACGACGAGCGGAGTCATCAAGTTCTTCGTCGTGATGAGCAAGGACGGCAAGCGCATCCAGCCGGAGGGCATGCTGAACCTCGACGCCGGCATGATCATGACCACCTGCTTCATCTTCGCGTGGATCAGCGGAAAGATGCGCGCCACGACCAGCATGGTCGTCGGCACCGTCCTGGCCACCGCCGCCCTGTTCATGATCGGCTTCTCGGTCGGCGGCTGGATCGTGGTGTTCGCGATCCTGATCTTCGCCGTAGGCGAGATGCTTTCCAGCCCCAAGTTCTCCGAGTACATCGGCAACTTCGCGCCGGCCGACAAGAAGGCGATGTACCTGGGCTTCTCGCAGATCCCGCTGGCGATCGGTTGGAGCCTGGAGGGCTTCATCGGCCCCTTCCTCTATGACCACTGGGCGAGCAAGGACCGCTTCGCCCGCGAGCTCTTGATCCAGAGAGGCATGCCCGCCGCGCAGGTACATGCCATCAAGCAGGGCGAGGCTTTCCAGCACCTCGTCGCCTACACGCACGACACTCCGGATCACCTGACGCAGATACTCTACAACTCGCACCACATCGGGGCGCTCTGGGTGGTGCTGGGCGTCATCGGCATTCTTTCCGCGATCGGCATCTACGCGTACGGCCGCTGGGTGATGACCCTCGTGAAAAAGCCGTCCTAGCGTCACGTTGACGAACCGACAGCCAGCAGTCAGGATCCCGCACCTTGATCACGAAGATTCTCGAAGGCCTCTCGCTGTTCATCATCGGCGTCATCGGCAAGCTGGGCTACCCGGGGGTGGTGCTGCTGATGGGTATCGAGTCCATGTGCATCCCGCTGCCGTCGGAGGTCATCATGCCGTTCGCCGGCTTCCAGGTGGCGTCCGGACGCTTCAACGTGTGGTGGCTGGGGCTGGCCGGCGCCGTCGGCTGCGTGCTCGGCTCGATCCCGGCGTACTTCGCCGGCAAGTACGGCGGGCGGCGGTTCATCGAGAAGCACCTCCGGCTGAAGATCTGGAAGAGCGCGGCGAAGGAGTGGTTCCTGGTGCTGCCGAAGTCCGATCTGGATCGCGCCGATCGCCTGTTCGAGAAGCACGGCGCTCCGGTGGTGTTCTTCGCGCGGCTTCTGCCGGTGGTGCGGACGTTCATTGCGTTTCCGGCGGGCGTCTCCTCGATGCCGATGCGGCCGTTCGTGCTGTACACGTTCATCGGCTCGTTCCCCTGGTGCCTGGGGCTGGCCTGGCTGGGCGTGAAGCTCGGCGCGCACTGGGCGGATCTGAAGCCGTACTTCCACCGCTTCGACGCCGTCATCGCGGTCGTCATCGTGATCGGCGCGGTCTACTTCATCCGTCACCACGTCGAGGCGCGCCCGCGCGGGGCCGCCGAGCCGGACAAGGCGTAGCGATGAATCGTTCTCTAGATGTCGCTTCCTCACTGACCGCCAGCGTGCTGGCCGGTATCGCCGGCTACATTGTCGGCCCGATCGGCCCGCGGCCGGAAAAGCCGCTGGAGCTCTACGAGTTCGAGGGCTGTCCGTTCTGCCGCAAGGTGCGACAGGCGCTGAGCATGCTCGACCTCGAGGCTCGCATCTATCCCTGTCCGCACGGCGGCACGCGCTATCGCCCAGAGGTCGAGCGCCGCGGCGGCAGGGCGCAGTTCCCGTATCTCGTGGACCCAAACACCGGCCGCGAGATGTACGAGTCGAACGACATCACGCGCTACCTCTACGAGACGTACGGCACCGGCAAGCGCGCGCTTTCGCTCTCGCTCGGCCCGCTCGCCACCGCGACCTCGTCGCTCGCGTCGCTGTCACGGCTGGGCGGCGGCAGCCGCGCGCGCCCCAATCGCGCGCCCGAAAAGCCGCTCGAGCTCTGGAGCTTCGAGGCGTCGCCCTACTGCCGCATCGCCCGCGAGGCGCTGTCGGAGCTGGAAATCCCCTATTTGCTCCACAACGTCGGGAAGAAGAGCCCGAGTCGCAAGGCGTTCATCGAGCGCTCCGGCAAGATGATGGTGCCGTATCTGGCCGATCCGAACACCGGCCGGGAGATGTTCGAGTCGGCGGATATCGTAGAGTACCTCCGTGACACCTACGGCGTCTGAGGCGCTCGCGCGCCCGGAGCCTCTCGCGGCCGCGCGCTTCGAGTCCGGGGAGGTCGGCGTGGAGCGCGCTATCGTGCTGGGCGGAACGCTGTCGCTGCTCTGGTCCGTGGGGATCCTGCTGCTGGTGGCCGCTTCGCTGCTGCGCGTGTTGGTGGTGCCGGCGTGGGCGTACGTCGTGCTGTTCATCACACCCGTCCTGGTCGCGATCGGACGGCGCTCGCTCAGGGGCATGACGGGGCGGCGGGCGCGCGGCACGGTTACGGTCGGCGCCGCGAGCATCAAGGTCGAGAGCGCGAGGGCGGAGAGGGAGCTCGCGTTTCCGACCGAGCGTGAAGGCTGGGCCACGCCGCTCGCAGACGCCACCGCCGTGGTCGCACTGCGCGTGCGTGGTGGCGGCCTCTTGTGCTTTCGCGTCTCCGAGGACCAGGCTTCCAGGGTTCTCTCGGCGGCGTGCGTGACGCCGGATCGGCGCCCACTCTGCTTTTCGCTGGAACGGCCGGGGCCGTGGAGTCTCTGGCTCAAGTGGTTTCGCGCAAAGCGCTGGGCGCGCGTGGGGCTCGTCACCATGCTGCTGGCTTTGCTCGCGCTCGAGCTGGCGCCGGCGTTGTATCCGCTGGCGTATCTGGTGGGGCTGGCGCTGTTCGTGGGCGAGCGCGCGCTGTTCGTGCGCGATCCGCCGCGCGTCGTGGTCGAGCAGGGCGCGCTGCGTCTCGCGGCGCTGGGCCATCGTAGCCGCGTGCCGCTCGATCGCGTGGTGAGCGTGGATGCGACGCCGCGCGGGGTCGTGCTCACCTCGGCCGACGGCAGCGAGCTGGTGCTGCCGATCGCGTCGGGCCTGCCGGCACTGCGCGGCAAGGCCGGCTTCTGGACCAGCGAGGCGGAGCTGCGCGACTCGCAGCTGGCCCGGCAGGCGGCGCTGGTCGAGGCGCTCAAGCGCGCGTGCAGCGCGCTCGGGGAGGGGAAGGACGGCTATCGCGGCGCGGCCCTGCGCGGCTATGCTCGCGCCGCCCGGCTCCCGCCGGCGAAGTCATGACCCCTTCCACGAACAGTCCCCGCCGCCGCACCGCCGACGCGCTGCTGCGCTCTTCGAGCGACGAGCGCTGGGCCAAGGTCGCCGCCGACTCGCTCGACGCCACGCTCGCCGATCACGCGCACTGCGAGAAGAAAGCCGCCGCCAGCGCCATCGCGCTCATCAACGACTATCCGGAAGACGCGCCCCTGGTGCACGCGCTCGGCCACCTCGCGGAGGAGGAGATCGGGCACTTCCGCGAGATCCACGCCGAGCTCGTCGAGCGCGGCGCCGCGCTGCCCCGCGACTTCGGCGACCCGTACGTCAAGCAGCTGCTCGCCCAGCAGCGGCGCCCCCACCGCGAGCGTAAGCTCGACCGCCTGCTCGTCAGCGCGCTGATCGAAGCCCGCTCCTGCGAGCGCTTCCAGCTCCTCGGCGCCGAGCTCGCCGCTCGCGGCGAAACCGAGCTCGCCGCCCGCTTCCGACGCCTCGAGTCCAGCGAAGCCGGCCACGCCGCGCTGTTCGTCAAGCTCGCGCGCGACGAGTTCGGCGACGACGCGGACGCGCGACTCGACGAGCTGTCGACGATTGAAGCGGAGATCGTCGCGGAGCTGCCGATCGTGGCGCGGATACACTGAACGGCGCGGGGCGACCAGGTGCCCGCAGTTCCCACCACCTGGAGGCGGCCGCGGTGCACGCCCTCCAGGTGGCACCAGAAGCACAGTGCGAGCGCGGCCCAGCCCAGCTCCAGCTCGCGCTGCCCCAGCTCCCGCGAAAGCTGGTCGATCCGTGCATCCAGCGCCTGCAGGTTCCCGGGCAGCTCGAAGACTGCCGCGGCGCGTTTCCCGCCGGGACCCCGCTTGCTGAAGTTCTCCTCGCAGCGCTTCTCCGATTTTTCGCGCCAGGCGTCGAGCTGCTGCCGCCCGTCAAGCTGTCACGGATTGCCCCCCCGGTTCGTCATGTTCCTACACAAACGTGCGGATCGTCTTCGGATCGTAGTGCTGCACTCCACGGGAGCAGAACAAGATGGCAAAAGCAAAAGTGTTGGTCGCTGGCGCGACCGGATACCTGGGCAAGTACTTGATCAAGGCCCTCCATCGCGAAGGATATCGTATTCGCGCATTGGTCAGGGACCCGGAAAGACTCGGCGAAGTGAAGTCGCTCTGCGACGAGATCGTCGTCGCGGAAGCCACCAGACCCGAGACACTCGGGGATCTCATCGGTGACGCAACCGTTGTTTTCAGTTCTCTTGGCAAACACGACTTCAAGCGCAAGCCGAGCCTGCTGGACGTGGACTACCAGGCCAACATGAACATCCTCCAGCGCGCAATCGAGGCCAGCGTGGACCACTTTGTCTTTGTCTCTGCGCTCCACAGCGAGCAGCTGAAGTCATTGGGCGTGAGGCTGTCCCAGGCTCGCGAGGGCGTGGTCGAGGCGCTTCAGGCGTCCGGATTGGAGTGGACGGTCGTGAGGCCTACGGGGTTCTTCAATGACATGGCCGACTTCTTCCATATGGCGGAAAAGGGTGCCGGCTGGGTTGCCGGCAGCGGATATTCGCGGATGAATCCTATCCACGGCGCGGACCTGGCCGACCAGATAGTCCGCTGCATAGCTGACCCCAACTCCAGAAACAGGGCGTTCAACGTAGGTGGACCCGATGTGCTGACCCAACGCGAGATGTATGGGCTTGCCTTCGCTGCGCTCGACAAAAGGATGAAGGTGCACCGCATGCCCCTGTGGATTCTACGCCCGATTTCCAGGGTGCTTGGGCTCTTCGTACCGATGGCGGGGGCTGCCTTTCACTACCTCTACTATCTCGTCAAATGGGAAGGGGTGGCGCCAGCCTACGGCACGCATCATTTGAAGGACTTCTATCAGGAGCTCGCTCTAACAACTCGGAAGTGAGGCGCTCAACGGCCCGAGCTTGGGTCATGCGAACGCAAAGCCCTGGCGCCAGCTCGGATGCGCCGGGCGCCAGCCGAGCTCACGCTTCGCCTTCGCGTTCGACGCGCCGCGCAGCTCGGTCATCATGACGACGCCCGCCTCGCCCGCGAACAGCCGTCCGACGAAGCGCGGCACTCGCAGTGGCTGTTTCGCGCCAAGCTCCCGCGCCAGTACGGGAAGCCACTCGCCTACCGGAGCGGGATCGTCATCGACGACGTTGTAGACGCCGGGGCTGCCGCGCTCGATCGCCGCGACCGTGGCTTTGGCGGCGTCGGCGACGTGGATAAACGACCACACGGCTCCCGCGTCGCCCACCAGCGGGAACTTGCGCTTGCGCACCAGCTCGAACTGGTCCCCCTCCGCCGCCAGCGACGTGCCCGGCCCATAGAACCAGCCGTAGCGCAGCACGATCCCCTCCATCCCGTCGGCGCCGAGCACCGCGGCTTCGAGATGACGCATCCCCTCCAGGTTCGCGCGCATCTGCCGGGGAGGCAGCTCATCGTACGGGTCCTGCTCGGTCTTTACCCATGTGCCCGTGCGCGCGTAGCAGGCGATATGGCTCTGCGCCACGAACCGCCGCACCCCGACAGCCCGTCCGGCGGACAGCAGGTGATCCGTACCCTCGATGCGGAGCCGGTTGGTCGGCGCGAAATCGCGGGTCATGTGACGGGTGTCCACCGCTCCGATAGCGGTCAGCTGGTGCACGATGACCTCCGGCCTCGCTCCGGCCACGGCTTTCGCGACCTGCTCGGGATCGAGCGCATCAGCCACTACTGGCACGGCGCCGAGCTCCTCGAGCATCCCTCGCTTGGACTCGCTTCGCGTCATGCCGTGAACTTCGTGACCGGCAGCGATCAGGCACGGCACCAGCTGCCGCCCGATCGCTCCGCTTGCGCCTGCCACAAACACTCTCATCACGGCCTCCGTGCCGGGGCTCACCGATGCCAGAAAAGACGACCCAGTCCCCCCGGATGTGACACGTCCAACGTCGGTCCGCCACTTTGCCCGCTGCGCAACCCCCTTGTCACGCGCGCATCAGGTGGTTGGTGTTCTCGTTCAGCTCGATCCCGCGGTCATCGCCGACGACCACTGTGCCGCCGAGGTTCACTACCTTCTTGCCGATCGCGCAGTTGGGCTCGACAGCGAACACCATGCCGGTCTTCAGTTCCGTGTCCAGCCCCATGGAGGGAATGAGCAGCAGCTTGCCGTACTGGCTGGCTTCCGGCAGGTCGGCCATCCTGTCACCGACGCCGATGAGCCCGAACGGGCTGATCGAGTGGACGAGCGGGTGGACCTGCCAGCCGCCGGCCTCGCGCATCGGTTGTCTCATCGCCCGGACCACGTCTGCGAACGTGCTCCCGGCGCGCAGCGTCCGGACACCCGCCTCGTAGGACGCCCGGGCCGCTGCCGCGGCCCTGTGGAAGTCGGGATGGACTTCGCCGACCGCGATGGCGGGCTGATGCTGCGTCTCGAGCATGCCGAACGAGGAGAAGACCTCCGCCAGGACGACGTCGCCCTCTTCTATCAGCCGGGGCTGTTCGGGACGGTACGTCCACGCTGGCGGGCCCCAGCCGACGAACTCCGGCCCGGAGCCCATCAGGATCAGGGTCGAAAATCCGACATTCCGGGCGCTGGCATCCATCGCCGCGGCGTAGATCTCGTTCTCGCGTACTCCCGGTCGCGTTGCCGAGCGCATGGCCTCGGCCATCTTTTCGCCGACGCCCGCCGACCACTTCAGCACGGCGAGCTCCTCGGCGCTCTTCACAGCTGTGAGCTCGAAGAAGCGGTTGCCTACCGATTTGAACGTCGCGTCCGGCAGCTCCTCCAGGATCGCCTGCCACGTGTTGTAGGGCATCGGCCCGTCGAAGTAGAACGGCGGATAGGGTTCGAGCCCGATCACGCCGAAACGGCTGCGCGAAAGTCCCCAGTCCTCGAGGACTTCGACCACATTCGAGCCCATCTTGCCGACGTACATGTTTTCCGGGCGGACCCAGCCGCGGGACCTGGTGTAACCGGCCTGGATGTGGTCCTCGACCACGGTCATGAGATAGACGACCGAGATCGGTTCGCCATCCCGTGGAAGGATCACGATGGATCCGGCGCGCTCGTTCGTGAAGAACGTGTCCGGCGCAAACGAGGCGGGGAACGCCCCTTCACGATCTCCGTACACGATCAGCGCGTCGACTTCCTGCTCCTCCATCAGCTGATTCGCGAGAGCCCAGCGCCGGTCCCGCTCCGCCAGCGAGAAGGTGGGCACATCGGCCCGGGTCATTTGCAAGCCTCCGCCGAGGCTACCATCCTCACGCCCTCGATCTGCCCCGTGCCGAGCGGGAGCTTCGCGGTGCCGCTGAACAGATCGCCGCTCACTCGACCGGAGATCTCCGCCTTGAGACGGCCGAGCGGCGTCCGGATCTTCGCCATGAAATGCACGTCCTTGCCCGACACCGTGCCTCCGGAGAAGGCCGAGTCGCCCTTTGCCGTCGCGAGCGTCCCGCTCACCGAATCCCCGTCGACCTCCAGTGTAAGCACCCCCTGCTGGGGCCCCACTGGAGTCTTCACGGTCACCCTGTACGTTCCTGCGATTGCCATGGTCGAGCTCCTTCCGGGACCTGCGCTCGGCTTCGGCGAAGTTGCCGTTCGTCGCGCCGATCCTGTGGGATCAAAGGTAGGAGGAGCGGCCGCCGCGCTCAGTGGCCGTTCTGGACATTCGCGTTTCATTTTCAGACAATTGCGCAGCGATGCAGCGCGCAAGCGGCGGGTGGGTCTACGAGCGCGCGATCCTGCTCCTGGCAGACGCCGCGGCGAGACAGGGAATCGAGGTCGATCTGGCGACCCTCGCGCCCACGCGCCGCACCGTCGACCACGACGCGATGGTGCCGGCGGCCGAATACGAGACGGCTGTCCGCGCGATCTTCGCCGCGCCGCGGGAGAACCTGGGCATCGAGCTGGCTGGCTCGCTGCCCGTCGAGGCGGCCGGGCTCTGGGGCTTCCTGCTGCGCTCCAGCCCCACCTTCGGCGACCTGTTGCAGCGTGCCGAACGCTACATCCGTATCGCGTTCCGCTATACCCGTCTGGTGCTGGTCGAAAAGGGCGATGCACTGGTTGCGATCTGCGATCATCCCTCGCCCTCGCCGTTTGGACGGCGCGAGCAGGAGGTCTGTTTCTTCCTCGGCCAATGGCTGACCTGGGGACGCAAGCTCGTCGGCGACGCGGTGACTCCTGACGAGGTGCGTATGCGCTGGAGCGGGCCCCGTGACGCGGCTCCGTTGGATGCCTTCTTCCGTTGTCCCGTGCGTTTCGGTGCGCCGGACGACGCGCTGGTCTTCTCCAGCGCTGTTTCCGGGCTGCGACTACCCGAGCAGACACCCGAGCTCGGCGAGATGTTCAAGAGCTACGCGGCTGCGATGATCCGGCGCATCAGCGCCCAGCCGCCGTTTGTCGACTTGGTGCGCGAGACCCTGTCGGAGGGTCTGTTGGCCGGGACGAGCAGCGAGGCGGCCATCGCGAAGCGGCTAGGCATTACGGCGCGCACTTTGCACCGCCGGCTCGCCGAACAGGGGACCTCGTTCCGGCAACTTCGCAGCGAGCTCTTGCTGAGGCGTGCTGAAGAGCTGCTTCGCGAGGAAGAGCTGCCGATCTCGGAGGTTGCCTACCTATTGGGCTATTCCGAACCGTCGAACTTTCATCGCGCGTTCCGGCGCTGGACCGGGGTCGCGCCTACAGCCTGGCGCAACCAGGCTGCCACAACGGCCGGCGACACGGGGAAAGTCGCGGGCACAGCGCCCGGATCGACTCCGGAGGAGCGCTAGGCCGCATCGGGAAGCTGGGGCGTGATGCGGTCGCGCAGGCGACGCTTGAGGCGCGCCTCGAGCTGCCGCGCGCGCTCGCGCGACACGCCGAAGTGCCGTCCGACATCGGCCAGCGTCAGCTCGTCCTCTGGGGCCGCCATCAGGCGACGTTCGGCGATGAAGCGGTCCCGTTCATCCAGCTCCACAAGAGCCTCTCGAACGACCTCGCGGGCCCACAATGCCCGCTCGCAGTCGTCGAGCTCCTTCTCCTGCGTTTCGGTCACGACCAGTCCGTTGCACAGTTCCGTCGCCTGGTTGGGGTCGAGACCATCCAGAAACACGTCGCGGCTGTCGATTCTTTGCAGCATCTCGACCACCTTCTCGCGAGTGGTACCGAAGCGTTCGGCGAGTCGAATCTCGACCTGGTCATTGTCGCGCGTGTGCCCCATGATTCGCGCTCGCTCCCGACGCAAACCGAAGAAATGGCGCGAGCGTATCGCGTTACCTTTGCCGCCCACCATGCTGCTCCGGAAGCGCAGGATGTATTCGACGATGTAGGCGCGAACCCAGTGGGAGGCATAGGTGACGAACCGGAACCCCCGTTCTGGATCGAAGCGCGCCAACGCGACGGCGATGCCTACATTGCCTTCCGCGATCAGATCGAAAATCGGAAGGCCGTAGCCGCGGTACTTCAAGGCGGCCGCCAGTGCGAAGCGCAGATGCGACCGTGCGATCTTGTCGCCAGCGCTCTGGTCACCCTGCTTGAATCGCCGCGCCAGGTCGAGTTCTTCTGCACGCTCTAGTCGCGGGTATCTATTCACGCGGGCGATGTATTTCTGCAACTGCGCGTCACCGGTCGGCCCCGCTGCGCTGTTAGTGCGTGCACGAGTCATCGATCTTCCCTTCCTTCACTCGATTCGTGGCCGCGGGTCCGTTCCATGTCGTGATGACGGCGCGGCGACCTCATCTGTGACATCGCGGTCGAAGGGCCCTCGGAGCCGGAGACGCTGCGGCGAGCCGGATCGGGACAGGCGCTGCAAGCGCCGTGCCCGCCGTCGGGGCTGGGCGCCGTCGCTCGGCTCGCGGTGTCACGTTTCGAGGCGCTCGCTCGTCTAGCAGACAATGAAGGCGTTGGGAGCTATGGGCTCGCACTGGACGTTGCACGGGCTGCACAATGTGGCAGTCAACGGCGTGCTGTTTGCGATGTGTCTGTTTGTCGTTCTTGCGCGCCGAGGCGTCTCGTGAATCCTGTGCGCGACGCCGCGGCGCGGAAACGCGAGCAGTCCCCGATGAACGCGCTCGAGAGTTTTGCTGCATTGCGGCCCCTGCTGTTTGCGATCGCGTACCGAATGCTCGGCACAGCTGCCGAGGCCGACGATGTGCTGCAGGACGCCTGGCTGCGCTGGGACAAGGCCAACCCCGAGCTCATCGAATCGCACAAGGCGTGGCTCACGACCGTCGTGACCCGGCTGTGCCTGGATCGGCTCAAGTCGGCGCGCGCGACCCGCGAGCATTACGTCGGGCCCTGGCTGCCCGAGCCCGTCAAGACCGAGGAGCGCAGCGACCCCGACTCCATGTCGATCGCCTTCCTCGTATTGCTCGAGCGCCTGACGCCCCTGGAGCGTGCGGCGTATCTGCTGCACGAGGTGTTCGACTATTCGCATGCCGAAGTGGCGACCGTTCTCGATAGGGAAGAGGCGGCGTGCCGTCAGCTCTTCCACCGGGCGCAGAGCCACATCCGGGAGGGTCGTCCAAGATTCACACCCACGCGCGATGACCATGAGCGGCTGCTGCATTCCTTCGTCGACGCGTTGTCCAGCGGGAATCTGGACAAGTTGGAAGCCACGCTCGCTTCCGATGCCACGCTCTGGTCCGACGGCGGAGGCCGGGTTCACGCTGCGCGCCGCCCGCTGCACGGAGCGAAGCCCATCGCCCGCTTGTTCTTCAACGTGGCGACGAGGTTCTGGCTCGGTCGCGACCAGACGTTCGAGGTCGTCGAGGTCAACGGATGGCCGGCGCTCGTCGGTCATCTCGACGGCGTCACGAACATCGTGATATCGATCGAGACGGATGGCGAGCACATCACCGCCATCCGCAACATCTTGAATCCCGAGAAATTGCAGAGGATCTAGGCCGCCGCGCCTCCCTCGGGACGACGCGCGCCCGCGACGCCACACGGTAGTCGCGACCGGGACCGCTCCGCTCGAGGCAATCGTACGCTTTTTCGCGCTCTACGTCACAGTCCCCGACGCAATCCAGTCTACAGGGCATGAAGCTCATGATACTGGGCGCGACCGGCAAGACCGGGCGCGAGATCGTTGACATTGCGCTCTCGCGCGGGCACGCAGTGACGGCATTCGTGCGCTCGCCGCACAAGATCACACGCATCGACGCGGCGCTTTCCGTGACTCGCGGCGATCCGCTCGACGCGGCGCAGCTGACGGCGGCGCTTCGGGGGCACGACGCGGTGCTGTCGGCGCTTGGCGCGGCGCCGCGGGACGCGTTTCGCCCAAGCACGTTCATGACGGAGAGCGCGGCGAGCACGGTCGCCGCGATGCTGCGCGGGGAAGTCAACCGGTTGGCGATCGTGTCCGCCGCGGTGCTGTTTCCTGCGCGCGGACCGTTCATCCTGTTCTTCAAATGGCTGCTCAGGCACCACGCGCGCGATCTGCGGGCGATGGAGGCTGTGGTCCAGGCGACCGATCTCGACTGGACCATCGCGCGACCGCCGCGGCTGGTACGCAGGAACGCGGCCGGCTACCGCGCCCGCGTTGGTGGTCTGCCGCCCTGGGCATTCTCGATGTCGTTCCGCGCGGTGGCGGCGTTCATGGTCGATAGCGTGGAGCGTGGCGCGTATTCGACCAAGGTCGTGGGGCTCGGTCGGTCATGAGCGCGTTTTCACTGCTCCTGGCGTTGCATGTGGCGGTTGCCGTGGCAGGAACGGGCCTGTCCGGCGCGATTCCGCTCGGCGCGCGCGCGGCTCGTCGCGCCGGCACGGATGCGCCTCCCGGGTTCCGGTCGCTTCTGGCGTACAATCGTGCGGCTCTGGCGCTGATGCTGCTTTCCGGCGTGGCACTGGAAATCCTTGCCCACGGCGCCTTTCACGCAACTGGTTGGTTCCAGATCTCGTTCGCGCTGCTAGTGGTCGCCGGTTTCGCGGTCGCGAGATGCCAGCGGGCGCTGCGACGCCGTGCTTTCGATGCCATCGAACGCTGGGGCTGGACAGCCGTCATCGCGGTCTCATGTATCGCCGTGTTGATGGTGCTCAAGCCATGACGCGCCAGCGCCTGCAGGAGTTCGAAGCGCATCGCCCGCAGCTCGTCGCGTTGGCCTACCGGATGCTGGGCGATGTTGCGCGCGCGGAGGACAGGGTGCAGGAGGCGTTTCTGCGCTTCATGGGCGTGGATGACCATATCGCGTCGCCCAAGGCGTACCTCGTCACGATCGTCACGCGGCTCTGCCTGACCGACCTTGGCAGCGCGCGCTCCCGGCGCGAGCTCAGTCGCAGCGACCGCCTGCCGGAGCCGGTCTCTCTCGACTCCGGTAGCATGGCGAACGTCGAGCGCCAGGAAGACGTCTCGATGGCGTTCCTGGTGCTGCTCCAACGTCTGACGCCGGCGGAGCGGGCGGTCCTGCTGCTGCACGACGTGTTCGACTTCGACCACAAGGAGATCGCCGGGCTCGTGAACAAGAGCGTGCCGGCGTGCCGCAAGATGCTCGAACGGGCGCGCAGGAGCGTGCAAGAGGAGCGACGCATGTTGGAAGTGTCACAAGTAGAGCACCGCCGGTTGCTTGCGGCGTTCGTACGCGCCGCGAGCGCCGGCGACGTGTCGGCGCTGGTCGATCTGCTCTCGGACGATGCGGTACTCGTGACCGACGGCGGCCCGGGCGGCCGGAACGTGGGCGGGCTCGGCAATCTGCCGAAGCCGCTTACGGGTACCGCGCGTATCGCGGGTTTCATCGCGCTGGGCACGACGCGCAACGTGCGCTTCTTGAAGGTGGAGGAGCGGGAGCTCAATGGACAACCCGGCGCGGTGTTCTGGAGCGACGACCAACCGTTCGCGGCGCTGTCGCTCGGCGTTGCCGACGGCAAGATCCGGCGTGTGTTCTTCCACGCGGATCTGCGGCGTCTTGGTCATCTCCGTTGACCGTGCCCGGCGCAACTCGACGGTGTGCCGCTTTCACGGCATGCGTGAACGTGTCGGCTGCCCGGATCGGAATTGGATTTCTGTGGCCTTCGAAGGCTACTGCACCGGCCCGAGCGGCGTATCCGTCGGCACCTCCACCGCGATGACCTCGGCCTTCTCGGTGATGGCTGTCTGTCCGCCGAAGAGGTAGCTGCTGGCGGGGTACGACAGGTCGAGGCCCCAGTGATCGACCTTGGACTCGACCCAGCAGGCCGGGCCACGATCGATGACCGCCACGACGGCGGACTTGCCGGTCTTGGGATTCGTGATCTTGATGCGCGCGCCGCAGCCGAAGCGATCTGCGTCGGCGGAGTACCAGTTCACGCTGCGCTCGCAGTCGGGGCCGGACATGCCGCCGCACAGGGCGTTCCACTCGGCGCTGCGGCCTTGCGACGCCGCGCCAGTCATGCACCACGGAACGCAGTTGTCGCCGGGATCCCCGTGCGCGGTGCCACTTTCGTCGACGTAGCAGCCGAAGGTCGTGGTGTAGTAGGAGCCGCTCTGGCTCGGGTGCGTGCCGGCGGTGCCGCCGCAGGTCCAGCTCGACTCGGGCGTGCTGTAGCTGGCAGGCGGAGTGGAGCTCCCGCCGCCGGAGCCGCCGCTGCCGGATGCGCCACTGGAGCCGCCGCTACCGGTCGCGCCGCCGCTGCCGCCGCTGCCGCCGGAGCCGCCATTGCCGGAGTTGTCCGGCAGAAGACCGATTGAAGCCCAGGTGTCCGCGCCGGACTTGACCTCCACGGTTTCCGTGGCGGTGGCGTAGCCCGGCGCCGAGGCGGTGATCGTGTAGCTGCCCGGCGCGAGGCTGAGCAGCCAGAGCGCGTCGCCGTCGCGCGCGGCGGTGCTCGGGCCGCCCTCGACCGAGATCGTCGCGCCTCCGATGCGCACGTTGCCGCTGCTGGACGGCGAGGACGTCTGCGACAGATCCCAGACGACGCCGATCGCGCGGCCCGGATCGCCGGTAGGCGTCGGAGCGGGCGCCGGGGCCTGCCCGGCGGCCATCGAGATCAAATCGGGGATCTTCCCTTCGAGCTCGTCTCCCGGACACTCGGTGGACTGGCCGGGCCAGTCGCGGTGACCCTTCACGTTGCTGGTGCTCGGATTGATGCCGTACTTCTGCGCCAGCGCGTGCATGACCTGTCCCGCGGCCTGGAGCGCGGCGTCGCTCGGAACGTTGGAGCTGGAAATGCCGGAGCACGCCTTGGAGTCGAAGCAACCCACCCACGACAGACCGATGTTGCCGGTGTTGTTGCCGTGCGTGTGCGCGCCCATCGTGTCCACCGGACGCCCTTCCCACACGCGCCCGTCCTCGGTAACGAGGAAGTGGTAGCCGATGTCGCACCAGCCTCGCACGTCCTGGTGGAAGGCCTGGATGGACCGGATGCGCGACTCGTAGCCGCCGGACGACGAGGGCGGCGTGAAGGTGTGGTGGATGGCCATGCGGTACTTGTGCGGATCGCTGCTCGAGCACTTCGCGGGGCGCGCGCCCCACGCCGAGCGCGGCTGCACCAGCCCGATCAGCTCGGAGGTGAGCCCCTGCTGCGTCGAGCCGACGCCCGACGACGGACGGCTGTCGCCGGGATCGTGCTCCTGGGGTGTGACGCCGGCGTAGATGACGTTCTCGATCAGCTTGATCTGGTCGATCGGGATGCGGAACTGCGTCGCATTCACGGCCTCGCCGAGCTCGGCGCGGGCGACCACGTGCGGCGCCTCGCGCCAGGTGCTCTTGGCCGGGAACCAGTCGGTGTTGGTGCCGTCGGCGCGCACGCCGCGGACCTCGGCTCCGATGGGGACGTTGCCGACATCGCCCCAGAGATCGATCAGGAAGCCGCCGCGCGTGGCCGGGGCGGTCGTCTTGATCACGGGAGAGAGGGCGTAGCCGCCGACCCGCTGGAAGCCGGCCAGCTCGGCAGCTCCAAACACGGTGTCCGCGTCGTTCGAAGCGGTCGTGGTTTCCGGCGTGGGGTTGGATCGGTCGCCGATCGCTGGCGAGCAGGCCGCCGCGACGAGAACCAGAAGCAGAAGTGCCCAGTGTCGGATGCGCTGCATGCGTGCAGAAAAAGCAGGCACCATGCCACCGGCCGCCCGGTGGAAATTCGCTCGAAAAGCGGGGAAAACGGCCATCCGCAGCGGGCCGGATCGTCCGGCAGCGCCGGACACCATCCGGACGGTCCGGACGGTGCGACCGGTGTCAGCAGCGGACGCGACGTTCGCGGCGCAGCAGGACGAAGCCGAGCAAGCCCAGAGCGAAGAACGCTGCGCCCGGCCCGTCATCGCGCCTTCCCGGCACGGAGCAGTCGCAGCGCGCGACCTGGTCGAGCTGGTCCGGCGCCGCGCTGCTGCTGCCTCCACTGCCGCTCGAGCCGCACGCTGCGGAGCACGCGTTCGCGTCGTGGATCTGGCAGGTGCAGTGGTCTGCGCACGTCGCGCAGGAGCTGCAGTCGTTGCCGTCACAGCCCGGCGATCCGACAGGTACGCCCCCGCCCGTACCGCCTGAGCCCTGGGGCTGGTTGCAGATCCCGGTGCACACCTTCTTGTCGCCCGCCATGCACATGCAGCGCGTGAAGCAGTCGGGGCAGACGTTGCACGTCGGTATCGCGCACGTTGCCGACCCGCCGGCACCGGCGCCCGCCCCGCCGCCGGATCCACCGCTGCCGGTGTTGCAGATGGTGGCGCACTGCTTGGCGTCGCCGAGGTTGCACAGGCACTTCGAGACGCAGCCGACGCAGCCGCCGCAGTTGGGCGCCGCGCTGCAGTTGGAGGTCCCGCCGCTGCCGCCCGCGCCCGTCGCACCGCTGCCGCCCGCGCCTGTCGCGCCGCTGCCGCCTGCACCCGTCGCGCCGCTGCCACCAAACCCGCCGCCGCCGAACGCGCCACTGCCGCCGAACCCGCCGGTCGCGCCCGTGCCGCCGACTCCGGAGCCGCCACTTCCGCCGCTGCCGCCGCTGCCCACCGCGCTGCCCGGGCAGCCGATCGTCGACGAGGAGTCGACGAGGTTTGCAGTCACCGCTTTGTGCTCGCTCCACCCCACCGCCGACGTGCCCAGCAGGTACTGGGTGACGAAGGGGCTCACGTCGAGCACCGGATGGTGGTTGCCGCACGAGCAGTTGCAGGCGGCTTGCTCCACGCAGCGGTTGGGCCCGCAGTCCGCGACCTGGACGACGCACTGCTTGCCCGCGGCCTGGACGAGGAGCTTGGCGCCGCAGCCGAAGCGCTCGCGATCGGCCGCGTAGGCCCAGGTGGCGTCGGCCGTGCCGCCGCACGACATGGTCTGCGTGTCCGTGCCTCCGCCGAACGTGGTCACGTAGTACACGCTGTCCGCCGGGATGTCGGAATACGTGAGCTGGGCGCAGGTACCGCTCCCCACGCAGGTGCAGCCCCCGACGGCGGGCGAGCTGACGTGCGCGACGGATTCCGTTCCCGGCTGGGACGACGAGCAGGATACGGCGAGCGCTCCGACCAGCGCCGGGATCACGACCTGCACTACGCGTCGCAGTCGCGTTCGCCTGTGTGCAGGGCGGGACACCACGGCAGGATATCACGACCCCGCCACAGCCCGGCCGTCCCGGGCGCAGAACCCGGGAAAACAGCCTGCGACAGTGGTAGGCTTCGCGCTGTCGGCGCGGCCGGACGAGCGGCGCCCATCCACGATGCGCGACACCACCGTCACCGATATGCCGCTCGGCGTCACGGCGCCCCAGCGACAGCGCCGGCCCGGCGTGGCCGTGCTGTTCTCGCGCGGGTCGCAGTGGCCGGCGCCGGTGGTCGTGGACACGCCGGTGGCGGCGGGCCGAGCGGATACCGCCGGCATCACGCTCGACGACAAGGCCGTTTCCTGGGAGCACGCCGTGCTCGAGCCGCACCAGGACGGGATCCTCGTGACGGACAACGGGAGCCGCAACGGCACTTTCGTGGACGGCGCGCCCGTGAGTGCCCCCCGCACGCTGGCGCCGTTTGGCGCATTGATCCGCATGGGTAGCTCGCTCATGGTCGCGAGCGACGACGTGCTGGCGTTCGAGTACGACGAGGCGCGCAACAACCCGGGCTTCGTCGGTGGCCCGTCCCTCGACGCGGTGCGCGCGCGCATCGCCATGATCGCCGCCACGAACGATCCGGTTCTGCTCGAAGGCGAGACCGGCACGGGCAAGGAGGTCGCCGCGCAGGCGATCCACGACGCCAGCGGGCGTCGCGGCCGCCTGGTCGGGCTCAACTGCGCTGCCATTGCTCCGGAGCTGGTCGAGTCCGAGCTCTTCGGCCACGCGCGCGGCGCGTTCTCGGGCGCGACGGCAGCGCGCAGCGGCCTGTTCCGCTCCGCCGACCAGGGCACGCTGCTGCTGGACGAGATCGGCGAGATGCCGCTGTCGCTCCAGGCCAAGCTGCTCAGAGTCGTCGAGACTGGCGTGGTGCGCGCGGTCGGCGAAGATCGCGAGGTCGCGGTCGATGCGCGCATCGTCGCCGCAACCAATCGCAGCCTGGAGCAATGCGTCACCGACGGCACCTTCCGCGCCGATCTCCTGCATCGCATCGCCGCAGTGCGGCTGGTGCTGCCGCCGCTCCGCGAGCGGCGCGAGGATCTTCCGCTCCTTTCGGGCTATTTCCTTTCCGAACGGCAGATGTCCATCAGCGCCACGGCTATCGAGCGACTGTGGGCCCACGCCTGGCCCGGCAACGTCAGGGAGCTCAGGAACGTGCTGCACGCCGCCGCCAGCGCCGCGGCGCATGACAAGCGCGACGTGGTGCACCCGGAGGACCTGCCGTCACTCGACGCCGCGCCGGGCGACCAGCTGCGCTCGCGCGTTCTCGAAGCGCTGTCCTCGACGCGCGGCAACATGACGCAGGCGGCGCGACGGATGGGCATGGCGCGGTCGGTGCTCTACGAGACGGTCAAACGTCTGCGGCTCGACCCCGAGACGTTCCGGGGCCGGTCGAAATGAGATCGTCGGACGACTGGACCCGAGAGCTGCCGCCGTTCCCTGAACGGATCGGCCGCTACGAGCTGCTCCTGCCGATCGCGTCCGGCGGCTCGGCCACGGTGTACCTTGCGCGCGCCGTCGGCCTCGCCGGCTTTGAACGCGAAGTCGCGCTCAAGCTCACGCACGCCCAGCTTCGCGAAGACCCGGCGTTCGCGCACGCACTGATCCAGGAAGCGACCATCGCCGGGCGTATCCACCACCCGAACGTGGTGCCCGTGCTCGATGTCGACGAGGATCCGTTCGGCGTGTTCCTGGTGATGGAGTACGTCGAGGGCGAGACGCTCTCGGGGCTGGTGAAGCTGGCCGAAGCAGCCGGGCAGCAGATTCCGGAAGCCGTCGCGCTCACCATCGTGAGCGACGTGCTGGAGGGGCTTGATGCCGCGCACGAGCTCACGGACGCCGACGGCAGCCCGCTTGGGTTGGTGCATCGCGACGTGACGCCGCACAACGTGCTGGTCGGGGTGGACGGCGTTGCGAAGCTCACCGACTTCGGAATCGCCAAGGCGACCACGCGCATGGGACTCACGGCGACGGGCCGCATCAAGGGCAAGGTCGCGTACATGTCGCCGGAGCAGGCCCTGGGCAAGCCGCTCGACGCCGGGACGGACTTGTGGGCCGTGGGCGTGATGCTGTGGGAGCTGATGACCGGCCTGCGGCTGCACGTCGGGGCCAGCGACGCGGCCACGCTGCTGCGCATCGTCAGCGAGCCGCCACCTCGCGCGAGCGCGCTCAGATCGGATCTGCCCGACCCGATCGACAACGTGATCGCCCACGCGCTGCAGATGCGTCGCCACGATCGCCCGCAGAGTGCGGCCGCGTTCGCAGCCGAGCTGGAGGCCGCCGCATCGGCGACGTACGGCCGCGCGTCGCGGCGCGATGTCGCCGCGTGGGTCAACGGGCTTACGTGGGAGCGGCTGGCGACGCGGCGCGCCAGGGTCGACGAGGTCGTCGAGCTCCGCGGGCGGCTCGGATACCTCGGCCGCGGCGCGCTCGGCTCACGCCCGTCGTCGACGCCGAGCGCACCGGAGGGCTTCACGGTGACGGGAGTCGGAGTCGGGCCCGACGCGCACACGCGGGTCGATGGCATGCGGGTCTCCGAGCCGCCGCCGTCCGTCCCGTCGAACCCCATGTCCGAAGCGACCCGCACCGAGACGGCGAGCGTCACGTCGCTCAAGGCGCGCCCGCGCCGTTCCCGGCGGCACTGGATCGCGTGGACAGTGGCTGCGGCCGCGCTGGTGCTGGTCGGAGTGGTCGCGACCGCGCTGCACCACGGAAGAGCGGCGCCGAGCGCGTCGGCCGCCGCGGCGTCGGCGTCCGCTTCGCCCACGGTCGCAAGCACGTCGTCCGGCGCGGCGTCGGCGTCCGCTTCCGCTGCTCCAGGCGATCAGGCGCTCTCGCCGGACCAGCTCCCGCTCCTGCCCAGCGCAGAGCCCAGCGCGACCGCCCACCCGCGCGTGTATCATGCGAGACCGCATTCCGCGAAGAAGCACAACGCAGTCCCGGCGGTGTCCGTCGACCTGAACGCCTCGCCACCCCCGACCAGCAAGCCCGGGCTTCTGGGCAGCCCGTACAGCAAGGACAATCAGTGAAGTGGATCCCGGTCTATGTGGGGGTGCTAGCAGCAGCTCTGATGCTGAGCGCGGCAACCCCTGCACACGCCGATCGCGAGGACGAGGCGCAACAGGTGTTCCAGTCGGCGACCGCCCTGTTCCAGCGCGGCGAGTACGAGGACGCGGCGCGCCGCTTCATGCAGGCGTTCAAGATCGTCCCCCACGCCGACACCGCGTTCAACGCGGCGCTGTCCTGGGACGCCGCCGGCGACGCGCCGCAAGCGGCCGAAGCCTTCAAGCTCGCCGTCGATCGCGGGCTCGAGCGACAAGCGCGCGAGCGTGCCCAGCACCGCCTGCACGACCTCGACGACAAGCTCGGCCGCGTGCGTGTGCAAGCGCCCGCGGGCGCCAAGGTCCTGGTGGGCGACGAGGAGCGCGATGCACCGGCGGAGCTGTACGTCCAGCCTGGTGTGCACGACGTGGTGGTGAAGCTGCCCGACGGAACGCGCCGGGTGCGCCGCATCCACGCCGAGGCCGGCGAGATCAGCCACGTAGACATCGACCAGGGCAAGGACAAGAACGATTCGGCGCCGAACCTGCAGCGCTCGATCGGCTGGGGCTCGCTGGCGGTCGCCGCCGTGCTCGGCGTGGTGTCGGCCGTACAGGAGGTCCACGCGGCCTCGCTCCGTTCCGCCTTCAACATCTCGAGCCGGACGGACCCCTCGAAGCGCAAAGCCGTGCTGCACGCCCAGACGTGGGCAACCGTCGGCTGGGTGGCGACGGGCGTGGCGGGTGTGACGGGCATTGCGCTCGTGCTCACGTCGAGCAGCGGGACCGAGACGCGAGTGTCGGTTGTGCCGGGTGGGGTTACGTTGGCGGGGACGTTCTAGGGCGGGTAGCGTCCGGCTGCGTGTAGATCCGCATCAACTGCGTTATCCTCGACGGCGCGGATGTCGATCCCGTGGAAACTGGAACCAGAGCTGGCGCTCGCCGTCTGCGTGCTGATGGCCGCGTGCGGCGGGCGCGCCACGACGGGTTCGAGCTCGGGGGGCGCTGCGGGCGCAGGCGGGAGCGGCGGAGCGAACCACGATGCCGCTGCGGGCGGCGCTTCGGGCGGGGGCGGTTGCGGTCCGGGATTGAAGGCATGTGGCGGCGACTGCGTGGCCACGGACGATCCCGCGCATGGCTGCGGCGCGGCGTCCTGCGCGGCGTGCGACGTGCCCAACGCAACTTCGACCTGCCAGAACGACGGCTGCGCTCTCCAGACGTGCGACCCCGGCTACGCGGACTGCGACGGCGACCCGGCGAACGGATGCGAGACCAACGTCGACAGCGATCCCGACAACTGCGGCGGGTGCGGCCACTCGTGTGCTGCTCTGGGTCAGCCAAATGGTTGCGTCTATTGCCAGCAGGGCCAATGCCAATTCCCGGCGTGCCCGCCGTACTACGGCGACTGCAACTGCGATCCGACCGACGCGTGCGAGGTCGACCTGAAGACCGACTCTTCCAACTGCGGCTTCTGCGGCCATGTGTGTGCGTCTGGCCACAACTGCGTCAACGGGCTCTGCAGCTGAGCGCTACTTCGGCTTCGGCCAGGGCGCGTCCGCCGCGCTGCCGAGCGTGTAGCCGGCCTTCTCGAGCAGGGGTCGACAGCGCTTGTCGCATAGGTCGTACTCGTGGTCGGTCGTCAGCACGCTGCCCTTGCCGTCTTCCATCAGGCAGCCGTAGTTCGGGCAGTGCGTCAGGCCGAGCGTGTGCCCCATCTCGTGGACGGCCGTCTTGCCGAGCCGGATGCGGGCGTGCATCGCATTCTTTGCCCGCCGCTTGCAGCGGAACGACGACAGCACGCCGACGCGGCCGTCGATCGTCGCCAGGCCGAGAATGCCCCAGTCCTTGTACTTCCCCTTGGTGGTCGAGATGTCGACGCCGGTCAGGCCGAGCACGCGGAAGGCGTCGTCGGGACCGCGCGTGCGCAGGAACTCGAGCAGCTTCTCGGCGCGGTAGCGGTGCCGCGGCGGGTAGTACGCCGAGTGCGGCAGCGGCACGCGATCGAGAAGCTTGACGTCCATCTGGTAGAAGACGGAAAGCGCGCGCCCCACCAGCTCCACGTCGGCATCGGGCAGCGCGCGCCCCAGCGGCTGGATGTAGACGCGGCGCTTCTCGTCCGCGAAAGCCGCCGGCGCGAACCCGCTCGCGGCGACCAGCCCCATCGCCCAGAGCAGTTGTCGTCGCGAAGGATTCATGCGCCGGCCCCCTTCAAGCGTGCCACGGTTTCCGGCTCGAGGCGCACCGGTTCACGTGGCAAGAGCGTCAGATCCATGATCGATATGACCTCGCCCGCAACGATCCGCTTGGGTACGTCGAGCCCCGCGCTGCGCGCCGCCCACGAAACGACCACACGCGGATCGACGCCGGTCTCGCGCAGCTCGCTCAAGCTCAGGTCGTCCGCGCGCTTCGCCAGCCGCCGGCCGCCGGCGTCGGTTACGAGCGGCACGTGGAACCACTCCGGGTGCGGCAGTCCGAGCGCGCACTGCAGGTGCCACTGCCGCGCCGTGCTCGGCATCAGGTCGTCGCCGCGCAGCACTTCCGTCACGCCCTGCCGCGCGTCGTCGACGACCACGGCAAGCTGATAGGCCGGCGTGCCGTCGCGCCGCCCGATCAGGAAATCGCCGACTTCCGCTTCGACATCGACCGACAGCGGAGGCGCGAACCCGTCGCGAATCTTGACCGTGCCTGCCGGCACACGGAAGCGCACACCCGCCGGGCGCCCGCTGCGGCTTTCTGCGGTCTCCAGCGAGTCGAAGCGCCCGCGGCAGGTGCCCGGGTAGCGGAGCTCGCCCTCGCCCGCATGCGGCGCGCTCGCCGCTCTCAGCTCGCCGCGCGTGCACACGCAGGGGTAGGCGAGCCCGCGCTCGAGCAGATCGGTCGCCGCCGCGCGGATCTGTTCGAGCCCCTCCGACTGCAGCTCGACCGGTCCGTCCCAGTCGAGCCCCAGCCATTCCAGATCACGCAGCGCAGCTTCGACCATGCCGGGCCGCACGCGCGGTCCGTCGAGGTCCTCCATCCGCATCAGCATCGTCCCGCCGCGCGCGCGGACATGCCACCACGCCAGAAGAAAGCTCCGCGCGTGCCCCAGATGCAGAAGACCGGTCGGGCTCGGCGCCAGCCGCCCTACCGGTGGGTTCTCATCCGCCATCCCGGCAACCGCACTGCGCGACGCGCCGCCCGTTCTCGTCCACGAGCTTCCGGGCGTGATCGCAGCGCGCGTCGTCGTCGCCCGCCAGGCGGCACACGGCGTCGGCCGCGCGCTTGAGCGAAGCGAACGCCTTGCACGCCGTGCCGCAGCGCGACTCCTGGTCGGCCGAGGGCGACGTCTCGGGCGCTTTCTTCGCGACGGGCTTGCCCGCCGAGCTCCTCGCTGCGCCTCCCATCGCCGCGTTGGCTTCCGGCGTGTAGAGCAGAGCCAGCTGCTGGTTCGCCTTTGCCAGCGCCTTCTCGGCGTCGGCCACGCTCTTGAACTCCATTGCCTTGGTCTTGTCTTCTCCGGTCGTCAGGCTGCTCGGGCCCTTCTCGGCGGCGCCGTACCCCTCGGTCGCGGAGCTGGGCGCCGCCTGGCCCGCGGGCGCCGTCGCGGGCGCGACGCTCTGCTCCTCGTGCTCCTCGCTTGCAGGCGCCGGCTGTCCGGGGGTCGCCGCGGGCGTTGGAGCCGGCCGCTCGGCGGCGCACGCGCCCAGGCCGACCGCCGAGGCGATCAGAACGAGCAGAACGAAGTGGCGGTGGGACATGGCGGCGGCGGCCGGATCAACCGGTCGATTCAGGTTGTACGTCCGGAAGGCGCAAATCGACCTGCCGGGATGTCGAGCCCGCGGAATTTCGAGCGCGACTCCAGCGATTCGTCATCCAGGACTTGTACGTCGACGAAGCCGCCGCCCTTCCCGGACCGCTAGGAGAGCTCTGCCCGGCGGTAGATCGTGACGACCGCCGCGCCGCCCAGTCCCAGGTTGTGCTGCAGGCCGACCTTCGCGCCGTCGACCTGACGCTTGTCCGCCTTGCCGCGCAGCTGCCAGTTCAGCTCTGCGCACTGCGCGAGGCCCGTAGCTCCGAGCGGGTGACCCTTGGAGATGAGCCCGCCGGAGGGATTGACGACCCACTTGCCGCCGTAGGTGACGGCGCCGGAGTCGATGAGCTCGCCGCCCTTGCCCTCTTCGGCGAGGCGCAGGCCCTCGTAGGTCAAGAGCTCGTTGCACGAGAAGCAGTCGTGCAGCTCGATCACGTCGACGTTCTCGGGGCCGACGCCGCTCATCTCGTAGGCCTTGTCGGCAGCTTTGCGCGTCATGTCGTAGCCGACCATCTTGATGCAGCTCTTGTCGTCGAAGGTGCTCGGCAGGTCGGTCGACATCGCCATGCCAGCGATCTCGACGGCATTGTCCTGTAGGTTGTGCTTCTTGACGAAGTCCTCGCTAGCAAGGATGGCCACGCCAGCGCCATCCGACGTGGGGCAGCACTGCAGCTTGGTGAGCGGCTCGTAGACCATCTTCGCGTTCAGGATATCCTCGAGCGAGTACTCGTCCTGGAACTGCGAGTAGGGGTTGTTCACCGAGTGCTTGTGGTTCTTCAGCCCGATCTTGGCGAACTGTTCCGCGGTGGTGCCGTACTTCTCCATGTGCTCGCGGCCGGCGTTGCCGAACATCTGCGGCGCGGGCGGCGCCGGCGCGAAGTCGCGCAGGCTCATCATGAGCAGCATGTGCTTGTCCATGGGGTTCGTGCGGTCCATGTACTTGGCGCCGAGCGAGCCCTTCTCCATTTTCTCGAAGCCGGCGGCGAGCACGCAGTCGGCGAGGCCGCCCTCGACCAGCTGCTTGGCGAGGAAGAGCGCCGTCGAGCCCGTCGAGCAGTTGTTGTTCACGTTGTAGATGGGCATGCCGGTTAGGCCGAGCTCGTAGAGCGCGCGCTCGCCGGAGGTGGACTCGCCGTAGCAGTAACCGGCGACCGCCTGCTCGATCTCGCCAAAGCCGATGCCCGCGTCGGCCAGGGCCTTCTCGCCCGCCTCCTTGACCATCTGCGGGTAGTCCCAGTCCTTCGATCCGGGCTTCTCGAACTTCGTCATCCCGACGCCGACCACGTAGACTTTCCTGCCCATCGCTAGCTCCCTTTCGCTGGTCCGGTAGCGCCCCGCGGCCTGTCGCAGGTGCGCTCCGGAAAACTGGCCGCTTGGTCGGATACGATATCCGTCGCGGGTACGCAAGGCCCGCAGGCGTTCCGACCCGCGCTGGCGGGGCGCTCAGTGCTTCTTGTCGCCCTTGTGCGCGGGCGGGGGCGGAGGTCCGCCGTGCGGCCCCGGATGCGCGTCCGGTTCGCCGCGACCTTCGTGACGTTCCGGCTTCCCGTCGTGGTCGCCGTGCTCGTGCTCCATCCACTTGTGGAACCACTGCCCTCCCGGGCCCGGCGGGCGTCCCGCCATGCCGGGCCCAGGCGGCGGCGGACGGCGCTCCGCCATCGCGGAGATGGTCTTCATGATCGTCTGCACGCTGCTCGCGTACTGCTCCGCGCTGATGTCGTTGTTGGCGCGCGCCTCGCAGAGGCGGAACAGCAGCACATCCAGCGCCGCGCTGGGGCCACCTCCGCGTGCGCCCGCGCCAGCACCAGCCCGCGGACCACCGTGATGATGCTCGTGCTTGCCCAGGCCAGGGCCGCCAACGCGCAGCGTGCACGTGTGCCATGCGCTGGCGCTCTGCCGTGCGACCGTCAGCGCTCCGGGTGTCGTGACGACGTAGGTCCCGGACTCGGAGAGATTGACCGACTTGACCCTGGCGCCGTGCATGCCGCAGCCGGCAAGCAGAAGCGTCGAGAAGCCCATCGCGACGAGACTGTTCATTCTCATGGTTTCACCCTGCCTTCTTGCAGGGCCCCGCCATACGCCCCCGCTCTGCCGGGCGCAACCGCGGAGCCAGCTCGATCGCGGCCGGACAGGTGTGTCGGGGCTCAGGCCTTGGCCGGGCTCGGAGCCTGCGGCGCCGGGCGCTTGGCGCGCGTCGCTTTGATCCTGTCGACCAGCCCGCGTGGCGCGATCGTACCGAAGAGCCAGTCGGCGAGCGGCACCGTCACGTTGAAGTTCCACTTCTGCATCAGGCGCGGATCGTGGTGGCGCGCGTGCAGCTCGGAGAGCTGCTTCAGGAAGGGCAGCTTGTAGACGATCGACGTCTCCGGCAGATGATAGGCCAGGTGCGACAGCTCGTAGCCGACCACGTACACGCTGGACGTGATCAGCACCAGCCAGCCGACGTTCGTCGAAATCAGGGCGCCCGCGAGCGCCGCGGCCGGGGCGGCCATCGCGACGATGCCGGCGGCGCCCACCGCGGGCAGCAGCACCAATCGCATCTCGCGCGCGGAGCGGATCTCCATGTCGCCGTAGCGGTAGATTCGATGGTGCTCCGGCGTGTGGCGGTCGTAGAGCACGGCCAGCGCCTTGAAGCGCTTGTCGCGACGATGCAGGAGATTGCGGTGCGCGTGCCACTCCATCACGTTCGACAGCAAGAACGTGACCGGCACTGCGACGAGCTCCACGGGTGCCAGTGCGTGGATGCGCCACGCCGCCAGGGCGAGCGCGCCGGCGCCAATGCTCACCGTGGAACCGAGGTGCACCCAGGGCGAGTACCAGCGCGGGATGCGGCTCAGCATCCAGTCGCGGAACTCTTCGCGGCTCTGGTCGCCTTTGAAATACCGGCCTTCGTCGTCGGGGCCGGCTCCAGGGCCGGACGGCCCGGGACGGTCTTCCACCTCGGTCATGGTCTCCAATCTGTACGTTCTGTTTTTGCAGAACGCAAGCGCGCCGCTCCCGGCTGGCTCAGGGGCTGTCGTCCCGCACACGGACGCCGCGGGTTTCCAGAGCGGCGTCGTTGCCCGAGGACCAGCCGACACGAGCCGTCCAGGCCTTGGCGCGCACCGCGAAATGGCGGGTTGTCTCAAGCCGGCACGATCACACGCAGCACGCGCGGCAGCACGTCCACGCGCACCTCCGGCGTCGCCGGAAATTGCTCGCCGTCGATCTGGGCGGCGAGCGGCGTTCCGCCGGCCGGCATGTCGAACGCGATCTCGATGTGCGCGGCGCGGAACGACTTCGAGTGCTCGATCCCGACCGCGTTCAAGCGCTCCTCGCTGAGCGGATTGCCGTCCAGGTCGACGATGGCCTTGCTCAGCCAGTCGCGCTTGCCGCAAAACGGCACGATCTCGAACAGCCCGTCGTCGTGGCGCGAGGCAGGGTCGAACACCCACGCGCCGCCGTAGACCCGCGTCCCCTTGATCACCAGATCCGTCACGCCTCGAAGCTCGTGGCGCGCGCCGTCCGCATGCACGACGGCGGTGAACTTGTCGTCCACGACGTAGGATTCCATGAACGTGCGCAGGAGCGCCCCGGCGTACACCAGCTGATCGCGGTACACCGCTGCGAGCGGTCCGAGCCCGGCCACCTTGCGCCGGTCCTCGTTCCTCGCTGCCAGTACACGCGCCGAGAGCCCCCAGCCGGCAGAGTCGAAGAACAGATCGGTTCGCGAACCCGCCGTGATGAGGCCGGCGTCCAGCCGCGTCTCGTTCCCGGCGACGATCACGGCCACATTTCGCGAAAGCTGCGCCTCGCCCGCCTCGAGCCCGAAGCTCCGGCCCTGATCGTTCGCAGTCCCTGTCGGCAACATGCCGAGCGCGACATCGCCCGCGCGCTTCGAGGCGAGCAGCCCCGCGGCGACCTCGCGGAACGTCCCGTCGCCTCCCATGTAGACGACCGTCGCGTACGGCTCGCGGTCGAGTGCCGCAGTCACTGCCGGGATAGTGCGTCCTTCCGGCTCCGTCGGCAGGAAGTCGCATTCGATGCCGGAGCTGGACAGCAGAGCGCGCGCCCTCTCGATGCGCTCGGCGTTCTTCCCGCTCTGGGCTGTCGGGTTGCCGACCAGGAGGTGCGCTCTGGGCATTGCTCCGTCCTGGTCTGCCCAGTTGCCAGCGAGGGTCAGTTCGACATCATCTGGCCGACAACGATCAGTGCGACCACGATGAACAGGATCGCGCCCGCCACGCCCAGCAGCAAGAGGCGGCGGAGCATGATGATCTTGCGATGCTCCGGCGGCAGCGCGGAGGCGGGCACCTTGCCGTGGGTCGGGCAGTAGTGCGCGCTCGCGATGGCCTTGACCACGAGGATGCCCACCAGGCCTCCCCCGTACCAGCCTGCCCTGCCCGAGCTGGACGTCATGAAGGCGCCGCAGTGGGGGCAGGGGATGCGCCCGAACAACCCGGGGCTCGCGACCTGCTGTTGCGGATAGCCCTGTTGCGGATAGCCCTGCTGCGGGTAGCCCTGCTGCGGATAACCCTGCTGTTGCGGATAACCCTGCTGCGGGTACTGCCCCTGTGGAGGTTGACCGTAGGGTGGCGGACCGCCTGGTGGATTGGGCTGCATCTCGCGACCAGGCTACCGGAGCCCAATGGGCCGCTCAAGCCTCCCCTGATGTCTCCCGGCACGAAGGCGCTATGCTCGGCGCGTGTCCCGCTGGTTGTCCGTGTTTTCCGCGCTCGCGTTGGCCGCAGCTGTGTCGGGTTGCTCGTCCGGAAAGCCCGGAACGCCGGCGGGGCCGACGACCGACTGGAACGCGGAAGCGAAGACGCTCTTGACCGGTCCCGACTGGTACCGCCACGCGATCTTCTACGAGGTCTACGTTCGATCGTTCCAGGACTCGAACGGCGACGGGATCGGCGACTTCAAGGGACTGACCTCCCGGCTCGACTACCTGAAGGACCTCGGCGTGGACGCCATCTGGCTGATGCCCATGATGCCCACGCCCTTCAAGGACTCGGGCTACGACGTGTCCGACTACGAGGCCATCAATCCCGACTACGGGACGATGGCCGACTTCAACGAGTTTTTGAAGCAGGCCCACCAGCGGGGCATGCGCGTGCTCGTCGATCTGGTGCTGAACCACACGTCCGATCAGCACGCCTGGTTCCAGGAGTCGCGCCAGGACAAGACCAACCCGAAAGCGGACTGGTACATCTGGTCGGACACGCCGTCGCGCCCCGACATCGGCTGCGGGACGGAAAATCCGAAGTTCGGCAGCTCGGCCTGGCAGCTCGACCCGCTCAGGGGCCAGTACTACTTCCACCGCTTCTATCCGGAGCAGCCCGACCTGAACTATCGCAATCCCGCCGTCGTCACCGCGACGCTGGATGCGGCGAAGTTCTGGCTCGACAAGGGCGTCGACGGTTTCCGCTGCGACGTGATCGCGCTCCTGTACGAGTCGGCCACCTCCTGCGATTTCCTGCCCGAGACACAGGCCTACATCAAGAAGCTCCGCGCCCTGCTCGATCAATATCCCGATCGCGCGATGGTCGCCGAGTCTACCGACTTCAACACGTCGGGTCAGTACTTCGGCAACGGCCACGACATGTTCCACATGGCATTCGACTTCGCTTACGGCTACTTCTGGCAGTTCCCGTTCGCGGGTGGAAACGCCAGCGCCATCAAGACGGCCTTCCAGAACGCCCAGGATACCTATCCGGCCGGCGCGCAGGACGCGCTCGTCATCGGCTCGCACGATGTCGCGCGCGCCTACACCGTCGCGCAGGGCGATGAGACCCGCGCCCAGCGTGCCGCCCTGATCCAGCTGACGATGCCAGGCTCGCCCTTCATCTACTACGGCGAGGAGCTGTCGCTGCGCCAGGGCACCCAGATGGTCGTGGATTCGCGCGACTTTGCCCGGACGCCCATGCTCTGGGACCAGAGCCAGGGCCACGGATTCAGCAGCGGCAAGCCCTGGATCGCCTTCGGGGCGGACGCCGACAAAACCAACCTGGCCGTCGAAAAGGCGGATCCCGGCTCGATGTACAACTGGTACAAGAAGCTTCTCGTCCTCAGGCGTGGGCGGGCGGTGTGGGGCACCGGCCAGCTCCGGTTGCTCGACACCGATACCAGTGCCGTTCTGGCCTACGTGCGCCAGGACGCCCAGTTCCAATATCTGGTCGCGGTTAACATGACGTCCGACAGCCAGAAGGCGACAATTGCCGACGCGAAGCTTCCCGGCAGTGGCAAGCTCGCGTGGGGCGCCGGCAAGCTCGGCGTGCATGGCGACGCGGCGAGCGTGGAGATCCCCGGAAGCAAAGGCGCGATCTTCCAGATCAAGTGACGAGGTCGACGAATGAGTGCCTACACGACTGAAGACATCAGGAACATTGTGCTCGTTGGACAGGCGGGCTCGGGCAAGAGCACGCTGGTAGAAGCGCTGCTCTCGGCGGCCGAGGGCAAGCCGGGCAGCACCGAGAGCAAACGCGGCGAGGCGCTCACGGACTTCGATCCGCTCGAGCAGCAGTACCACCACTCGCTGAATCTCGCGGTGGCGAGCGTGGAGTTCGAGGGCAAGCACATCAACCTGATCGACGCCCCGGGCTACGCGGACTTCATGGGGCAGACGCTGGGTGGTCTGGCGGCGGCCGACACCATGGTGGTGGTCATCAACGCGACGGCCGGCATCGAACCGATGACCCGCCGCATGATGGACCGCGCGGCAAAGCGCCACTTGCCGTGCATGGTGGTCGTCAACAAGATCGACGCCGATCCGGATCACCTGAACGAGCTGATGGAAGCGCTCACCGAGGCGTTCGGCCGGGGCTGTCTGCCGCTGGATCTTCCGGCGGGGCACGCCGCGAAGGTCGTCGACGTGGTCGGCCACAACGAAGGCGAGTCCGATATTTCCTCGCCCTTTGCCGCGCACACGGCGCTGGTCGAGCAGGTCGTCGAGGTCGACGAGTCGGCCATGGAGCAATACCTGGAAAAGGGCGACGTGGACCCGGCTGCGCTGCACGCGCCGTTCGAGCAGGCGCTCAGGGAAGGGCACCTGATCCCCATCTGCTTCGTTTCAGCCCGCACGGGTGTCGGTGTCCCGGAGCTGTTGCGCGTGCTCAGCGATCTGGCGCCCAGTCCGCTCGAGGGCAACCCCCACGCGTTCGTGAGGCACAAGGGCGCTGGCGAGACCGAGGAGCTGTGGGCGAAGCCGGACCCGGAGCTGCCGCTGCTCGCCCACGTGTTCAAGGTCGTTCACGACAACTTCGCCGGCAAGATCGCCCACATCCGCGTGCACCAGGGTACGCTCAAGAAGAACAGCCAGGTGCTCCTCGATCGCGAGGGCAAGTCCTTCAAGCTCTCCCACCTCGTCCACGTCCAGGGTGCCAAGCACACCGAGGTGGACGAGGTGAGGGCGGGGGACCTCTGCGCCATCACCAAGGTGGACGAGCTGCATCACGACGCCGTCCTGCACGCGGACCGCGACCACGATGACCTGGGGCCGCCGAAGATCGAGTACCCGACGCCGCTCGTCGGTCTCGCCCTCACCGCCAAGCGCCGCGGTGATGAAGGCAAGATCAGCGACGGCCTGCACCGGCTGGTGGCGGAGGATCCGGGGCTCCGCATCGAGCACGACATGGCCGCGGGCGAGACGGTGCTGAGAGGCCTGGGCGATCTGCACCTCAAGGTCGCGCTCGACAAGCTCGAGCAACGCTACAACGTGCAGGTCGAGACGCATCCGCCCAGCATCCCGTACCGCGAGACCATCACCAAGCCCGCACCCGGCCATCACCGCCACAAGAAGCAGACCGGCGGCGCAGGGCAGTTCGGCGAGGTGTACCTCGAGATCGAGCCCTTGCCGCGCGGCACCGGCTTCGAGTTCATCGACCAGATCAAGGGCGCCACCATCCCGGGCCAGTACATTCCCGCGGTGGAGAAGGGCGTGCGGCAGGTGCTGGCGTCAGGCATGATCGGCGGCTACCCGGTCGAGGACGTGCGCGTCACCGTGGTCGACGGCAAGCACCACCCGGTGGACTCAAAGGAGGTCGCCTTCATCGTGGCCGGTCGCAAGGCCTTCGAGGAAGCGCTGGAGAAGGCGGGACCGGTGCTGCTCGAGCCGATGGTGGATCTCGAGGTCACCGCGCCGGCCGCCCACATGGGCGACATCACCGGGGATCTCGCGTCGCGCCGCGGGCGGCTGAACAACACGCTGCACAGCGCGGACGGCAAGGTCACCGTGCTCGCCCACGCGCCGCTCGCCGAGCTTTCCGACTACGCCACGCGGCTCAAGTCGATGACCGGCGGCGAAGGCCAGTGGAGCATCCAGCTCAGCGGCTACGAGCCCGCCCCGCACCGCATCCAGGAAGAGATCCACGCGGCGCACGCCGAGAAGAAGTAGCCGGGGCGGCCCCATTCCGACTGCTTTCACGTGAGGGCTGCCCCCACGTTGGCGCGTCGCCACGCGGCGCGCCGCGCTCTCGCGCGGCGCGGGCCCGCCAAGGCCGGGCCTCGCCCGGCCGGGGGCCCAACCGCGCCCCGCGCGGGCTGGTAGTGCGGCGAGGGTCCCGCGCAGACCGCGTCTAGAGCGACGCTGGCGCCTGCGAGACGTAGCCGTTCGTGTCGTCGCCCCAGCAGATGACGGTGTAGTCCTCGCGCAGGGCGCACGCCGTGGGCCCGTTGGTAGCGATCTGCAGGAACTGGCCCTGGGGAAGCGGGGACAGGTCGTTATCGATGTACGGCGACGGTCCCCAGCAAGCCAGGGATCCGTCGGTGCGCACGGCACACGCGACTTCGCCCCACGTCCCGTCGGTCCCGACCGACACCTGACGGAATGTTCCCGGTGGAGTCGGGGCGAATATCTGACCCCAGCACGCGACGTTGTTGTCAGTCCGGACGCCGCAGCTCGTTTCGCTGTCGGAGGAAATCTGGAGGAACGTCCCACCCGCGCTTTCAAGCCTCCTTGGCTGGCAGCACGCGTAAGTGATCGAAATGATCCAGGAAGAAAATGGGACGCCCCCTAGAGCGACGCCGGCGCCTGCGAAACCCAGCCGTAGGTGTCGTCGCCCCAGCACATGACCGTGTAGTCGTCGCGCAGCGCGCACGCGGTCGAACCGTTCGCCGCGACCTGGAGGAAATGGCCGCTCGGTGGCGAGAGGACAGCCGGGTCGTCGGGATTCCCCCAGCAGACGACCGAGCCGTCGGTGCGCACCGCACACGCGCTGGCATCGGCATCGGACACGTCCGTGAATATTCCGGAGGGAATGCTCGGGAGTTGCCAGCCCCAGCATGCCAGCGTCCCATCCGTCCGGATCGCACAGCTGCCCGACGAAGCCGTGGATATCTTCACGTAGGTTCCTGCCGGAGGTGTGGCCTGATCGCCGCACGGATGCGTGCACCCGCCGGAGCCCGCATCGCAGTACAAACCGGATCCGCACATGTCCCCTGGCTGACCGAGCCCCCAGCAGGCGAGGGCACCGTCGGTGCGGATCCCACAGCTGAAGAGCCAGCCCGACGTAACCTCGATGAAGGTGCCAGTTGGCGGCGCCGACTGACCACAGTCCAGGTCGTAGCCCGCGTACTTCTGGGCGCACGTTACGTGCGCATCGGGCGTTGTGCCGTCGCCCCAGCAACCCACCGTCCCATCCAGGCGCACGAGGCAGATGTCCGTTACGTCCAGGGACAGCTCGCGGAACAAACCCTGCGGTTTGTTGAACCACACGGTTGGTTCGCCCCTCTATGGGGGGAGACGTCAACACGCGCTTCTCCGTTGTCGCCGACAACGTGGTGTTCACGTCGGGCGTCCGGCTGCCAGCTCGGAGAATGGTCTTCGATCGCGTGATCGTCGGATCGGACCGCGCCGTGCAGCTCGGCGGCGCAGGCCATGGGTCGTCGGTCCGTAGCGTCGATGGGCGCCGTGCTGATCGACTCGGTCGTCCCGTCTGCATCGAAGCAGTAGTGCTGTTCTTCCGCGAGGAGCGGGAACCAACCTTCTATCTGGGCTTCATCGAGCCATTGCTTCGTTCGGTACTCCGAGGGGGCATAGCCTAGCCGAGGGGCCTTTGCGGCTGTCGCCGCAGACCAGGCAAACCATGGATGCTCGCCCTCGAATCCTGCTCGCGACGGGAACCAGGCGGCGGCGTCACGTTCGATGCTTGCCGTACCGACATCTCGTCCACTCGTGCGAGCCTGAGCTACTGCTTGCGATAGCGATCCGGGTCGTACACCTCCTGGCGCTTCCACATGGCCAGAGCCGTCGCCGCGATCTTGCGGGCGAGCGTCAGCTTGGCGAGGTTCGGTTTCGTGCCTTGGTCGAGCAGGCGCTGGTAGTCCTGGCGCAGCGGCTCGTCCTGATGCCTCGTCACGATCGTCGTCGCGGCGCCCTTGAAGATCATCTTGAGTGTCGAGTTGTGGCGTCGATTGAGGCCGCGGGTCTTCGCCACCTGCGAGCGTACCCAGCCATCGCCGTTCCGCACCCAGTCGCTCGAGGAGCGCATCACGATCCCCAGACCACAGTAGCTCCAGAACTGTCGCGACGTGCGGAAGCGCTCCGGGCTGATCACGACAGGGATGAGCTGCGCGACGCGGATCTCGCCCAGGCCCGGACACGTCTCGAGCACATGGCTGATGGGGTGGCGGTGCGACTCCGCCACGAGCTGCTTGTGCGCCTCGCGCTTCAGCTCCCGCAGCGCATCGAGCTCGGCGTAGAGCAGGATCGCGGCCGTGCGCGCGGGCACGGGCAGCTTCGTCAGGAACTCCTCGCGCCGCGCCTCGCCGTAGACGGTCTTGCCCGGTACCGCCACGCCACGCGACCGGTACAGATTCTTCAGCCGGTTCTGCGTCCGCACCACGTCGCGCACCAGCATCGAGTACGTCCGGCCCAGCTCCCGCAAGAGCGCAAAGCGACCTGGCGCCTTGAACACCGGTGTCGCGATCGCCCCGATCCGCAGCGCCTCGGCCAGACCGAACGCATCGCGCGCATCGCTCTTCGGGCCGCGGCTTTCGGCGATGCCCGCCACCACCAGCTCCTGCACGTGCGGCGATAGCACCTCGTACAGCCACGCACTCTGTGTGCCCTCCTCCATGCACAGATGCCGCGGTTGCGGGATCGCCCGGATCGCTTCCACCAGCGCCTGGCCGTTCGTCTCGACCACCTGCGAGCCGAGCTTCCGCCCGCTCGGCCCGACTACCGCGATCGTGCAGCTTGCCGCGTGCACGTCCATGCCGATGTACCTGTCCATGGTCGTCCTCCTTCGCTGCAGTCGTCGTGGACTGCACTCCGGGCGTGGCCCGAGCCGGCAGCGCCTGCCACTCCGCACCGACAAGCACACCTGGCGCGGCGAGCGTGGCGACCGCGAGCAGCGCCGCAGCGCTTCTGGCTCGCGTCCACGTTGCAGCTCTCGCACCACGCGCACCGCGCCAGGACCGCGCGCCGGGATCTACCTGCGAGTCACCCCTGCCCACCTGGCGCGCGGCGCGGAATGTCGCCACAGGTCGCTGCGCAACAGCTTGAATTCCGGACGCCACCCCCCGATGATGCCTAGCAAACCAGCTGACCGCTTGTCCTGATCGCGCAGGCAGCGCCCCAGTCCATGCCCACATCCACGAACTCCCCTGCTGGCGGCGGTTTCATCCCGATCAGGTTCGACGGCGTGTAGGCCGGATCCCATGGGGAACCCCACCCGACGATGTTGCCCTTCCGGTCGATGGCCATCCCAGGTTCGATCAGCTTCGCCCCGAGCGGCAGCACGGCGGCCGCGTCGCTGTCGCCCGCGTCCGGCGTCGCATCACCGGCCTCCGCGCCCGCATCGAGCGTGCCTCCCGAGCCCGCAGCCGCCGCGGATCCTGCGGCGCCGCCTGTCCCGGCCCCTGCGTCCACCGCTCCGCCCGCCCCGCCTCCGTCCGGCGTCGTTCCCGGCCTGCTCGTCGCGCTCCCGCCGCAGGCGATGGGGCAGGCCGCCGCCAGTATCAGAGGCAGTGCGTGTAGCAGGTAACGCTGGTTCCGTTGCATGGGAGGCTCGCGTCCGGCTTGTCGGTTTCTGCATCCTGGAAGTTGGTCGTCCGCTTGCCCCAGGCGAGTTTCAACCCCGTCTTGTTCTTGTTGTCCAGAGCGAATCTGAGCTTCTCGTAGAAACACGGCTGTGGACTGTTCGCGTCGGCGTTGCACGAAAACTCCGTTCCATCGCCCTGGGCTCGCCACCTGACAAGCATATGCCCGGTGAAGCCGTCCTGCACGTGCACGTAGTCGGGTCCGTCCAACACGTCGCCCCAGACCTTGTCTCTCGATCCGATCATGATATCCGCAGCCGCGCCGCCACCGTCGACCGGCCAGGTGACGGTGGCGCCGTCGTTGATGAACACCACGATGTGCGTCGCGTCGGCGTCCAGCTTGTCGTCGTGCCAGAGCGCGCTGTGGTAGGCCTGGAAGTACGGATTGTCGATCGGGAAGAAGGCGAACTCCTGATCCGCGCGGTTCAAGCAGCTGTCACTGCCGGGAGCATAGGCGCCATTTCCCCAGCCACCCATGAACGTGTATAGCGAGCTGAAGTCGTGTAGCTGCCCCACATCGTCGGTCGGGCAGAGCGCGCCCTCCGCGCCCCATTCCCACTCGGGCGAGTTCCGCTGCTCGTAGCGTAGCGATTGCGCGGTGGGGGTGTCGAAGTCGAACATGTCCTCGTCGTGCAGGGACTGCGCCTGGAATTGGGTCAGCGACCCGGCCCCGAGGAACTCGTACGGACAACCCTCCGTTCCGCTCCTGCTCGCCCGCACCTACAACGACGCCGGGGCCTGCGACACCCAGCCGTACGTGTCGTCGCCCCAGCAGACCACGGTGTAGTCGTCGCGCAATGCGCAGGCGGTTACGCCTGTGTTCGTGCTTCCTGCGGCGACCTCGATGAAGGGCCCTGCCGGGGGCGGCAGGATGTGGTCCTTCGCGAGATACGTGGACCATCCCCAACACACGATCGACCCGTCGGTCTGCGCTGCACATGACAGGTAGTCGCTTAGAGAGACCTGCGTGAAAGTACCGCTCACGGGCGGCTGGGCACCGGGCCAGCAGGCCAGCGTGCCATCCGTGCGGACCCCGCAGCTCGAGCTGCCGTAGCTGGATATCTGGGTGAACGTTCCACCAGGCGGCGTCGCCATCAACGGGCACTGACTGCCGTTGCACAGGTCCCCCGGCTGTCCGAGCCCCCAGCACGCCAGGGTTCCGTCGGTGCGGATGCCGCAGCTGAAGAGCCAGCCCGCGGTGACCTGGATGAACGTTCCCGGCGGTGGCGCCGACTGGCCGCAGCTTGGATCGCTGCCGTACTGCCCCTGCGCCGCACAGGTGAAGTGCCCGGCGGGGTCAGTGCCCGCGCCCCAGCAGGCGACCGCGCCGTCGAGCCGCAGCAAGCAGCCGTGGAAAGACGCCTCCGAGATCTGGCTGAACTGGCCCTTGGGCGGCGTGCCAACCCACGGCAACAAGTCGCCCCAACAGGTCAGGGCGCCGCTTGTCCGGATTGCACACGCCTGGCTCACGTTCACCGCGATGTCCACGAACTGCCCCGTTGGAGGGGGGCTCAGCAGCGTCCAGGTCGAAGGTGTGTAGGCCGGCTCCCAACCCGCGCCCCAACCCACGATATTCCCCTGACGGTCGATCGCGGTTCCAGGCGCGACGATCTTCGCGCCGACGGGCAGTATGGCGGCCGCGTCGTCGTAACCGTCCGGCGTCGCGTCGCCCGCCTCGACCCCGGCATCGCTGCCCCCCGCACCCGACACGCCGGTTCCGCCATAGCCTGTCCAGCCGCTGCTCCCTGCCGCCGCGTCCATGCTGCCTCCTGCACCGCCCCCGCTAGACGCGGTGCTGTGCCTGCTCGTCGTGCTCCCGCCGCACGCGACCGCCCACGCCAGCGCCACTGCTACAAGCAATGCGTATAGCAGCTGACGTTGCTTGCGGGAGTGCATGGTCCTGGGTTCGGGATGGGAATGGGATCGTTGCTGGCGGCGGTGGCGTCGATGGTGCGCTTGCCCCACACGAGCGTGAGACCGTTCTTGTTCTTGTTGTCCAGAGCGAAGGTGAGCTTCTCGTAAAAGCACGGCTGTGTTGTGTTGGCGTCGGTGTTGCACGCGAACTCCGTTCCATCGCCTTGCTCGCGCCACCTGACAAGTATGTGGCCGGTAGAGCCGTCCTGCACGTGCGCGTAGTCGGGCCCGTCCAGCACGTCGCCCCACACCTTGTCTCCGGATCCAATCGCGAGATCTGCGCTCGCGCCGCCTCCGTCTACCGGCCAGGTGACGGTCGAGCCGGTGCGGTTGAGATAGACGACGACGTGGGTCGCGTCGGCGGGCAGGCTGTCGTCGTGCCACAGCGCGGAGTCGTAGGTCTGGAAGTAGGGGTTCTCGATGGGGAAGAACGCGAAGTCCTGATCCGCGCCGGGCGCGCCACAAGAGCCGCCCTTGGAACCAGGCATGTACACGCCGTTCCCCCACCCGCCCATGAACGTGTAGAGCGAGCTGAAGTCGTCGAGTCGCCCCACCGCATCTGTCGGGCAGAGCGCGCCCTCGGCGGCCCACTGCCACTCCGGCGAGTTGAGCTGCTCGTAGCGCAGCGACTGGGCCGTAGAGCTGTTGAAGTTGAACATGTCCATGTCGTGCAGCGACTGCGCCTGGAACTGCGTCAGCGATCCAGCGCCGAGGAACTCGTACTCGCAGCCCTCGCCGACGAGGTCCGGTTCGAGGTCGCGCGCAAAGAACTCGAAGTCCGCGTCCGGAACGGGAGACGCCGCTGTCGCCTTGCCGGGCTGCGCCCACCAGCCGGGGTGCCCGGGGATCTCCTGGGCGTGAAGCTGGGGCTCGGCGAAGTACTCGCGGTTGGCGAGGTGGGTGTGAGCGACCTTCTGATCGACATGAATTGGATTTTGGTAGTCGAAGCTGAAGAATGGAACATCACACGGCTGGGGATTCGGGTCCGTCAGGCCCGCATACGGGCAGTGCTTCTCTGGGGTCAGGCCTTCAACCTTGCCATCGGCGCCCACCGGTACCTGCTTCCAGTACGAGTACATCGTCTGGCGGAGCTTCGGGTATTCCGCGGGCGGCACGTCCACGTCGATGCCGCCGGTCTGGCCCGGCGGGGCATACTTCTTCGAGACATCGAGAATCACCTGGTGGAGGAAGGATCCACCCGGGATGCGCGCCACATGTGCCATTCGCAACACCACGTTGCGGTCCATGAACACCAACGTGATCTCCCAGTGCGCTGCTTGCCCAAATAGGTTCGGGTCCGGAAGAGCTAGCAGGCGGACGTTCGCCACATACGCTTCGCCAGGCACATCGGGCAGGTGCCAGTAGGGCGTGTGGTCCCGGAGATAGGCCGCGCTGATACCGCATGTCTCGCTTGTCTGGTCCGGCCCGATGAATGGCGGCGGGTAGGTGCAGTGCTCGGTGGGCGGATCACCCGAATCCAGGTTCCACATCCCCCTGCGATCCTTGAAGAAATATGCAAGGTTGTCGGACTTCTCGTTGCCCACCGTGTGCCCGGTGTGCGCCTGGGCGTGGGCCGCGAACGGGACGAGCGACATCCAGGTGGAGTATTCGGGGTTGCTCGGGTTGTCGTCCCGGTGGTCGTACACCTCCAGCAATGACGAGCCGCTCGTGTAGGGTTTGTACAGGAACGGCATGTCGATGCGCTCGTCCGAGCATGTTCCGTTCTGGCAGAAGTAGCCGTCCGGGCAGCGGTCGCCCGCGACGCCCTTGGAGCCTCCGGTCTCGGTCACAGTGAAACAAGCGCTGGAAGCCAGTTCGCAGTTGCTCTGCTCGACGGTGTTGCAGTGGAGATCGACCCCGTCGCTGACCGCCTTGTCGGTGCACTTCTTCGACACGCAAGCGCCCGTGTTCAAGTCGATACCCGCTGGCCATCCCTGCTGGCCCAGGGTGCTGCCGAAGAACGGTTCGAGCAGCTTCACCTTCGCGCCCGGCAGAGTCACGACTTCGTTGCCGCACGTGAATTCGCCGCCGAGGTTCCCCGATGTCGTCGTGAGCGTTGGCCCCGGCGCGCACACGTCGCCCGTGAAGGTCGACTTCCCGTCGAACTGGACGGTGCCGTACGGCGCGTAGACCAGGCCCGCGGCGTTGCTCTTCGTTCCCAACTCGAAGACGGGAGCGGACGGATTGGCCAGCGTGCCGTTGCCGCCCAGCACGGCGATGCGCACGTCGGTGGTCGCGACGTGGCTGCCGGGAGCGGGGCCGAGGGTGGCCTTCTGGCCGGTGGTGAGCGTCTGGAAGACGCGCAGCTCGGTCGGCGCGCTGACCTCCAGGCGCGCCTTGTCGCCTAGCGTCACGGTGTTTGCGCGGTACAGGCCGCCGGTCAGCGTCAGCCGCGAGCCGGCGCCGAGGGCGAACGACGAGTAGTCGCCCGCAGCGAGCGTCATCGAGCTGCCCGCGGGCACGCTCACCGTGGCGCCCACCACCGCGACCTCGCCGAACACCTGCACGCGGTCGTTGAACTGGTCGGCCACGTAGGCACGGCCGGCAGAGTCGAGATCGACCTCGCTCGGATCCTCCAGCTCGCCCGGGCCGTGCCCGGTGCGGCCGAAGCTGGTCACGAACGTCCCGAACGTGTCGAACACCTCGATGCGGCCGTTGCCGGTGTCGGCGACGAACACGCGGTCGCGCAGCGCATCCACGGCGATCCCCTGCGGGATGTTGAACTGCCCGTCGCCGCTTCCCAACGAACCCCACTTGTAGAGGAAGCTGCCGTCGGGGCGGAAGACCTGCACCCGGTTGTTGAAGGTGTCGAGCACGAACACGCGCTGGCCGGCCTCGTCCAGCGCGAGGCTCTCCGGGCCGTTCAGCTCGCCGTCGCCGGTGCCTACGGTGCCGCCCCATTTCCTGATGAAGCAGGTGCGCTCGGCGCCGTAGGCGGAGACCTCGGTAGTGCCGACGGGGCACACGCCATCGACGGGGACGTTGCGGAAGACCTGCACGCGGCTGTTGTTGCGCTCGAGGGTGTAGATCTCGCCGTCGCTCGAGACAGCCACGCTGTTCATATCGCGGAAGTCGCCGTCCTCCGAACCGGGCTGTCCCCACCTCGTGACCAGACACACGCGCTGGCCCGTGCTCGGGATCTCCGTGGTGTGGGCCGGACACGGCTGCCCCATGGACAGGAGCTGGAACTTCTGCACGCGCGACAGCAAGCCCGAGTCGGCGACGTACACCGTAGCGCCGTCGGGCGTCGCTGTGGCGAAGAGGCCGTCGGTGTTCTCGAACTGCCCGTCGCCGCTGCCGGTCGTGCCCCAACTCGCGACGAACGTGCCGTCGTGCGTGAACTCCTGGATGCGGTCGGAGGTGTCGCCGACCAGCACAGCCGACGGCTCGACCGAGATGGACGAGACGGTCTGGAACTGCCCGTCGCCGGTGCCCGTGCTCCCCCATCCGGCGACGAGCTCGTAGCTCTGTGACGTCAGCGCGGCGCGCGAGGTGCCGACGCGCTCGGCGGCATGCGGGGACGAGCACGCCACCGCGCCTCCACACAGAAGTGCCAAAGCCGCCGCGCCCGCCCAAGCCGATACCCCTCGCATAATACTAACGCTACATGTCCGGCGCGCGCGGGCACAAGGGGCGGCGGCGGTGCGGCGGGAGATCTGTGCGAGCCTGTATGGCGGTGTGCGCGCCGTAGGGGTCGGGAGCCCCGCCGCCGCGCCGCCTTGCGCAGCAGAAGTTGATCGGGCGGCTGATCCCCCTCGTGCAAGGTATAGTCCCGGCCCCCATGTGCGAGCTCTTCGCCATGTCGTCCGGCAGGGCGACGAACGTTACCTTCAGCTTCGCGGAGTTCTCTCGACGCGGCGCTTCCACCGCGAGGAATCCGGACGGCTGGGGCGTGGCGTTCTTCGCCGGTCCCGACGTGCGGCTCGTGCGCGAGCCCGAACCGACCGACGACAGCGCCTGCGTGCGCTTCCTGATGGATAACGCCATCGACAGCGATCTGGTCGTGTCGCACGTCCGGCGCGCCACGCGTGGCCGTCGCAGTCTCGAGAACACCCAGCCGTTTGCCCGCGAGCTCGGCGGGCGGATGCACGTCTTTTCCCACAACGGCGACCTCGACGGCATCGCCGATACGCCGCTGGACGGCTGGCACTGGCCTATCGGCGACACCGACTCGGAGCACGCGTTCTGCGTGCTGCTCGAGCGGCTGGCGCAGGCCTGGCGGCACCGCGGCGAGCTGCCGTCGCTCGACGAGCGCTTCGACATCGTGTGCGCGTTCGCCGAGCGCCTGCGCCCGCTCGGCCCGGCGAACTTCATCTACTCGGACGGCGACGCGCTGTTCGCGCACGCGCACCGCCGCACGCAGCCGGGCCGGAAGTCGCCGGAGCCGCCGGGGATGCATGTGCTCCATCGCGTGTGCGAGGAGCCGGTCTGTCCCGATCTGGGCCCCGGCCTCGACATCGAGCATCCGCAGCAGCGCGTGGTGCTGCTGGCCAGCATCCCGCTGACGGACGAAGGCTGGATCCCGCTCGACGAGGGCGAGGTTGTGGTTGCACAGGGCGGGCGTCTTGTGCGGAGCAGCGTGGGGCGCGACCTGGGGGCGCCGGCGTGACGGCTCGACTCGCGCTGTTGGTCCTGCTCGCGTGCGCGGTCGGTTGCTGGTCGTTCGATCCCGTGCCGCCAGGACAACCGCCGCACCACGCCTGGGCACTGTCCGATCCCAGCACGCCGATCCCCGGCGAAACGCCGCGCACCCGCCGCATCGCGGAAGCCGCGCTGGCGTTCGAGATCCCCAGCGGCGATTGGCCGAGGCGAGGCCACTGGGTCTCGGGCGCGGAGGCCGTGCTCTACACTTTCAAACGGCAGGAAGACGGACCGGGAAGGCGCCCGGCCATGTTGTTTCTAGTCGAGCACGTCGGGCCGGGTTTCAAGAGCGTCGACGAATTTGTCGCAGCCAAGCGCCGGCAGCTGCCACCCCACGTGATCGAGCGCGCGCTCGGGCCGGACGAAGTCGGGCTCCCTGGTGCTATTGGCTTCCGCGTCCATTCCGACGATGCGGGCGGCGCACACACCCAGTTCATCGTGTACGCCCTGCACCGCGAGCTCGGCATCGTCGTGTTCATGGACGCACCGACCCCACGCTTCAGCGCGATCGAACCGGAATACCGCGCGGCGCTGCGTTCGCTCAGGTACTACCGCTGAGCTGGTAGCGCCTTGGGGTCCGCGCTAGGCTCGCCCGCGATGCGCGGGATCCAGAGCGAAGACGACATCGACGAGTTCGTCCGCAGCGCCAAGGCTCTCGCCGTGATCACGGCCTGGAACGAGCTCGGCTTGTTCAACAAGCTCGCCGGTGGGCCGAAGGGGATCGACGAGCTCCCCGCAGATCGCCGCGCGCTGGAGGTCACGATCCCGGTGCTGAAGCACCTCGGGCTCCTGTTCGAGGTGGGCGACCGCATCGCCCTGTCCACCACAGCCGCGCGGCTGCTCGAAAACAGGCAGATGCCGACGTCCCGCAGCCTGGACATCCTGCGCGGTCTTGCCGACATGGGACAGGTCGTCCGGCGCGGGGGGCCGCTCTCGGAGGACGACACGACCGACGGCGGTGTCGTCCAGGAGCCGGAACAAGCAGCGCGCTTCCTCGACATGTTGTACCGATCCAGCGTCGACAGCGCTGAACACGTCTACGGCGCGCTGTCGCCGTTGATTTCCGGGAAGGCGCGCTTGCTGGACGTCGGCGGCGGGCATGGCCGCTACGGCCGCCGCTTCGTCGACGCGGGGCACGCCGCCACGCTGTTCGATTTCCCGCACGTCATCGAGTACGCGCGAGGGCGCCACGGGGACGCGCTCTCCTACATCACCGGCAACTTCCGCGACGAGGCGGCCGACTTCGGCGGGCCCTACGATCTGGTCTTCCTGTCCAACATCGTGCACGGCGAGCCCGACCACGAGAACCGTTCGCTCATCGGACGGCTTGCGAGCACGCTCGCGCCCGGTGGCCGGCTCGTCATCAAGGACATGTTCCTCGACGAGCACCGACAGGATCCGGAAAACGCCGTCTTCTTCGGGCTGACGATGCTGTACTACACGCGCGGCGGGCAGAGCCCCGGCGTTGTGCAGGCGCGAGGCTGGCTCGAAGCGGCCGGTCTCGTCGACCCGGTGCTTTCCACCTTCGGTCGTTTCCAGCTCCTCTACGCGCGGAAGCCGTAGACAGGATCGAGCGCGACATGCACGCCGAGATGAAAGCAGAGCTGTCCGACGCCGCGCTGTTCGGCTCGATGGCGCGCTACGGCGACCTGGGCGTGCACGCAGTCGTCGATCTCCGTCGTCGCTTCGCCCGCGACGAGTTGGAGCGCGCGGTCGAAGCCGCGATCGCGGCGTTTCCGGTCATGGGACGCTGCTACGAGCCGCGAGCCTGGCGCGATCGCTGGCGCGTCGTCGATGGCCCGATTGGCGAGTCGGTCCACGTCGTCGACGAGCCGGACGATCTGGAAGAGCAGACCGCCGCCTGGGCGCGGCGTCCGATCGACGTGACGCGCGAGCGACCGATCCGGGTGGTGAGCCTGCCGCGGGCCGGCGGCTCGCGCCTGATCCTCAGCCTGTCGCACATCGCGGCGGATGGCGGCGGCATGGCGGCTGTCGGCAACGTGCTGGGGGCGCGGCTCTATGGCCTGACCCCGGCTGCGCCCGTGGAACAGCGGCGCAGCCTCTCGGCTTCGCTGGAGGGTCTCCGCTGGCATCACCTGCCGATCCTGGCCCGCGATGCGATCGGCACGCTCTCGGGGCCGTTCCAGCTGCTTCGTGCCGGGAAACGCGACCGCCCCTTTTCGACCCATACCTCGCGCCAAGCCAGCTGGCGCCACCTGCGGATAGGCTCCGCGGATCTCGATCGCGTCAAGGCGCGCTGTCGGCCGGCGGGGGCGAGCGTGAACGACGCGTTGATCGCGGCGCTGGCCCGGGTTTCCGCGACGCGGTCGAGCAGCGGGCCCGTCGTCGTCATGTACACGATGGACCTCAGGCGTTATGCGGGCTCGCCGCGCCTCACGGCCGCCAATACCTCGACGATCCTTGTCGCCGTCGTGCCACGGGACTCCGTTGCCGATCTGGCGACTACGGCCGCCGCGGTCGCCGCGATCACCGGCAAGCAGCGACGGGGGCTCGCCGGTCCGGCGTCGCTGCTGGTGCCGATGTCGATGGCGGTCGGTGCACCGCACGCTTTCGTCCGGCGGATGACGCGCTGGATGGAGCCCGTGATCGTCGATCTACCCTTGAGCCGCGGGCTGATGGTCACCAACGTCGGCAGGATCGACGAAGGGCTGTCCGCTTTCGGCGACGACATCGAGAGCGTGCGCGTCATCGGACCCAACGTGCGCGGCGTGGACGTTCCGGCCGTGGTGGCGTTCGGCTTCCGCGGTGAGCTGCACCTGGAACTGTTCGCGGCGCCCGGCCTGGCGCCTGCCGCGCTCGAGGAAATGGAGCGCGGGATCCGCCGCGGCCTGGAGCTGGACGAAGGCGAACCGTAGCTACGCGCGCGCGAATACCTCGTCCGGATTTCGGAACGCCTTGAATTCGAGCGCATTGCCGCTCGGATCGCGGAAGAACATCGTCGCCTGCTCGCCGATCTGCCCGGAAAAGCGCACGTGCGGTTCGATCACGAACTGTACGTCCGCGCGTCTCAGCCGATCGGCCAGCTCCTGCCATTGTCCCCAGTCGAGGATCACGCCGAAGTGCCGGCAGGGCACGCTGTCGCCGTCCACCGCGTTGGTGGGATCTTCCGCGATGCGGTCATCGACCAGATGGGCCGAGAGCTGGTGACCGAAGAAATCGAAGTCGATCCAGCGCTCGGCTTCGCGCCCCACGCCCGAGCCGAGCAGCTCACCGTAGAAGCTGCGCGTCTGCTCGAGATCGGTGACGGGGAAGGCCAGATGGAATCGCGTCATACGCCCGCCACCAGATACGCGAGCCAGCCGGGCTGGTTTTCCGCGCGCTTCGTCGGACGGTAGTCCTCCTCGTCCTCCTCTTCCGCCTGATCCCAGTAGACCCGCACATCGGAGAAGCCCGCTTCGCCCAGAAGCTCGGTGAGCTCCGGCAATGTCCAGTAGCGCCACTCGTAGGTGAACGCCTTCTCCAGCTTGGAGCCGTCCTTGAACTCGAAGTGGATGTAGTTGGTCACCTCGTGCGTGATGGGATCGAACTTGTCCTGGTCCCAGACGTAGGTGAACCCGCCCTTGATCGGGCGGCTCTCGTACATCGGTTCGTAGGCTTCCCAGCCGCCATAGGCGTCGAGCAGGAACAGTCCGTCGGGGCCGAGCGAACGGCGTACGGTCTTCATGTAGTGCCGCATCTCGTCGCGCGTCCTGAAGATCCAGTAGCTGAAGTTGAACGCCACGACGATGTCGAAGCGTCCGCGCACGCGGTCGCGCACGTCCTGCTGGAGCAAGGTGATGCGCGAGGCGGGCTCGCCGAGCGGGTCGACGTTGTGCTCCCGCCCCCAGGCGAGGACGCCCGGATCGATGTCGACGCCCGTGGCGGTGCGCGCGCGGCCGTTCTTCACCCACTCGCCGCACAGGAGCGCCGTGCCGCAGAAGTCCTCGCGCAGCGACAGGGCAGGGCGGCGCCGCTTCTTCTTGAACACGCGGTCGACGAACCTGGACTCGGTGACGACGTCCTGCACCGAGAGCTGGTAGAGCACCTGCTTGTCGGCGTTCGCCGCGGTGAAGCGCGGCTTCTTCGCCTTCTTCCTGTTCTTCTTTCTCTTCTCCGGGCGGGTCTCGGTTCGGGGGCTCACTTCGTTTTCGCTTTCCTGGTCTACTTTTCCATCACGACAATGCCGAACTTTTCGTCTTCGTACAGCCGGTCGAAGACCTCGGCGAACTTCTTTTCCACGTTCTTGCGCTTGACCTTGAGCGTCGGCGTGACTTCGTCTTCTTCCAGCGAAAGATCGCGGTCGAGCAGGTAGACGCGCTTGACCTGCTCGACGCGGGAGAGCTTCGCGTTGCCCTTCTTCACCGCGGCGGCGATGCGCTTCTGCAGCTCGGGCATGGCCGTGACCTTGGCCATCAGCTTGTCGAGTCCTTCGGGGCGGGCGAGGGGATTCTCCATCAACTCCCGCTTCATTGAAGCCACTGCAGCGTCGTCGTCGACCAGCTTCTTCTCGACGGCGATTTCGATGCAGTCGAGCGGATTGAGCGTCACCATGGCGGTGATGTACGGCCGGCGATCTCCGTGGGCGTGCACCATGCTGATGAGCGGATCCTGCGTCTTGATCTCGTTCTCGATGTTGGCCGGAGTGAGGTTCTTGCCGCCTGCGGTGATGATGATGTGCTTCTTGCGATCGACGATGTAGAGATAGCCGTCCGCGTCCTTCTTGCCGATGTCGCCCGTGTGGAGCCAGCCGTCCTTGTCCACCGCCTCGGCCGTGGCCTCGGGGTTCTTGTAGTAGCCCTTGAAGACGGTGCGACCGCGCATGAGGATCTCGCCGTCGTCCGCCAGGCTTTCCTCGACGAAGTCGAGCGCTTTGCCGACGGAGCCGAGCCGCGTGGCTCCTGGCCGGTTGGTGTGCGAGACGACCGTCGCCTCGGTCATCCCGTAGACCTCGTAGATCGGGAAGCCGGCACCCCAGAAAAAGTCGAGGATGCGCCGCGGGATCGGCGCCGCGCCGGTGATGAAGTACTTCACCCTGCCGCCGAACACCTCGCGCAGCTTGCTGAAGACCAGCCGATCGGCGACGCGGTGCTGCAGCCGGAGCCCGATGGGGATGCTCTGCCCGGCCTGCCAGCGGTCCACGACCTGCTCTCCGACCGATTCCGCCCAGCGGAAGATGCGTTTCTTCGCCGGCGGAGCCTTCTCGACCTCGCTCTGGATGCGGGCGTACGCCTTCTCGAAGATGCGCGGCACGCTGCCGAAGATGGTCGGCTCGACCTGCTTTACCTCGTCGAGCACCGCCGGGACGCTGGAGGCGTAGGCCGCGGCGGTGCCCCAGTTGATGCGCCCGTAGAACGACAGCACGCGTTCGGCGACGTGAGCCATAGGCAAGAACACCAGGCTCGTGTCGCCCTGGTCGAAGGGCATGATCGCCGCGCCGCCGAGCAGCACCAGGATGTTGTCGTGCGTGATCATCGCGCCCTTGGGCGGACCCGTGGTGCCGCTGGTGTAGACGATGATGGCCGTCTGCTCGGGTTTGACCGCGCCCACGCGCTCGTCGATGCGGCGGCGATCCGCTTCCGTGCCCAGCGCATCGTCGAAGCCCACGATCCACTCATGCTCGCGCAGCGCTTCTTCCACCTCGCGCGTGTCCCACACCACGCAAAGCTCGAGCTTGGGCATCTCGGGCTTCTTCTCGATCAGCTTGATCAACTGTTCGGCGTCCTCGACGAACACGACGCGCGTGTCGGAGTGGTTCAGGATGTAGGCGAGCTGCTCTGCCGTGAGCGTCGGGTACGCGCCGACCGTCACCGCGCCCGCCAGCAGGCCCCCCATGTCGCAGATGCACCACTCGGGCCGTGTGCTGCCGACGATCGTCACCTTGTCGTCGAGCCCGACGCCGCGGTCGAGGAGGAAGGTCGCTACGGACGCCGCCGCCCGGTAGAAGTCGTGCCACGTGGACGTGACCCACTCGCCCTTCACCTTGCGCATCCACGCCGGCGCGCTGGGCGTTCGCTCGGCGCGCTTGAGGAACAGGTCCGGCATGCTGCGCGCTTGGCCGGCGAGCGGGCGCGCAGGCTTCTTCGGCGTGATCGTGCTGTCGAGCATCGGTCGTCCCTCCAGTGGCGGGACGGGTGTTCTATCCCACCCGGCGCGTCATTTCGACTGCCAATCGACTAGTGCTTGCGCGGTGACCGGCAGCGCAGAGTCCGCGCCCACGTGCGCCAGTCGGCGACGTAGGCGACCAGAGCTCCGTGAGGCAGTGGTGCCACGGACACGTTGGAGAAGGCGCGGGCGCGGGCGATCAGCACCGGCGCGCCGAGCTTGTCGCCGTCGAGCGTGGCCAGATGGAGCTCCTGCGGCGCGCCGGGCTTTGCTTCGGCCGGGCGCGCATACAGGACAGCGGCGCTGCCGCACACGCGCGCCGTCGCGACCGGCGCCGGATCGAGCCCGTTGGGGAAGCCGCGCCACGTGACAGTCGAATTCATCGTCGGCTGTGCGCCGATCTCGATGCGCGCCAGTCCGAACCGCGTGATGTCGCGCTCCAGTGGCAGGAACGCCCACACGTCGCTGTCCGCCGCGCCCACCGCGGAAAGCTCCGTCAGCGGCTGCGACGCCCCGCCCACCCACACGACCACGTCTTTGCCCACTTTCGGCTTGTTGCCGTCGAAAGTGATCGTGCGGGCATGCACCGGCGACATCGCGGTGCGCCCGGCCAGCGACACCGCGACGAGTCCGCTGGCGGTATGTGCCAGCGCGATGCTGTTTGCCCCTGCAGCGTCTGGCGACAGATCGACCGTGCCGCCGCCCTGCACCCACAGCTTCGCGCGGAGCCCGCCCGCGCCGTGAGCGATGTACGCCACGGCTGGCGGCTGTCCGGTCGCTTCCGGCGCGCTGGCCACGCGCGTGCCTTCGCGCGCGTCGCCGGCAAGGATCTCGGGCTTGTCGTCCCCGTCGAACGCTCGGCGCCGCAGCTTGCCGCCGCGGATCCAGTAGGCGTGTCCGGCGATCAGCGCCGGGCCGCGGCCGAGCGCCACGAACGCGCCCGCTCCGGGCTCGACCGGCGCGATTGGCGTCGCGATCGCGTGGCGGCCGGCGTGCGCGAGCTTGGCGGCGTCGAGCTTGGCGAGGGCGATCGCGCCGTCGCGCGTGATCATCACGACGCCGTTCGCGTCGGCCGTCGCCGGTCCCGCCGGGCCCACATCGGCGATCTCGTCCATCACGTAGGGGCCGTCACCGTCGGCGAGCGCAACGCCTGCCTGGGGCGCTTCGTCCTTCTCGTTCGACGCGGCGGGTGGCGCGTCGGCCGGCGGCTCCCTGGTTGGAGCTGGTTTGGCTGTCGCGGTCTTCGGGGGGCTGCTCGGCGCCGCCGCCTTGGGCTTCTTGTCGTGGCTGTCGCAGCCGGGCAGGAGCGATGCGATCAGCAGCGGCCACACCGCGATCGCGGGCGTCTGCCGGCGCGCTCCCATCCCGGCTTTCTGCCACAGCGGGGCCGTCGCTGCCCGGATTTCGTGGTGTGCGGTGCTGCTCATGCCGCGGTGCGTGATGTCGTAAATGCCCGGAATCACCCGTCTTTAGTGTAATGCCGCCGCGTACATGAGAATACATGGTGCGTTTTGCACCTACATCGTGTACAAGGGCGCCCAGCTGGCCGGCAATGCTGTCCCGCAGGCCACGACCTCGCGTCGTGAAGCGGGCTCATCAGTCGGAAGAGAACGAAGGCAGTCGTGTTCAAGAAGGCAGTACTCCTTGGGTGCTCGTTGCTGATTGCTGCGTGCGGTTCGAACGCCAACGGCGACCTGTACGGCGGTAGCGGTGCGGCGGCCGGAGCCGCCGGGGTCGGGGGCCAGGCCGGTAGCGGCGGGCAGGCTGGCAGCGGCGGTACCGGAAATGCCGGCGGCAGTGCGGGCACGGCTGGCAACGCCGGTGCGGGCGGCAGCGCCGGCAGCACCGGAAGCAATCCCGGGCTCCTCATCACCGAGATCATGGCGAATCCGAAGGCCGTGAGCGACGACGTGGGCGAGTACTTCGAGGTCGAGAACTCCACTTCTTCGACGATCGATCTCAAGGGCTACCGGATCTATGATGGCTTCGGCAACTCGCACGTCATCGCCAAGGACGTGAACGTCGATCCCGGCGCATACGCCGTCCTCGCGCGCAACGGCGACCCCAAGGTCAACGGCGGCGTGATCGCCGACTACGTGTACGACAACTTCTTCCTGTCGAACACGCACGACGCGATCAAGATCGACGATCCCCAGGGCAAGCTCGTCGCATCCGTCGAGTACACGACCTCCGCGCCGTGGCCCGCGGCCGACGGCGTCGCCATCGAGCTGAAGGATCTGGGCATGGATCCGGCCGATCCCTCGAGCTGGCAGCTCGCCGTGAATCGCTACGGAACCGGGGACCTCGGCACGCCCGGCGGGCCGAATGGCTGGAGCGCCGATCCCTACACGCTGGATGCGAAAGACCTCGGCTGGCAGGACCCCGACCTCGGCGTGAGCTTGTTCTTCAGCTACTTCGACCAGCCCAAGAACGCGATCCTGGCCGCCCTCGCCGGGGCGAAGAGCTCGGTGCACATCGCCATGTTCGATCTGCGCGACAGCGACATCATCTCGGCGCTGGGCGCGCTCGCCAAGCAGGGCGTCGACGTGCAGGTCCTGCTCGACGAAAAGCAGATGCAGCAGAGCTACAACCAGCCGATTCTGCAGAAGATGACCGACGCGGGCCTGTCGCCGGTCGGCGTCGACAACACGGCCGCCACCGACGCGACCATGCACGACAAGTTCACCGTCGTGGACGGCAAGACGGTGCTGACCGGATCGATGAACTACTCCGGCAACGCACTGAAGCTGAACGACGAGGAGCTCCTGCGGATCGACAATCCGTCCATCGCTTCGCTGTTCGAAACCGAGTTCAGCAAGCTGAAGGCTGGCGGGACCAAGACCGCCACCGCGGTCACGACCAATCCCGTTCGCGTGCTGTTCGGCGCCCAGGACAAGCTCTACAACGAGGCGGCCTACGAGATCAGGGCCGCGAAGACCAGCGTCTACGTCGCGATGTTCTCACTGAACAGCCAGAAGCTCATCGACGAGCTGATCGCCGCGAAGCAGCGCGGCGTGCACGTCGTCGTCGTGCTCGACAAGGTCCAGGCCGACGCCACCGCAGGCGACGACGAGCAACTCGATCAGGCCGGCATCCCCGTGCTCCGCTTCGAGAACACCCGCGGCAACAACACGGGGCTGGTGGAGCTGCACAACAAGCTGTGCGTGATCGACGGCAAGACCGTGATGATGGGTTCCTACAACTGGACCAATCTCGCCAGTTTCTACAACGACGAGAACATGCTGGTGCTCACGTCCCCGCGCCTTGCGACGGAGGCGAACCGCGAGATCGCGCAGCTCATCAACGACTACGATCCGGGCTTCAACCCGACGACGGTCGGCTTCTCCGCGGGCACGCGCAGCGTGCAGTTCACGGTGCGAGGGCTCTCCACGCTCGAAGCCGGCGCCGGGCTGTATCTGGTGGGCAACGTGGACGCCCTCGGAGGCGACAACTACGCGCTCGCGCTGCCGCTCAAGGCCGGCGCGGGTGGCACCTGGAAGACCTCCGTCGATCTGCCGGCCGGCACGACGTTCAACTACCAGATCATCGCCAGGAACAAGATCCGGCACAACCACACCGAGCCGGTTACCGCGAGCAGCTTCACGGTGCCCTACGCCTCGGGGCCCGCGCTGATCGACCACGCCTTCGGCAAGAGCCTCGAGCAGTAGTCCGGCTTTTCTGGCCGTGTCCGCCGGATTTCGCGCGCCGGCCCTGGAGCTTGTCGGCGATGCGCGCTATCCGGCGGACATGCTGACTCGAACGACCCGGCTGGCAGTCGTCCTGGGCGTCGCGGCGGCGGCCGGCTGCGCCAACCAGGCTCCGCCCCCGCGGAACCCCGGCGCGCCGGGGACAGCGGCGGCGGGCGCCGCGCCGTCCGGGGAGAGCCCGCCCACGGTCACGCTCTCGACCACGAGCGAGCTGCCGCGACCCAACACGCAGCCCGACGCGGTCGTCGCCGTGCAGATCAAGGCGGACGGCTCGGTGTACATCGATGCCAAGCGCATCGCCGGCCCCGACGCCGTCGGCGCGACCATCGACGCGGCCCATCCCGGCGACCACTCGAACCTCCAGGCGCTGGTCTACGCCGACAGCGAGGCCCGCTACGGCAAGGTCGTGCCCGTGCTGGACGCGCTGCGCCGCGATGGCGTGACGCGCATCGGCATCGTCGTGCGCCCGCCGGACCAGAAGACCGCGGCGAGCGCGCCTCCGTCAGCCAGCGCTTCCGCGTCGCCGTCGCCCGGCGCGCCGCCAGCCGCCCCGGCCGCGTCGAACGAGTCTCCGCCCGGCGGGGAGGAGCCGCCGGGGTCGCTGCCCGAGGTCACCGTCGAGAACATCGGACTGCACATCGGTGGCGGCCCCAACGACGACGCCAGCAAGGAGCCGTACAAGAAGGCGGTCGAGCCGCACTTCGACGACTTCCGCGCCTGCTACGTCAAGGTTGCCGAGCCCGACAAGGGCGGCACCTTCGGCGTCGACCTGCGCCTCGGCCGCAACGGCGGCAAGCCCGAGGTGCGCCAGCCCCGCACCGCCATGAAGGGCAAGGACTTCCGCGACTGCGTGATCGGCGTGTTCTCGAACATCGAGTTCCCCCCGCCGCACAAGCCCGTCGTGTTCAGCTATTCGCTGAGGTTCAAGGTCGGGAAGTAGCAGCCGTCTGCCGCGCCCGCCGTCCTCGGGCCGGGACCGCAGGACCGAACCGTTCCCGCGTATCGTCCTGGCGTCAGTTCGAGCAGGTCGTCGAATCCGCTACGGTGCACTTGCCGTTGACGCACGCCGCGTTGATGCCGCAGTCGGGACCATTGGTCGTGTCGCAGGAGGCGCCGTCCGCGGCCACCGCCACGCACGTGCCCGTGCTCGAGCCGCTCGCCATGATGCACGAGGCGCCGCCGGTGCAGAAGATGTTGTAGACGGTGTGCCCGCCGACCTGCATCGCGCCGCAGGTGTCGCCGGGACCCGGTATCTGGCTGTCAACGCACTTGTCTGTGTTGATGTCGCAGAGGAAACCGAGGTTCCTGTTGCAGCTCAGCGTCACGTTGTGGTCGCACGTCGCGCCCAACGTGCCGAGCGCCGGCTTCGTGCAGGTGCCGCTGGCGCCGCACACGAGCCCCTGCTGGCACTCCTGGTCGCTCCCGCAGTTTGCGCCCGCGCCGCCTACCGCCACGCACTTGTCGTTCGAGTCGCAGAATGCGCCGTCCACGCACCTCGCGAAGCCCGCACAGGAAGCGCCGATCTGGATCTCCGGCTCGCACTGGTAGGTCGAGCCGCTGACGTTGGCGCAGTACAGGCCGCTCGCGCAGTCGCTGTCGAACGTGCAGGAGCTGCCCTGTTGCGACAGGGGTGCGCAGGTGCCGCACACGCTGCCAGATTGCGCCTGGCAGCTCTCGCTCTGGCACTGGCTGTCACTGTAGCAGACCTTGCCGTCCTGCAGACTGCCGGCGCTCCCGCAGCCGGAACCCGTCGGGAGGGAAACCGAGCTCATGGAGTAGAAGTCGTCGCAGCTGAGAGTCGGCAGATAGGCGCCGAGCGCCGCCGCCGCAGCGGCTGTCGTGCCGTTGCCGGGCGCGTTCAGGGTGCGCTGACAAGCGTCGTCGAGCGCGCTCTCGCACGCTGACTCGTTGGCGACGCGCAGCAGTGCGAATTGCACCGGAGCGCACTTGCCAATCAGCGTGCAATAGGCCGCCGCATAGCTCTGGCACCCGCTGGTCACCGTGGCCGAGCTGTACTTCGTGCAGTCGAGCGCGTTGCTGCCTCCGCTGCCCCCCGCGCCGCCCGTCCCGGCGGAACCGCCGCTGCCTGAGGTGCCGCCCGTGCCTGCTCCGCCATCCGTGCCGGCGGAGCCGCCGCTGCCTGCCGTTCCGCCCGTCGCGCCCGTGCCCGCGGTTCCGCCACTTCCGCCGGTGGCGCCGGTTCCGCCGGTGGCGCCGGTTCCGCCGGTGGCGCCGGTTCCGCCGGTGGCACCGGTTCCGCCGGTGGCGCCGGTTCCGCCGGTGCCCGCGCCGCCTTCGGTGCTGGAGCCGCCGCTACCGCCGCCCCCGCCATTGTTGCTGCTTCCGCAAGCTGCCACGGCCAGCGGCGCGGCCAATATTGCGGGGATCAGGAACCAGCGCGCGGTCTTCGAGGTCATCAGCCACCCTCCCGTGGGGAAATGTGCCCCCGGTCCTACGCGAACAAGCCGCCGATTCTTCCTCAGGTCGGATCAAGCGGCCTGTCGGGGCGCGCTGCAAAGGCGCGGGCCTGGTCCCGCACCGCATTCCATGATCCGAGCGCTTCCTTCACGCCGAGGTGGAAAGCGATGGCGAGGATGGCCTTGTGCGTAGCGATGGCAGGTTCGGCGAGCCCGAGCCGCTGAAGCCCCTCGCCCAGCTTCCGGAGGCCGGAAATGCTGCCGCGTCCCAGCCGGTCCGACCAGCACAGGCCGCGCACGGCGAGGGCGTTCAGGCGGCTGCCGTTCACCAGGTTCCTGAGCGGGTGGGTGTCTGCCGAGTAGCCGTGTTTCTCGTGGATGTAGACGGCGTTGTGACCGTACGCGACCTGTCGCGATAGCCACGTCGACCACGCTCCGACGCGGGAGCGGTGGATCGCCGCGGCGTCGTCGACGAAGACGAAGCGGCTGCCTGACTCGAGAAGCCGCATGCCGATCTCCAGGTCTTCACCGAGCCGCAGCTTGTCGTCGAAGCCGCCCACCTCGAGATACGCTTCCCTGGAGAACGCAACGTTCTGCGTGACGAAGGCGCTCGGCTTCGGCTGCATGCCGCGCGCCAGCCCCTGATGCAGCTCGAGCATCGCGTAGGTGCGGACCGCTTCATACAGCGGCTGCTGCTGCCAGCCCTGCTCGGGGATGACCCTGCCGATCGCGACCGTCCGCGGTCCGCCGGCTTCGAGCGCCGAGAGGTGCGCGGCGAGGAAACCCGGAGCGAGCTCCATGTCGTCATCGATCACGCAGATCCACGGTGCTGTTGTCGCGAGGATTGCCCGGTGGCGCGCAACCGACTGGCCGGCGTTGTCCTGGAAGCGGGCGACGAGCGGCAGATTGCGTGCGGCGGCTGCGTCGAAGAGCGATCGGTAGATCGGCTCGTGCTCGTCGTGTCCGTCCACCACGATACGCACCTCGAATTTGTCGCGCCCTAGCGTCTGCCGCTCCAGTGACGCGATCAGCGTTTGTATGGCGTCCGGGCGGCGGTAGGTCGCCACCACGAGTGCGAGCTCTGGACCTTGGCCGGCGATGCCCCACCTCCCTACCGGCACTCGGCCGGACGCCCCCAATATGATCACGTCCCGCCGGGCGCGCACCTTGGAAAAATTGCGCGTGTTGCGGGGCAGGGGCGTGCGGGGCGGCGCGCTCGCTGCGTATCCGCGGCGTGCGGAGGCTGCCAGGACCCGCCAGCCTAGCCGTCGATCTCGTGGTCGAGGAGCTCCCCGCCGCGGAGCTCGAACGGGTGGACGCCCAGACGCCGCAGGAGGAGGGCATGGTTGGTGGCGACGACCATCGTGACGGTGGGATCGTCGCGGTAGCGGATCAGGATGTCGTGAAAGAGCGACAACGTGGGAGCGTCCAGACCGGTATCGGGATCGTCGAAAAAGACGAAGTTGGGCTCGAGCGCCAGCGCGCGGGCGAGCGCGACGCGCTTGCGCACGCCGTAGGACAGGTGCGCGGGCAACGAGTGCATGTCGGCTTGGTCGACGTGGGCCTCGCTCAGGGCGTCGCGCGCACGGCGGTCGATCGCCGCGTCGTCGAGGCCCAGCACATCCGCATGGTAGGAGAGGGCGAGCGTGACGTTGGCGAGAGCCGACTGGTTCGAGAGCAGGCCGCCGTTCTGGAAGACGAAGCCACGGCGGACGCCGCTCCGGAACAGAGCGCTCGGGCGATGTGGGTCGGGCTCGTGGCCGTCGAGCAGCACGTGTCCGCTGGTCGAGTGCAGGATCCCCGCGCACACGTACAAGAGCGTCGATTTGCCGACGCCGTTGTCGCCGGTAACGACAAGCACGCTGCCCCGCGGCACGTCCAGGCTGGTCTCGACCAGCACCGGCAGGTCGCCGTAGCTGAACGACGCCTCCCTGAGCGAGAGCCCGACGTCGCTCAAAACGGCCCCGTGCCGCGGATCGGCGCGCCGACGATCCAGTAGAAGCACGCCGTGAGCAACGTGTTGTACGCGACACAGCCGAACAGGCTGAGCATCACCGCACGGCTCGCCTGGCGCGGCACTTCCGTCGGGGAGCTCTTCACGCCCAGCCCGTAGTGGCAGGAGAGCCAGCCGACGATCGCGCCGAGCCCGACGCCCTTGAGCAGGAACAGCAGCAGATCGGCGGGGCCGAGCGCCTCGGCGAAGCCAGTGCGGAGCGCGGTGAAACTGGTCGTCGTGATGGCCAGGCTCACGACGTAGCCGCCGAGGATGGCGACGACGCTGAAGTACACCGTCAGCACCAGCACGCTCACCACGGTCGCGATGATCCGTGGCAGCACGATGAACCGCGGTGGGTCGATGCCCAGCGACGAGAGCGCGAGCACTTCGGAGTTGACGCGCATGTTGCCGAGCTCGGTCCCGATGGCGGTGCCCGAGCGTCCCGCGACGATGATGGCCGTGATGAGCGGGGCAAGCTCGCGCGGCACGACGGCGACCAGGATCTTGCCGAGCATGTCGGCGGGCGTTCCCGGCGCCAGGATGTTGGTCTGGATGATGATGGTGGCGCCGATGAACAGCGCTATCAGGCTCACCAGCACGACGGCCTGCACGCCGGTGAACTGGATCTGGGTGAGCGCGATCCGGTGCGCTGTGGCGCGCGCGCTCTTGCCCGGCGTCCTCACCGAGCCGAGCGCGTCGGCCAGCGTTGTCCAGATCCCGCGGCAGCTGCGCCAGGCGCCGATCGCGCGGCGACCCAGCAGAGCCACCCATCCCGCCTGGGGAGCGAGCTGGCTTCTCGGGTCGTAGGGCAGCGTTTGGCGCAACGGTCAGCGTCCCAGGCGGATCAACTTCTGCAGGGACTCGCGGAGCCCCGGGTAGATCCCCTTGTATACCTCGCTGTACAGCTGTTCGTACTGCTCGGCCGCGCTGCCCGGGTCGAAAGTCCCGGCGCTGGAGCTCATCGCGGCGGCTGCGGCGGAAACACTCGCGTGGAGGCCCACGCCTGCTGCTGCGAGCATGCCGGCGCCGAGCGCCGTGGCCTCGCTCTCGCCGGCGCGCACCACGCGCTTCTGCGTGACGTCCGCGATCAGCTGGCACCAGAGCGCGCTCCGTGAACCGCCGCCCATGACCACCAGCTCGCGGATGTTCTGCCCCGACGCGCGCTCGACGCCTTCGAGGTGCAGGCGTTGTTCGAACGCGATGCCCTCCAGGATGGCGCGATAGACGTGCGCGGGGCCATGGCCGCCGTGCCAGCCGAGGGTGATGCCTGCGGACTCGTCGTCCCAATAGGGGTTCATCACGCCGTTCCAGTACGGCACCAGCATCAGGCCGTGAGAGCCGGGCGGGATCGCGGCGGCTTCGGCTTCCAGCTCCGCGAGCACCGCGTTCGTCTCCTCCGCGCGGTGTCCGAGCAGCTTCTCGACCAGCCAGGTCAGCGTGAAGGTGCCGCCCTTCAGATCCGTCTCGAGGAAGAAGCTGCCGGGCGCAGCGCCGACCATGGTGCGGAAGGCGCGATCGATGCGCGCGTCGCGCGACAGCATGCCGGAGACGATGGCCGTGCCGAGGTTCAGGTACGCGCGGCCCGGCGCGCTGATGCCGGCACCGAGGCCGGCGGCCTGTCCGTCGCCGGCGCCGGCGATCACGGGCAGCCCGGCGGCGAGGCCGCATTGTCCGGCCGCGCCCGCAGACAGGGTGCCCAGACGCTCGCCGGGTTCGATCAGGGCGGGTAGCCTGTCGCGGGAAATCCCAGTTAAATCAAGTAGTTCGCTGGACCATTCCCGGGCGCCCAGGTCGACCAGGCCGAGCGGATCCGCGCTGGCGAGCGAGGTGGCGAAGCGTCCGGTGAGCCGCCAGGCGAGGAAGGCGTGCACGTCGCACAGCCGGAAGTCGCGGCCGCGGAGCTCCGGCTCGTGCTCCATCAGGAACATGAACTTGTAGAGCGAGGGCGTGACGCAGGGCGGCTTGCCGCTGATGGTGTGGATGCGCTCTTCGCCCAGGCGTTCGATGGCGGCCTTCACCTGCGGCCGGCAGCGCGCGTCCATCCACACCAGCGCCGGGCGCAGCGGTCGGCCGTCGGCATCGGTCAGCACGAAGGTCTCGCGCTGGTGCGTGACGGACAGCGCGCGGATGCGATCCGGACCGCCTAGCGCGGACACCGCGCTGCGGATCGCCGCCGTGGTCGCGGTCCACCACTGCTCGGCGTCCTGCTCCCACGCGTCCGGCGCGGGGTTGTCGAGCGAGATGGGCGCGCGGCCCTCGCCCTGCATGTGCCCTTCGAGGTCCCAGACGATGGCCTTCACCGCGGTGGTGCTGGCGTCGATGCCGAGAACCAGATCGCCCGCGCTCATGGTCTATCCGAAGAACCGCTCGAACGGCATCTCGATGGGCGCGTCGTCCAGCGCGACCTCGGCCATGTGCCGGAGCAGCGGCAGCTCTTCCGCGCGAAGCCGGCCCTGGGTCTCGAGCGCAGGCAGCGCTTTGCGCATCACGGCGAGGATGTCGAGGCACTCGAGCGTTGCGCCCTGCATGCGTCGCACCGCCTCCTCGCGGCCCAGTCCCAGGCCTAGAAGCCGCCCGAAGCGTCCGGTGCGCCCGCCGTTGCAGGTGACGTTGAGATCGCCGATGCCGGCCATGCCGACCGCGCTGTCCGGATCGCCGCCGATGAGCTCGACGATGCGCCGCATCTCGCGCACCGACTGGGCGAACACGGCCGACTCGTAGTTGTGCATGGCGACGCTGCCGGGCTCGCCGCCGCGCTTTTCGTGCAGGCCCTGCCCGAAGGCCATGCCCATCGCGTAGGCGTTCTTGAGCGCAGCGCACGCCTCGACGCCGGCCACGTCGGGGCTTTGCCACAGGTGGTAGTAGTTCGTCTTGAAGAGCTCCGCGATCTGCCCGGCCGCCTCGAGGTCGCGGCTCGTCACCACGACGCAGGTCTCCACGCGTCGGGCCAGCTCGCCGGCGATGCACGGCCCGGCCACTGCGACCGGCTCGACGCCGCCGCGGCCGATGCCATCACGAAGCAGATCCGGGAGCAGGCCGAGCGCGCTGCCGTTCCATTCCAGCCCCTTGGTGATCATCGCGATCGGGACATCGGGCCGAGCATAGGGGGCGAGCTTGCCGGCGGCCCAGCGCACGCCCGGCGAGCTCACGCCCACGCCGATCACGTCGGCGCCCTCGATCGCCTGGTCGAGCTCGTCCAGGGGATGGACGCGGATGGCGCGCGGCAGCTCGTACTTCAGCTTGGGGTGGACGCCGCTCGCTCGCAGGCTTGCGACGATCTCCCCGTCCAGATGCGTGCCCACCAGCCGTACCTCGTGCCCCCGGTCGACCAGTGGCACGCACAGCGCGCTGCCCATCATGCCCGCGCCGAGAACGGTGATACGGCTCATCGCCCGCGTTCATAGCGGGACCGTGGAGGGCGGACAAGGCGCGCCCTCCGCACAGAATCAGCTGCTGCCCTTCGATCCGCAGCAACCTGAAGACTTTGCCGCCTTCTGCGGGATGGCCGCCGGTGCGCAGCACATGCTGTCGTCTTCTTTCATCACGTCGGCGTCGCCCTTCACGACGAAGACCTCCCAGGAGTTGCCGTCCGGATCCTCGATCCACACCTTGTCCTGGACGGCGTAGCAGCAGGCTGTGTTCTCCTCGCTGAAGATCGAGAGCCCGGCGTCCTCGAAGCGTTTGCGCGCCTCCAGCACGTCCTCCGTGCCTTCCACCTGGATGCCGAAATGGCTCGCGTTCTCGCCGGTGCGCGTCGCCTCGACCATCGACAGGTTGAGGCTGGGTGACGACAGGTCGAACTTGGCATAGCCGGGGCGGCGCTTGGTCGCTGCAACGCCGAATGCCTTCTCGTAGAAGGCGACCGAGCGATCGATATCGGTGACGTTCAGCGACACATGGGGTTTGAGCACTTTCATGGATGGACTCCTGGTTCGAAGGCACAACGGGGATGACGGGCCTAGCAGCAGGTGGAATTGCCCCGCTTGCAGCAGTCCTCCCACAGGTAGTTGGTGAGCGTACGCAGCGCGCTGTACTCGGCTGCGTAGAAGTGGAAGGTCCCCTCCTGCCGGCTGGTCAGAAGCCCCGCGTCCAGCAGGCGCTTGAGATGGTGGCTGAGGGTCGACGCCGGCATGTCCACGCGCGACTGGATATCCCCGGCCGAAGCGCCCTTCTCCCCGGCCTGGACCACGTGCCGGAGGATCGTCAGCCGCACCGGATGGCCCAGGGCTCCGAGCTGCTCGGCGTGGCGTTCCAGCCGGGATGTCATGGGCCTTCTTCTAACATTTTCGAACAAGCGGGCAAAGGGTTTATTTGAAAATATTCGAAGAGGCAACAGGGCTCGCGAGGGCGCTAGACTGCGACGAACGCGCCGCCCAGCACCGGCGCAGCCAGCCGCATGTCGCGCATCACGTTCGTCGGAACGGGGGAAGCCTTCGATCCGGGGCTTCCGAACACGAGCCTGCTCTACCAGGGCGAGCGAACGGTGCTCTGCGACTGCGGCTTCCGGGTACCCCACGCCTTCTGGAGCCTGACCCGGGATCCGTCCTTGCTCGACGCGATCTACGTCACGCACCAGCACGCCGACCACAGCTTCGGCCTGCCGGCCCTCCTCCTGTGGATGCGCGAGGAGGGGCGCACGCGGCCTCTGGAGGTGATCGGCGGACCGGGCGTGGGCGGCTGGCTGGAGAAATTGCTCGAGCTCGGCTACCCCGGCTCCTACCCACCAGAGCGCTGCTATCCGATCGAACCGCGCGAGCTTCGTCCCGGCGAAGTGATGGCGCGAGGAGCGCTGACGCTCTCCAACGCGAAGAGCGCACACGGCGTGAGGAACCTGTCGCTGCGCATCGACGAGGCGGGGCGGAGCTTCGCCTACAGCGGTGACGGCGCGCCCAGCGACGCCACGCGCGAGCTGTACCGAGGCGTTGGGTTGCTCGTGCACGAGTCCTACGCCGCCGACGAGGCGCCGCGTGGCCACGCCGGTGCCCGCGAGCTGCTCTCGATGGCCGATGAGCTGGGCGTCGGTACGCTGTGCCTGCTGCATCTAGGACGGCGCAACAAGGACGCCGTCCGCGCCGAGGTGGAACGCTATCGCGGCACGGCACGCGTGCTTCTGCCCGCGCCCGGCGACACGATCGAGCTTCAGTGACTCGCGGCGGGCGCCGGCGTGGTCTTCGATGACGTCGTCTTTGGCGCCGCCGTCTTTGGCGCGGGCGTCGCCGTAGTCTTCGTCTTCGGCGCGGCGAAGCCGGGGAGATCGATCTTCGGCGGTGGGGGCAGCCCCGGAGGCAGCGCGGGTAGACCGCTCGGCAGCTGGGGCAGATGGCTTGGCAGCGCGGGAATCGACGCACTGCCGCTCGCGCCTGGAGAGGGAAGACCGAGATCGGCGAGCCCAGGCAGCTTCGACAGATCGAACTGCGGCAGGTCGGCAAGGTCGGGCAGCTTCAATGGCTTGAGTCCGCAGCCGACACCGATGGTCCGGAGGATTTTCGCATCGGAGAGCTTGCGCGTGTCCGCGTCGATCTTCACGATCACGGAGACGTTCCCCCCGAGCGCCTGGTGCGCTGCCATGCCCAGCCAGTGCCCGATGGTGCGCCCGAGGTGCGTATCCGCGGCCGATTGCGCGACCGTGGCGCAGGCCAGGCTGCCCTTCAAATCCAGCTGGATTTGCCCGTGATCCGGCTCGCGGGTGACCAGACCCGTGCCGCCGAGCTTGAAGGCTCCGGCCCCGAGCTTGATGCCGCTGAGCACCACGCGCATGCGGTCGGCCGCGATGCGGAACTTCGATTGCACCGTCGTCGTGTCGCCGAACACGATCTCGTCGAGCTCGCGCGGGTGCGGCGGCGTCCAACCCTTCAGTGTGAGATCGAGATTGCCATCGAGCGGACCCGTACCGTCGCCGAGCGCGATCACCGCGCGTAGCTTGGCTTTGATGCTGTCGACCGGCAGACCGAGCTGGAACGAGCTGTTCAACGTGGAGAGCGGAGTCTCGGCGACGGTGATCGTGGCACTGGGCTTGTCGCCCGCGTAACCGAGCTCCACGAGGAGCGGCGCGTTGGACATCGTGTGCGCCCCCACGCCGACCTCGACTTCGGTAGCGCTTCGCTTCCATAGCGCGTCGACGCCGCCGAGGTCATGGCCCAGAACGGTGACCTTCTTCGCGCTGAGCATGGAGGTTCCATCGCTGGCCTTGCCGAGCTCGCCGCCTTGCACCGAGAGCCACGTCCCGGAGCCGTGCTCCGAGACGTACTGGAGCGTGACAACATGGGCGGCGAGCGGGGTGCCGGCGAAGCTCCCGCCGTAGCGCTGGGCCCAGCGCGCCAGGTCCAGCGCTATCGCCGCGGGGGCGCCAGAAGCCCGGACGTTGACGCCAGTGAGGGTGATCTTCGACGGCGAAAAGCCGTCCAGATCGATGTCGGCGCGGCCGAGCTTGCCGGTCACGCCGCGAACTCCATTCAGCGTGAAGCCGAACCCATCGAGCTGGACCCAACCCAGACCGAAGTGGAGCTCGCCCGGTGTCAGCTCCACGCCACGGTCATGTGCCTGGGCGACCACGTAGCGCGTGAGCAATGGTTTGATCGCGAGCAACACACCGATGATGATCACCACCGCGCCCAACGCGACCGTGACGATCGCGACCTTGATGCCCTTGCGCACTTGTCGATGCCCTCCGCGCCCACATTGGACGAATCGGCGCAGGGCGTCTACTTCCAGAGGAAGCGCCGCGGTCGGCTAACCGACCTTGATCGTTGGCGTGGTCTCACGCCTTCGCAGCGTCGCCCGAGCCCCAGCTCCTGAACGCTGCGTCGAGGCTTTGGACGACGCGGTCGAAGCTGCGGTCGACATCCTGGGGAATGCCGAAGCCGCCCGCGGACTCCAGGCTGACGAAGCCGTGCAGGGCGCTGCGCAGCACGCGGGTGGCATCGACCAGATCGTCTCCGGCGAGGCCGTAGCCGTCGAGCACTGCGAAGACGACGTTCGAGCACGGCCTTGCTGGCGGCCTGGAGCTGGGCGTCGTCCTGTTCCGGTGCGCGCAGGGTCGCGGCGTAGCGCCCGGGGTGACGTTGCGCGTAGCCGCGGTAGGCGTCGGAGAGGGCGCGCAGAGCTGTGCTGCCGGACCTGCCGACGGCGGCCCGGCCCAGCTCCTCGGCGAGCTCGCGGACAGCCTGCGCCGCGACCAGGCGGCGCAAGGCGTCCAGACCGCCTATGTGCTTGTAAAGACTCGGAAGTCGGACGCCGAACCGGGCGGCTATGCCGGCCAGCGTGAGGGCATCGTAGCCGGCCTCGTCAGCGAGGCGGGCCGCCTCCAGGACGACCCGCTCCTCGCTCAGCCCCGCCCTAGGCACGACCGATGACCCGCTCGAGAAAACCGACGATGGCCGGACCGACGAGCTCGGGGTACTCCGCGTGCGGGTAGTGCCCGGCGCCGGGGACCATGACCGACTCGGCACGCAGCTGCTCTGCAACGTATGCCGCCTCGGCCGTGGCGTCGTCGAAATCCGGATTGGCGTCGCCCATCACTACCAGTGTCGGAGCTCTCACCTCGCCGAGCCGTGCTTCGGCCGGCTCGTGCGAGGTGTGCGTCGTGGCGGCGAACGCCGACCAGTGGCCCGGCCTGCGCAGGCTCTCGCGGATCCGCGCGCGGTGTTCGTCGAGGTCGGCCGGCGGACGGCCCGGGTAGAGGTTCGGGATGTAGGCGTTCCAGGCTGCGGCGCCCCAGGGGCGGAGCAGTGCCAGCCGGAACATCAGCATCTTGAAGAAGCTGGTCGGTGGGTTTCGCACGAACGGTCCGACCAGCACTAGACCCGAGACCTTCTGCGGAGCCTCGGCGGCCGCCCAGGCTGCCGCGCCCGCGCCCATCGAGTTGCCGATGACGACGGCCGGCCCTCCGAGGTGCTCGATCAGCGCCAGCGTGTCGGAGCCGTTGGCGACGTTGTCGTAGCTGTCGAAGGTCGCGTCGCTGTCGCCGTGCCCGCGCAGGTCCATCGTGGCCACGCGATAGCCCGCGGCGACCAGCGCCGGCACCAGGTAGCGGTAGTTCGAGCGCAGATCGCCCATGCCGGGAACGGCCACCACGAGCGGCCCGCTGCCGGTCACGTCGTAGGCGATCCGGCCTCCAGGCCGGTCAAGGTAGCGGGTCTGCGTCGCGCTGGCTGTGGCTTCCCTTCTGGGTTGGATTGCGGAATTCATGGCTGTTGACATCATGGTGACCTCCTTGGGCTTCGCAATGTAGCCTATTAGCTAATCGAGTTAGCTTTCCAGGTCAACCCCTGTCGCGTAGATTCGTGCGCGTGGCAGCCCGACGCGCAGAGAAAGGGCCGCGCGGCCCGACCTATCTGACTCCGCAAGGAGCGAAGAAGCTGGCCGACGAGCTGAACCATCTCGCCAGCGTCGAGCGACCCCGCGTCGTACAGGAGGTGAGCGACGCCGCTGCGCAGGGCGACCGGTCGGAAAACGCCGAGTACATCTACGGCAAGAAGCGGCTGCGCGAGATCGACCGGCGCATCCGCTTCATCACCAAGCGGCTCGACAGCGCGGTGGTCGTCAAGGAGCGCGCGGAGAGCGATGTCGTCTACTTCGGCGCGACGGTGGAGGTCGAGGACGAGAACGGCAAGCGGAGCCGGTACATGTTGGTCGGTCCGGACGAGGCCGATCCTGCCGCGGGGCGCCTCAGCTTCAAGTCGCCGCTCGGCCGCGCTCTGCTCAAGAAGAAGGTCGGCGACGTGGTCACCGTGCGGCGGCCGGCGGGCGAGATCGACATCGAGGTGCTGTCGGTGACGTACGAGTAGCGCGCCTTGTTCGCTTCGAGGTGATCCGATAGCGTGTTGCCACAGTGCAACATCGCGCTTTGCCGTACCTGCTGGGTTTCTGCCTGCTCGGGGCCGTCCTGGCGTCCTGTCACGAGAGTCGGCCACCGCAGGTGGGGATCACCAAAGCCGAGCCGCCGCCGTACTGCCGGCCCATCGGGACGGTGACGGGCGAAGCGGAAAACTACTATCTGGACCTGCGGCAGCAGGCGTCCGATCAGGGAGCGAACGTGGTCGTGCTGGACGCGGTCGAGTCAAACTACCCTTGGGGTTGGGGAACCCATATCCTGGGCCGTTCGTTCTTCTGCCCGCCGCCGCCGCGCTATCCCCAGCCGCAGGCTCGCTATCCGGTGGCGACTTCGCTTCCGCCGACGGCCGCTTTGCCGCGGTCGACGGCGCCGCCGCCTGCAGCGCCGCAGCCAACGGCGACCGCCTCGGCGGCACCGTCCGGGAGTTGCCAACCTCCGTGCAGCCCCGGTTACGACTGCCAGCAGGGCCGGTGCGTGCCACTCTGCAATCCGGAATGCGCGGCGAGTCAGTACTGCGCTGCCGATCGCACTTGCCGCGCTCGCTGATCGGATTCTTCCGCCCGGAACGAAAGGCGCTTATCCTCATTGGCTGGCGGGCCGGCCCGATCTACCATGCTCGGCATGAAGGGGCTGATAGTTGGGTGTCTGGCCCTCGGGTTGGCGGGTTGCGGAGGGTCCAGCTCGGACATCTCGTCGCACGGCAGCGGCGGAACGGCGGGGCAGGGCGGCTCCGCGGCCGGTGGCAATGGCGGAGCATCGGGCGGCAGCGCCGGGATGGGCTCCGGCGGTGTGGCCGCCGGCGGCTCTGCGGGCTCCGGCGGCTCCTCCGGGAGTGGCGGCGGCGCGGGTGCTGGTGGAGCGGGCGGTTTTGCGCCTGCGTGCACGCTCCCGCCGATGGCTCCCGGCGCGAGCACCGTCACCGTCACGTCGGGCGGCCGGCAGCGCACGGCGCATCTGGTGGTGCCGCCGGGCTACGACGGGAAGTCGTACGCGCCGCTGCTGCTTCTCTATCACGGCTACCTCGAGGACGCGGCGCGCATCGAAGCCTCGACGGGAATGACGCCGATCGCCGGCAAGCACGGCGTAATCGTCGTCTATCCGCAGGGCGTCAGCAACAGCTTCAACGCAGGCCCGCAGTGCTGCGGGACGGCGTCCGCGACGCAGATCGACGACGTGGAGTTCACGAAGGACCTGCTCGACAAGCTCGAGAGCGAGCTGTGCGTCGACGCCAAGCGCGTCTACGCCGCGGGCTTCTCCAATGGCGGGATGTTCTCGAGCCGGCTCGGCTGCGAGCTGGGCTCGCGCATCGCTGCCATCGCACCCGTCTCCGGACCTATCGCGGTGAAATCCTGCACGCCGTCCCGTCCGATCCCCGTGATCGAGTTCCACGGCACCTCCGACATCGTCGTGCCCTACAACGGCGGTGGCCTCGGCGGCGCGATGAGCGTGGCGGACGCGATCAAGCTCTGGAAGACCAACAGCGGCTGCACCGACGCCACGCCCAAGACCGTCTTCAAGAACGGGGACACGACCTGCACCGAGTACCAGAGCTGCAAGGCCGGCGCGAACGTCGAGCTGTGCACGATTTCCAGCGGCGGCCACCAGTGGCCGGGTGGGACCGACCCGCTCGCCGGAGTCGGCAAGCAGACGCAGGACATCAACGCCAGCTCGGCAATGGTGGACTTCTTCCTGGCGCATCCGATGCCCTGACCGCGGCGGCTTCCGGCCTCGCAGTAGAGGAAATGTGGTCGGTCATCGAATTCTGGCCGCACGGTCGAACGACGCTTGAGCCCCGCGGCGCAAGCGTCTACGTTCTCGCGCCCGTCCCAAGCGGGCGGCAACCCGGCGGCCCGGCCGCCCCCGCCGCCGCGCCACATTTCCAGACAAGGAGATTTCCGATGGCCGACATCCGTTTCGACAACCGAGTCGCGATCGTCACCGGTGCAGGCGGAGGCCTGGGCCGTTCGCATGCCCTGCTGCTCGCCTCGCGCGGCGCCAAGGTCGTCGTCAATGACCTGGGCGGTTCCGTCGACGGCTCCGGGACGGGCTCGAAGATGGCCGACAAGGTCGTCGAGGAGATCAAGTCGGCCGGTGGCGAAGCCGTAGCCAACTACGACGGCGTCGACACCATGGAGGGCGCGCAGAAGATCGTGAAGACCGCCCAGGACGCTTTCGGCAAGCTCGATATCGTCGTCAACAACGCCGGCATCCTGCGCGATGTGTCCTTCATGAAGATGACCGAGGAGGACTGGGACAAGGTGCTGCGCGTGCACCTGTACGGCAGCATGTACGTGACCAAGGCGGCCTGGCCCATGCTGCGCGAGGGCAAGTACGGTCGCGTGGTGTTCACGACCAGCGCGGCGGGCCTGTACGGCAACTTCGGCCAGGCGAACTACAGCTCGGCCAAGCTCGGCATCGTGGGCCTCGCCAAGACGCTGGCTCACGAGGGCGCCAAGTACAACATCAAGAGCAACGTCATTGCGCCGGTGGCGAAGAGCCGCATGACCGAGACGATCATGCCGCCGGCGGTGCTGGACAAGCTCCTGCCCGAGTACGTCAGCCCGCTCGTCGCCTACCTGTGCTCCGAGGGCGTCGAGGAGACGGCGCAGACCTACGCCGTCGGCGGCGGCTACGTGGCGCGCGTTGCGGTGGTGGAAGGCGCCGGCGTTACGCTCGACGCATCCAAGGGCTTTGGACCCGAGGACGTCGCTGGCAAGTGGAAGGAGATCAACGATCTCTCCAAGGCCCAGCCTTTCGCCAACGCGATGGAAGCGGCCGGCGCGGCGATGAAAGGCGTGATGGGCGGCTGAGCTCTGGACTCGGGGAGCCCTGGTGTCAGGGCTCCTCCCCCTCGCGGCTCATCTCGCGGAGCCGTGCGTCCACGTCGGTGACCAGCTTGTCGTAGGCTTCTTCGGTGAGCACGCCCTGGCGGCGGCCTCTGAGTAGCTCGTCCTTCTCGACGAGCAGTAGGTGCCGCCGTGCAGCCTCCGCTTCTTCGCGTTGCAGGTCGCCGTGGTCCAGCCGGAGATCGTGTAGGCGCGCTTCCGCCTGCGCGGCTCGCTCGCGGTATTCTTCCCGCAGCGGCTCGATCACGTCGTCGGGCGTCGAGTGATCGCGTGCCAGTCGGTCCAGCTCCGCGAGTGCTGCGTTGGCGGCCAGCAGCGCGCCCTTGCGCGTCTCGTACTCGTTGCGATCAAGGCGCGAAGACACCAGGCCCAGCCGCGCGAGCAGCGGTGCCATCGTCACGCCCTGCACCAGGATGCTCAGGAGCACCACGCCGAACGTCATGTTGATCAGGAGGTCGCGATGGACGAATGCCTGGGGCAGCGCCAGGACGAGCACCATGCTGAGCGCGCCCCGCATGCCGCCCCAGGTGAGAACGGCCGCCCACTTCGTCGGCACGGCTTCGTGCGAACGCTTGAGGGCCGCGGTCACTACGGCGATCACCGCAGCGCGCCCCAGCGTAACCGCAAACCAGGCGACGAGAATCGCCTTCCACGCCGCTACCAGCGAGTCGATGTGCACCTCGAGGCCCACCAGCAGGAACACGATCGAGTTCAGGGCAAAGGCGACGTACTCCCAGAAGCTCTCGACCGCGATGCGGGTGGTCGGGCTCATGCCCGTGCGCGCCGCGTAGTTGCCGCACAGCATGCCCACCACCACCGTTGCTATGACGCCCGACACATGGAGGTGCTCGGCGACGAGGAACGCGCCGTACGCAGCGATCGTCGTCAGCGTAATCTCGATCATCGGGTCGTCGACGCGTTGGATGATCTTGGAGATCCCGTAACCGGCCACCGCGCCCACGAACGCTCCGAGCCCCACGACCCTCACGAACTCGAGCACCCCGCTGGAGATCGTCATCGGGGTTCCGGTCGCGGCGCTCAGGACGATCGCGAACACCACGACCGCCGTGCCGTCGTTCAGCATGCTCTCGCCCTCGACGAGGATGGCGAGGCGACGGGGCGCGCCGACGGTCTTGAATAGCCCGACGACGGCGATGGGATCGGTCGCGGCGATCAGCGACGCGAACACCGCCGCGTCGACCAGGCCGAAACCCGGCGCGAAGGAAAGCGCCTTGCCGACCGGAACCAGGATCCCCGCCGTCAGCGCGATCGCTGCCAGGAGCCCGGGGATGGCGAGCGAGTGGATCGCGATCTTGTTCCGCCAGAATTGCGTGAACTCGAGGTGGAACGCCGCCTCGAACAAGAGCCCCGGCAGGAAGATGGCGTACAAGAGCTCCTTGGTCAGGTGCGGCGCGCCGATGGTCCGGTAGTGGCCGAGCAGAAGCCCCGCGAGCACGAGCGCCACCGTGTACGGCACGCGCAGGCGTCGCGCCATCAGCGCAACGGCAGCGGCAACGCCGAACAAGGCTACGAAGGCGACTTCGGTATGCATGCGCGCGAGGCCGCAGGGTATGATCGCTTCCCAGCCCATGCCAAGCGACTACGATCTGCTCGATGCATGGCGCGCCGGAGACGCGCGCGCAGGAAACGAGCTGTTCGATCGGCATTTCGACAGCATCTACCGCTTCCTCAGGAGCAAGACCTCGGGCGATCCGGCGGATCTGGTCCAGGGCGTGTTCCTGGCGTGCGTGGAGAGCCGGGATTCGTTCCGTGGGGAATCGAGCTTCCGCACGTATCTCTACGCCATAGCCAGGAAGAAGCTCTACAAGAGCTATCGCGACCGGCGCCCCAACGTCGATTTCGGCGTTACGTCCCTCGCGGATCTCGGTCCGTCGCCGAGCCGTCTGGCGGACAAGCGGCACAGCGACCGCCTGCTGCTGGAAGCGTTACGCGCGATCCCGCTCGAGCTGCAGATCGCCCTCGAGCTCCACTACTGGGAGCACATGGCCGGTCCGGAGATCGCGCGCGTGCTCGACATCCCGGAGGGCACGGTCAGGACGCGCCTTCGCCGCGGCAAGGAAGCGCTGGACGCGAAGTTGAAAGAGCTCGCCCGCTCGGAGGCAGAGCTCGCGACGACCCTGGCGAACCTCGAAGCGTGGGCGCAGGGCCTCCGCGAACAGATCGAGCCACAAGGGGCAACGGAAGAGTAGTCGGCGGCTAGCGGCGGGCTGCGCTGCCCGGGCAGCGCCCGAACACCGCGACCTCGTCCAGGCATAGGTCGAGGAAGGGGCCGCGATCGACTTCCAGCGCGGTGATGCGGACGTGCTCTGTCTTGGCGTTGACCTCGACCTTCTTGCGCTTGCCGCGATCGGTCTTGCGGTCGAAAGTGACGACCTGTTCGCCGCCGTCCCAGGACACGCGCATGCGGCGGAAAGTCGAGTTGATCTTCCAGAGATCGGTGCCGGACCCCGTCGTGGCCGACCAGCCGCCGCCGACCTCCACCTCCGACACCCACGTTCCGGGGCGGAAATCCGCTTCCACCCACTGCCCCGCGCCGTCACCGGGCGCCGCCTCGGTCCACGCGGTTTCGGAGATGCCGTCGAACGCCTGCTCCGCGGAATGGCCGGGCTTCTCGGACGAGGCGCGTACGGCCGTGCGGCACAGGCGTGTGATGTCCTTCATCGGCGCTGGCGCGGTGCTGGCGCTGGGCGGCGCCGACGCCGAGGTCGCGACGGCCGTCTGCTTGCCGTTCAGGTTCATCCACGCCACGACGGCGATGGCGACCATCAGTGCGGCGCCCGCGAGGCCGATCCAGAGCGTGCTCGGTGAACCGCGAGGAGCGTTCTCGCGCGCAGTGTCCAGACGTTCGAGCAGCGCGTCCATTGATGGGAAGCGCGCCGCGGGTTCCGGATCCAGCCCGCGCTCGAGGATCTTCGCGACCGCCGGCGGTACGCCGTCGAGATCCGCGTCCTCCACGCGCGCGAGCATGGTTTCGAGCAGCTCGTCCGGCGTGTCGCCGCGGAAGGGACGCCGCCCGGTCATCGCTTCGACGGCCGTCACGCAATAGCTCCATTGATCGCTGCGGGCGTCGACGGGCTCGCCGCGCAGTTGCTCGGGCGCCATGTACGCGGGCGTGCCGATCAGCGCGCCGCGCGGCAGCGCGCCCTGGCTGGATGGCGCCGCGCGTTCGTGCGTCTCGCTCTTTTGGGCAAGACCGAAATCGGAGACGCGCGGCTGCCCCTCGTCGTCCATCAGGACGTTGTCCAACTTGAAGTCGCGATGGACTAGCCCCTGGCGGTGGACCGCGGCGAGCCCGCGGCCGGTGGCGAGCAGCACCTCCAGGATCCGCGCGGTGGTCGGCCGATCGCGCTCCAGCCACTGGCGCAGCGTCCCCTTGGCGCGCTCCATCGCAACGTAGACCTGCCCCGCATGCGTTCCGACCTGGTGCACCGTGAGCACGTTGGGATGCCGGACGCGCGCCATCGCCCGGGCCTCTTCGAGCAACATCCCGGTGGGTGCGCCGCTGTCGCGGAGGGAGGGGCTCAGGAGCTTGAGCGCGACCACGCGATCGAGCTCGATGTCGCGCGCTTCGTAGACGACGCCCATCGCGCCCTCGCCGAGTCGCCCGGAGATCTCGAACTGTTCGAGGCGTACCGGCTCGGACTGGCCGCCGAACAGCCCCCGGCGCACCTGGGCGCGCACCCGCGCCTGTTCGATGTCGTCGTCGTCCGCGCCGTCGGGTCGCGGCAGGGGATCCAGAGGATCGGACATGTGGGTCGGGGTGCGCTCGGGCGTCCTGGACATGCCCCGTAGCCCGGGTTTTCCGCCCCCGCAACGCTCCTGCCATTTTTTCGAGATCGATTTTCCGCCTCCGGGAACCACCCGCCCAGGAGACGGAAAATGGGCATTACCAAGGCTACAAGAAGGGCATTGTCGGTCATCGGCACGGCGCTCGTTGTGACGCTCGCCAATAGCGCTTCGACGCTGGCATCGCCGGTGATTCACGCCGAGCCGGCGCCGGTAGTCACCGCGGCGGTCACGTCGAAGCCGGTCGCGCCCAGGGCTGCGGCGCACCCGAAGCACCAGGCCGCTCCGAAGCCGGCTCCGCACGAGCGCAAGCTCCGCCGCGCCAAGGGCAGCGAGATCACCCCCGCCGTCGCGAAGAAGGCGCGCCAGATTATCAACGCGAACTACACGAAGCCCTTCGGCACCGAGATCCCGTTCGAGATCGGTGGCACGCACTACGTTGGCCGCATCGAGCGGCACTATCACCCGCCCGGCGGCAAGCTCCACCCCTGGGGCTACCACCACGGCTGCTCGGTGTTCGTGGCTGTGGATTCGGCGTCGTAGGCGGCTCGGGTCCCGCTAGGTCATCGGCTTCACGATGTGCTTCAGGTAGCCGTCGCGCTGGGTGAGACGCTGGTACCAGCGCTCCACGTTGGGCGCAGCGGGCCGGTCGATGTCGAAAGCGAGCCAGCGATAGACAGCACAGCCGACCGGGATATCGCCCATGCTGAAGGCGTCGCCGGCCACGAAGTCATGGGCTGCCAGGTGCCCGTCCAGCACCGCGACCTGCCTCGCACACGCCGCCCGCATGGTTTCGATGACGGCGGCATCCTGTTCGGCCGTTGGCGTGCGGATGAGCTGCCAGAAGAGCGGGCCCAACGCGGGGTTGAGCGCGGTCTGCTGCCAATCCATCCACTGCTCGGCGCGCCAGCGAGCGCTCCCGTCAGCTGGCCAGAGACTGGACTTGCCGTACGCGTGCGCCAGGTAGCGCACGCACACGTTCGACTCCCAGAGGATCGTGTCGCCGTCCTTGATTGTCGGCACGCGTCCGTTCGGATTCATGGCGAGGTAGTCCGGCTCGCCGGTGCCGCCGAACGCTCCGCCGAGGTCCACCCGTTCGTACGATAGGCCGAGCTCCTCGCACGCCCACAGCACCTTCATCACGTTGATGGAGTTGTCCCGGCCCCAGATGGTCAGCTTGTTCTCGCGCCTCATGCCGACGTTGTCGCATTCTTCGCGGCGCCGAGGAAACCTCCAGGGGCTCAGAACGCGTAGCGCCAGATCGCTACGTAGCTCGGTCCGACGCTCTGTTGGCCGTTCAGGTGCGTGTAGACCGGGATCTCCACGCGGGCCGAGAACCAGAGCTGTCCGGAGACCTGCGCCACCAGGCCGGGGCTCGCCTGCAGGACGAGCCCTCCCGTATTGGTCTGCCGGTGGCCGTCCTGGGTATCGTGGAGCTCGTAGTGGTCGTTGGTGCCGAGCTCGAAGGCCAGCTCGTCCCAGGGCCGGTACTGCACCGCAGCGCTCCAGAGCAAGGAGCTGCCGTAGCGGTAGCTGTAGTGGTTCTCGGTGAAGGCGCGGCCGATCACGCTGACCGTGAAATTCCAGGGATCCCGGTGGAAGGCGTACGTGATGCCCCCGTACGGGCCGAACGCGCCGCGGCCGAGCTGCGCGTGCTCGTCGAGCCGTTCGCCGTCGGCCTTCGAGCCGTTCGGGCCCGTTGGAAACGCGCTGCCCGCCGACAGCTCGAGCTCCTGCCGCCGGCGCGCCGTGAAGTCGACTGCCGATACCACGAAGTAGCGCGCGCCGAGCTGCGCGTCGCCGATGCCCCAGAGCGCGTGCGACTCGCTCGCTCCGCCGCCAGTCGCGCTGTACAGATTGCGCTGCAGTGGCAGGTCCGCCACCACGTTCAACATGCGGAGCGGCGTGTAGACGAGGGTCGGTGTGAGCTTCAGCCGCTCCAGCCGTTCGGTGACGAGAGGGTCGTCATCGCTGCGCGCCGAGGCCGTCACGGCGCTCGCGGAAAGTGCCGCGCGCAGCGTTCCCACGTGCGGCTCCGAATCCGCGCTGGCGACGAGCGGGTCGTCGCACCCGCACACCGAGCAGGCTTGTGCGTGCCGCGCGACGAGCAGCATGGTGAACGTCGCGAAAGCGAAGGAAAATCGGGACACGCGGGGCATCGCGGGGGGCCGAGGCGAACGTAGCGCCCCGCTGTGCGCGGGGAATGCGACAAACCGTCGCACCTGACAGCGGCAGGTTCCGTGGGTCCGCGTCGATCGCGGCGACAACGCCGGATCCAGCGACGCGAGGCGCGGACGGCCGGCCCGGGCTACTGCGGCGGCTTGACGGGCGCGCAGGTCGAGACGCCGGCGCCCACGATCTCGAACGCCACGCTCTTCACTTTGGTCGTGGTCTTCGCGGTCGGATCGAACTGGAACACGTCCGTGCTCGTCCCCGGGCCTACGAACAACCAGAAGCTCCCGCCCCAGAACGCGAACGCGAAGTTGGACGTGTTCGGCGCGTACTGGATTGGATTCTGCGGAGCCTGGGAGATGATGTGCGCGTTGGTCTTGTCGATCTGCGCGACGACGTACGGGGTTCCCTCGAATGCGCCGTAGAGCCGCCCGTCGCCGGTGCCCGTCATCTCGGCGCGGGTCGTGAGCTGATCGTAGGCTCCGATGTGCGTGAGCAGGAGTGATTGCGTGTCGATCGTCCCGAGCCCGCTGGTCGCCGGATTCGAGAAGTCGGAGTTGGTGACGAACAGCGTGTCCTGCGTGCTGTTGGGACCGTTGGTGGAGAAGCCCATGCCGAATGTCTTGAAGCCCTGCTGTCCAGGCGTAAAGCTCGTCGGCGTACAGCTCGCGTCGATCGTGCTCACCTTGTAGAGGTGACCGTCGTCGAACACGACCCATGCGTTCGCGTTGCGATCGACGGCCATCGAGAACGGCGTGAACTGCGAGTTGCAGTCCACCAACCCGATCGTCGTGAACTGCAGCGTCGGCGGGTCGAACCGGTAGAGCTCGCCGGCGTTGTCGATGACGTAGACGTACTGCGCGGCCTTCGAACAGTGCGCGCCCGATCCGCCGCCGCTGCCGCCGCTCGCGCCGAGCCCGCCCGACGCCGCCGATCCCCCGGCGCCGCCGAGCCCGATCGTTCCTCCGGAGCCGCCGCTGCCCACCTTGTTCGTGCCCGTTGTTGCGCTGCAACCGAACAGCCCCAAAAGCGAAAGCACTGCTGCCCATCCAGGACGTCTCATGGCGAGCGCAGTGTACCGGGTCGGCCGGCCGGCGCACCAGCGAAATCCTCACGTGCGCGAAGCTACACGAAGAAATCCGGCATCAGCTCGGAGTCCGGCACGTCCGTGTTCTTGTATTTGCTGAAGTCGGTGACGCCGGCGGAGCGCAACGTGTCCTCGTCGATGCAGTAGTTGCCGGTGAATTCGCGGCTGGGGCGGGTGAGGATCCAGTGGGCGGCGTCCGCCATGATGCCGGGCGTCCGGCAGCGCTTCATCGACTCGTCGCCGCCGAGCAGGTTCTGCACGGCGGCGGTCGCGATGGCGGTTCGCGGCCAGAGCGTGTTGAAGGCGATGCCGTCGCTCCTGAACTCCTCCGCCATGCCGAGCGCGCACATGCTCATGCCGAACTTGGCCATCGTGTAGGCCACGTGCGGCGCAAACCAGCGCGCCTCCATGTCGAGCGGCGGCGAGAGGTTGAGCACGTGGGGATTGTCCGCCTTCTTCAGGAACGGAATGGCCTTCTGCGAGCACAGGAACGTGCCGCGGGTGTTGACGTGGTGCATCAGGTCGTAGCGCTTCATCGAGGTCGACAGCGTGCCCGTCAGATTGATGGCACTAGCATTGTTGACCAGGATGTCGATGGATCCGAACGCCTCGACCGTGCTCTTTACCGCGGCTTCCACCTGGTCCTCGAAGCGGATGTCGCAGATGCAGGCCAGGCCCTTGCCGCCGGCGGCGTTGATCTCGTCCACGGCGGTGTAGACCGTGCCCGGCAGCTTGGGATGGGGCTCGGCCGTCTTGGCGACGACGGCGACGTTGGCGCCGTCCTGCGCGGCGCGCAGGGCGATGGCCTTGCCGATGCCGCGGCTGGCGCCTGTGATGAAGAGCGTCTTTCCCTTGAGGTCTGCCATGCTTCTTCTCCCGTCGAGCGCGCGGACCCTAGCACGCGCCGGAGCGCCGGCGTGAGGTCCCGGATCGCAAGCCCGCCGCGACGTGATATGCCGCCGGCATGCGACGGATTTCGAGCGTTGTGCTGGGAATGGCGGGGGTCGCGGCGTGTTTCGTGGGGTGCGGCAGTCCGCCGCCACCAGTCGCACCCGCGCCGTCCGTCCCGGCGCCGACCGCGACCGCGCCAGCTGCAGCGAAGGCTCCGGTTTCGAAGGGCTACGTCGATCCCGGCGGAATGTGGATGCCGGACCAGATGGCCACGCAAGCCGCGACCCTCCAGAAGCTCGGGCTCGGCTTCAATCCGGAAGAGCTCCAGGATCCGCTCGGCTATCCGCTGGGCGCCGTGGTCAGCCTGGGCGGCTGCTCCGCGTCGTTCGTCTCTCCTGACGGGCTGATCATCACCAACCACCACTGCGTGACCGGTGCGCTCGCGTACAACTCGAAGCCGGGGCAGGACCTCCTGAAAGCCGGCTACCTCGCCAAGGACCGGGCAGGCGAGAAGTGGATCGGCCCGACCGGGCGTGTGTTCGTGACGCGGTCCTTCAAGGACGTGACGAAAGAGGTGCGCACCGGGCTCGAAGGGCTTTCGAGCGACAAGGAACGCTGGCGCAGCATCGAGCGGCGCGAGAAAGCGCTGGTCGCCGACTGCGAGAAGGGACGCCCGGACGTGCGCTGCGAGACCGCGAGCTACTTCGGCGGCGCCCAGTACATGCTGATCACGCGGCTCGCGATCAAGGACGTGCGGCTTGTCTACGCGCCCGCGTCGGGTATCGGCGATTTCGGCGGCGAGATCGACAATTGGCGTTGGCCGCGGCACGCTGGCGACTTCTCTTTCTACCGGGCGTACGTCGGCAAGGACGGCAAGCCCGCCGAGCATTCGGTGGACAACGTGCCGTACCGGCCGAAGCAGTTCCTGAAGATTGCCGACAAGCCGCTGCAGGACGGCAGCCTGGTGCTCGTTGCCGGATACCCGGGCCGCACTTTCCGCAACCAGACCGCCTACGAGCTGCACGAGGCCGTCGACTGGTGGTACCCGCGGCGCATCCGCCTGTGCACCGACTACATCGCCGTCATCGAGAAGCTGGGCAAGGCCGACGAGGACGCGCGGCTGAAGGGCATGCCGCTCCTGAAGGGCCTGGACAACGTGCTCACCTACACGCGCGGCGCGCTCGCGGGTCTGACCAAGGGGGGCGCCGCGGAGAAGAAGGACCAGCGCCAGCGTGAGCTCGAGCGGTGGATCGACGCGAATGCACAGCGAAAGGCCCGGTTCGGCGACGTGTTCAAGCGCATGGACGGCGTGTTCGCCGAACGCAAGAAGACGCGCGACGCCGACGCGGCGCTCGGCGAGATGACCTGGTTTTCCAGGTTGCTGGATGCGGCGATGACCATCGTGCACAACGCCGAGGAGCGGGGCAAACCGGACGCCGAACGCGAGGGCGGTTACCAGAAGCGCGATCAGGAGGATCTGGTCCAGGAGCAGCAGGCGCTGGACAAGCGCTACAGCGACAAGCTCGACAGCGCTCTTCTCGTGGAGTCGGCGTTGCGCACCGCGCGCCTGCCGGGAAAGACCTGGCAGCCCCTGCTCCAGCCGCTGCTCGGCGGACAGAAGCCGACCAGGGAACACATCCAGGCGGCCGTGGACAAGCTCTACGCGGGGACGAAGCTTGGCGACACCTCGACGCGCGTCAAGCTGATGAAGAGCGCGAAGCTCGCCGAGCTGCGCCGGAGCCGCGATCCGATGATCCGCCTGGCGCTGGCACTGCGCCCGCTGCAGAAGGCCGGGAAGGACCGCGAGGACGCGCGCAAGGGCGCGCTCGCCCTGCTGCGACCGCTCTACGTCCAGGCACTACGACAGTCGGCGCCGCATCCCATCGCCCCGGACGCAAACGGCACGCTCCGTATCACCTACGGCACCGTGCGCGGCTACAGCCCGAAGCCCGGAGCGCCGGTGTACCGGCCGTTCACCGCCGCCGCGGGCGTGGTGAAGAAGAGCACCGGCAAGGATCCGTTCGATGCGCCGGAGCGCCTTGTAGACGCGATCAATGCGGGGAAGTTCGACGGCTACACGAACCCGGAAATCGCTACGCTGCCCGTGGACTTCCTGACCGACACGGACATCACGGGCGGCAATTCCGGCTCGCCTACGCTCGACGCACAGGGGCATCTGGTGGGCCTGGCCTTCGACGGCAACTACGAGGCGATGGCGTCCGACTGGCTCTTCATGCCGGACATCACGCGCGCCATCCACGTCGACATTCGCTACGTGCTCTGGATCATGGACCGCGTCGATCACGCCGGATGGCTCCTCGACGAGATGGGCGTCCGCCGCGCTGCCAAGTAGGCGCCGTCAGTCGTGGGCTCGCGCGACGATCTCGTGGATCTGCGTGTTGATCGCGTCCAGGAGCTCGTTGCGACTGAAGGCGTTCTTCTCGATCACGCGCTGGACCCGCGTTTCCAGGTCGCGACGCTCGGCGTCGCCGAGGATGCGCGCGGTCGCGACGATGACCGGCAGCGAGTGGAGCTGGAGCTCGTCGCGCACCTGGCGCAGGAACTCGAAGCCATCCATCACAGGCATCATCAGATCGAGCACGACGATGTCGGGCTCGTCCTCCGTCACGAAGTCCAGGCCGACCTGCCCGTTTTCCGCTTCGACCACCGAGTGTCCTTCTCCTTCGAGCGTCCTGCGGATGAGCTCACGGGTGGCGGCGTCGTCTTCCACGACGAGGACGCGCGCCGATGAGCCGCGCACGTGACGCCGCAGCGTGTCGACGAGCGCCTTTGGCGAGATCGGCTTCATCAGATAGTCGACCGCGCCCAGGGCACGGCCAACCTCCTCCTGGTGCACGATCGTGAGCATGATCACCGGGATCTTTGCCGTCGCCTCCGAGAGCTTCAGCGCCGACAGCACTTCCCACCCGCTCATCCCCGGCATTTTCACGTCCAGCACGATGGCATCCGGCTCGAGCCGCGCCGCTTCCTCGACGCCTTCTGCGCCGCCCGAAACGAACCGCGTCCGGAAGCCCTTTTTCGAGAGCGACCGCGAGACCAGATCGCGCACCGTCGGGTCGTCATCGATCACCAGCACCATCGGCCCTCCGGTCGCTTCGTCACCGGACTCCGGCACATCCTCGCCGGCGTCGGAACCCACCGGCACCCGCACGGTGATCGTCGTGCCGACGCCTGGCCGGCTGGAAAGCGAGATGTCGCCGCCCATGAGCTCGGCCAGGCGCTTGCAGATGACCAGGCCGAGACCGGTGCCGCCGAATTCGCGCGTGGTCGATGCATCGACCTGCACGAACGGCTGGAAGAGCTTCGCCTGGTGTTCCTCGCTGATGCCGATGCCGGTGTCCGTCACGCGGAACTCCACCCAGGGCGTGCCGCTGCGGTCGATGGGAGACGCATGGACGGCCACTTCCCCGTCCTTCGTGAACTTGCAGGCATTGCCCAGCAGATTCAGCAGCACCTGGCGGATGCGCGTGCGGTCAATGAAGATCGGAACCAGGCCCTGGTCCAGCTTCACTGTGAGCTTGTTGTTGTTCTTCGATGCGAGGGTGTCGATGGTGGACGTGACCAGGTCCATCAGCTCCGGGATCGCGATCCATTCCGGGGACAGCTCGATCCTGTCTGCCTCGATCCTGGAGATGTCGAGGACGTTGTTGATGAGCGCAAGAAGGTGCGTCCCCGCCGTGTGGATGCGTCCGAGGTCCCGCGAAACCTGCCGATTGTCCTCGAAATCCTCCGCGAGCATCTCGCTGTAGCCGATGATCGCGTTGAGCGGCGTGCGCAGCTCGTGGCTCATGTTGGCGAGGAACTCGCTCTTCGCCCGGTTGGCTTCGACCGCGGCGTCCCGCGCTTGCGAGAGCGCTCGATTCACCTCGATCAGAGCCTGCTGTCTTTCCAGCCGCTCGGTGATGTCGCGCTTGACGGCGAGGTGATGGGTGATCTCGCTCTTGGCATCCAGAACGGGCGTGATCGTGGTTTCGAGGTGCACCAGACGATCTTCGCGCGAGCGCGAGATAAGAACGCCTTTCCACGTGTCTCCGCGCTGGAGGGTGGCGTCGAGCTCGCGGAAGAACTCCGGCGGATGCTCCTGGCTGCGGACCAGCTGGGCGGGCGTCTTGCCGATGGCCTCGTCCGGCGAGATCCCAAGAGTCGCCTCGTAGGCCGGGTTGACGTACTCGAGCACCGCGTGCGGGTTGGTGATCTCGATGATGTCGCTCGCATTCTGCACGGCGAGCGAGAGCAGATGCTCCTTGGTCCTCTCGTCCCGCCGTGGACGCACCTCGATCAGGCGCACCCTGGCGAGCAGCTCCTCGGCGTGGATCGGTTTCAACATGAAATCGGTCGCGACGGGAGTCGCCAGGCCCGGGTCATCGAGTAGCGCGAGCACGTCGCAGGGCAGGCGAGTCGTCGCCGCCGCCCGGTCAGGTCCGTCGACGATTGCGAGCGCATTTGCGTCGGCTGTCTCGTGCCCCGCCGCCCAGCTGCGGACCTTGTAGCCGGCCCCTTCGAGGGCGGTCCTCAGCGTCTCGCGAAGCGCCGCGTCAGCGGTGTCGAGAAGGATGTCCACAGATTGACTCCCACGAAAACAGTGCGCTTTTCCTCGCGGACCGAACGGAGCGATGACTGCTTGCTCTTGACGTCCGTCAATCCGATAATATTGTTAAGCGATTTTCCAGGCGGTGTACATGCGGTCTTGCGCTTCCTCCCTTCGTACCGTGCCGGTGTGCTCCGGTGGCGTGGAGGTGGCGGGCCCCGGACAGGACGCAGATGGCTGACGCCCGTCGCCGGATCCTGGTTGTCGACGACGCCGAGGACAACGTCGACCTGCTCAAGCGGCGGCTGGAGAAGCGGGGCTATCGCGTCGTGACGGCGATGTCCGGGCCGGACGCCCTGGAACTGATCGATCGAGAACCGATCGATCTGGTGCTGCTGGACGTGATGATGCCGGGCATGAACGGCGTCGAGGTGCTCGAGGTCATCCGGCGCGCGCGCCCGCGGGACATGTTTCCCGTGATCATGGCGACAGCCAAGGCGGAATCGGCCGATGTCGTCAAGGCGTTGGAGAAGGGGGCCAACGACTACGTCACCAAGCCGATCCAGCTGGACGTGCTGCTGGCGCGGATGCGCGTCCACCTCGGAGCCCCACCCCAGCTCACGCAGCCAGAGGGCCACACGGCCGTGTACGTCGCCGTCGGCAACGTGCTGGACCGGAAGTACCGGCTGGAAGCCGAGATCGGTTCAGGCGGTTTCGGCACCGTCTACCGTGCGACCCATCTCGCGCTGGCGAAGGAAGTCGCGGTGAAGGTGCTGCACAGCCACCTCGTCGAGTCGAACCAGGCGATGCGGCGCTTCGAGCTCGAGGGGATCTCGGCGTGCCGGGTGCAGCATCCGAACGCGGTGGCGGTCCTCGATGCCGGCACCACGCCGCGGGGAGTGCCCTACCTGGTGATGGAGCTGCTGGAGGGGCGCTCGTTGTCGGCGGAGCTCAGGAGGAAGGGCGCGTTGCCGCTCGAGCGCGCCGCGGGCATCAGCAGCCCGCTCTGCGACGCGCTGGCGGAGGCGCATCGGCAGGGCATCGTGCATCGCGACGTGACGCCGTCGAACGTCCTGTTGAGCCGCGGCCGCCAAGGCGAAGAGGTGGTCAAGGTGCTCGACTTCGGCATTGCGAAGCTCGTCGAGCAGGAGCCGGCCAGCGAGCAGTCGCGGGGCGAGGTGATGGGTACGCCGGACTACATGGCCCCGGAGCGGCTGATGGGCGAGTCGTCGGATGCGCGCGCCGATGTCTACGCCGTCGGTGTCATCATCTACCAGATGCTTTCCGCGACGCTGCCCTATCCGCGGGTCTCGAGCAACTTCGTGAAGCAGGCGATGACCCAGATCAACACGCCCGCCACGTCCCTGCTCACGGTGCGTCCGGACCTGCCCGCGGACCTCGTGAGCGTCGTCATGGCATCGCTCGCGCGCTCGGTGGAGGCCCGTCCGGGACTTGACGAGCTGCGCGACGTGGTGGACCGGACGGCGGCCGAGTGGAAGGAACCCGAGTGGCCGCCCCCCAGCCTCGGCGCATTCGTCCCCCCGGATGACTCCGCGTTGGCAACCCCCGACGCGCAGACGCGCACCCTGGGCTCGGACCCCGCCTTCATGTCGAGCAGCGGGACGATGGAAAAGAAGACCGAGCCCATGATCGAGACAGGTCCACGCGCGCGTGACGACGTGGCGTTTGTCAGCCAGAAGACCGTCCGCTCCAACGGCGACGGCAACTGAGCCGCGTCTACCGATCCTGCAGCGCGGCTTCGATCTTGCCGAGCAGGCGCTTGAGCTCGACGGGTTTGGTGTCGTAGTCGTCGCAGCCTGCGGCGAGCGCCTTGTCTCGCTCCTCCGCCAGCGCGTGGGCCGTGAGGGCGATCACGCGGATGTGCTTCGTGCTGTCGTTCGTCTTGATTCTCCTGGTCGCTTCCCAGCCGTCCATGACCGGCAAACTCATGTCCATGAGCACCAGGTCGGGCTGTGTCTCGGCCGTCATGTCCACCGCGCGCTGGCCGTCCACGGCGATCAGCACGCGGAAGCCACGCCGCTCCAACCTGCGGGAGAGCATGTCGGCATTCATCTCGTTGTCTTCGACCAGCAGGATTGTCGCCATGTCGTGTTTGTCCTCGAAGCAGCGCGATTCAGGGCTTTCGAGCCGCCCCCGCACGCAGCGATGGCGAGGGCACACGCGCACGAAAGCGGCGCGGCGCGCTGCGGCCATCTGCCGGGGCTGTCACGACACCATTTTCGCCGAGCGTCGCCTCGGCGCAACAGCTTTCCGGTGCGCGCTCGACGCGTCGCGTGGCTGATGATAACGGTCGTCCGCATCGTGGCAGCGAAGAAGGCAACCAAACGCACGCACCAGCGCCGCCGCATCCAGGTGCGCCCGCTCCGGATTTCGGACTACGAGGCAGTCACGGAGCTCCAGCTCAAGTGCTTCCCGGGGATGAAGCCGTGGGCGCGTGAGCAGTTCGAAAGCATGCTCTCCATCTTTCCGGAGGGGCAGCTCTGCGTCGTCGCGAACGGCAAGCTGGTGGCCTCGTCGAGCAGTCTGATCGTCGACTTCGACCTCTACTCTGAATGGCACAACTGGGCGGAGATCGCAGACGGGGGCTACATCCGCAACCACGATCCGGGCGGCGACACGCTGTACGGCATCGAGATCATGGTGGACCCGGAGAGCCGCGGCTACCGGCTCTCCCGCCGGCTCTACGATGCACGAAAGCAGCTCGCGCGCGAGAAGAACCTCGCGCGCATCATCATCGGCGGACGGATCCCCGGCTACCACAAGCAAGCCCAGGATCTGACCGCGCAGGAATACGTGGAAGAGGTCGTCGCCAAGGCGCTGTACGACCAGGTGCTGACGGCGCAGATCGCCAACGGCTTCGTTCTCCAGCGGCTGATCCCCGACTACCTGCCCAGCGACAAGGAGTCGATGGGCTACGCGACGTTCCTCGAGTGGACGAACTTCGACTACCAGCCCGCGGAGCGCCGCCAATTCCGCGCAGTCGAGATCGTCCGCATCGCCGTGGTGCAGTACCAGATGCGCACTGTCACCTCGTTCGACGACTTCGCCACGCAGTGCGAGTACTTTGTCGACGTGGCGGCGGACAGCCAGTCGGACTTCGTCGTCTTCCCCGAGCTCTTCACGACGCAGCTGCTCTCGCTCAATCCGGGGCTCAGGCCGGGCCTGGCTGCGCGCAAGTTGGCGGACTTTACGCCACAATACGTGGATCTGTTCAACCGGCTAGCCATCAAGCACAACGTCAACATCATCGGTGGGTCGCACTTCTCCGTCGAGGAGGAGACGCTCTACAACATCTCGTATCTGTTCCACCGCGACGGGCGCATCGACAAGCAGTACAAGCTCCACATCACGCCTGCCGAGCGGCGCTGGTGGGGCGTCGAGCCCGGGACCACCGTGCGCGTCTTCGACACCGACTGCGGCAAGATCTCCATCCTGGTCTGCTACGACGTGGAGTTCCCCGAGGTGTCGCGCATTGCCGCCAAGAAGGGCGCGCACGTCCTGTTCGTGCCGTTCAACACCGACGACCGCTACGGCTACCTCCGGGTGCGCTACTGCGCGCAGGCGCGCTGCATCGAGAACCACGTCTACGCCGTGGTCGCCGGCTGCACCGGCAATCTGCCGTTCGTGGACAATGCGGACGTGCACTATGCGCAATCGGCCATCTTCACGCCGTCGGACATTCCGTTCAGCCGCGACGGCGTCGCGGCGGAGTGCACGCCCAACATCGAGACGGTGCTGGTGCACGACGTGGACATCGAGCTTCTGCGCCGCCACCGCTACGACGGAACTACGCAGAACTGGAGCGATCGCCGCCGCGACCTGTACCAGGTCCGCTACAACGACGACGGCGAGACGCGCGAGGTGTAGCGTTCACCTCGCGCGTCGCAGCGGCCTTCGCTACCCGCAGGTGCCGCCTTTGCACTTGCCGTTGTTGGGGCAGTCGGCGTTCTGCAGGCACTCGGCGCAGTGATCGGAATGCCAGCAGAACGGCAGGGTCGCGTCGGTGCAGTCGCTGTTCACCAGGCAACCCACGCAGTGGCCGTCGTTCGTGCAGAAGGGCGAGGCCGCCGGGCAGTCGGTGTTCGCCAGACACGTGCGGCACTGGCCCGATTGCGTGTCGCAGAACGGATGAGCGCTGTCACAGTTCGCGTTGCTCGTGCAGTACGCATGGCAGTGGTGATCGTGATCACAGCGTGACCCGGCGGCGCAGTTGGCGTCGACGAGACACTGGACGCAGTCGCCGCTCCCCGGATCGCAGACAGGAGCGGCCACGCCGCAGTCCTTGTTCGACAGGCACGAGACGCACTGCCCGGTCGTGCCATCGCAGATCGGCCTGCCGCCGCCGCAGTCCGTGCTCGCGAGGCAGCCGACGCAGGCGCCGGTCTTGGTGTCACACAGGTTCTGTCCCGGATCGGTGCAGTCGGTGTTCGCGCTGCATGCCGGGTGGCAGTTGAAGTCCCGCGGGTAGCAGGCCTGGCCCGCGCCGCAATCGGCGGTCGCGCCGCACTGCTCGCAGTGGCCGACCACGCACACGGGCGCTCCGGCGCCACAGTCGTTGTTTGCCACACACTGCACGCAGCCGAGCGTCGCGCTGCAGAGCGTCTGGCAGGCGTGGCCGCCAACGGTGCAACCGCCGCCTCCGCCTCCGGGCCCGGCTCCGCCGCTACCGCTGCCCCCGCACGACGCCGCCGCCAGCGCGAACGGAATGAAGAGCAACGCAGCGCGCAATCGAGTCACAAGCTTGAGCATCGAGGACCTCCAGGCGGTGAGTGGTGGCACGCCACCCTCGTTATCGAGCACGTTCCGCCCGCCCGGCCGGCTCGGCCCCAACAGCCTATTGTGCCACGTATCGCGTGCGCTGACCTAGACTGGCGGTGATGGTTCGGATTTGCTTCGTATGCCTCGGCAACATCTGCCGCTCGCCGACAGCCGAGGGCGTGATGCGCCAGCTCGTGCGCCAGGCCGGGCTCGAGGGCCGGATCGAGATCGACAGCGCGGGGACCGCCGCCTACCACGCCGGCGAGATACCCGACGCGCGGGCCGCCCAGGCCGCGCGCGGCCGCGGTATCGAGCTCTCGGGCCACGCCCGGCAGTTCAAGGCGCGTGACTGGCAGCGCTTCGACTACGTGCTGGCCATGGATTGCTCCAACCTGCGCGACTTGCGCGCGTCCGCACCGTCGAACGGCGCGCGCGACAAGCTCTCGCTGCTCCGGGCGTTCGATCCCGCCTCGCCGTCCGGCGCGGGCGTGCCCGATCCGTACTATGGCGGCGACGCGGGCTTCGACGAGGTCCTGGATCTGTGCGAAGCGGCGTGTCGCGGCCTGCTCGAGCACATCCGCCGGGAGCACGGCCTCTGATGGACGCGGCGCTTCGCGAGGCGCTCTCCGCTGCGCTCGGCGCGGAGGTCACGCGCGCCTCGCGCCTCGGCGGCGGCGACATCAACGAGGCGTTCTCGGCGGAGCTGTCCGACGGGCGCATCGTCTTCGTGAAGACGAACGCCTCGGCCGATCCGGCCATGTTCCCAGCGGAAGCGCGCGGCCTCGAGTGGCTGGCCGAAGCGCGCGCGCTGCGGACCCCGTCGGTGATAGCGGTTTCCGACGGGCAAGGGCCTGCGTTCCTCGCGCTCGAGTACCTGGAGAGCGCGCGTCCCCGCACGGGGTTCGACGAGGAGCTGGGCCGAGGCCTTGCTGCGCTGCACCGCTCGGGCGCTCCCGGCTTCGGTCTCGATCACGACAACTTCATCGGCCGCTTGCTACAGGACAATACACCCGCGGAGAGCTGGCCCGCGTTCTACGCCGGTGCGCGCCTCCGCGCACAGCTCGAGCTCGCGCAGAAGAAGGGCCTCGCCGACGCGGGGCTCTCCCGTCGCTTCGACCAGCTCTTCGCGCGCCTCGACGCGCTCGTCGGCCCCGCCGAGCCGCCCGCGCGCCTGCACGGCGATCTGTGGGGCGGCAACCTGCACGTGGACGACCAGGGCGCGCCGTGTCTCATCGACCCCGCCGTCTACGGCGGCCACCGCGAGATGGATCTCGCCATGATGAAGCTGTTCGGCGGCTTCGGCGAGCGCGTCTTCGCCGCCTACAACGAGGCTTATCCGCTCGCCCCCGGCCACGAAGAGCGCATCCCCCTCTACCAACTCTATCCGCTCATGGTGCACGTCAACCTGTTCGGTCGCGGGTACCTCGGATCCGTCGAGCGCGCGCTATCGCGGTACGCATAGCGCCGTTCGGCCGTGCGCGCCGCCACGACGGTGACAAGTCCGCGTCGTCCGTGGTGTTCCGGCGCCGAGCCGTGTACCTTGTACTGCGTTCAACGTACTTCGACCCACGGGGTTTGGCATGCGCTTCTCACATTGGATTCTGATCGGCGCGCTCGGCGCCGCGGCCGCTCTGGTCGGGGCCTGCGGCTCGAACGGCGGCGGCACCGCGAGCAACCTGCACGGAACCGGAGGTTCCGGCGCATCCGGCAGCGGCGGCTCGAGTGGCAACGGCGGCGGCGCCGCAGACGGTGGGATCAGTATCGACTCCGGAGGCAGCGGAGCCCAGTGCAGCTCCAGCCAGCCTTGTGACGCCGGGGTGTGCGTCTCGGGCCAGTGTTGTCCGACGGCCGCAAGGGCGTGCGGCGACAAGTGCTGCAGCAGCAACCAGGTCTGCCTGTTCAGCCAGTGCGTTGTGCCGGGCAAGACCTGCCAGAGCGCGGCCGACTGCGCCCAGGGCGAGTACTGCGAGACCGCGCTCGGTACCAAGAGCGACGCCGGCGTGCCCGACGCCGGAGGAACGGACGGAGGACCCGCGTGCACGCAGCCCATCGCCGCGAACGGCCGCTGCGTACCTCTGCCGCCGAAGTGCGCCGGGGACGCCGGAGCACCCGACGGAGGAACCTGCATAGAGGACTGCCAGTACCACCCGCCTGTCGGAAACCTGACCGCGGTGAAGAAGTGGCAGTGGGGCCTGGACAATCCGCCCGTCTCGAACCCAAACGCAGCCGACGTCTGGTCCACCCCGACGGTAGCCCGGGTGTACGACGCGAACTGCGACGGCAAGGTGGACGAGAACGATCCGCCGGACATCATCTTCGTCTCCGGCAACGTCAACTCCAGCCAGTGCAACGGCGCCGTCAACCAGCACTCCGACGGCACCTCGGCCTGCCAGCGCGGCAAGCTGCGTATGCTCGACGGCCGCACCGGCAAGGAGATCTGGACGCTCGCCAAGCCCTCGGCGGGCAGCCTGGGATTCGCGGGAGCTTCCGTGGCCCTCGGTGACATCGACGGTGATGGCCGCATCGACATCGTGGCCATGACCGGCGAGGGCAAGGTCGCGATGGTGAGCGCCGACGGCACGGTGGAGCGCATCAGCGACAAGCCCGAGGATCAGGCGCCCACGGGTATGTTCGGCTGGGGCGGCGGCGTGGCTATCGCGGACATGGACGGCGACGGCCATCCGGAGATCGCCTTCGGGCACTGCCTGTTCGATACGAAGAACAACGCCATCACGCGCCTGTGGTGCGGCAGCGGCGGGACTGGGGGAGGCGATGGCAAGCAGCTGTCGTTCTTCGCCGACCTGGACGGCAACGGGCAGCAGGAGCTCGTCGCCGGCAATACCGCCTACAAGTACGACGGCTCCATGCTCTGGAACAAGACCGGCCTACCCGACGGCTTCAACGCCGTGGCGGACTTCAACGGCGACGGCAAGCCCGATGTCGTGCTTGTCGCCAACCACCAGGTCTGGATCCTCCAGGGCGCGACCGGCAACGTCGAGCTCGGGCCGGTGACGCTACCCGGCTCCAGCACGAGCTCCGCGAAGGGGGGGCCGCCGACGGTGGCGGACTTCGACGGGGACGGCAAACCGGAGATCGGCGTGGCGAACCAGTCGGACTACTCGATGCTCAAGCCCGACTACGCCAACAACAAGCTGAACGTGGTGTGGTCGACGCCGAACCACGATTTGTCGTCGTCGGTCACGGGCTCGAGCGTGTTCGATTTCCAGGGCGACGGAAAAGCCGAGGTCGTCTACAACGACGAGTGCTTCCTGTGGGTGTTCGACGGGCAGACCGGTCATGTGGTGCTCAGCGAGCTCACGACGTTGTTCACGGGCACGGAGGCATCGGTGGTCGCCGACGTGGACGGCGACGGTCACGCCGAGATCCTGATGATCTCGAACGGCGCCGACCCCAGCGCGACCGGCCCCTGGAAATGCGATGTCGCGCCCTGGAACAAGGTCAGCACCGACCCGAACTATCCTCACATTGCGTGGAAGGCCCCGTCCTCGACCCAGCCCGCCTATCGCGGCATCACGGTGTGGGGCGACAAGGAAAACTCCTGGGTCGGGACGCGCACGATCTGGAACGAGCACGCCTACCATGTGACGAACATCTGCGACTCGCGCGACAGCGCCTGCGACCCGCCCAACATCTACGGCTCGATCCCGACGCACGAGAAGGACAACTGGAAGCAATCGTGGCTGAACGACTTCCGCCAGAACGTGCAGGACAAGGGCGTGTTCGACGCTCCCGATGCCACCGTCTCGCTGACCGTGGATTGCACCAATCCGGTCGTGCTGCACGTCGCGGTGCGCAACATCGGGCTGGCGGGGCTGCCGGCGGGTATCAAGGTCGGGGTCTACGTCGTCAAGGGCGGCGTGGAAACGCAGCTCGGCACCGTGGTCACGACGCAGCCGCTGTTGCCCGGTCAGACGCAGGTGCTCGACTTCACGGCGCCCTCCAGCGTGACCAGCACCGACACGTTCATCGCGCGCATCCTCATCGATCCGAACAACAAGACGTTCAACGAGTGCCGCGACGACAACAACGCGAGCCAGCAGGTGAAGGCCAGCGGCTGCGGCCCGGCCTGAGCCACGTCGCGCCAGTGGCGGCGGGAGCGCAATCGCGCTAGATGCGCCGGCCATGACGTACGCACGCAGCCTGTCGATCGCCGAGGGTGCAACGCTGCCCGAGGCGTTGGAGCAGGCGGCGGGCGGACCGGCGTGGATCCAGGCGACAGGCGTGGTGGACGACCCGGAGGTGTGCCTGGCGGGCGAGCCGGGAGCGCGGACGCACAAGGGGCGCTACACGCTGGTGTCACTGGTGGGGCAGGTGGGGGGACCCTACGGCGTGACGCTGATACGCGCCGCGCCCGGAGGCAGCGAAGTGTGCGGCGGTCACCTGGTGCGGGCGCGCGTCGTCGACGTTTCGGCCTCCGCGTCGCCGTTCGAGCAGCAGAGCTGGGCGTCGATAGCCGTAGCCACGGCCGAGGCCGCCCAGGAAGAAGAGCCGGAAGAGCCGGAGATGCCCGATGTCGGCGATCGCGTGGAGCACTTCGCGTTCGGCTTGTGCAACGTGGTGGGTTCGGACGGCGAGCGGCTGCGGATCCGCAGTCTCGAGGGCCACGGTCGCGTCCGCGAGATCTCGCTGTCGATGCTGGAAGTAGGCCGCCCCGTCGCCAGCGGCGGACGGCGAGTGTTCAAGCTTCTCAAGCGCGGCTAGCGGCCAAAGGCAAACAGCGCGACGATCCATACCAGGAGCGCGGCGTTGATTGCGACTTCGTTGACGATGACGAAGCGCCGGCAGCCCTCGCGGTTGTCCGCGTCGGCGTCCGGAATGCCGCGCAGATTCAGGAACAGCACGGCTAGCGGAAGCGCGATCGCGAGCGCCAGCGCCGGGCCGGCATGTGGCAGCACCAGCGGCGTGCACGCCGCGGCTACAACGACGGCCACCAGGCTTCCGATGCGCCCGGCGCGCTGGCCGTAGCGCACCGGGAAGCTGCGCTTTTTCCCTGCCTGATCGGACGGATAATCGGGCAGCGCCACGGTGACGTTGACCGCGTAGCCGAGGATGAAGCTCGGCACGAACGCGAGCCACGGCGCTGCCTCGATTTCCCGTGACTGAAGGTAGTAACCAAACAGCGGCAGGACCACACCCATGCCCAGTCCGCGCAGGATCTCGCCGTGTCCGCGGTAGGAGAGGCGGAAGGGCGAGAAGCTGTAGGCCCACATCAGCGCGACGGCGAACGAGATCAGCACCAGTGAGAGCGGCCGATGCAACCTGAGGCTCAATAGCGCTCCCAGCACGCCCATCGACAGCGCCATGAACAGCGCCGCCTGGGCGAGCTGCATCGGGGCAAGCTTGCCCTCCGCGATCACGCGCGAGCCGCCCGAGAACTCGTTGAACGTGACGTTGGCCGCGTCCGTCCGGTAGTCGGCCACGTCGTTGGCGAAGACGCCGAACAGCTGGTGCAGCACGCCGAACAGATGCGCCAGGACGAGCAGCAGGATCGAGAAGTGGCGCGTCACGGCGAACGCCAGCGCCTCGCCGTACAGCAGCGGCAGCGCGATATTCAGCTGCAGGATGGGTCGCGCGGCCTGCCACCACGCTCGGGCGTTCGACATCGCGTGCGCGCGAGCCTTGCGTGAGCCCCTGGTTTTCGCAAGGCCGGATGGCGGCGGGAGCGCGCTCCGGCCGGTAGATCCAGCCTCGCGGCGCCTCGCCGGTTGCCACGCTGCGTCCGCTCATCTAGCATCCGCGTCGCCAGCGGACGCGACCCGGAGCGCCCGGAGCCCGTTTCCAGGGATCCGGCGCGGCGAGCGCGAGCGGCATCGAGCCCGGTGGGCGGGCTCATGCGGCGTCCTGACGCCATTTCAAGGATCTCCTTTCGCTCTGGTAGGCAACATGGGCAGCGTCAGAGATTTCATCCTCCACCACTACCGTCACTTCAACGCAGCCATGGTGATCGACGCCGCCAAGGCGTGGGAAGAGCACCTCGCCAAGGGCGGCAAGATGTTCCTCACCATGGGCGGCGCCATGAGCACCGCCGAGATCGGCCTGGTTGTCGCGGATCTGATCCGTCGCGACAAGGTTCACGGCCTGTGCGTTACCGGCGCGAACATCGAGGAGGACGTGTTCAACCTCGTGGCGCACAAGAGCTACCGTCGCGTGCCCAACTTCCGTGAGCTCACGCCGCACGACGAGAAGGCACTTCTCGACAAGGGCCTCAATCGCGTTACGGACACCTGCATTCCGGAAGAAGAGGCGATGCGCAAGATCGAGCGGCACATGCTCGAGCTGTGGAGAAACGCCGACGAAAAGGGCGAGCGCTACATGCCCTACGAGTACTTCTACCAGTTGCTCAAGAGCGATCGACTGGAGGGCGAGTACGAGATCGATCCCGGAAACTCCTGGATGCTCGCTGCGGCCAGGAAGAACCTCGCGGTCTTCGTGCCGGGCTGGGAGGATTCCACGCTCGGCAACATGCTGGCAGCGGCGGCCTACCGCAAACAGTGCTCGCCCACCGTGATGAAGAGCGGGGTGGAGCAGATGGTGGCGCTCGTCGACTGGTACAAGAGGATGGACGCAGAGGGCCCGGTCGGCTTCTTCCAGGTCGGCGGCGGCATTTCAGGGGATTTCCCCATCTGTGTCGTCCCGCTCATCGAGCAGGATCTGAAACAGGAATGCCGGAAGTGGGGCTACTTCTGCCAGATCTCCGAGGCCAAGACGTCGTACGGCTCGTACAGCGGCGCGCCGCCCAACGAGAAGATCACCTGGGGCAAGATCGACGTCGACACGCCTCGTTTCGTGATCGAGTCCGACGCGACGATCGTCTTCCCGCTGATCGCCGCCTACCTGCTCGAAATGTAGCCGCGTAAGGCGCCCTGAAGCCTGTAGCCACGAGGGTCTCGACCGTAGGTGCGAACCCGAGTCAGTGAAGCATGCTGGGTTCGCTCAGCGCGAACGCCGCGATCTCCGCGAGGAACATCTCGCCGTTCTCGGTGACCATCTCGTAGGTGCCGCGCATGGAACCGAAGGGTGTCTTCAGCGGACAGCCCGAAGTGTACTCGAAGCTCTCCCCTGGCCGCAGGACCGGCTGTCGGCCTACCACTCCGGGGCCGCGTACTTCCTCGACATCGCCGGTCGCGTTCGTGATGATCCAGTGGCGGTTCATCAGCTGCACCGTGCTCTCGCCCCGGTTGGTGATAACCACCGTGTAGAGGAAGAACCATTCCTGGCGCGCGGGATCGGAGTGATCGGGCGAGTAACGCGACTCGACCTGGATGTGGACATTCCGCGTGAGGGCTTCCGAGCTGGACAAGGACTTTCCTGACCGTCGGGCGCTTGCCGGCATCACCGGTGTCGGCGCCGTGACTTCGAGTTCGCGCTACCGGACACCTATACGGATAAAAGGTAGGTGTGTGTAGGATATTCTACCGTAGCGGAAGCTACGCATACCGGACGGATCTTTCGCCGCGATTCCAGGGGGTTACGGCTACAGCCGGGGTGGATTCCGACGCGCGTGATCCAGGAAGGCGTCGCGCAGGACCTTCGCGCGCCAGCCTTCGAGCGCATCGGCTCCAGCGGCGACCTCGCCCGCGTCGGCGATCGCCGACCGCACGCGGCGAAGCACGCGCGCCGGGAACGCCAGCTCGGGCGCGAGCGACAGCGTCTCGCACAACTCGGCGCGCATGCCGGAGAGCCACGCATCCAGACGGATCTCCTCGAAGGTCGCGTAGGGCGGCGGATCGATCGGAACGAAGTCGGCGGCATCCGCCTCGGCTGTCGCGCGCATCATGCCGCCGGTGAGCCTATCGCCGTGTGTGTTCGCGAACCGGCGCGGGACGCCCTTGATGCGTCCGAGGTCCTGCGCGCTCTCGGGCAGGCGGCTCGCGATGGCGAGCAGCGCCTTGGGCTCCGGAGCAGCCGAGCGCTCGCGATCGTCGAGGGCGTCGTACCACTCGATCAGGTAGCGCAGCGCGGCCTGGCTGTGGCGATCCAGCTGCCAGGCGTTGCGGAAGCTCGAAAGGGCGAGCTTCGGTCGCGGTTCAGGGGCGCTCCACACCGCCTCGAGCGACGCGGCGTACAGAGCCTGCCCGCGACCCAGCTCGTCGATCCGCTCGCCGAGCATCCGCCGGAGCTCCGGCAGGTGTTCGATGTCCTGGGCGGCATAGGCGAGCTGGGAAGGTGGCAGCGGGCGGCGCTTCCAGTCGTCGGACTGGTGCGTCTTGGCGGTACGCAGGCCCAGCAGGCGGAACTGCAGATAGGCGAGCGACACCGAGAATTCGGGGCCGCTGAGCGCCCAGGCGACTTGCGTGTCGAACACGCGCGGCGGGCGGCCCAGACCGAGCCGATCGATGAGCAGCTCGACATCCTGTTGTCCCGCGTGCAGCACCCATTCAGTACCGTCTCTGGACAGCACCGGCGCCAGCGGAGCCAGATCGCGCAGCTTGATCGCGTCGATCAAATAGAGCTCGTCACCGCGCGAGATCTGCAGGAGGCACAGGAGCTTGCCTTCGCGCGAGGACTCGAACTCCGTGTCGATGTAGAGACGCGGCGCGCCCTCGAGGGCAAGCGCGATCTCTTCCAGATCCGGGCGCTGGTCGACGAAATGCATGGGGTTCGTCGTGGTAGCAGAAATCGCTTCGGCGGTCCTTGACTCCCGCATGCGATCGGAAAAAGGTCTGCGGCTCCGTGGCGGCAAGCTACTTCGATGTCGACGGAACGCTGGTGAGCACGAACCTCGTGCAGCCCACGCTGTTCTATCTGAGGAACCAAGGCACTCCGGTGCAGACGCTCGGTCGCCTCGGCCGCAGTCTGCTGCGCGCGCCGTCGATGGCCGTCGCCGAGCTGTTCGACCGGCGCACTTTCAACGAGCTGCTCTACTCCACCTACGGCGGTATGAGCGAAGACCGATTGCTGGTGCTGGCCGATGAGGTCTTCGACACGGTGATCAAGCCCGCGATCTACCCGGAGGCGCGCAATCTGGTGAAGCGCAACCTGGATAGCGGCTCGGACGTCGTGCTCGTTTCCGGTGCGCTGGACTTCATCGTAGAGCGCCTCGCCGATCATCTCGGCGCGACCGGCATCATCGCCAACCGTCTGGAGATGAAGAATGGCATGGCGACCGGCAAGCTGCAGCGGCCCGTCGTGGCGGGGCCGGAAAAGGCGCGCTTGATCCGCCAGCACGCGCGGGAGCATGGCCACGACCTGGACGAGTGCTTCGCCTTCAGCGACAGCTACTCGGATGTCCCGATGCTGAGCGTGGTAGGGCACCCGGCCGTGGTGAATCCGGATCGGCGGCTGGCGCTGTTGGCGCGGGCTTATAGCTGGCCGTTGTTCGAGCTCTGAGGGTGCCGCCCCTCGCAGGTGCTCGGCCCTCCGGGCCTGCGCGCCTGCGGTCCCCTCCAAGGCCGGACGCGACGCGCTTCGCGCGCCGCGCGCGGCCGGAGGGGACGTGCACGACGATGTGCGTCGCGGGTACGGCGCTGGCTCCTCCATGCGTCGCTCTTGTTCCAGCAGCTCGCCGCATTCGCTTTGCGAATGCGGCATGCGCCTACGTGATCAGAGGCTGCTTTGTGGACTGCGCTATCCGGGCGGCGGGTTTGCGGGGTGCAGTTCCGGCGGCGGTATGTGCTGGGCGGGCGGTGGATTGCAGATCTTGCCGCGCCTGCCGCGCGACTCGTTATCGAGGTCGACGGTAGTGCGCACCGCGGGCGCGAGCGGCACGACGCGCGGCGTGACCGCGCGCTCGAGGCGCTGGGCTATCGCGTACTCCGCCTGGACGCGGAGCTGGTGCTCGGTGATCTGGCGGCGGCGGTGCAGCGCGTGCGGGAGGCGCTGGGCGGCGCGTAGCGCGCGCCGGCGCGGCGTGGCGCACCACGGAGCGGCTTCGCCGGGTGGCGCTGCGTTGGGCGCTATGTTGCACGGAGCGCCCGCAGCTAGCACACTCGAAGCGTTCGACTAGATCGTTGGCAAGGAGTTGCCCTATGGGAAAGGATCTACCGCGGCGTAATCAGCGGTGGCGGACCCCAACGGATCCTGCGTCGGGCTCACGGAGGGTGGGGAACCGGTCCGTGTGGCCCGCTGGCGGCGCCGGGTGACGACAACGCGCCGAACCCCGTCGTGGCGGCAGCGTGGCGGGGCGGCCGACCGCGGCCCGCCGGCGTCCGGCCGCGGCGTCCCACGACTCGGCGCGCTTCTGGTTGGCGCCGTGCTCGCCGGCTGCGGAGCGCGCAGCGGGCTGCTCGAAGGCGTCTCGACGATTGATGCAGGGCCGGCAGCGGGCGGTGCGGCTGCTGCCGGCGGCAGCGGAGGGGGCACGGCCGGGTCTGCAGGCTTTGCGGGCGCGTCGGGAACTGCCGGCACCGGAGGTATGGCCGGCGCCGCGGGAACGGACGGCGGCGGCCCGACCGGACGTGTCACGCGAGTTGCAGCCGGGAGTGGGTACACGTGCGCCCTGCTCGAGACCGGCGCGGTCGCGTGCTGGGGGGGGAACCAGCACGGCGAGCTCGGCAACGGCACGCTCGCCGACAGTCCGGTGCCCGTCCTCGTTCCGGGGCTCGCGGGCGTGACGGATTTCGAGGCCAGCCGGGCGTTCACGTGTGCCGTGTGGTCGGGCAACGTCAGCTGCTGGGGTTTCGCCACCAACTTTACAGCGAACCCGACGCCGTTGCCCGTGAAGGGACTCGCCGGTGCGACCCGTGTCGCAGTCGGCGAGCAGTTCGGCTGCGCCCTCGTGAGCGGGGAAGTCCGCTGCTGGGGCTGGGGCGACTACGGCAATCTAGGAGACGGCACGACAACGACGTCGGAACTACCCGTCACCGTGGTCGGCGTCACGGATGCGGTGGCCGTCGCGGCCGAGGGACTGCATGCCTGTGCGCTTCGCAAGGAGGGTGGCGTCCAGTGCTGGGGGTTCAACGGCTGGGGTGAGCTCGGCGACGGCACGCTGCAGCAGCGCGACGCGCCGGTGGCGGTGACCGGCCTGTCCGGCGTGGTCGACATCGCGACGGGATGGGACCAGACGTGCGCGGTGGAGGCGGACGGCTCCGTGTGGTGCTGGGGCAGGGACGACACTGGACAGACCGGTGACGGAAACTGGATCAAGGATCCCAACCCCCATGACCACCCCGATTCCATGCGCCTCACGCCCACATCGGTCGACGTCCCGGCCGCTCGCGCCGTGACAATAGCCTTCGATCATGGCTGCGCGCTCCTTGTCGGCGGCACAGTGCGATGTTGGGGCGACAACAGCGACGGCCAGATCGGGGCTGGTACGACAAGCGCCCAGCCAAGGCTGCCCACGCCGGTGCATGGGCTCACCAATGTCGTGCAGATCTCGGCTGGCCGCGGTCACACGTGCGCGGTGCGCGACGATGGCTCCGCCTGGTGCTGGGGCGACAATGGCGGCGGCCAGCTCGGCGACGGCACGACCAAGAACCGCACCACGCCGACTCGCGTAAAGGGCTTGTAGTCCGGCCGCCTGCCGCCGCGCTGCGCGGCGAAGCCAGGCTCCTCCACACCAAGGCGCTCTGCGCCACCCTGGGCGGCTTCTCGCTGCACGCCTCGACCACCGCGAGCGCCACCGACGCCGCGGGAAAGGAAGCGCGGCAGGATGAAGCTCCGCGCCCTCGTCGTCGCCGCCGGCATCGTGCGCTACCTCCGCTGGCTCGGCGAGCCCACCGCTCCGCCCACGCTCGCGCCCGCGAGGGGCCCGCCGTGGTTCAAGAGCCGCGTCATCCGCCGCCGGCTCGGCGACCCCGTGCAGGCGGAGCTGTTCGACGTGCCCTGAACGCGCGCTCGCGAGGGCGGAGATCCGACCGGCGGCGGGGTGGTCGTGCGCGGGCGACGCGCGGGGGGCCGGACGCCACGCCGGCGCGCCTTCCGCGGAGCTCGGTCGAGGCGTAGTCTGTCCGGCAGAAGCAGCGAGAGTGACGTGTGGCAACCCGGAGCGACGAGCAGAGGGCGTTCGTCCTAGCTACGGGCCGGAACGACCAAGAACCGCACCACACCGACTCGCGTAAGGGCTTGTAGTCCGGCCGCCTGCCGCCAGCACGTTGCTCCTGCGGATGCAGGTTGGTTCGCCGGCCCCGTGGCGCATGGCTCGACGGCGCTGATCAGGCCAGACCAGCTCGCCGCAACGCGCAACCACCGAAGAGAGTGCACGAACTGCCGACTCGAAGTCGGGTCGCGCGCTTGCGCTCACTTCGGATTCGCGATGGGCGTGGTGCCCACCGAGGGTGTGCCCTGGGTGATCCAAGCGAAGTTGTCCACGAGGGCGGACGAGTCGAGAGCGCCGTCGCCGGAATCGTAGACCGTGAACCGGAGCGATATCTGGCTGCCCGCCTGAACCGGAGCGGTGGTGCGGAGCCAGCTGGTGGCGCCGTGATTCTTGGTGCCGCTGGCCGCGTCATAGCCGGTTCCGGCAAGCTCCGAGATTCCTCCGCTGCAGGAGTCGCAGACGTTGAGGAAGCTCACGTTGGCGCTGATCAAGTTGCCTTGGAAGTCAAACGAGAGGTTCCCGTCGCTCTGTCCGCTGGGGGCGGGACTGAGCAGCCCGAGGAAAAAGTCATTGAACGCGCCGCAGGTCCAGTCCGGCCAATCGTAGGTGTAGAACTTGAAATCGTAGCTGAAGCCCACCGCGTTGGTGGGCGCGCGCAGTGTGACTTCGAGCGCCACGCCGTCGTGCGGGTCGGCCGGCGTCACGGTGTTGCACGCGGGCGACGTCTTGGGAAACCCTGCGGGCTGAGCCGAAGCGTAACCCTTGTCGAACCCGCTTGGCGATTGATAGCCGGGATCCGTCGGTTGGCGCGCGGTCCCGCTGGAGAGGTCGAGGAGCTTTTTCCCGCTCTGCGGGTGGACATTGCTCCCAAACGACGGCAGCACGCCGTGTCCGAGATCGTAGTCGGGCGTCGACGTTGAGGGGGCGGTCCCGTCAGGCAACACCCACTTGGCGCCCACCAAGCCCCAGTCCTTGGCGGAAGTGGCGCTCTTGCAGATCTCGATCGCCTTGGCCGCTTCGACCGGATCCGAAGTGTCGAGCGCAATGTTGTCGTCGCAGGGAGCGGGCGCGTTGTCGACCTTCCCGTCACAATCGTCGTCGACCGCGGGCGTCACGCCCGTGACCTCGATGGCTCCGGGATTGATCTGCGCGTTGCAGTCGTCGCAGTCGCCTTGGTTGATGCTGAAGCCGTCGCCGTCTTTGTCTTCATCCGGTGTCGCGTTGCACGCCGAGCTTCCCCCCGCGCCCGCCATGCCGGCCGAGCCGCCGCCACCGGCCATGCCTCCGCTCGCGCCGCTACCAGCGGATCCGCTTGCACCGCTGCTGCCGCCGGTCGTTCCGCCGCCACCGCCAGTGGTTCCGCCACTACCGCCGCTCGTTCCACCGCTGCCACCGCCGCTCGGTCCGGAGTCACCTCCGCCGCATGCAACCGCGCCGACGACCGCGATCAAAATCACGACAGCCCCAAGTCGCCAACCCAACGCCATTCGGCTAGCTGTATCACGCCGGCCGAGGGCGAGGTAGACGTTGCTGCCGTCGAACGCGATTCTGCCAGACTGGAGGATCCCGCGCCCGCGGACCTCGTTCAAACCCGCGTTCCGCCGCGGGCGACGCAGGACGTGGACATCGTCATCGCCCCCAGCCGCGCGCAGCTGCTGGGCAACTTGAACCGCTTCGAAGTCGGGGGGATATGGGTCGCGCCGAGATGCGGACGGAGTCGTTCCGCGGCAGCTGCGGCCCCTGCGTGTAGAGTGCACGGCGTGCGCATGCCGCTCGGCCTCGGGCACCTGGAACTGTCCGCTAGCCGAACATCGGCCAATAGAGCAGCAGGTTCGCGAGCGCGATGACGATGAAGACGAACGCGGCGGGATGGCCCACGGTGCCGATGTCCATCGCCGGGTAGAGGCCCGGCCCGCTGCTGTCGCCGGTGATGGCGGCGGCGGCGAACTTGCCGCGATACAGCACGAACGCAACACCGGCGGCGACGGCCGCCCGAGCGACCGCTGCTGGATCGACCGCACCCCGTACGACGAGTCGCGCTACCTCGAAGCCCTGGAACAGCGCGGTTGTCCGCTGCTCGCGTACGCCGTCAGCGACACGAGATAGCGCTTGTGGAACGCCTCGGGGCGTAGGTTGAGCGGCACTGGTGCCTTCCACCGCGCTGCGGCGAACGCCGCGGCTTGACGCCGCGCCCGCGCGCTGCGACCGATGCGGGCGATGAACCACCCCTGCCTGGTCACTCTGGAGCGCGATAGCGCGCCGCGGGTTCTGTTCTCCGGCGATCGCCTCGTCGAGGTCGATCTGCCCGCCGGGACGCGCTGCATCTATCCGAAGCCGCCGATCGAGCCGCTGAAGGACGTGGATGCGGCGATCCGCTACGCGCTGAACCATCCGCTGGGGTCGGAGCCGCTGTACGCGAAGCTCAGGCCGGGCATGAAGGTGACGATCGCGATCGACGACATTTCCCTGCCGCTGCCGCCGATGCGCCGGCCCGATGCTCGCGAGCGGATGCTGGAGATCGTGCTGGCGATGCTGGCGGATCACGGCGTGGACGACGTCGAGATCATCATCGCTACGGGCATCCACCGCCGCATGAAGGCCGAGGAAGTCCGGCACATGGTCGGCGATCGCGTATTCAACGCCTACTGGCCGGACCGGCTCTACAACCACGACGCAGAGGACGCGGACAACATGGTGGAGATCGGTCGGACGGAGCTCGGCGAGCCCGTGGACTTGAACCGCCGCGCGGCCGAGAGCGACCTGCTCATCTACGCGAACATCACCTTCGTGGCGATGAACGGCGGGCACAAGTCGGTCGCCGTGGGGCTTGCGAGCTACCGCAGCCTGCGCCCGCACCACAATCCCGAAGCGATCCGGGAGAGCGACAGCTACATGGATCCGGCGGGCTCCGAGCTTGCGACGCGCATCGCGCGCATGGGTCGATTGGTGAACGAGACGCTGGACGTGTTCACGATCGAGACGACGGTGAACAACCGCATGTTCGATCCCGCGCTCGACTTCCTGTCGAAGAACGAAGACGACCTGAACGCGCGCGAGCGCGCCCTGCTCAAGGGCCTGGTGATCTCCACCGGCAAGCTGCCGCAGCCGGCGCGCCAGGCCATCTTCGATCGCTTCCCGGCGCCCTACGGCGTGACGGGCGTGTGGGCGGGCGAGACGGGCGCCGTGCACGACAAGGCCATCGAGAAGGCCTTCGACCAGTACTGCGTGCCGATCGAGGGCCAGGCGGACGTGCTGGTCACGGGCATCCCCTACATCAGCCCGTACAACGTGCACGCGTTCCTGAACCCGCTGCTCGTGAGCGTCCTGGCGCAGGGCTATCTCTTCAACATGTACAGAAACGCGCCGCTCGTGAAGAAGGGCGGCACGCTCATCATCACGCATCCTGTGAGCGACAAGTTCGATCACGAGCAGCACGCGCCCTACATCGATTTCGTGCATCGGCTGCTGCCCGAGACGCGAGATGCGATGGAGCTCCATCACCGCTTCGAGGAGAAGTTCGCGAAGGACCCCGCATTCATCCAGATGTTCCAGAACGGCCACGCCTACCACCCCGCCCACCCCTTCTTCATGTGGTACTGGGGCGAGAACGGCCGCCAGCACCTGGGCCGCGTGATCGTCGTCGGCGCCGACAACGAATACATGCCGAAGCTGCTCGGCTGGGAAACGGCGCCGAGCATGGACGAGGCGCTCTACCGCGCGAAGAACGGCCAGGTGAAGAGCCTGGACGTGACGCTGCTGCACGTTCCGCCCATTGTGATGGGTGACGTGACCGCGTAGCCTGGTACGCGGCAGTTCGTGCCTTGTGGCACGTACGTTCAGGATTCACAGAACGCCCGCCCCGGCGGACCTTGACTCCGACCTTCAATTGGAGAACGCACAGGGTCCGGTGCACGCCCGGGTGGTGGCGCACCGCGTCGTAGACGATGGACAACAGGACGAATGGAGCGTCCCGGGAAATCGCGGCGCGACTCGATGTCGCGAAGCAGCTCTCGGGTAGAAAGCTGGTGGTCCTTGGGGGCACCGGCTTTCTCGGCAAGGTGTGGTGGTCGTTCCTCCTGTCGCGCTACCCGGGTGTCCAGCGGCTGTACCTGGTGGTGCGACCCAAGGGCGGGCAGACGGCCGAGGAGCGCTTCTGGAACGACATCGCGCCGAGCGACGTCTTGCGTCCTTTGCGTGAAGAGCACGGGGATGGCTTCGAGGCGTTCCTGCGCGAGAAGGTGCAGCCGATCGCCGGCGACGTGGTGCAGCCCTTCTGCGGGCTCGACTCCACGCTGCGCGACGAGCTGCGCGGCGAGGTGGACGCCGTGGTCAACGCTGCGGGCGTCGTCGACTTCGATCCGCCGCTCGACGAGGCGCTGGAGGTCAACGCGTTCGGCGTGCAGAACCTGGTCGCACTGGCCCGCGATCTCGGCGGCGTGCCTCTGATGCACACGAGCACCTGCTTCGTTGCAGGCAGCCGCACCGGCTTCATCGAGGAGCGGGACCCGCGCGAGCATCCCTTCCCGCGCGCGGACGAGCTGGCGACGGTGCACTGGGATCCGGATCGCGAGATCGGCGAGTGCATGGACGTCGTGGAGCAGGCGCGGCACCGCGGCAACGACGCCTTCCGCCAGAGCCACTTTCTGGACGAGGCGAAGAAGAACCTGCTCGAGCGCGGCGAGCCCGGACGCGGCGCGACGCTGGAAGCGGAAGTGGAGCGCGTCAAGCGCCGCTTCATCGAGTCCCAGCTCGCCGAGATGGGCATGGAACGCGCCCGCTTCTGGGGATTCCCCAATACGTACACCTACACCAAGGCCATCGGCGAGCAGATCGTCGCCTCTTCCGGGCTCCGCTTCACGATTGTCCGTCCTGCCATCGTCGAGTCCACGATTTCCTATCCGTTCCCGGGCTGGAACGAGGGCATCAACACCAGCGCGCCGCTCATCTACATCCTGCGCGAGGGAGGGCTGCAGATCCCCGGCGGTGACAACTTCCTCGACTTCATTCCCTGCGACATGGTCGCCGGCGGCATGACGCTGTCGCTTGCCGAACTGCTCGAGGGCACGGCGCCGCCCGTCTACCAGTACGGCTCGAGCGATTCGAACCCGTGCACGATGCGCCGCTTCTTCGAGCTGTCGGGGCTGTACAAGCGCCGCTACTGGCGGCGCACCGGTCGTGGCGGACCGGCGCTCGGGTTCGTCCAGTCGCACTTTGAAGGTGCGCTGCTGAACAAGGCGCAGTTCAACCGTTTCGGGCCGAAGGCGATTTCCCGCGGCGTCAAGGGCGTGTCGAAAGCGATCCAGGCGGCGGCGGTAGGACCCGCGGCCACGCTGCTGAAGCCGACGGCGAAGCTCTTGTCGGGCTTTGCCGAGCAGCAGCGCCGGGTCGGCGACGTGCTCGGTGTGTTCGTTCCGTTCACCACCGAGTACAAGTACATCTTCCGTTGCGACAACACGCGCGCCGCGCGCGCGAGGCTCGGCGAGGAGGATCTCCACCGCATCAACTGGGATCCGGAGAGCATCGACTGGCGGCAGTGGTTCCTCGAAGTGCACTGCATGGGCCTCGAGAAATGGGTGTTTCCGCTGCTGGACGAGCGGCTCAAGCGCCCGCGCAAGGCGCCGCGCCGGCACGAGACGCTGCCCGGGATGCTCGACGAGATGGCCGAGCGCTACGATCTCGGCGTCGCGCTGCAGCGCACCGAGCCGGCAGGCCTCAGCCGGATCAGCTTCGCGGAGTGGAGGCAGCGCTCGCTGGCCTGCGCGGCGCGGCTCGCGGCGCTCGGCGTGGGGCCGGGCGATCGCGTGCTCCTGGCCGGCGCCAACCACCCGGCCTGGCCCATCACGTTCTTCGGAATCCAGCTTGCCGGAGCGACAGCCGTTCCGCTCGACGCGAACATCGAAGCAGGCGTCGCCGAGAACCTCGCGCGCGCATCGGGCGCCAAGGTGTTCATCGCCGACGGCCCGGTGCGCGAGCGCGTGCGTCCGGCGCTCGCCGACTCGATCGCCTGGCTCGACATGATCGAGGCTGCCGCCGCCGGCGACGCAGCGGAAGCCGTCGAAGTGCAGCCGGAGGACACGGCGGCGCTCATCTACACCAGCGGCACCACCGGCACGCCCAAGGGCGTCATGCTCTCGCACGACAACCTGACTGCGCTGGTCGCGTCGCTGGCGCCGCTGTTCCCGCTGGGTCGCGGCGATCGCGTGCTTTCCGTACTGCCGCTCCACCACACCTTCGAGCTCACCTGCGGCATGCTCTTGCCGCTGTCGCGCGGGTCGCGCATCGTCTATCTCGACGAGCTCACGGCAGAGCGACTGGAAGCGGGGCTGAAGAGCGGCCGCATCACGGCCATGGTGGGCGTGCCCGCGCTCTGGGAGATGCTGGAGCGCCGCATCGTGGCGCGCGTGGCAGAGCGCGGCGCGTTGGCCTCGCGGGTGTTCGGCTTCGCGGTGGATCTGAACCGCAGCCTGGGAAAGAACCTGGGCGTGGACGCGGGGCGGCTCTTGTTCGGCCCGGTGCACGAAGGGCTCGGCGGTCACCTGCGCTATCTCGTGAGCGGTGGCGCCGCCCTGCCGGAGCGCACGCACCAGATGTTCTCCGGAATGGGGCTGCACCTCGCCGAGGGCTACGGTCTCACGGAGGCGTCGCCGGTACTGACGGTCGCCGAGGCCGGTCCGCGCTCCCGGCCCGGGCACGTCGGCAAGCCGATCCCGGGCGTGGAGATCCAGATCCAGGAGCCCAACGCCGAGGGCGTGGGCGAAGTGCTGGCTCGCGGTCCCAACGTGATGCTCGGCTATGCCGACGATCCGCGCAGCACGGGACGCACCATCGACGAAGACGGCTGGCTGCATACAGGCGATCTCGGCCGCCTCGACAAGCGCGGGCAGCTCGTGATCGTCGGCCGCGCCAAGGACACCATCGTCGGCTCCAACGGCGAGAACGTCTATCCGGACGACGTGGAAGCGCGGCTCGGCATGGTGGAGCACGTGGCGGAGCTGGTCATCGTCGGCGCCAGCGATCCGCGCGGCGGCGAGCGCGTCGCGTGCGTCGCGGTGCCGGAAGAGGATGCAGAGCTGACGCGAGCTGAACGCCACGCACGGGCGCGCCAGGCGCTGGACAAAGCGCTCTCCGCGCTGCCCGCTTCCAGCCGCCCGGCCGTGGTCACGCTGCTCGACGCGCCGCTGCCGCGCACCGCCACGCGCAAGGTCAAGCGCCCGGAAGTGCGGCGGCTCATCGAACGCGTAGCTCCGCTCAGCGAGCGGCCTCCGCGCCTCGCCGCCGCGCAGGCCGAGGGGCTCGATGGCGCGTCGCGCGCGGTGCGCGGCGCCGTGGCGGCTATCACGCGCCGCGCGCCGGATTCGCTTTCGCCCGAGGCGAGCCTCCGTGGGGATCTTGGCTTCGACTCGCTGATGCTGCTGGAGCTGCTGGTCGCGCTGGAGGCGAACGCCGGGCAGCCGCTGGATGCGGAGCGCGTCAACGCCTGCGTCACCGTCGGCGACGCCGAGACGCTGCTCCGCGAGCACGGCGCGTCGCGCCAGCGCTCCGGAAGCGCGACCATCGAGCGCGCGGACGAGGAGCCCCTGGAGCTGCCGCCGCCGCTGCGCCAGGCGGCCATGCACTGGCTGGGGCGCGCGCAGATGGGCTTCTACGACAGCGTGCTCACGACCCGGGTCACAGGTCGCGCGTTCATCCCCCATAACAAGAACACACTCATCGCAGCGAACCACAGCAGCCATCTCGACATGGGTCTCGTGAAGTACGCCCTGGGCAGCTACGGCCAGGGAATCGTGTCGCTGGCCGCGCAGGACTACTTCTTCGAGGGCGGACGCTGGCGCCGGGCGTATTTCGAGAACCTGACCAACCTCGTGCCGATGTCGCGCGCGGGCTCCTTGCGCCAGAGCCTGAGGCAGGCCGGCGAGCTGCTCGAACAGGGTAACACCGTGCTGATCTTCCCCGAGGGCACGCGCAGCTCCGACGGTGAGGTGCACGAGTTCAAGCCGGCGGTCGGGCATCTGGCGCTCGCGCAGGGAGTCGACATCCTGCCCGTGTATCTGGGCGGTACGCACGCCGCGCTACCCAAGGGCGCGACGCTGCTACGGCGCCGCGACGTGGTCGCGCGAATCGGGCCGCCGCTCGCCGTGGAGGATCTGCGCCGGCTAACGCAGGGCATGACGAGCAGCGAGGCATCGCGCGCCGTGGCGCGACTGGCGCGCCGTGCGGTTCTCGCGCTGTCGCGCGGCGACGTCCTCGACATCAGCCGCCTCGAGCAGCTCGACGAGAGGCCGGCGCCCGAGGAAGAATCGCTCGCCCAGGTGTTCCGGGAGCTCGAGAACCGTTTCGTGGCGGGCAGCGTCGACGATCCGGTGAGCTTCTACTTCTCGCTGGGCGGCGGCGAGCGCTGGTCCGTGAAGATCACGAGCGAGCGCTGCGAGGTAAAGCCCGGCAAGGTCGAGTCCGCCGACTGCGTGCTGAAGACCACGCCGACCATCTTCACGCGCATCGTGCGCGAGGCGTACACGCCGTCGCCGGCGGAGTTCATGGCGGGGACGGTCAAGAGCAACAACATTGGCCTTCTGTTCACGTTCCAGAAAGCCTTCCAGCTGTCGGAGCCCGGATGAAATACTGGGTCGGCGGCGCGACGGGATTTCTGGGCTCGCATCTGGTGCGCGCGCTTCGCGAGCAGGGACACGAGGTTGTCGGTGCGTCGCTCGGCGGCGGTCGCGTCGCCGACGTAGAGGTCGAACCCGTCGACGTGCTGGACGCCGGCGCCGTGGAGCGGAGCGCGCAAGGTGCCGATGGCGCGTTCCTCGCGACGGGCCGCGTCTCGCGCGATCGCGGCACCGAGGAGGCGCTGCATCGCCTGCACGTCTTGGGGACGCGCAACGCGCTGGCCGGTCTGGAGGCCGCGGGCGTCCCGCGCGTGGTCGTGGCGAGTACCAGCGGCACGATGGCCGTCGGCACCGATCCCGACCGCATCCTCGACGAGCACGCCCGGGCGCCGATGGAGATCATCGCGTCGTGGCCGTACTACCGCACCAAGTACTATGGCGAGCGCGAAGCGCTCGAAGCCAATCGCCCCGGCTTCGAGGTGGTGGTCGTCAATCCCAGCTTGCTGCTCGGCCCCGGCGATCTGCGCGAGTCGTCCACGGGCGACGTGCGGCGCTTTCTCGAGCGCGGCGTGCCTGCCACCCCGGCCGGCGGCATCGCGTTCGTCGACGTCCGCGACGCCGCTCTGGGCATGCTCGCCGCGTTCGAACGCGGCGAAGCCGGCGAGCGCTACATCCTCAACGCGAAGAACATGACTATCGCGGCGTTCTTCCAGCGGCTCGAGCGCCTCAGCGGCGTGCGCGCCCCACGCCTGCGCATGCCGTCGTCGCGGCCGCTCGCGCGCGGCGCCAATCGCCTGTTTTCCCGCGCCGTCCGCGCGATCGGCGGCACCCCGCCCGTCGACGAGGTCACGGCCGAGCTGGGCCAGTACTTCTGGTACTGCACCAGCGAGAAGGCCGAACGCGAGCTCGGCTGGAATGCACGCGACCCTGGCGAGACGCTGCGCGACACCGTGGACGATCTCGTCGCCAGAGGCGTCGCGCACCCGGGCGGTGCGCGGGTCGCCGAAGAGAAGCCCGCCTACTGAATCCCGCCGCCGCAGTCGACGAAGGACGCGATGGTCGTATCGATACGGAAGTGCGACTCCGTCGTGTGGCGTTCGGCGGAGAAGACTTCCAGCGAGTAGGTGCCGCCCTTCTGGAGGCCGAGCGTGCCCGCCTGCTGGTCCAGATCGACCGACGCGGTCTCGGCGCCGTGCACGCCGCCTAGATCGATGGCGAGCTTGCCGTTGATGAACGTCCACAGGTCGTCGTCGCCAGTGAATGTGAACACCTCGCCGCCGTTGTAGACGAACTTGGTGTGGATCTCGAAGGTGAAGTGGAAGTTGTGGTTGTTGCCCTCGTTGCCCCAGCCCTGGTTGTCGATGGGGAAGAAGGCGCCGTTGTCGTAGGTGTAGACGTCGCCGCTCGCCTTGGTTAGCGTGATCTTGTACGGGATCTTGATATTGACATTCGGCACGTCGTGGTACCACTGGTCGAACGTCGTCTGGCTGTGCACGGTGGTGGTCGGGTTGTTGCCGTGCGCGTAGACCGGCTTGTGATCGGCGCCTATCTGGCTTTCGACGATGCCCTTGTCGTCGGAGATCACGTATTCGAAGTCCGGGTGGCTCTGCTGGAAGTCGCGGATCGTGCCGGTGAGCGCGCTGCCGCAGTAGCCGTTGCCGCCGCTGCCGCCCGAGCCGTTCGCGCCGCTGCCGCCCGAGCTGTTGGCACCGCTGCCGCCATTGCCGCCCAGGTTGACGTTGCCGCCCGTGCCGGTGCCCGCTCCGGAACCGCCGGAGCTGCTGCCGCCGGAGTTGCCGAAGTTGGAGGCGGTGCCGCCCTTTCCGCCGCACCCGGCGCCGGCGAGAGCCGCCAGGGAGAGGAACGCGGTCACGGCGAGTCGACGGGAAGCATTCATGAAGAGACCTCCGGACAAGGAAGCACCTGTTTCCAGGCTATCAGTGCGAAACTCCCCCTTCAACCCGGCCGCCCGACCGCGTGCGGACAGCGCCCCGGATTCCATCGTGATCCGGAGGATGTAGCGGGACGTCACACGGATGTGGGGGCAGCTGCGCGCCGCGCAGGTCGTGCTTACACATACCGGCATGCGTGGGATCGCAGGGTGGGTCGTGGTTCTGGCCGCGCTTGCGGCGATGTCCGGTTGCTCGCATCCACCGCCCGCGTCGGCCGGTACGCCAGCCTCGGCACAGCAGCAGCTCGTCGACCGATCCGTTGATGCGCTGGTAGCGATGCGCGACAGCGGGCGCTTTCCCGCGCTGGGCTACTACGTCGCGCACGCGAAAGGAGTGATGATCTTCCCGCGCGTGATCAAAGCCGGGCTCCTCCTGGGAGGCCAAGGGGGCAACGGCGTGCTCGTGGCGCGCCGGGCGGACGGCAGCTGGAGCGCGCCGGCGTTCTATGGCCTGGGTGGCGGCAGCGCCGGTGCACAGATCGGATTCCAGGAAGCTACAGTGGTGCTCTGCTTCATGAGCCAGTCCGCGTTGATGTCGGCGATCAATAGCGGCCTGACGGTCGGCAGCGACGCCAGCGTGGCCGCCGGCACGATCGGCAGTAGCGGCAAGGCTGTCGCCAGGACGACCGCCAGCGATATCTACCAGTTCGTGAGCGTAGGCGGACTGTATGCGGGCGTGTCGCTCGCCGGCACCATCGTCTCCGCGCGCAGCTCGTTCAACCGCGCTTACTATGGCCCGGCAGCGACCACGCGCTCCATCGTGATCGAGGGACGCTTCGATCAACCCGGCGCGGACGAGCTCAGGCGCGCGCTTTCTGTGGCGGATGGGCGAAAATAGCAGTCGCGCACCGTTGGGCCAGCGAACATTTCGACTCTGTGCTTGTCTCATATCGAGACGCCATAAGTGCGCTCATATACGAGCCTTGAAAACTTGGCCCGGCGCTTCGCGCTTGTGCACCCTCCGCGCGGCATGCACGAAGCCCTTTCGCACCGACTCTGGGCGCTCGACTGGACGGCGCTTCTTCCCTGGACGCTCGAAGACGGAGTAGAGCTTCAATGTGGAAGCGTCGAGGATGTGCTTGAATTCGTACGCGAGAGCTACTCGGCGATCTTCGTGACCGATCCCGACGACGATCGCTTTCTCCGCGAGCGTCCATCTGCCGCCAAGGAGCGATTCCTGGAGGTCTCCGATCGGTTCGTCTTTCGCGAGCGCGGCCGAGTCATCGGCGTCCTGGTCGGAAATCCCGTCGACTGGAGCACGTACTACTGGCGCACCGTGGCCTTCCTTCCCGAACACCAGGGTCGGGGTCTCCTGGCCGCGGCGCTCGAACGCACCGACGAGGTGATGCGCGCCGCCGGCATCGAGCGCGTGGAGGGCAATGCCGCGCCCGCCAACTACCGCCAGGTGCGCCTGCTCCTGCGCCTGGGCTACTGCATCACCGGACACGAAAACAGCGAACGCTGGGGAGCGATGCTCCGTCTGACGAGATTCCTGCGTGAGGAGGGTGAGCACGTGTTTTTCGAACAGTTTTGCAAGGACTCGAAGCTTCCAGGCCACCCGGCCCGGAATTCGAAGGAGAAAGGAGTTCACCGTGAAGAAGTTCGCTACCCTGTGCTTCTAGGCACCAGTGAGCCAGAGTCGGCCGCCCTCGCTAGCCTGCGGGGAGGTCAGCCGTGATCGGTGACGCTTTGCGCGTCGAGCTCGAGCGCTATGCAGCGACGCTCGAGCAGCAGAACCCGCTCTACCTGGCGGCCAGGCGGGGTGCCTTCACGCCCGGGGTGGCATCGCGCTACCTCGTCAACGTGCGGCACCTGATCCGGCACACCTCCCCGCACCTACAGCGCGCCAGAGCGCGAGCCCTGGCCAAGGGCGATCGCGCGCTGGCCGATCACTTCAGCCACAAGCTGTCCGAGGAGTATGGCCACGATCTGTGGGCAGAATGTGATCTGCAAGAGCTCGGTTCGCGCTTCGGTACATCGGACTCTGCCGGGGTCGTTCCGGCGCTCGACGAGCTCCTCCGATTCCTCGAGCAGACCATCGATCGCGATCCGGCGCTCTATCTCGCGTACATACTCTTCACCGAGTACGTCATCGCCGCTCGCGGCAGCGAGTGGCTCGCTGTGGTCCAGGACGTCTGTGGCGTTCCGACGGAGTCGATGAGCGTCATCGCGAACCACGCGGAGCTCGACCGCGAGCACACGCACGAAGGCTTCGAGACCATCGACGCGCTCGTCACGAACCCGACGATGCTGGCTCCGATGCGCGCAGTGCTGCTCGCCTCGCGGGATCTCTTCCATCGCTTCTGCGAAGAGATCGTTTCCAGCGCGCCGGGCGCGGAGGAGCCATGGGCGATGAGCGCGACAGCCTGAGGCGTGAGCTGCCGATTCCGGCAGGCTGGTCCGAGCCGGAGGTCGTCGCCGACCACGTAGATGTCGGGGGCGTCGACGTGCATCGCGCGGGCGTGTGCAGCCGCAACAGCTCCGGCGTCGAGGTGACGGGCAGCGCCGCCGAGCAGGGAGGTTCACCGCTCAGGCGCGCGTGGCTCGAGCTGCTCGAGCGGATGGCAGTTGTGGAGTCGGGGGTGGCTGCCAGTGACCATCCGCGCCGGCGCCCCTCGCGATCCAACGGTGTGGCCGCGCAGGCCACGTGGCTTCTGGCCTGCGAGAGCGCGCGGCTCGAGCTGATCGAGCGCGACCGCGTCCTGCGATCCTGGTACGGGGAGATCACGCCCGAGCCGGTCCGTCCACCGCAAGCGCTGCTCGATATCCGCAGCCACCATTGGCAGGCGTGTGTCGTGCCTGGCGAGCCCTGGGGCGAGGTCGAGGTCGCCATCGTGGTGGGCTTCCCCCGAGAACCGGAGATGCCTCTGGCGCGGGGATTTGCGGCCCGCGCCTCGCGAAGCGCTGCGGTGGAGGCCGCAGGTCGCGAAGCAGTGCAGACCCTGGCGTTCCTGTGGGGCGAGCCGGTGCCGGCGCGCGCGCCGGACCTGGCGCCGACGCCGATCTACCACCTGGACTACTACCTCTGCCCGCGTCACCACGAATCGCTTCGCCGTTGGCTTGGTGGAGGGCACACGCGCTACGGACGTGCAAGCTCTGCGCCCTTGCGGGCTGACGTCGGCTTTGTCGATCTCACGCCGCCCACGTTCGGTGGGCAGCTGTATGTGGCCCAGGCGCTGAGCGAAGCCGCCTATCCGCTGGAGTTCGGAGAGCCAGCCCCCGGGATCGCAGCCAGCCTTCCTCGGCAGCTTCACGTGCACCCGATCGCGTAGCGCCCCCCGTGGTAGGCTCGCGGGCCGTGGACCCGCCGATTGCCATTCCGGGGGTCGAGCTCCTCGAAGAGCTCGGGCGTGGCGCCAGCTCCGTCGTGTATCGCGCCCGGCGCGGCGGTGCGCCGTGCGCGGTGAAGCTCGCCCGCGCCGCGGGAAAGGACTCGGTGTGGTTTCGCCGCGAGGCCGCCGCGCTGGCTCGCGTGCCCGACCCCGGCTTGCCGGCGGTGCTGGAGGTCGGCGAAGTGAGCGGCACCGCCTACCTGGTGATGGAGTTGGTCGAGGGCGAGACGCTGGCGGCGCGCATCGCGCGGCGTCGCATGTCCGGGTCCGAAGTGCTCGACATCGGTCTGGGCGTGGCGCGCGTCCTCGATGCCATCCATCGCCGGGGTCTGGTGCACCGCGACCTGTCGCCGCAGAACATCGTGCTCGAAAAAGGCGGTGAGGTGCGGGTCGTCGACTTCGGTTTCGCCACCTTCGCTCACTCGCCCCGCGATTCCGGAGCGACCGAGGCCTACGCGGCGCCGGAGCAGCGGCGGGTTCCCGTGCTGGTGGACGCCCGGACCAATCTGTACGCGTTGGGCGCCATCCTGTTCGAGTGCGCCACCGGCGCGCCACCGGGACGGCACGCCACGCAGGCGCTTGGGGACGCATCCCTGGGTGCTCCGCTCGAGGCCCTCCTGGGGGGGCTTCTGGTGGCGGCACCCGACGGCCGGTACGCAAGCGCCGCCGCGGTGCTAAAGGACATTGCGCGCGTGCGCGCGGGCGAGCCGCCGAAGGGGCCGTCGCCCACCCGGGACGTGCCGGAGGCCCTGCCGTTCGTGGGGCGGTTTGCGGAACGGGCGGGCCTGCTGGGCGCGTGGACCGAGGCGCGCGGGAAGCGAGGGCGCGCGGTGCTGGTCGTCGGCCCCAGAGGCAGCGGCAAGAGCCGCCTGCTTCGCGAGGTGACGAGGGCGATCGACGCCGGCCCGCGCGGGGCCGGTATGGTGCACGTCCGCTGCGACGACGCCGATCCGCGGCCGCTGGCCGCGGTCCGCGCGATCTGCAATCGGCTCGCCGAGCGCGTGGCCAGCCTGTATCCAGAGGCGCGTACGGAAGCGGAGGGTGCCATTGCTCGCGCGGCTGGAAGCGATCTGGCGCCGGTCACGGGCGTCCTGTCGCCGGCGCTGGCGGCGCTGGGCGGCGTGATCCGGACCACTCGCCCGGAAGTCAACGCCGAGACGTTTGCCGAGCTCTCGGCAGAGCTTCTGGTGCGGCTTGCGAGAGAGCTCGGCGCGCTGGCGATCCTGGTGGACGACGCGCAGTGGCTCGAGCCGGCCAGTGCGGAAGTGGTTGCGAGGATGGCGAGCCGCGCTGCGCGGGAGCCGCTCTTGCTGGTCCTGGCGGCGCGCACCGAGCCCTTCACGACCGATTCCCGAGTGGTGCCCGGTGAAGGGCTCCTCAGGATCGATCTCGGGAAGTTTACGGGCAGCGCGATGCGGGGTCTGGTCGCGGGCTACCTCGGGCGAGACCCGGACGCGGAGCTTCTCGAGTGGGCCTCGAGCGTCTCGGATGGAACGCCGCTGGGACTTGTCGAGCTGCTGGACGCGATGCTCGACGCCGGCGCGCTGGCGCCGGGGGACGGCGCGTGGCGGTTCGACCGCAGCAGCGCCGAGCGCATGCATCTACCGGGGGGAGCGCTCGAGCTCCTGTCGCGGCGGCTTGGCGAGCTGCCGGGGGCGGCTCGCCGCGTGTTCCAGGCAGCCGCGGTGCTCGGCCTGTCTTTCGAAAGCGCGCTGCTCGCGGAGGTGACGGGCGTCGCGTTGGATGATCTCGGCTTCGCGTTGGCCGAGGCGCGCCGCGCCCGGTTGATCGAGGCGGAGCCGCCCGACCACCACCGCTTCGTGCACGACAGCGTTCGCGAAGCGCTGCTGGCCGGCCTCGGCGCCGAGGCGCGCCGCGGGCTCCACCAGGCGACTGCCGAGGCCCTCGAGCGCGCTGGCGAGAGCAACGTCTACAGGCTGGCCCGGCACTATGCGGCCGGCGAGCCCGGTCCCAGGCCGGTGCGCGCGTTCGAGGCCGCGCGCGCTGCTGCCCACAAGGCGCTTGAAGACCTCGACGGCGAGGCGGCGCTGCGCTTTTTCGAAGTTGCACGCGCGGCCGCCCAGCGAGCCGGGATCGAGCTGGACGCGAGCCTGCTCGCTACAGCCGGCGAGGCTGCGCTCCGCATCGGCGGGCACGTCGAGAGCATTCGGCACTTCGAGGCTGCGCTCGCCCGCAGCAGCGATCCGGTCGAGCGCGCGTCGCTGCTGGGCCGGATCGCCTGGGCCGAGCAGGCGAAGCCGGATCCCGACCGCGCCTGGTCCGCACTCGAGCGGGCGTTCCGCGAGCTTGGCGAGGAGATGCCGGCCGAGAGAGCCAGGACCATGGGCCAGTCGCTGCTCGCCTTCGGCCGCACCCGGATCGGCAGGCCCGCGGAGGCGTCTCGCTCCCCGCGCGTGCTCGAGCTTCTGTGCCGACTCCACTACCAGAACGCGCGGCTCGGCTACGAGTACGACAAGCCGCTGCGCTTCCTACAGAGCACGCTCCGGGCACACGCCGCGGCGACTGCTGGTGACACCGGGCCGGCTGTAGCCCGCGCGGGGGTCGGGGTCACCTTGTGCGTCATGGGTCTCCGGCGGGCCGGATGGGACCACCTCGAGCGCGCCCGCGCGGAAGCCGCGCGCGCCGGCGACGCGGGAGGCGAGGCCTACTGCATGCAGCACAGCGCCACGGCGGCTTGCTTCGGCGGCGACTTCGACCGCGCCACGGAGCTGTTCGGGCAACTGCTCGAACAGCGCGGCGCGTGGCTCGACGTGCATGACTACTGCATGATTGTCCACACGGCCCATCTGCTCGAGGTCCTGCGCGGCCGCCCGCGCGAAGCCTGGCGCTGGCTCGAGCGGGCGATCGACAGAGTGGCGCCGCACGGCCGCGCGCCCGCTGCTTTCGTCATGATCGCCCACTGCGCGCAAGCGACGCTTGCGTCTCTCGATCGATCCGACCTGGGGGACTTGCGCCGCGCTCTGCGCCTTCCCGTGGATCTGGATCTGCCTTTGAAGGGGTCCATGCGGACGGGCTCGTGGGGACCCCGCGCGCGCTATCTCGTCGAAACCGGCGCCATCGGCGACGAGCTCGACGCGCTCGTTGCGGAGTTCCAGGCCGAGGGCATCCGGCCGCGCCGCGCGCACCCCATCCTGTTCGAATACTACGTCGCTGTCGCAGAAGCCCACCTCCTGCGCTGCCTGCGCGCCGGAGCCGAAGATCGCCCGCAGCACGTCCGCGAGCTCCGGCAAGCGGTGCACGACCTCACTGCCGCCACGCGTTATCCGCTCTACCGCGCACACTTGCGACTCATGGAGGGATTCCTCGCGTGGTTCGAAGGCTCGGCCACTCGCGCGCGGAAGAAGCTCGCAGAGGCCGAAGAGCTTGCAGACCGCACGAGCTGCCCCGCAGTGCTGTTCGGCGTCGCCCGGGCGCACGCCCACATCCTGAAGTCCGAGGGTCGCGCGGAAGCGTCACGCGAACGTGCGCGCATGGCGCTGGCGATCGCCCGGGACCAGGGAGCCGTACGGCGCGCGCGCTGGGTCATCGACGAGCTCGGCGGCACGTGGGCCACCGCCGATGCCGCGCGCCGGTCGTCGGTTGCCATATCCTCATCCGGCAACAGGCGCCAGCTAGGCACGCTGCTCAAGCTCTTCAGGGTCTGCAACGGCGAGCTCGGCGACGACGTACAGGCGCGCCTGCTCGTCGACGAGCTGCTGGAGAGCGTGTCGGCCGAGCGCGGCCTGCTCGCATTCGAGCCGAGCACGAAGGGCGAGCCCGTGTGGGTGGCGCGCGAGCGCGGCGGAACGGACTGGGCCGACACGCCCCAGGCGCGCGCGCTCGTCGACGAGGTTCGGCAATGCGCGGAGCCGCGAGCGCGCGATGCGCTTCTTGCCTCGGATGAAGGTTCGGGCGAGGTCACGCGCGCGATCGCCGTACCTCTCTTCCTGAACGACGCGGTGGCCGGCGCGGTGTACCTGGAGCGCGCGCAGACGTCTTTTGCCGATCCGGAAGTGGACATCCTGCTTGCGCTTTCCTACCAGGTCCCGATTGCGCTCGAGCTCGCGCGATCCCTCGCCGAACGCGAGGCCCTGGAGCTGAGCCTGAGGCGCGTCCAGAAGATGGAGGCCGTGGGCCGCTTCGCGGGCGGCATCGCGCATGATTTCAACAACATGCTGACGGCGATGGCGGGCTCGCTGACCATGGCCATGGCGGATGCGTCGCTCGGAGCGGAGCCGAGGTCCGAGCTCGCCATCGTCCAGGGTGCCGTTCGGCGCGCGTCGGATCTCACGCGCCAGCTCCTGAAGTTCGCAAGACGCCAGGTCCCGTCTTCAAACACATATGATCTGAACGAGGTGCTCGAACAGCTCGGCCCGATGCTGCAGCGGCTGCTCGGCGCCCCTGTCGAGGTGGACCTCGGGCTGGTCGCGACGCGAGCCTACGCCAAGGTCGACTGCGCGTTGTTCGAGCAAGCGATCGTGAACCTTGCCTTGAACGCGAGGGACGCCATGCCGAACGGAGGACGCCTCGAGATCAAGACGGAGAATGTAACCTTCGACGAAACCTCCGGCGAGCCTCCAGGCGGGCTGGCTCGCGGGACATACGTATTGGTCAGCGTCGGTGACAACGGCCACGGCATGCCGCCGGACGTGCGGGATAGCGCGTTCGAGCCGTTCTTCACGACCAAGACGGCGGGCAAGGGCAGCGGGCTCGGGCTGTCCATCGTCTACGGGTTCGTGCAGCAGAGCGAGGGGACGATCGAGCTGGACAGCCAACCCGGGCAGGGCACGACCTTCCGCATCTATCTGCCTCGTTCGACGGACTCGCCTGTGCGAGCTGCGACCAACGCGGCGGGCGACGCTCCGGCTTCCTCTCCCAGGCGCGTCGCCACCGAAACGGTGCTGCTCGTCGAAGACGAGGATCTCGTGCGCAAGTCCCTGCGTCGGATCCTGGAGCGGGCGGGGTACCAGGTGCTGGCCGCGGCCACCGCCGAAGCCGCGCTGGATCTGGTGCGGTCCCAGCAACGCGAAATCCACGTGATGCTTTCGGACGTTCTCCTTCCGGGCATGCTGGGCACCGAGCTTGCGAAGAAGATCAAACAGTTTTCGCCACAGTTGAAGATCCTGCTCATGTCCGGCTATACCGACGGCAAGCTCGAAGGCTCTCTCGACGAGCTGGGCGCGGCGTTTCTGGGCAAGCCGTTCACGCCGAACGACCTCGATAGAGCGATCAAGGAGCTTCTGCGACGTACGGTTGGCGACCAGCGCCAAGGCGCGAGCTAGAGCGAATCGAGCTGAATCCCGGGTGATCGAAACACTAGGCGGCGCAGCCGTTGAACGCACCTGCGCGCCCGCCACCGCTCGCATTGACGGAGGCCACGAAGCTGGTAAGCCGCGCCGAGCCGCCGAGGATCAGGTTCTTCACCATCTCCGCTTTGAATCGTGCGACGGGCATTCCGCCCATCAGCGCGATCATGAACGCCGCGTCGTCCACGTTCGTCGAAATGCCCTCGCGCTCGAGACGCGCGATGAAGGCTGTGCACCGGGCGAACAGTTCGTCGGCGCCGCGCCCGCCCAGCGAGAACCCGGGATGCGGCGCCAGATTGCGGGGCAGGAGGAAGTCCTGGTCCCAATCGAGCAGCCGTGTCACGTAGCTTGCTTCGTTGATGGCCGTGTCGAGCTCGAACCCGTAGTGGCTCCGGCTTTCCCACCAAGTGCTCGCAGGTGTCAAGAACGATGGCATGACCAGCACGGAGCCGTGGCGGTGTCCGGAGAACGCCTCGCACAGCAGATCGAAAGTGCGCTCCTCGGACCGTGGCGTCTCGAACGGCGCAGGGATGATCACCGAGACGCATGCAAAGATGCCGTTTTGCATCGCGGAACGGATCGTTTCGACCACGTGCTTGTGCGAACCATTGTTCTTGTTGTGGGCGCGCCGGAGCAGGTCGGGATCGCCCGACTCCACCCCGAAGAACAGTCCCGAGAGGCCCGACGCGGCGAGGCGGGACATGTCGCCCACGCGGACATTGTTCAGCGAGGCGTAGGCCGAGTAACGGAACGGCAACCGGCGCTCGGTGATGCAGTCGGCGATGCGGTTCAGATGCTTCCAGGGCGGATTCGAACCGGATAACCGGAAGAAGCGCACGCCATCATGCCGAAAGGCGAGCTCCATCTCGTCGACGACGCGGTCGGCCTGCTTCGTCCGCGTGACACCGCTCAATCGGGGGTGAGCGCAGAACGCGCAGCGGTTGAAGCAGCCACGCGAGTCGTCGATGACGCGAGTGGCAAAGAAGCGATCGAGGTCCGGATACGCGTCCCGGGAGTAGTCGGGGAACGGAAGCTGGTCCAGCTCGGAGTTGTAGGCCCTGCTGCCATCGCGGCGGACTCGCCGATCCAGGCGCAACAGACCGCCGCGCGCCGCGCCGCGCGCGATGGCGAGGATCGCCGCTTCGCCGTCGCCGCTGACGAGGTGGTCGAAAATCCGCGTGCGGTGCAGCAGGTATTCTTCGCAGTAGGTCACCATCGGCCCGCCTGCCGCCAGGACCACGTGCGGAAAGGTCTCGCGGACCGCCGCGGCCATGCGCAGGTTGGCGGCGAACCCGCTGCCCGACCACAGCTTGAAGCCCACCACCGTCGCGCGCTCGCGTTCGACTAGTCGGAGCAAGCGCTCGGTAGCGTCCCGTTCGAAGTCGCGTTGCGCGGCCAGCCGCCGATTGCGATAGGGCAGGTACACGGTCGCGTCGACGGCCTGCCCGGTCGACAGCCGCTCGACCACGCGCGAAGCGTCCCCGGTGCCCGCGCGATCGCCGATCGAGCCGATGTCCCCGGGATTCATCCAATCGACGATGCGCACCGGGATGTCCTCGGCGCGGAGCGCTCCGGCCAGCGTGGCCAGCGAGTTGTCCGGCACGAACGTGTTGGCGGTGAGGACGTAGCCCGCGTAGTTGACGAGCAGCACGGATGGCGAGGTGGTCACAACAGGCGCGCTACATCCGGCGAGTCCGCCGGGCCAAGTCCGCGACGCACGTTGCAGCGGCAAGATGACGGATGTCATCTCGAGCCGGGCAGGAGGGCTCCGCGATGCTTCTGTCGCCGCGCAACAGGTGCTAGCGGCGCTTGCGGCGGACGACGCCCGGGGGATCCGGCCGTCGTTCTTTCTCGACGGGTTCCGGGGCGGCTGCCTTCGGCGCAGGCTGCGCTGGCGCGGGCGGAGGTGGGACGGCGGGCGCCGCCGCGGGCGTGGGAGGTTCGGCTCGTGCCGGCTCGGGAGGCGGCGCCTTCGGTGCAGGCGGTTCGGCTCGCTTCGGCGCTTCGGGCGGCGGCTCGGGCAGGCCGAGCTTCTTGCGCAGCACGTCGCCCAGGCTGCCGAGGCTGCCGCCGCCGCCGCTCGAGAAGTCGCGGTAGTTCTGTCGTTCCTGCACGCCCTCGACGCCGCTCGCGCTGAAGCGCAGCTTGCCGCTGCCCGGTTCGTGGCTGAGCAACACGACCTGTAGCTTGGTGCCGACTGGCAGCGCCTTTCTGTGGTCGCTGCCGTGGGGCAGGCCGAGCTCGCGCACGGGCACCAGTCCCTCGCCCACTTTCGTGTCCACGAACACGCCGAAGTTTGCGAGCCGCGTCACCGTCGCTTCCAGCACCTCGTCCTTGGCGGGCAGGTCGCGCTCCACGGGCTGCGCCAGCGCCTTCATCGACAGACGCACGCGCACGCCGCCCTTGTGGCTCTCCTCCACGGCGAGCACGCGCACCCTGACCGTTTCGCCCGCGTGGACGACGTCCTCGACGCGCTCCACGCGACGCGGCGCAAGCTCCGAGATGTGCACGAAGCCCTCGACCCCGCCCAGGTCGATCACGGCGCCGTGCTTCTGCGTCGAGTGCACCACCCCCTCGAGATCGCTGCCTGGCGTCAGCGTGCCGCTCATCTCCTCGAGCTTCCGCCGCCGCTCCTCTTCCAGCAGAGCGCGGCGCGAAAGCACGATCGAGCGCCCGCCGTCGCGCACCTCGAGCACCCGGAACTCGAGCGACTGCCCCTCGTAGCTCGACAGATCGGCGACGTAGCCGAGCTCCACCTGGGAAGCCGGACAGAACGCGCGCAGCGAACCGAGCTCCACTTCCAGCCCGGCCTTGACGGCTTTCGAGACACGCCCTTCGACCGGCGTGCCACTCTCGAGCGCCATGCTGAGCTCCGCGCCAGCCAGCGCGCCGCCATGCCCCATGCTCGTGGCCAGCACCGGCGCATCCGGCGAGGGATCGACGACGGTGGCGCGCACCCGGTCGCCGACGGCAAGCCGCAGGTTGCCGTCGCGGTCCTCGAAGCTCTGGCGATCCATGCGCGCGTCCGCCGGCGTGCCGATATCCACGAACACGCTGTCGGCCCCGATCTGGATCACCGTCCCCTCCACGACGTCGCCGGCCGTCAGGCGCCTGCGCGCGCGACTGTTGTCGCTCTTGAGCGAGGCCTCCATCAACGAGGCAAAGTCGTCTTTCGGCATGGGGCCGGAGCATGCCACCGAAGCGCTTCCACACAAGCGAATTGCGCGTCTCCAAGCGCGCTTGTGCCGCAAGATTGCGCAGGGAACGCAATGGACCCATGATCCACCCAGAGCTCATGAAGCGTTCGACGCCTGTGAAGGCTGTATTGGTCGCGGCGGCCCTGCTCGCCCTGCCGGCCCTGGTGAGCCCGGCGGCTGCGGAAGATGCGAGCGCGAAGCAGCCCGACACTCCCGCGTGTGTGCATTGGCGCACCGAAGCGCGCTACGCGAACTACGGCTACGACCACTGGGTCATCATCCACAACGGCTGCGAGCGCGCCGCGGCGTGCGCGGTCACCACAAATGTCAACCCCGAGCCCGTCCACGTTGCAGTGCCGCCGGACAAGACCCGGGAGGTCCTCACGTTCAGGGGCTCACCGGCCCGCGAGTTCACGGCCCACGTGGTGTGTCGGCTGCACGGCTAGCCCCGTCCCGATGCGGCGCTACGCCCCGCAAGCTCCCCGTCGCTGCGTTCGGGTGGGCCCCGAACGCGACGGCCTGGCCAGCTGATCTGGCGACCCGGCCGGGCCCGGGTTAGCACTGGCTGCCGTTTGGCGTAGGGTTGTCGTGCTCGCTCGCGTCTTGTCGTTCAGGACAGGTCTGTGGCACTAGGCCCGAGCGCCCCGACTGTGTCTACCCGCCGATGACAGCCCGCCCGATGTCCGCTCGAACCTTACGAGCCGAGCTCGACGTGGAGCTCGAGCGCGCGGCACTGCGTGCGCTCCGCGCAACGTACGACGATTCTGTCCGCCGCCCTGTTCAAGCGCGCACTCAGGCGTCCGGTTCTGGAGCTCGTTGACTCGACCAGCCGGCTGGGTCGCTGGGTGCACGAGCATCGCTCGCTCGAGATCTCACGCTCGCTTCTCGTGGAGCACGGCTGGGGCGTCGTCGTCGAGGTGCTCAAGCACGAGATGGCGCACCAATACGTCGACGAGGTGCTCCGCCTGCACGGCGAGGCGGCACACGGGCCGGCCTTCCGTCGCGTGTGCGAAGAGCGGGCCATCGATTTCCGCGCCAGCGGCGTGCCGCTGGCTGCCGATGGTTCCGCGTCCGAGGCCCATGTGCTGGACAGGGTGACGAAGCTGCTGGCGCTTGCCGAAAGCTCCAACGTGCACGAGGCCCAGTCGGCGATGAATGCCGCCCAGCGCCTGATGCTGAAGTACAACGTGGAGGCCGTGCAGGACGGCGTGCCGCGGGGCTACGGTTTCCGTCATCTAGGCCGTCCCACCGGTCGGGTCAGCGAGTCGGAACGCATTCTGGCGGTCATCATCGGTGACTACTTCTTCGTGGAGGCTATCTGGGTGCCGGTGTGGCGGCCGCTGGAGGGCAAGCGCGGCAGCGTGCTGGAAGTCTGCGGAATGGCCGAAAATCTGGAGATGGCGGAGTACGTGCACTCGTTCCTGACGCACGCGGCCGAACGCCTGTGGCGCGAGCACAAGAAGAAGCACGGGATCCAGAAGAACGCCAATCGCCGCACCTTTGTTGCTGGGGTGATGGCGGGCTTCCGCGACAAGCTCGAGAAGCAGAAGCGCGAACACTCCGAACGGGGTCTGGTGTGGGTGGGCGACGCCGAGCTCGGCGGGTATTTCAAGAAGCGCCACCCGCACGTGCGCTGGACCCACCACTACGGCAGCCGCCGCACCGAAGCCTACGCCCATGGCCGCGAAGCCGGACGGCGTATCGTGCTCCATCGGGGCGTGCAGCAGGGCTCATCGGGACGGCAGCGCATGCTGCCGCCCGCGTCCCGTGGACAGACTAGTGAGTGATTCGCTTCCTGACGCTCCCGACAACGTGGAGCGCGACGTTCCATCCCAGGAGCACGCGGGGGCCGACGAGCACTCTGGGGACGTTGTGCGCGGTGGAGCGGCGGCCGAGGAGAGCCCCAGCTCGAGCGAGCAACGAGCCGCGGCGCTGGTAGGAACGGTGCTCGCGGGGCGTTATCGCATCGACAAGCTGATCGGCACGGGCGGCATGGGCGCCGTGTACTGCGCCGAGCATGTCCATATGCGCAAGGCCGTCGCGATCAAGGTGCTGCACAAGGAGATGACGTTCCTGCCGGAGATCGTCGCGCGCTTCGAGCGCGAGGCGGTCGCGGCCGCGCGTATCGAGCATCCGCACGTAGCCGCCGCTACCGATTTCGGTCGGCTGGACGACGGCTCGTTCTATCTGGTGCTGGAGTACGTGGAAGGGCGCAGCCTGCGCCAGTTGCTCAAGAGCGATGCGCCGCTGGATCCGAGCCGCGCGCTGCACATCACCCGGCAGATCGCCGAGGCACTGGATGCGGCGCACACCGCCGGCATCGTGCATCGTGATCTCAAGCCCGAGAACGTGATGCTCGTGTCACGCGAGGGCGACCCCGACTTCGTCAAGGTGCTCGACTTCGGTATTGCCAAGGTAACCCTGGAGGACACGCAGAACCAACCGCAGCTGACCCAGGTGGGCAGCGTGTTCGGGACGCCGGAGTACATGTCTCCGGAGCAGGCCGCAGGGCAGACCGTGGACGCCCGGGCCGATCTCTACACACTCGGCATTCTCCTGTACGAGATGCTGAGCGGTGCCACGCCGTTTTCCGCCGATGATCTGCTGGTCGTGCTCACGCGGCAGATGACCGAAGCGCCGCCGCCGCTTTCACAGGAAATACCAGGCGGAGTCCGCCAGGTGGTGAGCGAGCTTCTGGTCAAGGATCCGCTGCAGCGTACGCCCAGCGCGGCCGAGCTTGTCCGGCGTATCGACGAGCTCGGCGAACCGGTGCCACAGCGCGGTCCGCCGAGCTTCGCATCATCACCGTTCATTGCGCCGCCGCCGTCGTATCCCGGCGTATCGCCGACAATGGACGACGAAGCGGTGAGCAGCGGCGGCTTTCCCGCGGCGCTGCCGGTCACGGCGCCGGACGTGCGGCCCCCCATGCCGTCCTCGGGTGGCGTGAGCCCTGCGCCGCCGCTGGCAAGCAGCCCGGAGCCGCCCCGCGTGGCGAGCAGTCCGGAGCTCGAGCCCAGTCCGGAGGCGCCGCTCGCGGCACCCAGCCCACTGGCTCCGCCCGTTGCCGCTGCCGGCGGCGGCACGTTCGCGCGCCTGCGACAGACCGTCCACATCGGCGGACAGCCCATCCCCCTCTGGCTGCTCCTGTCCGTGGTCGGTGGAGTCAGCCTGCTCGTCGGCATCATCATCGTGATGGTGGTGGCGCTGGCGAGCGGCGGCCACCGGACGGCTGCCCAGCCGAGTGCGAGCGCTGCGCCGCAGGCGCCGCCGGAGCTCGCGGATCTGGTCCAGCGCGCCGAGAAGGGAGACCGGACGGCGATCTACCAACTCCGGCAACGGCCGGAATCGGGGCGCAGCACCGCCGAGTGGCGTGCGCTGGCCCGCGGCTTCTCGAAGATCAAGTTCAGCAAGCCGAGCATGGATGCCTACAGCCACGCGCTCGAGCACGACCCGACCCTGTTGAAAGACGCCCAGACCGCCAGCGACGTGCGGCAAGCGGTGGACCAGCCGGACGCCATGCACGAGGCGCTCGACATCGCAGCGCACCAGCTCGGCTCCGCGGGCGTGGATATCCTCTACGACGTGGCGAACTCGGGCAAAGCCAAGCCCGCTGCCATCGAGCAGGCGAAGAAGCTGCTGGACGACCCAGCGGTCCTCGCCCATGCCTCGCCCTCGCTGAAGACCGCGCTCGACCTGAAGTCCGCGCGCGGCTGCGCGGGCTACAAGAAAGTGCTTCCCGGCGCCGCCGAGCACGCCGACGAGCGCTCGTATCACATGCTGCTGCGCCTCACGGTCACCCGCGGCTGCGGATTCCTCGGTCTCGGCGATTGCTGGTCGTGTCTGCGCGGCAGCGGCGATCTCGCGACGGCGCTGAAGCGCGCCAAGAGCACCCCCGCGCCGAAATTCCAGTAGCCGCTAGTATCGCGGAACGTCCGGATCGACGTCGCGCGACCACGCTTCCATGCCGCCTTCGACGTTGAAGACGTTCTTGAAGCCCTGCGCCAGGAACTGTTCTGCCGCCGTCTTGCTGCGCACGCCGTGATGGCAGATAAAGACGAGCGGGGTGCCGCGATCCATATCGAGCAGGTCGCTGACCAGATCCTCGTCCAGCCGGCGCGCGCCATCCAGTTTGGCGATGCGGCGTTCCTCGCGGGTTCGCACGTCGAGCAGCAAGAACTCCTCGCCCGACTCCATCTTCTGCTTGAGCTCGGTCACGCTCAGCGACTTCACCCGCGGCGGCAGGTTGGGGTTGTTGATGCGGAACGCGCCGCCGTCCGGCGTCTGCACGTAGTCGATGCTCACACCGTCGGCCCGTTTCGCGCTGACGCGGTCGAGCAGGATGATCATGTCCCCCGCGTGCACCGCCATGTCTCCGGGCTCTTCAGGACCGATCGCGAGCGCGTGGTCGAAGCTCCGGCTCACCTCGAGCCGCACGAATTCGTCTTCCTCGTCGATCGATTCGGCAAAGGCGCGCGCGGCCCGCTCGGTGATCTGGATGCGTGGCGTCCCGGCGCTCCCCGCTTCGACGCCGAGCTTCTGTTCGAGCTCTCCGCTCCTGAACAGGTCGCTCACGATGTCGCAGCCGCCGACGAACTCGCCGTCGACGTAGAGCTGCGGGATGGTGGGCCAGGAGGAGTACTCCTTGATGCCTTCGCGCAGCGCGGAATCCGCCAGCACGTCCACGGTGGTGTATTCGGGCAGGAGCTCGTCGAGGATCTGCACGACCTGGGCGGAGAAGCCGCAGCGGGGGGCCTTACGGGTCCCCTTCATGAAAAGCACCACGGCGTCGCTCTCGATCGTCTCGCGGATCTGCTCGTGCGTGGAGTCGTCCATGCGGGGGGTTTGGCGCGGCGCCTGCGATCTGTCAAACAGCCGCACCTCGGCTGGGCGGGGTGCTATAGCTCCCGCCCCATGAGCGGCGACGACTTTGCAGTCACGATGAACGAAACCCTGTTTGGCTGGAACAAGGCCATGGGGCTCCACTTCGTTCGCGCTTCCGCAGACGAGGTGGTTGGCGAGCTCGAGCTCGGCGACCAGCACCGTCAGCCCTACGGAATCGTGCACGGCGGCGTGCACTCGGGCGTGATCGAGGCGCTTTGCTCCGTGGGGGCCGCCTTGTTCGCGATGCCCCTCGGCCTGTCCGTCGTGGGCATCGAGAACCACACTTCCTTCCTCAAAGCCGTCCGGGAGGGGCGGCTGACGGTGACGGCGACGCCACTGTCCCGCGGGCGCCGCGCCCAGGTCTGGGAGGGCAACGTGCGCGACGACCAGGATCGGCTCGTGGCGACGGGGCGAGTTCGTCTCCTGTGCCTGGCCCCTGACGCCGAGCTCGCGGGCCAGAAGGTGGAAGTGGTCCAGAGGTAGGCGCGCCTGCTTCCGCCGTCATCAGCTACACTGGGGCTCGTCACCCATCTGTCACCAAAGGGCCCACCATGACGTTGACGCGCCGCGTTACCTTCGCCCGAGGCGCCCGCCGCGCACTCGTTCCGGTCCTGCTCGTCGGTGCCGGCGCGCTGCTCGGTGGCTGCAGCTCCAGCAGCTCTGGATCGAAGAAGAGCGGCCCCACCTGTGCGAGTCTCGGCATCAAGGATGCGGTGGTCGCCGACATCGATGCGACGCTCACTACGTCGGATGCCGAGTTCATCCACCAGATCGCCGACAGCAGCTACGACCCGTTGGCGCGCGCGGGCGGTGCGGATCTGCTGCAGGGCTACTCCAAGCGCGGCTATTTCATCTACTACCTGACGGCTCGCTCGAAGACCATCACGCTGAATCCCTCGGGCCAGAGCGCCCAGGACGCGACGGTCGCCTGGCTCGAGAAGCACGGCTTCCCCACGGCCAGCGACCGCACCCAGGTCCAGCTTGCCGACAAGCTGACGACCGGCGAAGCCCAGCACACGTTCAAGGCCGCCCAGCTCACGGCCATGCAGAACGCCGGCTACAAATTCGATTACGCGTACGGCAACGCCGTCACCGACGTTGAGGCCTACAACGACGCGGGTATCGCCAAGAACGAGACGTTCATCATCGGGATGGACCCGGGCGCGAACGGTGTGGCCGTCCAGGGCTCTGACTGGACGCAGCACGAGGCGACGCAGCTGCCGCAGGTCCAGAAGCTCTGCAGCTTCTGAACGCTTCGGCGCGACCGCCACCGACGCGCCGCCAGACGCTCGGCATCTATTTTCGTCGACAATGACGTCGATAAAAGTGCGCTCACCCGCGAGGTATTGCATCCGGTCATCTTGATGGCCGGATGCTTAGGGTGCATCCTTCCAGCACCGGATGGCGAACCTCGACTCGACAATCGGTCTGCTGCATCTGTTCGGCGATGCCACGCGCGTGCGGCTGATGGCGTTGCTCGGCCACGCCGAGCTGACCGTTGCGGACATCACCAGCGTGACCGAGCTCGCGCAGTCGCGCGTGTCGACGCATCTGGGCAGGCTGAAGGATGCCCGGCTGCTCCGGCTGCGGCGCGTCGGCGCCTCCACGTTCTATGCGATCAACGATGGCGCCATGCCCGAGCCCGCGCGGCGCATCTGGGAGCTCGTCCGCGGCGAGGTCGACGACGGAGTGCTCGAGTCCGACCGGCAGCGCTGCGACGACCTGCTTCGCGCGCGGGAGACCGCGACTTCCTGGCCCGACTCCATTGCCGGCGAGATGGAGCGGCACTACTCGCCCGGGCGCACCTGGGAAGCGACCGCGCGCGGGCTCATCGAGCTGGTGCGGCTCGGTGACGTGCTCGACGTCGGCTCGGGGGACGGCGCGATCGCCCAGCTGCTGGCTCCGCGCACCCGCAGCATCACCTGTCTGGACCGCAGCGAGCGCATGATCGCCGCGGCCCGGAAGCGGCTTGCTGTGCAGGACAACGTGCGTTTCAGCGTTGGCGACATGCACGAGCTGCCGTTCGAGGACGAGAGCTTCGACGCCGTGCTGCTGTTCAACACGCTTACCTACGCGCACAACCCGGCGCGCGTCGTGGCCGAGGCCCGGCGCGTTCTACGCCCGGGCGGCAATCTGGTCGTCATCACGCTGAGCGCGCACGGTCACGCGCCGATCACCGCGGCCTACGGCCACCTTCAACCCGGCTTCGACCTGGACTCGCTGCGCGCGATGTTCAAGAGCGCAGGACTCCAGGTCTCGCACTGCGACGTGACTTCACGCGAGCGCCGGAAGCCCTATTTCGAGGTTGTCACGGCCCTGTGTACGCGCCCTGGCGCGTCTCTGGCCGTGGGCACGACTACTGCATTTCCATGAACGAGGCACCCGAGGAAAAATGACCCACAAGGACACCCGTACGCTGATCGAGAAGCTGGCTTCCCGGCGCATCCTGATCCTGGACGGCGCAATGGGCACCATGCTCCAGCGTCACAAGCTCGGCGAGCACGACTTCCGCGGCGAGCGCCTGGCCGGCCACAGCCACGACCTGAAGGGCGACAACGACGTGCTGGCTCTGACGCGCCCGGATCTGGTTTCCGGTATCCATCGGGCGTACCTCGACGCGGGCGCCGACATCATCGAGACGAATACCTTCAATGCGTCCGCGATCTCGCAAGCTGACTACGCGCTGGAGCCACTGGTCTACGACATCAACGTCGAAGCAGCGCGGCTGGCCCGTCGCGCTGCGGACGAGTACTCCGACCGCGATCCCGACCGCCCGCGCTTCGTCGCCGGCGCCATCGGGCCGACGAACCGCACCTTGAGCATCTCGCCGGACGTGAATGACCCGTCGTTCCGTGCCGTGACCTTCGACCAGGTACGCGACGCCTATGCGGAACAGGTGCGCGCGCTGATCGATGGCGGTGTCGACCTGCTCCTGGCCGAGACGGTGTTCGACACCTTGAACCTGAAGGCGGCCATCATCGCCATCCAGGACGTATTCGAGGAAAAGGGCGTCGAGCTGCCGCTGATGATCAGCGTGACGATCACCGATCGCAGCGGGCGCACGCTTTCCGGACAGACCATCGACGCCTTCTGGACCTCGGTGGCGCACGCGGCGCCGCTCAGCGTCGGCATCAACTGCGCTCTCGGCGCGCAGCAGATGCGTCCGTACCTGGCCGAGCTCGGGCGCATCTCGCCGGTCTCTGATCAGCTGCTACCCGAACGCAGGTCTGCCGAACGCGTTCGGCGAATACGACGAGACTCCGGACCAGACCTCGGGCTTTCTGAAGGAGTTTGCCGACAGCGGGCTAGCGAACATCCTGGGCGGATGCTGCGGCACCACCGACGACCACATCCGCGCGCTGGCCGAGCGCGTGAAGGATGTCGCACCACGCGAGGTGCCCGAGGTCGAGCCCGCAGCTCGTTTCAGCGGCCTGGAGACGCTCACCATCCGTCCCGACACGAACTTCGTCATGGTGGGCGAGCGGACCAACGTGACCGGCAGCAAACGCTTCGCCAACCTGATCAAGGGAGACGACTACACCACTGCCGTCGACGTGGCCGCCGAGCAGGTGCGCAGCGGCGCCAACATCATCGACGTCAACATGGACGAGGGCATGCTCGACTCCGAAGCTGCCATGACGAAGTTCCTGCACCTGATCGCCACGGAGCCGGAGATTGCGCGGGTGCCGTTCATGATCGATAGCTCCAAGTGGTCTGTGATCGAGGCCGGGCTCAAGTGCGTCCAGGGCAAGCCCATCGTCAACTCGATCAGCCTCAAGGAAGGCGAGGCGGACTTCCTCGAAAAGGCGAGGAAGTGCAAGCGCTATGGTGCCGGCGTCATCGTGATGGCCTTTGACGAGGAGGGCCAGGCGGAGAGCGCGGAGCGCAAGTTCTCGATTCTGCGATCGGGCCTACCGGCTGCTGACGCAGGAAGTCGGCATGGACCCGCACGACATCATCTTCGACCCGAACATCTTCGCGGTGGCGACGGGCATCGAGGGGCACAACCGCTTCGGGCTGAACTTCATCGAGGCCACGCGGCTCATCAAGGCCAAGCTGCCGGGAGCGATGGTGAGCGGCGGCGTGAGCAACCTGTCATTCTCGTTCCGCGGCAACAATCCGGTGCGAGAGGCCTTCCACTCGGTGTTTCTCTATCACGCCATCAAGGCCGGCATGACGATGGGCATCGTCAACGCCGGCCAGCTGGTGGTCTACGAGGACATCCCGAAGGACCTGCTCGAGCGCGTCGAGGACGTTCTCTTCGACCGGCGACCGGACGCCACCGAGCGCATGGTGGAATTTGCCGAAACGGTGAAGGGCAGCGGAAAGAAGCGTGAGCTGGATTTGTCGTGGCGCGATGCACCCGTCGAGGAGCGCATCAGCCACGCGCTCGTCCACGGTATCGTCGACTACATCGAGGACGACTGCGAGGAAGCGCGCGTGAAGCTCGGTGCGCCGCTCGCCGTCATCGAGGGGCCGATGATGGACGGGATGTCCGTCGTCGGCGACCTGTTCGGCGCGGGAAAGATGTTCCTCCCGCAGGTCGTCAAGAGCGCGCGCGTGATGAAGAAGGGCGTGGCCTACCTCGAGCCGTTCATGGAGGAGGAAAAGCGCATCGCCGGCACGGCTGCGGAGCCCGTTGGCAAGATCGTGATGGCGACCGTCAAGGGCGACGTGCACGACATCGGCAAGAACATCGTGGGCGTCGTGCTGGGCTGCAACAACTACGAAGTCGTGGATCTCGGCGTCATGGTGCCGGTAGCGAAGATCCTGGACACGGCAGTGGAACAGAAGGCCGACATGATCGGTCTGAGCGGGCTCATCACCCCCAGCCTGGACGAGATGGTCACCGTCGCGACCGAGATGGAGCGCCGCGGCATGAAGCTACCGCTGCTCATCGGGGGTGCGACCACGAGCCGGCAGCACACGGCCGTGAAGGTGGCTCCGGCGTACAGCGGCATCACGACCCATGTGCTGGATGCGTCCCGTGCCGTAGGTGTGGTCTCGAGTCTGCTCGACGATGCGCAGCGGGCGGTCTTTGCCAGGCAGAACGCCAGCGACCAGAAGCATCTGCGCCAGATCCATTCAAACAAGCAGAAGCGACCCCTGGTGTCCTACGAGGTGGCCGTCACGCGCCGTACGCCGATCCAGTGGGTCGAAAAGGACGTTGCCAGGCCCGGATTCACGGGGCTCAGGCGACTGGAAGACCACCCGCTCGGCGAGATCGCGGAATACATCGACTGGACGTTCTTCTTCACGGCCTGGGAGCTCAAGGGAAAGTTCCCCAGGATTCTCGAAAGCCCCGAATACGGCGAGACGGCGCGCGACCTGTACGACCATGCCCAGAAGCTGCTCCGCCGCATCGTCGACGAGAAGCTGCTCAAGGCCAATGGCGTGTACGGCTTCTGGCCGGCGCACAGCCTTGGGGATGACATCGCGCTGTACCGCGACGAGTCGCGTGCCGAGGAAACGGTGCGCTTCAACATGCTGCGCCAGCAGGCGAAGAAGAACGAGCGCGACACCACGCCCTGCCGCTCGCTGGCCGACTTCGTGGCGCCGCGCAACTCGGGCCTGTCCGACTACGTCGGCGCGTTCGCAGTCACCGCTGGCCTCGGTGTCCCGGCGCTCGTCCAGCGCTTCGAGAGCGAGCACGACGACTACAACGCCATCATGGTCAAAGCGCTCGCCGATCGGCTGGCCGAGGCATTTGCGGAGCTGCTCCACCAGAAGGCGCGCCGCGAGTGGGGCTACGGCAAGAACGAGGACTTCACGAACGAGGACCTCATCTCGGAGAAGTACCGCGGCATCCGACCCGCGTTCGGCTATCCCGCGTGCCCCGACCACTCGGAGAAGTTCAAGCTGTTCGATCTGCTCGAGGCGCGGACCCTGGGCATCGAGCTGACCGAGTCCGCGGCCATGACGCCTGCCGCGAGCGTCAGCGGGATCTATCTCGCCCACCCCGAAGCGCGCTACTTCAACGTCGGGCGCATCGGTCGGGACCAGGTCGAGGCCTACGCGGCGCGCAAGGGCATCCCGGTAGAAGAAGCCGAGAAGTGGCTGATGCCGAACCTCGGCTACGATCCCCGCAAGAAGAAGGCCGCCTAGGCATCCGCCCTGCTCTGGATTGACCCCGGGAGGCGGTGCCTTCATCGTCGTGGTCGACTTTCGCGGCGGCGCATCGCTGCGATGTGCTTGGAGGAACGACGTGAAAAGGCTTGGACTGGCCGCTCTGGTGTTGGTTCTCGGTACGGGTGTGTCTGCCGTCTCGGGCTGTGGCTCGAGCAACAAGAACAGCGGCGGCAGTGGCGGCGCGGGAGGAAACAGTGGCGCTGGCGGAGCGGATGGCGGCGATGCAGCTGCGGGCGCGGCGGGCGCGGCGGGCGCCGCGGGTGACGGGGGCGTCCACAATCCAGCGGACTGCGACCCCCTCGTGCCGCAGGAATGCATCTTCCCGTTCCCGTCCAACCACTACATGGTCAAGGACAGCTCGACGCCGACGGGCTACCACGTCCAGTTCGGGCCCACGACGCTGCCCGCGATGAAGGACGGGCAGCCCCAGTCGCCCGACGTCTTCACGCACAGCGATGGCTTTTCGCCGGGGGTCGCGCCGATGACGTTCCTGCCGGGAGCGACCGTCACCGGCCTGCCCGATCCCGACCACATTGCCGACTCGTTGAAGGCGGACTGCCCTACCGTCTTGATCGAAGCCGATACCGGAACGCGCGTGCCGCACTTCTCGGAGCTCGACATGTCGCACGGCATCGACGCCAGACGCGCTCTGGAGATCCGTCCGGTCGAGAGGCTCAAGGACGACACGCGCTACATCGTCGCCATCCGCAACGTCGTCGATGCGAGCGGCGCGGCGATTCCGCCGAGCGCGGCGTTCAAGGCGCTGCGTGACGGCACGCCCGACCAGGAGATCGAATCGCGCCGCGCCGAGTACGCCGACATCTTTGCCAAGCTGAAGGCGGCGGGTGTGGACAAGTCGAACCTGCAGATCGCCTGGGATTTCACGACCGCGAGCAACGACAACAACACCAAGCAGATGCTGGAGATGCGCGACGACGCGCTCGCGAACGTGCCCGCTGGCGGCCCGAGCTACACCATCGACAGCACCACCGACAATCCGTATCCCACGAAGCAGCCGACCCTGGCGCGCGAGATCACAGGCAAGATGACGGTGCCGCTCTATCTCGACAAGCCCGACCCGGGTTGCACGCTCCAGGTGGATGCGACCGGCAAGCCCAAGCAGAACGGCACGGCCCAGTTCGGCTTCATCATGGACATCCCCGAGAGCGTGGCAACGGGCGGAAAGGCCGTGCCGGTGCTGCAGTTCGGGCACGGCCTGCTCGGTGCTGCCGCCGACATGAACACCTCGGACGGGGCGCAGGAGCTCATACAGGACAAGGGCTACGTCATGTTCGGCGTGGACTGGATCGGCATGTCCGAGAACGACCAGCAGTTCATCGCATCGATGCTGACGACCGGGGAGCTGACGCAGTTCGCCCATGTGGTCGATCGGCTCCGCCAGAGCTACGTCAACGCGCTGCTCGCCATGCGCATGGTGATGGGCGACCTTTCCAAGGACGCGGCGGTGCAGTTCAACGGAAAGAGCGTGATCGATCCCACGCAGCGCTACTACTACGGCAACAGCCAGGGCGGCATCAACGGCGGGGTGTACATGTCGCTCAGCACGGATGTCACGCGCGGCTACCTCGGCGAGCCGGGGCAGCCGTACAGCCTCATGCTGAACCGCAGCAAGGACTTCGACCAGTACCTCGGCATCATGACGCTGGCCGTGAAGGATCCCATCGACCGGCAGGTGGACATCGCGCTCATCCAGATGCTGTGGGATCGCGCGGAGCCCGACGGCTACACCGCGCACATCTCGAGCGACATGTTCCCGGGCACGCCGAAGCACAACGTGCTGATCCACATCGCGCTGGGCGATCAACAGGTTACCCCGCTCGCCGGCGCGATCGTCGCGCGCACGGTGGGCGCCGTGAACATCTCACCCGTGAACCGCACGGTATTCGACATTCCCGAGCAACCCGCGCCCTACAGCGGCGGCAACGCCATGGCGGAGTGGGATTTCGGCAACAAGCCGGCGCCGCTCACGAACATTCCACCGCCGGATTCGAATGGTCCCGACACGCACGATCTGGTGCGGGCTCTGCCCGAGGCGCAGACGCAGATCGACCAGTTCTATCGTACCGGCACGGTGGTGCAGGTGTGCAGCGGCCCCTGCGATCCGAACTGAGCGAGCTCGATTGCCGCAATGCGGGATCTCCGATCAGGGAAGCTCCTCGGGGCCCGGGCGTAGAACTGCCGCGGGTGCGTCTGGCGCTAGCCGTGCGCCCGGTACAACACCGCTGCGGGCGGAAGCGGTGGCGCTGCCACGGGCGGAAGCAGCGGCAGCGGAGCGGGCGGCACGGCGGGCTCGGGCACCGGCGGCACGGCGGGCTCGGGCACCGGCGGCACGGCGGGCTCGGGCACCGGCGGTACTGCGGGCTCGGGCACCGGCGGCACGGCGGGCTCGGGCACCGGCGGCACAGGAGGCACGGGCGGCAGCGGTGGATCGGGCGGCAGCGGTGGATCGGGCGGTAGCACGGGCGGGCCGTGCTCCCCGGGTGCGCGGCGTTGCACCAGCCAGAACGGCGTCGAGATCTGCAACGCCAGCGGCACCGCCTGGCTCTATCTCCAGACCTGCGCAGTCTCGTGCTCGAACGGTCTGTGCACCGGCGCGTGCACGCCGGACGAGAAGCGCTGCAACGCCGGCAAGGTCGAGAAGTGTGACTCGACCGGCAGCACGTGGAGCGTGGTCGACACCTGCAGCACGTACTGCGACGCGACCACCGCGCAGTGCGCGCTGCCCGGGCTCGACGTGACGAGCAATACGGATCTCGACGGTGTGGTTGTCGTCAAGGGTGCTGCGGTCGTGCATTCCGGCGCAACGCTCAACTCGCCCACCGGCAATCTGACCATCATTGCGGACTCGATCACGGTCCAGAACGGCGGGTCGATTGTCGTGGCGCCGACGGGCGCCATGCCGGACGGCAAGGGAGCCGACGGAACCTACTACAGCTACTACGGCTACGCGTACGGCGGCGGAGGCGGCGGTCACGCCGCGAAGGGAACCAACGGCTCGAGCGGAATCGCCGGCGGCAACGCCTACGGCCTGGCGGCGGACTTCATCGTCTACCCGGGCGCTTCGGGCGGCAACGGCGCCTCGAGCTCGGGTACGGGCACCGGCGCCAAGGGCGGCAAGGGCGGCGGCGTGCTCCGTCTGATCGCACCGACCATCAACGTGGCGGGTCAGATCACGGCCAACGGCGCGGACGGCGGCTCCACCACCGCGAGCTATACGGGCGGTGGCGGCGGTGGCTCGGGCGGCGGCGTGCTTCTGGCCGCCGACGATCTCACGATGACCGGTGCCATCTCTGCGGTGAAGGGCGCGGCCGGAACGGCCAGCGGCTATCACGGCTACACGGGCGGTGCCGGTGCGGATGGTCGCGTCAAATTGCTGTTCGGCGCGCAGCACACGCTCAGCGGATCCGTCACCGGCGCGAAGACCGAGGGTCTTCTGCCGCCGCTCACGATCACCTCGGCGACGCACCCCGACTCGACGCTCGTCTACAACGACGATTTCACCAACTTCGACCTCACCTGGAACAAGCCCTTCCCGAGCGTGCTCGGCTACTACGTGCAGACCGACGCCACGAATTCCACCGTGCCGACGCCCGCTGGCGGCAAGTTCCTGGCAGCCGAGAACTACACGGTGGATCGCTCGGCGCTGGTGCAGGGCGACAACTTCTTCCACATCGTTCCGATCGACGGCACCAGCGCCGTGGGCACGGTGCAGGGCTGGTTCAAGCTGCAGCTCAACACCAAGGCGCCGACGATCACCTCGTCCAGCCACCCGAACCAGACTACCTGGACGGCGAACAACACCGTGTTCTACGCCTGGACCTTCCCGGTCGCGGACCAGAACGTGGTCGGCGTGCACTACGTGAGCGATCACTACGCGAACACCGTGCCTACCGCGAGCGACACGTTCGTGGACGTGTCGCAGAAGCAGCAGATCCTGTCGAACCTGGCGGACGGCGTATGGTTCTTCCACGTCGTCAGCGAGGACACGCATGGCTATCTGACCAAGGCTGCGGCGCACTACCAGGTGCGGATCGGCGCCGACCCCGGCGCCGGAACCATCCTCGGTCAGGTGATCGACGGCGGATCGCAGCCCGTGGACGGTGCCAGCATCACGGTCAACCGCGGGCTTTTCACCACCTCCAGCAACAGCACCGGCAACTACAACCTGCAGAACGTGATCGCCGGCACCTGGGAGGTTACCGCCAGCAAGGTGCCGTACGCGCCCGTGGTCAAGAGCGTGACGGTCACGGACGGGAATTCCTCGACCGTCAACTTCACGCTGCAGTAGCGCCATCACTGCGTCACCGGGCGCCTTGTCGGGGCGCCCGGCACCAGCTACACCGCGCCCATGCCTTTGCCCGAGGAGCCCCGAGCCCTCCCGCCGCCCGAGCGCCGCGTGTACTGCAACCGCACGCTGAACCTACGGTCCATCAAGGCCGTCGGTTGCGACATGGACTACACGCTCATCCACTACAATACCGAGGAGTGGGAGCGGCGTGCGTACGAGCACACGCGCGAGCGGCTCGCAGAGCAGGGATTTCCCGTCGGCAAGCTCGAGTTCGACCCGGGCTTCGCGACGCTGGGCCTCGTCATCGATCTCGAGCTTGGCAACATCGTCAAGGCGAACCGCTTCGGCTTCGTGCGCCGCGCCTGCCATGGCACGCGCGCGCTCGAATTCGACGAGCAACGGCAGATCTACGCTCGCGAGCTGGTCGACCTGTCCGAACCACGCTGGGTGTTCATGAACACGCTGTTCGGCCTGTCCGAGGCGTGCATGTACGCGCAAATGGTCGATCTGCGCGATGCCGGGGACGTGGACCGCGCGCTCGACTACGGCGATCTGTATCGCGTAGTGCGCTCGGCGCTGGACGCCACGCACATGGAGGGCACGCTCAAGCAGGAAATCAGCGCCGAGCCCGAGCGCTTCGTCGTGCTCGACCCGGAGCTGCCGCTTGCCTTGCTGGACCTCAAGCACGCCGGCAAGAAGCTGCTCGTCATCACCAACTCGGAGTGGAGCTACACCCGCTCCATGATGAGCTACGCCTTTGATCGCTTCCTGCCGGGCAACAGCACCTGGCGGGATCTGTTCGACATCGTGATCATCTCCGCGCGAAAGCCCGCGTTCTTCTCGGGCGCGCAACCCATTTTCGAGGTCATCGACGAGGAGGGTCTGCTTCGACCGTTCAACGGCAAGCTGAACGACGGGGGCATCTACCTCGGCGGACACGCTGGACTGGTCGAGCGCGACTTGGGGCTTGTCGGCGAGGAGATCCTCTACATCGGCGACCACATGTTCGCGGACGTACACGTCACCAAGAGCCTCTTGCGCTGGCGAACCGCGCTCGTGGTTCGCGAGCTCGAGCAGGAGATGGCGGCGCTGCTGTCGTTCCGCGACCGTCAGGCCGAGCTCAGCGCTCTGATGGACCACAAGGAGCTTCTCGAGCACCGATACTCGGCCCTGCGCCTGATGCTCCAGCGCCACGACGCCGGCTACGCGCCGGCGGGGCAGAGCTCGCCCCGGCGGCTCCGTGAGCGCATGCAGGAGTTGCGCGCCGAGCTGGTTGCCCTCGACGAACGCATCGCACCTCTTGCGCGCGCTTCAGGCGAGCTCGAAAACCCCCGATGGGGCCTCATCATGCGCGCCGGCAACGACAAGAGCCACCTGGCCCGTCAGATCGAGCGCTACGCGGATGTCTACACGTCGCGGGTCTCCAACTTGCTGCTCGAGACTCCGTTCGTGTACCTGCGTTCACCGCGCGGCAGCCTGCCGCACGACAGCGGCCCGGGCGGCGGGGCCTAGCCGTCGAAGTGCCCGATTTCCGCGCGAACGCACGGACGTGCGAGCTTGTCCTACATTTCTTCGAGAAATCGACGGCTCCACCCGTGCGCAGGCCGTCGCACGCGCCTATGGTAGCCGCGTAGAGGGGAGAGACCGTCGCGCCCGGGGGCGGGCGCTGGTGAGGACGAGACATTGTCTGGGGGAGACGTGTCTATTGCAGTGCTGCCGACGCGCGAGGAGCGGGCGAGCGGTCCCGTCGCGCGCAAGGCCCCGCGGCTCTCGGTCGTCGATGTGTCGGTCGTGATTCCCACGTTCCGCCGCCCCGATTCGCTGGCCAGGGCGCTCGGCAGCTGCCAAGAGCAGCTCGGCGCGCCGCGCACCGAGATTGTCGTGGTCGACAACTGCCCCCACGGCTCCGCCTACGACGTCGTCTCGAGCATCGCGCGCAGCAGCTCGCTGCCGATACGCTACGAGCAGGAGCCGATAGCCGGCGTCGCTGCCGCGCGCAACCGCGGCGTGCGCACGGCGCGCGCGCCACTGTTGGCGTTCCTGGACGACGACGAAGAGGCCCACCCGGGCTGGCTTGCCAAGCTGATCGAAGCGCGCGCGGAGCACGATGCCGACGCGGTATTCGGCGCCGTCCTCCCGCAGTTCGACGGCTTGCCGCCCCGCGGCGCCGCCGCCTATCTGCCGATGCTCAGACGTCTGTTTCCGGAGCCGCCCGGCGAGCTTCCGCGGCGCCGCCTGGCCAGGCTCGGCACGGGCAACTCGCTGTTCCACGCGCGCTGCCTCGGCGAGCGTCCGTTCGATCCTGGCCTCGGATTGGGAGGCGGCGAGGACTCGGCGCTCATCAAGCGCCTCGCTCGCGAACGGCGGCGCTTCATCTGGAGTCCAGAAGCCCGCGTGACGGAATACCTGCCGGCCGAGCGCGCGAACCTGCGCTTCCTGCTGCGGCGACGCTTCAGCGATGGGCAGGTGCGCACGTCGACGTGCCTGGTGACCGGGCCGCGAGAACCGGGGCGGGCGCTGTTCTGGATGGCCGTCGGTGCGGTCCAGGTCGGCGTGTGGGGAGCTCTGGCCGCGTGCACCAGTCTGGTCCGGCCCGACCTGGCCGGTCGTTGCCTCTGCAACGCGGGCAGCGGGCTCGGCAAGGTGCTCTGGATGCCACCGTTCCGCGTGTTGCGCTATCCGACGCAGGAAGCCCGCGAGTCCCTGGAAGGCGGGTAGAGATGCTGTCGCGCTTTCTTGACAGCGCCGTCTATCACGGCACACGCATCGTTGCTCCGCGGCTCGCAGCGCGTCCGGCGGTGCTGCCGGACGGCGCCGCGATCGTCTCGTTCTCGTTCGATGATTTTCCCGACTCGGCCGCGACGCGCGGAGCACCGATCCTCGAGGATCTCGGCGTCCGCGCGACGTTCTACGTAGCGATGCGACTCTCCGGCGTCGCGGACGGCTTTGCCCCCGCGCACCTCGAACGCCTGGTGTCGGCAGGGCACGAGATCGGCTGCCACACCCACCAGCACCTCGACTGCTTCAAGGCGGACGACGCGAGCGTGCTCGAGGACGTCGTGCGCAACTCCGAGGAAATGCGCAACGTTCTCCCCGGAGTCGAGCTCCGGCAGTTCGCTTTCCCGTACGGACGCTTCCGCCCGTCTCACAAGGCTCTGCTCGGTCGTCGCTTCGACTCGCTCCGCTCCATCTTCCCGGGGGTGCACCGGAGCACGGTGGACCTGCACATGTTGCGCGCCAACAAGCTGCTTTCGGAAGGCGGCTTCGCCGACCAGGCGCTCTCCCTCATCCACGAAGTCGCGGACCGCGGTGGCTGGGTCGTATTCTTCACACATGACGTCTCCGACACTCCGACGCCCTTCGGCACGCGCCCGGTCGATCTCGCCCGCGCCGTGACCCGCGCACTCGACCTCGGCCTCGAAGTCCTGCCGGTCGGCGAAGTCGTCCGGCGGATGCGACGTTGAGCCGGCGTCCAGCGACGTGTGCTATTTCCGCAGGCGTGTCGACGTCCCCTTTTGAAGGCCGCGCCCAGGCGTACGCGACGTACCGCTCTCCCTATCCGGGCGATGCGATCGCGTGCGTCGTCGCACGCGCTGGGCTTTCCGGGGACGAAGTCGTTGCGGATCTGGGCTCCGGCACAGGGCTACTGTCCGGGGCGCTCATCGAGCACGTGCGGCGCCTGCACGCCGTCGAGCCCGCCGACGACATGCGCAGCGCCGCGGAGGCCGAGCTCGGCAACCACCCCGCCTTCCACAGCGTCGCGGGAACGGCCGAAGCCACGACCCTCGCTGCGGGGTCGGTCGACGTCGTGACGAGCGGCAACGCCTTCCACTACTTCGACCCCGACCGCGCGCGCCGCGAGGTCGACCGCATCCTGCGGAGCGGCGGCCGCGTCGTGCTGCTCTTCCACGACTGGCCGCGCTCGCTGCAGGGCTTCACGCGCGACTACCAGGAGTTGCTCGACCGCGTCACGCCTCCGGAGCTTCGCTCCACGCACTCGGATCGCGAGTTTGCCGAGCGGCTCGGGCGCTTCCTCGATGGTCGCCAGCCCTTGCGTGACGAGGGTGAACACGTCGAGTCGCTCTCGTGGCAGCACCTTGCCGGCCGCTTCGCCTCGACCTCCATCGCCCCCGCCGAGAGCGACGCCGCGCACGACACGACGTACGCCGAGCTTCGCCGCCGCTTCGACGCGCACGAGAAGGACGGCGCAATCGCGTTCACGCTTCGCTGGACCTGCCTGTCGATCGTCTGGAGCCGGGGGTCCTGGCAGCCTCTCCACGGCTAGCGCACGCCACCCTCGCGCCGCGCGGTGCCGCCCCGCTTCTTCACTGGCTCGTCCACATCGCGGCGGCGCGGTTGTGGACGGTGCGGGCGAGGGGGCCGAATTCGGGGTGGTCGCGGAGAGGCGCAAGCGCGGGGCAGCGCTCCATCCACAGCACGTCGATGAGGTGGTCGCCCCGGGCGGCTTCCTTCACGTGCACGAGCGCCTGCTCGGGCAGGCCCCGCACGCAGTGGGCCTCGGCCATGAGCTGGCACATGAACGTATGCATCCGCGGATGGCGTTGTCCCGCGCGGACGCGGTGAACGAGCTGTTCCGCTTCGTTGGGCGACAAGCGCTCGAGCAGGTAGTCAACGAGCCGCGCTACCACGCGCGCCGCGCGTCCCATTCGAGCGAGCTCCCGGCCGAGCCTTTCGAGCTCGGCGGTGTCCTTCTGCCAGCTCGCGACACGCACCTGCAGCGTCAGTGCGGGCAGCGCCCAGTCCGCGCGATCGTCCGGCACGCGCGCGATCGCCGCGCGGTACTCGTCGAGGTCGCCCTTGAGTGCCGCGGCCCGCCCGATCGCCCACAGCGCCGACATCTGGCGAGGATCGAGCTCGAGCGCGAGCTTCGCGCGGCGAAGGCCGCTCTCTACCTGCCCCGCCTCTATCTGTAGATCGCCAAGGTACTGGTGCGCGGCCGCATAGGTCGGCGCGAGCTCCAGCGCCCGCCCGAGAGCCTGCACGGCGTCGCAGAACACCCCGTCTGCGCCCCTGCCTCGTCACTCCGCCTGCGCGCCGTCCGCCGCCGCAAGCGCTTCAACCGGGAGCATGCCGTGCTCGTCGAGCCACGCTTCGGCGTCGCTGCGCGATGCGAAATAGCCGAGCCGTCCCCCGGCATCGAACGCCTCTGCCCGCCCGTCGGCCAGCACGAAGAGAGCCACCCACTCCGGCGGGGCCTCCGTCTCGTCGCGCCACAGAAGCTCGTGCGTGACCACGCGCAGCACCAACGCCAGCCGGAGCAGACAGTACAAGCCGAGCAGCAACGCTACGAGAAGCATCATGCCCAGCGGGATGTTCGATGAGTGAAGCTCCGTCCCCAGCGCCACTGGCATTCCCACCACCAGAAGCACGGCCGCCGCCAGGCGCGCCAGCCAGGCGTGCCGCGGCGCTTCGAACGCTCTCAACAGTCGCGCAACATACAGGAGGCCCGCGCCCGCCGCCGCGATCATCAGCGGCCCTGCCGCCGGCTGCACGCCGACCCCGATCGCGGCGAGCGGCCACACCAGCGTGCCCGCCACGACGATCGCGCGCAGCAGCCAGCCGAGCCACGCCGCCTGACGACCTCCAACGACGCGCGCCGTCAGCTTCCACGTGGCGAAGCACAATCCCAGGTCGAGAGGCGTCAGCACCATCGCGGTCACGACCGGCGACGCGGCCATGGCGCTCAGTGCGCAGAACTTCGCGACCAGCGTCACGACGACCACAGGGCGCCCCGCCCCACGCTCTTCCGCCACGCGATCTGCTCCGCCGGAAATGACGGCGCGAGCCCCGGCTCCCTATACACGCCGGGCATCTAGCCCGCCCCGGCGATTCGCCCGTCGAATACCTGCACTTCCCGTCCAGTCTACCACCTGCTTTCCTGGGGCAGGGAGTGGCAGCCACTCGACCGCGCGCCGGCTTCGGCGTACTCAAGAGCGGCAACGGCCATGTGCGCGCTTCGGCGCTGGTGTTCGAAGGCGAGGGCTTTTCCGCCTCGATGGTGCGCGCGGTGGCGACTGGCCTGGCGCTGCTCGCGCGCACCAGCTTCCCGCATCATGTCTTCGCGGACGTCACGGCTGCAGCTGATTGGCTCGCGCGCCGCCAGCCCGACACCCCCACGCGCTTCGGCGCGAGCGAGCTCGCCGGCGCGCTCGGCGAGCTGCGCAACGCCGCCCACCGTTGAGCAAGCTCCCGCTACCGCTGCGTGGCCGAGACGATCTTCACGTCCGTTACCGGTACATCGTTATAGACGCCCACGCTATGCGTGGCGACCTGGCTGATCCCGTCGAGCACCGCCGAGCCGGCGATCAGATGGCCGAACGCGGCGTACTGGCCGTCGAGGCTGTGGGCGCCCTGAGGACTATTGACGATGAAGAACTGGCTGGTCGCGCTGTCCGGATTCGAGGTGCGCGCCATCGAGATCACCCCGTAGTCGTGCAGAATGGCCGTGCTGGTCTCGAGCTTGATAGGCGCCTTCGTGGACTTGGCGACCAGGCCCGACGTGAAACCCCCACCCTGGATCATGAAATCCGGGATCACACGGTGGAAGATCGTGTCCGTGTAGAAGCCGTCGTTCACGTAGGAGAGGAAGTTCGCCGTCGTGATCGGCATGTGCACCGGATCGAGCTCGACCGACATGGTGCCCATGCTCGTGACGATGTCGACGATCGGGCCACCCGCGCCGCCGGCGCCGCCCGCTCCGCCCGCGTCCGTTCCCGTCGCACCGGCAGAGCCGCCCGCGCCGCTGACGCCGCCGCTGCCTGCCGTGCCGCCCGCGCCAGCGCTGCCGCCGGCGCCGGCGCCGGCGCTCCCGCTGTTCGCGCCCGACCCGCACGCGCAGGCAAAGACCAACGGAAAGAGAGCCAGGACCGAGCGCCGCGTCAGCATGCCCGCGAGCCTACACCGACTTCGCGCTTTGTGTCTCCGCGCCCCGGCGACCAAGCGGGACGCCACGGGGCTACGCGGCCAGGCCGCGCAGCGCGCAGAACTTCACGATCACGACCAGGTGACTCAGAGCCCCGGCGGGGGCTGGGGCGGCAAGCCGTAGGAATCCGGGAAACACGCGACGTGGCCCGAGATCGTGATCCCGCAGGCGCCGTCCCCTGCGGAGATGGAGGCGAGCCGTCCGGCGGGTGTCGACCCGATCAGCGGGTCCCCCCAGCACACGGCGGAGCTGTCGGTCCGGATCCCGCAGGCGAAGGTCTCGCTGCACGAGACGGCGACGTAGCGCCCGTCCGGAGGCTGGGTCTCCCCGTAGATGTCTTGGCCCCAGCAGGCGAGCGTGCTGTCGTCTCGCACAGCACAGGCAAACGACCCGCCCACTTCGACGTGCGTGAACTGACCTTGGGGCGGGGCAAGCTCGCCGTAGTCTCCCCAGCAGGCGAGCGTGCCGTCCTCGCGCAGGCCGCAGGAAGCGTACCCGCGCGCCGAGATCTGCTGGAACCTGCCGTTGGGGAGTGGCTGGTACTGGTGCGGATCTCCCCAGCACACGACAGTCCCGTCGCCGCCGAGGGCGCACGAGTGCTGGGCGCCTGCGGAGACTTGCACGAATGTCCCGACTGGAGCGTCTGTGCTGCCGGCGTCGGAGGAGCCCCAACAGACGACCTGGCCGCTAGTGCGGAGAGCGCAGGCGTGGTTCCCACTCGTGGACACGTCTGTGAATTGCCCGGATGGGGCGTCCGCCTTCCCGTCGTACGAATCCCACTTGTCCGCCCAGCACACGACCTTGCCGTCCGCCTCCAGCGCGCACGCGTAGCCGACGCCGACCGCTACCTCGAGTGCGGCCGGTCCAGCGCTGGGCCCCGAGTCCGCCCCGGTTGCGCCTGCCCCGGCTGCGCCCGGCTCATACGTCCCATCATTTCCCAGGAGCAGCCCGCTGCGGGCGCCGCAGGCCGGCAGAGCCAGCATCAGAACGAGCAGCGTCGCTTCAGGGGAGCAGGAACTTCGCCTTGCAGATGTTCTGGACAAGTCTGCAGTCATTCGACTTCGAATTCGTGTACAGAATCTTCCCCGCGTCGGAGACAATTCGGACGGAAAGAGTGCTCGGGCGGTCCTTGATTCTGGGATAGTGGAAGATGATGGTCATCGGCCCGGGCAAACAGTTGTTTCCCGTGTCGGCTGCGCAGGAGGCGGGAGAGAAGGTCTTGCACGAGTCGTCCGCGCAGACTGTCGCGCTCCACGCCTCACCGGCTACCTGTTTGGAATTACTCCCGTCCAAAGTGACCTCTACGGACAGCGGCCCGTCCGTCGTTGCGGCGGACAAGTCGCTGCAGCCGACGAGCAGCGCTGCACCGGCGAACAAGAGGGAAGAACGAGCGTTCACTGCCATCCGCAACCCGCCGGGTTGATGAGAGTCTGCCCGTTCTTCAGTTGTCCGAGGAGCGCGCTGGTACCCATCTGACTTCGCCCGCCAAGCTCGTCGCGGCCCGGGTAACACGACGGTGCTGAGATATCCTCTGGCACACCCAGATCACCGCCGAGCACGTTGGTGAGTTGATCCCAGACGAGGTACTTGAGCTCACTGTCTCCCAGCGAGTTGACGTTGCACGGTTGACCTGGCGGGCACGGGCGGCAGTCGCTCGGGCTCCGGCAACGGAAGCCGTTTGCCAGCACTACGCGGTAACCGTCGGGCTGAAGATCAATGCGGGACAGCGGCAGCTCCAGCCGGCAGCGGTAGGGCGTCGGAATACGGATCAGGCCCTCATCGATGAGGGGAGCGAAGCCGCGGGCGTCGCAGGATTGCGGGTTGACCAGCCCTCTCGGCACCCGGCAGAACGCTGGCGCGTCTAGGCAGGCCTTCAGGTTGGCCGGGTCGTGGACCGCCTGGCCTGGGTCAAGCAGATCCCAGCAGGGAGCGCAGGTCGGGTTGACGGGGACGCACATCGCGGCGGTCTCGTCGCCCAGCAGCCCCGCGTAGGGCTTGAAGCGCGGGAGGCACCGCCCCCCGGCCGCGGACGCACAGAAGACCTGCGGGTAGACGGGACCGAAATGCGCAGAGGACTGGTATTGCACGGGACGTAGGCACTTGCGGCCGAAGAGGCCCTGGTGGTTGTCCGATGCGAGCAGCGAGAACAAGTTGCAGTGATTTCCGTTGTCCTGGGTCTGTGCACAGAGCCGACAGTCGATGTTGGGGGCGCTTGGGTCGAGGCACGCCTGGACGATTTGGTCGCCGATCACGAACAAGCGCGGTACGTCCCCGCTATGCACGCAGCTGCCGATGTGGTTGGCGAGCGACATCGTGTTTCCGGACGCGTCCTTGGAGCTGGGCACCAAAGCGCGCGCCGCCAGCTGGCCCGAGTAGCCGCGCGCCCCGCGGATCGGTCCGCATGTGAACATGGAGGGGTCGCTGCGTATCAGCCGCGCTACGGCTCGGCCGAATTCGGCCGTTCCAGGCTGGCGCCGAAGCGCGCGCAGCGTCGCGTCGGTCGGGACGCCACAGTACGAGTTGTCCAGGTCCTTCAGGTTCTTGTTGATGCAGGAGCCCGCGGGCCCCGGCGCCCTGGAGAGCAGCAGCGTGCTGGTCGCGCGCTGGGCCTGGATCTCCTGTCGATAGGCCGGCGCGCCCGCAGCTGCTGCGACAAGCGGATTTGGCACGACAAGCGCCGTGGCCGGCAGGGGCGGCGCAAGGGCTTCGTTGGCCTTGTTCACGTCGGCCGTGAGGCTCCCGACGAGGTTCGCCTTCACCGTGGCGGTCTGCGCGTTGACCTTTCCCTCGGCAATGGTCTGGTAGTCAAAGCGATACATCGTGAAGGCGTCGAGCAACGCATTCGTCGCGATGTTGAATAGGTTCGCGTAGCCGCTGCACGAGTCCAGATGGATGTCGGGCTTGCTGATGTCGACTACGTGCAGCTGAATGCGGTTGTAGTAGGGTCGGTCGGCGTGCACGTCCAGCCTCAGCCTGACCTTCCAGGTGACGTAGAACGGGCATGTCACGTAGTCCCCGAAAACGGTCGTGGCGGCAACACCGGAAGCCGTCAGATCCGCCTGCACCTCGTCTTGCCCGGGCACCCGCAACACCGGGCCCTGTCCGGCCTGGTCGCGGAGCACGGAAGCCATGAGTAGGTGTACTCTCTGCGTGCGGATGTGAATGTCGCCCGTCGGGAACTGGCCCGGCGCTGTCAGTTCTGCGCCCGCCTGTGTGAGGCCGTTGGAGACGAACCTCTCGAGACCCAGGAACGATGAGCAGCTGCCGGGATCGTACTGGCGGAAGTAACCGTAGGTATTGGCGACGGCGTGATAGTAGTCCGGCGTCACGTCGCCGTAGGTATGGCCGTGTCTCACGACGTGTCCGTAGAAGTCCTTGCAAGCAGGGGTCTCGGAGAGTCCCGCGAGTGTTACCGGATCCAGCGTGCCGCTGGCCGCCGTTGGCTCGATCTGATCGGTGGTGCCATTCGACTTCAGCACGGAGCTCCACACGAACTGCAGGTACTCTCCGTAGGGCGGCACGTACAGGTTGCCCTCGAGCTCCTGCAGGTCCGGCGTGATACGGCCCCCGCGGTCGGAGAAATCCCATTCCGTACCGTCGCGGGCTGTCGGCATCTGGAACGCGACCAGAAGCGAGCTCGCGTCACCTCTCCACGACACCCGGTACTGGCCTGTCTTGGCCGCCTCGGACAGCGACGACATGGGTGCGGCATTGGCGATGACTGGGAACGGGTACACGTGCCTGAGGTCAATGCCCCTTGTGGCGCCGAGCGGCAGCACGGTTCTGGGGTGGTAGTACTGGGGATAGGCGGTACGCCACGTTGGCGAGTCCGTCAGGTCGCTGTGCACATCCAGCCGGCGCGCCGAGATGCCTGACGGGGTACCGGGCGCTCCGGGCGCTCCCGGCTGGCCGCAGCTGCAGCCGCCGCCGGCTGTCGGCGTCGTGCGCCAGACCGGTGACTCGGTCGCGTCGTAGGATCCGAGCGCCAGCGCTGCCAGCGCTAGCAGCAGCCCGATCTCGACGCGCCGCGGGTGGCGTCGCGCCTGGACGACCTCGGCGCTGGCACGTTCATTGCCCCCCCCCTCCACGCAATGCGCGGATCCGCTGCTTCCAACCCATGGCGCGCCTCCTTCCCGTCCGCGTCGCAGACTCCAAGTGAGCGCGGAGTATCACAGACCCGCGACGCCGCGAAGTCAAGCGCCGGCAGCACGGCATTCCTCCCTGAGGAAATACCTATTCGTCGCCCGGAGTTGCAGAAAGACGGCGCGACGGGTCGAATGTGATGCGCGCCAATCGTGTTCGTGTCGCAGGACAGCCGGCGCGTGGACATCTGGCGCCGACGCCGGCGGTTTCGCCGAAGGAGCGCGAGCTTCGGCAGGGCATGCCTCGAGTCGATCTATTGCGAGCTCCTCTACAGGCGTGACGAGACGTGACGAAGCAGTATGCGCCCCTACCGGGCGCGAGCGTTGCGTATCCGCGACGTGGAGGCCAGGACCCCCGGGTCCAGGAGGCTTACTTCACGCCGATCGCGTGCTGTCCGCTTGCGACCTTGACGTACAGGGTGCCGCCGGTCGGTTTCGGGTCGTAGCTCCAGCCGCTCTGGGCGGCTTCGAGATCGGCGAGGGTGGCTTGCTCGACGAGCGCGCTGTTGTTGTCGGTGACACTGGTGGGCTTGGCGGCGACGGCGACGACCTCGAACAGCACGCCCTGCTTGAACTCGCTGCCGGATTTGGCGGACAGCGTGATGCCGCCCGCGGCCTTCTCCTGCGTCAGTACGGTCCCGTCGAAGAGCGTGAAGGTCGACTTGTCGCCGGCGGCGACGCGCGGGTAGAGCACGCCCGGAGTCGTGGCGTAGGAGTCGACGTTCGCAGGATCCGTGGTGGGCGCCATGGTGTCGATGGTGGGGCGGAGCAGCGGCACGATGCTGCCGGCGAGCTGGTAGAGCGGCAGCGTGTCGAGCGGCGCGGCGACGCTTGTCGTCTGGTCACCCGCCGTGGTCTTGCCGGTCCACCAGTCCACCCAGTTTCCGGGTGGGAAGATCACGTCGCGCGAGGTCTTGCCGCGAGCGAGCACGGGCGCGACGAGCAGGCTATCGCCGAACAGGTACTCGTCGCTGGGGTTCACTCCGAGCTCGGGGTAGGCGAGCCCCAGCGCGCGCTCGATGGGGCGGCCGTCGTCTTTCAGATGCTCGGCGTAGGTCCACTCGTAGGGCCAGAGCCGGAGGTGCAGCCGCACGTAGGTGCGGTACCAGCCGAGCATTGCGGCGTCGAAGCCGTTGTCCGGCGTGGGCTCCCAGGCGACGTTGTTGGTGCTGGTGCCGATCTCCATCGCGCTGGAGAGCGATGTCTGCTCGAACCAGCGCGTGAACAGCTCCTTGTCCGGCGGCGAGTGGCGGTAGCCACCCGTGTCCGAGGCGTAGAACGGGAAGCCCGACGGTCCGAGCGAGAGCCCGGCGATGACCGATGCGGGCAGGCCGCCGGTAGCGACGTAGTGGCTTCCGTCCTTCTGCGTGACGGACTCGCCGCGCTGGCTGAAGCTGGCGTCCAGATCGCCGGGCCAGATGATGCCGACCTCCTGCTGGTCGCCGTACGTGCCGCCGCGGCAGAGCAGGAAGCCGCCGGTCTTGGGCAGCGTTTCCGCGTAGACCTTGTGATAGAGGATCTGGAAGCGGCTGTGCATCGTGCGCTCGTCGCTGCCGTCCGAGAACTCCCACACGTTGCGCGCGTTGAAGATGCCGGGAACGATGTCTTCGCCGTAGTCGAGCTTGAAGCCCTCCACGCCCATGTCGGTGTACTTGTGGATCTGGGTCTGCCACCAGGCGTAGGCCTGCTTGTTGGTCAGATCGATGGGGCGCCCCCAGCCGTTCAGCGGCAGGCCGACTTTCTTCGGGTAGAAGTCGTGCGAGGTCATGTAGTCGCGCAGCGGCTTCGTCGCTGGGTCCTTCTCGTCCTCGTAGGGCGTGTGCCAGAGCGCGGTGCGGAAGCCGAGCGCATGCATCTTCGCGATCATCGCCGCCGGATCGGTGAACTGCGCGGGGTTGAAGTCGAAGGTGTTCACCGCCGTGGCGTAGGGGCGGTCGATCCAGTAGCCGGTCGTTGCCAGATCGAGGTTGCGGATGTTGTCTGAGATCGCCTTCGACCTGGGCCTGGTCCTTGTTCTCGTCGCGCCAGATCCACGGGCCGAGCGCCCAGCGTGCGGGCAGGCGAGGGAAGCCGGTCACGTCGTAGTAGAGCTTGGTGACATCGAGCGGGCTGTCGGCGGCGAACAGGTGGAACTTGAGCCCGTCTTTCGAGCCGGCGCCGGTGCCGAAGATGACGTCGGCGCGGTCGTCCGCCGTGGCGGCCATGTCGAAGGTGGCAGGGTAGGGGTTTTCGACGAACAGGCCCCAGCCGCGCGTGCCGATCACGAACGGCACCGGGACGTGCGCGTCGTTGTAGCCGCTCTCCGTCCCGCCGCCCGCTTCGAGCTGCATCGCGCGGATGTGCCCGCGGTTGTTCACGTCGTCGTAGTACTCGCCCAGGCCGTAGAAGCCCTCCTTCTTGTCGACCACGGGGCTCAGGCGGAAGTAGGCGATGGCGTCGTCGCCCGCGTCGGGCACCAGATCGAGCGTGAAGCTGCCGGCCTCGTCCATCGTCACGTCGAGCGTGGCGTGCTGGCCCTGGGCGAAGTCGAGGCGGAGCTTCGCGCTGGTCGGGCCTTTCTCTATCGGGGCGGCCTTGCGGAGCGGGAGCCAGGCGAAGCCGGCGGGCGTGAGGTGGTTGGGGGCGTCGGTCGCGATCGGCAACGGGTCGTAGTTGAAGTTGTCGTCGATGGCGTCGACGCGACCGAGCTCGATGCCGTCTTTCGGGAAGCTGAGCAGCACGTCGCTTCCGCGCACCAGCGTCACGCCGCTGCTCCCGACCTCCACCGTGTAGTCGCCGCCGCCGACCTGTGTCGGCGCTGGGTTCGGCTTGGTGCCGCTGCCGCAGCCGGCTAGCAGCAGCAGGGCAGCGAGGGGGGCGTGGCGCGGCGTTGTGCTCATGGCTACGCAGTCGAGTATAGGGTAGCTTTCCGCCGGGTTCGTCATGTTCCTCGTCAAAGTCGCCGCTGCCGCTCTGAACCAGACGCCGCTGGACTGGGAGCGCAACAAGCAGAACATCCTGGCCGCCATTTCCGAGGCGCGCGCCGAGGGTGTGAGCGTGCTGTGCCTGCCGGAGCTCTGCATCACGGGCTACGGCTGCGAGGACGCTTTCCTGTCGCCGGGCGTGCACGGCATGGCGCGGGAGGTGCTGGGCGAGATCCTGCCGTCTACCGAGGGCATGATCGTGAGCCTGGGGCTGCCGCTGATGCACGACAGCGCCGTCTTCAACGCCTGCTGCCTGGTGGCAGACCGGAAGATCCTCGGCTTCGTCGCCAAGCGTGCGCTGGCGGGTGACGGCATCCACTACGAGCCGCGCTGGTTCAAGCCGTGGCCCGGCGGCAGGCGTTCGAGCGTCAAGGTGGGCGGCCGCGCGTATCCGCTCGGCGACGTCTACTTCGACTGCGGCGGCGTGAAGATCGGCTTCGAAATCTGCGAGGACGCCTGGATCGCCGAGCGCCCGGGAGCGCAACTGTCGCTCGACGGGGTCGACCTGATCCTCAACCCGAGCGCGAGCCACTTCGCCTTCGGCAAGCACCGGATCCGGCGGCGGCTCGTGCTGGAGGGCTCGCGCGCGTTCGGGGTGAGCTACGTGTACGCGAACCTGCTCGGCAACGAGGCCGGGCGGCCCGTGTACGACGGCGACACGCTGATCGCGAGCGGCGGCAGCGTCGTCGCCGAAGGGCGGCGCTTCTCGTTCGCCGATCACCAGCTGGTCACGGCGGTCGTCGACATCGACTTGATGCGCACGCGTCGCGCCTCGCTGTCGAGCTTTTCGCCGCACGTCTCGGCCGAGCCCGGCGAGCGCGTGAGCGCGGACTTTTCGTTCCCCGAGGTCGAGCCCGAGCCGCAGCAGGTGGAGCTTGAACCCTGGGAGCGCTCGCCCCACAAGAAGGAGGAGGAGTTCATGCGCGCGATCGCGCTCAGCCTCTTCGACTACATGCGAAAGACCCGTTCCCGCGGCTTCGTGGTGAGCATGAGCGGCGGTGCGGACTCGAGCGCCGTGGCGTGCCTGGTGGGGCTGATGGCGAAGCTATCCGTGGCGGAGCTGGGGCTCGACGGCGTGTCGGAAAAGCTCGGCTACATGCCGGAGCTTGCCGCCGTGAAGAGCGAGCGCGAGCTGGTGGAACGGCTGCTGACCACGGCGTACCAGGCGACCGAGCACAGCTCGAAGACGACGCGGAGCGCGGCCCGCGCCATTGCGGAGTGCGTGGGCGCGCGCCACCACGAGCTGGACGTGCAGCCGCTCGTCGAGGGTTACGTGGCGATGATCGAGAAGGCCGTCGGGCGCAAGCTCGACTGGCAGCACGACGACATCGCACTCCAGAATATCCAGGCGCGGGTGCGCGCTCCCGGCGTGTGGATGCTGGCGAACCTGGAGGGCAAGCTGCTGCTCGCGACCAGCAACCGCTCCGAAGCGGCCGTCGGCTACGCGACGATGGACGGCGACACGGCGGGCGGCGTGAGCCCCATCGCCGGCATCGACAAGGCGTTCCTCAGGCGCTGGCTGTCGTGGTTGGAGAAGGACGGGCCCACGGGCGGAAAGCCGATGCCCGAGCTCTCGGCGGTGACGGTGCAGGCGCCGACGGCCGAGCTCCGTCCGCAATCGGCCGGACAGACCGACGAGGACGACCTGATGCCGTACGTGCTGCTCGACGCCATCGAGCGCGCGGCCATCCGGGACAAGCGCACGCCGCTCGAGGTCTACCGGCTGATGCGCGGCGACTTTCCCGACTACGCGCCGGCAGAGCTTTTGACCTGGGTGGAGCGCTTCTTCAGCCTGTGGAGCCGGAACCAGTGGAAGCGCGAGCGCTACGCTCCGAGCTTCCACGTCGACGACGAGAATCTGGATCCGAAGACCTGGTGCCGCTTCCCGATCCTTTCCGGCGGGTTCGAGCGGGAGCTGGCGGAGCTCCGCGCGGCGGTGGCGCAGAAGCCGTAGCGCGGGCCGGGCGGCAGACAGGACTTCCCGGGCGCAGCCAAAGAGGTAGAGTCCCGCATTCGAAATGCGCGAAGCCGCTTTCTACAAAGACGAGGCGAAGCAGAGGGCCGCGGGCGCCGTGAAGGTCGTCGAAGCGCAGACGTTGGCCGAGGTCGTGGTGGCCGTCCGCCGCCGCTCCGGCGACTACCGCATCGCGGCCTACTACTTCGGCTTCGGCGCGGTCGGCGTGGTCACGCTGTACATGCTGCTCGCGCCGCAGGTATTCAGCATCGGAGCGATGGCGCTCGATGCGGTCGTCGCGTTCGTGCTGGGCGTGGTGCTGTGCCGCAACGTCGAGGCGCTGTCGCGCGTGCTGACGCCGCCTTCGGCACTGGAGAAGAACGTCGAAACGGCGGCGCGTGCGGCGTTCTTCGACCTGGGGATCTCGCGGACCAGCGGCAGAAACGGCATCCTGCTGTACGTCTCCACGTTCGAACGCGCCTGTGCCGTGTTGACGGACATCGGCATCGATGTCGCGGCGCTCGGTCCGGAGTTCGAGAAGGGGCGCGACGCCATGCGGGACGCGGTGAAGCGTCGCGACTTCGACGCGTTCGTTGCCGCGGTCGAGAGCCTCGGTCCGGTTCTGGGCGCAGCGATGCCGCACATGGACGACGACGTGAACGAGCTGCCCGACGAGGTGCAGTGATGACCGGTCAGAGGTCCCGCCGCGTCGCGGTTGCCGTCGCCGTCGCGTTGCTGCTCGTGGCGGCCGTCGCGCTGGCCCGTCCCGGTGGCGGGCAGTCCTTCTCCGGCGGATCGCACGGAGGCGGCGGAGGCGGCGGAGGCGGCGGTGCGCTGGTCGAGATCCTGATCTGGCTCGTGCTGACCCACCCCAGGATCGGCATCCCGGTGGTGCTGCTGGTGATCGTGGTCGCGGTCGTCCGCAAGCTGGCGCGCTCTGCGATGAAGAGCTGGTCCACGACGTTGGCCGCACAGGTCGCCGCCGTGCAGCAGGTGCAGCAGGTGCAGCAGGCCGCGGCCGTGCCGCGCTCGCGGCTCGACCAGATCCGCAGCGTCGATCCGGGGTTCTCCGTCGTCCTGTTCGAGGACTTCGCCTACATGCTCTACGCCGCGGTGCAGCGATCGCGTGCCACTGGACCGGCGCAGATAGCCGCCTATCTGGCGCCCGACGTGGCCCAGATGCTGCCCAATCCGGCGCTGGCCGACGTCCGCGGCATTGTCATCGGTGCGACAAGGACCGTGTACTTCTCCGGAGTCGGTGGCGCGACCATCGAGGTCGAGCTGGAGATCGAAGCCAACTACGTGGAAGCGCTTCGCGCAGGGGGGGAGCGCCGCTACTACGTGGTGGACCGCATGCGGCTCGGGCGCGCGAGCAGCGCCAAGTCGCGGCCGTCCGCGCGGTCCCGGACGCTGGACTGCCCGAACTGCGGCGCGCCGCTGGAGGCCGTGCGCGGTACGCAGTGCAGCTACTGCGGGCAGGACGTGGGCTACGGGCGCTTCGACTGGATGGTGGTCCGCTTCGCGAACGTCACGCGCGAGCCGCGCGGCCCGCTCTTGACGTTGAACGAGCCCGAGCAGGGCACGGAGCTGCCGACGATTGCCGATCCCGGCGCTGGGGCGCGCTTCGGTCAGCTCCAGCAGCGCGATCCGTCGCAGACATGGGATGTGCTGCAGGGCCGCGTGGCGTACGTCTTTGGCGAGCTGCAGGCGGCGTGGTCGGGGCGCGATACGGCGCGCATCCGCCCGTTCGTGTCGGACAACTTGTTCCAGTCGATGGTCTACTGGATCGATCTGTACGTGCAGCAGCGCTGCCGCAACGTGACGGAGAACGCCCGCATCCTCCGTATCGATCTGGCGAACGTGCTGAGCGACGCGCACTACGACGCGGTCACGGTGCGCGTATTTGCGACCAGTCTCGACTACACCATCTCCGACGAAGGCAAGGTGCTCTCCGGCAGCCGCTCGCGGCCGCGCACCTACTCGGAATACTGGACGATGATCCGCGGCAGCTCGCGCAAGGGGCCGGGGCGCGGCAACACCAACTGCCCGAACTGCGGCGCGCCGCTCAGGATCGGCATGGCCGGCAACTGCGAGTACTGCCAGGCGAAGGTGACCAGCGGCGAGTTCGACTGGGTGCTGTCGCGCATCGAGCAGGACGAGGCGTATACGGGATAGGCCGCGATCGTTCTCGAGAGCGGCGCGCTGGCGTAGCGCGCCGCACAACGGGACATGGCCTGCGCCGCGTCAGTTCAGCTGCAGGTTCGGAGCCGCGGCTCCGGGCTTGCCGGCGCCGCCCGAGCCCCCGACGCTGTTCGTTCCGCCGGAGCCGCCCTGTCCCGCCGAGCCCGTGGTGCAGCTGTTGTTCTGGAACGTCGCGTTGGCGCCCACTGATGCGAAGGCCACGCACGCGCTCGGTCCCCCACCGCCGCCGCCGCCGGCGCCACCCGGACCGCCGTTGCCGCCCTTGCCGCCGCGCCCGCCGGGACCGCTGTCGTCGCTATACCCCCCTGGATCTCCACCGGCGCCGCCCTGCTGGCCGTTGGCACCGTTCCCGCCGTCGCCGCCCTTGCCTCCTGCGCCTGTGGTGATCTGGTCGTCCGTAACGGTCGCGTTGCCGGCGGCGACGAACACCCCGAAGCTACCGCCCCCGCCCTGACCGCCGGTGCCGTGGTTGCCGCCTAGGCCGCCACAGCCACCACTGCCGCCCCCGCCCCCGTAGTCGGCACAACAAGGCGCCGCGCCGCTGCCGCCGCCGCCGCCGCCGCCACCGCCGCCGCCGTCGCCGTGGATGCCGTCGTGGCCGGTGGTGCCGCTGGCCGGCGTGTAGAGCCCGTTCGAGGCCGTGCCCTTCGAGTCGCCACCGACGCCGGACTGGCCTGTTGTGCCGTCCCCGCCGGGAGTGCCAGGTTCACCGCTGACGCCCGGCGCGGAGATCGCTGGCGTGCAGCCATTCGCCGCCGCACCTTGTCCGCCGGCTGCGCCGCCGCTGCCGGGGTTTCCGGGGCCTCCCGTGCCGCCGCCCAGCGCGCCGCTGCCGCCCAGCCCGCCGTACCACGTGCACGAGGGCTGGGGTCCACCGCCACCGCAGGTGGGGGTGCCGCCGCTGCAATACCACGAGCCGTCGGACTGGCAGCCAACGCTTCCTCCATGGCCGGTGAGTGCGACGCCCTGGCTCTGGGTGGCGCCGTCCGTGCCGTTCGTGCCGTCGGTGCCGGCCGCTGCGTTGATCTTGTCGTAGCGGACGTAGAGCGTGGCCAGGCCGCCTCCGAGCCGCACGCCGTAGGTGCTCGCGCCCGAGCCGCTGGGCGTCTGCGCCACGATGCTGAGGCCTTCGATGTGCGTGTCCTGGTCGATCTGCGGTGCGTTGAACACCGTTCCCGCCGCGCGCACCGTGGTCGTCACGTTGGCGGAACGGCGGAACTTGAAGTTCGCATCGTTCTGGTCGAAGCCGCCGTAGACGCTGATGCCGGACTCGACCGTGACCGCCTCGTCGTAGATTTCGCCGGAGACGCATACCGCCGGCACGCCATGCTGCTTGGCGTACTGGATCCCGTAGTTGATCGTGGCGACAGGGTTCTGGCGCGTGCCGTCGCCGTTCACGTCGCTGCCGAGCGATTTGGACACGTACACGCACTGCTCGACCAGTCCGTCGCCGCCGTCGCAGTTCGAGTCCGTGAAGTTCGCGTCGATGGGATCGTCGTTCGACGTTTTGTTGCACTGGTATTCGCAGCCGCAGGTACCCGTGAGCGGATTGTTGTCGATGTCGTAGTAGCCGGTCGGACAGACCGCGCAGTTGCCGCCGTCGCCGGCTGCACCGCCGCTGCCACCATTGCCGCCGCTACCAGCGCTTCCGCCGGTGCCTCCCGAGCCCGTGCTTCCGCCGGCGCCGGCACTGCCGCCGCTGCCCGCGCTGCCGCCGCTGCCCGCGCTGCCGTCGACGCCGCCGCTACCGCCGCCGCCCGCCGTTCCCCCACCTCCGCCGGTCGCGCCCGTCGCACCGCTGCCGTCGATTCCGCCCTCGGTGGCGCCGCTGCCGCCGCTCGCGCCGCTGCCGCCGTAGCCATTGCCGGTCGTCGACGTGCCGGAGGCGCAGCCCGCCGCCAGCACGAGCCCGACAGAAATTCCAAGCACCGTCCCCGCAAGCACCCTGATTCCCATGCGCGATATCTTGCCTCCGCTTCGCTCGCTTGACCAGTGCAAGCCGGCACCACTTGGTTGTCTCGACGGACAGCGGTAGGCTTGGAGTCGCGATGCGCGGCTCGAGGGCTCTGGCCTGTTCAGTAATTGCCGTAATAGCGTTCTTGGGCTTTGGCGCGTGCAGCGCGGCCGACAAGGCGCCCTCGCAGACGATTCCCTCGGGAGGCGGCGGCAGCGGCGGCTCCGCTACGGGCGGAACGGCCGGCGACACCGGGATCAGTGTGGGCGGAATCGGCGGCCTGGACGGGGGCAGCGACGTGATCGCCCCGGACGCCGCCTGCGCCAAGGTCACCAAGCAGGCGACCAACACCCCGCTGGACCTGTACATCATGCTCGACAGGTCCTCGTCGATGGGCGGGAGCACGCCGGGCGACAAGTGGAACAGCTCCGTGGCCGGGCTGACGGCGTTCGTCAACGACACGGACTCGACCGGGATCCGCGTCGCGTTGAAGTTCTTCCCGCGGGATCCGGACAACGTCCCGGCCTGTGACCAGCAGGCCTACGCCACGCCGGACGTCCCGTACGACGTTCCTTCCGAAGAACGCCCAGCCGATCATCAGCGCGATCAACGGGACGACGGCGAACGGCCTGAACACGCCGACCTATCCGGCGCTCGGCGGAGCTATCCTCGCTTCCATCGCGGAGAAGCAGAACCGCCCGGGTGACTCGGCTGCGGTGCTGCTCGTCACCGACGGCGCGCCGCAGGGGCCGGCGACCACGTGTGCTGGCGTCAATCCGGAGGACACCGCGGAAATCGCCAAGCTCGCGGCAAACGGCTACTCGGGCTACGGAGTCCAGACGTTCGTCATCGCGCTTCCCGGCGTTCCGGCGGGGTTTGCCGACACGGTTGCGAAGGCCGGCGGCGGCACGGCTATCGCCATCGGCACCACCAACGTGCAGCAGCAGTTCGAGACCGCGCTGGCCAAGATCCGCGGTCAGGCGCTGCCGTGCACGTTCGAGCTACCGCCTCAGGTTGCCGGCGGTCAGTACGATGCGGGCCATGTCAACGTCGTCCTCACGTCCGGCGGCAGCGACACGCTGATCCTGCAGGACCCGAAATGCGCGAAGGGCACCGGTTGGGACTACCAATACGACAGTAACAACAATCCGAAGGGCATCGTCCTCTGCTCTTCGGAGTGCGACAGCCTGAAGAAGAACTACCAGGCCAAGATCGACATCCGGCTCGGCTGCCCGACCCAGGTCATCCAGTAGGCGCGCCGCGGCGGCGCTAGCCGTGCACGACGAACGTCGTCGCGGGCTCGAGCTTGGGCTCCCAGCGCACGCCGTACCAGCCGTCCGGGACCTTCGGTTCGGTGAACTCGAAGAGCCACTTGCCGTCGATCGGCGAGACGTTCACGCAGCCGCCGCTCATGCGCTGGCCCCAGTTGTTGTGCCAGTAGGCGCCGTGCAGCGCGTGTGGGCCGTGGAAGTTCTGCGTCCAGGGCACGTCCGAGTGGATGTACTCGTGTGGCGCGACCATGGCCGCCGTGACGAACTTGCCGGTGATCTTGAAATTGCCGACCGGCGTCGACGCTGTCGATAGCGCGGTCTTGCCGGGCACGGGCGTGCCGCCACGGCCCGGCGAGATCATCGTCACGAACACCGGCGTGGTGTCCTCGTACGCGATCAACCAGCCCCCCCAGACGCTGGCCTCGATCCAGGTGCGCCGGCCCCGGGGCGCATCCTTGCTCGTGTCCGGCTCGTTCAGCTTGGCGCCCCAGGGCGTGGTCGCTTGCGGCGTCGGCACGACGGCCTCGTCTTTCTTCACCCACAGACCGTGGTCGCGCGTTTCCAGGTACTCCGTGCCGTCCTTCTTCTGCGTCTTGCCGGTGAGCTCCACCCACGAGAGCCTTTTCCACTTGTCGCCTGCTTCCGCAAAGCCGCCCTGGTCGTCGCGCTTGTACTTGGGGCGGTCCTCGCCGCGGAAAAACGCCAGCGGAAGCTTCGCGTCCTTGCCCAGGTGCACGCCGTGGAACGTCACCTTCGGGTACGGCACGACGCGATCCTTGGGCTCCCAGAGGAAGTCCGCGCCGAGCAGCCAGGTGCGACCGTTCTTCTGCACCTGGCCCTGCCACGCCACGGTCGACTGGTTGCGCAGCCGGTTCCACACCTCGTACACCGTGTGCGGCAGCTTCGGCAGATCGATGTGCGCGTCCGCGGGCGCCGGCGTCAGATCAACGCCTTCGAGCATGCCCTTCGCCGTGCCGCCGTCGAGGATGGCGTGCACCTGCTTCATGTGGCTTTCGAAGTCCCACTCGCGGGCGCGCTCTTGCTTCTCGTCGGGAATCGTCTTGTAGCGCTGCAGGTCGCGCGACTCGCCGTAGTGGCTGGGCCAGGGCGAGGTCGTGTCCGGTCCGTAGCGCTTCTCGACGAGGTACGCTGGGTCGTGCCCGTCCAGCGTGGCGCGCTCGCCGTCCACGCACACGTAGCCGCGCGGCTCTATCGCGTACCACGCCGGGCAACCCGGTCCCTGCACGGGCTTGTCCTTCTTGAGCTTCACCGAGCCGCCGCTCCACAGGTAGCCGATCCACTCCTGCCCGAACGCCGGCACGGGCATCACCCAGACGAAGCGGGACTTGGCGTAGACGCGCGGCGCGTCGTCTTCCGGCTTCTTCGCGGGAGCGGCGCTCGCCGGTGGCTTCGCCGCTGCGTGGGGTGTCGGGTGCGGGGCCGTGCTCGCGGTCGGCACTACCGCTACCGCCGAGGGCGGATCCTTGTGCTCGCCGCCCGCGCAGCCCGAGCCGAGCAGTGCGAGCGCCCACAAGGGACAGCATCGGATGTAGATCCGGCCAAGCACGGCCCGACGGTACCGCACCGCTCGACAGCGGACAAAGTGCCGGCCCCAATCACTCGCAACGTGGTGGATCTGCTACGTCAGATCCCGTGGATGGGCCGCCGAAGACGGAATCCGAGCTGCTCGAACGCGCACGCGCGCTGGCGGGGCTTTCGCTCGGCGAGCTGGCCCAGCGCCACGGCCTCGAAGCGCCACCGGATCTGCGCCGCGCCAAGGGCTTCACCGGCCAGCTCGTGGAGCGCGCCCTCGGCGCCACCGCGGCGTCGCGCGCCCAGCCTGATTTCGAGGCGCTCGGCATCGAGCTGAAGACGCTGCCCGTCGACTCGCGCGGGCGGCCCTGCGAATCGACTTTCGTCACCACCATCCCGCTCACCGAGATCGGCGACGTGGAGTGGGAGCACTCGCGCGTGCGCCGCAAGCTCGCTCGTGTCCTGTGGATGCCGGTGGAAGGCGAGCGGAGCATCCCCGTACCGCAGCGACACCTCGGAGAGCCGCTGATCTGGAGCCCCGACGCCGAGGACGAGGCGGCGCTGCGCTTCGATTGGGAAGAGCTGGCCGGCATCATCGGGCTCGGTGACGTCGAGCGCGTCACCGGACACCTCGGCCGCTATCTGCAGATCCGCCCCAAGGCCGCCAACTCGCAGGCCCGCCGCCGCGGCACCGACGAGGACGGCGCCCCCTTCGATACCATGCCGAAAGGTTTCTATCTGCGCGCGGCGTTCACCGCGCGCCTCCTCGAGAAGCACTACGTGCTGCCGCACTGAGCGCGGACCGGGCGCTCAAGGAGACGGGGCCACGCACGCGCCCGCTGGCGGCGTAGGTGCGGGCTTTTTCGCGCACTGCGAGCTGGCGCTGTCGCAGTAGCCCGACGCGCAGTTGTCATCGCTCTTGCAGGCTTGTCCGTTGGCGAGCACCGCCGCGCACGTGCCGGGCGCGTAGGGGTCGTACTTGCAGTACAGGCCGTCCTGGCAGTCGCTCGACCCGAAGCAGCTCTTGCCGGCTGCCAGCCTCGGCAGGCATGTGCGCGTGTTGTTGATGTCGCAGTAGAGTCCCGACTGACACGGGCCGTTGCAGAAGTCTCCCTGCGCGCCGGGTGGCTCGCACTGGAAGCCCGTAGCCACGCCATTCGAATCCAGGCCGGTCGGCACGCAGCTCAGACCGCTCTGGCAGCGGATGCCTGAACCGGTGGGGTCCGTGTCGCTGCAGTCGCCACCCGTCGCGCCCAGGGCACGGCAGATCTTCTGGGTGCCGGTGTCGGCGCACCAGCCGACCGCGCAGAAGTTGTACGCACCGCACAGATCGCCGGGCTGCGGCGCCGCCGTGCACTTCTGCGTGGGGTCGCAGTACAGCGGTGTTGCTGCGTTGGGGTCGCACGGAATCGTGGTGCAGTCCTCGCCGAGCTGGGAATAATTGGCGCAGGTCGGAGTGGGCGAGCCGCCACAATAGCTGCCGCTCGGGCAATTGTAGGTGCCGACGCAGGCATCGCCCGCGCCGACCACCTTCTTGCACGTGCCACCGTTGCACAGGTCGCCGTATCGACACTGCTCGGTCGCCTGGCAAGCGCCGCCGAGCGGCACATTGGCCACGAGGCACTGCTGGGAAACGCAGACGTAGCCCGATGCGCAACCGCCCGGCTCGCAACTGCCATTGGCGGGCGCCAAGGCGTGGCACTTCTTGTCGCTGCCGCAGTAGGCTGAAGTCGGATCACACGGGACCTTGCTGCAGTCCTGGGCCAGACTGGCGTAGGCCGCGCACGCGCACGTGGTGCCCGAGCAGTAGCCGTGCGCGCACTCGTTCACGTTGAACGCGAGGTTGCTGAAACCGCCCTGGTAGTTTGCGTAGTCGTAACAGTCTCCGGAGATGCCTTGCTTTCCCGGGAACGCAGCGGCGCAGGTTGGTCGGTCGTAGAAGAACCCGCACGCGTTGGGATCGAAGGAGTCGAGGCACTTCTGCGCCTGGGCTGGCAGGTAGCCCAATCGTCCAGCTGTAACCTCGCTCAACAGATCCGCGCAGCGCAGTTGTTGGAGTTGCCGGTCGTTGGTGCTGCAGGTCCCGCCGCGGCACGCGGCGAACCAGCTGCACCAGTGATCGACGAATGCGCTGCAGAAATCGCCCAGCGCCGGACCGCCGCCTGCGTCGGTTCCGGCTTCGGTGGCGGCGTCCATTCCCGCGACGCCCGCACTGCCCGCCTGGCCGCTGTCCATGCCGGCGGTCCCGCCCTGGGCGCTGTCGGTGCCCGCGTCGCCGGGAGCGCCCGCTGCGCCGCCAGTGGCGTGGCTGCCGCCGCTGCCGCCGCTGCCGCAGCCGACGGATGCCAACACCACCGTCGCTGTTGCCGCGACGATCGAGGCACACTTCCTTGCCAAGCCAATGCGCACCGCTACCTCCAGGACGCGGACTTTCGCACGGGACGTTGATGGGCATCAAGGCCCCGCCGACAGCTCGCTTGCCGCGGTGGTGCGCTCGGAGCGCGTGCCCCGCGCCCAGCCTACAAGGGTCGCGGATCGAACACCGCAAGATCGTCGAGCGATTTGCGGTGGAGGTCGGGCACGGTCGCGTCGGCCGCCGGGTAGCCGACAGGGAAGAGGATGTACGGCTTCTCGTTGGCTGGTCGAGCCAGGATGCGCGTGAGGAAACCCATCGGGCTTGGCGTGTGCGTGAGCGTGGACAGGCCCATGCGGTGCAGTGCCGCGATGAACATCCCGCACGCGATCCCGACGCTCTCCTTGACGTAGTAGTTCTTCCTGCGCGTGCCGTCGGGTTCGAGCCCGTACAGCTCCTCGAACACCACGACGATCCACGGCACCGTCTCCAGGTACGGCTTGTGCCAGTCGGTGCCGAGCGGCGCGAGCGCCTCCAGCCACTCGGGCGGCATGCGACCGCCCTCGTAGCTTTCGCGCTCCTCGGCCTCGGCGGCGATGCGGATCTCGCGCTTGATGACCGGATCGCTCACGGCGACGAAGCGCCAGGGTTGGCGGTGCGCGCCGGAGGGCGCGGTGCCGGCGGCGCGAATGGCGAGCTCGACCGCCTCGCGCGGCACGGGCTCCTCCGAGAAGAAGCGGCAGCTCCGCCGCCGGTTCATCTCCTCGTAGAAGGCGCGGCCGCGCTCCAGCATCTCCGCCGGAGCTACGCGCTCGGGGCGGTAGGGAATGAAGGCGCGTTCCTGTCTTTCCGCGGACATGGGCGAGAGTGTAGGGGAAGCGCCACGGGGCGTCAGCCGGCTGGAACAAGGGCCGTGGCGCTCCTCGCCGTAGCACGCCCTACTAGTGCTTGTCGGTCTTGCGCGAGCGGCCGTGATGATGATGGCGCTCTGCGGTGCGCGGGCGCGTGTCGGCGTGGTGATGTTCGGTCTCCGGCTTCTCTGCCCGGCTGGCGATCCTGTGGTCGGCCTTCGAGTCGTGGTCGTGCCTTGAAGGTCGCCGAGCCGGCTTTGCGCCATGCTTCGGGTGCGACTCGGCCTTCGCCGTGCGCTGCTCGTGGTGCGTAGCGCCGTGGGCGTGGTTGTCCTTTGCGACCTTCTTCTGGTGCGGGGCGGAGCGCGGATGGCTGTCCTTTGCGACCTTCTTCTGGTGCGGGGCGGAGCGCTGGTGGCGCGGCGCGGAGGCTTTGTGATGTGTCCTGGAGTGCTTCGCGCTCTGTGCGAGCCGCTTGTGATGCGTCGGGGCGGGCTTCTCTGTCTTGCCAGAGTGTCTGCCGGTCCTGGCGAGGTGCTTGGGTCCAGGGGGGGTGTGCTCGTCGTCCTTCGCGGAGCGCTTGTCGTCCTTCGCGGAGCGCTTGTCGTCCTTCGCGGAGCGCTTGTCGTGCCGTGAGCGCCCGTCGCGTTCCGGCTCGCTGGCGTCGGCCTTGGCCAGCTTGGCGCTCGTGTGCGTCGCGTCGTCTTTCTTCGGCGCGGTGCGGTCGGCAAGCTTGGAGGCTTGGCCATGATCGTGATGGTGCCGGCGATGCCCCGGCAGGTAGCGCGGTAGCATCGCCAGCGTCACGCCTACCGGGAGGATCCCGAAGTGGAAGTGATTGGCGTGATCGGCGTTGCTGTCCGGCGTCAGTACCTCGCGGAACAATCCCATCGCCTTGACGCGGCACGCCACCTGATCGAGCAGCGGCGCAGCGGGGCTGCAGGCCGCTTTGCCCATCCCGCGCGTGAACGCTTTCGACACCTCGTGCATGGTGCCGTCGGCGACCATGCCCTCGATGTCGATCGCCAGGCCGTAGGCGTGCAGGCTCAGTCTTCCGACGCGCGCCATGCGATACGAGTAGGTGCCGATGTAGCGCACCTCGGTGACGCCGATTTGCTGCAGCACCGGTGCGATCCATTCCAACGCGACGACGAAGCGGCAGTCCGCCACGAGCGGCCGCTTGCCCCAGGAGCGGTAGCGGACGCCGCCGATCGGACCCCGGACGGAGATCGGCGTCTTGATGCCCTTGACGGCTTCGAGCCGCGAGTACGGCAAGTGGAACCCGTCGAGCATCTCGAGGCACGCGCTACCGTCCGGGATCTGCGCGCTCGATCGGTGCACAGTCGGAGGCGGCGGGGCGTGTCGCAACATCTGCTCCAGAGCGGCGAGCTCCTTGGCAGGCGGTTGGACGCTCTGGGCCTCGGGCACGGCAGGCGTGGGCGGCGCTTGTTCCGCCACGGCGATATCCGCTGCGGGAGCGCTCGGGGCCGGTGCGGCCATCAGGTTCGAGCGCGGCGCCGCGTACGCTGCGGGGCGGGGCGTCCACGACAGCGGCTCGGGCGTTGGTGCGCTGGTCAGAGCCGGCGGCGGTGGAGTCCAGACGGGTGCTGCGGGCGGTGCCGCTGCCCGCGCGCAGCCGGCCGACAGCGCGACCAGCACGAGCGGCACGAGAGGGCAACGCATGACCCGGCCGGTTGTCGCATGGCGCGACCAACCCACCCAAGAAACCCGGTGAAGTCTGGTCTCGTACTGTACGGACAGCGAGTAGGCCGGCGTCCCGGTCCGTGCTGCCCTAGGCTATCGTCGTGACTGAATCCGATCCGCCCCGCCGTCTGGACAGCTGGGCCCGGACCTTCCATCCGGGGTTCATGGGGATCGCGATCCTGTTCGCACTGATCCTGACGCCGGCGATCGGCCTGCTCGCGGCGCATTTCGACGATCCGGAAGCGGCGAACGCGGCCCTGGCCGAGGAGGCGGATCACGATGCACGAAAGCAGATGCTCGAGCGCGGCTGGACGCCGTTTTCCGCCGACGGCCCCGGTTCCGACAGCGCCGCTCGCTTATTGAAGTCGCGCGGCGTCGAGCTGTTGCACGCGACGAAGAACTTCAGGCTTGATCTGGGGGGCGGTCCGCTGCGCGGGGGTAGAGCCTCCGCAGCCGACAGCGCCAAGGCGGCCCGCGTGGTGACGGCCGAGCTCGGGCGCTATCCGCGCTCGTTTCTTGCGAAGAGCCGCTTCCGGAGGGTGCTGCTCTGCAGCGGCTTGAAGGAAGGCACCATCGAGATCCCGTCGCTGCCCAACTACGAGCGCACGCTGCTGCTCGACATCGATGCCAAGCCGTTCGAGCTCCGTCGTCTGCTCGATCACGAGCTGTTCCATTTTGCCGACTACGCCGACGACAACGACGTGCAGCACGATCCGGCCTGGGCCAAGCTGAACGATCACTGGTTCGTCTACGGCGACGGTGGCCGCTTCATGCGCGATCCCGGCAGCGCCCGGCTCACCGACAAGCTCCCCGGTTTCGTGACCCGCTACGCCACGTCCGCCCTGGAAGAAGACAAGGCGGAAACCTTCGCCTTCATGATGGTCGCGCCGCAGAAGATGGTCGAGATGGCGTCGCGCGATCCGATCCTGAAGAAGAAGATCGCCGCCATCCAGCGGCAGCTCGCGCGGCTGAGCCCGGGCATGGACGCGCGGTTCTGGGCGGCGCAGGGCCTGCCGGAAGCTCCGTAGAGCCGTCTTTCGGCCGTCGGGCGCCCGGTATGGCGCGATGCGTCGTGACCGCCGTCATGCGAATCCCCCACATCCGCGCGCGGCGGCGCTAGGGTGCCTCCCCCCACCCCATAGGAGGGATGAAGATGACCAGCTCCGTCGACGCATTCATGGACCGATTGCAGAACAAGAATCCCGGAGAGACCGAGTTCCTCCAGGCAGCACGCGAAGTTGTTGAATCCGTGATGCCGGTGATCGAGAAGAACCCCGCGTACAAGAACGCACGCATCCTGGAACGCATGACCGAGCCGGAGCGCGTGATCATGTTCCGCGTGCCGTGGGTCGACGATCGCGGCGAAGTCCAGGTCAACCGCGGCTTCCGCATCGAGATGAACAGCGCGCTCGGACCCTACAAGGGCGGTCTGCGCTTCCACCCGCAGGTGCGGCTCGGCGTGCTGAAGTTCCTCGCGTTCGAGCAGGTATTCAAGAACAGCCTGACCACCCTGCAGATGGGCGGCGGCAAGGGCGGCAGCGATTTCGATCCCAAAGGCAAGAGCGACATGGAGGTGATGCGCTTCTGCCAGGCCTTCATGAGCGAGCTCTGCCGGCACATCGGTCCGAACACGGACGTTCCGGCAGGTGACGTAGGCGTGGGCGCCCGCGAGATCGGCTACCTGTTCGGCCAGTACAAGAAGCTCAGGAACGAGTTTACCGGCGTGCTCACGGGCAAAGGCCTGAACTGGGGCGGCTCGCTGATCCGTCCGGAAGCGACGGGTTACGGTGCGGTGTACTTCGCCCAGGAGATGCTCGCGACGCGCAAGCGCGAGATCAAGGGCATGACCGTCACCGTGTCCGGTAGCGGTAACGTCGCGCAGTACGCCGTCGAGAAGATCAACGACCTCGGCGGCAAAGTGGTCACGCTCTCCGACTCCGGCGGCACGATCCACGACCCGGCCGGGATCGGCACCGAGAAGCTGGCGTGGGTAATGCACCTCAAGAACGGTAGGCGCGGCCGCATCCAGGAATACGAGCAGCAGTTCAAGGGCTCGAAGTTCATTGAAGGCGGCAAGGCCTGGGCGATCCCTTGTGACATCGCGCTGCCTTGCGCGATCGAGAACGAGCTGGACGGCGACGACGCACGCACGCTGGTCAAGAACGGCTGCATCTGCGTCTCGGAAGGCGCGAACATGCCCACCACGCCCGAAGGCATCGACATCTTCCGCGAGAACAAGATCCTCTATGGCCCGGGCAAGGCGGCCAATGCCGGTGGCGTCGCGACCTCGGGCCTGGAGATGGCGCAGAATGCCCAGCACATGAGCTGGACGCGCAAGGAGGTCGACGACCGCCTCCACATCATCATGAAATCGATCCACGAGGAGTGCGTGAAGCACGGCAAGCAGGGCGATTTCATCGACTACGTGGTGGGCGCGAACGTCGCGGGCTTCGTGAAGGTGGCCGACGCTATGCTCGACCAGGGCATTGTCTAGCTTCTCCCCTGCCGGCTCCTTGCGGGGGCGCAAGGAGCCGGCAAACTAGCTCTGGGAGATGCCCAACAAGCCGTCAAGGCCAGCCCTTCCGCGGATCCGGGCGCATTGGCGCGAGGTGTTCCACTCGCTCATGCCGTACCGGATCCGCGAGGTGCTGCTGGTGTCGAGCGCCTACGACGCGTTCCTGCTCGAGGAAGACGGCGTCCTGCCGCACCGGATCTTCGCGGACTTTGCCGAGCTCGAGCTGACCTGGGCGCCTCGCATCACCCACGCGGCCACCGCGGAAGCGGCCCTCGCGCTCCTGCGCCGGCGCCCGTTCCAGCTCGTGATTATCGCCACGTCGCTGGTCGGCACCGACGCGGTGGAGCTCGGGCGGCAGCTCCGCGTGTTGCATCCATCGCTGCCGTTGGTGCTGATGGTTTTCGACGAGGCCCAGCTCAGGGCCGTCAGCCCAGCGTTGCCCCAGCAGTTCGATGAGGTCTTTCTGTGGAGCGGCGACAGCAACATCCTGATCGCCATCGTCAAGCTGATAGAGGACGCGCTCAACCTCGAGCACGACGTTGAGGTGGCGGATGTCCAGGTCGTGCTGGTGGTCGAGGACAGCGTGCGCGCGTACTCGACTTTCCTCACGCAGCTCTACCCGGAACTCCTGCGTCAATCGCGCAGCCTGGTTGCCGAGGGCGTCAACGAGTTCCACAGGCTGCTCCGCGTGCACGCGCGTCCGAAGATCGTCCTGACGCGCAGCTACGAGGACGCGCTCCACGTCGCCAACCGCTGGAGCAGGAACTTGATGGGCGCGATGAGCGACGTTGAGTTCCCGCGTCACGGCGAGCTTGACGCCGCGGCCGGCATCGAGCTGACACACCTGCTCCAGACGCGGGACGATCCGCCGCCCGTCCTGCTGCAATCGTCGGACGCGTCGATCGCCGAGCGCGCGCGGCAGATGGATGTGGTGTTCGCGGACAAGAACTCGCCCGAGGCCATGAACACCGTGCGCTGGTTCTTGCAGGAGCACATGGGGTTCGGCGACTTCGTGTTCCGCCTCCCTGACGGCATGGCGGTTGGCGGCGCGCGCAGCGTGTCGGAAATGGCCGACGCGCTCGAGTGCGTGCCGCTCGAGTCGATCCTGCACCACGCACGGCGCCACGATTTCTCGCGCTGGCTCAAGGCGCGCTCGATGTTCCAGATCGCGCGCCACACGCGCGGCGTGACGCTCGACGACTTCCGGTCGCCGGAAAGGGTACGCGACTACCTGTGCGACCTGCTCCGGGAGGCCTCCGATCACGACCAGGCCGGCGCGGTCACGGACATGCGCTCCGCGACGCGGTCTCCCAGCAATCGCTTCGTGCGACTGGGCGACGGGTCCATCGGCGGGAAGGCGCGCAGTATCGGATTCTGCAGCGCGATCCTCGTTCAGGAACAGCTCCAGCATCGCTACGAAGAGCTCGAGATCTACATTCCCAGGACCGTTGCCATCGGAGTCGCCGAATACGACCGCTTCGTTCAATCGGTAGGTATCAAGGAGATCGGGCACCTGGACGACAGCGAGCTCAGGCGCAAGCTGCTGTCGGCTCCGCTTTCAGACGAGATGATGTCGGAGCTCAGGGACGTCTACACCGCCTTCGACGGGCCCATCGCGGTGCGTTCGTCGAGCCTCAGGGAAGACGCCCGCTTCCAACCCTTCGCCGGCGTGTACGCCACCTACATGCTGCCGAACAACCATCCGGACCCGGAAATCCGCTTCGCGGAGCTGTGCCGCGCCATCAAGGCGGTCTACGCGTCGATGTTCACGCGCGAGGCCCGGATCTACTCGGCTGGTCATCCGCATGGAGCCGAGGACGAGAAGATGGCCGTGGTGGTCCAGCAGCTCGTGGGTCAGCGTTTCGGGGAGCGCTTCTATCCGCACATTTCCGGCGTCGTACAGTCGTTCAACTACTATCCCGTCGGGCCGCAGCGCTCGGACGAAGGACTCGCTGTGATCGCGCTGGGCCTCGGACAGATGGTCGTCGAGGGCGGCGGCGGGCTGCGCTTCAGCCCCGCACACCCGGACGTGCTCCCGCAGTTCAGCGATCCAAGGCAGGTTCTCGAATACTCGCAGCGCCAGTTCTATGCGCTCGACATGAGCTCGCCGCTTGTGGACCTCGTGGCCGACCCGGGCAAGCTGCTGCGCTTGTACGATCTCGAGGTCGCTGAAGCGGACGGCACGCTGGCCATCGCCGGCAGCGTCTATTCTCCGGACGACAATGCTATTCGCGAGAATCTCGGCCTCGCGGGCCCGCGCGTCGTCACCTTCGCCAACGTGCTCAGGTGGAAGGCGATCCCGCTGGCCCCGGCTCTGCGCGACCTGCTTGCCGCGCTGTGCAAGTCCATGAGCTCGGAAGTCGAGATCGAGTTCGCCGTGGACATGGGGGATTGGGGTAGGACGCCGCCGGCCGATCGCACGCGCCACGTCCCACGCCTGTACGTGCTCCAGGCCCGCCCCATGGCGGGCTACCAGGACGCGCCGTGCGACGTCGATCCGGACGAGTTCCGCGACGAGGATCTCGTGGTGCGGGCAGGCAGAGCCCTGGGCAACGGCCGCATCGGCGACATCAAGGACGTCGTCTACGTCCGCCGGAACGACATCACCGCGGAGCAGTCCCGCGCTGCGGCCCGGGTGCTCCGCGAGTTCGATCATGGGATTGGCGCGCAGGGGCGACGCTACCTGTTGATCGGTCCGGGTCGCTGGGGCTCCTCCGATGCCCGTCTCGGCATTCCGGTGGAGTGGCTGCACATCTCCAACGCGCGCGTGATCGTCGAGATGCCGCTGCGCGGCGAGTTCCTCGAGGCGTCGCAAGGGACGCACTTCTTCCACAACCTGACCGCCGCGCGGCTCGGCTACCTGACCGCGACGCCCGAGACGAACGGACGTGTCGACATCGCCTGGCTGGAAGCACAGCCGGCGGTGCGCGAGACCGAGCTGGTGCGGCACGTCGAGCTCGAGCACCCGCTCGAAGTCCAGCTGGACGGGCGACATGGTCGCGCCGTCGTCGTCAAACCGCCGCCCGGGGAATAGCGCGAAATCCGCGGCACATCTGCGTGCCACAGCGCGCGCCGGGGTCTTCTCCGGTGCGAAGATATTACATTTCTGGACAGATGCGAAAATCAGTGTAATGTTTTCGGCATGGCCCTGCAGGCGAACAGCCTGATTCTCGATCTGCTCAGCGCGGTGGATGGGCAGGCGGTTCCGGTGCGCGCGCTGGTCCGCGCCGCCGAGCAGTTCGGAATCTCCGGGAACAACCTGCGCGTCGCGCTGGCCCGGCTCGTCGCAGACGGAAAGGTGGAGCGCAACGAGCGCGGTTCGTACGGCCTGTCGGTGGCCGCAGAGCCCGTGCAACGGCGAGTCACTGCGTGGTCGCACATGGAGGAACGCGTCGTTGCGTGGCGCGGCGGCTGGGTGGCGGCGCACGTGACCGCGCTGCCCCGCGGTGCACGCGCGCAGGCGAAGCGCCGTCGGCGCGCGCTGGGCTTCTGCGGCCTGCGGGAGCTGTCGCCTGGGCTCTACGTGCGGCCGGACAACATCCGCGGTGGTGCGGAGGCGGCGCGGGCGGAGCTCATGCAGCTCGGCCTGGACGGGAACGCTTTGGTGTTCGCGCTCTCGGAGCTGGACGACAGTGCGGACGCGCGCGCCCGCAGCCTGTGGTCGGAGGACGCGCTCGACGACAGGTACGCGGAGATGACCGCGCGCCTTTCCCGCAGCGGCAGCGATCTCGAATCCATGCCGCTGGAACACGCGGTCGTCGAGAGCTTCCTGCTCGGTGGACGAGCCATCCGGCAGCTCGCCTACGATCCGCTGCTTCCCGAGCCGATTGTCCGACCGGAGCTCAGACGCGCTCTGATCGAGGAGATGCGTCGCTACGATCGTGCCGGTCGCCGCATATGGCGCACGTTCATGCAAGCACAGGGCGCGCCGGCGCCCGCATCGGTCATGACCTTCAGAAACGTCGAGGTTCCGTCATGAAGCTGCCTATTGTCGAAGCGCGTGCGGCGTTTGACCGCTTGAGCGTGGAGCCGCCGCTGAAGTTCCCCGCGGCGATGCTCAACATCACCAACCGCTGCAACCTGAAGTGCGCGCACTGTTTCATCTACACCGACGGCAATCCGAACGATCCGGCGCATGACATTCCCGACGACGAGCTGCTCGCGGAGCTCGAGCGCGTGCGCGATCGCCACGGCCTGTACGGCATGTTGTGGATGGGCGGAGAGCCAATGCTGCGCTGGCGACTGCTCCAGCGCGGCGTGAAGCTGTTCATGAAGAACATCATCACGACGAACGGCACGGTGCCGCTCAAGGACTTTGGCGCCGAGATCACCTACGTGGTGTCCCTCGACGGTCCACGAGATCTGAACGATCCCGTGAGGGGCGAGGGCGTGTACGACCGCGTGCGCAAGAATCTCCTGGCGCTCCCCGATGATTTCCCGCCGACCGTGCAGATCCAGTGCGTGGTGACCAGGCAGAACCAGCACCGGTTGGAGGAGTTGGTCCGGGACTTCATCGACACGCCGGTGGACGGCATGGCCTTCACCTTCCACGTGCCGAACGAGGGCGAGGACTCGGAGCTTTCGTGGAAGGACGCGGCGGAGCGCGAACCGGCGGTGGACGCCGTGGTCGAGCTCAAGCGCCGCTACCCGCGCTTCGTGTGGAACTCGAGCCGTGCGCTCGAGTTGATGCGTCCGGCGACGGCGAAGCTGGTGACGGACAACTGTCCCGCCCTCCGCACGGTGCTGCCGCTGTATGTAGAAGACGGCCGTTTCTCGACCCCCAAGTGCTGCTACGGAAACAATAGCGACTGCGATCGCTGCGGCGCCTGGGTGGTGTTCGCCCACGCGGCGAAGTTGCGCGGGCCGTGGGATGTCGTCGTGCCGCCACCCGAGCAGCAGAGCCTGCTGGCGGCGTACTTCGAGGCTGCGGCCGGCTGAGCGATGCTACCAAGCAGTAGCGTGACGTCAGCCGTCGCGCTCTGCGGTCTTGCCCATCATCTGCAGGGCATCGTGTACACTTGCCAGCGATGAGGGCGTCGTGGATTGCCGGAGTGTTGTGCGTGGCCAGCTGCGCGCCGAAGGCCGCGAACGCGCCAACGCCGGCGCAGCAGGCGCAAACCGTCGAAGTCGCAAAGCCGGCCACGAGCGCAGCGCCTGCTCCGGCGAAGGGACCTCTTCCCCGCGTGCTCGCGGTAGTGCGTCCGGATTCGACCTTCGTGCTGTATCTGGACGGCGACACGCTGCGCGCCGCACCGTGGTTCCACGCCGTCGTTGCTAGCGTGCCGGCGGCGCTGGGAGGCGTCGATCCGCTCGGCATGGCGGAGAAGCGCTGCGGCCTCGATCCGTCGACGATGTTGAAACGGTTGGCGGTCGCCGGAAGCATCGAGCCCGTACATATTGTGACGCTGGCCGAGCTGACCCGGCCGGCGAGCGACGTCCTGTCGTGCATCCAGAAATTCTGGCCGGACAGCAAGAAGACGCGAGTCGGCGAGCACGATGTGCTGACGCTGGACGAGTATGACGAGCTGGCGGGATCAGGCCGGTTCCTGGTGTACGGCCCGAAGTGGGACATAGACAGTTTCGACTTCGAACGCTCGCCGGGCCCGTTGCCGGCCTTCGCTGCGAGCGCGCTGTCCGCGCACCGCGAGGCGACATTGGTGGGCGCGATGGACCTGCCGCACGCCAAGATGCCGGTGAAGTCCGCGCAGCTGGTGATGCAATCGGACCAGAGCCACTGGAGCCTGCGCACCGACCTCGAGACAAAGACGCCGGAGCTGGCGGACAAGGTCGCCAAGCGCATATCGGCGCTGTCCGCGGCCGCATCGTCGGGTGTTTCCCTGCCGGATCTACATGCATCGGTCCATGACAGCCACGTGTCGCTCCAGCTCGGAGTAGCTGGCGACGGCGCCGCGCAGGCGGTCACTGTCAGCGCGCTGGTGTACGTGGCCCTCTCCCCCGTGCGGAACCGCATCGCGTGGAACAAGGCGGAGGAAGCCAGGACAACCGTCTATCAGATCGCGAAGGATATCGCTTCGTACTGCTCCAGGCTTCCCACTGGGAAGGTACTCATCCCGCCCAGCGCGCCGCTGACGCCCGCAACTGTTCCGCGCGGCACGAAATACCAGTCGACATCCGGCGACTGGAATCGGGGCACATGGAAGAAGATCAAGTTCCAGATGACCTCGCCGCAGTACTACAGCTACGAGATCGTCACTGCCGATGACAGGAAGAGCGCCGTGGTCCGCGCCACTGGCGATCTGGATGGCGACGGCAAAGCGTCGCACTTCTCCATCTCCATCGAGGTCGAAAACGGCAAGGCGGTGATCGCGCCCAATATCAACGAAGAGGATCCGGACGAGTAGCGCGCTTCAGCCATTTGTCAGCTGCCGCACGCGATCCACCACGCGCGCCAGCGTCAGCGCGCAGGGGTAGCAGTCACTTCCGCAGCAGCGCCGCCATACCTCGTCCTTCCGCTGGAGCAGCTCGCGGATCATCCCTCGGTAGGCCTCGTCGAGGAAGGCCTCGGCCATGGCCTGGTCGATGGCCGTGTCGAGATCCGGCTCCGCCACACATTCATGATGCAGGGTTTCCGCCGCACCGCCACCCCCGGGGCTGCATTTCCACCGCGTGCTATGATCCGGGCACTTGGCGAACATCGGGTACATCCAGGTCGTCCGGCACTGCAATCACTTCTGCGGCTTCTGTTCGAATCCGACTACGCCCTACGTGCACACCTTCGAGTCGATGAAGGTGCTGGTCGACGATTTCGTCGAGCGCGACTACTTCGGCGTGATCCTCACCGGGGGCGAGCCGTCCCTGCATCCGGAGCTGCCGCGCATCTGCGCTTATGCCCGCGAACAGGGCCTGCACGTGCGCATGATCACCAACGGTTTCCGGCTGGCCGATCGCGATTTTGCCAAGGAGATGGCCGACGCTGGACTGCAGCTCGCGCACGTTTCCGTGTACTCGGTGCGACCGGAGGTCGAGGCGCGCTTGCGCGGCGTAGAGGGCACGCTGGAACGCGCTTTTGCCGCGGTCGACAACGCCAACGAGTTCGGCGTCGACATCAACATCAACTGCGTCATCAACAAGCTGAACGCCGATCATCTGGACGAGAACATCCGCTACTGGATCGAGCACCACCCGCACATCCGCCACTTCGTCTGGAACAACCTGGACCCGTCGATGGGCCGCGCCGAGGTGAACCAGGCCGAGTTCACGCCGCGGCTGCGCGATTTCGAGGTCAGCCTGTTCCGCGCCCTGTCGCTGCTCTACAGGACAGACCGCACCTTCCGCGTCGAGAAGGTGCCGCTCTGCTACATGACGGACTTTGCATGGGCGAGCACGGAGACGCGGAAGATCGTCAAGGGCGAAGAACGCATCGTCCACTTCCTCGACAACAAGCAGACGGTGCGCCAGACGGACTGGGAGCACATCTACGCCGAGGAGTGTGGCGCCTGCTCGCTGCGCACCATCTGCGGCGGGCTGTTCGATCGCGGCAACGGCTACGACCCGGCCGAGCTCAGCCCCGTGTTCGTCTCGCGCGACGCGATCGTCGAGAGGATCATCACCGACCCGAAGGATCCGAGCTATCGTTTCCGCAGCCTCGCGGAGTGGCGCGCGGACTTCGAGGCGCGCTGCGCCGAAACGCTGGCCGGCGAGCACCGCCGCCCGGCCGGCGACATTCCCGACGAGAGCTTCCGCGCACCCGACGCGCCGCCCGTCGGCATGGTCACCGCCGACAGCTTGCGGCGCTTCGAGGCAAAGCGCCGCGCCGAGTCCCGCCGCGCCGAGAAGCTCGGCGTGCAGATGGAGCGCCTCGGCCCGCAGTCGCCGGACGGCGACGACTAGGTCCGCCGGCGGAACACCCGAATTCTGCCGGGTTTCCGGGGGTCCTGGCAGCCGCAGCCCGTCGCGGCGCCGGCAGAGGGCGGACGCCCATCACGCCCCGGGTTGCGCGGATCGCCCTTCGCGCCTACCAAACGGTAGACAAATGCCGATCGCACGGTAGGCTACCGATGAAGGTGCAGTCCGCAGCTAGATCCGACGTGCGGGGGGAGATCCTGACAGTCGCGACGCGGCTGTTCGCGCGGCAGGGCTTCAATGGCACGTCGATCGCGGAGATCGCCGAAGCGGTCGGCGTCAGGAAGCCGTCGCTGCTCTATCACTTTGCCAGCAAGGAAGAGCTGCGCCAGGCGGTGCTCGACCACGTGCTGGCGCGCTGGAACGAGATGCTGCCGCGCGTGCTGATGGCGGCGACGGCGGGGGAGGATCAGTTCGAAGGCATCACGCGCGAGCTCGTGTCGTTCTTCACCCAGGATCCCGACCGCGCCCGGCTGCTGATCCGGGAGGCGCTCGACCGTCCGGACGACATGCGTGCCCGTCTCGCGACGCACGTGCGCCCCGTTGTGGCGAACCTCTCCGGGTACATCCGCCGCGGCCAGGCGCACGGCGAGCTGCACGCGGACGCGGACGCCGAGGCGTACCTGTTCCAGACCATCATGCTGCTGCTCTGCGGCGTGGCCTTCACCGACAGCTTCGGCACGCTGATGCCGAAGAGCTCGCCTTACGGCGGGCAGAAGGAGCGGCTCACGCGCGAGCTGCTCCGCATCGCGCGCTCCGCGCTGTTCCGCCCGCCGGACGTGGAAGCGAGCGGCGTCAAACAGACTCGAGGGGAAGGAAGAAAGAAAAAGGACTGAACCATGGCAAACTTCCTCAAGGACAACGACGACCTCGGCTACTACCTGGAAAAGGGCGTCGATTGGGACCAGGTGGCCCGCGTGGTCGAGCGTGATTTCAGCGCCGAGGGCGGCTTTGCCGACGCCGCCGAGGCGCGCCAGTTCTACCGCGACATCCTGGAGATGGTCGGCGAGTTCGTGGCGGACCAGGTCGCGCCGCACGCGCTGGAGATCGACCGCGAGGGTGTCCGCTTCGATAGCGGCGAAGCCGTCTTCCCGGAGCGCCTGGCCACGATCTTCGAGCGCATCAAGGAGCTGGAGCTTCACGGCATGTGCCTGCCGCGCGAGCTCGGCGGACAGAACGCGCCCCTGATGCTGTACTTCCTCTCGAATGAGCTGTTCGCGCGCGGCGAGGTCTCGGTCATGGCGCACCACGGCTTTCACGGCGGCGTCGCCCTCACCATGCTGCAGCTCAGCCAGCGCGAGGGCACGACGAAGGTGGATCCGCACACGGGCGCCATCCTCGAGACGCGCTTCGCGGACTACATCGAGGAGATCCGCAACGGCGAGGCCTGGGGCTGCATGGACATCACCGAGCCGGATGCGGGCAGCGACATGGCGGCGCTCAAGACCGTGGCGGAACAGGACGAGGACGGCAACTGGCTGCTCTCGGGCCAGAAGATCTTCATCACCTCCGGGCACGGGAAGTACCACTTCGTCATCGCGCGCACCGAGAAGCCCTCCGATGCCGACGATCCGATGGCCGGCCTCGGCGGGCTCAGCATGTTCATGGTGAAGGCCTACGAGGACGACGAGCAGGGCAACCGCACGCGCTTCGTCAGCGTCGATCGCATCGAAGAGAAGATGGGGCACCACGGCTCGGCCACGGCCGCGCTTTCCTTCGAGCGCACGCCTGCCCAGCTCATCGGCAAGCGCGGCGAAGGGTTCCCCTACATGCTGACCCTCATGAACAACGCGCGCATCAGCGTGGGCTTCGAGTGCCTCGGGCTGTGCGAGGCGGCGTACCGGCTTGCGCGCGACTATGCGGCGGAGCGCCGTTCCATGGGCAAGAGCATCGATCGTCACGAGATGATCGCGGACTACCTGGAGGAGATGCAGACCGACATCCAGGGGCTGCGCGCGCTGGCGATCCACGGCGCCTTCCACGAAGAGCAGGCGACGCGGCTCGGCATGCAGCTTTCGACGCGGGCCGGCGTCGACGCCGTGGAGAAGAAGCGCGTCGAGCAGCGGATCGCCGCGCACAAGGCCAAGGCTCGCCGCGTCACGCCGCTCGTCAAGTACCTGGGCGCCGAGCGCGCTGTGCTCACGGCACGCCGGGCTGTGCAGATCCTGGGCGGCAACGGCTACATCAAGGAGTACGGCGCCGAGAAGCTGCTGCGCGACGCGCTGGTGATGCCCATCTACGAGGGAACCAGCCAGATCCAGGCGCTGATGGCGATGAAGGACACGCTCGGCGGCATCATGAAGAATCCGCAGGAGTTCATCAAACGCATCGCGCAGACGCGCTGGCGCTCGCTGTCGGCGCGCGATCCGCTGGAGCGGCGGCTCGCGAAGCTGGAGCTCGTGTCGCTGGCGGCGCAGCAGCACTTGATGGCGCGTACAGCCGGCGACAAGTTCAAGGCTGTGCAGGGCAAGCCGTTTTCGGAGTGGCCGGGCGCGCTCTTCAGCGGCTGGGATCCGAAGCGTGATTTCGCGTACGCGATGCTGCACGCCGAGCGCCTGGTCCAGATCCTCGCGGACGAGGCGGCGTGCCAGCTGCTCTGGCAGCAGGCCGAGCGGCATCCGGAGCGCCGCGAAGTGTTCGAGCGCTATCTCGAGCGCGCGGAGCCGCGCAGTCGCTATCTGCTCGACGAGATCACATCGACCGGCCAGCGGCTGCTTGCCCGTCTCGGGTCGGCTTCCGACGAGGACGACGAGCAGGCCGCAAGCTGAACAAACCGCGGCGACGCGCCGCTGCGTCGGCTAGATGGGAGCGTCCTTGCGGAGCAGCGAGAGGGTGTTCAGGCCATAGGCGAGCAGGGCCATGCCGGTAGCGGCGAGCAGCGGCATCTCCCACGGCGTGCTGGCGAAACCGATGGCCTTGCCGGGCGCGCTGCCGGCGACGGCTTCGAAGAGGAACGCGCCCAGCACCGCGAGCACCAGCCCGCGAACGACGTGGTCGCGGCGCTGGACCGCGCGCTGGCGGCGGGTATCTTGCGTATTCTGGTTGGGATCGCCGCCTGGCAGCGCGCCCGACAGGAGCAGCCCTACCCCGCAGCCGAGCAGCGAGAGCCCCAGGCCTCCCATGACGATCGAGCCCAGCGTGGCCGGAAGCAGGCCGAGGGCCAGGTCGAACCCGGCTACGGCCAGCGCGAAATGCAGCAGCGCGTCGCTCGCGCCGGGATGGGGAGCCTCGTGCGGCGCTCCCATCGCGACGCTGCTGGCAGCCATGGCGCCGAGCAGCAACAAAAGGCCCGCGAGCGCGAGCAGCAGGACCTCGCCTGGCGCCTGCGCCGCGATGCGTTGCACGGCGCCAGGGCTGAGAATCTGCATGGCGGCGAGCAGCGACAAGAGCAGGTACACCGTCCCTGATAGCGCGCGCAGCGTGCGGGCCGCCCGCTCGGTCGAAAACGCGGCGATCCAGTCGAGTGGATCGAAGCGGTATTTGGAAGGTTGCAGCACGCCTGGTCACATAAGTGGCCCAGGCCCGTTCAAGCGTTCAAACGTCCGGGCGGCAGGCGATTGCCGCCTCAGGGCGCCTCGTCCGGCCCCACGTCGTATCCGCCGCCCTGGGGGCGCTTGTTCCCTTCGAAGTCGTGATTGGGCGCATCCGACGACACGCCCGCGTCGATGCAGGTCGAGCCGCTCTGCTGGTGGAAGGTCGTGTCGTAGCAGTCGGCGGCGAAGTTGGCAGCCGCAAAGCCCAGCGCGTTGATGGCAACCAGAGTCTTCAAGTCTGTGGGTACGCCGGCAGTCCGCCCTTCATAGAAGACGTTGTTCGAGCTGCTCGCGGCGTACAGGAGGAAGTAGAGGTCGTTGTTCTCGAGCTTGGCGGGATGGATGTCCTGCGGGCTTTGAACCTCGAGCACGCCGAAGCGCGTGCTGGCGCGCCCGGGCATCATGAAGTTGTTGTCGATGCGGCCGACCGACGCCGTGCCGCAGCCGCTGCACCCGGGATTGGCCAGCACCACATCCGCCGCGGCGGACGGCACGGCATTGGCGCCGGCCGGTGGCGCTCCGACCAGGAAGTTGGAGTTCACGACCACGTCCTGGGCCTGCTTCTCGGCCTGTGCCAGGCGCACCGCAGCGCTGGCGGTGGCGTCCGCGCCGTAGACGATGTTGTTGGTGATGACGGCCTTGCCGCTCCAGCTCTGGATGCCGCCGCACCAGGTGGTCGAGCCCGGGCAGCTCGCAGCCTGCGTAGGATCGGCGTTGATCCGGTTCGCGTCGATCGTCAGCGTCGAGCTGAAGCCGATGCCCCAGCTCTCGCCCGACCCCTTCCCGCCGCCGATGATGTTGGCGCCGACCACGGTGCCGTCGGCGCTGGTGTTCGCGGTGATTCCGTAGCTGGACTTCGCGTTGCCGCCGTAGATGACGTTGTTGGTGATCTCGGCGACGGTGGCTGGCGGCGCCCCGCCGCTGGAGTTCTGCGGCGGGCCCAGCACGATGCCGGTGGACGCGCCGGAGGGCGCTTGACCACCGCGAATCGTGTTGCCGACGATCTGCGGCCCCGGAGCCTGGATCGAGGTGTTTCCGATCCCGCTGATGGCGATGCCGATGGAACTGCCGTTGCCGCTGATGACGGGCCCGTCGACCGTGTTGTTCGAGATGGTGGGCGAACCGCCGGCAATCGTGACGGCCGCGGCGCCCGGCGTCGCTGCCGTCGAGTTGACGCTCTCGCCCTGGACGTGGAATCCGTCGAGCTGGGTCTGGCGGGTGATGTTGTGCGACGCGACGACGCCCTGGTCGTTCTGGTCGACGATGCTCGAGTCGAGCGTCTTCGGGTCGCGCTTCCAGGTGCAGCTGGCCTTGGTGCAGGAGAACCCGCCGTACAGGCTGATGCCCTCGATGAGCGTGACCTTCTCCGGATAGTCGCCCTCGGCCACGTAGACGCCGAGCTTCCAGGTCGGGTTTGTCTGGCGGATGAGCTGGGCGTTCTGGAGGCCGCGGGCGATCGAATCGACCGGGTCGGTCATGGTGCCCTTGCCGCTGGGCGAGCCGGCCTTGGTCGAGACGAACGTGCCCAGGCCGCCGCATCCCTGGTCGGCTTGGCCCGGCGTGCAGCCGTTGTTCTTGCCGTCTCCGCAGATCTCCGGAGCTCCGGGGTGGATGTTCTTGTCGTTGTCGTCGCAGTCGCCTTGGCACGTCGTGACGCCGTCGCCGTCGGCGTCCGCGCAGGGAGCGTCCACGCCGCCGTCCGTGACGGTGCCGCCGCTACCTGCCGCGCCGCCGGTGCCCGCCGCGCCGCCGCCGGTGCCCGCCGCGCCGCCGCCGGTGCCCGCCGCGCCGCCGCTGCCCGAAGACGCGAAATGGTCGCCGCCGCCGCATGCGCCCAGCGCCGCTGCGCCCAGCAAAAGCGCGAGCGCCGCCAGACGTCCCCCGTGGATCTTCGAAGCAAGCATCACGACCTCCATCGGCAGAGCCCGTGGACAAGCATGATGTACGGACCCGAGTCCTGTCAAAAATGCGCGCTTCAGGCGGTCAGGTCGCGAACCAGATCGGCGGCTTCGTCGCGGTCGATTTCCAGCGCCTCGGCTGTATCCATGATGAGCTCGCGTTCGCTTGTGCGGATCAGTCCGTCGGCCGCAGTGACCTGGATTGCGAGCGCCAGCGCGACCTTGCGCGCGCCTGCGTCGGGCAATCGCTGCTTGACCGCTTCGAGCCGCGCCGCGCGTCCGGAGCTTTCGAGGTCCTTCTGTGCGCGCTCGAGCAACTGACCGGCCTTGTCCTTCGAGACGCGATTGTCCGTGAGCGACTCCACGCTCTTCTCGAAGAGGGCGCGCTCCTCGGCGCTGAACTCTCCGTCCGCTGAAGCGGCGAGGACCATCATCTCGATCAGGGCCTCGAGCTTCTCGTCGGACAGGCTTTCGATGGCGGAGGTATCGATGGCGCTCATGGCCGCGGAGTATACCGGAACTCGCGTGCGTGAGGAGCGCTACCCTGCTCCACGCACCTCGAAGAATGCCGCGTGGTTCAGCTCGCGCACCACGCCCGTGGCGTAGCTGCCGGAAGGCAGGGAGAAGCGGATGACCAGCGAGGCGCCGTCGAGCGGCTCCACTTCCAGCCCCTCGACCGCCACGACCAGGTCGCGGCGGGTGCCGTCGGCCAGGCGCCCCATCAGCTCGAGCTGCTCGGCGCCGATTCCGAGCTCGCTTGCGGCCCGCGTCTCGAGCTCGCGCGGCACGCCCCCGGGCTGCCTCATGCGTGGTCCGGTGATTGGGCCGGTGAGGTGGATGTCGCCGGAGGCGAGGCGCGGCAGCTCGGCCTCCGGGTCCTCGACCACGAACACGGAACGCGAGCCGTCCAGTCGAACGACCTCGCCTTCGAGCGGCCGGTCGAGGCCGACCTCGCCGCGCAGGGCCAGGTAGCGATTGAAGATCTCCGCCTGCACCACGCTCGGGTAGAGCTTCTTGAAGAAGCGGGCGCGGCGCCCTTCAGCCGGCGCACCGCGGGCGAGCCAGCCCATCGCGTCGTCGAGGTTGTTGCCGCTGTTGCCGAAGCGCTGGGCACCGAAGTAGTTCGGCAGGCCTGCTTCTCGAAGGCGTGCGCAGATGGCCTTGGCGCGCTCGTAGCCCTCGGCGTCGATGCCGACAAGCCGGACACAGAAGCGGTTGCCGCGGAGCTGGCCGGTGCGGAGCTTGCGTGCGGAAGACTGGGCCTCCATCACCTCCAGCCCCTCCGGCAGCTCCCACTCCCCGGGGGGCGTGGCTCCCGGAGGCAGCGACAGCCACTGCGACGTGACCGCGTGCTTGTCTTTCATGCCCGCGCTGCCGATGTCCCGATCGCGAACCCTGGCCGCCCGCGCCACGGCGCGCAGCATGTCGGGCGTCGTCCAGAGCCGCTTCCTGATCCTCACATAGAGGTGCTCGCCGCTGCCGCTGGGAGGGACGGTCGGGATCTCGTCCACGACGAAATCCTCCGGTTCTGGGCCGAGGGCGCCGCCCGCGGCGGGCAGATCTCCGGTGAGGAGCGGCGGCTCGAACGGGCGACGCCGCGCTTCGCTACTCATCGGGGCCGCGGAGGCTTGGGGCGCGGCGGGACAATGGGGGTGCCGGCTTCACCGGAGATGCTGTCGAGATCGAGCTCTTCGATGCCGAGGATGAGGATCTCGGGTTCGGAAGATAGATCCGGACGCCGCGCGGCGATCACCGCGGGCGACACGTGCGGTCCGGGCTGCACGCGTCCGCTCTGTTCGCCAGTGACCTCGAGCACAATCACCGCGATATTGTCGGGGCCGCCGGCGGTGTTGGCGAGCAGGACGAGCTGCTGGACCAGCGACGACGGCGGTTCTGCCTTTGCCATCACCTCCGCAATCGCCGACGGGGGCACCGGATTGCTGAGGCCGTCGGTGCACAGCAGATAACGGTCGCCGACTGCGACGGAGTGCGAGCGGATCGAGACCCGGAGGTTCTCTTCCATGCCGAGCGCGCGCGTCACGACGTTCTTCGGTAGGCGCTTCAGAACCGTTTCATCCAGCTCCGGGCGTTGCTCGATCACGTCGTTGAGCAGCGAGTGATCCTGTGTCAGGAGCTCCAGGTAGCTGCCGCGCAACCGATAGCAGCGGCTGTCTCCGACGTGGCCGATGTGGAGCAGGCCGCTGCGCGGCGAGAAGGCGACCGCCACGATCGTGGTGCCCATACCGCGATGCTTGTTCGAGCTCTTGGAGATCTCGATGATGTCGTGGTTGGCCTTCTTGATGCCGCGCGACAGGCGCCTGGCCCCGTTGGACAGCCCGAACGGATCAAACTCGGGCTTCTCGTACGTCTCGCGGACGGTGGAGCCGAAGTAGTTGCTCATGCAGCGCGCCGCGAGTGCGCTCGCGACCTCGCCCGCGTTGTGGCCGCCGGCTCCGTCCGCGACAAGGTACAGCCCCAGATCCTCCCGGATCAGGAACGTGTCCTCGTTATGCTCGCGGATGCGTCCCACATCGGAGGCTCCAGCAGCTTCGAGCTGGAGCGTCTCGCTCATCGGCGTGGGTTGGACCATCGAATCCAAGTATAGACCGGAGGCCGGTCGGACAATCGCCTGAATTTTCTGCGTTTGCTACGCTGCATGGGTTACCAGCCGGCATAGAGCGCGCCGACGAACACCAGCTGGCTCACCAGGAGCAGCACTGCCGTGTAGCCGATGATGTCCCGCGCGCGCACGCGTGTGATGCCCAGTAGCGGCAGCGCCCAGAATGGCTGGAGCATGTTGGTCCACTGGTCACCGTAGGCGAGCGCCATTACCAGGCGGGGCGGCGAGACGTGCGTGCGCAGCGCGGCCTGCATCAGGATCGGGCCCTGCACCGCCCACTGTCCGCCGCCGCTCGGGACGAACAGGTTCACCAGCCCCGCCGAATAGAAGCTCACGGCGGGCAGAGCTGCAGCGCCGACGCGCGCCATGGCGCCTGCAATGGCCGCGATGAGCCCTGTGCCGGTGAGCAGCCCCATGATGCCGGCGTAGAAGGGGAACTGCAGGATGATGCCGGCGCAGCCCTGCACTGCGTCGCTGATGGCGCGTCCGTACGCAATCAGCGAGCCATGCAGCGCGAGGCCCAGGAACAGGAACAGGAAGTTGATCAAGTTGGGATCGAGGTGGCCAAGGCCCTGGCGGCGCACCACGATGACCCACGTTGCCAGGCCCGCCAGGCACAGGATCGCGGTCAGTATGCGCGAGCGCTCGAGGCGTGCCGCCGGCGTAGCGGATTCCTCGCGTTCCGCGCCTCCGAGCGTGCCCAGCTCGGGCGCTGCGCTGCGCTCCGACGGATCGCGCGGGAGCATGCGGATCAAGACCCAGGGTACGATCAGCAGCAGCAGTGCGTTGCCGATCAGGTTCGAGAGGGAACCGATGGTGGTGCCCAGCGGCATCGTGCCGACGGCCTTGGCCGTCCCCGCGCCCAGGATTTCCGTCAGGTCGCGGGCGAGCGTCACCTTGAGCGGCGCCGACCCGCTGAGCCCGCCGTGCCACACGAGAAGCCCCGTGTAGCCCGCGGCGGCCAGGAGCGGATAGTGCACGGCCACGCCGCGCTCGCGCGCGCGCTTTCCGACCTGCCGCGCCAGGAGCGCGCCGGCGATCAGCCCGAGGCCCCAGTTCACGAGCGCGAGCAGCATCGCGCCGGCCGAGACGATCGCGATGGCGCTCGCCGGCGTTCGCGCGCGGTCCGCGAGCGCGTCGAGCGCGCGCCGCATGGGCGGGCTCGATGCCAGCGCGTGTCCCGTCACCAGTATCAGGCACATCTGCATGCCGAAGGCGAGCAGGTTCCAGAAGCCTCTGCCGTGGCCGCTGCCGTCGAACCAGGCCCGGAGCACGCGTTCCGGATGCGGGCCGACATAGGCGAAGGCGAGCGCGAACGACACCAGCGTCAGGAGCACCGCCAGCACGAACGGATCGGGCACGAAGCGGCGCGTGAAGCGGGTCAGGGCGCTGCCGAGTCGCTCGAGCATCGGACCGCGTCCGACGCTAGACGAAGGGACAGAAAGCCGCCAGCGCCTGGGGTAGCCCTATGTGGGGAAAAGTAGTCGCGTTGCTCACTGTCGCGTTTTCTCCGGAACCCGGTGTAGAGTGATCCCAGCTTCCAGGAGGCAAGAGACATGAAGCATTCGACTTGGCTTGCGATGGGTTGTGTGACGTTGGCGTTGGGGCTCGCTGCTGGATGCGGCGGCTCCTCGAGCAGCACTTCCAACTCGAAGAAAGATGGGGGCGCTGGTACCGGCGGCTCCAGCGGCGCGGCGGGATCCGGCACGGGCGGCACGTCCGCCGGCGGTACTGGTACGGGCGGTAGCGGCACCGGTGGCACGGCAGGGACCGGCACCGGCGGCACAGGCACCGGCGGCACAGGCACCGGCGGCACAGGCACCGGCGGCACAGGCACCGGCGGCGCAGGCACCGGCGGCGCAGGCACCGGCGGCGCAAGCACCGGCGGCACGGGCGGCACGGGCGCGACCTGCCCGAACAACCAGCCCAACAACTTCTCGCAGTGTCAGAATCAGGGACAGACCTGCAGCTACGGCAACAACCAGTGCACCTGCAACGGGGCTGGCGGGTTCATGCGCTGGCAGTGCGGCAACTGCCCGACCAACCAGCCACAGAACACCGGCAACTGCACGCAGCAGCAGCAGGGCTCGCAGTGCACCTACGGCAACACGCAGTGCAGGTGTTTCGGCGGCAACTGGCGTTGCGGTACGTGTCCGAACAACCAGCCGCAGAACGGAAACAACTGCAATAGCACCGGCTTGACCTGCGACTACAACGGCACCACCTGCGCCTGCTTCCAGGGCCAATGGAACTGCGGAGGAGGCGGGAACAACTGCCCCGCCAACCAGCCCAATCCGGGCAGCAACTGCACCGCTGGCGGTGGGTTCCAGGCGTGCCCCTACGGCAATACGACCTGCTACTGCATCCAGGGCAGCTGGGCCTGTAACTAGCGTCCGGCTCCGACGGCACGGCCCGAGCGCGCTCCGGCGCCTCGGGTCGTCGCCATTTTGTATGGGAACACAAGCGAAATAACTGCGTAGATCGCTTGCCGGCCGGCGAGTACTGCGCGCTGTTCACGGTGCCGACATGGCCGACGCCCCACACAAGTGCCCGGGAGCATGTGCGGACCCGGTACAGCGTGTCGCGATCCGGAACGCAGTTGTTGCGCATCTCTGATTGCCATCAGCCGGGTTTCCCCGGGGGCACGCTTCTTGCGAATCGCGCCGCGAGATGACCACAAAAGCTGCTTCGGAAGCCGCAGGAAAGGCTCGCGGCGCTCCGGATCGCCTGGAAAAGTTCGTCTACGACGACGCTATCGTCCGCAAGTTCGCTGCCGCCACGATCATCTGGGGCTTCGTGGCGATGCTGGTGGGCGTGTGGCTGGCGTTGATGCTCGTGATGCCGTCGCTGAGCTTCAACCAGCCGTGGCTCACCTTCGGCCGGTTGCGTCCGCTGCATACGAACGCCGCCATCTTCGCTTTCGCTGGCAATGCGATCTTCGCGGCCATCTACTACTCCAGCCAGCGCCTGCTGAAAACGCGGATGTGGAGCGACAAGCTCAGCAACATCCACTTCTGGGGCTGGCAGTCGATCATAGTCTCGGCAGCGCTCACGCTGCCGTTCGGTATCACGCAGGGCAAGGAGTACGCCGAGCTCGAGTGGCCGATCGATATCGCGATCGCCGTGGTGTGGGTGCTGTTCGCGTTCAACTTCTTTGCGACCATCAAGAAGCGCCGCGAGCGACACATCTACGTCGCGATCTGGTTCTACATCGCCAGCATCATCACTGTCGCGATTCTCCACATCTTCAACAACATCGTGGTGCCCGTCGGGCTGTTCAAGAGCTACACGATCTACGCGGGTGTGCAGGACGCGTTCATGCAGTGGTGGTACGGCCACAACGCCGTCGCCTTCTTCCTGACTACGCCGTTCCTTGGGCTGATGTATTACTTCCTCCCCAAGGCGGCGAACCGTCCCGTCTATTCCTACAAGCTCAGCATCCTGCACTTCTGGTCGCTGGTCTTCATCTACATCTGGGCGGGTCCTCACCATCTGCACTACACGGCCCTGCCGGAATGGGCGTCGACGCTCGGCATGATCTTCAGCGTGATGCTGTGGATGCCGTCGTGGGGCGGCATGATCAACGGTCTGCTCACGCTGCGCGGCGCGTGGAACAAGGTGGCCGAGGACCCCGTCCTCAAGTTCTTCGTGGTTGGCGTGACGTTCTACGGCATGGCGACGTTCGAAGGGCCGATGCTGTCGATCAAGAGCGTGAACGCGCTCTCGCACTACACGGACTGGACCATCGCCCACGTGCACGGCGGCACGCTCGGCTGGAACGGCTTCATGACATTCGGGATGCTCTACTGGCTCGCCCCGAGGCTGTTCCAGACCAAGAAGCTCTGGTCGAAGAAGCTGGCGGAGGTCCACTTCTGGATCGGGACAATCGGCATCCTGATGTACATCGTGTCGATCTACGCGGCCGGCGTCACGCAGGGTCTGATGTGGCGCGCCTTCGACAGCACCGGGCGGCTCGCCTACCCGGATTTCGTCGAGACTGTCGTTCGCATCATTCCCATGTGGTGGGTCCGCGCGGTCGGCGGTGCGTTGTATCTGTCCGGCGTCGTGCTCGCGATCGTCAACCTGCTGATGACCTGGAAGGGCCGCCCCGAGAAATACGCCGAGCCCGTCCACGAGGCGCCCGCGCTCGGCGACTACACCGGCTATACGCCCGAGTTCAAGGTCCCCGCGCACGCGACCATGGTCACCTTCGCGTACAGGGCCCAGTACTTCATGAAGGCGGAGTGGCACCGCGTGTGGGAGCGGAAGCCGCTGCGCTTCACCATCTGGGTCACTATCTCCGTAGCGACGGCGTCGCTGTTCGAGATCATTCCGACGTTCCTGATCCGCTCGAACGTGCCCACGATAGCATCGGTGAAGCCGTGGACGCCGCTCGAGTTGGAAGGTCGGGACATCTATGTGGCGGAGGGTTGCTACAACTGCCACTCGCAGATGATCCGCCCCATCCGCTCGGAGACGGAGCGCTACGGCGAGTACTCCAAGCCCGGCGAGTCGGTCTACAACCACCCGTTCCAATGGGGTTCGCGGCGCATCGGTCCCGACCTGGCGCGGATCGGCGGCAAGTACCCCGATCTATGGCACGTGCGCCACATGGAGGATCCGCGCTCCACGACGCCGCAGTCGATCATGCCGCGCTACCCGTGGCTGTTCAAGAAGCCGATCAACTTCGGAGAGATCGAGAAGAAGATCGACGTTATGGCGATGCTGGGCGTTCCCTACGGGAAGGAAATCGACCACGCCGAAGCGTTGGCGCGCGTCCAGGCGAACCAGGTTGCCGCCGAGATCCAGAAGGAAGGCGGACCGGCAGATCTCCAGGACAAGGAGATCGTCGCGCTGATCGCCTACCTGCAGCGCGTCGGAACCGACATCAAGAAGCAGCCGAAGGGTACCGCCCCGGGCGAGCTCAAGGCCGGACAGCCCGGCGCCGGCACGACCGCCGCGCTCGGCAAGGCGTCGGGCACCACGCTGGCCAACGTGGCTGGGAGAGGGCAGTGACATGAGTCTCGTCGACATCATGAGTGCGATGCGCCTGCACATGTATGCGGAGGTTGCGCTCCTCATCTTCCTGGCAATGTTCCTCGCCGTCGTCATCCATGTCTTCCGCAGGAACAACGAACCGCGCTTCGAGAGCGCGCGCTTCATGCCGCTCGACGACGACAATCCGCAGGAGCTCCGCGACCCCGACGGGCGCGACAAAGGAGCAGAAGAGCGATGAACGACAAGAAGCCGGGCAAGCCGGCGGAAGCTGCTGAAGCTCCGCTCGACGAGGAGATGCTCCTCGATCACGAATACGACGGCATCCGCGAGTACGACAATCCACTGCCCCGTTGGTGGGTGCTGATCTTCTGGGGCAGCTTCATCTTCGCGGTCGGCTACTTCCTCTGGTACACGGTGCTGGGCAAGGGCAAGTCGCGGCTGCAGGAATACCGCGAGGACGTGGCGCAGGCGCAGGCGGCGCAGGATAAGCGGGCTGCGAAAGAGATAGTCACCGAACAGAGCCTGGACAAGATGCTGGCGACCCCCTCCGTCGTCACTTCCGGCAAGGCTGTGTTCGAATCACGTTGCGTTCCGTGTCACGGCGACCACGCCCAGGGCGTGATCGGGCCGAATCTGACCGACGCGTACTGGATCCACGGCAACGGCACGCTGATGGACATCTTCAACACCGTCGACAAGGGCGTCCCGGACAAAGGCATGCCGACCTGGGGCCGGCAGCTCAAGCCCACCGAGCTGCGTGCCGTGGTGGCGTACGTGGGCACCCTGCGCAACACTGACGTCAAGGGGAAGGCGCCGCAGGGACACGAGGTGAAAGGCGCGAAGTGAGGGAGGAGCGAGACCCGGAGAACATGTCCAGTCTGTCCGCACCAGAGCGCGTGCTGCCGACGCTGAACGCGGACGGCACGAGGCGCTTGATCCGCCCGAGGCTCTACAAGGGCAGGAAGTACTGGGCGCGGCTGATCACTGCCTGGTCGCTGATCGCACTGTTCGTCGCTATCCCGTTCATCAAGATGAACGGCAAGCCGCTCATCCTGCTCGATGTTCCGCGGCGGCATTTCCATCTCTTCGGGCACACGTTCCTGCCGACCGACGGCGTGCTGCTCATGTTCCTGATGCTGTCGATCTTCGTCGCCATCTTCTGGGTGACGGCGCTGGTCGGGCGGGTGTGGTGCGGCTGGGGCTGTCCGCAGACCGTCTATATGGAGTTCGTCTTCCGCCCCATCGAACGCCTCTTCGAGGGCAACCGCGCGCAGCAGCTCAGGCTGGACCGCAACGGGCCGAACCTGCGGCGGATCGCGAAGTACCCGGTGTTCGCGGTTCTTTCGGTGTTGCTCGGCAACCTGTTCCTCTCGTACTTCGTGGGGGTCGACACGCTCTGGGTCTGGATCCGGCGCTCTCCCGTGGATCATCCAGCTTCGTTCCTGGTGATGGCCGTGACGGCGGGACTGGTATTCTTCGACTTCGCCTGGTTCCGCGAGCAGATGTGCACCGTCATCTGCCCATACGCGCGCTTCCAGTCCGTCCTGCTCGACAAGAAGTCGCTCATCATCGGCTACGACGACAAGCGCGGCGAGCCGCGCGGGAAGGGCAAGCCGCGTCCAGGGCGGGGCGACTGCATCGACTGCAACGCCTGCGTCGTCGCCTGCCCGACGGGGATCGACATCCGCGAAGGGCTGCAGCTCGAGTGCGTCGCCTGCGCGCAGTGTGTGGATGCCTGCGACTCGATCATGGACGCGATCCACAAGCCGCGCGGGCTCATCCGCTACAGCTCGCAGGAAAGCCTGGAGACGGGCAAGAAGACCCGCATCCTCCGACCGCGCGTGGCTGTGTATCCGGTGCTGTTTGTGGTGTTCCTGGGGGCGCTGCTCTTCTCCGGGGCGCGCGAGGGCAGCGCGGACGTGACCGTTCTGCGCGGGCTGACGGCTCCGTACGTGATCGACCAGGGAGGCGCGCAGAACCAGATCCGGATCAAGATCCAGAACCGCAGCGGCAGCGAAAAGTCGTACAGCATCCGGCTCGAGGGAGCTCCCGGCGCGAAGTTCATCGCACCCGAGAATCCGCTCCAGGTGGCGGACGGCGAGCACGAGACCACAACCGTGTTCGTGATCGCGCCGCTGTCGCTCTTTCACGACGGCGTGCGGCGCGTGATGTTCCACATCGACGACGGGCACGGGTTCAAGACGGACGTGCCGTACAAGCTTCTCGGCCCCGAGCACGAGGACGAGGACAAGGACGAACAGCACGAAAAGGAGCACCACCCGTGACGAGCGACCGGAAGCCGGACCGCAAAAAGGGCGGATGGAAGCGGCACTACTGGATGATGCCTGTGGGTCTGCTCGCCGCGCTGACCCTCGGCGAGCTGTACATGGTCTACACGGCCGTGGACGATCCGGGGTTCGCCGTCGAGAAAGACTACTACAAGAAGGCCGTCCACTGGGACTCCCACATGGAACAGGCTGCGGAGAACAAGCGGCTTGGCTGGAAGCTCGCACTCGAGACGCGTCCGACCCATGGCGGTCACGTGGAGCTGGTGGTCCGTATCAAGGACCAACAGGGGCGCCCCGTTCGTGGAGCGAATGTCCGCGTGGAGACCTTCTTCAATGCCAGGGCGGGGCAGATCCTGACGGCCGATCTCCGGGACGCCGGCGACGGCAGCTACCAGAGCGCGCTGCCGCTCGGGCACAAGGGGCTGTGGGAGTTCCGCTTCACGGCCGTGCAGGGGGGAGCGCGCTTCACCGATGTCGTGCGTCGTGACGTCGCCCTGGGCGGAGGCGCGGGATGAACGTCGCGCTCGTGGTCCCGGTCCTGGCCGCGAGCCTGGTGGGAAGCCTGCATTGCGCTGGCATGTGCGGCGGGTTCGTCGCGTTCTATTCGGGGGCGGACGACAACGCCGGTCGCCGCCGCCTTGCCGGGCACTTTGCCTACAACGGCGCTCGGCTCGTCACGTACGTGGCTCTCGGCGCCGTCGCCGGCGCGCTCGGTGCGGCGGTGGATCTGGCGGGCAAGTCGGCCGGCGTGGGGCGGGTTGCAGCCGTTGTGGCGGGCAGCGTGATGGTGCTCTGGGGCCTGGCGCTCCTGCTGTTGAACGCAGGGGTGCGACTGCCGCGGCTCAGGCTGCCGGCGCTGCTCGAGCGTCGCACCGTGAAGATGTTGTCGTCGCTGCGCGGGCGGCCGCCGGTGGTGCGCGCGGGATTGATCGGCCTGTCGTCGACGCTCCTGCCCTGCGGGTGGTTGTATGCGTTCGCGGTTACCGCGGCGGGTACCGGCAGCGCCCTGGGCGGTGCGACGGTGATGGCGGCGTTCTGGGCGGGGACGGTTCCGGTGCTGTTCGGTCTTGGCCTCGGCCTGCAGAGCGCGGCATCGCGGCTCCGCCGCTACGTACCGACAATCAGCGCGCTGGCGCTGATCACGGTCGGGCTGTTCGCGGTTCTGGGCCGGGTGAACGTTCCGTCGCTCGCCGCCCATTCGGCACGGCACGCACTCCACCTCACCGTCTCGACGGGGCACTAGCGATGGTCCAGGAACTGGAGTGCACGCATTGCGGTCTTCCCGTGCCCGCGTCGCTGGTAGAATCCGGAGCCTCGGCCCAGTTCTGCTGCAACGGCTGTCGCACGGTCTACGCGGTGCTGCACGACACCGGGCTCGACGCCTTCTACGACCTGAGGGAAGGGGCGGGGGAGCAGGGGCAGCGCGCGCGCACCACCGACCGGAGCTACGCGGAGTTCGACGATCCGGCCTTTGCCGAGCTCTACTGCCGGCCGGTGGGCGACGGCTTGATGAGCGTCGAGCTTTCCCTGGAGGGCGTGCACTGCTCGGCGTGCGTGTGGTTGGTCGAGCGCGTAGCGCTGATCATCGACGGAGCGCTCGAGACCGTGCTCGACGTGGGGCGCTCGGTCGTGCGCGTGGTCTGGGATCCGCGCGAGACGAGCCTCAGCCGCATCGCCCGTACGCTGGATTCCTTCGGCTATCCGTCGCACCCGCGGCCCGGCGCGCGCTCTGCCGAGCTCGGCCGCCGCGCGGACCGCGCGCTGCTCGGTCGCATGGCCGTGGCCGGCGCAGTGGCGGGGAACGTGATGCTGATGGCGGCCGCGCTCTACAGCGGCATGTTCCACGGCATCCAGCCCCAGTACGAGAAGCTGTTCGCCTGGGGCAGCTTCATCGTAACGCTGCCGGCGGTCTTGTGGTCGGCGACGGTGTTCTACAAGGGTGCCTGGGGCGCAATCCGCACGCGCACGCCGCATATGGACCTGCCCATCAGTCTGGGCATCATCGCGGGGTTCTCCTGGGGCGTGTATGCGACCTTCACCTCCTCGGGCGAGATCTACTTCGACTCGGTCACGGCGCTGATCTTCCTCCTGCTGGTGGGTCGCTGGGTGCAGCGCCGGCAGCAGAGCGCCGCGCGGGACGCGGCGGAGCTGCTGTACTCGCTGGCGCCGTCCAGCGCGCGGCTGGTGGACGGGGACGAGGTGCGCGAGGTGCCGATCCAGGCGGTGCCGCTGGCGGCGATCGTGGAAGTGCGGGCCGGTGAGCACATCCCCGTCGACGGCATCGTCACGACCGGCGAGTCCACGCTCGACGCTTCTTTGCTCACCGGCGAATCGCGCCCCGAGCCCATCGCGCGCGAAAGCTTCGTACACGCCGGCTGCGTGAATCTGGGCGCTTCGATCCGCATCCGCGTCGAGCAGACCGGCGAGAGCACGCGCGTCGGCAAGCTGATGAAGAGCGTGGAAGAGGCGGCGCGCCGGCGTGCTCCCGTCGTCGCGCTGGCCGACCGCATCTCGGGCTACTTTGTCGCGGTCGTGCTGGCGCTCGCATTCGTCACGCTCGTGCTGTGGTGGTTCCTCGACCCGGCGCACGCCGTGGAGCACGTGGTCGCGCTGCTCGTGGTCACGTGTCCCTGCGCGCTCGGGCTGGCGACGCCGCTGGCGGTGAGCTGGGCGCTCGGCCGAGCGGCGCGGGACGGTATCTTGATCAAAGGCGGCGACATCCTCGAGCGACTGGCGGAACCGGGCCTGGTCGTGTTCGACAAGACCGGCACGCTGACGGAAGGCCGGCTCGCGCTGCTGTCGTGGGAGGGAGACGAATCGCTCAAACCCCTGGTACGCGCTGCCGAGGCGCATTCCGCGCATCCGGTCGCTCTGGCGTTCCAGCGCGCGTTCGGCGATGAGTCTCACCCCGAGGTGAACGAGCTCTCGCAGACGCCGGGCGGGGGCCTCTCGGCGGACGTGGCCGGACGCGCGCTGCTGATCGGCTCGCCCGCGTTCATCCAAGCGCGTGGCCTCCGCGTTCCGGACTGGGCGGCGGAGTCGCTGGCGCGCCACACGGCGGCTGCCCACAGCCCCGTTCTGGTCGCTGCCGACGGCGAGGTCCGCGCGCTTGCAGCCTTCGGCGACCCATTGCGCCCCGACGCCGCACACAGCCTGGGTGCGCTCCGCGACCTGGGCTATCGCATCGCAGTGCTGTCCGGCGATCACCCGGACGTGGTCGCCGCCGTGGTCCGCGAGCTGGGCGAGCCGCTGATCGAGGCACATGGCGGGGTGAGCCCGGAGGAGAAGCTCCGCTGGGTGGAGCGTGCCCAGAAGCGCGGTGCGGTGATCATGGTCGGGGACGGGGTGAACGACGCGGCCGCTCTGTCCGCCGCGAGCGTCGGCATCGCCGTGCACGGAGGCGCGGAGGCGAGCCTTGCCGCCGCGGACGTGTTCACGACGCGAGCCGGCGTCGCCCCCGTCGTCGAGCTCGTGCGCGGAGCCCGCCGGACCCTGCGCGTGATCCACAGGAATCTGATCTTCTCGTTGTTCTACAACCTGGTGGGCGTGGCACTTGCATTGACTGGCGTCATCGGTCCGCTGCTCGCGGCCGTGCTGATGCCCCTGAGCTCCATCACCGTGGTGACGAGCTCCTTCCGGTCGCGCACTTTCGATGCCGGCCGGCGCCGCCGCCGCGCGGCCGACAACGCACACCCCCACCCCCTGCCCAGTCCGGAGTACTCGACATGAGCGTCATCTACCTTCTGCTGCCCCTGGCGCTGCTGGTCTCGACCATGGCGGTCGCGGCTTTCCTATGGGCCACGCGCCGCGGCCAGTTCGATGACATGCAGACCCCTGCCGTCCGGATTCTGCACGACGACGACGATCTCGCGCACCAACACTCGAATCGCTGACTGGCCCCGGGTCCGGCCGGCCTCGATTCGCGCAAAGCTTGCGTCCAGTTCCAGACACCGCGATCGAAAATCGGCTTTTCGCTGGCCGAGAGCGTCGGCCCTTCCGGCACGCGCATTGCTTGCCCGTGATCAACACGTGACCCGCGTCAGCCAGAGCCCCTCTGGGTCTCCGCGCTGGGAGCAGCACCCCATTGTCGTGCGGTGGGAGATGGCTGCGCCCCGCGGTGCGGTGGTGCGCAAGGCGACCTGGCAGGAGCTCACGGACGGCAACCGCGAGCTCGATACGCGCGAGGCCGAGCGCATGATTCGGGATCTCGCTGCTGCCGGAGTGTCCACGCTGGTGCTCGTGTGGAACGGCGATGCCGCCCGCGAGGACCTGGGCGATCTGCTGACGCTCGCCGCCCGGGACGGCTTGCAGGTCTGGCTGCAGAGCGCGGGCGGCACGGCGCTCGATGCCGAGCTGGCGGCGTCGCTTGCCCGCGCCGGGCTATCCGGCTTTTCGGCGCGCATCGACGCGCCCGATCCCGAGCGCCACGCCGCAGTCTCGCTAGCGGCGCTCGGGACAGCTCGGGACGCGGGGCTCGCGCTGTGTGTCGAGACCCAGGTGAATCGCTGGAACATCGACCTGCTGACCGCGATCCGAACGGCTGTCGCTGAGCTGGGAGTCGAGCGCTGGCACCTCCGCTATCCGGTGAGGGACGTACATGCGATGCCGACGGCGGAGCAGGTCGAGACATCCCTGCAGGAGCTGGTGGACGCCGAGGCCGGGCTGGCCTGTTCGCTCGAGCTGACGGCGGCACCGCAGTACCTCCGCGTGCGCGCCATGCGCGGCGTTCGCGGGCCTGTTCGCGCGCGTGTTCTCGGCGATGGACGCGGTCAGATGTTCGTGTCGTACTGCGGCGACATCTTTCCCAGCGGCGAGCTGCTCGTGCCCTGTGGCAACCTCCGGCTGCACGACCTGCTCGACGTGTACCGCTTCCACCCGACGTTCCGCACGCTGCGTGACCCCGGCGTACTGCATGGCCGCTGTGGGAGCTGCGAGTACCAGCGGACCTGCGGCGGTTCGCGAGCGCGCGCCTACGCGCTCGAGGGCAGCCTGCTCGGCGCCGACGCCCTGTGCCCGCACTCGCCGCACCCGCTCGTGCACACGAGCTTTCCCTAGAGGCGGCGCATCACAGCTCGAGCTTGACGAGGCCGCTGTGCTTCGCGGTCGTGCCGTCGCCGAGCTGTCCGAAGGTGTTGTCGCCCCAGCACGCCACCGAAGCGTCGGAAAGCACGGCGCACCCGGAGCCGGCGCCCAGGTCGAAGTCGCTCGCGCCGGTGATGCCTCTCACGAACGTTGCGGCGCCCGTCTTGTCCCAGCACTCGATACTGCCGTCCTCCATGAGAGCGCAGGCGGTGACCAGTCCGATGGCGAGCTTCGTCGCAGCGCCGGGCAAGCTCACCTGGGCCGGAGCCTGGCCGCAGCCTCCGGTGCACTTCGGATCCAGGCTGCCCCAGCACAGCACGCTGCCGTCCGAACGCAGTGCGCAGCTCTCGTTGCCGCCCGCCGCGATGCCGACAACTCCGCCGAGCGGCGCCACCGGGTTGCCGTCTGCGGCGCCGAGCTGACCGATCGTGTTGTCACCCCAGCAGACGACGCCGCCGTTCACGACGGCGCAGCTGTGTCGCAGGCCCACGGCTACAGCCGTAGCGCCCTGGACCGGATTCCCCGGATCTCCGAGCTGGCCGGCGTCGTCGAGTCCCCAGCACACGACGGTCCCGTCCTGCTCCAGCGCGCAGCTGTGCGTGGGCCCCATTGCGACGGAGGTCGCGTTCTGCACGCCATCCACCAACAGCAGCGTCCTGCTGAAACCGCCTGGCGCCTTGCCCGGGCCGAGCTGCCCCTGGCTGTTGTCGCCCCAACAGCGCACGTCTCCGTTCGGGAACAGCGCGCAGCTGGAGCTTCCACCCGCCGCGATTGTCGTCACCTTGACGAGCCCGTCGACCTGCGCGGGCGGCTTGACCGGCAGGACAACGCCGCCCTCGATTCCGGCATCTCCGCCGCTCGCCGTGGAGCCAGCGTCCACGGCTGCGGCGTCGGGACCGGCTTCCGGGCTCGCTGCCGCCTTTCGCTCGCCGAGCTGACCGCGGTCGTCGAGCCCCCAGCACTCGACGAGCCCGGTCTGCAGCAGAGCGCAGGCGTGGTCGAGGCCCACGGCTACCTGGCTGGCACGCGCTGTCTTCGGCCCTTTCTTGCAGGAGGGAAGGAGCGCCAGCCAAAGCAGCCAGACCAGTCGCGAGTAGTTGCGGAGGGAGCGCATACGTTGCATCAAGGGTACTCGATGCGGGTGCGAAGGCGGAACCCATGAACTGGGGTGAATTCACGAAATCGGCGGTGCTGCTGTTCGTGATCCTGAATCCGTTCGCGCTGTCGGTGTACCTCATCGACATGCTTCAGAACCGTTCCACCCGGACGGTCGCCGGAGTCCTGCTCAGGGCCACGACCATCAGCGCCATCGTATTCTCCCTGTTTGCCTGGGGCGGCGATCGCATCTTCGCGGATGTGCTGCAGGTGCGCTTCGCGGCATTCCAGATCTTCGGCGGCCTGGTGTTCGTGATCATCGCGCTTCGCTTCATGGTGTCCGGAGGCGAGGCTCTGGTGAGCTTGCGTGGCGAGCCGGAGCACCTCGCCGGTACGATCGCGATGCCATTCATGATTGGGCCGGGGACCGTCAGCGCGGCCGTGCTCGCCGGGGCGCGCCTGCCGCTGGGGTGGGCCGTCCTGTCGATCGTGACGGCGCTCGCCTTCACCGTGGCGGCGCTGGTGGCGCTGAAGGCCGGTCTCGACCGGATCCGCGAGCGGAACAGCCGCCTCGTCGAGCGGTACGCGGATCTGACGAGCCGCATTGCCGCTCTGCTGATCGGGACCATTGCCGTGGAGATGGTGCTCGAGGGCGTGACGCGGTTTGTGCGCTCGTTCCACGGGTCATGACCAATCCGGCTATACTCGCCGCGGTGTACGACGCGATAGTCATGGGAGGAGGCCCTGCCGGGTCGACGACTGCGACGCGCCTCGCCCAGGCGGGGCGCCGCGTCGTCCTGCTGGAGCGCGAGGCCTTTCCGCGCTTCCACATCGGCGAGTCCCTGCTGCCGGGGTGTTTGCCATTGTTCGACAAGCTCGGAGTGCACGATGCCATCGCGAACGCGGGCTTTCTGCCCAAGCACGCGGCCGAGTTCGTCAGCGCCGATGGTTCGTTCGAACGTCGATACCCCTTCGCTGACGGCATGGTGCCGGGCTTGCCGTCGGCGTACGAGGTCGACCGCGATCGGTTCGACCAGATCCTGCTCGACAACGCGAAGAAGCAGGGTGTGGAGGTGCGCCAGCCGGCCGAGGTGAAGAGCTTCAGCATCGAGGCCGACCGTGTGGAGGTTCGGCTGCGCGACGGAGAAACGCTGGCGGGCCAAGTGCTGGTCGACGCGACAGGACAGCGCTCGCTGGTGGCCGGCCGGTTCGAGCTGAGGCAGATGGATCCGGAGCTGAAGAACTTCGCCATCTACTCGCATTTTGAAGGTGCGGCGCGCGCGAGCGGCGATCGCGAGGGCGACATCACCATCGTGCTCGTGCCGGACGGATGGTGGTGGGTGATCCCCCTCGCAGGCGATCGCACCAGTCTAGGCAAGGTGGCGCCGTCGCGCGCGCTCGCTGGGCGCCGCGCGGACGAGAGCTACTTCACCGAAGAGATCGCCGCGACGCCGTATCTCCGCGAGCGCTTTGCCGGCGCCACGCGCTCGGCGCCGGTGCGCACCACGTCCGACTACGCGTACCAGAGCCGCCAGTATGCGGGCGACCGCTGGCTCCTGTGTGGAGACGCAGCGGCCTTCCTCGATCCCGTGTTCTCCACCGGCGTGTATCTCGCCAACGTGGGAGGATTCCGCGCCGCCGAAGCCGTGGAGCAGGCGCTCTCGACCGGCAGGTTCTCGCGCCGTACGTTCCGGCGCTACGAACGTTGGCTCGAGCACGCGGTCGGCACCTACCGCAAGTTCGTCAAGGGCTTCTACACGCCGGAGTTCGTCGAGATCCTGATGAACCCTACCGACATCATGGGGATGCGGCAGGCGGTCACCTCCTTGCTCGCGGGGGAAGTGGATCGTCCGGGCATGGCGTGGCGGCTCTGGGTGCTTCTTGCTCTATCCCGCGCGAACAAGAACTGGAACCTCACGCCGCGGTTTGCCGGACGGCGCGAAGCCGCCGCCCGCCTGGATCAGGGAACGTGATGATGTGAACGCCTGGTGGTTTGCGGGCATTGTTCCTCTGCTTGTCGGCTGCGCGACGCAGCGGGGAGCGTCTTCGGCGGACGAAGCGCTTGCCCGCATCGAGGCCCGACCGCAGGCCTTCGTGCAGCACGTCGCCGACCTGCGACAGCTCGACAACAGTCGTCCCGCGCGCGTCGTGTTCGAGGACGAGCCCCAGTTCCTCCAGTCGCTGGAGGCGCACGGCAAGGAGGACGTCGCTAGTACCGGCTCCGATCGCGGCGCCCTGTATCTGGCGTTCGGGCTGGGTCCGCAGAGCGCGGGAAGCGGCAGCTCCGAGGAAGCGGTCGTCAAGGAGCAGGTCGTCGCGTTCTACGACGAGAAGGCACACGTGATCCACGTGCGGCGGCACCCGCCGGTGGAGAAGAAGGACCCCCTCGACCCGACCTGGGTGCTGGCGCACGAGGTCGGCCACTCGCTCCAGTACCAGAATTTCCGGATGCCCAGGCTCGAGCGCATCCGCGAGGAAGATCGCCTGCTCGCGGTGAACGCACTGGTCGAGGGCGACGCGATGCTCACGATGATCGCGTACGTGGCCGACGAACGGCACATCCCGCTCGGCCGCGCGCTGGTCCAGGCCTCCCGTCACTCCGACCAGGACCACGTCGAAAGGTACGCGCAGCGGAGCGGCGCGGCGCCGGCACTGCTGGATGCGCCGTCGATGGTGCGGCAGCGCCTGATGTTTCCGTACCTGTCGGGCACGAGCTTTGTCGGTGCGCTGTATCGCGCCGGCGGCCTACAGCTTGTGGATCGTGCCTTCTCCACGCTGCCGGCGACCACCGAGCAGATCCTGCACCCCGACAAATATCTCGCCGGTGAGCCGGCCGTGCCGGTCCGCGTGCCGGCGGCGCCGCCGGGATACCAGATCGTCGCTTCCGGTCACCTGGGCGAGCTGCAGACGCGGGTGGTGCTCGGCGAGTGCCTGCCACAGGCCGAAGCCGAACAGGCTGCCGCCGGCTGGGGCGGAGACGCCTTCACGGTCTCGAAATCTCCGGCGGGCAGCTATCTCGTCGCCTGGAGCAGCGCCTGGGACAGCGAAGCCGATGCCGCCGAGTTCGAGCGTGCGGCATCGACCATGGCCCACTGCGCGCCGCCGTCGCACGACCTGCCGCAGCAGTACGCGGTGCGCCGCTCGGGGGACCGCGTGGCGTTCTTCCGTGGCGCGCTCGATGCTTCCGCGCTTGATGCGGAGATGGCCACGCTGCTTTCGCTGCCCGGCGTGCGTCCCGCTTCGACCCCGCCGTTCGGCGCAATCACCATCCCGCCTGTCAGGTCGGTGCCGCGCGTGCATCCGCCGTACCTGTCGCAGGGTCGCTACGTCAACGAGCGCCTCGGCGTGCAGGTTCCGCTGCCGCCCGGCTTCAGCGCAAAGCTCGACGGCGAGGGGCTGCTCATCCAGAGCCAGGGCGTCGCGTTCGCTTCGCTCGATCTCGCCGACTGGGTCGTGAATGCGAAGACGACGAACCTGATGTTCGACGAGATCGCCAAGAGCGTCGCCAAGGCCATGCACGGCCACCGGCTCGTCTTCGCGGGCGGCGGCGCGGTGAACACGCCGCTCGGGCGCGCCGCGGAACGGCGCTGGGCCATCGAGGACACGACGGCCACGCTGCGCATCCTGGTGCTCCCCGTGTGCAACCAGACCGGCGCCATCGTGCTGGCGCAGGTGTACGCGGACGAGGCGTCGCACCGGATGCTCGACTGGTGGATCAGCGCACTCCGCCCGCTCTACCAGGGCCCCCCGCCAGTGTGCGCCGAGCTCGAGCCGTAGCGCGCCCTAGTTACAGAAGCAGAAGCACTGGTTGACGCAGATCTTGTTGGTGTCGGTGCTCGAGCACCCGCACATGGGGTTGGACGCTGGGCAATCCGAAGTCGACGCGCAGGTCTTGTGACACGTGCACGTGCCGGGGCCGGGACCGCCGCAGCCGCACTTGTAGCCAGTCGGGCATGTGTCCGCCGAAGGATCGCAAGGTGTGGACGATCCGCCGTCGCTTGCGCCCGCGGTTCCGCCGCTGCCCCCGGCAGCACCTCCGCTGCCTCCCGTCGCCGAACCGCCGCTGCCTCCGCTGCCTCCGGTTGTTCCGCTGTCAGCGCCACCGCTGCCACCGCTTCCGTTCCCGGAGTTGCTGCTGCCGCCGCAACCGCCGGCCGCGCATGCAAGAACGAGCACACCTAGATAAGCAATATGGCGAGCGAGCCTCATGGCTCCTACTATCGCACAGCAGTGGAGCGACCTCCACGGCGCCGGGTGCAGGCCTCGAGGCTTGTCAGAGCCCGCCGTCCATCAGCACGCTCTTGCAGCCAGAGCCAGTGTCGGTGCCGCACGGTCCGTTGGGAGTGACGCAGCACGAACTTCCGGAGCCCGAGCTGGGGCATCCCTAGCCACAGAAGCAGAAACACTGGTTGACGCAGATCTTGGCGCCACCGTTCCCACCGCATCCACACATCGGATCAGATGACGGGCAATCCGCTGCCGACGTACAGCCCTTGTGGCACGTGCACGTGCCGGGTCCCGGACCGCCGCAGGCACAGTGATAGCCACTCGGGCAATCGGTCCCCGAAGGACTGCACGTCGTGGGCAATCCCCCGTCGCCCGCGTTACCGCCGCCACCTCCGGTGCCTCCGGTGCCTCCAGTAGCCGAGCCGCCGCTGCCTCCGGCGCCTCCAGTAGCCGAGCCGCCATTGCCTCCAGTAGCCGAGCCGCCACTGCCTCCAGTAGCCGAGCCGCCACTGCCTCCGGCAGCCGAGCCGCCATTGCCTCCGGTAGCCGAGCCGCCACTGCCTCCGGTAGCCGAGCCGCCATTGCCTCCGGTAGCCGAGCCGCCACTGCCTCCGCTGCCGCCGGTCATGCCGCCGTCAGCGCCCCCGCTGCCACCGTTTCCTTTCGCGAAGTCACTGCTGCCGCAACCTCCGCTCGCGCCTGCAAGAACGAGCACACCTAGACAAGCAAGAACGTGGGTGAGTCGCATGGCCCATGATACCGCACAGTCTCGCGTGACGCACAGCCACGACCCTCCACGTCGTGACCACGACCGCGGTCGTGGACGCGACCCTCGCGGTCGTCGACCACCTGGAGCTTGGCGTCGCGGGCAGTACGCTGCGTGCCAGCCGTCGTGATACACTCGACGGGCTTGCCCGCTGTCATCTACGCGGGCGGATCGATCATGTTCCTGGTTCGGCACCTTGCTTGGCAGAATCTCGGCGCGGTCGCTGTCGTCGCGTTCGCGGCGTGCGCGTGCTCCAGTGGGCTCGACGCGCTGTCGAGCGGCACCGACGCTGGCGGAGGCGCAGCGGGCGCCGGCGCAGCCGGAGGCGCCGGCGCAGCCGGAGGCGCGAGCGGCGAGAACTGCACCAACGGGATCGACGACGACAACAACTCGCTGGTCGACTGCGCGGACCCGTCGTGCTCGACGCGCGCGGGCTGCGTTCCCCAGGCTCCCGTCAACTGGCTGGGTCCGATCTGGTTGGCGCGAGCAGCAGCGCTTGCGGATCTGCCGGCGTGCCCCGGCGGCGCGAATCCGGCGGCGGAAGGCGGTACGGGCCAGCTCGACGTGCCCAAGCTGACCTGCAGCCCCTGCTCGTGCGGTGCACCCACGGGTGGGCAGTGCAGCATGGAGTCCTCGTCCAAGGCCTACATCCTCGGTCAGTGTCAGGGTACGAGCGCCACCGAGACGATCACGCCGAAGCCGGGCACCTGCTACAACCTTCCCTACGTCACTTCGACCAACTATCCCCACAGCCTGCACATTCCGATCGTTACCCTGAGCGGTTCCAATTGCGATGCGTCGGGCGGGCAGGAGCTGAGCCGCCCTTCCGCCGCGTTCACGGAGTTTGCCCGGGCGTGCAACGTCAACGCGGGAGGAGGCTGCGCCAGCGGTCAGAGTTGCGTGGGCAATCCCGGCGCTGGGTTCGATCACACGACCTGTGTGGAAAGCCCGGGTGATCTAGCGTGCCCCACGGACTTCCCCAACAAGACTGTGCTGTACGACCCGTCCAAGCTCGACGACACGCGCGCCTGCGGTGGTTGCAGCTGCGGTACACCCACCGGCCGCACCTGCAACGGATCGTACACCGTGTTTCACAACCCGGACTGCAAGAACCCGGTCAACACCAAGCCGGAACCGGTGCCGACCTCGACACACTGCTTCGTCGGCGCCACCGGTTACGTGAGCATGCTGGAGTCGCCGGGTAATCCCACCGGTGGCAGTTGCGCGAGCTCGACGTTGCCCCAGACCGGAGACGTAAAGCCCACGGGCGCTGTCACGGTGTGCTGCCGGTGAGGTGCCATGCGTCCAACGCCGGGGCCGCCCGGCCGCTTCATAGTCGGAGATCTGGCCCTGCGCTTGGGGCACCGAGAACTCCGCGCGGGAGGGCGACCAGCCGCTCCAGCGGCGGGAGCGCTCAAACGAACGCGCGGAGCAGCTGGCGCGCGATGACGATGCGCTGGACTTCGCTGGTGCCCTCGTAGATGCGGGTGACGCGGGCGTCGCGGTAGAGGCGCTCAATTTCGTAGTCCCGGCTGTAGCCGTAGCCGCCGTGCAGCTGCAGCATGCGGTCGACGACGCGACCCGCCGTCTCGGTCGCGAACAGCTTGGCCATGCTGGTTTCGGCCACGGCGCGGTCGCCGCCGTCGAGCAAGCGTGCGGCGCGCAGCGCGAGCAGCCACGAGGCGTCGAGCTCCATGCGGCTGTCGGCGAGCACGAACTGGGTGTTCTGGAAGTCCGTTAGCGTCTTGCCGAAGGCGCGCCGCTCGCCCGCGTAGCCCGTGCCGGCCGCGAACGCCGCTTCCGCGAGTCCGAGCGAAAGCCCCGCGATCCCCACGCGACCGGCGCCGAGCGCGGACAGCGCTACCGCGTAGCCGCCACCGCGACGACCGATCAGGTTTGCCGCAGGCACGCGGCAACCCTCGAGATGAAGCGCCGCGGTGCCGCTGGCGCGCTGGCCCATCTTGTCCTCTTCCCTGCCGATGGTGAGACCGGGCGTGCTCTTCTCGATGACGAAAGCGCTGATGCCTTCAGGGCCGGGACCGTCGCTGCGGGCGAACACCAGATGGAACGCGGCGTGCGTCGCGCTGGTCGTCCACATCTTGGTGCCGTCGAGTACGAACGCGTCGCCGTCGGCGCGCGCCGTCGTGGTCAGTGCGGCGGCGTCGGAGCCGCAGCCCGGCTCGCTAAGCGCGAAGCTCGCCGGCACCGTCTCGCCTTCAAGGTACGGCCCGAGCACACGCGCCTTCTGTTCGTCGCTCCCGTGCTCGGCCAGGATCTTCGCCACCAGGTTGCTGGACGCGAGGATCGTCGCCGTCGACGCGCACGCCGAGCCGATTGCCGCCATCGCCAGCGCGTAGCCCACGTGGTCGATGCCCGCGCCGCCGTCGCTTGCCGGCACCCACATCGCGTGCATCCCGAGCCCGGCGAGCTCCTGCACTTCCTCCATCGGGAATCGACCGTTCTTGTCGCGCTCGGCGGCCCGGGGCGCAAGGCGCCGTTCGGCGAAGTCGCGTGCGGTGGAGAAGGCGAGCTGCTGCTCCTCCGTCAACTCTATCGACAGTCGTGAAATCACGCGGTTCAGGTCGAGCATGTGCGGAATCATTGTCTCGTCGGCGCGGCGCGAAAAGGCGCGCCGCGACAATCATGACAAGACCCTTGTCGTGTTGCCGGTCGCGCGCAGGCTGGCGCGGGTGCGCACCGGTTGCGTGGCATGGCGGCGTCCCGCGAACCTCGTGCGCCGGACGGAAGAATTCGAGCTGCGCCGGCCCGGCACAGCGCGTGCAGGTCCCCGGCCATGCTGCGCTCCTTCTTCGCCCTCACGTTTGTCGCGAGCTGGACCCTGTGGCTGGTGCCGGTAGCGCTGGGCCGGACGTTGCCGGCGCTGGTCGTGCTCGGCGCCTTCGCTCCGTCGGTGGTTGGCAGCGTAATCGCTACACGCAACGCCGATGCAGACGAACGACGGCGCTTCTGGCGACGCGCGTTTTCGTTCCGGGGCGTCAGCGTGCGCTGGGTCGTCGTGGCCGTGTTGGTCTTCCCCGTCCTCGATGCGGTCGCGTTCGCGCTCTACGCCTCCACGGGCGGGATGCTTTCGTCCGCGCCGTCGCAGGCGATCGTCGCGTCGCCCGGACGGCTCCTTGCCTTCATGGCGGTGATGGCGATCGGCGGGCCGCTCAGCGAGGAGCTCGGGTGGCGCGGCTACGCGCTCCAGAAGCTCCTCGATCGTCATGGGCCGGCCCGCGCGAGCATCCTGCTCGGCGCAATCTGGGCGGCGTGGCACCTGCCGCTGTTCCTGGTCCCCGGAACCACACAGCACGCGATGGGTATCGGTAGTTCGGGGTTCTTCGCGTGGACGGTCGGTGTACTCGCCATGAGTGTGATCTTCACATGGGTGTACGAGCACACGCAGCGAAGCACGCTTGCATGCATCGTGCTGCACTTCATGGCGAACTCCATCATCACGTTCGCCGTCGGTCTTGGCGGCGCACTGCCAGTGCGCGCCGCCTGGTGCGTCGCGGGCGTGCAGGCAGCCGCGGCAGTGGCCGTGATGGTCTGGATGTGGTGGCGGCGCGAGGCACCTGCCGTCGACGCCAGCGTAAGGGTGTAGAAGCGAGCCGCGCTTGTCATGCTACCGGCTCGCGTGCAGGCTATCAGGCATGGCACGCAAGGCGCCGCGGCGATCGCGCAAGCCGCACGGACCGGACGCGCTGGCCGCGCTCGTCGACGAGACGATTCTGCTCGACCAGCGCATGCAGTGGGTGGCGGAGCGCATCTACGGCGAAGACGGCAAGCGCGGCACGCGCCGGGGCCTGCTACGCGGGCTCGTGCGCTACGGCGCGCAGACCGTGCCTGCGCTGGCGCGCGCCCGCTCGGTGACGCGCCAGAACGTGCAGCCCGTGGTCGACGCGCTGGTCGCCGACGGCCTGGCGGAGCTGGCGCTGAACCCGCGCCACTCGCGCTCGCCGCTGGTGGTCGCAACGCCGCGCGGCGCGGAGCTGGTCGCCGAGTGGGATCGCACGACGGCGCGCGTGCTCGCCGCCGTGGGCCGCGGCCTGTCGCCGCGCGACATCGCAATCGCCGCACGCACCCTGCGCGCCGTACGCGAGCGCTTCGAGACGAGCCTGCGCTGGCAAGCGGCGCTCGACGAGGGTTGCTGACCGCAGCGCGACCGCGGCGGCATCAGGGTGGGTCCCCGGCGGAATTCCGCAGCGCAGGGTCGACGTTGGCGACCCCTGAAGCCCGCGGCTAGCGTAGACCGGGTGCTTCGTGCCCCGATTCGGCGACGTATTCGGAGTAGCCGCCGCCGTAGGGCAGCGGGCCGTCGGGGGTGAGCTCGAGCACGCGGTTCGACAGCGCGCCGAGAAACTGGCGATCGTGCGACACGAACAGCATCGTGCCCTCGAACGCGCCGAGGGCCTCCAGCAGCATCTCCTTGGTGGCGATGTCCAGATGGTTCGTCGGCTCGTCGAGCACCAGCAGGTTCGGCGGATCGAACAGCATCAGCGCCAGGGCCACACGCGCCTTCTCGCCGCCCGAGAGCACGCTGCACGACTTGTCGGCGTCGTCCCCGGGGAAGCCGAAGGCGCCGGCGAGCGTGCGCAGCGTTCCAAGCGTGGCCAGTGGGAACGCATGCTGCAGCGTCTCGATCACGGTCTTCGACGCATCCAGCGTCTCCATCGAGTGCTGGGCGAAGTAGCCGAGCTTGACGCTGGCGCCGAGGGTGACATTGCCCGCGTCGGGCTCGGTCACGCCGGCCACCAGCTTGAGCAGCGTGCTCTTGCCCGCGCCGTTCACGCCCATCACGCACCAGCGCTCGCGGCGGCGCACCAGGAGACCGAAGTCGCGGTAGATGTGGTTTTCGCCCCAGCTCTTGTCCAGGCCTTCGATCTTGATCACGTCGTCGCCGGAGCGCGGAGGCTGGCGGAAGTCGAACTTGACGACGCGGCGCTGCTTCGGCGGCTCGACCTTGTCGATCTTCTCCAGCTTCTTGACCCGCGACTGCACCTGGGCCGCGTGGCTGGCGCGGGCCTTGAAGCGATCGATGAACGCACGGCTCTTCGCGAGCATCGCCTGCTGGCGCTCGTACTGCGCTTCCTGTTGTGCCTGGGCAAGGGCGCGTTGCTGCTCGTAGAAGTCGTAGTTGCCGGAGTAGGTGATGAGGTCGCCGGCGTCGATCTCCACGATCTTCGTCACCAGGCGGTTCATGAGCTCGCGATCGTGCGAGGTGATGACGAGCCCGCCTTCGAAGTCGCGCAGGAAGCGCTCGAGCCAGATGATGGACTCGATGTCGAGGTGGTTCGTCGGCTCGTCGAGCAAGAGTACGTCCGGGCGCATGAGCAGGATGCGTGCGAGCTCCACGCGCATCTTCCAGCCCCCGCTCAGCTTGCCCACGTCGTCTTCCAGCACGGCGTCGCTGAAGCCGAGGCCAGCGAGGACCTCTCTCGCGCGCGCCTCGAGCGCGTAGCCCCCCAGCTCGTCGAAGCGCGCCTGCACCACGCCGAAGCGCTCGATCAGCTGCTCCAGCTCGTCGGCGCGAGCCGGATCGGCCATGGCGTGCTCGAGCTCGTGAAGTTCGTGTCCGACTTCGCTGACTTCGCCGGCGCCGCCGAGCGTGGCGTCGAGCACGCTCTGGCCGTGCATCTCGCCGACGTCCTGGCTGAAGTAGCCGATCGTGACGCCGCGATCGACGACGACGTTGCCGCCGTCGGGCTCTTCCTGGCGCACGAGCAGACGGAAGATCGTCGACTTGCCGGCGCCGTTGGGACCCACGAGCCCGACCTTCTCGCCCTTGAAGACGCCCAGCGACGCATCCACGAACAGGATCTGGCGCCCATGGCGTTTGGAAACGGAGTCAAGACGGATCACAGCCGGCGCAGGGTGACAGCTTCACGCGCGCACGCAACCCTCGCCGACTCACGCGCAGACGCCGGTGCGCGTCGAGGGCGCGGTCACGGCCCTGCGGGCAGGGCGAAGTCCTTGACCACGGCCATGTGTTGCATGCCGTTGACCCCTGAATCCCCCACCTGGACGGGCGCTACTTCCGACAGCGGTGTGTACACGCGGCTGTCGAAGACCAACCCGGACACGTAGCTGCTGCTGCCGATCACGACGGGCAGCTCGCGCTGGGCGAGCGCGGCGCTTGGCAGCACCCAGTCGTAGGGCTTGTTGCGGTTTGCGTTGGTGCGGTCGTTGCCGTTCTGGTCCACGGGACGCGGCCCGCTCGTGATCACCACGGAAGACAGCTCGCTCACCGCCGTTTCGCTCGTGCTGCCTGTGTTCAGATCGCCCCCCACCACAAGGTAGTCGCCCGCAGGAACGTGCGCCTGGATGTCGGCGACCAGATCGCTGGCCTCCTGGGCGCGGGTGGTGCTCGTGGAGGTCTTCATGTGGACGCTCACGGCCCACAGATCGACCGGGCCGGGCACGTCGATGCGCGTCCAGACGAAGTCGCGATCCGGCACACTCGCGTCCTGCCACTCGCCGTATCCGGTGATCGGGTAGCGGCTCACCACGCCATTCGGAATGCCGCCGACCTGCGCCTCGCGATAGAAACAGAAGTTCGCGCCGAACGCGGTGTCGATCAGATCGCGAAGTGTGCCGTGGCGATACTTGAACTCCTGGATCATCACGATGTCCGGTGCGAGTCCCTGGAAGATGCGGATGCCGGGCAGCTCGTACGACTGGTAGTTGTCGCTGGTGATGTTGGCCGCCACGATCCGGACACGCACCGTGGCGCCGCCGTCCGGGAGAGCGCCGTCCGGGAGCGCGCCGTCGGGCAGCGCAGCATCCGGCGTCGAGCCGTCGGTGGCAGCGTCCAATCCGGCATCCGGCCCCGCCACGAGCGCGGGGCAATCGAAGACCGCAGCTCCCGCGGCGCCGCCCTGTCCGCCCGCGCCGCCGCCGTCGACGCCTCCGCCCTGACCGCCTTGGCCTCCGCCCTGACCGCCTTGGCCCCCGACGCCGCCCTGGCCTCCGGCATCGACACCGCCCGAGCCACCGAGCCCTGCGCCACCCGCCTGGCTGGCGTCGGCACCGGCGGAGCCCCCGGCGATCCCGGCACTGCCGGCGACGCCACCAAAGCCCGCTGCCGCATCGAACCCGACTCCGCCGCTTCCGCCGGCGGACGATCCATTGCCCCCGCTGGGTTCGTCGGTGCAGGCCTGGGCGCAGGCAAGGGCCACGAGTGCACAGAAGACGACAGCACGGCGCATCCTGCTCGCAGGCTACACGTCCTCTGCGGCGGACGCACGCTGCTCGGCGGGCAGCGTCTGTTGGGGCGAGGGGCAGGCTTCGAGGCCGCACAGATCGAAGCGATCCCGAGTCGGCTTGTTGATCCCCGTCGAAGGTCGTTGACGCCGCCCCGGCGTTTCACTACGAGCCGCCGATGCAAAGATTCCTCTGGGGTTCGTGGATGATCGCGGGCGTGCTTGCTTTCGGATTATCGAGCTTGGCGGCAAACTGCAACTCGCCGACGACGAATGACGACAGTGGGGTGGCTAGCGACGCGTCGCCGAGCGACGGCGGGAAGGACGCGACCAGCGCGGAGGGAGGGACCGTGGCGGCGACCTGCGCGGGCGTTTGCGCGTGCCTTGCCTCGGCCTGTCCGGACTACCCGTTCCTGCCGGACTGCGTGACGGCCTGCCAGGATCCGACGAACAACCCGGTCTGGGACCTCACCTGCCGCGCGAGCCAGTGCGCCGCGGCCAAGACCGACCACGACGGACACTGCCCAAGCGCGAGCGGCCAGACGACGTGCAACTGACCGGGGGCTGAAGTCCTCCCGATCCCGCCGGAGGCGACTTCTGACCCCGGCTTGTTCCGTCACTTCGGCGGATAGCGGACGAGGTAGTGGTCGGTCGGGCTGCAGTTCACGCTGCCGCCCCCGCGGGGGTGGCGTTGATGCCGCCTCCCATCCCGCCGCGGCCGCGGAGGCCGGGTAGGTGATCAGGCGAGCTACTGCGCTCAAGCAGCAGAAGGCAAAGCGCTAACGGAAGCAGCCGGCGGGACATGGCGGCGGGCGTCACGGCGCCGTGACCCACCGCGCCAGCACGATGTAGGGCAAGGGCGTGGACCGGTCCCAGGCGACGAGTGCGCGGCCGCTTCCGCCGAGCGCGATGCGTGCATCGGCGGGGCCGTGTGCCGGCTCGACGATCAAGGGTTTCTGCCAGCCGTTCTCGAAGAAGACGGCCTGGAGGCTCTGCTGCGCGCAGTCGTTGCCCACGGCGACTGCGCGTCCTGCTGCTGCCGAAATGTCGGACACGCCGAGCGCTGCAGAACTGATCGCGGCGGCCGTCGACCAGTTTCCCGAAGAGTCGCGTACGCTCACGTTGGACGGACAGCCGCTCATGCTCGACTTCCAGGCTGCCACCGCCAGCCCCTTCTCGTCCGCCGCGAGCAGTAGATCCGAGGGCTTGGCGACGGTGTCGAGCTTCACGCCCGGATCCACCATGCCGCTGGCGGAGCGGCTGTTGATCTCGACGTTGCTGCTCGATCCGTTCACGACGCCGCGCAGGAGCAGCGTGGCGTCGTTGTCGTCGGCGGCGAGCGTGGTCCCGAGGAAGTCGTTCTCCAGGTCCAGCGTGGCGCCCCATCCGCTCGCGGAAGCGGTGCCGGACACCCTCATGCCACCGTTCGCCGGATCGTAGCGCCACGCTGCGACCGCCGTGCCGTCAGCGTGCATCGACAACGCCGGGCGTCCGTCGAGGGTGGCCGATCCGATGTGGGTCGGAGACCCCCACCCGCTTGCTGCCGAATAGCGCCTCGCCACCGCTTCGCCCTTGCCACGGATGAACACCGCGAGCGCGCTCCCCGTCGCGTCGAACGCTACCCCCATGTGCGGGAAGGCCGGATCCTGCCAGTAGGTGCCGTGCAGAGACGTGCCGAGCAACGTCGGTTGCGACCAGCCTCCGGATGGTGAGAACTCGCGCGCGCAGATCCCGAAGCCGGATCCGTGGTGCTCGTAGTAGAGCACCACGGCCGAGCCGCCTGTTCCCGCGGCAATAACGGGACCGGCCGCTTCGATCGCGTACCCCGGAGTGCCGTAGGGACCCGGCGTGGCGATCGTCGCAGCGTCGGCCCACTTGCCGGCCACGTAGGGCCGCGCCATCACGCTTTGTGCGTTCCTCCAGGCGACGATCGCACTTCCATCAGGAGCGACAGCGACCTGCGGAGTCATGCCCTCGCCGGCGATGTCGGCGACCGCGTCGCTGGGTACGGGCAGCGACGCCCCAGCGTACGGCTGCGGCGGTGGGCTGCACCCTGTGATGGATCCCGCGTCGACGGGCACGGGAGCCGCGTCCGGAAGATCGCTTCCGCCGGAGCCGCCGCCAGCGTCCGGCGTTCCTCCGACGCCGGCCGCGCCGCCTCCCGCTCCGCCGCTGCCACCCGGGCTGCCGCCAGCGCCGGAGGTGCCTCCACCGACTGCGAGGTACCTGCCGCCGCACGCCCCCACCGCGAAAACGAGAACCGCCGCGATCCAGCTCCGCTCCGTCATCGGACAAGGATAGCCGAGCGCCGTGTGGGTCGCACCTCCCCCAAGGAAACCGTGCTGGAATCACGGTGTTGCGGCGATCGTCGTGAGCCGCATCACGCCTACGTCGCCGCGAAGTACATCCCGCCGTGCGCCTGCCCGGCGACGTAGAACGTGACGTGCGGCTTGCCGGGATACGGCATGCGCTTGCTCAGCTCGAAGCTGTCCGACCCGCGCTTCACGGCGAGCTCGTCCTGTCCGTCGCTTCTGCTGCAGCCCTCTCCGGAGCGCACGGCTGTCACGTTCAGCGCGAGCGTCGCCGCGTCCGCGGACGCCAGCGTGTACGTCCCGCGCACCACGCGTCTTGGACCCCGTTGGGCCGGGGTTCTTGGGCAATGGGACGTTCCAGCAAGCTACCACGATCCATGATGCACGAGCGGGATCGGGTCACCTCCTCACGCTCAGCTGCGTTCCAACTCCGCCAGCACAGCCTCCCCCATCCCGCTCGTCGAGAGCTCGCCGCCCAGATCCTTCGTCCGTGCCCCCTTGGCAAGCGCACGCTCCACAGCCGTTTCCACCGCCGCAGCCTCCGCTTCCAGCCCCAGGCTATGCCGCAACAGCATCGCCGCGCTCTGGATCGTGCCGAGCGGATTGGCGACGCCCTGGCCGGCGATGTCGGGGGCGGAGCCGTGGATGGGTTCGTAGAGGCCGAGCTTGCCTTCGCCGAGCGAGGCGCTGGGCAGCATGCCCAGGCTTCCGGACAGCACGCTGGCTTCGTCCGACAGGATGTCGCCGAACATGTTCTCGGTGACCAGCACGTCGAAGCCGGCGGGAGCGGTCACCAGGCGCATCGCGCACGAGTCGACCAGCTGGTGCTCCAGCGTCACGTCGGGGAACTCGCGCGAGATGTCGTTCGTGACCTGGCGCCAGAGGCGCGACGACTCCAGCACGTTCGCCTTGTCGACCGAGGTGAGCTTGCCGCGCCGCCCGCGCGCGAGCTGGAACGCCAGGCGCACCACGCGCGCGATCTCGGCGTCGCTGTACTCGAGCGTGTCCACGGCGCGCCAGCCGGACGGCGTCTTTTCGCGCAGTCGAGGCTGACCGAAGTAGAGCCCACCGGTGAGCTCGCGCACCATGAGCAGATCCACGCCCTGCACGCGCTCGGGCTTGAGCGGCGACGCGGCGATCAACGCGGGGTTCGCCTTCACCGGGCGCAGGTTGGCGTACAGGCCGAGCGCGTGCCGGAGGCCGAGCAGGCCCTGCTCGGGGCGCACCTTGGCGTTCGGATCGTCCCATTTCGGGCCGCCGACGGCGCCGAGCAGTACCGCGTCGGCATCGAGGCACGCAGCGAGCGTGGCGGCGGGCAGCGGCTCGCCGGTCTCGTCGATGGCGACGCCGCCCATCAGGTGCGACTCGAACTCGAGCTGGTGCCCGGAGCGCGCCGCGACCGCCTGCAGCACGTGGCGCGCCTCGGCGATGACCTCGGGTCCGACGCCGTCTCCCGGCAGCTCGACGATCTTCGCTTTCATGCTCCGGCGGCCTCCCGCGGCGCAGGGTGGCGCGGGCTTTCGCCGGAGTCCACCGCCACCTCGGGCGGGCGCGCGCCGCTCTCGGTGAGCCCGTGCTCGATGCTGTCGACCAGCGCCAGGAACGACGCCTCGATGATGTTGGTCGAGGCGCCGACCGTGCTCCACGAGCGGTGGTCGTCGCGGCTGTCGATCAGCACGCGCGTGGTCGACGAGGTGCCGTAGGAGCCGTCGAGAATGCGCACCTTGTAGTCGGCCAGGTGAATGCGCTCGACGGCGGGATAGAACGGCGCCAGCGCCTTGCGCAGCGCCGCGTCCAGCGCGCTGACCGGGCCGTTGCCCTCGGCTGCCATCAGCATTACCTGCTCGCCGACCTCGACCTTCACCACGGCTTCCGAGTAGTTCTCGCTGCCGCGGCGCCGGCCGACCATCACGTTGTAGTCGGCTACCTTGAACAGCGGCTGGTAGTCGGGCGAGCGCCGCTTGAGCAAGAGGGCCACCGACGCTTCCGCGGCTTCGTAGGAGAAGCCGCGCGCTTCGCTCTCCTTGATGGCGGCGAGCGCCTCGACCTCGTCGCCGGCGCCCACGTTCACGCCGAGCTCCTCGGCCTTGCTGAGCACGTTGCCGCGCCCGGACAGCTCGCTGACGACCACGCGCATCTGGTTGCCCACCAGCGCCGGATCGATGTGCTGGTAGGCGTCGGGGTGGCGGCGCATGGCGGCGACGTGCACGCCGCCCTTGTGCGCGAACGCGCTGCGGCCGACGTAGGGCATGTGCTCGTCCGGCGTGAGGTTGGCGACCTCGGTCACGAAGCGGCTGAGCTCGCCGAGCTCCGCGAGATGTCCCTCGGGAACGCAGCGCAGGCCGAGCTTCAGCTCGAGATCAGCGATGACCGCGCACAGGTTGGCGTTGCCGCAGCGCTCGCCGATGCCGTTGATGGTGCCCTGCACGTGGCGCGCGCCGGCACGCACCGCTGCCAGGCTGTTGGCGACGGCGCAGCCGGTGTCGTTGTGCGCGTGGATGCCGAGCGGGTGCGCGACGCGGGCGAGCACGTCGCGCACCACTTCTTCGATTCGCCAGGGCAGGCCGCCGCCGTTGGTGTCGCACAAGACCAGTACCTCGGCGCCGCCGCGCTTGGCGGCCAGCAGCGTCTCGACGGCGTAGGCCGCGTCCGCCTCGTAGCCGTCGAAGAAGTGCTCGGCGTCGTAGACCACGCGTCGGCCCTGCGAGGCGAGGTACGCCACGCTGTCTTCGATCATACGCAGGTTCTCGTCGAGCGTGGTGCGCAACACCTCCGTAACCTGCAGCGGCGAGCTCTTGCCGAACAGCGTGCACACGCCTGTGCCCGCCGCGATCAGCGCGCACATGCTGGGGTCGTCTTCCGGAGCGATACCCGCGCGGCGCGTGGAGCCGAAGGCCGTGATCTGTGCGGTCCTCCACTCCCGCTCGCGAGCGCGGGCGAAGAACTCCGCGTCCTTGGGATTCGACCCGGGCCAGCCGCCCTCGATGAACCCGACCCCGAACGCGTCCAGCCGCTCGGCGATCCGCAACTTGTCGCTGACGGTGAGCGAGATCCCCTCGCGCTGCGTGCCGTCGCGCAGCGTCGTGTCGTAGATGACGACTGAGTGTTCCATCAGCTTTCCCTGGTTTTCTCGTACGCCTCGATGCGGTCCTTGAAGGAGAGGATGTAGCCGAGCTGGTCGAGGCCTTCGAGCAGGCAGTGGCGCGCGAAGGGATCGACGGAGAAGGCGACCGAGCTATCGTCGGGGAGCGTCAGCGATGAGCTCTCGAGATCTACCGTGACCTCGGCGGACGGATCGGCCTCCAGCGCGGCGAGCAGCCGGGCGTGCGTCGCTGCGTCGACCTCCACGGGCAAGAGCCCGTTCTTGAGCGCGTTCTCCTTGAAGATGTCCGCGAACGACGTTGCGATCACCGCGCGGATCCCCCAGCCGATGAGAGCCCAGGGCGCATGTTCGCGCGACGACCCGCAGCCGAAGTTGTCGCCGGCGAAGAGCACCTGTGCGCCCTCGGCCTCCGGTCGGTTCAGCGCGAACTCCGGTCGCGGCTTGCCCTCGGCGTCGTAGCGCCAATAGGAGAAGAGTTGATCGCCCAGGCCCTGCTTGTCGACGACCTTCAGGAAGCGCGCGGGGATGATCTGGTCCGTGTCGATGTTGTTGATCGGCAGCAGCACGGCGTGCGAGCGGACGCGGGTGAAGCGGTTCATCGAGCGGCTCCTTGCAGCGTGCGGATGTCGGTGACGCGGCCTGTGACCGCGGCGGCCGCTGCGGTGAGCGGCGAGGCCAGGAAAGTGCGCCCGCCCTGGCCCTGTCGCCCCTCGAAATTGCGGTTGCTTGTGCTGACCGAGTACTGCCCCGGTGCCAGCTGGTCGCCGTTCATGGCGATGCACATCGAGCAGCCCGACTCGCGCCACTCGGCGCCGGCGTCCTTGAATACCTGGTCGAGCCCTTCAGCTTCGGCCTGGCGCTTGACCTCCTGCGAGCCCGGAACGATCAGCGCGCGCACGCCCGGCGCGACCTTGCGCCCTTTCAGCACCGATGCGGCCTGCCTGAGATCGCTCAGACGGCCGTTGGTGCACGAGCCGACGAACACCACGTCGATCTTGTGGCCGAGCAGCGGCCGACCGGGCTCGACCTGCATGTAGCCGAGCGCCTTCTCGAAGGCGCGCCGCTCGGCGCCGTCCGGAATGTCTTCCGGGGAGGGCAGGGGAGCGCTGATCGGGATCCCCATGCCGGGATTCGTGCCGTAGGTGATCATAGGCTCGAGCGTCGCGGCATCCAGCGTCACGCTCCGGTCGAAGCGCGCGCCGTCGTCGCTCGGCAGAGCGCGCCAGCGCTCGAGCGCGCGGTCCCAGTCCGCGCCCTTCGGCGCGTGCTCGCGCCCCGACAGGTACTCGAACGTGCGCTCGTCGGGCGCGACCATGCCCGCGCGCGCCCCGGCTTCGATGCTCATGTTGCAGATCGTCATGCGGGCTTCCATGTCGAGCCCGCGGATGGCGCTGCCGGTGTATTCGATGACGTGGCCGGTGCCGCCCGCGATGCCGATCTTCGCGATCAGCGCCAGGATCACGTCCTTGGCCGTCACGCCGTCGCCGAGCTCGCCTTCCACGCGGACCTCGAGCGTCTTCGGGCGGTACTGGAGCAGGCACTGCGAGGCGAGCACGTGCTCCACTTCGCTGGTGCCGATGCCGAACGCCAGCGCGCCGAACGCTCCGTGCGTCGAGGTGTGGCTGTCGCCGCAGACGATGGTCATGCCCGGCTGCGTGAGGCCAAGCTCGGGACCTATCACGTGCACGATGCCGTTGTGCTCGCTGCCCATCCGGTACAGCTCGATGCCGTATTTCTCGCAGTTGTTCTCCAGGCGCGCGAGCTGCGCACGGCCCTGGTCGTCGATCGCCGCGAGCTTCCTTTTGAGCGTGGGGATGGAGTGGTCCATCGTGGCCAGCGTGCGGTCCGGGCGGCGCACGCGGAGGCCCCGCGCGTCCAGGCCCGCAAATGCCATCGGCGACGTGACCTCGTGCACCAGATGCAGATCGATGTAGAGCACGGCGGGGCTGCCGTCCTCCTCCGCGACCACGTGGTTGTCCCAGACCTTCTCGAACAGTGTCTTCGGCATTCGTGTCCTATTGTGCAGGCGCTGCAGCGGCCGTCTGCATGGCTTCCGGCGCCGCGGCGCTGTGCAGCGCGACCAGGCGGTTCAGCGCGGCCAGGTACGCCTTGGTGCTGGCGACGATGATGTCCGTGTCGGCGCCGTGACCGTGGAACACGGGGCTCGGCTCCGTGCCCCGCTGCGGGTTGAGCCGGCCGTCGCCTTCGCTGGCGCGGAGCCGCACGCTGGTCTCGCCCAGCGCGTCGATACCCTCGGTGATCGCGTGCACCGAGTACTCCACGAGCTGGCTCGGGGTCTTCACGATCTGGTCGATGGCTTTGAATACCGCGTCGAGCGGCCCCACGCCGACCGCCGCTGCAGTGTGCACGCCGTCCGGCCCCGCGAGGCGGACCGTGGCCGTCGGCATGCCCGAGGTGCCGCAGCTCACCTGCAGGCCGTCGAGCGTGAAGAGCTCCGGACCGCGGCCTAGCTCGGTCGCTGCGATCGCAAGCAGATCCGCATCGGTGATCATCTTCTTCTTGTCGGCGACCTGCTTGAAGCGGTTGAAGGCGTCCACCAGCGCTTCGCCTTCGAGCGGGTTGCCAAGCTCGCGCAGTCGCACGGCGAAGGCGTGCTTGCCCGAGTGCTTGCCGAGCACCAGCTTCGACTGCTCCGCGCCCACGGTCTCGGGCCGCATGATCTCGTAGGTCGTCTCGTGCTTGAGCATGCCGTCCTGGTGGATGCCGGCCTCGTGCGCGAAAGCGTTGGCGCCCACGATGGCCTTGTTCGGCTGCACCACGATGCCCGTGCTCATGCTCACCAGCCGCGAGGTGCGGCAGAGCTGCGTGGTGTCGATGCCCGTCGAGAGGTTGAACAGCGGCCGCCGCGTGCAGAGCGCCATCACCACCTCTTCCAACGAGGTGTTGCCCGCGCGCTCGCCGATGCCGTTGATCGTCACTTCGGCCTGGCGCGCGCCGCTGCGGATGCCCGCGAGCGTGTTGGCGGACGCGAGACCCAGATCGTCGTGGCAGTGCACGCTCACGACCACGTCCTCGATGCCCGGCACGTTCTTCATGATGCCGGCGATAAGCGCGCCGAATTCCTCGGGCATCGTGTAGCCGACCGTGTCGGGGATGTTCAGCGTGGTCGCGCCGGCCTCGATGGCTGCCGTGATCGCTTCGTACAGGAACTCCGGCTCCGTGCGGCCGGCGTCCTCCGGGCTGAACTCGACGTCCTCGCACAGGCTCCGGGCGTAGCCGACCATCTCGCGGATGCGCTCGACGACCTCGCGCTTCTCCATCCGGAGTTTGTGCTCGCGATGGATGGGCGAAGTGGCGAGGAAGGTGTGGATGCGCGGGTAGCGCGCGTCGCGGATGGCCGACCACGCTGCGTCGATGTCATCCCTGCCGGCGCGTGCGAGCCCGCAGATGATGGGCGGCTGGTCCGAAGGCCGCCCTGCTACGGCGTCCACGCCGACGCTCCGGGCGATGCTCCGCACGGCCTCCAGGTCGTCCGGCGACGCCGCGGGAAAGCCGGCCTCGATCACGTCCACGCCCAGGCGCGCCAGGGCGCGCGCCACCTCGAGCTTTTCCGCCGAGGTCAGCGTGGCGCCCGGCGACTGCTCGCCGTCGCGCAGCGTGGTGTCGAAGAAGCGGACGTAGTCCGGCGCGGGTCGCGGCGCGGTCTTTCCTTGACTCATCGGTTCAGTCCCCCGGCTTGATGGTGACGGGATCGACGAACGGCATCATCTTGCGGAGCTCGGCGCCTACACGCTCGATCTGCTGCTCGCGCTCGGCTGCGCGGCGCTTCTCGAACTCCGGGCGGCCCGCCTTGTTCTCGTCGATCCACTTCTTCGCGAAGCTGCCGTCCTGGATCTCCGCCAGGATCTTCTTCATCTCCGCACGCGTCTGGTCGTTGATAATGCGCGGGCCGGAGACGTAGTCGCCGTACTCCGCGGTGTCGCTCACCGAGTAGCGCATGTAGTTGAGGCCGCCGCGGTACATCAGATCCACGATCAGCTTCAGCTCGTGCAGGCACTCGAAGTAGGCGACCTCGGGCTGGTAGCCGGCCTCGACCAGCGTCTTGAAGGCGGCCTTGACCAGCTCCGACGTGCCGCCGCACAAGACGGCCTGCTCGCCGAAAAGATCGGTCTCGGTCTCCTCGGAGAAGGTCGTGGTCAAGACGCCGGCCCGCGTAGAGCCGAGCGCCTTCGCATAGGAAAGCGCGAGCGCGTCGGCCTGGCCGCTCGCGTCCTGCTCGACGGCGAGCAGCGCCGGCACGCCGCCGCCCTCCGCGAAGGTCTCGCGCACGCGGTGGCCCGGGCTCTTGGGCGCGATCATGCTCACGTCGACCTCGGCCGGCGGCTTGATCGTCCCGAAGCGGATGTTGAAGCCGTGCGCGAACATCAGCGTCTTGCCCTTGCCCAGGTGTGGCGCGACGCTCTCCGCATAGATGGCCGGCTGCGAGGTGTCCGGCGTGAGCAGCATGATCACGTCGCCCCACGCCGCCGCGTCGGCGACGCTCTTGACCGTGAGCCCCGCGGCCTCGGCCTTCTTCCTGCTCTTGCTCTTTTCGTGCAGCCCGACGCACACGTCGACGCCGCTGTCCTTCAGGTTCAATGCGTGCGCGTGGCCCTGCGAGCCATAACCGATGATGGCGACCTTCTTGCCCCGGATGAGCTCGAGGTCGGCGTCGGCGTCGTAGCGGATCTTTGCCATGTTCATTTCCTTGTCAGGCTGCCTGGATGTTGCGCCGCGAGGAGCCGGGCGCGATTTCGGTTCCGCGGGTCATGGCGACCAGACCCGTCTGCACCATTTCCGTGATTCCAAACGGGCGGAGCACGTTGACGAGCCCGTCGATCTTGTCCTGCGTGCCGGTGATCTCGGCGATCAGCGAGTCGGGCGCCACGTCGACCACACGCGCGCGGAACACCTCGCACAGCTGCAGCACCTCGGTGCGCTGCTCGGGGCCGAACTGCACCTTGATCAGGGCCAGGTCGCGCGCGACGCTCGGCTTGTGCGTGATGTCGTCCACGCGCAAGACGTTGACCAGCTTGTACAGGTTCGCCTCGATGCGCCGCGCCGTGTCGTCATCGGCATCGACCACGATCGTCATGCGCGACACGCCCGGCTCGTGCGTCCGCCCGACGTTGAGCGAAACGATGTTGTACGCCCGACGCCGGAACAGCGACGCGACGCGATTGAGCACGCCAGGCCGGTCCTCGACGTAGCTGACGATGGTGTGAAGGCTGGTTGTCATCTCACTTGTCCTTGCCGGTTTCGAAGATCGGGTTGTGGTTTCCGTTGCTCTTTGCATTGGCGTCGCCCTCGCCGGGCATGGGGCGGCGGATCATGTCGTGGAGGTCGGCGCCGGCGGGCACCATGGGGTACACGCTGTCTTCCTGCTCGACGCGGAACTCGATGACGAACGTGCCCGGCGCGTTCCGCGCCTCGGCGACCGCCTGGGCGATCTCGCTGCGCTTCGTCACGCGCCTACCCGACAGGCCGTGCGCCTCCGCCAGCTTGACGAAATCCGGGCTCTTGATCGGCGTCGCGACGTAGCGGCCGCCGTAGAAGAACTGCTGCCACTGCCGCACCATGCCCAGGTAGCCGTTGTTGATAATGGCGACGCACACCTTGATGTCTTCCTGGGCCGAGGTCGCCAGCTCGCACGCCGTCATCTGGAAGCCGCCGTCGCCCGCGATCACCCAGATCTCCTCGTCCGGGCACGCGAAGCGCGCGCCCAGCGAAGCCGGCAGCGCGAAGCCCATCGTGCCGAGACCGCCGGACGTGAGCAGCCGGCGCGGAAGGTCGTGCTTGTAGTACTGCGCCTCCCACATCTGGTGCTGGCCGACGTCCGTTACGATAAGCGCCTTGCCGTCGGTCAGCCTCCACAGGTCGTGGATCACATGCGCGGCGTAGAGCCGCCCGGTGTCCGGCAGGTCGCGGATGTCGCGCACCGCCGAGTCGCCCTTTAGGTCCTCGATGCGCGCAAGCCACTCCGGCCGCTCGCGGTGCTCCACTCGCGGCAGCAGCGCCGACAGGATGTGCCGCACGTCGCCCACCAGAGGCAGATCGACCTTGACGTTCTTGTTGATCTCCGCCGGGTCGAGCTCGACGTGGATCTTCTTCGCGTGCGGCGCGTAGGTCTTGACGTTGCCGGTGACGCGGTCGTCGAAGCGCATGCCGAGCGCGATGATCAGATCCGCCTCCTGGATCGCCGTGTTGACCCAGGACTCGCCGTGCATGCCCATCATGCCGAGGCTCTGCGGGTGCGTCGCCGGAAATCCGCCCAGCCCGAGCAGCGTCTGCGCGACGGGGATGTTGCTCTTCTGCACCAGCTCGAGCAGAAGCGCCGTGGCATTGCCCTCCACCACGCCGTGGCCAGCGAAGATGAGCGGCCGCTTCGACTCGTGGATCATCGTGAGCGCTCGCTCGAGCTCCTCCGGAAGCGGTGTGTGCTCGGGGCGGTAGCCCGGCAGCCGCACCGGCTCGTCATTCCATTCGAAGACCGCGCTCTCTTGCTGCGCGTCCTTGGTGATGTCCACCACGACCGGGCCCGGCCTGCCCGAGCGCGCGATGTAGAACGCCTCGCGCAGCGCGGGCACGATCTCCTCGGGCCGCGTCACCAGGTAGTTGTGCTTGGTCACCGGCAACGTGACGCCGGTGATGTCCGTCTCCTGGAAGGCGTCGCTGCCGAGCAGCGCGGAGCCGACCTGCCCGGTAATGCACACCATCGGGATCGAATCCATCATCGCTGTAGCAATGCCCGTCACCAGGTTCGTGGCGCCGGGGCCCGACGTGGCGACCGCGACGCCGACCTTGCCCGAGGCGCGCGCGTAGCCGTCAGCCATGTGTGCCGCGCCCTGTTCGTGGCGCACGAGGATGTGCCGGATCGGATAGCCGGCCATCGCGTCGTACGCCGGCATGATCGCGCCGCCCGGATAACCGAACACCACGTCCACGCCCTCCCGAAGCAGCGCTTCCCAGATCAGCTGCGAACCGGTCAGCGTCTCGCCGACGCGGTCGACCGGCATGGCCGTGTTGGTGGGTTGTGTGAGCTCGTTCATGGGTGCCGTCACGTTGTCCTCGACTGTGATGGGTGCCGGATGCGGTCTAGGTGGACGTTCGGTGGATGTTCGGTGGTGGGATAAAAAAAGAGCCCCCGCACCGGGAGGGTGCGGGGGCCGTGAGGTCTTCTTCTCCTGGAAGCTCAGTCGGCCGCCGCACCCGGGCTAATAAGGCCGAGTACGAGGGAGAGACCGAGCAGCAGGACGGACTCCGACCGGAGCGCGGCCAGGGCGGCGCGCGGGCTCGGGTTCGAAGTCGCGATCCTCGTCACGAGCAGAAGGCTGAAGCCGGGCGCCCTTCCGGTCAAGTGGATTTTTCGCAACGCGTCACCGGTTGGCTATCCATAACAAATGGAAATAATTAGTAAAATAGAGATCGCCGGGCGTGCGGTGGGTTGTCACCCGGTCTCGTCGTGGCCACGCTGACGGGGTGCTTCCGCTCGGCGAACACTACGAACGCGAGCTCCGCTCCGTGTTTGCCGGGCGCAAGCTGATCCTCATCGGCGGACCGGTTGCCGGGCTCGTGCCGCTCGCGCGGGAGCTTTGCGCGCTGGGCGCCGAGCGACCATTCATCCTCGGCTCGGACATCGGCACGGGGGAAATGCCGACCGAGGAGGAAGCGGAATGGTGCTCGCTCGAGGTGCGCGCCGGCAGCGTGCTGGAGAGCATCCGTCACTACGAAGCGACGCTCCTCAAGTTGCCGGACGACGTGCGGGCGAGGATCGACGCGTATGATGCCGAGCGCTCGGCGATGGCGCTCGGCTTCATCGTGCTCGGCGAGCTGCCGATGATCGCCGGCCGCCCAAACTTCGGGGCCCGCCCGCGGAGCTGGATCGCGCTGGAGGACAAGCTCGCGATCGACGCGTTCTGGGATGCCATCGGTGTGGAGCACGCGCGCTCTCTGCACGTGCATCCGGTGGAAGCCGATCTGCGCGCCGCCGCGCGTGCGCTGGACCTCGGCAATGGAACCGTGTGGACCGCCGACGCGCGCGAGGGCGTTTCCGGCGGCGCCGAAGCGACGCGCTGGGTGCGGGATGAAGACGACGCGCGGGAAGCGGCGCGTTTCTTCTCCACGCGCGCCGACCAGGTGCGGGTCACGCCCTTCCTGGAAGGCATTCCGTGCAGCATCCACGGCCTGGTGACGTCCGACGGCGTCGCCGTGTTCCGCCCGGTGGAGCAGATGATCCTGCGGCGTCCCGGCCCGGTGCGCTTCCACTACGCGGGCGTGGCGACGTTCTGGGACCCCGAACCCTACGCGCGCGAACAGATGCGTCAGGTGGCCCGACGCACGGCGCATGGCCTGGCGGAGCAAGTTCGTTATTCAGGTGCGTTCTCCATCGATGGGATCCTCACCGCCGATGGCTTCCTGCCGACCGAGCTCAATCCGCGCATCAGCGCGGGCCTGGCCGTTCTGGAGCGCTCGCTCGACGGGGTCCCGCTCCGCTTGATTTCGCTGTGTGCGCAGGCCGGTCGCCGGCTCGACTATCGGCCAGCGGAGCTCGAGGAGCTGGTCGTGTCGGAAGCGGACGCGCGACGGAGTGGCGGCGGTTGGACGGTCGTGTCGGCGCGGCAGGAGTCCACGCGCGAGCTGGAGCTGGTGGAGGACAGCGACGGCTACCGCGCCCAGTGTGACGGCGAGCCCGCCAGCGCGCGCCTCTCGCTCGGTCCATCCGCAGTCGGAGGCTTCCTCCGGTTCACGCCCGAGCCCGACCGGACGCCCGTCGGCCCTTCGCTGGCTCCGCGCGTCTGCCGGGCCTTTGCGCTTGCCAACGAGGAGCTCGGCGTCGGGCTGGGCGCGTTCGAGCCTGCGGAGCCGCACGGCTAGCCGCTGAGCCGCCCCGCTGCCGTTCCGAGGGCGCCCTTGCCCCACGCATGAATGCAAACCGCCGCGCTAGAAATGTAAACGGAACGTCAATCGCCCTTGGCGTCGCTCTGTTGATCGACGTGCTCCAGTCGGCGGAGCCCGTCCCAGGGGAACTCGGCGGTGTGCGGCGTGAGCAACGGAAGGCCGGGATGGAGGCTGAACCACGCGGTGCCGATGCCGGGGCGGAGCACGTGCACGTTTTCCGCGGGGTCGAGTGCCTGCCCGAGCAGGGCGAGCTTCGCGCCGGAGGGCTTCTCCGCGATGTCGAGCACGAGCACGACGTGGCCGGGCTTGCCCTGGTGCACGAAGAAATCGCCCGGCCGTATGTCGGCCGCGTCGATCTGCGTGCCCTGTTTCGACAGCGACGTGCTGTTGGCCCAGGTGAAGACCGAGTCGAGGTATTCGCGCAGCAGGGCGTGGTCCATCGTGCCGGGCTTGGCGCGCGGCGCCCAGAACACGTTGCCTCCCATGGCCAAGATGCGCTGCCCTTTCGCGTAGCGCGACAGCGGCATGTCGAGCCCCGTCGCGCCCACGTAGCTCATGGTCCGGTCGCCAGTAGACCAGCGCCACTCCGCGTCGAGCCGCACGACGAAATCCGGGCTCTGCTGGAGATCGGTCTTGCCCACGTCGATTGCGATCACGGCCGCCACGTACTTCTCGTCGGCGGGGTAGACGACGTTGCCCTTGTAGCTCTTGACCGGAGTGCCCTTCGCCGCCAGCGGCAGCGTGCGCAGCCACGCGCCGAACGACCCTGGCGCTTCCTTCACGCGCGTGTAGCCGGGCGGCGTCTTGAAGCGCGACTCCAGCGTATCGACGGCCGGCGGCCCCTCGAAAGCCTTGTCGGCGAGCCAGGCGTAGAGCTTTGGATCCGGGGTGCCCGGAACCTCGGCGGGGGCTGCGCTCGCGCTCGCCGAGGGGTGGCTTGCCGGTGGAATGGGCGCGGACACGGCCGGCGCGCTCGACGTGGTCGCGGAATGCCCGGTCGCGTGCTTCTTGCACCCGCTGGCAGAAACCACGACGAGCGCCAGCCCCAGGATCGGACTTGTTCGGAACACGGTCACCGTACGCGCGGGACGCTCGGGCGCTCGCGCGCGGCCAGCATACACCAGCCGCGCGCCGTTACCGCATCCTCCGTAGAAGCTCGCAACTACCGGAAATCCTGGCCGCTATACGGCTTCCAGCACCACTGCGATGCCCTGGCCGCCGCCGATGCACGCCGAGCCCACGGCGATGCGCTTTTCCTGCCGGCGCAGCGTGTAGACGAGGTTGGCCGTGATGCGCGCGCCCGATGCGCCGAGCGGATGTCCGAGTGCGATCGCGCCGCCGTTGACGTTGGTGCGATCCTCGGGCAGGTCCAGCTCGCGCTGCACCGCGAGGAACTGCGGCGCGAACGCCTCGTTCACGTCGAACAGATCGACGTCCTTCATGGTGAGGCCCGCGCGGTCCATCGCGCTGCGAATGGCCGGGGCGGGACCGATGCCCATGATGGTCGGCTCGACGCCGGCGACGCCCCACTGCAGGAGCTTCGCGAGCGGCTTGAGACCGTGGGCTTTGCCCCACTCCGCGTCGACGACGACCAACGCCGCGGCGCCGTCGCAGATGCCCGAGGCGTTGCCAGCGGTGACGACGCCGTCCTTCTTGAACACCGGCGGCAGCTTGGCCAGCGCTTCCATCGTGGTGGTCGGGCGCGGATGCTCGTCCTTGTCGACGTTGAGCATCTTCCTGCCCGCTTTCACCTCCATGGGCGCGATCTCGTCCGCAAAGCCGCCCGACTCCTGCGCGGCCGCCCACTTCTGCTGCGAGCGCAGAGCGAAGCGATCCGCCTCCTCGCGCGTGACTTTGTACTTGTCCGCGAGGTTTTCGGCAGTGACGGCCATCGGCGTCTTGCTGTAGCTGTCGGTCAGCGCCTCCCACAGCGTGTCGACCAGCTCGGGCGATTTTCCGAACTTGGCGCCGTCGCGCAGGCCCCACAGCGCATGCGGCGACTGCGACATGTTCTCGCTGCCGGCGGCGAGAACGGCGTTCGCCTCGCCCAGCAGGATCTGCTCCGCCGCGGTGACGACCGCCTGGAAGCCCGAGCCGCACAAGCGGTTGACCGTGAGCGCCGGCACCTCGATGGGCAGCCCGGTCTTCAGTCCGACGTGGCGCGCGCCGTAGATGGCGTCGCGGCTCGTCTGCTGCACGTTGCCGAGGATCATGTGTCCGATCTCCTTCGGCTCGATGCCCGACTGCGCGAGCGCCGCCTTGGAAGCATGCACCGCCAGGTCGATCGCGCTCACGGTCTTGAGCGACCCGCTCAGCGTGCCGAAGGGGGTGCGCTTGGCTGCGACGATCCAGATCTCTTTCGATAGCTTCTTCATGGCGAATACCTCTGTGGCCCGATTTCGAGGGGTCCCATAACGCGTCCGGGGCGCCGCGTCGACGGGTCATGCCCGGTGCTCGCGCCACTCGTCGATGAGGCTGCCGGCCAGCACCATCTGCACCTGTCGCGCCGAGAGGCGGTGTCGTGCGGCCAGTGGTGCGCCGTCCACGTCCAGCTCGAGGCGATCGGTCTCTGCCAGCATCCCGCGGAGGCCCCGGGCGCGGATGCGGCTACCTTGCCGGAGCCGGTCGTAGTCCTCGGCTCGTTCGAACTCGAGCGGCAGGATCCCGAAGTTGACGAGATTCTGCCAGTGGATGCGGGCGAAGCTCTTGGCGAGCACGAGGCGCAGACCCAGGTAGCGCGGCGCCAGCGCGGCGTGCTCGCGGCTCGAGCCCTGTCCGTAGTTCTCGCCCGCCACGAGGGCGTGGCCGCCTTGTTCTTTCTCCTGCAAGGCGCGTTCGGCGTAGCTGTCGTCCAGGATCTCGAAACAGAACCGCGAGATCTCCGGGATGTTGCTCCTGAACGGCAGAATGCGGCTGCCCGCAGGCATGATCTCGTCGGTCGAGATGTCGTCGGGTGCCTTGAGCAGTACGGGCAGGTCCATCGAGTCCGGCAGCGGCTCCAACCGGGGCAGCGAACGGATGTTGGGACCCTTCACCAGCTGCGTCCGCTGCGCCTCTTCCCTAGGCGGCGGCTCCGCCATGCTCTCCCGATCCACGGTGGGATGCTCCGGCGCGTGGATGCGTGGACACTCCATGTCGAGCTCGCGCGGATCGGTGATGACGCCGGACAGCGCCGACGCCGTCGCGGTCTCTGGGCTGCAGAGCCACACGCTGTCTTCCTTCGCTCCCGATCGCCCCGGGAAGTTGCGAGGCACCGTGCGCAGACTGTTCTTGCCCGTGGCCGGCGCCTGTCCCATGCCGATGCAGCCGTTGCAGCCCGCCTGGTGCAGCCGCGCGCCGGCTCCAAGCAGCGACGCCAGGTGTCCGTCGCGCATCAAGTCCGCCAGGATCGCGCGCGAGGTCGGATTCACATCGAGCGAGACACCGGCCGCGATGTGCCGTCCGTCGACGATCCGCGCCGCCATCGCGAAATCGCGGTAGCCCGGGTTTGCCGAGGAGCCGATGTAGCTCTGGTAGATGGGTGTGCCCGCGACCTCGCGCACCGGCACCACGTTGCCCGGGCTCGACGGCTTCGCGACAAGCGGCTCGAGCTTCGAGAGCTGGATCTCCTCCTCCAGGTCGTAGGTCGCGTCTTCGTCGGGCCGGAGCTCGTCCCAGTCGCTCTCGCGCTGCTCGGCGCGGAGGAACGCGCGCACGCTCGTGTCGGAGGGGAACACGGTCGTGGTCGCGCCGAGCTCGGTTCCCATGTTCGCAATGACGTGCCGGTCCCAGACATCGAGCGCTGCAAGCCCCGGACCGTAGTACTCGATGATGCGCCCGCGTCCGCCGCGAACGCCGTGACGCCGCAGCATTTCGAGCACGACATCCTTGGCGCTGACCCACGGCGGCAGCCGGCCCGTGAGCTTGACGCCCCAGATCGCGGGCATCTTGACGTACAGCGGCTCGCCCGCCATTGCCATCGCGACCTCGAGACCGCCGGCGCCGATCGCCAGCATGCCGAGAGCGCCGGCCGCGGGCGTGTGGCTGTCCGAACCGGCGAGCGTGCGTCCCGGGCGCCCGAAGCGTTGCATGTGCACCGGGTGGCTGACGCCATTGCCGGGCCGCGAGAACCACACGCCGAAGCGTCGACACGCGCTCTGTAGAAAGAGGTGGTCGTCGGCATTCCTGGAATCCTGCTGCAGAAGGTTGTGATCGACGTACTGCACGCTGACCTCGGTGAGCACGCGGTCGAGCGCCATGGCCTCCAGCTCGAGCATCACGAGCGTACCGGTGGCGTCCTGCGTCAGCGTCTGGTCGATGCGCAGGGCGATCTCCTGGCCCGGTTCGGGCCGGCCGTAGATCAGGTGCGAATGGACCAGCTTCTGCGCGACGTTTCGTGCCATGCACGCCGGGGCTGCATCGCACGTGCCGGGCCCAGGCGACTGCTCGTTGCCACGCCGGAACGGGGTCTGGGCGTGTCGTATCGACGCACCCCATGTGGCAGAACGCTACGGATCAGTCGCCGGCCGCGTCGCTCGAGCCGGCGTCGTTGTTCGACGTGGCATCGCTCCCGGCCTCGGTCGCGGCGTCGTTGTTCGACGTGACGTTGTTGCTCGCGTCGCTCGGCGGAGGACCCGAATCGGTGCCGCCGTCCGGCGGCAGCGGGCCGCAGATGGGAACTCCGGTCGAGCTCCCATTGACGGTGACCTTGAAGCAGCCCTGGTCCGCGCCGCAGCCGCCGTTGTCGCAGAACCGCTGGCACGTTCCCTTCGAGCTGCCGTTCGAGTCCGGGATGCATCCCAGACCTTCGTCGCACTGCGGTTGGTCCGGGATGAAGGTGCAGCTCGCGCCCAGGCCAGCGCCCTTCTTGGCGGCCTGGCAGGTGTACCCACCGCTCGAGGTGGCCCAGCAGGTCGTGCCCGGCTTGCAGTTGGAGGGCTTGGTGGCGCACGAGATCCTGCCCGTGCTCGACTTGTTGTTGCTGCTGCTGCAGCCGTACGAAAATAGCGACGCTGCGCCGAGGAGCAACAGACCCGTGACCTTCACCAAGGACGATCGCCTGGAAACAAGCATGTGAGACACCTCCTCTGCGCCTGGGCGCGGGCCGGAGGCTCGCATGGACGCCGCGCCACAGGCAAGGCACGATTCCTGGTCGTCCCGCCGCCTGCGCATTACTCTGGTTGGCTGGTAAGGAGGCCCGCTTGAAGATCCTGCGACCGCTGCTCGCCACACCAGTGCTTGTCCTCGTTCTCTCCGCCACGCAGGCCCGCGCGCAGGCTGCGTCCGACGCTTCGGGCGGCGATAGCTCTGCCGCCGCGTCCGGCGACGCGACGCTCGGCTATCCCGGAGCCAAGCCCGGCGCGTCCGTCGACACCGGAGACTACACGCATGACGGCTTCTATCTGAGGCTGGCTCTCGGCGGCGGATACGTGCACGACAATCTGCACTTCAACGGGACACGCATCCTGGGTGTCGCAGTCGGGGCGTTCGACGGCGAAGCGCAGGGCGGTTCGTTCCAGGGTGATCTGGCGGCGGGTTGGACCGTCACGAAAGGTCTGGTGATCGGAGGCGAGCTGTACATCGAACAGGTCGCGAACCCCAAGATCACGTTCAGCGGCCGGAGCGTGAGCTCGGACGTGAGCGTCGGAACGCTGACCATGTTCGGACCCGTTGTCGATTGGTATTTGAACCCGCACAAGGGTTTCCACTTCGGCGGCATGCTCGGCGTTGCGCGGATCACCATGCAGGACAAGAGCAACAACAAACTCGACAACCAGCCGATCGGCGGCGGTGGCGTGGCCTTCGTCGGCTACGAGTGGTGGATCGGCAAGCAATGGGCCGCCGGCGTGCAGGGACAGTTTGCAGCGGCCAGCATGAACGACAGCAGCGCCAACCTCCGCCACACGTGGACCAGCGGCGGAGTCGCGCTTTCCGTCACCTATAACTAACCTCCCATCTGTCGCTCGCTGGGGGCTACCCGGGCCGCCATGGCTCGCCAGGGCGTTGGTTGGTAAGCTCGGGGCTCGGTGTCGACACTGGATCCCGATCGCCTCGCCACGCTGGAGAGCGAGAACGACTCGCTCAGGCGGGCGATCTCGCTATTGCACCAGATCGCGAACCTCGTGCGCGGCTCGATGGAGCTCGAGCCGACCTGCTACGCGGTGCTCACCGGTGTGACGGCGGGTGTGGGCCTCGGGCTGAACCGCGCGATGCTGTTCCTGGTCGACGAGCAGGACCGCGACGCGCTCAGCGGCGTCGCCTCGGTCGGGCCGAGCGACGCCGTCGAGGCGGACCGGGTCTGGAAATCGATCGAGTCCGACGCGCCCGACCTGGACGGTCTGTACCGCGCGGGCCTGCGCCGCAGCGCGAACCCGGAGCCGCTCGATCGCCGCGTGCGGTCCATCCGCGTGCCGGTCGACGGCGATAGCCCCGTCTCGCTGGCGCTCAGGAGCGCGGCGACCGTGCGCGAGGGAACGGACGATCTGGACGGGCTGTTGCATCTGCCGACCGCAGTCGCGGCGCCGCTGCGCGCGCGCGACGGCGTGCAGGGCGTGCTGTACGCGGACAACCGCTTCACCGGGCGTCCGCTCGATCCGATCGCCGAGCTCGTGTTCTCGATGGTGGCGGATCACGCGGGCCGCGCCATCGCCAGCGCGCATCACTACGAACGCGTCGCCCGGCAGGCGCGCACCGACGCGCTCACCGGGCTCGGTCACCACGGAGCGATGATGGAAGCCGTTGCCGAGGCCGCAGCGCACGCGCGCAGCACGGGTGTGCCGCTCGGTCTGGCGATGATCGATCTCGACGACTTCAAGAAGGTCAACGACACCCTGGGCCACCGCGCGGGCGACGCCTTGCTGGCCGGCGTCGCCGCGCGCCTGCGCTCGGGCGTGCGCGCTGGCGAGACGCCCTTCCGCTATGGAGGCGAGGAGTTTGCGGTGCTCCTGCCGCGGGCCGATCGCCGCACCGTGGCCGAAGCCGGCGAGCGCATCCGTCATGCGCTGGAGCAGCAGGGTTTCCCCGTCGGGGCAGGCCGCGTGCTGAAGCTCACGTGCTCGGTCGGCGTCGCCTCCCAGGCGCCGGAGGAGGTCGATGCGCGCGCCTTGATCGAATCGGCGGATGCTGCCCTGCTGCGGGCCAAGGCCGCCGGCAAGAATCGCGTGGAGCAGGCCGAGGCCGACGCCAGTCGTTGACCGGCAGAGCGCCTTGTCGGACGCTGCGCCCCGCAAGGAGGCAGGATGTCCGACCAGACCGTGCTCTACGAGGTCCACGATCGCATTGCGACGCTCACGCTGAACCGTCCCGATCGGCTGAACGCCATCAACGACAGCATGCCGCGGGAGATCCGTGCGGCGGTGGAGCGCGCGAACGCGGACGACTCCGTGCACGTGATCGTGCTGACCGGCGCGGGCCGCGCGTTCTGCGCCGGCTACGACCTCATCGACTACGCGCAGGCGGAGGGCGAGAACCCCGGCGTGCAGGCGATGCCGTGGGACCCGATGGTCGACTTCCGCATGATGTACGAAAACACGCAGTGCTTTGCCTCGCTGTGGCGGAGCTACAAACCGACGATCGCGAAGGTGAGGGGATTCGCGGTAGCGGGCGGCAGCGACATCGCGCTGAGCTGCGATCTGGTCGTGATGGCGGAGGACGCGAGGATCGGCTACCCGCCGGCGCGCGTGTGGGGTTGTCCGACCACGGCGATGTGGGTGTATCGCATCGGCGCCGAGCGCGCGAAGCGCATGCTCCTGACGGGCGATCTCGTCGACGGCTGCGAAGCAAAGGAGATGGGGCTCGTGATCGATGCCGTGCCGGAAAGCGGACTCGACGGGCGCGTGGAATTGCTGGCGCGCCGTATGACCGGCGTACCGAGAAACCAGCTCATGATGCAGAAGCTGATGGTCAACCAGGCCTACGAGAACATGGGACTGACCTCGACGCAGATGTTCGCGACGCTGTTCGACGGCATCACGCGGCATTCGCCGGAGGGGATGTGGTTCAAGCAGCGCGCGGAGGAAGTCGGCTTCAAGCAGGCCGTGGCCGAGCGCGACGGCGGAGCGCCCATCGCGCCGGGCGTGAGCCGTTCGTGGACTCCGGGGAAACCGAATGAGTCGTGAGGCGGCGCGCTCGCTGAGCGTCGCGATGGCGGCGGGGCTCGTATTCGGAGCGGGCTGCCGCGACAAGCCAGCGGCGAAGGCGGAGCCGGTGGGCTCGGCGCATCCGCCGCTCCACGCGAGCGCGCCCGCGAAGGCGGCCGCGAGCGTCGCGACAAGGCCGGCCGGGAGCGCCGACGACAAGAACTGCTGCATGGGTCTGAACGACTGCCGCGGAAAGGGCGGCTGCGCCGTGCCCGAGTCGCACGCGTGCGCGGGCCAGAACGCCTGCAAGGGCCAGGGCGGCTGCCACTCGCACTGTCCGCACTGAGCGAGGGGGCTCCTGCACCCCGACGAGGTCTCCGCCGGTCCATCCCTGCAAGGCCAGGAAGGCCAGTTGCCATGATGGCGGTCGTGGAATGTACCGCCGTGCAGAGCATCCCGGGAGCGTCAGCGCGCTGGTCCGCAGCGACTTCTTCCGGGCGATTCGCAGCGGAATGCGACGCTAGCGGTCTCCTCGCGTCGGGTCGGCACAAGCGTCCTATCGTGGACGCGGAAACCAAGGGCCTCGAGGGCCAACGAGCGGTCGAGCCGGTGAGCGTGCTCGGGCACGACGAGCGCCTGCTCGGGGAAGAAAAAGCAGCCGGACGAGCTCACCGCGTGTCCGCCAGCGCCGCTGGAGGACCAGTACTACGGCAAGACGTGTCACGATCTGAACTGCCCGTACGCGAGTCAATTGGGATACGACGGCAAGTACGCGGCCAGCATTGGCTGCGACTACCAGGCGCTGGGCCAGTGCGTGGGGGGCCCATCGACGCTACGGACCGACGACCCATGGCCTGCGCCGCCGAGCTGCACGGCGCGGTCCGATCCGACGATCACGCGATCGAAGACCATTCTCCGAGCTGGCAGCCGGACGCCCGACGTGAACACCACGTTGTCGGCGACAACGCAGAAGCGCGTGTTAACGTCTCCCCCCATAGAAGGCGAACCAACCCACATCCACAGGCGCAACGTGGTGGCGGCCGGCGGTGGAGCCGCCCGGCGGTTGACAGGCCGGGGGAACCCGGGGCAAGCTGGGGCCAGGGTCTAAATGCCGGAAATAGTTGATATAATTCCGCTTATGCAACGTCGGCCGCGAGCCTTGGTCGGGCTATGCTGAACGCTCGCCGCCAACGGTGGCGGCGGCGGCAGCACGGGCCTCAACTACGACGCCGGCAACAACGGAACCGCCGATGCCACACCCGCACCGGGTGGCCCAGGGGCGGATCCGGGCGGCGTGGGCTCCGCCGGGACGTCAATCAACGGCGGCGACGCGCAACGCGCAACAACCGTGGCGGACTCCATCGTGGACGGCGCGCGCCGATGGCGACATCCTGTCGCGCATGACGAGCTCATCGCACGACTTCTCTAGCGTCGATCGGGACTCGCTGCCGCTCGTCGAGGAGCTTGTCAGTGCCGGGTTCTCGATGGCGCCGGGCAGCGGAAGCGAACAGGCGCTCGCAGACGAGTGGCGCGTCGAGGCGCGGGGTGGTCGGGCGATCGGACGCTTCGCCGCCGAGGCGCTGGTCGGCTCGGTCTTCTGGCGGGTGGGTGCGCGCTCGCCGCGTCTCGCCATCCGGCTCGACGGGTTGCCGATCGCCGGGCAAGCGACCATCGCGCCCCGGCACTGGGAGATGCCCGTCATTGCCAAGTTGTTTCGTCATGGCGAGCCGCGACACGAGGTCGGCGATCGGGAGCTCGACGCGCGGTTCCGCATCGCGTCGCCCTCGCTCGAGGAGGCCCAGCAAGCGCTACCGGAGGCTCTGCGGCGGGTGCTCGTGGCTCATGCCGCCGACCCGCTTTCCATTCCGGAGCAGAAGGACGCCTCGCTCGAGCTGTCGCTGCGCGTGACGCCGGGACAGATCGTGCTCTATCCCGAGCATCGGTTCGAATTCACCGAGAACCGCCACCTGGTGAAGCCGACGATCGCAGTGGCCGAAGCGCTCGCCGCCGCCTTCGCGGGCTGACTCGCTACCCCGCGTCCGTCTGCGACCACGTCGCCTGGAACGGCACCTGGTTGCCGATGGGTGGGGGCGTGAGGGTCGGCAGACAATTCAGCCAGCCGAGCAGCACGGGGTTACCCGTCTGCAGGAAGAGGTAGTAGATGCCGAAACAGGTGGTGCCGCAGTTGCCGGTTTCGATAAGGCTGTGGAGCTCGTACCAGCCGGCATCGCCCGGACCGCCCGGCCTGTCCGAGGTAGCGGCTGCGGCGACCGCGCGGCGGCTGGAGCTTGGCGAGCTCGATCTGTTCCCGCTCGTCTTCAAGTTGGAGGCGCGGGTCGGGCACGGTCGTGAGCTGGCCGATGCCGAGCGAGAGCTGGGCGCAGTTGTCGAGCGCGGATTGCTCCGGCGCTTCGTTGTTGAAGTGATCGGGCGCGTGCGCGATGAGGCCGCGGCGTTCGAGCCAGTGGATGAAGCGGGTCGCGATGCGATCGCAGACGGCGTCGATCTCGTCGCGCACGGGCGGAGGCAGCTGGTGGAAGCTCGCGTGGGAGATGGCGCCGGGTGTTGATCCGGGCTCGATGACGAACACGCCGTCGACGAACGCAGCATGGTTGTGGGTGTTCAGGTTGAGGCTGCCGCCGAAGCGCTGTGGAAACGAGACGCCGGCGCCGCGCACGATCTGACCTCGGCCCTTTCCGATGCCTGCCTGGCGCGCGCGGCGCTCGTGGAAGGCGAGTAGCTCCTCGGCCTGGATGCGGCACAGGGCGCCGAAGGCGGCGGCGTTCTGTGCCAGGAGCAGGCGCAGGTGGAAGGGCACGGTAAGCACCCACTGGCGCAGCGGCGCGTCGGGGAAGACGCGGTCGACGAGGTGGGCGGCGGTGTTGTGCATGCGGCGGGCGTTGCAGGAAGGGCAGACGCGCACGCGTGGGTTCGCTACCCCCCATGACGCGCGCGTCGCGGCTCGCGCTCTTCTTCTTCCAGTTCCTCGCCTTCGGTCTCGACCTCGCCGGGCTCGTCGACGCGAACGCGCGGGCGTTCGCCCTCGACACGCGTGCGGGGAGGCGCGGAGGCGCGGCGGTTCTGCTCGTCGGCGATGCCGCGCAGGAAGGCCGAGGCGCGCCGGATCCCGTCCACGCCGCGCTCGCCGATCTGGCGTGACCTGTCCGCCGCCCGGCGCGGCCCCGGGCCGAAAAAGATCGAGAGCAACGTGAGCAGTGTCGGGAGCAGCACCGAAAACAGCGCCCAGGTGGCGAGCTGTGCCGCGGTCAGACCGAGCACGAGCACGACCATCACCAGCGGATGCACGGGGCGGTTCCTGCGACGGCGCCAGCGGGCTCGGCGGCGTTCGGCATAGGCCGCCTGGCGCTTGTCGTACGCCTCGCGGCGGCGGGCGTGCCGCTCGTGGCGGGACTTGTGGCGGGCATCGTGCCGTGACGGTGCACCGAAGCTATCGGCGAGATCCTTGGCCCACTGCTCCCACTGCCTTCGCGTCTCCTCGCCCCACCGCTGCCACTCCTCGCGCGTTGCCCACACGCCATCCTGGGGACGCGGCGGTTCCGTCGGCTTCGCGGGGCGACGCACGCGCGCCTCCATCTGCTCGAGCAGCGGCCCGACGCGGGTTGCGCGCTGGTCCGGGTCGGGGTCGAGCATGCGTTCGAGCACACCGATCACCGCGGGCTCCACGGCGCCCGAGAGCGCGGTGCGCACGTCGATGGCGAGCCCCTTGTGCGGCAGGTTCTCCGGTTCCTGGTTCGCGAGCAGCGTCATCACCGTCGCGCCGAGGCCGTAGATGTCGGTGGCGGGAAGCGCGCGGCCCTGGAACTGCTCGGGCGCCATGTAGCCGAAGGTGCCGACCACCGTGCTGCCGCCGGCCGGCTCGAGGCTGGCACGCACCGACCCGAAGTCGACCAGGCAGAACGAGCCATCGGGACGGCGGATGATGTTGCTGGGCTTGATGTCGCGGTGGATGACGGGCGGCACCCGGCCGTGCAGGTAGTCGAGTGCTTCGCCCATCTCCGACAGCAGCCGCACCACGTCGGCCGGCTCGAGCCCGCCGCCGCGCGCCCTGAGCGCGGCCAGGCTCTCGCCGTCGATGCGCTCCATGACCAGGTACAGGCAGCCGTCTTCCTCGAAGTGATCGAGGTAGACCGGCAGCGCCGCGTGCGAGAGCTGCGCCAGCACCCGCGCCTCGCGCTCGGCAAGCTCGACGTCCTTCCACGAGCTCGCCCCGCGCACCTGGAAGCGCTTGATCGCAACCGCGCGACCGCCCTGCTTGTCCACCGCGTCGAGCGTCGCACCCTGCGCGCCTTCACCGAGCACCCGCACGATCGCGTAGCGACCGTCGTGAAGCTCCTGCGCAGGCGCAACGTCTTGCATGACTACTTCTTCAAGCCCGCTTCTTCCGAGGCGCTGAGGCCGAGGGCGGACCAGTCGAGGTTGCCGCGGCCTCGCGCGATGGCGGCGGTGAGCCGGTCGCGTAGCAGGCTGGCCAACGGCATCGGCACCTCCCGGGCAAGCGCCGCTTCGATGACGAGGCTCACGTCCTTGCGACCGAGCTTCAGCCGGAAGCCGGGCGGCTCGTAGCGCTCGCTCGCGATGGCGCGACCGTAGCCCTGGTAGACCGGGCAGTTGAACAGCGTTGAATAGTAGAGCTCCGCGACCTTCTGGCGATCGATCCCGCTCTTTTCCGCCAGCGCGAACGCCTCGCTCATCGCCTCGATGGCGGAGACGAGCATGAAGTTGCCGGCGAGCTTGACGATGTTGGCCTTCGATGGCTCGTCGCCGAACTCGAACACGCCCTGCCCGAGCGCGTCGAACACCGGCTTCGCCCTCTCTCTCGCGGCGGCGTTGCCCGCTGTGCAGATCCAGAGCTTCTTCGCCTTGGCAGCATCCGGACGACCGAATACCGGCGCTGCCACGTAGTGCGCGCCGCGCTGCTCGTGCTCGGCGGCAAGCCGCTCCGAGGTGGCCGGCGACACGGTGCTCATCGACAGATGCACGGCGCCTTCGCCGAGGCCCGCGAGCAGGCCGTCTTCTCCGTGCGTCACGGCGTCGAGCGCGGCGTCGTCCGCCAGCATGGTGATCACGGCGCCGGCTCCGTCGGCTGCCTCGCGCGGTGTCCGGCACAGCCTCGCGCCCCCCTCTACCAATGCAGCGGCCTTTTCGGCGCTGCGGTTGTAGACGCCCAGCGCAAACCCGGCCGCCAGCAGGTTCTCCGCCATCGGGGTGCCCATGTTGCCCAGCCCGATGAAGCCGACTCTCTCCGTCATGTTCGTTCGCTCCTGCTCTTCTGGAATTGTCCTCTGAAGTCTGCCCAGCGCCGAGTTTTACAGGCCTGGAGTAAATCGCAGTCGCTTCTGTATCCAGAGCCTTGCAACGCGGCGCGGGAAGCGTAAGCCTCCAGCCTACGAACCGCGAGGGGTGGATCTCCCGCGGACTTCGCGACGAGCTTGGAGGTAGGTGTCATGGGCACGGAGCATCTTGGTCATCGGGGCAGGGGTCGTTCCGGAGCGTGGCGCGTGGTGCGCTTCGCATGCACGCTGCTTGCCGTGGGCGCGTTCAGCGGCCTCGCCGTGCAGTGCTCCACCTCCACGGGCCCGAACCAGGTGGGCAGCGGCAACGGTGGCTCCGGCAACGGCAGCGGCAACGGCGGCTCCGGCAACGGCACCGGCAACGGTGGCTCCGGCTTCGGCGGCGACGCCGGGTTCGTGCTCCCGGAGTCAGGTGGCCCCGATGTCTCGCAGGACGCGTTCTATTTGAATGATCCGCCTCCCGCCAACTGTTCCGACGCCGGCGTCAAGCCGCCCAAGATCGGCGGCACGCTCAAGTGCCCCTCCGACAAGAACCTGCCGGGGTGTCCCTGCCCGTCCGGCGTCAAGGTCGGCGACACCGCCGCGTGCTGGCCGGGCTACCGCAAGAACCGCAACCACGGCGTCTGCAAGGACGGCCAGACGACCTGCGTGCTCGAGGGCGAGAACCAGCCGGTGTGGGGACCCTGTCAGGGCTTCACCGGCATCGACCCGAAGACGTACCAGGTGACCACACCGGGAAGCTGCGGCTGCTTCACCCATGGCCTGTGGAGCATCACCAACACCTCGCCCTGCTTCGCGTGCACGAACCAGGCTTGCACGACCGTCAGCGGATCGGTCTCGACCCTCAAGAGCACGGCGCAGTGCCCCGCATCGGCCACGACGCTGCCGTCGGAGCCCTGGAGCGCAGATACCGTCAGCGCCGACTGCACCGGCAAGTTCAAGCTCTGCTACACGCTCAAGGCGCTCTCGGCGCCCAATGCCCAGCCTGCTGCAACCGACTGCGAGATGAAGCAGGTCTGCACCGAGGCGTACTACGGCACGGCCAACCAGACCCAGGCGTTCCCGGACCTGGGGGCGTGGGTCACCGACACCCCGGCCGAGCAGCAGTGCGCGCAGCAGTTCGTGACCAACGGCGGCTACGCCGAGATGAGCGTCGACGGTCTGAGCGACGAGTGCGAGAAGATCCAGAAGGTCTTCGCGACCATCACCTACTGTCCGCTCGCCTGCAGCGGCTCGAACCCGCCCGCCATGTGCTCGCAGTGCAAGAACGGCGGCAGCGGCGGGTTCTAGCTAGTCACACCGCACCTGCCCGCCCCCGCCGTAGTCCTCCTCGAGGGACTTAACGCCCCTCGAGCACCCCGACGCGATTCGCTGCGCTCGTCGCGGGCTCGCTGTCGCTCGCCGATGGCCTGGCATCGGCCTCGGGCCCGGCGCGCAGAACGTGCGCAGCTCGCGGGCCCCGGAGCAATTCGTGCGTTATCCGGTGGATTCCACACGGGATTCTGCATAGGGGCACGCTTCGTGCAGACGGACGGCTGAAGAAATTTCTGCGGGTTTAAGTTGTTCCGGAGCCCGCGGGATCGTCTCCTGCACAAGTTCCAACCCCAGCCCAAGCGAGCTCCTGATGAGCCAAGCACGTCGCCGTCTGACCGTCGACGGAAACGAGGCTGCGGCCTCGGTCGCCTACCGCGTAAACGAGGTCGTCGCCATCTATCCGATCACTCCCGCCTCGCCCATGGGCGAGCTGGCCGACGAGTGGTCGAGTCGCGGGCAGCCGAACATCTGGCAGGCCGTGCCTACGGTTTCCGAGATGCAGGCGGAGGGCGGCGCGGCGGGCGCCGTGCACGGAGCGCTCCAGGCCGGCGCGCTCGCGACCACGTTCACCGCGTCGCAGGGCCTGCTCCTGATGGTGCCGAATCTGTACAAGATCGCCGGCGAGCTCACGTCCTTCTGCCTGCACGTGGCCGCGCGCACCGTCGCCAGCCACGCGCTCAGCATCTTCTGCGACCACTCCGACGTGATGGCCGCGCGCCAGACCGGCTTTGCGATACTTGCGTCGGCCTCGGTGCAGGAGTCGCACGACTTCGCGTGCATCGCACACGCGGCGACGCTGCGCGCCCGGGTGCCGTTCCTGCACTTCTTCGACGGCTTCCGCACCTCGCACGAGCTGTCGAAGATCGAATGGCTGGAGGACGACGACCTGGCGTTCATGATCGACGACGAGCTGGTGGCGGCGCACCGCATGCGCGGCCTGTCTCCGGACCGCCCGGTGGTGCGCGGTACCGCGGAGAATCCGGACACGTTCTTCCAGGCGCGTGAAGCGGTGAATCTGTACTACCGTCGCGCCCCTGGCATCGTCGAAGAGGAGATGGAGCGCTTCGCTGGGCGCACCGGTCGGCGCTATCGTCTGTTCGACTATTTCGGCCACAAGGACGCCGAGCGTGTCGTCGTGCTGATGGGCTCGGGCGCCGAGACGGCGCGCGAGACCGTCGAGTACCTGGCCTCCAAGGGCGAGCGGGTAGGCCTCGTCCAGGTGCGGCTCTATCGTCCGTTCGCGGTGGCGGCGTTCTGCGACGCGCTGCCGAAGAGCGTGCGTTCGATTGCGGTGCTCGACCGCACGAAGGAGCCGGGCGCCGTCGGTGATCCGCTCTACCTGGACGTGGTCGCAGCGCTGGCCGAGGGCCGGGAGGGCGCGCTGCCGAGCGTCATCGGAGGCCGCTACGGTCTGTCGAGCAAGGAATTCACGCCGGCCATGGTCAAGGCCGTGCTGGACGAGCTCGGGCGAGACAAGCCGAAGCGGCACTTCAGTGTCGGCATCGTGGACGATGTGACGCACGAGTCGCTGCCGGTGGACGGCGACTTCCAGATCCTCCCCGAGACGGTCTTCCAGGCGATGTTCTACGGCCTCGGCTCGGACGGCACGGTCGGCGCGAACAAGAACAGCATCAAGATCATCGGCGAGGACGGCCAGGCGCACGTGCAGGGCTACTTCGTGTACGACTCGAAGAAGGCCGGAGCGGTGACCGTGTCGCACCTTCGCTTCGGATCACTGCCGATCCGCGCCCCCTATCTGATCCAGCGCGCGAATTTCGTAGGCTGCCACCAGCTCGAGTTCCTCGAGCGCTTCGACGTGCTGGAGAAGGCGGCGGACGGCGGCGTCTTCCTGCTGAACAGTCCCTACGGGCCGGACGAGGTGTGGGACCGTCTGCCCCGGGAAGTCCAGTCGTCGGTCATCGACAAGCAGCTCAAGCTCTACGCCATCGACGCGTACAAGGTCGCGCACGAAGCCGGTCTCGGCCGGCGCATCAACACGGTGATGCAGACCTGCTTCTTCGCCATCTCCGGCGTCCTGCCGCGCGACAAGGCCATCGAGAAGATCAAGCAGGCGATCGAGAAGACCTACGGCAAGAAGGGGGGCGAGCTCGTGCGGCGTAACTCCGCGGCCGTCGACGCGACGCTGGCGGAGCTCTTCGAGATCAATGTGCCCGACAAGGTCACGGCCGAAGCAGGGCGACCGCCGCCCGTGCCGGCGGAAGCGCCGGACTTCGTACAACGGGTCACCGCCGTGCTCATCGCCGGCAAGGGCGACGCTCTGCCCGTGAGCGCGTTCCCGGTGGACGGCACCTGGCCGCTGTCCACCAGCCGCTGGGAGAAGCGCAACATCGCGCAGGAGATCCCGGTGTGGGATCCGGACATCTGCATCCAGTGCAACAAGTGCGCGCTGGTGTGCCCCCACGCGACCATCCGCGCCAAGGTCTACGACGCCGAGCACCTTTCGGGAGCGCCCGACGGCTTCAAGAGCATGGTGTGGAAGGGCGGGCAGTTGAAGGGGCGGCAGTACACCATCCAGGTCGCGCCGGAGGACTGCACGGGCTGCAGCCTGTGTGTGGAGGTGTGCCCGGCGAAGGACAAGTCGAACCCGCGTCACAAGGCCATCGACATGAAGCCGCAGCGGCCGCTGCGCGATGCGGAAGCGGAGCGCTACGCCTTCTTCCTGTCGCTGCCGCCCGTCGATCGGCGGCGGGTGCGGCTCGACGTGAAGGAAAGCCAGCTGCTCGAGCCGCTGTTCGAGTACTCGGGCGCCTGCCCGGGTTGCGGCGAGACGCCCTACATCAAGCTGATGACGCAGCTCTTCGGCGATCGTGCTTTGATCGCGAACGCCACGGGCTGCTCGTCCATCTACGGCGGCAACCTGCCGACGACGCCGTACTGCACGGACGCTGCGGGGCGGGGTCCGGCGTGGTCGAACTCGCTGTTCGAGGACAACGCCGAATTCGGATTCGGCTTCCGGCTGGCGGTCGACTCGCACCAGCACCACGCGCGCGCGCTGGTCTCGTCGCTGGGGTCGCAGATTGGCGAGCGTCTGGCGACGGAGCTGCTCGACGCCGTGCAGACGGACGAAGCCGGCATCGTGGCGCAGCGCGAGCGCGTGGCGGAGCTGAAGAAAGCGCTCGCCCGCGTCGACAGCCCCGACGCGCGGCTCCTCGCGGGTCTCTCCGACTATCTCGTCAAGAAGAGCGTGTGGCTCGTGGGCGGCGATGGCTGGGCCTACGACATCGGCTACGGCGGCCTCGACCACGTGCTGGCGTCGAGCGCCGACGTGAACGTGCTGGTGCTGGACACGGAGGTGTACTCGAACACCGGGGGCCAGCAGTCGAAGGCCACGCCGCTCGGCGCCGCCGCGAAGTTCGCCGCCGCGGGCAAGTCGACGCCGAAGAAGGACCTGGGGCTTCTCGCCATGAGCTACTCCCACGTGTACGTGGCGAGCGTGGCGTTCGGCGCGCGCGACGCCCAGACGGTGCGCGCCTTCGTCGAGGCGGACGCCCACCCCGGGCCGTCGATCATCATCGCCTACAGCCACTGCATCGCTCACGGCTACGACCTCGCCTTCGGTGCACAGCAGCAGAAGCTCGCGGTCGACTCCGGCGTGTGGCCGCTCTACCGCTTTGACCCGCTGAGGATCGAGGCGGGCGAGCCGCCCCTGGTGCTGGACGCGCGCCCCGGAAAGACGAAGGTGCGACAGTACATGATGGGCGAGACGCGCTTCAGGATGGTGGAGAAGAGCGACCCCGAGCGCTTCGAGTGGCTGCTCTCGCAGGCTGAGCGCGAGTCCGAGCGTCGCGTCAAGGTCTACGAGCAACTTTCGCATCTGACCTACGGCGCGAACTCCCCAGACGACAAGAGCTGACCCATGGACCTGAGCACGAAATATCTTGGGCTGAAGCTTGCGCACCCCCTGATGGCGGGAGCCTCGCCGCTGGTAGACGATCTCTCGACGGTGCGCCGGCTGGAAGACGCGGGCGTCGCAGCGATCGTGATGCACTCCTTGTTCGAGGAGCAGATAACGAGGGAGCAGCTCTCGGCCCATCGAGCCCTCGATACGCCCGCCGAGTCGTTTGCCGAGGCGCTCAGCTACTTCCCCGACCCCGACGAGTACATGCTCGGGCCGGACGAGTACCTGGATCAGGTGAGGCAGGTGAAGGCGGCCGTCGGCGTGCCCGTGATCGGCTCGCTCAACGGCGTGACCGACCGCGGCTGGCTCGAGTACGCGCGGCTCATCGAGCAGGCCGGAGCCGACGCGCTGGAGCTGAACGTCTACTCGCTGGAAACCGACGCGTTCGTGTCCGCGGACCGGATCGAGCAACGTATCGTGGATATGGTCCAGAGCGTGCGGCGCGCCACGCGCCTGCCGCTCGCGCTCAAACTGTCGCCGTTCTACACCTCGCTGGCGCATTTCACGCGCCGGCTGAGCGATGCGGGGGCGGATGGCATCGTGCTTTTCAATCGCTTCTACCAGCCGGACATCGACATCGAGGAGCTGGAGGTGGCCGACAGGCTGCACCTGTCCGACTCGTCGGAGCTGCTCCTCAGGCTGCGCTGGCTGGCCGTGCTGTTCAACGAGCACGGCTCTTCGCTGGCGGTGACCGGCGGCGTGCACACCGGCGTCGATGCGCTCAAGTCCGTGATGGCCGGCGCCAGCGGCGTGCAGATGGTCTCGGCGCTACTGCGCCACGGACCGGAGCACATCGCCACGGTGCGCGAGGAGATGGAGAGCTGGCTCGACGAGCACGAGTACCATTCGCTCGGCCAGGCGCTCGGCAGCATGAGCCTCGAACGCTGCCCCGATCCGGCCGCCTACGAGCGCGGCAACTACGTGCGCATGCTGCAGAACTGGCGCGACAACCTGGAGCGCTGAGTGCGCCGACGCCGCTAGAAGTACAGCTCCGCGCCGAGCGTGGCGACGGCCTGGAACTTCCACTCGCTCTTGATGCTGTTGACCTGGGCTCCGTATGTCGGGGGTCTGGCGGTGGCGTTGACGCGATCCCTCAACTTGCCGCTGGTGCCGGGGTTCACGCTGCCGCGGAGCTGGAACGGGATGCGCAGATCGAGCGCCGGCAGCGGCAGCTTGATCTCGAGGCCCGCGCCGAAGGTGATCATGGTGTAGTTGCTGGCTGTCGCCTTCATCGGCGGCAGGCCCGGATTGTCGACCGTGAGTGATGCGCTTCCGGGGAAAACGAACTCCGGCCCGACGAAGAACACCGGCGAGACGATCGGTGCCGGGACCGCAAGCTTGGCCAGCACCGGCACGTGCCAGGCCGACTGCCCCAGCGTGATGTGCAACTTGTAGCCGCCGATGCTCAGGTCGCCGCTGCCCTTGTCACTGGTGCGGAACACGTCCGCCTCGATGCCCAGCAGGTTGATGAAGCGCGCGTCAAGCATCAGGCCGCCGCCGGCTGTCATGCCGGCGAACCCGGGATAGAAGGTGTAGGGCCCCACTTGGCGGCCGTCCGTTGCGACCAGCGTCTTGTCCGACGGCTTGTCGAGGAAGTTGCCGCCGATGACGCCGCCAAGGCCGGCCCCGAACTTGAAGGTGTCGCCCTTGGCGTGCGCGGGCAGCGAGAAAAGGCTGGCGGCGATTGCTGCGCAGACAGCGACGGGCACGGAGCGCGACATCATGATTCCTCCTCGTTGGCGGCGCGCCCACGCTTCCATGGGCGCGCGGGCGGCGCTACTCTACATCCGCCTTGTTTTTCTGGAAGCGCCAAAAGGGGCTCGCCGTATCGGGCGCCCTGCTGCTGCTGGCAGCCTGCTCGTCCAGCGACAAGCCTGCGTCGAAGGCTCACACCGGCCCCGCCTGGCTCTCCGGCGCGGACATCCTCGTCCACGGTGACGACAACGCCTACGCCGATTGCCGCAAGGTCATCTGCCGCCACAACGAGAACACGGATCTGACCACGTGGAACGGCGGCATCTACCTGGTCCACCGCACGGCCATCAGCCAGACGCTCGGTCCGAACAGCGCGCTGCACGTCTACCGCACCGACGACGGCGGCAAGTCGTTCAAGGAGACGGCGCTGATCGACGCGCCGTCCGACCGCGACATCCGCGACCCGAGCTTCTACACAGTGGGCGGTGAGCTCTACATCAAGGCGCTGACGCGGCTGCCGGTGAAGTCCGTTCGCGACTCCAACGTGGACACGGTGGCGGTAGCGACGCACTCGAGCGACGGCAAGACGTGGTCGCCGCTTCAGGACATCGGGCCGCACGGCTGGAGCTTCTGGCGCATCAAGGAGCACGCGGGCGTCTACTACAACGCGGCCTACGAGGATGGCGACAAGAGCGTCGTCCTCTATAGCTCCAAGGACGGCGTCACCTGGACCGCCGGCGCAACGATCTACGACATCGCCGCGGACACGCCGCTGGAGACCGAGCTCACCTTCATGCCCTCGGGGCGCATGCTGGCTCTGGTTCGCATGGACGGCACCGACGACGAGCTGCTCGGTGACAAGGGTCGGCTCAGGACCAAGGTGTGCTGGGCGACGGCGCCGTACTCCAAATTCGACTGCCCCGAGGAGCTGAAAGGCCAGCGCCTCGACGGCCCAGTCAGCTTCTTCCACGGCTCGCGGCTGTTCGTGGTCGCGCGCAAGCACCTCTCGGGCACCGGCAAGAAGCGCACGGCCCTGTTCGAGATCACCGGCACCCTCGAGGGCGGCCCCATCGGTGTCAAGGAATGGGGCGAGCTGCCGAGCGCCGGCGACACCTCGTACGCAGGCGTCCAGCCTATCGACGACAATCGCGAGCTCGTGACCTGGTATTCGGGCGACCGCACGCTCGATCACGCTTGGGTCATCGCGATGTTCGAGCCGACCGACATCTGGAAGGGCGTCATCGACCTGTCCAGGCTGCACTGATCCGGGCGCGCGGCAGACTACACGAACCGGTTCATGCCCTGCGTGCCGCCCTCGAGGCCCTCGGCGTACTGGTACTCCGGGTCGAGCAGGTCGTTGATGCGGTCCATGACGATCTTCGTGATCGCGCTGTAGCGCTCGCCGTGCTTCTTGTTCGCCTCGTCGGTGAGCGGCAGCACGTCTTTCGGCACGCGGTAGGGCGAAAGCTCCGGACCGTCCACCGTGAGCGGCTCGCCCACGCGGTACACGACGCGCCCGCCCTTCGAGAACGGGGAGTTCGCCGGGTAGAGCTTGTCGCTGCCGTTGCAGCCTATCGGAATGATCGGCGCGCCGAGATACTGCGTCATCTGCGCGAGACCGTTGTGCCCGCGCGACAGGCGCTTGGACCTGGTCCCCTGAGGGAACACGAGCACGTCCAGCTGGAGCTCCTCGATGGCGCGGCGGTTCAGCTCGATGACCTCGTGGATCATCTGGTCGAAGAGCTGGTTGAACCCTTCGAGGAACGGTGTCGCATCCTGACCGATGAAACCGGCGAGCTCGCTGCTCGCGCCCTCCGGCAGCGGCTCCGACGGCGCGCGCTTGCCGTCCACCAGATCGCGGAGCAGGCGGTATTCTTCTTCCTTCGGCGGGCGGCCGACTGCTTTCCGGAACTCGGTCGTGATGACGTATCCGCGAGAGGGCGTCGGGATGTTGTTCGTCGAGTCCATGAAGCGACCTACGAAGTCGTTCTCGTAGTACTTGCCCTTCACCCACGTCGCCGTGAACGGCAGCCCGGCGCGGTACATGGCGTACTGCAGCGGCCAGTAGTTGTAGCGGTCGGTGTGGTTCATCGCGAGGAATGCGCCACCGCCGGGCGGCAGTCGCTCCTTGCCCTCGATCACGATCCCGGACCGCCTCGGCAAGCGGTAGTCGAGCCAGAGACCGAGGTTGGCGACCAGGACCTGGCCCTTCGGTCGTGTGCTGAGCTTGATGCGTTGCAGACGCTGTAGATCGAGCAAGCGAGCCTCCGGGGGGCTCCTACCGCGGCTTGTCCGGCGCGGCTAGCCACCGCGCCGGGCGTGACCTTCGCGTGCTCGCGGGTCGCGTGCTGGCGCGGATGTTGCTGCATCCGCCGGTATGGGGGCCCGCTGGCTGCTCGCGCTCGCTCTGGGGATCCTGCTGGTTCTGCCGGTTGTGCCGGCACGCGCTGCGCCCGTGCCGAGCGCGTCGGCAGGCTGCGACACGCCGTCGGGCGCCTGTCCCGTGTTCGAAGGTGAACCCGGCGCGCAGCCGCCGGTGCCCGAGGCGAGGAAGTTCAAGCACGCGCTGTTGTTCTTCTGGGGCGTCGGCTGCCCGCACTGCGAGAAGGCCCAGCCCTTCCTCGACCGCCTCTCCCACGAGGAGCCGAAGCTCGTCATCGAGCGCGTCGAGGTGCGGCGGGACGCGAAGGGCCGCGAGCGCTTCCTGCGCAAGGTCAAGGAGCTCGGCATCAAGGCGCCCGGCATCCCGACGTTCGTCTACGACCGCAGCTACATCGTTGGCTTCAACGAAGGCGTCACCGAGAACCAGGTGCGCCGGCTCATCCACGGCAAGGGCAGCTCGGCCCGCGGCAGCAATGAACGCCTCGAGCCCGTCGTGCTGCCCATCGTCGGCGAGGTGAACCCGTCGGAAATGCCGATGCCCGCCTTCACGCTGCTGGTGGGCCTGCTGGACGGCATCAATCCGTGCGCGATGTGGGTGCTGCTGGTGCTGCTGGGCCTGTTGCTCCACGTCCGCAGTCGCCAGCGCCTGCTGCTGTTCGGAGGCGTTTTCGTGTTGATGAGCGGGATCGTCTACTTCCTGTTCATGACCGTGTGGGTCGGCCTGTTCCGCCTGGTCGGCATCTCGCGGTTCATCACGGTAGCGCTCGGCGTCGTCGTCCTCGCCATGGGCCTCATCAACCTCAAGGAGCTCTTCTGGTTCAAGAAGGGCGTTTCGCTCACCATTCCCGACCAGGCCAAGCCCGGGCTCTACCGCCGCATGCGCGGCGTGGCCAACGCCGCGAGCCTGCCGGCCGCGCTTTTCGGCATCACGCTGCTCGCCTTCGTGGTGAACCTGATCGAGCTCGGCTGCACGCTCGGTCTGCCCGCGGTCTACACGCGCGTCCTCACGCTGCGCGCGGACCTGCCGCCCGCCATGCACTACGCCTACCTCGCCCTCTACAACCTGGCGTACGTCGTGCCGCTCGCGCTCATCGTCGCGGTGTACGTGGCCACGCTGCATCGTGTGACCCTGGGCGAGCGGGGCGCGAAGGTGCTCAAGGCGGTGAGCGGCACGCTGCTGGTCGCGTTCGGGCTCCTGTTCATTGTCGCTCCGGGCATCCTGGGATGAGGGCGCAGGGGCTGCGCCGGCGCGTAGGCGTCGGCGCAGGCTGTGCGGGGGCCCGGCGGGTTGGCGTGGCCTGTGCGGCCGCACGGTCTGGCCCGGGTTTTGCCCCTTTTCCTATCCGCCATGGCCAAACGTCACGTGATTCCGTTCCGCGAGATCGATATGCGCAGTCTGCCCCAGGTGGGCGGCAAGAACGCCTCGCTCGGGGAGATGATCCGGACGCTAAGCCGTGCCGGCGTGCGCGTACCGGACGGCTTTGCCGTCACGGCCGACGCCTACCGCCAGCACCTCGGCGAAGCCGGCATCGAGGACGAGATCTACGGCGCGCTCGACGAGCTCGACTCCCGCGACATGCAGGCGCTGTCGCGTGTCGGCAGGTTCGTCCGCGAGCGTATCGGCAGCGCGCCGCTGCCGCGCGCCGTCGCCGAGCAGATCCTGGGCGCGTACCAGGAGCTCAGCATGCGCTACGAGGAAGCGGAGACCGACGTTGCGGTGCGCTCCAGCGCCACGGCCGAGGATCTCCCGACGGCGTCCTTCGCCGGGCAGCAGGAGACGTACCTGAACGTCCGCGGCGGGGCGCGCCTGCTCGCGGCCGTGCGCGACTGCATGGCGTCGCTCTTTACCGACCGCGCGATCGTCTATCGCATAGAGCGCGGCTTCTCGCATCGCGACGTGGCGATCTCCGTCGGCGTGCAGAAGATGGTGCGGAGTGACCTGGCCTCGGCGGGCGTCATCTTCACGCTCGACACCGAGTCGGGCTTCCGCGACGTGGTCGTCGTCACCGGCGCGTGGGGGCTGGGTGAGACGGTCGTGCAGGGCCGTGTGAACCCCGACGAGTTCTGGGTGCACAAGCCGACGCTGCTCGCCGGTTACCGCCCGCTCATCAAGAAGGAGTGTGGCGACAAGCAGATCAAGCTGGTCTATGCCGACGGCGGCACGCGCGCCGTCAGGGAGCTGCGCGTTCCGGCGCGCCAGCGCGAACGCTTCGTGCTCGACGACGACGAGATCCTCGAGCTTTCCCGCTGGGCGATCGACATCGAGAAGCACTACACCGAACGCGCCGGCCGTCCGACCCCGATGGATATCGAGTGGGCCAAGGACGGCCGGAGCGGCCAGCTCTTCGTCGTGCAGGCGCGCCCGGAGACCGTGCGCTCGCAGGAGACCGCGCCGCACTTCGAGATCTACCGCCTGCGCGGCAAGGGCAAGGCGCTGGTGAAGGGCAAGAGCGTGGGCGCCAAGATCGGCGTGGGTGCGGTGCGCGTTGCGCTCTCGACCGACGAGCTGGCGGACTTCAAGGACGGCGAAGTGCTGGTCACCACCATGACCGACCCGGACTGGGAACCGATTCTCAGGCGGGCTGCAGCGGTCGTCACCGACCAGGGCGGACGCACCTGTCACGCCGCCATCGTCTCGCGCGAGCTCGGCCTTCCGAGCGTCGTCGGCACGGGTGACGCGACGAAGGTGCTCGAGACGGGGCAGGAGGTGACGGTCTGCTGTGCCGAGGGTGACGAGGGACGCGTCTATGCCGGGCGCGTCGAGTACGACCGCGAGGACATCGACCCGGCGACGCTGCCGGAGCCCGCTGTGCCGGTGATGCTCAACGTCGGCAATCCGGAGAACGCCTTCCTGCTCGGACAGCTGCCGAGCGCCGGCGTGGGCCTGGCGCGCATCGAGTTCGTGATCTCGAGCTGGATCGGCGTGCACCCGATGGCGCTCCTCCATCCGGAACGCCTGGAGCACTCGGTGAGCGCGGAGATCAAGAAGCTCACCCACAGCTACCCGTCGCCGGTGGAATTCTTCGTCGAGCGGCTGTCCCACGGCATCGCCCAGATCGCCGCAGCGTTCCACCCGCGGCCGGTGATTGTCCGCTTTAGCGACTTCAAGTCGAACGAATACGCCGATCTGCTCGGCGGCGCCGCCTTCGAGCCGCAGGAATCCAACCCCATGATCGGCTTCCGCGGAGCCTCGCGTTACTACCACGACCGCTACCGCGAGGGCTTCGCGCTCGAGTGCCAGGCGATCGGTCGCGTAACGCGCGATATGGGCCTGACCAACGTGAAGGTGATGATCCCGTTCTGCCGCACCATCGGCGAAGCGCAGAAGGTCATCGCGGAGCTCTCGAGGAACGGGCTCGAGCGCGGCAAGGACGGCCTCGAGGTCTACGTGATGTGCGAGATCCCGAACAACGTCATTCTCGCCGCGCAGTTCAGCCAGCTCTTCGACGGCTTCTCCATCGGCTCGAACGACCTGACGCAGCTCACGCTCGGCATCGACCGCGACTCGGAGATCCTGGCGCCGCTCTTCGACGAGCGGGACCCCGGCGTCAAACGCATGATAGAGATGGTCGTCAAGACCGCGCACGAAAACCACCGCAAGGTAGGCATCTGCGGCCAGGCGCCTAGCGACCATCCCGAGTTTGCTGAGTTTCTGGCTTCGCTCGGTATCGACAGCATCTCGGTCACGCCGGATGCGTTGCCGCGCGTGGTCGAACACGTGGCGAAGAAGTGACCGCGGGAAGGAGGGCACTGCCATGGATGATCGCAAGAGGTACTCCGGCACCTGGTACAACCAGCACGGCTCGAGCATGGATCTCACCGTTGGCGAGGACGGCAAGGTCTCCGGGAAATTCCGCAGCGGCGTCGGTCTCTCGCATCGCAGCGAGAGCTTCGATGTGACCGGCTTCGCCGCGGGCGAGGTGATCGCCTTCATCGTCAGCTTTTCGAAGTACGAGACACTGACGACCTGGACCGGCCACCTTGTGGTCGAGGCGGGCCGACCGCAGATCCAGGCGATGTGGCATATGGCCGTCGCCACGCCGCCGCGCCACGGCCGCGACCTATGGAAGGGCACCTGGACGGGCGCCGACGTCTTCCAGCGCGAACCGGCGAAGCACCCCGAGCTGATGCGCCGCATCCCCTCGCACCCCGTCGCCTGGCAGGAAGCCTACGAGCTCCTCACGTCCCTGAGCGACCCGTCCGAAGACGTCGAATAGGCGTCGCGGCTCCACATGCCGCTCACAGATCCATAGGAGCTTCGAGCGGCGCCTTCTTCAGTTTGCGGTTGAGCAGGAGCACTTGCAGCGGGTCGCGGATGAGCAGGAGCGGGACCAGGGCCACGTAGGGCAGGATCAGAAGCCAGCCCTGTGCCGTGACGGGCATGACGAGTTGCTGGATCGCATGTTGATGAATTCCGCTGCCCGTCCAGACGAGATAGACGGCGACGCAGACGAACGGCACCACGAGCTGGAGAAGGCGGTGGCGCCAGGGCGCCTGCCGGAGGCGCTCGGCGACGATGCGCCGGAGCTCGGCGCGGGCCTGTTGTACCTGTCGCGCGAGAAGCTGCTCCACCGCCGGGGCTTGCCGCAGGTAGCGTTGGACCCGCCGTCGCGTCACTCCGTAGCCAATGAACCCGATCAGCGATGGGCCCAGGATGTACGCCACTTGCTTGACCAGCGGTAGCGAACCTGGGTTTGACAGGATCGTCATGGCAGTCAGCACGCCGATCATGGCGCCGCCATACAACCAGGCTACGCGCGCCACGCGCAGCACGGCGAGCGATCGCGCAAAGTATTGAGCGCGATGCTCCACCGCGGCCTGGTCTGCCGGCTGGTACGGCAAGCGCAACGCCGCGAGCACTTCCGGCAAGGGGAACGAAAGGAGCACCGTCAACAGCACCAACGCCGCCAGGAACGTGCCCTGGAACACCAGGGTCTTGCCGATTTCCACCAGGTCGAGCGGTTGCGCCAGCACGAAATGGTGCACGAAGCTCCGGACGTCGCCGCGGCGCGTGAGCGCCCAGTCGAGCACGCTGGTCGCTCCGATGGTGAGCAGGAGCAGCAGTATCAGGAAGAACGGCCACACCGCCTCCCAGCGCGACCGCGCGATCAACTCGTCATAGCGGTCCATGCGGCGCGCGAACCGCACCTCGCTCGACACGAAGAACAAGTAGCAGAACAGGAAGACCAGGATCACGATCAGCGACTGTCCCCACTGGGCCCGCAGCTCGGAGGTGACACGGCGCGCGACTTCGGCGGAGGTCGAGTGCCCGGCCCGGATCGAGCCGACCGCAAGGCTCGCGATCTTCCCGATGAAGATCAGCTGGAACACCGGCGCTACGGCCGCCGTCAGCGTGCGGTGTGCGAGGTAGCGTCCGACGAATCGCTCGTCGGCGCTGGGCGGGGCGAAGCGGTCGCGATCGCCCCGCGGGCGAAGCGCCAGGTACACCGACCAGAGCGGGATCCCGAGCGCCAGGACGACCAGGAACCATCCGACTGCGTTGAAAACCGTGGCCGGCGCCAGCACGAACAACGCCGCGATCGATTCCCCGGTCAGGTACCAGACCAGAAACGCAAACAGCGACAGCCCCCCCGCCGTCCACAGCAGATTGGTCCAGAGGCTGCCGCTGCCGTAGTCGCGCGCGATCCCCTCGATGTAGTCCTGGATGTGAGCGCGGACTTCGGACATCTTCAGCGAACGCCGGTCCGGGTCCTTCTCGAGGAGTCGCAGGGCGAGCGCCTCGAGCGCCAACGGCGTCTGGGGGTTGATGCTCGAGGGCGGTACCGGCTTCTCCCTCAGCATCCGCAGCAGAAGCTGCGTCGGGTCCTCTTCATCGAAGGGAAGCTGGCCGCACAGGATCTCGTACAGCATCACGCCGAGCGCATACAGATCGGTGCGTTCGTCCACCTGTTCGCCTCTGGCTTGTTCCGGCGACATATAGGCCGGCGTGCCGACCAGCGTGCCGGCCTGCGTGGCGAGCGCGAGCTTGCCAGCCCTGAGCGAGGTGACGGAGACGCGCGGAGCCGGCGGCGGTACTGACTCTCGAATCTCCGGCAGGTTGGCGTCGTCGGCCGAGATGGCCACCGCTTCGCCCGCGGCTCGGTCGCTGCTGTTCATCAGCTTCGCCACGCCCCAGTCCATCACCAACACTTCGCCGAAGTCGCCGACCATGACGTTGGACGGTTTGAGATCGCGATGGATCACGCCGCGCGCGTGCGCGTACTCGATTGCCTGGCACACCTGCAGAAAGACGTCGAGCAAGCGCCGCAGACCGAATTCCGACGCTGTCTCCGGGTCGCCGTCGCGAAGCTTTTCCAGCACCGTCTCGAGCGACTGCCCGCGGACGAGCTTCATGGAAAAGTAGGCGCGGCCCTCGGGATCGAGCCCGAGCTCGTGCACCGGAACGACGTTGGGGTGCTCGAGCTGGGCGGTGATCTGCGCCTCTTCCAGAAAGCGCGCGAGCTGGGCGCGCGGCATCTGCTTGCGCGGCAGCGGCGAGACCTTGAGCGCCAGGTCTCGCTTCAGTGTCCGATCCGTTCCCCGGGCGACGTAGCTCATGCCCCCGCGGTCGATCTCCTCGATGGCGAGGATCTTCTTGCTCCACAGCTCGTCCGAGCCAATGGTCGCGATTCCGTCCGGATCGGGCCGCACCGCCGACTCGATCTCGTGGTCGCTGACTGCCCTCTCGTAGCGTGGCGCTTTCCGCTTCTCGGCGGGAGCGGGCGGGCCGGCCGATGGAACAGGTGCGACGCGAACTTCCACCTCCGGCGCGGAAGGCCGGTGGGACGGGAACTGCGGGGAACTGGGGCGTCGTTGATCGGTCATCTGCGCAATCGAGCAGCGCCAGGACGTGGACTTTCCCAGGCTAGCGTCGTGCGTCGCAGCCCCGCAAGGGAGGCGTCCCCGAAGGGCGCGCTCACCACCAGCCCAGCTTCCGGCCGGCCTCTCCCACCGCCACTGCCCCGAAGGCGATCACGAAAAGAATGATGGCGAAGCGGTTCTGGCTGCGTTGCAGGTCCGCGACCAGCGGATTGGCATCGGCCTCCTCCCTCGATGTACTCCAGAGGTCGGGACGCGTCTCGAGCACGCCGTCGCCGCGCGGCGCGACGGTTCTGTCGAGTACCACGCGTTCGGCGCGCGACAGCGAATGCTCGATTTCGACGCGGAACGCCGCCGCCATGAGTCCGCTGATCGGGCTCGCGACCATGTTCGCGCACTCGATCCGACCGAACACGCGGACGTGCGTCGGGGCGGCGATCGCGCCCAGCTCCGATTGGGTAGGCTGCATCCCGAGCAGCCGCTTCAGGCCCGACAGCATGTGTCCATCGTAGCCCGGTTATGAGCGCGCGTGCGGCGCTTCTGATGCACAATCCGGCATTCGAGGATCGGACCCGCGCAGCCTTCACGTCCCGCCCTCCGACTTGTCCCTCTACGGGGACAGCGACGCGATCAGCGCCTGGCCGACGGCGACGCCGCCGTCGTTGGCCGGCACCTGGCCCGCGCCCCACACGGCAAAGCCCGCCTCTTCCAGCCGCCGGCGCATGCCCGTTGCGAGGCGCAGGTTCTGGAAGCAACCGCCGCCCAGAACGACGTGATGGCGCCCCGCGCGTTTCGCGATCTCGACACCGAGCTCGATCAGCGCGGCGTGGAAGCGCGCTGCGACCACGGGAGTCGCGATTCCGCGGTCGCGGTCGGCGCGAATCGCCGACAGCAGCGGCCGCCAGTCGGCGACCCACGGAGCTCCGTTGCGGAGCGGCAGCGGATACGGCTCGGCGTTGTCCGCCTCGTCCGCCGCGAACTCCAGCGCCATCGCGGCTTGACCCTCGAAGCTCTGGCGGCCGTTCAGGCCGAGCGTTGCGGCGACGCCGTCGAACAGGCGCCCGATGCTGCTCGTGAGCGGTGCGTTGAGCCCAGCGCGACACGCCTGGTAGAGCGTGCGCGCATCAACCGGAGAGAACCAGCGCTCCGCCTCGGCGAGCGCGGTCTGCTCGTCGATCACAGACCAGAGCCCCAGCGCGCTGCGCCTCGGTTCGCGCGCCGCGCTGTCGCCGCCGGGCAGCGGGAACGGCAGGAGCGTCGCGACGCGCTCGAAATCGGCTCCCCGGCAGACGAGCGCCTCTCCGCCCCACGCCGTGCCGTCGCTGCCGTGGCCGGTGCCGTCCCACGTGAGCCCGAGCACCTCGTCGTCGAGGCCGTGCTCGGCCACACACGCCGCGACGTGCGCGTGGTGATGCTGCACGCGCACCAGCGGGACCTTCCACTGTGCCGCGAGCTTCTCGGCGAGCCGCGTGGAGGCGTAGTCCGGATGCAGGTCGCAAGCGACGACGTCCGGCCGGCACTCGAAGAAGCGCACGAGATCGTCCACGGTGCGCTCGAGCAGCGCGACCGACTCGGCGTTCTCCAGGTCGCCCAGGTGCTGGCTCGCGATGAGCTGCCCGCCGGTGCCGAGCGCGATGCTGCTCTTCTTGTGCGCGCCGAGCGCGAGCACCGTCTTGTCGCCCGGTAGGCGCGCCACCGGCCGCGGCGCGTAGCCGCGCGCGCGGCGCATCAGCTCGAGCCCGGCCGCTCCCACGCGCGCCACCGAATCGTCCACCGGGCGCACGATGGGACGGTCGTGCACGAGCCAGAAGTCGGCGATGTCTCTGAGGCGCGAGAGCGCCTCGTCGACGCCGACGCACATCGGCTCGGTCGACAGGTTGCCGCTGGTGCACACCACCGGCTTTCCGAGCTCGCCGAGCAGCAGGTGGTGCAGCGGCGTGTACGGCAGCATCGCGCCGACGTAGGGATTGCCCGGCGCGACGCCCTCGACCAGCGCGCTGCCTGTGTGCCGCACCAGTACGATGGGCGCCTCGGGCGAGAGCAGCGCGCGCTCCTCGGCGTGCGACAGCCGGCAGCTCGCGCGCGCGGCGGAGAGGCCCGGGAACATCACGGCGAAGGGTTTGGCGTCCCGGCGCTTGCGCCGCCGCAGCTCGGCCACGGCCGCGGCGTTGGTCGCGTCGACCAGGAGCTGGAACCCGCCCAGCCCGCGCAGCGCGACGATCCTGCCGCTTTCGATCAGGCGCGCTGCCTGGCGGAGCGCGGCGTCGCCGCGAGAAGGCTCGTCCCCGGAGAGCTCGAGCTCCGGTCCGCAGCGCGGGCAGGCGATGGGCTGCGCGTCGAAGCGGCGGTCGAGCGGATCGGCGTATTCGCGTGCGCAGTCCGCGCAGAGCTCGAAGCCTTTCATGGAGGTGCGTGCGCGGTCGTACGGCAAGCCCTCCACTATCGAGTAGCGCGGACCGCAGCGGGTGCAGTTGGTGAACGGATAGCGGTAGCGGCGCTCGTGTGGGTCGGAGATCTCCGCGAGGCACTCGGGGCACGTGGCGAGATCGGCGGGCAGCGTCGGCTGCACCCGGCTGCCGTGGCGGCTCTCGCGGATCTCGAAGCCGGGTTCGTCCCGTTCCTCGACCACCTGCCGCCTGATGCGATCGACGCGGCCCGGCGAGGGCAGGTCGTTTTCGAGCGCAGCGATGAAGCCGTCGAGCTCCGCGTCGGGACCCTGCACTTCGATGCGAACGCCGTCGCTGCCGTTCTCGACCCAGCCGGAAAGGCCGCGCGCCGTGGCGGCGCGGTACGCGAAGGGCCGGAAGCCGACGCCCTGCACCACGCCCTCCACCGACAGCGCGAGGCGGGTCATGCGCACACCGCGGACGTGGCCTCGCCGTCGGGCGGAACGAAGACAAGCTCGAGAATGGTGTCCCGCGCGCGGCAGACGGCGGCCTGCACGGGCGGCGACAGCTCGCCGGCGTAGCGGCGCGGCGCGTCGATGCCGATGGCCACCACGCGCACCCACGGGGCGGCTCCGGGCGAAAGGACGCGCGTCAGCTGCAGGGCCTCGGCGACGCCGATGCCGTGGCTGGAGACCGGGCTCGACGAAAGCGCGGCCAGCCCCGTCGGTTCGAGCACGCGGACGCATCCCGGCGGATCCACGCCCACTGCCGCGTCGACGATCACGGCGCGCTCGCAGCCTTCGAGCAGGTCGACCAGCTCGCTGGCGTCGCGCGCTTGCAGGAGCTCGAACGTCGCCGGGCAACGCGGCGGCACCGAGCGCCTCGATGACAGCCATGCCGACTCCGTCGTCTCCGGCGGCCGGCTGCCCCAGCCCGATGATGCGAACGCGCGGCACTAGTGCCTTTCCATCGAGAGCTTCAGGAAGTGTGTAGAGCAGGAGATGCAGGGATCGTAGTTCCGGACTGCCTGCTCCGCACGCCAGGTCGCGTCTGCGTGGGGCATAATCGCCAGCTGCGGCGCCAGGGCGAAGAGATCCTGTTCGATGGTCCCTTGGTTCTGGGAGGTGGGTGGGACGATCTTCGCGCTCTCGATGAGCCCGCCTCCGCCGATGCGGTAGCGATGGTAGAGCAGGCCGCGCGGCGCTTCCGTCGCTCCGTAGCCGGTCGCCGCACGCTCCGGGACCTCCACGGACGCGGGTGCCGGAGGGACGTAGCTGTCGATGATGTCGATCGCTTCGTCCAGCGCCTGGATGACCTCCACGCAGCGGACGAGCAGGCTCTTGAACGGGTTTCTGCAGGGAGGCGCGAGTCCGACGCTTTCGGCGGCGGCCCGCGCGCGGGGCCGGAGCTCGGCGAAGTCGAGGTTGAAACGCGCCAGCGGTCCGCACAGGTACGCGCCCCGCTCGCGCAGCCGACAATGCAGTGCTGTCGAGCGCTCGACGTGCTCCTCCTCGAAGTGTTCGTCGTACTCGCTCACGTCGATGTCGAGGCCCTTGTTGGACACGATACGGCCCTCGCAGAACGGATACTCGTCCGGATGGTGCAGCGCGACGAACTCGTAGTCGCGCTCGAGCTCGGGGAACTCGAGCCGCGCCATGAAGGACAGGGATTCCTCGCTGGCGTCGCGCGCCCAGCACAGCTCGGGCAGCAGCCGATCGAGGGTCGCGCGCGGGATTGCCCGGTAGAATCCGCCGATCCGCGCGTTGACCGGATGGATCTCGCGTCCGCCGATTGCGCTGACCAGGCTGTTGCCGGCCTTTTTGATGCGCAACCCGCGCTGCACGAGCTCCTGGTTATCGCGGGCCATGGCGATCGCGTCGGGGTAACCGAGGAAGTCGGGGAGATGCAGCATGAACATGTGCAGCGCGTGGCTCTCGATCCACTCGCCGGCATACAGAAGGCGTCTCAGGCGCCGGAGCCCACCGCCCACGCTCACGCCCTGGGCGTTCTCGATCGCCTGACACGCGCTCATCTGGTAGGCGACCGGACAGATCCCGCAGATACGCGAGGTGATGTCCGGCGCCTCGTCCTGCTCGCGACCGCGGAGCAGCCCCTCGAAGAAGCGGGGCGGCTCGAAGATGCGGAGCTCGACTTCGCGCGGCTCCTCGCCGCGGAAGCGAATGATGAGCGAGCCTTCGCCCTCGACGCGAGCCAGCGTGTCGACCCGGATGGTTCTAGCCATGGCCGTCGTGTTCCGGAAGTACGCGCAGCCTGATCCGCTCGTGCACCTCGGCAAAGGGACCGGCCGCCGCGTTGAAGGTGCTGTACAGGCGAGCGACGTGGTCGGGCTTCGCCCCGGTACGCTCGAGCGCCGTCGCCAGGGACGCGGTGTTGGCGGTTTCCGACGGCCCGAAGCAACCGTAGCAGCCGCGGTTGAAACCGGGGCACAATGCTCCGCAGCCGGTGCGGGTGACCGGGCCGAGACACGGTGTGCCGTGGGCCACCAGCACGCACACGTTGCCACGGAGCTTGCAGTCGAGGCAGACCGACCGGGACGAAAGCCTCGGCTTGTGTCCGCGCAGCACCGCGGCGATCACGTGGAGCAGCTGCTGCTTGTCGATGGGACAGCCCCACAACTCGAAATCCACGCGGACATGGGCCGAGATCGGCGTCGAGGTGGCCAGCGTGTCGATGTACTCCGGCCGCGCGTACACGATCTGGATGAAGTCCTTCACGTCGCGGAAGTTCCTGAGCGCCTGGACTCCGCCCGCCGTGGCGCAGGCGCCCAGCGTGACCAACAGCCCGGAGGCCTGCCGGATCTCGCGGATGCGATCGACATCCCCGGTCGTGGTGATCGAGCCCTCGACCAGGGACAGATCGTAGGGTCCGCGGATGGTCCTGCGGGAAGCTTCCGGGAAGTGGGCGATCTGCACCGCATCACCCAGCGCCAGGAGCTCGTCCTCGCAGTCGAGCAGGCTGAGCTGGCAGCCGTCGCAGGATGCGAATTTCCAGACCGCGAGCTTCGGTGGTCGCCGACGTGGCATGTCTACAGCTCCCGCGTCTGCATGAAGCGGGCCATCGCGTCGTAGCGGAAGACGGGCCCGTCCTTGCACGCGAAGTGGGGCCCGATCTGACAGTGTCCGCATAGGCCGATGCCGCACTCCATGTTGCGTTCCAGCGAAAGATAGACGTGGGCGAGGCTCAGCCCGCGGCCTTCCAGCTCGCGCGCGCTGAAGCGCATCATCACCTCCGGGCCGCACAGCAACGCGATCGCGTTTCCGGGGTCGAGCTCGACGGCGTCGATCAGTTTGGTCACGAAACCGGTGTGCCCGAACCAGTGCTGGTCGGCTCGATCGACCGTGATCCAGACCTGGGCGCCGAGGCGGACCCGCCAGCGGGACAGTTCCCGCCGGAAGAGCAGATCGCCAGGCGAGCGTGACCCGTAGACGAGAGAGACCCGCCCGAAATCCTCGCGGCGGTGCGCGATCGCGTACAGGACCGGTCTGAGCGGCGCGAGACCGACTCCGCCGGCGACGACGACCACATCCCGGCCGTGCGCTTCGCCGAGCGGCCAGCCGACACCGAACGGGCCGCGCACGCCGACCATGTCGCCCCGGTGCAGCCGGCCCAGCGCGCGCGTGACGTTGCCGACTTCACGAATGGTGTGGACGAGGCGGCCGTTGCGTTCCGGGTCGCCGCTGACCGAGATCGCCGATTCGCCCGCACCAGGCACGTACAGCATGTTGAACTGTCCCGGTTCGAAGCGGTAGCCCCCGTGCGCCGCTGCATCCAGCTCGAAGCTGAACACGTCGTGCGTCTCGCGCCGCGTGCGCAGCACGCGCATCATGCGCGGCAGCATCGGATGCCCCGGCGGCGGCGGCGGCGGCGCGGAGCTCTTCCTCCGACCCCCCGGCGGTGGCGCGGAGCTCTTTCTCCCACCTCTGGGTGGTGGCGCGGAGCTCTTCATCCAGCCTCCGAACGGTACAGGTCCAGCTGCTGTAGCCGCGCCCGTACGAGGCGCCCGGCGAGATCCGCCAGCAGCCGCTGCAGCAGCGCATAGCCGAGCGCCGGGTCGGCCTCGCACTTGTTTCTCAGACATTCCCCGTCCACCTGGATGGCCAGCGTCGATTCGGTAGCCCGCCCGTCGACGTGCCACCGGAACGGAGGGCTCATGGCCGACGCGCCGATCACGTCGCCCGGGCCCACCGACTCGATTTCCACTACACCGCGCGGCGGCACGTCGAGTTCGAGCGAGATGCGGCCGCTGCGGATCAGGTACAGCGCGTTCGACTCGTCGCCCTCGTGGAACAGGTATTCGCCGGCCGCAAAGCGGGCGTTCTTCGCGCAGCCGGTGATGAAGCGGACCTGGGCTTCGGGCAGCCCCTGCGTCAGGGCGTGCTCCCTGAGCACGCGTTCCAGTGATTCGATCTTCATGCTCCGTGCCCTCCGTTCGTTCCGCGTCGGCGTGGCGCCACCGGCTGATCGCGAATCGCCGCGACCTCTTCCGTGATGTCGATGCCGACCGGGCACCAGGTGATGCAGCGGCCGCAGCCGACGCAGCCGGAGCCGCCGAACTGGTCGATCCAGGTGGCGAGCTTGTGGGTCATCCACTGGCGGTAGCGGGCCCTGACGGATGGGCGCACCGCGCCGCCGTGCACGTACGAAAAGTCCAGGTTGAAGCACGAGTCCCAGCGCCGCACGCGCTCCGACGTCGTGTTGGTGAGGTCGCTCTCGTCCTCGACGCTGCTGCAGAAGCAGGTCGGGCACACCATCGTGCAGTTTGTACACGCGAGGCAGCGAGTCGCCACGTCGTCCCAGCGCGGGTGTTCGATGTTGTCGTAGAGCAGCTCCTTGATGCCCCGCGTGTCGAGTCGCCGGCCCATGCCGCGCGCGGCCTGCTCCGTGGCGGCGGCCGCAGCATGGACGTCGTGCTCGCGGGCGGGCGCCACGCCAAGCTCGTCGTAGAGCTCCTGCCCCACGTCAGTGCCGACCTCGACCAGGAAGCGGTGATCGCCGTCCACGCCGAGCTCCGTGAGTGCCAGGTCGAAGCCGTGCTCTGCGCGCGGCCCGGTATTCATGGAAACGCAGAAACAGGTCCCTCCGGATTCCGCGCACTGCAGGGCCACCACGATCACGTCGCTGCGCCGCGCGGCGTAGCGCGGATCAGCGTAGGCGCCGTCGCGGAGGATGCCGTCCTGGATCGCGATCGCGTGAAGATCGCAGGAGCGCACCCCGAACAGGGCGCGGCGCGGCGATTCGAGCGCCTCGGGTACCAGGCCGACGCGGCGCCCATTGCGCTCGATGCGGAACAGACGCTCCACCGGAACGTGGAACAGCTTCTTGAAGGAGTCTGGGCCCACCGCGTAGCCGAACACGGCGCCATCGTTGCGGCGCTCGACGCGGTAGCGACCTGCGTCGCGGATCTCCGTCCAGCCGACGGGCAGATCCGTGTCGCTCCGGATCGCGTCGTAGACGATCGCGCCGTCGCGGAGCGTCGGGCCGATCACCTGGTAGCCCCGCTCGCGCAGCGCGACAATCAGCGCGCCGAGTCGGTCGCGAGGGAGCACGCCGCGGGCGCGAGGCGCGGTGCCCGCGTCGACGCCGCTCATGGCTGCCCTCCGGTCCTGGCCGCAGCCAGGCGCGTCAGAGTCGGCTCCAGCTGGCTCTGCACCTCCAGCGCGCGGAAGAAACTCGCGTCGATCAGCCCCCGCATCCCTCGCTTCAGGAGCAACAAGCGGACCACACCACCGGCAGCACCGGGGAGCGGCCCAGGGGCAGTCCTTGCGGGTCGCTATGCCGGCGGTGCAGGATTTTCGCGGCGCGCCGCGCGCCCCGCGTCGGGCAGCGCCGCCGCGGGGTCCGACGCCGAGGCCCGCCCGGCCACGATCCAGCCGTAGCGGCTGATGAGTGCGCCCGCGACGAAGCTTGCGGCAGCCTCGGGCACCAGACCGCCGAGCCGGAGCGCGAGTGCGAGCGGGCCGGAGAGCACGCCCGCTACGCGCAACAGAGCGCCTGCCGGGCCGCGATGCAGCGCGCGGTCTGCCGCAGCGTGTCGGTAGAGCTCGATCCACGCGCCGATGACGGTTTCCAGCGCCGCTACGCCAATGCCGAGCGTGTCGAGCGCGTGCAGCCTGAAGCCCACGAGCTCGAGCAGTGCGGCCGCGGCGCCGAGCCCGGCGATGCCGAAATGCAGCGGCAGCGTGTAGCGATGCGCGTGCCACGCCGGCACGGCCGTCATCCCGATCAGGACGCCGGTGTAGGTGGCGAGCAGCGCGCCCAGCGCGCCCGCCAGCAGCGTGAGAAAGAACAGCAGGTCGCCGGCGGTTCGGGACGAAAGCCCCACGTCCGAAGCCACATGGAACCCTTCGAACACCGCCAGCGCCGAGATCGCGAAGGTCGAGAACAGCACGAGCGTCCAGACGCCGACCGACATCGGCGAACGCCACTTGAGCACGCGGAGCATGTTGAGGAAGCGCCCGGGGCGCCCGAGGTCGAGAACGAGCAACAGCGGCGAGAGCAGCGCGCCTGCGACGGCCAGCCACAACGCCGCGCGCACGAGCTCCAGGCTGCCGTGGGTCGCCACGCAAGCCAGCGCGATGACCGCGCTCATGCCCGCCGTGCCGCCCACAAAGAAGTAGAGCGGGATTTCCCACGTCCACACCGGTGGCTTGACCATGGGGCGGCCGTAGTAGCCGGCGGGCGCCACCGGCGGTGCGGCGCCCCGCGCGGCATCTTCCAGCGCGGCTTCCCTCAGCTGGTCGAGGCGCTCCTCGCGCTGATCGGAATCGGGCTGGGTGGGGGCGGGCATCGCGTTACCCGAAGAGGAAGCAAAGCAGAGTGCAGGTGATCGCCAGAGCGCTCGTGAAGATCGCGACCAGCCATGCGTTCGACAGATCGCGCTGCGGCAGCTCCGGCACCGGCGGCAGACCGAAACGCTCCGCAGGCCCCGGCAGGAGGAACATGGCGTGCGTGCCCTCCACGGACGTGCTCGATGCGTCGTACAGCCGCGCGCCGTCGAAGCCCCGCTGTCGCAGCTCGTCGACGCGCCGTCGCGCGCTCTCGCGGAGCGAATCGAGCGGGCCGAAGCTGATCGACTCGGTAGGACAGGTCTTCGCACAGGCGGGCACAAGCCCGTCGATCTGGCGGTCGTAGCAGAGCGTGCATTTGAACGCGCCGCCCGCGCCCGGCAGCGGCGCCGGCCGGCGGTCGACGACGCCGAAGGGGCAGCTCACGACGCAATAGCCGCAGCCGTTGCAGACGTCGTCCTGGATGTACACCGCGCCGACCTCGTTCCTGACGATGGCGCCGGTCGGGCAAGCCTCCAGACATCCGGCCTTCTCGCAGTGCTTGCATACGTCCGACAGGAACATCCAGCCGAGGTCGCCCGAGAGCCCGGCGACCTGCGCCCCGACGCGCTCCTCGAACTCCACGAACTTCACGTGACGCCACGTCGACGCGCCGAGCTGCCCCGTGTTGTCGTAGGACTGGCCGCTGAAGACGTAGCCGTCGTCCGGCAGCTGGTTCCACTCCTTGCACGCCACCTCGCACGCCTTGCAGCCGATGCACAGCGTCGGATCCGTGAAGAACCCCACGCGCGTGCGCTCGGCGACGAAGTCGTGCCGCGCCTGGTTCGGGCTCGAGGCGCCGTCGCCGATAGCCATCAGCCTTGCGGCCTTCCGTCTCGAGCGTCGCTCATGGTCCCCGCGATGCTAGGGCGCCGGTGCGGGGCGGATCAACGCTTGCGGCGCGTTCCAGGGCCCGGGATGGGTCCTGGAGACGATCGTTGCAGCAACGCCGGCCGGGCGGATACTAGGCGACATGTCGAAAAGCCCCCACGTTGCGCTCGTCACCGGCGCCAACGGCGCCATCGGCAAAGCCATCGCCGTGGGTCTCGCCGAGCGCGGCCTCGAGGTCGCGCTCGGCTGCAGGAACGAGAAAGCAGGCAGCAAGGCTGCCGAGTCCATCCGTCGGAGCACCGGCAATGGCAAGGTCCGGCTGGAACTCGTGGACGTGTCGCGCCGGGAAGCGATCGAGGCGCTTGCGAGCCGCTGGCAGGGACCGCTGGATGTGCTCGTCAACAACGCCGCCATTGCGCCGCGGCGGCGCGAGGAGACGCCCGAGGGGATCGAGCGGCAGCTGGCGACCAACGTGCTCGGCTATCTGTGGATGAGCGAGGCGTTCAGCGACCTGCTCGCCGCGCGCCGGGGACGTATCGTCAACGTGGCCAGCTACTGGGCCGGCGGGCTCGAGATCGACGACCTGGAGTTCAAGCGCCGCCGCTATGACAACGACGAGGCCTACCGCCAATCGAAGCAGGCCGACCGCATGCTGACCGTCGCGCTCGCCGAGCAGCTCGGAGCGAAGGGCATCTCCGTCAACGCATGCCATCCGGGCGACGTGCGCTCGCAGCTCTCCGGCGATCTTGGTTTCGGCGGCAGCCAGAGCCCCGAACAGGGCGCCGACACACCGCTGTACCTGGCGCTCGAGCCCGCGGGGATCGAGCACACGGGCGGCTACTTTTCAGGGCGGCGCCGGGAGCGGTGCCGATTCGGCGAGGACCGCGCCGGCGTGGAAGCGCTGTACTCGGCGCTCTCTGCCTATTCCTCGCCAGCCCGGCGGCGATAGGGCAGCGGGGGAACGTACGCCAGTCCGACGCCGATGGCATGCGGTGCACCGACTTGAAAACCGGGGAAACCGCCTTGGTCGGCCGCTTGCGGTGCAGCACTGCGAGAGCGGGCAGCCGATCGTAGGTTGACATATCGTCAGGAAAAGATTATCTGACGAATCGTCAAGCCATGGCGCGCCTCCCCGAACCCGAAAAACGCCGCGAATTGGCACGCCGGGCCGTTGCGGTGCTGCAGCGCGAGGGGCTCGAGGTGTCGATGAGCCGGCTGGCCCAGGCGCTCGAGGTCAAGCGGCCGACACTGCTCTATCACTTCCCCTCGCGCAGCCACATCGTCGAGATCGCGCTCGAGGATCTGCTCAGCGAGCAGGCGGTGTTCGTGCTCCAGCGTGTCGAAGAGCACACGCATCCGATCGACCGGCTGTACGCGCAGGTGCGCGCCGTGCACGAGTTCCATCACGGGCGCGAGGAGCGCGTTGTGTTCCTGAGCCAGGCGATCGCCACCAGCGCCGGTACGCGCATGCAGGCCATCATCGACGTCGGCAACCGCGTGTTCGAGGCGCACCGCCGCGCCGCGGCCGACAGGATCCGGCAGGGGATCCGTGACGGCATCGTCAAGCCCTGCGACCCCGACGCCTTGATCGCGCTCATCCGCGCGGTCACGGACGGCTTGATGGTCCAGCGCGTGATGACGGACATCGAGCTCGCGCCTGTGCACGAGCTCTTGTGGACGGGGCTACTCGCCCCGCTCAAGAAGGAACCGGAGGCAAGATGAACACTGCACTACCCGAAAAGGGCCGCACGCGGGACGAGGTCCTCGCGGCGCTCACCGATCAACGCGCCCAGGATCTGGAAAGCAACGGCCGCGCCTTCGCGTTCGTGTACGACGCCGGCGAGCCGCTCCGGGCGCTGGCTCGCGAGGCCTTCGCGGCCTGCATGCCGATCAATGGTCTCGATCCGACGGTGTACCCCTCGGCGCGCCGTATCGAGACGAGCGTCGTCCACGCCGCACTCGAGCTCTTGAACGCGCCGGAGGGCGCCTGCGGAACAGCCACCGCGGGCGGCACCGAGAGCGTGATGCTCGCCGTGAAGAGCGCCCGCGACTTCATGCGCGGTCGCACGAAAACGCCGAAAATGTTGCTGCCGGAGACCGCGCACGCTTGCTTCCACAAGGCCGCGCACTATCTCGGCGTCGAATTGGTCGTGGTCGATGTCGACCCGGTCACGTTCCGCGCCAACGTCGAGGACGCGCGCGCCAAGATGAGCGAGGACGTGATCCTCGTCGTGGGCTCGGCGCCGAGCTACGCGCACGGCGTCATCGATCCGATCGAGGAGCTGGCCCAGCTCGCACGCGAGCACGACGTGCTGATGCACGTGGACGCCTGCGTCGGCGGCTTCGTGCTGCCGTTCATGCGGGAAAACGGCGTGGCGCTGCCGCCCTTCGACTTCTCGCTCGAGGGCGTGACGAGCATCTCCGCGGATCTGCACAAGTACGGCTTCGCGCCCAAGGGCATCTCGGTCCTCCTGCAGCGTCGCCGCGAGCTCCGCGACGCGCAGTACTATGCCTGCGCGCGCTGGAGCGGCTACGCCATCGTCAACTCCACGACGCTCGGCTCGAAGTCCGTGGCGGCCATGGGCGCGGCGTTCGCTGTCCTCGGTTCGCTCGGACGCGAAGGGTACCGCGAGCGAGCGAAGGCGATGTGGGACGCCACGCAGAAGCTCGTGAACACGGTGGACGGGCTCGAAGGTATCCACATGTTGGGGCGCCCCGACATGAACCTGTTTGCATTCACCACCGACCAGGGCGACGTGTTCGAGCTCGCCGATCGTCTGACCGAGCGCGGCTGGCACGTACAGCCGACCTACGCCTACGGCCGCTCGCCGGCGCACATCCACCTGACGCTGGATCCGGGCAACGCCGCGCGGGTGGACGCGTTCGCGGAGGATCTGCGCGCCAGCGTGGTGGATCTGCCGCCCACCCAGCCGGCGCCTGAAGGCGTGGTCGCGATGCTGGAGCAGATCGGTGCCGGCGCTGCCGACGGGATCGACACCGGCGCGCTGATGGGCGAGCTCGGCATCACGGACGGGCAGCTGCCGTCGAGGGCCGGGATGATTCACCGGTTGATCAACGCGGCGTCACCGGCAGCGCGCGAGAGGCTGCTCATCCTGTTCATCGGGGAGCTCTTCGCATGAAACGCATCCAGCTGGGACGAGGGGGGCGGCCGCTCCGCATCGCTTACGGCCGCATCTTCCACGAGGCCAATGCCTATTCGCCGCTCCGCACCGAGCGGGCGGACTTCGAGCGGCTGCATCACCTGGAGGGCGACGCGCTGGCCCGGGCCTGCACCCTGCGCGGGACGGAGCTCATCAGCTTCATGCCCCACGCGGAGCTCACCGGATTCGTGCAGGCCGCGCGCCTGGCCGGCGGGGTGGAAAGCGTCCCGCTGACTTCGTCGATGGCCGTGCCCAGCGGCCCGCTCACCCGCGAGTGCTTCGACTCCATCCTCGACGGGCTGGTGGAGAAGCTGGCGCAGGCCGGGCAGCTCGATGGCGTCTACCTTGCGCTGCACGGTTCGATGCAGGTGGACGATCTCGACGAGGCGCCGGAAACCGTCATCCTGCGTCGGGTGCGCGAAGCCGCGGGCGACGAGGTGAAGATCGCCGCCAGCTACGACCTGCACGCCAATCTCTCGGCGGGCATGGTCGGCGCGACCGAGATCATGCAGGCGTACCGGACCAACCCGCACTGGGATCTGGCGCCGACGGGCTTCCGCGCCGGCAACCGCTTGATCCGCGCGCTGCGCGGCCAGGTGAGCCCCGTGCACGCCTGGCGCAAGCTGCCCATGGTGCTCGGCGGCGGCATCACCATCGATTTCTTCGCGCCGATGCGGGGCGTATTCCGCTGGATGAAGCGCATCGAGCGCGATCCGCGTGTGCTCAACGTGAGCCTGTTCATGGTGCATCCCTACACGGCCGCCGAGGACCTCGGCTGGGCTGCGCACGTGTGCACGGACGGCGACCCGGCGCTTGCCGATCGCCTGGCTTCGGAGCTGGCCGACCGCGCATGGGCGGAGCGCAAGGCGCCGATACCTGCGATGCGCAGTGTGGACGAGGCGCTCGACGAAGTGCGCGCCTCGCTCTGGCGTCGGCTCGGTCCGGTCACGCTGGTCGACGTGGACGACATCGTCGGTGCCGGCGCGCCGGGCGGCAACACGCACTTCGTGCAGGCGTTGGCGCGCGACGACCGTGGTCTCCACGCTTTCGTCCCGGTCCACGATCCCGCGCTGGTCGAAGCGAACTGGGACGCACCTGACGGCTCACTTCGTTCGCTCGTGCTAGCCGGCACGCCCGGCTATGGCCAGCCCGAGGTGCACCTCGACGCGATCGTCTCCGCGCGTGCAGAGACCGAGTTCGGTCGCACGCTCCGGCTCGACGTGGGCTCGTTCCACGTAGCCGTGACGGAGCGCCCGCCGCTGCCGATCCACCCGCGCTTCTGGGCGGACCTCGGTCTCTCGGCGCGCGCCGCCGACCTGATCGTACAGAAGAACTTCTTCCACTACAGAATGTTCTACGCGACCACGTCGTTCCGGCATCTGCCCGTGGTCAGCGCAGGGGCGACCAGCCTCGAGCGGGTGCGAACGCGGAAGTACTGCGTGCCGACGTTCCCCGGGGTCGATCTCGCCGACTGGCGCGAGTACGACGCGGAGCTTCGCCACGCGAGCTTCACGCGAGGCAGTCGCGCGGCGTCGGCATCGCCGCCGGTCTGGAAGCCGGCGAAGGCTAGTCGAGGCAGATGAACCGCACGCTCTGCCGAGCACCAGCTGGCGTCGCCTTCTCCACGATGTAGCCGTGACAGCCGAAGGTCGTGTACTGCGCGGCGCAGTGGCCGTGGTAGTGGCCGATGGGGTGCGGACAGCCGTCTTCGGCGTCACGCGCCTGCTTCCGATCCACCAGGCACTCGGCGACGCAGTCGTGGGGGCTCTCGCATGGCTTGTTCGCGTCGGGCGTGCGGCATAGGCAGCCTGTCACGCCCACCAACCCGTGCGGGCCCCAGTCGCCGTTGCAGCGTTTGCACTCGGCCGGGGTCTTCGCCTCCACGTATTGTTGCGATCCACGACCCACCAGACCTGGTCCGTCAAGCGGCGTGCAATGGCCGGCATCGTGCCTGGCGACCGTCTCGAGCGGCCGTGGGGGCGGCGGCGACGCGGACGCGGACTGTGACGCGGCCGGCACTGGCGGCGGCGGCTGCGCGACGCTGACGACCGGCGTTCGTGCCTCTTCCGGCGCCGGTCCCGACGGGCGGCTCGGGGTGCACGACGCCGCTACGATTGCTCCGGCGAGCCACGCGAAGGCTATGCGCGCCATGAAGCGAGCGTAGCACCGGCGCTTCAGCGCGTGGTGGGCGGCCCTGCGAGCTCGGCGAGGCGGCGCGGGATATCGGCGTCGGCGGGGCGCCGACCCCGGACGACGTTGCAGAGCAGCGCCTTGGACTCGTGGATAGTGACGTTCGGCTCGCCGGAAAGCGGGATCAGATCGTTGACCACATCGCCGCGCACGGGTCCGGCCGAGCCCCAGTGGAAGGGCATGGCGACCTGGTGGACGATCTGCCCGTCGACCATCAGCGGCCGCATGCGGCGCGTGACCAGCGCGCGCGCTTCGACGATGCCGCGCGGCGTTTCCACGGTGATCCAGTCGGTGTTGGCGATGCCGAGCTCCAGCGCGAGCTCGGGCGACAGCTCGAGGAACAGCTCGGGCGAGAGCTCGGCCAGGTGGCTCAGGTAGCGGCTCATTGCGCCCGCGGTGTGGTGCTCGGTCAGGCGATACGTCGTCAGCACGAACGGGAAGCGCGGGTCGTGCGGCGCGACGAACGGATTGTCGTCTCGCGTGAAGCGGCGCACGGCGGGATTCGTGCCCTGCTTGTACAGGGCGTTGTCCAGCGGCGACTCGAGCGGCTCGTAGTGCGCGGGCAGCGGGCCGTCCTTCAGCCCCTCCGGCACGAACAGCCAGCCCAGGCCGTCCTCGTGCAGGATGAACGGCGCATCGCCCGGCACCGAGTCGAGGCCCGTCGCTCCGGCCGCCGGCGCGTAGTCCGGGCGCTTTGCCTTGGGGAAGTCCGGCACGTCGAGGCCGGTCCACTCGCCGGCGGCGTCGTCCCACCAGACGAGCTTCTTTTCTTCGCTCCAGGGCGCGCCGTCGGGGCGGGCGCTGGCGCGGTTGTAGAGGATCCTGCGATCGCCGGGCCACGCGAAGCCCCAGCCGTGCGCGTATCGGCCCTCCGGAGCGCGGCTCGCCGCGCGGTTCACTCCGTCCGGCCCGTAGACGCCGGAGTAGATCCAGCAGCCGCACGCCGTGGAGCCGTCGGCGCGGAGCTCGGGGAAGCCCGCGAGCTGCGCCCCGTGGTGGGGGCGGCCGTTGCGGTCGATGGCGTGGACGCGGCCCTGGTGGCTATCGCCCTGCTCCACGCGCCAGCCGTTGATCTCGGCCAGCACGGCGGCCATCACCGGCTCGCCGTGCTCGTCTTCCGGATACCACCAGTCGAGCGCGCGCAGCGGCGCGTCGCGCGGATCGTCCGAGGCCTCGGCCTTTTCTTTCAGGCGCAGGGCGAGCTGGTGGATGAACCACGCTTCGCTGCGCGCATCGCCGGGCGGATCGACGGCCTTCTCCCGCCATTGCAGCAAGCGCTGCGTGTTGGTGAACGCGCCCTCTTTCTCGGCGTGGCCTGCGCAGGGCAGCAGGAACACCTCCGTCTCGATCTCCTCGGTACGTAGCTCGCCGCGGCGCACCTCGGGAGAGTCGTACCAGAAGCTCGCGGTCTCGATTTCAACGAGGTCGCGCACGACCAGCCACTTCAGGCGCGACAGCGCCTTGCGCTCGAGCCGGGCGTGCTGCGCGCCGACGGCGGGGTTCTGCCCCATCACGAACAGGCCCTCGAGCTTTCCGTCCATCATCTCGGTGAAGAACGAGAAGTGCGAGTGGTCGCGCGTGAGCCGCGGCATGAAGGCGAAGCCGTGGTCATTGGCTTCATTGGACGCGACGCCGTACCACGCGCGGAGCAGGCTCCTCATGTAGGCGTCGATGTGGTTCCACAGGCCGCCCTTCTTCTTGTTCCTGGCGATCCAGCCGGCGAGGGTGTCGTGCCCCGCGCCGGTGCGCGGCATCGGCAGATAGCCTGGCAGGATGTCGTACAGCGTGGGGATGTCGGTCGAGCCCTGGATCGAGGCATGCCCCCGTAGCGCCAGGATGCCGCCGCCGGGACGGCCCATGTTGCCGAGCAAGAGCTGCAGGATGGCCGCGGTGCGGATCACCTGCACGCCCTTCGAGTGCTGCGTCCAGCCGACCGCGTAGCAGATGGCGGCGGTCTTTTCCGGGCCGCTGGCACTGCACAGCGCTTCGGCGACGCGCTCGAACAACTCCTGTGGCACGCCGGCGATGCGCTCGACCATCTCCGGCGTGTAGCGGCTGAAGTGGCGGCGCAGCACATTGAACACGCAGCGCGGGTGCTGGAGCGTCAGATCGCGCTCGGGGCGGGAGATGTCGTCGCCCTGGTAGCGCCAGCTCGATGGGTCGTAGCGCTTCTCGTTGGAGTTCCATCCGGAGAAGAGCCCGTCGAGGTCCTCGGTGTCCTGGAACTCTTCTTTCAGGATGACCGAGGCGTTCGTGAAGTGCGCGACGTAGTCCTTGAAGTAGTGCTCGCTTTCGAGCGCGTAGCGCACCAGGCCGCCCAGGAACGCGAGGTCGCCGCCAGCGCGGATCGGCACCCAGATGTCCGACTGCGCGCTGGTGCGCGAGAAGCGCGGGTCGACGTGGATCACCGTCGCGCCGCGCTCCTTCGCCGCCATCACCCAGCGGAAAGCCACGGGGTGCGCCTCGGCCATGCTCGAGCCCTGGATCAGGATGCAGTCGGCATTCGCCAGATCCTGCGGCGCGGTGGTCGCTCCGCCGCGACCGAAGCTGGTGCCCAGACCGGGCACCGTGCTCGAGTGTCATATTCGAGCCTGGTTCGACACGGAGACCATGCCTAGGCCTCCGGTGAACAGCTTCTTGATGAGGTAGTTCTCTTCGTTGTCCAGCGTCGCGCCGCCCAGGTGCGCGACGGCGCTGGTGTGGTTCACCGGCTCGCCCTCGTGCTCGGTCACGAAGGTGGCGTGGCGCGACTCCCACACGCGCTCCGCCAGCATGTCCATGGCCTGCTCGAGCGGCAGCTCCTGCCATGATGTCGCGCGCGGCGCCCGGTAGCGCACCTTCGTAATGCGATCGGGCTGGGTGAGCAGCTGGTAGCTCGCGGCGCCCTTCGGGCACAGCGTGCCCTGGTTGATCGGGCTCGCCGGGTCGCCTTCGATGGACACGAGCTTGCCGTCCCTGTGACGGACGAGCTGGCCGCAGCCGACGGCGCAGTACGGGCACACCGAACGGGCAACCTCGGCGTCCTGCGTGCGTGCCCGGAGCGCGCGCGTCTTTTCGCTCATCGCCTCTTCGCCCGTACCGTCGGCACGGCGCGCGATCTGCCGGAGCAGCGGCCATTGGGCGAGGAGCTTGAGGACCATGGCTGCCCACCCTAGGGCAGCCGTGCCTGTCTCGGCAACGGGTGAAAGTCCTGCGGAGCCTGACCGTACTCGGGCTGCGCCTCGGGGTGGGCGGCTGCGGGAAGCTCCACACGGCTTGCCGATCTGTGCCGCGACGACCAGATTCGGGCGCGCCGGCTGCTAGTTCGGCACCGCCCATTGGCAGTTGGCGCCGCACCCGGTCGCGCCGTCGCACTGCTCGCCGAACTGCGATTGTACGTGGCCGTCACCGCAGTAGGGCGCCCATGTGCAGGCGGTCGTGCAGGCGCCGGCACCGTAGGCGCTCGAGGCGGGTTGGTTCGCCGAACCGTTGTCGCACTGTTCGGGGCCGTTCTTGATGCCGTCGCCGCAGTAGTCCGGCAGTGTGCAGTCGGGGTTGCAGGTGCCGTACGACCCGTCGTTGATGCCGTTGTCGCACTGCTCGCCCGGGTCCTTGTAGCCGTTGCCGCATTTGAAGCGGCAGTGCACGTCGCAGGTGCTCGACTGCGTGCCGTTGGCGTTGCCGTCGTCGCACTGCTCGGGCGGCTCTATCTGGCCGTCGCCGCAACTCTGTAGCGGCACGAAGTTCTTGCAGTCGATGGTGCAGGAGCCGGGTTGGCCGTTGTTCACGCCGTCGTCGCACTTTTCGCCGAACGCACCGTCCACGGCCTTGTCACCGCAGTAGGGCGCCGGCTTGCACGCCGTCGTGCACAACCCCTGGCCATAGGCGGTGGGACTGTTCTGGCTGCCCTGATCGCAGGTCTCGGGTGGGCTTGTCAGCTTGCCGTCGCCGCAATAGTCCGCGAGCGTGCAGCCGGGGTTGCAGGTGCCGTAGCTGCCGTCGTTCTTGCCGTCGTCGCACTGCTCGGTGCCGTTCTTCACGCCGTCGCCGCAGCGCGGACCGAGTGTGCAGTCGGGGTTGCACTTGCCGTAGCCGCCGGTGTTGTTCGCGGTGCCGCTGTCGCACTCCTCGCCCTGGTCGATCTTTCCGTTGCCGCACTTGAGCTTGCAGTCGACCTGGCAAGCGCTGCTGGTCGCGCCGTTGTTGGGTCCGTCGTCGCACTGCTCGCCGTTGCCGGGCTGCAGGATGCCGTCGCCGCAGCGCGGCCCGAGCGTGCAGTTCGGGCCGCACTTGCCGTAGCCGCCGGTGTTGTTCGCGGTACCGTCGTCGCACTGCTCGCCGTTCGAGACCACTTTGTCGCCGCAATAGGGAGCCCAGGTGCAGCCCGGACCGCACTGCTTGCTCGTGCCGCCGTAGGTGACGGTGTTGCTTCCGTCGTCACATTGCTCCGGCGGGTTCTGCACGGTGCCGTCGCCGCAGAAGGCTCCACGCGTGCAGTCGGGGTTGCACTTGCCGTAACCGCCGGTGTTGTTCGCCGTGCCGTCGTCGCACACCTCGTTGCCCGCTACGATGCCGTCACCGCATGTCGTCGTGCACTGCGAGATCGCGTGCACGAAGTTCGATAGCGTGAGCCGGTAGTTCGACTGGGTGGTATGGCGCTCGGCCTGGAAGACGGCGATCTCGTACATGCCGCCCGCCACCAGACCCAGATTCGTGGCCGCCGTCGCGTCCAGCGTGACGCTGCCGTTTTCCGCCCCGTGGACGCCGCCCAGATCGACGGCCAGCTGTCCATTGATGAAGACGTACACGTCGTCGTCGCCCGTGAAGTCGAAGACCGGCGCTGTGCCCGTGCCCTGATACGTGAACTGATAGCGGAGCTCGCTGGTGAACGAGAAATTGTGGTTGTTGTAAGTCTGCACGTTGCCCCAACCGAGGCCGTCGATCGGGAAGAACGCGGAGCTGGCGAACTGGTAGACGTTGCCGCCGCCCTGCTGCGCGAGCGTCAGCGTCGTCGGTGGACCGGTCGGCGTGCCGTCGGTGGTGTAGACAAGCTTCTCGTACGGGTTTGCTCCCGCCGCACAGCCGCTCTCGTGGTACCACCAGCAGAAGGACGTGGCGTCGGTGATGAGCGGTGTGGTCCCGCTGCCGGTAGACGAGTTGAAGACAGGCTTGCCGTCGCTCCCCAGATTGTTCTTCACGAGGCCCGTAGCCGCGGCAATGTTCCACTGGAAATCGGGGTGCCCGGGCCCGGGGCTCGTCGTGCCGCGGTAGAGGAAATCGCGGTACAGGATCGGGATCACGAGCTTCGTCGGAGGCGCCTGCGTGACGACGTTGCACGTCCAGCCCGTCTCGATCTTGCAGGTCGAGCTGCAGCCGTCGCCGTTCTGGGTGTTGCCGTCGTCGCACTCCTCCTGCGGGAACTTCAATCCGTCGCCGCACACCGGAGTGCACTCGCCGTTGGCGCAAGAAGGCTCGATAGTGCAGCTGGGCGAGCAGCCGTCGTACGGAATCCGGTTGCCGTCGTCACACTGCTCGAAGCCTTCCTTCACGCCGTCACCGCAGGTCGTCTTGTGGCACGTGCTCTTGCCGTTCGTCGTCACGCACGCCCAGCCTGGCTCGAGCTGGCACGAGGCGTTGCAGCCGTCGCCGGGCGTGGCGTTGCCGTCGTCGCACTGTTCCAGCCCCGCAACGATGCCGTCGCCGCATTGCTTGGCCACGCAGCGGGCACCCGGATTCGGGCATGTCCAGCCCGGCTCGAGCTGGCACGAGGCGTCGCAGCCGTCGCCGGGAGTGGTGTTGCCGTCGTCGCACGTCTCGTTGCCCGCGACTACGCCGTCGCCGCACACCACCGTCGACACGCACGGCTGCCCCGGCGTAGGGCACGTGTAGTTCGGCTCGAGCTGGCACTGGGCGCTGCAGCCGTCGCCGGGCGTGGTGTTGCCGTCGTCGCAACCCTCGCCGGCCTCGAGCTTCTTGTTGCCGCACACCGCGACGGGAACGCACAGTTTCCCCGGCGTAGGACAGTTGTAGCCGGGCTCGGCCTGGCAGGTGTTGGAGCAGCCGTCACCGGACTGCGTGTTGCCGTCGTCGCACTGCTCTGTGCCGGACAGGATGCCGTCGCCGCAGGTGTTGGCCGGCACCTGCGCGCACGGTCCGCCCGTGGCAGGGCAGGTGTAGCCCGGCTCGACCTGCGTGCAGTCCGCCGAGCAGCCGTCGCCTCCGCTGGTGTTGCCGTCGTCGCAGGTCTCGCCTGGGTCGACCTTGCCGTTGCCACACACCCAGATCTTGATGCAGGGCTTGCCCGGCGTGGGACACGTGTAGCCAGGTTCCTGCATGCACACGCCCGAGCAGCCGTCGCCGGGCGTGGTGTTGCCGTCGTCGCACTGCTCGCTGTTCGAGGGCTGGACCACTCCGTCGCCGCAGTACTGGTTCTTGACGCAGGCCTGGCCAGGCGTGGGGCAGAGCCAGCCATTTTCGAGCTGGCAGGTGGAGCTGCAGCCGTCACCCGAGGTGGTGTTGCCGTCGTCGCACTGCTCGCCCGCGTTCACAGCGCCGTCGCCACACTTGCCCTGGTTCACCTTGACGCAAGGCTGGCCCGGCGTGGAGCACGCCCAGCCCGCTTCCACCTGGCAATTCGTGTCGCAGCCATCGCCCGCAGTGGTGTTGCCGTCGTCGCACGTCTCGTTGCCCGTCACCTTGCCGTCGCCGCACACCGGTCCCTGCGGCACGCACGCCTGCCCGGGGTTGGGACACACATATCCGGGCTCGATCGTGCACACGCCCGAGCAGCCGTCGCCCGGGATCGTGTTGCCGTCGTCGCATGTCTCGTTGCCCGTCACCTTGCCGTCGCCGCACACCGCGCCTGCGTCGCAGCCGCCCTGGCACGCATCCGGCGTGCCCGAGTCCGGAGTCGCGTCTGGGCCCGAATCGAACCCGACAGTGGGCCCTCCCGCGGCGCCGCCGGCGTAGCCGCCGCTGCCGCCCGCTGCGTCGCCGAACGCGCCGCCCGACGATCGCGTCACGTCGGGGACTCCTCCGCAACCCGCTGCTCCCGCAACAGCGAAGACGACAACCCACAGCGAAGGAAGAATACGGTTCCGGTTCATATGGCTGCTCCTCCGCTCCACGCGGGAGTTGACACGACGTCGACCTTGAACTGTACCTCGATCGCGCGGATCGCGGAAGCGTCTCCCCTTGGAACGGCCGTTCGCCCGCAAGCCCGATATGTGGGGAAGTGTCGTCCGTGCTCCGCAGAGGCGCCCTCGTCTGTATACTCGCTGGTCGTCCTTCCATGCCGCTCCCCGGTCCTGCCCGCCTCGAGCCCGACGCCAGCCTCGCGACGCGCCCTCTGCTCTGCCCCTCGTGCCAGGGACCGGTGCCGCTCGGCGAGGGCAGCTGGACGACGTGTCCGTACTGCCGGAGCCAGGTCGCCGTGCCGCGCGACTACCAGCGGCTGCGCGCGGCGGCGCGGCAACAGAGCGCGGATCGCGCGGCGGCTGAACAGCTGTACACGCGCCTGGGTCGCCCGCCGGGACCGTTGCTGTCGCTGTGGGGCCGGGTGGCGCGCAACGTGGGGACGGTCCTCGGCGGACTGTTCTACCTGCTCTTGTGGGGGTTCGGTCTCACCTGGCCGCTGTTCTTCGTTGCGGTCCTCTTTCTCGATGCCCTGGGTCACCAGAGCGGTCCGGCGCTCGGGATCGATCTTGTGGCGCGCTTCGGCGACGCGTGCTTCTTCCTCGCAACATTCCTCGCCTTCATGGTGCTGATCGTGTTCCCGGCGGCGCTGGCGACGACGGCGGCCGAGCGGGCCTCGGTGCGCCTCGCGGTGCAGAAGATGCTGGCGGCTGTCCCGCCCGATCAACCCGGGGGCGTCTCGCGCTGCCGGCGCTGCGGCGCGCCGCTCAGCGTACGCCCCGACAGGTTGGGAGTGCGCTGCGACTACTGTCTCGCCGACAATCTGGTCGCGCTGCCGGCATCCTGGCTCGCGACACGGACGCGCACGGTGGTCGAGAACCACGACGCCATCACCGCGGCTGCGGCGGAAGAGCAGACGGCCCACGAAAAGGGGCGGAAGCGCCTGCGCAACCGGGTCATCGCGCTCGTTACCCTGGCGCCGATGGCGGCGGGCACGGGCGCGCTGGTCGGCCGGCGCGCTCCGTCCTGGAGTGACAGCTACGCGGCACCGCGGGCGATGCTGATTCCGGGCGAGGAGGTCAGCCGACTGCAGGCCGGTCACCCGGCGACCTACAAATGCGAGCTGACATTCGGTGGCGGCTGTCACTGGCGGTTCCGCGTGGCACTCGAGTCCGGCGAGCAGATCACGCTGGAGACGACCAACGTACGCCCCGGCGACGCCTACTACGCAGACGGCACCAGGAAGCACTGGCAGCGGATGGCCGGCGGCAACTTCGTCGGCTCGTTCCGTGCGCCGTATACGGGTTACTTCGAGATCGGCGTCGCGGTGCCGGAGCAGCTGCCGCGTGAGGTCCCGCTGCTCTGGACACTGGGCACCTCCGCGCCGCCGCTCAGGCATCTGCCGCGCACCAGGAAGCAGGATCTTCCACTCGGGGGAGGGCGCGTGGAGCAGCTCGCCTACAGTCCCGATGGCGGTCGGCTCGCGGTCGCGACGCACAGCGGCGGCGCGCTGATCCTCGACGCGCACACCGGACGTCGCCTCTGGACGCTCGGCACGGAAACGGGGGTGACCAGCGTCGCCTGGAGCCCGGACGGGAAAGCGCTGGCGGTCGGTTCCCACGACGAACGGGTGCGCATCGTCGACCCGTTGGGCGGCAAGGTGCTCTCGACGCTCCAGCACCAGGACCGTGTCACGTCGGTCGCCTACTCGCCCGACGGCAGATGGCTGGCCAGCGCGGGCGCCGACGGGCTGCGCATCTGGGACGTGAAGCAGAGCTACGCGCCGCACGCGCAGAACAACACGATGCAGGTCGTGCTCGCGCTGGCTTTCCCTCCCGATGGCGCGTTCGTGGCGGCGAGCACCACCGACAACCAGATCCACATGCTGTCGCTCGAAGGGAGCAAGCAGGGTGCGCTGCCGCTGTCCGCCTACGACCAGACCCTCGTCTTCAGCGACAAGGACACGCTCCTGTGCGGCGACGACAATGGCCTGGTGAGGCGCTGGTCGGTGCACGACAGCTTCGACGGGCCCCGGCGGCTCGCGCTCGGGCGGCGGGCGGGCAAGCTGTATTCGCTCACGGTCGCCCCCCGCGCGGGCGTGCTGGCGACGGCTTCCTCCGACGGCGTGCTGACGCTGTGGGACGCGGCTCCCGGCCGGGCATGGCTGGAACTGGAGCGCAGGCGCGTGGCCTTCCGCTCGGTCGCATTCAGCCCCGATGAGCGGCACCTCGCCGCGGGCCTGGACGACGGCCGCCTGCTGTTGTGGTCGCTGGCGGCGGCCACCCGCTGGGTCCCCGACTAGCGCGGGCCACGGCCGCGGCAGCCGCGGGTGCGTGGAGGGCGGAACGAGCCCCATCGGCGGATTGAATCGCATTGTGCCCCCGCGCGGCTTCGAGGTACGTAGGCGCCCGTGAAGGTCTACCAGTATCCGAAGTGCGGGACGTGCCGGAAGGCGCTCAAGTGGCTCGACGCCCACGGAGTCGACTACCAGTCGATCGACATCGTGGAGAAGCCGCCCTCGAAGTCGGCGCTGAAGCAGGCGCTGAAGCGCTCTGGGCTTCCAGTGCGGAAGTGGTTCAACACCTCCGGTCAGTCCTACCGGCAGGGCGGCTTCAAGCAGAAGCTCGAGACCATGAGCGACGCCGAGGCCATCGACGCCCTGGCTGCCGACGGCAAGCTCATCAAGCGACCCGTAGTTGTGGCTGACGGCTTCGTGCTCGTCGGTTTCGACGAAGCGGCGTACAGGAAGGCATTCCGCTAGCCCGCGGTGGCGGCCTCCCGATACACCTCCAGGTGCAGTGCGGCAGAGCGGTCCCAGGAGAAGGCACGTGCGCGCTCCGGGCCCTGGGCTGACAGCTCCGAGGCGAGCGGACGGTCGACTACGATGCGCTCGAGGGCACCGGCGAGGGCGGCGATGTCCAGCGGGACGTGCAGCGCCGCGCCGCCCAGCACCTCGACCAGTGACGGCGCGTCGCTGGCGACGACCGGCGTGCCGCACGCAAGCGCTTCGAGGGCCGGCAGGCCGAAGCCCTCGTAACGCGAGAACTGCACCAACGCTCGCGCGCCCTGCAAGAGCGCGACCACCGCCTCTCCGGACTGCGGCTCGGGGAACAGCACGCGGTGCGCGACGCCGAGCTGCCGTGCGCGGAGGTCGAGCGGAGTCGCGCCGAGCACGCCCGGCCGCCGTCCGCGGTACAGGCGCTGGAGCAGCACCAGGTGCACGCGTTCGTCGAGATCCGCGGCCGCAAAGGCTTCGAGCACCGCGCTCTGGTTCTTGCTGGGCGTGTTCTGGCCGACGACCAGCAGGTACGGGCCCTCGATGCCAAGCAGCGCGCGTGCGACGTGCTCGGCGTGCGCGCGGTCGCGGGGCGGTCGGAAGCGCGCTTCGACGCCATGGGGGATCACGCGCACACGGAGCGCGGCGCCGGGCGCATGTCGGCCGATCGCGTCCGCCGTGGCGCGCGAGATCGCCACCAGGCGCGTGGCCCGCCCGAGGGCACGCCGGATGCCGTCCCGGTAGAAGGCAGCCTTGAGCGGTGTGGCCAGCGATAGCCCTTCGCACAGGGCGGGCTTTTCGAGCCACATCAGGTCGTGGACCGTGACGACGGTCGGGCATGCGACGCCGCGGCCGAGGATGTTGGCCGGCGCGTGCAGCACGTCGATGCCCGACAGATCGACCAGTCGCGACGGCGAGAGCAGTGTGCGCAGGCTGTTCGCCGGCGCCCGGACCGTGCGCTCGTGGACGTTCGGCAGCGGCGAGAGCGGGCCCGCCGCGCGCGGATCCACCCAGAGCGAAAAGCGCGCTGCCGGTGCGAGCGCGGGCAGCCGATCGACGAGCGCCTGCACGTACGCCCCGATTCCGCTGGGGCGTTCGCGGATGTAGCGACAGTCGATGGACACGGCGATGCCGCGGCTTTCGCTCGTGCGCGGGTGCGCCAGTGCCGAAGCGAGCGCCTTCGTCGCCAACGCCGAAGACGGGTCGGCAGCGCCGTCCGAGCAGCCGAGCCTCACGCCACCACCGGCAGCTTGCGCTGAGGCGCTGCGTCGGGCAGCGACACCGAGCGCGGCGGCAGCATGCGATGGAAGCGCGCGCCCCAGGCGTAGTTCTCCTCCACAACGCGCGCGCACCAGCACTGCGCGCAGCCGCGGCGGATCAAACCCTCGAACGCCGCCCGGGCGCCGAGCTCTACGACGTTGTGCGACGTGTCGGTGCGGTCGACCTGCCCGCAATGGAACAGGTTGCCGGCCGGATCGAGCGTGGCGTTGATCCAGCCGGCTGCACAGGGCAGCGGCGTATCCTCGGGAAAGGACAGGAAGTGCCGCAGGCTGGACCAACGGTTGGCGATCGAGTCGCTGCCGCGGAGCTTGAGCTGGCAGAGTCGCGCAAACACCCGGCGTACTTCCGATGCTTCGAGCTGGAAGCCCGAACCGTCCCGCGCCCCGTCGGAGAGTAGGCTGCTCCGCGCAGGCTGGAAGACGATGCGGAATCGGTGCGCGTCGGCGAAGTCCACCAGCTCCTCGATGTGCGCGGCGTTGTGCCTCCCCACGACGCACGTGAGCTCCACGTCGACGCCGGCGTGCCGCGCGACGATGGCGCCGTTGACGGCCTTCTGCCACGCGCCCTCGCCGCGCATGGCGTCGTGGCAAGCGGGTGGCCCGTCGAGGCTGATCTTGACCTTGGAGAGCAGCCGCACCGTTGCGACCTTGCGCGGCACCAGAATGCCGTTGGTGTTCATGAAGATGCGGACGCCGCGTTGCGCCAGGAACGCCGCTACCTCGTCGATGTGCCGGTGCGCCAGCGGTTCGCCGCCGTCGAGCGAGACGTGGCGCATGCCGAGCGAGTAGAGCTCGCCCAGTGCTCCGAGGATCTGTTCGCGGGTCATCTCGCGCGGACCGGGAGTATGGCGATCGCAGTAGCGGCATTCGAGATTGCACAAGTGGGTGATTTCGAACCCGATGCTTATCGGCGCGGCCTTCAGCCCGGCGCGCGCAGCGGCGCCCCGCGCGATGCTGGACAGTCCCATCGAACGCTCCTTGTCGGACGCGTGACTTCGCGCGTCTTTGTTTCGTGCGGCGCCCCGGGGACCGCTTGTCCCTGCTCTGCAATGCGCATGCCGCACGGCGCGCCTGGAATTGTGGCGATCTCCGCGTCGGCGGCGCCGCGCTTCGTGGTCGAGTCGCAACGCTCTGTGCCCCACCGGCACAGGAGGCGCCGTTGCACCGCGGCACGGAATGCGGGCATGCTGCGCTCCATGGGTGCACGCCGCGGCCTGCCTATCATCCTGCTCCTCATGTCCGCGTGCACACACCAACCATCGTGGAAGAGCGATCAGCCGATCGGTTGGAGCAAGCCCGCACCGCCACAAACCGCCGATGCCGGCACTGCCGCGGCGCCCGACGCGGCAGAAGCCTCCGGAGCGGACGCCGCGAAGGCCGGGACGACCCCGCACTTCCAGCCGGCCCAACCTCTGGGTTGCGAACCTGTCGCGGGTTCAGTCAAGTTCTTCCTGGTCGGCGTTCCGCCCGCTTGCCGGTCGCTCCACGGCGGCGACGCCGAAACGGCTCCTGGCGTCGCTGGCGCGCCGACCGGTATCGCAGTCGCCGACAGCGCCGAAGGGTTTCGTCGGGGGTTCGGCTGCGACCCGCCGGCGGGCGTGGACTTCTCCGCACAGCGGCTGGTCGCCTATTCGTTCGTGCACGACTCGAACCGGACGTACTCGCTCGCCGGTGTTGTTCGCGAGGACGGCGAGCTGCACCTGGTATTCGACATCGATACGCTCTGCCAGGGCAGGCGGCCGACGGCGTATCGCACCGTCAAGCTGATAGCAGTGCCCAGCGGCGGCGAACCGGTCCAAATCGCGTTTTGCAACAAGCCGCGGCACTGCGGGCCGGTGCCGTGAGACCTGGTCGGCGGCCCCGGAGGTCGGTCGCGGTGGCGCGCGGCGCGCTATCGGGCTAAGCCGCTGGGGCGAATGTCGGAAAAGTCCGCCGACAAACTGACAGCCGACAGCGTCTGGCCGGTGTTGCGCGCCATCTTTGCCGAGTCCCAGGACGCCATCGGCGTGGCGGCTGACTGGCGGATTGGCGTGGCCAATCCCGCGCTGGTGAAGCTCTTCGGATACGCCAACGAAGAGGACATGCTCGGCATGTCGATCTTCGATCTCCTGGCGCCGCAAGCGCGGGAGACCATTGCAGAGTTCGCGCGTCGTCGCGACGCGCGCGAGTCGGTGCCGTCCATCTACGTCACCACGGCGCGCACCCGGGACGGGCGCGAGTTCGCGATGGAGGTACGCAGCGCCGAGTTCCGCCTGGACGGCATGACCTGCTCGATGACGCTCGTGCGCGATGTGACACGGGAAGCCGCCTCGCCGCGGGCGCTCACCCAGAGCGAGGACTTCTACCGGGCGCTGTTCGAGGTCAACACCGCCGTGAAGCTTCTGATCTCGCCTTCAACCGGGCGGATCGTCGATGCAAACCAGGCGGCGGTCGATTTCTACGGCTGGTCTCTCGATCAGCTCAGGGAGATGCGGATTACCGACATCAACATGCTGACCCACGACGAGGTGGTGGCGGAGATGCAGAACGCGCGCAGCGGAATGCGCCGCTACTTCAGGTTCCGCCACCGCACGGCGTCCGGCGACGTCCGCCACGTGGAGGTGCATTCCGGGCCCGTGGTGCTGAAGGGTGAGACGCTGCTGCTTTCCATCGTGCACGACGTTACCGAGCGCGATGCGCTCGAAGAGCAGCTCAGGCGTTCGCAGCGGCTGGAGGCGATCGGTCAGCTGGCAGGCGGTGTGGCGCACGATTTCAACAATCTGCTCACCGTGATGATGAGCTCCGCAGAGCTGGTTTCGCGTCGACTCCCGCCGGGGTCGCCACTACTGCAGCACCTCCAGGATCTCGATCACGCGGCGGGACGCGCTGCCGAGCTGACACGGGAGCTTCTGGCCTTCAGCCGGCGCCAGAGGATGCGACCTGCGGCGCTCAATTTGAACGACGTCGTCGCCAGGATGCGCGGCATGTTGGAGCGCACGCTCGGGTCGGGCATCGTTGTCCGGAGCATCCTCGATCCTGAGCTTCCGCAAGTGCGCGCCGATCCCAGCCAGATCGAGCAGGTGGTCATGAACCTCGCGCTCAACGCGCGCGATGCGATGGACCAGGGCGGGCATCTCGAGCTGTCCACCCGGTTCGTCCTTGTGGAGGACCGCGACCCGCGCGGCATACCGGCCGGGCGCTGGGCGACCCTTGGCGTGCGCGACGAGGGTCGCGGCATGGACGCCGAGACGCGCCAACGCGTGTTCGAGCCGTTCTTCACGACCAAGGAAGCGGGACGCGGCACCGGCCTGGGCCTGTCGACGGTATACGGCATCGTGACCCAGAGCGGTGGGCACATCACGGTCGAGAGCGAGCCCGGACAGGGGAGCGAGTTCGTCGTGTACCTGCCGGTCGAGGACGCGCCCCGGCAGGCGCCTGAGTCGACACCCGGGACGCCGCCGCGTCGCCGGCATTCGCACGGAGTCGTGTTGCTGGTGGACGACATGCCCCACGTGCGCGCGCCGCTGGTGCACAGCCTGCAAGAAGCGGGCTTCACGGTGCTTGAAGCAGGGTCGACCGATGAAGCGCTCGCTCTGGCTGCGTCGGAGCTAGCGCGCCTCGACGCCGTGATCTCGGACGTGGTCATGCCCGGGCGGAGCGGCATCGAGCTTTGCCGCGAGCTCCTCGCGATGAAGCCCGGGCTCGGCGCGGTTCTCGTATCAGGCGACCTGAGGCACCATGGCGCGTCGCTGCCCAGGGGAGTGCGTTTCCTGCACAAGCCGTTCACCGGCCAGCGGCTCCTGGACGAGCTGGACCAAGCGCTCGGGCGAGAAGCCGGCTAGTGGCGCACATCCGGGCTGGATATCGAACGACGTGTCCCGAGCGCGGGCACTTCGCGTACACTGGCCGCGAGGCTCGAGCCGCGTCTTGTGCGGCCTGGAGGCAGAAATGGAAAGATCACGGATGCGGCTCCACACACTGCTGGTCGCACTGGTTGCGGTGGTAGCGCTTCTTGCGTGCAAGAAGCTCGCGTCGAAGCTCAAGGGCACGAGTGCGAGCGCGCCGACCAGCGAGCCGCTATCGCAGAGCTACAACTCGATGAACGGTCTTATTACCGCCCATTATCCGGTGTCGTTCGCGGCCAAGACGGTGGCCAGCACCAGTATCGAGCTGGTGCGGAACCTGAGCCTGGGTCGCGACGAAGCGATCGTTCTCGTGCCCATCGCTCATCCGATCACGGACGAGCTGGACGAGCTGAGTCGCGTCATGTCCAACGCGCAGACGAAAAAGCTCAACCGCTTCACGAAGCGCTACGAAAAGCACACGATCTGCAGTGGCCAACCGGGGGTCGAGCTCGAGGGCGTCTGGTACACGGAAGACACCGGCACGGCCGAGGTCTGGCACTCGTGCAACTTCATGAAGGACGGGCACGGGTACTCGTTCTCGTACCTCGTGCCTGTCTCCGACGAGGCCACGCAGGCTCCCTATCTGAAGAAGATCCTCGAGGCCACGACCTTCAACTAGTCGGACTTTCTACTTCTTGACGAGCTTGTCGAGCAGCCGCTTGGCGGCGGTCTTGTTGCCGTCGACTACCACCGTGACGATGACGTCCGCGTCCTTGTCGAGATAGACGGCGCCGGTGTTTTCGTTCATCGCCGCCTGGTCCTTGGGCGCCATCATGTTGGCACCCCCCGTACTCGGGTCGTGCGCCGGACGGACGATCTCGATGTGGCCGCTCGCGCTGCCGTTCTGGATCCCGAAGCGGATGTTCTCGTACTTGCCGACCGTCCCTTGACTGATCGCCACGTTCTGGGGAGCCCACTTCAGTTTCTGCACCGCCGCGACGACGTCCTTGGCGTCCACGTCGCTGATGCTCTGGCCGCCGATCGTGGCGGCGGACTTGGGCTTCTGGGGAGCGGGCGGCTCATCCGGAGGGGGTGACTCGTCGGGTTCCGCGCTCGCCGAAGCCGCGGGCTCCTCTGCCGACGCAGAGGGCGGCGGAGGCGGCGCCGGTTCGGCGCTCGGGGGCGGTGGAGTTCGAGGTGGAGGTGGAGTCGACCCGCCGCATGCAACAAGAAGCGACAAGCCGACCAACGGAAGCCCAAGGCGGATCGTACGCATGCGCCTGCCATACCCCCGCAAGAGGCGCAGGCAAATGGTCGCGGTCACGCCTCTGACGGACGCATCTACCCCGCGGAAATGACAAGGCTATCCGTCCCCGGGCGGGCGATAGCCGGGTTCAGCGCACCACGGTGACCGGGCACGGCGCGTTACGCAGCACGTACTCGCTGACGCTGCCGAGCAGGAGCTCCGCGATCCCGGAACGGCCGCGGGTGCCCATCACGATCAGGTCCGCCGAGCAGTCCGTCGCATAGGCGACGATCCCATGCGCGGGATGACCGAGGTCGCTGTGCGTCGTGATCTTGACCTGCGTGTTTCCGATTGCGGCGCGCGCTGCATCGAAGCTGCCCTTGGCTACGTACTCCTCCGCGCGCGCGACGCCCTCGCGGTCGAACGCTTCCAGACCCATCTGCGCGACGGCGGGCGCATCGAACACGTGCAACAGCACGAGCTCGGCGTTCATGGCAGCGGCCAGCTCCGCGGCGAACCTGGCCGCCTTGCCGGCGCCTTCCGATCCATCCACCGGAACCACAATGCGCTTCATGCTGCTCTCCTTGACCGCTAGGCCTTCTGCTCGCCGCGAGTCAGATAGAAGACAAGCCCGGCTCCCGCCAGCACGATCAATGCGGAGCCTGCCAGCGTCAGTGGAGCCAACAAGCTCGGCCGATCAAGAGTAGCGTGTTCGACGGCGCGACGATCGTAGAAGAGCACGTGCTTCCCTCCCACGATGATCGCGGCATCCGGCGAGCCCGACGGCACGTCCTGCTCGAGCAGATGCTGCTGGCCGTTCGCGCGGTAGCTGAACGCGAGGTGTGTCCGGGCGCCTGAAGCGGAGCGCTTGACCAGCACGCCCTGCGTGGCCTTCCAGGACGAGACCTTGCTCCGGGAAAGCAGCACTCCCGAGACCACGAACAGCCCGATGCCCAGCGCGGCCAGCACCGCCGCGACGGTGCGTCCAATTCCGCGGCGACTCACGTCAGGTGCCGTTCTTGCCCGGGTCCGAGAGTCGGGCCTGGACCTTGTCCAGATCCGGAATGACGCGCGAAACGCGTCCCCGGACGACCTGGGTGACCAGCTTCCACAGGCTCTCCTCGTCGGTAGCCTCGCCGAAGAAGCCGAGCGGGATCTGGAAGCCGCCCTTGTCGCGCCTGCCACCGCCGTAGAAGCGTCCCTTGTCGTCCTTGCCGAACGCGTTCTCCATGAATGCCGCCGGGTCGACGCTCGCCGAGTTCGTGCGCAGCGAGCCGTCGATGCGGTTTTCGACCAGGCCGTAGACGAGCACTGTGTCGATGTCCTCGCGCCGCATGATGAAATCTGCCGCGGTGGGGATGGCGTCGCGATTGACCGCGGACACGCGCCCGACGCCGGCCAGCGCGAAGTCGCGGATGACCTCCAGGTTGACGAGCGCTCGGCTCACCGCGTCCATCGCTTCGGCGGTGATTGTGCGGCGCCCGATGCGACTCAGTGTGGCGGCGTCCGAGAACCGCTTGACGTAGCCGGCCGCGCGGAAGTCGGCCGGCGTGGCGAGTGCGAAGTCGTCCGTATCCGTCTGCATGCCGAACAGCATCGCCGTCGCCACGCGCGTCTCGTCGCTGCCGGTTCCGTCGAAGGGCGCGAGCCCTTGCTCCAGATACTCCGCGTAGATCGTGCTCGTCGAACCCACGTCCTGGCGGATGTCTACGAACGGCGCGTCCGGTACGGTTGCCGGCCGGTGATGGTCGACGATGGTCAGAAGCTCGATGTCCGGAGGCAGCTCTAGGCTGGCTTCGCTGGCGCTGGCGTCGACCAGCGACAGGTAGCCGAACTGCTCGAGGTCCTCCGGGCCGGACACCTGCGTCAGTTTCACGCTCAAGAGATTGATCAGGGCCCGGTTCTCCGTTCGCGCGACCGGCAGCACGTGGGCGATGACCGACGAGATGCCCAGGTGCTCGCAGATGCGATGGTGCGCCATGGCGCTGCCGATCCCGTCGGGGTCCGGATGGCCGCTCAGCAGGATGACGTGCGGCTTGTCCTTGGCTCTAGCGAGCACCTGCTCAAGCTCGGCGCGCTTCTGGAGAGTCTTCATGGGGAGGGGGGATGCGCCCCCGCGGAGGCGCGTCAACCCAGAGCGTTGCGGGACCGGGCGCGACCGTCAAGCCGGAGGTGCAGCACCCCCCGCCACACCGCTTGATATCAGCCAAGAAGCGCTTGCCCTGGCCCTCGCACCCGGTCACCATGACGCCATGCCTCGAACCACCCGCAAGCTTCTTTGTCTCCTCGCCTTCTCCGCCGGCATGGCTGTACCAGCGCTGGCGCTGGCGGATGTGCCTCCGCCGGACAGCTGCACCACCGACGGCGGCGTTTGCGTCAACGCCGGCGGCGACGCCAATCAGCCGGGGATCTGCAGCAAGGCCACCTGCGCGAAGCAGATGCCGGACGGCGGAACGATGACCTACGACTGCCTGAAGTGCCTGCCGACGGACGGCGGCGGGACCGGCGGCAGTGGCGGCGCGGGTACAGGTGGCAGCGGCGGCGCGGGTACAGGTGGCAGCGGCGGGGCGGCCACGGGCGGAAGCGGCGGCGCGGCGACGGGCGGTAGCGGCGGCAGCGCTGGCTCCGCATCGAAGAAGAAGTCGAGTAGCTCGGGCGGTTGCTCGCTGTCGGCTCCAGGGCAGGACACGGGCTGGGCGGGCCTGATCCTGCTCGGCGGTCTCGGCCTGCTCGGCTTCGGCCGTCGCCGTCGCTGAGGGCATGCCGTCCGCGGCTGCCGCCGGGAGCGCGCTGGAGCGCGCCGTAGCCCCGCTCGACGGGATGCGCCGCGCTTTCTTCGCGCCGGTGCGGCGGCGTCCCTGGCTCTTGCGTTGGGCCGCGCGGCGGGAGCCTCGCCTGGCGCTGATCGCGACCGCGCACGCGCTGGTAGCCCTCGTGATCGCGATCTTCGCGCCCGTGATCCTGATCGTGCTCGGACCCATTGTTCTGGGCGTGCCGCACGTCGCGAGCGACGTGCGCTACCTCGTGCTGCGCCGCGCGCTGCCGTCCTGGTGGCGCCGGGCGGTCTGGATCGGATGTGGCGCGCTGATCGCGCTCAGGCTCGGGGAGGAGCTGGCGCCCGGTCTGCTTCCCGGCGGTCGGCTCGGGTTCGCCGAGCTCGAGATCCTCGCGGTGCTGTGCTGGGTTGTCGGCGCGGCGATCGCCGGCTCTCGTGCCCGCGGCTCGTGGCGGCGCATGCCCTGGGTCGTGCTGCCCGTGGCCGGTCTCGCCGCGCTGGGTCTCGCGCATCCGATCGGCTCGCGGCTGGTGTTCGCGCACCTGCACAATCTGGTGGCGATCGGCATCTGGCTGGCGCTGTTCCGGCGGCGTCCGCTCGCGGCGCTGGTGCCGCTGCTGGTCATCCTCGGCGGCGTCGCGCTGCTCATGTCCGGCGCCGTGTTCGGCCTGACGCTCGCGCATCCCGCGCTGCTGTCGTTCGCGGGGTTGCACCTGCTGGCCGCGTCGGATTGGCTCGCTCCGGGCCTGCCGGTCGTGCTGGCCGTCGGGCTGACGGCGACGTACGCCTACCTGCAGTCGGTGCACTACGCGGTCTGGCTCATCTACGTGCCGCAGGAGGATGTCCGGAGCGAGGGCACGCTTACCTTCCGGATGTCCATGCGCTCGCTGTTCCGAGACTTTGGAGGCGTCGCACTGGCCGGGCTGGTCCTCCTCGCCCTGGTCGTCGCCGCGCTGGCCATTGGCAATCCGCTGCGCGCCCGCGCCCTGTACCTGTCGCTGGCGACGTTCCACGGGTATCTGGAGATCGCGATGCTCGCGTTCTTCCTGACCCGCGCCGGCGGGCTCCCGCGCGCGGGGGCGGAGCGTCCGGTGCCGGCGGCGGCCTAGGCGCGCGCCCGGACAGATCCGCTCACACCCAGGCGCGGCAACAGAGCGCGCTCGATGACGCGTTCCCAGGCGTACTGCCGTGCCGTGGCGCGGCCGGCGCGGCGCAGCTCGCGTTCGCCGGTCGGGCTCTGCTTCAGCCGCTGGTAGAGCGAGACGAACTCGCGCGGGTCGTTGGTCTCGAGCACCAGCGCGTTCTGGCCGGGGACCGCGTAGTCCTCTCCCGAGCAGCCGGTGCACGCCACGCCTCCGGCCGCCATCGTCTCCAGACCCACCAGACCGAACGGTTCGTGGCCGCTGTTGGCCAGCACGGCGCTGGCTCCGCGGAACAGCGTACGGCGTCCGTCCGCGTCCAGGTGCGACCGCAACACGACGATGTCGGCGCCGTTCGTCTGGTCGAGCGCGCCGAGCAATCCCCGGGCTCCGGGTGCCTGCGCGGTCCGTTCGATCACGTGCAGGCCCATTGCGGCGGCGCGCCCCATCACCTCGTGGCCGTGCGCTTCCATGCCCCCACGCGCAACGAGCAGGGGGCGTGCGCCGCGCCGCTTCAGCTCGCCGACCGTGTCCACCGCCAGCAGCCAGCGCTTGTCCGGATCCCAACGCGCCACCTTGGAAAGCAGAGCCCGACCGGAGAACCGCCGATGGAGCTCGCGGACTGCTTCCGGATCCGGCGCTGCGAAGGCTTCCGCATCGAGGCCGTTGGGGATCACCAGCGGGTCCACCCCCAGGCTCCACATGCGGTGCTTCATGTAGCGGCTGACGGTCGTGATCGTCGACGCCGACGCCAGACGCTGCCAGTCGATACGATCGAAACCGAACGTATTGTTGGCGTTCCAGAGGATGTCGACTGCGCCGCGCAGGCCCCGCTCGCGGAGCAGCCAGTCGAGATGCAGCACGGCATGGGCGGTGTGCCACTCCTCGGCGAGGACCGCCGCGCGCCCTCCCGCCCCGAGGTGAGGCAGGAGCACGTGCTCGAGCAGGTGAGGTGGCAGCGACGCGGCATAGTCCGAGCTCTTGTCGTACTCGCCCGCGTACACGCCGTTCGGATGGTAACGGCTGATCCACTGACACCAGCGGTGCAGATGAAGCTTGCCGTCCTTCTCGTAGCCAGGTGCGTCGGGGTCACCCACGAAGCACAGGTGCGTTTCGAAATCGAGAGCGGCGAGCGCGTGCGCGAGTCCGGTGATGCGGCTCGCGATGCCGCCCGCGCGCGAGTACGCGTCGGGTCCCTCGAACGACAGGATGTGGAACTGGGTCTTCATGGGTGGGGCCGCGGGGAGGTACGCCAAGAGTGATACCGGCGGGCGCCATTGCAAGAGCAAGCGACGTGCCGTCACGACGATTTCACGCGCGCGGCTCCGCGAGGCTTTGCGGTGGTTCGTGCCGCAGCGCGGCAGGGCGCGAAAACGCGGCGCCAGGCGAAGTCGTTGCCGGAGGCGGCCGGTGCGGGCGCAGACCTTTCGCCGCCCGGTGGCGCGCGCCCCCGGAGCCGGCGTCTCTAGTCGCGGTGCGCGCGGTAAAGTCGCATCCCGGTCTGGCCGTTTTCGCGGTTGGACGCGAAATAGAGCCAGCAGAGGTCGGGCGAGAGCGACGGATCGCTGTCCGTGACCTTGGGCGCGCTCACGCCGATCGCGGAGGCGTTGCCCTTGGGAGTTCCCGTGGAGGGATCGAGCGCCACGGCGTAGAGGTCCGTCGAGTTGTTGATGCCCTTGCAGCTCGAGTCGTGCTCCACGTTGCGGAAAAGAAGCAGCGTGCCGTCGGGGCTGACCCACGGAGCCGGATTCGCGAAGAAGAAGTCCGCGGCGCATCCGGGCGTCACCTTCAGGTTGAGCTGGACAGAGGAGGCATCGCCGACCTTGGCGGTGAACAGATTGTACGAAATGCCTGAGCCCATCTCCCACCACGCCCGCGCGCCTCCCGGCGCCAGCGGCGCTATCGCCACGTCGTAGGAATTCTGGTTCGTGTTGAACGGCGAGGGCAGCGCGCTGAGCTGGGAGAGTTGACCGCCGTTGGAAGGCGAGAACGAGCCGCCGACGAGATGCAGTCCGCCGCCGGCGTCGGCCGGAGTGACCTGGTCGAACGCGAAATTGTGCGACTGGCCGCCGAAGTTGGCCGGGTGGGGCAGGTACACCGGCGCGGATTGGCCCTTGGATGGCAGCCCAGCGGCGGCTAGAACGTTTCCAGCCGTCTGCTCGAAGTCCGCCGTGAAGTACATCTGGCCCTGGTAGAGCGCGGGCACTACCGAATAGATGAGAGCCCTGTCGGCGACGGAGCGCGGGAAGGCCAGGTCGACTCCGGTGGTCCCATCGGCGAACGCGTTCGGCGCAGTCAGCGGCTCCGGGGTGGCGAATTCGAGGCGGCTGAAGTCCGCGCACGGCGAGCAGGTATGCTGGTTGGCGGTGCAGTACCTGCCCGCCGGACAGGCATTGTCCTGGGTCGGATCGCAGGAGGGAGCGCCAGCGCCGCCGTCACTACTTCCCGCGCTGCCACCCGTCCCGGCGCTGCCGCCCGTTCCGGCGCTGCCGCCCGTCCCGGCGCTGCCGCCTGACCCGGCACTGCCGCCCGTCCCGGCACTGCCGCCCGTCCCGGCACTGCCGCCGCTGCCCGCGCTTGCGTCCGACCCGCCGCTTCCGCCCGACGAGGTCGAGCTGAACTTGTTGCTCGAACACGCGAACAAGGCCAGAGCGCAGAACCAGAGCAGTGCTCCACGAGGCGAGCTTCCCATTGCCGCTTTCTCCCAGCTGGAGTCCTATCCCATGTTACGGCATCCGGCGGCGGGCGGCGAATTGCCGCACTCCCGGGTATGATGCGCGAGGCGGCTTGGCGGCCGAGCCCTCCTTTCCTGCGCGCTGGTCGCCTGCAGCTCCGCGTCCCGCCATGGGAGCTCCGGCTCCGATGCGGAGGACGGACGCGCCCGGTTCGGCCCCCGACGCCGGCAATGACACCGCCCCACCGGGCGACGCAGCGGGGCCTGTGGCGACGCCATCGGCGGGTCGGCAAACTGGAAGAGCTCGTTCGCGCCGCACGGCGCGTGCTGATCGGCGCGTACTAGCGCTGCGCGCTCACTCTGCCGTCCACTCCGCGCTGCGCTCGTGGAGCTCCTCCATCAGCGCGTCGTCCTGCGCCACGCGACTCGGCTTCTTGGCGGCGCACTTGGCGTAGTAGAGGCCGCTTTGCTCCGCGACTTCGGACGACGTGGCGCAGTAGAGCGAGGTGGCTGCGCCTTCCTCCGTGGAGATCATGAACAGCTTGATGGCGCCGCGGATCGGTTGCGGCATGCGGCGCCACACGTCAGAAGCGACGACGCCCGGGTGGAGCGAGTACGTCGTGACACCGCTGCCTTCCAGTCGGCGTGCGAGCTCTCTGCCGTGCAGCACATTGGCGAGCTTCGACACGGCGTACTCGTGCATGCCGGTGACGCTCGGCGTCTTCTTCCTGACGGCGTCGAAGTCGATGCCTTTCGCCTCGTGGTGCTGCTGGCTCGAGACGATCACGATGCGCGAAGGCGCGGACGCCCTGAGCCGCTCGAGCAGGAGCTCGGTCAAGAGGAAATGGCCGAGGTGGTTCACGCCGAAGTGCAGCTCGAAGCCGTCCGTCGTGATGCCGCGCTGGCCGCCGACGCCGGCGTTGTTCACCAGCGCGTCGATGCGGTCGGTGCGCTCGAGGATATCCCGCGCGCCCTGCCGCACCGAAGACAGCGAGCCCAGGTCGAGCGCTACCGGTTCGACCTGCTTGTTGCCCGTGTCGGCGACAATGCTGTCGATGCCCGGCTGCATGCGCTCGCGCGACCGCGCCGCGGCGAGCACGCGAGCGCCCGCGCCGGCCAGTGCGTGTGCCGTTGCCAGGCCGATGCCCGTGTTCGCGCCGGTAACGACGTAGACCTTTCCGGACAGATCCGGCAGCGGCTTGGCGGCCATGGCGCGGACGCTCAGCTCTTCAGCACGTGTGCCGCGCCGATGCCCGCTGCCAGCTCCTCGGGCGTGACGCGTCCGTCGCCGTCGCGATCGAGCGCGTCGAAGACGGCGTCGGTGCCGGTCCACTCCTCGCGGGTGATCGAACCGTCGCCATCCAGGTCGTAGATGCCGAACATTTCCTCGGCGGCGGCCTTGAGCCGGTCCGGTCCCTCGCGGCGCGCCAGTCGTGCGGCGAGCACGTTCTCCAGCGTCTCGATCGCCTTGGTGAAGCCGTGGATGCCTTCTTCCAGCTTGGTGTGCGCCATGCCGTCCGCTGCATGCATGCGCTGGAACGTGGTCTTGTCCACCGTCAGCTTCTCGACCGACTTGCCCTTGGCGGCGGTGGGATCGAGCTTGCGCGGCAGGCTCTCCTTGGTGTCGTGAAGCTGCTCGAGGAACTTTGGCGCGATGGTCAGGAGGTCGCAGCCCGCCAGCTCGCAGATCTCGCCGAGGTTCCTGAAGCTCGCGCCCATGATCTCGGTCTTGTATTCGAAGTGCTTGAAGTAGTTGAAGATAGTGGTGACCGACTGCACGCCGGGATCCTCGGCGGGCGGGTAGCTCTCGCGACCGGTTTCCTTCTTGTAGTAGTCGAGGATGCGGCCGACGAAGGGGGAGACGAGGGTGACGTGCGCGTCGGCGCAGGCGACGGCCTGATGCAGCCCGAAGAGCAGCGTCAGGTTGCAGTGGATGCCTTCTTTCTCCAGCTGCTCCGCCGCGCGGATCCCCTCCCACGTAGAAGCGATCTTGATCAGCACGCGCTCGCGCGTCGAGCCGGCGTCCTCGTACTGCTTGATGAGCTTGTGCGCCTTCTTCATCGTGGCGTCGGTGTCGTAGGACAGCCGCGCGTCGACCTCGGTGGAGACGCGCCCTGCGACGATGCCGAGGATGCGCAGGCCGAACTCGACGCTGAGCCGGTCGATGGCCTCGCGCACGATCTCGTCGCGGGTGGAGTCCGGACCGGCGGCCTTGGTCGCCCAATCCAGCGCGCCGTCTACGATGTCGCTGTACTCCGGCATCTGCGCGGCGGCCGTGAGCAGGGACGGGTTGGTCGTCGCGTCGCGCGGCTTGAACTTCTTGATCGACTCGATGTCGCCGGTGTCGGCGACCACGATGGTCATCTTCGCTAGCTGATCGTACAGGCTCGACATCGCCAGATCCTTTCCGCGCACGGGGCGCCCCTCGGTTTCAACCCGTAGGTCGGCGGCGCTGCCGACGCAACCGGGGGAACGCCCGCACGCTCCCCTTCACGCGCCGCGCCGATCCGGCTGGCGCTTTCAGCGAGCCCAGCCGATTTCCCGCGCGGTCCAGCGACCGACGGCGAGCTCGGCGAGGCGATCTGGCGGCCGCTCGCTGCCGGGCGCGATCACGACGTTCCGTGCCATCACTTCGGCGGCGTGCTGCGGGTAGAGCGGCGAGAGGGTCGGGTCGCCGAGCCCCTGCGGCACAAGGGCCTGGCCGGTTGCGCCGTACTTGTCGCTGGCGCCCAGCGTGTGGAAGAGCTCATGCGTTGCGACGAAGAGCGCGAAGTCGACCATGTTGTCCGCCAGGTCCACGCTGACCACGCCCACCCGGCCGCCCTCTTCGCTCTCGCCTTCGATCATGCGGCGGCGGCCGTGTGGCGGTTCGACGACGAGATACACGCGACTGTCATAGGCGTCGGGGTCAACGCCGGCCTGCACGTCGACGCGCGACAGATAGCGCCACAGCTCGTACTGGTGGCGGGCCGTCTGGACGAGACCGTCCCCGCTGGCGCTCGGCGGCGGGTCCTTGATGTCGACCGGTCCGGCCACGGTGAAGTCGAAAGGAGCGGGGCCCTGTCGGTAGCGGTGCATCTGCTGGGCCAGCTTGGTTTCGAGATCGCTGCTGCGGGCACCGAGCTCGCTGATCGCGCGCGGGTCGACCGGACCGAGGCGCAGCACGACCAGCGCGACGTCCAGCGTGCGGGTCCACGCGATGCGCTCGCGCCGTGCGTGCACGTCGTGCCAGGCGTACAGGAGGACGATCGCGAGCACGCCCAGCAGCACGCTGATGCGCGCGTTGCGGAAGGCGCGCCGGCGTCGTTGCTTCGCCAGGCATGCGCCACACAGGTCCCGGCCGGCGCGCGCCTGGCACACGCTGCAGATCCGGGCTTCGCAGAGCGAGCACCTTGCCGCGCCGTCCAGCGCCGGGTGCGTGCTGCAGCTGCCCTGGGGGGAACCCAGAGCGACGGCTTCCGCGTCGCCGCCGCCGTGCGAGATCGCGGCGGTGAGCCTGCGCGCTTCGTCCTCGTCCATGCGCCGCGGCGTCGTCGACGGCGCCGCCTCGAGCAGCGCACGTGCATCGGCGAGCGGGATGGACAGCGCGCGCGCCAGCTCCATCGCCGTGCGGGCACGCTGCTTCCCGGCGGGCGGCGCCCGCAGGATCCGCACCGCGAATGCGCTCATGCGTCCTGTGTTCCCCCTGGCGCGCTGCGCCTAGTTGCTGGCCTTGTCGTTGCTGCCGTGTTTCTTGTCGGGCTTCGGTTCGGCGTCGGCATCGACGAAGCGCACCAGCGGCCGGGCCTGGCCTCGCGGCCAGCGGATCTCGAACACGCGCTTGCCGTCGTGCCAGGTGAGCTCGGCCTGGTAGGTGCGACCGGGCACGAGCTGCGTCTCCACCCGGATTGCAACGCCTGCGCGCGCGAAGATGTACGCCGGGGCGCCAGCCTGCTTCTGGGTCTCCGCCGACTGCGGCTTTCCGAGCTCGCCCTTGTCGCCCGTGCACGACAGCCGGATCCACTCCCGGATCATCCATGCCTCGCAGCCGAGCTCCTTGGAACCACCGACCTGGACCTCCTGGCCGTTGTGTTTCCAGTCCTGCACCGTTGGCAGACGGGTTCCCGGCAGCGGGATCGAAACGGGAAGGCCGTCTGGGCCCATCGGCACCTTGGGTTTGTCCGGTGCCGGAGCCGCTGCCGAGGCCGCCACCGCCTGTCGCGGCGCGGCGGGCGCGGCGCGCCGTCCCGCGGCGTTCGTCGCCGGCGGCTCGGGCTTCGATCCGTCACCCGGCGGCGGGCGATCGCATGCCCCGACGCACAGCATTGCGACGACTAGCGGAGAACAACGGATGAGGGACTGCACACGCGCACCGGGTCGAGGAAGAGGACCCATTCGAAGCGGGGATTGCCCCGGCGGTCAAGGTCACGTCCTCGGCCTCGGCACCAACAACGCCCCGGTGCCGGGGCGGATTCCGCGACGGCGCCGCCCGTCCGTGCGATATTCGGCGGGGTCGAGAATATTCCCGGACACAGTCGTGGGCCGGGCCCGCCGCGCGCTAGTCGACGACGACGGCGCCCTTGAACATCCCCATGCCGCACTGGAACGCGAGCGTGCGCGTGCTCGTGGTGGGCAGCGGGACGTCCACGGGCTCGTTCAGCGGCAGCTCTTTGGTGATGCCGAGCCCGGGGAAGACGACCTTCCTGGCGCAGGTATCGTCGCTGGTGCGCGTGAAACGCAGCGTGACGCTCTGGCCCTTCTTGACCTCGACCTTCACGGGGGTGAAGCCATCGCCGTCGGCCGTGACCGCGACCACGCGCGGCGCCTGGGCTTTCGTGCTCGTCTTGCTGCAGCCCGCCACCCCGAACCCGAGCGCGGTAGACAGCAGCGCGTAGCGAATCAGCTTGGTCATGTCCGCCGGCTGCAGCAACGACTGTGCCAGCCTGCCCCCCCCGCGTGGCAATCTGCCACCCCGGCCCATGCAGAATGCACGAGGGGCGGCGCGTGGTGTGTGCTCCAGCAGCCGTTGCCGCGCGTCGCACCGCGGACGCGCGGTGGCATGTCCGTTGCGTCGATACCGGGTGGCGCCCATCCGGCGCCGCGCCGCGACCGAAGACCGCGACGCGGGAAAGAACCAGGAGCAAAGTCATGCGACGGGGGATCATCGTGGGAGCTCTGGCACTCGGGCTTGCCGGGTGCACAGCAGCGTCGGTGTCGCCGCCGGGTACAGCCGCGGAAGTCACTCCGCGTCCGGCCGGACCTCCAGCGGAGGAAACGGCCTACACCCGGGGAATCATCAAGCACGACGAGCAGCTCGCGACGCACCAGGTGGAGCCCGGCTCGGTGTCGCCGGGTCAACAGGACGAAAACGCACCGTGCGGCTTGTTGATGGAAGACGTGCCGGGCGGATTGGCGCTGGTGTTCACGGCCCCCAAGGGCGAGTCGGTAGACGCGCTCAGGCAACGCGTGCGGGTCATCGCCACCCAGTACAACGATCGGACACCCGACGCGCAGCGGCTCACCCAGGACCGGATGCACCTGAAAAAGCAGGTGTCCGCCTTTGCCCGCGAGCAGGACGTTCCGGGCGGAGCACGCCTGGTCATCTCGACGGGCGTGTCCACCGAGGTGGAGATACTGCGCGCACTGATGCGTTGGCATGCGGCGGATCTGTTGCCGGGCGTCAGCGCCGAGATCGGCCGACAAGGCCCGTGTCCGACTCTGCCGAAGCCGCTGTTCGGTTGAAGCGATCACCCCGGCTCCGCGGGTCGGCGTGCGACTCCGCGGACGCTGGGGCGGACCCAGGGAAGGGCCTTGCGGACGCTCTCGCGCTCGATCCATTCGAGCTCGAAGCCGGCTTCCACGATGTCATCGGCAGTGCGGCGCGTGGTGTGGCAGTTGCCCGCGATGCGGCGCCAGACCGGTTCCACGCGGCGCTGCCATAGCAGTCGGCCAGGGTTGTTCTCGGCGGCGACATGCTCGAGAAAGGCGAAGCGGCCCCCCGGCTTGAGCACGCGCCTGATCTCCGACAATGCGCGCGTGGGGCTCTGCACGGAGCACAGAACCAGCGTGGCGACGACCGCGTCGAACGAAGCGTCCGCGAGCGGTAGCTGCTCCAGGGAGCTCCCGGTCAGCTCCACGCCGAGCCGCCCGCGTTCCGTCACTCGCTGCGCCAGCTGGCGTCGCATGTGCGGGTCGGGTTCCGACATGACCAGGCGCGTCACATCGGTCGGGTAGTGCTCGAGGTTGATGCCCGTTCCGGCGCCCACCTCCAGCACCTGGCCGGACAATCCCCGCAGGATCTGGGCGCGCCAGGCAGAAAGGCAGAGCTCTTCGCTCTCCGCCATGAAGCGGTCGTAGATGCGCGCCATGAACCAGGACATCTCGCCTCTCTGCTAGCACAGATGCCGCGGCTCGCATTTTGCATCCTCGCTGACAGGGGTACTGCAATCCGGGAGGAGGTGTCCCATGCTGGTCAGCGACGCGATGACTCGGGACGTGGTGGTGGTTTCCCCAGGCACTGCGATCATCGACGCGGTGGCCGCGGCCAACGAGCACGGCATCGAGTATCTGCCGGTGATCGACGCGGGGCGGGTCGTCGGAATTCTTGCAGCCAGCGAGCTGACCTACTCGCGGCTCGATTTCGACGCCTACGGGCAGATGCACGCGCCGCCGGCCTGCATCGACGCCAGCGCGACAGCCGAACAGGCTATTGTCGACATGGATGTCCGGGATGTCAGCTGTTTGCTCGCGATGGAAGGCGAGCGCCTCGTCGGTATCCTCACTCGCGGAGACCTGCTGCGCGCGGGGCTCCCGGAAGAGCAGGTGGTCGGCGAGCGCCGCTGCAGCGCGTGCGGCAGCTACCGCCATGTTCATCGCCGTGGAAGCAGCGGCCTGATGTTGTGCGTGTATTGCGGCGATCGGGCGAGACCGCCCGTCGCCGGAGAAGAGCTGGGCGTGGCAGGCTGAAGGCGACATCGTCCACCGACCAGGTCGCCAACGGTTGTCCGCCCGGAACGGTTGGTGCGGAAATATAGGCGGTGCGTCGCTCCGGGCTTTACACCGGGGGCGAAAGGTACAACACCTCCCCGGTCGCCCGGCCTATCCGGGTGGGAGACGTGATGCGCCCGCTGTCGATGCTGTGGAAACCCGGTCTGGCCGGAGCGGTTCTCCCGCTCTGTCTGGCGGTTGGTTGCGGACGCAAGTCGGGCGGGCCGGGGTACGGGCATCGCGGAGGACCGGTTCCTGTCACCGTCGCCAAGGTCGAGCAGAAGCCGATGCCGGTGGAGATCCGCGCCATCGGCAGCGTCGAGGCGTTCAGCACCGTCCAGGTGGTCGCGCAGGTCACGGGCGAGATCCGCGACGTGCACTTCAAGGAGGGGCAGACCGTCAAGAAGGGCGATCTACTGTTCACCATCGACACGAGCCCGTACCGGGCGACGCTGGGCGAAGCCAACGCGCGGCTCACGAAGGACAAGGTGCTGGCCGCGCAAGCACGCGACGAGGAAAAGCGCTACCAGGCGCTCCTGAAGCAAGGGCTGGCCACGCAGCAGGAGTACGACACCAAACGCTCCAATGCGGACGCGCTCGAAGCGACGCTGGCCGCGGATCGCTCCAGCATCGCCAGTGCGAGCATCAACGTGAAGTACGCGACCATCCGCGCGCCCATCGAGGGGCGCACCGGCAGGTTGCTGGTGCATGCCGGCAACGTGGTGCGCGCCAACGACGCCCAATCGCTCGTGGTCATCCGGCGCATCGAGCCCATCTACGTCCGCTTCGCCGTCCCCGAGCGGTACCTGGACCGGATCAAGCAGCGCATGGAGACTTCCCAGGTACCTGTCGCCGCGCGCCCCCGCGGCAGTACGGCGGATCCTGAGCACGGCCTGCTGACGTTCATCGAGAACACAGTGGATACCACCACCGGCACGATCGATCTCAAGGCGCAGTTCGACAACAAGCACGACGTGCTCTGGCCCGGTCAGTTCGTCGACGTGACGGTGCAGCTCGAAGTCGAGAAAGACGCGCTCGTGGTGCCGGACCCGGCGGTCGAAAGCGGCCAGAACGGCACCTACGTGTACGTGGTCGGGGCGGATCGCAAAGTCGCGCTGAGGCCCGTGAAGGTCGAGCGCCACGTGGGCGACGAGATCGTGATCTCGCGCGGCGTGAAACCGGGAGACACGGTCGTCACCGACGGCCAGGTCCGCCTGCGCAACGGCTCCAGCGTCGAGATCAAGAAGGAGCCGTCGATCGCGCCGGAGAGCAGCGCTCCACGCGCCTCGTCGGCGCCGGCGGGCTCCAGCGGCAAACACGGTTCCGAGGCGCCGGATTGAACATCTCGGCTCTGTTCATCCGCCGCCCCGTCGCTACGACGCTGGTGATGATCGCCCTCGTGGCGTTCGGCGTGCTGGCCTACAGCAAGCTGCCCGTCAGCGCGCTGCCGAACGTCGACTTCCCGACGATTCTCGTATCCGCCCAGCTGCCGGGCGCCAATCCGGAGACGATGGCGGCCTCCGTTGCGACGCCGTTGGAGCGCGAGTTCTCGACCATCGCGGGCCTCGACTCGATGACGTCCTCGAGCTCGCTCGGCAACACGCAGATCACCTTGCAGTTTGCGCTGTCGCGCAACATCGACAACGCGGCGCAGGACGTGCAGGCGGCGATTGCGCGGGCGAGCGGCGACCTGCCGAAGGACATGCCGTCGCCGCCGTCCTACAACAAGGTGAATCCGGCGGATCAGCCGGTCATCTATCTGGCGCTCAGCTCGAAGACGCTGCCGCTCTACACGGTCGACGAATACGCCGAGACCCGGCTTGCCGAGAAGATCTCGACGGTGAGCGGAGTGGCCCAGGTCTCCGTGTACGGCTCGCAGAAGTACGCCGTGCGCATCCAGGCCGACCCCGACGCTCTGGCCAGCCGCGGCATCGGCCTGGACGAGCTCTCCAGCGCGGTGAACGCGTCCAACGTGAATCTTCCGACCGGGACGCTGTACGGGCCCAACAAGGCCTACACCATCGAGGCGAACGGGCAGCTGACCGAGGCCAAGGCGTACCGCCGGGTGATCGTGGCCTACCGCAACGGCAGCCCCGTTCGTCTGGATGACGTGGCCAAGGCCGTCGACAGCGTCGAGAACGACAAGACCGCCGCCTGGAACACGGACCGACGCGCCGTGGTGCTCGCCATCCAGAAGCAGCCGGGCGCCAATACCGTCGAGGTCAGCGACGCGGTCAAGAAGTTGCTGCCGTCATTCCGTCAGGAAGTCCCCGCCGCAGTGCGCCTGCAGGTGCTCTTCGATCGTTCTGAAACGGTGAAGGCATCGGTGGCAGACGTGCAGTACACGCTGCTGGTGACGCTGGTGCTGGTGGTGCTGGTCATCTTCCTGTTCCTGCGCAAACTGTCCGCGACAATCATCCCCAGTCTCGCGATGCCGCTGGCGATCATCGGCACCTTCGCGGTGATGTATCTGCTGGACTACACGCTGGACAACCTGTCTCTGATGGCGCTGACGCTCAGCGTCGGTTTCGTCGTGGACGACGCCATCGTCATGCTCGAGAACGTCGTCCGGCATATGGAGATGGGGAAGAGTCCGTTCCAGGCCGCTTTGGATGGCGCCGGAGAAATCGGCTTCACCATCCTGTCGATGACGATGTCGCTGGTGGCCGTTTTCGTGCCGTTCCTGTTCATGGGGGGCATCCTCGGGCGCTTGTTCGAGGAATTCGCGGTGACCATTGCCGCCGCGATCCTGGTGTCCGGGTTCGTCTCGCTGACGCTCACGCCGATGATGGCCAGCCGCTTCATCCGGCCTGCCAGGGGCGAGCACCACGGGCGGCTGTACCAGGCGTTCGAAGACGGCTTCGACTGGATGCTGCGCATCTACGACCGGAGCTTGTCGTTCGTGCTGAGGCACACGCTGTCGATGGTTCTCCTGTCGGCTGTAGTGCTGGCGGTCACGGTGCTGATGTTCCGCGCGATCCCCAAGGGCTTCTTGCCCACGGAAGACGACGGGCAGATCTTCGCCATGACCGAAGCGGTCGAAGGGATCTCCTTCGACGCGGTGAAGCAGCGCCAGCAGCAGATCATGCGCATCGTCCAGAAGAACCCCTACGTCGACCAGTTCATGTCGAGCGTCGGTTCGCGCGGACACATCGGCGGCTCCAACCAGGGATTCATGTTCATGCGGCTCAAGCCGCGCTCCCAGCGCCCGGGGGTGGAACAGATCATCGCCCAGCTCTCGCCCCAGCTCGCCCAGGTGCCGGGCATGCGCGTGTTCATGCAGGTGCCGCCGCCGATCCGCATCGGCGGTATGCTGACCAAGAGCGAGTACCAGCTGGCGCTCCAGGGGACGGACACCAAGGAGCTGTACCGCTACACTCCCATACTCGAGGCGGAGCTTCGCAAGCTCTCCGTCGTCAGCGACGTGACGACCGATCTGCAGCTCAAGAACCCCCAGCTGAACGTCCACATCGATCGAGACCGGGCGGCGTCGCTGGGCGTGACTCCCCATCAGATCGAGGATGCCCTGTACAGCGCCTACGGCAACCGGCAGATATCCAACATCTTTGCGCCCGACAACACCTACCAGGTGATCCTGGAGCTTGACCCGCAGGATCAGCGGCAGCCTTCCGCGCTGGACAAGCTCTACATCCGTTCTTCCAGCGGCAACCTCGTCCCCCTCAAGTCCGTTGCGAGCGTCGAGCAGGGCGTGGGGCCGCTGTCGGTGGCGCACGCCGGGCAACTGCCCGCCGTCACGGTGTCGTTCAACGTGCCGCAGGGGGTCGGCCTGAGCCAGGCGACGGACGCCGTGGAAAAGACTGCGCGCCGGGTCTTGCCTTCGGACATCACGACGCACTTCCAGGGCGCCGCCGAGGCGTTCCAGTCGTCGCTGCGCGGTCTTGGCGTGCTGCTGATTGTCGCCATCTTCGTCATCTACATCGTGCTCGGCGTACTGTACGAGAGCTTCATCCATCCGCTGACGATCCTCTCGGCGCTGCCGTTCGCTGGTTTCGGCGCGTTGCTCACGCTGATGATCTTCCACGTGGACCTGAACGTGTATGCGTTCGTCGGCGTGATCTTGCTGGTCGGCCTGGTGAAGAAGAACGGCATCATGATGGTCGACTTCGCCATCGAGGCGCAGAAGGACCCCGCGAACACCCCCGCGCAGGCGATCCACCAGGCGTGCATGGTGCGCTTCCGGCCGATCATGATGACCACCATGTCGGCCCTGTTCGGCACGCTGCCGATCGCGCTTGGGCTGGGTGCTGGAGCGGAGTCGCGGCAGCCGCTCGGCCTCGCCGTCGTCGGCGGCCTGCTCTTCTCGCAGGCGCTGACGCTGTTCGTGACGCCGGTCTTCTACGTGTACATGGAACGTTTCCGCGAATGGGTTTCGGCGCGCGGCGGCCGTGGACACGGCGCGGCGCCCGCGGGCTCCGCCGCCGAGTGACCGGCTCGCGGGCCGGCATCGGGCAGCCACGCGCCGGTAGCCGAGCGGGGTCCAGATGACTACCCTAGCGACCTCCTTCCAGCGGGGGCCAGGTCGTCATGTTTCCTTCCGGTGGGGCTCCGGATCCGGAGCCGCCCAACAGCCAGCGCTACGAGCCGGGCGCCGTTGTCGGCGGCAAGTACCGGCTGGTGCGTCGCCTCGACGAAGGCGGCATGGGCACCGTGTGGGTTGCGCTCAACGTGGATCTGGACGCGCACGTTGCGATCAAGCTCATCCGGCACGAGGTCAACGCGGAGAGCACGGCCGAGCGGCTCCTGAACGAGGCGCGCATGCTCGCCCGGCTCGGTCACCCGGCGATCGTGCGCGTGCACGATTTCGGACGAGCCGACGCCGGCGACCCGTTCATCGTCATGGAGCTGCTGGAAGGCGAGTGCCTGGCCGATCTCGCCTATCGGCAGGGGCGTTTCGCTCCAGCAAGCGCCGTGCAGCTGCTCTTGCCGATCGCTGAAGCGCTCGCCGTGGCGCACGAGCGCGGCATCGTGCATCGCGATCTCAAGCCGGACAACGTGTTCATGGCGCGATTGGGCGGCAGCCGCGTCCAGCCCAAGGTGCTGGATTTCGGCATTGCGCGCGCGTCTGTCGCGGGGGGCACGCGCCTGACCCGCGACGGAGCTGTTCTGGGCAGCCCCGCGTACATGTCGCCCGAGCAGGCCCGCGGCGAGCGCGAGCTGGGGCCATCGACCGATATCTGGTCGTTCTGCGTCGTCCTCTACGAGCTTCTGGTGGGCGAAGTGCCGTTCGACGGCGAAAACTACAACGCCGTACTGCGCGCCATCATCGAGACGGAGCCGAGGCCCATCACCGACATGGCGGCGGGCGACGCGGCGCTGTGGCAGATCGTCGCACGCGGTCTGGCAAAGGAGCGCGGGGAGCGCTGGCCCTCCATGCGCGCGCTGGGTGCCGAGCTCGCGGCGTGGCTCATGTCGCACGGCGTGAAGGAGGACGTCACACGCGCGTCGCTGCCGTCCACATGGTTCGATTCGCCCGGGCCCGAGTCCGACCCGTTCTCGGTGCCGCCCATCGCGCTGCCGCGCAGCTCGAGCGCGCCGCCGATTCCGCGCCGTGCACCTGCCGAGACCGTGGACAGCGCGCGCATTGCGCTCAGGGCAACGACGACGGGCTCGGTTCCGGTGCGGCTATCGACCGGTGGGCACGGCGCGGTCTCGTTCACGGCGCGGGGCTCTCGCCGCAAGTCGCGGCGGTGGATCGTGACGGCGGCGCTCGCGACGTTTGCACTCGCCGGCGGCGCGCTGGCCTGGCGTGCTTCGGGCGACGCCAGACCTCACGGAGTCGATCGCGCGGCCAGCAGCGCTCCGTCCGCCCCCGTGCCGCAGGTCCGGATGTTGAAGCCAGCGTCGCCGACCGCTCGCCCGGCTGCCGCAGATGCCGGCGTCCGGTCGGAAGCCGGCGCCCGCGCCGCACAGGCACAGCCTCCAGCGCCGCGACCGGACAAGCCAGCCTGGCGCGTGGAGAAGCCGCGCGCGGTGCACGGGGGTCACGCGCCGGCCAGGCCGGCACCAAAGTCGGGTAGAGTGGGGGACCTGAAGGTTCCGTATTGATGCATCGGGTCCGTCTTCCCGGCCATAGGCGCTGTTCCGCACCCTTGCTGCGAGCGGTCGCGCTGGCCGTCGGCGTTGCAGCGCCGGCATACGGGGTGCCCTCCACCACGCCAGCCGCGCCTGCGCCGTCGGCCAAGCCGGCAGCGCCGGGGCCGTCGGACAAGCCGGCACCGTCAACGGCGGCGGATCCGGATCAGCGCAAGGCCGATGCGCGCCGCCATTTCAAGGCGGGTGCGAAGGCGTACGCCGCGGGGAAGTATTCCGACGCCATCGATCAGTTCCTCGAAGCCAACCGTCTCGTGCCGAGCCCCGCGCTTTCCTACAACATCGCTCGCGCATACGACAAGATCGGCAACGCCGCACAGGCGCTGTCCTTCTATCGCGACTACCTGAGACGGGCGCCCAACGCGAGCGACAAGCAGAGCGTGGATGCGACCATCGACAAGCTCGAGAAGGCGCTCATGCAGAAGGGCGTGCAGCAGGTCACGGTTCTCTCGACCCCCAGCCGCGCTACCGTGGTCATGGACGGGCAGCCGGTAGGCGTCACCACGTGGACCGGCGAAATCTACCCCGGCCGGCATCGATTGACGCTGCGGCTCGAGGGTTACCAGGACACCGAGAAGGTCTTCAATCTGCCTGCGCACCGGGCCATCGACGTGAAGGTCGAGCTTGCGGCCGTGCAGAAGAAGCCGTCGGAGTCCGCCGCGCCCACGCCGCCTTCCAAGCCGGCCCCCGTCGTCGTGGCGCCACCTCCCAGGCCGCAAGAGAGTCACGCGCAGGTCGCGCCCTGGACCTGGGCGGCGCTGGGCGTTGGAGTCGCTTCGCTCGGCGGCTCGCTTGGTTTCGAGCTGGCCCGCGCCAGCGCCGAGCGGCAGTCGCGCGACGCTTCTACCCAGGTCGAAGCTGCCAGTCGCTACGACACGATGAAGAGCCGGCAGACGATAGCGCGCGTCCTGCTCGGCGTGGGCGCGGCAGCCACCGTGGCGGGCGGCGTGCTCTTGTATCTGGACCTCTCGCACAAGGGCCAGGACGCAGGTTCCCAGCGTGTCGGCTTCGGCTGCGACGGCTCCCGGTGCGGCGTCGTCGCTGGAGCGGTATTCTAGCTCATGGCTTCTTCGCCCTTCCGCCGGCTGCGCGCGCCACTGCTCGGGGCGCTGGGGCTTTTGCTGGTGGGGGCGTGCAACGCACAGCCGCTGGAGCTCGAAGGGCGCGCATGCGATCCGGGCGGCCGCTGTGTCGACGGATACGTGTGCGACACGGCGCGGAATATCTGCGTGAAGGCAGGGACGGACGCGGGCAGTGGCGGCAGTGGCGGCACGTCCGGCAGCGGCGGCGCGAGCGGTGGAAGTGCCGGGAGTGGCGGCACGTCCGGCAGCGGCGGTTCGACCGGCGGCAGCTCGGGCAGCGGCGGCAGCTCGGGCAGCGGCGGCAGCTCGGGCAGCGGGGCCGGAGGCACGGCTGGCGCGGGCGGGGCGGGCGGCAACCCAGGTTGCAGCGGCACTACCGCCGACTGCGACAAGAATCCCGGCAACGGCTGCGAGGTCGACACCGCCAGCGATCCGGCCAACTGCGGCGCCTGTGGCCGCGCCTGCTCGGGAGCACACGTGGCGTCGGTGGAGTGCAAGGCAGGCCGCTGCGTTTCGACCTGCGACAGCGGCTACGCCAACTGCAGCCAGCCGGCGGCACCCAACGCCGACGACGGCTGCGAAACGAGCGCGACCGGCAACACCGACTGCGGCGGGTGCGGCAACTCGTGCGTATTGCAGGGCTCCTCCGGCGGCCTGGTCTGCTCGGCCGGGGCGCAGTGCTCCTGCAACAACGACGACAAGCGCTGCAACTCCGGGGGCACGAAAGGGACTTGCGACGGCGCGACGGGACTCTGCGCGTGCGGCGGGAGCACCTGCCGCCCGGGCGAGATGTGCAGGAAGTCCGGCGGCACGGACGCTTGCACGTGCAACGGCAAGGCCGGCTGCGGTCCGACGCAGACCTGCTGCCAGACGCCGGCCCAGTGCATCGACCTGGCCACGAGCGCAACCAGCTGCGGTGCCTGCGGCCACGCCTGCCCGGCGGGGTTTGCCTGCTCCAGCGGCGCATGCGCCTGTACCGGCGGCGGCCAGTGCAACGCCGGGAGTGCTGGCAGCTGCGATACCGCGTCCGGTCATTGCGTGTGCGGCGGAAAGACCTGCGGCGCCGGCGAGCGCTGCCAGCCCAGCGGCGGCTGCGGCTAGGTCCATCGGCTGCGATGCGGCGCGCTCGGCGAGCGCAGCGAATCGCGCTCCAGGAGCTCCAATCCCGCTGCCCTGCGGCACGCGACCGGTCTCCGTTCTTGCCTTTGATCGTGCGGTTGGCTAACGGTGCCGGTCGTCCAGTGGTCGATCCAGGTCGGAGGCATTGCGGTGACGTGGGACGAGGTCACAGAGAACCTCAGCACGGAGGAGCTTCGCGAGGTCTGGCCGATCCTCAATTCCGAGGATCGGGTGGAGGGGTTCCGCCTGCTCTCGCGAGAGGACGCCGACGACTTCTTCATGAGCCTGTCGTCCTACGGCCAGTCCGACATCATCCTGGGCGTGCCGCAGGGCGAGCGGCGGCTGTGGATGCGCCAGCTTGCGCCCGACGACGCGGCCGACGTGCTGCTGGAAGTGGAACCGGAAGAGCGAGCGGACCTGCTCGCGCTGCTCGACGAGCCTACCCGCCGCGAAGTGACCGCGCTGCTCGCCTACGCCGAGGACGACGCGGGCGGGCTGATGAATCCGCGCTTCACGCGCGTTCGGCCGGATATGACCGTCGACGAGGCGATCAGCTACCTGCGCCGCCAGGCGCGCGCCCACGTCGAAACCATCTACTACAACTACGTGCTCGACAGCGAGCAGCGCCTGCGCGGAGTGGTCTCGTTCCGCCAGCTGTTCCGGACGCCCGGGCACGAGCGCATCGACGCAGTGATGGAAACCGACGTGGTGTCGGTGCCGGAGGACATGGACCAGGAAGCCGTCGCACGGCTCATGGCCCAGCACGACTTCGGCGCCATGCCCGTGGTCGACGCCGATGGTCACATGAAGGGCATCGTCACCGTCGACGACATCGTCGACGTGGTGCAGGAAGAGGCCACCGAGGACATCCAGAAGATCGGCGGCATGGAGGCCCTCGAGGCCCCGTACTTCCAGACCGACTTCCTCACCATGGTCAGGAAGCGCGGCGGCTGGCTCGCTGCGCTGTTCATCGGCGAGATGCTGACCGCGACCGCGATGGGACACTACGAGGACGAGGTGGCCCGGGCGGTGGTGCTCGCGCTGTTCGTGCCGCTCATCATCTCCAGCGGCGGCAACTCCGGCTCGCAGGCTTCCACGCTGGTGATCCGCGCCATGGCCCTGGGCGAGGTGCGTCTGGTTGACTGGTGGCGTATCGCCGGACGCGAGCTCATGGCCGGCCTTGCGCTGGGCGGGCTCCTGGCGGTCATCGGCCTGGTGCGCGTCCTGGTCTGGCAGGCGGCATTCCACAGCTACGGCCTGCACTACATGCGAGTCGCGTTGACGGTGTCGATCAGCCTGGTGGGCGTGGTGACGTGGGGAACGCTGTCCGGGTCGCTCCTGCCGTTTTTGCTGCGCAAGCTGCGCTTCGACCCTGCGAGCGCGTCGGCACCTTTCGTGGCGACGCTGGTGGACGTGATGGGTCTCGTTATCTACTTCAGCGTGGCGAAGCTGATGCTGACCGGCACGCTGCTCTAGCCAGCGGCCGTCAGCAGCGCATGATCCGCCGCTTGACTCGATGGCCAGCGTCGGGGACGAGGTAGACATGAGCACCAAACCCAAGCCCGGGGCCTTCATCGGCGACAAGCCGCTCAGGCCGGAAAGTCTGATGTCGAGCTACGGCTACAAGCCGGAGCTCTCCGAGATGGCGCTCAAGTGCCCCATCTTCCAGACCTCGACGTTCGTCTTCAAGAGCGCCGGCGAGGGCAAGGCGTTCTTCGAGCTCGCGTACGGCCTGAGGGAGCCGCGACCCGCCGAGAGCATGGGCCTCATCTATTCGCGGCTGAACAACCCCGATCTCGAGATCCTCGAAGACCGTCTCACGCTGTGGGATGAAGCCGAAGCAGCCGCCCTGTTCGAATCCGGCATGGCGGCGATCAGCACGACGCTTTTCGCGCTGCTGGAGCCGGGGGATGTGATCGCGCACAGCGAGCCCCTGTACGGCGGGAGCGACTATTTCCTGAAGCACGTCCTCCGCCGCTTCGGGATCCGTGCCGTCGGCTTTCCGGCAGGCGCAACGCCGGAACAGATCGAACAGGTCATCAAGGACGCGGGCGCCGGGGACAGCCTTCGCATGATCTACGTCGAGACGCCTGCCAATCCCACCAATGCGCTGGTGGACATCGCAGCTTGCGCGGAGATCGCCCATCGGCATTCCGCCGGGGAGCGCCGGGCGCTGGTCGCGGTGGACAACACATTCCTCGGCCCGCTGTGGCAGCATCCGCTCGAGCACGGAGCGGATCTGGTGCTCTACTCCGCTACCAAGTACATCGGCGGTCACAGCGACGTGATCGCCGGTGTGTGCCTCGGCAGCGAGGCCCTGCTCACCGAGGTCCGCGCGATGCGTACCTTCCTGGGCACGATGGCGGGCCCGTGGACGGGTTGGCTCCTGATGCGCAGCCTGGAGACGCTCAAGCTCCGCATGACCTCGCAGATGAAGAACGCGCGATACGTCGCGGACTTCCTCCTGGACCACCCCAAGGTGGAGCGCGTCTACTATCTCGGGCACCTGACCGAGAACGACCCTGGGCATGCCGTCTATCGCAAGCAGTGCCTCGGGCCGGGCGGCATGGTCTCGTTCGACATCGTTGGCGGCGAAGCGGAGGCGTTCCGCTTCCTCGATTCGCTCCAGCTCTTCAAGCTCGCGGTGAGCCTCGGCGGAACGGAATCGCTGGCCGAGCACCCCGCCGCGATGACCCACTCGGACATCCCGCCGGAGGACCGCGCGCGCATGGGCATCAGCGAAAGCATGGTGCGGCTCTCGATCGGCGTGGAGCACCCCGAGGACCTCAACGCGGATCTGGCGCAGGCGCTCGAGCGGGCCTGAGCCGCGCCCAGCGGCGCCACCGCGCTGCGCAGATCATGCGTGGCTGTGGCGTTTCTGCGCCTGCCTTGCGCTGCGCGCGCACGTGCCGGCAGCAGATATGCCGCACTGACGCGTGGCAGGGAGGTTGCATCCAACGCAAGCATTGCACGTGCGTCTGGAGCCCCTATGAAACCTTCCGACACCGTCGCCGCGGCGGACCTCAGGAAGAAATGCGATCCGGCTTCGCTGCCTTTCGAGACGACCGCCGACCTGGAACCGATCGAAGCGCCGCTCGGCCAATCTCGTGCCGTTTCGGCGACGCGCTTCGCGGTGGAGATGCGAAAGCACGGCTATCACCTGTTCGTGATGGGGCCGAGCGGCACCGGCAAACATCGGTTGATCCGCGACCTGCTCGCAGAGGCCGCGACACTCGAGAGCACGCCTCCCGACTTCTGCTACGTGCACGACTTCGACGACCCGCACGTTCCCCGCATCGTGAAGCTGCCCGCGGGCAGGGGTCGCACGCTCTACGACGAGATGACCCGGCTCGTCGAGGATCTGCGCGCCGCCATCCCTGCGGCATTCGAGAGCGAGGAGTATCGCCGGCGACTGCAGGAGATCGAAGACGAGTTCAAGCAGCGGCAGGAAAGCGTGTTCCACGCCGTCCAGGAAGAAGCGCAGAAGGGCGGCGTAGCGGTGATCCGCATGCCGAGCGGCGTCGTTTTTGCTCCGATTCGCGAGGGCGAAGTGCTGAGCCCGGACGAGTTCGAGAAACTGACCGAGTCCGAACAGAAACGCATCAAGGATCTGGTCGAGTCGCTGCAGTCCAGGCTGCAGAAGGATCTCCGGCAGCTGCCCCAGTGGGGCAAACAGATGCGCGACAAGGTGCGCGAGCTCAACCGCGAAGTCACGCGCTACGCCGTAGAGCAGACTCTGGACGAGACAAAGAAGCACTTCGCCGATCTGCCTGCCGTAGTGCGCTACCTGGACGCCGTCCGCAACGACGTGATCGAGAATGCGGACGACTTCCGGAAGGACGAGGAGACCCCGGGCCTGCTGTCGGAGTCGATGCCGACGCGCCGCTTCGCGCGCTACAGCGTGAATCTGCTGGTCGACAACTCGTCGACCGAGGGCGCGCCGGTGCTGTACGAGGATCGCCCCAGCACGGACCGGCTTGTCGGCCACATGGAGCACCGCGCCCAGTTCGGCGCGCTGGTCAGCGACTTCACCATGATCCGTGCGGGCGCGCTGCACCGCGCGAACGGCGGCTACCTGCTGCTCGACGCTCGCAAGGTCGTCACCCAGCCCTACGCGTGGGAGACACTCAAACGAATGCTGTTCTCGCGCGAGGTGCGCATCGAGTCGATGTCGCGGATCCTGGGCCTTTCGAGCACGGAATCGCTGGAGCCGGAGCCGATACCGCTCGATGTCCAGGTCGTGCTGTTCGGCGATCGCCAGGTCTACTACCTCCTGTCCGAGCTCGACAGCGAGCTCGAGGATCTGTTCAAGGTCGTCGCGGACTTCGAGGAGCACGTCGATCGAGACCCGGAGAGCGAGATCGAGTACGCCCGTGCCGCGGCGGGAATCGGTCGCCGCGAAGGCCTCAAGCCCTTTGATCGCGGCGCGGTCGCCGAGCTGGTCGAGATCGGTTCGCGGCGCGCAGAAGACTCGTCCAAGCTATCGGTGCACCTGCGCGATCTCACCGATCTGCTGAAGGAAGCCGATCGCTTCGCCGAGCGACGCGGCGGGTCGATCGTCGAGCGCGACGACGTGAAGGGTGCGCTTGCCGGGCAGATCTACCGTCAGAGCCGTGTCCGCGAACGGCTCGAGGAGGCCATCCTCGAGAAGAGCCTTCTCATCGACACCTCCGGCGAGCGGATCGGGCAGATCAACGGGCTGAGCGTGATCTCGCTGGGCAAGTTCCCGATCGGGCATCCGATGCGGATCACGGCCACGGCGCGCGTCGGCGACGGCAAACTGGTGGACATCGAGCGCGAGGTGGAGCTCGGCGGGGCCGTGCACTCCAAGGGCGTGCTTATCCTCGGCAACTATCTGGCTTCCCGCTTTGCGCGCGACTTCCCGCTGTCGCTCTCGGCCAGCCTGGTATTCGAGCAGTCCTACGGTGGCGTGGATGGCGACAGCGCATCGCTCGCCGAGCTGTGCGCGTTGATCTCCGCGCTGTCCGGCGTACCCATCCGGCAGGCGATGGCCGTCACTGGCTCGGTGAACCAGCTGGGTCGGGTGCAGCCGATTGGCGGCGTCAACGAGAAGATCGAGGGGTTCTACGACATCTGCAAGGCACGCGGGCTCAGCGGCGAGCAACGCGTGCTGATCCCGAAAGCCAACCTCAGGCACCTGATGCTGCGCGCCGACGTCGTGGAAGCCTGCCAGGAGGGCCAGTTCGGCGTGATCGCGGTGGCCAGCGTCGACGAGGCCATCGAGCTCCTGACCGGCCGCACCGCTGGCGCGGCCGACGAGCAGGGCGAGTTCCCCGAGGGATCGGTCAACCAGCTTGCCTCGGCACAGCTGATGGAGTTCGCGGTCATCGCCGAAGGTTTCAGCAAGTTCGTGAAGATCGAGACCGACGAGGACGCCAAGAAGCGTGCCGAAAAGAAGAGGAAGGCCCGGCGTGATTGAGTCGCAACCCATCCGGGTCGTCGTGGGGTTCGATCTGGCCAGCGCGTCCACGGGCGTTGTCGAGATGGCCGCGCTGCTCGCGGCGTCGCTGCAGAGCGAGCTCAGAGGCGTATTCGTCGAAGACGAAGCGCTGGCGCACGCGGTGGCACTGCCGTTCACGGTGCTGGTGCGACACAGCGGAACGCTGAGCCCCATCGACCCACCATGGCTGGATCGGGAGCTTCGTCTGGCGGCGGCCGAGGCGCAGCGCGCGCTGTCGCTGGCTGCGAAACGCGCCCAGCTCAGCGCAACCTTCAGCACCGCGCGCGGCGGCCTGCTGGCCCAGCTACTCGCCGCGTCTGCCGAACGAGACATCATCGTCGTCGGCGGCGCGGCGCCGACGGCGTCCGCTAGACAGCACGGGCCGGTCCTCGCGGTCTTCGATCGTGCCGCGCTGGGCACGCCGCTGCTCGACCTCGGCCTGGCGATCGCTACCGCGCGCGGCCGGGGCCTCGTCGTAGTCGTACAGAAGGACGACGACCCGGAGCCGCTGCGTGCCGCCGCAGCCTGGGCCGAGCGAACTCCGGCGAAGGTGCGGGCCGTCGATGTCTTTGCGGTGCCGAGGATTGCCAAGGCCCTGGAGCTGGAGCGCGCATCGCTCTTGCTGTCGAGCGCGCACAGCGATTGGCTGCGCGAATCGTCGCTAAAGGAGTTGCGTGAACAGGCGGGCTGTCCACTGGTGCTCCTCCGCTAGGCGGCGGCACTTGGCGCGCCGGGGCAACGGAAAGCAGGTGCAGTGCCATGAACGGAACGAAAACCCGCTCCAAGCGATGCCGGATCGTGCTCACCGGAGGTCCAGGCGGCGGCAAGACCACCGCGGCGGACCTGTTCCGCCGTGAGCTGGGCAACAAGGTCGTGATCGTTCCGGAGGCTGCCACGATCCTGTTTTCCGGCGGATTCCCCCGCTCTACCGATCCCGGCGCCTCCCGCGCGGCGCAGACCGCGATCTACCAGGTGCAGCGCAACCTCGAGGACGTGCAGTCGGAGCTGTATCCGGAGCGCATCCTGCTTTGCGACCGCGGCACTGTGGATGGCGCCGTCTACTGGCCGGAAGACGGAGAGTTCTTCGACGCGATGGGCACGACCCTCGACGCCGAGCTGGCGCGCTACGACGCGGTCGTGTTCTTCGAGACCGCGGCCCGAGGCGGACAGTCGATCGAGGGCGGAAACCCGGTGCGGATCGAGTCGGACGAAGAGGCGGTCGCGCTCGACATGGCGCTGCGCGCGTTCTGGTCGAAGCACCCGCGCTTCTCGCTTGTGCCGAACGCCAAGTCATTCTTCCAGAAGATCACCTTTGGCCTGGCTGCGATCGAGAGCATCGTCGCGCAGCTCGCGGAATGATGCCTTCTGGCGTCCCGTTCATCGCGGCGTCGGGGCCGAAATAAGCGAAGCCCCAGCCGGTGTCCGGCTGGGGCCCGCGTGTTGGGTGATCGATCGGATAGGGCTACCAGCGGTCGCCACCGCGGTCGCGGTCGCGTCCGCCGCGTCCACCGCGTCCGCCGCCACGACCGCCGCCGCCACGACCGCCGCCGCCGCCACCACCGCCACCGAATCCGCCGCCACCGCCGCCGCGTCCGCCGCCACCGCCGCCGCCGCCGCTCTGGCGTTCGCGCGCCGGGTTCACGACAAGCGGTCGCCCGTCCAGCATTGTGCCGTTCATCGCATCGATCGCGGCCTGGGCCTCGTTCTGCGACGCAAATTCCACGAAACCGAAACCGCGGGATTGCCCGCTCATCCGGTCGATGATGACAGTGGCCGACACCACCTCGCCGAACTCCGCGAACGCGTCACGAAGTTGATGATCCATAGTTGAATAGGCAAGGTTGCCCACATACAGTCGAACGCTCATCTATATCTCTGCCTTCACAGCCCACGCCATCGATCTCGACCTTCGAGTGAACGTCTGGCGCCAACGCTCCCTACGATGCCCCTCCCCGGATGGGAGGCGAAGCAGCACACAGACCAATACTCGAGCGGCGGCTGCCGGATCGGGCAGAGCATCTGATAGCAGGCAGCCCGCAGCGTATCACACCCGGGGCGGTTTTCGACCCGCACGCCCGAGGCGCCACGGTGGAGCCCGCTGTCCAAGGCCCCGGGGCCGGAATCAGGCCCCTTCCGCCGGGAGACCTGCGCGTCCGGGCCGCCGTCCGCGCAAGGGATTCGCGCCACCCTGTGCCACAAGCCGGGATCTTCTGCCACACCCGGTCCCCGCGTCGCTCTCCAGAAGCCGCGCACGCCGGTGTACCGAGCCCGGCATGGTGCGTGCACGTTCGCCCTGCAGGGGGAGACCGATGGAGTGGAGCTACGAGAGCGTGGAGCGTGCACGCGACGCCGTCGGCGTCCTGCTCGAGCAACTCGGCCTCGACACATATCTGTTCAGCGTCGAGCCGAGAAACAGTAGCTGGGAGATCCGTCTGGAGTATGCGACGGACGCCGGCTGGACCACCCGGGTGCTGCTTGTCGACAGTTCGACGCTCGTTTCGAGCTTCTCGGACCACTCGAAAAGAGCGAGGCTCGTGCACGCCTGGAAGCGTGCGCTCGAGGGTGCGAAGATCGTGCTCCCTCCGCGCGCGCCGGTCTAGCCGAAACCCTGCTCCACTGTCTTCAGGAAGCGCACGTCGGGCCAGTCCTCGGCGGTGCGCTCGAGGTGCCAGTTGTTGCGGGCCAGGAACACAGGCGCACCCGTGTGGTCCTCGGCCAGGCTGGCTTCGGTCTCCGAGACGAAGCGCTTGAGCAGCAGCGGGTCATCCGCTTCGACCCAGCGCGCCGTGACCAGTCCGGTCGATTCGAAGTGGACGGGGATGTTGTATTCCGTCCGGATGCGGTCGGCGAGGACGTCGAACTGCAGCACGCCCACCACGCCGACGATCCAGTTCGCGCCGAGCATCGGTTTGAAGACGCGCGCCGCACCTTCTTCGGCGAGCTGCTCCAGGGCGCGTCCGAGGTGCTTGGCGCGCATCGGGTCGTCCGGGCGCACCGCGCGCAGCAGTTCCGGGGCGAAGCTGGGAATGCCCGTGAAGCTCAGCGTTTCGCCTTCGGTCAGCGTGTCGCCGATGCGCAACTTGCCGTGATTGGGAATGCCGATGATGTCGCCGGCCCAGGCGTCCTCGGCGAGCTCGCGATCCTGCGCCAGGAACAGGACTGGATTGTGTACGGTCATCATGCCGCCGTCGCGGACATGCAGCATCTTCATGCCCCGCGTGAAGTGTCCGGAGCACAACCTGAGGAACGCGATGCGGTCGCGGTGCTTCGGGTCCATGTTTGCCTGGATCTTGAAGACGAATCCCGTCGCCTTGTCCTCGTCCGGCTGGACGACGCGTTCCTGCGCCGCGCGCGCGCGCGGCGGAGGCGCCAGCTCGCCGATGCCATGCAGGAGCTCGCGGACGCCGAAGTTGTTGAGAGCGCTGCCGAAGAATACCGGCGTCAGGTGCCCTTCGCGGTACGACTGCAGATTGAACTCCGGACACAGCCCGCGCGCCATCTCCACCTGTTCGCGCAGGGTTGCGAGCGCGTCCTCCGGCAGATGTTCCGCGAGCTTCTCGTCCTCGAGCCCCTGGCAGGTGATGCCCTGGCTGGCGATGTTCCGATCGGCGCGGTCCATCAGCACCAGCTTGTCGGACAGGAGGTCGTAGCAGCCGAGGAAGCTCCGGCCCATGCCGATCGGCCAGGATGCGGGCGTCACGTCCAGCGCCAGGGTCTGCTCGATCTCGTCGAGCAGATCGAAGGGATCGCGCCCCTCGCGGTCCAATTTGTTGATGAAGGTGATGATCGGAACATCGCGCAGGCGGCACACCTCGAACAACTTCCGCGTCTGCTCCTCGATGCCTTTCGCGGCATCGATGACCATCACCGCCGAGTCCACGGCAGTGAGCGTGCGGTAGGTGTCCTCGCTGAAATCCTGGTGGCCCGGCGTGTCCAGCAGGTTGAACGTACGCCGCTCGAAGTCGAAGGTCATCGCAGAGGCGGTCACGCTGATTCCGCGTTCGCGCTCCACCTTCATCCAGTCGGAGTGCGCGCGACGCTGCTCTCCGCGCGCCTTGACCGCACCGGCGAGCTGGATCGCCCCGCCGAACAGCAGGAGCTTTTCGGTGAGCGTGGTCTTGCCGGCGTCCGGATGCGAGATGATCGCGAAAGTGCGCCTGCGGGAAACGATTTCGGAGAGCTGGCTCATGACATGGGGCCGGGGCTGGGACGGCGGACTTTGAAGGCAGGTGCCCGGTTTGGCCAGTGGTTTTGTGGATCTGGCGAAAGCCCGGGGCCGGAGCGCCCGGTTCGAAGCAGAATGCCGCGACCTGATCTAGGCTAGGGGCGTGAAGAAGATCCGCGCTGCTGTACTCGTCCTGGCTGCTCTGCTGGTGGCACCGACGCTGGTCGGTTGTGGCGGCTCGGAGCAGAAGCCCCAGGACGCGGCCGCTGCCAATCGCGCAGCGGCGAACCGTCGCCTGCAGGGCGCCTGGGTGCTCACGAGGTTCCAACCCGAGGTGGCGCTCGAACCGATGCTGCAGGGCCTGCTCGCCGTACAGGTGGGGCACATGCGCATCACGTTCGACGGAAAGCAGCTCGACGCGCTGGGGCCGGGCGTAAGCGCCACGCGTCAATACGTCGTGAACGACGCAGATTTCGATCGAGCCAGGATCACCGTGTACGACCAAGGGGTTCCGTACCAGGTGGACGGCGAGTTCCGTGGCACCCAGATCCTGTTCCACGCTCTCACGTCGCCCTGGCGCGGAACGGGCGTGCTGGTCCGCGCGCAATAGGGGGCCCGCGCGTTCCGCTTCTACAGGCCTCGACGGGACTGGGGCTCTCGCGCGCCCCCCGGCCCTCGTGATAGGAATACCGGATGCAGATCGAGCTCATCGCCACGGCGAGCGAGGACTCGGCCTATCTGCCGCGTCTCGGCCTGGGGGTCCTCGCCGCAAACACGCCGCCGGAAGACGAGGTCATCTACACCGACGATGTCGTGACGCCCTTCGACATCGAGCGCGACGTGAAGGACGTGGATCTCGTCGGCATCAGCGTGGACAGCAAGACCGCGCGGCGGAGCTACGACATAGCAGCGGCCTATCGCCGCCGCGGCGTCAAGGTGGTGCTCGGAGGGATTCACCCGACCGCGCTCCCGGACGAGGCCGCGCAGCACGCCGACGCGGTGGTCGTGAGCGAGGCGGAGGACCTCTGGCCCCAGCTGCTGTCGGACTTCAAGCGCGGCGCGCTCCAGCGCATCTACCGGGGGCCGCTCCCCGACCTCGGCCAGAGGCCGCTTCCGCGGCGCGATCTGTTCCGGTCGAAGAAGTACATCCCGTTCAAGGTCGTGCAGACGATGCGCGGTTGCCCCTATCCCTGCGAGTTCTGCAGCGTGTCGACGGCCAACGGCACGACCATGCGCTTCCGTCCGGCGGACGACGTGCTCGACGAGCTCCGCACGTTGGGCAAGCTCGTGATGTTCGCCGACGACAACGTGATGATCCACCGCAAGTATTCGCACGATCTCTTCACGCGGATGATTCCGCTCGACAAGCACTGGATCGGCCAGTGCAGCCTGGCGGCGGTGAAGCGCATCGAGAACGTGCGACTCATGGCCGAGAGCGGCTGCAAGGCGCTGTTCATCGGCTTCGAGAGCATCGACGAGGAAACGGTCCACTTCACCGGAAAGCGCCAGAACCGCCCTTCGCAGTATCGCGAGGTGATGGAGATGCTGCACGAGCACGGCATCAGCACCTGGGGAAGCTTCGTCTTCGGTTTCGACACCGACGATCCGGAGGTGTTCGACCGCACGGTGGAGTTCGGTATCGAGATGCAGTTGACGATGGCGCTTTTCGCGCAGCTCACGCCGTATCCGGGGACGCGTCTGTACCGGCGGCTGAAGGCAGAAGGGCGTCTCACCAACGAGCGCTGGTGGCTCACGGGCAATCACGACGAGGGTTCTCCGTATTTCGTCCCCGCGCAGATGACGCGCGAGCAGCTCAGGGAAGGCTGGAAGCGCGCATGGACGCGGTTCTACTCACCGCGCTCCATCTGGGATCGCTGGACAGTGCGCCGCCGTTCGAGCTGGATCCAGACGATCGGCTACCTCCCGATCAACATCCTGCAGCACAGGCTCGCGCACCTGAAGATTGCGGGCGGAGTGCAGCGCTTCAACTCCAGCGCTGCGCTGGGTGCGCAGTCCGGCGAGCCGCTTGCGGCGCCCGGGGTCGAGCGCGATCCGCGGCAGCTCCGGGTCGTCGACTAGCGTCGACTCAGGACGCTTGTTCGCGTGGGCGGGCGTTGGGTCGCGGGTTCCGGCGATCTAGCGCGACCGCTATTCCCAGCCCCAGCAGGAAGCCCGGGAGGCTGAAGACCAGCGCGACCGGGAACGCTTGATCCTTGTAGTCGCGGTAGGGCGCGGTGAGCAGATCGACGTTGTCCATGCCGTCGATGTGGGCATCGAGGACGTGGGCGACGAGCTTGCCTTCAGGCGAGTCTGGCTTGCTCTCGGCGCGGTGCCTGGCTTGTGCGTTCATCGCCAGGTCCTGAAGCTTCTTCATGTCGGCACTGGCCTGGGCGGGCGTCCACTTCCCGCTCTTGACGAGCAGCGCCTGCTGGTGTGCGAGCGCGGCGTGCATGTCGGAGTACCTCGTCATCCATCCGACGCAGGCGCCAGCGATCATGCCCACGATCACCCACACCCAGTAGCTCTTCGGGGTCGTTTCCATGAAAGCTTGCTCCTCGGGGCCGGCCCGGCGCCTGAGCGCGCAGCATACACCAGGAGGCCGCCATGGCGCGGGACTTGCTGCAGCATCGCGCCGCGACGTGCGGCGGACTCGTCAAAGCGCCTCCAGAATCCGGGCATGGGTTGCCAGCACAACACCGCGGAACTAAGAGGCGGAGCCATGACGAAAGGCGCCAGGGTACGGGTAGAGGGCGGCAACAAGGGAGCGGAAAGCGGGCGGCGCCGTGCGGCGGCGTGGCTACGGGGAGGAACAATTCTCGCGCTGGGCGTGGCGATCTCTGGATGCAGCAAGAAGGACCAGAAGAAGTGCCAGCAGGCGCTCGATGTCGCACGCCAGTCGCTGAAGGTGCAGAACGTCGACCTCGCCCACCAGTGGAGGGACCGCGCGTACACGTACTGCGCCGACGCGTCCGAGCTCCAGAAGCTCGATCAGGATCTCGTGGCCGGCCAGAACGCCATCGAGAGCGACCGACGCCAGAAGGAAGCGAAGCAGACGCACGCGCAGGAATTGACTGCGCTGCTCGTCCAGTGGGCGGGCGATCACCGCGCGCAGCCGGCGGCGGCAGCGGCGGACGTAACGTGCGGTCCCCCGGACGCCGACGCCGGGACGAAGCCCGCGGCGGCTGGGAAACCCGGTGACGACAAGCAGCCGCGCTGGTGCACTCGCAAGCGCACCGTGTCGGGTGGGTTCCAGCTGGCCGTGCGCTACCGGGAAGACGACACCAAGGTCGTGGACTTCTCCACCCTGTCTCCTGCGCCGGTCGATTGTTCGGCTCTGGGGGCGAACAAGGTGATGATCCAGGGACCTCCCAAGACCTATTGCGAGATCACCGGCGGTCGTCTGCAGGGCATGCAGGCGCTCATCACGAACCAGCCCGACGGCACGCACGTCGACGTGTTCACGCCCGAATACGTACAGCGCGATGCAACCATCCGAGCGCTGACGCGCTAGTCCGCTCTGGGCCTACTGCGTGGCGGCGCGCCGCCAGAAAGCCTCGAACGCAGCCCGGTTCGCGCTATTGGGCAGCTTGCCGTAGTGGAAGGGTCGCGGCACGCCCTTCGCGAACATGCATTCCACCGTCTTGGCGAACAGGTCCGTGCGTGACGACACGTCTGCGGGCGCCGGAGGGGTCGCGGCCATCTTGTCCAGCGTGTCCGACAGCTGATCGCACTTGTCGCCCCCTTCCTTCGGGAGCTGGATCGGCTTCGTGTCCGCCGGGCAGCAGGCGTGGCGGATCACCGCGGTGGCGGGAAGCTCGTACCAGTGGAGTCCGGACCACTCCTTCATCCCGGGCGTGACCTTCCCGCCGCCGGCCGCCACGATGCGTCGGTAGAGCAGGGAGGTGACGCCGCGGAAATCGTTGTCCTTGCACAGGAACTCGAAGCCCTCGGTGCTATGGAACGTGCCCTTCTCGAAGTACGACACGACGCATGCGCCGAGCTGCCCAGGCCGCGCGTTGTTGCGGGCGGAGCCGGCAGCCGCGTCGCCCGGTGCGTTCGATGGTGTCGCGTCGCTGCCGCCGTCAGCGGCCGGCACTGCGGGTGACGGTGCCGCCCGGGTTCCGCTCGCCGGCGTCGCGGGCGTCACGGCGCCGGGTGCGGATACCAGTCCGAAGCCCGCCAGGATGGGCTTCAGCTTGTCTCGCAGAAGATAGCCTGTGACCGCGCAAGCGATGAGCAGAGTCAAAAGCGCCCAGAGGACCACGCCGGTGCGCCGGGGATGCACGGCCTCCGCCGAGGAAGCGAGCACGGTCGCATCCTGCGGGGAAACGGGCGGCGGCTCCGGAGGCGGCGCGAAGGGCGGTTGCCGCGGCGGTGCTCCCATCCCAGCCGGCTGTGGCGGCGCGAAGCCAGGAGGTGCCATGGGAAAGCCGGGAGGCGCGGGCGGTGCTCCCGCTTGTGGGGGCCCCAGCGGCGGCGGTTCGGTGCGGACCGAGTCGGCAGCCATGCCCAGCACTTCGTCGCTGTCCAGAATGCGCGTGGCGGCGTCCTCGTCGTCGTCGTCGTCGGAGGCGTATGGGGACGCGCCCGGTGACGAGACCGGTGGGGGCGCGGGGTGGGGCGAGGACGTGGGAACCGGTCCTGGCGCAGACGGGCGGGGAGCCGCTCCGGGAGCCGATTGGCCGGGCGGTGCCATCGCGCTTGCGGCTCCGGACGGCGCGGACTGCCCGAAGCCGAGTGACGCTACGTCGACGATGCTGGTCGGCGCCTCGTCATCCTCCTCCTCCTCGACGGGTGGGAGGGCGCGTGCATCCGCCGCGGCGGAAGCTTCGCGTGCCGCGGCGAGCAGTTCCGCCGCCGAGCTGACGATGGTCTGCGCGTTGTCGTCGTCCCACTCCGCTTCGTCCTCGTCCTGGGGCTGGATTGGAGCGGGACCTGGCGAGGCCTGCGGCGCCGCAGAAGTGCGCGAATCCTGCCACGCGTGGAGTGCCTCGCGGAGATCGACGACGTTCCGTACATCGCTTCGCCGGATCGGCCAGGAGCCCCTGGGCAATGATCTTCTGCAGCTCCTCGTCGTCGATGCCGTGCTCGGCGAGCGGCGCCACCCCGGCGGAGACCATGCTGCGCACCAGCTGTTCGCGGCTCGTGCCGCTGAACGGCGTCGTTCCCGTGAGCGTCGCGTACAGCGTGGCGTGCAGCGCCCACATGTCGTCGACCGTGCTGGGGCCGTGACCCCGCAGGCGTTCGGGTGAACAGTACGAGCCGCTGGGAGGAGCGATGAGCTGGGTGAGCACCGGTCCTGTCGGTCCGTTGTCGGGGTCTACCACGACGCTGCGCGGCGAGATGGCGCCGTGCACGCCGCCAATTGCGTGCAGCGACTCGACGGCCTGCGCGAGCGTCTCCACGATGCGCACGGCCTCGACCAGCTCCAGCCGGCTGGAGTGCAACCGCTCGTGCAGCGTGACTCCGTGCACATACTCGGCGACGGCAATGGCGGCCGATTTCAAAGCACCGGCGGGCGCTGGCAGCGAGGCGGGATCCGCGTCGTGGATGACATCGATGACCGCGGCCAGATGCGGGTGCCGCACGCCGACGATTCCCTCCAGCCCGGCGACGCGCGCGGCTCCCAGAGCGGACGCGATGACCGTACGGCGGGTATTTTCGTCGATGGCAAGCCAGCTGACCGACTTGGCTCCGGTCTGCAGGCTCCTGGAGAACCTGTAGTGCCCTGCCAGCGGGGTCTGCGGGGCTTGCATTGCCCCAATGCTCCCTTTTCCGGGCCCGTGTGAGAAGGCCTTTCCTGCCAGAAATGCCCTCCGGCGTTGCGCGGACGGGTGCCCGACGGCGGGAACTACCCCCTCGCGGCCTCGCTTCCCGCGGCGCGGGACCTGGGAACAGCACGAGGATGGCCTCATCCGGGGCTGGATTCGTGCTGGCGTAGCTGCCGGGCGACTCTCCGTGCGCCGGCGTGACGGCCTTGGCTTTCCCCGGAGCCAGGGAGTGTTCCGACTCCGGACATCTGGGGCCCAGGCGGCGGAATCCGCCATCTGATGGCCGTTCGCCGGTCGACGGCGCCGAGGCGTTCAGGCGACGCGGTCGGCGTGCCGCTCGCGCTTGTCGCGATATAGCCGGGCGTCGGCAACCGCCAGCAGCGCTTCAGGGGTGGTGTTGGCCGTCGCAGTTGCGACTCCGATGCTCACGCCGAGTGCTCGTCCGGCGACGTGCATCGCAGCGATGCTGCTCCGCACGCGTTCGCCAACCTTGGCCGCTTCCTCTGCGCTCGTGTCGGGCAAGAGCAGCGCGAACTCGTCGCCGCCCGTGCGCGCAGCGAGATCGCTCGAGCGCGTGGCTTCCATGCACGCGCGTGCCAGCTTGCGGATTGCTTCATCCCCCGCCGCGTGGCCGGCTGCGTCGTTCAACGCCTTGAGGTCGTCGAGATCGAGCAACACCACGGACAGTGCGCCACCGCGGCGGGAGCGACGAGCAAGCTCCCGCCAGAGCGCTGCAGAGAACACGCGCCGATTCGCGAGCCCGGTGAGCGGTTCGGTGTCAGCCAGCGTCCTGAGCTCTTCCAGCTCGTGGGCGCGGTCGACCAGAGCACGGAGCAGCGGCGCGAAGGTATCCGCCTCCGCACCCAGCACAGCGAGCGCTTCGCCCAGAAGCTCGTCGGCCCGTCCTGGCTCCGACGTGGCGGCGAGCTCCGTGATCAGCGATAGCGCTTCGGGGCTCACGCGGCGAGCGGCGGCCTCACGCGCTGCACCAGTACCAACGACGTAGGTGCCGCTGTCGGTGTCGTTGCGCTGGTTGTATCGCATGCTCCCCAACATGGACCTGCCAGAAGCATGCCATATTCCCCAGAGCGCACGCGCGCTTGGACAAGCACCCGAGTTGGTTCATCAATATTGCGTGCGGACGCGACGGGTCCGCGTCGCGTTGCACGCGAATTGTGCGGATCCCGGCCAGAAACGAGGCAAATTGCGCCGTGCGGAGCGGAGCCGCGCCACGGGGGGAAACCTCCTACATTGTTGCTATGTGGCGACGCGGCGCAGTGTCGCTTCGTCGTCGAGCGGGCGGTAGTGATCGCCATCGAGCCAGAACGTGTGGCCGTCCGGTCGTATGCCCTCGTCGCGCAGCGCTGCTTTGAGCGGTCGGTAGCCGTCGGTCATTGGAACGCGTTCCACAATCCGCACCACACGCGGGCGGGAGTGCGGCTCCAGCTCGGCAAGCTGCTCGGCGAATCGCTCCAGATCCACCGACTTGCCGTCCGAAGGCACAATGGCCGCCGCGATGATCTCGCTGCCGGTGCTTGCAGCGGTAACGCCGTACGCCACAGCCAATTTCACGTCGGGTAGCTCGATCAGCTTGTCCTCGATCGTGCGCGGGTACACAGGTCCGCGCGGCGTGCGCACGACGTCGCGAAGTCGATCCACGAACCAGTAGTCCCCGTCCGCATCCCGGCGCAGGAAGTCTCCGGTCACGAACCAGGCATCGCCCGTTTCGAACACGTCGTGGCGGACACGCGTGGCGACGCCGTCGGTCGAATCGCCACCGGGCAGATGGAGCGGATCCAGCTTGGCCAGCAGCACTCCCGGCTGGCCGGCGCGACAGCGCACGAATCTGCCGAGCCCGTCCCGGGAGAAGTCCCCGACATCGAAGTCGTACTCGACCAGCGTCTTGTCGTTGCTGCCTGGGAGCGATCGCCCCACGCTGCCGATCTTCTTTCCGGAGGCGTTGGCCAGCACCAGGTTGACCTCGGTGGATGCGTAGAATTCCAGCACGCCCACTGGTCCGAAGCGTTCGATCACGCGCTGCCACACGTCGGCGCGCATGCCGCTGCCCGCGAACAACCTGAGCGGGTTGTTGCGCTCGGCGGGGCTCGGCGCCGCGTCGACGAGCTGCCGGCACATCTCGCCGGCGTAGAACACCACACTGGCGCCGTAGCGCCGCACCTCGTTCCAGAACACATCGGGCTCGAAGCGTGTGGCCAGAGCCAGGCGTGCCCCGCCCACCAGGGCCCCTCCTACGGTGACGAGCAACCCCGCCGCGTGGTGGAGCGGCAGGCAGGCGTAGACGGTGTCCTTGGGCGTCAGCGTGCAGGCTGCTGCAGCGCCATACGCGGAGACGGCCCAGCGGCGGTTGGTGATTCCGGCGGCACGGCCGCGACCCCCGCGGTCGACGGTCACGATCAGCATCGCCAGGTCCGCCGCGCGCCCTGGATTGGGGCGGTACCACGCGGGCAGCTCCACCGCTTCGGGGTCGATCGCCTCCATGTCGACGACGCCGTCGACGAGCGCCCGGCCCGGTCCGCCGCCGCCGAGCACGAGCACCTCGCCCTTGAAGGCCGCGCGCGCGCGGGCGGCATCTTCTGGATCGGTGGCGAGGAATTCCAGCTGGTCGAGCCTCAGCGCCCGGTCCAGCGCGTCGTCGTCGACACCAGGGTTGATGAGCACGGACACCGCGCCGATGCGGTTGATGGCCGTGACCATGGACAGATAACTCGGGCGCCCGCGCATCATCACTCCGACGTGATGACCCGGGCGAACGCCGCAGTGGACGAGGCCGCGCACGACGTTCTCGACGCGGCGATCCGCGTCGGCGTAGGAGAAGGCGCGCCCCTTCCAGAGGAAGAACGTCTGCTCGCCGATCGCGCGGGCCTGCTTCGACAACGCGCCGCCAAAGCTGATGAGCGTGTCGTCGTCGATGCGGTTCAAACGGGTCAGGCGCGGCAGCTGGTAGCGCAGGTTGTCCACGGCGTCGCCGAAGTCCTCGAACGCATGTCCGATCTTCTCCCAGGCGGTTTCCAGCGTACCCAGCGCGACGTCGTAGAAGAGGTCGAAGTCGAGCGGCTCGTCGAAGGCCGCATCCTCGATCTCGAGATCCTCGCCCTCCGCATTCTCCTCCAGCCGGAGTAGCCGGGGCTTCATGCCGTGCCCCTCGCGCCACTTGATCCACTCGATCACGGTGGGCCAGGTGTCGCGTCCCGCGGTCGAGCCTACGACCAGCCCGAAATGGCCCGCCGGCACTGTCGCTTCGAACAGCTCCGCGTCAGGAGCGGCCTGGCGTATGGCCCGAACGGCCGGCGGCCGCGCGATGTCGTCACGGCCGCCGACGAAATACAGCACCGGCTTGGTGACGTTGGCCAGTGTCACGGTCCGCCCGTTGATGACGAATCCACCCGAGAGCATGCGGTTCTGCACGATGAACTCGTCCACGAACTTGCGCAGGGCGGGCCCCGGCCACGCGACGAAGCCTTCGCCCGCGAGGAAACGCCTGCGGCTCTCGCGCTTCTGCAACGCCTGACGGTCGTGCAGCTTGCTCACGAAGTCGAACAGCTGCTCGATCTCCTTCTTCGGGCTCAACAGCTTGAACCCCGTGCTGGTGAGCACGCCCGGAAGGCCTTCGATGTGCTGCAGCGCGACCTCCACTCCGGGGCGCAGAACACGGATGATCCGCCCCGTGAGATCTGCGCTCAGGCTCGGCAGGCTCTTGTGGATGTCGACCGGGCTGCCGAAGGTGATGAGCGACGCGATGCCCGCCGAGCGGCGGTAGGCCGCGGCTTGGTAGACGAACATGCCGCCTTGCGAATAGCCGCCGAGATGCACGTCGCGTCCGGTGGCGCGGCGCACGCGATCAGTCGCGTGGGCCACGGCGCGCACGTGATCGTCGAGCGTGCGCTGCATCCCGCCTTCTTCCGTTTCCGGCGCACCGAAATCCACCACCCAGGTGTCGATGCCGGCGTCCACCAGGCGGCGCACCGCGCTGAGGTCGGGCGCCACGTCGTAGATCTCCGCCGTCAGCATCAGCGGCGGGACCAGGAGAAGTGCCGGGCGCGATGTGCCTTCGTCGTGCTCGTCCAGATAGTGCCGGAGCTTGTAGGTGCGCTCCTGGTGGATCACCTCGTAGGGCGCGTTGTCGCTGACGCCGAGAACGTCCAAGCCGGATCATCTCCAGCGCGTTCTCGGTCCCCATGCCGATCCGCCGTAGGCGCGATCGCCAGCGGCCGCGCCGTCGACGTTGGGCGGATTGCTTCCGCGGCTGCCGTTCGGTCACACAGCCGTTCTAGACCAAGGCGGATGATTGTGGAACAGGGCAGCCCGGCGACGCCCCGCGCGGCTCTCCCGCGCTACATGCCCAGCCGTGTCAGGAGGTCGTCCAGCCGCATTGCCGCGGCGATGTTGCCGGCGGAGTGCGCGTAGTCCAACGCGGCGAACAGGTGCGTCTGCTCCAGATCGAGCCGTTCGGGGTGACGCTCGATGAGTGCGACGTAGTGCTCGAAATGGCGCCCTGGGTCCGCGCGCGTGCGGCGCGCGACGGCGTGGCGCACCGTTGCGTGCAGCGCGAACCGCCCCGCGAAGGGTTCCTGGACGAGATGCCAACGGCGGAGCGTTTCGAGCGCCGGCGCTGAACGCGTGCGCGCCAGCGTGAGCAGCGATTGGCGGTCGACGTGATCGCCTTCGGTGTGGGCGAGCACGCCCATGATGCGCCGGGCTGGCGGCGTCAGCTCTTTCCACGCGAGCTCGACCAGCAGCTTGACCTCGGGCAGATCGTCCTCGTGCTCGATCACGCGCACGCGATCCACGCCCCGCGCCCGCAGAAATCGTTCGAGCGCCCGTACGCCGATCATCCGCTCCGCGACCATGGCGTCGGCGAGGTCGAGCGCGAGCGGATTCCAGCGCAGGAGGCGCGTCAGTGCGGCCACCCGCGGGAACGCGTTCCGGCCGCTCGTGACCAACGGCGCTACCACCGGAAACACCGACACGCCCGCCAGCAGGCAGCGCCGTGCCGTGATGAGCCAGGTGACGCGCATGCCGCGCAGCGCGTCGAGCAACGACGCGACAGCTTCGTCGTCTTCGTGGTTGTCGAGTACGATGAAACAGTCGCCGCGCGCCCCGAGCTCGCGGCGAAGGCCCAGGACAAGCCGCTCGCGCGACGTCCGGAAGCGCAGCGCCAGCATCTCGAGCAGCGTGTGCGTGTCCCAGGCTCCCACCCTGAACCAGTGGATCCCGCCCGGGAAGTCGCGGGCGATGCGGTAGCCGAGCGCGCACGCCAGCGTCGACTTGCCGCTGCCGCCGGCGCCCACCAGTGCGATGCGCGTCGGGTGTCCGCCGCGCACGCTCGCCGTCAGCGTGCCGAGCTCGCGGCGCCTGCCGCTGAGCAAGCGTGGGCGCGGCGGAAACACGCTGGGCGGGCCTGTCATCGGGACACGGACGGTAGCATCGGGAGGCGCGACAATGGCGATCAACGCCGGCGTGCCGGGCTCACCGTGCGGTAGGTGAGCTCGACCGCGAGTGCGAGCAGCAGCATTGCGGGCAGCGCCAGCAGCCCGACCAGGTCGTGACGGCTCTGCCAGATCAGCGCGCCGAGCGCGGCGAGGCAGGCGACGACGCCGCAGTAGGCCACGGCCGGCCGCGCGCCGATATCGCCGGAACGCCGCGCAGCCGCGGCGTTGACCGCGGCGAACACCAGCAGGAAACCGGCGCTGCCCATCACCGCGATGTTCGACAGGTCGAGCAGGTTGGCGGCGACCAGCGTCGCGACGGCGGTGATCAGGAGCCCTTCGAGCGGGCGGTTCCAGATATTGCGCTCGAGCAACTCGGGCAGCTCGCCCTCCTTGGCGAGGATGTAGCTGACGCGCGCCGCGCCGTAGAGCGTTGCGTTGATGGCGGACGCGGTCGAAAGCAGCGCCGCCGCACCCACCAAAGAGAAGCCCGCTTGCCCCAGGAAGGGGCGTGCTGCCTCGGCGAGCGCATAGTCGCGCGCCTGGACGATCTCCTTCACGGGGAGGTTGCCCACGGTGACGGCGGCCACTGCGACATACAACACGATCACGAAGCCGACGGAGATGAAGAAGGCCCGCGGCAGCGTTCGACGCGGGCTCTTCACGTCGCCCGCGGTGTTCGCGATCAGCTCGAACCCTTCGTAGGCGAGGAAGATGAGCATCCCGCCGGCCAGCAGCGACACTGGCGCGCCCCAGGTGTCGGGCGCGAGCCGCGCGCCGTCGATCGACGCGAAGCCGGTGGCGACGAAGACAAGCAGGATCGAGATCTTGATAGCGACGATCCAGGTTTCCGCGCGGCCCACCGCGGACGAACCCAGGGCGTTGAGCGCCGCGAGCAACACCACGACGCCGGAGAGGCAGCCGTGCCGCCACAGCGCGGAGTGTGGATGCCCCGCCAGGCCCGCCGCGTACCCGCCGAATGCGTGCGCATAGAGCGAGAGCATGACGATGTAGCTGATCCAGAGCAGCACGTTCATGCTGCCGGATACGAGATTCTCGCCGAACGCCCGGTTCAGGAACTCGACCGTGCCGCCCTGGCTCGGGTATCCGACCGAGAGTCGCGAGTATGAGTACGCGGTGAGCAGCGCCACTCCGCCGGCGACCAGGAACGCGATCGGCGCTCCGCCGCCCGCCAGCTGCACGGAGAGGCCGAGCACGGCGAAGATGCCGCCTCCCACCATGCCGCCGACGCCGATGGCAACCGCGCCCCAGAGCCCGATCGAGCCACGATGTTTCACCAGGGATCGCTCCGGTCTGGCGGCCGGGGTGCGCGGTTTGTGGCAGGCACCGGGGGTCGCAGTGGAGTCGAGGCGAAGAACATGGGATATCGCGAGCAGCCCGACTACTTTCAGGTGGGTCGACGAGCCCCCGGAACCTCCGGAATACCACATCATGGAGGGCGATCACGGATGTCGCATCTAGTGCTGGAACAGTTCGACGATCACGAGGCGGCTTCGAGGGCCGCGGCCGAGCTACTCGCGGGACGGCTTCGCGATGGCGGCGCGGCCGTGCTCGCGGGCGGCAACACGCCCCGCCGCGCCTACGAGATCGTGCGCGAGGAACCGCTGCCCTGGCAGCGTATCCAGCTCATCGCTTCCGACGAGCGATGCCTGCCCGTCGGGCACGCCGATCGCAACGATCGCATGATCGGCGAGGCGTTCGGTTCGCTCGGCTACACGCTCGTGGGCTTTCCGGCCGAGCAGGGCGCCGAGGCGGCGGCGACCGCGATGGAGTCCGAGGTCTCGAAGCTGGTGCCGTTCAAGGTCGCACTCCTGGGGCTCGGCGAAGACGGGCACACCGCGTCCCTGTTTCCGGGACAAGGCGACGTCGCGGCGGCGCCGAGCCTGGTCGCGCCGGTCCATGACTCGCCAAAGCCACCGCCCGATCGCGTCACGCTCACGCTGCGAGCGCTGGCCACAGCCGAGGTGATCGCATTTCTGGTCACCGGTGCGGGCAAGCGCGAGGCGCTCGCCGCCTTGCTGGCGGGCGGCGATGTGCCGGCTGCGAGCGTCCGGGCAGCGGAAGTGCGCGTGCTGGCCGACCGCGCCGCACTCGGCCGCTAGACCCGGCGGGGCGGGGCCCGACGCCGGGGCTGCATTTGCCGGCGCCCTGTTCTGCGCAGGACTGTGGCGTTTGTGCATGTGCGCGCGCAGCGCTTGCGCATTCGCTACAGCTCTTCGCTGGAAAGTCCGCCGTCCCGCGTCTGGAACACGGCTTGCTCCTGCCGGGGAGCGCTGGTTCCACGAGCACGGATTCAAGAGGAGGACACCACAATGGCCAACGTATCGATTTCGCGGAAAGAAAACGGCGACAAGACTGTGACCACGACGCCCACGCCCGCGCGGCACTGGGATCCGCTGCGCACCATGCGCGAGCTCATGCGCTGGGATCCGTTCGGCGAGATGGCGCCGTCGGCGTGGTGGACGGAGGAAGAAGCGTTTGCGCCCGCGTTCGAGGTCAAGGAGACGCGCGAAGGCTTCGTGTTCAAGGCGGACATGCCCGGCGTCGAGGCCAAGGATCTGGACGTCAAGCTCACGCAGAACCGGCTCAGCGTCAGCGGCAAGCGCGAAGCCGAGAAGTCCGAGAAGACCGACACCTACTACGCATGCGAGCGCTCGTACGGAAGCTTCACGCGCGCTTTCACGCTGCCCGAGGGCGTCGACCCCGACAAGATCAGGGCGGACCTGAAGGACGGCGTGCTGACGCTCTTCCTGCCGAAGAAGCCCGAGATGCAGCCGAAGCAGATCAACGTGAAGTCGTCGTGATCTGCTAGCCTATTGCCAGGCGGACGGCAGCGCCGCCGCCGTCCGCCCGGGGGGCACAACATGCAGATACACATCAGTGCGTTGTCGGAACAGCAAGTCCGGCCCGGCGTGGAGATCGTGGAGCGGAAGGGGCTCGGACACCCGGACACGATCTGCGACGCACTCGCCGAACAGCTGTCGGTCGAGCTGTCGCGCTACTATCTCGAGCGCTTCGGGCGCATCCTGCACCACAACGTCGACAAGGCGCTGCTGCGCGGCGGCGCGGCGCGCGCCAGGTTCGGCGGCGGCGAGGTGCTGGAGCCGATCGATATCTACCTGGCCGGCCGAGCGGTAACGCGGGTCGGCGATGTCGAAGTTCCGGTCGAGGAGATCGCCATCGAGCACAGCCGCGCCTGGCTGCGCGAGAATCTGCGGTCGCTCGACGTTGAGCGGCACGTGCGCCTGCACTGCGCGGTGCGTCAGGGATCGGTGGATCTGGGCGAGCTCTTCGGGCGGCGCGCGGACGAGAGGGCGCTTGCGAACGACACGTCCATCGGCGTGGGCTACGCGCCGCTGTCCAGGCTGGAGCGGCTGGTGCTCGAGTTGGAGCGGCTGCTCAACACCCGCGCTTTCCGTGATCGCTATCCGGGCGGCGGAGAGGATGTGAAGGTGATGGGCGTCAGAAGCGGCAACCGTATCGATCTGACGCTGGCCCGCGCATTCGTCGATCGCCACGTCCAGAGCTTCGAGGACTACCTGGCCCAGCGCGCCGAGCTCGAGGCCGAGGCACGGCGTATCGCCTCGGGGTTTTCCGACAACGTGAACGTGCGCGTGAACGCAGCCGACGGCCCGGAGCCCGGCTCGATCTACCTGACGGTGACGGGCACGTCCGCGGAGGCGGGTGACGACGGCGAAGTCGGCCGCGGCAACCGCGCCAACGGCCTGATCACGCCGCATCGCCCCATGTCGCTCGAGGCCACGGCCGGGAAGAACCCCGTGAACCACGTCGGCAAGCTGTACAACGTCCTGGCGCGCGAGATCGCGGAGGGCATCGCGCTGGAGCTCGACGCCATCGAAGCTGCGGAGTGCGTTGTGCTGAGCCGCATCGGAAGCCCTGTGAACGAGCCGGAGATCGTCGACGTGCGCGTAGCGACCGTGGAGAACCGCCCTTGCGATGCGTCGCGTGGACGCATCGAGGAAATCGTGGGCGATCAGCTCATGGACCTGCGACTGATGACCGAACGATTGCTGCGCGGCGAGGTGCAGCTCTTCTAGTCCCTGCGATCAGCCCCAGCGCTCCCACGCGCGACCGCGCCAACCATGCGCGCCGAGCAGCGGCACGAAGGCGCAGCCCGCCAGCTCCTCCGTGGAAAGCGCGCCGTCCCGGCGCTGCACCCTGAGCAGATTCTGTCCCCACTCGTCGCCGACCGGGATAACGAGCCGACCACCCTCGGCGAGCTGAGTTGTCAGCGGCGGTGGGATCTGCGGGGCGCCCGCCGCCACGATGATGGCGTCGTAGGGCGCGCCTTCTGGCCAGCCCAGGCTGCCGTCACCCGAGATCACCCGCACGTTCCTGTAGCCGAGCCGGCCCAGCACCCCGCGCGCCCGGTCCGCCAGCTCGGGAACGAATTCCATTGTGAAAACCTCGTGCGCGAGCTCGCCCAGGAGTGCCGCCTGGTACCCGCTGCCAGTACCGATCTCGAGCACCCGTTCGGAGCCGGCGAGCTCGAGCGCCTCCAGCATCATGCCGACGATCAGCGGCTGCGAGATCGTCTGGCCGTTGCCGATCGGAAGCGGCCTGTCGGCATACGCCAGGTCCCATGCCTCGTTCGGTACGAACTCGTGTCGTGGCACGCTTTCCATTGCCGCGAGCACCCGCACGTCGCGCACTCCGCGCTCCCGGAGCTGGTGCTGGACCATCTGGCGTCGCCGCTCCGCGAATTCGTCGGTCGTCATGCGTGCTCCGCCCCCGGCAGGTGAAAGCAGGTTCGGTGCCATCTCATCTTGCCAGAGCGCTCCGCTGTCCGACCGCGAACGCGCGGCGCACGTAGTATCCGACGGACACCAGCCCCAGGCCGGCAGCCGCCACGCACCAGGCCCAGCTTCCGCCGAGGTCGGCCACGATCGCCACGATGGCGCCGAATTGCCCGACGGTTGCCAGCTTGCCCGGGATCCCCGCGCGGAAGTCGAGCCGCGCTGGCAGTCCCAGACGCTGCCCGAACAGGACGTGGGCGGCAAGCAGCGGCAGCTGCAACAGCTCGCGCGTGCCGATCAGCAGGAGCTGCCAAAGCGGACTCTCGAGCGCCACGGCAATCGCGACCAGTACGGCGACGACGAACGCCTTGTCGCAGACCGGGTCGAGCCATTGCCCGATTCCATGAGGTCGAATCCCACGGCCGGGCGACCGGCGCGCCAGCCATCCGTCCAGCACGTCGGAGATCGCAGCCAGTGCCATCATGCCCAGCAGCAGCGGGCGCGAGGCGGGCGCGAGCCACACCGCCAAGCCCATCGGTACGCGCGAAAGGCTCATGAGATTCGCCGCCGTCAGCAGCGGCTCGTGCTCTCTGGCGTTGTCAGCTGCCACCCTCCACAAGCGTCCCACCTGGCGGCCCTGGCGCCAATGTGACGGTTTTTCGCGGCTCCCGGGCCCGCGGCGCAGGCATTTCGCGTTTGGAGCCTGCGCAAGGGGAGTGGTGTCGATCTTGCAGTACCCGAGCCTACGTGATCTACGAGATCCTGAGCTCCTCGGTGGACGTGATCCACGCGGTCGCGATGGTTGTGTGGGTGCTGGGCCTGCCGCTCATGTTCTGGCACCGATGGCCGCGCGCAAGTCGCGCCTACCTCGTCTATTCGCTCACCTTTGTGGTGATAACGCGGGTATCCCACGAATTTCTGGGTGAGTGTTTCCTCACCACGCTGTCCCGGGACCTGTGGAACGCCTCCGGGCTGTCGGTTCGGGGGCATTCGTCCTTCACCGTTCGCCTGGTGAACGCTGTGGCCGGAATCCGGTTTACCGAGCAATCGGCCGTGGTGCTGTGGGAGGCGGCGGTGTTCGTCTGCTGCGCCGGAATGCTCTGGTATCTCGCCGCCCAGCGGCGCCGGCGCCGCCGGCCCGACAACGCCGCCAGGGCATGAATGTTGCTGCATGATGGGACGCGGCGCCCGCGATGGCAGCCGTGAGAGGGAGACCAGGAAATGGCGAGGACCGTGGAAGAGATCATGAACCACGAGCTGTTCAGTCTGCGGCCCGAGGACAGCTGCGAAGACGGGCTCGGATACATCCTGGCGCTCGGCGTGACCGGTGCGCCTGTGATCGATCCGCAGGGCAGACCCATCGGCGTGGTGTCCTTCCGCGACCTGGTCGCCAGGAAGTCGCCCGAACCAGTCAAGGAGCGGATGACCCGACCAGCCATCGTCGTGCGACAGGACTCAAGTATCGAGGATGCTGCGCGGCTGCTCGCCGATAGCGGTGTGCATCGCGTCGTCGCTGTGGACGCGGGCGGTCGTGCGGTGGGCATGGTCTCGTCGCTCGACGTGATCCGCGGCCTGATGGGATTGCCCGCCGGACACCCGGCGACGTTCCCGCACTACGACGCGGCGACAGGCATCTCGTGGAGCGACGACACGCTGCTCGAGATCGATCGGCTGGCGGCAGCACCAGATGGCCCGGGCGTGTTCGCGCTGGTGCGCGGCGGTCGCGGCCTGTCGGAGGCCGTCATCTGGGCGGAGGCAGCTCACAACGTCCGCACGCGCCTGTACGACATCCTGTCGCTGCCCCAGACGGACACGCCGCTGCTCAAGCGCATCCTGGGCGACTACCAGAACCTGCGCTTCCGTGCGGCGTCCATCTCCGAGATGCAGACCCGCATGAAGGTGCTCGAGAGCCTGCTCGCCGAGGCGCACAAGAAGCTCGAGGCCGCGGCCACGATCTGACCCGGGTTGCGCGCAAGCCGCCGGGGGCCTAGTTCTGCCGGGCCTCGTGAGCGTCGATCCCGTCCCCGCCGAGGAGCGCCTCCGTGTGCTCGAGCTGCTCCGCCAGTACGGCTGGAACGCGACTTCGTTCCAGGTGCTCGAGCCGGGCTTCCGCTACTGGTTCGGCGATGACCACAGCTGCGTCGCGTACGTCGACACGGGAGGCGCATGGGTGGCCGCAGGCGCTCCGATCGCGGATGTCGAACAGCTCGGGCCCGCGGCCGGGCGGTTCGTGGAGGCCGCTCGGAACGCAGGGCGCCGGGTGTGTTTCTTCGCCGTCGAGGAGCGCTTCGTCGAGCGCTCGTCCCTGGCGACGCTTGGCATCGGGCAGCAGCCGGTGTGGGACTCGGACCAGTGGAACGAAGTGCTGCGTTCCTCCCGCAGCCTGCGCGAGCAGCTGCGCCGCGCCCGCGCCAAGGGCGTCCAGGTGCGTGAGCTGTCCGAGACCGAGGTCGTCGATCCCTCGAGCCCTGCACGCCGCTCGATCCAGCGCCTGATCGATCGCTGGAGCCGTTCCCGATCCATTGCGCCGATGGGATTCCTGGTGGCGCTGCACCCGTTCTCGTTTGCGGCGGAGCGGCACTACTTCGTCGCGGAACGCGACGGCCAGGTTTTTGGCTTCCTGGCTGTCGCGCCCGTGTACGGGCGCCACGGCTGGTTCTTCGAGGACTTCCTGCGCGACCCGGCAGCGCCGAACGGCACCATCGAGCTGCTCGTGCATCACGCCATGGAGTCGGCGGCCGGAGCGGGGTGCCACTTCGTCACGTTGGGGCTCGCGCCGCTCGCCGGCGACGTGAACGCCTGGCTCACCGCCATCCGCGACTCGAGTGGCGGCCTCTACGATTTCGAGGGGCTCCGGTCGTTCAAGGCGAAGCTCCGGCCGCAGCACTGGGAGCCGATCTTCGTTGCCTATCCGCGCCACCAGACCGAAGTGCTCACGGTTGTGGACGTGCTCTCGGCGTTTTCCCGCGTGGGGTTGTTCCGCTTCGGTCTGGAAACGCTGCTCAGGGTCCCCGCGATCGTGGTCAAGACGCTTGCCGGCCTGCTCGTGCCCTGGATGGTGCTCCTCGCACTGGCGCCCACGCCGGGGTTCTTTCCTTCGAGGAGCGTCCAGTTCGGCTGGATCGCCTTCGACGCGGTGCTGTTCGTCGCGCTGTGGATCCTGGGGCGCCGCTGGCGTCCGCGGCTGGCCACGGTGCTCGCGCTGGCGGTTACGACCGACGCGCTGCTGACGCTGGCCGAGGTCATTGTCTACAACGTGCCGCGGGCGGCGGGCGCGTGGGACGTGTTGGCTCTGGTCGTGGCGGTGCTGGCCCCGACCTTCGCGGCGGTGCTCCTGTGGCGGGCGCGCCTGCAACGCGCCGGTCTGCCCGCTTGATCCAGCGATGGGGGCCAGTGCCCCCGGGCGCAGGGGGCGCTTCGCGTTGTCATTTCAGCTACGATCCGGGGGCGATGGAGAGCCCCAGTGGACCGGCGTCGGGCGCCGCCGTCGTCGGCGGAGACATGGCGCTCGCCGAGACCGCGACTGCGACGGACATGGGCGGCTCGCCGAGCTCCAGCACCATGCAGGCGTTGCCGCGCGTCTGCCCGACCTGCGGCGGCCGCTACCCGCAGAGCTTCAAGGTCTGTCCGCACGATGCGACGCCGCTCGACGATGCGCGCGACTCGGTCGTCGATCCATTGATCGGAGCGACGCTCGCCAATTCATACCAGGTGGTGCGGGTGATCGGCGAGGGCGGCATGGGTCGCGTGTACGAGGCGCGGCACACGCGGCTCCACAACAAACGCTTCGCGATCAAGATGTTGCTCGACGAGTACGCGCGCCAGCCCGAGGTGGTCGCGCGCTTCCAACGCGAAGCGGAGTCTGCGAGCGGCATCTCGCACGCGAACATCGTGGGCGTCTACGACGTCCACCGCACGGAGGACGGGCGCCCGTACATCGTGGGCGAATACCTCGACGGCGAGGAGTTTGGCGCGATGCTGGATCGCGTCGGCAAGCTGGATGTCGGATTCGCGGTCCGCGTCGTGCGCCAGGTTTGCAGCGCACTGGACGCCGCGCATGCGGCCGGCGTCGTCCATCGCGACATGAAGCCGGAGAATGTGTTCCTGGTCGGACCGCCCGCGGCGCCCCTGGCCAAGATTCTCGACTTCGGCATTTCCAAGCAGGCGAGCAGCGGCACGCTCACCCAGACCGGTATGGTGATGGGCACGCCGTCCTACATGGCCCCCGAACAGGCGCGCGGCGCCAAGGTCGACCACCGCGTCGATATCTACGCTGCAGGCGCCATCCTCTACCGCGCTCTCACCGGATCGAAGCCCTTCGACGGCGAGCCTGCCGAGATCCTGACGGCGGTACTCACGGAAGAGCCGCCACGCCCGCGTCAGCTCGATCCCGCCATTCCCGAAGCGCTGGAGCTGGTCATCCAGCGCGCCATGGCGAAGGAACCGGAGGATCGCTATCAGCAGATCGCGGAGCTGGAAGCGGCGCTCGCGCGCTTCGATCCGCTGGGTCCGCTGCCTTCGCAGTCGGCGACCGTGGTCGTGCCGGCGCACAACACGGCTCCTGGTCTCGCCAAGCCCGGCGATCGCACACTGCCTGCCTCGTCGGTGGCGGGTCTCGGCTGGAGCATCGAGGAAGCCAGCCGCGAAGCGCGCCTGGCGCGACCCCTGCTCGTGCTGCTTTCGATCGTGGGGTATCTGTGGGTGATAGGCGGCGTGGTCGCGGTGCTCGCCGACTGTCTGCGCTTGGCCCACGGCAAGGGCTCGACGATCTCCTCGACCGAGTCTGTACTGGTCGTCGCGGGCACGCTGCTCGCGACTGTCACGCCCGCGCTGCTGTGGGTGCGCCACGTGGCGCGCCGCGTGTGGACCAACAGCGTCCGTTCCGTCCAACAGGCGCGGCGTCTGAAGAGCTCGCTCGTGGCGAGCGTCGCCGTCTACGGCCTCGGCGCGCTGCTTGTCCACGTCTTCGAGGGCGTCATCCAGCGCTCGCCGATGGACCACACCACATCCGCGTGGAGCATCCTGCTCGTCGTGCTCGCGCTCGCAGCCGGCGCGGTGCCGTGGTTGATTCCGGTTCGGCGCGGATAGCGCCGAGGGGCCGTGGAAAGGCCCGGAACAACCCGCATTCCGCCGAATCGAGTTGAATTATCGGCAGGGCGGCGGGACAAGTGGGGCCATGTCCAGCCTGACCGAGTCTGCCGCGTACGACGCCCTATCAGCGCACCGCCTGGAGATGGACTCCGTGCATGTGCGCGCGCTGTTCGAGTCCGACCCCGAGCGCTTCTCGCGCTTCTCGCTCAAGTTCGGCGACCTGCTCTTCGACTACTCGAAGCATCGCGTGACGGAAAAGACGATGAAGCTCCTGTTCGACCTGGCGCGGGTGCGCGGCGTCGAACGCTTCATCGAGCGCATGTTCTCGGGCGAGAAGATCAACGTGACCGAGGACCGCGCCGTCCTGCACATTGCGCTCCGCAACCGTTCGAACCGCCCCATCCTGGTCGACGGCAAGGATGTGATGCCGGCGGTAAACGCGACGCTCGCCCAGATGCGGCGTTTCAGCGAAGCCGTCCGCAGCGGCAGCTGGAAAGGCCACACCGGCAAGGCCATCACCGACGTGGTGAACATCGGCATCGGCGGCTCCGACCTCGGTCCGGTGATGGTCACCGAGGCGCTCAGGCCGTACTGGAAGCAGGGGCTTTCGGCGCACTACGTCTCGAACGTCGACGGCACGCATATGGCCGAGACCCTCAAGCGGCTGGATCCGGAGACCACGCTCTTCTGCGTCGCTTCCAAGACGTTCACGACGCAGGAGACGATGACCAACGCGCACTCGGCGCGCAAATGGCTGCTCGACAAGCTCCGCGACGAGTCCGCCGTGGCGCGTCACTTCGTCGCGCTATCCACCAATTCGGAGAAGGTCAAGGAGTTCGGCATCGACCTCGACAACATGTTCCAGTTCTGGGACTGGGTCGGCGGGCGCTACTCGCTGTGGTCGGCGATCGGACTCAGCATCGCGATCGTCATCGGCATGGACAATTTCGAGGAGTTGCTCGCTGGCGCGCACGACACCGACGAACACTTCAGGACCACGCCTTTCGAACGCAACATCCCCGTCGTGATGGGCATGCTCGGCATCTGGTACAACAACTTCTTCGGAGCCGGCACGCACGTCATCCTGCCGTACGACCAGTACATGCACCGCTTTGCGGCGTACTTCCAGCAGGGCGACATGGAGAGCAACGGCAAGCGCGTCGACCGCGAGGGACGCGACATCACGGACTACACCACCGGCCCGATCATCTGGGGCGAACCGGGCACGAACGGTCAGCACGCCTTCTACCAGCTCATCCACCAGGGTACGCGGGTGATCCCGGCGGACTTCATCGCGCCGGCGCACAGCCACAATCCGCTCGGCCGTCACCACGAGATCCTGCTCGCCAACTTCCTGGCGCAGACCGAAGCGCTGATGAAGGGCAAGACCGCGGACGAGGTGCGGGCCGAGCTCGGTCAAAGCGGCATGGCCGCCGACAGGATCGAAGCGCTCGTGCCGCACAAGTGCTTCCCGGGCAATCGCCCCACCAGCTCGTTCCTGTTCGACAAGGTGACGCCCCGCTCTCTTGGGCGATTGACTGCCCTCTACGAGCACAAGATCTTCGTCCAGGGCGTGATCTGGAACATCAACAGCTTCGACCAGTGGGGCGTCGAGCTCGGCAAGCAGCTGGCCAAGGCGATCTTGCCGGAGCTGGAAGGCGACGGACCGGTCGCCTCGCACGACAGCTCCACCAACGGCTTGATCAACGACATCAAGAAGCGCCGGAAGAGCTAGCCGGCACCGACCCCGGGTTCAGGCGGGAATATCCTGCCCCGGCGACAAGCCCTTGAGCAGCTCGCCGAGCAGGCGGCACACGTCCGTGGTGGTAAGGATCCCCGCCAGCCGGTCGTGCCGCACGATCACCGCGGAGTCGACCTGCCGCGCGGCCATGTCCAGCACCACGTCGGCAAGCGCGTCGGTGATCTCGGCGACGTACGGGTTGCGGCTGCACACGCTTCCGGCCGTAATGCTGAGCTCGGCCAGCGTCTCGTCGCTGACGTTGCGGGCGACCCAGATGTCGCGTTCCGAGAGAAGCCCGACCAGCTTGTGGTTCTCCGTGACCGGCAGGTGGCGGATACCGTGCTGGTCCATCATGGCGCGCGCAGTGCGGATGTCCGCGTTGACCTCGACCGAGTGGGGGAAGGGCGTCATCACGCTCTTCAGGGTGGGTACGGGCTGCATCGCTCCTCCTGCTGTCGAGCCCGGGGTACGACTCCAAGCGCCGGAACCCCGAGTCCCCGGGAGCACCTTGCGTGCCAGCTCGTGTCACCCCATGAATTTCCCATCGCGCTGGCGAGGGAGGTCACGATCTGCGCGCCATTTGCATTGACGCCGCGCAAGTCGCGCAGCAGCTGCGCAACACACTCGATCCGGCGCGCAAAAAGGCCGTGATCGCGGCCCTGGGATCAGGGCTTCTCGGGCGGCACCAGCTCGTCGAAGCGGTGGACCATGTCGAGGATCTTCTGGCGCTGGCCGGCCAGATCCTCGGTTGCGACCAACTTGAAGCTCGCAACCTCCCCCCGCAGCTTGTCGAGGTCGGTGCCCGCCGCCGGCTTGCTCCGCGCGAGGAGCTTGGCCGCCGCTTGCATATGCTGATCGGCGATGCCGAAGTTGCGCTGGTCCATGGCGAGCAGCGCCATGTGCAGCCTGCGCCGTGCTTCGAGCTGATCCACCAGCGCCTTTTCCGAGTCGAGCTGGCCCTTCGTCTGCTTCTGGCTCTTGTCGATCTGCTCGACCTGGCGCTTCGCCTCGGTCACGTGCGACGCGGTCTGCACGCGTCCCACGGTGTACGCGACGACCAACGCGAGCACGGCGAGCCCGACGAGGATCATCACGCGCTGCGCCTTCTTCACGCCGGGCGAGGGCGGCGGCTTGGCGTTTGCGGCGGGCGGGCCGGCGGGGGTGCCTTGAGGCGGAGGAGGCTTCATGGCCATGTCGCGCGCGATCTGTCGCCCGGGCGGCGCGGCGATGCAAGCCGCATCGAGGGCGAGCAGGGCAGTAACTTGACCAAGCGCAGGAAACGAACCAAATAAGAAGCTGTGATAGTCGCAGATCCGTCCGGCGGGTGGCACGCCCCCACAGCCGGTCGCCATGCGCCCAGGACCGCCCGCGAGCGCATCCATGCGGCACTGGATTCGACGCTCTCCCGGAGCTGGCCTTTTTCGCACGACCGGGCCGACCTCGTGCTCGACGCTGGAGACGAGGGCAATTGGACGCTGCAGGTGCGCGGGCGTCGGGTGTTCGTGCACCGCGGCGGGTCCCAACGCCCGGCCGCGGTCGTGGAGGCCGATGCAGCCACGCTCGCGGAGCTGCTGGAAGGGCGCCGCTCGGGCACGGAGCTCTGGCTCTCCGGCGCGCTCCGCGTCCGGGGCAGCATCGCTCTGGCGCTCCAGCTCGAAGGTCTGATCCAGAGCCCGGAGCGGCAGGTCCACTTCCCCAGGCCGCGGCGCATCAAGGCGTACGGCATCGACACGTTCTTCCTCGAGGCAGGGCAGGGGCCGGCCGTCGTGCTGCTCCACGGTCTGGGCGCGACCAACGCCTCGATGCTGCCGACCATGCACGACCTGGCGGCGGATCACCGGGTGATCGCGCCGGATCTGCCCGGTTTCGGCGACTCCGCCAAACCCGTTCGCGCGTATCACGCACGCTTCTTCGCTCGCTGGCTGGTGTCACTGCTCGACGAGCTCGGCATCGAACGCGCACACTTGATCGGCAACTCGATGGGCGGCCGCATTGCTATCGAGGTGGCTCTATCGCACCCGCAACGTGTCGATCGTCTGGCGCTCTTCGCGCCCGCCGTCGCGTTCCGGAAGCTCCGCCAGTTCGTCCCGCTCGTGCGCGTGCTCAGGCCCGAGCTGGCGGCCATGCCGATGGCCGTGCCCCGCTCTACGGTGACGGGGATGCTGGAGCAGATGTTCTCCCGAGGCGACCGCCTGCAGCAGGCCTGGTATCAGGCGGCCACGGACGAGTTCCTTCGCGTGTTCTCTACGCGGCGCGGGCGCATCGCGTTCTTCTCGGCGGCGCGCGAGATCTATCTGGATCATCCCTTCGGCGAGAGCGGGTTCTGGCATCGACTGCGCGACCTGTCGCGCCCGGCGCTGTTCCTGTGGGGCGATCGCGATGCTCTGGTGCCCGCGCGTTTCGCGCGGCACGTCGAGGCGGGCGTTCCCGCGGCGCGCTCGATAGTCCTGCCGGATTGCGGCCACGTGCCGCAGTTCGAGCATCCGGCGGTTACGCACCAGCTCGTGCGTGAATTCTTCGGCACCTGACTCTCCACTCGAACGCGACCGCCGCGCCGCGATGTGCGGGAAGGCAGGCGGGCATCTTGGCGCGTGCGCGCCGCGCAGACGCAGCATTTGCCGGAGCCGCGTCGGGATCCGGCCACGGTGATTGGCGCGCGGCTTGCAACAGTCTGCTCGACGCGAGCAATTCCAGGGGGGAAACCATGCCGCATCGCCACGCCCATCGCGAGCCCGTCGCCCATGTCGACGCCGCCTGGCTGCGCATGGACACGCCGACGAACCTGATGCAGATAACGTCGCTCCTCGTCTTCGACGAGCCGCTCGAGCCAGCTGCCCTCGAGAAGCTCGTCGAGGAGCGCTTGCTGCCGCACGAGCGCTTCCGCCAGCGCATCGTGGAGCATCGCTTGGGCGTGCCCGAGTGGGAGATCGATCCGCACTTCGATCTCCATCGCCATCTGCATCGCGTTGCGCTGCCGCGCCCGGGCGATCACCAGGCGCTGGCGGACCTCCTGGGGGATCTGATGAGCACGCCGCTCGACCATGCGCGTCCGCTCTGGCAGGTGCACCTGGTCGAGGACTACGGTTCTGGATGTGCGCTGATCGCGAGGCTGCACCACTGCATCGGTGACGGAGTCGCGCTGATCGGCGTGATGCTGGGGCTGACCGAAGAAGGTCAAGGCGTCTCCCTGCAGGAGGTCGGATTGATGCCGTCGAAGCCGGCGCGGGTCGTGGACGCCGCCAAGCAGACCGCCCAGCAGGCGATCACGCTGGGACGCCTGTTGCTCTTGCCGGCAGATTCTCGATCGCTGCTCAAGGGGGAGCTGGGCGTGCAGAAACGCGCCGCCTGGTCCGGTCCCGTGCCCGTCATCACGGTGAAGAGCATCGCCAGCGCGCTGGGCGCCAAGATCAACGACATCCTCGTCGCATCCGTCACCGGAGCGCTCCGGACGTATCTAGAGGCGCGCGGCGGCTACCGCGACGAGCTGGCGATCCGCGCCATGGTTCCGGTGTTCCTGAAGAACGTCGGGGGAGATCACGAGCTCGGCAACCACTTCGGGCTCGTGTTCCTCGACCTGCCATTGCGCGCGGTCGATCCGCTGGAGCGCGTGCGCCTGGTCAAGTTGCGCATGGACGTGATCAAGTCGGCTCCCGACGCTGTGGTGGCGCTCGGCGTGCTGGACGCGATGGGCGTTGCTAGCGCGGAAATCGAGCGCATCGGCGTCGACCTGTTCACGCGCAAGGCGAGCGTCATGATCACCAACGTGCCCGGGCCGCCAGGCGAGCTCCACCTCGCCGATCGAGCACTGCGGAACATCATGGTGTGGGCGCCGGTGTCGGGGCACATCGGTCTGGGCGTCAGCCTGCTCAGCTACAACGGCGAAGTGCGTATGGGAGTCGCCGCGGACACCCGGCGCGTCCCCGACCCTGAAGTGCTGGTCGCTGCTTTCGAGCGGGAGATCGAGCTTCTCCACGCGCGTACCGCGTAGTCATCTCCGCCTTTGAGGCGCCCGGGCGTCGGTGATACCGTCGCCGTCCACCGCAAGAGGGCGTACCATGACCTTGAATCTGGCCCAGCTTCTGCGCGAGAGCGCCCGGCGCGATCCGCAGGCGATCGCGCTTGCCATCGGCGACGTGAACGTTCCCTTCGGAGCGCTCGACGAGCAAGCGCGGCGCTTTGCCGCCGCGCTGGCGAAGCTCGGCGTCAAGCGGGGTCAACACGTGGCCTTGATGATCCCGAACGTCCCCGGATTCACCGTCGCCTACTACGGCGCGCACTACGCGGGCTGTCCGGTGGTGCCGCTCAACGTGCTGCTTACCGCCGACGAGGTCGCCTACCACGTCGACGATTCCGATTCCGTCGTGCTGGTCGCCTGGGAGGGATTCCTCGAGCAGGCCAGAGGGGGCTTCAATCGCGTCCCGGCGTGCAAGCACCTGGTGATCGTGAAAGCCGATCCGAAGGACACCTCCGCGCCCGGGGGTGTGCATAACCTGTCCGCGCTGGTCGGCGGAGCCGATCCGGTGACCGACCTGCCCGACACGATGCCCGACGACACCGCGGTGATCCTCTACACGTCCGGCACCACCGGCAGACCCAAGGGTGCGGAGCTGACGCACTTCAACATGTTCGAGAACGCGCAGTACGTGGCGACCCGGCTGATGCCGCTCGATCCCCAGACCGTTGCGCTGACGGTGCTGCCGCTGTTCCACAGCTTCGGACAGACCGTGATGCACAACGCGGTCCTGTATGCCGGTGGCCGTGTTGTGCTGCTGCCGCGCTTCGAGCCCAAGGCGGCCTTCGAGTTGATGCAGAAGCACAAGGTCACCCTCTTCGCGGGCGTGCCGACCATGTACTTCGCGTTGCTGCACTGCCCGGAGGCGGGCTCCTATGACGTGTCCAGCCTGGAGTACTGCGCGTCCGGAGGCGCCGCGATGCCGGTCGAGGTGATGAAGGCCTTCGACGACAAGTACGGGGTGAACATCCTTGAAGGCTACGGGTTGAGCGAGACTTCGCCGGTCGCCAGCTTCAACGTGCTCGACCGCCCGAAGAAGGCCGGGTCGATCGGCCTTCCCATCTGGGGCTGCGAGTTCAAGCTCACGGACGCCGACGGCGCGACTATCGAAAAGAATGGCCAGCCCGGCGAGATCTGCATCAAGGGCCACAACGTGATGAAGGGCTACTACAAGCGGCCCGAGGCGAACGCCGAGGCGATCAAGCAGGGGTGGTTTTCCACCGGCGACATCGCGACTCGCGACGACGACGGCTACTACTACATCGTCGACCGGAAGAAGGACATGCTGATCCGCGGCGGCTTCAACGTCTACCCGCGCGAGGTCGAGGAAGTCCTGTACGCCCATCCCGCCGTCGCCGAAGCCGCGGTGATTGGCGTGCCGCACGAGAGCCACGGCGAAGAGGTGAAGGCCGTGATCGCCCTGAAGGAGGGGCAGAGCGCGACCGAGCAGGACATCATCGACTACTGCAAGCAGCACCTCGCCGCCTACAAGTACCCGCGCATCGTGGAGTTCATGTCGGCCTTGCCCAAGGGCCCGACCGGAAAGATCCTCAAGCGCGAGCTGCGCTAGATCACCGTCCCATTGCCTAGGAGCGCTCGATCGCAGCGACGCTGCATCGCTGCCCGATCGCTTGGTCGCTCCGTGCGGAAATGCGCTCCCCTGCGTGATCGTCCGCTGTTCCCGGACCGAGGTGGGTGACCCACGGACTACCCTGTGCCAGGAAGCCGCGTCAGATACGGCAGCGCGTGGCGCGACCAGTCGAGGCTCGGGCGGTAGTGGGAAAAGAGCCCGCCCAGCACGCCCAGCACGCGGGCGATCATCACGAAGTCGGCGGGGATCGCAACGACTGGATCGGCGCGGCTCGCTTCCAGAAGGCCGCTCGCTTCGCCCAGAAGCTCCTCACGCGTGGGCCAGCTGAAGCCCGCTCCGTGGGCGATGCCGTCGCGGATGCGGCCCATCATCGCTTCCGCGAACGCGTGCAGCGTGTCGGGGCGACCGCTCTCCGTGCGGAAGCCGAGCTTCTCGAACAGCGCCACCATGGCAGCCCGGTCGCCGGTCAGGATCGCCTGTACCAGGGTGCCGAACCCGCTCCGCACCTCCCGGTCCAGGGTCTTCGTGCAGCCGAAGTCGAGCAGGACCAGCGTGCGGTCGTCGGTGACGAGGAAGTTGCCGGGGTGAGGATCGGCCTGGAACTCGCCGACCACCAGAATCTGGTGCAGATAGCTCGCGAGCAGGCGTCCCATGACGTCGCCGAGCGCCACGTCGCCCTTTGCGGAGAGTTCCTCCAGCACGACGCTGATCTTCCGCCCGCGCACGTAGGGCGTGGTCAGGACGCGATCGGCGCACAGCGGTTCGATGGGACGCGGGACCAACACGCCGGAAAGCTCTGCCAGCTTGTCGGCCATGCGCGCCATCGCCCGGGCCTCGGCGCGATAGTCGAGCTCGCCGCGCACCATCTCGCGCACCTCGCGCACGATCGTCGGATAGTCGGCGGGCGGTAGGGTCGAGCGCATGGCCTCGATGAACGCGCCAAGGATCGCCATGTCCATCTCCACCAGCTGGTCGACGCCGGGGCGCTGCACCTTGACGGCCAGCTCGCTGCCGTCGCGGCCGACCGCGCGGTGTACCTGGCCGATGCTGGCCGCTGCGATGGGCTCCTCGTCGAAGCTCTCGAACAGCGCGTCGAGCGGCGCGCCCAGCTCGCTCTCCACCAGCGAGCGGACCTCGTCGAACGGCGCTGCAGGCGCCGCGTCCTGGAGCCCGGACAGCTCGTCGATCCAGGCGCGGGGGAGCAGATCGGGCCGCGCCGACAGGACCTGTCCGATCTTCAGGAACGCGCCGCCTTGTTCCACGCTCGTGTCGTAGAATCTCCGCGCATTCTTCGCGTGCAGCTTTGCGAGGCTCCGTTCTGCGCGCGCGCGGCTCATGAACGCCGAGCGGATCGCGTACCAGCGATAGCCTGCGGTCACGCGCGTCAGCATCCATCCGCTGCTGGCGAGCCGCGCCTGGCGATCGCGCCAGCGGCGTGTCGCATCCGGCACCGCGCGGGCGCGTGCGACCAGGCTTTCCACCTCGCGGCCAGCCTCGGCATACGACTCGACCGCCTCGTCCGCGACGCCGCGCAGCTGCCAGGCTGTGCGCTCCAGTCCCAGGAGCAGCTCATCGAGCAGCGTGAGCCACGCCCGGAGTCCGGAATCGGGCCTGCCGTGCGGCGGTGAGGCGTCGAAAGTTGCGGGATCCAGGCCGACGGTCATGGCAATCACCTCTTGATGGCTCTCCTATAACTGTAACAGTAATAACTGTCAATGAGATCCGCACGGGCGCGGCGTGCCGCGCCGCCGCGCTGCGTGCTGGTCGCGCGAAGCCAAGCCCAGCACCGGGGAAGGCACCAGTACGCTGCGCATCGAACACGCCTCCCGCGTGCATGTCCCCACTCGCGGCTAATCGTCGCGCTGGGCTGGTCCCGGTGCGGCCATCGCTGGAATGGGAGCACTCGAACAAACCACGCCCGGCTCGGCATCGGTCCCGGCGGTCTGTCGCTCAGCGCGCGATTCTGATCGACCACGCCGGGGTCCGGGCGCGGCGGAGACCACCGGTCGATATCGCTCCTCGAGGCCGGGTGCTTGCTAGACTCGGCCGGCCCGATGCCACGCAAACCGTCACGCTTCGCCGCGCTCCGCGCTCGATGGGCCGAGCGTCTGGCGCGGTCGAGCCGCGTATTCCTGCTCGGCCTGATTATCGCGTGCGGGATCGAGGTCGTCGTGGACTGGAACCAGACGTTCTTCGAGATCAACGTCTTGCGCGACCAGGTGAAGGAAAAGGCGCTCAGCTACGCGGCGCTGCTGGACCGGGCCGCCGTCGAACCCGTACAGGCTCGCGACACGAAAGCGCTCCAGCAGCTTGCGGACGGCATCCTCGACGACGAGGACGCCGCCTACGTCCGTGTGACGGATGCGCAAGGCAACGTGATCTTCGACAAGCTGGAGAGCGACATCGAGGCGCGCTTCAAGTCGCAGGGCCTCGGCGATTTCCGCCAGCGTTACCAGCATCAGATGCGGCGCGACGTGAAGGGAGTGCTGGTCCGCCCCGCCGAGTTCAAGCGGAAGCTCGCCAACAGTCGCTACCGGGATTTCGCCCAGATCTACAGCGACACCGTTGCGAAGGTCTCGGCGCTGGTGCTCAAGCCGAAGCCGCCGGCGCCGACGCGAGCCGCGCTCGTCTACCAGGACGCGCTGCGCGACTCGAATCACGAACGCGACCCGCGCGTCACCTGGTCCGTCGCGCCGATGCAGGCCGGCGGCCGGCAGATCGGCGCCGTACTCGTTGCCTTCGACATGAAGCGTACCAACGACGGCGTCCGCCTCAAGTACGTCAAGGGGCTGGGCATGGTGGTGTTCTTCGTGGGGCTCATCCTCACGCAGAACATCATCGCGCGGCGCGACAAGTTGCGCATCCTCGACCTGGAGCGGCGCTATGCGGCCGCCAAGAGCGCGCTGAGAAGCGTGCTTCCCGAGGGGCCGATCCGCGCCGGGCGGCTCGTTGCGGAGGGCGCGCTCGATCAGGCGAGAGGGCCGGTCGACGGTGTGGTCTTCGACTGCTGCGCGGCCGCTGGAGGGTTGGCGCTGATGATCGTCGATCCCGACGGCGACGGCATCGACGCCGCCGCGATCGGGCTGCACATGCACCGCACCTTCCGCGCTCGGCGAGCCAGCAGCGAGCCGCTTGATCTCGAGACCGAGGCGATCGCGCTCGGCGAAGCGACGAGAGACATCCCGCTCACGCGCCCGGTGGGGATGCTGCTGGTCTGGATCGGGCCGGACGGCGGCTTCGAGGCACGGGGCAGCAGCTTTGCCGCGCTGTCGATCGTAGACAAGGAAGTCCGGGCCGTGAAATTCGACTTCGACGACAAAGCGGCGCCCGACGGCGTTGTGCCGCCCATTGGCAACGCGCGTGGAACGCTGCCGGTCGATGCGACGTTGCTCTGCGCCTACGTCGGTCGCGGCGAGAAGCAGGCGCATCTCGATGCTGCCGCGCTGTCGCGCTATGCGCTGCGCGCTGGCTCGCGAAGCGTCGAGGATCTCGCGACCTGGGCTCGGGGCCGGAGCTCCGCGCTGGCCGAGAACGACATCGCCGTGGTCACCGTGAAGCGCGAAGGCGCAGAATAGCTCAGGGCTGCTCGTAGACTTTGTGGACGTACTCGTCGAGCATGCGCGTAGTGGAAAAGCGCGGTGCGATGGTGCGGAGCGACGCTTTCATCTTCGTCACCCAGCCGTGCGGGATGCCGTCGGCGCCACGCTCGTAGAACAGCGGCAGCACCTGGTCTTCCAGCAGGTCGTACAGCGCGGCAGCGTCGCGGGCGTCCTTCGCTGCGTCGTCGGGATCGACGTCGCCGTTGATGGCCCAGCCGTTCTCCCCGTCGTAGGCCTCCATCCACCAGCCGTCGAGCACGCTTAGATTGAGACAGCCGTTGAGTCCGGCCTTCATGCCGCTGGTGCCGCTGGCCTCGAGCGGTGGGCGCGGCAGGTTGATCCAGACATCGCAGCCGGCGACCAGCTCCGCGCCCAGGGCCAGATCGTGATCCTCGAGGAAGGCGACGTGCCCGGCGACGTTCTGTGCGGATTTGAGCGCGAACATGGTCTGTACGATGCGTTTGGCGCCCTCGTCGCGTGGATGTGCCTTGCCGGCGAAGAACAACTGCACGGGGCGCGGCTTTTCCAGCAGACGGAGCGCGCGCGCCGGGTCGTGCGTCAAGAGGTGCAGGCGTTTGTATTCGGCCAGACGCCGCGCAAAGCCCAGCGTGAGCACCTCCGGATCGAAATGCGCGGGCGCCTGCACGTAGTCGATCGACTCGCCGCGGCGCAGGCGGTCCGCCACGCCTTTCAGGCGCACCAGCTCGACCAGCCGGCGGCGCGCGGCCATGCGCTGGGCCCACAGCTCCTCGTCCGGGATGCCTTCGACCGCATCCCACGTCGCAGGCTCGGCCGCACGCTCGCGCCAACCTGGGGCGAGATGCCGATCAAGCAGCCGCCCCAGCGCCGGCGAGAGCCAGGTGGGTAGGTGCACGCCGTTGGTGATGTGGAAGATGGGCACCTTGTCGACGGCCGTGCCGGGGAAAAGCTCCTTCCACATGCCGCGCGCGGTAGTGCCGTGGCGCTTGCTGACGCCGTTCACACTGCGGCTCATCCTGATCGCGAGCGGTGTCATGCCGGATGGCTCCAGAGGGCTGTCGGGGTGGATGCGCCCGAGCCTCAGGAGGCCCTCGGTGTCGGTGCCGAGGCGCGCGGGGAAATCGGGCATCACCGACAGGATGTCGGCCGGCGCGTACATCTCGTTTCCGGCTGCGACCGGCGTGTGGGTCGTGAACACGACCCGGCGGCGCGCGCGCTCGCAGGCGGACTTGAAATCGGCGCCGCCGGCTACCTCGCGCGCGGCGAGCTCCAGCACCGCCAGTGCGGCGTGCCCCTCGTTGAGATGGACGACGCCGGGATCGATGCCGAGCGCGGCGAGAGCTCGCACACCGCCGACGCCCAGCACACAGTACTGGGCGAGGCGCACCGACGGATTTCCGTCGTAGAGGCGCGCCGTGATCCAGCGATCGATCACGGTGTTCTCCGGCAGCTGGGTATCGAGCAGGTACAGCGGCACGCGCCCCACGTCGACACGCCAGATCTGCGCGCGCACCTCGCGTCCCCACACCGGAATGCTCACCACCAGAGGCTTTTCGTCGCTGCCCGTGACGCGCACGGCCGCGAGCCGCTCCGGGTCCGTGTCGATCCAGTACTCGTGCTGTAGCCCCGTCGTATCGAGAAGCTGATGGAAGTAGCCCTGGCGATACATCAGCCCCACGCCGACCATCGGTAGCGCGCGGTCGGAGGCTTCTTTCAGCACGTCGCCGGCCAGGCCGCCCAGGCCGCCGGCGTAGAGCGGGAGCGAGGCGTGCACGCCGAACTCGGCGCAGAAGAACGCGACGGGATGCTCCGGTGCAACGCCCGTGGACGCGGGCGGGCGCGCGAGGTCGGCAGCGACTGTCCCGGCAAGGCGCGCCAAGCGCTCCACGATGCCGTCGTCGGCCGCCGCGCGCTCGAGGACCGCCAGGCCGACGTCCTGCAGGAAGCGGTATGGGCTCATGCCGCTGAGCTCCCAGCGATGCGGATCGATCTCGTTGAACAGCTCGGCAGCCCCGGGCGTCCAGCTCCAGCGGAAGCTCACGGCGACGCGCGCGAGCGACGCAAGGGGCGGCGGCAGCCGGATGGCGATGCTGTCGATGTCCCGCTCGACATCGGCTTGACCCGGATACGCGTAGCTCATTTGTCCCCCCTTGTGCCGCTAGCTGCGGACGTGCCATCCACGGGTCTGCACGAACGCGCGGATGCCGTGCGTGGAAAGCGTGCAGCCGACGCCGGAGTGGCCGCGGCCCGACCACGGCAGGCGCGGGCTTACGCGGTCGCAGCAGTTGACGTAGGCCGAGCCGCTCGGAACCTGCGACAGGAGCCGCTCGGCGCGCGCCAGGTCCGGCGTGTAGATGCCCGCGGTGAGCCCGTACTCGGTGTCGGCCATGAGCCGCACCGCTTCCTCGTCCCCGCTCACGCTCTGGATACCGATGATCGGCCCGAAGCTCTCCTCCCGCATGACGCGCATGTCGTGATCGGCATCCGCCAGCACCGTCGGCTGGAAGAACCACCCCGGCCTATCTGCGCGGTGGCCGCCGCTGAGCAGGCGCGCGCCCTTCTCCACTGCGTCAGCGGTGTGCTCCTGCATCAGCGTGATGGCGGGCTCGCGGCGGGCGAGGGGACCGATATAGGTCTCCTCATCCATCGGGTCGCCGAGTACGAACCCCTTCACCGTCTCCGCGAAGGCATCGAGGAAGCGGTCGTAGATGGCCTCGTGTACGTAGATGCGCTCGACGGCGCAACAGCTCTGGCCGGTGTTGTAGAACGCGCCGTCCGCCAGGGACGCCGCCGCCGCCGCGACGTTGACGTCGTCGCACACATAGGTCGGATCCTTGCCGCCGAGCTCGAGCTGGACGTGCGCCAGCGACCGCGCCGCGGCCTGGGCGACGCGCAGGCCCGTGGCGTAGGAGCCCGTGAAGAACACGCCGTTCAACCGGTGATCGAGCACAGCTGCGCCGACCTGCCCGCCGCCGACCACGATCGAGAACACTTCCGGCGGCACGCCGGATTCATGCACCAGATCTGCGATGGCGAGGCCCGTGAGTGAAGCGTACTCGCTCGGCTTGTAGAGGATCGCATTGCCGGCGATGAGCGCCGGCAGGATCACGTTCAGCCCGACGAACCACGGGTAGTTCCAGGCCGAGATATTGGCGACCAGTCCGAGCGGCTCGAGCTGGATCCGCTCGGTCATGCCGGTTTCGGACAGCACCGTTTCTCCGGCGAGCGCGGCCGGGCTGTGCTCGAGGAAGAAGTCGAAACGCGGCAGAGTGCCGTCGAGCTCGTTTCTGGATTGCCGGATCGGCTTGCCGACCTCCGTCGTGAGCTTGACGGCGAGATCCTCGCGGCGCTCCACCACCAGCTCGCGGAAGCGGCTGACGGCGGCGATGCGCTCGCTCATGGGCCGCGCGGCCCAGGCGGGCTGGGCCCGCCGGGCCGCGTTGACCTTGGCGCGGATGTCCTCCGGCCCGTCCATGGGCAGATCGGCGACTCGCTCGCCATTGGCGGGATTGATGACCGGCAAGCTCATGTTTCCGGAATGTAAGAGCAACCTTCGAGCCGGACAAGGACCGGCACCGCGCCGGCACATGACGCCGACCCCTGGTCGGCGGTCGGCCCTGTGACTACACTTGAACCCCGCTGCCCCAGGTGGCGAGCGCGAGCTCGCCAGGAGCCGATCTGTGCCTAACGCCTACATCTCAGGAACCGGTTTCTACGTCCCGCCACGCGTTGTCACGAACGACGACCTGGCCAAGCAGTACGGCATCGACACCACCCACGAGTGGATCGTCAAGCGCACCGGCATCGAAACGCGGCACTTCGCCGAGGAGGGCGTGGGCACGGCGGACCTGGCGCTGCCGGCGTCCGAGCAGGCCATCGAACGGGCCGGCATCGACAAGCACGATCTGGACATGATCATCCTGGCCACGTTGTCGCCGGATCACGCTTTTCCAGGTTCCGGGGTGTACCTGCAGCAGAAGCTGGGCCTGTGCGACGGCGACAACGCGAAGTTCGTGCCGGCGCTGGACGTGAGGAACCAGTGTTCGGGGTTCCTCTATTCGCTGGCCACGGCGACCTCGATGGTGAAGAGCGGCGCGGCGAAACACGTGCTGGTGGTCGGCGCGGAGACGCACTCGGCGGCGATCGATCTGTCGACGGCGGGGCGCACCGTGGCGTCGCTCTTTGGCGACGGGGCGGGCGCGGCGGTCGTGAGCGCCACGGACGAGGATCGCGGCGTGCGCGGCTGGTACCTGGGCGCCGACGGGCGGCATGCGGACGTGCTGGCGCAGAAGGTCTGGGACATCAAGAAGCGCCCCTTCATTCCGCTTGACGCGGCGGGCGTCGGCCAGGTCGATCCGGACCACATGTGGGCGCAGATGAACGGCAAGGTCGTGTTCCGCCACGCGGTCGAGCGGATGATCGGCGTCTTGATGCAGGCCTGCATGGACCAGGGTATCACCCGTGACGACATCGACCTGTTCGTGTTCCACCAGGCGAATCTCCGCATCAACCAGTACGTGGCCGAGCAGGTCGGCATCCCGCCCGAGCGCCTGGTGCACAACATCCAGCGCTACGGCAACACCACCGCCGCCACCATCCCCATCCTGCTCGCCGAGTCGGAACAGAACGGCAAGCTCAAGCGCGGCATGAAGGTCGCGATGATCGCCTTCGGCTCCGGTTTCACGTGGGGCGCGGCGATCGTCGATTGGTAGGCTGTTCGCCGCATTCTTGACCGGGCCGCGGTCGCGCGGTCCAATTCGCGCATGGCCGACACGCTGGAAGTCGCCGCAAGCGGGCGCTCGAAGTGCCGGGGCTGCGGCAAACCCATCGCGAAGGGCGAGCTGCGCTTCGGCGAGCGCCTGCCGAATCCGTTCGGCGAAGGCGAGGCGGTGTACTGGTTCCATCCGCTGTGCGGGGCGTGCATGCGGCCGGAGCCGTTCCTCGCCGCGCTGGACGCCGCGGCCGAGCCGCCGCCGGATGCGGAGTGGCTCCGCGCGGCGGCGGTAGTGGGTGCGGCGCATCGCCGTCTGCCGCGCCTGGCGCGTGCCGAGCGCGCGAGCTCGGGCCGCGCGCGCTGCCGCCATTGTCGCGAGCTGATCGAGAAGGGCGCCTGGCGGCTGGTGCTGCAGATTTTCGAGGAGGGGCGCATGGGCTCGGCGGGGTTCATCCACGTGGCCTGCGCGGAGCCGTACTTCGAGACCGGCGCCATCCTCGATCGAATCGAGCGGCTCACTTCGGAGCTCTCGGCTGCGGACCTCGAGGAGATCGACGCGTTGCTCGGCCCGCCGCCGCTCGCCAAGGCGCGCCCCGCCGAAGCGGCGCCGCTCGCGAAGACCGCGCTCGAAGCGGACGCAAAGCGGGTCAAGCGGGCGAAGTGAGCGATCCGGAGCCCCTCTACGTCGTCGGCGCGGCGATCCTGCGCGAGGGCCGCTGTCTGGTAGCGCGGCGCAGCGCGGACATGGACGCTCCTGGGTGCTGGGAATTTCCCGGTGGCAAGGTCGAGGACGGCGAGCTGCCGCGGCAGGCGCTGGTTCGCGAGATCCGCGAGGAGCTGGACGTCGAGATCGCCGCGGGCGACTGGCTCGGCCGCGGCGAGCAGGTCGAGGGCGACCGCGTGATCGTGCTCGACGTGTACGCCTGCGAGCTCCGTTCCGGAGAAGTGCACCCCCACGAGCACGACGCCTGCGAGTGGCTCGGTGCAGACGAGCTCCACCGTCTCGACTGGGCGCCGCCAGACGTGCCGATCGTGGAGCGCGTGATCGAGCGGCTGGCGCCCTAGCGGCTCGCCAGAATCCGCCTGCGTCGCGCCAGCGCAGGCAGGAGCCGCCCCTGGTAGAAGTGCAGCAGGCGGAGCCGCGTGATGGCGGGCTCTTCGCGACCGTCTACGCTCTTGGTCGCGTCGCTGCCGATGCAGAACAGGAGGCGCGCTTCGGCGGAGGAGAATCTGTTCGCTAGCCAACCTTTCCAGCCGGCGTGTGCGGCGCGGCCACGCCGTACGATCACCTGGCGGAGCTCGGTGCGGGTGAGGCGATCGCTGCCGCCTTCGAACAGCGCGTCGAAGTGCGCGCGATCGAGCTTCCCGTGCCGGTCGAACACACCGGTATCGAACGGATGAACGCCCGATGCGATGTTCGCGACGGAGATAGTGAGCGTGAAGCGGCCCCGCGTAATCGGTCCGAGGAAGAGGTTGATGATGCCCGCGAGGATCCCGCTCGCGAGTCGTCCCACGCCGAGACGCCGGAGACCGCCATAGGTTTCCGCGAGCGTGACCAGTTCGTCACCGTCGGCGTCGAAATACCCGGCATGGCGCTGCAGCGCCGAGGGTCCCTCGTCCATCTCGGCCATGCAGCCTAGCCCGAACCGCAGCCGGAAGGTTTGCGTTCTTCCGGTTCGTGCGGCGGGATTGCCGGCCCGGAGCGGAGCCGCTAGGGTCGGCAGCCTCGCAGGCGGCGTCGTGACAGACCGAGGGGACAGTCCACGTGGGTAAGCGAAGCGATGTGTCGACGGATTCCGCCTCGGGCGGGTTCTCCGGCACCGAGCGCTTCATGCTGGAGGGACGGCTCGGCGAGGGCGGCATGGGCGTCGTCTATCGCGCCCGCGATCGCGAGCAGGGACGCCTGGTTGCGCTGAAGACGATGACGCACGTCGACCCGGGGTCGCTGCTGCGGTTCAAGAACGAGTTCCGCGCCCTCGCCGATATCACGCATCCCCATGTAGTGGACCTCTACGAGCTGATTTCAGAGGGAGAACACTGGTTTTTCACCATGGAGCTGGTGGACGGCGTGGACTTCCTGACGTGGGTGCAGGAGTCGGCGCCGCGTTCGTCGGAGCGCAATGGCCCCCACTCGCTGGTGCGCCAGCTCAACACACAGGCCGCCGTGGCCCCGACCCTGGACGCCAGCACGCTCGACGGCGTGCTTCCCGAGACCCCCGCTTCGTCGCGGGGCGCGCTCGTCTGTCCGGTCCGCGATCCCGAGCGGCTGCGCGCTGCGCTCCGGCAGCTCATCGAGGGCGTCATCGCCATCCACGCCGCGGGCAAGTTGCACCGCGACATCAAGCCGTCCAACGTGCTCGTCACGCGCGAGGGTCGCGTCGTGTTGCTGGACTTCGGCGTGGTTGGCGACTACGTGCCCGGGCGCTCGGGCGATTGTCGCGACGACGCCCTGCTCGGCACGCCGGCATACATGGCGCCCGAGCAGGCGGCAGCGCACGGAACGCGGCCGGCCTCGGATTTCTACGGTATCGGTGCGATGCTGTTCGAGGCGCTGACGGACGACCTGCCTTTCATCGGCACGCCGCGCCAGATCCTGACCCAGAAGCGGGATCTCGACGCGCCGCCGCCATCGGCGCGGGCAAGGGACGTTCCGCCGGACCTGGACGAGCTGTGCGTCGGGCTTCTGGCTCGCGATCCTGCGCTGCGCCCTTCCGGCGAGGAGATCCTGCGCCGGCTCGGCGACGGCGAGCGCCGTACGCATTCCTTGATCACGCTGACCGGCGGACACGGCGCGTTCGTCGGCCGCCGTGTGCAGCTGGAGGCGCTCGACCGCGCGTTGGCGACGAGTCGCGAGGGGCACCCCGTGGTTGTGTTCGTCAACGGGCGTTCCGGCATGGGCAAGACGGCCCTCGTGCAGCACTACTTCGAGCGGCTGCGCGGCGACCCCGACGCGCTGCTTCTGGCGGGGCGTTGCTACGAGCGGGAATCGGTGCCCTTCAAGGGTCTCGACAGCGTAGTCGACGAGCTCAGCCGCTTGTTGATGCGACTGCCGGACGAGCACGCGGCCAGCCTGGTTCCGGAGGGCATCCACGAGCTCTCGAGAGTCTTTCCCGTTCTGCGCAACGTGCGCGCGGTGGAGGCGCAGCCGCTCCCCGAGCACCCGGTGGTGGAGCCGCGCGAGATCCGGCGCCGCGCCTTCGCTGCGCTCAAGCAGCTTCTGTCGTCGCTCTGCTCGCAGTGGTCGGTGGTCGTGCACATCGACGATCTGCAGTGGAGCGACGTCGACAGCGCGGATCTGATCAAGGAGCTGCTCGCTCCGCCCGATCCGCCACCTCTGCTTCTGGTGTGCAGCTATCGCGACGAGCTGGCGGCCGACAGCGCCGCGGTCCAGGAGCTCCTGTCGGGCATGCAGCGCTTCGAACAGAGCGGAACGTTGCGCCGCGTGGTCGTGGAACGGCTCTCCGAGGCGGAAGCGATCGAGCTGGCGGAGAGCTCGGTCGAGACCGGCCCGGTGCCGGCGGATCTACTCAAGGCCATCGCCGAGGAGTCGCAGGGTGTGCCGTTCTTCGTATCCGAGCTGGTGCGCTGGCAATCAACGGGCAGCGGCAAAACGTCGGAACGGCGCCCGATCTCGCTGGAGCAGGTGATCGCCGCGCGCGTCGAGGCCCTGCCCCCGGCGTCGAGAAAGCTCCTGGCTGTGCTGGCCGTGGCGGGCGGTCCGCTGGAGAATGCGTTGGCGGGCCAGGCCGCGGGTATCGGCGCGCAGGATCGGGTGGCGGTCAACGTGCTGCGCTCCCAACGCCTGGCGAGAGCCTACAGCCTGCTCGACCAGGAGGTGCTCGACACGTTCCACGCCCGGGTGCGCGAGACCGTGACCGCGGGCCTGGGAGCAGACGAGCGCAAGCGGTTGCACCTCGACCTGGCCGACACCCTGGAGAAGTCTGGACGGGCGGATCCAGAAGCACTGCTGGAGCACTTCCTGGCGGCCGGCGAGCCCGACCGCGCCCGCCGCTATGCGGTGCCCGCCGCGCGCGCAGCGGCTGATGCCCTGGCGTTCCTGCGCGCGGCGCGGCTCTACCGGCAGGCGATCGATCTCGAAGCGGAGGCCGAGCCGTACCGCCTCTACAGACAGCTGGGCGATGCGCTGGCCAACGCCGGCCGCAGCGCGAAGGCCGCCGAGGCGTACCTCGCCGGTGCACAGTCGGCGCCCGCCGAGCAGGGCATCGAGATGCGCCGTCTGGCCGCGGAGCACTACCTCAAAAGCGGAAGGGAACAGCAGGGGCTCGTCTTGCTCAAGGCCGTGTTGGCCGAGGTGGGGCTCTCCTTCCCGCGCTCGACTGCCGCGGCATTGGCGTCGCTCCTGGTGGAGCGCGCTCGTCTCGGGATCCGGGGGCTCGAATCCCTCGCGGACGAGACGGCGCGAGCGCGAGCGCGACCTCCTGAAGATCGACGTCGCATTCTCGGCGGCTGTCGGGCTGGCGATGTTCGATCTGGTTCGCGGCGCCCACTTCTCGGCGCGCCACCTCAGGCTGGCTCTGTCGGCGGGCGAGCCAGTGCGCCTGTGCCGCGGGCTCGCGCTCGAAGCCGCGAACACCGTCGCGGTCGGCGACGGCTCGCGCGAGCGCAGCGAACGCCACGTCAGAATGGCCGAGGAGCTTGCCACCCGCATCGACGATCCACACGGCATCGCGCTGGCGAAGCTCACTGCGGGATTGGTGCGGTTCTTCGTCGGCGAGTGGCGCAGCGCGGCCAAGGTGCTCGACGAGGCCTCGGCGATCCTGCGTGAGCGCTGCAGCGCCGTGGCCTGGGAGCTGGCCAACGCCGAGGCGTGGTCGTGCAACTCGCTCATCCTCATGGGCGAGCTCCGCGAGTCCTCGCGCCGCGCGATGGCGTTCGTCAAGGAAGCACTCGAGCGCGAAGATCGCTACGCGCTCGTGAACATCATCTATGCCGCGTGCATCACGAGTATCGTCGCCGACGACGTGGAGGCGGCCTGGCACGTGACGACCGAGGACGGCGGCTTCTACACGCCGAGCGGGTTTACCGCCGGACACTGGGGCGCCCTGATCTCGGCGATCTCCGTCCACCGTTACCGCGGCGAGGGCGCCCTCGCGCTGGCGCGAGTGCGTCGCGAGTGGAAGCCGCTCGAGCGCTCGCAGCTCCTGCGGGTCAACGTCATCCGGTTGACCTCGCTGTTCGAGCGTGGACTGTGCGCGGTGGCGGCCGCCGAGCAGTCGAGCGACGCAGCGGACGCGCTCCATGAAGCGGAGCACTACGTGAGTCGTCTGCGCCGCGAGCGGCTCCGGTTTGCTCCGCCTCTGGGCGAGCATCTGGCGGCCTGCGTCGCTGCGGCGCGTGGCAATCGCGAAGCGGCTGAACGCGCGCTGTCGCGTGCGGTCGCGGGGCTCGAGACGGCCGACATGGGCTATCTTGCGTCGTGCGCTCGCTACCGTTACGGGCAGGTGCTCGGCGGGGAGGAAGGAGCAGGCCTCGTCGCGGAGGCTGCGTCCCGGCTCGAGGCCGAGGGTGTGAAGAACTCCGGACGTTGCCTGGCGATGAGCGCGCCGGGCTTTGCCAGGTGGTGTCGCTAGCGTGTCGGGGATTGTCGAGCAGAGTGCGCTGACCGTGGTCGCGCCGATCCGCGAAGGACAGGAGAAGCAGCTCGACGCGTTGCTGCGCGGGCTGCGTGGCAGGACCGCGGGTGGCGTGACGTTGGCACTCCACAAGGTGCAGAGCCTGCACTTCGGACGCTTCGTGATCCTGCCTGCCGTCGAGGGCAAAGACCCCGTGCCGCCCAAGCTGGCGTTCGAGAGCAATTACGACGGCTCCCTCGACGACCATCTGGACGAGCTCTACGCGAAGAACGGGCAGGCCCTCGACCGGATCTTCTCGCATTGCCAGGGTTACGCCGGCGGTAGTGGCTTCATGGAGTTCGCCAAGCGCAAATCGGTGCCGAGCGCCGCCTACTACCGCGCTCACGCTGGGCTCGGCGTGAGCCAGATCCAGAGCGACGCTGCCGTGCGCGACGCCATCGAAGCCTGGCTGGACTCGGAACAGCGTGCCGGTCGCCTCGAAAAGCTCTCTCCGCGGGAGATCCGGCGCGGGCTCATGGCGCATCTGGTTGACATGCGCATCGACGGGCAGGCGCCGGTGCTCGGGCATGTGGAGCGCGGGCTGCCGCACGTTCCTGGGAACTACTTCCGTTTCGTGCTCGCGCTGCTGGGCCGGGCGTTTCAGCTGTTGTGGCTGCTCCTACGTGCTCCGTCCTACGAGCGACAGGACGCGGAAGAGTGGCGGGCGCATCCGCCCAGGCTCGTGGACAACCAGGACGCGGTCCTCGCCAGAATCCACGACAGCGAGGATCGCGTCGAACAGAACGGGCTCACGCATCTGGTGCCGATCAAGCCGGGACCCTACCGGCACGCGACGCTGCGCGCCGCGCTCTGGATCGTGTCGAACGTGGCTCGTTACCTCGCTGTCACCGGCACGCTTGGAGGGCTCAGCACCATCCACTTCGCGCGTTGGGCACTGCTTGACGACGATCGCGTGCTCTTCTTCAGCAACTACGATGGCAGCTGGGAAGCGTATCTGGGCGACTTCATCGACAAGGTCAGCCCCTGGCTGACGGTGGTGTGGACGAACACCAAGTGGTTCCCGCCCACGCGCTGGCTGTTTTTCGACGGCGCGGCCGACGAGCGGAACTTCAAGCACTGGACCCGCACCTGGCAGCTCGAAAACCAGCTCTGGTACAGCGCCTACCCGCGCCTTTCGGTGGACGCGGTGCTGGCCAATGCACGCATCCGCGAAGGAGCGGTCGGGGAGCTCGACGACAAGGCGCTTGAGCAGTGGATCGAGGAGTTGTAGGAGTCGAAGTGGACGAACAGACGCTGTCGGACATCCAGGGGATCCTGCTCTACGCCTATCGGCGGCTTGCGCGGTCCGTCCACCTGGTGCTGCATCTCGGCGACGATCCGCTTCTGGCGCGCGCCTGGCTCGACGAAGTCCGCCGCGACGTTCCCGGCAGCGCCGTGCACGAGAAGGGCGCGATGACCCGCGTTCAGGTCGCCTTCACGCCGACCGGGCTCACGCGGTTGGGCGTTCCGGTAGATGACGTTGCCGAGGCGTTTCCCCGCGAGTTTCTGCAGGGCATGAACCACGAGGATCGTTCCAGGGTCCTCGGCGATCAGAACGACGACGCTCCCTCGACGTGGGAGTTCGGCGCGCCGGGCGACACGCAGGTGGACGCTCTACTCATGCTGTACGGGACCGACGAATCGCTCGCGGCGCTGCGCCAGCGCCACGAAGAGCGCCTGGCGGCGCACGGCATCCGGGTTGTCGCCTGCGACGAGACCCATCGCCCGGACGATGCGCGCGAGCACTTCGGCTTCCACGACGGGATCTCCCAGCCATACATCAAGGGCAGCCCGCGTCCGCCCCGCGCTGGTGAGCACCCGCTCGAGCCGGGCGAGTTCATCCTCGGCCACACGAACGAATACCAGCGCCAGGCGGCGTGCCCCACGGTCCCCGCAAGGCTCGAAGTGCCCCCGCTTCTCGCGACCGGCGACGGGAAGGTGCGCGTCGGCTTGAACGGGAGCTACCTCGTCTATCGCAAGATGGAACAGGACGTGGAAGCGTTCTGGCGCTACGCATTCGATACGGCGCGGCCGGTTGGGACGGACACTGTGGAGCGCGCGGCCGTGCGAATCGCATCGCAGATGGTCGGGCGCTGGCCGGGCGGCGCGCCGCTCGTGCTCTCGCCGGATCGCGACCGCGCGGAGCTCGCGGACGCGAATCGCTTCACGTACCGCGAGGTGGATCCGCTCGGACGCCGATGTCCTCTAGGCGCGCACGTCCGTCGCGGTCATCCGCGCGACATGCTCGGCGACTCGGCGGCCGATTCGCTCACGGCTTCCTCGCGCCATCGCGTCCTGAGGCGCGGCCGGCTGTACGGCAGCAGGTTGGACGCCGTCCAGGTCAGGTCGCTCGACGGGCGACTGCTCGGCTTCCGTCCGCCCGGGGAGGATCTGCCGGACGACAAGCGCGGACTGATCTTCATAGCCTTGAACGCGGACATCCGCCGCCAGTTCGAGTTCGTGCAACAGACCTGGGTCAACGCCCGCCAGTTTGGCGGGCTCTACGACGAGCGCGATCCGCTCGTCGGCGCAGACGTGAGGAGCTACCGCGACCCCATGACCGGTCAGAGCGTGCCCTGCGCGCGGAATTTCACGCTACAGCGCGAGCCGGTCAGGAAGCGTCTGTTCGATCTGCCGCGCTTCACGCGGATACGCGGCGGTGCGTACTTCTTCCTGCCGGGGCGGAGCGCGCTCCAGTACCTGGCCGGAGCCGGGAGCCACGACGAATGAAGATCAGGGATTTTTCCGACCGCTTCGTAGTCGTGACGGGCGCAGCGAGCGGCATCGGACGTGAGACGGCGCTGGCCTTCGCGCGCGAGGGAGCGCGGCTCGCGGTGTGCGACGTGGACGAGCGCGGTCTTGTTGAGATCGAGCAGGATCTACGGCGCGTGCACAGCCAGGCCCTGGTGGTCGCCGAGCGCGTAGACGTGGGCGATCTGGAGCAGATGCGCGGTTTCGCCAAGCGCGTGCTCGAGCACGGCGTCGCGGACGTGCTGGTGAACAATGCCGGTGTGGGCCTGGCCGGCGGATTCCTCGACACGTCGCTCGAGGACTGGGAATGGATCCTCAAGATCAACCTGTGGGGCGTGATCCATGGCACCCGGCTGTTTGTGCCGCCGATGATCGAGCGCGGCAGGGGCGGTCACGTCGTGAACGTGGCGTCGGCGGCAGGGTACTTCAATGCGCGGTCGATGGCGGCGTATGGCACGACCAAGTACGCAGTGGTCGGCCTTTCCGAGGCGTTGCGCGACGAGCTGTCCCCGGAGAAGATCGGCGTGACGGCGATCTGCCCGGGCTTCGTCAATACGCGCATTATCAGTACCATGCCGATGCGTGGCCAGCGGGCGAGCGACGCGGACCGCGAGCATGTCGTCGACATGTACAGACGGCGCAACTACGGCCCGGAGAAGGTCGCGGCCGCCATCCTCGCGGCCGTGCGTCACAACCGCGCTCTCGTTCCGGTGACGCCCGAAGCGTGGGCCCTGTACGCGATGAAGCGAGCCGTGCCGGGCCTGGTTCCGACGCTGATGAAGCTCGGCGACCGCGCGCTGTGGCGGGGGCGCGGTCCCGCGGAGGGCTCGTGACCAGCACGACGACTGGAGAGCGGGCAGCCGACGGCATCGAGCACCGGCGCGTCGACGTGGGCGGCATCGAGCTGCACCTGGCCAGTCTGGGCAACGGGCGACCGGTGCTCCTACTGCACGGCTTCCCGGAGTTCTGGTACTCCTGGCGCGGCGTGATGCGGGCTCTGGCCGGCGCCGGCTTCCAGGCCCTCGCGCCAGATCTCCGCGGCTACAACCTGTCGGACAAGCCGCGCGGCCGTTCGAGCTACCGCATCGATCGGCTGGTGGCGGACATCGTGGGGTTGATCGACGCGCTCGGGCTCGAACGCGTCCCGGTCGTCGCTCACGACTGGGGCGGCGTCATCGCCTATTGCCTGGCGGAACAGCACCCCGAGCGCGTGGAGCGCCTCGCGATCCTGAACGCTCCGCACCCGGAGAAGTTCCGGAAGGCGGTGCGCCGACCGCCGCAGCTCTGGCGGTCCTGGTACGTGTTCTTCTTCCAGCTGCCATGGTTGCCCGAGTGGGCGGTTACGCGACGTCGCGTGATGACGCGTACGCTCAGCGGCTGGTCCAGGCCGGGCGCGTTCAGCCCCGAGGACGTTGAGCGCTACGTCGAGGCGATTCGCCGTCCGCGCGCTGCGACATCCGCCATCAACTACTACCGCGCCGCTTTCCGCACGCCCGTCCGCGCTCCGAACCCGATCCAGGCGAAGACGCTTATCCTTTGGGGCGACCGCGATCGCGCTCTGGGTTCCGAGCTGCTCGACGGCATCGAGCGCTACGTCCCCGACGCAACCATCCACCACCTCACCGACGCCGGCCATTGGTTGCAGCACGACGCGCCGGACGAAGTGGCACGGGAGCTGGTCCGCTTTCTGGGTTGAGCGCGGTGCCTTCCGACAAGTCCACCGCGCTTGTGGCACCGCGGCAGCGCTGGAGCGATGTCTCTTCGGAGCTCCACGACGTTGCCATCACCACCTGGGACGTGGATCCAGACGCGGTTTCCGCCCAGCTGCCGCCGTGGCTCTCGCCGGATGTGTTCACGGTGGCCGGCCGCAAGCGGGCGTTCGTCTCCGCCGTCACGTTCCTGAACCGGCAGTTTTTCGTCGGCTACGCTCCGTTCGTGAAGCTGGTCTGCCGCCAGACGAACTACCGCGCCTACGTGCGCCGCGGCGACCAGCGCGCCGTCTGGTTCTTTGCAACGAGCCTGGGGACGCCCTGGGTGATCGTGCCGCGCTGGATCTGGCGGCTGCCCTGGGCGCGCTCGCGGGGTGAACATTCCGCCACGTGGAACGACCGGCAGCTCGCCGAACTTCGCTGGTCGCAGACAGGCGAGCTCGGCGAGGAACAGCTTGTATGTCGCGGTACGCCGGAGCCACCCGGGCGGCTCGAGGGATTCGCCGACGAGCGCCAGACGGCCCAGGTCCTCACGCATCCCTTCGTCGGCTATCTCAGGCGCCGCTGCGGCTCTGTCGTCACGTATTCGGTGTGGCACGAGCCGATGCAGACGCTTCGCGCCGAGCCAAGCACAGCGCGCTTCGAGCACTACGAGCGGCTCGGCCTGGTCGAGCCCGGCCAGCCGCCGCACTCGGTCCTTGTGCAGCGGCACATCCACTACTTGATTGTGCTGCCGCCGCGGCGCGTCGCCGCTCCCATCCGATAGCCTGGCGAACAGCGCCGCGGCGGGGCACACTCGGGGCATGAAGAGCAAGCGAGGGAAGCGCACGAGCAGCAACTCCGCGCGGGGGCCCGGCTTCGAAAGCAAGCCCGCGGTGGTGCCGACGCGGCCCGTCGTGTTCGACGAGCTCCGGCGCCGTGGCTTGGTGCACGTGATGGGCGAGGGGAGCGAGCGTGAACAGCCGCGTGGGCGCAGGCGAGCGAAGGCGAGCCCGCGATGAGCGAAGCCAATCGCGTCGGGGTGCTCCGTCCCGCTAGTCCTTGAGCGTCCCGCCGCGCAGATCGTAGCGCTGCAGGAGGCGGTACAGATACATGCGGTCCATCTTGGCTTGCCGAGCGGCCTTGCTGATATTGCCGCCCGCCGCGTCGATCAGTGCCTTGAGGTAGCGCTTCTCGAACTCGGAGATCACCTGTTCCTTGGCGACCTTGAACGGGACGGAAAGGTCGGTCTTCGCGGCGGCTGCCTTGACCGGCGTCGACACGCGCTCGCGTCGCTCCGATGCCGGAGCGGCCTGCTCCAGAACCACCGAGCGCTCGACGTAGTTCCTCAGCTCGCGCACGTTGCCCGGCCAGTCGTGTCGCTGCATGTCGGCCAGCACTTCGGGCGTGAACAGGTGCGCGGCCTCCTCGTTGTTCATCGAACGCAACAGGACCCGCACTAGAAGCGGCAGATCGCCGAGGCGCTTGCGCAACGGCGGCAGCCGCACAGTCACTACGGACAGGCGGAAATAGAGGTCTTCGCGGAAGGCGCCGTGGTTGACCTCGCTCTCGAGCCGGCGGTTGGTAGCGGCGATCACGCGCACGTCGATCTTGCGCGGCTCGTTCTCGCCGGCCCGGCGGATCTCGCGCGCCTCGATCGCCCTGAGCAGCTTGGGCTGCATGTCGAGCGGCATTTCGCCGATCTCGTCGAGGAAGATCGTGCCTCCATCGGCGGCTTCAAACGCCCCGACACGCATGCGATCGGCGCCGGTGAACGCGCCCTTGGCGTGGCCGAACAGCTCGCTCTCGATCAGGTTCGGGGAGATCGCACCGCAGTCGACGATCAAGAACGGCTTGTCGGCGCGCGGTCCGCGCCGCGCGATTTCGGTGGCGACGAGCTCCTTGCCGGTCCCGCTCTCGCCTTCCAGAAGCACCGTGGCATCGCTGGCGGAGACTTTCTCCAGCACGCCGAACAGCTGGCGCATGAGGAGCGACTCGCCATACAGCTCGCCGAAGGACGACCACTGCGGTACCGGGGCTACGCCACCCGGTCCAAGCTCGCGCACGCGAACGACCGAATCGCCGAGTTCGATGTGGCAATCGGGCAGCGGCAGATCCGCATCGCGCACGCGCACGCCGTCGACGCGGGTGCCGTTGAGCGATCCGTTGTCGGACATCGCCCAGCCGCTGTCCCCGCGTGAGAGACGACAGTGGAAGCGCGACACGAGCGGATCTGTCAGCACCAGATCGTTGCTCGCGTGCGACCCGAGGCGGAACAGCTCGCCGTCCAGCACGACGGAACGCTGGCTCGGTTGCCCCGCCTCGCGTACCACCACCAGCTCGAGGCGCGGGATCACCACTGCGGTGGTGAGGCCGCCCCGGAGCGTGGGCAGGGTGCCGCCACTGGCCCCCGAGCTGCCGGAGCTGTTCGCGGGGCTCATTGCCCTGATCCTACGCCACGGAGGCGGGTGCGCACCGCCCCAAAAATTGATGCCTCCAGGCAGCAGCTGCTGCTTGTCGACAGCAGCAATCGAGCCATCAACGCGCCGCGTCGCTGGAAATAAACCAAGCAATTCAAGCTATTTCAGGATCGTACTCCGGCATGGAACGAGTCTTGGATATCAGGCGCGCATGAAGCCGGTCGCAGCACTTGTTCTCGTAGGTCTCCTCGGCGTGAGTCGTGGAGGCGCGGGCTACCCGGCTTCCGACAGCTCTCCGTCTTCCACCGGGGTCGCACCAGCCCGCCCCGCGACCCCGGTGGGGGCGGAATTTCATTCCGGCGGCGTCCAGGTCACGCCTGTGGCGAGCAACCTCTCCAGCGCACCGATCAGCATCCACACGCGCAGCGGCAAGCTGGTCTCGATCCCGGGCGGCTGCGCTTCGGTCGACGGCGCCTACGATCTGACGCTGCATTTTCACGGCGTGCCGTCGAAGGTCGAGGCCATGTTCAGGGACGCCGGGGTGCCCGGCGTCCTGGTCGTGATCAACCTGGGCATCGGCTCCGGTCCCTACGAGAAGGCACTCGCAGGCAAGGGCGCGCTCGATGCGCTGGTGCAGCGTGTCGACGACGTGGTCGGCGATCAGTGCCCCAAGGCCGACCACCATGTGGGTCGCATCGCGCTGAGCTCCTGGAGCGCGGGCTACGGCGCCGTGTACCGCGTCCTCGACCGCCCGCACGAAGCCGATGGCGTCGACGCGGTGCTGCTCTCGGACGGTCTGCACGTCGGCTTCAGCGACAAGGGCTACCGGCAGGTCAACCCGTTGGCGATGGAGCCGTACGACCGGTTCGCCGACCAGGCCGTCGAAGGCATGAAGCTGATGGCGATCACGCACTCGTCGATCGTGACGCCGGACTACGCCGACACGACCGAGACCGGCGACTACCTGCTCAGGACGCACGGAGTGAGCCGCCAGGCGGAAAACAAGCCCGGCCCGATCAACGGCATGGTCGAGGTCTCGCACGGCCAGAAGAGCGGGCTCACCATCACCGGATACGCTGGCGCCGACAAGAAGGCGCACTGCCACCAGCTCGACTCGATGGGCACGACGCTGTTCCCGCTTCTGGCCAAGCGCTGGTCAAAGCGCTAGCGGATCGCGGCAATCGACGGCCGGCTTCGTCGCTCCGTCCGGATCGACGAAGAGCTTGAGCGAGCTCACCTGCAGCTCCCCCTCGAAGCCCGTGACGAGCAGGCCCGTGCACAGGACCTCGCGCGTCAGGCCGTCTCCGTAGCGCACGAGCGACGAGCGCGCGCTCTTCCCCGCAGCACGCACCTCGACCACGATCCCGCGGTCGACCAGATCCGGTGTGTCGACGTGGAGGGGGGCCGGTCCGCCGTCGGCTGTCGCATTCGTGCATTTCGCTTCGCCGAGTCCCTTCACCTGCACACATACCTGTGCGTCCCGAAGGTTTCCGCTATCCGACTGGATCGGGCCGGCGCGCAGGAGCCAGCTCTGGTCCATCTCGAGGCTGTCCTTGCAAGCGCCGGGGCTGCAGTCGCGCCCAGATGGGCAGCACGCGCAGATCCCGGCATCATGGTCGCAGTTGGTCGGCAGAGCACTCGTCGGCGAGAACAGCGGCACGCCGCCGGCCGCAGGTGCCGCGCTCGCGTCGGGAGGCGGTGCGCTCGTCGAAGGCAGCGGAGCGGGCGGCAGCGTCGGCGCCGTGGCGGTCGGCAGGGACTGCTTTCCGCCAGGCCCGAGATCGTGCAGCACTGCGTACGCTGCGCCTGCTCCCGCCAGCAGCAGCGCCGTCACGCCCAGCGGCAGCGCGCGGCTGCGGCGTCCGGCTTGCTTGTCCGGCGCGGCTGCGGGCCTCTCCGGAACGGGCGGCCTGCCCACGGCATCGCGCGATCCGGGTACCGGTGCCGAGCGCGCGGACGCTTCCGCCTTTCCAGGCTCGAGCCGCTCGGTCGGTGCCTGCGAGCGCCGCGCCGCGGGGGCGGCTTCCTCCGCAGTGCGGCCGACCATGGCGCCGGGGCTGGCCACGGCGGTCGGCATGGAGGCGGGCAGCGATCCGGGTGCGGGCTCGGGTCGCACGATCGCGCCGCTCCGGGCCGCCAGATCGCAGCTTGCCGAAAGCTCGGTTCCGTTCTGGATCCGCGCTTCTGCAACCACCGCTAGACAGCGCTGCAGAAGCTCGCCCCACGCTCCCTCCGGGCGAGGCGCGGGCCAGTCGCCGCTCTGCTCGGCGGCACGCCGGTAGGCGAGGCCGTACTCGATCAGCGACGCGCGCGCGAGGCCGGTCGGGTGCGGAGTGTCCGTCAAGAGCTGCCAGGCAAGAACGCCGAACGCGAACACGTCTACGGCCGGGGTCGAGCCCTTCGCTTTGAAGAACGACGGGTCGACGACTTCGGGTGCGAGAAACGAGAGCGTGCCCACCACGGTGTCCAGGGCGGTGAGCGGCTCTGGATTTCCTTCTTCCCGCGCAATGCCGAAGTCGAGGAGCTTGACGCCGGACGGATCCTCGGGGTTTTCGAAGAACTCCTTCGAGACCAGGACGTTCTCCGGCTTGAGGTCGCGGTGTACGACGCCCTGGTCGTGCACGTAGGCCAGCGCGTGCGCGACGTGGCGAAGCAGTGCCGCGCGCTCGTCCGGTCCGAACCGCGGGTCGCTCTTCACGCGGCGCAACGACGCGCCATCCACCAGCTCCAACGCCAGGCCGAGCAGATCCCGTTTGAGGTCTTCAAACAGGCCGTAGCAGCGCACCAACGAGGGGTGCTCCAGTCGCGCCAACGCCCGCGCTTCACGGCGTACGCGCTCGGCGTCCGCGGGGCGCGAGCGCTTGAGCTCGACGAGCTTCAACGCGCAGGGTCGCTCGGGATGCAGCGGATCCTCGGCCTTCCACACCGCTCCCTGGCCGCCCTCCCCGAGCTGCTCCAGCAGCACGTAGCGATCGATGCGCGTCCCGGGGGCGAGCTCCACGCCGTGGAGTCTAGACCACCCCGCGCTATCCCCTAGTGCTTTTGGATCAGGGCTTCTTGAAGTGGAGGATGCCCCAGGCGAGAAGGCCCTTCTTGCCGGCGTCGACCCAGTGGCCAAGCCCCTGGATCATGCGATCCACGTAGGTCTTGCTCGACAGCTTGATCATCTCGTCGTAGCGCGACGTGAGCTCCTCGCGCACGCGGCCGTAGTGTCGGACCAGGTGTTCCGTGAGATCGACGCAGGCTAGCTCCTCCAGCCCGAGATCCCGCGCTGTCTCCCGGTAGAAGCGAAACGAGCCGAGCGAGGGGAGGTGGATGCGCCCGAGGACCGGCTCCAGCGCGGCCGGATCCGGCACGTGGTCGGCCTGCATCGGATCCGTGAAGATCAGCTGCCCGCCCGAACGGAGCACCCGCGCTGCTTCCTCGATGACCTTGCGCCGATTCCCGCTGTGCAGGATCGCATCCTGCGACCACAAGATGTCGTAGCTGCCGTCCGGCTTCGGGATTTCCTCGAAGTTGCCGTGCACGACCTCGATCAGCTCGCCCAGGCCCTGCTCATTGCTGATCTTGCGATTCCGCGCGTTCTGCGTCTCGCTCAGGTTGAGGCACGCCACATGGCAGCCGTACGTCTTTGCAAGATAACGTCCCGCACCGCCGTAGCCCGCGCCGATATCGAGAACGCACGAGCTGCCGGAAAGTCCCTGGAGCATCGAAGCGATGCGCTCCACCGTCTTGCGGCTGGCGGCGACGATCGGATCGCTTTCGCCGTGGTACAGGCCGATGTGGATGTCCTCGCCGCCCCAGATGTTGAAATAGAACTGATCGGCGTCGTTGCTGTCGTAGTACTTCTCCGCCACTTCGACGACGGACTGGGCCTCTTGTGTCACGGTCGGCGCCTCACTCGTCGAACTGCTTCGATGCCACGTGAACCAGGAAATCCGGGTCGTGCTCCTTGTACGTCTCCTGGAAGTCGCCGTAGGTCGTGACGTCCTGGAAGCCGACCTGTTTGATCAGGTTGGTCACGTAGCGCTTCCTGAGCGGGAACATGTTCAGGTGAAAGACCGACCCATCCGGGAAGCTGTAGCGGAAGCGCGCCAGGCCCTCGTCCATGTGCTCCGGCTCGGCGCGCACTTCATCGCCGCAATAGTAGTAGGTGTGCTTCGAGCTGAAGCCGTGGTCGAGGATCGCATCGTAGTTGCGCTGGTCGAGGATCAGCACGCCGTCGTGACGTAGCGCCGCGTAGAATTCGGCCAGGGCCCTGCGACGATCGCGCTCGTCGAACAGGTGCGTGAACGAGTTGCCGAGACAGATGACGGCGTCGTACTTGTCGTGCACGTCGCGATTGAGCCAGCGCCAGTCGGCGTGGATCGTGCGGAGAACGTGGTCCTCCTTGCGGGCGTTTTCGAACGCCTTGGCGAGCATCTCGGCGTTGCCGTCGGCGCTGGTCACCTCGAAGCCGGCCTTGAGCAACTGCACGGAGTGGAATCCGGTGCCGGTCGCGACGTCGAGGATCTTCTGCTTCCCCAGCCGCTTGAGCAGCTCGATGAAGAAGCTTCCCTCGCTCTTTGCGCGGGCATTCCAGTCGATGAGCTCGTCCCACTTCTCGACGAAGCTCTGGACGTATTCCTTCTGGTAGTGATCCGTTTCGCGCACCTTGAGGGGCGCGTCACCGTAGTGTTGCTGGATCCGCTTCGCGTTGTTTTCGTGCGTCGACTTGGCAGACAGCGTCATGCCACCTCGCTTCTGAATGGAATGTTAGGGTCACCGACCCGGTGGCCGGTGAAAACCGGGGTTTCGACCCCATCGCCCTTTCACACACTCGTCGCAGAGCCAGAAAGCTCCACACAAGCCGCGGCGGACGAAATTCGGCTTTGATCGGTAGCAAAGCTCCGCGAGCTTGTCGAGCAAGCGGGAAAAAAAGCCCGATCTTCCGCCGGTTACGCTGGAAGAGTTTCTAGCTCGCGGTCGATGCGTGCACGAAGTGCGAGCGCTCGCGCACCGTCGTCCAGCGCCGGAACGTGGACAGCACGTGCTCGTCGGCGTCCTGGAGCTTCTCGAACAAGTAGTCCTGAATGCCCTTGTGCACCGCGCACAGGTGGCTCTCGCGCATCCGCCCGTGGATCGAGCCCTGGCTCGCGTAGTTGTGCACCGGGCACACGCCGCAGTACTGGTTGTAGACGCAATTCACGCAGTCCGGCTGGGCGTCCAGGTTCGACGCGACCAGCAACGAACGCACCGTCTCGTGCGTCATCAACTCGCGATAGCTGCTCTTGCCGACCTCGCCGATCAAGAACGCACTATCGCCCATCTGGTGCATCATGCGCCCTTCGTCGCAGGTGAATACCTTGCCGTCGTAGTTGTAGGCGACCTGGCCGATGCCCGCCCCGCAGGGCGAGCGGATATCGAGGAAGTCCGGGTCGTCACTCGTGAGGATCTTGGTGAGGAAGATCGACGCGAAGCGTTCGAGCACCTGGACGCCCTGCTTGTTCAGCTCGAGCATGTAGTCGACAGCGGTGCGATAGAAGTCGAGGTAGCGTCGGCGCTCGTACTCGACCTTGGACGCCGTGGCGCTGGCGAAACCGAACGGATCGACCGGTCTCAGGAACATCGCGTGACAGCCGAGGTCCACGTACGTGTCGACGATCTCTTTCGGGTAGTCCAGCGCTGCGCGCGTCGTCGTGAGCAGAGCCTCGACGTGATACAGGATCGGGTCGAGGCCCGACTCGACATAGCGGTCGTTGATGCGACGGATCCAGTGTGCTGCCTTTGCGTAGGCATTGTCGCTCGGCAGCACGCGTTGCTTGTTGTGCAGCTTCTCCGGTCCGTCCACGCTGGTGCAGATCTGCACCTTGCGTGAGGCGAGGTAGTCGAGGATGTCATCGGTCATCAGGCTGAGGTTCGAGACGAGCGTGAACTCCAGCTCCTTGCCGTATGCCCGGTTCTTCTCCAGCGCGTATTCGATCAGGTGCTTGACGACCGGGAAGTTCGCGAGCGGCTCCCCGCCCTGGAATTCGATCGTCACGCGCGGCGACGTTGTCTGCAGGACGAGATCTACCGTGCGTTCTGCGACTTCGGGCGTCATGTCTGTGTCGACACGGTCCATGGTGGCGCGGCTGGCGTGGCAGTAGACGCAGGTCTCGTTGCAGCGCAGCGTGACCACGGCGACGTGGAGGTTTGGCCCGTAGTTCAGGAAACGCTTCTTCGTGCGAAGTCGTTCGGCAAGCGCGTCCGGGACGACCTTTTCCCGGAGGAAGTTGGCTTGCGACAGGCGCTCCTCGAGCGGCGAACCGGTTTCGAGCTCGCCTCGCTGCAGGTTCGTGAGCTCTTCCGGCGTCACGAACACCCAGTCACCGAAGTGGCTGGTCAGGAGCAGCTGGCTTCCGATCTTCCGGAAACGGAATGGAACCAGGCGCTGGTTGTCGGCCGCGGACCTGCCGAGCTGGATTGGCTGGGTCATGACGTCTCGTTTCAGGGCAGAGCCGCATCCAGCATGAAGCGCCGCGGGGCGCGACGCACATGACGAACGTCATGCGGCCCGCCCTCCGCCGTGCACGACCGGAGTGCTTCGGCGTGGTCTTCACGGCCGGTGCGGCTGGGACGAGTTCGGCCCTTTCCTGGCCGCCGGGTAGCAGGCTCGCGACAGCGGAGCCGGGCGACGTCAGCTGGGATCGTCGCTGTAGCTCGCGATCGCGACGTAGTGCAGCCGGCGGGAACAGTCGGCAGACCCCGTGCGGCCGGGGCAGACGTGCTCGCCATCGAACCGTGACTGATGCGAGCGGAGAGCCCGCATCATGTCGCGCGTGAGGTCGTGGCCGCCGTCCACGCAGCGCTGATCGGTGCAGCCCAGCAGGAACAGAGCGGGAGCGTGCTCGACGACGATGCGGCGGATATGGCTCGCCTCGGGGATCTGCCGGTCGCCCTCGAACTCCGACACCTCGAGACGCAGACTTACGAGCTCCGGAACCTCGTCACGAAGCCGCGCGGCGGAGTCCTCGAGATCGCGGCGCTCGCGGGCTCGCTCTGCTGCCTGGTGATTGCGTCGACGACTGAACATGAACCGCTCCCTATTTCGTGATCACCGGCACGTCGCCGCGAGCCGTGACCACGCGCGGCACCGGGGGCCGGAACGAGCACGTACCGGACATGTCCAGGATACCACTTTTTCGCGGACTTGCACGTTCGGCCACTGCGGAAAGCGACCGTTTCTCAACGCTTTTTCGACAGCAGATGCGCGCCAGCCTCCAGCGCTACCAACATCGCCTCGTGTTCACCTTCTGCCGGCGACTCGTCCTCCATCAAGGGTCGGACCGTCAACTCGTTGCCGCTGTCCGCTGGGTGGACCGCGACCCTCAGCGCCTGGCGTTGCCGGACGCCGCTGGGCCGCGCAGAAGGGCGGGACGTATGCGGTCGTTCGTGCGTTGTCTGTGACGGCGGCGGTGGCGCTGCTGCGGGAGTCGCGGCGGCCAGCGGCGGATCCTGCGTTACCTGTTCGGACGGCGTGGCGGCGGGCGGCGGAATCGACGGCGGAATGTCCAGCGCCGTGGTCAGATCCGCCGCTGCCCTCGCCAGCGTGACCGCCCGCATGTCGGCGCCGCTGTTGCCGGCGGCCTCGGCTGCGCGGCGCAGCCAGCGGATGGCTTCGTGGTGATCGCCGCGGCCCCACATCGTCCCCGCCGTCTGCAGGGTCCACGCGACATCTTCCGGATCGCCGGGCTCTGGGGCCGGAAACTGGAGCTGTTCGTTCATCGGATCCTCCGCGCGCAGCATACACCGCGTGCCAGTTGCACAAGCCACAATCAGCCCGATCGGCCGCCCATTTGCGCAGATTCTTCGCGCACGTTCCCCCCTTTGACGGGCGCCTGCGCGGCGTTCCATGCGGCGCCGCTACTCCCTCGCGGCTGGCTCGGCGATTGCAATGGAATGGAGGACCACGCGTGCGCCTCGAGGGCACGTTTGAACGCGACGAAGAGAAGGGGGCAGGAACATGGCCGAGCAGTTCAAAAACCTCGTCGAGCTCTACCAGAAGAGCTGCGCGCGCTTCGCCGAGCGACCGCTCTACGGCACGCGCCGCGACGGCCAGTGGGAGTGGCTGGGCTATGGCGAGTTTGCACGTCTCGTCGACCAGTTCCGCGGTGGGCTCGCGCGGCTCGGCGTTACGAAGGGCGACCGCGTCGCCATCATTTCGGACAACTGCGTACAGTGGGCGGTCGCCTGCTACGCGACGTACGGGCTCGGGGCGGCCTACGTGCCCATGTACGAGGCCCAGCTGCCGAAGGAGTGGAAATTCATTCTGGACGACTGCGCGGCCAAGGTCGTGATCGCCGCCAACCAGCGTGTCTACGACGAGCTCGTCAAGCTGCAGGCCGAGCTGCCCGTGCTGGAGCACATCATCGGCCTGGAGCTGCCGGAGAGCGTCGACAACTCGTATGCCGCCCTGCTGCGACAAGGCGAGGCGAACCCGGTGGCGGCGCGGATACCGCAGCCGGACGAGATTGCCGGCTTCATCTATACGTCGGGCACGACCGGCAATCCCAAGGGCGTACTGCTGAGCCACGGCAATATCGCCTCGAACATCAGCGCGGTGCTCGAAACCTTCAGCTTCGATCCGGAGGATCGCTCGCTGGCGTTCCTGCCGTGGGCTCACTCCTACGGTCAGACGTGCGAAGTGCACGGCATGCTGGCGATGGGCGCGTCGGTCGCGATCAACGACAACGTAGCGCGCCTGGTGGAGAACCTGGCGGAGGTGAAGCCGACCATCCTGTTCGCCGTGCCACGCGTGTTCAATCGCATCTACGATGTCGTCCAGAGGCAGATCCAGGACAAGCCGGCCTTCATCCGCAGCCTGTTCTTCTCGGGCATCCGCGCCGCGTCGCGCCGCGCGGCAGGCCAGCCCGTCGGGGTCTTCAGCTCGGTCGGCTACTCGCTTGCGGACTCGTTGATCTTTTCCAAGGTGCGGGAGAAGTTCGGCGGGCGGCTCAAGTATGCGGTCAGCGCCAGCGCGTCGCTCGGCCACGAGGTCGCCGAGTTCATCGATGCGCTCGGCATTCCCGTCTACGAGGGCTACGGCCTCACCGAAACCAGCCCGATCGTCACTGCGAACCTGCCGGGGCGAAGGCGCATGGGCTCCGTGGGGCCGGTCATCCCGGGCGTGCGCGTCGAGATCGACACCAGCGTGACCGGCGACCCCGAAGAAGGCGAGATCGTCGTGTACGGTCCGAACGTGATGCTCGGCTATCACAACCGGCCGGAGGAGAAGGAGAAGGTGCTCATGCCGGACGGCGGCTTCCGCACGGGCGACCTGGGTCGCACGGACGCCGACGGCTATCTCTACATCACCGGGCGCATCAAGGAGCAGTACAAGCTGGAAAACGGCAAGTACGTCATGCCCTCGCCGTTGGAAGAGGAGCTCAAGCTGTCGCAGTACATCGCCAACGTCATGCTGTACGGCGCGAACCGGCCGTACAACGTCGCGCTCGTCGTGCTCGACATGGACGCGGTCAGGAAGTGGGCCCGCGGGCATCACGTCGATCTGGGCGACAACCCGGCGGAGAGCGAAGCCGTTCGCGAGATCGTCCACGCCGAGCTCGCCGCGCGGTCGTCGGAGTTCAAATCGTTCGAGCGTCCGCGTCGGTTCCTGATCACGACCGAGGACTTCAGCACCGAGAACGACATGCTGACGCCGACACTCAAGCTCAAGCGGCGCAATGTGCTCGCGCGCTACGGCACCCAGCTCGACGCGCTGTACGAGCAGCGCCCTGAACAGGCCGCGCCCAGCCGCAGCACCCCCTAGTCCGCGCGCAGACGTGCAGTGCGAACCGGGTTACCAGGCCGCGGCCTGGCCCTGGTAGCGGTTGTACGAGGTCAGGAACTGGCCGTCGTCGAACTGCTGCGGGCTGAGCTCGCGGATGCCCTCGCGGCTCATCTCCAGCACGCGCGTGGCCACCTGGGAGACCATCTGGCGGTCGTGCGTGACGAAGATGCAGGTGCCTTCGTAGTTCACCAGCCCCTGCGTGAGCGAGCGGATCGCTTCCAGATCCAGATGGTTGGTCGGCTCGTCCAGCAGGAGCACGTTCGGCTGGACCAGCATCAGCCGCGCCAGGAGCAGGCGCACCGTCTCGCCGCCGGAGAGCACCTCGGTGTGCTTGAACGGTTCGTCCTTGGTGAACAGCAAGCGGCCGAACAGCGAGCGGATCTGCTGCTCGTCGGCTCCCTCGTTCCACTTCCAGAGCCAGGCGTGGGCGGTCTCGGCGCTCTTCTCGATCTGCTCGCCGTGGTCCTGCGGCATGTAGCCGATCTTGGCTTCGTAGCCCCACTCGATACTGCCCTCGTCGGGGTCGAGCTCGCCGTTGAACAGCCTGAGCATCGTCGTCTTGCCGATGCCGTTCGGGCCGACGATGGCGATCTTGTCGCCGCGCATTACGCTCAGGTTGAAGCCGTCGCAGATCTCGATGTCGTCGTCGAAGCTCTTCGAGAGCGCCGTAACCGTGAGCACCTGCCGCCCGCTCGGGCGCGCCTGCTCGAAGCGGATGAAAGGCCGCTGGATGTTGGAACGCTTGAGATCGGCAAGCGCCTTCTTCTCGCGCTGCAGGGACTTTTCCCGGCTCTTGACCTGGCTGGCGCGCGAGCCCGCGCGGAAGCGCTGCACGAACTCCTGCAGCGATTCGATGCGCTTCTGGCGCGCGGAGTTGGCGAGCTCCAGCGAGCTCCGCGCTTCCGCTTTGGCCTCGACCATGTCGTCGTAGTTGCCCGGGTAGACGATGACAGTCTCGTAGTCGATGTCCGCGATGCGCGTGCACACGGCGTTGAGGAAATGCCGGTCGTGGCTGATGACCACCAGCACGCCGCTGTAGTCGTGGAGGAAGCTTTCCAGCCAACGAATGCTGGCGATGTCCAGCGCGTTCGTCGGCTCGTCGAGCAGCAGGGCGTCCGGATTGCCGAACAGCGCCTGCGCCAGGAGCACCCGCACCTTGTCGCCACCGGTGAGGGTCGAAAGCAGCTCCGTGTGCAGCTCCTCCGGCACGCCGAGGCCGTCGAGCAGCGCGTTGGCTTCGTTCTCCGCGGTATAGCCGTCCTCTTCCGCGATCACCATCTCCAGCTCGCCGAGCCGGACGCCGTCGTCGTCGCTGAGGTCGTCGCCCTTGGCCAGAAGCTGCTCCTTCTCGACCATGGCCTGCCACAGCGGTTCGTTCCCCATCAGCACCACGTCGATGATGCGCTCGTTCTCGTACCGGAAATGATCCTGGCTGAGCACGCCAAGCCGCTTGGGGCGCTGGACGCTCCCGGCCATCGGTTCGATCTCGCCCTCCACGATCTTCATGAAGGTGGACTTGCCGGCGCCGTTGGGGCCGGTCAGGCCGTAGCGCTCGCCCTTGTTGAACGTGACGTTGACGTTCTCGAACAGCACCTGGGTGCCGAAGTTCATCGACAGGTCACTTACGGTGATCATGGGGTATCCTCGGATGCAACTCTGCTCTCGGGGCGTCGTCCCAGCCGTCCGGCGCGCGAGCGCACGGGGGCCGGCGCGAACGGGCAAGCCAAGCTCGTGGGAGCCAGGACGCGGGGGAGGGCAGCTCGGGCGCCGGGAATCTAGCAGACCCGGGCGCCGTGTAAAGGCAAGCGCAGGGCGGTTCTGGGGCCTCTGCTGGCGGAGCGGACTGTCCCTGTGCTCGAATAGACGCGCCGTGTTGGACCTCGAGCGACTCGAGAAGATCAAGCTGCACCGACGGCCCATCGGCCAGATCCTGGTCGGCAACCTGGTGTTGTGGCCGGACTACAACGTCCCGACGCGGCGGACCGAGATCGTGCTCGAAGGAGTCGAGAACCTGCCGCCGCACGGCGGGGCGTTCCTCGCGATGAACCACACGGACCGGTTCAACTACTTCCCGCTGCAGTACCGGATGTACCGGCTCGGGCTGCCGTTTACGGCCACGTGGGTGAAGGGCAAGTACTACGAGAACAACATCGTCGGCGCGGCGCTGGACCTGACGAACAACATCCCGCTCCCATCGCGCGGCTACGTCATCACCACCGAGTTCCGGAAGGCGATCGGACGTCCGCCGGACGAGAAGGAGTACCGGGTTCTGCGCGACCTCGTCGATGGCAAGCGATCGCCGGACGAGCCGCTGCCCGAAGGCGCGGGTGCGGAGCTCCAGGAGTTCCTGCACGGTGCGACCAGCGACGCCGGGGAGTTCCTCGAGCATTTCGACAGGCTGTTCGACCGCATGATCCGACGCGTCGTCGAGCTCAACCGGCGCGCCATCCGCGAGCTCCAGCTCGATGTCCTGGTCTTTCCGGAGGGCACCCGTACCCGCCGTCTCGGCAGGGGGCACAACGGGCTGGCCCAGATTTCGCAGCATCTGGGCGCCGACATCATTCCCATCGGTTGCAGCGGCAGCGATCGCCTCTACCCGGGAAACAAGCCCTTCTCCCGGGGTGGCCGGGTCGTCTACCGTATCGGTAGACCACTGCCAGTGGACGGGCCAGAGCTCGGCCCCTACCGCGTGGATGACCAGGTTCTGCCTCTCACCAAGGAGGCCACGCAGCGCTACGGCGACCGCTACACCCGGATTACGCGGGTCGTAATGGACCACATCAACGAGCTTCTGGACCCGGAATACCAGTACTCCGGCGAGGAAGCGGCCGGCGGGGAGGGCGGGAGCAAGGGCGTGGATCGCTTCGTGTAGACAGGTGTGGGCGCCCCAGCGGGGAGAGGCTCCGCACCCGGAAAAATGCGCTCCGAGGCTCTAGCAGGAGCGTGCGCCCGGTAATATGCTCTAGAGGGAGGCATCTTGACCGACGCGGTGGACAGCGCAGCTCCGCCGCCTCCGGCGGAACCCGGATACCAAGCCGGGGAGCTTGTAGCCGATAGGTTCCGGCTACAGAGGCTGCTTGGCGAGGGCGGCATGGGTTGGGTGTGGGTCGCCCACGACGAACAGCTCGACGTTGACATCGCCATCAAGCTCATCCGCGACGACGTGAGCGTGCCCGCCGCCGCCGAGCGGCTCCTGACCGAGGCCCGCGCGCTGGCTCGTATCGAGCACGCCGGGATCGTCCACGTCGTGGATTTCGGGCGGACAGGTCGCAAGGATCCGTTCATCGCGATGGAGCTGCTCGAGGGTGAAGATCTCGGCCAGATCCTCGAACGCGAGGAGCGACTGCCTCCAATCAAGGCGGTGCGGCTCCTGCTGCCCGTGGCCGAGGCGCTGGGAGCCGCGCACACGCGCGGCATCGTCCACCGCGATCTCAAGCCGGACAATGTCTTCCTCGTTCGCGTCGGCAACAGGATACAGCCGAAGCTGATCGACTTCGGCATCGCCAAGCTCGACCTCCAGAGCAAGCACACGCAGGCGGGCGTGGCGCTCGGAAGCCCGGACTACATGGCGCCGGAACAGGCGCGAGGCCTGCGCGACGTGGACCACCGTGCTGACATCTGGGCCTTCTGCATCCTGGTCTACGAGACCATCACCGGCCATGTGCCGTTCGAGGATGCCAGCTACAACGCGGTTCTGCGCCACGTGATCGAGAGCCCCATCCCGTCGATCTTCGAGCACGGCGTCGACGCTCCCGAGCTATGGGCAATTCTCCAGCGTGGCTTCGAGAAAGACCGGGAACAGCGCTTCCAGAGCATGCGCGAGCTGGGCGCTGCATTGGCAAATTGGCTGATGGACCAGGGCATTCGCGAGGATGCCGCGGGTCGCTCGCTGCGTGCGGTGTGGATCGAGCCGCGCCCGAGCCGCATGTCGATACCGGAAATCCTCCGCTTCAACGCTACCGGCGATGCGCCGCGGATCGAAACGTCCAGCTCGATCCCCCCCATCAGCGAGACAGGCCATCCTGCGCCCGCTGTCCCATTGCGCGGCAAGGTCGCGCTCGTCGGGCTGGGAGTGTTCCTCGCGGGTGTGCTCGGAGTTCTCGTTCTGATGCATCGGCGCGTCCCGGCGTCGCACGCTGCGGCTTCGCAACCCGCGTCGAGCGTTTCGAAGCCCGCCGGCCAGCCCGCCGAGCCCGTCGCAGCCGACAAGCACGAAGCGCCGCCGCCCGTCTCTGGATCTGCGCCTGCCGCCAGTGCCCCGGCTCCGCCGAGCGCCGCACCGGCTCTGCCGGCGCACAAGGTCGCGCATCCCGTCCACGCAGCGAAAGCGAAGGCCCATGCGCCGTCCGGGAAGGCCAGCTCGGCGTCGGGCCCGCACAAGCCCGTTGCCGCGCCGGCTGCCTCCGATCTGAAGCCGCTTCCCGACGACCTCGGCTTCTAGCGACTAGCGGCGGGCCATCGTGTCCAGGCGCTGCGCGGCGCGGAGCTGCTCGAATCCGGGCGACGTCCCGCGGACCTTCAGCGCGTAGCGGCGAAGCTGCTCCGTGTCGATCTGCTCGATCGATGCGGCCGCCCGCTCCAGCCGGGCGAGCAGCGCGTCCCCGCATTCGTGGTCGCTCCGCAGAAGAAGCTCGACCGAGTAGTCGAACCAGCGCCCCTTGCCCGTGGCGACTGCCAACGACAGCGCCGCGTTCACAGCGGAATCGAGCGTGGCGGGATCCACGTCGCGCTGCAGCCGGGTCTGGTCCATCACGCCGGCAAGGTGCGACTGCAGCATCTCCTCGGCTTCGCGTATCCGGCCGCTTTCCAACGACCGCTCGGCGATTGTCGCCATCATCAGGATGCCGTTGACCTGACGCGTGCTGGCTTCCGGCTGCGGCGTGCTGGCCTCCTCGTCGGCGGGCACGACGGGGTCCGCGCCGCTCAGCGTGTCGAGCGACAGCCCGTGGGTTCCCGACGCGCCGTGCTCGTGGCCTACGCCGCCGACGTGGAAATCGAGCTGGGAGTTGCCGATGTCGATGCGATCGCCGTCGGCGAGGACGTGGGGGCCGTCCACGATGCGCGCTGCGTTGACGAAAACGCCGTTGATGCTGCCGAGATCCTCGATTGTGGCGCGCTCGCTTCCGACCTCGATGCGCGCGTGGCGTCTCGAGACCAGCGGGTCGTCCAGCACCACGTGACACGACGCGCTCCGACCGACCAGGTATCTGCCTGGCACGAGCAGGATGTCCTTGCCCAGGTACGTGAGCCGGATCGGCGTGGGTGCCGGTGCCTCCTCCGAGGCGTGCTCTGGATCGGGACGCGCCACTACTCTTCGCTACTAACATCGGTTCGCGGCGCAAGAAACGGTCCCGCGGTGTGTCGTCACATTTCCGGGGATTTCAGCCGGCCCAGCGCCGAGCTGGTATGATTGCCGTCCCACACAGATGTCCCGGCTGTTCTCCACAATGGGCCAGGCGCTCGCCGTCCTCGCGAGCGCTTGCGCGCTCTCCGCGTGCGGCGCGGACGACCCGTATGGGAAGGGCGTCGACGCGCGGCCCGGATTCGACGCTGCTGCGCGGCAGGAGCTCCTCGATCTCGGCGTCGGCAAGTATCTCGGCGCGTTTACTCCGGACAGGGCGGTGAGCAGCGGCAACGAGACGATCTTCGAATTCGACCCCAAGCCGCATTTCGCACCCATCTGCTACACGGGCAAGCCGTTCGAGGTCAGCGTCCGCGACACAGGCTCCCGCAATCTGCTGATCTATCTGCAGGGTGGCGGCGCGTGCTGGAGCGCTTTGTGCAGCGCCAACAAACAGGGCGGCGTCGGGGTCCCATCATTGGTCGGATGGACAAGCGACGCGATCGCGAACAACCCGCTCCGCGACTACAATGTGGTCTACATCGGCTACTGCGACGCATCGGTGTTCAGCGGCGACAACGATGTGCCGGACACGAAGAACGGCGGACCAGACGGCATCCGCCACCATCATGGGCTGGCGAACCTGTCTGCCGGGGTCGACATCGCGCGGGCCTATTTTCCGAATCCGGACAAGCTGGTCCTGGCCGGGTCCAGCGCGGGAGGCTACGGCACGCTCATCGGAACCGAGGTCGTGCGGCTAGCCTATCCGCATACGCCCTTCTACGTGATCAATGACGCGGGCGTCGGGCTCGCCACGCCGTCCATCCTCGAGGCGGCGAAGACTGAATGGAAATTCGAGCAGTTCATACCGGCTTCGTGCAAGGCGTGCGACCACGGGCAAGCCAACCAACAAATCACCCCGATGATCGGCTGGGCGCTGGCGCATGATCCGGGCTTGAGGGTCGGCGCGTACAGCTCTTATCACGACTTCGTAATCGGCGGCGTGTTCCTCCAGATGGACACGAACGACTTCAAGGCTCTCCTCCTGAAAGAAACCGGGGCGATCCACGACCAGTTCCCGGATCGCTTCGAACGCTTCCTGGTAGCCGGGAGCATGCACACGGGAGTCCTCGAGTATCCCAACCAGAAGATCGATGGCGTGACGTTGGGCGAGTGGACGCAGCGGATGGTCGACAACAGCTACGACTGGCCCGACCTGCTCGCGAAAGACCAGTAGGCGTCGGTTACTTTCCGGATTCTCCGCGGACGCCGCTCGTGGGGCCGTTCGCCCAGCTCTCGATAGCCTTGCGGTCGGCGTCGCTCAGCCGCGCGCGCGAATGCATCGGCACGTAGTACCACTCGGGCATGTCGCCTGCGGAGACTTCGTGTCCCGCCTCGCGCTGTTTCTTTGTCCGCTGCAGAGGGGTGAGCTTGCCCCACTCGGAGAAGTTCACGTTCTCGCGGCCTTCGCTCACGTCGCTCGCCACCAGCCAGGAGACGGGCGCGACGTGGCTGTACCAGGGCCATACGGTCTCGTTCGAGTGGCAGTCGTAGCAGGCGCGGTGCAGTATCGCGCTCACGTCGGGGGGAGCGTCGATCTCGCCTGCGGCCGGCGGGTTCGAGTGTCCCACGGGAATCAGCTGGGCCAGCGCCAAGAGCGCGACCGCGCCTCCAACCCCGTACCAGATGCGTCGTCTTTCCATGCCCTCCTCCAGTCCGTGGCGCCCCGCCGGCGCGCCGGGCGAGCATAGCCCAGCTGCTGCGACCTGGCCGAACTGCCCGGGCCACCTGGCCCGGGGATCGGGGGGCCCGGGCGCCGAGCCCGTTGCTTTCCACGCCGGGGACGCGGCATGCTCCCCCTCATCGACACGATCCTGCTGCTCGCTCTGCCGGCTTCCGGAAAGTCCGAGGTCCGGCGCTACCTTTCGCTGCTGCCCCCCGAGCGGCGCCGGAATGAATTCGGCGTCGGCGAGATGGTGCAGCTCGACGACTTCCCGTACGTGCACCTGATGCGGAGCCTCGACGACGAGCTCGAAGCGCTCGGCAGCCGTCGGATGTTCTTCGAAGCCGCGGATCGCTCGTTTGCCGATCCCCGCGACTGGGGCACGCTGATCCAGCTCCTCAACGAGGACTACGAGGATCTCGTCCACCGCCACGTGTTCGAGCCCGATTCTGCGGCAATCCACCTGATGGATCGCCTCGACAGCGCGGGCGAGCGCGTGGGTATTGCGACCCGGCTCGCACAGTTGGACGACAGATTGCGCCGGGATGTTTCGCAGCGCATCGAGGGCCTCGCCCGGGGGCTGCTCGCCGACAAGTTCGACGCCTACCCTGATCGCCTGGACGACAAGACGATCGTCCTGGAGTTCGCGCGCGGCGGGCCGCAGGGATCGACCTTTCCCTTGCCCGAGCCGTACGGCTACCAGTATTCGCTCTCGCTTCTGTCCCGGAACATCCTCGAGCGGTCCGGCATCCTCTACATCTGGGTGACGCCGGAGGAATCGCGCCGCAAGAACGAAGCGCGCGCCGATCCGGACGACCCCGGTTCGATCCTGCACCACGGCGTGCCGCTCTCGGTCATGCTGAACGACTACGGCTGCGACGACATGGAATGGTTGGAGGAGCACAGCGACCAGCCCGCGGCGGTGACCATCGAAGCGCACGCGAAGCGCTTCAACCTGCCTCTGGCTCGTTTCGACAACCGCGTCGACAAGACCTCCTTCGTCCGGCAGGAGCCCGGGAGCTGGCCTCGCGATGCAGTAGAAGCACTGCACGGGGAGCTCCGGAAGGCCTTCGGGAACCTGCTTTCCGGGCACGCTCCCGCGCGATAGGCTGCGCCGACAGAGCGCTGCCCGGCTGCGCCCGACTTCGAGTATGCTCGGGGCGGCCTCTGGGCCGTAGAGCGAGAGATCGATGATGGGCGACGACCAGAGCAGTCCCCCCGGCGGCAGCAGGCCAGTCAGCGTGCCGCCGCGGCCCGCAACTCTGCCGCCGCGGCCGGCGGGATCTTCACCTCAGGTGGCGCCCGTGCCCTCTCGTCCTCCTCCGCCACCCTCGCGCCCGCTGCAGTCGCGTCCTCCGCCAGCGCTCTCCCGCCCACCGCCGCCGCCCTCGCGCGCGGTGCCGGTCGTGCCGTCACGCCCTCCGCCTCCGCGTCGCGGCGTCCCGTCGTCACCGCTCTCGCGTCCGCCCCCACCTTCGTCGCCCTCGCGTCCGCCGCCACCGGTTCAGGCAGCGCCGATGCCGACGCTGCCCGTGCAGGCACCGCCTGCGCAGGTACCCGCGCAGGGATGGCCCGCGCCGCAGACGCCTGTGCAGGCAGCGCCGGCGCAGACACCTCCGGTGCGGACACCGCCGCCGCAGACATCGCCGGTGCAGGCAGCGCCGGTCCAGGCGCCCTCGTCGCCGTCATCGGCTCCGTCGCGACCCGCCGTCCGACGCGACACGCCGACCAGCGTTGCACCACCGCCGATGGCCCAGGCGCGATCGCCCTCGTCGATTCCACCGCGCGTCAGGCACGACACGCCGACCAGCGTGGCGCCGCCGCCGACGGCAGCCGACAGCCGCCCGCCTCCGTCTGCCGGCAGCACGCCGCCGCTCAGCGCGCTGCCGCACAGCATGCGGCCGTCGCCGGAACATCGCTCCGCCGCGCCGTCGTCACCGTCGTCGCTCTCCTCGCGTCCCCCGCCGCCGGTCGGTCTGCCGCCGCAGATCGAACAACTCAAGCGCGTCCTGTCGCGCAAAGAAAGCGAGCTCGGCAAGCTGACGACCGAGCGCGGCCTGTTCCAGGGACGGATCGCCGAGCGGGATGCACGCATCCGTGAGCTCGAAGGCCGCATCAAGGACCTGGGCGATGCCGACAAGCGCATTGCTGGAATCGAGGAAAAAGCCCGCCGAGAGCGCGAGCGCCTCGAGGCCCGGATCGCGGAGATCGAAGCGCAGGCCAGGCCCGACGATCAGCGCGTCACCGAGCTGGAAGCGCGGCACAGGAAGGACGGCGAGCGGATCGCGGAGCTCGAGGCGCAGCACAAGAAGGACGCGGCCCGGGTCGCGGAGCTCGAGGCGCTCCGGAAAGAGGATCGCGCGCGCCTCGCGGAGCTCGAGCACGCCAGCCGTCGCGCTGCAGCACGCGCCGAAGAGCTCGAAGAGACGCTTGCCTGGCAGCCCGAGCCCGAGGACGATTTGAAGCGCATTTCCGGCGTCGGTCCGGCCTTCGAGCGCCGCCTCAAGGCGATGGGCGTGCGCACACTGTCGCAGGTCGCGAGCTGGACTCCGGACCAGATTGCCGACGTTGCGCGCCAGCTCAAGGTGCAGCCGGCGCGCATCCAGCGCGATGACTGGGTCGGCAGCGCAAAGCGGCTGCTCGGTCGCGATTGACGCGCGCCGCGTCAGTGATCGATCTTGCTTGCGTCCCGCTGCTGGTACGCTTCCAGCTTCCTGTACAACGTCTTGCGGTCGAGTCCGAGCACGCGCGCTGCCGCCGCCTTGCGCCCTCCAACAGCTGCCAGAACCTGTTCGACGTAGCGGCGTTCGATCTCCTCGAGCGGGGCCAATGCTGATGGATCGGAACCGACGGCCGGCGGAGCCGAGCCCCGGTGGGTCCTCACCTTGTCGGGGAGATCGTCGAGCGTGATGCGATCGTGCGCGGCCAGGGCGACGGCGTGCTCGATGCAGTTCTGCAGCTCGCGCACATTTCCAGGCCACGGATAGGACATCAGTCGTTCCGCTGCGCTGCTCGTCAAGCCCGCCACCGGTCCGGGGGATGAGCTTGCGTACGCCGCGATGAAATGCTGCGCCAGAAGCAGGACGTCGTTTCCGCGTTCGCGCAGCGGAGGCACCGGGATCTGGATCACGTTGATGCGGTAGTAGAGATCCTCGCGGAAGCGGCGCCTCTCGACCTCGATTTCGAGGTCGTTGTTGGTTGCGGCGATGATGCGCACGTCGATTGGGATTTCGCGGTCGGCTCCAACCGGTCTGATGCTGCGCTCCTGCAACGCGCGGAGCAGCTTGGCCTGCAGTCCGGGAGGCATGTCGCCGATTTCGTCGAAGAACAGCGTGCCGCCGCTGGCGCGCAGGAGCAGGCCCGCGCGCTCCGCTCGCGCGTCCGTAAAGGCGCCGCGCGCGTGGCCGAACATCTCGCTTTCGAGCAGCGGTTCCGGTACCGCTGCGCAGTTGACCGCCACAAGCGGAGCTTCCCGGCGGCGGCTCCGCGCGTGTACCGCTCTGGCGACGCGCTCCTTCCCCGTTCCGGTCTCGCCGGTCACGAGCACCGTGGCGTCCGACGCGGCGACGCGATCGATCAGCCCGAACAGGGCCTGCATCGGTGGACTCGCACCCACCATGCCCTCGAATTCGGAGACTGTCATGCCGCCCCCCCCGAGGCGGTCGACTTCGTCCCTGAGCGCGATGCGCTCGGCCGCGCGCTTCAGCGCGTGGGTCAGTGTATCGATGTCAACCGGTTTTGGAATGAAGTCGTAGGCACCGACGCGGATGGCCGCTATGGCCGACTCCAGGCTGCTGAACGCGGTCACTACGATCACCGGAATGCCGGGTCGCTGCTCGAGCAGGCGCTCGCACAACTCGATGCCCCCGATGTCCGGCATGTTGAGATCGGTCACGACGGCGTCGAACCGCTCTTGTGCCATGCGGTCCAGCGCCTCCTGCCCCGATCTCGCAGCAGCCCCTTCAAAACCAACCGACTCCAGCAGCTCGACCAGCGATCGTGCTGCCACGACATCGTCGTCGACGATGAGGACGTGCATGTTTTCCCCCCGGGGCAAGACGCCCCATGGAGGCAGATTAGCACCACCGCTGCGGGTTTGAAGGGCTCACCAGAATCTTCCGCTGGCCGGCGGGACGGTCAGCGGACTAGGCGGGGACTTCTGCCACGACGCGTGGCAACGAGTCACGCCTCCTCGGCTAGCCGCTTCCGCCCAGCGTGAAGTACCAGGCTCCTCGGCCCCTGCTCGGGGGCGCCTGCTCCAGGCACTCGAAGCAGAATACGGGCAGCTCCGGGAAGTCGGGTGCCTGCAGCCGATGGCTGCTTCCGCACGATGCGCACAGGTCGACTCCGCGCTCGCCCGGGAGGACACCTGCGCTTCTCAGATCCCGCCTCGTGAGCACGCCCGCCAGCCTGCCTTCTCGCTCGTCGAGGACGGGCAGGCAGCCGACCCCGCATTGGAGCATGATCTCCGCCGCCTGTTCCAGCGTGTCGGTTCCGGACGTCCAGATCACGGGCGAGCGCATGTGGCGGGTGACGAGCGCCCCCGGCATCGCATCTGCAAGATCGCACTGGCAGATCACGCCCACCAGCGCCGATTCATCGACCACCAGCAGATGGTGCACGCCGCGCTGGTTTGCGACGCGCGCCGCGGCTTCGACAGCGTCGCGGGCATCAACGACCGCGGGCGCGTACGACATCACTTCGGCCACGGTTCGTGCCACTATTTCCTCCCTCGCTTCGCGCGCTAGGGCACGACGGTGGTCCACGTCACTTCCGTGATGGTGTTGCCCGAGATGTAGTCGGTCAGATACTGGATCTCCCGGCGATGCTCCCTCGCCAGTCGTTTCACAACGTCGCCGATGGACACGATTCCCACCAGCCGAGTTTCGCTCACGACGGCGAGTTGGCGCACGCGGTGCTCGGTCATCAGGTTCATGCACACGTCGAGACCCGCTTCGGGCGCTACGCACACGATCTCGGACGACATGATCTCCAGAACGCTGGTCGTTTTCGACGTGCGTCCTTCGAGCGCGACGCGTTTCAGATAGTGTCGCTCGGTGATGATGCCTGCCGGGACATCGCCGTCCATGACGACGAGCGATCCCACGTCATGCTCGACCATTTTCTGGATGGCTTCGTAGACGGTGGCGCCCTCGTCGATCGTGTAGACCTGGGCGCCCTTGGCGCGGAGGATGTCGGCTACGTCGGTCATGGTTCTCCCCTCGTCGTTGACGCGCCGCAGGACGCGACGACATACGACTACATGGGAGCACACGGCATGCCAACGCACCTTCAGACCGGGCGACGCGACGCGGCATGGGCCATGCGCGCGATGCGCGGCAGGCCCGAGAGGAAGATCGCGCCGTCGACCTGTGACACCTGTGCGGCCGATACGAAGTCGTTCCAGAAGTAGCGGTGCAGGCCGCGCTTCATGAACCGCGCATACTCTTCGGCACGTTCTCCAGGTGTTGCGTTCGCGAAAACATCCGCGAGAAAATCGCGCCACTGGCGTTCGCCCGGCTCCGTTATCACGTAGGGCGTCGTTGCGACCAGCTCGCGTCTCGAGCCGTGGTCCAGCGGCACTATGCGGGCTAGCCAGATTTCGCCGGGCTGACCATTGTACGCGCCGGTGACAATGCGGAGCCTGGGCTCCCTGTCGACGACCAGCTCCCGGAGAAGCGCGCCGTCGTCGCCGTATCCTTCGTGCACGTACAGGCCGAGCCGCGAGCTCTGGGCGCGTTCCAGGAGCTCCGCGAGCTCGCCATGCTGGCCGAGCTCGCGTTCGACGTCGATCAACAGCTCGCCGAGCGAGTGGCGTCGCGGACCCGCGTAGAAGTCGAAATATGCCCACCAGGTGAACGGCGACGTCGCAATCCGGCCTGCCAGCGGCGGCTCCGGCGCATAGCAGCGCTCCGCGTCGTCGATCAGCGTGCGCAGGCGCGCACACTCCGGTTCAGCGAGCACTGCGCGGGCCAGTGCTAGCACCCGCAGCATGCCGTTTTCGAAACGGGCGATCGCGGACGCGCCCGGCGTTCGCTCCTCGAGCGCCTGCGATGTTGACCGGGACGCGCCATCCTGCAGTGACGCGGCCAGGCGTGCGGGCAGACGACGGCGCGCGCGTTCGCGCGGTCGCGGTGAGACCCTCTGCTCCATGTTCCCCCTCCTGTCCCTTCAAGCGGAGCACGCGAATGCCGCTCTGTCCAGCGACGGGCTTCGCGCCCGCTGCGGGAAAGTCCGGCCTCGTGCACAACGCAAAATTTTCAGGGGCAGTCGAGGCCGGCGCCCCACAGCTCGTAGCCGCTGTCGCTGCGCACCAGGAAGACCGCCAGCGCGTGCTCCCCGACCAGCCAGAGCGCCCCCTGACCCGAGTCCCTGCCGTCCGGCGAGAGTGTGGCGGGTTTGCCGATCGGTTGCAGCTTCGCGTCGAGCGTCTGCGCGCGAACGATGCGGCCGCCGGCCTTGCCTTCAGTCCACTGGATCAGCCACCCGCCGCCCGGAAGCCCCACCACGGCCGGCGAGATGACGTCGCTGCCGGGACCGCCGCCCGGAACATCGAACTCGACCGAGGAGCTGGGCGCGTCGCCCAGCGCCGCGTGGGCGAGGCGTACCGTCCAGGGCGCATCGTCGCTAGGCCGCGCCGCGAAGGCGACCATCACTTCGCGATCGTTGGCTCCGATGTTGGGCGTTCCGACGCGGGGACCGTCCGCCTTGATGGCCACCAGATCGGTCTTCTTGTCGCCGTCCGGCGTCAGCCAACCGACGCGCACCTCCCCGTCACGCCCGCCTCGGCGGAACGTCACGGCGTGACCGACGCCCTTCACGCTGACGACCCGTGGCTCGGTGATCCGCTGGTCGCCGGCTCCCGGCCAGATTGTCTCGGGCTCGCCGTAGCCGATGGCGCGCGACACGCCGGCCTTCGTGAGGCCGAGGATGAAGGGTGGCGTTGCGTCCACCGTGTGCGCGTTCTGGAGCGGGGAGCCGTCGCGATCGACCGCGAAGTCGAGCTTCTTGCCTCGCACCAGCGGCACCACGCCGAGGACACTGCGTTCGCCGTCGCGCGAGAATTCCTGCGTGAGATCGAGCGAAGCCGGGTCGACTTTCACGCCGATCGCGGCCGTGGGCGCGGTCGCGAATCCTACGGCCACATCGCCGCCCGGAGCGGTCGCCAGATAGGGTGGCACGCGCACGGCTGTCTTGTCCGCGAAGCGGATGGCCTGTTTTGACAGCGTGCAGGCCGCGAGCGCGTGCGGCTTGGCCGTTTTCGTCCCGCTGGGGCCGACTGCAGCCTTGCCGCTGCTGCTGGCAATGGGGCCGCCCTGCGCGGCGGCAGCGCTCTTCGCGGTCTCGCTCGGGCCCTTGCCATGGACGAGCGAGGCCACGATGGCGATCAGCAACACCAGGAGCGCCGCGCCCACGACGCCGCCCACGATGAGGACCCGCTTGCGCGCGCCAGGGCCTCTGCCGAGGAACTCATCGAGCGACGGAGGCGACTCGTCGGCGCTGGCGGCGATTGGATCGGGGCTGGTCGCCGGGAACGCTGGCGCGTCGTTCTCGACCGGAAACGCTGGTAGCGGAGCCGGCGCCGCGCCGGGACTGCTGTCCTGTGGGAGGTCCCACGAGGGGAGCGGCGCATCGTCCGGCGCATCGAGCTTGATGTGGGTCGGCAGCTCGCTCTCGAGATCGGTGTTGTCGACGACCTGGGTAGGGAGCTCGTTGTCGGGATCGGACGGGACCGGAACGATGGGCTCCTTGCCTTCGAGCGGAGGGGATCATCAGGGTAGGGAGCTCGTTGTCCGGGTCGGACGGGACCGGAACGATGGGCTCCGCGCTTCCGGCGGCGGGCACCACCAGCTGCGTGGCAGCTTCGTGGTCCGGGTTCGACGCCGCCGGGACGATGGGGTCCGGCTTCGGTGCGGCGGTAGCGTTGCTCGTGCCGCCCACCGCGATGATCCGGCTCGGACGGACGCTCGACGCCGCCACGTCGTCTTCGGCCTTCTCCTGCGGACTCCCCGACGAAGTGGCGGCCGCAACGGGGGAGGCGTCGGGCTGTGTTGCCGCGCTCGGCGCAGCGTCCGGCTTCGTCGTCATCGGTTCCGTCACATCCGGAGCCGGAGAAACCGCAGCCGTCGCGGCGGGGGAAGAGAACGTCCTCGAGCTCGGCGTCGATCTCGACGAGCAATTCCTCGTCCAGCTTCACGGGGGCGCCTCGCGCCGGTTTGGGAGGCGGGAGTCGGCCTGAAGGGTGCCGGGGCGGCGGGGCCGGTCGCGACGACGGTCGGCGGGGTGGCGGCGGACGGCTCGCGGGGGCATTCGGCTTCGAACCGGACAGTGGCCGCGGCGGAGCGCCGGGCGTGCGTCCGGCGCCCGGGCGGGGCGGGGGCCTGGAAGCTCCGGGTCGCAGCGGCGTGGTGGCGGGCCGTGGCGGACCAGCGGGGCGTGGCGCGCCGCCGGACGTCTTCGGCAAGCCGAGCAGCGTCTTCTTCTGGATCGGTTTCGGCGGCGGGGTGGCAGACTTGTAGCGATCGAGAGGCGGCGCTGGCGGAGCTACGACCGACTCGTCGAGCTCGGGCTCCACCGGCGTCCGGACCTTGTGCCTGGGGAGCGCGTCGGCGAGATCGGCGACCTCGGCTGCCTGCAGCCAGCCGGCCCAGCCTTCCTGCCAGACCAGTACATCCGCCGCCAGCACGCCGCTACGAAGGTGGTTGCGCAGTTCCTTGCCGTCGACCGTCTTCAGGTCGCCCTGGCGACTGGCCCACCACCACCACTCATCTTCGTGACTCACGCTAGCTCCTTGACCCGGCGCCTCACGCTACCTCCCGTGCGCCCCGCGCGACAAGCGCTCTGGCTCCGCTCCGGATCGCGGGCCGGTCGCGTGCGGGCCCGACGCCGCGCGGTTTCCCGGGCCGCCGTCGCGGAGCTCGGGTTGACGGGCGTCCGGCCGCGTCCCACAGAAACCGGGTGGGGTTGTCCCGGTCCGTGCTCGTGCTCGCAGTGCTCCTCGGCTCCCAGGCTGCTGCGGCCGCAGACCCGACCGACGCCAACCAGATCAGCTTTCGCACCGTGGCCCGCGACAATGCCGGGGTCGTCAGGTGCGGCCTGTTCCAGGAGCGCGGCTGGCTGAAACAGCCGGTCAAGTCCGCGCGCGCGACCATCCGTGGCCGCGTCGCGGTCTGTGAGTTCAAGGGCGTGAAGCCGGGGGTCTACGGCATCTCGGCATTCCACGATGCGAACGACAACGGCAAGCTCGACAAGAACTTCATCGGCATCCCGACGGAGGGCTTCTGTGCGTCGCGCGACGCTCGAGCTCGCTTCGGGCCGCCCAGTTTCAAGGATGCACGCTTCCGCTACAAGGGCGGCACAACCTCGATGCAGGTTCGTATGCGATACTTCTAGAAGCCACGGGGTGGCTGCCGCCGGTGACGCGACATGAGCGATTCTGATCGACCGGATCCCTGCTACTCGGAGCGGCTGGATCGCGCGCTCTCGTTCGCGGCCAGCGCGTTCCGGCATCGCGTGCGCAAGGGCAGCGGGGTCCCCTATCTCACCCATCTTCTCGGCGTGATGGTGATCGTCGCAGAGCACGGAGGCGATGAGGACCAGATGATCGCCGCGCTGCTCCACGACTACCTCGAGGACACCGAGGGCTCGAGCGTCGAGATCCTGGACCAGCAGTTCGGCGAGCGCGTCGCCCGCCTCGTGCTCGCGATGAGCGACACCACGGTGCGGCCCAAGCCGCCCTGGGAAGAGCGCAAGCGCCGCTACATCGAGCAGCTCGTAGCGGAGCCGCCGGAGCTGAAGCTGGTCAGCGCCGCCGACAAGCTGCACAACGCGCGCTCGCTGCTGCGCGAGCACTCCGACGTCGGCGATTTACTCTGGGATCGGTTCAACGCCACCCGCGACCAGACGCTCTGGTACTACCGAGAGGTGCTGCGTGCCCTCGGCGAAGGCTGGGAGCATCCGGTGCTCGAGGAGCTCGCCGGGGTGGTACGCGCGCTGCACGAGTCGGCGCACGTGGACTACGAGCCGTGACGATCGTCGCCCCCCGCGGCGTCAGCACCACCTGACGCGCACGCGGTAGGTGATCTTCGTCTTGCCGTTGGCGGGGACCTTCACGCTGAACGTGAAGGTGTGGGCGTCTTCCTTGTGAGCGGGGTGGCTGGAGGACACGATCGTCCACTCTCCGCCGATGGGCTCGAAATCCTGGACGGTGACGGCGCTGTCCTTGTGGTTTCGTAGCTCGATCTGCCAGGCGCTCTCGGAAGCGCAGACGCCGAGCGTCTTCCAGTCGGTCTGCTTGCGCTCGCCGACGACGTCGAAGGCCTCGCCCATCTTGATGCGGAGCTTTTCGTCGCGGGGGGTGTGGTCGATGGAGTCCTCGCCGATGAACTCCTTCTGTCCGGCGCTGTCGGCCTTGTAGACGCGGACCGTGCCCTTGGGCAGGGGCATGCCCATGTGGTTCTGCTTGGAGTTCTTGATGTCGAGGTAGACGCCGACTTTCTGGTTGCTCATCACCTGGCCGTAGCGGCCGCGGTACCAGTACTGCTGGCCGTAGAAGATGAGCTTCTTGTCGACGTGGATGCCCTCGGCGGACAGCAGCGTGACCTGCTTCTGCTCGTTGTCGAGCACGTCGGTCGGATGCGAGAGCGTGTACAGGTGGTACTCGAAGAAGCCCTCTTCGTGGAAGCTGGGCGCTTTGGCGGCTCCGCCCATCGGCGCGGACATCCTGCCGTAGCCGGTGGCGCTCGTCACCCGGTTCACGTCGCCGGCGACGAGCTTGAGGTGGGCGTTTTTGTACGAGGCGCCGGACCGGTTGTCGAGCGTGACCCAGCCGGTCAGGCCGCCGCGCGTGTCGTCCTTGTTGATGACGAGCACGTAGTCGGCGTGCCAGTTGATGCCGCCCGTGAGATAGCTCGCCTCCACGCGCTGGCGCGGCTGCCGGCTGTCGAGCTTCCACACCAGCGTGGGTTTGGCGATCAGGTTGTCGGGCACCTTGGGGAAGGCGAAGCGACCCGGGAAGCCGTAGGTGACCTCGCCGTTCACGCGCACCACGGGCTGGCCGTTGGCCACGCTGAGCAGATCCGCGTCGTAGCCGAGCTCGCGGCCGCGCTTCTCGTCCCAGCGGTAGATCCGGATGCGCTTGCCGACGTACTTCTCGAGCAGCTTCTGGGGGCTGAGCAGATCGTAGCGGTAGTTCTGCTCGAGCACGTCGAGCGCGCCCGGATTCGTCAGCGACTTGATGTGCACGGTCGCCGGCTGGATGCGCGAGGCCACGTCCTGGAAGTCGAGCGAGACCTGCCCCGTGCCGAGATCGACGTCGCGCACTTCGCGCACCAGGCCGAGGTCCCGGTTGTAGACGGTGATGTCCACTTCCTTGCGGTCCGCCGAGGTGGAGTGCTTCCCCGCCGGCGCAGCGTGGGCCGCGGAACCGGCGAACAGGCCTGCTGCCATCAGCGCCGCCAGGGCCCCGCGGGTGTTCGACTTCATTGCTGTCGCCATCCTGGTCGTTCCTGCCTTCCGGGGTGATTCCATGGGCTTTCGTCTCAACACCACTTGAGCCGGACCCGGTAGGTGATCTTCGTCTTGCCGTTCGCGGGCACGTTCACGGTGAACGTGAAGGTGTGGGCGTCCTTCTTCGTCGCCGGATAGTTGGAATCGAGGATCTCCCAGTCGCCGCCGATAGGCTCGTACACCTCGACCTGCTCGGCCACGTCCTTGTGGTTCCGGAGATCGATCTCCCACGCGCTCTCGTACGTGCACATGCCGTACGTCTTCCAGTCCGTCTGCTTGCGATCGCCGACCACGTCGAAGGCGTCGCCCATCTTGACGCGGATCTTCTCGTCGCGCGGAGTGTGGTCGATGGAATCCTCGCCGATGAACTCGGTCTGGCCGGAGCTGTCGGCCTTGTAGACGCGGATGGTGCCCTTGGGCAGGGGCATGCCCATGTGGTTCTGCTTGGAGTTCTTGATGTCCAGGTAGACCCCGACCTTCTGGTTGGAGACGACCTGGCCGTAGCGCCCGCGGTAGTACTGCGAAGCGCCGTAGAAGATCAGCGTCTTCTTGATGCCGATGTCATGCGCCTCGAGCAGGCTGACCTGCTTCTGCTCCTTGTCGAGCAGCGTGGTCGGGCGATCGAGCGTGTACAGATGGTACTCGAAGAAGCCCTCTTCCTTGAATTGCGCCTGTTGCGCCGTGGCCTCGGGGGCGGCTTCGGCCCGGGCGAGCATGGTGTTGACCTCCGACACGCGCTGCACGTCGCCCGCCACCAGCTTGAGCTTCGCATTCGCGTAGTCGGTGCCGCTGGTGTTCGACAGGGTGACCCAGCCGTTCAGGTCGCCGCGCGAGTCGTCCTTGTTGATGACGAGCACGTAGTCGGCGCTCCAGCTCAGGTTCCTGCTCAGATACGTGACCTCGACCTTCTGCTTTGGTTGGCTGCTGCCGAGAAGCCACACCAGCGTGGGCTTGGCGATGAGGTTGTCCGGCACCTTGGGGAATGCGAACCGCCCGGGGTAGCCGTAGGTCACCTCGCCGTTCATGCGCACCACGGGCTGACCGCCCTCCACGCTCAGGATTTCCGCGTCGGCGACCTCGTCGCGTCCGGTCTTCTCGTTCCAACGGTAGAGCTTGACCTTCTTGCCGACGTACTTCTCGAGCAGCTTGTCCGGGCTCAAGAGGTCGTAGCGGTAGTTCTGCTCGAGCACATCCAGTGCGCCTGGTTCGGCGAGCGAGCGGATGTGCACCGTCTCGGGCTGGATGTGGGCCGAGACGTCGCGGAATTCGAGCGAGACACGGCCGGTGCCGAGGTCGAGGTCGCGCACCTCGCGCACCAGCCCGAAGTTCTGGTTGTAGACCGTGATCGCGACGCTCTGGCGCTGGGCTACCGTGGATTTCTGCTCGTGGACCGGACCGGCGGCCCGGGCTGGCGGCTTGGCGGGCTTGCGGGTTCCGCACGCGGCCAGCGTCAGGGCCAGGAGCGGCAGCGCGAGCCGCAGGCGAGGGGAGTTGGAATCGAGGGGCGACAAGAAGCTCATGGCATTTTCCTGCCCGGGTCGGCTCCGGGAGGCGCGGGCCCGCCTCCGGCGGGCGGCTGCAGCACTACCGACGACCACCCAACGCGACGAGCCAGACGGACCTTACAGTGCCGGGCGCCGGCGGCGTAAAGGATTCGGTCGTGACGCCGTCATGACGGGCGACAACAAGCGCAACGGCGTCCCTTGACGGGCGCGGCTGGAGGCAGCAGAGGAGTAGAACGACCTGTAGCAGCAGGTGGCGGTGGCCCCAGGGAGGGTGTTTCGATGAAAGCATGCCACGTCCGGTTCCGCGGCATCCCCGCCACGCCGGAGCTCCTGCGCGCGATCCGGGAGCACGAGGGCGTTCTGCAGCGGGCGCTCGAGCCGGGCGGCTGTGAATCGGTGCTGCTCGAGCGGGCGGAGGACGGCAGGGTCCGCGCCACGTTGCGGCTGCGGCTCGGCGCAGCGATCGACCTGCACGTGTACCAGTACGCACCCGATCCCATGAACGCGATCCGCGACGCGTTCTGGCAGGCACTCAGGCGAGCGCAGCAGCAGAGCCCGCCGAGCTCCGGCGTTCGCTCCGCGCGGCCCGGCTTGACGCGTGCGAATGCCGGTGCGTTCGGCAGCACCGGCACGGCCTGACCGCCGCCGTCTCAGCGTCCGCGCTTGCGCTGGGCAGGAGCCCGCGGTGCCGCTTTGCCAGGCGCCGGCTTGCTGCCACTGCGGCCCTTCGGGGCGGCCTGCGGAGCTGGCTTCGGCGCCGCGCGGGAAGGTGCGGCGCGCTGCCGCGGCGCCGCTCGCGCGGGCGCGGGGCGCAGAGGCGCCCACCTGGGAGCCGTGTACGCGGGAGCCGTCCGTTGCGGCGCTGCCCGAGGAACCGCGCGCGGCGCTGGAGTTGTTCGCGGAGTGCCGGGTCGCGCCGGAGCCGCGCGTCCAGGTCGCGCCGGAGCCGCGCGTCCAGGCCGCGCTGGCGCCGGCCTCGCGGGTCGCGGTTGGACCAAGCGCGCCGCGGTGCTGTGCCGTGCAGCGAGCACTGCCCGCGGGTTGGGGGCCACCCGCGTCTTCGGAACGGCCGAGGCGGGCACGTGCGCGCGTGACACAGTCGGCCCCATCCGCGCGCTCTGTGCCGGTCGGTGGTAGCGCCGCGTGTGGCCGGCCACGACCCGGATCCGCGAGCGCGGTACCAGATGCTGCCGTAGCGAATGCTGGAACACCCAACGCGAGTGACAGAACACGAACGGCAGCGGCGGGCGATGGTACAGCACGAAGGCAACGCCGCCGAACCAGACGAAGTCCGGCGGCATCGGCGCCCACCCCACGTAGTAGTAGCCGGGCTCCGGCACGCGCCACACCACCCACGCGCTTGCATAGCGACGCCCCGGGATCCACGCCCAGCCCGTGCCGGCGATCCAGACCCAGCGTCCGTAGTGAAAGACCACCCAGCCCCACGGGAAGTCGCTGACCCAGACCCAATCGCCATTGCTCGTGAGCGCCCAGTGGCCCAACGTCACGTAGGGTCCGAAATCCGCGCCGAACGTCGCGCGGATCCGGGATCCACACGACGCCGTACACCGGGTCGTCGATCCACGTCCCGTACGGATCGAGCGTCGGGCGGAAGTAGGTGAGCGCGCTCGGATCGGTGTCGCCGTAGACATCGGGAGCGGGTGCGGCCGATGCGCCGTCATCCGCCGTTGGAGGCGAGGTTCCGGCGGGGTCGGCTCCGGCGGGAGGCGCCGCGAGCGCCGCTGCGAGCGCCCCCGATAGCAGCATCGCAAGGGCACGCCCCGCGGGGCCGGCCTTCGAGCCAGCTTGAGACATGTCAGCTTCCTCGTTCGAGAGCACGCAAGACGCAGGCCAGCGCATTTTCCGCTTCAACCCGCCGCTTCCGTTGCGCAAGCGGCGCGTCGAGCCCCGTCGCCGCCGCAGCGGCTGCACTTCTGGCACTTCCCGGACGCGCCTGGCGGACCCATCTTGACGGGGATGGGCGGCGGAAAGGTCGCGTACGCGACAGTACTCACGGGCGGCGATGCCTACCTGCCTGGCGTCGAAGCGCTCGGCCAGTCGATCCGCGCGAGCGGGTCGGAGGTCCAACGCGTCGCGATGGTCACGGCGGATGTGGACGGGGGCGCGCGCGATGCCCTCGCCGGGCAGGGCTGGATCCTGCGGGACATCGACCCGGTCGACAATCCGAATCCGGCAGCAAGTCTTCTGTTCGCGCGCTTCGCCCACGCGTTCACCAAGCTCCGGGCGTGGGAGCTGACCGGGTACGACAAGGTCGTCCTGCTGGATGCCGATACGATCGTCGTGCAGCGCATCGACGATCTGTTCGACCGCCCCGGGATCGCGGCCGCGCCGGACTTCTTCCTGCCCGATCAATTCAACTCGGGCGTGATGGTAGTCGAGCCCTCGCAGGCTGTTTTCGATGCCATGTTGGACCGGCTCGGAAGCGTCCCGAGCTACGACGGCGGCGACCAGGGTTTCCTCAACGAGTTCTTCCACGACTGGTACGCGATGTCGGTCGAGCATCGGCTGCCCATCGGCTACAACGTGCACAACTTCATCTTCCAGTTCCTGCACAGCCATCCAAGCTTGAAGGCAGAGCTCGCCCGGCGCGTGAAGGTGATCCACTACACGCTGCAGAAGCCCTGGCTGAGCAATCCCACTGTCTCGGGCGGCGCCGCACTGTGGTGGCGTACGTGGTTCGACGTGCACCCCGAACGGGACCGGGCCTGGAAGCGCCGCTTCCATGAGCTCGAAGACTGGTCGTTCGAGTGGGTGGTCGCGCTGCTTTCCCACTAGATCTTGACGGATGTTCAAGATCGGGACAGTGAGGCCGAGGGCTTGCCAGCGCGGTGTGGACGCGTTACTCGCTTGAGGGACCGGCAATGCGGGTGGGGAAGTCGACGGAGTTCCAGATCATCGTAGCTCTGAGGGGAGCTCGACCGCGAGTGTGGCGCCGCGTGCTCGTGCGTGGCGACACGCTCCTGTCGGAGCTTTCGGACGTGCTGCAGGCCGTTACGGGTGCGCGCGCGGCGCTGCACGCCTTCAGCCTGCCTGGAGCGCGGCTGCGGTCGGCTTCCCGCGAGTGTTTCGTCACTGACACGGCCGAGCGCTGCCTTCGCCTCGCCGACGTGGCGGGCGAAGGAACCCGCCTCCACTACGAGTGCATTGGTGACGCCTGTTGGCGCTACCGGCTCGACGTGGAGACCGTGCGCCCCGCCGAGTCCGACATCGGTTATCCCATCTGCCTCGCGGGACGTTCGGCTTGTCCGGGTGCACCGGCACAGAACGGATTCGACCTCGGTCTGGTAAACCAGCGTCTCGCCGCTTTCCAGCGACTGCCGAGCAGCCGGCGGGCGGACAGACCCGCGGGTCACGACCGCCGGCGTGCCCGCGTGGCACTGCGTTCGGCGTTGGCTCGTTTCCCGGCCGAGCCTGCAGAGCTGAGCGCGTGGTTTGCAGGACTGGATTCCCGGGCGGTTCGCGACGAGCTGGTCGCGTGGGTCGAGAAGTCGGAGAGCTTCAGGGCACGGCTGCTCGTCGTGGATGCGTTCGTGGAGCTTGGCCTAGGCGGCGCGGTGGGGGCTCTCCAGGCGATCGCGGTCGACACGAAGCGACCGATCGCGGCGCGCTCTCTGGCGTTCGAGGTCCTGTCGTTGGGGGAGCCCGCCGCGACGGCTGCAGTGCTCGGCGCGCTGACGCCCCAGCAGCGCGAGCTGCTGCTCGGAGAGCAGTTCAACAGCCTGCTGATCGCAACCCTGGTGGATCCGGAGGCTGCCGTGCTCGTAGCCCAGACGATCGCCGACCAGGTGGCGCTGGGAGATCATGAATTCCTCTCGTTCCTCGAGGGCTGCCGCGCCGCCGTGGGAGTGCCGCCCGCGGTGGTCTATGGCGAGGCGCTACGCTGCCCCGGCGTCACGCCGGTCCGAGCGCGTCTGCTCGACATCCTGGTGCGCGCTGGCGGCAGCCAGGTCGCGGCTCTGCTCGAGCGCGTGCGCGACGAGGCGGCGGACGCGACCTGGCGTAAGCGGCTGCAGCGTGCGTTGTTGTGCGTGCTCACCGACTGCATTGCCGAGCGTCCGCGGGCGCCGGCCGTCAGCGGACGCGCCTGGACGAGCGCGTGCGACGCCCGGGGGCGATTCGTAGTGCTGGCGCATCTCGAAGGGCCGGGCGGTGGCACCTACGCAAGAGTCACCGCGCAGCTCGACGGTGAGCTGTCCGGCGCCGAGCTGGTCCCGCGCGTGTCCCTGCGTGAGGCGCGCCGTCGCGTCCTGGACTTCGCGAGGAGGGACGGGCGCGAGGTCGTCGACGCTTCCCTGGAGCAGGCAGCGGCGAGCTTGGCGATGGTTGCTCGCCGCGGCCGTGAGCGACACCTCGAGATTCCGCGCTCGACCAGCGCGGTGGTCGAGCTCATCGAGAGCGCCTGGAGCCGCGCGCCGCTGTCGGCGCCGATCGGATGACAACCCGGCCCGCAGCCTAGCTGCCGCCGCGCATCGGCGGCGTCAGCAGTGGCGCTTCCTCGAACAGCCGCGGGTAGCACCACCAGTGGCCGTCGCGCCTGGCAAGCCGCAGTAGCGCCTCGAACACCTTGGCGTGGTGCTCGTTGTCCGCGCGAAGTTGCGCCGGTGTGCCGACGACCAGCGTGCGGACGCGCGGGTCGCTCAGGAAGTTGCCGGTACGCTGGTCCACGAGCATGACAGGATCTCCGTCAGCGTGTCCGGCACGCCGTTCACGCTCCATTTGAAGCTAACCATCGCGGCGGCGGCCCGCCTTGTACGCACGATCGACGGGAGCAGCTCCACGCCTATTCGATAAGCCGTCAGGCGGGGGTGTTGTCGCTGGCACGAGCGCGGCCGGCGTCGTACACTTCGGGCTCCCGTTCCGCGTGACCCGGCAGATGAAGTTCCAGGCCGTCATCTTCGACCTCGGCGGCGTCGTATTCGACTCGCCGCTCGTCGAGTTCCGTCGCTACGAAAAGGAGCACGGATTGCCTGACCTGTTCCTGGGCCGCGTCGTGCTCGGCACCGGGCCGAGCGGAGCGTGGGCGCGGCTGGAGAGAGGCGAGCTCGAGCTGCCGGAGTTCTGTTCGGCATTCGACGAGGATGCGCGCGCGGCCGGCGCGGAGATCTCCGCGACGGAACTGATGCAACGGGTCGCCGACGCGATGACAGTCCGGCCCGTCATGCTTCAAGCTGTCCGCCGGCTCAGGTCGCTCGGCTATCGCACCGCTGCGTTGACGAACAACTGGAAGCTGGACGGCTCCGGCGACGAGCGTATGGGCGAGCTTCGACGGGAGTTCGATGTGTTCGTCGAGTCCTGCAAGACCGGCGTGCGCAAGCCAAATCCCGCCATCTACGAGCTGGCGTGTCGCGAGCTTTCAGTAGCTCCGGAACACGCCGCGTTCCTCGACGACCTCGGCCACAACCTCAAGCCAGCCCGGGCTCTTGGGATGGCGACGATCAAGGTCGAGAGTCCAGAAGCAGCTTTGAACGAGCTTGCGGGCCTTCTGGGTGTGGAGCTTCCGTCGGCGGCAAAATGATTTGCACTCGACGGCGTCTTCCTCCAACTTCAGACAAGTAGATAGGCCGGGAAAGAGAGGGGCTCGCTCCACGCGAGAATTGGAGCCCGGGTCCGGAGGGGGGACCCGGGCTCGCGGCAATCTGCTAGCGACGCTGTGCCAACGAGGACAGCGCTAGTCGCTGTCCTCGTCGGCACGGCGTCGCGCCGCGCGCAACATGTGCTGCAGCAGCTGGCGCGAAACGTGCAAAAGGCGTGCGGCACCTCGGCGGCTCCCGCCGGCGCGGGCCAGCGCTTCCTCGACCATGGTCTTGCGTACGTGCCGCTCGACCTCACGCACCGGCACGTGCCCCACCTGGGCTCGCACATGTGGCGTCATGTCCGGTGGCTCGAGCAGCGCCTCGTCGATGGCGCGCTCGAGCGCATCGAGCCGGAGCGGCTTGTCGAGGTAACGTCGGACGCCCAGCTGGGCGAGGCGGAACGATTGCGTTGCGGCCGCGACGCCGCTCATGGCGATGACGACCGGTGCCGTGGCCAGAGCCGAAGCTTCACGGAGCACGTCGAACGCGTCGCCGTCAGGCAGCTCCACGTCGAGCACCAGGAGCTCTGGCAGCCACTCCCGGAGGATGTCGCGCGCCTCGTCGACCGTGCTGCAGGCGCGCACGTCATGCCCCCGGCCGGCGAGCGTGCGTTCCAGCGTCTTGAGGAGAGGCGCGTTGTCCTCTACGACCAGCGCGCGCACCCGTGCCTCCGGGCCCATGGCTATCAGCGTGACCGGAAGGTGTGCGTTCGTCAACTTCGACCGGACGTTGCGGTCCGTGGCCGGCGCCGGGATACTTTGCGCGTGGCGCGGCAGGAGCATACTGCTTCCGAGCACCGGACCGTCGAGCTCGTCGACCGGATTTTTTCCCGAGCGGTGGCGAACGGCGAGCGGGCGGTGTCCGTGTGCCGCGGGGTGTTCTGTTTCCTGATCGGCGTGCGCTACATGCTGATTGGCCCGCTCAACTTCGCGGGCGGAATCAAAGAAGCGTTCGTGGAGCTTCCGGCTCTCGCAATTGCGATTGCTTTCTCGGTGTGGATCCTCGTGCGCGCGCCACGACGCGGCGTGACGCCCGGCATCCTCTACGCCTCCGTCTCGCTCGACGCGGTGATCTGCTTTCTCTCGCTGTCCGTGAACGTGATGTGGCCGCCGCTCGGCTATCGCGGCATCGCGACCATTCCCGATACCGCGGCCATGCTCGTCATCACCTTTGCGGCCGGCTTCCGTCTGTATCCCTCGGTGGCCGCGGCTGGCGGCGCGCTCAACGTCCTGCTGGGCGGAGTGCTCGTTTTCGGCGATCAGCTGCTCAACCCGGAGCTGGCTCACTACAGCTGGCCCGAGGTCATGCTCGGTGGCATCTACCTTGCGGGCGCCGCCGCGCTCGCAGTGCTGGTCGCGACGCGCACCCGGGGCCTCGTGGAGGCGAGCGCCACGCAGTCCATTGCCGCCGAGCGCGCCCGGCGCAGCCTTGGCATGGTGCTCGAGGACCATCACGACGTCCGCAGCCTGCTTTCGTCCGCGTCGCTCAATGCCGAGCTGGTGCTGCGCGAGCTTTCCGACCGGGCGGACTCCCGCGCCCTTTCGCTCGCGCGCGAAGTGCAACAGGACCTGGAACAGATGAGCGACGCGGTGGGCGTGGTCCGGGACCGCGCCTACAGCGAGCTGGCCACTCTGGACGACCCGGAGGCTGTCGAGCTCTACCCGATCCTCGAGCGGATGCGCGCCCTGCTCGCGCGACGCTTTCCCGACACGCGCATCGTGGTCGGAGATGTGGGCGATGCGGAGCGCGTCAGCGTCGCGGGCGGAACGCGCGGGCTCGAGCGCGTCATCTTGAACCTGCTCGTCAACGCCTGCGAGGGCAGAGGCGACGCGGCCGCCGGCTGCGTGGAGGTGACGGCCAAGCCGAACCGCGGCTCGCTGGTGATCACGATTTCAGACGACGGCGAGGGATTTTCCGACGCGCAGCTGGCGGCGTCGGGCGGCGCAGGCTGGACCACGAAGCAGGGCGGTTCGGGTCTGGGCTTGCGCCTCGTGAACGATATCGTCCTGGCCAGCGGTGGGGAGCTCCACCTCGGAAATCGTCCCCAGGGCGGCGCCCAGGTGCGGGTGACCGTGCCGCGCGCCTGAGTCAGCGCTTCTGCTCGTCCTGGTGATGGGCGTGCTCGAGCAGCAGCGCGGTGACGGTCGTGCCGAGCTCGTTGTGACCGCCCACGTCCTGGGGCGCGAACTCGAACTGGCCGTTGTCCCAGTCGAGCAGCGCCCACAACGCATCGCGCGCGCTCGAGCTCGAGCCCTCGATCTCCGCCCTCAAGAGCTCGCCGTTCTTGAAGAACAGCCGCGCGACGTCCGGGCCGACCAGAAGCAGGATGCCGGTCTGCTTCTCGACTTCCAGGAACGCCAGGAGCGACTGCGGCGCCACGTGCTCCAGCTCGCCTCTGAGCATCGTGCGCAGTAGTTGGGACGTTCGCGACTTCTGCGTACGCCGGACGATCTGGTGCACGCGCACCAGAAGCTCCTCCGGCGTGTATGGCTTGGCGATGTAGCCGTCGACCCCAAGCTGGTAGCCGAGCAGCCGCGCCTGGTCGTCGTCGAGCATGGTGAGGAAGATCACGGGCACGGTGGCCAGCGAGGGGCGCGCGCGCACCAGGCGCAGCAGCTGCCAGCCGTCCATGCGCGGCATCTGCACGTCGCTCAGGATCACGTCGGGCGGGTCCTTGAGGCACATCGACAAGGCTTCCAGACCGTCCGCCGTCGTGCGCACGGTGTCGCCGCGCTTGATGAACGGCTCGGCAGCGAGCTTCCTGTAGTGCGCGTCGTCGTCCACGACCACGATGTTCATCGCGGCGAGCGCGCGCCGGTTCGGTGTCGCTCGTGCCGCTGCCGGCGGCGCTGGGGCCGACGCGGCAGGTGCAGGCGCGGCGTATGCGGGTGCGGCGGGGGCCCGTGCGGCCGGGACGGCTGGCGCGCCGGCCCGGCGGAGCAGCCGTTCGAGCATGGGTCGCTGATTGTCCGCGATGTCGAGCAGCTCGAGGCCCATCCCGGCGGGCTTGCCGGTCGCCTTGGCCGCCGCCCGGTCGTGCACGTACACCACGCGACACAGCATCGGGATCGACGCGGAGCCGTCGCGCTCGTCGATGGTCAGCTTGATCGCCGAGCCCAGCGGCAGGAAGCGCTCCGTCCGGACGAACAGACCGCCACGCGACACGTCCACGCCGGGCAGGCTCACCCGCTTGTCGATGGCGTTGGCGCGCACCGTGAACTCGGCCCGTACCCGCACGTGCTCGCGGCTATCCGGCGGTTTCTCGGCCACCCCATACACCTATCATGCTGCGATTCCGTGGTCGAAAAAGCGCCTTCCCCCCGGAATGATGGGGTCAGCGGCCAGCCGGAGCCAGCCGCGGCAAGTCGCGCGCGTCGACATAGAACGCTCGCGAGCGATTGTGCGCGAACACGCCGCCGACCCTCACCGGCACGAACCCCGAGTCCAGTGGACCGACCTCCACGTAGGCGCCGGGGGCGAGCGCCGCCACCACCGGCGCCGATGCCTTGGGCTCGAGGCGCAGCGGAACCTGCTGGCTCGCTACATGCGTATAGCGCCCGGTGCCCAGGCGCCCGATCCCCAGGCCGCCGCCGGTCAGCGCCGATGCCGGCACCCAGGCATCGAACGAGAAGCCGTCTTCCCCGCGCACGCGCGCGAACGCGTCGCGCCGCTCGACCAGAAAAGCGCTGGTCACCACGCTCCGCGGCACGTCGATCAGCCCGATCGGTTTCTGGTCGCCGGGCGCTGCACGCAGCGGAACCAGTCCGGCGAGAAAGACCCGCTTGTTCCCCTTGCCTGCCTCCGCGTCGTCGCCTTGTCCCTGGTCGAGCGCGAGCTCTGCGCATTCCACCCGCCTCGACAGCTCGGCGGGTTGTGTCTTCGAGCTCGCGCGGCCATCGCGGAAGTCGCGGTAGGCGGTGGTATGGCCTCCGGACGGTTTGAACGCCGTCAACGGTGCGCCCTTGCGCAGCCAGATGTGCCCCTTCACCAGATCCAGGCGCTCCCTGGTTACGAGCGGAAGCGATCCGCGTGCGAGCGTTCCGGAGAAATGCAGAGGCCAGCTGAGAGCAACGCGAACCCGTCCGCTCTGGTCCGCCGGCAGCTCGAGCGAGGACAGCTCGACGCCCGGCGCGTCGTCGATCACGGCGATCGGCGCTCCGTGCGCATCGTCGAGCTCGGCGAAAGTCCTGAGCGTGCCCGAGAACACGCACGGCTTCTTTTGTGCCGACGGGACGAGCGGTCGATCGGGAACGGGCAGTCCAGGCGGAGCGTTCACGGCTGGCTCTCTGGGCGTGTCGCGTGTGGCGACGGCAGGAGGTAGCTTTGCAAGCCGTTGCTTGCAGCGTGTAGCCGCGGGCGTTGTCAGCTTGGCGGCCTTCGCGATCGAGCCGCACTCCTTGAATGCCTTGCGCGCGCTCTCGACGCGGGGAGCCACCGCCCCGCGCAGCGCCTGCTTGAACGTCGCTGCCATGCCCGGCTCCTTGTCGTACTCGCCGGGCATCGCGGCGACGCCTGCCGAGACGAACTCGTCCGCCAGCGACAGCTCCATCTCGCCGAGCTCGTCCAGCGCTACGACCTCGGTCGATGCATCGGGCGCGTCATTGGCGGCGTCGCGGTACGCATGCAGCGCCTTTCTGTGCAGCTGCATGCGCTGCACGACCCACTCGCGCAGCGGGCCGGCCAGGAACTCGCCCTTCTGCGCCTTGTCGTCGGGTCCGCGATAGACGGGCGCGTGCAGCGCTTCCGCTTTCTTCCGGAGGGCTCGGGCGGCGTCGAGTGCGCTCTGCTCTTTCGGGCTCGCTGCCGGCGTCGCGGGCGCGTGCGCGCAGCCGACCGCCAGCGCCGAGAGCAGCCCGCAAAGGGCGATCTGCCGCCACCTCATGCGCGGCAGGGTAGTACGATCGCGCTCGCCGCGCCTCCGTGTCTCCGTGGGAGGCCCGCGAAGCGACGAAGCGGGGCGTTTGGGGCGGCGCGAGCGTGGCGTATCCGCGCTGTGGAGCGGCTGCCAGGACCTGCCCGATGTTCAACAGCTGTAGGTGACGCAGCCGACCAGCCAGCTCGTTCCCCCGTCGGCGGGCGTTGCCTCGACATCCACGCACGCGGTGCCCGGATTGTAGGTTGTTGTCCTGCCGCAGGCGTCCGTCAGGACGAGCGTGTCGATCAGAGACGTCGTCGGCGCCGCTGGGCAAAGTGCCGATGTTGACCGAGAAGTGGTTGTCCGTGACCGGCACGCTGGGTGGCGAGAAGGTGCCCACAAACCCACCCCCGGTGGCTATGCTGCGGAACTCGCCTCCGATCGAGATCTGCACGATGTCTAGCGGGTAGGCGATCTGGATGTCGAGGATGCCGGTCGTCGGGTCGTAGCTGCCGAGGTTCTGGCCTAGAAAACCAGAGCAGTCGAGCGTCGAGGCATAGGGATCGGTGGAGGCATCGGACGCTGCGTCCACGCTGCCATCCAGTGCGCCGCCCTCGACGCCCGCGTCCGAAGGGCACTGCCAGCATGTCTTCGCCGAGTAGTCCTTGATGGTGCCGGTGGTGCAGACGAGAGCGGCGTCGGGCTCCGACGGGCTGTCGATCGGCGCGTCCGGTGCAGCTTCCGGCGCGGCTTCCGGCGCGGCTTCCGGCGCGGCCTCGGGAGGCGCGTCGACGCCCGCTTCGGAGCCGCCCGCGCCGTTGCCGTCGGCGCCGCTCTCGTAGGCCGAGGCGTCGTCGCCGATCGGCTTCTTCTTCGCGTTTCCGTTGGAGCAGGCGACCGCGGTCGTCAGGCAGATCGAAAGCGCGATGGTGCCAGGCAGGTCCAGACGAAGCATCCCGACATGATAGCGGCCCACGCAAAGCGCGCCACGTCCTAGGGGGAAACGCTGAAATTCGTGGAAAGAGGCAGGTCGCGGCTGGAGGTACCGACCTCGAGCTTGTACTGTAGCTGCTCGAGCTTCCATGACGAACTCTGCGTGTCCCAGTAGCGGAAATCCGCCGCCTTCACGCCGAGCTTCACGGTTTGCGTCTCGCCGGGCTGGAGCTCCACGCGCTGGAAGGCCTCGAGCGTGCGCGGCGCTCGCTGCACCTTGGAGCCGGGATAGCTCACGTACAGCTGCACCACCTCGGCGCCGGCGCGGGAGCCGGTGTTCGTCACGTCCACGCTGGCTTCGAGCGTGCCGTCCGGCGCGACGCTCGGGCTGTCCAGCTGGAGCTTGGCGAGCTTGAAGCTCGTGTACGAAAGGCCAAAGCCGAACGAAAACTCGGGCGTCTCGTTCTTGTCGTCCACCCAGCGGTAGCCGTGCAGGTAGCCGTAGGTAACGGCGTTCTGGTCGTTGACGAACGGCGGCAGCTGGCTCTCGTCGATAGGTATGGTGACCGGCAGGTGGCCGGACGGGCTCACGTCGCCGAACAGCACACGCGCGATCGCCATGCCGCCTTCTTCTCCCGGGTACCAGGCCATGAGCAATGCCGGAACCTGGCTCACCCAGTCGTGCACCGTGATCGCGCTGCCGCCTTCCATCACCACGATGGTGCGTGGGTTCTGGGCGGCGACGGCCTGGATCAGCGCCTGGTGCGCGGCGGAGAGCTGCATGGTGGTGCGATCGCCTCCGGGGCCGCCCGGTATGTCCTCGCCCTCGTCCTTGTAGGTGAGCCCGACGACGACCACCGCCGCATCGTCGGCCGCGATCGTGGCCAGGTTCGCAGCCGAGGGCGTGGAGGTCTTCACCGCGTCGATGGCCACGCCTTGTGCCTGGCTCTTGATGCCGGCGAGCGGCGTCACCGCCGAGGCGGGGACCGAGTTGCTGCTGCCGTGGTCGCCGAGATTGACCGTGTCGGCAAGCTCTCCCACGACGGCCAGGCGCTTGATCTTCTGGCGATCGAGCGGCAGCGCGCCGGCGTCGTTCTTCAGGAGCACGATCGCCTCTTCCTCGGCCTTCTGGGCCAGCGCTTTGTGCGTGTCATCCTCGACCACGCTCAACGGCGGCTTCTTCGGCTTGTCCAGGTGGAAGCGGAACTTGATGCGCAGGATGCGGCGGACCGCGTCGTCGATGACGCTCTCGGGCACCTGCCCGCCCTCCACGGCCTGGAGCAGTTTGTCGCCGAAGTAGGCAGGTGCCGGCATCTCGACGTCGAGCCCCGCCTTGGCCGCGGGGACGGTGCTGTGAGTGCCGAGCGTCCAGTCGCTCACCACGAAGCCGTCGAAGCCCCAGTCGCCGTCGAGCACGTCGCGCAGGTTGTGGGCATTCTCGCTGCAGTAGTGGCCGTTGACGCTGTTGTAGGCGCTCATCACCGAGCCGACGTGCGCCTCCTCTACCGCTTTCTTGAACTGTGGCATGTAGACTTCGCGCAGCGTGCGCTCGTCGATGGTCACGTCGACTGTGAAGCGTACGTCCTCGATGCTGTTGGCGACGAAGTGCTTGGCGTTGGCGATGACCCACTTCTGCGCGCCCTCGATGAACGCCGCGCCCATCTCGCCGATGTGGAAGGGATCTTCGCCGTAGGTCTCCTGTGCGCGGCCCCAGCGCGGGTGGCGCAGGACGTTGATGGTCGGCGCGAGCAACACGTTGCCGCCCTTGGCGGCCAGCTCCTGCCCCATCGCTTCGCCGATCTGCTTCTCGAGCTCCGGGTCCCAGGTAGCGCCGCGCGCCATGCCGACGGGAAACGTGGTGGCGGTGCCGACGCGAACGCCGCGCGGGCCGTCGATCATGCGGAACGAGGGGATGCCGAGCCGCGTGTTTTCCGGCGTCTCGAACAGACCGTCGACGGTCACGATGCTCGTGCCGTGCATCTGATCGACCTTCTCCTCGAGCGTCATCTTGCCGAGGACCTTGTCGATGCGCGCCTCGAGTCCTTGCGGCTTGTCCACGGAGCCGCAGCCTAGTAGCGACGACGCCAGAAGGGCACACCAGAGCGCCGGGATGCCCCAGCTAGCCCGCATCTTCGCGCGTTCCCTCGCGTTCCTCGACGCGGCTGCGATGGCGTGCGCGCAGGCGATCCAGCAGCTCCTCGCGATTGGGCGGCGGGTCTACCGGCGGAACCACGCGGGCGTGCATCCCGCTGTCCGACGCCTTGCGCTTGCGCTTTGGCCTGCGCGAGCGGCGCGGCTTTTCGTCCGCGTCTGCGGCGGCCGAGGTGTCTTCGGGGGTGGCCGCCGCGGATTCTCCGGCAGTGCGTTCTTCGGCAGCGGGTGTGGCGGATTCTTCGGCGTCGGGCGGGATGAGCGGTTCAGGCGACGCCAAGGGCATCGAGTCGACCGGCTGTGTGGCGTTCGCAAGGACCCGGTTGATGAACGCCTGCGTGTCCGGCGCGACGCGCTGGAAGCGAAGCTTCAGACCACCGGGGCGATCGCCCACGGGCGCGACCTGTTCGACGACGCGCCCCTCGGCGCGGATCAGCTTCTGGCCCGAGTCGAGCGCGACGTCGCAGCGCACCTCGGTGCCGATTTCGAGCTCTGGAGCACCGATGAGCACGACCGACCGCTTGCGAATGGTCCAGCCCTCCGCCTCGATGAAGGCCGCCTCGTCCCCGTAGGGCCGCACGAGCTGGAGCTTCTTGAGCCGGGCCACCTATCGGCTCCTTGGCGCTGGTGATGCTGCAGGACTCTTCATCGGCTACGCCCCCGGGACCCGATCGTAGCCTGTGGACTACGGAGAGGCGAAATCCTCGTCGGAAACTTCGTCCTCGTCCTCGTCCTCGTCCTCGCCAGCGGGCGGGGGGAGCTCGCTGTTCGAGACGTTCACCCACTCCTGCGACTGCGGCGAGGGCTCGTCGACTGCGGCCTCGTCGGCCGCGGCGGCAGGCTCCTCCTCCGCGGGCGCCTCTGGCGGAGGCGAAGGCTCGACGTAGCCGTGGGCCTCGGCGATCTTCGGGACCACAACGTTGTTCCAGAGATGCGAGAGCGGCACGTACTCGACCAGGACCTCCGGCGGGCGCGCCTTCAAGAGATCGCGCTCGGTGAAGGGCGTCTTGTCGTGACCCAGCTCCAGCGCGCTCTCGATGATGACGCCAAGCTCCTTCTTGGGCAGCCGCTGAGCCAGCTCGGCGACGGTGATGCCTTCGACCACGTCGCGATGACCGAGCAGGTGGTCCACCAGCGCGCGATCCAGCATGAAGGCGAGGTGCGACCTGGCGACGTCCAGCGCGTTCTTGTCGCCGGCGCTCGCGTTCCAGAATTCGCCTTCGATCAGGAAGGACCAGATCTGCTTGTTGTCCAGGTAGCGGATCCGGTCGTCCGGCTCGAACACCGCGACGATCGACTCGGCGTCCGTCTCGCCTTCGTCGAGGGCGATCTGCAGATCGTCCGCGGCCGACTGCCAGGACTTCTTCGACGCGATCTTCTTCTTGAGCCCAGTGGTCAGGACCAGGATAGCGGCGCGCAGGTTGGCCTGGTGCTCGAGGCCCTTCATGATCACATGCGGCGGGAAATGGCGGATGAAGTCGTCGGCGCTGCGCCGCCCGATCTCGAGGCTGTGCTCGACCGCGTGGGCCAAAAAGCGCTGGCGGCCCTCCTTCAGCGAGGACGAGAAAGCGGGCTTGCTCTCTCCGGCGGACTCGGCGCTGCTCTGGTCTTCAGCCATGGTTCACCTACCCCCCACGGATCGGATGCTTTGTGGGCTCGGACCCAGGAGATTATCCGAAATCCCGCCCGGATGCGCGGCGCGGCTAGTGGATCCTGATCGAATGGGTGAGTGTGGCGGGACTTCCACTGAACGGAGGAACATGCGCGCCTTGCACGCGGCTCACGATGCAGCGTGCGGTGGAGCTGCCGGCCAGCGGTCCGCCGACCGCGACCTTCGCGACCTTTCCGGATGGATCCAGCGTTATCTGGAGTGTCGCGACGCCGGCAGGGTCGCCCTTCCGGCGGCACGAGCCCGCGCTTCTGAATTGGCCGTCCAGTGCTGCCAGGGCGCGCTTCTCGTCGAAGCCGCCCTGCGTGGCGGAGTGGCCGTCGTTGGCCGCCGCTGCGAACTGCTTGAAGAAGTCGTCCCCGGAAGAGCCCGCGCTCGCCGCCGGAGCCTCGGCCGCGGTTTCGGCGGAGCCGGAGCTCGACGGCCCGTTCGCCGCCGCGGTGCCGGGCGCCGTAGGTTCGGGAGCCTCGGCGGTGGTTCCAGCGGGCGGCGCTGCGGCGGCGCTGGGTGGCGGGGTCGGCGCAGCCGGTTGTTCCGGCGACGCGGGGTGCTTCGTCCGGAGCAGCACCACTGCAGCGACGATGGCCAACAGCGCTACGCCGCCCAGAGTCCAGATGAGCTTGCCCTTGCCGCCGCTCTTCGGCGGGCTGGACACGGGGGCGGCCTGGCTGGCGGTCTCTCCAGCGGCCAGACCCGCGAGCAAAGCACCGTTGCCGGGCAGCGGTGGTGCTTTCGCCGTTGCCGCTGCCTGCGCGACCGGCCGGGGCGGCGGGTTTGCGTAATCCGGCGCGGAGATGCGAGCGGCGCTGGGCAGCGAGGGCGGGGCCTCGTTGTCCGGCGCGGAGATGCGAGCGGCGCTGGGCAGCGAGGGCGGGGCCTCGTTGTCCGGCGCGGAGATGCGCGGTGGAGGCGGAGCGGGCGGCATCGCCGGAACCTCGGCACCGTCGAGCATCTCGGGGCTTACGCTGCTCACGAGATCGTCCGCGTCGTTGCTGCTGGCCGACTTGGAAGCAGCGGTACGCAGCGGGGGCGGCGCGGGGCGAGCGGGCGCGGGCGGGGGAGGCTCGACGCTGCCGAGCATCTCGGGCCGCACGCTGGTAATCACTTCGTACTCCTCGTCGCTGTTGGCGTGCGTGGACTGGTGTGCTGACTCGCGATCGGCGTTGTCCTTGTCGACAAACGGGCTCGAGCCGATGCTGCGTCGCGGCGGCGGTGCCGGGCGTACGGGCTTCTGCGCCGCAGCTGCTGCCGCCGCGGTCTTCGGGACGAGCGCCTTCAGCTCGGAGACCTCGGAGATGGGCAACCAGTCTCCCATGCCCTCGCGCCACACGATGGTGTCCGCCGTGATCGCGCCTCGACGAAGCTCGGTTGCGATGGACGCTGCGTCCAGCTTGCGATCGTCGTCGTCGTCGTAGCTCACCAGCCAGCGCGGGCTCCGGAGCGATGCGCCGCTCTTCTGTACCGTGCGAGCCTTGCTGCGTGGCGCAGCTGCGCCAGCGCCGGTGCTGCGGGGCGCGGCGGCCTCGAGCGACGCCCCCTTGCCGTGCGCGGGCTTGGGCGTCCCGGCCTTCGCCGGCGTGGGCTTCGGTGTAGCGCTCTTCGCCGGCGTGGGCTTCGGTGTAGCGCTCTTCGCCGGCGTGGGCTTCGGTGTAGCGCTCTTCGCCGGCGCGGGCTTCGGTGTAGCGCTCTTCGCGTCCGCGGGGCTCGGTGATGCCGTTGCGGCGTCGGCGGGCGGCGCCGGGATGCTCCACGAAGCGTCGACTTCCGCGGTGGTCTTGGGCTTGCGCGAGAAGGGCGCGGCGGTTGCCGGCGCCTTCCGTTCCGGCGTTGCCGCCGGCGGCGCAGGGATGCTCCAGGACAGCTCCGCTTCCGTGGGGGCTTTGGAAGTGGCCGCCGGCTTGGCGACTTCATGCTTTGCCGGTTCCGCCTTCGCGGGCTCGGGCTTGGTGGGCTCGGGCTTTGCGGGTTCCGCCTTTGCGGGCTCCGGTCTGGCCTGTTCTGCCTTCGCGGGCTCGGGCTTTGCGGGTTCCGCCTTTGCGCCTGCGGCCTTTGCCTTGGCTTTGTCCACGCGCGGCGGCGACACCGTGCCATCCACCCTGATTCCGCCCTGGCAGCGCTTGCACTTGAGCACCGCGACCTGCCCCGCCACCCGTCGCTCGTAGACCGCGTCGGGGATCTTCAGCGTATGGCCACAAGCCGGGCAGGAGACCGAGACTGCCATGCAGCGGCAAGCCTACACGTTGCCACGCGCCGTCTCAAACAACGCGACTTTGCCCGGAACCGTCCGGGCTCGGCGGCCGGACGCCTCAGCTTTCCAGGAAGCTGCGCAGGTGCTTGGAGCGGGTGGGGTGCTGCAGCTTGCGCAGCGCCTTCGCCTCGATCTGGCGGATGCGTTCGCGCGTGACGTTGAAGCCCTGACCCACCTCTTCCAGCGTGTGGTCGCTCTTCTCGTCGATGCCGAAGCGCAGCCTGAGCACCTGCGCCTCCCTCGGAGTCAGTGTCTCCAGCGCGCGGCGCGTCTGCTCGGCAAGGTCGGTGTTGATGACCGCTTCGGCGGGATCGGGCGCCCCCCGATCTTCGATGAAGTCGCCGAGATGGCTATCGCCCTCGTCTCCAACGGGCGTCTCGAGGCTCAGCGGCTCCTTGGCCACGCGCAGCACCTTGCGCACCTGCTCGACCGGCACTTCCATCTTGTCCGCGATCTCTTCGGGCGTCGGCTCGCGGCCCAGTTCCTGAACGAGCTGGCGCGAGGTGCGCAGGAGCTTGTTCGTGGTCTCCACCATGTGCACCGGGATGCGGATCGTGCGCGCCTGGTCGGCAATCGCGCGGGTCATCGCCTGGCGGATCCACCACGTACCGTACGTGCTGAATTTGTACCCGCGGCGGTACTCGAACTTCTCCACCGCCTTCATCAGTCCGATGTTGCCCTCCTGGATGAGATCCAGGAACTGCAGGCCGCGATTGACGTAGCGCTTGGCGATCGACACCACCAGTCTCAGGTTCGCTTCGATCAGGCGGGCCTTCGCTTCGTTGGCGATGCGTTCGCCCTCGCGGACGGCGACGTACGTCTTGCGGAGCTCGGTCTCGGTCGTGCCGAGCTCTTCGCAGAGCTTGCGAGCGGCCGAGCGCGTTTCAGCGTGCTCCAGTTTGTCGATCAGCGTCTTCAGCTGCCTGACGATACTGTCGAGTGTCTTCTTGCTGAGCTTGAGGTCGACGAGCGCCTGGCACATCTTCTCGGTGTGCGCGCGCAGGGACTTGTCGACGGTCTTCTTCTTCGCGGCCGGCGAGGCGCGCCGCTTGTCCAGCAACGCGACGCGCTTCTTCTCCAGCCGCGCCATGGCGTCCAGCTGCCGTAGCAGCCGATCCGTCGCGGCCTCCTCGTCGAATTCGCGCTCCTCGTCGTCGGCATCCCTCACGAGATCCCTCGAGCGGACCTTGCCTGCCTCGAGCCTCTTTGCGAGGCGAAGCATCTCGTGAACGGAAACGGGACTCGCGAACAGCGCGTCGATCACCTGCTGTTCGCCCTGTTCGATGCGCATGGCAAGCTCGACCTCGCCCTCACGCGTGAGCAGCGCAACACTGCCCATCTTGCGCAGGTACATGCGCACGGGGTCGTTGCTGCGGCCGAAGGTCGATTCCTCCTCGGCCTTCCTGGGTTCGGGCTTCTTGCCGTTGGCGCGCCCGCTTTCGGCATCGGGCCACGCGTTGGAGGAGGCAGCGTGCTCTGGGGTCTTTCGGGCTTCCACGTCCGAGTTCATCTCCGTTTGCGGGTCTTGCCTGTGAAGGATCCGGGCCGAGCAGGACTACCTAGCAGATCAACGGTGCAGACGCCCGGAGCATCTGCTCGAGAAAAAGTGCGCTCGTTCCGACAGGAGGAAGGGAGCCACGCCTAGCCCACCTTCGACCAGAAGTCCCTACAAAAAACCCCATGGTGTGTGCGGAGCGATGGAACAGGCGTTGCTTGTCCGTGTTTCCGTGCCGTGTCGTCACGAGCCGGGCGCTCGACCTGCGCGCTCGGCCACTGGCTCGGACGGCGGCAATCTTCGCGGTGGCAGCACCAGTCGCCCGCTTGCCGCGACGCCTCCGTGGAGCGGGATCCTGTACTCCTTCTTTGCCTGGATGCGAGTCGAGCGGAGCCCGTTTGCGCGCTGGATGGCCCGGACCGTGGTGTGGAAGCGACGCGCCAGCATCGCCAACGTCTCGCCCTTCTTGACCTTCCAGGAGACGTAGTACGTCGGCGGGTTGATCAAGTGGTGCTTGACCAGCAGCGGGTAGACCCGGCGTGCCCGCTCCTGCGCCTTGGGGCTGTAGAAGCGCACGTGGATGTGCGTGCGATGGCCGGGTGAATCGATGATGAGCGGGCGGAGCTTGCCGGCTCGCCCCCGGAAGATGTCGTCCAGCCACGCGCGGTCTTCGCCAATGGAGAGCGCGTAGTCCTTGATGAGCTTCTGGATCGCGTGGTCGATGATCAGGAGTTTGACGTTGGTCAACGTGATCACGGCGCGTACGAACGCCCACGTGCGCGGCAGATCCAGGTTGTCGCGCGTGGCGTAGCGGTACCATCGCTGCAACCCGGGCTTGTAGTAGTAGCTCACGTCGACGTCCCGCCCCGATTGGTGGCTGACGTGCGGCGACAGGTGACCGCCGTTCTTCGCGCTGAAGTCCCCGATGTACATGGGCGGCGAGCCCGGGAATTCCTTGTTGACCTTCTCGATGCAGCGGATGAGGTCGTCCACGGTCTCCTGCGTGCCCCACTCGTTTGCCGGCGAGACCCGCTCCCAGTGCTCGCCGGCCGGCATCTGCACGCCGTTGAACAGGGCGCCGGCATCGGGGCTGCCGACCGAGATGGAGCCGAGCTTGCCGGGGTCGTCGCGCAGCGTCCTGTCGATTTCCTCGTTGCTCATGCCGGCGAGCGGATCGGGCGCTCTCGTACCGTGCCCCAGGTAGCCGGGCAGTCCATCGTCGCCCCGATCGTCGAGCGGTTCGGCGTCGCTCTTGTCGGGGTATGCGGGATCCGCCGTCTGGTCCTCGGCGACTTCATCCTCCGCGGCCTGGTCGGGCGATGCGTCAGGCGCTGGCGGGACGGGTTGGGGAGTGGGCGCGGCGGTCGGCGTGGGGCCCGGGGACGTACTGGCCACGCGTGGGGTCAGCGTTGGGCCCCGGGCGCACGCCGGCATCGCAAACATGGAAAGCAGGAGCAAGCCCCGGCGCATGGTGCGACAACGGTAGTAGACGGAACAGCGACGCGCCAATCGCGCCCGTCGTGCCGGATTGATCCTCGTCGGGCGGGAAGCACCCGGGGCCGGGCGCCGCGGGGATGTGGGTCCATGTGCTCCATATCGCACGTTGTCCTTCCATTCTGCTCCCGGAGGGGCACACGGCGCTTTCCATTCGCGCCGGCTTCGGGCATTGCTGTTTGCACCACTCGAGACAGGGGGTCTTCGAAGATGATGGTTGAAGGTTCCGAGGTTCAGCATGGGCTCACGCGCGAGCAGCGTCGCTCGCGCCGCAAGCGACGGGTTCGCGCCAAGACGATCAGCATCAAGCGCCTCAGCCAGCGGGAGCTCGCGCGCTCGCGGCGGGAGCTCCCGGAGCTCGACGCCGAGCGTCCCGGGACCCGGGCGGAATGCGTGAACGGTCCCAGGCCCTGTCCGCACGTCTCATGCCGGCATCATCTGTACCTGGATGTGTCGCCGCAGACAGGCGCGATCAAGCTGAACTTCCCCGACCTGGAGGTGTGGGAGATGGCCATCTCGTGCGCGCTGGACGTTGCTGACGACGGCGGGGTCACCCTGGAAGACGTGGGGGCCATCATGAACCTCACCCGCGAGCGCATCCGGCAGATGGAGATCAAGGCCCTCTCGCGCCTCGCGACGGTGAGGGACATGAAGGAGCTCCGCGACTACGTCGAGCCCCAAGCGTTGCAGCGTGACGATCCCGGGCGGCGCTAGCACCACCTGACGCGCACGCGGTAGGTGATCTTCGTCTTGCCGTTGGCGGGGACCAACACGCGAAACGTGAAGGTGTGGGCGTCTTCCTTGTGAGCGGGGTGGCTGGAGGACACGATCGTCCACTCTCCGCCGATGGGCTCGAAATCCTGGACGGTGACGGCGCTGTCCTTGTGGTTTCGTAGCTCGATCTGCCAGGCGCTCTCGGAAGCGCAGACGCCGAGCGTATTCCAGTCGGTCTGCTTGCGCTCGCCGACGACGTTGAAGGCCTCGCCCATCTTGATGCGGAGCTTTTCGTCGCGGGGGGTGTGGTCGATGGAGTCCTCGCCGATGAACTCCTTCTGTCCGGCGCTGTCGGCCTTGTAGACGCGGACCGTGCCCTTGGGCAGGGGCATGCCCATGTGGTTCTGCTTGGAGTTCTTGATGTCGAGGTAGACGCCGACTTTCTGGTTGCTCATCACCTGGCCGTAGCGGCCGCGGTACCAGTACTGCTGGCCGTAGAAGATGAGCTTCTTGTCGACGTGGATGCCCTCGGCGGACAGCAGCGTGACCTGCTTCTGCTCGTTGTCGAGCACGTCGGTCGGATGCGAGAGCGTGTACAGGTGGTACTCGAAGAAGCCCTCTTCGCGGAAGCCGTCGCGGTCGTCCTTCGCGGCGGTATCGACTGTCCTGTCCTCCAGCTCGTCCATCCCCGTCTCGACGCGGTTCACGTCGCCCGCGACGAGCTTGAGGTGGGCGTTTTTGTACGAGGCGCCGGACCGGTTGTCGAGCGTGACCCAGCCGGTCAGGCCGCCGCGCGTGTCGTCCTTTCCGATGACGAGCACGTAGTCGGCGTGCCAGTTGATGCCGCCCGTGAGATAGCTCGCCTCCACGCGCTGGCGCGGCTGCCGGCTGTCGAGCTTCCACACCAGCGTGGGTTTGGCGATCAGGTTGTCGGGCACCTTGGGGAAGGCGAAGCGACCCGGGAAGCCGTAGGTGACCTCGCCGTTCACGCGCACCACGGGCTGGCCGTTGGCCACGCTGAGCAGATCCGCGTCGTAGCCGAGCTCGCGGCCGCGCTTCTCGTCCCAGCGGTAGATCCGGATGCGCTTGCCGACGTACTTCTCGAGCAGCTTCTGGGGGCTGAGCAGATCGTAGCGGTAGTTCTGCTCGAGCACGTCGAGCGCGCCCGGATTCGTCAGCGACTTGATGTGCACGGTCGCCGGCTGGATGCGCGAGGCCACGTCCTGGAAGTCGAGCGAGACCTGCCCCGTGCCGAGATCGACGTTGCGCACTTCGCGCACCAGGCCGAGGTCCTGGTTGTAGACGGTGATGTCCACTTCCTTGCGGTCCGCCGAGGTGGAGTGCTTCCCCGCCGGCGCAGCGTGGGCCGCGGAACCGGCGAACGCGCCGAACAGAGCCAGCGCTACCAAACAGCGGCGCCCGGCCGTTGGTCGAAGGGTTCGTGGGGTGGAAAGGAGCACGGTTTCCCTGGGAACGGCCGGAGCGCGCCGAGCTTACACCGCACGACGACCCGTGGCGGGCTCCGGCCCGCCCCGGCCGGCGCCCCGCGGCCGCGGTATGGGCCTTGCACCACCTGGCGGCGATGGGCGGCATCCACCACGCATGCGCTTGCGCGCCCGCGGCGACCGGAGACTGCGGCGTGCGGCTGCGCGCAAGGCGGAAGGGCGGCGACGCAGCATCTGCGTATCGCACCTTGGCCCACCTCGATCGGGGACGCAGGCTTCCGCTCGGGGTGCCCGGCCTCACGTTGTGGGTTGGAAGGGATAACGATGGCTGATACCGAACCGGTCTACCGGGCGCCGCGGGCTCGCATCCCGACTCCGACCGAAGGGTTGGAACCGGTTTCGTCGCGACCGTGGTCGGCACCCCACACGCGCGACCACTCGCTGCTCATGACGCTCGCGGGCGAACAGCCCGGACTCGTGGTGGAGCTGTCGAGCCCGGAGTTGATCATCGGGCGGGGCGACCGCGTGGGTCTGCGCGTCACCGATCCGGGGGTGTCGTGGCGGCATGCGCGCGTATACCGGAGCAGCGGCGACTACTACATCGAGGATCTGGGAAGCACGAACGGCACGTTCGTGGGTGCCGAGCGCGTAGTCGAGGCGCGGCGACTCCTGGACGGGGACCACATCGGCCTCGGACGTCGGACGGTGTTGCGCTACGGCTGCTACGACGCGCTCGAGGCCGACGCGGCGATGCGCATGTACGAGTCGACGGTGCGCGACGCGCTGACCGGCGCACACAACCGGAGCTTCTTCGACGAACGGCTGCGCAGTGAGTTCTCCTTCTCGCAGCGCCACGGCACCCAGCTCTCGCTTCTGATGCTCGACATCGACCACTTCAAGCTGGTCAACGACGCGCACGGTCACGCAGTCGGCGACGCCGTGTTGCGCGTCCTGGTGCGGCTGCTGGAGCGGATCGTACGGCCGGAGGACGTGCTCGCGCGCTACGGCGGCGAGGAATTCGTGGTTCTGGCGCGCGAGATCTCGAGGGAGAACGCCACCATCCTCGCAGAGCGCATCTGCGCGCAGGTCGCGGCGCTCGAGTTGCCGTGGCAGGACTCGCAGATCCGCATGACGGTGAGCATCGGCGTGGCGACGCAGGTTGCAGGCGCGACCTACCCCGGCGCGCAGGCGCTGGTCGCCGCGGCCGACTCGGCCATGTACGAAGCCAAGTCGCGCGGTCGAAACCAGGTCGCTACTGCGCGGGACTGATCAAGGTGCGGCGCGCGCGGGAACCAGCCCCGCGTCGGCGAGCCGAGCATGGATGCGCGGGGCCGTCAGCGAGCTCAGGTCGCGCGTCAGCTCCGCGATCTGCATGCCGGACTGGAGACGTGAGCCGAGCGCATTGCGCAAGAAGCCGAGCATGCGCGGGTCGGCGACGAGCACCAGTTGCTCGACCCGCCGCTCGCGTGCGAAATCCGAAATCTCCGCCGAGAGTCTGCGAGCGAACCTGCGTTCGATCTCGTCGACATGGCGGCCTCTATGGTCGTCGTAGTCGTGGCCGGGGCCGCCCGCCGGCCCCTGGTGGCGTCCGCTTTTGAGGTTGGAGAAGATATCGCGGCTGCGCTGCTCCTTCTCGGGATTGACGAGGTCGCGTTGCTCGGTCAGGTCCGGGCCGCCTTCCAGCTCCGGAATCCCGGGCTGCTCCAGCGTGAAGAAACGTGCGCGGGAACCGTCGGCGACAACGATGCAGTAGTTCATGGTTCTGCCTCCCGATGCTCGAGTCGAGTCAGGCCTCTGGTGTTGCCTTGTGCCCCGCCCGCGTCGGATTGACACGTGGCGATGATGCAGCCCTGCGACGCTCGAGGGCGGCTTGCGTTGAAAAGTGGCGATCGGGCGCAACAGCCCCCGCCCCCCGAGGTTGCCGTTGCATCCCGACCTGCCACGTGGATGGCGTGTGCACGCTTCATACCAGCGCACGCCGAGGCAGGATCCCTCTCGAACAATGCGGGTGTGGCGAGCAAGCGTTGCGCCCGGTGGGTGGCATCTGCGCAGCGTGTGCGTCGCGGCGTCAGCCCTTCCGTGCCGGGGCTGCGGCATGCACTGTGCAGCCACCCGGGGTGTCAGTGGGGTTTGCCGCGTGGAGGTGGCCATGGCCTCGAAGGCAGTCACGAATGTCGACGTTGCGCGCGCCCTGCGCGAGCTGTCGACATTCCTCGAGATGGAGGACGTCCAGTTCAAGCCTCGCGCTTTCGAGAAGGCGGCGTTTGCCGTTGAAGCGGCCGAGCGCCCGGTTGCCCAGCTGTACGCCGAGGGCGGGGTGCGCGCGCTCGAGAAGCTCCCGTCCGTGGGCCACGGCACGGCCACGCGCATCGCCGAGCTGATCGACAGCGGGAGCATCCGGGACCTCGAAAATGAACGTCGCAAGCTGCCTGTGGACGTGCTGGCTCTGACATCGATCCAGGGGATCGGGCCGAAGACGGTCCGCGCGCTGTACGAAGCGCTTGGTGTAACGAACGTCGACCAGCTCGAAACGGCTGCTCGCGCGGGGCGCATTCGCGACGTTCCGGAATTCGGCGAGAAGAGCGAAGAGAACATGCTGCGCGGGGTCGAGGTGTACCGCGCCTCGCACGGGCGCCATCCGCTGGGGCAGGTCATCGACCTGGTCAGGACTATCGAGGACCGGCTGCACCATCTGCCCGGCGTGCGGTCGGTCGCCGTGGCCGGCTCGGTCCGGCGTCGTCGTGACACCGTCGGAGACGTGGATCTGCTGGTGGCCTCCGGACGTCCCGGGCCAATCATGGACGCCTTTGTCGCCATGCCCGAGGTCGTGCGCGTCTACGCGCAGGGCGAGACCAAGACCAGCTTGCGACTTTCCACCGGCATCGACGCGGACCTGCGCGTGGTGGATCCCAGGTCCTATGGCGCAGCGCTGCAGTACTTCACGGGCAGCAAGACCCACAACGTGGCCCTGCGCCGGATCGCACGGCAGAAGGGGCTCAAGCTCAGCGAGTACGGGCTGTTCCGGGGGGACCGGATGATCGCTGGCCGCACGGAAGAAGAGATCTACGCGGCGCTCGGCCTTCGCTACGTGCCTCCGGAGATGCGGGAAGACTCCGGCGAGATCGAAGCTGCGCGGCAGGGGCGATTGCCGCGATTGATCAGGCCGGGAGCCCTGAGGGGCGATCTGCAGGTCCACACCAACTGGACCGACGGCAGCGCGAGCATCGAGCAGATGGTCGAGGCGGCGCGCGCCAGCGGGCTCGAGTACATCGCCATCACAGACCACGCGCGCGACCTGACGATGACCGGTGGCCTGGACGAGGACAAGCTCGCCAAGCAGCGGGCGGAGATCCGCCGTGTCGAGCGGCGGCTCGGCGGCATCCGGGTTCTGGCCGGCGTGGAGGTGAACATCCGCGCGGACGGCACGCTCGACCTCTCCGATCGGATCCTCGCCGAGCTCGACGTCGTAGGCGCGGCGGTCCACGCGCATTTCGACCAATCGCGCGAGGAGATGACAGCCCGCCTGATCCGCGCGATGGAGAACCCGCACGTCGACATCCTGTTCCACCCGACGGCGCGGGCGCTGGGCCGCCGCCCCGCCGTGCAGGCCGACTGGCCCGCGGTGCTCGACGCCGCACGCCGGACCCGCACCGTGCTGGAGATCGACGGGCAGCCGGAGCGCCTGGATCTGCCCGACGAGTGGGTACGACGTGCGGTCGACGCGGGAGCAAAGCTCGTCGTCGATTCCGATGCCCACCGTCCGGAGGAACTGCGTTACGCCAAGGACTTCGGGATCGGCGTAGCGCGTCGCGGCTGGGCGAAGCGTGTCGACGTTCTGAACACGCAGCCCTGCGAAGCCCTGCTTGAACAACTGGGTCGCGCGCCGGGGCGCGAGGCCCCGCGGCACAGGCGCCGCGGCCAGCGTGGGCACCGGGCGGAGCACGGCGTGCACCACTGAGCTTCGCGCGGCAGAAGGCCCGAAATGGGCCTGATTCGTCGAAGGTGGTGGGACGCCGCGCGATGGCGTAACCTATTGGCCGGACGCGCGGGGCGGCCCCTGGAGCCGCTCCGCCCTGGCAATGGTCTTCCAAGATGACTGACACCCAGAACAAGAGCAGCAACGCTGCGGACCTCGAAGACGCCATCCCGATGAAGCGCATGAAGCCGGCCTACCTGGCGATAGCCGGGGGCGGCTTGCTGGTCGTGATCGGGCTCATCGCCTTCGCGATGCACGGCAGCAGCAAAGATCAGGCGGAGGTGCAGAAGCTCCAGCAGCAGGCCGGTCCCCAGTTGACTCCGGAGCAGGCTCAAGAGAAGCGCGACGAGTTGAAGGAGCATCTGAAGATCACGCAAGGTGCTCTGCAGAAGGTCGCTGCTGAAGAGAAGACCGAGAAGGCCGCGGCGGACGCCAAGAAGGCGCAGGACGAGCAGCAGAAGCAGGAAGAAGAGCAGAAGCAGGCAGCCGAGAAGGCCGCGGCAGCGCACGCGGCGCACGCCGCCCATGTGAAGCACTCCCTCGACAACCTCGACAACTACGCGTCGCAGCTCAAGTAGCCACAGCTAGCTTGCTGCCGGGAGCGCGGCGCTATCGGGCGCGCCGTGCACGACCATCACCGGGCAGGTCGCGTGCTTCACGATGCGCTCTGCGACGCTGCCGAGCACCCAGCGCGACAGCCCCGCGCGGCCGTGGCTGCCGACCACGATGAGATCGTGCCCCTGCTCGCGGGCATAGGCGACGATCGTGTCCGCCGGCGGCCCGTGCAGGATCTTCATCTTTGCGCGCGCTCGCTGGTCCGGGTCCAGCTTGTCGAGGAGCTGGTCCATCGCAATGTGCGATCGGGACTTCACCACCTCGGCGAGCGCGGGGCCTGCCGTTCCCTCCACCCACACCACCAGATCAGGTCGGATGACGATGGGCGTTTGCCAGGCGTGCACGACCTCGACCTCGGCATCGAGGCCCTGCGCCAGGAACAGGGCCTCTGCCAGAGCAGCCTCCGCGCCCTCGGAGAAATCGACTGGGCAGAGGATCCTGCGGATAGGGGCCATCGTTCCTCCTCGCGGATTGGCGGGCGCACGCGCCCTGCTCGATCGACGAAGCACACGCCGTGCCCGCGCCGAGGAAGTGATGTCTGGCGGTCGACGCGTCCTCTCCGGTCGCGTTTGCAGGCCTTCCCTTTCGCAGGAAAAGGAGCGCCGGTGGAGCCCTTGCGGGCATTGCCTCTCCTGGGGTTCAGCGCGAATCTCGAGCTTTGTATGCTGGCGGCTCTGCGGTTCATGGATTCACCGCAGCGCCTTGTGCGGACCTGTTGCCGTGCCCGACAAGGCTTTCGTCACCGGCCGTCCTCCGGACCGGGCCGATCCGGATTCATTCTCGTATGACGCCTGTCCTCTTCAGAGTTCCTTCACCTTCGTTCCCGACCGTACCTTGTCGGTATCAGCCTCCACCTGTCAGGGTTTGTCGGCCCTCTTCGCGGCGTCACTTGGAGTTGCCTTGCCCGCGCGGAAGGCGGCGCTTCCGTGCGGCATGCCGTCCCCGGGTTTTCTCAACCTCTCGACGGTTCGCCGCTTCCTCCAGCTCTATGGACCTATTTCATTCCACAGCCACGTCCAGGGTTCCTCTTGACCTGCATGCGAACCAACGAACCATTCGCCGGCCGCCAGACGTCGTGGACTCAAGCACGCGGCGTGCCAGAGCGGAGATATGCGCTCGCGCGAGCGGCTGCTGCGTCAGAACTGCGCTGTCGTTGCTGAACAAAAACCGCCGCGGGGTCCGGCAATGGCCGGCTCCGGCGGCGTCCGTCCCCGATTCAACGAGTGCGCGAGCCCTGCGCGCCCCAGCGGCGCGTTCGCAGAGTCTGCAGCGCCGCCGGGCGCACAAGAGCGGATCTGCCGTACGCGGGTGGCACGCCGGGTGCACTCATTCAAGACATGCAAGTCCCTCTGCAGATCACGTTCCGCGGCCTGCCCCCGTCGGACGCCATCGAGGCGAAGGTCCGGGAGCGGGCCAGGAAGCTCGAGCGCTTCCATGACCGCATCACCAGTTGCCGGATCGTTGTCGCGGCGTCGCACCGGCACCACAAAGGCAACCTGTACAGTGTCACGGTCGACCTGACCGTGCCCGGCGGCGAGCTGGTCGCCAATCGCGAGCCCCGCGAGTGCGAATCCCACCAGGACCTGTACGTCGCGCTGCGCGATGCGTTCGACGCGGCGGTTCGCAAGCTCGAAGACTACCTTCACCGCCAGCGCGGCATGGTCAAGAGCCACGAGGTTCCAGAGCACGGGCGCGTCGTGCGGGTGAGCCCGACCGACGGCTATGGTTTTCTCGAGACGCCGGACGGCGTGGAGGTGTACTTCCACGAGAACGCGGTGGTCGACGCGCCGCTCTCCGAGCTCGAGCCCGGTGCCCAGGTCAGATTCGTGCTGGCGGAAGGAGAAGGGCAACAAGGGCCGCAGGCGAGCAGCGTGCAGCCGGTAGGCAAGCACCACATTGTCGGCTAGGACGGAGACGTTCCGGCGCGTCCGGAGGAGGTAGGAGCATGAACGTCGAGGAACTGATGAGTGACAATCCCTTCGCCGTGTCGGTCGACGAGACCATCGGCGCAGTCATGAACAAGCTCATGGAAGCCGACGTAAGGCACCTTCCGGTCGTCGAGGACGGTGCTCTCGTCGGGATCGTGAGCGATCGCGATCTGCGCGCCTTCACGCCGACGGCGATTGCGGAGTTCGATCATCCGCAGGAAGTCGCCCAGCGGCTGGCGCAGCCCATCGGCAGCGTGATGAGCAGCGACGTGCTGTCGGTGACGGCAGGTACCGACGTGACCGAGGTCGTCGACATCATGCTCGAACAACGCATCGGCGCCGTACCGGTCGTGGAACCCGACAGCTCGAGGCTCGTCGGCATCGTGAGCTACATGGATGTGCTCCGCGCCGCGCGGGACAGCCTGTAGCCTCTGTCACGGTAGCAACAGCCGCAGCGTCAGCGCGCCCCGGGTCGCACGCTCCGGAGCAGCGTGCCGGCGTCCTCGTCCCCGAAGCACAGGTCGAGGTCGCGCCCCGTCTGCAGCAGGTCCGAATCGAGCGGCACGGTCTTGAGGCCATGGGTCGCCTCGTCGAGGCCCACCAGATCGATCCGCTGGCCGCGCACCGACACCATGCCGCTCCGGTCGGTCGTCGCGAGGAAGCGAGTGGCGGCACACCCGAGCTCCTGCGCCAGCACGCGGTCGGACATCACGGGGCTTCCGCCGCGCTGGAGGTGGCCGAGCACGAGGCTGCGGGTTTCCTTGCCGGTGCGCTCCGCGAGCTGGCGGGCCAGGACCTCTGCGACGCCGCCGAGCCGGGCGTGCTCGTGGAAGGCGTCCTTTTCGCCCTGGAACACCATGCCGCCGCCGATGGGTCTCGCGCCCTCCGCCACCACCACGATGGAAAAGTGACGGCCGATCGCTTCGCGTCGCTGGATCTTCTCGCACACGCGGTCCAGGTCGTAGGGGATCTCCGGGATCAGCACGACGTCCGCGCCGCCCGCGATGCCCGACTCGAGCGCGATCCAACCCGCGTAGCGCCCCATCACCTCAACGACCATCACGCGCTCGTGAGACTGGGCCGTGGTGTGGATCTTGTCGATCGCGTCGGTGGCCGTGGCCACGGCGGTTGCGAATCCGAACGTCACGTCCGTGCCGCGGAGGTCGTTGTCGATGGTCTTTGGCACCGCCATCACGCGCGGCAGGCCCCGCTCCAGCAGGCGGTGGGCCAGCTTGATCGATCCGTCGCCGCCGATGGCCACCAGCGCGTCGAAGCCGAGCTGCCGGAATCGCGTCACGAGTCGGGACGACACGTCGGTCGGGACAGGTTCGCCGTCCTGCAGAACCGGGTAGTGGAAGGGATCGTTGCGGCTGGCAGAGCCGAGGATGCTGCCGCCCTGGTGCATGATGCCGCGCACGGCGTCGCGGTCCAGCTTCACGATGCCGTCGCTCCCGTCCGGCCCGTGCTCCTCGAGCAAACCCCGGTAGCCGTAGCGGATCCCGAAGACCTCCCAGCCCCGTGAGTGGGCGCTCAGCGCGACGGCGCGGATGACCGCGTTCAGGCCGGGCGCGTCCCCGCCGCCGGTGTTCACGGCGATCCTGCGGATTGTGGGCATGGCGCCGAGCGATGCACGGCCTGTTCCGCGCTGCAAGCTGCGAGCCGCAAGGTGCGGCACGGTGTCCTCTGCGCGCAAGCCTTGCAGCGGCTGCCCCGCCCGGTGCACGCGCTGCGTGGCAATTGCCCGGATCAGGCCGCCTTCAAGTGGACATCAGGTTCCGCGCCCGGCGGCATGAAAGCTGCACTAGCTGCCCGCGCCGTGCACAGAACACCGGGAGGGGGCGAGCCGATGGAGGAAGCGGACGGGCAGCAGGTCGTGCTGGTGATCATGGAGCACGGGTCGGATTTTCCCACTTGGGTCGAGGAGTGCCGCAGCCGCACTCCGGACGCGATCGTGATCGCGCAGCAGGGTGACGAAGCACCGGCCGAGCTTGCGCTGCGCGTGGTGCGGCGCCTCCAGGCGCTCGAGGCCCGCGGGCGCACGGTGTCCACGTCCGTTCTCGCCGCCGGCGACGCCAGCGACGACGAGGTCTTCGAGTCGCGCTGCCGAGTGGCGCGTGCGCTGCTCACGCACATGTCGCTGCAGGACAGCTCCGGCGGTCTCGTGTTCGCCGGGCGCGAGGTCGGAGACGACGAGGCGCGCCACGAGCTGATGGCGCTGGCCGGCACGCTGATGGAGCAGCTCACCGGCACGCAGCTGTCTATCGGGCTCAGGTTCGGACGCGCCACCGAGCCGCACTCTGGACTGTGGGCATGCGGCGAAGACGCGGCCCAGGTCGAGACGAGCGCCGCCTGACTACTGCACGACCACGAGCGACATCTCCACGACGCGCACCTTGTCGCCGCGGGCGACGCGCACCTTGACTTTCTCGCCGGGCTTCCGGCCGTCGAGCGCGTTGTACAGCTGGTCGTAGTCGGTGACCGACGTGTCGTCGATGCCGACGATCACGTCGCCGATCTGGAAACCGCCGGCGGTGCGCTCGATTCCCGTCAGGCCGGCTTTTTCCGCGGGGCTTCCCGGCATCACGTCGAGCACCACGACGCCGCGGATCCCCAATCGCCGCTCCAGTCGCCCTAGCGGGTCGATCTGGATGCCGAGCCCGACCTGCTGTGCGCGACCTGTCTTGATGATCTGCGGCACGATACGCAGGATGAAGCGTGCCGGCACGGCGAAGCCGATGCCCGCCCAGGCGCCGCTCTTCGAGAAGATCATCGTGTTCATCCCGATGAGCTCGCCGGTGCTGTCGAGGAGCGGTCCGCCGGAGTTGCCCGGGTTGATGGCCGCGTCGGTCTGGATCATGTCGTGGATCGTCACGCCGCCGACGCCCTGCACCTCGCGCCCCAGCGCGCTCACGATCCCCGTCGTGAGTGTGTGGTCGAGCCCGAACGGGTTGCCGATGGCGATCGTCTTCTGGCCGACGACCAGCTCGGGCGGCTTTTCGCCGTGGAGGATCGGGTGCAGCTTCTCGTGCGGCGCGTCGATGTGCAGCACCGCGATGTCCTTGCGCGGCTCTACGCCCACGATCGTCGCATCGTACGTGTGCTGGTCCTCCAGCGTGACCGTGAGCCGCTTCGCGCCCTGGACGACGTGGAAATTCGTGACGATGTGTCCCTGGTCGTCCCAGACGAAGCCGGAGCCGGAGCCCGCCGGAACGTCGAGCGCCTGGCCGTGGAAGTAGTCGAACACCGTCTTGTGCTGCGAGACGTAGACCGCGGACGGGGCAGCGCGGCGGAACACGGCGATGGTGTTCTTCTCGTCCTCGGTCCGCGCGCCCGGGGGCAGCGGCGGGAGCGGCGCCTGGGCTGTCGCCACAGGCGGCCGGGAGACGTTCGACGGTGCCGGGTGCGCGCTGATGCCTGTCGGCTTGCGCTTGCAGCCGCCGGCCAGAAGTCCGGAAACCAGAAGGATCAGGGGAAGAAGTCGGTGGGTGCGCATCATGTTGGGCCTTTCATGCCGCGACCTGCTGCACCGCGCAACGCTCGCGTCCGCGCTGCTATCGGGGCAGACTCGCTCTGTGGGCGACGAGCGCCGCTACGAGACGATCGATCAAGAGCGCTGGCTCTACTGGCTGGAGCATCGGGATAGCGAGCGTTTCGACCGGCTTGCCTTCGCGATCCGGGTGCTCGGCGTGCTGGACCCGCCAGGGCTCAAGGTTGCTGTCTACCGTCGTGAGCTCGACCTCCGGGTGGAAAGCGGGCGCGATCTCGCCGGCGGTCCAGAGGCGAGCTGGGCGATCGTCGGGATCCCCCGCACGCCAGCCGCCGCGCGATTGCCTACGCACTGGCCGAGCTGGCCGGACAGCAATCGGTGCCGTTCCTGGTGGACGTCCTGGTCGAGAGCGCGTCGCGCGCCGTCGCCTAGGCGTCGCTGCGGCATGACGCACGTCACGATCGCGCTCGGCGAGAGTGCCGGGCTCCACGTCGAACACACCGTCAGTGCTCCGACGCACGTCTGGATCAGAAGATCCCGACGCTGCGTCGCAGGTGCCTGGACGATCATGACGCCCGACAAGTTGCCTTGTTGGTATCAGCGCGAAGCTTTCGCTGGTTCAAGGCCTCGACGCAGCTCATGCGCGACGTCGTTGCAATTGCGGGCGTTTGGCGAAAGGCATGCGAGTTGCAGGCTTGACCAATGAGGCTCACTGCGCCGGCCCGCGCAAGACCGGTGGGCATTACGACCTCAGCCCCGGAGTCCACCATGAAGAAGTCAAGCGAAGTACTCGTGATCGGCGGCGGTCCCGTAGGGATGTACACCGCGCTAGCTCTGGCCGAGCGCGGCCTCGACGTGCAGATCATCGACAAGGATGGCTATGGCGCCGAGCACAGCTACGGTCTGGCACTGCATCCGGAATCGCTGCGTCTGCTCGACGAGCTGGGCCTGACCCGTTACCTGCTGCCGCCCGGGCAGCGCGTCGAGCGCCAGGTGTTCTACGACGGCGGTCAGGCCGTCCTCACTCTGGACTTTTCCGTGGTCGACGGCGCCTTCCCCTACGTGCTCGTCGTGCCGCAGACGGCGCTCGAGGAAGTGCTCGAAAAGGCGCTGCTGAAGCGCGGGATCCGTGTGCTGCACGACCACCAGGCGCTGACCATCGAAACCCACACCGACTCGGTCGAGGTCGAGATCGCCAAGATGGACAAGGCCTCGGTCGGCTACGGCATCGCGCATACCGAGATGAGCCTGGATCACACGTACAACGTCCGCGCGGACTACGTGGTGGCCGCCGATGGCTACGAATCGTTCACCCGTCGCGCGCTGCGCATACCCGTGGAGAAGGCCCGGGCCACGCAATGGTTCGCGGTCTTCGAGTTTCCGGCGGAGATGCCGTTCACGGGCGAGTCCCGCGTCGTGCTGGAGGCCGACACGAGCAACGTCGTGTGGCCGCTCGGTCCAGGCCGCGGGCGCTGGAGCTTCGAGGTCTCCGAGTCGCACGCCGCGCCCGGAATCCCCGAGCTCGCCGAGCTCCTGTCCAGCCGTGCGCCGTGGTTCGAGCCGAAGCCCAGAGAGATTGTGTGGTCGAACACGGTGCGCTTCGAGCACTACCTGGCCGACCGTTACGGGCAGGGGCGGATCTGGCTGGCCGGCGACGCAGCGCATGGAACGAGCCCTGTTGGCGTGCAGAGCATGAACATCGGCTTCCGTGAGGCCCACGACCTGGCGCAACGGCTTTCGGCCACGCGTGCCGGCAGCACGGAGCGCGACCTCCTGCGCGGGTACAACGAGCTCTGGCGTCGGGAGTGGCGCTCGATGCTTGGCCTGTCCGCGCGCGTCGCACCGCTCGACGACTCCCACTCCTGGGCCGCCCGCAACGCCGATCGGCTGCTCTCCTGCATCCCGGCTTCCGGCGAGGATCTTGCGCGCCTGCTGCAGGAGGTGCATCTCGGCCTGCGCCCCGCGGCTTGACGCCCGGGAACGCCGGTTGCACGCGTCCCCCCGTTGGAGGGGAACATGAAACGCGAAAGCTACGTCCGGGCCGAGGCGGCAGGCCGGGCCTGGGCTGAACAGAAAGCCGATATGCTGCGCGGGAACATCCCCGCGTTCGACTGGCCGGATCTGTGGCAGGAGAGGTGGGCCGGCGCGCTTCCGTTCGATGACAGCCTACCGTCCAGGGACCGGACGGCGCTGCTCGCCGCCGCCAACGTCGCGGCCGCGCGCCGCTGGGGCGAGCTCGTCGAGCAGAACCGGGACAGCGAGGACGTCCCGGACGAGGAGAACGACGAGGAAGCCGACGCCGTCCAGCTCTACGAGGCCGTGCGCGCGGGTCTGCCGCGCGGCCTGCTCGCAGGACGGGATGGCCCCCGCGTGTACCTCGAGGATACCCTTCATGGTACGGAGCACACCGTCTCCTCGCTCGAGGACGCATGGCGCGTGATCGAGGAATGGCGCGAACGCCACGCATGACGACAGGGGCACAGGCATGGACGACGAGAGATTCTTCCGCGTTCCGCACGTGAGCATGCAGACCAGCCAGGGCCGGGTGGAGCTGCCCATCGAGTACCGCGACGCCACGGCCACCACCGTGGTCTTCCCCGTGGAGCCCGCCCGCGCCCGGCCGCTGCTCGAACCGAGCGGGCTCGTGCCGCTGGTGTTCCGCGGGCGCACGGCGATCGCCGCAATCAGCTGGTTCGACTACCGCGACACGACGATCGGTCCGTACCACGAGCTGTCGCTAGCGGTGCTGGCGCACCATCCTCTCGACAAGCCCCGCTATCCGCTCTTCGGGATGCTGCGCAACCGGGGAGTCGTGGGCGGGCACATCCTGCATCTCCCGGTGACGACGGAGATCGCGTGGGCCGGAGGGCGCGAGCTGTGGGGGTACCCGAAGTTCGTCGCCGAGCTGCCGATCGAGATCAGCGGGCAGCGGGTGGAAGCCGCGCTCGTTCACGAGGGCAAGCGCGTGCTGTCCATGCGCATTCCGGTTCCGGGCGGGCCCAGCCTGCCGCAGCCGGGTGTGACCACCTTGAGCGTGCTCGGCGGCAAGCTCCTGCGGACCCGGATCGCGACGAGCTGCCGCGCGCGCCTGGCCCGGGGTGAGGGCGTGGAGCTCGCCCTGGAGCAGCCGGCACACCCGGTCTGCCGGACGCTCGCCGCGCTCGGGCTGCCGTCGCGGGCGGCGCTGGTGATGCATTCCAATCCGTTCCGCTCGCTGCTCCCGCTCGGCGTCGCAGTGGCGGACGCGGCCGAGGGCGAGGTCGACGAGCGCAGGGCGACGGGGCCAGCGAAGCCGCGAGCGCACGGTTCGGCCTGACCGGCGCGGTTTTTGACGGCGCCTCGCGCTCCAGCGGCTAGACTCCTGGGCTACGATGCGTATCGCGCTGTTGTATCCGCCGCCATGGAAGATCCCGGCAGAGGGCGAGCGGGCCGATCGGAAGGGCGACGGCCCGCCGCGCGACTACCGCGAGGGCGATCTCGACGCGGACTTCCACCAGACGCCGTATGGCCTGTACTCGCTCGGCGCCCAGGCGCGGGCGGCGGGGCACCAGGTCAAGCTGTTCAATCTGTCGGGCTTCGCCTGGTCGCGGGTGGAAGAGGTCATCGGTGCGCTGGATGCGGATCTGTTCGGGATGTCGTGCTGGACGGCGAACCGTCGCGGCGTCGCGCTCGTGGCAAAGCTCATCCGCGAGCGGCACCCCGGCGCGCACGTCGTCATCGGCGGACCGCACGCCACGCCGCTCGCCCGCGAGATGCTCGAGCACTATCCCGCCATCGACACGGTGGTGACGGGGGAGGGCGAGCTCACGTTCATGGAGCTGGTGGGGCGCCTGCAGGGCGGGGAGCCGAAAGCGGGCATCGCGGGGACCTTCTATCGCGATGGCGGCCGTGTGCTGGAAGGACCGCCGCGCGCGTCGATCCCGGATCTGGACTCGCTGGTCTCGGCGCACCAGTACTACCGCACGCACATCGTCATGACCTCGCGTGGCTGTCCCTGGCAGTGCACTTTCTGCGGCGCCGACACGACCTGGGGGCGCGGTTTCCGCGGCCGCTCGGTGCCGAAAGTGCTCGACGACCTGGAGCTCGCGCTCGGCAAGGTCCCCGTCCGCATGCTCCAGATCAAGGACGACACCTTCACGACCAACAAGAAGCGCGTCATCGAGCTCTGTCGCGGCATCCGTGAGCGACGCTTGTCGTTTTTGTGGAGCTGCGACACGCGCGTCGACGTTCTCAGCGAAGAGCTTCTGTACGAGATGCGCCTGGCGGGCTGTCAGCGACTCAGCCTGGGCGTCGAATCGGGCTCGCCCGCGATCCTCTCGGCCATCAACAAGAAGATCACGCCGGACAAGATCATCCAGAGCACCGAGATGGCGAAGAAATTCGGCATCCAGGTTCGCTACTACATGATGCTGGGAAACCGCGGCGAGACGGCAGAGACCTTCCACGAAACGCTCGAGTTCCTCCAGCGCGCCAAGCCGCACCAGTACCTGTTCTCGTGCCTCAGCATCTACCCCGGCACGGTCGACTTCCACGATGCGGAGAAGGCCGGCTGGCTCGACCGGGAAGAGTACTTCAAAGGCGACTTCCAGGAGCTCAAGACTCCCTTCGATGCCTCCGATGCCGATGCCCGCATGATGGACAAGTGGTTCGCGGAGAACTCGGGCCTCAAGGACTTCTACCGGGAGAGCGTCGACGAGTGCCGGGCTATCCTGGCGCGGCTCGGCGATCATCACGCGGCCCACATGGATCTCGCCGGCGCCTACTACCGCGACGGGCAGCTGGACAAGGCCGAAGAGCACGTGCGCCGCGCTCTCGAGCTCGGCTATCCGCTGCCGGGGGTCGCGTTGGACTATCTCGGGTGCATCGCCTTTGCGCGCGGCAACGTCCAGGGAATGCAGCACCACTTCATGCAGGCGGCGAAGACGGATCCGCAGCACGCGGTGCTGATCGAGAACGTGCAGGCAGCGCGCCGCTGGTTCGCCGAGAAGGGGCCGGAGCGCGGGCTGCCGCTGAACCTGGTCGCGCGCCACGACTTCTCGCTGCTCGAGCGCACGGCGCAGCCTTCGCTGCCGGGTCCGCTTCCGGACGACTTTTCCGCGTGGGGGCCCGCTCAGCCCTTCGAGAGCGACGACAGCCAGTCCTCGGCCCAGCCGCGTACGCGCTTGAAGGTCGTCTCGTCGCCGTAGGCCAGCGCCTGCCACAGCGCGCGGGTGACGTTGGCCACCGCTGCGGCGTTGTCCGAGTGTGTGATCTCCTCCAGCGCCATCGCGATCTGTTCGGTCTGCGCCAGCGAGTCCATGAGCAGCTTCCGCGGCGGCGCGGCCAGCGACATGCTGGTCCACGCTTCCCAGTCGCCCGACAAATCCTCCGCCGTCGGCCCGCCCAGGCCGAGCTTTCCGCACAGGTTCGCGAGGTACTCCCACTTCGGCGAGGGCTCGCCCGGCTGGTAGTCGTCGCCCGAGCTCTTCCACAGCCCGATGGCGGTCTCGAAGCTGCTCTCGTCGAGCTTCTCGCCCGCTGCGGAGCGCGTCCCGAACGCGGCCAGTGCGACGGCAGCGTGCTCGCCCTGCGCCGCGTCGTTGACGCTCTGGGCGAGCCACATGCGCTCCGCGCGCGGCGCATCCCAGCCGAGCAGCGCGACCCACAGCCGGTCGGAGCCGGGCGTCTTGAATCGTTGCCCGGCCGTCTGGCGTCGCAGCTCCTCGCGACTCGCGGCGCGGGGCGCGGCCTTCTTCTGGACACCACGCGATTGCTGGGCTCGTCTCAATTTCCGGTTCGAGGACACGTCGACTCCACCTGCGTGGACAGGACTATCGCACGGCCCGCCCGGGAGGTGCTATGGACCCGCCATGGTTCGGATGCGCGGCATGGCGTTTCTCGGCACCGCCCGCTTCGTCAAGCACAGCTACGGCGAGGAGATGCTGCAGCAGATCGTGGCCGACGCCGGCCCCGCCGCGCAGAAGACCTTCTCCAAACGCATCGACGGGCTCGGGCTACACCCCTACGAGGCGTTCGTGGGTCTGCTGCACAGTGCCGACCGCCATCTGGGCAGCGGCGACCTGTCGTTCTGCCGCGCCATCGGCGACATGGCGGCGCGCCACGACCTGGAGACGATCTTCCGCGTGTACGCGGTACGCCCCGCGCCGGAGAAGATGATCGAGGCCTGCACGCCGATCTGGGGCATGTACAGCGACGGTGCCGGGTACATGGAGGCCATCGATGTGCGGCCCGAACACACGGTGCTCAGGATCGTGGAGTTTCCAGAGATGGATCCCGCGCACTGCCGCATGATGGAGGGCTGGATGATCGCCGCCATGGACGTGATCGGTGCGCGCATCCTGCCGGGCGCGCGGGAGACCGAGTGCATGAGCGACGGCGGCCGCTACCACGAGTTTTCCTGCCAGTGGGAGCTCAAGCCCACGGCGTAGCTACAGCCATCCCGCCGAGATCATCAGGGAGGCGCCGCGCGCATTGGTGCGCCCCTCCTTGCTGGCAAGGCGCGTGACCCGAACGTCCAGCAACGGACCGACCTGGAAGCCCGTTTTCGCCCGCCATTCGTAGCCTACGCTCGCATGGCCGAGCACGCCGTTCATGTCGTCGGCGTGGACGACGATCTCACCGGGGGAGAGCCTCGCTTCCTCCTCGCTGGCGTATTCGTCGCGCGCATAGGCAAGCCCCAGGGCGACGTGGAACGGACCGGCCGGGTAGGGGTAGTAGTCCACCAGTCCGCCAAGGCTCTGCAGCGACAGATAGCTGAGCGTGGTGTGCGGGAGCTTCGCGCTGCCGGTCATCTGGAGCACGTCGCGCACTTCTGCGGCGATCGCCAGCCCGTCGATGAAGGCCCAGCCCGCTGCCAGCTTGACGTTGGCCCCGACCCCGCTGAAGTGCGCCTGGTACGAGTACGGCCGGGGCGACCCCGCCAGCGAGACGGTGCCGCCGTAGCTGACCTTGCCGCCCATCACGTCCGGGCCCATGGCGGCGTGCAGGTAGAGGCCGCGGCGCGGCTGCGCTGTGTGGCCCGGCGGGGCGGCACGTGCGGCGCGCGGCATCGCGCACAGCACCGCAGCAAACGCAGCGCAGGCAGCCAGGTGGAGCGGGACCCTGGGTCGATGGTCAAGCAGCACGCTGGATTTTCTAGCACGGACGGCGCGTGCGGCAGCACGGGTACCTGATGCCAGCGTCACGTTTCTGGCACGCTGGCACAACGCGATGTCCGGGATTTGCGGATGACCTGGCGGTCGGGGGTCGGCACGACAGTTGCTGAGGCTTCCTTCCCCCGCGCAGTTCGCCGCCCAGGGCGATTGAGCGTTGCGGGACGGCCTCTGCGGCCGGCTTTCGCTAATTGGGTTTATGGATCGGGGGAGCGAGGGCATGCTTGGCCCATGCTGATCCTGCCCGGAGCCTCGGCACTGTCCGCCGCCCGGCTCGACAAGCGGCTGGCCGCCATCCGTGAAGCGAATCCGGGCGTGCGGCGAGGCGCCGTGCGCTTCGTGCATTTCGTGGAAGTGGACGGCCAGCTCGACGACGCCGCGCAGGAGAAGCTCGGGCGTCTGCTCGACTACGGCGCAGCGTTCGAGCCGCCCGGCTTCGACGCGCAGCGGCGCGTGGTGGTTCCGCGCATCGGTACCCGCTCGCCCTGGTCCAGCAAAGCCACCGACATCGCGCAGGGATGCGGCCTTGGCGCCGTGCGGCGGCTCGAGCGCGGCGTGCTCTGGATGCTCGACGGCGAGATCTCCGACGAATCGGCGCTCCGCCGGGCCATCTCCGATCGCATGACCGAGACAGTGCTCGACCGCGAGAGCCAGGCGTCCGCGCTCTTTTCGCATGCCGACCCGCGCCCGCTTTCAAGTATCGACGTGCTCGCTTCCGGGCGCGCCGCGATCGAGCGCGCCAACCAGGAGCTTGGCCTGGCGCTCTCCCCGGACGAGATGGACTACCTGCTCGATGCATTCCGCGAGCTCGGCCGCAATCCGACCGACGTGGAGCTGATGATGTTCGCGCAGGCGAACAGCGAGCACTGCCGGCACAAGATCTTCAACGCCGAGTTCGTCGTGGATGGGCGGGCGCAGCCGAGCTCGCTCTTCTCCATGATCAGGAAGAGCACGGAAGCGAGCCCGGGTGGGGTGCTCAGCGCCTACCACGACAACGCCGCCGTCATGGAGGGGCACGCGGGCGGGCGTTTCTTCCCCGATCCCGACACGGGCAGCTATCGCTACCACGTCGAGCCCGTCCACATCCTGATGAAGGTGGAGACGCACAACCACCCGACCGCGATCTCGCCGCACCCCGGCGCGTCCACCGGATCGGGCGGCGAGATCCGCGACGAGGGCGCGACCGGTCGCGGCTCCAAGCCAAAGGCGGGTCTGGTCGGCTTCTCCGTCTCGAACCTGCGCTTGCCCGGTGCCGTCCAGCCGTGGGAAGCGGATCACGGAAAGCCCGAGCGCATCGCTTCCGCGCTCGACATCATGCTCGAGGGACCGATCGGCGCGGCCGCGTTCAACAACGAGTTCGGCCGTCCCGCGCTGTGCGGCTACTTCCGCAGCTACGAGCAGCAGGTGCCGGGCGCCGGGGGTCCGGAAATCCGCGGCTACCACAAGCCGATCATGATCGCCGGAGGGCTCGGCAACATCCGCGCGGGCCATGTGGACAAGCAGCCGATCCCGGTCGGCGCCGCGATCGTCGTGCTGGGAGGGCCTGCAATGCTGATCGGCCTCGGCGGCGGCGCCGCGTCCAGCATGGCGAGCGGCGCCTCGCACGAGGATCTCGATTTCGCCTCCGTGCAGCGCGACAACCCCGAGATGCAGCGCCGCTGCCAGGAGGTCATCGACCGCTGCTGGGCGCTCGGCGAAGACAATCCCATCGTCAGCATCCATGACGTTCGGGGCCGGCGGGCTGTCCAACGCGCTGCCCGAGCTCGTCCACGGCGGCGGCCGGGGGGCGCGCTTCGAGCTAAGGCGCGTGCCCAGCGACGAGCCGGGCATGTCACCGCTCGAGATCTGGTGCAACGAGGCGCAGGAGCGCTACGTGCTGGCGATCGAGGCGGCCGGGCTCGCCCGCTTCGAGGCGATCTGCAGGCGCGAGCGCTGTCCCCACTCGGTACTGGGGAACGCGACCGCCGAAGACCAGCTCGTGGTCGACGACAAGCACTTTGGAAACCGCCCCATCGAGATGCCGCTCGGGGTGCTGCTGGGCAAGCCGCCGCGCATGCGTCGCGAGACGAGCCACCTGTCTGTCGCCGAGGAGCGCTTCGACGCGTCCAAGCTGGATCTGGCGCAGGCGCTCAGGCGCGTGCTCGCTCTTCCGACCGTCGCGGACAAGACGTTCCTGATCACGATCGGCGATCGCACCGTCTCGGGTCTGGTCGCCCGCGACCAGATGGTGGGGCGGTTCCAGGTGCCCGTGGCCGATGCGGCCCTCACGCTCACGAGCTACGACGTGGTGAGCGGCGAAGCGATGGCGATGGGCGAGCGCACGCCGCTCGCCGTGCTGGACGCCGCGGCCTCGGCGCGCATGGCGGTGGCCGAGGCGATCACGAACATCGCCTCCGCGCCCATTGCGCACCTTTCCGACATCAAGCTCAGTGCGAACTGGATGGCCGCGGCCGGACACCCGGGCGAGGACGCGAAGCTCTACGACGCGGTGCGCGCCGTCGGCGCAGAGCTCTGTCCGGCGCTGGGCATTGCGATCCCGGTGGGCAAGGACTCGATGAGCATGCGCACGGTGTGGGACGACGGCGGCGGATCCCGAAGCGTCACCGCGCCGCTCTCGCTCATCGTCAGCGCGTTCGCTCCGGTGGAGGATGTGCGGGGCGCGCTGACGCCGGAGCTCTCCCTGGACGACGGCGAGACGGAGCTCCTGCTCATCGACCTCGGTCGCGGACAGAACCGGCTGGGAGCCAGCTGCCTGTCGCTGGTATTCGGCAAGGTCGGCGACGTGCCGCCGGATCTCGACGATCCTGCGCTGCTCCGCGGCTTCTTCGACGCGCTCGGGTCGCTGCGCCGCGACGGGCTCGTGCTTGCCTACCACGATCGTTCCGACGGCGGGCTGCTGGTCGCGCTGCTGGAGATGGCGTTTGCGGCTGGCGCGGGCCTGGAGATCGAGCTGGGAGATCACGCGGCAGAGGACGCGGCGCTGCTGTTCGCCGAAGAGCTGGGCGCCGTGCTGCAGGTCCGCGCCGACGATGTGGGGCGCGCGAGAGACGCGTTTGCCGCGCACGCTCTCGGCGACGCCGTCCACCGCATCGGCCGCCCGGTGGCCGGCAATCGCATCGTGGTGCGCCGCGGCGGCGGCGTGCTGCTCGACGAGGATCGCTTCGAGCTGCGCGGCTTGTGGTCCAGCACCACACATCGCATGCAGGCGCTGCGCGACGATCCGGCTTCGGCAGACGAGGAGCAGGAGAGCCGCGTCGCGCGCGACAACCCCGGGCTGGTGTGCAGCGCGACCTACGACGTCGACCAGCGGGTCGCCGCGCCGTTCGTCGGAAGCGCTGCGCGCCCGCGTGTGGCTATCCTGCGCGAGCAGGGGGTAAACGGTCAGGTCGAGATGGCCGCGGCGTTCGACCGCGCGGGCTTCGACGCCATCGACGTGCACATGAGCGATCTGCTCGGCGGCGCGATCGCGCTCGACGGCTTCCGCGGCCTCTGCGCGTGCGGCGGCTTCAGCTACGGGGACGTGCTGGGCGCGGGAGGCGGCTGGGCGAAGTCGCTCTTGTTCAACGCGCCGGCCCGCGAAGCGTTCCGGCAGTTCTTCGAGCGCGAGGACACGTTTGCTTTCGGCGTGTGCAACGGCTGCCAGATGCTGTCGGTGCTGCGCGAGCTGATCCCGGGGGCGGAGCGCTGGCCGCGCTTCGTCAGGAACCGTTCGGAACAGTTCGAAGCGCGGCTTTCGCTGGTGCGCGTCGAGCCGAGCCCGTCCATCCTGCTTCGCGGCATGGAGGGATCGGTGCTGCCCATCGTCGTCGCGCACGGCGAAGGGCGCGCCGAGCTCGACTCCAGCCGGGCGAAGGAGCTCGAGCACGACAATCTCGTTGCAGCTCGCTACGTCACCGGCCACGGCGTGCCCACCGAGCACTACCCGGAAAACCCCAACGGCTCGCCGCGCGGCATCACGGCGCTCACCACGCCCGACGGCCGCGTCACGATCATGATGCCGCACCCCGAGCGCGTATTCCGCGCCGTGCAGTACTCGTGGCGACCGCGCACCTGGACCGAGCACGGCCCCTGGATGCGCCTGTTCGACAACGCGCGCGTCTGGGTGGGGTAGGCGAAAGCGACAGCGGGTGCTCCCCAGCGCTCCACGTCCAGGTGGCGACCGGCCGTGCTCGCCCTCCGGGCTGCGCGCGCCCGGGTCCCCCAGGCGCGGCTTTCGCCGCGCGGGGGTCCCGGCGGCGACAGGGCAGAAAAGCTGGCAGAAAAGCTGGCAGAAAAGCTGGCAGAAAAGCTGGCAGAAAAGCTGACAGGCAAGCTGACGGACGCGAGAGGCGGGGCGCGGGCGAGCGAGGGCTCGCCGCCGCCGACTGACGTTTATCGCCGATGCGGCCGGCCGCTCCCACCGGAGCCGAGCATCTTCCGCACGCGCGACAGCTGCCGCGCGAGGCGCCGCGCGAGCCGGGTGTCGCCGGGTGGATCCTCGAGCCGGCGGAGGATGCTCGAAACGTGGTCGAGATCGAGCCGGTCCCACTGCTCGAGCAGCACGCCGCGCACGTCCTCGAGATCCTTGCGCCGGCCTGCGACGATCTTGATCGCGACGAGATCTTCGGGGCCGATCATCGGCACTTTCGCGCCGCCGATGTCGACGAGGCGCGTTCGCGTGAGGATTTCCGTGTGCAAGCCAGGCTGCGCCAACAGCACATCGACCGGCATGGCGGTCGCCTGGTGAACGAGTGGAAGCAGGCGTGCGGTCGACAGGAACGCTTCGTCGAGCTGGAAACGCTGGGCGAAACCCTCGTCGCGGAGCGAGGCCAGCAGTGTGTGGACCGAGTCGCCGGCGAGCGCGACCGTGATGTCGACATCGCCTGTCATACGCGGGCGCCCGTAGGCTACCGCCGCTTGCGCGCCGAACACGTACCACTGCCACCCGCGCCGGCGCATGGCGCGGCGGAATGCGACGAGCAGCTCAACCGCAGCGGGGAGCACAGTTTGCGAGGGCATCCAGAAGGCGCTCGTGCGCGGCGTGATCGCGAGCGCGCTCGGCGGCGTCCGGCCAGCCCGGCCGCGCCCGGACGACCTGGCGCCTGAGCTCGTCGGCGACGCGGATCCCGGCTGCCGGCCCGTGCTCGAGCTTGTAGCGACGCCAGTAGAGCGCCTTGTCGACCTCGGCGCGGGCCGCGTCCTGACGGATCCCGTCGCGGAAGTAGTCCGCGTTCCGGTGTTCCGTCGCGCGTTCCGCCATGCGTCGTAGCCTACACCTTCGTCCGCAGGGTCGCGCCGGGCTGTCGGTGTCGCGCCGCCGCTCTGCGCGCAGCGGCTGCCAGGACCCCCCGACCCTCTTGACGGCTTGAAAGATATATCTATAGATGTGTCGTGAGACATATCGGAAAGCACCAAGCGATGCGTTTCTGGGTTGGAAAGCACAGGAGATTCATGATGATGGGGTCGGATTTCGGGTCGGAGCCCTGGTTCTGGATGGGACGTTGGGATCAACATCAAGGGCGGGGTCGGCACCGCCAGCGGCAGGGGCCGAGGTGGTGGGCGGAGGCCTTCGGTGATCGGCCGCCGCGCGCCGAGCGCGGCGAGATCCGCTACGTGGTGCTGGACGCGATCTCCGGGCAGCCGCGCCACGGCTACGAGATCATCCAGCACATCGAAGAGCGCGCCGCGGGCGGCTACCGGCCGAGCCCCGGCGTCATCTATCCGACGCTGCAGATGCTCGAGGAGCTCGGACACGCGCGCGTCCAGGAAGAGAGCGGTCGCAAGGTCTACGCGATCACCGAGGAAGGCCGGCGTGATCTCGAGGAGCACCGGGGCGCGGTCGACGAGTTCTACGACCGCTTCGAGGAAGAGCCCTGGGAGACCTACGCGGAGTACTTCGGCGATCTGATGCGCATGGTCGCGCGGCTGATGAAGACGCTCCGGAAGGGCGCGCGCCGCGGGGAGCTCACGCCGGAGACCATGCGCGCGGTGCGCGAAGCGCTGGAAGAGGCGCTCCGGAAGATCGAAGCCGCGATCAGCGGACGCTGAGGGGCCCGACCATGCCAACTGCAATCCGTAGCCGGAGCTCGACGAGCTCCGGGGAGGCGCAGCTGCGCCGCTACATGGCACGCGCCAACAGCTATCCCAGGCCGGACCGCGCGCGCGAGCTGGATCTCGCACGGCGCTGGAAGGCGAGCGGGGATCGCGCGGCCGCCGACGAGCTGGCTCGTTCGCACCTGCGCTACGCGCTGGCCGTCGCCTTGAAATACCGCGGTTACGGCCTGCCCGTGCTGGAGCTGGTGGCCGAAGGCAACGCCGGCATCGCGGTGGCGCTGACGCGCTTCGAGCCGGAGCGGGGGCTCCGGTTCGTGACGTACGCCTCGTACTGGATCCGCGCCTATATCATCGACTACGTGCTGCGTTTCCGCAGCATCGTCGGCGGCGGTCTCGGCGCGCTGCGCTCACGCGTGTTCTTCAACCTCAGGCGCGAGCGAGCGCGGATCGCGGGACGCATCGGCGACCCGGAAGAGGTCGAACGGCTCTTGGCCCAGCACATGAAGACCAGCCCGGAGAACGTGGCCGCCATGCTGCAGCGCCTGGACAATCACGACCTGTCCCTGGACAGCGTCGAGATCGATCGGACTCCGGGGCTCGGTCACGCGCTCTCGACGACCGAGGCGCAGGACGACCTGCTCGACGAACGGCAGCGCGAGAGCCGCGTTCGGGAAACGGTCCAGCGGGCGGTCTCGGAGCTCGACGATCGCGACCGTTTCATCGCGGAGCACCGGCTGATGGCGGCCCCGGAGGACGAACTGTCGCTCGCCGAGATCGGCCGCCGCCTTGGAGTGTCGCGCGAACGGGCGCGCCAGCTCGAGACCCGCGTCAAGCAGCGCCTGCGCGCCCGCATCACCGGCATCTGCAAGGACGCCGGCCGCGACTGGATCGCGGCTGCGTAGCTACTGGCCCTGCACCAGGTGGAAGTTGACGACGACGACCTGGCCAAACGAGCTGTAGCTGTAGGTCGCCTGGTATTTCTGCAGTTGCAGGTTCTGTGACCCGACCTTGTCGCTGCCGGTTGTGGGGTCGTAGTCGTACACGACCATCGTGAGGTGCGACAGCGAGTCGCCGTTGAAGTTGATGGTAGAGCCGGTGCCCGGCACGCTCGCGACGGTCTTCACGGTGCCGTCGGCCACCGAGTAGGTGCACGACTCCTGATCCGAGCAGTAGTTGGTGCAGCCGTTCCTGCCCTGCCCGTCGTCGAAGCAGACCTGTGGATCGGGTGCTCCGCCGAGGGGATCCCAGGAGTTGCCGTTCCCATCGTGGGGTTGTACCTGCACACTGTCCACGACAATGTTGAAGTGCGCGTTCGGATCGATGCTGTCCGTGCACTTGCCGCTGTCGCAGGTGACACCGTACGCGCAGGAGGTGCAGGCGTTCCCGTTGGCGCCACACTGCTGGTAGGACTGCTGCCCGGTTGGAATGCAGGCGCTGCCGACGCAACAGCCGTCGCAGGTGCCGCACGTCGGCGCTCCGGCGCTGCCGCCCGCACCTCCGGTGCCCGTGCCTGCGGCGCCGCCCGCGCCGCCGCCCGCCGCACCTCCGGTGCCGCCGGCGTTCGCGCCGCCCGTTCCGCCGGTTCCACTACCGCCGCTTCCGGCTGCCGCGCCTCCGGCCCCGCCGCTGCCCTGGTTCCCGCTCGCGAAGGTGTCCCCTCCGCCACATGCAGTTGCGGCCACCAGCGCGAAGGCGGCCATCACTGCCAATCCCGACGCGGAACGCGCGCCTGCGAACTTCTGCCGTGTCATACGTGTGTCTCTCCTCGGGCCCCGGAACTGCCTGCTTCCAGGGTAACCGACCCGCACACGAGCGTGAATGATTTCGCGCCGCGTCAAGCCCGCAGCCGCCAACCATGCTACCCGATGCGGGATGGCGCGCCGGTCCTTCGCGATCCTGTCCCTCGTTCTGGCAGCGGGCTGCGGTGGCGCGAACGCGCAACACGCAAAGGCTCCAACCGACGCCAGCGCGCCGCCCGCTGCTTCGAACGGCGATCCCTGTCACCAGGGTGCCAGCAGCGACGAGGCGCACCTCTGTCTCGACCGCGCCGAGGCGCTGGAGCACTCGGGAGGGGACGGAGCCGCGAAGCTTGCGGCCAAGGTCTGTGGCGGCCACCTCGACTCGCGCGATCGCGCGCGCTGCTTCAACCTCGGCGTGATGGTGCAGTAGGGTGCGCGCCCGGCTTCTGCTGTGTGTGTGCGCGGTCCTGGCGGGCGGCTGCACAAGGAAGGTCGCTCCGCTCGGCGCAGGCTTCACCGACCACTTCGATCGTCGCCGGATCGGTCCCGACTACAACAACACGGGCGGACCGTACCGCATCGAGCACGGCGCGCTGGTGGTGGCGCTCGCGCACAATCACCCGCTGTGGCTCAAGCGGAAGCTGCCGGACGACGTGCAGGTCGACGTTGACGTGACGGGTTTCTCGCCCGACGGCGACATGAAGGTGGAGCTCTTCGGCGACGGCGAGAGCCACGAATCGGACGACGCCGTCCGCCGGGACCTCATCTACACGGCGAGCGGATACGTCTTTATCTTCGGGGGATGGCGGAATTCGCGCTCGGTGCTGGTTCGGCAGAATGAGCACGCCTGGCAAAATGACAAGAGCGTGCCGCTCCGCACCGAGCCGAAAGTGCAGCCGGCCCGCACGTACCATTTCACAATCACACGGCGCGGCGGGCACCTGGACTGGCAGATCGACCACAAGCCCTTCCTGTCCTGGGACGACCCGCACCCGCTGGGCGGATCCGGTCACGATCGCTTCGGTTTCACCGGTTGGGAAACGAAGGTCGCGTTCGACAACCTCGTGATCAAGCCGCTCTGAGGCTCGCACGAGGTGCACGCTTGCCTGCACGTCGTCCAGCGCGAGCGCAGTGCTTGCGCAAGGTACGCACCGCGCTGCGCAACGCGTGCGGCCAGGAACCTCCATTGCGTGTACTGCGCGCAAGGCTCGCGCATGTCAACGTGAGGGCCATGTTGTTTCGTTCACTCGGAATAGGCCTTGTGGTGTCAACGCTGCTCGTGTCGTGTGGGGGGAGCGGCTCGAGTGGCAACAACAACCTGGGTGGCTACCCGGGTACGGGAGGAGCGAGCGGCGCTCCGGGCACAGGTGGCTCGGGCGCAGGTGGTGCAGGCACAGGTGGCTCCGGCGCAGCGGGTGCAGGCGCAGGCGGGTCCGGCGCGGGAGGCACGTCGAGCAGCGGCGGCAGCGGCGGAACGTCTGCTGGCGGCACGGGTGGGTCGTCGAGCAGCGGCGGCAGCGGCGGAACGTCTGCTGGCGGCACGGGTGGGTCGTCGAGCAGCGGCGGCAGCGGTGGTTCGTCTACCGGCGGCAGTGGTGGTTCGTCCACGGGCGGCAGCGGTGGATCGTCTACCGGCGGCAGCGGCGGCAGCGGCGGCAGCGGTGGATCGTCGACCGGCGGCAGCGGCGGCAGCGGCGGCAGCGGTGGATCGTCGACCGGCGGCAGCGGCGGCAGCGGCTCGACCTGGTTCACGGGCGTCAACCTGGCCGGCGCCGACTTCGGCGATACGAGCCTGCCGGGGACCTACGGCGTCAATTACATCTACCCGAACAGTGACGAGGTCGACTACTTCCGGAGCGAGGGCATGAGCATCGTGCGCGTGCCGTTCCGTTGGGAACGCATGCAGCATGCTGCCGGCGATCCGCTGGACGCGACGGAGCTCGGGCGCCTCGACACAATCGTGAGCTACGCCACGCAGAAGGGCGATCACGTCATCCTCGATCCGCACAACTACGCTCGCTACTACGGCAACATCATCGGCGGCGGCACCGTCTCGAACGCGGACTTCGCCGACTTCTGGTCGAAGCTCGCCGGGCATTTCAAGAACAACGCCAACGTCGTCTTCGGTTTGATGAACGAGCCGCATGATCTGCCGACGACGCAGTGGCTGTCGGCTGCGAACGCTGCCATCGCCGCCATCCGCGGCGCAGGCGCCAAACAGATGATCCTGGTGCCGGGCAACGGCTGGACCGGGGCCGACACCTGGACGACGCAGGGCTCGACCCTGTCGAACAGCACGATCATGACCGGGGTCGTCGATCCGGGGAATAACTTCGCGTTCGAGTTCCACCAGTACCTCGACACGGACGGCTCCGGCACCAACCCGGCCTGCGTGAGCACCACCGTAGGCGTGGATCGCATCAAGGCCGCCACGGCGTGGCTGGAGAGCCACAACTACCGGGGCTTCCTCGGCGAGTTTGCCGGCGGCGACAACGCGACCTGCCAGACGGCGGTGACGGGCATGCTCACGTACATGGAAGCGCACCGGGACGCCTGGATCGGCTGGACCTGGTGGGCAGCGGGTCCGTGGTGGGGTTTCCAGTGGTACACGCTCGAGCCGACCAACCTCGGCTCGTCGAACCCTGGCAACCAGCCGCAGCTCGCCTGGCTGCTGCCCTTCGAAAAATAGTGCGCGGATGGCGGCCGCGCTCCGCGGCGCGGTCGCCTATCCGATTCCAGACACGATCCGCTCGGACTCTTCCCAGAGCCGCTTGGCCAGCGCGGCGTCGTTGGCGAGGCGGGTCGGCTCGGCGACGTTGCAGTCTGCGAAGTACTGGCCGGACACGCCGGCCACGTCCGGATGCGTGGCGACGTAGCACTGCGTGGCCGCGCCCTGGGCGACGCTCTTCAGGAACAGCGGGCTGACCGCCGCAAACCCCACCTGTGCGACGGCGGGCATGTGGCGCCCCAGATTCGTCGCGATGACGCCGGGGTGCACCGCGTTGGCGGTGCGGGGCGAACCCTCGAAGCGCCGCGCCAGCTCCTTGGCGAACAGCAGGTTCGCGAGCTTCGACTGGCCGTAGGCGGTCCAGCCGCTGTAGCCGCGCTTTCCATCGAGATTGTCGAACTGGATGCCTTCTTTCGGGGCTCGAGTGTGCGCGCTGCTGCTGAGCATCACCACGCGCCCGTCGGCAGCGAGCTGATCGACCAGACCGGTGACCAGGAGGAAGTGCCCGATGTGGTTGGTGAAAAACTGCAGCTCGTAGCCGTAGGCCTGCTGCAGTTGCGGCAGCGCCATGATGCCCGCGTTGCAGATGACGGCGTCGAGCTTCGCGCCGTCGCGCTTCACCGTCTCGACGCAGGCACGCACCGACCCGGGCTCGAACAGCTCGCAGGCCACGGGCAGAGCGCCGGCTCCGAGGCTCTGGCAGACCTGCCGCGCCTTGTCTTCCGTGCGCGCAGCCGCGATCAGACGCGCGCCCCGGCTCGACAGCACCCGGCACGTCTCCAGCCCGAGCCCGGAGTTGCAGCCCGTGACCAGGATCGTCCGGCCGGAGAGATCGAGCCCCTCGGTGACCTGCTCCGCAGTCGAGCTGTAGCCGAAGCCGCTCGGGCCCTTTCCCTTGAACCATCCGTAGATCGACATGAGCCTCCCCTACTTGGACGGGGCGCAGGTCGACACGCCCGCGCCCACGATCGTCACGTTCGTCTTGGCCACGACCGGCGGCGTTGTGCTGCCGCCGGGCGTGTAGCGGTGGACGACCGAGCTGCCCTGCGACGACGACGTGAACGTGTAGAAGTCGCCGCCCCAGAACGCGAACGCCCACGCCGAGAACTGGCTCTGCTGCAGGTCGATCAGCACGTCGCTCTTGATCTGCGCGGTGTCCTTGTCGATCTCGGCGATGTGCGAGTTCGGTGTCCCGGGGCCGAAACCGAACAGTCGCCCGTCGCCGGTGCCGGTGAGCTCGGGATTGCCGATGGCCTGCGTGAACGGCGCGACGGTCGTCAGAGCAAACGTGCTGACGTTCGATTGTGGCCAGCGCAGTGGCGCTGCCGCTGAAATTATCGCCGGCGACGTAGAGCGTTTCCCCGGGGTCGTTCAGGTTGGCCGAAAATCCCATGCCGAAAGTGGTTGGGAAGCCGCCCTGGCCCGGGACGAAGGGTGTGAGCTGGCATGACGCCGTCTTCGTGCTGACGCGCATCAGCTCGCCCTGCGAGAACAGGATGTAGGCGATGCCGTCGCGGTCGACCGCCATCGAGAACGGGGTGTCGCCGAATCCGGAGGGACAGTTGATGGTCCCGATCGTCTTGAACTTCAGGCTCGGCGGGTAGAAGCGCAACAGCTCGTTCTCCGACGAAATCAAGTAGATGTACGTGATGCCGGCTTCCTCGCAGCTGACGTGGTGCACGTCGGGAGCGGCGTCGAATACGTCGGGAGCGGCGTCGGTCACGTCGGGAGCGGCGTCAGACACGTCGGGAGCGGCGTCGGACACGTCCTGACTCGCATCGACGATCCCCGCGTCGGGCGGGGGCTCGTGCAGAGCGGTGCGCGCTCCGCACCCGATGGCGAGAGATGACAAAGCAAAGAAGAGGAAGCGATTCACGCCGCGCATGCTCGTGCGGCGCGCGGTCGTGGTCAACCAGGTTCGGCGGCGCGCTCCGGAAACGCCGCCATCGGGCCCTGCCCCGGCTAGCAGCTGCCGAGCAGCTCCTTCAATTGTTCGACCGCGGCCTCGGTGCGCGCTCCGCCTGCCGAAGCATGGAGAACGACCGGCTTGTCCGCCTGGTTGAAGGCGTCCACGACTTCCGCGAGCTGCGCCTCGGTCATGACCGGCTCGTGCTCGGGGTCGATGGGGATGTGGCGGACTTCCAGCCCGCGCGAGCGGTAGAAGCCGAGCAGGCCGCCGACGACCGCCAGCGCAGCCGCGTACATCCCGAGCTCCGGATCCGAGAGCAAGCAGATGACGGTGGTGATTCCGAGGCTGCGCGCTTCACGCACCCAGTTCTCGACCTCGGCGCGCGAGACGCTCTCGTGCGGGTAGCCCGGGCGGGGTGCGCGAGCGAGCACCCTCTTGACGGTCCACTGGATCACGATCCCTCTCCCGGTGATCGTAACCCTCCTGCTCCCTCGGTGCCCGTACCAACGCCCCGATCCCTACGGAAATATGTTGACGACGATCAAAGTCGTCCCGGGATCCGGGTGTGCGGCGCGGTGGACGCGGTCACGAAGCGCGCAGACGCGCGGCGAGCTCTCTCCGCACCTGCCGCTGTCTTCCACTACGCAGCGGAGCACCGTCGAACTCCACTACCTCGTACTGGTGCACTGCGCGGCGCCGGGTGGTGCGCGAGCGGACCCGCACGATCTGGATGCGCAGATCGAACAGGGCCGACTCCACCGTGCAAGCCACGTCGTCGTCGCGTGGCGCGTCGATTTCGAGCACCGACAGCACGCCGGCGACCGCGTCGTGGATGTCGACGGTAGCCGCGCGGTGGGCGGGGAGAGCGAGCGGGCGGGAACGCCCATGGGTCATGGTCATGGAGGCTCCAGGGTGGTTCGAGTGCAAGGACCGCGGGCAGCGTCGAGCAATTGCCGTGCCTCGCGGGCTCCACGCGATCTTGCGGGCTTGCGACGCCGCCGGCGGGGCATTGTGCGCCACCCGGGGCGTTCGTACGCACTAGTTGCGCGATGGATGGCGCGCTGCGTCGCCGGCCTGCCAGCGCGCGTCGTCTTCCACGACCCATCCAAACGCCGCGTCGACGCGGTCAGCCACCTTGCCCGCGGGCGTGTGGCCGGCGCCGGGGACGTACTCGACGCGCGTCTCGACGCCCTCGTGCTCGAGCCAGCCGCGCGCGCTCTTCGCGTCCTTGTCGCACACCCGTCGCCCGCACACGAACAGCACGCGCTTTCCGCCGCCGTCGTGCCAGTGACGCGCCGAGGGGATGTCCCAGTCGTGGCCGCCTTCCACGAGCACGAGGCGCGGAAAGAGATCCGGATGCCGGTGCGCCATCAGTGCTCCCATGATGGCACCCTGCGAGTAGCCCGCGAACACCGCTGGCCCCGGATCGACGCGAGCGTACGCCGCGCGCAGCGCGCCGACCGCGGCCAGCACCTCGCTCTCCAGCGCCGGGTCGTTCCTGAAGAAGTAGCCGCTGCTCGCGTGCGGGTTGACGGGCGTTCCACGTGGACAGAGCACGAACGCGTCGCCGCCGGTGATCTTCCGCCACAGCTCGCAATGCCACTCGGCGCGCCCGCCCGCGCCGTGCGCCACGACGATCAGCGGCCGCCGCTCGCGACCGCCGGGAACCCAGAGCCGCGCCGGTTGGTGCCCGGGGACCGGCAGATCCGTGAAATGCGGAGCTGGTTGTGGAGCAGTGGCGGGTGCTTCGGGAGCCGGTGCGGCGGGCGGCGCGTCCGCGGGCGGGGCAGGGGACCGTCGCGGTGCGGCTGCCGGCGCGCTCGACGCTGCCACCTCCGCCGGCTGCGAGCGAAGCGCCACGGGCGGTCCCGAAGCGCACGCGGCGAGCGTGCAGGCGAGGGCGGAAGCCAGGGCGGAGCGGACGGACACGGCGGGAGCATACGACTGGACGTACGGCCGATCGCTGGATGTGCCGCACCGTCGCTTTGAAGGTCCGTCCCTCGATCGACGGATACCTCCGGACTCGCGCCTTGTGCTACGAGTTTACGCCCACGGCCCCCCTCTGGGCCAGTCGGCCGATACCGGCTGAATCCCCCTCCCAACCCCAGGAAAGATTGTCGATGACCCACGGATGTTTCTCGGTTCGTCGCGGCGCGCTGCTCTCGGCAGTGCTCGTCGCGTGCTCGCTTTCGCTCTCTGGCATGGTCGCCGGCTGCGGCGGGGCGATGGGCGCGGGGGGCGCCAAGTCGGCGGATGACAGTCCCATGGTCGGGCAGAAGGCTCCCGACTTCCAGCTCAAGGCACAGTACGGCGCCGACGAGGTCTCGCCGTCCGACGCGGACGGCAAGGTGCTCATCGTGGACTTCTGGGCGACGTGGTGCGCGCCCTGCAAGGACTCGTTCCCGGCCTACCAGAAGCTGCTCGACAAGTTCGGCGACAAGCTGATGGTCATCGGCGTCAGCGTCGACGACGACCCGAGCGGCATCAAGGCATTCGCCAAGGACACCGGCGTGAGCTTCCCGCTAGCGTGGGACAAGGGCCAGACCGTGGCCGGCCAGTACAAGCCCGGCACCATGCCCACCAGCTACATTATCGACCAGAACGGCGTGGTCCGCTTCGTCCACTCCGGCTTCCACGCAGGCGACGAGAAAGCGCTCGCGAAGCAGATCCAGTCGCTGATGTAGCGGCCGGGAGCGCGCCCGCCGGGAAGCGCCTCGCGTCCGGGAGCGTTCAAGCCCTGGACGATGCGGGCGTACGTGTGGCTCGGGGCTCCCCTCCTGGCGGTGGGTTTGTTTGTGGCGGCGTGGCCGACGCCCCGCGCGCCGCTCCGCACGCCGCCGCGCGTCGATGGGCTCTGGATCTGGACGCGGACGGACGCCGCGCTGCTCGCGACGTCGCGTGAAAAGCAGCCCAGGCTCGCACCCGGTGTGCTGGTAGCGAGCGTGTCGGTGCGCCGCGGCGGCGCGCTCGCGTTGCGGAGGGGGCTGTCGCCGGTAGCTGCGGGCCGTAGCGTCGCGCTCGTCGTCCGCCTCGAGGACTCCGTGCACGCCCGCATCGGCGCGCCGCATGCGCTCGCACGCGATCTCGAGCCGCAGCTCGGCGAGGTGATGGCCGAGGCCCGCGCTACCGGCGCGCGCATCAGCGAGGTGCAGCTCGACTACGACGCGCCGGTTCGGCGGCTCGCAGAGTGGGCGGCCGTGGTGCGCGAGCTCCGGCGCGGCGCGCTCTCCGGCGTACCGGTCTGGGTGACCAGCATCCCCGCGCATCTCGCACAGCGCGACTACGGAGACATGTTCCGCGGCGTCGCAGACGGGCACATCCTGCAGCTCTTCGACACAGGGCTCGGCTGCTCGCCGGCGCAGGCATCACGGATCGAGAAGGAGCTCGCACGCGCGCACATGCCGTACCGCCTCGGCTTCGCGACCTACGAGCGCATGCGCGGCGGGCGCGTGACCACCCAGCACGCCTGCTGGCGGCGCGGCGGCGCGGAGCTCGAGCGCGCGCCCGGCTTTGCCGGCAACTGGCTCTTCCCCGCCGGGCGCGACACGCGCGCGGCGCTGGCTGATCTGGAGGCGACCCAATGAGGCTCCGCGGATTCGTCGCAGTCGCGCTCGCCGTCTGCTTCGCCGTGGGCGCGCTCTGCAACGCGCCTGTGCCCGCCGACGCCTGTGGCGGCCCAGATTACGCGGATCTGGGCGCGCTCGCGCCGGTGGGCGCCATCGCCGACGGCCTGGCGGTGAAGGACGACGACTGGGAGTACCTGCCGCGCGAGGAGTTCCGCTTCCTCTATCCGTTCTGGCGCGAGGACAAGTCGCACTTCGGCACGTTGTGGAGCTTCTCGTATGACGACGCAGCGGCGAAGACCAAAGCTCCGACGACGAACGCGCTCGACGCGGCGCTGAAGTCCGGCGTCGCCCAGGCCATCGCACTCGAGGCGAAACGCGCTGTCGCTGTCTGGCTCGCCGAGCCGCCGGTTGTCGCAGCGCCGCAGACGAAGCAGGCCTGGCGCGCCGCGGAGCTCGAGCAGGTCGCCCCCCAGCTGGCGAAGCTTCCGCCCGCCGCCGTGCGCGCGTTCCTGGCAGGCAAGCCGGCGCAGGGAGTGCCAGCGGCTGCGCTCGCCGCAACAATCCGGGCGCGCCAGGCGGAGCACGACTTTCTGGCCCTGCGCGCCGCGTTCCGTGCACAGGTCCCGAATGGCTGGGGTGACGCCATCCGCAAGCAGGTGAGCGCTGCCACGTGGAAGCAGCTCGAGCAAGCGGTGGACGCCTGGCTCACGCACTACCCGCAACACCCATTGCGCGACTACGTGCGGCTCGACAAGGAACGCATCCGCTACCTCTCCGGGGACGGCGCCGGCGCTTGGAGCGTGGTGCTCGACGTGTATCCCCGGCTGCGCGTGCGCGCGCTGGCAGAGATGCGCTACCTGGTGCAGCGCGGCGTGACGCTGCCGGTCGCGAAGCTCGACTCGCTCACGGATCCCGCGCTGGTCGCCGCGTTCGCCGACGAGAGCACGATCACGCCCGCGCGCTCGCAGCGCTGGTGGAAGCTCGCCCGCACGCACCGCCGCCGTCCCGCATCGGAAAACCTCGAGGAGAGGCTGCTGCTCTGGGCGGTGACGAAAGCACACCCCGGGTATCTGCCGCCGGGTTTCCCGCGCACGATCGAACATTCCTCGCCGCTCTGGGGCAAGCTGCGCGCGGCAGCGCTCATCGCCGCGGCAAAGTGGTCCGCCGCGCGCGCCCAGCTAGCGAAGCTGCCGAACGATGCCGAGCGCGCGCTGCTCGCCGCGCACTACTTCGTCGCGCGCTCGCGGCCGGATCTCGCGGCCGCGGTGCCGAAGCTGGGCGCCGACACGCAGCAGTACCTGATTCGCGTTCTGGTCGACGACAAGGGCCTCATCGGTCTCGAAAAGCGCTCGAAGGCGCTGGCAAAGGCGGCGCGCTTCGAAGCAGCGGTTCGCCTCGCCGGCAGCGGCAGCTGGCAGAGCGCGGCCCTGCGCGTGCAGCACGACCATCCGGCGCAGGCGAAGCTCTGGCGACAAGTCGGCGCCCTCGCCGCGTCGCACGATCCCGACGCCTCGCTCAAGCTTGCGCGCTTCTTCGTGGCACACCGCTCGGAGCTGTTCTGGGGCCAGGACAACTCCATGTACCGCGCGATCAGCGATCGCTACAGCCCGAAGAAGAACCCCGCCGAGTCGCACGCGATCGAAGTCGCCCTCACGCGCACCACGCCTCGCTGGCTCGCGCTCGAGCAGTACACCCGCTGGCTCGAGCAGAACCCGGGCAGCCCGATCGCCCGCTCCGCGCTCACCGAAGCCGACGACACCTACAACCGCCTCATCAACTGGGCCGGCGGCAACTACTTCTTCTGGGGAGAATACGCGCCGCACAGCGCGCTCATCGCGCGGCTGAGGAAGATCGGGCGCACCGTGCGGGGGACGGCGCCGTAGGAGCGCACACGCGGCTTTCCCGCGGGGCCTTGGCGGGCCCGCGCCGCGCGCAGCGCGAGCAAGGCGCCCCGCGACGTGACGCCCCCACGTGGGGGGGCAGCTCATGCGCGAAGCTAGTGGAGGCGCCGGGAATCGAACCCGGGTCCGCGAGGCATCCGGTCAACCCTCGTTCACGTGCGTAGTCGCTGTATCCCCAGCGACTGGGTCCGTGGATTCGGCCACGACCTAGCTTCCGCTGATCTCGGTCACGCTATTGGAAGCACCCTCACGCGACCTTGCCTTGTGTGGTTGACGCCCTTCCGATACTCAAGGCTACCTCTCGGTTGGACGGCTCTACGGTTTTTTACGCCGCGAGAGCGATTGCGTTGTCGTTCGCAATTGGTTACGTCCCGGTTTTCAAGTGGGCCGGGAGCCACCGCACGCAGATTGACGTTCAGTCCCCACGTCGAAACCGATCGCCCCCTACGGGGTACCGGCAGATGCAGGCGGACGAAATGTAGGACGTTTCGCTACCCGGTCAAGCACAGAACGAACCGCGGTTCGGTCCGCCCGCCCGAAACGCTGGACCGCCGCGGCCCGGAGCGGGCTATCCTCGTCGCCCCCGTAAGTGATCGAGATCTCGCCACAAGACGACCTGCTCGCCGCGCTGTCCGGCCTGACGCTGAAATCTCCGCATGAGCGCAAGGTGCGCTACCAGCTGGACCGCCCGCTGGGCGCGGGCAGCTTTGCGGTGGCGTTCTTCTCGCTCCGCCGCGCGCCCGACGGTCACTCGCCGGTGGTGCTGAAGATCGTGCGGCCGCGCATGATGCGCGAGCAGGGGCGGATGGCTCGGCTCGCGGTCGAGAAGGAAGCGGTGGCGCTCCAGCGCCTGAACGAGCGCGTGCCGCCCACGCCCTTCGTGGTGCGGCTGATCGACAGTGGCGCGGTGGGCGTCACGCAGGCGGGCGTGGAGATGGACCTGCCGTGGCTCGCCCTCGAGTACGTGCACGGCGGCGCGGAAGGCACCACGCTCGACGAGCGCATCGATTTTTCCGTCGAGCAGACCGGCTACGCCTTCGACCCCGATCGCGCGGCGCTTGCCGTGACGTGCCTGGCCAGCGGGCTCGAGGCGATCCACGAGGTCGGCGTCGTGCATCGCGACGTGACGCCGTGGAACGTCCTGTGCTGCGGCTTCGGCACGGACGAGTTGTTCAAGATCGCCGACTTCGGCATCGCGCGTCAGGAAGATCACAGCACCGGCACCTTCATCAACCCGCCGGGCGGCACCGCGGGCTACGCCGCGCCCGAGCAGCTCAGGGACGGCGCCGAGATGGGACCGGCGAGCGACGTCTTCAGCCTGGCTGCGGTGGTGTTCCGCCTGCTCACCGGCGAGGAGTACTTCGAGGCTCCGACGACTGCGGGCAGCGCCCTGCTGGCGCGCGAGAAGGAACGCCGCAGCATCACCGAGTGCCGCAGCCTGTGCCCGGAGCTCGCCGAGCGCCCGCACGCCTGTGCCGACATCGACGCCTCGCTGGCCCACGCCACGGCCTTCGACCCGCGCCACCGCCCGCAATCGGTGTGGGAGTTCGCGGCCAGCGTGCTGCGCGCGCTCCGCCCCGAGCCCAAGCGTCGCAGCCCTCCGCGGCGGCGCCTGCAGAGCATTAGCGAGCACTCCGGAGTCACGCGCTACCAGTGGGGCTGGCACGTGCGGCGCAATCCCGGCGCCAACCGCGTCGTCCGCAGCGTGGCCTGGGAAGGCGACGGCCGCTGCCTGGCCGCGACCAGCAAGGGCCTGGCGTTCTGGAACGGTACCAGCTGGGTGGAGGCGCCGGCACGCGGGCTCCGGCCCGACGGCATCCGCTTTGCCGAGCGCGTCGGTGCCGGACAGTGGCTGGTCGGCGGCGACAAGGCGACCATTGCGCACTACTCGCAGGCCGGCGTGTCCGGCGTGCTCGTGGCGGACGACCCGCGCGTGACGTTTCTGCAGGCGAGCGGCGAAATCGGCGACCTCGCGGTGCTGGTCGCAGCGCGTCCTATCGAGCCGCCGCTCCTGTTCTCGCTGGCGGCGCACCGCTGGCTCAAGCCCGCAGCGCTCTCGAAGGCCAAGACGATCTCGGCGCTCGCGCGGCTGTCCGACGAGAGCTGGCTGCTGAGCGGCCGCTCCAAGACCGGCGACGGCTTCGCCGCGATCTACTCCCCCTTGATGTTCGAGACCCAGCGGCTGCGCGGCTCCGACGTGTCCGAGTACACGGACTGCGCGGCCCAGCCCGATCTGGGTCTCGGCGTGGTCGTGGGCGCGAGCGGCCGCGTGCTGCGCGTGGAGCAGGGCGAGCCGAGCGAGTCCGTGGTTCCCGGCGAGCCTGATCTGACCGCCGTGGCGCTGGACATCGCCGGCCGCGTGTGGACTGCCAGCACCGGTCACCTGTGGCTGCAGAACCCCCAGAGCTCCGAGCCGTGGAGCTGCGTCTGGCGCTCGGCGGACTGGCGCTCGCCCTTCGTGAGCGTGTTCGCGGACGTGGGCCTGGTGATCGGGATGACGGCGGACGGCGGCGTCATCGAAGGCCGATGGGAGCTCGCAGATGCGCGTACCAGCCGGACCTCGTCCAGCGGACGCCGCCGCTCGAGCTCGCCGGCGTGAGCAGCGCGCGCCCGAGCGCGGCAAGCGAGCCCGAGGCGGGCAGCGTGCGCAGCACGGCCGAGGCGCCGGCTTGTTCCGCGCGCTCCACGTGGGCGGTGTCGAGCAGCGACGCCAGCACCACGATCCGCTGCGTTGGGTCGCGCCGGCGCAGCTCGGCGACGAGCTCGACGCCGTCGCCGTCCGGAAGCTCCGCGTCCAGCAGCACGACCGGGTAGCGTCGCTTCTCCAGTTCGCTTCGGGCCTCGGCTGCCGAGCCGACGATCCGGGCGCCGTAGCCGAGCGCGTCGAGCAGCTCGACTAGATTGTCGGCCAGCTCGCGGCACCCTTGAACGACCAGTACGCTCCCGAAATGAAACATGGCGGCACCCCCCCCGTGCCGCCGATGAACGATCCGCTGCAACGGTCGCATCGCAACGGACACGTCGGGATGGCTGGTGCAATGCGCGTGCCCCGTCCGTGGTGTTCGGTACCAGCGGAATAATCGTAGTAGGCCGGCGGGCTGTGGCGGATCCCCACGGGTCGCATCTCCTCCACCGTGGCGGAACACCACGCGCGATTGCGGAGCGCTCTGACGTGGACATCCTGTGGACATGTCCACCGACGATGTCGTCTATACCGAGCACCTGCACGATCCCGCGACGCGGGTGACCTGGGGCGTGACCTGGCCGCGCTTCGCGGTCCTGGCCGCACTGATCGTGGTCGCGTTCTGGATAATGCTCTAGCGCTCACCGCGGTGCGGTGCGCCGAGCCGGCCTGATCAAGTGCCGGGCGGCCAGAGCTTGTTCACCACGTCGGACAGCTCCTTCACCGTGTCGGGCTTCATGCCGGTGTTGGGGAAGGGCCATGCGAAGTTGCGCGCGCCGACCTGGTTGCACGAAAACGAGATCAGCACGTTGTTCGGCATCGCGCCGGGACCGGACTGGAACGATAGTCCCATCTCCGCGTACAGGCAGTTGGCGTGCGCAGCCTGGAAGTTGCCCTCGTGACCGAGGATGTCCGCGAGCTTCTCCTTCAGATCGCTGTCGATCACCTGGGTCTGCCCGAGGATGCGGAAGCCTTCGAAGCGGGGCACCTGGTCCGGCGTGGGCGACGCTGCGGGAGCAGCAGCTCCGCCCAGCATGCCCGGCGGAAGCAGACCCGGCGGGATGAGCTGCTGCAGCCCCTGCGCGCCCTGCTGGACCCACTGCTGGATCTGCGGAGGCAGTCCCGGGATCATGCCCGGTGCGGTGGGCGCCGCCGCCTGCTGCGGCGGAGGCTCGTAGTTCTGGAGTCGGAACGCGGTGAGGTTCGCGGTCTTGAGCGTGTCGAAAGGCGCAGCGGGCGCGCCGGCGCAGCCGACGGCCGCGAAGGCGAGCAGCAAGGTGGTCCCCAACAGCCCCGAGGTGATGCTCTTCATGGCCCAATCGGTAGAGCCTTTTGGGGAGGGCGTCCAGCGGCGACTGTGCAGGCCCGTGGGCCGGCATGATCCCGCTCCCGCGGGGCCTTGCGCCGCTATGCTGGCGCCCCGGAGGAGGAAGAGCGCGTGGCGCGGGTCTTGATTACAGGGGGAACCGGCTTCATCGGCTCGCACCTGGTGCGCGCTCTGCTCGAACGGCGCAACGCGGTCACGGTCCTCGGTCGGGATCCCGCCGCGGTGTCCCGTCGTCTCGGCGAGCGGGTGATCGGCCGGGGTTGGGATCCCCGCCAGCCCGGCGACTGGTTCAAGGAGCTCTCGGGACAGGACGCGGTGGTGCACCTGGCGGGCGAGCAGGCGGTCGGCGTGCGCTGGACCCGCGCGGCCAAGCAGCGCATCCACGACAGCCGCGTCGACAGCACCCGGCTGCTTGTGGAAGCGATGGCGGCCGCACCGGAACGACCGCGCGTGTTCGTGTGCGCGTCCGGGATCAACGTGTATGGGGCGCGTCCCGCCGACGAGGCGGTCGACGAATCCGGCTCGGCGGGCGACGACTTCCTGGCGCGGCTGGTCGTCGACTGGGAAGCCGCCGCTCACCAGGCAGAGCCGCTCGGCGTGCGCGTCGTGTGCACGCGCTTCGGCGTGGTGTTCGCGCGTGACGGCGGCGCGCTCGAGCAGATGGTTCTGCCTTTCAAGCTCTTCGCCGGAGGGCCGCTCGGCAGCGGGCGCCAGGTCGTCTCCTGGGTGCACATCGACGACTTGGTGGGCATCGTGCTGCGCTGCCTGGACGACGAGTCGATCCGCGGCCCGGTCAACGTCGTCGCGCCCAGCGCGGTGACCAACGCGGCGCTTTCCCGCGCCATCGGCGAGGTGCTGGGGCGGCCCAGCTGGCTGCCGGTACCGGCGGCCGCGCTGCGCGCTCGCTTCGGCGAAGGCGCCGAGCCGCTGCTCACCGGCCAGCGCGTGGTGCCGCGGGTGATGCAGGACGGGGGTTACTCCTGGCACTATCCCGAGCTCGCCCCGGCGCTCGAGCAGGCGCTAGGCAAGTAGTCCATGTTCGACCTCGCCATCCGCAGAGTCCTGAGCGCCCTGGCGCTGCTCGGCATCGTGATCCTGCTCGGCGGCGCGGCGCTCTACTACCTGGGGCAGGGCGAGTATTCGTTCGCTCACTCGATCTACTTCGCGGTGATCACGATCTCGACGGTGGGCTTCGCCGAGCTGCCGCACCTCGACGCCCATCCCGCGGCGCGGTTCGTTACCGGCATCATGATCATCGCCGGCATCGGCACCATCGCCTTCTTCCAGTCGACGCTCACCGCCCTGCTGATCGAAGGCGTGATCGCGAAGGCCTTCCGGAGACGACGCATGAAGAACAGGATCGCCGCGCTCGCCGACCACATGGTGGTCGCGGGCTGCGGCCGCACCGGCAAGTACATCGTGGAGGAGCTCCACGCCATCGGGCAGACCTTCGTGCTGATCGAGCAGGACGAAGCGCTGATTGCCCGCGTGAGCGACGAGCTCGACGGGAAGCTCCTGTACGTGGTGGGCGACGCCACCGAGGATCACACGCTGATCGCCGCGGGCGTGGAGCGCGCGCGCGGCGTCGTCTCGGCCCTGGCCGAGGACCGCGACAACCTGTTCGTGACGCTCTCGGCGCGCTCGCTCAATCCCAAGGCGCGCATCGTCTCCAAGGCGGTCGAGATCGAGAACGAGCCCAAGATCGTCAAGGCCGGAGCCGACAGCACGGTCAGCCCGAACCGCATCGGCGGCATCCGCCTGGTGAGCGAGCTGGTGCGCCCGAAAGTGACGCAGTTTCTCGACCAGATGCTGCGCGTCACCAAGCACCTGCGCTTCGAGGAAGTGCCGATCCCGGAAGGCTCGTCGTTCGCCGGCAAGTCGCTCCGCGAGGTCCCCATCCGCGACAAGACCAACCTGCTCGTCGTCGCCCTGCACGAGCCCCAGGGCGGCTACGTCTACAACCCGTCCCCCGACCACAAGCTCGAAGTCGGCACCCAGCTCATCGTCATGGGCGAGGTGCCCAGCGTCGACAAGCTGCGCGAGATGGTCGCCGCTTAGGCTTCACGCAACGTGCAGCGTGGGGTTTTTTTCACAGGAAGATCGGAAGGTCGGAAGGAGCAGTTCACGGATCTGGCGAACGGCTTTGATTTTGGGGGTCGAGGGGTGGGGCCCGTCGTGCGGCGCATCCAGCGGTTGCTCGTCGATATGCGACTGCAAGTCTCTGGATTAGCCGCGCCGGACCGCACAGCCCTCGACCCCACAAACCTTCCGCGCTTCCGATCTTCCTGTGAAAAAGGAAAGCCTGTCCGGTCGGATCATCGCCTGCTGTCCCGGGATCGCGCCCTTCACGACGGACCCATCGTGAAGACGAGGTGGTGAGCGCCGGCGAGCTGGGCGTGGGTCAGGTACGGGCCGTCTACCTTCTTGCCGTCGAGGCTCATCGACAGCGGCACGGGGTACTTGCGCGGATCGGCGGTGGTCGTGATCTCGAGATCGCCCGACGGGCGGTGCAGTACGATGCGCGGGTAGCGCGGCGCGGCGACGATGTAGCGATCCGTGCCGGCGACGGGGTAGATCCCGGTGGAAGCGAACAGCAGCCAGGCGCTGAGCGTGCCGCTGTCGTCGTTGCCCGCCAGGCCGTCGTTGCCGGTGCCGTAGAAGGTGTGGACGATCCAGTCCACCCACTTGTCCGTGCGCGCCGGATCGCCCCACGCGGCGTAGAGCCAGGCCGCGATCAGATCCGGCTCGTTGCCGTGCCAGTAGTACATGCGGGCGCCGACCAGCGGCTTCTCGTTTTCCGATTGCGTGAAGAACTCGTCGAGCTTGGCGACGGCCTTGTGGGTGCCGCCCAGAATCTGGGCCAGGCCGGCTGGATCCTGCGGCACCAGCCACATGTACTGCCAGGCGTCGCCCTCGGTGTAGTCGTTGCCGACAGCGGTATCGCCGCGCCAAGCATCGAACTTCCCGTCGCTGTTCATCCCGTGGAAGAAGCCCAGGGCGGGGTCGTAGAGCTTCTTCCACGAGTCGGCGTGCTTCGACAGCGTCTGGGCGTCGGCGCTCTTGCCGAGCTTCTTCGCCCACGCGGCCATCGCGTAGTCGGCCGAGGCGTACTCGAGCGTGCGCGACACGGAGCCGCCCGCCTTGTCCGCCGGTACGTACCCGTACTTCAGGTAGTCGGCGATGCTGCCGCGGCCGCCGATGGGCCCCGGCGATGGTCCGAACGCGTCCACGCGCGCGAGCTCGTACGCCTTGGCCTCGCCCACGCTCGGCTTGACGCCCTTCGCGATCGATTCGGCGATCACGATCTCGCCCGGCGAGCCGATCATCGACATCGCATCGCCGTTGGCGAGCGACCAGCGCGGCAGCGCACCGCCCTCGGCTGCCATGGCGAGCAGCGAGTCGGCGAAGGCCTGATTGTGCGGATCCTCGCTGAAGAGCAGCCAGGGGTGTAGCGTGCGGTAGGTGTCCCACAGCGAAAAGTCGCTATAGCGCGGCGTCTTGCCGGTGACGACGTTGCCCTGCACGTCGACGGCGCGCCCGTCCACGTCGCTCATCAGCGTGGGCATGAGCTGCGAGTGATACAGGGCCGTGCCGAGGATCGTGGCTTCGGTGCCGTCGGCGTCGCCGCCCTTCACCGGGTCGACCTCGATACGAGAGAACACGTCGTGCCAGGCCTTTTGCGCCTTGGCCTTCGTACCGTCGAAGTCGAACGCAGGGATCTCGGCCTCGAGATTGCCGATCGCGCCGATCGCGTCCACGAAGCTCACGCCGACGCGCGCCTGCACGGTCTTGGTGCCAGCCGGGAAGCGCACCCACGTGCCCAGGTCGGTGCCGGAGGCCGTCTGCTGTCCGGCGTGCAGGCCGCTGTCGTCCCAGACGCCGTTCTCGCTCGGCGTCTGGTCGAAGACCGCGTTCGCGTACACCTTGAAGCCGCCGAAGCGGCTGCTCATGCCGCCCATGTTCTGCATCCAGCCGGTGATGGTATCGGAGCCTTCGAAACCTACGCTGCCGCCGCCGCTCTTGCCGCTGACCAGGGTGTGCTGGAAATCCATGAGTACGACCGGGTCGATGCCGGCCGGGAAGGTGAAGCGGAACAGCGCGGCGCGCAGCGTGCTCGTGATTTCCACCTGGATGCCGTTGTCGAGCTTGACGCTGTAGTAGCCGAGCGACGCCTGTTCGTTGTCGTGCGAGAAGCCCGCCGCGTAGCCCTCCTCGTCGCGGCGGCTGTCGTTCATGCCGTCGACGGGCATCAGGGCAATCACGCCGTAGTCGGGCTCGCCCGTGCCGTGCATGCGCATCATGCTGAAGCCAGCGATGCGTGTGTCGCCGTAGTAGTAGCCCGAGCAGTGGTAGAAGCTCGGCCCCTCGCTCTTGGCGGGGCGCGTGTCCGGCCCGGGGTGCGCCATTGCAAACGGCAGCGCCGGCCCCGGGTACCCCGATCCGATCCCGAACCCGACGCCACCCGTCGCGATGATCGGGTCCACGCTGCCCTGGAGATCGAGCGCCGAGCCGACTTCGACCGGTGGCGCCTTCTTCTTGCCGCTGGACGACGACGACGAGCAGCCCGCGAGCGCAACCGCACAGCCGAGCAGGAGCCAGGAGCGAAGCATGTCGCGATCGTAGCGGCCTGCGGGCGAGGCGGCCAGATGTACGGCGCCTAGATCGCCATCCCCCGCGCGCTGAACACGCGTTTCACGCCTTCGCGCAGGCGCTCGGAGCCCTGCGGATACGCTTCGCGCGCTGCGTCGAAAAAGCGCGTGCCCCGGGCGGTGGACAGGGCGCGGACCGCTTCCTCGCGCTCGCCGGGGCCCCCGTGGTCCAGCGCCCCGAGCAGGAGCTCCGCGGCTTCGTCGACGTCGATGCGCGCGAGAGCCCTGAGCGCCGCGATGCGGGCTTCGGGGCGGCTGCTGGTCCGGTAGATGCGCGACAGCGGATCGCAGGCATGCTCGAAGCGCAGCCGCTCCAGCGCCCTGACCGCCTCGGCTTGCACCTTGGAGTCCGGGTCGCCCAGCGCGGTCTCGAGTGTGACGAAGGTGCGCTTGAAGAAGTAGCGCGAGAGCGTTTCCACCGCGGCGAGGCGCACCGCCGGCTCGGGTCGCTTGTACAGCGCTTCCAGTGGTGAGAGCAGCGTGTACAGGCCGATCGGAGCGAGATAGTGCGCGAGCACCACGGCCCCTCGCGCGTTGTCGGGCGCGGCCTCGGCGTCCAGCGCCACGAGCCGCGCGGTCAGCGCTGCGCGCAACGTGATGCGGTCGCCCGTCTCGTCCGGATCGAGCAGCAGGTCCGCGCACGCCTCGGCTGCAGACCCGTGCTCTTCCCACTCGATCAGATCCACGTGCCACACGTCCGGCGGCGCGACGTGGCGTCCCAGCCGATCATCGAGCTGCTCGGCGGCGAAGCCCGCGTCCTTGGCGTTCTCGTAGCGCTTGGCCGCGCGCGCGTAGTGGCGCTTGCGCGCCGGCTCCAGGTCGAGAGCGACGAGCCTCCGGTACAGGCTTCCGACGCGGGCGTACTGCCCGGCCTCGGCACTGGCGAGGAGGCTGGCGAGCAGCGCGTTCTCGGCCAGCTCCGGCGGTCCGCCTCGCTCGAGCAGGGTGTCGGCGGCGTGCTGCCACAGCTCCGATTGGCGCAGAGTGCCGCGCGCGGCAATGCGTGTGAGCCCTTGCTTCTGCGCGAAGGTCGTCATCTCGCGCGCCAGAGTCGCCGCCGCCGCACTCTCGCCCGCGCGCTCGGCCAGTCCGATGGCGTGATCGTACAGGCGGAGGGCATGGTAGCGGAGGTTGTCCTCGCCCAGGATCCGGATGGCGTTCACCACGCCCTCGAGCACGTGCTCGAACATCCCGCCGAGCTCGCCGATGGCGATCAGCACGTGGTAGCAGTCGAAGGCGCGCTCGCGTTGCCCGATCGACTCGAAGCGATCCGCCGCTTCTTCGAGCCGGTGCACGGCAGCCACCGTGGCTTCGCGCGTCGCGCGCTGGTCGCCCACCTCGCGGCTGGTGCGCGCCACGTTGAAGCGGGCGAGCCCGGCGGCGTAGGGCTCGCCCGCTCCTGCGTCGAGCTGGTCGGACAGCCTCGACCACAGCGCGCGGGCCGCGCCCACGTCGCCCGACCGCTCGTAGTAGATGGCCGCGCGCACGAGCTTTCCCGCCTGCTCCAGCTCGCCCGCCGCGCGGCGGTAGAGGTCCAGGGCGTTCTGCGTGTCGACCGTAGCCCACGCCGCGTAGGTGCGCGCCCGGTCGACGGACGGCACGCGATCGAGCAGGGCCTGCTGGCGCGCCTGGTCGCCGGCGTACCAGGCGGTGGACAGCGCCGCGCGGTGCTCGCCCTTCTGCACCAGGATCTCGCCCAGGCGCTGCACGGCGCGGGTGTAGGCTTCCTCGCGCGCGTGCGTGTGGAGCAACGCGATGGCGAGCGAGCGGAGCGCGTTGTCCGGCTCGCGTGCGCGCCGCGCCCGATCGATCAGATCGTCGATCTCCGATTCAGGGCGGAGCCCGTCGAACACCTTGATCATGCGCGCTGCTCCGGAGCGCGCTGCGAAACGGGCGCTGCTGGCTCGGGCGCGCCCACGTCGCCGAGGATGCGCCGCGCCTCGTCCGCGCGAGCGCCGCGGCTGGCCAGGACCTTGTGATCGACGACCCAGTAGGCGTCGAGCAGATCGAGATAGTCGAGCGAAAGATCGCCGCCGGACGGCAGCATGAACACCGCAGCCAGCCGCGCCGTGCGCGCAATTGCGGCCACCGTGTCGCGGGGGATGTACAGAGCCGCGTGCGTGAAGAGGTGGACCACGATCTGGCGTGAATCGCGCGCCGCCGTCACCTCGAGAAAGCGAGCGAGCTCGCCGAACACGCGGGCGGGATTGCGCCCGCGTTCTCCCTTGAACGACAGCAGGTAGCCCACCGGCAGCTGTCCGCCGCGCGAAAAGCGCGGCTCGTACAGTCGCGAATCGAAGAAGCGCAGGACCACGTCCTCGCCGGCGAGCAGGAGCTTCTTCGCCGAGGCGAGCGCCATGCCGCGGGCGAAGGTGGCGCGCTCGCCGCGCATCGACGCCGAGGCGTCGATGAGCAGGTAGTGCACGCGGCGCGCCTCGTCGCGCGTCTGCTCGTGCGCGTAGTAGAGCACTTCGTCGTCCGCCAGGCGCCGCATCATCTCGTCGCTGTCCCAGGCCAGCTCGGTGAGCACGAGACTGTCGATGCTGCCCTTGCGCGCCAGCCCCGCGTAGCCGAACGCGGGATGCGTGCCGGCGCCGGGACGCGCCTTGGCCTCCAACACGCTCGGCAGGATCTCGAGCGAGAAGTTGACCACGTCGTTGGCCTCGGGCTGGCCCAGCACGCCGAGCAGATCGACCTGGGCGAGCGCACCCTGCGCCGCGTCGCCGCCCAACATGCCGAACAGCTGCAGCGTGTCCAGGTCGAGCGCGTCCACCAGCGTCAGCACGTACAGGCCCGCGTCGACCAGCGCGCGGACCGCAGCGAGGTCCCAGCTGCGGCCGACGGAGTTGTACAGCGCGGGCAGCTGCGGCTCGAGCCGTTCGAGCAGAGCGGCGTCGAGCGGTAGGCCCGGCACGTAGGCGGGCACGGCGCGCGCGCGCGAGGCAGCGCTGCCGAGCAGCCGAGCCAGAAGCACCACCACCAGATCGTCGCCCATGGCGAGAGAGCTCGAACGCCGCGCGGTCTCGCTGGCGGACACCTCGTCGACCAGCTTGCGGTAGTCCGCCATCAACTGCGCGCCGCCGGGCGTGTCGGAAAGCAGCGTGTCGTAGCGGGCGCGCGCGCCGAGCTCGAGCTGTTCGTTCGGGCACGCGAGCAGGAGCCCCAGATCGTGCACCACCGACAGCGGCATGTTCACACCCAGCCGCCTGAGCTCTCGATGCCAGCGCACTGCGCGCAGCGCCAGCGTCGAAGCCCGCGGAGCCGCCACCGACAGCGCCAGCGATCCGAGCGGCCCCGCGACGGCGGGGTCCTTCGCGAGCTCGTCGGGAACCGGCATGGCCCCCGGTGTATAGCGCGCCAGGGTGCGGGGGCGAGGGCGAGAGCGTGGGCGAGGGCGTAGGGCGGGGCGCGCGTCGGCTTCGCCTCGCGCGCACAGGGCTTGGGGGGAGAGCGAGAGGGCCTCTCGTGGCTTTTTCAGGATGCCGCCGTGCTCGGAGCTGTCCAGGCCGGGGCCGTCCTCGCCGTGCTCGCACTCTTCGGGTGCTGCGCGCGGCTGCGGGCGGTGCTCGCTATCGCTCGCAGCCTGGACAGCTCCTGCGCGCGGCGGCGGTTCGGGCTTCGCCCTCGCTCGGTTGGCGGGCTTGGGGCTGCCAAGGAGTTGCATCATGTTGCGTATCTATCCTGTTCTGCTCGACCTCGTTCGTTCGCTCCGGCCGCTATTGCGTCAGCTGGAGCGGCATGACCCCGACCTGGCTCGGCAGTGTCGGCGGGCGCTTGCCAGCGCACCGCTCGACACGGCGGAGGGGTCATACAGCCGCGGCAAGAATCGCGCGGTGCGCTAGCAGGCTTGCTTCGAGGTTGCTGCGGCGCTGGGGTACATGCCGGAGCTGGACGCTGCGCTGGTGCGGCAGTTCGATCGCGTGATCGGCACGTTGGTGCGGGTGGTGCGTCCCGGGTGAGGGGCGGCGCTGCGGGCTCCGGGCGGTGGCGCCGGAGCCGTCGGCGCGGTCGTGCGAGACGCCGCCGCACTTGTCTACGACGTTCGGCGCTCGACCGATGGCCGCCGCGCGGGTGCCCGGTCTATCGACCGATGCGCTCGACCGTCAAGTCGGGCCTGGACGAGTGCGTCCACTTGATCCAGCTGATGGGCGTCAACACCACGCCTGCCACGAAGCCGAAGCCCAGAAGGAGCAGACCCGTAGGGAAGGGGTCCTGCTCCGTCGTGCTGAGGTTGCGCGCCCAGACCATGGCCGCCACCGGGCTCGCGATCACTAGCACCGCGCTGCCGATGCCCAGGCCGAGCCAGAAAGGAGACCTGTGGCTCTGCGGGCTGACGGTTACAAGCACAGGCCCATCGACCTTGAACGGCCTCGAGCCGCCCAACACGTCTTTCGACGCCGCCACGTCCACCCGATAACGCCCCGGCCAGAGGCGGACCCAGCACGAGTTCGTGCACCAGCCGAGCACGCGCCGGTTCTGGTCGAACTCGACGGCAAAGCGCACATGCGGCACGTCGCTCGTGAAGCCGACGAGGTGCAGCGACGGCGCGGGGGGCGGGGAGTAGAGCGGGCGCGGCTGCGGGTACGCCAGGCGCTGCTGGGCGGGACCCTTCTGCGGAGAGGCGGGCGCCTGCGCGGACGCGGCGGGCTGCGGCGGGGAATTGGGGCGTGGCTCCGCGGGGGGTTGCGGCTGTTCGGGTGGAAAGGCGGCGCTCGGCTGCGCGAGCGCCGGCATGCTGATCGTCAGCAGCGCAACGGGCGCCACGGCGTGGCGCAACCGGCAGCTCATTGACACGCCAGCAGCACCAGCGCTTCGCGCGTGCCTCCGTCCGGTAGCATGCCGCCGCCAAGGGCGAGAATGCCCTTGGCGGTCATCTCGGGGTTCAGCACGTTGGCGGTTGCTGCGCAGTTCGCGGCGGTGCCGCTAGTGCCGATCTCGTAGCGCACCGGGTCGGCCTGCGTTGCAAAGCCCGACCCGCCCTGTGGGTTCTTCTCGGCCTCGGTGCGCCAGTCCTGCCAGGCGATGACGCCGTTGCGGATGGACGGGAACTGCTTCTTTACCGGCTCCGTTGGGTTGTCGAACGTGATGCGCTTCTGCTCGCCGGTCACCAGGTTCTTCCAGTAGACTTCGCCGGCGTAGTTGTACTCGTAGCTGCCGTGCTGGCCCTGGGGCCCCGGGTCGCGGTAGTCGTACCAGACCGCCTGCGTGCCGTCGGGCGAGAGGTAGCCGTAGTTCTGGGCGTACGAGCTCGGCGAGAGCGGCGTGGCCTTCTGGTGCGCGATGTCGATCATCAAGACTCGCTCGAACGTCCTCGTCGGTGCACAGCACTTCGTCACCCTTCGGCCCCGGCCGGAACCAGATTGTCCGGCAGATGCCGACACCATTGGCGGTGGTCTTTACCTTGCCCGTCTTCAGGTCGAAGCTGGAAACGGAGTTCGGGCCCTTGGCGTTGCCGTAGTACCAGTACGCGTGCGTCGGGGTGAGGCCGGTACGTCCTGGCGAGCCGTCATCCATCGGGCCGAAGAACATCACCGTCTTGGACTCGCCGGTCTTCAGCGAGCGGAGCACGAGGCGGGAGTGCGACTGGCACCCGACGAGGTAGAGGATGTAGTCGCCGCTGAGCGCGGGTTCGCCTGTCTGGCAATAATCACCATTTGCAAGGTGCGGCTCCGTGCTACCGTCGTCGATCAAGTATTCCTTCTGCGTGCCGAGATGGACCAGCATGGTGTAGCCGCCGGACGTCGCCGTGGTGCCGTATGCGACCCGGTCGCCGTCGATCGAGAACGGGATGAAGTCGAAGGGTGGATACGCCGATAGCGGCGTACACCCGTTCCCGCAGTCCGGCATGTTGTCGTGCGGCACTTCCTTCCACTGGTGCGGTGCCGTCTCGTGCCACACCGGATCCCAGGTCGGCAGTGCGCCCCACGGAGGCGGCGCGGCGTCGGCGTCGGCGTCGGGCAATGCTGGCGCGTCCGCCCCGGCGTCACTCGCGCTTCCGCCCGCGCCGCTGCTCGCGTCCGCGCCCGGCGCGCCCCTCGACTGCCCACCGCATGCGCTATAGCCGACTGCAACGGCGAGCGCGCCGCCGAGGGCCAGCACGGCGGCGCGCACGACGGTGGCGATCGTCACGGAGCGACCTGCGCAATCTGCACGTCGCCGTGGCTGACACGCAGCCGGCGGTCCGGCGTGTCGCGGCGCTCGACCCACCACGGTATGTCGTGCGTCTCCTCGGTCGTGAACTCGTCGTCCGCAACACCGAGCGCGGGATCCAGCTCTTGGCCGCGCCGGCCGTGTCCTTCGTGGGTCACCGCGTACACCCACGCGCCCGACGCACGCAGCGCTTCGACCCGGCCTTCCACGGTCGCCTCCGACAGCACGTGCCAGCCGTCGCCGTCGTGGCCGAGCAGCAGCACGGGGGCGCTACGGGGGCCGCGATCGTCGTCGTCCTTCCCTTGCTGCCCATGCTTCGCGTGGTGGCCGTGCCCCGCTCCGTGGAACCAGCTGTCCGTTACTCCGAGCGCGGGAGCGATCGCCACCCGATCGCCGACCAGCGCCAGCGGCGATACGGCCCGGCCGTCGCCGCAGCGCCCGCCCGCACACACCATCGCGTCCGCAACGCGGCACACGGCGTGCGTCGCACAGTGGCTCGGCTGCACGTGGTAGGCGCCCCAGCCGTGCTTGTCGGGCAGGAGCAGGGCTGCCTCGTCGATCGACGGCGTTCCGGCGTAGTCCACCGACACCAGCGCGACGCCGGCGGACGTGGAGACGACCCAACGCCCGTCGTGCAGCGGTTCCGCGGCCAGCGGGCGACCGCACAGCCGCAGCGGGTCGCTCGCGTGTAGCTGGCCGTTGTCGCGCGAGACGATGACGAGACCGCGCCGCGTGGCCACCGCCGCGACGCCGTTCCCGGCGCGGACGCTGATCACAGGCGCGCGAACGCCGATGCGCCCGCGCAGCACGGGCGCATCGCTGTCGCTCCAGTTCTCGACGTGCGCTCCTGCGCCCACCCACGTCGTCATGACGTCCAGATCAGCCGAGCGCGCCCTCCGGACCGGCAGCTCCCGGCTTGCGCCCAGCGTCGGTTGCGACGCCGACGTGCAGGTGCCGGCCGCCAGCGGGCTGCACGCCATGTGCCCCGGATCGCCCCACCAGTCGCTGGCGCCGTCCGCGCAGAGTCGCGGCGTCGAGCCGTCGGAGCAGCGGTCCACTCCGGTCCCGACGCCGAGCGACAGCACGCTCTGCGGGTGCCAGCCGTCGACTGCGCCGCGCCAGGCGCCGGCGATCGCGTTCTCGACGCGCGAGGTGCCGAGCACGACCGCCTGGCGGCTCTCAGCGCCGGCCAGTACCAGCGAGCTCGCCTGGAGCTGCGGCGCGTCGGGACCCGACGCGTCCGGCAGCATCAGCTGCGGCGCGATACCCGGCAGCCCGACGACCCACAGGTCGCTGTGCGGATTACCGCTCGCGTCGAAGCCGCCGCCGTATACCAGCCCGCCGCGCTCCTCGTCCCACGCCAGCGCCGGATCGCTGCGCGGGACCCACGTCGGGGTCTTGTCGTACTCGCGCCCGCTGCGCGTCTCCAGCGCCAGCGTGTCGCCGACGAGATTGCCGTCGCTGTCGGCGCCGCCGGCGCGGAACAGCACGGCATTGTGCACGAGGTAGGCCGCGTGCTGGCGCGTCTCCAGAGCGGAGGGGAGCGCCGTCTCGCTCCACTGGTCCGCGTCGAAGCGCCAGAGGCCCGCTCTGCGATCGACCCCCGGCTCGACGAACTCCACCGCGGCTCCGGCGATCGTGTCCGCTCTGAGCACGCCTCTGCCGAAGTCCGCCGGAAGAAACCCCACGCTCCGGATAGCGTAGCGCGCCCCCGCGGTCGGGTCGATGCCGAGCGGCTCGAGCTTGAACCAGGTGCCCGGGAAATTGGTCGTGCCGTCGCCGTACAGCACGACCAGGAGCTCGGGCCGCGTGGACGACCCGTCCTTGCGCGTCGCCAGCGCCGCCACGTCGGCTCCGTTCGGCGCGGCCGCGAGCAGATCGGCCAGATTCGTGTCGCTGTTGACGGCCGCCATCGCCGACAGTGCGCCCTTTGTCGGCGCGCCGTCGTCCAGGGCCGCGACCACGACCGGAAGCGCCTGGCCCGTGGAAAGGTCGAGCACATCGGCCACCGCCGCGACGCCGGGGCGGCTTGCGATCAGGGCGAAGCCGCGCGGCTGCGATACGACACTGATGGGCGACGTGTCGAGCATCTCGGAGCCTTCCGGATCCGGCGGCCAGATGATGTTCACCAGCGCCTCGTGGATATCGAACTGGTCCCAGACATGCTGGCAGGGCGGCGGAAGTGGCTGGAGCTTCACGCGGTGCGCCCCGCTCAGATAGGGGTGGTTCTCGGGCCGGGTCTGGTCGCCCCACAGCGCGAAGTACGAGCGCAGGCGGCGCGACTGGATGTACTGGCCCGGGTAGCCGCCGGAGCCCTGGTCTAGCGAGATGTCCACGTCCGGCTCCTGGCCGAACTCGCGCGGCTCGACGTAGGGCGCCTGACTGGTGCGGGGGAACCAGAACTTGCTCGACGGGTCGACCGACGCCTCGCGCGCCACCTCCGAGCCGAACAGGAACGGGTACCTGCTGCGCTGGTACGTCGCGCTCTCGGCGAGGAGCGGGTCGGGGGGCGCTTTTCCGTCTCCGGCGAACCTGGGCACGTTTTCGAAGAGGTCGTTCGGCAGGTGATCCGGATGCTTCGTCTTCTCGGCCTCCCAATCCCAGAGCATGCGTTGGGGCCAGACCTCCCACCCGAGCCAGTCGGACGGCGGGAAGGTGCACTGGCCCTTGTAGGGGTCGCAGTCGCGCGGGATCGTCGGGCGTGCCTTCAGCGACATGGGTTTGCAGTAGCCGGTGGACGGGTTCTCCTGGCAGTCGGACGGACCGAGGGGATGCCAGCCGTCCTCAACAACGCCCGGCTTCGGATCGTGGCCGTTCAGGCCGGAGTCCACGCGGCAGGGCGAGTTGAACGCGTGCGCGCAGGTGCTCCACGCTGGCGAGTTCGGTAGCTGGCACGCGCAGCGCTCGGGCGTCGCCGGCACGGTCTTGGACTTGCCAAGAAGTTCAGCGGCACGGTTCGCGTACGTATCGGGGTTGGGATGCAGCGCCGGATCGTTGGCGCTCAGGCCCTTCACCGCGGCGTAGTCGACCTGCACGGGGCTCTTGGTATCGAGCCAGGGGTGGTTGGGATCGGCGTTGTAGCAATCCACGTCCAGCAGCAGGGTGTTCGACGCGGGGAACAGCGGCTTCACGAAAGTGCTCTCGAACGGATCGCACGCGTTGCCGCGCCGGGAATAGCCGTAGTGCGCATAGCGGTAGCTGTCCGATGGGAAGGCGAGATCCTCGCTGCGGCGGTTGGTGTTGACGGTGCCGGCCGCGGTGAACGGGCAGAAGTCGTAGCCGTTGATCTTCCCGTCCCCGTCGCTGTCGAGCATGCCCGCGAGCTTCGGGTAGCTCTTGAGCCAGTTCGGGGCGAGCGCGGGCAGCTTCTTTTCCGCATTACCCCCGCCGACCCAGCGGTCGTAGCCGTGTACGTAGGTGTTCGGGTCACCCAGGGTACTCTCCGGGTCGCAGTCCTTGCCGAAGCCGTCGTGGGACGCATCCGGCTCCTGGGACGGATTGTTCTTGAGCGGGCAGTTGTCGTCGAAGTTCCGGATGCCGTCCCCGTCCTCGTCGATCGGGTCGGGGCCTTCCCATTTCAGCCAGTGAATGATGTCCGTGGCCTCGGAATCGCACCCCGGAGGGTCCAACCCGCAGAACGCCTTGGTATTGGTCAGCGACCCCGCGTAGCCGAAGCCGTTGAACTCCGCGTCGGTCAGAAAGTGATCTGCCGCCACGTCCAGATAGGGAGGGTTGTCCCCCAAGCAGCGGTTGCGGTTCGGGCTGGGGTTCTTGTCGGCGGTGTTGCAGATGGCCTTTTGCTCCAGGTACGTCTGCCAGGCCGTGTCGCAGGCGTCCTGGGGCGCCTGCACGGGGCAACCTGGGTCATTGCACTGGCACGAGAGCTGATAGGTCAGGTACTCCTGCTGGGCGACCTGGCAGGCTTCGGTATGCTGGTCAGCGGGATAGTCGGAGGTCGCCTCGAGGTGACCCACGTTCAGCGGCTGGCCGCTGTCGGTCTCGATCACCGGCAAGATCGGCTTGAATTTGCCGTTCGCACGATCGTACTCCCCTACCAAGGTGACATCGGGAAAAATCGGATCGTGCAAGTACACCCTCAACCAGGGGTACTCGCTCTGCGCGTGCGGGAATGTGTGGTGCTTGTTCGCGCTCAGGTAGACGACAGGGTGGCCCGTGTCGGTGACCTCCAGGTGGGCGACGTATCCCTTCGACGGCAAGCACTTCCGCGCCTTCCAGTCGGCCAGCGGATCCGGTACGGGCGGGTTGAACCCAGGAATCCCAAGCGCCGCGTAGCCATCGATATCCTTGCACGTCAACTGGTCGTCCGACGTGGCGGGCACCTGTTCGTCCCAGGTCGCGTCGCCGAAGTACACCATCTCCAGGTGGGCGTACCAACTCCCATCTGGATGCGTATCGAGCTTCACGCGCGTCGAGACGTACTGCGTGTCGCCCTTGTGCCTGTCGAGGCCGAAGTTGTGAACCGTGGCCAGCCCCGTGATCTTCTCGAACCCGCCGTCCTGGTCGAACACGAGTACCCACCTGAGTGAAACAGTCTTGTTCTGGCTCTTCGTGGGTTCCACGGTGTACAGCGCCAGGGGTTCGGTGTCGCCGGGTAGGTTGGGTCTCGTGTCGACCGTCTCCTCCCCACTGTCGAACAACAGGTACGGATCGAAGCACTTCGCAATGACGTTCTCGATGTGATCGTCCAGTCCGTCGTGATCCTCGTCGAGCGAGCACAGGTAACTGTAGTCGGTGCTCGCGTTCTGGTCGTAGTACGAGGCGTGCGGCGTCGCCGTCTCGTGCGTGTACGGGTTGTACGGCAGCTCGCAGTCAGGTCCGGTCGTCACCTGCGTGATCGTGACCGCGCGTGCCGACCGCGCCGCGGCCAGCACGAAAAGGCACGTGCAGAGTCCTGCACACAACAACAGCGCGCGCCGTGCCACCCTGATGGCTGATGGCTGATGATCGCCCTGCCCGCCATGTCCCGCTGCCTTCCGCGCCCCCAGTTTGGCGCCTGGAACGATAATGCCGGTTCCTGGGTGAATCTACAATGCGGCATTCCCTCCGGAGGGAAGATAGGTGGGCGGATGTGCGCCGACCGGCGCCGGAGGCGCGGCGTGTCATCGACGAGAGCGACAGCTCGACGCCGACGTCTCCTAGCGTCCGTGTGGAAGTCAGTCGCGTTCGCGCAGGTCGGCGCGATTCTCGCGCACGGCGCGCCTCATGCGTTGCATAAGGCTGTCACGGTACAGCCACGCGCCCGCGGCTGGAGCCAGGCGCATGATTCGCCTCGCGCGGGAACTGGCCCTTCTCTAGCGGCGAGCGCGTAGGGCGGGGCGCGCTTCGGCTTCGCCTCGCGCGCACAGGGCTTGGGGGGAGAGCGAGAGGGCCTCTCGTGGCTTTTTCAGGATGCCGCCGTGCTCGGAGCTGTCCAGGCCGGGGCCGTCCTCGCCGTGCTCGCACTCTTCGGGTGCTGCGCGCGGCTGCGGGCGGTGCTCGCTATCGCTCGCAGCCTGGACAGCTCCTGCGCGCGGCGGCGGTTCGGGCTTCGCCCTCGCTCGGTTGGCGGGCTTGGGGCTGCCAAGGAGTTGCATCATGTTGCGTATCTATCCTGTTCTGCTCGACCTCGTTCGTTCGCTCCGGCCGCTATTGCGTCAGCTGGAGCGGCATGACCCCGACCTGGCTCGGCAGTGTCGGCGGGCGCTTGCCAGCGCGCCGCTCAACACGGCGGAGGGGTCATACAGCCGCGGCAAGAATCGCGCGGTGCGCTACCACACCGCGCTCGGCTCGCTGCGCGAGGTGCAGGCTTGCTTCGAGGTTGCTGCGGCGCTGGGGTACATGCCGGAGCTGGACGCTGCGCTGGTGCGGCAGTTCGATCGCGTGATCGGCACGTTGGTGCGGGTTTCCGTCGGGCGTTGATGGTCGCGGTCGTTGCGGGTCCGGCCTGGGTCGGGCTCGCAGCTCGCCTATCGCATCCCGGAGACCCCCCGCCGGGCCCCGCCGGGGGCGGGCGCGCGTCGTTGCGCGCCGGGGCGATGGCTAGCGTCGCGTCAGCTGTCCCGCGAACAGCCCGCAGCTGAACGCCCGCGTCCGGGCGATCTCGCGGCGGCGCCACCAGTTGCCCGTCGCGGCTTTCTCCGCGGGCGTCGTGAAGTGATAGTCGTAGAAGACGATGCGCACGGCCTGGGGATCGGCGGGCAGGCGATCGACGAACAGGGGCTGCACGACGTCGGGCTCGCGGCACAGGTGCTCGAGCAGCGAGCCCACGTAGCCGGGCATGCGGCGGAAGCCGAGCCCATAGAACCAGAGCAGGAAGTCGACCCGCGGTTGGTGCGGCGCGACGAAAGGCGGCGCGCGCCCCAGCGGGCCCGGCTTGAAGTACATGTTGTGCTCGGTCCAGCGCGTGCCGTCCCTGGTCTGGAACTGCGGTTCGATGCGCATGCGCGTCACCTGGGTGAACAGGTAGTAGGTGTTGATCACCCGGAATGGCCGGAGCTCTCCGCTCAGCGTGTCGAGCGCTCCAATCGAGGGCCCGGGTCGGTCGAAGTGCGTCAGGCCGTTGTTCAGCGAGACGACGATGTACAGCGCGGCGAAGCCGTACGCGCCCGCGCCGCGCGCGCCACGGAGCCACGTCTGGCTCTCGAGCCGCGCCGGGATGCGCGGCGTCACCGCGAGCCGCAGGCGCGAGAAGGCGCGGTGGAAGAGACGCAGCCGCGCCGTTGGGCGGCGTAGCCCAGGATGCCGGCGCCTCGAGCGCCGCGCGCGCCGCCCGACCCAGGCGTGCATGTGCTCGATGTCCTGGTCTTCCAGCAGGAAGATGCCGAGCGCGAGCGCCAGGTAGGAGAAGAAGCCGTAGTTCGCCGTGGCGATGTTGATGAGCTGGAAGCTCGTGAACACGATCGCGGCCGCGATTCGCCCGCGCCGCGGCATGAAGATGAGCACGGGCACGCCCATCTCCCACACCAGCGTCGCGTTGCTCTCGATGTGGTGCCACCAGGCGGGCAGGTGGTGCGCGTACCAGGCCAGCGCCGTCGGGATCGGCGCGGTCTCGTAGTAGAAGCGCATGGCGCTGCCGTCGACCCAGTCGTGGATGGGCGACTGCAGCTTCGCGAGCCCGGACTCGAAGTAGAGCTTGAAGAGCAGCAGCCGGAACAGCCAGTGAATCCACTTCGACCGTCGATCGCGCGGAAGGAAGCACGCCAGCAGCCCGCATTCCAGGATCAGGTTGTCCCACTGGAAGGTGGTGAAGCTGCGGCACGCGATCACGTACCCCAGGTAGAGCAGCGTCGAGAGCGCGAAGCAGGCGCGCGGCCAGAAGCCGAACAGCGCCAGCAGAGCGAGCGCCACGCCGAGCCAGATCCCGCCGCGGATCAGCGCGTCGCTGGAGCCGAGCCACATCCACGTGGGCAGTTCCGCAAAGCCCGCCGTCGTGTGCTCGCGCAGCGCCTGCAGCCAGCCGTGTGCGGGCAAGAGCCCGTGGCTGCCGATGAGCAGCGTCACCTGCGCGCCGAGCGACAGCCACGCGATCAGGAACACCAGCGCCAGCTCGCGCTGGAACACCCGCGCGACGGCCGGCCCGGAGTCGTGCTTCCAGTGCCAGGACTTCCACGAAGACAAGCTGGGGCGGAGGTTACTCCGCGCGCGGCTGCGCGTCGTCCTGCCCGGCGGGATCCTCTGCGGCTCTCCCGCCGTCCGGTCGTTCGGGCTGCCCGGCACGCGCGGCGACGCCCGGCAGCCGCCGCCAGGAGTAGTCGCCGGTGATGAGCCGCGCGCCTCGCCGGTAGGTCAGGTACGCCCAGAACCAGTTGAGGAACACGCTGACGCGATTGCGGTAGCCGACCAGGTACCGGATGTGGACGAAGATCCACGCCAGCCACGCCACCAGGCCGGAGAGCTTCAGACGCGCCGAGCCCGTCTGCGCGATCGCGCGCGAACGGCCGACCGTGGCCATGATGCCCTTGTCCCGGTAGCGGAACGGCTTGCGCGGCCGGCCGGCGATGCTGCGCGTGATGCTCTCCGCCACGTGCGCCGCCTGCTGCATCGCCACGGGCGCGAGCCCCGGGAGCGCGCTGTCCGAGCCCTCCGGCGTGAATGCAGCGATGTCGCCGATGGCGAACACCTCCGGGTGGCCCGGGATGGAGCAGTCCTGTTCGACCAACACGCGTCCCGAGCTGTCGAGCTCTGTCCCGAGCGCCTGGGCGATGGGCCGTGCCTGCACGCCGGCCGTCCACAGCACCGTCCCCGCCTCGATCAGCTCGCCGTCGAGGCGCACGCCCCGCCCGTCGATGTCCTCCACCCGCGTGCCCAGCCGCACCTCCACGCCCAGCTCCTCCAGCTGGCGGCGCGCCTTGTCGGCCAACGATGCGACGAAGCCGCCCGGCACGAGCCGCTTCTGCATCTCGATCAGCACCACGCGCGCCAGCGTGGGATCGATCTGCCGGAAGTCCTCCGCCATCACGCGGCGCCCGAGCTCCGAGAGCGCGCCGGCGATCTCCACGCCGGTGGGCCCGCCGCCGATGACGACGAAGGTCAGCAGCCGTTCCCGCGCCTTGGCGTCCCGCTCGCGCTCGGCGGCCTCGAACGCCATCAGCACGCGGCGCCGGATCTCGAGCGCGTCGTCGATGCTCTTCAGCCCGAGCGAGTGCGGCGCCCACTTCTGCTCGTTGCCGAAGTAGTTGGTGCGCGCGCCCGCCGCGAGCACGAGGTAGTCGTACGCAAGCTCCGCGCCGTCAGCGAGCTTCACGCGTTGCGCGTTGACGTTGATCTCGGTCGCTTCCCCGAGAAGGACCTGGACGTTGTCCTGCTGACTGAAGACGCTGCGCAGGGGATACGCGATGTCCGCCGGGGAGAGGCCGGCCATGGCGATCTGGTAGAGCAGGGGCTGGAACAGGTGGTAGTTGTTGCGGTCGACCAGCGTCACCCGCACGTGCGCATGCGCGAGCCGGCGCGTCGCGCGCAGCCCGCCGAAGCCACCGCCGACGATCACGACCTGCGGCGTCTTCTCTTGCCGACCCATGCACCCCCACGTGTAGTGACGGGCCCACCGCGCGACAAGCCGCTCAGCCTGGTTTCGGCTCGAAACCCGGGCAGCTTCGCACGGGTAGCGGCGGATACTTCGCGTAGCGCGGGTCCGCTTTCGAACGCCCGCAGAGCAGGAACTCGCTGCCGCGAGACGAGACGACGCTCTGCGCGTGCGCGCAGCCCGCGCACAGCCCCAGGCGCTGCGTGCGTTCGTCGCTCATGCGGCGAACGCCGCTTCAATCGCCTTCACGTCGTCGCTGTCGAGCTCCATGTTCCCGGCCGCGGCGCTGTCTGTGATGCTCTCGGGGCGCCGTGCCCCGACGATCGCGACGAGCTGCGGGCTCTTGGCGACAAGCCACGCGATCACCAGACGGTACGGCGACACGCGGCGCTTGCGCGCCTCGTCGGCGAGCTTGCCCAGCGTGCCGAGCGTCGGCGCGCCCAGCGTCCCGCCGAACGGCGAGTACGCGATAAACACCAGCCGGTGGCGGGTGCAGTAATCCAACACGCCGTCCTTCTCCGCGCTGCGATCGTTCGGGTTGTAGCGGTTCTGCACGCTGACGATCGGCACGATCTTCCGTGCCTCTTCGATCTGCGCCACGCTGACGTTCGACAGGCCCACCTGCTTGACCTTGCCCTGTTCACGGAGCTTCGCCAGCGCGCCCACGCTCTCGGCGAACGGCACCCGGGAGTCGGGGGCATGCAGTTGCAGGAGGTCGAGCGAATCGACCTCCAGCGCGCGCAGGCTCTTCTCGGCCGCGGCGGTCAGGTACTCGGGTCTCGCATTCACGGTCCACGCGCCGCGCGGGCGCTGCACGCCGCACTTGGTCGCGATGGTGACCTCTTCGCGGCGGTCCTTCAGCGCGCTGGCGATCAGCCGTTCGTTGTGGTTGAAGTCGCTCTCGTCGAGGCAATAGGCGTCGGCGGTGTCGATGAAGGTCACACCCGCGTCGAGCGCCGCGCGGATCGTCGCGAGGCCCTGGTCCTCCGGCGGCCGGCCACTGATGCTGAGCAGCATGCCTCCGAGGCCGACGGCACTGATGATCGGACCGGCTTCCCCCAGCTGGCGCGGCTGCATGCCGCTAGCATACCGCGAATCGCTCCCCCGCGGGCGCTGGCGCTGTCTAGCCCGGCAGCTTCTTCCAGAAGAAGCCGCGCTCCACACGGTCCTGGCGGAACTCCGCCAGGCGATCGAAATCCAGCTCGTGTACCGCCACCGCTCTGTCGCCGATGGGGGCGTACAGGCGCGCCGGCTCGACCATCGTCGGATCCGCGAAGCCGCCGACGCCGCTGGCGAACAGCTCCGGCAGCCGCGAAGGGTAGCCCCAGTCGCTGACGCCGACGTAGGCGCCGAACTCGTACGCTCGCGCCACGGCCAGGTGACGCCACAGCGTGCGCGAGTAGTCCGGCGTGTTCTTGCGCGTGACGCTCAGCGCCGGAACCAGCACGACGTCGGGCAGCCGCTGGGCGCGCGCGAAGAGATCGGAGAACCAGAAGTCCGCGCAGATCAGCACCAACACGCTGCGTCCCGCGATCTCCACCTCGCCCAGCTCGGTGCCCGGTCCGACCCAGCTGCGTTCGTTCGCGTAGGGACGCAGCTTGTCGTAGCGCGCGATGACGCGACCCTGCGGATCGACGACGAGCCCCGAGTTCACTGCGCCCGAAGCTCGCTCCTCGTGGTGCGACCCGCCGACCAGGTGGCAGCCGAGCGAGCGCGCGAGCTCGCTCATCTCGTGTTCGTAGCCCGCGCGCGTGCCCATCGGCTCGAAGCGCTCGGGGAGAAGCACGATGTCGTCCTGGCCGAGCTCGAGGTGTGCGCTGCCGATGGCGCTCTTGATCCGGTCGAGATTTTCCTCGTCGGCATAGCTGAGCTGGGGCTGGACCAGGACGAGCTTCATGGCGGCTTGCTTCCGGGGCGACTTGCTCCGGGGCCCACTCTGCCATAGCCCTGGGAAAGTGCAGCAGCTCGACTGGGTGTTCGCGTACGGATCGAACATGGACGTGATCGATCTCAGGCGCTGGCTCGAGGGGCGCGGGCATCCCGATCCGCGCCTGGAGCGCGTGGAAGTGGCGTACCTGTCCGGCTACCGCCTGGTCTGGAACTACCGCTCGAAGGCGCGGCAAGGCGGCGCGGCAAACGTCGAGCCCGCCGAGGGACGCGAGCTGCCCGGCCTCGCTCTCCAGGTCGACCCGCCCACGCTCGCCGGTATCGATCTCAAGGAAGGCCATCCCCACCGCTACCGCCGCGGCCCGAAGCGCGCTCCCGTCCGCCTCGCAAGCGGCGAGCACCTGCGCGCCTGGCTGTACGTCGTGCTGCCTGGGTTTACCGAAGACGCGCTCGTCCCCCCGCGCCGCGCGTATCTCGACTTGCTGCTCGCTGCGGCGGAGCGCCACGCGTTCCCCGATTGGTACGTCGCGGAGCTCGCCGGAACGCCGACCGCGGACTGACGAGCCCGTATTTGTCCGCGCATGCGGGCAGCAAGCGCGGAAAATTCCGCGCAACGCGGCATGCGCTTGTCGCAGCGTCGTAGCCGGAACGTCGCCGGTGCTGTAGCCTTGTGCGACCGGAGGTGTGCCGTGGCGCTTGTCGACCGAACCGTTCGCTTTGTTTCCATGTTGTCGGTGCCGTTGTTCGCGGGGCTGCTTGCCGTCGCGGGGTGCGGCGGGTCGTCGACCGACAATCCGGGCTCCGGCGGTAGCGGCACCGGCGGCGTCGACGGCGGCAGCACCGGAGGCACGGCCGGCTCGAGCGGCGGCAGCGGGGGCAGCAGCGGTGGCAGCGGCGGCAGCTCCACGGGCGGCGCGGGCGGCGCGACGGCGAAGAAATGCTTCCCGGATTTCCTGGGTCCGATCGTCTACGTCAACTACGACCAGTTCAACCCGGTGATCAACTCCACCTGCACCGGCACCAACCACCAGGACATCCAGGGCGTCCAGAGGCTGGTCTTCCTGGGCGATTCGATCACCACGGGCACGCCGCCCACCACCACCGCGCAGTTCTACAGGACCATCCTTACGAACAACATGAAGAAGAAGTTCGGGAGCAACCTGGCTGTGCAGGACTGCTCGAAGTGGGGCGCACGAGATGGCGACCTCGCCGGGCAGATCCAGCAGTGCTTCCCGACGACCCCGGAACAGAAGAAGACGCTCACCGTCTTCACCATGGGCGGCAACGATCTGGCGGACATGGCCGGCAAGAAGGAGGACGTGCAGACCGCGACAGCGCAGGCCGATCAAGCGATCGCCGATCTGCGCTCGGCCGTCACGTGGCTCAAGGATCCGAAGAACTTCCCCAACGGCTCCTATGTCGTCTTTGCGGACGTCTACGAGTACACCGACCTCAGCGCGAACCTCGACTCCTGCCCGCTGGCGAGCACCGCCGGCCTGAGCGGCACCTGGCAGACCGGCGTCGCGGTCCTCACGCACATGGACGAGCAGTACATGAAGGTGGCGGTCGACACGCAGACCGACATGATCTTCATGGAGGAGAAGTTCTGCGGCCACGGTTACGAGAACACCGACTCGAGCCTGCAGTGTTACCAGGGCCCGAACACCGCGCGCTGGTTCGACATCAGCTGCATCCACCCCACGCCCACGGGCCACAGCGTCATCGCGGATCTGTTCACCAAGACGATCGACGAGTAGTCGGTCCCGGATCCCCCAACCGCGGCGGTCGCCTCGAGTTGACGCCGGACAACTAGCCGCCGCGTTCCACCGGGTAGCCCTTCTGCTCCCAGTCGGTGCGGAAGTTCTCGGGCAGATCGAGCAGCTTGACGTTCTTGCGTCCGGAGGCGTGGAGGGCGCGGTTGGCCGGATGCACGTTGGGGCAATGCCGGTACGGGCAGCAGCCGCAATAGACGACGATCTGCGTGTCTTTCGGCGTTGCGGCGATCGCCTTGACCAGGGCCTGGTAACCGGAATCGGTGCCCGCTTCGCCGAGCGCGCGGGCGCCGGGGACGTGCGCGTGACTGAACAGGATTGCCGGACCTACGTTGAACACGACGGTACGGCCTGCCTTCACGTCGTCCAGATGCTTCGCCAGCGCCGCGGGCGACAGCATCGGGCCCAGAGCCTGGGCGGGCGCCGGGGCGGGGGCCGTGCGCTCGGCCTCGGGGTGGCGGTCACAGGCTGCCGCCACCGCTGCCGCAGTGGCCACGATCATTGCGCGGCGGGTCAGCTCCACGTTTCGTCCTCCTGTCGGCATCGGCTGATCCGTTGGAGCCCGGGCATGGCCGGAGGGGTTCGCCGCCAGGGTTGAAATGTTGTGAAACGCTGGGCTGCTGGAAGCGTGGTAGAGTCGGTCGTTTCCGGATGAGTAGAGACACCGAGCGCCCCTCGAAAGATCTCGCCGTCGGCGACGTCGTCGGCGGCAGCTTCCGCATCCGCAAGGTGCTCGGCGAAGGCGGGATGGGGAAGATCTTCGACGCCACCGACGAGGTGCTGCAGCGCCGCGTGGCGGTGAAGGTGCCCCTCACCCCCGAGGGCAGCGACGCGCTGGTCCACGAAGCGCGCGCGCTGGCGGCGCTGGAACACCCCCACCTGCCGATGGTGTACGGGGTCGGCAGCCACGGCGGCCTGCACTGCGTGGTGATGGAGCGCCTGAGGGGAGAGTCGCTGGAGCAGCAGCTGCAGGCGCGGCGCGCGCGCCAGGAACCGTTCAGCCTGCGCGCGGTTGTGTCGCTCCTGAAGACCATCGTCGAAGCGCTCCACGCGATCCACGAAGCGGGCATCCTGCACAGGGACATCAAGCCGGACAACGTGATGCTGGTGCCGGGACGCGGCCCGGTGCTCATCGACTTCGGTCTGGTCCTCCCGCACGCCAGCGTCGATGCAGATCAGACGTTCGGCGGCTCGCCGTACTACATGGCGCCCGAGGTCATCAGCGGCAGCGTGACGCGCAGCAACGGCCGCCAGGTGGATCTGTATTCGTTCGGGATCATGGCGTACGAGCTGCTCACCGGCGCGCCGCCGTTCGATGCCGCCGACATCAGGGCGTTGTTCCAGCTGCACCTCGAGGCGCCGCGACCCGACGTGCGGATGCTGCGACCCGACGCTCCGCCGGATCTCGCGCTCTTGATCTCGGAGCTGATGGCAAAGGAAGCCGGTCGGCGTCCGGAGTCCGCCGAGGAAGTGAGCTGGCGGCTGGAGCGCATCCTGAAGAAGCTGACGCAACTCGAGGCCAGCCAGGACTCCAGCGTGGTCGTGTTGACGCCGATCAGCCCGCTCGCCGACGGCGTGCGCGACGACGTCAAACGCTGGACCCACACGACCGACATCTACGTCTTCGCCGACGCCGGAAAGGCGCTGGAACACCTGGAAAAGAAGCAGCCCCGGCTGTTGCTCCTCGACACGAAGCTCCAGGGCATGACTGCCGCGGAGCTGCTCATGCACGTGCAGGGCCTCGAGCTTACGTCCACGATCGTCGCCCTGTCGCTCGATCAGCGGCCGGAGGACGTACAGGTGCTGCACAGCCTGGGAGTCATGTGCTGCCTGCCCATCGGCAAGCATCTGTCGGGAGCGCTGGAACCGGTCATCCGCAACGTGTTCGCCGCCGGCGCGGAAGGCGGCCTGTAGGGACCTGCGGCGCGCCGGCGTGCCGCAGGCACGCGCTACAGCTCGCGCCGGAAGTAGTACTCGACCGTGTCGCTGAGGTCGTGGAGCTCACGCGTGGCGCCGCTCTTTGCGAAGCCACGGTGTTCGTAGAAGGCGTGCGCGGTCACGAACCTCGTGTCGCTCCACAGGTCGATGAAGCGCGCGCCGCGTTTTCGAGCCTCGGCGATGACGAGCTCGGTCAGTCTTCCGCCGAGGCCGCTTCGCCGTTCGCTCGCTGCGACGTACAGCTTCTTCAGCTCGATGCCGCCGGGCTCGTGCGCCGGCGTGAGGCCGACGCAGCCCACGATGCGGCCTTGTCGCTCCGCCACCCAGAAGCGCCCGTCCCAATCCGCGAACGACGTGGCAATGTGGCGGAGCTCGGGGATCTCCTCGTCGACGGCGAGGACGCAGTTCGGGTACTCGGCGAAGATCGAACCGATCAGCTCGATCAGTCCCGCCTCGTCGCTGTCGCGTGCGTCGCGGATCGTCGCGGCCACCCCGCCCGGATACAACGCGAAGGCGAAAACGCAAAATCGCCGGGCGCGGTCATCCGCTGCCGGAGGCGGCGGGGCAACGAAGACAAGCAAGCGACGGAAGAAGAAGAGACAAGGAAGGAAGCGAGGCTTCCAAGCAAGACCGCGCCGGAGCGCGGTAGGAGCTCAGGCGAGCGCCGGCGTCGGCAGGCGGAGGCGCTCGAGCAATTTCCGGAGTCGTCGCATGATTTGACCTCCGTTCGCGGGGGCTATGCCCCCCATCGGTGCGGGTGTGCGCCGATGTGTGCGGCCGGACTACACGAACGGGCTGCGGATGACAAGTTTTTCGCGCAGGCGCGGACCCGCTAGCCTCCGATCGCCATGAACAACGCGGGTCCGCGTATCCTGGTGGTGGGCTGTGGCGCCATCGGCGGCGTCATCACCGGCCATCTGCTCGACCTCGGTCAGGACGTGACGCCGCTGACGACGAACGCGGCCATCGCAGCGGCGATCCGCGAGCGTGGCGTGATCGTGCGCGGCGAGGAAGCACCGCCCGTGACGCGTCCGCGCCAGCTGCTGGAGCGGCTCGACGAGTCCGCTGCGCCTTTCGACTACGTCCTGCTGGCGACCCAGCCGCCGCAGGTCGAGGAAGCGGCGCGCACGGCCGCGCCCTGGCTTTCGGCGGATGGGCGCATGGTGTGCTTCCAGAACGGGCTCTGCGAGGAGCGCGTCGCAAAGCTGGTGGGCCCGGAGCGCGTGATCGGCGCCGTGGTCGCGTGGGGCGCGTCCATGCTCGAACCGGGCGTGTACGACCGCACGTCGTCGGGCGGCTTCTCGCTGGGCCGGCTCGACGGCACCACGGACGAGCCGCTCGAGCAACTCGCCCGCTCGCTGGAGGCGGTCGGTCCCGTCACGATCACTTCGAACCTGCTCGGCGCGCGCTGGAGCAAGCTGGCGATCAACTGCGCGATCTCGACGCTCGGCACGATCGGCGGCGATCGCCTCGGTACGCTGATGCGGCAGCGCCATGTCCGGCGTCTGGCTCTAGAAGTGATGACGGAGGTCGTCGCCGTTGCGCGCGCGGAGGGCATCCAGCTCGAAAAGGTTTCCGGGACGCTCGATCTCGACTGGATTGCGCTCACGGACGCCGAGCGTGCAGCCGGCGGCTCGCCCGGCCTGTTCGCCAAGCACAGCCTGCTGCTCGCGGTCGGTGCGCGCTACCGGCGGCTTCGCTCCAGCATGCTGGCGGCGATCGAGCGCGGTCGCCCGCCATCCGTGGATTTCCTGAACGGCGAGGTGATCGAGCGCGCGGCCCGTCACGGTATCGACGTGCCGGTGAACCGCGCAGCGCGCGACCTCGTCTGGGCTATCGCGCGTGGTGACGAAAAGGCGTCCCACGCCACGCTGCGCGGGCTCTTCGACCGGACGCGCTGAGCGGCAATCTGCCGCTGCGGGCGCCATGCGTGCGACACGTTGCCGCACGGCGTGCATGCCGCGGCGGCTTGCGGTATGGGGCGGGCGTCATGCCCGTTTTCCGTCTACGCCTGCTCGCGCTGATCGCCCTTTCGCTGTCGCTCACGCTCGGCTGCAGCAAGAAGCCCGTCGACAAGACTCTGCCGAAGCTGGGGAAGATCAGCACGTTCTCGCTGACCGACGAGTCGGGGAAGGCGTTCTCGGCTGCCGACCTGCAGGGCAAGGTGTGGGTTGCGGCGTTCTTCTTCACCCGTTGCCGCAGCGCGTGCCCGATCATCTCGCGCCGTCTGCGCGCGCTGCAGCAAGACGAGCAGAAGCGCGGCGGACATGTCCACCTGGTCAGCTTCAGCGTCGATCCGGAAAACGACACGCCGGCGGTGATGACCGCCTACGCGAAGCAGTACCACGCAGATCTCTCCACCTGGTCGTTCCTCACCGGCGACTACGACGTGATCAAGAAGCTCGCGGGCGACTTCAAGATGGCGCTGGAAGGCGACTCGAAGCAGGGCGGCAGCGGAATGCAGCTGACGCATGCCTCGCAGCTCGCCCTCGTCGACGGCAAGATGCAGCTCCGCGGCTACTACAGCACCAAGAGCGACGCCGACATGAAGAAGCTCGCCAGCGACGCCGCCCGGCTTTCGAACGGTTCGTAGTCGCGCCGCGGGCTGGCGCCGAGCCATCCCCGGAGCTCCCCGGCGGCCAGGCCCGCCAACCCTCCGTGCCTCCGTGATTCGCGCTCGTCGAGCGACGAGGCAGGGCGGCACATCGCGGCGCGAGCGTGGCGTATCCGCGACGTGGCGCGGCTGCCAGGACCTGCCAGCCAACAACCGGCGGGTGGCGTCTCAGCTGCTGCCGATGTCGACCAGCCCATGCCGCCGCCATCCGCGGCACAGAACGTAGCTCCGTGGCGCTGCGACCTCGCACACAGCACCGGGCCCCGCGCGCGGATCGCCGCGCCCCAGTGGCGACGCCTGCGGAAACGCAAACGCCACGTACGCCAGCGGCACCCCGCGCGCGCCGCGCCACCCGGCGAACCACACCGCGGACGAATACGGGTCGATCCGCTCCGCCGCGCGACCCTGGCGCGCCGCGTGCCGCCGCGCGTTGCCCAGCACGTACGAAAGCACGCGCTTCACCTCGAGCGGCGTCTTCAGGACGCGCGAGTGGAAGCGGTCCGCGAACACCTTGCCGCGGCGCCCCATCACGCGGTTCAGCCGCCGCGCAATGCGCACGGACAACCCCTGCACGCCGCGCGACAGCGCCTTCCTGTGCGGCGCCTCGGCGACGACGTGGACGTGGTTTCCCTGCACCGAGTAGTGCACCAGCCGGAACCCGAAGCGCTCCTTGCCGCCGACGAAGGCGTTGTACAGCGCACGGAACATGCGCCCCGAACGCAGGTTCCACACCTCCGGTCGCAAGCGCAGCGTGACATGCACCGGCGTGCGCGAACTCGGCCCTTCACGGCGCAGGTGCGAGACACCGGCCCGCCCTCCGGCAGGCCTGCGCCCGGCGCCACGCCGCGCGCCGCCCCACGTGCGGAACTGGAACGTCATCTGCCGCGCCGTGCGCGGCTTTGCTCTTCGGTGTGGGCGTGGAGTCATTGTCTCGTCGGGGCGCCGTGCGCGGCTTTGCTCTTCGGTGTGGGCGTGGAGTCATTGTCTCGTCGGGGCGCCGTGCGCGGATGAAGCGCCGTGCGCGGATGAAGCGCCGTGCGCGGATGAAGCGCCGTGCGCGGATGAAGCGCCGTGCGCGGATGAAGCGCCGTGCGCGGATGAAGCGCCGTGCGCGGATGAAGCGCCGTGCGCGGATGAAGCGCCGTGCGCGGATGAAGCGCCGTGCGCGGATGAAGCGCCGTGCGCGGATGAAGCGCCGTGCGCGGATGAAGCGCCGTGCGCGGATGAAGCGCCGTGCGCGGATGAAGCGCCGTGCGCGGATGAAGCGCCGTGCGCGGATGAAGCGCCGTGCGCGGATGAAGCGCCGTGCGCGGCTTATCTTGAATTAGCACTGATTCGACAATCGTCAAGTGGTCGATCGGCGTCTATGGTGATGGTTTCGGGCACGACGACGACGGATTCGGCACGGAAGACTGGGTCGGGGGGCCTGGCAGCCGCTTCGCCTCGCGGATACGCCACGTTCGAGCCGCGGACCGGCTCCCAGCTTCGTCGCTTGGCGCACGCGCAGCGCCGCTCCAGCGCGGCCTGGGGCACGACGCAGCGCCGCCCCGAACGGCACCGCGCCGCTCCCGCGCGCGGCAAGTCGCCGCGCCAAACGGCCCCGCGCCGCTCTCGCGCGCGGCAAGTCGCCGCGCCAAACGGCCCCGCGCGGCACATCGCCGCGCCAAACGGCCCCGCGCCGCTCCCGCGCGCGGCACATCGCCGCGCCAAACGGCCCCGCGCGCCCACATCGCCGCCCCGAACCGCACCGCGCGGCACCGCGCCGCTCCCGCGCGTGGCACGTCGCCGCCCGGGCGGGGGCGCCGCGTGCCGCGTGGCGGGCTAGTAGTACGCCAGGATTGCCGCGGTCAGGCCGTAGGAGGTGAGCTTGTCGGAGGCGCTCACGTCCTTGTTGGTGACCGGGTCCTTCATCGAGCGCGAACCGCCCACGCCGATGTCGACGTAGGGGCCGGCGAGGAAGGCGACGTGCTTCATCGGCGAGATGCCGAGCATGGCTTCCAGCGTGACCTGCGTGAAGTTGGTGCTGGCGCTGGCGGTCGTCGAGCTGCCGCTGGCATTGATTGCGGGCACCGAGTAGCTGAGGTGACTGTAGTCGAACGCGCCGCGCCCCCAGAGGCTGAAGGTGCTGTCGAACGCGTAGGCGTAACCCACGCGCGGGCTGATCATGAAAAGCTTCTGGCTCGCGCCGCCCGAGGGCGCGTGGCTCATGTAGGAGATGGAGCCGCCCAGGCTGAGCCCGTCGATGACGAAGTAGTCGAACGCGGCGCGCGGAGTGACGCTGGGCGAGCCGTCGTCGTTGCCGAGCAGGGCGAGGTGCAAGGTCTTGGCGGTCTGTGACTTCGAGCTGCCGCTGGGCTTGAAGCTCTCGTGGTCGGAGTACAAACCTGTGATGCGCTCGACGGCGACGGTGAATTGTCCCGCGTTGCCGATGTTGTCGATGCCGCTCGGATAGCTGGGCACCGCCGGCGAGTAGGTGCCGGTCGAGTAGCCGCCGGAATAGCCGCCTCCGTATTGCTGTGCAGAGGCCGCGGTCGCGGCGAGAAGGATGCCGGTGCCAACCAGGGTGCCGAATGCTCGCTTCATGGTGCCCTCCAGAGGATCGATGGCGCGCATCCCATTCCGGTCGGCGGGATTTGTCAATCTTGCGGGATGACCGTCTTCAATCTGGCGATCCGCGCTTCGAGGGTGCCTTCGTCGGGAGCGCGCACCGTGACGTGCCCGACCTTGCGGCCGGGACGCGGTTCCTTGGCGTAGAAATGCAGGTGCGCGTCGGGTACGGCGAGCACCGCTGCCCGCTCCGGCAGCGCGCCCACCAGGTTCAACATGGCGACCGGCTCCGGCACGCTGGTGTCGCCGAGCGGCAGCCCCACAATGGCCCTGAGGTGGTTCTCGAACTGGCTGGTGCGCGCGCCCTCGATGGTGAGGTGGCCGGAGTTGTGCACGCGTGGCGCCATCTCGTTGGCAAGTAGGTTGCCCTCGGCTTCGAACAGCTCCAACGCGAGCACGCCGACGTAGCCCATGCGGTCGAGCAGTTTGACGGCGTAGCCCTGTGCGCGCTCCTGCCGGCCGGGCGCGAGCCGCGGTGCGGGCGCGCGGCTGAAGCGCAGCATGCCGCTCTTGTGATGGTTTTCTACCAGCGGGTAGAAGGCCGTTTCGCCGTCTAGACCGCGCACGGAAAGCAGGCTGAGCTCCCGCTCGAAGTGCACAAAGCCTTCCAGGATGAGCGGCACGCCTCCGAGCTCGAGCCAGGCGGAGTCGATGTCCCTGGGAGTCTGCAGGAGGAACTGCCCCTTGCCGTCGTAGCCGTGGCGCCGGGTCTTGAGCACGGCTGGCAGCCCCAGCTGCTCGATCGCCGCGCGCAGCTCCTGCTCGCTCTCGACTGCGATGAACGGAGGCGTCGGTATTCCGAGCTCCTGGAAGCAGCGCTTTTCGTGCAGGCGATCCTGGGCGACGCCGAGCGCCTCCGGCGTGGGGTGGACGGGAGTGGCGAGCTGGATGGCGCGCGCTGCTGCCTCGGGCACGCTCTCGAATTCGTACGTGCACACGTCGCACCTGGCGAGCTCGGACAGTGCGCCCTCGTCGTCGTAGTCCGCGACGATGTGCTTGGCGAGCTGCCCTGCCGGCGCGTCCGCGGCCGGATCGAGCACCACGAAGCGCAGGCCCAGTGGATAGCCGGCGAGCGCCAGCATGCGTCCGAGCTGACCGGCACCGAGGATCCCGACCTTCACGGCACTCTGGGGTCGGGCTTGTCGAGCACGCCCTGGGTCTGGCGCTCCCGATAGCTCCGCAGCGCCGCGCCGAGCTCCGGGTGCGCGCTCGCAAGCATCGCGGTGGCGAACAGCGCTGCGTTGACGGCGCCGGCACGACCGATGGCGAACGTGGCGACCGGTACGCCCGCGGGCATCTGCACGATCGAGAGCAGCGAGTCGAGGCCGCTCAGCGCCTTGCTCTGCACCGGTACCCCGAGCACCGGAAGCACGGTCTTGGCGGCGACCATGCCCGGCAGATGCGCGGCGCCTCCCGCTCCGGCGATGATCACGCGCAGGCCCCGTGCCTCCGCGCCGGCCGCGTACTCGAACAGCAGGTCAGGAGTGCGGTGGGCCGAAACCACGCGCGCCTCATGGCGGACACCGAGCTCTTCGAGCGTCTCGGCGGCGTGGCGCAGCGTTTCCCAGTCGCTCTTCGAGCCCATGATCACGCCCACCAGCGGCTTGTCCTTCGAGTCGGCCAAGGGGCGACAATCTACCCGCTCTTCCGGTCGTCTGGAAACCCCGGATCGGAGGAGGGACCTATCGACAAGGGCGTCCATCCGGACAAACCTTGCCGGGACATGCACCAGCTCCGTGCGGCGGCCGCCGCTGTTCCAGCCCTGGTCGCCTGCCTCGGCGGGCTCGCGCTCGGCTCGGGTTGCGCCGCTCCTCCGGCAGCGCGCCCCGCCGCCGCGCCCTCCCGCGTTGCGGCGAAGCCGGCGAAGCCGGAACTCAACCGGCCGCTGCCGCCGCTGACGCCCCGCGAGCAGGCGCTGGCGAAAGCGCTCCGCGGCGACGTCGCGCACCTCGCCGGCAAGATCGGCGAGCGCAACGCGAAGCAGAAGTGGGAGCTCGCGGACGCGGCGGACTACCTGGCGAACACGCTCGAGGACATGGGCTACCACGTGGAGCGCCAGGGATACGAGGTCGGCGAGATCCTCGCGATGAACCTGTCGGTGGACGTGCCGGGAGGCGAGCGTGGCGACGAGCTGGTCGTGATCGGCGCGCACTACGACTCCGCCGAGGGCAGCCCGGGCGCCGACGACAACGCGAGCGGCGCAGCGGCGGTGCTGGCGCTGGCGCGGCAATACAAGGACAAGCACCTGTCCCGCAGCCTGCGCTTCGTGGAGTTCGTGAACGCGGAGCCGCCCTACTACCAGACGGACAACATGGGTAGCGTCCGCTACGCGAAGGCCCTTGCCGCGCGGAACGAACGCGTCGCGGCCATGCTGAGCATCGACAACATCGGCTACTACTCGGACGCACCGGGAAGCCAGCACTACCCTGCTGCGATCGCGCCGCGCTATCCTCGCCTGGGCAACTTCATCGCGTTCACCGGAAGGAGCGGTCGCGACCTGCTGCTCGGCCGTGTGGTCGCGGCGTTCCGTGAGCACGCGAGCATCCCCGCGGAAGCTGTCGAGCTGCCGGCGGGCATGAAGGATGCGGGGTCGTCGGACAACTGGGCGTTCTGGCAGTTCGACTTCCCTGGCGTCATGGTCTCGGACACCGCAGCCTTCCGCTACCCACACTATCGCACCGCCAAGGACACGCCCGACAAGCTCGACTACGGACGCATGGCGCGTGTGGTCGCGGGGCTCGAGGATGTGATCGACAAGCTGGCGTTGCGCCAACACCTCGCGCGATAGCCGACCACCTGGGCTTGCGTCCGGACGTTGCTGACGAGCCGCAACGCCAGCTCCGACTCCGCTTGCGGGTCGCGACCCAGAGTGACACCCTGCGCACCGTGGGCATCGACAGGCGACGCTTCATCGGGTGGGTGACGGCAGGCGTCGTCGCGGGCGGCGTCGGAGTAGGGTTGGTCCGCTCGTCGGGCTACCACGTACCCAGGAGTGTTGCGCAGCAGCTGCAGACGCTTTCCCCGTGGCAATACGTCGTCATCGACGCGTTCGGCGAGCGGGTACTGGCGCCGGAGCACGCTGAAGTCGCAGGTTTTGCCGATGCCTTCCTGGTGGACCTGGATGCCGCGGACCGCGACGACCTACTGCGATTCGTGGCCTACCTGGAGCACATCGCCCCGCTCGCGGCCGGTCACGTCAGTCGTTTCTCCAGCCTCGGTCCGGTCGAGCAGGACGACGTTCCTGACGTTGCTCCAGCAGAGCAAGGTGGACCTGTTGCGTGCCGGTTTCCAGGCGCTCAAGGCGCTGGCGATGATGGCGTACTACAAGCAGCCGCCCAGCTGGAAAGCGATCGGTTACGCAGGCCCCGTGGTCGACTGGGGGAAGCAGTGATCGAGCGCGGTCGCGAACAGAAGGGCGATCGGCACCTCAAAGCGGATGTCGTCGTCGTCGGGACGGGCGCCGGAGGCGGCATGGCGGCGAGCGAGCTTTCGCGCCGCGGCCTGTCCGTGGTGGCGCTGGAAGAAGGTCCCTACCTCGAGCAGAAGGACATGAGCCAGCGCGAGGTGGACATGATGGCCAAGCTCTACCAGGAGCGCGGCGGCCGCGCGACGGCGGACATGGCCATCCGCGTCCTCGGTGGGCGCTGCGTCGGCGGGTCGACCGTGCACAACATCAACCTGTGCAAACGGACGCCGAAGGAGATCCTCGACACGTGGGCGCGCCAGTACCACGTCTCCGGCTGCTCCGAGAAGGACATGACGCCCGTGTTCGAGAGTGTGGAGCGGGACCTGTCCGTCAGCGAGATCCCGGCGGAGTGGCGCAACGCGAACAACCAGGTGCTCGAGCGCGGCGTCAAGGCGCTCGGCTGGAAGGGCGGCCCGCTCAGGCACAACCGTGTCGGCTGCCAGCAAAGCGGCTTCTGCGAGCTCGGCTGCCCGTTCAACGCCAAGCAGAACTCGCTGAAGGTCCTTATCCCGGACGCGGTGGACCACGGCGCTCGCGTGGTGAGCGACGTCCGCGTATCGCGCATCGTGCACGACGGTCATCGCGCCACGGGCGTGATCGGCGTTGCCCTTGGCGCGGACGGGCGGCAGCGGGGCCGCGTTGTCGTGGACGCGGACGCCGTGGTGCTGGCGGGCAGCGCCATCGGCAGCGCGGTGCTCGGCGTGCAGAGCGGGCTTCCCGACCCGCACGACCGCCTGGGGAGGAACCTGCACATGCATCCGGGCATCGCCGTGGCCGGGCTGTTCGATGACCACATCGACGGCTGGAAGGGCGTGCCGCAGAGCTACGAATGCATGCAGCTGATGGACTTCAACGAGAACAGCGGTCGGCGCGTCTGGATCACGACGGTCTTCGCGCATCCGATCGGTGCGGCAGTCATGTTGCCCGGTTTCGGGGCCGCGCATCGCAAGTGGATGCTCCGCTACCGCAACATCGCCGTCCTGACGGCCATGGTTCACGACGTGAGCTCGGGGCGCGTGGGGGTGCGCGACGACGGCCGCGCGCTCATCGACTACAAGTTGGGCGACTCGGACGTGCACCAATTTGCGCTGGGGATCCGCGCCTGCGTCCGCCTGCTGTTTGCGGGGGGCGCAAAGAAGGTGCTCGTGCCCTCCGTGCCGCCGATGGTGCTCGACCACGAAAAGCAGGTGGAGCAGATCCCGGAGTCGGCGGCGCGCCCGTTCAACATCCAGATGGCCGCCGTGCACCCCATGGGCAGCATGTCGCTCGGCGACGACCCGAAAGCCGCCGTGGTGAAGAGCACCGGCGAGCACCACCAGGTCGAGCGCCTGTTCGTGCTCGACGGCTCGCTCTTCCCCACCAGCCTGGGCAGCCCGCCGCAGATCTCGATCTACAGCTTCTCGCGCCACCTCTCGAAGCACGTCGCCGAAAGGCTGTCGCGCTAGATGACCGGGCCCGATTCCCGATCAGAGTAGAGGATCACACGAAGGCCGAAGGGCCGAAGGGTCTCTCCACGGGTCAGGCGACGGCTCTTGGTTTGGGGTCGAGCGTTGCCGGGCCTTGCGCGGCTCGTCCAGAGAATTTCCGCCGATTGGCCTAGCGGGTTCACTCCTCTGGACTAGCAGTATTCTCGTGGGCCAGCTTTCGACCCACAGGACCTTCGGCTCTTCTGCCTTCGTGTGGGACTCCGGATCGTGCCACGAGGCCTGTGACGTGATCGAATGATCGAGAATCGTGAGCTCTGATCTAGAACAGCTCCGTCCAGTCGGCCAGGTTGCGCTCCTCGGCGCTGACGATGCCGTCGCCGGGGCGGAGCTCGAAGAACGTCGTCCGCTCGCGCTCGAAGTCCACGAAGGCGAAGCACGGACTGTTGTCGCGTTGCAGCGTGCCGGCGTTGATCACCGTGAGCGTGCCGACACGCCGCACCATGCGCTTGTGGGTGTGCCCGTTGATCACGAACGCATGTCGCCCGAGCTCGACCAGCGCCTGCAACTCGTCGTTGTTCTCCAGGGCGTAGCCGCGATCGTCCGGACCGAGTCCCGCCATGTCGTGCTCGCCCAGGCCGTGGCAGAGCAGTGCCAGACCCGCCACCGTCGTGATCTCGTGTGTTTTCGGCAGCCGCTGGAGGTAGTCGCGCGTTGTCGCCGCGAGCGAGGCCAGCGGCGTCGCATCCGCCAGGTCGCGCATCGTGCCCTCGAACAGCCAGCGCTCGTGGTTGCCCGACACGGTCAGCGCGCCGGCCTGGCGCAGGAGCTCGCAACAGCGGTTCGGGTCGCCGCTGCCGTCGACGATGTCGCCCACGCACAGCACGCGCTCGGCGCCGAGCGAGCCCAGGTGCGATAGCGCCGCCTCCAGCGCGTCCGCCTCGCAATGGACGTTGCCGATGGCGCCTATGGTTCTGATCGCCTGCGTCAACGTGCGGGCATCATAGCCCGGCCGGGGACCGGGCGGAGGGCTGTCCTGGCGGCGCGGCGCGTCAGGATGCGGTCGCGGCCTGCAGGAAGTGGGTGCGCTCGCGCACCGTGGTCCAACGCCGGAAGATCTCCAGCGTGTCGGGGTCGGCGTCGCGGAGCTTTCCGAAGACGTAGTCCTGGATGCCCTTGTGGACGGCGCAGATATGGCTCTCGCGCATGCGCCCCTGGATCGACCCCTGCGTCGTGTAGTTGTGCTCGGGCTTGATGCCGCAATACGGGTTGTACGTGCAGTTGACGCAGTCGGGCTGGGCGTCGAGGTTGGAAGCGACGAGCAGCGCGCGCACCGTGTCGTGCGTCATCAGGTCGCGGTAGCGGGCGGTGTCGACGTGGCCGATCTTGAACGTGTCGTCACCGCTCTCGCGCAGCATGCGGCCCTCGTCGCTCGTATAGATGCTGCCGTCGTAGTTGAACGCGAGCTGGCCGATTCCGGCGCCGCCGGGGTTCCTGATGTCGAGGAAGTTCGGGTCGTCGCCGGTGAGGATCTTGGTGAGGAAGATGCTGGCGAAGCGCTCCAGCACCTGGGTGCCCTGCTTGTTCAGCTCGATGATGTAGTCCGTAGCCGTCTGGTAGAACTCCATGTAGCGGCGGCGCTCGTACTCGATCCTGTCGTGCGTCTTCTCGGCAAAGCCGAAGGGGTCGACGGGGCGCAGAAAGATCGAGCGGCAGCCGAGCTCGACGTAGGTGTCCACGATCTCCTTCGGCATGTCGAGCGCGGCGCGCGTCGTCGTGAGCAACGCCTCGACGTGGTAGAGCACCGGATCCAGCCCCATCTCCACGTAGCGCTCGTTGATCCTCTTCACCCAGCGGGCGGCCTCCTGGTAGGAGTTGCCGGCGGGCAGGACGCGCTGCTTGTTGTGGAGCTTTTCAGGGCCGTCGATGCTGGTGCAGATCTGCACCTTGTTGGATACGAGGAAGTCGAGCTTCTCATCGTCCATCAAGGACAGGTTGCTCACCATGGTGAACTCCAGCTCCTTGCCGTACGCCCTGTTCTTCTCGATCGCGTACTGGACGATGTGCTTGACGACCGGGAAGTTCGCCAGCGGCTCGCCGCCCTGGAACTCGATGGTGACGCGCGGGGCGGTGCTCTGCAGCGACAGGTCGACGCACTTCTCCGCCGTCGCGGGCGACATGTCCGTGTCGACGCGCTCCATGTCGGCGCGGCTGGCATGGCAGTACACGCACGTTTCGTTGCAGCGCAACGTGACCACGAAGATGTTGAGGATCGGCCCCCAGTTCAGGTAGCGCCGCTTGTTCATGATCCGTTCCTGGAGCGCGGCGACGTTGACTTTTGCCGACAGGAAGTTGTGCTCGCCGAGCTTCTTCTCGAGGTCCGGAGTCAGCGTGCCGGAGTAGAGCGTCTTGAGCTCGTCGGGCGTGACGAAAACCCAGTCGCCGAAGTGGCTCGTGAGCAGCACCTGCTCGCCGAGCTGTCGGTAGCGGAACGGAACGATCCCTCCGGGGCTCTTCGGCTTGGACGGCACCTGGGTCAGTAGCTGCATGAACTCTCCTTGGCGGGCCGGGCAGTGCAGGGGCCCCAGCTCCTTCGGGATCATGATGCATGTCAACGCACCCCCGCCAGCCCGGTTTGTGCCGCAATGCGTCAAACTGCCCGGCCGTGCTACATTCGGCGGGCCATGGCCGAGGTGCTGCCGTACGGGATGTTCGATGTTTCGCACAGCGCCCAGGCGGCGCGCCGCTACGCGAAGATGGAGTCGATCTATCACCGCGGGCAGGCGCTGATCTGGGACGGCAACCAGGTGCTGGACGAGCTGTGGCAGCGGCACGGTGGCAGCGGGCTCCGCCGGGAGCATCGCGCCGCAGCCGGGCGCATCCTCGGCGCGATCATGTGGGGCGAGCTCGCCGCTTGGCGTATCGCCGCCCAGCTCGCCGACGAGCTCGAGCCGCTGGAAGCGAAGATGGCCGCCACCAGCCAGGCGCACGACGAGGCGCGGCACTTCTACGTGATGCACGACTACCTCGTGCGCGCGACGGGCGACTTCCAGCGCCAGATGCCGAAGTGGAGCGAGAAGCTCATCGCGGCGACGCTGGGCGCCGACACCATACCGAAAAAGATCATCGGCATGCAGCTCCAGCTCGAGACGACTGCGCTCACGATCTTCCACGCGCTCCGCGAATCGAAAATCTGTCCGGTGCTGTCGGAGCTGCTCGTCTACTACGAGAAGGACGAGGCGCGACACGTGGGGCTCGGCACGCAGCTCCTGCCGACTTTGATGAAGCGCATGACCCTTCGCGAGCGGATCGAGTTCTCGGCATTCTCGTTCAAGATCGCAGCGATCTCGATCGCGTCGCTGAAGGGCTCCGAGAAGGATCTTCGTACCCTGGGTATCGATCCGCGCCGCGTTGCCGTGCTCGGCAAGAGCAAACAGATGATGGTGTTCGACCAGCTGTGGCAGCTCGCGCCGGAAGCGAAGAGCGACGTGGGAGAGCGCCTGGGCATGGTCTTCGACGCGGTAGCTGAAGCGATGTGGCCCGACGAGAAGGCGGACCCATCGCCCGGAGCCCGGGTACGGCGCGTGCTCCGCACGTTGTCGACCGGCTACGAAACGACCGAAACGGTGCTGGACCCCGGCGAGAACGCGACCGCAGGCGGGTAGACCCGGCCGCGTCCGGAGCAGCGGCCGAAGCCGCGGCACATCGCCTCGGTGCGGCGGATCCGCACGCCCGCCGGCCTGACAAGCGGCGTGTTCTGTACTACCGAACGGCCATCATGCGTCTTGTCGTTGCGTTCCCACTGGTTGTTGCCGGATTCGCTGCCTGTACTGCGGCCGTCCCCGCTCCCGAAGCGCCGCCCACCCCGATGCCCGCCCCCGACGCCGGCACGCCGGCTCCCGAGGTCGACGCCGCAGCGCCTGCGCCGGATGTCGCCGACGCGGGCGCGACTACGGATGCCGGTGCGGATTCGGCTGCGTCGGCTGCCGCGGATGCCGGCCCCAGCGCGTGCCCCGACGGCATGAAGCTCGTCGACGGCGACTTCTGCACCGAGGTCGAGCAGAAGTGCACCCGGCACTGGTGGGACGACGTGAACAAGAAGAAGATTTGCGAGGACTTCGACAAGCCCTCGCGGTGCGTCGGCAAGAAGGAACACAAGCGCTTCTGCATCGACACCTACGAGTACCCCGACATCAAGGGCGCCCGACCCGAGGTGATGAACAACTTCTTCCAGGCGCAGGTGAAATGCGCGGCGCTCGGCAAGCGCATCTGCACCGAGAACGAATGGACCATGGCCTGCGAAGGTCCAGAGCTGAAGCCGTATCCGTACGGGTACGTGCGCGACGCCACCAAGTGCAACGGGGACCACACCTACGATTTTCCGAAGATGGACAAGGTGCGCAAACGCGACCCGAAGGAGCTCGAACGGCTCTGGCTCGGCGTGCCCAGCGGCACGCAGCCGGAGTGCGTCAGCGACTACGGCGTGGCGGACATGCCGGGCAACGCCGACGAGCTCGCGTCGAGCGAGCACTTCACGGGCTGGGCGAACAAGTACGACAACGTGACTACGGGCGGCCCGTGGTTCCTGGGCGTTCGCAACCAGTGCCGGCCGAAGATCTACACGCACAACGAGGGCTTCTATTACTACTACCTGAGCTTCCGTTGCTGCGCCGAGGCCGACGGCAAGCCGACCGATCCGCGCGCTCCGAAGCAGATCAAGCGTGGCTGGAAGTTCTCGCAGGTGGAGAGACTTGCCGGTCTCACGATCGAGAAGGCGAAGAAGGAACAGCCCGCGGACTTCAAACGCGCGAAGGAGCTCGGCGCCGAGCAGATGAAGAAGCTCGGAGGCAAGCCCGCCGACTACAAGGACTGGCACCCCAACGAAGGTCGCAACAAGCGCTGGGTGCGCGAGCACCACAAGCCGAAGCCCTGACGCGCCCGGCGCAATAGCACGGCCCCAATATTCTCTGTGGAGCTTGCCACACAGAGCTGGGGGTGGTCCTTCCGCGCGCCGCGTCTGGCACAGAAGATGCGCCCGAACCGGACCAAGCCCCCTTGCGAGAAGCCAGTTGCTGACTACGTTTTGCGCCAGGGGATGTGCGGTGTCCCCACAGGACTTGCCTGTATGACTATCCGCTCGATCTCCGGGTACGGCGAAAGCGCCGCTGCAAACCGCGACTACGTCGCGCAACGTTTGCGCGGAACGGTCTGGGCGCGGGTGTGGCTTGCTGCCCCGCTCTACCGGGCGACGCTTGCCCTCGGCCAAGGCCTGGGTCGGATCGGCGTCACGGCCGACGGGCTCACGTACACCTCGCTCGCCCTGGCCGCTCTGGCGGGGCTGGCGGCGGCCTTCGGCGCCTTCGTTCTGGCCGCAGTGCTGGTCGTGGCGAGCGGGATCTGCGATCTGCTCGACGGCGTGGTGGCCCGCGCCACCCACACGGTGACCACGTTTGGCGCGCTCCTGGACTCGGCTATCGACAGGCTCGCCGACGCGCTGCCTCTGGTCGGGCTGGTCGCGTACTACGCGCACGAAGGCGCGGTCGCGGTCATCCCGGCGTTGGCGATTCTCGGCGGCTTCACCGTGAGCTACGTCCGCGCGCGGGCCGAGGGTCTGGGCATCCGCCTGCCTCCGCTCTTCATGCGACGGGCCGAACGGGTTTCGCTGGTGACCGCCAGTCTGCTGCTCGGGCTGGTACCGGTGGCATCACTGCCGGTGCATGCGCCGCTGCTGCTGGTCGGAGTCGCCTTGATCGCGCTGCTCGGCTTCGTCGCCAGCGGATGGGCGCTGCGCACTGCTCGCGTCACCCTCGGCGAGCATCATCAGCACAGGTCCGGCGGTCCTGCGCGCGCCGCGGCGGCTATCAGGACAGCAGACGAGCGGTAATCCCGGCGAGCAGCCCCGCCACCAGATCGTCCGCCATGATGCCGAGCCCGGGCGGGTCCATCTTCTCGGCGCGTCCAACCGGACCCGGCTTGATGATGTCGAAAGCGCGGAACAGCGCCAGTGCCAGCAGCTCCGCGCCGAGCCCGCGCCGCCTGACGAGCCCCATGGCGATCAGCGCGCCGGCGACCTCGTCGATGACCACGCTCTGCGGATCCTTCTCGCCGAGGAGCTCCGCCATCTCGTCGGAGGTCCAGATGCCGGCAAGCGTGATGGCCGCGATGCTCCCGATGTGAACGAGCGGTCCAAGGCGCCGCAAGAGCAGGTGTACCGGCAGCGATCCGAGCGAGCCCATCGTCCCCGGAGCGACGGGGGAGAGGCCGCAGCCGAACCACGTTGCCAGCCGGCGCACCCAGCGTTCGCGGTCTTCCATCGGGACGGAGCCTAGCACGGGTTTCCAGGCGTCAGGCGTCCGGCTCCAGGTCAGAGGCGCGCCGCTACGGCGTGGACGCTCTCTTCGACGATTGAAAGGAGCTTTTCGAGATCGGGCATCGGGATGTTCAGCGGGGGCGTTACGTAGACCACGTCGCCGAGCGGGCGCAGGTACGCGCCGCGGCGGCGCGCTTCTTCGTACACGCGCCAGCCCACGCCTGCGGTGTAGCCGCCCAGGTCGTCGGTCGTTTCGATGGTCGGCACCGGACCCTCGATGCCCAGCCGCGGGTCGTCGCGCAGGTCGGCGGCGCCCATGCACCCTCGCGCGCGCGCACCGCGCACGATGCGACTGGCGACCTCGTCCCGCGCCATCCCCTCGAAGCACTCGCGGATCGCGCGCTCGCGCTCCGGTACGCCCTCGAGCACGCGCTCTTCCCGATAGATGGCGAGCACTTCCCGCGCAACCGCAGCTCCGAGCGGATTGCCGCAGTAGGAGTGGCCGTAGAGGAACGCCCTGCCGCGTCCGCCCGAGAAAGCGTCCAGTACGCGCTGGCTGGTGAGCGTCGCGGCCATGGGCAGCACGCCGGCCGTGAAGCCCTTGGCCGTGCACAGGATGTCGGGCACGACGCCTGCGAGCTCCGAAGCCCACATTGCGCCCAGCCTGCCGTAGCCCGTGAAGACCTCGTCGGCGATCAGCAGCACACCGTGGCGCTTGCAGAGCGCGGCCAGCTGCCCGAGGTATTCCGCGGGATAGAGCCGCATCCCAGCCGCGCCCTGCAACAGCGGCTCGACGACCAGCGCCGCGAACTCTTCCCCGTCGGTCTCGAGCATCTGCTTGACCGCACCGAAGGCGCTGCGCCAGTCGGGCGCTCCCGCCTCCGGTAGGGGGACGTGGACCACGTCGAACACGACGCCCGCGAACGGCCGGCGGAACACCTCGACGCCGCCCAGGCTCGTCGCGCCGATCGTCTCACCGTGAAAGGCGCCCTCCAGCGCGAGGAAGCGCGAGCGGCCATGCCCGGACTGGACGTGGTACTGCACGCTCATCTTCACGGCCGCCTCGATGGCCGTCGAGCCATCGTCCGAGTAGAAAACCTGGTCGAGGTCGCCTGGCGCGACGGCGGCGAGCTCTTCGGCGAGCAGAGCAGCGGGCGCATGCGTGATGCCCGCGAGCGACACATGGCAGAAGGCACGCGCCTGTTTCTCGAGCGCCGCGATCAGTCGAGGCGGATTGTGCCCGAGCGTGGAAACCCACCACGAGCCGTTGCCGTCGAGGAGACGGCTGCCGTCGTGCAGCATCAGGTACGGACCTTCGGCGCCGATCACGACCAGCGGGTCGTGACGCGCGCGCCACTCGTCCATCGGCGTGTACGGATGCCAGACGTGCTTGCGGTCGGCTGCGAGGACGGCGCCGGGGTCCTGTTGGCTCATCGCCCCGTCCTACACCGATCGCCCGGGCCCGGGGTGACGTCGGCTCCCGCGGCTGCTGCCGGTGTTTCCCGGTTGCTCGGGGCCGAGCCCCCGTTGACACGCCTGATCAGTGGCCTATATGCGAACAGCAGTTCATATGCCCTCGGACTGCTCCGAGATGGAATAGTAGCTAATTCCAGGTACTTGAGTTTTGGATTGCAGGACGCAGGCAGCTGTGGCACACGGCACGCGGCAAGGAAGTGAGCGCAGGCTCATTCCTGCGAGTCTGGATTCACCGGAGCCCGGCATGTCGCGACGAACCAAGGGCGCACGCGCTCCCACGCTGCGCAAGGCCATCAAGCGGGCCACACGGGCCGCGTACCAGGAGGCCATCCTCGAAGCCGCGGAGCGCGTCTTCGTACGCGACGGCTACCACGAAACGAAGATGGCCGACGTCGCCGCGGAGACCGGTGTCTCCGTCGGTACGCTGTACAACTACTTCGAGAGCAAGGAGCTCGTCTTCGCTTCCATCATCGAGCGCGGACAGACCGAGATGGACGCTCTGCTCGACGAAGCCGCTCGCACCGAGGACCCGCTCGAAAGGGTGCGCGACGTGGTCAAGGCGGGATACGGCTTCCTGGAGGAGCGCGGCGCGCTGTTCACCGTGTTCATGCAGATCGGTCTCCGCAGCGAGGCGGACATCAAGCGCGTGGTCGGAGACCACGCCGAGCAGGGCTATCTGCGTTTCCTGTCGGTGCTGGAGGAGGCGATGAAGGAGGCCGGGGGGCAGGGCAGGATCCGCAACGACATGACTCCCGCGGCGCTGGCCGTGGCGCTGGCGGGCATGTCGAACGGCTTCCTGTTCGCTTGGCTGCGCAGCGGTCGTGCGGGGAGCCTGACCGACCGTGTCGATGATCTCCTCAAGCTCTTTCTCGAAGGAGCGAAAACGCGATGACGCTACGTCCCAGTCTTGGTGCAGCACTCGTCCTCGCCGTCGCGGTCGGCGGCTGCCATCACAACAAGTCGGACGCCCTGCCGTCGGCCTCGGGCTCGTCCCAGCCGGACATTCCTACGCTGTCGAGCGTCGGGTCGGTCGACGACGCGCCGGACGCCGCGCCGTCCAGTGACGCCGATCACCTCTCCGGAACCGGCACGCTCAAGCCGCGCGAGGAAGCCCAGCTCGGCCCCAAGGCGACCGGCAACCTCACGTCCATCAAGGTGGAGGAGGGCGACAGGGTCAAGAAGGGGCAGGTGCTGTTCACGCTCGATTCGAGCCAGGCGTACATCGGCGTAGAGCAGGCCAAGGCCGGCCTGCAGGCGGCAAAGGTCGGGCTGAATGCGGCCGAGCTCGACTACAAGCGTACCAAGGAGCTCTACGACCGCGGCTCGGTCGCGCCCGCCACGTTCGACCAGGTCAAGGCGCGCTACGACGGGGCGAAGGCGCAGGTCGAGCAGGCCCAGGCCGCGCTCAACATGGCCCAGCGCTACGCTTCGGACACCGTCACGCGCTCGCCGATCGACGGGGTGGTGACTGCGAAGCTCAAGAACGTCGGCGAGACCGCCACCATGATGCCGCCCACAATCGTGCTCGTGGTCGAGGACATCGACGTGCTGGAGCTGCACGCCAGGCTGCCCGAGCGCGCGCTCTCCTACGTGAAAGCCGGCGACACGATCCACATCCACATCCCGTCGCTCGGAACCGACCGCGACGTGAAGGTCAAGCGCGTCAATCCGGGCGTGGATCCGCGTTCCCGCACCATCGAGGTCGTGGCTGATCTCGACAACAAGGACCACAAGCTCAAGCCCGGGATGCTCGTCGAGGTGCGCTACGACATCGCGGAAGACGCCCCACCAAAGAATAACGGCGATCCGGCGCCGAAGCCCGGAGCAAAGGTCGACCCGTGAACCTGGCGGACATCTCCATTCGCCGCCCCGTCTTCGCGGTGATGCTGATCGGCGCGCTCGTGGTGTTCGGCGTCGTGAGCTACCCGCGGATTGGCGTCGATCTGTTCCCTGACGTTGAGTTCCCCGTCGTCACGGTGACGGTCGTCTACCCAGGCGGCGATCCCGAAACGATGGAGAGCAAGGTCGCCGATCCCATCGAGGAGCAGCTCAATACACTCAGCGGAATCAAGGTGCTGCGCTCGGTGAACCTGGAGAGCGTCACGCAGGTCATCGTGCAATTCCAGCTGGAGGTGCCGATCGAGCAGGCCGTACAGGACATCCGCGACAAGATGTCGCGCGTCGCCAAGGATCTGCCGGACGGTATCGATCCGCCGACGATCGAGAAGTTCGACGTGGGCGCAGCGCCGATCATGGCGGTCGCGCTCAGCGGGAAGATAGGTCCGAAAGACCTGACGCACCTGGCCGACAAGGTCGTCAAACAACGCATCGAGCGCGTGGCGGGAGTGGGCGGGGTCGACCTCGTCGGCGACCGCGAGCGCGATATCAAGGTGTTGGTCAATCCCGCAAAGCTGGCCGGCATGGGGCTCACGGTCGGTGACGTCGAGAACGCCCTGAGAGCGCAGAACCTCGACGTTCCGGGCGGCCACTTCGAGCGGGGTTCGCGCGAGCTCAACGTCAAGACCAAGGGGGAGGTGAAGAGCGCCGCGGAGATTGCGCGCATCGCCATCCCGAATCCTGCCGGCACGCTGATCCGCGTGCGCGACGTGGCCGACGTCGAGGACACGGTGAAGGACGCGCGATCCGCGTCGTACCTCGACGGCACGTCCGCCATCTCACTCGTGGTCCGCAAACAGTCCGGCGGCAACACGGTGGAAGTGGCGAAACGCGTGCGGGACGCGCTCGCGACGCTCGAGCCCATCGTGAAGAAGCACCACGTGTCGCTGGCGGTGCCGACGGACAACTCCGTCTACATCGAGCACTCCATCCACGACGTGCAGTTTGACCTGATGTTCGGCGCCTTCCTGGCCGTGTTCATCATCCTGTTGTTCCTGCACGACTTCAGGGCGACGATCATCAGCGCCATCGCCCTTCCCACCAGCGTGGTCGGCACGTTTGCGTTCATGAACCTGTTCGGGTTCACGTTCAACAACATGTCGATGCTCGCCTTGTCGCTGTCGATCGGTATCCTGATCGACGACGCGATCGTGGTGATCGAGAACATCCATCGACACCTGGAAGGGGGTGAGTCGAGCCAGGTGGCCGCCTCGCGGGGCACCACCGAGATCTTCCTGGCGGTGCTGGCGACAACGTCGTCCATCCTCGCCGTGTTCGTGCCTGTCGCGTTCATGAAGGGAATCATCGGCCGCTTCTTCTTCCAGTTCGGCGTGACGGTCAGCGTGGCGGTCGCGCTCTCGATGCTGGTGTCGTTCACGCTGACGCCGATGCTCTCGTCGCGCTTCTTGATGGCCGAGCACGAACGCAAGCAGCCGAACGCGATCTTCAGGGGCATCGAGCGCTTCCTGAAGGCGACCGATCGAGCCTACGGGCGGCTGCTCGGCGCGGCGCTTCGGCACCGCTTCCTGACCGTTGCCATCGCTGTGGCGTCGCTCGTCGGGTCATTCTTCCTGGTGGCGCAGGTCAAGACGGAGTTCCTGCCGCCCGAGGATCGCGCGCAGTTCGCCGTGAACGTGGAGCTTCCGACGGGAACTTCGCTGGAAGGCAGTGAAAAGGTCATCGAAGCGGTGTCCAAGGACATCCGCACCCACGCGCCCGGCGTCCGGCACACTTTCACGACCATTGGCGGCGGCGCCCAGGGGCAGGTGAATCAAGGCCAGATCCAGGTGGTCATGACGCCGTCCAGCGAGCGGGACTTCAGCCAACAGGACCTCATGGCGTGGGTGCGCGCGCGCTTCAAGAAGGTCAAGCAGGCCAAGATCACGGCCAACGAGATCAGCGCCGTCGGCGGCGACTCCGGTTTCCGCTCTCAGCCCATCCAGTTCAACATCCGCGGCGACAACATGGACGAGCTGATCCGGGTGTCCGACAAGCTCAAGAACGCTCTCGCCAAGGTACCGGGCTTCGTGGACCTCGATACCACGTACCGCGGCGGCCAGCCGGAAGTGGACATCGACGTCGCGCGCGACCGCGCCGCCGATCTCGGCGTGCCCGTGGCGAGCGTGGGAAGCACGATCCGCGCGTTCATGGCCGGCGACGCCGTGAGCACGCTCAAGGACGGCCTTGATGTCTACGACGTCACCGTCCAGATGCCCAAGCGCCTGCGCGAGGACGTCGCCCAGCTCAACAACCTGCAGGTGCGATCGGTCAGCGGTCAGCTCGTCGACCTCTCCAATGTCGTCAAGGTGAGCCACGGCGAAGGCCCCAGCATGATCGAGCGGCAGGCCCGCCAGCGGCAGATCACGGTGCTCGCCGCCATGGAGGGCATGCCGCTCGGCGAGGCCAAGAAGATCGTCGACCAGAAGGCCAAGCAGATCGTCCCCGCTAACCTGACGACCGACTACGCGGGCATGGCCGACATCATGACCGAGTCGTTCGGCTACATGCTGCTCGCGCTGGGGCTCGCCATCGTGCTCGTCTACATGATCCTCGCGGCCCAGTTCGACAGCTTCCTGCAGCCGATCACCATCATGCTCTCGCTGCCGCTGAGCGTGGTTGGGGCGTTCGGCGGGCTGTTCGTGTCCGGCATGACGCTGAACATCTTCTCGATGATCGGAATCATCATGCTGATGGGTCTGGTCACGAAGAACGCGATCCTGCTGGTCGATTTCGCAAACCAGCTCCGGGCCCGGGGCATCGAGCTCTTCGACGCGTTGACCCAGGCAGGCATCATCCGGCTCCGGCCGATCCTGATGACGACCGCCGCGATGATCTTCGGCATGTTGCCGGTCGCGCTCGCACTCAGCGAAGGCGGGAAGACGCGCGCGCCCATGGCGGTCTGCGTGATCGGCGGGCTCTTGACCTCGACGCTGCTCACCCTTGTGGTGATCCCCGTCGTCTACACCTTCATGGACTCGCTGTCCCACAATCGGCTGGTGCGCTGGCTCGGGAAGAAGCTGCTCAGCCAGACCCCGGGACACGAGGCCGCCATTCCAACTGAACCTTCAACTTCCGGGAGCTCGAGCACGTGAGACGCCAGTCCATCGTTTCTTGGTTGTGGCTGGGAGCGCTTCTCGCACTCCCGATCGCTGCGTCGGCGCAGCCAGCGCCGGCGGGCGCTCCGCCGAAGCCGAAGCCGCCCGCCGCTGCGCAACCCGTTCAGCCGGCGCCTCCTCCCGCCGCGGCTCCTGCGGGCGCCGCGGCCGCCGGCGAGCAGCCGACTCTGGAGCCGCGCGAGCTGCCGGAGCGCGACAGCCCCGCACTCAAGGTGCTCTCGCCGGTGCCCGGCGGTCTGACCGCGGACCAGGTGGCCAGCCGGACCGTGGCATCCAGTGCGACGGTGCGCGCGAAGAAGGCCGAGCTCGACGCCGCCGAAGCCAAGGTGGACCAGACGACGTACCAGTTCTTCCCGAAGCTCACGTTCAGGGCCAGTTACACCAGGCTCTCGCCCGTCACGGCAGGTTTCGGTTCGGGCGCGCTGGTGGGCGCGATGAACGCCGGTCCGCTGGGGACAGGCGCCGCGGCCCAGTGCCCCGGCGGAGTGGCGGGCTGCGTCGTCGATTCCAAGGGCATTCCGGTTGGCGCCGCCAAGTTCGACATCAAGTACCTCAACGACAACTACGCGCTCACGGCCGATCTCGACATCCCCATCTCGGACTACATCCTCCGGCTCTCGCACGCCGCGACCTCGGCGTCGGCGAGCCGCCAGGCGGCGCACCTGAACCTCCGCGCCGAGAAGCTCAAGGTCCAGAACGACGGTCGCGTGCTGTTCTACAACTGGCTGCGCGCCAAGGGTCAGGTGGCCGTCGCCGAGAAGTCACTGGAGCAGACCCAGGCGCGGCTCAAGGACGCCAAGACGGCCTACTCGCTCGGCGCTATCTCCAAGGCCGACCTGATGCGGCTGGAAGCGCTGGTGGCGAACACCGAGCTGATGGTGAAGCAGGCGGAGTCGCTGCAGCAGCTGACCGACGCGCAGCTGGGCATCTACATGGGCGACAAGACTCCGCGACAGTACAAGGTCGGCGAGGACGTGCTGGCCCCGGCAGGCAAGCCGGTGAACGGCTCGCTGCCCACGCTCGTGAACGAGGCGCTCAGGAGCCGCCTGGAGATCCAGGCGCTGGACGACACCGCGCGCGCGCTGCACAGCGGGGCCAAGGCCCAGTCCGCCGGCAGCCTGCCGCGGCTCGATGCTTTCGGCAACGTGACGTACGCGAACCCGAACCAGCGCTACTTTCCGCCACAGCAGCGCTGGGATGCGACCTGGAGCGTGGGCGTAGCGGCGACCTGGACCGTCGGCGACACGTTCGTCAACTCGGCGGCGTCGTCGGAGCTCGAGGCGCAGGCGCGGGCCCTCGAGGCCCAGCGCGCGGCGCTCAAGGACGGCATCCGCACGGAGGTGACCGCTGACTATCTCGATCGCGAGAAGGCGAAGGTCGCAATACGCACCAGCGCTCGCGCCGTCGCAGCGGCCGCGGAGGCGTATCGCGTCGCCACCGACCTGTACCGCGTCGGCCGCGCCACCACGACGGAGCTCATCGATGCCGAGTCGGATCTGCTCCAGGCGCGGCTCGCCGAGCTCAACGCGCGCATCGAGCTCAAGGTGGCGAACGCGAAACTGCGTCACGCCGTGGGACGCGACGTTCAGGTAGATCGCGCGATGAGCCGGGGCGCGCGCGTCATGGCGTGGCTGGTGCGCCATCGCGCTGCCGTGCTCGCGGTAGCAGCCGCAGTCGCCGTGGTGGCCGGCTACCGCACGGTCAGGACGTATGCCGCGCTCAGGAGCGATCTGGAAGAGCTCCTGCCGGCCACGGCGCCGAGCGTGCAGGCCCTGGACGTGCTGCGCGAGCGCGTGCCCGGGATCCGCCATCTGGGCGTCGTGGTGGACACGGCAGGTCGTGGGAACCTGCCCGCCGCGCGGCGCTTTCTCGACGATCTCCAACGGCGCATCCGGCGCTATCCGCCCGGACTGGTCGGTGCGGTGCGCGTCGATATCAAGGCGGAACGCCGCTTCGCCGAGACCTACGTCCTGCAGCTGATGGATCCCGCTGACGTGCGCAAGCTGGAAAAATCGGTGGAGAAGCGCCGCGACTGGGAAGTCACGCGCAAGATGGGCATCAATCTCCTGAGCGACGAGGAAGAGCCGGCACCGAAGCTGCCGTTCGACGAGCTCAGGAAGAAGTACGACCAGCGCTATGGGCAGCCCAGCGGCTTTCCGGACGATCGCCTCGTTTCCAGCGACGGGCGAACGGCGGTCTTGCTCGTCCAGACGAGCAGCCAGGCGAGCGGCTCCCACGGCGACCAGAAGCTGCTCGACCGCGTGCAGCGCGACATTGCCGATCTGGGCTTTCCGAACGCCTACGCGAAAGGCATGCGCGTAGGCTTCGCCGGCGACGTGGCAACCCACGTGGAGGAGACCACCGGCCTCTACGAGGATCTGTCGAGCTCGGGCGTGATCGTGCTGCTGCTCGTGGTCGGCGTGATCCTCTGGTTTTTCCGGTCCTGGCGCGCGTTGCCGCTGCTCGGTCTGCCGCTCCTCGTCGGCACGGTCTCGGCGTTTGCCATCGTCGCCTTGCCGCCTCTCGATATCCGCCACCTCAACTCGAACACGGCGTTCCTGGGCGCCATCATCATAGGCAACGGCATCAACAGCGGGATCATCCTCCTCGCGCGCTTCGCGGAGGAGCGGCGAGCCGGTGTCGCTCTGGACGACGCGATCCGGATAGCGGTGGAGGAAACCTGGAAGCCGACACTGGCCGCGGCTCTCGCGGCGTCGGCCGCCTACGGGTCGCTGGTGTTCACGGACTTCCGCGGATTCAACCAGTTTGGCTGGATTGGCGGCTTCGGCATGGTCATCTGCTGGCTCGCCACCTTCCTCCTCGCGCCTCCGCTGCTGTCGCTCTTCGGTGCGGGGATGAACGGGGCGAGTGGGCCGCGTGCGGCGAACGCGGCGGCCCTGGTGCGGCGTGCGGCGTTGTGGCTCGTGGGTCGGCCGCGAGCGGTGTTGGCCGTAACGTTCGCGCTGGCGGTGGTGTCGCTCGTGGGGCTCCACAGGCGCGCCGGCGATTGGATCCAGTACGACCTCAGCAAGCTCCGGCGGAGCGACTCGGCCGGGCACGGCGAGCGCTACTGGGGCAAGCGGATGGACGCCACGCTCAAGCGCTATCTCACGCCCACCCTCATCATGCCGGATACTCCCGAACAAGCGCGCGTCATCGAGCAACGGATCGAGAAGCTCGCGCGCGAGGGAGGCGGCGGCGGGTTGATCGGCACGGTCAGGAGCGCGGACGACCTGCTCCGCCCCGACCGCGCACAGTCGATCGCCGAGGCGCGCAAACTGAAGCAGGTCCTCACGCCCCACATGCTGAGCGAGCTTTCCACGGAGGACCGGACGCTGGTCGAGCGAGCGCTTTCGCCGCCCGCGCTGGTTCCGCTCACCGCCGCCCGTTTGCCCGATGTACTCGTGACGGGCCTCCGCGAGTTCAGCGGCCGCATCGATCGCAGCGTGCTCGTCTACCCGAAGCTCTCCGCCGGTACCTGGGACACGCGCCGCATGGAGGCGTTCACCCACGACCTCAGACAGGCAGCCACGGTGGACGGTCACGCGGTGCCCGTCGCCGGCTCGCTCTTGCTGTCGAGCGACATCGCCACCGCCATGAAGCACGACGGGCCCAAGGCCACGGCACTGTCGCTCATCGCAGTGCTCGCGATCTGCCTGCTCTCGTTCCGTTCGACGGGGCTGTCGCTGGCGGCGATCGCGTCGGTGTTCGTCGGCGTCGCTCTGATGCTGGGGGGGCTTGCCTGGGGAGGCGCAAAGCTCAACTTCTCGAACTTCGTTGCGTTGCCGATCACGTTCGGTATCGGTGCCGACTACTCGATCAACATGCTCAAGCGCTACCAGGCCGAAGGTCGGCTGGATCTGCGTTCCGCGCTCGGCGCGACGGGCGGCGCGGTCGCGCTCTGCTCGGCGACGACGATCATCGGCTTCGGCTCGCTTCTGGTGGCGAAGAACCGGGCACTGTTCTCGTTCGGGGTGTTCGCGGTCTCGGGCGAGCTGGCCTGTCTCTCGACCGCAATCCTCGCGCTACCCGCGGCGCTGCTGCTGCTCGCGAGGTTGTCCGCCCGCCGAGCCGGTGGCGGCTAGCCCGCGACAAGCAGGAGATCGTCGTCTAGGCTTCGTTCGCATATGGCGGGATCGCAACGAAGACGGCTCTGCTGCATCGCTCTGGCCACCGTGGCGCTGGGAGGGTGCTCGAAGGTCCGCTCGCTCATCGGCCTCGACAAGGGCGCCGGCAGCACCGATGCGGCGCCGTCGGCCGCGCCCAGCACCGCGTCCTCGGGATCCGCCCATAGCGGTCAGGTGTGCAAGGTCGTGTCGCACAAGGAGTGGGGCACCGCAGCCAATGCCCAGACCGGCATTACCGTGACGCGCCTCTCCGCCGGCAGCGTCGCGATCGGCGTTGCCATGGGCAACCGCCCCGAGGTGGTGGCGTTCGACGGAGCGGGCCAGGGCCGTCTGGTAGAACCGACGATCGCCGCCGGGAACCCGCTCGCAGCAGCCGTACCCGCCTCACGGGGGCGGCGCGACCTGCAACGCGTCACGCCCGCCCTGGGCACCGGGGGCACTCTGGTCGCGTACGCCGACTACCGTGACGTCTACAAGGACAAGCGGCGCCGCGTCGCCTGCGGGCGGACCGACGCCACCCGCGGGCTGCTCCTGTTCGACGGCAAGCCGCTGCTCGACCGCGAAGACGAGGACAGCGCGAAGGTAGCGTCGATGGGACATGTGGCGCACGCGGGCGCTATCCCCGAGCAGTCCGCCGCGCCCGCAAAGCCTCCCGCGCCTTCGGCGAAAGCGCCGGCTGCGGTCCGGGGGCGGCTGAAGCTCCCGGGCAAGCTGCCCCGTCTGCGCGTCGCCCCACAGGCGGCCAAGGCGCCTCCTGCCAAGCAGCCGTCGAAGCCCCGGAGCGAGATCCGCGACTGCCGCAGCATGGTCGATCCTGCGGGGCACGACGCCTGGGCGGTCGGCAGCGAGCTGTACGCGGAGCCCCGGAGCGACGGCAGCACGGACTACAGCATGCGATTTCTGGTCGAGCCGGCGCCGGGGCAGGGTCACATCGTGCTCCAGAGCGTCAAGCTCTCGAAGAGCCCCGACACGCTGTACACTTTCGACGCGCCTGTCGCCGAGAAGCTTCCCGATGGAAGCTACGTGCTCGCCGCGCGCTATCGCGGCTCGCTCTACGCGTGGACGCTCGGCCTCGACAAGCGGCCGCGCGGTCCGGCTCGCGTGTACGGTGGCGGCTACCCGACCATGCCGCACATGCTGCGCGACGGAGACGATCTGCTCATCCTGCTTTCGCAGGAGACGGCTGGCGACCACTGGGCGGCGCGCCTCGCGCGGCTCTCCGGACGTGGCGGAACGCTGCCCGCAGCGCTCGACCCTCTCTCCATCGACAGCGATCCGTCACAGGCGGAGCCCACCTTCGCCATAGCTGGCACGAAGCGCTGGATCGCCTACCAGGCGGGCGATCGCCGTCACGGTCAGCTGGTCGTGGTGCCCGTGGACGACAAGCTGGCTGTTGCGGGGCAGCCGTTCCGCGTTACGGCGTCGGACGAGGCCGTCTACGAGTCGCACCTGTTCGGCCTTGAAACGGGCAAGCTCCTGGTCGTGTACATCGAGAGCGCCCCGTCGGCGCGACTCGTCAGCGAAGTGCTCGACTGCCGCGTCGAAGGGTAGGGAAGTCAAGTCGGACCGTCCGCCGGCATCGTGGCGGATTGTCACAGCGCCGACGCGGGGCTGGCACGGTCGCTGCAGGTGAATCTGCCAGGGTGGAACGATGACTGGAGCTGGGGACACCCCGAGCATCGAGCGTTGGATCCGCGCGGCGTACCTGATCAAAGGCGGCGTGTATCTCCTACTGGGGGCGCTGTGCGTCGATGCCATCGTTCTGGGACCGGCGTTGCCGGGAGAGCACGGCATTGGCCGCGCCCTGCTGGTACTGGTTTCCCTGGGGCTGGCTGCCTACGCGGTATGGCGATTCATGCAGGGCGTGCTCGATTTCGAGCAGGACGGCAGCCATCTGCGTGGGCTTCTCCGACGTGTCGGCTACCTGGTGAGTGGCGCTCTGCACGGAGCGCTCGCCGTTGCCGCCATCCAGCTCAGCGCCCCGCGCAGCGCAGGCGCCCCCACCTGGGTCAGCGAGCTGCACGGGCATCCTGTCGGGCTCGTGGCGATCGCCGCGATCGGCGTTCTGCTCATGGCTTCCGGCGTCTACCAGTTGCTGCTCGGGCTCACCTCGACGTTCGTCGATCGCCTGCAGACCGCGCGCATGAGCAGACGCTCGGTCTACCTTGCGGCGTTCAGCGGGCGGGTCGGGGTCTCCGGTCGCGGCCTGGTGCTGCTCGGTCTCGGCGCCTTGCTCGCCCACGGGACCTACGGTGACGGCGGCATGGCCGCTCGCAGCATCCTCGCGCGGCTCACGCGCATCGCCGCGACCCCCTTCGGCGCGCTCCTGCTCGCTTCCGCCGGGCTGTGCCTGATCGCGTACGGAGTGCACATGCTCGTCTGGGCGCGTTACGTAGAATTGCGGGGTGCGCCAGGCGACGATGCGCCCCCGTCGCACCGCCTATCTGCGCATGCGCGCTAGACTGGAGCGGCGCAGGCTTTGCGGGACTGAGTGGGGACATGCGCACCGCCTGCACCGCGCGCAGAACACACTGCGCGTCGCGTCACCGGCCATGCGCGCGGCATCTGCCCCGCGACGGCAGCGCCCAATTGCGTAGAAGCCGTGCTGGAACGACACTTGCTAGAGCCATACTCGTGACCCGATCTTTTCGCTGCAGCAAGTGCGGTGGCATCAATCGCGTTCCGCACCCGCTTCCCCCGGGCTCCCCCATCTGCGGTCGCTGTCGCGACAGGCTCGACATCTCCGGCGCTCCGCAGCTGGTCGACGCCGCAGGCATGAAGGCGACCATTGCAAAATCGCCAGTGCCTGTGCTGGTCGACTTCTGGGCGGAGTGGTGCGGTCCCTGCCGGATGGCCGCGCCTCTGCTCGACAAGGTCGCGCGCGAAAACGCCGGTCGCATCATCGTGCTCAAGCTCGATACCGACGCGGATCCCGGCCCCTCTGCGGAGCTCGACATCCGCGGCATCCCCACCTTCATCGTCTTCAAGGGCGGCACAGAAGCCGCGCGCCAGAGCGGTCTGCCGCCACAGTCGATGTTCAAGCAGTGGGTCGGCGCCCAGATCTAGCCGCGGGCCAGCTGTCGCTCGACGGGCCTACTCGGCCTCGCCGATCTTGCACGAGAGAGCGCGCGCCACGTTTGCGTGGGGCTGGTCGAGCCACTTGCCGCCCGCCTGCCAGTGCAGCTTCGAGCCGTCGAGCTCACCCAGGAACCGCACCTGGCAGGTCGCCACGAAGCGGGCGAGCTTCTTCTCCGCCACGCCGGAGGCCGGTTCGTCGTGCAGCCGCATCGCCACCGCGGGCGTCGCCCACAGTCCAGCCACCAGGATCAGCTGGTTGTCGGGCCAGGTGCGGTAGGGCTGGATGATGTTCTTCTTGTTGTCGTCGATCGGCTCGCTGGGATCGCGCGGCCAGATCTCGGTTTCGCTCTTGTAGCCGCAGTGTGCGCCATCGAGCGCCTTGGCCGAAGCGCAGTGGAGGTTGTCGTAGTCGGCGGTGACCAGCGTGATCTGGACCGATGCCGTGTTGCCCTTCCGCCACTGGGACGTGTCGGTCTTGTCGGGCGCCGACTTCTGGAACAGGTCGCCAATCCTGGTGTTCGGGATAATCGCCATCAGCGCCACGATGACCGCGGCGATCATGAATCGGCCGCCCACGACAGGCGTCGGCTCCGGTTCTCTCGCCTTCTTCTTCGCGACAGGACGCGAGCCGGCCTGGTTCGCGGGGCGACGGCTGGCGCCCTTCTTCGCGGCGGGTCGATTCCGCTGGCTCGACTTCTTCTGGGCCATGTCGGGCCAGGGTGTACCGCAAAACCGTGCGGTTCCCCAGAGGATCCTGAGGCGGTCGGGGCGCGGGCCGGGCCATGCTAGCTTTCCGGGCCGAGATGCAGCTCGAGGCCGCGGCACAGCCTCCCCGGCAGGGCGGGTCCCTGCTCGGGTTCGTCGCCGAGCGCTACAACCGGCTGAGCCTGGTGGCGCTCGGCGTGCTGGTGCTGACCGGAGCGGCCGTGGGCTACCGCTGGAGCGACCTCATCGACGTCGACGGAGGCATGGATTGGCTGCTCGCCGGCATCTGGCTGTGGATGGCGGCGCTGCTCACGTGGAACGTGCGCCCGCGCCGCGATCTGGTCGTGCTCGCAGTGGGCCTCGGGGGCGGCACGTTCATCGAGTGGTGGGGCACCCAGACCCAGCTCTGGCACTACTTCACCGCCGAGCGCCCGCCGCTCTGGATCCTGCCGGCCTGGCCCGTCGCGGCGCTCAGCATCGACAGGCTCGCCCACTTCCTCGATCTCGCGCTGGGCCGCGCCGAGGCCCGGCGTCCGGTACCCACCTCGTTCTACCGCGCCCTGTACTGGCTCGTGCTGCCCGCGTACGCGCTCTGGATGTTCACGTTCATGGGACCGACGTGGAGCACAACTGCTTCCCGTGTCGTGGGCGTGCTGATGCTCGCGGTCGTGCTTCGCTCCGGGAAGCACCGCCGCGACGTGGTCATGTTCGCCGCCGGCTCGCTGCTCGGCTACTTCCTCGAGTACTGGGGCACCAGTCGAGAGTGCTGGACCTACTACACGGCAGCCGTGCCGCCGGGCGTCGCCGTCTTCGCGCACGGCTTTGCCGCCGTGGTGTTCGCGCGCTGCACCGACGTGGGGATGGCGCTGCTCGAAGGGTTGAGCAGGAAGGCGGGAAGGCGGGAAGGTCTTCTGGGGTCGAGTGGAGGGCGGCCGTCCGCGGCTAGGCCGTCCGCGGCTAATCCAGAGGTTGTGGCGCCGGAGTAGCGCGTCGTGCATGCCGGCCACGCGGAGAGCTCGTCTTGACGATGTGACTACTTCGGCTAGAATGTAGACTCATGGGACGCAAGGTCGGGCTGCGCGAAGCAAAAGCCAGGCTTGGCCACTATGTGGATCTCGCCCGGAGCGGGGAGGACGTGGTGCTGACCGATCGCGGCACGCCGGTCGTCCGGCTTGTCGCGATCGCCGCCCACACGCCATCCGAAGATGACGTCCTGGGCGAGCTGGCCGATCTCGGTCTCGTGGATCGGGCGGAAGGCACTCCCGCCGTCCCGAGGCCCGTTCGTCCGTCGAAGCGTACGTCCGTCAGTCGTGTCGTCCGCGAGATGCGGCGTTGATCGTCTACTTCGACACCAGCGCTCTGGTGGCGACGTACGTACAGGACACCTGCACTCGTGAAGCCGTGAAGACGCGCCAGAGCGCGACCGCGCTCTCGACCTCGCTTCTGGCCTACGCCGAAACACTGGCCGCGCTCGGGGCGCTGGCGCGGGCTCGCGCTCTGACCCGCGCGCAGCGCGCCAGGGTGGAGTCCCGATTCCTCGCGGACTGGTCCGACTTCCACCGGGTTCGCCTGGAGCAACGTCTGCTTCCCGATGTGCGCCGCATCCTGCAGCGTTATCCGCTGAAGGGCGCCGACGCCGTACATCTCGCGTCTGCCTGCCTGGTCATCCGCGGCTCCATGGCCGCGGGGCTCGAGGCGCGGTTTGCGTGCGATGACCGCGCGCTGGCCCGGGCTGCGACGAGCGAGGGCTTGACCCTCGCCTGGTAACGCTCAGAGACAGCTCTTGAACACTTCGTCGTAGAGCGCCTTGCCGAGCACCTTCTGGCCCTCGGTGCCGAAGTGGATGCCGTCCTTGAACGGTTTGGCGTAGCGCGGGCAGAGCTTCTCGCTGTCGCCGCAGGAGAGCAGCGGATAGGCGTCGACGACGTAGTCGACGTCGCCGCTGTCGGGCTCGGCCTTGATCCAGCGGTTCAGCTCGAGCGTGTGCTTCTGCCGCCGCTCGTTGAAGTAGCGTTTGAAACCGCCCCAGGGCGTGACGGTGATGGCGACGACCTTCATGCCGTGCTCGTGCGCCGCCTTGTACATCTTGGTCAGATCGCTCTCGATCCTCTCGTTCGTGCGATGGGCGGTCAGATCGCTGTACAGGTCGTTCACGCCCCCGAATACGATCAGGTGCGTGTAGTGCGGCTTTGACGGGCCCAGCACGTCGCGCGCGAAGCGGCGGCGCATCTGGTTGACCATGTTGCCGCCGACTCCGTAGTTGTCGAAGCGGCTCTGTGGGCAGCGCTTTTCGAGGTAGGCGAGGTACTTGCCGCCGTGCGAGCGCGTGTCGGTGATGGAGTCGCCGATCGCCGCGACCGTGCACACGCGCTTCTTCACCTGGGCGGGCTCGGTGGCGGGCGCGCTCGCCGACGGCTTCGGCGATGCAGCGGAAACCGGCGTTGCTGGGGTGCTCGCCGCGCGCTGCCCGGTCGGAACCAGCGCGACAGCTCCCGCGACCGAGCCCGCCAGGGCCAAGGCCGCGAAAGTCGAGCCCCAGGACAACGCCATCCCGATCCACGTAGCATATCCGCTCGCACCGACCCAATCCGCCGCCGCAAAGGTGCGGGTCCGCGTCGCGATCAGGTACTCTTGGCGCCGACATGGGCTCCGTCGCCGACGTGTACCGCCAGACGCGCAAGAAGCCGGATCTCGTCTGGAACACCTACGTCGCGCGCCCCGTCGCGGCGGTGGTGGTCACCGCCCTGCGCGGCACGCGTGTCACGCCGAACCAGATCACGATCGCCGCGGTGTTCGTCGCGCTGGCGTCCGCGGCGCTGCTCGTGTTCGTGCCCGGCTACGTCGGCCTGGTCGCGGCCGTGGTCGTGTTCGAGCTGTCCTACGTGCTCGACTGCGCCGACGGCATGCTGGCGCGCTTCCGCAAGACGGCGTCCACCGGCGGCCATCTGCTCGACTTCCTGATGGACGAGCTCAAGGCGTTCGTCATGCTCGGCGCCGCCGCTGTCCGCTTGTTCCGCTTCGGCACTCCGTGGTTCGGGCCGAAGCCGGGCGATCCCGCGCTGCTCATGCTCGGCATCGCCGGCCTGGTGTGCCTCGCAAGCGGCATCGCGCTCACCACCTTCCAGCGCCGCCCCGAGATCGCCGGCAAGCCCGCTGATTCTCCCAACGTCGTCGCGCCGCGCCGCTCGCTGGTCGGCCGCGCCGTGGGCCTGGTCGAGCGCGTCGCCAAGCTGCTCATCCACTACCCGTCGTACATCCTGTTCGTCGGCCTGAGCGGCCACCTCGAGCTCTACTTCTACCCGTACATCGCCGTGAACGCCCTGTACGCCGCGCGCGCGTTCACGTCGGTCGCTCTGCGCTTCGGGCGGAGCTAGCCGCGCGCCGCGCTACTTCTCGTCCTCGTCCGTCTCGCCGCGCGCCTTGCGCATCAGCTTGTCGATGGCGCGCTGCGCGTCGCGGCTCGGGATGGCGTCGTCCGGGATCGAGCCGACGTGTTCGCGTTCGCGCTGGCGCGGCTTCTTCTTCCGACGCTTTGGCGATGCCTCCCGCATCTGTTCGAGCCAGGCGCGCTGCGCGTTCCTGCCCGGGTCGCGCCAACTTCCATGCGGCACGGGACCGCGCCGGTCCTTCCAGTGCGCGAAGATCTGCCAGGCCTCGGCGCCGTCGAGCGGGGGAAGGGGGATCAGGTTGAGGGTGATGAGCCACAGATTGGCGCCCAGGAACACGGTCAAGAGCGACCACACGAACGCGCTCGGCGGCGGACCGGCGAAGCGGAGCGCGATCCACACCGCTGCGTAGAGGGCGCCCTGCATCAAGACGCCGCCCCAGGCGATGAGGGAGCTCTCGAAGGGCGTCGCGTTGCCGGACCAATGGCAGAGGCCGCCGAGCCCGGTCACCTCGATGCCCGTGACGCGGTGCCCTGTACGCCACACCAGCAGGGCGTGCCCCAGCTCATGCAGCATCACCAGCAGCACGAACCCCAGGATGAAGCCGGGATCGAAGCGAAAGCCGCTGAACAGGAACCCGACCACCGGTATCGTCCAGTGGAGCCGCACGGGCGCCCCGCGCAGCCGCATCACGGTCCAGTAGCCCGAGCGAAACACCCCTCGAAGATAGCCGCGATCGGCGTTTGCGCCCGTCCCCCATTGCTCCGCGGTACAAGTCGTGGTTCGGATTAGGGTATGGGTCACACAATCGACCTTTCCGCCCACCCGCCGGAGCGGCTCTCAGCCGCCATCCGCGCTGTCCTGACCGGCGCTCCCGACGCGCTCGGCGGTCGTCTCCCGTCCGCCCAGCATCTCAAGGAGGGCGCCGAGGCTGTCACCCACGACCAGCCCGGAGCCTCCGGCATCTACTTCCAGTCGCTGCTGGAGATCGGCTACCTGGTCGCGAGCGCCGACGGCTTTGCTCCCGAGGAGCGCCACGCGCTGGCCGCCCTGCTCGAAGCCGTGCTCGGCCGCGCCGTGTCGCACGACGACCTGGAGCTGCACTTCAAGGATCTCGACGACGCTGTCGAGATGCTCGGACGCCGCGAGCGCCTGCGGCGCGCCGCCGAGGATTTCGAGGACAGCCTCAGCCGGGGGGAAGCGCTCGGATTCGCTGCTCTCGTCGCCGTCGCCGACGGGCACCTCGCCGAGCCCGAGGCGAGCGCCCTGGACGAGCTGGGTTCGTTCCTCGGCCTGGAGCCTGCGGACGTTGACGCCGCGATCGACCGTGTCGTGGGGGACATCAAGACCCGTCTCGCCGACAAGGAAGGTACGCAGTGAGCTTCATCAACCACATGGCGAAGGAGATCAACTGCAAGATCGTCTACTACGGTCCCGGCTTGTGCGGGAAGACGACCAATCTGCAGTACATCTTCGAGAAGACCAATCCCTCCAACAAGGGCAAGATGATCTCGCTCGCCACCGAGACCGAGCGGACGCTCTTCTTCGACTTCATGCCGATCGATCTGGGCATGGTGAAGGGCTTCAAGGTGCGCTTCCACCTGTACACCGTGCCGGGACAGGTGTTCTACGACGCCAGCCGCAAGCTGATCCTCAAGGGCGCCGACGGCATCATCTTCGTCGCGGACTCGCAGCCCGAGCGCTTCGAGGCCAACCAGGAGAGCGTGCTGAACCTCGCGACGAACCTCGGCGAGTACAACATGAGCCTGGAGAACGTTCCCTACGTCGTGCAGTACAACAAGCGCGACCTTCCGGGCGCGATGGCCGTGGAGGAGCTCCGCCCCGCGCTCAATCCCCTCGGCGTCCCTGACTTCGAGGCCGTGGCCCGCACCGGCCCCGGCGTGTTCGACACGCTCAAGGCGCTGTCGAAGCTCGTGCTTGGCCGCATGCGGCGCTAGCGGAGGAGTTCTCTGGATGTCCCGGGTTGCCCGATGGTTCTTCGCGGTTGGCATCGCCGGCGTCGGGCTTGCCGCCTGTTCGGGCGGTCTCGAGAACCTGAGCTCGTCACCCAAGGACGCCTCCGCCGGCTCTGGCGGCGGCAGCGCCGGGCACGACGCAGGCACGGGCGGCAGTAGTGGGCTCGGTGGGTCGGGCGCAACGGGCGGTGGCGGAAGCAGCGGTGCGGCGGGCACCGGCGGGGCGGGCGGTACGGCTGGCACGGGTGGGACGGGCGGGACGGCCGGCGCAACTACCGGCGGCACCGGCGGCACCGCCACGGGTGGAAGCGGAGGTACGGCGGGCGGAGGTACGGGCGGCTCGGCCGCGACGGGCGGCTCGGGCGGCAGCGGCGCCGCGGGCGGAACGGGGCCTGGACAAGTCCTTTGCGGAAGCTCGATCTGCAACGTCATGACCCAATCGTGCTGCCTGCAATTCCACAATGCGAGCTGCGGGCCAACCGGCGCGTGTTCTCCTGGCAACAGGATCGAATGCGACGGACCCGAAGACTGCCCCTCCGGGGAGAGCTGCTGCGCGGTTCTGAACGGCCCCGGGACGCTGGTGCGACACATCGAGTGCAAGAGCCAATGCGCCTCGTCCGACGCACAGATCTGCGGGGGCAATGCGGCGTCCTGCCCCAACGGGCAGCTATGCAAGCCGTTCGCGCTGCTCCAGGGCTACACGCACTGCGACTGAGCCCTGCTCGCCAGAATCAGTCCCCGATCTTCCGCCGCTCCTTGGCGAAGAGGTCGACGATCGGCTGCTCCTGCAGCGTATTGGTCGGCGCGGCGCGGCTGACGCGCAGATCGGCGGGCATGATGAACAGGTCGGCGAGCGTCTGCGGCGTGAGGTAGCTGAGGCCAGCCGGGACGCGGGTCGGCAGCGGCACAGGCCCCGCCCTGCACAGCACGAAGCCCCAGTCGCCGAAGGTGGGGACGGCGGCGTGGTAGGGCCGGGTCTGGAGGCCGGCGCTCTGGATCGTACGCAGTATGCTGTCGAAGGTGCGGGGCGAGCTGAACGCGCTGGTGGCCTGCACCACGGCGACCGCGGAGGGGCCGAGATGGCGCGCGAGCTGCCGGTAGAAGTAGTGCGTGTAGTTCTTGCTGTCCGCGTAGCCGTAGGGGTCCGGCAGATCGACGATGATGGCGTCGAAGCGCGCGCTCGTGTCGCGGAGCCAGGCGATCGGCTCGCCTTGAACGACGTGCACCTTCGGCGAGCGCATCGAGTCGTGCGAGCGCTCGCGGAGCCAGCGCTGTTCCCGCGCCAGGCGCGCGACCGCGGAATCGACCACGACCGCCGTGATCGATTGCACGTCGGGATGGCGCAGGATCTCGCGCGCCGCCATGCCGTCCGCCGAGCCGAGCACCAGCACGCGCCGCGGATGCAGGATGGCGCCGAGCACGGGGTGGACGAGCGCCTCGTAGTAGCGCGGCTCGTCCAGGCTCGAGACCTTGAGATGCCCGTCGACGAACAGCTCGAAGTTCTGCTGTCCGGAGGTGACGACGAAGGTCTGCCGGTCGGTGCGGAGCTCGTAGGCGATCTCGTTGACGTAGCGGTGGTGATCGGCGAGCGGCACCACGCGCTGCCACGCGGCGAACAGCCCGAGCCCGGAGACGAAGACGAGCGCTGCGGCCGCCTGCATCGCGCGCGGATGGCGGAGCGGGCGGCGCTCGAGAAAAAGCCACAGCGCGCTCCACCAGCCGCCGAGCACCGCCAGCACCAGCGCGATCGCCGCGCCCGCACGCGGCAGGCCGATCAGCGTTGCCGAGCCGGCCGCGACGCCCAGCGCGACCGCGATAGCGAGCAGGCGGAACGGGTTCAACAGTCGCGACAGCGCGCCGAGCAGTCGGACCGGCCGCGCCAGCAGCAGGAATCCCGCCCGCGCGCTGGCTCCGATCAGGAATCCTGCCAGCACCGGCACCCCCAGCACGATCGCGTCGAACAGTCGCGGTCGCTCGAAAGCAAAGAACACTGCCGGCGCCGCTGCGCCCGTCACCAACCCGAGCGCGATCAGCAGCGCCGGGAAGCGCTGGTGCAGCGCGGGCGAGCGCCTCCGAACCACCAGCACGCCGGCGAGGCACGCGGCAATGCCCAGCCCCTCGGCGAGCAACAGCGGCGGCCCCGAGCCGGGATCGAGATACAGAAGAAGCAACCGCCCGAAGACCTGGTGCGCCGCCGCGACCAGCGCCGCGGCGAGCAACAGGGCGTAGTAGAAGACGGGGCGCGCCGCGTCGACCTCGGCGCGTTTGCGGGTGGGGTCGGCGTAGCCGGCGGGCGCTTTGCGGATGTGCGGGGCGCGTTCCGCTGACGGTTCGTCGTCCACGGCCCGTTCCGCGGCGTTCGTCATGTCGGGTTGGTCGCCCGGCTCCGGGCGCTCGTCCGCGCTACTTGCCACCGTAATACACGCCCGAGCCGCCGCGATACGTGCCGCCGCTCGAGTAGCCGCCTCCGCCGCCTGCGCAGGATCCGCAGGCGCCGAGCATGCAGATGATGAGCACGATGCTGACGATGAAGATCAGCACGAGGGTCGAGCTGCAGCCGCTGCTGCTGCCGCCGGCGGCAATCGCGCCGCCGCCGGAGGCGCCCTGGAACCGTCCGCCTGGTCCGTCGACGGGCAGGCCGGCGGCCTGCGCGATCATCGCCCACGGCACCTGCGCGGAGTAGGTCCACTTGACCTCGCCGCCTTCGATGACTTCGCGCGACAGCACGTCGGTGCCGTTGATGAAGTCCATCACCTGCGAGGTCTCGCCGATCTGCGCCTTCCAGAACAGCTCGCCGAGCACGTAGTCGAGCCGGGCGGAGTTCTGGTTGCGGAGCGTGAAGTAGCGCCCGCCCCAGCCGACCTGCTGCGGCATGCCGCCGAGATCCAGCTCGGCCAGGTTCATGTCGACCACCCACATCCAGCTGGTCTCGTCCTTGACCAGCCAGCGGTAGCCGACGCTCTGGTTCCACAGACAGTACTCTTCCCAGGAGAACGTTTCGCCGTCGAAGTCCGTGCTGCGGCGCATGTACGCGATGCAGACGTACTCGAGCCCCTCGAACGTGCCGCGCGTGCCGATCGGGATTTCCGGCATCGCCATCGCGGCCTGCTGCTGCGCGATGACCTGCTGCGCGGCGATATCGCTGACGGCGCCGCAGTACGGGCAGCCGACGCGTTCGGCGCGCTCGCCGCTGAGGCTGGGAATGTCGCCGCCGCAGTTGGGGCACTTGATCTGGTCGAGCTTGACCTTCTGCTGCGTGCGCGGGCCGAGCCCGGTGACCTGCATCTGCGTCTCGGCGAAGACCCAGCCGACGAACACCTCGTAGCTGCCGGTGTTGTTGCCGTAGTCCAGCGTCGCGAACGCGTTGTTCTGCCCGTAGCAGTCGGCGTAGTAACGCGGGGCGCCGACCAGGATCGCGCCGGGCAGCTCGCCCTCCGCGCTCATCACGTGCGCGCTCTTGATCTCGGCGACGCGGAACGTGCCGGACTGGCCGAGTGGCACGTCCATCTCGACGGACAGCGCGTTCAGCGGCGGGATGCCGAGGCCCTCGACCTTGCTGGTGACGTACCAGTGGCCCTGAGCGAAGGCGAGCCAGCCCCAGGCCTGGCCGTAGTCGAACGCGACGTAGTACTCGTCCCAGGGTCCGGCACCGTAGTCGAGCTGCACGCGGCCGAGCACCTCGAAGGGGCGGTTCGACAGCGTGCCCTGGTCGCCGACGGCGATCAGCGACGGCGTGTTGGCGAGATCGGCGACCTTGCCCAGGTCCTGAAGCCCGCGGTCCGTGCGCAGCACGGTGCTGCGGCAGTAGGGGCACACCTTTGCCATCGACGAGCCGACGCCGAACTCGATGGGCGCGCCGCAGCCCGGACAGGCTCCCTGTGCGACCGGCATCCTCGGCTACCGGCAGTGCCGGCTCCCCCCATCGCGACGCGTCGAAAGCATGATCCCGATCATCCGCACAGCCCGGGCGGAATGTAGCAGGAAGGCCGGTCGGGGTGGAAGGGCGGCGAGCGACAGCGAGCCCGCGATGAGCGAAGCGAATCGCGTCGGGGTGCTCGAGGGGCGGTGAGCCCCCTCGAGGAGGACTCCGGTGGGGGCGGGTGGGTGGGTGCGATCGGCTAGTCGTGGCCTGCGAGCGCTTCGGCGACCAGATCCTTGAGCTCGTCGTCGGCTGGACTTGAAGCCCGGGGCTTCTTCGGGCGCGGGGGAGCGGCGGCGAGTGCGGCTTCGATGTCCTCGAGGCTGCTTTCGTCCTTCTTCTTCTTGCCGAAGGCGCGCATCAGCCAGGGACGCGTCTCTTCGAGCTCGTAGTGGCCGAGCGCGACCAGCTCCGGCGTCCGCTTCAGCGCCTGCACGAGCTTGGGATTCGAGCCGACGAGGTCGCGCGCTTCGCCGAGCGCCGCCTTCTGCGTCGCCCCGAGCTCGGATAGCGCGCGCTTTACCGGATGGCCGCCTGCCGCGCAGAACAGCGCGAACGCGATTGCGAGCTCCGGCGCGGAAAGGGCCGTGACCGTCGCGATGGACGGTCCGCCGCAGCTCTTCGAGTAGATGTAGCTGCCCTCGAGCAGCAGCTCGCCGAAGCCGAGCTCGATCGCGCACAGATCCGCGCTGGCCTCGACCGGCTCCTCGATGAGCGCCTCGTCGCTCTCCGTTTCCTTCAGGAAGACGAAGGCCAGCGCGCGGGCGATATTGGCGGTGAGCACGACGGAGTGCGCCACTTCAACGGCCGGCACGTTGAGCGTCCAGCTGTCGCCGTTGTCGACCAGGCGGGTGAGCCCTTCGGCGGTGGGCGCGGGCGCCGAGCAGCACGCGCCGGTTCCGCACGACCCGCCCTCGTCGAGCTCCTCGCCCTCCGGTGCGATCACGCGCACGTCGATCGGGATGTCGTCCATGCCCGCATGAGCCTGCATGCGGCGCACGAGCTTCTCGACCGACGGCTGGTCGGCGCTGAACTCGTCCGGAAAGAACTCCGCGGTCGGCAGCACCATGGGCCGCTCGCCGAACTCCTCGCGCCGCCCCTCGCGCAGGCGAGCGATGCGCTCGACGAGCTCGCGCTGGACGGGCAGGTCAGGCAACTCCATGCCCCGGATCGTGGCAGAGCCCGGGGCGGGGGTCCACCGAGACAAAGCAGGGCGCGTCGCGCGGCGCGAACCATCGTGAACATCCTCTGTGCGGGGAGCGCGGGCGGAGAGTATCCTCTCGCTTGATGGAGCCAATTCTCCGCATCCTCCACGAGCGCCGCGCCGAGCTGCTCGACCGGCTCTCCGCGCGCATCATCGAGACCATCCCCGGATACGCCGAGCTCTCCCCGAGCGCGCTCCGGTCCAATCTGGGACAGTTCCTCGACGAGATCCTGGGGCTCGCCGACGACGCCGGGGGCGGAGCCATCACGGAGCATCTGGTGGCGCTTTCCCGCCAGCGGGCGTCCCAGGGCTTCTCGGCCTCCGACTACACCCGGGCGGTCCTGCTCGTCCTGCCGGTGATCCGGGAATTCGTCCGCACGGTGGGTCCGCCGCATGATCCGAGCTTCGCCCGCGCCTTCGCCGAGCTGGAGGCCGTGCTTCATCGGCTCGGGGCCCTGGCGGCGAGCTTCTATGTGGAGGCCTCCTCCCGCCAACTGGAGGCCAAGAACCTGGAGCTGAACCGCCTGAACCAGCAGCTCCAGGCCCGCGAACGAGCGGCGAACCTGGAGACGGCGCAGGTCTCACGGGCCCTCGCCTCCGCCAACCAGTTCAACCAGCGCGTGCTCGAGAGCCTGACCTCCGGCCTGATGGTGGTGCAGGCCGGCACCCTCGAGGTCACGCTCTACTCCAACCGGATGGAGCAGATACTGGGGATCCCCGCCGAGCAGGTGCTCGGCAAGCACGCCCGGGAGGGGCTCGGTCCGCTATGGGACGCGGCGGATCGCGTGCTGCAGACGGTCCACGCCCTGGGGAGAATGCCACTCACCAAGATGCTGCTCCCGACGCGGGAGCGGCCGCGGACGGTGCTGGTGCGCGCCAACCGCATGTACGATCCCGACGGGCAGCCTGAAGGGACGGTGACCCTGATCGACGACGTGAGCGAGCGGGAGCTGTTGATGGACTCCTTCTCCCGCTACATCTCCAGGGACCTGCTCGACCGCCTGCTCGCCCGTGCGGAGCCGCTACGCCTCGAAGGAGAGCGTAGGGTGTGCACGGTGCTGTTCGCCGACATCCGCGGCTTCACCACCCTCGCCGAGGACCGCGAACCGGAGGAGGTGCACGCCCTGCTGAACGCCTACTTCCGGGTCATGATTGCGAGCATCGTCGAACAGGGCGGGTTCATCGACAAGTTCGTCGGGGACAAGGTGATGGCCCTGTTCACCGAGGCAGCGAACCCTGATGACGCGGCTGCGGCGGCGCTGCAAGCGGCCCGGAACATCCATCAGCGGATCAGCAAGCTGAGCCGGGAACGCGCGGCCCGCGGCGAGTTACCGGTGGAGGTGGGCATCGGCATCAACACCGGCGAGGTGCTGCTCGGCAACATCGGAAGCGAGGACCGTATGGAATTCACCGCTATCGGCGACGCGGTGAACGTGGCCGATCGCCTGCAGAGCCTGGCCCGGGGCGGCGAAGTGCTGGTGGGCGAGGAAAGCGCGCGCCGCGTCGGCGATCGCTTCGCGCTCATTGACCGGGGTCCCCAGGCGCTCAAGGGGCGCGGGAACACCGTGCGAGCATTCCAGTTGCAGCTTGTGGAGCCCACCGGGAAATCGGTCGGCAATTCCTAGACAGCCAGGATGTCGGGTCGGCTCGCGGCGAGCGCGGCCTCCGGAGTCGAGCCGTTCGAGCCGCAGCCGGAACGCCGGGCGACCGAGCGTGGCGTATCCGCGACGTGGAGCGGCTGCCAGGACCCGCAAGACGCTCAGTGCGGCCGGCGGATGCGGCTCTTCCGCAGCTCGCCGCGGCGGACGCGCTCCATCTCGGCGAGGCGCGTGATGACGCCGCGGGAGACGATCTCCAGCATGTGCGTGATCATCTTGTTGCGCTTCGAAGGCGCGCCGCCGAACTCCAGGTGGCTCTTGGCGGTCTTGCCGTGCGGCAGCTCGCCGTAGGCGGTGCAGCGGACGTGCAGCACGCCGTCGGTCACGTCGGTGGACAGCTCACGCACGTAGAAGCGGTACTCGATGAGCGTGCCGCGGCCCGCGCCCCAGTCGGCGCGGTAGGCGTCGTGGCGCAGGGCGCGGCGCAGGTGCTTCTTGAAATAGCGCGCGCCTGCCAGGTCGTCGGGGAACTCCAGGCGGTCGAGCTTGACGGTGGGGTGGCCGTCGTGATGCGGCGCTTTCGCGCTCGCCGCCGGGCGAGCCGCCGCCGGCGACGCGGGCGCCAGGCCGACGGCCCAGATCGCGGCAAGAAGAACGGGGACACGGGCCGCTTTCATGGCAGTCGACCGTAGATTCCATCCGGCGAGCGGGCCAAGTCGGCTGCAAGCTGGTAGCCTGTGAGGGGTGGGCAGAGCTTTCTTCATGGCAGTGGCCGTCGCGGCCCTGTGCCTGGCGCCGCGTGCGGCGTGGGCCGAGACGCCGCGACGCGGGTTGTACGTCGGCTTCGGGGCAGGGCCCACCTATGTGGGGGGCAACTTCGCCTATGACAACGGCATCCCGGCCTGGCACGACAGCATCGATGGGCCCGGCGCGGATCTACGTCTGGCGGTGGGCTATGCGCCGATCGGCGGGCTGGCGGTCGCGCTCCAGCTCCAGAGCTCCATGACAGGCGTGGACGTCCACGTGCCGGGCGGCTCGAACAACGTCATGCTGCTCGAGAGCGTGGGTGCGCTGATGGACTGGTATCCCGACGATCGCGGTCCGCTGCACGCCGAGTTGGGCTTCGGCTACGTGGTCTCGGCCTTCCCGTTCGGCAGCAGGGAGGATTCCGGCGGGAGCGTCGCGAGCGCGCCCGGGATCGGCGGCGATGGTGTGCGCGGCCAGGCGGGGGTGGGCATGTCGTGGGGTTCGCGCCGCTTCAACTGGGGCCCGCTGCTCGAGGTGTCGGCGCTCCGGGCTACGAACCCGGCAACGCGCGTCAACGCGCGCGCAGTCGCGCTCGATCTCTCGCTTTCCTGGTTCTAGCGGCACAGCGGGGCCGCAAAACCGCGGGCCGATCGGCCAATCACCGTCCTCGCGCTTCCGCTGAGCTTTACGCGCCCCCCCGGCCGGCGCTACATCCCCGCGGGATGGCAGCCGAGATCGTCGCCGACCGCCCCGACGTGGACGTTGTTGTGATTGGCGGTGGGGTCAACGGCACCGGGGTGGCGCGCGACTGCGTGATCCGCGGCATGAGCGTGGCGCTGTTCGAGCGCAACGACATCGCGTTCGGCGCCAGCGGCAACTCCAGCGGCATGATCCACGGAGGGCCGCGCTACCTGACCTACGACCCGGACGTGACCTACACGTCTTGCCTCGACTCGGGGCACATCCAGCACATCGCTCCGCACCTTCTGTTCCGCATCCCGTTCCTGATGCCGATCCACCGCTCGCGGATCGCTTCGCGCGTAGCGGTGACGCTGTTCGACGCGTTCTTCGACCTGTACGACAAGTACCAGCCGCTCAAACACGGTAAGCCGCACGTCAGGCTCTCGGCGGAAGACATGCGCAAGCTCGAGCCCGGGCTGCTCGGCGATCTGGTCGGCGGCATGAGCTTCGACGAATGGGGCATCGACGGGGCGCGGCTGTGCATCGGCAGCGCCGTGGACGCCATCGAGCGCGGCGCCGAGGTGCGGGTGCACACGACCGTGACGGAGCTCTTGCGGCGCGAGGACGGCTCCGTACGCGGCGTCCGCTATCGCGACCGTACGACGGGAGAGACCGGCACGCGCACCGGTCGCGTCGTCGTCAACGCCACGGGTGCGTGGGCGCCCATCACGGCCACGCTCGGCGGGCTCGAGCCGAAAGCCGCGCGCGTACGGCCCGGCAAGGGCATCCACGTGTTCATGGATCGGCGGCTCACCAACTACGCCGTCGTGGCGCGCGCCATCGACGGCCGCCAGGTGTTCCTGCAGCCGTGGCAGAACATGAGCGTCATCGGCACCACCGACGACGACTACTATGGCGACCTCGACGACGTGATCGCGACCGGCGACGAGGTGCGCTACCTGGTGCAGGCTGTGGAGCGCGTGTTCCCGTCGGTGCGCCAGGCGCGCATCATCGGCACCTGGGGCGGCGTGCGCCCCACGCTCTACGCCTGGGGACCGAACGAGGACCAGCTCTCGCGCGAGCACGAGATCATCGATCACGCAAAGCACGGCGCCGACGGCCTCTACTCGATGGTCGGCGGCAAGCTCGCCAGCTACCGGATATTTTCCGAGCAGATGACGGACGTCCTGGCCAAACGTCTCGGCAACCGGAGCGAGTGCCGCACGCATCTCCTGCCTCTGCCCGGCGGCGACGAGCAGCTCGACCCGATGCAGCTCGTCGAGCGCGCGCGGCTCGGACCGGTGACGGCCAAGCGCCTCGAGTACCGCCATGGCAGCCGCAGCCTGCGCGTGCTGGAGCGCATCTTCAAGGAACCGCGCGAGGCGGCGGTGGTGTGCGAGTGCGAGCCCGTCACCGAGGCGGAAGTGCGCTACGTGGTCGACAGCGAGCTGGCACAGAACGTCGACGACGTGTCGCGCCGCACGCGGCTCGGCCTCGGCGCCTGCGGCGGAATGCGCTGTGCGGCGCGCTGCGGGCAGATCGTGGCGCAGATGACACAGCGGTCGCCCGGCGACGGGCACCGCATGGCGCTGTCGTTCCTGCACGGCGCGGCGCGCCGGCGCGTGTGCGGCATCGGGCCTGAGCAGGCGCGGCAGGAAGCGCTGGCGCTCGCTACGCTCGGCGCCGAGCTCGGCGTGCCGGGGCGGGACGACGAGGTCGCTTCGTGAAGCTTGCCGTGGTTGGCGCGGGTGCGGCCGGCGTGTCGGCCGCGTGGCGCGCGGCTGGGCGCGCGAACGTGTCCCTCGTGCACGATACGGCGGGGTCGAGCTCGCTCTACTCGGGTGCGGTCGATGTCCTGCCCTGGCACGACGCGCACCTCGCGCCGCCGCTCGACGCCGCAAGCGCCGAGCTTGCCGCCAAGCTGTGGCAGCTGGGCGATCCCGAATGTCGCGTAGCGACGCCAGCCGGCGTACTTCGCCCAGCGCGAGGCATCGACCCCGCGCTGCTCGACCTGGTGCCACTCGCGGGCAAGCACATCGCAGTGGCCGAGGTGAGTCGCGACGCCTGGGACGCAGCGCTGGTGGCGCGCGCGCTCGGCGACTCGGAGTGGGCAAAGAGCACAAGCACGCACTTCTCGGTGGTGGAAGTCGCGGCGCTGCGCCATACGCACGAGCGTTTCATCCCGGCCTGGGACTTTGCCAGGCTTCACGACGACCCCGAGCGGCGCGCGTGGCTCTGCGAGCACATCCGGCGTGCGCAGAGCGACGCCGATGCGTGGCTGTTCGGTCCGTGGCTCGGTGTGGAGCCGGGGTCGGCATCCGAGCTGCGGAAGGCGCTGGGCCGACCGATTGGAGAGACCACGTCGCCACCGGGTGGCGCTGCCGGGACGCGCTTCGAGCGCACGCGCGATGCGCTGCTCGAGCACAGTGGCGTTTCGGTTGTTGAAGCCCGCGCGCTGTCTCTCGTCCCGAACGAGCGCTGCTGGCGGATGGAGCTCGGACCGGCGCGAAGCGGCGCTGGAGCGAACGAGACGTTGGAGGTCGACGCCGTGGTGCTCGCAATCGGTGGCGTGGCGGCCGGCGGGGTCGTGCTCGATGAGCCGCTCGCCGGTCACCGCGGCGGCGCATCGTTCCATCTGTCGCTCGACGCGCCGTTGCGCTTCGAGCTCGACGGCCAGGAGCTGGACGGCGTCTCGTCGCTGCACGGCGTCGACTTCGAAGAGCTCGGCCTCGGCGCGCTGGCGCGCGTGGGGGTGCTTGCGACGGGGCCGCGTGTGAGCGGACGGAGCGGGCTGTTCGTCGCGGGCGACGTCGTGGCGGGCCGACCGCGCACCGTGCTCGAAGCCGTGCGCTCGGGCATTGCCGCGGCGGACGCGGCGCTCGACGGCGCGTGACGAACCGCAGCGGCGCGCCCAGGAGCCGTTGCGCGGCACGCGGCGATGCGGTACTTCCGCTCCCCCATGGCCCAGCACTCGATCGACTCGTTCAAGACGCGTTCCGACCTCGCCGTAGGCACAAAGAAGCTCGCCTACTTCAGTCTGCCGAAGCTCGCCCAGGCGACCGGCAGGGACGTCGCGCGGCTTCCGTATTCGCTGCGCATCCTGCTCGAGAACCTGCTCCGCAACGAGAACGGCAAGTCCGTCGAGAAGAAGGACATCGAGGCCCTGCTCGGCTGGGACCCGCAGGCCCGCCCCGACAAGGAAATCGCCTTCCACCCCGCGCGCGTCATCCTGCAGGACTTCACCGGCGTCCCGGCCGTGGTGGATCTCGCCGCGATGCGCGACGCGATGGCCCAGATGGGCGGCGATCCGACGAAGATCAACCCGCTCTTCCCCTCGGAGCTGGTGATCGATCACTCGGTGCAGGTCGACTCGTACGGCACGCCCGGGTCGATGAAGATCAACGCGGACCGCGAGTTCGAGCGCAACAAGGAGCGCTACCAGCTGCTTCGCTGGGGGCAGAAGGCGTTCGACAACTTCAAGGTGGTGCCGCCCGACACCGGCATCGTGCACCAGGTGAACCTCGAGTACCTGGCGCGCGTCGTGTTCGACAGCGACGGCATGGCCTACCCCGACACGCTGGTCGGCACCGACAGTCACACCACGATGATCAACGGCATCGGCGTGCTCGGCTGGGGCGTGGGTGGCATCGAAGCCGAGGCGGCCATGCTGGGCCAGCCCATCAATCTGCTCATTCCGCAGGTGGTCGGCTTCAAGCTGCACGGCAAGCTGCCGGCCGGCGCGACCGCCACGGATCTGGTGCTGACCATCACGCGTATGCTTCGCGACAAGGGCGTGGTCGGAAAGTTCGTGGAGTTCTACGGCAGCGGGCTGTCGAGCCTGCCGCTCGCCAACCGCGCCACGATCGGCAACATGAGCCCCGAGTTCGGCTCGACCTGCGGCATCTTCCCCATCGACGCGGAAACGATCCGCTACGTGAAGCTCACCGGGCGCAGCGACGAGCAGGCCGCGCTCATCGAGGCGTACGCCAAGGCGCAGGGCCTGTTCCGGACCGATGACACGCCGGACCCGATCTACACCGACACGCTCGAGCTGGATCTGTCGACGGTGGTGCCGACGATCTCCGGGCCCAAGCGCCCGCAGGACAAGATCCTGCTGAGCGAGTCGAAGAGCGCGTGGGAAAAGACGCTCGCGGAGCTGCTCCCGCGCACGAAGAGCGATGCATCGCGCCGCGTAGAAGCAAAGATCGACAGCACGCCCTTCGAGCTCGGGCACGGCTCGGTGGTGATCGCCGCCATCACGTCGTGCACGAACACTTCGAATCCGTACGTGATGCTGGGCGCGGGCCTGCTCGCCAGGAACGCCGTCGCGCGCGGCCTCGAGGTCAAGCCCTGGGTCAAGACGAGCCTGGCGCCCGGCTCCAAGGTGGTCACGCAGTACCTCACGCGCTCCGGCCTCCTGAAGGATCTCGAAGCGCTCAAGTTCAATGTGGTGGGCTACGGCTGTACGACCTGCATCGGCAACAGCGGCCCGCTGCCGGAGCCCGTGCACAACGCGGTTGTCGAAGGCGACCTCGTGGCAGTGAGCGTGCTCAGCGGCAACCGCAACTTCGAGGGGCGCATCAACCCGGACGTGCGCGCCAACTACCTGGCGAGCCCGCCGCTGGTCGTGGCCTACGCGCTGGCCGGGCGCATGGACATCGATCTCGCCAAGGAGCCGCTCGGCAAGGGCAAGGACGGCAAGGACGTCTTCCTGAAGGACATCTGGCCGTCCTCCGACGAGGTTGCGAAGACGGTAACGTCGAGTCTCGACTCGGCGATGTTCAAGAAGGAGTACGGCGCGGTGTTCGACGGCGACGAGGCGTGGCGGAGCCTGCCCGTGCCCGAGGGCAGCCGCTACGGCTGGGATCCGGACAGCACCTACGTTCGTCTGCCGAGCTTCTTCGAGAACATGCCGAAACAGCCGCCTGCGCTTGCCGACATCTCCGCTGCGCGCGTGCTGGCGAAGCTCGGCGATTCGGTGACGACCGATCACATTTCGCCCGCGGGCAACATCGCCAAGGACTCGCCCGCGGCCAAGTACCTGGTGGAGCATGGCGTCCAGCCCGCCGACTTCAACTCCTACGGCTCGCGCCGCGGCAATCACGAGGTGATGATGCGCGGCACGTTCGCCAACGTGCGGCTCAGGAACGAGTTGGCTCCCGGTACCGAGGGCGGCTTCACGCGCCATCTGCCGGACGGTGAGGGAACGACGATCTTCGATGCGGCGATGAAGTACCAGTCCGAGGGCGTGCCGCTCCTGGTCATCGCCGGCAAGGAGTACGGCTCCGGTTCGAGCCGCGATTGGGCCGCCAAGGGCACTTTCATGCTGGGGGTGAAGGCGGTCATCGCCGAGAGCTACGAGCGCATCCACCGCTCCAACTTGATCGGCATGGGCGTCCTGCCTCTGCAGTTCAAGGAAGGCGAGAGCCGCCAGAGCCTGGGCCTGACCGGCGAAGAAACCTACGCCGTCAGCGGCATCGCCGACGGCTTGAAGCCGGGCAAGACGCTGTCGGTCACCGCGACCGCCGCCGACGGCTCGGAGAAGCAGTTCGAGGTCGTCACGCGCATCGATACCGCCGTCGAGCTCGATTACTACCGCCACGGCGGCATCCTGCAGTACGTGCTCAGGCAGCTATTAGCCGTTGGCCGTTAGCTATTCCGACGAGGGCACGTCGATGGCGTGCTCTGCACGACGCGCGCGGGACGACCGGGATTGGCCCGTGCCGTGGCCGTGGAGTGCGTAGCCGACAGCTAACGGCTACTTCACGTGGAAGTCGATGGTTGCCGGCTTTCCGCCGCGTTGGATGCGCACGCTGATGTTCGAGGCGGTGCGCAGCCGCGCGTAGGCCTGTAGCGCCTTCTCGGGGCTCGAGAGAGAGAAGCCGTTGATCGAGTCGATGCGGTCGCCGTTGTGGAACCCGAGCTTGCCGAGCAGCGTGTCCGGGCGGATGTTCAGCACGCGGATCCCGGCGACCCGACCGTGCTTTTGATCGGGCGAGACGCGCACCGAGTGCATGAGCTGGGCGTGCTGCTCCAGGATCATGTCCACAGCACTGCGGTCCACGTTGAATTCGTTCGGACCGATCTTCTGGATCTTCTTCGCGATGTTCTGCGGAAGCGGCGGTGGGCCGCGCCGGCGCTGGCGGCCCTTTGGTCTCGGTCGTGCGCGCGCCTGTGCCCTTGGACGCTGTCGCGGCTCTTTCGAGAACAGGATGCTCTGGCACAGATCGCCGCTCTCGGTGAACCACACCGATGGGCTGTGCTTCGCCGGGTTGTATCCGATGTAGGCGATGGTCTTCTGCGCGACGGTGTCACCGACGCGCCGCAGCTTGCCGTCATGCTCTCCCGGCCCCTGCACCATCGCCATCGACCACATCGGATTCTCCGCGACCGTGGTGCCGTGGACCTGCACGCCGTCGCACTTCGGAGCAGACAGAGGATCGACGAGCGCGCTGCGCTTCGGCGCTCCGGCATCGCCGCCGGGCTGGGGCAGAAGGGAACCGGTGACCGAGTCGAACGGATTGCGCTTCAGGATCGGGCGTCCGCTCTCCTGGCGCGCCGAGCCCGCGGCAGCCGGCTGCGGCGACGGCGCGGGTGCTGCGTGCGCCATTGTCTTTTCGCCGGCGCCGAGCGCGCTGCCGACCAGCGCAGTGATGCCGTCAGCCTGGAAGTAGGCCATCGCCGCCAGCAATCCCAGCACCACCGGCCAGAATCGCTGCTTGAGCATCCGATCGAACTGCATGCGTCCCGTGAAATGACATGGGCCCTGCCAGGCCGCGCGCCGTCCAGCACTCGAACAAACTAACGGTCACTGCGCGCGCTGGCAAATCGCGCTCCTGCGCCGCATCCGGGGATACGCCCCAGGCACGGGAAGCATTCCGTGCCGCTCCTGGGCGCCTCGAGGAACCGTCCCATCAAGCCCCGTTAGACTAGCGCCTGGCGAGCACGCCCCGCACGATCTGGTAGCCGATGCTCAGCGCCAGATCGGCGCCGCCGGTGGGATCGGTCGGCACTTCGCGGGCGACGCCGAGGTGGGTCTGTTCCTCGGCGCCACCATCGACCTGCGCGGCGGCTCCGGCGTCCCCAGCGCCGGGCGCGGCTCCGGCGTCGGGAGCAACCCCGGCGCCCGGTGGGCCCTGCGCGGGCAGGTGATTCTCGAGATCGCTCTCGCGGACGACGCCGAACGTCTTGTCCGGCAGGCGCGCGGCGGCGACCTTCACGTCCGGCATGACGCCCTGCGCCTGGATGGAGCGACCGCTCGGCGTGTAGTAGCGCATCGTCGTCAGGCGCAGGCCGGCGCCACCGGGCAGATCGAGTATCGTCTGTACCGAGCCCTTGCCGAAGGTGCGCGCGCCGACCAGCGTGCCGCGGTGCTGATCCTGCAGCGCCCCGGCCACCAGCTCGGCCGCGCTGGCGCTGTATTCGTTGACGAGCACCACCAGCGGCCCGCGCCGGAGCGCGCCGGTGTCGGTGGCGCGCACCTCGTCCACGATCTTCCCGCGATGGCGCGTCGTGTAGATCACGCCGCTCGTCAAGAACTCGTCCGCGCAGGCGCTCGCTTCATCCACCAGACCGCCGGGGTTGTTCCGCAGATCGAGCAGCGTGCCTTGCAGGTCCCCGTGCGCCTGGTTCTTGAGCTTGGCGACCGCCTTGAGCAGCTCGGCGTGTGTGCCTTCCTGGAACTGCTTGATGCGGATGTAGGCGATGTTGCCTGCGAGCAGCTTGTCCGCGACGCTCGATACCTGGATGATCTCGCGCGCCAATGTGAAGTACAGGAGCTTGTCGGAACCGTCGCGCCGGACGGTCACCACAACCTTGGTGCCGGGTGGTCCGCGCATGATGCGGACGAGGTCGTCGGGGCTCTTGCCGCGCACGCTCTTGTTGTCGATGGCGACGATGCGATCGCCCGGCTTGATCCCCGCGCGATCGGCCGGCGAGCCCTCGATTGGCGCGATGACCGTGACGTGGTCCTCCTGGAAGTCGACCTCCACGCCAATGCCGCCAAAGTGCCCCTCCGTGTCGGACTCGAAGATCTTGTAGTCCGACGGCGGCATGTAGTCCGAGTGCGGATCGAGCTCGGCAACCATGCCCTTGATCGCGCCTTCGACCAGCCGGCGGCGGTCGACGGGTTCGACGTAGTCGTTCTCGATCAGCACGAGAACCCGCGACAGTTGCTGGAGCATGTCGTAGGGGCTGTCCGCGCCGCTGCGCGCTGCTGCGAGGTTGGTCGCAAAGGCGCCGCCGGCGAAGGCGACGGTGGTCAAGAGCAGAGGCCTCAGCAGCGCTCGGATTCGGGGACCCATTCCCGAGGTATAGCCCGGCGCCCGGGAAGCCGGGATTCCCCGCGCCTGGGCCAGTGTCGCGCCCCCGCGGACAACCTGATTGATTTCAGCGGGCTGTGGGTGGTAGTAACGAAAGGCGCGGTGTCTGGCGACACCCGCCTACACCGTGGCGAGGTCCGGCTGTGGCCGACAAGGACGAATCGAGCAACAAGACGGGCAGCGACAAGCGAAAACAGAGCCTCTATTTCCCGGAGGCCATGCTGCAGGAGATCAAGGACGAAGCGGCGCGGCTAGACCGCTCTCTTTCCTGGATCGTGCAGCGCGCATGGAAGATGGCCCGCCTCGAGATCAAGAAGATCCCGAGTGTCAACGACATCGGCGACGAGGAAGAAGACTCCAACAGCGGCTGATGTGGCCGTAGAGGAGTCCTTCGCTCTCGGACCGGACGGTACCCGGCTCTACGTGCGTCATCGCTCGGGGCCGAGCGAGACCACTGCCGTCCTGTGCGACGGCATCGTCTGCGACGGGTTCATCTACAAGTACCTGTGGCAGGATCTCGGGCGCACGCTCTCGGTGGCGCACTGGAACTACCGGGGCCACGGGCGGAGTGCTCGTCCAGCCGACGACGAGAGGATCGGCGTGGAGGATCACGCTGCCGATCTGGATGCCGTGCGCCGCCACCTCGGCGATCCGCCCGTGGTGCTGATCGGGCATTCGTTTGGTACCCAGGTGGCGCTGGAGGCCTACCGTCTCAGGCCGGAGCGCATCCGGGCGATGGTGTTCCTGTGCGGCAGCTTCGGGCGCGTCACCCACACCTTCAAGGGGACCGACGTGCTGGCCGCGATACTGCCGCGGTTGACGGAGCTTGTGGGGGAGCATCCGAAGCTTGCGCGTGCGCTCTGGTCTCGCGTGCCGCCTCGCGTCGCTCTGAAAGTCGCGCTCCTCACTGGGGACATCGATCCACGTACCATCAATCCCGCCGACGTCGAGCCGTACTTCCGTCACGTCGCGGATGTCGACTTCATGATGTTCCTGCGCATGCTGACCCGCGCAGGCGAGCACAGCGCGGAGGACCTCCTGCCGGGCATCGCGGTGCCGGTGCTCGTGGTGGCGGGCGACCACGACTCGTTCACGCCGCCCGGCCTGTCGGAAAGCATGGCCGAGGCCATTCCGGGCGGCGAGCTGGTGATGATCCCCGGCGGAACGCACGTTGCTCCGCTGGAGCACCACGAGCTCACCGCCATGCGGATCGAGAAATTCCTGCGGGTTCGAGGGATCACATGACGCCGCGATGACGCGGCGTCTTCTAGTTGTGGCGTGTGCCGCCGTGTGGAAGTAGGGATCTCTTCGTGGACGACGATCAACTCGAATCCCAGCTCATCGGAGAGCTTCTCGGTCTTATCGCCCACGATCTCAGGAATCCGCTGTCCGCGTTGCACAGCAACGTCAGCTTCCTGGGCTCCGTATTCGAGGGGGCCGACGAGGACACGCGCGAAGCGCTCGCCGACACCGTGGTGTCCTGCGACGGGCTGCTCCACATCATCGACAATCTGGATCTACTGGCCTACGTGCTGCGCGGTCGGCAGCCGCTGCCCACCGCTCCCGTCCTGTTGGCGCCGCTCGTCGCCGAGGTCGTGGCTCGCTCGGCTGGCGCCGCGAAGAGCCACGGTGTCGAGCTCTTCGTCGACCCAGCGCTGTCCTCGCTGGGTACCCGCGTGCTGGCGCATCGCGAGATGCTCGCGCGGGCCATGGGCAATCTGCTGCACAACGCCATCCAGCATCATGGCGGGGATCGCCCCGTGCATGTCTCCGCGCGCGAAGAGCAGGCGCGCGCCCACATACGCATTACCGACGGCGGCGTTCCGCTCGCGGAGGAGCTTCGCGAGTCGGGGTTCAGCGCGATCGGTCAGGTTGCGTCCAAGGGCGCCAGCGGTGGCCGTTACGGTCGCGGCATCGGACTGTACTCGGCGCACGTCGCCGCCGGCGCGGCAGGCGCGCGCATCGTGTGGGTCCAGCCGGAGTCGGGGGGCAACGGTTTCGAGCTGTCGCTCGACATTGCTTGATCACGGCTGCAGGATGACGACGCTGTCCGGCTCCCGGAACAGCACCTTGCCGGTTTCGCCAGGACAGCCCCAGCACGTGCTGAAATGCGCGCGGGGACGGATCGAGTCGCTGTACGCGAAGGCGACAGGGCCCGGCTCGTCCTTCATGATGAAGCTCGATGCGAGCTTGTAGCTGTCCTTGCCGAGGACGTAGTACGCGACGACGAACGAAGTGTCCTTGCCGGAGCGCGCCGCTACCAGCAGGTATTCGGCGCCCGCCACCGGGTGCCAGACGAGCGGCAGGACCGTGAAGTCGAACCCCATGGTATCGCCCGGCCCGCGGGCGACGACGGTGTGCGCCGCGTCCGGTTCACGGAAGAACTGCACGTCCTTGGCGATGGAAGCGGTGTGCGGGTCGGAAGCCAGCAGCTTCTGCAGGCGGGCGGCGCTCAGATGCGTCTTTGCGAAGATGTCGCCGAGCCTGGGTTCCTTGACGACGGCCGCGTTCGGGGCGCCTTTGCAGCAACGGAATCCAAGATCCTTGCTGCTGCTCTTCGGGTCGACCGCGTGGCGCGCTGCGCAGCGGTGATCTTCGCCGGGAGCAGTGGCGGCGGCGCCGCGCACCGCCGCGCCGCTCGTGCCGTCCTTCGCGGCCGGGATTACGTCGCTCGCCGTCCATTCGCGTAGCGCTCCCCCCATTGCCACCACGTCGAAGCCCGAGGCGCAGCTCTCCGGCTGTTGCGCGCAGCGCGGATCCCAGAGCTTGCCGCTCGCGTAGTCGTCGCTCTCCGGTCCCTTGCAGGCGCGTTCCCATTCGAGCTCCGTGCACAACCGTGCGCCGCGCTCGGCGCACAGTTGCCGCGCCTGTTTGCGCGACACGTCCGTGAGCGCTGGCTTGGCGGGGTCGTTGGGGTATGGGAGTCGATCGATCTGGTAGGGGCCGAGCTCGACCTCGTACAGCCTGGGTTCGAGCTCCGGGTGGCGCCCTTCGGAGCCGGGGACGCTGCCTGCCTTGAACGCGCCGCCGCGAATCTCGATCTGTTCGCCGGCGAGCGGGGCCTGTTTTGGATGCCGAGCGGACGGCGCAGGCGCCGAAGCGCTCGACGCCGGGGCGGTGCCGCCGGAGTCGTGACTCGAGCCGCCGTGACAGCCATCAAGTAGTGCCACAACCAACAGGACGGCGAATGTGCGAGGGACGGCCGGCACGACGCGAGACTGGCTTCTCCGGCGCCCTCGCGCAAGCGCTGCGCGATCCGGGGCAGCGGCTGGCAGCCCGCATTTTCAAGTTGTTGCCCGGGCGTGATCGTCGATGTAGATCACGTGTGGCGCGGCTGCATGCGGCCCCGCCCGCTCCGGGGGGCGCGTAGTTCCTCCTTGTCATTCCTACCGATGCCTCACCCACTTGCGCGCACGCTGGCTCCTCTGATGGATCTCGAGGTCGACGATCTGCGTTCGATCGTCGCGCGCTGGGTGGTGGAGGAGTCGGACGAAAGCGAGCGCGCGCGCTACCGCTACGTCGGTGCCGAGCTGCGCGCGCTCAAGCTCAGGATCGAGCGCAGGGCTACGCCTCCCAGCGAGGAGGAGATCGAGATCGCGCTGACGGCGCTGCTCGCTCTCGCCGGGCACCGCATAGGGCAGGGCTGAACCGCGCGCCGTGCGGCGCGACAGGTCGATGATGGGCGGCGTCGACTCGAGCTTCGCGGAGCGCGCCATCGCGGCAATCGATCCCGCGCGCTGGTCCCGCTACGCACCGGAGCCGGTGGCGACGCCCGCGGGTTCACGCCTCGAGCTCTGCCGCGACGCGCTGGCGCATCCGACCGGCGGCCGCCCGCTGGGCGAGCTTGCCGCGCAGGCGCGGCGCGTTGCGATCGCCATCAGCGACGCTTCCCGCGACGAGCCGCGCGACGAAATGCTGGAAGCGTTGCTGGAAAAGATCCCCCGCGACCGCGTGACGCTCGTGATTGCGGCCGGGACGCACCGCGCGGATGCGGCGGTGGTACCGCCGCGTTTTCGCGATCTGGCCTGCGTCGTGCACGATGCCACGCGCGCCGATCGAATGGTCGACCTGGGCACCACCCGCGAGGGCACTCGCGTACGACTGCTCGCGGACATCTGCGATGCGGACCTGGTCGTGGCGACCGGGCGCATCCGTCCCCACTACTTCGCGGGCTACTCGGGCGGCGTAAAGAGCGTGTTCCCCGGCTGCGGCTACCAGCCCGACGTACTCGAAAATCACCTGCTCAAGGCCGACCCAAGCTCGCGGCTCGGTCGCCTGGACGACAATCGCTGCCGGCTCGACATGGAGGAAGCCGCGCGGATGCTGCCCGGACAGCTCTGCATCCTCGACGTGCTCGACGACTGCGACGGGAACCCCGTCGCTGCGGCCAGCGGCGATCCGATCCTGGCGCACCGCGCGCTCACCGGCCGGGCGCGGGGGCTGTTCGTGGTGCGGGCTCCGCGCTCGCCGGTGGTCGTCGTTGCGGATCGTCCCCCTATCAGCCGTTCGCTCTACCAGGCATCCAAGATGCTGCCGCCGGCGGGCGCCTTGCTCGAGGACGGAGGCACCGTGATCATGGTGGCGGAATGCGATCAGGGTGTCGGCCCGCTCGCGCGGGTAAACGAAGGGATCTACCGCCTCGGGGTGTCGCGGCAGCTGCCTGGGGCACACCGCGTGGTGTTGGTAAGCCAGCTGCCGACCGAGGTTGCCCGGACGACCTACGCGGAGCCGGCGCGGGACCTCGGAGAGGCGCTCGATGAAGCCCTGCAGAAGGCGGGGCGCGAGTCCGCGGTCCTGTTGTGGCGCGCGGGCGAGTGCATCGCCGAGAGCGTGGCCGCCACGGGCGCAAACCGGAATTTGCGCTAGGATCGCCCTGATGACGCGCTGCGCCGGCAGGAGCCGTCCGCAGCGGGTCCATGAGATGCCTTGTCCGGGCGAGTGGCGCTAGCTAGGTTGTGCGCCCAGCCCCCGGGAGACCCTGCATGAGCGACGACCGCGTCCGGATCCAGGGACGGATCCTCTATCTGACCGAAGACATGGAGCTGCTGAAGCGGCAGCTCGAGGGGGAGGACCTGGCCTACGACCCGGAGCGCAAGCTCGTCGACAACATCTCGACCGACGAGATCACGCCGGGATGGGTCTGCTACTACTTCGACGAGACGCTGGCCCGGTATTCGCTGGTCGGGTTGCGCGGCGGTGTCGTGCAGAAGGACGCCATCAAGAACGGCGGCTTCGGCGTCATCGTCAGCGGTCGCAGCAAGGGCTGCGGCAGCTCACGCGAGACGGCGCCATACTCGGAGCTCAAGGCGGGCGTCCAGCTCGTCATCGCCCAGAGCATCGAGAAGATCTACGGCCAGAACTGCCAGAACATCGGCCTGCTCACGTCGACCGATTTCTCGCTTCTCGATCGCATCAAGCGGGGCGAAGAAATACCGATCAGCGAGTTCACGAAGGGGCTCGACCCCATCAGTTGCCAGATCGTCGAGTGCGGCGGGCTCTTTTCCTACAACAAGAAGCGCATGGCCGGCGAAGTGGCGCCCCCGAAGCTCGCGACGCCCGTCCGCCCGATGACGCTGTGCGAGAAGATCATCGCCGCGCGCGCCATCGCCGATGCGCAGAGCGGCAAGCTCGGCGTGCCGGGCGTGAAGCCGGGCGACGCGCTCTTCGTGCGGACGGATGTGCGCTTCAGCCACGAATACGTCACGCCCATGGCGGATTCGCTGTTCCGGCAAGGTTTCGGCGAGGACGTGGAGGTGACCGATCCGGACAGCGTGTTCGCGTTCCGCGATCACCTGACCTTCCTCGACCTGGTGATGCCCGAGCAGCACAAGAAGATGGGGCTGCGCGAGCAGGCGGCTTCGCTCAAGACGGTGCAGGAGAGCTTCACAAAGCGCCACGGCATCAAGCTGTACGGCGAGGTGGAGCGCGACGGCCACACCGTGGGCAGCGAGGCCATCTGTCACAACAAGGTGATCGAGGAGCTGGCGCTCCCAGGGCAGATCGTCACCGGCACCGACTCGCACACCTGCATGGCGGGCGCGCTCGGCTGTTTCGCGTTCGGGGTGGGCAGCACGGACATGGCGAACGCCTGGTACACACGGGACGTCCGCGTAAAGGTCCCCGAGACGGTGCGATTCGTGCTGAGCGGCGAGCTGAGGCCTGGCGTGTGCGCCAAGGACGTGATGCTGCACATCCTGAGCCTCGAGCACTTCAAGAGCGGGCGCGGCATCGGCCAGGTGCTGGAGTTCGCGGGAGAAGGCATCCGCACCTTGCCGCTCGACGAACGCGCCACGCTGACCAACATGGCCGTGGAGGCCGGCAGCTTCACGGGCATCATCGAAGCCGATCACGTGGTGGTCGAGTACCTGGCGCAAAATCGCGGGCTCGATCCCGACGAGGTGCGCCAGCTCATTGTGCGCGCCGACGAGGGGGCCGAATATGCCGCCACGTACTACGTGGATCTGTCGACGATCCCTGCGATGGTGGCTACGCCGGGTGACCCGCGAAACGGGATTCCGCTGGCCGAGCTCGAGCAGAAGCAGGGGGGCGAGGTCAAGATCAACATCGCCTATGGCGGGTCCTGCACAGGCGGCAAGAAGGCCGACATGGACATGTACGCGTCGGTCCTCAAGCGCGCGCTCGAGCAGAACAAGCGCGTCGCCGATGGGGTGCAGCTCTTCATCCAGTTCGGGTCGCAGCAGATCCGGAAGTACGCAGAGGAGCGCGGCTACATCGACGTGTTCAACCGCGCAGGCGCCAAGCTCGTCGACCCGTCCTGTGGTGCGTGCATCCGTGCGGGGCCGGGCGTGTCGTTCTCGACCGACGAGGTCACGGTGAGCGCCATCAACCGCAACTTCCCCGGGCGCAGCGGTCCCGGGAAGGTGTACCTCGCGAGCCCGCTCGTGGTGGCAGCCAGCGCCGTTGCCGGCCACATCGTCGGCCCGGATTCCATCTAGGTCATGTCCGATCGGCTGTTCCAGGTTGGCCCGGACACGCTGGTGCGAATCGGGTACCGCGTCTTCGACGCCGAGGGCGAGCTTGTCGACGAATCGTCGCTGGACGCCGTCTTCGGCTACGGCGAGCTCCTGCCGGCCGTGGAGCAGGCCATCCAGGGACTCCACGAAGGCGACGAGCGGAGCCTGGAGCTCGAGCCCCAGCAGGCCTACGGCGACCGTGACCCGCGGGCCATCATCGAAGTGGACCGCGACGATTTCCCGCCGGATGTGGCGCAGGGTGACCGTTTCGAGGCCGAAAGCGCGAGCGGGGGCGTGGTCCTCCTGCACGTGCTCGAGGTGCTGGAGGACGCTGTGGTTCTCGACACCAACCATCCGCTGGCGGGGCAGAAAGTGCGCATCGATCTCCAGATCGTGGGCGTGCGGCCTGCCACGGCAACCGAACTTGAACGGGCGGTCCAGCGGCTGGAGCGGCACCAATCCGGAGATGAGTCGCCGGCCGAGCCGGGCCTGGTGCCGCCTGGGCGCTTGCTTCAGGGCCCATCCAGGCGCTACGAGAGCGAGCCGTCCGGGTCGGGATCGTCCCGGTCAGGCAAGGTGGCGTGAGCGCCCGGTGGAGCAGCTGGGACACGCGCAGGTAGTGCCCAGGGAGAAGAGTCGACATGAGTGATCCGGAACAGTTCAAGTACGATGTGAGGGTTCGCGATCGGATGCTGCACAAGGGCAGCATCGACGAAGGCGAGGTCAAACGGCATCTCGATGCTCTGCAGGACCTGGAAGCAGTGTGCGAGATCATGACGCTCCAGCAGCCCGCGCTGGCGCACGCCGAGACGCCTTCGCCGGCAGCGGCGGTTGAAGCGCCGATCGCGGTAGGCGAACCGATGGCCGCGCCGCCCGAGCCGCCTCTGGCCGCGCCCCCACCTCCTCCCGCGCCGCCCCCGGTGCAGGCAGCTGCCTCGCCAACGGCCGAGGTGGATTCCGCCGACGACGACGGGTGGGGGTCATGACGGGACAGGGCGGCGGCGGACCGGACTCTGCGGACCTCCAGGCGAGCGACGCAGCGTTCCAGAAGGCCAAGGCGGATGCCGATCAGGCCGGGGAAAACCTCCCGGCCATCGACTTCGCCACCTTCCTGCTGTCGCTGAGCCATTCCGCTCTGGTGCACCTGGGCGACGCGCCCGACCCGGCGGGTGGGCCGGTGGAGAAGAACCTGCCGCTCGCCCGCCAGACCATCGACCTCCTCGCGCTGCTCCAGGAAAAGACCCGCGGCAATCTCAGCGGCCAGGAAGAGCACATCCTGGACCAGGCGCTATACGATCTCAGAATGCGTTTCGTGGAGGTCTCGAAAAGCAAGTGAGGGCTGGCTTCGCGCTTCGCGCGCTCGTGCTCGTGGCGCTGGTCCCGCTGGGATGCAGGCACAAGAGCGGCGGCACTTCCCCGGTGTCGTCCGGTGCAGTGCCCGCGACGTCCAGCGCGGCGCTCCCGCCCTCGCCGACCGGCATTGCTCCAGGGGCCAACGCGCCGGCCAGCTTCGCGGACCTCGCGGCGAAGGCGGACTCCGCAGTCGTCTTCGTCAAGACGTTGCAGGAGCAGACGGGTCGCACCGGTCGTCGCCGTATCGTCGGCGAAGGCCTGGGCAGCGCGTTCGTATACGACAAGTCGGGCCTGATCCTCACCAACAACCACGTGATCGAGGATGCGAGCGAGATCCACGTGGTGTTCGGCAAGGTCAAGGAAATGAAGGCGACGGTGGTCGGAGCCGATCCCCCGTCGGACGTCGCGGTGCTCCGGGTCGACGCGAAGAACCTCTCCTATCTGCCGCTCGGAGATTCCGACAAGACCCGGGTGGGCGACTGGGTCGTCGCCATCGGCAATCCGTTCGGCTTGTCGCATACCGTCTCGGCCGGCATCGTCTCGGCCAAGGGGCGGACGGGGCAGGATGTGCGCGGCCTCGGCGACGGCACGGGCTACTACAACTTCCTGCAGACCGACGCGAGCATCAACCCTGGCAACTCCGGCGGGCCGCTGCTGGACATGTCGGGCCGCGTCATCGGTATCAACACGGCGATCAGGGCGCGGGCGAACAACATCGGCTTCGCAATCCCGATCAACATGATCAAGGAGCTCGTCCCGCGTCTGATCAAGGACGGGAAGATCCGCCGCAGCGCCATCGGTATCCGCGTCTCGGCCGTGCTGGCCGAGGACGTGAAGCGCCTCGGGCTCAAGGACCAGTCCGGTGCCCTGGTGCGCTACGTGAAGCCGGGCGGCCCGGGCGACGCCGCTGGGCTGAAGGTCGACGACGTGATTGTCGGCTTCGACGGCGACACGATGCCCGGGCCGGAGAAGCTGCGCTGGGTGGCGAGCCTGGCCGGCGTCGGCAAGCCGGCCAAGGTCCGGGTCATCCGCGGCAAGCGCACGTTCGACCTGAAGCTCGTTCTGGGCGAGCTTCCCGCTCACCCCGCGCCGGCGGAACCTGACGATAATCCTTTTGGATTTCCGTGAGTTGAGGGTTGGAGCGCGTCGAGGGCGGGGATCGCAGGGCCGGTTTCGGCGTACAGTATGGGGTGATGCCCTCGCCCGAGTCCCGCTGCGAGCCCTCGGCCGCGAGCGACCGGGAGTCCTCGCCCCGGGTCGTCCAGACGCCGGCAGAGCCGCCCTCCAACGGCCATTCGGCCGGAGAACCCGCGGAAAAGGGGTCTGATCGCACTGTCATGGGGGTGAATAGCAGCGCTAGCCGGGCGTCCAACCGGAAGGCTCGCAAGGCCGAGGCGGAGCAGGATCGTGTCCTCATTGAACAGGCCCGGAACGGCGATCGGACGGCATTCCGACAGCTCGTGGAGCGCCATCAGCGGCGCGCGTTCGCGATTGCCCTCGGGCTTGTCCGTGACGAGAACGACGCCCGGGACATCGTCCAGGAGGCCTTCCTGCGCGTCTACCGCGGCCTGGAGTCATTTCACGGGGGCTCGAGCTTCTTCACCTGGCTGTACCGGATCGTCACGAACCTTTCGATCGACCTCATGCGCAAGCCCGCCCGTCGCGAGACCGCGCTGGACGAAACGCGGGAGTTCGACGAGACCGACATCCCGCTTCTGGCACGCATCGACGGGGCAGACCCGCTCGATGCGGTCCGCCGCCGGCAGATCTCCGAGCGCATCCAGGCTTCTCTCGCCGCGCTGCCGCCTTACCACCGTGGGGTCATCCTGATGCGCGAGATCGAGGGCATGAGCTACGAGGAAATGGCGAGCGCGATGGGCGTCTCCAAGGGCACCATCATGAGCCGCTTGTTCCACGCGCGGCAGAAGCTGCAGCGAGCGCTCGCGGACTGCTACGAAGAGCAGCTGGGACCGGTTCCCGCAAAGTCGGGACGGAAGCGAGGTGGGGAATGACTCCGTCCAGCGACCAGCGTCTGATGCAGCTCTACGACGACGAGCTCGGCCTCGACGAGGCTGCCGAGCTGGACCAGCGCGTCGTCGACGACCCCGAGGCCGCTGCCGTCCTGCGGGGCCTCGAGCAGGTGGGCAGCGTGCTGCGGGAGGCAGCCGAGGCCGACGGGGGCGCGGCGGACGACATTGCCGCGCGGGTGATGGCCTGCATCGAGGCGGAGGAGCCTGCGACCCGGACACCTACCGCTGCCGGGCACCGGCGCGGGGTACTGGTGACAGGTCGATGGCGCCACGCGATACCGGTCGCCGCCGGAGTCCTGGCTTTGGCTGCAGGGGCGCTACTGGTCGCTCGCTGGGGCGCGCCGGCGCATCACCCGGTCGTCAAGCAAGCCGCACGCACCAGCGCACGGGTGATGCCCCGACACGTCGACAAGCCTCTGCCGACGGTCGCCACGAAGCCGGAGCCGGGCGCCGCGGTCGCCGACAATCCTCCCCCGGTCGCGATCGAGACGGTCGACTTCGGCTCGCATGATGGGGCAATCTTCATGGTGTCCGCCGGGGAGGATTCGACCCCGGTCGTATGGCTGACGGATGAACCCGCCGCCGCCGATAGTAGGACAAAGCCGCTATGAGACGCTTTCCGGTCGCGCTCGCCACTGCATTCGCGCTTTTCGTGGCAGCTCTGCCAGCTAGCGCGCAGGGGAAGAAGACGCCCCCGGCTGCGCAGGGGAAGAAGGCCCCCCCGGCTGCGCAGAAGCAGAAGGACAAGACCGCGGCGAAATACGCCGCCGAGGTGATGGTCCTCCACGCCACGAACTCGAAGAAGGGCATCGACAAGCGGATCGGCGACATGCCGGAGCTGAAGAAGCCTCCGTTCTCGTCCTACGACAGCTACCAGCTGCTGACGCGCGCACGGCTTCCGCTCGACAAGGGGCAGTCGAGGACCATCAAGCTGCCGAACGGGCGCGTGCTGCGCACCAAGCTGCTCGACATCCTGCCGAAGGACTACCTGCGCATTTCGGCGAGCATCAACCAGCCGAAGGGCAAGACGTTCCTGCCGCTGCTCGAGGTCAAGGCGAAGGTCGGGCAGGCCTTCATCGTTGCCGGGCAGAGCTACAAGGGCGGGATCCTCGTTCTCGTGATCCGCGTCGTCAATCGCTAGCTGTTGGGCCGAGCTGGCCGGGAGCGCCTTCTTCGCTGCCATCCGGTTGCACGTGCAGCGTCATGTTGAAGACCGTGCCCTTGCCCGGGACGCTGGTCGCGTCGAGGGTACCGCCGTGCGAAACGACGATGTCACGGACGATCGACAGGCCGAGCCCGGTGCCGCGTCCGTCGGTCTTGGTCGTGAAGAACGGTTCGAATATCTGCTCGAGGACTTCTGCCGCCATGCCGATGCCCTGGTCTTCGACCTCCACCAGGACGACCTCGGTGTCGACCAGGCGCGTACGCACTGTGAGATCGCCGCCGTCGTCCAGCATGGCGTGCGCCGCATTGGTGAAAAGGTTGACGAAGACCTGCGTCAATTGTCCGGCGACGCCCCGCACCGGCGGCAGCGCCGCGGCCAGCTCCCGATGCACTGTCACCGCGCTCTCGGCGAACTCGTGCTCGCAGAATATCAGTGCCTTGTCGATGACCTCGTGCAGGGCCACGGGCCCGGGTACCTCGACTGAAGGGCGCGCGTACGCCACCAGTTCCCGCGAGAATTTCAGGATCCGTTCCGCGGCTTCGCCAATGCGGCGCAGTCGTTCCACATCCTCCTCCTCCGCGCGCGCCATGGCCCGTTTCCGGAGGTAGTCGGAGTAGGCGACGATCGAGGTGAGGGGATTGTTCAGCTCGTGCACCACGCCGGCTACGATCTGCCCGAGGGACGCGAGCTTTTCGGCCTGGATGACCTGGGCCTGCAGCCGGCGCAGCTCGTCCGACGACTGCCAGCTGTTGCGGAAGGTGTGCGAGCGGTACAGCGCGGCGTCCAGCACCTCTGCGAGCCGGGACGCAATGCTCGCGCGCGTGGAACCGGCCTGTTCGAGGTCCGATTCGTTGCACGCGATGTGGACCGTCGAGGCGCCCCTGTCGCACTCGAGCGCTACGATCAGCTCGTTTCCGAAACCGGGGAAGAGCCGCGTCGGATCAGTATCGTTGCCCGTCTTCGCGCCGGGCGGCAGCCGGCACTCGACCACTCGCTTGCCGCTGTGAGGGTCGACCACGCAGGCGCCGACTGCGCAGGTCGGAAGCAGCCGCGAGCCTTCCTCCACGCAGGCCTGGGCCAACGCCTCGGGTGCTGCGTCGATCCGGAGGCGAAGCGACAGCTCGAGGAGCTCGTCGAGCCATCGATCGGCTGGGTCCGCGACGACGGTCGGCCGACGCTCCGAGCGCACGGGCGAAAGCTCGCGAAGGTCGGAACGGACGCCAGGAGGCATGCTCGACTGCCGGTCGTCGTCCGGGCCGCCCTTCATCGCGGGACCTCCTCCGGACCGGAATCCTCCGCGGCCTTGTCCAGGTCGAGGATCTTGGCGCCTCCGACGTAGCTCTTTGTCTCGTAGCGCGTGATCTTGCCGACCTTGCGCACGATCTCGGCCATCCGCTCCGACTCGCCGATGATCACCGTCGCAGCGTTCTGCAGCTGCGGATTGTCCTGCAGGTTGCGCCTGAGCAGCTCCGCGTAGCCGATCACGCTCGTGAGCGGCTGGTTGAGCTCGTGCGCGGCGGCTCCAGCGAGCTCGGCGACAATGGCCTGCTTCTCGCGTGCGCGGAGCTCGTCTTGCGCCTTCTCCAGCCGCGCTTCCATCCTGAGCTTCTCGCGAATGTCGGTGAAGACGCCGACCGATCCGACGGGTTGCTCCCCATCCATGATCAACGCCGCTGACAGAGTTACCTGGATCAGGTCGCCGGTCGAGCCGAGCATGTCGACGCGATAGTCCTCCAGACGCCCCGGACCGTTCACTTCCGGATCGCGGATGCGGCGCATCACCGAACGTGCGACGCCCTCCGGATAGAGCTTCTCGACGGACATCTTTCCGACAACCTGGCTCGGCGTGTAGCCGAACATGCGACTGGCGGACCGATTGAATAGAAGCACCTTTCCCGTCAGGTCGGCCGAGACGATGCCGTCGACCGAGCTGTCGATGACCCGCTCCAGGAACTCCTTGGTCTGCTTCAGCTCGATCGCCGTCTTGCGCTCGCGCGTCACGTCGCGGAAGCTGAACAGCACCGCGTTGTCCTCGTGAAGCACCGAGCTGAAGCTCACGCTGATGATGATCGGCTCGCCGCGGGCGGTGTTGACGCGGATATCGACGCCGCGTGGGTACACGCCTTCAGTAAAGCCCCTGAGCAGGCGCTCGGCGCGCTGTCGCTCGTCCTCGACGAGCAGGGCCTCGAGCCGCATACCCATGAAGTCGGTTTCGCTGAAGCCCGTGATTTCCCGCGCGCGCGGGTTGGCGAACAGGACGTGCCCCTCGCGATCGATCACCACCATGCCGTCGGCTGCGCTCTCGAAGAAGTCCGCGTAGCGCTGGAAAAGCTGCACCCGGCGTTCCGCCTCGACGCGGGCGAACGTGCTCTGCTGGGTCTCGTCGCGCAGCGACTGGAGTATCCGCGCATTGCGTAGCGCGATTGCCGTCGCGTTCGCGACGGTGCGCACGAGCGCCATTTCGTGGTCGGCGAACGGCGCCGAGTGCCGCGCGCGCAGGAAGATCACGCCCATCGGCCTGTCATCGTTGATGATCGGGACAAGCGCGAGCGAGATGAACTCGAGTGCCGGCTCGTGCTGCCGCACCGCCTCGAGCAGCGGATGGCGACTGGCGTCGCGGATCACCAGTGTGTGCCCGGTGTGGAGAACCTCGCGGATCTCCGGGTACTTGCCCAGGTCGATAGGCAGATCCCTGAGCTGCTCGTCGTCGCTCGTGGCCACGACGAAGCCCACGTTGCCAGGCTCATCCGCCAGCACAATGCTGCAGCGATCCACGTGGGCCACGTCAGCTACCCGCCGCACGACCGTGAACAGGATGTCGCGCATGTCCAGACTGGAAGCCAGCGCCTGCGTCATCTCGAGCACGGTCTGCGAGTCCCGCTCGCGGCGGCTTAGGCGATCGACATAGTCGCGAATGCGCATCTGCCCGCGGATACGGGCGACCAGCTCCGCTGGTCGGAACGGCTTGTGCACGTAGTCGTCGGCTCCGGACGAGAACACGCGCTGGATCTCCTCGTCCGAATCGAGCGCGGTCAGAACCACGACCGGGATGTCGGCCAGATGAGGGCGCGCCCGGATGTGCCGGAGCACGGCGTAGCCATCCGGAGCCGGCATGAGCAGGTCCAGCAGCACGACCGCCGGGACCGACGTTTCCAGCCAGGCGAGCGCCTCGCCGCCGCTGCCGACGGTCACGCATCTGAGCCCGGCGCCCGCGAGCGTCTGGCCCAGCACGTGACGACTGACGGCGTCGTCATCGACGACCAGGATTGACCCCGCTGGCTCCACGACAGCTTGATCCTAGCCGCGAAGCCCGGTCCCGCGCAAACCGCGTCCAGGGCGGGTCGGGCGGCTCCGGAACTGCTCCGACCGGGCGCGGGAAGGTTGCGCGGCGTGCGTGGCAGGGGCACGCTGCGGCACGCGATGCCGGGGCCCGGGCGCCTGCCCAACCTCCATGATCTGACAGCTTTCGCCAGGCTCTTCGAGTTCCGCACGGTCTCGCGTTGGGTAGGGCTGGGGCTGGCCATTGGCATCGTGGCAGGGCTGGGCGCCGGCGCCTTCTTCCTGGGCATGCAGTGGATTCACCACGTCGTGCTTGCGGGATGGGGGCATCTGCCGCCGCTCGAGCCGCGCGGAGAACATTCGCTGTTCGAGACGCGCGTCCACGGCCCGATCCGCTACTGGGTCATGGTGCTGGCACCGGCGGCCGGCGGATTGATTTCTGGCCTGCTCGTCTTCACTTTTGCGCCTGAAGCGGAAGGCCACGGCACCGACTCCATTGTCGAGGCGTTCCACCGGCACGCCGGGCGCATCCGCGCGCGCGTGCCCTTGATCAAGACGCTGGCGTCGGTGGTGCTCATCGGCACCGGGGGCAGCGCGGGCCGCGAGGGACCGATCGCGCAGATCGGCGCTGGCTTCGGATCGCTGATCGCCTCGCCGCTCAGGCTCTCCGATCGCGAGAGGCGCCTGATGTTGATCGCGGGCGCGGCGGGGGGCATCGGCGCCATCTTCCGCACTCCGCTCGGCGCCGCGCTGTTTCTGGTCGAGGTGCTGTACCGCGACGATTTCGAAGTGGACGCGCTCGTTCCGGCCGTCATGAGCTCGGTCGTTGCGTACTCCGTGTTCACGATGCTGTTCCCTTCGGCGGGCACCATTTTCGCGACCGAGGGAGAGTACGTCTTCGATCCGCGGCAGCTGCCGCTGTACCTGCTCATGGCCATCGGCGCCGCGCTGGTCGGCGTGTTGTACATCAAGGTCTTCTATGGCCTGCGCGACAAGGTGTTCCACCGGATCCCGATCCCGCTCGCGCTGAAGCCGATGCTGGGCGGCCTTGGTGTGGGGCTCCTCGCGCTGGTCGCGCCGCAGGCGCTGGGCGCGGGCTACGGTTGGCTCCAGGAGGCGCTCCTGCCGAGCAAGGGAGTCTTGCCGCTCGGGTGGATCGGCGCCGCGGTGCTCCTCGGGATTGCGCTGACCAAGGTGCTCACGACCTCGCTCAGCATCTCTTCCGGCGGCTCGGGCGGAGTCTTCGGTCCGTCGGTGGTCATCGGCGGGATGGTCGGCGGCGCGTTTGGGGTCGCCTTCCACCAGCTGACGCCTACAGTGGTGCCGCAGCCCGGCGCTTTCGTGATCGTCGGCATGGCGTGCTTCTTCGGGGGCGTCGCGCACGTTCCGGTGTCCTCGCTGGTCATGGCCAGCGAGATGACGGGCAGCTACGACCTCCTGGTCCCGCTGATGATGGCCGAGGCGGTGACGTTCGTGATGGTGCGGCGCTGGACTTTGTACGAAAAGCAGGTGCCGACGCGCCGGGACTCGCCCGCCCACGGCGGCGAGTACGTGCTCGATCTGCTGCAGGACATCCGCGTCAGCGACGTCTACGATCGGGAGCCAGCGATACGACGGGTGGGCGCTTCCGACCCGCTCGAACAGTTGCTGCGCTTTGCGTCCGACAGCACACAGGCGGTGTTCCCCGTCGTGACGTCGGACGGACACATCCACGGGCTGGTGACCCTGGAGACGCTGCGCGCGTTCTTCTTCGACGAGGATATCGGCCAGCTGGCGATCGCGGCAGACTGCGAAACGCCGTTCGTCTCCGTGTCGGAATCCGACTCCATGGGCACGGCGCTGGAACGCTTCGCATCGTCTCACTATGCGCAGTTGCCTGTGGTCGCCGATGACGATCCGGAGCGGATCCTCGGCCTGTTGAGCTATGAGGATCTGCTGAAGGCCTACAGCGCGGAGCTGATCCGACGCAGGCAACCCACGGCGCTGGAACGCCGGAGCCCGTAGTCGGCTAGCGCTGCCCCTGGTTGCTGCCGCCGCCGCTGCCAGTCGGCCCCTGCGAACCGGGGGGCATGAGCGGATGCTCGCGCGTCGGGTCGCCTTCGCCAGGTTGCGCGGCGGGTTGTATCGGCTGCATCGGCTGCGGCTGCATTGGCTGCATCGGCTGCGCCACGGGATGCGCGGGCTCGCCCAACCCGGCCGGGGGCTCCCCCGGTGGCTGCACACGGACGTTGACCGGCGGGCCCTGGGGGACCGGCTCGGGGCCTGCCGCTCCAGCCGCCGCGAGCGCGCGTTTCTTGACGATCGGAAAGCCTACTGCGAACACCAGGATGGTCGTGAAGACAGCGGCAAAGACGACCACCGGCAGGTTCTCGGTGCCCGGGATGTGGGCCGTGACGGGAAGCGTTGCGAGCACACCGGCGGCCATCCCGCGTGGCATCGAAACGGCGGCCATGCGTTTCTGGTCCGGTTCCAGGTCGCTACCGATGGTCGCCAGATAGACGCTAGGAATGCGCGCGCCGAACAGCACCACGCCGAGCAGGATCCCCAGCACGATCAAGGAGAACGGCGGACCCAGCATCGCGCCGATGAACACGAAGAAGAACGATTTGATGATGAACGCCATCTGGCGGTGGAATCCGCGCACGCTCGTGTCGAGCTCGACCGGCAGAGCCAGCCCTATCTTTCGCGATAGCGACGGCGCGTTTCCCAGCACGACCGCCACAGCCAGGATCCCCATGGCCGCGCTGCCGCCTGCGTGATCGATGACCACATACAGGATCAAGAGGACCGACAGCGTGATCGGATAGGCGTGCTCGCTGTTCTTCAGGAATTTCAGGAACAGCAGCCAGACGAGGCCCGCGACCAGGCCGATCGCCAGTGCGATCCCGAACGAGCGGAGCAGAGTGAGAGCCGGTCCGGCCGCGCCGGTCGTTCCCCGGACCATCACGTCGACGAGGGCGCTCGTGCCGACGACGCACAGTGCGTCCGTCAGCGCCGACTCGAGGTTGACCAGATTGGCGAGCTTCGGCTCCACGCGCGCCTGCGACATTGCAGGCATGATGATGATCGAGCTGGAGCCGCCCAGGATTGCACCGAGCATCCAGCCGTGCATCCAGGTCCAGCTCGACGGCAGCCAGCCCACCAGCGCCGCCAGCATGCTGAGGACAGCTATGGAAGCTGCCGCGAACACGAACCCCAACACGGCGAGCAGGCTCGAGCGCGGTGCGGCGCGCGACAGCTCCGAGATCTTGAGCGCGGTGCCACCCTCGAACAGCACGATCACGAGGGTCACAGCGGCAAAGTACGGGGCGATCGCATTGAGCTGCGGGCGCGTGACCAGGCCGCTGACCGGTCCGAGCAGGATTCCGGCGATGATCAGCCACACCACGTCCGGTATGTTCGTGCGCTGGAAGATGATCTCGCCCAGCGCGCCGATAAGAAAAATGCCGGCGATGGCGAGCAGGAAGACCGCGACGTGGCTCATGTCACGGGGACGACTCTAGAACAACGAGCCGGATTCTGGAACAAACCCGTGCGCGGGTCAGCCGCACGAGCCGTTGCGCAGGCAGCGCTGGCCCGCAGCGCAGGTGGTGCCCCCGCACGAACATATCCCCGAGCTGCAGGAGCCCGACGAGCCCCCGTTGCAGTCGGCGCTCGTGCTGCACGCACAGCTGCCTCCTGCGCAGATGAAGCCGGGGGCGCAGATGCGACCACAAGCGCCGCAGTTCGCCGGATCGGACTGGATGTTCTTGCAGCCGGCCTGACAGCAGACCTGGCCATTGCCGCAACCACTGTTGCCGTTGCAGTGGCACGCCCTGGGGTTGCCACCGCATTTCTCGCCGTGCTTGCATGTGCTGCCGTTGCAATTGCACACACCGCCGCTGCACTTGTCGGTGAAACCGTTGTTCCCGCAATCGGAGTTGCCGGTGCAGGAGCAGAAATTGCCCGAGCAGGTCAGGCCCTGCGCCGTGCAGTCGTTGCCGCATCCGCCGCAGTTGGTGTTGCTGTTCGCGGTCTCGCACCCGTCGTCAGTGCCCGTTGGAGTGTTGCAGTTCGAGTAGCCCTGGACGCAACTCGACGTACACACGCCGCTGGAGCAGGCTCGGCCCTCTACATGCGTCGCCGCGCAGGTGCGACCGCATGCTCCGCACGATAGCGGGTCGTTCGACAGGTCGCTCTCGCATCCGTTGTCCTGGGCCGGCGCACTCGGGGTGTTGCAGTCCGAGTACCCGCCCTGGCAGGTGGGGGAGCACGACCCGCCCGTGCAGGACGTGGCGCTGGCGTGGTTCGACGAGCATGCGTGTCCGCATGCGCCGCAGTTTGCCGTCGACGAGTTCGTGTTCGTTTCGCAGCCGTTGTCCGCGGACGGTGCAACCGGGGTGTTGCAGTCGCCGAAGCCGTTTTTGCACGTCGGCGCGCAGCTGCCGCCGCTGCAGGCGACCGAGCTCGCATTGGTCGAGACGCACTGGTGTCCGCATGCGCCGCAGTTGGTCGCGTCGCTATCGGTGTGCGTCTCGCATCCGTCATCGGCGCCGGAAGTGGGCTGCGTGCAGTTGGAGTACCCGGGCTGGCACAGCGAATCGCACTTGCCCATGGAGCACGACCGCGACGAGACATTGGCGCTGGAGCACTTGCGCCCACAGGCGCCGCAGTTGTTCACGTCGAACGCAACGGATGCTTCGCAGCCGTCGTCCGCCGCCGGCGCGGTCGGGGTGTTGCAGTCGTCGTAGCCCGAAACGCACGTCGGGCTGCACTTTCCGCCGCTGCACGCCAGCGATGTGACGTTGGTCGCCGAGCAGGAGCGCCCGCACGCGCCACAGTTGCCCGTGCTGGTATTGATGTCGGTCTCGCAGCCGTTGTCGGCCGCGGGCGCGAAGGGTTGGGTGCAATTGCCCCACCCGCTGGCGCAGGGCGAGTCGCAACGGCCGGCGGTGCAGGTTCTCGACGAGACGTGGGTCGAATCGCAGCTGCGGCCGCAGGCGCCGCAGTTGTTGGCGTTGGAGGCCAGGTTCGTCTCGCAGCCGTTGTCCGCGGTCGGGGCGGACGGCGAGGAGCAGTCCCCGTAGCCCGGGCTGCAGGTCGGGGTACAGGCGCCGGCGGTACACGACTGCGAGGTCGAGTGGGTGTTGGCGCACGCCCGGTTGCAGGCGCCGCAGTTGGCAGCGCTGGTCGTGACGTTGACCTCGCAACCGTTTACCGCGTTACCGTCGCAGTCCTTGTAGCCCGCATCGCAGCTCGCGACCGCGCAGGTGCCCGCGTTGCATGTGGCCGTCGCATGCGGAAGATTGCAGGGATTGCCGCAGAAGCCGCAGTTGAGCAGCGACGTGTTGACGTCCGTTTCGCAGCCGTTGCCGGAATTCCCGTCGCAGTCTCCCTTGCCTGCCGGGCAGGTGTTGACCTTGCATGCGCCGTTCGTGCAGACCCAGTCGCCGGCGGTCTGGGTGCAGTCCTTGGTGCACGATCCACAAGCGGTCGGGTCGGAGTTCGTGTTCGTCTCGCACCCGTCAACAGGGTCGGTGTTGCAGTCTTCGTAGCCGCTGTTGCAGGTGCCGACCCCGCACTTGCCCGCCGTGCAGGCGGCCGTTGCGTTCGGCTCCACGCAGTTCGTACCGCAGCCGCCGCAGTTGGTCGGGTCCGTCTGGAGATCCGTCTCGCAGCCATCGAGCGGATTGCCGTTGCAGTCGGCATATCCGGTGTCGCAGGTCTTGACGGCGCAGGCGCCGACCGCGTCGCAACTGGCCGTCGCGTGCGGGATCGAGCACGCAGCGCAGGACTGGCCGGCGCAGCCGTAGGCCGGGTCCGTGTCGTCGACGCACTTGGCGCCGCAGAGTTTCGTACCCAGTCCGCAGACCGGGCCCTCAGGCGGCCCGTCCGACGGCCCGTCCACGGGAGCATCCGGCGTAGCGTCCTTGCCGCCGTCCTGTCCGCCGTTCGATACGTCGGCGCCGCCGCTGCCCGCGGCGTCGGTGTACGCCGCGTCGCCGCCGCTGCCCCCGACCTTGAACGAGTCGAAGTTCTGCGTGCAGCCCACTGCGAGCCCCAGCGCCAGCCCCAGTGCAACAACGCTCGGCCGCATCAGAACGTCCCTCCAAGCGAAACCGAGCCCGGCCCTGCTCTGAGTTGCAGGCGGCGTGCCGAGTCGTGAGCCGGTGAAGAATGCTTCATGTCGATGACGAACAGGGCGACTCCCGCCCCAATCCCCACGATCCCCACGCCGAGGCCGACGTTCGCGATAGTCTGCTCCGTCTTGCCCTTGTCGATATCCCCGGCCTGCCCGGACGGACAGACGTGGTTCTTGCACGTGGCGTCGAGATGGTTGTACGTCGAGCGCGACATCGAGCCCGCTATCGCGAAGGTCAACAAGCCTGCCGCGCCGACGCCACCCGCGATGTAGGCGTAGGGGCGCAGACGGTGGGTCGGCTGGGCGCCCTGGTCGTTGGGGCCGGGGCTGGACGTTTCCTCATGGTGTACCGGCGGCGGCAGCGGCTCGCTGGGGTTCTCGATGTCCTTGCTGATGTCGAAGTGGACGCGCGTCACCTGGCCGACCGTCGCGTTGACCGAACGCCACGCGCGACGACCGCCGGTTACGCGCGCCGTCACGTCGACCGAGCCTGGTTTCACCGCAATTGCCCGCCAGCGCGCGTGCGGGACTTCGCGCGACCCCACATACAGCGTTACAGCCGAAGGATCGCCGTCGATCTCGACCGAAATTGCGGCCACTTTCTTCAGCACGCCGTTCTTCTCGGCTTCGGCCGATTCGGCGGCGGTGGCGTAGCGCGGAAGCTTGACGGCCAACTTGCCCGCTTCGTCCTGGGTGAGCGAAAACTCCTCGAAGGCCTGGCCCGCATGTCCGCCGTCACGCAGTGCCCGCGCGTACATCATGTGCGAGTTCGGGCTGGCTACGATCTCGTAGGAGGCCTTGAAATCCTTCGCTGCCTCGTCGAAGCTGCCCGCCTTGTACGCCTTGACTCCCGCCTCGTAGCGCGCCTGCGCCTGGGACTTCTCCGCGGCGCTGGCGGATTCCGGGTTCACGCCCGTGGCGTTGGCCGTGGCAGGCGCAAGGATTGCGATCCCGCATACCAGAGACGCGACCATGGGGGCCCGGAAGCGGCGGCAAGCCATTGGGGGTATTCTACCACGGTCGACCCGATGGCCGATCCTGGCCTTGTGCGGATGGGCCCGCTATAAGGAAATGCTGGTGACCAGGACGCCCCCAGAGCCTCCCGGCGAGGAGCTCGACGAGCTGGATGAAGAGGCGATTGTCGCCCAGCAATCCGCGGCGCATGCACCCCAGCGCCGCGCCCAGATCAAGGTCGAGAGCCGCAGCGTGGTCGTCGCCGACGACGACGCGGAGGCGACCCGGCAGCTCCAGGTCTACACCGAAGGAACCTCCGATCCGACCGTCGTGGTCCGGGATCGCGAGCGCCGGGCGCTCGAGCAGGCCCTGGACGAGCTTCCCGCCCTGCGGCCCGCCAGGAAGTCCTGGGTGACCTTCGCGATCTGGGGTGGTGCCGGGCTCGTGGCCTTGGGTCTGGGAGTCATCCTGGGGCTTCGTGGTGCGGAGCCAGTCACGGTGAAGCAAACGTCAGTGTCCAGCACGCCCGCCGCAGCCCCGGTCCCCGCTCCTGCCGAGACGCACGCCGCCGCGCAAAGCGCGGCGGATGCGACGCCGGCGCCCTCCGAGTCGACGGCGTCCGAGCCGGCGCTGGCTCCGGATCAGCTTCCGGTCGAGCCCGGGAAGCAGCACAAGTCGACGGTCCACGCGCGGCCCGCGCGGCCGGCTGTGCACCCCGCGGCCAAGCCGGCGGCTCCCAAGACCCAGCCGGAGAAGGGCGCTATCCCCTCCGGCATCTAGTCCCGCGGGCTCTCGCCCGGGGAGTATTTCCTGGCGAAGCGCGGCCGACAGGTCTAGTCTCGGCGTCGCTTTCCGGGGAGGGCTTGTCATGCGCGTTGCTACCGCGTCCCTGTTCGCTTCCATGTTTTTCCTGGCGCCGTCGGTCGCGGTGCTAACTACGACGACGTTGGTGCACGCCCAGGGTCGGCCTGGCGCGTACCGCGTCGGGATGCACCTGCGCGCCCGCCACGATTGCACGATCCAGGGCTACGCCGTGAAAAAGGGCGTGGTGCTGCACGTCGTGACCGTGCATCGCGACGACGACGGCAAGGAGCAGGCGCTCGATCTGGGCTTCAGAGGCATGACCATCCGCGGCGTCGACGTCCGGATGGTCGCCACCCATTTCAAGCGCGGCTGACCGGGTCGCGCCTTTCCACAATTCCACATTCGCGTGCTCTGACCTAGGCTGGTGGCCGTGGGTTTCCGAAACCTGCCCAGCGTGGATCGGGTCGCAGCGGCTCCTCGGCTCGCCGAATTCCGGGCGGCGCTCGGCGCACGGACCCTGACCGGTATCGCCCGCGACACCATCGCTGCCTTCCGTGAAGGGATCCGTGCGGGGCGGCCGGCGCCGTCGGAGGCCGAGGTCGTCGAAGCGGTGGCCAGCGCGGCTGCCCGTCGTCTCCGGCAGCGCATCGAAGCGGTGATCAACGCGACCGGCGTGTTGCTCCACACCAATCTGGGGCGCGCGCCGCTTCCCGATGCCTCGCTCGAGCGCGTGGTCGAGGTGGCGCACGGTTACGCGACGCTGGAGCTCGACCTCGAGCTGGGCGAGCGCTCGCGCCGTGGAGCCGCCATCGACGCGCGGCTCGCGGAGTTGGTCGGGGCCGACGGCGCGCTCGTCGTGAACAACAACGCTGCCGCGGTGCTGCTTTCGCTCGGTGCGCTCGCCGCGCGACGCGACGTCGTCGTCTCGCGCGGCGAGCTGGTGGAGATTGGCGGTGGCTTCCGCATCCCCGAGGTTCTGGAGCGGTCCGGCGCCCGTCTCGTCGAGGTCGGCACGACGAACCGTACGCGCGTCGAGGACTACGTCGCGGCCTTCAGCGACCGCACCGCTTGTGTGCTCCGGGTGCACCCCAGCAACTTCACCATGAGCGGGTTCGCCGAACGGCCGACGCTTTCCAGCCTGGTGCGTGCCGCGCACGAGCATGGCTTGCCGCTGGTCAAGGATCTTGGCGGGGGCCTCGTCACGGAGCTTCCCGCGTCGATCGCCGGGTCGGAGCGGGATGCAGAGCCCAGCGTCCAGCGCTGTCTCCGGGCCGGCGCCGATCTAGTGTGCTTCAGCCTGGACAAGCTCTTCGGAGGGCCCCAGGGCGGTGTGGTCGTCGGCGCACAGGACCTGATCGAGAGGCTTCGCCGCGATCCATTGGCCCGCGCGATGCGTGTCGGGAAGATGACCCTGGCTGCACTGGAGCCGGTGGTCGACGCGTACGCGCGAGGCGATGTCGAGAGCATTCCGCTTCACGCCATGCTGCGCGCGCCGCTCGAGGGCTTGAGGGCACGGGTGGAACGGTGGCGACGCGAGCTGGGAAGCGCCTCGAGCCGCACGCAAGTCGTGGACAGCGAGGCCGCCGTGGGTGGCGGAGCTCTCGCTGGCGCTTCGCTTCCTTCGGTCGGCCTGGAGGTGAGCTCCGGATCGCCGGATGCGTTGGCCCGGGCCCTACGCAGCGAGCGACCTGCGGTCGTGGGACGCGTGTCCGGAGGTGCGCTGCTGCTCGACGCCCGCACGGTGCTTCCGGATCAGGACCCCGCGCTCGTGGCGGCTCTTCGCAGGGTACTTCTGGAGTAATCCGGCCCCCGGCGTCACCTGACGACCGTCCTCGAAGGCGGCCCCCCGGCGTAGTAGGATCCTTGGTATGCGCTGGTCTTTCTGGCCTGTTCTGGCGGTGCCTCTTGCTCTCGCAGTCGCGTGCAGCATCAACACGGAGGCCACCGGAGCCGGGTTTTCGCCGGATGGGGGCGCGACGGGTGGGACGAGTGGAACCGGGGGGACGTCCGGCAGCGGCGGCGGCAACTGCTTCCCCTCGCCCGACCAGAAGTTCTGCGGCGGACAGCTTTGCCCGATGAAGACCGACCCGGCGCATGGGTGCGCGCAGCCGTCGTGCGCGCCGTGCTTGCTTCCCAACGCCGCAACCGACTGCGCGGCCGACGGCACCTGCGGAATCCAGACCTGCAATCAGGGATACAGCGACTGCGACGCCCAGCCTGGAGACGGCTGCGAGGTCAACATCGACAGCGATCCGCACAATTGCGGCGGCTGCAACCAGGACTGCTTCACCCCGGGCGACACGACCAACTGGGACTGCATCGCGGGCACGTGCAAAGTGTCGAAGTGTCCTATCGGGCGCGGTGACTGCAACCAGGATCCCAGCGACAAGTGCGAGGTCGACACGCAGACGGACGTGAACAACTGCGCATTCTGCGGCAGCGTGTGCAACATCGCGCACGCGGTGCCCAAGTGCAGCGGCGGGAGCTGCGCCATCGATCACTGCCAACCGGGGTGGGCCGACTGCGACGGGAATCTTGCCAACGGCTGCGAGCAGGATATCGCGACCGATCCCACACACTGCGGCAGCTGCAATACCGTGTGCAACACCACGAACGGGGTGGCGGGGTGTGTCGCCGGCCAGTGCGCTATCAGCTGCAACCCCGGATACGGCAACTGCGACGGCAACGCCAGCAACGGCTGCGAGATCAATCTCCAGACCGATACGACGCACTGCGGTAGCTGCAACCTGGCCTGCAGTACGAATCACGCCACGCCGAGCTGCGGCGGCGGGAAATGCTCTCTCGCCTGCCAGGGCAGCTGGCGCGATTGCGACGGCCAGGAGGCGAACGGCTGTGAAGCCAACCTGGATACGGACACCACCCACTGCGGCAACTGCAGCATGGCGTGCAGCACGAGCCATGCCACGCCGACCTGCAGCGGCGGTCAGTGCGCCCTGTCCTGCACCGGAGCCTGGCGCGACTGCAACGGCACCGAGAGCGACGGCTGCGAGGTCGACACCGACACTACCGTGAGCCACTGCGGAGGATGCTCTTCGGCCTGCAGCTCCAACCACGGCACAGCGAGCTGCAGCGGCGGTCAGTGCAGTATCCAGTGCAGCAGCGGCTACGGGAACTGCAACAGCAACGCGAGCGATGGCTGCGAGACGGATTTGACGCAGACGAGCACGTGCGGGTCCTGCAGCAACAACTGCACGACGAAGGTGCAGCACGCGAGCGGCGCGACGTGTTCTTCGGGCAGCTGCAGCTACACGGGGTCGTGCTCGTCGAACTGGGGCGACTGCAATTCGGACAAGAGCGACGGCTGCGAGACGGATCTGACGCAGACGAGCACGTGTGGCTCGTGCAGCACCGATTGCACCACGCAAGTGCAACACGCCAGCGGCAAGACGTGCTCGTCGGGCGGCTGCAGCTACACGGGGTCGTGCTCGTCGAACTGGGGCGACTGCAATTCGGACAAGAGCGACGGCTGCGAGACGAGCCTGACGCAGACGAGCACGTGTGGCTCGTGCAGCACCGATTGCACCACGCAAGTGCAACACGCGAGCGGCAAGACGTGCTCGTCGGGCAGCTGCAGCTACACGGGGTCGTGCTCGTCGAACTGGGGCGACTGCGATTCGGACAAGAGCAACGGTTGCGAGACGGATCTGACGAAGGACGCGCACTGCGGCGACTGCAACACGGTCTGCAGCAGTCCAAAGACGTGCCAGCAGTCCGGCAGCACGTATCAGTGCAGTCCGTGACGCGGTTCCAGGCTGCGCTCCGTACGCGGGCGTGAACCAGTCGAGAAGGCGTCATTTCCGGCGGTTGTGCGCCTGCCCGGCGTAGCACCCGCTGGCTGCCGGAACCCGCAGTATCCGCTCTCGTTGCACGGCACGGCCCGCTCGCTCGAAGTGTGCCCGGCTCTGTAGTAGAGTTGTCGATATGCGTCGGGTGCTCTGGCTTGTGTTTGTAGCTTGGTTCGGGGCGGCTGCTTGCGGCATCAACACGGAGCCAACCGGCGCCGGGACCGGGCCGGACGCGGGCGCATCCGGTGGTAGCGGCGGCGGGGGAGGCACGGGAGGCGGCCAGAACAACTGCTTCCCCTCGCCCGACCAGAAGTTCTGCGGCGGGACGCTGTGCCCTCTGAAGACGGACCCTGCGCACGGGTGCGCAAGCTCTTCCTGCGCCGCGTGCTCGGTGCCCGGCGCGACGGCGAACTGCGCGCCCGACGGCAGCTGCGGCATCGAAAGCTGCAACGCCGGATTCAGCGACTGCGACGCCAACGCCGCCAACGGCTGCGAGATCAACACGGATAGCGATCCGACCAACTGCGGCAGCTGCGGTCACGACTGCTTCGCCAAGGACCCGGGGACGAACTGGGTGTGCAAGCAGGGGCAGTGCGCCGTGTCGAACTGTCCGGCGGGCAGGGGCGACTGCAACAACGATCCGTCGGACGCCTGCGAGGTCGACCTCAATACGGATCCGAAGAACTGCAAGTTCTGCACCAATGACTGTTCCACCACGGTGCTGCATGCCACGCCTAGCTGCACAGCCGGTGTCTGCGGCTACACCAAGTGCGATGCGGGCTGGGCGGACTGCGACGGCGACACCACCAATGGGTGCGAGCAGGATGTCGCGACGGATCCGCTGCACTGTGGCGGCTGCGACTCGAACACATTTACGTGCAGCAACGCTAACGGCAAACCCGCGTGCGTCAACCAGCAATGCACGATCTCCTGCTCCGGCTCGTATGGCAACTGCGACAACAACGTCAAGAACGGCTGTGAATCCAACCTGGACACGGACCTGAACCACTGCGGCAGTTGCAACAAGGTCTGCGGCAAGGGCAACGATGCTCCGGCGTGCAGCGGCGGGCAATGCACGCTCAACTGCAAGACCGGATTCGACAGCTGCGACGGCAACAACAGCAACGGCTGCGAGACGGCGCTGAACACGGACACCCATTGCGGAAGCTGCGGCAACGCATGCACGGGTGGCAAGACGTGCAACAACGGTTCGTGCCAGTGTGGCGCAGGCCAGGTCGTCGACGGCAGCGGCAACTGTTGTACGCAGGAGAGTGTCGGAGCGGCCTGCGGAAACAAGTGCAATACGACCGCGACCGACAATTGCGACAAGACGGTGTCGTGCCCCTCGACCTGCGGTGGCGGGAAGGTGTGCTTCAGCAACACCTGCTGCACCAAGAAGGCGTGCGGGGACTATTCTGGTCAGTGCGGTTCGTTGAGCGATGGTTGCGGCGGCAACATCATGTGCAATTGCGGCGGCTCGGACGTTTGCAACGGCGGTACCTGCTGCACCCCGAAGACGTGTGCGAGTCTAGGTGCCACCTGCGGCTCACCGGGCGACGGCTGCGGCAACACGCTGTCCTGCGGGTCGTGCGGCGCTAATGCGACATGCAACGGCAGCAACAGCTGTGTGTGCGACAGCGGTTATGCCACCTGCGGCCCGAACTGCACGGCGTACGACGACAAGCACTGTGGCAAGAGCTGCACCGACTGCACGCAGAACAGCGGTGGCCTCTGCGATACCGGCAGCGGCTCCTGCTGCTACTCCGGCAACCACAGCTACGATTGTACCCAGACGGGCATTACTTGCTGCCCCGGTACCACCTGCCACAGCAGTAACGGCCACTGCTACTGAGCACGCTGTTCCAGGGCGCGCTCGATTCCCCCGCGCGATGGCGCTACTGCGCGAGCGCGTCCTCCACAAACTCCAGCCGGTCCTTGCCGAAGTACAGCTCCCCTCGGACGATGAACGTCGGCGCGCCGAACAGTCCACGCTGCTCTGCCTCGGCGGTGGCGTCCTTGAGCGCCTGCTTGATGGCCGGGTCCTGGGTGCGCGCGAGCAGCGCGTCGGCGTCGAGGCCGAGCTCCTTCAGGATGCCCGACAGCACTGCCGCGTCCGAGATGTCGCGGTCTTCCGCCCAATAGGCCCGGTACGTCCGTTCCACGAACGGGCGGATGTCCGTTCCGTCGGCCGAGAGCGCGAGGGCGACGCGCAGGGCGGTCACGGTGTTCATGGGAAAGCGGGAGGGATAGCGGAAGGGCACGCCGTACTTCGTGCTCCAGCGCTCCAGGTCCTTCACGCCGTTGGCGGCCTTGGCCGGGCTCGTCATCCCGGGCGTCATGTTGACCGACAGCGACTTGAACAGTCCGCCGAGCAGGAACGGCTTGTAGACGATGCGCGCGCCGTGGCGTTCGGCGAGCGCCGGCAGCTGCATGGCAGCGAAGTAGGCGTTGGGGCTCGAAAAGTCGAAGAAAAACTCGATCGTGTCGGTCATGCGCTCCTCGCAGGTGCTTCTTCTTCATTGGGCGGGACCGCGCCCGCCGCAAGGCTTCAGCGGACGAGCTCGGTCGCGCTCTCGACGATGTCGTCTTCGCTCACGAGCACAAGATTGGCGGCCTCGCCGAGCGGAATGTAGCAGTCCGCGGCCGTTACCCGGCTGAAGCGCGCCGGAGAGCCGGCGTCCAGGAGCGCCGCCGCTACGGCCTCCGAGACACTGCCCGTGCGGCGGCACTCGTCCACGAACAGCAGCCTGCCCGTCTCTTCCGCGTGCGAGAGCAGGTCTTCGATCGGAAGCGGCGCGAGCCAACGCAGGTCGAGCACCCGCGCGCGCACGCCATGCACCCGCTCCAGCCGCTGCGCCGCCCTGAGGCTCATCCATACGCCGTTGCCGTAGCTCGCGATGACCAGATCGCGGCCGCCCTCCCGGTAGATCCGCGCCCGCCCGACCTCGGCCGCGTTGGTGGGAGCGGGCGCGGTCCACGCCTGATCGCCGTCCTCGTGGAGGTCGCGGCTGTGGTAGAGCGCGATCGGCTCGACCATGACCACCACCCGCCGCGCGTGCTTGGCCGCCGCTAGGGCGGACCGGTACATCCCGACGGCGTCGTCCGCGCGCGCCGGTACGCCGATAACCACTCCCGGTATGTCGCGCAGCGCTGCGATCGAGTTGTCGTTGTGGAAGTGTCCGCCAAAGCCCTTCTGGTAGGCGAAGCCTGCGATGCGGAGCAGCATCGGGTTGTCATAGGCGCCTCCGGAGAAAAACTGCATCGTCGCGGCTTCGCCCCGGAGCTGGTCCTCCGCGTTGTGCAGGTACGCGAGGTACTGGATCTCGGGGATCGGTAGCAGGCCGAGTGTGGCCGTCCCGAGCGCAAGCCCCAGGATGGTCTGCTCGTCCAGCAGCGTGTTGAACACGCGCGCCGGCCCCGCGTGGCCGACCAGGCCCTTGGTCAGCCCGTACACGCCGCCCTTCTTGGCAACGTCCTCGCCAAACACAATCGCTTCGGGATAGCGATCCACCGCTTCGACCAGGACGGCGTTGATGCCCTGCGCCAGCGTGAGCGAGCCCGACGGCAGCGCGCGGAGGTCGCGTGTGGCCTCTTGTTCGACGTCGTTCATGGGCCGCGCCAGCGCCGCTTCGACCTGGGCCCGGGTTTCGAGGCGCGCCGAGCCGGTGGCAATCTCGGCTGCGGCGGAGACGCGCTCGGCAGCCTTCTGCTCCATCGCAATCACCTCCAGCGGATCGAGCAGGCCCGCGTCGATGAGCTGCTTCGCCGCCGCGAGCACCGGGTCGCGACTCTCCGCCTCCTCGATCTCTCTGGGCGTGCGGTAGACCGTGTCCACGTCGCTGCCCGCGTGGCCGAGCAGCCGCACGCATTCCAGGTGCAGCACGGCGGGACGTCGCGTGCGGCGGCAGTGTTGCACGGCCTGCTCCGCGACCCGGTATGTTTCGCCCAGATCCCAGCCCTCCGCGTGGAAGTACTCGACGTGCGGCAGCGCCCTGAGCCGCTCCTCGACCCAGCCGCGCGGCGTACGCACGCTGATTCCGAGACCGTTGTCCTCGCACACGAAGAGCAGCGGCAGCGTCAGGCGTTGGTGAGCCACCCAGCCGGCGGCATTCAGCGCACCCTGCGCAGTGCTGTGATTGAGGCTTGCGTCGCCAAAGCTGGCCAGCGCGATCGCGTCCTTCGGTGCGGCGGCCTCGAGCCCGAGGCGCGGCCGGCGCTCGAGCGCGAACGCGAGCCCCACCGCCCGTGGCAGGTGCGAGGCGATGGTGCTGGTGGCGGGGATCATGCCCAGGTGCCGTCCGCCGAACACCTTGTGCCGCCCTCCGCTCGTCGGCTCCTCGCTCGACGCGACCAGCGACAGCGCGATGTCCCGCACGCTGTCGACGCCCGGAACCTGCCGCGCGCGCTCGAGCTGCAACGCGGCGCTGCGGTAGTGCACGACGGCCGGATCGCCGGGCTCGGTGAGGCGGCCGAGCACCACGTTGGCCTCGTGACCCGTGCTGCAGATGGTGTAGTGGCCGTGGCCCGCTGCCCGCAGCTCATGCGCGGCCCGGTCGAGGTGTCGCGCGAGCAGCATCGACTCGAGAAGCTCCCGCCCGAGGTCGGGGCCGAACGGCAGCTCCACGGGCGCGCCGGGCGCGTAGGCGGTGATCTGTTCGCGGAAGCTGCCGATCAGATGGCGGATGCGCTCGAGCGACATGCCGCGCAGTTACCAGCGCCGCGCCCCGCTGTCACGAGGTGCGGCGCGCCCTACGGGTTTGGGCCCTAGGAGACCTTCGGCAGCGCCGCCAGCGACTGGTCGAGAAGCTTCGAGTCGTAGTCGCGGTCCTCCAGCTTGCCGGCGAAGTAGTCCATGTACGCCGTCATGTCGAAGTGGCCGTGGCCACAAAGGTTGAACAGGATGACCCTGGATACGCCTTCCTTCTTGCAGCGAAGAGCCTCGTCGATGGCGCCCTTGACCGCGTGGTTCGCCTCCGGCGCGGGAAGGATGCCCTCGGTTCGCGCGAGCAGGACTCCCGCTTCGAAGCACTCCGTCTGATGGTAGGCCTTCGAGCGGATGAGCTTCAGCTCCTGAAGGTGGCTGATGATCGGCGCCATGCCGTGATAGCGCAGGCCGCCGGCGTGGAAGCCCGGAGGCACGAACGCCGACCCGAGCGTGTGCATCTTGACCAGCGGCGTGAGGTGGCCGGTGTCGCCGAAGTCGTAGGCGTACTTGCCGCGAGTGAGCGTCGGACAAGCGGTGGGCTCGCAAGCCACGATGTCCACCTTCTTGCCCCCGCGCAGCTGCTCGCCGAGGAACGGGTGGACGAGCCCGGCGAAATTGCTGCCGCCGCCCGTGCAGCCGACGAGCACATCCGGGTAGTCGTCGGCCATCTCCATCTGCAGCAGAGCCTCCTGACCGATGATCGTCTGGTGCAGAAGAACGTGGTTGAGCACGCTGCCTAGCGCATACTTGGTATCGTCGTTCGTTGCTGCGACCTCCACCGCCTCGCTGATGGCGATGCCGAGGCTGCCGGTGGTGTTCGGATCCTTCTCCAGTATCGCGCGTCCCGCCTGGGTCTCGCGGCTGGGGCTGGCGACGCATTCAGCGCCGTAGGCTTCCATCAGGGCCTTGCGGTAGGGCTTCTGCTCGAAGCTCACCTTGACCATGAACACCTTGATGGGGATGTTGAACAGCGCGCCCGCGAACGACAGCGCCGAACCCCACTGGCCGGCACCGGTCTCGGTAGAGATGCGCTTGACGCCGGCTTCCTTGTTGTAGAAGGCCTGCGGTACGGAGGTGTTGGGCTTGTGGCTGCCGGAGGGGCTGACGCCCTCGTATTTGTAGTAGATGCGGGCGGGCGTACCGAGCGCCTTTTCCAGGCGGCGCGCGCGGTAGAGCGGGCTCGGGCGCCACTGGCGGTAGATGTCGCGGACCGGCTCGGGGATCTCGATGTAGCGCTCGGTGCTCACTTCCTGCTGGATGAGCGCCATCGGAAACAGCGGAGCAAGATCGTCGGGTCCTATCGGCTGGCCCGTTCCGGGATGCAGCGGAGGCGGCAGAGGCTCGGGAAGATCGGCCGCGATGTTGTACCAGGCCTTGGGGATCCGGCTCTCGTCGAGCACGTACTTCACGCTGTCTGACATGGATACTTCCCTTTCCAGGCTTCTGCCCCAACTGCCCGCGCCGCCCCGGAAGCCGCACTCTGGAGCGCCCACAACGCCGAGTCCAGCGTCGATGCGCCGCGTCATGACGGATATCGGTCCCCGGCGCTTGCCGGCATAGAAAAGCCGAGCGAGGCTAGACTGGTGACGGATCGGGCTGATGAGGCGGAGCCCGGACTTGCTCGCGTCGACGCAAGCGAAGAGCCCACGGTAATCGACGGAGCGTCGCCGTCGTCGCCGACAGCCTCGCGCGAGCCGCCCGAGGTCGACCCGAGCGAAAGCAGCGGAACGACCTCCGGCAGCAGCGGTCTGACCGGCACGCGAACGGGCAGTACCGGCGTCGGCACCAGCTTGATCACCACGTCGCCGCTGATCCTGCGCGCGGAGGAGATCGCGCGCACTGTCGCGCTCATGCGTCTGGTCGCTCTGGCGGGCGCCGCGGGTCTCGTGGCCATCTGGTTACCCGAGCGCGTGTCGCCAGGCCGCATGTTGGCTACCGTGGTCGTCGGGGCCACCGTTGTCGTCACGCTGTGGTTGCTCTTCGAATTCCGCGATCCAGATCGCTTCGACCGCCGCAAGGTGCTGGTGCAGGGGCTGATGTGCGCCGCGGCGATCCTGGCCGTGGCGTACTACGTCGGCGTGTTCTCGCCCGCGGCGATGGCCCTATGCGTGGGGATCTATTTCTTCGGTCTCGGCGATTCTGCGCGCGCTGGCTGGGCGGTCTTCCTCGCGTGCGTGATCGGCTATCTGGTGCTGTCGGTGCTGGCGATCACCCGGGTGATCCACCTCGACCAGTCGGTGCTCGCACTCCGTTACCCGGAGACGGCATCGATGATCGCGACTGCGGGCGTGGCCGAGGTATTGCTGGTCGCCACGTTCTGGATGGCGCGAAACAGCAGGAAGGCAACCTTGGGGGCGTTCGATCGCCTGGAGAAAGCGGCGCGGCAGATCAAGAAGCGCGACGCGCTGCTCGACGAAGCCCGCCAGGACATCGAGCGAGCCGGCGCGGCCCGGCTCGGGCGCTACACCGGTCAGAGGCTCGGCGGTTTCGAGGTGATCGAGCTGATCGGCCGCGGTGCCATGGGCGAGGTGTACCGCGCGCGGAACGTGGAGACCGACGAGCTGGTCGCGCTCAAGTTCCTGCATCCGATGGTGCTCGAGGACCCGGCGCATCTGGCGCGGTTCCTGCGCGAAGCGGAGATTTCCAGCTCGCTCGAGTCCCAGCACATCGTGCGCGTGTCCGGCACCGGCACCGCGCCCGACGGCGCTCCGTACATGGTGATGGAGCTGCTCCAGGGACACGATCTGGCCTGGCACCTACGGCAGAAGAAGCGGCTCGGCGTGTCGGCGACGCTGGAGCTCGTGCGCCAGGTGGCAGACGCCCTGACGGCCGCGGACGACGCCGGCATCGTGCATCGCGACCTCAAGCCACAGAACCTCTTCTTTGCCGAGCAGACCAGCCGCCGGGTCTGGAAGGTGCTCGACTTCGGCGTCTCGAAGATGAACGACGTGGCGAGCACGCTGACGCAGGGAGCCGCGGTCGGCACGCCGAGCTACATGTCGCCCGAGCAGGCGCGCGGGCAGGAAGTCGACCATCGCGCGGACGTGTTCGCATTGGGCGTCGTCGCGTACCGCTCGATGACGGGGCGTCCCGCGTTCACGGCTCCCGACAGCGTGACCACGCTCTACAACGTGGCCCATGTGCAGCCTGTCCGCCCCGGAGAGCTGGTGCGGGTGACCGAGGACGTGGAGCGCGTCTTCGCGCTGGTGCTGGCCAAGGACCCGGAGCGCCGCTTCTCGTCGGCGAGCATGTTCGCTCTGGCGCTCAGGGACGCCGCGCGCCAGCGACTGGACGAGCGGATGAGGCGAGACGCCGACGCCCTGCTCCAGGAACACCCCTGGGCCACGGACGACCTGGTGTTCCGGCGCTCGGCCTAGTGCTTGGCGACGAGGGTGACGCCGGCGACGACCAGCGCCATGCCGATCCACATTCGAGAATTGATCACGTCGCCGAACACGAAGCGGCTGGCGAGCGGCACAGCGACGTAGACCAGCGCGACGAACGGCGCGGCTACGGCCAGCGGCGTCCGCTTGAGCACGACCAGCCAGGCGAGCACGCTCACCGCGTACGCGCACAGCCCCGCCATGAACCAGGGGCTGGCGATGAGCGAAACCGGGCGCGTCGGCTCGGCCCCGGTCAGCGCGGCTTTGCGCAGGAGCAGCTGTGCGCTTCCGTTCATCACGACCGTAACCAGCGCGAAGGCGACGGCCAGTGAGCTCACGGCAGGAGCTCCAGCAGCTTCAGCGCTCCGAGCTTGACCGCCGAGCGATGGTGCGAAGCGTCGGTGCGCGCCAGCACCTCTTCGCGGTGACCGAGGTACCAGTCGTAGGACTCCGCGATCATCTCGGCGTTGGAGAAGCGCGGCTGCCAGCCGAGCTCGCGGCAGGTGTGACTCACGTCGAAGTACATGTCGCGGCCGTACATCAGAGCATGATAGTCGCCCAGCGGCGACAGGCGGAGCTTGCTGGTGAGCTTCATCGCGAGCTGCGTGGAGTGGAAGGGCAGCGACCGCACCGGGCTCCGGGTGCCGGCGTGGCGCACCAGGCCCTCGAGCAGCTCGCGCATCGTGCCGTAGCGGTCCGTGCCGACCAGATAGGTCGCCGGTCCCTTGCGACGGTCGGCGAGCAGACAAGCCTCCGCCAGGTCGTCGGCGTGCACGAACTGGTAGCGATTGTCGCCCTTCCCGAGCAGGTACAGCGGCCGCCCGCGCCTCACCCACTCGAACAGGATCTGGAAGATCCCGAGTCGGCCGTGACCGAGCACGGTTCGCGGGCGGATGATGGTCACGTCGAGTCCGCGCTTCACGAAACGCCGGCTCAGCCGTTCGCCGACGAGCTTGGCCTTGCCGTACGCTTCGCGCGGCCGCGGCCGCATGCCGACCGTGACGGGATTGCGGCGTGGAACGCCGTACACGGCGCTCGACGACACCAGGATCACCTTGCGCGCCTTCTCGCGCGCCGCGGCTTCAAGCACGCGCTTGGTTCCCCCGACGTTGACCGACCAGAACTGCTTCCGATCCTTGGCGAGCGGCACCTGGGCTACGGCGTGATGCACGATCTCCACGCCGTCCATGGCGCGGCGCACGGTGTCCCGGTCGCGCACGTCCCCGTGCAGGAACTCGACCTCCCGCGGCCGGTCGGCGTTCTCCACCACGTCCAGTACGCGCACCTCGTCGCCGCGTTCGAGCAGGCGCTGTACGAGGATCTCGCCCAGGTAGCCCGAACCGCCGGTGACGAGTGTGCGCATCTCAGATGTCGATGCCCGCCGATCGGCACCACTCGATCGAGCGGCGCATGCCCTCTTCCAGCTCGATTTCCGGGTCGTAGCCGAGCTCGCGTTGCGCCTTCTCGACCGAGACGGCGATCGACGCTGCCAGCTCGCCCGCGACGTGGACGTCCTGCCAGTAGAAGCCGGTCATCTGCAGCAGCGAATCGGCGAAGCGTGCCATGTCACAGCCCAGGCGCGGAAGATAGCGCGGCCGGATGCTCACGCCCAGCAGGCGTCCGACCGTTTCCAGGATCTCGATGAAGGAGTAGGGGCGCTTGTCCGCGATCCAGTACGTCTGGCCCGCCGCCTTGTCGACATCGCGCGCCAGGAGCAGGCCCTGCACCGTGTTGTCGACGTAGCTCATGCTGCGCAGATTGTCGCCCTTGCCGAAGACCACCGGGTGCCCGCCCTGGATCATCTTGAAGAAGCGCGTCTGCCGGTGCGGTTGGTTCGGTCCGTAGAACCAGCACGGACGCAGGATCACCGCTTCGATGCGTCCGGCGCGATGTGCCTCGAGCACCGCCCATTCGCTCTGCAGCTTGCTGAGCCCGTAGTTCAGGTACGGCCGCGGCGGGTCGTCCTCGACCATGAGCCGTGTCGGGTCGATGTTGAGGCCCGCCGGCGAGTTCGAGCTGACGTAGATGAAGCGTTTGGCGCCGGCGGCAATCGCCGCGTCGAGCAGATTCCGCGTGCCCTCCACGTTGATCGCATAGAGCTCTTCGATGCGGCGCGGATGCACGAGGCCCGCGCAGTGGAACACCGTTTCGATGCCGTCGAAGAGCCCGTGCGGCAGGCGCCGGTCGCGCAGATCCGCGAGTGCGACCTTCACGTCCCCGAGCGATTCGAGATGGTGCGTGTCGCTGCCCGGCAGCGCGAGCACGCGGACCGGCTCCGGCTTCTGGTCCACGGGCCCGGTCTTCATGCCACGGGCAAGAGCCTCCACCAGGCTGGTGCCGAGCCAGCCCGGCGCTCCGGTCACGAGTGCGCGCGTCTGTGTCATCTTGATTCGATCCAGGCGAAAGCTACCGCTGAATAGCGTTGTCGGGCCGCTCGAACAAGGGCGGAAAGCGCCTGCGTTCCGCTCACTTGACGGTTGTCTCGTGTTCCCCGGCGCGCTGCGGGCTGTCGGCCCGCTGACGGCCGGCTGCGCCGAGCACCCGGTCGTCGCCCTGGCGTCGGGTGGTGCCTTCCCGGTCGAGCTGCTCGAGCAGGGGAATGGCCTGCTTTCGCGACACGCCGCACAGCTCCTTGAACGCGGGCACGCCCAGCGTGGGATGCGTCTTGAAATAGTCCGCGACGCGGTCGCGCAGGTCGTCAAGATGCCGCTCCGCGAACCACAGGCCGGCGAGGCGTCGAGCCGCGGCGCTCCTCGCGAGACGTCCCAGCGCCGCCCGCGTGGCATCGGGCTGTTCGTCGCTGGTCGCGAGCAGAGCCGTCTCGCTGACGCCTCTCAGCCCAGCCGCCTCGATCGCGTCGTACAGCTTCGCAGCGCTCTGGCGCGCCGCCGGAGCAGAGCGCTCGGCGAAGGCTGGCGAGCACGCGAGGCCTCCCTCGAGCTCGAGCAGTCGGCCGCTCTCCAGGGCGCGGCGCAGGGCGAGCTCCGCCAGCTGACGCCCCGCGCGTCGCGCGACGTACGCCCGCAACGTTTCCATCGACAGCCCCGGTTCGTGCGGCTCCGACTCGTGGAACGCCTCCGTCCGGGCGTGCAGCATGTCGATCAGCGCTTGTAGTGTCTCCTCGGTGGTCCAGAGCGCGCCGCCGTCGAGCGACACTGCGCCCCTCCGCTTGCGGAGCGCGCGGGCCACGCTGTCCGGTGCGAGGCCCAGGCGTCGCTCAACGTCCGCGGCGGCGATCGGACGCGGAGCCGCGATCTCCATCAGCCCCGCCAGCGCTTCCGCGAGCTCGCCGCGCTCGGCTGCTCCCAGCGCGCGCGCCCGGAGCTCGCGCGCGCCCGCGCTCCGCCGCCGTGGCGGGCGCGGAGCCGCTGCATCGAGCACGCGCCCGCCTCCGAGCACGGCTCCGTGCTCGCGCGTCGAGCGAAAACCCCTGAGCACGACGCCCACGCCGCCCTCGCAGGGCAGGGCGCGATCGAGTGCCAGGTGCGAAAGCCCCTCGCCGAGCGCCGTGACGCGCCCGCCCGAGCGCGTGGTCCCGATGTAGATCTGCACCGGGCTGCCGTCGGCCAGATCGCGCTCGCTGCCGGGCAGCGGCGTGAGCGAGATGTCCAGGCTCTGCGAACGGCACAGCGCCGGGTCGAGTGTCAGCACGTCGCCGCGCCGCACATCGCTCACGCCGAGCCGCGCGAGATTCACCGCGATGCGCGTCGGGGCGGACGCGTGCTCGACCGCGCGCCCGTGGATCTCGAGCCCGCGACACGCCGTCGCCGTAACGCCGTGCTCCCCCGCCACGAAAAGCTCCTGCCCCACCGAGAGCTGTCCGCGCGTGAGCGTGCCGGTGACGACCGTCCCCGCGCCCTTCACCGAGAACACCCGATCCACCGGAAGCCACAGCCGCGCGCTGTCCGCATGGCGCGGAACCGCGCTCGCAGCCTCGACGAGCACGCTCCTGAGCTCGTCGAGTCCCTGGCCCGTCTCGGCGGAGGTGCGCACCATGCGCGCCACGGACAGGCCGAGGGCAGAGAGCGTGTCCTGTACGTCGCTCTCGGCCAGCTCCAGCAACTCGTCGTCGACCAGATCGCACTTGGACAGCGCCACGATCACGCGGTCGATCCCGAGCAGCGTGCACACGTGCACGTGCTCCAGGGTCTGCGGCATTACGCCGTCGTCCGCGGCGACCACGAGCAGCACGGCGTCCACGCCGCCCACCCCCGCGATCATCGCGTGGACCAGTTTCCGGTGCCCCGGCACATCGATGAAGCTGATGCCGCTGTCCGGAAGCTCGGCGAATCCCAGCTCGATACTGATGCCGCGGCGCTTCTCGTCCGGCAGGCGATCGGTGTCCGTGCCGGTCAGCGCGCGCATCAGCGCGGTCTTGCCGTGGTCGACGTGTCCCGCCGTCGCGATCACGACCCGCTGCTGGTCCTCGCTCACGGGCGCGTAATACCACGCCCTTGTCTGCCTGTAGCGGCGGACGCAGCTTCGTCGGCATGCGCGGGCGCGTCCGGATCGGGACTTCCGGCTACCAGTACGACGACTGGCGCGGCGTCCTGTATCCCCGGGACCTGCCGAAGCGGAAGTGGCTCGGCTACTACGCCGGACGTTGACCCCGAGCAGCCGATCGAGCTGTTCCTCGAGCGCTCGAGGCCGCTCGGCAGCTGAGAGGTCCTATCCTGATGCAGCTTCCGCCGCACTTCCGCGCGAACCCCGTGCGCCTTGACGCATTCCTGCGCGCGGCCCCGCGGCGCCTCTGCTGGGCCGTCGAGGTGCGCGACCCGCGCTGGCTCACGAGCGAGGTCTACGCCGTTCTCGAACAGCACGGCGCCGCGCTCTGCATCCACGACCTGATCGAACGCCACCCGCGCGTGGTGACGGCGGACTTCGTCTACCAGCGCTTCCACGGACAGGACTACGGCGGCAGCTACCCACACCAGGCGCTCTCCGCCGAAGCGGCGCGTATCGCCGGGTACGCGCAGCAGGGCCTGGATGTGTACGCGTACTTCAACAACGGCCGCGGCGGCCACGCCGTCCAGAACGCGATGGACCTGCGTAGGTACGTCGAGCGGCGGCTGCGCCAGGTCGCGCTGATCCCGCGCGCTTCCACCAGGGACGCTGTGGGGCTGCTTCGGTCGGAATTCCCGACACTTTGGCCGCGTCGGCGCTCTGACGGGGCCGATATGTCGGCTTTTCCGACAGTTCGCGCCCCACATTGTCCCTGATGGAAACCTCCGGAGATCGTTCCCGCCACGCGCACCCGCTGGATTCGCCACGCGCACCCGCTGGATTCGCCGCGCCAGGTCGCCACAACGCTCGACCCCAAACCCCTTCCGCCGTTCCGATCTTCCTGTGAGATCCCCAGGGGGCGGGATGCGTCGTCGCTGGCGCGCTACCCGCCGAGTGACACGCCCAGCATCCGCCCAACGGCGAACGTCACGGCCGCCGCCGCCAGGCCGATCGCGAGCTGGCGCGTGCCGCTGAACAGCACGCTGCGTCCCGTGAACAGCGTGATGGCCGCGCCGGTGCCGAACAGCGCCGCGCCGCTGAGCGCGATGCTGGCGATGACGGCCCAGTGTCGCGCGAGCATGAAATACGGAAGCACGGGCACGATCGCGCCGAGGCAGAACAGCACGAAAGACGTGACTGCCGCCGTCCGCGCGGAGCCGCCGAGCTCCTCGGGGTCGATGCCGAGCTCCTCGCGCGCCAGCGTATCGAGCGCCTGCTTCGGGTCCTGCATCACGCGCTCCGCCACGCTGCGGGCCTGCTCCTCGCTCAGACCCTTGGTCTGGTAGATGAGCACCAGTTCTTCTTTCTCTTCGTCCGGCACCGCGGCAAGCTCGCCCTTCTCGGTCGCGATCTGCTTTTCGTACAGCTCGCGTGAGCTCTGCACGCTTAGCCACTCGCCCATCGCCATGGAGCAGGAGCCGGCGAGCAGGCCGGCGATGCCTGTGATGAGCACGGTCCGCTCGGCGAAGGCCGCGCCTGCCGCGGCCATCACCAGGCTCAGGTTCGAGACCAGGCCGTCGTTGAGCCCCAGCACGGCCGCGCGCAGAGCGTTGCCGCCCGTCTGGCGGTGTCGACCCTCGAGCCGCGAGATAGTGCCGCCGCTGATGCCGGGAGTGCCGGACAGCGCGTCGAGCAAGCGCGCATGCGACTGCTCCTCGGCCGGCATGCCGGCGCTGCGCGCGTCGGCCTGCGTGTCGTAGCGCCCGCTGTCGATCTTCTCGAGCGTGCGCACCGTCGGCAGCACGAGCTCCGGCCCGAAGCGCCGAGCCAGCCGGATCAAGAGCCGCGTGCGCCACCCGACCCGCGCTGGCGGCGGCTTGACGCCGCTCTTGTCGAGCTTCTTCTTCCAGAAGTCGGCGTGCGCCTCCTCCACCGTGGCGAGACGCGCGTACACCGTGGACAGCCGCTTGTCTTCCTCGATTTCCGCCAGCGCACGGTACAGCGCGGCGCTATCGAGCTCGCCCTGCAGATTGTCGCGGTAGCGCTGGATGCTCTTGGGCTTGGCCATCCGTGGATCACCCGCAAGCTGCGTGTGGCGGAAGCGCACGAGAATCGAACTCGCCTGGGACGGGCCGAACCCGCCCCACACCGGTTTTGAAGACCGGGGGCTGCACCAGCATACCGAGCGCTTCCACCCGGATACTCCCCCACCGCACGGGGTTTGGCCAGGAAGGAACTAGCCCTGGCCCATCATCCGGCGCACGCGGGCGGCGACTTCGTCGAGCCAGCTCGTCATCTCCGCGTCGCCGGCGCGCGACGCCGCGCCGTCCGCGATGCGGGCAACGCGCGCAGCCGTTTCGCGATCCAGGGGCTGCGTTTCGCGTTCCAGCTTGCCGAGAGCCTCGTCGAGCAGCGCGCGAACCGTGTGCGCGGTCTCCTGTCGGCGCTCTGCTCCCTCCGGGCTCGCGAGAAGCGCTTCGGCCAGCTCCAGTGCATCCAGCGCGGCGCGTTCGTGGTCGGCCGGATCGGTGGACACAAGGGCAAGCGGCGGCGAGTCCGGGCGCGGCGGCGCCGATTTCCTGCTGTCCATGCGCACGACCAGCTCCTCGGTGCCGATGCGGATCACGTCGCCGTCCTTCAGGTGCTGCGGCCCATGCAGCTTCTCGCCGTTCAGGCGCGTGCCGTTCATGCTGCCGAGATCCACCAGCTCGACGGCGTCGTTGGACAGGCGCACCACCGCGTGGATCCGCGACACCTGGGCGTGCGGGAGGTAGATGGTGCACTCCTCGCTGCGGCCGAGGAGCGTCTCGCGGCGCAGGAGCGGGTGGGCTATGCCGCGATATTCGAGCCAGTAGGCCGTCATTCGGTTACTACCCACCAATCTTTCGCAACGCGACGTTCGTGTAAACCACGTTGTGACGTTGCGCCAAGAAGGGGGCGGGGGAGCTGATCGTGGCCTTGCCGCGCCGGCCTAGCGGCCGGCGCGCCGCGCTCCTGCGCGGGCCCGCCGTCGCGCAGGGGCTTGTGCGCGAGGAGACAGGGCCGCCTCTGCTTCGGCAACGAGCTGGCGAGCGTGTTCGCGCGCGCTCTCCGTTACCCGGGCGCCGCCCAGCATTCGTGCGAGCTCCTCCACCCGCTCCTCGCCCGAGAGCCGCGTGACCCGGGTGGTCGTGCGCCCCGCCTGGGTGCGCTTGTCGACCCGGTAGTGGGCGCTGGCGAATGCCGCAATCTGCGGCAGATGCGTGATGCACAGCACCTGGTGCTGGTGCGCCGCGTGCCCCAACCTCGAGCCGATGGCCTGCGCTACCGCGCCGCCGACTCCGGCGTCGATCTCGTCGAATACATAGGTGGCCACACGATCGTCGGCGGACAGCACGTTCTTGAGCGCCAGCAGCACGCGCGACAGCTCCCCGCCCGAGGCGACCCGCTCGAGCGGCGCCGGCGGCTCGCCCGGATTGGCCGAGAACAGGAACTCCACCCTGTCCAGACCGCGCGGGCCGGGTTCCCCGCCGGGCAGCGGCTCGACCCGGGCCTCCAGCCGCGCGCCGGGCACGTGCAGCACCTGGAGCTCCTGTTCTAGAGCCTCGGCGAGCCCGCTCGCAGCACGACGTCGCTGTTTGCCGAGACCTTCCGCCAGCTCCACGCACTCCGCCCGGAGCGCCGCCGCGCGCTGTTCGAGCTCTGCCAGGTGCTGTTCGGCGTTGTCGAGCGTGTCCAGCTCCTCGCGCATCGCGGCGAGCCGGCCGGCAAGCTCGTCCGGCGTGACGCCGTGCTTGCGCCGCAGCGACTCGAGCTGGTGCATCCGCTCCTCGGCCTGTTCCAGCTCGCCGGGATCGATCTCCAGCTCGGCGGCGAGGCCGGCGGCGAGGCGTGCGGCCTCCTCGCTGGCGATGCGGGCGTTGTCGAGCTCCGTCGCCATCGCCGCGAGGCGGCTGGACTGGTCCGCGCCGCGGCGCGCGCGCTCCGAGAGCCCGCCGAGCCTCCCGGCGATCGAGCTCTCCGACTCGTAGAGCTCGTTCTGGGCCTGCTCCGCGAACAGCGCCCAGTGTTGCACATCGCGGAGGAGCGCCACGCGGCCTTCGAGCGCGTCGTACTCGCCCGGCTCCGGCGCCACCCGTTCCAGCTCCTCGATCTGGAAGCGCAGGTAGTCGGCCCGTTGCAGCCCCGCAGCCGCGCGGGCCGCCAGATCCTCGAGCGCCACGACGGCTCCCCGCCACTGCCGGTACCGGTCCTGGTAGTCGGCCAGCGCCGCATCGAGTCGGGCGTAACCGTCGAGCAGCTCCAGGTGGCGGGCGACGTGCGTGAGGGAGTGGTGCTCGTGCTGGCTGCAGATGTCGATCAGGTGCTCGCCCAGCTCGCCCAGGACGGCCTGCGTCGTGAGCTGCGCCTGCGCAAAGCTGCGGCCGCGGCCCGACAGCGGCACGACGCGCGAAAGCACCAGGGTCGCGGAGTCACTGTCTGGAAGGCCGCGTTCGGAGAGCACGGCCGCGACGCGCGTCTGCGTCGTCGGTCCGAGCTCGAACTGCGCATCCACGGACGCGGCGTCCGCTCCGGAGCGCACCAGCTCGGCCCGCCCGCGCGCCCCGCGCAGCAGGGTCAGCGCGTCGACGATGATCGACTTTCCAGCGCCCGTCTCGCCTGTCAGCACGTTCAGCCCGGGCGACAGCTCCAGCGTCACGTCGTCGAGCAGGGCCAAGCCGCGGATCCGGAGATAGGAGAGCATCCGGCGGCGGTTATAGCCGGGCGCCCCCTTTCTGCCACGCTCGAAATGACGGAAGGATGACAGGTTATGTCAGGGGCGGTGGCTACTCTCTTCCGGCCGTGATCGTCCTGGTCTTCTTCGTGCTGCACTGGCAGCTGTCGGTGTTCTTCCAGACGTTCTTCCTGCACCGCTACGGTGCGCACCGGCAGTTCACCATGTCGAAGGGCTGGGAGCGGTTCTTCCACCTGTGCACCTACCTGGCGCAAGGCTCGAGTTTCCTCTCGCCGCGCGGCTACGCGATCCTGCACCGCATGCACCACGCGTACAGCGACACGGAGAAGGACCCGCACTCGCCGTGGAACTTCGGCAACGTGCTGACGATGATGTGGGCGACGAAGCACAAGTACGACGACTACGCCTACCGCCGCGTCGATCCCGAGCCGCGCTTCGAAGGCGGGATGCCCGAATGGCCGACGCTCGACCGGCTGGGGCAGAGCTGGGTGATGCGCCTACTCTGGATCGGCGCGTACACCGCGTTCTACGTGAAGTTCGCGACCTCGCCGTGGCTGTTCCTGCTCCTGCCGATGCACTTCGTGATGGGGCCGATCCACGGCGCTATCGTCAACTGGTGCGGACACAAGTACGGCTACAGGAATTTCGACAACGGCGACCGTTCGCTGAATACGCTGGTATTCGACTTCCTCACGCTCGGCGAGCTGTTCCAGAACAACCACCACAAGTTCGGCATGAGCCCGAACTTCGCGGCCCGCCGCTTCGAGCTCGACCCGGCCTACCAGGTGATGCGGCTTCTGGCTCTGGTCGGCATCATCGACATGCGCGGCGCGCAGCGCATGCGCTATCCCGCCGAGCGTCCCGCGCCCGAGCCTGCGACGCTGCCTTCGGCCTGAACCTGCTCGTTTGCGGCCCGGGGGGACTGTTCCCTTATTGGAACAGAGAGTTTGAATTTGCCTGGCTAGTCGTGCCTTGGGAACAATCCCATACCTAGGGACGTGCGAGGAGCCGAAGCGTTTCTTGCCCTTCCCGACAGGAGTTTCCCATGAGCACGATCGACACCAGCCATTCGGCTATCCACTTTTCCGTCCGTCACATGATGTTCGCGCGCGTCCGCGGCAAGTTCGACCGCTGGAGCACCGACCTCGCACTGGACCTGCAGGACCTCACCCGATCGCGGGTGGAGGCGAGGATCGAGGCGGCGAGCATCGACACCGGGGTTGCCGACCGCGACAACCACCTGCGTTCGGCCGACTTCCTCGACGTTGAGAAATTCCCGGAGATCCACTTCAAGAGCACCGCCGTCGAGAAGTCCCGCAACGGCTATCGCGTGACGGGCGATCTGACCATCCGCGACGTCACCCGCGCAGTCACGCTCGACCTGGAGTCTCTCGGCGGCGGTCGGGATCCCTGGGGGAACGAGCGCCAGGGCTTCGCGGCCAAGGGTGCCATCAACCGCAAGGACTTCGGGCTCGGTTGGAACCAGGCGCTCGAGACCGGCGGCGTACTGGTCGGCGAGGAGATCAAGATCGAGATCGAGACCGAGGTGGTCGTCGCCGACGCGAGCGACAGCGAGCAGCAGGCCCGAGTCGGCTGAAGCGCGATGATCGCAGCAAAATGCCGCCATTTTGCGGTATTTTGCTGCAAATCGTCGCCGTATCCGTGACACGGGCGGCCTGGGACGGTAACCAGTGCATATTCCGGTTTGGCGCTCCGGGTGGGTGCTCCGCTGCCGGAAGTTCCGATGATGTTTCGTCGACTCGCAGCCCTGACGACGCTGCTCGCCCTTGCTGGCGGGTGCTCGCACCCGGCACCTCCGGCCCCGGACGACACCAGCGCGACGCCCGATCTGCCCTCGGCGTCGCCGCCGGCACGGCCCGCCGCACATGTGGACAAGCGGCAGGGGCCGGTCCCCAAGCGCCCCTACAACGTCGTGCTGATCATGATCGACGCGCTGCGCGCCGACATGCCCTGGAATGGCTACAAGCGGCAGATCGCGCCGTGGCTGACCAGGTTCGAGAAGCAGTGCACCGACTACACGCACGCCTACTCGCTCTCGAGCTACACGGCGAAGTCCGTCGCGCCGGCGCTGGTCGGCGAGTACCCGAGCGAGATGAAGCACGACGGGTACTTCTTCACGCACTGGTTCGACGACAATCTCTTCATCGGCGAGCGCTTGGAGAAGGCCGGCATGCGCACGCTGGCCGGTCAGGGGCACGGCTACTTCCTGCCCGCTTTCGGGCTGAACCAGGGCTTCGAGGACTACCGCCTGTTGCCCGGCACGCACCTCGACCTCACGGGCGTGCACAACGTCACCAGCCCCGATCTGAACAAGCTCGCCAAGAAGATGCTCTCGGATCCGGAGAACGTGGACCAGAAGAACGGAAAGCGCTTCTTCGCCTACTTCCACTTCCTCGATCCGCACTTCGTCTACATCAAGCATCCGGGCGACCCGGACTACGGCAACAAGGCCCGTGACCTCTACGACAACGAAGTGCACTTCACCGACAGGTGGGTCGGCAACCTGATTGACTGGGCGAAGAAGAAGCCGTGGGGCGAGAACACGGTCTTCATCATAACCGCCGACCACGGCGAGGGCTTTGGGGTGCACAACCAGTACCGCCACGCCTACGAGCTGTGGGAGATGCTGGTGCGCGTGCCGTGGTTCATCTGCGTTCCGGGCGTCCCGGGGCATCGCGTGGCCACGCCGCGCAGCGCTATCGATCTCGCGCCGACCATCGCCGACCTGATGGGGGTGAAGGCCGATCCACCCTTCCGCGGCAAGAGCCTGGTGCCGGAGGTGTTCGGCAAGCCGGAGCCGCCGCGTCCGGTGATCGTCGATCTGCCGCGCTGCAACCTGATGGATCGACGCCGCGGGCTGATCTGGAAGGGCTACAAGCTGCTCGCCTTCGGCGACGACAACAGCTACCTCCTCTACAACCTCGACAAGGATCCGACCGAGCAGAACGACCTGGTCAAGGCGGAGCCTTCGAAGTTCGAGGAGATGAAGAAGCTCTACAAGAAGATCTCCGCGACCATCCCGAACACGCCGGTCGTAGGCGGCGCGCCGCTCAAGGGTGCCCCGCCGGGACAGCGCTGGTAGCCGGGGCGCTAGGGCAGGGGCTTTGCGTTGAGCCCCGCTGGATACTGATAGCTGGTGTACTTGCCGTAGCCGGTGACCTGCGCGCTGAAGGGCGCGTCGCCAACCAGCACGTGCGCCTTGCTGGGCAAGGGAGCGACCTTGATGCGCCAGGTCGCGTAGCTCGTCGAGCCGCCAATGGGCGTCCCCGTGACGGTAACCGCCGAGCCGTCGAGCGTGAGCGTCGTTCCGATCGGGGCGACCACGTCGACGTAGGTCGAGTCGTAGCCTTCGGCGATGGCGAAGGCGTAGAGGCTTCGGTACTGCTCGATCGGGATCACGTTCGTCCGGGAGGGATCTCCCTCCTGCGAACCAGAGGGACCGACCGGATCGAGCAGCCCGCCGCCGAGCAGGATGGATGTGACGCCAAACGGGTGATTGCCCTTCACCTCGAAGTCCTGGGTCACGTTGCCGAGGTCGACGACCTGGCCGGCCGAGAGCGTCGTCGGCGCGCCCGACGGCACCGTTCCCGCGGGGTAGATCAACGTGGTCTTGTCGACGTGACCGTACAACCTGACGACGTGGCCGACCGGTGTGCCGCCGGGAGCGGTCGGTACGGCAACGACGTAGTCCCGACCGAGTGCAGCAGCAGGAAGCACCGTTTCCTCGATGTGATCGCACGCCGACGTCCCATCCGGGATCTCCGTGCAGCTCATGCCGGCGATCACCTGCACGGGTTTGTCCGCGCTGACCAGCGTTCCGCTGGAGTCGGCAGTGGGCGAGCTTGCCAACGAGACCACGTCGCCGGCGTCCATCGACAGCTGCACGCTGCCGCCCGCGCTGGTCGCGGTGACGCCCCCGCCGGCCACGACGTTGGCGCTGGACGAGAGCTTGACCGTGACCTGCGTGCCGTTCCGGGTTGCGGTGATCACCGCGTAGGGACCGATGTTCGCCGTCGACCAGCCGTGATCGCCCGTCACGCGGTAGCTGGTACCAAGCGATGTGGAGGGCAGGAGCAGCGACGCGTCGTTCGAGAAGGCGAAGCAGCCGATGGCCGCGCCCGAAGTGCTGCAGACCTGGCTTCCAGCGCAGGCCGACCAGTCCTTGCCGGGTGGGCCTCCCTGTCCCTGGTATTCGTAGGCGTTGAACTGGTAGACGCCGACCGGGACCGTGCTGGTCAGGTGGTACGCGCCCTGGCTGACGCGCACGCTCGGCTGGCTGGCGCCGGCCGTGCCGCACGTGTCCGCGTCCGGACCCTTGAGCTCCGGAACCCAGGGCAGATAGACCGCCTCCGCCTGGCCTGGGGCGACGGTCGCGTTTGTGACCGCCGTACCGCCTTTCGTGACCGCGATGACTGCCGCGCTCTTGCCGGGATTGTCGACGAGGACCGCGAAGTCGAAGGTCGACCAGACCAGGTTCTCCGTAACGGTGGGCCAGAAGTCGCAGCCGTACGACCCATGCAGCCCCGCAGCTTCGGTGCAGGTCTTCGGGATCGCCGACGAACCGCCGCTTCCCGCAAAGCCGGCAGCGCCGCCCGTGCCGCCGGTTCCGGCACCGCCGTCGGTTCCCCCGACGCCGCCCGCGTCCGCTGCGCTGCAATCGCACGGCGCGTAGCCGGACCCGTCGCTCCTGCACACCTGGAAGCCCTTGCACGCCTGCGGTCCGGTGCAGGCGCTCGATTGTCCGGGCACGCACACGGTCGAGGCGTCGTTGCCGGCTGCTCCACTGCTGCCGCCCGAACCGCCGAAGCCCGCTGTCGACGAGCCGCCGCACGCTCCTGCGCCGGTCAGCGCGGTCGCCGCCAGTACCACCACCGCTCCCCAGGTCCCTCTCATGCGCGCGATGATAGCTGACAATCGGAGCGGAGCGTGCGGATTCACTTGTTGTTGCGAATCGCCTTGGCGGTGGCCTTGGCGGCCTTTTCGCGATCCAGGGCGCTCGTGCGCTGCTTTTCCTTCAGCCGGCGCGCCGCGGCGCCATAGCGTTGCGCGAGCTTCGTCCAGTAGCCGGCGTCGGCCTTGGCGGGGGCGACGAGTTGGAGGATGTACGCGGCGTTGAACTCGGCCATGCCGGACAGCGGGCTCTTCGAGTGGGCGAGCCGATCGAGCGCTGCCACGTCGCCGACGCCTCCGGGTAGGAACGGCCCCTTGAGCATCATCTCGGCCGCGTCGCGGGGACCGCCCTGGAGCGCTTGAGCGAGCGCCGCGATCAATCGCGGCTCGGCCTGCTTGGGATCGGTGGCCGCTGCCGCGATCGACGCGGCGCGGGCGAAGTCGTTCGAGCGCCAGTACGTCTGACCGAGCTCCACCAGGAAGCGCGCGTAGAGCTGGTTTGCCGGAGTGTCGGCTTTCGCCGCTTCGAGCCGCTTCTGCGTCGACGGCGGGACGCCGCGCTCGAGCAGCGCGCGGAGCAGCGCAGGGTTCGTTGGATCGGCGTTGGACAGGACGAAGCCGGCGTAGAATGTCGGCAGCCGCGAAGCGAGGCGCTCGGCGCGCGTGTGGGCTTTGAACGGCGCAAGCGCCGGCAGCAGCAGGTCATCGAGCGCGTCGATGCGCCGGCCGCCGTAGAGGCGCGAGAGCATGGCGCGCGCCTTCTCTACTCGCGGGTCGACGAGCGCGCCGGCCGCGGCAAAATGCTCGAGACCGACGAGCGCGGCGTCGCGCCCGCGGGTCTTGCGCGGCTCCAGCGCTTGGTCCAGCGAGCTGTAGTAGACGTCCTTGAAGTCCTTGTCCTTCGCCAGCTCGTCGGGCAGCGGCACGTCGCGTACGACCTCCACGAAGCGCATGTCCGCCATGCCCGACTCGACGGCGACGACGCCTTCGCCGTAGCCGCGGAGCTTCGCGCCGCCTGCAGCGATCTCGTGGATGGCGCGGGCCTGGCCCGCGATCCACGGGGCCAGCTTCGACTTGAAGAACTCGCGGAAGCGCTGCTTGTCGAACGGCGGTTCGAGGCGTGGCGGCTCGTTCACCAGGCGGGAGAGACGCGCTCCGAGACCGAGCCCGACGAGCGCGTCGTGTACGCTGGCGTCGAGTGTCTGCGCGCGCGCCGCGAGAAGGGGATCCACGAGCGCGTCGCCGCATGCAGCCGGCGCGAGCTCGGCGCGCAGCGCGCGCACGAGGCCGGCCGGGAAGGCGGAGCACTTCTCCAGCGCGGCAAGCTGCGTGTCGCGCTGTCCGGCATCGGTGCTGCCGAGCGCCGCATCGAGAGCATCGAGCGCCTTGTCGCCGTCTGCGCCGCACGCCGGTACGGCGCGTTCGCTGAAGGCGGCACAGCTCGCCGGCGCCGGCGGGACCCCGGCCGGAGCTTCGGGCAGACCGGCAGCCTTGGCCGGCGCAGGCGTGCCGTTTGCGGCCGGAGACGCTGCGGAATTCGCGGGTGCGGGTGCGGGCGCGGCCGGGGCAGGCGTCGCAGCTGCGCCGCAGCCGACGACCAGCCACGCGCCCAGAAGGACGAGGGCATTTCGCATAGGCACGCTTGTAACCCGAAGGCGCGGGCGAGCGCTATCCGGCGGTTTCGGCGTGCTCCGGCGCTGCGAGCCCCGCGAGCTCGTCGAACAGCGCGGCCGAAGCGAGCGCGCGTGCGGCCCACCAGCTCGAGAGTGGCGCGCCGCGCGCGCGGTGCCTGAGCTGGGCTTTGCGGGCGTGGGCTGCGAGCCGCCGCAGGGTGCCGGCGGCATCCTGCGAAAGCAGCGCGCGAAGCACGAAGCGCCGCTCGCCGGCGCGCGCCCCGAGACCGAGGTGGCTCGCGATGCCGACCAGGTCGTCGCGCACCACGATCATCCCGCTCGACAGCGGCGACAGCGCGAAGGCGAGCAGCGCGTCCAGGTCCAGATCCCGCGCGGCGGGCAGCGGGGGAGCTTCGCGGAGGTGAAGTGGAAGGTCGGGGGGCTCGCCCAGCTCGAGCGTCTCGCTTTCGACGAGCTCTGCGAGCAGCGCGGCCCAGCGCTGGTAGAATGGCGGCGCCTCCGCGCGTATGCGCTCGAGCCACATGGGCAGCCAGCCAATCAGGTGCTCGTGGAAGTGTGCGACGCGCGCGTGACGGAAGCGATCGCGCGCCGCGGGCAGAGATGTCATCTGCTCCCCCTCGATCAGCGAGGCGTGCATCGCCAGCATCGTCGCGAGATGGTCCGGCTCCGCCGGCGGCGTCAGACCGAGTGCGCGCCAGAAGCCGGCAATGCGATCGCGCGCGTCCCCACCCATCATGCCTTCCGGCCCCACGTACACCGACGCGTACGGATAGAAGCGAAACAGGAAACACTCGCTGTACTCCCACGGCGCCGGGGGCCTTCCGAGATCGAGGGCGCGCGCGACGCGGGCGTGCTCCAACGCCTGCGGCTCCGCGAGCAGTGCCAGCGAGCGCCACAAGTCGATCACGCCTTCTTCTCCGGCAGCTTGAAGATGTCGCGACCGGGCTTGAGCGGGCGCAGGAGCCAGTACGGCCGGCGCGTGCCGTCGGGCGAGACCTGGCTCGCCGGGCGCGTGTCGTCGAGCCACTTCTGGTAGGCCTTCTTCGACTTGGCCGTGTCGACGGAGATGTCGCCGTAGCTGTCGCCGGCCTCGGCGCGTTTCACGCGCACGGCCTGGTGCCAGCAGTGCATGCCCGAGATTGGATCAGGGTGCACCGGGAAGGTCAGGTTCTGGTGCACGCCGGCGTCCGTCCACCAGATGCGTGACGTATCGGCGTCGGCGCTCTTGCCGGGCTCCACGCCGCGCTTGCGCTTCATCGTCCACTGGCTCTGTTTGTGATCGAGCCCCACCGTGGTCATCAGCTGGCGCTGGCCTTCCTGGCCCGGGAGCTTCCAGCGACCCATGTGGTGGCTGCACGCGACGACGCCGGGGCGGATGCCTTCGGTGACCCAGGCCTTGACGACGAAGTAGCCAATCCCGGTCTCGACGCGCACGAGATCGCCGGTCTGGATGCCGCCCAGGCGCTTGGCGTCGGAGGGATGCAGCCACAGCGGGTTGGTGTGCGCGATCTCGTCCAGCCACTTGGCGTTGGCGCTGCGCGTGTGGATCTGTACCGGCAGCCGGAAGGTCGGGATCAGCACCATCTGATCCCTTTCCAGCCGCTCGGGGTGCACGTGGCTCTTGATGTACGTGGGTAGTGCGTACTCGGGCCAGCCCCAGTCCTTGAGCGTCTTCGAGAAGAACTCGAGCCGGCCGCTCGGCGTCGGGAAGCCACGGCGCACCTTGCCGTCGATCTGCACGCCCACCGGACGACGCCCGCTGGCGTCGGGGTCCGGCGCGGGCTGTGGCACGATATTGGCGCCCGCAGGCTTTTCCGCGCGCGTGTAGACCCGTCCGATGGACGTGACGTTCGTGTCCTCGAGCTCGGCGTCAGGTACGAGCTCTTCGTAGACCGAGCCGATGCCCCTCTGCACCTCGAACGCACCGTAGCGCCGCATGTACTCTAGCGGCGTGATGCCCTCGGCCGAGGCGCGCTCGGGTAGGCCGGGCACGGAGTTGTCGAAAATCCAGCCGTAGTACTCGTCGATGCCGAGCTTCTCCCCGGGACGCTGCTTCGACTCGAAGTACCTGCGGATGCCGAGCTCGCCATCCGGATCGACGCGCCAGCTCATCTCGATCCAGAACTCGTTTTCTTCCCACACCTCGCCTGGATTCACGTCGCGTGTGTCCTTGACCTCCTCGCCTAGCCGCGTACGCGCCGCGCGCAACACCGGCTGCCGGAAGCCGATCCACTGTGCGTCGTGCGTCTCGTAGGAATGGACGTCGTGCCGTTCGCTGCCGACGCCCATGGGCAGCACGTAGTCGGCGAAGTACGCCGTCTCGTTCCAGGTCGGCGTGAGCGCGACGTGCAGGCCGACCAGCTCCGGGTCGTTCAGCATCTCCATCCAGCTGAAGCCGTCCGGATTGGTCCAGAGGGGGTTATAGACGCGCGTGAAGTACACATCGAGCTTGCCGCGCCCTTCCTTGACCATGTGCGGCAGCAGGAACGACATCTCGTTCATTGCCAGCGGGTACTCCTCCGGCCAGCTCAGGTGGTTCCAGACGCGTGGGTGCGGTGGCGTGTACATCGGGCGCGGCACGAACTTGTTCCAGGCGTTCGGGTAGGTGCCTCCCGGAACGGCGATGGCGCCCATCAGCGCATTCAGCAACAGCAGCGTGCGGCTGACCTGCCAGCCGCCGAGATTGCCCGCCGCCGCACTGCGCCAGTTGTGGGTGGCGAGCTGGGTGCCCGCCGTCGCGACGACCTTTGCGATCTCCTGCAGCGTTTCCGCCTCCACGCCCGACTCCCGGGCCGCGAACTCGAACGTGTAGTGTTCGTACAGCGTCGCCAGGACGCGCTCGAAGCTCTCGAAAGTCTGCTCCTCGCCGCGGTGCTCCTCGGCGAGGTACTCCTGCCAGTTCCACCAGCGTCGGACGTAGTCGCGGTTATAGAGGCGGCTTCGAATCAGGTAGTTCGCGATGGCGAGCAGGATGGCAGCCTCGCTGCCCGGTTGCGGAGCGATCCAGTAGTCGGCGTGCGTGGCCGTGTTGCTCAGTCGAACGTCGAACACGATCACCTTGCCGCCGCGCTGCTTGCTCTCGATGATGCGCTGGGCGTGCGGGTTGAAGTAGTGCCCGGCTTCGAGGTGCGCGCTTATCAGCAGCGACACGCGGGCGTTCTCGTAGTCCGGGCTCGGGCGATCGAAGCCGAACCAGTAGTGGTAGCCCGCACGGCCGCCCGACGAGCAGATGTTGGTGTGGGAGTTGTGTCCGTCGAGCCCCCACGCGGCGAGCACGCGCTCGGTGTAGCCGTCCTCGCCGGGGCGACCGACGTGGTACATGACCTCGTTGTGGCGCTTGTCGGCGAGCGCCTTCTTGATGCGGCCCGCGATGTCGTCGAGCGCCTCGTCCCAGCTCACGCGTTCCCAGCGCCCTTCGCCGCGATCGCCGGCGCGCTTCATGGGGTAGAGGATGCGATCCGGGTCGACGACCTGGTTGACCGTGGCGGGGCCCTTGGCACAGTTGCGGCCGCGCGAGCCCGGGTGCTCGGGGTTGCCCTCGAATTTCCTGACCTGCAGGCTGTCGCGGTCCACGTAGGCGAGGAGCCCGCACGCGGACTCGCAGTTGAAGCAGGTGGTCGGCACCAGCATGTAGCGGTGCTCGACGCGCTCGGGCCACGCACGCGAGTCGAGCTCCACCCAATCGTCCCAACGCTCCTTCGGCGGGAACGCGGCGAGGTGGATGCGGCTCGCGCCCGGGTAGAACGTCTCGCCGCGTTTCTCGGTATCGCGCCGTGCGGCGGAGACGCGCTCGTTCAGCTTGGACAGGGACATCGTCGTGCATTCCTCAGGCGAGCGGGACGGACTGTCCGGCCTGGACGTAGGCGTGCTCGTGGAGCAGCAGGCCGAGCAGGGCGAGCGGCGCAGCGGCGACTCCGATGACCGGAGCGGCGACCGCGATCAGCGACAGCACGAATCCGCCGCGGAAGTAGCCGCTGTAGCGCCCGCTTGTCATTTCCGCGGAAGCGAGCTTCGCGTGGGCGGTGGGATGCGCCAGCGTCACCTCGCCGAGCACGACCAGCAGGTGCAGCGCGCTGGCAATCGCGAGGACCCACGACAGCGGTCCCAGTAGAGATGGTGCGACGGTCAGGGCGGCGGGCATGAGTGCCGCGGACCCAGCGAGGAAGGTCTGCACCAGGAGGTGCGGGGGCAGGAGCGGGCTCTGCCACAGGTCGCGGGCCTTCGATTGCGCGAACAGGTACGCCGTGTAGACGGCGGTCAGCGCGGCGAGCGGAATGCCGGCCGCCATCAGCGGACCCTGGACGCGCTCCCAGCCGCGCACACTGGCCAGGAAATGCAGCGCGAGCACGGCGCTGTAGCCGCCGATGATGAACGCGCCGCGCACCAGCCAGCTCTTGTACTGCGGCCGCGTGAAGATCAGGTAGAAGCGCGACGGGTGCTCCAGATCGGCGATCAGGATGATGCCGGTGAGGCCGAGGAACGCGCCGGCGACAATCGGCGCGACCCAGCGCCACAGCGCGCTGTCCGCCGGCAGCATGCCGAGAAGGACGAGCAGCGCGGACACCAGGTACGCGCCCGCGGCGATGCCCTTGGTCCACGTGTAGGCGCTCACGCGCCAGTCCCAGGGCGCGCGGTGCGGCACGTCGTAGGCGAGCACCGCGGCGGCCGAGCTGTTCGTCGCACCGGGATGGCCGGACGTGACCTGGTGCGGCACGTTGCCCTGCTCGCTCCACATGAACAGGCCGCCGGGTGGGCGCCGCGCGGCGAGCGGATCGAGCGTGGCCTGGTGGGCGCCCTTGTAGAAGAGCTTGGGGTGCGTCTCCTTCTCGGGGCGGCGTACCGTGACCGGTTCGCGCCCCACCATCTTTGCTACCCGCGACGTTGGGTCGTCCAGATCGCCGATCAGGATCGCCTGCGTGGGGCACACGGTGACGCAGGCAGGCTCGAGACCCATGTCGATACGGTGGGCGCAGAAGTTACATTTCTCCGCCGAGTGATCCTCGGGATTGATGAAGATAGCGTCGTAGGGACACGCAGCAATGCACGCCTTGCAGCCGATGCAGATCGACTTGTCGAAGTCGACGATGCCGTCGGGGCGGATATGCATGGCCGCCGTGGGACAGGCCGCGGCGCACGGCGCTTGCTCGCACTGGTTGCAGCGCGTCACCTGGAAGGCGCGACGCGTCTGGGGAAAAGCACCCACGTCCACGTACTTCACGTACGTGCGGTTCACCGACAGCGGCACCAGATTCTCGCTCTTGCACGCCGTGCTGCAGGCGTGACAGCCGATGCAGCGCGAGTGATCGATGACCTTGGCCCACTTCACCGGCGCCGTGCCGTGTCGCTCTGTGCTCGACTCCATCCTGTCTCCCGGGCCCCCTGTCCGAAGCGGAGCGCGCACGATCGGCCAGGCGAATTGCAGGAACCACGCCAGCAGTGGGCGGCGCCGGATCGGGGCGGAACGCCGGACTGCCCCTGGATGTGTTGCAACGATATTGCAACAAACGTTGCTCGATGCCGGTCACGGCCTCCGCGCGTAACCGGTGCGCGCATGCCCGCTGCCGACGAACCCGATGCGCGCCTCAGCCGGCGTGGCGCTGCCCTGCGGGCCGCCGGACGCTGGGCGCATCCGGATGGAGCAGAACGTCGAGCTCTTCCACGAACTCTTGCGTCAGCTCGGGCGAGGCCGGCACTTCCAGGCTTGCTATGGGATCAGGCAAGCCGAGCACGATGGTTGCGAGGCTCGTGTCGCGGACGCATGCGATGACGTGCGGCGCGTCCGGCGCCAGGATCATCGACGATAGCGTCGGGTAGTGGCCAATGCCCGCGGCTTCCAGCTTGCCCACGCTGTCGATCACGACCACGTCCAGATCGGGCGCGGACAACCACGATGCGGCAGTGCGGAAGCCGTCGTTGTCGAAGCGCCATGAGCAGAGGTGTGGTTCGTGCGAGATGCGCGCGAGTGCGTGCGAGGTTCCGTCGAACAGGCGCACCACGTCCCAGCCGAGGATGGTCCCGTCGTTGTCGCGCCGGGCTTCCTGAACGAAGCCGCCCACGGAAAAGCCCCGGTGCGCGAGTGCCTGGCCGACGCGCCACGCATAGCCGCCCTTGTTCACGCGGATACCGCCGATGATCGCAGACCAGCCCGCCATGGTTCTCGCTCCTCCGGCCCGGAGTACTCCGGCCAGGGCTGGGTCATGCAACTCCCGCGCCGAAGTCGCGACCCGCGCCGGACAGCGACAGCATCGTGCCCAGAAACACGACGATGGAAAGCGCTCCGAGCATGCCGCCCCACTGGCGCGCCCAGATGGTCCGCGTGGCGTCTCCAGAGATGCGCAGAAGCAACGAGAGATGCAGCCCCGCCAGCGGAACGTACAGTCGCGTTCCGAAACGGAACCGCGCCTGCAACATGCCCGGGAACACGATCGGCGCCTGGCCGAACACCATCGAGAACACGAACCCGACGAACAGCGCGTGCAGCCTGGGGTCATAGTCCGGACCCGGCGCGAGCGCCCCGCCGGACACGGCCAGGATGCCCGCCGTCGCGAGCCAGGCGTAGCCGAGTAGCGAGCAAACTGCCTCGTAGCGCGGGAGGCCGTGCTGTACGAGTCCGCGACGCGGCGTATCGAAGGCGACCAGCCACGCGGCCAGCGCGATCAGCGCCACGCCGCCTGCGCGCCCCCCGGTACCGCCGGCGAACGGACCGAGTGCGATGGCGCCTGCCAGCGTCGACGCGGCGATCGCGAAGCTCACACGCGGCAGGCGACGCGGAGGGCACTCTCTGAATCGCCCTCCAACTATGGTGAGAACGAGGAACCCGTTCCAGAACTGCACGGCGTCCGCGATCGTCCCGCCGCCCGCCCACACGGCGTTGCCGACCAGCCACATGCCGGCGGCCGCCGCGAGGGTAGACGCTGATCCGCTGCGCGTCCGCCAGAACACGAACGCACCGGCGACGACGAGCACCGCGCTGGACAGCAGCATCGATGCCGCCGCGACACGTAGGGATCCGGACAGGCAGGCGATGGCGCCAAGCGCTGCGAAGGCCGGCGCCGCGTAGCCCCAGCGCTGGCCGAGCGCAGCGGCTCGCTCCAGGCTGATGAGGATACCGAGGAACCCGCACACCATCAGCGGGCCGTGGACCGCGATGAGCGTCGCGCTCCCGCCGGGCAAGCTCCACCCCATCCGGTCGAGCCCGGCCCAGAGCCCCGCGATCAGCACCAGCGCGGCTGCGGCGAACGGGACGCGCCGCAGGCTCATCCCGGTCTCCGGTTCTGCTCACTCCCCGAGCGCGCGCGAAAACAGGATGTTGTTCTCGAGATGGATGTGCTCATGCAGCGAACGCTCCAGATCGGCCAGACCGTTCCAGAGCGCCCGGAAGCTACCGCAGGCGTCGTCCGGGATCTCGAATCCTCCGCTCAGCCTGCGGATCCGCGCGAGCAGCTCGCCCACCGCTTCGTGCTCTGCCTGCATGACCTCGATCGGGTCGAGAATGAAGGCGGCGTCTCCGCTGCGGATCGCGGGAAATAGCACGCGCTCTTCCTTCATCATGTGCGGGACAAGATCCCGCTGCAGTTCCAGATAGGCCTCGAGCAGGAGAGGCAGCTCCGGATGCTTCTGCCCATGGACGCGCGCGACCTTGCGGGCCAGTCCGTCCAGGCGAGGCAGCTCCTCGTCGAGCGGTCGATGGTAGGCGGCGACGATGTGATCGATGAGCGAGCCGAGCGGTTCCTGCCCCCACGCGCGTGGATCGCCATTGCTCCGGCTCTCCTCGGCATCTATCTCGCGGCGGACCTCGGCGACGTTCGAGCCCCCGCTCGAGGCAGGTCTGCTCGAGCGAGACCCCGCCGCCGCAACAGAAGTCGATTCCGTGGCGGTGGAACACCCTGACGGATGCGGGGCGTTCGACGGCCAGCTCTCCCACGGTCTGCTCTTGGTTCATGTGCGTCTGTCCTCCTGTGCTGGGTGAAGCGATCGCTAGGCCGCCAGCGCCAACGCGGCGAGTGCCGCCACACCGGCTAGAGCGATCCCCACGGGTTTGAGCTGGCGTGTCGTCGGCGCCACCAGCGCGATCGCTGCCAGGCCGAAGGCGGTGATCGTCGTAGCCATCGCCGCGTTGTTGCGCGACGACAGCGCGAAGCCGATGCTGGCCGCGACCGTGCCTCCGACTGCAAGCGCTGCAAAGCCGAAAGCTCGCCGGGTGCGCCGCTTGGCGCGCGCAAGGCTGGCGTGGACGACCAGCGCATTGGCGACGAAGATCACCGCCCACGCCGCCGTCGTGGCCGCTATCTGCGCCAGCGGCAGGCGCCCGACCAGCGCGACCGGCACGCCCGCTGCGGCGAGCAGCGCAGCGGACGCGAGCTGAGCGGCGTTGCTCCTGCGGACGCGACGCCGGATGGTGCCGCCGGCGAGCGCGGTCATCAGCGCGACCGCCGCCACCGTCGCGATCAGCGCCACCGAAAGCGCCCTGCTCTGCATCGACGCGCAGAGCAGCACGGCTGCGAGCATGACCCAGAAGCCGTGCTCACGCGGAAGCAGCGGCTGGCGGTGCTTCCGCCTCCGCGTGCCTGGCGATGTGCGTCGGGAAGCGTCGTCCTGGCGTTCCATGATTCTCTGGGCTCCAACGCAATGCTTATGCCCGCCACGCTCGGCACGCGATGACTTAAGTCACTCCCGCGGCAACGGTCGCGCTCCATGACGCCCCCATGCGCCCGGCAGCTCACGAAAATCGCGCGCGCCAACCGAGCAGGCGTGGGAACGGATTTGCGCGGATTTTGCGTGAGCTGTTCGATGCTCGGCGATTCGTGCGCGCAACATGGCCCGGCTGCCCCGTTTTGTTCCGCCTGTCAACCCGACGAACACGCAAGGGTGTGGTGTCCGGTGACTTAAGTCACGCCCGATTTGCGCACGGAATGCGGACTGCACCAGCACGCGGAAGAAGAGCAGCCTGGAAGCGGTGCGCCGCTGTTGGCCTTCCGGCGTTCCGTCCGGAGGTACAGCAGCGACGGGGAGGGGCCCGCCAACGGGCAACGGGTGACAAGCAGCAGGGTGGCCTGCAAACGACGGGAGTCCAACCGGACTTCCCGCTCCACACAGAGGTGTCCAGATGACCAAGAAGAAGGGCAAGCGTGGTGATGGGGAGGTGAGCCGCGGGAACAACCGGCGCGACTTCCTGACGGCGTCGGTCGCGCTCGGAACCGCGGCCGCACTCACGGCGTGTAACAAGGGCACCGAGAAGGGGAGCAAGCCTGCGGGTTCGGCAAGCGGAGCCAAGGAGAAGTCCGGCGTCGGACACCTGTCGGACCAGGTGCTGCCGGGCCAGCTGGACGACTACTACGGCTTCTGGAGCGGTGGTCAGTCCGGCGAGATCCGGATCCTGGGCGTGCCCTCGATGCGCGAGATCAAGCGCATCGCCGTGTTCAACCGCGACCCCGCCACCGGTTGGGGCATCACCGACTTCTCGAAGAAGCTGCTGAACGGGATGGAGCTCGGCGACACCCACCACGTGCACCTGTCCTACAAGGACGGCACCTACGACGGCCGTTACGTGTTCGTGAACGACAAGGCGAACGCGCGGCTGGCGCGCGTCAACATCGAGACGATGGAGACCGACAAAATCTGTGAAATCCCGAATTCACAGGGAACCCACGGCATCTTCCCGCAGCGCCACAGGACCGGCTACGTGATGTGCAACGCCGAATTCTGCACGCCGCAGCCGAACGACGGGCGCGACCTGGACGATCCGAAGAAGTACTTCGGTCTGCACACGGCCATCGACGGCGAGACGATGGAAGTCAAATGGCAGGTGATGGTGGAGAGCAACATGGACCTGGCCGCCACCGACTACAAGGGCCTGTACTCGTTCGCGACCTCCTACAACACCGAGCATGGGACCACGCTCGAGCAGATGATGGCTGCCGACCGCGACTACATGTACGTGTTCAACCTGAAAGAGATTGAAAAGGCCGTCGCCGCTGGCAAGACCATGACCATCGGTGATTCGAAGGTGCCGGTTGTCGACGCGCGTGGCGCGGCCGGAAAGGACAACGCCTACACGCTGCGCATCCCGGTGCCGAAGAGCCCGCACGGCGTGAACATCGACCCGACGGGCCGCTTCGCCGTCTGCTCCGGCAAGCTGTCGCCCACCACGACGGTCATCGACATCGAGAAGATCGCCGACGCGTTCGCCGGCAGGATCAAGCCGCGCGACTGCGTGGTGGCGGAGCCGGAAGTGGGGCTCGGGCCCCTGCACACGGCCTTTGACGGCCGCGGTAATGCCTACACCTCGATCTTCATCGACTCGGTCGTCACCAAGTGGAACATCGACAAGGCCATCAAGGCCTACAAGCAGCCCAAGGGCGAGAAGAAGATCGATCCGATCATCCAGAAGATCGATGTCCACTACCAGATCGGCCATACCAACGCGAGCATGAGCGAGACCAAGGAGGCGGACGGCAAGTGGCTGATCGCCCTGTGCAAGTTCTCCAAGGATCGCTTCCTCAACGTCGGTCCGCTGCACCCGGAGAACGACCAGTTGCTCGACATCTCCGGCGAGAAGATGCGGCTCGTTCATGACGAACCGGCATATTCCGAGCCGCACGACTGCGTCGTCGTGCGCAAGGATTCTGATCCACCCGAAGCAGATCCAACCGCGCACGGACGAGCGCTTCAAGATGTACGAGCAGTGGGCCAAGGAGGACGGAGTCACGCTGCTTCGGGACAACAAGGTGGTGCGCAAGGGCGATCACTTCGTGCGCGTCTACGTGACCAGCATGGCGCCCAAGTACGGGCTATCCGAGTTCCGCGTGAAGAAGGGCGACACCGTGCAGGTCGTCCAGACCAACATCGACAACGTCGAGGATCTGACGCACGGCTTCTGCATGAGCCGCCACGACGTCATCTTCGTCGTCAATCCCCAGGACACGCAGAGCGCCACGTTCGTCGCCGACAAGCCCGGCATCTATTGGTACTACTGCCCCTGGTTCTGCCACGCGCTGCATCTCGAGATGCGCGGGCGGATGATCGTCGAAGCCTGATCCCCGCCAACACAGGCCCGGAGCGCCGCGGCGCTCCGGGCTCCACCCTCCACCCTCTCGTAACGTAATGAGACACCCGATCACACAAGTGCTGTTCGAGCTCGTGCTCGCGCTTGTGGTCGTGCTGGCCCCGGCGAGCGCCCGGGCCGGCGAGGGGGGCGTCTTCAAGCTGGACTGCACCAAGGTCGACTGCAAGGGAGTGCTGCCCGGAGCCGCGCGCTTCGAGAAGCCGAAAACGCAAGCGAAGTACCGCATCGGTTACGACGCCGCCGGCAAGCTCGTCGGGTGGGTCGTCTTGTCGACCGACGTGGTCGACGTCAAGGCCTACTCGGGCAAGCCGCTGGTCACGCTGGTCGGATTGACTCCGAAAGGCGTGATCAGCGGCGCCAAGGTGATCCACCACAGCGAACCGATCCTGCTGGTGGGCATCCCCGAGTCGGCGCTGTTCAAGTTTGTCGACTTCTACAAGGGCAAGTCCGCGACGGCGAAGATCGTGGTCGGCTCCACGGATGAACCGGACACGATTTCCGTCGACGTGATCTCCGGCGCGACGGTCACGTCGCTGGCGCAGAACCGCACCATCCTCGATACGGCCCGCACGCTCGGCGCCGCCGTAGGCGTGGTCAAGATGGCACAGGCCGTGCCCGGGCACTTCGTCCGCGAGGACAAGCCCTGGACCTGGCAGCGGATGCTCGACGAGAAGGTGCTCGGGCATCTCACGGTCACGCAGGAGCAGATGGGCCTCTCCGGCGACGATCCCTTTATCGACATCTACTTCGCCATCGCCGATCCGCCGCAGATCGGCAAGGCGCTGCTCGGCACGCACGAGTACGAGTGGAAGATGAAGCAGCTAGAGCCCGGCGAGCACATCCTGGTAGTGCTCGGCAACGGCACCAGCTCCTTCAAGGGCTCCGGCTTCGTGCGCGGCGGCATCTTCGACCGGATCCGCGTCGAGCAGGGCCTGAGGAGCGTCACCTTCCACGACCACGATTTCGAGAACCTGTCCGGAGTCGCCGCCGACGATGCGCCGCGCTTCAAGGAGGGCGCGATCTTCACGCTGCGCAAGGGGCGGCTGGATCTCGGTGCAGCGTTCGATGTCGTGTTCCTCGGCAGCCACTATGATTTCAAGCGCGGGGCGTTCCAACGCGACTTCAAGGGCTTCCGCACGTCGTTCCGCATGCCGAAGAGCGAATACGTGCTCGACGGCCCCGACCCCAACGCGGCGATCTGGCACAGCGCCTGGCATCACAGTCGCGACAAGTCGATCTTCCTGGGCGTCTATCTGCTCTTGATCGCCGCGGTGTTCGCTGGGCGGCGCTGGTCCACCGGAAGCATGAAGCGGCTGCAGCTCCTGCACAAGGTCGCGCTGGTCGCGTCGTTTCTGCTTCTGGGCGTCTGGCTGCGCGCACAGCCGTCGGTGACACAGGTCCTGACCTTCGTCGGATCGCTGGTCGGGCATCTGCGCTGGTCGCTCTTTTTGAGCGAGCCGGTGATCTTCATCTCCTGGATCTTCATCGCCGTGGTCACGCTGGTATGGGGGCGCGGCGTCTTCTGCGGATGGGTGTGCCCGTACGGGGCGCTCAACGAGCTCGTGTTCCGGCTCGGTCGTCTTGTGAGACTCCCGACCATCGAGCTGCCTGACCGCTTCCACAACAAGCTTCGCTGGGTGCGCTACGGCGTGCTGGTGCTCCTGGTCGGGACGTTCCTGTATTCCTCGGAGCTGGGCGAGAAGCTCGCCGAAGTGGAGCCGTTCAAGTCCACGTTCTTCGTGCTGCCGTGGACGCGCCAGGTCGGCTTTTTCGCCTGGTGGGCGCTGCTCATCGGGCTGTCGCTGGTGTGGTACCGGCCGTTCTGCCGCTATCTGTGTCCGCTGGGAGCAGCGCTGGCTCTGCCGAGCAGCCTGCGCGCCTCCGGTCCGTATCGCCGGAACTTCTGCACCAGTTGCAAGATCTGCACGCGCGGCTGCGAGCCCCGCGCCATCCGCAGCGACGGCGTCATCGACTCGCGTGAGTGTCTGTCGTGCATGGAGTGCGAGGCTAACTATCGCGACGAGGAGGTCTGCCCGCCGCTGATCGGCATCGAGCGGCTCACCCGCAAGGCGAAGGAAGAGCGGACCGCCCACGACGAGGAGCACCTGGAGCGGCTCAGGCGCGACGCCGAGGACCGCAAGCGACGGAAGGTGGCATGATGGCTTTCCGCTCCGTGATGCTCCTGCTGGTGGCCGGGCTTCTGCTCTCGGCTGTGGCGTCCGGGGCGCCGACCGCCCCGGCGCCGGAAGTGCTCCGGCCCGCCGGAAAGGGGCTGCAGGCGGCGATCGATGCGGCGCGCCCCGGCGACGTGATCGAGCTGCCGCGCGGCGTCTGGTACGGGCCCGTGGTGATCGACAAGGCGCTCACGCTCGTGGGGAAGGGCGGCGTCATCGACGGGCGCGGCAAGGGCACGGTGATCCGTGTCGACGCTCCCCGCGTGGTGCTGGACCACCTGGTCGTCCGCGCCAGCGGCAAGAATCTCGGCGGACCGGACGCATGCATCTACCTGACGCCGAAAGCCGCGGGCACGCGCGTGGAGTACAGCCGGCTCTCGGACTGCGGCTTCGGAATCTGGGTGCACGAGACGCCGCGCGCCCGCCTGCTCGAAAACCGCATCATCGGCTCATTCGAGGGCAGCCGCTCCGACCGCGGCAACGGCATCCAGCTGTTCAACGCGCAGCATCTCGTCGTGAAAGGCAACGTCATCACCGGCGGGCGCGACGGCATCTACGTCTCCGCGACCCAGTACAGTCTGATCGCCGGCAATCACATCAAGCGCACGCGCTACGGCGTGCACTACATGTTCGCGTACAACAACACGCTCAGGGGAAACGTCAGCAACGACAACTTCGGCGGCTTTGCCCTGATGGAGAGCCATCACATCCGGGCCATCGACAACGTCGCGATGGACAACACCGAGCACGGCATCCTGTTCCGCGACGTTGAGTACTGCACCATCACGGGCAACCGCATCGAGCACAACGGGCAGGGGCTGTTCTTCTTCTCCAGCACAGAAAATACGATCGAGAACAATCGCATCCTCCACAACGAGGTGGGCGCGAAGATCTGGGCTGGAAGCCTGAGAAACAAGGTCGAGGGGAACGTCTTTGTCGGCAACCGTCAGCAGGTGCAGTACGTCAGCAACCAGGATTTGCTCTGGGGTACCGGCGACAAGGGTAACTTCTGGGGCGACTACCTGGGCTGGGATCAGAACGGCGACGGGATCGGCGATCGCCCGTACCGCGTGGATAGCTTCACCACTCACCTGCTCGGCAAGTACCCGTCGGCGGCGCTCCTCTTGCAGAGCCCGGCGCTCGAGCTGCTGTCGCATCTGGCCGAGCAGCTGCCGCTCCTGCGCGTACCGACGGTCATCGACGAGAGGCCGCTCACCAGGAGGCCCGCGTCATGAAGCGACTGTCGCTGGGAGGCGTTTCCGTCAGCTTCGGCAAGCTCGCCGCGCTCGACGGCGTCGATCTGGAGGTGCACGAGGGCGAGGTCATGGTGCTGGCCGGTCCCAATGGCGCCGGCAAGTCCACGCTGATCAAGGTGATCCTCGGGTTGGTGCGCCCCGATCGGGGGCAGCTCTTCGTCGATGGACACGAGCGCCGCGTCGACAACGCCTTCAAGGACAAGCTTGGCTATCTGCCCGAAGACGTGGCTTTTGCCGAGAACCTGACGGGGCGGCAGGTGATGCGCTTCTTTGCCTCGGCGCGCGGCGTCGACAAGGCCCGCGTTGATGCGGTGCTGGAGCGCGTGGGGCTCGCGCATGCAGCCAAGAGGGCCGTGCGCGGCTACTCGCGCGGCATGCGGCAGCGCCTGGGTCTGGGTCTGTCCATCCTATCGGAGCCGGAGCTGCTCATCCTCGACGAGCCGACGGGCGGGCTCGACCAGGAGGGGCTCGACGTGCTCTGGCGCGTGCTCGCCGAGTGGCGCGACAAAGCGCGCGTCGTGCTGATGGCCACGCACGATCTGACGCTCGTGGAGCGCCGCGTGGATCGCATCTGCCTGCTCCGTGCGGGCAGCGTGCGCGCCGTCGACACGCCGGCGTGCCTGCGCGAGATGGCTGGTCTGCCCGTACGCGTCAGCTTCACGCTGCGCGAGGAATCGAAGCAGGCGGAGGCGCTGGTGGAGCGGGTGCAGAGCTGGGATGGGGGACGGGACGTCTCGCGCGCGGACGGCGTGCTTGGCGTGGAGGTCGAGCCGCACAGGCTGTTGTCGCTGCTCGAGCTGCGCTCCGGCTACCCGGAAGCGGTCAGCGCCGTGCGCGTGGAGGAGCCCGGCCTCGACATGGTCTACGAGCACCTTCTGGAGGAGGCGAGCTGATGGGACGCGTCGCGCGCGCACTCGTGGTGCATGAGCTCTCCGAACGGACCCGCGATCGCTGGGTGCTGGTGATCAGCGTGCTGTTCGCGCTGCTCGCTTCCGCGGTCAGCCTGTACGGCCGCAGCGCGGGAGCCACGGCGGCCAAGCTCACGGGCCCGAGCCTGGTCACGCTGGTGAGCCTGCTGGTGCCGCTCGTGGCCCTGGTGCTCGGGCACGACGCGGTCGTCGGCGAGCGCGAGCGCAACACGCTGGGGCTCCTCTTGTCGCTGCCGGTGACCAAGCTCGAGGTCGTGCTCTCCAAGTTTCTCGGCCGGCTGCTTGCGCTCACGGCCGCGGTGGCGCTCGGGCTCGGGGCGGCTGTGGCGATGGCTTCCCCGGAAAACCGCGGCGTGCTGATGCAGCTGATGCTGCCGACGCTGCTTCTGGGAGCGGCCTTCCTTTCGCTTGGCGTGTTGATCTCCGCGGCGGTCCGACGGCAGCTCGCGGCTGCGAGCGCAGTGGTCGCTGTCTGGTTCCTGCTCGTCTTCTTCTACGACCTTGGTCTCCTGGGGCTTCTGGTGCTCACGCAAGGGGGCATCGCGCCCGGCACCGTGGCTGATCTGGTCGTCGCCAACCCTGCGGGCCTGTTCCGCATCGAGATGATGCAGCGCTTCGGCGGGCCGGACGTACTCTCGAACCTGGGCATGAAGGTCTCTCCGCCCAGTCCGGTAGTGATCGGCGTGCTCTGGGCCGCCTGGGTGCTGGTTCCCCTGGCCCTCAGCGGGCTCTTGCTCTCCCGCCAGAAGGTGTCCCGATGAATCGATTCTCGCGCGTGTGCGCTGTCCTGGCAGGTTGCTGCCTGATGTTATTTGTGGCCGCCCATACGACTGGCTGCCGGAGCCGCCACGAAGGCAGCGCCCCTGCAGCGCAGGCTTCGGCTGCTCCGTTCGGAGGGGCGGAATGCGCCGCCTGCGGCATGGTCGTGCGTGAGCAGCCCGCGCCGCGCGGTCAGCTCGTCTACCACGATGGAACCCGCCTCTTCTTCTGCTCGGTTGGCGATCTGGTCCAATACATGCAGAGCCCGTCGCCACACGGCTCGGTCGAGCGGATGTTCGTGGAAGTGCTCGATCCGAAGGCAGATCCCCGGAATCCGGGCACGGTTCTGCGCCCGTGGGTTGAAGCGGACAGCGCCGCGTTTGTGCTGGAAGTGAAGCGCGAACACGTCATGGGAGAGCCGGTTCTGGTCTACGCGTCCAGATCGGCGGCGGAGGACGTTGCCAAGCGCTACGGCGGCCGGGTAGTCGCGTGGCATGTCGTCCAGCAGCAGCTCGCCGCCGGTGCCGGCACGATGCCGATGCACTGACAATCCGCATGGCGGAGGGTCGGCTCAAGCGCGAGTCTCCACGCGCCCCACAATATGGTATGGGGCGGGCGTCGGCCGCGGCTGCGTTTCTGGCCGCGACTGGATCCACGGTTTTCCTGCGAACACGGAGGTTGGTTGAAATGAGCGGACGGATTCGAGTGATGGCGCTGACCGCGATCGGCACCGGTCTGGTGGTGATCGCCTGCAGCAAGTCGAAGAAGCAGGAATCGACGGCGAGCACGGCGGAGACGGCGAGCGCCGCACCCGCGGCCGCCAGCGCGCCGGCTGTGGCCAAGGTCGATCCCGCAACCGCGGCGAAGACGTACTTCACGCAGAAATGCGTCGTGTGCCACGGCGCCAACGGCAAGGGCGACGGCCCCGGAGCGGCCAACCTGAATCCCAAGCCGCAGAACTACACGGACGCCAAGTGGCAGGACAAGGTCAAGGACGACGAGCTGAAGAAGGCCATTGTCCAGGGCGGCGCTGCGGTCGGCCGGAGCCCGATCATGCCGGCGCACCCCGACCTCAAGAAGAAGCCCGAGGTCGTCGACGCACTCGTGAAGCTCATTCGCTCCTTCAAGGGGAAGTAGGCTCGGCGCAGCTTCTGCGGGCCGCGCGGAGCTGCCGGCAGAAGTTGCGCAAATAAATCAGCTATCTTTCCGGCAGCTGGAGGCCCAGCGACCGATTTGCGCAACCTGATCAGGTCCGCGAGCGCCTGATCAGCGTCAACCTACGCGTTGACGCCTGCTATCCCGAGGCGGGACGCCCACCACGGGAATGCGGGAACGCAACTTGCTAAGATGCCGGTTGCAATGGGTCTCCAGCAAATCCTCGAGCGCGCCCCCGCCTTCGCCGGCGTCGAGCCGCAGGTTCTAGAAAAGATGGTCACGTATGCAACGACGCGGTCGTTTCATCGTGGCGAGTACCTGTGGCAGGCCGGCGAGCCCGCTCGTTCGTTCACCGTGATCCGCAACGGATTGGTCAAGCTTGTTCGCTCCGGTCCACGCGGCCGCTCGGCGATCTGCGGTCTGTTCGGCCCGCCGGAAACCGTCGGAGACGTGGCGGTTCTCAAGGGCCAATCCTATCCGTCGGATGCGATGGTCGCGACCGAACAGGCTCACGTTATCTGTATCCCGCGCGAAGTCGTGCTGGAAGGCACGCGGAAGAGCCCGCAGCTCGGCGTGTCGCTCGCTTGCTCGCTGCACAACAAGCTGTCCGCGCTGCACGTCAAGATCGAGGTGCTGAGCGCCGGCTCCGTGGAAGCGCGGCTGGCGACCCTGCTGCTCAAGCTCTACGACCAGTTCGGCGACGACTTCGAGGACGGCACGTCCACGATTCCCGTCGCCCTGTCGCGCCGCGAGCTGTCCGATCTCGTGTCCACCTCGTTCGAGACGGCGATCCGCGTGATGACCCGCTGGGAGCGCGAGAAGATCGTAGATACCGAAGCCCAAGGCTTTACCGTCCACAATCTCGCGCAGCTTCGCGAAGTGGCCGGGAGCCCGGACTCCGTGGAATCCCAGGCGAGCTAGCCAGCGGCGCTCGCGCGCCGCATCCGGGGTCGCGCTCCGGCGCCATCCGCGGCATGGTCGTCCCCGGTCGCTGTGGCGCGAAGCGCGCTCCCGGCCAGGAGGGAATCGGCTCTGACGCGTTCTCGATGGCTCTGGCTTGCCCTGGTAACCGCTGGCGTGGCGGTCGCGGCGGGGCTCGCCGCGCGCGGCGGCGGAAAGCAGGCTCTCGTCGCGACAGAAGCGCGACACGCCGGCGAGCTCTCGGTGGCGCTGCAGTCGGACGGCAAGACGCTGGACCCGCACGCGGCCTCGGACGCTGCTTCCATGCGGCTCATCGAGAACATGTACAGCACGCTGATGCGCTACACGCGGCGCTACGGCGAAGTCGAGCCGGATCTGGCCGAGAGCTACGAGATTTCCCCCGACCAGAAGCGCTACACGTTCCACCTGCGCCACGGCGTACGCTTCCACACCAGCGGTCGCGAACTCGACGCCGCGGACGTGAAGTACTCCATCGAGCGAATCCGCAAGAAGAAGATCCGCGCCGATCAGTTCGCGGCGGTCGGCCGGATCGAGACGCCGGACCGCTACACGGTGGTGCTGGAGCTGTCCCGGCCGTTCGCGCCGCTGCTCACGTATCTGGCGTACCCGATGAATGCAATCGTCGACCGCCGACTCATGCAGGACAAGGGCGAGGGCGTGCTGCGCCGCCACGACGCCGGCAGTGGCCCGTTCCGCATGGTCGAGTGGAAGAAGGACGATCACCTGACACTGGAGCGCGACCCGCACTACTACGTGCCCGGACTGCCGCGCGTACAGCGGCTGGTCTACCGTCCCATCGCCGACGAGAACGCGCGCACCACCGCGCTCCGCACCGGCGAGATTGACATCGAGCTCGACGTGCCGCCTCGCGACGTGGCCGAGCTCCGCCGCGACCCGGCCATCAGTGTCGACTCGGTGCCGGGCACCTTCTGGGAGTACATCGGGCTCAACACGCGCCGCCCGCCTTTCGACGACGTGCGCGTGCGTCAGGCCGTCGCGTGGGCCGTCGATCGCAAGCTTGTCGACAAGCTGGTCAAGCTCGGGCGCGCCACGGTGCTGGACGGCGGCAACATCCCACCCTCGCACTGGGCCTACGCCGGGCTGCACCTGTACCCGCATCGCGACGTGGCCCGTGCCAAGAGGCTCTTGGCACAAGCCGGCCACGCCGGCGGCTTCTCTACCACTCTGAAAGTGGGTTCGTCCTTTCCCTACCAGGTCAATGCCGCGCAGGTAATCAAGCAGGAGCTTCGCGACATCGACATCCGCGTGCACATCGCGATGCAGGAATCGGGGCTGCTGTTCGATTCGCTCGGCCGTCACGACTTCGACATGGATGTCGTCGGCTGGGTCGGCTTCGTGGATCCGGACGAGTGGACGTACAACCTGTTCCACACCGGCGGAAAGTACAACCAGCAGGGCTACTCCAACCCGGAGCTCGACAAGCTGCTCGAACTCGGGCGCGAGGTCGGCGATCGACAGCGTCGGAAGGCGATCTACACGAAGGTCCAGCGCATCGTGGCCACCGACGCGCCGATGGTATTCCTGTACGACAATAGCCAGATCTCCGCGGCGCGACGCCGCGTGCAGGGCTTCTTCGTTCACCCGACGGCGAGCACGATCTTCCTCCGCGACGTGTCGCTCCGGAGCGGAACGTAGCGCATGCTCGGCTACGCGCTCAGCCGTCTCGCGATTTTCCTGCCGATGCTCCTCGGCGTGTCGATCGTGGCGTTCGCCCTGGTGCGGCTCGTGCCCGGCGACACTGTCACGGCCATGCTCGGCGCTCGCTACAACGAGAGGGACGCGCGGGCGCTCCGCCAGGAGTACGGCCTCGACCGGAGCGAGCCGCACCAGTATGCGGTCTGGCTCGGCAAGGTGGTGCGGGGGGATTTCGGGAAATCCCGCTTCACCGGCACGCCCGTGACCGAGGCCATCGGCGAGCGCCTGCCGGTCACACTCGAGCTCGCCGCGCTCGCCTTGCTGATAGCCCTGCTCGTCGGGATCCCGCTTGGCACGCTGAGCGCGATGTACCGCCGCGGCCCGGCCGACTACGCCGCGAACGTCGGCGGCTTGATGGGGATCTCCGTACCCGGCTTCTGGCTCGGCACGATGCTGGTGCTGGTGTTTGCGCTCGGGCTCGGCTGGCTGCCCTCCGGCGGTTTTGCGTCGTTGTCGCAGGGTCTGGGCCCGAACCTGCGCCACATGATTCTGCCGGCGCTCGCCCTCGGCGGCGCGGTGTCCGGCGTGGTGCTGCGGATGACGCGGTCGAGCATGCTGGAGGTGCTCGGCCGCGACCACGTGCGCGTTGCGCGCGCCAAGGGGCTGCCCTGGCGCACGGTGGTGGTGAAGCACGCGCTACGCAACGCGTTCATCCCGGTGCTGACCGTGATCGGCATCCAGGCCGGCTATCTGCTGGGCGGCTCCGTGGTGATCGAGCAGGTATTTTCGCTGCCCGGCATCGGGCGACTCGCATTCCAGGCACTCGGCAATCGCGACTACCCCCTGTTCCAGGCCACGGTGCTGTTCATCGCCACGACTTTCATCACCATCAACCTGGCGGTCGATCTGCTCTATGCCCGCCTCGACCCGAGGCTCCGGCGATGAAGGGGCTATCGCCGATGCTGCGCGGGCGGTTGGCCCGCGCGGGAGCCGTAGCGGTCGTCGTGTACGCCGTCGTGGCGCTCGCGGCGCCGCTGATCGCTCCCTACGATCCGTACTCGATGCAGGTCGACCACGTGCTGTCGCCGCCGGGACTACACCACTGGTTCGGCACCGACTCGCTGGGGCGCGACGTCCTGAGCCGCGTGCTGTACGGCGCGCGCATCTCGCTCGGCGTGAGCGTGCTGTCGGTCGCGATCGCGCTGGTGCTCGGCACCGCGATCGGCCTTTGTGCCGGCTACTTCGGCCGCTGGGTCGACGGCACGCTCTCGCGGCTGGTGGATCTGATGTTCTCGTTTCCGGACATCCTGCTCGCGCTGGTGGTGATCGCTATCCTCGGCGCCAGCCTCGTCAATCTCACCGTCGCGATCGGCATCGTCTACACGCCAATCTTCGCGCGCATCGCGCGCGGCGCCGTGCTGGTGGTGAAGCGCTCCGACTACGTTGAAGCCGCGCGCGCCACCGGGGCGGGGGACCTGCGCGTGATGCTGCGCCACATCCTGCCCAACACGCTGGGTCCTATCATCGTGCAGACGTCGCTGTCGCTCGCCTTCGCAGTGCTGGCCGAAGCGGCGCTGACGTACCTGGGTCTCGGCGCGGAGCCCGATACGCCGTCGTGGGGCATGATGTTGAACCAGGGCACGGCCTGGATGCAGCAGGCGTGGTGGGTGGCGCTGTTTCCGGGGCTTGCCATCACCGCCACCGTGCTCGGCTTCAACCTGCTCGGCGACGGGCTCAGGGACGCGCTGGATCCGGCGCTGCGGAACGCGGGGAGATGAAGTTGTCGGCCTGTTCGACCCCGACTCTCGTTGGTCTGGAGGCGCTAGGATGTCGGTCGTCAGCACGAATGAAAGGCGGACGATGAAGTGCATTCTTCTCGGGGGTAGCGGAGAGGTCGGCGGGGCGGTTGCCCGGGCGCTGATCGAGAGCGACGTGTGCTCGCAGCTGACGATGCTAGGGCGACGAGCCGTCGCCGCGTTTCAGGACGAGGCCAAGGTCGACCAGGTCGTGGTCGACACGAGCTCGGATGATTTCGAAGCGGTGGTGGAGAGGAGCGCACGCGGTCGCGACGTGGCGATCAGCTGCATCGGGATCGGAAGCGGAACCAGTTCGATGAGCGAAGAGCGTATGATGGCAGTCGAGGTCGAGCTGTTCGGCAAGTTTGCTCGAGGCTGCAAAGCGGCCGGGATCGAGATCTTCGAGCTCTTGACCGCCGTCGGCGTCGACGAGAACAGCGCTGACTCGCGGATCAAATACATGCGTGTGATCGGCAAGAAATACCGGGCCGCGCTCGACGCCGGATTCAAGAAGCTGGCCGTCTTCAGGCCAGGAGTGATCGTCGGAAACGCGCACACGCCCCGCTGGACGACCTACTTCACCGCGCTGATTCCGGACGCGCTCGGTTGGGGGAACATCCGCCAGGACGAGATAGCGAGAGCCTTCGTGGCTCACCTGGAAAACCAGGTCGCCACCCAGACCGAATCCGTCGTCTGCTACGGCAACCGGGAAATGAAACGCCTCATCCGGCAGTGATGAACTGTCCGGACCGTCCGGCACCGTCCGGACGCTTCCGGACGATCGTCGCCCCGTAAAGGCGGCAAAATCGCGGAAAATCCCTGCGTGGAGGGGCTGGCACGGTGTCTGCTCCATGGTGGCCCATGAGCCGCTTCCTGCGTTGGGTCATTCTGGGTCTGGTCTTGTTCGCGGTCGCATGCTCGCCGGCAGTGGGCGAGCGCCACCGGCCGATTGGTGGCGGCACCGGCGCCGGCGACGACGTGGTGTTCGGCACGGCGGATCTATCGAAGTTCACCCAGGAGGGCGGCTACGCTGTTTCGAAGGTGATTCCCGCGGGCGGGCTCGCGACCCGTGGCGGCTTCCTGTTCGATCTGTGGGCAGACGTCGGTAACTCGAAGGTGACCCCCGAGGTACGCGGCGTGCGCAAGGACGGCACGAAGACCGACTGGGCGCCGGCCACGATCACCTGGCAGGAGGCGCCGCACCTGGTGGCGCGCGCGGAACTTGGCGAGAGCGTGCCCGCGACGCAGATCCGCATTCCGTCGGACCAGATGCGGCTCATCCAGAACATGATCTACGACGCCGTGACGCCGGCGGAGATCAACGCGGACGACTCGCGGCACTCGTCGGGCGTGGGCTCCACGAGTCAGGGGCTGTCATCGGCCCTGATCGGCCTGGTGCAGCCGCGTTCCGCATGGAATGCACGTCCGGCACGCTGCTCGAGCAATGATCCGAACAAGTACCGCATGGCGATCCACCACACCTTCACGCCGCCGTCCTCGTCCGGCGGCTACGAGGCGCGCATCCGCTCGATCCAGGCCTACCACCAGGACACGCGCGGTTGGTGCGACATCGGCTACCACTTCCTCGTCACCGAGGATGGCCGTGTGTGGGAGGGCCGCCCGGTCGACACGATGGGCGCGCACGTGGCCCACCAGAACACGGGCAACATCGGCATCTCGTTCGTGGGCTGCTTCCAGAAGGGCGCCTGCGACGGCATTTCCAGCTCGAACGTGCCCACGCAAGCTGCCATCGAGGCCGCGGGTCACGTCATGCACGCCTTGGCGCAGAAGTTCGGCATCTCGCCGTCGACCTCGGACATCAAGGGCCACCGTGACTATTCCGGCGCGAGCACCGAGTGCCCCGGCGACGGCCTGGAAGGCAGCATTCCGGACCTGATCTCGATCGCCGACGGCGCTGCGCAGCCGACCCCCCAGGGCCCCACCGAGCCGCCGGGGCGCGCGCTCGGCGTGGTGTGGGATTCTGTCGCAGAACGTCCTCGCCGACCACGAGCGGCAACGTGCGCATCGCCGGCGCCACGGTGAGCGTCCTCGGCGGCAGCTCCACGACGGCGCGCGCGGGCGACGCCTTCTGGTCGCTCCAGCTCGTGCCGGGCGATTACGACCTGAGTGTGTCCGCACCGGGCTACCAGACCGCCACCGAGACGATCCACGTCGACAGCGGCTCGGACACCTGGGGCTCGATCGGCCTGGAGCCGGACAGCAGTGGAGGCACAGGCGGCAGTGGCGGTGCGAGTGGAAGCGGCGGGACGAGCGGCAGCGGCGGCGCTGGCGGCACGAGCGGCAGCGGCGGCAGCGCGGGCAGCGGCGGCAGCGCGGGCAGCGGTGGCTCGAGCTCGCAGTACTCCGCCGTGGTGCAGGCCGCGCTCGATCGCGCGCAGGCCGGCGTCGGCTTCTCGTACTGGTGGGGGCATGGCCGCTTCCTCCCCACGGGCCCGACCAGCACCACCGCCGGATCGTGCAACGGCAGCTGCCCCAGCTGCTCGCACGGCGGCTACTACGGCGGCGACTGCTCCGGCTACGTCGCGAAGATCTGGCAGGTGCCGTCGAGCAACTCCGACCTGAGCGTCGATTCGCACCCGTACAGCACGGCCGACTTCTACTACGACACCAGCATGTGGAAGACCGTGTCGCGGAGCAACGTCAAGGCCGCGGACGCATTCGTGTACCGCAGCGGCGGGGCCGGACACATCTTCCTGTATGGGAAGGGCGACGGATGGGGCTCGATCTACGCTTACGAGTGCAAGGGCTGCTCGTACGGCTGCGTCGCCGGCTACCGCACCGCGTCCAGCGCGTACCACGCCATCCGCCGCACGGGATACTGACGGGACGGTCGCGGCGGGAGGGGAGGACAACCGCCGGCTTGTTCGAGCTGGCGGTTCCCCACGGCGGCCGTGCTCTGGGCTAGGATGTCGTCATGGAGCACACCTGGCCGATCTGGTGCGTGCTGGCGCTCGCCATGGGATGCGCCGTCGCTTGTGACAGCTCGAACTCGAGTCCTTCGGCGAGCGGCGGCGCTGGAGGCGCCGAAAGCGGAGCGGGCGCGGGAGGAGCAGCGGGGAACAACGGCAGCGGCGGATCGGCAGGGAACTCGACGGGCGGATCGGCGGGGGCCGGAGGATCCGCCGGCGCCGCAGCGGGCGGCGGCGGCGCGAGCGCGGGGGGCGCCGACGCCGGTTCCTTCGCGACGCCCGACTTGTTGAACAACGCGTCGTTCGAGACCGGTTGGGACGGGTTCCAGAACAACTCGGGCGGAAGCCCCTCGCCGGTTTCGGGCAGCTTCAGCATCGCGCGATCACAAGACTACGCGCACGACGGAAGCTGGTCAGCCAAGAGCGCGTACGCGGCCAACGGCACTGACGAAGCGGTGGCGTTTACCTATCAGTTCGGCACACACGCGCACTTCTTTGCGCGGGTGTGGTTCTACCGAACGGGCAACCTGCCGACGAACCATCACAAGTGGATCCGCTTCAAGAACGCTGCCTTCGATCCCCCGACGGACGGCCTGTATCTGTCGACGAGCGGCGTGTCGTGGGTGTGGGAGAATTCGAACCCGGGCAGCCTCGACCTCTACCTCGAGCAGGGCGGCAGCGTGTTGATTCCGACAGCGAACGCCTGGCATTCGATCGAAGTGGAGTACGACTTCACGAACAGCCGTGCTCGCTTCTGGTACGACGGCGTGCTCGTGACCGCCTTCGACATCCAGAACGCCACGAACGTTACGGTCGATTCGGCAAACGGCTGGCTCACGTGCGGCACGCCGCCCTCGGGAGATCGCAGCCGCATCGTGTTCGACGACACGTACAACGGGGGCAACACCGCAGGCGGCGCATTCTATTACGACCGCATCGCCGTCAGCACCCAGCGCATCGGGCCATAGGCCCGATCGTCGCCGCGACGCGGCGCTTCTCGACGCGGAACGAGTCGACGCTCACAGCGCGCCGCTCCCGACTGCCTGGGCCACGTGCGGAAGCCTGGCGAAGCTTTCCTTGTCGAGGGCCTTGTCCAGCGCGTCCTGGGCCGTGATCGTCCCCTCGCGCACCAACCGGTCGAGCGCGGCGTCCATGCTCTGCATGCCTTCGCGGGCGCCCGCCTGGATCAGGCTCGGGATCATCGCGGTCTTCGCTTCGCGGATCGTGGATGCCACAGCGGTATTGCCGATCAGGATCTCGTGCACCGCTACACGACCGGAACCGTCAGCCCGCTTGAGCAGCTGTTGCGCCACGATGCCCACCAGCGAGTCCGAAAGGAGCCCGCGGATCTGCGGCTGCTGGGCGGCCGGGAACGAGTTGACGAAGCGGTCGATGGTGGAGGCTGCCGAGTTCGTGTGAACGGTCGCGAAGATGAGCACGCCGAAGCTCGCCAGCTGCAGCGCCAGACGCATGGTCTCCGGGCCGCGCAGCTCGCCGACCAGGATCACGTCCGCGTTCTCGCGGCCAGCGCTGCGGATCGCGTCGGCGAACGTCGGGCTATCCACTCCGACCTCCCGGTGCGTGACCTGGCACTTGTCCGGCTGGTGCACGAACTCCACCGGATCCTCGATCGTGAGGATGTGGCCGTAGCGCGTGTGGTTGATGTGCGACAGCATCGCCGCCAGCGTCGTGCTCTTGCCGCTGCCGGTGGGGCCCGTTACCAGGACCAGGCCTGCACGCTTCTCGGCCAGCGCGATGGTCGCCGCCGGCAAGCCGAGCTCCTCGGCGCTCAGCACGCGCGTCGGGATGGTGCGGAACACGGCTCCCGGCCCCGTGGTCTTGTACAGGTAGTTGGCGCGGAAGCGCGCGCGGTCGCCGAGCGCGTAGGCAAAGTCCAGGTCGTGCTCGGCCTCGAACTGCAGGCGTCGGTCGTCGTCGAGCAGCTCGAACAGGAGCCGCTCCATCTCGCTCCTCTGCAGCGGCGAATTGCCCAACGGCACCAGATCGCCCTTGAGTCGCAGCATGGGCGGATAGCCGATCGACAGATGCAGGTCCGAGCCGTTGCGCTCGAGCAACTGATCAAACAAGCGATCGATGGCCGCCACTAGCTCTTCCTCCCGAAGAGGCCGCGCAGCCCGCGCCCCGCGTCGGCCTGCGGCTGGGCCGGCGGCGGAGCCGCGGCCTGGGGCGCCGTGGCGGCGGCGACCGACCGCGGATCGTCCGCATAGGCGCGCGCGGTCTCCTGGGTGATGAGCCCTTGTTTGAGCAGCTGCACGAGCGAGTCCTCGATACGGATCATCCCGTACGCCCGACCGCGCTGCAGCAGGCTGGTCAGCTGGTACAGCTTGTTGTCGCGGATCAAGCTCCAGAGCGGCACGTTGCCCGTGATCATCTCCGCAGCCGCCACTCTGCGCGTGCCGTCGGCGCTGGGCAGCAGGCGCTGGCTGATAACGAGCTTGAGCGCGCCGGCCAGCGTGGCCCGCACCTGCGCCTGGTCGTCGGGCGGGAACATGTCGATCAAGCGGTCGATAGTGCGCGCGCCGGACGGCGCGCTCATCGTCGCGATGACGAGATGGCCGGTCTCGGAGGCGCTGAGCGCCATCTCCACGGTCTCCCGATCCCTGAGCTCTCCGATGGCGATCACATCCGGGTCTTCGCGCAGCGCAGCCTTGAGCGCGCGCTGGAACGAGGCGGTGTGCGCACCCACCTCGCGCTGGGACATCAGCGCGCGCTTGACCGGGTGGAGGATCTCGACGGGATCCTCGACTGTGATGATGTGGATGGCCTTCTGCGCGTTGAACAGGTCGACCAGCGCGCCCATCGTGGTGGTCTTGCCCTGCGCGCTGGGTCCCGACACCACAACCAGGCCCTGGTGCTGCTGCGTGATGCGACCCAGCTCCTCGGGAAGCCCCAACTCTGCCAGCGTGGGCGGCGAGGACGGAAGCAGCCGGAAGCAGCCCTTGAGCCCGGTGCGCTGGCGGCAGACGTTGACGCGAAGGCGTCCCGCCTCCGGCAGGTCGACCGCGAGATCGGCGTAGCCGCGCTCCTCCAGCTGGCGGCGCTGTTGCTTGCCGAGCAGCGGCTCGAGCATGCCGCGGACTTCGCTGTCGGGAAGCGGCGCGCCCTGCGGCTTGAGCTCGCCGACCAACCGCATCTGCGGCGGGCCGTCCGACAGGAAGTGCACATCGCTGGCGCCGGCGCTGCGCGCCCGGGCGATGAACGCCGCCAGCGACTTCAGGCCCGCTCCGGTCGGCATTGCGGCGCGCACCTCGACCGGGGGCCCTGGCGCGTGGCGGTGCGGTGCGGGCTCGGCGTGGATCGGTTGGGCGTGTCGCCCGGTCGGCGCCTGGTCCGAATCGACGGCCACGCCGCTGCCGGCGTCGCCACCCAGGTCGAGCTCGATGCCGGAAGCTGCCGGGGCCCGGGCAGGTTCCTCGGCGGAACGCAGCGTCGGACCTCCGGCGGGGCGGGGTCGTGCCGCCACGCGGGCGATCCGGATCTGCAGCCGTCCACCGGAGCGCGCGATCCGCACCGCGTAGTTGTGTCCCTCGATCTGCACGCTGGCTGTCTCCCCGGCGGTGTCGCTGGTCGGCACCAGCGGCGCCAGCGCGGTGTCGGCCAGCAGCGCTTCGAGATGGGCCGGCGAGAGCGGCTCCTTGGTGACCGGTCGGAGCTCGTCGCCCAGGCGGACGCTCGCCGCCGAGTGCGTTTGCAGCACGAGCTCCCGCACGTCGGAGCGGTCGAGGAAGCGCAGGAAACGCGACAGGTCAGACACCGTGCGGCCACGATAGCCTCGAAGTCCAGTGCCCGCCAAGCGCGCTCGCGTGGACGCGCGTTCATGCGGCGCCGTGACCGGCGGGTGCCGCACGGGGCGCCCGAGGCGGAGTTTCCCGGCGCTTTCGCCGGTTGTTGCCTGGCATGCGGCTTGCTCGGCCTTTGTACGGCTCTTCACCCGGATGATACCTCCGGAACGCTGCCTTTGTTCTCGCTGGGAGGATCGAAATGACCGTCAACCGCCATCGCGTGTACCGCATCGGGGGCGCGCTGTTCGCCCTTCTGTTCCTGCCCGCGGCCAAGAACGGCTGCGGCAGCAAGGAAGCCAACACCACGTTCACTTCTCCGGTGCAGGCCGTGACCACGCTGCTCGCGAACGACAACGGCACGGTGGAGGCGGAGGTCGTGCTGATCAGCACGGCAAGCACGCAGCACAAGTTCATCGACGATGCGACCAACGTACAGCTCAGGGTTCCCGACGGAACGCTGATCCCGCTGTCGCTCTCGTCGTCGGGGCATTACACGGCGGACAGTTCGGGCAACGCGGCGCTGGTGTACACGCCGAAAAGCACCTACCAGTTCAAGTTTGACCTGGATAACGCCACCGAGGCGAAAAAGGTCGCCGGCGGTAACTTCTCGGCCGTGACCGACGCGCCCAACGATCAGGTCAGCTTCTCCTTCAGCAAGCAGCCCGCGTTCGCGGGAGACACATCCACGGTGATGTGGTCGCCGAGCGAGCGCTATGCGCTGGTCACCGTGACCGACTCGACCGGAAACGTCGTCTACCAGAACTTCGACTTCCAGGATCCGCACTTCGACGGCTCGAAGTGGGCACGCTTGAAGAAGGGCGGCTCGATGGATCTGGGCGTCGACGTATTCGCCAACGCGGGCACGTACAGTGTCCGGTTGTGCGCGGTCAACAAGGTCAGCGACTTCGACACGAGCCTTTCGGCGGACCTCGGCGCACTCAGCGGCTTCTTGATCGGCCGCTGTGCTCCGGAGCAGTCCGTCACCGTTACGCCATGAGCCTTGGGGCGGGTCGTCAGCCGGCGAGCTGCCGCAGTATCTCCAGGGCGCGGTCGATCTCGTCGTCCGTTGTGTAGGGCGCCGGGCCCAGCCGGAGCACGCCGCCGCGCGAGTCGACCCAGACGCCCTGCTCGCGCAGGCGCTGGACCACGATCGCCGCCTCTGCAAGCCGGAGTGCGACGAAGCCGCCGCGGTCCCCGGGGGAGCGCGGCGTGAGCACGTCGAAGCCTTCGAGCCCGGCCAGGATCCGCCCGGTCTGTCGCAGCGACAGCTCGCGCAGGCGACCGACCGAGAGCGCGTTTTCGCGGAAGAAGCCGGCCACGGCGAGCGCGCGGTAATGGCTCGCCGGGTCGTACGTGCTGCCGGCGAAGCGATCGCACGGGCGCGCTCCGTAGCTGACCGCTCCGGCGTTGCGCGCCGAGTCCAGGTGAGTGAAGTCGCTGAACCAGCCCGTGTACACCGGGCGCAGCCGGGTGTCCGGCGGCACCCGCAGAAAGCAGCAACCTTCGCCCCACTGCGCGTACTTGTAGCCACCCGCCGTCACGAAAATCGGATCCGGTCCCAGCTCCTCGACCCGGAACGGCACCACGTTGAAAGCGTGATACGCGTCGAGCAGCACCTCGGCGCCCGCGCGCTGCGCCGCCTCGATGGCTTCGCCCAGATCGCCCACGCGCGTCGAGGTCTCGAACAGCACCGTCGACACGAGCAGCGCGGCGGTGCGCTCGTCCACGGCCGCGGCGAGACGCTGGCCGAGCGACCCGTGCGGCGCGGCATCGACAAAGGCTACCTCGACGCCTTCCTCGGCCAACCGCCTGAGCTGCCGGTCCAGGCTGTGGAACTCGCCCGAGGTCGTAACCAGGCGTGGACGCCTACGCAAGTCGAGCGCCGAAAGGAAGCGCGAGACGAGCTCGTGCGTGCTCTGCCCGAGCGCAATCTCGTCGGCCATGCCGCCGATGCGTTCCACCACGGCGGCGCGTACGCCATCGGCGACCTCGGCCGCGCGCTGCCACTTGTCGTCCACGTGCTCCGCTGCGTCATCGAACGCGGCCGAAAGGCCCTGGCGCGCCACGTCCGGCCAGGCCTGGTGCGAGTGGCCGGTCAACAGGATGCGGTCCGGACGCAGGAATGCGCTGTAGTGCGGGCGGAGCGCTTCGGGGTGGAGCGGGCCGGCTGCCATCCCGTGCCCTGTGTCACGGGCGTCCGGGGCGGGCAAGCCCCGGCGGCCGGGCGGCCATCATGACCGACGTCATCGCGTGCAGTCCGGCCCGGGGCCCACACTTGTCGACGGAGGAGTCCCGCCATGCTGCACACCTCACTCCGGCGCCGCGAGCCCGGGAAGTCCGACGCGCTTTCGATGTTGGTCGACTGCCACGCCAGAATCCGCAACTTCGCGGCCCTTGCCGTCTCGCTCAGCGAGCTCGAAGCTCGGCACGACGAGATTGCGGCTGCTGCCGCGCGGTTGCATCGCTACTTCGCCCACGCGCTGCCGCTGCACGCCGAGGACGAAGACCGTTCCGTACTGCCGCGGCTCGAGGGCCGCGACCCCGAGCTCGACGCAGCGCTGGAGCGCATGCACGCCGAGCACGAGCGCATCTACGCGCTCCTCGCGCCGCAGCTCGCGGCTTGGCATGTGCTTTCCGAAAAGCCGGCGCAACTTGTCGCGGAAGCGCCTCGCCTCGGGCCGCTTGCCCGCCAGCTCTCGACGCTCTTCGAAGAGCATCTGCGGGCCGAGGAGCAGCACGTCTTCCCCGCGCTCGGGACCCATCTCGACCGCGCCGAGCTCGCTGCGATCGAGCACGAAATCCGCGAGCGCCGGCGGCACACGTACCGCTAGTAGCCGGCCGCCCGGTGGACGGGCGGCGCGTGACGCCTCCCGTCACGTTGCGCTAGGCTCGCCAGAGGCCAGGCGCGCTCCCGCGCTCGGCACCCAAGGGGAAGACATGGCCAACGCAAACGAACAAGAGCCGGCCGAGGATCTCCAGCTCGAGGAAGATCTGCAAAGACTTGAAGAGCGCACCCGACCGCCAAGAGCGCTCACTGCCGATGTCTTCTTGCGCCCCATTTCGGAATGCTGCCACTCGCAGACGCTCGTCACGCTCCCACCGGGCGCGCGCGTTGCCGAAGCCATCCAGCTCATGCAGGAGCACCGCATCGGCGCCGTTCTGGTCGTCGAGCAGGAGAAGCTCGTGGGGATCGCTACCGAGCGCGATGTGGTCATGAAGGTGCTCGGTTCAAAGCTCGATCCAGAGCAGAGCACGGTCGCCGAGATCATGACTCCGGGTCCGGAATGCCTGATGCTGGACGACCAGCTCGCGTACCTGCTGAACGCCATGCATGTCGGCGGCTTCCGTCACGTGCCTATTGTCGACGAGGACGGGCGCCCCACGCACCTGATCTCGGTGCGCGACGTGCTGGCATTCATCGTGGACAGCTTCCCGACCGAGGTCCTCAACATCCCGTCCCAGCCGTTCCGAGGCACGCCGTCCGAGTACGGCTGACTATCCGGTTCCGCGGGCCAGCGCCTGGAGGCGCTCGAGCGACTCGATCTCGAAGCCGTCCTTCGTGGTGATCACGAGCTTGTCCTTCTGCCAGCGGCTGACCGTGCGGATGACGGTCTCCACGCGAGCGCCCACCAGTCTGGACAGCGCACCGCGCGACAGCGGCACCGGGATCCAGAGGCGGCCTTTGTCGTCCTCGTCGCCGAAGCGATCGGCCAGGTGCAGGAGCAGCGTGGCGATGCGCTGGGAGACCGTGCCGGCGCTCATCACCGTGATCTTGGCGCGCAGCGCGCGGGTATGGTCGAGCAGGGCGCGGCTCAGCGCCTGCGACAGCTCCGGCTCGCGCGGCAGCGCCGCCAGTACCGGCTCCGCGCGCACGCGCAGCACCTCCACAGCGTCGCTGGCCGTCACGGCATCCGCCGGATAGACCCCACGCTCCATCACCGCAGCGTCGCCCACGCTCTCGCGCGGCCCGAACAGCGCGAGGAGCGAGTCGTCGCCGCCCGGCGTGGGTTGGAGGATCTGCACCAGCCCGCGCTGGATGATGGTGAAGTGCGTTGCCTGGCCGCCGGCGCGCCACAGGTACTCGTTCTCGCCGAAGCGGACGAGACGGCTTTCGGCCGCGAGTCGGGCGAGCCAGCCGTCGTTCAAGCCGTGGAACAGCTTCGATGCCCGGAGGCGGCCGATCACGGCGGAGGAGTCCACGCCCGCGAGCCTAACCGCTACGCACGGCTCGCTGCCAGTGCGGAGGTCGAAAGCAGCACCAGCGCGATCCAGAGCAGGGTGGCCAGGGCGAGGTGGACCAGCTGCATCCAGCCGGGCGCCGACAGCACGATGTTGATCACCCCCGCAGCGACCTGGACCAGCACCAACACGAGAACCGCCGTCGATAGACGGCGGACCTCCGCCCCGTCATGTCGCTGCGGCAGCGCCGAGACCAGGTACAGAAGTAGCGCTGCCAGCAGCACTGCGCCGAGCGGATGCACCTCGCGGGCGTGTTGGAGGAAGCCGGCCGCGACGCTTTGATCGGCGGCAAGGCGCGCGGCGATGCCTTGCGATTCGACAACCGGGTGCAGCGTGTCGCCCAGCGCCGTGATCGCGCCGAGCATGGCCACGAGCAGCGTGCCGACCAGGGCCGGCAAGAGCCACCAGTCGAACCCGCGCGGCCGCCAGCTAGGCGGAGCAGGCTTCGTGGAGGAGCGCGCGGCGACGGCGAGGGCACCCGTGAGCAGGAACGTGTTGGCCAGGTGCACGCCCATGACCAGCGCGCGCGCCGCCGAGTCGTTGTGGCCGACCAGCTTCAGGAGCACCAGCGCCGCGCCGACCAGCGCCTCGCCGATCATGAACGCCATCGCGAAGACCGAGGCGCGGCGCGCCAGATGACCACGCGGAAAACCGCGGAACGCCCACACCATGAGCGCCAGCACCAGCAGCACGCTGGCTCCCGACGTGACCCGGTGCGTGAGCTCGATGGCCATCTCCACCGAGTGCGGGCGCGGGATCACCTCGCCCTGGCAAGTCGGCCAGTGCTGCCCGCAACCCGCGCCGGAGCCCGAGATCCGCACCCAGGCGCCAAACAGGATCACCAGTACGGTGTATCCGAGCGTGCTCCAGGCCAGATGCCCGAACGCGCGCCGCGCGCGGTTGTTGCCGGCCGCCGCGGGCGAGGCGAGGGTCGCAGGATCGGTCACGGAGCCGGCCATCGCGATGGGCCGAGTCCTGCCACGTTCGCGGCGCTTCGTCGAGGATCCTCGGCTTATCTTCCGTCGGATCCAGGCCGTACTACTGGATCGAGATGAGCGATCCGGAGAGTGCGTCCGGCGAACAGGGGGTACCCCTCGGCATCGAGCGGGAGATCGACCGCGAGATCATCAGACGCCTTGCGAAGGGGCCCTTTCTGTACCCGCTCCTGGCGCTGCTGACCGTATTCGGCACGCGGTTCCGCGACGACCACCCGCGCACCGCCGCCGCGCTCTTCGGCGGATTGCTGCTCACTTCGTGGTTGAGGTGGCACTTGTGGAATCGCCTCGAAGAGCTCGAGGACGAGCGGCCGGAGCAGGCCAGGCGCCTGCTGGCCGTCGCGCTCTTCCTGCCGGTCTACGCGTGGAGCCTTTTGTCCGGGGTGACGTACGCGATCTACGGGTCGCAGGTACCTGGGGCGATTGCCATCATCAGCACGATCGGTATCGCTGCGGCGGGAACATCCGGAGTCTCCCTCCGGTCTAGGCTGCATCTGGGCCACTTGCTTGTTCTGGTGGGTCCCATCCTGGTCGTGCTTCCTCTGCGGGCGGGCTTGGCGGGTGCGTTGGTGGCGCTCTGCTGCGCTATCGGGACGGCGTACTTGCTCTACGAAGGAAGGCAAGCGCGCGCGACGTTCCTGAGACTGGTGGGCGGGCGTCTGGAGCTCGAGCAGGCCTGGCAGATCGCCCGCGACGCCAGCAACGCCAAGAGCGAGTTCCTGGCGACGATGAGCCACGAGATCCGCACTCCGATGAACGCGGTGCTTGGGATGTCCGGGCTTCTGCTCGATACCCGGCTCGACCACGAACAACACGATTACGCCGAGACGATCCGCAAATCCGCCAGCTCCTTGCTCGACGTGATCAACGATATCCTCGATTTCTCGAGGATCGAAGCGGGTCGAATGGAGCTCGAGACCATCGCGTTCCGGGTGGAGACAGTCATCGAAGAGGCGGTGGATCTGATCCGCGAGCCGGCGCGCCGGAAGCAGCTCGCGCTGGAGACGCGTGTCGACCTTGACGTGCCGGCCGTCGTTCGCGGCGATCCAGGCCGGTTGCGGCAGATCCTCGTGAACCTGCTGGGCAATGCCGTGAAATTCACCGAAGAAGGCAGCATCGCGGTGCGCGTGATGCGCGATCGCAAATCGCCCGGCCAGCTGCGCTTCGAGGTGCGCGACACGGGTATCGGCATCGCTCCGGAGGCGCAGTCGCGGCTGTTCGCGCCATTCGAGCAGGCCGACGGTTCCACGACCCGCCGCTACGGCGGCACGGGGCTGGGTCTCGCCATCACGCGGCGCCTGGTCGAGCGCATGGGCGGCAACATCGAGGTCGACAGCCAGAGAGGCTGCGGATCCACCTTCGCCTTCACGGCGAGCCTGCCGGCCGCCGCGAGCACCAGCCTGGAGCCGCCGGCGTCGTCGCACCAACCGAGAGTGCGCCGGCAGTCGCTGCCGAGTCAGCGGGCCCTGAGCGGCTCGCCGAAGGTCCTCGTGGTCGAGGACAATCCAGTCAACCAGAAGGTAACGATGCTGATGCTCGAGCGCCTCGGTGCGACACCGAGCGTCGCCTCGGATGGCTTCGAAGCGCTCGCAGCAATCGAACAGGCGACCTACGATCTCGTGCTGATGGACTGCCATATGCCCGAGATGGACGGGTTCGAGGCGACCGCGCGTGTGCGCCGTCTGGACGGCGATCGGGGCCAGGTGCCCATCATCGCGCTCACCGCCAGCGCTACGGCCCAGGACCGCGAGCGCTGTCTCGAAGCCGGCATGGACGACTTTCTGGGCAAGCCGGTGGACCGCAGGCAGCTCGGCGAGATCCTGGATCGGTGGTTGTCGCCGGGTCGCGTGGAAACGCGGTCGCCGCCACAGGTGATCGCCACGCTGGAGCGGCCTCCGCTGCTGGACGAGGACCGGCTGGCCATGCTTGCGGCCGATCTGGGCGACGGCGTCCTGGCCGAGCTCGTCGACGTGTTCCACAGTGACACACAGGGCTACGTCGATCGCATACTTCGCAGCTCCACCGCTGCAGACCGGAGTGCGCGCGTCCGCGCGGCCCATTCCCTCAAGGGCGCCTGCCTCAACGTCGGAGCGTCGAGCCTCGCCGCTCTCGCGCGACGGCTGGAAAGCGCCGATGAATCCGAGGTCCACGAGCTGATCGCACGGCTATCCGCCGAGCACAGCCGGACCCTGGCAGCGCTCGACAGCTGCCTCGCCGAGACGTCCGGCGCGCGGCCGCACGGCTCGGTGCGATCGCGCGGCGTCGCGTGAGGCTACGGCAGCCCGAGCTCCGGCGGGATCGGCGGCATCGCGCCGGACTCGGAGGCGACGTACGCCGCATAGCGGTTGCTGCGTTCGACGATCACGGCCGGCGAGGCGCCCTCGAGGAGCTGATGGATGAGCATGGCAGTGAAGGCGTCGCCCGCGCCGACGCGATCGCCAGAGGACGGATCCACCGGGTAGCCGTCGTGCTCCGCTTGCGAGGCGCGCGTGGCGACGAGCGCGCCGCGTCCGCCGCGGGTCGCCGCCACCAGCTCCACGCCGCGCTCGACGAGCCAGGCTACCGGATCGGCGATCGCATAGCGCTCGGCGACCAGCGCGGCCTCGGACTCGTTCAGCTTGACTGCGCGAGCGCGCGACAGCGCGGCCTCCAGCACGTGCTGCGTCGCGAATGGCGGTCGCACGTTCAGGTCGCACACGCGCCAGCATCCGGGTGCGGTCTCCGCGAGCGCTGCCAGCAGTGACGCCGACCCCAATGGGGTGCGTTGCGCCAACGTGCCGTAGTAGAGCGCAGGCGTGCGGCGCACCAGCGGCGAGAGCGCCGGCGGATACTCGATGCGATCCCAGGCGGCTCCGGAAGCGAGCGTGAAACGCGGCTCTCCCGCGGAGAGCTCCACGCCAACCGTGCCCGTCGGGCTGTCCCGGTCGACCTGCACCTGCGAGATATCCACCCCGCTCCGCTCGAGCTCGGCGAGAGCAGCACGCCCCGGCTCGTCGTCGCCGACGCGGCTCACCAGCACGACGGCGCGCCCAAGCTGGGCGAGGTGGTAGGCGACGTTCGCGGCCGTGCCCCCCAGACGCCGCCCGTCGGGAAACAAGTCCCATAGAAGCTCGCCCCAGCAGACGATAGGCGCGGTCGTCATCGCCGTCGCGAGCTCAGTACGCGCACTTGGGCTGGACGCCGTGGCAGGCCTGCGACAGCGCTTGCAGCTGCGACTCGCAGACGCCGCAGCGCAACGCCAGATTGCCGTTCTGGTCGCACTTGACCGCCTGCGGGCCGATCTTCAAGAGGCAGCGATAGGCATTCGCCAGGGCGTTTGTACACGCGACGGGGAGGTTGTTGCTCGCGTTGCAGCCGCAGTCCGGATTCGGCGTGTTCGGACATTGGATGCTCTTCACCAGATGCGTGCAGGCCTGGGCGCAGCAGTCCGCAAACCCGGTGCAGCTGACTGGCGCGCCGCCCGTCCCGCCACTCGGACTTCCGCCGCTGGAGCTTCCGCCGCTGGAGCTTCCGCCGCCGGAGCTTCCGCCGCTACCGCCTTGTTCGACAACGCCGCCGCAGCCGACAGCGAGCAGCAAGGCAGCCAGCAGGCATGGCGTCCGGAAGCCCATACGTGGAGGATACTCCGGGTTGCCCCGCCATCGAAGCTCGCGCCTTGAAGGCGGGGCTGCGCTGTGCTTCGCTGCCGTCGTCGATAGGTCCCCTCGCGGGGTGGCGGGAAACCGCCAAGGGAAGCCGGTGCGAATCCGGCACGGAGCCGCCGCTGTAATCCGGAGCATCCGGGGTCACGAAGCCACTGGTCGGCAAGACCGGGAAGGCGATCCCGCTGGGCCGGAGAGTCAGAAGACCTGCCCATCGAAATCTCCGCCACGGGAGCGCGAGCTCGCTCCGGAAAGGGTCGAACGGTGGACAGGAAACTCTGGGGGCTGGCGCTGGGCCTGGTGCTGGCCGGGTGCAACGCGCCGGCGCCGCCGCCCGCGCAGGGAACGGACGCGCAGGCCGGTCTGGTCGTGGTCGAGACCGACTACTCCTCCACGAACGTCGCGCTCCTCGGCCAGGACGGAGGCGTGCTGTCGCCGTCCGTGGCGTCATCGGGAAGCGGTACCGTGGGGCTGTCGGCACCGCTCTCGGGGGATGTTGTCCTGCCCGGGCCGGGTGTGCGGGGACGCGTGGCGGTGATCGACCAAGGGAACAACGTGATCTCGTGGGTCGACCCGGCGACGACCCATGTCGTGCAGCTCTCCGTCGCGGCCGGCTCCTCCTCCAATCCGCAGGACTACGTCGCGGTGTCGCCGCATCGGGCCTACGTGCCGGAGCTCGAGGGCAAGGACCTTCTCGTGATCGATCCTTCGGTTCCACGCATCACGGGGCACATCGACCTGATGCCGGCGATGAAGGGCGCTGGTCCGGACTACCTGCCGCGTGCGAACCGTGTCGTCCTCGCCGGCGGGCGCCTGTACGTGCTTCTGTCGGGCTACACGTCGGACTTCTGCCACTCTGCCGAGTCGCGCCTGGCCAGGATCGATCCCGCGACCGCCAGCGTCGACGACGTGCTGGTGCTGAAAGGCCTGCACGACTGCACCGCGGCGGCGCTGTCGCCCGACGGCAGCGAGCTCGCCGTCGACTGCTGGGGCTTCGACCAATGCACGGGGGATCCCGTGATCTCGGAGTCCGGCGTGGCCCTGGTGTCACTCGGGTCGTCGCTCGCGCTCGATCGCACTTTCGCCGCCGCGGATCTCGGCGAGGGCGCGATCGCGTTGGGCGTTGCATGGTCGGGGTCGCACACGCTGCTCGTGACCAGCTTCGGGCAGGAAGCGGACTCGAGCCGGCCTTCGCGCCAGGACAAGCTGATCGAGCTCGACACGGCGACGGGTCAGCATCGCGTGTTGCTCTCGTCCGATCCGTTCGCGCTGGGCGACGTGCGCTGCGTGGCGGACAAGGCCTGCTTTGCCGCCGACGCCGGCCGCGGCGTGGTGGACCGCTTCAGCGTGGGTGAGGACGGTCGGCTGGGCGAGGCCACGGCGGTCCACGTGGGCGCGAATGTCGGCCTTCCGCCGCGCTATCTGGGTTGGTTCGAGGCCTCCGGCGGGTGACGCCCGGCGAGGATCGCGCAATAACCCAGGACGATGCCGGCTCGCGCGAACCCACCCCGGAATGCGACGGGCGAGCTCCGCCGCCGCGTCGTGCGCCAAGGCCGGCGCCACAGACTGTTCACCGACCTCTACGCGTTCCTGCTGACGACGAGCTGGAAGCGACTGTTGCTTGGCTTCGCGGCCGTGTACCTGCTGGAGAACGTGGTCTTCGCGCTGCTGTATCTGGCCAGGGGCGGCAGCATCGACGGGGCTCGCCCGGGCTCGTTCACGGACGCGTTCTTCTTCAGCGTGCAGACGCTGTCGACCATCGGCTATGGCGAGCTGTCGCCGCACGGCAACTGGGGCAATCTGGTGGTCGCTCTCGAGGCGTTCGCGAGTATCGTCACCGCGGCGCTGGCGACCGGCATCGTGTTCGCCAAGTTCGCACGGCCCTCCGCACGCGTGCTGTGGAGCGACGTGGCCGTGGTCGGGCCGCGCGACGGACGGCCCTGTCTGATGTTCCGGCTGGCGAATTCCAGGGGTACCGAGGTGGTCTCGGCTTCACTCCGGGTGAGCGCGCTGCTGAGCTACGTCACCGCGGAGGGAGAGCGGATGCGCCGCTTCTACGACCTCAAGCTGGAGCGGGAGTCTACCCCGCTGTTCATTCTTACGTGGCTGGTGATCCACCCGATCGACGAGGACAGCCCGCTCTACGGTCTGTCCTCGGAAGACATGCACGCGGACAACGTGCGCATCGGCGCGATCCTGACCGGCATCGATGGCAGCCTGGCGCAGACCGTCTACGCGCAGCACGACTTCGGCCCCGAGCACATCGTGTGGGGCGCGCGCTTCGTTGACGTGCTGGAATCGCTGCCGGACGGACGCGTGAAGGTCGATTACTCCCGCTTCCACGACGTCGAAGAGCTCGAGGGCTGAGCGACCCGGAGCGGGCTTGGTCGTGGCGCTCCCGGGTGCTATGGGGCGGGCCGGTCGTCATGGATATCGTGAACCTCATCGCGCTGGTGCTGGCGCTCGTCTACACAATGAGGAAGATGGACGTGCAGCGGCGCGAGCCGGAGATGTACCCACAGGTGGCCGAAGCCGACTTCCAGCGATGGAAGACCACGGCCCTGAAGGCCTACAACGTCTCGAGCGTGGCCTGCGTGGTGAAACTCGCTCTGGATCTCGCCTTCTGGCATTTCTACGCAAGCAAGCCATTCGCACGCCCCGTCGTGGTGTTTGCCGTCGGCGGGTCGATTTTCCTGGCATGGGTCGTCGCCCTGCTCGTCGGGGCGCTCCTGGCGGGTTCCTCGCGCAAGATCCGGATCGAGCTGGGCATCGACCTCCGCGCCCGAGCCCAGTAGGGCGCTGTTTCGCGCGTGCGACCCCCGCCCAGGCCGCGACTACTGGGAAGACGCGCAGCCGTCCGACCGTAGATAGTGACGTGAAGGGCGACAGTCGGCTCACCAAGACCTTCGGCATCCTGCTTTCCGGTCTACTCTCGGCGGAGGCGGAGGCGGAGGCGTCCAGCCCCCGCGGGATGCGTCGCCGGCCGCTCAGGGCCCGTTCGGGCACCTACCCGAACGCCGCCCGCTGGGTGTCGCCGTCCGAAGCGCCGGGACCCCGCCCCGACCCCAGCCACGACTCTCCGTCCGCAGCGCGCTAGCCTCGGGTGGGTGCGGCGAACTTGCGGCTGCCGCCGAGGCCGCCCCACAGAAGGCCCAGCTGCTGGTGGTACGCCTGCTGGATCTTCTCCGGCTGGTTGCAGCACATCCACAGCGGCACGCCGAAGAAGATGCTGACGAGGGAGAGCAGCGCCGCGTCGAGATCTGCGCCCTTCGGCAGCTCGCCGAGCTCCACGGCTCGCTCGAGCGCGGGGCGGAACACGTGCTCCAGCTGCACGTCCTCGAGGCTCTTTTTGCATTCCAGGTTCGGGAACGCCTGCCGGCACTCGGCCAGCGTGAGCTCGCCGTGCCCCTCGCAGGTATTGCCGTGCGGATCCAGGGCCATATGACCGATGATCTCCTGCATGATGCGCGGGTGTTCGGCCAGCTCGCGCCCCGTGGAGTCGAACACGTGCTCGATGAACTCCAGCCCCGCGTCGTCGCCGACCGCTTCTCGCGCCTTGAGCGTGACCTCGAGCGTCCAGATCCGGATGAAGTAGTGCAGCAGGTCGTCCTTCTTCGGGAAATAGTTGAAGAAGGTGGCCTCGCAGATCTGGACCTCTTCGCACAGCTCCTTGACCGTGATGTCGGACAAGGGCTTGTCGCGCAGCTTGTCGATCGCAGCCTGCAGGAGCGCCAGCTTGGTGCGGGCGAACTTCCGTTCGCGGAGCGACAGCTGCGGGGGCCTGGATTCGTCGAGTGCCGTGCCGGGGCTGGTCATCGTGCGGTCTTGGTGGCTGGGACCTCCCCCCGTTCGGTCCACGCTCGATCATAATACCCGATGGTTCGACCGCGAGCCCACAGTAGTCGGATTTCCCGACACACCGCGGTAATCCGACCCGGCGCGTCAGGGCGCTTCTCCGCTGGTTTGCCGCGATCGGCTTGGCGCCGGCAGCGGAAAGTGCCGCAGCGGCAGTTTACTCAGCCCCAGAAGCCGCGGACCGAGCTCACGTACATGCCGAGTGCGCCGGTCAGCAGGCACAGCGCCGCCGCCAGCGCGTACACGATCGCGGCCGAGCGGCGGAGCGCGGTCGCCTCGCGCGGCGCGACCAGCGCGGCGGTGAGCGCGCCGAGCGCCAGGCACACGACAGCCAGCGCCAGGTGCTCCTTGGTCTCGAACAACATGCCCGCGTTCAGATTCGTGTGGAACAGTGCTCGCTTCACCAGATTCCGGTAATCGGCATAGATGGCGATCCCGGCGGAGTATGCCAGCACGGTGAAGAGCGTCGAGAGCGAGACGGCCCAGCGCGCGCGGTAGCCGAGCGGCTTGCCCCGGCGCAGCACGATCGCTGGATGGATCAGCGCGGCAGCCGCGAGCATGCCGAGGTGGCCGTGGATTGACTGGAGCAGACGGATAGACATCAGGGAAAAACGAACGCCGACACGGCGACCAGTGGGATCAGGACCAGAGCGGCGATAGCGAGCAGCCGCGCACGCCGCTCGTCGGCCCGGTCGCGCTCGTCGCGCATGAAATGGAGGAACGCGAAGAGCGCCAGCATCAGCCCCCACCAGACGGCGACCGCGACGCGCCAGTAGTAGACGGTGTGCAGCGTGCGAAGGATCAGAATCGGATTTGCCGCCTCGCCGCGCGCGTATTCGTAGAGCCGCTGGGCGGCATACGTGACGGGCGCCCCGATCGCGAACACCAGCGCGGCTGCCGAGATCGCCGCGCGGCGCCGTTCGCTGTCGTGCTCACGCTCCGTCGTCATCGCGCTCCTCGCTGTGCTGATCGGTTTCGCCGTCGGACTGCTCGGGCTCCTGGCGCCGTCGTCGTCGCGGCAGCAGCGCGAAGGCCGTCAGGACGCTGGCTCCGACGACCGTCAGCCCCAGCAGCACTTCGACGGTGCTGCCGCTCGAGCCGTTGTGCATCGGGCGCTGGCGGCACGGAGCGTTCATCGCGAGAGCGCCTTCATCGAGACCAGCATGCCGAGCAGGGTGCGCGAGTAGTAGAAAGCCAGGAAGCCAACGGCGATCTGCGACGCCACGCCCAGGGCCAGCACCAGGCGGCGGAGCGGCGGGCGGCTCTCTGCAGCGTCCAGGCCGATGCCGGCCACCGACGCCAGCAACAGAAGACCCGCCGACGCCGGCGCCAGGAGCAGCATCGCGCGCCAGGTCTCTGGGCGGTGCATCTTCGCCAGCACGATAGGCAGCGAGTAGGCGAACGAGCCGATGCCGAGCCGCGCCGGCGACAGCGCTTGCGCGAGTCGGGATGGTGAAAGGCCGCGCCAGCCGCCCAGCCCCAGCGACAGCGCCACGAACGCGCCGATCAGCCCGAAGGAAAGCGGGCAGGCCCAGTGCGCGACCTGTTCGACTTCGAGGAAGCTGGTCTCGGCCTTCTTTCCGAGCCCGGCGCGGCGCAGACCGTCGAGCGACGCCTGTACGTCGCCGAGCTTCGCGCGCGAAAGCGCCAGTCCCAGGGTCGCTGTCTGCCAGTCGGCGCTGTCCAGCCCGGGTTCGGCCAGCCACTTCTGGTAGGCGCGCACCGCGTCGAGCGGCCGGTGCAGCCGGTGGAACCAGGCCTCGGCGATCAGCTGTCGCGACTCGCGTCGCACCTGCCCCGGCGGAAAGCCGTCGACCTGCTGCTCGAAAGCACGCAATCGCGCGATCGTGAGCTGTCCCGGGCCGAGCTGTTGCATGCGCATGAGCGCGGCGAGCGGACCGGCGCCGCCTTGGCTGCGCTTGTCGAGCCAGTCGAGCCGCGTGCGCGCGCGGCGCGCCAGTCTCGCCTGCGGAGCGGCGTCGACTGCTTGCCGGTAGAGCCGCATCGCGTCCTCGACGCGCTCTTCGCGCTCGGCCTGCTCCGCGTGACGGATGAGCTCGGCCTGGCGATCCGCCGCCGACGGCTCGACGGCATCGGCGCTAACCGTCCAGCCCGCCGCGGCCACGAGCAGCGCTGCCAGGACGACGGCGAGCAGCGCGCGGCTCTTGTCGGGAAGCGACACGGGGGCGCAGTGTAGCGCCCGCCCGTCCTACTTCGTGTACGAAAAGCTCTCGATCTCGCTGCCGTCGGGGCGCATGGCGCGGTACTTCAGCGTGCGGCCGTCGATGTCGAAGATGACGTAGTTCTGTGTCTTCTCCGTTTTCGCGGTGAAGTAGTCGGTGCCGGTGCCGTACAGCGGCGCGCCCGCGCCGCCCGCGACCAGGTAGATGGTGCCGCTCTCGCTCACCGGAGCGCCGTTCGCGTCGGCCTGGGCGAGCGCGCCGTTTTCCGTACCGGTCTGGAAGCCGCGGATGGGCAGCGAGCGCTCGTAGACGTGGTTGTGGCCGTTGAGGACGAAATCGACCTTGTACTGGTCGTAGACCGGCTGCCAGGCCTTGCGCGTGTCCATGTCCGGCGAGTGGTGGGACGCGGTGTAGAGCGGCTTGTGGTGGACGGCGAAGATCCACGGCGTCTTGCTCTTGTCGACCTTCGACAGATCGTCCTTCAGCCACTGCGTCTCGGAGTCCAGATCGCTGCCGATGGGCTGGTCGTCGAGCATCACGAAGTGTGCGTTGCCGTAGCCGAACGAGTACCACTCCTCGCCCTCCGAGTCGGGCACCTCACCCGGGCTCGCGATCTCCGGCAGCGCGAACTCTGCGAAGTAGTTGATGACGAGGTTCTCGTGGTTGCCGTTGACGGGCATGAACGGGATGCGCGCCATCGCATCCTCTACATGGAAGCTGCCCGTGCTGGCCTCGAAGAACGCGTCCCACTCGACCTGGTTCGGGCCGATATTCACCGCATCCCCCGTAAAGACCTGGAAATCGGGCGCTTCGCTCGCGATCTTCTGCTCCACCGCGGCAAACGTGCTGGGGTCGCTGCGCGAATCGCCGGTGACGGCAAACCGGAAAGGCTTGGCGGTGCCCGGCGCGGGACCGGTCGCCACGTCATACAGGGCGCTCCAGTGCCCGGGGCCGCCGGCCTTGTAGTAGTAGGTCGTGCCGGGAGTCAGACCGCACACGTGCACTTCGTGGATGCGCGGTTCGGGGCCCGCGGACAGCGCGCTCTTGTACATGAAGGTGTGGCCCGCCTGTAGCGACACGCCGCTGGTCGCGCCGTCCGCTGCGGCCACGAGAGACTTGTCCGTGCCGAAGACAACCTCGGTGAGCGTCGTGTCCTGCCCCGTCTTCCAGTTGACTGCAAAGCTCGACGAAGGATCGCCGGCCCAGCTGACATGGACGTGCACCGGTGCGGGAGCGGCACCGGCGGCGGGTGCGTCCATCGATGGGGAATCCATGCCGTCGGGAAGGGTGACGGTGTAGCCGCAACCCTTCGGCTGGTAGCTCGTGAGCGGCCCACCGGAGGAGCCGCTCTTGTGGTGGGAGGAGCCGGCGCTGCAGCCCAACCCGATCGAAGACAGCGCGATCGCCAGTGCCAGAGCCGGAAGCCAAGCCGAACGCATATGACGAACAGATAGCATTTTCATGACGATCCCGCAGTGGACGGGCCGCGCCTCGGAGGAAGTGCGCGCGCGAGGCGCATTCGCAGCCGGAGGCGAGCCTGGGGCCTGGAGCCCGCAGAATGGAGCCGGGGGCCCGCTGCTACTTCGTGTACGAGAAGCTCTCGATCCTGCTCCCGTCAGGGCGCATGGCGCGGTAGTTCAGCGTGCGGCCGTCGATATCGAAGATGACGTAGTTCCGTGTCTTCTCGGCGTGGGCGGTGAAATAGGCGCGGCCGGCGTTGTACAGGGGCGCGCCCGCGCCGCCGGCGACGACGTAGATGGTGCCGCTCCCGTCGACGGGGGCGCCGTTCTCATCGGCCTTGGCGAGCGCGCCGTTCTGCGTCCCGGGCTGGAAGCCGCGGATAGGCAGCGAGCGTTCGTAGACGTGGTTGTGGCCGTTGAGATCGAAGTCGACTTTGTATTCGTCGAATAGCGGCTGCCACGTTTCTCGCGCCGCCAGGTCCGGCGCGTGGGCGGACGCTGTGTACATCGGCTTGTGGTGTACGGCGAACACCCAGGGCGTCGCATGGCGGTCGAGCCTCGACAGGTCGTCCTTGATCCACGACGTCTCCTCGTCCAGCTGGCTGCCCGTGGGCTGGTCGTCCAGCATCAGGAAGTGCGCATTGCCGTAGCTGAACGAGTACCACTCGCCGCCACCGGAATCGGCGACCTCGCCCGGGCTCACCGTACCCGGGAGCGCGAACTCGGCGAAGTAGTTGATGACGAGGCTCTCGTGGTTGCCGTTGACGGGCATGAACGGGATACGCGCCATGGCGTTCTCGACGCGGAAGTCGCCGCTCGCGGCCTCGAAGAACGCGTCCCAATCGGCCTGGTTGGCACCGTAGCTGACGGCGTCACCGGTGAAGATCTGGAAATCGGGCGCTTCGTTCTGGATCTTCCGTTCCACCTCGGCGAAGGCCTCGGGCTCGCCCCGAGCGTCGCCCAGCACGGCAAAGCGGAACGGCCTAGCGCTGCCCGGCGCAGGGCCGGTGGCCACGTCGTAGACCGCGCTCCAGTGCCCGGGGCCGCCTGCCTTGTAGTAGTAGGTCGTGCTCGGCTGGAGCCCGCACGCGTGCACCTCGTGGATGCGCGTGGTCTGATCGTGGAAGACCACGCTGCCGCTGCCGTACACGTAGGTGTGGCCGACCTGCAGCGCTACGCCGTCCTTCGCTCCGTCCGCGGTGTCGACCTTCGACCTGTCCGTGCCGTAGACGACCTCGGTGAGGCTGGTGTCCTGTCCCGTCTTCCAGTTCACCGCGAAGCTCGACGAGGGATCGCCAGCCCAGGCGACGTGGACGTGGACGGGCCTGGGGTCGTCGTCGGTGGCCGGTGCGTCCATCGATGCGGCCTGGACGCCGTCCGGCAGAGTCACCGTGTAGCTGCAGCCCTTCGGCTTGTAGCGTGCGAGCGGCGCGCTCGGCGTTGTCGCGCCGTGCGGTGCGGGGCTCGTCCTGACGTGCGCAGCCGCGGAGCGGCTTCCCGAGCCCGCGCGGTTCACGCCGAACCAGACCACGAGCGAGACCGCCGCCCCCAAGACCGCGAGCCACCTCCGGCGCATGCGGAGGACGTAGCACTTGTTGTTGCGGTCTGCCGCCCGGCTATAGATGCAATAGAGCCGCGGAAATTGAAGATTTACAACATTAGACAAATTCAAAGCAAGACGGTCGGGGCGAATCCAGGGATTTTCCGGGGCATCGACGCGGCACGGCACTTGCTCAAAGGGCCGGGCATGCGAATCCCCGTCGTGATCGAACCCGCCCCGCGCAGCCGCCGCGTACGCGCCTATTGCCCGGACCTCCCGGGTTGCTCGGCTGTGGCCGAGTCCGAGCCCGAAGCGCTCGAGCTCGTTCGAACGCGCATCGTCGAGTACTTCGCCCGTGGCGACCGCCGCACGACGCCGGGCACCCGCATCACCGCCATCGAGATCTGAAGGAACCTGCCATGATCCGTCTCACCGCCCTCGCCATCGCGTTTTCCCTCTTCGCCGGCGGTTGCGCCATGCAATCGGCCGGTGCGCCTGCGGATCCCGAAGCTGCCGCCTCGAACTACGCCATCAGCATGTCTCCCGCGGACGCGGCGACCGTGCTGGCCCTGGTGAACTATCCCGGCACGGACGCCGCGACGCTCGACGACGCCGTCGGGCTGGACTCGCGCGCCGCGCAGAACATCGCCGCATACCGCGCAGGCGCAGACGGCGTGCTGGCGACCGCTGACGACGCTTACTTCGCCGACCTCGGCGAGCTCGACGCCGTTCCCTACGTCGGCGACGTCGCGTTCCAGAAGCTGCAGGCGTATGCCGCCACTCATCCGACGCCCGTGGCCGAGACGGTAGAGGGTGTGTACTTCCGTGGCTGGGAAGCGCAAACCGTGGTGTGGGCAGTGGACAACCTGGACTATGCGGCGCTCGACGCCGTTCTCGATGCGCGCGCCGCGGGGAATCTGGTCGCCGCGCGCCCGCTGTCGAGCGTGAGCGCGATGGGGCCGGTGTCGTACGTGGGCCCCAGCGCGCTCGAGAGCCTGCGCACCGCCGCTACGACATGGTGGCCGCTGATGCGGACGGGCGACACGCACAGCCTGGCCGGCACCTTCGACGGCGTGGCCTTTGACGAGCAGACCGCGACGACGGCGCTCGACATCGCCAACCACGCGACCTTCGACCAGCTCACGGCCCACGGCATGACCACCAGCCCAGCCAACGACATCATCGCGGCGCGTCCGCTGTCCAGCGTTGCTGCCGTTGCCGCGGTGAAGGGTGTGGGCACCGCGACGATGAACGCGCTCCACGACTACGCCTCCAGCGGCGACTGGGGCGCGGCCAGCTGCACGGACCAATTTGTCAGTGCGGTGTCGCCGCACCTCGCCGACCTGTTGTTCATGAGCGAGAGCGATCGCCCGCTCGACGTGGTCTCGTACGCGGGCGCGGGCGACGCCGCGCCGACGGCCCAGCAGGTGCTGTCGCTCGTCGGGGCCCCAGCCGGCAGCACGGCCGAGTTGCGTTCCGTGGCGAACTTCAACGCGAACCTGGAGCCCTCGAGCGGCACCGCCGATCCCGGCGCGGCCGCCGCCGTCGAGTCGGCCGTCACTTCGCAGCTCAGCGACGTCGTGTACGTGGCGATCCACCATCCGCCCAGCGCCAGCGACCCGTACTCCGCGGAGGTGGACGTCTATCTTGTAGGCCGGACCGCGTGCGGCGACCTGGTCGGTCTCCACTCCGTCTCCGTCGAGACCTGAACAGTCCGCGGATTCACCGTGGCAGTGGCGGGCGTCGAGGATCTGGTAGGATGCGGGCGTGGACGTTGATCCGTTTCTCGGGCGTGCCGACAGGCTCGGTCGGCTGGATGACATTCCATGCAAAGCGAACTGGCTCGCGGCGCGTCATCGCTACGTCGAGTCGCACTACGGCCACGTAGGCGTTGACGAAGTGGCGGCGCGACTCGACGACGAGCATCGCCGGGCGTTCATCAATCCGCCTCCGACCATGGCGTGGAGCAACGTCGCGACGGTCGTGAACATCGACCGCGCGATCTTCGAGGGCCCGATGGATCGCGACTTGCGTCGCATGCGCCGGTTCGGCGCCGAGATCGCGAAGTACGACGTGCCCGGCATCTACCGGGCCTTCTTCAGGATCGGCACGCCGGGCTTCGTGATGGGAAAGATCCCGCTGGTGTACGGGCAGTATTTCCGGCGCGGCGCGATGCGCACGACGACCGGGAAGGGTGAAGCGGAGATCCAGCTGGTGGAGGTCACCTTCCCGGCGTACCTGTGCGCGCACGGCATCTCCGGCTGGTTCGACGCGATGATGGAGCTGGTTGGCGCGCGCGCACCAAATGTCGAGCACGACAAGTGCGTCCACAACGGCGACCCGAGGTGCGGGTGGCGCGCGACCTGGCGCGCATGAGCGCCGGCATTCGGGACCGCCGGTCGTTGTGCGCTGGCCATGCGCGGGCCCGGCGTGCAGAATGCCGGCCCGACTGGAAGGACGAATGATGGAACGACACGGCGGCCACATTGTCGGCGAGGTGCTTGCGCGCCACGGCATCACACACCTTTTCACGCTTTGCGGCGGGCACATCTCGCCGATCCTGGTGGGCGCGAAGCAGGCGGGCGTGCCGGTCATCGACGTGCGCGACGAAGCGAGCGCCGTCTTTGCGGCTGATGCGGCAGCGCGCATGACGGGACGCCCGGGCGTGGCAGCGGTCACCGCGGGCCCCGGCGTGACCAACGCGCTGACGGCGCTCAAGAACGCGCAGATGGCGCAGACGCCGCTCATCCTGTTCGGAGGCGCGACGGCCACGGTGCTCAAGGGGCGCGGTGCGTTGCAGGACATCGATCAGATGTCCCTGGTCGGCTCGGCGGTGAAGTGGGCCACGCAGATCTCCACGGTGAAGGCGCTCGGCCCCACGCTGGAGAAGGCCCTCGACGTAGCGCAGTCGGGCGTGCCGGGCCCGGTGTTCCTCGAGGTGCCGGTGGACGTGCTCTACCCCGAGAGCCTGGTGCGCGAGTGGTACCTGAAGGAAAGCGGGGCCGAGAATGCCAAGACCCTCGCCGGCAAGGCGCTCGGTCTGTACCTCAAGGGGCACCTGTACCGACAGTTCCACCAGCCGCACGTCGACTTCAGGCGGAGCGTTCCCGACCTGGAGTTCGGCGTCGACGAGCGCCCCATCGACCTGGCAGTCAAGATGGTGCGACGAGCCGAGCGCCCCGCGTTGGTCGTGGGCAACCAGACCATGGTGGGTTGCCGCGACGCCGCATCGCTCGCCGATGCGATCGCCAGGCTGGGCATGCCGACCTGGCTCGGCGGGAGCGCGCGCGGGCTGCTCGGCCGCACTTCGCCGGTACAGTTCCGCCACGCTCGCGGCAAGTCGCTCAAAAAGGCCGACCTGGTGATTGTGGCCGGCTTTCCCTTCGATTTCCGGCTGAAGTACGGTCAGGGCTTCGGCCGCAACACCGAGATCGTGTCGGTGAATCTCAACCCGAGCGAGCTCCGCAAGAACCGCCGCCCCGACCTCGCCGTGCACATGCACCCCGCCGACTTCCTGAAGCGGCTCGCGAGCGAAGCGGGAGAGCCCGGGTCGAGGTGGGAAGGTTGGTTTTCCGAGGTGCGCGAGCGGGAGCAGGCCCGCGACAACGAGATTGCGAAGCAGGCACGGACCGGCGGCGAGCTGGTCGATCCCGTCCAGCTGTTCCTCCGCCTGGAAGAGAAGCTCGCTGACGATTCGGTCATCGTCGCCGACGGCGGCGACTTCGTAGCCACCGCCGCGTACATCCTCAGGCCGCGGCGCCCGCTGTCATGGCTGGACCCGGGCGTGTTCGGCACGCTGGGCGTGGGAGGTGGCTTTGCGGTGGGCGCCTCGGTGCTCAGGCCCAAGGCCGAGGTGTGGATCGTGTGGGGCGACGGATCGTGCGCCTACAGCATGGCGGAGTTCGATACCTTCGCGCGCCACGGCCTGGCGCCGATCGGGCTCGTCGGCACCGACGCGTCGTGGGCGCAGATCGCGCGCGACCAGGTCGAGGTGCTCGGTGACGACGTCGGCACGGCGCTGGTACGTACCGCGTACCACAAGGTGGCCGAGGGCTACGGCGGCGTGGGCCTGTTGCTCGACGACCCTTCAAAGATCGACGAGACGATCGATCAGGCCAAGGCGCTGTCGCGGCAGGGCAAGCCCGTGCTGATCAACGCGCACATCGCGAGGACCGAGTTCCGCAAGGGGTCGATCTCGATCTGAGGGTCGGCAGCGGCGCTACGCGACCAGCCCGAGCTCGCGCCCTATCTTGCTGAAGGCGCGGATGGCCTGGTCGACGTGCTCGGGCTCGTGCTGGGCGGAGAGCTGCACGCGGATTCGCGCCTGTCCCTTCGGCACGACGGGATAGGAGAAGCCGATCACGTAGATGCCCTCGTCGAGCAGCTTGGACGCCATGTCCTGTGCCAGGCGCGCGTCGCCGATCATGATCGGCACGATGGGATGGATGCCCTCTTTGATGTTGAAGCCGGCGGCCTTCATGCCCTCGCGGAACATGCGGGCGTTGCCCATCACGCGCTCGCGCAGTTCGCCGCTTTCGTCGAGCAGGTCGAAGACGGCGATGCTGGCGCCGGCGACGGCGGGAGGGAGCGTGTTCGAGAACAGATACGGCCGCGAGCGCTGGCGCAGGAGCTCGACGATTTCCTTCCTGCCCGTCGTGAAGCCGCCGCTGGCGCCGCCAAGCGCCTTGCCCAGCGTGCTGGTGAGCACGTCCACGCGGTCGAGCACGCCGAAGTGCTCGGGTGTGCCGCGGCCCGTGGGGCCGATGAAGCCGGTGGCGTGCGAATCGTCCACCATGACCATCGCGCCGTGGCGATCGGCGAGCTCGCAGATCTTGTCGAGCTTGGCAAGGTAGCCGTCCATGCTGAAGACGCCGTCGGTCGCGATCATGCGCAAGCGCTTGTCGCCGGTCTTCTCCAGAATCGCCTCGAGCTCCGCCATGTCGCCGTTCGCGTAGCGGTGGCGCTCGGCCTTGCACAGCCGGACGCCGTCGATGATGGAAGCGTGATTGAGCGCGTCGCTGATGATGGCGTCTTCCGGGCCGAGCAGCGTCTCGAACAGGCCGCCGTTGGCGTCGAAGCACGACGAGTAGAGGATGGCGTCGTCCGTTCCGAAGAACTTCGCGACGCGCGCCTCCAGGTTCTTGTGCAGGTCCTGTGTGCCGCAGATGAAGCGCACGCTGCTCAGACCGAAGCCGTGCGAGTCGATGGCCGCCTTGGCTGCCGCGATCACCCGCGGGTTCGACGACAGCCCGAGGTAGTTGTTCGCGCAGAAGTTCAGCACGCTCTGGCCGTCCGATTCGATGCGTGCGGCCTGCGGCGTGGTGATGATGCGCTCGCGCTTCTCGAGCCCCGCTTCGCGGATTGATGCGAGCTCTGCCTGGTAGATGGGCTTGGCTTTGTCGAACATGGCTGTCTCGAACGATCAGAAGCGGAAGACGACCTTGGGGAACGTCTGGATGCGCTCCTCGAAAGTGTCGGGCTTGTAGCTGTCGAAGTCGACGATCGGGCCGTCGCCGCGGTTGAGGATCACTTCCCAGATCAAGTCGTGGATGTTGGGGTCGCGCGACTCCAGCAGGTGACGGGTGATGTGCCACGTCTCCCACACTCGTCGGCCGATTACGCTGTGCATGGCGATGCCGTCGACGATTACCCGGTCGAAGCTCTCGATGATGGCGTCGCCGCTCTTGAGCCCGAACAGAATCACGTCGCCGCCGCGGCGGACGATGTGGATGGCGTTGTTCACCGAGCTGTTGAGGCCGCTCATCTCCAGCACCACGTCCACGCCGACGCCGTCGGTGAGCTTCCGGACCTCGGAAGCCAGCTCCGGGTCGTGCTCGTAGTCGTCGGCGCCCTTCATGGCCGGCTCGAGCACGACGTCCGCGCCGAGCTTGCGCGCCATCGCTGCGTGGCTCTGCACCGGCTCGATGCCGACGATGTAGCTGGCGCCGAGCGCGCGCGCGATGGCCACCGCGAACAGGCCGATGGTACCGCAGCCCACGATCGCCACGCGCTTGCCGCGCAGGTTCACCTTGGTGCACGCGTGGACCGCGTTGCCGAAGGGCTCCTGGATCGCGGCAACTTCGGGGCGGATCTTGTTCATGTTGGTGCGCCAGATCACCTTGGCCGGCAGCTTCACATAGTTGGCGAACGCGCCGTCGTAGCTGATGCCGATGATCAGGTCGTCCGCGCAGACGTGCGCGTCGCCCACGCGGCACTGGTAGCAGGCGCCGCAGTAGATGTGGCTCTCGGCCGCCACCAGATCGCCCACCTCCAGCCCGAAGCTGCGCTTGGCGTCGCTGCCCACAGCCACGATCTCTCCGAACAGCTCGTGGCCGATGATGCGCCGCGCCTGCTCTTCGCGGGTGCGCTTCGCTTCCTTGTCGAGCGAACCCATGATCATGTCCTTGAACGCGCGGCGGAACCAGATGCCGCGGTCGGACCCGCAGAAGCCGACGAAGCGCGGCTTGATGAGCACGCGCGAGCGGTCGTGGTAGTCGGCGCGCTCGTCCAGCGTTGCCGTCGGGACCTCCTCCATGCGGAGGCCCTTGCTCTCTTCCCACGGGTCGCGTGCGCGGTCGTAGACCAGCGCATTCATCGTTGGTTCTGACATGGCCCGACTCTTACGTCCGCCGAGCGACGAGGTCGAGGGGTCTGCACACGCCGCGCTGCGTCACCGCGGCTGGTGCGGGCGCTGCTACTTCTTTGGCGCGGTCGGCAGGTGCAGCTGGGGCAGCCTGAACCTGATCGCCGGCTTGGACGAGGGGGCGGCCGAGGCCGACGCGATCGCTTTCTGCGCGCTGCTGACCGCCGCGGCCCCGGCGTCCTTCGCGGCCGCGAGGGCGGCGGCAGCTTTCTCGTCGGCGGCTTTCTTGGCGGCGGCTTCGTCGGCGGCCTTCTTTGCGGCTTCTTCCTGCTGCTGCTTCAGCACGTTCGGGTCGGCCTTGACCACCTGCGCCGTGAGCTCGCGGGAGAGGATCCAGCCGGGCGACAGCTCGCCGACGCCGGACGGGTAGTCGACGAGCGTCCAGTTGCCGTAGGTGGCCTTCTTGTTGACATAGGTGCCCGTGGCCAGCGTTGTGATGGAGTCCGTGGTCGCGTCGGCTTCCTTGTAGACTTTGGAGTTTGCGACGGTGACACGCACGGTGCCGCTCGCTTCGGTCTCCTTGTCGCCGTAGCGCGTCACCGTGTCGGTCGGCGCGGGAGCGGCGGACGCCGAGGGCGGCGGTTCCGGGGCCGGCGCGGACGCCACTACGGAGGCGGCGGGCGGGGGCGCCTGCTTCTTCTTGCACGCCAGGAGCGCGGCCAGAACCAGCGCCGCACTAGCGGCCGTCGTCAGCTTTTCGAGCTTGTGTCCCATCGGTCCTCCTCGTCAGCGCGGAACCCTACACCAGGTCCACTACGCTTCACAGAGTCGACCGATCCACTCGGCCCGCTGGCCAAACCGCGAGCTGCTGTCCGGCTGCGGCGAGGCCCGCCTAGTGCTTGGGCGGTGGCGGGTTGGTGTCCTTCGGGCGGTGGGCGAGGCAGCGGGTGATGCCGTCGACCAGGCGCTTCGGCGAGCCCTCAGGCAGCACGGGGCGACCCATCACGTTGTGCAGAAGCCGGTGCCAGCCGAACTTGCCGTCCGGCGTGAAGCTCAGCCACACGAACATGGCGCGTCCCTTGATGCTGTTGAAGGGCGCGCCGCCGCCGCGGCCGTTGTTCCACGCGCGCGAGTCGCTGCTGTTGTTGCGGTTGTCGCCGAAGACCCAGACCTCGTTCGGACCCACATGGTACGGCCCCTGGTGGCCGTCGTAGCGGTCGTCCTCGTACACCGTCAGGTACGAGTAGTCGCCCAGGAACTCGACGAACAGCTCGCCCTTCTTCAGCTGGCCCTGGTCGCCTTCGTAGAACTCGTACTTGCCCACGTCGCAGCTCGGCACCCGCCAGCCATTGATGATCGGGTGGCCGGCGTCGGCTTCCAGCGTGTCGCCCGGCAGCGCGATGACCCGCTTGATGAAGTCCTGCCTGGGGTTGTCCGGATTCGGGTCGGGGTACACGAACACGATCACCTCGCCGCGCTTGGGCGGCAGGTTCTTGAACAACCTGGCGTGCGTGAAGGGGATCTCGGGTCCGTACAGGAACTTGTTGACGAAGATGTGGTCCTGGATCTGCAGCGTGGGCAGCATCGACCCGCTGGGGATCTTGAACGCTTCCACCACGAACGCGCGCAGGAGCAGCGCGACGGCGACCGCGATACCGATCGACTCGGCGTACTCCCGGAGCTCGCTCTTCTGCCAGCGGCCAAGGTGGCGGGCCACCAGGCGATTGGCGTGGTCGAACGCGTCGCCGAAGCGGTCCTCGTCGAAGGCCTCCTCTTCCATCGTGTCGCGCAGGGCTTCGAGCGAGTCCTTGAGCTCGTCGCGCGCCGCCGCCGGCACGTTGCGCTCCACGCCCTTGGCGTTCTTGTGCAGGATGCGTTCGGCTTCTTCGATCAGTCCCGCCGCCGCTTCGTACTCGCGCCTGAGCTCGCGCGGCAGGTCCGTGCGGCCGCCAATGCCTGCCTGGGTCGCCAGCGGCAGATAGTGCCGCCAGTGGTACAGGCCCATCTCGAACAGCGTGAACAGCACGATCCCCGCTGGAACCGGCTGGTCCTGCACGAGCCAGCGGATGCGGCCGAAGACGGTGGAGGCATCCGCGAGCTGGTCCGGCTCCAGCAGCCAGACGGCCGCGGCCGCGAGAGCCAACGGCACGAGGACGAACCAGACGGCCCAGAAGACGTATCGAGGAAGGTTGGCGTTCTTCTGCACGAGTATCTGCCGGAAGCGGCGGCCACTCTTACCCGGCGCGAAGCCCCTGGGCAACCTGCGTGAGGGCCCGTTTATGCCCCCGCCGCCGCCGGAGCGCGATATCGGGCGGATTTGCGCTCAGGGCGCGTCGCCGAGCTCGACCAGGTAGTCGACTTTCGCGGCCTGCTCGTCTCCGCGGATCGCGGGCGGCGACGTGCGTCCGGCCACCGAGCTGTGGTCGATGACGAGGTAGTAGAGCCCCTTCGGCAATGCGAGGTAGCGCTTCCACACCTGCCCAGCCACGAGCGGCTCGTCCAGCAGGGGCTGGGCGGTGAGGGGAGCCGCGCCGCCCTGCTTGACGTAGCGGTCGATCATCGCGTCGCCGACGCCCTTCGGGACCACGAAAACATCGACTGCCGGCGTCCCGTCGAGCGTCATGGTGATGTACAGCGCCTGGCCGCTGTCGGTAACCTCGAAACCGCCGACGTAGTCCTGCTGGCCGGCGTGCACCTCGGTGCGGTCGTTCGCGAGCGTGATCTTGTCCGCGTTCTTCACCTGGAACGGCTTGAACGGCTTCTGTCCCTTGGGAATGATGCCCAGGCCGAAGTCCGTCTCGCCCTTGTCGTTGTAACGGATCACCGTGAAGCCGCGCTGCAGCTGGCCCTGGACGATCTGTTTGCCCAGTCGATCGGGATCGAGCCCGGCCACGGCCATGCCCCCGCGGGCCAGCATCGACTCGACCATCAGCGTCTTGAAGGACGTGGCGTTGACCTGGCGCGGGCGGAAGTAGATGTACATCGCGCCGTCGTCCGCCATCTGGAAGTCCGGGGCGTACTCGATGAGCCCGGCTGCAGAGAAGCCGATGCGCCCGCTCAGGTTGGTCCAGCCGTAGCCGTTACCGGAGTACTGCACGACGAGCGACTGCCGCGAGGTGTTTTCCAGCACCTGCGAGCTGCAGCTCTGGGCAAAGAAGCGGCCCAGCACCGGCTGGTCGTCGCTCAGCTTGAGCGGCGCGCCGCGGCGCATCATCTCGAAGCAGAAGCGTCCGAGCCCGAACTTGAGGATGTCGAAGCGAAGCGACTTGTTGTGCGGGTTGTTGATGACGCCAGGGCCGAGCACGGAGATCGCACCGGCGCCCAGGGACTCCTTGCTGGGGCAGCCCGCGACGAGGAGCACGATAGCGAGGAGCGCGAAGACGAACGGGAATCGGGCGCGCATGCCGACGGAGCATAGCCCGGACTGCTCTCTCGCTGTCGCCCCGAAGTTGACAGTGGACGCCTCCGGGGCTTGAGTTCCGGCGGAAATGGCTCATGTCGCAGTTGTGGGCGCGGGCGCCTGGGGTACCGCACTTTCCCGGCTCCTTGGCGAGCAGGGCCAGCGGGTGGAGCTCTGGAGCTGGCAGCCCGATCACGCGGCCACCGTGGAGCGCGAACGGGAGAACGCCGAGTTCCTGCCAGGCTTCACGCTTCCCGATGCGGTGCACGTGACCAGCGACCTGCCGACGGCGCTAGGCGGCGCAGATCTGGTCGTGCTGGTCGTCCCGACCCACGCCTTCCGCCAGACGCTGCACGCGCTGCGTGACTCGCTACCGGCGCGCGTACCGCTGGTGAGCGCGACCAAGGGTATCGAGACCGACACGCTGATGCTCATGAGCGAGGTCATCGCCGACGTGCTGGGACCGCGGGCGGCGGCGCTCACCAGCGCCTTGTCTGGGCCGAGCTTCGCCAAGGAAGTCGCCGCCGGCATGCCCACCAACGTCGTCGTCGCGGCGGAGGACCACGCGCTCGCGATCGAGGTGCAGAAGCGCTTCGCGACCGAGCGCTTCCGCGTCTACTCGAGCGAAGATCCGGTCGGCGTGGAGGTGGGCGGAGCGCTGAAGAACGTGATCGCGATCGCGGCGGGCGCCTGCGACGGGCTTGGCTTTGGCCACAACACCCGGGCGGCGCTCATCACGCGCGGCCTGGCGGAGCTGACGCGGCTGGCGGTCGCCAAGGGTGCGGACGCCAAGACGCTGGCGGGGCTCGCGGGCATGGGGGATCTGGTGCTCACGTGCACCGGCGATCTGTCGCGCAACCGAACCGTCGGCTACCGGATTGCCCAGGGCCAGCCCCTGCCCGCGGTGCTGGACGGGCTCGGTCACGTCGCCGAGGGGGTACGCACGGCCCAGAGCGCGTATTTCCTTGCAGAGCGACTCCGGGTCGAGCTTCCGATCTGCAACGAGGTGTATCGGGTACTCTACGAGCACAAGACGCCGCGTGCTGCCGTTCAGGACGTGCTCTCGCGGCCGCTCAAGAAGGAATGGGAATGAACCGCCTGCTGGGTGCTCTCTCCGCTGCTGCTGTTCTGTCATTCGCGATGGGCGCTTCGGCACAGGCGGCGCCGGGCTACGGCCAGCCCGCGCCCGGCTACGGCCAGCCCGCGCCGGGCTACGGCCAGCCCGCGCCCGGCTACGGCCAGCCCGCGCCCGGCTACGGCCAGCCCGCGCCCGGCTACGGCCAGCCCGCGCCCGGCTACGGATACCAGCAGCCCTATGCGCCGACGCGCTCGACGAAGCGGACGAATCTCGAGATGGGCGTGCTGTACGGCGTGTCGGCCGCGTACGGCGTCGGGCTCGGCATCTGGATCGACGCCGAGGCCGGCATCAAGGATCCGGGCATCGCGCTGATCACGCCGGCCATCCTGGGCGTCGGCGCGCCCATCGGCGCGTACTTCCTCGATGAGCCGGAGATGCCGCGCGGCATGCCCGCGTCCATCGCTGCAGGGCTCGCGCTCGGCGCCGGCGAAGGCGTCGGCATCGCCAGCTACCAGTTCGTCACCGCGAACAAGGCCGATGCCTGGGGCTTCCGCGGACTTTCGCGCGCGACCGCGCTGGGCGCCACGCTCGGCGGCATCGGCGGCTACGCGCTGGGCTACTTCCAGGCTCCCGAGCCGCAGAGCAGCCTGCTCGTGTCGAGCAGCGCGATGTGGGGAACGGCCATCGGCGCGATGTTCGGCTACGGCGCATCGAAGTCCGGTATCGGCTACGGCCTGGCCAACGACGACGCAGGGTTGGGCGGGCTCATCGGCTACAACGTCGGCATGGCCGCGGCCGCTGCGGTGTCGCTCGTCTATGTGCCGAGCTGGAACTCGATCGGTTGGATGTGGGCCGGGGCCGGGATCGGCGCAGCCGTGTCGCTCCCGGTCTATCTGTTCTACGCGGGCAAGGGCGGGCCGCCTGCCAAGCGCGGGCTGCTGTTCACCGCGACCGCGACCACGCTTGGCCTCGCCGCGGGCGCCATCTTCACTTCCGGGACCGTCGGCGACTACCAGGTCGCGGACAACCAGGACGAGGACACCGACGGCGCCCCTGGGTTCGCCCAGCTGACAAGCATCACGCCCATGGCGGTCCCGGGCGGAGCCGGAGTCCAGCTGGGCGGCCTGCTCTACTGAGCCGGATTTCCGCACGGCGGGTCGAGCCCGCCCTGCGGACCCGCCAACACTTCCCTCCCGCGGCGCCGGCTTCTGCTAGTCTTTTCGCTCGCATGGCGATGATCCGCTACTACCCCCCGGAGGGGGCACCGGTGCTTGTGGCGCTCCACAAGCCGGTGATGACCATCGGACGCGCTCTCGGCAACGACATCCACGTCCCGGATCCCGGCACCAGCGACCACCACGCCCAGATCGTGTTCAACGGGCGGGACTTCCAGCTCGAGGAAGTCGATCGCGGTGCCGAGATCCAGATCAACGGCAAGAAGAAGCGGCGTGCCCGCCTGGTCAACGGCGATCGGATCCAGCTCGGCAAGGCGCAGCTTGGCTTCAGCATGTTGAGCGAGCTCGCCGTGGGCGGCGGAACGGACGAGGAGCCGGGGCGAGCGGGCAGCTCCGCCGAGATTGCCGGGCTCCGGCGTCTGCACGGCTTCAGCGAGCGGCTCATGACGCAGAGCTCGGTCGACGAGTTGCTCGAGACGTTGCTCGACGACGTGATCGAGCTGACCGGCGCCGCGCGCGGCGTGGTGCTGCTGGTGGACCCGGCGGACGGCGAAAGCAGCCCGCCGCGCGTGCGCGCATCGCGCAACGTGCAGCGCGAGGCGATCGAGGATCCGAGCGGCGCCATCAGCGACAGCATCGTGCGTCAGGTGATCGACAGCCGCCGGCCCGTGATCGTCAGCGATGCCCTGAACGACACCAAGTTCGGCAAGAGCGAGAGCGTGATGGCGCTCCAGCTGTCCAGCGTGATGTGCGCTCCGCTGCTCAGTCAGGGCGAGGTGATCGGCGCGCTCTATGTCGGCAATGACGAGGTCAAGCACCTGTTCCAGCGCGAGCAGCTCGACCTCTTGACCATCTTCGCCGGACAAGCCTCGCTGATCCTCCAGAACGCGATGCTCCTTTCGGCTCTGCGCGCCGACAAGGAGAAGCTTGCCGCGGAGCTGTCGGACAAGCGCTTCGGCGAAATCATCGGTGCATGCCCGAGCATGATGGAGGTGTTCCGCAAGCTGCAGAAGGTCGCCGCCACCGACATCAGCGTGATGATCACGGGCGAAACCGGCACTGGAAAGGAGCTCATCGCGCGCGAGCTGCACCGTCGCTCCAACCGCGAGAACGGGCCGTTCATCACCGTCAACTGCGGCGCCATCCCCGAAAACCTCATGGAGAGCGAGATGTTCGGCCACGTGAAGGGCGCCTTCACGGGGGCCGTCGCCAGCCGACCCGGCAAGTTCCAGCAGGCCGACGGCGGCACGCTCTTCCTCGACGAGGTGGGCGAGCTCACTTTGCAGCTGCAGGTCAAGCTCCTGCGAGCGATCCAGGAACGCGTGGTCTATCGCGTCGGCGACAGCCGGCCGGAAAAATGCGACATCCGCATCCTCGCCGCGACCAACCGCAACCTCGAGGACATGATCAAGGAGGGCGGATTCCGGGAGGATCTCTACTACCGCCTCAACGTCGTCAACCTGTGGCTGCCGCCGCTGCGCGATCGCGGCGACGATGTGTTCATCATCGCCAAGGCGCTGCTCAGCAAGTACGCCGATGAGCTCGACAGCCCCGTGAAGGGCTTTTCGCCGCAGGCGCTTACGGCGATCAAGAAGTACCCCTGGCCCGGCAACATCCGGCAGCTCGAGAACCGCATCAAGAAGGCGCTCGTGCTGTGCGACCGCACGCTGCTGGGCGCCGAGGATCTCGATCTCGGTCCGGAAGCGCAGGCGCCCATCGTGCCGCTCGAGAAGGCGAAGGAAGACTTCCAGCGGCGCTACGTGCTCGAGGTGCTCGAGCGCAACAACGGCAACCGCACGCAGACCGCGCGCGACCTCGGCGTCGATCCCCGCACCATCTTCCGCTACCTGGAGAAGGAGCAGAATCCGATCCCGAGCGCGGCCGGTGGTGCGCCTGCCGATCGCGAGTAGGAGCCGTCGCCCGCGGGTCGTGCAGCGCCTGCGCGGGGGCGCCCCGCATATCGGTGCCGAGCATGCCGCGGGTGTCCAGGTCTGGCTCGCGCTTTGCAGCATCGCTGGCGCTATGCGCATGCTGCAGCCGCGACGATCGCCACGACCGCAGCATGTGCGCTATCGGGACCTGAGGGTCACGCGTGGGAGGCGCAATCCCTGCGCGGTGAACGTGCTTGCGCGCAGCGTATGCGGGGGGAACCGGCTCACTCACCTCCGAAAGGACGCTGATGGACAGAGCGCGTGATGACGACCTGGGGCGACTGGCCGTGCGGGTGCGCCGCACGGAGCAGGGCGACGGCGAGTCCGTGCTGGACCTCACCGTGTTCTGCCCGCTGCGTGGCCACACCATGTCGCTCGACGACTGCGGTAGCTGCGAGCGCTGCGAAGGGCTTACCCTGGAGTCCGGCGGCGACCACGCATTCCTGCGCTGTCACTGCCGGCCGGGGACCGAGGAGGGCGGAGTAGTGCAGAGCCATCACCGGGTAGCGGGCCGCTCGGCGGCCGCCGAGACGCTGATTTCGGAAGTGATGACCGCGGACGTGATCTGCGTGTCTCCGGACCTTGCCGTCGAGGCGCTCACGGCGATGTTCCTCGAGCGGAACATCAGCGGCGCACCCGTGGTCGACGAGGACGGGCGGCCCATCGGCGTCGTGAGCAAGACCGATCTGGTGCGTGAGCAGCAGGACGCGGGCAACGACCAGGAAACCGAGCGCGTGGTAATCCGCCGGCAGGGCTACGAAGTGGAGCTCGGCCCCGGTTTCCACACCGAGCGCATCACCCGCGCCACCGTCGGCGAGATCATGATGCCGATCGCGTTCACGTTGCCCGAGACGGCGTCCGTCTCGCGCGCGGCGGCGCTGATGGCGCTGGAGGGCGTGCACCGGCTGCCCGTGGTCAGCGAAGCGGGCAAGGTGGTCGGCATCCTCTCCGCGATGGACATCCTGCGCTGGCTTGCAGAATCCGAAGGCTACCTGGTTCCGCGCGGGCGCGCGGCGGACGAATAGCGCGGCGACGTTCAGCGGCGGTGCGCAGGGCCGAGCTCGCGCGCGCTCCAGACCAGCGCCGAGCCCACGGGGTAGGACAGCAGCAGGCCCGTGAAGAGCCTGAGCGGCGCGAAGGGCGGGCGCATACCCAGCGTCTCCGTTGCCACGTCGAGCACCATTACCAGCGCCGCCACACCGACCCAGATCCTGAGCGGCCACACCGAGAGCCGGGGTCGGAGCAGGAGCGCGCCGAGGCCGAGCCCGAGGTATATGCCGAGACAGCGTGCGCATACCGGCAGCAGACGCCCCAGGAAGTGCAGCGTGCGCGCCGGATCCTGCTGGCACTGGAACGAGAACCAGGCGTCGAGCACGCTGCCGACCGACCCGAGCACCGGAACGCCTTCGACGAGGTGCGGAATGAAGGGCGAGACACCGACGAAGATCAAGAGCGCTCGCATCGCGCGCCCCGCGATCCGCCCGTCGATGCGGTCGGCGAGCGCCATCGCCTACTGCCGCGAAGGAATGGGGCGGCCCATCTGACGGAGCACCGCCTGGAGATCTTCCCACACGTCGCGCTTGGCGCGCGGCGTGCGAAGCAGATACGCGGGGTGGAAGGTCGGCATCAAGGCGATCTTTCCCTGGTAGAGCTTCCACTTGCCGCGCAGACGCGTGATGCCCGCCGTCGTGCCGAGCAGCCCCTGCACCGCCGTGGCACCCAGCGCCACGATCACGCTCGGCTGGATCAGTTCGAGCTGCCGCTCCAGATACGGCATGCACGCCGCCATCTCCTCGGGGCTCGGCTTGCGATTGTCAGGCGGCCGGCACTTGACGATGTTGCACACGTAGACCTCGTCGCGGTCGAAGCCCATCGCGGCGATCATCCGGTCGAGCAGCTGTCCGGCCTTGCCGACGAAGGGATAGCCCTGCGCGTCCTCGTCCGCGCCTGGCCCCTCGCCGATGAAGCAGAGCCCGGAGCTGGACGTGCCGCGAGCGAACACGGTCTGTGTGCGCGTCTCGTGCAGTGCGCAGCGTGTGCAGCCGGCCACCTCGCTCGCCAGCACGGAGAGCCGGCGAGCGCGCTCCTCGTCGGGGACGGCCTGGGCCGCGGCGCTTTCTGGTTGTGCGACGAGGGCCTCGGGCGGAGCCGGAGGTGGCGCGAACGGAGCCGGAGGTGGCGCCTCGACGCGGGAGCTCGGCTCGTCGACCACGGGCGGCGGAGAGGGCCTTTCGCGAAACGCGGGCTGCTCGGCCGTGACAGCCTCTCGCTCGGCCCGGAGCTCGTCGCTTGCGCGCGGCAGACCCGCCGCCCCGGTTGCGGCCTGCCACCCGGCGTGGGCGGCCAGCGCCCGCGCCAGCTCGACCAGCTCCTCGACCGGATCTTCGCGGGGCTCCGCGCTCATGCCCGCGGTTCTACCACGGGACGCGGCGCTCAGTGGCCGTCGTTGGCGCCCAGCCAGCGCTCGGCATCGAGGGCGGCCATGCAGCCGGTGCCTGCGGCCGTGACGGCCTGCCGGTAGACCCAGTCCGCCACGTCGCCCGCCGCGAACACGCCGGGCACGCTCGTGTACGTCGTGCCGGGCTTGGTGATCTTCAGATAGCCGTTGTCGTGCGTCTCGAGCTGACCCTTGAAGAGGTCCGTCATCGGCGTGTGGCCGATGGCGGCGAACATCGCCGCGCACTTGAGCTCGCGCTGCTTGTCGGTCTTCAGGTCCTTGATGCGCACGCCGGTGACCTTGTCTTCCTCGACGCCCAGCACCTCCGTGACGACGTGGCTGCGGAGGATCGTGATGTTCTCGTTCGCTACCGCGCGTTCCTGCATCACCTTCGAGGCCCGGAACTCGTCGCGGCGGTGGATGAGCGTGACGCTCTTGCACAGGCCCGCGAGGTACGTCGCCTCTTCCATTGCCGTGTCGCCGCCGCCGACCACGACCACGTCCTCGCCGCGGAACAGCGCGCCGTCGCACACCGCGCACGCACTGACGCCTTTGTTCTTGAGCTTCTCTTCGCTCTCCAGCCCGAGGTAGTTGGCGCGCGCGCCCGTGGAGACGATCACGGTCTTGGCCAGGTGCAGGATGTCCTCGTCCTCGCCGACCCAGACCTTGAAGGGTCGCTTCGAGAAATCCACCTTCGTCACGTCCGCGGTGACGATCTCCGTGCCATAGCGTTCCGCCTGCTCGCGGAACTTCATCATCATTTCCTGGCCGGTGACGCCGGTGGGAAAACCGGGATAGTTCTCGACGTTGGTCGTGAACATCAACTGCCCGCCGGGGATCAGGCCTCCGGCGTTGAAGCCTTCCACCAGGAACGGCTGGAGGTTCGCGCGCGCGGCGTAGATGGAAGCGGTCAGCCCGGCCGGGCCGGAGCCAATGATAAGGACCTTGTGCAGCCTGGGTTCGCTCATAGCGGCCTCTTCGTAGCAAATAGCGGGCGCCGGCCCAAGCGTTGCGATAGCTGGCGCGGGTCCCTGTAATTACGCAGTGGAGCTCGAACCGGTTTCACCCGCCAGTGCCGGGCGACGGTGGGCGTCTATTCCTTTATCGGGCTCGCTTTGAGCGCCGCCTTGCCGTCCTTGACGTAGACACTGAACTTCACGCGCTTGGCGCCATGGCGCTGGACGAGCGCGTCGCGGTTCTTCTTGAGCGTCTGCTCGAACTTCTCGTAGGTGAAGCCTTCGACGTTTTCGCCGCACTGCTGCTTGGTTGCGACGAACTCCTCGTAGACGCGCCGCCACTCGTCCGCGTCGCCGCCGCCGGGCCGGTTCGGCGGCGGCGGGCGCCGCGGAGGACCGCCCGGAGAGGATTGGGTCACGCTCGGCGCGCTGGGCGACGGGGGCATCGGATGGCTGGGCGCGGACGGCTGCCTGGGAGTCGGCGGCCGCGGACGGCTGGCAGGGCCTGGCGAGCTCGGCATCGCGTCCGGGGCCGGCGACGACGCCGGGTCGCCGGGGAAGCTGAACGCGCTCATCTGCGGCTGGTCGGGGATCTCGCCCAGCACCTGCTTCAGGTCCGCGGCGCGACGCGGTACGCCGCCCTTGGCCGCGACCGCATCGATGCCATCGTTCAGATCGGAAGCGATCTTGCGATAGACGCCCCGGAACTTGCTCGGCAGCATCTGGTCGGCCTTGCCCTCGGCCATACGGATCGCCTCCGTGCGGAAGATGTGCAGCGGACGCGTGTGCTCGAAAAGCGTGAACAGGATGCCGAGCGCCGCGGCGATCAACGCAATGAGGACCACGAGCAGGATGTTGGCGTTCTTCTTGTCGACGTTGTCGGCCTTCGTGAAGAACCCGAGCGGGCCGTCGACGTGGTACGGCAACCGGCCTACCGCGTAGCCCGCGCCGAGCTGCCACGCCTCGCCCGGCATGCGCGCATACACCACACCCAGAAGGCCGGCGATGGTGCGCACGTTGCTGCGGCCCTTTTCCTGGTAGTCCTTGTCGTTCTTGAGGTTGTCGAGGTCGCCGACGATCTGGTCGAGCTGGCTCTTGTCGAAGCCCTCTGGAGCTCCGGATGCGACGCGCTCGCCCTTCGCGTAGAACGCGACTGCCGCGCCGGTTCGCTCCGACAGCGCGCGCGCGAAACGGTCGTCGATGATGCGCGCCCCGACGATCGCGCCCGCGGGCATCTGCCCGACGTTCGAACTCGACGGGTCGCGCGACGACGCGGTAGAGCCTGTCGAGCACGAGCGTGTCGTCGCGAATGTACCCGTGCAGCGCATCGGCAACGACCGGATAGCCGCCGAGCTCGAAGTCCTCCATGCCGCTCGCCTGGTCGTAGCCCAGGTACGCCACCACCCGGCCCTCCTGGTCGACGGCGAACACGGAGTCGAAGTTCTCGTCCTTCGAGATCTTCTCGCTGACCCGCTTGAGCGCCGCCTTCACCTTGTCGCGCGCTTCGGAAGGCACCTTGGATTCACTGGCGCTGGACTTCGCCAGGTACTTGGCGATGTCCGGGTCCAGCGCGAACTTGATGAGCTGGGCGGAGCGAGCGCGCGCGTCGTCCTTCAGGTACCAGGAGACGACCTGGCTGTCGGCCGACAACCCCTCGCCCATGGTCCGCGCGCCGCCGCGGTTGTACATGCTGGTCGCCAGGAACAAGACGAAGATCGCGCCGCCCAGAATCAGCGCGAGCGCCACGTACCAGAAGCGGGATAGCAGCATCTCCTACTTCCCCTTCTTCTTGTCGTCCGGCTTGTCCGACTTCTTCGAGGCAGCCACCACGATCGGGGTTCGCGAGATATCCATGTCCTTGGCAGCCACGGTGAGCTGTTTGGCGCCGCCGATCTTCTTGCCCGAGAAGAAGGCCTGGATCGTGTAGTCGCCAGGTTGGTCGACGGTGAGCAGGAACTCGCCTTTCATGGACGGATAGGCGATGGCGGCCACGTTCGGCTCCCCCACGATCCACATGCGGAGGCTGGGCGCGAGCTCATCGCGGATCTCGAACGTACCCGGGCCCGGCACGGACCAGGAGCGCGTCCCTCCCTTGACCGTGTCGTTTGCCTGGAAAGTGGGGATTTTCACGCCGTAGAGACGGTGCGTGAACGGATCGGTGTTTTTGAACTGGAGCGTCGTGCCGGGCGGAACGACGATGGTCACGGGAACGGTACGGCCGCCTCCTACCCGGATCAGGATGGGCTTTTCGGGCTTCTGCTTCCGGGACGACAGTGCCGCAATGCACAGCTCCTTGGGAATGTCGGGAAACAGATGGCGGAACTTCGCGGGCACAGTCGGCACCGGCTCGCGGAAGGAGTAGCCATGCTGCTCGGGATCCTTGGCCTCCTCCCAGACCGGATTGACCAGGAGCTCGAAGTTCTTGACCGCTCCCTTGACCTTGGCAGCGTCGGCTCGAGGTGCGAGCGCCACCAGAAGCGCCAGACTGGAAAGCCCGAGCAGGCGGCGGCCCCATCCGGCCCGGCGGCGCACCCTCGGCGGCGGCTCCCCACGGCGAAGCGTCCGGTCGATCCTGGCGGGTTCGGCGTGCGTCTGCATGGCCGCGAGACGGTAGCCGAGACCCGCGCCCGACGAAAGGGCAACGCTCCCCCCAGCGGCCACAAAGGAGAACGGGACCGGCGTTTTCGCGCCGGCCCGTTCATGGGTTCCTGACCGCCTGGGCCGCGGGGTCGATGCGTAGTCCGAACCCCTAGCCTCGCTAGGTGGGAGACTCACCCCGACTTCCGGCTTCCCGGTGAGCGTGCTCCGGGCCCAGCTCTCCGTCGGCGATCCGCCTTCCTGGTTCAGATGACTTGTAAGGGATTCGTTACTAGCGCACCTCGCGTACCCTGCAGAGGGAACAACCGAAATGTATTTCCGCGCGGGTCGCGCGTCAACGGCGCGCCGGTCACGTGCGCTGACAAATTCCGACGCTACGTGTCGATTGTCAGATCGTCATTCGACACGCCGGGCCGGGCGGTCGTCACCGGGCGCGACATCACGCAAACCATGGCTTGACAAAGGCGGGCGGTGTTGTTCCGCGGTCCCGGCTGCACTGCGCGCCGGGGCCCCACCGCGGGACGCCTTTTCCCGCGGTGGGCGGCAAGTTCACGCAGAAAACTGGGCCAGGCGCACCGATCTCGACCATGGCTCGACTATGAACTGGGTAGCGTCGCCGGAGCGCGAACTGAAGGAACAGGGAGAGGTGCGCCTGGTCGCGCCGGCGGAGCGCGCGTGCGAGCGCGAGAGCGCCGAGGCGGATGGGTTGCTCGTGGTCGAGGTAGAGCCGCCCGGCCCCGCGCTGCGCGGGCGGCTCGCGCTGGCGATCGAGAACGCGGTAGAGAGCGCGCTCGAACGTCGTGGCGCGCCGCCTCCTGGCGTCGGCGCTTCGAGCGACCTCGACGCGTCCCTGAGCGACCAGCTGTTCCGCGCGCGACAGATCGGCCGTTCGGGACTCCTTGTGTGCTGTGGAACGCTGGAAGGCATCGCGAACCTCGCCGGCACGCTCGACGCGGAAGACAGCGCCGTCATCCGTTGGTGGATGGCAGCATCCGCGGAGCGTTCAGTGCGCATGCTGCTTGACGGCCAGGACCGCTATCTCGGCGTGTATGGCGCCCCCACTGCGCTCCATGTCCTGGTCGAGCGCAACGAAGACGAAGCGGAGCCCGCGAGTGGACCCCGAGCCGCGCCTGTCGCGGCGCCCGAGGTCGCAGCGAGCGTTGCGGCCATGGACCTGTCCGACCTGCCTCCGGCGGTCGAGGCCGACCCGCCGGAAACGCCCGAGTGGATGATGGATAGCGAGCCTGTCGCCCGTCTGGTGCCGCCCGATGCGGACGCGCTGTCCACTCCGCCCCCGGCGGATGTCGAGGAGGATGCCCCGCCGCAGCTCGACGAGCCCGGCGGGCATGTCGAGGACGGGGATCTGGCGAGCGCCATGGCAGCCATTCTCGACGAGGCTCCCGCGCTGGCTTCGGAGGAGAGCGCGCTGCCGCCGGCAGTGGAGGAGGCCTACGCCGGCTGGGCGCAGGGTGTCGAAGCGACGACGAGCGAAGAGGAAGAGCTGCCGGCGCCCGCAACCGCGACTGCGACCGAGACCGGGACCGGGACCGGGACCGCGACCGCGACCGCGACCGCGAGCGGGACCGAGACCGAGACCGAGCCGGCGACCGCGACCGCAGCCGAGACCGAGACGGACGTTGCGAACACCGTAGTCGAATCCGGGCCCGAGCCCGAGCCGGCGCCCGAGCCCGCGATCGCCAACGTGGCCGAGCCCAGGGCCGAGCCCGACGCGCAGGCACGCGAGCAGTGGCGGGGCTGGATGCGGGAGCTCGAGCGCGCGCGCGGCCCCAAGCCGCTGGCGGTGATCGAGCGGATGTTCGTCTCGGCGTACGTGCCGCTCTCGGATGCGGTGGCGCGCGGCGTGGCAGGCGCCGAAGCCGAGCCAGTGCTCGAGACCTGGGCCCAGGCCTTCGAGAAGAGCTACTCGGAGGCCTTCGACGCGCTCAGGCTGCGCGGCAAGCGCCCGACAATGGTGCTCGACGTGCCCGAGGTGGCGCATCGCATTGCGCGGCTGCACGGCGCGCGTTCGGTGCAGCTCTTGCTGGTGGACGGCATGCGCTTCGACCTCGGCATGCGCGTGCAGGAACGGCTCAAGCTGCTCGTCGGACAGGGCGCGGCGCTGACGGAGCGGCTGCTGCTCTGGTCGGCCTTGCCCACGACCACTGCGGTCCAGCTCGAGCTGCTCGGGCGCGGCGCCGATGGTCTGCGCGAGCCCATCGAAGCTCCGGAGTCGGCACTGCCGGTCGCGCGCGGCCGGAGCGCGAGCGTGCCCCGCCGGATCAAGACCGGTCACCGCGAGGTTCTGAAGCTCGACCTGGTGGAATCGCGCATGGCCGAGGCCGGCGAGTCGCTCGCGCCGCGTCTCGACGCGCTCGCAGATGATGTCGCCGAATCGGTAGCCAACCACTTCCTTCGCCTGCCGCCGCGCACGCTGGTCATGCTCTTCGGCGATCACGGTTTCGTGACCGAGCCGCAGTCGACGGGCACGTCGCCGGCAAGTCATGGCGGGGCTTTGCCGGAAGAGGTGCTGGTGCCGGGCTTTGCCTGGCTCGTCGGCAGCGTGCACTGAGGCACCGTGAATCCCCGTCCGGGGGCGCTGCGTGAACTGACGGCAGCGTTCCGACGGCTGGCGGGCCAAAACGCGGGCATTTCGCGGTCGGCATCCCGATTGCAGCGTTACGGCATGTTTCCGTAGTCGCCGGACGAGCCGGCACACGCCGGAGGTGCAACGTGGCGCGATCTTCCTTGCTGTGGTTGGGGTCGATATCAGTGGCGATGGCGACCCTCGCCTGCTCCGGGGGGACCAACTTCGTGTCGCAACCCACCAACGACGGAGGCGCCGGCGCAGCGGGTAGTGGGGGCGCTGCGGCAGGCAGCGGAGGTGTGGCCGGCAGCGCAGGCACTGCCGCGACCGGTGGCGGCGGAGGCGTCGCTGCGACCGGTGGCAGCGGAGGCGTCGCTGCGGCGGGCGGCGCCGGCGGCGCGCCCGCAACGGACGGCGGAACGGCGTGCAGCGACGACGCGACCTGCGGCGCCGGGCACTACTGCGGCGACGACAGCGTCTGCCACGACTGCGCGGACACCGCGAGCTTCCACTTCGGCAAGCCCGAGCCACTCGACCACATCAACGCCGCCCACCCGGGCGACTATCTACGCTACCCGCGTGCAACCGGCGACAAGGGGCTGGTGTACACCGTCGAGGGCCCGTACGGGTGGACACGAGCCATCTGGGTCACGCCCGACGTGGCGGCGAGCGCTGGAGTCGAAGCCACTTCCAGCAGCGACGGCAGCGGAGGACCATTGATGACCCCGCCGCCGGGCTCCGGTCCGCTAGCGAGCTACAACTTCTACTTCGACACGGCCGTGCCGAACACGCTGAACCGCCAGATCGTCGGCGCCACGATCGACGGCAGCGGCGCCACCACGGCGGCCGGCGTGTTGCCCGCACCGATCAACGACGGCAACAGCAATTTCAGCCTCGCGCTGGCTGTGGGCTCCGGCCGCGTGTGGTGGTCCAGCGATCGCGTGACGGGCATCTTCCAGTACCAGTTGTTCACGGCCAGCGTGCTCGGTGCCGGCAGCGCGACCGCAACCCAGGTGAGCCTGACCACAGCACCCGCCAACTGCCCGCTGGACGTCACCGACCCCTCCCCCTGGGCGACGCCGGACGGCAAGCTCCTGCTCTTCGATTCAAGCGAGCACTACACGGACTGCAACAACAAGAACGCGCCGCTCGACATGTTCGTCGCCCGGCCCGATGCCAGCGGCAAGGTGTCCCAGCAGGCCGGGCAGATCGACGTGGATCTGCAGAGCGTCAACGATTCGCAGCCGAGCCTGTCGCCGGACATGTGCTGGCTGTACTTCGCGTCGGACCGCGACGGGGCAAAGACTACGCGGCTCTACCGCGCGCACCGCCGCTGAACGTGGCCGCGCCAGCCTATGCGGCGCGCCCGCTCTGCAATGTGCGATCGGGCTGATCGCAGCCTGGCCGCCAGCCTAGAGCCCGAACACGTACCCGAGCGAGGGCTCGATGACCTGTCCGGAGGTGGGCAGCATGAACATGACGTTGACGTTCAGCTGCAGGCCGCTGTTCTTCGTGAGGGCGTACATGACGCCGCCGCCCGCGGCGATGAAGGCCTGTCCGAGCTTCTTGTAGGCATCAAGCTGTCCCGTCTTGCCGCCAGTGCCTGCATTCGGAGTCCCCGGCGGCTTCACGCACGAGTCGTGCGCGGAGTTGGTGGACGTTGTTCCGCAATCGACAATCGTCACGGGCAACTTCGCGTCGACCTGCGCCATCCCGCCGCCGACCTTCACGTACGGACGGATCCCCTTCTTGCCCAGCGCGTTGTGGCCGAACCAGTATTGCGCCTCGACCTCGCCGTGGAACGGAAGGAACGCCGCGTTGCCGGCCTTGGGTCCGCCGTTGAACGCGTAGCCGACCCGCGCTCCGACCATGATGTTCGGGGTTAGTGCGCGATCGTACGACGCCATGAGCCGCACCGTTCCCAATGCCGCGCCGGTCGAGATCTTGTCCCCGGCACCAACTTGCGGGTCGCCAAAGTACTGGTCGGACGTACCAGAGGCAAAGCAGGCGAAGCCTTTGCTGTTCTGGCTATCTTGCGAGCAGACGTTGTCGCCACCCATGATGGCGATGTCCAACCCCACGTGGAGGCCTAGCCAGTTCTTCTTGTACGGGCCGGCCGGGCCGCCGCCGCCGCCGCCGCTTTCAGCTCCCTGGCACTTGCTGTCCACGCACGTGCTGCCCGATGGGCAGTCCGCGTTCGTGTCGCACGAGGGGGCGTTCTCGCAGCTGCCGTTGAGGCAGACGAGGCCTTCCTTGCACTCGGTGCTCTCCTCGCAGGTATCGCCCCATCCCTTCGTGCCGTGGCTGGCGCCGCCGCCGCCCGACTTGCAGCCGGGCAGGCCCGGTGGGCACTCCACTTCCTCGGCGCAGCGGTCCGGCGGGTCGCGATCGGGGAAGGACGGCGGCTCGGCGTCCGTCTTCGGCACGATCTTGAACTCCGCCGGCTTGCTCTTGCTGCCCCACTGGTCGACCGTGTCACCGGAAGCGTCCTTGGCGCGCACGTACACCCGCAGCGGGCCCGCGAGCTTCGTCGCCGAGCACGGCACGGTCGCCTGGAAGTACTTGCCGTGCTTGTGCATGTCGACGGTCTTCCAGTGGTCGCCGCCGAACTCCTTGTAGCGGATCTCCGCTTTGACTGCGTCCTCGTCGGTCGTGCAGCTGACCGGAATCGGACGCCGCGTCTGCACCTCGCCCACGTCGGGGGTGCACTGCATCTCGCCCGGCAGGTTCTCGTTGAAGGGCTTCTTGCCTCCCCCGTTGTTCGGCAGCGTCACCGCGGTGCCGCCGCCGCCGCCCGCGGCTGCCGCCGCCGCCTCGTACGTCTTCTTGGTGTCGGCCGTGGCCAGAGCCGCGTCGAGCTGCACGTTCTTGTCCGTCGCGAACGCCTTGTCGAACGCTTCGCGGGCGCCGGCCTGGTCCTGCTTGCCGCTGCCGCGAACAATGCCGACGTACATCCAGGCCTTCGCGATCACCTCCGGGCTGCAGTCGTGGCCGCAGGCCTTCACGGTTCCAACGAGAATGCCCTCCGCCTTGTCGAATTTCGTGACCAGGTAGTACTGGTTGATCGCCTTGTCGATCTCCTTGTTGGCCGCAGCGTCCTTCGGCGCAGCGTAGGCGAGCGAGGAGAACAGAAAGACGAAGGCCAGGCTGAGGAGGATAGGGAGCGGTCGGCGGTGCACTGATGGTCCTCCAGAGGGGGAGTCTCGTTACGATCGTGTCAGGTCGGATCCAGGGGAAGAGCCCCCGTCCGCTGGGGAACGGAGGCTCGCCGGTCATCCCGGCCCATGTCGGCTACTTCGACGACGTGGGGGGACAGCCTTTCTTGACGCCTTCGGTGCGGATGAACTGCACGCGGCGGTTGAGGGCGCGATGCTGCGGCGTGTCGTTGGGTACCAGCGGACGGTCGAAGCCGTAGCCCTTGGACGTGAGCCGCTCATGCGAGATGCCGTGCTCGACGAGGTAGGTCATCACTGCGCCTGCGCGGCGGTCGCTGAGCTTCTTGTTGTACGCAGCGCTGCCGCGATTGTCGGTATGCCCCTGGACCTCGATCTTGATGTCGGGGTTCTTGTTCATGACATCGACGACCGCATCCAGCACCGGGTAGCTCTCGCGCCGGATGACCGCCTTGTTGAAGGCGAAGTGGATCTGCTGCGTGATCTTGATCTCGCAGTTCGTGACCACGACCAGAGCCGGCTTGACCGGGCAACCCAGCGGCTCCTTCGTGGAGGACCCAGGCGTGTTCGGGCACTGGTCCTTCAGATCGGGAACGCCGTCCTTGTCGTTGTCCGGGTCCGGGCAGCCATCGTCGTCCTGGTAGCCGTCGGGATCCTCGGGATCGTTCGGGCACTTGTCCGTCTTGTCGGGGATGCCGTCGAGGTCGTTGTCGACATCGGGACAGCCGTCGTTGTCCAGATAGCCGTCCTTGTCCTCGGGCTCGAGGATGCACTGGTCGGCCGAATCTGGAATGCCGTCACCATCCGTGTCCGGATCATCCGGGCAGCCATCCTGATCCTGGTAGCCGTTGTAGTTCTCCGGCTCGTCCGGGCATTTGTCGTCCGGATCCAGGATCCCGTCACCGTCGCGATCGCCAGGAGCCGGCTTGGGCTTGGGCTTCGCAGCCTCGACGAATCCGCGCTCGGCGCACACTTCCGGGGGCGAGAGGAAATACGCTGCGTGGGCGTTGGGATCGGCGATGTAGAGGTCCTTCACCGCCTTGGAGACGTAGCCTTGATCGAGCGACATCGTCGCGAACTCGAGGTGGCTCTGTGCGAGCGCGAGCTCGCGCGGTGCACAACGGACCGCACCGTTGCGCTCCGCCTGCTTGGTGAGCTTCTCGAGCCCGGCGATCTGGCCGCGCAGCTGCGGCGCTTTCTCGCAGGCGCTGGCGAATGCGATCAGGACAACCGCGAAGATCGTGAGCTGCCGGTAGAACCTGGCGATCATCGACCTGCTCCCCGGTGGGCCTGGCGAGAGAGCGTGATCGCCTTGTCGGCGTATTCCTCGCTGGCTTCCGCGAGGTCGGTGGCGTCGCCGTAGTTCGCTTCGGCGGCTTCCTTCTCCGCCCGGGTGAGATGCTCGCGCGCGTAGTAGTACTCGTACGGCGCGTACTGTTCAGCTCCGAGCTCCTTCGCTTCTTCAACCTTGCTGGAAGCGGAGTTCGCCTGGATCGCGTACAGCGTATTGCCGCATCCGACTGCGCCGAGCATCAGCCCGGCCAGCCCGACCACCGCCCAGATTGGAACCGCTAGGCGGCTTTCATGGCTCGTCTTCAAGTGAGGCTCGCTCCTACGACAGCCCATCCGTTGACCCCGGCTCGCAGGCCTATTTTCCGCTCAGGACGCTAGCAACGCCGAGAAGACCGCGTCAACTGCCCACGTGGGGGACGGCTGCGGAAATCGGTTATTATTCCGGGGCCGGGCGGGCGCGAAGCCGGAGCCCGGCTGACGCACCGCGCAGATGGGCCTCGAGGCTCCTGGCTCCGCCGATTGCGTGCTGGCCACCGGGTAGGGGACCGACGCTCGGTCAGATGCGCCGGAACAAGCCCACGACCTTGCCGAGCAGCATCGTGGAGCGGAAGTCGGTCGCCCGGACCAGGATGGGCGCCATCCCCGAGTTGGCCGGCTGGAAGCGGACGTAGTCCTTCTCGGGGTAGTAGTACTTGACCGTGGCTTCATCGCCGATCAGGGCCACGACGATCTCGCCGCGCTCGGCAGTCGACTGCTTCTTCACGAAGATGTAGTCGCCGTTCAGGATCCCGGCGTCGATCATCGAGTCGCCTTGTACGCGCAGCCCGAACACGTCGTGGCCGCCCCGCACCAGCATGCGGTCGATGCGGACGGTGTCGATGACGTTCTCCTCGGCCAACAGCGGTGCGCCGGCGGCCACGCGGCCGAGAACCTGGATGTCCACCAGGTCGTTGCTGTCCGGCGGCGCCGGCTTGGACGCCATGTCCTCGACGAGCTTCAGCGCTCGGCTCTTCATGTCCTCGCGCCGCAGATAGCCCTTGCGTTCAAGCGCGCGCAGATGATCGTTGACCCCGTTCGTTGAACGGATGCCCATGTGTTCGCCGATCTCGCGGAGGGTCGGCGGATAGCCGCGCTCCTCGATGGACTGGCGGATGAACCCCAACGTCTGCGCCTGGCGCTTCGTAAGACCCTGCATGGCCGTTCAAGGATACTGAACGGGTGTAGGCCCGTCAAATTCCCTGTGCGTCTTTTGTGGACAGCCCGATTTATGCGCGATTCCAGCCTGTTACGATGGCAGCTTTCGAGCCGCGGGTGCGGATTCACGCCCTCGCCTGCGCATGGATCCTGCACGCGCGCCCGGTGGACGCCGTTTCAGATCCCGAGCCCGGAGCCCGGAATCAGAACTTTCCGCTCACCGACAAGAACGTGAGCTTGTCGGTCGTCTCCCGCAGCCGCGTCACCAGCATCCGCACGATGCTCCAGAGCACCTCGTAGGCGAGATCCTTGTGCAGAAAGAGCAGGTCGTCGAAGCCGTCCTTGGCGATGACCAGCAGCCTGCAGCGCTCGTGGACGCGGGCATCGGCCGACCTCGGCGATTCGTCCAGCAGTGCCATTTCCCCGAAAACCTGCCCGGGACCGAGCACGGCCAGCGCTTCTTCCCCCATGCCGGGCACCTCGCGGCTGATCCGCACCTTCCCTTCGAGGATCAGGTACAGCTTGTCGCCCGCGTCGCCGTGCTGGAAGATCTTGGTCCCGAGCGCGTGGGACTCCTCGCTGGCGACCTTGGCGATCAGCTCCAGCGCCTCGGGCTTGAGTCCCGAGAACAGGTCGATCCGCCCGAGCTGGTCCACACGCTTCTGCATGCAGCCAGGGACTCTACCTGAAAGCCCCGCCCGCGGCCCAAGGCTTTGGCCGTCTTGATGCCGCCCCCGCCACCAGCTAGCGCGTGAACCGCACCGTGATCGGTGGAGTCGTGCGCGAAACCGCCTTGCCGTAGCGGTCCCGGCCAGGCGTGTAGGTCTGCCGGAAGGCGCACTGGCGCGCCAGGCGGCCGAAGCCATGTCCGGGGTCGTTGAGGACGCTGACCGATCTGGCGCGGCCCTCGGCGGTCACCGTGACCACCACCCGCACGACGGCGTAGTCGATCTGGTCCATGTCTGCCTCCGCCGGGAAACCGCAGCTCCAGTTCGTCGCGTTCGGGCGGGCCGGAGCGGACAGGTCCTTTGCAGGCGGCGGTGGCGCCTGGACCGGAGCCTTGCCCGTGGCTCCCGGGGTGCCGCCGGCGCGGGCGTAGGGGCTGTGGACGGCGGTCTGCGATGTGCCACTCGAGACCGTGGTACCGCCGGCGTAGCGGTCGCCGTTTCCCGTGACGAAGCCCTTGTCGGTGAGGTCCAGAGGCTCGTTCGGATCCGGCGGGGCAGTGAGGATCTTGCCGGCCTGCGCCGCTGCCGGTGCTGGCTCGGGTGCGTCCTTCGGCGGCGGCGGTGCGTTGGTGGGAAGCGGAGCCGGCGCCGTCGGCTCGGGCGGAGGCGCCGTCGGCTCGGGCGCAGGCGGGGGCGTCTTCACGTCGATGTTGATGGTCGACCGGTAGCGCTCGACAACGTCGTCCTGGATAAGGTTTGCGAACTGCTGCAGGTCGATGAGCGCCATCAGCCCGCGCGCCGCGAGCACGCCGTGCACCAACAGCGCGCCCAGCAGGCCGATCACGATGCCGATCCGCATCTCGCGCCGACCCAGCGCCATGACGGGTGCGAGCGGATCCCGGCGCCCCCGATCCAGCCCCGGGGCACCGGCGGTACCCGGAGCGCGCGGCGGGCTGGAATCAGCGACCGTGGCCATGCTGCTGACCCTACTTCGTCTTGGTTCCCGTCGTCTCGACGGGCACACCCTCCGTGGACGGCGTTACGGCGAAGGCGATCTTCGCAACGCCGTTCTGCTTCAGCAGATCGAGGACATGGATCACCCGGCCGTGGGTCACTTTCCGGTCGGCGCGGATCACGGCTCTCAGGTCCGGATGCTCGCCGCGGGCCTGTTTCGCCAGCTTCCCGATCAGCTCGTCGCTCGCGACGGGCTTGGAGTCGACCCGGGTCTTGCCGTCGGCGGTCAGCTCTATCGAGAAGATGGTCTGCACGTTCTGGCCGCTGGCCGCCTTGGGCAGGTCCATCGGCATGCCTTGCGAAACGATGATCTTGGCCGTCACCATGAAGATGATGAGCAGCACCAGCGTGACGTTGACCAGGGGCGTGACGTTGATGCCGCTGATGAGGCCGTCCTCGTCTTCGCTCTGCCCTGCCATGCTCAGTCCTCGTCGTCCTCGTCGGAACGGCTGGGGCGCTTGCTTTCGCGCCGCTTCGGCTCTGGCTCGTCACTCTCCACGGCTGTGAGATGGGCGAGCAGCACGCGCGTCAGGGCCTCGGTGTTGGCGAGGATCGCCTTCGACTTGCGCTGGAACACGTTGTACATGGCCACCGCCGGAATGGCGACGAACAGGCCCATGGCCGTGGCGACGAGTGCCTCGGCGATCGATCCCATGACTTCCTGAGGCGCCGTCATCGCAGCCGTCTGCACGGCGGTAGTGTGCTTGCCCAGGGCCTCGAACGCCTGGACAACGCCAATGACCGTGCCGAACAGGCCGATGAATGGAGCGTTGTTTCCGAGCGTGCCCAGGTACGCCAGCCGTCGCTCGAGCTTCATCCGCTCCAGCGCTGCGGCGCCTTTCATCGCTTCTTCCGCTGCCTGCGCACCGCGATCGGCTTCGAGCAACCCGGCCGCGACCACCGCCGCCTCGGCGCTGGGCGAGGCCTCGAGCAATCGGCGGGCGCCTTCCATGTCCCCATCGCGGAGCAGCCCGCGCAGCTGGGAGGCCAGGCGCGCCAGATCATCGCGGAGCGACCAGTAGAACCACCCGCGTTCGAGCATGATGGCGACCGAGATCACGCTCAGGCCGACGAGCAGCCACATGACCCACCCCGCCCCGAAGTTGCTCATCAACCGCTGGAGCCACTGAACCAGATTCATCTTTCTAGACCTCTTACCGTGGAACGCGCCGTCGGAAAGGCTTGGGTTCGCCCGGTGTTGTCGGGCGCTGCGCGGGGCGCCAGGAGGGCCATTCGCCCGCACCGCCCGGCGAAAGTCCAGCCGGACTTTCGCCGCGCGCTTCGCGACGCGGCTGCGCCGCGGCCGTGCTCCCCGTTCCCCTAGGGGTGCCTCGCGCCCCTCTCGCCCCTCCGGGGCGATTCACTCCGAGAAAATCGGCTCCGCCGATTTTGCCAGTGGCGCCGGGTGCGTTCTCCATCGTGCCAGTTCTCGTGCGAGGCAGTTCGTCCGGGTTGCGTCGTGCGCCACTAGCACAGATCCGCGTGGGCGGCCTAAGCCAGCCCCTGGGCGCTCAAGCCGAGAGGCGGCCCGGCTGTTCCCGGGACAGGCTTTTTCCCCGCTGGAAGCGGCGCCGTGCTGGCCAGCGCGGCGCCGGCGGGTGGGGGACGACTGCTACGGCGTGCCGGCTGCGAGGAAGGCGTGCGAGACCCCGTCCAGCTGCGTGCCCCCGTAGCCAGCCCAGACCTCGCCACCCGGCTTGACCTGCAGCGTGAAGTAGTCGCCGATGAACGTGAGGTCGTTGCGGTCTGTGGTGATGTAGAAGGGCTTGTCGTTGATCGCCACGTTCGGCGTGCACGTCGCGTCGCCGCTTGTCTGTGGCGTGCAGACCGTCATGGCGATGTTTCCCTCGTAGGGAGCGAAGCGCCCGTCGTACCAGGCGACGTAGACCTTGTGGGTCGTGTGATCGACTGCGATGGCGGGGTGGAAATTCGTTGCGCAGCCGTCCGGGTTGTCGTTGACCTTCTGGTAGTTCCAGGTCTGCGCGTTGTCGGTGCTGATGGCGAGCACGATATCCCAGTCGCCGTTCGGATAGCCGGACACGTACGCCACGTAGATGGAGCCGTTGTCCGTGGTGATGACCGGCTGCTCGAAGGGTACCGGCCAGCCGATCTTGCTGATCTGTTTCGGCGTGGTGCGCGTCTTGCCGCCGTCCTCGGAGCGCGAATAGAAGATCGCGTTCTGCGTCGAGCCGTGCGGCTCGGCCGCGATAGACGCCACCACCATGTGAACCACGCCGGTCGAATCGACGGTCGGCGTGATCAGGTTCGTGTACAGCGCAGAGCTCGCGCCGCCGAACACGGCCAGGCTGGTATCCGGCGATCCGGGGATGCCCCAGGTCTTGCCGCCGTCGACCGAGCGGATCAGCACGGTCGGCATCGACCCGCCGCTGCGCGTCGCCAGGTACGCCGCGTAGACCGCCTCCTGGCTCGGCTTCAGCTTGTCCGGTCCGACCGCCAGCCACGGATGATCGAGGCACGGACCTGCGCCGGGACCGCCGAGCGATCCCGCGCAGTCCGCGTCCGGGTCGACCTTGACGCTCTGCCAGCTCTGGCCGCCGTCGCTGGAGTGCCCCACGACCAGCCACGCCATCGTCGCCGAATTGTTGAGCCCCAGCGTCGAGTAGTAGAACGAGCCGTCGCCAGCGGCCACGATGTACGGATCGCTGTAGTACGACGCGCTGGCGTACAGCGGGCCTTTGCTCAGCGTGAAGTTCAGCGGAAGGCTCGTGCCCGTCGCGTGCAGCGAGGGGTTCGAGTAGCCGCCCTGCGAGATCACATTGGCGCCCGCCACGATCTGGTTCGAGCTGTTCATCGCGAGGGCGATCTCGTCGCTCGAGAAGACGGTGGTGTCGATCTGCTGCGATGAGGCAAACGCGCTGTGGTCAAGCAGGGGCGAGTAGAACTGCCCGCTTGGATCGTCGTGCTGGAAGCACGCGACGCCGGCGTCCCGCGTCGCAATGAAGCCGGTCGGCGTGCAGGCCATCTGGGTGCCGCCCTGGAACGAGACGTTGCGACACGCGTAGCCCTGGCGGCAATCGGTCGGCTTCGTGCAGCTTTGCAGGCACTGCCCCTGGCCGAACGCCGCGCCGGCGCACACACCTCCATACGGGGCGCAGGTGGAGTCGCCCTGGCAGTGCACCGTGCAGTAGCCGCCGGGCCAGCGCCCCTGCTGGTTCGGATCGCCCTGTCCCGTGTAGCAGCTGAGCCCGGACTGGCAGCTCGAGGGGTTGCCGCCCTTGCCGTCGCACGCGGCGCCGAGGTCGGTCACGGGACCGCTGTCCGGCGCTGCGTCGGGAGCGGCGTCCGGCGGCGGCGGTTGCGGCGCGTCCTGTTGCACGTCGGGCGCGGCATCCGGAGGCGCGGCCTCCGTGCCTGCGTCGTGGGTTGATTTCGACTCGACGCTGCCCCCGCAGCCAGCGATCAGGAACGCTGCAACAAGCAGCGGGAGCGGACGGGTCATGTAAAGCATGGGTCACGCTTGTCGCGCTATCGGCGTCGCGTCAACCCGGATCTAGCGCGCTGACCGAGCATGGCTTCCGCGCGGAGAGCCGCATCGGATTTTTCGCAGCTACGCGGATTTTGCGTCGTCTAGAGCTCGTGCGGCATCAGATCGTGTGGCGAGCGGAAGAACTGCTGCGGAGAGTACGCCTGCAGGCACGAGACGCGGCGCGTGTAGATGTCGGAGTACGTGTCCACCTGCAGCCCGAACATGCTCATCTCGTTCTCTTCCTTGAGCAGCGAACCCCAGTAGGGGTGGAAGCTCTTGTCCACGCGGTCGCCGATGATCGAGTACTCGCGCTCGAGCTCGCGCAGCTCCGTCCGGACCCGCTCCAGCGCGCGCTTCGTGCGCACCTTCTCGGCCTCGGTGTCGCCGCCGTTGGTCACGTGGTTCCTGCACAGATCCTTGAAGCGCCCCTGGTAGAAGCGCAGCTCGTCCTCGAGCTTCTCGCGGGCCTCTTCCAGCCGCCGCTGGCGTCCCATGTCCGCGGTGCAGGACTCGTGCGCGGCGATTTCCGCGTCAAGCTCCTGGATGATCATGGCCGTGCGCCAGGACGATTCCTTCTTCGAGCGCAGCATGTCGCCGTAGATGTGGTCGCCCACGTACAGCACGCTGGAGCCGGTGATGCCCGTCAGACGCTCGAATTCGCGCAGGTTGCCGCCCTCGTAGATCTTGCCGCGCTCGAGTGTGCCGTGCACGTTGCGGAGCACGTCACCGTCGCGCTCCATCAAGGGACGCCCCTCCTTGAACCAGAGCGGCTTCTGCGCCGAGACGATCGCGACGTTGAAGTAGTGACGCCAGGACGGGTACTCGGGCATGGCCGACCCGATCAGGTAGCTCATCATCTTGTCGGTGAAGTGCCAGGGCGAGTTGGTGAGCAGGAACAGCTTCTTGCCGGCGGAGCGGAACTTGTGCAGCGTCCGCGCCAGGTCCGGATCCCGGTCGACGAAGCGACCAAGCTCCGCGGTGACGACGCCGTACACGGTGCCGTCCGCATGCGCCTCGTCGATGCTCGCGCGCACGTCCGAGAACAGGCGGTCGTAGTCGATGCGCTCGCCGCGGCGTTCCATGGCGTCGACGATCGCCGCGTAGCTCGTCACCTCGCTCAGCCCGAAGAGCGTGTCGATCCAGTGGTAGCGCGCAGTGTGCGGGCGGATGCGCTTGTGGTGGTAGAGCTCGACGATCTCCTCGCGCGCGAGCCGCCGCATGCCGTGGTAGCCCTTGTGGACCACCTTGTAGCGGTCCATCTTCAGGATGTGGCCGTAGCGCTTGTCGATGAGCAGGCCGCGGATCGGGAACCGGGTGTCGTAGCTCAGCTTCTTCAGGTAGCGGGGGTAGCCGCGCTTGACCATGTTGGCCGCCGTCAGCTCGATGCTGAGCGCGTCCATCGCCGCCTGCTGGTAGATCGCAAGCGTGTAGTCCATGTCGAAGCCGACCCATTCGATCGTCGACATGCGCAGGTTGCGATTGACGAAGACCCGTTCGGAGCGCGGGATTCCGACGCCTGCCGGCTTGTTGTCCGCCACGCCGGGGATCGGCAGCACCAGCTGTCGGGGGTCGGGGGATATGCGCAGCACCATATTCTGGGAGCTTCAAGCGTAGACGACGCGAGGCCCAGACGCCATTTCCCGGCTCTACGGTTGCCTGTGCCCGACTCCGTGTCCCGCCGCGCGGGGCTCGACGGAGATGCGCGCTCCTCGCCAGACTGCGCCGCCGCACAGCGGCGGGTTCCGCATGAACAGCGGGGTATCCAGATCCACGAACGAGAAGCGGCCGCTTCCGGCCGCCAGGCTGAACGACACGCTCATGGCGAGCTGGGACTCCACCATGCCTCCGATCATCAGCCCGAGCCCCGACGCCCGTGCAGTGGCGATCATGTCGAGCGCTTCTACCACGCCGCACTTCATGATCTTGATGTTGACCACGTCCGCGGCGCGCTCGCGCCCGATCCCGGCCACATCAGCGGCGCTCCGCGCGCTCTCGTCCGCGGCTACGCTCACGCCGCCGTGCTCGCGCACGCGACGGAGCGCGGCGTGATCGCCGGCCGGCGTCGGCTGCTCGAAGAGCGCGACCCGTCTCCTGTCGTCGCCCAGTGCATCCAGGAGCGCCAGTGCCTCGTCCGCCGACATGCTGGCGTTGGCGTCGAGCAGCAGGCTCGCGTCAGGTGCAGTCTCGATGACGCAGCGCAGGCGCTCGAGATCGTCTGCCTGCGGTACCCCTCCGATCTTGATCTTCAGGGTGGAAAAGCCCCGCGCCACAGCGCTCCCCGCGCTGGCGCGTGCGTGAGCGGTGGAGCCGGTGGGGATGGTGATGTCCGTCATCAGCTCCGTCTCCGCCCCGCCGAACCAGCCCCACATGGAGCGATCGGCGCGGCGGCACAGCGCATCGAGCAGCGCGCACTCGACCGCACAGCGTGCGCTCGGGGCCGGCAGCTCGCCGAGTGCCGCGGCGACATGACGCCAGCGCTCGGCGTCCATACCCCGCACGATCTCCGCCGCGTTGGACAGCGCCGCGAGCGCGTCGGCCTGCGTCTCGCCGTTCACGGCGGGGAAGGGCGCCGCCTCGCCCAGGCCGACGGTGCCGTCGTCGAGCTCCAGCGTCACGAGCACGTTGGCGGCGGTGTGCTGCGCGCCGCCCGCGATGCCGAACGGCTCCGTGAGCTCGATGTCCAGCGGCTCGGCCGACAGCTTCGCGATGTGCACCACCAGAAGCAGCGTACAACAGGCGGCGTCGGCGTCGATGGGCTACCCTGTCGGCAATGCTCCCCATCGCCGTCCTCGTTACTGGCAAGCCCGTGCTCACGACGGAGCAGGCGCGGGGTCCGTTCGGCGCGCTCATCCGCGAGGCCGCCCAGGGCGTCTGGCCCGGTGAGTGGCGCGACTTCGACTGCGAGGCGGAGGAGGATCTGCCCCCTTCGCGCTGCTTCTCCGCGCTGGTTATCACCGGCTCGCCCGCCAGCGTGACGGCGCGCGACCGCTGGATGCTTCGTACCGAGGCCTACCTCCGCCGCGCCGTCGATGGCGGGACGCCTGTGCTCGGGATCTGCTTCGGCCACCAGATGCTGGCTCAGGCGCTCGGTGGCGAGGTGCAGAAGAACCCGCGCGGCCGCGAGATGGGCACGGTCGATCTCGAGCTCGGCCCGGACGACCCGCTCTTCGATGTGCCGGAGCGACCGGTCAGCGTAAACATGTCGCACGTCGACTCCGTGGTGCGCCCACCGCACGGAGCGCGCGTCCTGGCGCGCACCGCGCTCGACCCGCACGCGGCGCTCCGGTTTGCAGAGCGCGTCTGGAGCGTGCAGTTCCACCCGGAGTTCGACGGCGCCGTGATGCGCCAGTACATCGAAGCCCGCCGCGACATCATCGCCGGCGAGGGCCTCGACCCCGACGCCATGCTCGCGTCCGCCGGCGATGCGCCGTTCGGTGCGGCGGTGCTCAGGCGATTCCTGGCGATGCTCGGCTAGAGCACCGACCACGGTCCGCGGCGACGATTCGCGGAGTGGGGATTTCCGTCAGGGACACTGGGACGCCCGGACTTTCGGAAAAGCCGACATATCGGTCCCGTCAGAGCGCCGACAGCCCGAAACTGTCGGAATTCCCGACCGAAGCAGCCCCACGTCGTCCCTGATGGAAGCGAAGCCTGCTACGCCGCACCCTGGCTGAGCCGACGCGGCGGATGCGCCGTGCCGCCGCTACGCCACGTGCTCGACGAAGCTCGGCAGGTTCGCGAAGCGCGTGGTGTGGAACTGTTCGTCGCCGAACAGGGTGTTGAGGATGTGCATGCGCTTGAAGTACAGGCCCACGTCGTGCTCGTCGGTCACGCCGATGCCGCCGTGGAGCTGGATGCCCTGGCGCGTGACGAAGCCGCCGCCCTGCCAGAGCTGGATCTTGGCGGCGCTGATGGCGCGCTTGCGCTCGTTCGCGTCCGGGTCCTCGACCTTGAGCATGGCCATGATGGCGGTGCTCTTGGCGAGCTCGGTCTCGACGAACATGTCGACGCAGCGGTGCTGCAAGGCCTGGAAGGTGCCGATGGCGACGCCGAACTGCTTGCGCTCGGTGAGATAGTTCCGCGTCATCATGAGCACGGTCTGCATGTTGCCGTAGCCCTCGCAGCATGCGGCGGCGGCGCCGTAGTCCATGGCGTGCTCCAGCACCGCCGCGGCCTTGCCCTCCTCGCCGAGCAGGCGGTCCCTGCCGACGATCACGCCGTCGAGGTTCACCAGCGCCGCCTTGTGACCGTCCATGCAGTCGACGCGCTGGATCTCGAGCCCCGGCATGCCCGGATCGACGATGAACAGTGACACGCCGTCGCGATCGCGATCGCCGCCGCCGGTGCGGGCGCTGACGATGATGTGATCGGCGGCGTGGCCGTCCTGCACCCAGCGCTTCTTCCCGCTGAGCTGCCAGTCGCCGCCGTTCTTTTTCGCCTGCGTCTTCACGTCGAAGACGTTGTGGCGGCTCTGCTCCTCGTTCGTAGCCAGGGCCAGGCACTTGTCGCCCGAGACGGCGGGGGCGAGGTACTTCTCCTGCTGGCCGGCGTCGCCCGCGTGCAGCAGCACCGAGCCCGCCACGATGTGCGGGACCATCGGCTCCGGCACCAGCGTCGTGCCGAGTTGCTCGAGGATGAGCCCGGCCTCGACGAAGCTCATGCCGAGCCCGCCGACGTTCTCGGGGAACATCACGCCGAGCCAGCCGAGCTCGCCCATCTGCTTCCACACTTCCTTGTCCCAGCCGAGCTCCGTGTCGCGCAGCTTGCGGAAGCGTTCGACCGGCGAGTCCTTCTTCACGAAGGACTGCACCGTGTCCACCAGCATCTTCTGATCTTCGGAAAGGTCGAAATCCATGCTCTTCCTCTGCTTCCGCTACTTGGTGGGCAGGCCCAGGATGTACTTGGCGATGACGTTGCGCTGGATCTCGTTCGACCCGGCGTAGATGGTGGCGGCGCGGATGTAGTTGAAGTTCGACGCCACCCACTGCTCGCGCGGCGGCACCACGCCCGGCTCGTTGAACCACGCGAGCGAGTTGTGCCCCATCGCTTCCATCGTCAGGTCGGCGGCGGCCTGCTGGATCTCCGTGCCGCGCAGCTTGAGGATGCTCGATTCCGGCCCCGGCGCGTGGCCGAGCTGCGCGCCGGCCAGGGCGCGATAGTTCGCCATCCGGAGCGCCTCGAGCTTCATCTCGAGCCGCGCCACCTTGTCGCGGAAGCCCTTGTGCTCCAGCAGCGGCTTGCCGTCGACGATGGTCTCGGCCGCGATGCGCTTCATGCGCAGGATGGCACGGCCGCTGATGCCGACGCCCGCGACCAGCGTGCGCTCGTGGCCGAGCAGGGCCTTGGCGTAGGTCCAGCCCATGTTCAGCTCGCCGACCAGGTTGTCCTTCGGCACCTCGACGTTCTCGAACCAGGTCTCGCAGAAAGCGGGAGTGCCTCCCGTGGTGAGGAAGGGCTTTACCGTGACGCCCGGCGTCTTCATGTCGCACAGGATGAAGCTGATGCCGGACTGCTTCTTCACGTCCGGGTTGGTGCGTGCGAGCACGAAGATCCAGTCGGCGTACTGCGCGTAGGTGGTCCAGGTCTTCTGCCCGTTGAGCAGGAAGTGGTCGCCCTTGTCCTCGGCGCGGAGCTGCAGCGACGCGAGATCGCTGCCGGCGTTCGGCTCGGAGTAGCCCTGGCACCACACTTCCTCTCCGCTCAGGATCTTCGGCAGGAAGCGCTGCTTCTGCTGGTCGTTGCCGAACTGGATGATGAGCGGGCCGACCATGGCCAGGCCGAACGGGCTCAGGCCCGGCGTGCCGGCCAGCTCCAGCTCTTCCGAGAAGATGAAGCGGCGCGTCGCGTCCCAGCCGGGGCCGCCGACTTCCTTCGGCCAGTGCGGAGCGACCCAGCCCTTCTTGGCGAGGATCTTGTGCCACTCCATGATCTCCTTCATCTCGAAGTTGCCGTCGACGTCGGCCTTCTTCTTGATGTGGGCGGGCATCGCCGAGCTGATCCACTCGCGGACCTCTTTACGGAACGCGATCTGCTCGGGTGTGAAGGACATGTCCATGAGTCGGGCTCCCTGTTGCGGCCCCCGCGCCGGCGCGGGGCGCGGGATATTAACACAGTGCGGCATAGCGCCGGACGGCCGGCAGGCAAGCCCTCGACTGCGGCCCGTCAGTGCGCTATTCGCCGCCCTCCATATGGGTTTTTCCTGCGGCATCGTCGGTCTGCCGAACGTCGGCAAGAGCACGCTCTTCAACGCGCTGTCGAGCGCCGGCGCGGAGGCGCAGAATTTTCCGTTCTGCACCATCGAGCCCAACGTGGGCGTGGTGCCGGTTCCGGACGAGCGACTGGAGAAGCTGGTCGAGCTGTACAAGCCGAAGAGCCGCGTGCCGACGACGATCCGCTTCGTCGACATCGCGGGGCTGGTGCGCGGCGCGTCGAAAGGCGAGGGGCTCGGCAACCAGTTCCTGTCGCACATCCGCGAGGTGGACGCGGTGGCGCACGTGGTGCGCTGCTTCACCGACGAGAACGTCACGCATGTCGAGGGCAAGGTGGACCCGGTCTCGGACGTGGAGACCATCCACACCGAGCTCGGCTTGAAGGATCTGGAGACCGTCAACAAGCGGCTCGAGCGCGCGCGAAAGCAGAGCAAGGGCGGCGACCCGGTCGAGCGCGCCGCGGTGCCGCTGTGCGAGAAGCTGGCCGCGCACCTCGACAGCGGCAAGCCGGCGCGCACGTTCGAGGTGGAGGGCGACACCGAGCGCACGATCGTGCGCGAGCTCTCGCTGCTGACGGCCAAGCCCGTCTTCTACGTCGCCAACGTCGACGAGAGCTCGCTCGGTCATGTCGAGGACAACGCGCACTACCAGGCGCTGAAGAAGCTGGCCGACGCCGAGGGCGCCGAGGTGGTGCCCATCTGCGCAGCGCTGGAGGCGCAGATCGCGGAGCTGGATCCGGAGGATCGCCCGGAGTTCCTCGAGAGTGCGGGGCTCAGCGAACCCGGGCTGAACCAGGTGATCCGCACCGGCTACCGCCTGCTCGGGCTGATCACGTTCCTGACGGCGGGCGAGGACGAGTGCCGCGCGTGGACGGTGCAGCAGGGCGCCACCGCGCCGCAGGCCGCGGGCGTGATCCACACCGACTTCGAGCGCGGCTTCATCAAGGCCGAGGTCATCTGGTGGGAGGACTTGATCCAGCTCGGCAGTGAAGCCAAGTGCCGCGAAGCCGGCAAGCTCGCGATCGAAGGCAAGGACTACGTCGTCCGTGACGGCGACGTGATCCACTTCCGCTTCAATGTCTAGTATCCCGCCCGCCCACCCCCGCCGGAATCCTCCCGGTGGGCTTCGCCCCCCGCGCCCCCCTTACGCCGCCTCGCTTCGCTCGGCGCGGGCTCGCTGTGGCTTCGCTGGTTTCCGCGCGCGCATGTGATCGCGACCCGGACCGCCTAGTGGCGGTGCGTCAGCCAGTGGCGCAGCGTCTCGACCGGGACTGGGCCGCCGAAGTAACCGTAGAAGCGCGCGACCCAAACGATAATAAGCAGCGCGAAGGCGACGGCGGCGACGGGCCCGATGATGCGGCCGAACCAGCGAGCGAAGACGCTGCGCTGCTTGCCCGGCACGGGCCCGCGGATGAAGTCGTAGACGCCCGACAGCACGCCGCCGATGTACAGTGGCGAGACCAGCAGCACGAGCGGGTGCATGTGGAGCGCGGCTGACAGGTTGCCGTGCAGGAGATCGAGCGTGGCGCGCGTCAGACCGCAGCCCGGGCACGGGATGCCGAAAGTCCCAGCCGTGGGGCAGATGGGGACGCTGCTGAGCAAGAGAGCGAGGATCGGCAGACCGAACAGCGCGACGATCCCCGCGCGCTTCAACTGTCCGACGCGTCCGCCGTACGGATCGACGGTGCCGTCGTTGCCGGAAGCTGTGCTGTCGCTGACGACCTGCTGCACGGCGGGAAGCATAACCCATGGAACGACAGAGGCACCCGTGTGGGTGCCTCTGTTCGAGCCGGGAATGCCCGGCGTCTACTGCATTCCGCCCGGAGGCATTCCGCCCGGTGGCGGGCCGCCCATGCCCGGTGGCGGGCCGCCCATGCCGGGTGGCGGGCCGCCCATGCCGGGTGGCGGGCCGCCCATGCCGGGTGGCGGGCCGCCGGGGAGCGCACCGCCGGGAGCCTGGCCGCCCGCTGCCTGGAATACCTCGTTCAGATCCGCGGGGAGGAAGTACAGCCCGAGGAGGAGGTACAGGATCGGATGCGGCACCGACGCGTTGGGGACTCCCGCCATCTGCTTGGCTTCCAGCACCTTCGCCGGCAGACCCCAGATGAAGATGATGTTCATGATCGGGATGAAGATCATGATCGGGTTGATGTCGTCCTTCTGGCGGAAGTTCTTCAGCTCGTTGACCATCGACCACAATGCGAAGATTGCGTAGATGAAGCAGACGTAGCTGAGCAGGAACGTCACGATCGGATTGCGCACGTTTCCGATCGGGCCATGCGGACCGGCCGGTACGATCGGCGCCGCGCCCTGACCGGGTTGCTGCACGCCGAAGTGCGGTGCGCCATCGATGGCGTGCGGCGGCCCCCCGGGTGCGCCGGGAGGTGGTCCGTACGCCCCGGGCCCGCCGGGCGGCGGCCCACCGGGTCCACCGGGAGGCGGTCCGCCGGGCGGCGCGCCGAACTGTCCGGGAGGCGGTCCACCGGGAGGCGGTCCACCGGGAGGCGGTCCACCGGGCGGTGCGCCGAACTGTCCGGGAGGCGGTCCACCCGGAGGTGCACCGAACTGTCCGGGAGGCGGTCCACCGGGAGGTGAGCCGAACTGTCCGGGAGGCGGTCCACCGGGTGCGGGCGGTGCGCCCATGCCACCGCCGCCGGGTGCCGCGCCTTGCGGACCACCTGGCGGCGGGAATCCAGCGCCCGCGAGTGGGCTCGGGCCGGCCACGACCGTTCCGCCGAGCGGGTTCACGTCACCAGGTCCGCCCGGAGGCGGTCCGCCCGGAGGCGGTGGTGCGGCTGCGGGCGCAGGTGCTCCGGGAGGTGCGGCACCGGGCGGCGGCGGCGCGGGAGGTGCGACCGCGCCTGGCGAGGGCGGCGCGACTCCCAGCATCGTCCCCTTCATCTGCGGCTTCGGAGCCGAAGGTGCAGGCGGCGGAGCGCCCGGGACCGGAGCAGCCGGCGCCGGAGGAGCGCCAGCGGGAGCACCACCCGGACGCGGAATGTTCGGAGGCGCGTTCATCATCAGCATCGTGCCCTTGAACTTCGGGGCAGCCGCGCCTTTGAGATTGAAGCCGCACTTCGTGCAAGTCGTCCCGGTATCCGGATTCTGCGTCCCACAGTTCGGGCAAAACACTCGACACCTCCCGTTCCCGCCAGAAGGTCCAGCGGCGAGGGCCGCCAGCCTACACGCGCTCATACCGGATTCTCAAGCTTTCTTGCGGTCCCGCAGGGCGCTTTCAGCAGGGCCGGCCGCTGGGTTCGATGGGCCGAGCGACCCCGGGAGAGCGCTATTGACACGCGCGATTGGGCCTCACTACGGTTCGCTCGCCCGGAGCCCCGGGCAGAGGCCGAGCGCGCCCCATCCGGCCGTTGTCCCGGAATCCGCCGGGTCGGGGCGAGCGCCTAGAGAAAGACGGGAAAGTCCATGGCATTCGCGCTCAGCGAGGAGCGGGAGAGAGAGCTCGGTCAGATCCTCTCGCGCTACCCGAACAAGATGGCCGCGTGCATCCCGGTGCTGCACCTCTGCCAGGAGGCCAACGACAACTGGGTGAGCGACGAGGTCATCGCCTTCGTGGCCGAGCGGCTCGAGCTCTCCACCGCCCACGTCAAGGGCGTGGTGACGTTCTACACTCTGTTCAACCAGGAGCGGCCCGGCAAGCATCAGGTCTGGGTCTGCCGCACGCTGTCCTGCGCCCTCCGGGGCAGCGACAACATCCTGGCGCATTGCGAGAAGAAGCTCGGCATCCACGCCGGCGAGACGACGAAGAACGGTCGCGTCACGCTGCGCACGGCCGAGTGCCTCGCGTCCTGCGGCACCGCGCCGATGATGCAGGTCGACCGCAGCTACTACGAGAATCTCACGACCGAGGAAGTCGATCGGATCCTCGACCGACTGATGTACGAGAGCTGACCCAGCACACGCGGCTAGCCCCGATGCTCAAGCAGACCACCTACCTTACGAAGAACTACGGCAAGCCCGACGGGTACAAGCTCGCTGCGTACGAGCAGATCGGCGGCTACAAGAGCGCCCGGAAGGCGCTCGGCATGACCCGTGAGGCTGTCGTCGAGGAAGTGAAGAAGGCGCACATCCGCGGCCGCGGCGGCGCCGGCTTCGACTGCGGAACGAAGTGGAGCTTCATGCCCAAGGAGGTGAAGAAGCCCCACTACCTGGTCGTCAACGCCGACGAGGGGGAGCCCGGGACCTTCAAGGACCGGACGATCATGGAGCAGAACCCCCATGCGCTCATCGAGGGGGCCATCATCGGATGCTTCGGGATCGGCGCTCACGCCTGCTACATCTACGTGCGCGACGAGCTGCACCTCTCCAAGGAGCGGCTGTGGGCGGCGATCGCCGAGGCGAAGGCGAAGGGTTACCTCGGCAAGACGCCGTTCGGCCGTCCCTACGAGGTCGAGGTCTACGTGCACACCGGCGCGGGCGCGTACATCTGCGGAGAAGAGACGTTGCTGCTCGAGTCGCTCGGCGGCAAGCGCGGCGAGCCGCGGCTCAAGCCGCCGTTCCCGGCACAGAACGGCGCTTTCGGCTTTCCTTCGACGGTCAACAACGTCGAGACCATCGCGTCGGTGCCTACGGTGTTCGAGGTGGGCGGCGACGCCTTCAGTCGGCTCTCCGACCTGCACCACTTCAACGATGGCGGCGTGCGCCTGTTCGGCGTCAGCGGCCACGTGAAGAAGCCCGGCATCTACGAATGCGCAGTGGGGCTCACGCTGCGTGATCTGATCTACGAGCTGGGCGGCGGCGTGTTGGATGATCGCGAGATCCTCGGCGTGATTCCGGGCGGCTCGTCCTGTCCCGTGCACAAGCCCGACGAGATCGTGAACGTCGAGCACGACGAGCGCTTCAAGCCCTACAACGGCAAGAGCATCCTCGATCTGCCGATGGGCGTGGATACGTTCCGGAGCGTCGGCAGCATGCTCGGCACCTGCTGCGCGATCGTCCTGTCGGATGCGGCCGATCCGGTGCTGGCGCTGCACAACGTGATGCGCTTCTACCGGCACGAGTCGTGCGGACAGTGCACGCCGTGTCGGGAGGGCTGCGGCTGGATCGAGCGCATCCTGGACAAGGTGGTGGCAGGCACCGCCAGCATCGAGGAGCTCGACCTCGTCAGCGAGATCGCTTCCGACATTACCGGCAACACGATCTGCGCCTTCGGCGACGGCGCCGCACAGCCGGCTCTGGCGTTCGTACGCAAGTACCGCAAGCACTTCGAGGACTACATCTTGAGCGGCGCGAAGTCGCAGACCCGGACACTTGTCATATGAGCGCGGGATCCCTCTTCTTCATAGTGTGTGGTCTGGTGTGCCTCGTCGGCGCGCTGGTCACCGTGCTCGCGCAGAATCCGATTCGCGGCGCGGTGGGCCTGCTCGCGACCATCCTGGGCATCGCCGGGCTGTTCATCGAGCTGCACGCGCAGTTCCTCGCCGCCATCCAGCTGATCGTCTACGCCGGCGCGGTCGTCGTGCTGTTCGTGTTCGTGATCATGCTGCTGGGGCCGGACGCAGGCGGCGCGGGGCCCGGCAAGGCGCGCGCGTCGCGCTGGATCGGAGGCGGGCTGACGGCGCTGCTCTCGGGCGCGGCCCTGTATCTGGTCGGCGCCCATTCCGCTGGACCGACGCTGCTTCCGCCGGCGTCGCCCGAGCAAGGCAGTGTCGAAGCCGTGGGCGGAATGATCTACGGCAAGGGGCTGGTGCCGTTCGAGCTCGCTACAGCGCTTCTGGTCGTCGCGGTGGTCGGCGCTATCGCTGTCGCCCGCTCGCAGCACAAGAAGAAGACGACCCAGACCCCCGAGGGCGAGACGCGCCGTCTGTTCGTCGGGCCCCTGCATCCGCGCGATGCGGGGCATCCCATCGAAAAGGAGCCCGCGGAATGAACGCGCTTGGCTACGCGCTCGAGCACTACGTGCTGCTCTCGTCGCTGATCTTCATGATCGGCGCCATCGGCTTTCTCGTGCGCCGAAATACGCTGGTGCAGCTGATGAGCATCGAGCTGATGCTCAACGCGGTGAACCTCGCCCTCGTCGCCTTCAACCGGGTCCACGGCGACAACATGGACGGCCAGATGTTCGCCTTCTTCATCATCGCCATCGCCGCGGCCGAGGCGGCGGTGGGTCTCGCCATCCTGCTTTCCCTCTACCGCCTGCGGTCGACAGTGAACAGCGACGAAGCGGATACCCTGCGGCACTGACCTACTTCCCATGCAAACGCTCCAGGCCATCTTCCCGGCGGACAACTTCACCCTGCTGGTCGCCATCATCGCGCTGCCTTTGATCGGCGCGCTGGTCAACGGCGTCTTCGGCAAGCGTGCGGGCAAAGAGGCGGTGACGCTGATGGCGCTGACCGCCGTCGCGGTGCCGTTCCTGGCCTGCGTGGTGTCGTTCTTCATGCTCCAGCACGCCCAGACGGGCGAGCAGGCCGTGCGCTTCGTCTGGAAGGGCTGGCACTGGGTGAGCGTGTCGTCCCAGCACGACTTCGGATCGGTGCCGATCGAGGTGGCGTTCTCGATGGACGCGCTGAGTGCCACGATGGCGCTGATCGTCACCGGCGTCGGCTTCCTCATCCACCTGTACTCGACGCAGTACATGGCGGACGACCCGAGCTACCACCGCTTCTTCGCCTATCTGAACCTGTTCATCTTCTCGATGCTGGTCCTGATCCTCGGCGACAACCTGCCGGTGCTGTTCGTGGGCTGGGAAGGCGTTGGCCTGTGCAGCTACCTCTTGATCGGCTTCTGGTTCGAGGAGGACAAGAACGCCGCGGCCGGCAAGAAGGCCTTCATCACCAACCGCGTCGGCGACTTCGGTCTGCTGGTTGCGATGGCCCTGCTCATCTACTACTCGGGCGCGCTCGACTGGGCCGGCATCGCCGCGGGGCGGCAGAACCTGCTGACGCCCGTGAAGATCTGGCCGATTGGCGACCATGTGCCGCTGGCTGCGCTGTTGCCGCACAGCTGGGCACTGAAGATCAACGCGCCCGTGCGCGTCTCGGCTGCCACGCTGGTCGGCCTGTCGCTCTTCCTCGGCTGCGCGGGCAAGAGCGCGCAGATCCCCCTGTACATCTGGCTGCCCGACGCCATGGCCGGCCCCACGCCCGTCAGCGCGCTGATCCACGCGGCCACCATGGTCACCGCCGGCGTGTACCTCGTGTGCCGCCTGTCGGACGTGTTCATCCTGAGCCCGGCGGCGATGTTCACGGTGGCGTTTATCGGCGCGTGCACGGCGTTTTTCGCGGCGACGATCGCAATCGTGCAGCACGACATCAAGAAGGTGCTCGCCTACTCCACGGTGAGCCAGCTCGGGTACATGTTCCTGGGCGTCGGCGTGGGCGCGTTCACGGCCGGCTTCTTCCACGTCATCACGCACGCCTTCTTCAAGGCCCTGCTCTTCCTGGGCGCCGGTTCGGTGATCCACGCGATGCACAAACGCGTGCACGATCACGATGCGTCGCAGGACATGCGCAACATGGGCGGCCTGCGCCGCTTCATGCCGATCACGTTCTATACCTTTGCGGCAGCCTGGGCGGCGATTGTCGGCTTCCCGTACGCGGCGGGCTTCTTCTCCAAGGACGAGATCCTCTTCAAGTCCTTCACGTCGGTCATCAAGTCGCCGGTGCCGGGCGGCGTGGTCACCGCGGGGCCTTACAGTGTCAAGCTGTTCGAGTGGCCGAGCTGGGGGCCGACGTTCCTGTACGTCGTCGGCGCCGCTGCGGCGGTGCTCACGGCCTTCTACATGACGCGGCTCGTGGTCGGCATCTTCTACGGCGACTTCAAGGGCTGGACCATCGTCAAGAACTGGAAGGAGCCCGCGGGCGGGCATCACCAGGAGCACCACTCCCACGACGAGCCGCTCGACGGCCCGGAGCCGAAAGAGTCGCCGTGGCAGATGACGGTGCCGCTCATCGTCCTGGGCGTGCTGTCGATCATTGGCGGCGTGTTCAATGCCAATGCGTGGCCGTTCCACTTCACACCGCTCGACCACTTCCTCGAGCCGGTGTTCGCGCCGGCCAAGGAAGGCGGCGCGGTCGCGACGGTCCATGGGGCCGCCTCCTTGGAGATGCCTCTGCTCGGTGTCGCCTTCCTGTGCTTCCTGGCCGGCGTAGGCGTCGCCTACTGGGCGTACCTGATTCAGAAGGGCGAACCGACGCGCAAGCTCCGCGAGCAGTTCCCGCGCCTCTACGCTCTCGTCTACGACAAGTGGCGCATCGACGAGCTGTACGAGGAGACGGTCATCGGCGCCGTGGACTCGCTGGCCGAGTTCAGCGTGTGGTTCGACAAGTGGGTGATCGACGGCATCGTCGCGCGACTGACGAGCTTCGTCGTCGCGGCGGCGGGCACGGGCCTGCGCTTCATCCAGACCGGCCGCGTGCAGGCCTACGCGGCCGTGATGGTCGTCGGCGTCGGCGGGCTCGGCTGGTTCTTCGTCGCGCCGCACCCGGCGGCCAAGGTCACGCGCGACGACGCGAGCGGTAGCTACAGCATCGCCGCCGCGCCGGGCCTCGGGTACAGCTATCGCTGGGACACCGACGGCGACGGCAAGTGGGACTCGGACGAGTTCGGTAGCCAGGCGAAGGTCGACTTCACGCTCGATATCGACAAGAAGCGCACCGTTCGGCTCGAGGTGAAGAACGCATTCGGTCGCGTCGGAGAGCGCGACTTCCGCTTCCACCGTCCGAAGCCGGACAAGTCCGGCGAGCTGGACACGACGGCCATCGACGTGCAGCAGGGCGCGGACGGCAAGCTCTACGGCGTGCCGCGCGGCCAGCCTGCGCCGGCGCCGACGCAACCCAGCGACCAGGACAAGCAGCAGGCGCTGCAGCGGATCATGCGCCTTCTGAAGCAGCGCCAGCAGGCCGGACAGACGAACCAGATCCACATGCCCGGGCAGGCGCCGCCGCTGGCGCGTCCTGCGGTGCCGCCCAACCTGCCGCCGCAGCATCCGGGACCGCCGCCGCGCCCGAGGCCTCCGCATCCGCCAGCGCCCCAGGCGCCGGCGCCGGGAGGTGCGCGATGAGCCCGGTCGGCAAGGGGTTGTTCGAGATCTGGCCGTACCTGGCGGCGCTGATCATCGGCATGGCGATACCGCGCCGCCGGCGCTGGTTCGAGCGGATCTCGGTCGGCATCGTCGGCATGCTGGCCGTGACGCTCGTCATCGGGCTCTGGCCGGGCGCGCAGGCCGCCGAAGCGACCCGAGCGGACGAGTGGCGCCAGCTGCTGAACGTGATCGTCTTTGTGCCGATCGTGAGCGCGATCGCCGTCCTGTTCATGCCCCGGCAGGCGCCGAAGCTGCTGCGGCGCTTCACCATGGTCGTGCTCCTGCTCGACTTCGTGATCTCGCTCTGGCTGCTCGGCGTGCCGATGAGCATGGGCTGGCACTTCCAGTACATCCGGCCCTGGATGCCCAGCTTCGGCATCCGCTACCACGTGGCAATCGACGGCATCAGCGTGTGGCTGGTGCTGCTCACGACGCTTACGGCGCCCATCGCGGCGTACGTGTCGTTCGGCTCGCTCAAGCACAAGACGAAGGACCTGGCCTTCGCGCTGCTGCTCCTGCAAGGCGCGATGCTGGGCGCGTTCGTGTCGCTGGATCTGTTCCTGTTCTATGTGTTCTGGGAGCTGATGCTGGTGCCGATGCTGGTCCTGATCGGCGTCTGGGGCGGCGTCGAGAAGATCAAGGCGGCCTACAAGTTCTTCCTCTACACGATGGCGGGCAGCATGCTGATGCTGGCGGCCATCCTGTACATGGTCTGGCAGCACAAGCAGCTGGCCGGCTACTGGAGCTTCGACTACCTGGCCCTGCAGCGGCTCATCCTGCCGCATACGGTCGCCTGGCTGTGCTTCGGGGCCTTTGCCTTGGCCTTCGTGATCAAGGTGCCGATGTTCCCGCTGCACACCTGGCTGCCGGACGCGCACACGCAGGCACCGACGGGCGGTTCGATCATCCTGGCTGCCGTGCTGCTGAAGCTCGGCACGTACGGCTACATCCGCTTCTGCATGGGGCTGTTCCCGGGGCCGGCCTGGAGCGCAGGTCCGAACCTGGCGGGGATCGCCGTCGGCGGCGGCATCCTCTACGGCGCGCTCGTCGCCTGGAAGCAGAACGACGTGAAGCGCCTGGTGGCCTACTCGTCCGTGGCGCACCTCGGCTTCTGCATGCTGGGCCTGTTCTCGGCGACCCGGGCCGGTGTCGAGGGATCGATCCTGCAGATGGTGAACCACGGCATCTCCACCGGCGCGCTGTTCCTCCTGGTCGGCGTCATCTACGACCGCCGGCACACGCGCGAGGTGCGGGAGTTCGGCGGCCTGGCCAAAGTCATGCCCGTCTACGCCGCGATCTTCCTGATCGTGACCATGGCGAGCGTCGGCGTGCCCGGCACCAACGGCTTTGTCGGCGAGTTCATGGTCCTCATGGGCACCTTCGTGTCGCTGCCGCTCGGCACGAACGGCGAGCTGCAGGCCGTGCTCGCTGCGGCAGGCGTGATCCTCGCGGCCGTGTACATGCTCACGGTGGTGCAGAAGATGTTCTTCGGTCCGCTGACGAACCCCAAGAACAAGAAGCTCAAGGACCTGAATGTCCGCGAGTCGATCGCGCTGGCTCCACTGGTGGTGCTGATCTTCGTGATCGGTCTGTTCCCGTCGATCTTCATCTCGCGCATGAAGCCGAGCGTCGAGGGGCTGCTCGGACGCTACCAGGAGGGACGGCGCGCCTACATGGCCATGCCCCCCGACTCCACTGAAGCGTCGCTGGCGCCGCGCCGGGGCGGCCCGCTGGAACGCGGCTATCCGAAGTCGCCGGAAGAGCTCGAGCAGGAGAAACAGGCCGAGCAGGCCGGCGGCGCACAGGCGCTCAACACGGTCACCGCCAAGGGAACGGAGGCCGCGAAATGATGAACCTGCTCTTCGGGCTGTCGCCGCTCCTGGCGGTCGGGTTCGGCGCGCTGCTTCTGATGATTGCCGAGGCGCTGGGGCGTCCTGCGCCGGACGCCGAGGGCGTCACGGCCGAGGGCGTCGTGCTCGACGCCGGCTCCGGCCGCGCTCCGGAGCTGGCGCTGGTGAGCGCCGTGATCCTGTTTGCGGGCGCGGTGTTCAGCATCTCGCTGTGGATGATCGGACCGGAGCACATCCAGGGCCTGCAGAAGGTCGCGCCCTATCTGCTCATCGACCGCTTCTCGGTCTTCTTCTCCTTCGTGCTGTGTCTGGGCGGCGGACTGGCGGCGCTCCTGGCCGGCGGCTATCTGCCTGAACACCGCATCGACCGCAGCGAGTACTTCCCGCTCCTGCTGTTGTCGACGTTCGGGGCGATGGCGCTGGCAGCGTCGGGCGACCTCTTGAGCCTGTTCATCGGGCTTGAGACGATGTCGCTTGGCGTCTACTGCTTGATCGGCCTGAGGCGTGGCAGCCCCCGCGCAGCCGAGGCGGCGGTGAAGTACTTCCTGCTCGGCAGCTTCGCGGCTGCGCTGACGCTGTTCGGCGCGGCGCTCTTGTACGGCGCGACCGGCCACACCGACCTGGCCGGGATCGGCCAGTCCATCTCCACGATCGGGCAGACCGGCAGCCTGGTCAGCACGCCGACGGTGCTCATCGCCGTGGTGCTGGTGCTGGCCGGCCTGGCTTTCAAGGTCAGTGCGGTGCCGTTTCACATGTGGACGCCCGATGCCTACGAGGGCGCGCCCACGCCCACCACCACGTTCATGGCCGTCGCGGTCAAGGCGGCGGCGTTCGCCATCCTGCTCCGCGTGCTGCTGGTCGCGTTCGGCGATCCACGGCTGATGAGCTGGGGCAGCGGCTGGCCTCCGGTGATCGCGCTCCTGGCCGTCCTGACGATGACGGTCGCCAACCTGATCGCGGGGCGGCAGGAGTCGGTCAAGCGCATGCTGGCCTATTCGTCCATCGCGCACGCCGGCTACATCCTCGTCGGCGTGGTCGCCGCGATGCGCGGTGTGGAGGGCCAGGCGAGCGTTCTGTACTACCTGCTCGCGTACACGGTCTCCACGGCGGGCGCGTTCGGCGCGCTGATCCTGTGTGGACGCCGTGGCGCGGAAGCCGTCAGCTACGAAGACCTGGCCGGGATCGGGCGGCGCCACCCCGCGGCGGCGCTGGCCTTCTCGCTGTTCCTGCTGTCGCTGGCCGGCATTCCGCCCACGGTCGGCTTCTTCGGAAAGCTGTACGTGTTCCGTGCGGCGATCGACGCGCAGCTCTACGTTCTGGTCGTCATCGGACTTCTGAATAGCGTGGTAGGCGCGTACTACTACCTGCGCGTGATGGTCTACATGTACTTCCGCGAGCCGGCGCCGGGCGCTCCCCAGGCCACCCCGATGCGCTCGGGACTCGTGACCGCCGCGCTCATCATCGCAGCGGTGCTGGTGCTCGCGCTCGGCATCCTGCCCAGCGACTCGCTGAAGTTGGTCGTCGGCGCCGTCGCCGGCGGCGCCGGCTAGCGCACCACCAGGAATTCGAGCGGCTGGTGCGGGCCGCCTACGACGAAGGGGTCGTAGACGAGACGGATCCCGGTCGCGGCGCGCGGCACCTCGAAGGTGATCCAGCCGTGCGCCTTGTCGCCCTTCTTCATCCGCATCGAGTCCAGCTGCGGATGGCAACCGCCGAAGGTGGGCGTGTACGTGTGGCGCTGGGAGTCGTGCAGAGTCGCGTAGAAGGGGCTGACGCGGAGCTCGTTGTCGGAGGTGCTCTCCAGCTTCACCTCGACGCCCAGCCACATGTTGCCCTCGCGCGGGTGGTAGTACTCCTTGGACTCGCATTCCTTCACGCTCACGAGCATCATCCGGTAGTCGGGAGCGTCGACGTTCTCGCCGATCGGATTGGCCGGTCCCTTGTGCTCCGGGGGACCCGTTTCGGCGATCTCGTTCGCAGCCGGGATGGCGCTCTGGATGCTGTGGACCGCGCTCGCGCTCGGCGCCGCGCTCGCCGCGGCGGAGCTCGAAGGTGCCGCGTCGACGTGGGCCCGCCGCTTGCAGCCGGGAAGCAGAGCGAACACAACGGCGGCGACCGCCGATACGCTCCTGCGAGTTGCTCGTTCCGACCGCACGGTTTCCTCAACGTCCGAGGTCGACGCGCGCTTCCTGTTGCTTCTGGTCCGGCACCCGCGGATCGTAGCTGAACACCAGCCCGGAAGCGTGCTCGGGGATCTCGAACGTGATCACGCCGTGAGCCGCCGCGTTCTGCGCGAGGGGCGGATGATCGAGCGCGGGGCTGCAGCCGTCGAAGCGTGCCCTGTAGCGGTGGCCGTCCGCATCCACGAGCCGCGCGTAGAACGGATTGGCCGGCACCGGCGTAGCGCCGAGGGCTTCGAGCTCGACATCCACGCCCAGCCAGGTGTGTCCCTTCTCCGGCTCCTCGAAAGCTGTCGGCGGGCACTGTCGCACCCCGCGGACCGTCAGGCGGTAAAGGCTCGTCCGGATCTGGTGCCCGAGCGAGACTTCTGCGCTCGTGGCCGGCGCAGCTCCGCCGTCGTCGGCCGCCCCACGCAGCGCATCCAGGCGTTGGCACCCCGCAAATGCCACGACGCCCGCCAAGGCAAGCAGCCAGCGGGCGTCGGGCAGGCCGTTCGCGTCCGTGAGGGGGTACCGCAGGCCGGAGCCGGGCAAATCCTAGCGGCCCAGGTCGAACTTGATGGTCTGCGACGCGCCGAAGAGGCTCGGGTTGTAGCTGAGCTTGAGGTTCGAGGCGTCCTTCGGGATCTCGAAGACGATCCAGCCCTTGGCTTTCTCGCCCTTGGCGAGCTGCGTACCCTTCAGTGTCGGATCGCAGTCCTTGGTGGACTGGTACGACGGGTTGTGCGCGATGCCGTCGCCGTCGATGATCTTGGCGTTGCCCGGGTTGGCGAAGAAGGGCTTGTCGGAGGCCGACTCGACCAGCACCTCCACGCCCATCCACATGTTCCCCTTCTTGGGCTTGCTGAAGTAGTACTTGTTCTTGCACTCCTTCACGTTCGAGACGGTGATCTTGTAGTCGATAGCCGTGCCGGTATCGCCCACCTTGTAGATCTTGTTGCTGACCTTCGGGGCGGTTGCCGTCGGCGCCGCCGTGGTCGCGGCCGCGGTGGACGTGGTTGTGGTCGTCGTCGACGACTTCTTCTTGCAGGCGAGAAGCGAGCCCGCCACCAGGGCGGCGCATGCGACAACGCTCAGCGTGCTAGGACGAGTGCTCATTTGCCGGCAAACCTTTCGTCTCGAGATAGCCCGGAATTCCCCCGGAGCGCGGCGACCTTACACGAGCCGTCGAAGCGGGGTCCAGCCGATTTGGGCTGTGGGGCCCGGGTGGGAACTGGCCACGTGGCCGGGAAACCCGGCGACGCGACTGTGCGGTTTCGGGCCCGATGCTTGCTAGCTTCAAGACCCGCTGCCTGGTACGCCGCGCGCAGCAGTTTCTTCCATCTTTCCGGAAGCTCCTGGCATTGCCGGGAGTTATGTCCCGCGCCGCCCCCTGGCGGTGCGACGAGGAGCCCCCGTGGACCGATCGCATCCCCCCGCTTTCGCCACCCTTGTTGCCATGGTCGCCACCGCGGGGGCACTGCCGGGATGCAAGCATTCCAGTCAGCCGCAGCCCGCCGCCTCCGCTGCGCCCAGTGCTTCGAGCACGGCCCCGCCTCACGCGATCCCCGTTCCGGAGAAGGTCGTCCAGCACGAGGTGAACCCGAAGGGTCTGAAGCCCTATTCCGGTCCCACCGGAACCATCGCCGGCACCATCACGATGGCCGGCGACGAGCCGCCCGTCATGTCCAAGGTGCTGCAGATCATCCCCGCCGCGTGCAAGCAGGCGCCGGCCATGTACGCCAAGCTGTTCCGGGTCGACGCGCAGAAGCATCTGGCCGACGCGTTCGTCACCGTGACCGGCTACGAGGGCTACATCCCGGCGCGCTCGGATTCGAAGATGGTGATCGGCCGCGGCTGCGCCTGGGACACGCGCACTATCGCAATGACGTTCGGCCAGAAGCTGCTCGTGAGATCGCGCGGGCGCACGTCGTACGTGCCGGAGCTCCAGGGCGCTCACATGGCGTCGCAGATGGTAGCGATCCCGGGCGGCGACCCGATCACCCTGCTGCCACGCCGGCCGGGGCGCTACCAGCTGCTCGACAGCATGCACCTCTTCATGAAGGCGAACGTGCTGGTGCTCAAGTACTCGACGTTCGACGTGACGGGGGCCGACGGGCACTACGAGATCAAGGGAATCCCCGCCGGCGTCGAAGTCACGGTCACGGCGTTCCTGCCGCAGACCATGGGGCACGTCGACCGCAAGCTGAAGATCGAGCCCGGCAAGACCACCCAGGTCGATCTCCAGCTCGAGTACAAGAAGCCGCCGCCGGAGCCTGCCGAGCCGCTCCCCGAAAAGCCCGGCAAGAAGCAGGTCCCTGTCATTCAGTAGGCGCGCCGTCCGCCTGCGCCGCGCGCTGCTTGCCCGCCTGCGGCAGCCCGTACGCGGCGAGCCAGCTCTCGGCGGCCGCCTTGCCGGAGCGTCGCTGGAGCAGCGCGCCCAGGAGTCGCGCGGCGGCAGGTCGCGGCGTCGCGGGGCTCTTGCCGAGCTTCGTCAGCGCGGAATCGAAGCCCGCCTGATCGCCGGATAGATCGGCGGCGACGAGCCGGGCGACCCACGCGTTGGCGTCCCCGGGATCCGCGCTCAGCACCTCGTCGGCGAGCTGGGTCGCCGTGGACGCCAGGCCCAGCTCGGCCGCGCGCACCGCGAGGTCGCCCACCGTCAGGCGCGCTGCCAGCGCGCCGCGGCGGGCCGCGTCGATATCGCCGGACAGGAGCGCCCGGTCCACCGACGCCCGCGGCGCGAGCTCCGGATAGCGACGCTCGAGCCCGGCGGCCTGCGCCGGCGCGAGCTCTATCAACGTGCGGGCAGCAGCGAGCTCCTGCTCCCGGTTGCCTGCATCGTGTGCGGTCGCGAGCAGCGCGCGCCAGCCCGCAAGCGAGGTCGGCGCGCGCGCTACCAGCGCATCGAGCCACATCAGCGCCACGTCCTGCTGGCCCCGCCGCTTGAACAGCTCCGCCAGCAAAAGCGTTGTCTGCTCGTCATCGGGGTCGAGCTCGAACGCCTTCTTCGCCTCGACCAACGCGGCGTCGAGGCTCTGGTGCGACAAATCGCAACGGCCCTGCTCGCGCCACAGCGGCGCGTACGAGGCGTCGATGGAGCGGGCGCGGGCGAACGCGTTGTGCGCGTCGGCCGCGCTCCTCGCACAGGCGAGGGCGCCGAGGCGGGTCCAGATCGCTGCGCTGTCCGGGTCCTCGGCGAGCGCTTGCCGGTACGCGCGTGCGGCCTGCCCGGGCTGGCCCTGGGCTTCCAGATACGCGCCCTCGGCAAAGCTCGCGTACGCTTCCGGCGAGATGTAGCGCCCAATGCTCTCGTGCCCGCCGACCACGCGCGTGACCGGCGCCGGTCCGAAGATGCAGCCTGCCAGCAGCAGCGGCAGGATTCCGAGCGCGAGGACCTTCAAGCGACCTCGCGCAGGGCCGAGAGGAAAGCGTCGTTCTGGTCGCGGCGGCCGATGGTGACGCGGAGCTGGTGCGCGAGCCGTCCGCCCCGCCGGTGGAAGCTCCTCACGAGGATGCCGCGCGCTGCCAGGTCCTCGAACACCTCGCCTGCCGGGCGCTCGGTGCGGATCCACAGGAAGTTCGCCTCGCTGGGCGTGACCTCCACGCGCGCCACGCTGGCCAGCTCGCCGGAGAGCCGCTCCCGCTCCGCGACGACGGCGTGGCGGATGCGTTCGATCTCGCCGCCCAGCTCGCCGAGCACGACCCGTCCGAGCTCCTGCGAAGGCGTCGAGACGTTGTAGGGAAGCCGCGCCTTGTCCAGCTCCGCCACCAGCCTGGGTCGCGCCAGGAGCCAACCCAGCCTGAGCGCGGCGAACCCGATCTTCGAGAGCGTCCTCAGCACCGCCACGTTGTCGTGCCGGCGGTACAGCTCGAGGTGATCGCTACGCGCGTAGTCGACGTAGGCCTCGTCGATCACGACGAGAGCGCCCTCCGCGGCCTCGATCACGCGCTCCAGGTCGGCGCTGCGAGCCGTCGTGCCGGTCGGATTGTTCGGGCTGGCGATGAACACCACGTTCGGCGCCGCCATCTCGATCGCCTTGAGCATTGAATCGGTCGCCAGGTTCCAGCTCGCGTCGAGCGGCACTTCGATCACCTTGAGCCCGCGCACTTTCGCGCTCAGCCGGTACATCACGAAGGTCGGCGTGGTGGTGATGAGCGTGGCCTGCGGCGCGCGCCCGCGCGGGCGCGCGAGCACCGTCAGGAGCAACGCGATGAGTTCGTCGCTGCCCACGCCGACCAGCACTTCCTCCACTGTGACGCCCGAGTGCGCCGCGATCGCAGCGCGCAGCTCGCGCGCTGTCGCGTCCGGATAGCGCTCCCAGGCCGTGCCCGCCGCGACCTCCGCCAGGCGCGCGCGCGCTGCATCTCCCAGCAGCGCCGGCGCTTCGTTGGCGTCCAGCCGCACGGCGTACTGCCCCTGTTCCGGCACGTAGGCGGAAAGCTCCGCCATCTGCGGCACGACGAGGTCTTCCAGGGACAGCTCCGGCATCGGCGGCGCACTATAGCGCCCCGCCCCGGGCACGGCCGGCCTGACGGCGGATCCCGGCGAAAATCTCGTCTGGAGCCGCGCCGGGCTTCGCGCTCCTATGCGAGCGCCGCGCCGATGGCGTCGAGCACACTCGCCGGTCGCTCGATGTGCGGTGCGTGGCCGACGCCGGAAAGGATCGACGCTTGGCTCTGCGGCAAACGCGCTGCCAGCTCGCGGCCGATGCGCACCGGCACAAGCTGATCCTGCTCGCCGTGGACGACCCACGCCGGCGCCTCGATGCGCGACAGGTGCCGCGCGGTCGTTTCCAGGTGGAGCTCCGCGAGCAGGCGGCGTACGAATCGGGCGCGACCGCGCACCTGCCAGCCGCGGAAGTAGCGATCGAGTACATCGGCGCGCGGCCGGAAGCGCCGCGCGAACGTGTTCTGCATGACGCTGCGGCGCATGGCGTCCGATGAGCCGATCGCCGGCATCAGCTCGCCGACCAGTGGCAGCTTGAGCGGCGCGAGCGCCAGCGGGAAGGGAAACTCGCCTGCGGCCGCGCCCACCAGCACCAGCGCCGGCACGCGTTCCGGATGTGCCGCCGCCAGCTCCAACGCGCACGTACCGCCCAGCGACCAGCCCACCACGACCGCGCGTTCGACCTGTGCCGCGTCCAGATACGCCGCGACCCAGTCGGCGAGCTCGCGCGCGTCCGGCGTATGCGCCGGGATGTCCGTCAGCCCGTGCCCCGCCAGATCCACCGCGTGCGTCCGCACCCCCTGCAGCGCCGCCTGCGTGTCGTGCCACGTTCCGGCGTTGTCCGTCACGCCGTGCAGGAGCACCACGTCCGGCCCCTCGCCGCGCACCACCGCGTGTACGCGCCCGCGCCGAGTCTCGACGATCGAGCCGGTCCGGTAGCGGGGATCGCGGCGCGCGGCGTCGAGGGTGAGCATTGCGGCGGAGGATAGCAGAAGGCACAGGACCGACCGTCGACGCGGACGGCACGGATCTCGTCACCGTCGAAGGCGACTTCACATCTTGTCCGCGCGCCGCCCACCCACGTGGGGCAGGGACGACATGGCCGTCGTGGAACGTGTGGTAGGGTAGCCTCGGCGTATGGGTTACACGCTGTCGCTCGAGGCGGATGGGGGGCGAATCAGGCGGTAAGCGCGAGGACTACGACAAGGAAGTCGAGCGCAGCCAAAGGACTTGGCGGAAAGTCTCCGACGTCATCCAGGCGCTCGAGGCGATCGTGGCGGCGCTGGGCGCGGAGCCCGGCGTCTTCAAGGAGCTCGCCGCCGAGGAACCCCTCGACGACGAGGAGGGCGACAACTACTTCGTCGAAGGCGTGTTCCTCGCCGATCTCGAGGATCTGCTCGGCATGGCGCGCTGGGCCCGCGACGCCGGCGCGGAGCGCGTGCGGATCGTGATGGCGTGAGCCCGCGCGAGTCTACGCCCCGCGCAGTTTCCCGAGCTCCGCTTCGGCCGCTTCCACGGTGACGTTGCCGGCGTCGCAGATCGCGCCGGCAACCTGTTCGACTTCGTCGCCGGTGGCGCCCGCGGCGATGGCTACGGAGCGGGCGTGCAAGGACATGTGGCCGCGCTGGATGCCTTCGGTGGCGAGCGCGCGCAGCGCGGCAAGGTTCGAGGCGAGGCCGACGGAGGCGGCGGTCATGATGAGATCGGAGGCTTCCGTAACGCCCATCAGCTCCAGTGCGAGCCGGGCGCCGGGATGCACGCGCAGGGTGCCGCCGACGGTGCCGAGCGCGAGCGGCATTTCCAGCTCGCCGACCAGGTCGTCGCCGTCGCGGCGCCACACCGCGAGCGGCGCGTAGCGGCCGGAGCGCGCGGCGAAAGCATGAGCGCCGGCTTCCACGGCGCGGAAGTCGTTGCCGGTGGCGAGCACCACGGCATCGACGCCGTTCATGATGCCCTTGTTGTGGGTGGCGGCGCGGTAGGGATCGAGCTCGGCGAAGCGCGAGGCCTGCACGATGCCGTCGATGACCTCGCGCCCTTCGATGGCGCGCTCGCGCTCGCTGGTCTCCACGCCGCCGACCTGGCGCGCAAAAGCCAGGTCGCGCGCGTGCACGCGGCAGCTGGTGCGCACGCGGCGGTGGTCGCTGAGGTTCGACAGGATGCGCAGGCCGAGCTGCCCGCCGGAGAGCTCCTGCACGCGCGGGCCGATCTCCTCGGCGATGGTGTTGACGAGATTCGCCCCCATGGCATCCCGGCAATCGACCAGCACGTGCACGACCAGTGAGCGCTGGCCCAGGTCGCGCACCTCGATGGCGCGCGGTCCGCCGCCACGGGCGACCAGGCCGGGCACGGCGCGAATGCCCATCTCCAGCAGCTCGCTGGCGGCGGCTTCCAGCCGCTGGATGGCCGCGCCAGGTTCGGGCACGTCGAAGACCTGCACCTGGCTGGTCATCAGATCCTCGACCATCTCGGCGGCGAAGCCGCCGCCGGCACGCACCATGCGAGCGGCGTTGGAGGCGGCGGCGATCACGCTCGGCTCCTCCACTACCATCGGTACCAGCCGGTCGTGCCCGTTGACCTGCACGTTGAGCGCGATGCCGAAGGGCAGGCTGTACACTCCGAGCACGTTCTCGACCACCTTGTCGGCCGTGTCGGGATCGAGCCCGCCGCGCTCGACGACGTCCAGGATGCGCTGGAGATTCACGCCTGCGCGCTCGGCGACGCGACGGCGCCGCTCGTCGAGCGGCAGCTTGTAGAAACCGGGAATGCGAGAACCTTGGGACATCTCTTTTCAACCAGAAACGGCGTGCACGCCCTGGGCGCCGAGGGAAAGATCGAGACGGCGCTGGCCGAGCTCCCGTGCCAGGGCCGAAAGCTTCGATGACGGCGGTGCGACCCCCACGAAGAGTGCCACGTCGCCGCCGCCCGCGCCGGAGGGCAGTACGGCGGCGTGCTCGCGCACGGCCTGTTCGGCGAGCTTCTGTACTTCACTCGTGACGATGGGCGCGCCCGCGGCGTCGCCGAGGCGAGCGAGGGCGGCGCACTGCATGGCGAGGGCGGCCACGAATGCGGCGGCGTCGCCGGCGTCCAGAGCCTGCACAGCGCGCTCGCTCGCGAGGCGCTGCGGCGCCACCAGCGTCTGGTAGCGCGCGGCGTCGAGGCCGCGCACCTTGCCGAGCAGCTCGGCGGTCGACGCAGGGCGCCCAGCGGCCCACACCTCGACGTGCAATGCGGCGGGCAGCTCGACCGCGCGTAGCTGCAGCGCGTGCGCGCGCTGTGCGACCAGCGTGCCGCCACGGGCGCTCGCCGCTACGTCGATGCCGCTGCCGCCGCCCTGCGCCTGGGCGTGAGCGCGCAGGGCAGGCTCGAGCACGGCGTCGCACAGCGCGTCGTGCTCGAGCGGACCGTGCGCCTCGAGCGCGATGGCGGCGAGCGATGCGACGAGGATCGCGGCGCTCGACCCCAGACCGAGCTTTTCTCCGCCCTCGCGCAGCGGCGAGGCGTCGAACCAGGGCGCCGGACGCGCGCCGATCGCGGCCTCCACTTCCGGCGTGCGACGCTCGGCGTGGCGGCTCGAGTCGGCGGTCACGTAGCGGTCGACGGCGCTGACGATCGCTGGCGCGCCGTCCAGCACGGCGTAGGCGCCGCTCAGCACGACCTTGCCGGGAGCGCGGGCGATCACTTGGCGGCTCCTTCGAGCAGGTGCGCGTCGGGTCCGGGCGCGCAGCGGATCACGCGCTGTACGCCGGGCACGTCGAACAACGCGGCGGCCACGCTCGTGGCGTCGCCGGGCGTCGTCAGCACCTTGACGTGCGGGCCCGCGTCCATCGTGTAGAAGGCCGGCGTGCCGCTCTCGCGCAGGGCGCGCACGCGCTCCATCACCGACAGCGTGACGGACGAGAAGTAGACAATGGCAGGGCGCGCCGCGAGCATCGAGGCGTGCATCATCAGCGCGCTCTGCTCGGCGGCTGCGCCGAGTAGCTCGAGATCGCCCGCGATGACGGCGGCGCGCACCTCCTTGTAGAGCGCCGGAGCGTGCTCGACCCAGGCGGCGTAGTAGGGGCTGGTCGCGGCGGTGTGCTGCATGCCGTCGGTGGAGCCGACCGCCTTGGGGCCGGTGGCGGTAACGGCGACCAGCATCGAGACCGGGAAGTGATCGGGCGGCGCAACGCGCTCGGCGGCTTCGGCGCCGGCGCCCAGCGACGCGAATCCCCCGTACACGGACCGGGCCGCGCTGGCGCTGGAGGCGCGCGCCAGCGCGCTGATCTCCGCCGGCGTGGCGTCCAGACCGGCGGCTTTCGTCGCGGCAAGCGCCAGCGCCGCGAAGCCCGACGCGCTGGAAGCGAGGCCCGCTGCCGTTGGGAAGTTGTTGCGGGAGAGCACGCGGGCGCGCTCGCTGATCCCCGCCTGCTTGCGCACGCGGTCGAGCAACTCGACGATGCGGGCGAGGGGACGGCCGACCACGGCGCGGTCGTCGAGCCGCGCCTCGTCGCTGTCGAACGCCGCGTCGAACTCCACACTCGTCTCGGTGGACAGCGCGTCCAGCGTGAGCGAGAGGCTCGGCACGGCCGGCAGGTTCCGCTCCACGTCCGCCTTGCCCCAGTACTTGGCCAGGGCGATGTTCGAGTGGGCGACGGCGCGCGCGGCGCGGCTCACGACGCCGGCTCCCGCGCGTGCACCACGGCGCTGAAGCACTCGAGGCCCGCGGCCTTCCACGCATCGAGTACGGGGCCCGCGTCTTTTTCCACCAGCGCGACCACGCAGCCGCCGCCGCCAGCTCCGGTGAGCTTCGCGCCGAGCGCGCCGGCGTCGCGCGCGACGCGGCAGGCGTGCTCGATCTCCGCTGTGGAGAGGAAAAGGCCGCTCAGGAGCATCTGGTTCAGATCCATCAGGCGGCCGAGGCCCGTGGCGTCCCCGCTCTCCAGGCACAGGCGCGCGTTCTTCACCAGCGACAGGATGCCGTCGGCGGTCTTGTCGAACAGAGCGCGCCGGCGATCGCGCAGGCGCGCCACGCTCTCCACCATCTCGCGCGTGCTCGCCGGCGGTCCCGCCACGGCGATGCACAGCTGCAGCGGCTCGACCAGCCGGATGGGCGAGGGGCCCTCGGCGCGCGTGAAGTAGATGCAGCCGCCCTGCGCCGCGGCGGCTGCGTCGATGCCCGAGGGATTCCCGTGGAAGACGCGCTCCCACGCGGTCGCCGCCTCCAGCACGTCGCCCTCGCCGCCCGCCTCGATCACCGCGCGCGCCACGGCGACGGCGATGGCCGCAGACGCGCCCAGCCCGGAGCCCGCCGGGATCTCGAGCTTTACCTCGACGGCGAGCGGCGGCGCTTCGAGCTTGCCGAGCAGCGCCGCGAACGCGCGGGAGATCTCGCTGCCGCTCTCGGCGGCGACGCCGGCGTCGCCGAGGCGCAGCGACGGAGCCTCGGCGGGCCGCGCCACGGCGCTCGCGCCGCGATCGATGCCGGCCGCAATGGCGGGCACGCCGTACACGACCGTGTGCTCGCCGAGCAGGATCACCTTGCCGTTCGCGTGCGCCATCACACCGCTGTTGGCTTGCGCCTAGCTCCGTCGGGCGGTCAGCGCGCGGGCGGCTCCGACGAGCAGGCCCTTGCCTTCCGGCGTGATGCGCCCGGCTTCCAGCGCGACCAGCGCGTGGCCGAGCAGCTCGTCGATGCGCGCTTCGACCGCCTGCCGCGCCCCGGAGCGCTCCAGCACGCCGACGGCGCGGCGCACCTGCGCGTCGGTCGCGCGCGCGTTGCCCACGACGCTCTTGAGCGCGCGGTGATCGGGGCCCTTGGCGCGGCGCAGTGCTGCGAGCAGGAGCGCGGTGCGCTTGCCGCTCTTCAAATCGCTGCCGAAGGGCTTGCCGGTCTGCGCTGGATCGCCGAAAGCGCTGAGGATGTCGTCGCGCAACTGGAACGCCACGCCGATGGGCAGCGCGTAGCGGTCGAGCGTGGTGATCACCCGCGGCGAGGCGCCCGCCATGAGCGCTCCCACGCGCAGCGGTCCCCGCACGGTGTAGCTGCCGGTCTTCAGCTCGTAGGTCTTCTCCACGTCGCGGGCGCGGCCGATCAGGTCGAGCTGCTGGCCGGTCACGGCGTCGAGTTGCATCCGCGCGAAGTTGGCGAACACACGCGGCGCGGCAGACGGCTTCATGTCGACGCGTGAGAGGGCTTCCGTCGCCATCGCCACGGCGTAGTCGCCTGCGAGGATGCCGGCGGCGTGGCCGAGCCGCTGCGAGCGGAAGCGCTTGGCGAGCAGGGCGTGGACCGCGGGACCGCCGCGGCGCACGTTGTCGCGGTCCATCCAGTCGTCATGGATCAGGAAGTAGGCCTGCAGGAGCTCCAGTGCGACGCCCGCGTCGAGCGCCGGCTCCAGATCCGCTGTGGCGCTGGCCGAGCGGTAGCCCGCGACGAGCAGCGCGGGACGCAGCCGCTTGCCCCCGCGCAGGCACAGGTCCCGTGTGGCCGACACCATCTCGACCACCTCGGGGCCGCAGGCCCGCGCGGCATCGAGCTTCGCGTCGAGAAAGCCCCCCAGCCGCGCATCGATGTCCTGCTTGATCTCGTTGAGCACGGCCACGAACGGGTTGCCCGGGATGGCTTTCGCGTGAGGCCGCCCGGAGCGCCGGCCGCGGCCCCGCCGGCCGCTGGAACTACCCGTCCTGGAAGGCATTTTTCTGGGCGCAGCGTAGGGTCGGGTGCGGGTGGTGTCAACACGCTCCGCCGCCCAGAAAACCCCGGAATGCCTTGCGTTTCCCGGCAATTCGGGGCCCGCTATCGGAGTCATGGCCGACATCTCCCGACGCAAAGCCGACCATCTCGATCTGGCCACTCACGGCGACGTCGGCTTCCGTCGCACCACCACTCTTTTCGAGTCCGTGCGGCTGGTGCACGACGCGCTGCCCGAGCTCGACTTCGACAGCATCGACTTGTCGGTACGGATCCTGGGCAAGCGGCTCGAGGCGCCGCTGCTGATCGCGGGCATGACGGGGGGCACGGACCGCGCGCGCGACATCAATCGCGAGCTGGCGTCCATCGCGGAAGAGCGCGGCTACGCTTTCGGCCTCGGCAGTCAGCGGGCCATGCACAGGAAGAAGGAGGCCGCCTCCACCTACCAGGTGCGCGACGTGGCGCCGGATACGCTCCTGCTCGGCAACATCGGCGTGGTGCAGGCGACCAGCATGACCACGGACGAGGTGGCGGCACTGGTCGACGGCGTCGGCGCCGACGCGCTGTGCGTGCACCTCAACCCGGCGATGGAGCTCGTGCAGCAGGAAGGCGACCGCGATTTCCGCGGAGCCCTGGAGACGCTCGCACGGCTGGCGCGCGAGCTGCCGGTGCCGGTGGTGGCAAAGGAGACGGGCTCGGGACTGTCGCCGGACGTGGCGCGGCGGCTCTTCGCCGCGGGCGTCCGGCATGTGGACGTGTCGGGAGCGGGCGGTACGTCCTGGGTCGCGGTCGAGACGGAGCGCGCGAGCGATGAGCGACGCGGGCTCGGCGAGGCGTTCCGCGAGTGGGGGATCCCCACGGCGGCGAGCGTGGCGCTGGTCCAGCCGTTCGGTTTCGATACGGTGTTCGCGACCGGCGGCGTGTCGACGGGACTGGACGTGGCCAAGGCGATCGTTCTCGGTGCCAGTGCGGGCGGCATCGCGCGGCGCGTGCTGCAGGCGCTCGATCAGGGCGGGCGCGCCGGTGCGATGTCCATGCTGGACCAGGTGGAGACGGAGCTTCGCATGGCGATGCTGCTGGTCGGCGCCGGCGACGTGGCGACGCTGGCGACTCGTCCCCGGCTCTTGCTCGGCGAGCTCCAGGCCTGGGTGGATCAGGTCGGCACCAGGGCGTGCTAGCGTTCCCGGCACCGATGCAACGGTCCCGCTCGAGCTGGATCCTGCGCCTGCGCCGCCTGTTGCCGGCGCTGGTGCTGCTCGTGCCCGCATGTGATTTCCACTGCGGCGGAAGCCCCGCGAAGAAGACCGGCAGTTCCGCCAGCGACGCCGGACCGGGTCGAGTGGAGATGGTGCGCAACGGTGCGGAGCCGCGCATCAAGCTCGGGCTCGGCCGCTGGACGGGCATGCAATACCAGATGCAGATCACGAGCAGCGGTTCGTTCGGGATCGCGGGGAATCCGCCGCTGCGCCCGCCGGCTACCGTCGCCGACGTGGGCTTCACCGTCCTGCGCGGGACCGCGAATCCGGTGCTCCACGACGGCCGGCACTGCGTCGAGGAGAAGGCCGTGTTCCGCAGCCTGCGCGTGCAGGGTGGGGGACTGCCGCCTGCGCTGGTCGACAAGACCAACGAGATGCTGTCGGTCATCGACGGGACGACCATGCGCGAGCTGGTGACCGACGACGGCGAGATCGTCGACATGAAGACCGAGCTCGTCGGTGGCAAGAAGCCGAAGCCGCTGGTGCAGAAGCAGCTGGACCAGGTGTGGAACGCCCGGCGGCACTTCCCGTTTCGTCTGCCGCCCGTGCCGGTGGGTGTCGGAGCGAGCTGGCGCTTTGCGGAGCCGACCGAGCTGCGTGGCGTGCGCGCCATGCAGATCGCGGACATGACCATCGTCGGCATGGACGACAAGAGCGTTCGTATCAGGCTGCGCGTGCACCAGCAGGCTCCGCGGCAGGAGCTCACGAATCCGCTCGACCCGAGCTCGACGGCGATCCTCGAACACTACCGCGGCGACGGCCAGGGCCAGCTCACGATCGATCGCGAGACCGGCGTGATGCGCGAGGCGAACCTCGCGATCACCGCGGACCTCAGGCTCAGCGCGTTGAACGCCAAGGGTCAGAAGAAGCAGGTAACGTTCGTCGCGGCGAGGCTCATGCACGCGCGCGGTTCGATCGGCGCGCCCCCCGAAGCCGGCGTTTCCGAAGCCGGCGCGAACGGGGATGCTGGCGCCGACGGAGCGGCCGCCAGCCGCGATGGCGGCAGGCCCCCGCCGTGAAGAGCGGCTACTCGCGAACCGCTGCCCTGGGCGTCCTCCTGCTCAGCATGGCGCTGATGACGACCGAGCTGGTGCTCACGCGCATCTTCTCCGTCATCGTCTGGTACCACTTCGCGTTCTTTGCCATCTCGGTGGCGCTGTTCGGCAGCGGCGCCGCGGCGCTGGTGGTGCACGTCGCACAGCGGCGTCTGGAAACCTGGCCGACGGGTCGCCTGCTCGCCGGCGGAGCGCTGGCGCTGTCCGCTGCGATCGTGCTGGTGGAGCTCGTGCTGCTCCACATGACGCCCGACTGGTTCGGCACGGGCGCCGCCTTCACGCAGCTGACGCTCAAGCTGGTCGGGCTGTTCCTGCTCACGGCATTGCCGTTCTTCTGCGGCGGCTTCGCGTTGGCGCTGGCAGTGCTCCGCTTCTCGCGCGTCGTCCATCTCGTCTACTACCAGGACCTGCTGGGTGCGGGGCTCGGCTGCCTGCTGGTGATCCCGCTGCTGGGTGCGCTCGGCGGCCCGCTGTCGCTGCTGGCTGCTTCGCTTGCGGCGATCGTGGCGTCGCTGCTCTTCGCCGGGTCGGACGGCGAGCGCATGTCGCGCCGGCTGGCTGCCATAGCGGCGGCCGGCGCGCTGCTGCTGGTCGGTCTTGCGATCACCAATCCGCTGACGGGACTGTTCCGCGTGCGGGTGGCCAAGGGCATGCAGCTCGACCGGCTGCACCCGGAGTTCAACCGCTGGAACTCCTTCTCCATGGTCACGGTACTGCCGCAGATGGGGTTCAAGGGTTGGGGGCTGAGCCCCGCCTACAAGGGCCCCATCGCCCCGCAGAAGACGCTCGTCATCGACATGAACGCGATGACGACGCTCACGCGCTTCAACGGCTCGTTCAATAGCGTCCGCTATGCGTCGTTCGACTTGAGCGCGTTCGTCTACCGGCTCGAGCCGCATGCGGGGAACGTGTGCGTGATCGGCGCCGGCGGCGGCAAGGACGTGCTGGCCGCTCTGGCTTCGGGCGCCAAACACGCCACGGCCGTCGAGATCAATCCGCTCATCGTCAACGACGTGGTGCGCGGCCAGTTCAGCGCCTTCACGGGTCACCTGTACGATCGCCCCGACGTGAGCGTCGCCGTCGAGGACGGCCGCGCTTTCGTGCGCGGTCACCCCAAGAGCTACGACGTGCTGCAGCTCAGCATGGTCGACACCTCGGCGGCGACGGCCGCCGGCGCCTACGCGCTGACCGAGAACAGCCTGTACACCGCCGATGCGTTTCGCGATTTCCTGAAGAGCCTCGAGCCGGGCGGCATGCTCAGCGTTTCCTCGGTCAGCCTGCCGGGGCTTTTCGTGGGAGCGCGTCTGGCCAGTATCGCGCGGGCCGCTCTGCTCGAGCGCGGTGCCGACCCCTCGCGTTCGGTCATCGTGCTGTCGACGCCGTGGCTGAGCAACAAGGCGGCAACGCTGTACAACGTCGTCGTCAGGCCGGACGGGTTCAAGCCGGCCGAGGCGGATCGCGCGCTCGCTCTCGCCCACGAGCTGCAGTTCTCGCCGGTCTACGTTCCCGGTCACGTGCCGCCGCTGCATGGCGTGGAACAACGCTACGTCGCGCGCATCCTCACGACGCAGGACAGCGCCGCGCTGGCTGCGACCGAACGCGCCTGGCCGCTGGATGTCTCCGCGACCACCGACGACCATCCGTTCTTCTTCTACGAGAACCGGCTGCGCGATCTGTGGCATTCGCTGTCGGCGCCGGAGCCGTCGCATCTGTTCGGCAACGGGCTGGTCATCCTGTCCAAGGTGGTGCTGGTTTCGCTGGTGTTGGTGCTGCTGTTCCTCTTGGTGCCGTTCTGGGTGGGCCGGCGCGAGCTCGCGGCCGGGCACGGCGGCGTGGGCTGGGATCTCGCCTACGTCGCCTGTCTGGGCTTCGGCTTCATGTTCATCGAGATCGCGCTGATGCTTCGCTTCAGTCTCTACCTCGGGCATCCGACGCTGACGCTGTCGGTGGTACTTCTGGTGCTGCTGGTGGCAAGCGGGCTCGGCAGCCGCACAATGGCCCAGGGCGGACCGGGCCAGAGCCGCCGTCTGCGCTGGGCCCTTTCCCTTCTGGTGCTCTACGCGCTGCTCCTGGTGGTGGGCGCGGGACGGGTGATCGCGATGCGTCCGGGCGCATCGGAGCTTTCGCGCGCGCTGGTTGCCGGGGCGTTGATCGCGCCGCTCGGGTTTCTGCTGGGCGTGCCGTTTCCGACGGGCCTGCGGGCGGTGGCAGAGCGCGCCAACACGCGCATCCCGTGGCTGTGGAGCGTCAACAGTGCCACCTCGGTGCTCGGCTCGGTGCTGGCGACGCTGGTGGCGCTGCACGCCGGTATCTCGGCGACGCTGGCGGTGGGCGCGCTCCTCTATGTCGTGGTGCTCGCGCTGTCGTTCAAGGTCGTGCCCGCCGTCACGGACGCCTGAGCGCGTCGATGATCTCCTTCGGGATCCCCGGAAGCGCCAGCGTCTGGCCTGGGGGCGGGATGCGCAATCGTCTTAGGCCGTTCGCGCTCATCATCAAGAACACGAAGCGCGGCGAGTCGAGATCGCCGTCGAAGCGATAACGCACCCGCTTCGGCCCCCAGCCGTCCGTGGCGAGTACCTCGACGTCCATGCCGCGTAGGTGGAAGCGCTGGCCCGTGCGGATGGGCAGATCCGTGCTGCGCAAGAGGCCCGCAGTCGGCGCCTGCAACAGACCGCTCTGGACGGTGCGGAGCTCGATCGTGTCGCGCGAGGTGCGCCGGACCTGGACCGGTTCCACGGTGGTGCTGATCGCGCGCCAGGCGCCGGGCATCGGGCTGCCGTACTGGTGGCGCACGTAGGGCGGGTAGATCAGCGTCAGCGGCTCCATCGAATTGAGCAGGACCACCGTCTGCTGCGGCAGCTTCCGGTCGTCGAGCTCGGCGCGCCGGTAGAGGCTGCGGGCAAGCCGCTGCGCCGCGGTCCAACCGGTGGACGCCGCGTAGCTGGTGAGCGGAGCGCCCAGGACGTGTGAGCCGAACAGTCCGAGGCCCACCACGCCGCCGAGCCAGACCGACATACGCTTGAGCGCGCCGGTTTCGCGGAAGCGCTGCGCCGCGTCCGTGATCAGGACGGCAATGAACACGCTGCCGCCGAGCGACGGGACGAGCAGCAACCGCGCCGACGGCATCGCGCCGAGAACGGGCAGCAGTGACAGCGCGGAGCCCAGAAGCAGGACAAGCAGCGTTCGCCGCGGCTCCGGATCGAGACGCCGCACCGCGCCCGGCGAAAGCGCTGCGATCGCGATGAGCCCCGGCAGCAGCAAAAGCACGCCCGCAAAGCGACCCAGAAGCGCCGCTTGAGCGAACTCGCCAGGGATGTTGTACAGCTCGCCGATCACGAGCGCGGGCAGCTTGGTGAGCGCGCCGGCGGCAAACAATTCCGGGTGTCGCAACGGATCGACGTACAGGCTCGATCCCTGCGCGCCGTAGCCGAGCCCGATGTGCAGCGCCAGATACGCCACCAGCGGCGCGGAAACAGGAACCAGCGAGCGAAGCCTTCGCCTCGCGCCGCCCGTTCCTGCCACGAGCTCGTATGCGAGCAGGTAGCCGAACATCCCGAGCGCGTATTCGCCGCCGGCGAGCGACAGTGCGAAGGCCAATCCTGCGACGATCGGCCCCGGACGCCAGCCGCGCTCCCGCCACGCGGCGTGCGCAGCCAGCGCGATCAGACCGAATAGCGCGCTGACGATGGCGTTGCGGTTCGCCAGCCAGCCGATGGGCAGGACGCTGGCCGGGTCGAAGGCGAAGATCGCCGTGGCAAGCGCCGCGACCGCCACCGGCATCCGCTGGCGCACGAACGCCGCAAAGCCGAGCAACAGCGCCAGCCACCACAAGAGCGAGTGCACGTGCTGCGCGAAGGCCGACAGCCCGAGCACCTTCACGTCCAGCGCGATGAGCAGGCTGGACAACGGCCTGAGCGCGCTGAGCTCGAGCCCGGGGTGCACCCACCAGGGGAAAGTGCCCGCGTCGACCAGCGGCGCGAGATCGCCCCGCGCAGCGTCCACGAACGAGAAGAGATCAGCCGGCGAGCGGTGGACCGGATAGCTGCCGTCCAGCATGGAACGCTGCAGATAGTCGTCGGCGGCCAGGCCCGAGTGCAGCGCCGGCCAGTGCGCCGCGCATCCAATCGCAGCCAGCGCCAGCACGAGTATCGCAAAGCGCCCGCGGGGCGTGAGCATCGCCGCTCGTTCTACCATCGTTTTCCTCCCGCCCACCCACCCCCGACCGAATCCTCCGTGGCGCTTGGACGTTGCCCAATCCCGCGGGGTCGTCTATGGGGACAGGGTGTGACCGACGTCCAGGCGGGCTCCGTGCGACGCTGGGCCGGCTTCGCGGCGGTCGTGGCGCTGCATCTGGTGCTGCTTCTCTACTACGCGCCGCCGCGGGTCATGTTCTCCGCGCGACCGGTGCTCACCGCCGACCACTCGCTGCACGTCTACCAGATCCAGCGCGCGCGCGAGGCGTTCCACGGCTGGGGAGCGCTCTGGGCGTACGACCCGGGGCAGCTCGCCGGTCAACCCGCCGGCGTGGAGGAGGATCTCACCAGCAAGGGCACCGAGCTGTTCGTGATCGCGCTGTCGCGATTCGGCGTGCCTCTGGGCCTGGCGTTCAATCTGTTCATCCTGATCGTTCAGCTCATCGTGCCGTTCGTGGCCTACGCCTCGGCGCGGCTGTTCGATCTCGATCGACGACAGTCGACCATCGTGTCGCTGCTCTGGGTGCTGCTCTGGTATTTCGACTCGTTCATGCACTGGTGCTGGTGGGTGGGGATGTTCACCTGGTCGCTCGCGTGCGTGCTCATCGTGCTCTTGATGGGGCTCCTGTACCGCGCGCTCGAGTCGGAGCGGCGCATCTGGTCTTTGCCGCTTGCACTGGTGGCGGCCACGCTGACACTCAACCATCCGTTCGGTGTGCTGGCGCTCGTGGTGCCGTGCCTGGCGCTCTATGTGCGGTCGTTCAAGAAGCTCGACTGGACGCGGCACGCGCTGCTGTGGTTGTGCGCGCTCGCGGCGGCGTCCACCGTGCTGGTGTGGATCCGTCCGGCCTGGCACTTCCGCAAGTACATCGGTGACGTCGACACCTTCTTCAGGCCGCGGCTCCAGTATGCGCTGTTCGACAGCTTCGACCTGCTGAAGGATGCGCGGAATACCGGCGCGCCGGTCCGCACGCTGGTGCGCATGCTGAGCTTCGTGGCCGGCGGCATCGTGCTCTGGCGCTGGCGGAAGAAGGGCGATCGCCGTGTGTTGCCTATCGCGTCCCTCGCCTTGTGGTGTCTCGCGATCGCGTACGTGAGCAGCTACTCGTACTTCGCGCGCCAGACCCAACCCTACCGGCAGATCGGTCCCGCGATGCTGGTCGCCACGCTGCCGGCGGCGGTGCTGTTCGGCGAGCTCTTCACGCGCCGTACGCTGAGCGAGCTCGGGCGGCCCGCACGGCTATTGCTCGTGCTGTGCCTGGTCGCGATCGTGCCGCGCGCGGTGCGCACGGTGCTCTACTTCATTCCGGGCGCCCTGCCGGAGCTCAAGGTCAACACTTACACGGACCTGTTCGCGTCGTCGCTGGTCGGTGTAGAGGAGCCGAAGCCCAACAAGAAGGGTTACGACTCGCCGCCGAAGGAGTTCGACGACGTCCGGAACTGGCTGATGGCGCACACGCAGGGGCAGGGGCGCATCGTGGTCGCGAGCTGGCCGCTCGGAGAGTACCTGGCCGCTTCCACGCCGCTTCCCATCCTGGGCGGGATCGAGGAGCGCAACGTGCCGCACGTGGACGCGCACCTGTTCCGCATCAAGGCCGGCGGCGATCTGCCCGGCAAGGAGCTTCCGGCGTACTTCACGCGCTACGCCGTCGGCTACCTGATCATGGGGGGCCGGTTCTTTCCGCTCGATTTCCGGCGCGACGCCCTGGCCCCGCTCCAGGTCGTGGACGGCTTCCGCATCTACAAGACGCGCATCCAGCCGGACTATTTCCTCGAAGGCAAGGGCCATATCCTGTCGCAGTCGCTGAACCGCATCGATGTGGACCACGCCGAGGGCAAGGACGTCGTGCTGCGCTTCCACTGGATGGACACGCTGCGCTGCCGGCCGAACTGCAAGGTCGAGCGTTTCACCGTGGCGCACGACCGCGTCGGCTTCATCCGCATTCCGGATCCGCCGCCGAGGTTCGAGATCTACAACTCGTACGAGTATTGATCCCGGTCATCGAGGGATGCCCTCCGCGCTTTGGCGTCGAAGATCGTCACGCCGTGCTCGCGTCTGTCGTGGCGGGGCTCCGCCCCGCGCCCCGGGGGCTGCGCGCGGCGTGTGGTCCCAAGCGCGCGGCTTCGCCGCTCGCGGGCCCACCGCGCCGCGGTCCGCCGAGATTCCCAAAGGGAACACCGCCGCAGTTTCACGTGGAATGCTGCGATGACCTAACCAGCGCGTCGATCGCCCTTGCGCTCCGTCACCTTTGCGGCTCGCACGCGCGTGCTGGCGCCCGCGGGTTCCGACTTGCGCCCCCTGTCCCCGAGGGGGAAATCGGCATTCGAGAGGGGCGCAATGGACATGAACCGCACACCGTCCAGGAACTGGAGCGCATTCGTGACTGTGGCGGCCCTGGCCTGCGCCGCCGGATGCAAGTCGAACAGCGCCGCGCCGGGCGGCGCCGGTACTGGCGGCGCCGGAGCTGGCGGCACTGGCGACGCCTGCGCGCCGACGGCGGGGGCGGGCGGCGCGGTGGACATGAACGATTGCCCGACGGCCTACGTGCTGCATCACTACAGCGGCGATACGTGCGGACTGTGTGATCCGGGCGCGTCCATGCAGTGTTCGTCCGTGTGCGACTGGGCTATGAGCTACCCCAATCCGGAGTGCACGCCCGACGGAACTGCTTGCGCGAACTACTCGTCAGCGTGTGGAGCCGGACTAGGAGCGGAGTGCGGGTGGACCGGCACCGCGGCTTGCCCGGCGTTGAAGCAGGCTGCCATCACGTCGGCAGCAGTGACCTGCACGAGCGACGATCAGTGCGGGTCGGGTCACTGCAACCTGCGCGTCTTCAATCGCATGTTCTGCGACAACGCGCCGCCGGTGTACGCGAAGGACTACTGCCCGGACGCCGGCGCGGACAGCGGCGCATCCGACGCTGCCACCGACGCAGCCGACGCCGGCGTGGCTGACGGGGGTCAAGAGTAGTCTACAAGGACTTGCTCACTTCGAGCGAGTCGCGGCCGTAGCCCCACGAGAGCACGCCCCGGACGGCGCGCGAGCGGTACAGGTCGTGGTCGACGATGAGCTGCATGCTGCGCTGGATGCCGGCGCGGACGGCGGAGGGCCAGCCAATCCCGCGCGCGGTCCGGAGCTGGAAGCGGCGCGCCGCCGCGCGGTCGAGCCCGCCGCGTTCGAGAGCTGCGACGGCCGAGCGCCCCGCGAGCCTGCCGGAGGCCAGCGCGTGCCAGATCCCCTCGCCGGTAAGCGGATCAATCATCCGCGCCGCGTCGCCGGCCGTGAGTAGCCCCGCCATGGCCGGCGGCAGGTGCGAGCCGGCGAGAGGAAGCTGCCAGCTGCGGGTACGCCCCTCGATCTCCGCGCTCTCGAAACGGTCCGCGTGCCGCGTCATGAATGTCTCGAGGAGCTTGGCGAGCGGCACGCCCGCGTCGTGGTAGCGATCGGCGCGCTGGTAGACGCCGACGTTGGCGAGGCCTTCCACCGGCGGGAACACCCAGCCGTAGCCGCACGGCAGATCGCGCTCGAAGTAATGCTCGCTGTAGCTCTCGTCGGCGGCAGGTGGCAGCCCGGCGACGTAGGCGGTGACGGCGAGCGCCAGCACGCCTCGACGCGGCGGTCGCGCGCCGAGCGCCGTCCAGGCCACGGACCCCGGGCCGTCGGCGGCGATCACGGCGCGGGCGCGCCACGCGAAGCCGTCGCCGCGCGCGCCGACCACCGCGTCGTGCACGCGCTCGAGCCGCCGGATGCCGACGCCCTGGAGCAGTCGTGCCCCGCTCTCTTCGAGCCGTTCGCGCAGCAGGTTGTCGAGCACCGCGCGTTCCATGATGAAGCCGGGGCGCTCGCCGTAGCTGCGGCGCACCCGGCTCCCGTCGGGGAAAACCGCCGCAGCGCCGCGCACCACCGCGCGCGGCGCCCGCTCGAAGGCCTCGGCCGCGCCGAGCTCGGCGATGATCCCCGCCGCGCTGTTCGAGACCGCGTCGCCGCAGGTCTTGGGACGCGGAAAGTGCGCGCGGTCGACCACGCACACGTCCAGGCCGGCGCGCGCCGCCTCGATCCCCGCGGCCGAGCCCGCTGGCCCCGCCCCGATCACCAGCAGGTCGCTCTGGCCGCGCATGCCCGGGAATGTGGCGGAACTCTCCGCGGTCGTCTAGCCTGGGCGAAACGATTGCGAGCCGCCCGTGCCCCAATCGAAGCCCGATGCGCGCCGCTTTCAAGATCCTCGCCGACGTGCTCGCCTACCGGCTCAAAAAGCTGGAGATGGCGAACATGGTCGCTGCGGTCGCGATCATGCTTGCACTCAGGCTGCCCGTCCGCGACCTCGCCGTGCGCACCGGTTTCGCGCTGCTCCTGAACCTGCTCGCGTATCTGACGAACGACTACTACGACGTCGAGCACGATCTGGCCGGCGGGCGCGAACCCGACAAGACCCGCTTCCTCGCGGGGCACAAGCGGGAGGCGCTGGGCGCGCAGCTGGGGTTGGCGGCGGTGCTGGCCGTCATCGGCGCGCTCACCTACCCGGGGTTGATCCTGGCCGCAGCGGCCGGCGCCGGCATCTGCTGGGCGTACTCGGCGCGGCTCAAGCACATGGCCTACGCCGACGTGATCGCGATGACGCTGTGGGGAATCGCGATGCCGCTGGTGGCCGTCCCGCTTCACAGCCGGCTGGGCTGGGCGCTGGTGTTCCAGCTCGGACTGTTCTCGGCCTGCTTCGAGCTGATCCAGGTGATGAGGGACCAGGAAGAGGACCGCGCTCTCGGTATCGAGACGACGGCCGTCCGGCTGGGCAGCGCCCGCACTCTGGTCGTGGCGCGCGTCATGATGCTGCTCTCGGCGGCCTATGCGATCCTCGTGCTGCAGCGCTGGTTCGGGCTCTTGCTCCTGGTCGCGCCGTTGATTCCGGTGGGGAGCGACGTGTCGCGCTACTGGAACCGGATCCGCATGACCCTGGGCGTGGTGTGGCTGGCCACGCTGGTGTGGGTGTTCTTCACCGGCTCCAGCCTGGGCTGGCTGTTCCGGGTCGCGGCGGGATAATCCCACTGCGAAGACTCCTGGGCCGGCCGCCCGCAAAGCCCGGCCGTAGGCGAGGCTTTGGCGAGTACCGAAGCGGAGCGTACTTGAGTACGTGAGCATCGGAGCGCAGCCGAAACGCTGCCCACGGCCGGGATCTGCGGGCGTGGCTGCAGTCGGTTTTGTGGCATCAGGTGATAGTCTGCGCCCGATGGCCGAGCCGCGACCACGCCCCCAAGCGCGCATTCCGCTGCTGGCGCTGGGCGTCCTGACGATGGTGGCGCTCGCGCTCGAGGTGTTCGTCACCCGTTTGCTGGCCTACACGGTCCACACCTTCCTCCTGTATCTGGTGCTGGGCGTGGCCATGACGGGCTTCGGCGCAGCCGGTAGCCTGGTCGCTGTCAGGCAGCGCTGGCTCGAGCCGGAGCAGCTGCCGCGCGCGCTGGCCGCGTCTGCGATCGGCTTCGTGCTCCTTCTCGTCGCAGCCTATGCGGCGTTCGTGCGGCTTGCGCCCACGCTTCACCAGTCGGCAGACCCGGGAGCTTTCGCTGTCTCGGCGCTGCTCACGCTGCCGTTCCTCGCAGCCGGCATGGTGGTGACGCTGTCGCTATCGGCAGCGGGCGACGCGGTCGGGCGCGTCTACGCCGCCGATCTGATCGGCTCCGGGATCGGCTGCTTCCTGCCGCTGGCATTGCTCGGTCCGCTCGACGGGCAGCACTTCATCGCCCTGGTCGCGCTGGTCGGCTGGGTGTCCGCCGCGCTGTTCGTGCGGCGGGTTCCGAAGCCGGGCGCGGGCCTGAAGATCGCGCTCGGGGTCAGCCTGCTCGTGGCGGCGGGCGCGTTCGCGTTTGCCGGTCGTGTGTTCCCGGTGCAGCCGGAGCCGTACGGCCAGGTCGGCATCATCGCGCGCTTCGCAGAGAAGCGCGGCTTTTCCGTACAGAAGGTGTTCGACCGCTGGAACATGGTCGGCCGCGTCGAGGTGTACGAATACCACCACGTGCCTGGCGCGCCGGATCCGTATCCGTTCCGCTTCTACGCGCAGGACAATACGGCTGGCGCGGTGATGGCGCGCTGGGACGGGCGCGACCAGCGGCAGGCAGGGCCGGAACAGCCCTCGTCGCGGAGCCCCGTGCCCCGCATGTGCACCCAGTCGCTGTTCGGGCAGGCGTACTTCGCGCCGCGGAAGAAGGTGCTGGTCATAGGCGTCGGCGGCGGAGCCGACGTGCAGTGCGCCCTCTACAACGACGCGACGCACGTGGACGCTGTCGAGATCAACCCCGCCGCCATCCGCGCCATCCAGGGGCCGTTCAACGACTGGCTCGGCGGCATCGGCTCCGACCCGCGCGTGAGCTACGTGATCCGCGACGGTCGCAGCTTTGCGCGTGCTGCGCGCGGCCACGGCTACGATCTGATCCAGCTGAGCGGCGTCGACACCAAGAGCATCCTGGCGTCCGGCTCGCTCGCGCTCAGCGAGAACCACCTGTACACGCGCCGGGCGTTTGTCGACTACCTCTCCAGCCTGTCGCCGGACGGCGTGCTGTCGCTGATCCGCTTCGGGCAGGGTGAAGCGCTCAGGTTGGTGAACACCGCCGTCGTGGCGCTCCAGGACCTCGGCGTGCCGCATCCGTCGCAGCACCTCCTGGTGCTGGACAACGGGCTGGCATTCGGCGTCATCGTGTCGAAGAAGCCGCTGGCGCCCGCCGCCGTCGCGGCCTTCCAGCAGCGCTTCTGGTTCACCGATCGCAAGTTCTACGGCTTCCGCGCCATCTTCCTCGAGCCGTTCGGCTACGTGCCGACGCGGCGACCGCAGCTCGTCTACGAGCCGGGGAAGGCGGCCGATCCGCTGTTCGCGCGCTACTTCGCCGCGCTCGGCGCCGGACGCTCTGCCGCGTTCCAGCAGGCCTATCCGTTCAACATCGCGCCCACCACCGACGATCGCCCGTTCTTCTTCGATCTGACACGCTACGACCTGCCCACGCGATCGCAGGCGCCGCACGTGCCGGTGCTCGAGCGCATGCTCGGCTCGGTGCTCTTGCTCGCCGGCCTGCTGATCCTGCTGCCGCTTTCCCGGATCCACGATCGCATGAAGGGGCTGGCTGCGTTCCTGGTAGCGGTGTTCTTCGGCAGCGTGGGGCTCGCCTATCTGTTCTTCGAGATCTGGTTCATCCACCGCTTCGCGATGTTCCTCGGCCACCAGTCGTACTCGCTGAGCGTGGTGCTCGCGACGCTGCTCGGCGCCACGGGTGCCGGCGCATTCCTCGGTTCGCGGCTCTCCGCGCCCCCGCACCGCCGCGTGCTCTACGGCGTAGCCGGAGTGCTCGGCGTGCTCGCGCTGTGGCTGTTCGTGCTGCCGTCGCTGTTCGACGCGGCCTGGACGGGGAGCCTCGCTCTGAGGATCTTCGTCGCGATCGCCTTCGTGGCGCCGGCGGGATTGGCGATGGGGCTGCCGTTCCCGGCGGGGCTCGACTGGGTGTCGCGGCAGCGTCCGGCCGTGCTGCCGTGGTGCGTCGGGGTGAACTTCTTTGCTTCCGTAGTTGCCACGACGGCGGCCATCCCGATGTCGCTGGTGTTCGGCTATCACGTCGTGCTGGCGTCGGGCGTGGTCCTGTATCTCGTGTGCGCCGCGGTCGCCGCCGGATTCTGGAGGCCATGAGCAAGCTCCGGCGCCTGCTCTCGTCGCGCCGGGTGCTGCTCTGGGCGGCGCTCCTGGGCGCGCTGCTTGCGGCGCCGTCGCTGTTCGGCGGGCTGCAGACCGAGGACCACGTGTTCCGCGCCGTGGCGGTGGCCCAGCCCTTCTCGCTTTCGCATCTGAACCTGTGGGGACCGACGTTTCCGCCGCCGCGGTCCAAGCAGCTCCACGACTACTACTCCGAGCGCGACCTCGGCATGCTGCCGTGGATTGCCGACAAGGACTTCCAGGTCTCGTTCTGGCGCCCGCTCGGCTCGCTCACGCAGCAGCTCGACTTCCATCTGTGGCCGGACAGCCCAGTCCTGATGCACGCGCAGAACCTGCTCTGGTACGCGCTCTTGATCGCCGCGCTCGCGCTGCTCTATCGCCGCTTCTTCGACCCGCCGTGGATCGCCGGGCTTGCGGCGGTGGTGTTCGCCGTGGACGACGCCCACGGCCAGGTCGTCGGCTGGATCGCGAACCGCAGCGCGCTCGTCGCCGCGGTCTTTGTCGTGCTGGCCCTGTACTGCCAGGATCGGCATCGGCGGGACGGCTGGAAGCCCGGCGCGCTGCTGGCGGGGCTCTCGCTCGGCGCGGGACTGCTCGGCTCCGAGATCGCGCTGTGCGGCGTGGGCTACCTCGCGGCGCACGCGTTGCTCGTGGATCGGGCGCCGCGGCTTCGGCGGCTGCGCGCGGCGCTGCCCTGGATGATCGTCCTGGCTCTCTGGGCGTTCGTGTACCGCGCGCTGGGCCACGGCGCGCACGGCTCCGGGCTCTATCTCGACCCGCTCGGCCAGCCGGTACTGTTCCTGGCCAAGGCTCCCGAGCGATTGCTGGTGCTGCTGCTAGCCGAGCTCGGGGCTCCCCCTTCCGACGTGTGGAACTCGCTGCCGTATGGAATCCCCGCGTGGAGCGCGCTCGTCGCGCTCGGGGTGGTCGGCGCAATGGCATGGCTGCTCGGTCCCTGGCTCAAGCGCGACAGAACGGCCGCGTTCTGGGCGCTCGGCATGCTGCTCTCGCTCGTCCCCGTGTCGGGAACGTTTGCCGAGGATCGGCTGCTCCTGCTCGCCGGTGTGGGTGGTTCGGCGTTGATGGCGTCCGTGATCGCGACGCTGGCCGGCGCTCCACTCGAGGGCGTCAGGCGCGGCACGCGCGTCCTGGCCGGAGCCTGGGCCGGCCTTTCGCTGGTGGTCGCGCCGCTCTTGCTCCCCGTGCGGTCGCTGACGATGTGGCGGTACGAGAAGAGGCTCGCGCAGGCGCGCAGCAGCGCTTTCTCGCTCGTGCACCCGCCCGGCCGGCGGCTCGTGCTTCTCGACGCGCCGGACTACTACTTCTCGTCGATGATGCTGCTGACGCGCATGGCGACTGCGGATCCGATCCCCGAGCACACGCTGTGCGTCGCCGGAACGCTGCACGGCGTGCACGTGCGCCGCGTCGACCCCTACGCGATCGAGGTGCGCCCGGAGCGGGGCTTCCTGTCGCGGCCGCTCGATCGCCTGTATCGCAGTCCGGCGGCGCCCATGCACAAGGGCCAGGGCTTCTATGCCGGTGGCGCGTTCGTCACGATCACCGAGGTCGACCCGCGCGGCGCGCCGCGCGCGGCGCTGTTCCGTTTCGACTGGCCGCTGGAAAATCCACACCTCGTGTTCGCGGCGTGGAAGTCCGGGCGCTACGAGCGGATTCGTCTGCCACCGGTGGGGCAGAGCATGGTGCTCGGAGCGCGATGAGCGGGCCGGATCGAGAGCAACCGGATCGCCCTGAGGGCGCGCGCCAGGCGCTGCTCCTGATGCTGCTCCTGTCGGTGCTGTACCTCGTGTACGCCTGGTACGCGGTACCCCGGCTCACCAACAACGTCATGGGCGACATGGACGTGACGGGCTGGACCGGCGCGATCGCAGAGCGCATCGTGGCCGGAGCGCGCCCCTACGTGGATTTCGTGCTGCCGGTGCCTCCGGGCGGGTTTCTGGTCATGGCGGCGATCCAGAAGGCGGTCGGAAAGCCGCTGCTGCTCGAGGAGCTGTGGGCCGTCTGGCTCTGCCGCCTCGCGCTCGCGTGGATCGCGTACGCCCTGGCGTCGGCGCTGAGCACGCGACGCATCGCGCTCTTCGTAGCAGCCGCGACGCTCGTCGCCCTGACCCAGCTCGCGCGGGAGTGCGTGTACGACGAGCTGGCGCAGCTGTGCGTGTGGGGCAGCGTGGCGTGTGGCGCGCACGCGCTGTCGAGTGCCACGCGTCGCCGCCCCTGGCTCTGGAGCGCGGCGGGGCTCTTGTCGGGTCTGACGATGGCGTTCAAGCAGACGCTCGGCTGCGGCATCCTGCTCGGCTGGGGGCTTTCGTTCGGCTATCTCGCGTTCGTCGCGCGGCGGGGTGAGCCGGACGCGCGCGCACAGGGGCGGAGCGACCGCCGGCGCTGGCTGGTCGGTGCTCTCGCCGGGCTCGCGGCGCTGGTCGTGGTCGTCCTGGTCTTCTCTGGATCGCTGCGTGCATTCGTGCAGGCCGTGTTCGTCGACGGCGTGTCGCTGAAGGGCGGCGTCGGCACGCTCGCCTGGCTGCTGTTCGGCTACGTCTTCAGCAACGACGTACTTCCCCGTTCGCTGGTGCTGGTCGCGCTGACCCTTGCCGTGGGGATCCGCGTGGCACGCCGTGCCGGCGACCTCCGGCTGGCCGACGAAAGAGCGGAGGTCACTTCGCCCGGAGCCCGCGGCGGTGCCGGCATCGCGCTGCTGCTCGTCGCGGCTTTCGGTACTGCCACGGCGCTTCTGGCGGGCGGCGTTGTCGCGCTGCCGCGCGTGCTCGAGGTGTCGTTCGGCGAGCTTGTGCAGATCCCGGCGTTCGGGCTGGCTCTGGCCTGTGCGTTCTTCGTCGGACAGCTGTGGCCGCTCGAGCAGCCGCTCGAGCCGCACGCCGGCCATGACTTCAACGCGGTGTTTCTGGTCGCCGTGGTGGCCTCGATGATCGGCTGCCTGTCTTTCGCGGAGTTCTTGCCGTTCTACGACGCGAACGTTCTGCTGCCCGTGGCCCTTCTGTTCCTGTTCGTTGCCTGCCGCCGCGCCCGACTTGGCTGGCTGGGCGCGATGCTGCTGTCGGGCATGCTGCTCACGCTGTTCAGCCAGCGTCTGGGGCGCGCGCTCGACGCGCGTTTCCCCGTTGGAAGCGAGGGATACTGGGCTGGCATGCGCGTCGGCTTCCGTGGTCAGGAGGTGCTGCACGCGGCCCGGCGGGTGCAGGCGCTCACATCTCCCGGCGACGCGGTGCTGGTGCTGCCCGAGGATCTGGAGCTGTCGGCGCTCATCGGGCGTCCGCGACCGCCGCTTCGCGGCGCGGTCGTGTTCGCCGATCTGTATCCGGAGCGGCTTGCCGCGCGGGACGCCCAGACGCTCGATCGAAACCTGCCGCGCGTGATCGTCATCGCGCCGCGGCGCCGCGAGCTGTGGCGCCGACTGTTCCGCATCTGGACGCGGCACTCGGGTGCGACAAAGGTCGTCACGCACGTGCTGGACAACGTCCTGCCCCGTCACTACCGCCGGGTCGCGACCTACCGCAGCATCTACTTCTGGGACCAGGGGCTGATCAACGTCTACGTCAGGCGCGACGCGGAGCGCGGACCATGAGCGATCCCCGATCCAACGGCCGCGAGCAGCGACTGGCTCTGGCGCTGCTGATGCTGACGGTCGCGCTTTTTCTGGCCTACTTCTGGCAGTTCCTGCCGCACCTGACGAACAACTTCTTCGGCGACGTGGAGTTCACGGGCTGGAGCGGCCCGATCGGCGCGCGCGTGGCCCGGGGGGAGCGCCCCTACGTCGATTTCGTGCTGCCCATCCCGCCGGGCAGCTTCGTGCTGCTGGCCGCCGTGGCGCGCATCGCCGGGCGCTCGCTGCTGCTCCACGAGCTGTGGCTCAACGCGCTGATCCAGCTGTCGATGGGCCTGGTCGCCTATGCGCTCGCCGCGCGCCTGACGACGCGCGAGAACGCACTGCTCGTGTCGCTGTGCACGCTGGTGACTGTCGTCGGATTCAACAAGGAATGCGCCTACGACCACACGGCTCAGATCGTCGCCTGGCTCAGCGTGACGGTCGGGCTCGGCGCGCTGCTCGCTCCGCGCGGAGGGCGCCGCGCGCGCTGGTGGGCGGCAACGGGGCTTCTGGCTTCGTTCACGATCGCTTTCAAGCAGAGCACCGGTGTCGGCGCGATCGTGGGCTGGGGCGGAGCGCTCGGATATCTTGCCGTGGTCGAGCTGGTGTCCGGTCATCGCGATCGAGTGCGGCGGCTGGTCGGCGATGCACTGTGGCTGGGCGCCGGAGTGGCGGGCGGGCTGGTGCTCGTGGCCTGCACGCTGTGGGCGCTCGGCAGCACGCTGCCGGCGTTCATCCAAGCGGTGTTCGTCGATGGGCCGCGGCTCAAGGGCGGCACGCCGCACCTGGTGACGATCCTCGCGTCGTATCTTCTGGCGTCCCCGTCGTATCCGGCGGCGATCGGTTTCGGGCTGCTGCTCGCCTTCGCGGGTGCGCGCATCCTGCGCGAACGGAAGACCCTGCACATCGGCGATGAACCCACCAGGGACGCGCCGCTCGCGCGCCGCACCGCGCTGTTGATTGCCGCGGTCATGCTCGTCACCTTCGGTCTGGCGATCGGGCTGCTCGTCGCAAAGAACGCGCGCCTCGACCCCGACTGGGTGCACTGGGCGGATCGCATGCGGCAGGTACCGGCGTTCGGGCTGGTGTTCGGGGCGGCGTTCATCGTCGTTCATCTGAGGCGCGTGCCGGCCGCAAACGGCGTGGAGCTCCGCGACGACGTTCCGCGCATGGGTCACATCATGAACGCGCTGGTCATCGCCGCGCTCGCCGTCTCGCTTCTGCACAACACGTCCGCCCCCGAGTTCCGCGCGTTCTACGACAACAACCCGATCATCCCGCTGGCGTTCCTGTTCCTGTTCGTGGGGCTCGACCGGGCGAGGCTCGGGCCGGTCAAGGCGTTGGCCGTGGTGCTGACGCTGGTCTCCGTCTTCGGCAACAAGCTGGGCCGCGCGCTGGACGCGCGCACGCCCGTCGGCAACCAAGGCTTCTGGGCGGGCATGGAGCTGAGCCCGCGCGGCGTCGTGGCCCTGCGAGCCGTCCGCCGCATCCGCCAGCTGACGGGTCCCGATGACACCGTGCTCGTGCTGCCCGAGGACGTGGATTTCGCCGCCGAGATCGGCCGGCCGCGCCCGAGGCTCCGCGGAGCGATCGTGTTCGTGGACCAGTATCCTGATCGTCTTGCGGCGCGCGACATCGCCTGGCTCAGGGCGCACCCGCCCAAGGTGATCGTGATCCACCCGAACCACCCCACGCAGTGGGCGCAGCTGTTCCGCATCTGGTCCGGAGACAGCGGCGCGGAGCACGTGCTCCGCTTTGTGCTGGGCGATCTCCTGCCCCGGGACTACCGTCGCGACAGCACCTACCCGACGCAGTTCCTCTGGCACGACGCGACGCTGGAGGTCTGGGTGCGGAAATCGAAGCCAGGACGTTGACGCCTGATGAGCGTGGCTTTGCGCGACTGGGTTCACCCCGTGTGTTCGGGCTTCGGGATCCAAAATCCATGTTTCCATTAGAATATGGAACCGACATGCCTCCAGTTTTTCTCTTGACACGGGCGCGGCCTCGCGCGGAGGATGAAAAATGGGCGCGAGTTGCGCCCGCACGGCTCCCGGAGGTGGCGCATGGTCCGCAGGATGCTGATTGGGGGGGCAGCCCCCGGACTCTCCGTATCGCGATGCTGCTCGTCGCGTGCTCCGTCGTCCTGTGCGCTGCGTCGTGCAGTCAGCGCGTAGATGATCCGGTCCCTGCTGAGTCCACGGCGCACAAGTCGCAGCCGATCGGGAATGGAACGTTCGACGCAACGAACCAGTTTCCGGCGGTCGCGGCGATTTTTTCGGCGGTCAACTGCGACGGGAAGGGCAACTGCGATCCGCCCACGCTACAGGCCAAGGCCTCGTGCTCTGCTGTGCTTCTGACGCCGGTGCTCGTAGCGTCGGCCGGTCATTGCTTCCACGCCGAAAAGCCGGGGGACCTCACGCCTGACCGGACCTTCTGGGTCGTCTTCAGCAACGATCTCACCAACTATGACTTCGATCTAGCCTTCCTCCACAGCAAGTACTTCTCAGGTGAAGTAAAGCTGATGCCCGACGACTACGGGAGTGCGAAGGAAGGGCCGAAGCACGACATCGCCCTATTCACGCTGGACGAGCGTGTCCTGCCCGATATCGCCAAGCCGTTACACCCAGCAGGGTTCCTGGGCCTGCCTGCCTGCGCGAATAGCTTCACCGGGACCAACATAGGCTACGGAAGCCGATCCCTGTGCAGCGAGGTGCCTGATCTTCCGAAGTGGCTGGGGGGCGGCAAGTTGCCCTGCAACAATACCGTCAACGACACGTACGCGGGCTGGCACCGGACCTTTGCGACCAGTCAGGGCTGGTATTTCGAAGCCAAGGGCCAGGGCGGTGACTACCGGCGGGACTTCATCGACGAGGAACTGCCGTTCGTGCCGCCGATCAAGCTGGAAACGACCTACAAGGGCTCGCTGCGCGGAGACTCCGGCGGTCCGGTGCTCCAGCCGGGTGCCACTCCCGAGACTCCCCGCGTGTGCGGCGTTGCCAGTCGCTCTGACTTTACCGTCGTGCCGATATCAAATGTCTTCCCGCCGTTTGTCTACTACGCCTTCGACGAGTACACGCGCTACGCGGAACTCGATCGCGGAGCGAACCTCGCCTTCATCGAAAAGCGCGCGAAGGTCACCATCCCCGTTGACCAACAACCGAAGGACACCTGGCTTGGGGAATGTCCGCCTGGAGTCAAGTACCCGAAGCTCCGTGATCAGGACTCCGACGGGGACTACCTTCCCGACGCCTGCGATCCGTGCCCCTACGTCTACGACAAGACGTTCCACGACACTGGTGTGCTGGGCGACTACGTAAATCATGATGACGATGGCGACGGGGTGCCGGATATCTGCGACAACTGTCCCGGGAGCGGCTCCAATCCGTACGTCTCCAACGGCATCAGCCTGTATCAGCCGGATGCCGACGAGGACGGGCTCGGTGACGCGTGCGACAAGTGCAACCATAGTGACCTGCGCGGTACGAGCGACTGGGTCTGCTGCAATCCGAACGTGCCGCACCAGGGGGACGAGAAATGCGGCAACCCGAAGCACAACTACTACTGGAGCCGGTGCGTACCGACCGATCCCAACGGGCCCGTGGCAGGCGGGCTAGCCCAACATCCGTGCCCGAGCGGCTACGTCTGCTCCAGAGGCATCGACAGCGATGGCGATAGGTTCCAGGATAGCTGCGACAACTGCCGCACGGAATTCAACCCCGACCCGGATGCGTTGCATCCGCAGGCGGATGCGGACGACGACGGTGTCGGCGACGCATGCGACAACTGCAAAGGGATTCACCCTCAGGATCCGAAGCTGGGCCTCCTCGACAACGACACGACCTACGCCCCGGCCGACCAGAATCTCCTGACTTGCGGACTCTACCCGAACTTCAAGAAGGACTGCCCGTGCACGGATGACAACTACTGCGTTGCGCAGACCGGCAACAAGCAGAGCGAGTGCGAACCGGGCGAATACTACGTTGATTCCTCGGGCACGCCGGGGTTCAAACCCCGTCACTGCAGCAAGCGGAAGGACAGCGACCACGACGGGCTGGGCGACGTCTGCGACAACTGCGCCAACACGCCGAACCCTGACCAGCACAACTGCAACAAGCTCGCGGAGCAGGCGCTCAAGGTGGCCTACCCGTACCTCGGTGACGCCTGCGATCCGGACCCCTGCCCCTGGGCGTCGAAGTTTACCGTGAACAAGAATTTCGACATCGACCATCCCGATACGGCAGACCTCTGGTACCAGCTGCACGAGCACCCGGCGCGCCTGCCGTTCAGCGTCCCGCAGTGCGGGGGCAGTGCCACGGATTATTGCTTCGACTTCGAGGTGTCCACCGATCCAGCGCTGAGCCAGGCGCAGTACGACACCGCCTACACCGGAACGCCGCACGCGACGCTCGGGCACCGCATCTGCCCCTGCATAGCGGATCCGAACGACCTGACAGCACCCTTGTCGGTCAAAGCGTGCCAGTTCGGGGCCGCGGGCTGCGTGCTCGATGCAGACGAATACAACAAGTCGTCGTCGCCCTGGAAAAAGGCCGACGTGATCGAGACGCCGGCCGGCAAGCTGCCCGCTCACGAGACCAGCTTCCCGGACGAGATCACCAACCGTCCGATGGAGCTGGCGCGCGACCTGCTCACTATCGAACCCGACCAGCTGCAGCCCAGCGGCTATGCGCCGACCGAGCTGAGCTGGGATCTCACGGCCAACGGCGCGCAGCTGCTCAGCTCCCCGGGAGCCATCGAGCAGGACTACGGCCTGGGCGTGATCTACTGGGCAGCCGTGCGCGATGTCGACACAGCGGTTTCCCCGGCAAGCAACTTCCAGGACTGGTCGAACAGCTACTACGCCGGCCCGTTCGGCCTCACCACGAGCGCGACGTTGAGCGGCGGCCAGGTCAAGCTGCTCTGCCCTGCGGGCAACTGCAACGACGACTGCCAGCTCTGCCGCTACTGGGTCGACGCCCACGACCTGGTCACACTGCCGTCCCAGCAACGGATCTTCGCGGAGGGCCAGCAGGGGATCATCGACGTGACCTCGCAGTTCTCGGAGGGTGCCATCACGCTGCTCTCCGACCCGGACCTGAGCTGGGTCACGGCGGCCGAAGGCGACCGTTGGATCTCGCCGAGCGCGGTCAGCCTGGCTTCGGTCTCCAGTGACGGGACGACGGTGCTCGGGGCGCTGGCCCGCGCCGACGATGGGCAGATCCAGCCCGTGGTGCAGAGCTCCACCCTTCCGGGGAACCTCGGCCGGGCGACCGCGTTGCCGGAAACCGCGCCGCCGGCGCGAAGCGGCTTCGGCGTCGTGCTGAGCGCGACGGAGCATTCCCTGTTCGTGATCGGCGGCACGCTGGCTTCAGGCGAGCCGGCCGGCGACCTGTGGAACAACGCCTTGTGGACGAACAGCTGGCAGGAGCTCCACATCACCGGCCCCGCGCCGGAGAACGTGCTCGCTGCGACCTTCGTGCCCCGGACCCGCTCGCTCTACTGGCTCGACGAGCGCGTCCCCGGCTCGCACCAGGCCCGTCTCGTCCGCTGCGATCTCGACACCCTGCGCACCACGCTGCTCGGCGCCTGGCCGCGCACGCCCCAGGTCGACAGGGTCTACCTGACCGCCGACACCGACGGCCGGCTCGTGCTCGCCGGGGGCTCGGCGACGTTCCAGTACGTCGCCGGCGTCGTGCTACGCCCTGCTCCGCATTCGGTCGCCATCACGGCCGGCTTCTTCCACGACGGCGTCCCGGTCTTCGCTCCGGTCCTGACCGAGGAGGCGCTCACGGTGGCGCTCGCCGGCGGCACCCCGGACAACGTGCAGCACGTCGTGATCCCGGTGGAGGATCTGTTCTCCCAGCTCAAGCCGAAGAAGGGCAACGGCAAGGCGTGGGGCAAGCAGACGCAGTTCACCGACGTGGGCCAGGTGCTGTAGGGATAGACATGCTGCGCCATCGACCACTCGCCCTGGCGCTGGCTGCCGGATTCGCCGCCGTGGCGACCTGGGCCGCGTGCGGCGGAAAGCAGACGGGGTCGCCAGGGAAGGACGGCGGCGCGGATGCGGGCAGCGGCGGCGCCGGGGGCGGAGGCGCGGGTGGAAGCGGGGCTTACGGCGGCACGGGAGCCACGGGCGGCAGCGGCGGCAGCGCCGGGTCGCCAGGCGAGGCGGGCGCATGGGGCCCGGCGCCGGTGTGGAAGGCCATTCCCGGCAGCGCGACCGGCTGCACCTACGAGCGCATGGTCAACGCCGCCCAGGTGCGGATGTTCAAGTGGGAGCCGTGCTCGTGGACCGCGGGCTGCGAGCAGGCGGCGTGGGATACAGATCTGTTCGGGCAGAAGGCTACTTTCGGCCCCGACAGTACGGTGGTCGATGACGGCGCCGTGGTGCGGGTCGGACTGACGATGTGGCGCGAGCACAACATGGCCATCGTCACCAGCGCAGAGGGCATGGGCCTGGACGCCGTGCGCGTGACCGGCGGGAAGTTCGACTGCAGGATCGGCGCCACGTCGATCTGGAAGAACCGCTTCGCCGTGCATGTGGCGGATCTGCCCGTGGACCACTTCGGCGGCATTCTCGGCGAGATCGGAAACATGGCGGTGCCGCCGGTCGCCTTCACGATTCCCGATCCGGCGCCGGCCGGCGCCACGCAGGGTTTCGCCCTCGGGGATGCGCGCTGGCTGTGGTGGTGGGGACCGGCGGGTCGGCTCAGCACGGTCTCGGCCCAGGACGGCTCCGGTTTCCAGGTGTTCGCGCAGTCGGGCGGATCGGTTATCGAATACGACCACCCGACGACAACGGGGCAGCTGTTCCTCGCACAGGAATACCAGCAGCGGGACGGCGGGCACGTGCAGGGCTTCATCACCTACTCGGACGGCGTCTCGCCGATGAAGCCGTACCTGGTGCCGCCCGATCCAGACGACGATTACCTGTTCCCGGCCTTCGCCAACAGCTACGTCGGTTTCATGAAGGGGATCCACCAGAACGACGCCAACCTGTTCGACTCGGTGGAGATCTGGGCCACGCCGTACAGCACGGATCCGGCGCAGCTCAGCCCGGAGAAGATCGGCAACTTCCCGTTCACGAGCGCTACTGATCTCGCGGGAGGCTGGGGTCATCTGGGCACGATCACGAAGGACCCGCCCGAGGGTTCCCTCGGCGTCGCCTGCTGGACGATCGCGACGAAGTCCGAGAAGACGTACACGTTGCCGTCCGACCACGACCCGATCCCGTTCCTCGGCGTCACGCGCACCCACTTCTGGGTTGGAGGGAGGGGGCAGCAGGGCGATGACCCCTATCTGATGCGCTTCCAGGTGGAGTGACGTGGCGCGCCGACCACTCGCCCTGGCGCTGGCTATCAGATTCGCCGCCGTGGCAACCTGGGCCGCGTGCGGCGGAAAGCAAACGGCGTCGCCCGACACGGACGGCGGTGCCCGCGACCGCGAGCCGCAGTGAACGCACGCCCCAGCGACCGCCATGCTCGCCAGTAGACGGCTCCGGAAGGTAGAGCCATGCTCCGCCCCATGGGCGTCGACCCCGGCAGTGGATTCGAGCAGGCGCTGGCCGAGAGCCCCGTGCTTGCGGCGCTCGCGAAGGACGAGCGCCGCTTGTTGCTCGATGCACTCGAACCTGTCGAAGTGGAGCCCGGGGAGGTCGTCGTGCGCGAGGGCGCCAGCGATCGCGCGATGTACTTCGTGGTGTCGGGGACAGGGCGCGTGACGCGGGGCGGGCTCGACCTCGGGACGATCGGTCCGGGGGAGCATTTCGGGGAGCTCGCTCTGGTGGCCGAGCGCGCCCGCGCCGCGTCGATCGTCGCAGTGACCCGCTTCGAGCTCGCGCGGCTACAATTGCCGGTCTACCGGCGGCTCTGCGAGGAGCACCCCGCGTTCGCCCTGCGCCTGCTCACCGTGGTGCTCGGCGGCGTCGCCACGCGCCTGGTCGAGATGACCGAGAGCGTGGGCACGCTGCTCTTCGAGAGGTCGCTGCCGCGCCGGATCGAGGTCGACGTGCGTCTCGACGGCGAGCCGCGCGTCGTGCGCACCGGGACGCGCCTGTTCGATCTGCTGCCGCCCGCAATGCACGGTTGTCCCGTCGTCGCTGCCCTGGTCGACCGCAAGGCAGTATCGCTCGCCACGCCAATCTCGTCCGATTGCGAGCTCTCGGCGGTGACGACGGCTCACTGGGAAGGCCAGCGCATCTACCGCCACAGCCTGGGACTGCTCCTGCTCGAGGCCGGGCACGATCTCGATCCCCGGATCGCGCTCGCCCTGGGTCATTCCGTGGGCTTCGCGCAGCACGTTTTTGTCGACGGCGACAGCGCCCCGCCGCGTGACGAGCTCGCGCTCGCGGTCGAAGCGCGCATGCGCGAGCTGGCCGAGGCCGACTTGCCGCTGCTCGAGGAGTGGTGGACGGTCGACGAGGCACGCGACCATTTCGCGGCGGCGGGCTGGTCCCAGGCGGCGGCGCTTCTTCGCACGTGGCGCGACCCAGCCGTGCCGCTGGTGTCGTACGGCAAGGCCTACGCGCTGAACATGGGACCGCTCGTGTCGAGCACAGGTCGCCTGGAGGCCTTCCGCGTGCTGCCGGACGACGACGGCTTGCTGCTGCTCTACGGTCCAAAGGCAGGCTCGCGCCCTCCGCCTCCGCTCAGCGAACCGCCCGCCGACGACGCCGCGGAGCTGACCTCGCAGGCGATGGCCGACGCCGCCCAGCACGACGAGCCGCCACTGTCGTCCAGCCGCATTGCCCGCGAAGCGCGCGCAGTCTCGCACCAGACGACGGGTATGACGCTGGACCAGGCGCGCTGGCTCGCCACGCTCGACGTGACCAGCGTCGGCGCGTTCAACAGCGCCTGCATCGGCCAGGACGTGTCGCAGCTGATCCGCGTCAGCGAAGGATTCCAGGAAAAGCGTATCAGCCGCATCGCCGACGAGATCCGCGATCGAGCGCGCGACATCAAGGTGGTGACGATCGCGGGTCCGTCGTCGTCCGGAAAGACGACCTTCATCAAGCGGCTCAGGGTGCAGCTCCAGGTCGACGGCATCAATCCGGTCGGCGTGTCCCTCGACAACTACTACGTCGACCGTGAGCTCAATCCGCGCGACGACAAGGGCGAGTACGACTTCGAGGCATTCGAGGCGCTCAGAGCCGACCTCCTGCAGGAGCACCTCGGCGCGCTGCTGGCCGGACAGACCGTGCGCACCGCTCACTACGACTTCCCGACGGGGCACAGCGCGCCGAGCGGCGGCCCGGAGATCCATCTCGGCCCGAACGACCTCTTGATGCTCGAAGGGATCCACGGGCTCAATCCGCGCCTGCTCGAGAGCATTCCGCCGGAGCGGGTGTTCCGGGTGTTCATCTGCCCGCTGGCGCAGCTGCCGTTCGACCGGTTGACGCGGCTGCACTCCTCCGACGTGCGCCTGATCCGCCGCATCGTTCGCGATCGTCACTCGCGCGGCACCAACGCTGCCGACAACATCCTGCGCTGGCCGTCGGTGCGCGCGGGCGAGCGGCGCCACATCTTCCCGTTCCAGCAGCACGCCGATGCCGTGTTCGATTCGTCGCTCCTGTACGAGCTCAGCGTGCTGAAGGTCTATGCCGAGCGCTATCTGCTGGAGGTGCCGGACGACGGCCCCGCCTACACCACGGCCTTCCGCCTGCTGCAGCTCGTCGATCGCTTCATCACGATCTACCCCGACCACGTGCCCCCCACCTCGCTCCTGCGCGAGTTCATCGGCGGCAGCGGCTTCGAGTACTGACCCCGCTACCCCGCTTCCGGCTCGGCCTCGAGCGGTTCGTCGCTGGCGTCCCCGGCGGATTCCCGGACGCGCTTGGCGCCGAGCTGCATGCCGGCGACGGCGACCACGAGCAACACGTAGCAGCCGGCGGAGACGAGCATGAGCTGGGTCAGCCCGAAGACGAGCGCGATCAGGATCGCCGCGCTGCTCGCCAGCACGCTGCCCATGCCGTTGATGCCCCAGAGCCAGGGCGTCTCCTCGCCGTGCGCCTCGCGCGCCATGCGCAGGCCGGCGGGAAACGCCAGACCGAGCGGCAGCCCCACCGCCGCGGTCATGCCCACCGAGAAGCCGATGCGCGTTCCCAGCGGCGCCGCCTCCATGCCCGCGGCGACGTGCGGCCAGACGAGCGCCACCGCCGCGATCGCCGTGGCGAGCAGCAGCGGGTAGACGTAGCACCACGGTGCGCGCGACAGCGGCAGGCGATCGCTCACGAGCGAGCCTATCCCGGCGAACCCGACCAGGCTCGAGAGCACGACGATCAAGCTGTACTCCGGTTCTCCCAGCACCACGCTGAGGCGCTGCAGGAGCGCGATCTCGGCCAGCATGAAGCCGACCCCGATGGTCCCGAAGTAGAGCAGCGCCGCCCACAGCCCGCGCCCGGTGTGGCCCGTCGGCTTCGCGCGGCGGGAGAGCGGCACGTAGATCGCGCCGATGACCAGGATCAGCGACGCGAGGAACGCCAGGCCGAGCGCGCGCGTGGCCAGGAGGTTGCCTTCGATCGTCCCGCGCGTGACGGCTGGCAGGGGATGCCACAGCGCCGACAGCCGGATCACGTTGAAGAAGAAGGGCCGGTCATCGGTCGGCGGGCGGAAGTCCAGCAGCGGCCGGAGCGCGACCTGGTCCAGCTCCGCGCGGCTGTGCGCCCACAGCATCTCGTCCAGCCGCTTCGCCGACGGATGGTGATGGGGCGAGGCCATGATCACGAAGCCCATGTTGAACGCGACCTGGTTCAGCTGGCGCTCGTCGTCCGGCGTCAGCGGGTCGCGCCCGACCAGCAGCGTGTTGACCGGTCCCGAGTTCACCAGCGCGATGTGCGTGCCCGGATCCTTCACCCCGCGGTCGAGCAGCGCCGCCGACGCCAGCGCAACGAGTCGCCCCGTTTCCACCGTGGCCCAGCGCGAGACGGTCAGGATGCCGCCGGGCGAGAGGTGGTTCAGGAACACGCGCCACGCGTCCACGGTGTACAGGCCGTTCTCCCCAAGCGCGTGCGCGCCGGCGCCGGTGGCCGCCCAGGTGTCGATGAGCGACGCCTGGATCACCTCGAACTGCTGGTGGCTGCGCGCCAGCCAGCTGCGCGCTTCGTCGTGGACGAGCGTCACGTCTGGGCGTTCGGCGATGCCCGTGGGTGCAGCCAGCGGGCTGCGCAGGATCTGGAGCAGGCGATCGTTGAACTCGATGCCGACGACCGGCGAGTGGCCGAACTTCAGCGCCGCCTGGATGTCGCGCGAGCCGCCGACTCCGATGATCGCCACCGGGCCGTGGGGGCGGATGGCGTGCACGACATTCGTCACGTCGCAGGACAGGAAGCCGAGCTTGTCGAGCGGTTCCAGGTACAGCGGCGTGGCGGCGTGTCCGTCGATCACGATGTTGCGCTGCAGGACAAGGGGGTCGCCGCACTTCGGCGCGCGTCCCCAGAAGATCGCCGGCGCCCGCACTTCCTTCATCACCTGGACGCGCGAGTGGCTGTTCCACATCTCCTGGTCCACGATGTCGCGGTTCTCGGGCATGCCCTTGGCCCAGAGCGGCACCAGGCCCCGATGGCTCAGCGAGTTGAGCAGGCACAGAGCGAGCATCCCGGCTGCCAGCTTGCCGGCACGCTTGATCCCGGGCCGCGCGCCGCCCGCCCAGGCAAAGCAGGCCGACGCCAGCGCTCCCACGACCGCCATCGACAGGATTGCCGTGCCGCCGCCCGCGCGGATGATGAGCGGAACCAGCGGCGCGCCCACCGCCGCGCCCAGCAGATCCACGGCATACACCCGTCCCACAGGAAACGGCGTGCGCGTCACGGCGGCTGCCACGATGCGCCCCGCCGGATAGAACGGCAGGGCGATCGCCGCGGAGAACGCCACGAACAACACCACCGTGGTGGCCACGAACTCCGTGCGCAGCGGCACGATCAGCAAGAGCACGTAGCTCAGCGGGACTGCCCACGACAGCCAGCGCGCATCGCGAGCCAGCGAGGGCGCGAGCTTGTCGCCCGTGTAGTCCTCGCTTTTCAGGTACACGTGCACCGCACCCGCCGTCAGCCCGAACAGCCCCATGGCGATCACGAGAAACGCGAGCGAGTACCAGGTGATCACGGACAGCAGGCGCGTGTCGAGCACCTCGAGCGCGAGGCTCGAGCCCGTTACTAGAAACAGCCCAAGCAGGAACGGCCCCTGCCTCATGGGCGTGTCTTCAGGGGAGGACAACGGCTGGCTCAGGGTACGCCCGCACCGCGCGGACGCCGCTCATCCGGGCTTCTTCTCGCCGTCACTGGAGGGCGGTGGCGGATGCGAGTGCGAGGCCGACGAGGTGCGGCTGCGATACGAGAGGTTGGACGCTTCCTGGTACAGCTCCTTGGCTCCCGGCGTCTTCGGGTTGCGCCGCATGAGCTGGATCAGTCGCTGCTGTGCCGGTCCCGGTCCGAGCGACCCTTCGAACAGCGCCAGCTTGATGCGCAGCACCGCGAAAGCGTCGTGGTTCCCCTGGACCTCTCCGAGCGCGTCCCGGGCACCGTCGAGATCGCCCGCTTCCAGCAACTGGTCGATGAACTCGTACCCGTCCGGCACGTCGGCGGCCATGCCCGGAGGTTACCAGGAGATCGCTCTCCCCGGCGCCGGAAAACGGGGCTTCCCGGCCGCTGGCTCGGACGATAACTGCTGGATATGCCATGGCTTGTCGCGCTAGTTTGGAGGCCGGGCAGTCGAACGGCCCGGGCGTGGTAGCTCTACCGCGCGCGTGATACGGTCGCGGACCGCTGCGGCGGATGCACGCGGAAAGGTCCCTGTTTTCGGAAGATGTCGAAGGAGCACAAGGGCAGGAGCGCCGGCTCCAGCGATGCGCCGCCGCCGGATCTCAAGAAGGAGCGCGACGAGTTCCTGCAGAACTTTTCCAAGGGGGCCCGGTTGACGGAAGAGTTTGTCCAGGAGCACGAGCGGGTGCAGCGCCGCCTCCACGAGCTCGAGACCGAGAACGCGCAGCTCCGCGCGAAGGTCGAGGCCGACCACGCCATCCGCGAGCTGCTCGACAAGATCGCGCAGCTCGAGCGTGACAAGAGCGACCTGCTGTCGCGTTTCCACGAGGCTGAAGCGGTCTCGAGTCGCTTCAGCGAGCGTTTCCACGAGGTCGAGTCCGAGTTCGCGAACATGGCGAACCTGTTCGTGGCGAGCAACCAGCTGCATTCGACGCTCTCGCCGCGCGGCGTGACCCGGCGCATCAAGGAGGTGCTCGCGCAGCTCGTGGGGGCCGAATCCTACGCGGTGTACCTGGGCAACGCCGATTCCAGCGAGCTGGTGCCCATCGCCTCGGAGGGCGTTGTCGGCGATCGTCTGGTGCCGCTGCGCCTTCCGGACGACAGCCGCGTAGCCGACGTGGTACGGACGGGCTCGGCGTGGATCGACGAGGACGCGGACCCAAGCCAGGGCAGCATCGAAAAGCCCCCGGCCGTGGTCCCGCTCAGCGTCGACGAGAAGGTGGTGGGCGTCATCGTCATCTTCTCCACGCTCTCGCAGAAGAAGAAATTCGACACCATCGACTTCGAGCTGTTCAAGCTGCTCGGCCAGCATGCGGCAGCGGCTCTGGTCAGCGCCAGTCTGTTCGTGCAAGCGGGCCGGAAGATCCCCGGTCTTGAAGCGTTTCTAGATCTCAGCGTGTGACCCATGGCGGAATACTCCTGTCTTATCGTTGAAGACTCGCCGATGATGCGGCAGCTTCTGGTCTTCGCCCTGGCGCGGGTGAAGAACCTGCGCGTGACCGAGGCGGATGACGGCGTCGATGGCCTGCGCAAGCTGGCGTCGGCTCGCTACGACATCATCGTGACCGACATCAACATGCCGATCATGGACGGCCTCAAGCTGGTCAAGCGCGTGCGCAGCGATCCGGTTCACAAGGACACTCCGATCGTGATCATCACGACCGAGGGTTCGCAGGAAGATCGGCAGCGTGCGCTGCAGCTCGGTGCCAACGCCTACATCACCAAGCCGATCCAGGCGCCGCAGGTTATCGCTACGGTCAAGGAGCTGCTCAAGATCGAGTAGCGGGCGGGGCGGGGACGACCCATGTGGGTCAAGATCTGCGGCATCACCAGCGTCGAAGACGCGCGCCTCGCGGCCGACGCGGGGGCCGACGCTATCGGTCTGAATTTCGTTCCTCCGTCGCCACGGCGGGTGGACGAAGCGGACGCGCGCGACATCGCCGACGCGGTCCGCCGCCGCGTGACCCTGGTCGGCGTCGTCGCTGATCTCGACGCCGCAGCGATGCGCGCGCTCCGCCAGCGCGTCGGGCTCGACCTCCTGCAGCTACACGGCAGCGAATCGCCCGAGCTGCTCGAAGCCGTGCTGCCGTACGCGTACAAGGCAGTGCGGATCGGGAGCCCCGAGGACGTCGATCTCGCCGACAGCTACGCGGGCGACCGGCTGCTGACCGACGCGCGCGTCGAGGGAACGCTCGGCGGCACCGGCGCAAGCTTCGACTGGCGGTTGGTGCAGGAGCTCGCGGCGCGCCGTCCGCTGATCCTCGCCGGGGGACTGACGCCCGACAATGTCGCCAGCGCGATCCGGAGCGTGCGTCCCTGGGGCGTCGACGTGGCGAGCGGCGTGGAGCGTAGTCGGCGCGAAAAGGACGCGGCTCTGGTGCGGCGATTCGTTGCCGAGGCGCGCGGCGCGTCGGCGTAGCGTGGCCCTGGACTGGCTCCCGCGCCCTGCAGCGTGTACAAACGCGCCCGTGTCTCGCTCTACTCCATTTCTGCTCGTCGGTGCTTGCCTCTGCGTGGCCTCGTGCCACGGCTCCGTCGTGCGCGGCGGAACGACCGTCGCGGCGGGGCACGAGCCGGCGGGGCACCCGATCGAGGCCTACCAGGCCGTCGATTGCAGGGATGCCAGCGGCGCGCCGGCCGAATACAAGGCGCGCGTGTTCGTCATCCAGAAGCCGAACAAGCAGCGTGCGGTTGTCGAGGCGCGCTCCGGTTACGACTCGCTGGTCGTCGACAACAGCTTCGTCGACGGCGACAGCCGCGTGTTCCAGGCCGTGGTCACGCCGCGGGGAGGCAAGGCGCTCTTGCACGAGTACCGCGTGCCGGCGGGCGCGCCCGGCCCGGGCAAGCTGATCGTCACGCCCACCTTCGAGGAGAGCGGCACCGCAGCAGGTGGCTTCAAGGCCGTTGCCGACAAGCCCTCCATCAGCTGCACGCTCTCGCTCACCGGCTCCAATCCTGAAGAGCCGGAAGCGACGGGGGCAGGCGCGGACGCGGGTGCGGCTTCCGCCGATGCCGAGCCTGCCGCCGCGGAAAGCGGCGCCGAGCCGCCTGTGCCGGAGAGCCTCGGCGTGCCCGAGGTCCAGGACAGCTACAAACCCGACGATCACGTGGCGGCGGATCACGACGGGAAGGTGGTTCGCGCACGCGTGGTGCAGGCCGTGAGCGGCCGTTACTACGTCCAGTACGACGCGGGCGGCAGCGAGTGGATCGACAAGAGCCGGATCCGGGGCAAGATCCGCTGATGGTCGCAGGCACAGCGGGGTACTACGGCGCGTTCGGCGGGCGCTTCGTCGCCGAGACGCTGGTGCCGGCACTCGCCGAGCTCGAGCGCGCCTATCACGAGATCGTTGTCGGCGAGGCCTTCCAGAAGGAATGGCACGAGCTGCTCGACCGCTACGTGGGCCGGCCCACGCCGCTCTACCGGGCCTCCAGGTTGCAGCGCGCCCTCGATCCCGACGGCAAGCTCCTCGCCGAGCTGTGGCTGAAGCGCGAGGACCTCTGTCACACCGGCGCACACAAGATCAACAACGCCCTCGGCCAGGTGCTGCTCGCGCACAAGCTCGGCAAGAAGCGCATCATCGCCGAGACCGGCGCGGGGCAGCACGGGGTGGCGACGGCGACGGCCGCTGCCGTGATGGGGCTGCCCTGCGAAGTGTACATGGGCGAAGTGGACGTAGCGCGCCAGGCGCCGAACGTGGCGCGCATGGAGCTGCTCGGCGCGCGTGTCATTCCCGTGAGCTCGGGCTCGCGCACGCTGAAGGACGCGATGAACGAGGCGCTCCGCGACTGGGTTACGAACGTCGAGCACACGCACTACTGCGTTGGATCGGCGGCCGGCCCGCACCCGTACCCGATGCTGGTCTCCGAGCTGCAGCGTGTGATCGGCGACGAGGCGCGCGGGCAGTTCGATGCACAGAGCGGCGGTCTGCCGGATGCGGCGGTCGCCTGCGTGGGTGGCGGCTCGAATGCCATCGGCCTGTTTCGCGCTTTCGTCCCCGACAGCGAAGTGTCGCTCTACGGCGTGGAGGCGGCGGGCGAGGGAATCGACACCGGGCACCACGCGGCCACGCTCACGGCCGGGCGCGTCGGCGTGCTGCACGGCGCTCGCACGCGCGTGCTCTCCGACGACGACGGACAGATCCTCGAAGCGCACTCCATCAGCGCGGGGCTCGACTACCCCGGCGTCGGCCCAGAGCACGCGGCGCTCGCCGAGTCGGGCCGCGCGATCTATCTTACGGCCACCGACGCCGAAGCGCTGGCGGCGGCCGAGCTCGTTGCGCGTCGCGAGGGCATCATCGTCGCGCTGGAGACGGCGCACGCCTTCGCGCGGCTCGTCGACATCGCGCGCCGCGAGCACGACCAGCGCGGGCGACCCGTGCGCGTCGTTCTGGGGCTCTCCGGTCGCGGAGACAAGGATCTCGCAACGCTGATCGGGGAGCGCAAGTGACCACCGAGCGCATCGACCGCTGCTTTGCCCAGCTGCGGGATCAGCAGAAGACGGCGCTCGTCGTCTATCTCACCATCGGCGACCCTTCCGTCGACGCGTCCATCGCTTGCGCGCGTGCGGCATTGGAGGCCGGCGCCGACATCCTCGAGCTCGGTGTGCCGTTCAGCGACCCGACGGCCGATGGACCGGTCATCGCCGCAGCCGCGCACCGCGCGATCCAGCAGGGCGGTTCGCTCCGCGCTGCGCTGCGCGTCGCCGCCGCCGTGCGCGACAAGAGCGATGCGCCGCTCGTCCTGTTCAGCTACGTGAACCCCATCGTCGCCTTCGGCGAAGCGGAGCTGCCGCGCGCGGCGGTGGAGGCGGGAGCGGACGGCCTGTTGGTCGTGGATCTTCCTCCCGAGGAAGGTCGCGAGCTCCGCGACGCGGCGGACGCGGCAGAGCTCTCCATCATTCCGCTCGTCGCGCCCACCACGGACCGCGAGCGCGAAGCGCGCGTGCTGTCGCGCGCGTCGGGCTTCATCTATTCCGTGTCGCTGACCGGCGTCACCGGCTCGAAGCAGGCGCCGCTCGCTGAAGCCGGAAAGCGCGCCCACGAGCTCCGCGCCCGTGCGGGGCTGCCCGTCGTGGTCGGCTTCGGGATCGACTCCGCCGACAAGGCCCGCAGCGTCGCAGCCGCCGGCGTCGACGGCGTGGTGGTCGGCACCGCGATCGTCAAGGCCATTGCGGCGTCGAGTGATCCGCCAGGCGCCGTAGGCGCACTGGTCGGCGAGCTGCGACGCGGGCTGGACCGCTAGGCGCCCTGGCGCGGCGGTCCAGACCTCAGGCCACCCACAGCGCCCGTACGCGGCGTTGGAAAGCGCGTTCGCGGCGCACGATCGGCATAAAGCCGCGGCAGGGCATGGCTGTGCGCTCCGGGCAGGTCGCGCAGGGTGCGCGATCGGGGCCGCGTCGCCGGTAGGCGCGAAGGAGCAGCACGAAGATCGCCACGGTACCGGCGCTGACCGCCAGGCCCGCGAGGCTCCACGCTGCAATTCCGGCGCCGGTCGCAAGCGCGAAGAGCAGCGACGGCGCGAAGCGCGAGCGCCACTTGCCGCCGTGCGACAACGGTAGAAGCGCCACGCCGAGGACGGCCGCGGCGGTGGCGACCCACAGCGGCGGCGCCGCGAGCAGACCGACCGCGCCGCCCGCGAGCCCACCGCATGCCGCCAGCGTGCAGCCACGACACACCCGCGTCCGCCCCACGCGCAGCACCTCGCCCGCGTATTCGTCGCACAGCGGGTGATGCGCGAAACGGTGGAAGCGGTGCGCCGCGCGGGACAGCCGATCGATCCGCCGGAGCACGCGCCTGGGCGGGCGAGGGACGCTCATGTCTGGCGCAGGACGGCGGCGGTGCCGTAGGCGACGATCTCGTTGGTGTTCTGCATGAGCTCGCCGGAGTCGAAGCGCATCCCCAGCACGCAGTTGGCGCCCTGGCTGATGGCGTGCTGCTCGAGCCGATGCATGGCCTCGTTGCGCGACTCCGTCGCCAGCTGCGTGAGCGCGGAGATCTCGCCACCGAACAATTGCTGGCAGCCGGCGCAGGCCGTGCCGACGACGCTGCGCGAGCGGACCGTCACGCCCCAACACGGACCGACGATGCGTTCGATTGTCGTGCCGGGCGGCGCGTCGAAGGTGGTGAGGATCGGAATCGAGTGCGGTTGAGCGGTCATGGGCGGGAGACAACCGACGTTTGTCGGTGGCGTCAACGGACCGGATCGTCGAGGGCTTGAAATAGACCGCCACACGCGATTGACCCGGACAACGCCTGGGTGTTCTGCTGAACGCAGTGAAGCCGAAGCGCCTGCCAGGCCAGCCCCCCGCGCGGCCTACGGCGCCCCAGGCGGACCAGGAGCCCGTGGACGACACATCCGCCATCCGCCGTGCGCTGGGGCGCACGTTCCACTCGCTGGGCTCGCGCAACTTCAAGCTGTTCTTCTTCGGGCAGCTCGTCTCCAACACCGGCAACTGGCTCACCAACGTCGCGCTGGTGCTTTTGGTGCTCTCCATCACGAAGAGCGGTATCGCCGTTGGTGCGCTGTCCGCCTGCCAGTTCGGACCGATGCTGTTTCTGGGGGCATGGGCCGGCGCCGTCGCCGATCGGTCGGACAAGCAGCGCATGCTCGTGCTCACGCAGAGCCTCGAGATGGCGCAGTCCATCGGGCTCGCCATCCTCGCGTTCATGCCGCACCCGCCGCTCATCGCGGTGTACGCGCTGGCGCTCGCCGGCGGCGTGCTGCTTGCCTTCGACAATCCGCTGCGCCGCTCGTTCGTCACGGAAATGGTGCCGCGCGAGGACATCCCGAACGCGGTCGTGCTCTACAGCACCGTCGTCAACTTGTCGCGCGTCTTCGGGCCGGCGCTGGCGGGCCTTCTGACGGTGAGCCTCGGCTTTGGCTGGTGCTTCGCGCTCGACGCCGCGTCGTACCTGGCCGTGCTCGCCTGCATCATCGCGATGCGCCCGGACGAGCTCTACCGCCAGCCGCCGCAGCCCCACAAGGGCGGCGAGGTGCGCGAGGGGCTCAGGTACGTCCGCTCGCTGCCATTCCTCTACATCAGCTTCGCCATGCTCGGAGTGGTCGGAGTGTTCTCGTTCAACTTCCGCGTCAGTCTGCCGCTGTTCGTGACGTACTCGCTGCACAGCACCGACGTGGTGTTCACACTGCTCTACTCGGTCTTCAGCATCGGCGCCGTCACCAGCGCGATGATCGTTGCGCACCGGGGGCTGGTGGAGCTCCGGCACGTCGTTCTGGGCGCGGTCGGGCTGGGCCTCGGCATGTTACTCTTGTCCGCCATGCCCAGTGTCGCCACCGCACTACCCGCAGTGTTTCTCGTCGGCATGGCGAGCATCGTCTACATGACCGCCACCACCGCGCAGGCGCAGGTCCACACCCGTCACGACATGCACGGGCGCGTGCTCGCGCTCCAGACCGTGCTCATCGGCGGCACCGCCCTCGTTGGCGGCCCCCTGCTCGGCTGGGTTGCCGACACCCTCGGCGGCCGCGCCCCGTTGGCTCTGGGCGGCGTCGTCTGTCTACTCGCTGCAGCGGGCGGGCACGTGGCGAGTCGGCGGACGCGGGCCAGCGCAACCCACCGCGCGTAGGGAAGCTTCCGCGGCGGCAATTCCCCCGCGGGCTCCCGACGGAAAGCGTCAGCTCGCCTGGTCCGGCTCTTCTTCGAGCGGCACAGCGAACTGGCTCACGCTGATGCCGAGCGGCGTGGTCTCGAGGATGGTGGCATGCGCGAAGTCCCCTTCGGGGGCTTCGCCGACGGAGCCGACGTTGATGATGCGGACGTCATCGAGCTGCCGGTCGAACGGCACGTGGCTGCCGCCGCATACGATCAGATCGCCGGGCTCGTCGCCCAGCAGCGCCAGCATGTCGTCGTCGCTCATGTCGAACGTAAACGGCTCGGTCGGATCCCCAGGCGAGCCGTGTACGATCACCATCGTGTCACCCGACTCGACCGGCAGGCTCGCCACCGCCGGCAGCTTGCCCAGGCGCGCGATGATCAGCTCGCCCAGCTCGTTGTGCACCTGGCGCAGCCGCTCGATGCGCTCGCGCTCCGTCTCCGACGTCGCGCTCAGCTTGTTCGGGTCCACGCGGGCCAGTGCCTTGTCGCCGAGGCCCTGCACGCACAGCGCGCGGTGGCCGACCAGAGTCTTCCAGACCGCGAGCGGCTCGGGGCCCGGAAAGCACAAGTCCCCGCACACCACCAGCTGGTCCCACCCCCGCAGATCCGCCACTGCGAGCACCGCGTCCAGCGCACGGGCGTGCCCGTGGATGTCGGAGATACACAGAAACCGCATGCCCCGGGCCAGTCCTACCTCGAAACCTCGCGCAGCGGTATACCGGTAGCCGATGGCTGGCGATATCGACCCGCTTGCCGCCGGGGAGATGCTGGCGCAGGCGCGCCACATCGACGCCGGGCGTGCCGCGGCCCTGGAGCGGGAGATGCCGGAGGGGCCTGGCCACGCTCTGTCCGTCCTGCTCGGGACGGCTTTTCCGCCACTTTCACCGGCCCTCGACTGGCAACATGCGGCCGTCGAGCGGATCGCCAGCGAGGGCTGGCGCGTCGAGCGCCAGCGCCCCGACATGCTGGCGCGGGTCCTGGCGCGGGTCGGCGATCTATCCGACTCGGCTCGCGTCCAGGTGAACCTGCGGCGCGTCGTCCACGAAGAGAAGCTGCGCATCGCCCTGCGCGAGCTGTTGCCGCGCACCCAGGGTGGGGCGAGCGTCGACGTGACGGCCCGCGAGCTCGGCGATCTGGCGGATGCCGCGTTCGAGGTCGCGCTGGCCGAAGCCGACCGCGCGATCGCCGCGCGTTTCGGGGAGCCACTGAGGAGCGACGGACAGCGCTCGGAGATCGTCGTCCTCGGCATGGGCAAGCTCGGCGGGCAGGAGCTCAACGCCGGCTCCGACGTCGACGTGATCTTCATCAACGACACGGACGACGGCGGGAGCAGCATCCCGCTGCACGATCACTGGAGCCGCGTTGCGCGGCGCGCGGTCGCCACGCTGGACGCGCCGACGGCGGACGGCATGGTCTGGCGCGTCGATCTCCGGCTGCGTCCGGAAGGCTCACAGGGTGCCATCGTCAACTCCGTCGCCGCGGCCGAGCGCTACTACGAGACCTGGGGGCGGCTCTGGGAACGGGCGGCCATGCTGCGCGCGCGTCCCATTGCCGGCAGCCAGGAGCTCGGCGCGCTGCTCGAGCGCGAGGTGGTCCTGCCTTTCGTCTACCGGCGCGGCGTCGACCCGGCGATCGCCACGGCGCTGGCCGAGCTGGTGGAGCGCTCGCGCGCCGAGCTCAGCACCGCGCCGGATCGCGATCTCAAGCTCGGCTCCGGCGGCATCCGCGAGGCGGAATTCTTCATCCAGTCGCTGCAGCTCATCTGGGGCGGCCGCGAGCCCAGCCTGCGCGTGCCCGGATCGCTCGCGGCGCTGGAGCGGCTCTCGAGCCGCGGGCTCGTGACCGACCGCGAAGCGCGATCCATCGCAGAAGCGTATCTGCTGCTGCGCCGCGTGGAGCACCGCGTGCAGTGGATGACCGGCATCCAGACGCATCTTATGCCCGAGGACGCCGGCGAGCTGGGGAGGCTGGCGCGGAGCCTCGGCTTCGACAGCGCCGAGGGGCTCACGGCCGAGCTCGGGCGCGCGCGCGACATCGTGCACGAGCTGTTCGCGGCGCTCCTGCCCACCGCGCCGCACCCGCTGCCGCGCTACCACGCGCTGCTCGGCAAGCTCGAGCGTGAAGACCCCGACCTCGTCGCCGCCTCGGAAGAGCTCTTCGGCAGCGCCGATGTCGGCGAGCACCTGGCTGCGCTCATGCGCCGCCCCGACGGTCTGCTCGGCGATCTGACGCGCGAGCGCTATCCCGATCTCGCCGACCAGCTGATCGACGCGCTGGTCGAATCACCCGATCCCGAGCAGGCCGCGCGCTTCCTGCGCTCGTTCTTCCAGCGCTTCGTCGCGCCCGACGCGTACATCGCAGCGCTCGCCGGCGATCCGCGCGCCCCGCACCGCATGGCCGCCGTGCTCGGCGCCAGCTCGTTCGTGGGCGAAGCGGTGGTGGGCCGTCCGGATCTGGTCGACATCATCCTGTTCGGCGGCGGGCTGCCGGGCGACGCCAACGCCGCGGTCGCCGCGGAGCTGGAGACCTGGAACAGGAGCGGGGCGGGCCAGGCCGAGGAGTTCGAGCGGCGCGACGCTTTCGTGGGCGCGCTCCGCCGCGCCAAGCGCCGCGTCATGGTGGAAGTCGCCGTGGCCGATCTCGCCGGAACGATCGAGACGCGCGCTGCGACGCGCATTCTGTCCGATCTCGCCGACGACGTCCTCCAGCACTCGGTCGAGTACCAGCTTGGCGGCGAGGTGACGGGCCTTGCCGTCATCGCCGTGGGCAAGCTGGGTGGCCGCGAGATCGGCTACGGCTCCGATCTCGACGTGCTGTTCATCTACGACCCCGCGGCGGCGCCCGCCGATCGCGACCCCGCCGAGCATTTCATCCGCCACGCCCAGCGCATCATCCGCCTCGTCTCGGAGCCGCATCCGGCTGGTCCCGGCTACGAGCTCGACACGCGCCTCAGGCCGTCGGGCGCGCAGGGGCTGCTCGTCACGTCGCTCGGATCCTTCGCGCGCTATCACGGTGTCAAGCTCGGCGGCGAAGCCGACGCCGGCGCGCCTTCCGTGCTGTCGTCCGGCGCGGCGTGGGAGCGGCAGGCGCTTCTGCGCGCGCGCGCTGCGGCAGGCGATGCCCGGCTCGGCGCGCGCGTGCTCGAGGTCGCGCACGTGGCCGCCTACGAGCGCGGCGCGCCGCCGGCCGAGGAGATCCACCGGCTCCGCATGCGCATGGAGCGCGAGCTCGCCAGCGAGCGTCCGGGCCGCTACGACCTGAAGACCGGTCACGGCGGCCTGCTCGACATCGAGTTTTCGACGCAATGGCTGCAGATGCGCTACGGCACCGATCCGCGCGTGCGGACCACCGACACGCTCGAAGCGCTGGAAGCGCTCGGCACGCTCGGCTACATGGAACGGCGCCACTACGAGACGCTGCGCGACGGCTATGTGTTCCTGCGCCGGCTCGAGCAGCGCATCCACGTGCTGCACAGCACCGGCTCCACGCTCATCGACGAGCGCGCTCCCGGTCTGGCCCAGCTCGCCCGCCGCATGGGTCTGTCGAACACCGCGCGAGAAACCGCGCGAGACGCGCTCATCACGCGCTACCGCGACGTGACCCGCGCCGTCCGCGCCGCGTACACGGCCGTTCTGGGCGTGTGAGTGCGCGGAGCGCCGCGCCGCGCGCCCGGGCTCCCGGGCCGATGACGCGCTAGAGCTGATCGTGGCTGTCGCGCTCGACGACGGAGCCCGGGTCGCGGCGCAGCAGCCGCGCTGCGTCGATGGCGCCGTAGGTGAAGATGATGTCGGCGCCGGCGCGGCGCAGGCACACCAGGCTCTCGAGCAGGCAGCGATCGTAGTCGATCCAGCCCTTCTCGGCCGCGGCCTTCAGCATCGCGTACTCGCCGCTCACGTGATAGGTCGCGACCGGCAGCTGGCTGTTCTGCTTCACGAAGCGCAGCACGTCGGCGTACGGCAGCCCCGGTTTGACCATCAGCCAGTCCGCGCCCTCTTCTTCGTCGAGCTGGATCTCCCGCAGACACTCGCGCACGTTGCCCGGGTCCATCTGGTACGTCTTCTTGTCGCCGGCCTTGGGCGCCGAGTCGAGCGCGTCGCGGAACGGACCGTAGAACGCGGAGGCGTACTTCACCGAGTAGCTGCAGATGCCGACGTTGGTGTGGCCCGCCTCGTCGAGCGCGCGGCGGATGGCGCGCACGCGGCCGTCCATCATGTCCGACGGCGCGACCACGTCCGCGCCCGCGGCCGCCTGCGCGACGGCCATGGCGGCGAGGATCGGCAGCGTCACGTCGTTGTCGATGCGCCCGTCGATGACCACCCCGTCGTGGCCGTCGGACGAGTACGGATCGAGCGCCACGTCCGTGATCACGACCAGCTCGGGCAGCGCCTTCTTCAGCGCGCGCACGCTGCGCTGGAGCAGCCCCTCGGGATTCGTGCTCTCCTTGCCGCGCGGATCCTTGAACTTGTCTTCGAGCGCGGGAAACAGCGCCACGCCCGCCACGCCGAGCTCGAACGCTTCGCGCGCCTTCTCCACCAGGCCTTCGATGCCCAGGCGGGAGTGGCCGGGCATGGACGGGATGGGCTTCGGCCGCGCCGGCTCGTGCACGAACATCGGCAGCACCAGGTGCGCGGGCGAAAGGGAAGTCTCGCGTACCAGGCCGCGGATGCCGGGGCCGACGCGGTTTCTGCGGGGGCGTTGATCCATGTCAGGACGCTAGATCAACGGTGGCGGCACGCAAAGGGACGCAGCCCGCGCGGCTGAGAGGCGTCAGCCCGCGCGGCTGAGAGGCGTCAGCCGCGGTGCGGTCCCAGCCACCGCCACGGTCGAGACAAGACATCCCGAACATGGGCCGCTATATTGTCCGCGTGGGCATCCTGTACCTGGCCGCGTTGATCCTCGGGGCCGGCACCATCGGCGTGCAGCTGTTCATGGGGCACGACACCGACGCCGACGCCGACGCCGACGTGAATGCGGATTTCGACGCCGACGCCGACATGGACGTCGCCGGTGGGCCGCACCTCGATGCGGTGCACGAGGCGGATAGCGATGCCAGCGGATTCGCGGCTATTTTCCTGTCCTTGCGCTTCTGGACCTTCGGTTTCCTGGCGTTCGGGATGGTCGGCACGCTGCTCTACTATCTGCACCTGTCGTCGTCGCTGGTGACGCTCGTTGCGGCGCTGGCGATGGGCCTCGGCTCCGGCTTCACGGCATCGTGGTCGTTCCGCGCGCTCAAGCGTTCAAGCGTCAGCTCCGCGGCCGAAGAGAGCGACGCCGTCGGGCAGGTGGGCAAGGTGCTGGTGCCGTGCGAGCGGGGCGGGCACGGCAAGGTGCGGCTGGAGGTGAGGGGCCAGAGCATCGACTACCTCGCGACCACCGACGAGGAATCGCTCTCCGACGGCGAGCTGGTGCTGGTCGAAGAGGTCGAGGACGGCACGCTGCACGTCTCGAAGGCGCCGCCGGATTTCCTCTCGGGTCGCGACAAGCCCTAGCAGGAAACACCCGCATTTGCCGGCGATTGGAGCGCGGGCGACAGGGCCCCCATTTGCGGTATCCCTGCGCGCTGCCGTGACCTATCCTCGCCGCCATGCCGCAAGGGGTGCCCACTGATATGCAGGGCGCGGTGGCGATTCTGGCCGGGGCTGTTGTCCTCGTCCTGCTGCTCGCGCTGCTGGTTTTTCTGCTCTCACGCTTCCTCGTCATCTGCAAACCGAACGAGGTCATCGTGCTCAGCGGTCGCAAGCATCGGCTCGCCGATGGTTCGACGGTTGGCTACAAGGTGCTGCACGGGGGCCGCGGATTTCGTCTCCCGGTGCTCGAGGAGGTCAACCGCATGGATATGCGGCTGATCCCCGTGCAGGTCGAGGTGCAGAACGCCTACTCCAAGGGCGGCATCCCGCTCGGCGTTCACGCCATCGCGAACGTCAAGATCACCAGCAACGATGCGTTCATCAGGAATTCGATCGAGCGTTCACTGTCGATGACGCCGGCGCAGATCGGCGCGGTCGCGCAGCAGACGCTCGAAGGCGTGCTGCGCGAGGTGCTGGCCGAGCTGACGCCGGAGGAGGTCAACGAGGACCGCCTCAAATTCGCGGACACGCTGGTGCGCTTCGCGAAGGACGACTTCGACAAGCTCGGGCTGGAGCTGGACGTGCTCAAGGTGCAGAGCGTCGCCGACGACCAGGGCTACCTGAACAACCTCGGTCGCGCGCGCATCGCCGGGATGATCCGCGACGCGCAGAACGCCGAGAACGCCGCCAACCAGGCCATCGCCGAGGCGCAGGCCGAAGCGCGCCAGCGCGCGGAGTCGGCGCAGAAGCAGGCCGAGGCGCAGGTGCTCACCAAGCGCAACGAGCTCAGGGCGGAGCTGGCAAAGCTCGAGGCGCAGGCCAAGGGCGTCGAGAACGAGGCGGAGGTCGCGGCCGAGACCGCTCGCGCCGAGGCGGAGCAGGAGCTGCAGGCGCTGCGTGCCGAGCTGGAGAAGCTCCGGCTGCAGTGCGACGTGTTTCTGCCGGCCGAGGCCCAGCGCCTGGCATCCGAGGCGCAGGCCCGGGCCGAGGCCGCCCCGGTGTTGGAGAGCGGCAACGCCAGCGCCGCGGCACTGACGGCCGTGGCGCAGGAGTGGCAGGCAGCGGGCCGCGAGGGCCGTGACCTGTACGTACTGCAGCACCTCAAGGAATTCGTGGAAGCGTCGGTGGCGCGCGTATCGCGCACCAAGATCGGCGACCTCGCGGTCGTCGACGGCGGCGACGGCTCGAGCTTCACCGGCGCCGTGGCGAGCTTCCCGTCGGCCGTCTCCGAGGTGCTCAAGGCGACGGGCAAGGCCATCGGCATCGACATGGGCGAGCTCCTGCAGACCGACCGGAAGGGAGCGGCGCGATGAACGTCATCGTTGTGCTGGTGCTGACCGCGGCCGTCGTGGCCGTCGCCCTGGTGATGATGCTCAAGAAGCTCCTGTTCGTCTCTACGCCGAACGAGGCGCTCATCTTCAGCGGCTCGACCCGCAACGTTGGCGACAAGCCAGTCGGCTATCGCTTCGTGCGTGGTGGCCGCTCCATGCGCCGCCCGCTCATCGAGCGCGTGGACACGATGGACCTCAGCATGTTCACGGTCGAGGTCCACGTGACCGGCGCCTTCTCCAAGGGCGGCATCCCGCTGACCATCCAGGGCGTGGCGAACGTGAAGCTGCCGGGCGAGGAGCCGCTGATGGCGAACGCGGTGGAGCGCTTCCTCGGCCGCACCCGCCAGGAGATCTACTTCATCGCCAAGGAGACGCTCGAGGGCAACCTGCGCGGCGTGCTCGCGAGCCTCACGCCCGAGGAGGTCAACGAGGACAAGATGCGTTTCGCCCACACCCTGCTGGAAGAGGCGGAGCACGACATGAGCCGGATGGGGCTCGTGCTCGACACGCTCAAGATCCAGAACGTCACCGACGAGGTGAACTACCTGTCCAGCATCGGGCGGATCCGGGGCGCCAAGCTGAACCAGGAGTCGGCGGTTGCCGAAGCGTCGGCGCGGGCGGACGCCTCCGTGCAGCAGGCCGGCAACTGGGCGGCCAGCGAGGTGGCGAAGACCGCAGCCGACCTGCAGATCGCGCGGCAGGAGACGGCCAAGCGCATCGCCGACGCCAAGAGCCGGCGCGAGGCGATGATCCAGGAAGCGCGCGGGCAGGTCTCGGCCCAGGTGGCGCAGGTCAAAGCCGAGCTCGAACGGCAGAAAGCCCGCGCCCCCCAGGAGAAGAACCGCCTCGATGCCGACGTCGTGCAGCCGGCGCTGGCCAAGCAGCGCGCTGCCGAGGAAAAGGCACGCGGCGACGCGGCGTCCACCATCGAACGCGGCAAGGCCGAGGCGGCGAGCCTCAAGAAGCTCATCGAGGCGTTCAAGGTGGGTGGTACCGGATCGCGCGACGTGCTGGCGCTGCAGAACCTGCTGCCGTTGCTTACGTACATTTCCGGAGCCAGCCAGCCGCTGGAGATCGGCAAGCTCAGCGTGCTGCCTTCGGCCGACAGCAACGGGTCGGAAGCGGCGCGCAAAGCGATCGGCGCGGCGGAGCAGATCCGGGCGGCTACCGGAGTCGACCTGGGCGGCATCGCCCGCAAGCTCGGCGGCTAGGGGCTCGGCGCCCCCGGACTCCCGACGCTCGTCCGGGGCGCCTGCGCTGCCGGGTGCTACGCTTCGATTGCCCCCTGCAGGAGCCGGGGGTGCATTCCCACCTGGAGGGGACGTCTTTGAGGGGGCTTCCGACCGACGCGCGCGAATAGTTCGAGCGCGCGCGTTGTTGGGAAATCGAGACGCGTGCGCATGCCCCGCCGGTCCGGAGGCCTTGAGGCTATCGAGTGAAGATCGCGAGGAAATTCACCCTGGCGCTGGCGCTCGCGGCTTTCGCGGTCCTGACCGTACAGGCCGTGTTGCGCGAGCGGCGCGAGGTCTCGTTCTTCGAAGCCGACATGCAGCACGACCACCACGTGGTCGGGCGCGCCTTCGCCGCCGCGTTCACGTCCGCCTGGGAACGGGCGGGGCACGCCGAGGCGGTGCAGCTCCTGCACCAGGCCAACCGCGCCGAGAACCACGTCAAGCTGCGCTGGGTCTGGCTGGACCATCCGGCCGACGCCGAGCGCCGCCCGAAGGCCGACGGCGTGGAGCCCAGCGTGATCGAGCACGGCAAGGACGTGACGCGCGTGGTGCGCGGCCCGAACGCGGCGATGTACACGTACATCCCGCTGTCGCTCCCCAGCGCCGACCACCCGAGCGCGCTGGAGCTCGCCGAGTCGCTCGACGAGGAGAGCGGCTATATCCACCGCACCACGCTCCGCACCGTGGTGACGACCGTGATCCTGGGATTCGTCTTCGTGCTGCTAGCCGTGCCGCTCGGCTCCTGGCTCGTCGGGCGACCGATGCGCCAGTTGATCATGAAAGCGCGGCGCATCGGCGGTGGGGATCTCACCGGACCGCTCGTTCTCGACACGCGCGACGAGCTCGGCCAGCTCGCCGACGAGATGAACGCGATGAGCGAACAGCTCGCGCAGGCGCAGCGCCGCATCATGGCCGAGGCCGGCGCGCGCATCGACGCGCTCTCGCAGCTCAGACACGCCGACCGTCTGAACACGGTCGGCAAGCTCGCGTCGGGGATCGCGCACGAGCTCGGCTCGCCGCTGAACGTGGTCGCGGGGCGCGCCAAGATGATCGAGACCGGCAGCATCGAGGGCGAGGAAGCGCGTCGCTCGGCGCAGATCATCGGCGCGCAGGCCCGCCGCATGACCGGAATCATCCGCCAGCTGCTGGAGTTCGCGCGGCCGCGCGGCCCGGACATGGCGCGCCACGACATCCTGCAGGTCGCTACAGATACGTTGGAGATGCTGCAGCCGCTGGCCGACAAGCAGCGCGTCCGGATGATCCTCGAACCGCCGCATTGCGACACCGAGGTTTCGTTCGACGAAGGCCAGATGAGCCAGGTGCTGACCAACCTGGTGGGCAACGCGATCCAGGCCATGCCGCACGGCGGGCAGCTTGTGGTGCGCGTGTTCGCGCAACGCGCCACGCCGCCTCCGGACGTGGGCGGCGCTCCGGGGGACTACGTCTGCGTCTCCGTTGCGGACGAGGGGGTTGGCATGACCGAGGAGGTGCGCTCGCGCATCTTCGAACCCTTCTTCACCACCAAGGACGTGGGTGAGGGAACGGGGCTGGGGCTGTCCGTATCCTACGGGATCGTCCGCGAGCACGGCGGCTGGCTCGACGCGGAGAGCCAGCCGGAGCGGGGCGCGACGTTCACGGTCTACCTTCCCGCCGGCGCCGACAGCGTGCGACCCCAGGCTCCGGAGGAGCCCGAACCACCACGCGCGGAGGGACGCGCGTGAGGCAGGCTGCCACGGTGGCCATGGCTTTCCCGGATGGAAATGCCAGGAATCCACACCATCGGGATGTGGGCATACGTTTTGCAGAACTCCTCGGGGGGGTTCCGAACCACACCACGAGATGATCCCATGTCGAATCCGCCCTCCATCATGACCGCTCACGGCGAGACCCTGTCCGACCGTCCCGCCTCCGTGCTGCTGGGAGAAGACGATCCCGAGCTCAGAGCGCTGCTCGCCGACATGCTGCGCCGCGACGGTCACGAAGTGACCGAGGCCAAAGACGGCGCCGAGCTGCTGGAGCACGTGGCCGGCACCCTCCACGATTCCGGCGAGCTCGAGACGGTCGACTTGATCGTGTCCGACATCCGCATGCCGGGTTGGACGGGTATGGAGATCCTGGAAAACCTGCGGCACGTGGGCTGCTGGGCGCCGGTGATCCTGATCACGGCGTTCGGCGATCCGGACACGCACAGGGCGGCGGGGCGCCTGGGCGCCGTGGCGGTGTTCGACAAGCCGTTCGACATCGACGATCTGCGCACGGCCGTGCTGAACGCGCTGGAGCGGTCACCGAAGGGGCCGCGGCTGGACTGAGGGCTGCCCCCCGCGCGGGGGCGTCGGAGTGCGGTGCGCCGCGCTCACGCGCGGCGCGTGCCCCCAAGGCCGCGGCTCCGCCGCGCCCGGGGGCACAACGACGCGAGGGCGAGAGCGAGAGCGAGGGCGAGAGCGGGGCGCGCGTCGGCTGCGCCTTGCGCGCAACGAGCGAGAGCGAGGGCGAGAGCGGGGCGCGCGTCGGCTTCGCCTTGCGCGCAACGAGCGAGAGCGAGGGCGAGAGCGGGGCGCGCGTCGGCTTCGCCTCGCGCGCGAAGAGCGAGGGCGAGAGCAGGGATGTCGCTCGTGGCTTTTTCAGGATGCCGCCGTGCTCGGAGCTGTCCAGGCCGGGGCCGTGCTCGCCGTGCTCGGACCCTGCGGGTCCTGCGCGCGGCTGCGCGCGGTGCTCGCTTCCGCTCGCAGCCTGGACAGCTCCTGCGCGCGGCGGCTGGGGCGGGGCTTCGCCCACGCGCGCTGTGCGCTTGGGCTTGCACAAGGAGCTACGTCATGTTGCGCATCTATCCCGTTCTGCTCGACCTCGTTCGTTCACTCCGGCCTCTGGTGCGGCAGTTGGAGCGATCGGATCCGGATCTGGCGCGGCAGTGCCGGCGGGCATTGACTAGCGCGCCGTTGAACGTGAGCGAAGGGTCGTACAGTCGGGGGAAGAACCGGGCGGTGCGCTATCACACGGCGCTCGGTTCGCTGCGCGAGGTGCAGGCGTGCTTCGAGGTCGCAGCGGCGCTCGGGTACATGCCTGAGCTGGACACGGCGCTGGTCCGGCGGTTCGATCACGTGATCGGCACGCTGGTGCGCGTGGTGCGGCCCGGGTGAGGGGAGGGCTGCGGGCTCGCGCTCGCGGCCCCGGTCGCGGTCACGGTCGCGGCCCCGGCCCCGGCCCCGGCTACCCTCTCGCTGGCGCCGCGGGCGCCGTGCGTGATACGGGTGGCTCGTGGCCATCGACCGGGAATCCGCTCCGAACATCGCTATCTTTGCCGACTTCGAGAACGTCGCGATCGGCGTGCGCGACGCGCACTACGACAGCTTCGACATCGAGCTAGTGATCGAGCGGCTGCTCGACAAGGGCAAGATCGTTGTCAAGAAGGCCTACGCGGACTGGGAACGCTACAAGGCCTCGCGCAGGCCGCTGCATGAAGCCGCCTTCGAGCTGATCGAGATCCCGCACGTCTCGTACTCGGGGAAGAACTCCGCCGACATCCGGCTGGTCGTGGACGCGCTGGACCTCTGCTACACGAAGGCGCAGATCGACATCTTCGTGATCGTGTCGGGCGACAGCGATTTCTCGCCGCTGGTCAGCAAGCTGCGCGAGAACGACAAGACCGTGATCGGCCTGGGAGTGAAGAACTCCAGCAGCGATCTGTTGATAGAGAACTGCGACGAGTTCATCTACTACGACGATCTGGTGCGCAACAAGCAGGGCGGGCGCAAGGGCGGCGGGCGTCGCGGCGGGCGCGCGGCCGACAAGGACAAGGACAAGGATCAGGACAAGGCGAAACGCCCCGCCAAGACCGCGCGCAAGGGCAAGGACAAGGAGCCGGAGGAGGAATCCCCCGACGAGGAAACGCGCAAGCTCGAGGGGCTCGACCTCGTGCTGGACACGGTGGACGCTCTCTTCCGCGAGCGCGACGACAACCTGTGGGGCTCGATGGTCAAGCAGACCCTCAAGCGCAAGAAGCCCACCTTCTCCGAGACCTTCCACGGCTACCGCACCTTCAACGAGCTCCTGGAAGACGCGCAGAAGCGCGGCCTGCTCGAGCTGCAGAAGGACGAGAAATCCGGCGGCTACATCATCCTCGCGTTCGGCCCGAAAGCCTGACTGCAGCTACGGCTTCGGGTGCTTCATCAGGAAGTCGATGACGTTGTCGCGCCAGGCGTCGTTGATGGCCGGGATGTGGCCCTCGCCCTGCATCGTCCACAGCTCGGATACTGTGCCGTTCTTGCAGCCCTCGTAGGTTTCCACGCTCGTTTCCTTGCCGGGCGCCGCGGTGACGTTCGAGCGGCGCGCCGGACGTCGGCGTGGCAGCGCAGCCGTCGAACTTCGCCCAGTCCGCGACGCTCGTCTTGGCGCCGGGGTACGTGTCGCCGTTGATGTTGCTGCCGTCGTACAGCACGCTCTGATCGTCGGTGCCGTGGACCTGCAGGATGCTGACGGGGCCGCTCGGCTTGCACTTCGACACGTCGCTGTACATCGCGCCCGCCAGGCTGACGGCCGCGGCGATGGTGTCGGCGTGGTCACAGGCCATGCGGTAGGCCATGAACGCGCCGTTGGAGTGGCCGACGAGATAAACGCGTTTCGGATCGATGTTGTAGATGGACTCCGTCTCGTTGATCAGACCTTCGATATACGCCGAGTCGTCGATGCCGGTGTTGTCGAAATCGCAGCAGGCGTCGGTCGCGTTCCAGAAACGCTTGCCGGTCGAGTCGACCGTGCCGTTTGGATAGAGGTAGATGAAGCCGTACTTGTCGGCGCGCGGCTTGAGGTCGAAGAGCAGCTCCTGGGCGAGGCCGCTTGCGCCATAGCCGTGTAGCAGGACCACGAGCGGCGCCGGCTTGGACGGATCGTAGCTGGCGGGCACGTAGGGCGTGACAGGCCGATCGCCGCCGATCGGTCCCCCGTCACCCACACCGGTCTTCTTGTGGGTCTTGTCCGGCTGGGACGAACAAGCCGCCAGCAGCAGGCAAAGGCCCGGAAGTACCGCGAAGCGTCGCATCAGCGAATCATGCCACCGCCGCGGAGCCCGACGCCAGGCTCGCGTCAGGCGCGGGCGCGAGCGCGGGCGCGGGGGCGGGCTTTCAGCGGCTTATGCGCCGGCCCGCCGACGATCCCGAGGAATTCAAGGAACTCCCGCGCGGTCTGCGCGGCCTTGCCCTGCCGGCGGCGGCGGCGCTGCAGGCGGTTCCATTCGGCGACCTTGGTCTGGTACTCGTCCGTCGCCGAGTCGTAGCGCTCGTGCAGGCGTCGCATCTCGTCCACGTTGTTGTCGCCGTCGAGCTCGTACCTGCAATCGGTGGCCTGGATCAGTTTCAGGCGCCGGAGCGTCCCGTCGCGTTTGAACGTGGGGTCGAAAGGAAACGCGCGACAGCCGAGCGGGCGGATCGAATAGACCGTGCAACGGTCGTCGGCGCCGAGGTAGCGGCAGCCGCCGCGCCCCTGGCGCATCGTCATGACGCGCTTGCCTTGCCTGAGCATCACGAAGGCCTCGGGCTCGTCATCCATGTCGATGGCGTTCCGATCCACCCACTTGATGATGTCCTCCGGGCGGTCGCCGGTGCCCGCCATGATGCGCAACACGTCCGCATCCGTCAGCGGGAGGATGGGGTCCTTGCAGCAGTTGCCGCACTCCGTGCAGCGGAATCCGAGGTAGGAGAAGCCGTTCTTCACGGGGCGCTCATAACAGATCGTCCGGTGGCAGCCCAGCCCCGAAACGCCTTCGAAACCCGGCGCCCCGGAGCTCGATCCACCACCTGCAGAGGGGCGCCGGATGTGCGACACTAGGCGCGGATGTCGCTCAAGATCGATCAGGACCACTCGCGGTTCCGGAACATAGTCCGCGGCAAGATCCGCCAGAACCTGCGCCGCTACATCTCGCAGGGGGAGATGCTCGGTCGCAAGGGCAAGGACGTCGTGTCCATCCCGATCCCGCAGATCGACATCCCGCGCTTCACGTTCGGCGAGAAGCAGAGCGGCGGCGTCGGTCAGGGCGACGGTGAGGTCGGCGATCCCATCGGCGGGGAAGAGGGCGATCAGGACGGTGCGGGGCAGGCCGGTCAGGATGCCGGCGAGCACGTGCTGGAGGTCGACGTCACGCTCGACGAGCTGGCCGACATCCTGGGCGAGGAGCTGGAGCTGCCCGACATCGAGAACAAGGGCAAGAGCCGCATCATCAGCGCCAAGGACCGCTATACCGGGATCCGCCGTGTGGGGCCGGAGTCGCTCAAGCACTTCAAGCGCACGTACAAGGAAGCGCTGCGCCGCGCGATCGCCAGCGGCGTCTACGATCCGGGCCGCCCGCTGGTTGTTCCGCAGCACGAGGACAAGCGCTTCCGCTCCTGGAAGGAGGACCTGGAGCCGGTCGCCAACGCGGTCATCATCTACATGATGGACGTGTCCGGTTCGATGGGCGACGAGCAGAAGGAGATCGTGCGGATCGAGAGCTTCTGGATCGATACCTGGCTGAGCCGCCAGTACAAGGGTCTGGAAAGCCGCTACATCATCCACGACGCCGTGGCCCGCGAGGTGGACCGCGAGACGTTCTTCCGCACGCGGGAATCGGGCGGCACGATGATTTCCAGCGCCTACAAGCTGGCGGCGGACCTCATCGACCAGCACTATCCGGCGGGCGAGTGGAACATCTACCCGTTCCATTTCTCCGACGGCGACAACTGGTCCATGGACGACACGCTGTCCTGTATCGAGATCCTCAAGCAGCAGATCCTGCCCGCGGTCAACATGTTCGCGTACGGACAGGTGGAGAGCCCGTACGGGTCCGGTCAGTTCATCAAGGATCTGCGCGAGCACTTTGGACAGGACGACCGCGTCATCACCAGCGAGATCCGCGACCGCGACGCCATCGTGAACAGCATCAAGGACTTTCTCGGTAAAGGGAAGTAATGGCATTCGCCCCGCGCACGAGCCTCCCGCGATATCTCAGGGTGGAGCAGGACAAGGTCGAGAAGATCGCCCGCGAGTACGGGCTCGACTTCTTCCCGACGGTCTTCGAGATGCTGGCCTACGACCAGATGAACGAGATCGCGGCCTACGGCGGCTTTCCGAACCGCTATCCGCACTGGCGCTACGGCATGGAGTACGAGCGCCTGAGCAAGAGCTACGAGTACGGCCTCTCGAAGATCTACGAGATGGTCATCAACAACAACCCGTCGTTCGCCTACCTGCTCGAGGGCAACAGCCTCACCGACCAGAAGCTGGTGATGTGCCACGTGTACGGGCACGTCGATTTCTTCAAGAACAACTTCACCTTCAAGGTGACGGATCTGGACGCGGCCGGGCACGTCATCGACCCGATGCGCGCGCGCGAGGGCGAGTACGCGCCGAACCGCAAGTGGATCGACAAGATGGCGAACCACGGCGCGGCCGTGCGCCGCATCGTCGACCGGCACGGCATCGCCAAGGTGGAGGAGTTCATCGACGTTTGCCTGTCGGTGGAAAACCTCATCGACCCGTGGTCGCGCTTCGTGCGCCGCAGCCGGGAAGAGGAAATCCAGGAGGAGCCGCAGGCCATCGAGGTCCCGCGCATGCGCGCGAAGGACTACATGGACGAGTACATCAATCCCGAGGAGTACATCGAGGAGCAGAAGAAGAAGATCGAAGCGGAGCGCGAGCAGGCCAAGCGCTTCCCGGCCGAGCCGGACCAGGACGTGCTGCGCTTCCTGCTCGACCACGCTCCGCTCGAGCGCTGGGAGCGCGCCATCCTCGCCATCGTGCGCGAGGAGGCCTACTACTTCGTGCCCCAGATGCAGACGAAGGTCATGAACGAGGGCTGGGCCTCGTACTGGCACTCCAAGCTCATGACCGAGCGCGTGGCCGATTGGAGCGAGATCGTCGACTACGCGGAGAACAACGCGGGCGTGATGTCCACCTCCGGCGGGCGGCTGAACCCGTACAAGCTCGGCGTGGAGCTCTATCGCAACATCGAGGAGCGCTGGAACAAGGGGCAGTTCGGCCGCGAGTGGGAGGAGTGCAGCGACCTCGACGAGAAGCGGAACTGGGATCTCCGGCTCGGGCTCGGCCGCGAGAAGATCTTCGAGGTGCGGGCGCTCTACAACGACGTGACCTTCATCGACGAGTTCCTGACGCCGGAGTTCGCGCTCGAGCACGGGTTCTTCACCTACGGCTGGTCCAACCGCAACGAGCGCTACGAAATCATGTCGCGGGAGTTCCAGCAGATCAAAGAGAAGCTCCTGTTCCAGCTGACCAACTTCGGTAACCCGTTCATCTACGTCGAGGACGGCAACCACGAGAACCGCGGCGAGCTCCTGCTCAAGCACGACCATCGAGGCGTGGACCTGCGCGGTGACTACGCACGCGAGACGTTGAAGGCGATGGTGCGGCTGTGGAAGCGCCCGGTCAGCATCTCCTCGCTGTTCGAAGGAAAGAAGGTGCTCCTGCGCTTCGACGGCAAGGAGCACACGGTGGAGCAGTGACGCGTCGCGCGTCGCTTGTCGCGCTGTTTCTTGCGGGGTGTGCGGGAGCCGGGGGAGGTCAGCGCGCCATGACCCCTCCGCCGCCGGCGCCGTCGCCCGCTCCGTACGCGGCTCCCGCGCCGGCACCCAGCTACCAGGCGCCGCCCTGTGCGCCGGGCGGAACGCGCGGCCCGGACGGCGGTTGCACGCCGCCCGTCGCAGCCGCGGATGGCGGCGCTCCGCCGCCGCCCATCACGCCGCCGCCGCCGAAGCCGGGCACGGTCTCCGGCGGGCTCGCGCGCGGAATCGGCACGCCGGAGGATCGCGAGCTCCTCGCAGGGGACAAGGCGTTCAACCTCGATGATCTGAAGGCGGCGCGCGCGCACTACAAGAAGGCGGAAGCTCTGGCGCCGAAGGATCCCGCGCCGCGTGTCGGTCTGTCCCGGATCGCGCTGGAAGCGACGGGCGTTGCGACCGACTACGCCGCCGCGCCGAAGGACGCGCGCATCCTGGCCCTGCTCCGCGATCTCGACGCGGCGCTGCGCCTGGACAAGGACTACGGCCCGGCGGTGGTGCAGCGCGGGCGCGTGCTGCTCATCCTTGGCCGAGCGCCGGATGCGCTGGCTTCGCTCCAGCGCGGCGTGGAGCTGATGCCGCGCGATGCCGAGGCACACTCGGCGCTCGCGGTGGGGCTGCTGGCGACGGGGAAGGCCAAGGAAGCGCTCGAGCACTTCCACACCGCGTCGCAGCTCGACCCCGACAACCCCGCACGGCTCACCAACCTGGGAACGGCGTACATGATGCGCGGGCGCGTCGAGGACGCCATCGTCGCGTACAAGCGCGCCGTGGAGCTCGAGCCGAACGACGCGCGCGCCCATGGCGATCTCGGCACCGCCTACCTCGCCGACGGACGCGCCGATCACGCCCTGCCCGAGCTCAAGAAGGCCGTCCAGCTCGCCCCGGAGCGTGCGACGTTCCTGTCGAACCTGGGCTATGCCTACCAGCAGCTCGGCAAGCTCGACCTGGCTGTTTCCACGCTGAAGAAGGCGCTCTCCAAGGACAAGAAGCTCGGTTCGGCGTGGATCAACCTCGGCACGACGTACGCGCGCCAGAAGAAGTACGACGAGGCCGAGCGCGCCTTCAAGAAGGCCCTCGCCATCGATCCCACCGATCCGCGTGCCAAGGCGAACCTGGCGGATCTGGCGGAGATGCGGAAGAAGAGCGGCGCTGCGGCAGCCAAAGCGCCAAAGTAGCCGCGAAGTTGCGCCCCGCGTGCCGCTGGCCCATCCTCGCGATCCCATGCAGATCCTGGCCAGATCCGGCAGCTCGCCTTCCAGTGGCGCACTGGCGTTGGCTTTCGCGTTGCTGGTTGCCGGCTGCGGCGGCACGCACTTCAGCTCGTCGGGCTCCGGCGGCAGTGCGGGCAGCGCCGGCAGTGCGGGCAGTGCAGGCAGCGACGGCGGCGTGACATGCGCGCCGTGCGGCGCGGGCAAGTACTGCCAGGCTTCGACTGGAAAGTGCGTCGGCTGCGGTGATCTCTCCCAGCTGGATTTCGGTCCGCCGGAGCCGCTCGCGGCGATCAATGCCAAAAACGCGTCGGGCGGGTTGCGCTTTCCGCGCGTGATCGGGTCTAACGGCGACGAGCTCCTGTACGTCGCGGACAACAACGCGTTGAACCCGCCCGGCCGGCAGATCTGGCTCGCGTCGAGCCCGGCGTCGGCGCCCGGGGTCAGGGTCAGCGCGTCGACCTCGTCTGCCAGCGGACCGCTGGGCGTCCAGTTCGACTACGTGAAGGGCACGAGCGCGGACGTTGTGTTCGACCGCGCCGAGGATCCGACGCAAAAACCCGTAAAGCACGATCTGTGCACGGGCTCCCTCGCCACCAAGTCGCTTCCGGCCGCTTCCGGAGCCTTGCCGCCGCCGTTCAACACCCTGGGCAGCGACGACTACAGCATCGCAGTGGCCTCGGATGTGCACCGCGCATGGTGGATGAGCGATCGCGACACGGGGGCCGCCCACCTGGTGACGGTCAGCCTGGGTCCGATCGGCACGCCCCTGGGCGTGAGCCTGTACGTCCAGGTCGACGGACAGAAGACCTGCCCGCGCGCGGGCGCGGATGCGACGCCGTGGGCGACGCCGGACGGCAGCGTGATGCTGTTCAGCGCGGTCCGGCTCGGTAGCGATTGCCATCCTGCCAACGGACAGGAACGTGATCTGTACGCGGTCCGGCTCGACCAGAGCGGGCGCCCCGACGGTGGCGCCGCGGGCCAGCCGCTCGGCTCCGTGAATCAGGACGGCACGGACGAGACGGATCCGAGCCTGTCGCCCGATCTGTGCATGCTGTACTACGCGGCGGATGACGGCAGTGGGTTCAAGCTCTACCGTGCTCCGCGGCGCTGACAGCCGGATCGCCGGGCTGCTCCCGGCACTTCTGCTCGCTGCCTGTACCCGCTGTGCGCCGCGCGAGCAGCCTGTTGCGAAGGGGCGGCCGGCACCCGCAGCGGTTGCGGCTCGGTCTGCGTCGCCGCCGCACGGAGCGGGCGTTCCCGACGCGACCGTGGACGCGCGTCAGGATGCAGCCGCCGACGCTCCCCCGGACGCGCCGCCGGCCCCCCGCGCCCTGGATCCGGATGCGGTGAAGGCGCTGGTCGCCGACGCGCGCGCCCGCGACAGCGCGGAGCTGGTGATCCTGAAGGACGGCAAGCTCGTCGGCGACTGGCGCTTCTCGACGAGCCGCGCGCCGATCCAGACCATGTCGATCACCAAGTCGGTGCTTTCGCTGGCCATCGGCTGTCTGGTCGACGCGGGCAAGCTCCGCGTGGAGGAGCCGGTGTACGACTTCTTCCCGCGCTGGAAGCAGAAACCGTACGACGCCGTGACCGTCTACGATCTGCTCACACACAGCTCGGGGCTCGAGTGGGCCAGGAGCACGCTGGCCATCTACAAGAGCAAGAGCATCGTCGACATGGCGCTCGGCTCCAAGCTCGTGCACACGCCGGGCACCTGGTATCACTACTCCAACCGCGGCGCGAACCTCGTCAGCGGTATCGTCGGCAAGGCCAGCGGCATGCGCACCGATCGCTACGTCGACAAGGTCCTCTTCAAACCTCTCGGTATCACGCACTGGTGGTGGCAGAAGGACCCGGCAGGCCAGCCTCACGGCATGGCGGGGCTTCATCTAGAGCCGCGCGACCTGGCCAAGATCGGGGAGCTGGTGCGGCTGCGGGGCGAGTACGACGGAAAGCGCGTGGTGAGCGCAGAGTGGATCCGCCGCTCGACCGCCGAGCCGGCGAACGTCCAGCCGACGAGCCGCCGGCTGGGGCTCCTGTGGTGGATGGTGCCAGCCTGGACGCGCATCACGATCACGAAGGACGTGCTCGACGGTTGGCAGAAAGGCGGCGTCGACGCGGCGTTCATCGACCGCGCGCGGCCGCTGGTCGGAAAGACGTTCACCTCCACCCACGCCTTCCTCGATGCGCTCCGCAAGGCGTACGACGACCCGCATCTGGAGAACTTCCGCAAGACGATCTGGAAGCAGGAGCTGCCCGACGCGCACTTCGATCTCGGACCCACCGTCGGCAGCTACTCGGAAGGAACGCTGGGGCAGTTCGTGGTGATCCTGCCGCGCGATGGGCTCGTCGCAGTGCGCATGCGTCGCATGCCCAAGCGCGCGGCCGACCGCAACGACCCGGAGCTCGACTTCGTGGATTTCGTGGAGCGCGTCCAGGGCCTCCTGCACTGAAGCGCCAACTGTCTGGAATTGCGCCAGGAACCCGCGATCCGCGTTCGGGCTTGACCCGAGGCCGGAGGCGGGCGAATACTTCGCACACGAAACGTTTCTATGCGGAGTAATTCATGACCAGCAGCGCCTCCAGCGGGGCCCGGCAGCCGGCTGCGCTGGCGCAGTCGGATCTCGACGCGATCGTCGAGGCGATCGTCTACCTGTACACCGAGTCCCGTCGCATCACGAAGGACCTCGCCGGTCGCTACGGCCTCACGGGACCTCAGCTCGCCGTGGTGAAGATGCTGGAGCCGGTCGGCAAGCTGTCCCTGAGCGAGCTGTCCGACCGCATCCGTGCGCGCAACAGCACCGTCACCGGCATCATCGATCGCATGGAGCGCGAGGCGCTCGTGGTGCGCAAGCGCTCGGAGGAAGATCGCCGCGTGGTCAATATCGAGCTGACGGACAAGGGACGCGAGCTGGCAGCGGACATTCCGGTCGAGCCGGTAGAGATCTTCCGGCGCGTGCTCTCGGAGCTGTCTCCGAGGGACGCGACCGATCTGAAGCGCATCCTCACGCGACTCGCGCACCGTGTCAGCGAGCTCGTCGAACAGTCACCGAACATTCCATCCTGAGGCCGGATCCGGCCGGGACGAAACAAGAAGGGGCAGAACCATGTCCGACAAGAAGGTCGATCGAGATCCCGATGTGTGCGTCATCACCTGCGCCCTGACGGGCGTGCTCGCCAACCGCAAGCAGTGTCCGGGCATCCCGTACACGCCTGAAGAACTCGGCGAGGAAGCCAAGCGCGCCTACGACGCGGGCGCCGCGGCGGTGCACATCCACGCCCGCAACGACGACGGATCGCCCACGTTTTCCCCTGCCGTATTTGCGAAGATCAAGCAGGAGGTGCAGAAGCGGAGCCCCATCATCCTGAACTTCTCTACCGGCACCATTTTGGAGGACGTGTCCGAGCAGTGCACCTACATCCGTGAATCCAAGCCCGAGATCGCGGCATTGAACATGGGTACGATGAACTACTCCAAGTACTCGAGGAGCCGGAAGCAGTTCGTCTTCGACATGGTCTTCCCGAACACGTACGAGAAGATCATCAAGCTGCTCTCGGCGATGAACGAGGCCGGCGTGAAGCCGGAGCTCGAGTGCTTCGACACGGGCCATACGAATGGCGTCTGGCCGCTGGTCGAGATGGGCGTCCTCAAGCCGCCGCTCCAGTATTCGTTCATCGTCAACGTGCTCGGCGGCATCCCGCCCACGGTGGAGTCGCTGCAGCTGCAGTCCAAGCTCGCCCAGCCTGGGTCGGAGTGGGAAGTGATCGGTATCTCGCACTGCCACTGGCGCATGCTCGCGACGGCGCTGGTGCTCGGCGGCAACATCCGCACCGGGCTCGAGGACCATCTGTATCTACCGAACGGCGAGATGGCGAAGTCGAACGGCGAGATGGTCGAGGTGGCCGAACGCCTCTGCCGCGACACGGGGCGCAAGCCCGCCACCGTGGAGCAGGCGCGCCAGATCCTGAACCTGCCCGCGCGGAGCTGAAGCCATGCAGCAGCGTCCGTACCAGACGATTCTCGTGGCGGAGGAGGACGGGGTCGCAACCATCACGCTCAACCGGCCCGAACGCCGCAACGCGATCGGCACGCAGATGACGAACGAGCTCCTGTACGCGCTCGCGGACGCGACGGCGGCCGAGAGCGTGAGGAGCATCGTGATCACCGGTGCCGGCAAGGCCTTCTGCGCCGGCGGCGACTTCTCGCAGATGACCGGCGGCGGCAGCGAGGAGAGCCTGCCGCCGAAGGGCGACTACAAGGATCTGCTTCTCGCGCTCTTCCACACACTGAAGCCGGTGATCGCCCGTGTGAACGGCCATGCCATGGGTGGCGGTCTCGGGCTCGTCGCGTCGTGCACCTTTGCCGTGGCCTCGACCGAAGCCAAGCTCGGCACGCCGGAAATCAACGTGGGGCTGTTCCCGTTCATGATCATGGCGGTGCTGGAGCGCGTGATGCCGCGCCGGCGCTTGATGGAGATGATGCTTTCGGGACAGCGGCTGCTGGCCGAGGAAGCCGCACAGGTCGGCCTGATCAACAAGGCGGTGCCGCCCGGGGAGCTCGACCAGGCGGTGAAGGCGTACACGGATCTGATCGCGTCGAAGAGTCCGAGCACGATCCGGATCGGGCTGGAAGCGATCCGCGATACCGAGGAGCTCCGCTTCGAGGAGAAGCTGCCCATCCTGGGCGAGCGGCTCGGCCGCTGCCTCGCGACCGACGACGCGCGCGAAGGGCTGATGGCGTTCCTCGAGAAGCGGACGCCCAACTGGACCGGACGCTGACCGGGAGCACAACCATGGACATGCGCGAACGGGTGAAGGAACTGGAGGCGCGCCGGGAGAAGATCCGGCAGATGGGCGGCCCCGCCAAGGTCGACAAGCAGCACTCCCGCGGCAAGCTGACCGCGCGCGAGCGCATGGCGGCGTTCTTCGACGACGCGGCGTGGTTCGAGGTCGGCCTGCATGGCCGCACCATGGGCGCCGCGGGCGAAAAGGACGACACTCCGGCCGACGGCGTGATCTGCGGCTTCGGCAAGGTCGACGGACGCATGGTGTGCGCGGCCGCCTACGACTTCACGGTCAAGGGCGGCAGCATCGGCCAGACCGGCGAGGAGAAGGTCACGCGCCTGCGCGCGATGGCGCTCAAGGGGCGCTGGCCCATCGTGTGGTTCATCGATTCGGCGGGCGCACGCATCGATCCCGGCGCCGGGCATCATGCCGACATGCTTTCGACGTTCGCCGGAACGGGGCACCTGTTCCGGGAGCAGGTGATCATGAGCGGCGTCGTCCCGCAGGTGGCGGCGATGGTCGGGCCGGGCGCAGCTGGCACGGCGTACATTCCGGGCCTCGCCGACTTCGTGCCGATGGTGAAGAACATCGGCTCGATGGCGCTCGGCGGTCCGCCGCTGGTCAAGGCGGTAACGGGGCAGGAAATCGACGAGCAGGAGCTCGGCGGCTCCAAGGTGCACACGAAGACGAGTGGCGTGGGCGACGCCGAGGTGAAGGACGATCACGAGTGCATCGCGATGGTCAAACGCTACCTGTCCTACATGCCCTCGCACTGCGAGGAGGCGCCGCCGGTCCGCCCCTGCGACGATCCGATCGACCGCCGCGAGGAATCGCTGCTCGATCTACTGCCGGAGAGCACGCGCCAGGCGTTCGACATGTACCAGCTCATCGAGGCTATCGTCGACCACGGCGAGTACCTCGACATCAAGCCGAAGTTCGGCCGCAGCATCATCACGTGCCTGGCGCGCATCGGCGGGCGCCCGCTCGGCATCGTCGCCAGCCAGCCGAAGCAGCTCGGCGCGGTGCTGGAGAACGACTCCAGCGACAAGGCGGCGAAGTTCATCCAGATCTGCGACGCCTTCAACCTGCCGCTGCTCTTCCTCGAGGACGTGCCGGGCTTCATGGTCGGCTCGAAGGTGGAGCACGCCGGGATCATCCGCCACGGCGCGAAGTTCCTGCACGTGATGAGCGCCGCCACGGTGCCGAAGATCACCGTGATCGTGCGCAAGGCTTACGGCGCCGGCTACTACGTGATGTGCGGGCGCGCCTACGAGCCGGACCTGATCGTGGCCTGGCCGGGCGCCGAGGTGAGCGTGATGGGCGCCGAGGGCATGGTGGGCATCGCCGGGCGCAAGCTGTTCGGCGGGATGGAGCCCGACCCCGAGGTGAAGAAGACCATCGTCGAGATGATCCAGAAGAACATCGACATCTACAAGGTCGGTGGCTGGGGCCTCGTCGACGACATCATCGACCCGCGCGACACCCGCCGCGCCGTAGCCTGGGGCCTCGAGCTGGCCGCCCACAAGCACGTGGAACGCCCCCACAGAAAGCGCGGCATCATCCCCGTCTGAGCGCCAACGGCGCGGCCCGTCAGACGCCGTCTGGTGTTTCACAGGAAGATCGGAAGCGCGGAAGGTCTTCTGGGTCGAGCGGTGTGACAGCAGAGCGCTTCTCATCCAGCGGGTGTGCGAAGAAGGCGAGTTGCCATGATGGCGGTCGTGGAATGTACCGCCGTGCGAAGCAGCCCGCGGCAGTGCGCGCGGGCGGGCGCACCAAATGGTCGCTCACCGGTCTGATGCGCTATTCGATCCGGAACTGCTCGCCTTCTCCGCGCTGCCTCTCGAGACAGTCTCCGCCCTCGGTTTCGCGACGCTCGTGTTCGCCGCCGCGCTCGTGGTGCAGACCATGGTCCGCTGCTTCGAATGCCTGGCCTTAGCTCTTCAGCCCGCGCTCCGCCACGATCGCTGCGTTGCGCTCGTCCGCGCGCTTCAGTGCGGGCCGGGCCGCCAGGCGCTCGGCGTATGCGACGAAGGCCGGGCGAGCCTCGATCGTCCCGAACTGCATCATGTAGCGCAGCGTCCCGCCGAAGATGACGTCGGCCATCGAGAAGCGATCGCCGAGGACATACTCGCGGCCTTCGAGCGCGTGCTCCATCGAGTCGAGCATCGCGTCGTACACGCCCCACCCAGCCTGGGCGGGCTTGTACTCCCAGCCCCCCACCTTGGCCATCACCGCCGGCTCGATGACCGCGGGCGCGAAGCAGATCCAGCGCAGGTACGTACCGCGCGCCGGGTCATCGATCGCCGGGGCGAGGCGGCCGGGCGCGTAGCGGTCCGCGAGGTACATCCCGATGGCGGCACCCTCGGTCACGATGACGTCGCCGTCCTTCAGGATCGGCAGCTTGCCCATCGGGTTCATGGCGAGGATCTCCGGCGACTTCTGCTCGCCGGCCAGGATGTCGACGAAGCGGAGCTCGTGCTCGACACCGACCTCCTCGAGCTGCCAGACGGTGCCCGCGGCGCGGGAGAAGGGGTGGTGGAACAGGACGATGGACATGACGGCTTCCCTCCGAAGCGAGCGCGCTGGCGACCTCCGCCGCGTCGACCGCACCAGACCATAGTCCGACCCCATGACAGCGTGGTGTCAGGATGGTCGGACTCGAGTCGTTCCTGGCCCTTCACGTTTCGCGAATCCCAAGGCGGACACGTCGAGGCCGGCGACACCGCTTCACGACCTCATCCATTTCGTCATCTCGTCTTGGGACGCAGCGACACGAGGCCTTGCTCGGCGAAGTCGCGCACGGCGCGGCTTCCGAGTTCCGGCGGCCGTGGCGGCGGGCGGTAAGCGTTCTTGCGCGGCCGCTCGTTGGGCAAGAACCACCAGAACTGGTTGAACCCGCCACCCGGTACCGCTGTGACGCGCTCGGCGAGCCGGTCCATCGACCGCTGCATCTCCCGCTCCGGCCACGTGGCGTGGCCAGTGATGCGCAAATCGAAGGGATCGAACCGCATGTCGTACGCCCGCTCACCGCGCGTCATCAAGGCGTCCGGCAGCACGAGGCAATGGAAGATGAGAACGCCGCCCGGCAGGTCCCAGACGTAGTCGAGCGCGCGCTCGAAGTCGGCCGGCGTGTCGCTGGGCAGGCCGTGGATGAGGTGGAGTTCGAGCAACGGGCACGCTTCCTCCACCTGCCAGAGCATCCGCTCGAAGCGGGAGATGTCGAAGCGGCGATCGAGGCGCGCCAGATTGGTCGGTTCCGCTCCCTGGAGCCCGATCGCCACCTTGCCTTCGCCCATGTTGCGGATGAACTCGAGCTGCTCCGGTCCGAGGCGCGACGGATACACCTCCGAAAACGATCGCTTCTGGCGGAAGAGCCCGACCTTCTCCTCGGCGGCGGCGAGGTCGCGGAAGGCCTTCGCGTTGAGGTTGAGGCCCGCGTCGAGCAGGAAGAACTCCTCGATCTCCGCGTCGAGCATCGCGCGCATCTCGGCGACGAGGTACTCGTGGGAGAAGGTCCGGCTCGAGCCTCCGGCCACACCCCACTCGCAGAACTGGCACGCGAGCGGACAGCCACGAAACGACTCGAGGAAGCCAGCCTGGCCCCGCGGCATCAGCCCGAGCTGGTACGGCGACAGGATATCGTCGAGGCGCTGCTGGAGGTCCCGCTTCGGTGTCGCGACAAAGCGCTCGCCGTCGGACACCGCGAGGCCAGCGACACCGCGCATCGCTTCGCGCGTGAGCGGGTCGACCCGGAGGAGCTCGCGGATCAGGTCCTCGCCTTCCGTCACGCACAGCGCATCGACGTATCGAGCGGCACCGCGGTAGTAGTCGAGGCGGAACAGCGCCTCGCGCGCGGACGGCCCGCCGAGCAAGGTGAGAATCTCCGGTCGGTCAGCGCGGAGCTGTTCGAGGACGCGGCACACGACGGGTGTGGACCACACGTACAGCGACGCGGCGACGAGGTCCGGCTCGAACGTCGCGATCTCCTCGGCGATCGCGTCGGCATGCACTGTTGGACCTTCCCAGATGCGTAGCTCGATGTGCTGGAGCGCCGGATCACCGGCGATCGCCGCCTGGATGCGGCGCAACCCGTAGCCCGGCCAGATCGACGGGTTGGGGCACTGCTCGCCCGGCGGCGGCGGGTAGAGGTGGAGCAGCGCGATTCGACGAAGGACCATCCCTGACCTCAACGCTAGCACGGAAGCGCCAGTGCCCCCAACGTGGAGGGCTGCTTCCGGCCATACGACCACGCAACTGCTCTGGACCGTTCTCAGCGCACCGTCCGCGCACCTGCGGCAATGGAGGACAACACCGGCCGCAAGCGTACGCCGGGCGGCAACCAGCGGACAGTGGCGCGTGGCTCGACGGCGCTGATCAGGCCAGAGAAGCTCGCCGCAACGCGTAACCACCGGGAACCAGCTTCTCGCCTGGGCGCAGTACTACGAAAAAGACATCCCGAACTACTGGGCATACGCCAGGATGTTTACGCTCGGCGACCACTTCTTCGCCGACGTGCTCGGGCCGAGCTTCCCGGGTCACGCGTTCATGCTTGCCGCGCAGGCAGGGTGGGCAACAAGCAACCCCGACCCCTCCCAGTATCCCTACTGCGGCTGCGACGAGAGCTTGAGCGATACCATCGACATCCTCGACAACCAGACCTGCACCATCAAGAAGGTGTTCCCCTGTTTCAACATCCCGTCCGTGCCAGACGTGCAGCCTGCGGGTGTGGACTGGCAGTTCTACGGATCGGATTTCTACAAGCAGGTGCAGACGAACGAGATCTGGTCGCTGTTCGACGCTGTCGACTCGATCCGTCACGGCCCGGGCTGGTCCCACGTCGTCAACACGTCCCAGTTCAAGACCAACGTCGAGAACCACACGCTGCCCAACGTCACCTGGCTCGTACCCGAGGATTTCAACTGCGAAGCCAGGTGTTACCTATGTGCTGATTTCGCACCGATGGCGGGTCGGGCGGCACTGCGGGGTCGGGGCATGGATCAGTGCCGGTCGGGCACGTACTGCAGCACCGCGAGACCGTAGGGGAAGTCGTCTTCGGCCCGTGGAGGAACGGCGACGGTGGCCTGGCATAGGTGAAGGAATCCGGCGAGGTCGGCCCCCATCCTCGCGAGCAAAGCGAGGAAGCTCTTTGCGACCGGCCTCACGATATCGAACCCCGGCTCGGGTGCCAGGTAGTAGATCCGGCCTTCGTTGGGACCGCGGAGGAAGGTGGTCAGGCACGCCGGACCGTGCTCGATCCGGCCAAACACAATCCAGGGATCCGAGCCACGATAGAGCGCTCCGGTCTTGCGGTACGCGTTGTGGTCGATGGTCCAGTCGTACTCGCCGCCCGGCTGGTACGTCGCGGTGAGCTCGGCCCAACTCTCGATGGGCTCGAGGCGGACGAGCGGCTCGCCGGCTTCGAGCTGCGGGCGGCGCCGGATGCACAGCTCGGCGCCGTCATGCTTGGAGTAGAATTCGCGGAGCTCCGGAACGCCGCCCCCTTCACCGAGCGCGCTCAGCCTGGCGAGAGCGGTCTTCGACGGCCGGCGGTGGAGACGGTGCTCGACGGCGATGCCGTGCTCCGGGAGCCCCGCCTCCTGGCACGCCTCGAGGACGAGGCCGGGGGCGGGGTCTCTGAACAGGGCCAAGAACTCTCTCGGGATCACCGGAGCGAACGCTACACCATGGTAGGCGAACATGCCTGCCTCGGCACGGTCGGCGCTGTCAGCCGACGCGCGCTCCGTCCGCTGTCGCCGCCACCGACGGCGGCCCCAATCCCGACGCGGCCCGGCCAGGACGACGGTCGCCTCTATTCGAGATCCCAGACTGCGCGCACGGCGCCCGCGCCGCGCCATAGACCCGGGGTCGCAGCGTGGGCGGAGATGACTTCGTGGCTGTCCTGCCACGGGAAACCCATTACCGCGCCGCCGCGCAGGACGAGCTGGTGGTCGGTCCCGCGGGTCCATTCCGGCAGCGGAAGACCCCAGATGCCGAGCGCGTTGGTCGTTCGCAGGGTCCACTTCGAGCCGTCCTCGAAAACGGGGTGCGCGTGGAAGTCTGCCACGACGGTCCAGGGATCGTCGGCGATCCACGAGCGCGTTCCGCCGCCGCGGGCAATGAGCTCCCACTCCGCGTCTTCAGGGCAGCGCGCATCGAGAGCCTGGAGCAGGCGGAGCGTGTCGTTCTCCTTGACGAACGCGGGGCATGGTCGAACGCGGTCGTCGTCGAGCCAGCCCTCGGCTTCTTCCTGGGCGGCCTCTTCGGGCGTCAGCGGCGTGAGATCGGGCTCGAGCTCCTCCTCCAGCGGACAGCCACCGACGAGCTCCGGCATCGCGTCGGCGATACCAGAGTCGAGGATCGGCGCGCGCGCGCAGATGAACGGCGCGATCTCGACGTGACGCGCCGGCGCTCCGGCGAACATGCGCTCGTAGATCCCGAGCCAGCTATCGTAGCCTGGAGCGCCGGGCGGTCCGAGCCTTGCGCGGAGCTCCGCGATCTCGGCGCTGGAAAAGCCGACTTGTAGGCTGCCACCCGGCACGACCACGGCGCGCGTACCCGTTGCTTCGTGTTCGAGCTCGGCCAGCCGGTAGTCGCCGACGAGCCGCCCGGTTGCACGGAAACCCTCGACGAGGCGGCCGAGCGTGGCGGCTGACGCTTGCGGATCCTCGTCCGCGGTCCATGCCGACAGGGACGCCAATCGGCGCGGCAGATCCTCCGGGAACGTCATGGCGTTCCAGATATCACGATTCGCCGATCCGTCCGCCACACCGGTGACGAGACCGGTGAAGCGGAGGCGACCGCCGCAGGGGCACGCGAGGGCGTCGATGTCGTAGACGCGGCGTAGAAGCGTAGCCCAGTCGATCCGGGAAATGGCGCTCTCGAAGGTGCGGAGGAGGTCGCAGTCCGATGGGGCATGAGATGTGGGAGCGGTGAGGCTGGGGCTTGGTGCTGGTGGTGAGCACGCGGCGATCGCCACGGCGCCGCGCTCGACATTGCTCTTCGTGGTCTCGGCGGGCGCGGGCGCGCACGGTTTTGCCGCTTCAATGTCGTGCCTCTTGGCCATGGCTTCGCGCTTCGCGGGCGTAGCCGAACACGATTGCGGATTCCGCTCGACGCCGGCTTGCGGTTAGGCGTGTCGGGCGGAACAACGCTCGACCCCAGAAACCTTCCGCCCTTCTGATCTTCTTGTGGAAACCCCAATCGCCGCCGCAGCGATTGTCCAGGTGCGTTCCTGCCCCCTATTTCCACATTCGAAGTGCATCAGCCGAAGGTGTTGCCGTTCCAGCCCCAGAGGTGGGGCAACACGTCCGTGAAGTCGATGTAGATGCGATCTGGGGCGACGCCGAGCGCTTGCGAGAGCCGCTCGCAGAAGTCGGCGCTCATCTTCTGCGTCCGCTCGGGCTCCATGCGGCCGATGCTCTTGACCTCGACCAGGCACGTCGGCTTGTCGCTGCCGCCGAAGGTCATGCGCGTGCGCGGCACAAGGCATGTCATGACGTACATCTCGGGCTTGCCCGTGTGCTGCGCGAGACGCGCGGAGAGATCCTTCAGCAGCGAGTCGGCGGCTTCGGGAGCGGGCGGCTCGGCGGACGTGAACACGTTGATGAGCGGCATGGCCGCCATGCTGGTGCCGCGCGGCGCGGCGCGCAAGCCCCGATCAGTGCTTGAGCGGCCCGTCGCAGAGCCACTCGCAGCCGCACGTGACCAGGTGGTGGTGCGCGTCGTTGCAGGCGTCCTGGAACGCTGCGCTGGTCTCGGGCGGGTTGCAGCCCTCCTCGGCCGGCGCACAGTCCTTCTCCGCTCCGGATGCGTCGTAGTACTTCTTCTGCTCGCTGACCTGGCCGGAGCAGTAGTCCTCGCAGCCGCAGCGCCGGATCTGGAAGCCACCCAGCTTGCAGCGGTCGAAGAAGTCGGTATCGGTCTTCGATTCCGGACAGTCCTGGCGCGGCGGTGCGCACTTCGATGCCGCGCCCTTGGCGTCGTAGACCGTCGCGCCCTCGACGGCCGAGAGCGGCGTGGCGGTGGGCGCAGCGGGTGCCGGCGCGGTAGGCGGCGCCTGGGAAGCCGGCGCGCCGCAGCCGCCGAAGAGGAGCACGAACGCGAGAGCGTGGAGCCTCATGCGGGGAGCGTAGCAGCGGCCGACCGTTCTGTGCTTGACCCCGGTGCGCTTCTTGGCATCTTGCTGATTGCCCCGTGGGAGAGCACGCGCAGAGTCGAGTGGGACCGCGATTTTCCCCGCGCGAGCGGCAGATTGCGGTCGCGTTGGCCGAGGCCGTGATGCCGGCGGGGGCCGGGCTGCCCGGTGGCGGCCCGGACACGGCAGAGCGGCTCGAGAAGTTCGCGCTTGCCTCTGGAACCGAGTTCTTCCAGGGCATCCGCGCGGGCTTGTGGGCAGTGGAGACCTGGACGGTGCCACGCCACGGACGCCCGCTCAGCAAGCTGCCGTTCGACGCACGGCTAGCCGCAGTGGACGCCTGGAGCCGGCACTCGTCGCGCTACATGCGCTGGCTCCTGCGCGCCATCGTCACGCCGCTCAAAGCCGCGCACTTCGACACTCCGGAGATGTTCACCCACGTCGGCTGTCGCTACGGTGTGGACGCGCCCAGGAGCGTCGAGTCCGAACGCTTCATGCAGCAGGTCATGGCCGGCCGCGACGTCGTCGAGGATCTGGATCTCGAGTGCGAGGTGGTGGTCGTCGGTACGGGCGCCGGCGGCGCTGCGGCCGCCTACGAGCTGGCGAGCCGCGGCCGCGCGGTGCTCATGCTCGAGGCGGGCGAATACCACCGCCGTGACGAGTTCCTGGGTCGAGCCAGCGCGTCGTACCGCCGCATGTACCTGGGCCGAGGCACGACCATTGCGCTCGGCAACATCGCCACGCCTGTGTGGGCTGGTCGCACCGTCGGCGGCAGCACCACGATCAACTCCGGCACCTGCTACCGGGCGCCGGAACGGACACTCAGGCGCTGGGCCGAGCGCTACGGCCTCGGCATGCTGTCGGCCGATGCGCTCGCGCCCTACTACGAGCGGGTCGAGACCATGCTCGGCGTGGAGGAGGCGCCCGCGGCGCATCTCGGCGGCCCGGCGCGCGTGATCGCGCGCGGGGCGGAGCTCATGAAGCTGTCGCACCGGCCGCTCCGGCGCAACGCGCCGGGTTGCGACGGTCAAGGCGTGTGCTGCTTCGGTTGCCCCACCGGCGCCAAGCGCTCGACCGACGTGAGCTACGTGCCAGAAGCGCTGAAGCGCGGTGCGCAGCTCGTTACGGGAGCCAAGGTGGAACGTGTCGACGTGAAAGGAGGCCGTGCCCGCGGCGTCACCGCGCGCCTTTCGTCCGGGCGCCGGCTGACCGTGCGGGCGTCTGCCGTCGTCGTTGCCGGTGGAACGCTGATGACGCCGCTGCTGCTCGAGCGGAGCGGCGTGTGCACCACGTCCGGCTGGCTCGGCAAGAACCTCTCCGTCCATCCCGCGGGCAAGGTGATGGCGTTGTTCGGCGAGACCATCGACATGTCGCGCGGCATTCCGCAGAGCTACACGATCGACGAATACGCCGACGAGGGTTTGATGTTCGAGGGCGGCTCCACCCCGCTCGAACGTCACCGCGATGGGCGTGCCCTGGGTCGGACGCCGCTTCATGGAGCTGATGGACCGCTTCATGAACGTCGCCCAGTTCGGTTTCATGATCCAGGACACCAGCCGGGGCGCCGTGCGCGCCGGCCCTGGTGGCCTTCCGATCATCACCTACAACCTGAGCCGCCTCGATACCGCGCGCATGCAGCGCGGATTCGAGATCCTGAGCGAGGTGTTCCTGCGCGCGGGAGCCGAGCGCGTCCTGCCCATGCTGGTCGGCTGCGACGAGATCCTGAGCGAGGCCGACCTCGCGCGCCTCAGGCGCATGAAGCTCTCGCCAGGCGATTTCGAGGTGACGGCCTACCATCCACTCGGGACGTGTCGCCTCGGGACCGATCCCGAGCGTTCCTGTCTCGACCCCGATCACGAGGCGCACGACACGCCGGGGCTCTACGTGACCGACGGCAGCGCGGTGCCGTCCTCGCTCGGCGTCAATCCGCAGATGACCATCATGGCGCTCGCGCTCCGCGCCGCCGAGATCATCGACTCGCGGCTCGACGGCATCCCCGCTTGAGCCGCTTGCGAGCCAAAGCGCGCGGGTGTAACCGGCCGACATGCGCATCGCCGTTACCGGAGCTGGCGGATTCATCGGGCGTCATGTCGTACGCGCGCTCGCTGCGGCCGGACACGAGGTCACGGCGAGCGACCGGCCCGGCGTCGAGAGCGGCAAGCTGCCGCCGGGCGGGCGCTGGCTGCCGGTAGATCTTCTGGATTCAGCCGGCGCGCGGGCGCTGGTCAGGGGGCAGCAGGCCGTGGTGCACAGCGCCGGGCTGTTCGACCTCGGCGCCGCGCGCGACGCGCTGACTGCCGCCAACGTGACGGCGGTCGAGCGCGTGGTCGATGCCTGTCGCAGCGCGGGCGTGAAGCGGCTCGTCCACCTCGGCACGACCGGCGTGTACGGCCGGCCGCGCGTCGTGCCCTGCGACGAGCGCCAGCCGCCGCGTCCGCGGCACGCCTACGAGGAGACAAAAGCGCTCGGCGAGCTCGTGGCCCGCGGCGCCATGCGCGACCTCGCGGTGACGGTGCTGCGTCCCACCATCGTCTACGGCCCGTACGGTCGCTACGGCCTCAGCATGTACATCGGCTCGCTGGTACTGGCACAGGCTGCGGGGCGCATGCAGGTCGCAGGGCTTGCCCAGACGCACCGGATGAGCGCCGTTCACGTCGAGGACGTAGCGCGCGCCGTGGCGTTCGTGATCGGCGAGCCGCACACGCACGGCGAGATCTACAACCTAGTAGACGCCACGCCGACGCCCACCGGCAACGTCCTGGAGCTTATCGCAGGGCGACTCGGTATGCGCATCGATCCGCGCATTCCGATCCCGCTCGGCGCGCTGCGCGCGTTGTTCTCCATCGGGTCGCGCCTGCTGTCGGATCAACGCCTCGCCACGATCGATCGCCGTATGGAGCGCGGCTGGCGCCGTCTCGCGGAGCGGCTCGAGTTCGAGCCGGCGTTCATCCCCCGTCTCGATCGCGACTGGTTCGCGTACGCCTCGGCCGACCACGTCTACGACGGCGAGAAGCTCCGCGCGCTGGGCTTCGAGTACCGCCATCCCGACTTCGCCAAGGGCCTCGGGGAGACGCTCGACTGGTACTTCGACCAGAACTGGCTGCCCGAGCTCGAGGGTCTGCGCGCCCTGGGCGCCGAGCGTCGCGCACGCCGGGCGAAGCGCTAGAACAACTGTGATATCAGCAGATTACGCTTGGCTGCTGGCGGCCGTGGAATGTCTGCTCCATAATTCACCTATTCCTACCGGAATACTAGGGAATAGGCCATGTACCATTTCACACCGTTTGCCTCGCTGCTCGGCGGCGCGCTCATCGGGCTCGCCGCTTCCATGCTGCTCCTGTTCAGCGGCCGTGTCGCCGGCATCACCGGGATCACGGGCGGGCTGGTCCGGCCCGCTGCTGGCGACCTGTCGTGGCGCCTCATGTTCATCGCCGGTCTGGTCGCAGGGGGCGCGGTGCTGCTGCTCGTCAGTCCCGGGGCTTTCCATGTGGGGATCCACCGGTCGTTCGCGGCGCTGGCGGTGGCCGGGCTCCTCGTCGGCTTCGGAGCGCGGTTGGGCAGCGGCTGCACGAGCGGTCACGGCGTGTGCGGGCTGAGCCGCCTGTCGCGCCGCTCGCTGGTCGCCACGCTGACGTTCATGGCGACGGGCGCTCTGGCGGTATTCGTGGTCGTCCACCTGCTGGGAGGTCAGCTGTGAAATTGCGTCAGGTCGTCGTGTTCCTCTCCGGGTTCATCTTCGCACTCGGCCTCGGCATCGCCGGCATGACCCAGCCCGCGAAGGTCATCGGTTTCCTCGACTTCACGGGGAAGTGGGACGCTAGTCTCGCGATGGTCATGCTCGGCGCGATCGCCGTGCATCTGGTCGCCTTCCGGCTGATCCGGCGTCGGGCCAGGCCGGTGCTGGCTCCGGCCTTCTCGGTGCCTTCATCGGAACGCATCGATCGGCGGCTGGTGATCGGCGCGGGCTTGTTCGGGCTGGGTTGGGGCTTGGCCGGCTACTGCCCGGGTCCTGCGCTCGTGTCGCTGGCCACTGGCGGCCGCGTCGTTGTGCTGGTGCTCGGCATGCTCGGCGGAATGGTGCTGTACGAGGCGTGGCTCCGCGCGCGGCGTTCCGCCGCCGGGCGCGATCCGGAGCCGCGTCCGGAGTCCGCCACGGCGTCGCTTGAACTGCCGTCCAGCTAGGGACACCGCTTCCGACTCGCTCTGGCTCTGCCTGCACCCCCGCTCATGAGCGACGGCCGATCGTGTTGGTGCATCAGAGTCGCCTCCCGCCCGTGGTCGCGCGGCTGCGGCGCCCCGGCGTTGTGGCGCCGCGCCGCGATGCCATGTAGCCTGGTGAAATGAAGCGCGCGATCAGCTCCGCCTTTCTGCTGGTCTTGCTCGCCGGATGCAGCGGAGCCGGCTCGCAGGCGGATCGCGGTTCCGCCGGCACGGATGCCGCGAGCGGAACGGACGGCGGCAGCGGGCCGGACGCCGAGAGCTGGCCGGATGCATCTGTCGACGCGGGCGGCCTGGACGGCACCTCGTTCGACGCCGACTCCCCGGACTCCGCCTTCTGGGACGGCGGCGATCCGGACTCGATCTACCGTCCGCGGCGTGAGGCGTGCGAGTTCAAGGCGGGCGCGCACGTGCAGGAGACGATCGGCATCAGCGAAGCCGAGCGGAAGGCGCTCCCGATCCGGCACGTGATCATCTTCATGCAGGAGAACCGTTCGTTCGATCACTACTTCGGCCGGCTGACGCACTACGGCCACGCTGTCGATGGCTTCCCGTCGGGTTTCAGCAATCCCGACGGGTCCGGCGGCACATCGACCGTGAAGCACTCGTCGACGACGTGCATCTCGCCGGACATCCACCACAGCTGGACCGCGATGCACGACCAGTACGACCACGGCGCGCTGGACGGGTTCTACGTCAACGCCGCCGACAACGGGAACGGTCGGCGCGCCCTGTTCTGGTTCGACGAGCGCGACATCCCCTTCTACTACTGGGCGTACAGCCATTTCTCGATGGCCGATCGGCAATTCAGCTCCGTGCTCGGCCCGACCTGGCCGAATCGTGACTACCTCTACGACGCGACATCCGACGGCGTGAAGAACACCGACGAGCGCATCATCCAGGTCCCCACCATTTTCGATGCGCTGCACGACGCCGGCGTGAGCTACAGGGAATACTACAGCGGCCACGTGCGCACGAAGTGCGTCGGCCGGACGGCGTCGTCGCCGGGTGTCGTTGCGCTCAGCCAGCTGTTCACGGATCTCTCCGGCGGCACGCTGAAGCCGGTTTCCTTCGTCGACGTCGGCGGCGACCAGGACGAGCACTCGGTGGCCGACGTCCAGACGGGAGAAGCCTTCTTCCGGAAGCTGGTCATGGCGCTTTTCAAGAGTCCCCAGTGGAAGAACACCGCGCTGATCTACACCTACGACGAGGCCGGCGGCTTCTTCGATCACGTCAAGCCGCCGTCCGCCTGTGTGCCGGACGGCCGGAGCGTCAACGCATCCTTCAACCGGATGGGCTTCCGCGTCCCGCTCCTGGTCGTTTCGCCATGGGCGCGGCCTGGCTACGTGTCGCACCGCGTGCACGAGGCCACGTCGATCACGCGCTTCGTCGAACTGCTCTTCGACCTGCCGGCGCTGACCAATCGCGACGCCAATTCGGACGCGCTCCTCGACATGTTCGACTTCAGCCATCCGGCGCTGATGAATCCGCCCGGCGGCGCGCCCGCTGCGGGCACCGGCGGCTGTCCCTGAGCACCGTCCGCGCCCCCGTGGCAGCCTTTCGCCCCGGCCAGCGTGGATCCGTCGCCCGCCGTGATGTAGGCTCCCGCCCATGTTCCGGCGGTATCCTTTCGTTACCTTCGCTTCGGCTTTCGCTTTCGCCATGGCAGCCACGCATTGCGCGGCGAGTGACGCGACCACTCATCAGGGCAGCGGCGGCAGCAGCGGCTACGCCGGCAGCGGCGCTGGCGGTGGCACCGGCGGCGGCGGCGGCACCGGCGCCACCGCGGGCAGCGGCGGATCGGCGGGCACGGACGGGGGAAGCGGCAGCGGCGGTGTCGATGGCGGCGCCGGCGCAGGCGGCAGTGCGGGCAGCGGCGGATTGGCGGGCACCGACGGCGGCATGGACGGCACGGCCGGAACCGGCGGCGCGGCCGGCAACGGCGGCACGGCCGGCAACGGCGGCACGGCTGGCAGCGGCGGTTCAGACGCCGCGCCGCCCTACACGCACACCATCACCATCGACGGCACGAACGATTTTTCCGCGAACGCCGACAAGTTCACCACCACTACGTCCAGCTACACCGCGTACATCAGCTGGGACGCCTCGGCGCTCTACGTCGGCTACGACGGCGCTGACATCGGGACCTCTCCGTCGGCGACGAAGTGGGTGTTCGTCTATCTCGACACGGATCCGGGTGCGGGGACCGGTGCGACGACTGGTGAGCAGTACACCAGCCAGGCGCCGGGATTCCCAAGCGGCTTTGGCGCCGAGTACTACTACGCCTGGAAGACCGACGACAGCTTCGAACAGTACAAAGGCTATGCCAGCTCGAGCTGGTCGACCATCAGCTCCAGCGGCGTGAGCCACGCCAAGAACGGCAACTACGTCGAGTTCAAGATCCCGTTCAGTGCCATGGGCGGCCAGCCGGCAAGGCTCGGCGTGGTCACGTTGATGATGAACGAGGACACCAGCGCCGGCGAGTGGTCCTACGCGGGCCTGTACGCGGCTAGCTTTACCGACGGCAAGTACGCGACGGTGCCGATCAGCTACTACCTCCAGGCGGACTTCGCCTCGTCGCTGGCTCCGAACGCCGTCGCAAACCGCAAACAATAAGCAGGTCGCCCGGCGCCCTGCTAGAATCGATCCAGTGTTCAAGCAGGACATGATCAAGCGCGCCCTGGAGCGCACGGCGGAGGCCGTCGCCAAGGCGCTGCATCACAAGCGGGAAGGCGAGCTGGAGGAAGCGCTCGCCGAGATCAACTCCGCATACGACGAGGTCTTGCGGATCGATCGGCGCACTTTCGACGTGGTCGACTCGCACACGCTGGCCGGTTTGGTCGGCTCCGTCGAGCACATGCGCTCGCTGGCCGAGCTCAGCCGCGTGGAGGGCGGGCTGCAGGAAGCGCTGGAACGCCCGAAGCTGGCCGCCGCGCGCTACCGCCGTGCGCTCGAGCTCATGCTGGAAGCCGACGAACGAAAACCGGCGGACGAGGCCGGACGCGCAGCCATTGCCGAGCTCGCAGCCCGCGTGCCGCGCGATCAGCTCATGCGCCGCTACCACGGCCGCCTGGGCTGACGGTCGTCTCCGCGGCATGCCGTATGCAAGTCGCCTTCCCAGGAGGGAAGGTCATGGGCAGAGCTCGATACAACGTCCGGGATCCGTCGCTGGCGGACCAGGGACGCGGCCGCATCGAATGGGCGCTGTCGGAGATGCCGGTAGTGCGCAGCTTGTTGGTGCGCTTCGAACACGACAAGCCGCTCAAGGGCCTGCGCATGGGCGGCTGTCTGCACATCACGGCCGAGACGGCCAATCTCGCCCGGGTGCTGGTCGCAGGAGGCGCAAAGCTCATGCTGTGTGCCAGCAATCCGCTCAGCACGCAGGACGACGTCGCCGCGGCGCTCGTCGAGTACTACGGGGTACCGACGTTCGCCATCAAGGGCGAAGACACCGAGACGTACTATCGGCACATCGATTCGGTGCTCGATCATCGTCCGCAGCTGACAATGGACGACGGCGCGGATCTCGTCGGTACGCTGCACGCCCGCCGTCGTGAGCTGCTGCCTCACGTGATCGCCGGAACGGAAGAGACCACCACGGGCGTGATCCGCCTCAAGGCAATGGCGGACGCAGGCGCGCTGGCGTTTCCGGTCATCGCCGTGAACGACGCGATGACCAAGCACCTGTTCGACAATCGCTACGGCACCGGGCAGAGCGCCCTCGACGGCGTGATCCGCGCCACGAACATCCTGCTCGCCGGGCGCACCTTCACCGTGGCGGGCTACGGCTGGTGCGGGCGCGGGCTGGCGATGCGCGCGCAGGGGCACGGCGCCCACGTGATCGTCGCCGAGGTCGACCCGCTGAAGGCTCTGCAGGCGGCGATGGACGGCTACCGCGTGATGCCGCTGATCGAAGCTGTCCAGCAATCGGACTTCGTCGTCACCGTGACCGGGAACAAGCACGTTGTGGACGCCGCGCACTTCGAGGTGATGAAGGATGGCTGCGTGGTGGCCAACGCCGGACACTTCAACGTCGAGATCAACATTCCGGCGCTGGAAGCGATGTCGGTGGCACGCGCCCGCCCGCGCCGCTTCGTCGACGAGTACGAGCTCAGGGATGGGCGCCGCGTACGGTTGCTGGCGGAGGGCCGACTCGTCAATCTGGCGGCAGCAGAGGGTCACCCCGCTGCGGTCATGGACATGAGCTTCGCGAACCAGGCGCTGTGCGCCGACTATCTGGCGCGGCACGGTGCCGATCTCGCCCACCGGGTCCACCCCGTGCCGGCGGACATCGATTCCCGCATTGCACGCGACAAGCTCGACGCGCTGGGCCTATCGATCGACACTCTGAGCGCGGAGCAGCGCCGCTATCTCACGAGCTGGCAAGAGGGCACGTGAGCCGGGCGCCGCGCCGGCAAGCACGAAGAGGCCCCTGATCCGTGATTCCCTGGCTGTTCCTTGTTGTAAGCGTGATCGGCGCCGCTTTCACGCTCAACGCGTTCCTGCCGACGCGGGGCAGGGGATTCCTGTTCGTGCCGAGCTTCCTGGCGTCCTGGTTGACGATGGAGCTCGCGGGCTACCATCTCGCCTGGCAGGCCGCGGCCGCCGCCGCGCTCGTCTGGCTTGGGGCGCTGACCGCGCTGCCCGGATGGGTTGGCCTCGGCATCACCCTGGTGTCGTGGGCAGGGCTCTTCGCGCTCCTGATCCAGGGCCGCCGCTCGGCGCGCACGATGCACGCGATCGTGGACAGTATGGCGACGGCGGGCCCCTGGCCGAAGGTGCCATGGTGGCACGTGCTCTTTCCATTCCCTGTGCGGACCGCGCGGGTGCGCGTAATCCGCGACGTCGTGTACGCGCGCGTCGCGGGGCGGCGCTTGAAGCTGGACGTGTACATGCCCCGCGGCGAGCGCAGGCAGCGTCCGGCGGTGCTGCAGATCCACGGCGGCGCGTGGGTGCTGGGCGACAAGCGCACGCAGGGCATCCCGTTGCTCACTCACCTGGCGGCAAACGGTTGGGTGGGCTTCAACGTCAACTACCGCCTGAGCCCGGGCGCCACGTTCCCGGATCATCTGGTGGATCTGAAGCGCGCGCTCGCGTGGATCCGTGAGCACGCCGACGACTACGGCGTCGACCCCCGGTTCGTCGCCGTCACCGGCGGCTCGGCGGGAGGCCACCTGGCGGCGCTGATGGCGCTCACCCAGAACGACCCGGCGTACCAGCCGGGCTTCGAGGAAGCGGACACGAGCGTGCAGGCCGCCGTGCCCTTCTACGGCATCTACGACTTCACCAACCGTCTCGGGACACAGCAGCGCGAGTTCAGAACGCGGCTGTTGCAGCCCCACATCATGAAGGCCTACTTCGCCGACGAGCCTGAACGATTCCGCGAGGCGTCACCCCTCGACCGCGTCTGCGCCGAAGCGCCGCCCTTCCTCATAGTGCACGGCGACCGGGACACGCTCGCGCCTCTGGCCGATGCCCGTCTGTTCGTCGAACGGCTCGGCGCGGTCTCCCGCTCTCCGGTGCTGCTCGCGGAGATTTCCGGCGCCCAACACGCGTTCGACGTGTTCCCCTCGCCGCGCGCGGTACCCGTCATCGAAGGCGTAGAACGCTTCCTCGACGCGATCTACCGCGCAGCAAAGAGCCGCGTGCAGGCAAACACAGGCACCGGCCAGCCACCGCTCGCGCGAGCGGCGTCCTGACTAGGTGCTGCCTTCGCCGCCCGCCGCCAGCGCGGCTCTATCGGCGCTGGCCTTGCGAAGCGGACCGCTGTGACGCTGGCTGGTGCGCGCCAGGATATCGGCGAGCATCCAGATCCAGTTCACCCGGTGCGGTCCGGACAGTACGAGCTCGGCATCCAGGTCGCGTGCTCGGCGCACGCCGTCGTCATCGACGCGCGCACCGAGCACCACAGCCGGCAACTCGACGCCGGAGCTGCGAAGCTCGCTGATGACGCGGATGCCGTCGACCTGCGGGGGGCGCAGGCTGGTGAGCAGGCACTGGTACGAGATCTCGCGAAGTCGTTCGATCGCGCGCTCGGTACCGTCGACGGTCTCCGGGCAATACCCGAAGCCTTCGACGATGCGAGCGAGCTCGTCCGCAACGCGGGCATCCCTCTCCACGATCAGGATTCTGTTTTCCCCCTCCATCATACGAGTCATTGTATCCGGTCGACGCTGGTTGTCGAGAGCATCCAGGGTTCACGACGTTGCGTGACTTCCGCGCGTTCACCGAACGCGCAAAGGATGCGGGGTGAGGCGGCGCGCCACGCATTTCTGCGGCGGCATGCAGGCACAAGTCTTGCTGATGCAATCGCCATGTCGATAGGGCAGGAGGGGAGGGGAGCTGACGTGGAACAAGTCCCGGATACGCCTTCTTCGCGGCGCGCACCGCGCTACATACGAACGCAGCCGGTACATGCGGCGCCGCGTCCGCCGCAGGGCACGATTGACGAGGAAGCCGAGTCCGGAACGCGCTCCGGGCCGCTGGCCCGCAATCGCTATCTGTTGACGGTGCTGGCGGGAGACCAGCTCGGTCAGGTCATCCAGCTCGATCGTGACGAGTTCTTGATCGGCCGCGGGGATCACATGGACGTGCGCATCGTCGATCCCGGCCTTTCGTGGACCCACGCGCGCCTCCGGCGCCAGGAAGACGGCTACTATCTGGAGGATCTGGCGAGCACGAACGGCACGTTCGTGGGACGCGACAGGATCCGGCAGCCCGTTCGCCTCGTGGACGGCGATCGCATCCAGTTCGGCGGGCACACCACGCTCAAGTTCAGCGTAGTCGACGAGCTGGAAGAATCCGCGGCGCTCAGGCTCTACCAATCGATGGTGCACGACGCCTTGACCGGCGTTTTCAACCGCCGCTACCTGGAGGAGCGGCTCGCCAGCGAGGTCTCGTTCGCCGGCCGGCACGGAACGACGCTCGCGCTGTTGCTCATAGATGTCGATCACTTCAAGCGCGTGAACGACCTGTTCGGACACAACGTGGGCGATGCCACGCTCCGGGTGATCGCCGCGTCGATCCAGCGCATTCTGCGGCCGGAAGACGTGCTGGCCCGCTACGGCGGCGAGGAATTCATCGTGCTTGCCCGCAGCGTGTCGATCAGGAACGCCGAGATCCTCGGCGAACGGATCCGCCACCACGTCGAGCAGCTCGAGCTTGCCCTCGCCGACGACCTGCCCATGAGCGTGAGTGTCGGCGTCGCGGTCATTGCGCCTGGCCGCATGCCTCCCGACGCAGCGTCGCTGTTGCTGGCAGCGGACGAAGCGATGTACGAAGCGAAGGCGCAAGGCCGCAATCGCGTGGTCATCCACTGACGCGCAACCCTCGCGTCCTCGCAGCGACCGCATGCAGCGCGTGCGCGGCGAGGCACAACGCCACGGCGGGGCATCCGGCCCCGGCTACTCGGCGGCGTGGGTGGCCTCGACAGGGCGTGGTTCGGTGACAAATGCCAGCGTCTTCACCAGGCCGCTTGCGCCGAGTGCGAGTCGCCGCGCTTTGGATTGCGCGTATCTGGCCAGGTCGGCGAGGGTGACGATGCCCACCAGTTGTCCCCACTCGCCGAGCACAGGTACACGGCGAATCTGCCGGTCCTGCATCAGCTCCTCGACGTCGCTGACGCGGTCGGTCTCCGAGCAGGAGTACACGGTGCGGGACATCGCTTCCGAAACGCGGCACTCGTGCAGAGCCTTGCCGCGCGTGAACGCCGCCATGCAGACGTTGCGGTCGGTGATCATCCCGACCACGCGCGCCTCCGCGTCCACCACCGGCAGGCAGCCGCGGTCGTGCTCCCACATTACCTGTGCGGCGTGGTTCAAGGTGTCGTCGGGCGAGCACATCTGCACGTGGCTGCTCATCAAATCGCGGATTTTCATTTTCACTCTCCCCCGTCACGGCCTGCGGGGGCACCGTCCCCCACGGTGGTCACCTAGAGGCGGCCCGGATCCCGCCCTAGCAATCGCCGCGCCAGGGTGTGCCGTTCGCTACGCTTCAAGAGGCGCTCTCACGAGCCTTGCGCCTGAGCCACAGCGCCGCGATCCCCGGGTACAGCGAGAACACGACCGCCATCACCAGCGTGCCGACCGCTGCCGATGCCACCGTGCCGCCGCGGGCCCCCGCGCCGGGCGCCGGCGCAGGACCGTGCAGGGCCGTCACTCCGAAGCCGAGCGCGCACACGCCTACGGTTGCCCAGAACAGCCCCGCGGCCCTGTGCGCCAGCCGGCGCATGCGCTCCGCTTCGCGCACCCCGGACGACTGGACGACGACGGCCAGCGCACCCAGGTTCGCGGCGACGCACAGACCAGTGATAACCCAGGGGAGCGCGCGCATCACGGCCTCTGGAGATCAGGCGCGGGACAGCCCGGCTAGCACGTGGCGCAGGTGCAATCGATCTCGAAAGCGCCGCCGACGTGCGCGCAGAGGTTGTACGGGGCCAGACACACCGCGTTGGCGAGGCAGGCGCAGCTGTAGTCCGAGCTGCACTCGGGGGGCACCTGGACGCAATGCGTGGTGTTCGGCTTGCTGTCGTTGACGATGCACGCGCTGGTCGTCGCGTCGCAGACGGAACAGTCGGGAACGGTCGCGCACTCCGTCGACTGGACACATGGACCCCAGCACAGCCCCTTGACGCTCGGCACCTGCCCCACGGGGCAGCTGGGCTCGGCCGTCATGCAGGTCACCGTGGATGGATCGCAGTCGATGCCGGCATTGCACGCGCCGGCAGTGCAGCCGACGTTGGCTTGCTTGATACCGAGCGCGGTGCAGGTGTCCACTTTGCACGTCTTGTTGCATGCCGGCGCCTGCTCGCCCGGGGCCAGGGCGAGGCAGTTGCAGCAGTCCGAGTGCAGCGTGCAATCGCTGGCCTTCGTGCACTGGGGGCCCGCCATCGCGCCGCCCGAGCCGCCGTTGCCGCTGGAGCCTCCGTTTCCGGAGTTGCCGCTGCCGCCGTTGCCGCTGGAGCCGCCATTGCCCGAGCTGCCGCCGCTGGCGCTGGAGCCGCCGTTACCCGAGCTGCCGCCGCTGGCGCTGGAGCCGCCGTTACCCGAGCTGCCGCCGCTGGCGCTGGAGCCGCCGTTGCCCGAGCTGCCGCCGCTGGCGCTCGAGCCGCCGTTGCCCGAGCTGCCGCCGCTGGCGCTCGAGCCGCCGTTGCCCGAGCTGCCGCCGCTATTGCCGTTCCCCTTGTCCTTGCTGGAGCTGCCACAGGCTGCTGCGAACAGCGCGACGACGAGCAGGGTGCCGAGTCTCTTCATTGCGGTTGCCTTTCCTTCGGGGACTCTGCTTGCGGCGGCGCGACGACGCGTATCGCGCGCATGCGGCGCTTCATCATGAACGGATGCTCCCCGTGCCGGATGCGGATCGATCCGGGCTGCCGCGACACCACCCGCCCCACGAATGCGCGCAGCCCCCAGCGGGCGCCGGAGCGCGTCGCGTCGTAGCGCGCGTGGACCAGATACAGGCCGGGTTGCGAGAAGGTGCCGCGCGGGCACAGCTCCACGAGCCGGCTCTCGATCGTCATGGAGTGGCCCTTGCCCAGGTACAGGAACGCCTGGCGATCCGGCGCGCGCTCGTCGGGCTCTGGGTCGCAGGTTTCCAGTCCGTCCGGCCCCATGACCTCGAAGCTGATCAGCTCGCGGCGCACGAAGAAATGCACGCCATGCTTCGAGATGTTCTTGAGGCGCACCGAGATGGTGGCAGTCCGCTCGGTCGAGGCGTCCGAGCCGTGCGAGATCGTCAGCGCGAGCGGACCGGTCGGCGGATGCTCGGTGTCCTTGCCGATGCGCGTCGACGACCACTCCGCGTAGGTCGAGCGAAGCGCAAACGGTTCAGCCTGGAGCTCCTTCACGCCGTGGGCCGCATCGATCTCGCCCTGCTTGTGACCGTGCTGCGGGGGCGGCGGGCCAGCGACGAACGGCGCGGACTGCTTCACCGGCTGTTCGACGAGGTGACCGTGGCGCCAGATCTTCTTTTTCTTCTCCGGCCATCCAAAATGCGGCGACACGAACGCGCCCGGTACCAGCCGCCACTGGCCGCCCGACGCAAAGCAGTACAGTCGCGGATCGAATGCGTGCGCGACTCCCTCGCCAGGCCGCAGCACGACCTCCGCGCTGTGCGCCGGACCCGACGGAAACAGGCCGTGCGGAAGCCGGCAGGTCTGCACCTTGCGCTTGCCGGGCACGCGCACGTCGAACCAGAGCAGCGACGGATCAGCGACGAGCAACGAAGGCTCGTGTCCCCGATTCACGATCGACATCCGCCACGGCAGCCCGGGTCCTTCCTCGGAGACAGCGAGCTCCAGGCCGCGGTCGCCTTCGTCCGGCGCCTGGGCCGCGGGCTTGTCGGCGCTCCCTCCGCCCGCCGGCTTGTCGCCGGTCTTGCCGCCAGCTTCGCCGGCGCCCGGCCCGGCCAGCGCAGGTGTCGACAGCAGCGCTGCTGCGCCGACGACCACAGCACGCACCCACGCGGCCCGCATGGATCGATCCGTAGCACATCCCCCGCCGAGCCCGCGACCCACCGCGCCGCCGCCAGCCGGGTGGAACGCGGCGATTTCCCGGCTACTGTGCGGGGTATGCGTGACCTAGCGGTTCGTGGGCCGGGCCTCGAGCCCGGGAGCTTTCGCGGGCTGTACCCGATCATCGACCTGGATGCTCTCGAGCTCCGCGGCGTGGACGTGGTCGATTTCGCGCATCAAGTCATCGCCACTTGTCCAGCGTTGGTGCAGCTTCGCGCGAAGCGGACCAGCGCTCGCGACACGCTGGCATTGCTTGGCGCCCTGCGCGGCCCGACGCGCGCAGCCGGCGTCGCGCTGTTCGCGAACGACCGGCCGGACCTGGCGCTGCTCGCTGGCTGCGACGGCGTTCATGTCGGACAGACCGACCTCTCCGTCGAGGACGTGCGGCGCGTGGCGCCGGGGCTTCTCGTCGGTGTCTCCACGCACGATGCCACACAGCTCGCCGCCGCTCTGGACGCGCGCCCGGATTACGTGGCGTTCGGTCCTGTGTTCGCGACCCGATCCAAGACCGCGGCCGAACCGGCGGTGGGACTGGACGGGCTCGCACGTGCAGCGGACGCAGCGCGGCGTGCCGGCGTTCCCCTCGTCGCGATCGGCGGCATCGACGCGGCCGCCGCGGTCGAGGTCGGAAGGCTCGGGGCGATGGCCGCAGTGATCGGCGCGCTCCTGCCGTCGTCGCCTGATGCCGGCGAAGTCGCCGCGCGCTGTCGCGCCCTGTCGGAGGCGCTCGGCCGATGAGCCTGCTCGCCACTCTACTGGTTGTCGGAGGCGGCGCGGTCGTCGCAGCGGTGCTGGCGCGCCGTCGACGACGCCCCGTCGCGGCGGAGCGCGACGACTCGGCGTCGGCGCCCGCGTCGGAGCTCGCCGACTTCCCGGTGGCGCTCGGCGACGTGATCTCGGTCGGCGGCGAGGAGGCCTGGCTCGAGCACGGCTGGCTGCTCGAGGAGTCCGGAGCTGCGGTCGCCGCGCTGCTGTTTGCCGGCAGGGTGATCGTGCTCGCGCTGCCCGCGCCGCGCTCTCTGGTCTACTGGCTCTCCGCTCTCGACGCTCCGCCGTTTGCGGGCGAGCCGCCATCCAGTCTGGACCTTGACGGCGAGCACCTCGAGCGCGCGCGGCGCCTTCCCGTCGCGGTGCGCGCGCTGGGCCGCGCTCCCGACCCGCCGTGGGACAGCGCGCTGCTGGCCGAGTACCGCGCCCTCGGCGGCGGCGTGCTCTGGATGCTCGCGCGCGGCGACCGGGCGCTCGCCTGGCGCGGTCGCCGCGTCGACGACAGCGAGCTCGAGAACTGGGGGCGAGCGACAGCGAGCCCGCGATGAGCGAAGCGAGTCGCGTCGGGGTGCTCGAGGGGCGAAGGCCCGAAAGCTTCAAGTACGCCTGAGTCGAGACACCATGGCCTCCAGCGCAAGCGTCGGCTGCACGTTGCGCTCCACCTGCGAGATCGTGTCCAGCACCACCTGGTAGCAGCGCGCGGAGCGCTCGGCGCCGGCGGGATCCGTGGCGACGATCTGCCGGCCGCGCGTTGCAAGCTCGTGGGCCAGGAAGGCGAGCTGTTCCTTGAGCTCGTCCCGTCCACTCGGCCGCGCGTCGGCAATGCCGATCGCCGAGGCCAGATCGGGAGCATCGATGGCGTGGAGCGCGCTCTCCACGAACTCGCGGCGCGCGCGCATGGCCTCTTCCCCGGAGAGCTCCAGCGCGAGCGACGCGCTGCCCTGTGCCAGAGGCGCGACGGAAGGGTTCACGCCGCGCTCGGTGAGGATCTTCGCCACAAGCTCGTCCGGAAGCGGTCCGAAGCGCACGGCCAGGGTGCGCGAGAGCACCGTGTCGAGCAACCGGCTGGGACGGCTCGTCAGAAGCACGAAATAGGTGCGGTCGCCAGGCTCCTCCAGTGTCTTCAGCATGGCGTTGGCGGCCTGCGGCGTCAGCTCTTCCGCGTCGCGCACGATGAACACCAGCGCCCGTCCCTCGTGTGGCCCATAGCCGGCCCTTCCCAGCACCATGCGCCGCACCTGCTCGACGCTGATTCCGGTCGCTTCGGAAGCCGCGATCACCGAGCTCGGGTACAGACCCCGCTGCACCAGCACCACGTCGGGATGCAGCGGCACGTGGGGCTCCTCGCCGGAGAATGTAACGGCGCGCCTGCAGGCGTTGCACGTGCCGCAAGCGATTGCTCCGTCGCTTTCGCACAGCAGCGACTGGGCCAGCGCGAAGGCCGCCATCTCCTTGCCGACTCCCGGTGGACCCTGGAAGCGGTAGGCGTGGTGCACGTGCCCCGACTCGAGCGCGCGGACCAGCGTCTGCACCGCGGTGTCCTGGGCCTGGATGTCGTTGAACCCCATCTACTTCTCGCCGCCCTGGCCGAGCGCGCCCGATCCGGTGATCCCCGGCCAGCTGTCGACGTAGCGCGAGGGCGTGCCCGGCATGGAGACGTCGATCCACATCGGATGCCCGGTGCCGTACGGCCGCACGTCGACGTGCACGAAGCGGTTGTTCGGATAGTAGCCGCAGCCCACGTCGCGAAGCTTTTCGTGGCAGAAGCGGAACAGTGTCTTGTCCGGCACGCCTCGGACCGCCAGGTCGAGGGCACGGCCCTTGTCGTGATAGCTGGTCGCGGCCTCGCGGCGGTAGCCGCTGACCACCACGATCGTGCGCCAGGGGAACGCCGCCGCGATGCGCTGCACCACCCACAAGAGGCGCGGGTGCAGCATCTTGACGCCCGGAACCCACTCGCCTTGTGCCTGGCTTGCTGGATCCGGCTCGAGCGGCAGCGGCAGCTCCGGGCGCGGCACGCCCGGCGGGCGCGCGATTACGCTCAGGCGGTCGAGCGCGTCGGGCGCGATCGAGCCGTCGCAGCCGAGCAGCGTGAAGCGGTCGAACTCGCCGTCGTAACGCGCGAACGTCACCGGGTGCATGCGCTTCCATGGAGGACAACGCCTCGCCACGGCGACGCCGAGCAGCTCCGGCTCGGGCGCCGTTGCAAGATCCGCCGGAGTCCCCGCCAGGAGCTGCATCAGCGACGCGGGCAGCGGCGCGACGGTACCGGGACTCTCCAGCGAGAGAGCCGGACCGCGCGGCGTGAACGTCTCGGGCGGGGGGGGCCGCGTCACCTCGCAGGAGACCGCGTTCCACGTGAGCCGCGTCCACGGCTCCCAGCTCTGCACGCCAAAGCGACCGTGGAAGTAGCGGCGCCACGCTGGCACCCGTTCCGTGCCCGGATACCGATAGCGCTGAAGCAGATCGAGCTGCGGCGCGTCGTCGAGCTCGTAGCGCCGGTCCTGCTCGATGCCGCCGACGAGCCATGCAGTCGGCGACAGCGGCAGCAGAGTGTCCAGCGCAAGCGGCGCAGCTTCTCGCGCGTGCGCGGGACGAAGCAGACGCGATGCGGGCAGCGCGGTAGCGCGCCCGCTCTGCGAGACCAGCAGGGCCGACAGCCCGAGAGCCGGCAGTGCCGCCCAGCGCCGAAGCAGGCGCGGGTACAGGCGCCGGGGTCTGTCGGGTATCACCAGCCAGGAACATGCATCGTCGCCGCGAGTATTTCAATCGCGGCGACGTCGACCCCCCGACCGTCTCAGGCTGTCGGCTGCTCGAGCTGCTTCATGCCGAGCCTGAGCAGATACAGGAACAGGTCGTAGGCTTCCTTGGCGTTGACTTCCTCGCCCTCGAGGTAATCGCTCACGGCGAGGCCGTTGACGGTGGCGAGGATCAGCGTGGACAGCCCGTTCATGTTCGGGAACTTGCTCGCCTGCGCGCCGAGCACGTCCGCCACGCCCTCGCTGATGAGCTTGCGGGCATCGCGCTGCAGGGCCGCCGCGCGGCGCTTGAGCTCCGGGTCGCGGCGCGAAGCGCTCCAGACCTCGATGTTGAGGCCGGTGCCCGTCTTGTTGTTCTGCACGACCTCCCACAACGAGCCCAGGGCGCTCATCATCCGGGTCGTCGAGCCGTCGCCGGACACGCGGATGGCGTCTTTCACCTTGTCCAGGTACTTGTGATACGAGTAGCTCTGCACCTCGTGGATGAGCGCGGCTTTGCTCGCGAAGTAGTAGTGGACGATGCTCTTCCGGAGGCCGAGCTCCTTGCCGATCTCCGCGAGCGTGGTGGCGCTGAAGCCTTTGCGCGCGAAGCACTTCGCCGCGGCCGACAGGATCGCGGAGACCCGGGGATTCTCCCAGTCCACCGCGCGCGGCGCTGCGGAGTTGTCGTTGGATTCGGTGTCGGTCGACGGGGCAGTTTCTGCAGTGTTCATCATGGTCATCTTGGAAACCGGCTGGCCGGTCTGGTTACCATTGATCTGGGTGTGGGCGCGCGCCCTGTCAAGCGGGGTTGCGGTCCGCCCTCCGGTCGTCCGGCCTTTTTGCGCACCTCCACCCACAAGTCAAGGGCCCAGGGGCAGTTCAACGGGGATTTCACGCTGCACATCGAGCGGGGATCTAGCGGCCGGACGGGGGGTTCGCGAACATACGTCGGAGACAGGACAGGAATTCCTCGGCCGGAGAAATCACCAGCCAGCCCGGGCTCCACGGCGGACCCATCGCTTCCGTCTTCGCGGCCGTGATGAGCTCCAGGGCGTCGTCGAGCGAGCGCCCCGAGCGGCAGAGCCACGCCGCGACCACGCTCACGCTGCGGCTCATTCCCGCAGCGCAGTGCACGAGCACGTTGCCCTGCTTCATCCGTCGCTCCATGAAGGGCAAAACGACGCCGAGCGCCTGCTCGAGCTCTTCTTCGCCCGCTCCGCCGTCCGCAATCGGGATCCGCAGCCATTCCGTGCTCTCGTGCCGGGGCCCCACGGGCGGCCGATCCGCTCCGGGAGGCATGGGGCACAGGGACACAACACCTGCGAACGGCGCGAGCTTCCCCCCGGGGTCGAGAACGTGCAGCTCGCCCGCTAGCGCCGCCTCGCCGGAGCGATAGTCACCGAGATACAGGCGGGATTCGATCTTCCACAAATCGCTGGTGATCCTGCCACAAACGGGCGCCGGGATCTGCCGCTACGGCGGCAGCAGCACGATGCGGCCCACCACAGCTCTTTCCCCGAGCAAGCGGTGCGCGTCGGCGGCCTGCTCCAGCGGCAGCGTGCGATCGACAGCGATCGAAAGCTCGCCCCGGCGCATCAGCTCGAAGCAGTCGGCGAGGTCCTGCGGCGAGTAGCCGTGACCGCCCTGGATCCGGTAGCCGTACAGGACCATCGCGCCGGGGTTCACGCGCACGCGGTCCATCTGGATGTTGCCGAGCAACACGAGTCTGCCGCGCGCGCGCAGGCTCCGGAGCGACGAGCCGAAGGTGGCGCTGCCGGTCAGCTCCATAGCTACGTCCACGCCGCCGCCGCTCACGCGGCGTACCTCTTCGTGGAAGCGCCCATCGGGGCTCACCACGACCTCGTGGGCGCCGCGGGCGCGCAGCTTCTCGACCTTCTGCTCGCTGCTGGTCACCGCGATCACGCGCGCGCCCATGTGCCGCGCGATCTGGATGGCCGGCGTCCCCACGCCGCCGCTGGCCCCCGTGATCAGGATCGTCTCGCCGAGCGCCAGATGGGCGTCGTGGCGCAGGGCGCGCAGCGCCACGCCTGCGGTGCAGCCGACGGGAGCGGCCTGCACGAACGGAATATCCGCGGGAACCTTCACCAGCGCGCGCTCGTGCGCCACAACGCGTTGTGCATAGGCGCCGTCCACGGTGTGCCCGAAGCTCTGCCAGGCTCGCTCGCAATCCACCTGCTCGCCCGCGAGGCAGCTCCGGCAGCGCCCGCAGAACGGGCGGTGCAGGTTCGCGACGCGGTCGCCGACCGCGAGCTCCTCCACTCCGGTGCCGACCGCGAGCACTTCGCCGGCAAACTCGTGGCCCAGGATCGTCGGCAGCTTCATCATCGGGAAGCCGCCCTGACGATCGATCAGATCGCGCCCGCACACGCCGACCGCGTGCACCCGCACCAACACCTCGCCGTCACCCGGCGACGGGTCGTCCACCTCCCGGTAGTGGAGCTCGTCGGGCCCGCCCGTCCTGTCGAGCACTACCGCATGCATAGCGGGCTCGCGGGTTACTTCTTCTTGGCCGCGGGCTTGGCCTTCGGGGCCTTGGGCGCCTTCTTGCTCTTGGCGGGCTTCGCTTCTTCCTTCTTGGCAGCCGGCTCCGCGGCGTCCTTCTTGTCGGCCTTGCCCTGATCGGTCTTGTCGCCGGGCTTGCCTTCGTCCGTCTTCCCGGCTGGCTGCGCCTGGTCGGTCTTGCCGGTGTCGCCGCTGCTCTGATCGGAGGAGCCGCTGTCGTCGTCGCCCTCCGCCGGAACGCTGGCGAACATATCCGGCTGCGGCGCCGGCTGCACCACGGGTGCGACCGGCGGAATGCTCGCCACCTCGCTGCCGCCGCACGCCCCCAGAGCGAGCGCGCACGCGCCCGCGGACATCATCCCCGCCAAAGTCCACTTGTACATGCCGGGGAGGCTAGATGAGCACCCGGGTTTCGGCAAGCGGCGGGGGTGCTCCCCAGCGCTGGCGCGCGGCTTCCGCCGCCCTACGAAGTCGTCGAGTCCGGGGTCAGCCGCTCGCGCAGCGCCGCCAGCTGACGCCGGTTGACGCCCTTCACGGCGAGGATCGCCTCGTCGCTTGCTTCGCGGATCGCGCTCACCGAGCCGAGCGCCGAGAGCAGCGCCTGGCGGGTACGCGGCCCGATGCCGGGGATGGAATCGAGCTCGGACGCCATGCGGCGCTTCTTGCCGACCTTTTTCCTGCCGCGGTTGGAGAAGCGATGCGCCTCGTCGCGCGCGCGCGCGAGCAGGAACAGCTCCGGCGTGTTCGGCCGTAGGGGGATGGGGTTTTTCTGGCCGGGCAGGTACACGCGGTCGACCATCTTCTCGCCGAGCGCCGTCTCCCGCTCCTTGGCGAGGCCGACCACGCTCAGGTCGAACAGGCCCAGATCGTGCGCAGCCGTCAGCGCCACCGCGAGCTGCCCGCGCCCGCCGTCCACCACGAACAGATCCGGCAGCTCGTCGGGCAGGGGCGTGGCGTCCTCGGCTGCTTCGCCCGCCTCGCCGGGATTGTCGGACACCGACGCCGCAGCGCGCGCCTCGGCTGCGGCGCGCCCGCGCCGGAAGCGGCGTCCCAGCACCTCGTACATCGCGGCGTAGTCGTCGCCTTCGCCCACTCCACGCACGCGGTAGGTGCGGTAGCGCTTCTTGTAGGGCACGCCGTTTTCCAATGCGACCACCGCGCCGACCGTGTCCTGCCCGCCCAGGTGCGAGATGTCCACGCATTCTATGCGGCGCGGCAAAGTCGGGAGCCGGAGCCGCTCCTGCACACGCGCCAGCCGCTCGTCGATGTCCTCGGCCGCGCGACGCTTCTCCTCGAACGTGTGCTTGGCGTTTTCCATCGAGAGCTCGAGCAGCCGGCGCTTCGGACCGCGTGTCGGCGCGAGCAGCTGGCAGCGCCGCGTCGTCACGCCCTTCAGCTTCGCGATCTCCTCGCGCCGCTCGCTGAGCCACTCGGCGACGCCGTCGGCGCCGTCCGGGCGCACGGGCACCAGCACCTCGTCGGGGATCAGCGCCGCGCCCGGTCCACCCTCCCCGTAGTGCTCGCGCAGGAACGCCGCCACCACCTCGTCGTCCTCTACCTCGACCTTCGCGCTCGAGAAGCTGGCGGCGTCGACGACGCGTCCAGAGCGCACGTACAGCACGTTGAGCTCGACCAGCTCGCCCTCGCGGTACATCCCGAGCACGTCCTGGTCGCGGTCGGAGACCGCGACGACGCGCTGCTTTTCCCTGACGCTCCGAACGGCGTCGATCTGGTCGCGGTAGATGGCCGCGGCCTCGTATTCCATCTCGGCGCTCGCGGCGCGCATGCGCTGCTCGAGCTCCGCGGTCAGCTCGTCGTGGCGGCCGTCGAGGAAAAGCGAGACTGCCCGCACCTGCTGCGCGTACAGCTCGCGGTCCACATCGTAGACGCACGGCGCTGGACAGCGCTTGATCTGGTATTGCAGGCACGGCCGCCTGCGGCTCGCTAGATCGCGATCGGAGCAGGTGCGGAGCTGGAAGTGCTTTTCCACCAGGTGCAGCGTGCGGCGCGCAGCCGTCGCCGAGTGGTACGGCCCGAAGTAGCGCGCCCCGTCGTTCACCGGACGCCTCACCAGCTCCAGCCGTGGCCAGGGGTGGATCGTCGACAGCCGCAGCGTCAGGTATTCCTTGTCGTCGCGCAGCTTGACGTTGAAGCGCGGCTTGCTCTCCTTGATCAGGCTGTTCTCGAGGATCGCCGCTTCCTTCTCCGAAGCCGTGACGATGGTGTCGAGATCGCCGATGCTCTTCCTCAGGTAGGGAATGAAGGCGCGCGTGTCCCCGGCGGAGTCCTGGAAGTAGCTGCGGACGCGTGAGCGCAGGCTCTTCGCCTTGCCGACGTAGAGCACCTTGCCGCGCTTGTCGCGGAACAGGTAGCAGCCGGGGCTCGCGGGCAGCGATTCCAGCTTCTTTTCGACTTCTTCGGGGATCAACGCGCTCAAGGTAGATCGCGACCGCGGGGGCGACCAGCCATACGCCGAAGCTCCCGGCCGCAAGGCCGTCCGCGCCTCGCTTGACTGGAACCGGCGCGGTTTCCAGTATCTGCCTCGCTGATGCAGGTCGCTGGAGTCGAGCTTTCCGGCGCCGCCGCGCGCGGCGCGCTGATGATCGCGGTGGCGGTAGTCGCCGGGCTCGGCATCGGCTTCGTGCTGGTGCCGCGCGCGCCCAGCCCGCGCGACAAGAGGCCCGCGGCCCCCGAGGTCCGCCTGCTCGGGCAGCCGCTGAAGCTGGACGACCACGCGATCGAGAGCGCGCTCGAGCGGGTACGCAGCTACGCCGGGCGCAGCATCGGCCTGCGCATGCCCGACGGCAAGGTACGCGAGTACCTGCCGGGCCGTCTGGGCGCTGGCATCGACAAGCTCAGGTTGACCGGGCTGGTGCGCGACGCGCGCGACCCGACCAGCCCCATGCGACGCGCCTGGCAGAACAGCGGCAAGAAGGGTGCACTGGAGCTGCCCGTACCCATGGTGGTCGACGTCGATCGGGCACTGCCGGCGATCCTGGTGATCAAGGACGAGCTGGATCGGCTGCCGAAGAACGCGCACCTCGACCTGGAGAAGAAGAAGCTCGTTCACGAGGTGGCGGGCAGACGGCTGGACGTGGACGCGACGCTGGGTGCGCTGGCGGACGCGCTCGAGAGCGGCAAGCACAGCGTGCCGCTGGTGTTCGAGCACGAGAAGCCACACCGCGTCGCCGCCGAGCTCGGCAACGTGGAGTTCGACCACGTGCTGGGCTACTTCGAGACGGACTACAACCGCGCGCAGAGGGCCGCGGCGCGCACGTTCAATCTCAGGCTCGCCGCTTCCAAGCTGGACGGCTACGTGATGCTGCCGGGCGAGATCTTCGACTTCAACGAGGTGGTGGGACCTCGCGACGAAGCGAACGGCTACAAGGTGGCGCCGGTCATCGCCGAGGGCGAGCTGGTCGACGGCATCGGCGGCGGCACCTGCCAGATCTCGGGCACGCTGCACGGCGCGGCGTTCTTCGCGGGGCTCGACATCGTCGAGCGCTACCCGCACACGCGCCCGAGCTCGTACATCAAGATGGGGCTAGACGCGACGGTGGTGTATCCGACCATCGATTTCCGCATCAAGAACCCCTTCAAGTTCCCGGTCGTGCTGCACGAGACGGTCAAGGAAGGCAAGGTTCGCGCGGAGATCCTTGGCCCGAAGCGGACGCGGACGGTGACGCTGATCCGGCACATCGACGCGGCGATCCCGTTCGACCAGGTGGAGCGCGAGGACAAGCACCTTCCGTCGGGCGTGCGTGTGCTGTCGCAACGCGGGGTGCCGGGGTTCAAGCTGCACCGCTACCGCATCGTTCGGGACGGGCCGTATGCGGTGCGCGAGCGTTGGAACGACGTGTATCCGCCGACCACGCAGATCATCAAGGTAGGAACCGGCGACATGCCTCGTGACAGCGTGAACGTGCGCGGCGACCAGCACCCCGCATACGCGGCGGACGAGCTCCTGACAGTGACGCAGGGGCTGGACGTCGACGACAAGGACACGCAGCCCGGCGGCGCGACGAAGGAGTGGCGCGAGAAGGGCAAGTACGGCGACCCCGACTGGCAGGAAAAGGCGGGCATGCCGGTGTGGCGGGAAGGCGCGGAGCCGGACAGCGACGAGCACCACCACCGCCACAAGAAGAGCGCGGAGCACAGGCGCGAGCAGCACGGGCGGGCGCGGTAGCGTCCGCGAGCTGCCGGCCGCCTTCAAGCAGGCGGACCGGAGCTTCCCCAGGTCACGGCGCGCACGGGTCGGGTGTTGGCTGGACGGGTGGCGCGACAGTGCTGATCTGGGCCGCGATACCGTCGAATCCGATGCCCACGCTGATGGCATCGCACGTTTTCGAGGGATCGCCGTTGCTGCCGTCGGACATGATGTCGCTGGCTGCGCGGAGCTGCTGGGCGACGCTGTCGAAGGTCGGGCCGTCACACAGGCTCGTGTCGATGCTTCCGGCAATCTTCTTCCACGCTGCGACATAGGCTTCGGTGTTCATCACGCCGGCGATCGTGCCCTGGACGGCCGATGCCGTCTTGCCCGCACCCTTGATGCGCATGGTGATCACGGCCCGGGACAGAGGCAGCACCAGCGGCCACACACTGGAGTCCAGGGCCAACACGAACTTGCCCCCGCCGCCGGACACCCACACTCCTGAGGAGACGTAACTCTTCGGGAATGTCACAAGCGGCGCATTGATGTTGCCGGCGACGACCGACTCGTACGTGACCGGCCAGACATCGCCGCCGCTGCCGAACGCCGCGGGCGAGCCCTTGTTGGCGCCCACGTATCGAGCGGCGGAGATGCCGTTCTGGTTGGGGGCGAGCGCAGGATCCACCAGGTTGTCGAGCTGGATGAGCTGCGTGCCCTTGCCGTCGGCGAGCCACTGGTTGACGCTGCTCGGGAGGTCCACTGCTAGCGAGGTGTACAGCGGAAGCAGATTCTCGCCGAACGAGTTGTCGATCCCGTAGGCGCCGTCGGTCTTCACGCTCACGGGATTGGCACCAGGGGCCGGGGTGCAGTGGTTCTGGTCGTGCCCCGTGGAATCGAGACCGTCCAGATCGTACCCGTAGTGCTTCCAGGCGTTCGGATCGAGCTGGCCCTGTTGATTCCTGTCGCCGAGGTAGAAGCGACTGACTTCGATCACCGTCCTGGTCCCGCTGGTGTTGGGCGGAGCGTTGCTCGGCGGTGGCGGAACGATGCAACTTCCGCTGCACGTTGCCCCGCCGCTACCCGCGCTCGCGCCGGTGCCGCCGCTACCCGCGCTCGCGCCGGTGCCGCCGCTACCCGCGCTCGCGCCGGTGCCGCCGCTACCCGCGCTCGCGCCGGTGCCGCCGCTACCCGCGCTCGCGCCGGTGCCGCCCGCCCCGGCAGCGCCGCCCGTGCCGCTTCCGCCCACCTTGCCGCCGCACCCGACAGCCATCGCACAGCCGACGGCAAGAACCGCCGACACCTTCAAGGATCTCCAGGCCATGCTAGCTCCCCGCATTTGCCGGACGCCGGGGTCCGGCCATCCAAGGATAGCGCAAAACGTGTTGCACGCGTATCCCGATGGCAACGACGTGGGCAACGGCTGCCAGGACGCAGCGAGCGCGTGCACTCCGCCCGATCCGGGCGCGACCTGCAATCAGGTCTCCAGCGGCAACGCGGCCTGCGACAGCTGCATGCATTCGAGTTGCTGCAACGCCATCAGCGCCTGCTTCGCCAATCCCACATGCGTCGCGATGATCTTCCCGACTCATCTCCCGCACCGCCGCGGCTGGCACATGTGGCACACAAGGCAGGAGCGCCCTCGAAGTCGGGAAGCGGGGCCTCGACAAAAAATCCGTCCCCGACGTGAGCCGCTTTCCTGCGGGCTGGACACAACGTTCCATCATGCACACGTCGAACTCGGGGTCGGCGCGCCGCGTGCGCGCTGGGTTGGCTGGTCTCTTTCTGCTCGCGGGCATCGCGGTCCTTGCGTCGGGCTGTCTCGATCGCCCGGTCGTGCCGTCCACGCCCACGACGAAGAATCTGTTCGTCGACTCGGTCAAACAGGACAGCGTCGACAAGATCGATCTGCTGTTCATGATCGACAACTCGAGCTCGATGGCGGACAAGCAGGCGATACTGGCCAAGGCCGTGCCCGAGCTCGTCAAGCGGCTGATCACGCCGATCATGGTGTGCACCGACAGCTCGGGGAAGACCACGCCGGCCAGCGGCGGAAGCTGTCCGCAGGGCGAAAAGGGCCCGGAACAGGAGTTCAAGCCGATCAAGGACATCCACATCGGCGTGATCACCTCCAGCCTCGGCGGCCACGGCCAGGCGTCGAACGTCTGCAACCCGCAATGGGCGAACTTCAACCCGTCGGACAACGACCACGGCCGTCTGTTGCCGAAGGTGCGCTCGGGGCTCGGCGACAACCTGGGCTTTCTCGCCTTCGACGGCACCAACGGTGCGGACGTGGAGCAGCAGTTCTCGAACCAGGTGCAAGTCGCGGGCGAAAAGGGCTGCGGCTACGAGTCGTCGCTGGAGGCGTGGTACCGCTTCCTGGTCGACCCCGCTCCCCCGTTGAACGTCAAGGTCTCGAACAACGCCTCGTCGCCCGACGGCGTCGACCAGGAGGTCCTCGACGAGCGCAAGGCCTTCCTGCGCCCCGACTCGCTGCTCGCGATCATCATGCTGACGGACGAGGACGACTGCTCGATCCGGGACTCGGGTGTCGGCTGGCTGGTGGCGCAGCCGTCGGGCCAGAACGTCAAGCCGATGCCGCGGGCGACCAGCGCGTGCGACAGCGATCCGAACAGCCCCTGCTGTCGGACCTGCATCTCGAGCGAGAGCTCGCCGCCGCCCGGTTGCAATGCGATCAGCGCCGACCCGGCGTGCCAGAAGGGACCGCGCCTCGCGCCGGCCGACGACCAGCCGAACCTGCGCTGCTTCGAGCAGAAGCGCCGCTTCGGTCTGGACCTCCTGTATCCGACAGAGCGCTACGTGAACGCGCTGTCGCAGCTGCAGATCTGCCCGAACCACGCCGACCTGTCCTGCGGCAAGGACGACACTCCCCAGACGAACCCCATCTTCGCGAATGGCCGCGATACGTCGCTGGTGTTCCTGGCGGGCATCACCGGCGTGCCCTGGCAGGACATCGCCACCGACGACACGCTCAAGACGGCCAACACGCTCCAGTACAAGACCGCCGACCAGCTCTCCAAGGAGGGCGTGTGGGACACCATCGTCGGCGACGTGAACCAGCATGTGAAGCCCAGCGACCCACTGATGCAGGAGTCGATCGACCCGCGCACCGGCTCGAACCCGATCACCGGGGATCCCCTTGCGCCGCCCAGCGCAGGTGTCGGCGCGAACCCCATCAACGGCCACGAGTACGACGTCACCGATCGCGCCGACCTGCAGTACGCCTGCACCTTCCCGTTGGCAGCACCAGAGCCGACCAATACCGACTGCAGCAACAAGGCCTCGCCCGACAAGCCGCTGTGCCAGAACCCGGCCGACGGCTCCTACGGCACCACGCAGTACTTCGCCAAGGCCTATCCCGGCCTCAGGCAGCTGCAGGTGCTCAAGGACTTCGGCAGCAATTCGATCGTGGCCTCCATCTGCCCGAAGGTGCTCGACGACTCCAATCCGGACTACGGCTACAACCCGGCGGTCAACGCCATCATCGAGCGGCTCAAGACGGCGCTCCACGTGCAGTGCCTGCCCCGTCAGCTGGCGCCGGATACGGACAAGAGCAGCTCCACCTATGGAGAGGTGCCCTGCAAGGTCGTGGAGGCGTTGCCTGTCAACGCGCCCAACAGCTACAGCTGCGGCAACAAGCCGGGCCGTGCGCCGCTCACCGGCGAGGACGGGACGAAGCTCGCGGCTGCCGTCCGATCGCGTCTGAAGGCGGACGGGCAGTGCGGTGCCGGGAACGAGCCCGCATGCTCCGACTTCAACCTGTGCGAGATCCAGCAGCTCACCAACCAGACGGGGCTCCAGAGCTGCCTCAACGACGACCCGGTGAAGGCTGGAGTGAACGGCTACTGCTACATCGATCCGCACCAGGGCAACCCGGCCTTCATCAGCCAGTGCCTGGAGACCGAGCGGCGCGTGCTGCGCTTCGTGCCCGAGAGCGACACACCCACCCAGGGCGCCAACGTCTTCATCGCCTGCGCGGGCGCCACGTTCCGGACCCAGTGAGGCGGGGCGGGCGGCCGGGGCCAACCCCGGTCGGCAGGGGTGCCAACGCGGTTGGCACCCCTGCAGCCGATCGGGCTGGATTTCAGCTGGATTCCCGCGGCACGGGGCTTGCGACGCAGCCACTTCATGCGGTGGCTCTCGTCCACTCTCCTCGAGCCCGGGGCGCGATTGACAACAATCGTCCCGGGCACTTACGCTCGGACGGCCGGTGCCCGAGCCGGTAAAGAAGAGTGGACGTTGGTCCAGGTCAGGCCAATTCTCCCTCCGCCCATCCCGTCGGTGGCACCCGCCCGCCCGACCGCGCGTGGGTTCCGGTCATCCAAGGAGCTTGTTCGATGAAGCTGAAGTCTGCGAAATCCTCTGCATCGAGCCTTCCGGCACGCCTCGTGCGCACCGGATTGGCCGGCCTCTTCGCGGTAGCGACCGTCGCAGGGCTCGCGACGGGCTGCCTGGATCGGCCGGTCGCGCCATCGACCCCGACCACCAAGAACCTCTTCGTCGACACGGTCAAGGAGCAGTCGGTCGACAAGATCGACCTCTTGTTCATGATCGACAACTCGATCTCGATGGCCGACAAGCAGCAGATCCTGGCGCAGGCCGTGCCGGAGCTGGTCGACCGCTTGATCAACCCGATCCAGGTGTGCAGCAACGACTCCGGCGCGACCATCCCCGCCGTCGGCGGCGCCTGCTCCGGGCAGTATCCCAACGGCCCGTCACAGGAGTTCAAGCCAGTCAACGACATCCACATCGGAGTCATCACGTCCAGCCTTGGCGGTCACGGCAATCCGACCAACTTCTGCAATCCGCAGGGACCCGACGCGAAGGCCGGCGCGACCAACGACGACAAGGGTCATCTGCTGCCGAAGGTGCGCTCGGGGCTCACGAGCTTCAACAACATGGGCTTCCTCGCCTTCGACGGCACCAACGGTGCCCAGGTGAAGACCGAGTTCACCAACTACGTGACGGCCGCTGGCGAGCAGGGCTGCGGCTTCGAGTCCTCGCTCGAGGCCTGGTACCGCTTCCTCGTCGATCCGGCACCCCCGCAGAGCGTCACGGTCAAGAACAACTACGCGACGCCCACCGGCGTGGACAACGAGGTCCTGACCGAGCGCAAGAACTTCCTGCGCGACAACTCGCTGGTCGCGATCATCATGCTGACCGACGAGGACGACTGCTCGATCTCGGATTCGGGCCTCGGCTGGCTGGTGGCCCGGCAGGACCACATGCCGCGCGCGTCGTCTGCCTGCGCCACGGATCCGAACAGCAGCTGCTGCCGTTCGTGCGCCTTGTCGGAAGCCTCGCCGCCCCAGGGCTGCCAGGCGCTGAAGGTGGACCCGGCCTGCACCTCGGGCGGCTTCACCGACAAGCAGGATGCGCTGAACCTGCGCTGCTTCCAGCAGAAGCGGCGCTTCGGTCTCGATCTGCTCTATCCCACGCAGCGCTACGTGAACGCGTTGTCGCAGCAGGAAATCTGCCCGGGCCACACGGACCTGTCGTGCGGCAAGGGCGACGCCCCGCAGGCGAACCCGCTCTTCAAGAACGGGCGCGACACGTCGCTGGTGTTCCTGGCGGGCATCACCGGCGTTCCGTGGCAGGACATCGCAACCGACGACACGCTCACCACGCCCGACACGCTCAAGTACAAGACGGCCGACCAGATCAGCGCGGACGGCGTCTGGGACGACATCGTCGGCGACGTGAACAAGTACGTGAAGCCGAACGACCCGCTGATGCAGGAGTCGATCGACCCGCGCACCGGCTCGAACCCGATCACGAACGACGCCATCGCGCCGCCCAGCGCCGGCGTTGGCGCGAACAAGATCAACGGTCACGAGTACGACATCCCCAACCGGGACGACCTGCAGTACGCCTGCATCTTCCCGCTGGGCACTCCGCGGCAGAACGGCCAGGACTGCGGCAACTTCGGTCAGCCCGATGCCTCGCCCAACAAGCCGCTGTGCCAGGACCCGACCGGCGGCACCTACAGCACCACGCAGTACTTTGCCAAGGCCTATCCGGGTCTGCGCCAGCTGCAGGTGTTGAAGGATTTTGGCAGCAACTCCATCGTGGCCTCGATCTGTCCGAAGGTGCTCGACAACACGAAGCCCGACTACGGCTACAACCCGGCGGTCGGCGCCATCATCGAGCGTCTGAAGGAAGCACTCAACGGCAAGTGCCTGCCGCGTAAGCTCGCGCCCGATCCGAAGACCGGTCTGGTGCCGTGCGAGGTCGTCGAGGCGTCGGCGAAGCCGGAGGACTGCGCCAACACGCCGGGCCGCTCGCCGCTCACGGGTGACAACGGCACCAAGCTCGCTTCCGCCGTGCGGACGCGCCTGAAGCAGGACGGCCAGTGCGATGTTGGGAACCTGCCCGCATGCTCGGCTTTCAACATGTGCCTGATCAACCAGCTCACGCCGCAGACCGGGCTCCAGGCCTGCCTGAACGTCGACCCGGTCACGCAGAAGGGCGTCGACGGCTACTGCTACATCGACCAGACCTGCGTCGACAACAAGACCTGCTCGGCCAAGTTCATCGCGCAGTGCCCGGAGACCGAGAAGCGCCTGCTTCGCTTCGTCGGCGCCGACACGAAGACGCCTGCCGATGGCGCGAACGTCTTCATCGCCTGCGCCGGCGCGACCTTCGCGACCGGAGGCTGAGCCAGGCACGCACCGCGCAGGGGCGGCCGCCGGAAGGCGAGCCGCCCCGCGTGTTTTGTACGCGTTCGCGGTTCCAGGGCGCGGGAGTCGACGTGCGGCACGTGGCGATGCGGGGGATTCCGGCCGGGCGGAGCTTGGTCTACGATGGCCCGCGGTGGAGCCCCGGAAGACCATCCTGGTCGTGGAGGACGAGCCGCACATCGCGCTCGGGCTCAAGGACGCGCTGGAGTTCGAGGGCTTCCGCGTCGTGACGGCCGGCACCGGCAAGGAGGGCGTGCAGGTCGCCCGCCAGGAGCGGCCGCACGCCGTGCTGCTCGATCTGATGCTGCCCGACGTAAACGGCTACCAGGTGTGCGAGGACCTGCGCCGCTACGACGCGTTCATGCCCATCATCATGCTCACGGCGCGCAGCCAGGAGGCGGACAAGATCCGCGGCCTGGACGTGGGCGCGGACGACTACGTGACCAAGCCGTTCAGCGTGGGCGAGCTCATCGCGCGTATCCGCGCGCTGTTCCGCCGCGCCAACCGCCCGTCCGAGGTGCTCGTCTTCAAGGTCGGCGGCGCCAGCGTCAACGTGACCGCGCACACCGTGCAGCGCAGCGGCAAGCAGGCCGAGAACCTCTCGTTCTACGAGGTCGAGCTGTTGCGCCTGCTGTACGAACGCCAGGGGCAACCCGTCGGGCGCGAGGAGATCCTCAACAAGATCTGGGGCGTCGATGCCAGCCCCACCAATCGCACCATCGACAACTTCATCGTCAAGCTGAGGAAGAAAGTCGAGCGGCGGCCGGACAAGCCGGAACACATACTTACCGTGTACGGGTTCGGGTACAAGCTCGTGCCGTGAGCTGCCGCTGCAACCCTCGGTTGCTCCACTAGTTGGCGTAGTCGCCGACGAACAGGTCGTCGAAATCTTCGCCCAGGGCGTCGCGCAGGTCTTCCCAGCGATCCTCGTGGAGCACGATGTAGGCGTAGCTGTCCGTGCCGACGTAGGCTTCGAGCCCGAGCGTGACGAGCTCTCCGCCCGTCATCTCCTCGATCCTGGCGAACACTGCGTCGAACGGCGAGCCTTCGTCCTGTTGCCCGAGTCGGACGACCTCGTCCTGCCCCTCGTACGCCAGATGCACTCCTGCCGATGGGTCGCGCTCGGGTGATTCGACGCGGAGGTCCGGGAAGGCGGCGCGGGCGACCGCCGGGAAACCTTTCACGAGCTCTTCCGCAGAGCTGCGGTGGTCGAGGACGAGTGCTTCTTCTTCCAGGACGGACACGAGCCCCTCGACCGTTTCCTCCATGGGCCGGTCCGGGTCCAGTCCCAGCGTTCGACGCACCACGTCGACGGCCTCTTCTGACAGGACCTTTGGCATCCCGTCATGTTGGCCCGCTCGTCCGCCCAGGTCCACCCCTGGCACCGACGAAGCCGCCCGACAGCCCAAAGGGCCCGCGAGCGGCGGCACCCCTAACGGAACGGCAGCACATTCCGCGGATCGCACACCACGGTATACGCGTTGTCGACGATCTGCCGGGGCTTGAAGTCGGCGGGGTTTTCGCCCTCGCGGACGCGGCGCACCTCGAGGTGCAGGTGCACGACGCCGGCCGAGCCGGAGTCGCCGACAAAGCCGAGGACCGTGCCCTGCTTGACGTCCATGCCTTTCGTCACGCCGGACGCGGGGCCCTGCAGGTGGCCGTAGAGCAGCAGGTACTCGCGCAGCTGTCCGCCCTCGCGCACCGTGTGGCGCGTGACCACCGTGTTGCCGAAGAGCGGTCCGACGTAGAGCACTTCCGCGTTGCCGACCTGGTGCTGCAGATCGACGAGGCGCACGGGCGTGCCGCGCGGCTCGGCCAGGTCGATGCCGCCGTGGCCGACGGCCTTGAGGTCCGGGCCACGCCGCTGCTCGTAGTCGGGGAGATCCAAATCGTAGCCGCTCATCACCAGCGACTGGCCGGGCTCGGGCGGCACGGGATAGCGGTAGCGCCGGTAGTCCGCGGGGCGGTCGGGCATGCGCGGGATCTGGTCGTACACGCGCCAGCGACCGCTCCGCTCGTAGTGCCCGTTCTTTTCCATCTGCAGCGCCTCGCCGCCCGCTATGCCGCTGGGAACGGGGATGCAGACGCCGTTGTCGGGCAATGTGCCCGGCGGACACAGGCTGGGCAGGGAGTCGCCCGTCGCAGCGTCTCCGGGGCCGGCGTGCCGCGCGTCGGCAGGCGCAGCCGAGCCTGCGGCTGCCCGCACCAGCGCGGACAGCGCGGCCGTGACCACGGCGGCTCGGACCAGGGGCTGCACCTGTCGGAGTCTAACGCGCGGGCGGCCCCCGTCGATTCCGGCCGCGTTTCCGGCTCTGGACGTGCTCTTCCGGCCGCCGGGAAGGAACGGATTGATTCCGCTGGCGTAGGTTGATAGCTCCGTTCCTGGTGAAGATCCCCGTCGACAGGCTCGTGCCCGCGGATGCCGCGATCATGGAGACGTTCGTGGTACCGCGCTACCTGTCGCTGTTCGGCGAGCTTGCCATCGAAATGCTGCTGTCGGGGCAGGGGGCGCGCATCGCCCACATCGGTTGCCGGACCGGCTACCCCGACGGCCAGCTGTACGAGAAGGTGGAGGGCTCCAGCGTCGTCGGTGTGGACGCTTCCGAATCCGCGCTGGAGCTGGCGCGCAACAAGGCCGCGCTGCTCGGCGATCCGGCCATCGAGTACGTCGAGGGCGGTGAGCTGCCGACTCCGCTCGACGCCGCAAGCTTCTCGCACGCGCTCAACCTGCACCCCGTGGGCAGCACCGAGCAGCGCCTCGGGCTCTTCCGCGAGATGGAGCGAGTACTGTACGCTGGCGGCCAGGCGCTCGTTGCGCTGCCGCTACGCGGCTCTTTCCAGGAAATCGGCGACTTGCTCCGCGAGTACGCGCTCAAGCACGACGAGGGTGAGTTCGGCAAAGCTGTCGAGGACGCCATGTCGAACCGCCCCACGATCGAGACGCTTTCTGAAGAGCTCGAGGATGCGGGACTCGAGGACGTCGATGTCGAGATCCGCTCGACCGACCTCACCTTCGACAGCGGTCGCGCGTTCATCGAGGATCCGGTCACGCGGCTGCTCGTCATCCCCGAGCTGAAGGCCTCCCTCGGCGTCGAGGACATGGAAAAGCCCCTCGACTACGTGCGCGACGCCATCGACAAGTACTGGTCCGAAGGCAAATTCGAGCTCGCCCTCAACGTCGGCTGCGCCAGCGCCCGCAAAGAGTAGGTCCGGGGCTCCCGGCACCACCGGGCGGGGGTGGAGACCCTCAGTACCGGTAATGCCAGAGCAGGTCGAGGGCGGTGCTGGCGTTGCCGGCTTCGGTGCGGAGTGACCAGTTCTTGTGGAAGCGCCAGTCGATGGCGGCGCTGAAGGCGGCCTTGTTGGCTCCGGAGGCGCTCGGGTCACCCGCGCTTCCGCCGCCGGTCGCGCCGCCCTGCTCGTACGTGCCCTCGAGCCAGACCTCGTCGCTGATGCGCACCGCCGCGGTGTAGGCGGGGTTCGAGCTGGAGGTGTACTGGTTCTGGCGGGTGCTGGTGCGGAACTGCACCGCGCCGAGCGGCGTCTCGGAGAACAGCTCGTTGAACCCGAGCGCCGCGGCGCCGACGCCGATGGCCTGCGCCTGCTGACCGCCGGAGCCCGCCTCCGTACCGCTGTCGCTCGGGGAGCCGCCGAGCAGCAGGGCCATGATCTCCGGCTCGGGCATCGCCGGATCGCTGCTCAGGCGGAGCTGGGCTTCCTTTAGCGTGCCCTGCACGTTCGCGTAGACCGTAGTGCCGTCCGGCGATCGCCAGCTCGCGGTCACGTCCACGTGCGGGTTCGACGAGTCGCCCGTATCGAACGAGACGCGGCCGCCGTCGATGACGAAGACCTTGCCGAGCGCCGGCACGCGTCCACCCGGATCCAGCGTGACGTAGCCCTTGACCTCTGCTTCCTTGTTGATGTCGATGATGGGCTGACCGTGGATCGGGACCTCCACGTCGCTGCGGATCACGCGCACGTCGCCCAGGTTGAAGACGACGTGCCAGGGAAGCGCCTCGCCGCTGCGGTGCTCGACCGGCTCGTACAGTGGTTGCATCACCTCGATGTCCGGATTGCTGCCGAGCGAGATCACGTCCCGCGACGTAGCGCGCGGCAGCTTCGCCACGGCCCTGGGCACGTTCACGTCCACCATCATGCGCTCCGGCACCCGGTGCAGAGTCACCGTGACGGGCGCTTTGCTGGTCACCGATGCCAGCTCCACGCCTTCGGTCATCAGCGGGACGCCGGCCTGGTTCGTCCCGAGGTTGACGGCTGCCGAGCCGCGATCGAGCCGGAGGCCGTCCATGTACAGGCGCGCGCTCGCCGCGATGTTGCGCTCTTCGGAGCGCGAGGTTGCCGTAGCGCTCTGGATCACGATCTCCGTGCGGCGCCCCTTGCCCGTGGCCGTGGCGGTGAACGCAACGTCGGTCAGCCGCATCCCCAGCGCTGCGATCTGCACGACGCCGTGCTGCATGTCGGCCTGACCGCTGAGCTGACCGGTCCAGCGCTTGTGCTTCGGATGCTCCGGGTCCGGCTCCTGCGTCAGGTCGGCGGACAGCTTCGCGTCGATGTCGCCGCTCAACTCGCTGAGCACGTCGGACAGGAGCGGCGTCAGCACGACGGCGTTGAAGTGTCGCGCGCCGACGTCGATGCGCACAGGACGCTTGTCGTCGATGCTCGGCACGACGCCGTCCCAGCCGAGCGCGGCGCGCGCCTCCGCGTCGAGGCTGCCGCCGCCGTTGTCGAAGTGCATCGTCGCGTTCAGGGCCTCGCCGTTCGAGCGCACGGTGACGCGCCCGTTGCCGACCGGGATCATCTCGATGTTCGCGCCCCGCACGTCGAGGTTCGCAGCAACGTCGGGAAGGGCGCCCTGTCGTTGGAGCGCCGCCGAGCCGTACAGCTCGCCGGCGACGCGGCTATCGGCTAGCGGCGGCAGAATGCGCAGCGGCAGACCGTCGAGCAGAAGCTGCACGCCGCCGGTCCAGCGCGGTTTGCCTGCAGGCACATTTCCAATCAGATCGTTCCAGCGAGCCGTTCCCTGCGCGGTCAGGAGCGCCAGTCGCCGGTTGTTGGCAAGGACGCGCGCGGTGCCGCCGAAGCGCCCCGTCTTCTGGACGTATTGGGCGCTCGCGTCCAGGTCGAAGGGCATCGCGTAACGGCTGCCCGTGAAGGAGATCCCCTGGGCGGTGGCCTGGGCGCTGAACGTTGGGCTCCTGAGCGTGCCGACCAGGCTGATGCGTCCGCCGACATTGGCATTGACGCCCTTCGGGCGGATCAGCTCGGGAAAGGCATCGAGCGAGCGCTGCGGCACGTTGAGCACCGCAGTGATGGGCGTGTCCATCAATTGCTCGGCGAGCACGCGAGGCTGGCGGATTGCCCGCGGCAGATCGAGCGAGAGCGAGCCGCTGGCCGCGGCGAGCACGCTGTCCTCGTAGACAAGTCGTGTCGTTCCGGTCGTCGCACCGGTCTCTCCGTCGATCTGTCCGCCGACCTGGACGTCGATGTGCTGGATGTGCTCCGCTGCCTCGCCCGGCACCTGGCGTTGGATGTCCAGGTTCTTGGTCCCCGCGACGGCAAACACGCTGGGCAGGGACTGGGGCTTGTTGCGGTCGACGCGGAACTGGCCGAAAGCGTGTCCGGTGACCTTTTCCACATGCAGGCTCTTGGGCAGTGCGTGCTCGAGCCCCGCCAGATTCACGTCGCTGAGCTGCACCTCGGCTTCGCCGATGATGTCGGTCCATGACTTCGCCTTCTGCACGGGGCCGGCCAGCGTCGTTTCCCACTGCGCGCCGAGCGCGCCGATGTTCTTGACCAGCACCGATGCGTCGCCGTCGAGGCTCCGGTTGTCGAGCTTGGCGTTCAAGAGCATGGAGATGCCCCCGAAGCTCATGATCGAGGCGTTGCCGAGCGCGATGCGGACCTCGCCGCTCGAGGACGTGCGGCTGGAGGTCACGTCCGCGTGGATTCCCAGCGTGCCGCCCACGGTGCCGCGCGGCAGCCCGAGCGCCTCCGCGACCTTGTCGAGATCCAGCCCCGTCCCGTTGGCGTGGACCTCCAGCAAGGTCGGCTGGATTCGCGCCGAGCCGTGCACCTCCCCGCCGGCGCCCGTCAGGCTCAGGTCCTTGATCTCGACATTGCCTCCGGAAAGATCGAGCTGGGCGACCTTGCCGTGCAGCTTCGCGCTGCCGCGTTCCACGTCCAGCGCGAGTTGCCGTACGCGCGTGGGACCCTGGGTCGGCACCACGGCCGAGGCGTTGATAGAGGGACCGAAGCGGTCCTCCAGCGAAGCGCGCACGCGCGGTGCCAGCACCGGGCCGCGTGCGCTGGCGTCGACCTTGTCGAACGAGAACATGCCAGCCTTCATGTCGCGCCCCGTGAGCTGTGCGTCGATGTCCAGCCGCTTGGGCTCCGCGAGCGGTCCAGAAGCGTGTCCGTTGATGCGGCCGTGCCCGAGCTTCACGTCGCCGAGCGCGAAGTCGTTCACGTCCGCGGTGAGGTAGGCGTCCAGGTGGTCGTGCTCGATGCGCGCCTTGACCCGCATCTGCGCCTCGCCTCGCGCGTCCGTGTACTGCTTGAGGCGCGGCGCGCCCTGGATGCTGAAGCCGCGCGACTGCGCGTCGAGATCGATGGAGCCGTCGGGGTGCAGGGCGAAGGCGACCTTCAGCGGCAGGCCGTGCTCGTGGAGGGTCGCCTTGCCGTCGAAGCCCTTTTCGTTGAACGTGCCGTTTACGTCGACGGCGGGCACCGGCTGGTCGAGGATCTTCGTCGGCTGCGTGGTGCCGTTCACGTCGACGACCACCTGCCCGTGCTTGTTCCAGATATCCAGCGACGTGTCGGCCGAGAAGTCCGTTGCCGGCGCCTTGGGCCAGAGCGCCTGGATGTTGGCGTGGCGCGCCTTCACGTCCAGCTTAGCCTCGACGCCTCCGGACAGGCGCAGCGGACCCCTCGCGCTGATCTGCGAGCCCTCGATGTCGAAGGTCGCGCTGGTCGAGAGATTCGGCAGCTTGCCGCGCGCCTCGACGTGTGCGTCCACGTCCTTCTTCAATGGCCAATCGGGCCACAGCGCGCGCATGGCAGCGGGCTTGGCGCGCGGCAGATCGAGCGTCGCGGCGACGCGGTCGCCGTCGACGCGCGTGAAGGCGCCGAATTCCACGTTGCCGAAGTAGCCGTCGAACGAGCTCCACACCGCGCCTGGAGCGCGGATGTGCAGCGTGCCGGTGCCGCGCGCGTCGGTGCCCCCGAGTCCGCGCACGACGGTGCCGAAACGCGGAGACGTCGATGGCGGCGCCCTTCGGCGTGACCAGCACCGAGCCCTGCACCGACGCGAGCTCCGTCTCCAGCGTTGGAAGCCCTGCCACCGTGCCGCGCGCGTAGGCGCGCCCGATCTCGATGTGCGGCAGCCACACGCGGATCTCGCGGGGCGGTCCCGAAGGCTTCTTCGCGGGCTGTGACGGCTTCTGTACGAGCGTGAAGGCGTTCGCGATCGTGGGGATCCCCGTCACCGGATCTGGAATGATGTTGCCCTCGGCCTTCTCGACCCGGACGTGAGGGATGACGATCGTGGTCTTCGGTCCGCCCCAGAGCAGCTTCTCGACAATCGCAGCCACATCGGCCTTGGCGCGCAGCTCGGAAACTTCCAGCACGATGTTGCCACGGGGGTCCCGCACTTCCACGTCGCTCGCGACGACCTTGTCGAACGTCGATGTCGTCGAGGTGACCGACGGTCACCTTGCCCCGGAACAGATCGCCGAGCAGCTGCGACAGAGCCCGCGCCGCCAGCCGCCGCCCCGCGGGCATGTCCAGATGCAGCAGCAGGCCAGCCACCGTGCTGGTGACGAACACCACCGCGAGCCCCAACGCTGCCAGTGCCCGGCCGAGGAGCCGGAGGAGGCGGCGCGCGCCGGGGCGACCCGTCATCAGAACGCCTCGCCGAGCGCGATGTTGATCGCAATCGGTAGCCCGAACGTCGTCCCGGGCGTTCCTTCGTTGCGCGTGCCGCTGATGACCTGCAGGCCCGGCAGGCGCCACCCGACGTCGAAACGTAGCGGCCCCACGGGTGTGGTGTAGCGCAGCCCGAGGCCTGCCGACAGGTGCGGGGCGTTGAAGGCGATGTCGGCCACTCTTCGTGTGACGTCGCTGGAATCGAGAAAAGTCGCGCCGCGCACCGGGCCGGCGATCGGAAAGCGCACTTCCAGTGACGCTTCCCACAGCGTCAGCCCGCCCAGCGGCCGGATGCACTGGGATGGGAGCTGGTCGTAGGTGAGCGTGGTCGTGGCGCCGCTGGGCAACGTGCGCGTGAGCGAACAGTTCACGCCGGTCGGGACCAGGAACCCGAGCGGACCCTGTGGGCCGACCTCGCGATAGGCATAGCCGCGATTGGAGTTCGGCCCGCCGGAGTAGAACGCGCGGAACAGGAGCTTGTGCTGATCGCGCACCACAGCCGGGTTGTACGGATCCAGCGACGGGTCATCGAGCGAGCTGCCGTAGTTGTGCGGGAACAGGAACCCGACCGCTGCGCGCACGGCGAGCACCACGCTGTGCGAACGCGTTATCGGCAGGTAGACGCGCGCCTCCGGACGGATGCGGACGTCGCTGACCGTGCCGCCGAAGATATAGCCGGCCACCTGCAGCGAGTTTGTCAAATAGAAGCCGGCGGTAGGCTGGATGCGATCGTCGCGGAAGTCGAGGTTGGTGACGAGCTCGGGGAAGGAGACCTGTACGGGGTCGAGACCTGCGGGCTTGTCCTGCTGCACGCTGTTCGGATAGATGAACGGACGGTCGGACTGCCAGTTGTACGAGGGCGTCACGTAGAAGTGGTAGCCGAAGAACGCGCGTTCCAGGCCCGCCGACGCCTTCACCTCGAGGTAGCCGATGATGCGGTCGTCCACGCTCATGTTCGGGTAGAGCAGCGGGTAGACGTTGAACTCGCTCGCGAGAAAGCCCGTGGTGCGGCCTTCGATGAACGACGGTTGCTTCAACTCGGCGCGGAGGTAGTTCTCGGGCACCGGTTTGATGCCTTTCCCGAGCGCGTCGAGCTGGTACAGGCTCGCCGGGAACAGCGTCACGCCGGGGCGCGTGTCGATGGAGAAGTCGCGCATTCCCCCCAGGAAGTTCCGGTCCTCCCAACCCAGCCTGAGGTGGCCGGACAGGCGCAGCACGTCAGCGCGCACACCACCGCCGAGTTGCACCGTGCGGAGCGCGGCTTCGCGCACTACGACCGTGATCGGCACCCTGTGCGTCTCGGGCTTCGTCGTGTCCTGGCGCACGTCGACGCTGGCGAACACGCCGAGGTTGATCAGGGCGTCCTGCGCCTCGCGCAGGTCGGCGTGGGAGTACGGTTCCCCCTCCTCGATGTTCAGGTTGGCGCGGACCGGCCCCTCGGGGATCTCCTTCAAACCGACGATGCTGACCGTCCCGTACTGTGCGGCGGGTCCTGGTTTCACGTCGATTTCAACGTCGGACTGGAGCTTCTCCAGATCGACCTTTGCGTGGGCATCGACCTTCACGAAGGCGTAGCCGTTGTCCGCAAGCGTATCGCCGACCGCCTTTTTCGCGGCCTTGAATGCGTCCTCCTCGAAGGGTGCGCCGGTGCGCAGCAGATCCGTCCCGGCGGCATAGGCCTTGGTTGCGATCTTGATCGGCAGCCGCTCCAGTCCGTGGATCGCGACGCTTCCGACCACCACGCGCGGCCCCGGCACGACGCGGATCTGTACCTTCACGTGGTGCGGGTCGCTGGGGTCCGGATACCAGACGCGCGCTGCCGTTACCTTGGCCTCGTAGTAGCCGCGTCGCTGGTAGTAGCGCTCGACGCGCTGCAGATCCTTCGCGAGCAGGTTCTTGTCGTAGACGGAGTAGTCGAAGACGACGCCGTCCCAGATGAACAGGAAGCGCGGCGACTCGGCGGTGGCGAGCCCGTCGAGTACGTCGTCGCTGTCGACCGAGCCCGCGTTCTGGAGATCGACGCTGGCGACGACCGGACGATCCGCCGGATACGGCTTCTTCACGCAGCCGGCGACAGCCAGCAGCGCCATGGCGAACAGCAACATCGCTGCCCGCCCGCAGACCCGGGCGATTCCCTGCACGCGGAAGCAGGGTAGGTCCGACATCCTGGCGGCGCCACCAGGTGAGCGGCGCTAGTCCTTCTTCATGCCGGGAAGCGTAGCGGGCTCGGTGGGCTTCGTCTTGTAGTCGATCTTCTCGTAGGTCATCAGGCCCATGATCGGATCAGCCTCGGTGCCCGTCGACGATCGCGTGAAAGTCGTCGAGTATTGCCCGGTGACGGTGACCTCGACACCCTTGACCGGCAGCGGATAGGGCAGGTTCACGCCCCACAGCTCGTCCTGCACCGGCTCGTCGGGACCCTTGTCCTCGTCCTTGACCTTCTTGTACTTCTCGACCGCATCGTAGATCTGCGCGAAGTTCGACGCCCAGCCCTCGACCTTGATGCATTCGTCGAGCTTGGCGTCCTTGGTGTCGCCGAGCCAGAAGGCCGGAACGGGTGCGTTGCAGTTGTCCGGATCCGCCTTGCCCGTCTTGTGCACCGCGCACTTGGGTGCCTCGGGCAGGTTCGTCTTGACGATCCAACCGGTGATGCTGAGCTTCTGGTCCGCCACTTCCTTGTGGTGAACGCGGCTGCGCAGGTAGTAGCTCGCTCCCCACACGGTGTACGCATCGCCCTTCTTGATCGGCTTCTGCGGAACGTTCGGAACCGGCGGGAGATTCGCCTTGGCGCCGCTGACGGCCGGCTTGGGCTTGTACTTGATGTCGTCCCCGTTACAGCCGGTGAGCGCGACGGCGAGGACGGCGACGACGGCCGAAGTGGCCACGGTGTGGACGCGGACGGGCATGCTCATTCTCTCCCTGACACGGTTTGAGACTTCTCCGGCTATCACGCGCGCGGCCAAAACCGCAAGCGGTCCGGAACCTTGCGGACCCGGGCGCGAGCGAGGATAGCCTTGCGTGGTGCGCCGTGATCACGGTTTTTCACGGGCTCTCTCGCGGGCCCGGCTTGCCTGCCGAATTGACACGTATTTTCAGGTAATTACGCTCTTCACATGGGCCGGACCCTGATCATCGGCAACGTCCACGGCTGCGCGGCCGAGCTGGATGCGCTGCTCGCGCGGCTCGCCGTGGGGGAAGCAGACCGGGTGGTTTTCGTGGGGGATCTCCTGGCGCGCGGCCCCGACTCGCGCGGCGTGCTGGCGAAGGTCCGAGCGCTCGGCGCCCGCTCGGTACTCGGCAACCACGAGGAGCGGCTGTTGGCGGCCCGCGATGCCCGCTCGCGCGGCGAGCCGGGGCCGCGAATGGGACCGGCACACCGTCGTGTGTTCGACGAGCTCGACGACGACGACTGGGCGCTGCTCGAATCACTGCCGCTGTCGATTGAGCTGCCCGAGCACGAGCTCAGAGTGGTGCACGCGGGCGTGGTGCCCGGCGTGCCGTTCGAGGAGCAGGACCCATGGCTGCTCACCCACATCCGCACCATCGACGCAGAGGGCATCCCGTCGAATCGCTTCGGCGGCACGCTCTGGGGCGCGGACTACGACGGCGGTCCGCACGTCGTGTTCGGCCACAACGCGCGGCTCACGCCGCAGCTGCATCCTCACGCGACCGGTATCGACACCGGCTGCGTCTACGGCGGGCGGCTGACTGCCATGGTGCTCGAAGCCGGCCAGAAGCCGCCCCCCATCGAAGAACGCGCCAGCGTGCTCGTCAACGTCCCCGCCCAGCACACGTACGTCGACTACGGCGGCAAGCTGCGCGCGGGCTAGCCGGGCAGCAGGGAAAGCGTGCGCCGGAGCCCGCGTATGGCGTGACAGCCGTCGCCGATCAGATCGAGGTACGTCTGCTCGTGCTGCTTCTTGATCTGGTCGAGCCGCTGGTACACGCCGCCCTGCTCCAGCTGTTTGACGGTGTTGGCGAGGTCGCCCGCCGCATCCAGCATCACGCGGTCGATGCGCCGGCCGCCGTCGGTCTTCGGATCGTATGCGCCCAGCTTGCGGGCGAGGCCCAGCGTCTCCAGCAGATGCCCGAAGAACTTCTGCTGTTGCGCGCGCAGCGCCAGCCCCGCCTCCGGATGCCGCGCCAGTAGCCCGGCGTAGACTTGTCGCTCTGCCTCGTAGCGGAACAGAAGGACGCCGAGTTGCTTCCGCAAGCGCTGCTTGCCGGTCGCGTCGCCGTCCAGCATCACGCTGTCGATCACCGCCTGCACCAGATGCAGTCCACCGCAACTGTGCCCGTAGATGCCGGTCCTGTCCTGCTTGGCCTTGCGCAGCGGCGAGCCGGGATCGAACGCGCTGGTTGGGTCCCCATGGAACTCCGTGAGCACCCGGTCGTCCTGCTCCAGTCGGGTGAGCGCCGCGACGCCGAGCTTGTCGAGATCCAGCGCCCCCTTGTCGGCGAGCTTGTCGCCGAGTCGCTTGTCCTCGACCCACGCGCTCAGCGTCCACGCTTCCTGGTGCCAGTCCGCGTCGCTCGCCGGCATGCGCGCGGAGAGCTCCATGTCGTGCACCAGCCGCCCGAGCGTCACCGTGGTGGCATCCGCCGTGACCAGCTTCTGGTGGAGCGGCACGCCCGCCTCGAGCATCGACTTGACCTGCAGTGACGGATGCGGCTCGACCAGGCTGTTGCCCTTCTTCACCGGGAAGACGTAGAGCGTCTTGCCGCCGACCTGCTTGCGCTCGGCGAAGCTCGCGATCACGTCCACTGCGGGTCGCCCGTCGTCCGCCTCGAGGTGCGGCCCGAAGGCGAGCAGCCCGTGCGCCAGCGCCCAGGGCGTCTTCGCGTCGCTGGCGCCGCCCTTCACGTCCCGTTCCAGCGACGCGAGCGTCGCCTCGATTTCCGCGCGCGTGGCCGGGTGCGGAGGCGGTACGCTCGCACCCGGGAGCGGGGCCGACGCCGGCACCGCCGGAGCGCTCGCGGTGGCCGACGCCAGACCGGCGTGTTGGTGCTGCTGCACGGCCATGTACGAGCCCGCCGCGGCGGCCGCGATCAGGATCAACATGATGCTTCGTTGGCGCTCCTGCATCGATGCGAACGTATCTAGCACGGACGCGGTCACGGACGCGGTCGCGCTCCCAGTCACGCTCGCGGCCCCGGTCAGTCATGGTATCACCCTCCCGTTGTCCCGCACCGTTCGCGTCTACGTCCCCGGGCTAGCCGCCGGGGAGCGCACGCTCGACGAAGGAGCGTCCCGCTACCTCGTGCGCGTGCACCGTCTGGCCCCCGGGGATCGCTTCGTCGCATTCGATCCCGACGCCGCGCTGCAGTCGGGCGGCGAGCTGGTCGCCGCGCGCGGGCGCCAGGCCGTGTGCCGCCTCGACGCTCCTGAACCGGCGGCGAACGTTCCGGCGTTCCACGTGACGTTGCTCCAGGGCCTCGGCAAGGGCGATCGGTTCGATCGCGTGGTGCGCGACGCGACGGCGCTCGGAGCAACGAGCGTCGTCGCGATCGAGACGGAGCGCAGCGTGGTCGCGCTCGGCGACCGCGCCGGGGCACGGCTCGAGCGCTGGCGCACCATCGCGGTGGAGGCCGCGCGGCAATCGGGCCGCGGCGACGTGCCGCGCATCGCCGGGCCGTGCTCGTTGCGCGAAGCGCTGGGCCGTCCGGACGAAGCGCTCCGCCTCGTGCTTGATCCGGAAGCTCCGGCGTCGCTTGCGACGCGCCTCGGCGAGTGGTCGGGCGAGCGTCCGCTTGCGCTGTTGATCGGTCCCGAGGGAGGCCTGGCTCCGGAGGAGCTCGCCCAGGCGCAGAGCGCCGGCTTTCTCCCCGCGCGCTTCGGCGGCTTCGTGCTGCGCACCGAGACGGCGGCTACCGCCGTGCTCGGCGCGGTGGTCTCGCGGCTCGAGCGCTGATTCGTGTCCCGCAGGCCGACACAGTCATCTATAGTGCCGCCAACATGAGCGGCGAGCAGAAGGTGCGCATCCTGGTGGCCAAGCCAGGCCTGGACGGTCACGACCGCGGCGCAAAGGTCGTGGCTCGCGCGCTGCGCGACGCGGGCTTCGAGGTCGTCTACACCGGCCTGCACCAGACGCCCGCGATGATCGCCAGCGCGGCCGTGCAGGAAGACGTTGACGCGGTGGGCCTGTCGATCATGAGCGGCGCGCACAACACGCTCTTTCCCGCCGTGATCAAGGAGCTCGCCGAGCGCCAGGCCGACGACATCGCCGTTTTCGGCGGAGGCATCGTGCCCGAGGAGGACGTGGAGACGCTGGAGGCAGCGGGCGTGAAGAAGGTATTCAAGCCCGGGACGCCGCTGGCCGACATCGTCGAGTGGGTGCGCGGGAACGTGCGGCCGAGGTAGGGGCTCCGGTCGCGGTCCCGGTCGCGGTCGCGGTGTCCGGCGGGACACAGCGCCGTGGGCGCCGACCCACTCCATCCTTCCGCGACCCAGCGCTTTCCGGCTCGATCGGGCAGGGCACGGCGATTGCGAACAGGCCGTTCGATGTCGACCCTGCTCGCTCTGCTCCCCGCGCTCATTGCCGTCGGCATTTTCGTCGGTGTCTTCCGGCTGCGCGCGGATCGCTAGCCAGCGAGCTCGTCGGGGCCGAAAATAGTAGCAAAATGTCACAAATACGTGGCATTTTGCCACAGTTGTCCGGGCTGTGGGCTGCTTGGACGGGCGGGGTGGGCCTGCTCTGGGACCTGGTGGGGTGCCCCCTGAAGGAGGCCCGGAGCCGGAACCCCAGCGCAACCTGCGTCAACCAGCACACCTGAACGAGTGAGCATGTAGGCGGATGGAAGCATCCAAGCGCGCGGAAATAAAGAGGGATCGCGGTTGCCGACTTGTTGACACCACACCCTGGACGCCCTTAGCGTCGGCCAGTCCAGTGGGAGAAAGTGGGGCAGAGTGTCGCACGCTCCCATCTGGTGGTCGGGTCAGCCATGTTCCGCGGGCAGTTCGTCCACAGCATCGACGCCAAGGGGCGCGTCAGCCTTCCGGCGCGTTTCCGCGACGCGCTCATGGCCGACGGCGACTCGCGGTTCATCGTCACGCCCGCGCCGTTCGATCCCTGCCTGCACGTCTACCCGATCCGTGCGTGGGAGGAGTTCGAACAGAAGATGTCGGAGCTGCCGCGGCTCGACCCGAACATCGTTCGCTTCCGTCGCTTGTACGTGTCGGCGGCGATCGAGTGCGAGCTCGACCGCGCGGGACGCGTGCTGGTTCCGCCGCACCTCAGGGAAAAGGCGTCGCTCGCCAAGGACGCGCTCTGGGCGGGCATGGGCCGGAACATCGAGCTGTGGTCGAAGGAGCGCTGGGACGCTGCGCTCGCGATGTCGCCTGATGAGCAGGAAGCCTTCAAACAGGCCGTCATGGAGCAGATACGGATATGATCGTGGCTGCCGAGATCATCGAACCCCCGCCCAGCTTCGAGCACACCACGGTGATGCCGGGCGAGGTCGTGCAGGCGCTCGCGCCGCGCGCCGGCGGCGTGTACGTCGACGTAACGGCGGGTGGCGGTGGACACGCGGCCGCGATTCTCGAGGCGCAGGACGGCGCGCGGGTGATCGCCTTCGATCGCGATCCTGCCGCCGTGGATGCCGCGCGCGAGCGGCTGGCGCCGTTCGGCATCCGGGCCCGCGTGGTGCGCGCCAGCTTCGAAGAGGTCGAGGCGTGGCTTGCCGACGCGGGCGTCGATGTCGTGGACGGTCTGGTTGCGGACCTGGGCATCAGCTCGCACCAGCTCACGGACGCGGCGCGGGGCATGAGCTTCCGTGTGGAGGGTCCGCTCGACATGCGTATGGACCCGGGCGCCGGCGAGACGGCGCGGGAGCTCGTCGAACGCCTCTCGCAGGACCAGCTGGCGGATGTCATCTACCAGCTCGGCGAGGAACGGCGCTCGCGACGCGTGGCTCGCTGCATCAAGCAGGCGCTGGCCGCCGGCGAGCTCGAGACGACACTCGACCTCAGGCGCGCCGTGGTGCGCGCGGTGGGACCGCGGCGCGTCGGCGGAATCGATCCGGCGACGCGTACGTTCCAGGCGCTGCGCATCGCAGTCAACGGCGAGCTCGACCAGCTGACGCAGCTGCTCGAGCTGGCACCACGCATTGTTCGTGCGGGTGGCGTGGCGGTGTTCATCAGCTTCCATTCGCTGGAAGACAGGTTGGTCAAGCGCGCGTTCGCCGACCGGGGACTCTGGCAGCGGCTGAACAAGAAGCCGCTTCTCGCGTCCGAGCGCGAGCGTGCGGACAACCCGCGGGCACGCAGCGCCAAGCTGCGCGCCGCGCGGCGCATCGAGGAGGACAGCCCGACATGAACGAATCGCGTTCGTTTCTGGTGCTGTGGACGCTGGCCGTGCTGGCTGCCACCGCGGCGTTCGTGCTCTACCTGGGACTGCGCGTGCGCTCGGTGCAGCTCGGCTACGAGCTCGGGCACTCGCACGCGAAGGTTTCGCGCCTGCGTGAGGTCAAGCGTGTGCTGGAGCTGGAGCTCGCCAGCCACAAGACGCCGGAGCGCGTGGAGCTCGTGGCGCGCACGCTGCTCGGCATGAAGGAGCCCACCCCCGATCGCATCCTCTCTGCCGGCAAGGAACCGGCCGACGACGGACAGGACCAGCCGACCGACAAGAGCGGAGGCGCTCCATGAACGAATCGAGCCTGAGCACGGCGCGCGGGCGCTGGATCCGCATGCGCATGGGGATCCTGTGCGGTCTCCTCGCGCTCGGGCTCGGGCTGGTGGTCTCGGCCGCGTGGGATCTGATGGTCAAGGACGGGCCGGCGTGGCGGGAGCTGGCCGAGATGCAGCGCCAGCGCCGCCTGCACGTCGTACCCAAGCGGGGCACCATCTACGATCGCAACGGCAGCGCGCTCGCGGTGAGCGTCGAGGTGCCGAGCGTGAGCATGGACTCGGTGGAGTTGCTCCGCGGCGTGCCCCCGGCCGAGGTCCCGTACGTGGCGCGCGACGCGGCCAACCGTATCGGGCGGGCGCTGTCGCTCGATCCGGCGCTGATCGAGCGCAAGATCCTGGAGAAGCATCGCTTCACCTGGCTCAAGCGACGCATCAGCGCTGGGGAAGCGGAAAGCATCCGCGAGCTCGCCTCGAGGAAGCAACAGCGGCCCATCCACGGCCTGGTCGTGGAAGGCGAGGGACATCGCTACTACCCGCGCCGCGAGCTGGCCAGCACGGTGCTCGGATTCGTGGCGCCGGATGGCGAAGGCAAGGACGGCTTCGAGCTCGAGTTGAATCGCGAGCTGAAGGGCCACATGGAGCAGCTCAGCGGGTTGCGCGACCGCGCGGGAAGGCTGCTGTTCTCCGGGAGCGCCCGCGACGACCAGGCGCTTGCCGGTCACAACATCGAGCTGACCATCGACCAGGGCATCGAGTACGTCGCGGAGCGCGCGCTCGGCAATGCCATCCGCACCTTCGAGGCGGACGGTGGATCCGTCGTGGTGGTCAGGCCCGACACCGGCGAGATCCTCGCGATGGCGAGCTGGCCGCACTACAACCCGAACGACTACACCGACAGCGAACCGGCCCAGCGCCGCGACCGCAGCGTGACGGACGTCTTCGAGCCGGGCTCGACCATGAAGATGTTCACGTTGTCGCTCGGGCTGACGAACGGCGTGATCACACCCACGCAGAAGCTGTTCTGCGAAAACGGCATGATGCCGCTCGACAACATCGTCATCCGCGACACGCACCGTTCCGGGTGGCTCACGCCTTCGCAGATCCTGCAGGTGTCGTCGAACATCTGCGCCGCCAAGATCGGCATCGGCATGGGCGGCGACAAGCTGTACGAGGGCCTGCGCCGTTTCGGCTTCGGCGAGGAGACGGGGATTCCGTTGCCCGGCGAGTCCTCCGGCACGCTGCGCCCGCGCGGCCGCCCCTGGGTGCAGGTCGAGACGGCGGCGGCGTCGTTTGGCCAGGGCATCAGCGTGACCAATCTGCAGCTGGCAATGGGCGCCGCCGCGATCGCCAACGGCGGCAAGCTGATGCAGCCGATCCTGGTGAAGAAGGTGACGACGGCCGACGGCGAAGTGGTGCGCGAAGCGGCGCCGACCGTACGGCGGCGCGTGATCTCCGAACGTGTCGCGCACGTCATGGCGGAGATGATGGTGAGCGTCACCGAAGGGGAGGGGACGGGTACCGCCGCGGCGATCCCCGGCTACAAGGTCGCAGGCAAGACCGCGACCGCGCAGAAGACGGATCCCGCGACGGGGCGCTACTCGCTGGACAAATACGTGGCGTCGTTCGTCGGATTCGTGCCCGCGGATCATCCGGTGGTCGCGATCGCCGTGATGGTGGACGAGCCGATGGTGGAGCACGCGGGCGGCGCTGTCGCTGCGCCGGTGTTCCGCCAGGTCGCGGAGATGGCGCTCAAGTACATGGGGCTCACGCCGCGCGGCACCAAGCCGGTGGACATGAAGCAGCTCGCACACGAGCCGGACCCGGCCAACGCGACCATCGCGATGCTGCGTCAGGCCCAAGGCGACAAGCCGCCGGTGCAGGAGGTGAAGAAGGACGACGGTCCGGTTCCGCACGGTTCGGTGCGCCTCCCCGACATGACGGGCTGGCCGGTGCGCGAAGCGGTGCGCCAGGCAATCGAGCTGGGCGTACGTCCGGAGGTCAAGGGTTCGGGGCTTCTGGCGCGGCAGCGGCCTGCGCCGGGCGGCGTCTTGAAGAAGGGCGACAACCTGCTGTTGGTGTTCGAGCCTGCAACATGAACATGCGCGTGCCGACCAAACGACTCGACGTGCAGAGCTCGCGCTCCGGCGTCACGCTGGGCGAGCTGTCGCGCGAGCTCGAGCGCGTCGGCGCGCGGCTTGTCGGCGACGCAGGCGTCGTCGTGAGCGATGTGCGGCACGACTCGCGGCTGGTGCGCCGCGGAGATCTGTTCGTGGCGCGCCGCGGCGGGCGCGCGAGCGGCCTTTCGTTCATCGAGGAGGCGATCGCGCGCGGCGCCGCGGCGCTGGTAGTCGAGCGCGGTGTGCCCGAGCGCTTCGACGTGCCGGTTCTGGAAGTGGACGACGTGCGGCTGGCGCTGGCGCTGGCCGCGGAGGCCGTGCACGGCCATCCCACCCGCGAGCTGTCCGTGGTGGGGCTGACGGGAACCAACGGCAAGACCACTACCGCGTGGCTCGTGCAGCATGCGTTGGCCGGCGCGGGCGCGCGCCCGGCGCGGCTCGGAACACTCGGCTACGACTTCGAGAGCGATCGCGGCGACTCGGCGCTCACCACGCCGGAGGCGGACGACATCTCGCGGCTGGCCGCGCGGGTGCTCGCGCGCGGCGGGACGCACCTGGTGATGGAGGCGTCCAGCCACGCGCTGGCGCAGGCGCGGGTGGACGCCGTGCACTTCCGCGCGGCGGCGTTCACGAACCTGACGCAGGACCACCTCGACTACCACGACTCGATGGAGAGCTACGCGGCGGCCAAGCTCCGGCTCTTCACCGATCTCGCGCCGGAGGCCTCGGTAGTGAACGTGGACGACGAGACCGGTGCGCGCTTCGCGGGGCTTGCGCGGGGCCGCGTTATCCGCGTGGGCCGCGCGCCGGACGCGGACGTGCACCCGGTCGACGTAGGTCTCGACGCGCGCGGCATCCATGGCGGCGTGCTGCTGCCGTCCGGTGAGGTCCAGCTCGCGAGCCGCCTCGTCGGCGAGCACAACCTCGACAACCTGCTGCTCACGCTCGGCATCGTCGAGGCGCTCGGGCTTCCCGTCGAGCGGGCTGCGGAGGCGCTGTCGCGGTGTCCGCCCGTCCCGGGCAGGCTCGAGCGCTGCGACGTTCCGGTCGACGACGTGGTCGCGCTGGTCGACTACGCGCATACGCCGGACGCGCTGTCGCGGGCTCTTGCCGCGGTGCGGGGTCTCGGCGGCGGTCGGGTGATCTGCGTTTTCGGCTGCGGCGGCGACCGCGATCCGGACAAGCGCCCGCTGATGGGCGACGCGGTCGGCCGCGGTGCAGACTACGCGATCATCAGCAACGACAACCCCCGCTCGGAAGAGCCCGGAGCGATCGCGAAGGCGATCGAGCCGGGGCTCGCCGCGCACGATATTCCCTACGAGACGATTCTCGACCGCGCCCAGGCCATCGAGCGGGCTGTCGCTCTGGCCGACCCAGGCGACGTCGTGCTCGTGGCGGGCAAGGGTCACGAGCCGTACCAGATCATCGGCGACGTACGGCGGCGCTTCGACGACCGCGTGGAAGTCCGGCGCGCGCTTTCGCTGCGTCGCGAAAGGCTCGGGCACTGATGGCGACGCCGATCCCGGGCAATCGCGTAGCGCTGTCGCTGGCCGAGATCGCGCGGGCGACGGGCGGCGAGGTGCGCGCCGGCTCGGCCGAGGCCGTGCGCGGCGTGACCACCGATTCGCGCGGCGACGTGGCGGGCAAACTGTTCGTCGCGCTCGAGGGCGAGAGCTTCGACGGACACGACTTCGCGGCGCAGGCGCTGGGCGCAGGCGCGGCGGCCGTGCTGGTCTCGCGCGAGATCCGGCTGGCGAGCGAAGCTACCGTGGTGCGCGTGCCGTCGACGCTGGAGGCGCTGGGCGCGCTGGCCCGGCTCCACCGCCGGCGCTGGGGCGGCACGCTGGTGGCGATCGGCGGCTCGGCCGGCAAGACGACGACCAAGACGGCGGTCGCGTCGGTGCTGGAGGCGCTGATGCCGGGCGCCGTCCTCGCCGCGCGCGGCAACCTGAACAACCAGATCGGCGTGCCGATGGTGCTGTTCGGGCTCGAGCCCGCGCATCGCGTAGCCGTCGTGGAGATCGGCACGAATCAGCGCGGCGAGGTGGAAAAGCTCGCTGCAGTGGCGGAGCCGGACCTGGCGCTGCTCACACTTATCGCGCTCGAGCACGCCGAGGGCATCGGCGACCTGGACGCAGTGGAGGCGGAGGAAGGCGCGCTGCTCTCGGCGCTGGGCCCCGGCGGCACGGCGATCGGCAACGTCGACGACGCCCGCGTGCTGCGCCAGCTCGAGCGGAGCCCGGCGGGGCTGAAGATCGGCTACGGCGCCGCTCGGGAGGCCGAGTACCGGCTGCTGTCGCGCGAGCCGCGCGGCCTCGACGCCGCGCATCTCGCGATCCACCGCCCGTCGGGCGACGACGAGCTCGACATTGGGCTGTGCGGCCTGCCGGGCGCGCTGGCCGCGCTCGCCGCTCTGGCGGTGGCGGACCGCGTGCTGGGCGCGCCGGTCGATGCCGTCCGCGCCGCGGGTGCGATCGCCGGCGAGCCGGGGCGGCTCACGCCGCTCGTGCTCGCGGACGGCACTGTGGTGCTCGACGACAGCTACAACGCGAATCCCGCCAGTGTGAAGAGCTCGCTCGAAGCTGCGCGCGAGATCGCCCACGCGCGCGGCGCGCGGCTGGTGGTGGTGCTCGGCGAAATGCGCGAGCTTGGAGCCGCCTCCGCCCGCGAGCACACCTCGCTGGGGCGTGAGCTGGGCGCGGGCGTCGCCGCTGCGCTGGTGCTGGTCGGCGGGGATGCCGAGCTGATGCTCGCCCCCGCGCGTGCCGGAGGACTCGACGCGGTGTTCGCACCGGACGCGGACTCGGCGCTCGGGCCGGTGCTCGAGCGCGTGCGGCCGGGCGACGTGGTGTTGGTCAAAGCGTCGCGCGGCGTGCGCGCCGAGCGCATCGTGGACGGTCTGGTGCAGGCCAAGGGGAGGGCGGCGTGATCTACGAGCTGCTCTATCCGCTCAGCCAGCGCTTCGGGTGGGCGAGCGCGCTCAACGTGCTTCGCTACACGCCGTTCCGCGCGATCATGTCGACCATCACGGCGATGCTGATGTGTTTCGTGCTGGCGCCGTGGTTCATCAAGAAGCTCCGCGGCAAGCAGATCAGCCAGATCATCCGCGAGGAGGGTCCCGAGACGCACCAGGTCAAGGCGGGCACGCCGACCATGGGCGGCGCGCTGATCCTGCTGGCCGTGCTGGTGCCGACCGTGCTCTGGGCGGACGTGAAGAACGTGTTCGTGCTCGTCACGGCGGCGGTCACGGCGGGCTACGGCGCGATCGGCTTCATCGACGATCGGCTCAAGATCACCGGCAAGAGCAGCAAGGGTCTGCCGGGGCGTTACAAGCTGCTCGGACAGTTCTTGATCGGCGGCGCTGCGATTGGCTACGTGTTCCTCGACACGAACAAGATGCCCGCCGACTGGGTGGCGATCCGGACCCGGCTGTCGATCCCGTTCGTGGCCTTCCACAAGCATCCGGTCGAGCTGCCCCTGTGGCTGTACGTCGTGTTCGCGCTGTTCGTGGTGGTGGGCACGAGCAACGCCGTCAATCTCACCGACGGTCTGGACGGCCTCGCGATCGGCCCGGTGATGATCAACGCCGGCACGTACATGGTGTGGGCATACATCGCGGGCCTGATCCTGTTCGGGCGTCCGATGGCGCAGTATCTCGACATCCCCGGCATCCTGGAGATGAGCGACCTGGCCGTATTCGGTGCGGCCGTGATCGGCGCGGGCGTGGGTTTCCTCTGGTACAACACCTATCCCGCGCAGGTGTTCATGGGGGACGTTGGTTCGCTGTCGCTCGGCGGCGGTCTCGGCATGATGGCCGTTCTGACCAAGAACGAGCTTCTGAGCATCCTGATCGGCGGCATCTTCTTCCTCGAGGCTGTGAGCGTCATCACGCAGGTCGTGAGCTTCAAGCTGTTCGGCAAGCGCGTGTTCCTGATGGCGCCCATCCATCATCACTTCGAACAGAAAGGCTGGCCCGAGCCGCGCATCATCGTCCGCTTCTGGATCATCTCCATCCTGTTGGCCTTGGTGGCCCTGTCGTCCCTGAAGCTGAGGTAGCGATGGAGATCACGGGCAAACGGGTCGTCGTCGTCGGGTTGGGGAGAAGCGGCATTGCCGCGGCGCGGCTGTGTGCGGCGCGCGGAGCGCGCGTGATCGCGGCCGACGCGGCGCCGCTGGAGCGTCTCGACCCCGCCGTGCGCGGGCTCGACGCCGAGCTGGTCGCCGGAGGCTACGCCTCGGTCCGCTTCGACGACGCGGATCTGATCGTGGTCTCGCCCGGCGTGCCGTCCTTTGCCGAGCTCGACAAGGCGGCGGGAGCCGGCGTCGAGGTGATCGGCGAGCTCGAGCTCGCATGGCGCTACCTGGGCGCGCCGCTGGTGCTGGTCGGCGGCACAAACGGCAAGAGCACGACCACCACGCTGCTCGGGCATCTGGTCGCGGCGGGTGGCGCGCGCACCTTCGTTGGCGGAAACCTCGGGACACCGCTTGCCGACGCCGTGGACGGCGACTGGGAGGTGCTGGTTGTCGAGGCGTCGAGCTTCCAGCTCGAGCGCGCGCCCACGCTCAGGCCCCACGTGGCAGTGCTGCTCAACATCACCGAGGACCATCTCGACCGCTATCCGGATCTGTCGGCCTACGCGAATGCCAAGGGCAACGCGTTCGTCAACCAGACGCCGGAGGATTTCGCGGTGGTCCCGGCCGGCGACGAGTTGTGCGCCGAGCAGGCGGCTCGCGGCCGCGGGCGCGTGCTCGGCTTCGGCCGGGGCGGCGACTACGTGCTGGAAGGACGCGAGGTGGTCGAGCGCGGCGGTGAGCGCTTCTCGCTCGCGACCGCGGAGCTCCATGGCCGTCACAACCTGGACAACGCGGCTGCGGCCATCGCGGCTGCGCGCGCGCTCGGCGTTTCCGCGCAGGCGATTGCCGAGGGCCTCGGGAGCTTCAAGCCGCTTCCGCACCGCATGGCTCTGGCGGGCGTGGTCGGCGGCATCCGTTTCTACGACGATTCGAAGGGGACCAACGTGGGCGCGGCGGTGACGGCGCTCTCGGGCCTCACCGAGTCGCGCGGCGTGCTCATCGCAGGCGGGCGCGACAAGCTCGGATCCTACCAGCCGCTGGTCGACGCTCTCCAGCAGAAGGGCCGGGCGCTGGTCCTGATCGGCGAAGCGGCCGAACGCATCGAGCGGGCTGTGGGGGAGCGGCTGCCCGTCGAGCGGGCGGCGTCGATGTCCGACGCGGTCGAGCGCGCCTACCGGCTGGCTCGTCCCGGCGACGCGGTGTTGCTCAGCCCCGCGTGTTCGAGCTTCGACATGTTCAAGAGCTACGCCGAACGCGGGGACCGGTTCGTGGAAGCGGTTCGCGAGCTCGCTGCGCGGCCGCAGCTCACGGAGGCGCGGTGAGGAAGTTCCTGAAGGACCTGATGACGCCCGGGCCGCGCACCGGTTCGGTGGACGTGGTGCTGGCGGCGGTGGCGATCGGGCTCGTCGGCTTCGGCGTGGTGATGGTCTACAGCGCCAGCGTCATCGAAGCGACCACGGTCTTCCACGACCCGCAGTACTTCCTCAAGCGTCAGGCCATCTACGCGGGCATGGGCCTGTGCGTGATCTACTTCCTGTCGCGCTTCGACTACCACAAGCTCAGGGCCCTCACCTATCCGGCGCTGATGGTCGTGACGGCGCTGATGCTGCTCAGCGTGATCGGCCTCGGTCACTCCGGCGGCGGTGCCGCGCGCTGGCTCAGGCTCGGTCCCATCAACGTGCAGCCGTCCGAGATGGCCAAGCTCGCGCTGATCCTCTGGCTCGCCTACTCCCTCGAGAAGAAGCAGGAGAAGGTCAAGAGCTTCTCCATCGGCATGCTCCCGCACCTGATCATGGTCGGCGGGTTGATGCTCCTGTGTCTCAAGCAGCCCGACTTCGGCAGCGCGGTTGTGCTCCTCCTGCTCACCTTCACGCTGCTGTTCGTCGCGGGCGCGCGACTGGGCTACCTGCTGGGCGTCGGCATGGTGGGTGCGGTGGGCGCCGCCTGGCTGGTGCGCTTCAAGACGTATCGCTGGGAACGCATGCTCGCCTGGTTCAACATGAACCAGCACCGGCAGGATCTGGCGTACCAGCCGTTCCAGTCGGTGATGAGCTTTGGTTCGGGTCAGGTCACGGGGCTCGGTCTCGGCAAGGGACTGCAGGTGCTGTACCTGCCAGAGGCGCACACCGACTTCATCTCGGCCATCATCGGCGAGGAGCTCGGTTTCATCGGCATCCTGCTCTTGAGCACGGTGTTTTTGCTGATCGTCGCCCGGGGCGTGCGCACCGCGCTGGCGGCCAAGGACGACTACGGCTCGTACATCGCCTTCGGCATCTCGATCCTGTTCGGCGTGGAAGCGCTCATCAACATGGCAGTGGCAATGGCCATGTTGCCGACGAAGGGCCTGACCCTGCCGTTCGTGAGCTACGGCGGTTCGTCGCTGCTGGTGAGCGCCGCTGCCATGGGCATCCTGCTCAACGTGTCACGCAGCCGCCCCGGCGGCGCAAACGCCCGCGTGGCGGCAGGCGGGCCCGAGCCCGAGGCCAGCGCCATGCTGGTGAGCGAGGCGAACTTCACGCCGGAGGCGAAGAAGAAGCCGAAGAAGAAGCGCCGCGCGAAAAAGCCCGCCATCACGCCGGCGGAGGAGGGCGCATGAGCTCGATCCTGTTCGCCGGCGGCGGCACCGGGGGCCACGTGTTCCCGATGATTGCCGTGGCCGACGCGCTGGGCGCGATCGCGCCCGGGGTGCGCCTGGTGTTCGTCGGGACGTCGCGCGGGTTGGAGAAGCGCGTCGTGCCCGAGCGCGGTTACGAGCTCGAGCTGATGGACGTGCTGCCGATCCGCGGCGGCGGCATGTCGGGCGCGGTGCGCGGCGTGGGGCGCGCTGCCGCGCTGGTCGGCAAAGGACGCGCGCTGATCAAGCGCTACGCGCCGGCAGCGGTGTTCTCGATCGGCGGCTATGCTGCAGGCCCCGTGTCGCTCGCAGCGCGGTTCGGCAAAGTGCCGCTGGCGCTGATGGAGCCGAACGCCGTCATCGGCTTGGCCAACCGCCTGGTGGCGCCATTCGTACAGCGCGCGTACACCGCGTTCGAGGAGCCGGAGGGGCATTTCAGGAGCGGCGTCGTGCTGCGTTCCGGCGTCCCCATCCGCGCCGGCTTCGAGCCGCGCGACTACACGCGACGGCTTGGCGCGCTGCGGGTGCTCGTGCTGGGCGGGAGCCAGGGCGCGAAGTCGCTGAACGAGGCCGTGCCGCACGCGCTGGCGAATGCGGCGACTGCAGTGCGCGTGGTGCATCAGTGCGGTCCCGCGCATGGCCCGGCCGTTGAAGAGCTGTACGCCGCGCTCGGCGCGCAGGGCCGCGCAGAGGTCGTGCCGTTCATCGACGACATGCCGTCGGCGATCGCCGGCGCTGATCTGGTCGTCGGGCGCGCGGGTGCCAGCGCCGTCAGCGAGATCTGCGCCGTGGGGCGGCCGAGTGTGCTGGTTCCGTATCCCTACGCGGCCGGCGACCATCAGCTCAGGAACGCCGAGGCGCTGGAGCGCGCCGGCGCCGCGCTGTGCGTGCCGTCCGCCGAGGCGACGCCGGAGCGGCTCGCCAGCGAGATCGACCGTCTCGCCGCGGCCGGCGACGTGCTCGAGAAGATGGCGGAGGCCGCCCGCGCATTCGGGCGCCCGCACGCCGCGGCGACCATCGCGCGCGATCTGCTCGCGCTCGCCGGTCTGGAAGAGCAGACGGTGCAGAGCGGTGGCACCAGCGCGGCTCCGCCCGCCGATCGCGGGCCGCTGACCATGCAGGGGGTGGCCTGATGTTCCGCGGTCGCGTGCGCCACGTGCACTTCATCGGTGTCGGCGGCATCGGGATGAGCGGTCTGGCCGAGATCCTGCGCACGCTCGAGTTCGACGTGTCGGGCTCGGACCTGCACCAGGGCGAGACCACTCGGCGGCTCGCGCGCCTCGGCGTGCGCGTCGACGTCGGCCACCGCGCCGAGAACGTGCATGGCGCGGACGTGATCGTCTACTCGAGCGCGATAAGCGGGCAGAACCCCGAGATCCTCGAAGCGCGCGCGCAGGGCACGCCTGTCATCTCCCGGGCCGAGATGCTTGCCGAGTTGATGCGCGTCAAATACGGCATTGCCATCGCCGGCTCGCACGGCAAGACGACCACCACTTCGCTGGTGGCGACCGTGCTGCGTGCGGCAGGCTTCGACCCCACGGTGGTCGTCGGCGGGCGCATGGCGGCGCTCGGCTCCAACGCCCGGCTGGGGGCGGGCGACCTCTTGGTCGCCGAGGCGGACGAGAGCGACGGCTCCTTCCTGCGCCTCACGCCCACCATCGCGGCCATCACCAACATCGATCCCGAGCATCTCGATTTCTATGGCAGCCACGAAGCCATCAAGGAGGCCTTCGTCGAGTTCGCGGAGAAGGTGCCCTTCTACGGGCTCGCCGTGTTGTGCCTGGATCACCCGGCGGTGCAGGAGCTGTTGCCGCGCATCCGTCGCCGTCACGTGACGTACGGAGTGTCGCCGCAGGCGGACTACTCCGCTCGCGCGATCAACTACCGCGGGATCCTCACCAGCTTCGTCGCCTACAAGCACAGCGAGCCGCTCGGCGAGTTTTCCGTGCGCATGCCGGGACAGCACAACGTGCTCAACACTCTGGCGGCGATCGCCATCGCCGACGAGCTCGAGGTGCCGCTCGACGTCATGAAGGAGGCGCTGGCCACGTTCCACGGCGTGGCGCGCCGCTTCTCCGTGGTCGGGGAGGTCGAGGGCGTCACGCTGATCGACGACTACGGACACCACCCCGCGGAGATCATGGCGACGCTGGAAGCCGCGAGGCGCGCCTTCTCCCAGCGCGTGCTGGTCGCGTTCCAGCCGCACCGCTACACGCGCACACAGCACCTGTTCGACGACTTCACCCGCGCGTTCAACAAGGCCGACGTGGTGCTGGTAACGGACATCTATCCCGCCGGCGAGAAGCCCATCGAGGGAGTGACGGCGGAGCGGCTGGCGCGGGCCATTGCCGACCATGGTCATCACGCCGTCCGCTACGTTTCCGATCGCGCCGACGTTGCGGCGGAGCTCGCGCGGGAAGCGCGGCCCGGCGACGTGGTCATCGCGCTCGGCGCCGGCGACATCAACAAGCTGCTCGCAGACGTATCGGCGAACATCAGTGCCCGTGCAGGCAAAGAGGGAGCGCGAACGTGAGCGCTACGCGACGCAAGGTGATCGAAGCGCCGGCGGAAGAGGCGTTTGTGACCAGCGAGAGCCCGGCGCCCGGACCGGTGCGCGGCAAGTCGCGCCGCGCGCGCGCACGCAGCACGCCGCCGGCGGACCGCGGGCGCGTTCTGCAGTCGCTGTGGTCGGCGATCAAGCTCGCTTCCGGCGTGCTGGTAGTGGTCGCGGCTTCGGTCGCCGTGGCGTGGGGCGCGCATCGCTACGCGCTCAGCACCCCGCGCTTCGCGATCCAGAAGCTCGACATCCGGGGTAGTCGCCGGTTGGGCCAGCAGCAGATCGAGCAGCTCGCCGGCATTCGCGTCGGGCAGAACATCTTCGCGCTGGACACGGCCGCCGCCGAACATCGGCTTCTGTCCGATCCGTGGGTCAAAGAAGTGAAGATCACGCGGCAGCTTCCGGGCACCCTGCGCGTCGAGCTGTCGGAGCGCGAAGCGCGTGCGGTCGCGTCCATCGACAACAGCCTGTACCTCCTGACGCGCACGGGGGAACCGTTCAAGCAACTCGGACCCGGGGATCCGTACGACCTCCCCGTGGTGACCGGCGTTACCGCCGACAATCTCGCGCGTGACCGCCAAGGTGCGATCCGGCGCATCGGCGTGGCACTCGACGTACTGGAGAACTACGACCGGATCCCGCTCAGCCGCACCTATCCGGCAGAGGAGATCCACCTGATGGATGGCGGCGGCGTCGTGCTCACCATCGGGAAGGACGGCGTCACGTTGGAGCTCGGGCATGGGCCCTGGCGCAAGAAGCTCCTGATGGCGGCCCAGGTCATCGGGAAACTGCGCGCGAAGGGCCAGCGGCCAGGCATCGTCTTCCTCGACAACCAGGCGCACCCCGAGCGGGTGGTGGTGAGGATGCGATGACCCCGGAAGCATTCGTGAAAACTTGGCCCCTTTTCGGCCTTGGTGGCAGCGTCGGACCGACTTCCGGCCGGCTTCCCGCGAGGGTCGTCCGGCGACCAGCCGCCACGAGATACACATGATAGACCCCACCCTCCCCCCCGAGATCATCGTCGGCCTGGACCTGGGCACCACGAAGGTGTCGGCAGTGGTCGGCGAGGTCGACGCCGACGGGATCACCATCCTGGGCGTCGGGAACGTCCCCTGCCGCGGCCTGCGCAAAGGCGTGGTCAGCAACATCGAGTGGACGGTCCGCTCGATCCGCGAGGCCATCGATGCCGCCCAGACCATGGCGGGCGTGGAGATCCGCACCGTCTACGCCGGCGTGGCGGGCAGCCACATCCGCAGCCAGGTTTCCGACGGAGTCTGCGCCATCAGCGGGCGCGAGGTGACCCGGGCGGACCTGGACCGGGTGCTCGAGGGCGCGCGCGCGATCCCGGTGGACGCCGACCGTATGATCCTCCACGCGCTGCCGCGCGAGTACGTGGTCGACAACCAGGACGGCATCCGCGACCCGATCGGCATGAGCGGCGTCCGGCTGCAATGCCGGGTGAATCTGGTCACGGCCGCCACGAGCTGCGTGCAGAACGTGATCCGTTGCGTCGAGCGCTGCGGGCTGTCCGTGGCCGACGTGGTGCTCGAGCCGCTGGCCAGCTCCGATGCGGTGCTGAGCGAGGACGAGAAGGAGATCGGCGTCTCCGTCATCGACATCGGCGGCGGCACCACCGACCTGATCCTCTACGCCGACGGCGGCATCGCGCACACCAGCGTCATCCCCGCCGGCGGCAACAACATCACGAGCGACGTGGCTGCGGGGCTGCGCACGCCGATGGCCGAGGCCGAGCGCCTCAAGCGCAACTATGGCTGCGCGCTGGGCCGCATGATCGCCGACGACGAGGAGATCGAGGTGCCGGGCGTCGGCGGCCATCCGCCGCGCCGGGCCGCGCGCCGGCTGCTCAGCGACATCATCGAGCCGCGCGTCGAGGAGATCTTCAGCGAGGCGCGCCGCCGCATGGAGGAGACGGGGCTGCTCGAGCAGGTGAGCTCGGGCTGCGTCCTCACCGGCGGAGCCGCTCTGATGGAAGGCATGGTCGAGTGCGCCGAGGAGATCCTGGGCATGCCCGTCCGGTTGGGCTTCCCGACGGCGGTCAAGGGCATCGTGCAGCTGGTGCAGGGCCCGCAGTACGCCACGGGGGTGGGCCTGGTGCGTTACGGCGCACAGCATCTTGCCGACAGCTACGAGCACGTCGGCGGGCGCCCGTCGGAGCAGCCGATTGCCGAGCCGCAGGCGGCCGTCGCGGAGCGCAGCAGTGGATTCTGGAAGTGGCTCAGGGCCGCATTCTGAGCCGTTCCGGGCAGTAGATACCCAAGGAAGACAGCGAAGAGGCAACGACGACAAGAGCCGACAGACGGGCCCACCAGGGAGAGGCAGCTCCCGGGCACGACGAAGCGGCAAGCGGCGGGAGCCGCACCGGGAGGATAGGACGATGAGTTTCTCTATCGAGTTCGCCGACGACGCGCAGCAGTACCAGGCGCGTATCAAGGTCATCGGCGTAGGCGGTTCGGGTGGCAACGCCATCAACACGATGATCCACTTCGGTCTGGAAGGAGTGGAATTCATCACGGTCAACACCGATGCGCAGGCGCTGAACGCCAACGCCGCGGCGGAGAAGATCCCAATCGGCGCCAGCGTCACGCGCGGCCTCGGAGCCGGCGCGGATCCGGAGCGCGGGCGCAAGGCGGCGCTGGAGGACGTGACCCGTCTCAAGGAGGCGATCGACGGCGCCGACATGGTGTTCGTGACGGCCGGCATGGGCGGCGGCACGGGCACGGGCGCGGCTCCGGTCATCGCGCAGCTCGCGCGCGAGGCGGGCGCCCTGACGGTCGGCGTGGTGACCAAGCCCTTTGTCTTCGAGGGACGGCAGCGGTCGCGCCGCGCCCAGCAGGGGCTGTCCATGCTGAGCGAGCACGTCGACACGCTCATCACCATCCCGAACGAGAAGCTGATGACGCTGGCGGACGACGAGCTCACGTTCGTCGACGCCTTCCGCAAGGCCGACGAGGTGCTCTACCAGGCTGTCAAGGGCATCAGCGACCTCATCACGCTCGACGGCATCGTCAACGTCGACTTCGCCGACGTGCGCACGGTGATGGCGAACATGGGCCGCGCGCTGATGGGCACCGGCTGCGCGAAGGGCGAGGGGCGCGCGCGCCTTGCCGCGGAGCAGGCCGTGCAGTCGCCGCTGCTCGACAACATCTCGGTGGAAGGCGCGACCGGCGTGCTGATCAACGTGGTTGGCGGCCCGGACATGAAGATGCGCGAGATCCAGGAAGCGGCATCGCTCATCCAGGAGCAGGCCCACGAGGATGCCAACATCATCTTCGGTGCCTCCATCGACGAGGGCATGGCCGACGCTATCAAGGTCACGGTCATCGCCACCGGCTTCGACAGCATGGAAGAGGCGATCCCGGTCGAGATCGCCGCCGAGACGCGCCGTATCGCCGAGCGCCCCGCTCCGCCCTCCCGGCAGATGCAGCGCGAGCCGATGCCGGCCTACTCGACCCGGCGGCCTGCCGCGGCGGCTGCCAGCCTGCAGGCGTCGTCGCCCCGCGATCCGCAGTCCACGCTGCCTCCGGTCCGCGATCGCATCTCGTTCCCGTCGTCGAGTCTCGACCACGATTGGGACATCCCCGCCTTCCAGCGTCGCCAGAGCGGCTGACGGCGCTGCCTCTCGACAGTCCCTGGGTATGTTGGACCGCTCCGTCCTCGAAAGAGGGCGGAGCGTTCTTTTTTCCCCCGCCGGCGATCCGTCGCTGCGCCGGGGTCGCCTGGCGAAACCCCCGAGATTTCCCCCATTCCATCGCTCCCGGGGCCGCCCGGCCATTGCCTGTTGACTCCCACGGCGGGCCATCTACTGTGTGGCGCGCTCGCTGCCGAGCACTCGATCGAGGGAGAACAACCGTGCGAAAAGTCTTCTTTTTCGGGATCGTTGCCGTGGCCACGCTGTCCGCCGGATGCGCGGCGCGCAGTGACGACATCTACGCGCAGGACGTGACCAAGGTCTTCAACGCCCAGGGCTCCCAGCTGACGGACTGCCAGGCCCAGGCCGTGAAGCAGGACATGAATGCGGCCGGAACCGTCGCAGTGAAGTTCAAGGTCAAGGAGAAGACGGGAGCATTCGTGGATCCGACGATCGTTCCCGAGCAGACGACCGCTCCGGAATCGCTGCAGCAGTGCGTGCTGACTGTCATCCCGAGCCTGAAGCTGACGCCGGGCGACAACCGTCCTGCGGACGCCACCTACGAGTTCGTGTTCAGCCCGATTGCTGGCGCTACCGCTGCCGCGGACAACGGCGCGGGGGCTGGCCCGATGCACGTGGGGGACGCGCCGGTACCGCCGGCGCAGTAGTTTGCTCTTGGCTGCGGTTCTGGAGGCGTCTCCGGCTCCGGCAACCCAGGGCCCGTGCCGTCGGCGCGGGCCCGCGCAGCCGCACACAGGAGGTGGGTGAATGTCGATCGTACGGCGCGTCGTTCTTGCCTGCGCACTACTGACACTCTCCGGCGCGACGCTCGTTGGCTGCGCCTCCGACAACTCGCCGCCGCTGACGGCCGCGAGCGTTGCCACGCCGTGCAATCCGTCCCGCTGCGGGCAGCGTCCGCTCGCACCGCGGCGCAAGTGCGCGGATGGGAGCTACGCGGGCGTGGGCGCTTGCGTGCAGACGGGCGGACCGCGTTGCGGCTGGCAGGTCGTCGACTGTCCCTCCGGCGGCTGACCACCACGTGCGCCGGGCTTAATCCGGCGCGGACAGCTCCGCGAGCAGCTCGTTGGCGCGCGCTTCGCCCAGATCGAGCCCGCGCGCCAGACGATCGAGCAGCTCGTGCTCTTCCGGCGTGATGACGTTGTCGGCCGCGGCGACGGCTGCGGCGAGCAGCACCGTCGTTTCCGCGCGCACGGGATCGTCGCGCAGACTCTCGATCACCTCGGCCACGCAGCGATCCACCCCGCGCTCGGCTACGCGGCGCGCTGACGCGTCCAGCATTGCCTCCATGTGTGCGGTCCGCAGGCGGCCGTCCGACAGCACATCCAGCGCGCCGCGTGCGACCTCGCGCTCGACGTTCAGCACCCGTCGATCCGCGGCCATCATCAGATACAGCGCTTCGCACATGGGGCCGTACTCTTCCAGCAGCTCCACCGCCTCGAGGACCCGCGGTGACGCGCTCGGGAACACCATGGAAGGTCGCCGGCCGCGCGCCTCGAGCTTCTCGCGGAGCGATTCGAGCTTGTCCTGTGTCAGCCGCAGCATGCCCCGTAACAATGGATACACCGGTGGCGTTGCGCCGCAAGAGGCCCGATCGCGGCGGGCATCAACCGTCGACGCACGGATCGAGCGCGAACCGTTGCTCCTCGTAGCCGTAGGCCGTGGGCGAAAGCTCGAGGACGGTGTGTAGAGGTATGGGTATGTGGGGGCACTCTTCTTGCGGTCGCCCCATCAAATAGCCGTACAGGGTGCGGACGATGGCCTGGTGGCCGATCACCAGCACCGGCGCGCGCTGCCGCTCCAGCTCGACGATCACCGGCTCCAGCCGCTGGATGACGTCCGCGTACGACTCGCCGCGCGGATAGCGGTAGCGGAGCTTGTCCAGTGCGCGCGCGGCGTATTCGTCGGGCATCTTGTCGCGGATCTGCGCGTAGGTCATGCCGTCGCAGACTCCCGCGTCGATTTCGTCGAGCGCACGCCACGGCACCGAAAGCGCGGGAAGCGCGGCGGCGGATTCGAGCGTGCGCCGCAGCGTGCTGGTCCACACCACGACGCCGCCGTCCTCTGGTGTGCGCTCCTCGATGAAGCGCGCCAGCGAGTCACGGTACTGCCGCCCGCGGTCGGTGAGCCCCGGATCGCCGCCGATACGCCCGGCGACGTTGAAGTGGCTCTCGCCATGGCGCGTCAGCCAGATCCGGCGCCTGGCCGGATGGATGTTCATCAAGAAGAAGATGAGCCGGGCGCCGAGGTAGCCTTCTACGCGGTTGACGACAACCTGGCGTCCGACGTTGATCAGCTTGACGTAGCTCTTGTTCGCGTCGTCGACCGGTTCGTAGGTCTCCTCGTAGTGGGTGATGCGTTCCCGGAAATCGCGCACTGCTTCTTCTGGGTCCACGTCCGCGTAGTCGGGCGAACGCAGCTTGTTGTCGCGGACGTTCGCCTCGACGACGCTCTCGTCCTCGCAGATCGATTCGATGAAGATGACCTGCACGCCCTCCGCCCGGCAGCGGTCGTACACGGTGTCGCGACGGCTGCGTTCGGTGTTGGTGGCGTCGTAGATGCCGACCTCGCCGCCCTGCCGGAACCAGGTGAGCAGGTCGTCCAGCGCCGCCATCGCGGCGCGGGCGCGCGCAGCGTGGCCTTCGGGATTGTCCGGCCGGAAGAAATCGGCGGGCTTGCGAGCGCCGGCCAGAGCCCGCCTGTACTCGCCCACGTTGAACGACCGGGCCCGGTAGCCCAGCCAGGACAGGTAGCGGACGATCTTCCTGGAGACGAACGTCTTGCCGCGCGCGGGCAGCCCGACCATCACCAGTGCGAGCTTCCTCGAGTCGGGCTGCAGGGGGATCATGGCGCACCTGTGTTGAGCGAGCTTCCCGGTTCGTCTACCAGATCCGGGCGCCGGACGCCCGGAGTCTGCCGCCTTCGCGACTCCGGCGTACAGTAGGGCGCGGTCCGATGTCTGCTCAGCCCTCCATCCGCGAGCCCGTCCGGGTCACCCTCCTGGGTGGCTTTCTGGGCGCCGGAAAGACCACGCTCCTGAATCGCATCCTGGCGGGGGAGCATGGGCGGCGCATGGCCGTCGTGGTCAACGACTTCGGCGACGTGAACATCGACAGCGAGCTGGTCGTGGGCATCGAAGGCAATACGGTCAGCCTGAGCAGCGGCTGCATCTGCTGCACGATCAACGAGGATCTGGTCACCACCATCCGCGATCTTCTGCGCCGGCAGGAGCCGCCGGAGCATATCGTCGTCGAGATGAGCGGCGTTGCCGATCCCGGCAGCGTGGTGCAGAGCTTCTTGATGATGGCGAGGAGCTGGCCGCTCCGGCTCGACGGGGTGCTCGTGGTCGTCGACGCGGAGCAATTTCCGGAGCCGGGAGCCGAGCACTACCTCTTGGCCCGACAGCAGCTCGCGCTGGCCGACGTCATCCTGCTCAACAAGACCGATCTGGTTGAAGCGGACGCACTCGAAACGCTCGGCCGCCGCATCCACGAGCTGGTACCCACGGCCCGCCTGGTCGAGTCCGCGCGCGCCGATGCGCCGCTCGAGCTGCTGCTCGGCGTCGGATCCCCTGCGTCGCAGGCGCTGCTGGAGCCGCGCGACCCGTCCAGCTTGCCCGGAGCGCACGGTGGCGCCCTGATCCACGATCACTCCGGCGCGTTCAGCACGGTCAGCTACACGACCGTCGAGCCGATCTCGCTCCAGAGGTTGCGCGAGACGGCCACCGAGCTTCCGCCAGGAGTGTTCCGCGCCAAGGGCATCGTCTATCTCGACGAGCGTCCCGACCACCGCGTGATCCTGCAGGTGGTCGGACGCCGCGCGGAGCTGTCGCGCGGCGCGCCGTGGGGCGAGGTGCGCCCCGCGACGAGCCTCGTGTTCATCGGGCGGCGCGGCGAGCTCGACGCAGCGTCACTTGCCGCGATGCTGGACGCGTGCCGGGTGAGGGGACTGGGCCGCGTGCGCATGCCGCTCGACGCGGCGCTGACGTGGGTCAGGCGCCGCTGGCGGCGCGGCTGACGCGCTTTACTGCCGGCGCCTCTGCCGCTACAAGCCTTCCGGACTCGTCGAGGACTGCATTGCCCGCCATCAAGCTCCACCGGTTTCCGCTCAGCCACTTCTCGGAGAAGGGCAGGGCGCTGCTCGATTTCAAGGAGCTCGACTTCGAGATCGTCGAGCACCAGCTTGGCCTGCCCCAACTTTCGATCTATCGACTCAGCGGACAGCGCAAGGTTCCAGTCATCGAGCACGACGGCCGCGTGGTCGCTGACTCGACGCGGATTGGGCTGTATCTGGAAGAACAGTTTGCCGAACGGCGCCGCCTGTTGCCCGTGGACGAACCGCAGCGCCGAGAGGTACTGGAGCTGGAAGACCGCATCGACCGCGTGTTCGGCAATGCGGCGCCGGTGGCGTGGTTCGACGCGATCAGCCGGGACCGCGACGCGATCGCGCGGCTGCTCGACGTTGAGGTGTACGGCGTCGGGGCACGGTCATCGCGCATCTGGGCGCTCGGGGCACAGGCGGCCTGGAAGCTGCCGGTTCCGAAGCACATGGCCGAGCGCGCTCATCGTTCGACGCGCAAGCTGCTGCTGGAGCTATGCGGTCGGCTCGAGGGCTCGAGCTATTTGTGTGGCGACGAGCCGACCATCGCCGATGTTGCTGCGGTCGGGCTCGCCTTCCATCTCGAGTTTCCGCACTCACGCGATCTCAAGGTGCCGGCTCTCGCCGGCGTGGGCGTTCCGGCGTACGTGGACGACCCGGAGCTCGCCCGCTTCTTCGAATGGCGCCGCGCGTTCTACCGCGAGCTGTTGCACTAGGTCGCCGTCCCACCACCTGGGCCAGGCTGGTGGTCGCGTCGGAGCTGGGACCTGCCCCGTGTTTGGATTTCACAGGAAGATCGGAAGCGCGGAAGTTTGTCTGGGGTCGAGAGCGGCGCGGCGCAGCGCGGCCAATCCAGCGGCCTGCACGCTCAGGGCGCGCTCGCACTGCAACGCGCATCCGCTGGATTAGCCGCAGGGCCCGACACAAAGCTCGACCCAGAAGACCTTCCGATCTTCCTGTGAAAAATGAGGACTTCACCCGGCCGACGGTTGGTTGCTGTCCACGGATCTTCGCTGCCGACCCAGGTCAGTGAGCGCTGGCTTTCGGTGGCTGCGCAGGGCCTGCGGCCAGGCCGCCTTCGCGCTTGTCGGCGTAGCCGTAGGCGACGCCGTCGGCGATCAGGATGTTGTTGGCGTCGCCGATCGGGATGCGCTTCTTCGAGAAGTGATGCCCCATCTTTTCCAGCGCCTGCTTCACCTTCGCGGGGATGGGTCGAGCGCGTTCGTCGCGCACCTCGTCGGGGGCGAAGCTGCCGTGGATGCGCGGCGCATCGACCGCGTCGTCGATCGTCATGCCGTAGTCGACGACGTTCTGCAGGACCTGGACAACCGTGCTCGGTATCGTGTCACCGCCCGGCGACCCGAGAACCAGCACCGGCGAGCCGTTTTCGAGCACCAGCGTCGGCGCCATCGAGCTCAGGGTACGCCGTCCCGGTGCCGGCAGGTTGTCGCCGGCAGTGGAGAACGACGCGACGGAGTTGTTGAGCACGACGCCTGTACCGGGCGCGACGATCTTCGCTCCGAAGCCCGCCGACAGCGTGGTCGTGCAGCTGACCACCATGCCGCCCGCGTCCACGACCGAGAAGTGGGTTGTGTGCGCGGACTCTATCTCCTTCAGCGCAGCGCTGTAGAGCGGATTCACGTCGGCCGAGGGCGTCGCGTGATGCGGGTCGATGGGCAACTTCGCGAGCAGGCTCTTGGCGTCCAGCCAGTGGCTCCGCCGCTCGAGGCGCGCCGCCGGCGTGAGCGCGTCCGGATCCACGACACCGAAGCGCCGATCGGCCAGCGCACGGCGCGAAGCCTCGATGAACAGGTGCAGCTCTTCGGCGGACCCGCGCGGCTGTTTCCAGGCCTGGAGCCTGTCGAGCATCCCGAGCTCCTCGGCAACCGCAACGCCTCCTGCCGACGCCGGCGGCATGATCACCACGTCCAGGCCGTGGTAGCGAACACGCAGGGGCTGTCGCAGCTTCGCCTGGTAGCCCGAAAGATCCGCGAGCGAGAGCAGCCCGTCCTTGCCCATGGCGCGCACCAGGCTCTGCGCGGTCGGCCCGCGGTAGAACCCATCGCGACCCTGCTTTGCGATGCGTTCGAGCGTCTTTCCGAGCAGCGGGCGCAAGAGCCGCTCGCCGGCGCCGACGGGCTTCTTCCCGCGGCCGAAGATATCCCGCGCGGCGCGGTCGCGTTCGAGCTCCGCCCAGTTCCAGAGCAGCGTGAGCGCCTCGCGCTGCGAGACGTGGTGACCCTTCTCTGCGAGCGCGATCGCCGGGGCCATGACCTGCGCCCGGCTCAGCCGCCCGAAGCGCTGGTGCGCCAGCTCCAGCCCGGCCACTGTTCCCGGTACGCCTACCGATGCGGGACCGATCGCGCCGGCTGCGATCATCTTGTCGAACTTCTTCTGCGTGAGCGCCCCGGGCGCCGTCTCGCGGAAGTCGATCGCCGTGGTGGGACCGCCCTTCGGCCGGACCAGCATGAAGCCGCCGCCGCCGACATTGCCGGCGCTCGGGTGCGTGACTGCGAGCGCGTAGGCAACCGCTACGGCGGCATCGACCGCGTTGCCGCCCTCCTCCAGGATCTGCACGCCCGCTCGCGTCGCCTGGGCTTCCACGCTCGTCACCATGCCGTGCTCGCCACGCACGGCGTGCTTGCCGCCCCCGTGGATCGCGGGCAGCGGCGCCGTCGGCTTCAAGGCTGCAGACGCCGGCGCCGTGGGCGCGGGAGGAGGTGCGGAAGTGCTTGCGGGGCTCCGCGCGGACGACTCGTGCTTCGGCGCGCTCGATGCAGCATGCCGGCACGCTGGAGCGAAGAGCAGCAGCGCGAGCGCCCACGCGCGCTTCATCGCAGCGCGCCTCCCGGGCCAGGCGGCAGCTCCCTTGCTTCCGACGCCAGCAGCGCGGGCGTGCGCGGCTCGAGCTCGGCGCGCTGTCGACCCGCGTGCTCGTAGAGCTGCCAGCGCAAGTGCACTGCCGACAGCTCTGCCACGACCAGCGCCGGGATCAAGCCCACGCCGCACAGCAGCGTACCGGCGGCGAGCAGCACGAGCAGCACCGGTCCGAGCAGCGCGTAGCCGATCACGGCGCGGAAGCCCGTGCGCCGCGCGTACCTGCCGAGCCACGGTCCCATCACTTCGAGCGGATCGCCGCCCAGCTCCAGGCCAGTGAGCGCCGAGCTGGCCAGCACGGTCGCCGTCGCCGCGACCCCGAGCTCCAGCAGCGCGCCCAGCGCAAACAGCAGCGGTACCATGCTGCCGCTCGACGCGATCATCCCCGCGAGCCCACCCAGGAAGAACAGCGCCAGCACCGCGTACGTCGCTATCGCAAGGCCTGCGCCGGCGACGTAGGCGACGAGGGCGGGCCTCCAGCCGATGCGGACGTAGTAGCCGAAGTCGCGCAGCGACGGCACCGGCGCGGGATCTGGATGGCGCGCACACAGGCGTCGCGACGTCTCCGCCAGCCAGCCCCCCATCGCGAGCCAGCCGAGCACGGGCACGAGCTGCCAGAGCGACATCACGACCAGCCTCCGCGACGCCCCCGGACCCTCGAACGGAAAGCGCAGCGCAGCCAGAACGCTCGGGCGCGGCTGCTCCGCGGGACCCGGCGCCAGCGCCTGCGGAACCCCGAGCTCTTCGCCCATCAGTATCCGGGGTAGGCCGCCGGCGGCGCCGGCGGTACCGGCGGCGTCTCGGACGGCAGCGCCACCGGTGCCTTCAGCGCGATGGGCGTACCGCCGTGGTGGAGATAGTTGCGGTAGATCTGGAAACGGAGCGAGCACGAAGCGAGCTGGATCACCACCATCGCCGGGTACAGCCCGAAGTAGCAGAGCAGCAACCCGCACAGCGTGATCCCGATCGCGACGAACCCGAACACGATCGTCTTCCAGAGCACCGTCGTCCAGGTCGCGCGCGAGTAGTGCATCAGCTCGCTGAACGACAGCGCCGCTCCGATGTTCTCCGTGAGCTCCGCCCGGGTCTGTGCCGCGTTGACCACGACGGCTGCGACCAGCGAGCCGATCAGCGCGATCAGTCCGACCGCCGAGCCCAGGACGATCATCAGGGCATCCGGTCCGCCCGAATGCGCGCTGACGGCTACGGACACGGCCCCGGCGGCGATGAGCCCGTACATGACGAGCACCGTGGGCAGCATCACCACGAGCTGCACCACGAACGGACTTACCCCGCGCGACAGGTAGTGCACGAAGTCGTTGAAATCGAGCTTCGGCATCGGGCGCGGATGACCGCGAACGAGGCGTTGGTGGATCTCGCACATCCAGCCAGCGAGCGCGATCGGTCCCACGATCGGGATCAGCATGAACACGCAGCCGAGAAGCACGTTCTTCGTCCAGTCAGCGTCGCTGAATACCCAGCGCACCGCGCCCAGCACCCGCACGCCCTCGTCGCTCCCGGCCGCGCCGGGGCCGGGCGGCATCATCTCCTGGCCCATCATCCCGGGCCGAGTCTAGCGGATCCCGCGGTTGTTGCCCTCCCGGTTGGTTCGATGGGCACGGCTGGCCTGGGTCGTCTATCCTGGGGCGCCATGAACGAGCGTGATTTCGTGCCCATCAAGGTGGCCGTCCTGACCATCAGCGACACCCGCACCGAGGAGACGGACCGGAGCGGCGCCCAGGCGATCGAGCTGCTCACCGCGGCGGGTCACGAGATCGTCGCGCGCCGCATCATCCCCGACGACCTGGAAACCATCCGCGCCCAGTTCGGCGAGTGGATCGCCGATCCCACGGTCGATGTCGTGATCAGTACCGGCGGCACCGGCATCACGACGCGAGACGTGACGCCCGAGGCACTCGAGCCGCACGTCACCAAACCCATCCCCGGTTTCGGCGAGCTGTTCCGCGCGCTGAGTTACGAGGAGATCGCGACTTCCACGATCCAGTCGCGGGCGACAGGAGGGCTGTGCGGGAGCACGCTGGCGTTCGCGCTGCCGGGCTCGCCTGGAGCCGTCCGCCTCGCCCTCGAGCGCATCATCATTCCGCAGCTGGACTCGCGCACGCGCCCCTGCAACTTCGTGGAGCTGATGCCCCGCATCCGCGCGGGCGCGGGTTGAGCCCGCCGCCTAGTGCGCGCTGATGACGGCCAGGTCGGGATCGCTCTCGGCCCAGGCGGGAAGATCGCCGCACGGTGCGGCAACGACCGGAACGCCCAGCGCGCGCGCTTCGCGGACGACCGTGGGAGCGCCTTCGTCCCGCGATGCGCTGACTACGACGTCGGCCGCGGCGATCCAGGCAAGCGCTTCGGGCCGCGGCCGCTGTCCGGTGAAGCGCACGCCGGGGAACTCCGCCTGCAGGGCGGGCCGTTCTGGGCCGTCTCCGACGACGACGAGCGTCGCGGCGGGCAGTAGCTCCGCCGCGCGCAGAGCCACGTCGACGCGCTTGCCCCGGATCAGACGGCTCGCGACCACGACCAGCCGCTCTGCAGGCGCGACGCCCAGGCGCCGGCGCGCGCGCGCGCGCGTCGGCGCGGCAGAAACATCGATGGCGCAGGGTTCGACCCGACTCACGTCGAGCAGCGCCGGTACCGTGGCGTGCGCGAGCCGCTCGCGCAGCTCGGCGGAGACGAAGCGGAAGTGGGCGCCGCGGCGGATCAGCGCCTTGATGATCGCCGTGCGGAGGCCGCGCGGCAGCCGCAGCAGCAGTGCCACGTCGCTGCCATGCGCGACCACCTCGAGCGGCGCGCTGCTCGCCAGTGCGACGGGCCACGCGCTCGGCACCATCCAGTGGGCGACGACGCGATCGAACGGGCCCTTGTCGCGAAGCGAGCGGCGCGCGCCGATCACGAAGCGCAGCGCACCGAGCGCGCGCCCGGGGCTCTTCCGCAGGCGCGCCAGCGCGCCCGGGAAGCCGAACAGCCCGCTGTCGGGAAGCCACTCGACGCGAGGTTCGCCGATGTCCACGCCGCGGCCCGGTGCGATCACGGTCACGTCGTGGCCGCGAGCGGCCAGGGCCCGCGCTTCCGTCTCGACGAAGTGTCCCGCGGCATCGCCTTTTCGCGTCGGGTACGACGTGGTCAGGATAGCGACGCGCTGGCGTGATCCGCTCATCTGCTACATCCGCGGCAGCTCGCCCATGGCCTCGAGCTCCTCGGCGCCGTGCTCCTCGAGCAGGTCGCCCAGGGCCCTGAGGTACCTGAACGAGAAGATGCCGGCATTGTGCCCGTCACCCCACTCGAACTGGACGGCGTAATTGCCGACCTGCTCGATCTTCCTGAGCTCGAGATTCCCCCCTGACTGGAATGCCAGGTTGCCCGAGTGACCCTGGCAGCCGGCGCACGGGCAGTATCCTCGGAGAATCCGGTGTGGAAACGAGGACTTGTGCCCATCGGCCCAGCTGATCTCGAACGTACGCGCTCCGTGCGGCGCCTTGATGCCGACTGCTCGGGTCCGGTTCGCGTCCGCCATCGGGGCGCTAGCTTGGGGCAAACGCGGCGCGGATGTCCAGCGCCTGCTTCACAAGCCTCTTGCGGTCCGGCGCGGCGGATGTCATATCCCCGGCCCCTTGTCGAATCCCAGCGAATCAGTCCAGTGCAAGCCGCTCGAGGTCCAGGTCGGTGACAAGGGCATCGAGCGCGCGATCAAGCACCTCAAGCGCAAGATGGCCGCAGAGGGCATCCTCCGGGAGCTCAAGCGCCGCCGTCACTACATGAAGCCGTCGGTCAAGCGCCGCAAGAAGATGAGCGAAGCGGCGCGTCGGCGTCGCAAGCGCCAGAAGGTCGAGGCGTAGAACCTTTCGTGGCGGGCGCGAAACGCGGCCGGTCCACGAACAGTGTGCACGCCGGTGAGCGGCGCGACGCGACGGACGCGCTCGAACCGCCGCTCGTCCTGTCGAGCGCCTTCGCGCTCGGCACAGCCGAGGAAGCCGCGGCAGCCTTCCGGGGGGAGAACGCCCGCTACATCTACGGGCGCTGGGGAAACCCGAGCGTCGAGCAGCTCGAGGCGAAGGTGGCTGCGCTCGAAGGGGCGGAGGATGCCGTTGCGACCGCGAGCGGTATGGCGGCGGTCACGGGCGCGCTCCTGTCGCTGCTCCGCTCGGGAGATCACGTGGTGGCGCCTCTGGCATGCTACGGCGAAACCTCGAGGCTCCTGCGCGAGCGGCTGCCCGAGCTCGGCATCGCTGCAAGCTTCGTCGATGCGACTCGCGTCGAGGATTACCGCGCGGCGCTCCGGTCCGGGACGCGCGCGCTGTACGTGGAGACGCCCGCCAATCCCACGCTTTCGATCACCGACATCCGCGCGATCGCCGAGCTCGGGCATGAGAGTGGCCTGGCGGTGATTGCCGACAACACGTTCGCCACGCCCTGGGCGCAGAACCCTCTGTCGTTGGGGGCGGATCTGGTGCTGCATTCGATGACCAAGGCGCTGGGCGGACACGGCGATGCCATCGGCGGCGTGGTTGCGGGCTCCCGCGAGCGGGTGTCGCGCGTGCGCGAGCTCGTGGTGAAGGGTTTCGGCGGCGTGCTGGCTCCGTTTAACGCATTCCTCATCACGCGCGGCATGCGGACGCTGGCGCTCAGGCAGGCGCAGGCCTGTGCATCGGCCGCGCGCATCGCCGAGTATCTGGCGGATCGCACTTCGGTCTCGCGGGTCTGGTATCCGGGGCTCGCATCGCACCCGGGGCACGAGACCGCGGCGCGGCAGATGCGCGCGTTCGGCTCGCTGCTGGCGTTCGAGCTGCCTTCCCTGGACGAGGGACGGCGCGTGCTGGAACGCGTCGAGGTGATCTCGCACGCGGTGAGCCTGGGCGACGTGCGCTCGCTGATCACACACCCCGCTTCGACCACCGCCTCGACCATGCCAGGCGAGCTGCGCCGCAAGGCCGGGATCGCGGACGGGCTGCTCCGGCTGAGCGTGGGAATCGAGGACGTGGACGACCTGCTTACGGATCTCGATCGGGCGCTTTCGTAGGGGATGGGGCGTCTCTGCCCCGCCGCGCCGATAAACTGCTGGAATCTTGCCCTTCTACCGGCCGATCGCTAGGTTCGGCTGTCATGCCGGTCGCGATTGCCGAGGCCTCCAGGCACGAGATCGCCCGCCCGCCCGTGAGGATCCGCACGCTGCTGGCGGTCGCTCTCCTGGTGGGCGGCGGATGCTGGGCGTATCCACGGGCGTTGGCCGCGTGGCAGCTGCACAACTCGGCGAGCACGCTGGCCAACTACGGGCTCTGCATGGCCGGACCCACCGGTCCGTCGCTGCTGCGCGACAACCCGGGCGAGTTCCGGCGTCTGGTGCGCCGGCGTCTGGTCGCGGCGCGGGCCGACGAGCGCCCCTTCCAGCGATGCGCCAAGGAAGCGCGGGAGCTGACAGGCTCGGCCGACATCGAACGAGCGCACCAGGCGATGGCTTGGAGCTTCGTGGAGTACGGCGGCGCTGCGGCGGACCAACCGGGCGCGCCCGGCACGTTCGACCTTGCGGACCTGCGCGTCACCACGCGTCCCGTCGCGGAGCTCGCGAAGCGCGCCTGGCCGTTCGCTCACGGCTACACCGAGCTCGTGAAGCCCTCGCTGAGTGCCTACGAGGCCGTGCATCCGGTCGAGCTCCCGCGACCCGGTGTGGGGCGCGGGCTGCCGGCGTGGCGCGCGCTGTACCGTACGGCCAGGCGGACCCGTAGCGGACTCCTGCTCGCGGTCGGGCGCGCGGCCAACCTGAGCGTGTACCGGAGCAACGACGAAGGCCTCGACTGGAAGCCGGCTCCCGTTCGCTCCAGCGGCGTCGCGGAGTTCGCCGGACGTTGCTCGGAGCAGGGCAGCGAGCACTCGTTCAGCTTCGGGCTGAGCGACGACAGCAGCCACAGCACGGTCACCTCGTTCGGCCCCGACGGCGCTCCGGAGACCGTGGATATCGCGCCGTCGAAGCAGACGCTGTTCGCCGCGGCGTGCGACGACAAGGCAGCGGTGGTGGCGGTCAAGGCGCAGAACAGCCGCCAGGTCGGTCTGATGGTCTGCCCCTACCGCGACGCCTGCCGCCCGCTGCCGTTGCCGCGATTCCACGGCGTGGGCGCTCTGCCGCGCTTTCCGCTCGACATCGCGCGGGTCGGCGGCACCACCGTCCTGGCCGTTACGATGCACGGCATCGTGCGCGTCGCCTCGACGCGGGATGACGGCAGGAGCTGGACGCCTTTCACCGTCGCCTATGACGACGCGGCGCACCCGGGCCTGCGCGCGCAGGTCAAGGTGCCGGGCCGTCTGCTGGCGATCGGACAGCTCGTGCTGCTGTACGGCGGATCCCCGCAGCCTTCGTGGACCTATTCGGTGCTCGTGTCGGACGACGCCGGCGCTGCGTGGCGCACACCTACCGGTCCAGCGCCCGTGCCGACCGCCCGCAATTCAGACTGATCAGGAGCCCTGGCAGGGCACGGTGATCGACACCGAGCCGCCATTACCTGCCGTGGTGCAGGTGCTGGGGCAGAGGTTGATCGTCGTGGGGTTCGAGTTGTTGTCGAAGTAGAACCCGTTGCTCGAGCCGCAGCCGCTCTGGGAGCCCGCGTTGGTCAGCGTCTGCGCGCTGCCGCCGGCGGGCGTGAACTGGACCGAGAGCTTGCTCGGATCGACAATGCCTGCGTCCGTCTTCGGCATGTTGTACGTGCAGCCCAGCGCGCTCTTCTGGATGGACTTCATCGCCTGCAGGAACTGCGACCCACCACCGGACGTAGCGACGTTGAAGAACTGGCCTCCGCCCGCGGCGGCCCAGCTGGTCAGGTTGGTCTTCAGAGTCCCCGTGGGGTCGATGCCGATGACGTACGTGCGGATGGACGGTGTGCCATTGTAACCAGCGGCGACTGCGGCCTGGGTTGCCGCCGCCGTTGGGGTGGTGCTGCAGTTCGGATCCTCGGGGTTGCCGTCGGTAGCAAGCACGATGATCACCGCGTCGCCCGGGTGCGCGTTCTTGTAGTTCGTCGCGTATGTGACCGCGCCGGTCTCCGCCGATACCGTCGGCGTGTAGATTGGATTCTGCCCGGCCGGGTACTGGTTCATCTTGTTTACCAGCGTCAGGGCCTGTCCCGTTGCGCTGCCCGGAAGCGGCGCCATCGGGACCAGTGGCGTCGAGTAGCTGCTTGCTGAACACTCCGCCTGCGTCGGATTCGCAAACAAGGTGAGCGCGGCGCCGATCCCACTGGCGCCGGAGCTTTCGAAGAACGTCGTCAGTGCATTCACGACCGGCGCCCAGCGCCCGGCGTTGGCCATCGAGCCCGAGCGGTCAAGCACCACGTACATGTCGAGCGGCTGCGGCTGCGCGTCCACGTGCAGGTCGGCGCATGCTTCCTGTTGGCCGTCGTCCGAGGGGCCGTCGTAGCTGAAGACCACGTCCGGGACCGACGCGTCCTGGATGCCGCCGCCCGAACCGCCGTTGCCGCTGTTGCCGGAGCCACCGTTGCCGCTGTTGCCCGAGCCGCCGTTGCCCGAGCCAGCGTTGCCGCCCGCGCCGCTGCCGCTGCTGCCGCCGGTTCCGGGCGAGCCGGCGTTTCCGCCGCTGCCGGTAGTGCCCGCGGTGGCACCCGTCCCGCTGCCGCCGTGACCGCCGGTCCCGTTGGAGGTTCCCCCGCTGCCACCGCAACCGACGACGTAACCGCCAGCCACGACGACACAGGCCAAGCCAAGTGCAATACGCCTCATGCAGGAAAGTTTCGGCGAAATCGGAACACGCTGCAAGCGGCTTGACGCCCGGTCAGGGATAATCGGACCGAGCGCCGCCGTGTCGCACCTCCCCACACATCGGGGTCGGACGCGGTCGCCGGGCTTCGCTGTCCCACAGCCCAGGAGCCGAGTCAGCCCGGATTCACGTCGACCTCGGCGCCACCACGAGGTCCGGCGCGCCGGAACTTCGCCCCGACGGCCGCCTCCCGCTAGCCTACTGACGATGATCGTCTCCAGGCGCGCCGTGGCCTTCCAGGAAGTCGATGCCGCCGGGCTGGTGTTCTTCCCACATTTCCTTACCTACGCCCACGAGGCGATGGAGCGGCTCTTCGCGCCGCTCGAGGGCGGATACGACGGGCTGGTCATGCGGCGCAGACTCGGGCTTCCCGCCGTGCACGTCGAGGCGGACTACTCGGCGCCGATCACGTACGGCGATGCCGTGCGCGTGGAGACGGCCGTCGTCCACATCGGCAACCGCAGCCTGGTCATCCGCTATCGCTTCCTGAGGGAAAGCGATGGAGTGCTCGCGGCGGTGGTTCGCCACACGGTCGTGCTCATGGACCTCGATCGAAAGAAGAGCGCTCCGATGCCCGACGACTTGAGGCGGGTCGCTCAGACCCAGTTCGAGGCGGAAACGCAGTGAGAGGGGCGATCGCGCGCGCTGCCGCCCGTCGCGAGCGGCCCCCCGCCCGGCAGGCGAGCCTGCGTCTGGTTTCCGGGCGCGACCATTACGAGGAGCTTATCGCACGGGAGCTTCCCCGGGCCGAGGTTGCGGTGTGGATCGCCACCGCCAACCTCAAGGAGCTCCGCGTGGAAGCGCCGGTCGGCACGCGTGCGCGGGCCCGCGGCCGCTACATGTCGATCCTCGAGGTATTCGCGTCGCTGGCGGATCGCGGCGTCGAGCTCAGGATCCTGCACGGGCGGTCTCCCTCGCGTGCGTTTGAAGCAGAGCTCGGTCGACGTAGGCGCCTCGCGCGACAGCTGGAGCTCCGCGAGTGTCCCCGCGTCCACATGAAGACGGTCGTGGTGGACGGGCGCGTGCTGTACCTCGGGAGCGCGAACTTCACCGGTGCGGGTCTAGGCGCGCGCAGCGACGGCAAGCGCAACTTCGAGCTCGGGATACTCACCGACGACGACTACCTGCTCGACGCCGTGCAGGCGGAGTTCGACGCGATCTGGTCCGGGCGGCAGTGCGGCTCGTGCCGAATCCGTCAGCTGTGCCCCGCGCCGATCGATCAGCTCGTCGAGCTCGCGCGTCGGAATCCGGATGACGGGAAGGCTACCGCGCCATGCTCGCCAGAGCGCGACGCACCCAGCTCGCGTCCGAGGCGCCGGCCTGGACCGGGTCGCACGGGCCGGCAAGGACGCTGAGCGCCTTGACCTGCAGGCGCGCTTCCGCGAGCGCCGGCGAACCGGGGCTCGATTCGAGCAGTGCGAGAAGCCGGCGCCACTCGGCCAACGCGGCCGGCCACATGCGCCGTTCCGCGTACCAGGACGCCAGCTGTCGGCGAAGCGCCGTGTCCTTGTCGTCCATCTCCACGGCGGCGCGCAGATCGCGGAATGCTTCTGCTTGTCGCCCGGTGTGCAGGAACATCCGGGCCCGGTGCTCCAGTGCCTCCGTGGCGTACTCATGGATGCGCGCGGCGCTCGTGTACAGCCGCTCGGCTTCCCGGTAGTCGCCGGTGGCTTCGCGCAGCCTTCCGAGCCTGATGTACGCGGGTCCGTAGGTGGAGTCGAGCTGGATGGCCTGGGTGTAGGCCGTCATGGCGCGTGCGGCGTCGCCCCGCCGCTCGTCCTCGCTCGCGCGGCGCATCAGCTCGGCGATGCTGCTTTTCGCCCATGAATGCGAAGGCGGGGCCACGTCCTCGCCCTGCGCGGCCGCGGCGGGCGTGGCTGGGGTTGGACGCCGCGCTGCGGGCTGTCTTGCTGGCGCCGGGGCCGCGGGTCTGGGTGGCACCACGTCCTGGAAGCGTGCCGTCGGCTCGGCGCTGGCGCGCGCCGGCACGGACAGCGCGATTGCGACGAGCAGCAGCCTGCGATGGGACATGGTCACAACCCTCTCCCCGGATACCACTTCCACGCCCGCTGCGCTTCTCGACCAGCGTGCCTGGCGTGGGCGAAAGCCCGCGCTCGTGCGTCCCGCGAGCCACACCGCGCGGCGTGTCTGCCGGGATCTCCGCGCGGCATGGTCGTTGCTGGCCCACCGACCGTGACACTCCGCGATCTGTTGCCGTCCGGCGCGTTCCGCACTTCCGTGCGGCGCCTGCGCGTGCTCGCCGCCCTGCTCCTCGTTGCCTTCACTGCATGCATCCAGGGCAGCCGGCCACCTCCTCACGCGACGCCGCTGCACACCCTGACACTGGCGCGAGGGGCGCCTCGCGGCGCTGGGACCGGACCCTTCTCGGTCGTGTACGCCGCCCCGCGCGGCAAAGCCGCATCGGTGAGCGAGCTCAGCGTGGTGTTCAGCCGTCCGCTGCGTCCGCTTGGCACGGCGGAGAGCGAGCCACCGCCTCCGATCCACCTGGACCCAGCGCTTGCCGGTCGCTGGCAGTGGGTGGGCACGCGAGCGGTAGTGTTCGTGCCGGCAGGCGGCCGACTGCCGGGTGCCACTCGCGTCCGCGTGGAGGTTCCCGCCGACACCCGCGCGCTTGACGGAGCCAAGCTCGGCAAGGCCTACCACTTCGAGCTGAGCACTCCGCTCCCGGCTCTGGTGCGCGCCAGCCCCTGGGACGGATCACGCGGCCTGGTGCCTCCGGACAAGATCGAGCTTCGCTTCAACCAACCGATCGATCCCGCTGCGCTGGCCCACGTCGCTACGCTCTCGGCGGCGCGCGGCGGCTCATGGAGCAAGGTCCCCATGGGAAAGCCAAGGAAGATCGCGTTCCATGTGGAGCGCCCCGATCCCAAGCAGCCGAAGCGGCTCGTAGTCAGGCCCGTGCAGAAGCTGCCGGTGCACAGCACCATCCGCTTCAGCATCGCGCCGGGTCTGTCCAGCGAAGAGGGGCCGCTCGTGTCCCGTACCCGGCAGAACATCGGCTTCGAGACGTACGGACCGCTGACAATCAGTCCCGTCTCGTGCCCGGACGACACGCCGCACGGCGGCTGCGCGCCAGGCGCGGGGCTTTCGATCGAGCTGTCGAACCCGGTGAAGATGCGCGATCTGGAGCGCGCGATCAGCGTCTCGCCGCCGGTCAAGCTGTATTGGGGCAGCTGGTCCGACGACGAGACGACGCGCTACGCGTCGCTGATAGGTGGGTTTCGTCCGGCGCACACCTACACGATCCGGATCGATCCGGCGCTCCGCGATCACTACGGCCAGCGCCTTCTCGAAGCGCACGTCGAGCGCGTGCGAATCGACGACTTCTGGCCGAACGTCGAGATCGGGCTGGAAGGCGACACGCTCGAAGCCGCGACGAGCCGCCCGATACAGATTGGCTCGCTCAATGCGCAGAGCTACCAGCTCATCACGGCACGGCTTGCCCCGGATGCGCTTCCGGGACTGCTCGATACGTCCAACTACGGGTCACGCTTCGGCCTGTTGGCAGCGCTCGGGAGCGCGCACGCCATGCGGGTCCACCCCGGCGCGCCAAAGAACCACATGGCCCGGCGGAGCGTCGATCCGGCGCGCGTTCTCGGCGGCGCGAAGGCCCGCGGCGCGATGGCGATAGGAGTGAGCTACGACGACGGCCGCTCCAACGGGCACGAGCAGCAGCTGTTCCGCGTCGCGCAGGTGACCGACCTGGCGATCAGCGCCAAGCTCTCCCACCACGGATCGGTGGTGTGGGTCACGCGGCTTTCCAACGCAAAGCCCGTCGCCGGGGCGACCGTGCGGGTGATCGGTCTTTCGGGTCTGTCCACCGCACGCTTTGCGACCGACAAGCACGGTCTCGTGACGATCCCCGAGAGCGCGTTCAATCCGGAGTTCTCGAAGGAGGACGCGCGCGATCCGGTGATCGTGGCGGAGAAGGGCGGCGACTGGTGCTTCCGGAAGGTCGACGACTACATCGGGCCCTGGCGGACCGGCATGCCGACCGACCTGAGCGGCGACGAGCCGGAGTACGGGATGATGTTCACCGAACGCGGGCTGTACCGGCCTGGCGACAGCGTGCGCGTCAAGGCGATCGTGCGCGGCCAGGTGCCGGGCGGCAACAGCGTCCCCGCCGGACAGAAGCTGCACGTCCAGCTACGCTCGCCGAGAGGCGACAAGATCGCGGACCAGGCTGTGGCCCTGTCGGCGTTCGGCACTTTCAGCGTCAGCTTCAAGCTGCCTCGTTCGGCCGAGCTCGGCAGCTGGGAGCTGTCTACGCAGGGGCTGCGTGACGGACACATCGACCGCTATTTCAGCGTTGCGGAGTACCGGCCGGCCGAGTTCAAGGTGGGCGTCGAGAGCGACCAGCCAGCGTACATCCGCGGCGACACCGCGCACTGGATGGTGCACGGTGACTACCTCTTTGGCGCCCCGATGTCGGGCGCGGCGTCGCGCGTGGAGGTGACGCGCACGCCGACCTGGTACGCGCCCCCAGGCAGCGACGGCTTCATGACGAGCGCGGATGCGTTCTACGATGATTTGCAAGACGAGGCGAACCAGGCAGCCACCCTGCACACGGACAAGCCGAAGCTCGACAAGAAGGGGCAGGCCGCGGTCTCGGTCAAGCTCGCTACCCCGGCACAGCGCGGACCGGAGGTGGTGACGGCCGAGGCGGAGGTCACCGACGTGTCGCGGCAGTCGCTGTCGGGCTCGACCTCCGCGATCGTCCATCCGGGCAGCTTCTACATCGGCATCCAGCAGCCGGACGACTACTTCGTGACGGCGCCGGGGCGCGTCAAGACCGCCATCGCAGCGTTTGCGCCGAAGGGGCGGCGCGTCGCGGGACGGCGCGTGCACGTGGCGCTGGTGCGCCGCCGCTGGACTCTCGTTCGCCAGCGCGCGGGCGACCGGACCCATGCGGTCTCACGCACGGTCGATACCGAGGTCGACCACTGCGACGTGACCACGACCGCCGGAAAGCCCGCGCCGTGCTCGCTGGAGGTCAAACAGGGCGGCTACTACCTGATCCACGCCACGGCGCACGACGCCCGGGGCAACCCCATCGATTCCGCGGTGAGCCTGTACGGGATCGGCGGCGGCGGCCCGATCTGGAGGGACAACGACCAGCTGCGCGTCGACCTGGCGCTGGACAAGAAAGAGTACAAGGTCGGTGACACGGCGCGCGTGTTGATCAAGTCGCCGTTTCCCGAGGCCGACGCCCTGGTGACGGTGGAGGGCGCCAGCGTGCACCACGCTCGTCGAATCCGCATCCACGGTCCGACGCCCACCGTGCGCGTGCCGGTGACGGCCGATCTCGGGCCGAACGCCTTCGTGTCGGTACACCTGCTGCGCGGTCGCACGCACGCGCCGCCACGCGGTGGCGGACCCGATGTGGGAGCGCCGGCCTACCGTATCGGCTACGCGGAGATCGCAATCGATCCCTCCGCGCACCGGCTGAAGGTCCAGATCACCCCGTCGCACAGCGATCTCCTGCCGGGCGCCGAGCTGGGAGTCGACGTTACCGTCCGCAACTCCCGCGGCAAGCCCGAGCCGGCGGAGGTGACGCTCTACGCCGTCGACGAAGGCGTACTGTCCCTGATCGACTATCACACGCCCGACCCGGTGCCGATCTTCACCCAGCCCCGCCCGTTGGGCGTGGCCACCGTAGAGTCCCGCGACGCGCTGGCGCAGATCGAGCTGGCGGATCTGACCGGCGGGCTCGGCCAGGAGAAGGGCAATCCGGGCGGCGGCGGCAGCGACGGCGCTCCGGCGCGGAGCGACTTCCGCCAGAGCGCCTACTTCAACCCCGCGGTCGTGACCGGTGCTGACGGCAAGGCCCACGTGTCGTTCAAGCTGCCCGAGAGCCTGACGACCTACCGGCTGATGGCAATCGCGGTGTCGAAGCACGACCGCTACGGCTTCGGCGAATCGCGCGTCACCACCAGCAAGCGGTTGATGGCGCGGCCGGCGCTTCCGCGCTTCCTGCGTGCGGGCGACAAGCTCGAGGCCGGGGTCGTCGTCACTACGAAGAAGTTCGGGCCGGTGCGGGTGACGGTCGGCGCGAACGTGCAGGGACTCACGCTGTCGGGCAGCGCTACGCGCAGCGTGGAGGTCGGGCGAGACGACTCGGTGGAAGTGCGTTTCCCGATGCGTGCGGAGAGCGCCGGAAACGCGCGATTGCGTTTCGATGTCCGGGCGGAAGGAGAGCACGACGCGGTGGAGGTGAAGCGGAAGGTGGAAGTGCCCGGGACGATGGAATCGGTGGCGCTCTACGGCCGTACCAACGCTGCGGTCAGCGAGAAGCTCGGCGATTTGTCGAGCATCCGCCACGACGTCGGACATCTCTCGGTGAGCTTGTCGTCGACGGCACTCGTCGGCCTGGACAGCGGGGTCGACCAGCTTGTCCAGTATCCGTACGGTTGCACCGAGCAACTCTCCAGCAGGTTGATGCCGCTGCTGCCACTCAGGGATCTGGCTCACGATTTCTCCATCAAGCTGCCCGCCGACGTTCCCGCGGTCATCGACAAGACCGTGGCCGAAGTGCTCAAGCGCCAGCGCGGCGACGGAGGCTTCGGACTGTGGCCCGACTCCCAGGAGAGCTTCCCCTGGGTCAGCGCCTATGCGTTGTGGACGCTCGACCAGGCGCAGAAGCGCGGCGAGCACGTGCCGTCGAGCGCGATCGAGCGTGGTACGGCCTACCTGCGCCGCTACCTGGCGGCGTGGCGTCCGGACAAGCTGTATGCGCCGACCGCGGCGTTCATGCTCGACGTGCTCGCGGAGATGGGCGGCCCCGACGCCGGCTACATGAGCAAGCTGTACGACCGGCGCGACAAGCTGCCGCTGTTTGCGCGGGCGCTGCTGCTCCACGCCATGGCGATCTCGAAGCAGCAGCACAAGATGGTGGAGACGCTCGACCAGGGCGTGGAAAACCAGCTGAGGATTTCCGGAGACACCGCGACCGTGGCGGAGAACGTCGGCGACGAATACGCGGTGCTCATGGACTCGCCCGCGCGCACCGGCGCGATGGTGCTCCGCGCGCTCCTGGCCGTGCGCCCGGACCATCCGCTTGCCGCGCGGCTGGCGCGCGGGCTGCTCAGGGCGCGACGCGGCGGTACGTGGCGTTCGACGCAGGAGACCGCGTACGCGCTGCTCGCGCTCGACGAGTACAGGAAGGCACAGGAGCGGCAGCGGCCGGACTATGTCGCCAGGGTGTGGCTGTCGGGCAAGGAGCTCTTGAGCGCTGCGATGCGCGGGCGCGACACGTTGGCGGTCGACCGGACCGTTCCGACAGCCGCGCTAGGAAGCGGAAGCCTGCTGACGTTCCAGAAGAAGGGGCAGGGGTCGCTCTTCTACCAGGCGCGGCTGCGCTACGCGCCGCGCACGCTGCCGTCGAGCCCGATCGACCGCGGCTTCTACGTGCAGAAGACGCTGCGGCGTGTCTCGCCCGAGGACCTACGTCAAGCGCTCGGGACCATCCCGGAGATTGGGACGCGAAGCTTCAAGGGCGGCGACATGGTGCTGGCCGACCTCGTGATCGTGACGCCGAGCCCGCGTGACTACGTGGTGATCGACGATCCGCTCCCTGCCGGGCTCGAAGCCGTGGACGCCCGGCTTTCGACCACGGCATCTTGGCTTGATGTTCCGGGGTCCGGCGGCGAGCCCGGAGAGGTCGGCTGCGTCGGCTGCGACGACAAGGACGACGACACCGTCGCCAGCGGACGCGCGTTTCTCACCAGCTGGTACCGCCGCGAGGTGCGCGACGACCGTGTCGTGTTCTTCGTCGATCACATGGCGGCCGGCATGTACCACTACCGCTATCTCGCGCGCGCCACGACGCTGGGCAGCTTCATCGTGCCGCCGACCAAGGCCGAGGAGATGTACACGCCCGAGGTGTTCGGACGCACCGGCGCGGAGCGCGTGGAGGTGCAATGACCCGCCGCCGCCGCGTGCTCGGGGCGCTGGCTCTCGTCCTGTTGCTGCCGCCTTTGTCGCTCGCGCTCGCGGCCGCGCTGACGCCGCTTCCGCCAGCGCTCGTGCGCCCCCCGCCTCCTGCGGTGCGCGTGCTGGATCGCCACGGGCGTCTGATCCGCGAAGTCAGGACTTCCGACGGCCAGCTCGCCGAGCGCCTCCAGCTGTCGCAGATCTCGCCCTGGGTGCCGAAGGCGCTGATCGCGGCGGAGGATGCGCGCTTCTATTCCCACCCGGGAATCGATCCCATTGCCATGGCGCGCGCGGCGGGCCAGCTGGTATCGCACCGGCACATCGTGTCTGGCGCGAGCACTATCACGCAGCAGCTTGCGCGCTCGCTCTTCGACCGGCCGCGGACTCCGGGCGGCAAGCTCCACGAGATGGTCCTGGCGCTCCGCATCGAACGTTCGCTCGACAAGCACCGGATCCTCGACGAGTACCTGAACCGCATCGAGTTCGGTCCCAACCTGCGCGGAATCGGCGCGGCCAGCCGCTTCTATCTGGACAAGCCCGCGCTCGATCTCGATCTGGCCGAGGCCGCTACGCTGGTGGCGATCCCGCGCGGGCCCACGCTGTACGACCCGGAGCGCGGTACATCGCGTGTGCTCCGGCGCAGAAATCGCATCCTCGCGCGCATGCTGGAACAGGGCCTGGCGTCCAGCGCCGAGGTTGCCCGCGCCCAGGCCGAGCCGCTGGTCCTGCATCGACGAAGCGCAGGAGGCGGAGCGTGGCACCTGGTGCGGGAGCTGGTGAGCGGGCGGCTACAACCGGAGCTGGGCCGCCACGGGCACCCGCAGGTGATCCGGTCGACAATCGATCTGGGGCTGCAGCAGGAGGTGGAGGAGCTGGTACGCGTGACCGCCGGGCGCATCGCTGCCTACGATGCCAGTGCGGCTGCGGCGGTCGTCGTGGACAACCGGACCGGCCAGGTGCTCGCCTACGTCGGGTCGCCGGATTTCTTCTCTTCCGATGCGTTCGGTCACAACGACGGCGTTCTGGCGCTGCGCCAGCCAGGTTCCACGCTCAAGCCTTTCGTCTACGCTGCGGCGATGCAGCGGCTGGGGATGACGGCGGCGACGGCGCTGCCCGACATCGAGCTCCACCTGCCGACGCCCCACGGCGACTATGCCCCAAGGAACTACGACGGACGCTTCCACGGGCCGGTGCTGCTCAGGGATGCACTGGCCAACTCGCTCAACGTGCCCGCTGTCTATACCGCGCATCGCGTTGGCCCTGGAGCCGTGCTCGCGCTGCTGCGCAGGGTCGGGTTCACGACGCTCGAAAAGGACTCCGATCACTACGGGGCAGCGCTCGCGCTCGGCGACGGCGAAGTGCGCCTTGCCGATCTGGCGGGAGCGTATGCGACGCTGGCTCGTGGCGGCCTGTATCTGCCACTCGTGTACGCGACCGCGGCCGGGCTCGACAGCGGCAGGACAATCCACGCCCGGGAGCCCCAACCCGAGCGCGTGATCGCTTCCGACGTCACCGCGGTACTCACCGACGTGCTGTCCGACGATTCTGCACGCCTGTCGGCGTTCGGGCGTGGCAACGCGCTGGAGCTGCCGTTTCCCGTCGCCGCCAAGACCGGCACGTCCAAGGGCTACCGCGACAACTGGACCGTCGGCTTCACGCACGAGCGCACGGTCGCGGTCTGGGTCGGCAACTTCGACGGCCACCCCATGAATGGATCGAGCGGCGTGACCGGCGCCGGGCCGCTGTTCCACGACGTGATGCTGGCCGCGATGCGCAGCATCGAACATCCCGCGCCGCTGGCCGATCTGCGCGGGCTGGTGGCGGCCGAAGTGTGCCCACTGAGCGGTGAGCTCGCCGGGCCGGACTGCCCGCATAGGCGTCGCGAGCTGTTCCGTCCTGGCCACGTGCCGACGCACGTCTGCACGCTGCACGTCCGGGCCAGGGTCGACGACGACAACGGGCTGCTCGCGGGGCCCGCGTGCCGGGTGCGCGTCGAGGAGCGCGTGTTCGAGCGCTACCCGGCAGCCTACGCATCCTGGGCGGCAAGTGCGGGACGGCCGCTCCTGCCGACGGCAAGCTCGCCGCGTTGCCCGCTCTCCGAGCCGGCGGGGGAGGCGCGCCTGGGTGTCGCATTCCCGTTTGACGGCGCGACGTTCCTCTACGACCCAGACGTGCCGCGCGCGCAGCAGCAGATCGTGCTGGACGCCCGCGCGCCGCGTGAAGTCGGGGAACTGAGCTTCCTTGTCGACGGCAGGGTCGTCGGCCGCAGTGCCGATCCCTTCCGGTTGCCCTGGGCACTCGCACCGGGCGCACACACGTTCCTGGTGCGGAGCGGCGGCGGCCGCGCCAGCGAGCCGGTCCATTTCCGCGTCCGCTAGCGGCGGCGCCGCTCTCGACGTTCAGCCGACCAGGTTGAGCCGCCGGCGCGCTTCGCTGTACTGCTCGCTGACGCAGAACACCGCGATGTCCCGTGCCTCGGCGTGCCGCACGATCCACTTGACCCGGTCGGGTCCTTCAGTGGGCACGTCGTGCTGGCCGGCGGCCAGGGCGATCGCCCTGAGCGCCGCGGTCGGGTTGCCGAGCGCGAGCAGTCCGGTGCGATCGCCCCATTGCCCCACCGCGGTGGCCAGCTGGCTCGCGCGGTTGCCGATGGAACCGATCACCTCGAGCGCCAGTACCGGTACATCCGCATCGAGATTGCGTGGCATCGCTGCCTGGATGCGCTGGCGTGCCTCCGCCATCTTCTTCGCGTCGACGCCCTGGGCCTGCCAGTTGGGCGCAAACACGCTCAGGTACGCAGCTGTCATGGGCCACAGATCGATGGGCGAGGTGCGCAACAGCGTGGAGGCGTGCGCCTGGAGGATCTTGAGCGCGCGCACCAGAAGGAAGTAGCGCGCCGCCTCGTCCTCGCTATCCAGCAGCGGCTTTCCGAACACCAGCTGCGGCGGGTTCGAGCTCACGGGCATGCATGCGTGACCGATCGTCGTCGACACGAAGACATCGAGGCTATTGATGCCGAACGCAGCGGCGAGCTGACGGATGTGACCCACGAACTCCTGGGCTTCGGCCGGCATCGGCGCAGCGCGCAGCACGCGCAGATCCACCGGATACGCCGCGTCCAGAGCATCTCCGCTCTTCTTGAGCAGCGAGCGCATCGGCAGCGAGAGCAGATCGGGCGACAGGAACTCGTCGAGCCGCGGATCCCCCGCGCTCGGGCCCGCGCCTCTCAGGGGCTCGTCGCGGCCGTCCAGCGCCGCGACGGTCGAGGCAGCCACCTTGGCCCCGTCGGAGTCGCCTTTGAGCTCGGCGACCGTTCCCAGGATCTCGAAGAACGAGGCATCGAAACGACCCGTGCCGAGCGCGCGGCGCGCGTCGGACGCCGCGCGCTCGAGCAGCATGTGCAGCGCCCGCTCCTCGTTGTTGCGCTGGTAGAAGCCGGCCAGCGCCTCGAGCACGTCGCCGCTGTGGCTCCACTGCTTGCGGGCCCGGTCCAGTGTGGCCTCCGCCTTCTTGCGGTCGCCCATGTCCTCGTACACGCGCGCCAGGGCGATGGTGCGTTCGCGTTTCTCGTCGGGATCCTTCGCACCTTCCACCAGGCTGTTTGCGAGCTCCAGCGCCTTGGCGGTGTTGCCCAGGCGTCCGTACACGTTGACCAGATGCTGCTTGGCCTTCGCGTCGTCCGGTCGCCGCTTGAGCACTTCCTGGTACGAGAGCTCGGCGCGTTCCGGGTTTTCGAGCTCGCCGTCGTAGAGCTCGCCGAGCTTCTCGTAGATGTCTGCCTGGCGCTCTGGCTCCGCGACGTGGCGCGCCAGCCGGATCCAGGCCTGCTCGGCGCCGCTCCAGTCGCCCTCCGCCATGCAGATCTCCGCGAATGCGTCGAGCGCTTCGACGTGATCCGGGTTGGCGTCCAGCGCCGCGGCCAGCGCCTGCTTTGCCGATTCGCGGTCGCCGATCTCCGCCAGCGCGCGGCCGCGGGTGACCTCGAGCAGGATGCGCTGCTCGGGGTCGGTCGTCTCCTCCAGCCGCCGCTCGAGCAGACCCGCAAGCTTCCCGCGGTCGTTCGCCGCGACGTACAGCGACTGCAGGCGGTCGAAGATGTCCTCGTTGTTGATATCGAGATCGGCGGCGCGCTCCAGCGCCGCGAGGCCGCGCTCGCTGTCGCCCACCTTGTCCAGCCAGAGCAACGCGGCCTGGTGCCAGGCGCCGAGCTGGTGCACCGGAACGGCGCTCGCGGAGGCGAGCGCTTCCAGCGACTCGGCGGCGCCCGTGGCGTCTCCCATCGAGTCCAGCACTTCCGCGCGCGTGGTCAGCGCGACGAGGTGCTCCGGCACGAGCTCGACGGACCGCTCGAGCAGCGCACTGGCCTCCGGAAGGTTGCCGAGGCGGGCCGCGGCTTCCGCCGCGCGGAGCGCGAGGGTAGCGGCGTCGATGCCGCGCGTGGAAAGGTCGCATAGGCAGCGGTCGGCTTTGAGCACAGCCTCGTCGTCGCCGGTCGCCCGCGCAAGAGCACTGAGCTCCCGGAGCGCCCACAGCGATGGGCTGTTCTGTCCGCTCGCAAGGTCGACGAGGTCGCGCGTCTGCAGCCACTCGCCGCTCCGCCCGCGCACCCGCGACGCATACTGGGCGTGCGCTGCCGCCTCGTTGTCGTCCAGCAGCGGTGCCAGGGTTGCGGCGACCGCGCCGAGCTCGTCGTCGCGTCCGGATTCGATGTACGCCTGCTCGAGGCGACGCAGCGCCGGCAGATACCGGGGCTCCCGCTCGAGGATCGCGCTCTGCCACAGAAGTGCGCTTGACTGATCGCCACGGGCGCGATCGAGCCGGCTGCAGCGCTCGTACAGCTCCCGCTCGACCACCGGGTCGTCTGCCGCGCGCGCACGGGCCAGAAGCTCTTCGCTGAGTGTCGCCGAACCCGGTCCTGCCCCCGCGTTGCGCTCGGCGGCAATCTTCGCCAGCTCGCCGGCACCGCGCTCCACCGCGGCGACCGCGGCTCGAGCCGCGCCTTCCGGATCGCCGGCACGCTCGTATTCCAGGGACGCCTCCACCATGAGCGGCAAGGCGAGCCCGGGCTCGAGCCCTTCGGCGATCTGCTCGCGCCACTCGCCCTTCTCGCGGCGCGGACCGGGCATCAGGCGATCGTGCAGAGAACGAAGTGCCACGTCCGTGGGCCGGGCGCGGCACGCCTCCTCCACCAGCGCGGCGGCGAGCGCGAGGTCGCTGTCCGCGACGAGCAGTGCTTCTCTCACCTGGTCCAGCGCGCGCTCCATTTCGTCGGTGGAGGCGTCGCGCCGGAGCTGCAGCCAGCTGACCAGGCGCTCCGCGTCGGCATGCGCGCGCGCGTGCTGCTCGCCGAGGTGGTAGGCGAACGGCAACGCGGGCAGCGCTTCGGCAGCTTCCCGGAGGAGCGCGTGGTACCCGTCGGGGTTTTCGTCGCCACGCCGTACCGCGCCTTCGATCAGGAGCAGCGCACGCTGCGCGTCGTCACCAGAAGCGCGTGCCAGCGACAGCAGAAGTTCCGCGGCTCCGTGCGGCGCCGCCCGCGACGCGAGCACGCGCGTCGCGGCTTCGTGGCTCGGGTCGGCGGCGATCGCCGAGGCGTATTGGCGCATCGCCGCTTCGCTGTTGCCCCCCGCTTCGTACGCCAGAGCCGCGGCGAGGTGCCGGTCCCGCACGGCTTCCGGATCGTCGCTCGCACCTTGCCACGTCGAGAGCCCGTCCGCGACCTGCGTCGCGTCCTTGGCCGCCAGCGCGAGCTCTAGAGAGAGCATGCGCGACAGCGGACGCTCCGGGTGTGCGATCGAGAAGCTTTCGCTCGCATCGCGCAATGCGTCGGCGTCGTGGTCCTTTGCGACCTGTGCCGCGATCGCGCGTCCGAGCTGGACCTCGCTCCGCGAGCTATCCTCTCCGCTGGGGATGGTCGGCAATCGGCCGGGTGGCGAGCTGCTCGCCTCGCAGGCGGCAGCCAGCGGCCGCAGAGACTCATCGGAGGCCAACTCCTCGATCGACGCGCGCACGGCGTCGGCGCGACCGTCCGTCAGTGCCGCCAGGGCCACGCGATCGGCGTTGGTGAACGGATCGGGTGGGAGCGTCCCGGATTCAGTCGCTTCGGGGGGTTGGATCGCCGCCTCCAGCGCAACCGGGTCGCCCTGCTCCAACGCCCGTGCCGCCAGAGCGCGGCTCACCAGGGGGTCGTGTCCGCCCTGCAGCAGTCGTCGGAGCAGCTCTATCGAGCGAGGCCGGGTCGCGCCCACCGGAGCAAGCAGTGCCGAAGCCAGCCACAGCGCGCCGCGCTCGAGACCCTCGATGCCCGCGAGTGCGGCGGTCGCGGCGCCGCCCGCTGCCCGGTCACCAGCCTTCAGCGCTGCTCTTGCCGTGCCGAAAGCGGCCTTCGAGCGGTCGAATTCCACGTTGTCCGCGGCTGCGCCGCCGCGCAGCTGGACGATCTCCTGCGTGGCATCCACCAGCGCTGCCAGCGCCGGGGCTTCCGGCCAGCGCACGCGCGGCGGGTTGGCGCTCTGGCCGAGCTGCTCGGCGAGCTTCATCACGTGGGCACGCGGATCGGACGGCAACGCTCGTGCGGCCTGGTCGAACTTGCGTTTGGCGCTCTCGGTGTCGCCGAGCACGAGGCGGTGGAGCTCGGCGGAAAGCAGCGCGGCGTGCGCGCGGGCTTCGGGCGTCGGGGATGCCCGCGTTTCCGATTCGAGCGCCGAGGCTACCGCGGCCCAGTCATCTTCCGCCGCGGCCAGCCACCTCGACTGGCGGTGCGCCAGAGGCATCGAGGGTGCCGCTGCCGCAGCCTCGGTCGCGGCCTCCCGGGCGCGCCGGGTCTCGCCGGCCATTGCCCACAGCTCGCTGGACATCAGGAGTGCGCGAGCGCGCGCCTGCGGATCGGAGGCGTTCCGGGCCTCGCTTTCGAGGAATGCGGCACGCGCCAGCCATTGGTCGCGCATCTCCTTGGCGGCCAGTCGCGCTGCTGCAGGTTCCTCGTCGCTCCACTCCGTTGGCCCACCGACGGGACGCATCGAGCGCGCACTGGGCGGGGGAGTGACGCTCGCCGCCTTCGCACCTAGCTGCGACTCGTCGGGCGTGTGCGACGGCGTCAGCTCCTCGAAGTCATCGAGAGATTCGGGCGGAAGGCTCTCCAGGCTGGCCGCCGCCAGGTCCTCTCCGAATGCGATGTCGTCGTCCAGGGACTCGCCCGCGCTGCCGTCGCCCGAGGCGGGCAGCTCACCGAACGACTCGTCGTCCAGCATCTCGAGCCCGTCGAACTCGTCGACGACTGGCGGCCGAGGAGCCTCGGCACCCGGCTCGAGTGCAGTCGCATTCCCAGGAAGCGTCGGGGGTTCGAATGGAGCCGGGACCTGCGCTGGCGGCGTGGCAGGGGACGCGGCCGGCGGAGGTTCGGTGGCGGTGGGTTCCGCAAGCAGCGAGTCGATCTCGTCGGCGCTGTCGCTCGATGCCGCGATGGGCTTGCCCTCCGCGACCGGAACGCGGTCGCCGACCAGGGTCACCTCGTCCGGAGAGAACATGCGCCGATCAGGCTCGTGGAGCTTCCTGCCGGGCTGCGAGACGGGCGGATTGTCTTCGGGCCTGGTTGCCGCAGCGCGCGGCGCAGGGGGGGCGCCGCGTGGCGCGGGTGGGGGCGGGCGCGGCGCCGGTCGGGCGGGGCGCGGCGCCGGCGGTGCAGGGCGCGGCCCGGGGCGCGGCGGACCGCCTGCGGGTCCGGCAGGCGCAGCACGTGGTTGTGCCGCGGCTGGCGCGGGCGGTGCCGCGGGCGGTGCCGCGGCTGGCGCGGGCGGTGCCGCCTTGGGAGCGGCGGGTGGCGGCGCCGGGACGGCCGGAGCGTCGTCGTCGGCCAGCAGCGAGTCGAGCAGCGCGTCGGGCTCGAAGTCCAGATCGCCACCGAGCTCGGCGCCGATGCTGCCTGCGGTGCCGCTGCGTCCCGCTCCCGAGCCGCCCCGGTGGGGGTGCTCGGACTCGCCTTTCCCGGGCGGTTTGCGCTCGCGATCGCTCATCGAACTCCCATGCCGAGCTGCTCGCGTACTGCGAGGTAGGTCGGTGACAACACGAAACCGAGCAGGCGCTCTGCGCGCGTCTGGGCTTCGAGCGACGCGCCGATCTGGCCGCGCGCCGTGGGGCTGTCGGCCAGTACGTTGGACACGTCTCCCGCAGCGACGGCCGCAAGGCGATCCAGACTCGACGTCGCGGCCTGCACCCAGGCGAGGATGTCGTGTCCGGCCTGGGCTACCGGTTGCGCCAGCCCTGGCAGCACGCGGCGCAAGCGCCGGCTCATCTGCTTGCCGAGCAGTCGTTCGAACTCGTCGAGCATCGCGTAGTGCGGCGAAGGAACTTCGACGCCGGCCAGCCGACACGCTGCGACGATCAGCGCTGCGATATCGGTCGGAGGACGGTGGCGCAGGATCGTTGTTCCGCGGCGCAGGGCGAACAGCTCGCGCGCTACCAGCTGACGGTGGTACGGCGCCAGCGGCGCGGCGACACCGGTACCAAGCACCAATGCGGGCCGTTCGGTTGCAACGCCGTACACCGCGTTCGGGTCGCTGCCGCCGATGTAGAGGTCGAAGTCGCCCAATCCCAGCGCTCCTGCCCAGGCGGCGACGTCGTTGCGGACCGGCAGGCCTGATCGGGGGTCGACGCGCTCGCGCTTTCCGACGCCGAACGCAGCCAGCCCGGGCCCGAGCGCTTCGGCAATAGTGGGAGCCAGCTCCCGGAGCAGAGGCGTGAGCGGTCCACTGTCCTCCGGATCGCACAGATCCGGCAAAGCGCTTTCGTCGATTGCGATCTGGGGAAGTCTTGCGACGCGCTGGTCGAGCACCGCGAGCTCGCCGTCGATGCGTCGCGTTCCTTCTCCAAGTGCGACCAGGACTCCGAGCGCAGCCTGTCTCAGAGGCGAGTTTTCCAGTCTCTCCGCGATGCGCGCCAGGCGGTCCACCTGTTCGGCATCCAGCGGATTGCGGCTCAGGCTTGCGACCAGCGCGTCGCGACCGCGCTCGAGCAGCGGCGCGGCGGTCTCGTCGGGCAGGACGTTGGCCAGCACCAGATCGAGCGCCTCGCCGTCGGCTGCCTCTTCCGACAGCAGCTTGACCACCGCGCGCACGGCCCCGGCGGGCTTCTGCAGACGATCGCGGTGTATCGCCATCGCGAGCCGAGCGGCTTCCACCCGGCCCTGTTTCGAATCGCGCTCGTTCATGAGCTGCTCGAGCACTTCGGTCGCCTGCTCCCACGACTCGGCCCGCGCTGAAGCGCGCGCAAGTCGCTCCCGCACAGGGAGCGTGCTCAGGCCCTGGTGATACAGGCTGGTCAGGACATCCAGCGCCTTGCCTGGCTCGTCCAGCTTCTTCTCGTACAGGTCGATGGCCGCCACGCCGCTCATCAGCCGCTGCTTGACCGGCGCGTCGGAGAGCGTCGACAGGCGTGCCAGGTTCTCGGCAGCTTCGGCGAACTGCCTGGTCGTGATGTAGATCTCGCCGGAGAGCGCGAGCGCGCCGACGTGGTCGGGCTCGAGCATGGTCACGTTCTCCAGCGCCGCGAGCGCGCCTTCGCGATCCCCAGCGCCGCGCAGTACGCGTGCGCGTTCCCAGAACATCTTGGCGATCTCGTCGGGATCTTCCGCGACGTCGAGCCGGGCGGCGATGAGCTCGAGCAGGCGCGGGCCGTCCTTCCGGGCGCGTACGATCCGGAACAGCCGATCGAAGGCCACGAAGCGACCGATGTTCCGTTCGACTGCGCGCGCCAGCGCAAACTCGCCGCGCTCCTTGTCATCGAGCTCGTCGATGAGGATGAGCGCGGCCTGCTCCCAGAGCTCCGCACCGCGCTCGTCGTCCATCACGATGTCGCCGAGAGCCGCGCATGCCTCGGCGACCGCGGCGGGGTCTCCTTGCGCGTCCGCCGCTGCGCGCAGGCCCTCCCAGCCGATCAGCTCCTGTGGATAGGTCTCGACTACCGCGCGGAACGTGCCCACCGCACCATCGACGTCGAGCGCCGCGAGCTGGTTCCACCCGGCCAGCGCCATGGACAGCGCGACGCTCTCCTCGCCGAGCGTGTCATCGATGGCGAACAGCGCGCGGGCACGTCGACGCGGGTCGCAGCCCGGCAGCGACAGCTCGAGATTGGCCAGCATTGCCGCCGGCTCGTCCGACTCCAGCAGCGCTTCCCCTTGTCCCGCCGCGAGGTGCGAGACGAGCGCAGCGCTTGCCAACACGTCGGCGGCGGCCTCGCCCTGGAGCTGCCCGGCCAGCGCCCGCCGCGCCGCGACCTCGCTGTCCGGGTCGTCCAGCGCGATGCTGGCGCCGAGCCACTCCAACGTGGCTGCGCAGGTCGGCTCGTTTTCGGCCCAGCGACGCGCCGTCTGTTCGAGCACCGTCGCGTCCATCTCGCCGTTTTCTCGCGCCGCCTCGAGCTCGACCTCGTAGGCAGCGCGCCGGCAGAGCGCCCGTGCAGCGTCGGAGCGACCGGCCAACTGCTCCAGCGCAGCGAGGCGGGAGTCCCGCTCCGTCGTGTCGAGCCACAGCGCGCGTCCCAGCGTGGCCGCCACCGCCAGGTCGGGTGCGGCAGACGCACCGATCGCATCCAGCGCCGCGCGCGCTTCCGACGCTTCCCCGTCGCTTCCAAGCTCGAGCGCGAAGCGTTCCAGCTCGGTGAGTCCGGTGCCGTCGCTCCCGGTCTCGAGCACGCGACGCCGTGATTCGATGTTGTCCGGATCCGCTGCACGAAGCGCCCACGAGAGAAGCGCCGCACCAGACGCCGGCGCGGTCGTTTCGGCGTTCGAGAAGCACTCGACGGCCGCCGAACGCTCGCCTGCTTGCCAGTAGCGGATTCCGGCCTCCAGCTGCAGCGCTGCCGACAGGTGCGGATCGGCCGCGGTCGCCGCGCAGGAGGACAGCACCTCGGCGCTGCGGCTGGCATTGCCGCGCGCTGCTTCCACTCCGGCCAGCGCGGCGGCGATGACCGCGTCGGAGTTGTCCCCTTCGTGCAGCTCCTCCAGCTCCTTGATGGCTTCGTCGCGATTGCCGGTGGCGAGCGCTCTCAGCGCGACGACCGTGCGAAGCGCCCGCGCGGCATCCGGGTCCGTCTCGGCACTCGCCAAGGCAAGCAGCGGAGGTATCGGTTCCTGTGCGGGCGGCGGCATGCTGAGCGAGGGAGTCTCGCTGGGCGGGGAAGCGGGCTCCGGTGCGAGCTCGAGTGCATAGGCCCGGAGGGCGTGCCCGAGCCACGCGCCTCGCGGTGCGGTGGCGAGGGCCGCGAGTGCGCGTTCCGCGCCCTGGCGATCGCCGCGCAGGAGTCGCGTGCGCCCGAGCTCGAAGTCCAGGCCGGCGTGCTCGGCATCGGTAGCGCCAGCTGCCAGCAGTCGGCGCGTCGCCTCGTCGTACCAGCTCGCGTTTCCCGTCAGCGTGGCCAGCATCCGCGCAACGCGGGCGACCACGCCGGGCGACGCTCCGTACAGTCCGGCCTGCGACAGCGCCGCCTTGGCACCCTGCATGTCACCGGCCAGCCGCGCCCACGCTTCGGCCGCCAGCAGGTAGTAGCGCGCCTTCGCCTCGTCGTTCGGCAACGCCTCGGCGCACGCTTCCAGGGTGCTCGCGAGCCGCTGGGGATCGTGGCCGCCTGCCAGCAGGTCCAGCTGCAGGGCGCGGGCAGGCACGCAGCCTGCGTCAGCGGCAAGCGCCTTGTCGACCGCTTCCAGCGCCTCCAGACCGTTGCCTTCCGCGGCGGCGGCCTCGGCGGCGCGCAGCCATAGGGCTGCCGCGCGGCTCCCGCTCGCGCCACTGTCGATGGCCGTTCTTGCCAGGCGGGCTGCGGTGGCGGTGTCGCCCCCGGCATCCGCCGCGCTCATGCGCGCGCGCAGCAGCGCCGGGTCACCCGGGAGTTGCTCGAGCGCCCGGTCGAGGAGTGTCGCGGCGCCGCCCAGATTCCCTTGCTGGCGCTGCGCGTCGGCCGCCCGGAGCAGCGCGTCGGCTGCCCCCGCTGCCGTGCGCTTGTGGCGCGGGATGCCGAGCGCATCGCCCGTCGATTCATCCTCCAGCGACCGCAGGATGAGCGCTGCCTGTGCTTCCAGTGCGCGAGCGCACACGTCGTGCCGTTCCTCGCGCCGCCCGAGCTCTTCGAGCGCCACCAGAGCCAGGAAGGTCGCTTCGCTCTTCTGCTCGATGGCACGGTCGAGCGACTCGAGAGCCGCGTCCGGTTCCCCCCCGGCTAGCTGCCCCGAAGCCAGATCCACCAGCAGCAGTGCGCGCCAGGTGGGGTGCTGCGTCAGTCCGGCCCGCGCCGCGAGCGCCCTGAGCCCGAGCGGGGCGTCGCCGAGCTTGCCGGCGACGACCTCCAGCGCAAGCCAGCCCGCTGCATCCTCGGGTCGCTCCGCGACGGCCTCTTCGAGCGTGGCTCGCGCCCCGTCGAGATCCTGCTCCTGGTCCGCCTGGTACGCGGCCTGCGCCAGCAGAGCTCGGGCCCGCTCTTCGGGCGCGTCTGCAACCTGGACCAGTCGTTCCAGCAGCTTGCCGAGGTTCTTGTACGATCGCCGTTGCGAGATGATCGCGATGAGCCGCTCCAGTGGCTCCCGGAAGTCGGGTTCCACGTTGACGGCATCGAGCTGGTCGCGCGCAGCCGCAGCCTCGTCGCCCAGCGCCTCCTCCAGCACGCCGATCTCGTGGAGCAGGATCGCCTGCGACGCCGACGCCGTCGCCGCGTCATGTTCTGCACGCAGGCGATTGATAGTCGACGTGATCAGCGCGGGATCGGGGGGCGCTGCTGATATGGCGGCGTTCGGCGGGCTGGAGTTACTCGACATGCGCTTCGGGGGACGCGGCTTCTAGCGACTCTAGGCTACCGTGGCCTCGCTGCCTAGGCGAAGCGGTCAATCATTGCGGCGGACTATCCAGTACCCCCGGGGCGTATCCACGGGCTTGTCGTAGACGCTGCCTTTCGGCAGCGTGAAGAGGATGTACTCGAGCGCCGGCTCGAGGACACCGCGGGGAATATGACCGGCGTCAGCAGTGGACCCCGGATTGCCGTGCTTGACGGCGTCGTCGAAGTCCTTCCGGGCCAGGCTGATGAGGTCATTCGCGCGCTTGTAGGCTTCCTGCTTGCCGGGTGCGCCCGCGGGCGCCGCCTGCGCGCCCTTGTAGGCGAAGAGGATGGCGCCGAAACCGACGCTCTTCGGCGCTGTCGCCGGCAGCGGAGGGGCCGGCTTGCCGTTGGGGAGCAGGTTGAACGCGCCGGCATCCCGCGATGCGTCTCCGGTCGGGGGTGCCGCCGCGCCTCCGGCGTCGGTGGCGGGCGCGGGGGGCGCAGGCTCCGCGGAGTGCGGCTCGGCCGCCGAGGCCAACGGAGCGACGGCCGCCGGTGCCGGCCTGTGGGCCTGGAGCACGACCACGACGATCGCCGCGGCGAACAGCGCAGCGAACGCGGCGAAGGTCCACCTCTGCATCCCGGCAACGTCGCCTACCACGGATCGGGACGTGGGAGCGACGGAATCCGGCCCCGATCAGCGCCGAGAACCCGCGACAACGTGTCCACTCACCTGCTAATACACGCGGAGGCGCGATGTTCAAGGTCGAGTGCCCAGGCTGCAAGGCTCCGTACCAGGTCGACGAACGGCGCGTGCCATCGACCGGGCTCAAGATGCGGTGCCCCAAATGCGGCACCTCGTTCCAGGTCGAGCCGCCGGCTGCGGATGGGCGCCGGACCGGTCCGAGTCCCGTGCTCGGCACGCTCGGCTCTCCCATGGCGCCCGCCGCGGCCCCCGTTCGCAAGCCGCCGGCGCCCCGCGCGCACAAGGCGACCATGCTGGGTGTCGCAGCGCCGGCGGGTGCGGGCGATGACCCGTACGGCGAGATCGACCTCCCCACCGTCGGGCAGCCGCGCCCCAAGGCTCCTGCGGCAGCTCCGCGCGAACCGCCCGGAGCAAACGCGCCCATCGCTCCCGACGCAGACCTGCCGGCCGTCGCTCCGCCGCGGCCCCCACCGCGCCCCGGGCCGCCACGACCCGCGCCGCCACGACCTGCTCGGGTCGCGGATCTTCCCGCTCCGCGCGTGCCAGCGGCTGCTCCGAAGGCGCCCCAACCGGTCAAGCCGGCAGGGCAGGGTCCTGTGCTCGACGGCGAGCTGGACTTCGGTGCGATCGATCTGCCGACTGCGGCAGGAGCGGCTCCGCCGGAACGTCCTGCGCCAGGTGGGTTCGGCGAGATCGATCTGCCCGCACCAGCGCATCCGGGCCGACCGCAGACGTCGTCACCGGCGGGCGGGTTCGGCGAGATCGATCTGCCCGCGCCGGCACACCCGGGCCCACCGCAAACGTCGTCACCCGCGGGCGAGATCGATCTGCCCGCGCCCGTCGGCTCGGGCACCCCGGGATTCGGCGAGATCGATCTGCCGTCCGTCTCGTCGCCGGGTCAAGGAGCCAATTTCGGCGATATCGATCTTCCTTCCCTTTCCGGCGAGCTCCCCGCAGTGTCCGGCGACCTGCCAGTGGCGGCAGCGAATCTTCCCGCGCATGCGGCCGACCTGCCGACGGTTGGCGGCGAGTTGCCGTCAGTGGCGTCCGATCTACCCCAGGCAGGAGCAGGTCTCCCGACTTCTGCCGCCGGGCTTCCGCAACCGGCGGGCGGCCTGCCGCAACCCGCCGCTAGTCTGCCGCAACCGGCAGGCGGCTTGCCGCAACCGGCAGGCGGCTTGCCGCAACCGGCGGGCGGCCTGCCGCAACCCGCTGCTGGCTTGCCGGTGCGCGGGCACAGCTTCGGGGAGCTGGAGCTTCCGCTCGTCGAGGGGAGCGGCGCGCCGCCGCCGACGGCTTCGTCCGACGCCCCGCCTTCCGATCCGTTCGGCTCCTCGCTGCCACCGCCGCTCGACGCCGAGGCCGATGCCGCTCAGGGCGTCGTGCGCCAGAGCGGCGGTGGGGTGAGCTACGGCGAGGTCAATCTGGAGGGCGCCGACGACGTCGGCGCAGTCGGTCTGGAAGGCGCGCCCGCGCAGGAGCGGCACTCCGATGACGACATGGAGTTCGGCGCCATCCCGCAGGAGCGCGATAGCGCGCCGGCGGCCGCCGGAGCACCGCCGCAGATCCAGCTCGCCACGCCCGGCGTTGCTCCACGCGCCCCCGGGACCGTCGAGTTACCGCGACCGAAGCGCCCGGGTTTGCGCATCGCGGTCGGCCTGATGGTCGTGCTCTTGATAGGCGGAGCGGCCCTGGCCCTGGTTCCTTCGCTCGGTCCGTACGGCGCGTACTGGATCATGGATCAGCTCAACGCGAAGGAATACAAGCGCCTCACCGCAAGCACGGTTGAAAAGGCGCGCGCCGAGCTGGCCGCCGACACCGCGCCGGCAGCTGCGAAGGCAGAGCAGACTGTCGACAGCGCGCGCGCACGGGCCCAGCGCGTCAAGGCGCTCGCTGCCTACGCTGCGTACATTGGCTACGCGCGCGAGCTGCGTTTCGGTGACGCTTCGGAAGTGGAAGCGCGCGCCAAGGTGAAGCTCGCGGAGCTGTCGAAAGACAACGATGTCGATTACCTCGAGTTGGCGCGCGCCGCGCAGGCAGCCGAGCAGGGACAGCTCGCGCGTGCCCGGAAAAGTCTCGAGCAAATCGCTGCAAAGCGGCCGAAGGATATCGACGTACGCGTCACGCTGGGCGAGATAGCGCTGCGTTCGCGTGAGCCCAAGGCCGCACTGGCCGCGTGGAAGAAGGCGCAGGCGATAGAGAAGAGCGCTCGCACCACGTACGGCATGGCGCGGGCGGAGTTTGCGGCGGGCGACTTTGCTGCGGCGCGCAAGTCAGCCGAGCAGACCCTCAAGCAGAGTCCCGGACACGTTGGGGCGCGGGTGCTGCTCGCACGATTTGCCTGGCGGAAGGATCGGAACGAAGCCCAGGCAATGAAGCTTCTGTCCGAGGTCATGGCGCACAAGCAGGATGCCAGCGACGACGAGGTCGTCACGGCGCAGACGCTGCTGGGCGACATCGATCTCGCGCGCTCCCGTATCTCGCGCGCCGAGGCCGCCTACGGAGAAGCGCTCAAGATCGATCCCAAGGCCGCCGGAGCTCTCCGGGGTCTGGGGGACGCTTTGTATCGCGCGGGTCGCTATTCCGAAGCGCTGGCGCGTTTCGAGGCGGCGACGCAAGCGGACCCCGACGACATCCCCTCCAAAGTCGGCGTCGCGAAGACGAAGATCGCGCTAGAGCGGCTGCAGGACGCGCGCGAGATGATGAAGAAGCTGCGCGAGGCGCACCCGAAGTCGATGCTGGTCGCCTACTGGTACGGCCAGGCCCAGGACGCGCTCGGCGCGCGCAAGGAAGCGGAGGAGGGATACCGCGCCGCCATCGCCAACGCGGGCAACGACCCCGCCGCGGTCAAGGCCTACGTCGCCCTGGCGATGTTGCTCGGCCAGCAGGGGCGCAACGACGAAGCGACGAAGACCCTGGAGGAGGCGCGCACCAAGTTGCCGGATTCGCCCGAGATCCACAAGGGGATGGGCGAGCTGGCGCTCTCGCAGGGCCGCTATGATCAGGCCACGGACGAGTTCAGGAAGGCGCTCAAGCTCGATCCAGACGACGTAAGCGCGAAGTTCCACCTGGCAATCGCGCTGAGGCAGAACCGCCAGTTCGACGAATCCGCGAAGCTCTTCGACCAGGTCGAGCAGGTCGATCGCGATTACCCCGGGCTCGCGTTGGAACGCGGCCAATTGTACGAAGCATCCGGGCGCACGGAAGAAGCGCTGAAGGCCTACGAGTCCGCGCTGGCCAAGGCGCCGAACGACCTCGATCTCATGTTGCGGGTCGGGTGCGGCAAGGTGGCAGCGGGGCGGGCGAAGGAAGCCGAGGACCTGCTGCGCAAGGTGCTGGCACAGCGTCCCAACTCCGCCGAGACCAACCACTGCCTGGGTCGCGCGCTGCTCGTGGAGGGCACCAATCTGGCGCAGGCGCTCAAGGTTCTCCAGCGCGCGGTGGAGCTCGATCCGAACAGGGCCGAGTACTGGCTGTACGTGGGCTGGGCCGCCAACGAAGCCGGTCGCGTGCATACCGCCGAACAAGCACTGCAGAAGGCGCTGGACATCGACCAGAACCTGGCCGACGCCTACTGGCAGCGCGGTGTCCTGCGCTATCGCCAGGGCGCGGTGAAGGACGCGATCAAGGACCTGAACAAGGCATTGGAGCTCAGGCCCAGCCGCACCGAAGCTCACGCGGCGCTTGCCGACTCGTACTACGACCTCGGGCGCACCGCCGATGCGTTGTCCGAGTGGCAGAAGGCCACCGCCGCCCAGCCGGACAATGCGACGTGGCACTTCCGCTATGGCAAGCTTCTGGTGCAGAACCACCAGGATGGCGAAGCGCAGAACCAGCTCGGCAAGGCGATCGATCTGGGCGAGCAGGCAGACGACAAGCCGCGTTGGCTGTGGGAGGCGCACTATCTGATGGCGCGCGCGATCGGCCCACGCAAGGAGGCGGCCAAGCATTGGGAAGCGTTCCTGCGCACTGGGCCGCGCGACTCGCCGTATCGAGCTGAAGCCAAGGCCGCGCTTGCCAAGCTGGGCCGGCCCTGGTCCGGCGATTGAAGCTCCGGGTGGTCGTTTCGTCCGGCATCAACCGGGATCGGCGGACGCAGGCGCTCCGGGCTTTGAACAGCAGCGGAATCCGGTCGAGTAGTCGTGGTAGCTCGGCCTGTGTCCTATCGTGACGAAGCCGCAGCCGTTCCCGTGTTCATCGCGCGTGCTGTAGAAGCCGCCCATGAACACCCCGTGTCCAGCCTCGTGGCCCAGCCGCGCGAGGACCGCCTGCGAGACGGGGACGATGGAAGTGGTGGTCGGCTCGATCGTATCCGAAACCCACTCGTGCAGGTTGCCCACCATGTCGTACAGGCCGTTGTCGGTCACGCATCGGCCGTACGCTCCCGTCTTTGCCAGGAAGCCGGGAACCTGATCCAGGCGCGGATCATTGAACGTGGTGTGGTAGCCCCAGAACCTTGGATCTTCCCCGTAGAAGCGCGCGAGGAGATGGGGCTTGCCGGAGTTGCAGACGCCGGCTCGCTCCCGCGGCCCGTACGGGTAGGCCGTTCTGTGGCTGCCTCGACAGGCAGTGAACCACTCGCGCAGCGTGCACAGCCGCTTGCCGGCCGCGCGACACGCTGACGCGGATTCGGAGCGATTCAAGTACGCCTGCGGGAACACGCCGGGGCTTGAACGCGCCACGTACTCGACGCCGGCCGTCGGCCGCTCGTACCAGGGGTGCGCGCGGCCGCGACCGTCGGGCTCGCGCAGCACGAGCTCATCTTCCCAGCGATCGACGCACACCCGTCCCGCCAGCGCCATGTCTGGCGGACACGGCGCCTGCCCACGCGCTGGAGCGGTCGCGCCCGCCGCCGCAACGTGTCGGGTGTCTGGCACGCTCGGAGCAGGCGCGTGCGGCGGTGTGCCAGCGCCTTCCGGCACTGGATGGCGGTTGGGGTGCGCGGGCGTCCGATCGCAGCCGGACGCACACAGCCCGGCAAGCAGCGCCATGCACGCGCCGATAGCCCCCTCCGCGAGCGCGCGCCGGCGCGGGTGCGGAGCCATGCGTCCTGTCACTATGGATCGGCCCCGCCGGGGCGGCCCGGATTTGATTTACAGAATCCTGTAAAGTATTCACGCGGTGTGTAAATGCGAGGCGATCGATGCCCAGAGTGCCCCAGAATCGCGCGCTGAGCGCCACCGCCGGCCGCCGCCTGCGCGAGCTCAGGCTGGAGCGTGGCCACTCGCAGGCCGAGTTCGCCCGGCGCCTCGACATCTCGCCGGCCTACCTGAACCTGATCGAGAAAGGGCGCCGCACCGTCCAGCTGCCGCTGCTCTGGAAGGCACTGGAGCTGCTCGAGGCCGACCCCGAACCGTTCATCTCCAGCCTGGACGAAAAGCCCGTGCAGGAGAGTCTGGCGCAGCTTCTCGACGAGCCGCTCCTGCGTTCGCTCAATCTGGACAAGGACGCGCTGGCGTCGTTGAGCGCGGAGCCGCGAGCGGTCACGACCATCACGACCCTTTTCAATCTCTACAAGAACACTCGCGGCCAGCTCGACAATCTGATGCAGCTCGTGTCGCGACGCGAAGCGGATCGCAAGGCGCGGGCGACCGTCGCCGACGGCGACTCCACGCTGCGATTCGACTACTCGCCGCTCGACGAGGTCGCGGACTTCGTGCAGAAGCGCGACAACTACTTCCCGGCGATCGAGGAAGCCGCCGTAGCGGTGCGGCGCGACTTCCATCTGGAACGGCGCGTGCTCAGCGACCAGCTCGAGCGCGTGCTGTCACAGCTGGGAGTGCACACCGAGGTCCGGCGCCAGCAGGCCGGGACAAGTGTTGTGCGCCGCTATGACCCCGCCGCCGGCGAGCTGGAGATCTCGAGCGAGCTGAGCGAGGCGCGGCGCAAGTTCGATCTGGCGCACGTCATCGGCCTCAGGCTGCTGGAAGAACGCGGGCTTCACGACCGGATTACGAAGGCGTTCCAGGCGCGGCATCCGGAGACGCTCACTCTGCTCAAGGTCCATCTCGCGAACTATTTCGCCGGTGCCATGCTGATGCCGTACGGCGACTTCTTCGAAGAGGCGCAGCGTACCCGCTACGACGTGGACCGGCTCGCGGACCTCTTCGAGATGAACTACGAGGCGGCCGCGCATCGCCTCACGAACCTGAGCGATCCCAAGCGCCGGGGCGTGCCGATGCACTTCATGCGCGTCGACATAGCGGGCAACCTTTCCAAGCGCTACTCGGCGACCGGGCTCACGTTTCCGGCTGGTCTGGGCTCCTGCCCGAAGTGGGTCGCCCACACGGCTTTCCTGACGCCCAGCGTCGTCTCCAAACAGTTCAGTGTCATGCCGGACGGCGCGGCCTACTTCTGCTTCGCGCGCATCACGACGGCGCCGATGCGTGGCTCGCTGGTCAAGGGCACCGTCTACTCCATCGGGCTCGGCACCCAGGCAGAGGACGCGCATCACCTCGTTCTGGCGGACGACCAGCCGCGCTGGGCTCCCGAGCGAGCTGATCGCATCGGGGTTCCGGTAGGCGTTACCTGTCGGTTCTGCGAGCGCACCGATTGCAACCAGCGCGCTGCGCCCAGCTACCGCTTCGCGTTCAGCCCGGACGCATACGTGAAGAAGGACAACTTCTTCTCGCCCATCCTCGAGCGCGAGAGCGGCAGACCCCGGCGCGGCTAGGCCGCCCGCGACGGGCAGTCTCCCTCAGACCTGCCAGGTGTTGCCGCTGTGGAGGAGCTTCTCCAGGTTTCCCTTGCCGAACTTCTCCACGGCCGTCTCGCGCTGGTGGACGAGCGTCTCGTCGTAGCTGGGGCGATCGACCGCGTACAGCACGCCCACCGCAACGGGGAACTGCGGGTACGGCATGCGCGCCAGCATGTACGCCAGCGTGGCGTTCGTCTCGTCGTGCAGCAGGATGTCCTCTTCGGTGACGCCGCCCTCTCCGATCGTCACGACCTCGAGCGACAGGGTTCTGGGGCTGACCCTCAGGCCCTGCTTCTTTTCCTTGCCGAAGACGAGCGGCTTGCCGTGTTCCACGCGTAGCTGGCGGTCGGCCTGCACGGCCTTCTCGCGGAAGCTGTCGAACGCGCCGTCGTTGAAGACGTTGCAGTTCTGGTAGATCTCGAGGAACGTCGCACCCTTGTGCTCCGCCGCCCTGCGCAGCATGGACGACAGGTGCTGCGCGTCCACGTCGATGGAGCGCGCGACGAAGCTGCCGCCGGAGCCCAGGGCGAACGTCGCCGGGTCGACGGGTTGATTGGCCGAACCGAGAGGAGTGCTCTTGGTCACCTTGCCGAACTCGCTGGTGGGCGAGTACTGGCCCTTGGTGAGCCCGTAGATCCGGTTGTTGAACATCAGGATGTGGATGTCGACGTTGCGCCGGAGCGCGTGCAGCAGGTGGTTGCCGCCGATGCTCAGGCCGTCGCCGTCTCCCGTGACCACCCACACGTTGAGCTCGGGGTTGGCCGCCTTGACGCCCATCGCGACGGCCGGCGCGCGGCCGTGGATGGTGTGGAATCCGTACGTGTTCATGTAGTAGGGGAAGCGGCTGGAGCAGCCGATGCCGCTGACCCACACGATGTTCTCGCGAGCCACGCCCAGCTCGGGCATGACGCGCTGGACGTTGGCCAGGATCGAGTAGTCGCCGCAGCCGGGGCACCAGCGGACGTCCTGGTCCGTGGCGAAGTCCTTCCGCGTAAGCTTGGGCGCGTTGATGACGTTGTTCATGGTTCTCAGCTCTCCATCATCTGGCGGATGTGGTCTTCGACCTCGTCGATCCGGAACGGCTGCCCCTGGCACTTGGCCAGGCTCTCGGCCGGCACCAGGAACTCGCTGCGGATGATCTTGACGAGCTGTCCGAGGTTCAGCTCCGGCACCAGCACCCGGTCGAAGCGGGAGATGATGTCGCCGAGATTCCGCGGCAACGGGTTGATGTAGCGGATGTGCGCGTGCGAGACCTCGAGGCCGCGCTCGCGGCAGCGCTCCACGGCCGAGCGGATAGCGCCGTAGGTGGAGCCCCAGCCCAGCACCAGGAGCTTGCCGGAGTCGGGGCCGACGTCCATCTGCTGCTCGGGAATGTGATTCGCGATGCCGGCGATCTTGGCGGCCCGCGTGAGGCACATCTTCTCGTGGTTCTCCGGGTCGTAGGAGATGTTGCCGCTGTCGTAGTCCTTCTCCAGCCCGCCGATGCGGTGCTCGAGCCCGGGCGTGCCGGGGATGGCCCAGTTGCGCGCGAGCGTTTCCGGGTCGCGGGCGAACGGGTGGAAGCCCTCCGGATCCGTGCGGAACTTCACGTTGATCTTCGGCAGGCTCTTCACGTCCGGGATCTTCCAGGGCTCCGCGCCGTTGGCGAGGTAGCCGTCGGTGAGCAGCATCACCGGAGTCATGAATTCCAGCGCCAGGCGCACGGCCTCCAGCGACATGTGGAAGCAATCGCCCGGCGTCGCCGCGGCGACGACGCAGAGCGGGGCTTCACTGTTCCGGCCATAGACCGCCTGGAGCAGGTCCGCCTGCTCGGTCTTCGTGGGCAGGCCCGTGCTGGGTCCGCCGCGCTGCACGTCGACGACGACCAGCGGCAGCTCGGTCGCCACAGCAAGCCCGATGGCCTCGCTCTTCAATGCGACGCCGGGACCGCTGGTCGTGGTGAGGCCGATTGCGCCAGCGTACGACGCTCCGATTGCGGTGCACACGGCCGCGATCTCGTCTTCGGCCTGGATCGTGGTCACACCGAAGTGCTTGTACTTGCTGAGCTCGTGCAGGATGTCGCTGGCCGGCGTGATCGGGTAGGAGCCGAGCACGAGCTCCAGACCGCTGAGCTGCGCGGCGGCGATCAAGCCCCACGCCGTCGCCATGTTGCCGCCGATGTTCCGGTAGGTACCCTTCTCGACGGGCGCGGCGGGCACCTGGTAGTGGTAGTGCGAGATTTCGGTCGTCTCGCCGTACGCGTGCCCGGCCTTGAGCGCGAGGACGTTGGCCTCGATCACGTCGGATCGGCCCTTGAACTTCGCCTCGATCCACTTGATGGTCGGCTCGAGTGGACGGCTGTAGATCCAGAACATCAGCCCGAGCGTCCAGAAGTTCTTGCAGCGGTTTGCTTCCTTGGTGGAAAGCCCCACTTCCTTGACGGCGTTGAGCGTGTTCTTGGTGATGTCGATCGAGAGCACGTTGTAGCCGGACAGCGTGTCGTCATCGAGCGGGTTCGTCGCGTACCCGGCCTTCTTCAGGTTGGCCGTACCGAACGCGCCGCTGTTGACGATCAACAGACCCCCGCTCTTCAGCTGTTTGATGTTGGTCTTGAGCGCCGCGGGATTCATCGCCACCAGGACATCCGGGGCGTCGCCCGGGGTGTAGACGTCCTGCGAAGCGAAGTTGATCTGGAAGCCGGAGACCCCGTACAGCGTCCCGGCGGGAGCCCGGATCTCCGCGGGGAAATCCGGAAACGTCGCCAGATCGTTGCCAGCGAGCGCGGCGGCCGAGGTGAACTGGGCCCCGGTGACCTGCATGCCGTCACCGGAATCGCCTGCGAACCGGACCACTGCACCGTGGATCTTCTGGCCCGTTTCCGAGTCCGCGGCTGCGGACTGGGTCAAGGAGGATGCCTGTGTTGACATGTCTGTCGGATCTACCTTTCCGGGGTCGGAACGTTGGCCTGCCTGGCTAGCGGATGATGCCGGGCTGGCCCACCGTGTGGGGTTTGGCGGACAGATACCACTTCGGCTGCGCCAGGGTTACCACCAGAGCCCACGTCGGCCAGCCTTAACTGAGAGGCGTCATTGCCGAGCAATACGGTCGAGAAGCCCGCGGGCCCTCGATGCGGTCCGCTTGGGGCAGGCGTCCGCCCGGTGCGAGCCGCTCGAAGAGATGGGCGGATTGTCCGTGTAGGGGACACTCGGGGACGCACGCTGCGCTCCCCCGACACATAGGGCAGATCGGCCCGGGATGCGAGGGGGAACCTCGGATTTCGGCGGCGGAACGCCCCTGGGTCGGGTCGGACCACTGCGATCCTGCCGCCTAGGCCGCCGGCGCGTGCTTCTCCAGGAGCTGTCCGAGCCTCGGGGCCGCGGCCTCGACGTGCTTGTGCGCGGTGGGGCGGAGCTTCCGGTAGGTCTTCTTGATAGCTCCGCTGCTGGCGTGCTCGGCGCGCTTGTCGGTGATGCCGAGCAGGGCTTCGGCGACGCGGCCCGGGGCCTTCTCGAGGTAGCTTCCGGGCTGCTGCTTCTTTTCGAGCGCCTCCTGGTAGATGGGGTCCAGCGCATCGAGGAAGTCGTCCAGCAGGTTGTCGACGACCTCCCGCACGAAGCCCGGCTTGATGCCGCGCACGAGCTTGTACGCTCCCTTGATAGCCACGCCTCCCAGGCCGCCCTTGTCGGCAACTTCCTGATCGAGGACGCCGCACGCGTCGTCGATCACCGCGCTGCGCTTGTCGCCGCTTCCCAGGAGCTGCTTTAGACTCGTCATTATCCACCGTGTTCGTGAAGAAGCGGCGTGGTTAGCACTGCCCGCCGTCGGATCAAAGCGCGGAGGTCAGCAGCGGGCGGAGCCGAGCGTCGTGTCGGAGCATGTAGGGAAACACCGCCCATTTCATCGAACAGAACGGCCGGCCATGCTTGACGGGCCGCCGTGTGGGTGCGCCTAATCAGAAAAAAGCGTAGTAATATAGCATTGAAAGCACTCAATCCAGACGCGCGGACGCGGTTCGGGCTCACTGTCCGTGCGTGCCTCGGGCCGTAACGCATTTGCCACGATGACCGAAGATCTCAGGCGGGGTACCTGGCTCGGAAAGCACGAGCTACTGCTGCGCATCGGGCGTGGCGGGATGGCGACTGTCTGGGTGGCGCGCGAGCACGCCGACAAGGTCGAGGACCAGCGCCTGGTCGCGGTCAAGGCGATCCTGGCGGATCTCGCCGGCGACCCCGAGTTCGTCAAGATGTTCCTCGACGAAGGGCGGTTGGTGCAGAGCATCCGGCATCCCAACGTCGTCGACGTGTACGAGGTCGGCGAGGCCCAGGGCTTCATGTACATGTCGATGGAGTGGGTCGAGGGCGACTCGCTTCATTCGGTGATCGCAGAGGCCGGAAAGAGGCGCCCGATCCCCCCGGAAATGGCGGTTCGCATCATCGCCGACGCCGCAGCCGGTCTGCATGCGGCGCACCAGGCCAAGGGCGCCGACGGGCAGGTCCTCGGCCTCGTGCACCGCGACGTATCCCCGCACAACATCCTGCTCGGGACGGATGGCGCCATCAAGCTGGTGGATTTCGGCGTGGCGAAGGCCATGGGGCGGCTGAGCGAAGCGACCAGCGCCGGCCAGCTCAAGGGGAAGTTCGGCTACATGTCCCCCGAGCAGGCGATGGCCAAGCCCATCGACCGGCGCAGCGACGTGTTCTCGCTGGGAATCGTGCTGTTCGAGCTGACCACGGGTCGGCGCTTGTTCCGCGGGGAACACGACGCCGAAACGCTGCACCTGGTGGTCTCGGGTCAGATCCCGAACCCGACGAAGATCAACGAGAAGTACCCGCCGAAGCTGGAGCGCATCGTGCTCAAGGCACTCGAGCGCGACGTCGAGCGTCGATACCAGACGGCCGAGGAGTTCCAGAAGGATCTGGAGGGCTACCTCAAGGAAGAACGAATCCTGGTTCCCAACGCGGGCATCGCCGCGCTGCTGAAGCGCGTCATGGGGAGCCGCATCGAGCAGCGCCGCAAGGCGGTGCGCGCAGCGCTGAAGGCCTTGTCCGCCGGCGTCCAGCCCGCGTCGCCTCTGCTCTCCAGCGACCCGGCGTTTGCGGGTGGCGAGCACATCAGCTCGAGCGGTGTCAGCGGCGTCAGCGGTGTCACGAGCGACAGCGGTATCTCGTCCACCGGGACCGGTGCGATCTCGAACAGCGGTGTCAGTCAGCCTTCCTCGGTGACCGGTTCGTACACCGGCGTGTCCCAGAACGGCGCGTCGACGGTGCCGCAGACCGTGTCGCATCACGGGACGCCGCGCCGGGGCGGCATGCTCGGCTATGTCGTGGGGATCGGCGGGCTGCTGGTCGCCATCGGAGTCGTGGTGTTCTTCGCGATGAGTCCGCGCCATACGACAACGAAGGTGCTCAACGTCTCCGCGGGCGCTGGGGCGCAGCCGATCGACCCTGGCGCTACCGCAGCCCCGAAGGCATCCAATCCCGCGGCGAGCGACGACGTGCCGACCGTGAACGTCGATACCTTGAAGGACAGCGACGCTGGCGCTCCGCATGGGACGCCTCGCATATTCCACCACGCGTCACACGCGGGCGCGCAACACCCGGAGCCCAAGCAGACCGCGACTGCGACGACCGCGAAGCCGAAGCTGCCGCCCCCGGGCCCCACTGATACCGCCGGCCTGCCCCGCCCGAACCCCTACGGAAAGTGAAGCCGGCCCAGGCCCCTACTTGGGCACCTTGTGGACGACACCGTCCAGCGTCGAATAGACGATCTCGCTCGGTCCCACGGCCATGTCGTCCACGCCCTGGTCCGGGGGTGCGATCTGGACCACGTCGTAGCCACCTACGTCGGTAGTGAAGATGCCGCCGCCGTTGTAGCTGGACCCAGTGCCCTGCGCCGACCAGACCACCGTGCTGCCGTAGACGCCGACGTGTCCGATGTTTGCGTAGCCCCACGCGATGACCTGCTCGCCGGTGCCGCTGTTGTCGCACGCCGTCCCCAGCGGGCGCTGCCACACTTCGCCGTTGCCCCGCGTGTAGTAGATGTTGTTCGCGTCCGAGGAGATGTCGACGGCGTCCGTGACCTGCTTGCCCAGCGCGGGGAGGGGGGAAGCGCTGCTGCCGTCCTTCTTGACGGTCCACACGCTACCGTTGCTGATCCAGTAGATGCAGCTCTTCGTTGCCGTAACGGGCCCGCCGGTTTCGCTGCTCGTCTGCGACACCAGCACGACCTGGCCTGACGTGGTGCCCGCGGCCAGCGAGAACTTCAAGAGCGCGGGAGCGCTCAGAGCCGTTGCCCGTACGCTGACGTACGCGTTGTTGTCGCTGTTCGCCACAATGCCTACGGCCCGACCGAAGGAGTTGCCGATCGAGATCTGCGTCGCCGGGTTGCCGCCGCCCGTGTTCTTGAGGAAGACACCGATCACGCCGTTGTCCGTCGCCGTCGCGCCCAGGTAGTACACGGAGAGCGAGTTGCTCGGCGCGATCAGCGCCTGCGGGCGGCTCAGGGTGTCGGTCGTCACGGACGTGGCCCCCGAGCTGAAATCGAGCGGGACGCTGGTGAGAGTCGCCTTCGGCTCGTCGAGGTTGGTGGCGAATACCGTGGAGTTGTCGACGGCGATGAGCCGGCGCGCGGAGGTGCCCAGCAAGTTGGTCACCGGGTGCTGGTTCTTGTTGTAGGGCGTGAATCCGGCTTCGGGGCGGGCATCCACAATGGCGTCCGGGCTACCGTCGGCCCCGGCCCCGCCATCGATTCCGCCCGAGCCCCCGCCGTCGGTCTGTCCGCCGCTGCCCGCGGAGGCGTCGCCCGCGCTGCCCGCCGCGGCGCCCGCTCCCGAATCCTTGTTCATGAGCGACTCGTCGAGGCTCTTCAAGCAGCCTGGGGCGACCAGAACGAGGGGCAGGAGGATTCCGACTAGCAAGCCAAGCGAGGGCCGGGAGCGCCACATGTCAGAACCCATGATAGCATTGCGGGAGGATTGCCGGACCATGCGCCCTCTACCTAGCCGCTTTGGCGTCGCCCTTCTCGCTTCTACCCTGGTCCTGGGGGCCGCCCCCGCCTGGGCCGGACACGGCTCGGCCACCAAGGCGACCCAAGCGCACGGCTCCTCCGCCGGCGCTCCCGGCAGCGGCGACACGGCTGCCGATGCCCGCCGCTTCTTCGAGGCGGCCCAGAAGGCCTTCGACGCCGGCCGCTACGTCGACGCGGCGAGGGCTTTCGAGGATGCGTTCCGCATCAAGCCCCATCCCGCCCCGCTGATCAACGCCGGCGATGCATGGGAGAAGGCGGGAGAGTACGCGAAGGCCGCCCAGGACTTCCAGCGCGTGCTCGGCCTCAAGCAGTCCACCGACCAGGACAAGACGGACGCTATCGACAGGCTCTCGCGCCTCAAGCCCCAGCTCGGGACCATCGAGCTGCTCGGCAAGGCCGACCAGCGTGTCAGCGTCGACGACAACGAGTTCAAGGGTGGCGACCGCGTGTTCGTCTTCCCGGGCAAGCACAAGGTCACGCTGCTGGACGTGGACGGCGCGAAGCTTCGCTCGCTCAACGTCGCCGCCGGCACCGTGCGCAGCGTCGAGCTATCGACGCTGAAGCCGACGGAAGAGGAGCGTCGCAAGGCGAATGACGAGCACGGCGGCGCTGATCACGGTGCCACCCATGGCGGCGGCATTCGTCCGCTTACCTGGGTCGCCTTCGGCGTGGGCGTCGTCGGAGCCGCGGGCACCGTGGTGTTCGGGCTGCAGGCCAACAGCGCGTACGACTCCTACAACGCGAGCCCCAATCGCGACGACTATGATCGTTTCAATCAGGACAAGCTCATCACGAACATCAGTCTGGGTGTCGGCGTGGTGGGGGTGGGAGTCGGTACAATCCTGCTTGTCGGCGACCTGAAGCGTTCGCACAAAACGCCCCAGAGCGACACGTCACGCGAAGCTCGACCGCGGCATCTGGCAGACATCGCAGTGGACGTTGCGCCGCTGCCGAGGGGCGGCGGCATCGTCATGACGCGGGGTCGGTTCTGAGCGCACCAGCTGCCCATGGGGAGAGGTGGAAGAACCACAAGAAGAAGCTCTAATCCTCGCCGCCGCGTTCGATAGTGCGCCATCTCTGCAGGCCATTGTGGACGACGAAGGGCGGATCGTGCGTGCGAGCCGCATGTTCCGCGAATGGTTCGGCGAGGAATGCCTGGGGCGGCCGATAGAGGAGACTCTCGGCGGCGCAAGCGCCGGACTTGCGCGCATGCTGGCGGCGCTGTGCTCGGATCGGCGTGGTTTCGACGCGAGGGACATGCTGCTCCGTGTCGATGAGCGCGAGGTGCGGGTTGACGCTTCCGGTCGGCCGCTGGAAACGTCGCGTGGCGCGCTGGTCACTCTTCGCGACCTGACCGACCGGGTCTCGACGTCCACTGCGCTCGCCCAGCGCGAACGCGGCGAGTCCATCGCACGGTTCGCGGGAGGTCTCGCCCACGACCTGAACAACATGTTGGCCGCGATCGTGGCGACGGCGCAGGCCGGCCGCGCGGACGCGCGCGAACACGCCGGGGACCCGGCCGCAGATTTCTCGGCGATCATCGACGAAGCCCAGCGTGGAGCATCGCTGGCCCGCTCGCTGCACGCGATTGCGTTCGACGACACCGGCAGCTGGCGCCCGGTCGATCTAGGCGCCGAGCTGCGAGCGGTCGCCGCCGTGCTCGGACGCGGTAGCACCGCGATCCCGATCGTGCTCGACGTCGACGGGGCGACTGCCGATGTGGTGGGCGATCGAGCCAGGCTGCATCAGCTCGTCCTCAACCTCATGGTCAACGCCTGCGACGCAGCTCGGTCCGTCGGGGGCGGCATCGAAGTGTCGCTGGGCCCGACTGTGGGCGGGGGCGTGCGTCTGGTCGTGGCCGACTCGGGTCTGGGCATTCAAGCCGAGATCAGGGAGCGCGTGTTCGAGCCGTACTTCACCACCAAGGGCAAGCGCCTCGACAGCGGTCAGAGCTGGGGGATTGGTCTAGGCCTGACGATCGTCGAGGCCGTTGCGCGCTCGACGGATGCGTCACTGCGCTTCGACGACCGACCAGGCGGAGGTACGATTTTCACGGTCGAGTGGCCGCCGACAGCGGTCATGCCGTCGGGCGCGGCGGGAGCCGTGAAGACCGAGCGCGTGGTCTCGCCTGCGCTGGTGCTGCTGGCAGACGACGAGGCTGCGCTCGTTGGAGCCGTTGCCCGCCAGCTCCGCCGGGCGGGGCATTCCGTCTACGTCGCGATGAGCGCAGGCGAGTGCGGACGGCTGTTCGACGAGTATCGCTCCAGCGTGGACGTGGCGGTCATCGACGTGATGCTCGGCGACGGCGACGGGCGCCGCCTTGCCGAAAGGTTCCGGAAGGCGCGCCCAGATCTGGGAATCGTGCTGATCTCCGCCACGGCGGGTTCGACCGTTCCGGGCAACGCCGCGCCCGACGGGATCCTGGTCAAGCCGTTTGATGTGTCCGACCTCGCGGAAGCCATCGAACGAGCGCGTGAGGCCGCTATCGCGCGGTCCGCGGCCTCGACTCCCTGGGATCCGGGCAGTTGAGGTATGCTTGTGGGGTGCTGGTCAGACCGCGGCTCGTTCTGGCTTCGCTGCTGCTGTACGTGACGGCGTGCGGTCTCGTCTACGACGTTGACTCGGTTTCCACCGACTACAAGACCTGCGGCACGCAAGGGAAGCCGTGCTGCGCGGGGAACGTCTGCGGCGAGCATCTCGCATGCGTGGCGGCGCCGGTCGGCGTAGACGCCGGCGCTGGAGACGCGGCGGGTGGAGGCGCAGACGCGGCGCCGCCATCGCCCGCGGGCTGCGACTGTCCGGATGCGGGAGCGGATGCCGCCAGCCTGGACGGCACGCCGGATGTCTCGAGCGCCGACGCTTCCAGCGGCTGCATGTGCGAGAACTACGTGTGCGCGCACTGCGGCGACCCCGGCGAGCCGTGTTGCGCGATGGGGGACGCCGGCTACGCCGCCTGCAACGCCGCCGAACTCAGCTGCGTGCAGGGCAGGTGCACGGGTTGCGGCGAGAAGGGCGAGGATTGCTGCAGCGGGGTCATCAGTTGCGCTACCGAGCAGGGGCTGCACTGCAGCGGCGGCAAGTGCGTCGCAAAATGCGGCAGCAACGGCGACACCTGCTGCAACGGAACATGCGATCCAGGGCTGACCTGCAATGCGCAGGGCACCTGCGAGTCCCCCGCGTGCGGCGCCAACGGACAGCCATGCTGCGGGTCGGGAGCTCCGTGCGCCGAGGCCGACCTGACCTGCGTCTCCGGTGCGTGCACGACGTGCGGCCTGCAGCCGGGCGATCCCTGTTGCCAGAGCACGACCCCGTGCGCCGCCGGCATGATGTGCGACGGCACGCAGCACTGCATTTCCTGCGGTCAGGAGGGCCAGCCGTGCTGCCCGGCTCCGACGGCGTGCGCCGGCGCGCTGCGCTGCGGAACAGACGGCCACTGCGACACCTGCCCCTATGCGGGCACCTGGTGCGGCTCCACGCAACCGAACGGCTCGGTGTGCCTGGGTACGGGCGACGGGTCCCAGTGCGCGCAGTGCGGACAGCTGGGACAGCCGTGCTGCCCGGGCGGCACGCAGGACCAGGCCTGCCCCGGGACGCCGACGTGCTGCAACGGCAGCGGGAACGGCTGCACGCTCTGCAACACGGGCTCCTGCACCTGCAAGGTCTGCTGCGTGCAGTGCGGCAACTGGCAGCCGACCAGCTATGCGCCTATCCCTGCGCCCGGGACCGACTGTCCGTCGGCGGCTGCGGCGTACTGCACGGGCAAGGGGGGAAAGAAGTATGGGCAATGGAGTCCCCACTGTCCTTGAGGGCGGTCGAGCCGCGCGCCATCGGGCGCTACCTGCTGTTCGGCGAGATCGCGGCCGGCGGCATGGCGAGCGTGCACCTTGGCCGCCTGGTGGGCGCGGCGGGTTTCTCGCGCACCGTCGCCATCAAGCGCCTCTTGCCGCATTTCGGCAGGGAGCCCGAGTTCATCGCGATGTTCCAGGACGAGGCGCGGATCGCGGCCCGCATCCGGCACCCGAACGTCGTCTCGACCCTGGATGTCCTGGCGCAGGGCGACGAGCTGTTTCTGGTCATGGACTACGTGGAGGGCGAATCGCTGTCGAAGCTGCTCGGAGCCGCCCGGAAACGAGGCACGCCTGCTCCGCGCGAGATCGTGCTCGGCGTGATCTACGGAGCGCTCCAGGGGCTGCACGCCGCGCACGAGGCCAGGAGCGAGACGGGCGAGCTCCTGCATGTCGTGCACCGCGACGTGTCGCCGCAGAACATCCTCGTCGGCGCCGACGGCACGCCGCGCGTGCTGGACTTCGGCATCGCGAAGGCGATCGGCCGGCTTACCAACACGCAATCGGGGCTCGTCAAGGGCAAGTTCGCGTACATGGCGCCGGAGCAGCTCACCGGCGGGGAGATCACGCGGCTCACGGACGTGTACGGCGCCTCGGTCGTGCTCTGGGAAGCGCTCACGGGGTCGCGCCTCTTCAGCGGCGTCGAAGGCGTCGTGATCGCCCGCGTGCTCGAGGGAAAGCCGCCGCCGCCCAGCAGCGTCGACCCCTCGATCCCGCCCGTGCTCGACCAGCTGGTGATGCGCGGCCTGGCGAAGGACCCGGCGGATCGTTTCCCGACCGCTCTGGAGGCGGCGCGGGCCATCGGCGATCTCGGCCCAGTGGCGTCGGCGCTCGAGATCGGCGAATGGGTCGCGTCGGTGGCAGGCGAGACGCTCCACGAACGGGCGGCGCTGGTCAGCGCGATCGAGTCTTCGGGCGTCGCGCGGGGGTCCCAGGCGCCTCGGGGTCCGGGCGACACGGCGACAGCCCAGGCCACGTTGCTCTCGGCCGGCACGGAAACCGCGGTCACCACGGCGCGCCCGGCTGCTTTGACCGAGGTGGCCACGGCGCATGTGAGCGCACGGGCCACGGCCGATGACGAGGCCGAGACCAGCGTCGCGTGGCGTGGTGGTGCCCGACCGGTGCTGGGCGGTCGTGCGTCTCTGCTCGGAGCGGTCATCGTGGTGGGTCTGATCGTCTTGGCGGTCGTGGTGGTGCGCGCCCGGGCCGGGTCGGGCGGCGTTGCCTCGACACCGCCCTCGGCGGTCGCGGCCCATGCGTCCGCAGCTGCAGCGCCCGCGCCGGCGGCTCCCCTCGTGCAAACGCCCGCGCCGAGCGCTTCGGCGTCGGCAGCGCCGGTCGCGAGCTCCGCGCCGGAACCGCGAGCGCACCAAGCCGCCCTCCACGCGGCTCCGCACGCGGCGCCCAGACACCACCCGGCGCCGGACTGCAACCCGCCCTCGTACATCGACGAGAACGGCTATAAGGTCTTCAAACCCGGATGTCTGAAGTGAGCGTGCGCCGCGGAATGCCGGGTCGGAGCGTCGGCGCTGCGGTGCTTTTGTGCCTGGCGACGGTAGGCAGCAACGCCCGAGCGGAGGACTCCAACACCGCCACGTGTGTGGCCGCACACCACGATGCCCAGCGCCTTCGCCGGGACGGGAAGTTGATGGAGGCGCGAGCGCGTCTGGTGGTGTGCGCCGGCGAGAGCTGCCCGGGTCTGGTCGAGAAGGACTGCTCGAAGTGGCTGGACCAGGTATCGAAGACGATTCCCTCGGTGGTGGTCAGCGCCAAGGACGAGGGGGGGCGCGAGCTGACGGACGTGACGGTCAGCGTAGAGGGTCACTTCTCCCGCCGTCCGGTCGACGGATCGCCGATCGAGCTCGATCCAGGTGCGTATCGCTTCGTGTACGAGCGCCCCGGCGGGATCCGCGTCGAGCGCAACGTCGTGCTGCAGCTGGGCGTTCGCAATCGCCTGGTCGAGGTGACGTTCCCGGGCGGCAAGTCCGTCCACGAGAAACCACCGCCGCCACCGATCGCCTACGTGTTGGCGGGTGTGGGCGCGGTCGGCCTCGGCAGCTTCACCTATTTCGGCTTGAAGGGCCGGAGCGAGTATCTCGAGCTGAAGCACACCTGCGCGCCGCGCTGCCGGCCGGACGCCGGCGACGCGGCGCGGAGCCATTTCCTGATCGCCGACGTTTCGCTGGGAGTGGCGGCGGTCTCGCTGGCGGCTTCGGCGTACTTCTTCTGGTGGTGGCCGGCGGGTCACGAAAAGGCCGTGACCACGCGCGGGACGACGGCCTTCATCACCGCATCCCCGCTCGGCGGCGGATTCACCACGCGGTTCTAGCGATGCGCGCTCTCGACACTGCGAACCGGGGGCCGGATCCGTTGCTTGCGGCTGCTTTGAGTGCGTCTTTGGGACGGCTTCGTCTTGGCAGGAAGGCCGCTGGCGGTAGAATGGGAGCGAAATGGCGGAAGTGACCGAGACGCGCCGCTGGCCGGAGCGATCCGCCTCTGCGCGCCCGGTTATCGGCGTCGTGCCCGTGTTCACCGAGGCCGGGCAGGAACGGCTCGCGGGCCCACAACCCGTGCTCTCGGTGCTCCGGGTGGGTCGCCAGGAGGGTCTCGCGCTCCGACTCGATGACTCGCAGGTCTCGCGCGAGCACGCCGATTTCTACCCCGCGGAGAACGGCATCGGTGTCGCGGATCTGGGCAGCCGCAATGGCACATTCGTCAATGGCCAGAGGGTCGGCGAGGAGCAGACGTTCGCGCCCGTCGGGGCGTGCGTGCGCTGCGGCAAGACGCTGCTCACGGTCGTGGAGGACGTCGAGCTGTTCGAGCGCGAGCCGCCGTGCATCGATCCGCCGCTCGTGGGCAGCGCGCGTATGGGCGATGTGCGGCGCTTGGTGTCGACCGTCGCCCCGTTCGCCCACGCCGTGCTGTTGCTCGGTGAGACAGGCACCGGCAAGGAGCGCGTGGCGGAGGCGCTGCACGCCGCAAGCGGCCGTAGCGGCTCGTACGTTCCCGTCAACTGCAGCGCGATCCCCCACAACCTGGTGGAATCGGAGCTCTTCGGGCACACGAAAGGTGCGTTCTCGGGGTCGCAAGGAGCGCGCGCCGGGCTGTTCCGCGAAGCGGAGGGCGGCACGCTCTTTCTCGACGAGATCGGCGATCTGCCGATGCCGGCGCAGGCCAAGCTGCTGCGCGCGCTGGAGAGCGGCGAGGTGCGGGCGGTGGGCGAGGATCGCCCCCGCATCGTCGACGTGCGCGTGATCACGGCCACCAACGCGAACCTCGAGGAGATGGCAGAGGCCGGTCGATTCCGCGTCGACCTGCTGCACCGCATCTCGACCTGGAAGATCGTCCTGCCCCGCCTGCGGGATCGGAAGGAGGACGTGCCGCTGCTGGCGGCGCACTTCCAGCTTCCCGGCTCGCGGGACTTTTCGGTCGAGGCCATGGAACGGCTGGTGATGTGGACCTGGCCGGGGAACGTGAGGGAGCTTCGCAGCGCGGTGTTGACCGCGTCGGCGCGCGCCGCGTTCGAGGCCGAGTCGCAGATCCTCGTCTCGCATCTGCCGCCGGAGATCGCGAGCGGCACGCCGGCCCAGGCGGCTGCGGCAGCGGCGGTGTCGAACGAGGACGCGACGTTCCGCGCGCGCGTCGAGACGGCGCTCAAGCTCCGCAACGGCAATGTCGCCCAGGTGGCCCGGGATCTCGGGTGCGGGCGGCCGTGGCTGTACCAGGAGCTCAAGCGGCTCGACATCGACGTGAACGTCTACCGCAAGCGCTGAGACGCCGGGCGACGGGTGTCAGTACACCTGTCGTGACAGCCGCGTTGGCGTGAACAGCCGGAAAACAGCGGGGATGCCGCTTGGCGGTGTCAGCCCGGATGCGCGAGCCGTGGTTTCCGCGAGCGTTTTTCCCGACAGATCCGTTGGAACGCCACGTGCAGTGCGTGGCGTCGGAGGTTTCTGTCATGGTCCCGTCTCCGGAAACTAGCTCGATCCAGTCCCCTGTCGTCGGCGTCCGGCGCAGCACGTTGCGTCTCGTTCGCTGGACGTTCGGGCTCCTGCTGCTGGCCGTCGTGCTGCCCGCATGCGCGGTGCAGGCGCTGGGCGACGCCGGCGAGCAGGCGTCCCAGGGCCCCGGGGAATCCTCCGCGAGCGAGCCGGTTGCCTCTACCGCCCAGGCGCTTTCGTCCCTGAGCTGCACGATGCACGGCGCGACCGGCTACCGCTCGGGCACGCCGTTCAAGATCAAGGTGGTCACGGTCGACGGCAAGGCTGTCGAGTGGGCGACGGCGAACGCCTACATCGAGATGGCGCGCGCGGCGGCCAAGGCCGGCGTGCAGCTCCGCGTGGTCAGCGGCTTCCGGACGATGGCGGAGCAGCAGCACCTCTACTACTGCTACACGTCGTGCACCTGCAACAGCTGCAACCTGGCTGCGGTCCCGGGGACGAGCAACCACCAGAGCGGCCACGCGATGGATCTGAACACCAGCTCGCCGGGCGTCTACAGCTGGCTCGAGAAACACGCGGCCCATTACGGGTTCAAGCGCACCGTTCCGGGCGAGTCCTGGCATTGGGAGTGGTGGGGCAAGGACAACGGCACCGGACCCTGCAACGGCCAAATCCTCAGGGCAAAGCTGGTCAAGCGCTGGAGCAATGCCAAGCGCTACCACGGCAGCGCGGCGAACTACCTCGCGTGCACCGGCGACAAGGTGAAGTTCAGCTTCACGTTCAAGAACGTCGGCTCGGCCAAGTGGCGCGATGTCACGAAGCGAGGACACAGCGTAGGCAGCGACGTGTTCCTGGTCACGGCCAACGGCAAGAAAGACCGCATCACCGGCCACAAGCGCTTCAGCATCCGCTGGAACAAGAACGACCACGTCCGCAGCGATCGCAAGGCGCCGAACTGCAGCAAGAAGAACGGCTGCCGCAAGACGACGTTCATCCGTGGCGGCATGGTGGGCCACGCGCCGAAGAAGCCGGGCATCTATCGTTCTCGCTGGCGCCTGCGTGACTACAGCAAGGTGTGGGGCAAGCACTCCAAGGGATTCGGCCCGAAGGTGCAGATCAAGCTCAAGGTCATCAAGTGCGAGCAGCAGGACTGCGGCTGCCAGGTGTGGTGCAGCGACGGCAGGGCGCACACGCTGTCATCGAGCATCCAGAGCGATGCGGCGTGCAAGTCGGCGGCGGCGAACTACTGCCGTCCAGGCAACGGCGAGGGCTCGCTGTATCTGTACAGCTACAAGGTGTGCCAGGCCGGTCTCGGTGGCGCGACCAGCACCGCGTCCGACCCGAACGGCAGCGCGTCCACCGACACGTCGAGCGGCGGCGCGGGCGGTGCTCCGGATGCGACGGGCGCGGACAGCGCAGGGGCCGGCGGAGCCTCCCAGGCTTCGTTCGATCCGGGCGACGAGGATGATCCGAACAGCATCGGGCCCACGGACGACGGCAGCGCATCGCAGGCGGTGGGTACCGAGCTGCCCGACGATCCCGACTTCGTGGACGACGGCTATCCCGGCTACGACGCGGTCACCGACGCGGCGGGCGCCAAGGGCTGCAGCGTGGCGGGTGCGCCGGGCAGCCCGACGGGCCCCGGACCGCTGCCGTTCCTGCTTGCGGGCCTGGCGGGCCTGCTGGTGATCCGCCGTCGGCGTGCGCAGCGTCCGCGCCTTCGCAGCGTGCGGCGAGTCGCGCTGGCGGGCATCCTGCCGCTGCTCGTGCTGCTCTTCGTCGGCTGCGGCGACGAGCGGGGAGAGCCGGCGCACGCCGGCTATGACCTCGGCTCGACCAGCGAAGCACTGAGCATGAAGTGCGGGAAAGGCAAGTACAGCGGTGTGCAGGGCATGGACGTCTCCGAATTCCAGCAGACCGTGAACTGGAACGCCATGCGCCACAGCGGCATCGAGTTCGCCTTTGCGCGCGTCAGCTACGGCACCGGTCACATCGATCCGTACTTCAAGTCGAACTGGAAGAACATGAAGGCCGCGGGCGTGTTGCGCGGCGTCTACCAGTACTTCCTGCCGTCCCAGAGCGCGAGCGCGCAGGCCAAGCTCGTGGTGAACTACGTGGGCAAGCTCGGTCGCGGGGACCTGCCCGCCATGATCGACGTGGAGACCAGCGACGGCCAATCGGCCTCGACCGTCGCCTCGAAGGTCAAGACCTGGCTCCAGATCGTCGAGAAGGGGACCGGCAAGCGCCCGATCATCTACACCGGCGCCTACTTCTGGGAGGGGAGCGTCCGGAGCAAGAGCTTCTCGAAGTACCCGCTGTGGATCGCCGCGTACGGTCCCAGCTGTCCTTCGCTGCCGAACGGCTGGGGCAACTGGAAGATCTGGCAGTATTGCGACGGCCAGAAGCAGTACTGCTCGAACGGTCACGGCTTCGATCGCGATGTGTTCAACGGTTCGAAGGCCGACCTCCTGAAGCTGGCCGACGGCAACAAGACGGACAAGGCCAAGGCCGTCCGGAAGTGGAGCAGCGCGCGTCGCTATCATGGCAAGGCCGCCGACTATCTGGCGTGCACGGGCGACGAGGTGAAGCTGGCGTTCACGTTCAAGAACGTCGGGACCGCGACGTGGCGCGACGTGACCGGCCGCGGCAAGCACGTCGGCAGCGACGTGTTCCTGGTGACGGCCAGCGGCAAGGCGGACCCGATCACGCACCACAAGCGCTACAGCATCCGCTGGAACAAGAACCACCACGTGCGGGGCGATCGCAAGGCGCCGAACTGCAGCAACAAGAGCGGCTGCCGCAAGACGATCTTCATCCGCGGCGGCATGGTGGGCCACGCGCCGAAGAAGCCGGGCATCTATCGTTCCCGCTGGCGGCTGCGCGACTACAGCAAGGCCTGGGGCAAGCACTCCAACGGTTTCGGCCCGAAGGTGCAGATCAAGCTCAAGGTCATCAAGTGCGAGCAGCAGGACTGCGGCTGCCAGGTGTGGTGCAGCGACGGCAGGGCGCACACGCTGTCGTCGAGCATCCAGAGCGACGCGGCGTGCAAGACGGCGGCGGCCAACTACTGCCGTCCGGGCAACGGCAAGGGCTCGCTGTACCTGTACAGCTACAAGGTGTGCCAGGCCGGTCTCGGCGGGGCGACCAGCACCGCGTCGGACCCGAACGGCAGCGCGTCCACGGACACGTCGAGCGGCGGCGCGGGCGGCGCGGCAGGTGCCGGCGGTGCAGCGGGCGACCCGGGCAGCGGCGGCGCGTCCGACGACGTGGGCGGCGCGGACGACCCGAACAGCATCCCGATCCTGGACACCGGCGACGACTCGCAGGTAGTGGACGATCCGGGCTTCAGCGACGACGGCTTCAACGGCGACGCGGACTCCACCGGAAGCGTCCCGCCGCAAGGCTGTTCCGTCGCCGCGCCGGGACAGAGCGGCGGCACGCCAGCAGCGCTCGCTCTGCTGCTTCTCGCCGCGGTGGTCGAGGTCCGTCGGGGCCGGCGCCGAGCCGCCTGAGCGCCTGGTTCGCCGTCCCGCGCCGTCGCCGCCCGCCGGGGGACGGGGCCGGCGCGGCTCTCGTCGCCAAGCCGTGGCGGCGCGTTTCCCGCGGTGTTCTCGACATGTTCTGACACCCGGGGCGCCGCGATCAGCGGAAAAACCCGGGTGATCGCCGTGCGGGCTGTGGGCGTCACCTCACGCCGTTCGCATAAAGGTACCTATTTCCAAGTACTTGGAGAGCGGAACGGTTCCTGCAAAGCAGACCTTCCGGAGGTAGAATGATGTCAGTCCCGGCAGCGAGAGCAGAGGCCCTTTCCAGCGCGCACCCGCGGCGTAGCCGCCGCAGGATCATCGCGGCGCTCGTGATGTTGCTGGGCGCGGCCTTGGTCGCCGCCGGCTGCGCAGTAGGTCCCGCACCCTACATGGACGAGCCGGTAGGCGTCGCAACACAGCCGATCACCGGCTCCGACGCTGTCAGCCGCGCCATGCAGTGGGTCAACGCCAAGCTCCTGTACTGCCAGTCGCCGAACCACATGCCCGACTACGACACGGCGTGCTCGTCGACCTGCAGCCGCCACAACAACAAGGCCTGGGACCCGTATCGCTCGGATTGCTCGGGCCTGATCTCCTGGTCCTGGCAGCTGCCGCCGCCCGGCTACACGACGCTGGGCTTCGCGCCGTTCAACAGCGCCATCACCCACACGATCTCCGCCATCGACCTGCAGCCGGGTGACGCGGTCAACAACTCCGGACACGTGATGCTGTTCAAGCACTGGGTGACGAAGGGCAAGCGCGCGGTGTTCATCGAGGAACCGGGCTGCTCGGTCTATCCGAACTACGCCCACCAGTTCACAGCGGATGTCACGATCGAGCCGTCACACGATTGGTGCTCGCATTCCTCCGCCTGCATCCACGTCTCGGGCAGCGAGACCTTCGAAGCCATCCGCTACAACAAGAAGACGGCCGAGAAGACGGACAAGGCGAAGGCCGTCCGGAAGTGGAGCAGCGCGCGTCGCTATCATGGCAAGGCCGCCGACTATCTGGCGTGCACGGGCGACGAGGTGAAGCTGGCGTTCACGTTCAAGAACGTCGGGACCGCGACGTGGCGCGACGTGACCGGCCGCGGCAAGCACGTCGGCAGCGACGTGTTCCTGGTGACGGCCAGCGGCAAGGCGGACCCGATCACGCACCACAAGCGCTACAGCATCCGCTGGAACAAGAACCACCACGTGCGGGGCGATCGCAAGGCGCCGAACTGCAGCAACAAGAGCGGCTGCCGCAAGACGATCTTCATCCGCGGCGGCATGGTGGGCCACGCGCCGAAGAAGCCGGGCATCTATCGTTCCCGCTGGCGGTTGCGCGACTACAGCAAGGCCTGGGGCAAGCACTCCAACGGTTTCGGCCCGAAGGTGCAGATCAAGCTCAAGGTCATCAAGTGCGAGCAGCAGGACTGCGGCTGCCAGGTGTGGTGCAGCGACGGCAGGGCGCACACGCTGTCGTCGAGCATCCAGAGCGACGCGGCGTGCAAGACGGCGGCGGCCAACTACTGCCGTCCGGGCAACGGCAAGGGCTCGCTGTACCTGTACAGCTACAAGGTGTGCCAGGCCGGTCTCGGCGGGGCGACCAGCACCGCGTCGGACCCGAACGGCAGCGCGTCCACGGACACGTCGAGCGGCGGCGCGGGCGGCGCGGCAGGTGCCGGCGGTGCAGCGGGCGACCCGGGCAGCGGCGGCGCGTCCGACGACGTGGGCGGCGCGGACGACCCGAACAGCATCCCGATCCTGGACACCGGCGACGACTCGCAGGTAGTGGACGATCCGGGCTTCAGCGACGACGGCTTCAACGGCGACGCGGACTCCACCGGAAGCGTCCCGCCGCAAGGCTGTTCCGTCGCCGCGCCGGGACAGAGCGGCGGCACGCCAGCAGGCGCGGCTCTGCTGCTGGGTCTCGCCGCTCTGGCTGAAGCCCGTCGCCGCCGCGCGAGGGCCGGCGCGAAATAGCCGCGCGAGTCGAGGGGATGAGGTCCCGGCAGCACGCCTGCCGGGACCTACTTCGGCGTGAGCTTCCTGATGGTTCCGTCGTTCGTGTCCGCCCAGTACACGCTCGTGGCGTCGACGGCGATGCCCGCCGGATGCCCCGCGCCCGAGAGCAGCGTGGTCACCGAGCCTCCGGCGACGGAGGCTTTCATGATGGTGCCCCCCGCCTGATCGCTCCAGTAGACGTTCGTGGCGTCGACAGCGACGTTCACCGGTTGGTCCTGCTGCGAGGCGATCACGCTCGGCGCGCCCGCCGTGAAGTCGCCCCGCATGACCGTGCCGTCGCCGGGGTTGGCCCAGAACACCCCGGTGTCGCCGACCGCGATGCCCAGCGGCTGGTCCTGCGACGAGGCCAGGACCGAGGGCAGCTCCGCCAGCCCAATGCCTGCGATCGACATGCCCATGACGCTTCCTGCGTTCGTCAAGTTCGGGTTCTGTGTGCCGTGGTTCGTCCAGTACACGTCGGTGGTGTTGACGGCGATGTCCACGGGCTGGTCCTGTCCTGATTGCACGATCGTCGGCGTTCCGCCGCCTGTCGGCAGCATCATGACGGTGCCGTCGCCGTAGTTGGTCCAGAAGACGTTGGCGCTCTTGACGGCGATGCCGTCCGGCTGGTTCTGACCGGAGGCGAGCGTGATCGGCGTCCCTCCGGCGAGCGGGAGCTTCATCACGGTACCGGCGCTCTGGTCGGTCCAGAACAGATGGCTCGAGCCGAGCGCGATGTCGAACGGCTGGTCCAGACCCGCCGCGAGCGTAGCGGTCACCCCGCCGGCAATCGCCACGGCCGCCACGCTCCCGGGCGGCGTAAAGTTCGTCCAGTAGACCCGGCCCTTGCCGACCGCGACGTTGAGCGGTCGGTTCTGACCCGACGAAAGGACGACCACGCAGCGGCCTCCCGTGCACGTGCCGCTGCAACCGTCGCACGCGGCGCTGTCGGGGGCCGCGTCCGCGCCGGCGTCGCGTTGGTGCCCCACGTGGAAGCTGTCGCCGAGCAGACCGGTGCACGCCGACAGCGCCAGGGTCGCGCCGGCGACGAGCGTCGTTGCGGCGCCCCACCGCATCAAAAGCGCCCTTTCGCACCGAGCGTGCCTGCTCCGACATAGGGCGCGACATAGCCGCTGCTCCTCGAGGCCGGCGCCGTGAGCAGCAGCGTGATCCCCGCGCCATATCCGACGCCTGCGACGATGAAGCCCATCGTCGAGATCGCGCCTGAGGTGCGATACGAGTCGAGCTCGGAGCGCTGCCCGGGGGGGCACACGGCGTCCGGGCAGGCCTCGTCGAGCCGGGAATGTTTGCTGATGGCCACTGCGCCTTCGATGCTGCCTACGATCAGCCCGACGGTGCCCACGCCAATGGCAGACCACCCCGCAGTCCGCTGCCACGCGCGACCCCGCCCGCTTGACTGCGGAGCGAGCTCCGGTGCGAGCGTCAGGCTCCCGGCCTGCCCCTCTGCAACGCTCACTCGTGAATCGACCGGCTGGTAGCCCTTCGCCGCGAGGTGCACGAGGTGCGCGCCCGGGTCGATCGCGCGTCGCACGCCGATCTCTGCGTCAGGCACCCTCGAACCGTCGATCGTAACCGTGAAGCTCTGCGGCCCCCGCACTTCGATCGTGATCCAGCCGAGGCGCGTCGCGAGCTCGGCGTCTTCCTTTCTCGCCTCGTCGACTGCCTGTTCGAACACTGCCGGAGAGCCTGGCGCCAAGCGTGTGCGGAGGATGTGCTGGTAGGTCTCGTGCGCCTCGACGAGCAAGCCCAGACCGACCTGTGCCCTGGCGATGCGCAGGGCCAGGGTGGGTGCCTGAACCAGCATGTTGGCCCGCGTGAAGCGGTCGAGAGCGAGTCTGTAGTCCTTCTTGTCGAGCGCGCGTTGGCCCGCAAACGCCAGCGCGCGCGCCGTGGCGCGATCCGCGGCGCTCGGCTGTCCTGCGGATGCGCCGCTGCAGTACAGGACGACCCCCGCCAGGAGTGCGGAAGCCAGCATGCGGCTCGCCACCGATCGGAGCGGCGCAGCGCGCCCGGGGAGGGCATCTGTCGACATCCCCGATCACCTTATCACTGGCCCGGCACATTGCCGGCGGGGTCGTGTCCACACGCAGGCGGTTCTAGATGCCGAAATCCGGCATGCCGCCCGTCGGTTTCTGCTTCGGCTTCGCTCCCGGGCGGGGCTTGTGGGGAGGCGCGAAGTGCGGGTTCCCCCGTCTCTGGGGGGGCGGTCCGCCGTCCTGGTCGGGGCCGGTTGGCGGTGGGGAGGCCGCGCTGGCCTCGGCTGAAGGGGCTGCGCGCGGCGCCGGCGCGACCGGCGGAGCTGTCGCGCTCGGAACAGTCGGTGCGCCAGAGGCCGCGGCGCTGGGCGGTACCGCCGCGGCGTTGCGGCGGCGTTGCAGCGCGAGCGCCAGCGCGACGATCAGTGCAGCGACCAGCACGATCGTCGCGACTGCGAACGGCAGCTTGCTGCGACGCGGGGCCGGGCTGGTGCTTTCCCCCGTCCTGGCCGCGAACACTTCGGGTTGGATGGTGGCGGACAGGGTGCCGTCGCCCGGGGCGGCGTGGAACGTGGAGGACGCCGTCTGCTCCCCCGGCGCCACTGCCTGGCGCGCCGCGGGAGCAGACGGTGGAGCTCTGGAATCGCGGGATTCGATGGCGCCGAGCAGCGCCGCCCGTTCGGCGAGCGTGGCGGCCGCCATCGCGCCCACCCATTCGCCGACTTCCAGCGAAGACGCGAGGCCGCCCAGATCCGCGATCGCGTGCGCCATCTCGAGAGCGGTCGCGAACCGCTTCGCTGGATCCGTGGCGAGCCCATGCATCACGATCCGTTCCAGCGTTCGCGGGATCCCGGGTTCGACCCGGCGCGGAGGCGGCACCTGTCCCTCGAGCACCTGGCGCACCATCTCGTTGTCGTCGCCGCTGAAGAGCCGCGAGCCCGTCAGGGCTTCCCAAAGCACGACGGATGCGCCGTACACGTCCGTGCTCCGGGTGATCTGGCCACCGTTGAATTGCTCGGGCGCCATGTAACCGAACTTGCCCTTGACGTGGCCGACCTGCGTGCGAGCCAGCCGCCCGACGGCCTTTGCGATGCCGAAGTCGAGCACGCGGGACGTACCGTCCACGCCCACGAGGATGTTCTGCGGCGACACGTCGCGGTGTACGACGTGCAGGGGCTCCCCGGTCTCGCTTCTGGCCTCGTGCGCCGCGTGCAGTCCCTGCAGTGCGCCACAGATCACGGCCAGTACGATTTCCCGTGGCACGAGCGCTCTTCGTTCCGAAGTGGCTCTCAGGAGCTTCGCCAACGATTCGCCTTCGACGTAGTCCATCACCAGGAACAGCTCGTTACCCTCCGCCACCACATCGAGGATGGACACCACGTTGGGATGCCGGATGCGCGCGGCGATGCGCGCTTCGTCGCGGAACATCGCGAGAAACTCCGGGTCGTCGCCAAAGTGCGGGAGCAGCCGCTTGATCGCGACCGTCCGCGAGAACCCGATCGCACCCACCAGGCGGGCGAGATGCACGCTCGCCATGCCGCCGGAGGCGATCTCGCTGAAGAGTAGATACCGCCCGACCTGTCGCGGCCCGTCCGTGGTCACGCCTGCCCAGCTCCCGGGTGCGTCGAGTCGCGCCGGCTCATCACTCTCGGCAGAGGATGGCACGGGCCCGCCCGGAATGAACGCGGATGCTCCATCGTGTCAGTGACATGTTCTGACACCTCTACGGCACAAAGTGCCGTGAAAATCGCTGCCATCGCGAATAGAGAGTGTTTTCGCGAGCGCCTTTCCGGGCTACACTAGCTGCTGCCCGCCGGTGCGGGAGCAGGGCACGAGTCCTGCATCGCGGGTGCGGAGATCGCATGACCTTTGTTCGAGCGACAGCCCGCCTGAAGTCCGGATCGCGCGGGATCCCGCTGGCGCTCGCCGCGGGCGCGCTGGTCGGGCTGCTGCTAGCGGGCTGCAGTGCAGCTCCCACCGGCGGCGCGGACGAGGACCTCGGGATCGAGAGCCAGTCCTCCACGACCTCGGAGCAGACCGTGCACTCGCGGGCGATCAGGAAGTGGAGCAACGCGGTGCAGTACCACGGCGCTGCCGACTACCTCGTGTGCGGCGGCGACAAGTTGAAGCTGGCGTTCACGTTCGAGAATCTCGGAAGCGCCGAATGGTTCGATGTGAACGGCCGGGGCAAGAAGCCGGGCAGCGACGTGTTCCTGGTTACCACCAGCGGCAAGAAGGACCCCATCACCCACCACGTCCGCTACAGCCTGGGACTGAACCGGAACCATCGGGTGCGAGGCGACCGCCTGGCGAGGAACTGCAGCACGACGAACGGCTGCCGCAAGACGACCTTTGTCAACGGCGGCATGGTCGGTTTGGCGCCGCCTGAGCCGGGCGTCTACCACTCGCGCTGGCGGCTGCGCGACTACAGCAAGGCCTGGGGAGGCAAGTCCAGGTACTTCAGCAAGAAGGTGGACATCAGCGTCCAGGTCGTCGACTGCTCGGACTGCGGCTGCAGCGTGGCGTGCAGCACCGGCAGCGACGGCGAGAGCCACGTGATTCCGAACGTCCAGAGCAAACCGGACTGCCAGGCGGCGGCTGCCGCGTACTGCGTGAAGGACACCGGCTCCATCTTCGTCTACAACTTCAAGCTGTGCCCGCCGCACACCACGCTGAACAGCGACGGCGTCGTCGGAACCGAACCGACGGGCGGCAGCGGCGGCTCGTTGGGTAGTGGAGGCTCGCTCGGCAGCGGCGGCTCCGGCACGGGCGGAGCGGCCGGTTCGGGTAGCGGCGGCGCTGCCGCCGGCGGCGGCTGGGGCGGCGGCGCGGCCGCGGGCGGCGGCGGGCCCGGCTACGACCCCGGCGGTGAGCAGGACCCGAACGGCTATGACATTGTCGACGACGGCAGCGGCTCGCAGGCGCCGGACGACCCCGGGTACAGCGACAACGGCTTCGATGGTGCCGCCGACCTGTCGCGCGGGAGCACGGTCGCTGCCACGGGTTGCTCCGTGGGTGCGCGGCGACCGCCACATCCGGACGCTCCCCTCTTGCTGCTGTTGGCCTTTGCCGGCGTACGGCGGCGATCTCGCCGCCGTACGGAGCGACAATGATGCGCTGTTCGTCTGATCTCTGCTGGAGGTTGTGATGCGGTTCCGGGTTCCGGTCCATGGTCTCGTGCTGCTCGTAGGTGTGGTTCTCGCCAGCTGCGGCCCCAGGAAGGACAAGAAATCCACCGACGACGGCGGTCTTCCGATCGACGACTCCGGGTACGAAGCGCCGCCGCCGTCGCCGGGTGTGTGCCATGCGCTCTGCTGCAGCGACAGCGACTGCATCACCGGCGAGACGTGCACTCCGTTCCTGCCGGCAGACGGTACGCTCGGCGTGTGCACGGGCGGCGCCGCGAGCGACGCAGGCACGGGGTTCGATGGCGGCACGATGATGGATGCGGGCGGCACCCCCTCCGGTGATGCCGGTCTCGATCCAGCATGCTGGTCGCAGAGCCCAGGGTGCAACCCGCTCACGAACGCCAGCTGCGCCGCCGGTGCGGCCTGCGACGTGACGGGTCTCGTCGACGGCGGCCAGCCCCAGCCCCAGGTGGAGTGCCTGTACGGCGACAACACCCAGAGCGCGGGCCAGGACTGCGACAGCGTGGACGGGCCGTTCTGCATCCCGGGCTACCACTGCGTCTCGAACAACTGATCCCGCGGGCCGGAAAGCGAGTCGGGCCGCATTCGGGCCACACACCGCAGGCGGCCTCGCGAACGGGCTGGAAGTCCGCGGACTCCGGGCTATTATCCGGCATACCCTGGCGCCCGGAGCGGGCGCGTCCTAGCTTATGGCGTGCTGGATTTCCGTCCGGTGGTCGTCGCTGCGTAGACAACGAGGGTGGAGAGCTTGCAGGGTACACACGGCGACAAGCTGCAGACAGAGACCGGGACGCGCGACCCGGCACGTCAGGCTGCGACCAGCGAAAGTATCGGCAAGATCCTGGTTGTCGACGACCAGCGCAACATGCGGACCACGCTGGCGATGATGCTGCGCGGCGGGGGCTACGAGGTGGATGAGGCCGCAGACGGCGCGCAGGGGCGCGAGATGGGCGCGACGGGCGCCTACGACGTGGTCATTACCGACCTGAGGATGGGCGAGTACGACGGTATCGAGGTGCTCAGGGCGATCAAGGAAGCCCAGCCGATGACCGAGGTCATCGTCATGACCGCATACGGGACCATCGAGAGCGCCGTGGAGGCCATGCGGCTGGGCGCCTTCGACTACATCCAGAAGCCGTTTACCGAGCAGGAGCTCATCGTCAAGGTCTCCAAGGCGATCGAAAGCCGCAAGCTTCACGGGCAGGTGCAGCTCTTTGCGCAGGAGTTCAAGGCCCGCTACCACTTCGACAACATCGTCGGCCGGTCGCAGGCCATTCGCGACATCCTCACACGCGTCGTCAAGATTGCGCCGACCGACGCCATCGTTCTCATCACGGGCGAAAGCGGCACCGGCAAGGAGTTGATTGCGCGCGCGGTGCACGCCAACAGCAAGCGCGCGGACCTTCCCTTTGTCACGGTCAACTGCGCTGCGATCACCGAGACGCTGCTGGAGAGCGAGCTTTTCGGGCACGCCCGCGGCGCTTTTACCGGCGCGGCAACGGCGCGCAAGGGCCTGTTCGAGGAGGCCGACGGCGGGACCTTCTTCTTCGACGAGATCGCCGAAACGACTCCGTCGTTCCAGGCCAAGCTGCTCCGCGCGATCCAGGACGGCGAGGTGCGCAGGGTAGGGGAGAACAAGCCTATCAAGGTCGACATCCGCGTCATCGCCGCCACGAACGTCGACCTGGCGGAGGCCGTCGAGGAGCGCCGGTTCCGGCAGGATCTCTACTACCGGCTCAACGTGGCGCGCTTCCACCTGCCGCCCTTGCGCGAACGGCGCGAAGACATCCCCATCATCATCCAGTTCTTCCTCGACAAGTACAATCGCAAGATGGGGGCGCAGGCCCGCCTCGGCGAAGGCGTGATCGAGCGGCTGACGAACTACGACTTTCCCGGCAACGTGCGCGAGCTTGAAAACATGGTCGAGCAGGCGGTTGCCCTGTCGTCCGGCGGCATCATCACGGCGGACGACATCTTGCCCCAGGCGCCGCGCAAGCAGTCGAAGACGACCGGCCGTACGCTTGCCGATATCGTGGACGACGCCGAACGCGAGGCCGTGGAGGCGGCGCTTCGCGCCAGCGACGGCAGCCGGGAGCGGGCCGCGGAGGCCCTGGACATCAGCCCCACGACGCTGTGGCGCAAGATGACCCGTCTCGGCATCACCTTCGACAACCGCTAGCCGGGGTGGCTGTTTATCGGGCAAGATGCCCGGCAGATGCCGGCCGAGACGCCCCGCAAGACTTCCGCGCCGAAACGGCGCCGGCCCCGGCCGCGCTGGGCGAGCTTCGATGACGAACAGTTGCTCGACCTGCGCTTCTGCGATCTGAAGCTCGAAATCAAGGGGACGCTGCTCGAGCGGCGTATCGAGAAGCTCTACGAGGAGCTCGCGGAACGGGGCATCGAGTTCCGCCCGCACTGCTGGCTGTCCACCGAGTGGTTCTCGCCCGACGGCGTGCCGGGGATCGCCATCCCTTTCTACATGGCACACCCCCGGCTGACGAAACTGGAGGAGAGCCAGGTGCTGGAAGTGGAAGGAGGCACGCCGCGCTGGTGCATGCAGCTGCTCCGCCACGAGTCGGCGCACGCGCTCGATTCGGCGTTCCGGCTTCACTACAAGCGGAGCTGGCGCGAAGTGTTCGGTCGCTATTCCGAGCCGTATGCCAAGTTCTACCAGCCCAAGCCCTACAGTAAGAGCTACGTCCTGCATCTGGACTATTGGTACGCGCAGAGCCATCCCGCGGAGGACTGGGCCGAGACGTTCGCTGTCTGGCTCGACCCGCACTCACGCTGGCCGAAGCGCTACCGCGGCTGGCGCGCAATCAAGAAGCTCCAGTACGTCGACCGCTTGATGCAGGAGATAGCCGGCAAGAAGCCCGTGGTCACGAGTCGCGAGCGGGTGGAGTCGCTGCCGCGCCTCAAGACCACGCTGCGCGAGCACTACGCGCGCAAGAAGCAGCGCTACGGCCTGGACTACCCGAGCTTCTACGACCGCGACCTCCGGCGGCTGTTTCCCCCGCTGCCCGACGGTCAGAAGGGCAAGGCCGCCGCCGCCTACCTCAGACGTGTGCGCCCCGAGATCCGCCGGGTAGTGGCCCGTTGGACAGGCGAATACCAGTACACGATCGATCAGGTGCTGGCAGAGATGATCGAGCGCTGCGAGGATCTGGGACTCCGCCTGGCCCGCGACGAAGCGGAGGTGAAGCAGGATGCCATCATGCTGCTCACCGTCCAGACCATGAACTACCTCCACGGCGGCCATCACCGTCTGGTTCGGTCCTAGGCGCGAGGAGGGGCGGATACGATGAAGAAGCTGCGCGTCCTGGTCCTGATGCACGAGGATCTCGTTCCGCCCGTCAATCTCGACGGCTACAGCGAGAAGGAAATCGCGGAGTGGGCGACGGAGTACGACGTCGTGGCGGGCCTGCAGAAGCTCGGGCACGAGGTCTACATGCTGGGCGTCGGCTCGGATCTCGGCACGATTCGCAACGCCTTCGCCGAGTCCCGCCCGCACATCGCGTTCAACCTGCTGGTGCACTTCCACGGCGTGGCCGTCTACGATCAGCACGTCGTCAGCTACATAGAGCTCCTGAAGAAGCCGTACACCGGCTGCAATCCGCGCGGCATGATGCTCGCGCGGGACAAGGCGCTCTCGAAGGAGATCCTCAGCTTCCACCGCATCCGCGCGCCGAAGTTCCACGTCTTCCCCGTCCGGCGCAAGGTCAAGCGTCCGAGCCGCCTCGAGTTCCCGCTGGTGGTGAAGTCGGTCAACGAGGAAGCGTCGCTCGGCATCTCCCAGGCTTCCGTCGTCACGAACGACGAGAAGCTGCGCGAGCGCGTGGAGTTCATGCACGAGACGTTCGGGGTAGACGTGATCGTCGAGGAATACATCAAGGGTCGCGAGCTCTACGTCGGTGTCGTGGGCAACCAACGCCTGCAGACGTTCCCGGTCTGGGAGCTGCCGCTCACCCAGTTGCCTGAGCACGTGCCGCGTATCGCGACCGCCAAGGTCAAATGGGATCTCGACTACCAGGAGAAGTACAAGATCAAGACGCAGCGAGCCGAGGGCCTGTCGCCGGCGCAGGAAGCCGGCATCGCGCGACTCTGCAAGCGCATCTATCGCGTCCTGAACCTGAGCGGCTACGCGCGCATGGACCTCAGGCTCTCGGAGGACGGACAGGTCTACGTGCTGGAGGCGAATCCGAACCCCGACTTGAAATACGGCGAGGATTTCGCCGAGAGCGCGGAGAGCGCGGGGATCGGCTACTCGGCGCTCCTGCAACGCATCCTCACCCTCGGGCTCAGCTACCAGGTCGAATGGAAACGCTGAGCCCGGACGTGCCGCGGCGTAGCGGCTGTGCCAGGTTTCGGCGGTGAAGACTGCGGAGCTCGACTACGTGCTTCCGGAAGAGCTGATCGCGTCGCGTCCCGCGGCCGAGCGCGACGGCGGACGTCTGCTGGTCGCTGGTCGCGACGCCTACGAGCACCGCCAGATTGCCGACTTCCCGGAGCTTGTGCCGGAGGGGGCTGTGGTCGTCGTCAACGACACCCGGGTCTACCGCTCGCGGCTGATCGGAGCGCGGCACGGTACGGGCGGGCGCGTCGAGTTGCTGCTGCTCGCGAGGGAAGGCGGACGGGGCGGGATCGAGCGTTGGACGGCGCTGGGTCGGGCGAACAAGCCGCTCCGGTCGGGAACGCGGATCGATGTCGGTCCGCTCGAGATCGAGGTCGAATCACGAGACGACGACGGCACGCTGCACGTCGACGTGCACGCCGAGGGCGGCGTGGAGGCCGCTCTCGAGCGTCACGGGCATGTGCCGATCCCGCCCTACCTCCGCCGCGAGGACGACGCCGAGGACATCGAGCGCTACCAGACGGTGTACGCCCGCCACCCGGGCTCGGTCGCTGCGCCGACTGCGGGGCTGCACCTGTCGACCGCGCTGCTCTCCCGGCTCGAAGCGCGTGGCGTCGAGCTCGGCCGGCTCGTGCTGCACGTGGGAGTCGGCACGTTCCGGCCGGTGGCTGCGGATGATCTCGACGACCACCCCATGCACACCGAGCGCATCGACGTGGGCGCCGCGCTGGCCGGGCAGGTGAGAGCGGCGCGGCGGCGCGGTGCAGCGGTGATCGCGATAGGCACCACGGTCGTGCGCGCTCTCGAGAGCGCCGCGGACCCGCAGCATCCTGGCGAAGTGCGACCGTTCGCCGGGGAAACGCGCCTGCTCATCCAGCCTGGATACCGCTTCCGGGTTGTGGACGGGCTGTTCACCAACTTCCACATGCCGAGGAGCACGTTGCTTGCGCTGGTGATGGCATTTGCCGGCAGGGAGCGGACGCTCGGCGCGTACGAGGAAGCCGTGCGCCGGTCCTATGCCTTCCTTTCGTACGGCGACGCCATGTGGATTCCGGAGCGGCTGGCGTGAGCTTCTTCGAGCTTCTGGGGAAGTCCGGCGCTGCGCGCGCCGGCGTGCTGCACACGCGTCGTGGCGACGTTCCCACTCCCGCGTTCATGCCCGTGGGCACACAGGGCACCGTCAAGGCGCTGACGCCGGACGAGGTGGCAGGCACCGGCGCTCGCCTCCTCATCATGAACACCTATCACCTGTGGCTGCGCCCGGGCCCCGAGGTCGTCGCCGCGCACGGCGGCCTGCACGAGTTCAGTCGTTGGCCGCACGCCATCGCAACGGATTCCGGCGGCTTCCAGGCGTTCTCGCTGGCCCAGCGGGCGAAGCTGGGCGAGCACGGCTTCGAGTTCTCGTCGCACCTCGACGGTGCGCGGCACCTGCTCTCGCCCGAGGAATCGATGCGGGTGCAGGGTCTCCTGGGTTCGGACATCGCGATGCAGCTCGATGTGTGTCCGCCGGGTCGGTCGGAGCGGGACGTCCTTGTGCAGGCCGTCGAGCGCACCACGCGCTGGGCCGAGCGCTGCCTCGAGGCGAAGAACGAGGGCCAGGCTCTGTTCGGCATCGTACAGGGTGGAACGGACGTGGAGCTCCGGCTCGCGCACGCTGAAGCGCTGTCGCGGCTTGCCGTGGACGGCCTGGCCCTCGGCGGTTTCAGCGTGGGCGAGCCTCCCGAGGACATGCATCGCACGCTGTCCGTGGTGGGACCACGCCTGGACCCCGAACGACCGCACTACCTGATGGGCGTCGGCACGCCCGCCGACCTCCTGCGCGCGATCGCCAGCGGCGTTGACCTGTTCGACTGCGTGATGCCGACCCGCAACGCGCGCAACGGCCAGGTCTTCGTTGCCGGCGGCAAGCTCGTGATCAAGAACGCTCGCTATCGCGATGACCTGTCGGTGCTGGAACCGGGCTGCCCCTGTCCGGTCTGCAGCGCGGGCTACACGCGCTCGTATCTCAGGCACCTGTACATAGCGCGGGAGATCCTCGCGCATCGTCTGATCACGCTGCACAACCTCCACTTCTACGAGCGTCTCGTGGCCGGGGCGCGTCAGGCCGTCCTCGACGGCGACTACCAGCGGTTCGCCGAGGCCAGGCTCGCGGAGCTCGGCACGAGCGGTTGAGCGGGGCCCTGCGCCAGGCTCCAGGGGCCGCCAGCGCCGAGCGACAGCTTGCCGGGGGGCGCCGGCTTCGGCACCATGCGGAACATGAGGGCGAGCGTTTCCGGGCTGTGCGCCATGCTTCTGCTTCTGGTGGGGTGTGGGAGCTCCGCGGAGGGGCCGAAGAAGCTCCAACTGCCGGCCGACAATCTGCCGGCGAGCTGCAACCCGTTCCGCACCGCCGGGGCCTGCGCTCTGCCGTTCCCGTCGATGGCGTACGAGAAGGCCGACCCGACCAGCACGACGGGCTACCGACTCGACCTGGCGTCCGACGCGATACCCCAATCCGCGGCGCCGGACGCAAAGCCTTTCGATCCCACTCGCTGGAACCAGCTGGACGGCTTCTCGCCGGCGACGCCGATCCTGGTCTATTTCAACAAGCGCATCGACGCGAAGTCTCTGCCCCCACGCTCGGACTACGACAAGAGCCTGCAGCCGACCAGCGCCACCGTGCTCGTCGACATGGAGACGAACAAGGCCGTTCCGCACTTCAGCGAGGTGGATCTGTCGTCGGACATCACTTCCGACGAGCGGCAGCCGATGATGATCCGCCCTGCCATCATCCTGAAGCCGGACCACCGCTACGCCGTGGGCATCACACGCACACTGAAGGCCGTCGACGGCACCACGCCGGCGATGCCGCCGGGCTTCAAGAGCGCGCTGGCCGGCGCCAGGAGCGACGACCCGCGCTACAAGCGGATGATCGACGACCTGCCCGAGGTGCTGTCGTCGTTGGCCAAGGTCGGCGTGCAGAAGAAGGACCTGCTGCTCGCCTGGGACTTCCGCACGGCGAGCCTCCAGCAGATGACGGGTAACGTGCTGTCCATGCGCGACCAGGCCCTGAAGAAGGTCGGCGCGACGGGGATCGGCTACCACATCGATACCGTCGAGTCGGACCCCCAACCCGAGGTCTCGAAGCGCATCACGGGCACGTTCACAGTGCCGAGCTTTCTCACCGAAAACGACCGCTCCGTCGCGCCGACCGAGCTCTCGACGGGCAATGACGGCAAGCCCGCGTTCGTGGAAAACGCCGAATATCCCTTCGAGCTCGTCATCCCCAAGAGCGCCGAGACGAACGGGCCGTACCCGCTTCTGGTCTACGGCCATGGGCTGCTGGGCGACATGAGCGAGGTCGACAGCGGCCACACGCGCGGTTTCTGCAACGACAAGGGCTACGTGTGCATCGCGACCGACTGGATCGGCATGTCCTACACCGAGGCGGCGGGCGTGGGCGCGAACGCGGCTGCGATCTCCGCGGTGAACGACGTGAACCACTTCCCCTGGGTGGGCGATCGCCTGCAGCAGGCCATGATCAACTTCATGGTGCTGACGCGCACGGCCAAGCAGATCGTCAAGGACCCGCAGGCTCTCATCAACGGCAAGAGTGCTGTCGTGGATCCGTTCCAGGTCTATTACTACGGCATCTCTCAGGGCAGCATACTGGGCGCCAGCCTTCTGGCGTACTCGCCGGACATCCCGCGCGGCGTGTTGCAGGTAGGCGGGACCGCTTACTCGCTGATGATCCAGCGCAGCGTCGACTGGAACGAGTTCGCTCCGTCCTTGCACAACGGATACGGCGACCGCGTCGATCAGCAGCTCGTGATGGCGCTCTGGCAGTCGATGTTCGACATGTCCGAGGGTTCCGGCACCGCCTACGCCGAAGGCACCCATCCGCCATTGCCGAATACCCCGAAGAAGCAGCTGCTGTTCCAGGCCGGAGTTGGCGACTGCCAGGTGAGCAATCTGGCCACGGAGATCCAGGCGCGGACGCTCGGCACCCCGCTGCTGTCCCCCTCTGCGCTCGAACGTCTCGGGGTCTCGACGCCACGCAGGGAGGAGGCGGTCTGGCGCTGACTTTCTACGATCTGGGGCGGACGCAGCCGCCCGCAACCAACGCCACGCCGTACACGGACAACAACGTCCACGGGGACGTCCGCAAGCTGCCGCAGAACCAGGAGCAGACGGACACCTTCCTCAAGACGGGCAAGGTCGACAACACCTGCGGCGGGCCCTGCTCCTTCCCGGGCTTCCAGCCCTGATCCCGCGGGCACGTTCCAGCGGCCATCTCGCCCGATACCGTGATCCGGGCGAAATTCCAGGCGAATGCGCCGGCATCGTGGAATAATCAGCGCGTTTCGAGATGACCTCCGGATCGCGGAAACAGATCGGCCGGATCCTGCTCCAGCAGAAGGCGCTCAGCCCGCAACAGCTGGAGCAGGCGCTGGCAGACAAGGCGACCGGCCATCGCCTCGCGTCGCGGCTGATGGAGCAGGGGACGATCTCGGACGTGTCGGCGCTCAAGGCGTTGAGCGAGCAGCACGGCATCCCCGGGATCGATCTCGGCCAGATCTGTCTCAAGCTCGAGGACCTCGATCTGCTGCCGCGCGAGATCGCGGAGAAGCACCTGATTCTTCCCGTGCTCGTGCGCGACGATCGCCTGTTCATCGCGATGGCGAACCCGCGCGAGAAGAAGGTCATCGACGAGCTGGAGTTCGTGACGGGAAAGAAGGTCTATCCGTACGTCGCGCTCGAGACCGTGCTGGCGCACGTCATCGACGACGCCTACTCGAAGAAGGTGCGCGGGGAGGACTTCTACGTCGGTCCGCGCTGTCCGCCCGAGGTGCTGGAAAAGGTCGGTCTTGCTCCCGACGGGACGCCGCTGGTCGAGCCACAGCCCGCGCCCCCGACCGGGGCGATGCCGCAGCGTACGGAATCCGGGGGCTTCGAGTCGCCGGGTGTCGTCGTCGACGATGCCGTGGGCAGGGTGTCGCAGACCGACGAGATCTCCGACACGGATTTCGGCGACATGTCGCGGGACCTCAGCGTCGTCACCGACCTCCCCGAACACGAGCTCGAATCGCAGCCGCCGCCGGAAAACGCGAGGACGATCCTCGTGGTCGACGACGAGGCGGACATCCGCAAGATGCTCAAGCGCCTGCTGGGGACGCGCGGCTACCGCGTGCTGGAGGCGGACCGCGGTCTGCTCGCGCTCAGGATGGTCAAGGAGCACGCCCCGGACCTGATCGTGCTCGATGCCATGCTGCCCGAGGTGCACGGATTCGACATTGCGCGCCGCATCAAGGGCAGCAAGCTCTACGGCCATGTGCCCATCATCATGGTCAGCGCCGTCTACCGCGGGTGGCGCTACGCGGAGGATCTCAAGCAGAGCTGCGGCGTCGACCACTACATCGAGAAGCCGTTCCGCATCGCCGATGTGCTCCGGGCTGTCGAGACGTGCCTTGCGGAGGAGCAGCCCAGCGACAGCGAGCGGGCGCGGGAGATCTCCGCCGAGGCCGAGAAGGCGCTGGCCGCCGGCGTGGCGGCCTACCAGGCCGGGCGCGTCGACGAGGCGATCGAGCACCTCAAGCGCGGCATAGGCATCGACCCGCTAGCCTACCGGCTGCACTTCCACCTGGGGCTGCTCTTCGGCAAGAAGGGCGAGGTCTACGAGGCCATCAGCGAGCTGGAGACGGCGGTGGAAATCAACTCCCGCCACTTCCCGGCCGTCAAGAACCTCGCAATCCTCTACCAGAAGGCCGGGTTCAGGAACAAGGCCGCGGAGATGTGGGAGCGGGCGCTCGGCCTGGCGCCCGACGAGGGCACGCGCCAGTCGATCAAGCAGCATCTTCTGAGCCTGCTTTGACGGTCGGGAAGCGGGGTGATGGCCGGGCCCGCCCGGGACTCGGCAGGAAAAGCCACCCGAACCGCACGAAAGAGCTTTCGCGCGGGGTGGGGCCTCGCGCTATCCTCTCCCAGTCCGAAACACCACCGAGGCCCGGGCCCCCAGCTGAATGAAGTTCCTCTGTCCCAGCTGCAAGGCGAAGTACCAGATCGCCGACGAAAAAGTCGCGGGCCGCTCGGTGCGGATGAAATGCCGCAAGTGCGGCTACATGATCCAGATCAGCAAGGCGGTGACGGAGGGTTCGGCCGCGCCCAGATCGGCGGACGCGCCGGCCGACGAGCCCGCTCTCGCTGCGCCCGCTGCGCGGACACCCGGCCCCGCTCCGCCGGCGCCACGGCGAGCGCCATCACCTTCAGTGCCGCGCGCCGCGCCGCCGCGCCCGGGGCACGCTGCGCCGCCTCCACGGCCCGCCGCCGGACGCGCGCTCGACCAGGGCGGGCCACTCGCAGCAGAGCCTATGCGCCCGACACCTTCGCCGGGTGCGATGACAACGGGCGAGCAACGGATCTCGAACGTCTACGCGCGCGGCGGGAACGGCTCGAACGGCTCGTCGTCGGCGGCGGGCATCGTCAGCTACAACGACGACGACGAGCGGACGATGATCGCCGGCGCGGGCGCGCTGGCCGGCGCGTTTGCCCAGGCCGTCCAGGCTCCCGAGTCGAGCGCGCTGCCGGACCTGATCGGATCGGAGGAATGGTACGTCGGTATCAACGGCGTTCCGGTCGGGCCCATCCGTCTGAGCGAGCTCCGCTCCAAGGCCGCTGCCGGAGCCATCACCGTGGACTCGCTCGTCTGGCGCGACGGGTTCGAGGAGTGGATGCCGCTCAAGACGTTCCCGGAGCTGGTGGCGATCGTGGACGAGGGCGTGTCGAGCGCGCGGGCCTCGCTCACGCCTCTCAGCCCGAACGCCGGTTCGTCGCCAGCGGCGCAGTTTACGCCGCTGGCGGACCCTTTCGCCGCGCCGGCAGCGACCTCATCGGTCGGCGAGGTCGGCGATCCCTTTGCCGCCGCGGCGGCTCCCACGGCCAGTGCTCCGGCGACGGGCCCGGCGGTGGTCACGGAGAAGGACGGCCTGGGCGACGTCGATCTGGAGGCGATCGTCCCCAGGCGCCGCGGCTCGTTTGCCCCCTGGATCGCCGTTGTGGTCGCGCTCATGTTCGGGTTGACGATCGGCTTCGTGCTGTTCAGCAGGCAGAAGCCCGCGCAGCAGATCATCAAGTACATCAAGGTACCGGCGAAGGGCGGCGAGAAGACCGCCGACAACAACGCGGACAAGAAGGACGACACGAACCAGCCCGACCAGCAGGACGACACGAACGACGGCAAGACAGCCAAGGGCAGCACCACGCATGCCGCGGCGCATGCCACCGGCTCCGCGGCGAAGACCAAGGAGGAGAAGAGTGGGGGGCTGACTGGCCTCGCCGGTTTGTCGGGCCTACAGGGCGGACCGCATGTCGGTCCCTCCGGTGGCACCAACTCCGCCAGTGCCGGACAGCCGCTCGACTCGTCAGCGGTGCAGCGCACCGTGGGCCGCTACACCGGCAGCGTGAAGCGCAGCTGCTGGCAGCCGGCGCTCGACACGCGCGACAAGAGCGCGCCGTCGTCGGCGCGCGTCTCCGTGACCATCCAGGTGGCGCCTTCGGGAGCCGTGCAGGGCGTCAGCACCACCGGCGACCCGAGTGGCTATCACGGCCTCGCCGGTTGCATCGCCAGCCGGGTTCGTGGCTGGCGGTTCCCGGCGTCGAGCGGTTCGACGACGGTGAAGGTGCCGTTCGTGTTCGCGTCGCAGTAGGCGTCGAGCGCGACAAAAGTCGCGCGCCGGCGGAGCGTGAGCTCCACCGGCGCGGTCGCAGCTGTCCGTAAGCCGGGTTCTGTCGCTCCACCCGGTCGCCCCGGTGGAGCTGGCGATCATTCATCTTGGGCGCCCGTCACCGGACGCCTCGTGCGGCCTACCCTGGGGCTCGGGCGGGCAGCCCTCGAACGCCCCTATACGCGGCCTTGCTCCGGGTGGGGTTTGCCGTGCCGCAGCCGTTACCGGCTGCGCGGTGGGCTCTTGCCCCGCCGTTTCACCCTTGCCCGGAGCGGGCGAGCCGGTCCGGGCGGTCTATTCTCTGTGGCACTTTCCTCGAGGTCTCCCTCACCGGGCGTTACCCGGCACCCTGCCCTGCGGAGCCCGGACTTTCCTCTCGCGACAAGCACGAGCGATCACCTGGACTGCTGCGACGCCGCGGAGCGTAGCACACGCCGGGCGGCTCAAGCGGCGGCGCCGGTGAATTCGAGGAAGTCGCCAGCGTCGGGACCGGTCAGATCGGTGATGCGGGTCCTGAGCTTGCGCTTGGCCCGGGCCTCCAGCTGGCGCGCTCGTTCGCGCGACACGCCGAGCCGGCGCCCGATCTCGGCGAGTGACAGCTCGTCTTCCGAATCTGCCATCAGCCGGTTCTCCACGATGTAGCGCTCGCGCTTGTCGAGCGCCTCGACTGCCACGCGGACCGTGTCGCGCAGCCGATCCTGCACCTCGGTGCCGGCCACGGTCTGCTCTTGATCGATGTCCGGCGAGACAAGCGTGTCCACCAGGCTCGTCGCGGAGTCGTCGAACACCTTGGTGTCCAGCGAGACATCGCGCGCCTCGAGACGTTGCATCATCGCTACGATCTGCGGGCGCGACACGCCGAACTTCTCGGCCAGCAGCTCGTCGGCATGCTCGCCTTCTCCGACGAGGTTCGTGATGCGCACCCTCTCGCGGCGCAGCTTGAAAAACATCTTCGAGCGAAGCGCGCCGGAGCCCACACCCACCAGGCTCCATGAGCGGATGATGTAGTTGAGGATGTAGGCGCGGATCCAGTACGCCGCGTACGTGACGAAGCGATTGCCGCGCTCCGGCTCGAACTTGCGCAGCGCATGCACCACGCCGAAGTTCCCCTCGGCAATGAGCTCGGCCATCGGCAACCCGTAGCGCCGGTACTTGAGCGCAATGGCGACGACGTAGCGCAGATGTGCGCGCACCAGTGCGTCGGCGGCAGACTCGTCGGCGTCGTTCTTCCAGCGCAGCGCGAGCTCCAGCTCGTCCTCGCGCGAGAGCTTGGGGAAGTGCTGGACCGTCGACATGTAGCGGGACACTGAGGAGTCGATTTCGCGTGCCATGGCTTCTATTACCTTACGTAACGTGACTTCTAGGTGACGGAGTGCTTGCTACCAAAGCGAGGAGCGGCTCCGCGACTGTTATGTCCCTAGTGTGTCCTGGACATTAACTTGTCAAGCGCAGCCCGGTGACCCTTCAAATCCTTGATACCTCTATGGTTGGGGTCCACTAGATTTTTAGTACGCTCTAGCAGCCCAAAGGTTTCCAGGGCCAGGTCGATTTTTTCCGGGCTCCACCACTTCAGGGCCGCGCAGGCTGGATGCCGCAGCAAGACGCCGCCCGACGCCGGGCTCGAATCAGCGCGCAGCGTGGCAAACCGCCGCGAAATTGCGGCAGATCGCGGCAGATCACAGCAACGCCGCAGCACCTCGCTGCGGCTCCGTACTGCAGCCTGGAGCCTGACGGCCCGGAGCCGGATCAGACCTGGAAGGACGAGCCGCACCCGCAGGTGCCGGTCACGTTCGGGTTGCCGAACTTGAAGCCGGACCCATGGACGCCGTCCACGTAGTCGATCTCCGTGCCGTCGAGATACTGGAAGCTCAGCGGGTCCACGTAGAGCAGCACGCCGTGGGACTCGAACGTCTCGTCCATGTCCGTCGGCTTGTCCTCGAAGTACAGGTCGTACTGGAAGCCGGCGCAGCCGCCTCCGATGACGCGCAGCCGCAAGCCCTGGCCCTCGAGGCCTTCCGCCTGGGCGATGTCCTTGACCTTGTCTGCTGCAAGCGTGGTTATCGAGATCATCGGAATGCTGGTCCTCCGTGCGGATCGTGCAGTCCTTCGCCCGCACGACCGGTGTCTGGTCACCCAAGAGTATACGCATCGGCGTGCGCTACCGCCAGGGTCCCCATGATCCAGCGCAGTCGCCATTTTCCGGCACCGGCGCTCGCAGTCTTTCGAGCTGTTTTTCAGGCCTCCGCCGCGTCTGGTGGTGCCGGATAACGCGTGGTACGAGGACACTCGCTTCACGCTTCCCATGTTTTTGCGCCGCCATTTCTCGATGGTCAGCGGCCTTGCCGCGCTGGCCTTGCTGTCGTGCTCGACCGTCGCGTCGGCAGCCAGCTTCGATCCGGCCGGTATGCTCGTGCTCGACCCGCACGCGGCGTGGACCCTCGGCTTCGAGCCGGGAGATCCGAACCTACCAGCCCCTCCCGCTGTCGACGCCGGGGCGCCCGACGGCGGGGACGCGGGCGGCGCGGTGGACGCCGGGCCCCCGCTGGACATCGGCAAGGACCCGGCGGCGATTGAAGGCAGTCATGTGCTGCACGTCGCGCAGTACCAGGGCATCAACATCCCGGTCACGTTGACCACACCAGGCACCTACCGCGTGACCCTGTGGGCCCGCGGCGAGGTGATCGCGACCGTGGAAGCCGGCTACGAGAACGGGCGCATCGACCAGTACGGCCAGCTGTTCCCGACGGGCCGGATGACCAGCGACGGTTGGTACGAGCTGGCGACGGACGCATTTTCGTTCGATGTGTCGAGCGCCAAGATTGTCCAGGTCGGCCTTTTCTCGCCGGTTGGTGCGGACGTAGACGCGATCGAGATTTCCGTCTCGGGGCCGCCCGTCGCCGAGAACGCATGCGCGGGTGCGGGCGATCCATTGTCATGCGGGCCGGACCAGGAGTGCCAGTGGGGCCTGTGCCGCAACATGACCGCCGAGGTTCCGCCGCTGCCGCCTGTCGACTATCGCGACCAGCTCGTCAGCTACCTGGACGCGCGCTTCCACTACCTGTTCGGTCCGTTCGAGAATCGCCGCCGTGATCTGCCCAACGCCCGCGCCGAGATCGACGCGATGCGCTCGGCCAGCGACGCCTGGGACTTCTGGAAGCACTTCAAGGCGGCTGTTCATAGGCTGCACGACTGGCACACCCAGGAGAGCGACCTCGCGGGCTACGTGATCGACAATCCCAAGCCCATCGGCGTGTGCTTCATCGAGGGCAAGGCGGACGCATCGCAGACGGCGGCAAAGTCCACCCCCGGTTACATGGACGTGCTGGTCTCGCACGTTGGCGACGTGAACACCTTCGGTCTGCACACCGGCGACCGCCTGGTCAGCGTCGACGGCCAGCAGCCGATCGAATGGGCGCGGTCGCTGATCGGTGTCGACAGCGGATTCTGGACGGCCTCCAACCACAACACGCACGCAGAGGACGCGTCGCGGCTGGGGTCGCTCATCGCGCGCTTTGCCGACCACATCCAGGTGCTGCGTTGCGATTCGAACAGCGGCAGCTGCGCGTCCACGCCCGAGACAATCTCGATCAGCGATCTTCCGCCGTCTCCGCCCGGCACGAACGGGGGCGCTTCCTGCGACAATCGTCCCTTCCTCCACGTTCCGGGTGCCCATCACTCCTCGGGTGGCACCTTCTCGGGGCTGGCTGACGAGAGCAACCCGACCGAAGCCATCTACGGTCTGCAGTGGGGCTCGCTGTACGTCACCGGGACGGGGGGGCAGGGCGACGTAGGACCCGACCTGGACGCGGCGGTGTCGCTGTGGCGGCAGAAGGCGCGCGGCGTGATTCTGGACCACCGCACCGGCTACGGCGGCACATCGCTCGGCCCGCAGAAGATCTGGGACTTCGTCCGCAAGCCGACGCCACTCGATGTCTTCATGTTCCGCGACACCTCGGAACAGCAGGGGCCAGAGAACGCAGCGGAAGGCCTCGCGCTGTTCAACAAGCTGGACCAGCTCGGCGAGACCGAATTCGCCGGCGGGTCCAATCCCGAGCTCGACGTTCCGGTGGCGTTGCTCACGACGCTCGACGGATCCGCGAGCGATTGGCTGCCGCTCGGCGTGAAGGGTGCCCCCAAGGCGCGCATCTTCGCGCCCTACGAGACGGCCGGCGGTTTTTCCACGCGCTTCCAGTTCGCCTACTGGCTCGGGATCGGCTACTCGATCGCAGTCGGCGATACGGTCAGTGCCAGCGGCGAGATGCTCAACGGCCACGGCGTGAAGCCGGACGTCAAGGTCGTACCGCTGCAGTCCGATCTGCTCGCCGGACACGACACGGTCTACGACGCCGCGCTCGCCTGGGTGCGATCGGAGCTCAAGCCATGAAGCGGGCGCTGGTCTTCTCGCTGCTGGTCGGCACGGTCGTGATGGCCTGCGGCAGCCAGAGCCGGGTCAATCCGCTCGCGCACGGGACGCGCGACGCCGGTCGGCACACGGGCGTTCCAGGCCCGCTGGACAAGCCGGGCACGCCGCCCGCGCCCACGGAGGTCAAGCGCACCGTCTTCCAGCGCAACCCCTACGGCGACATTGCCGCGACGGACAACATGCTCTGGGACGGGGACTTCGAGTGGCAGACCGCCTTCGGCGACGAGTACGGGTGGGTCGACGCTTCGTTCTTCACCAGCGTGGGGACGTTTCCGGAGATCCGGATCGGCGCCGAGTGCCACAGCGGCATGAAGTGCGGCTACCTGAAGGCAAACAACAAGGCTACCGCCATCGGCGTGTCCCCGAGCGGCGCCGGGATCAGCGCCAGCGCGTGGGTCAAGCCGCCGTCGGGCAAGTGCTCCGAAGTGCAGGTGCAGCTCTTCGACTGTCGCGCGTCCGGCGAGCCCGACGTTCCGCTCGTCGACGCCGATGGCAAGCCGGACACGAGTGGCTGGTGTCATGTCGAGGCCGTTGCTGCGGCGCGCTCGTCTGCCACGTGCATGCTTTTCGACGCCAAGTTCAGCGGGGCCAAGGTGGCGCTCATCGACGACGCCGTGGTGCAGGCGGCGCCCACAGGCGCCCAGCCCTACATCGCCTACGGTCCGCCGGCGCCGCGCGACGTGGCGGCTGTGCAGCAGATGCAGAAGATCCTGCGGGCGTACCTGAAGCCGACCAACCGCCCGCCCAATCCCGCGCTTCGAGCCTACCGCGCGTGGAGGGCGGCGCGATGAGCTGGCGCAGCCTGGCGCCAGGGGCCGCTGCCGTGGTGCTGATGCACCAGGGCGTCGCGCGAGCTGCGACGTTCGATCCCGCAGGGCATCTGGTCTTCGATCCGGCTGCGGTCGCGGTGCAGTCGTTCGAGGACTCCGGAAGCACGGCCGAAGGCGGCACCTTCCAGGTCACCTGCGACAAGACCTGCGCCTGGGAGACGCACGGGGGAGAGCCCGGCGACGAGCTCGCGCTGGAGGGCTCGCGCTACGTCCACATCAACGCCATCCAGGATCCGTTCGACGTGGACCTGCCGCTGCCCGGCGTCGACGCCTCGTACGTGTTCCGCGTCTGGGTCCGCCACGGGCGCGCTTCGGCGCGCGCGGTGTTTGAATACACGTCGGCGGAGCGCGACTCGGAGGTCGGGTACATGTTCCCCACCGGGCGCGTGACCAGCGACGGATGGGTGGAGCTCGCGTCGAATCCGGTCAGCGTCACCGGGAGCGATCTCAGCCGCGCCTATGTGCGGCTCGACAGCACCGAGGCGGATGTCGACGCCATCGAGGCCGTGCCGGCCGGCGACTACGATCCCGGCAGCCCGTGTCTCGGCGCGTTCGATCCGGTGTGTGGTCCGGACAGCGTGTGCGTCTCCGAGCGCTGCCGCCAGGGCGCTCGCTACGTGCCCCCGCTGCCGCCCATCGCCTACCGGAACAGCGTCGTCGACTACATGATCGGGCGCGTGCAGCATTTCTTCGGCGGGCACTACTCGCGTACGCATTATCTGCCCACCGCGCTAGCCGAGATGGACGAGATGCGGACGGCGACGACGCCGTGGAGCTTCTGGAACGACTACTTCCAGGGTGTCCGCCTGCTGCACGACTGGCATACCGACACCAGCTCGGCGATTGGCATCCACACGAGCCCACGGCGTCTGGGTGTCTGCTTCGTCGAGGGGCAGGGCGACCTGTCGCATTCCACCTGGCCGAGTACGGCGGGTCACGAGGACGTGCTGGTCGCCTATACGGGACCCGACAACACGATGGGGCTGCACCCGGGCGACCGCCTGGTCGCGGTCGACGGGGAGAACCCCATCGAGTGGGCGCGCTCGCTCACGCACGCGAACTGGGGCTATCACGCGGCCGACGATCCGCACGTCGATGCGGACTTCGTCGAGGCGATGCGCGACCTCATCACGAGCTATGCGAGGAACTTCAGCGTGATCCGCTGCGATTCCTCGACGATGACCTGCTCGGACACCATCGAGACCATTCCGGTCACCGACGTGCCCGAATTGCCTCCCGGCGGCCAGGTGGCGTACTGCGACAACCGCCCGGCCTATCACCTGGCGAATCCGCCCTCGCCGGAGGCGACCTCGCTGCATTACGCGGGCTTCTACGACTGGCGCGACGCAGTCGTCGATTCGAAGCCGGGCGAGGACATCTACGGCATCACCTGGGACTCGCTCTACGGCCCGCAGGTGGATCAGTTCCTCCAGGATTCGATCGATTTCTTCAGGCAGAACGCGCGCGGCGTGATCCTCGACCACCGCGCCGGCAACGGCGGCACCATCGATGCACCGGAAAAGCTCACGGAGCTGGTGCGCAAGCCGTTCGACCTCTCGATTGGTCCCAAGTTCATGTCGGTCGCCGACTACGACGGGCCCGACACGCAGGCCGAGGGGCTGCAGATATTCCAGACGGGCAACGGCACGCTCTACCACGTCGGCAGCGACAATCCGGACCTGAAGCTGCCGGTCGCGCTCATCATCGATCGCGACGGGTCGGCCAGCGACTGGTTGCCGCTCGGCATGAAGGGCGCGCCGGACGTGAAGATCTTCGGACCGCACCAGACTGCTGGCGCGTTCTCGTCGTTCTACCAGTTCCAATACTGGTCGCGGCTCTCGTTCCAGATGGCGAGCGGCGACACCATCGACTACCAGGGCAACGCGCTTCTAGGTCACGGCATCCAGCCGGACGTGATCGTGGACCACACGCAGACGGCGCTCATGCAGGGCAAGGACCTTCCGTACGAGGCCGCGCTGGCGTGGGTGAGGGGGCACCTCAAATGAGCCCCACGAAGATCCTGGCGCTGGCCGCGGTGTTCCCGCTGGCCGTGGTGGCCTGCACCGGGAACATGAACGTGAATCCCCTCGGCTCCGGCGGCAGCGCAGGCGCGGACAGCGGCGCGGACGCGGCTGATGCGTCGGGCGGCGGCGGAGAGACGTCGGTCCCGCCGGCCCAGACGGCCGAACGCGTCCGCACCGTGGAGCAGCGAAACCCCTACGGCCACACCGACATCGACAACCTGATGGTCGACGGCGACTTCGAGTTCACCGGCGCACAAGGTCAGTACGGCTGGTATGCGATCGCGCAGGGGCAGCAGGCGAACCTCGTGCGCGAGACCGGCGGTCTGTGTCACTCCGGCGTGGCGTGCGGCGTGATGATGAAGGGCACCGACTTCCTTGGGCAGGCCGCCGCGCCGGCGAACGAGAACATCGACATCAGTTTGTGGATCAAGCCGCCGCCGAAGAGCGACTGCCACGTCGTCAACGCCACGCTCATCGAATGCTCCAACTCGCTGCCCATCGTGCTGTCGACCCTGACGCCGGTCCAGAGCAAGCCGGACAAGACCGGCTGGTGCCAGCTGACGGGCTCGCACTCCCCGATGACCGCCCAGCCGTGCCTCTACCTGAAGACCTCGGAGGACAACGTGCTGGTCGATGACGCTTCGCTGGTGGGGGTGCAGGGGTCGAGCTCGAGCGCGCACGCGCTGGCCGCTACCGTTCCGAGCCCGGAGCTCTACGCTCGCATGAAGGGCGCGCTCGAGTGGGTCCACGGACACATGCTGCTCGGTCGGGCCCCGACCGGGCGCCCCTGATCGCTGCTGGTCGGGGGGCCTTGACGCGGGCGCGGCGCAGACCCTTCCTTCAGACGTGATGACAGAGCGCTGCACTGGGACTCGGGCCGGTTTGTTGTCGGCGTTCGCGGCGGTCGGCTTGCTGCTCGCGGGCTCGCCAGCGCGCGCGCAGCAGACGGCTCCGGGGGCGGAAGCTCGCGAGGTTCCGCCGCCTCCGCCGCCTTCGACGCCGCCGCCGCCCGCGACACCACCGCCCGCGAGCATGTCGGTCGAGACGCCGCCGCCGCCCCCGCCGCGGGCGCGCACCTACCACATGCACACCGGCTTCTACCTGCGCATGAGCCTGGGCGGCGGCTTTGTCGGTAGCACCGTGAGCCAGAACGGTCTGGGCAACGTCACGCTGTCGGGCGGGGGCGGAGCCTTCGATCTGATGATTGGCGGTACGCCGGCGCCCGGCGTGGTGATCGGCGGCGCGCTCCTGGGCAACAACGCGCCCAACCCCAGCTTCGAGATCGACGGCAAACAGCAGGACGTGAACGCGACGTTGGGGTTCGGCACGCTCGGTCCATTCATCGACGGTTTCCCCGATCCGAAAGGCGGGTTCCACGTGGGCGGCACGCTGGGCTTCGCCGGCATGACCCTCGACGACAACGCGGGCGGCAGCGGCAGCACCACGACGTTCACCGGCTATGGCGCCGGGCTATGGGTCGGCTACGCAGCGTGGATCGCGCCCGAGTGGTCGATGGGCGGCATGCTTCGGCTCACCGGCGCGCGCACCGAACACGCAGCCACATCCACCGAACCCAAGCAGACCGCGAACATCCGGGCGATCACCATCCTGTTCACCGCGCTCTATCACTAGCGCGGCTGGGGCTTCGCCTGGTCGCCCAGCAGCCACAGCAGGCCGGAGCGGCAGGCGACGACCATGCGGTGGGGGCCGGCTGGTGCCACGCCTATGGGGTCGGCGCAGGCGGTGCCGGGCGCGGTGCGCAGGTCACCCGTCAACGTCACGACGCCGGCGTCGAGCCCGGGCCGCGAGAACCCGATCGTTCCCGCGCCGTCGACGATCACGGGCGGGAGCGTCGCGCGTCGAACCAACGTTCCTACGCCACCGTCGGGTGACACACTGCCGGGGATCAGCGCGACGCGCAGCGTTTCCTTCCCGGTGGCATCGTGTCCCAGCAGCAGGCCGTCCCCGGTGGGTGTCAGGGTGTCGTGCGTGCGCCGGACCGCAGGCGAGCCCAGCAAGAGGATCGAGCTGTCGTCGAGACGTACGTGCCGGGTCCCGGTCTGCAGATCCAGCTCCACGAGCCGGTGATTGTCGACCGAAGCACACAGGCTGCGCGGCGAGCACAGCACGGGCCAACCGTTGACTTCTCCGCCGAAGCTGCCGACGCGCGAAGCCTCTCCTGGCGGGTGCCAGGACAACACGTTGCCTCGCTGCGTGACGACGAGCAGCGACCCCCGGCGACTCAAGAGCGCCTGCACCGTTTCCGGCGCATCCGTGACGGAGATGACGCGCCCGCGCGGCCCGACCTCCAGCACGCGGTTGCCGAGCGAGAGAGCCAGCCCTCCGCTGGCCAGCGGAAGCAGCGCGCTCACCGACGACGGAGTGTGTCCGGTCGCGGGCAGCGCGCGTTTGAACCGTTGGTGTCCCGCCGCGTTGATGCCCAGGAGCTCCGGACCCGGGACAATCACGACGCGGGTGCCGTCGCTGGTAATGACGGGCGAGGTGAGCGGAGCGCCGCTGCCGGTACGCACCGTCCAGGCGGATTTGCCGCGGGGATCGATCTGTACCATCTGCGCAATCGAGCTCGAGATCACGATCGCGCCAGTCCGGTCGACGCGCACCGCGTGCCCGATGCCTCCCTGCGCGCGCGCGCGCCACAGCACGCGTGGAGCCGTAGGAAGCGGGTCCCTGCAGAGTCCGGTGCGGCCGGGATCGAGGCGCGTCATCGCGGCCGGCGCAGCGGGAAGGCCCAGCACGCGCTGCTGGGGCAACGTCGGATCCAGTGGCTGCGCCCGCGCCCACGCCGCGGCTGCAACGAGCCCGCACGCGGCCAGCGCACCGCGCATGTAGCGGCTACTCCGCATGGACGAGGTACTCCTCGCTGCCGGCCGGTGCGACTCGCGGATGCGGCGTGGGTGCCCACGGATTGGGCACGAGCTCGAGCTTGAGGCAGGCGCTGCCCGGGCTCTTGCCGAGCGGCGTTTGCGGTCCGTGCCATGGGCTCTTCACGTCGCGCGCGGACGCCGTGAAGTTCGTGTCCTTGCCGTGCACGCGCACCGGAATGCCGTCATCCGGGCCGCCGACGGGCGTGATCTGCAGCACCGCGTGCTCGGGTCTCGGCGCGTTCACGGCGTCTTCCACCACGAAACGCACGCCGCCGCTTCCAGGGGCAGCGCACACGAAGTCCACGTCGTGCATCCACGCGAACTGGCCGCGAAGCGACTGCCCGCGCTTGATCGTGTTGGCGTCGCGGGCCGCATCGTTGGGTTCGACCTCCTCGCCCGCGCGCGTCTTCGCCGGGGACAGCTGGAGGCGGTACACGTCCGAGATGTTCTCGAGCACCGGCGGCGCTGGCTCTTCGGCGTAGCGCTCGCGATCCTGCATCACGGCCAGCAGGTAGTCTCCCGAATCCAGCTCCAGCGAGTCCACCCGGAGGTCCTGGCCGGGCGTGCCCGGGCAATAGCGCCCGAGCGGAGTGTCGAGGCCGACCCGGTAGACCAACGTGCACAGCGCCATGTTGGGCAGCGCCGTCGTCTCGAGGCTGACGGCCTGGGTGCCAGACGGCACGGTCACGCGGTAGAAGTCGCGGTCGCTCTGGTTGCGGTCGATCCGCCGTCCGATCTGTCCGCGCACCTCGCTGCCGAACGGTAGCGGCGTCGCGGTGCCGGGCGAGTTGTTCGGCTCGACCTCCGTGCCCGAGAACTCGTGGGAGTTGCTCGTCGCAGTCCATATCCGGTAGCCGCCGAACCCGAGCCCTACGATGACCAGCCCGAACACCCCCATCGCGTACTGGCCACGGCGCTTGAGCCTCCGCTCGTAGCGTTCGATCTCGCCGCGCGTCGCTGCTTCCTCGTCGGCGCTGGCGAGCTCCCGCATCTGTTTCGAGTCGAGCAGGAGATCCACGCTGCTCTGCCCGGCGCCGCGAAGCTCGTCGACCAGTGCCTGCTGCAGATCACGCACGCTCTGGTAGCGGCGCTCGGGATCCTTCTGCAGCGCCTTGAGCACTATCGAGCTGAGCGCCGGCGGGATGCCGAGGGCCGGGAAGCGATGGGTCGGCGCTTCAGGTGCTTCGGTCAGATGCTTGGTCAGGATGCCCATCGGCGTGGCCGAATCGAACACCGGCTGGGCCGTCAGGCAGGTGTACATCAAGGCCCCCAGCGAATAAACGTCGCTGCGCGGGTCCACGGCCTCGCCCCGGATCTGCTCGGGCGACATGTAGAAGGGAGTGCCCACGATCGCGCCGCGCGTGGTGACCTCACCGAGCTCCTTGGATTCACGGAGCTTTGCCAGACCGAAGTCGAGGACCTTGACCACATCGTCGCCCGCCTGACCCCTGACGATGATGATGTTCTCCGGTTTCAGATCGCGGTGCACGATGTCGTGGTCGTGCGCTTCGGCCAGAGAGCTGCAGATCTGGATCACGATGCGCGACGTTCGCGCGGCCCCGAGCGGCCCCGTACGACGGACGATGCGGCCCAGGTCGTTGCCGCGCAGGAGCTCCATCGCGAGGTAGGTCATGCCCTCCGAGCTTCCGAAGTCGAAGACCTGGACGGTGTTGGGGTGCGAGAGCTTGCTCGCCATCAGCGCTTCACGCTTGAAACGCGCGACGAGCTCCTCGTTGCGGCTGAGCTCGCCGGTGAGGATCTTGAGCGCCATCAGCTTGCCGATGCGTGCGTGCTCGACCTTGTAGACGACGCCCATGCCGCCGCGGCCCAGCGGCTCGATGATGCGATACCGATCGGCGATCACCACGCCGATCAGCGGGTCGGCCATGCGCGTGCCGTCTTCGCTCGGCGTATCGCCGACAAGCGTGGCGGCGCCGACCAGGCTGATCATGCTGTCGACTCCGCCCTGCGACTCCGGCGCCGCGTCGTCGAGCGGGCCGGTTTCCAGACGGATCCCGCACTGGCTGCAGAAGCGCGCGTCGCCGAGGTTCCGGGCCCGGCAGGCCGGACAGATCATCAGCTCCGCGACAGACTCGCTCACCGCGGCCCCTTCATCAGGAAATCGACGTCCACCTCGGGAATCGTCGTGCCCCGCCGCGGTCCGTCCACGCCGCGGGTGATGTGTCCGTAGGCGGTGATCTTGTCGCCCTTGGCGAGCTTCTCGGCTTCGCCAGAGACCAGCCGCGCCAGGCACGGCGCACGCTGGCACCCCGCGGACACGTCGAACAGTACGTAGCTCTTGTGATGGTCCACGCGTGACTCGACGACCTTGCCCGGGAGCACGACCGCCCAGCCCTTTTTCGTGTCGATGTCGCTCGAGATGCCGGCGTAGCTCTGGGTGGCCTGCTTCTCGAACGTCGCCGCCTCTTTGGCCAGGCTGTCCACCCGCTTGACCTGCAGAGGGAACAGCCGCGGCGCGCGGTCCTTGGCGGATGCGCGGACGTTGATCGTCGTCTGCCCCACTGCCGAGACGTTCATCAGCTGGGCAAAGCTCCCCTGCGCGTCGACCGTGATCTGCCGACCGCCGACACTGACCGAGCCACCCTTCTCGGTGTGGCCGGCAAGCATGAAAGTTCGAGCATCTGTTATGATGCGCGAACCCGGCGCATCGATCACGAGCGGCACGATTCCGAGCTGGAATTTGACCTCGCCCGTGTCGGCCTGCTTTTCGCCGGAAGCCTTGACGCTGTAGGCAACCTTGCGCTCCAGCGGAAGCACGCCGGAGGCCGCGCCGGACAGCTGCTTGGACACGTCGATGTCGCAGTGGGCGGTGCCGTCCTGAGCGAGCGCCAGCGGCTTCCCGTCGACGCTCACCACCGAGCCTTTCGTGGCCTGCACGATCACCCTGAGCGCGGGCGGGCTTTTCGACAGCTGCGAGAGATCGCCGCGCACGCGGTAGTCGACCGGGACGGTGAGATCCACGGTGGAGGCACGCGTCTGTCCGGGCTTCGTGAGCGCAATCTGCAGATCGTTGTCGCCGAGTTTCAGCGGGCGATCCACGGGCAGGACCGCGTGACCGCTCTTGAAGGTGGTACTCGCCTTGCCGAGCGCCGCCTGGGTACCGTCCGGACACTCCTTGCAGCCGAGCTCGAGCTGCTCGTGGTTCTGGGCATCGAGCGAGACCTTGGCCGACACGGGTCCGCTGCCCTTCCAGAGCACGGCGATCACCACCACGCCGACCAGCAGCACAACGAACCCAGCTATCGCCAGCAGCGCGACCACCGGGACACGCCGCCGCTGCCGTCCCGGAAGAACCGAGAGGTCTTCTGCCGTGGGCATGGCAGGCTGCGGCGGCGGCGGAGTCCACTGTGGCGCCGCGGCGGGTGCCGACTTGGGCGCGGTCGGGGCAAGCGGTGCGATGCCGGGATGCGCGATGCCGAGCATCGTCTTCTGCTGCGAAGGCAGCGCACTCGAACCGGGCGCGGCCGACGCCGGGGGATGCGCGGCCGTCGGCGGCTGGCCGGGCTGTCCCGGTGCGATGCCGAGCATGGTTTTGTGCTGGGCGCCGGCAGCCGGCGCGCTGGGTGCGGATGGAGCGCCGGCGCCAGCCGCCGGCGGCGCCAGAGGCGCGATGCCGAGCATGGTGCGTTGCAGCCCGCCCGCCGGTTGGCCCTGCGCAGGGCTGGCCGCGGGCACTGCGGGCGGGGCTCCGCCCGGAGCGGGCACGGCGCCCATGCCGAGCATGGTCTTGTGCTGGCCGGCCGCCTGCGCCGGGGCCTGGGCTGGCGGCGATTCGCCCGGCCACGTGGGCGCCGTCCCGCCCGACGCCGGCTGTGCGGGGGGCCCGTCGGGCCATGTGGGCGACACGCCGCTCGCCGGCGCGGCCGGCGCCCCGACGGCTCCCATCCCGAGCATCGTCTTCATCGGGTTCGCTCCCGCGGGTGCGGCGGGAGTCGGCGCTGCCGGCACGCCGCCCGGCAGCGGGCTGCCACACGCGGAGCATGCCGCTTGCGCGGGCGGATTCTCCGTTCCGCAGCGCGGGCAGAATGCCATCGCGGCCACTATACCTCCGCTCGGCCGGTCTTGCTGGGCCTCCGGACCCCCGAATTTGCGCTCCGGCTCGCCGGCCGCCGCGGGCTGCAAGGTCTTTGTCCAGTGGACCGACCCTCCGATATGAGGAAAGGACAAGGGCATGCTGGCTAAGCGCATCATCCCGTGTCTGGACGTGAGAGACGGGCGTGTGGTCAAGGGCGTCAACTTCGTCGATATCCGCGACGCCGGGGACCCCGTCGAGGTGGCTCGTCGCTACGACGCCGACGGTGCCGACGAGATCACGTTTCTCGACATCACGGCTTCGCACGAAGCTCGTGGGGCGCTCCTGGACGTCGTGCGGCGCACCGCCGACGTGGTGTTCACCCCGCTCACCGTGGGGGGCGGCGTGCGCTCGCCGGCCGACGTGCGGGCGCTGCTCCACGCGGGAGCCGACAAGGTGAGCGTCAACACGGCTGCCGTCGCCGATCCCGACCTCATCGCTGCTGTTGCCGGAGCCTGGGGCTCGCAGGCACTGGTCGTGGCGGTGGACGCCAAGCGCAGGATGGAAGGCGGTTGGGAGGTGTTCACCCACGGCGGGCGCCGCGCCACGGGGCTCGATGCGGTCGAGTGGTGCGAGCGCGTGGCAGCCCTGGGCGCAGGCGAGATCCTGCTCACCAGCATGGATCGGGACGGTACGCTCTCGGGCTACGATCTCGAGCTGCTCAGGGCGGTCGTGGACGCGGTGCCCGTCCCCGTGATCGCGTCGGGCGGCGTTGGCGCGCTCGAGCATCTCAAGCAGGGACTGTGCGAGGGTGGTGCGGACGCGGCGTTGGCGGCGTCCATCTTCCACGACGGAACGTACACGATCGGCGACGCCAAGCGATATCTGCGGGCGGCCGGCGTGTTGGTGCGCGGCGCGGAGAAAGCGGCATGACGCGACCGGCCGCCACGGGCTGCATGTTTGGAGGCAACGCATGAGCGTCACGCTGTTGGAGGTGATGGCCGCAGCCCAGGCGCGGCGCGCGCCGCTGGTTGCCGAGCTTGCGGGCTACCTGGTGCTGGGAGCTGCCGATCAGAGCGCGGGCGCGCCGCGGCAGATGTGCGCGACGGACGTGATGCTTGCGGATGACGGCTCGGTGCGACTCGTCGGGGCGGGAACGGCGTGCGCTTCGGATGCCGCCGAGCGCGCGCTGCGCGGGCTGCTCAGCCAGCTGATGCAGGTGGCGAGCTCGGCGACGCCGGCGCTCTTCCGTTCCACCCAGCGTGCGGCGGGCGCGGGTGTCGACGCCCTGATCCGCGAGCTGGAAACGGCTCTGATCCCGGTCAACCGCGCAGCGGCGCGGCGCGCGCTGTCGCGGCTGCACCGCGAGACGGCACGCGCCATCGAGTCGGGGCGGGTCGACGTGGCCGCGTTCGAAGCCATGGCGCCCGGCGACCCGCAGCAGCACGAGCCTGCTCCAGAGCAGCCGCCGCCGCGCCTCGAGCCGGTGGCGGCGCCCGCGCCGGCCGCGCCGGATCCCGAGCCGCAGGAGTGGAGCGTGCCGCTCGCCGTGCTCCAGGGAAGTCCCGAGCCTCCCGAGGCCGAGCTCCGGTCCGGGGCGCGAGAGGTGCCGTCGGAGCGCCGCGAAGACGAGACCGCTCCTGAACCCGTCGTGGCGCGCGCGCGCGCTCCCAGGCCGGAGGTCGTACTGGAGCTGTCGCCACCGGTGATGGAAGTCGCGCTGGAGCCGGCGGCGAATGCAACGGATCTCGCGATCGAGGTCGAAGCGCCCCCCGCGGAAGCTGCTGCGCTCCGCACGCCGACGATCGGCACGCTCTGCGATCCGCACATCGTGCAGGGCCAGGGCGATGCGGTCGACTCTGACCGGACCGATCGCGCGCCGCCCGTGTTCGACGCCGAGGAGACGCGACCGCTCGAGCTCGATCCCGAGCCGACGTGCGCCATCCCGCTGGTCAAAGTCGCGGCCGGCGTGGCCGGGACGGCCGAGCTGGTGCAGAAGAATGAACTGCTGGAGGAGCTGGACGACGAGGACATCGAGTGGATCGACGTGGAGCCGAGCGCGGAGCCGGCGGTCTGTCGTGCCGGCGAGCCATTTGCCACCGCACCTTCTGCCAATCCACCCAGCGTCGCATCCAGCTGGCGGCCCTCCGTGGTCGTTGTCCGCGGAGCCGAAGCGGACCCCGAGCCGGCTCCTCCGCCACCGGAGCCCACGCCGCCGCCCCGCGTCCCCGGCGTCGAGCAGGTCGAGAGCGCGCCGCCCCGGTTTGCTCCCCGCCGGAGCGACGTGTCCGAGCTGCTCGCCGCCTTCGCCGTGGCGGAGACGCGCTCGGACAACGAGCTCAGGGGAGACCTGAAGCGCATCGCAGGGCTGGAGCCCACGCCGCCGCCCCCCGACGCCCACGGCTCCGAAGCCGCGGACGAATCGGCGGCGGATCCAGCGGCGTGCGAGGCGCGTTGACGCCGCGCACGGGTATGCGATTCTCCGGCCATGCATGACCAGAACATGGCGATCCTCAAGGGACTCGTGAGCGTGGCCTGGGCCGACGGTCACGTCGCTGAAGAGGAGAAGGAAGTCATCGAGGCGCTGCTGTCGGCGTTCAATGCGACGCCCAGCGAAGCGCAGGAGGTCCGCCAGTACGCCGCCACGCCGAAGAAGCTCGAGGACATCCCGCTGACCGACCTCAGTTTCGATGATCGTCGTGTGCTACTGCAACATGCCGTGCTCCTGACCTTTATCGACGGCGAGCAGCACGAGACGGAGAAGGCGCTCATCGAGCGGCTCTGTCACCGGCTCAACATCCCAGCCACCGAGGCCAAGGGCCTGATCGCCGCCGCCGAGCAGCGCGCGAAGAGCTTCCTCAATATGCAGGAGTAGACGAGCGCGGTCAGCCGCCGCCTTCGCCCAGCGCTTTCAGTCGGTCAATCTCCTTGAGCAGCGCGATCGGGCTGAACGGCTTGGTGTAGTACGCGGTAGCGCCGGCCTGGCTCGCGCGCGCGCGGGAATCGGCGTCGTCCAGAGCGCTGATGATGACGACCGGGACGTTTTTCGTGCCCGGATCGGTGCGCAGCCGGCGGCACACCTCGAACCCGTCGTACTGGCCGGGCAGCATCAGATCGAGCAGCACCAGATCCGGCGGGCGAATCATCGCGACGTCGATGGCCTTGGTGCCGGATGCCACCGCCTCCACCTCGTATCCGCGGGCGTGGACCAGCGCCTCGATCATGCGGCGGATCGAGTCCTGGTCCTCGACGACGAGAATGCGCATGTCGCAGGATATTAACCCAGATCGGGCGCGCGTCGCTGGAAACCCGAACGCCGGGCGGATATTCGGATCACCCGCCGAACAGCGCCCGGACCTCGGTGTGACCGTCCGGGCTCTCCGCCAGGGCCAGGCTGCTGCCCTGGTAGCTGGCCAGTACGGACGCCGCAAGCAGGGAGATGCCGCCCGGGCGACCCAGGGAGGCGGGGTCCACCCGGTGCGCGAGCACGCCCTGCCGGGAAACATCGGGGATGGGCGGCCCGCCGTCCTGCACGACCAGCTGCATGCCGGCGCCGCCCCCGGCGAGCTGCACCAGGACCCGGCCGCCATGCGGAGTAGCCGCCACGGCGTGATCGAGCAACGTGCGCAAGAAGAGCTCGAAGCAGGCTCGCCGGAGCGGGAGCTCGAGCTTCCCGGGGGCGTCCAGCACCAGCTCCACTTCGTGGCGTGCGGCAAGCGTCGTCGTCTCCGCGATGGCGTCGCGCGCGACCTGGCACGCGTCGAGTGCCGCCGGGCGCTCGTCGAGTGGGCATTCCGCGATCCGCGACAGCTCGCGCGAGAGCTCGAACGCGGCCGTCACGCGGCGCGACAGGCGCTCGGCCAGCGGGGAGTCCTCGCCGAGCTCTTCGCTCGCCGTCGCAGCGTCGGCGCGCAGGCCCTCGAGCATCTCGCGCATCCCGCGGGACAGCGCGGTCGCCGTCGACACGAGCAGCTCGAAACGCTGCTCGGTGCTGTCACGCGTTTCGTTGGGAGGCGGGAGATCCGAGGGCGGGATGGCAGCGAACGCTGCTGCCAGCTCCCGGGCGTAGGCCTCGCCGAGCTGCTGCGCCTGCTCGAGCTCCTTCTTGAGCTCCACGACTTCACGCTGATCGCTGGCGCCGTCGGCGGGCAGCAGCACGGACTGCGTCCCGCCTTCCAGCTCCAGACGACCACCGTGTCTGGTCGCCATGCGACTCAGCCAACGCCTTTCGAGCTCGGCAGTTGCCGAGCTGTCGGGCCCGAGATCCACGCTGATGCGCACCCACTGATCCTGGCGCCGGATGCGCACCTCGGGCGAAGAGCTGGTGCTGGGCACCGCCGGGTTGCTGTTGGTCTGGTTGACGAGCACGTGCAGCATGCGCCGGAGCTCCGACTCCTCGCCGAACACCTCCGTGCCGGCACCGGGCTCGATCGCGATGCGTGCACCGGGGGCGAGGTCGTAAAGCAGCGCGGCCAGATCGATCCGGCCGCGGCGAGCGGCCTTGCCGGCGCCGCTCTGCAGCTCGCTCAGCTTGCTGATGGCCTCGTCCAGCGTGTCGAGCGTGGTCTCGACCGGCTGCGTGGTCGTGATGGCCGGGCCGGGTTGCTTGAGCTGGCTGACGCCCTGGCGCAGCTTCTTGGCCGCGCCTCGCGCTTCCTGCGCAAGCAGCCAGCTCAGCTCCTGCCGGGTCAGGCGTTCGTTCGACACGCCGCAGCATCATGCCATGCCTCCCGCGCCACCGCTACGCGTGCCTGCGGGCCGGAAAAATCGCTGCACGAGCCACCGCGCCGAGCGCAGAAGGCCGTGGCCGGGGCGTTTTCGTGCGGCTGTCGCCCCGGCGCGGTGGGCCCGCTAGGCTAGGGCCGCTTGAACATGGGAGCACCCATCCTTTGCCGGAACATCCGTCGCGCGGCAGCAGCCCTGCCGGCGTGGGCCGCCCTGTTCGCGGTGCTGCTGCTGATCGGATGCAATGGATCGACGGCACCGAACCCCTTCATCGGTGACTCGGGCGCTTCCGACGCCGCCGATAGCGGCCCCGGCGGGGCGGATGCGGGCGGCGACGCTTCGTCGCTCGGTGGGCCGTGCCTGGACGACTCGCAGTGCGACGACGGCATCGACTGCACGGTGGACAAGTGCGACCCGAAGCTCGGCCGATGTCGTTCGACGGCGAACGATGCTGCGTGCGACAACGGCGTCTACTGCGACGGCGCCGAGATATGCGATCTCAAGCTCGGCTGCATCGCGGGCCCGCCCGTGTCGTGCTCCGACGACAACACCTGCACGGTGGATCGCTGCGTCGAGGCTACCAGGAGCTGCGAGCACACGCCCCGCGACGCCGACGGCGACGGCGACCCGCCGTGGAACTGCCCCGGCGGCGGCGACTGCAACGACAACGACCCGCTCGTTTCCAGCAAGAGCCCGGAGATCTGCGGCAACGGAATCGACGACAACTGCAACGGCAAGGTGGACGAGAAGCCGTGCAGCTCGCCACAGCACGACACCTGCGTGGATCCGCTCGTGATCAAGGCGTCCGGCAACTACTCGATGTCGCTGGTCGCCGCTTCGAGCGATTACGCGGCGAGCTGTGCCGGCAGTGGAGGGACGTGGCGCGACGTCGTCGCGGCGATCGAGGTCCCCTCCGGGCCCGCCGTGGACGTCGACATCACCGCCACCACCGCATCGGGTCAGCTGGCCCTCGCCTCGGCCACGCAGTGCGGCGATCCGTCGAGCGAGATCGGCTGCGAGGCCAGCGTTACGGCGCCAGCGGGCGGCACCATCGCCCGGATCCGCTTGCACTCGCTTTCGAGCGGGAACTACCCGCTGTATGTCTTTGGCGACGGCTCCCAGGAGGTGCAGCTGGCGGTCGAGTTCCTGCCGGCGTCCCCCGCGCCCACGAACGAGACCTGCGGCACGGCGGCCCCGCTCACCGACGGTGTGCACGTGCAGGTTCCGGTCATCGACGCGACCGAGGACGTACCGAGCGACTGCGACGCAACGCTCGGCGAGCTGGTCTACACGTTCACGTTGTCCGCTCCGCAGGATGTGCACCTGTACGCCAGCTCGCTCGACGGCTACGGGCGGCCGTCGCTGTCGCTGCGCGACGCGGCGTGTTCCGGCAAGACGGACGAGCTGACGTGCCGTGTGGGTTCCGCCGTGGATCTGTTCGAGCGTGCGCTGCCGGCGGGCGACTACTACGTCGCCGTCAGCGCGGACGCCCCCACCGTGATCGACCTCGTGCTGCAGCTCTCTGCCGCCACCACACCGCCGGCCGACGAGACCTGTAGCGGCTCGCCTGCGCTGACCCCGGGAAAGACCGTCGACGTGCCGCTGCTCGCGCACACGGACGACATCCAGCTCGGCTGCGTGACAGGCGCGCCGGATGCCGCCTACACGCTCGACCTGGCGCAGAAGTCCGACGTGCTGCTCGTCGAGCGCATCTCCAACGGCGATACCGGCGGGGTGGGGCTCGACAAGGCGCCTTGCGCGCCGGGGGACGTGCTGTCCTGCGGCACGTCGGGTAGCAGCCCGAATCGCGCGGCAACGTACGGCGTGGCGCCGGGCAGCTACCGCGCCGTGGTCGAGTCCGTCGGAGCGACGCCCACCCAGCTCACCGCTTTCACGCGCCCGGCGGCGCCGCCCGTGTTCGTGCCCTTTGCCGATACCTGCGCCGAGGCCGTGGAAATTCCGCCGGGCGGCGGCCGCTTCCAGGGCACGACGGCGAACGCCAATGCCGACTACGAGGCCGGGTGCGACCTGGGAGCCCAGCCTCCCGGCGGCGCGCCGGACCAGATGCTGCACCTCTCGCTTGCCAAGCAGCAGCGCGTCATCTTCGACATGAAAGGCAGCAGCTACAACACGCTGCTCGACGTGCGGCGCGGGCCGTCGTGTCCGGGCCAGGAGGTCACCCAGGGTTGCGCTGCCGGCTACGTCGGCGATCGCAGCTACCTCGACCTGACGCTCGATCCGGGTGACTACTACGTGCAGATCGACGGCTACGCCGGCGCCCAGGGGTCGTGGATGCTGGACGTGTTCGTTGCGGATCCGTGACGTATCTGTCCGATATTGCTGCGCGCTGACGGACGCGCACTCCGGGCGTGCGAATCGGAGTCCGGAGCTGGTATCCTCGCCGGCGTGCGTGGCAAGGGGGTCAGAGACCTGCTGCTTGGCATTTCGGCCTGGGTCGCCGCGATGGCGATGCCGGTCGCCGCGCACGCGCAGGCGTTCCGCGTGCTGGAGCGCCCGCCCGCGCGCCGCACGACTCTGCTGCGCGTAGCTCCGCGCGCCGACGTGCTGACCCGCGCGGAGCGACGCGCGCTGCTCGGCGGCTCGACCGTCGCACGTCCGTTCGTGTTCGATCGTCGCTCGGCGCGCTACGTCGGCGGCGTGTCGTACCAGCTGGTACGCGCGTCGCCGCGCGCCGTGATCTCGGCGCTCGAGGATGTGAACCAGCTGCCGTTCATGCTGCCGCACACCAAGCGCGCCCGGCGCGTCGGCAGGGTAGGGCGCGACGTGCGCATCGAGCTGACTCAAGGCAACGGTCTGGTGAGCGCGAGCTACACCGTCCGGGCGCGGCGGATCGAGGGGGAGTCGGAGCTGCGCTTCTGGCTCGACCGGAGCCGTCCACACGGAATCGAGGACGTGTGGGGCTACTTCCGGGTGGAGCCGTTCGACGCCGAGCGCAGCCTGGTCACCGTCGCGGTGGCGTTGGACCTCGGGCCGGGGCTGGCGCGGATGCTGTTCGAGGGGCGCATCCAGAACGCGATCCTGGGCACGCCGGGGCGCATCCGCGCCTTCATCGAGCCCCGCGCCTACGCCAATCGTTGACATCCCGCCCGCCCACCCCCACCGGAATCCTCCGCCGGGGGCTCGCCGCCCCCGGACCCCCGACGCGCCTCGCTTTGCCCGGCGCGGGCTCGCCGTCGCTTCGCCGGCGCGCGTTCTGACCTGCTTTCGTCCGTTCCGAAGGTCGTATCACCCGCCAGGTTGAGGTATTGAGGGAGCCATGTTGGCGCGCGTCAGCGCTGTCATGCTCAATACCTACCGCGAAGCGGTGCGCGCCCGTGTGCTCCACGGGCTGCTGGGGCTGGCGATTGGCACGCTCGGCTACGCGCTGGTTGTCGGAGCGTTCGCGGTCCGCAATACCATGCGTGCCGTCAGCGATATCGGCTCCGCCTCGATCTCGATCTACGGGATCATCGTCGCGGTCGTGCTGGGCGGTACTTCGCTGTACCGCGAGCTCGAGCTGAAAACCGTGTTTCCGATCCTGGCGCGCCCGATCGGCCGTGGGGAGTACCTGACCGGCAAATACGTGGGCACTCTGCTCACACTCTTCGTGTTCATCGCCGCCAACTCGGCCGCGCTGCTGCTGGCGCTGGGCGTGCTGTCGGGGCGTTCCCTTGCGCTCGTTCTGGGCCTGGCTCTGGGCAGCGTGGCCGCCGTGGGGCTGATCGGCTGGCGGGTTCCGCGCTGGCGCAGCTACCTGCCCATCCCGTGGGTCATCGCGCTGTCGCTTGCCGGCTGGTGGCTCGCGGCCAATGCACCCGACGACCGCCGGGTCGTGCTCGGCTCGGCGCTGCTCACGCTGTGCGAGGTGGCCATCGTTGCGGCGATCGCGACTCTGTTCTCGTCGTTCTCGTCGCCGTTCCTTACTGCGGTGCTGACGTTCGGCGTGTTTCTCGTCGGGCGCTCGGCCGACACGCTGGCACACCTGCCGTCGCGCGTATTCGGGCACGCCATCCAACACGTGGGCGTGGTGCTGGCGAAGGTCGTGCCCAACCTGATGCTGTACGTGCCGCCGCGCCCGCTGCTCACCGGTGCCGCGTCGGGACCCACGCTCGGTCACTATGTGGCGCTTGCTGCGGGGCAGGCGCTTGCCTGGAGCGTGGGGCTCCTGGCGGCGGCGAGCCTGATCTTCCGCCGACGCGATTTCCTATGACGGCAGGGCGCTGGCTCCGGGGCGTCGCGCTCGCGATGATGTTGTTCGTGATGGCCGTGGCGGCGCTGACCGCGCGCGCGGTGATCGACGGCAACCGCGAGATGCAGCTGAGCGACCGGGCCTTCAACCGTGGCGATCTCGGGCAGGCGATCGATCACGCGCGGCGCGCCGCCGTGCTGTATGCGCCGGGCGCGCCGCACGTCGCGGAGGCCTATGCGCGCCTTGAAGCCATCGCGCTGGGCGCCGAAGCCGGCGGACAGGCGGAGACGGCCCGAACGGCCTGGCAGGCTGTGCGGGGTGCTGCGCTGGAGACCCGGCACGTCTGGATCCCGGAGCGCGCGGAGCTCGCGCGCGCGAACCAGAACCTGGCGCGGCTGCAGGCGGCATCATCGGGCGCGGCAAGCGGGACCGCGCAGCAGCAGATCGACAAGCGCGCGCTGGCGGAGCTGCAGCGCGATACCGCGCCAGCGGCCATGTGGGTGGTGCTGCTTTCGCTGGGTTTCCTGCTGGCGCTTGGCGGTCTCACGCTGGTGGCGTTGCGCGGCGTCACGCGCGACGGGCAATTGGTGCTGGTGCAGGCGCGGCTCGGGCTGATCTTGACGATCGTCGGTGCAGCTTGTTGGACTATTGCGGTGTGGAGGGCGTAGAACGAAAGCCGTGGGCGGTGCGGCTCCTGAAACGGACGGCCTCGGCCGGAGCATCCAGCGCTTCGTGGACTACCTGGAGAGCGAGAAGCGCGCTTCGCCGAACACCGTGAAGGCCTATCGCCGGGATCTCGCTCAGCTGTCGGGCTTCCTGCGCGAGCGGCTGGGGCGTCCGGTCGAGCTTGCGGACGTGAACAAGCTCCTGCTCCGGGCCTGGCTCGGGGAGTTGGCACGCACGCGCTCGGCGAGCAGCATCGCGCGCAAGCTCGCGGCGGTGCGGGCGTTCTATGCACACCTGGAACGCCGCGGCGTCGCGCGCGACAATCCCGCGGCCCTGCTTGCCAGTCCGAAGGTCCGGCGCAAGCTGCCGACTTTCCTCGGAGTCGATTCCGCGGCGCAGGTGATGAGCGCTCCGGCGGAGCAGGCGGGCCGGCGCGAGACCGAGCAGCTGCGCGACGCGGTCATCCTCGAGCTGCTGTACGGATCGGGGCTGCGCGTGAGCGAGCTCACCGGTCTGGATCTCGAGTCCATCGACAGCGCGCAGGCGGAGCTCAGGGTCGTGGGCAAGGGCGACAAGGAGCGCCTCGTGCCCATGGGCGACAAGGCTCTCGAAGCGCTCGCGGCGTATCTTCCGCGCCGCGCCGAGCTCCGGCATCCGAAGAGCGGCTACCAGGATCCCGCGGCGCTGCTGCTCGGACGACGCGGCCGGCGGATCAGCGTGCGCTGGGTGCAGGAGCTGGTGCGGCGCTACGGCGCGCTCGGCTCGGGGCGACCCGATCTCCACCCGCACGCGCTCCGTCACTCCTGCGCCACCCACATGCTCGAAGGCGGCGCGGACCTGCGCGCCATCCAGGAAATGCTCGGCCACGCCAGCTTGTCGACGACCCAGCGCTACACGCACCTGTCGCTCGACCAGCTGATGCGCGTCTACGACCAGGCGCACCCGCTCGCACGAGGCGGCGGCAAGCGCTAGGTTCGCGCCGGAACGGGCCGGAGCCTGGCGATCGCCACCAGCGTTGCGCCCGACCTGCCGCTTGGGCACTATTGTCCCCGGTGGGAAGGAGGCGCACGCGTGCGAGGTTGAGCCCCCCTGCGGGAACGCGTGCCTACACCCTCGACGACATCGACGACGACATCGTCGTGTTGAGCTTCCCTGCGGAGCAGCCGGCGGCGGAGACGCGTCTTGGCGACGCGGAACGGGAAGTCGCCGAAATGGCAGCGCGCGGTCTGTCGAACCGCGAGATCGCGAAGGCCCGGGGGACAAGCGAGCGTACGGTCGCCAACCAACTCGCCAGCATCTTCCGCAAGCTCGGCGTCACTTCGCGCGTCGAGCTCGCGCGCCTGTTCTGACCATGACGCTCGAGGTCGTACAAGCCGCCTATCGCCTCGACCTCGACGACGACGCGTGGCTTCGAGGCATCGTCGAGGCCGTCCGACCCCATCTGGACGTCGGCCTGGGCGTCGGCGGAGCGATCTTCGACGCCTCCGATCGCGAACGGCTGATCATCTCCAACAAGGTCGTCCTTGGCGCAGCTCCCCTCGTAGCCAGCACGTTCGGCATCATGCTCAAGATGCTGGATGCGGCGGAAGTGGACCGGACCATCCGGGGGCCGGAATGGTTCTGCACGACGAGCGACGTTGCTGGCCCCGGCGAGCGCTTCCTCGATCACCCGTTGGCGAAGCTGCTCGCGCACCCGCTGGGCGTGAAGGATCTCGTGGCGTTCAAAGCCTCCCGTCCCAGCCACAAGGGCGTATTCGTGGCGGGCGTGCTCAAGAGTCTCCAGAGCATCACGCCCACCGAGGCCGAAAATGGGCGTACGCAGCAGCTCATGTTGCCGCGGCGCATCGCCTCCGCGTCCGCTTGTCGGACGCGACGCTCACCGAAGCCGTGGTAACGCCGTCGGGAAACGTCGTCCACGCCGAGGAGCCCGCGAAGCCGCGCCTGGCTCGCGAGGCGCTTCGAAATGCCGTCCTGCGCATGGAGCGCGTGCGGGCGGCGCACCCCGACAGCCAGCAGGCGCTGGAAACCTGGACCGCCCTGGTCGAAGGCAGGTGGTCGTTGGTGGACCACTTCGACACCGACGGTCGGCGCTTTGTCGTCGTCCGCAGGAACGATCCCCGGGTGCCGGATCCGCGCAGACTGACGTTACGCGAGCGGCAGGTCGTGGCGTACGTCGCACTCGGCCGATCGAACAAGATGGTCGCGTACGAGATGGGGCTGTCGCAATCCACCATCGCGGACCACCTCGGATCCGCCCTGCGCAAGCTCGGTCTCAAGACGCGAGGCGAGCTGGTGCGGGTGCTTTCGGCGTTGCCGGCCGGGTAACGCCTACGAAATCCGCCACTTGTCGGCCGGCGAAATGACTATCGACCCGGGCGGCTCCGTCGCCCAGTCTCGATTTCATGGCTCGGCTTGCTTGGGGTGTAGGCATCGGGGTAGCGCTGGTGGTCGTCGCTTGTTCTTCCGACAACGCGAAGAAGAAGCCGCTGGGCGACGCCGGCACGAACGCCGACGGCAGCGGCGAAGGAGGCGGGGCCGGAGGGGCAAGCGGCGCCGCCGGGACGAGCGGGCAAGGGGGCGCGGATGCTGCAGCCGACGGGGCGGGCGTCCTGTCGTGCGGGACCGCCACGTGCTTGCCGGTGCAGGTCGGCAGCATCGAGCTTTCCGCGTGTTGCCCGGCGGGCGCGCCCAACAGCTGCGGTCTTGACGTGTCCGCGGTCGCGACAGGCTGGGGTCTGGGTAGCGGTTGCATCGAGACAAAACAGTCCGGCACCGACGATCCGTCGTGCCCAGACCAGAGCTCGCCGGTCGACGGAGGACCTGCGTCGTTCACTGGCTGCTGCCGCGCCAACGGCATGTGCGGCGTGCGCGTCGACCTCCAGTCGCTGGCGAGCGGTCTCGACTTTGGTTGCGTGGACGCGAGCGGTCTGCTCGACGGTGGCACGCCCGTCGCCTGCGGCAGCGACGCAGGCGGCGACGCCGAAGCGGGTACCGACGCCGGCGCCCCCACGATGTACTGGCTTCCCGAGGACGTTCACAAGCCGGATGTCCCCAGCCTGAACTGCGCGCCGGACGTGATCGTGTCCGGGTTCGCGATCGATCCGTCGAATCGTCCCGTGCTCGGTTGGCGTGAGGTCAACCCGTGCAGCGGCGAGACGCGGGCGTTCTGGTCGCGCAAGGAAACAACGGGCTGGGTGGAGCACGAGGTAGACCCGCAGCGGCCCGACAGCTCGAACCAGCTCGCCGTGAACCCGACCACGGGTGTGCCCTACATGGTGTTCACGGGTCTCGGCACCTACAACTACGTCACGTTCTACTCGGACCTCTCCGCCGACCCGACGGGCAACAACGAGCTGAACACCGGCGAGACCCTGGCCTCGCCGCAGTCATGCGCGTACACGTTCTACTCGCTTGCCTTCAAGCCGGGGACTGCTGGACGGCCCGACTGGGTGACGTCCAACGTGAACTGCAACGGTTACGGAACGCTCGCGCTGAATGGCACGGTTATCGGCGACTCGGGGAACTCCGCCCACGCCATGGTCATCGGCGCGGACGGCGTGCATCACGTGATCGCCAACGAGCACAGCCTGGGCATGAACTACCACCGCGACCAGGAAGCGGCGGTGACGTTCTACACGCCCGGGGACTTCACCGGTACCAGCGCGTCGTTCATGCGCCCCGGCATCGCCATGGACCCGGGCGGCGTTCTGCACGCGGTGCTGCCGGGCTATCCGCCGGGCAACAGCCTCGTCTACGCTACGTCGCAGGACAACGGCTCGTCCTGGTCCAGCTTCGAAACGATCGACGACTGGTCGAGCAACTGGAACGGCATCCTGCCGGTCATTGCCATCGACAAGAGCGGCGATCCTGCCGTCGTCTATTGGCGCGGCAACGGCGAGATGGTGTACGCCACGCGCGCGAGCGGCGCGTGGGTGAAAACTGTGGCGATGTCCGCGGCGCGAAACAACAGCGAGGAGATGACCGTCGGGCTGGCCTTCGACGCCAGCAACACGCCGACTATCGCGTACTACGCCTACGATGCCACGCTGAACGGTAACCCGCCCGAGGGGATCCTCCGCGTCATGCGCCCCGGACCCACACCGGAAACACCCGTGGACCTGGCCGTGCAGGTCGCCCAGGAGACGGCGGATCCCATCGCGGCGGGGCAGAACGTCGACTACCGCGTCAGCGTGGACAACGTCGCGCTTCGCAGCTCGATGAACGACACGATCGTGGTCACACTGCCCGCCAACGCGACGCTGGTATCGGCGGAAGGCTCACCGGCGGTGAACGGCAACGTGCTCACGTACAGCGTGTCGGTGCTCAACGGCGGAGGGCGCTGGGTCGACGCCGGCAGCGTCGAAGGCGTCCGCATCACGGTCCAGGCGCCGTCCAGTGCGGGGCAGATGGCGGTTTCCGCGACGGTGACTGCGACGGAGCTCGAGACGAACACCTCGAACAATGCGACCGCCGTGACGACGATGGTGCAGTGATCCGCCTGGCATCCAGAGAAGCGCTGCCGTGACGGTGCCGCCGGTGTGGGTTCGCATCTACGCGCTGTCCTTCCACGTGGTCGCGTTCGAGCCGGTCGAGGGCTAGTCGCAGCCGAGCGCCCCGCTGCGCTTGCGGGCTTCGTCGGCGGTGACCGAGCGCGCGTTGGCCTTTCCCCACCGGCCGAGCACCGCTCGATACGCCGCGCAGGCGCCGCTCTTGTCGTGCAGCGCCTGGCGTGCCTCGCCGAGCAGGAGCCAAGCGCGCGTGTGCTCGAAGGGGTTGAACAGGGCGTCGCAGCGATGGGCCGCGTTCGCGAGGTGAGGGAGAGCCGCCTTCGGGTCGCCGGCGAGCAGGGCCGTGCTTCCGATCAACAGCTCGACCTGCGTGGCGTTGTACGGGATCACGTGCGTTGGGGGCGCCGTCTTCATGGCCTGGCGAGCTTCGGCCGGAGTGCGGACGAACATCGCGGTGCCGTACGCCCAAGCCACCTCCGGCGGCGGTTGCAGAGAAGCCAGCTCCTTCTGCCATGCGGCGGGGTCCCACTGGGCGGAAAGCGCCGAGGCCGCGACCAGACTGCCCATGCGGGCGACTTCCCAGCGGACGCGCTTGGTGTTGCGGAGCGAACGGTTCCAGGCGTGCCGGCGCGACAGGATGTCGACGGCTAGACGCGCCGCCGCCGCGTCGTCACCGCGTTCCACCAGGAGCTCGAGCTCGAGCCCTGCGACGCGAAGATGGGGATCGAGGTTGGCCTCGGGCTTGACCTGGACGGAGAGCTTTTCGAGGTCGGCGTTGGCGCCGGTGAAGTCCCCGAGCAGAACCTTGCGCGACACCCGCCAGGTCTCCGCGACGAACAGATGCTTGTAGGAGATCCGTCGCTCCCACTGGTCGATGGCCTCCGGTACCAGCGGGCTCGCTGGATCCAGTGTCGCCTGCGCGAACGCGATGTCGCAGTAGACTCCGGAATCATCCGATTGAAGCTTGACCTGACGGGCCTCGGCCTCGAGCCCCGCGCAGTCATTGGTCCGCAAGAGCAGATCGCTCAGCGACTCCTTGCACCCGAGGGCCGCGGGCGCGTGCTGTTTGCATGCGTCGATCGCGGCGCGCGCCGCTTTCGGGTCGTCGGCGCGCATGGCCACGTCGTACAGGGTTGTCCAGACGTTGGCGAAGGATGGGTCGATCTGTCGCGCACGCTCGGCGAGACGCCGCGCCGTGGGCACGTCGGGCGCGGCTTCGCTGGCCAGCACCTGGAGCTCGGCGTCGTCGGGACGAAAATCCGCCAGCGCGACGAGCGCGCGCGAGGTCGCGGCGTGGTCCGGCGGATCCCGGGCGACCTCGGGGATGTAGGCCCGGGCCAGCGCGGCTTCGCGCGGCGGGAGGGCCGAGATCATGCCCAGCGTACGCTCGAACGCCTTGCGTCGTGCCGTGCTGTTCAGCGTTCTCAGCGCGACGCGCAGCTGCAGAACCGCGCACCCGGGATCCGCCTTGGCGGCTTTGTCGAACAGGTCGTCCGCGTTGGAGCTGCCGGTGTCGTGGAGTACGCGCATCGCGTCGAGGTACTGGCGACGGGCGGCCTTGTTGCACTTCGCGACAGGTCGCGGATCCGAAAATCGGCTCGGAGCTCGCGCGCTGGCTGATGGCGCTGCCGCCGGCGCGCCGGCTCGCGCGCGCGAGCGCAGGGTGCCGACCGCAACCAGAGCGACAACGAGCGCCGCGAGCACGCCGGCCGCTGTCAGAAAGCGACGCTTCGCGGTGGCGCTCGCTCGCGACGGAGCGGGTGACGGCTCTGGCGTCATCTGCACCGTCGGGGCGGTGAGCGACGTGGCGCCGAGCGTCGCTACGTCGGCGTCGGCGTCCGTGACACGTTCGAGCGCGGAGATGAGCTCCTCGGCGCTTTCGAAGCGCCCAGCGGGCGACTTGGCCAGACATCGCATCACCACCGCTTCGAGCGCCGGCGGGATCTCCGGCACGACGTTGCGCGGCGCGGGTGGGTCGACGAGCATGACCTTGCGGATCGTGTCGGGAGGCGAGTCACCGCGGAAGGCGCGCGTCCTGGTGAGGAGCTCGTACAGCAGCGCGCCGAGGGCGAACAGGTCGGCGCGTCCGTCGATCCCGCCCTCGCCGAAGGACTCGGGCGCCATGTAGCCCGGCGATCCCACCCAGCTGCCCGTCGCGGTGAGCGCCTCGACCTCCGCGTCGTCCTGGGAGCTCCCGGCGATCAGCTTTGCAATGCCGAAGTCGACGAGCTTGATCTCGCCGTCGCGGGCGACGAGCACGTTGTCGGGCTTCAGATCGCGATGGACCACGCCGGCCGCGTGCGCCTTGGCGAGCGCCGAGGCGATGGCACTCGCCACGCGTACCGCCTCCCGCCACGCCATCGGTTCCAGAGCCTCGCGCAGGAGCGCACGCAGCGACTGCCCCTCGACGAGCTCCATCGCGATGTAGAAGTGCTCCCCGTCGTCGCCGATCTCGTAGACCGTGACGATGTTGCGATGGGCCAGGCCGGCCGCCGCGCGCGCCTCGCGCAGCATGCGGGCACGCGCCTCCGGGCCGGCCGCAAAGGGCGCAAGCACCTTGATGGCGACGTCGCGACCGAGCTTCTCGTCCACGGCGCGGTACACGACGCCCATTCCGCCGCGACCGAGACGCTCGCCTATGCGGAAGTGGGCGATGCGCTTGGGAGCATCCGCCATCCGGCTCAATATACTCGTCCTGTCGGGGCAGGCCTTGCCGATCCCTTCGCGCTCGGATAGCTTCCGTGCGACACGATGCGTTATTTCGTCACTCTGGATGGGGAGGAGCACACCATCGATGTCGCCGAGCTGCCCGGCGGCGGCTACCAGGTCCGCGTTGTCGGAGCGGACGGCACGGCCGCCGAGGCGTTGGACGCCAACGTCGTGGCGCGCGACAAGATGCTCAGCATCCGGATGGGGGGGCGCATGCTGGATCTGGTCGTCGACGGCGAGCTGCCCGAGCTCGACGTGTACGCCAGCGGCCACCGCGCGACGGTGCAGGTCGAGAGCGCACGCATGCGGGCCACGGCGTCCGTCCGCGGCAGGAAGGGCGGGAGCGGAGAAGGCGTCGTGCTCTCCCCGATGCCGGGCAAGGTGGTCAAGCTGCTCGTGAGCGAAGGCGACGAGGTCCACGAAGGTACGCCACTTGTGGTCGTCGAGGCGATGAAGATGGAGAACGAGCTCGTCTCCGAGCGTGCGGGTGTCGTGAACAAGGTCTTCGTGGCTCCCGGCGATGCGGTCGAGGGCGGCGCACGTCTGGTTGCGGTCGGTTGAAATGAGCGCGCGCCTGCCGCTCGCCCATCTGCCGACGCCGCTCTGGCACAACGACGCGCTCGACGAGCTCGTGGGCGTCGAGGTGTGGGTCAAGCGCGACGACATGAGCGCCGGAGCTGCTGCCGGCAACAAGATCCGCAAGCTGGAGTTCCTGCTCGCCGATGCATTGGCCCGCGGCAGCTCGACCGTGATCACCTGCGGCGCCGTGCAGTCGAACCACGCGCGCGCCACTGCGCTATGCGCGGCCGGGCTCGGGCTCCGCTCGCTCTTGTTCCTGCGCGCAGCGGAGCCGCGCGCGCCTCATGCGGCCGTCGGCAATCTGATGCTGGATCGGCTGGTCGGGGCCGAGGTCCGCTTCATCTCGCCCGAGCAATACCGGGAGCGCGAGCTGCTGATGGCGGACGCTGCCCGGGAGCTCGAGCGCGACGGCAGGGCGCCCTACGTGATCCCGGAGGGCGGCTCCAACGGCATCGGCGCGCAGGGGTACGTGGAAGCCATGCGCGAGATCCGCTCCCAGCTCGATCACGGACTGGGCGGCGGGCCGCGCGGCTTCGACGCCGTGGTCCACGCCTGCGGCTCCGGCGGCACGGCGGCCGGCATCGTGCTCGGTGCGCGGCGCTTCGACGTCGCTCCGGTCGTGCACGCCATCGCCGTGTGTGACGACCGGGCGTGGTTCGAGTCCGTCATCGGGCGGATCGTGCTCGAGGCGGTGGGCCAGGGCGCCGACGGACGCGACCTCGCCGAGCTCGTCGTGCACAACGTCTACAAGGGGCCCGCCTACGGCGTCGCCAGCGACGAACAGCGCCGCTTCATCGTCGAGGTTGCGCGCCGCAGCGGATTGGTGCTCGACCCCGTGTATTCCGGCAAGGCGCTCTTCGGGCTGTCGCGCATGGAAGAAAAGCCGCGCCGCGTCCTGTTCATCCACACCGGCGGGCTGCCCGGTCTGCTCGCGCAGTCCGGCGAGCCCTGGTTCGACTAGTCTCCCCGGCGACGGCCCCGCTCAGGCCTTGAGCTTTGCGGTGACCTCGCGGGCCCAGGCGTCGTATTCCGCGCCGGCGGACCAGGACGAGGCGATCTCGATGATGCTCAGCAGGCGCGCGGCATTGTCGCGCCCGACCTGTTGACCCTTGGCCTGCACCATCGCCAGCAGGCGGTCGATCGACATCCGGATCATGGTTGCCAGCGCGGCGGGATCCTCGGCGACCTGCGCGTTGACGACCAGCGACTCCAGCACCTCGATCGAGCTGAACTGGGGCTCCGTGCTGATTTCCGACTGCGGGCGCGGGCTGCTCTGCTCGATGATCTCGATGCCCGGTGCGACCGGCGAGAACGCGCCGGTTTCGCTGATCGTGACCTTCAACGTCGTGTCGCCCATCGCGATGACGTTGCCGGGCTTGACGAGCGTCGTGTGAGCCAGCCGCTCGCCGTTGACGAATGTGCCGTTGCTGCTGCGGAGATCCGTGACCGTCAGCGAGCCTTCCATCAGCGACAAGCGTGCATGTGCCCGCGACACCGAGGGATCGTCCAACGAGAACGCGCAGTCCTCTCCACGCCCGACAAGTGTGACGCCTTCGCGCAAGCGGTAGCGGCTGCCCTGGTACTCGACCCAGTACGTGCGCACGATCACGCAGACTAGCCGCTCGCCGTCCGGAGAACAAGCAGGCTGATTTCCGAGGGGCAAGCCTACTTGGGGATGCGCTTTACGTAGACGTGTCGCATCCCCCGCCGGAATGCCTTGAAGCGTTCGACGACGCGCTGCTTCAGGTCAGCGTCGTCCAGCAGGTCCTTCTTCTCGCCGGGGTCGGTGGCCAGGTTGTAGAGGCCCATCGGGCGGCCATCGCTTGCGATGAGCTTGAGATCGTTTTCGATGAACGCCTGCCGCTCGCCGTTGTGGGGCCCGGCGGGCATGTCGACGAAGACGATCCTCTTTTCCGGCTTGTACCCCGGCGGCATCATGATGTCGGGGAGCAGCGACTCGCCGCTGAGGAAGTCGGCGCTGCCCTTGGGCGCGTCGGCTTCGTCGGGCGGAAGCGACTGGCGGAACAGCTGCAGGATCGTCGGCACCAGATCGATCGCGCTCCTCCGGACCTTCACGTGGTGGGGCTTGGCGCCCGGCACGTAGAAGATGTACGGCACGTGCACCAGCTCGTCCCACACCTCGAAGCCGTGGCGGAACAGCCCGTGCTCGCCGAACGCCTCGCCGTGATCGGCCGTGATGATGATGGCCGTTCTCTTGCCGAAGGAGCTCTTCTGGATGAAATCGACGAGCCTGCCGACGTGCTCGTCGGTGAAGGCCACCTCGCTGTCGTACAGGTCGCGGCTGCTGGAGCCGAAATTGAACTCCTTGTGGAGTACGTACGCGGCGTGCGGGTCGAGATAGTGCACCCACATGTAGAACTGCTTGCCCGCGTTCTCGGGCTTGGACAGCTCCGCGATGGCGGCGTCGCTGAGCTTGTCGCTGTTGACCGTGCGGTCGCCCTCCGCCTGGAGCACCTTGGGCAGCGCGCTCAGGTCCGTCACGTCGAAGCCGCGGCCGATGCCGGTGCTCTTCTCGAAGTACCAGTGCCCCTGCACGCTGATGGTGCGGATGCCCGCTTTCTGCAGGCGCTCCTGCACGAACGTGTCCTTGTCGCTGTAGTGGTTGTAGTGCGCCCAGCCGCGGTGCGTTTCGCTCGGATACTTGCCGATGAGGAGCGGCCCCACGCTCTTGCCGGTGTACGACGCCAGCGAGTAGCCCTTGTCGAACACGGTGCTCTCCTTCGCCAGGCGGTCGATATTGGGCGAGACGGGGTGGGGGTTGCCCGTGAAGCCGAGGTCGTAGCGCAGCGTGTCGACCGTGATCAGGACGACGTTCATCTTGCCCGGAAGGTGCTGGTCGATCCATTCCTTCGCGTTCTTCGGTTCGGGCTGCGCGGCCTTCTCCAGCTTGACGACCTTGTCGTCCGCGCCCGAGCAGTCCTCGTCGATTCCGTTGCCCGGGATGTCGTCCGCGCCGGGATGGATGCGCGCGTCGTGATCGTTGCAGTCGCCGCCGCCGAACCAGCGGCTGGACCCGTCGTGATCGCTGTCGCCGAGCCGGCGGAGCGGGCCGAGCGCCATCTTGCCGAGCGGCGCGCCGCGCTCCAGAGCCAGCGCCACATGGCGAGAGTCGAGCGCGCTCGTCGCGCTGCGCCAGGTAAAGCCGAGCGGCACGACCCCGACGGCGAGCAGCAGAGCCGCGGGCACGCGGCGGAGGAGCTCCGGCAGGAGATACGCACCGGCCGCGATTGCCAGGAGCAGCCCCGGAGCGCGCAGGTCGAGCTCGGAGCGCTTGAGCACGCCGAAGATCGCGAGCGCGCCACCGGTTCCGCTGGTGTTGCCCGAGTAGATCGCGTAGCCGAACAGCAACGCGCCTGCCGCCAGACCGATGCCGCCGGCGAGCATCGGCTGGGGCGGCGACTTCTTCCACAGCTCGGCCAGCAGTCGCGCGCCGCCCAGCACCAGCACCGCGAACAGAAGGCCCAGAGCCACCGCGGCGATCCCCAGCGCCGAGCCGGCGACGCGCGGAGTCGCTGCCGACGAGAGCAACCCGAGCGCGACCCGCGACGAGACGACGATCCAGAGCACCACGCCGAGTGCCGAGAGCGGCAAGAGCCCCGCGAGCCATGCGCGGTCGTCCGCATCCGCTGGCGACAGCGCGCGGACCAGCTTGCGCGGCGACGGTGTGCTGCCGGGATGCAGATAGAGCGACAGGGCCGCGACGCCGACGCCGACGCCGATCGCCACGGGCGCCAGGAGCCCGAGGTCGGCGGCGACCAGCGTGCCGAACGCGGGTGGCTCCGACGCAATGCTGCGCGACCAGACGGCGTCGAGCGAGGCGGCCAGCAGGGCGAGCAACTGGGCTCCGGCAAGGGAAGCCGACAAACGCGCGAGCGCGCTCTTTGGAAAGCTCCGCGACGCGCTGCCCGTGGGGGCTTCGACCGTGGTCACGTCCTCGTTGCTGTCGGGCGACTCCGTGTCGGTCCCGCTCCGTGTGTCTTCACTCACGGGAGCGCGAGCGTAGTCCGTTCGCCGCCGTCCCGCCACCCGGCGCCTACTTCGGCATCTGCACGAACGAGCAACCGCCCTTGCCGATCGGTCGGCCGAGGCATTCATGGCTCGACGGATGGGAGAGGTAGTACACGTCCGCCCCGCCGCTCGCGAAGAAGTGGCCGATCAGGTTGATCATGTACGCTCCGGACTGCCAGCTCTGGCACGGGTCGTTGTTGTCGAAGCCGTGCACGCCGCGCGGCTCGATGTAGGCCATGAGCTGCGCCTCGACGCGCTTGTCGGCGGTCCACGCCCCCTTGTCCGGGCTGTACGGCTCGCCCTCGAGCCGCGGCGCCCAGACCGCTGCCACGTCGGCGTCCGTCACGCTGGTGCCGCCTGCCACCGGCCGGGCGATGCGTCCCAGTCTGAGCGGTTCCTGCGCCTGGTTCTCGCCGTACGTCGCCACGCCGTTGTCGAGCACGTCCACATCGTACAGCGACTGCGCGCAGTCGCTTTCGCTGACCGTGTTGCCGACGCAGCGGCTGTTCTCGCAGTGCTGGTCCGAAAGGCACGGCGAGTTGTCGGTGCCGGTGCAGTTCGGGTGGCACGTGATGTCGCTCGGGTCGGCCGACAGCGGCCTCATGTTCAGCTTGCAGGACGTGAGGTCTTTCGGCGCCTGGCGCTCGAGCCGCGCCATGCCTTCCAGTACGCCCTGGTCGATCAGCACGCGGTTCGGCGTCTTGCCGCCGAGCTTGGCGTACAGCGCCTGCGGCGTCGTGTAGTCGGCGTATTCGGGATACTTCTCGGCGGCGTCGGGCGCCATGAACGGTACCGCGCCGGCCGCGCGCCCGAGCGCGATGCCCGAGTTGAGCGGCACGTTCATGTCGCCGACCGTCACGATGTTGAGCACGCCCGTCGGCGGCTGCACGTTGCCGGACGGATCCAGCATCGGCTTGAGCGCGTAGTACGGCGCGTAGTTGATCGGGTCGCCCGGGTCGACGATGTTCGATGCCAGGCTCATGAAGCGACGCAGGGTCGGCGTCTGCCGGATGTAGCCGAAGCCGTCGACCAGCGCGGTCAGCGCGCTGCCGGCAGCCGGATACACGTTCTGGAATTTGTGGCAGCCGTTGTCGGTCTTGCACACGATCTTGTCGGTCAGGCCGGTGGGGTCGGGCGTGCCGGCAGGCACCGTACCGGGGCCCCACTGGTTGATGAGCGCGATGCGCTTGCCCTGGCTTGCGTCGACGTTGCAGCCGTGGTCGCCGTAGCGATCGACGATGTCCGGGTGGTCCCAGATCTGCACCTCCAGCTTGTCGCCCCTGCTGGTGGGGATGCCGATGCGGAAGACGCCGTCCTTGTCCATACGCGCGCAGCGCACCTCGCCGTTCCTGGCGTCGGTCACGAGCACCGTGCCGCCCTCGGGCAGGCCGGCGCCGCCGGTGGCCTTCACGGGATCGAAGCAGCTGAACTCCACCTCGGCGGTGCTGTTCACGTCGATCATGATGAAGCGCAGCGACACCTCGTTCTGCAGGCAGGCCGTGTCCGGGTGGTTGCCGGAGCTGTCGTAGTACTGGCTGGCGGGCACGCCGACCACGATCGGACCGAAGTTGCGGAGATAGATGCCTTCGAACGCGCCTCCCTGGATGGTGCGCGACCCTACGTCGAGCAGACCGCCGGAACCCGAAGTGGGGGCAGCAGCGATCACTTTCGGGTCCAGCGCCGCGACGAACGGCGCGAGGATGCCGCCGAGCGACTGGCCCCACGCGTAGAACTGGTTGTCCGGTCCGCCTACGTCGGGCACGCCGTCGCCGTCCCAGTCGCCGGCAATGGTCTTCTTGGTCGGGTCCGGGTCGGACTGCATCGTGTCCAGCTTCTTGCCGTCGTAGCTCTCGAAGATGCGGAACATCTGCAAGAGGTCGATGGCGCTCTGCCGCACCACGTCGCGCGTGTGGAACAGGTAGCTGGTCCAGTAGTCGCCGCCGGAGTCGGGGACGCCGTCGCCGTTCAGATCGCGGTAGCGCCCCTGCAGGAACGCGCTGGAGAACGGCCCCTCGCAAGCCCCCTTGAACAGGGCCCTCGCGAGCTGCTTGTCCGTCTCGCTCAGATCAAGACCGTGGAAGACGGCGTTCATGCCGACTGTCGCGATGCCCTGTTCCGCCAGCGATCCGGCGAACCCGAGCGACTCGACCATGGAGCTGGTGTAGCCGTGGCCGTAGTAGGCTACCGGGAACGGCTGGTGGTGCTGCTTGGTTTCCTTCGGTACCGCGATGAGGAACTGCACGGTGTCCGAATACTGTTTGCCCTGGCCCGTCGTGTAGTCGAGGTCGAAGGACGCATTCGGGCTCGTGCCCTTGGGCCCGCCGGAGATGAAGAACGGGCTCTTGAAGTTGCCGATCGCGAAGTGGTCGATGGCGTTGAAAGTGTTCAACAGCCAATCGAGCGACGGGCCGCTGATGCCGAACCCCTGCGACGCCAGATCGTGCAAGGTCGACTTGACCTGGTCCGCCTTGACGATCCGCCAGTAGTTCGTCTTGCCCTGGCAGGCGGGGTTGTTCTGCCAGCCAGGCGGATCGGTGGCGCCGCCCGCCAGCGCTTCCTCGTCGACGAGCCCGACGGCGCGTTGGATGTCGGCGTGCGCCGGAAACTGCTTGGCCAGATGTGAAAACGGCCCCTTGCCGTACAGGCCGTCGCGGATCAGGTGTAGATCCTCCTGCACGGGCTGCGTGGTGAACGTCCAGGCGAAGGCGACGTGCTGGAGGCCGGTGCCGGCGATGTCGCCGAAGTACGGGTCGTCGCCACGCGACAGGATCTGCTTGAGCCTCTTGATGCTCTTTTCCTGCGCCGGGTAGTAGACGAAGTCGAACGGCGACCGCACCGGATTGCCGTCGGGGTCGACGACGCGGTCGGTCACCACGACGGCGTATTCCGTCTTCTCGTCGAGCGGCACCAGCGGCCGCATGATGAGCGTGTCGGTCTCGCGTTCGTACCAGGTGAGCAGGTTGCTGGCGACGCAGCGGTCGCGGTCGAGCGCGTCCGCGTCTCCGAGCGCCACCTGCGCCTGGTTCGGGCAAGCGGAAGGGTCGAGCAGGTTGGGCCGGTCGATCACGCCGTCGAAGTCGGTGTCCCACTGCGGTTTGTAGATGGCAGCGGTATTCGGCGTGTGGTCGACGGTGCGCTCGGGGTCGAACTTGCCGGTGGTGGGGTCGACGGTCTCGTCGACGGTGTCCCACATCAGGTTCTCTTCCGAGGCTCGCGTGTCGTTCCGCCAGTACTTGCTCTTGTCCTTGACGACGTACTGGAACGCGCCTTCGCCGATATCCATCACGGCCGGCACGCCCGTCTCGAGGTTCACGACGTAGATGGCGTCGTTGGCGAAGTCGTAGTCGTCACCCTGGTGGCGCTGCTTGATGTTCTGCAGATCGATGGCGGGACGGGCGTCGTCCTTGTTCTTCTTGTCGAAGGCCACGGTGATCGGCGCGAACGTGCCCCAGCCCTCGAGCTGATCGAACTTCTTCCTCGCATCGGCTTCGATGTTGGTGGGTGCGACGAGGCTCGCGTTGATGCGCATGCCCGTGCGGCTGCTCGGATCCGGCCACATTGCCGCGTCGTTCGGCATCGGGATCTCCGGCAGCGGCTTGTGCTGGAGATCGAAACGCACGGTCGGACCGCTGCCGGGGGGCGTTCGCCTCAGGCCGTTGGGGACCTTGTCCGCTGCGCAGCCGACCGACAAGGCGGCGAAGCCCAGCGCGATCAACGTCGCGGCAGCATGCTTCAATCTGGAATCTCTCATCATCGCCTCTGGGCTATCAGCCAACAGCTAGTATTGCAGCCCCAGCCGGCCGACGCCGATGTACTGGTTCTTCATCCGGTGTCCCCCGGCGTCCGCGAACGCGCCTCCCGGGAAGAACACGCCGCCCTGCGCGCCGAGCTGCAGCTTCATGCCGTAGTCGAGCGCCAACCGGTATTCGACGCCGGCGTCCAGCTCGAGGCCGAGATCGTGGCTCTTCGGGCTGCCGCGGTCGTAGTTGCGGAAGCGACCGTTTGTCCCGACATATACGGGATCGACGAAATCGGCGGTGGTCTGCGCGATCACCGCGCCGGCCTTCAGATCGAGCTGCCGCACCGGTCGCACCACCATGGTCGGGTTCAGGTAGGTCGCGCCGGCGACGCCGCCGTTGGTGGGCAGGAGGTTCGCGCCGGGGCTCGGTCGCGCCGAAAGCGCCGGATCCTCCGCGGCGGTCGCCGCGCGAGCCGTCTTCCAGGCGAGCGCCTCGTTGAACAGGATGAGGCCGACGTTGTGGTTGGGGTCGAACGTGAAGCGCTTCTCGACGCCGTCGTTGGGGTTGGCGTCGCCCGAGGCCCAGCCCCACTCCAGCGACGCCACGAAGTCGCCCCAGCGCTCGTCGCCCTGGCCCGCGGTGGTCACCGCGCCGAGGCGCGCCGCCGCGCCCAGCTGTCGCACGTCCTCGAGCGTGTTGTTCGAGGTCTGCGTGAGCGTGCGCACGTAGTCGGTCTTGCCCAGGATGTAGGCCACCTCGTACTCGCCGAAGACGTGACCCTTGGCGCCGGGGATCTTGGCGTTGAAGTGCCCGGAGGAGTCCAGCGCCCAGACCTGGAGCTTCTCGGTGAAGTCCGGCGACAGCTTCGCGTCGTTCTCGCGCCGCTGGTCGCGGTACACGCCGTACAGACCGAGCATGTTGTCGTCGCTGTCCTGGTAGAAGGCGGCGAGCACGCCCTCGAAAGCGCGGTCGCCGTCTACCAGATCGGCGTTGGGATCCTTGAAGACCAGATCGCCCGCAAGGGCCACGTTGAAGGGCGAATCCTTGCCGGCGGGGCGCGTGGCGAACAGTACGCGCTCGACGATCGATCCGTCGTGGTAGTCGCCGAAGAGGGTAGGGTGATCGCCGTCGTTGGCGAGAATGCCCATGCCCCAGTGCGACGGCTGCTGTCCGACGCGCAGCAGGCCGACCGGGGTCATCCAGTCCACGTACAGCCAGCGGGGAGCGAGCTCCAGCGGCTGCCGTTCGGACATCGAGTGCTCGGCGGCCTGTACGTGCCGCGTCGTCTGACCCGCGATGAAGCCTCGCGGCACGTCGAGCTGCCCGATCAGCTGCAGGCTCTTGCGGAACGAAAGCCGCGGCGTGATGCGCAGCCAGTGAGTGAGGCGCACCGTCTGTCCCAGCGAACGGCTCTGCGAATCGGCGCCGAACTGCGCGAGCGGCAGATCGCTGAGCCCTGCGAGGCGCACCTGGTATTGCCCGTGGATCTGGAACGACAGCGTGTCCGGTTTCGGCGGCTTCACGGGCACACGCCCGGTGTCGAGCACGAAGCTGTCCTTGAAGCCGGTGCCGGCGGTTTCGTCGGACGGCGGCGGCGGCGGCGGCACCGGGCGCGCCGCGGGCGCTGCAGGTGCGGCGGGTGCGGGTGCGGGTGCGGCGGCCTGCGCCCATGCGTTGGCGGAGGCGAGCACACACAGAGACGACGCGCCGGCGGAGAGCAGAACGAGAATGGAGGAGTAGCGGCCCACGGGCCGGCGAGAGTAGTTGGGGTTCGGGACGCTGTCCAAGCATTCCGCTCGGCAGTCGACTGGCTTGCATGCGAGCAACGCGATGACGCGGAGCGGCGCACAGCGCTCGCTCCCGACGCCAGGCGAATTCGCCTGGATCCGTCGATGCACCGCTCTAGCGGCACGGGCTCCCAGTAGTGATAGCTTCCGGCCGTGAGCACCGACAGCCCTGCCGTCCAGATCGGTCGATCGCTTTCGCTGCACGATCTGGAGCGCGTCGCCCGACGCGCCCACGAGGTCGTGCTCGACGAGCACGCTGCGGGTCGCATGGACCGCTCGCGCGAGGCGGTGGAGCGCATTGCGTCCGCCGGCGACGACGCGCCGCGCGTGTACGGCGTCAACACCGGTTTCGGTGCGCTCGCCGAGACGCGCATCGACGCCGACGACGTGCGCCGGCTGCAGCGCAATCTCGTGCGCAGCCACTCCACCGGCGTGGGCCCCGACCTGCCCGCCGAAGCCGTGCGCGGCATGATGCTGCTGCGCGCCCAGACGCTGGCGCTTGGCCACTCGGGCGTGCGCCGCGCAGTGGTCGATCTGCTGCTCGGCATGCTCGCGCACGGCGTCGTGCCGCGCATTCCGTCGCAGGGCTCCGTGGGCGCTTCGGGAGATCTGGCGCCGCTGGCGCATCTCGCCTTGTCGATGATCGGGGAAGGGGAGGCGAGCTTCGAAGGCGAGCGGCTGTCGGGCGCCGAAGCGCTCGGTCGCGCGGGACTCACGCCTCTGGAGCTCCAGGCCAAGGAAGGCCTCGCGCTCATCAACGGCACCCAGTACATGACGGCGTGGGGCGCGCTGTCGCTCGTCGACGCGTTCCGGCTGGCGACCTGTGCGGACATCGCGGGCGCGATGAGCCTGGAGGCGCTGAAAGGATCGGAGCGCCCGTTCGCCGACCGCCTGATGAAGCTGCGCCCGCATCCCGGACAGGCGCTGGTGGCCGAGAACCTGAGAAAGGTGCTGGCCGACAGCGCAATCATGGTCAGCCACGCCAACTGCGGGAAGGTGCAGGATCCGTATTCGCTGCGCTGCATGCCGCAGGTACACGGAGCATCCCGCGACGCTCTCGGCTTTGCGCGGGACGTGATCGAGCGCGAGATGAACAGCGTGACCGACAATCCGAGCGTCTTCATCGACGACTCCGGCGACGCGGACATCGTCAGCGGCGGCAACTTCCACGGCCAACCGGTGGCCTACGCGCTCGATCTGTCTGCGATTGCGCTCGCGGAGCTCGGCAACATCAGCGAGCGGCGCGTCGAGCAGCTGGTCAATCCCGCGCTCTCCAGCGGGCTGACGCCGTTCCTCGCTCCGCACAGCGGCCTCAACAGCGGCTTCATGATCGCGCAGGTCGCCAGCGCTTCGCTGGTGAGCGAGAACAAGGTGCTGTGCCATCCGGCGAGTGTCGACTCGATCCCGTCGAGCGCCGGCAAGGAAGATCACGTCAGCATGGGCAGCATCAGCGCGCGCAAGCTCGCCAGCGTGGTGGAGAACGTGCGCCGCTCGCTCGCCATCGAGATACTCACCGCGGCGGCCGGCCTGGACCAGCGCGCGCCGCTCGTGCCCGGTGCCGGCGTCGCCGAGGCCCACGCGGCAGTGCGCGAGGTCGTCGCGCCGCTCGACGACGACCGCCCGCTCTACGACGACATCGCCCGGCTGGTGGAGCTGATCGAGACCGGAGCCCTGGCCGATCGCGTCGCCGCCCGTGTCGGGCATCTGCATTGAGGGCGGCCGCACGCGCCTGTAGCATGGGCCGATGCGCGGACCCCGACTCGAGGAGGTGATGCCGAACATCTCCACGCCCGCGCCGATCCGCGGCATGAACGACCCCGACGGCCACTGAAAGGACTTCGATGCTGATCGACTGCCACGTGCACCTCAACGACTACCACGCCGAAGGCGTTGTTCGCCCGACGAAGGAGCACGTGCAGAGGCTCTTCGATCAGATGTCGCAGCACGGCGTCGATCACGCGGTCGTGCTCACCTCCTACAAGGTCGACGTGAGCCGCCCCAGCGTCGAGGAGGTGCTCGACACTCTGGCCAGCGACCCGCGCACGACCGTGGTGGAGGGCCTGCGCTGGCGCGGCGACGCGCGCACCGACCTGTTCGAGATGGAGCAGCGCATCCGCGAAGGGCGGGTGCGCGGCATCAAGCTCTACCCGGGCTACGACAAGTACGCGATCACCGATCCGTCGCTGGAGAGCGTGTTCCGCATCGCCGCGAAGTACGACGTGCCGGTGATGATCCACACCGGCGACACCTACAGCAAGCAGGCCAAGGTGCGGCAGGCGCACCCGCTGCTCGTCGACGACGTGGCGGTGGACTTTCCCGATGTCAAGTTCGTCATCTGCCACCTCGGCAACCCGTGGTTCCAGGACACCGCCGAGGTGCTGTACAAGAACGACAACGTCTACGCCGACATCTCGGGGCTCACGCTGGGGGACTTCGACTACGAGTTCGAGCGCTACATGCTGACGCGCGTCAAGGACATGATCATGTACATGGGCGATCCCGGCCGGCAGATCATGTACGGCAGCGACTGGCCGCTGGTCACGATGGGCCCCTACATCAAGTTCCTGAACAACCTGGACCTGCCCCAGGAGCAGATCGACAATATCTCCTGGAAGACGGCCGCACGCCTGTTCAAGATCCCGGTCAAGGAGCTCGAGCACTCCACCTAGATGGCCACTCACGGCAGCGACAACGTCGAGCGGATGTTCGACATCCGCCGGAGCGAGCTCGACGACGACGGCAACCGCGTGCTTCTGGTCGAGATGCCCGCGCTCCGCTCGCGCGCCGCCGACGTCCGGCGGCTTGTCGGTCGCGACGGGCCGTACGCGCTGCGCTACGAGGCGCGTTCGGGCGAGCACGCCCACGCGGGGCAGATCGACCCGGAACAGCCCCGCTTCAAGCTGCGCTTCCGGCGCGGGGTCGACCCGGACGGCGCGTGGCGGGTCAGTGTCGACGCCGTCGGACCGCAGCTCTCCTGGCACCGGAACCTATGGAGCCAGTGGGTGTTCGTGCAGTCGGCTCTCAGGCGCAGCCAGAGCGAGATCGACGCCCTGGCCCAGCGCTACGCGCCGATCTTCGTGTTCAGCCAGAAGGAGAAGTACTTCCCCGTTTCGCTCCGCACGCTGCTCCGCGCCCGGCCCATCCGCGAATCCGCGGAGATCATGAAGATCAAGACCGTCTTCGGCAAGGAAAGCGTCCCCCTGGGTCAGCTGGGCGAGTTCATGCGCTTCAATGGGCACAGCGAGTATCTGCTCGACTTCAACGTGTTCAGCATGAAGCGCTCGGTCTTCGCCTCGCTCGGCGGCGACTCCAGAAACGCCGTCATCTACTACTCGTACATCGAGGATCCGCACAGCGATCGCTTCTTCATCACCTACCACCAGATCTACGCCTACGACACCAAGACAGGGCTCGCGCGCATCACCAACATCGGCCCGCACGTCTTCGACCGCGAGAGCATGATCCTGGTGTTCGAGGGCGGCGACAGGCCGGCGTCGATGATCATCTCCGGTCACCTGGAAAACCAGACGATCTTCTTCCTGAAGAAGCTCAAGCGTTGGTCCCAGGGGCGCATCCGCGTGCCGTTCGACGACGAACGCACGCTCAGGTTAGGCGACCATCCGGTGATCGCGGTGGGCGAGGGATCGCACGCCCTCTACCCCACCAGCGGCGAGTACCAGCTCTCGCTCTTGAAGGAGATCGCCGGTTACGTCGACCGCGACGTGATCCGCGGCAGGCCGCCACGCCAGGGTGGGGGAATCGTTCCGACGCAGGTGATTTCGCCGCCCTCGCTCGGCAGCCACGGCGTGCCGACCTACGGGCTCAGGTCGCTCGGACTGGACTCGCTCACCAGCCGCATCCGCCGTCAGCCCGAGAGCGCGGATCCCTATCGCGCATTCCTGGTCTTCAGCGGCTACTGGGTCGACGTCCCCGGCACGCAGAACGCGCGCTTCCCGCCCTTCACGCGCAACATGACCGAGATCACCGACTGGGTGGACGGCGCCTACGAGTGGGTCTGGGACGACGTGCCCGAGAGCTACCACCAGAACAACGGCCTGATCCTGAGCTTCCTCCGAGAAAACCTCGAGGACTTCTAGCCGCCGCTGAACGCCTCGTTGCGGCGGCGCGTGCGCCGGAGCAGCAGGCGGACCACGAGCAGAGCGGGCACGCCCAGCAGCAGGAACACGGGCAGCAGCAGGCCGGCGAGGCGGATCAGGCCGTTGACGAGCGCGGCTCCGACGTTGATCGCGTCGGCACCCGCGTGCTTCAAGCTCTTCGAAAACGAGCCGAGCGAGGCGCTCACGAGCGGCTGCTCCTGATCGAGCTCGAGCTTGATGGTGCTGAGCTCGATCTGGCTGTCGAGCACGCGCTTGCGGCCCTGGAGCTTCTCGATCTCCGTCCGCACGCTGGCGAGCTGTTTCTGCACGTCGATCGCGTCGGAGACCTTCTCGGCGTGCTTCAGGATCTCCAGATACTGCTGCTCGAGCGCCTGCTGCGAGCGGAGCCGCGCGTCGAGATCGATGTACTCGTCGGTCACGTCGCGGCTGTCGATCTGCTCGCTGTCCACCCCGGTGGCGAGCTTGCGCAGATCGGCCAGCGCGCGGTCCAGGTGGTCGGCCGGCACACGCAGCTCGAGCGACACGTGCAGCGGATCGTCCGCGTTGTTGCCCAGGCGACGATTCGCGGCATTGGCGACGTAGCCGCCGAGCTTGCCCACGATCGCCGACGCCTTGTGCTGCGCGTCGGCGGGGTCCTTCACCGTCATCGACAACGATGCATTGCGGATGATGCGCCTCGATGCAGCCGGGGTCGCCGGCAGGTTCTTCCCGGCGGTCTGTCCGGCGGGCGTTGCCGCGGCCGAGGTCTGCGCGCCGGCCGACGGTGCGGAGCGCTTCGCGCAGCCGGGCGCTGCGAGCATCAGCAGCAGAAGGGCAAGGACCAGACGGCGAGTGGACGACATGGGCAGACCTCCGCGCTTGGCGCGCAATCCGGGTGTCTGTCCAGAGAACGTCGCCCGCCGCCCGCCGCTTACACCCGGCCGACCAGATCCTCGAGCTCGAGCTCGTCCGGGACCTCGATCGGCATGCGCAGCAGCGCATAGCCGTAGGTCTTTCCCTGGCGATCGATGCGCAGCGACCTGAGCCCCCCGCCGTCGAGCGCCCCGTGCAAGACGAAGTTGAGCGCGTGCAGGTTGGGCAGCTCGAAGCGCTCCACGGGTCCAACGCAGTACGCGCCGAACCACGCCCGGACGCGCTCGGCGGAAAGCTCGCGGAGCAGCAGCGGGTAGTACTCCGCGCGCCGCGCGATGACGCCGATGTTGGAGCGGTCGCCCTTGTCGCCCGAGCGGGCGTGCGCCAGGTTGTAGAGCGCGGTCTTCACGATTCGAGCACCTCCACCCGCGGCAGGGCCGCATCGCGCGGGACCAGGGCCGGCCAGAAGTCGATGATCGGAGCCGGATCGGGACGGCCCGCCAGGCCGGGGCCGCCGCACGCGCCGGGCAGTCCGTTGGTGATCAGCGGCGCGATCTCGTGGCCGAAGCGACGCGCGCTGTCCTCGTCGTGCGTCCGGATCGCCACACGCAGCAGCACCTCGTTCGGGTCCACGGCGGGTGCGGGCGCCATGTGACCGTGCGCCGACGACACGCCGACCAGCTCGACGCGGTGCTCGTCGATCGAGAGCCCGAGATGCCGGCAGCGCGAAAGCAAGAGCTCGGCGGCCGCGCGCGCCCGCTTTTCCGCGTGCGGCCACACGAACAAGAGCGACGCCACGTTGCGCCATCCGTCGTGGTAGCTGAGCGACGCCTTGAGCTGGGCGGGCGGCGCGCTGCCCTTCACGCCGGAAACGCGCACCCGGTCGGCTCCGAGATCGACAAGCTCGACGCTGGTGAAATCCACGCTCGCATCGGGCGTCAGGTAGGCGCGCGGATCGCCGATCTCGTACAGCAGCTGCTCCTTGAGCACGGCCGGCGTCACGCGGCCGCCGAGCCCCGGGTGCTTGGTGATCACCATGCTCCCGTCCTCGTTCACTTCCGCGATCGGGTAGCCGAGTCGATCGAGGCCGGGCACGTCCTGCCAGCCTCCGGCGAAATTGCCGCCGCTCGCCTGGCCGCCGCACTCCAGCAGATGCCCGGCGATGATCCCCGCCGCCAGGCGATCGAAATCACCCTCGTCCCAGCCGAAGCTGTGGGCCAGCGGCCCGAGGGCGAGTGCCGAGTCGGTCGAGCGCCCGGTCACCACGATCTGCGCGCCTTCGCCCAGCGCTTCGACGATCGGCGCGCTGCCGAGATAGGCGTTGGCGCTCTGCACCCGCTCGCGGATGCCGGCAAAGGGCGCCCCGGTGTCGAGGTTGTCGAGCGACACGCCGCGCTCGACCAGGGTATCGAGCGAGCCGAACAGGTCGTCGCCCTCGACCACGCCGACGCGCATCCCGCGGACGCCGCGCTTGCGGCACAGCGAGAGGACTGCCTCGGCGCAGGCCCGCGGGTTCATGCCGCCGGCGTTCGTGATGACCTGGATGCCTCTGGACGCGATCACGTCGAGCGCCGGGTCGAGCGCAAGCAGGAAGTCGGTGGCATAGCCCTGCCGCGGATCGCGCTCGAGCTTGCGCCGCAGGATCGACATCGTGACTTCCGCCAGGTAGTCGAGCATCACCGCGTCGACCGGGCCGCCGTGGACCTGGTCGGAAAGCGCGTCGTTCCGGTCGCCCCAGAAGGCCGCGGCGCCGGCGATGCGGAACGTCTCCATCCCGGCTACTCGCCCTTGAATTCCGGCTCCGCGCCGGCGCGGAACGCCGCGATCGCCCGGCGCAGATCCCCGGTCGTGAAATCGATGGCCTGCGCTCCCGCTTCGCGCGCGAGGGCGTCGTCCACCTCCCGCATCAGGCCGGCCGACAGCGTGGCCTTGGCCTGGGCCACGGCGATCGGCGCCGCGCTGGTGATCGCCGCCACGGTCTCGTCGACCAGCGCCGGCAGATCGGCGCGGGGCACGGCCTTCTGGACCAGGCCGATGCGCTCGGCTTCGTCGCCGCGGATCAGCTTGCCCGTGAGGATCAGCTCCGCGGCCTTGGCCGGACCGACCAGCCGCGGCAGGAGCGCCGTGCAGCCCATGCCCGGGTGCAGTCCCACGCGCACGAAGTTCGCGCCCAGCTTCGCCTCCGCCGCAGCCAGCCGCATGTCGCAGGCCATGGCGAGGCATAGGCCCGCGCCCACCGCGGCGCCGTGCACCACGGCGATGCTCGGCGCGCGCAGCGAGAGCACCGAGAGGAAGCGCCGGTAGAAGCGCAGCATGTTGACGCGGTTCTCTTCCGGCGCGCGGCCCGCGTTCTGTTCGATCACGTCGAAATCGCCGCCGGCAGAGAACGCGCGGCCTTCTCCCTCGACGAGCACCACGCGCGGCTCCCCGGACGCGTTGATGCGCTCGACGGCCTCGGCCGCGAGATCCGCCATCCCGGCGGTCATGGCGTTGTGCTTGTCGGGGCGCGCCAGCACGATGCGGGCGATGCGGCCGATCTCGACTCGAATGGGCGCGTCCTTCATGCCGGCAGTCTAGCGCTTGTGGTGGAGCGGAACCGGCGCGGGCGGCGGCGGCACCGCGCTGTTGGCGGGTGGCGGATAGGCCGACGACGCAGGCGGCGGCGTCGTCGGATAGCCCGAAGCAGGCGCCGGCCCCCGCGTGTCGGGCGCGGCGCACACGACGGTGACGTTCTGCGGCGAGTAGATCTCGAGGGTCAGATAGTGGACGAGCACGCGGCCGAAGCCGGTCTTGACGAAGATCTCGCCCCAGCCGTCCGGGCAGGCCTGCGAGAGGTCGTACGGCCCGCTGGTCTCGACCCATCCTCCGACGAAGCCGCTGTGCCAGTGGTTGTCGATCGCCGGGACGCCGGGGGGCACGCCCGAGTAGACGCTGGTGCGGAAGCACCCGCTCGCACACAACGCGACCGCCGCCGCCAACGCGAGCCGCCACTTCATCGCGGCTCCTCCTTGCCGCAGGTGATGTAGACCCGGCGCGGCGCATAGATGCCGACGGTAACGACCGTCAAGATCAGCGTGGCGCCGTCTTCCGCGGTCTCGACCTCGTGCACGCGGCCCGACGGGCAGTAGTCGCGGACGTCGATGCGCTCGCGGCCGACCAGGCCCCCGAGATAGAAGCTCGACCACTTCGAGTGCTCCTTGCCCGCCGGCACCTTCGGGTCGCGGAAGGTGGCGTGGCAGCCACAGAGCATGCCGAGCGCAAGGGCACCGAGCAGCAGCCGGCCACGGCGGGGGAGAGCTCGCGGACGGCGAAGCCCGGACATGGCGCCCGTCATATCACGCGCGTCCCGCCGCATGAGCGAAGCTGTGACAATCGCTTTCGACAGGCGTAGATCCGGGGCATGGCTGACCTCGACGACGTGGGCCCTTCGCTGCCGGGCATCGCGCGGCAGGCGATCGGGGCGCATCTGTCGGGTGAGCGGCTCGCGGTCAGTCGCCCCGATGCCCCGCCGGCGCCCGTCTTCGTCACGCTGCGCAACCCCGACGGGAGCCTGCGCGGCTGCATCGGCTCGCTGGTCGCCGCCGAGCGCGACGTAGCGCAGGAGACCGCACGCAGCGCCGTGCTCGCCGCCACGCGCGACCCGCGCTTCCCTGCCGTCGAACCGGAAGAGTTGCCCGGACTGCACATCGAGGTGAGCGTGCTGATGCCCGCCGAACCGGTTTCCGGAATCGAGGAGCTGGATCCGGCGCGCTACGGCGTCGTGGTGAGCGACCGCATCGGCCGTCGCGGGCTACTGTTGCCGGACATCCCCGGCGTGGACAGCGCCGCGACGCAGGTGGAGATCGCGCGACGCAAGGGAGGCATCGAGCCCGGCACGCCCGTCAGCCTCCGCCGCTTCGAAGTGAAGAAATTCGAATAGGGGTGCTCCCCCGGCGGAGCGCGCCGAGGCGCGAGGCGCCGTGCTCGCTCCGCTGCGCGCGCCGCCGGTCCCTCACGCGGGTGCTCGGCCGGCCCGCCTTCCACGTCGAAACACGACAAGCCGGCCTGCGCGCCCGCGAGGGTCCCCTACGCGCGCCGGGGACGCGCATCGGCGCGCGGCAGTGCGGACGCGGAGGCAAGGGCACTGAAATGCACGCCAGACGTGCATTTCACTCCACTTGCCCAGGCAAGGGCACCGCAATGCACGTCTGACGTGCATTTTGTCCCACTTGCTTCCGTGCCGCGCGCGCCACGCTCGGCAGCGCGGCCGGGCGGCGCGAGCTTCGCGGCGAGCTGGACGTTCTGACGGGCTCTGTTGGCGACACCTGGAGAGTCGCGCTCGCCGCACGTGCGCCTACTGCCAGGCGGCCAGCGGCGTGCACCAGTCGGAGGGCCAACCGCTCGGCATGGAACAGCAGCCGCCCGCGTTCTCGATACCGGACGGGGTCTTCAGGCACACGAGCAGCTTGTTGAAGTTGAGACCCAGCGGCGTCGTGCAGCCCTCGGTGTAGCAGCCGTACTCCGCGGTGATGCCCTGGCCGGCGACCCCCCAGCCGATTTCGCAGTTGGGGGACGCATTCACCAGCGTCCCGAGAACCGTGCCGCTGTAGACGAACGAGCCCGGATGCAGCGTCGTGTCCAGGTCGATGTTCTCGGCCAGGAAGATCTCTCTTCCTTTCGCCGGGCCGGCGGTCAGCTTGTAGGACATGAACGTTCCGCCGGGCCAGCCCGAGTCTGTCCGGTTGTAGAACAGGTCGATGGTTCCCGGCGCCATGGCGTAGATGGGGCCGGAGCCGGCGTAGTCGACTCCCTGGTCGATGCGTTCCGGTACCAGGCTATCGATGCTGCGGAACGGATCGCAGTACTTCTGGTTCTGCTGCTTGGGTAGGCAGTCCTGCGACGAGCCGGTGGCGCAGACGGTGACCTTGCCGTCCGAGGGGTTGTCCGCGAGCTTGGAGGAGGTGGCGGTTCCTCCCGCGGGGACGGATAGCGTGATGGTCTGGCTTCCGTTGTCCACCGTGACCTGCCCGCCGCTCGCGACGTTGGTCGACGCCACGACGTAGCTCTTCCCGCACGCGGAGCAGACGGCGACTTCGATTCCGGTGTTCGACACGAGGCCGGAAAACTCCGTCCGGTCGCCAGCGAGGCAGGTGACGGGCGGAGGGGGGCCGGCGTCCTGTTGGCCCGAGTCGGACGCGCCATCGGCACCAGCCGAGTCAGGCGTGGCGCCGTCGGCAGGCCAGGGCTCCGCTTCCTGGGAACCCGCATCGAGCTGGGCGTCGGGTGAGCCGCGGTCGAATCCCGATGTTCCCGCCGACGAACACGCAGCGAGCCCTGCAGCCAGGACGCACGCGGCCACCGACGTTTGAAGCACGGCTCTCGAGCGAGCGAAGTGGGCCATGAGCCTTCGCCTTCCGGATGATGGTTCTCCATGAAATCTAGCTGGGGGTCGAGTACCCGGTCAATCGCCGCAGCCTGCACTAGAGCAGCGTGGCTACCCTTGCGGTGTATCTCGACAAAATCCTGCCCGCCGGAGGGCGGCGAGCAGTTCCCGCGACGTGATCTGCGGAGGTCGCGTCACGCCGCCGGGACTTCGACGACGCGGACCTCCGTGCGCGGTGCCGGCACCGGGCGCCCCATCTTCGCGTGCGCTTCGAGGTATCAATGGTCCGCCCGGGGCGAGACGAGAGCAAGGCGTCGAGCGATGAACCAAGGTCTCGAACACGAGCTCGATCTGGACGATCGCCTGGCGCGGGATCCCGAGGATCCCAATGGCGTCCGGTTTCCTGTGGGCGCAGCAGGGATCGAACCTGCGACTTCGTCCGTGTGAAGGACGCACTCTACCGCTGAGTTATGCGCCCGGCGGGGCCGCCGGGGCGGCCCGCTGGTGCCCCGGGGGGCAAGGCCGCGCTACATAGCGCGGCCTGCGTTGCTCTGCAATCGGCCCGGATGGGAGCTGCCGGCGGCCCCCCGGGCCCCGGGCCGGCACACTCGGGGCCTCGCGATGCCGGCCGCGGATGTTATAGGAGCCACCCCATGACCGAGCCTGGACCGGAGCAGCGGGAGGTTCGCCGCCGACGCGACCGCACGATCGGTCTGGTGATCATCAGCGTGACGTTCGTGGTGGCGCTCGCGGTGTCGTGGTGGGCGCGCCGCGCTTCGCGGCCCGAGCTGAGCAAGCCGCCGGCTCCTCCGACCACTGCCGGCATCGTCGGCTATCCGAAGGGTGTCGATCCGATCAAGTCGCTGGCGGCCGCGCGCAATGTTACCGAGCGCAGCATCCTGCGCGGCATCACGGCTGAAGGCGTGGATAGCGACGGCACGGTCGACGTGAGCACGCCGACCGGTCGCGTCCGCTACGTGTTCCAGAGCGCGCCGGGCAAGGGGCCGCAGCCGAAGCGCCCCGCGGGCACGCTGCCGAGCCGTCCCTACTGCGGCAAGCAGACGGTGCACCTCAGGAAGAAGGGATTGTACGCCGATCCGGACGTCCCGGGATATCCGTGCTCGCCCATCCACTACGACGAGCTGCCCGAACCGCGCTGCAGCATGAAGGACGTTCTGGAAGCACGCCATCGCGCAGGGCGCGCCGAAGGATCACCTGGCGCGCATCGAGTACTACCGCGCGAACGCCGGACCGGCGTGGAAGTTCGACATTCCCGGCACGCGCTACCACTTCAGCCTGTACGGCGATTGCGGGCGCGAGCTCAAGGGCGCCGAAGCGACGACCATCTTTCCCTGAGCGTCACTCCGGGGGCGGGACGTCGGAGGGCGCGTTCTCGGCGCCGACCTGGGCCGCTCGGCGCAGCCAGCGCATCAGCTCGTCGCGGCCCGTGCTCGTCTTTGCCGAGAAGCCGAGCGCGCCCATTCCGCCCGCGCGGGTCAGCTTGACCAGCGCGGGCTTCTGGGCCGAGCCCGCGAGCTTGTCGAGCTTCGTCGCGACGACCAGCGTGCGGAGCGGAGGTCGCGAGGTGCGCGCGGGGCTGGCGAGCAGCTCGAGCAGGTCACGGTCGTCGGGTTCGATGCCGCGCCGCACGTCGACCAGCACGACGACCGCGCGCAGCGTGGGCCGCTCCAGGAGGTAGCTCTCGATCAGCTCCGCCCATTGCCGCTTCTCGGATTTCGAACGCTTCGCGTAGCCGTAGCCCGGCAGATCGACCAGTGTGAGCACGACGCCGTCGGCGGCCTGCGCACGGTAGAACGAGATCTGCCGCGTGCAGCCGGGCGTGTTGCTGGTGCGCACCAGGTTCCGGCGCTCCATCAAGCAGTTGAGCAGGCTGCTCTTGCCGACGTTGGAGCGTCCGGCGAACGCGATCTCCACGCCCACGGGCGGCGGCAGCTCGCCGGGGGCCTTCGCGCCGGCGACGAACCCGGCTTCGACTATGCGGGTTTCAGTGGGTTTTCCGGCGCGGGGCACGGGGCGCAGTGTTGCCTGCCTGGCGCGCGCGGGCCAGTCTGGCGGAGCCCCACCACCTCGCGGTACACTCGTGGGTGGTGTCTTCGCTTCGACCGCTCTGGGTGCTGGCCACGGGCGCTGCTATCGCGTGGGCCTCCGGCTGCACCGCCTTCAGCGGCGCTTCGGATCTGCTCAAGAAAGCCGACGGCGGGCCGGGCGACGGAGGCGGATCCGGCGGAAGCGGATTCGGCGGCACCAGCACGGCGGGCTTTCCGGGAACCGGCGGCTCGGGAGCGTCCGCGGGCAACGGTGCCGGCGGTTCGGGGGCGGGTGGCTCGGGAGCTACGGGTGGCTCGAGCAGCGCGGGCGGTACGAGCAGCACGGGCGGCTCCAGCAGCACGGGCGGCTCCAGCAGCACGGGCGGCTCCAGCAGCACGGGTGGCTCGAGCAGCACGGGTGGCTCCAGCAGCACGGGCGGCTCCAGCAGCACCGGCGGTTCGAGCAGCACGGGCGGTTCGAGCAGCACGGGCGGCAGCGGCAACCCCGAGTGCACGAGCAACGCGGATTGCTCGGACGGAAACCCGTGCACGAACGACAGTTGCGTCGGGACCAAGTGCTCCCACAGCTACGTGTCGAACGGCACGACCTGCGGAGGCGCGTACTGCACCGGCCTCAGCAAGTGCGACGGCAACGGCAACTGCGTCCAGGGCGCGCCGCCGCAGATCAACGACGGCGATCCCTGCACGATCGACAGCTGCAATGGGCAGACCGTCACCCACACCCCCATCAACGTCGACGACAACAACAAGTGCACCACGGACACCTGCGTCAACGGGCAGGCCGTGCACACGCCGGTCAACATCGACGACAACAACTCCTGCACGACGGACAGCTGCGACCCGTCGACGGGCGTGCACCACACGACGATCCAGACCTACTCGGCGTGCGGCTACAGCTGCAACAGCGGCTATCACGTCTCGTCGGTGACCACGAGCTGCAGCTGCGGCACCGGTTGCGGCTCGCAGGTCTACTGCGCGCCCGACTGCGGCAATTCCTTCAGCGCGTGCGGCTACTCGTGCCCGAGCGGCTATCACATCTCGTCGGTCACCACGAGCTGCAGTTGCAGTACCTCGGGCTGCAGTGAAGCGGTGTACTGCGCGGTCAACAGCGGGAACTTCTCCGCCTGCGGCAGTAGCTGTCCGAGCGGCTGGCACGTGACGAGCACGACCACGAGCTGCAGCTGCAGCACGTCGGGTTGCAGCTCGATGGTCTACTGCGCGCCGGGCTGACGCCCTAGCTCGCCCGCCGGCGCTTCGCCGCGCCGAGGATCGTCGCGAGCTCCTCGCTCTTCACGAGCCAGGCGGCGCCGAGGAACGCGACACCGAACAGCACCGCGCCGAGCGCTCCGGGCAGCATGCGCACGAAGGCGCCGCGTCCGACGTGCTCGCCCAGCCAGCTGGCGCTCCAGATCCCGGCGGCCAGCGCCGGCGCGACGCACAGCAGCGTGCGCGCTGCCGCGCCCGCGATCTCGAGGAAGCGCGTGTCGTCGAGGCGGCGGCGCAGCAGCACCCAGAGCAGCAGCATCTGCACGAACGCCGAGCCCGTCACCGCCACGCTGATGCCGACGTGCCCGAGCGGTCCGCGCAGCCACAGCGCCAGGCCGATGAACGCGCACAGGTCGATGGCCGACACGATCACGGGCGTGCGCGTGTCGCCGAGCGCGTAGTACACGGCCACCAGCTGCCGCACCGCTGCGACCACCCAGATCCCCGACCCGAGCGCCATCAGCGCCAGCGCGGTCTGGTGCGCGGCGGCCGGACCGAACTCGCCGCGCTCGAAGATCAGGACCACCAGCGGCTGCGCCAGCCCCACGAACAGCGCCGTGGCGGCGATGCCCACAAACAGCGCCAGCCGCATGCCGAAGGCGAAGGTGCGGCTCACCTCGTCGTGGTGTCCGCGCGCGGCCAGGAGCGACAGGCTGGGCAGCGTGGCGGTCTGCAGCGCCATCACGAAGATGCCCTGCGGGAAGTCGCACAGCCGGAGCGCGAAGCCGAAGTAGCTCTGCGATCCGCGCGGCAGCTCCGACAGAAAGCGCCGCGCCAGCACCACGTCGATGTAGTAGATGCCGATGCCGAGCAGCACCGGGCCCATGCGGCGCAGCGCCTCGCGCACGCCGGGGTGCTTGAAGTCGAGCCGGGGTCGTTCGAAGTAGCGGATCTTCCTGAGGCTCGGCCACTGCGCCACGACCTGCAGCGCGCCGCCGACCAGCGCGCCGAAGGCCATCGCCAGGATGCGCTCGTAGCCGTGTGCGCCGAGCCAGCCGGGAAGCAGCAGCGCGAACACGATGAACGCGACGTTGAGCAGTCCGGGTGCAAACGCCGTGACCACGAAGCGCTGGTGCGTGTTGAGCGCGGCGACGCCCAGCGCGGCCGTGCCCATGAAGAAGATGTAGGGAAACACCCAGCGCGTGAGCGTCACCGTGCGTTGGAACTGCCCGGGCTGGCTCCTGTAGCCGGCCGCGAACAGATCCACGAGCTGCGGCGCGGCGATCACGCCGGCCACGGCCACCACCGCCAGGATCAGGAGCGACAGCCCGCGCATGGCGCGGAAGAACTTCCGCGCCTCCTCGTCGCCCAGCTGCTCGCGGGTCTGCGACAGCACCGGCAGGACGGCGCTCTGCACCGCGCCCTCGGCCAGCAGCTGGCGCAGCACGTTGGGGATCACCCACGCCACGAAGAACGCGTCGGTCGCGCCGCGGCTGAACATCGCCGCCAGCACCTGCTCGCGGCCCAGACCCAGGATGCGGCTCAGCAGCGTGCCGGCCGCCGTGATGCCCGCGCGCCCGGCGATCCGCTTGCGCTCGGACTCGCCGTGGCTCCGGGAGTCGCTCGCCTCGGCGGCGCTGGGGCTTTCCTCGGCCACGGGCGTCACTTGCAGGGGTTGATGAACGTGCCGCAGGTCTTCTTCTTGTGCGTCGTCGCGGGATGCTGCGCGGGCTGCGGGTGGGGCATGAGCTTGGTCAGCTTCAGCCGGCGCGTCACGTCCTGCCCCGGGTCCGCCTGGAAGCGGTCGTTGGACGGCAGGTAGCCGTGCCGCGTGCCCGTGCAGCGATGCGGACCCGGATCGAGCGGCGCGGCGCCCGCGTCGAGCTTCACTTCCTGTCCGTCGCATTCGATGCGGTCGCACGCGGGGTCGCACACGAAGTGGACGATGGCCGACTGCGGCGCTGCGTCCGTGCCCGCGTCCGCCGAGCCGCTCGCGACTGGCGCCGTGGCGCTCCTGGCGGGCGCTCTGGATGCCGATGCCACCGTCGCGGATCCGGCGGTCGTCTCCTTCGCCGGCGACGCATGCAGGAAGTGGAAAGCGAGCAGCCCCAGCCCGCCGAGCGCGATCACGCCGCCGCCGATCGCGATCGGCAGCGCGGCCCCGCGCTTCTTCGGTACGCCGTACGCTTCCAGCTCTGCGTGGGTGGGCGCGGCCTGCGCGGTGGGCAGCGTGGCGGCGAGCGGATGGCCCGGAGCCGCCGCGATCGGAACGGCCGCGGCCTGGCCCGGCATTGGAACCCGAGCTGCCGCACCCGGCGGCATCGGCACCGTGGCCGGTGCGGGCATCGTGCCGGGCGCCATCGTGGCGGGTGCGGGAGCCGACACGGTGGGAGGGACGGCGGCCGTCGCGGGCAGCACCGCTTCCACGTCTGCCGGTGGCGGTCGCGTCGGCACGCGCAGATAGGCCAGCGGTTGCGCGCTGACCATGGCGACCGGCTCGTGCTGCTCGTCGCCGGAAGGGGGAGGCTCGTCGGGCCCCTGGGCGAACATCAGCAGGGTGCGCTTCTTCGCCGGCAACGGCTCCGCAGCCGGCGACGCCGCGGGCGGCGACGCCGCAGCCGGCGACGCGCCTGCGTTGGCCGGCGGAGCCACGGGCGGCGGGGCGACGCCGAGCTGCGTCTTCTGGATCGGGCGCGCTCTCGGAGCGTTCTTCTGCGCGCCCCCGAACACCTGGGCCGCACTGCGGAACCGGGCGGCCATCGCGCCCACCGATTCGAAGCGCTCCTCGGGTCGCGGCGCCAGCGCGCGGGCGAGCCAGTCGTCCAGGCCTCGATCGAGCTCCACACCGAGCTCCGCGGCGAGCGCCGAAGCGGAACCGATCGGCTCCAGCATCTGCAGCCACAGCGCCTCGATGTTGACCGGCTCGCGCTCTGCGGCGGAGAAGCGGCAGTGCCCGGTCAAGGCGTGGAAGATCACCAGCCCGAGCGAGAACACGTCCATGCGCGGCGTGCTGGCCTCCGCCGGATCCGCGGCGTCGGGGCCCAACCAGCCGGGCGTGGCCGCCCAGCCCGGCGCGATCCCGAGCGCCGCCCTCAGGCGCCACGCGCCGAAGTCCGTGACGTGCACGGTGGGCTTCTCCGCGGGCTCGACGAACACGTTGCCCGGCTTCAGACCGCGGTGCACCAGTCCGGCCGCGTGCGCCGCGTCCAGCGCCGGAGCCAGCGCGTCGAGCATCGCCGCCATGCGCTCGACCGGCAGCGTGCCGCCGGCGCGCACCTGCTCCGCCAGCGACGGCCACACCACGCGATCGGTCACGACCCAGGGCGCTCCGTCGGTCCCGGAATCGATGCGCTTGGCGAACACGTCGAACGGCAGCGCCGCCACGGCCTGCGCCGTCTTGTCGAAAGCCGCCCAGGCGCCGGCGTGCCCGAGCAGCTGTGGCGAGAAGCGCTTGAGCGCGCCGGTCTGCCCGCTCAGCGGATCGCGCACCGCGTAAACCTCGCCGAGCTCGCCGGCGCCGATGAAGGGCCCCACCTGCCAGCGGCCGCCCAAGGTGGTCCCCGGCGCGAGCGTGGGGGCGTTCACTGACCGCTCCGGAGCCGGGTTTTCGGGGTGGCGTTCTTCATCGAGGACAGCCGCCGCAAAATAACAGCTTCCCGCCCGGGTTGCCCGCTTTTGCGTGGTCGCCGCGTCCCTAGGGCCTTGTCGTGCGCCCGGCGCGGATGCTCTGCCCGACCGCCGGGACGCCGAGGCATGCCTGGTCCAGCCCGCGGCGTTTCCATTCGGTACGCAGCCGCTCGGGGGGCTCGTCCAGCGGCTCGTCGGTGAGCTTGAAGGTGCCCCAGTGCATCGCGACGAAATGCCGCGCACCCAGATCGACGAAGCCCTGCGTGGCCTGCTCCGGGTTCATGTGCTGCTGCTCCATGAACCACGCAGGATCGTACGCGCCGATCGGCAGCATCGCGGCGTCTAGTCCCGGGAAGCGCCGGCCGATCTCGCGGAAGCCGTCGAAGTAGGCGGTGTCGCCCGCGTGGTAGACGCGCGCGGCCTGTCCCTCGACGACGAAACCGCCCCAGAGCGACTCGTTGGTATCGGCGAGCCCCCGCCGGCTCCAGTGCTGCGACGGCACGAAGCTCACCTCGACGCCGGCCACGTTGGTCTTTTCCCACCAGTCGAGCTCGGTGCACGCGAGCCCGGCGCGCTCGAGGTAGCGACCGAGGCCGAGCCCGCCGATGACCGGCGCGCCGATCGCCGCGAGCGTCGGCAGGTCGAGGTGATCGTAGTGGTTGTGGCTCACCAGCGACGCCGCGATTGGCGGCAGCTCGTTCACGCCCAGCGCCGGCGGCACGTTGCGCCGGATCCCTCCCGTGATGCGCTCGAACAGCACCGCATCGGTCACCAGATTGACCCCGTCGATCTGCACCAGGAAGGTCGCGTGCCCGAGCCAGGTGAGCCGCGCCGCCTCGCCCCGCGCGGGGGGCGACGCCAGCGCGGGACGGTCCGGCTCCACCCGCGGAACCGCCGCGCGCCCGGGCGATCGCCGCCGGCGCCCCGCCAGGCGATCGACGATGCCCCACTTGAGAACGCTCGAAAACGGCTGCGGCCCGCTGCCGTCGAGATTGACGAAACGCTTGCTCATGACGCGGCGGATTCCTGGCCGGCAGAGCCTAGCACCGCTTTCCGCGCTGCAGGTTCCGGCCGCTTTCCCCTATGCTGGGGGCCCATGAGGTTTCCGCTCGCGCTCCCGCTCGCCGTATTGCTCGTCCTGCCGCTCGGCGCCTGCAAGAAGAAGCCGCTGCCGAAGCCGCTGACCGACAGCGGGGCTGCAGCTCCGGCCGCGTCGTCGCAGCTGCCAAATCTGGTGAAGAAGTACGGCGCCATGAGCGACGTCCAGCGCCTGCAGGCCGCGAGGGGCGGCTGCTACGTCCCGGACAAGTGCAACGCGCTCGAGGCGAAGGCGCTGTTCCAGGCAGCTCCCGCCGCGGAGAAGGACTCGCTGAAGGCCGCCGCGCGTCCCGTCTTCGCCGAGCAGTACGACAAGGCGCTCATCGCCAAGGGCAAGAAGCCCGACAGCGTTGCTGCGACGGGACAGAACGGCACCACGCTGGAGGTGAAGGGCCCGCCCTGCAACCGCTTCCTGATCGAGAACTTCATGGGCGACTTCGGCGACAGCGCCCGCATGCTCGGCTTCAAGCACGTGGCCTGCGAGAACAAGGCCATGAAGGCCAAGGCCGACCTCTAGATCAGGACATCAGGGAGGGTAGGCGGCGAGGCACGCCGTCTTCTTCGCCTCGTCGACCGGCGGCGCGTCGAAGCTGGGCGGCGTCATGAACTCCGGGTTCTTGAAGTCGAACATGTCGAGCATCGCGTCGGCGTTCGCGTCGCGCGCCGTCATCGCAGGCAGGTTGAACCGCGCCTCGACGAAGCGGAGGATCGACGTGTGGTCGTGCAGCACGTGCGACACGTAGTGCTTCTTCGCGTACGGCGAGATCACGAACACCGGAACCCGGAAGCCGTAGCGATCGAAGCCGCCGAGATCGGCGTTCTTCTGCGGTGGAGTGCTGTCGGGGGCGCAGGCCCTGGGCGGCGGGACGTGGTCGTACAGGCCGCCGTTCTCGTCGTAGGTGACGAACATTGCCGAGCTCTTCCACAGCGGACTGTGCATGAGTGCCGTCATCCTGTCGTGCACGAAGAGCTGCCCGACCTGCATGTCGGCGGGCGGATGCTCGCTGACTTCCCCCGAGCCGCCTTCGCTGAACTCCGCATCCACAAAGGACACGCTCGGCAAGGTGCCCGCCGCCGCGTCCTTGTCGAACTCGCCGATGTCCACCACGTGATCCGTGCTGGACAGCAGCGTGACCGGGAACATGCCTTCCGGTGCCAGGTTTGTCCGGTAGATCCTCCACGAGACACCCGCGGTGTTCATCGCCTTGAAGATGTTGTCCACGTCGCCCGGCACCGGCACGTTCGTCACCTTGCCGAAGCTCGTCGCTGCGTAGAAGTACATTCGATTCGGCCAGGTCGGGCCGAGCAGCGAGCAGTGGTAGTTGTCGCTGATGGCGAACGTGTTGGCGAGCTTGTAGTAGAACGGGATGTCCGTCTGGTCGTAGTAGCCCATCGCGCGGGCGCCGGTCTGGTCGGTGCCCTGGGCGGCGTCCTCGGCGTTGGCGATGGCGAAGCCGTCGTTCTTGCCGTTGTTCCACTCGGTGTGGCTGGCCGTCCACGAGTGATCGGTGTCGTCGAAGCAGTACTCCGTCTTGTGGATGAACGGGATGGGCGTGCCGTCCGGCGCGGGATTGGTCGTGTTCGGCGGAGCCACGTCCACGTCCGGCTGCCCGTTCTCCGGCAGCTTCTGGAAGTAGTGATCGAACGAACGGTTTTCCTGCATGATGAGCACGATGTGATCGATCGGGATCTGCCGGCCTGCGCAGCCGACCGTGTCCTTCGCCAGCGCACCCGTCGCGAATTTGCACGAGCTGCGGTCCGCCGCCGCTGTCTGGCTCGCGGCCGGGTCGCACAGCTTCGGCTTCGAGCCCGAGCCCTGGTCGGACGACGAGCAGGCGGAGGCCGGCAGAACGGAAAGGACGGCGAGCGGAAGAATCCAGAGCGATCTCACCCGGCCAGCATAACCGAAAAGGCTGCTCGCCCCAGGGCCTCACGGCCGATTGTCACACGCGCGTCACGTGACGCGTCGCGGTCTAGCGCCGCCCCTTGAACCCCATCATGTCCTGCACGACCGACTCGCTCGCCTCGGCGATCTCCTCCTGCTCGCGCGCCTCGTCCGCGCACTCTTCGCACAGTCGGCGGTTCTTGCCCCCGATGCGCACCGTCTCGAGCTCGTCCACCTCTTCACCACATTGCTTGCAGGTCGGCATCGGCGACAATGCTAGCGCCGCCCCAGCTCCCACTTCAAGCTGCTCGCCGTGCCCGTCACCTCCAGAGTGCGCGTATTTCTCGCTGCGCACCCTAAGGTGCCGCCACGCTTTCCAGAACGTGTCGCACAGCAAGCGAACGAAGCTCGTATCGCGCGCCAGGTGCTTCTGCATCACGCCGGCGAGGGTCCGCCGGAAGCGCGCCGTGTCCCGCGCCACCCGTAGATCGAGCCGCACGGTCCCCGCGCCGGCGCGCCCGCATCTCGCGAACCGTGGTACGCGTTCTGCGCCCCACGCATAGCGCGGAGGCGCGGCCCCTGCGCTTGCGAAATAAATACTTTGTATACATAGCAATTTTCCGCGCGGCGAAGGGCCGCGCCCAAGTCGGCGCCGTCGCGTGCGGCCATCGCTACCCGGCGGACGCCAGCTACGTTCCGCAGGCCGTCGCACAGCCGGACGTGCACTTCCAGAGCTCGTAGCCGGCGTTGCCGGATGACTTGAGCGCGTCGGTGCAGCTGGCGGTCGAGCCGCCCGCGTCCTGTGCCTGGCAGACGCACGAGCCGTACGCCTTGTACGCGGGCTCGCAGCTGGTGTCGGTCAGGCATCTCTTGTAGGAGCTGTCGCACTTGGCCCAGCAGTCGTGGCACGCCTGTGTCCTGATGGCGCAGACCGTGGTGCCGCCGGTGCCGGCCGCACCGCCGTTCGCAGTGCCTGCGGTTCCGCCGCTCCCCGTACCTGCCGCGCCGCCGCTCCCCGTGCCTGCGGTTCCACCGCTGGCCGCGCCGCCCGTCGCGCTTCCGCCGCTGCCGTAGCTACCGCTGCTTCCGCCGATACCGGGGTCGTTGGACGAAACGCCCTTGGTGCTCGAGCCGCAGGCCGCCAGAAGCAGCCCGAAGCCCAGGAGCCCAACCGCGGCGAGGATACGTTGCATGATTCCCACTCCGTGCAGAACGAAACGCCCGGTCGCTCTCCCAGCACGAAACGTGCCTGCGCGTCGGAACGTCGAAGACTTCGCGTGCGTCCGGGACCGTCGAGCGGGAAAGCGCCCTTCGCGACACCTCGAGCGGGTGGCGGGTTCCGGCGACCGGGGAACACCTCCGATCGCCACTGCCGCCGCTTTTACGGCACGTCGCCAGGTCGAGGTGTCGGAACATGTCACGCGACAGTAGGCAGGATCGTCCTTTTGTGAGCCCGCCCGGGAGCGCCACGCATAGCGCCGAGGCGCGGCCCCTGCGCGCGCGGAAAAAATGCTTTGTATACATAGCAATTTTCCGCGCGGCAAAGGGCCGCGGCCAAGCCGGCGCCTGGGCAGACAAGCTCCGCCCACGTGGGCAGATGGGCTGCCCCCCGCGTGGCGCGTCGCTCCAGTCGCGCCGCGCTGTCGCGCGGCGGGCCCGCCAAGGCCGGGCTAGCGCCCGGCCGGGGGCCCACGCTCACTGTGCTTCACGGTGCGGGCAATACGGAACGATCGAATGGCCCGGGCCGAGGATCGCCATCTCGAGCGCCGACCGCCACCGCGGCGGCGAGGAACGTGCGCATACGGCCCGACCGCGCGCCCCGCCGTGCTCCCCGCCGCCTGCGACGCACCCCAAGCCCAAACGCCATCCCCAACAAGAACACCAACCCCGGCGTATCCCGCCGCGGCGTCGTCGAGCAGCCGCAGCCGCCGCTCTTCGGCGCGGCGCTGTTCGACGACCCCGAGCTGCCTCCGGTTCCGTAGTAGCCGCCGGTGCCGGGATAGCTGCCGCCGTAGCCGCCGCTGCCGCCTCCACCCGTTCCGCCATTGGCGACGGCAACGCAGTGGTGCGTGTTCGGATCGCAGTAGCCGGGAGCGCAGTCGTCGGGGGTGTCCACGCACTTCCCGGCTCCGTCGCAGGCGTAGGTGTGGGCGTAGGAGTTGCCGCTGCACGCGTCGGGGGAGCACTGCGTGCCCGCCGCGTAGAGCGTGCAGGCTCCCTTCCCGTCGCACACGCCCGTGGTTCCGCAGGAGCTCGCCCCCTGGTCCTGGCAGTCGTTGTCCGGATCGGAATCCGCCGCGACGTTGTCGCAGATGCCGTCTGCCCCGCCGCCCTTCTTCGCGGCGCTGCACGCCATGCATATTCCCTTGCAGGCCGAGTCGCAGCACACGCCATCGACGCACTGCCCCGTGATGCAGTCCGTGCCCGTCGTGCACGCGGCGCCGCGCAGGCTGGCCGTGTAGATCTCGGCTGTCTTCTGTCCCGTATGATCCGCGGCCAGGCCGTAGCCGCCCACGACCAGCACCGTCGCAGTCGTCGCCGTGCTCGAGAGCAGCGTCGCCGTGTGGAAGGAGCGGATCGTCGTCATGTTGGCGCCTGGCGATTCGCGTCCGCTCTCGGCCGTGACCGTCTCGGTGGTCGCCATGTTGCCGCCGGACGCACTGCCCCCCGTCACCAGCACCGAGGAGTCCGGCAGCGCCACCGCCGCGGACGCGTAGCCCGTCACCGAAAGCGGGTCGCCCGACCGCCACGTGTGCTTCGCCGGGTCGAAGAAATCGACCGCGCCCGTGGACTCCCCGCCGACGATCGCGACCAGCCCGTTGTCGAGCACCAGCGCCGCCTGCGAGGCGTGCGGCGAGGGCATCTTCGGCCCCGCCGTCCAGTAGTCCCCGGACGGGTAGTACAGCTCCGTCGTGTCGAAGCGCTTGCCGAGCTCCTTGCCGCCCGCCGCCAGCACGCTGCCGTTGGGAAGCGTCGTCGCCGAGACGCCGTCACGGAACTGCGCCATCGACGCGGCGTTCGACCACGTCCCCGCCTGCGGATCGTAGATCTCCGCCGTGTTCAGCTCGTAGTTCGCGAAGTAGCCGCCCACCGCCATGAACCGCCCGTCATCCAGCTTTGCGAGCCCGAAGCAATCGCGCCCGGTCGACATCGACCCCGTCGCGGTGAACGCCCCGCTGGAAGGGTCGTAGATCTCGCAGGCGTCGGTGCCTCCGCCCACTACGAGCACGCGACCGTCGTCGAGCATTCCGACCCCGGGCACGGAGTGGTTCGCAACCGGAGTGCCGCTCGCGGCCCAGGTGCCGCTCGACGGGTCGTACAGCTCGGAGATCCCCCCGGTGCCTCCTCCGACCAGCACCTGCCCGCTCTGCAGCTTGATCGCGAAGTGCTCGGCCATCCCGTAGACGAGACTGCCCGTGGCGGTCCAGGCCGGGTCGACCACGATCGGGTAGGCGAGAGCCGCGTCGTTCCAGCTCACCCTGACGCTGCACTCGCTCGCTCCCGGCGGCGTCACCGGCCGTCCCCACGGCGCCGCGGGGCTGCGGTCCACGGCGCAGCCTTCCACATCGAGCGCGAGCGGATGGTGCTTGCCGTTGGCATCGGCGAGGTACGGCGCGGTCGCGCGCAGCCGCGGCGCGCCCCCCGCGTCGAGCAGCTCGAGCACATTGCCGACCAGGCGGAGCCCCGCCACCTGCGACACATCCACGCGCCAGGTCAGCGACCGCTGCCCGGTATCGTGCGACAGCTTCACGAAATCCTCGACGCCCAGAGGCGTCGTGCGCCGCGTGAGCTCCGTCGACGGCGCCAGCGCGCCCGCATAAACCGCCGCGCCCTGCTCGAACCTGGCCCTGGACGCGGCCAGCGCGCCTTGCAGCCGCACTGCCACCGACAGCCCGCTTCGCGGATCGGTCACGCGCTCCGCTCCCGCAGCACTGCGCGGCAGCTCCACGCTGACCTGATTCCCTGCGGCAACAGCGGCGACGCACTGCCCGCCCACAGCCCCGGACTCCGCTGCGACCTGCCCGTGCAGATTGCCCGTTACCAGCAGCAGCCCCGCTCCCAGCAAAGCCCCTGCCGCGCCCACTTCCCAAGCCACCCTCGCCATGACACCAGTGAAACATGGCTCGAGCCCCGGGCGCCAGCGCTCGCGATGCAGGGGATATTCCGTATGGAATATGGAATTCCTATGGTGGGAACCGAATGATATCGGTCACCAAGCCCCTCGAACCTCGCAAAGCCCGGGCGGACATCCGGCAACTACCTCCCCACCGCGCCCGCCACCAGCGGCGGCACACCGCAGGTGCTCGTCGCTCAGCCGAGCGCCCCGCACTGCGCGCGCCTCGAGCCCCCGCCTACTCCGCCCCCGCCAGCCGTAGCGCCTGCGCGGCGCGATACAGCACCGCGAGCTCTTTCTGCCAGTGAGTCGACAGCGTGCTGTCCATGCCGAGCCGGAAAGCGCAGCGACCGGCGTGCCCGCGCCAGGGAAGCGGCGAGGGCTGCGCTTCCGCGACGAAGTCCAGCAATGCCTGGCGGACATCTGTCCACGGCGTCCCGTCGGGCGCGATGATGTCGAGATAGCTCTGCACCCTGTTGCCCGGCGGCTCGACCGAGATCGAGTGCGACGCCAACGTACCGGGATCCTGATCCGGCACATCAGGTGGGGGGCCGCCCTCCCAGGCGGGCTCTCCGTGCAGATACAGGAACGTGTTGATCCCCTTCCGGGAAGCGTCGGGCGACACGACCCGTTGCGCGGTTAGATACATCGCTACGCCGCCCTCCGGGGCGGTGCTTTGGCCCCTTTCGCCACCTTGCAGTCCACGAGCCGTGGTTCCTCGCTGACCGACACCGCAGCGCCGCTCTGCAACTCGCGATCGATCGCTGCCTGCTCCTCGGCAGAGAGTTGCCACCAGAGCCCATCGAGCTGCTCGACGAAATGCGATTCCGCTTCCTCCGGCAACTCGCCCCCCGCAGCCTCCCGCTCGAACAGCAGCTCGGTCAGAAGCGCCCTGTAGCGTTTCGCCACCCCGGTGCTCACGGCGGCACCTCCTCCCACTCCTCGCGCGTGGCGCACAGCGCCTCCTGGAGCTCGTCCAGCTGCATGCGCCTCGCGGGCTCAACGAATGCGTGGCGCTCGCGATTGGCGGGATCGCGCCTGACGACCAGCCGCTGACCGATCCGCGCGCTCTCGAGCTCGAAGATCGGAAGCTTGCCGAGTCCGCCGGGCAGACTTCGTGGTCTCACGTGCGGTGGCAATCGCTCGATCGCGTCGGGCGTCACGGACATGCCACCACTCCCCGGCCTGACCGTCTGCTCGGCGTCGATCGCCATGTCGACGCCGGGGCGAACTCCCAGCCGATTCCCGCTGGAGCCGCAGGCGGGCTTGCCGTCTTCTGCGCGCCGCATGGCACGGAAGACGCGCTCTGGAGGATCGAGAACCTCGACATCTATCACGCAGAACCTACCGCCCGGGCCCCGCCCGGTCTAGCTGTCGCCATTGCCACGGGGTGACGCATCGCAAGCCGCGTGCCGCGCACTCACGCCAACAATTCCCGCGACCTACCGCCGATCACAGGGTGGCGAACCGCCGTCACGCCGGCGGCGATCGCCACCCGGATTTCCCGCAACTGATACACTGACGTCGTGACCCGCAAGCGCGTGGCGCTCGTTCTCGCTGGCGGCGCGGCGCGCGGCGCCTACGAGGTGGGCGTCGTGCAGTACGTGCTCGAGCAGGTCTCGGCGGCGCTGGGACGCGACGTTCGCTTCGACATCCTGTGCGGCACGAGCGTCGGCGCGCTCAACGCCTGCGGGCTGGCTGCGTGGGTGCACGAGGGCAAGGCTGCCGTCCAGCGCATGCTCGACGCGTGGGGCTCGATGAAGCTCGACGCGCTCGTGCGCACCGACGTGCGGAGCGTGCTCGCGATCCTGCGCCTGCGCGCGACCGACGTGCCCACGCGGGAGGGCGGCATCCTCGACCCGGGCGGCATCGAGGCCATCGTCCGCGACGCGATCCCCTTCCGGCAGATCGACGACAACATCGCACGCGGCCACCTCGACGCCATCAGCGTCTCGACGACACACGTGCAGAGCGGGCGCACGGTCGTCTTCGTCCAGAATCGCGAGGGCCGGCTCCCGCCGTGGAGCGCCGACCCCACCATCGAGCCGCGCGCCGCCGCAATCCGCGCAGAGCACGCCCTCGCGTCGGCCGCGATCCCCATCCTGTTCCGCTCGGTGCGCATCGGCGGCGAGGTCCACTGCGACGGTGGCCTGCGGCAGAACGTTCCGCTCTCGCCCGCGCGACGCCTCGGCGCCGACGCGCTGCTCGTCGTCAACCCGCGCCACGTCGGGACCGGGCGCCACCCGTCGTACGCGCCGCTCGCGCCGGCGGACGAGCAGACCGACGAGGCGTTCCCCGGACCGCTCTTCCTGCTCGGCAAGACGCTCAACGCGCTGATGCTCGACCGCCTCGACACCGACCTCGCCCGCCTCGAGAGCGTCAACCACATCCTCGACGCCGGCGAGCGCGCCTACGGCGAGGACTTCGTCCCGACGCTCAACGCGATGCTCGGCTACGAGCCCGGCCGCGGCCTGCGCCCGATGCGCGCGGTCCTCGTGCGCGCCTCCGAGGACATCGGCGTGCTCGCCGCGGAGTTCATCCGCGTAAGCGGCGCGACCATCGGCGGCATCACCGGGCGCCTCATGCGCCGCCTCGCGAGCGGCGCCGACGACCCCAACGAGTCCGACCTGCTCTCGTACCTGCTCTTCGACGGCCGCTTCGCACGCCAGCTCATCGACCTCGGCTGGAACGACGCCCGCGCCCGCCACGACGAGCTCTGCGAGTTGTTCGAAGCGCAGCAGCGTCCAGGATAGCCCCCGAACGACGTCGCAGAGACCGAGCGCGAGCCGCGCCGAGTCGGCGGACATCTGGCAACATGCCTCGAACCGCACGGCTAGCGCCCCAGCGCTTCGATGAACTCCTCGACGCTCACTCCGGCATCGCGAATGAGCCGCCGGAGCAACCCCGCGCGCGCCGCCTCGCGCCCCGAGACGCGCGGGAGCTTCGGCACGCTCAGCTCCCGACGGCGACCTTGTGCACGACTTCGCCGGTCGGGTCGGGGATAGGCTCGCCGGCGGCTTCCATGTCCTCGATGGTGAGCTCGATGGCCTCGCGCGCGCCTGCGAGTGCTTCCTCCACCGTGTTGCCCTGGCTGTAGCAGCCCGGGAACGCCGGCACGACGGCTACGTAGCCGCCGTCGGGATCAGGCTCGAGCACCACGTTGTAGCTGCGTGCGATCGCGCTCACGCCCGCATTGTAGCGCGCGCCCCCAGCGGGAGCCTTCGATATCTTCGCAGTCATGCCCCAGCCCAAAGCAACGCGGATGCCATCGCGCCGGGCCAGAGATCCCGCGGGTTTGCCGCCGTGCCCAGGGTGGCGAACTGCCGTCACGCCGGCGGCGATCGCCACCCCGGAACCAGCCGCTATGGGATCGCAGATTGTGATGTCAAACGCGCTTCGCCGATAGGAGGCCCCCACGTCGCACGTCGCTCCACGGTGCGCCGCGCTTCGCGCGGACGCGGGCCCGCCAAGGCCGGGCTCGCGCCCGGCCGGGGGCCC